>JADJRH010000011.1:0-5140000 GCA_016712345.1 Polyangiaceae bacterium
GATGACCTCGAAGGCGACGACGACCTGGGAGGGGGATGACGACTCGAAGGCGACGACGACTTGGAAGGCGATGACGACCTTGGAGGACGAGGACGACCTCGAAGGCGACGACGACGACGACGAATTATTGACCGCTGCGTACACATCACCCGTCTGCTTCGGACCTACCCGAGATTGCGCCATGTTGCCCTCCGACTGGAAACCCATCCTCCACGACGCCTTGACCGAAACGGGGTCACACGTCTACCCTTGCCCGCCTGCGAGCGTGTGGCATCCGTGACCGCCGAACGGCTAAAACTGGCACGGCGTCGCAACGGACATCCACAATTGGGGCGGCGTTCTGGCGCGGCGCGCACCGAGCACGACAAGCGTTGTGTGGAGATGTCCGGCCGAAGGTGGCAACGCTTTCCAACCGACGCCGCCGGTGCCAAGCGCCTGGCAGAGTTGTGTACTCATGCAACGGGCGACATTCCGGGTGGAGGGCTTTCGGTCAGTGAACTGCACCGATGGACGCCGGCCCAAACGAAGCCGCAAGTGGAGCGCACGTTTCAAGAACTTTCCGCCGTGCTGGCAGGGATGGAAAGGACTCTTGGCGTCGAGAAACCAAGATTTGGATTGGCACTGACAGTTCACAAGCCTGGCTGATTCGCGATAAGTGGAAAGCCGGTAGCCCTGACGTGGGAGTTGCTTGGGCGCGTTGGTGGCGGATGTCAATCTGACCTTGCCGTAATTTGGGTCTACCTTAAAACCAACATCCGTCCACCGTCGGTCACCTGAAAGCACCAATGCTCTGGAAATACGATGCAATGCAGCGCGCTGCGCAGGCGGCTACTAGCGCGCTTTGGCGAGGTTGGCGTGCCGTTCCTGTGAGGTCAAAGTGGGTGCCGCCGTGGCAGGGGTTGCCGGTGCGGTGTTGCTCGTGACGTGGGGTTGAATGAGCGACATTCAACCTTCCTTCTACCAATGGCGAAAAAGGTCAGCGCCGCATTGGCGATTGATCCTGCCCGTGTGACGTTGGTGTACACCGCAGCGACGGGCGCAAACTTTCCATTGAACCGGAAGAGCTTTAGAACGCACCTCAACCGGGCACCTACGCCGCGCGGTATGTGGGCGGTGATGGCCCAATGGCAAGAGATTGCGGACGACTTTGACCTTCCCACCGAAAGGCCGCGGCGCGTCCCGGAAGATGCCTTTTGGCCCGGTGAGCGCATGGCCGATGACTTGGAATTTGGCGCGTATCGGCCCGAAAAAACGGCCTAGGCCGCCGAAACTGAAAAGCTTACCACGTTGGAATTGGTGAGAGCAGTCAGTACCGCCGCATTCTCGAATTGGAAGAAGAAGTTTCGGCGCTAAGAGTCACGCTTCACCTTCCTCGACAAACGACACCGCTCAATCTTGTCCTGGAAGCGGTTCAGCAGTGGACCTGGGCCGCACAAATGAAAGGTCAGTCGCCCTGCTTCTGCGCGCGTTGGAAGAAGACCCCAAAACGGCCGAAAAAAATTGATGCGTCAAGTCCGAGATCCTGTCTTCGCTGGTGCAGGCCGTCTACCCATCTGAGGCCGTGACATGGACTTCACCGCTGGACGGCGAGAAACCATCTGTGACGTGTGCGCCGGCGATCTTGTCACAGACAGATGCAGCTCGGGATGGGAAGCTTTCACCCGACGAACGCGGGCGACTTCCTACCTGATTTCAAGCCGTTTTTCGCGGGCGAAGACATCTCCGCTCGCCGTCGCGACCATCTTCACGGAACGGGCAGCTCTACCCCTGAATGGGAAGTGGATGTTGGCTCCATTGGACTCCTTGGTGGAAGTTTGGCGATTGCCGGTGGAGCGGGAAACGCACGCTTTGGGTGTTTCATACTCTTCAACATTGCCGGCCGGATCCCGGTTTCGAGCTGACACTTTCGTTCATGCGCGCAAGTGGGGAGATTGCGCGCCCTCAGGCGCCCAATACGCACGGGTTGGAAACGCCTCCATCGTGCGCCTATCGTCCGCAGAACACGCGGTTAATGTGCCCATGCAACCCAACGGGCAACGCTATCCACTCGGCTTTGCGCAGACCATTCAACCGCTGAGCCTTACCTCACTCTACTTTGGGATCGTGGTATGACGCCCTTAGCCTCGCCCTTGCATTTTCAGGTGGTGCTGCGCTCACCGGGCTTACCATTTCGGCTCTTCGCCAAGCGGCGCAACTGTTGACCGGTGAGGAGCCGTTGCCCGAGGGACCGCCCCCGCCCGTGCCCGCCGAGTGGTTGTTCTATGGAGGCGCCCGGCCCGAGGGTAAGCGGGTGGCCACCCAAATCGGTGTTGGCTGTGTATGGCCTCAAGAACCTTCCCGCATCGGTGGTGCGGCAGGTTGTAGCGACCAGTCAGATCGTGGGTGTACCGGTAGATACCCTTGCCGCAGTGATCGCACACGAGTCAGGTTGGAAGCCCCACGCGCTCTACTTCCGAGACAAAAACGACGATGGAACGACTCGAAAAACGCCGTTTGTCGCGGCCGGGCTCTGCCAACTCACCACGGCGGCGCACCTGGAAGGGTTTGACACCTGGGAGAAGGTCAAGGCCGTGGCGTCGTGGAGTGTGGAGCGCCAATTGGCCGAAGTCGTTCTACCCTTGTGGTACAAGTATCGTGGACTTTCAGGAGCGCACCCTGGCCATGGGTTGATGCTCAACTTTCTCCCCGACAAGGCCGGTGAAAGCCCTGAAACGGTGCTCGGTGAAAAAGGGGCGGCGGGCTTTTCAGGCAAAGTGTACTCTATGAACCGGGGATTTGACCCGACGAAAAAGGGTACCATCACCATCGCCGATGTGTACGCATCTGCCGCTCGGGTCTGCCGCGCGGCCAAAGGGGTGCGCGTGCTGGCGAGTGGCAAACTCTGGGTGCCCCGCACTCGTCCCCAAAACGCGCCCGCCAAGCCCACCGCGGCGCCGTTGCAGGTGGCCACCCAAGGCAACGCCCGCCGTGAAGGCAGACGCCCCACGGCGAAGACCGAGGCCCCTGCAAACGTGACTTCGGACAAGCCGGCACCCAACGCGCCGCCGGCACTCGCGACAGAGCCGACGGTGACTGTTTCTACCCTTGCGCCGGTGACTGACCCGAACCCTTTGCCAGTGTCCACCGTCGCGGCGGAAACCGCCCTTGTGTCGTCGATGTTGGAGAACATCAAAGAGCCCGCGACGAAACCGGCGCCGCCCCTTGAACCTTCGCCCAAACCTACCCTGCTCACTTCTGTGGAGTCGAATGTTTCCATGTCCTCTACGCCGACCGTTAAACTCACCGATCCTTCCCGCGGCCTCTTGCTTGCGGCAATTCGGTCGGGCACCGATGAACCAATTACTTGGATTGACCTTCCGTGGGAAGGTCGCGGGGTGACCGCAGGCCTGCGTTTGACACTCAAAGTGTCCGCCCATGCGGTGCGTGCACCGATCCACATTGACGGGATGGGTACACTCCTCTTGCGTCTACCCGTCACCTACCGCGAGCAGTTGGAAATCTGCCGTTTGCGCAAGTGGTTTCCACTTACCCAGTCCATCTCCGACGCGATTTGGTTTGCCGCGCGAAGGATGTCGCCGGTGACGCTTGGCAAGTGGGACACACCCGAACACCAAAAAGAGAGTTCTCGAAAAATGGGAACGGTCGAGTGGAGTGTCCAATTCAACGAAAACTGGACAGTCAAATCCCCTCGGAGGGTGGAATCGTCTCTGGGCACCTGAAGGAAAAGAGTGGATCGTCCATCCCAAAATCGCCCAACGCGGCGCGAGCGGCGCAGTCAACTACGGCCTTCACGGAACGGACGGAACACCGATTCAACCGCCGGGAACTGCTCACGACTGGGAACACTGGGACTATTCGCAAACGCTTCGCGCCATGCAGTGGAAGGCACCGACCCTTCGGGGTCAAAAGTGCCGGTGATCGATCTGTTGCGCAAAGCGGGGATGCTGCAAGACGTGCTCGCGCCGTTCGCGGGGATCTGACGGGTATAGAATCAACAGGAAATCTTGACCATGAAAACCGATTCAGAACATTACGGCCTACCATCTACGAGATCGATGGGAAAGAGTACGCCGTGGGAACCGAGCGCCAAGCCAGCAAGGCCGCTGCGCAGGCGGTTGAAGACTCACTCTGGGCCTTTCGGGCCGACATTTTGGCTTCCTTCTTGATCGAGCGCAATCCGTATTTGCGCGGGTCGTCGGCCGCCAGGTTGGAGAGCGCCCTGCAATCTATCCAAGAGTCACTCTCGGAAGATGCCACGCCGATTATTCGTGCATTGATTGGCGACTGGATGAAGGCCTTCATCGCGAAAGTTGTGGGAGAGGACGGTAGAGGACTCTACCTCGCAGCTTACGATCACGAGGAATTCGACAGCGATGAGATCCGCGGTCTACCCAAAGGCCGCTGGGCATACCGTATCAATTGACGGTCAATCATGATGCCGCCGACCACGCAGGAAGATTGAAGGATATGATGAAAACGGGAGCGGAGTATTACGGCCTCGCGGTTTATCGAGTGCAAAACCAAGACTATGCCGTGGGCACACGAGAGCAGGTCGACAAGGCCGTTGCCACGGTCATCAAGAAGGAACTGCACGGCTTTGCCCCTGACTTCTTGGCAGGGATCGTGGTGCGTTACAACCGTCATTCAGAACCATTCACGATCGAAGAAATCAAAGCCGCGCTCGACAGCTTGCTGAACTCACTTGGCGAGGAAGCTCTTCCCCTTCTCCAAATGATTGTTGGCGAAGCCATGGAAGATCTGGTGCGCGAAGCCATTCTTTCCGATGGGCGAGCATCGTTTCTCAACCCGACAGACAATGAGGAATACCTCAGCGACGATATTCCCGGTCTGCCCAAAGGCAAATGGGCATTCAAGATCCCCTCCGAATGAAGCGATGGGTAGACCGCCATGAAACCGACCGTTCAACAAGAGTACGGTTCGCCGTCGCAGACATCTTTTCAACCCACGCCTGAAGATCGGCTCGCCTGGTATCGTGAACGCGACAAAAACCCGGCCGACCTGCATCGCCGGTACGTGCGCGCGAAGTATCAAATCGGTGGATGGAGTGACCAAGACGTTGCCCGATTCCATCGCTACAGACGATCGCTTTCGCGCGAGAACGCGGCACGGCTGGTGATCGCCCGGCGCGTGACTCTGAGGGCCTGACCGCCGCTGCGGTGGGCGCGCTCATTGTGGGCTTTTTATACGCGGTCTACCGCTGGTGGAAAGACCGCCGAACAAGCCCACCTCAACTTTCTTCACCTCGTCGTCTACCCACGTTGGAGTAACCATGTCCCGGCATCTCGATGTGACATTTGAGGTCACTCGCGGCAACGATACCGATTTCTTCCCGGCGCTTGAAGATGCGCTGCGCCACGCCTTTGCGTGCGCGGCGGGCTCGGGCGAAAAGGTCATTCTCGATGTGCTGGTATCGTCACCGGCCGGTGCCAAAGCGTGGGCGGGCGACGATGGGGTGGAACAATACTTGGATGACCCTGAAGCGTCGGTGTTCGAACGCTTTGAAGTGAAGGTCAATAGTATGGGGAGGGTGCCCTAAGTGGCCGGTGTTTTTCTACTGCGCGGCACTCGATTCCCGTTTTAGTGCTCTGTGTTGGATTTGCTCGAAAGGACAATCATCATGATAACCGCTCGACTGTTACTCAATCGAATTCGACTGCGCGCAAAGCTGCGCCTTTTCGACAACCTCCTCTATGCCATTGGCATCTTTTACGAAGATTTGGCCGATGGGTTTCACTTGGCATCCGCGGTGTACTCACAGGCGGCAGACGCCCTTGCCGATGCGCCGCCGGTGGACCGACCCGCGGTCGAGCACGAGACGCCAGCCAACGAACAATCCCCCGATTCGGGAATATGTACGCATGGTTGTGCAGAATGCTCGAACGTTACCCCCATTTGACCCAACCGCCACTCACTTACCCATCTACCATCTACCCATCTGCCCATTTGAAGCTGAATAACGACTTGCCGCGCGACTCTGAATCCAAGGAAACCTCTCCATGACAACGCAAACAACTATCGGCAACCTGAATTCATCGCGCGGCGCTCTCCGAAACGCCGCCGCGCAAGGGCGCCGAGAGGCGGTCAAATACTTTGCTGACAAAGACAAAGCTACCAACAAGGCCGCTCTTGCAAGAACCGGAGAAGACGCCAAACAGGCGCGTGTAGGGCGAAAAAGGCCCTCGAACAAGCCCGTCAAACCTGCAAGGTAAACGTCGCTGCAACGCGAGCCTCCACAAAAGACAAGCCGACCGGCCGAAGGCGCGCGGAACTGGCCAAAACTCGCACCGGTTGCGCAGTTGCCGTTCAGGAAATCGAAGAGCGATCTGCCCAAGAGTTGGAAGCCATTTCTACCCAACGCGAAGCCCTCAAGGCAGAACGCCGCGGCGCCGCAGGTTCACGGAAATTCAACCGGGCGATTCAAAAAACGCGCGAAGCTCGAACCACGCCGCGCGAGCGTCGCGAGGATGCGTTGGACGCCGTTCGCCATGGGTTGGAACCTGAACTTCTACCCTATTTTGAACAAATCAAAACCAGCGGCGAATTCAAACGACGGCTCGCGTCAGGTCGAGTGTCCGCTTTGGAAGCGGTGCTCGAAATGGCGCAGGAAGACCCGGAAGCGGTGCTCGCCGCGTATGAACACGCCGCCGAAGTAGAATTGCAGCACATGATCCACCAGTATGAAACGGAGGGTGGACGGCTCGCCGAACCTTCCCAAGTGGAAGACACTCCTGCAGAACCGGTAGAGTCGACGGGGGAGCAAAAGACCAAACCTGCTGCGAAGCGCGAGCGCACACGGCGCGCCCCTTCCGGTGCATCCAAGGCAGAGAGCACGCCCGTTAAGAACGTGGAAGCGCCCGCCAAAGGCGAGCGATCTACCCAAAAGGCAAGGGTTGAAAGGGAGAGCACAACCCCGCGCACCATGCTGACCCGTTCGAAGAAAACGCGGGTGGAAAACCAATTTTCTAACCCTCCGAGCGCACCCGCCTCAACTCCGGTGGTAAGTACACCGGCAGGTCCAACACCGATGGATGCTCCCTCGCCGGTACCCCATCATGGACCGAAATTGTCGGCGGAAGCGCGTACCCTTTGGATGGATGGTCTAACCCCTGAACCGCCGGCCATCCCTGTAGTGGTTCCTCCCCCACCTGCTGCACAACCGGGGCTATTTGGAATGGATGTGGATGCGGCCGACACGGCTGATGCGCCGGAACATACGGCCTCCACTGCACGCCCACCGCCACGAAGCCAGCAGACTCAACAGGTGTTTTCAGCCGGGTTTGACAGTTGGCTCGCACAAGCGGGGTCACAGTTGAGTCTGACCCGACGTTCGCCGACGACAACCGTTTTCGCAGCGAACACCGGTGTACGCACGGCGGCGACTACCCCAAGCGCGGGCGCAACCAGACAGCACACGACTCCTGTCGTTGTGCCCATGGCTCCACCGCTACCGCAGCAAGCGCCGGTTGTTCTACCCAAAGCCCCTTCGATCATTCCTTCGCCGACGCTGCGAGATCCGGTCATCACGTCAACGTTTGCCGATGCTGTGCTCACCGAAGATCGCGCGGGCAATTCGCTGATGGTGAGGTTTCTGGACAAGCCCCACGCAAGCGTACGCTCTTCACTGCACGAAGCGGGCTTTCGATGGCGTGGCTCGCTCGGAAGTTGGACCGCTCCGTATGATGAAACTCGCCGTGCGCGCATTCGAGAGATCTTGACGCATCACGAAGAGTTGAAAGGCGTACGAAAGCCAAAACCCAGCGCCCTCGGCGTGACCGCCGACGATCTGAACCACGCGGCAGTCTCATCTGACTTGACGGTCCAATCACCGCCTCTGACCACCGACGATGGTGAAGGCGACGCCGATGATGTGGACGAAAACAGGGAAGGTCAGGGTGCCCCCTTCCAAAACTTCTACGAGCAACGACGGTCCGCACGCGCTGAACGTCTTCGCGAACAGGCGAGCGAAGTGGAGGGCAAGGTCACCAACACCACCACCACAAGTCGCGCTTTCACGCTTCGCCGAGAAGCCGAAAAACTCCGGCATCGCGCTCAGCAAATCGAGACAAGCACGGTGATCTCGTCCGACGATCCCGACGCCATTGCCAAGTTGGAGAAGAAGTCCCAAGACGCCCAAGACCGCCTGTCGCGAGCGCGGATGATAAGGGATGTGGTGCGGTCCGTTTATAAGAAAAAGGATCCGCGTTGGCCCGCGGTCGCGAGCGAAATGTTGCGCCGACGAAAGGTCAGTGAATCTGACATTGCGGCCATTATTCAGAGGGTCGGCGCGGTAGGCACAACCCACCTGTCAAAAGAGGTGATCAACACCGACCAAGAGATTCGGCGCATTCAAAACCGCATTGAAGAATTGAAGACGCGCAACGCAAAGCCGGTCCGTCCGACAGAGACATTTGGGGACGCGGAAATGTCTGAAAATCGCGAGCTGAATCGCATTCAGATCCGTTTTGCGGTGGTGCCCCCCGACCAGGTGCGAGCCCGCCTTCGGCACGTCGGTTATCTTTGGGCACCTACCCAAAACGCGTGGCAGCATCGCTCCACTGACAGCGCATGGGCGTTGGGTAAGTCGATTCTGAAGGAGTATCAAGCGCAGCATTCGACCGGAACGTCGAGTCAGAATGTTGCGCCCGCGCCTACCACTTCGCCGGATCATCATGCTCCGCCGGTGGTGTCGCCTTCTCCCCCGGTCGACTGCGAAAAACAACCGGGGGGCCTGTGCAAAGGGGCCCTTGTGTACGCCGTTTCAGACATGACTACTCCCAAAGTGGACGCGGGCACCACGGGAAAGGTGTTGAACGTGGCGTGTGAAGAAACAGGGCCCTGTCAATACGTGGTCGAATGGTCGAACGGTACAAAGGGCTTTCACGATGCCACGGAGTTTACCTCTCATCCGACCCTGCCGTTCTAGGGATGAGTAGAGTAGAGCGCCGGAATTTGGCACTTGTAAAGTCGACAGGGCGCGTTCATCGCGCCTGACCGTAGGGTCGACCACTTAGGGGTTTCGTTTGCGGCCACACCGCCGCGACGCAGGCCGTCGTGTGTTCGTTTGCGCCTTTGATTTGCGGGCGCAGCGACGTTTTTCTACTCAATGAAAAGGAAACAAAACATGCCCTCTCATGCACAATCGAAAAATCGAACCCTTGGCATGGATGTCAGCCATTATCAAAAAGACATCGACTGGCCCGCTGTGTACGCAACCGGTGTACGCTTTGTGTTTTGCAAAGCGACCGAGGGCACACACCACGTGGACCCGTTGTTTGACGCCCATCTGGAAGCCGCACAAGCCAACTCAATTCTACCCGGATCTTACCATTTTTTCAGACCGCACAAAGACCCGGAGCAACAAGCGCAGCGCTATTTTGACGCCGCGGCTCATCGCTCTGCGCTCCCGCCGGTGATGGACTTTGAAACCCTGAATGGGGTGAGCGCCGGTGAGGCCATTGTGCGCGCCCGTCGCTTTATTGAAGCGACGGAAGCGCTGTGGGATCGCGCGTGCATCGTTTATACTTACCCGGCGTTTTGGAATCTGCTCGGGCAACCTGAAGCACCGGACATGGGCGAACGCCCCCTGTGGATTGCCCACTATACTACCCACGAACCGATCCTTCCGCGCCCTTGGAAGGAATGGACGTTCTGGCAGTACGACGGCACGGGAGGTCAAGTTTTGCCCAATGGCATGGACGCCGATTTCAACTGGTTTAACGGGTCGGAAGTGGACCTTCACGACTTTCAACGCAGCACAATGCCCACCTTGGAGTTGACACGATGAAAAGCATACTTGAGATCCGCGGCACGGCGGGAACGGTCGAAAAAGCGGGAAACACCACGGTGCGGGTAGACCGCACGGACGTGGAGGGGCGGTTTGTTCGGCAGGAAACGTACACCGCGCGCACGGGCGATGGGAAGGTAAGCCCTGAGTTTAGGAGGGCGGCAGATGCGCGCGCATGGGCAGAACGACACACCGGCAGCGGAAGATTCGCGCAAATGAACGTCGCCGACTTCAGCGAGAAACGCTGAGTCGAGTCAAGTCTAGTTGAGTCACCAAGCGGAAACAGCCATGCGTACACAATTCGGCGTGAGCGGGCATGAGCAACGGGGCGGCGAGGAAGCCACGATCCTCGCCGCCTTGGACTTTGAGTTCTCCAACAACCGCTCGATCGGCGCCAGCAGCATACAGGCGTCGCATAGACATCCGCTGCAACGCCCATCACGCTTCCTGGCAACCGGCATCCGCCCACCGCCCACTACCTCTCCTGACCGACACGTCAGCTTTCGGGGAGGGGCAAAAAAAGCTTGACATCCCGAAAACCGTTTGGTCTTCCTCTCAGCCGGAGCTGCGGCCGGCGGTGTGGCAAGAGCTGCGTCGCACCTGAGGAGAAGCATGACGGACGCACGGCAAACAGAGTCGACCAGCGAACGATCCGGCATCGCACCGAGGTTCGACGTGGCCTTCCCTGTCGCGGGGGGACCCGTGCCGCTGGACCACGGATATGCTCTGTTCAGCGCGCTCACGCGCGCTCTGGGCGACGAGGTGCACGGCGCGACATGGCTCGCGGTCCATCCGCTTTCGGGCGCGCCCCGGTCGAATGGAATGCTTGCATTGCGCCCACGAAATTGTGCGCTCCGGCTGCGCGTCGACGGCGAGCACATTGGTCGCTGCGTCTCGCTCGCGGCCGGCACGTTGAACCTGGGCGGCACCGAACTCCTCGTGGGTACCTCGCGCGTCTTCACCCTACGTCCAGCGCGCGCGCTCGTCGCACGCATCGTCACGATCAAGGGTTTTCTCGAAGCCGAGCCATTCCGGGAAGCGCTCCGCCGTCAGCTCGATGCCCTATCTATCGGGTCGCGGGTGGAGATCGGCCGGCGCCGCACGGTCCGCGTGAGTGGCGATGTCATTGTCGGCTTCCAGGTGACGCTCCACGACCTTGACGACCCCGGATCCCTGCGGGTCCAGTATGCCGGTCTGGGCGGCAGGCAACGCATGGGCTGCGGGGTCTTCACTCCACTCGGCGGGCACCCATGATGGCCGCGCCGAGCCATAGCCCCGAGGTTCTCCACGCCAAGAGCAAGACCTATGGCCTCTCGCTCCACGCGCATCTTATGGACGCGCGCCAGGCGGCCCGCGCCCTATTTCAGGCGGATCGGAGGTGGGGCCGGGCCTTCGCGCGTTTCTTCCGTCTGCCGGACGGCGAGCACGAGCGGTTCCTGATCCACCTCCAGGCGGCTGCCCTTCTGCACGACATAGGTAAGGCCAACGAAGATTTTCAGCGTGCTGTGACGGCGCCCGGGTTCGAAGCTCAGACGATGCGTCACGAGCATCTCTCGGCGCTCTTCATGCACCTGCCGCCAGTGTGGCAGTGGCTCAGTGGGGCGCGCGATGTCGACCTGCCGGCGATTGCCGCCGCGGTGCTCTCCCATCACCTCAAGGCGGCTGAGACCGCCGACCACGACGGTCGCGCTCCGGTGTGGGGTGAGCCGCAGAAGGATCAGAAGCGACTCTTCGTGTTCTTTGATCACCCCGACGTAACAAGAATGCTCGCAACTCTGGCAGAGGTGTTGGGGCTCGGCCCGCCGCCGGAGCCCGTTCGGGAAGCGTGGTCGCTGCGAAGTGAGACGTGGGAGCGCGCTCGATCAGATGGCCGCGCTGCCGCACGCCGGCTCAGGCTGGACCGCGATGAGGGGCGGCGCCGCTTCGTGATGGCACTCAAGGCCGGGCTGATCGCCGCAGACTCGGCCGCCTCGGCGCTCGTACGCGAAGGGCTCTCCATTGAGGACTGGATAGCGGCGATCGCATGCGCGCGGCCGCTCGGTCCAGAAGACGTGGACGCCAACATCATCACACCTCGCATCCGGGCCATTGAGGAGCGGCGTGGGGAGCCGTTCCAGTGGCGCGACTTCCAGATCGAGATCGCGCGCATCGGCCGCCGCGGACTGCTCCTCTCTGCGTGCGGCTCCGGCAAGACGCTTGCCGCCTGGAGCTGGGCGCGGGCGCAGCTGGCTGGCAACCCGGCTGGGCGGGTCATCTTCCTTTACCCAACGCGGGGGACGGCGAACGAAGGATTCCGCGACTATGTCGCCTGGGCGCCGGAAGCGGAGGCGAGCCTCGTCCATAGCTCTGCGCGCTACGAACTCGACCAGATGCGGGATAACCCGCCGGAGGCCGCGCGGGGTAAGTCGTTCGCTCCTTCCGACGCCGAACGGCGTTTGTTCGCGCTCGGCCTATGGGCCAAGAAGTATTTCAGCGCGACTGTGGATCAGTTCCTCGGTTTTCTGGAGCACCAATACACGGGCATGTGCCTATTGCCCGCCCTCGCGGACAGCATCATTATCATTGATGAAGTGCATAGCTTCGATCCTCACCTCTTCGACAATCTGGAGCGCTTCTTGAAAGTCTTCGATGTGCCAGTCTTGTGCATGACGGCCACGCTCCCAGCAGACCGGCGCAAACGCCTCGAAGACGCGGCTCTGGTCACCTATCCGACAGAGGCCGCGCCGAGCTGCGAGCTGCTTGAACTTGAGTCTGCTCCCCGATATCGCCTTCGACGGATCTCCGGGGAGGACGAGGCATTGGAGCTGTGTGCCGGCGCCTACGAGGCCGGGCAGCGCGTGCTCTGGGTCGTGAACACAGTGGCTCGATGCCAGAACCTCGCCGAGCGCGTTCAGGGGCGAATCCGCTCGGACGTGCTCTGCTACCACAGTCGGTATCTACTCCGCGATCGGCGCGATATGCACGCGCGAACCGTGAGCGCCTTCCAACAGAGTGGGCTCCGCGCGGTCGCCGTCACTACTCAGGTGTGCGAGATGAGCCTCGATCTCGATGCCGACGTGTTGATCACGGAGCATGCGCCCGTCCCCTCGCTGATCCAACGTTTCGGCCGCGCCAATCGCCATCTGAAGCGCGACCGGGCTCAGCTCTACACCTATGCTCCGCCTGCCGCCTTGCCCTACGAGCGCGCAGAACTGGCAGCCGCGGAGCGCTTCCTGGCGGACGTGGAAGGCAAGGATCTGGGCCAGATCGACCTCGCGTCGGGCCTCCGCCACGTCCCCGCGCAAAGCCATGGAAACGCGCCGGCCCGCTTCGAATCTGGAGGCTATTACGCCGTTCCGGGCCAGCTCCGGGATATCGAAGAGTCGGGCTGTACCGCCATCCTCGACACCCATGTGGATGAAGTGCGCGCCCTTCTGGAACGGCGCTCCGCTATTGACGAGCACCTGCTCTCCATCCCGCGGCGCGACGCCGTCACGGACGATCCGCGCCTCTCCGCGCTCCCGCGGTATCTCGCCCTGGCCCCTGCAAGTCATTACGATTCACTGCGCGGCTTCCGAGCCTCGCAAGGAGGAAATGCGTGAGTCGCTCGAAGACCACGGACAAGGCAGCTGCCAAGAAGCGACCGACCGGTGCCGACGTCATCACCCTTTCTTACGACTTGGGCGAACTTCCCACGGCGCAGCACCGTGCGGGGCTCGCGGGGCTCGCGATGATACTCCAATGGCTCGACGCGCAGCCCGATGCCGACCGGAAGGGCACGTACCGGCTGGAGGGGCTCTCTAGGCGCGGCCTCTCGTTCTCCTTCGATGGCCCCGGGCTTCAGTGGCTGTTCGACTGGCTGTATGCCTCCGACGAAGAGGAGCGCGAAGAGCCTCAGCCGAGGAAGAAGAAGAACAAGGAGATCGACCCTCCCCTTCGCGAATTCGTGAAGGAGGAGGCCGGCAAGGATGGCAAGGTCCGGCAGAAGAAGGTCTACGTCTATCCGACTGTGGTGCCGAAGGGGGCCATGCTCTTGTCTCTGGACCCGACTAGGCAGGGCAACAACGGACTCTGGATCAAGCTCTGGCGCGACTTCGTGTGGGGTATCTTGCGGGGCGTTCCTGCGCAACGCGAACCGTTCGAAGCACGCGCCGAGAAACGGGTGATCCGCGATGGCGAAGATCTTCACCTCGCGCTGGCGCAGGCCCCCGACGCGTCGGTGCCTCTCCCGAGCACCTATTACCTCGGAGCGCAGGCCAAAACTGCGGAGGGAGTGCTCTTCCAGGACCGTGCTCGTTGGCAGCTCCTCCTCCACTTCTGGCCGTACGTCGCGCAGCTCTACGTCCCGCGCGTGATCGACCTGAAGGACGGCAAGACCAGCTTCGATGGAATCGCCGTGGCCATCCCGGATGTGGCCAGTCTCGACGACTTCGCTGCGGAACTCGTGGCCCACCTCGCTCACCGCTCACCTGATGTGCTGCTGTACCTACCGCGGGGGGCTGTCGTGGATCTGCCTGTAGAAGCCGCGCTCGACACCGCCGCTCGTCTTCGTGCGCAGATGGGGGCCCGCGCCTCCCGGTTCGAGGGTCTGGTGACTGCCTACGAGGTCTTCCATGTGCGCAAAGACGGCAACAACGTGCGTATGCTCCAGTCGAGTCGGGTCGATCCCACCGATCTGGTTGACCGGTATCGGTCCATCCGTGAGTCGTATTCCGATCCCCTCTTCCGGCGGAGACAGATCGTCAATCTTCTCGAGGAGCAGCGCCAGCGTCGGATCCCGGGCCTGACCGAGGCACCTCCTGAGATTCCCTGGTACGCCGGGTTCGAGCGCGACGCGGCGACCGCGCCGCACGAAAAGGCGTTCTTCGGTTCGAGGTGGTTTCGCCGCGATGCGCGGCACGCATTCATGATCGCGACACAGGCCAGCATCGGTGCCAGAACGGAGCAAAAGGTGGAGTCCAGAAACAGAGAGCCCAGCAGCATTGATGCCCTTGTGTACAGGTTGGTGCGCGACTACGTCAGCCGCCGCGTGAAGGCGAAATACGACCTCGATTTCAGCGCTGCGAAGGAGAATCCCTCCAAGCAAAAGCAGCTGAACGAGGCGAGAGAGAAAGTCGCGCGGGATGCTTTCCTCGCCGTGCGGAGCCGTACAAATGCTGATTTCGCCGAATATTTCGCCGGAACCATCGGATCCGTCCCCCATCGCCTCCATGAGCCCGATTTCGTCGAACTTGCGAGGCACCTGCGCGACGACGAACTCCGCGCCGACGTTCGAACTCTCACGCTCCTCGCGCTCTCCGCCGCGGCGTGGGCGCCTTCGACGGAGAAGAAGACCGATTCAAAAGGAGATGAGCCGTGACGCAGAAGAGCCGCAAGAACCTGTTCGCCACCGTGCTGACCTACGCCGCCCCGAGTTCCAACTACCGGGGGGAGAGCGAAGAGAACCGCACCGTCCTCCAGAAAATCACCAAGGGAGGAAAAGAATATACCGTCATCAGCCCCGAGTCGATGCGCAATGCGCTCCGCGAGATCCTTGCGTGCTATGACCTCCCTATGAACCGCCGACGATTGCACAATGAGGACCAGCTTGCCGTCGAGTTCAAGAGCTTCCCATCGGCCTCGGAATACGCGGATGACTTCCTCATGGGGTTCATGGTGGCCGACAACGACGCTATTGCGAAGAACAAGGGAAAACCCGCGAAGAGGGACAGTGTGCTCCGGATGAACATGGCCGTCGCACTCCAGCCCTATCGGTTCGACGCCACGTTCCACCAGTCGCCGCTCAACGTGAACAGCCCGTGGAAGAACGCGTCCACGTCCGCGCTCCTCCACCGCGAGGTGGCGTACACTGCCTATCAGTATCCCTTCGCCCTGTCTATGGCCGATTGTCTGGAGGAAAAAACAAAAGAGAACGGCAAGAAATGGACAGCGGCTCTTCTGCGTGCGATCGGTGAGCTGTCCAACGTAGCGGGCGGTCACGCCCGGGCCTACTTCGAGATGGCCCCACGAAGCGTGGTCGCCCGGTTGACTCCCCACCTGGTGGCCGGCTTCGACACCTACGGCTTCGACGAGCACGGTGGGTTTCCCGAACTCTCGCGCCTCCACAAAGACGATCTGCCCGGATCCGAGTTCTGGGTGGGTGGAGAGATCATGCGTGCAATGCCGAAAGACGAGCATGACCGGCTGATCAAGGAGGGCGCGCACATGTTCGAGAACCCGCAGGCCCTGTTGCATGAACTCGGGGCGGCAGCGCTTGAGGAGCGGTGAGCGTGCGGACGCTATGGCTCAGCATCAGCGCCCCGTTCGCCGCCTACCGCGGCATGCAAGCCGGGGTGTTTCGCGGTACGGCCCCTGTCCTTCCGCCGTCAGCCGCGCACGGGCTGGTGTGCAACCTCGCCGGCATCGAGACGCGCGGTGACCCGTCGAAGGTGGCCACCCCCCTTCGACACGGGGTGCCCCCGTTGCAGATCGCGATTGGCAGTCTAAGCGTGCCGGAGATCTCGACCCTATACCAGCAGCTCCACTCCTACCCGGTCGGCAGCTCGGGCAAAGAGGCCAAGCCGCGCGCGCGAGGGGCCAAGTACTGGATTGCCCCTGTGCGGCGTGAGTTGATCGTAGGGCTGGCTGTGATGCTTGGGGTCCGCTGTCCGGACGAGGTGGTGCTGGAACGAGTGGAGCGGGGATTGCGCGGAGAGGGCGACTGGGACCGCTATGGCCTGCCTTTTGCTGGGGATAACCAGTTCTTGTTCGACCGGATCGACGTGCTCCGGGCGCCGCTCGCGGCGCACTGGTACGTGCCTCTCGCAATGGAAGGCGAGCTGCGACGAGGCTCCGCGCGGCTCACGATCGGCGTCGACCGGGAAGATGCCAGTCGCACCACGACAGGGCTGTACGCGCCGCTTGAGGGGCGGTTGCCGGATCCGCCGGATGACGCCTGGACGTGGGTTCCCGCAAGACCCACACCGTGGCAGGCCGACGCGCGATGATGCAAAAGGTTCGCCTCCAGCTCGACCTGACGCAAGTGTTGGAGGCGAAAGAATCGGCTGTTGTTTGTCCCCCGTTGTGCCCGCTGTGGGGGTAGGATTTGTCGTCAAGGGCGACCAGATCGCCCCCTTCGACGTGGAAGTTCCGCCGTGCAAGATCTTGCTGAGCAGCGATCAAGCACCGGCGGTCGTTGGCGTCGGGCTTGGTCTTTGGCAACCGAATCGAAGGGAAATTCAATGGAAAGTGCGTCGGCGAAGGTCAGGACCGTCCATGAGCGGTGCCGAACCGTATGGAAGAGGCGGTTTCGGGAGAGCCGCGGCCGGGCGGTGCAGGCGCGGCGTCCGTTTGGTCGAGGTGCTTGCGGGGGTGAGCAGAGGAGGCTTGCGGGAGCGAGCGGAGAGAGAGAGCGGTGATCGAGGCCGTGATGCCGTAAGGCGTTGGGCAGCTCGACATCTGCGAGGGGAAGCGCCTCGCCTGAGAGTGATCGAGGCCGTGATGCCGTAAGGCGTTGGGCAGCCAAGCGATCGGTGAAATAAACCACGATGCTGTTGCAAGTGATCGAGGCCGTGATGCCGTAAGGCGTTGGGCAGCGGGCTCGCGCAACGCATCTATTTCGCGTGATGCGGTGATCGAGGCCGTGATGCCGTAAGGCGTTGGGCAGCACGCGGCAACGTGAGCAGCTTGCAGGAGCGCCGGTGATCGAGGCCGTGATGCCGTAAGGCGTTGGGCACGCTATCCTCGGTTCACCTCACAAAAAACGGAGAGCGTGATCGAGGCCGTGATGCCGTAAGGCGTTGGGCACAGTACGCCGCCCTGCTCCGCGGTCGCGAGCACGTACGTGATCGAGGCCGTGATGCCGTAAGGCGTTGGGCACCTTAAATAGTCAGCGCTCACTTCAAATGTGTACTCGTGTGATCGAGGCCGTGATGCCGTAAGGCGTTGGGCACGCATCGGGCTTCCTGAGCACCTCTGCTTCAAAGAGTGATCGAGGCCGTGATGCCGTAAGGCGTTGGGCACGTGGTGTCGGCGGGGTGGGCGGCACTGGGCAGGTGTGATCGAGGCCGTGATGCCGTAAGGCGTTGGGCACTCGTCGGGTTTGACGTTGTGCTGAAGAGCCGTGTGTGATCGAGGCCGTGATGCCGTAAGGCGTTGGGCACAGCACATTCATTGCGTGCGCCATTGCTTCCAACCCACGTGATCGAGGCCGTGATGCCGTAAGGCGTTGGGCACGGCGCGAAAGATGTACGAAGCCACGCCGATCCCGGTGATCGAGGCCGTGATGCCGTAAGGCGTTGGGCACGAATGTCCCCTGCAACCTGCCTACCTTTATCTGGTAGGTGATCGAGGCCGTGATGCCGTAAGGCGTTGGGCACCAAATCCATAACAGTCGCCCGCGCACAACGTGCAGGTGATCGAGGCCGTGATGCCGTAAGGCGTTGGGCACATCCATTCGTCAGGGTCGCAATCGAAGGGGTATAACGTGATCGAGGCCGTGATGCCGTAAGGCGTTGGGCACCGGAATACGCGCAAAAGTCGCCCAATCGCGAAAAAGGTGATCGAGGCCGTGATGCCGTAAGGCGTTGGGCACGCACAAAATCTCCTTCGCCGACGTGCCCACGGCCGACGGTGATCGAGGCCGTGATGCCGTAAGGCGTTGGGCACGCACCAGGATCAAGGCGTGAGCGGCGGCGCCGAAGTCGAGTGATCGAGGCCGTGATGCCGTAAGGCGTTGGGCACTGTACGAAGCCGTTCGCGGCCCAAGCACGTTTGACGTGATCGAGGCCGTGATGCCGTAAGGCGTTGGGCACAAGACTGGTTTGGGCGCGTTGAAAGCAAACGTGGTTGTGATCGAGGCCGTGATGCCGTAAGGCGTTGGGCACACGCGCGCGGGCTTCGAGCCGAAACGTTTCAGCCAGTGATCGAGGCCGTGATGCCGTAAGGCGTTGGGCACGCACTCGACACCCGGCAAAATTGGATCGTGACTGAGTGATCGAGGCCGTGATGCCGTAAGGCGTTGGGCACAGCCTCGCCGCGCAGAATGACATGGACAATTTGATTGTGATCGAGGCCGTGATGCCGTAAGGCGTTGGGCACCGCTCGCGATCCCGTACGCCGCCGACGCGATCATTTCGGTGATCGAGGCCGTGATGCCGTAAGGCGTTGGGCACCGGGAGAAGGGCATCTTTGCCCCTCCCGAGGGCGAGTGATCGAGGCCGTGATGCCGTAAGGCGTTGGGCACCTCACGACGGATGTCACGTTGTACGCGCCGTCAAGTGATCGAGGCCGTGATGCCGTAAGGCGTTGGGCACGTCAACCACAATTGTCTGATAGTCATGCTCGCCTTCGTGATCGAGGCCGTGATGCCGTAAGGCGTTGGGCACCAGTTTGGCTCTTCGGTGCACCTGGGCCTAGAGCAGTGATCGAGGCCGTGATGCCGTAAGGCGTTGGGCACCAATAGATGTTGCCGGGCTGGACCCCCCACTTGAGTGATCGAGGCCGTGATGCCGTAAGGCGTTGGGCACTTGTATTGCGCGAGAAACCTCGAAGACTGTTCGTCGGGTGATCGAGGCCGTGATGCCGTAAGGCGTTGGGCACGCATGACTCTGACCAATTTGGCTTGATCTTGGCTGAGTGATCGAGGCCGTGATGCCGTAAGGCGTTGGGCACTGCTGGCAAAGGGGCCGGTGTTTGCCCCTCCCGCGGGCGAGTGATCGAGGCCGTGATGCCGTAAGGCGTTGGGCACTGTGCGCTTCTTGTGTGGGTGCGCTCGCCAACAAGGTGATCGAGGCCGTGATGCCGTAAGGCGTTGGGCACATCGCGTCGTGGATCGCTTTCAGCGTGTCAAAACCGCGTGATCGAGGCCGTGATGCCGTAAGGCGTTGGGCACGCGGAAAGATGGCGGACGGGGCTTGCGCTTGTGAAGTGATCGAGGCCGTGATGCCGTAAGGCGTTGGGCACATCTTAGCTCGGTCCGTAGTCGGGAGTTGAATGCAAGTGATCGAGGCCGTGATGCCGTAAGGCGTTGGGCACATCAAAAACATTTTGTACTACGCAAAGGAGCTTCAGTGTGATCGAGGCCGTGATGCCGTAAGGCGTTGGGCACCAGTGATTGTTTTTGTCTTCCGGCTCTTCGAAAAAAGTGATCGAGGCCGTGATGCCGTAAGGCGTTGGGCACAAGTTCTGGCCGAAGTCTTCGCGCACATCGTTGTCGTGTGATCGAGGCCGTGATGCCGTAAGGCGTTGGGCACACCCGCCGGACAAGGTGTTTAAAACCCGCTTCAATCGGACCAGACCATTTTGAAGGCCAAGCCCACCAGGCCCGATGATTTGACGCGCTCGACAAAACGTTCACTAACGTATGTGACACTTCCACGATGCGGCAAACGGAAGATGTCAGCGGATCCAATCGCAGAAGCAATAAACACGGCCTTTTTTATGTGCATTATTCGACTTGTTCCGGGGACAAACATCACGGAGGAATTGGGCAGGTCCAGGCAATCAATCACTTGAGCGTTCAGAACAAAAAGCTCAATGCCATCGGTCGTAGTTAGCGGCAGAACTTCGCCGTTGGCCTCAAGGAAGTCGTGCAACGCATCAACTGCCGCCCGCCGCATGATCAAGGCATCCGATCCAATCCAAGGGAAGTCAGATGCCTTGAAATCGTGCTTCTTGTCCGCGCGCACACGTTTTACGGCAATCGGACGCCATGTTGGTTTTTTCGGCGTCCCATCAAAAGAGCCGAAGACCTCGTAATCTGTTGGGTGCTCGCAATTGATCCACTCGTAGCCGGGTTCAATTGTAGGTTCGAAGACACGCATCAAAGTCCCCCGTTAAGCAAACTTTGGCGAATCGACCCCAAAATGGCCTCGGCTTCTGCACGACTGGTGGCGTTCTCTAACATCTTGTTGACTGTACCGTAGTAAGCATCGGTATGCAGCGTAGAATGAACGGCGTTGCCCCCCGAATTAACTGTCGCGCGGTTACCAGGTAGAAAAACGCCATTGGCGGCGTCATCAAGCCCGATGCCAAACCGCGCCAAAACCGTACGTGCTCGGTCCGCGGCCGGCGCATTGGTTGCCACGATATGGTGCGCCGCGCCTCCAGGTGGGCGCACGTGGCCCGCGTTCTCAAGTGCTCGGCCAAGCGCCCTTGATGACGGACTGTCTACCCTTGAGGCCATTGCCGAGCTTTGGGATCCCACGGGAACCCCACGCGCGCCTGACATGGCCGAGGTAACACCCGCCTGAATGTTGACCGCGCCACCGACCGCTTGAGCCAGCGCAAGATCCGCAATCACTATCCCGCCGGGGCCAACTTCAGGCGCAAGCAATAGGGCGCCGGCTATCTGATTGATTCCTTGCACCACGCTAATCAAGCCACCTACCGTCATGCCTGCGGCTTTCGCATAGTGAAACGTTGGGGAGATCGGGCCCACCAAATGGGCTTTTTCGAGGGCTTCCTCGGCCAACCCGGCGAAGGGTACATATCCAAGCCCCAACCCGCCGACAAACCCGGCAACCCCGTGAGCGATGGGGTGCTCCGTCCACGGTCGATCGTCTTCCCCTTCTTCTTCGGGTTCAACCAATGGGGTGATCAACCCGGTTGTGTTGACATCGTTTTCGCCTTCGCCTACGCCGTGTTTCTTCTCTTCTTTGGGCTTGTCCTCCTTGGGCGGTGCATTCCCGTTCGTCGGGACTGGCACCTTGATATTTGCCTCCGGCATGTACACCACGCCCGACTCGCGCTGAGGTTCGCCGTCAAATCCGCTTGGGTCGGTATAGGTCAACGGATTGTTGAAAACATAACTGTAAGGGTTCCATGCTTGGCTAAATGTCCAATCCTGAATGATGGGATCAGTGCTCAAAAACCTACCCAACTTGGGATCAAACATTCGCCCTTTCATGTTGACTAAACCGATCTCGCCATCATCCTCGTGACCGGTATAACCAAGCGAAAACGAATCTGGAAAGCTCGCCGGTATGGGGGCGCCCCACTCGGAATTTCGCCTTTGGCCGAAGGCATCGTAACTGCGCCGCTCGGTAACCTTCCCATCGGCGTCGGTGAGAACATCCACCGATCCCAAGTGGTCGGCGTGTACGTAACTCACCCCCGGTTGACTCCCGCCGCGGGTGACGATTGCGATCACGCGTTCCGGGGAGCGCACATGAAACCGTTCGGTGATCGCGTTCGCCGCGTCTTTCACCCGTTCGTACAGGTCGGCGAAATAAAGCGTTTCGTGCGTTGCGGTTGTTTTGCGTACACGTTTTTGGTCGCCGTCATATCCAAACGAGATCACTCCGCTCGGTTGGGTGATCGTTCTGGGTAGATCAAATGCGGTGTACGCTACCTTCACCCCTCCGGGGCGAGCCGTTTGGTTGCCGGTCGCGTCGTACTCGTATGCGGCGCCTCCGGCCGCGGTGGCGCCGTGAGGATGGGTAGGATCATTATACTCCAGCGCGCCCACGTCTGACTTGTATGTCAGATTGCCGTTCGGCGCGTATTGGTAACTCCAATCGCAAGGCGCCGAGACGTCTTCTTGCGCCGAGAAATACGAGCACGTCAGCCGCTCAAGTGCATCGTACCTGAATCGCTCCGTGGTGTGTTGGGGTTGCAAATCATCGGTGCGGCTTTTTAGGTTCAGGCGAGCATCCCATTCGTACTCTAAACTCTGCACCAAACCGGCCGCGTTTTCGGTGGTGATGTTTTTTAGCCTTTGCTGCGCGGAGAAATAGGTTCGATGGGTAGTGGAAACACCATTGCCCATTTGTTCCTGCGCAAACCTGCCTGCATCGTCTACCCCAGTGAGTTGCCAGTATGTCAGGTCGGTGTTTCGATCGCGCACCTTACGGGTAAACCCGTGCGCGTCATACTCCTGGACAAGTGCGAAAGGTGAATTGCTCTTTGCCGTTGGGTAGGTCAACGTCTCCACTCGACCGAACGCGTCGTAACCGATCGTTCCTGTCATCGCGGGGGCACTCCCTGTGACCTCTAGGCTGATACTTTCTACCCTTCCCAATTTATTATAGGTGTACGTTTTTTCTGCGTCGATACTCTTTACATGGTGGATCTTCCCTTTTCCGTTCGGAGCTGTGTCAAATTCCCACGTTGTGACTTCGGTGATAGCGCCCAAATCGTCGAGGCGCTTGGTCACTCGACCGAGGGTATCACGCTCGAACGTGGTTTCGTTTCCGAGGGCGTCTACCAATGAAACCAACTCACCAAAGGCGTTATAGGATTGCTCCGCCGTTCCCTTGTCAGGGTCCACCGTGGCGATCGGTCTACCCATGGCATCAAAAGTGCTGAGTGTGGCGGCACCGTCCGGCCCGGTGACCTTTACCAATCGACCAAAGGGCCCGTAGGTGTACACCGTCACGCCGTTGGCGGCGTCGGTTACGGTGACTTTTCTACCCATCGCGTCGTGCTCGGCGAGGGTCACGTTTCCAAGCGGATCGGTCGTCTTGATGGTCAGTCCATTAAACTCGGTTTCGGTGGTGGCGCCGAAAGCCGTGGTGCGTTTCACCTCCCGGCCTAAGCCGTCGGTCACAAACTCATCCCATTCGACTTTGTTGATCGCGGCATCCTCGCGCATGGGGATCGACCGTCGTGCGACTCTACCCGTCAACCGATCATATTCAATTCGTTGCGTGATCCGCGGCGCGTTCGTTTGACCTTCCGGCGTCGGACCGTACGCCCAATGTTGAACCACTCGGCCGAATGCATCTCGCTCGATCTCTTCGTCCTGCCCTCCCGTCTCGATCGTCCGCTCACGAACGCGCCAAGCGTTCTTGTTTGGCCCGCCGTCTCTTGTGCGCGAGGTGGTAAAACTTGTACTCGTTCCATCGGGCCGCTTTTCCAATGTCAGGCGCCCGAAACCATCTACCTGATGCTCGGTGACAAGCCCGTTTGCATCGGTGATTCGGGTCACCACCCCGAGCCTCGGGTCAAACGCGGTCGTGGTTTTATGGCCGGCCGGGTTGGTATGTTCGCGCGGGTAGAGCCCAGTTGAATCGTACGTAATCGTGGAGGTGCGTTCGGCGCCTTTGGGATCTTTCGCAGTGAGGGAGGTCACATTTCCGTGCTGGTCGCGCCCATAACTGACCTCAATCCGCGTTGTGGGATCGCCTTCATCCTGCGCCGTTTCGCTCGAAACCTCCCCGTAAGGTGTGGTGGCGCGGGTGTACGCCCGGCATTGCGTCGAAGCGCTTGCAGTGCTGCACTCTTTTTGCGTCTGAAGTTGACCGATCAACCATGTGGAAACATCGTTTTTGAATGTGCGCTCGTTCGTGGTTGTCAGGTCAACGCCTACCGTCGCAGACGTTTCAGAAAGCACATTTCCAAAGTCATCGAAGTTGGTGATCTTGGCGGTTGTGTCGCGCAATATGGGCACGTTTGCCGCACCATTTTCAACGCTTCGCGTGTACTCCAACAAACTCGACCCTTGTACCGCTGGATCAAATTCGCCTTGCGCTTGACGCAAACGGTTTTCTGTGGTGAGCGTGAAATAGGTTTTGCTGTTGTTCGTGGGCACGACAAGGCGCGTCGTGTTTAAAAAGGACAATTCGACTTTTTCAGGATCGGGCAAACCTTCCCATCCCGGCGTAGATCGCCATTGGGCCGATCGCACCTTTGCAAATGGGTAGGTTTGAAAAGTGGCATCAAAAGATTGATTATCAAAAAAGTCAGCGGTGATCGCCCCCGTGTCGAGGTCAGTCAGAAAGCGCGCGCCAAATCCCAAAAAGCCCTGCGCAACGAATACCCGTCCGTCTCGGTACCGCAAGCTATACCGGCGCTCACCATCCACTCCATCAAATAGCCTATAGCCGGAAACAACGCGGCGCGCGCCCACGGTGCACCGTCGCGGGTAGGTGCAATCGTTGGATTTGTCCCATCGTGAAAGGTAGAGCGCGCTCTCATTGGACAAAGCGCCTGAATCGGTGTTTGTCGTGATGGACGAATCGGTCAGGTGTCCATACGAAATGCTCACATCGGGCACATATTCAGGATCGGTAGGATCGTGCGGGTTAGAGCCTTGGTGTACACCGATCAATAGGTCTTGATCGCGGGCTTGGTTTTCAAAAATATGAAGCTTGCCACTCAACCAAATGGCAACATCCGAAGCTCCATCGCCGTTCAGATCGCCGATGCGCGGCCCGTGAGGATCGGCAAGAGTAACCGCTTCACCCAAGAGCGGCTCAAATGGAATGCCCGATGGTTCGATGGTGAACGTGCCGGTCGATTGGATGCCCGGTTGTGCGATGAGAAACACCCATTCGGGCGGTTCTCCACTTGCGCCGAGTCCATCGGCGAACATGGGTACGAGAAGATCTTGCCGTCCGTCTCCGTTGGCGTCGATTGGGGTTGCAAAGCGGAAAAGCGCATCTTGCCCGCCGTAACCGCTATCACCCAAACTCAGCACCGAGGGTGCAAAACCGCTTCCGGTGTTGAGCAGTGTATAAAGCCCGCCGTTCGAAAAACCTGACTCTACTGCGTCGGGTAGACCATCCCCATTCACATCGAGAAATACAACGCGTCCACCTGGGGCGGGAATGGGTAGATTTGTTTCGCGAATTTCCCATGTGCCGTTTTCATTGCGGGAAAGCGCCTCATAATTTACGCCCTGAATTTCGGATCCATCACCCGCCACTTCAAGCGGCACCACAAGCAAATTTGTTTTGCCGTCCCCGTCGATGTCCGTCGTTTTCAGATCGACATCGCATCGGTATAATTCGAGCGCTTCGATCACTTCTCCCTCCGGGTCAAATCCCATCGGTGAGCCACCTTGCGCCGGGTTCCAGCGGTGGGCCTTCCATTCAGGTTTGGAAGGGTCACCGGTCAGCTCGTCACTGTGATCGGTACATTGTATCAAGTCGGCCACGCGGTTGCCGTCGACGTCGGCCAAGTGCATGGAGCCGTTTTTGGTAGACAACGCGGGTGGCGTGGGTTGGGCGCCGATGCCAAAGGGGCGAGCGATCCCTGTGTCTACCATGTCAAATGTCGGGGTGTTGGGTCCGGCTTGAGGGGCGGGTTTGGCGATTAAGACCTTCCATGTCACGCCTTGCTGGTAGATGTCATGGAGTAGAATATCTTTGCGGCCGTCTTGGTTGTAATCAATGACGGTGCCCAGTTCGGGCTGTAGTTGGGTAGGGTCGGCGGGACCGCTGGGATCGGCGACAAACACGTCATCTTGAAGGTAAGGAACGGTCAGATCTGAAAAGGTGATATTTTCACCGGGCAGGGTGCGATTGTGGAAAAGCCGCCATTCTGTGATCGGGTTGGAAGGGGTAGAAAGGGCGGGATGCGTGTCAGGGATCAACACGTCATCCAACCCATCGCCGTCCATATCGACAAGCATGGGGCTTGCCTTGCGGGACGTGGGCGAATCGAGATCGGTAGATTGATCGATAAAGCCTTTTTCATGGGTGGAGTATGAAAAAAGCGTTGCGGGTTTACAGACTCCATCGGCCGCGCATTCTTCCATTTTTATGAGTAAGGTGCGGCCGGTGGCTTCACTCTTTGCGTACTCCAGATCTACCCATGTGACCAATTCTTCACCGGGGCCGACCATTTGGATCTCGTTGAGTTGCAAAGAGCGTTGAACCGCCATTCCATGCGAAAAAGAAAGCCTGGTTTGCTCGGGTTTGCGTTGCGCGTACACAAACTTGACAGCGCGTGTCGCTTCAAGCGCGGGAGATCCGTCGAACTGGGTATACCGAATTTCATCAAGGGCATATTCGGCGGTGTACTCTTCGGTATCGGCGAAACAATAGCCGTAGGTCAACGCATTGCCGCGGCCGTCGTGGGTTTTGGCTGCCAACCAAGCGCGGGTAGAATTGGCGGGTCCGCGCGGTCTTGTTGAGGCGCTTCTACCATACTCGGTGATCACCCCATTCGGAGCGAACACTTCAAACCATTGCGGAACGCCCGCGATCGGCGCGTGACCTACCACTTTCACAAAGGTGTCGGGTAAGGTCCGGTATTCAAGTTGTCCCGTTTCTTCGGCGACTTGTACAAGCGGTTGACCATCCAAACAAAGTTTGTCCTGACTGTCGTACCGGACGGCGCGGATCTCCCCATCTTGGGCGATATTTTTGGGGCAACGCGTGATCGCCGATGAACCCGAGAGCGAAAAGCCTTGACCTGCTACACCGTCACCCTCGGAGCTGTTGTAAGCGAGGGCAATTTTAGGTTCTATCCCGGCTCTACCCGATGGCGTGGGTATAGGAACGACAAAAGAAGCTTCACCGGTGGGGGTGACAGAAAATGTCCCTTGTAAGCTACCGGCCGCGGCGGTTTCACTTGCGGGCGAGGTGGGAAGTTTGGTAGCACGCGTTTCGTGTTGGGGTACACATGCGACGATTTCGCGCGGGGGCGGCGCTTCACTCGTGATGCAGGTGCATGCGCCTTGTGCAAAAGAAAGGATGACCCAAAAGACCCACGGCGCGAACCAAATCAGCCTCAAAAGTGGCTTGTTCGCCGCGGGTTGGTTGCTGCCTGAAAGAAATGACGTTTGCACGTTCATGGCGCATCCTTTCATTTTGGAGATGTTGTTAACTGTGTCGGATGTTCAGTGTAGAACCTCGCATGCGGAGAGTGTGCTTTGTTTGCTACGCAACAAGTCGAGAGTGAACCGCGCTTGCCTGCACAAAACTGGCTTGCCGTGCTTTCCGCGACATCCTGTCCCCCTTATCGACGGGTGCCGAAAACTGGGATCAGAGATGACGTGTCAAAAGCGTGCTTCTGCTTTTGGAGGCGGCTCGCCTTCCTCGGGATGGTCAGAAACGAGGGCAGCACCTACCAAGGTTGCCAAGCCGCCCAAAAATGCGCGGCGTGTGGGGCGGCTTGGTGGGTAGGTTCCCCGTGTCGATTGCGCCTTGGTCATCGTGGGCGCCTCATGCTCTGCGGGCCTTCAAGCTGAGTCGTCAGCCGTTCAAGCGTTTCTTGTTGCTTGGCGCTTTGTGTACGCATCACCTCAAGGGTGCCCTGAACGCTCGCCTGTTTGTCGGTGATGGCGTCGAGTTGAATGCTGAGGTTGTGGCTGGCCTCCTCGTATTGGCGCGTGGTTGACTTAGATGTCGCGGTCAGTGTGAAATAAAGGCCGGCGAACCCGGCGCCCAAGACGATCCAAGAGGCGAGAAAGAAGGTCGCTAGAGCCACATAATCCATATCAAGCCTTACCGGTGATGGGTTGAAACCAGGGTTGAACGTTGAAAAGGTCGTTGGAAAGGTTGACTTGTGTACGCAAGCCGGTCGGCCCGTTTCTGCTCGGTTTGCGCGTGGGGATGGCGGCCAATTGTTCGTGAAGTTTGGCCTCCGCTTCGATCGCTTCCAAAGTCGTGATCTCGGTCAGTCCGCACCGAACAATCACAACCGGCGTTTCACCCTGGGATGCGAGATGTTCAAGGTGGGTAGATAGCGGGTCATTAGGCACGAAAAGAGAGCGAAAGGGTGAGGCTGCCACGATAAGCGGCCTTTCTGCGCCGTTCAGGTTGGCACGCTCGCGAACCTCGGCGGGGTTGGGGCCTTTTATACGGCGATGAATTTGTAGGGCGAGTTGAAAACCCGTTTCGTCGTTCAGGTCGAGAACGGTAAGGGCCAAGCTTTGACGGTTGAGCGCGACGGGCGCATTTTCTAGCACCTTGCGCAAGGCTTCCACAAAGCGCATGAGCGTCGGCGGGCGGTGGGCGCGCTTCATGGGTGGGTTTGCTCCGCCTGTTGGTGTTTGGCTCGAATCATTTCGATGCTCCATCCGCTCGGCGGTGTGGCTTCATCGTCCCCGACTCGAAGAAGGGTAGAACCTGAACTGTGAGGGTTGAGAATGGGAGAGAGAGCGGTTGAATCGGATGACAAATGGCCGGTAGATTCACCGGGTCGAGCCAATGGGGGTAGACGCTGCGCCAAGGGGAGATCGTTTCGGTGCTCGGCGGCCGTTTCCTTAATTTGGGCGGCAAGCGCCGCACCTGTCAGGGCGATCTGACTCTCCAATGCGGCAAACAACGTCAACCGTTGCGCGCGCGTTTCGCCGTGCTGTTCGGCGGCCAAATTCGCGGCTTGCTCGGCCAACATTTGGGCGTGTTCGCGCGCCTGCTTGGCGAGCATTTCTTCTTGCAATAGAGCTTGTTTCGCAAGTTCGATGCGCTGCCCGCCCTGAAGGAAAAGCCCTACCAATAGGCCGACGCATGCGCCTAGCAGAAACGTGAGGATTGTACCGATCATTCCCATAGGTAGAGTCCGTGCCCCCCGGCGGTGGGAAGGTGCAGCCTTGCGCGGCCTGTCCGGGGGGTCGCTGCCGGGTCGCGTGGCCGCACCTTCCACCGTTTCACCGGTGAGTTTCCTGCGCGATGAACCTCACCGATTCCAGGGAGGAGACACATTCGGCAAGGGCCGCGTACGTGGGCTGGAAACGCAGCGTTGCGAACGTGTGTCCTCACCGCAATCGGCGAAGAAAACCTGATATCCACTTTCGTTTGATCGGCTTCAGGGAAAGGACGCACGCAACACCCGGCAGGATGTGGAGAGGTCAACGCGCGCGCGTCCCCTCCATGAAGCCGATCAACCGTCAGATCATGAACGAACCAAACCCGAATCTACCCATGCGGGCATGGGTAAAGAGAAGCGCTATACAACCTTTCGAGTTGCCTTACCGGCTTCAGAGAGAGGTCAAAACCGCAGATCTACCCGGCCGGGGGGATAACCGGGCGCAGCGCATTTTGACCTCTCACCGAAACCGGCGAGGTTGGGAGCGTCAAAAACGCTCACTCTGTAATGTCCGCAACTCAAAAAGTGAGGAGTGTTTTCATAACGAATTTTCTAAAGCGGCTTCGGCCGCGGCGCGATAACCGGGACTGCGCTCCACCAAACGCAAGGCGCGGTCGCGCGCCTCACTTTTACGGCCAAGCCGAACCAAAGCGCGGATTGCGATGATCTCGCGGCCCTCGGCGTTCTCCCGTGGAAAGCGGCGCGCGTGCTCCGAAACAAGGGTTAGAGCTTCGGCCGGCGATCGATCCAACGCCGTGCGCATGCGCTTGAATAGGGCGTTCCCGTCGGGTGGTAGGGTGGCAATCGGCCGCGGGGTGGTGGGCGCGCTGTGCTCTGGTTTGCGTTCAGCACTCTGCGACTCAACCGCTGGAACTTCTACTGCTGCGACGTCGCGCCGTCGCTCTACCATGGCCGCGTGCGATTGAACGGCGGCGGACTGCCAAGCAAGAATACCCAATGCACCTGCTACCACTCCACTGGTGAACACGGCCAGTGCGCTTGCGAGAAGTTGATTCGGCGTAAATGCGAAGCGACCGGCTGCGCTGGGAGGCTCTGAAAGTGGTGGGCTTGGTTGCGCATTGGCTGTTCGGTCCAACTGGCTGCCGTTCTGCTCCGCCGCGATGCGGTCGGACACGCGACTCCAAAGGGCCGCGATCTCTTCGTCGGTGACGCCTGGATCCGCCGCGTCGATGACCTGATCCACGGTGGCGAAGGGAAGGAGAAAAGCGCGCATCGCGTCGCGTTCTTTCTCCGTCATCGCCTGTTTCGCCTGCTCCAAATTGCGGCGCGCCATCTTCAGCCTCCATTGCACCGTTGATTCCGGTGCTTCTGTCACATCGGCAACCTCCCGCTGCGTTAAGCCGGCCAATCGATGCAATATGTACGCTTCTCGCTGGGCCTCGTCGGGGATGGCGCGGAAGAGGAACGCAATCGAGGCCTGCGCCCGCTCGCGCTGGGTCACTGTGCATTCTGGCGTTTGCGGGTCCAGTGGCTCGGGTATGTGTTCGCCGGGCTCCTCGGGGCGCCTCGCGCGCGATCTGCGCCAATTTTGAACCTGGAGTCGGGTGATCACTGAAAGCCAAGCCCGCGCGCCACCGAGAGCGGGATCAAAAGTTGAGAGACGCCGAAAAACTGTGATCCACACCTCTTGCGCCACGTCCATTCGGTCGCGTCCCGTGACGCCGTAAGACCAAACCAAGCGCAAAAGCCAAGCGGAATGCGCCGCGTACAGATCCTCGAACTGTGGCGGGGAGCCGTTTGGGTGGGGTGGGCTCTCGTGACTCATGGCCTGTAATGTCCGCAAATCAAAAAGTGAGGAGTGGCGCATGACGATTTTTGGGGGCCCTGAGATTTGTGGGACTTCGGAGTGCGACCAACCCGTGCTGATGGGCGGTTTTTGTGGCTGGCTATCGGGGAAGGTCTTCGGTTTGGCAACAAAGGGTCACCGGTCCGGCCGGTGTCACTTCGCCAAATGGAACGCCGCCGGAAGGTGCGCACGTGCCGGGGTTGTCGAGTGACAAATAAGCTTCTTTGCTGCCCAGTGGGGAACCGGGCGGGATATCGAAACAACCCGTTTCGATCTCTGTGGTGAGGGTGATACCTCCCAAGAACGAACCGCACGCGCCATCGGTAAACGCAGAAACGATCGCGGCACATTCGGCGCCGCTTGGGTCGCCACACTCGCACGGAGAGCAATCACGACCGTCCGCTGTGCCGGCGAACACGACGCGGCGATGCGGGTAGTCCATAGGGCACGCAAACGCGGGATCCTCGCCTTCACGGTACACGCACAACGCAAAGCCCGCGGGCGGTTCGGGCGCGCAGATCTGGCCCCACGTTGCGCAGCCCTCGCCGCCGAGTGGAGCGATCAAACATTCACGCGCGACCGTTCCCCACGTTGCTTGAGGGAGCGTCGCCGCGCCCTTTTCTTCAGCCTTACACGGTTCGATGGTGGGCGCGGCGATGGTGAGCGATTGGACGCAGGGGGCACCGTTGCAATTGAGGTTCGCCGCGATGGCGTTGTCTTGTGTACACGTGCCCTCCCAGCCGGGCGCGGCATCAAACGGCGTAGTGATCGCGCTCTCGGCGTTTGCACACTTTGCCGCCGATGCGTGCATGGTTTCAGGGAGTACACAAGCCGCGGGGCCACATGTACACGTGGGGCAGGTGTGCGGCGCAATGGATAGATCCGCAAAACCTTGAAACCCCACGCCCGACGTCCACGCGGGACACGTGCTCACCGATTCGGGCGTGCCCGTCGCGATCAACGTGGGTCCGAAAAAACCGATCGGCGCGGGCAATACGCATGTGCCGTCACACACCGCGGGAGCGCTGCCAGCTTCGCCGCCATTGTTGGTGTTGGTGGTGGGTGCGCCGCCTTCGCCGCCGCTGCTGTCGTCCACTTTGGGATCGGTCGGCATTTCACAACCGCCAAGCATGCCGAACGCCGTGGTCAACGCCAGCGAGACGAACCACCGTTGATGTACACCATCCATACAACCCTCGCGCGTCACTGAAAGTTCACCGATGCTCCGACGCCAAAAAATCCTGACACGATGGACAGTCGCCAAGAGATGCCCGGCGTGTCCGGCTGGCCGGGCAGAGTTTCGTAGGCAACGCCTTGTTGGTAAGGCGTGAACAGCGCCTCACCAAAACCAAACACAGCGAACCGTTCGGCAAAGGGGTACTCCGCGCGAAAGCGCGGACCGACGCTCCACCCTGGATAAAAATCCGTGCCCTGTGTTCGGTCTTGCGTGATGAGTGCGTACACACCAATCACACCACACCCGGCGAGGTACGTTGCAAAGCGTACACAAGGAACAAGCTGCGCGCTCAATTGCGACAGATCAAATTCGCGCGGCTCGCGCGGGATGGCCGCGTTGAGTTGATCACTTGCAACGGCACGCGCAGGGAACACACCGCGCAACTCCAGATCCAGCGAAAACCAGTCCCGCCGAATACCGCCGCCAATTTGAAGCGCGGGGCCCACGTCGGCCGAAAAGCCGGCCGTCATCAAGAGCGCTGTGCTGAGGGTGATCGTTAGGTCCATTTGAGGCAACGGGGGCGGAGGTGGAACGAAGGGCGCATCGTCGGGAGGGCCCGGCGAACGAGGTGGCGGCGAGGGTATCGGATTGGTGGGCACGGCCGTAACCGTGGGCGCGGGCGGGGCGGTAGGCGTGGCCGTTGGGGTGGCTGTGGGTTCGGGCGGAGCGGTGACGGCCGGCGTCGCCGGTGGGTCGGGGATGCGCAGGCTTGCGATCACGGCAACGGCCTGCGCAAGCAAGAGACAATGGCCGCCGGTCTTGTGTTCGGCGGGCCACGTTTCGCCCTTCGCAGGTGTGTACTCAACGGTTCCGCGATACCCGCCGGGCACTTTGGAAAATGACACGCGCACAACGTCGGGCGCGTCGGTTCGAAAGTGGTCGATGCCGCCCAACATGGTCGCGACTTCATCGCGAAACGTGGCTTCATCGGGACAACCGGGGATCGTTGCGTACACAAGGCGCGGACCGCGCAAAGGGGTTTGCGCACTGGCCGTCACAACCACAAAAAAGGCGGCCAAGAGGTTCAGTAGCGCCGCAATGCGCACCCAACTCCGCCCACGCAAAAACACTGTGCGTTCCGCGTATCCAAAAAAGAACGCGGGGGCAATGTGGTTGTGTGAATTTGCTCAATTGAAATCGCGGCGTGCGTCACTTTTATACGCGACAACGGCCGGGTTGAATCTATCCCGTTTAGACGCGACAACATTCGCCGACAGCCGCAAAGCTCCAACTTGTCGATCGCTTCCGACCGAGCGTTTATGGCGGACCCGCCGGGGTGTTATTGGTTCGGCAATTCGAAACCTCCCCTTGAAAAAGAATCTTCATGTTTTATTCGAAACGCTTGAAATTTAACGCGTAATTTTTAACGCAGTGGTTAAGACTGCTCCGACCTGCGAACGATAACTTCACCATAGCTTTGACGTAATGCGGGGGGCGTCGAACAACTACGCGTATTCCCTTTTTGTGGTGCCAAGACATATCGGCTCAACAAAATCGAAACTGCGCGCGGTTGATCGCCCGAAGATTCTAACCCCACCCGGATCGCACGATCTGGAGTGAACACCGAGATTCACGATGGACCAGTTCTGTCGCGTTCACGCCATTCATAATCCCATCATCCAAGGTCGACCGTTGCTTCTGCTACCGGAAGGTCTTCTCGTCCGCTGGCCGGCCCGAACGCCCGCACCAATGATCGGAGCTGTCGTGAAGGTCACCGCGCTCTTCGTCACTTCCTCCACACGAGAAGCGGTACTCACTCTGCTCTTCGCGTCCTCTACCTTTGCACGGTGCGACGCGGCGATGAAACTTGCCGAAAATCGGCGGTATCGCTGGCGCATTCTAGGGAAAATCTACCATCGATCGTACGTGCAGTTATTAAAGCGACTTGCCTGTGTTGACCTGGAAACACGTGTTCGTATGGAAGCGGTCAACCCAAACATGGGCGTGCGCGAGTTGGCGCGATTGCTATTCGAGCCGACCCCCACGTCCCGGTAGGCGTATTCACAGGTCGGGAACAAATCCGCTGCAACATCTTATTATTGTTTTCATTTCATAGCCTGAATACTGCCGGAAAGTGTCTTACAGGTAGACATATTCTTGAACGCTGTCGCGCCACCACCCATTGCGCATTGCAATTGCCTTGCGTATCACCGGCGCACCACAGTCAATGCTGACGAACTTCAGGGAGATAACGATGATCCCCAACCATCCAAACCCATCGGGGGAAACCAATTTTGCGAGGTGCCCATGAGCGCCCGCAACAGTCGCGTCGCGGTCTTTTGGCAGCGTCTTGCCGAGATTGCCAAGCAAGAAACCCGCCTCGCCAATGAACGAGAAACGGTTTTGCGGGAATTGGCGAACGAGTATAGTAGTACTTCTTCGGAGGGAGCTTCACGTCGGGGAGCTGCTATGCGGCAACATTATCAACCCCAACATGAACCGCCGGTCAGCGATATCGTTCGAGCACGAGCACGCCGCGCGCTCAAACAGTTCGGTTTCTCGATTGAGGACATAAAGGAATGAGCCAATCAACAGCCGTTCGCGCCACGCGACAAACTGCCACTCTCACGGGTAGGCAAACTGTCAGTTCAAAAAAGAACCAAAGTGCCAATCAGAAGGGGCCCAAACCTGGAACCTTGGTCTTGATTAAGAGTGGCAGTTTGGAGGAAACGCAAACTGCCACTCTCGCGTCTACCAAAACTCAAGGCACGTCAGACTTCGAGTCTGACTGTCAGGTTGTTGACCAAGATCTGAAAAAGAAGAGAGCAAACGGCGCGGGTTCGGTGTCTGCCCTCGGCGATGGTAGATTTCAGGTTCGAATGGTCATTGCCGGGGAGCGCCGGAGCCTGGGCGTCTACCCAACGTATGAGGAAGCCGACGAGGTAAGGCGTGCGACTTTGATGGAACTGTCAAAGGTGGGCGCGCCGCCCGTTGGTGGGGTGACGCTGCGGATGTTTGGCGAGCGTTTCTTGAATAGTCGCGAGTTGAGTGGCGACTTTCAAGATTCTAAAAAACTCCGCAGCGTGTGGCGCAATAACATGGAGGGAACTCCCATTATCGATATCCCCATGCGAGCACTCGCCGACCAACCAAAACTGGTTGTTGAGTGGTACGAGGTGCTTCGAAAACGCCCGGTCAAGGACGGAACGCGACGCATTAGCCGGGGCACCGTGGTCAAAGCGGTGGCGCTCCTCAGAATGTTATTCGCCGCGGCACAGGCTCCAACGGCCGGACTTGTTTCCTCCAACCCGGTCGCCCACATCAAGATTGCGCGCGAGAAGCGAACCGAAGAGCCGTGGACCTACCTGAGCGCTGAAGAGATCGAGCGCATTCGGACAAACGAGCTAATCCCGGCCGCCGATCGGTGGATGATTTTGTTTGCCATCGGAACCGGTTTGCGCCTCGGCGAAATGATGAACTTGGAACTGCGCGACATTCGCGTCGATGGTGACCGTCCCGAAGTCACCGTGCGCTTCGGCTCCAAGGGTCGCGCACCCAAGAACGGAAAAATTCGATACGTGCCGCTCTTCGGAATCGGACTTCTTGCCGCGCAGGAGTGGTTGAAACTTCTCCCGTCGTACGCGCCACGCAATCCTTCCAAACTTGTTTTTCCAAACCAAGGCGGAGCGCGCCGCGACCGAGGCAAACACCTTCACCACCGAACGAAGCGAGCCGGCAAACGCTCATGGGTCAATCGTTTCAAGCGACATCTTCGCACCCTCGGCATCACGCGCCGCGTGCGCTGGCATGATCTGCGGCACACCTGCGCTTCAATGCTCATCTCGGGATGCTGGGGTCGCATGTGGAGCATGCAAGAAACTCAAGGCATGCTCGGCCACAGGTCTCCGGCGAGTACAACTCGCTATGCCCATCTGGCGGAAGGTACACTTCAGATCGCTGCGCGCGCGACCGTAGCCAACGTGCAGCATTTGGTAAAAAAGGAGGGGTCCGCGACCATTTCCAGCGAGCAAACAAGCCTATCGGTGAACGATCCGTCGGTTGGCTACCCGTTGGCTACCAAGAATGTGATGACAGTTCCGCAATTGCTTGAACTGATTGACGAAAAGGAAGCAAACGACGTGAATGGCCCAACAGACCTGCGGCAGGGTAGGGCCCCGGCCGCGGCGCATTGCGTGGGAAGCCGCAACACGAGACATGCAATGCTCAGGAGCGACCCGTGCGGGGGAGGAGGCGCGAGCCTCCTCCACTGGGAAAGACTAGAGCACCCAGCCGATATTTCTCGGCTTTCTCAAGTCACTAATCTTCTGATTTTACTCACGATTCAAACCAATTGGTGCTCTAGCGAATTTCTTTGTTTGGAATGCACAGAGAACCGGTAGGTCTACCCTCGTTGCGGACCACGCTCACCCAGCTTGAGGTAGCCGGAGAACAGGAGAAAATTCCAAAACGCTTCATCGCGATGATCAATATCGCGGAGGACATATGTCGTCCACCACCTGACGAATGAAGTCGGTCTTATCAACGTAGCCCGCCCCGAGTTCACGCAGATTGCGAAAATCAGAAACTCCAAGGGCGGGGACGAAACTCATACCGCGCTCTCCAATGCGCTGGGGCAGCCTTTACCAACGGGGAGGTAAAGATAAGTCTTGAGTGCCTTGCGCCGTGCAAACAAATCGAGCAGCCGGCCGATGTGCGACCTCTCGCATTGCGGCTCCAGATAGCGTATTGTGCGCCATCCCCCATGGGCACCAGGGCCGTACGTTTTAGAACCGGTGATTTGCAGCCACGAGACAGCGCCTACCCATACCGCGCAGTGTTTCAAGTGATGTGTACACAAGGAGATGCCGGTGATTGAGATCGTCGCACCGCCCACGCTTGCAACAGGGCAAATGGTATGGCGCCCAACCCATGGGGGCTTTGTGCTGACCTTGGTGTGCAAGGCCACGTTTGCGTTGCGGCCGGGGAGTTCGCCGCTGTCGCCCACACCCCAGGCGGTTGTAACGGCCGATCAGTATGAGAGCGACGGCGCGCTCAAGGCGGCCTCGGACTATGTGCCTCTCAAGCGCATGCCCGAGGTCATTCTCACCGGACATGCGTACGCACCGGGGGGCAGGCGAGTACCGCGGTGGATCGCCAGAATTCGCGTTGGCGAGGTGGACAAGTCCATCCAATTGGAAGGCGACCGCGCGTTTGAATCCAGCGGCGCATTGGGTGAACCCACGCCGACAATGCGCATGCCGCTCACCTGGCAACGGGCCGCCCGCGGTTTGGGCTCTGAAAACCCTGTGGGGCGTGATCTGGGCCCCAATGCACGTCCAAACGAAACAGGGGGTATTCAAGCCCCCAACCTGCTTCCGCCGGGCTTTGTTTTCCGCTCGCGTGCGGAGGAGGTGCCCGCCGTGGGGTTTGGGCCCATTGCACCGCACTGGCCTATTCGGGCGCGATGTCTCAAAGGCCAATCAGCGGGGTGGGATCCTGCCCGTTGGAACGAACGCCCGCTCCCTGACGACTTAGACTTTTCATACTTCAACGCCGCACCGCCCGATCAGCGCCGGCCACAGCCTTTTGGCGACGATGAAGAGTTGGTGCTTGAAAACCTTCACCCTCTGTTTGGAGATTTGAGTACACGGTTGGTGCCTCTCCATCCGTTGGTCAACGTCGATCGGGGCAGGGGTGAAGAAAGGATACAGCTCCGCGCCGACACGCTGTGGGTAGATACAAATCGAGGCACGGCAACCCTTGTGTGGCGCGGTCATTTGGTCGTGGCTCACCCCGATGAAACCGGCCGAGCCACCATCACAACCGCTCACACGAGTGAAGTGCTTCGCGCGCCGGTGCCCGCGCGGGCGCCGATGTTTGACCATACCCAAGCGGTGGGTCCGGGCATGGAGAAAGGCCCGGCAATGCCCTTTTCACGTGCGGCAGAAGTGCCACCTACCCTCATGAGCCCCACCGCCGAAAACGCCGGCACGGCACCGCGCGACGCCCTACCCATGGCACCGGCGCGCGACGCCCTACCCATTGAAAACGCGCTCCTCTCCGGGGCTACCCTGCCCGTTGACCAGCTGATGGGCAGCACCCTGGCATTCGGGTTTACCAATGCCAAACCGGCGGTACCCTTTTCTACCGCTATACCCAACCCCGCGGCCGAATCGCCGCGGGAAGCGGTGGATCCTTCACCGTGGGCGCCCTCGCTCCAACCTTCGGCTCCCGAGCGGTTGCCCAACCTGCTTTCACCAATGCCGCTGGTTGTTGAAATTCCACCGGAGCCGCCGCCTGCCGAGCCGGTGATGCTCACCTGGGAGCAGCGGCTTGCGGTGTTTTCGGTGGAGCGGTGCGGGGCAATCACTGCGTCCATCGCTCGGCGCAAAAATCAAACAAACAGTATTCTGAAAGAAAATAACTTGGAAGCCGCCGATTGGGCGGAGTTGAAAAAACATTGGGAAAGCGCCATTGACAACGAAACAAGCCGCGGCAAACGTGGCCTTTTGGCGGCATTTGATGCAGGTTACGTGGCTCAACTGGAAAACGAACGTGGGCCGCTTGGGGTAGAGCAATACGCGCGGCTTGTGGTGGCGGCCGAGCGCGGAATGTTGGCAGATGTGCTTTCTGAACTGGGTCTTCCGCGAGCGGCGATGATGCGAATTGAGCGTGTGTGGCTCTTGCGAATGGCTGAGAGTGCCGAGTTGGACGAGGCGAGTCGACTTGCCGTGATGGCCGAACGAGAGCGGTAGTTGACCTAACCTCCCAAGACGATATCGGGGCTGCCGGCCTTTATTTTGCTTGGGAAGCCGCCGCAGTCCACCGGATCTAACTCGCGGGCCGCGGGAAGGTCGCTGTTGATCATAATCGACGAGGAGCCGTCTTTGACCTTACCGGCATGCGCATCGTGTTTATCACATTTGTGTTCTGCAAAGGTATCGTCGCGGCGCAGCGCCGGTTTGTCGTTGAACGTGACGTCGGGACTGCCTTGCACAGCCGCCACCTCGGGACACTTGTCATGCCCTGTTGAAAGGTCATCTTGACGGCCCGCGGGTAGATCCCACTTGAGGTTTTTGGCAAACCACAGGGCGCGCGCCCACACATCGCGCGAATATGTGCGGTCGCTGCCTTCGTTGTTGTCCAGCTGCTCCCAGCCCGCATCGTCGTCGGGACGAGTCCGAACGTTGCCCGGACCCGCATTGTACGCCGAAACACCGCCCACCATCTGCTCGTCGGAAGTCCAGTCAGGGAACTTGGTCTTCACCTCTTCAAGCTGCGAGGTAAACACACCCATGGCTTGATCGATATGCTCTGGACTGGTGGGACTGTAGGTGCCCACCGGAGTGTGCGCGTTTTTATCAACCTGAAGCACGCCAAAGCCGTTTCCGTGGTCACCATAGCCTTTGGAGTCAAGCGCTGCACCAAACGCCGATTCACGACTCATCAGCCCGAGAATCAGTGCGGGGGGAACGCCGTATTTGGCTCCGGCAGCTTTGGCCACCGGCACGAATTTTTGAGCGCTGGCCTTCCCGGCGGCTGCCTCATTATTCGAGTCTGGGGTGATGGTGGCTCCCGGGTCTTTGGCATTGAGCGACTCGTTTGACTCGGTGGGGTTGATCTTGACCATGGGTTTGCCCTTGATCACGGTGTCGCCCGCCGCCGACTCAATCACAATGCCGTCTTTTGCAGAGATTTTGATGGTGCCACCCTCCAGCGTGATGGAAGCGCCCACGCCTGTATCAAGCACAATTTTTTTGGTGTTGGGTGCGGGTGGACCTTCGTCCAGATTGGCAGAATCTACCACCGATATTGTGGCTCCGGTGCCCGTGCTGAGGGTGACCGAACGGTTGAATAAAACGGCGGACGCGCCCCCGGTTGTGCCCTGCATGATCAAGTTGTCTTGCAGCATGGTGCGCGTCATGGAAATCGCCTGATCCAAGAACCCTTCGCCCGATGGGGAGATGGCCACAAGATGGGTTTTGCCCACCATTGTAGAATCGATAAGGCCCACCTGGGTAGACCGATTCATCCCCACAACCACGTTGCGTTGCAGGCCTGTTACCTCGCGGGCATTGGCCAAAACGGTTTGCACCAAGTCTTTGCCAATGTTGACAACCTCGTTGCCTTTCACCCGTTTTTGTCGGTTATTCCCAATGGTCACCGACTCATCGTTTTCAACCCGGCGAGTGCGGTTGTGCCCAACGCGCACGCTCTCATCGCGGCCTACTTCCCGCTCGCGATTGTGGCCAATGGTGACCGTTTCATCATTGCGTATCAACTTGTCGCGATTGTGGCCGATGGTCACCGTTTCATCGTTGTGTACATATTTGTTGCGGTCGTTGCCAATGGCCATCGCCTCGTCGTTCAAAACCAACTTGGTGCGATCGCGGCCAATCATGCTGTTTTCGTCGTGCTGAACCACCTTTTGCCGATCATGACCGATGGTGACACTTTCATCGTTCAGAACGTGTTTTTGCCGGTCATGGCCAATGGTAACGTGTTCATCGACTTCTACCCGCTTTTCACGGCTGTGGCCCACACTCAGCGCGTCGTCGTGGTCTACCCGCTTTTGCCGGTCATTGCCGATGTGTACCTTTTCATCGTTCTTCACCAGCTTATTGAGGTCACGCTCGGCCTGCATCCGCACAAGTTCGTTGCCTTTGCGATCTTCAAACAGGATCTCGTTATAATTATCACCCCCGCCGCCGGGGGAAGATCGGCTTTTCCAACCGCTTTGAGTTTTGTTGCCGGGCAACTTGTACGGGGTGGTTTGAAGGCCTGTATAAAGCCGCCCAACGATCACCGGTTTGTCAGGGTTTCCACCCAAGAAGTCAACAATCACTTCTTGTCCAATGCGGGGTAGATTGGTCCCGCCGAATCCGCTTCCACCCCACGGCTGGCTGACATGAATCCAACACGAAGATCGCTCGTTCATCTGCGATTCTCGGTCCCAGTGAAAGTGTACACGTACCCGTCCGAGTTCATCGGTGTGAATTTCTTCACCCGCGGGGCCGACAACGGTGGCACTTTCTACCCCGCTTGTCCGGGGGCGGGGGCTTACCATGGGCGGATGGTAGGGAGCCTCGGCGCTCACGGCCTCGCAGGCGCATGTCCATTGGCTATTCACCTCACCGGTAAGGTGGCATGCAGTGACAAGAAACAGCTTTGAATCGGCCAGTTCACTCTTGGGATGGTCAAGAAAAGCAACCACAGTGCCGGGCGCCAAGTCAACCGTGTTGGTTTCAAAACCAACAGTGCGCGCCGAGGCGCGCTCCGCAGCGAGGCGACGTTCTGCAAGCACAGCAGCCACGCGATCGTCGGCGCGAAAACGCCCGCGATCGTCACCCGCGGGGGAAACCTCCCCACGATCGGACTCCATGACAAACGCGCCCGGTGCGTACTCAAACTGCTCCAGCGCCGCTTCTACCCCACCGGCCCCAACAATTGAACCCTTGAGGTTAAACGACGGGGCGCGCCGATGGTCGTGATCGCGCATTGTGTATTTACCAGGCCGGATGGAGCGACCCGGCCGAACTTTTGTCACATGCTCCCGCTCCGCGGTGGTGGGGTTATCCCGGAATGGAATTTTAGGCTGCCGGAGGGGGTTTTGGTGGGGAGAATCTGAAAGAACCACCCGCGTTTGCTCGCCGTCGGAACGAAAAAAGAAGGTGGTACCGGCGTCTTCAAGCATACGGCAAAGGAAGGTAAAATCGGTTTCACCGTATTGAACGCGGTATTCACGCTTACCGTGGGCACCTGTCAGATCGTCAAATGGGATAGCCCATTCAGACAGGAGCTTTTTGACAATATCCACTTCAGACTCGCGCTGGAACATGCGATGATTTTTGCGTTGAGTAAGCAGCCACAACGCGGGAACCAACGTGAAGCTGTACGCCGAAAGACCGCGCTCTTCGACCCCTACCTGTTCTACATGCCGGCAGATGCCAGACCATGAGCGGCTGTCGTTATCACCCGTGCCACGGCGGATGGTAAAGCTCATGGGCAGACCGGCCACCGCTTCAAAATCGAGGTCGGGATTTTCACTCAGTGCGAGCACCCGAATTTCAAACAGCTCGTTCAGGCGCTCATTCACGTGAAACTCACGCACGTCAAGGGCATCACCCGACGCCACATGAGCGGTTAAACGGCGGGATTGGGGCGAAGAAGAAAAGGCTGCTGCGTTCATAGAAGTCCCTCCAAAAGCGGGAGCGGCGGTGGAGCGCTGTTGAAAACCCCGGCATGACTGAGCGACAATGCGTCAACGGTAGGGCGAAAGCAAGCGCGATCGGCTCGCGCGGGTGAACATACCCTCGCCGCCGCGCGATAACGAAGCATGCCGAGAAACTGCGCCGAGACATTATTGAATACGATCGGGCACATTTTGTATTCGGATATTCCACAGATGCCTATATGGGCAAGGGATGAGGCGAAGAAAAAAGGCGGATCGGAAAAAACGCTCGGAGCTGTTTGGCGCTTGCACCCAAGAGACGCGAGGTGATATCGTCTCCAATTGGATGCATGCGCATCCACGCGCTCCACCGGCTCCATTTAGGCGTCAGGTTATCGTCACCGGGGCAGCTGCGTTCTGTCCAAGACGGTAGCCAAGCTGGCAGATGAATACGGCGATGCGGCAGGGGTTCAAGGAGTATGATGACGTTGGGATCCGCCCGCGCGAGGTCATTCTATGACGGCGCGGGTCGCCATTGTCACCGGTGCGGGCCGAGGGATCGGCGCAGCCACTGCCAGGGCCCTGGCTGCTGATGGCAAGGCCGTTGCGTGCCTCGACATCGATCTCTCGGCTGCGCGCAAGGTGGCCGAAGAGAACGCGGCTCTCGTGGGTGGGCGCGCCGCTGCCGTCGAATGTGATGTTTCCATCCGCGCCAATGTTGAAGCGGCTGTTGCGACCGTCGAAAAAACGCTCGGACCGGTCGATATCCTCATCAACAACGCCGGCTATGGCGGACCATTTCAACGTATCGACGAGGTTTCGGATGAAGAATGGGAGAGGGTGATTTCCACGAATCTTCGCTCGGTCTTCTTCTTCGCACGGGTGCTACTGCCGAAGATGAAAGCCGCCGGGTGGGGCCGCATCGTCAACATCGCCAGCATTCAAGGGTTGTATGGAGCGGCCCGCTCGTCGACCTATGTGGCGAGCAAACACGCGATGATCGGTTACACGCGTGCTATTGCCGCGGAGTGGGGCGAATACGGCATTACGTGCAACGCGATTTGCCCCGGATATGTGGACACGACGATGGGGGTTCAACCTGATCGCATTGAAGGCCACCTTGCCAGGGTCATCGAGCGCACCCCTGTGGGGCGCGTGGCGCATCCCGATGAAATCGGCGCCATCGCGCTTCAGTTTGTCGGGGAAAAAAGCGGCTATATCAACGGAGCCGCGCTTGTGATCGATGGCGGCATCACTGCGCATCTGGGCCTGAGTTAATGAACTGCAAGGGGTAGACGGGTTGGACCACAATGGTCACCGCCCATTGAAGAAACGAGACCCACCTTGGTACCGAACATCTCTGTCGTGATCCCCGCTTACAAAGCACAGGCCTTCATCCACCGCTCTGTGAGCAGCGTACTGCGGCAAACGCGAGACGATTGGGAGGTCGTCATCGCCTCGGATGACGGCACAGACTACGCGCGCCTACTGCGCGACGGCGGCTTCTCCGATAGCCGCCTCCGGTGCGTTCTCACCGAGGGGATAGGCACCGGCCCGGCCAACGCTCGCAACACGGGGATGGATGCCGCGCGAGCGCGCTTCATCGCCACCCTTGATGCCGACGACGCATTGGACCCAGAGGCGTTGGAGATCCTCGTGCCGCTGGCCCATCGCCACGGCGCCGCGTACAGCCGGTGCCTGTTCATCGACCATGCCACGGGCGTGGAGTTGAAGAGCATGGATCGCCTGCTCCGTACAGGGCCGGTCCAGCTGGAAGACATCCTCACGAGCCAGGTCCATACGTACGCTGGCATTGTATTCGACCGCAGCTCGGTGAGGGCGCGCTGGCCGGGTTGGATGCAGCGCTGGGAGGATGTGTACTTTTACGTCAGCTGCTTCGACGATCTGGAAAGCATATATCATGTGGCAAGACCACTCTATACCTACTATCGGATAGAAGGCTCCATCTGCAACCGTCCCGAGACGAGCAAGGAGTATCTCACTTGGGCGAACCAACTGCTGAAGCGACTCGAACAGGGGGATCCGTTGGCTTTGAGGACACCCTCCACGCGCCGGCTTTTCATGCGGTTCCTCCTCAGCCGTCAGACGATCGAAGCCGCGTTTATCCTGGCCCTGGCCGAGGGGCTGTGCAGTGACTTCCACTCGTTCACCCAGCTAAGGCTGGACTTATTCCACAGCTTGGAGCCAGAATCCGTTCCACCTCCTGCCAAGAACATCCTGCCGGGGGCCTCATGAGCGAAGCACTCGTCATTACGGGGGCCAGTAGGGGCATCGGCTTCGCCACGGCGAAGCGTTTCCTCGCGCAAGGGGCGCGGGTTGTGAACCTCTCTCGGGCGCGCTGCGAACTCGACGGTGTGCTCAACCTCAAGGTAGACCTGTCCCAGCCGGGGTTTGAGCGCGCTGTGGAGGCACCGCTCATTGAGTCTATCGCCGACTGCGAGCGTTTGGTGCTCGTCCACAACGCCTGCATGCTGGAGCGGGACACGGCGGACTTGGGTTCGCCGGAGGTGCTGCGGCGCTTGTTGGAGGTGCAGCTTGTGGCTCCCGCGATCCTCAACCGGCTCCTGCTCCCGAGGATGGGTCATGGCTCGTCGGTGCTGTATGTGGGCTCAACGCTGTCGGAGAAAGCCGTGGCCGGAGTGTTCTCCTATGTGGTCGCCAAACACGCCTTGGTGGGGATGATGCGTGCCACCTGCCAGGATCTACTTGGGCGCCGCATCCACACCGTGTGCATTTGCCCGGGGGTGACGGATACAGAGATGCTGCGCATGCGAGTGGGAGGAGAAGAGGCGGTGCTTGATGCCCTCCGCTCCATGACGGGGCATGGCCGCCTCATCGAACCGGAGGAGATCGCCCAGGTGATCGCCTTCGCTGCCGCCCAGCCCGTGCTGAACGGCACCGTGATTCACGCGAACCTGGGCCAGAAGGAGCGCTAAAAACCGTCCGCTTCGCCTTTGCAGAATGAGGTCGTCAAACGGTGGGCGTTTCGTCCTAGCGCCTTACCGAAACCGTGCTGTTATAGAGCACCCCGCGATTGTTGGAGATTTCCGATATTAGCAAATTGCTGAACTTATTCGCGATTCAAGGTGTTCGGTGCTCTAGCCCAGTTTTTCACGCAATCGGAGAACCTCCGCCTTCAGCTCGGCAATTTCTTTCTCTTGTACCTGAATTGCGGCGGCGGCCATGCTGATATAACGGTATAGGTCCACACGACGGCCATCGGGGGCCACCGCCGGACTTGCCGGTTGATCATCAATCACAAATCCGAGGTTGGTGCTGTTTTCTCCATGGTAGCGCCACGTGGCAAGGCGTCTATCAAGGAGCGATTGATGCAGGTGAAAAAGCTCGTCCTGCGAGAGATAATGGATATCGTCTTTGTACTCTTTAAGTGATTCTACAAAGCTTGCTTGATATTCGCCTGCCCATTTTTTTACTTTGGCCCGCACGTTGTCGGGCATGGCGCGAATGCGTTTGACCTCAACGGGAGTGAGTTTGATACCGGCCGCTTCAGCCACAGCCTCGGGAGCATCAAACAATTTCTCAACCAGTTCCGGCTCACCCAAAATGCGAGTGATGAGCCTTTCCAAACCCTGCAATTGTGTATCGTGGGCCCTGAGAGGCCCATCGGCGTCGGCGGGAAAAGGCGTTTTGAGAGCGGGTTTGACGGGCATAAGAACCTCCATTGCTACACTGTTTTTGACAGTCAAACATCATTGCCCAGCATCAAGGATCCAGGCAAAGAACCTTTTTCGAATGAACCTTGGGAGAACATTTCTGCCATATCCAAGGCGAGTTGAATTTGAACGGCGCCTCCTTCAACACGGCGAGTGAGATCGGCCAAAGCTGCCGGCGTAGCCTCTTGTTGCTCCACCAAACAGAGCAGATCTTCCGCTGCACTCATCGTTACATCGCGCAGCTTCTGTTCGCAGCGTTGAATCAACGGCACCGGCAAGGTGCCTCGATTGCGGTGCTGAACGATGTTTTGGTAAGGTCCGGCAAGGGGTTGAAGCATTTCTTGAATGCGCGAGCGAAACTGCCGAACACCGGCATCGGCGATTTCATACACGCGAGTGTACATATCCGCCACGTCTCCACCGGGTTGACCTTCCATGAATGTTGTACCACTCCAAATGGACAAGTCTTGAAAAAACACCTGGGGTCCAAATTCATTCGTTTCGCGAAGAAAGGCCAAATTGGCGCGCACCTCGGACAAAGAACTGCGCTCCGTAAACATGATCATCCCCATGGTAAACCCGATATCAAGCGATTGTAGGATCTTCACCGCTTTCAGGTTTTGTTCCACGGTAATGTCTTTGCGAAAGTAGTCCAACGTTGGTTGATACCCACTCTCGATGCCCATGAATACTCGCCACAAACCCGCACGTTTGAGTAGGGCGAAGGTTTCGCGATCGATGGTATCGGCGCGCGTATCAAATGCAAAGTAAACCTCAAGGCCGCGGTCGATAATCTCCCTTGCGAAAGCGCGCGCAAAGTCGCGTCCACTCTGCCCAGCGCCCATAAACTGATCATCCGTGAATGAAAAACGGCGACGGTTATACTTGTGGACAATCTGCTCCATCTCGTCAACAACAGATTTGGGGCTGCGATGGCGAATTACCTTTCCCTGCGGAATGCGGTAGAACGTTGTGATACTGCAATAATTACAACGCCACGGACAACCGCGTGATGCTGAAATGGTGACTTGATGAATGCGGTCAAGATTGCGCTCCATCACGTCGCGAGATGGAAAGGGTAGAACGTCAAGATCATGAACAAGGGGGCGGGTAGGCGTCTCAACAGCGGCACCGGCGGGGTTGCGGTACGCAATCCCCGGCACACCTTCGAGACTTTTTCCAGATCGAACATGCTCCCACACCTGAACCGCGGTTTCTTCACCCTCAAACCGAACCACACTGTCCATCTCAGGAGTATCTGCCAGAATGCGGCGCGCATTAAAGGTGGCAAAGTGTTGCCCAACGGTAAGGTGACCTTGATACCCGGCAGCACGGAGATTTCGGCAAAACTCCTGCACATCGGGATAACCTTCCCATAATATCGAAAAACCCACCAAAACCGGATTGGCAGCGAGAGTGCGTTCTAAAATTTCATCGGTGGTCCAAGGGTCAATGGTGCCGTCGATAATTGACACACGTGCTCCCGCTTTTCGCAGGGCGGCCGCCACATAACCCATCCCCAGACTTTCATAACAATCGTAATAAGGCCCCACCGCTGCGGGGCGTTGTTTTTCAGCGCGATAACGTTCTCCGCGCGGGCGAATAAGAACGACGTCGCAGCGGTCTATTCCGGTTATTTTTTTGCCCTCTGTGGCCATCATAAGAAAAGCCCCGCCCGTGCCGGCTCGGCGCGAGATTGGTCCGACAACATCTCCGCAATTTCAAGGGCACATTGAAGGCGAGTGGCCTCGTCTTCCATTGTCTTTCGGGCCTCGTCCACGTGGGATTCAGATTGGGAGTTGAGTTTGACCCTGTCGAGCATTTCAGACGCAATACCCAACGAGGTAGACCGCATTTTTTCCTCACAAATTTGTAAAACACCGGCCGGAACCGAACCGCGTGCGCGGTGCCGCGAAAACGTTTGAAACGGCGTAGCCAGCGGCGCAAGAATGGTCCTCATCCACGATCGATAGCGGCGGGTTAAAGGGTCTTGGATATCCCAAGGAGCCTTGTACGCCTGCTCCGGTGACAGTGCTTTATTTCGCGTTTCTCGCATGAAATCGGTTCCAGAAAAGATGGACATGTCTCCAAAAAACATGCCCGGACCTTCCCATGACATCAATTCGACCTCGCGGAGAAAATCGATATTGGCTCTAACCTCATCAAGGCTGCTCCGCTCGTGGAACATGATAAAGCCAAGATGGAGGCCAATTCCAAGTGATTTGAGAATGCCAATAGCTCTACGATTTTGGTCAACCGTGATGTCTTTACGAAAGTAATCGAGTGTTGGCTGAAATGCCGACTCAATACCTAAAAACACATCCACAACACCCGCGTCGCGAAGGCGCGCAAACACCGTTTCATCCACGGAATCGGCTCTTGTGGCGAGGTAGATGGCAACTTTTAGACCTCGGCGGAGAATTTCGTCAGCCACTCCAAGCGCAAACGCTCGACCCGACGAACCCGCACCCAAAAATTGATCATCGGTAAATGAAAATCGGTTTTTGCCATAAAGCTCAATAATCTGCTCCATTTCATCAACAATGGAGCGAGGACTGCGGTGACGGAAGATCTTACCCGGCGGCGTTTTATAAAAATTTGTAATTGTACAAAACTTGCAACGCCATGGGCAGCCGCGAGAACCACTCATTGTCACCCAGTTTATTTGGTCACGATTGCGACTGAGCACATCGCGCGCTGGAAAGGGCAGCGCATCGAGATCGGCTACAAGAGGGCGCGGCGGCGTTTCAATCACCCCGCCCGCTCCGTTTCGAAAGGCCACCCCCAACACACCCTGCAAATCAAGCCCCGCCCGCAATCGTTCTACCATTTCAAGCGCTGTATGTTCACCCTCAAAACGCACCACGCTGTCCATCTCGGGTGTATCGTTCAACACGCGGTCAGCGTTAAATGTGGCAAAGTGCTGTCCAACGGTAAGGTGTCCGCGAAACCCGCGTGCCCGGACCTGACTGCACATTTTTCTCACGTCGTCATACCCGTCCCACAGGATGGAAAACCCTACGAGAAGCGGGTTTTTCTCAACAATCACGTCCACCATTTCTTCGCAGCGAACCGGATCGATTGTGCCATCGAAAATGGACACTGAGACGCCGTGCCGACGCAGATAGGCCGCTACGTACCCCAGCCCCAAACTCTCATAACACTCATATCCAAAATCAACCGTGGGGGCGCCGCTGGAGTATTGATGCGGCTGTGCCGTTGAGTGTGCGCGGCGCCTCTCACCCGGCGGGCGAACTAAGATAACCTCCTCACCTCGCATCATAGCCCACGAAATATGCACCCATTGCAAGGCGGCTGTAAAGCGGTTTCGAAGGGCGGGACGAAACTCATACAGTCGCAGCGTTCGTTCACGCGAGTGAACATTCCAAACGAGCGGAGGGTTTCTGCGTCAACAACAACAGAAGCCCCCTTCCTTCCCCGAAAAACGCTGCCGGCGAGGCACGATCCTCTTGGCCGTCGACGCTGTCAGGTAACAACGATCCCCGCCGCCAAGAGGTTTGACTTCAGCTCAACGCAAAAACGCGGCCCCAAACGGTCGGCCGATCCGGGCACAAGATGGGTAGACGGGTAGACTGGTGAGTCGGTAAGTGACAAGCGGGCAGATGGGCCAAAATGGGTAGAACGGGCAAACGGGAGATAGGCAAGCAGGCAAACGGGTAGACGGGTAGACGGGTAGACGGGTAGACGGGTAGACGGGTAGACGGGTAGACGGGTAGACGGGTAGACGGGTAGACCGGTGGACGGGGAGATGTGAAATGGGTAGATGTGAAATGGGTTAACTTACCCTCACGGCGCGGGTTTTGGACACTTGGAGTCGTTTAACACCACGCGTACACCGCGATTGCTTGGCACCAGCTTGTTCCACTGCGCCGTCACACTCGGGTCGCCGGTAAACACATCCACTTGCCGGCCGATCACACGCGTTCCCCGATCGGCCGCCAAAAAACACCTATCGTGTTTGGTTCCGTCGGGCTTGGGAAGCCCCACAAAGTCGGCGATGTACACAACCGTTCCAAGGGGAATTACCGCCGAGTCCACCGCGATTGTATACAGCGGGACGATCGGCTTTCCGGTGGCGCCGCGCCCGTGCGGAAACTTCTTTGGATCGAGCGCTTCGAAGCAGATTTTGTGTCCCGTTCGCGGGCAGACATCGGCGCATTCACACCCGCGTTTGGCGAAACTCACCGTGCCGCCCGACGCGAGTTTTCCGCTTCCCTGCACGCACACGCGATCGTGAAAGTCACGCGTCACTTTGGCGATGGATGAGCACGTTGCATCGTAAATCGTAGCGTCTTTTGTGCCCGCGCCCTCGGCCGGAAAGTCGTAATACGTGTTGCGAAACAAGTCGTCGGGCAAGGCTCCAGTGTTCGCGGGGCGCGGTCCTTTTCCGTAGTCGCGCAGGGTCACCACTTCATCCTCGCAGTCGGGGCCGTCACACGGTGGAAGGGTTGCGAGCGGCGGCGCGTCCATGGGTACACCCGAGGCCGACGCTGAGCCTTGAGGCGGCGGCAACAGGTCGGGCGAAATCGGACCTTCCGGCGGCGATTCGACACCTTCTACCCAGGCCAAACCGCCCTGCGTCATACACGCCGCCGCGCTCATCACGCACGCCGCACACGCTGCGGTTATGGCCACCACGCGCATCGGTTGAAACATAGCACTCATGGCAAAAGCCACCTGCTCAACTCGGCCACAGCGGACGATGCCCCTTCGATCGAAAGCGCCAAGTGTACACCTTCGCGATCTTCACGTCGCGCCGTGATCACCACCGCGGCGGGCGGCAGCGAACCGGGCCTGCCCGCGCGACTCGCAGTGACGCGCCCTGGATCGATAAACGCCGCGCCGATCAGCGTTGCACCGTAGCGACTGAGCGGCGTTGCGATTTCGGCCACGGCGCCGAGGGTTCCCGCTCCTTCACCACCCATGAGCGCGCGCAACGCATCGCGCGATGCGTACCCCGTGGCCCCCAAAAACACGTCATTTTGCCTGCGAAAGAGCACGTCCACGCTGGTTGGCAATTCACCCGGCGGCGCTGTTCCCTTTTTCGCGCGCTCCAAACGCAGCCGAAACACGTCGCCCGGGATGTTTTCGAGCACGGTTTTTCCGGCTGTCACGCGAAGCGCATCACCGCGCACCGGATCGCTCGGTTTTGCCTTTTCTGAAAGGGCCAACAGATCTTTCAGCGCGCCGTCGAGCAGCTCCGAATTGTGTACACCTGCGCGAACAAACCCCGACGGCCCGGTCCCGTCGTAACCAAATCCAAGCGCAAGCCAGTTGCCGGCGCTTGCTTCCATTTTTTGCACGGCTTCGCGCAGCGCGGCGGCATCTTTGGCATCACCGAGTCCAAACGCGCCGGCCAAATCCCACTCCACAGGCGACTGTGTACTCACGGGTGCGGTGCCACCCGTCGGGGCTTGCGTACTCACGGGGGCGCCGGTTGCCGATGGTTGTGTACTCGCGGCTGCGGTACCGCCGGTCGGGGCTTGTGTACCCACCGGGTCGCTTTTTTGTGGGGCCTTTGTGCTTCCCGGCGCCGTTTCTCCGTCTGGGGCCCCGGTCCCGGCTTTGGTGCCGCTTTGGGCGCCGGGCGCTTCTCCGCTCGGAGCGGTGCGCCTCACGAGAGCGCCGGCAAGCGCGTCTTTGGGCAGCAAAAGGAGTGGACTTACATCGCCCACCTCCCACCTTTTCACCGCGGTTTCAGCTTCTCCTTTGCGGAGCGTTGTGTACACATCAAGCCGCGTGGCGTTTGAGTCAATCGTGAGCCGAACGTCGGCCCCGTCCATCTCCGGCACAAGGTTCACTGCCTCGCGGAGCCGATGTGCAACCGCCGTCGGCAAAGGCATCCACGCTCCGAGGCGCTCACCGAGAAGCCCCACGGCGCGCTCGGCTGATGTGTACACACCGCCGCGCATCGCCTCCGGCGCGATGTGCATTGCCAGGTCAAAGTTCGGCCCTTCGGCTGCTCCGGCGATCTTCACGCCCGCCGTTGGAAGCCGATCGCCCTGTTGTGGAAGCGTCCGCGCGACATACGGACCCACCGCGAGCACATCTTCGGGCCGCGCCGCGATGAGCAGGTAGTTTCCGTAAACGCCCGATGCCATCACAGCGTCTTCGGGGGCGCGCGCGGTGAACACCGTGATCTGCGTTGCGGCATCGACATTCGCTGAAAATCGCGCCGACGTTCCTTTGGTGAGGCCGTCGACGAGGCGTTCGGGCCAACGCAGGTGAAGGCCAATCACCGCGCGCGCCTGGCTTCCCGTCGTTTGGGGCTTGGGATCCGCTTCGCGGTCCCCCGCCCCAATCCCCACGCCGTCGTTGGCCAATGTGGCCGCGCAAAACGCGGGCGAGCGGCCGTCAATCGCTTCAGAAACGGCGATGGGGAAGTGCAACATCACCGCGGCGAGGCCCCCCGCCGATCGGGGCAAAAACGCCGCGGGCCCGCCCACCTGCGCTCGCGTTTTTTCCCACGTTGCGTCGGGGGTGGGGAGTACACATTCGGCGGCGAGGTCTTTGGGGGCGGGGACGGCCGCCGGAACGGCGGCCGTCCCCGCCCCCAAAGACCCCCCCTCCTTGTCACCGCACGCGGTAACGGCCAGCCCGCCGGCCATTACCGCTCCCCACAACCGCGTCACTTTTTTACGGGAATTTGCCGGCGATCGAGGCGACTTGGTTGGTGTGTACACAAGCGGCATCACGCGAGATTGGGCAGCGGAACCACGTCGACGTGCAGCACCTCATCAAAGGCGCCGATTTCTTTGACGCACGCATCGCTCGGGCGGCCAGAAACGCGGAGCTTTGTGCACGTGGCGATGGCGCCTTCAAACACGGTGTTGGAGATCTCTTCGATATTGATGCCGTGGCGCTTGAGTACACTCAGGGTGTTGGCGAGCACGCCCACTTTGTCAAGCATGCGGAGCACGACCGCGTAGCGCGCGGGTGACGTGGCGCAGATGTTCACGACGTTGGGCACGTCTTCTTCAGTTAAAAACGCCCGAATAATGCGCGCCGTTTCGGCGGCGATGGCGCGCTGCGACTGCTCGGTCGATGCGCCCACGTGGGGCGTTGCGTATACAAGTCCCTTTTCAAGCAGCGACGAAACGAACGGCGCGGAACCCTTGTCGGGCTCGTCGGGAAACACGTCGAGGCCCACGCGAAGGTTCTTTTTGACGATCAACTCTTCGAGCGCTGCGTAGTCGAGCACTTCGGAGCGCGCGGTGTTCACCACGACCGCTCCGTCGGGAAGCGCGGACAGCACATTTCGGCTGATCACGCCTTTGGTTTGCGGCGTGAGCGGCAGGTGAATTGTCAAAATGTCCGACATCGAAGCCAGATTTTCGAGCGTGCGCGCGTGTCCAACGCCGAGTTTGCTCGCTTTGTTTGGGCTCAGCGAGCGCGACCACGCGTAGGGCTCCAAGCCAAATCCGCGCGCTCGATCCACCACTTCACGCCCAATTGCGCCGAGGCCCGCAATGCCGATGCGTTTGCCAAAAACGCCGTCTGCGGCCGAATATTTTGTCTTTTCCCAGCGCCCGGCGCGCAGATCCACCGTGGCGTCCACAATGCGTCTGTCGAGGGCGAGCACCATTCCCATGGTGAGTTCGGCCACGGCGATGGCGTTTTTTCCAGGGCAGTTGGCAACGTAGATGCCGCGGGCACTCGCCGATGCCACGTCGATAGTGTTCACACCGGCGCCCGCACGGACGATGAGGTTGAGGTGCCGGCCGGCTTCTACCGCGTTGGGGGTGACCTGCGTGGAGCGCACCACCAAAATGCCGATCCCGTCGAGTGCCGATGGCAGGGTGTCTTTCGTGAGGTCCGGTTTGTACACAATCTCGACACCCAACACCTTGAGTTCGTCGAGGGCTTGGGTGTCCATCTTGTCGGCGATGAGCAGACGCATAGGCTTGAGGAAGCTATCAGAGTTCACGTGGCTTGCGCTTGCCTCGCATTTGGGGCAATTGCCGGCACAATGGGTTTGTCGGGCCGAACCGCCGCTGTTCGCCGCCGCCTCGCTTCGGAGGTTGGGCGCATCGACAAACACGCTTCGTTTTGTATCGGGCTTGCGTACCCATCACCTTATCGGGCGGGCATGTCCTCGCTCGGATTTCAGCAAATTTACCGCTTGATTCAGGCCGAAGAAGCGCTGGCCTGTGAGCGATTTTTTCTGCCCGACGAAGACGACGCGGACCAGGCGCTTTCGTACGAGTCGGGGCGCGCGCTCAGTGAATTTCCTGTGATCGCGCTGAGCGTTGCCTACGAGCTTGAATTGGCGGGCGTTGTGACGCTGTTCGACCGCGCGCAGATTCCGGTGCTTCGCGAAGACAGGAATGAATCGCACCCGATTGTGGTCGCCGGGGGACCGCTCACATTTTCAAATCCGCTGCCGCTCGCGCCGTTTGTGGATGCGATTGTGATGGGTGAAGCCGACACGCTTGCGATCGAGGTGTTTCGTGTTCTTCGCGACGCTTCGGATCGCAGGAGTGCGCTCGCGGCGATGGCTGCGTTGCCTCACGTGTTTGTGCCTTCGATCCACGGTGAAACGCTGCCGCGTGTGGCGCAGTGTGACGACGAACTGCTTCCCGCGTGGGGCCCGATCTTGGCCGAAGAAGCCGAGTTATCGAACATGTTTTTGATCGAAACCGAACGCGGTTGTTCGCGCGGTTGCACCTATTGCGTCATGCGGAGAAGCACCAACGGCGGCATGCGCGTGGTGCCCAAAGACAAGGTGCTGAGCCTCATTCCGAGCCACGCGAAACGAGTGGGCCTCGTGGGCGCGGCGGTGAGCGATCACCCTAAGATCGTGGATATTTTGCGCGCGCTTGCCGAACGACAATGCGAGGTGGGCTTATCGAGTCTTCGTCCCGATCGCCTGACCGATGACTTCGTTGGTGCGCTTCGAGCGGTCGGATACAAAACGCTCACCACAGCGATGGATGGCCCGAGCGAGCGAATTCGCGAAACGCTCGAAAGGCGCGCGCGTCCAAAACACTTAACTCGGGCGGCCGAATTGGCGCGCGCCCACCGGATGAATCGGCTCAAGCTCTACTTGATGGTGGGTGTACCCACCGAAACCGAAGCCGACATCGACGAGTGCGCGGCGTTTGTGGGTGAACTCTCCAAAATTGTCCCCATTGCCCTTGGAATTGCGCCGTTTTGCCCAAAGCGAAATACGCCGCTTGCCAATGAGCCTTTCGCCGGAATCGACGTTGTTGAGAATCGTTTGGCGCGCCTTCGCAAGCAGCTCAAGGGTCGCGCCGACGTGCGCGCGACAAGCGCCAAATGGGCTTGGATTGAAGCGGTTTTGGCAACGGGGGGTGAAGCCGAAGGCCTGAGTGTGATGCACGCTGTTCGAAAAGGAGGGGGTTTTGCGGCGTATCGAGCGGCGTTTGCGTCCATCGGCTCCGGTGCCAACGGCAAAACGTTTGCGCGCCCCTTGGAGATCGCCACGCCTGAACCTGTTCGCGTTTCGGTGCGCGCGTCGTTGCCGCTGCTTCAACCGCGAACCGTTGCATGAAAACGATCACGTTTTATACGCGGCAGGGCTGCCATTTGTGCGACGAAGCGCTGGCCGTTGTGTACACAATCCAGACACGCGAGCCGTTCACGTTGGAGATTGTGGATCTCGATCGCGAAGCGTCGGCCGACAAACGTGCGCTCTACGATTGGGAAGTGCCGGTGATTGAGCTGGACGGCCGAAAAATAGCCAAATACACGATCGAGGCCGAACGTCTGTTGCGACTCCTCTGCGACTGAAAACGTTGCCGCGCGCCCCCCTGTGTGCGAAGCCTTGCGCGTGAAAGTCAGCACGATCGTTCAGCTCGTGTTCATCGCGGTTGCCGCGATCGCTGTGTACGGATTTGTTCGCGCCGCTCAAAACGACCAGCGCTACAGCGCTTGTTCGTCGTTTTGCGCAATGGGCCCCACGTATGCGGGGCGCGATCGAATGGCTCCGGATTTTGAGCTGCCCGATCTCAACGGCAAACCCACAAAGCTTTCTTCATTTCGCGGCAAAACGGTTTTTTTAAACTTTTGGACAAAGACCTGCAAACCCTGCCTCGAAGAGATGCCCGCGCTCGGTGAACTTGGCAAAGTGCTGAAAAAGCGCAGCGACATGGTGCTTGTCACGGTGTCCACCGATGAGGGTGTGGATGATGTTCGCGACACCCTCAAAGTGGTGTTGAACGAAGAAACGCCGTTTATTGTGCTGCTCGATCCTGAATCGACCGTTGTTCGCGACAAGTTCGGGACAAAGCTTTTTCCCGAAACGTGGATCATCGACCCAAAGGGCATCATTCGTGCTCGTTTCGACGGCGTTCGCGACTGGTCTGACGCGGCGGTGATCACCATCGGCGAGATGGTGAAACGCCCCGCCGGGTGCCCCGTTGAGTTTTTCCGCGGACAGCCCAAGGGCAAGTTCGCGGCTCTCTGCGCCGACGAAGGCTGAGTGTCCGGTGCGGAACGACGCGCCTATGAACACGACACTTGGGATATAGATGCGCCATGGCCACCGGCACACGCGCAGCCTCGGCAAAGAAAAAAGCCACTTCCGAAGGCATCGACGATCGCGTTGCGTCGGCGCAAAAGGCGCTGCTTGAAGGCGTAGGCGCCGAGATCGCCGCGTCGTTTCCCGGCATCACAAGGCTCGGCGGCCAGGTTGTCGCGGCGCTTTATCTTTCCGATGCGCCGCGTTCGATGGACGAATTGTCGGCCGAGTTGGGGCGCTCCAAAAGCAACATCTTTGCAAACCTCCGCGGGCTCGAAGCCGCGGGAATTATCGAGAGGCGCCGCGCGCCGGGCGCTCGCCACGATTCGTACACGCTGCGCGGCAAATATCCCGACGTGGTGATCGGTGCGTACCTTTCGAGGCTTCGCCGCGTTGTGCACGACAAGCAGTCGCTCTGCCAGCGAGCGCTTTCGCTCCTCGGTGACGCGCGCGGCGCCGAAGCCGATTCGGTGCGGTCGCGCCTCTCGGAGTTGTCGCGCAAATACGATCACTTCGCCGGCTACATGGCGGTGTTGCCGGTGATTGAAGGGCCGGTGGATCTCGAAGCGTTTCTCGAAGCGCTCCCGCCCGATGTGATCGCCGCAGCCGGCGTTGCTGCGCGCAAACTGCTCAGCCCCGAGTTTTCGGCCCCAGCTCGAAAAAAAGCCGTTTAGCCCCCGCCCGTCTTCTGCAAGAGCGACGGCGCGCCCATTCCAATGAGGCTACGTGTACACATTAGCCCGGCGGCAGACTGTCGACTATTGAGTACACATCAGAACAATGTGTACCTTTGATAAAATTTCTGGGAAAAAGACTTGTGTACGCTCAGCCCAAATTCAGCCGGGCTCACTCAGTTGGTGTTCAATTCAACCCGCAGCAGCTTGCGGCCGATAAACACGTAGTCGCCGTGTCCGAGTTCACGCTCGGCCTTAATGCGAATGTACGTTCCGTTGCGGCTCGACAGATCGGTCAGCGTGAACTTGCCGGCGCTTTCGTCGATGCGGCAATGCGCGCCCGACATGTACAGATCGACGGGGAAGTTTAAGTCGCTGCCTTCTCGCCCGATTTGAAGGCTATTTCCGCGTGCGCACACGATCATGCCCACGGCGCCGCCTTGGAAAACCTGTAGCAGACGGAACGGGCTCGGGTGTTTCGGCGACGAGTAAAAGTACGTTCCGTCGGGGTCTTGACCGTCGGTTGCGCGCGGCGTTGCCTCCAGTTTGAAGAGCTGTTCACCCGCCAAAAATACGTCGCCCGGAACAATGTCCACCGTGCCGCGAACGCGCACAAACACGCCGTTGTGCGAACCTTCGTCGCGCACAACGAGCTTGCCGTCTCGGTAGAAAAAGTTCGCGTGTTTGGGCGACACGAAGAGGTCATCGGGAAACACGAGCTGACCGCTGCGCCCCACAATGTGCTGCTCGGCCTTCAAGTGAAAGCTGAGGCCCTCCATGCCCTCGCCGCGAATTAAGATCAGCTTCGCTTTGGCGGGGTTTTGCATGTCCCCGAAAAAGAGCGTTTGCGCGTTGAGAATCTCGGGAGGAAGCGCGGTCCCGCATCGCCCGCAGAACTTGTGGCCCGTGGGCACGATGCTCGAGCAGGAACGGCAGACGTAGTGACGGGCTTGCTCCATGAGTTCCTCCTGAGATAGCGCCGAAAAATCTTTTACGAGCACTGGGGGTTTGGTCTTTGACGCGCCGCCCGCCTTGGGTTGCGCTTTCGAGGGCGCAGGTTTCGGCGGGGGTGGTGATGCCGCGCTGCGCGCCGTTGAAAACAGCGACAGGTCGTTGTCGCAACTTTGGCAGCGTAGAACACCCATGGCGTTCCACGTGTCACAGTGTCCGCAGACGATGCCGATCTCGGTCCGCAAAGTCTTCCTCAACGTGCCTTTCGCGCATGGCCTTTGTACACGAACCTCACGTTCGGGAAAACGAAACGACGCATTATCGCTGAAGCGGTCGCTTTCCACGCCGGGTGACAATCGCCGAAGCGGTCGCTTTACGCGCGGGGTGAGAAAGGTCAATCTCCCGAGGGATGCCTCCCCACCGACCGTTTTTTACTCGCCGGAACATTCGAGTTGTGATTGCGGCGCTTGCGCTCGGAGCGGCGGCGATCGGGGGATGCAAAAAATCGCTTGAAAACACGCCCGAAAGTGTCGCAGACGCGTTTGTCGAAGCGTATTTCCAACGGATGGACCAGCGCGGCGCGCTTGAACTGACGGCCCTCGGCGCCACAAAAATGCTCGAAATTGAGCTGAAAGAAGTGGAAGAGCTGCGCAAAGACGGCTTTGAACCGGGCGCGGTTTCGGTGTCGGTGCATCGCGGCGAGCCAAAGCCGCGCGAAGAACGCATTCGCATCCCGTACGAAATTGAGATCGACAACGAGGGCAACAAGCAGGTTCGACAGGCGGACATTGAACTGTCGCGCATTGACGGGCAGTGGAAAGTGGTCCGCGTCGGCGTTTCGTCAAAAGACTCAAAAACAGCCATGTGAACCGTGTGTACACACCTCGATTGTGTACACAAAACTGCACGCAACGGCGCTCAATGAATAATCGTCATCCGGCTTTTGTCGTCGGACCAACCCGCTTTGCTCCACAGCCGAAACACAACGCGCTCTTTGCACGTGTCGCGATCGAGCAAACCGAAATCGCGTGAATCGTCGTGCATGGTGCGGTTGTCGCTTGCCAAAAATACTTTGCCAAAGCCCACCGACGCAGACTTTTTCTGCTCCTGAAACTGCGTGATCGCCGCCGCTCGGTAGTGCCAACCTCCACCCATCTGCACCACCTCGCACGCCACTTCGGTTTCTTTTTGCGTCTCGGGATGACGCACCATCATGCGCGGCTCGGTGCACGCGCTTTCACCGCTGTAGGTTTTGCCGTTCACCACCAAACGAGCGCCGTCCATCTCCACTTGATCGCCGGAAACGCCTGCGATGCGGCCCACAACCCACTGCCCCGGCTGCTGCGGATCAGGACATCGAACCAGATCACCAAACCCCGGCTCACCCCGGTGAAGCACCAACACCACGTCACCCGGGGCCAGCGTCGGCGCGTTCGACACCAGGTACGGATCGTCGGGCATGGTCCACACAGTGATGAAAAAAAGCCTCAAAAATAGGGCGATCACGGCAAGCGCGCCCACTGTCCAACCGAGGCCCCGCCAAAACTTCCGCATGACGCAGCGACGTTACCAGAAGAGCGTTGTCAGGTCGCCCGCGTCTCGCGCTTTCGTCTTCGCTGCGAACTCGCGCCCCTCACGGCTGCTTGCAGCTGCGAAACGGAGGAAGTTCGCTCGGGCTTGCTCCCGCGGAGATTTGCGTCGCCGCAGCGAAGAGCCCCCGCCACACGTCGAGCCGCGTGAAATGCGTCAAGCCCAACGTTGTCTCGTCGGCGTCCATCACGCTTGTGGAGATCACGCCCACCACTTCATCGGTCAGCGTGAGCGCCGGGCCGCCTGAATCACCGGGGCAAACCGCGGCCTGGCCCAGAAATTCACCGCGATACATCGAATCGATTTTGCCGCTGTTGCGCGCCGTCAAATGCACCGGGTCGCGCGAAAGTGCACACCGGCCATATCCCCACGCGAGCACCGGATCGCCCGCGGGCGGCGCCGAATCAATGCGCGGCGTGATCGTGGGTACACCTACCAACTTGCGGCTCAGTACCAAAATCGCGATGTCACCTTCACCGCGCTCATAACCGCAGTCGGGACTCACAATCGCGCGCACGCCAACTTCACCCCACGGAAGATGCGAACCGCCGAGTTCAACGGACACATCTTCAGGCGCCACATCCTGCTCAATCACGCGCCCGTTGGCGTCGCGTTCGGACACGCAGTGATGCGCAGTGAGCACCATGTCATCGCCGATCAACGTTCCCGAACACGTCACTTCGCCCACCACCATGCGAACAATCGCGTCTTTGTTGATCACGCTTTTGAGCGGCGACGTGAGTTCGAGCGGGCGATCCGCGTTGTCGGTTTGTTGGGCCGCCGGCGTTGCCAACCCACCGAGTTGCACCGGCTGAAAACACCCCAGAGAGCCCGCAGCCGCAAACGCAGCCATCGCCGCGATGCCGAAGCGTACCGTCTGACAATTTATGAGAGAGGCACGAGCTTCGGATTCCACGCGCGGAGGGCCTTTCCGGGTCGGGTGGCGGAGGCTCAATCAAGGAAACGCGAACTTGGGGTTTTCGACAACATGCTTTTGGTTGGCTTGGGTTCCCTTCAGCACATTTTCAACAAAGGCTTGGATCCAAGTGTTTTGCGCGCCTAATCGCCGCCCGCGAAAGCCACCGTTGTTGCTTTCCCGGCCGACATTCCTCCTCTCAACCGTTTTCCAAACATCGGCTTGCGGCTCATACGGCGCGCCGCGCGCCTAATCGCCGCCCGCGAAAGCCACCGTCGTTGCTTTCCCGGCCGACATTCCTCCTCTCAACCGTTTTCCAACATCGGTCCGCGGCTCATACGGCGCGCAAAAACCAGGGCGGTACGCTTCTCCGTTCAACGCATTGCAACAAAACGGATCTGCCTGGAGCTTCGATCGAACGCGGCGCGCGCTCCGTCCGGGTTCATCTCGGGGTCTTCAATACCCGCCGCACTCATCTCTTCTAAAAAGGCGAGCTGCCTTGCGCTCCGTGCCAAAAGCCACGCCGGGCACGCTCCATCTTCGTTTGTGAGCGACGTTTCACACGCCGATTCCACATCGCGCGCAACTGCGAGGGCCTCGGGAACGCGACCGCGGTGGAGCAACGCGCGGGCGTACAGGTGAGCGATTTCGGGACTGTTTCGAACCGCCGTGGGCGCCTTTTCAATCACCGCCGAAGCCAGGCCCGGTTGGTCGCGATCGAGATAAGCGCCGGCCAACTTAGCCACCGAAGCCACTGTGTTTTCGTGAGCTGCGGCCGACTCAAGCGACGCGAGCGCTTGGTCTGTCGCGATGGGGGAGCGGGCTTTGCTTGGAAGGAGACCGGCTGTTTGAGTCTTTGTGCCGTGAATGAACATCCAAGCCGCCGCCGCGATCACCAACCCATTCAGAACAAGTTTGCCCGGTCGCATTCCGAAGCCTCCAAAAAGTGCGCGAGTGGGAAGTGTGACGCCTGCACGTAGCGATGAGTTCCTTTGTTGTGACACTTCTTCAAAAATGGGTGGGATAGGGTGCGCAAGCGGGTTCTTGGGCACAGCGGCGCGCCCGTAGTAGGGTCGCTTCTTGATGCCTGTCCCCGCCGCCACCTCCCCCAACTCCATCGACGCAACCATGACCGGCGCCCCGCAACCCGGCCGTTTGGGCGTGCTCACCGCAGTGGCGGTCGCCGCGTCGGCCGTGCCGGTACCCGTCCTCCCCGACCGAGTTGTCGATCGCGTGCGCGGCGCCATCGCTCACGACAGCGCCGCTCGCCACGGGCTGAGCCTCACCACCGAGGCGCGCGCGGTTCTCGCGGCGCCGGGTGGGCTCGACCGCGCCATGGCGATCAAAGCCCTCGAAATGGTGATCACCACCATTCTCAAACGCCTCGGCCCGCTCGGCGCCGCCGTCTTCGTGGCGCGCGGCCTCGAAACGTTTGCCCTCGGCCATTTGCTTGATGTGTACTTCTTGCGCCATCGCAAAGAGCGAGGTGTACGCATCCAAGCCGACGAAGCCCGCCACATTCGCTCGCTCATCGACCGAGCCATCCTCCGCGCGTTTTCGCCCAATCTTCAGCCCGCCACGGCAACGTTGCCCGGCCCCGTTGAAGACGTGCGCGACGAGTGGACCCGCTGGAGCGACGCGTTGCTTCTCACTGCCGCGAGTTTGCCGAGTTACGTTGAACGCCGCCTCGTTGCCGCGTTCGAGCAAGTCGCACAAGAGGCGTCAGCGCATGGCGGCTGACGTGGGGTTTGGGGCTGCGGAACGCCAAGCCGACCTCAAGCCTCAAGAGTCCGGCAACCAAGTGCGCGCGCGCCTCGCCTCGTGCCGGCGCATCGTCGTGAAGATCGGCTCCAAAAGCCTCGCGGGCGACGCATGGGATCGCCTTGCTGCCGAAGTCCGCGCAGCGCGCGCCGGCGGCGCGGTTGATCCCGCCCGCGCGGGCGGCCGGCGCAAAAACGCTCCCAAAGAAGGCCGCTCCGTTGTCATTGTGTCGAGCGGTGCTATTGCGCTTGGTGTACACAAGCTTGGATTTCCATCGCGCCCCAAAGACATGGCGCGTCTCCAAGCCGCCGCCGCCGCCGGCCAAAGTGTACTCATGCAACGCTACGAAGAAGCGTTTGGAAAAGTGGGCCTGCACGTGGCGCAGGTGCTCCTCACACACGCCGACCTCGCCGACCGCGCGCGCGCCAACAACGCTCGAAATGCCCTTGCGGCGCTGCTCGCCGCAGGCGCGGTTCCGATCATCAACGAAAACGACGCCGTTGCCGTTGAAGAGATCAAGTTCGGCGACAACGACCAGCTTGCGGCCATGGTGACGCCGCTTTGCGACGCGGATCTCCTTCTTTTGCTCTCCGACGTGGAAGGCCTTCTCGACGAGCACAAACGTCGCGTTCCCTTCGTTCGAAGCGTTGCGCTCGAAGCGCGCCACCTCGCGGGTGCATCCACCTCCGGCGTTGGCACCGGAGGCATGGCCAGTAAAGTCGAAGCCGCGCGCCGCGCCACGCTCGCCGGCGCTCACGTCGTGATCGCCTCGGCAAAAGCCCCCGAAGTGCTCGGCCGCGTTCTTGCGGGCGAAGACATCGGCACCCTCTTCGCCGCCGCGCCCGAAAAACTCTCCGCCCGAAAATATTGGATCGGTTTCACCCTTCGCCCGCGCGGCGCGCTCCTCCTCGATCGAGGCGCGTGCGCCGCCGTTGTCGAAAAACACAAGAGTGTTTTAGGCGTCGGTGTTCTCGGGGTCCGCGGCGCCTTTCACCCCGGCGACAGCGTGTCGCTTTTCGATCCCGAGGGCCGTGAAATCGCCCGCGGCCTCGTGCGCTTTTCGGCCGCGGACGCCGCTCGCCTTGCGTATCGAAAAGGGGAGGGCGACACCGACGAAGAACTCATCCATCGCGACGACCTCGTGGTGTTGCCGAGCGAATAAAGCCTTCAGCGAAGCATCCGCGCGATTCGTGCCGGCCCCATAATTCGACCGATTCGGTGCACAAGTGATAGCTTTTCGGCATGAACAGCGCTCTTGTGTACACCGCATTGGCCGCTATCCTCTGCGGCGTTTTCACCACCGGTTGTGACGGCGGCAAAGACTGCAAAACGCTGTGCGCCGAAGCCGACGCGTGCGCGGAGTTTCCCCCCGACACATCGTGTGAAGTCCGCTGCAAAAACGAAGAAGAACTCGTCAAAGTTTCGGCATGTGAAGAGTTCAAAACCGACTTCGACGACTGCCGCGGTCGCCTCGCCGACATCTGCGATGTCCCCAGCTCGTGCGTGTCTGAAGTGAAGGCGTATAACGACTGTCTCGGCGACTTCTGTGGATCGAGCAGCGCGGCGGAATGCACAGCCTATTGCTCAGATTTTCCGTCGATTTGCGATGGATCGTAGGGGCACCGTTCCGCTTCGGTTCGTGCCCGGTCGTTGAACCCCGGTTTTACAAGCCTGCGAGCGGCACCATCTCAATCACCGGTGCCCGCGCTTCGCTCGCCGCTTCCAAAATCAAACCCGGCAAAGCACCTTCCGGGAGCCGCACCAAAAAGTGCGTTGGCCCACCTTCTATCGATGCGCCGCGCGCGGCGAGCGCGGCGCGCATGGCCGGCCCTTGGCCGGCCAGCGCGACGCGCACGAGCCGCGCGCTCGTCAGCAACTCCTCCGGCGCACCCTCGGCAACAACGCCGCTCGCTCCGAGTACCACCACGTGGCTCGCCATGCGCGCGAGCGCGCTTTCGGCAGCGCTTCCGTCGATGCGTTTCACCGACACAAGCGCGCGCCGACCATCGGTGGCCGCCGCAAACGCGCCGAGAACAAACGCCGCGTAATCCCCTTCAAGCCTGTCGAGCGGCGCCTCGGCCACCACCACGCGCGGGTCATCCGCGATCGCTTTTGCGAGTTGAAGCGCGCGCCGTTCGGCGAGCCCCAACGACGCCGCGGGCCGCGTCGCCAGCGTTGAAAGCCCCACGCGTCGAAGCGCCATCACCGCCATATCGCGCGCCGCGCGCTTCGAAGCGCCGCATAAACGAGCCGCCAACTCTGTGTATTCCAAGACGCTCATCGTGCGCGGCACAGGCGGATCGAGCGGCGCGAATCCGGTTGTGGGGAGGTGCGCTTGGACGGCCACATCGTGGCCGTCCAAGCGCACCTCCCCGCCGTGATTCGCGCCTCGCCCATCGGCGCAATTTCATCGATCGGCGCTGTCGTCGGTGCCGCTGCGAGCAGCGGCACCGACGACAGCGCCGCAAAAAGCACCGTCATGTCGCCTGCGACAACAACGCGATCGCCCTTTGAAACAAGGCTCAACTCGTGGATCGCCACCGAATCATCCATGCTGATGCGCGCGCGGTCGCAAACCAGAAGCGGCACCTCGGCATCCGCGCGTGTCGGCATAAGGTTGCTCACGGCGCTTGCACCGCGCGCCCGCGCGGCGGCAGCGCCGCCCCTTCATCTTCAACCGGTCGCGATAGAAGCCCACCGAACGAACCTTCTTCACCCACTTCGCTCAGCGCGAGCGGCGCGTTTGGATCGAACACCAAAAACGGACCGAGAGCGCGCGCCACATCCATGAACAGCGGCGGCAGCTGCGTTGCGTTGAGGCCCATTTTTACCGAGGAGATCCCCACCAACTTGAACAGCGCGCCGAGCAGCGAATCATCCTCTTCAGGCAACTCAACGATCTGCACGTCATCCGGCGTGTGAGCGAGTTTCTTCGCCTCATTGATCGCTTCGCGCAAACCGCCGAGCTTATCAATCAACTTGTGATCGAGCGCCTGCGCGCCGGTCCACACCCTGCCGCGAGCCACCTTGTCCACGTCTTCGGCCTTCATTTTGCGGCCTTCGGTGACTCGACCGATAAACGTGTCGTAGAACTGTTTCACCTTTTTCCCGAGTTCCACCCGCTCGTCGTCGGTGAACGGTCGATACATCGATTCGGCATCGGCACGCGGAGATGTACGCACCGATTCAACGTTGGCCCCGAGCATTTTTGCGAGACCTTGCACATCTACTTTTCCGTAGAAAATGCCAATCGAGCCCGTCACCGTGGAGCGCGAAGCCATCACCGGCGTGCCGGCCATTGAAGCGTAATAACCGCCGCTCGCTGCCACCGAACCCATGGATACAACCAGCGGCTTCACCTTTGCGGTGAGCTGCGCCTCGCGCAGAATCACATCGGCCGCCAGCGACGATCCGCCGCCGGTTTCCATGCGAAACACAACCGCCTTCACGCTCGCGTCTTCGCGTGCGCGCTTTAACGCGCGGGCGATCGTGCGCGATCCCGCCAGGTTGATCCCCACGAAAGGTACACTTTGACTTTCACCGTCAACCATGTCGCCCGCGAGGTACACAAGCGCGATCTTTGGGCCGCCGCCCCAATACGAAGGAGCCAATGCCGGGGGCGCGTCATCCACCAAACGCGCTTTTTTCCCCATCACTTCTTCGGTCACGCGATCGATTTCATCCTCGTAGGCAAGCACATCCACAAGGCCCGCCGCCTTCGCTTCGCGCGCAATAAACGGCCCTTTGTCGAGCCGCGCTTTCAACTCCCGGGCGCTCACATTCCGGCCGCCGCCCACGTCATTCAGAAACACTTTCTCAAACTGATTCACCAGATCTTGGCGATCTTCCCGCGCAACATCGGTGCTCTTTGCGAGCGTCAATTGTTCGGCTGCGGCCTTGTGCGCGCCAATCCGAACGAAATCGCTTTTAACGCCGAGCTTTTCAAGCATTCCACCGAGCAAAAAATACCGCGCCGAAAAGCCTGAAAAGCGCAGTCCGCCCGCCGGATTCATCGCAATAAAATCGGTTTGTGCACACACGTAGAGCGATCGGCCGCCCGCATCTTCCAAGTGACAAAACGACTTTTTTCCCTTTGATCGCAGCAGGCGAATCGCATCCCCCAGCTCCTCGGCGTGCGCCATTGAAGAGGCCGGTTCAGCCTTCATCACAAGCGCCACACCTTCCACTTCGGGGTCTTTTGCGAGCCTCCACAACTTTCGCAACAGGCGCACATGACCGCGCGTTCCAGGCGTTTCGTTGATCTTCACCTTCACCACGCGCGCCGGTAAAACCACACCCGGAGCGCGATACCCGTGCAACGCCGCGCCGGCATAAAAGCCCGCACCCGGCCCGGTGATCCCCGAGCCAAAAACGCCGCCGCCCGACACTTCAAACCGATCAAGATTCACCTCAAGACCGATTGTTGTCGCCACCTCAGTGGTGTCCTGACCCAGATCAAACAGCTTTAAATCGCCTCGAACGCGCCCGATCTTGGGTACATCTATCGCCGCCGAAACACCGGGAACCCACTTGTCGCTGCGCTCGTAATACGAACCAAACAAATTCACTTCAAAGCGCCTGTGGCCCAAACAAGGCCGCACGGCGAGCGCCGCGTCGTAACTTCGCTCCACCATGCTGTCCGACGTTTGGTTCACATCGCGCGCAACAAATCCCAGCGAAACGTAGGGTGAAGGCCGCAACACAAGCCCCGGACTGATTGTCGCGATCCCCGAAAGCTCGCGTTCTCGCGCGAAGCTCCACGAAAACGTGGCCCCCACCGAAAACGTGGAACCCAAACTCGCGCCCAAACCCCAACGAACCCAATAAAACGGCTCGCCGTACGGAAACCCCGCGCTTGAAGGCGGATCGAGAGCGTCGAGGCGCAGCCCCGTTCCCAAAAACCAAAGTGGCGTCGCCACATCAAACGCATGCCCGCGCCCCGGCGTTTTGGCGTCTCCCTGAGTCCAAAGCCACGACCATCGCAACTCGGCGTCGGCCATGTACGGAAGCAGCGCGGCATTCACCGCAGTTGCCGTCGCGTCGTCCGCACTCGCAACGGTGCGCCCCGGCGTGATCACCGTTTCGCTTGGTTTGTAGGGCGGATCTGCATGTGCATCACGCGTTGTGAGTGTACACAAGCTCACCGCCGCGATCGCCGCAACACCCCATCGAACTGCGCCGCTATGTCGCCCGCCCTTCTTCATAACGTTGTCAGATGTCGCAGAGTGTTGGCCTCAGCGTCGTACGTTCGCCGCACTTCTGCGAGCGCCGCGCGTTCAATAACGCCTCCAAGCACCGGCACGTTCACCTTCAGCTCCCCCACCACCGTACGCCTTGTTCGCCCATCTGGCAGCGTTGTCAGTTTGTAGGTGCCTTCCGAGTGAAAGTAGCGGCTGTATTGCTCTTTGGGACGCACCGACCACTTCGACGCGTGCTCCGCGATCGAATAGGTCGTGTGCTCTTGCCAGCTCATCGCGTCTTTTGGAATCGCGTAGTTTTTTAAAAACGAAAACGGCGCCGACGCCTGAAATTGAAGGACTCGATGCAACGTCCCTCGGTTCAGGTCGTGCTCCACCGTCACCACCGATTCGATCTTGGTTTGCGCCAATTCGGTCGCCAAGCGCGAACCCAACTCGGGGGAAAGAACTGCCAACTCAACTGTGTCGAGCGGCGCGTCAAAGTCGTGGCTGATCTCGAAACGCACAAAAGCCCGGCGACGATACTTCAGCCGCTCGCCAAAATCCCGCGCGCCTTTAGCGCCAGAGCAATTTCGGGTTGGCGCTTGGTCAACTCGGGAACGTCCTTGACCGGCAAAAAGCGCGACAACGCTCCTTCTCTGGGCACCCGCACAAATTCCGGCTCAATTGCCGCCGTCATCTCGCCGAGAAGCCGTTCAAACTGAATGGCCGTTTTTCCGTCGCTCTTTTTTTCAACTTCCACATACGTCCAATTCAGCGCCAGGTTTAAGAGCACATCGGCCCGAACCAAAAACGTGTTGGTGTTAAAAACGGGCACCGTTTTAGGGTCAAAGTCGAGCGGCAAACGAAACTCCTCCACAATCAAACGGCGACCTTGGTACCGCACGGGCCCGCCGCCTTTGTCACCCGCCACCTTGTCCACCACTTCCACCATCAGTGGACAGCCGCGCTCCACAAACCACCCCAAAAGAGTTGGGTCAACACTCGCACCCAGATTGTCCAAATTGGCAATCCACACGTACTTTCCACCGCGGGCCACGAAGCGCGAAAGCAAACCGCTCGCCCGCAGCGCATCGGGTAGATCACCGTGGCCGGTTGCGTACACATCCGGCTCGCCGTCGGCACCCCTAAACAGCATTCCATCCGGTGAAAGCCTGAGCGAAACATGTTGTTCAAACAAGGCCACCTGCTCACCGTCCAAGGCATTTCCAAGCGTTTTTGCAATGCCCTGATGGGTCGCCTCACTCGTCATCATCCAAAACGGCATGGTGTGACCTGACCGTTCAGAAATGTGCGCCACCTCCGCCATTCGAAGGTCTAAAAATGTTTTCCCCGGCAACGCTTCAACCAAGGCTTTCACAACGCCGCCCATGCGCGTTGCCATTCCACCGGCGAGTACACACAGCGCAAGCTCCCCTCGGCTCAGCGCCTCCCAGCCCAGTTTTTCAAGCCTATTTCCCTCTTCACTCTTTGACTCCGGCGCATTCACAACGTCTTCGGCGAGCGGCGGCTCCACCGTTCCAGGCAGGCGATTGCGCATCTCCCGGTCTTTTCCAATCAGACCCGCGCGCGCAATCAAGGCTTCCCCAGAAAACCCCCGCTGTGCGAGGCGTTCTTTGAGGTGTGTCGGCAACCCGTCCAGTTCTTCAGCGAGTGTACTCACGGGGGCAACAGCACCACGAGATTGTCCGGGGGGCAACAGGCTTGTATGAATGTGGTCACGCGCGTCGTCCCATGTCCAACCTACCTATCTCCCAAAGCGCATGAAAGCCAAACCCACACCTCCCCAGACCATTGACGAGTACATTGCCACCTTCCCACCGGAGGTACAGGCCATTTTACAAAAGGTCCGATCTACCATTCAAAAGGTGGCCCCCGACGCAACGGAAACCATCAATTATCAAATTCCAACGTTTGTACTAAATGGCAATCTTGTGCATTTTGCCGGGTATAAAAACCACATTGGATTTTACCCGGGTGCCGCCGGAATCGCCCAATTTCAAAGCGAAATCACCGAGTATAAAAACGCCAAAGGGTCGGTGCAATTTCCACTTACAGATCCCATTCCCTACCCACTCATTGAACGCATTGTCCAGTTTCGCGTGGAACAAAATCGCGCCAAAACAAAGAAGACAAAAAAGCGCTAAATATGGGGCGATTTCCGCGCTTGTTGAATGTTCGCCGCCTTGTTACCTCGCCTGATCGTCTTTGACCAGGTATAAATCCAACGTCAACAAGGCGCCCTCATTCCCTTTGACATTGCCGCTGATGCCCACGCTCCTGCAGAGGGCTTCTGCTGTTCCCTGACCGGAGTATTTCAATCGACCCTCAATCATCGGCGCGTTGCCCTTCTCCGGCAAAATCCAATAGTCCAGTCCGCTCCTCAACTCGGCGATCGATACTGTCAGTGGTTTCACCTCAGCGCCGCTTCGCGCTCGATCCAACCCGTGGCCACCCGATTCTGACATGGATTGGCGGTGCATGCAGCGCTCCCCGTCCATCCCTTTGAGGCAAATCCGGTCGCGAGCAGCGCCCAAATCACGCAAGTTGGTTTTGGCATTGTCGACGTACACATCTTCGTATTTGCCGCCAAACACCTTCACTAAAAACCGCTCATCGTCGGGAAGCGGCGAGTTGCGACAACCCTGCGAGTCATCACAGGCCAGGCCGCTTGGACATTTGACCTTCCCTTTGGGACAACATGGCAACATCGGACTTTCGCTTGAACTGGCCGTGGTTGTCGGAGCCGCAGTTGACGATGCGGAGGGCTTGGGCAACCACAAGACGCCGGAATTAGAAGCGGAAGGAGAACTTGACCCATTGGAAGGTGCTTGCGCGCCTGGGGTGGGTATTGCCGAATGTGAACCGGCCCAAAACGAATGCGCACCGCTTGCGAGCGCAAACACCAGCCCACCCACCACGATGGCCGCGAGCACCAAAACACTCACCCACAACCAAACAAAACTCTCGCCAACCTTACCACTGGAACCGGTGGCCGAGCGCTGGGTAGATTCGCCACCTTCCTTTGACCGATTCCGCGGTGTTTCAACCATGTCGTCACCCTTGGCGGGTGCGACGATCACCTCTTTGACAGTGGGTGCGACCGGCCTCGCCGGAGGCAATAGCGCAGGGTTGCTTGGCACAGTGCCCCGCGAAATGTCGGCCGCCGCGCGTCCTTTCCCTTGGTCTACCAATGCTGCGACGGACGGCCGTTCTGACACCGTGGGGGGCACGGCGGTGGAACCTGCGGCGGGAACCTCATGCGTTTCAGTCCGAACGCGCTGTGGAGTCGCTTCTTTCGCCCCTGAGGGTTGAGCTTCAATCCCCGGAGTTGAAGCGCGGTCGTTTTTCGCCGGTGCGGGGACGGGCGTTTCGAACCCTTCCCCCAGCAGCCCCAAAATCGCTGCACCATCCCTTGGCCGTTCGCGTGGGGAGAGCGCCAAACATTGAGCGATTACCTTCCCCCAAGTGTCACCCAAATCTTTTGGTGGCCAAGGCTCTTTCTTGCGGGCAAACGCCGCGTAAGTTGCTGCGAATGCCGCCGCCGAAGCCGTTTCAGGCAGCCCGGTAGGGTGACGCCCCTCAAACAGCTCCCAACCGATCACCCCAAATGCGTACACATCTCGGGCCGGCGACCGTTGAACATCGGTGCTCTGCACTTCAAACAATTCAGGCGCCATGTAAGGCCGCGTTCCAAACAAACCCGACAGGGTAGAACCTTCAGGCCCGCGGTGCGCCGACGCGATCCCAAAGTCAATTAGCCGAATTGCATTGGGAGCGGCCGGATCTTCCCAAAATATCTCGGTCAACAAGACATTGTCCGGCTTCAGATCGCGGTGCACCACGCGTGACGCGTGCACATACGCAAGCACCCGGGCCAAATGTCGGAGCACCGCGCGGCGGGCTTTTTTATCGAGACGAGGATCGCGAACCGCTTCAGAAAGCGCCATCGCATCCACAAAGTCGAACACCAATACAACCTTGTCCTCTCGAACAATGTCTTCCACTGAGTAACAGCGCACAATGCCTGGGTGAGCCAGGTGTTTTACAAGATGCGCTTCTCGCCGCGCCCTCTCCGCGGCCTCAAAGTTATCGGAGGGAAGGTGCACTATTTTGATCGCCCGCAGTTGACCCGATTGCTGATCAATCGCTTTCCACACGGAACCTTGACCACCGGCTCCGAGGCGCTCCAACAGCTCATAACGCTCATTGACGCGTTCACCGCGGGCCAATGTCATGGGTTAACCCGCTGTTGACCAAGTTCGCGTTTTGAGTGGGTGTCCACCAAAGGAAACTCCAACGACACTCTGCCCGAATTCCTGCCGGGCGCCAAGCCCTTTGAGCGATCGGCGTTGTTCCGGCTTGCATCTTACCCCCCATTCATGCACTCTTTCCGCTCGCGGGCGCCCCACATTTAGCATCCCAAACCGAATTTTGTCCCACACTCAGGTTCAACCATGCCGAGCCACTTTTCTACCATCGGCTTTCCCATTGATACCGAACAAGAGTTTTTGTCCCTTGCCGAGCAGGTTTACGAAAAATCTGAAATTCTGACTTGTCCCGGCGGTCGGTACCATTGTTGGAACCGCGGCAAAGGTGAAGAACTGTGGCTTCAGGTTGACTCTACCGGCGCCCTCATTGGTATGAACCCACATTTCTCGGGCAAGTCGGTGCTGCGCGTCGGTCTTCAAGAGCGCCTCAAGCGCAGCTCCGACAGCGATCTTGACGGCGCCTTTCACGGCTGGGCCAGTGCCAAAGCCGCTCCTTATAACGACGGCGCATGCCCATTCGTGTTTGACATGCCCGATGCGCGGGTGCACGATAAACTTCACCTTCCGACGCTGGTGACGGTTCAGGTGGTAGGTTTTGCACACGAGGTGAACGTGTACTCATCGGTGGAGGAGTATGATTCGCTCTCCAAGTCGGGTGAAGTTGCATTTGCTTCGCAGTCGTTTATTCCGTCGGGATTGTTCTCTCCCGACATGGAATCTGTTCCCGAACCCGCTGCCCAGGCCATCATCACAGGACACGTTATTGAAACGGAAACCCGTCACAATAGCCTTACTGGAAAGAAATTCTACTGGTCGCTGGTTGAAACCTACGGTGGCAACTACGACATCGTGTTTGACCCAGAACTCGCAGCGGCCCCGCAGCAGGGTGGGGTGATCAGCGGTTCGTTTTGGCTTTCCGGCCGCATCTTGTCCCATCCAAACTAAACCACAATTGTGCCCCGCAAAAGGCACGCAATTCGCGCGTGCGGCGAAACGCACGTTGCCTCAAGAAACACGCAAAAATAACCACACTTTGCTTTCTATATTTCCGTTGCGCACAGAGCGTTATCGGGTGTAATGCATGCAAGGTTCCGTCATGGAGGGAACAGCACATGAACGTTGCAAGACTGGCAATTGTGGGAGCGATATCGGCGGTTGTTTTGTTTGTATCGGGTTGTGCCCCAAAAGTGTGGGCGGCCAATGCCATTCAACCTTCGCAACCGGGTGACACTAAAGAAGTATGGATCTACCTGCACACCGATGATGCCGATGTTGACGGGGTTTACCGTTGTTACGATGGCGAACAGAAACCCGTCTGCAAAAGGGCGGTACTCGTCACCAAGTAGTCAATTCAAAGCTTTTCTTCGCGCACTATAACTGGTATTCGGCGCCTTGAGGTTCACCTCAACAACGAGCCTCATCATACCGGGCGAGTTATGCGCAAACCAGTAAAACCTTTCCTCGACCGTCTACGCAGCGCGGCAGGTCAAGCTGTTCAAACGGCAGAAACTCTACTCACTGATACGCGCCTGTTGGCACGCGAAAAATACCGCGATCTAGGGATATCGAGCAGGGTAGAGTCATCGCGCGAGGCCGCCCGCAAAGCGGGTCGCGCGCTGGCAGACATCGCTGAGTACGCATCGGATCGCGTTCGAAAAGGTGGCGCGCCCCCTGAAGTACACTTTCATCGAGCGCTCGACAGAATGGTGGCCGATGGTCAAGAAACGCTCGTCACGTTGAAATGGGACGTTGCGCTCTCCCTTGCCGACGCGCGAAATCTCGAAAACCTGGTCACCAAAGAAAGCGCAAACATTGAAGCGTGGGAAAAACACGCCGAACAGGCTGAAAAAGACGGCGATCCCCTCCTCGCAAGTGAAGCCCGCAGTCGCGCCGAAGAATACCGAAAATTTGTAGAAACTGTCGCTGAAGAAGCCCGCAGCGCCGACATTCAGGTTTCTCTCCTGAAGGCCGAGTTGCGCAGATTCAACTCTGCTCTCCAAGCCGCAACAGTCACCGTGAATCGAATCAAAGCCAAAGACAACCTGCGGCGCGCAGCGCTGGGGGCTGACATGCTTCACAAGGTTCGCCTAATGACAGAAGCCCTTTGGGGAGAAGAAGAGCTGACCAAACCCAACGACAAGGCGAATTAATCCTAGGTGGCTGGTGTTTTTCTACTGCGCGCCCCGCTGACGCGTCCTCGCTGCGCTTCCGGTGCTCAAACACACAGAGTATGTTCCGCTCCGGGTCTCGCTCGGACGCGTGATCGGGGCTGCTCGTGACGAAAAACACCAGCCACCTAGCTAATCATTCTAAGTTACAAGGATCCATCACATCATACGGGCCGGCCTTCCACTCCACAAACGGCGGCGCTGTTACTTTTTGATTGCCATTCACTGTCACCAAAAGCGAAGTGCACGCAGTATAGGTTTTGCTACCCCCCGCAATGGTACCTACCACCACAGTCAGGTCACCGCCGGGAAACACGTGTTCATCTTCCGGGCCTGTGCACGGATTCATGTCGCCGTCGTTGGTGTGAAAAAACTCGGTATGGTCAAATGGGGAGATCGTTATCCCTTCACACACCGTGCCCGATTCTGCCGTTGCGCTTTTGGTGAGAGCCAACAATACCAGATTGGTTGAGTCCGTCACGCCCTCCACCGTTAACTCAATCGTCCCGGGCGACAGCCCTCCCGTTCCACCCGTCCCCGCGGTTCCACCCATTCCAGTCGTGGCGCCGCTTCCACCCTGACCTCCCGTGCCGCCGCTGCCACCGGTACCCCCGCTCCCGCCAACGTTTGTTGTCTGACTCCCCGCTTGCCCGGCAGAGCCTCCAGAGCCGGTTTCACCCCCACACCCCCACGCGGAGATCACCATCAGTGTCAAAACCCCAACAAACCTCCCACCCATGTTCACGTCTACCATAGCTTCTCCTCGGCGCGGTTGCGCGACTGGGTTCAGGTGTAATGACCCCAATAGAAAAGAACTACCCCAAACGGGCCGCGAATTTTTTCCGTCTGTTGAGAACAAACGTTCGCGCAATGCCGTGAGCGCGCGCCTCTTTCAGCCTTTTTCGGTCGCGTTTTGGCGCGTTTGGAATGGGCGTGAGGCTTGCACCTTGCGCCGAGGCGTGGTTTGACTGTTTCACCTCCCCAAAAGCTGAACGCTCCACTTTGCGGTAGCCCCATGGAAAACTCATTTTTGAGAAAGCGTTATACCCTTGTTCGCGGCGCCGTAAAACGCGCAGTGAGGGAACGGTGGGGTAGTCTACCCATTCAAGAAGTGGCAAAACGTTTTCAACTGAGCACACCTACCACTCGAAAAGTGCTCCAAAGCCGTGGCATCTATAATGAGCAAACGCTCCTCAGGCTTGAAGAAACCCTCACCACAGATCGGGTCGTGCTCGCCACAGCGGTTGACGAAAACACCCAGCCCATCACGCCCGATCTTGCGTCGCTGGGTGATCTACCCTCTCCGGTCCTTCAAAAACTTTTTCGCGTTGGAGGTACCATTTTCACCGCGGGCAAGCGCGCGTCGCGCCTTGTCCACTGGGCCTACAGCGTTCAGGACGACGAGAGATCCCATCGCGCCCTCGTGACCATGAAAGACGTGCCAGAATCCGGGGGCTACGGTCTTGTTGAGGTAAAACCGCAGCAGAACGCGTGCTTGAATATGGTCATTTCCATGATCCTACCCATCCCAGCCGGGTTTGCCCTGGCCATTGACTTTGGTCAACTGACGCTCACCGCCGACAAAGCCGAGTCTCACGACATCATTGGGCGTGAGACGTTTCAAAAGGCCGCCGCGCCGCATCTCACCGTTGTAACCTATACAATCCGCGACATGTGTACACAATTCCTCCTTCGAAGTGACCAGCCGTTTGAAGCCCGCTTTCGTGAATGCCTTGGGGTGAACGAGGCCGAAAAAGGCCTCCAAGACCCGTCCAATCCACTTGTCGGTTTTCGCGCCCGCGGTCTCTTTCATCTCGACTAGTACCGCGATTCAATCAACCCGATGGGTTGATTGCCGCTGCTTCGCAGCGCTCGAAATCGCGGTACTAGTTTTGTTTCCGTGGGGCATTCGCCCCACACCCCGGCCGCGCAGGCGCGGCCCTAGTGCACCGAGTTGATAAAGCAACGAACCCTTGCTGCAATTCATCTGAACCCATCAGTTCTACGGAATCGGTGCACTAGTACCGCGATTCAATCAACCCGATGGGTTGATTGCCGCTGCTTCGCAGCGCTCGAAATCGCGGTACTAGTTTTGTTTCCGTGGGGCATTCGCCCCACACCCCGGCCGCGCAGGCGCGGCCCTAGTGCACCGAGTTGATAAAGCAACGAACCCTTGCTGCAATTCATCTGAACCCATCAGTTCTACGGAATCGGTGCACTAGTTCCGCTCGTCAGAAGTTTGGCCCTGATTGACCCCTTCGTGCGGAACTAGCCGCGCGCAAGCGCGGGGGGTGTGGGGCGGAGCCCACGAGACAAAAGATAGTGTCGCGTGGGCGAAGCGCGCCGCGTTAGCGGCGCCAAAAGTCCGGCAGGACTTTTGACACGCGGCACTAAGTGCCGGTTGGATGGCGGTGCACCGCTCTCGTCAACGTGACAAGCCTGTGGTAGAGCCTTCCCATGCACGCGCGCTACCAAGAATGGCTCGCCCATGTGTTTGATCACACGCCTACAAAAAATGGTTGGTATTTTGACAACCCAACGGAGGAGTTTGAGGCATCTCCCTTGGACCTGACACTGCTCATCACTCAAACTTGTACAAATGCCGAGCGCGACCTAGCCGGGTTTTCCAACAGTCAGGTGGCTCAGGGGCTCAACTACATTTTTAATAACTCGTGCTCAAACGTCATTTTCGGCCCAAAAGACAAAAAGGTAAACACGGTAACTCGGTGCGAGTGCATCCAATCGGTTATTTACTTATACGAAGGGTGCTTTAAAAAGCGATGTTCGCCGCAGCTTTCTCACCTGGACGAAGCGCGAAAAAGTCCACTCAACATTGTGTGTTACATGTTGTGGGATGTTTCGCCGCTCGCCAATTGGCACGGCGACAAAGAAAAGAAAACCTTCCACTCCACCCTAGTTGACCTTCACACGGCTGTACTCAAGCTGGGGCACGATGCCTGTACAGAAAGTGCGCTTCACGGCCTTGGGCACTTGCACTCCTACCTTGCAAAACCGGTAGAAAACGCAGTGGACAATTGGCTTCGGCAAAATGGTTCGGCCCGGACCGAATTGCTTCATTACGCCAAAGCGGCGCGAAACGGCCACGTATTATAGTTTTGTGAAAACCGCAGATGTGTTGTGCAAACACCCCGCGACATCTACCCAGTGGTCTTGCGAACTCGTCGCGGTGGTGCCCGCCGCGTTACACTGCGCACCGCGGCCACTTTCTTGTTGGTTGGCAATGCCAGCACTTCAGCCACGGAAGAGGCCGCGACCGATCGCTCCAACCACAATTTCAGAAGCTTTGGATCGGAGCAGCTATTGATGGTTGCAAGCTGTGCTGCCGTGGGATTTAGCCCCCGTTGATCCAACACAATTCGAAGCGCAACACGCTCGCCGTGCGCTTCTCCCTCGGCGCGCCCTTTGGCTTCTCCCTCGGCGCGTCCTCGCTTTTCAGCATTTGCTTCAAGAAACAAACGAAGTTTGCGCGTGGCCGGACTTTCGGGAACTCGATCGGGATGCATGGAAGCCTCTCGAAGGCGAAACCTCATTTTTTCGCCGAGCACATTAAAGATCGCACGCCACTGCACTTTTCGCAACGGTTTTGGCAAGCGATCCGCCAAGTCAATGGCTCGCTCCACAACTCGCGCGGCAGTTCGACCATGGCGGTGTTTCATTGCCCAAGCGGCGCACAAACCCAGCTCAGGAAACGCAGGATCCAGTAGAGTTTGGGCCTGCTTCAACCCAAGGTACACAACAACCGGCGTCAGTCGAATTGTTGTTCCGATGAGGCCCGTTTCCACAGCCACTTTTGCCGCCCATCGTGCTACAGCGCGCGAAGCCGTAATTACCACGATATCACCCATTAGGGCATGGGCGACACGCAGGGCCGTCACCGCACCAAACCAACTCCGCCGCTTGGTCGGATCTACCTTATTTTGAACTTCAACAACCAACCATCCTCCCCGCGTTTGGTACACCACATCCGGTCGAATCTCCACCGGATGAGTCAGCCGCACCGCGGAGTCGAGCGGCTGCAATCTACCCGCCAGCCTTTTTTTTCGGAGTCGCCAAAGCAACGCCGGCAACAACTTCAAGTCATCGCGCAGCGCCTGAACCAGCACATCATGAGCCAAACTCGCCACAGAACCCTCACCGCTAAATCGCACCGCCGACCTATTCGATGAGCGACAAAAGTCAAACGCGCGGGCGGACAAACAATGTCATCCCCTTCGTGGAGCCATCCGCGGTTCGTCTACCCATCGGTGTCGCAGCGAGGAAAGCTCAGGAGAACAGCGGTTCCGCCGTTTGTTTGTGAGTGCCCGGCGTCGCAGCGTCATCGTCGACAAGTGCGACGCTCCGGTCGCGCCGTTCTACAAATAACTGAATTTGCAACTTATACCAAATGCGGCCCACCTCTTGCTCAATACGTCGGCCATGAGAACTTCGATTGTTGCCGCCGCTGCCGCCGCCGCTTGTGTACTCATGGCCACTCAGGACAGTCAAGCGTCGTTCTACCCGCCGGACTATCCCATTTGTTCCGCACGCGACACGCAGACGCAGGGGCCTTTTGAACTCATTAAAGACACCAAGAGCCCCTACAGCCGCAATGCTCAACTGACCGTTGCGTACCGCGGTTACCTTCGCAACTCCTTCCCCGACAACGAAATCAACTTCTACATCCGCCTCAATGGCAACGACATCTTTATCCCCGCGAGCAGCGGGTCCAACGGGGATACGTACGCATACCTGAACGCGGGCCCGCGAAACTGCGTGATCTGCTCACCGCCGCCCTACGATTATCAAAACGCTCCCCTGTGTGCCACGTACGAATTTGCTGAAAATCAAAGCTCCACGTGGGTGTGTGAAGGCCCGTCGGCCGATGAACAGGAGATCTTTTTCTGGGCATTCAACGACTACGGTCAGCAAAACGCCTGGGACATTCAGGTCGCCGCCGAGTCCCACGGGTATTGGGATTCCAACTGGGGATGGAACTATTCGGGCCGCTTTGAGCCCCGCACCGGCTGTTATTGAGGCGGCTTATTGCGGCTCAATGCTCATCCAATTGAGCATTGTATATTCGTCTTTCTGACCCGCCTCCATGGTGATGTTTCCGTCGGTGATGGTCACCTCAATACTCCCCACCTTGTAAGGTTCGGCGGGTGAAGTTTCTACCGAGTCAAACAGAGGCTGACCTTCCACAAACACCCTGTGTTTTGAGTACGTTTTGTCGTACCACCCAATGGACACAGTGATCAGGTAAGTTCCGTTTTCAATGTCCCAATTAAACGTGTCTGTCCGACCGTAGTCATTATAGATAATGCTCTTTTGAATTTCGCTCACGGGCGCGTCGGCCAAATATTGAGTGAGCATAATAGAAGTATCGCCGATGTATGGGCCCGACCAGCCATACCCTTTTTCAGCGTTGTAACCTTCCCATCCTATTTTGGTCCACTCGTGCCCGTCGGCGGTGAGCGGCTCTGCCGATGGTTCACCATTGGGATCTTGAAAATTAATATAATAGGCGGCCTTGGGGTGGGCGCCCACCGGCTTGCTGTCGAGCACCGGACAGCCGTCGCGCTGCCCTTCGAGGTAATATCCAAGTTCATCCCTAAGATGTTTAAATGCCGACGTGTCATGGGTAAACGACGTTGTGGAGGCCGCCGCGCTTTGAGCGCTCACATCGCACCCCACCGCGGTGCCGGGGGCGTTTGGAACGGTGCCGCCCGCCGCGAGTCGAAGGTACTCATAGTCCTCCGCGCCTTCCCGCAGATTTTCCCAGCGAATGCTGGTGACAACCTTGCCGTTGATGGGTGGGTAGAGAAGAAACCCATCGCCGTTTTGGTTGGTGCCCTGCGGACGCGGATTTTGTCGAGGATTGTCTCCCCAACCCGTCACCGAATAATACGCAAACCCCTTTACCCGGCAGGTGTACGCCGACCAAAAAGGAATTCTCGACTCAATGCCTGAATGGTCAATGGTAATGGGGTTAAAGTGGGGAGGCAAGTCACCGTATAAAAAGTACCACCACACCTCGTCGCCGGCCGCTTGTCGAGTTGCTGCGTATTCTGGCTCAAATTCAGACAAATCGGCCCACCAGAGATCATACCTCGCATCACCCATCATGGGATGTTCGGCAATTTCAGGTTTCGGCTCTTCACTCACCGCGATTCGAAGCGACGGCGCAGCGTCTTTTATGAGCTTTGCCAAAAACGCCGCCACGTCGTAATCAGCAGGCCCCTGAGGCTCATTTTGAACGTAATAATACCCTTTCCCCGTCCACGAATGGTCAATGAGATACGCCTCAATCGCTTGCAGCAATTTAGACCACTCAGCGTTGTACTCATCGGTACCAAAGTGCGAGTCACCCCTTGAAACGCCGCAAAATTCAGAAGGTCGCGGTGTGGAGTTGTCCACGAATTGCATAATCTCAAACGACGGAAAGCCCACGTCGTTCCACCCTGTGCCGTCAATGTACTCGGGCCCGAGTTGAGAAAAGTCATACGGATTGTTTTCTTCTACGAAAGAGGCCGACGCGCAGTCATACGTAATTCCCCCGGTATAGTTGAGCCCGGCCGGCCAGGCCACCGACGACGGAACAAGCCTGTGCTCAAAAAAGAAGTCCTTTAACTCCCGCACTTTTTCTAAACTTTCAGACCCACCGAGAGATTGAAAGCTGCTGTTCCAGTTACCGTCAAACCCAATGCTGTCGGGCAGGGTAAAGTCAAACACATGCAGCTCAACGGGGATGTCTGTTCCGTTACCGTTCACGTCCACATGCAACGTGGCGGTGTAGTCACCCGCCGCCGCGGTTTTGGGAATGTGCACCGTGATCCAAAAAGGCTGATTTTCGCCGTTCGGGAGCGGCTCAATCGTTCCAAACGACGTTGGGTCAAGCGGGTCTGGAATTTGTCCGCTGGGTATGCCACTCGGGTCCGACGGTTCTGAAATGGTCACATATTCCACCCGTCGAATTTCTACTTTGCCCAGCGCGCCCGGCCCTTCAAAGTTTGACAGGGTCAGTTGAGCCGAACCTCCGGTGTCGGCGCGCACCACCACCTGAATGGGTTCAAACTCGTTTTTCGCCGCCCGCACCTGAATGGCCTGGCCTTGATTGGACGGCGGCGCCGCTTCGCGAAGCACCTTGTCCATCGTGGTGGTGGTCCACACCACCGCGCCCGCGGGGGAGGGGAGGGCATAGGTAGAATCACCGGTGGGTGTACAGTCCGTGCAGGAAGGGACACCTCCCGTGCCACCCCCGCCGGAGTTGCCATCCCCCCCGTCGCACCCCTGGGTCAGGCCCGAAACGAAAAGACCCACCATCCCAAGCGAAACAACAGCAACTCGGATGCGCATGGAGAAACCTCCGCCGCCATGACAGCGCGGCTCGGGCTTCTTTGCAATGGGAAGGTGCGTCGAGAAAGGCTCACAAGGCAGGCGAGGCTTGGCGTTGAGCGGTATTGGGTGCGGCTGTTTCTTCAAGCGCAACGAACAAGACGGCGAGTTTTGTCCACGGTGACCCTTCAGGCTTGTAACGCGCCACCCCAACAGCGAGGCGGAGGGTAGATCTCGCAAGAACGGGTGAAGGGTACTCCAGTCGCTCCACCGATGAAGTGGTTACAAACCACGATGCCACACGAGATCCGGGCGACGCTTCGGCCGCTTTGTTCGTCATTCTGTCGAGCACCTCTTTCAGGTCTTCACCCGCCTCTACTCGGGCAACCGCGTCGCTCATGACAGGGTCGAGAACGGACGCGACTTCAGGGGCGGCACGTTTGACTTTCCCCCTCAACTTTGTAAGGCGCGCGAGAACCTGACCCGCGTAGTCGGTTTTGCCGGAAGCGTCGATGGTAGCATACGTACTGAGCACAGCAGCGAGATTGTCTTCTTCCAACAAGGGACCCACAGCCAACAACGACGCTCCCGGATCAAGCAGCGTTTCACGCCCGTAAGGCCTGCCAATGGCCGCCTCCACAAGACCTGCAACGGAGCGTTGGGTAACCCACTGACTCGCAAAATGGCCTTCCCGCACCGGCACTCCCACGTCCCAACCGGCGAGCATTCCCAACGCCACGCGATCGGCCACCCGCGGTTCGAGGTTGCCGGCGCCCGACGCAAAGAAATAGGGGGCAAGCTCGGTGGCTGTTTGACTCTGAGTTTGAGCGAGGGTGAGCGCTCCCATTCCCGCTTCTTTTCGCACTTGATTCACCCGATCGAGGAGGGCTGTGCGCAGAGTGGCAATGTCGGAAGGTGCCTTGTCGTCTTTGGCCACGCGCGTGTACACATCTTGCGGCTTACCGTTCGGAGCCAACTGAATATCAAGCACGCTGGCCCCGAGTTCACGCCCTTCTTCAAAAGCGGCGATTTCAACCCGCGCGCCGGGATCATCGGCGTTTACAGGGCATTCAATGCTAAAGTTGGGAAGGGTGGCCTCAATATCTTTGATGCACACTTCAAAGCCGAATTGCCCGCGCGTGACGAGCGCGCGAACGCTGGCCGCGGGATTTACAAGTTTGCCCTTGAGCACCACAACACCGTCTTTGGGCACCATGGGCACGCGCTCCAAAATCACACTTCGAGGAGCACTCACGTACGCGACAATGGCTTTTTTCTCTTTGCGAACGAACGCAACACCCAATTCGCGCATTCCATCACCCATGAGCGCGCGGAGATCTTTGGCCACGTCGGCGGACCACTCTTTATAAAGTTCTTCTTCGGTGGATTTGTCGGCCACCTCGGCTCCCCGAAATCCGGTGCTGGCAATTCCTGTGAGAGCGCCGCACCGGGCCGAGGCAAATCGCACAAACGACTGGGTGGGTAGAGCGCCTTTTTCAGCGGCAAACGCAGCCACCTGACGGGCCAAACAATCCATGGCTCCCGACGCGATTACACTCTTTGTATTCTGTGCGCGGGCGTTGACGACCTGCTCAACAAGGAGCTTTTGCCAAGGCGTTTGAGGGTCAATCGGCTCGGCCTCAATGACGTCGGGCAGCGGTCCGCTCAGAGTGAATGTGTCCACATCGACCGCGCCGCGATCGAGCGCGTGGGTAGGCGGCGGCACCGACTTTAACTTTAACAGTTCATCCTGAGTGGGGAAGTTGCCCGCACCAGCGGTTTGAGCAGCGCCGCATCCGAGTGCCGCGGCGGAAAATGACAATGCAGCAATGCCTGTGCACAGACCGGCTGCACCAAGCTTGGAGTGGTTCTTTTTGGGGTTCAGAATCGTCATGGCGGCGACCTAAGCAAAACTTTTGACGCGGCGCCATTTCAGGGCATTTCAAAAGCTAGGCCAAAAGAAGCGACAGCGGCCACGCGCGCGTTTGCGAAGCACGGTTTCAGGTCTTGTCCAAAGGTTTCAGTCATCGTTGCCCGTCGCCAAGCGGAATTGCGAGAAGCGCGGCCTTTCAGGATTGTCCACAACGTGTTCTGTTGTGTACGCAGCCAAGACGAAAACGTGAGACCGGCGAGACCGGTGCCTGGTACGTTCTCGGTCACCCGTCGTCGCCAAACGCTCCCATAAGGAATGCTCTGAACCGCCCCGTTTTCCAGACTCTCCCGATGCCCCCTCAGCGTCGCCACTTTCGTATCGCTTCGTTTAGGTTCTAACCGTCGTTTTTCGGTGTTTCCCAATGGCCTGGAAGCCACACATACCCGGAACCATCCCAATGCCAACAACCCGGTATCCACACCATGCCGGCCGTGGGTGGAGTTTGAGCCATTTCCGGCAGTGGAGCCGGCGGTTCCGGCATAACGGGCGTTGCCTCGGGTACACAAGCGGAAGCCACCAAGGCCAGGGCAACGGCGCCCCAAGCGTTGCGGCCCCACATCTTCAGCCAACTACCGCGACCCATCATCCGCGGTAGAGTAGCGTGACTTCGTATGAAACGTGCGGCTTTCATTGCAGCCATGGGTGCTCTCGTCGGGTGTTCGTCCACGCTGCCCCCGCCGGGCTGGCAAAAAGGCGGCGCTGTTTTGTGGGTTCCCACCGCCGCTTGGCGCGTGAGTTGGCTCAACGTCGACCTGGCGCAGGATGGCAGTGTGTACATGAACGGCACGCTTTCGTTTCAAATCGACGCCGTTGGCCGCGTGATCGACGCCAACGGCGACCCGGTTGCGCTGCTCCAACCCGACGGAAAATTAATTGGCACCATGGGTGAAGACATGGGTTCTGTCGGCCCCACAACCGCTGCCGAATCCGGCTCCGCGTACGCCACACTTGCGATCTTACCAAGCGGTGAAGTGGTTCATTTCGAAGGTGGCCCCCAAACCACCTCGCGCGGCGGTTGGACCGGCTGCGGAGTGTACGCACCGTCGCTCCAAGCGTGCATGCTTGTCACACACCTCATTTCCACTCGGTTTCCTCCCCGAGCACCCAACACCGGCGTCCCGCCCTACGTAAACCGCGGGCTCAGCGGTCCGTGGATTGGCCCCACCACCCCCGGCCTCGGATTCGGCCTGTCGCCCTGGTGAGCGTTCGGCGCCATTTGCGTTGAACGGTTTCTTGGAATAGGGTTCGCCCGTTCGCTCAGCGCGGGCCACCGGGGAGTCGCACAGTCCGGTAGTGCACGAGCTTTGGGTGCTCGTTGTCGCGGGTTCAAATCCCGCCTCCCCGACCAAACCAACACCGTAACGAAGGCGGCGTCAAAAGCGCCGTTTTCGTTTTTTTGGGGCCGCGGTTAGCCCTCATTCTGTTGTGTACACTTTTGCGCGCGGGCGTTGGCAAGCAAGCTATGTGTACGCAAGTACAAATTGGGGCAGACCGACTTGCAGAATCGTTTTCGATTGTGGAAGCGCTTGCAAAAATGGGGTTTTCGCGATCCCCTGCAAAAGTGACTCAAGCGCGGGCGTGGCGTTGGATATTGCTCGGGGGAGCCGTCCTCAGCGGGTGTACACATTCTTCTTGTGCGGGCTCCGGCGCTTCGCAGCAAGCCACATCCGCCTCGACCGCCGCCAACCACGAGGCCCTACTGCGCGCTCGACTCCATGCGGCGCTCACCGCGAAAGGCGCCGACTACGTGCCGCGCACTCGGCACAAAAACCCCGACGGAAGCCCCAAATATGTAAACCGCCTGATCCTGGAGCAGAGCGTCTATCTGCTTCAACACGCGCACAACCCGGTCAACTGGTTTGCGTGGGGCGATGAAGCGTTTGCAAAAGCGCGGGCCGAAAACAAGCCGATCTTCGTCTCGGTTGGATACTCCACATGCCACTGGTGTCACGTGATGGAGGAAGAGAGTTTTGAAGACGAAGAGATCGCCGCGTTTCTGAACGACCACTTCGTTTCGATCAAAGTGGATCGCGAAGTGCGCCCCGACGTGGACGACGTGCTGATGACCGCGCTGCTTTCGTTTTCGGGCAGCGGCGGCTGGCCCATGAATGTGTGGCTCACGCCTGAAAAGGAGCCCTTTTTTGCAGGCACCTACTTCCCGCCGCGGTCGGGGGTTCGAGGCGCTCGCCACGGCTTTCTGTCGGTCATCAAAGAACTTTCACAAATGTACACAACCGATCGAGCCGCCGTTGTGCGCGACGCCAAAGCGTTTGTCGAAAGCTTAAAAAAGCTCACAAAGGCCGACGTCGCAGGCCATTTCCCGGGCGCCGCGCCCATTCAAAAACTTGCTGAAGTCACCACGCGAAGGTTCGACGCGCAGCACGGCGGCTTGAGCGGAGCGCCCAAGTTTCCGTCGGCATTTCCCCTGCGAACGTGGCCCCGGTACGCGCGTCGAAGCGGTGACAAAGTCGCGCTCTCCATGTTGCAAACCACGCTCCGCGCCATGCAAAACGGCGGCATTTTTGATCACGTGGGCGGCGGCTTTCATCGCTACGCGGTCGATGAAGCGTGGAAGGTGCCGCACTTTGAAAAAATGCTCTACGACGCGGCGCTGCTCGCGCGTGTGTACACAGAGGCGGGGCAGCTCGCCGCCGATCCGATATTTTTTGCAACCGCGCGAAACGTACTCGACGCGCTCGCACGCGACATGCGCGGCGGCGACACGCTGTTTTTTTCGGCGCTCGATGCGGACAGTTTGGCGCCCGGCGGCAAGCGCGAAGAAGGGTACTTTTACACCTGGACATCGGCCGAAATGGGAGCCGCGCTCAAAGGTGATGCAGCCGTTGTCGCGCCGCTCCTCTTTGGCGTTTCAAGTGTACGCACAGGTGATAACCGGGCCATTTTGCACCTTGAAAAGTCACCTTCCCAACTGGCAGCGGATCTTGGTTGGGAGCCCGGTCGAGTGGATGAGGCCGCGGCGCAGGCTCGCGCCGAACTCTTGATCGCGCGAAACAAACGGCCCGCGCCGCTTCGCGATGAAAAGGCGATATTGGCGTGGAACGCGCTCACCGTTTCGGCGTTTGCACGCGCGGCGATGGTGCTCGGTGAAGCGCGCTACGCCGAGATCGCCGTTCAAACAGCCGCCACTCTCGTGCGCGAGGTTCGGCAAAAAAAGCCACTTTCGCACGCTTGGATGAAGGGAGCGCGGCTCGGCGATGCGTTTTTGGACGACTACGCAGCGCTCGCCCTCGCCGCGCTCGACGTGTTTGAACTCACGGGCGACGGCGCTTGGCTGGATGACGCTGCCGCGCTGCTGCAAAGTGTACACAATCTCCTTTTGGACAAAGAAAAAGGTGGATATTTTTCCACCCAAGAAGGCGCCGAAACCCTTCTATTCCGAGACAAAAACGCCGACGACGAGGCCGTACCAAGCGGCAATTCATTGGCCGCGCTCGCGTGGGCGCGGCTCTCGCTATTCACCGACAACGCCGATCATCGCGCCAAGTCTGAAGCGGTGATCGGCGCATTCGCGGCCCGGCTCGGCGCGTCGCCCGCCGCATCGGATCAGATGTTGTGTACACTCGACTTGCTCACCGATGTACCCAAAGAAATTGTGCTCGTCATTCCTGAATCGAGTGAAAACGTGCCGGTGTCGATGAGCGCGGGGGCGCGCCCGTTTTTGAGCGTTCAGCAAAAAGTGTTCGTCCCAAACGCGGTGTGGGTGATCGGAACTGAGAAACAACTCGCGGGGTCACTCGGTTCAAAAGTCCCTTGGGCGAAGGACAAAACGCTCAAAAACGGGCGCGCCACCGCTTACGTGTGTGAGCGAGGCTCCTGCAAACTGCCCACAACCGATGTGGACACATTCACCAAGCAGATTGAAGAAACAGCCCCTTATTGATGCAAGAGGGGCCTATTGCGACGCAAACTCTTTGGGGACGCCGCTCAACTGGTAAGTGATGCCGAGGCCCACAATATCGCCGCGCATGGAGTATTGACCGCCGTTGATAATGTTTGGGTATAAAGGTGGGTTGGAAGTGACCGGTGCAATCTGGGCAATCTTACCGTTTCTCGGGTCCACCGTCCGGTCCATAAAAAACACGTGACCGTAGGCTGCATCCAATCGCACCTTCCCAATTTGTACAGAAAGCCCGAGTGACGCGCTCACCTTGTCAGAGTCGATCGTGAGCACATGCATGTAATCGGTGGGGACGGCGCTCGACTCGTAACTGACTCCCGCGCGAACCTGCCAGTCAAGGTCGAGCAGTTTGAGCGCATATTCACCCCCGGCCCGAACCGAAAACGTGTCCTGAAAATTGCGCGGCAAGTCAATGGTAGGAAGCAGATAGGTTTCAGGGAACGCAGCGATATTTTTAAGCGCAATCCCCTTTGGATCGAGCCGAATTTTATCGTGCATACTCCACTGCTCAAAACCGCCGCCCACCTCCACCCTCAGATTGTCAATCAACCGCAGCTCCACACCCGCTCGGACGTTCCAGGGGAGGTCAAACGACAGTTCGGCCTCCTGACCATCCTGCGCCGCGTTCTCAAACACCGGAGCCGACGGCAAACGTGTACGCACGGTGGCTCCCGCGCGCACAAACACCGGCAATTGGGCCGAAAGTCCCGCGCGAATCCACGGCGCAGGGATCCAAATCGCACCCAGTTCACCCGTCGGCGCAATAATGGGCGCTGCTTTCAACTCCGCGAGAACATCCCATTGCGGATCTTCGTTCGCACAGAAAAACCGCTCTGGAACACATCCTGTAAAGTTGACAGTGGAGGCGAATGAACCCGCAAGAACACCGGCGGCAAGGCCAAATCGCCACTCTTTATTGGGAGCAAACGCGGCCCCAGCGCCCACAAATGCGAGCGCCGACCCGTTGAGGGATATCAGCGAATAACGTTGCGCGGCGGGCTTGTTTTGAACGGTCTCAGGGTAACTGGGTAAACCCGCGTACGGAGCCCAAGCGCCGAGCGAAATCACCCATTGAGGATGGGGTTGAAACGACACCGCCAGGGTTGGAATGGGTAGAAACGGAGTGGAGCCGTTGACCGTTGGGTAGGTTTGAACAAACTCCGAAACCGTTTCCTGCGTGTTTGGGTCAACCTGACGGACGATCGCCTGCCGTGTGTACTCACTGGCAAAGTTAACCCACGCGGCATCGAGAAACAGAGCCGATCCGGCGTCGTACGTGCCGGCGATGTTGTACGAAATGGCTCCGAGATCGTCGGCGCCGGCAACAAAAGCGCCGCCTCGGCCGAGCGGGCGCACGCCTCGATCTGGAAAGTATAGGCCCGCGGCGCTCGCCGAGGAAGATGTGTACACAATCGAAAGCGCCGCAAGAGCGCCTGCGAATAAAGGGAGTTTGGCTTTCACTGTCACTCGCGGGGACGGTTTTGAACGATGAAGTAAAACTGCTCCAAACCGCGCGTTTCGCTCGTTAGAAACTGCGAAACGCTGGTGAAGATCGTTCCGTAATCGGTGGTTTCAAGCGGCGAGTCGCTCGACTCGGTTTCAGCGTCGATGCGATGAATATCGGCAATCGCGTCGATAAAAATCTCCAGCGGAGCGCGGTTTGATCCGTCGTCCATGGGAGTCACCGCCGCGGGAAGCACGTAGTCCATCACGTGGTAAGGGTCGTATTGGTCGTCGACGAGAGCCTGCAAAACAGCCAACATGGAGTCGCCGGCGCCGGCCCCATTCGGGTCGTCTTTGGGCGCTACAGAAGGCGCCAGCGCGCGAAGAATGGGTGCGAGTTCACCGTCGGCCTGAAGCACCTGAACCACGTCGGCAAACGAGGAGAGCGCCGATTGATACGATTCAGGATCCGCGTCCGACGAAAGGATATGAACGAGCAAACGCTGCGTTTCAAGCCGCGCGGCTTCATCGGCGCGCAGGGCTTCTTGAACGTCCATCAGCCCCGCAAACACCGGACCGCTGATGGTAGTTGCCAGTTTGTCAGGCAACTCTTTGCTTGCCCAATCACACTTGCCCGTGGTTTCGCGGTCGGGACAATGCCCATTGATCTGCTCGCGCAGCAGCTTGAGTGTTGTGGCGAGGATTTTCGGAACCGCCTTGTTGCGGAACTTGGCGCCGTTTTTCCCCTCTCCGTCGATGGTAAGAAACTCATCCACGAGGAGCGATCGAGCCGCTTTCCACTGGGCTTTGCGCGCCGCTGCGTCGGTTTCACAAGCGGCTTTGTCGGTGACGTCGGGGTCATTACAGGCTGTATCAAATCGAACGTCCAACCCATGAAGCGCGTCGGCAAACATGGAGAAAGGAGTGACCTGCGCCTGCGCCGTCCCGTCGTTCCACTTGGTGGCTTTGTTCCCTTTGCGATCGGTCAAACCGCGCTGGCTTGAATACGGTTGGCTGAACAGGATTTGAAGGGTTTTGGCGAGCACGTCCGCGCCCGTCCACACCTCACCTGACTTAGGCCCGCGGGCGACTGTCACTTTGGAAAGCTCTGCGGAGATCTTGGAGAAGTCAGCCAACGCGGGGATGAGATCTGTCTTGAATGCATCCACCAAAATCGGCTCGTACGTGTTGCCACCGCTCGTTCCCCAATGCTGGTAGAGGGCTTCCACCAGGTCCACAAAGAGCTGCTCGCCGTGGAAAGGCGCGCACCCGTTGGGGTTGTTGCATGGCACGTTGGCAAAAGGCACCACCACCGGACGCAGGTAATCGAAGAAACCAAGGCGTTCCCACGTGAAAAGCGTGTTAATGCCGCGCTCGCGAAGTGTGCCTGTTTCGTTATTGCAAATGCGTACACCGTTTGGTTGAACGGGGCAGGCGACCGTGCCCACAGGCTCCATCAAAGACGAGATAAACAGGTTTGTTTTTGCGTTTTTCCCGCCCAGAAGCGGATCGGTATCAATGTTGGGGTAGAGCCCCGACTGCGCCTGGAAAAACACGAGCCGCGCCAGAGCGTACGGTTCAGGTTTTTCGGTCAAACCGCAAATACCGCTCGACTTTTGGAAGAGGTCATCTTTTGAAACAAACCCACCCAAGAAGTCCATGATCGCGTTGATCGTGTCCCCCTTGAGTTCCATTTTGCTGCGCCGCGGGTGATTGGGCGGCAACACAGAATCGAGGAAAAATCCGGCCAAATTCTCAAAGCGGAACAATTCACACTCATCGTATCCTGAACCGACGAGCGGCCACGACAAGCCAATTCCATCGTCGTGCAAGTCACATCCGCCGGAGGCCGCCTGAGGACACGTTCCAGGGTCACCGCCCGTATTGGCCTCCACATACGCGTTGCTCTTGTTGCACGCCGGCACACCATTCACATCGTGAATGACCTGAAGCGTACGCTCAAAGATCGACCTGTTTTTCCCGGTTTTCGGCTTTGTTTGGTCCACCGGACTCTGGGGATCCACTGTGGATCCACCATTTGGGTCTACTGTCAGATTGAGCGCCGGCCCATTCAGATTTTGCGGGTTATACGTGAGTTCATCCCGCATTTTCATGAACACCGACAGCGTGTCGCCCAAGTGTTTTGAAGTGCCGTGTGGGGTTGTGACAGCCGGATCGGCAAACGACTTCACGAGGTCTTGAGTCAACCCCGGTTTCTCGGCGATCACCGACAAAACCTGCGCCATTTGATCCCACATCGGCGCTTCGTATGGCATTGCCGCAAACGGTTCTTTGTTTTGCGCCGCGAGCGCGTCGTGATCGAGCGCAATCTGCCTGAGTTTCAGCGCCGCGCCGAGCAAACGAGCCACCGCGTCTTCGTGGTTTTCAATTAGGTCGAGCAGGCCCAACAAGAGCACGTCAGAATCGGGATCGGCCAAGATGGGCCCGGCGGCATACAATAAGTCTACAAGCGGCGACTCTTCGCCCTTAAACCTTGTGTACTCAATACACGCGTCCGCCGGAACGGTTGGACACGGCTGCTCCATCGATAAAATCGCGTCTTTCCCGTCTTTCGTAAAATCATATTTGGCTTGTGTACGCGGCCCGAGAAGCACCCGTGCGCCCGCGAGCGCATCCATCAGGGCGCCGTTTTCAGGATCGGCAAGTGTACGCAAGCTGCGCGTCACTGCGGCAATCGATGTGCGCGCCGTGTCGATGTACTCATAAGGCCCGAGCGAATCATTGCCCGCGGCGATCCCCGGTATTGAAAACGGAGGATCGAGCGTCAGCGGCGATCCCGATCCATCGAGAAAACGGCCGAAAGGATCTACGTCGGCAAACCCGTCGCTGTTCGCATCGCCGAAAGGTGAAGGTACACTCCCAACCTGACCGGGGATGTTTCCTTCCGGCACAACAAAGCCTCGCCGGTCGCGCATTGCAATGTTCCATGCCGGCCCCGCGCCGTTTGAAAACGCATTGTCCTGCTGCAAAAACAGGCCCGCCGTGAACTCCAGTGTGGTGCGCGGCCTTTCGGGCTGGGCTTTGTTTACATCAAGTATTCTAAACGGGGCGAGCACCGAATCTTTGGCCTGCGCCGATGCCAGATCGTGTTTTGCCGCCCGAAAAAGCGCTTGTAGCTGAGGCCCGGCCGAACCTTTGGGCCCCAAAACACCCAACGACGCCTTGGTGAAATCGCGCAGGTTTGGGTACGCAAGCGCCGATCGAACAGCGCCCAAACCCGCTTTAAAAGGCCGATATCCGCGCCTACCCCAAATGCGACTCATGGCCGCTTTGGCTTCATCACTCGACGCAATGGCATTAAGCGCGCGCGAAAGTGCCCGCGTGGATGATGGGAAAAGCGGCTCGCCTTCAGCTTCGTACGGATTGCTTTCATACAGCGGTGAAAGCGCCTGACCAAACTTGAAGAGCCCATCGTGCAAACGCACTTTGTCGCCCTCCGCCTCAGTCGTTACGTTGTCGATCTCAATATCGGGAAAGAGCGAATTAAACGCTCGAATTAGGTCGGTTCGCCACCGTGCCATCGCCCGCATTTTTGCGAGTGATCGCTCGCGCGCTTTCACCCCATCACCGCTTGGGGGCGGCAAAATGCTCTCGTCCACTTCGTTTGCGTACGATCCGTCGGCTTTCGGGTGGCAAATCCCCTCGTAGCTTTCGCCGCTTTGATCTTCTGTGAGTGACGACGCCCCCAACCGATCACAAAGTACACCGTACAAATCGTCGCCCAACGTTGCCTTAAACGGCGCGATCCGCGTTGTGTCGATCTCATGACACGACGCCAGACCCGCTACCGCCGCGAGCGCGCCCACCCGGCAAAACGCTGTCTTAAACGAAGATCGACTGACGGCGCGTTTTGCGCGACCCGGCCGTTTCATAAGCACCTCGCCCGCAGGTTATCATCACATTTGCCAAAACCGATTCACCGAATGCTGCCCCCCACTGTCGCGCTTCGCGCGCCCCGGCCCCCCAAGCGCGGTACTCGGGCGTTGCCCTCCGTGCCGCGCGGGGGGCCCAACGTTGTCCCATTGTTTGCTCATGTGTACACATCGATCCGGCGCCCCGACGCCCCCGCACTTTTGCTAATCTGCGCGCCCAATGAATAGTCCGCGCATCACCGCAGTTGTGCTCGCCGCAGGGCAGGGCACACGCATGAAAAGCCCATTGCCGAAGGTGCTTCACGCGCTCGCCGGTCGACCGATGATCCATTACGTGATCGACGCGGCGCTCGCGGCCGGTGCCGCCGACGTTGTCGTCGTCACCGGCCACGGGCGCGACCAGGTGGAGGCATATTTGGCCAAAACCTTCGGCGAGCGCGTTCGCACAGCCGTGCAAGCCGAGCAACGGGGGACCGGCCACGCAACGCAGATTGCGCTCGAAAAGGTCGCGCCTGAAGCGGATCTTCTCCTGCTTTTGTGTGGTGACACGCCGCTCCTCGACGGCGGTGAACTTGCCAGTCTGGTGAAACTTCTCGCCGAAAATCCCGACGCGCCGCTCGCCATGCTCACCATGCGACCGGCCGACGCCACGGGGTATGGCCGCATTTTGCGCGACGAAAACGGCCGCATTGTGGGGATTCGCGAGCACAAAGACGCATCTGCCGCCGAGCGCGCCATTACCGAAACCAACCCGGGTGTGTACACGGCGCGCGCCGCGTTTCTTCGCGACGCGCTCACCAAAATTCAGCCCAACAACGCGCAGCGTGAGCTTTATTTAACCGACGTTGTCGCGCTTGCCGCGCCCGCGGGCGGTGTTGTGTCGCAGCTCGTGCGCGACCCGATGAACGTGGCCGGTATCAATGATCGCGCGCAGCTTGCCGAGGCCGAAGATGTTCTCTACAGGCGCATTGCGGATGTACACAGGCGCGGTGGTGCCACCATTCGAACCTCGGCGAAGATCGATGCCGGCGTGATTGTGGAGGCCGACTCCACCATTGAGCACGGGGTTGTGCTTCGAGGCGCCACAAGTATTGGTGTCGGCGCCGTGATTGACGTGGGTTGTGTACTCACGGATGTTCGCGTGGCGGCCTCGGCGCTTGTGAAGCCGTACAGCGTTGCATCCTCATCCACCATCGGCGAAAAGGCTCAAATTGGGCCATTTTCGCATCTCCGCCCCGACAGCGACGTGGGCCCCGATGCGCACGTGGGCAACTTCGTTGAAACCAAAAAAACGCGCCTCGGCCGCGGCGCGAAGGCCAATCACCTTGCGTACCTCGGCGACGGGGACGTGGGCGCGGGTGCCAACATCGGCGCCGGCACGATCTTCTGCAACTACGACGGCTTTCAAAAACACAAAACAACCATCGGCGAAGGCGCTTTTATCGGCAGCGATTCGCAGATTGTGGCCCCTGTGAAAATCGGCAACGGCGCGTACGTGGCCACCGGAACAACGGTCACGCGCGATGTTCCCGACGACGCGCTCGCCATCGCGCGCTTGAAGCAGGAAAACAAGGAAGGGTACGCAGCGCGGTTGAAGTCACGGCTCAAGGCGGCGGCCAAGAAGTAGTTCCGCTTGTTGGGAGTTGGCCCCGGTTTCACTCGTTCGTGCGGGCCGCCCGCGCCGCGCGGAGGCGAAGCCGAGCACGGCGCTTGGGAGGCCAGGCGGGGCGTATGCCCCGCCGGTGGAGGGCATTTTTGAAGAAAGCGAATGTGTACACATGCGCGTGTGCACGTTTGGGGGCACGCAATATTCGTGTTCACCAAACGTTGTGTACGCAGAGCGGGTACGTAACACGGCTGTACGCAACGGTTGTGTACGCGGAGTGATGGGTGTACGCTTGCGGAAAGGGCTTTATTCGGCGTCGCCGCAGCTGGGACACGTATCGAGCATGTCGATCGATTCCGGCGCTCCGTAAAACGGAAGCGCGTGCCCCATGCGAACGCGTTTGGCTTCGAGATAGGGTGCCGAGAATGCGTTGGGCGTGATGAGGGACGGTGCGCGCCCTTCAACGGAGATGCCGAGCGCTCTCAGCGCGCCTTCTTTTTCAGGGTTGTTGGTCATCAGCTCAATTGAAGCGATGCCCAGATGTTCGATCATCGCAGCGGCCGCGGTGTAGTCACGCGCGTCGTCGGGCAAACCGAGCAAGCGATTTGCGTCGACGGTGTCGTGCCCGTGCGATTGAAGCTGATACGCGCGGATTTTGTTGGGAAGTCCAATGCCTCTGCCTTCTTGGCGGAGGTACAGGAGCACGCCGATGTTGCGCCGAGCGATTTCTTGTTGCGCTGTGTGAAGTTGTTCGCGGCAATCACACTTGAGCGAGCCGAACACTTCACTGGTCATGCACTCGGAGTGCACGCGCACGGGGACGTTGCGGCGCCCGCGAACGTCACCCCGAACGAGGGCAACGTGGTCGCGTGGCAGGTCGGTGTTTTGGTCGGCTTCCCAATGGAAAACGACCATTTCAAACGGACCGAACGTTGTTGGAAGAGTTGTTTGAGCGACAATCTTGAGCTGAGGCCGGATGCCCACGGGGGGGACGTACATCTCGCTCTCCTTCTGAAAGGCCATGCTGGCCGCGGTTTGAGAGAGGGGACAGTGTATGCCCAAAAGCGTGGTTTGTCTTTTGGGTCGGCTCTGTGCAAACGTCAACGGGGGTTGGACAACATTTGTACAACATCGTACACAGGCTGTTCAACCGCCCGAACGTGAAAGACCGCGCTTGCGTGGAAGCGCTCAAAAAACGACCGTTCTTCCGACGTTTGGCCTAAAGCGAGCCGCTTTTAAGCCGTGACTCAAACCCGACAGCCGCAAGCCCTTCCCGACTTTGTTCTGAAGCCGATCGGCGTTGTGTACTCACCGTTTGTTGAGAAGAAGGACGCTCCGCGACAGCCCGCCGCGGCGCGTGATGTGGTTGGGCGTATTGAACTGTTTGCGACGCCGGGAATGGAGCACGCGGTTTCGGATCTCGACGGTTGCGACCATCTGTGGGTGATCTTCGTGTTTCACCTCGCGGGTGATTTTAGGCCGAAGGTGCTCCCGCCGCGAAGCGCCGAAAAGCGCCGTGGTGTACTCGCAACGCGGTCGCCTCATCGGCCCAATCCGATCGGGCTTTCGGTGGTGCGGCTCGATCGCGTGGACGGGTTGACGCTTCACGTTCGTGATGTGGACATGCTCGATGGCACGCCGGTCCTCGACGTGAAACCGTACGTTCCGTACACCGACAGCGTGCCTCACGCGCGCGTTGCGTGGCTCACCCCGCTTGTCGAAGATGCGTTGAGCGGCGCGACGCAGAGCGCTGCGCAGAGCGGGGGCGTTCGCGATCCTGAGCGGGGATTTGAGGTGATTTTCGGCGAGGATGCGAAGTGTACACTTGAATTTTTGAAAGAGTCGTTTGGCCTCGATCTGGGGCCGAGCATTACTCAGGTGCTTTCACTCGGTCCTCAGCCCCATCCGTATCGGCGCATCAAAAAAACCGAGGCGGGTCTTGTCTTGGCGCTTAAAGATTGGCGTGTACACTTCAGGGCGGAGGGCCGGGTGATCTCGGTCGAATCGATCGAAACGGGTTACCGGCCCAAGCAGCTTGCGATGGGTGGACCCAACCTCACGGATATGATTCTTGCGCCCCACCGGGCACTTTCGTCTCGGAAACGCCCGTAACGCGGCGTGATGCGACGCGGCCCGCCGGCCCAATGAAAAGTACACATGGGTTGGCGTGCTGCCGTTTTATTGGATGCAGCCGTTGAGAAGCACAATGAGATCCGGCCCGGCGATAGCTGTGGAGGTGAGCGCTATGTCGGGCTTGCCGTCGAGGTTGAAGTCGTTGATGACTTGACCCCACGGATACGGCCCCGCTTCCCAGCGGTACGGTTGGCCGAATGTGCCGTTTCCCTGGTTGAGAAGCACCGACACGTCAAAAGACGATTCGCTGGTCATCACGAGGTCGATGAAGCCGTCGCTGTTCATGTCGGCGGCGTTGACACGAAGTGCTCCCCACGGCGAAAAATACGTGACCGGGGCTGGAAACGTGCCGGTTCCGTTGCCCATGAAGATGTCGGTCATGCCGCCGTTGTAGCGGGCAACGGCGAGATCCATGTGGCCGTCGCCGTTGAGGTCGGCCGCGACGACGCCGCCCGGCCCGAAGGTCGTGGAGTAGTTTACCGCGGGGGCGAATGTGCCGTTCCCGTTGTTGAGCAACACGCTCATGTTTTGGCTCCAAATGTTCACAACGGCGATATCAAGTGCTCCGTCACCGTTGAAATCATCGAGTCCGAGATCGCGTGCGGCGTCACCCGTTGGATAGGACGTGCCCGGGCCGAACGAACCCGTGCCGGTGTTGATTCGAACGTTTACGCCGTCCGCTAAAACGTCGGCGGAGATGAGGTCGCGTTTGCCGTCTCCGTTCACGTCGGCCAATTCAATGTCCCAGGCACTGCCCGGGCCTGCCGAGGACGCGGCATTTGAAAAGGTTCCGTTGCCCTGGTTGATGTACACACAAGCGCCGTTTCCAGCCGCCACGATGTCGGGCTTTAGGTCGCCGTTGACATCGGCAGCATCCAATACCTCGGTGTTGGGCGCGCATACGGCGTGGGTGGACGTTTGGGCAAACGCTCCGCCTCCTTGGTTTGTGTACACACGGACAAGATACGAATTGGCATCCACGAGAGCGATGTCGGGCAGGCCGTCGTTGTTGAAGTCGGCCGATGTCACATCGCGGGGGCTTGTTCCGGCCGCATAGTGTACACCTGACGGAAAACCGCCTGCGCCGTTGTTGATGAGGGGTCGAACGCCGGAGTAGCGGAGCTGAACGAGCAGGTCGTCTTTGCCATCGGCGTTGAGATCCGCAGTGGCAATGCCCATTGGATAGAAACCAGCTCCCACGGATTGCGAAGCCCCGAACGCCCCTGTGCCCATGCCCAAATACACGCTGACAAAGCGCGTTGCCGAGTTGGATGCGGCGGCGGCATCCACGAGACCGTCGCCGTTGATGTCGGCCAGCACCACGCCACTGTGAGCAACGGCGGACGGATAGTGGACGGCGGCAGCGAATGTCCCGGCCCCCATGTTGAGCAACACGCTTAGACCGGAGGTGCCCGCAACGACCAGATCGCGCGCACCGTCGCCGTTGAGATCGCGCGCCGCGACAGCGTTGGGGCCCGTTGCAACGGTGTACTCAACCGCTGTGCCGAACGTTCCGTTGCCCGCGTTGAGAAGCACGCTGACGCTGTTGCCGGCTCCGTTGGCGGCAGCGATGTCGCGCGCGCCGTCGCCGTTGAGGTCGAGTGCGACAAGGGCTTTGGGGCCGGCTCCAACGGCGTAGCTCGTGGAAGTTGGAAACGTGCCGTTACCCTGGTTTAGTCGGATCCGAACCTGATTTGTGGAGGTGATTGCCGTGGCGATGTCGGCCTTTCCATCGCCGTTGAAGTCTACCGCTTCCACAGCGAAGGCCTGAGCGCCGAGATTGATGTTGGTGGCATTGCCAAGCGTGCCACCACCTTGATTGAGTCGAATGATCAGCGTGTTGCTGCCCACCGCGGCGAGGTCGGCCAAACCGTCGCCCGTCATGTCGCCGAGGGCGACCGCTTTGAGCGCAAATCCGGTAGTGTACGTTTGTGCCGTTGTGTACTTTCCGCCGGGCTGAGAAAGCGAAGCGCCGAGCAAAAGCGCATAACCGTCCGCTTGAGCCACGTCGGGCTGGCCGTCTCCGTTCATTTCGCCGACGGCAAAGCCCACGAGATCAACAAACCCGGTAGACATGGTGATGTTGGGCCAGGAGGGCAGTCCGAAAAAGCCCGCACAGGTTCCCGAGGAACATTGGCCGGCCGTGCACGTTGCCCCACCCCCGCAAACGACGGGCGTGCCGGCTTGGCAAACACCGGCCTGGCAGGTGTCACCGGCCGTGCATCCATCGCCGTCGGAACACGCCGCGCCGTTGGCTTTGAGGGGGTTTGAGCATGTGCCGTTCGCCGGGTTGCAGGTGCCCGGAGCGTGGCATTGATCCATGGCAGTGCACACCACTTGATTGCCGCCCACACACGTTCCCGATTGGCACGTATCGGTTTGTGTACACGCGCTGTTGTCGCTGCACGCGGAGCCGTTTGTTTTGGGCGGATTGGAGCAAATACCCGTGGCGGGATTGCAAACGCCCACGTCGTGACACTGGCTCTGGGCGGTGCACGTAACCGTGCTCGATGACGTGCAAACGCCCGCCTGGCAAATGTCCCCTTGTGTACACGCGTTGTTGTCGGTGCAGGCGCTTCCGTCGGCTTTCACGGGGTTGGAGCACATTCCCGTACCCGGATCGCACGACCCCGCTGTGTGGCATGGGCCGAGCGGCGTGCAAACAACCGGGTTCATGCCCACGCAGGCTCCGGCCTGACACGTGTCCGTTTGTGTACACCCGTTTCCATCGTCGCAGGTGGCTCCAGCCGGTTTTGACGGTTGGCTGCACACTCCCGTGGCCGGGTCACACACGCCCGCCGTGTGGCATTGATCGAGCGGTGTACACACGACCGCGGGGCCCGGCACACACATGCCCATTTGACACGTATCGTTTTGTGTACACGCGGTGCCGTCACTGCATGCCGCACCACTGGGCAGCGGCGGATAACTTGGAATGCCGCCGGTGCAAACCTGATCGGTGCACGGATTCATGTCGTCGAGGGGCAAGTCCAACGCGTTGGGGAGCGCGGTGATGTTGCCCGCTCCGTCACACGCCGCCGATTTGCAATCACCCGATTGTTGCATTGAAAGAGGCGTGCCCAACGCCTTGAACTGAACACCGCAGGCGCCGTTGGTGCATGTTCGCGTTTTGCACTCATCGTCGGATCCGGGGCAGTCGGATGGTTGGAGACAACCTTTGCAAACCCCGTTTCCGTCGCACAAAAGAGGCCCATTTCCAGGCGATTCACTGCAATCTGTCCCCGCTGGAAGGGGCATGTTTGACGGAACGCCGCTGTCACAAGCGTCGACCGTGCACGCGTTGGAGTCGTTGGGGATGTCCGCGTTGTCCGCCACATCCACGATCGCGCCTGCGCCGTCGCAAACAGCCACTTTGCAATTGCCGGCCGTTTGCGTCACCAGCTCGGTGCCGGCTGCGGTGAAGTTGGTGCCGCACACGCCGCCGGAGCATGTCGGCGCCTGACATTCATCACCGATGCCCGGGCAATCGGCCGCGACCAAACACTCCACGCAGGCGCCTGTTGCGTCGCAAATTCCGCCGTCACACGGGCCGCCTTCCGCCACCGGATTGTGCACCGGCACGCCGTTTTCACAAACATCGGCGGTGCACGGGTTTCCATCGTCTTCAGGTGTACACTCGGTGCCGCCCGAGCCGCCGGTGCCTCCCGAACTCGTTGCACCCGAGCCGGCCGTTCCGCTGGTTGTGGCCGCGCCTTCACCCGTGCTTGTGGTGCCCACGCCTCCCGAGCCCGCTTGACCCGATGAGCTTTGCGTTTCCGAGCCACATCCCCCGAAGCAAACGACAACTGCCAGAAGCAGGATCCACCGTGACATCGCGCCTCTCCGTTTCCCCAACGCGGCGAAGCCCGAACACGGTCGATTGGCCATCCGTGCGGCATTCCCACCGTTTTGAAGAGCCTAGACGGCACCATTCGTGCGGTATCCCGTCAAGACGGCGACAAGATCCCGACGGGAAGCGGCGCGTTGTGTACGCTCTCGATGAGCTGCCGGAGGGGTTCTCGCAAAAGCCCTTGACGATGAAACTTTGGTGGGTAGTATCGCGCGCCCTTGCCGTCGCAAGCGCCACCTTAGCTCAGCGGTAGAGCAACGGTTTCGTAAACCGTAGGTCTCGGGTTCAAATCCCGAAGGTGGCTCGAATAATTCCGCGCGGTTACGCGTCGCGGGTCGGCCACTGGCCGACCGGTCGGCCGGCCGACCGGCCGACCCGAGGGGTGGTGAGTCCGCGAATGACGCAGTGCCCGTCCACGGCGATCACGTCGATGCGCCCTTGCGCGAAAAAAGGGGTCTTCAACACGCGACCTGTTTCCGCGCTGCGCATGGCGTATTCACAAAACCTGTCAAGCCCTCCTTTTGCTATTCGCAATTCGAGCTAGGCTTGGGACTTCATGAAAGAGGCTTCTGTCCTTGCTTATCAACCGCTTCTTGCGCGGCCCAGTCTGGTTGTTGGGTACGCTGCAACCATTGTCGTTGCCGTTTGGACTGGAAAGCCCCCCCGTCGCGGACGATGTTCGCGCCTGTGCACAGGCCATGCTCCAAAAAGCCAAATCACTCGGCAAGTGCGCGCTCATCGTGGTTGTTTCACCGCTCATGCCACTTCCAGATCACGACGCGCGCGCCGTCATTCAAGCCGAAGTGCAGAAGTTGGACCCCTACGTGATCTGCGGCGCCACAGTCATCAGCGATCCTGGCCTCGCGGGCTCGGCCAAGCGAGCTGTTGTGTCCACAATGCAGCTCATCACACGTCCAAGGCATCGCGAGAAAATTGTCGGTACGTCGATGGACGCGGGGCGCTTCGTCGCTTCTGAATTGCTGCGGGTAGATCCATCGAGTCCAACAACAACGGCGATTGCCGCCATGGTCGATCGCGCTACCAAATCGGCTTGGGGTGGTACTTGATCCCGGTTTGCCCCCGAGCGCCTCTTTCGCGTTACCATTCGGCTGATGTCCGCGCTTGCAGATGAAACCCAGGCCCTGCTCGATGATCTGATTGCCAGTCTGCCCACCGCCCCGCCCGAAATGAGACCCATTGTTGAGGCGCAGATTCGCAATGCGCAGGACTCATTGCGAATGCTCAAAAGCGTTGAGCCGCAGATGGCTCAGAATAAGCAGTTTCGGCCCCAGCTCACGCCTCAAGTTCAAGCCTTTTTTACCTCCGCCGCCGGGCCCGACATTCCCACGTGGGTCGCCGACACACTAATGCGTTCAGACGTTTCGGAGCACATTCTCCGTTGTCCGCAGGGCGCTCGGGTGTACGAAGACGAGCTGAATGCTGGCTGTGCAATACCGAGAGGTATTGGCTCAATTCCCATGCGACAAGGCATCTCACTGGCGTTTTACCATTCGGGAAGGCTTCGATCACAGGCGTTTTATGAACGGGGACTCCTTCGTTGGTCCATCAGTTATCACGCCAACGGTGGCCGCGAAAACAGAGGACTCTACTGCGATCGTGTGGAGCGTGAACACTTGGCTCACGGCCTTCACACGACACAATGTTCCACGGGCGCTGTCACGGCACAGTCGTATTGGCACTTAGGTATCCACCACGGGTGGACCAAACTTTGGGAGGAAGACGGCTTTCCCATCGGCGCCACACTTTACGAACAGGGCCGCGAAATCGACTGGGTTATGTCCGACGGGTCACGTCGGCCAAGCTGAGTCTCCGCGGGGCACACGCACCGCCGCTCTCAAGGTGAGTTGCGCCGAACAATTGTTCTTCGTGCTCCGCCCCGCCTCGCGTACGCTGCCCCAGCAGGCGGAGATGTCAACGCAGACGCTCGCAGACGGCACGATTGTCGCCGAGAGATATCGGATTGTGCGCTGCCTCGCCCGAGGCGGAATGGGGACCGTCTACGAAGTTGTACACACCTCCACCAATCGGCGCCGCGCGCTCAAGCTCATGCACTCGCACATTCTTCACAACGAAGAGTTGCGTGAGCGCTTTTCACGCGAGGCCAAAGTCGCGGCCGAGGTGGAGAGCGACTACATCGTTGAAGTGTTCGACGCCGGCGTTGATGCAGGCACGTCCATGCCGTTCATCTGCATGGAGTTGCTTCGCGGTGAAGAGTTGAGTCGCCGCATCAAGCGGCTGGGCACAATCGCCGCAGCCGACGTCGCTACGTATGTCCAACAAACGGCGCTTGCCCTCGATCGCATGCACGAGGCGGGCATCGTTCACCGCGATCTCAAGCCCGAAAACCTTTACATCAGCGAGGGAAAGGACGGCCCGCCGCGCATCAAAGTGCTCGACTTCGGCATCGCAAAGGTGGTCGCCGAAGGAGTCAACAGCGGGCCCGCCACGTTGTCTGTAGGCACGCCGCTCTACATGGCGCCCGAGCAGTTCAGAGCGCACGGAAAGTTGTCTCCCGTGACCGATGTGTACGCACTCGGAATGATTGCGTACACAAGCCTCGTTGGCTCGCCTTATTGGGACGACGAATCGCGCGTTGGAAATATCTTTGCGTTTGGCTCTGTCGTGGGCCAGGGCATTGTTGAGCGCCCGAGTGAACGTGCCAAAAAAAAGGGTGTCACGTTGCCCACCGGCTTCGACGAATGGTTTGCCCTTGCAACCAACCTCCATGCCGAGCACCGCTTTCAGTCAGCCTCCGAAGCGTCGCGCGCCCTTTCAGAAGTGCTTGGCAGCACTGCCGCGCTTGGATCTTCTCCGTTTTTGCCAAGTCCGGTTGTTGCGGTGGCCGAACATGCGGCACGCGTTTCTTCGGTAGAACCTTCCGCGTCGGCCGCAGCGCCGCCGGTCGAGGCAGGATCCACAGAAGACTTGCCCAAGCTTTTCGAAGACGAAGAGGGGCAAACTCTCGTATACAAACCGTCTCAATCCAAGGCCGATCTGCTCCAAAAAGTCTTGGCTCACCGAGAAGCGCGCCGCGCCGCAGACACCAAAGCCAAGGCTGCTCCAAAGCCGGGTCAAGCCGCACCCGCCTCCGTACAGCCTTCCTTGGGGCAACCCAATTCTCAATCGGCCAATTCCGTTTCAGCAGAACCTCCAGCCGCTCAACCTGACGCAGCTCCGGCGGCTCGTTCAACCATTCCGTTCCAATCTCCCCAGTCCGATGCGGTGCAGGCGCTCGACAAAACAACGCCCCTTCAATCTCCCGCATCGCCCGTGTCGCTCGCTTCGCCCTCATTGTCCAGTATCCCCGCAGAAGCGCGAACGCAGGTGTACACACCGGCGTCACCTCAACCAGATCAGAAATCTACCCAACCACCCCCGGTGGACAGGCGTCCTCCCCAGCCTGCCAGTGTCCGGCCGCCCGCGTTTAACACCCTGACACCGTCCGGCGCTGTGCTTTCGGTCCCTCAAACACCGCCGGTAGAATCGGTCGCGCCGCCGCCACCGCCTCCGCCCCAGGCTCTCGTTTCCCCTCCGCCTAAACCCGCCGGCGGTACATGGAAGATTTTCATCGGCGTCACGGCTGCCGCGACGGTTGGAATACTGCTTGTCGTGTTTGGTACATCCAAGCCCGCGGCTTCTAACACCAGCGCCCCAGAAGTTGCTTCCACCCACGTTGCTGCCCCTCCTGCCGTGGCTCCCAATGCCGCCGCACCCGCCGACACGGCCGCTTCAAGTGCACCCGCAGCTACAAACGCCGCATCAGACGTTGCCCCGGCACCCTCGTCGAGCGCAGAACCTACCCCATCGGGCGCGGCTTCGGCGAGCGCGGCGCCTGCGGTCAGCGCCTCGGCTCAGGCGGTGCCCACTTCCCCCGGCGCGGCGGGCGCCCCCAAGTCCACATCCAGTGGTAAGGTTAAAGGTGGCCCGCGCACCCAATCCACCCAGGAGTAACCATGGTAGGTAAGGTTCTCCCGGTTGTTGCGCCGCGTTTTCAGTTTGTCTGACCATCGCCACCGCGGCGTTTGCGGACAACAAACAAACCGCAAAAGAACTCTTTTGGGCAGGCGTTTTTAGAGCCCGTCATTGGTGGCATAAAATCCCTTGGAGCCAAGGGTGATTCGCTCGAACTTACCGTCTCTATACCGAAGCATTCTATCCATTGAACCCAGGTGTCCGTGCGACACCCAGGCGCCCGTTTTCCACACCGGTGTCTTTCCGATTTTCCAGTGTCCCGGGCCAAAATGAAAATGGCCATGAACCAACACGTCTGTTGTGAGGAGCGATTGGACTCTACCCGGGAACCTGTTTTTCCACACCACGTCTTCAGTCCAACCAATGGCCCCCACAAGAAAGCCGATGCTACCGCCGTACACGTTTCGAACCGTGGGCCTCGTCGCGTACAAATAGTTTTCAGCCCACAGAAGATGCCGCCCAAAACGCTCGTACGCGCCCGGCGTAAACGTCTCGTTTGAAAAGCGGTGTCCGTGCAACACGCGAATTTGTTCGCCGTGTGCACCTTCCCAATCAAAGTGCCACCTGTCGGGCGTCAAAAGACCCGTGCGCTCAGCGTCGGCCACGTCGTGGTTGCCCTCAACGTACACAACGCGGCGCCCCTCTTTTACAAACTGCCGAATGAGTTCGAGCAGGCGCTGTTCCAGTTCACGTTCTCGATTTGTAAAAAAGCCCCGATGGTGGTCGAGAACATCGCCGTTCAAGACCACCAACTCCGCGTCGTCCACGGCTTCAGGCAGGCGCTCTAACCACACCTCGTGTTGGTCGGTACACACCGACCAACCGAGGTGGATGTCGCTTAGAAGCAGCGCCCGCCGAAATCGCACGCGTCTGCCTATCACAGATATTTTTTGATTGGAAGCTTATGGGGCGAGCGCTTCAGGCTCATTCACAGACTTGACCGCGCACCAGATCAGCCGCCGTTGTCACGGTTGACTCAATGCGGAGTTGACCCACTTCGCGGTAATACTCGTCGGCGCCGGCTTTGCCGAGGATCGCAATGCCGTTGCCTTGGTTTTCAAAGCTCAGGTTGCGAACTCCACCGTGCGGCGCGCCGCCCCAGGTGGACACCACTTCCATGGCCACTTTGCTCTTTTGCTTCATGAAGCCCATGACGCCTTGGGTGATCTGACCATCACCGCCGCGCAACACCACGTACGAACCACGCGGAATGTTGCTTGCTTGGAGTTGACCGGGAGCCATGTTGTCTTTGATGACCTTACCGGTAGAATCGCGGAGCGGCACCACGAACTTACCTTGACCGTTGGCGAAGATCTCGGTGGTTCCAGCGAACACGCGCGCGGAGTTTGGAGCCTGCGGGCCCCACTTCTCGAACGACACAACCTGAATTTGCAACGCCGGGCTGTTTGGCGATGATGCCTTGTTCTTGAGCGGATTGCCCTTGCACGGGTTGGTACCACAGGTGGAAGACTGAGCCGCGTTCACATAGCTCGTTCGCTGCGCCGAGGTGATCAGGCCCTTGTCCTTAAACTTGGCCGTTGCACTCTGAACGCAGGATACGTATTGTGCACGGTTGTTCCATTCAAGATCCTGACCCTGCGGTCCAACGCACGGACAGAGTTGATCGAGCGCGCAGCCGTTGGCCGGATCGACCACCTGATTGGCGAGCGTGCCGGGGCAGGTATCACTTCCGTCGAGCACGTTGTCATCGTCATCATCGGCATCGCAGACGTCGCCGAGGTTATCGTCGTCCAAGTCGCCCTGGTCTTCGTTGGCAACGAGCGGGCAGTTGTCGGCGTCGTCGTTGTCGCCGTCGCCGTCGTCGTCTGAATCGCAGGCGTTTCCAAGGCTGTCGGCGTCTGAATCCAACTGATCGGCGTTGACCACCGAGCCGCAGTTGTCCGAACCGTTGGCAACACCGTCGCCGTCCACGTCGGGGTCACACGCGTCGCCGAATGCATCCCCATCCAAGTTGGCTTGGTCGAGGTTGGCTACCATCGGGCAGTTGTCGTCTTCGTTGTCAACACCGTCGGCGTCGTAGTCTAAATCGCAGGCGTCGCCCACGGTGTCGCCGTCAAAGTCTGCTTGATTGTTGGGAACCGCCGGGCAGTTGTCTTCGTTGTTGTTATACCCGTCACCGTCCAAGTCGGCGTCGCAGGCGTCACCTTCGCCGTCCAGGTCAAAGTCGCCTTGTGTGGCGTTGGCGGCCAATTCGCAGTTGTCTTCTTCATCGCGAACGCCGTCGTTGTCGTCGTCGGGATCACAGGCATTACCCGTCAGGTCGGCGTCGTAGTCGTCTTGGTCGGCGTTCACAAGAAACGGGCAATTGTCGTCGGCGTCGATCACGTTGTCATTGTCGTCGTCACCGTCGCAGGCGTCACCGATGCCGTCGCGTTCTGAATCGGCTTGATTGGCATTGGCCAACACCGGGCAGTTGTCTACCTCGTCAAGTGCGCCGTCGCCGTCGTCGTCGGCATCACATGCGTCACCGAGATTGTCACCGTCCAAGTCGGCTTGATTCAGGTTGGCCGTGACGGAGCAGTTGTCTACCGTGTCGAGGATAGAATCGTTGTCGTCGTCGCCGTCGCACGCATCGCCGATCCCATCACTTTCTGAATCGGTTTGATCGAGGTTGGCAACGCTCACGCAGTTGTCCACAGCGTCTTCAACACTGTCACCGTCGTCGTCGCCGTCACAGGCGTCACCTTTACCGTCGTTGTCAATGTCAACTTGGTCAATGTTGGCGGTAAATGGGCAATTGTCAGCCCCGTCGGCGAGAGAGTCGTTGTCGTCGTCACCGTCGCATGCGTCGCCGATTCCATCGAGTTCGGCATCGGCTTGATCCGGATTGGCGAGCACCGAACAGTTGTCAGAACTGTCGAGAGCCCCGTCGGCGTCATCGTCGGCGTCGCACGCGTCGCCCGCGCCGTCGGTGTCCAAGTCGAGCTGATCTTGATTGGGGAGGTCAATGCAGTTGTCTGCCCCGTCGAGCACGGTGTCATTGTCGTCGTCGCCGTCGCACGCATCGCCCAACCCATCGTTGTCAGAATTGCGTTGGTCAACGTTGGCCACCAACACGCAGTTGTCTGTGTGGTCGGGAACGCTGTCGTTGTCGTCGTCGGTATCGCAGGCGTCGCCCGCGCCGTCTCCGTCTGTGTTCAACTGATTGGGATTGGCAACGGCGGGGCAGTTATCAAGAGTGTCTGCGAGCCCGTCACCGTCCTGATCGGCATTTTGAGTATAGCAAACCTTCAGCGACGGTCGCATGCTTGCGCTCGATTCGCTGCTGAATGCGTGGTGACTGGCATTGGGCTCCTGAAGCATGATGCCGTAGGCGGGGTATTCACCGCGCATCCATCCCGCGACAAGATTTGTCAGGTTGATATTTTTATACCCCCAACCTGAGAAAGTGGCGACCGGCAAAGGATCAATACCGCTCAGCGTATTGAAGTTGTTGGTGGTGGCCGTGAGTTCTACCCACGGAGACGTGACTCGGTGAACAGTGACGATGTTCGGAGATTCGTTATAAGAGAGTGCCAGTGTAAACACCGCGCTTGTGACGTTGGCACCGGCGGGCAAAGGGCTCAGGTCAAATCCAAAGAGCGCCTTGTTAACGTTTCCACCCGATGAAAGACCAAAGAAGATGTTCTGTTCTGTCCCCGGCGCGTAGTTGGGTGAGTCGCCGCTCAAGAACGTGTCGGTGATGTTTCCCAACTCGCCGCGGCGAATAGTGACGCACGTTTCATCGGCCGCCGCGGTTTTGGCAATGATGAACGCACTGGTTGCTAGAAACAGTGAGAGCGTGATTTTGGGGAAGCGAGAGGTCTTCATGGTCCTCCTACAAAGCACAAGACAGCTCTCCCTCGGCCGGACAGCGGTGGGTTTGGCTACCGCTGTCGTTTATGATCTCCCAGGGTGGAGCTTGGGTAGACCGGCCGGAAATTCGAGCTGGGCCTAACCAATCAGAAAGGCAGAGGTGCGTCCGCGATGCAAGCTATTCGGACACGGGAGCTGTTTTTTGTCGGCGCCGATCCCGCTGATTTGCGAGATTGAGCGTGGGGTAAACTGAAAAGCATCTCACGAATCTTTATTCGCTACAAGTGCTAATTGAGGCGCTCGCTGCAATAAGATTTTGAGGTAAAAAGTCCGCCCGGGTTTGGGATACGGAAAAAGGCCCCACGTCGTAGCGTCTACCAACTTGCACTTCTTCTAGAACGGGAGTACGCCCGTTTTGGGGCAGAAGCCCCTTTCACCCGATTGGCGGTGCACTGAGGATTTTGACTTCTTGCGCCACCCACAACAACGAGGTTTGTATCATGGCAAAACGGGAAGTTGTAAAAGGTACGCTTGAACTCACGGGTACAGGCGTTGTGGACGTGGCGCCTGATATGGCAACGCTGCGTCTCTCCGTGGTCACGGAGAGAAAAACGGCCGCACAGGCCGTTGCCGACAACGCAGCTCAGGCGACTGAGCTGACGAAGCGACTATTGGAGGCGGGGGTTGCCAAAAATGACCTTCAAACCGAAGGGCTCAACCTCTACCCCGTATACCAAACAGATCCACAAACAGGCGCGTCCTCGCTTGTAGGTTATCGCGTTTCGAATACGATCAGTGCAAATTGTCCAATTGCTCTCGCGGGCAAAGTGTTTGATGTTGCCGCCGAAGCGGGGGCAGATGAAGGAGGGGGCCTCTCATTTGGATTGCGCGATCCCAAGCCGCATCGTGAAAAGGCACTTCAGCTGGCGGTGGCCGCTGCACAAAAAGAAGCGGAACTGGTTGCCAAAGCCATGGATCTCAGTCTGAACGGCCCCAAAACGGTGATTGTCCAAAGTGGCAGTGGTCCAATTCGAGTGGAGTCCCTCCGGCTCGTCGCCAAGGCGGCCACACCTGTGTCCCCCGGGTCTCTTTCGATCACTGCCAGTGTGCAAGTGATTTTTGAAACATCTACGTAGACGTTTCCAGTCATTTCAAGCTGTTTTCTGCGCGCACGCCCGAAGATCATTTTTTTGATTTCCGCGCCTGCGCGAAGGCGCGTAGGCTGCCCGAGTGAGCCTCGCCCAGAGATTCGGATCCAGTTTCGCGCGCGCATCCCTACTGTTGATTCTACCGGCCGCGGCGGCCTGTTCGTCGCCGCCAACGCCGGCTGTCACCCCAAAAACCGAAACCAAGGTAGAAGCTGCATTGCCGCCTCTTCCGCAGGCGGAACCGCAACGCTTTGCCATTGCCGTTGCCGATCTCGACGGAGATGCAAAAGGCGCCGTGAAGGCAGCCGTTGTAAAGCGCCTTCAAGATGCTCTCGACGTTCGCATGCCCAAAGGCACACGCGGGGCAAAGGGCGTTTCTGTTCTCTTGGTTCCGCGCTCGCCCTCGGCTCCGGCGTCGAACATTCAGGCACGGCACGCGGAGGCTCGAAAATGGCTCCGGGCCATGCATGCTTCGTTTTTGGTGTGGGGCAAAGCCGGCTCCGTTGATGGTCGAGTGGGCGAACTTTACGTCACATCCGATGACGACAACAGCGCAGGCAGTCGATATCCACTGCACCAGGACATTCAGTTGACCGATGTTTCAATGCAGGAAATGGCCGACGTAGTTGGTCTGTCAGTGCTTGCCGAGTACATCAACTTTGAAGCGCGCCGAGGCAAGTTTGTGGCCGAAATTCTGGCCAATCCCATTCGACGAGTGGACGCGCTCGCGCGATCACAACGCATGTTAAAAGGGTTTGATCCGTCCACCCGTCGCGCTGTGCGTTGGGCCCTGGGTTTTGGTGAAGTTTCCCTGGGTAAACAACAAACAGACGAAGAGCCTGTGGAGCGGTCAATCGGCGTGTTTCGAGCGTTGGTTAAAGATTTTGATGAAGGGGATAAAAGCCTTGAATGGGGTAGGGCGCTGAACGGGCTCAGCGTTGCACTTGCCACGCGTGATGAACAGGGAACAGGCACATCGCGCTTGAAAGAGGCTGTTTCGCTTGAACGGAAAGTGATTGAGGCCGTTCGCCGCGATACGGCGCCGCTCGACTGGGCACTTGCAGAACACAATATGTGTACGGCACTCGCCAAACTGGGCGAACGAGAAACCGGCACGGCTCGGCTCGAAGAGGCAGCCAGTGTGTGCCGGCAGGCTCTTCAAGAGCGAACACGCGACAAGGTGCCGCTGGCTTGGGCCTCCACTCAAAACAACCTGGCTTCCGCATTGTGGACATTGGGAGATCGCGACGGTGGAACATCCCATTTGGAAGAAGCGGCGGCCGCCTATCACGAAGTATTAAAAGAGTGGACGCGGGCCACAATGCCTCTTTACTGGGCGACCACCAAATACAATATCGGGTCCATCCAGTGGAAAATCGGCCAACGAGGTTCAGGCACCGAAGAGCTTGAAAAAGGCGCCGACAGCTATCGAGAAGCGTTGCTTGAGTGGACCCGCGAGTTTGACCCGATGAATTGGGCCATGACAAACAGCAGTCTGGGCTCCATTACCACGTTGATCGGCGAACGGGGTGACGGCACGGAGCAGCTTTATGAGTCCGTTGCCTATTTCCGAAAAGCTGCTGAAGAGTACACAAGGGAAGGGTCACCGCTGGAGTGGGCCACCTGCATGAACGGCATTGGCAACGCCATGTCTACCATCGGCGAGCGCGAAGGATCTGACCAGCGATTGGAAGAAGCGGTGGCCGCTTATAAACTGGCACTTGAAGAACGTACGCGCGACCGCGTACCGCTCAAGTGGGCCGCTACTCAACACAACTTGGGCGCTGTTTTGTGGGTGATCGGCGAGCGGCAGGGTGGCACAAAAAAACTTGAAGAAGCAGTGGCCGCGTTTCGTGCGGCGCTCCAAGAATATTCACGCGACGAAAACGCGTCTGACTGGGCCCTTGCTCAAAACGGATTGGGAACCTCCCTTTGGCTTATCGGTGAGCGCGACGGCAAGCGCCCTCGACTCGACGAAGCGCTCACGGCCTACCGTTTGGCTCTAACCTACCAAACACCGCAAAACGGCCCGTCAGACTGGGCATCTTCAGAGTATGGGGTGGCTACCACACTCTGGTCCATCGCCCTCTTGGAGTCGGGAACAGCTCGTCTCGAAGAGTCCCTCGGTCACTATCGTCAGGCGCTTCTCGGGTATACCCGCGAGCGATCTCCCCTTGAATGGGCCATGACGCACAACGGTATCGGCAATGCGCTCCACTCCATCGGAGATCGCGACGGCAACAATCTCCGCTTGCAAGAAGCCATTCGTCACTATCGAATGGCACTTGAAGAGCGCACAAAACGCCGCGTTCCAAAAAAGTGGGCACTCACCCAAGACAACATGGGAAACACGTTGCGCCTGCTCGGCGAGCGCGAAAAAAACAACGACTTCATCTGTCAGGCGCTCACCGCCAACCTGAATGCCTGGAACACCGCGGTTGCAATGGGGTATAATTTTGCGGACGGTTCCAAAAAATCAGCGCAAAAAAGCCTCAAACTGCTCGGGCACACCGGTAGCAAAAAGCCCGCCTGCGCCGATCTACCCGACGACCTCTGGCAAAACTTTACGGCCAAATAACTGCATCGTTTCGCTCTTATCTTCCCACCCGGCGGAAGAAGCGGCCGAACACACAAATAGCACCTACCAGCAGCGCACCCCACCCCCATGACGGTGCGCCGTCAAGGTGGGTCACCTGACATCCACCGCCCGACGCTTCCCCGGTCGTTCCACCCTCACCCTGCGTTTCTTCGGAGTAGAGTTCCACGTCGCGAATTGGGCCGCTGTTATCGCTTCCACCCACCACCAGCACCCCACCCTTGGGCAACACCGTGGCCGTATGACCAAACCGCGCAACGTTTAGATCGGGGCCCGCCGCCCATGAATCACTTTCAGGTGTGTACGCTTCTACCGAAGCGGTGGCACCTTCGCCGGTATTACCTCCCGCAATGAGCACCCTACCATCGGGCAGCAAACTGGCCGTGGCGCCGTAACGTCCAGTGGACATCGACGCCGCAAGGCCCCACTCTCCTGTGGCTGGGTCGAATATTTCAACCACCGGTAGACCACCTGAATTGGTGTGTCCACCCGCTACAACCACCCGACCATCGGGGAGAAGTGAAGCCGTGTGCTGCCAACGCCCATATACGAGGGAGGCCACCTGACTCCACATGTCCGTTTCCGGCGTGTACACATAAGCGTCGGTCATTCCCGTCGCGCCGTTAAACCCTCCCACAACAAGCACCTTCCCATCGGGCAACAACGTGGCGGTATGGCGATTTCGCGGCGCCGGCAGGGGAGCCGTTTCTACCCAGGTGGAAGTGGCGGGGTTGTAGAGTTCTGTGGAAGCCGTCAGTCCGGCATCGTTGTAGCCCGCAATGACAAACAACTCTCCACTTGCAAATGGAACCGCGGCGGTTGCGAGCCTCGCCTCACTGAGCGAGGGCAGATCGGCCCAAAGACCGGTGGAAGGGTTGTAACTTGACACATCGGCAAGGTATTGACCGTACCCGTACCCGCCCAGCACAACCACATTGCCATTTGTCAAGAGCGCCGCCGCATGCTGAAACCGCGCGTGTCCCGACAGCCCCGCATCTACCCATGTGGCCGATTCTGACCGCCGGGTTTCCGCAGACTCGTGAACCATCCCCGCTCCCTCGCCACCCACCACGAGCACCTCACCTTGTTTGGTCAGGGTGGCGGTGTGAAGGTTGCGCGCCACGCTGAGCGGCGGCTCCACAATCCACTGGGGCGCTGTCATGCAAACCAGGTCACAGTGTGGCCGTGTTGCAGGGGGCCGTGCCCTTTACCAAGGCCGGGCGCCTGCTTGAGTGCTTCAATCACGTAGCGGCGCGCTCGGTCGACCGCTTCTACAAGGGTAAGTTTGGAGGCAAGTCCGGCGGCGACGGCGCTGGCAAGTGTACACCCGGTGCCATGGGTAGATCGGGTGTGGATGCGCGCCCCTTCAAAAATGCGTTCGCCCTCTTCTTCGGAGAAAAGGACATCCACAACGCGCTCACCTTCAAGATGACCTCCTTTTAGGAGCACCGCGTCGGCGCCCATTTCCACGAGGGCACGGGCTGCGGCGCGCATATCGTCCACCGTGTGAATGCGCCTGTCGAGCAGCGCTTCCGCTTCGGGTAGGTTGGGGGTTAACACCGACGCATTGGGCACAAGAACGTCACGTACCGCGGAAACGGCGTCGGTTTCAAGCAGGGCGGCTCCTCCCTTGGCGATCATGACCGGATCGACGACAAGGGGAACATTGGGCGCATATTTTTGAGCTGTGTACACAACAGTTTCAACAACGGCGCGGCTGTGGAGCATGCCGGTTTTGAGCGCATCGGCACCGATATCTTCGAGCACAACGCGCATTTGCTCGGCGACAAACGAAGGGTCAATGGCAACAATGCTCTGCACGCCGAGCGTATTTTGCGCCGTGAGAGCGGTAATAGCCGTGGAAGCATACGCCGAAAGGGCGGTTACCGTTTTCAGGTCTGCCTGAATTCCGGCGCCGCCCCCCGAGTCGGAGCCGGCGATGAGAAGCACGCGCGCAACCATGCCGCTTCATAACATGGAGCATTCGATTTGTCGCCATTGAGATCGATGCCGCACAATCTGGTTTGAATCGCTTGACAATTGGTCGCTCAAAAGGTCGAATGCCCCAAAAAGCGAGGGAGTACCGTGGCAAAACGAGTATTGATTCTGGGTGGCGGCGTGGGCGGGCTGAGTGCGGCGCACGAATTGGTGGAGCGCGGCTTTGAGGTGGAGGTGTTTGAGTCCCGGCGTGCTTTCGGTGGAAAGGCGCGCAGCATCCCTGTTCCCGGCAGCGGCACTGAGGGTAGACCCAATTTGCCCGGTGAACACGGATTTCGCTTTTTCCCGGGATTTTACAAACATCTACCCGACACAATGAAGCGCATTCCCTTTGGCGACAATTCGCACGGGGTGTACACAAATCTTGTCCAGGCAACTGAATATCTAATGGCGGAGCGGCCTGACAAAAATCTAACCTTCCTTGTCAGATTTCCAGAATCAATCGCCGAATGGCGTGAAGCGTTTACCACCTATTTTAACGCCCAAAAGTTGGGCATTCCGAAGGATGAACTCGCGTACTTCGTTGAAATGCTCATGGTGATTCTCACAAGCTGCAAAGAGCGGCGCCTCGCCGAGTATGAAAACATCCCCTGGTGGGATTTCATTTCGGCAGCGAAAATGAGCAAAAATTATCAAACCTATCTCGCTCGCGGCCTCACGCGATCTCTCGTTGCCATGCGAGCGGAGGTAGCGAGCACCCGAACCGTGGGTGATATTTTTCTGCAACTTCTTCTCGATGTGTACGCACCTGGAATTGATTTTGACCGTGTTCTCAACGGTCCCACCACAGAACGGTGGATTGAACCGTGGATTGGATACCTGACAGAACGGGGCGTGGAGCTGCACCGGCGAACAATGGTCAAGGCCATTCGAGTGATAAGCGGTCAGATCGCGTACATCACCGTGCGGGATCCCGACGGTACGCTCCGCGATGTGGCGGCCGATTATTACGTGAGCGCGCTGCCGGTGGAGCAAATGCGCAAGCTTTTAAATGCCGATCTTTTGGCCGCAGATCCCAACCTTGCCAAACTCAGTCGGTTGAAAGTTGCGTGGATGAACGGATTGCAGGTTTACCTCAAGAACGACCATTCGTTCGCCAATGGGCATATCAACTTTGTAACTACCCCGTGGGCGCTCACGGCCGTGTCGCAGCAGCAATTTTTTGTAAAGCCTTTCACCGAGTATGGTAACGGCGACGTTCGAGGTTGTCTGTCAATCGACATTTCAGACTGGGAAACGCCGGGAATTTTGTACGGCAAAGCGGCGCGCGATCTAGACTCGGCTGAAAAAATTGCAAATGAAGTAATCGCTCAAATGCGAGCTGCCCTCGCTCCGTCGGCCGCGGCGGCCCTTGCCGATGAAAACATTGAACGATGGTTTTTGGATCCTGACATTGTGATTGGCACGCCCACGCGCAATCAAGAGCCGCTCCTGATCAACACCGCCGGATCTTGGAAAAATAGGCCTGAAGCGGCCACCGCTCTACCCAACTTTTTCTTGGCGGCCGACTATGTTCGAACGTACACCGACCTTGCCACCATGGAAGCTGCCAATGAAGCCGCGCGCCGCGCTGTCAACAGCATCCTCGCGCGCAGCGGTTCACGGGCTGAACCTTGCCATCTGTGGAAGTTGCAGGAACCGCTCGTTTTTGCGCCGATGCGGGAGTATGACAAGTTGCGCTTTGAGTTGGGTCTACCCAACGCTTTGGCGCCGCATGTTCATCCCCCGGAGGCGCCGGCAACCGGGTCAACTCCGCTCGTGCCTGAATCGGAGTATGAACCGGGCGAACCGGGGGCAGGCACCACTCCCACCGAGCCACCCTCACCACAAGTCATCATGGCAGTTCACGAGGTGGAAGATCTACCCTACGACGAACCGCACGAAGGCGACTGAAACAACCGCGCTGCAGCCGGGACGAAAGCGTGAGACCGGCGAGACCGATGTCCAGGTTGTTCTTGCCGCTTCTTTTGGGTCCAATGTAGACCTTCTACCAGCGTGAGCCGTAACACCCGATCTACCATGAAGCAGTTTATTTTTACAATGAGCGCAGGGTTGGCTCTGCTCACAACCCTCGGCTGCACAGCCACCCCACCGGCGGTTTCTCCCGACCCGGCCGCCCAGTCCAACGCCACCCCAAAAGTATTTTCGCTCGCCGCTCAGGTTTCTGACAAACCTGAAGACCCAGCGGAAAAGGGTGTTCAGTCTCGCATTACAAAGGTGACCATTTACTCCGACAGGGCATTGGTTGTTCGAGAAGCTGTTGTTGCGTTGCCCGCCGAGCCAAGCGTTTTTCGTTTTACCAAACTGCCCGGATGGGTAGATGAAGGGTCGGTTCGCGCCTCCACAAGTTCGGGCAAGATTGTGGATGTGAGCGTTGAAAGACGGTTTTTGGCCCAGTCAAGTGACGAAGGTTTTCGAAAAGCTGAACTGAAACACAAGGAGCTTTTACAAAAACTTCAGGCCATCGACGATGAGCTGGTGATCCTGAATGACCAACAAACCCACGTCAATTCAATAAAAGTTTTCTCGGCGGAGAAATTATCAAAAGACGCGGTCACCCATGACATCAAGGTGGATACGTATGGTCAGGTGATCAACTTTGTTTCGGGAACCCTGCGAAAAACAGCAGCTGCGCGGCGTGACGCCACCTTGCAACGTGAAGTGCTCTTGCCTGAAGTGGAAGCGAGCGCACGTAATCTTGAAGAACTGCGCCGTCTCACAAAGCTTGAAGAAACCACTGTATCGGTGACCGTGCTCGCCAATTCAGCCTCCAACGCCACGTTGTCACTTACCTACGCCACACCGGGTGCAACGTGGGAACCCACACACGAACTGCGAACAGCCGCGACCGATCCTGACAATGTGGAGCTTACCTCGTTTGGGGTGGTCACTCAAACAACCGGTGAAGACTGGAACAACGCCGAGTTGACCTTTTCTACCCAGTCAGCTTCGGACTCTGAAAAAATCCCCGAGCTTGAAATGTTGGCCCTCGGAAAAACGGTGGAAACGTCGCGCACGGTTACCCGTCAGGTCACATCGTTCAGCAGCGCTCAGAAAAAGTATGAAGAGCAAAATCGCTCGTGGAATCGCATTAACCAGGTGCGTTCTCAAGCCATGAGCGAGATGGAGAGGTTTGAGCAGTCTTATACTTCAAACCTTGCGTCGTTTGAGCGCACGCAAAGCAAAACGGTGGAGATTTTTCAATCGCTTTCAGCTCGTGGAACAACAGCTCATTTTGCCGCAAAAGAGCCTGCGATTGTGCGATCCGACGGGCGACCCATTAGGCTCAGAATCGGTGGCACCAAACTAAAGGCAGAAAAAAAGATTGTGGCGGTGCCTGAAGAATCACTCAACGCGGCTGTCACATTACAAATGGTCAACAAGAGTCAGCAGCCGCTTTTGCCCGGCAGCGTGGCGCGTTATCGAGACGGCGCCTTTCTCGGCATGACCGATGTTGACTTTGTTGCCGCAGATGAAGACTTTTCGGTGTTTTTCAGCGTTGCAGACCAAATTAAGCTCACGCGCGAGCTTGATAGAAAACAGAGTTCACTGGTGCGTGACACGCGCAATCGCATGGTGCTTTCGTTCGTAACGACGGTGAAAAACCTTTCCGATCGAGAGACAACACTCGTACTCGCCGAGCGCGTTCCGGTGTCTGAAAACACCGATATCAAGGTGAGCAACGTAAAGATCTCCCCATCTGAAAAGCCGGATGTTAAAGGGATCTACCGGTTCAACCTTACCCTCAAACCACGCGAGGAGAGGACCATTCGGGTATCTTACCAGGTGGACTATCCATCCACGTTGATACTTGATGTTCGGCGTAAGAAAATGGTTCCGCCGAGCCCGAGCCCCTCCGCGCCCCGCCCCCGGCCTATGGACTTTGAGGATAAAATTCTCCAAATGGAGAAGAACCTGTAAAACCTCCCGGCCTTACGGGTGTACTCGCTTACCAGCGAATCACGATTTTGTAGTTGGAGAAGCTGTTTTTGCTGGGTTGGGGGGTGGCAACCACCTTGAGTCGTTTGCGCTGCAACTCGGTCATTGTGCCTTCAACAATACCTGCAAACGTTTCTTCGTAGTGGATTACCGGTTCTACTTCACAATGCCATGTCAGCTCGTTCTCCCCAGTCATTTCTGACCGGTGAGAATTGCCATTGACCGACAAATTATACGCTTTTGACAAGAGCGGTAAGATTGTTTTTGGCTCTTCACCCATGAGCGCGCTCATGGTTCTACCCAAGAGACTGCTGCGAAAAATGGGAAAAAACGTTTGCGAGACACGCCTGAGTCCGGTTGAAAAAGGTACACCCGGCTGAAGGCGCGGCGTGGCCATGTAATACAATCGATAAAAGTCACGGTGAGGGTAATGTCTGAAAGGAACGATGTGGGGCCCGATGCCGGCCGCCCGTCGAACCTGGTCGGCGCCCGCAGCACCAAATCGCTGTTCAAGAATGCGAAACATGCCCTCGAAGAAAAGGCCTCGCACTTCAATTGTTGGGGGGAACGTTGCCAGATTTTTGGCGATGATCGTTCTATCTTCTGCGCTTACGCCAATGTTTTGTGCAAAAGCGGTGGCTTCACTGAGCGTGATTGTTTTGGATCCCCAGGCGTGGGGCAAAACCTCCGTGGTGCTTTGCATGCCGGTCCCATGCAACCATAACTTCGAGCCGAGGGGTAGACTTCCTTTCGCAATTCTTCAGGCGAAGCGAGAAGGCGATGACGTTTTGCGAAGGACGGCTTCAGGTCTTGTCGCAGGGAGACCGGTGTCAGATACGTTTTGGTCACCTGAAGTCGCCCAACGGCGCCGGTTGGAATTTCTTCGAGACGCTCCGTTTCGAGGCTTTTTTATGACATTGATGAATGTCGAGATTTGTTCTTGCCGCGTCTTTAGGTCTAGTTCAGTTGGCGTTTTTGTCGGCCAGAGCGGTGACCGCCTGGTAGCCGGCGTACCCTTCAGTGCGATCCACAATTTTCATTGTTCGCGGGTCGACAAGGATGTTGAGGGGTAGGCCCACGCTGCCGGTGCCGGCGAATGTGAAGTTGGGGTCGGCCACGGTGGAAAACGCCTCAAGACCGAAGTTATTGCGCCAGCTTGTCGCGGTAGAAAGGGAGGCCGGTGCGCCGTTTGCGTTCTCTACCATGAGCGTGACAATGCGAATGCCTTTCGACTCAAATGTTCCGGCATAGGAGGGTAGATCGCCGGCTTCTTCCTGACAGGCTCCGCACCAAGTTGCCGAATTGATAATAAGCAGCGCGTTGATGCCCTTTGAACCGTCGCAGTCGAAATAGTCTTGAATGTTCACCATGCCGGACTGGGCGGCATTTTCACTGTAACCTTGCCATGCCAGGTTGCCGCTTACCACGTTGCCTTCATAAACGCCTGTGGGCCCGGTTGGATATTCACAATCCACAGTTCCACCCGTGGTGGTTGTTGTTGTGGAGGTTGTTGTTGTCGTCGAGGTTGACGTAGAAGTGGTTGTTGAAGTGGAGGTGGAAGTTGAAGTGGAACTTGACGTGGAGGTGGAAGTTGACGTGGAGGTAGAGGTAGACGAGGTTGTCTCCCCATGGCCACCGCCCGCGCCCGAAGTTGAAGAAGTGGTGCCCGGCCCGGTGGAGTTGTTGCTCGACGAATCATCATCCTCGTTGGACTCGTCGCCCGCGTAGAGTATCAGGTCGTCGGCTCCGGTAATGGAGTTGCACGCGGCCACAGTGAGTGTGGTGAGTACGGCGAGGGATCCCAAGAAGCGGTAACGGGTTGCGCAAAACTCCATGGCGCCGAGGTGTATCGCACAGGTCGGGCCAACGTGGGCTGAACGCACAATGGGCTTGGATCAAAGGAGATCAATAAACGTTGCGACCCTTCGCTTGTGCAGCCGCGCTGCGCATGTTGTGCAAGGTTGCGCAACACGGCGACCGGCCGCGGACATCTCGCAGCGTGAATTGACCTTTCGCCCAGGCCACAAATTGAGTATCAGCACCTTTCATGCGAACCACGGCAATACGAAAATGGATGGGTGGGCTGCTGTTCTTGTTGGTTTCTGCCTGCGGTGCCCCCACAACCGAACCTACCACTCCGGTAGCGTCGGCAAGTGCAACCGGCACAGCGAGCGCTCCCGCAACCACTGCGGAACCGCCCAAAGCTCCCCCGCCTCGGGCCGACGCAAATCTTATCAAGCGTCAGGTATTGTTTGGAAATCCTGAAAAGGCGTCGGTCATTCTCAGCCCCGACGGCAAACAGATTTCTTACCTAGGTCCCAAAGACGGAGTCATGAACGTCTTTGTGGCGCCGGCCGACAAGCCGTCCGAGGCAAAGGCGGTTACGGCAGAAAAAACACGCGGTATTCGCACCTATTTTTGGGCTGAAAACAGCGCGCACATTTTATACCTGCAAGACAGCGGTGGGGATGAAAACTACCATCTTTACGCGGTTGACCTGAAGAGCGGTGAAAAGAAAGATCTGACACCGTATGACGGCATTCAAGCCCGGGTGTCCATGCTCACTCCCAAACACCCCGATCAGGTGCTGATTTCTATTAACAATCGTGACAAGAAGTTGCACGACCTACACTTGGCAGACCTGAAAACCGGAAAAACCGAGTTGGTTATGGAGAATCCGGGCTATTCAGGTTTTGTTGTGGATCATGACTTTGTGCCGCGATACGCAACCAAAAACGCTCCCGGCGGTGCCGATGAGGTGTACTTTGTAGAAAAGCCCAAAAAGGCCAAAGACGCCAAGGCGAAAGATCCGAAAGCAGCCGATCCCAAAGCAGCCGATCCCAAAGCCGGCGATTCAAAAGTGGTAAATGCGGGTCCACCTCCCAAGTTGTTTACTCGCATTCCCTACGAAGACCCGCTCACCACTGCGCTCATCGGGTTTGATGCGAGCGGGAAAACGCTCTACGCTGTTGACAGTCGAGGAAGGGATACCGCCGCACTTGTAACGGTAGACCAAAAAACGGGCGCCACCAAAGTGGTGGCGGAAGATCCCAAAGCCGACATTTCAGAAGATGTGTTGGTCGATCCCAAGACGCAGGCAATTCAGGCGGTCAACTCCACCTACGAGCGTCGAAAGTGGATAGCCACCGACAAAGCCGTCGCCGGCGATCTTGAAGCTCTTGCAAAGGTCACCGACGGCGATTTTCAGGTTTCTTCCAGGTCAAGCGACGACAAGAAATGGGTAGTTGCGTACACCGTTTCAGATGGCCCTGTCAGGTATTACTTGTACGATCGGCCGTCAAAAAAGGCCGAGTTTTTGTTCACAAACCGCCCGGAGCTTGAAAAGGCGAAGCTCGCAAAAATGCACCCGCGCGTTGTGAAAGCCCGCGACGGGCTCGACCTGGTTACCTACGTTTCTGTGCCGCCCGCGGCCGATCCCGACGGCGATGGGGTGCCCGACAAAGCGTTGCCAACTGTCCTTGTGGTGCACGGCGGCCCCTGGGCGCGCGATTTCTGGGGGTTCAATTCTACCCATCAGTGGCTCGCCAATCGGGGCTATGTGGCCATTAGCGTAAACTACCGGGGCTCCACCGGCCTCGGTAAGAAATTTGTAAACGCCGCCAACAAAGAATGGGCCGGAAAAATGCACGACGACCTGATTGACGTTGTCAATTGGGCTGTAGAAAAGAAAATGGCCAATAAGAGTCAGGTTGCCATTTTCGGTGGAAGTTACGGCGGCTATTCTACCCTTGTCGGGTTAACTTTTACGCCCGACACGTTTGCCTGCGGAGTTGATATCGTCGGACCTTCCAACCTCATCACGCTTCTCAACAGCATTCCGCCCTACTGGGAACCGCTGATCGAACAGTTTACAAGCAGGGTGGGAGATCACCGAACCGACGAAGGGAAGAAGTTGCTTCTCTCGCGCTCGCCCCTCGGCCGAGTGGATAAAATTACAAAGCCTCTCCTGATTGGTCAGGGGGCCAACGATCCGCGCGTAAAACAGGCCGAAAGTGACCAAATAGTCAAAGCCATGCAAGAAAAGAAAATCCCTGTCACCTATGTTCTCTACCCGGACGAGGGGCACGGATTTAACCGACCTGAAAACCGCACATCGTTTTTTGCTGTGGCAGAAACTTTTTTGGCGCAGTGTCTCACCGGCCCGTACGAACCCGTGGGTAACGACTTCAATGGGTCGAGCATCACTGTTCCGGCCGGCGCGGCGGACGTGTACGGCCTCTCAGAAGCGCTTCAATCCAAACCCAAGTGACCGACGGCGGCGAACTTCTGCCCATGTAACGAAACTGTGTCGCCGCCGGGGCAAGTTGGTGTAGCATCTCACGGATGCGCAGCACCCTCCTCTCCCGACCTTTCTTCTTCACCTCCATTCCAACTGTGGCCGCTATGCTCGCTTTGGCGGGCGGGGTGGGTTGCAGCGACGAATCCACAAGCACCACCGGAACCGGTGGTGGTGGAACGGGCGGAGCCGGCGGCAGCGGCGGTTCCACATTCACGTGTACACTTCCTGAAGCCGTTTTTGAGGTTGGGAGTGACAACGGCCACGCCGACCCGTTTGGTGCCAAGGCGGCGGGTCAAGCGCGCGCCGGGCGCATTCTAAATGCAGATCAAATTGTGCAACCGGCGCATGACCGTCAGAAAATTCGAGTCGGCGACTTTTGGCTGGTCAACGACAAAATCGCCGTTGCTGTAGAAGACAAGGGTGGAAAGTCAGACGGGTATACCCGCTTCGGCGGGGAGGTTTTGGCGCTCGACCACGTGGGCGACGATGGTAGGCCCAAAGGCATTTCGTATTACAACGAAACCATGATGGGCCTCTTAATTGAGGCAATTGAACCGTCGAGTGTCACTGTTCTAAAAGACGGGTCCGACGGCGGTGAAGCGATTTTGCGCGTGGCGGGTGTAACCAAACCCATTCCGTTTATTGAGGGCACGTTTGGAGCGCTCTTTCCAAACCGTTTCAACTTGGAAGCCGCTCTCGACTACGTGCTCAAGCCGGGGGCTGAAAAAGTCACCCTGCGCTACAGCGTGATCAATCGGGGGCCCGATGTGCTCGACTTTGGAATTAACAAACCTTCCAAAGACGAGATGTTCGGCTTTTTCCACTACAGCCGATCTCAAATGTACACCAAGGAGTTTGGCTTCGGTGACGCTACGGGATTGGTTGAGTGGGTAGGTTTTGATTCAGGCCCGTCGAGTTTTGCGTTGCGTACACCCGATGGCAAACTTGAATATGGCATTAAGCAGAGCGGTTTTGCCCTGTTTTGGGGCCCCGGATTTATCTCCGATCCGTGCACCGTCACAACACACGATCACGTGGAGCTAATTGTGGGCGGGCCCGGGCTCGATGGGCTTGGCGAAGCGGTCCGTCGTGAAACGGGTGAAGCTGCGTGGGCTGAAGTAAAAGGTACACTCAAAGACGGTAATGGCCTGCCGCTCGGCGGAGCCTGGGTACACGAGGTTGGTGACGACGGGGCCGAGTTGAGCCGAACAACCACCGCGGCCGACGGCACGTTTGTGCTTCACACGCCTCCCGGTAAAACGGTGAAGTTTGTTCCGCAAAAGCTGGGTTATCCCACCCATAATGGAACCGAAGTGGCGCCCGGCACCGCCGCTGTCGACTTGACATTTGCTCCTCATGCCGTTCTCGATATTACCGTAAAAGATCAGGGGTCCAATGAACCGCTTCCGGTTCGCATTCAGGTAATCCCCGCCGCGGGCGTGCCGGCCACGCCCGAACAACGCGGCGTTCTCGACGAGGTGAATGGCCGACTCTACCAGGAGTTTTCCATGGCGGGAGCGAGTACACTTGTTGTGCCTCCCGGCGATCATCACATCATTATTTCGCGCGGGTATGAATGGGAGATTTTTGAAACCGATGTCACAGCCGAGGCTGGAAAAACGGTCAACGTCAATGCTTCGCTCCTTCGAAGTGTGGACACCACCGGGCGCATGTGCGCCGACTTCCATATCCACTCGCATCAATCGGCCGACTCAAACGATCCGATCGAACACAAGGTGAAAGGCGCCGTGGCCGACGGGCTCGATATACCCATCTCCAGTGAGCATGAATGGGTAGTTGACTTTCAACCAACGGTAGAAGCGCTGGGCCTGCAAAAATGGGCTCGCGGCCTCGCAAACGAAGAGTTGACAACGTTCGTTTGGGGGCACTTTGGAATTGGGCCGATCACCCCCAACGACGACGCTCTCAATCGGGGCGCTGTGGAGTGGATTGGTAAAAACCCGCCCGCCTTTTTTGACGACGTGCGCGCCCATCCAGAAAACCCGTGGATTATTGTCAACCATCCGCGGAGCACGGGTATCGGCGGTTATTTCAGTGCGTCGGGGTATGATCGCGACACCGACAAAGGCAAAGCAGACTTGTGGAGTGACAACTTTGACGCGATCGAAGCTTTTAACGATTCAGACTTTGAAAAAAATCGCGACTCCACGGTTGCCGACTGGTTTGCTCAACTCAACTTTGGGCACAAATTCTGGGCGGTAGGCAGTTCTGACAGTCACCATCTGCGGACAAGTCCCGTGGGTTACCCTCGGACGTGTTTCTACTTTGGCCACGACGATCCCACGCTGCTCACGCCAAGCGGTGTGCGCGACGTTGTAAAGAGCGGCGACGGCATTGTTTCGGGCGGTTTGTATATGACAGTGAGCGGCCCCAACAACGAACATCCCGGTCAAATGGCAACCGTCGACGGATCGGGTGAAGCGGTGTTTGTCGTGACTGTTGAGTCGCCGAGTTGGTTCAGCGGCGACACGTTGGAAGTCATCGTCAATGGGAAGACCGTTTCTACTGAGCCGCTTCTACCCATTGGTAACGGTCCGTCCAACAAGTTTATGAATCAGGTGACTGTGGCGATAGATCCAAACGCTGAGCGCAATTGGGTGGTCTTCCACGCGAAGGGTGAGGGTGACTTGGCGCCGCTCCACCCCGGTCGCAAACCGTTTGCAGTGTCCAATCCCGTCTTCCTCAAAAAGTAGAGTCAGGTCAATACAGGCTCTCCTCACCAAGACTGAAACGCCTCGCAATGGCTTGAGACGTCTCGCCGCCCGACACGTCGTAATCAACACGGAGTTCCCCAGCGGCGCATGCGCCTCATTCGAACGGCGAGTAACTCGTTGCGGTTGAGTTGTCGATGCAGCAGAAAAGAGCCCGTTCTGGGACGTCCGGCGACTTGAGATGTCCATCACGTCGCCATCCACCGGTCTCGCCGGTCTCTCGTTTTCGTCGTGGCTGCGCTCGCCACAGAACTCCATCTGGAGAACCCGACGCGCCACGCTGTTCGCTTTTCCGCTTGGCGACGGGCAAGGGTGTCCCAAACGTCTCGACAAGACTGGATCCGTGCCTTGCAGAACGTTCCGCTAAAGGGAAGTTACCTAGGAGGCACGGAGATCACGGAGTTCCACGGAGTTTTTTCTAACCGTTGTGACGCTGACGTGCTCGGTGTAGAATGGCCGAATATGTGGTTTCGGCGGTTTGGTGCGGCTTCGGTATGTGTACTCTCTGTTGCGGCGTGTGACCCCGGTCCTCAAACGGTGTCGGGGTCCACATCGGCCACGCCGACGGTAGAAACACGTTCCGACGTGGGGCCGCTCGCCGCGCTGGCAGGTTCCGGGGCGGCCCTTCCACCTGCCACTGTGGATGTTGGGCCTGCCAAAGTTGACTTTATTCATCATTATACAGGCGGCGCCAAAAGCGGTGATGCGGTGCCGCTTGTCATTGCCATTCACGGCTTGGGTGACAATCCATCTTCGTTTGTAAAACTGTTTGACGGGTTTAGTGGGAAGGCGCACTTCATTGTTCCGGCCGGCGGTTTGCCTTGGTCCGATGGGTATGCTTGGTGGCCGATTACAGGTCAAATTGATGAGATGAACATGGCGGCCGGTGTGGAAGCGGCCACCCATCGGCTCTCAACGGCCCTGCGTGAATGGCAGGCGGGCCCCATTGCCGGAAAGCCTATTGTGACAGGCTTTTCACAGGGTGGAATGCTTTCATTTGCGCTGGCCGCCAAACATCCTGATCAAATCGGTGAAGCTTTTCCCGTGGCAGGTTTGTTACCCACTCCACTTGTCCCCGCGGCCTGGCCGGCGGGTATGTCCAAACCCAGGGTGTTTGCTTTTCACGGCGACTCCGATTCGCGCGTGCCTTTTGCACTTGGAAAGCGCAGCGTAGAAAACCTGAAAAACCTGGGCCTGGAGGTTGAACTAAAATCGTACGCCCGCGTGGCGCACGCAATTACCCCTGAGGTAAGGCGCGATTTGTTCACCGAGCTGGAAGCGGCGATTTCACGCGCTTCAAAGTAGCGTGAAGCGCTCAATACCGTGTGTTCGACAATGTGAATGACTATTGCCAGACACGATTTTTGAGAAGTGGAACCCGCTTCCAATGGTCGGCGATTTTACCCCAATCGGCTTTTGAAAGGGTAGATCGGTCAGCGGCGTCGGGCCGGGTTTTTATAAGTGCGTCGATTGTCTCGTTTACCACCGATTCTGCGGAGGTTTCATCGCCGCCCGCATCTTTTATGAGCCTGGTCAGCGAGGATTGGCGAACATCTTCCCACCTGCGAGAGCCGTTGAGTTTTAGAGCAAGTTCGTTGGAGACATCGGGGTAGACAACGGTGCCGAGCAAATCATACGCGGGTGTGAGCCGCCCATTGCATTGATCAGGGTAGATGAGCGACCAGTTTTTATGGTGCATGTCGGCGTTTCCGATAGCGGCCATAAAAACCAATCGACGGAGGTATTCAGTCAGATCGGCCGCGCCGGCGACAGCAAAGATCACTTTGGCGATGGCAGTATAATCGCGAAAAAGATATTTGTCGTCCGGGTAGAGCCCAAAAATCTGGGCAAAATCTTCAATGTGAAAACGTGTACCCGCCACACCCCGGTCGAATCGGCGAATAGCAAACACGGGCTCCTCGCGCGCAAACGCCGTGCTGGGGATATTTTCAAGATTTGCGGCGCTTTCCAGCGTCACCTCAGGAACGTTTAACCCCGCCAGGCGGGCCCACGTCATCATTGTGTACTCATTGATGGGTACCCCTGAGTATCTCGGGTCGGGTAACTTGACTATCCAATCTCCGTTGATGCCACTTGCAGGCAGAGTGAGCCCGCCGTGGTCATTGCGGAGCACTGAAAATTTGAGTTGTACGCCCGCCAGGGAGAAACGCAGCGCCTGACTTGTACCGCCTGAGGTTCGAGCCTCTGTCGTGTACACCAAGTCCGCATTTTCCTCTTCTTCCGTTGATGCCGAAATCGCGCGTACCGCTCCCGGCAGGTCATTCGCCAGACGGCGGAGTATTTCAATTTCGTGTTTTTTCTTCTTCCCGATATCTGCCTGTACTTGGGTACGCAGCACACCTTCAGGCAAGAGATTGGAAAACCATACCGGCAATCTATCCTTGCCAACGTATTTCCCCCGAAGGTCGTCCTCAAACAGTTGGCCAAGAACCGGGCGCGGATAGGCTGTTCGATAGGCTTCAAAAAAAGTGAAACTCGTGAGCGTGCCATGGCTGATCGACAAACGCCCAACAGGCAGGTCACCCAAAAGCACGTCCAGACCGCGGTCTTCAACCATCGCCGTCCTCGCGATCGATTGATGCAGGCCCTACGAGCCCAGCAATGCTGGGACGATCATTTTCTCCCCACCGAGCGTGTTTGCTACAGAAGTCGTGGACGTGGCGCCGAACGCGATCGCCGCGAAGCCTTGTCGCCGACGCAAAATCCTTGAGCCGAAGTGCGTCGATGGATTCTGCGCTGAATCCGTGGGACAACAAAACTTCCTCGGTAGCCGCCGAGAGTGCACCGGAAAGCATTTTGGGAGCAATGGGTGGATGAACGATCAACGCCGATAGATCGCGCGCTGATCGCGCGCTCGCGTCGCTCGGGAGCGGGTGTAAAGAGCGGCTCCTGAAGGATTCTACAAGGTCGCCCACATTTAGAACGCCGCCATTCAACAGATGTCTCGGTCCCAGCGCTGCAAGGGCCAACAACTGAACCTTACCCTGAGCCGACCCTAAACGGAATGGTCGGTTTTCATGCTCGGGTTCGTTGCTGGGGGCGCTCTTCAGGATAACCTGAACGGCCTCTTCTTCGTGGTGTTGTTTGAACAGCTCATCAAGGATTGAACGAATGATGAGAACGCGCTCAGACCTGTGTTCTCCTGCAATGGACCAACGCCATACCCAGCGCGCAAGGAGGGCGCGCGACCTGGGCAATGGGGTTGGAAATTTAGAAAAGAAGTAACTCAATGCAAAAAGTACAAATGAATAAGGTAAGAGCGCCGAATGAGAAACATGCGCGTCCTGAATGAGAAATTGGACAGCTTTTACAAGGGCCGACTCGGCTTTCTCAACCGCCTTTCCAATTGCTACCATGTCATGTAGGTTCTTGTTGGTGACGGTTGTAATGTCAGACTCCTTTACAACCAAGATCACTTTAAAGAGTTGGTCGTCCTCCAGGTTGCCAAATTCGAGAGCGCGAACACGCTCACGAAGGTCTTTCAAACTCATTTCGGTGCCGGCGGTCTGAAGGAGTGCATTGAAAACCTCACTCCGTTCAAGGCGCCTTCCGGCGTTGTTCACCCTGTCAAAAATAAGACTGAGGGTTTCTTTATCGTCACTCTCCACAATGTAGGCAGGAACTTTGTACTCGCGAATGGCCTTGTTCAGCCTCCTCGCTCGACGCACATATTCAGGATTGGCATTCCGCAGGGCCACGTCATCAATCCAACTGTCAAGTGCCTCACTGTTGAGAACAACCGACATAGGCATGTGAGCTGTGGAAACTCCGGTTCGTGGAGCTGGAAAAAAGAACGGAGAGGGCGGCCTTCTGTCCTCCGGCTCATCTTCCCACGCTAAGTCGAAGTGGAGGTTAAACTCATCAAAAGGTGCGCTCGGAGGAGCGAGTACGGCGACGAGGGAAGTTAGGCGTTGCTGTCCGTCTACGATCCAAAGCGCTTCTTGTAGTTTGGGGCCGTCAATGACCACCGGCCCCAACTGAAAGGTTTCTTCTTCTGCCGGCTTTTTCCAAAAGAGCAACGTGCCAATGGGGAAACCACGGTAGATGCTGTCAAAAAAATCGCGGATGTCGCCGGCACGCCACTTGAAAATGCGCTGAAACGCCGGGATTCGCAGTTTGCCGGCCCTGGCGAGGGGAACAAGATCCTCGATAGGATAGGTTTGCGCGTTGGGTCGTTGACTCAGCATATCTTACCTGGCGAAGATGATTTTTTCGCTCTCAAAAAGCCGTGCGGTGGCGTACAAACACACGGCGGTAAGAAGTGTACACACCGCGGCGGCGAGTAGAAACGGTGAGACGCCGAGCGGTTCACCCCGAAGCACGTCGACGAGCAGCAGGTCTTGACCCAAGATGGGAATGCTCATCATCCAAAGCTGCGTTTCGATAGGCGCAAGCGCAATGTACATAGCGGGGATAAACGGCAACATCATAAAAAGCTGAAGGTATGTTTGGGCTTCTTTAAAGCTCTTGGCGAGGGTAGAAAGAAACATTTGGAGCGCCGAGGCGAGAAGGGTAAGTGGAAACGCGGCGGCCAACATTTGCCCGGCCTGAACCGGTCCGAAGTGGGGTTTAATACCGAGTGATTCAAGCGGGACGGCGCGCACAGTGATTGCAAATGCCGCTATACTGACCAGCAGGGCTAAGAGAGCCGCAGCCACCGTGGCAAGCCACTTTCCAGTGACAAGGGCACCGCGTGAAACGGGGCAAAGAAGCAACGGTTCAAACGAGCCCCGTTCACGCTCCCCGGCGGTTGTATCAATGGCCACGTACATTCCACCCGCAAACGCGGCAAACACCAGAAACATGGGGATGCTTGCCAAAATGGTGGCGGCCATTTTTTCAGGCGTGGCAAGGTCAAGTTCGTTTACGGCGAGGGGCGTGGCAATGTCAGGTGTGACGCCGCGAGCGATTAAACGAAGATGGCCCACCTGACGGCCATACGCGTCAAGCAGGCGGCGAACGCGCATAGAGCGCGTTTGAGCTTTGGTGCGAGATGAATCAAACACAACGGTAATGGGCGCCGGTTCACCTTCGGCGAATGCGGCTCCGTAGGTGGAGTCAACCACCACAGCCACATCGAGTTTGCCGAGTTTTACCTGTTCTTCGTAATCGGCGGGGGCATCTTTGACGGGTAGACCCTGGCGCTCAAAAAATGCGACAAGCGCGGGCGCGTAGACTTTTCCTACCATCGCCACTTCTTGTGACTTGTCTTTGGTTGTCCACGATGTGATCACCTGAAACATGAGGGCCAGCGCCACGGGGCCGAGGAGCGGAAAGAGAAGCGCTGAAAGCACCGAGCGAAGGTCACGGGAGTGATCACGCAGCTCTTTTTTGGCGACAATGAAGGTTTTTTTTACCTCGCTCACGGGGTGGTCTCTCCCTCATCTGAAAGAGCTACAAATGCTTCTTCGAGGCTTGTTTTGCCGGTTAGCTGGAGCAATTCATCCGGGGTTCCGTGCGCCCTAACCTTCCCTTTGGCAACCACAACGATTTTGTCGCAGAGATCGGCAACCTCTTGCATGATGTGGCTCGAAAAGATGACGCAAACCCCGTCTTGGCGGAGCTTTTTTACAAATGTTCGCAGGGCGCGGGCGCTCTTCACGTCAAGGCCGTTGGTAGGTTCGTCCAGCAACACGTTGGGGGGATTGTGAACAAGGCACCTGGCAATGGCCACCTTCATCCGTTCACCCTGGCTGAAGCCCTGCGTACGCCGGTCGGCGACGTGGGCAAAGTCGAGCACCTGAATCAGCTCATCGACGCGTTGATGAAGCTTTTTGCCGCTCATTCCAAAAAGTTCGCCGTAGTAGAGAATGTTCTCACGCGCGGTGAGCCGAGGGTAGAGTCCGCGGGTGTCGGGTAAGATTCCAATGCGACTTCGAACTTCGACCGGGTGGGTAAGAACGTTGATTCCATCAATTGAAACGTGGCCGCCGGTGGGCTCAACAAGGGTGGACAAAACACGCAGCGTGGTGGTTTTGCCGGCGCCGTTGGGGCCCAATAGGCCGGTGATTTGGCCATTTTCTGCTTGAAAAGAAACGTCGTGAACGGCGGTGACCGAGCCAAACGTTTTGTGGAGATTGGTTATTGAAATCACGGCGAACCGGCAAACGTTGGGAAAAAAGGAGGCCGAACAACGGTGGATGCGCACTCGGTATTCAGGTTCGAGGGATTTCCGTCTTCTACAAATTGGGAAGCGATGCGCCGAGCACATGCGGTGGAAACGGTGTTGTGCCCTGTCCCTCCGACAATGACATGCACGCCGTTGGGTAGACTTGCCTGCGCGAGTTCTCCCCATGAAGGCGGGGTTACAGGGTCAAGCGCGCCCGAGAGGAGCAGGGTAGGGAGGTTTGTTTGAACCGGTTCTCGAAACGCGGCTGGAACGGGGGCCTTTGGCCAATAGTCACATGCGCGGACAATATCGAGAGCCGCTTGGGGCCCAAACAATGTGTTTTGAGCGGCGGCCTCAATTTCACCGGGTTTGATAAAAGGAATGTCTTCTGAGCAAACGACGCTCAAGAACATACCCACAGCGAATGTGCGCTCGGTAGACTTTCCAAGTTCTGCGGCGAGCGTTATCAACGGTTCGAACCGACCTGACATTGCTTCGTTGAGGGCAAACGGCAGGAGAGTGGAGATCTCCGCGGAGTATAAAACACCGCGAAGCGCACCGAGAAAGGTGGCTTTATCGATCACCACTTCTTCAGCAACGCCGGTTTTGGGATGCCGAACCTGAACGCGCAGAGGTTCATCCGCGAGAGTTTGTACAAATTTGTAAAAACGCTCTTTCAGGTTGGGAAAAGCACCTGCGCAGGCTTGTTCGGCGGCACAATCGACAAACAGTTGATTGAGCGCTCGCTCGGCGTCTTTTGCCAAGCTGACGGGTAGAACCAGCGCCATGGGGGCCACGCCGTCGAGAATGGATGAACGCACATTGTTTGGGTAGGCCCGCATATAAGCGAGGGCGGCGCGGGTACCGTAAGACGTTCCCCACAAGTTGAGTTGAGGGTAGCCGAGGGCGTGCCGAACATCTTCGAGGTCTTGCGTTGCGACCGCCGTTGTATATTGAGTTAGGTCGGCGTCTTGAGCGTCGCGACAACGCTCCACCACGGCGGGGTCAAACTGGGAGTCAAAATGTTCATAGAGCGGCGCATTGCTGGGAGGAACTTCACAGAACAGGGCATGCGAATGCCCTGTGCCGCGTTGATCGACAAACACGAAGTCACGACTTTCATGCAATTTGTCGGCAACTCCCAGCGCAAAACCAACAATCTGCGAGGCCGCCTGGCCGGGGCCGCCCGCCAGAAAAACCACGGGATCGGCCTTGGGCGACGCGGCGAGCGCCGGCACCACAATCACTTGAATGCCCAAGGTTCGACCGTTGGGTTGGTTGCGATTTTCGGGCACGTGGAGCGTTCCGCACTGCGCGGGCGAACGAACGCCGGGGAGTGTGCAAGGGCCGAGCTGAAGTGTACGCACCGGTCCGGACGGCTCGTTGCACGCAGCGGCCGAAATCGCCAAGGCCAAAAGTGCCGCAGCGTTTCGCGATTGTCTCACCGGGGCCAAAGTAGCAGTGTATGACGTACCTCGCGCTTCTTTTTTCGATATGGGCGGCCATTGCCGTGCTCCAACCCGCTCCCAAAGGTGGGATGGGTGTTCGTTGGCTGAAGCGGCTCGGGCCTTACCTTGTTACGGGCGTAGTGGCACCTTTACCCATTTGGTTTTGGTATTTTCACAGGCCTCAGCCGGCACCGCACAAGGAGGATTTGTTTCGGGGGATTTCGTACGAAAGGGACGTTCGAAAGGTGCCGCGCCCTGTGGTAATGCACATCGCCCGAGTGGACCTCGGCGAACCTTCCATTTCGTTTCTGACATCGCCGCGCGGGGTGAACGAGCCGGCTTTCGGTGGGTCGACAACGTCTGAATTTTTAGTGAAACATGACCTGCAACTGGCCATTAACGGCGACTTTTTTCTACCCTGGTGGTCCGACGGTCCGGGGAATTTCTACCCAAAGACGGGCTACCCGGTAGACGTGCTCGGGGCGTCTGTTTCGAATGGGGTGAAACACGGCTGGGAGGTGGTGCCTTATTCAGCGCTTGTGGTGGGCCCGGATCGAAAGGTTTCAATTGTTGAAGTGAAAGACAGAAACACGCCTCTTCCCAATTGTATACAGGCGATATCCGGGAAAACGCTGCTGGTGTCAAACGGGCGCGTGACGGATGCCGCCAGGGTCAACTCCGAGGCTGCAACCTCAAAACACCCGCGCACGGCCGTGGCGCTTGATGAAATGGGTAGAACGTTGATGTTGGTTGTGGTGGATGGAAGGCAACCCGGGTATAGCGAAGGGGTAAGTCTGGCTGAACTATCGGAGTTTTTGGTGGAACATGGGGCTTACCGGGCGATCAATCTCGACGGCGGCGGCTCCAGCACCATGGTTTCAGACGATGGTCACGGGGGATATCGAACTTTGAATATACCCATTCATACCCGTATTCCATGGCGCCAGCGAACAGTGGCCAATCACTTTGGTGTGTTTGCGGAGGCGCTTTAGCGGCGTTCGAGGACGACGAGCGAGCAAGTCGCTTCATCAATGCCGATCATCCCACCGGCATTATGAGCCAACCCCACGTCGGCCCGGGCGATCTGACGCGCGCCCGCTTCACCGCGGAGTTGACGGGTAACTTCTTCAAGCATGGTGAGACCGGTTGCCGCGAGTGGATGACCCTTTGATACAAGGCCTCCCGACACGTTGACAGGTTTAATACCGGTGCGCTCGGTAGCGCCGCTTGCGGAGAAAGCGCCGCCGTCGCCGATGGGGCAGAAGCCGAGCGCCTCAATAGCGTCAATTTCACTCCACGATGTGGCGTCGTGCACTTCGGCAAAGCGGATGTTGGAGGGGGTAAGACCGGCGCGGTTGTAAAGGCGCTCTGCCGCGCGGCGAGTGACAGACGGCTCATCCACGGTGCGAGCGCGACCTCCAACAAGAGCGGCAGCGCGAACGCGCACGGTTCGCTCGCGGGCGGCTTTGGGAAGCGAGTTTAAAAATCGATCGGAGCACACAAGCACAGCGGATGCGCCGTCGCTGAGCGGAGCGCACATGGAACGCGTGAGCGGCGAACACACAACTCGATCTGCGAGCACCTGTTCGGCGGTCATCGGCGAGCGGTAGTGCGCCTTTTCATTCAACTGAGAAGCCGTGTGATTTTTGGCTGCAACCTGAGCCATTTGAAGCGCCGTTGTGCCGTGCCGTTTCATGTGAAGGCTTGCTTTCATTGCGTACACATCCACGAACAGGACGCGATCCGGCGACGGCTCAAACGGGCGTCCGCTTGCAACGCCCAACTCGTGAAAGTCCTTTTGCCAGCCGTCGATGTCGAGTCTGTCAACGCCGCTCAAAAACTGAGCGCGCGTGGTGTCGGCGTCGGGGAAAAACATTTTTTCAGCGCCGACCGCGAGGCACAGATCGGCGGCCCCGGCGAGGATGTCTTTGCACGCTCCATGAAATGCGAGAGAGCCCGTTGCGCATCCGCCCTCCACGTTGGTGACGGGCGCACCTTCACGGAGAAAACCCTCGGAAACAAGGGGTGCCAAACACACTTGACCTCGGATGTTGGCTTGCCCCCAAAGAGCCATGTTGCAGTTGCCAAACCACGCGCTGCCAACGGAAGAAGCGTCGGCGAGACCTGCGTCGTTCACAGCGCCAAAAACCGCCTCGCGCACAAGATCTTTGTACGATTTTTCAACTTGTTTTCCGAATGCGGTGGTGAACACGCCGAGAACATGAACATGCATACGAATTTTCCTCGCAACGGCCGCGCGAGTTTGTTGGTTTCGCACCGCATGAGCAACGGTATTCTGCATCGCATGTTAGGCGTGCCTGAATTGATCGCGGCGAAAATTGGAAGCTACGGATCGGGGCTTTTCGGCCCCGTCGACGACGAGCGCAACGTCACCGATTTGCCTGTAATTGAAGGTGAAATCCCCACAGAGCTATTTGGAATGTTTGCGCGCAACAGCCCCAATCCGCGCTTTGCCCCGCGTGGCCGATATCACTGGTTTGACGGTGATGGGATGGTGCACGCGGTGTACATTGAAGGAGGCAAAGCGCGCTACCAAAACAGGTTTGTTCAAACGCGCGGACTTGCGCTCGAACAAGCCGCCGGGCACGCGCTCTGGTCGGGCATTTTGGAGCCGATCGACATCAAGAACCCACACGGGCCCATAAAAAATACGGCCAACACCGATCTTGTGTTTCATGGGGGCAAGCTGCTCGCGTTGTGGTGGCTCGGGGCCGAACCGTACGCACTGAATGGGCGTGACTTATCCACCGAGGGGGTTTGGGATTTTCACGGTACCGCCAAAGCCGGTTGTGCGTCGCACGCCAAGCTGGACACACAAACGGGTGACTTGATGTTTTTTGACTATTCGGCCATTCGGCCTCCGTACATGACCTACGGAGTGGCGAACAAAGACGGACGGGTAGATCACCACACAGCGATCGATCTACCCGGTCCGCGCCTGTTGCACGATCTGGCGATTACCCCCAATTACACAGTGCTTTTGGATCTGCCGCTTTTGTGGCGCAATGACAAGCTCCAAGCCGGCAAACGGTATGTGGCATTTGACAAGTCAATTCCGGCTCGATTTGGCATTTTGCCAAGAAGGGGACATGGCAGTCAGGTAAGGTGGCTTGAAGACGACGCTTGTTACATTTTCCACACGGTGAATGCCTACGAAAACGGCAACGAGCTTGTTCTTGAGGCCTGTCGAATTGCCGATCCAATGGCCAAGTTGCGCGAGCCGCCGAGCGACAGTCCGCGTTTGGACTTTATGGATCTGACCCCCTATCTCACTCGTTGGCGATTTGACCTGACAACCGGATCTGCAAAACGCGAGCAGCTTGACGATGTACCCACGGAGTTTCCCGCAATTGACGTGCGTAGGCGCGGCAGAAATGCTCGCTACGCCTACAGCCCACGCCTGGCTCGAACTCCAACGCTCCTGTTTGAAGGGTTTATCAAATACGATCTGCTTCGCGGAACGTCGATTTATAAAGGGTTTGGTGAGGGGCAGTTTGGTTGTGAAGGAGCGTTTGTTCCTCGGCCCGGGGCAACGGATGAAGACGACGGTTGGGTGGTCACATTCACCTTGGACGGGTTCACCGATACATCGAACCTGCTTGTCCTGAATGCGCGCGATCTGTCTACGGCGGCGCGCATTTCGTTGCCGCGAAGAGTGCCTATCGGCTTTCACTCCACCTGGGTTCCGGGTGAACTTTTGGGGACAGGGATCGCGTGAAACCGGCCAAAGGGGTCTTCGTTTTGGGGGGTGCTCACTCTGTGTATATAGGCCGAGGTGCGCCGGGATTTGTGGGCAAAGATCATCCCGACTTTGGAAAAGTGTCCAATCCGAGTGTGGAGGATCACCTGCGCGATGCGGTTCTCGGTGCCGTAAACGAAACAGGCGTTGATCCAAGCCTGATCGACAAAGGGTACGTGGGTAACTTTTTGGGGGAGTTGTTCACGAAACAGGGGCAGATGGGTGCGCTTTTGCCGCGCGTTTGCCCCGCTCTCGACGGCAAGCCGTTTGCCCGCGTTGACGCGGCTTGCGCTTCGGGCGGAATCGCTGTGTTGGCTTGTATCGACGCGCTGATGGGTTCGGCCGACATTTGTTTGGCCGCGGGTGTTGAAGTGGAAACAACCGTTGGTTCGCGGGATGCGGCCGACTTTATGGCGCGTGCAGCTCACTACGCTTCCGAGCGGGCGAAAGACGACTTTTTGTTTCCACACCTGTTTGCGCGTCGGGCCAAAGTGTACACCGAGCACTACGGTGTGTCTCGGCGCGACGTGGCCCTCGCTGTTGTGAAAGCCTACAAAAATGGGCAAAAAAATCCAAAAGCGCACATGCGGGCGGCGAGCATTGATCTCGATACCGCCGCCGCTGTGACGTCCAAAAATCAATTCCTGTCCGATGTTGAACTGAGGCCCCACATGACCCTGTCCGATTGCAGTCAGCTTTCGGACGGGGCGAGCGCGTTGATTTTGGCAAACGAAACCGGGCTGCAAAAGCTGGGACTGTCACCTTCGAGCGTCACCGAGATCACCGCCACCGGATGCGCTGTCGCGGGGCTTGGTTTGCCGAACGATCCGCTCTTTTTGCACAACGCGGCGCGCGCCGCCGCCGAGGCGTATCGCGATGCAAACATCGGCCCCAATGACCTCTCCGTGGCCGAAGTGCACGACTGTTTTTCGATCACCGAAGTTCAACTCTACGAGGCACTTGGCTTTGCTGAGCGCGGCAAAGGTACACATTTATTGAAGGATGGACTGACCGAAATCAACGGACGTTTGCCTGTAAACACGGGCGGCGGCTTAATGAGTTTTGGTCATCCGGTGGGGGCGACGGGAGTAAAACAAATTCTCGAAGTGCACCGGCAACTCATGGGCAAATGTGGGGCATACCAAGTTCCGCGCGCGCTCAGCGTGGGAATGAGCGCCAACATCGGCGGTGACGATCGCACCGCGGTCGTGGTGGTGCAGCAAAGCTCCGGGTGATGACGGTACTCCCCGAGATTCGTGTTGCCCGATTTGCGATCGACGGCTTGGCCGCGCGCGGCGGAATGGGTGCGATCTACAAAGCGCGTGACCGCGCGCGCGGCGGCGCAACAGTGGCGCTCAAAGTGCTGGCGCCGCTCCCGGAGGAAGGGCGCACAACGCCGCGTGCGACGAGCCAAAAAACGGCTCGATTTATCGAGGAAGCGCGCGTCTTGTCGTCGCTTGATCACCCCGCGATCGTCAAGAGCGTGGACTTTGGGTTCACCGAAGACAACGTGCCCTATTTGGCAATGGAGTGGCTGGAGGGGGAGACTCTCGCCCAGCGTTTGTTGCGCGCGCCCCTTTCAGATCGCGAAACCGCGCACCTGGGTGTACGCACCGCGTCGGCCCTTGCGTACGCACACGCGCGCGGAGTTTTGCACCGGGACGTGAAACCCGAAAACCTTATTTTGGTGGGTGGAGACGCACAAAAAACAACGCTTGTGGACTTTGGAATTGCGCACGTGGAGGCCGATCGACTGAGCGAAGCAGAAACCGGGCGCAGCCGCGTGATCGTGGGTACACCCGGCTACATGGCACCGGAACAGGCGCGCGGTGCACCGCTCAATCACACCGCCGATGTGTTTTCTCTCGGGTGCGTTTTGTTCGAGTGCGTCGCGCGACGCCCCGCCTTTGTGTCTGAACACTTCGTGGCTCTTCTCGCAAAGGTGCTTGTTGAAGATGTGCCACACCTCGACAGGCTGATCGCCGATGTGCCGCTTCCTCTCTCGGATGTGGTTGCGCGCATGCTCGACAAAGCTCCCGAAGAGCGGCCGGCGGCGGAGTATGTGGCGTGTTTTCTGAGTGAGCTGCTGCCGCGATTTTCACCCGCGGCGCGAAGCGCTTTGGTGCGTCCGCTTGATGTGTACCCAGGCGATGCACCGACATTGCAGTTTGAAGAGCAGCCGCCTCCGTCGGCGCTTTCTGAAGAGCAGCACTTTCTAAGCTTGTTTGTCGCATCACCCGCAAAGCGAACCACCGGGCGACGCGCCGGTGACTCGCGCACGGTGCGACGACCCGCGGCGGATCTGTTGCGTTCGCTCGCGCGTCCGGGGCTTCGTGTGGAGGCGATGCGCGACGGCTCGATCGTTGGGGTGGTGCGCTCCTCGGGAGATGGAGCGAGTGAAAACGCGGCGCAGGATCACGCGGCGCTCGCGGTGCGCGCCGCATTTGCGGTGTTGGAAGAACTGCCCGATCACCGCGTTGCGGTGGCTTCGGGACGAGGCCTCGCGGGTGGACCGCTGCCGGTGGGTGAAGCCCTGGATCGCGCGGTGAAAATCGCGTCGGAGGACCGAACTCAGGCGGGTCGACTTGTGCGCTGCGACACGCTCACCGCCGAGCTTTGTGAAGTGCGTTTCGACGTCGGGCGCGACGCGCGCGGAACATTTATTCGAAGTGAAAGGGCGGTCACCGCGCGCGAGCGCACGCTGCTCGGAAAAACAACGCCGTTTGTCGGCCGCGAAAAAGAGCAACAGTTGCTCCGTGAAACAATTGCGACCGCGTTTGACAGAAAAAAGGCGCGCGCGGCGGTGGTATTGGCGTCGCCCGGGATTGGTAAAAGCCGCCTTCGTCACGAGATCACCGCATGGGTAGAGCGCTCGTATTCTGAACTGACGATTTGGACAGGGCGCGCCGAACTGCTTCGCGAAGGCTCGCCGTATGGGCCCATCGCCGATGCGCTTCGAGCCGCGGCGGGCATTGATGACGCCGATCGCGAGTCGGCCCGGCGTGCGCGATTGCTTGCGCGCGTGGCGCGTTATGTACCCCCGGGAGAGCGGTTGTTTGTGGCGGAGATGCTCGGCGAAACAATGGGTATTCCATTCTCCGATGCGGGTCGCGAGGAGCTTTCAGCCGTGCGCCGAAGCCCGCGTTTGCTGGGTGATCACGTGCGTCGGGCATTCACAACGCTTGTGTCGGCTGAAGCGGCGGCGCGGCCGTTGTTGCTCGTTTTGGAAGATCTGCATTGGGGTGATGCACCCACGCTTGACCTTGTGACGTCGGCGCTGAGCCATCTCCCCAACGCTCCGTTTTGTGTGATCGCGTTTGCCCGACCCGAAGTTGGGGCGAAGTTTGGTGAGCTTTTCCAAAGCGCAAACCCGCTGCGGATTGACCTTGCTCCTCTCAGCCGCGGCGTGTGCGAAGCGTACGTTCGAGCGATGCTCGGTCAGAGTGTGGGCACCGCGGCGGTTGCCCGCGTGCTCGATCTGGCGGCCGGAAACGCGTTGTACTTGGAAGAGCTGATTCGAGCGGTGGCCGCGGGCGAGTTGGAAACATTGCCCGCAACGCTTGTGGCGATGTCGGCCGCGCGCGTGGAGCGCCAATCACCCGACGCTAGGCGGCTTTTGCGCGCGGCCTCCATTTTGGGTGAAACGTTTGATATCGGCACGGTGGCCGCGATCCTGGGCGATCGCGCGTTGGAGCTTGAAAGTGTACTCCATGGTCTTGTGGAGCGTGAAGTGGTGCGGCCGGTTCCGGCATCGACGCATGCCCGGCCGCAACATGTGTTTGCGCACGCGCTGTTTCGCGAAGCGGCGTACGCCATGCTCACCCCGCAGGATCGTGAACTTGGGCACCTGCGCGCGGCGGAACATTTGGCTTCCGAAACATCGCCTCACGCCGCCGCGCTCGCGCATCATTATGAACTCGGCGGAGCATCGCGGAAAGCCGCGCCGTGGCTTTTGCGAGCGAGCGAAGAAGCGCTCGCGGCCGGAGATTTTCGCCGTTCAATAGCGCTCGCGGAACGCGGATTGAAAGGTACACAAGACCCCGAAGTGCGCGGCGCGCTGCGGGGCGTTCAGGCGGAAGCGCATCGATGGGTGAATGAAGGACCGCGGGCGGAAGCGGCTTCTGAAGAAGCGCTTTCGCTCTTGCCCAAAGGTTCGGCAAGGTGGTGCCGTGCCGCCACGGAATACGCAGTGGCGGTGGCCAATCGGGGCGGCCGCGAGCCTCTTCTGCGAATAGAATACGAATTGTGTAATGTGCCTGTCGATTCAGAAACGACGCCGGCATTTCTCATCGCATCCGCGAGGCTCATTTGTGGAATGCGGGGTGTGGGTGTGCCCGGCGACAGTCTCTACAAGCGTTTTCTAACGTTCGCCGCGCGTGAGAGCGAGCTTTCGGCGTTGTCGCGCGCTTGGATTCATTGGGCGCAGTGCAACTTGGCCGCGGGCGATAACGATGTTGCAAACTTCTACTTTGGTTCGCAGCGCTCGCTCGCCATGTTTGAGCGCATAGGCGATCAACGAAATGCCGTGATTATGCGAATTACGCATGCGCGGGCGCGTGTACTCATTGAAGGAGCGCACCTTGCCGCCGAAGAAGATCTGGTGCGGAGCGTTGAAGTTGCGCGACGCATGGATTTGCCGCGAGTGCTGTTGATGGCGGGGCACGTGAGCGGGGTTGCACAGCTGCGCCGCGGCGCAATTGCACTCGCTGTGGAGACGTTTTGCGACGTGATTGAACGATATCTGGCGACGGGTGAAGCGCGGCTCGCGTCGGGCGTGCGGGTTGAATTGGCGTGGGCGCTCACTGAACTGGGCGAAATGGAGCGCGCTCACGTGGAGGCGACTCAAGCTCTCGAAGCGTTTCCTTTGGTTGGACCCGACCGCAACAAGGCGCTTCTTTCAATGGCCTACGTGTTTGAAAAACGCGGGGAGCCGGACCGGGCACTGCCACTGTTGGAACAGGCACTTTCCGATTTTGATCACGGTGATTTTGAGATCGCATTGCGTCTTTTGCACGCGACAACCCTTGTTCGACTGCAGCGCGAAAAAGAGGCGCGCGCAGCGCACGCGACGACTTTAACCCTCTTGAATACGAGGGCGGCGTCGCTCCGCGACTCTGCTCTTGAGAGGGCTTATCGCCAAGACGTGCCCGAAAACGCCGCGGCATTTGCGCTTGGTGAGAAACTGGGCCTAAAGCGTGTGCCTTGACGCTGGGCAACGACGTTTGGACTGTTCAAGCACAAAAAAAAGGGCGTGGGCCCTTTTCTGAACGATTGGGGTGAGTAACGGGGCTCGAACCCGCGACAACTGGAGCCACAATCCAGTGCTCTACCAACTGAGCTATACCCACCAAACGTAAATTGCAGAGAACAATGGGACGGCGAGCCGCCCGCGCGGACGGCGAACGATACACGAATTAAACGTGGGCGCAAGAGTTATTTGGGCGCTCCCAAACGTTACGACAAGGCGGGATTACGGGAACGTGAGAGTGAGCACTTCGGCCTCCCACTTTTTTTGAAACGCTGTCAGGTCTTTTTCGCCGAGAACATTGAGGAGCGATGTGTACCCAGAAGGGTCGCTGTTTCGGTCTTGGAGATATTGATTCCAAAACTTGAGTAGGAGTCCGTGCTCTTGAAGGTAGTAGAGCAGATAGCGACTTTGAGCGTAGTTTGAGCCGGGATCTTCTTCGTAAAACTCGTTGATTGTGGTGTGCGTGAGCGTGTGAAAGCTGGGAACAACCTTTTTCTGAATGGCACGTTGGAGCCCGGCAAGACGCCAGTTGGTGTTGCCGATAATGTGGCCGTTGCGCTCGTCGGACTGCTCAAAAAGCGAGCCCAATCCCTCGTTGAGCCATGCGGGGCAGTCCGGCAGATTGGCCGCGACAAAGGGGTGGACAATTTCGTGAACGAGAGTGCCGCCGCCCGTGGAGATGTTCATGACAAGGGACGCGTGTTCGGCTGAAAAGAAGCCGTACGGTGTGGAAGGCTCGCGGTCGTAGTTGAGGCGAACATGCCTGTCGTACGAGCCTTTGGTGCCAAAAAGCCAAATGGTGAGAATTTTGGAAGGGTCTTTTTTGAAGAAGTCTTGTTTGAGTTTTTGAACGGCCCAACGAACTGTGGTTTCAGCTCGTTTCTTCACGCGATCAGGCGATTCATCCCCAACAACAACAAACGGCGGCTCAATCACAACGGTGTATTCAGGCCTTAATTGCGGCTTGAGGGCGAGGACGTGTTGAGCGTAGTCCGCGGGGGCAAAACCGGCGACTTGACTGTTGGACTGGTTCTTTGGAGCACCGTCAAGTCGCAGTCGAATGACAGTTAAAGAAGCCGGATCGTATTGAAGAGGCCAGAGGCTCAGAAAGCGCGTTCGCGACATTCGAAGGTACGCACCGCCGGGCACCGCCGGGTCGTTGTAGATGACTTCATCGGTGGCGCCGTCGTAGCCTAAAACAAGGCGAAAGTGCTCTGTTGTATTGGGGCGTTCATCGTAATGTGTACACACGATTGACGGGACTCCGGCTGTCAGATCGGCGTGCAGATCGCGAAAGAGGGAGTTGAGGTCGTCTTTGGCGTTGGAAGCTCGGGCGGTGAGCCACACAGGGCCGGTGTCGAAACCGAGTTGGGTGAGTGCCTGTTTGAGTTCACGCGTGGTGGCTCCCATGCCGCGGGCCGGGTCCATCCCGCTGAGGTTGAATACAGCGTTTTGGTCGACGCTCACCCCTTTTGAGCGGAGCCACATTTCGGTGACGGCTTCGCCGCAAAAATCAGGCTTTTGAAGGACGTGGGGGATGTCTGGAACAAGCACCGACGGAAGATTGGGCGCCTGTGAGGATACATCAAGTGCGCTAATGGGAGGCGGGGTTGACGACTCGGCGGTGGGGGGAGCACCGGGGGCGCCGCACGCCGCAAGGGATGCGACGGCGCTCAAAAGCGCGACAAACAGGCTGCGCATAAAGGGGTTGGATGATGAAGGTGGTCGCAGGCTTGGGTGCATATTGGCACTTCGGCGATCTTGTCTGAACTGTGACGCCGAAACGCTGCTTATCGGTGCGAGGTGTTGAGTTTAAACGCTGCGGTAGGCGCGGTGGGCAATGCGGCGGGCGTCGCTGATCTCGCGCCGTTGGGCGGGTGTGACTTCATCAAACGCGGGCTCGCGCGCGGCGGTGCCCGGCGACGTGGTGAACGCGGAGAGCGTTTCGAAAAGAGAATCTTCGAGCGCGCCGAGGTCGTATCCGCCTTCAAGCAACACAGCGATTCGACTTTTGGCCGACGATGCCGCGGCGCGTGAAATGGAGCGAGCCATACATGCGTACCCTTCGGCGGTGACGCGCATAGATGCGAGAGGGTCGCGTTCGTGAGCGTCGAACCCGGCCGAAACGATGATGAGTTCGGGCGCGAAATCGTGCAGAACGGGCTCCACAACTTCGTGGAACGCCGATGTGTACACAGCATCGCCGGCACCCGCGGAGAGCGGCACATTTACGGTCGCGCCTTTGCCTTCGCCTTCGCCCACTTCTTCGGCGGCGCCTGTGCCCGGATAAAACGGAAACTGGTGAAGCGACAGGTAGAGCACACGGCCGTCGTTCCAAAAAATGTCTTGTGTACCGTTACCGTGATGCACGTCCCAATCGATAATTGCAACGCGCGAAAGCCCTTTTTTTAAAGCGGAATACGCGGCAACGGCGGCATTGTTGAAGAGGCAAAATCCCATGCCCGTGTCGCGCGTGGCGTGGTGGCCCGGCGGCCGAAGAAGAGCGAGACCGAGCGGCGCTTCAGGGCTGTCGATGATGTGTTCGACGAGAGCCGATGCGCTTCCTGCGGCGCGCCTCGCGGCTTCAATCGAGTGTACACCCACGTAGGTATCGGCATCCACGCGCGCTTCGCGGCCCGAGATCGCAACCAGCGCATCGACGTAACCGCGATCGTGCGCTTCGTAGAGTTGTTCGAGCGCTGCATCGCGCGTCTCGATTCTGTGCGTGGGGATGCCGGCTGTTTCGGCTCGAAAAAGCGCGCGCCTTGCAGCTCCGAGTCGCTCCGGTCGCTCGGGGTGGTAGCCGCGTGGCCGATGCTCATCAAAAAGTCGATCGTCGGCAACGAGGATCGTTCGGGGATTTTGGCCAATTGTGCGGCCTGATTTGGCGTCACCTGCGGCTGTCATGAAGTCCACGTCTTCGGCATTTCTCATCGGCCGGTGAGGGGTGGTAACGTGCAGCCTAACTCTAAGGAAGGCAGATTCATGCGCGGAAAGATCTTCGGCGTTTTCGCCGTGGTGGTGCTCGTCGTGGTCGGGCTGTCATACGCCCTCACGCGAGTGATCTTGGCGGACGCGCCCGCCCCGGGAGGCGGAGAGGCGTCGCGCAGCGTGACCGCTGTGACGACGCAGCTCAAGCTCGATGCGTTGGTGCTGGAAAGGTGGCTTGCCGAACGCGCCGCCGATCCAAAGCTTCGCGAACCGTTTAACGCGGGCACGCCGCCCGCGCGCGCCGAAGCTGCGATGACGGTGGCCAATCAAGTGCGCGATGCCGCCGCCGGTTCGCCGGACCTCGCTTCGATGTCACCTGCGCTTGTGGTTCTCGTCGACGCAAACGGAATTGTTCTTGGCCGCAATGGGTCTGCGACCATGCGCGGCGATGATTTGGGTTCTGTGTACCCAGCGCTCAAATCAGCGCTTCAAAAAGGGATCACCGGCAGCGACACGTGGATCAACCCGTCGCGCAACGAGCAACTTCTGGCTTCGTACGCGCCTGTTCGCGGTACCGACGGGACCGTTGTCGGCGGGCTGGTTCTCGGAACGGCGTTCAACGACGGACGCCTGACCGCTGCGAGCGATCGCATGAGCGGCGGTGTGGTGGTCGCAGTTGTACGCAAAGGCGAAGCGGTGGACGTGATCGCCAAAACCGGAAACGCGCCGGGCGACGTGCTTCCACAACTTTCGGCGGCCGGCTCAAAAGAAGGCATTTTAAAGGCGCTTTCGTCGGGTCAGGCGATCGACGTGGGCGGCCTTCCCAAAGGGTACGCAGCGTCGGCGCGCGCGCTCGAAGGTTACGGTGAAGGTCGCAGCGCGGCGCTGATCGGTGTGGCGAGAATTGAAGCTCCCGCGACAATTGCCGCGCTGATCCTGCCAACGCTCGGCGTATTGGTGTTCGGTTTGGTGCTTGTCGGCCTCGCTGCGTACCTTCTTGATGTGTACATTTCGCGCCCTGTTGCTGAAATGGAAGAAGGTTTGCTCGCGATCATGAACGGCAAAACCGACCTTCGTTTCGAGATAGAACACGCAGAATACGGAGGTCTCGTTTTCCGTATCAACTCGCTTCTCAACCAGCTTCTCGGAGTTCAAGAAGACGAAACCGACGACCAAGGCCGGCCGTCGCGTGCGCCTTCTTCCACGTCGTTTGAAGATGCCCTTTCGGTGGATGAGCGCATGGCCACATCGGCCGAAGGTGCCGAAGCGGGCGATGCCAAAGCGCTGCGCGAAGAGCCGGATCAAAAGTACTACGCGCGCATTTTTGAAGAGTACATCTCCGGGAAAAAGTCGCTCGGTGACCCCGTTGACCACATCACGCGTGAAGCGTTCGTTGCGCGCATTCGCGCGAGTGAAGCCGAAATGGCTCAAAAACACGGCAAACCGGTGCGCTACAAAGTGGAAGTGCGCGGTCGCGAGGTGGTGCTTCTCGCCGTTCCGCTCGTGTGACCCCAGCTGGCCCCAAGCCGGGCGCCGGTAACGTCTCAGGCCGCCGGATCTCGTAGGGAGAAGGTTGTCTCTCGCTGCCAAGGTTTGGCGCTCATTCATCGAAACACCCACCTCAGCGTCATGGCGCCCCGCTTTGGGCGTTTTTTTCAGCTAGAGTCGGTCTATTGTGCCCGCCAAGGTCGCGCCGCCCGACTTTCGCTATGTGAGCCTGCTCCCGGCTTCGGTGCCTGTGGGGCCCGCCACGGTTGCCGGCACGTTGGGCGTCGCGGGGTTCGGCGCCGCATTTTGGAGCGCCGGAACCGACCCGATGTTGCTGTCCGTGGTCGGGTCGGTTGCGGCGGTGTCGCCGCTGGCGTTGGCGCGCAAGACCTTTTCCGCGCCCGGCAAAGGTCGTGCGCGCGAGGTCGCCATGGCCGTTGTTCCGTGGGGAGTTGTCGTTTGGCCGGACTCTGAAACGCGCGTGCTTCGGTGGAGCGCGATCTCCAAAGTCGACACCGAGGCTATGTGTACACTTCGTGGCGGCACACCGCAGGTGGAATGGACGCGCGTGCTTGTGTACACAGAGCGTGAAACGTTTTCGGGGCGTGCAAAAGGCGCTGTGGGATTGGAGCGCCTCGTTGCCAATTTGGGGGCTTATTCGGCGGAGGCGGCGCGCCCTCCGTCGATCGATTTGGACGGCGACACGCCTGTGGAACACGACGCCGGCGAGCCGGTGGCCGAGGCGATCTTGAGAAGCGCTTCGGAGATGTTGGCTTCGGGGCGGGGAGCGGCGCAGTTGCACTTGCCGGACCATGGATATCGACGCCTCGGGGTGCGCGCGGCCGGCCCGGAGACGCTTCGACAACTCAAAGCAGTGCTCGGCCGCGCGCACGAAGCGCCCGCCGACCCCCGACCGCTTGTGTGTACACTCGCAGCGCTCTTGCAGGCGAGGGAGCTGCTTGATGCGATCGCAGCGCTCGTGAGTTCACCGCATCCCATCACCGCTGCGTTTGCGATGGCGGCGGCGGCGCGGCTCGGGGCCACTCAAGGTCGCGCCGGTTCGTTGTCGGAATTGGCGCCGTTTCTGTTTGATGAAGACGTGGCGCTGCTCGAAGCGTTTTCAACCGGAGACACGAAAGAACGGTAGCGGAGGCGCCCGCCATCTTGGTGATGTGTACCCATCGCAGCCCGACAAACCCAAATCCTCTGTGTTCCTCCGTTGTGTGACGTTTCAGATGTCGCGCTGCGTTGACGGTGATTGGAATACTATTTGTGTGCTTTAGTAAGCGTCGGCGGGGGCGCGCGCGTTTTCAGGCAATTTTAAGGGCAAATCGATCACTTTGTCGTTGCCGCCCGCGAGCCACTCGTAGCGTAGGAGGTTGCCTGAGACGCGCGCCACGTAGTTGCGCGTTTCTTCGTACGGGATGCGTGCCACCCAAACGTCGGCGTCGAGGTCTTTGGCGCCCGCGAGCCAGTGCGAAACGATTTTGGGGCCGGCGTTGTACGCGGCGGCGGCGAGGGGCACGCTGTTTTGAAACATACCGAGGAGTTTTGAAAGGTAATAGCCCCCGTATCGAACGCTCACTTCGGGGTTGGAGAGCGGCTCGACGGTGGGCACATTCGGGTCAATCTCGCGGGCGATTGCTTTCGCTGTGGGCGGGATGATCTGAAGCAATCCCACGGCTCCGGCGGGCGATGCGATCACCGGGTCAAACGCGCTCTCCTGGCGCATGACGGCGTGCACAAGGCCGAGCGGGAGCTTGTTTGCTTCTTCGGTTTTTCGAACGTGTTCGGCGTACGGCGAAGGGTACACACAGTCCCATGTCCAACGTTCGGCGACGCCGGGTGTACGCATGAGTGATGTGTAGCTCACAGCGGCGGTGCCCAGTCTGTACCGGCGTTTGGCGCGCGAGAGTTTGGAATACATGCTGCAAAGCGCTTCACTCTCGCGGCCCGGAAACGGCGCTGCGGCGGCTTGTTCGTTGGCTGTGAGCCAACTTTCGGCGTCGGCGTCGAGGCCCACCGAAGCGAGGAGCGCCGCGGGCTTGGGAAGCGGAGTGTCGAGTGGCATTCCACCGACGGAGGAGGGAAGGTCGAGCGGCGGAACGGGTTCACCCGCTTGAACAAGGCGGGCGCGTGCCATGGCCCATGACCACGACAGCGGCATGGTTCGAATCACCTTGTTCCAAAGGCGAATGGCCACTTCGCGCTGGCCTCCCCGAAACGCCGCCACGCCCTCAAGCTCAAGCAAACGGGGCGTGTCGTCGCGTTTGGAGTCATCTCCGAGTTTGGCGAAAATCTGCCTGGAAGAAAGGGGATTTTTACCGGATAAAAGGGCGAGCGCGCGTTCGTATTCTGCGTCGTCCTTGCGCTCGCCGCGCGGGAACGCGCCGAGGTACGCGGTGAAGGCCTTGGCGGCTTCGTCGTATTGGCCTGTGAGAGCGAGAAGCTGAGCCGCCATAAACGCGGAGCGATCGCCCCACGGTGTTGTGCGAAATCGGCGCGCGACCTCGCGGTGTTTGGTGATCGCGTCGGTGTCGCGTTCGGCCCGCGCGAGGGCGCGCGCCGCGTAGTGAAGTTCTTCAGCCTCGCGACCGGTGTTGCTGTTGGCCGCTTTTTGTAGGGCTTCCGCCGCTTCTGTGTACCTTCGAGCTTTGTAGAGAGCCATGCCTCGGAGGTGCAGGCGGTCTTTTTGAGGCAGAAGCGCGGCGTCGGGTCCAAAGGCTTCGGCAACGGCGTCCTCGCCGCGCGCGGCGTCGAGCAGAGCGTCGATGCGCTGAGCCACTTCGTTTGCGGTGAGCTTGATTTTAAGGCGATCGAGGACTTCGCGCGCGGCGAGCCCTTCGGGCTCGCCGGGCGCGAAGACCACGATCCATCGAAGGTCGGCGATGGCCGCGGGGCTTTCGGGGCCGCCCGAAGCGACGCGCGCGCGCGCAGCGCGCGCCGTCGCTTCGGCGGCCCGCGAACGCCCCTTCTGCGCAATCGTCACGGCGCGCTCGGCGGTTTTGCGCGCGCCGGCGAGGTCGCCCGATCGTTCAAGCGCTGTGACGGCGCGCGCCAGGTCGCGCGGTTTGGCGCTTTTTGAAAAGTACACAACGGCGTCGGCATACGGGCCGGCGTCGACGGCGGCTTCGGCGCGGTAGCGCGCAATATCGCCCTGCAAATCAGGGAGATTTTGTTCAAGTCCGGTGAGAAGCTCGCGCGCTTTTTGGGGCTCGCCCGAGTGGAGGGCCGCGCGCGCGCGCACGTATTGAACTTCAGGGCGGGCCCGTTCGGCCGCGGGGAGCGCGTCGATCTTGGCGGCGGCTTCGGTCCAGCGTTCAAGGCGAACGGCTTCAACCCACGAGCGCTCTGCGGGCGGCGGCGTGGGCGCGGCCGTGGGTTCCACCGTGGGTGCGGCGGTGGGCGCGGCCGATGTTACGCGCGCCGTGCTTTCAGAAGGCGGCGGACCGAGGGCATGTTTTTCAGCGCAACCTTGGCCGACTGTGAGCAGAAGGGCGACGGTTGCAATGTGTACACAAGCGATCTTTTGCGCGCCGTATGGGCCCGCGGGGCGTTTGGAGTGGGAAGTGCGCGGTGTACACATGTTGCTTGATGCCGAAAGCCGCGGGCCCAAAGAAGCGCCGCGCGCCGTACGAAGTAGGCGCGCGAACTTATGAAAAATACCGCTAAAACTGTGCCCGACGCGCCCCAAAAACGGGGACGCGGGAGCGAGCACGAGCGCGGATGCCTCGTTTGCTTGCATCTCTTCGCGGCTTTCTCGACCATGGGGCCGAAACAATGACTTCACGTAGCAACAAGCAGCGCCGTGTCGCAAGGAAAGTGCATGCGTTTGTGCTGTGCGCGGCCGCGGTGGGTTTGTGCATGGGCTGCGTGCGCGAAGAACCCTATCAAGCTGCGCTGGCCGATTTGCAGCGCGTGCGACTTGAACATTGGGCACTGAAAACGCGGCTTTTGGCGCTGGATCATGAAGCAGCTCTCCTTCGAGTTCGAATGGCCGAACGCGATCAACGCTTGGCGGAGGGAAATCTCGTCCAAGCGGAGTTGATGAAACGGATCGACGAGGCGGCGGTGCTGAACGCGGAGTTGTCGGAAAGGCTTCGAAAAGCGGGCCAAAGCGTGAAAGACCTGTCGGGTGAAAAAACGGAGCTTTCGCGGGCGCTGACCGATACGCGGGTCAAGCTCGAAGATTTGGCGAAAAAGCAGGCGGCGGCGGAAGCGCGGCTTGCGCAGTTCAAAACGTTGATGGCCAAATTCAAGCGGCTCTCGGATGAGGGGCGCGCGCGGGCACTTTTGCGGCGCGGTCAGATGATTGTGGAGATCCCCACGGACGAGCTGTTTGATCCCGGAAAAACGCAGATCACAGCCAATGGGAAGTCCACTGTGGGGGATGTGGCGCGGATTCTAAAAACGCTCGACGGCCGGAAATTTCAGGTCGCGGGGCACACCGACAACATCAAGCTCGAAAAGACAACGAAGTTTACGAGCAACTGGGAATTGTCGACGGCGCGCGCCGTGGAAGTGACAAAAGTGCTTGTGGACGCGGGGATGGAGCCGTCGAGTCTCTCCGCGGGTGGGTTTGCGGAGTTTGCTCCGGCGGCGTCAAACGACACGCCCGACGGGCGAAAACGCAACCGGCGCATGGAGATCATTTTGGTGCCGACGGCGGAGGAGATTGTGTCGATGCCGGGCGTTGAAGAGCTGGGCAACGACGGCCAAAAACCTGTCTCGCCCACACCAAAGCCCGCCAACTAAGCTCCGCGCGTCGAGTCGTTGCGCGAGCGTGTGTACGCATGAACCGGTGCGGTCAGTCAGATCCGCGGATGTGGTGGCGCGCCAAGATCCGGTACAGGTAGCGCCGATCGAGGCCGGCTGCGTCGGCGGTGCGTTTGACGTTGCCGCCGTTTTTTTCAAGGAGTTGGGTGAAATAGCGGCGCTCGAATTCAAGGATGATGCGTTCGCGTTCGTCGGCGTAGGGTGCGTCGGCGTTGACCGAAAAATCACCCGCCGGCTGTGGCAACACGTCGCCTTCCATGGGAAGGGCGGCGCGCATCACCAAACATCGCTCCAAAAAATTGCGAAGTTCGCGCACATTTCCAGGCCATGCAGCTTGTGTACACTTTGCAAGAAAGTCCTGCGTTTGTAGGAGATTTGCCTCCTCGGGTGTGGCGCGCAGGCTCTTGAGAATGTCGGCAACAAGGGCGGGCAGATCTTCGGGGCGCTTGCGAAGCGGCGGCATGGCGATGGTGACGACCGCCAGGCGAAAATAGAGATCGGCTCGAAAGCGCGCGGCGTTTACGTCGGCCCGCAGATCGCGATTTGTGGCGGCGATCACGCGCACGTTCACCGGCTTGTATTTGTTTTCGCCCACGCGACGAATCTCGCGGGCTTCGAGCGCGCGAAGCAGTTTCGGCTGGAGATCGAGCGGCATTTCGCCCACTTCATCAAGGAACACAGTGCCACCGTCGGCTTCTTCAAAAGCGCCGATGCGTCGCTCCGTTGCGCCCGTGAACGAGCCTTTTTCGTGGCCGAAGAGTTCACTTTCGAGAAGGTTGCCGATGAGGGCGCCGCAATCGACAACCACAAACGGTTTGGCGCGACGTGTACTCATGTCGTGGAGCGACCTGGCGGCCTGGCTTTTTCCCGTGCCGGTTTCACCATCCAAGAGAACTGTCACATCGCGTTCGGCGGCGCGTTCGAGCAATGCAAACGCGGCACGCATGGCCGTGGAAGTGCCTGTGAGAGAGCCGAATCGCGTGTTTTCTGAAATGGGGACGCGGTTGGTTTCGGTGCTGAGTTCCACTTCAAGAACGGTGCGCCCCAAACGAACGCGGCTCGCTGTTCGCAGAAAAGCTTCCACAATGTGTACACCATCAACCACGGTGCCGTTGCGGCTCTTGGTATCGCGAATGCGTACACCATCGCCGTCCACTTGAATTTCGCAGTGAAAGCGCGAGACGGTGCCGTCGTCGATCGCAAGATCGTTGTTTTCGTGGGAGCCGATGGAGCAGGCGGCACCGGTGGATTCCCACGTGTTTCCTTTGGCGGGCCCTTCGACAACGCGCAGCCGAAAGCGCCTCACCGTGGGTGACGAAGGAGAGGAGCCGAGAACGGCGAGCGTCGTTTCAGGGGCGGGGTCACGCGGCGGAGGGGAAGTCACTCGGCGAGGCTAGCACCGCAAAGCGGCGGTAACCTGCGGGCGATGTTTCGAAAAACGTTGTGTACCCTGTTTGCCGCGGCAGCCCTCTTGGGTGCGCCGACGGTGGTGCACGCTCAATCGGGGGCCCCGCCGGTTCCGCTTGCAGACGAGATGGAGCAAGACCGGTTGCGCAAGCGTTATACCGACGAAAGTCGTTTCGAAGAAGCGTTGCCGTTTGCGAAAAAGCTCTGGGAAATCAGAAAAGAGCGATTGGGCGAGGCGCATGCGTACACACTCGATGCCGCTCACTTTGTCGCGACGCTGGAGCGCTGGATTGGCAACGTGGATGAAGCGGCAAAGGTGTATGAGCGCATGATCGCTCTCGTGCCGGCTGCGCGGCCGGGACAGGAAATACCAATTCACCGATATCGAGCGCTCCGCGGATTGATCGACACAAACCGGGATCGAGGCGATCTTGAAAAAGCCATTCTGATCGCTGAAGCAACCGAAGCAGAGCTAAGTGTACACAGTGTTGAATCGGGTACGCTTGTGCTGGCGATCGCCGATCGGGGCCGAATGGAGCGCGCCCGGGGAGATTGGGACAAAGCGGAAGGTTTGCTTTTGCGGGCCTTGGCAATGCTCAAGAAAGTGGGGACTCCGGCGACCGTTGTGTACGCATCGACCAGCGATGAGAAGGACGAAGCCGCCGTCGGTCGCGAACATGTTTCGCAAACGCGCGCAGGCGAAACGTCGCTCCTTTTGGAGCTTGCACAAACCGCATTTGACGCGCGTCGATTTGACCGCGCTGAAGAGTACACAACGCGCGCTGAAAAGGCTGAACTCGATGTGTCGAGAGGGGAGCCGTCGCTGACCCTCTCAAACATCTTTCATCTCAGAGCGCGCATTTGGGTCGAGCGCCGAAAGGGCGACGAAGCGCTCATCATGCTGGATCGGGCGCTCAACATGCGTGAGCAGATTCGCGGAAGTGACCACATTGAGGTTGCCACGTTGCTCCACAGCGAAGCCCTTCTGCGCATTGCGCGCGGTGAAGGACAAGCGGCGGAAAAGGCGGCGAAACGAGCGCTTTCAATCGCTGAAAAAGCCTGGGGACCGGATCATCGACGCGTGGCGGATCTGCTGTTTGATGAAGTCGAAGCGCTGGTCGTTCAAGGACGCGCATCCGAGGCGGTTCCGCTGCTCGATAGGGCGGCCCAAATCGCGGAGAGTCATCACCAAATGGTGCTGGCCGTGGGGTCCGAAGCGCAAAAAAGAACGCATTGGATCGCCTCTCGCAAGGTCACAGATCTGGTTGTGGACTTTTGTGTACACAAAGCGCCCGGTGATTCGCGGGCCGTCCAAATGGCACTGCGCTCGGTGTTTCGCAACAAAGGCCGCTTGGTGGATGTGTCGGCGAGCGAGCTTTCCGCGCTTCGAAAAAGGCTGGATCCAAAGGTAATGGAGCTGTTTGACGCGCTCGAACGTGTGACCGCGGCGATCACCGCCGGGGCCGCGCGCGGCGAGGATGTGGCGCAGAACAAAGAATCGCGCGAGCGGCTTGCACGGCTCACCGAAGAGCGAAGCCGCTTAGAGCGCGCGGTGGCAGAACGAAGTCTTGAATATCGGGCCGCCGCCGGCCTTGTGACCGTGGAAGATGTGCAGTCTCGGCTCCCCGAAAATGCTCGCTTGGTTGAGTTGTTTGCGTACACACAATTGCTTCTCCCCAGGGGGAAAAACAGCTCGCCGACGGCCACGTCGGTTCCGTGGGGGGAGGAGCGATACGCCGCGTTTGTGGTGAGTTCCAGCGCGGTTCACGTGGTCGACCTGGGTTCAAAAATGGACGTCGACAAGAGTGTGTACGCATTGCGAGCGGAGCTTTCAAATCCCGACACGTTGCGCGATCCGTCGGCTCTTTCAAAAGCTGTGTACACAAAAGTGATGCGCCCGCTTCTCCCTCATTTGCAGGGAGTGGCGCACCTTTTGTGGAGCGCCGACGGAGCGATCGGGCTTTTGCCACCGGCTGCGCTGATGGATGAGTCAGGCCGCTATCTCGTGGAGCGTTTTCTCATTACCCACATTGCGAGCGGTCGCGATCTGCTTCGATTTTCGGAAAAACGGCACGCTGAACAAGGTCCGCTGTTGCTTGGAGCACCCGCGTTCGGCGTTTTGCCCGATGCACCGCGAAGTGCGGCAACCCACCGATCCGGCGAAATGCTGAGCCTCGGACAGGTGGGGTTTCTGCCGCTTCCGAGCACCGCTGTGGAAGTGGAGTCCATTCAAGAAGCGCTTGGCCGGGGCGTTGTTCTGGTGGGTGAGAGGGCCGCTGAATCGGTCGTGAAACGAGCCAAATCGCCGAGCATTTTGCACGTGGCAACCCACGGTTTCTTTCTTCCCGGTCCGGCTTTTTTGCCGCGGGCCGAAGGCGTGGAAGTCACAGCCGCAGAGATCGCGGAGGCTCGCGCGGACCAAGGTCCGCTCGTGCGATCGGGAATTGCTCTGGCCGGCGCCAATCTGCGTTCAAGCGGCAACGATGACGGCATTCTGAGCGCTCTTGAAGCATCAACACTCGACTTGGCGGGCACAGAGTTGGTGGTGCTTTCGGCCTGTGAAACAGGGCTCGGTGAAACCGTGGCGGGTGACGGTGTTTACGGATTGCGGCGGGCATTTGCGATTGCCGGTGCGCAAACGCTCGTGATGAGTTTGTGGCGCGTGGACTCGGGGTACACACGCTCGCTCATGACTTCGTATTACCAGGCGCTTGGTGAAGGCATGGGCCGGAGTGAAGCGCTTCGAAAAACGCAGCTTTCAATGCTCACCAATCCCAAAACGGCGCATCCCAATGTGTGGGCCGCTTTCTTTTCCGAAGGATCGTGGGCTCCCCTCCAAGCGGGCGCAATTCTGCCCAAGACATCGCCGGGAGCGCGCGGCTGCTCGTGTGAACTCACCCAAGATCGAGGCGTAGGGGTACCGTTGCAGCTGACAGCGATCGCGTTGGCAGCGGCCGCACTTCGATCGCGCAAGAAGAGGTCTCGGCGTCACACCGCTTCAGCCAAAGTGAGGCTTCGCAGGCGACACCCGCACGCAGCCTCGGGGCTCCGGCCTTCCGTCCGCCGAACTGAAGAAGCTAAGTAAGTCGTTAAATCCGCGGGAAATATTTGTGTACACGTTCCCGGTGCGGCTTTGGGAACGAATCGTGTATACAGGCCCCATGGGTTGGCACGAGGGTGGCTTGCACCCCCGGCCGGAGAAACATTTCACTGGGAGCAAGGTGTACACATGCTTATCAAACCCGCCAAAATAACGATCCTGTTCGCACTGTTCGTTGCCGCCTGCGGTGCCGCCCAAGAGCCCGCAAAAGGCCCCGCGGAGGGTGGAACCTCCATTGCCGAAGGTGAAGTTTGTCCGTCCATTGCCGCCGCAGCGCCCGATCAAAAGCCGTCGTGTCCTGAAGGCTGCGAATGGAAAGGCACTGAATGCCGCGCTTCAAGGCCGATTGTGATCTACGACAGGCCCATCGCCACGGGCACGAGCACCAGCACCGCGCCCACATTGCCAGCCCCCACTTCCACCGCGCCCTCCACGCCGTGATGTACGCATCGCCTTGTGTACGCAGGTGGCTAACGCGTAACGACGTCGGGCTCGCCCCGCAGAAAAGCTTGGGCACGCGCAGTCAGCGATCGAACGAGCGCGCGCGGCGCCACGTCCGGTGCACTTGCCGCATCCAACGCCTGCACCAACGCTTCACGTGTTCCCTGCTCGCGACGCGCCGCAAATAGCGCCTCCCACAAATCAGCCGCTTTCACGAGCCACTGCTCTCCACCGAGCATGGCGACGGATCTCGCCTCTTCCGCGTTGCGTTTGGCCTCATCGAACAACTGGAGACTCTCCGCGATGTCGGCCCGTCGCAACAGTGAAAGTGCCTGCTTTTTGTCCGACAAATCGCGCTGAATGGTGAGCGCAATATCAATGCTCTTGAGCGCTTCTTGCCTTCGATCCAACCGGCGCAGAGCATCGGCCTGAATGGAGTACGCAGCCGCGCACAACGCCGGATCACCCGCCTCGCGCGCCAATTCAGCCGCCACGTTGGACGCATCCACCGCTTCAGCCGCTCGCCCTTCACGCAGCAACAACGCCGCTCGGTTTTGCGCCAAACGCCGTCGCTCACCGCGCATTCCAAACTCTTCGGCCTGCGCTTCAATGCGTGCGAATCGCTCGATGGCCGCGCTTGTGTCCCCGCGTTCCGCATCGAGCGCGGCAATGTCGCTCTCCATCTGAAGCTTGTGAAGGCGCGACGAAGTCACTTCGGCAATTTGTTTTGCCCGCATTAAGTCACGCCGGGCCAGATCTAAATCACGCGTGTTTGCCGCATAAATCAGCTCCGCTCGACCCACGCGCATTTCGTATTCAACCGCTGGGTCGGCGCGCTGCGAAAGCCGCACCGCTTCGCCGGCGAGCGAAAGTGCCCGGTCATCCGTTGCGAGATCCGCAAGGGCCAAACGCGCTTCACACCGGAGATCGAGATCGTCGAATGCGTCCACATCGGCAAGGAGTGTTGTGTCGTCGCCCTGCGTATTGAGCCCGCGCAGCGCTTTGAGCCACAAAATGCGCCGCCGCAAATCGAGCCCAATGGGCAGGGGAGCTTTGCGAGATTGGGTTTGGAGCGTTCGCAGTCGAAGCTCACTCTCCTCAAAACGTCTCGCGATAATCAGCGCGCGCACTGTGTCGAGTTCAGCCGCAACGCGCTCCGCCGAAGAAGTGGCAAGCGCCGATCGACGGCTGCCGAACTCCACGGCTTCGCTCAGCAGTCCCGCGGAAATCGCTTGATCCATCGCTCGCGCGAGCCAGAGCCGAGCGCGCTCCGGCGCCCCGATCGATTCATACCCGCGAGCCAGAAACGCCGCATCGGCCTGCGCCCGAGGCTGGGCCGCAACCGCGTCGAGCAACGCTCGCTGCAGGCGGAGAAACCAAGGTTGTGTACGCATTAAGTTGCGCACGGCGAGGCGCACCATCTCCTGAGCAAAGCTAAGCCCTCCGTCGCCGTTTCCCTCGATCAAAAGGCCCATTTGCAAAAGTGCGCCGAGCGCACCGTCCACATGAGCGCCTGAACCGCAAACCGTCGACACAATCGGTCGTGTCAGACCCTCCCCATAAAGAGCTATTGCGGCGAGAACCTGTTCGGCATTGAGCGCTTCGGGCGTATTGGCACCAAATGCCGAAGTAAGCCGTGTTTGTACAAGTTCGAAAACGCCAGGTACATGTGCTGAAAGCATCTGGGGTTCAGCCGCTTCAAACACGCCATTTCTAAAAACAATCGCTCCCGTGTCTCGCCACGCCGAGAGCGCGTGGACCGCATAAAAAGGTACACCTCCGGCGCGCTCAACAACGGTGTTCACAAGCTCGGTTGAAAGGGGAGCCACACCGCGCGCAACATCGGCCAGGAGCGCATCGCTCAGCGGATCGACGGGGATGAGTTGTGTACACTCGCTGCCGTGATGCGTACACGCCGCGAAAAGCGCGCGCAGCTCGGGAGACGGATGGGGCTCGTTGCGCGCGGCGATCACCACAAAGAGCTTGGCGCGCGCACCGTCACGCGCGCGCCTTGCGAGCGCGGTGAGCATGGCCAACGTGTGTGCATCGGCCCACTGCGCATCATCCACCGCGAGCACCAGCGGTTCATCGGCGGCGGCCCACAGGAGCGCTTCTTCGGCTGCGTCCACCGCTACGTCGAGTGATGCGGGCGCTTTGAAAGCCGGAGCCGCCGCCTCGGCCAGCGTGATTTGCAACGCAGCGAGAGCGGGGCCGCGCGGTGCGGTTGAAAGCGCGCGCAGAACGGGTTGAAAAGGTCCGCGCCGTTCGGGGCCGCAAACGCATCGAAGGACGCGGGGTGCGGGCGCACGCGCCTGCTCGATGGCTACATCGAGCAGGCGCGTGCGCCCGCACCCGAGCGGTCCGCGCAACATCGCAACGTGGAGGCGGGCGGTGCGACTTCTCGCCGCTCCCGCGGCGAGAAGTCGCACCGCCGCCTCGCGCCCGACGAGGGGAGGGTGAGGGAGGAGCGCGGGCGTTCGAGCGGCCGCGTCGCGCGAAGGCGCGACGGCGGCCGCTCGAACGCCCCCCTCCCCCTCGCCCTCATGTGTACTCTTTCGAAGCCCTTCGATCTCGCGCGCCACCTGCGCCGCATCGCGCGGCCTATCGTGGGGATCGGCCGCGAGCAGGCGCGCAATCAACGCGTCGAGCGGGTCTGTGAAGATCGCGGCGCTTGATGCGTTGCGCTCGGATTCTGCTGGGGGCGGCGCCTCGGCGTACGTTTCGTGGGCGCCGCCGCTCCGGTTGAGTTCCGCGGCGAGCGCGTCAAACACTTCTGTGGCTTGGTGAACCGGCGATTCTTCGTGTAGGCGCCGCGCTTTGTCGTTGTTTGGCTGGGCCGGCGTTGCCTTTGGAACGTTGTGTACACTCTGTGGAAGGTGGCCGTGTTTGAGTTTGAAAAGCGTGGCGCCGAGGGCAAAGAGATCCGAAGCCGATGAAGGCGGCGCACCGGCGAGCCGTTCCGGGGCCAAATAACCCGGAGTACCCGCCACGGGTAAGTTGGCAGAAGCAGCCGAGGGCGCGAGGTCGACCGCAATTCCAAAGTCGATGAGTTTGTAACCCGTGGGCCCGCGAACAACGTTTGCCGGTTTGACATCGCCGTGCAGCAGGCCCGCGTCATGAACCGCGGAGAGCGCCCACGCGAGCGAAGCTCCTATTTTCAGCAGGTCTTCTACAGGTAAGGGACCACTTTCCCGGAGGCGCTTGTCGAGTGTTTCGCCTCGGACCATTTCCATCGCAAGGCCCAGCACCCCTTGCGAGTCGTCGCGGTGCACGGCGAGAAACCGCACCACGTTGGGATGCTCCACGCGGCAGAGCGCTCGCGCCTCATCAAGAATACGCTCACGACGCTCGGCGTCTTTGGCGGCAAGCGCGGGGGTTTGATGGTGGGCTCCGCCCACGAAAAAAAGCTTGAGAGCGACATCGCGGAGTTTTTTTTTGCCGTGAATTTCTTCGGCCAGGTAGACCGGAGCAAACCCACCCTGACCAAGCCGCTCCACAAGGCGGAACGGGCCTGTTTGATCAAACGTGACTTCGCCCGGGCGTTGGGTTTTGGGTTGGTCGTCGGCGTTGGCCCAATTCACTGCTCAGGGTATACCATGACGTGATGGTCATCTGAGTAGTCAACTTTCGGCTTTGAGTTGACCTGTGATTTGGCCAGGTAAGATAGTCAAAAAACCGGCCATAGTGGGCTGCAAAAATAGGCAAAATAATAAACAGTCACCATGTGATTTTTTTGGGTTGCCTGACCTGTACGCGCGTGCAAGTGAAGGGCGGTGCGAAACAGGTTCGATCAACTGGCCAAGCAGATTGGCCGGCAAGCCCTTGGGCGTTCTGGGGTAACAACGTCCAACCATGAAATAGCCCCTGAAACGCAACATGCCGATCTGCGACATGAGCCCAATCCCGATCGTCAGGCGGAGCGGGACAAGTTGGGTCTCTTGGGTAGATTTGCGTCGTTGCCTTGTTTGATAGAGGTGTACGGGCATGCTCCCACGGCGGACGAGTTTCGAGCGTGCATCGCCAAGCACCTCGCCTATTGGCGTCAGCGCAGTCGTGCGGCTCGGAGGCAAAAAAATCTTACCCGCGTTACAGGTGAGCGCCGCCGGGAAGATGCGCAACATTGCGGTTCCCGACGACGTTCGCCGCCGCATCTTGTCTGAGAGCAACGACGTGGTTCTTCGACGGTGGCTCACCCGAGCCGCCATCGCTACCAACCTTACCGATGTGTTGAGTTGAGTCTCAAACTGTCGCCTGCGAGGCGACACGCCGCTTTGGAATTGTCGCCTAACAAGCCAACAATAGGCCCGGCGCTGTTGGTTTTGTGGAAGGAAAAGGCTTTGAAATAAGGGGATCGGGGCAATTCTGACAATCTGGCACGTTCTCTGAAAAGGAGGGGTTTATCGCGGTGCAAAACCGCCAATCAGGAGAACGGTCATGATAAAGAACAAAACTACCTTTTTCGCAGCTTCGGTTCTTGGTGCCCTTGCCGCCGCCGGTTGTATCGACGGCACACCCGCCGAAAGTGACGAAAGCCAAGTGGACTCCGGTCAGGAAGAGGAACTGATTGCAGAAGCCGAAAGTGGATTGGCTTCTGAGATGACAATCAACTCGAACCAGCGCATTGTGTACGCAGCCGGTCAATATTACTCGCAGCCCGATGTGGCGGTAAACCAGTGGGCAGAAGGCTCAACAGCCGTTTGCAACGGCGTTTTGATTGGTCCAAACGTGTTCTTGTCCGCGGCTCATTGCGGCGCGGGCGGCCCCGTCACGTTTCGCACCTACCGGGATGGTGGTACCGCCGTTTCCAACACGGAGACATTCAACTGCTCGTACATGATTCAGACTTTTAACGACACAGATGCTTCTGTCCACTACTGCGCGCCCAACGCCGCGGGTGAAAATCCCGGCGACAAATATGGGTACGTGGACTTTGACGTGAATGAACCTACCGTGGGTCAACAGGTATACTCGGTATCGGCCAACCTTCAGGCGACCGGAAGTGTGCCGTATGACGCGCGCATGTTTGCCAACGGTCAGGTCACCAGTGTGACCGGCGCCGGGCACTGGTTTACCCCATCGGCCGCGCCCAACACGGGCATTGAAATGAACGTGTGGGGAGAAAGTGGAATGAGCGGATCTCCCCACTTTAACGCAAGCAACCACAAGATGATCATCGGACCGCTTTCTACGGCATCCGACGTCGGCTGGTGGGGCCGAAACGCTCTCTCAATGCGCAACTATTTGTATTGGGGATATGTCAACCCCAATTATGACCCGGCGCAGCAGGGTGCAACGGTCAACATTCCCACCGTCCAATCGGTGGGTCTGACGCCGGCCAATTATTATGGGTGGGCCGATAAAAACCTCGACTGGGAGTTTGACATTCAATATGACCTTGAAAGGGCCCGCGGTGAAACGCAGCGTGACTGGTATTTCTTGGGCTTTGAGAGCCAACGGCGCAACGCCTTGTGGGATCCCATTGCGTTCACGTCGTTTGACATTGGTAACCGCTGGGCGCGTATCAATCGAACGAGTGGAACCGGATATGCCGACGCGCTTTCGCACCAAAAGCTCAATCTCGCGGCCGGCACATACCGCGTGACACTTTCTACCTATACGCAGTCGGCTGCTTTCGCCAGCAGCTTGTGGGTAGGTTTCAAGAGCGGAGGTTCTTATTACGGTCAATATGTTCCCAACACGGTGGGCTCGGGTTGGCAAATGCACACCATCAGTGTAACGGTGCCCGCGGGTGCCCAACTCATGCTCGGAGCCTATGGAACAGCGGACATTTTGGTGTCGGCGCCCAGCATTGTAAAGTCAACGGCCGTTATGAACTTTGACACGCACGACAAGCGCACCAACTGGCGCAACGATGTGGATGGAAGCCGCGCCCAAGTTGTGCCCGATGGAACAGTGACGGGTACACCCAACTGGGCAGTTCGAGTGACGCAGTCCACCGGATATCCGGTGCGCAACCGTCAACTCGCAATGAACGCCGGCACCACCTACCGGATCTGTTTCGACGCGCGCAGGCCCAACGCGGCGGGCAATGCGCAGGGTCAACTGCGAGTCGTCAGCGGAGGAACCCAGGTGGTTTCCACAACGTTCTACCCATCGTCGGCGGTGTGGAGCAACTTCTGTACTTCCACGTTCGTCCCGGGGTCAGATGACAACAACCTGCAGATGCGCGGCATCTCGGGCGACCCATTCTTGGTGGACAACATCACCATCACCGCGTTGTGATACCACCGTGGGTATACCGTTCGGTTGGGTGCGCATCGGTAACTCGGTGTGTACCCAACCGCCCCGCCCCCCGCAGTTCGACGGGTTGACGGCGGGTGATTCACTCAGGCGAACGAACAGTGGTGTTGGAATTGAGGTGCTAGAGCCCGCCCGGCGCCCGATGAAAGTGCACACCGCCCCAAAAAAGGCCGTGGGAGGTGGATTTATGGCGACCGAGGGGAGTATAAAAATCCTCGTTTCCGTCGGCGGCCCAGAGAGCGGTGAAGGCGTCTCGAATGACGCGCTCGGCGAGTTTTCCGCGGGGTGAAAACCCATATTCAGGTTCTTGCGAAACGTCGGCCGGATCTGCGTACACACGCCATACAAAAAAGCCTGCAAACCAGGGTTTTTCAAACATACCATGGAGCAGAGCGTACGTGGCTTCAGCCTGATCGTTTTCACTCAGAACGATCTGCTTCATGTCTTCAGGCCAGATCCACGGTTTGACGGCCGGGTTTGTGACGGTTTTATACCCGATCTCGGTGAGCAAAATGGGCTTTTTTTCGGTTTTGGCGAGCCGCTCCAACTTGGACGTGACACGTTGCCCACCTTCACAGAGTTCAGCGAGGGACGCGCCTTCGTTTTCTGCGAGTGGGTAGAAAGCGTTGATGCCGATCACGTCGAGTTGCTGCAAAATGGCTGTTTGGTCGACGTCGTCCCAATTGGCGGAGTACGTTAATAAACCCCTATACCTGGAGCGAACCCCGTGGATAATGGGTAGAAACAACTCCGCCCTTGATGTGGTTACCCAACTCCGAAGTTCTACCCCGACGCTCAACATTTCTGCCCCACCTTCTTCGGCAACGTCGGCCCAGTGGAGTAGAAATTGAGCGTATGACTCGGCCCAGGTGGCCCACCCTTCATCGGAGCCGGGATCGATCAGCGCTCGCCACTCGCCTGACATGACCCAAAGGTGAGGCACAAGAAGCACTTTGAGGCCGCGCTGATGAGCCAACTCAATGCCTTTGAGAACCGCGGCTCGATTTTCTTCAAACGGCGCTTCAAAGGTGAGGTCAACTCCTCTACCCGTCAGATTTTCTACCCGTCCAAATGGGGTGAGGCTGACCCAGGTGGCTCCCATTTGCACCGCTTCGTCGAGGGCGCGTGTGTACGCTTCAGTGCCGTAGCCTTTGCCGGAGTGGCGTGCGTTTTCAATCGGTCCAATGGTTAGACCCCTCATTCCGCCGGCCGAAACGTCGGCCCATGCGCTTTCACGTTGGGGAGGTAACAACACCGTTCGGGCATGCGCAGCGAACGACAAAGAAAGAGGGATGGCAAAGGCGGCCGCTCCAACGAGCTTGGGAAACTGTACCACGACGGCGTTCTCTACAATACCTCAGCCCTAAATGCTATTGGAAGGTCGTCTTGGGCTCGGTGGTATGTTCATGATGCCTCCCCTCGTCGCGCCTTGCGGCGCGCCGGTCCCCTCCAAGGCGCTCGCCCGCTCGCGCCGGAGGGGACACTTCATCGGTACTCTTCAAGCGGGGGAGGTTGTTCCCATGTCCGGTGTTGATCTACCCAACCATCCACTTGCTGAACCTAACGCTGCAATGCGGGGCCGCTCTTTGCCCAGCGCGCGCGTGAGCGTTGCAGGGTCAAGATCCTCCGCGGTTTCTGATGGCCGCCGACGCTCCCAAGCAAACGTCCAGCCTCACCCGTCAATGTCAATGCCGAGCTGCCTGGCCTCGAGCGGAGTGAGGCCCATTGCGACCGAGATCCTGAGCATCTCGGGTACACCTCTGGCCTGACTATACGCCTCAAGGATAATCTCCGAGCGCTCGGTCTCAGGTACACTTCCCCAATCGTCCCACGAGACGTAGACTCGAAGATTGTTGGAGAGGCGCACGTCCTCCTCAACGATCTTCGGAAAATCGGGGAGCCCCGGCTCGTTCCTTATGTGGCGCACAAGCTCCGCAACAAATCTGTCATGCTCGGGGTGGTCCCTCGGTCCCAGACGTTTTCTAATAACGGGCATAGCTTCCTCACGTATACAATGCGACGTAATGGTTGTCTATCCAATCGACCGCGGCGGCGAGCTGTTCAAGATCCGTACGAGACGAGTACGCTCGTTTATACCGCATTTCGATCCACCACCGATCGTAGACAGCATCCACAGCGACCTTCAATGACGCTTCCGTGGCGGCAGGAAGCGGACGGGCGGCGGCGCGGCGGTGTTCGATCAGTAGGTCACCCCAGAATCGAATGCTGTGAAATCCCTCGCGAGGCGCCGTTACGTGCAGCACATGCGCCCTCGCTTGGGCCGTGTTTAGTTCGGCATGGCCGATTGGCTGGACGATCGTAAAGCCCGAGAAGCGAAAATAAGCGCATTTTACGGCGATTTCTGCAGCATACCCAAGAACGTAAACTGCGCCCGGGTCTCGGTTTGTGGCCCAAAGCGACATCCCATCCCATAGGCGCTCTGATCTGGCCTGCTCATACTCCTGGATGCAGTCAAACGCTGGCATCAGCGCGCGCATGTTTCTACCCCGCTCCTACCATCTACCAACGATGCCATAACGGTACGTTCGCGGCAAGCGGTTTGAGCCGGCTCGCGAGTGCGGAGCGTCGATCGCGATGTCCTGGTTGACTCCCGCAGCACCGGCGGAAGCAAGGCGTTTGTCATGTTACCGCCGTATAAGTTGAAACGGCTCTTGGGGATTCTCACGAATCCACCACTGCCCGTCTGCATCAAGACACGCGGCAGGTGAGCGGTTTCCGCCCGCGGCGTCGTATAGATGAAGACAACCATCCTTGGACCGGGTGTCGAGATCATAGCCAACACCCATTTTCATCCGCTCGTCGCGTCCTTGCACGAAGAGCAACCAGTGCGGCTTGCCCTGATGGCTGCTCGTGGTATCGGGATGACCCGGGCCCCTGCCCGTGATGGCGCTCGACGACTTGAGCAATATGGTTGGCGTGCGAGTCAAGCGACGCCAAGAGGTCAGCACTCACCAAGAAAAGGACGACATCTGCCGAAGCCAATTCGAGTCGAACGGCGGCTTCGTGGTCTTCGCCGACGCCGATATCTCCCTCGTCGCGGACCCGGCAGACTCCACGGGCTTCCAGTGGAGAAAGATGCTTACGTAGTTCATCACGGTGCCATCTATCCTCGGCCGCGAAGCAAATAAACACGTTCGGTCTCACCGATGATCATTGTGGCCTGAACACAGTTCGCATGCAAGCTCCTGCGCAGCGGCCTTCGTTCCTTATTCTACACACGGCAGCTTTCGAATGGGTAGGTTCCTCCATGGGTAGATGATTCATGCGTCTCCCTCCGGGGGGCAGCGAGCACAGAACGACGCTCAAGGTGGGCGCCATACGAGAGAAACGGCGTTTTGGAGAAGAAGCGCCATTTCTGGGAATGTGAATGCGGGCGGGGGCGTCCCCTGAAATGTCCACACGTGGTGGTACGAATCTCCACACAACTTGCACACGCTGCGCGAAGGCCGGGCGTTCTTCGGCGCAAGGAGAGTGACGATGAAACGACTGATTGCCATCTTTGTGATTTGGCTCGGCTGCGCTGTCGCCTGGGTGGTTTTGGGGTCGGCCTTGGTGGTGCGATCGGGTGAAGCGTCGAGTGAGATCACAAGTGAAGTGCAGAAGCTGTGGGGGCCGCCGATGCAGCAAATGCCACCGCAGGTCTTTAAACATCAGGCTCCCGCGGTGGTGGTAGAACAAGGCGCGTCGCGCGAGAACCTGACTCCGGCGCCGGAAGTGGCTCTTGCAGGGTCAAACATTGCTGTTCGGTTGGATTTGACCCATCGTCAAAAGGGGCTTTTGTGGTTTCCCACGTACGATGTGGAGTTTGCCGCAACGTACACTTTTAGTAACGACTCGATGGAAGATCGAAACGTCGTGATCGAGTTTCCACTTCAGCCGGGGGACGTTGTGTATGACGGATTTTTGGTGACAGATGGTGAAAATCAGCCGGTGGAGGTGGCTATTCGCGATGGGGCGGCGCGGTTTGAACAGTCGTTTGCTCCGGGAGAACGGCGCGACTTTGGGGTAAAGTATAAGTCGCGTGGAACGTCTCAATGGCAATATGCCCTGACGGCGGGGACGGGTAAGGTGAAACAGTTTCGACTGTCGCTCGATACCAACTTTGAGCAGATTGACTTTTTGCCAGGATCCCTTTCACCGTCCGAAAAAAGCGCAAACGGGGCGGGGTTTCATGCGGATTGGAACTTTGACAGTTTGATCGCTTCTTCGTCGATTGGAATGGAGTTGCCTCAAAAGGTAAACCCCGGTCCGTTGGCAACGCGAATTACGTTTTTTGCGCCGGTGGGGTTGCTTTTCTTTTTCTTTGTGGTGGCGATTTTTTCAGCGGCTCAAAAGCGTGAAATTCACCCGCTCAACTACCTGTTCTTCGGTTGTGCTTTTTTCGCCTACCATTTGCTGTTTTCTTACCTGGTAGACCACTTGGAAATTGGGCCGTCGTTGGCAATTGCGTCGGTGGTGAGCGTGCTGCTCTTGGTGACGTATGCGCGGCTTTTCGTGGGGTGGAAGTTTGCGCTTCGCGAAATGGGTATTGCGCAAAGCCTTTATTTGGTGCTCTTTTCGGTGACGTTTTTGTGGAAGGGGTTTACCGGATTGTCGATCTCGTGGGGGGCGATTCTGTCGCTCTTTGTGATGATGCAGGTGACGGGTAGAGCCAAGTGGAATGAAGCGCTCGCGCCCCGCGGAAAGTTACCCAAGGCTCCCGGTTTTGGACCGGCCGGTGAGTCTGCGAACGAGTTCGTAGACGGACCTACCCATCCATACCAAAATGCCGAGTAAGACGGCGGCTCCAGCCGCGGCGATAAAACCGGTTCGCGCGTCTTGGAGTTTGGCGGGGCTGAGCGACAGCAATCTATCCACAAGTTCTGAAATAACGCCTTGAACGAGGCAGGCAAAAGCGCATTGACCGACGCCGATGGCAAGGCCCTTTGTATAATTGGGTGAGCGCGTGACGTACCCCCAGGCGACCAGCGACAGGGGGCCAAAGTTATAAAGGGCAGAACCCCAACTTGCCCAGCCCCACACCCAGGTTTTTTCTTCTGCGGTCATCCGCTTTCGATCGGCGAGTTGAATGCCGAGCGGGAGGATGATCCCAAGAGTCATCTGAAAGACCAGAAAGAAAACGTTCACGGGTAGCCAGATCAGCGGGCGTCGCTGAGGCGCTTGCAATAATCCGCTGCGAGCCATTCGCCCGCCAGTTTGTGGCCTTTTTCGTTCCAGTGACCTCCCCACCACAGGGCGTTTGCAAAGCCGTGCACGGCAATGTTGTTTTTGGCGGCATATTCAGCGAGCGGTTGAGTGGTAGAAAGGAGTGGAAACCCTTCTTTTTCGGCCAATTTTGCGAGGCGTTCTTCAATATAGAAGAGGCTTGTAATGCCGAGTTCTTTCATGAAGGCCTCGCGTTCGGCAATGTCTGGGTGCACCTGTTGGGGGGATGAAATGATCATCATCCGAAAGTCTTTGCCTTTGGCTTTTACTTCCGAGTAAATCTGATGAATCAGCGCTTCTGTCACGTCCCAGGCGCGGATCATCGCCGGCATGGTGGGGGGGATGAACACCAAGCGATCGGGTAGACCCAGGTCTTTGGGTTTTGAGTTGGGGATGTGGGTTTTGGCCCGGTCACCCGCGGCCGCAGCCATTTTGATGAGCAGAGCCAACTTGGAACGGTTCATCACGTCGGCAAAAAGGTTGCGCACCGCCAACGTGGTTGGGCCGGGTACGCGCGACTTGAACGAGTCATCCAGGACAAGTTGACCGTCTCGTAAAAGGTAATACGGCGGAACGTGAGCCTTGAAAGGCGCCACTTCACGTTCGTTGTCGAGGATGTCATTGCCGCCGAAAAATGACAAAAGCACAATGTCAGGATCGTACTTCCATACGCGTTCGCGGAGCATGATCAGTTCTTGAGCCTGACCATACCCACCCACTCCAAAGTTGAGCACTTCAACCTTGCGGCCGGCGAGAGCCTGACAACCTGAAAGTTCTTTTTCAAGAACTCCCCAAAACGAGTCTTGTATGGATACGGAATAGGCGGCGGGGAACGAGTCACCGATGACCGCAATTCGAAGGGTATTTGCGGGTTTTTCAACCGTTCGTTCGCGGTCGCGATTGCCGTCGCTGTTGATCTCAATGTATTGGGTGCCCTCCATGACGGCCCAGCCTTTTGAGTTGGGCCGAAAAGCCCAGCCAAGGGTAGGGTGCGGAGTATGGAGGGATGCTTCGTAGTTTTTGCCTGTCAGTCTGACAGCGCATTCACCGCAGAGAAACGCGAAAAAAAGGCTGAAACAGAGAAGGGCCAGTTTGCGAAGCGCCGATTTGAGTCGCGAACCCCAGGTGACGGGCGGCGCGGGTTTGTCGGTTTCTGACTTGGCTTGATCGACCTTTTCGTCGGGCATGGGGAGCGGGCGAGGGTCAATCGTTCCGCGTTGCGCGTCAAGCCAACAGTTGGACTATCCCGTCGCGACGCGAAGGAGAGGGGTGCGATTGGGCCGCAGCTCGGTGACGCGTGCCGCGATCTTTCGGCGGCTGGGCTGATGTGTACGCGCGCCGTCGAGGATGGCTTCGCAAAGCGCACCGAAGTCGTATCCGGCCGCCGATGCGATTTTGGGGAGCAAGCTTGTCTGCGTCATGCCGGGCAAGGTGTTCACTTCAAGCACGTATTCGTTTTCGCCGGCGGTCACGAGCAAATCCACGCGAACAGCGCCGGTTGTGCCGAGCGCGCGCGCCGCGCGAAGGGCGAGATTTTGAACGCCGATGAGCCGCGCGGGAGGCAGGCGCGCGGGCATAAAATAGTCGGTCATGCCGGGTGTGTACTTTGCCTCGTAGTCGTAAAAGCCTTTTTTCGGGGCGATTTCGATCGCTCCGAGAACGCGCCCGTCGAGGATTGCCACGTCGACTTCGGTGCCGACAACGAAGCGTTCGACAATCACAACGTCGTCAAACTCAAATGCGAGCGCCACGGCGCGCGAAAGTTCGTGCACGTCGTTGGCCTTTGAAACGCCGAGGCTCGACCCTTCACCGCGCGGTTTGACCATGACGGGGAAGCCGAAAGCGCCGTGCACCGATTCAAGATCGGCGAGGTCTTTCGCTTCGATCATGTAGTACGGCGGCGTGGGGACGTTGTGCAGCCGGAAGAGTTCTTTCGCTTTGAGCTTGTCCATCGCGAGCGCGCTCGCGAGTACACTTGAACCCGTGTACGGAATTTGAGCGATCTCCAAGAGGCCCTGAATGCAGCCGTCTTCGCCGAGGCGCCCATGCAACGCGAGAAACGCCGTGTCGATGCGCGCCCGCGAAAGAGTGGTGAGAAGTTCGGGACCGAACGTCTCGCCCAACATGAACCGCACCACGTCGTGACCGCGCGCCGCAAGGGCGTCGGCGACCGCCGCACCCGATCGGAGGCTCACGTCGCGCTCGCTCGACGAACCACCCATGATGACGCCGATACGCTTTCGATCTGTGCCTGCTTGCCGCTTCATCGTTTCGCGCTCCAACAACGACATTCGCAATCACCGGGCCCGCGCGATCACGGCACAAATCGGTGTGTGCATCGTGTCTCGCGAACCACGAGCGCGTCAGAAGAGCCGCGCTTCATTCGGGCCGTATCAGAAGGGATCTCAGGCGGACAAATTCTCAGCGAAAGTTGTTGCTTGGCGGTGAAGCGGCCGGCGGCGGCCGACAGCTACCCATCAACTCGGGGAGCGGAACATTGCCAACACGGCAGAATACATTGCCACCCGCGGGGCGTTGGCGGCGAGTGGGCGGCCAATCAACTCAAACGATGAGTGCATCCCGGCAATGGGTAGGTCACCAAAACGTTTGCGAAGGATGCGGCTTTCAACGCCCTGCGAGCCGTAGAGGCCCTGACCGCGCCCGGCGCAGGTGAAGTATAAAAGGAATCGGGCGCTCGCCCCGGTGGTTTGCTCCACAACATTGCGAGCGCTGGCTTCGAGCAATTCTTTACCGGCGGCTGCATCGCGCACTGCAAAGGCGAGTCGAGTGCCGAGGCGCGCTTCTTGGCCTACCATGACGCCGCGGCGGGTAGGGTCGATGCCTCGAATGGGTCGAACCACGTAGCGCTCGCGTCCAGCCGCGTCCGTTTCATCGGAGAGGGCGGCAAACACAAGCGGCGCCCCACTTTCACCCCCGACCTGACCTGAAAGGCCGGACAGCACATCGAGCGCGGCGCGCCCACCCAGCCGCAACACAAGGCCCTGCGCCACTTCGTCGATGGGTAGAAACGGCGTGAGCAGTCGACACGCGGTGGAAACATCGACAATGGGGCTCGACAAGCCCGCGATGGCAAGGCCGCCCATTTCACCCGACAGAAGTTCACCCCCTGCGGTGATGCCAACGGGGGTGCGGCCCACGGTTCCCGCGCCGAAGATGGTTGCGTTGGGCGACAACCCGAGAGTTTCGATCAGCGATGTTTGAAACGCTTCGGGCCTTGAGAAAAGGGCAACCGCCGGGGCGCGTTTAAGGATTTCCGCTTCTCGCTCGCCGGGTGTACACCCCGCGGCAAAGGGTGCCACTTTCCCGCCGGACCACAGCATTCCCGAAATGGCCCCCGCTCCTTCAACTTCGTTTTTTTCGGTGAGTACACCCGCCGCCGGAACAACGCACGCGGGTACACCTTTCCAAGCCGCGGCCACCGCCTGCGCCACTTCGTTTGGGCTCAGGGACAGTGGTCCCGAAGTGAACACAATGCCGCCCGACGGACTGCGCACATGATCTTTTATTTCAGCGAGCGCGCGCGGCAGACCGTCGAGGGTGCCGCCGGCAATAAAAAAACTCTTGGCCGTCATTCGGGTGACCCAAGGTTACTTCTCAATCCACGCGCCGACGAGACGCCGCAAAAAAAAGCACGCGACACAAAGTCTTCGCGGATAATAACCGCCCGTTGGAAGACCCGCCGCCTCGCCCCAAGTCACCTGACGGAGCATCCGTGCGCCGTATCGAGGTTCAGTCGTTTGCTCGAACCGACATTGGACGCTTTCGAAAAACCAACGAAGACGCCCATTTTCGCGACGATTTGTTGGGGCTTTACATTGTTGCCGACGGCATGGGCGGCCACGCCGCGGGTGAAGTGGCGAGTTCTGAAGCGGTCGACGCCATCTACGGAATGGTCAAGCGCGGCGTCGCAAAGCTCGGCGACTTGAACGAACCCATCAACGATGAGCGCGCTCGCGCCGCGTGTCGATTGATGGAAGGCGCGATTCAAGGCGCCACGTACATGGTCTTTGCGATCTCGCAATTTGAACTCGACAAGACGGGCATGGGCACCACCATCACAGCCGCCCTGCTTGTGGGGGATGCGCTGGTGATCGGCCAAGTGGGCGACAGCCGCGTGTACCAAGTGCGCGGAATGAACGCGACGCAGATCACCGAAGATCACACGCTCATTGCGTGGCAAATCAAACAGGGTTTGCTCTCGCCGGATGAAGCGCGAACCTCGCCGCACAAAAACGTCATCACGCGCGCGGTGGGCAATCGCGACTACGTGCAAGTGGACACAACGGTGGTGCCGGTTGAAAAAGGCGATCGGTACCTGCTCTGTTCCGACGGCCTGCACGGCTATCTGCAAATGGAAGAAATCCCCGACCTGGTGGACATCGGCGGCCAAAACGCAGTCCAAGCCCTCATCGACCTCGCCAATCTCCGCGGCGGCCGCGACAACATCACGGCTGTGCTTGTGGAGATCGATTAGACCCAAGGGATGCGGCGCACGATCGTTTCATGATGAACGCGCCATGGGTAACCGAACCAAGCCGCACGTTTTCAGCATCGTGGTGACGGCGGCCGCATTGTGTACGCAATTCGGGTGTACACCTTCTCACGGCCCATTCGGTTTTTCGCGCCACCCGCTCTCTCATCGCCAAATTGAAACCATGCTCGGCGACTTTCCAAACCCCGGGCCCAACACGAACAACACCGTCCACGACGCCGCCGGAAACGTTGTTGTTCCCCCGGCCGATGTAGCTGCGTACACATCGCGCTTGGTTGTGTTTGAGCCCGGTTATCCGCCCGCTCTCATTGAAGGGTCCGACCCGCGGGAAGCGCTTGGCAAACCCAACTACACCGCCAACATTCGCGAGCCTTCCCACGCTGTGAGTTTGGGCAACGGCGGTGCGATCGTCCTCGAACTTGCGGGCGATCCGCTCATGGATGTTCCGGGCCCCGATCTGTTCGTGTTCGAGTCGGGCCCAAGCCCTGAAGCCGTTGAAGTGGAGGTGTCGCCCGACGGTGAACATTGGGTGTTTGTTGGGATTGCTCCGGGGGGCGCGTTTGCCCTGGATATCGGCCCCAAAGTGAACAAGACCGAAACGTTTCGCTACGTGCGCATTCGCGATGTGAAAGACAGCGGGCCCGACAACGGCCCTTGGCTCGGCGCGGAGATCGACGCTGTTGCGGCGCTTCGATCCAAGCCGATCGACGAGCCGCCGCCGCCCAAAATGCTTCCGCGCATCGCTCTCTCGTCGGAAGTTTTGTTTCGTTTCGACAGCGATTTGCTCGGATTGGAAGGCCCGGCAGAACTCGATCGCATCGCAAAAATGTTCGCCGGCCGCCCCGCGTGCAAACTCTCTGTCGAAGGGCACACCGACGACATCGGCGACGAAGTGTACAATCTCGACCTGTCGGAGCGCCGCGCTCAAACCGTTCGCGCGTATCTCGTCACGCACGGACTCTCCAAAGACAACGTTGTTGCGCGGGGCCTGGGGGAAACAAAACCCGCTGTGCAAAACGACTCCGACGAGCACCGCCGTCGAAATCGGCGCGTTGAAATTGTCCTGCAAGAAGGCTGTGAAACCAAGTAAACGGCCTGTGTACATTTGCCGTATTCAGCCCATGGAGAGCGACTCCGCGGCTCTTTTCCCCTCGCTGCAAAAGACCATGTACCTTGCTTGCCCGTGGCGCGTTTCGGACTGGCAGCGGTGTTCTCAGCGACATTGGCGCTTGCTGCATCCGCTTCGTTTGCCGCTCCGGTGACGTTGCCAAAACCGCTTGCGCCCATTGTCGCCGAGGCTCCAAACGGCACCGAGGGTGAAGCCGATGTGAAGCTTGAAGTGGTTGTTGGAATCGACGGGCGCGTTCACTCAATAAACGTTCTCGAAGGCTCGCCGCCCTTTTCAAACGCGGCGATGTCGGCCGTTTCCAACGCGCTTTTTGAGCCGGCGCGCCGCGGTGATGAAGCGATCGTTGCGCGCTTCGTTCTGCTTGTGCACGTGAAAAAAAATGGCTCAGGAAGCGCTCCAACAGGTTCAAAAACGCCTTCAGAACAAGGGGGCGGAGCCACATCGCCCGCACAGGCTTCGGCGGCTCCCGCCGCTACGCCAACGCTTTCGCCCGCAACGGCGCCCGGCGCTTCGACCGGATCGGCGCCGCCCGGTGGTGTCGATGCCAAAAGCGCCTTGCCAACCGCAACGCCCAAAACGATCGAAACGCCGCGCGCGCCTCCCACCCCGATTGACGTGAATGTCGACGGCGTGCGCGGCCCAACAGCGGCTCCCGAACCCGCGGGTGAACATTGGTCGGCGCGCGCCGTATCGCGCATTCCCGGTGCGTTTGGTGATGCATTTCGAGCCGTTGAAATTGCGCCCGGCGTTGTGCCTTACGCGTCGGGGCTTCCGTACTTTTTTGTGCGCGGAGCAACCCCCACGAGCACCGGATATTTTCTCGACGGCGTTCCCGTTCCGCTGCTTTTTCACGTGGGCGTTGGGCCGGGAGTGATCGCCCCGCAGGTGCTTGGCTCGCTCGATTTTTATCCGGGCGGTTATCCGGCGATGTACGGCCGGCAAGTGGGCGGTGTTCTCTCCGCGCAAACGCAAGCGCCGGTGGAGCGCTTTTCGGCCGAGATCACAGCGCGCGCGCTCGATGTGGGTGTGTACGCAACGGCGCCGCTGCCTTTCGATCGCGGGTCGGCTTTTGCGGCGGCGCGCTTTTCGATCACCCAGGCGATTGTTCCACTCATCGCGAACGATCTGAACCTCGGCTATTGGGACTATCAGGTCGGCGCGCGCCTCAAGATCAACGCGCAGGACAGCGTTCGGGTGTTCGCTTTCGGCGCCGACGACTTTTTAACGCAAACCGAGTTTGGTGAAGAAAAGCCTCTTTATAAAGGCCAATTTCACCGCGTTGACGTGGCTTTTGAACACGGCGAGCGGCGCGCGCAGCGGCCGTTCATGGGTTCGATCTTCGGCAACGAAGTGAGCGCGGACGCGGCGACGGAAGCGTTGCGTACACCTCGTGTGTACGCACGCGTCGCCGCGTCCGGAGGTCACGACAGAACAACGATTTCAGGCCAGGGGGATCTGCTTTCAACCATGGTGCAAATGCGGTCGCTGTTTGACGCGCAGCTTCACCGCGCGGTGCGGCTGCGAGCGGGCACCGATTTGCTCGCCGAAACGCGGCGTCTCGAACGTGTACCTTTCTCGGAGATTTCGTCCGACGACGATGGTTCATTCGCCGATGCGTTTCGAGCGAGCACGGTGGGATCGCTCGCGGCGTTCACGGATATTTCGTTGCGGCCGTTTGCCGGGGTTGACCTCACGCTCGGCCTGCGCGGTGAGATGTTCGGCGATCCCAAAGGCGCTGTGGGGGCCGCGGATCCAAGGTTTTCTGCAACGCTTACGCTGCTTCCGTGGCTGAGCGCGGTCACCACATTTGGGACGGCTCATCAGCGACCCTCGTTTTTGGTGCCGTTGCCCGGTGCGGTGCCCACCGGCGAAACGCTTGTTTTACAGAGCGCTCTGCAAGCGAGCCAAGCGGTGGAAGTGGTGTTTCCGTGGCGCACAAAGCTGCGCATGACGGGCTATCTTCACGAATACGAGCAGCTCAGCGACTTTCTCGCAACGTGTGGTCCGGGGGAAACCGAGTGCGACTTGGACGAGCGCGCGAAGGGGAGGTCGATCGGCTTGGAGCTTCTTTTGTCGCGCGAACTGACCGAAAAGCTCGGCGGTCAAATTGCGTACACATTGTCGCGAACCGAGCGAACGGCCAACGACACGACGTTTACGGCCGACACCGATCGCACGCATGTGATCCACGTGATTGTGGGGTACGAGCCGGCTCCGGGGTGGCACGCGGGGGTTCGCGCAACGGCGTATTCAGGCAGGCCGTTTTCGCTTGTGGCGTACGACGACAGGTACGATCGCGACCGCCAAACGCTTGTCGGCAAGCGCAACGTGCCGCGCGGTCCGGGGTTTTTCAGGCTCGATCTGCGCGTTTCAAAAACGTGGCGCATTGGCAAAACGGGGTTTGTGACCGCCGTTCTTGAAGGGCTCAACGTGACGTTGGCCAAAGAGACGGTGGTGGTGGACTGCCGAACTCCGATTGATGCTCTCGACTCGTGCGGAGCGCAGGAGGTTGGGCCGATCTCGATCCCGAGCCTGGGTGTTACGGCCGGGTTTTAGCTGCCCCGCCAAATCCCGCGTCGGCGAGGCGGCCTTTCACGAATTCAAACCACAAGACCGAAGCGGCCCCGATGCCGAGCGCGATGAGTACATCGGCGGCGGGGATCGATGCGAAGTGGAAAAGCGATCGAACAGGCGCGGCGTACAAGGTGACGGCCAACACAGCCAAGGCCGCCAAGCTCACCGCAACGGCGGGAACGTTTTTTTGCGCGAGGGTGCCGATGAGTGAGCGGCCCCACGATCGATTGGTGAAAATCAGCGCCACGTTGGCTGCGAGAAGCGCCGAAAAAGACCACGCGCGCGCGGCATCTTCCGAACCGAAACGCGTTTGCCCGACGATGTACAACCCGAGAACGGCGGCGAGCGCGCTCGCACCCTGAAGGAGCGCCACTACCAACAAGCGCCACGAGAGAAGCGGTTCGTGAAGCGCGCGCGGTGGGCGGGTCATGAGGTCGGGCTCTTCAGGCTCGGCTTCAAAAGCGACCGAACATGCCGGGTCGATCACCAGTTCTAAGAAAACCACGTGGGCAGGCAGAAGAAGCAGCGGAAGGCCGAGAAGCGGCGACAAGAGCGACGCACCCGCGATGGGAACGTGAATGGCCAAAATGTACACAAAGGCTTTTCGAAGATTTTGAAAGATCCGACGGCCGTTGCGAACCGCGGCAACAATCGCCGAAAAGTCGTCGTCGGTGAGCACCAGCGACGCAGCCTCACGCGCCACATCGGTTCCGCGTTTGCCCATGGCCACGCCGATATGAGCGGCTTTGAGGGCGGGCGCGTCGTTCACTCCGTCGCCGGTCATCGCGACGATCTCGCCGCGGCGCGCGAGCGCTTTCACGAGCCGGAGTTTGTGGCTCGGCGACACTCGCGCGAAGACGTGTACATCTTGGATGCGCTCCGCGAGCGCGTCGTCGCTCATCGATTCAAGCTCGGGGCCCGTCACAATGTGCTCGGTGGGCAGGCCCACTTTGCCCGCGATCGAACGCGCGGTGGCGATGTGATCGCCGGTGATCATCACCACGCGGATGCCGGCGCGGTGGCAGTCGGCCACGGAAGCAGGCACTTCAGCGCGCACCGGATCGTGCATTGCGGTGAGCCCGACAAATCGAAAATCAAAGTCGTGCTGAATTTCAGGGAGCGGCGCGCGGTCAAACTTGGCACTTGCCACGGCAAGCACGCGTAGACCGCGCGCCGCCATGTCGAGCACCACGTTGGAGAGCTTTTCGATCTCACTCTGAGGCAGGTGGCACAAATCAAAAATCGCTTCAGGTGAGCCTTTTGCGGCGATTAAAAAGCCGGTGCCGTCGGGCGATCGGAAGACGTGAGAGATGCTGAGGAGTTCTGGAGACAGCGGGTATTCGCGAAGGATTTCCCAATCGTCGTGAAGATGTTCGGTGCCTCGCAAAAAGCGATCACCGAGCGCGTGAAACGCGATCTCCATTGGATCGAAGGGGTTTTGTTGGCTCGCCAAAATCCCCATTTCGGTGAGCGTGTGAAACTTTTCCGGAAGCTCGCGGGTGGTTGAATCGATCGCGAGCAGTTCACCGTCGGCCCAGATCTCGGCGATCGTCATTCTGTTTTCGGTGAGCGTGCCGGTTTTGTCGACGCAGAGCGTGGTGGCGGCGCCGAGCGCTTCAATCGCGGCGACCTTGCGGGTGAGCACGCGCTGTTTTGAAATTCGATAAGCGCCGAGAGCGAAAAACACCGAGAGAACGACGGGAAACTCCTCGGGCAACAAGGCCATTGCCAGCGTGATGCCCGCGAGCAGCCCCGCGAGCCATTGCCCGCGCGAAACGCCGAACACCAAGACGAGCACGAGGCAAACGCCGACGCCGACGACGGTGACGTTGCGAACGAGTCGATCGACCTCGGTTTGAAGGCGGCTTTTTTCGGGCGTTGTTTCGGCGAGGGTCGCGCCGATCTTGCCGATTTCGGTGCGACCGCCCGTGGCGCGCACTTCGGCGAGGGCGCGGCCGCGCACCACGAGTGTGCCCGAGAACACCGACGCGTGGTCGTCTCCGCCGGGCGGATCCATCGGCGTTTCGGCCGGTGCGGCGCGCTTTCGAACCGGCACGGACTCGCCCGTGAGAAGCGACTCATCCACTTGAAAACTCGATGCGTCGAGCAGGCTGCCGTCGGCGGGAACGCGATCCCCTTCGGCGAGAACAACGAGGTCGCCGCGCACCACCTCGGCGCCGACGATGCGCAGTTCACGTCCGTCGCGGATCACCAGCGCGCGCGGGCTTGTGAGCGATCGAAGCGCGCGCACGGCAGCATCGGTCTTGCGCTCTTGATAGAGCGTGATGCCGATGACAACGACAACGAACGCGAGCAGCGTGACGGCTTCACGGGCATCACCGAGAACGAAGTAGATCGTGGCCGCGCCGAGCAGGAGAAGGAGCATCGGCTCGCGCACGACATCAAAGAGTGCTCGAAAAAAGCCGTGGCCTTGGTCGCTCGCGAGAACATTGGGCCCGTCTTCGGAAAGACGTGCGCGCGCTTCTTCGCTCGTGAGCCCCTTCGGAATCGAGGGCTTGATCACGAGGTGGGGGATAGCACGGTGCATGCCGCCGCACCGAGCGGCAAATCCACCACAAATATGGGGTTTTCAGGTGTGTACGCTTCGGTGCACACCGATGCGTTGACGAATAAAGTGCCAGGCTCCACGTGACTTCCTGCGCCCTCGTGGATGTGGCCAAACACGTGCAGGCGCGGGCGCACGCGATCGATCGCCTTGCGCAGCTCTTCGCACCCCACGGCTTGGTTTGAAACGGTGCGATCGAGAATGCCGAAAGGCGGCCCGTGGGTGATGAGCACGTCAACGCCGACCGGAATGTGAGCCCAAACTTCACGCAGGGGCTCGCCGCGGGCGAGGTTGAACGACCAGCTCATAAACTCGGGCTGCCACGGCGATCCGTAAAAGCGGAGACCGGCGACGGTGGCTTCTTTGTCGAGCAGGTATGTGGCGCCGTTGAAGATCTGGGCGCCGAGCTTGAGGTCGAGTTCTAAACAGCGGTCGTGGTTGCCGGCGATCACCACTTTGTGGGGGTGTGGCTGCGCCAAAAACCACTTGGCGAAATCGCGCGCCTGAATTTCTTTTCCGCTCGTGCAGAAGTCACCCGCGTGCACGAGCACGTCGCCTTCGGGAACGCGGAGGCGGTGATGCAAACCGTGCGTATCGCTGAGCAACACCAAACGGGGCATGGGCGGCGCACATTAGCGCGGCAGGCCCGCGGCGCGAATTACTTCACACCTAAATGATCGAAGAGCCACATGGAGACGAAGGCGAGCGCGCCCGAAAGCGGCAGGGTGAGCACCCACGCAACGAGGATGTTTCCGGCAACGCCCCAACGAACCGCCGACACGCGTTTGCTTGCGCCGACGCCCATGATGCACGCGTTGATGCAGTGAGTTGTGGAGACGGGAATGCCGAGGCTGCTCGCCGCGAGAATGGTGAGCGTGCCGCTTGTCTCAGCCGCAAACCCTTGCAGCGGTGAGATGCGGATGATTTTGGAGCCCATTGTCTTGATGATCTTTTTGCCGCCCGCGGCGGTGCCAAGTGCGATGGCCGCGGCGCACGCGATGATGACCCAGCGCGGCACCGAATCACCCTTGGGGAGCATCCACCCGGGAAGAGTCTCCGCGTGGCCGGCGGCGACGAAGCTCGCGAGAGCGAGTGTGATGATGCCCATGGACTTTTGGGCGTCGTTGGAACCGTGTGAAAACGCCATGGCGCACGCTGAAACCAACTGAAGTCCGCGCGATGTGCGGGTCACCGTGGAGTGGCGCGCGCGACGGAAGATCCAGAGCAGGAGCACCATCACGAAAAACGCGACGATGAAACCCACGGTGGGCGACACCACAAGCGGGATCAGAACCTTTTGTGTGAGCGCGCCCCACTTAAAGGCGCTTGCGCCCGCGTGAGCAACAACGGCTCCGGCGAGCCCGCCGATGAGCGCGTGGGACGAGCTGGACGGGATGCCAAACCACCACGTGATCAAGTTCCAGATCGACGCTCCAAGGAGCGCCGCGAGGACGCACGCTTGGCTCACGACGGTGGGGTCGGCAAAACCGGAAGCGATGGTTTTGGCCACCGCGGTGCCGGTGATCGCGCCCACGAAGTTGAGAACCGCCGCGATGAGAACCGCGGTGCGAATGGGCAACACGCCGGTGGAAACCACCGTGGCGATGGCGTTCGCTGCATCGTGGAAGCCGTTGATGTAGTCGAACACAATCGCCATCACGACGACGGCGATGAGCAGGCTAACCATGCTTCACCGCAAGGTTCGAGAGTGTGGTGGCAACGTGATCGCAGTGATCGATCGCGCGCTCCAGATCTTCGAGAACTTCACGCTGTTTGAGCGCCGTTTTCGCGTCGATGCTGTCGTCGCGGAAGAGACGGCTGATCTCGTCGCGATACGCTTTGTCGCCTGTCTTTTCGCTTTTTCGAAGCTCACGCGCCGCTTCAACAAGGTCGGGATATTCGTGTTTGCGAAGCTTGGGCACCGAGTTGCGAAGCACTTTTGTGCACTCCACCAAGGTGTCGATGAGCGTGACCATGGCTTCGGTCGGCGAAGACAACCCAAAGAGCACAATGGCGCGCGCGGCGAGGTTGGTGAGGTCGACAACGTCGTCGAGTTCAGCACCGAGGCGGTGGAGATCTTCGCGATCGAGCGGCGTTACGAAGGTGAGGGCGAGCGCGTCTTCCAGCTCTTTTTGGATGCCGTCGGCGCGATGTTCAATGACCTGCACTGCGTCGCAAACCGATTGGCCCGATGTGCTTGGGTCTTTCCACTTCGCGAGTGCAACAGCCGCGTCGTGCGACGCGACAGCGAGGTTTTCGAGGTAGGTGTAAAAGTGATCTTCCCGAGGGAGGATCCAGCGGACAACGTCCTGAAGGCCCATGCGCGGCCCGGATTAAGTCGAACCGCCCCTGCTCTCAATCGGTTCTTGAAGCTGTAACCGTCCTGACAAACTTCAGACGCCGTGCGGCCATGAGTGGCCAAAAACGCTACGAAATTGAAGCGGGCGCCGAGGCGTACCGACTACGCGAGGAGGGAACGGGCGATGACGAGGCGCTGGATCTGGCTGGTTCCTTCGTAGATTTGAAGAACCTTGGCGTCTCGCATGAGCTTTTCGACGGGATATTCTTTGACGTAGCCGTTTCCGCCGAACACCTGCACGGCGTCGACGGCGGTTTGCATGGCGCTGTCGGCACCAAAGGCCTTGGCGATCGCCGAGGTTTGCGGATCGCGAATGCCGTTGTCGAGCTGCCACGCCGCTTTGAGATAGAGGAGGCGCGTCGCTTCAACGCGAATGGCCATTTCAGCGAGCATGGCCTGCACAAGTTGGTGTTGCCCGATGGGTACACCAAAGGTCTTGCGTTCCTTTGAGTACGCAACGGACTCGTCGAGAGCGCGCTGCATAAGGCCGGTGGCTCCTGCGGCGATGTCGGGGCGCGTTTGGTTAAACGTTTCCATCGCGAGCTTGAAGCCGTGGCCTTCGGGCGCGAGGAGGTTTTCTTTGGGCACCTTCACGTCTTCGAGGAAGATCTGTGCGGTGTCGCTCGCGCGTTGACCGAGCTTGTCTTCTTTTTTGCCAACGCGGAGGCCGGGCGTGTCGCGATCGACGATGAACGCCGCAATGCCCTTGTGCTTGAGCGCCGGATCTTTGGTGGCGAAGATGACGTAGAAGCGCGCGTAGCTCGCGTTGGTGATCCAGCATTTTTGGCCGTTCAACACGTAGTCGTCGCCGTGTTGAACGAAGCGCGTTTTGAGGCCCGCAACGTCGCTGCCGGCGTCGGGCTCGCTCGTGGCGTAACTTGCCATGACAGGTTCACTCGCGAGCAGGCCGAGGTACTTTTTCTTTTGCTCTTCGTTGCCGCCGAGTTTGATCGGCGTGACGGCCAATTGGTTGGCCGTGATGCTCGTTTGGATGCCGGTGCAGCCGTACGAGATCTGCTCGACGATGAGCGCGTTTTCGAGTTCACCCATGCCGGCTCCGCCGTACTCGGTGGGGATGCCGGGGTTCACAAGGCCGATTTCCCAGCCTTCCTTGAACACGTCCATGGGAAACCGCGAGTCGCGATCACACTCGGCCGCGATGGGGATGATTCGCTCTTTGGCAAAACGTCGAGCGGTTTCGATCAGGCCTTTGTGCTCTTCAGATTGCAGAAAGTCGACCACGTCGTCCTCCGAAGCCCGCCCACAACGAAGGCGAACCCGGCGCGCTCGTAGCACTTATGGGGCGGCGTTGCGACGCCGTTGGGATCGCAAAAATCACCGCATGTTGGGGCGTCCGCGGTAGGCTGCCGAGCTGTGATGTTTCGCGACGGTTCTCTCGTGATCGCCCGAGGGGCTCTCTTGGCCGCGCTTTCCCTCGCAGGTCTTGGTGTTCTCGGGTGTGAATGGCTCACAGCTCCGCGGGGCGGCGGGGAAATGCCGCCCCCACCCCCCATGGCCAGTGGGCCCTGCGGGCCGACGGCGCCACCCTCCGCGAGCGGTCCAATGCCGCCGGCAACGGTGGCAACGCCGTCGCCCACAACGCCGCCGGGCGCCTCGGGAACAATGCCTCCCGCTACGGTCACAACCCCGCCGATGCCTCCACCGCCGCCCCCCACCGCGCCCACGATTGCAACGCCGACGCCGCCTCCGACGGTGACGGTGCCTTCGGCGAGCGCGACAGCTCCGGTGCCGCCGCCCGCTCCAACGCCCACGCCGGTTCCCACGCCCACTCCTGCGCCAACCCCTGCGCCTCCACCGCCGCCGACCCCCGCGCCCGCGCCCACGCCGACGCCTTCACCGGCGCCCGCTCCCGCGCCAACGTAGGCCGACAGAACAAGCCCAAAGCGCGCCGCAGTCCAACCGCGCACAGAAAATGCGGAACGCGGTTGTGTACGCAATTGGGTATCGCACCAAAAAAATAAGTGTACACAAGAACGGCGCGGACATGTGTGCCGGTGCGTTGTGTACACACTTCTCGTGCGATGAAACGAGTGCATCACGGGCGCGATTGGCCCGCGGCGCCGTCACTCTTTCATGCGTTTTCGACGCTTTTCAAACTCGGCGCGCACTGCGCGGGAGCCGAGCACGTAACCGAGAATCAATCCGATGAGCAGCACGCTTGGGATGTAGATGACGTGCTGCGGCGTGATCGCGCCGAAGTCCATCAGTCTTTCCCTCGCGCGGGAGCCTCACTTTTTTCACCGCGGGCGCGGCTCAGCGCGCTTTCAAGCGAGCTGATGCGCCGATCGATGCGGGCCTGTTTGCGGAACGAAACAATCACGAGCGCCACAACGCAGAGCCAAATCGCCATGTACGAGATGACGAGCAGGCGTTCGCCGCTTTGCAGTTCGGTCCCGCCTTGAACGGGTTTAAACGCCTGCGAGCGGTCGTCGGCGCTTTGCGAAGTGCCCGTGGGCTGCGCCTGCATGAAAAAGAGCGACTTCATTTTTCAATCGCCTCCAATGCCTTCTTCGAGGGCTTCTTGCTCCAACTCGGCGAGCTTGGAGACCGAAAGTTCCATTTTGGCGCGCAGCCAAACGAGCGTGATCGCGAGGAGCGTGAACGCCAGAAATCCGAGCATCAGGCCCAATTTCATGTCGGGGTGTTGCAGGCCGCCGCCGCCGTTGGAGATGACTTTGGGGTGGTTGCCGCCCCACTTTTGAACGGAGTAGTGGATGATGGGCAGGTTGGCGGCGCCGAGTACACCAAGGGCCGCGGCGAACTTGCGTTCGGCATCACCGTCGCCGGTGAACGCGCGGAGCAGCACGTACGCAACGTAAATGAGTACACTCAGCATGGAGGTGGTGAGGCGCGGATCCCAGGTCCACGCGACGCCCCACGCTTTCATGGCCCACAACGGGCCGGAAATGAGCACCATCATGCCCATGACAACGGCGACTTCAGCGCCCGACTTGGCAACTGCGTCCCACCGTCGCGTGCCGCGCGCGAGGTAGCCGGCCGAGCCCACAAAGCAAACGGCGGCGCCGAGGTACATGGCGTACGCGGCGGGCACGTGGAAGTAAAAAATCTTTTGGACAATGCCCATTGTCGCTTCAACCGGCGCTCGAAACGCGACGACGTAGAGCGTGACAACGAGGGCAAGTGCGGTGGCAGCTGCGAGGGCTATGAAGCCAAAACCCGCCGCGGAGCCGGTCGCTGCAGACGGGGTGACGGGTTTCGCGTCCAGCGTTTGAACGGCCTGTCCTTGCATCGCGGTGTGTGGACCGTAGTGCCAACGTGAGGGCAGGGGAAGCGGAGTTTTCGTGGCTGGGTGCGTGGACGCGCATCAAACTTTTGCGAACGCCTCGCTTGGTCGGGTTATGCTTTGGCCCGGATGAAACACGAGGCGATTGCGCGAAGGGGTCAAACCCTTTCGAGCGGAGTTTTCGTGAATCATCCGGGCTAGGTCCGGTTTCGCCGAGCATGTCGACGCTCCCCAAGGATGAAGCATCGCGGGTTATGCGCCCCGCTGGAACGGCTGCCGACGCAGCTTCCGCGGATCGAGGCGGTGCGCGCCCGGTGCCGCCGGCTCCGGCTCCCTCGCGGGCGGGATTGGCCGGTCCGCAGCTTGCGCCCGGCGTTGTGATCGACGGGCGTTACAAGATCATTCGGTTCTTAAACCAGGGCGGCGCGGGCGTTGTTCACGAAGTGGAGCACGTGCGTACGGGGCGCCGTCTCGCGATGAAAACGCTCGTGGACGACGCGAGCACGGCGCGGTTGGAGCAAGAAGCGCGCGCCACGTCGCTGATGCGCAATCCGCACGTGGTGAAGATCACCGACATGGGGCCGCCGCCCGCGGGACGCGGCGCGCCGTACCTGGTGATGGAGCTTTTGGAGGGGCAAACCCTGCGCGAGCTGCTTGAAGAGGCCGGGCAATTGCCGCTCGAAATGACGGTGAATATCGCGCTCCAGGTGTGCGAGTGTTTAACCGAAGCGCACTCGCGCGGCGTGATTCACCGCGATCTCAAGCCCGACAATTTGTTTTTGGTGAAGAGTGCGTGGCCGTCGCAATACGACGTTGTCGTTCTCGATTTCGGCGTGATGAAAGTGGCGGGCGAAGGGCCTATTCCAAAGGGATCGCTCACGCGCACCGGGTCTACCGTGGGCACGCCGTATTACATGAGTTTGGAGCAGCTTCGAAACTCGTCGGCGGTCGACGCGCGCGCCGATATCTATTCGCTCGGCGTTGTTCTCTATGAATGTCTCGCGGGTCGAAAACCGTTTGTTGCCGACACAATAGGCGATCTTGTGTACGCACTCTGCTCGGGGCCGCCCACACACCTTGCGCGCCTGCGCCCCGATCTGCCGGCCGAAGTGTGTGAACTTGTGATGCGTACACTCAAGATGAGTCGCGACGATCGGCCCCCGAGCATGACTGAAGTGGGCGCAGCGCTTCTGTCGCACGGTCACCCGGCGTTTGGCCTGTGGCTGCGCGCGGAAGGCGCTGCGGGGCCGGCCCGCGCGGCGTTGGTATCGAATCGAGACGCGGCTGCCAAACCGGTGGAGGCTTCGCCCCCAACGCCTGACGAAGGTGAGGGCGAAACGGTGACGGCGGTCGCCCCGCGGCGTGATGAGCCTGACTCGCTGCCTGTGCCCACGGGGCCGATTCCCGCGGTGCGCGCCGATGTTCCTGCGGCTCCCGCGGCGGCGCGATCGGATCGCGACACACCCACGGAGATGTACCGCTCGGCGTTCGGCGGCGATCGCGACACACCCACGCGCGCGTTGCCGGTGCATTCATTTGCGGACATCGAAAACGCGGCTCGCATGACGGCCGTGTTGCCCAACGCACCGGATCGCCCTGTTGAAGCGGCTTCCTATGGAGCGACGCACCGGATCTTGGGGCCCGAGGCGAACGCGGCGCTAAACACTTCGCCGCTGCCGCATCGGGTGGAAACGCTTCAATCGGCGCAGGTGGGGCCAGCTCCAGGCGTCCCGACGCAACCCGCACCCTCGGGCGGTGAAGCGCCTCGATTTGGTCCACCTCCCGAGCCTCGCGCCACAGGGACATTTCAAGCCGCTTCGGCGCCGCTCGCCAAACCCGGCTGGCAAACATCGCTCGACGGCGCGCTTTCTTCGGTCGGCGCGCTGTTGGAGAGCCTCGTCAAAAAAGTCCGCGCTCAGCCTCCGCCCATTCAATACGCCGTGCTCGGCGCCGGCGGCGTGGCGGCGTTGCTTGTGGTCGTTCTGTTCTTCGTTCTCGTGTTCCGTTGAGCGAACTTCTTGGCACCGCGCGGCGCGTTCGCTACCGTCGCGCACCTGTGAGCAAGCCCAGCCGTTCCAAGCGCAAAGAGCTGCGCGTCCAGGGTGCCAAAGCGCTCGAACGCGTCGCGAGCGTCCCCAGCGAACGCGCCGAAGAGCAGCGCGCGCGCGCTGAAAAACTTCTCGCGGCGGCCAAGCCGAAGCCACGCGTGGCGGTTCCCGACGCAGACGCCGAAGCCGCGCGTGCGAGCGCACCCGCGGACGATGAGGCGCCGATTTCGTCGAAAGAAAAAAGCGACGACGATGACGCGCGCCCCGCGCGATCGCGCCGATCCGAAGAAAAGAAAAAACCCGACACGAGCCGCATCCCGCTGGTTTTGGGCGGCCTCGTTCTCGTGGCCTTCGTCATTGTTTTTGCGGCGAACGGAGGCTTTTCGTCGCTGTTTGGCGACAAGGGTGACAAGCCCGCGCCGTCGTCGGCCATGTCCGTTGCGCCCACATCCGCTCCCAAACCTGCGGAGACATCGGCACCCAAGCCCGCTGAAACGGCTGCGCCCAAGCCCGTTGAAACGGCTGCGCCCAAGCCCGCTGAAACGCCCGCCCCGGCTGAAACGGCCGCTCCAACCACTTCCACAACCGCTACAGCGGCCGCGACTGCTGCGCCGGCACCCACGGCAACCGCTGCACCCACCGTTTCGGCAACCGCCAAGGCCCCGTCCCAACCTGCCGCCACCTCGGCCCCCAAACCGCCGGCCCCCAAACCCAAACCTCCTTCGTCGGATCCTTACTGACCGTCGCCGCGACGCCTCCGCTTCGAATCCACCTAGGCGCATCCACGCTGTGCAACGGCCCACCATTGGCCACGAGGTTTTTCGGACCTGTATGATGCCGCGCGTGCAGCGCATCGTTCGACACCCGCTATCGCCTCTGCTCGGTGGGTCGCGCGCGATCGGCGCAGCGATGTGGGCAGTCACGCTCGCGTTCAGCGCGCACAGCAACGCGCAGCCCACACCGCCTGCGCCGGCCGCTTCCACGTCGCCGCCGGCTGCTTCGGCATCATCGCCGACTGCCTCGCCGCCGCTCGCGCCGGCCCCCAACCCCATGGGATCCGCATCGCCGTCCGCACCGGCGAAAACCGCTCCGGCGCCAAGTTCGGCGCCGCCGGCTTCCGCGCCTGTGCCGCCCAACGCGGGCCCGTATCCCTACCCCTATCCGTACCCGTACCCGTATCCGGCGCCGTACCCGTATCCCTACGCAAATCCGTATTACCCGTATCCGTATTACCCCGCGCCGGGGGCGGGGGCGCCGGGCCCTTATTACCCGCCGGTGAGCACAACGCCGCTGCCACCTCCGGTGCCGAAACAACGGTACTCACCGCCCATGATGGGCGCGGGCATTGTGATGTTCGGGGCCGGCCTCATCGGCCTGATCGCCGGCGGCGTTATCGCTTCGGAAGGCGGCCGCCGCGTGCAGATTTTTGCTCCCGGCGGCTACATTCGCGAACGCCGCTCCGATGATGGAATGGTCGCTGGCGGCATCGCACTCGCCGTGGTGAGCGGAGTCATGGCCGCCGTCGGCATTCCACTTTGGGCGATCGGCGCGCGCCGCGTTCCCGTTCAAAAACCCGGCGAAACGGCCCCCGACGCACCGGCAGCGGCTCCAAAACCGAGCGCGATCATTCGCGTCGGGCCGACGGGCGCGAGCGTCCATTTCTAACGCCACAGCCCTGTCACATTCGAACGCGTCGCCGTGCGGTATGCTGCGCGCGTGAACACGGAGCCGACAACCCCCACGCCTGAGACGACGCTCGTGATTGCGCCCCCGCCGTCGTCCACCGCGGCGGTGAATGTGCAAGTCGAAACCGGCGACCCCACCATCTACCTAAACCGCGAACTGTCGTGGTTGGAGTTCAACGCGCGCGTCCTTGCCGAGGCCGGATCCTCCGAAGTTCCGCTCTACGAGCGCCTCAAGTTCCTCTCGATTTTCTTCTCGAACCTCGACGAATTTTTCATGGTTCGTGTCGCCGGCTTGCAGGCGCAAACCAACCGCACCGTTTCAGAACTGCCGCCCGACGGACTTCTCCCTCACGAACAGCTCGCTGCGATCAGCGCGCGCGCCCACGTGCTCGTGGATGTGGCGTGCAAGCTCTACGAAACCGAGCTGATCCCCGCGCTGCGTCGCGCCGGCGTTGTGATCGTTCGGCCCGAGGAACTCGCCCCCGCCGAACTCGCGGTGCTGGACGAGCGTTTTCGCCTCGACGTGTTTCCCGTGCTCACGCCCATTGCGATCGATCCGGGCCATCCGTTCCCGCACCTGCGCAACAAGAGCATCAACATCGGCATCATGTTTTCGCGTGAACACGAAGGCCAGGAGCCCGGGTTCGGCGTCATTCAAGTTCCACCCATGTTGCCGAGGCTCATGCGCGTTCGCGTGGACGGTGCACACCGCGCATTCGTGCTTCTCGAAGACATCATCGCCCGCCACACCATCGAATTTTTTCCGGCGGCCCGCGTCCGCGGCACATACCCCTTCCGCGTCACGCGCAACTGGGATCTCGAAATCGACGAAGAAGAGGGAGAAGACCTCCTTCAAACAATCCAGGCCGAGCTTCGGCGTCGCGACCGCGGCAACGCGGTTCGCCTTGAAATCGGCCTCGGCAACGGCGCTTCGGCAAGTGTACACCGCCTTTGTCGCGCGCTCGGTGTCGATCCCAATCGCGACGTGTATCGCATGACAGCGCCGCTCCACATTCCCGACCTCGCATCGGTGGTCACCGATGAAGAGCGCCGCGAACATCGCGATGAACCCTTTTCACCGCAGGTACCGCCGCCCCTTCGCGACGCTGAAGATATCTTCGCCGTGCTGCGCGAGCGCGATGTGATTCTGCATCACCCGTACGACTCGTTCGATCCGGTGATCGAACTCATTTCGCGCGCCGCGGACGACCCTCAAGTCCTCGCGATCAAACAAACGCTCTACCGCACAGGGCGTGACTCACCCATTGTCAAAGCGCTCGCGCGCGCCGCTGAAAACGGCAAACAAGTCACGGCGATTGTCGAGTTGAAAGCGCGCTTTGACGAGGCCAGCAACATCGAATGGGCGCGCACTCTCGAGCAGAGCGGAGCGCAGGTGATCTACGGCCTTCTCGGACTCAAAACGCACGTCAAAGCGCTTCTTGTTCTTCGCCGCGAAAAAGAGAAATTACGCCGCTACGTGCACCTTTCCACCGGCAACTACAACCCTTCGACAGCGCGGCTTTACACCGATCTCGGTCTCCTCACCGCCAACCGTGAAATCGGCGAAGACGTAACGTCGCTGTTTAATCTGCTCACCGGTTACAGCGCGCCCCCGCGATGGAACCGTTTGGTGGTGGCGCCCCTCGGTTTGCACGAGGCCATCCTCGGCCTCATCACGCGCGAAGCCGCCCACGCGCGCGCAGGAAAAAAGGCCGAAATCGTCGCGCAAATGAACTCTCTCGTCGACGTCGACGTCATCGACGCGCTCTACGCCGCGTCGCAGGCCGGCGTTGAAATCCGACTGATCGTTCGAGGCGTGTGCTGCCTTCGGCCCGGCATCGCCGGCCTTTCCGATCGCATCCAAGTGCGCGCCGTCATCGACCGCTTCCTTGAACACGAGCGCGTTTTTCGCTTCGAAAACGGCGGAAACCGCGAAATCTATTTTTCAAGCGCCGACTGGATGCCCCGCAACTTCCATCGCCGCGTGGAGATTCTCGTTCCAATTCTCGACCCTATGCTCGCAACGCGCATCGACGACATCCTCCGCGTTCTGTTCTCCGACACCGCCAAAACGTGGGATCTCTCCGCCGACGGCAGCTATGGGCGCACAACGCCCGGCCAGCCCAATGTGCGCGCGCAGCAACGCTTCATTGAACTCGCGCGCGGCCGCGCCAAAACAGAATCCCATCCGTCGGGCCGCTTCCACATTCTTCAGCTCCCCAACGTTGCTGCCCTCGGCTCCAATCCAAAGCACCACAAGAACGGTAAGAAGAAAACGATCGGCGGCGTTCCGGGTGCGTTATAGCCCCGCCTCGTGATCGTTCTTTCCGACCCTTCCGCGTTTCGAAACGAATGTGAACAGGCGCGCCGCAGCCAAAAGCGCGTTGGCCTCGTCCCCACCATGGGAGCGCTTCACGAAGGTCATGCAACGCTCATTCGCCGGGCGCGCGAAGCGGCCGACTTTGTTGCCGTCACCATCTTTGTCAACCCGACGCAGTTCGGCCCCAACGAAGATTTCTCCCGCTACCCGCGCACCCTCGATGCCGACGTTGAAAAGTGTACACAAGCCGGCGCGAGTCTTGTGTTCGCACCCGAAACATCGGCGATGTACCCGCCGGGTGATGAAACGCGCGTCGTTCCCGGAGCCACGGCGGGCCCATTTTGCGGCGAGTTTCGCCCCGGCCATTTTCAAGGCGTTGCCACCGTCGTCTCCAAGCTGTTTGCGCTCACCGGCGCTTGCACGGCCGCGTTTGGCAAAAAGGACTACCAGCAGCTTCGCGTCATCCAGCGCCTCGTGACTGACCTCTTTTTTCCGGTTGTCGTGTTACCGGTGCCCACGGTTCGTGAATCCGACGGCCTCGCCATGTCCTCGCGCAACCGCTACCTGTCCGAAACAGATCGCCGAAACGCCCTCGCAATCCCGCGCGGCCTTTCCGCTGCGCACCGCGCTTTTGCCGCGGGTGAACGCCGCGCATCGGTCCTCACGTCTCTCGTTCGCAACCCCATTTCGGCCGTCGCCAACTCCATCGACTACGTCGATATCGCCGACGCCGACACGCTCGCGATTGCCCGTGACGATGCCCCCGTTTCCGACCGAAGCGTCATCGCCGTCGCCGCCCGTTTCAGCGGCGCCCGCCTCATCGACAACGTTGTCTTGGGCGAAGATCCCGCACCCATCGGCTAGCGAAAAGACCGATCCCATTTGTGTCACACGCGCTGTCCGACTACGCGATCGCCATGCCGAGGCACGCGCACACCGACGGCCACGACGGCGTCTTCGTTGTATTCGAAGGAATCGACGGCGCCGGAACCACCACGCAGGCCGAGCTTTACGCCAAATATCTTCGCCAAAAAAAGCGCCTCGTTCACGTCACGCGCGAGCCGAGCGTCGGCCCCATCGGATCGCTTTTGCGCCTCATTCTCAGCCGACGCGTCGCGCTCCCATCCGGCTCACACGCTCAAACAATGGCTCTGCTCTTTGCGGCGGACCGCCTGGACCACGTCGAGAGTGAAATCCTTCCCCTGTTACGTGACGGCTACGTCATCCTTTCAGACCGGTACGATCTCTCCAGCATCCTTTACCAAGCGGTGACCGCCGGGGTCGAGCCGTCCGCCGGAAGCGACGTCGTGGCGTGGATTCGCACTCTCAATCGCCACGCTCGCCGCCCCGACGTAACGGTCGTCGTGGACGTTCCGCCCGAAGTTGCCGAGATCCGACGACGCGCGCGCGGCGGCGCCATCGAGATTTTCGAAGAAAACGACATCCAAACCCGCCTTGCCCGAGCGTACCTTCGCGCCGAACACGTTGTCGGCGACCGCATCGTCCATATCGATGGAACCCTCCCCATCGAAGGTGTGCACAACGCCATCGTCGCGGCGCTCGCCCCGTTCGTGGAGTCGGCCGACTGAGAAGCGATGTGCGCACCGCCCGGTCCTCTTTCGCGCAAAATCTTTTCCAACCTTCTGCGGGCTTCAGTTCGTCGCCGTTTTGCGTTTAGACTCCGACGGGTCCGATGCTGGAACGCGCGAGGGGCGACAGTCTTTTAGGGTGCTCGGTGAGCACGAAGGACAGGCATGTCCGGCCAGAGTGATCCGCCCGCAAAACCGCCAGTCTTGATCGATGGCCGCTACGAGATCGAATCCGAACTCGGCGTCGGCGGCATGGGCATTGTGTACCTCGCGCGCGACGTAGGCCTCGACCGCCGCGTTGCCGTGAAAGTGGTTGCACCTGCCTGGTCCAAAGACTCCAGCATCGCGCAGCGCTTTCAAAAGGAAGCGCGCGCTCTTGCGTCTGTCCGCAGCCCGCACGTTGTTGCCATCCACGCGTTTGGTCGCCACGCCGAAAGTTACTTCTTCGTCATGGAGTACGTTCGCGGACGCGGACTCGACGCCATCCTCGAAGAACACCTTCGCCACCATGCGCGTCTCCCGCTTCACCGCGCGCTCACCATCTTCGCAAAAGTGTGCGAGGGCGTTTCCGCGGTTCACGCCGCCGGCATCATCCACGGTGACGTGAAGCCCGCCAACATCGTCATCGAAGAAGACACAGGTCGCCCCGTTCTCGTCGACTTCGGCCTTGCCGGACGCGGCGCCGACCTGAACGAATTCGGCGGAGGAACACCCTCGTATGCCGCGCCCGAACAAGCGGGCCTCGGTCCGCAGGGGTCAACTGTCAGCCCCCGCTCCGATGTGTACTCACTCGCGTGCAGCGTTTTTGAAATGCTCACCGGCCACCTGCCGTTCGAGGTCAAAGACCCGCTCGACATGCTCAGGGCGCACGCAAAACAAGCCCCGCCCCGCGTGAGCAGCTTCGTTCCCGAACTTGTCGCGTTTGACCCAATTGTCGATAAAGCCCTCGCGAAAGCCCCCGATCATCGCCACGAGAGCGTTGCCGCGTTCTCCGCCGCCATGATGAAGGCGGCCATCAGCGTCGACAAAATGCAAAGCCGAACCGACGCAACGCCCGCGCCCCCGCGCCGCAGAGAGGCCACGCGTCCGCTTGAAGTATTGGTTGTCGACGACGATCCCGATTTTCGAAAATTCGCCGTTCGCGCCGTCAAACTCGCATTTTTCGGCCTCCGCCTGCGTGTACGCACCGCCATGACCGGCGCAGAAGCGCTTGCCGCCGGTGAACAAGAAACACCCGATCTCGTGCTTCTCGACTTTGACATGCCCGGTTTCGACGGCGTTCAAACGCTCTCCGAAATGCGCGAAATGGCCCACGGTGACCGGGCACGCGTCGTCGTCATGAGTACACCTACCGGGCTCCTTGCCAGCCGCTGGCGCTTCTCCGTCCTCGGCGTTCAAGACTTCCTTGCCAAACCGGTCGAGCTGAAAGTCCTCGTTGAAACGCTTGCCGCCATCGGAGGTCGCGCCGGTTGGCTCAACAATCCAGAATTCGCAAATCCAAGTGGCGACCCCGCCTAGCACTACGGTGGCCGCACTTACCCCCAGAAAAATTCCAACACCGCAGTGCTAACCATCACGCTTCCGGGAGCAGCCATGGCCGAGATCCAAAAAGTCATGATGGTCGACGACGAGCCCCACATCCGCCGCATCGGAGAGCTGTCGCTTCGCAGCGTGGGTAAGTGGAATGTGGTTCTCGCCGGCTCCGGTCGAGAGGCCATTGATCTCGCCCGCCGCGAGCAGCCCGATGTCATCCTTCTCGACATTATGATGCCCGGGATGGATGGTCCGGCTACCCTTGCAGAACTTCGGGCCACCGCCGAAACAGCTCGAATTCCGGTGATTTTTCTCACCGCAAAAGCGCAGCGCCACGAGGTCGAGCGCTTTCGAGACCTCGGCGCGGCCGGCATCCTCACAAAACCGTTTGACCCAATGACGCTTCCCGATGAAGTCAGAGCGCGGTTTGACGAGTGGGTTACCCGCGCAGGCGCAAAGTAAAAAACCTCCCCATCATCCAAACCGTCGCGACGAACCGGTGGGTAACTCAACTACCTACCGATCCAACCCTTCCAAAAAAGCGCTCTTGATCTCCTGCGGCACCCGCCGCGGTCTACCCGTTGCAAAGTCGATCATCGCCCAAAGCGTTTTGGCTTTCACCGCCACACTCCCACTGTCCACTTTCTCAATCAAAGTGTGACGCTCACTCGTCGCGGCCGACCAATTTTCAATCCACGTTGTCAGGCGAACCCGCTCCCCCTCCACCACCGGCGCCAGATATTCAATCTCATGTTTTCGCACCACAAACACCGCCCCCAAGTTGAAATACGCTGGACTATCCCATCCCACCGCTGTCGAGTGAGCTTTTGCCACATCTTGAATCCACGTCACATAGGCCACGTTTGACACGTGCTTCAGCTCGTCGATCACCTCCCTGGGAGCTGTCAACTCCGACACATACCGCTTTGAAACCGGCCCCTGCGAGCCTTCCTTCGTGGCCATCGTCAAAGACTACCTTCTTTTTGCTCTTGGGTAACGTGGAACTCCGTGATCTCCGTGCCTCCTAGGTAACTTCCCTTTAGCGGAACGTTCTGCAAGGCACGGATCCAGTCTTGTCGAGACGTTTGGGACACCCTTGCCCGTCGCCAAGCGGAAAAGCGAACAGCGTGGCGCGTCGGGTTCTCCAGATGGAGTTCTGTGGCGAGCGCAGCCACGACGAAAACGAGAGACCGGCGAGACCGGTGGATGGCGACGTGATGGACATCTCAAGTCGCCGGACCTCCCAGAACGGGCTCTTTTCTGCTGCATCGACAACTCAACCGCAACGAGTTACTCGCCGTTCGAATGAGGCGCATGCGCCGCTGGGGAACTCCGTGTTGAATACGACGTGTCACGTGGCGGGGCATTTCAAGTCATTGCGAGGCGCCCAAAGTTGCCCTCCATTAAATGCGGCCGCGAAGCGTCAGGTCTTTGCGTTCTGGTCAATCACCTCCGTTCTTGCTATCCCTCGGCTATGTTGCTCGTTCCCCTCGCAGAACGTTTTGCCCGCCGCGCCCTCAAAGCCCGCGGCATTGAGAGCCGTTTCGTTCAGAGCAACGTTGCCGAACACCACATCTACGACGCCCAAAATCCCGCCGCCAAACACGACAATCCAACCAATCCAACCCTTCTACCCACTATCGTCTTCCTCCACGGAATCAGCTCGTCTGCCGCCGTTTTCGCCCGAACAATGGCCCGCCTCCAATCGCGCACAAAGCGTATCCTAGCCATCGAGGCGCCCGGCCACGGTTTGAGCGGTCAACCCAAGGTAGACCTTACCCCTGAAGTTTTGTTTGAATCCATGGCAGAAGTTCTCATTCGCGAACTCAACGAACCTGCCATTGTTTGTGGCAACTCCCTCGGCGGCGCTGTTGCCGTCAGCTTTGCCATTCGCCATCCAGAGTGGGTGCGAGGCCTTTTTCTAACCTCCCCAGCCGGCGCCCAAATGGACCCCGACGCATTCAAAGGCTTCTTAGAAGTTTTCAACTTCCACTCCAACGGTGAGGCTCGCGCCTTTATGCGCCGCATCTACCATCGCCCCCCGTGGTATGCCCCCCTCGTCGCGCCCGAACTTCGCCAAATGTTCGCCCGAAAAGCCGTACGCGACGTGCTCACAGGCGCTCACGCCACCCGCCTGTTTGCACCTGAAGACATTCGCCATCTACCCATGCCCATCCACCTCCTTTGGGGCAAACAAGACAAACTCATGCCGCGTGAAAACTTCCTTTTCTACAAGGACAGCCTCCCTTCCCACGCCGTGATTGAAGAACCTGACAACGTCGGCCACTGCCCCCACTTCGATGACCCGCAGGGCTACCTTGACGGTATCGTTCGCTTCGCCCGCTCCATTTCTACACGCTAAACAAACCAGACGAAACAAACGCCGCCTCGACCTTGACAATCCCTCCAGGCGCTGCTCCCCTTCTCATGCTCGCGCACCTGGGAGGTTCGCGCCGTGGCTCTCGGCAACCCCAAAGCTTTAAAAGCGATTGTTCAAGCGCTGCACGCGATCTTCAGCGACGGTCCCACCGCTCTCGACACGTTCACCACGTTTGAACTGAACACGCGTCTCCACGAGCTGGCAGCCCCCGACGCGTACCCTAATCAGATCGCCAAAGTCGTTTCCACGCTCGACGAACTCGATCGCATCCCTGAACTTGTACAGGCCCTTGTTCGAGAAAAGGGCACCCACCCCGCCGTGGGCAAAATCATCCCTTTGTTTCCCGAGGTCGCTCCTTCGACAGCCCAGCCCGCCGGAGCCCCAAAACATCTACCCAACGCTGACGCCCCAGCCGAGTGCCCGTTACCCCGCTGCCTTTTTGGATCGCAGTACGTTATCGACCGCGAAGACACCTGGAAATACCTCACCAACCTTGCCAAACCTCTCGGCCCCGGTGACCCCAATGTGGCCCTCATTCTCGGTGGCCCTCGCACTGGAAAAAGCCTCGTGGCCGACTTGCTCGCCCACCTCTGCGCCCACCAAAATCACCACTACGTCGAGGCCAAATACCGCCACATTCGCGCCGAACCCGGCCCCGTTCTCCTTGCCACCCCTTGGCTTTCCCAAATCTACCCAAAACTTGGAGTCAACCCCCCCAAACCCCTCTCGGTTGATCCTACCAATCCAGCCAATCATGCCCACACAGCGGCAACCGCCGTTCTCAGCGCCCTTTCCTCTACCAAAGACCCATGGTGGCTTGTTTTCGACGGGCCCGACTCTCAACTTGACTCCGCCGGCAATCCGGTAGTCCAACCCATCCCTCTACCGCTCGCCGATTTTTTTGACATCCTCTGTGACAACATCGCCGTTTCCCACAGACATGCTCGCCTCGTCTTGATCGGTGTTCCAAAGGGGCAACTGTTCACCCATCGCGCCGGCAAAACAGAAATGTGCGCCGTGACGTACGCCCATGTGGAGGCGCTGTTTCGCCACATTTGCCAAACTCAAAATCCGCCCGCCGAAGAAGGTGTGGCTGAAGATCTGGCCAAATACGTGTGGGATCGCGTTGCCACAAACAACCTCGCTTCCATTGAACCGCTTTACAAGGAAGTGGAAAATACGCTGAAACGCCTCGCATCCGAGGGCAATGTATGAGTACACAACCTCGCTGGACGCGTGATTGGGTAAAGCAACGCCTGGCAATGGAACCTGGCCAAACCGCCGCGCAGGGCGTCTCCTCTCTTCTGGATCCTTACCTAGAATCGGCGGCCGTTCTCGCCTATTTTGACCCTTCTCAACTCCGCCCTTCCAACGGTTCCAAAGACCCAGCCCCGGCGGACCTTCTTTCTTACATCGAGAGTACACTCGACTCCAGCGGCAAGCCCCAATTCACCCTCCGCACCGACGTTCGCCGCACAACCCTCACGCGGCTCATCCACACGAACACCTGGCAAAAAGCCCTCGCCGCCGCCCCAATTCTCCCCGATTGTGCGGTTCAGACCGTTCTCACAAACGCCCTTCAGGGTATACTTGAACCCCTTGAAAAACTGTCCCTTCAAGAATTGTGGGCCCTTGTAGATGTGCGCGATTGGCTCAGTCTTGCCCATCCCGCCCTTGTCGATCTACCCACGCTCCAGAGGTGCATCGCACAAGAAGAACTGCTCCAACCCCTGCGCCAACGCACCCGCCTTTTCGCCGGCCGCGCTCAAGAACTCAACTTCCTCCGCGAGCGCGTTGGAGTGCGCCGCGTCACCCACGGCACTTCCACAACCACCGAGTTTTCCCCCACCCCTATCACCCGGATGGATGAGCTGCCGCCTCTCCACATTTGGGGTATCGGCGGCCTCGGCAAATCTACCCTCATCTCGCAGTTTGTACTGGAACACCTCGACGTTCCCGAAAACGAACGTTTCCCCTTTGTGTACATCGACTTTGACAGGCCCGGATTGGACGTTTCGCGCCCTCTGACACTTATCCGTGAAACGCTTCGCCAACTCGCCATTTTGGCCCCTTCCCTGGAGTCCAACCTCGCGCCCATTCAAGACCGAGCAGGCCGCTTTTTGGACCAAGAAGTCGACGCGAATACCCAGCGTTCGATCACTCTTGAGCTGCTCAGCCCCCTACGGTCCGCCCTTTCCCCCCTCTACCCACTCGACCGGCCTTTCGTCCTTGTTCTCGACACGTTTGAACGTGTTCAATACAAGCACGGCCCCGCCCTCCACACACTCTGGGATTTTTTCAACGACCTTCAATATCTCTTTCCCACCCTTCGCGTCCTCATCGCCGGCCGCAACCCGCTCCCATCGGAGTTTGTCCATACCCCCTACCCACTCCCCATCCTCGACGAACAGGCTGCTATTGCCGTTTTATTTAGCTCAAATGTCAAGGATGTGTCCATCGCACAACGGGTATATCAGACAGTCGGCGGCAATCCGCTGTGCCTTCGGCTCGCAGCCGCCGTTGTGGCTCGTGAAGGTGATTTTTCATTGCAAGTCCAAGAGCAAATCGACGCCGAACAAATTCAGGGCGTTCTCTATAATCGCATTCTCGGACACCTCAAGACGCCTGAGTCGCAGGCCATTGCCCACCCGGGAATGGTCCTTCGCTTCATCACGCCCGATCTCATCTACAAGGTGCTCGCCAAACCCTGCGGCGTGAATGTTCCCTCCCTTGAAGCTGCCGAGGCGCTCTACAACGAGCTTCGGCGAGAAGCCGAGCTGGTGACCGAAGACGGGCCCGTATTGCGCCACCGCGCCGATGTGCGCCGCGCCATGCTCACTTTGATTCGCAAAGACGAACACAAAAAAGACGGCGGCGCTCGACTCCGCACCATTCATCAGGCCGCGATCGACTATTATACTTCCCCATCCACCCAAAACCTGACAGAAGCGCTCTACCATCACCTCTGTCTAGACCATCCCGCGGCTGACCTTACCTCGTTCGCCAAACCTGAAATCACAGCGCCCCTTGTGGATGTTCGCGGTGAACTTCCACCCCGCGCCAACGCCTGGCTCGGGGTAGAACTTGGTCATGCCATCGAGCCTGATTTGCGCGCCGTTGCTGAGCAATCGGTGTGGGAGAGTGACACCGCCCGACGGGTAGAAAAACTCTTCAAAAGTGGCACCGAGGCTGACCTCCACACCGCTCTTCAACTCCTTGGTGAACGGTCAGAACGCTCCGATCGAGGTTACCTTCACGCCTTTGAGGCCGAAGTGTACCTTCGTGCCGATGAACCTGACAAAGCCGCCCTCGCCGCCGATCGCGCCTTGATTGCCGCCGAACAAGAACAAAATCCAGACTTGCTGATGGTTGCCCACGGTGCCCAGGGGAGGGTAGCTCAAGTGAGAGGTGATGTGATTGGGGCGCTGTCAGCTTACGGGAGTGCGGCCGAAGTGGCTCGCTCCGCCTCCGCGTTTGAAGCGTATTTCACGTTTGCTCTTCGTCAGGTTGCGTTATGTAACGAAATTGCTTTGGCGCACGAGCGCGCTGCCGTGGTTCTCCAAATGGCAGAAGTAGAACGCAGCCTGAAAGTCGATCTACCCACGGCCCTTCGTGAACAGGTTCGTCTTGCAATCGAGGCTCAAAACGCATCGAACCTTGTGGACAGCGCGCCGATTGATCTGCGCCTGCTCGCGGGTGCGATCACAAACCAGTTTCCCACCCTCGATACATTCGCCGACTTTCTCCGGTATGAACTTGAAGTGCCCCTCGGCAGCATTCAATCGTCCACCGTTTTGGCTGAAGCAGCGCGCGATACAGTTAGCTATTTTGCCAGCCAAAACCGCCTGATTGACTTGGTAAACGCCCTCGTTCAACGCGCGCCGCAAAACACAGACTTTCGCAACATGCTTGCTCTTCTGCGTGGGTTTGATGTTCCCCTCCCAGAAAATCCCAACGGCTACCTTACCGACCAACAAATTGAAAAGGTGTGGCGCGCGGCCATTTACGCCGATCTCGATCCCGAGGCGCTGCTCGCGGGCTTACCTTCCGCGTATGTGACCTCCCTACCCACGGCCGACACCAAAGGCGCTTTGATCCGCAAACAGCTCCGTCAGATCAACGTCGACGGTCCGCTGCCCAACGACGCAGGGGCCACCGTTCTACCCATTCAAACCTGGCTTCAAAATGGCCTTGGTTTGTCAAAACACTCCGACGCGACGCAAATGCTCTTGGAGGTATCTGAAAAGGTCTTCCCCTCTTCAAAGGCGCCGACCGTTGGGGACGAACCGCGGCGGATCTACCTATTATACTCTTTTCAAGATCAAGAATACCGCAACGCCCTCGTGGCTCACTTTGCGGCGCTTGTTGCCCAACGCCGGCTTGTCATCGACGATCCGAGCACCTTGCTCCCCGGGGTGAATGTCGAGGCCGAAACAACACGCCTCCTCGAACATGCCGACGTGGTGATTGCCCTCCTTTCAGCCGATCTCCTGGCAAACAATCAAATCATGGACCGTGTACACAACGTCCTCGACCAAGGCCGCCGCATCATCCCGGTGCTCATTCGTCCTTGTTACCTCAGCGGCAGTCCGTTTGATCGGCTCCAGCGTTTGCCTCTCGATGACGAGCCGGTGGGTAGTCCAAAGAACGATGAAGCTTGGGCAAAAATCGTAGAAAAAGTATGGGAAGATGTCCAGGCGACATTTGAACGCAAGGCCGCCAAACCGCCCTCCCAGCGCAACGGTGATGCTCTCGACAAAAGCCTTTCGGCCATTGCCAACGCCTTCGTTCGCATCTTCCAAAGCCGAGGTCGATTCTACCGGTTTGTCGCTTCTCAACTCAGCTTCTCGCTCGACGCCCTCCTCCCGCCGAACTTGTCGCACTCAGAAACGGTGGATCGATTTGTCGCCTGGGCCGAGAAGGAAGGGCATCTCCCCGACCTCCTCGCCGCGGCGCTTGACCAAACGAGTGGGGATGACCAACTGCGCGCCGCAACGTTTACCTACCTGTTGCAAACAGACCTACCCATTTCGGCATCGGCCACCCAGCGCCTCAACTCAAGGCTGTTGCGCGCCGCCCGGGTAGGCAATCCAAACGAGTGGAGCACCGCCATGTGGGCTTCCGCTCAATGTGTTTGCCGCCTTACGAGTCCCACTCCAACCAACGCTGCTGTCGCGGGATTTTTGGTTGGGCCCGCCACCATTCTCACCACCCACGACGCGTTCACCTCGCTCCTTACGCACGGCGGTCGCGCCGTTTTTCCACCGCTGCGGCTAAACAACGTTGAGGGAGTCTCCCCATTTGTGGCGGACATTGCCTCCAACGCTCTTCTCGCCCACAGCGACGTTCAAGATCTCAACTACGCGCTCATTCAGATCCGCACAAAAGTGCCGCCGCAGGAGCAACTGCGGGGATTTCTTATACTGTCCAACCGCATCGCCATTCCCGGTGATGACCTGTTCACATTTTTCCCATCCACCAACCTTCGGCCTGACGTATCGGTGAGTACACTTCGCCTTGAAGCGCGCAGCCACGTGGGTGACCCGGGCCGCATCACCTACCCAAGTTTGCAAACCCAAAGTCTACCCGGCTCGCCCGTGTTTGCGGTTGACCGCCAACTGCTCGCCCTGTTTGAACGGTCGGTTGCCGGCACCAACTACGCGGTCAGCATGCCGGCCATCCTCACTGACTTGAAAGCCAAAAACCTTCTTCACCTATTGGGTAGATCCCCTACCGCCGGAGGCAACTAACTTATGGGACTTGACCTCAAAGGCAACCAAGTCAAACGCCTTGGCGAAGCGCTTGTCGACGGCTTTTTCAGCTCTTCTTCGTTCAACAAACTCGCGTTCGAAACGTTTGGCAAACCCCTCGGCGCGCTCACCCCGTCCGATCAAAAAAACCCAGACATCGCCCTCGGCCTCATCAGTTGGGCGCTTGAAAACGATCAGCTGGATGAGCTTCTTCGAGGCGCCCTTGAACAGCGCCCCAAAAACAAAAAAATTCAACTCATCGCCGCCGAACTGCTGGCCTCTTCCACTGCCGAACCTACCCCCGCCGTCGCAACCGCCCTCGCCGTTCGATTCGAAGAAATCTACCACGACCAACTCGGCCTTCACGACGTTGTCAATTGGCGCAAGCGTTTGGATGCCGCCATGCGCTGCCTCTGCCGCGTGGATGTCAAACTCAACGATGAAACCTTTCGCGCCGCCGGCACAGGCTTTTTAGTAGGCCCCCAGCGCATTCTCACCAACGCTCACGTCGCCGTTCACCTCAAAGGCACCACCGGCCGCGCCCGGTTTGACTTGACCGGTGAAAGTGTACCCATTGACGTGGACATCCCCCAAGACTCCATTCTGACAGAAAGCGCCCCCGAGTCCCTTGACTACGCCATTGTCCAGTTGAGTCAGGTTCCACCCGCCAAAGGTACACAATCCCGCGGCTACCTCACCCCCAAAGACACCGCTCCTCAACCCGGTTTTCCCCTCTTTATCCTCCAATACCCCGGCGGCGACGGCCTCAAAGTGTGCGCTGGTACTGCGGGCGCTTCCACCCAACCCAACAGAATGGTTTATACAACCAGCACGTTGCCCGGTTCATCCGGCTCCCCCGTGTTCACCATGGCGTGGGATTTGGTGGGCCTTCACAGCTCCAAAAACGACAACCTCAAAATGAACCAAGGCATCCCCATGCCCCTTATCATCCATCAACTTGCGGCCGACGGTAAAGTTACCCTGCTTGGGTAGGAATTGAGCGGTGGCGTGACGGGGGCAAAGGAGCGAGTGACCTGTGCGCGTTCGAGCGGTGCGGTTCTTGGGGCCCAGGGAGCGAGTGACCTGTGCGCGTTCGAGCGGTGCGGTCCTTGGGGCCCGGGAGCGAGTGACCTGTGCGCGAACGAGCGATGAATGGGGGGACCGCCCTGTTTGAGCGGTGGCGTGACCGGGGCAAAGGAGCGAGTGACCTGTGCGCGAACGAGCGATGAATGGGGGGACCGCCCTGTTTGAGCGGTGGCGTGACCGGGGCAAAGGAGCGAGTGACCTGTGCGCGAACGAGCGATGAATGGGGGGACCGCCCTGTTTGAGCGGTGGCGTGACCGGGGCAAAGGAGCGAGTGACCTGTGCGCGAACGAGCGATGAATGGGGGGACCGCCCTGTTTGAGCGGTGGCGTGGGGTGGGGGCCCCACGACCCGCGAGTCGGGTGGGCCCCATTCAGCGCGAGACGCGCACAGGTCACGAGCGACCCGTTGGGGGCCCCACGACCCGCGAGTCGGGTGGGCCCCATTCACCGCGAGACGCGCACAGGTCACGAGCGACCCGTTGGGGGCCCCACGACCCGCGAGTCGGGTGGGCCCCATTCACCGCGAGACGCGCACAGGTCACGAGCGACTACGCACAGGGCCAGATGTACGTCCCGTTCGACAAATCGAAGTAGCACTGATGCGCGCAGGAGCCGCCGTCCCACAAGTCGAAATGGCCGGTGGCATCACTCCAGGATGAAACTTGAAACATGATAATGCCCCGTTGTCCGCCGCCAAACGGCACGGGCGGGCCAAACCGATTTTCAAGGTAGGTTTTAAACTCGCTCACTCGGTAACCGTATCGATAGCCGTCTCCGCCTCGCGCGGTGTGCATGCCTTGCCCGTCGGTGATGGTAACGCCGCATCGATTGAGCGCGTAACACACGCGAATCACGCAGGTGTTGGTTACCCAGGCGAGGTTGATGTTGCCCCCAATGAGGCGCTTCACCTCTGAAGAATCACCATGGGGATAGTGCGACCAAAGCGAATCAAAACTGGGCAGCTGCAACATGCTTCGACGCTACCACGAAGTGAGCGGGGTACTCAAGGCCCATCCCACAAGAACGAGTTGAGTGCCAGAGTAAACCCCGATTGAATTTGACCATGGCTCTCCATCGTCCAGTGCCACCGATAAACAGCTCGATTGTCCCACAAAAGCCTGACGCCCGGCACCACCTCCACCCCCATTAGAAACTCAGCGTAAGGTGAAAACAACCCAAACCCGTCTTGATCCCCAATTCGATCGTACATGATAATGTGTACACCGGCGCCAAGCGTGATCAAAAACGCCGCCCCTTTGCGAAGGTTTTTCCCAGGACTCCGCGTTCCCGCAAACACCCCAGCCACAATCGAGCCGCCCCCCGCCGTTGCCCCTTCGGTTCCCCAACCTTCTAGCCCGAGCACCATCCCTCGGATCCACGCACTTTTTGTTTCAAAATATTCGCTCTGAAACCTACCCAAAAATCCATCGTTCAGATTTTGTGTCCATACCCGAGCAAATGTAATGCGCGGGCCGGCCCCGTCGGCTGTTGGAATCACCGGCGGCTTCGGATCCACAGCCACCACTGGGTCGGGCCCCGCCACCTGGAGCGGAAAACGCTGTTTTGCGCCCGGCCCCACCGTTTTTTGCACCTCCACGCTGCCCCCTTTTTGCACGGGTTGAGGCTCGGGAGGTGGCTCATCGGCAACCGCTGAAAAGGATGCAGAAATGGTAACCGCAAGAGTCGCACAAAAAACGGCACTTCGGCACATCGAGTGCATCACCATCGGCGCAGTTTCTCACAAGTGGACCCTCCATGTCCCCCTCATCTGTGCTCGCGAACGTGGTTGACCTCTTTTCCAACCGCATAGTGCCCGCCCATATCCGCATCGAAGGTGGCCACATTCAAGCGATTCAACCCACCGAAGGGCCACCGCTTTCAACCTACGTTCTCCCCGGTTTTGTCGATGCGCACGTGCATGTTGAAAGCTCCATGTTGCCCCCGGCCGAGGTTGCCCGCCTTGTTCTACCCCACGGCACAGTGGCGATGGTGGCCGACCCGCATGAAATTGCCAACGTTCTCGGTGAAGAAGGTATCGCGTTCATGCGCGCTTCCGCCGCACAAACGCCGCTCCACTTTGCGTTTGGAGCACCGTCTTGTGTACCCGCAACACCGTTTGAAACGGCGGGTGCGTCGCTCAACGCCGAGCATGTTGCAGACCTTCTCGCTCAACCGGACATTTCCTTTTTAGCTGAGGTGATGAATTGGCCGGGAGTGCTCTCGGGTGACCCGGACTTGATGGCTAAAATTCATGTGGCTCACCTTTTCCGCAAACGGGTAGACGGTCACGCCCCCGGCCTTCGCGGCGAGCAGGCAGAAAGGTATATTCGGGCCGGCATTGAAACGGATCATGAATGTGCGACCCTTGCCGAAGCCGAAGAAAAACTCGCCTACGGGATGAAAATCGCCCTGCGTGAAGGGTCGGCCGCCAAAAATCTTGACGCCCTCCTACCCATTGTTGGTAAAGCACCTGACCGGTGCTTTTTCTGCACCGACGATTGTCACCCCGACGACCTTACCAAGGGTCATATCAACCTCCTCGTGGAGCGTGCCGTCGCCGCGGGCGTGCCGCTGTTTCATGTTCTTGCGGCCGCCTGTAAAAACCCGGTTCTCCACTACAACCTACCCATTGGACTATTGCGCCCAGGCGACCCGGCCGACTTTATCGAAGTGGCCGACCTTACCCATTTTCGAGTGTTACGCACAGTGCTTCGCGGAAACGTCGTGGCCGAAAATGGTCAAACCCCTTTGCTCCACCAACCCTGCCCAATACTCAACTGCTTTCACGCAGAGCCCATTTCCGCAGACGATCTCCGCGTGCCGGTCCAAGGATCCAAGGTTCGGGTCATTGTTGCGACGGACCGTCAACTCGTCACCCAGGAGCGGGTAGAATCCACGCCGTCCAGTCAGGGATTTCTCACCTCCGATCCAACCCGCGACATTCTCAAACTTGTCGTTGTCAACCGATATCACCCGGCGCAGCCCGCTGTGGCTCTCCTTGCTGGCATGGGTCTCCAGAGCGGTGCAATCGCTTCTTCCGTGGCCCACGATTCACACAACATTGTCGCGTGCGGCGTTTCTGACACCGACATAGCCACGGCTGTCAACGCGGTCATTGCCCATCGCGGCGGCCTCTGCGTGGCCCATGGTCACCACGCTCCGATCTTACCATTACCCATTGCGGGCCTCATGAGCAACGAGCCTGGGCCCGTCGTGGCAACCCGTTATGCAAACCTCACCGCCGAGGCCCGCGCCCTTGGCACGCCGCTCACAGCGCCGTTCATGACGCTCGCATTCATGGCACTCCTCGTCATCCCTCAACTCAAGTTGAGCGACAAGGGCCTATTTTGCGGCCAAACCTTTCAATTTGTCCCCCTCTTTTGTGGAGGTTGAGCATGCGTTATGCCATCGCTTTTGTGCTGTTGGTCCACGCCCTCATTCACCTTATGGGGTTTTTAAAGGCGTTTCGCTTTGCCGATTTGCCTCAACTCACCTTACCCATTTCGCGTCCCATGGGCGTGGTTTGGCTCGCCGCCGCCGCTCTCATGGTGGGCGCATTGGCAGCGCACTTTACCTGGCCTCGCGGGTATTGGATTGTCGCCGCCGCCGCCCTGATTCTCTCTCAATTGGTCATTATTTCAGCTTGGAAAGACGCCAAGTTTGGAACGGTCGCCAATGCCGCCGTATTGCTCACCGCGCTGTACGGGTTTTTAACCCAGGGCCCGTGGAGCTTTCAGGCGCGATTTGACAGCGCCGCTCGCGCGGGTTTGGCATCCGCAAAAGAACCGCCGGTGGTTACTGACGCCGATCTGACCCGTCTGCCCGAACCTGTTCAACGGTACCTTCGCGCTGTGGGGGTGGTAGGCCATCCGCGTGTACACAACTACCAACTGCGCTTCACAGGTAGAATTCGCAGCGGTCCCGAGTCTGAATGGATGCCGTTTACAGCCGTTCAGCAGAGCTTTGTCAATCCTCCCACGCGACTGTTTCTCATGACAGCCACCATGAAAGGTTTGCCCGTTCAGGCATTCCACAAGTATGTCGACGGAACTGCCACCATGGATGTCAAATTGCTCGGGGCCATTCCCATTGTTGCCGCTTCGGGGCCTGCCATGGACACGTCGGAAGCGGTGACAGTGCTCAATGATATGTCTCTCTTGGCGCCGGGCACGCTGCTCGAACCTTCGATTGAATGGCAAACGGCCGGTGACCACCAGGCAATTGCCATCTACCATTCAAAACTCCACACCGTTCGCGCCACCTTGGTGTTCGGGGCAGATGGTATGCTCGTTAACTTTATTTCCGACGACAGATCGCGCTCGTCGGCCGATGGGAAGAGTTTTACTCAACTCCGATTCACAACGCCCGTTCTCGATCACCGGACATACGGCGCGTTTAAACTTTCCGGTCGGGGCGAAGGCAGATGGCATGCCCCCGAAGGTGAATTCGCCTACGGCGAGTTTGACCCTGTGGAGATCACCTTCAATGCTTCCCAGCCGCCACGGTAGATGTCCCCGGGCTGCTCGTTTATGTGTTTTATGAACCTGGTTGGGTAGGTTTCGCTCTTCCCCAAAACACAATTCCGCTGGCGAGGCCGCAAATGGCCACCACCATAAACCCGGCCCTTCCATATTCAGGGTAGAGTGTACATGCCGCCAAAACGCCCAACCCCAAAATGGGCACCCAGAAGAGCCGCTTGTCAACTGCCATGGCAAAAATGGTGAACATGGCGGTGAGCAACAACAGATCTTCTACAACAATTGCATCTGTGGGTAGACCAAGGCCCGCCGCCACAAGTCGGTGCGCGAGCAGCAACACAGGTGTACCCAAAAGCACCGCGGTAAATCGCCTGCCAAAAGCGCTCCGTTGAAGCGCCTTCCATGTGAGCGTTACACCAAGTGTACACACGAACAGGAATATGAACGCGAGCACCACCAAGTCCCACGGATTTTTAACCGCGCTTTCTTCCCCTCGAATTCCAATATAGGTGGTTACCCCAACCGCGTATAAAATCAAAACGCCGAACAGTAAGATCTGTTCGCGCCGCGTTGCCTGCGGATCACCGTCGTGGGCGGGTTTCAGGTGGTGCTCAATTTCTTCGAGCATTGCCGCCAGGTTTGGAAAACGCTCCGCCGGATTTTTGGCCATACCGCGCTGCAAAATGGGCCACAACCATTCAGGTGCTTTGTGGTTGGGCGGTGGAAGGCGAGGCGGCTCGGTGGTTACTTTTCTAAAAAGCTCCATGTAATGCCGCGCATCAAACGGCACCTGATGGTAGACACCTTCGTAGAGTGCCACACTGAACGCAAACTGATCTGACAGCGGGGTTGCCCTTTCCCCCAAAAATTGCTCCGGTGAGACATATCCCGGTGTACCTACCAACGCGCCCGGCTTGGTAAGTGAGAACGCCAGGGCGTTTTTTCCCGCAGAAGCCGGCCGGCTTGGGTCGGCCGTGGGATGGCCCACTGGAGACAGTTGGTGAGATTCTGCCAACCCGGCAATTCCAAAGTCCACAACGCGCGCGCGCCCGTCGTGACCCACAAGCACATTGTCAGGTTTGAAGTCGCGGTGCACAAGTCCTGCTTTATGGGCGGCAATGAGCCCTTTTCCGGCCTCGATGTACACACGCAACACTTCTTGAACAGCGGGCCCCTCGTCTTCGATATACGATGTCAGCGTGCGCCCCGGCACGAACTCCATGGCCAGAAATACCCGGCCCTCGTGGTGTCCCGCATCGTAAATGGGTACCACGTGAGGGTTGGAAAGTTTGGCCAAGGCCTGCGCTTCGCGCACGAGCCAGGCATCTCCGGCGGCCCCCTTTTGAAGCACCTTAACAGCAACCCGCCTGTCGAGTGTTTCATCGTAGGCGAGGTATACAACCCCCATTCCACCTTCACCCAGCTTGCGAAGCAGTGCAAATCGACCGATCCGCGGCTGATCGCGATGGGTGGCAAACACCTCGGTCGCCGCGCCTTCATCCGCTTCTTCATCGGTGTAGCGAGGGTAGGCCGGGTGGGTCGCCTCTTCAGGATCGGGCGTGGGTTCTGTCATAGTCTAGACCTGGACCACCATGCCCGTTTGCGCTTCCAACCTCAAGCCCCGTGCCGTTGAGCCCCCAAAGAAAAAAAGATGAACAGACGCTAGACAAACCTTAAACGGGTTCCTAAAAGAACTTGCACGACCTCACTGCAAGGAGCACTTTCATGCGACTGTCTTTTATTCTTTCTGCCGGTGTTATCATCTTGGGCTCAAGCCTCGCCGGTTGTGACGACGGCGGAGGCGACACTACCACGGGCGGAAGCGGCGGAACCGGAGGAAGCGGCGGTGCCGGTACAGCGGGCAGCATGTCCATGGGGGGTGGCGGCAGCGGTGGAACATCGTCCACGGGTGGAGGTGGCACGGGTGGCGCCGCTGATACAGGTCAACTCCGGGTGGGCCCACCTTTCGCCGGGAACTCCCGCGGTAGACGTGTGCATTCTGCCGGCCGGGGCCGACCCTGTCGGGCCGGTTCTCAAATCGCTTGGAGATACCGATGGGCTCGCCTACCCCGAAGTAACACCGTATCTACCCTTGGCAGCCGGCACATACGGCGCTCGCATTGTGGCTCCAAATTCGGCCGATTGCAGCAAAGCCCTTGCTGACCTGCCCGACATTACAGGCATTCAGGTGAAGGCCGGTGGTGTGTACACAGCCGCAGCCACGGGTGTACTCATTGACCCGGGTGCGTCGGACAAAGCGTTTGCTGTGGAGCTATACGAAGACGACCTGACAATTGCAACCGGGTCTATTCGTGTTCGCTTTATTCACGCGTCGCCTGACACCCCGCCTGTCGATGTAGGGTTGGGCAGCGGCACGGAGTTTACTCCTGTTTGGACAAACGTGGCATATCCCGATATTGGGCTCGTAGGCGGAAAACCTTACCTTGAAACGGCTCCCCTTACAGACGCCACGCTGTCCGCCCGGGCCTCCGGTACAACCGCCGACGCGCTTGTCCTTCCCGGGGTATCCATCCCGGCCGACTCTGTGGTGACAGTGTTTGCAATTGGCAACCTCGACGGCATGCCCGAGCCGCTCAAGGTTCGGGCCTGCTTCGACGGCAAAGACACCTGCGTGACACTCCCCTGAGCGCCGATTATACTCCCACAAACCGCGCGTGACCGTTTTAACGCGTGCTGTGATCGCGGCTGCCACCGAGTGGTAACTGCCACCCAACTTGGCAGCCGCGCGTTATTACCACTTCGCTGTTTCCTGTCTGAGTAGAGTTGCGAGCGCGTCGGTATCTTTTCCTCTACCCCCGTCTTCTACCGGCTTTTCTACCCGAACAACCGCCAGGATTTTTTTGTCGGGAACGCTCATCCACACCGCGGCCCCCACACACTTGTTTCGTTTGTCAGGGCAAACGTGCTCAGTTGCCACCATCACAGCGGGAGCTGTCATGGCATTGGCCTCTGCGGTAAACTGCTTTGCTTTGGCCACCGTTGCATCATACCCAACGTTGATGTCCGGCATTTTTACCGTGATGGCCGTTTCTACCTCTTTGGGCAGCTTTAAGAAACAGGCCTGTTTACCAAAGTGCTTTTCGTCTGGAATGGGGATGTGACCTTTTTTTGAAACAATCACATACCCCGCACCTTCAAGCGCGGAGGCGTTTTGAGGTTTTTTGGGTTTGAGATCAACAAGCGCTTCTGGAAAGGATCCGAGCGCGGCGTTTACGGGGACAAAACACTTTTTCTTACTCTCGTCGAGCGCGGTTTTCGCCCCGTTGACAATGGCCATAAACTCGCGCTGAGCCTGCTCTTGGCGCGCCTTTTCCGCGGCTGCGGCCTGCTCTTCCGCCATTCTGTTTTGGGACTGCCACTTTGAAATGGCGCTGTCGACAGCCCAATAGGCAATTAGGCCCAACACGGGCAAACCCACAAACACGAAACAACCAAACCTGTGCAAAAAAGGCTTTGACGGAGAGCCTTTTGGTTCAGGCCCGTCGGTCACTGTGCCGCACACAGTGCATTGGTAGAGATGATGGGTGTCAGAACTCACCATCGGCAAAAGGTACACATGGCTGCTCACATACCGCCGTTGCACTCGCTGCGGCGTGACATTGCGGCATACGCTGCACCCGTGTTGCACCGCGGGTAGATCTTGAACGCGGGGGACTCGGCTGATGTAAACAGGTATTCCCATACGGCAAAAGGCCTGATATCAGTTCGGGGCGTCGGGATCCACAATGACAGACAAGCAAGCATTTCAGCTTCGATTTGCCACCCGTAACGAACTTGCCAATCTCCCCTGGTTTGAAGTGGACCACGATGAGATCGTGCTTGCCGACAAAACGGTGGGCCCGGTGATCGACACGCACACCCACTACAGTCTTCCCACGCTGCCCATTCACCAAATCGACCTCGGGGCTGAGACTCCCGATTCAAATCTGCTTCTTGCGCGGTGTTGCGCGCACCATCTAGACATTCGCGCCAATCAGTGCTTTTCCCCGGCAGAACTCAAAGCCCTCAAGCGTGATCTCATTGTCGGGGGGTTCACCGGCCGCGGAAAAAGGCCTGATCACACGGCGCCCAATCTCGCACGCGACATGCGATCGATGAATGTTGTGCACTCCGTTGTCCTCGGCATTGACATGCCCATGCCCAACAAGCACCCCGAGCGAACGCTACAGACGGCGCGCCTACGGTCTGAAGTAACAGGGTACGGGAGTGTACACCCGCGGGCCATTCGTTCGCACGAGCGCTTCCAAGAGCAAATGCACCTTGGGGCCCGGGGGATGAAAATGCATCCACCCAATCAGCTCGTGCGGCCCGATGCGCCGTCGGCAATGCGACTTTACCGCTACTGCGGTGATGAAAACATCGCGGTGTTTTGGCATTCAGGTCCGGCGGGGATTGAGCCGAAAATCGGCCAATATTTTGGCCAAATGAAGTTTTATGAAAGGCCCATTCGTGAACTGCCCAATACCCAATTTGTTCTTGGGCACGCCGGATCGCTTCAGCACCGTGAAGCCATTCGCATGCAAAAGCAGTATAAAAATGCCTGGCTTGAAATTTCAGGTTTGTCGCTTGCCCAACTCAAAGAAGTCATTGATGAGGCCGACCAAGACCGCATTGTCTTCGGGTCAGACTGGCCGTTTTATCATCCCGTCTTGCCGCTCGCAAAAGTGCTCATTTTAACGCACGAGCGCCCTCAACTCCGCAGTAAGATCTTGCACGACAACGCCGCCCGCCTCTTAGAAATGACAGGCAACCGGTAGAGACGTCCCAGGAGGCGCGGCGTGTCAGGTCTTGGCGTGACGCTTCAGGGACCGTCAGTCTTGGATACCCGCGAGCGTCAGGGTGGCAATGACAAACGAGCTTTCTACCGTGGCCTCCTCTTCATTGGGCGACATGTGATTGGCCACTCGTTCGTATCGAATTTCAATTGTGGCGGGGCCGCCGTTGGAACGAAAATCCACTGTGCGCGGCTCACCGAAAACGCGGTTGTCTTCGATTTCTCTCATACCGCCCCGCCTGTCAAAGTGCCGCGCAAGGTAAACCACCTGCCGAGAGTGTTCGCCGCCACCTTCGGATTTTAACTCCACAGCGATGCGCCGAAATAAGTCACCCGTCGGCACCGCATGGCTCACCCCCTTTGGAGTCAACGTTACTCGAATGGTAGACGCTCTTACCCTTTCGGCCACAGCCGTCAGAGCGTTTTTTACCATCGCCTCATTGTATCCGCCCACAAAAGTGTGGTCCCGATGAGGCTTTTCCCCGCTGTGAGCGGCATGTGACAATGTTGACAGGTTTGTTCACCGGGTGAATCGCGGTGCTCCGTCACCGTTCGCTGCATCTGTAAGCCGGAGGTTCCCACCTTGGATGGAAACAAAAATTCATGGCAGCTGGCGCATGCCTTTTCCGTGGCAAACTCCAACGTTCGAAGGACCGCGTGGGGAGCCGGCCCCCGCTTTTCCGCCGAGGCAAGCACGGGCCCTTGAGGCGCATGGCATGTCACGCAGCCCACTCCCAACTCCGCCGTCAACGGGGTTGGAGGGGACAGCGGGTTTGCCTCCGGCGCGTGACAACTCTGACAAAACGGTTGAACGCTGGGGTGCTCCCGCTCCACCGAGTGTTGATAGGGAAGGTTTGTGTACGCAACGTGGTGCCGACTTGTCCGCCACTCGGCCGCGATATCCGCGTGACAAACCTCGCATGTTCGGTTCACCTGAACACGTTCCCAACCCGCGGTTGAGGAAGGGTTGGATAGGGAAGCCGGGTGAGCAAACCTCACTCCGATTGTGCCGCCGTTCAGACCCGTCGCGGCGCCGCCGGAAGGATTGGACCACCCCATGACCGCGCCCGTAAACGCGGTGAAAAAGGACGGAAACCAAACCCGCAGCGAACCCATGCCGAACACCTTCAGTCGAGCGAAACCAGTTCACCCGTTGTCAGGTTTATGCCAATCACGCGCATTCCCTCGGGGGGACTGTACCGATCTGGAATTTTAGAAAGCACATCGGCGCAGGTGAGCTGGGGTTTCATTCCCTTCACACGGCTTTCCACCGCCGCCATAAACTTGCGCGCCGTCTCTTCCGTCTTTACTTGAACGCCGAAGTAGAGCTTCCCTTCGTGGGTATACTCCACGAAGGTGGCAATATCCTGAAATTCAGACGCTCCCTTGAGCCCGGCGCGCGTTGTATCAAATGTGCCACCCGGCTTGGGTGGTGTGGCGAGGAGCACAAACGGAGTTGTACAAGCGGCGGTATAATTCTTGGGTGCGCCAACCTCATTGGGATCGGACACGGGCTCAGCGCTCACAGTGCTCGTGGGCTCTACCGAAGCCATTGGAGCGGCCGACGCCGATGGGATGATCGACGCCGTCGCAGAAACACTCACCGACGGTGCCACGCTTGCCGCACCTGAAGCGCTCAACGCGGGCGCGACAGCCTGACTTGACGATGCCGACGCCGACGCGGCCACCGGTGCAGATGCCGAAGGTGAAGCGGAAGCGGAAGCGGCCGCCGTTGACGATGTGGGCGCGCTTGGGGTAGGCGCGAGAGCCGGCGTTTTTTTGGCCGCAACGCGGGGGGGCCTACCCACTGGAACCGCCCTTGTGTACTCATCCTTACCCACCTTTTCAGCGGTTAACAAGTATAGTTCTCTTTCATATGAAACGACCATCCAAGGGCTTTTTTGGGCCCACACAAACCCTTTTGCCTTGGCATCGGCTGCAAGCGGTTTGCCCTCGTGCTCCATTTCAAACGAAGCGATTTTCCCTTGCGGGTCGATCACAAAACCACCCCTCGGCACAATTGTATTGCCATTGACCATGCGCACCGGGCGCTTTGAAATCGGCGCGTCTTTGGCGTCATCGGAGGGGAGATAATCCATGACAGGAGCCTGATGGAAGGTCCAAACCTTACCATCCCATGTATGGTACCCACCATCCACAACCAGCAAAGCCGGGCCGCCCGCGCCGAAGATCATGGACGACGCGGCACCGGCCACCGGAGCGTGGAGAAGGGCATCGTCGAGATCCCGCGGAGGTCTTGGAATTTTGGGGTCTTCGTACCTCGCTTCAGAACATGAGTCGGGAACCCAGGTTTTCCCGGAGCGCTTGAGCGTTTGTCCTCCAAAGTCCGTTCGATCGTTCCACCAACTGTAGTTTGCGCAAATCTCGGGGTAATCTCCCCAATATTTAATTTGAACCTGCTGCTTTTCACCAAATTTGAAAAGGTAACTGTAGTGGACCTTCATTGCCTCGCGCGGGTCATACGTATCCACCTGACCTTTTTCTGTATAAAGGTACGCATCCCCAATGCAACCCCACGTCGGGCACCAGATAACCCCCGCGCCTGCCCAGTAGAGAGTGCCTCCCTCGGTCAACTTTGCCCGCGATATAAATTTGGGGCCTTTGGGCATGTCAGGTGCCTTGGGCGCGTCAGGTGCGTTGGTAGGTTTTTCTGTGATCGCCGCCGCCGAAGCCGAAGCCGACGGCACAGGTTCCGCACTGACGGCGGCGCCGGACGGCGCGCTCTTGCCGCAACCGAGAAGTGCCATCACTGATAGCAATACGCCTGCGGCGCCCAGGTGAAGGGTCTGATTCATGGGTTCTCAAAGAGCAGGATACACGCCCTGCCGCCTGTTGGAACACCGCCGGTGACAAAAGACAGTTTCCCTCTTCCTTTGTGTTTCAAGTTCTAAGAAACTACCCCAATGGCACTCTACTCTTCCAGCCGCCTGTCCGCTTCAATCGCTTCCGGTGATGCGCTCGACATCCGTAATTTTCAGGTTGTTGAACGCATGAATGAACTTTTCGAAGTGACCGTTGTGGCCCTGTCCGACAACCCCGATATCGATTTTGAGTCGGTCGTGGGACAGGCCATGACGTTCACGGCAATGCAGGGAGCCGAGGGCACAGACGTTCGATCGTGGACGGGCGTGTGCAATCACATCGAGCAAATCGGCGCTGAAGAACGCGGGCTGTCTACGTATCGAATGGTGCTTGTGCCGCAGCTTTGGCTTTTATCGCAGCGTCGCAATCACCGCATGTTTCAGCTCATGAGCGAAGTTGACATTGTGCGAAAAATCTTGGGGGAGTGGGGCATCAACTTCACCGAAAATCTCCAGGGCTCGTACAAGAAACGCAAGTACCGCGTTCAATACGCCGAAACAGACTTTGCCTTCATTTGCAGAATGCTCGAAGACGCCGGCATCGCGTTTTACTTTCGCACCGACGGCGAAACGCAGCTTGTTCTAAACGACGCGCCGCAACTTAATCCGCCGCGTGGAAAGCCCATCGCGTACCGCGACAACCCCAGTGAGGCCGATCGCGAACACGTCACAGAAGTACGCATCGGTCGCCAAATTCGTCCGGGCAAATACGTTGTTCGTGATCACGATTACCGTCGGCCGCCGTCGTACGATCTCAAGAGCACAGCCATCACCGACGGCTCCATTGAACAATCGCTGGAGCGCTTTCACTACGTGCCCGGTGCATTTTTGTTTGAGTCAGATCGGGGAGAATCCACGCCGATCGCCGACGATCGCGGCAAATACAGAACCGATGAAAAAGAGGCGGGTGCGCTCGCCATGCGCCGGCTTGAAGCGCAGCGCGCTGAAACGCGCACAGTGACGTTTGACACAAACACAATGGATCTTGCACCCGGCACCATCGTGAGTTTCTTGGATCACCCCAAAACGGAACTTGCTCCCGGGAACGAATTGTTGGTGCTGGGCCAGCAGCTCACCGGCAGCCCCAACGCCGCGTGGCAATGTACATGTGAAGCCGTGAGCGCAAAGCTCGCTTACAGGCCGCCGCTCCTAACACCCAAGCCCAAAACGAGCGGTGTTGAAAGCGCAACCGTCGTGGGCCCCGCCGGTGAAGAAATTCACACAGACGAGTTCGGTCGTGTACGTGTACACTTCCATTGGGATCGTGAATCGAAAATGGACGAAAAATCCTCCTGTTGGATCCACGTCAGCCAACCGTGGGGAGGCACCGGTTTCGGTGGAACCAACCTTCCCCGCATCGGGCAAGAAGTGATTGTCGACTTTTTGGGGGGTGATCCCGACCGTCCGATCATTATCGGTCGTGTGTACACAAATCTCCAAAAAACACCTTACAAGCTTCCCGACAACAAAACCCAAAGCGGGTGGCAAAGCCGTTCTTCGCCGGGAGGCTCCGCATCCAACTACAACGAGATCATGTTCGAGGATAAAAAAGGCCAAGAACTTGTTCGGATGCAGGCTGAAAAAGACCGCGACAAACTCGTTAAGAACGATGAAACGGTGCGCATCGGGCACGACCGCACAAAACAGGTAGGCCACGACGATGCTCTTCAGGTTGGAAACGATCGAACCCGTCAGGTAGGTCACGACGAAAACGTTCAGATCGGCAACGATCGAACCCGTCAGGTCGGCCACGATGAGACCATCAGCATTGGCAATGATCGAACGCGTATGGTTGGCAACAATGAAGCGGTGAGCGTTGGCAACAACCGCAGCAAGTCCATCGGCTCAAACGAGTCGCTCTTTGTCGGTGCCAATCAGAGCGAAGAAATCGGCTCAAACCGCTCGGTTCAAGTGGGCTCCAACCACTCTGAAAAAGTGGGCGCCAACAAGAGCGTGACCATTGGAATGGCCAAGGTAGAAACGGTGGGCTTGGCCTCTGCCGAAACAGTGGGCCTGGCAAAAACCCTTACCGTGGGCGCGGCGTACGCCATCACGGTGGGCGCCCAAATGATGACAAACGTCGCGATGAACCAAACCAACAACGTGGGTATGGCTCAGAGTGAAACCGTGGGTACAACCAAGACGGTGGCGGTGGGTGAAAAGATCACGATCACCTGCGGCGCGAGCCTTATTACCATGGACAAAGAGGGTATGATCACCATCTCCGGCAAAGACATTACCGTAACCGCTTCGGGTGTTGTAAACGTGAATGCCCAGGGTGATGTCAACGTGCAAAGCGCCGCGAAAGTCAACGTTAAAGGCAGCCAAATTCACATGAACTAGACCTAAAAGAAGCGACAAGAAAAATTCGACGTTCATCAGAATTGAAAAATGCTGGGAACGTGACGTTTAGAGCACCTGATGCGTGGCCTCGCAAAACGAGTGTGACCGTTATCGCTTCTTTTAGGACTGGGTAGAAAGCCTATGCAAGTTGTAAACGGTACCAAACTTGACATGAACGCCACCGAGTCGGTTGATAAAACGGGCCGACCGTGGCTTGTTCTTACTGCCAAGGGAAGTTACACCATACCCGACGATTTTGTGGAGTTGGGTGAACCTCAGACGCTTGGTAGAGGTTTACTTTACAGTGACATTTTTGAGGGAGAAGCCGGCCTTTCAGCGCCCCTCTTAGAAAATGACATGGTGCCCCACAAGGCCCTTTGTGATGTGATCGTTAGAGGGTCGGCCCACGCTCCACAGGGTAAACCCGTTACAGAATTGACCGTGGGCCTTATGGTAGGGCCTATTAAAAAGTCAATTCGGGTGGTGGGCAACCGGCATTGGATCAAAGGGCTTGTCAAAATGGAGCCCAGCAGGCCCGAGCCTTTCTTAGAAATGCCCATCACGTACAGTCGCGCTTCGGGTGGAATATTTACCCATCAGGCCATTGGGTCAAACGATCCCAATGACCACCTTGTTCACCCTCAAAATTACGTGGGTTGTGGGTATGGTAAGGGTAAGTTTTTGCGGCTTTTGGACGGCAGGGCAGTGCCCAATCTGGAGGCGCCTGACATGCCGGTGACGGATCCTGAAAAGCTTTTACCCCCTGTTGGATTTGGCCCCATTGCGAGAAATTGGGCTCCGAGGATCGCCTACGGCGGCACGTATGACCAAAGGTGGCGCGAAGAGGTTTTTCCGCTGCTTCCAGCCGATTTTGACGAAAAATATTATCAATCGGCCCCAGCCGATCAGCAAATGCCCTACCCAAAGGGCGGCGAAGAAGTGAGCCTTCTCAATATGAAACCCGGCGGTGGGCTTATTCGGTTTAAGCTTCCCGACCTTATCCTTCACACAGTTGTTTTGTCGCGTAAACGCGTTCGAACAGCCCTCGATCCAAAGGTGGACACCATTGTGATCGATACCGACGAAAACAGGGTAGATCTCGTGTGGCGCGTACGGATGCCACTCGACTACGGATTGAGTGAAATTCATACCGTTGTCAGTGGGAAGGTGTGCAAACGCTGGTGGGAAGCAACGGTCTTTGGCAAACCCGACTGTGGTTGCGGTGGGGTAGAAACCAACGATCAAGATCTCATCCCCGTGACAGAGGCGCTCGCGTAAGCCATGCCGAACGAACCGATCGTTGCTGTGTCGTCGTTAGGCGTCGTATCAAGCCTGGGTCTAACCGCGCCAACCACGTTCGCCGCGCTTCGCGGCGGTGTCGACGCTTACAACCAAACGTATTTTCTCGACCACGCTCACCAACGCATTTCCGGTGCCGTTATACCGCGCGACGTGTTGGGTCTACCCAATGAGGTTGACGGTGCCGTTCAAGGTGGAGATGAAAAACTCACCGAAATGGTACGCTCTGCGGTGGTTGAATGCGCCGCGGGCGTTTCGCTTGGCAAGACCGCATTGCTCATCGTCGGACCTGAAGAGGACAGAACTGTTTTTTCGCGTGGTATAGAAGGCTGTTTTGCAGTCTGCGAAAAAGCGCTGGGGCTTCAGTTCCACGAGGGGAGCCGCTCGTTTTGCAGCGGCAGCCCCGGCCTTGCCGACGCGCTTGTCACGGCGCGCGATCTACTCCACTCCCGGCAGGTAAAGTCGGTGCTTTTGGTTGGGGTAGATTCTCTTCTCAGCACCGGTGACATGCATGAGGGTCTTCTCGACGGGCGCATTCTGTCGTGGGGAACGTCCGATGGGTATATCCCCGGTGAAGCCGCCGCATGTGTACTCCTCACGCGGCCTGCAGATCGGCCGGAAAACGCCCCGCCGTGCGTGTTTGTGAGCGGGATCGGAGCGGCCACGGAGTCGCGCACGCTCCACGATAGAAAGCGGTCCACCGGGGTGGGTTTGGCGGCGGCCATGAAACAGGCGCTTTCGCAGGCCGGCGTTGGAGCGCATGATGTGTACCTTCGATACGCCGACGTAACGGCTGAACCCTATTTTTTTGAAGAGGCGAGCTACGCCTGGTCACGCGTTATCCGGGCGCCGTCACCATCCGGGTATAAAATGATCACCCCCGTGACCCGTTTGGGGTACGTGGGAGCGGCCATGGGCCCACTGCTTCTGGCGCTGATTGTGGATGAAGTTCGGCGGGGGTATAGACCCCACCCCATCGCGCTGATTCACCTTTCAAACGCGGGTGCGGCTCGCGCCGCTGTGCTTACCATTGCTTCCAATCAGGGATAGTCACCAATGGCCCACCACGTCTACGCGAACGACAACGAAATCTGTTCCAAGACAGCCGACGGCAAATCGGTCATGGCAACGGACACATGTTTTTCACCGGGGGCGCCTTACCCCGGTGTACCTGTCACGTACATGAATATGTGCCAGGCGTCCGACGTAACGAACGGCAGTAAAACAGTGTTCATCATGGGGGGTGAAATCTGTCTCGAAGACAAAAGTTATTTCGCCACCAGCTACGGGGATGAACCGGCTACCCAGGCGCTCAAAAAAGGGGTGGTGTCCAATGCCGTTCAGGGCAAATGTTACTTTATCGCCTGGTCGCCCAACGTGTTTGCCGAATCGTTGGCTGTAACTCGGCACATGGACATGGTTACCCACAACCATTCCAACCCCGGCAACACTCCAGCCGTTTATTACATATCGCGCGCCGCTCCTCCCAAAGACTGCGTAAAAGACATCAAAAAAATGGATGAGCGCTGCAAGCCCGACGACGACAAAACAAAAGTTCGAAAGGGTAAAAAACTTGTAAAAAAGGGCGGTGACAAACTGGGTGGGTGGGTGCTTGACCATTGCGGCCCGCTGCTCGTAAAGCCGGGAGCCGATTTTAAAGAATGGATGAACGAGTTTGGTGACCTGAACAAGTTAATGGAACAGGCTACCCAAACGCTCAAAAACGAAGTGATCCAAAAACTGGAACAGGAAATTGCAGAATACGCCACCAAGAAACTTGTAAAAATGGCCGTAAGGCGCGGGTTGACTGGGTGGATTCCCATTGTGGGGTGGGCCCTGACAATCGCGGATGTCGCCTATACCGGTTACGAACTCTCCCAGAAAATTCCCGAGTTGAAAGAGCAACTCTCCGGCCTAAAAGACATGGCCAAAAATCTGGAAGAGGCCGGCAGTAAGATCGCCAGAACGTTTAACGACTACAAAGACAAAATCAAAAATTTTGATAAACTCTCCCCGGAAGAGCAGGGGAAGGTAGCGCGCGAGTTGATGGCCGACGTGCAGAGTGCCTACGCGCTCGCAAACCCTTGTCTCCGCGCCCGTAAATGTCTGCTTGTCCCGTTTAGCAAAACGGAGAGCAGCCCGGCAACGCTGGCCGGAGATGCGTGTTGCCCGGGTCAAACCGGTCACCACCTGCTGCCCGACGCGATGTTTCGCGATCCTGAAAAAACCGCCGCCGCGCGCAAGGCAAATCCCAAGATCGATCGAAAAGACCTACCCTTGGAAAAATGTTGGGAAGGGTACACCGAAGGGGGCGCACCTACCATTTGTATGGAAGGTACCAACAACACAATGGGCAGTCACGGCGCCATGCACAAAGCTACTGAAACATTGCTCACGCCGTTTAAGGGAGCCCGTCAAATGGACTATGATACCGCGGCAAAATTAATGGCCAAACAGGTAGCACTCATGTACGGCTGCGATGCCGACTGTATCAAAGCGCAGCTCGACGCCTATTACAAAGACGCTTACAAGTGCGGCGCGCTTGGAGGTGCCAAAGTGGTACCTCACACCGGCATGGCCGGCGGTGGACCCAAGGTGAGCGGCGGCGGCATGTGAGATTCGGAGAGTAGAATGGTCATCGACCGAGAACATTGGGAAAAACACTTTCAGGGTTACGTTGTATATGACTGCGCAATGATGGACCCAGAGCGTACCTTCTACGTTCTGGTCGAAGACACGCCCGGCCCACATCGCGACCCTCTTCCTCGCACCCGCTTCGTTTTCGTCCGCGCCGGCCGACCTATGGATGAAGGGCGATTTCAAGAAAGTGAAGTGGGTCATTTCGGCTTTACAGAAATGGCCTACAGCCCATCGGCAATTGAGTTCGTGGCCGTGGATACGGCTCAGCACGTTTTTTCGTATGACCGCAACGATGCGCGCATTGAAGGGGATATTCCCGGAACGATCACCGGAACCAACTTGCACTCATCGTGCACCAAAGTGGTTCGGGTGGGTTCGTCGATTTATACCGTAGGATGGCCGCGGCGCGTGATGGTAAGACAAGGAATTAACCAGTGGGCGCTGGTAGATGCGGGTCTACCCATTCCGCGACGCGTAAAAAGTGGCAATCAAGACGACCTCGTGGAGGCTATTTCAAATTACACGTTTCACGACCTTCACGGCTTTTCAGAATCGGATATGTACGCCGTGGGTGATGCGGGCGAGATCTGGCAATATGACGGTTCGCGTTGGACCCGCTGCGCCTTCCCAACGAATGAACCACTTCGCACGGTCACCTGCGCCGACGACAAAGTGTACATCACTACCCTGCGAGGCCACGTTTGGGCTGGGCGCGGCAATGCTTGGAAGCTTGTCTGCGACGAAGAGCGCTCCATCCCGTTTCGCGACACGGCCTGGTTTGCCGGCAAATTATGGCTTGGGTGTGACTACGGTGTATGGACACTGGAAGGTGACTCGCTCTCCCGCGACACTCTACCCACCGAGGTTTTCTTGGTGTCGGGTAGACTCGATGGTTCACCCGACGGCAAACACCTCCTCACGGCGGGTCAAGTCGGAGCCGCTATGTTTGACGGCGCCACCTGGAACGTCCTCTGGAGCGCCGACGAAATGTAATGCCGGCGCGACTCCGGTAAAATCAAATCACTGTCCACGGGGGGGCGTGAACAGGGTAGATTCCACCCGAGCCCGACGTTTTACAGATTTCTACCGCGGCGAGTGCGCGCCACGCTTGGTTACCACTTTTCTGACAGGTAGAAAGCCAGGTTGAATCCATGGGCTTTCCCCCCAGAAATCGCTGCCCAGAAGGGAAAGAACCTTTCACTTTTTCCCAGTGAGCACTCACTTGATCAAGGAGAGGGTAGGGTAGATCCACCAGCGGGTCGTGGGCGAGCCGCCGTGCCACCGCTTCCGTCGGCTCTACCGTGCCGGGCCGGTGGGCGATGGGCGAATCAAGCGCCGCACCGGTGATTGTTGTGTACACAAAAAGAGCGTAGCGGGCGACATCACCCGGGCCGTTCATGAGCGGTAGAACCCAGGGAATATGTGCCGGATCGCCGTGTGCCGCCGCACCTCGCAACGCCGCGAAAATGGTGTCGGGCGAACCTGACAACGCTTGTAATCGGCTTGCCGTCTCATCGTTTGAATCGCACCGCGCCGCGAGATCACAATACGCGACGCTCGTACTTGAGTTGTCCTTAACGAGATCCCACAACGCGCCGGTGAGAGCCGTTTCACCGAAGAGAACTGCTGTGTACACAGCCCAACTCCGCGCTGTTCCTTCGTCCGAATTCACCGCATTTTTAAGGTCATTCAAAAGGTCACGTCTTCCAAGTTGACCTGCGGCACGAAACGCCGCCGCACGCAATCCTTCATTGGGCGAGCGCGCTGCCGCTTGAAGTTTGGGCCCCGGATCCCGGCGCACAGCCCCAAACGTTCGAATTGCCAAACGGTGCAATTCAGGTGGGCAGGCATCGGCGGACAAGTCGGAGAGTGTTTCGGCGCGTCTCTGAGGTGTCAGCCATGCGAGGGCGGCCACCGCTGCGCGCTGCGCCGCTTCATCTCGATGCGAAAGGTGGATCAGTTTCGCTGTGTTCATCGCATCGCCGATTTCAGCGGCGACGTGCAGAGCCGTGAAAAGCTCGGGATCCCGACCTCTCGCAAGAGCTTGCTCGGCCTTTTCAAATCCATGTTTGCCGCCGAGCACAAGCCCTTCCAAGTTGGCTTGCAAACGCCGGTCTACTTCCGTGAGAGACACGGGATCGAACAGCGGCGAACGGCATGCACGCTCGCGGCGTTCCCATAAAAAAGCGGCTTCATCGGCGTGGCGTTCAAGGATGTGAAGGAGAACTCGGGCCATGGTGACTCGCTCGGCGCGCATTGTCGTTGTCCGGCGCCCCCATGTCGAGACAATCTCCATCTCGACCCAACTCATTCAAACCGGTAGGCTGCGCGTATGAGTGCCGCGGATCAAGATGGTAAGGCCAATGCGGAACAGGCTCCCGAAACAACGGACGAGAATGCCGGCGAGAATCACGCGGACAACGTACGTTCACTCCTCGAACTGTTGCTCTCCAACGACGCCGCTTCACCGCCGCCGCTCGCAAGTCGAATTGAGGGGATCGTTCTCGGTCGAGTTGCAAGCGTTGAAGGTGCCGGTGATGCGCACGTGACTTTTCCCGGCGCACCCGAAGAAGGGTTTGCAGCGCGGTCTATGACGCCGCTCACAGCCGAAGACGCGGGTCGTGAAGTGGCGCTCATGTTTGAAGCGGGTGATCCGCGCCGCCCTTTGATCATGGGCAAAATGGTTTCACCGCTCAAAGCTTCTGAAACTGAGGCGGTGGCCGATGGAAGGCGCGTGGAGATCACCGCTGAAGAAGAAATCGTTCTTCGCTGCGGCGAATCGAGCATCACACTCACGCGCGCCGGCAAAGTGATCATCCGCGGGTCGTACGTTTTGTCGCGATCATCCGGGGTGAATCGGATCACCGGTGGAGCCGTGGAGATCAATTAAAGCTGCGTGCGTGAAGTACCGAATCAATCTTCAGCGCGCACTTGATCGATCGCTGCGCGCACCTGCTTTCCGAGCCACATGTCTCTCACCATTTTTCGAATCCACACGCGATGGATGTGAGGCCAGGCTCGATCCGGTAGGCCGAGCGCCGTGATCACCTTCGCCACGTCGCTTCGCTCAGCGGCTTCCGCGAGGCGCGCGTAGTCGTGGAGAACAATCGGTCCGCGGGCCTTTTCGAGCGCGCCCACGTACGCGTCGTCGTATTTGTCCATTGACTTTTTCGACCTCGACCCGCCTCTTCGCGAATGCGATCGAGCCAATGTTCGTGCACCTTTTGCCATGAACCGGCATCGAGTTTTTCGGAGGTGAAGATCTCGTCGAGATCTTCCTCACCATGCTCGACTCGCGCCGCGATCGCACCGCAACGCTCGGGCGGGTAGTCGTCGACTGAGACAGTTGGTTCGGGCTCCGGTGCCGGCCGTTCCGTGTCGGGAGGTGAATCGTGCTCTTGGGTAGACTTTTCTACCGCGAGAAACGGCGGAGTCACCGGAGAGGGAGTGTATTCAAGGCCGGATGAAGTTCTACCCAGGGCAACGGGGCGATTGTATTCTGACGAGCCGCCAAGCGGGATAACAAGCCCCCCGCCGGTGGAATCTGCGGGAGTTGAAGGTGTGCTGAAAGGCTGAACAAGAGCGGGTTCAACACTGGGAGCAACCGAGACAAACGCCGGGGGTGGTGTGTATTCTGCCGCGGGACTGGCAACCACTGCGGGTGGGACAGGTGCGTATTCAGCCACCGATGGAATGGGGGGCGGCGTTGGGTCCACCGCGGGCACGGCGCCCGATTGCGCGAAGGGTAGACCGGCCGCCGTGTCTACCTGCGCGCGCTCTGACTGGGTAGACGCCGCGGGTGCTGAGGGAGCAAACGGTAGGAGCGCAGCCGCATGAATCTGACCGGGCGCCAGCGTCATCGCCCCAACGCGCTGTCGGGGGCCGGGAACGGCGGCCGGTGCTTTGTCCACAGGCGCCTGTGCTGCGGTGGGTAAACTGGGTAGGCCACCTGTGGGGGTGTGGGTAGGCGCCCCGGGTAGAGACGCCACAGAGGGGTTTCCGCCCGACGGCGTGATTGCGGGGATCCCCCCGGGCGGCGTTGAAGTGGACGGCGCCTGAGACCGCCCGATTGCGGGGATACCGCCCGGAGGGGTATGCCCAAAGGGAAGGTGCGAGCCGGTACCTGACAACGCCCTCACCGACTCGGCGCCGACAGCCGGTAGAGTGGCCGCTCCCACACGCCGTCTCGGGCCCGTTTCATTGGGAGGGGGAGAAGGTTCTGCCGTGGAAGGTTTGGCTGCCGGCGGCGCTCCCTGGCCAAACGGTAAGACCGGAGACTGAACCTGATTGGGGGCAATTGTCGCCTTCACATCGGCCGGTGGGGCAGCCCGGAAACCGCCTGTTTGAGACGGTGGGGCGGGGGGGATTGCCGGCGCGCGAAAACCTCCTGTTTGAGAGAGGGAAGGTGAAGGTGATGCGGCGGGATCGGGCGACGGGGCGGGGCGGAAACCTCCTGTTTGCGACAGGGAAGGTGAAGGTGATGCTGCGGGATCGGGCGATGGGGCGGCGCGGAAGCCTCCTGTTTGAGCGAGGGATGGCGACGGCGTTGAAGGGGTGGGAGCGGCCGGGTTGGTGGCTCCCATGGTCCCAGCGGCGGACGGCGCGCGAACGTTTGAAGTTGGGACGATGGTGGCTTTCAGGTTTGCGAGCGATCCGCTTTCGGGGCGGCCCGCCTGCGGGGGGATTGCCGGATTTGTACCCGCAGCGTTGACGGTGGAGATGTTGGGATTCCACCCCGGCGCCTGGGTGGGTAGGTTGGGTGTTGCCACCACGATGCGCACAGGTCTGTCAGGCCGTTCAAGCAGCAGGTGCGCGCGCCAAACCAGCGACGCGAGGCCCCGATCTGTATCTATCACCAACGTGTCACACCGCAGTTGAACAGCCTGGGGTCCGCCGCCCATGTCGGCGGTGACAACCGGGGTTACCGCTGCCAGTCGAGTAGAAAGTTGAGGCGCCCGCGGGTGCAGGTATTCAAGGTACAAAACGTCGTCGCCGAAGGGATTGGACCGTTGCTGGTCAGACGGTGCGGCATTGAAATAGGCGAGGTCAATTTCAGGCAGCGGCCGATCGTTCCAGCGCTTTGGATCCCAGCCCGAAGCGTGCCTATACAGACACATGGCGCGGCTTGGCCACAAAGGAGCGATCGGTGCGAAACAGACGGGGTGAACGACGTCGTTTCTACCCGTCAGGTTAAACCCGGCCGGGTAGAAGTTGGGTGCTGTGATTCTGCCAAAAAAGTCGGCGGTTGCGCCCTCCCCGATGCGTACGCCCGCGGGATTGGAAGTGTCGGGACCGCCGGCGGCTCGGTCCCAGGAAAGAGCCACTCGCGAAAAAGGGGTTGGATCGCTCCGGCGCCCGTCCAAACAAAAATCCCGATCGCCCACAACTTGAATTGTCTTGTCGATCTCTCCGACCGAGACGCGCGCATTCAGCGATGTGACCTGCCTGCCCTCTGGAGCGTACACATGGCCGATGATCATCACTTCAGGTCGTTTTTTGAAAGGCACCAGATCGGTTGCCGCCGTGATTCCACCCGCGGGGCCACCGTACACGTCGGCGGCGACAATGGGCTCCTGCGCAACGGCGAGTGGTGAAAGGTTGGGCCGCAGCTCAAACGTGGCCTTGCAAACCACCGTGAAAGCGAATCCACCCTGACCATGCCGCCAAACGACTTTGTCCGCGGCGAGTGCACACTGAGTGATGAGTTCCACCCGAAAGACCTCTCGATGGACAAGTGATGATATCAGCCGACAGTTTACAAACTACCCGGTGAATGTCTCCATCTTCTTATCGCCAGCGTCAAGTCGCGTCAGGATCGGCCGGGCATTCTCCAGCGACTTTTCGAAAAGGTGCGGTGCGTTGGGATCTGCAAACGTTAGCACATAATCGTCGGGGGACAGGGCGCGCGCGAGGCGGGCCGCAAACGTTTCACGAAGCACCCGCACATACGCCTCCACGTCGTAGTCGCGAGAATCCGGCGCCGATTCAATGTGTACACTCAGATCGTCGTCGTCCGGTTCCGGCAACAGACCGGCCCTGCCACCGGCGGCACGGTACACACGGACTTTGTCACCCACCGTCCAGTGTGTACGCCCATTTTGGAGGAGGGCCTCGTACGGCAGCTCCCGCCTTTGTCCTCGAACGGCCGCATATTTCGACGAACTTTTGGTGAGGCGCACAAGAATTGCCACTTGCTCGGTGGGTAGTTCACGGCGGCGCAACTTGTCGATCGTTTCACAGTACACTTTGCGAACACCCATCACGTTGTCGCGGAGAAGGTGTGAAAGCGCCCGTTTCAGAAACTCTTCACCGAAGGGTTCGGCTCGGCTTGATCGAAATGCTACCCCCCGGAGTTTCACGTCGGGGCAACAATCTTCCGAGCCGGAATCGGCCACCTTGCCATAGGGAAGGAGCGCGTAGTTTTTTGGTTCATGCGACAACATGGCGGCAAAACGGCCGTCAAACTCCAAGTGTACTTTGTCGGGCAATAGAGCGGCCACTTCGCTCACAACACGGCGCTCATCGCCGACGGTCCAGTGTTGGGGCACCGAGAAGTACACACCGTCGGTGTCGGCTTCAAGAAGTGTGGCGCCCCGTTTTTTAAGCTCGGAACACAAAAAATCGAGCAACTCTCGCCCGCGTCGTGTCACTTCGTTGGCGGCGTGTACGTCGGCGAAACGAGTCAGCCCCACAGCACCGAGATACCCGTACGCCGAGTTGACAACCAGCTTCATCGCCGCTGAAAGGGCTTCTTCGGCGTGCCTTTCAGGGCTCCCGGCGGGTAGAGTGCGCGCCCTCGCTTTAGCGGCGAGCCGCCTTTCTACCAGTGTGTCGACCAGGGTGAGGAGCACGCCCAACCGATCACGCGATGGGGAGATTTGATATTGGCGCATGAGCGATGGGTAGAGGCTTGCCACGTCGGCCTTGACAATCCGATGGGCCACGCCGCTCGCAAAAAGGTAAAGTGCCGCCCCTGTATGAGACGTTCCGTCTCCGGGTTCGTGGGCGGGGAGCGCGGCACCTTCCCTCAGGTATGCTCGGACGATCATTGGGTCGATCACCCCGGTCGCCGGCCCCGCATCCGCCAGCCGCTCATACCGGCGCGGGGCCATTGTTGCGAGTGCAAACGCGGACCCTCCCAAAATGCGGGCGAGGGCAGCGGATTCTACGACGTCGTCTTTGGCATATCGCCGCACCCGTTCTGGATGGGTAAGATAGGTAGAATGGATCTTACCACCGGGGATATACTCCCGGTCTTGAGAGGCAAGCCCCAAATGTTTCGCCACGGCTTTGAGCCCGTGTCCGGGTAGATCTCGCGCCGAAAAATCATGCCTCAACACAGCGTCAAGGGTGTCAATCAACTCGCGGCCCGGCATGGTAAACCGCGTTTTTGCGCCGCGTTCCACCTGGTTTTCTTGTCCCATTCTACCAGCGCCGCGCGCGGCCGGGCGCGTTCTGAGTTCTACATTGTCGAGACGACCGAGGCACAGTCTCACGCCGAGGTGTTTTGCTCGGCGAGCAAGGAATGGAAGGTCAAAGCCGTGGAGATTGGGGTTTTCGATCACATCGGGATCCGTCTCGTGTACCAGCGCAGCGAAGCGCATTATCAATTCCGCTTCGGCCCGGTTTTCTGTGGCGCCCGCCGAACGGTTGACTTCAAGCGTGAGTGCGTCACCGTCCGGTGTTCGAACAGCGATTAGAAAAATCCGATCGACATCCGGGTTTAACCCCGTTGTCTCCAGGTCAAAATCAAGTCTGAGGAGATTGTCAAACGTCAGGTTGCGAAAGTAATTTCTGCCCGTGACTGTCAGATATTGCTCTTCCGGTGGAAGCGACAAAACATGCTCGTTTCCAAGCTCCCGGAGGTTTTTTAACCCCCGTCCCAACCGCCGGCTCGCACCTTCTAAAACGGCGGCGGCGAGAAACATCCCGTCATCCGCGCGAACACAAAAGCGGAGTTCTCCCGGACCATCCAACTCTTTGTAGGTGACAATTCCCCGGGTATGACCGGCTTTTTCAGGCTGGAGTTTTGCGCCCAGGTGGCGCAGGTCAGCGAGTGAAGAAAGCAGAACCCATGGTCTGAATTGTTCTGTTTCACACACCAAGCGGAGTGGTTCACCACTTTCCGACGAAATGCGTCTCCACACAACGGCGCGACCGTTGGGTGTGGCCCACACAGAAACAATGCCCGGCGTTGGATCCCACCCATGGAGCCATTCACCGTGCGCCGACTTCACCGTCGATCCTTACCACGGTTTTTTTGAAGCGTTTGCGACAATGTTGAATCGGCGCGTCACAAAGTTTTTTTCGGCTCTCTACGAAACATCGGTTGTATCAAACGAGGTTGACATGATGAAAAATCGCTTGGCTCTAGGCGTGGGTGGACTCCTCGCGGCGGCTGCGCTTTTGAGCGCGCCCGAGTCTTCGGCTTGCGGCGGCTGTTTCTCGGCGCAGACCGAAAACACACAGGTCAGTGGTCATCGGATGATTTTGTCGATTTCCCAGCAGGAAACGACGCTGTGGGATCAGATTGTGTACACAGGCGAGCCCGAGAGTTTTGCATGGGTATTACCCATTGCGGATCAGGTAGACTTGGGCCTCTCTTCCGACGTTTTATTTCAGGCGCTCGATGTCACTACGGGGGTGGTCATTCGCTCGCCGCCGCTTTGTCCAAATACCTGTTTGTCCAACGGCGGTTATTCGCTCAACGCCGACGTGGCTGGCGGCGAGGGCGTTGTTGAAAGTGTGGAAGTATTAAAGCAGGAAACGGTGGGCCCTTACGAAACGGTTCAACTCTCGTCGAGTGACCCTTTGGCCCTTAAAAACTGGCTGAGCAACCACGGCTACAACGTGCCCGCCGATGTGGAGCCCGTGATTGATCACTACGTGTCAACCGGATTTAACTTTTTGGCGCTCAAACTTGTGCCCGGGGCCGGAGTGAGCGCCATGCGACCTGTGCGAATTACGTTTCCAGGGGCGGTCACCATGTTGCCCTTGAAAATGATCGCGGCCGGAACCGGGCAGGTGACACCGCTCAAATTGTGGGTTTTTGGGGAGGGTAGATACGAACCAACCAACTTTCCCTCTTCCCAAATTACCGAGGATGACCTGGTATGGAATTGGGATGAAGGGGCGAGCAATTATACCACGTTTAGAAAAGAGAAATTTAACGAGTCGGGAGGGTTTTTGTGGCTTACAGATGCGGCCTGGCCGTTCGCTCAATTTTTTCTGCACGACTTTTTGGACACACCCGATGGACTTGCCAGCTACGCCGACGCCGACGGCACAAATGCGGAAGAAAATCGTCAGGCAGATATGGATGCGCTTTTCAAACTGGAGCCTTCCAACTATCCCGTTGTTACCGCTTTATCCACTGAGCTTTCGCGCAAAGCTCTTTCCAATGATCTGCAGTTGGGAGCGTCCGCAAACCAAGATTGGGTAGACAATGTGTTGGTGGTGACCGAAGAGGTTGGAACCAAACCTCCCGCTTCGCCTCCGTGCCCGCCCGACCCATGTGCTCCCATTTCCAGTCTCGAATCGGATCTGAAACTCTCGGGTTTGGATGTGAACACCGACTCCGTTTTTGGTGGAGGGGTCAGTTGTGGCATCGCAACCGAAAAAACGGTGAACCCGGTCTGGATCGGGGCACTTTTGGGGCTCGCAGCGTTGGGTGGTTTGCGTTTCCGTCGCCGTTCAAAAAACAATCACCGTTTATAAGGTGAGGCGCAAAACAGGGTAAGGTTCAAACGAGTTGACCTCCACAAACCCGTTTTTTTCAAACGCGCCGATGGGCCCTGTCCACAGTTCGTCGTCGCGAACAGGCTCTTTGGGGCGGCGTGGAAAGGCCTCAATTGCCGTGGCGCCCCGCGATCGAGCGACCGAAATTCCCCCGTTTACAAGAAGCGTGGAAAGTCCACGTTTCTTGTGCTCGGGGTGAATGAGAAAACAACCGATTGTATAAATACCTTTCCGGTCACCCTCAAAGCAGGGTAGATTCTTGTAGAGTCGGCGATCGTAGGCTTTTCTCATTGCCTCTGCCGGGGCAAGCTTCATCCATCCCACCACCGCGTTTGACAACTGCTCCACCGCAACCACCCCACCGGCTTCCGGCGAGTTTGACTGGAGAGCCGCGGCCAGCTCGGCCTCGTTTTGAGCGGTTTGATTGGCGCACTTGTCGAGCCAGTCGTTGTTGGTACCCGTGAAGTGCCAAAAGCGACAAAAACAGGGGGACTCTGCCGCTTTGAAAAGCGCGATCAACCCATCTTTGTGAACGGGTGCGGCGGCTGCAACTTGATACATGGGTGAGGTATAAATGGGACAATTGGAGGTTATACCGTTGTAGGCGGCGGTGTGCGGGGTGGACAGGTTTGTTCAAACGCCCACGCCGCTGAAAACAGCTTTTCTTCAGAAAACGCGGGCCCCATAAGCTGCAATCCGATGGGTAGCTCCGGGTGGTTGACTGTTGCCGGAGCCGGCTTGCATGGCACCGAAAGCGCGGCGATTCCTGCGAGGCTCGCGGGAAGAGTGTACACATCGGCCAAATACATGGCGAGCGGGTCGTTTACTTTTTCGCCGAGTTTAAAGGCGACCGTGGGCGAAGCGGGGGCCGCAATGACATCTACCTCTTGAAATGCCGCGTCGAAATCACGTTTGAAAAGCGTGCGAACGCGCTGAGCATGAAGGTAATACGCGTCGTAATATCCAGCCGACAAAACGTAGGTGCCGAGCATGATGCGGCGTTTGACCTCCGCGCCGAAACCGGCGCCGCGGGTTGCGGAGTAGAGCGATGCGAGATCTCCTTTGCCGGGCGCTCGAAAGCCGAACCTTACCCCGTCAAATCGAGCCAAGTTGGAGGAGCATTCTGCGGTGGCCACAATGTAATAGGTGGCTACGGCGTAACGGGTTGTTTTGAGGTGAATGGGGCGCAGTTCACACCCGAGCGATTGAAGAGTTGAGAGGGCTTCTCGAATGCTCTTTTCGACTTCAGGAGCAATCCCCTCTGAAAAGTACTCTTCAGGAACGCCCACTTTTAGGCCTTTGATGGACTTGCCACATGCAGCTTCGTAGTCGGGAACTTCTACACGTGCGCTGGTGGCGTCTTTGGCGTCGGCCCCGGCGATGGTTTTGAGAACCCGCGCCGCGCCCCGAACATCGGTGGCGAACGGGCCGATTTGATCGAGACTTGAGGCGAACGCCACGAGACCATACCGGGAGACGCGACCATAGGTAGGTTTGACGCCGACTGTGCCGGTGAGCGAAGCGGGTTGGCGAATGGACCCTCCCGTGTCTGAACCGAGGGAACATGGCACGAGGCGAGCGGCTACCGCAACCGCGCTCCCACCCGAGGAGCCCCCCGGTGTACGCGTGGGATCCCAGGGGTTTTTGGCTGGGAAAAAGGCGCTGTTTTCGTTGGATGAACCCATTGCAAATTCATCCATGTTGCATTTGCCCACCACCACGGCGCCCGCTTGTTCAAGTTTGCTCGTGACGGTGGCGCTGTAAGGAGGGCGAAAGCCGCGCTCCGGGTCAAGTTCGGGGTCGGTGGTAGATCTGCGCGCGGTTGTTAATATCTTTGACGCCGCCGTGGTGGGAACGTCTTTTGTACAGATCGGGTCTTTGAGGCCGATGGGTACACCCGCGAGTGTACCCAGCGCTTCACCGCGGGCGCGTGCGGCATCAACATGTTCCGCGACATGGAGAGCGCGTTCAGGTTGGGTGGTTAGAAACGCGCCCAAAGCTCGATGGCGTTCGATGTTGTCGAGCGACGCTTTTACCACTTCAACGGCGCTGACTTGGCCTTTTGCAATGGCATCGGCGATTTGCCAAACCGGTCTTTGTAGAATTTCTGCGAAGCTCATTGACGGTCATCCCTCGTCCACAAAAGCCGGCACACGAAATCCACCGTCGTCGACACTTGGGGCCTCACGAAGCGCTATGTCATGTGCGAGCGAAGGCTCTTCTTCATCAAGGCGAGGAACGATACCCGCCGAGTCCACATGAGACATGGGAGGAACGCCCGTGACATCCACCTCGCGAAGCGTTTTTACGTAGTCGAGAATTTGACTCAGATCTTGGGTGATAGCGGCCACTTCGTCGGCGTTGAGGTCGAGATGAGCGAGCTTGGCGATGCGAAGCACTTCGTCTTTTGAAATGCTGTGCGATTGGGAAGTGGACATGTGGGCCCTGTATACTCGAAATGGTTTACGAAGAGCAATGCGCCGCGCGTTCGAGTTCAATCCATCGCAGAGAAATGACGGGTTTTTCGGTGGTACCGAACACATCAACGCCCTGCGCCCATTCTTCAAACCAGTCGGTGGGCGGCCAACTTTCGTTGGGGAGGTGTTCGCGCTCGTAAGCGAGGGCATTTTCGTTGGAGCGGAGAGTGAGGGGAAGATCGGCGAGGGCCGATTGGAGTTCTTGAGGAGTATAAAAGGTGGACCACAAATATTGAGCGGCCTGTTGTGCAGCGCGATCGGGGTGCTCGCCGGGTTCGGTCAGAAACACTGAAACGAGCGCTTTTCCACCCGGAGCGAGCACCCGCGCAAGTTCGGTGAACAGCTTTTTCAAGTCTTCCACTGTTCGAAAATGGGAGGTTACCTGCGCGACGTGGGCAATGTGTACACTTTCTGAGTCAATGGGCAGATCAGCGTTGAGTAGGTTTTGGGTTACAACATGAACGGGAAGGTTTTCTTCTTTCGCCGAGGATTCGAGTTGTTCTGACAGGGCGGGAGCAATCTCCACCGCCCACACTCGGTGGCCTCGGCGAGCCATTTCGAGAGCGTTCCGACCATTGCCAGCTCCGATATCAAGGCAGGTAAGGGGTGTTGTGAGCGCGGTCAAAGCGGTGATGAGCCGGGCGTCGGCACTTTTGCCAAAGAGCGGGCCGGTTCGATTGACCGTCCACTTTTCATACTCGGACTCGGACGACCATGTGGACGCGGCAACTTGATAATGGACGTGGAGCGATCCGTCGTTGGAGGTTTGGTATCTCACGAGAACGTTCGCATTGGGAGATTTGTCAAACCCCTCATTTGCCTTGAGAAGAAGCAGGCGAGAAAGCTCATTCAACTCTGCGGTTGAAAAAGGTCTACCCATGGCGGCAAACTGGTCGGCCAAAAAATCGACATAGTGGAAAACCAGTGAAGGGATGGCGGGAAAGGCTATTTCGGCCGCTGTTCGCGTGCGCCTCCAGATTCGGCCCATGACCCCTTTGCGGAGGGCTTGATGGCCGATGGTAGAAAACTCAGGCGAAGGATCGATCGGAACGTTGGGTAGAGAATCGTTGCGGCTCATAACGGCGGACAGGTGGCCTACCACGGGAACAAGCGCGTGGCTTCTTGCGTTTTGCCAAGACCCCGCGAAGAATTGAAAAATGGCAGCCAACGAAAGCGCGCCGTCAAACCCATTTGCGAAACGGAGTGTGCTCACTCCCACGGTGCGTTTGTTCGCGCTTGCCGCGGCGTTCGCTGCGCTGACTGTGGTCGCTTACATAGCGATCTTGGTGTTCACCGTGCCCAGCTCCGCGCGATTTCCATCGCTTGCCGTGTTCGCTTTGTTGCTCTTGCTGGGCAAAGTTGCGCTCGACAAAGTGGCTCGATGGGCGGCGCCTTCGCAGGGAACGGTGATCACATCGCTCGCGGCGGCGGCCCTTGCACCGCTATTTGTGATTGGCGCGTTTTGGGCGCTGGCGGAGCCGCTTGTTTCGTCGTCTTTCCGTTGCGGCACGGGCGATGTGATGTTGCTTATGGCGGCGCCGTTTCCCATTTTTTTGTGGGCCTGCCTGGCGGTTCTCGTTGCGGGTGCCATCTTGTCGAGTGGCCGCGGTGAGCGTCTGCGCCCCGCTATTCGAGGTGCGGCGGGGGTTGCGGCTGTGTTCTCTGGAGTGATGGTGACTCTCGCCTCAATTCGGGCCGCTCAAAAGCCCGACGTGAATGTGTACATCAGCACCTTACCGGTCACAGCGGTGATCGCAAAGTTGCCCAACGCGGAGCAGCTCCCCAAAGCACCTGAGGGGGCTGGAAACGCCGAAGACATCCTCCCATTGCCCGCGACGCGGGTGATTGTAGACGATTTGGCCATTTTTCGGTCTTGTTTTCGCGAGCGGTGCGTGGTGGGAGTTGGGCCGGCCGCAGCGGTCCAAGATGAAAGCCTACCCACTGGGGAGTTTTTATCGCTCGGTTCTCCGGATCGTGACGTGGTGGTGAAATACGACAAGGCCCATCATTTCGTTGTGCTTGAGTCGGGCGGTCGAGTGGCATTGGGCGACCCGTCGCAGTTTCCATTTCATACGATCAGTTGGCGACCTCACACGCTTTGGCCGGCGGTCGATGTGCATGTTCGGAATGTTTCGAATGCGGTGAGTGCGCCTATCGGTGGGATTGGGATGGCAGCTCTCAGCTTAGCTGTCTCTCTGGGCCTGTTGTTGTACAATCACCTTCAAAAAAAGGCGTTGCGTGTCTTGCTCAAAGGCGCGTGGGGCACCCTGGGCGACAATGGATGGGTAACTTTCGGCGATGGTCGAAAGGCGAGGGTAGATCCAAAACTGGCCCTGAAACCCGGCGAGGTGTTGATTCTAAAACCCTCTGTCGGCCTTGGCGCCTACCGCGACAGTCACGTGCTCGGCTTGGGGGAAGTGGCTGCCGGCAGCCCCGATGAACATCGCGAAAGGGTTGACGCGAAGTGTACCCGTGTTGCGGCGTGGGCGTTGGCCGTTGCAACAATTGGGATCGCGCCGTTGATTTCATGTGCGGTTGCCGGCCTTGTTGCGCCGTAATTGATGCAACCGGCGGCGCATGTTTCGGAGCTTGTTGACGCCGACGCGCGCCGGAACCATGACACTTTTGTCGCCTAAAACGTCCGGCTGCGATACGGTGGAAGGCGGCGGGAGCGCCCATGGAAACAAATTCATTTCTTCAGGATCTCGACTCACTCGTGGAAGCGAAACTGGGACGCATCGGCGCGGCTTCCGCGGGTGCGGCTCCGGATCCGAACATCGGTGTGCGAGAGCTTCTGACCACGGCGCTCAAAAAAGAGCTGGAAGCATCTGAAGAAGCGGCGCTGTGGATGGTGGGTGAAAGTGATGTGGAAGTAAAATTGGCTCTCGCCCGACAGTGTGGTGATGAGGCCAAACATTACAGATTGATCGAGGCGCGCCTGAAAGAACTGGGGGTGAACACGTCGGCGTTGGCCCCGCTTTCAGATGGGTATAGTCCCATGTTCAAGTTTCTGAAGAGCCTTGAAACAACGGTGGAACGGGTTGCGGCGGGACAATACGCCCGCGAGGCGCTCGCCAAAGTGTATAACAACGTGTTTATCGAGTTTTGTGTTTCGAAAGGAGACGAGGCGACGGCGGCGCTTTATCGGGACGTGATTCAACCCGACGAGGGGCACCACCACGAGTTGGGTAGAAAGCTTCTGATTCGTCTTGCGACCACGGCCGATGACCAACAGAAGGCTCGGAAAGCCGCGGAGCGTACACTTGAGATCGCCGAAGAAATTCAAGAAATGGTGCGACTGAAAAAGGGAATTTCGTGCGCACCCGGATGTTAGGTTACAGCGCGTCGTGAGCACTTCGCAAGAGGAACCCCAGCCGTCGCGCCCCCAAGGCAGGCTCGCTCAAGACGCCCTGTCCGGCCCGGAGCGGCCTGTGGATCAGGAAGCCCTTGATCGCACGCTGGCCGCACACCGCGCTGCGATGGCGCACAAGTTGGGTCAGGTTCGTCTCGTGGGTGTGGGCGCCACATTGGCCTTATCGCTCTTTCTGTGGCTCGTTTTTGGACTGAAAGATTGGGCGCCCAATGCGGCTGTGTTTGCCGCATATTTGCCCGTGGCGGTGGTTGTCTACTGGGCGGGAATCAGATGGCCGCGGTTTGCACAATCGGCCGGGTTGACGGTGGCTGTTGGGGATGTGCCTGTGATTTGGATCATGCAGGCGCTCGCCATGCCCCTTGCGCCTTCTCCCGGTGGAATGGCCGGTTTTGCACTGGGTATATTTGTATTTTTGGTGTTGCTCGCCGCACTTTCGCTGAGCAAATTACAGGTTGTTGTGGTGGCGGCGCTGTCCACTGTGTTTGAAATAGCGCTCCAATATCAGGCGAATATTTCCAAAGGGGCATGGGTAGCTTCAGCCATTGTTCTCGGGTTGGCGTCCATGGCGTCCGCTCAATTGGTGCAGCGCGTTCGAAGCCTTGTTGCACGGGTCAACGATGAAATGGCTCGGCGCGAACGTTTGGGTAGATATTTTTCACCTACCGTTGCTGATATTCTGGCCGAACGGGGAGATGACAAGCAGCGTGCGGAAGCGCGGCAGGTGACCGTTCTGTTTTTGGATATTCGTGACTTTACCGCGCTTGCGGAGCGGCTTCGACCCGAGCAGGTGGTCACTCTACTCAACGAGGTTCATTCGCGAATGGTTCGCGAGGTGTTTCGTCACGGCGGAACCCTCGACAAGTTTACCGGAGACGGGCTTTTGGCCTATTTCGGGGCGCCGCTTGATGACCCGGAACATGCCGTTCACGCGATAGACTGCGCCCTGGCCATGAAGGCAGAACTCAAGATTCTCAACCTTGAGCGCGAGGCTCGCGGCGAGCCCCTCATTCGAATGGGAATTGGCATTCATACAGGGGAGGCGGTGCTTGGGGATATCGGGTCGCCGGAGCATCGGTTAGAATACACCGTGATCGGGGATACCGTCAACACGGCGTCGCGGATGGAAGGTTTGTCGAAAGAGCTTAAAAGGCCGATTGTTGCGAGCGAAACAACGCGTGAGGGCGCCAAGTCCCACTACGAGATGGAAGAATTGCCCGCGGTGTCGGTGAGGGGCAAGTCAAACCGACTGCGCGTATTCACTCCGCTCGTGGATGGCAAGCCATACTCGTCCATGGAGTGAGAGGGCCAGAAACCTTATGGGTTTTTGGCGCAGCGGAAACCAACGGCTTTGCTGCGGTAGGTAACTTCATACCCAACGCGCGATCCCGAGGCAAAACTGGGGAATCCGATCATGATATCCCAGCCGCCGCCGCGAATGGCGTGGTTGCCGGGTTGCAGGTTGTCTTGAGGGCGGGTGGTGGTTGTCCACTCCCAGAGGCCGCCGGCCATGTCGTGAATACCGAGTGGAGTGTCACCGCTCGGGAAGCTCCCGACCCGGCATGGCAGCGTGCGCTTGTTGGGTGTGGAAGCGCAGAGTTTGGTCCAATCTTCGGTATCGCCCCAAGGGTATTTGCGGCCGAGGCTCCCACCGCGGGCAGCCCACTCCCACTCGTCTTCGGTGGGGAGACGTTTACCAACAAAACTGCAATAGGCAGATGAGTCGGTATAATCGATACAGTTGAGCGGAAGTTGATCGTCACCGGCTGAAAAACTTGACGAGCCGGGATTGCATGTGAGTTGAGACGTGGGGCATTTCCCTTTTTGGGAACACAGCTTGTAATCACCCACGGTGACTTCATTCAGGTCGATGCAATATTCTTTCACCGACACGGTGGATCCGGCCGATGCGTGGTATCCGCCGAGCTTGAAACTACCACCTTGGACGTGAACCATGCCGGCGGGACATTTCCCGCCTGCGGTGAGGCCGGGTGGAACCGACGGCGCCGGGTCAATGGTGGCAATGACCGGAACACACCCTGTGCCCGATTTGAACAACATGCCTTGTGGGCAATCTGTATTGATGTTTCCAAGGCACTGACCTTGTTCGAAGTGGCTCCCGGAGGGGCACTTCACCACCGTCATCACTTCTTCGCGAATGCACTTGTCTCCTTCGACGGTTGTCCCCCTTGGACAAGCCACAAGGCCCACCTGTGTTGTGGGCTGCGGGCAGGGGAGTTTGGGGAGGCGGCGTTTCGGTGCATGCCGCAGTAGTGCCCAAGGACGCGGCGGCGATCGCCACGGCGAAAGGCACGCGTTGGAAGATTTGTACGGCCATGGGTTGACATTACTCTCCGCTCTGCCGGGAGGGAAGGTGAATGCCTCGCGAAAAAATGGCCTTTCTTGTAGGTTTTTTGGCTTTCGCAGCGGCGCAATGCTAGCCCCTCTCGGCTCGGATAACGGCTCAAACGATGAGAGTTGTGACGCCGGGCGTTTCCAGAACGGTCATGGTATCGCGCGCGGACTCCAACAACTCCCACTCGGCAGGAGAAACGCCCGGCCGAAAGGCCGATGTTTCAAAGCGCCTTCCCTTTGCAAAGGCCTCGTGGAGGCGGCTCCGCGATATTGCGGCGATCGGTGTTGCCGCCGGTGTGCTTTCGCAATGGATGGCCGACCCACCCAAAGGCGCGCATGTTGAACGGGCGGCATCGCTTGGGGCCGAACTTTCGCGCCGTGGGGTGACCGCCGAGCCGAGCGACATTGTTTGGATCGATCCACCGCGGGGAGTGGCCGGAGCGCTCGGCGTTGTGTCGCGTGCGCTCGTTCGCGGGCGAACCGACGCCGGTGAACCTGCGGATGTTTATTTGGCGGAAACGAAGCTCTCGCCGGAAGGTGTACTCCTCGGCGTTGGCAATGTGTACAACTTGACCGAAACGAGCGGTGCCGAAGAATCGCGCCCGATCGTGCGCGGCGAGCGTGCGGTATTCGTCACCCGTCCACTCGTCGCCGGGGCATCGCAGACGGTTCACGTGATCGATCTTCGAGGGCAACAGGTTCCGGCCGATGCCGCGTGGACGCGCACTGAGCGAGCGCAAAACGCGATCACCAACTACCAGAACACCGGGCAACTCCGCGGCGTGTCCGAGCGTGTTTTTACCGTTGAGACCGATGCGCGCGACACGGCTCAGGCAGCCGAACCTGAAGCCCAGCCCGCAGATGCGGCGCCCACCGTGAGCGCGGATCTCGACGGCGAAACACTGGTGGTTCGGCACCAAGGTCAAGTGTTTGCGCTTCCGCTCGACAAGCCCGCAACGTTGCCTTCGTGGTTGCGATCGCAGCCGGTGGATGTCGCGAAGCCGCCGACGCTTGTGCAATGGAGTGTCGATCGTGTGCGCGCGATTTCGTGGGTCGGGGATGACACCATGCAAACCGTGAAGGCGGTGGCGTTCACGCTTCTCGACTTTGCGATGCGCAACAAAGAAGCGGTAACAGGCGACACCGGTGCGGAAGACATTGCGGCGGATCTCGGCCAAACAAATCTTGCGGCGCCGACGCGGACAATTCCCGTCGATCCCGAAACAGGGTGGCCGCCACCGCCGCTGGAGCCGTACGTGACTCCGGCGTTGGCCGGTGAAGGCCAGTGGAATCCTCAGGACAACGATCCGGTGATTCGGGTTGCACCCGGTCTTCCGCCCGCGGTGCTCACGACGTTTATTCGATCCGATCGAGGTCGTAAGGCGACGCGTGTGTACGTTGCATTGTGGGATCCGCGGCAGGTGGAGCTTCACATGATGGCAGGCACTGTGGAGCCCAAAACAGCCACCGGTGAAACAGGGCCGGGATTGATCCCGCGTTCGCCCGAAGTGCTGAGACGCGTTGTCGCGGCTTCAAACGCGGGCTTTCAAGCGTTGCACGGCGAGTTTGGAATGATGGCCGACGGCGTTGTGTACCTTCCGCCGAAACAATACGCGGCAACGGTGGCCGTGAAAAAAGATGGGTCCACCGTGTTCGGCACTTGGCCCGAAGATCAAACGGTGCCGCCCGAGATCTTGTCATACCGCCAAAACATGACGGTGATGGTCCAGGACGAGAAGTTCAATCCGTACGGGCGCACCTGGTGGGGTGGTACACCGCCCGGTTGGGCCGACAAAACCCACACGGTTCGCACGGGCATTTGCCTCACCCGCGAACACTTCGTTGCGTACTTTTACGGCTCCGACATCAGTCCTGAAGCTCTTGCGCAGGCGATGATCCAAACGCGTTGCAAGTTTGGCATTGCGCTCGACATGAACGCCGGCCACTCGGGGCTCGAATTTTATCAAGTCGCGCCCGAGAAAGAATTGTCGCCGCTCGCCCCGGGAACACAGCTTGGCGGCGATCTTCAGGAAGGCGATGTGCCCGGATTTGAGGGCTGGCGTTTTCGCGCGCGACGCTTCATCAAGGGCATGGGGCTGATGAATTTTCCGCGCTACATCAAGCGCGAGGGCCGCGACTTTTTTTACATGACGCTGCGCCCGATGCTTCCCGGAAAGCCGTTGGCGGTAGGGCCCAAAGAGCCGGAAAAAGGCGAGGGGGAGTGGCGATTGAAGGGGCTGCCGCAGCATGGCTTTCCATACGCACTCGCAACGAGCGAAGTGCGGCCCGATGCGGCGCGCGCCGACGTGAAGCTGCGTGTACTCAAGATCGATCCGCGGCTCATATCGAGCGGCGCCGCTGCCAAATCGCAGGGCGGCAAAGTGGTCGCGGTGGCCGACGCCGGTGAAGCGACAACCGGTGACGGTTCGGCCTCGCTGTGGCATTCGTCGGGCGCATTTTCGATAAACGCAACGGCGCCGGTGCCTGAAGCTGTTCGCCTCGCGAGCGGCGCCGCGGACGCCGGATCGGCTGTGGCTGCGATTGGCGTGGCCGACGAAGACGGAATGCTTGTGTACGCAGAGCTTGTCACCGCGCCGCAGGTGGCTTCACCCGCGGACGGCAAGCTGCTCGCCGACTTTTTGAAAGCGGCCGGGTGCTCATCGCACCTTTTCCTGAAGGCACCTTGGTCGGTGGCGCTTGGGGGCGATACCAGCGTTGCGGGCACGGCAATGCATGCTCCGTCGGGCCCGCAGGCGGTCAAACTGTCGAGGGCGCAGGCGCCCGGCGCGGGGCGGTTTTTCGAGAACACCCCGGTGGTCCCGTTCGACAAGTGGTACGCGCTTCAAGCAAAGCGAATCCGCTATTTCAAGAAGCCCAAACAAGAGTCGGGCGGCGACGAAAACCAGTAGCGGAGTGTACACTCGGAAGCGCTTCGAGCTTCAACTTGTGTACGCAACCACGGCGGCCGTGAAACGCCACGTGTCCGAGTTGAGCGGCCCACAAAATGGAACCGGCCCGGAAGCCGCAAAGCTCCGGGCCGTTGTGTACGCAGCGGATAGCTACTTAGCGAGCGCGAGTTTGCGCAACTCGTTTGCGAGATCTTCGCCGTCTTTCAAAAGCCCCGCGGTTTCCTGCGGTGTACCTTTGTTTTTTCCGTAGATGATCTCGATTTGCTCCACGATTTTCAGGCGGAGTTGCGGAACCACTTTGTCCGCGAGAAATGAAGTGGTTTGCGGGGTCACGGGAATGGCCACCGGATCGCTCCCTGTGAGATAGACCTTTTCCCAACGCTTGGCCTTTTTCTCGCTGCTCTTGAGTTGGCCCTGAACCATCTCCGGCTTGAGAATTGTGTACTCTTTGGGAAAGTCTGCGCCGAGTTTGAAAGGATCTTTGTTGGGCACAAGCTCGGCCATCATGCCTTTGCCGCCCTCGGGCCTGAAGACCACTGAGTAGTTTACGATCGGCTCTTTCTCTTCTTTCCAGCTCTTTTCAACCTGAGGTTGGAGCGAAGTGAGCACGTTTTTGAGCTGGTCTCGATCGGAGTTCAGCTCTTCGACCGTGGATGTGTACCTCAACAGCGAGCGCAGCGTTTTGCCCATGCTGCCGACGCCGGCTTTGTCGAGGTTGGTTGATTCAAACGGGATGTTGAGCCCGCCGAGTGCACCCGCCAGATCTCCTGGGAACTCTTTTTTGCCCAGTTTTTCGGCCGATTCTTGGAGCTTTTCACCAAGCTCTTTGATCTTGTCGTTCGCGCCTTTGACGTCTTTTTCAAGCTCGCCGGCTGCCTTCACCGCCAGATCGGCTCGACCGCGACGCTCTTGCAATCCGCCGATAGCAAAGCCGATGGCCGCGCCGAGCACGGCGCCGAGCACGGCGAACAGGATGGCGCGCGTGTTGGCCTTCTTGCGCTCTTCATGAACCTCTTCGCCGACCTCAACTTTAATTGTCTGTTGAGCTGCCGTGGGCTTTTGAGCCGGTTCACGTTGCGACTGCCGCGGCTGAGCAAACGGCGGAAGCGGAATGCCGGGGGAGATCGGCGCGGCGATCGGTGTGGGAACACCCGACGCCGACGGACGCACGCTTGGGGTGGGCGCCGGAACGGGCGCGGGCACTCCGTCTGAAGACGGCGGGGCCGAAGCACCCGGTTGCGATGAAGGGGCAGCGCCCGGAACTGGGAGCGGCACCGAGCCGCCCATTCCGGTTTGCGTCTTGCCCAAGCGCGCCTTCAGATCGATCTTGGTTTTCTTCTTTTCTTCCGCCATCGGCTCCTCGAACCTCGTGAGCGCTCAGTCCCGATTGGAGCGAGCACCGCGCTCGGTAAGCGCAGGTTTTGGGGCTGCGCTCCCGCGGCAAACAGTAGCGATCCAGAGCTTCGGCACGTTAACGGCGTGCCGCATGGGATGTCAACGCTACGGACCCTCCTCAAATTGTTCGGGCGCCAAAGTTGGCTCTCCATCCGCTGCCGGGCTAGAGCGAAAGCGGATGCTGCCGCGGCTCCCATTTGCAGTCGACACGCGATACGTCACAAGCTTTGACGGGACGAAGATCGCGTACCACGTCACCCGTGAACCTTTTCCGGGGGCGCCTGTGATTTTGCTTGCCAACGGCCTCGGCGGTCCTCCCGCATCGTGGCGTGCCCAGGTTGACTACCTGTCCGATCGATATCGCCTGCTCACATGGGACTATCGCGGCCTTTACAGTTCTGAAAAACCCAAGAGCGGTGAGAGCGCTGCGTACGCAATCCCCAACCACGTGCGCGATCTGGAGATCATCGCCAAGACCGAAGGCATCACGTCGGCTGCGTTAATCGGCTGGAGCATGGGCGTGCAAGTGTCGCTTGAGGCTTACCGACGCCTTCCCCAAATGATCAAACTCCTTGTGCTCATCAACGGCACAAGTGGGCGCGCGCTCGACACGGTAACGCCCATTCCTGGGATGAAAGCGGTGATGCCCTCGCTCGTTGAATTGGCGCGCAAAGCGCATTCGCTTGCGAAGCAACTCGCTCAAAAAACCACAAGCCAGCCCGAAACGGTGGTGTGGTTCAAACGCATGGGCCTTGTGGGTGAAACGTTCGACGACGGCGTCTTTGCAGAACTCGTTCATCAATACGGCGGCCTCGACATGGACGCGTTTTTTCAAAACCTCAAAGCCATTGGTACACACGACGCCAACGATGTCCTGCCGCTCATCAACGTTCCCGTGCTTGTGATCACGGGCGATCGCGACGCATTCACGCCGCGCGCGCTCGCTCAACAAATGGCTCGCAACATTCGCAACGCCGACATGCTCGTGGTGCGCGGGGGTACACATTACACGTGCGTTGAGTTTCCCGAGCTTGTAAACCTTCGAATTGAGCGCTTTTTCCGCGAAAACGGCTTCCTCCCCGCACGCCCCACGTCGTCCGCACGGCCATGATCACCGTCGGCTCGCCTGAAGCGAGTGTACACATCCTTGTGGTGGACTGTTACGACTCGTTCACCTTCAACATCGTCCAGGCGCTCGCCATGCTCGGCGCGCGGTGCGACGTTGTTTATTGCGACGAGATCACTTCCTCCCAAGTGCCAACGCTCGCCCCCGACGGCATTGTCCTTTCACCCGGACCGTGTACACCCGACGATGCAGGCGCCACGCTCAACATTCTCCGCGATCACTCCGACCGGATCGCCATGCTCGGCGTGTGCCTTGGCCACCAGGCCATTGCGCAGGCGTTCGGCGGTCGCGTCACCGTTGCCGATCGCGCTCTCCACGGAAAAACGTCGATCATTGAGCACGACGAAAAGACCATTTTTGAAGGCATTCCCCAGGCGTTTGTTGCCGCAAGGTACAACTCCCTCGTGGTATTGCCCGAGTCGCTGCCGGCCTGTTTGCACATCTCCGCGTGGACGCCTGAAGGTGAGATCATGGCCGTCCGTCACCGAACGCGTCCAATCGAAGGTGTGCAGTTTCACCCCGAGAGCATTCTCAGCGAACAGGGCCGAGCACTCTTTTCTAACTGGCTTCGCCGCGTTGCCGCCCATCGCCTTCACGAACGCTGAACTCGGCGGCCGCCTCATCCACGAGGCTTAAGATTCTGCGCGCGCGACCGAGAAACCGGTCCCCCGCCGGAAGCAGTTTCATACCCCGGGGCGTCCTCTCAAAGAGCGGCGCACCAAGCTCATCTTCCAAGCTTCGAATAGAGCGCGAGAGCGGCGGCTGAGACACATGCAAACGCATCGCAGCGCGGCCCACGTGACCCTCTTCGGCGACCGCAACGAAGTATCGAATCTGCGCCAGACTCACGCCTGCACCATATCAGCGCCGCGCACCGCCCCATACCAAAACGGTATTGGAATCTCCGGCGCGCCCCACGCGAGACTGCGCACATGTCCGTGGAGATCTTAAATGTACACAACGTGGAAGCGATGCGACGCGCCGGCAAAGCCGCTGCCGAAACGCTCGCATGGGTGTTTTCTCAACTCCGCTCGGGAATGACCACCGCCGACATCGATCGACTCGTGCGACTCGATACCGCCCGGCGCGGTGGCACCCCAAGTCAGCTCGGTTACCACGGGTTTCCGGCCGCGGTGTGTACCAGCCGCAACGCTGTTATTTGCCATGGAATCCCTTCGAAAGACGAGGTTCTCGAACAGGGCGACATTGTGAATATCGACGTTACAACCTGCATTCAAGGATTCCACGGCGACACATCCGCAACGTTTTTTGTGGGTGAACCCTCCCCCGATGCCCGCCATATTGTGGACGTGGCCAGACGTTGCCGCGAGGCCGGAATTGCCGTCGTTCGAGAAGGCGCTCGCCTGGGGGACATCGGCGCCGCCATTGAACAGCTCGCTCACCGCGAAGGTTGCTCCGTCGTTCGCGAAGTGGGCGGACACGGCATCGGCCGAAACATGCACGCCGCCCCGCACGTCAACCACTTTGGCGTCCGAGGCACTGGAATGCGCCTGCGGGCCGGTATGGCCTTCACCATTGAACCCATGGTGAACGCCGGCACGTCAGGCATTGTCACCCTCGACGACCAGTGGACCATGGTCACCGCCGATGGAAAGTTGTCCGCTCAGTTTGAACACACGCTGGTGGTCACCAAAACCGGGTGTGAAGTGCTCACCCGCGGCGCCGCTGAAAACGGCGGAATGATCCCGTGAGGTCCGCTCTTCCCTTTACGACGGCGCTTTTGCTCCGATAGCTTCCATCGGGATAGCCGCGTTGGAGGGTCGTCCATGCCAATTGTTACCCGCAAGAGCGCCGATGGGCCGCCGGTGTACACACCTGAAAAGCGTACACTTGGGCCTACGGCGGTCGCGCTTCCAAAGTCCGGCCTCGACACCGAGTTGGGCAGTTTTGAACCGCAGGTTCGAAGGGCATTTCGAGGCAGAATTCCTCCCCCCAAACCTGAATGGGCCGATGCGCTCACCGCAACCTACCGCAGCATTCTCGATCCTGAATATGTGGTAGGTCCAAGCGACGATCGCGTTCGCGTCACCGATACCACCCAGTCGCCGTGGCGTCAGATCTGTTCCCTTCGCATTCGCCTCAAAGACAATCGCCGCCTCGTTGGAACCGGATGGCTAATCGGTCGGAACACCATCATTACCGCGGGGCACTGCGTTTTTCCACACATTCGCGGAAGCCGAACAGATCCTGACTACCGGTACAATGACTGGGCCGCCGAGATTGAAATCTACCCCGGAGCCAACGGTCTTACCACTGGTGGAAAGCCGCGCTCACCGGTCACCCCCGCGCGCTCCACGTCGTTCGAAGCGCCTGAAAATTGGTGGCAACACGTGGATGAAGAATGGGACTTTGGGGCGATCTTTATTCCCAACCCACCCGCAGATTGGGACAGCCTCGGTTATTTCGCATTTGCGGCCTACGGCGACGCCGATCTTGAAGACTCCATGGTGAACGTTGCCGGCTATCCCACCGACAAAACAGATCCCGTGGAGGTGGGTACACAATGGTCCTGCGCCCAAAAAGTCGTGCGCGTTACCCGCCGCCGCCTCTACTACGAAGTGGACACGTTTGCCGGTCAGAGCGGAAGCCCCGTGTTCTTACAACTACCCATTTCAGGCAAAACAAAAACCGTGGCTGTCGGTGTCCACAACTACGGCGACCGAGGCGGCGTTGCCAATTCAGGAGCGCGCATCACCAAAGACCTATTTTTGCAGCTCAAGGAATGGAAGCTCAAAGGGAGAAATGGTTAGGGCCCACGGCCATCACGTGCACCATCCACACAACCGCATCACATTTGCAGGCAGGAAGAAGCGTATGGCATCGAGCAAAGCCAAGAGTGGAATCAACCCAAAACCCGACAAAGCTGGGCCGCCCGCGGACGATTCAAGTCTGGACAGTTTTTTTGAAGATGGGTCGGACGGCCAGACACCTACCCAACCCGGAACGATCCACGAAAAACCGCGCGAGCCCATTCGGGTTACCACATCCCCAACCCCTTCCACTCAATTTCGAGGTCGAGTTGTCATTCAAGACGGGGCGGCATACCTTACCTCTGGAGGGCTTCGGGTAGAAATTCTTCCCTCCGATGACGTGCCCCACAATCTCGAAAGCGAACGTAGAAAAGCCGCAAAACTGTTTTCCACCTACCATCAAAAAGACGTCACCGTCGCCGGCATTCAAGTCGGAGGTTACCTATTGTCCGCAAAGGTATCGGGCAGAGTGGCTCCACTTGTCTCGGAGTACAAAGGTGGAACCAAACGCGAAGGGTTTAAACGCGTTTCTGAAGCCGTTCGTGAATGTGAACAGGATCTCCTTCAAAATCCAAATGTCATTTCTGTAAAACCCGGATTCAAATTCAAAGACGGGTGGATCACGAGTCAACCCGCCGTTGTGGTTACCGTTCGCCGCAAACAGCCCCGGAATGAACTTGCGAAGGAAGATCTCCTACCCATTGAGATCGGCGGTATCCCAGTGGATGTTCGGCCCGCCTCGCCCGAAGAACTACGCTCACATCTTGCCGGCGAATCGGGCGCTCTCGACACCGAAAGTGCTTTTATCCCCGGATGGGAGCTTCGCGGTTCCGAGGCCGAGTCTTCGGCGCTCACTATTGAAACCGATGAGTACATCCCGCCCGACAACGCGTCGCTCGAACCGGTTACCGGCAACATGGCGGTCACCTGTTATGTGAGCCCCGACCGCGGGTTTCCCACCCTGCGTGAAGCCTTGCAAACCACCCGCGATCGCCTCACCATTGCCATGTACGACTTTACCGCGCCCCACGTGCTTGAAGCGGTGAAAAGCGCATTGAGTCAGAGCACGGGCGGGTTGACGTTGGTGCTCGACCCCAAAGTGAGCTTGCCCACTCCAAACGATGTCCATAGCACCAAAGCCGGCGATTATACAGAAGAGCAGGTTATTGAAGACCTCCACAATTTTCTTGGGGACGAATGGTTTCAATACAGGTGGGCGGCCGTTAAGTACAAAGACAAAACAAGCGGTGGAATCTACCCGAGCGCCTACCATATCAAAGTCTGCGTTATCGACGGGCGCACTGTCCAGTTTTCAAGCGGAAACTGGCAAACTTCAAACCTACCCAACGTTGATTGCACCGGTCCCGACTCCGGTCGAACGGACGTGCTTGGCAAATACAACCGTGAATGGCACGCTATTATTGAACACGCGGGGCTCGCTCAAACGTTTGAAAAGTTCATTCAACACGACTTTGAGCAGGCGTCCCAATATCAATCCGCACCTGAAGCCGCGGAAGATCTGCCCGACTTGTTTGTGCCCACATCGCTTTTGCTCGATGCCGAGCGAGGTGAGTTGCCCACCTATTTTGCCCCCAAACGCTTCGTTTTCAGAGGTCGCAACAAACTCACAGTTAAACCTCTGCTCACGCCTGACAACTTTGCGGGTTCGGTTGCCGATGAGTTGGAAAAGGCCGAAAGCGCCATTCTGTTTCAGAATCAGTCGCTCTCAATATCAAAATACCCCCGTGCCGAGTTCGTTCGCTTGGTTGAGCTTTTGCAAAAGAAGCAGGCGCAAGGGCTCGACGTGCGTATCATCTTCCGATCGTTTCACTCCGCTAGCGATCGTGACGCCCTGACCGCTCTTCAAGATCGCGGCTTTGACATGAAACGCGTCAAACTCCAGAAAAACTGCCACACCAAAGGCATTCTCATTGACGACAAGGTGACCATCGTTGGCAGTCACAATTGGACAAGTCAGGGCACGACCGAAAATCGCGATGCGAGTTTCATTTTTTATAGTTCTCAAATCACCGCTTATTACAAGGCTCTTTTTGAGCATGATTGGAGCGTTTTGGCCAAAGCCAAAGTCATGTCTGAAGACCCTGAAATGGCGCCGCTCCTGGCAGAACCGGGCGCCTCACCTCCACCCGGTTATGTGCGCATGCGGTGGGAACATTTCTATACTGACTAATGAGGTTCGTCCTGAACTAACTTTGCCGCGTCGGCAAGGGCGCTCAACATGTCGGCCGATGAAGTGATCTTCCCTTCCCACTTGTCGAATTTTGACTTGGCGCCGGCAAAACCCATTTGAGCATCGGCCCCCGAGCCGGTCACCGCCACGCGCGTGTTGAGCGCCGGAATCCACAAAAAGTACACCTGCTCTCGTCGCCGCTTGGCCTGCTTTGCAAAGTCGCTTTGTGATGTAACCGCTTTTTTGGCCGCCTTCGGCCGTCCGAGCTGTGTGGGCGCAAAGCCCTCTTTGACTTTTTCAACCCACACCTGACACTTTGTTTGTTCACCGGCCAGCACCGGGTAGATCCAATGGGTAACCTCCGGTGCAACCGATTCTACGGGGGCGCCGGCCTTATACGCTTTCAGTGCGCTCAGTCTCACGAAGCGTTGTTCCACAGGCGTACCGAGCGTGGCACTCTGCGCTTCTGCCCCCGAGGCAAACCCCAACTCGGTGGCAGTTTCATCGTCAACCAACCCTTTCAAGCGCAAAAGCCCCTCGTCTGCCGCTTTTTGCGGTGTTGGAAACGTGGGAGACTTTTCTACCGTTGTAGAGGACGTTGTGGTTCCACTGGCTGTGGGTATACCCGACCCGGACGAAGAGCCGGTGGGCCCCGGCTCAATCGGTCCGCAACAACCCTCACAACCGGCAAAGGCTGGGGCAGTAGCCAAAAATCCGAGGAGCACCGCCGCAATGGTGGGCATTTTTGCATGCGTTTTCATTCGCCCACCACCTTGACGTTGTAATCGTCGCGCCAGTGAGTGTGGTACTCCCCTTCCACATAGGTTGGATAGTCCAACCAAAACACATCCCCCTCGTCCACCGGGTCGGGATCGTACACATACACCCAGTTTCCGTAGCCTGAATATACTTTGTACTTGGCGGCCACCATCATGTGTCCACCCCCACCTTCCCAATGCCACGAAAAGGCGATGGGTGACCTGACGCACCCAATTTGATTGCGCAGTTCATCCCAAGTCAAAGCGCGATCGTTTGTTGTTGAACTGGCAGAAAATCCGCACCATCCCCAGTCTACAAAACCGCCCATTTCACAGTTACCCGCGCCCTGTGAGCAGCAGCGATTGGTGCACAGGTTGCACTTTCTGCTGAGTTGAGCGCATTGTGTACACCTCGATCCGCGTTTTGCCGTGATCATTTCACCCACGGCGGCCCAACATGAAAGCTCGTTGATCTGAGGAATGAGCGACAGTGTGCCCACGCTCGCAGATGAAACAGAGGGTACACAGGTTTGGGCCAAGCCTTTTTCTACCGTCAGAAACAACGTTAGAAACGCCGAGGCGCCCACTACCCATCCCATACCGCCGGGCCACTTTCCCATGTTCACATTCCCTGCTTTTTCCAGGTTAGAAGCTGCTCAAAAATCGGTTTGATAATCCGTACTGCTTGGTTAAACGCCGGCCCGCCCGAGGTATGAATGGCAACCGCGTATCGTTTCCCTTCATGGGTTGTCCACACCGGGCTTCCGCTCTGACCTCCCCATGTATCGGTTTGATAACGAACGAAGTGGGAATGGAGCTGTTTTACCCTTCGCGCATGTTGGTAGGGCCACGTTCCATTTTCGCAATCGCGCGGGTAACCTGACACAGTCAGTTCTTTTTTTATCAAAAGAGTATCCGAAAGGCTTGCAAAGCCCATGGCTCCGCAGTTTGTAAACCCTGCGCCGCTCAGGAAAATAGCCCCAAAGTCAAACGCCTCGTTTTGATCGTTTAACCAGCCGGGGTGAACATCAAAACTTGACGATGTGATTTCACCGTAGGGCCCCGGCCGAGTTCCGCGCAGCGCGGGGATTATTGTCACGTGCTGCGCGTACGACCCGTGGGCGTGCACGTACAAGCAGTGGCCGGCAGTGATCACCGTGCGGGGCGAGATAACAAACCCCGTTCCCACGTAATCCTTCCCATCGGCGGCTCGAATGCGCAGCGCACAGATATGACGATAAGGCGGGGATACAGGTTCAGCGACGCGCTGTCGGTCGTCTTTTCGAAAGACCTTTCCCGGTTCGCGCTCAAACGCCACTTCGTCCAGGTCTTTGACAGTGGAGCGTTCTTTGGGCGTTCCGCCCGAATATTTTGTGCGAATGGGAGGCCTCTCGGGGTCGCTGTTGTCCGCTGCGATACTATGGGTAGATGGGGTGACCGGAGATGTTCGACGTACCCGCCCAGCGCTCATGGGTGCGAGAATACATCCATTGGCGCCGATGGGTACAGTACCCGTCTGATGGATGACTTTTCAGAGCGCGTCGGACGACGGCTCCTCTCAGACCTTACCGTTTGAGGAGCTTTTCAAAGGGGTTATTTTTAAAGCCCGCAGCTCCACTGTCGGCCTTTTTCTTTTGGTCCGCCGTTCGAAAGTCAAACACCCTTCCGCCGCCGGCTTGAGGTTGACGCGCCTGCGGTTGGGGATCTTTTCGTGACTGCGCGCCGTGCGCTCCGGGCGTTGCCGACCCTTCGGGCATGTCACCCTTTTTGCAGAAAGCGAAATGCGCTTGCGCGACATGTCCACCTCCATCACGCGCACCCGGAGTTTGTCGCCAACTTTCACCACTTCATTGGGGTCTTTTACAAATCGGTCACTCAACTTGGAAACGTGTACAAGTCCGTCCTGGTGTACACCGATATCCACGAAAGCGCCGAACGCCGTCACGTTGGTCACCACACCTTCCAAGTCCATGCCGGGTTTCAGATCTTCCATCGTCCGAACGTCATCGCGAAACTTGGGAGGTTCAAACACGGCGCGCGGGTCGCGACCGGGTTTTTTCAACTCTGAAACAATGTCGTTGATCGTGAAAAGGCCCACGTCCCCGTCAATGTAACGTTTGGGATCAATGCGATCGATCAGCTTGGAATCGCCCACCAGCGCGGCCACAGGCACATTCAGATCTTTGGCAATACGTTCGACCAATGTGTACCTTTCAGGGTGAACAGCGCTTGAGTCGAGGGGGTGTTCACCTCCGCGAACGCGCACGAACCCGGCACATTGCTCAAATGTTTTGGGCCCAAGCCCCGACACTTCCAAAAGGGCTTTGCGTGACTTGAATGCTCCCAGGGCGTTGCGGTGCAAAACAATCTTCTTTGCGAGACTCGACCCGATCCCTGCCACGCGGGACAGGAGTGGAGCGCTCGCAGTATTGAGTTCAACCCCAACGCGGTTGACGCAGCTCTCCACCACGTCGTCGAGTTTTTTGGCCAAAAGTCCCTGGTAAACGTCGTGTTGATATTGCCCAACGCCGATGGATTTGGGATCGATTTTTACAAGCTCCGCAAGCGGATCTTGAAGGCGTCGCGCAATTGAAATCGCTCCGCGCACCGACACATCGAGTTCCGGAAATTCTTCGCGCGCAATATCGCTCGCTGAGTACACACTGGCACCTGCTTCACTCACGCTCACAACCAAGATGTCGGTGAGACCGGCCTCTTTGAGTGCGTCGCGCGCGAACGTTTCGGTTTCGCGACCATGTACCATTGCCGATCGCCACCGCCGCGGCGCCGTGTTTCCTGCACAACTCAACAACGGTTTTTTTGGCGCGTTCGAACGCGGCGTCGCCCTGCACCAAATACACGGTGTCGTGTTCGAGCAGCTTGCCCGTTGCGTCGACCACGGCACATTTGCAGCCTGTTCGCTGACCGGGATCGATCCCCAACACCGTTTTGGTTCCATACGGCGCAGCGAGTAACAGCTCACGCAGATTGGACGCAAACACATCCACAGCGCCGCGGTCGGCTATCATTTTCATGTCGACGCGCAGGTCGCTTTGAATTGTGGGAAGAAGCAGACGTTTCGTTGCGTCGGCCACGGCCTTTTTCAGCTCGGGAGCCCAAGGTGATGCGGGTTTCACTCCCGCGAGCGCTTCAATCTGAGGAAGGTGTTGCGTCTCATCGATCGTCAAGTTTGCCCGCAGAACACCTTCCGATTCGCCGCGTCGAATGGCGAGGTATCGATGCGAAGGAATGTTTGCGATCGGCTCTTCAAACGCCGCGTACATGTCAAACTTGGTGACTTTGTCTTTGAAATCTTCGTTTTTGATAGCGCTCACTTTGCCCTCTTTTAAGAAGGCTTCGCGCACAAGCTTGCGAACCTGATCGTGCTCGGCAATGCGCTCAGCGCAGATGTCGCGGGCACCGGCGAGCGCTGCGTACACATCGGGAACCTCTTTCGCCGTGTTCACAAACGCTTTGGCGTCGTCGTCGGGGCGCGAGTCTGTGGGCTGTGACCACATTCTGTCGGCGAGAGGTTCAAGGCCACGCTCGCGGGCGATAATCGCTCGAGTTCGCTTCTTCGGTTTATACGGCAAATAAAGGTCTTCAAGCTCCGCTTTCGTTTTTACGGAGGTGATCTTCTGTTCGAGTTCTGTCGTGAGTTTGCCTTGCCGTTTGATCTCCGACAGCACCACAGCGCGCCGCTCTTCAAGCTCTTTCACGTACGCGTGGCGCTCTTCGATCGTGCGGATTTGCACTTCATCCAGGCCGCCGGTTGCCTCTTTGCGGTACCGCGCAACAAACGGCACGGTCGCTCCTTCACCGAGGAGCTTCACCACCGCAGAGACCCCCGCGTAGGGCAGACCCAATTCGGCAACGAGAGCGGGAACCGGATCGAAATTTGAGAGAACGGGCTTTGCAGCTTCGCCAACGCCCGGATCGGTTTCGGTAGTCATGACGGCCGCGGGCATAGCGAGCAACGGAACAAGCGTCCAGGCTTGTTTTTTACAAATGCACCAAGTCGCGCATGTGTCCGGGTCGTGTACACTCCAACGGACATGTGGTGTTCACGGTGCAATCGTTCGTGGGGTGATGAGGCTCGTTTTTGCCCTCAAGATGGCAACAAACTTTCTGCAACCGCCAACGTGGAAGCCCTGTCGGCGCTCCCGTCGGTTCAGTCCGGCGTGCTCCTCGGTGCGCGTTACGAGGTGCGCGGCTTCATCGGCAAGGGAGCAATGGCGCGTGTGTACCTCGCGCAGGATCTTGAAACGCGTGAACCCGTTGCCGTGAAAGTTTTGGACGTAGTGGCGCACAAAGATCGAGAAGCGCGAGAGCGTTTTCTACGTGAAGCCACGGCGATTGCAGGGGTAGATCACCCCAACATTGTCAAAGTGTTTGATACGGGCGAGCGGGGCGACGGCGCACCGTACCTTGTCATGGAGTACATGTTCGGCGAAACGCTCGGCGCCTACCTGCGGCGTGAGAAGAGAATGCCGGCGTCTCTCGCAATACCCCTTCTTGGTAAAGCCGCTTCGGCGCTTTCCGCCGCTCACCAAGTGGGCGTTATTCACAGGGATGTGAAACCTGACAACCTGTTTTTGATCGGCGAGCCCGGAGAACCTTACGACATTCGACTTCTTGATTTCGGCTTTGCGCGGCTTCGAAAATCCACCATGACCGCCGCTGGAATGGCCGTTGGTACAGCGGAGTACATGGCGCCTGAACAGGGGCTTTCAGATCCCGTTGACGCTCGAACAGATGTGTACGGTTTGGGCGCCGTTCTCTACCGCACGCTCACGGGTCAACTTCCCTTTATGGCGCGCGATGAAGCCGAAATGATCGCGCGCGTGGTGCTCACTTCTCCACCCGCACCTGAAGAAATCTGTCCCGATCTACCCCCGAAGGTCGCTGCTGTGATCACCACTGCCATGCGCAAGCGACCCTAGCATCGCTATCCTTCCATGGATAAAATGCAGTCTGATATTGAAATTGTTCGGGCGAACCGCGGTCTACCCATGTTCGCAGATAAGCCTGTTGTGGGCCCCGACACGTATGAACCTGTGGGGCCCATTGCCGTCAACGTGTTTCCGCAGCTGCAAAAACTCCTCGATCTTCGAAAGTGAACGGAGTCAGAAGAGAATCGGAACGTCGATCTGAATGAGATTGTAGTCAGAATTGCTGGCCGGCAAATCCAGCAGTCTACCATACGAGACGCCCGGCCTGATCCACAGCGATTTGTGCACGTTGAAGTGACCGCGAACGCCCAGAGCAAAGCTCACGTTGTTTCGTGAATCACCCGTTGGATCGGCCGCCACCGCCGCGGGGGTGGAGAGCCAGTGTTGGTAACGAAGGTCAACGCCCGCGCTCAACATTGGAATGAAAAAATACCCCACGTGAAGACCGGTTGTCAGGTTTGTCTTTGACGAGTCTACCTGCGCTTTGTCGGCTTGGGCGCGCGTCAGATTGAGAATTGTCACTTCTGCCTGGACGGTTAACCCGTGAGCCACGTACGCGACATCCACACCGGGGAAGATGGTGAAGTCGTTCATGGCGAACATGGCATTGTCCATGGCCGATCTTGTGAGGATGCCTTTTCTAACCGTCGCTCCCGCTTTTTGCCAATCGGCGGCAGCCGCTTCTGTGTCAGGTTTGTCGCCCCCTCCCGAACCAAGTGGGAAGGCGAACCCCAAGAAGAAGGCAACCCTCATCGGCCCATCGAGCGGAACACCCAACGTGGCGCCGGTGGCAAGGTTTGTTGCCCCCGTGGTGTCACCGTTTTGTACAAATCCCATTCGCAAAAATGGCGCGAAATACGGGGTAACTTTGTAGCTGGCGAGCGCCATTCCAACAACGGTTGTTTCACCTGAAACGGTTCCGTCTTCGGCCTTGATTGTGTGGGGAGCAATCACTGTATCGAGACGCAAGACGCTCACTGGTTGAGCGGGCCGAAGACCCCACGGCAGGGAGTAGAGAGGGGGCTTGGCAGGGGTCGGCGCGGGCGGCGCCGCCGCGGGCGCCGGTTCGGCGGGAGGCGGTACTACCGGTTGTTCAGGTGCGGCGGGAAGTGGAGCCGGAGTAGGTTGCGGTTGAGTGGACGAGGCTCCCGGAGCCTGTCCAACACTTTCGGTTACCAAAAGCAAACTGGCAGAAAAACAAGCGACAAATACGGCACTTCGCATAAACCACCTCACTGCCAAAAGGCAATGAACACCCGTTGGGACAACCTGACAGTTGCCCATCGAGCAAAAAAGTAGCAGTCTCTTCCACCCCTTTTCAGAACGTGTACACCCGACCTGAATCGTGTGTACGCACACGAAGAGCGTTGCCGTTCAGCGCAGTTCGCCGCGCTCGGCTATACGCTCCTTCTGTCCCTCATCTCGGTTAAAATCTCCTTCATTTCAGATGTGGTAAGAAATCGCCTCGCCGCGGGGAAAACCGTGTCTTCTTCCAACCCCAGGTGAATGAGCCACATACCCTGGAGCTGCTCGGTCAGCTTTCGCAACACGCTCGCGTGGTCTGAAAGTGTCTCGTGGTTTTGGGCGACGCTTGCCCACGCCGGAATCAGCGTTGAAAGCACTTCTTCCAAGCCGGGGTGTTGCCGCGTCATCATCCCCACCGAGGTACGAACCGAGTCTGGAATTTCTTTTGTCAGGAGGCGCGGAGCAAGCGACAGATCTTCGTCCTGACTATGACGTGGCAATGCTTCTGCGAAATAACGATGCACGGAGGCCGCCGTTTCGCTGATGGCATTGGCCGGGGTGTCCTCCGCGTGGGCAAGCCAAATGGCCATTCGCATAAAGCGCCGAATTCTGTCGTGGCACTCAAGCATCAGGTCCAGGCAGTCCGGTTCTTTCACCGGTTGAGTTGGCTTCTTTTTTAAGATCAGCATGCTCCCGCCTCGCGAACGCCCTTTTCGCGCCGCACGCCCAGTTCTTCGGGACCGGAAGTGTCTTTGGGTAGATACCGATCGCACCAGGCCCCCAGTGCCGCATGAACTTCTGCTTCGCTTCGGTTTTGCGCGCCGGGAAGAGATTGTACAAGTTCAATTCCAACGGGAAACCAACCTCGAACCGTCGCCAAAAAATCTTCCCTCGTGTGAGCACCCCCGTCACCGTCGGCCCAGAGCGCACCCAGTCGGTCGCCGATGGCGCGTTCTACCCTTGTGAGGGCGAGCGCCAACTCCCCGGATGAAAGGCGCTTTGTTGGATCTACCCTGTAAGCGAATTCATTCAGGTCGGCGACGCCGCCCTGCGCTCTCTCCGAACAATACCCGGCGATCAACCTACCCAAAAGCCCAACGTCCGCCCCTTGACGTTCAAGTTTACCGGCCAGTCCTTTGCCAAGTTCTGTCCAGATGACGAGCGCGTTCATGGGCTCCCTCGTTTTTTCGTCGCCCATGATCGCGCTTCGAAGGGCTTCACCCGCGGCGATGGCCGCCTTCAGATGTTTTGGTTCTACCGCTTTTTGGAAGGTGAGCTTTTCGTGTTCCATGGTTTTCCCGACCCGTTTATCTCGACCCTGAGACTGGACCGTCCACATGACTGTCGCCCGCACTGCGCGACGATTCTTTCAACCCCAATTTCTCAATTCGCCTGTAAAGTGTAGCGAGCGCCAACCCCAACGATTGCGCCGCTTCGCGGCGATCACCCCCCGAGCGCTCCAGAGCTTGTCGAATTAACTCCCTTTCAAAACTTTCCATGGCGTGTTGGTAGCCGGTTTCGGTTTCAGGTCGGCCGCTGATTTCAGGGGGTAGATCTGTCAGGGTAATGGTCTGACTCGCACACGAAAGAGCCGCTCGCTCCATCACATTTGCAAGCTCCCGCACGTTGCCCGGCCACGCGTAGGCCATGAGGCGCTGCTCGGCCGCCGCATCCAAACTCAGTACAAATCGTCCGTGTTCACGCGCGTAGCGCTGCAAAAACATCTCTGCCAATGCGGGAATGTCACCGGTATGAGCGCGCAGGGGTGGAACCTCCACTTTGAGTCCGCTCAACCGGAAGTAGAGATCATTGCGAAAACGTTTGTCGCGTACAAGTGTACTCAAGTCCTGATTGCTTGCGGCGACCACGCGCACGTCGATTGGCATGGGCCTGTCGCCCCCGACGGGTAGAACTTCACGCGCTTCAAGCGCACGGAGCAGCTTGCTTTGATGGGCGAGCGGCATGTCGCCGATATCGTCCAAAAACAATGTTCCTCCCGAAGCGGTTCTGAATAATCCATCCCTCCGAGTGTCGCCTCCCATAAACCCTTTTTCGTGTCCAAAAAGGCAACTCTCAATCATGTTTTCGGCAATGGCAGCCACACTCACCGCCACGAAAGGCCCTCCCGCCCGCGGCGAAGCGTCGTGGAGGAGGTGGGCCAACACTTCTTTTCCACTCCCACTCTCTCCCTGAAAAAGCACCGGCCTTGTGGAGGTTGACATTTGACGAACGAGTGCAACCACCTCTTTCATCTTGTCGCTCTTCGCAACAATCTCCCGTTGCTCCATCACTTGCAGGCGTTGCCTGAGTCGCGCATTTTCGCGCGTCAAACGCCGCATTTCGCCGGCCCTTGCGATTTTGCGGGCCACTTCTTTCATGAGCACGGGTTTGAGAAGGTAGTCTTGAGCGCCCGCGTGCATGGCGTCGATCACCGACTCAACGCTTGCATACGCTGTCATGAGTACAACAGCCGTGTCAGGCCAACGCGCCAAAAGCTCGCCTGTCAGGGTAATGCCGTCCTTACCGGGGAGGCGCACGTCGATGAGGGCCACTGTGTACTCTTTGTCATTGGCCGCCTCCAACGCCTCCTCCGCCGTGGCAAATGCGTCCACTTCGTGTTCATCGCGGGCAAGGAAACGTGCCAGGTTTCGGCGGAGAGTTTCTTCATCCTCCACAATTAAGAGACGTTCAGACATGGTTGCCCTCCCTTTTTTCCGTCGCCGGTTTGAGTTGAACGTTTGCCACCGTGGGTAGGGTAATTGTCACACACGTTCCCTTTCCCAGTTCGGAGCCGATTTCCAGAGCACCCCCCGCCGACTCGATGATACCGTTGGAAACACTGAGTCCGAGGCCCGTCCCTCGACCACGTTCTTTGGTGGTGAACATGGGTTCGCGCGCGCGTGCCAACACGTCGGGCGTCATACCCGTGCCGGTATCCATAACCTGAACCTGAATGTTTCCACCCAACGTGTTGCCCACAATTCGAACCGTTCCGCCCTCGGGCATTGCATCGAAAGCGTTGATAAGCAGGTTGACAAACACCATGACAAGGTGGTCTTCCACCGCGCGCACTTTGGGTAGATCGGCGGGCACCTCTATCTCGAATTGGACCTTTCTCGCCCGGGGATCGTGCCGGACCATTCGCAGCGCGTCGTCAACCGCGGTGCGCATTGGCAGTTCAATGGTTTCATCTCCCCGGCGCCGTGCGAACGCTGTCATCTCGCGAAGGATGCGTTCAATTCTACTTGTCAGCCGCCGAAGTTCGGCCACCGACGCCTTCACCCTGGACAGGTCGGTTTCATCTTCCAACATCTCCAGCTCGCTCGACATGGACGCGAGGGGGTTGGCAATGTCATGGGCGATCCCCGCGGAGAGTACACCAATGGCTGCCATTTTTTCTTGATGGCGCAGGTATGCCTGAAGCTGTTCGCTTTCGGCAATGCGCCTTTCCATGGCCTCTTCCAACCTCCTATGCGCTTCGGCGAAGGCGCGTTCATACCGACCTCGAACAACCCAAACCACCGCGACCGAAATTGTGCCCACAAGGATGGATGCCGAGATGCCTCGGATCATGTGCAGCGCAAACAAAGTTTCTGTTGGAAGGCGCCCGCGCATGTACACACGTTCCACCAACTCGTACCCGGCGAAGTAAAGCACCAGGCTTGTTGAGCCCACGACGGCGGCGCGCAGCCAGGTGCGAACCAAGTCGGCGCGCGAGGGGAGCAAGTGGGGCAATGCGGAGCTGGGCATGAATCACAGCCTGACGGATCGCGAGTTACTTTTGCAATGGGGAGGCCATGTGGACTTCAACTTTTCCTCTTCGAGAGATCGCCGCAGGTTCCACAAGCCCCTGCGCACCGACTGCGGCGCCTGCGAAAAAAGCGACTCCGCGAAATTTCTCGATTCTCAGCGATGAAAAAGGCCTTCTTACCGTTTCTCAGAATCGGATTTTGAGACCGGCGAAACTCTCACGTTGAAGTTTGACCCTTCCAAGTGGCGTACGGCTTGCGAAGCGGGTTCATCAGAAAAGGGACGCGTATGCGCTGTCGACCTTTATTCCTCCGCATTTGCGGTGCCGCTATCGCTGCATCGTTTTCCCTGGTGAGCGCCTCGGCAATTGCCCAGGCTCCTTCCGCTACAGCCTCCGCCGATGCCGCCGATTCACCCAGTCCGACGGCTATCATGTTTGGTAAGAAGTGTGGCGGTTGTCATTCGATTGGGGAGGGAGATCGGGCCGGCCCCGACTTGATGGGTGTTACAAAACGGCGCGATCAAAAGTGGCTCACCGCGTTTATTCGAACTCCCGGTGACGTGATCGACAAGGGCGACTCGGTGGCAAATGAACTTCTGACAAAGTTCAAGGGCGCGCGCATGCCCGACCAACAGCTTACCGATGCTGAACTTACCAGTATACTCCAATACCTGGATGAGTGCTCGGCAAAGGGAGGATGCCGGTTGGCAACAGCCAAAGTTAAACCCGCCAAAGATGCCACTCCGGCGGACGTTCAGGCCGGAAAAGCCCTTTTTGAAGGTTCCACTCCACTCGCCAACGGAGGGGCGCCCTGCCTTTCCTGTCACAACGTGCGCGGCGCGGGGCTTGTCGGCGGCGGAACGTTGGCAAAAGACCTGACTCACGCGTTTGCCCGCCTGGGTGAACAGGGAACCAGTTCGGCCCTATCAAGTACACCATTTCCCCTCATGAAAGATCTGTACGGCAAAGCTCCGCTGTCAGATCAAGAATCCTTTAAAATAAAGGCCTTTTTGTACTCTGCCAGTCAGGATCCGAGAACGGTTCCATCTGACAGTAATTTTTTCTACCTGGGGGCACTTTCTGCCATGGCCGCCCTCCTCGTGATCGGTGCGGCCTCCGGTAAGAGGCTCAACGGAGTTCGCAAGGGCATTGTTCTGCGAGGCGCAAAATGAGCTGGATCAAAGACATTATCGACCCCGAAACGCGCTCCTGGGAAGATTTCTACCGAAACCGCTGGCAACACGACCGCATTGTGCGCAGCACCCATGGAGTCAACTGCACCGGCAGCTGCTCCTGGAATATCCACGTCAAAGACGGAATCGTCACGTGGGAAATGCAGGCGCTCGACTACCCACTCATCGACCCAAAACTTCCCCCGTATGAACCCCGCGGGTGTCAGCGAGGCATTTCGTTTTCGTGGTATTTATACTCACCCATTCGAGTGAAATACCCTTACATTCGCGGCATTTTGGCCGACCTTTGGCAAAAAGCAAAAAAGCTCCACGAAGACCCGGTCGACGCCTGGGCGTGGATCCAGTCGGACCCCGAGGCCCGAGCTTCATACCAGCGGGCGCGCGGCAAGGGCGGATTTCGCCGAACGTCGTGGGATGAAGTGTTGGAAATCAGCGCCGCCGCCAACATCCACACAGTCAAAAAACACGGACCTGACAGAGTGGCGGGGTTTTCACCCATCCCTGCCATGTCAATGATGAGTTATGCCGCGGGCGCCCGATTTCTACAGTTGCTCGGCGGTATCAATCTGAGTTTCTACGATTGGTACTGCGACCTTCCTCCCGCATCGCCTGAAATTTGGGGTGAGCAAACCGACGTTGCCGAAAGCGCCGCTTAGTACAACTCCAAAATGACAGCCGTCATGGGTGCCAACCTGAACATGACGCGTACTCCCGACTGCCACTTTGCAGCGGAGGCTCGCCACAACGGCACCAAAATGGTGGTTTTCGCGCCCGACTTTAATCAGGTTGCCAAATATGCCGACCAGTGGATTGCCCTACACGCGGGCCAGGACGGCGCGTTTTGGATGGCTGTCAACCATGTGATCCTGAACGAAACGCACCATGAAAAGCCGAGCGCTTTTTTTCTCGATTATGTGAAAAAGTATACCGACTCGCCCTTTTTGGTTCGCCTTGAAAAAGACGGCGACTCATACAAGGCCGGTCAATTCCTTCGAGCCGGCGTTCTCAAAAAATATTCAGGTGAACAGCACAAGGAGTGGAAGCTCCTCATTATGGATGCCTCGGGTGAAGCAAAAACACCCGGCGGTACAATGGGTCACCGATGGCAGGAAAAGCCTGGTCAGTGGAATCTCAAGTTGGAAGATCCCACCGCCGGTTCGGTCATCGATCCTGTGCTCTCGTTTTTGGAAAAACACGACGCCGTGGCCGATGTTCGCTTCGCCGACTTTGCCAGAGAACGTGAAGTTACCCGAGGAGTCCCGGCGCGTATTCTCGAAACCGAGGAAGGCCCCATCACCGTTGCCACTGTGTACGATCTCCTGTTTGCCGAGTTTGGTGTGGGGCGCGGTCTACCCGGTGACTATCCCAAAAACTACGACGACGAAGATGCCCCTTTTACCCCCGCATGGCAGGAGAAGTTTACCGGCGTGGGTAGAAACACCGTTCGCGAATTTGCGCGTGAATGGGCCCACACGGCCGAAAAGACTGGAGGCAAATGCAGCATTATTATCGGCGCCGGCGTCAACCACTGGTACCACAATAACCTGATCTACAGGGCTGGAATTGTCGCCCTCATGTTGACGGGTTGTGTCGGCAAAAACGGCGGTGGACTCAACCACTACGTGGGGCAAGAAAAACTGGCTCCCCAAGCGAGCTGGGCCGCAATCACGTTCGCCCGTGACTGGGGTGTTGTTCCGCGCCTTCAAAACGCGCCTTCGTGGCACTATATTCACAGCGATCAGTGGAGGTATGACGCCGGACATTCCACCTACGGCGGCGGGCCGTGGACAGGGGACATGACGGAAGCTCATACCATAGATATCAACATTCGAGCGGTAAGGTCAGGTTGGCTTCCCTTCTTTCCGCAGTTTAAAGAAAACAGTCTAAACGTGGCCACCGCGGCGGCAAAAGCGGGTGCCAAGTCCGATGCGGATGTTGTCTCCTATGTTGCCAAACGCATTGCGGATCGAAAGCTCAAGTTCGCGGTGGAAGATCCCGATGCCCCCGAGAGCTGGCCGCGTGTTTGGTACATTTGGCGCGGCAACGCCATCATGGCTTCGGCCAAAGGCCATGAGTTTTTCTTAAAACATTACCTCGGCACTCACCACAACGCCGTTGCGGAAGAGGCGGCCGAAGGAAACACCGAAATCGTCGAGTGGCATAAAAAAGCCCCCACCGGAAAAATGGACCTGGTGGTGGATGTCAACTTCCGCATGGACACGTCGGCGCTCTACTCCGACATCGTTTTGCCGGCGGCCACTTGGTACGAAAAAAGTGACCTGAACAGCACCGATATGCACTCGTTTATCCATCCGCTGTCGGCGGCGGTTCCTCCTGTTTGGGAGTCGCGCAGCGATTGGGAAACCTTTAAGGCAATCGCAAAAAAGACGGCCGAACTGGCCAAACGCCACCTTCCCGAGCCCGTGAAAGACATTGTGCTTTCCCCGCTCTCGCACGACAGCCCGGATGAACTTGCTCAACCCACAATGGCCGATTGGACAAAGGGAGAATGCGAGTTTATCCCGGGCAAAACCGGGCCCAGAATCGCCGTTGTTGAACGCGACTATACTCGACTCTACGAGCGGTTTATCGCGCTCGGTCCCGCCGTAAAAAAGGCCGGCCTCGGTGTACACGGCGTGAAATATCCCATTGCCGACTTCTACGATCAAATGATTGAAACCGGTCCGAGCGTTGTTGCTTCGGGCGTCCGGTGCCCTTCCATTGAGTCTGCCGAACAGGCTTCTGACGCCGTGCTCCAGCTCGCGCCTGAAACCAACGGTGAACTTTCTTACCGCGCCTACCAAGATGTTGAAAAGCGCACCGGTGTACCTTTAACAGACTTGGCAGAAGGAAGCCGGCACGTTCGCACCACGTATCGAACGTTGCAATCGCAGCCGCGCCGCCTGCTCAACAGCCCCATTTGGTCCGGGTTGATGGATGGAGACAGAGCGTACTCAGCGTACACATACAACGTGGAGCGCCTCGTCCCCTGGCGGACGCTTACCGGTAGGCAGGCATTTTATCTCGACCACCCTGGGTATATCCAATTCGGTGAACATCTACCCACGTACAAACCGTCGCCGCTACCCAAAGCGTACGGCGATCTGAACACGAGCGATCCGCAGCAAAAGGGCAAATGGCTCAACTACCTCACGCCGCATGGCAAGTGGCACATCCACTCCACCTACGGCGACACGTTGCGCATGATGGCGTTAAACCGCGGGTGTGAACCTTTCTGGATGAACCCTCAAGACGCCGAAGAGTTGGGCATTGTCGACAACGATTGGGTAGAAGTGTATAACGATAACGGTGTGGTGTGTACGCGTGCCAACGTGAGTCACCGCATTCCAAAGGGGATTTGTATTATCTACCATTCCCCGGAGCGAACGCTCAACGTGCCCAAATCTCCCCTCCGCGGCAATCGCCGGGCGGGTGGTCACAACAGTCTGACCCGAGCGCGACTCAAGCCGCTCCTGATGGTCGGTGGGTACGCACAGTTTACCTACCACTTTAACTACTGGGGCCCCACGGGGGTAAACCGCGACACTCAAATTCTTGTTCGCAAACTCGAAAAGCCCTCGTTCTGAAGGACAGCCGACATGAATATCCGATCCCAAGTTTCGATGGTGTTTCACCTCGACAAATGCATCGGCTGTCACACGTGCAGCATCGCCTGTAAAAACGTGTGGACCGATCGCAAAGGCGCCGAGTACATGTGGTGGAACAACGTGGAGACGAAACCGGGCACCGGTTTCCCCACCGCATGGGAAGATCAGGACCAATACGGCGGCGGCTTTGTACAAAGCGGCGAAGGGCTTGTACAGCTCCGTTCAAACGGTCGTTACCGCGGCATGGCAAACATTTTCCACAATCCTCGCCTGCCGCAACTCGACGACTATTACGAACCGTGGACCTACCGGTATGAAGATCTCTTCACCGCCAAAGCGGGCGACGATCAACCCATCGCGCGCGCTGTCTCGCTGGTGACAGGCAAGCCCATTGAAATTGAAGCGGGCCCCAACTGGGACGACGACTTGTCAGGGTCGCCCATTTACGCCGCAAACGACCCCAACCTTGAAGCGCTCACACCTGCCCAGCGCGCTCAAATGTTTGAAATGGAGCGGCTCGTCTTTTTCTACCTGCCGCGCATTTGCAATCACTGCTCCAACCCCGCCTGCGTTGCCTCGTGCCCGTCGGGTGCTCTGTATAAACGCGGTGAAGACGGCGTTGTTGTACTCAACCAAGATCGCTGCCGCGGATGGCGCATGTGCGTTTCGTCATGCCCTTACAAAAAGACCTATTTTAACTGGTCTACCGGTAAGAGTGAAAAGTGCGTTCTCTGCTATCCACGGCTTGAGTCGGGTCAGGCGCCGGCCTGTTTCCACTCGTGCGTCGGGCGCATTCGCTACCTCGGTGTGGTCCTGTACGACGCCGACAAGATCGTTGAGGTGGCCGCCAAGAAAGACGAAGAACTTGTTCAGGCGCAACGCGACATGATCTTAGACCCGAAAGATCCTGAGATCATTCGTCTCGCCCTTGAGGCGGGTGTGCCCTGGTCGGTCATTGAGAGCGCCCAAAAATCACCTGTGTACAAATTTGTAAAAGAGTGGGGCCTCGCATTGCCGCTTCACGTTGAGTACAGAACGCTGCCCATGCTCTTTTACGTGCCCCCGCTTCTACCCATTTTGGGCAACGGCGACGGCAACCTGTACGAAACAACAAACGACGAGTTGTTTGGAACTCTCGACCGCAATCGACTCCCTGTAGAATATCTGGCGCGCATGTTTTCAGGGGGAAACGTTGGTCTGATTCGTTACGCGCTCAAGAAGATGATCGCCGTCCGTTACCACCGCCGTCAGATCACCGTGGGCGATGTGGAAGGCGACAAGCTGACCCAAATTCTCGCCGAGGCAGATCTGACAGCCGAAGAGGCAGAAGCGATCTACCGGTTAACTTCCCTTCCCAATTTTGAGGATCGGTTTGTCATTCCGCCGATGCACAGGGAAGAAGCCATCATGGCTCTCACCGATCCGCTTGAATTCAAGGGCGCCGCCGGCTTCGGCTTTATCACTCCCCCCGAGAGGCAGCTGTGAAAACCGCCCCTACGTACAACTTGTACGCCGACATTTTCGACTACCCGTCCGACAATCTACCCTCCGCGGTTGCCGAATGCGGCCGCCGTTTGGCGCACAGACTTCCCGAGGCGGCCGAGCACCTTGCCTGTTTGGAGCGCGAAGCCAAGGCCTGTGACACTCGTGCGATGATGGAAAAGTACGCGGCCATTTTTGACTTCTCGCCCGCCCGAACAATGGACCTCGGGTATCAACTGTTCGGCGAAACGTACAAACGCGGCATCTTTCTCGTTAAGATGAAAGAGGCTCTCGAAAAGTATCAAATCCCCGCCGGGAACGAACTGCCCGACCATCTACCATCGGTGTTGCGCATGCTCTCGGTTTTAAAAGCCGAAGACGAACCGCGCGACCTGGTGGAAGAAGTCATCTTACCCAGTGTGGAAAAAATCCTGAGGACGTTTGACGGCGAGGGAGATGTTTACCGTCATGCTCTTTTGGCCCTCAAAACAACATTGATGGCCGACTTTGACATTGACCATGTGGAGATCCCCCGCACCGCTGAAACACTGATTGAAAACGGCGGCAAAAAACTCCCCATGTTCCCCGGTTTTTCACCCCCGGTAGAAAGGGTATTGTCATGACCTCGGTGCTGCTTTTTGGGGCGCTGCCCTACCTTGCCATCGGCCTCATGCTGGTTGTCTCCATTCAGCGTTACCGGCGAGACGGGTTTACCGTGACGAGCCTTTCCTCCGAGTTTTTGGAGTCAAAGTGGCTGTTTTGGGGATCTGTACCGCTTCACCTCGGGATCATTACGGTGTTTTTTGGCCACCTCATCGGGTTTTTGGTTCCGAGAAGTGTCATGGCCTGGAACGCAGTTCCGCTGCGGCTATTGATTTTAGAAACAACCGGTTTGATGGCCGGCATTTTAACCCTCGTGGGGTTGGTTGTTCTCATTGCTCGAAGGGCCTCCGATGCTCGACTGCGGGCGGTGACTTCACCCGTGGATATCGGCGTGTATGTGATCCTTCTATTCCAGGTCATCACCGGTCTTTGGATTGCTCTCGGCCTGCGATGGGGTTCAGCTTGGTATACCCATGTACTTGTCCCTTACCTCCGCTCGCTTTTCATTCTCCAGCCCGATGTTCGCGTGATGGATGACATGCCACTTGTTGTGCGTCTGCACGTGATTGGAGCGTTTTTGCTGTTTGCGACGTTCTCGGCAACGCGCCTTGTCCACATGTTGGTTGCTCCCATTCCTTACCTCTGGCGGCGTGTTCAAATTGTTGTTTGGAACCGCAAAAGGCCGGGGCTTGTTTCGGGAGCGCGGTCATGAAACGCCCCGCGTCCAGGGCCAAAAATGGTCTCGCCCCAAGGCACATTTGGGCGCTCGGCGGCTTGACAGTCCTGTCCGTTGTTGTCGCCGCATCGTGTGACTCCCAGGGAAGCAGGCAGGGGTATGAGCCCGCTCAACCCATTGCCTACTCCCACGCTTTACACGCCGGGGAGCGTCAAATTGACTGTCAATATTGCCACTTCGGCGCTGAAACAAGCCGTCATGCGGGCGTTCTTCCCGCGTCGGTTTGTATGAACTGCCATAACCAAGTGCTCAAAGACTCACCCGAAGTCAAAAAGATCGCTCAGGCGGTTGATTCAGGCAAACCCATTGAGTGGGTGAAAGTGCATCGACTCGCAGACTTTGTGTACTTCAACCACAGTCGACACGTCACCGCCGGTGTGACCTGTCAAACCTGTCATGGACCGGTAGAAACAATGGTTCGGGTTCGTCAGGTTGAAACAATGAGCATGGGGTGGTGCCTCAACTGCCACCGCAATCCTTCGGCGCAGGTGCCGGGGGGCGACGCGCTTTCACCTCCGAGTGACTGCGCTGCATGCCACCAATAAACGTGGGTAGGAGCCGATATGGAAAGCGGCCGGAAAACGTATTATCGAGAGAGCGACCCGCGCCTTCGTTCTGAGGGCGGCGACCACCAACCTGAATTTCCTTCAGAGCTGTCGCTGGGCGATGGGGAAGGGGACAGCGCTCAGTTCTCAAGGCGCGGTTTTTTGGCGGCGTTGGGGCTTTCAACCGCGGCTTTTACCGCGGCTTGTTCGCGATCTCCCACGGGGCATGTCTTACCTTTCAACGACAAGCCTGAAGAACTTACCCCGGGCGTGGCGCTTTATTACGCATCGGTTTGCGGTGGGTGCAATGCCCGCTGCGGACTGCTTGTAAAAGCGCGCGACGGTCGTCCCATCAAACTCGAAGGGAATGACCGTCATCCGCTGTCAAAGGGCGCCTTGTGTGCGGTTGGGCAGGCGTCTGTATTGTCCCTCTACGACGCGGCGCGCTCGCGCGGACCTTCCATTGCTGGAAAACCCGTAGGCTGGAAGGAGGTGGACAGTCAGGTTCGAGCAGCGCTTGAAAAAGCCAAAACGTCGGCGAAGCCGGTGTTCGTGGTGCACCCCCCCGACATTGGCCCCACTGAATCCGCAGCGCTTGCGCGATTTGCAGAAGTGTACACAAACACCAAACGTGTTGTGTTTGATACAAGCGCTGTGGGGCTGTGGGCCCAAGCGCACGAATCTACCCACGGCAGTCGAACGGTTCCGCTTGTAAAGCTCGACATCGCCAAAGTGGTTGTGGGCATTGAGGCCGACTTTCTTGGAACCTGGCTCTCCCCTGTCGAGTTTACCAAAGCGTACTCCAAAGCGCGCGATCCAAAACAGGGAAACATGTTGGTCCACTATCAGGTGGAGCCCAAGTTAACCCTGACAGGTTCCAATGCCGACGTTCGCTTCACCGCAAAACCGTCGGACACGGTGCCTCTCCTCGCCGCGATAGCGCGCGCTCTCTCGGAGAGCGAGCCCATCGCCGCTTTGAAGGGCATTCGAGCGCCTGAACTTCCGCCCGCAAAGGTGGGTAAGATCGTAGGCGCCCTTCGCGAAGCCAAGGGGCACGCCGTTGTGCTTTGTGGTTCGTCAGACCCGACTGCCCAGGTTCTTACAAACCTCATCAATCAAAGCATTGGTGCGTACACATCCATTCTCTCAATTCAGAGTGGGACAGGGTACCCCGCGGCCGACGCTACTATGGAAGATCTGTATGCCGCTCTGGGCAAAGGAGATACGGCGGGTGTTGTGTTGTGGAATGTCAACCCCGTTTACGCCCATCCGCGCGGAGCGGAGCTGAAGGGTCTCCTTGCCAAAGTTGACCTTACCGTGTGTACCAACGATCGACCGGATGAAACCGCGTCCGCTGTAAAAGTGCACGCGCCCGACCACAACGCGCTCGAAGGGTGGGCCGACACGCAGGTGAAAGCTGAACTTGTGAGCCTGCGCCAACCGGGAGTTCAACCTCTTTTTGAAACGCGCGGCGCCGTAGAATCTCTTCTTGTTTGGGCGGGTGATACTGTCACCGAAGAAGACTTTTTGCGCCGTCGCTGGGAAAGTCAGGTTTTTCCAAAAGCCAAAAATAGCCCGCCGACATTTGTCCCGTTCTGGGATCGGGCGCTTCAAGATGGCTTTGTTGAATTGGCTCCATCCGATTCAGCCGCGCCTGAATGGAGACCTGAAAGTGTTGAAAAGGCCCTGACCGCCCATGCCGCAAATCCGCCGCCTCAAGGGCTCGAATTGTGGCTGTACGAAAAAACGGGCATTCGCGATGGGAGGCTCGCAAACAATGCATGGCTCCAAGAGCTTCCCGACCCGATTTCCAAGGTGACGTGGGGCAACTATGCCGTTCTTTCGGCGGCGAAAGCCACCGAGTTGGGAATTGTCGAAGGGGATATGTGCACCGTTACGGCGCACGGTCAGAGTGTGACGTTGCCCGCGCTTGTAGAACCGGGTGTACACCCTTCTGTGGTTGCCGTGGCCCTCGGATACGGTCGAACAGCGGCCGGTAAAAATGCGGAGGGTAAGGGGGCGGATGTGTACCCCCTCGCTCGCACAAAAGAAGGCGTTTTTCGCCGAGAAGTTGAAGGAATCACCGTTGCAAAAGCCGCCGGTCGAAAAGACCTTGCCAAGTCACAAACCCACCCTTCGCAGGAGGGTAGGGACATTGTTCGCGAAACAACCCTGGCCGGTTTGGCGAAAGGGGAAGTGGGTGGGCACGACGCCGGACATGGCAAGCGACATCTATCCATGTGGCCCGACCATGCGTACACAGGTTCCAAGTGGGAAATGCGCATTGACCTGACAGCTTGTACCGGTTGTTCAGCGTGTGTTGTGGCTTGTCAGGCCGAAAACAATATCCCCACTGTGGGCGAGTTGGAAGTGTTCCGGCGCCGCGAAATGCACTGGATGCGCATTGACAGGTATTTTGCCGGCAGCGCCGACGAACCTGAAGTGGTGCATCAACCCATGTTGTGCCAGCACTGCGACAATGCTCCGTGTGAAACGGTGTGCCCGGTGCTGGCGACAGTACATTCATCCGAGGGGCTCAACCAGCAGGTGTACAACCGGTGCGTCGGCACGCGGTATTGCGCCAACAACTGCCCACCCAAAGTCAGGCGATTCAACTGGTTTGACTACCCACACGAAGACCCGCTCGAACGCATGGTGTTAAACCCCGACGTGGCTGTCAGGTCGCGCGGTGTGATGGAGAAATGCTCCTTCTGTGTGCAGCGCATTCAAGAAGGAAAAGCCACCGCCAAGGCTCAAGGCAGACCTGCAAAAGACGGGGATGTGACCCCGGCATGCGAGCAGAGTTGCCCGGCGGGTGCCATTGTTTTTGGAAACGCCAACGACCCTGAAAGCCGCACCGCGAAACTCAGGGAAGACGTGCGCAACTACCGCGTCCTCGAAGAGCTGAATGTCAGCCCGGCGGTAAGTTATCTCACCAAGGTCAGAGCAGAATCAACGGCGCTTGGTCATGCGCCCGCGGAGAAGAAACATGGCTGAGCATCTTAGCTCGCTGAGGCAGCCTCTCGTGACCGAGGAGCGTTCGCTCCACCAGATCACGAACGAGATCTGCGCGCCCATGGAACGCAGGCCAACCCCGCTCTGGTGGGCCGGCCTTGCCCTTGCGGTTTCGGCGCTGGTTCTGGGCATTTATTGTGTCACCTACCAAATTAAGACCGGCGTGGGGGTCTGGGGTCTCAACAAAACAGTGGGGTGGGCCTTTGACATTACCAACTTCGTTTTTTGGGTAGGTATCGGTCACGCCGGAACGTTGATCAGCGCCATTCTTTTCTTGTTCCGCCAGAAATGGCGAACGAGCATCAACCGAGCGGCTGAAGCGATGACGCTGTTTGCTGTCATGTGCGCCGCGCTTTTCCCCATTATCCACATGGGTAGACCGTGGCTCGGGTTTTGGATGCTTCCCTACCCCAACTCACGCGGCACTCTGTGGGTCAACTTTCGATCGCCCCTTCTCTGGGACGTGTTTGCGATCTCCACGTATTTTATTGTGAGCGCCGTGTTTTGGTACATCGGGCTCATTCCCGATTTGGCCACAGTGCGTGATCGCTCGAAAGGACTTGGAAAGAAGATCTTCTCGCTGATGTCCTTCGGATGGACAGGGTCGAGCCGAACCTGGTCGCGATACGAAAGCGTTTACGGCCTACTCGCCGGTCTCGCGACGCCTCTCGTTGTGTCGGTTCATACCATTGTGTCCATGGACTTTGCCACAAGCGTCATCCCCGGTTGGCACGCGACAATCTTCCCACCGTACTTCGTTGCGGGTGCGGTTTTCAGCGGGTTTGCCATGGTGCTTACCCTCATGATCGTTGCGCGCAAAGTGCTCAACATCCAGCACCTCATCACCATTCGTCATCTAGAAAACATGACAAAGGTGATTCTTGTAACAGGCGGTATTGTCGGCCTCGCGTACAGCACAGAACTTTTCGTCGCCTGGTATTCAGGAAATTTGTACGAACGATTCGCCTTTCGAAATAGGGCGTTTGGCCCCTATTCGTGGGCCTATTGGACAATGGTTGCCTGCAACGTTGGGTTTCCGCAGCTCTTCTGGTTTAAGAAGATCCGAACAACGCCGGCACTTATTTTTATCCTCTCCATCATTATCAATATCGGCATGTGGTTTGAACGATTCGTGATCATTGTCACGTCTCTTCACCGTGATTTCTTACCGTCCAGTTGGGCCATGTATAAACCCACGTTTATTGAGGTGGGGACGTTTATCGGCACGTTTGGCCTGTTTTTCACCCTGTTTTTGCTGTTCGCAAAGTTCTTACCCGCCGTGTCGATTGGTGAAGTGAAGAGCGTCAACTCGTTTGCCCGTCATCGGGGCCACGGCGGATCTTCCCATTCTACAGGTCACGCCGAGGGGGAAGAACCATCCCATGAGGAAGAAGAGGGGGAAGGTCAACCCGGTTATGCCACGGCCCGTGTGAAAGCCGGTGCGGAAGGTGAGGTTGCCGTATGAGCGCGCGCGTCTTTGTTGGCTGGTTTGATGATGAACATGCCCTGCTGCGAGCGACCACCGCGGCGCGCGAAGACGGGCTCGCCATTGTGGACGTTTTTACCCCGTTTGCCGTTCACGGCATAGATGAAGCGATGGGGCTTCGCAGGTCGCGTCTACCCATCATTTGTTTTTGTGCGGGGGCCACAGGGCTCGCATTTGGAATTTTCCTTCAAGTGTACGCATCGGCCGTCAGTTGGCCGCTCAATGTGGGTGGCAAACCGTTTAACTCCATGCCGGCATTTCTACCCGTTATTTTTGAACTGACGGTGCTCTGTGCGGCGCTCATTACCGTGGCCGCCCTCCTTATTCGAACGCGCCTTTTCCCGCGGATCCGCGCACCCAAAAACCTCCTCGCCCGCGTCACCGATGACCGGTTTGCCCTTGTTCTCTCGCCGGCAAGTGACACATGGAATGAGAAAAAAGCGGTCGCCATCTGCGACCGTGAAGGCGCGCTCTCAACAACGTATGAAGAGGTGGAGTCATGAGAGGCGCGCATGTTCTCAACACGGCGGCCGCCTTGTTGCCGATCGCTCTCGGGTTGGGATGTTCAGGGGGCGACCCCACGCAGACCAACCTTGAATTTTTACCTGAAATGGTAGACTCGGTGCCATTTGACGCGTTTTCCCAAAACCCGAACACGCGGGATGGTAAAACGTTAATGGCGCCTGCGCGGGGGGCCGTCGCGCGCGGCCACACTCCGTTGCATTTTGGTCCGGGCCCTGAAGAGGCCGCGCGCGCCGGCCGTGAACTCCAGAGTCCTCTCCCCGCCGCGCCCGAACATCTGAAGCGGGGTGAAGTTTTATACAAACGGTTCTGCGGTGCGTGCCACGGCGCGGTGGGTGCGGGTGACGGGCCGGTGGTGCCCCCGTTTCCCGTTCCGCCAAACCTGACATTGCCTCACGCTGTCAACATGCCCGACGGTCAGATCTTCCATGTCATCTCGTTCGGCCAGGGCAACATGCCCCCACACAAAACGCAGATCGCGCAGGCGGATCGGTGGGCGATTGTTCAATTTGTCAGATCTCTCCAACAGCCCAAGGGAGCCAAACAATGAAACGCGGCACGTTTGTTCTTCCCGGCTCCACCCGCACCGCCCTTTTGGTGATCGGAACAGTGGGTTTTGGAACACTCGGGGTGGGGCTGGCTCTGTCACCCGCCAGAGCTTGGAGCGCCTACCTGATCAACGCTTTCTACTTTTTGGCCATGGCGATGGGCGCGCTCACGTTGATTGCGCTTCTTTATGTGGCAAAAGCCGGCTGGGGCGTGGTCATAAAACGCGTGGCCGAGGGCGTGGCGGGGTATTTACCCTGGGCCGCGGGATCGATGTTGCTCGTTCTTGCCGGTGTACACCACCTATACTCGTGGTCGGGGGCCCACGGTCACGACGACCCTATTCTCAAGGCCAAAAGCGCGTACCTGAACGTTCCGGGTTTTGCCGGGCGCATGGTTGTCATTTTGGCTCTTTGGCTCCTGTTTGCCGGGGCACTCCGAAGGCGATCGCTGGCGCAGGATGCCGATGGGAAGGTTACCCACACAACCTCTTCGGTGGCGATTTCGGCAGGCTTTCTAATTGTGTTTGCCCTGTCTGGATCGGTGGCCTCGTTTGACTGGATCATGAGCCTTGGGCCCCATTGGCAGAGCACCATTTTTGGATGGTATAATCTGACGGGTATGCTGGTGGCCGGGCTCGCCGCCGTATTGGTGTTCGCCATTGGGCTGAAACGACTGGGAGCGCTTCCAGAACTCAACGTTTGTCATATTCACGATCTGACAAAGTTGCTGTTTGGAATGACAACGTTTTGGGCCTACTTATGGGTATCGCAATACCTTCTCATTTGGTATGCCAACATTCCCGAAGAAACGGCGTATTACCTCGACAGGTTTGACGGTGGGTACAAAATGTTGTTTTGGATTGTACCCATTGTTGGATGGCTTGTACCGTTTCTACTTCTTTTGCCTCGCGCGGCAAAACGGTCAGAATCGCATGTGCTCCGGGTATGCGCCGTTGTGCTCGTGGGTAGATGGATCGATGTGTACGTGATGGTTGCCCCGCAGACAATGCCCGAACACGCGGGGATCGGGTTGTTTGAAGCCGGTGGGTTTGTAGGGTTTGCCTGCCTCTTTGTGCTCGCCGTATCCGGTGCGCTCATGCGTACCCCGCTGCTCGCCAAACGCGACCCGTATTGGGTTGAGAGCGTTCATCACCACGGCACGTAACCCAAGACGGCGGCAGCCGTCGCGCCGCCGCAGCTCCAAACGAAAGCCCATTCCTACGCAAAGAGTCTGTTATAATATTCTCTTATGCGGCATTCGCGCGCTTGGCTATTGGGTTTTGTTGCACTTGCGGGCATGGGTTTGGGAGCTGCAATACCGTTTGGTTGCAGCGCCGCACCGGTCGGAAACACAGGAGGAACAGGGACGGGTGGAGGAACCGGCGGAGTGACATCCTCGGCCGGCACCGGCGCGGCCGCGGGGGAGGGGGGGATATTCAATGTGGACGGTGGGCCCGACGCGGATGAAGACGCCACTGTCAACCCGTGCTCTACCCAATGTGGTCCAACGGAGCTTTGTGACCCCGAACACGTTGGATTGGACGACGACTGTGATGGTCAAGTGGACGAAGTGTGTGACTGCAACGCCGGAGAAGCCCATTCATGTTTTAAGGGAGACCCGTCTTTTGTGGGTACTCCCGGCTGTTACCCAGGCACGATGAACTGCACTGAAAACGGCACTTGGGCCTCGTGCCTGGGGGGTGTACACGCAACCGACGCCGACAAGTGTTTTTTGAACGATACGTCCACCTGTCATGCCATGAGTGTTGTTCCTTTTCAGGATGTCAACCTGATTGACGGCACGGGTAGCTTCAGCGTTGGGGCAGACCCCGCAACCGAACTTTGGACAGTAGAATGTCCACCCGGGGTAAGCCCGTGTCCGGCCGTGGGTGGTATGGTTCCGGCCGATGATTTTAAGCCTCTCCAGTCGGGTGAGTACACCGTGACTTATACAAAAGGTCTACCCGGAGGTGGCACCGCATCATGCAAATACCCCCTCCTCGTGGGAGCGCCCGGGCTTCGGGTGGAGCTGTCATGGGAACATGACTTGGGGGGGGACGGCGTCGATCTTGACCTGCACCTCCACCAGCCAAAAAATACGGAAAGCTGGGGTTTTGGCGGAGAAAACCAAGACTGCACTTGGGCCAATTGTACCGTTGAGCAATACAAGTTGAGTGTGGGAGGGGCCGACTGGTTTGACGGGGTAAGTCCGCCCGACCCGGTTGACTGGTTTTTAGACCCGGTGTTTGAAAGGAACACCTGCTACTTCGCCCCGCGCGGCAAAGGCATGGAGTGGCAGGCGCTCGCCAAAGGTTGTCATAACCCGCGACTCGATCTGGACAACGTGAGTTGTGACCCGCTGATTCTCGACGTGGACGATGCCGCGTTTTGCGCCCCCGAAAACGCGAACATTGATTACCCGCCGCTCGGTCAATGGACGCGCCTTGGTGTACACTACTTTTCCAACAACGGGCACGACTACGATATTCATCCTCGTGTCAAGGTATTTTGTGACGGAGCGCTCGCTGCCGACCTTGGTCCCGCCGGGTACTACCAACCTGAAGCACCTGTCACGTTTGCTCCCACCGACGGTACCGGAACGGAGGGTCATGCGTTTTGGCTTGTGGCCGACATTGCATTTAAGGCGGGAAAATGCGGCACAAAGTCGTGCATCGTAAAGCCGCTTTATGTTGACGCGGTGAGTAAAGCTCCGCTCGTAACAATCGATTTCGCAGCCGACGTTGCGTTTGGACCGCCCTACCCACCCTCTCCGTGATGCGCTCCCTGCCCAATCGGGCGAGCGGTAGAAACAAGAATTCCTAAAACGGGCGACCTTGGTACTATGCCCAAATGCGGCGGTGTTTTTGCCGCGGAGCGTGCCACGCAGGAGTTCCTTGTGCGAACCAAGAGCCGATTTGAGCGACCGAGTTGGATCTTAGCAACGATCGTTCTCGCCCTTGTGGGATGGAGTGCCGGCTGCGCCGAAGGCTCTGAGCAGTCAACAAGTGGTACGTCCACAAGCACGAGTGGCACGGGTGGAAGTACCGGCGGCGGTGGAAATGCCGGAAGTTCAGGAACCACGTCCACCGGTGGAACAGCCGGTTCGGCAGGATCCACCGGCGGAGTTGCGGGTTCCACGGGCGGCAGCGGTGGCACGGCCGGTTCCGGTGGAATGGGTGGTGTCGGTGGCACGGGCGGCGTGGTTGTCGGCGGGGGCGGCGCGGGCGGTTGCGGCCCAACAGAAAAAATCTGTTTCAACATTTGTGTACCCAACGACGATCCCAAGTTCGGCTGCGCCGATCCGTCTTGCAACGAATGTTCAAATCAAAATGCAACTCCCGGATGTGTTGCGGGTGAGTGCAGCATTATCAAGTGTGAGGCTACATTCGCCGACTGCGACGGAAGCGCTGCAAACGGCTGCGAAGTGTCTCTTCCGAACGACCCAATGAACTGCGGGGCCTGCGGCGCCGAGTGTGTTGTTCCGCATGCGACGCCGGGCTGCATGAACGAAGTGTGTACAGTTGCGGTGTGCGACGCACCGTGGACCGATTGCGACGGCGACGTACTCAACGGGTGCGAATCCAATACGCAGGTGGACACCGACAACTGCGGTGCGTGCAACTCTCCGTGCGCTCCAGGTGAGCAGTGTCAGGACGGAGCCTGCGGCGTTTTCTGTCCGCTCGGTAAAGCAAACTGCGACGGCAACGCGGTAAACGGCTGCGAAACAGATCTCGGCACGGTGGTTGATTGCGCCTTCTGCGGTGACGCTTGTCAGCTCGCAAATTCGAGTTCGGATTGTCAGGTGGGCGCCTGCGTGATCACGGCGTGCGACGCGAATCACGAGGACTGCGACGGCGCTGCGGCAAACGGCTGCGAGGTGAATACCGAGACGTCCGCCGACAACTGCGGAGCTTGTGGAACCGCCTGCCCCAGCGGACCAAACTCAACAGCGGTGTGTACATCCGGGTCGTGTGACCTTGTTTGTGCCGGCGGTTTTGAAAACTGCAACAACAATGCATCCGATGGGTGCGAACAGCCGATTCTGACAGACACAAGCAACTGCGGCGGTTGCAATAACGTGTGCGTCACACCCAACGCCACGCCCACGTGCACAGCCGGTTCGTGCCAAGTGGCGATGTGCAATCCCGGTTTCGCCGATTGCAATCAGGCGACCGCCGATGGGTGTGAAGTGAACGTGACAAACACGGTTGCGCACTGCGGCTCGTGTGGCAACACGTGTCCGTCCCCCGCAAATGCCACGCCCAACTGCGCCGGTGGAATGTGCGGCTTTACCTGTTTGACAGGTTTTGCCGACTGCGACGGGCTCGCTGCCAACGGTTGCGAAGTTGACCTTTTGAACGACCACAAAAACTGCGGGTCGTGCAATTCGGCATGCAGTCTGGCCAATGCCACGGCCGGTTGTGCGGCGGGAGCGTGCACCGTTGCCATGTGTACACCCGGCTTTGCCAACTGCGATAACATCGCGGTGAACGGGTGCGAGATCAATCTCAAGACCGACGTTCTCAACTGCGGCGTCTGCGGCACTGTTTGCAATCTCGCAAACTCGGATGAGGTGTGTTCGGGCGGCGTTTGCACTGTCGGCAACTGCACGGCGCCGTTTGCCAACTGCGACAACAACGACGCCAACGGCTGCGAAGTCAACACCGACTCTTCCGTCGGAAACTGCGGGGCATGCGGAAACACGTGCGTCGTAGCCAACGGAACGCCCGCCTGCGCGACAGGTCAATGTTTGGTTGCGAGCTGCAACTCAGGCTTTGCCAACTGCGATAACAACGCGGCCAACGGGTGCGAGGTAAACCTCAATACAAGTGTTGGAAACTGCGGCGCGTGCGGAAACGTCTGCGATCTACCCAACGCGAATGAGGGCTGTTCGGCCGGTTCATGCACTGTTGCAAGCTGCCTTACAGGGTTTGCAAATTGCGACAACAGCGCGGCCAATGGGTGCGAGGTAAACCTCAATACAAGTGTTGGAAACTGCGGGGCGTGCGGAAACACCTGCAATATCGCCAATGCGAACGAGGCGTGTGTTTCAGGTGCCTGTACCATCGCGAGCTGCAACGCTCCGTTTGCCAACTGCGACAACCTTCTCAACAACGGCTGCGAGGTGAATACCGACTCCAGCGTTGCCAACTGCGGCGCCTGCGGTTCACCCTGTACAACGCCCAACGGAACGCCGGCATGTTCGTCCGGTCAATGCCTCGTTTCGGCTTGCAACGCCGGCTTTGCCAATTGCGACGGCGTTGTTTCCAATGGGTGTGAAATCAATACCAATACCAACGTGGGTAACTGCGGTTCGTGTGGAAATGTCTGCAACCTTGCCAATGCCACCGAGGCATGTTCGGCGGGCGCGTGTGCCGTTGCAAGCTGCGATGCCGGGTTTGCCAACTGCGACAATCAGGCGGCCAACGGGTGTGAAATCAACCTTCAAAACAGCGTTGGAAACTGCGGCTCGTGTGGCAACGTTTGCAATCTTGCCAACGCAAATGAGGCGTGTGTTTCAGGTTCCTGCGGCATTGCCACTTGTAACGCGCCGTTTGACAACTGCGACGGTATTGTATCAAACGGCTGCGAGGTAAACACCGATTCCAACGTTGCCAACTGCGGCGCGTGCGGTTCGCCCTGCGTAACGCCCAACGGAACACCTGCCTGCTCTACCGGGCAATGCCTCGTTTCTGCGTGCAATGTGGGTTTTGCCAACTGCGATGGTCAAGTTGCAAACGGGTGTGAAATCAACACAACGAACAACGTGTCGAACTGCGGCGCGTGTGGCAACGTTTGCAACCTTGCCAACGCAACTGAAGCGTGCACGGGCGGCGCCTGCGCCGTTTCCGCGTGTGACGCGGGTTATACAAATTGCGACAACCAACCCGCCAACGGGTGTGAAATTCAAACCTCCGCCGATGTCAACAACTGCGGCGCTTGTGGAAACGTCTGCAACCTTGCCAATGCAACCGAGGCCTGTACAAGCGGCGCGTGCGCTATCGCAAGCTGCAACTCGGGTTTTGGAAATTGCGACAACGATACGGCCACGGGATGTGAGGTAAACCTCAACACAAGCCTTGCAAACTGCGGCGGCTGCGGCAACACGTGTGCGTACACAAATGCCGCCGAGAGCTGCTCCAACGGCTCGTGCCTCATGGGCGCGTGCGACTCCGGTTGGGGTAACTGCGACAACAACAATGCCAACGGGTGTGAAGTCAACCTGGACACCACACTCACAAGCTGCGGCAGCTGCGGCAATACGTGCAACCTTCCCAACGCTGCTGAAACTTGTACAGGCGGTACCTGTCAGGTCGCTTCGTGCGACATGCCGTTTGCCAACTGCGATAACAACCCCGCCAATGGTTGTGAAATCAACCTGACCAGCAACGCCAACAACTGCGGCGGTTGTGGAAACGTCTGCAATCTACCCAACGCCGTGCCGGCATGCGCCGCAGGGATGTGCGCGATCGGCGCTTGTTTGGCCGGTTTTGCAGACTGCGACGGAAACCCAATGAACGGCTGTGAGGTCAACATCGGCTCCGACCTGAATAACTGCGGCGGATGTGGAACGGTTTGCGCGCCGGCCAACGCCGCCGGCACATGCTCAGCTGGAACCTGTCAGGTGGCATCTTGCAATTCAAGTTTCGCGAACTGCAACGGTCTACCCGGCGACGGGTGTGAAGTGAACACCAACACCAGCCTTGGAAATTGCGGCGGTTGCGGCCAGATCTGCGCCCCCGCCAACGCCGCCGGCGCCTGCTCAGCCGGATCATGCACCATCGCCACCTGCAATTCAGGTTTCGCCAACTGCAACGGATCGCAGGGTGACGGGTGTGAAATCAATACGCAGGCAGACGTTCAAAACTGCGGAACATGCGGCAACAACTGCGCAGTGAGCTGCGCCGGCAATACCTCCCTTACCCAATGCACGTCGGGCGCCTGTGCAATCCAGTCGTGTCAACCCGGATATTACAACGTGGACGGTCTCTGTTCCGGCGGGTGTGAGTGTCAGGCGTCGGGTGTCAGCCAATCATGCGCTTCGCCGCAAAGCCTCGGCACTGTCAATATTGGTCAAACCGTTACAACAAGCGCCAACCTGGTGCCAAACGGCGTGGAGGCTTGGTACACTGTCACATTCACCGGCAACACCAACGCGTCTTACCATCCGAGAGTTCGCCTCACCACCAACCCCGGCAGCGCCTACCAGTTTGATATTCGCACCAATTGCGCGGGTGGCACCATCGCTTGCGGAACCGAGGGCGGAGTTTCCAATGCGGTGACCGATTGGGAAACGTTCGTTACCGGTACGGCAGGCTATTACAACCCCATTCCGCCCGTGGGCAACAACGGAACCATCCTCATCCACGTGTTCCGTAAGGCCGGCCAGCCGCTTTCGTGTTCACCTTTCACGCTCAGTGTCAGCAACTGACGCGGCGGTCCAACGCTGAAATCTACCCACGCGGCGATGTGTACGCACGTCGCCGCGATCCAGCCCAACATACTGTATTCAATGCCGGTCCTCTCCGACGACGACACGCTTGCCGCCCTGGCGCAAACAATCGCGCCGGGCGCAACGGCGCTCACCTACCGCCCGGCCGAAGTGATCGTTCGCTCCGCGCCCAACGTGGATCTACCCATCTCGTCACTCTCCATTGCTTCAGGCGCTTCCCCTGAAGACACCGTCATGTTTGTGGAGCGTTTGGCGCAATCGGAGAGAGCGCCAGCGCCAAGCGTCGCTGAGTCATACGAGATTGTCGCCCCCATTGGCAAGGGTGGGATGGGTGAGGTTTGGCGCGCCGTTCAGCGCTCGCTTGGCCGCGAAATTGCGCTGAAACAGCTTTCCACAGACAACCCTGTTGCGGCCGAGCACTTCTTTTCTGAAGCGCGCGTCACAGCGCGTTTGTCCCACGCCAACATTGTTCCGGTTCATGCCCTCGGCCGCACCGGTGATGGCAGGCCCATGTTGGCCATGAAGCTTGTAAAGGGTAGATCGTGGCATGACATTCTTCTCGAAGAGGGTGCCACACGCGACCTCAACAAGCACCTTGCCATCTTTTTGGCGGTGACAAACGCCGTTGCGTTTGCCCACTCCGAGGGGTTTCTTCACCGCGATCTGAAACCCGCCAACGTGATGGTCGGCGAGTTTGGACAGGTGTTCGTTGTTGACTGGGGTCTCGCCGTTGGGCTCGATCGAGAGGCCTGTGAAAGCCACGGAATTCTTTTTGCCGGCGATGTTCGAAGCCCCGCCGGAACACCCGCGTACATGGCTCCCGAGCTTGCCCGAGGGGATGGATCTTCCCAAGGGCCGGCAACCGATGTGTACTGTTTGGGCGCTTGCCTGCACGAGATTGTTACTGGAAAACCTCCCCACGATGGCACCGATACAGCGGCGGTGTTGCGCCATGCCGTGGCAAGTGCTGTCCCCGAGTATGGCCCCGACGTTCCACGCGAGTTGGCTGACATTTGCCGCAAGGCAATGGCCAAATCTCCCGCCGATCGTTACCCCACAGCGGTTCCACTGCGAGCCGCTGTTGAGTTGTACCTATCCCACGAAGCCGCCCGTCAGATCACCCGCAAGGGCCTGGCTTCCCTTGACCGATTGAAAGAACAGATCGTGGAGTATAAGGGCATTTCGCCCACCGAAGAAGCTGAATTTGAACGTCTTATCCACCGCACTTATACAGAAGCCCGTTTTGCGTTTGAACACGCGCTTGAGAGCTGGGCAGATGATTCCGACGCCCAACGCGGTATTGAAAATGCCGCGCGCACCATGCTTGAACACGCTCTTGTGACCGAAGATCTACCGCTCGCAATGCGCCTGCTCGCGGAGGTCAACGAGCCAGAACTTCACCGTCAAGTGGAAGAACTCCGCGCTCGTGTTTTGGCGCGCGAGAAAGAACTCGCTTCGCTGCGTGAACAGGCGAATCTGCTCGACGATCGCCGCGTGGCAAAACCTCTCTCTCGCGTGTTTATTGTGGCCGGTCTCGCGGGTGGAATTGCGTCTCTACCCACACGTCATTTTCTGGCTCAGGGAGCCAAAGCTGCCACGGTTCCCATCACCGTTCTTTGGACAGCGCTGACTTTTGTTACCGGTGCGTACGCCTTGTACGTGCTCCGCGGCGCCACAAAAAGCCTTGTTTCACCAAGGGTAGGTTTTACCTGGGCCGCAGTGGGAATTGCGTGCCTCGGTGCCGGAGCCACTGCCATTGCTCGGGGCGAAGCCCCATTTGACAACGCACCCTACACAACATCAATGATTGCCATAGGCTTCGTTGCGCAGGCAATGCAAACGCGAATGTCTCTTCTTTTCCCGGCGATCACCACGTTTGCCGGTGCCCTTGCGATGGGTTTTTTTCCAACTTACCGGGTAGAATTTCCGGTTGTGTGGCTCCTCTCCTTGACGGGTGTGGGGATCCTTCTGCGCCGCGCCGCCACCGAATCAAAAGGGTAAGCGCTGCACCCGGACTCGCTGCGCAACGACCTGAAATGCCCACTCACCTGACACGTTGTAATCAACACGGAGTTCCCCAGCGGCGCATGCGCCTCATTCGAACGGCGAGTAACTCGTTGCGGTTGAGTTGTCGATGCAGCAGAAAAGAGCCCGTTCTGGGACGTCCGGCGACTTGAGATGTCCATCACGTCGCCATCCACCGGTCTCGCCGGTCTCTCGTTTTCGTCGTGGCTGCGCTCGCCACAGAACTCCATCTGGAGAACCTGACGCGCCACGCTGTTCGCTTTTCCGCTTGGCGACGGGCAAGGGTGTCCCAAACGTCTCGACAAGACTGGATCCGTGCCTTGCAGAACGTTCCGCTAAAGGGAAGTTACCTAGGAGGCACGGAGATCACGGAGATCCACGGAGTTTTTTGTATTTCAGACTGCTATCGGCTTGCACCAGCAAACCAACAACCTGCCAGGCTCAGGATCGCGGGTGATGTGTACCCATTGCAGCCAAAGAAACAAAAACCTCCGTGACCCTCTGTGTTCTCCGGGAGTCCGCGGTGAAGAGACGTTCCTGATGGCGCGACGTGTCGGGTCTTGGCGTGACGCTTCAGCCGTCGCTCTGGGGGCAGTTTACCCAGGAGTTCGTATTTCATGCTGGTCGAATACGGAGGGGTGACCTATCCTCCGGCGCGACATGCTTCTCACGTTGTCCACCACCCATCGACCGGCCATCGACTTGGGCTATCTCCTGGCCAAAAACCCGTCGCACACTCAAACCTTCCCACTTTCGTTTGGTAAGGCGCACGTTTTTTACCCCGAGGCCACCGACGAGTGTTGTACGGCCGCGCTGCTCTTGGATGTGGATCCGGTGGGCCTTGTGCGCGGCAAGGGTGGAGGTGACCAAGGTACACTTGCCCAATATGTCAACGACCGACCTTACGTAGCGTCGTCTTTCCTCAGCGTGGCGATCGCCCAAGTGTTTGGGTCGGCCCTCAATGGTAGAAGCAAAGATCGCCCGGAGTTGACCGATCAACCCATTCCACTTGTCGCCACGCTCACCTCCCTCCCATGCCGCGGCGGTGAAGCGTTCTTGAGGCGCCTTTTTGAGCCCATTGGATATCAGGTCACCGCCGAACGTTTACCGCTCGATGCAACCTTTCCAGAGTGGGGACTAAGCTCGTATTACAATGTCACCCTCCGTCAAACCTGCCGCTTGAGTGAATTGTTAACTCACCTTTACGTGCTTGTTCCGGTGCTCGACGACAAAAAACACTATTGGGTAGGTCAGGACGAAGTGGACAAACTCATCACCAAAGGTGAAGGTTGGCTCGCTTCGCACCCTGAAAAGGAACAGATCACGTTCAGGTACCTGAAACACAGAAGGCCCCTTCAAAAAGAAGCACTCGCCCGCCTTGTTGCAGATACAGATCTTGAACCCGCTGAGACAGAAGACCAAAAGGCCGAGTCTGAAGAAAGGGTAGAAGCCCGCATTTCACTCAACGAAGCGCGCCTCGCGTCGGTGGTCACCATGCTCCGCATGCGGGAGGCCCGCACCGTGCTCGACCTGGGTTGCGGTGAAGGCAAGCTGCTCAAAAAACTCATTGAAGAGCGAGCGTTTGATAAAATTGCCGGTTGCGACGTTTCTATTCGATGTTTGGAAATTGCAAAAGAGCGCCTTCGGTACGACGACATGCCTGAAAAGCAGCGTCGAAAAATCGAGCTATTTCAGGCGAGCGTTGTGTACCGCGACGCGCGTTTTTCAGGGTATGACGCGGTGGCATTGGTAGAGGTCATTGAACATGTTGACCTGTCTCGCCTTGCCGCACTCACGAGCAACGTGTTTGAACATGCCGCGCCCAAAACGGTGATCGTAACCACCCCCAACGCCGAGTATAACGCCAAGTTTGCAATGCCCGAGGGAAGCTTTCGCCATGCCGATCACCGCTTTGAGTGGACCCGCCACGAATTTAAGCAATGGGCGCAAAACGTAGCCGATCAATACGGTTATACAGTGGAGCACCATCCCATCGGCGACATGGATGAAACGCTCGGCGCACCTACCCAAATGGCCGTGTTTGTCAAAACCGGCGCCGACACAAAAGGGGTGACCACGTGAACGCTCCTCAAAAACCCCTGACCATTCCCAACCTGTCTCTCGTTGTGCTTGTGGGCGCGTCGGGTTCGGGCAAGTCTTCTTTTGCCAAGCGCCATTTTCTACCCACCGAGGTGCTCTCGTCCGACCATTATCGCGGGGTGGTGGCCGACGACGAAAATGATCAAGAAGCATCGGCGGCCGCATTTGAGGTGCTGCGTTTTATCGCCGGAAAACGCCTCGCCGCCGGACGTGTTACCGTGATTGACGCGACCAACGTTCAAACAGAGTCGCGCAAACCGTTTGTTGCTTTGGCGCGCGAACACCACGTTTTGCCGGTGGCTATTGTTCTCGACATACCTGAAAAGGTATGTCAAACGCGTAACCTCGCTCGGACCGATCGCAACGTGGGCCCTCACGTGATTCGCAATCAGGTGCGCGAGTTGAAACGCAGCGTGCGTGACCTCCAGCGGGAAGGTTTTCGGTATGTGCACGTGCTTTCAACGGTTGAACTGGTTGACTCGGCAACGCTTGAACGACAGCGCCTTTGGAACGACAAGCGCGACGAAAAAGGCCCGTTTGACATTATCGGTGATGTGCACGGCTGCTACGATGAACTGAGTGACCTTCTCGACACCCTCGGGTACGAGTGGCACGAGGTAAACGGCGTTCAAACGGCAAAACATCCCATGGGTAGACGCGCCGTTTTCCTAGGCGATTTGGTGGATCGCGGGCCGCGATCTCCCGATGTGCTCCGGTTGGTCATGAACATGGTTCAAACCGGAAGTGCGTTGTGCGTTCCAGGCAACCACGACGTGAAGCTCCTCAAAAAACTTCGCGGTCGCGACGTGAAGGTAAACCACGGGTTGGAACTTACCCTCGCTCAACTTGAAACCGAAACTGACAGTTTTAAGTCCGCCGCGGCCGAGTTTATTGATGGTCTTGTGAGCCATTACATTCTCGATGGGGGCAACCTTGCTGTGGCCCATGCCGGCATTAAGGCAGCGTATCAGGGCCGCGGTTCGGGAGCTGTTCGCGACTTTTGTTTGTATGGAGAAACGTCGGGTGAAACCGATTCGTACGGGTTGCCCGTGCGTTACAACTGGGCGGCGGAATACCGAGGCAAGGCCATGGTTGTGTACGGTCACACGCCGACCACGTTGGCCGAGTGGGAAAATCACACCATTTGTATTGATACAGGCTGCGTCTTCGGCGGAGAGTTAACCGCCCTTCGCTACCCCGAGCGCGAGTTGATCTCCGTCAAAGCGCGCCGCGTTTATTACGAACCGTCCAAGCCCCTCGCTCCTCGCGACACCCCGCAAAGTCCGTCGCGCGAAGGGAGTGTTCTCGATATTCAGGATGTCTCGGGCAAACGCGCCATTCGAACACGCGTCCATGGGATGGTGAGCATTCGGGAGGAAAACGCCGCCGCCGCGCTTGAAGTAATGAGCCGTTTTGCTGTCGATCCCCGCTGGCTCATTTACCTTCCCCCTACCATGTCACCCAGTGAAACATCGCGCGAAGGCGCCTTTTTGGAGCATCCGCGGGAAGCGTTTGACTATTACCGAAAGAACGGTGTGGCGCGCGTCGTCTGTGAAGAAAAACACATGGGCTCGCGGGCCGTGATTGTCGCGTGTCGAAACGAAGCCGCTCGAAATAGGCGTTTTAGGGTCAATGATGGTTCGCTCGGCGCGGTGTACACTCGAACGGGCCGCTCCTTTTTTTCCAATCCGGCGTACGAAAGCGAACTCTTGGATAGATTGCGTGCGGCCATGGAAAGCGCCGATTTGTGGCGTGAACTAAACACCGATTGGGTATGTATCGACGCTGAAATCTTACCGTGGTCCGCCAAAGCGGAAGAGCTTCTCAGAACCCAATACGCCGCCGTCGGCGCGTCGGGGGCATCGTCCACGGCTCATACTCTCGCGGCTTTGAAAAAGGCGGCAGAACGCGATCCGTCGGCCGCGCCGCTGCTCAGTCAAACCGAAGAACGTTCCGATGCGGTGGGTAGGTTTGTACAAGCCTACCGGCGGTACTGCCGCACCGTTCACTCCCTTGCCGACTATCGCGTGGCGCCGTTTCACCTGCTTGCCACCGAAAATGAGGTGTACACAGGCAAAGACCACGTGTGGCACATGCGCACGCTCCAAAAGTTGAGTGAGGCCGACGGTTCGCTCTTTTTGGCAACGCCTCACCTTGTTGTGGACCTGTCAGAACCTCAAAGCGAAAGCGAGGCAATCTCCTTTTGGACCCAACTGACAGAGCAGGGTGGAGAAGGGATGGTTGTGAAGGCGTTTGACTGGGTGATTCGCGGTCCGCGCGGGCTGGTTCAACCGGCGGTAAAGTGCCGGGGGCGTGAATATCTGCGCATTATCTACGGGCCTGAATATACCCTACCTACCCATCTTGAAAGACTCCGTTCACGCGGCCTCGCGGCCAAACGCGCGCTCGCTCTGCGGGAATATGCATTGGGGTTGGAGGGCTTGTATCGATTTGTAGAAAACGAGCCTTTCTACCGCGTGCACGAGTGCGTTTTCGGCGTGCTCGCTTTGGAGAGTGAGCCTGTGGACCCGAGGCTCTGATCCCGCTTTACTTGTGCCGGGAGTTGGTGGACCATCCACGTCAATGAAACACGTTGTGCTGCTGTCGATGGCAATTGTTGTGGCGGGTTGTGGAAACTCAGCTTCGGGTTCTGCCTCCGGTGCTCCAGTCAGCTCAGGCCAACCGTCGTCGTCCGCTTCGGCGGCCTCGGCTGTAACTCCGCCGGGGCCGGCCACGGGGCCGGTCTTGTCCTCACCCCTCCCGGCGGGGGTTGCCAAAGGAGCCAACGGCACGGGTAGAGCAACGCTCAAAGCGCAGCTTATCCACGGGAGTTCGCGTTGGATCGTCCTCGGCGGTGATGTCATTCACCTCTGCGAGTGGAAACCTGGAGCGAGTTTTACATGTACACAAGTGGAAGGGAAGCTTCCCGCAGCCGACCCTGAGCCCACGGTGACTCTGTCCGCCGACCCACCGTTTCTGATTGTGGACTCCACCACGTACGACAAGCGCGGAACGTTCGATTCCAAGGGGAATGGCGTTTCCACATTTTATGACAGAGGGGCGACGCGGTTTGCGGATGGTGCGCTCGTTATTAACAACGCCGACAACCTGATTCGCTATGCGACGCCGGGGAAAGGTGCCAAGACCTCCCCATTCGTCTACCCAAAAGAAATGGGGGCAACAGAGCTGTTCGCCGACGTTCTTCTCTACCAGCGGGATGATCAAAAAGGGGGCCTTTTTGCCAGGGCGCTCAAAGGTCCAACAGAACCGCTCGCCGATGAAACAAAAGTGGGTGACCTCGGGGACATTGAGCGACTTGGGTTTGCGGCGGGCTGTTTTTCGCAGGACGAAAAAGTGGTTTTTCTGTCGGAAACGCTCAAAGACTACTCTCTTGGCAGGGGTGTGTTTGTTACAAAAAAGGGTGACAAGTGGTCTACCCCCGTTATCCTGAAAGAAAAGTTACCCACCTATATTCGAGGGGAAAACGTTACCTGCGGCAGCGGCACTTTTTCTTGGGCAAACGCTTTTACCGGCCCCGTTCATCACCTCAAGTGTACGCAAAGCGGATGCACCCTGACGGCGGTCGAAGGCATTGTTCCTGAAGGTGCCCTGGCCTACGGTTCTGTGCCTGTGGGTGACCAAGTTGCGGTGGTCGTGGCGGAAAACGGCGCTGAAAACAAACGCCAATTTGTACTGCGAATGGGTTTGCCGAGTACGCTCGCCGCGTCTCCAAAACGCGTGATCGGCGTTTTTGAAAAAGGAGGTGTGGACGACGTTCGTCTCGTTGCCGGTAAAGAAGCGGCGTTGCTGCTCGTTCGGGTGTACAACTCTGCGAGTTGGGTAGCCTACGAACTTGACTCCGCAGGGCGAACAAGAGTCCTGACACCGTAGACGTCCTCCGTGAAAGTGATATCATCACCCCTTCTATGCCCTCATGAACACCACGCAGGAAAAGCCGGCGATTTTGCGCGGGGGTCCGCAAAAACGCCTTACGCTGCGACTTGTGTACACTGGAGAGCAGGTGCTCAATCCGCCCTCCGTTTTTCGCGTCGGCCGCGGCAAAGTTGCCATCGGGCGTGAAGCGGTGGATGGTATAGCGCTGCCGCTCGATCCGCGTGCGTCCAGGCTGCATGCCACGTTGCACCCCGGTGTCACCGGAACGCTGCGCGTGGTGGACGAATCAAGTCGCAATGGCACGTTCGTGCAGGGGCGGCGAGTTTCACAGGCTCCGCTTTCGGACGGAGACGTATTAACCATCGGCGACTCGTTGCTTGTTGTCCGAGCGGAAGTAGGAGACGTGGTCGACGGTTCGGTGCCCGAACTCGTGGGTTCTGCCCCTGCCATGGCGCAACTCCGGGCAGACATTCATGCCGTTGCGCCGCTTTCAGATCCGGTGCTCATTCAGGCTGAAACAGGGTGTGGGAAAGAAGTGGTCGCCCAGGCAATCCATGCAGCTTCCAAACTGAAAGGGCCATTTATACCCGTTAATTGCAGTGCCATTCCGCACAGTCTGGCAGAGAGCCATTTGTTTGGTCATGTGGCGGGTGCATTCACCGGGGCGACGGCTATGCCGGGGTTGTTTCGCGCGGCCGAAGGTGGAACGCTATTTTTGGATGAACTCGGAGAGCTGCCGCCCTTGGTTCAGCCCAAATTGTTGAGGGTGCTGCAAGACCGTCAGGTGTTGTCGGTTGGTTCAACAAGGCCCGTTTTCGTGAATGTGCGCATTGTCGCAGCTACCAATCGCGATCTGAATGCGGCTATTGAGGCGCGCGAGTTTCGGGCAGATCTGTACGCGCGCATCGCGCAACATACCCTTACCATTGTGCCCCTGCGCGAGAGGCGGGAAGATATTTTAACGCTGTTTATGCTGATGCTGCAAAACGCGCTCGAAAAAAAGCGGATGAAGCAGCCTCCCAAAATTTCGGCCCCCCTCGCAGAAGCGCTGATTCTCCACTCCTACCCATTCAACGTTCGTGAAGTGCAGTCGCTTGCCGCTCAGGCGGCGCTCCGCGGGGGCGACATTCTCGACCTACCGGTGTTGGAAGACCGCCTCAAAGCGCGTGTACACAAGGTGACGGTTGACCCTCCGTCTGTGGATGCGCAAGACGACAGTGAACGGGCTCCGCCGCCGGGGAGAGAACAGCTCGAAGAGTTGCTGCGTGTACATCGGGGCGTTATTGCCGACGTGGCGCGCGCCATGGGGCGATCCCGAAAGCAGGTGTACCGTTGGATCACCGACAACGGTTTGGACGTGACACGGTATCGCCCACCGGAGTGATAGTCCGTCGTAAGCGCGCCAAAGTTGGGGAAAACCTGAGCTTAGCCATTGTTGACTGTCAGATCGTAAAGTCTTCCTTTGCCATTGGCGAATCCTACAAAAAGGCTCTTTCCACCGGGGGAAAACGCCGCCGCGTACGCTTCAGAATTGGACTTGGCGTCAAGCAAACCAATGGGCGCTCCGGTGCTACTGAGCCAAAGGCGCAGCGTTCCATCATACGAAGTCGTGGCGATGGTTTTGCCGTCGGGCGAAAATGCGGCCGATGTGATGGCCTGTTTGTGACCTGACATTTCTTTCAAAACTTCACCGGTAGAAGAACGCCGCAGCACTGGAACATGGGTCAGTTGTTCGCGCGCTTCTCGATCACAACCTGCTGTAACCACCTTGTCGCCCGAGGGGGAGACACCAATTGCCCACACGGGGCCTTTGCATTTCCAGCTGTCGGATCGCTCAAAAGAATCACCTTTCCAAACGTGAACCACTTCATCGTTGCCGCCGGTGAGCAGTTCTCCCGAGGGTAGAAACGCAACAGCCCACACCGGCCCTTCATGCGCGGTGAGGTGAAACAAATGTTGGGTAGGCGCATCTGGATCGTAAATGTGTACGCCAATATCCGAGCCGATTGCCACCCGATTTCCAAGCGGTGACCACGCCACGGCGTGGATTCGCGCGGGTAGATCGGGCGTCAGGGGAGTGAGGAGGCTCGCCCCCGGAACCTGCCAAAACTTGACGGTTCCGTCGTTGGAAGCGGTGGCCATTCGAACGCCGCTCGGTTCAAAAGCGACGCCGCCCACATGCCCGCGGTGACCGAGGAGGGTGGCTCCCAGTTGACCTGTGACGGGGCTCCAAAGGCGGACTGTACAATCTTCACCTGTGGTGGCGAGCCACCGGCCGTCGGGAGTGAAGGCCGCGGAGCGAATTTTGTTGGAGAGCCCGGTGCCTTCAAGCGGGCCTTCATGCCCCGGAACGAGGGGTATAAATGGGAGGGCGGGCGCCACCTCCAGATCGGCTACTTCAAGCCGCAACACCGGCAGTTGAGTGGACAGTTTCGATCTACCCTCCTCGCTCTGTCGCCAGTCTGCGACGGCGTGTTGAACATGGCGGGCAAGGTCGCTGAAAAGGATGCGACCGTTGGGTGCAGCCGCCGCTCCCGACAAGCCTTCAACAAGAGCGTTGGTAAACACACCTCCTTTTTGTACTCCGCTGTCTTGAGTAATATCCCCCAGAGTGCTCCCGGAAAGAAGCGCAAAACTCCCTGCTTTTTCGTGGTTGTATTGGGTAGAAAGAGCTGTGTCCGGGTCAAGCCCGAGGCCCATGTGGCAAGCATCCAGAAAGAGACTTACCCATCGCGGCGACGCCCGGAGAATTTGAAGCAAGTCGCTCAGTGAAAGGGTTTTATCATACCTCCCCGCGGCGGTTTTGGTGGTGTCGCGAAGAAGCAGGTGCGGCCGATGATCAATGACGGTGCCGTGACAGGAGAAGTGGACGAGCAGCAGATCGTCTTCATCACCTGCCCGAACGAGCGCCTTGAGCGCCCTCACCACATTGCCGCGGGTAGGCTGATGGCCCGGTCCGCGATCGTTGTGGAGGCAACTCACCTTGTAACCGCGGGCACGAAGCGCGCGTTCGAGGCGTTTGGCATCTCTCACACAATACGGCAGCCGTGTTATGTCAGCGTCGTCGTAGGTGTCTATGCCCACCACGAGGGCGAAACGGTTTTGAATACCGTCGCCGCGCGCGAGGGGCTCCACATTGGACATGTCACTCAACAGAACCTCCCTTCACCAAAGTTATAGGAACCCACCTCAAGTGTAAGGAGGCCTCGAGTGGGTAGGCCCCGGCTCGTGCCCGCCCACGTGCGCGATGATTTGCTCGCGCGTAAGAATCTTGTCTGAAGCCAGGACATGGACCGAACCTTTGACCATCGCGCGCAGGTAGGTGCCTGCGGATGGAAAGCGCAGCGTTGTTGACTCATCACAGTCATTGACAGCCAGGAACACAATTAACCCCAGTTCATCGGCGATGGGTGAGTGCGTTGTTTTTTGAACAAGGTGCAAGTAGCGCTTTTCGGGTGGGGAAAGGAGGGTTGCCGCAAACAGGGTGGGAGGTGCCACCGCGAACGAGTCACCCGCTCCTCCCAAAACTCTGGGTCCGTTTTTTTCAAGCACTGTCAACTGGAATGGAGGAGCTGTAATGGCTCCAATTGCCTGAGAAGGGCGTTTTACCCGGCGCGCGCCCGACGGGCGCGGGGGTTTGGGGCCGCCCGCGGCCCCATCGGGACCGAAGAGCGCGAAGCGCGCGCTTTCCGGCGCAGGGGTGGCTTTGGGAGCCGTTTTTTTCTTCACCGTTTTGGGAGATGCCATGTTCGTTTCTTTCTACCTTGCTGGTTCACATGCCCACTGCGCATCGAAACCCCACCCCATCCATCACCTGAGTTCTCTTCCATCGGTTGCGGGTGCTTCCGCGGACAAGCCAGGCGACACTCCAGAACGTTCCGCCGCGGAAGATTCGGTAGTCTTCTGCGAGCGGGACGGTTTGTTCAACCATTGGATTGACGCACGACCCGCAGTCACCGTAGTAGGGTAGAATAAATTGATCTTGAACCCACTCGCCCGCATTTCCCCCCAGGTCTTTTACACCCTGCGGCGTTACGTCTTGCGGGGAAGATCCCACTTCACCAAGTTCGGCCGGCAGACCGGGGCACGCGCGATCGTCCTCGCGCCCTGAGCGTACACCGTCGCAGCGCGGTGCTTCATTTCCCCAGGGGAAAAGCCTGCGCTCCGGCCCCCTGGCTGCATGTTCCCATTCGGCTTCTGTGGGAAGACGTTTGCCCAAATGTCGGCAGTATTGAACGGCCCCATCCCAGGTAACCTGTACGACCGGCAGTTGCGCGCGGCCTGAGCGAACGGTGTACGCACCGGTGGGGTCTTTTTGAATGCCCCCTTTGTCGGGGTGCAAGTCAACAAGGAGGTGACCCAACTCTCTATCCATGACAAACCGAGGATATTTGTCGTCCCGATCGTCGCGAACATCAAGCAGATTGGCGGTAATGTTTAGAAACGAAGCGTACTTTTCGTTGGTCACTTCTGTGGTGTCGAGTTGAAAGGCTGACACCGTGACAGATCGAGCCGGTTTTTCGCGATCGAGCTGGGGCTTTTCTTCAGGTGTACACCCACCTTTGAGACTGGTACATGCCTCGGTAAGCTCGGCCTCGGAGCTACCCATGACAAATGTTCCTCCGGCAAGGTAAACCATGCCCGGAAGGATCGCCGCCGGCGGGCTTTTCACCTTTTGTTGAGTCCACCATCCGGCGGCTCCCAACACAGCGGCACCCGCAATTGCCGCTGCAAAAACCAACCGTTGTTTGGGCCGCGCAACCGGAGTGGGAGGCACCGGCTCATTGGAGGGAGAAAACGCGGCTCGCTCAGTGGTGGTACCGCCGGTGTTGGATGGGAAGGTGGGTAGGTTGGGTTCTGTGATCGCACCTTCGATCGCAGGAGAAAACGAGCGGAAGGTGGGCTCGCCGATGTCGGGGGTTCCGGCGAGGCCGTCTTCGAGGGAACGCAACGCATAAGCAACGTCGTCGCTCGAAGGTCGCAGCGAGGGCTCTTTGGCGATCATTGTGGAGACGAGGGCATGAAGCTCATTTGGCAAGCCGGGCACGCGGGTAGAAAGAGGGGGCGGCTCCGCAAAAAGGTGTTGCCGCAAGACCGCCGCCGCCGGCCCGACAAACGGTCGCGCGCCACACAGACATTCATACAAAATGATGCCCAATGCGTACACATCGGCCGGACTTTCTACCGACTGGTCACCCACACATTGCTCCGGTGCCATATACCCTGCCGTGCCCAGAATGATGCCTTCTGTGGTTAACCCGGCGTCATCGTCTACCCACTTAGCAATGCCAAAATCGAGCACTTTGGCGCGTTCACCAAGCTTCACTTCGTCATCGCGGGTAAGAAGCACATTTTCAGGTTTGAGGTCGCGGTGCACGATGCCTGCCTTGTGTACCGCCGCAATGGCCGATGCGATCTGACGGGCGAAGCCCACAGCGGCAAAGATGGGTAGACCGCCGGGGTGCTGATCCATTCTGCGGCGCAGAGTTTGGCCAGTGATGTACTCCATGGCGATCCACGGCGCTTGGTTGGGAGCTTCACCACAGGCGAGCACGTGAACGAGCCCGGGATGCGCGACCCGGCTCAAGGCTTTTGCTTCACCCAAGAAGCGTTTTGTGCTGGAAGGTTTGGAAGAGCCGGACGGTAGGAGCAGTTTGACGGCCACCCGTTGGCCTATTTCACTGTGTACACCTTCGAAAACGACACCCATGCCGCCTCGTCCGATTTCACGGACAAGGCGGTAGGGGCCCACCATTGAACCCACCGTGGGGCCCACGCTGAGCCCGGGCGCGTCGATGGTGTTTTCGGGCTGCATGGGGCGCATGGTGCCAGTTTTTTCGATCCTACGAAACCAAATCTGACATGGCGGTGCGGGGCGCTTGTGAATTGTCGCAGCGGTGTCGGGCTTGCGGTGGGCGAGTGTTGTGGAAACTCACCCGCCGCGGTTGTTTTATTGATTGGCCGGGTCGTATGCGTACCAGGCGATGCCGACGTACGTGCTTGCTGCGGTGGTGCTCCACTTTTGAATTTCTGCCCTGTATTGACGGCCGGGAACAGGGGCAAAGTCGCACACCTCAAACGAGTTGTCGTAGCTTCCTGAAGTGCACACCGTTGCCCCGGTGACTGTATCGATCACCAGGAGATCGAGGTCGGCGTCAAGCGTGTCGGTTGTACAGTTTGAATAGTCTGACTGGTTACACACCGCCGAGCTGTCGAATGTTAATGCCGCTCTCAACCTACCCGTGTTGCCAGCCAGCATGTTCCACTTGTAGTTGGAAATGCTGCCTGTAAAGTCGGCGGTGAAGTGGAGGGTTGTTGCATAATAACCCGCTGTGGCGGCCGCCGATCCGGCGGTGCGGTAGTTGGCGAGGTTTGCCAAGTCAGCTGCGAAAAAAGCATTGAGAGCGCCCACGCCGTCTTTGGTGTCGGGCATGCCGGTATAGAGATTGTAGATGGGAGTACTGTCAATATTCCGAACGCTGGTGGCCAAAATGGCAGCGCGCTTCATCTCGGGCCACGCGTTAAACTGCCCGGCGTTTCGCGACGCCATCAGAGCCACAGCGCCCGTCACCTGAGGCGCCGCACCGCTTGTTCCACTCCAGTCGAGACCGGCCGCGGCAACGCCGACGGCGGGGGCCACCACATAGGGCAACTCACGGTCGCTGTGGGTGCTTGTTGGGTTGCGCCAACTGGAGCAGTTGTAAATGGTATCGTTCGTAAGGGTTGTGTCCCCTTGATCGTTTAAGCCGCCCACAACGAGCGTGTTATAACCCCGATTTGTCACGGTGTCTTTGGCCGTGCAGCCAAAGTTTCCGGCCGCTGGAACAATCAGCGGGTAGGGGTATAACTTGGTCATAAAGTCAAATGTCAGGTCCGCGCCGCCGATTCCACCGGCCGAACCGTCGTCGAATGTCCAACTGAAGTTGACCGTGCGTGCCCCTTGATTCCAACACCAATGGTATACTGTGGGAGCACTCGCCGAGTAGGTATAACCTCCCCAGTTGCCGATGTAGATCGACGCGTTTGAAGCCATTTCAGTGGCGCCCGTATTGCGGATAATTCCACTCGTCCAGCGAATGTGGGCGTCGGGTCCACCGCCCGGTGCGGGCACCGCGGTTCCCGCCAATTCAAGTTGGGAAGTATCGTCGGGGCGACCACCTTCCACAACGCACACGTTTTGACCGGCGCCGGTCGCCAATGCCGCAGCTGTGTTGGCGCGGCTTGTGGCATGCCATGCGGTGGAAAGGGGACGGCCTTCACCCAGGTCAACACCCATGGTGACGATCTCGGGCATTTGCGAAAGTTCTCGCACCATCTTGGCGGGTAGATCGGCTCGCAGAAGGGGAGTCATCCCATCTTCGTAGGCCAATTCTGCTCCGAGTTCAGCGAGTTTCACCTTTACAGGTTGGCGCGCTTCGGCGGCTTTTGCCCACGCTTCTTCCGCGAATGCCTGCGCAAGTTTCGGGTTTTGAATCAAGTCTTCTTTTGCCGGGTAGGTGAGAGCCATGCGTGTCCACATCCACACGGAGAGCACGTCGTCCCCGTCGGCCTGACTCATGATGTTCACCAACTCGGGGTTCATGGCGCCGTACGCTTCGCGATAAAGGGCGCGCTCTTCTCGAAGCAGATCGGCCTCGTTTGCCACCGCGCCTTCATCGGTCAACGTAAAAAGAAAACCTTCGCCCGAGGGATCGAGCACTTTTGCGGTGCAGGCCCCTGTTCCCGTCATGGGTAGATTGACGCGGCCTACCTGTACAACGGTACACTCGACGCAGTCGAGTGCGGCAACGATTTCTTCGGCGGAAGGGCACATCTTCACACTCGGTTGCTCGCCGGCGGTTGGGGTGGCCGAGGGAGCATCGGGAGTGGAAGCCTGAACGGCACCTGTGGGCCCTTGTGTACTCTCTTCAGAATCAATGGGCGAAGCGGAGCAGGCCGACAGGAAAGCGCCCGCGAACAAAGTGATGAGGGTGAACGGCCGAAGAGATCGCCTTTGGGTAGAACCGGAGGAAACGGTAAGATTGATTTCACCTTTGCGGTTCTTGATGGAGTTCATGGCTCAAACCTTCCAGTTGATAAAAGGGTATTGGCAACCCAACGGCAGGTAACGGCACCGGACCACGGTGTGTACCCCGCGTGTTGCGTGTGACGGCACAGAGCAGCCTCCGCGCCAGCCCACAAACGTTCAAAATCCCCGCAAAACGAGCGATAGTGTGAACCGAGCCAGGGTGGGACCGATGTCTCGGGGCGTGCGCGCACGCGGGCCGCCCGCGGCGGCGGCACTCACAACGCCGGGGCTCTCGCCCGCCCAAACCTAGAGCCGGCTTTTCACCCTCTTCGCGCTCCCCACCTGGAGCGCGCCGCCCAATTTTTTGGCAAAAGTAGGGCTTGACTTTTCACCCTATCCCGGGTTTCCATGAGACAATTGCCCTAAGACCGCCGCGGTCATCCAGGGAGCAATTGTCGCCGTCAATTACAAATCATCCCGGAGGTAGCCCGTGCATTACGTCACGCTAACCGATCTTCCCCGAGCCGCTCTTGTTGCGCGCCGCGTTGGTTCTCTTCGAGTAGGGAGGCCGCGCACAGCTCGCGCTCAACGCAGGTCGATCCTCTCGTTGGTTCTGTTTCTGGCGTCGTTTGTCCTCGTTGGGCTCACCTCGTCACCGGCCCGAGCATACACGTGCAAAGCGTCGGACAACCTGAGTGCGGGACAGGCAAAGATCAACCAAGGCCTCTACTCGCAGGCGGTGCACATCTTTACCTGCGTCATTCAGGCGTCTCCCACGACTGTCGATGCATACCGCGGTAGGGCTGAGGCGAGGCTCATGATGGGTCAATACTCAGAAGCCTACCGTGATCTGTACGCTCGGCTTATCTCGGCTGTACAACCGCCTGACATTCTCGCGCTCGGCGATCAGGTCATTTCGAGCTACGACGCTCGACTTCAAAACTGCCCGTGGGATGTTCACGCCCTCACGGGCGGCGCTTTTGCCAGGTGGTCGTATTATACCTACGCAGACGCCATTCCGCTTCTCGACAAGCTTCTCGTCTTAAACCCGAACAACACGTTCGCCTACCTTTTCCGCGGGTCAAACCGCTTGTTTGCCGGAATTGACATTGAGGCTGCCCAGGTTGATTTGGAAACAGCCATCGACCTCAACCCGGCAAGCCCCGACGTTCGGTACGTGGTTGCCGATGCGTACACATACGCGTTGCCCGATTTGGACCGAGCTTACCAAGAGGCCAGCCTTGCACTCATGTGGGGGCTTGATACTCCGCGCGTCCACGCGATTTTGGGCGCCGCGCTCAACGATGTTGGGGAAACGGTTGATGCGGCTGAAGAGATCAAACAGCACATTGACCAAAGCACGACCAAGTGTGTCAACGTTGCGCCGCTTGCCGTGGGTCGCAAAAAACGCGTCGCACTCGCACCCGGCAAAACGTTTTTGGTGCCTATTCAGGTGAGCGCCGGTCAATCGATTAAAGTCACAACGAGCACACCGTCGGACAACGTGTACGATTCTATTCTTGTACTGCTCGACCCGAGTGGTAACCCGGTGCTTGGCAGCGATGATACCATTGGGTTCTTTGCGGCAATTGACTGGGTGGCCCCCGTGAGTGGAACCTATAAAGTGAAGGTCACCTCGTTTGAGGCGATTTTCACGGGCCCGCTCGACATTCGCCGCGACTGACACATCGCTCGTCTTCCCCCCACCTACCCATTTCTACCTACCCATTTCTAACTGCCATAAAGCGGGCCGTGCGGTGTAACATCACCGCACGGTACGTTTACGGATGGTAGAAAATTATTTTAACTGCACGTTGCGAAAGACCCACAAACTGCCCGAACCGATCTTCGCCATTTTGCCCTGCTCACCCTCGTACAAGTCAAACGATGTTGCTCCAGGGGGCAGCGGCTCGAAAACGGCGGTGAAGACCTTGGTTTCACCCTGCGCCACTTTGGTGCGATTGGGCATGAACGATATACCCTCGGCACTTTTGAGGTGAATGCGTTTGCCCTGGCTCTCCAGAAACATCACTTCAGGGTCGTGGGTAGGAGCGAGCATGATGTCTACCGCACCGGTTGTTTTGTTGGCATAACTCATTTCAACCGTTGTGGACTGCGGAGTTACAGTGACTTTTTGAATGAACAGGTTGGGGTTACCATCGGATGCCCGGTTGACTGTGTACACAGCAGTGGTGGGCGCCGCGGGAGGTGTCACTTTGGGTGGAGGCGTCGCTTCACCGCTGTCTCCTTTGCGGTCAAATAAAGAACAGGCACCAAGGGTAGGTACCCACAGAGCTACGAGAATGGGCAGAACAATCCGGGCAAAACGGGGCGAACGCATAGTGATTGTGAAATCACGAATCTGCGGATTCTACAAGCGTGGAATGTAGTGAGAGCGATTTTTCAGCCACATTGCCCTCAAATTGGGGCTGCCATTGAATCTGAATGTTGATATAACCAAGCGCTATGAACGTGCGCTTTGGGTTGATGATGGGGTTGCGTGGACTTTCAGGGCTGTGCCTTGTGACAATGCTTGCAGGATGCGGGGGCACTGATACAGAAGTAACAACGCCAAACAACGAAGAACCGACGCTGCCCACCGGCTTGTCCGAAGGGTTGAATGAAATCAAGCCGGGGGCGAAACCATTTGTTCACGGGGTACAGAATACGCGTATTGGGTAAGACCCGGCACCGTGAACAAAGTGATTGTGGACTTTATCGGCGGGGGCGCTTGTTGGAATGCAACCACCTGCGGATTTGCCGGAGCCATTTTTGAAGAGAGCGTGGACAGCGTTCGCGCGGCGGTTGAAAAAGACGAGCCGCACGGCATCTACGATCATACAAAGGCTGAAAACCCCTTTAAAGATTGGTACCACGTGATCATTCCCTACTGCACCGGTGACATTCACTGGGGCAACTCCGTCACCACGTACGGAAAGGGGACCGACAACGAAGTGGTTATCAATCACAAAGGCGCCGTGAATGCGCGCGCCGTTTTGTCATGGGTATATGAAAATTTCTCAGCGCCGGAGCAGGTGCTCGTGACGGGGTGTTCGGCGGGCTCATACGGGTCCGCATTGTGGGCCGCCGACGTGATGCACCAATATCCCAAGTCCGACGTTTTGCAGTTTGGTGACAGCGGTGCGGGCATTATCACCGACGCATTTTTCAGCGAGAGCTTTCCGTCGTGGAATGCGGAAGAGGCTTTTCCAAAAGACATTCCAGAACTCGACCCTTCCAAAGTGGACATCATGACAATGGCTCTACCCGATCTATACTCGGGCATTGCCAACCACTATACCAGTCAATGGATGAGTCAATACAACACCATCAAGGACGAAAACCAAACGTTCTACTTTACCGCAATGGGTGGCAGCGGTGCCGACGAGTGGAGCATGCTCATGCAAGACTCCATCACCGAGATTGAAGAACGCGCCCCCAATTTCGACTCGTTTACCGCACCGGGCGAGCAACATTGCATTTTGCTATTTGATAATTTTTATACTGTAGAAGCGGGCGGCGTAAAACTTGTCGACTGGCTTGGCAACCGCGTTTCGGGCAAAGACGTGGGCAGTGCCGCGTGCTCCGGCGCTGAGTGCGACAAGGCCACGCCTTAACTCCCTATCCTTACAAGAGCGGCAGTAGATCTTCACAACGCATCCGCTCCACATGTAGGGTAGATACAAAATATCCGGCATGGGTAGATTTCCCGCGCTGACGATACCGGCGACAAGCTCCACAAGAAGTTTTCGAAGGATTCGGCGGCGCGGACGTGCAAGCATCCATTTCAAGTGTCAGTGCCCGAAATCACCGCGACACGGCGCCAAAAGTCCGGCAAGACTTTTGACACGCGGCACTAAGGGTCGGTGGGTCTATTCGGCATGATCATTTCTCCCCGGTGAACCGGACCCGGTCGCCCTTTGAATGGCGGCCTGGAAGTACACCTGAACGAGTGGCCGGCCCGCATGAGGCATGCTTCTTTTCAAATTGACCATCCTGTCCCGATCGTGACCTGAAGGTAGCATAAGTCCACCCGAGCGGACGGCGGGGCAAGGTAAGAAGAACAGGATTGCGATGGTATTCGAACTGTTTTATCGTCGCAACACGCTGGAGGGTGGCGGGGAAGTTGACGGCGGGGGCCTTCCAATTGGAGAAGAAAGAGGGTAGCGCAATGCCGACGGTGATTCCGAATGATAAGTTGATTGTGCTCAGGGGAACCGAGCCAGGCGCTCTTGGAATTTTGGGCTTTGCATTTGCCGAGGCCGGCACTCCACCCGCGGCGCATCCAAACCTGGAGGTTCAGGTCCAAAGGTGGGTGTTGTTCTCTCGTGAGTCGACACGACGTCCGCCTCACGTGACCGCGCGCCTCGTGGAGAAGGATCGCGTCAACCCGCTAGATCTCGGGGACTGGGCCAACGTGCAGGGGCCAGACGCCCGCGCAAGATTTCTGGAAAATGTCGAAGCCGTATTTCGCGTCGCCGCCACTACAACTCATTATGTGAAGGTCAATTGCGCGACGAATCGACCGATCCAACTGAATGGCAATTGGGAGTTCCGAGATGTTGTTGTGCTTGACGCTTTGGGGCCTCTGCCCAGCGGTGGTGGGGTTCAGATCGACACCGGAACGTTGTGGATCAAGAATGCTTCAAGGACCGCGCTTTTGGGCTTTGCGGCAGCGAGTGTCCCGAACAGCACTGAGGCACGTGAACACTGGCTATTGCATGACGGTTACTCGACGATCTCCCCGTTTGAGGTTCTATTGGAGGATCTGCCCTCGTCCGACCCAAGCGTTGACACTCCGCGTTTTGTCGATTTGGTAAATCGACGTGTGGTTGAAGGTGACGCGTTGGTGATTGGAACGTGCACCTATTACACGACGTATCCGGTTGCGCAGCCCTGAGCGGATTTGGTCGGCAATGTGGTTTAGTCCGATGTTGGATGTTGATTCGATTGACCCGGATTCCAAATAGGGCGTGCTGTGGCGGTCGTCCGGAAAAAAGTCGGCGTCGCTGTGGTGGACGGCGGCATGGAAAATAACTCCCACCTGAACTTGAAGGTGGAACGAGTGTGGGATTTTCGCGGGCCGGAACCGATGAGTTGTTTCGGCACCGATGACTCGCATGCCATGGAGGTGGCGTATACAGTGTTGCGCGCCGCGTCCGACCAGACAGTCGATCTTTGGTCTTTGCGCGCTCAAACGTTGGAAGAAATCCTCCGTGCTATTCGATGGGGGATCACCAACCATTCACCAAAAAGTGAAACAGAGCCGATTCAGGTGTATTGCATTCCACAAGTGACAAAGACCGCAGCGACGGAGCACGATAGGCTTTTGCGCGATTCGATCGACATGGCCATCGAAGAGGGTGTGATCATCTGCATATCGTTGGGAAACGCTCCTCCCTTCTCAGCGCCGGCGACGACAGGTCGCGCGATTAGGGTAGGCGGATTTGACAAGAAGGAAAACGGGGATCTCTTGGTATACCCACTCCCGCCGCCCGAGGGCACGCCACAACCCGGGGCGATTTGTAAACCAGATGTGCTGGCGCCATGGGCTGGCTATCCGTTATGGAATGGTAAAGAAGGTAAGGCGGGCACAAGTATAGCAGCGGGTCACGCCGCGGGGCGGATTGCACGTCTTCTCTATGACAACCCGGGATGGAAGCACAGCCATGTAATGGAGCACTTGAAAACCAAAAGTCATCTAGAGGACAGCTTCGGGGCAATGCCATCCCGAGATGGCTCGGGCTACCTGGTGATCGACTGAATGCCTGCGGCTTGTTACGGTTACTTTTTGCCTCTGACTTGACGGGTAGGTTTACGCCTTCTTTTTTTCTTTTCTCGCCTTGATCTCACCCGCCAGTTGAAACGCGTCAATTAAGTTGTACACATGCGCCCGCGCCAGGTCGAGCACGTCGGCGACGCGGGTGATCTTCCAGTCATTCTCTTCAAGCGTTTTTAGCAAAAAAAGGCGTTGAAACTCGCGCGTGGCGGAGGCCCACGTGCGCGCCGGGGGGGTGGATGTTTCTGTTGTTTGACCTTCGTCAAAGAGGTGGTGCACTTCTACCTCGTCGAGTCCGTCGCTCACGGCGTGGACAACGCCGCGTTGAACCACGTGTTCCAACTCGCGGATGTTGCCGGCCCATGGAGCCGACAGCAATGCGAGGCCGGCGCCGCGTGAAAGTTTTACCATGGGGAAATTGTGTTTTTCGCACGTTTTTTCGCAGAAAAATGCGGCGAGAAGGGGGATGTCTTCTTTGCGCTCGGACAGGGATGGTATGCGAATAGGGAAAACGGAAAGGCGGTAGTATAAATCGGACCTGAACTGCTCTTCTGCAACAAGCTGTTTGAGGTTGGCGTTGGTGGCGGCGATGATGCGTACATCGGCCTTGTGTACTTTGTTGCCGCCGTGGGGCCGATATTCTTTAGACTGGAGGAAGTTTAGGAGTTTGGCCTGAACGTCGGACCTGAGTTCACCCACTTCATCGAGAAATAGTGTACCACCGTTGGCCGCTGCGACCTTCCCTTGGATAGCTTGGGTGGCGGTGGAGTGGGCGCCTTTTTCAGCCCCGAAAAGTTCTTGGTAGGCAAGTTCAGGCAGGAGGGTGGAGCAGTTGATTTCTACAAACGGCGCCGAAGCGCGGGCGCTGTTTTCGTGGATGACTTGGGCCAACTGCGTTTTGCCGCTGCCGTTGGGGCCGGTGAGGAGCACGTCAATGTCAAGTTGGGCGATGCGACCGGCGTCGCGAAGCACTTTGGCGAGGGCGGCGCTCTTACCAATGATCGAATTGGCGCGCAGCAGTTTGCGGTGGGGCTGGGTAAGATCGGTCTCGGCGATGATTTTTTCTTTGAGGAGCAGCCGGTCGGCAAGTGTACCCAAGTGTTTTGCAAAAATTTCTACCCGTTCTTTGTCGCTTCTGGAAAAGGGACCGGGTTGGTCGCGATCCTGGAGGTAGATCACGCCGAGGGGAGGGCTTTGGCCAATGGGCGCGCACAAGACCTGGCCGATAGCGTTGGCCTTGACGCTGGCGCGGCCGGCAAACCGCGGGTCGGTGCCGGCCGAGACGGTGACAATGGTTTGACCGGAGGCGACGGCGGCGGCGATGATGCCTTTGGAGAAAGCTTCGCGGATGGTGGCGACGTCGTCGTCGGAGCAACCTTTGGCGAGCCAAAAAGGTTCACCCTCCCGTTCAGGATCCCCCACTTCAATATAGCCGCGTCGCGCGCCTGAAATGGCTACGGTCAGGTCAAGCGCATCTTTGAGAAACGGCACCATTTCACGCACGGTGCCGAGCTGCAGAAGCTGGCGGTAAAGGTCGCGCTCTCCGAGAATATCGGCGGGTGATTCTTCTCGGGATGCGGGCTCCAGATCGGGCATTTGGGGGAGTATACGCCGAGAGCGGATAGGGCGAAAAGCCTGAAACACGCTTACGCGCGGTTTTCGTTTTTCTGCGCACGGGATGCACAGTCCGGAAAGGCAGCCGCGTCTCTTTTATGAGAATTGGGTAGAATCGCGCAGGGTGGGTTCTCGCGGTTGAGAAACGGGTAGTTGAGCGCTCTCACGGGTGGGATGGCACGGGCAGTGATTGTTCGCTGCATGAGGTAGCTCGTGTGTGTACACAAGCGCCTTGCATTCACTTTCTGTCGCAACGTTGCGCCAGGAGGCTACAATGACCGGCGGTTTTAAGACATTCCTGAAGTCGGGGCACCCACCCACACTCTTTGCGTCGTTTTTATACTTTGATTTTTGTTTTGCGATCTGGGTGCTAAACGGCGCAATGGCGCCTTTTATCAGCGAGGAATTTCACCTCTCGCCCGCCCAAAAAGGTTTCATGATTTCAGTGCCCATTATCGCCGGTGCACTGATGCGGTTTCCGTTGGGCGTCCTTGCGCAGTACATTGGTAGAAAACGCGCGGCACTGGTAGAAATGTCGCTCATTTTGGGGGCAATGGCGTTTGGGTATTTTTATGTAAAAACCTACCATCACATGCTGATCATGGGGGTGATGTTGGGGATTGCGGGTGCGAGCTTTGGGGTGGCGCTTTCACTCGGGTCGGGGTGGTTTCCAAAAAAGTATAAAGGCCTTGCCATGGGCATTGCCGGCGCGGGCAACAGCGGCACCGTGTTGGCCGTGTTGCTGGCTCCGCCGTTGGCCGTGAAATACGGCTGGAAGACGGTGTACGGCTTTGGTGGTCTCTTCATGCTCATTCCGATTTTGGTGATGCTCATTTTTGCGAAAGAGCCGCCGGACATTGAGAAACAGAGCCTTAAAGAACACCTGAAATGCCTTTGGGAAAAGGATGGTTGGGTCTTTAACCTTGTGTACATTATTACGTTTGGCGGGTTTATTGGACTATCCAACTTTCTACCCACGTACTTTTATGACCAGTTTGGTGTGACCAAGGTTGAAGCGGGGCAGCTCACCATGTTGGCGGCCCTGATGGGGAGCGGCATTCGAATTGTGGGCGGGGCCGTTTCAGACAGGTTTGGCGGCATTACAACCCTCACTTTTATTTTTGGAATTGTCATTGTCGGGATTGTTGTGACGGGCGCGCAAAACACGGTGACCGGCGCTGTGCTGCTTTTCATGATGTGCTTTGCGGCTCTCGGCGCGGGCAACGGTGCTCTCTTCCAGTTGGTCCCACTCAGGTGGCCCACAACCACGGCCGTGGCGGGAAGTATGATTGGGGAGATCGGCGCGCTCGGCGGTGGAATTATCCCCAACGCGATGGGGCAGTCAAAACAGCACACCGGAAGTTACTTCGGCGGGTTTTTGGCCTTTGCGGGGCTCGCCGTGGTGGCCTTTGTGGTGCTTCGGGTGGCGCAGCGAAGGTGGACCCGGACTTGGGTTTCAGAAGGTGGTAGAGCGCGGCTGGAAGCGCCTATTGCGATGCCTGCTCAAGTGGAAGGGGTCGCGGACGCTGTGGCCCTTGCGGCGAGGAAAGCGGCGGCCGGGGCTTTGGATACCTTCCACAGTATTATCTACCCAGTAGGCCATTCTGAATTGGCAGAAAAGGCCGGCAAAGTTGCTGCAAAAATGGCGAAGATGTCGGGGGCGAAAGTGGTGCTCTTGTTCGTGGAGGACAAGTGGCACCAGAGCGGGTCGGTGATGACCGATTCTGTCGAGTGGCAACAGATTCGGGAAGGTTGGATGAAAGAAGGCAAAGAGCTTCTGGAGGAAGAGAAGCAGCGGCTTACCAACCTTGGGGTAACCGATATAGAAACCGAGATTCGCTCGGGGGATGTGGCGTCGGAGGTGGTGGCGGCAGCCAAAGAGAGGGATGCCGATTTGATTGTACTGGCAAGCCATCAGACCTCTCCGCTTGGCAAACTTCTGATGGGTAGTAGAACGTTTGATATTTTCAAACAGGCAACCTGCCCAATTCTGCGTGTGGTTCGATAACCGGTAGTAGAGGAGCAACCCATGAGCGCGGCAACCGATGCGGCATTGGGCGGAAAGCAGTCATCGTCGTGGCTGACCAAGTGGACGCCGGAAGATGAAGGGTTTTGGAAAGAAACGGGGAGTAAGGTCGCGTGGCGGACCCTGACTCTGACAACCATCACGTTGGTGTTGAGTTTTGCCACCTGGTTTGTGGTGAGCGCGCTGGTGGTAAGGTTGCCTGGGATCGGCTTTAAATTTAGCGAAATGGAGCTGTTTTGGCTCGCCGCCATGCCGGGTTTGGCGGGCGGCACGCTGAGGATCATTCACACGTTTTTGATCCCCATTTTTGGAACGAGGTCCGTGGTCAGTGTGGCCACACTCATCAAGGTGATTCCGTGCGTGGGGTTGGCGTACGCCATGACTACGCCTACCACCCCTTATTGGGTGTTTTTGGTGCTGGCGTTTTTGGCAGGTATGGGAGGGGGAGATTTTTCGTCGTACATGCCTTCAACGAGCCTGTTTTTTCCAAAGAAGTTGCAAGGCGCGGCGCTCGGCATTCAGGCCGGTGTGGGTAACTTTGGTGTGAGTCTGACTCAGTTTGTAACGCCGTGGGTGATTTCGTTTGCTGCGTTTGGGGGGATCGCGGGCGCACCGCAGGTGTTTACAAAAGGCGGTAAAACGTCGGACATTTGGCTGCAGAACGCGGTGGTATGGTATGTTCCGCTGCTGGTTGTGCTGGCGATTCTGTGTTGGATTTGGCTGCGCAGTGTGCCGGTCCGCGCATCGTTCAGGGAGCAGCTGGATATTTTCAAAGACAAACACACGTGGTTTTGCACGGTGACCTACGTGATGACCTTCGGCAGCTTTTCAGGTTTTTCGGCGGCGTTTCCGTTGATGATCAAAAGCCTTTACGGTGGTTTTCCAAACGCGCCCGACCCGTTGAAATATGCGTTTTACGGGCCGCTCATTGGTTCGGCGAGCCGGGTTTTGTTTGGGTTTGTGGCGGACAAGGTGGGCGGTGGAATTCTCACTCAGATTTCAGGTTTTGGGTTGATTGTAATTGCCGCGATTCTGGTAGGTACAGGAGCGGTGGCGCCCACTTCGCTCGACTCGTTTGGTTTGTTTGTGGGGTTGATGTTGGCCCTGTTCTTTTTTACTGGAATGGGTAACGCTTCCACCTTCCGTCAATACCCGGTGATCTTTTCCCACAATCCGCGTCAGGGCGCTCAAGTGTTGGGATGGACAGGTGCGGTTGCAGCGTATGGTCCGCTCCTGTTTTCTACCGCGATTGGCGCGGCGATCAGCAGCTCATCGGCAAGCGGTGTGAAGAGCGCGGGCGCGTTTTTTGTGGGCGCGATTGTGTTTTATATGATCTCGGTTGGGCTCAACTGGTTTTATTATGTTCGCAAAGGCTGCGAACGCCCGTCGTGACGGCCCGCGATAACCGTTGTCAGGGTTTTGACGGTGCCCCACGGTTGGATAATGGCGTTTTCGTGGGGCAAGTCCCACACAACAAAGTCGGCCCGGTAACCTTCTTTGAGTACGCCCGCGGTGCGCGCGAGGCCGAGAGACGCGGCGGCTTCACGCGTGGCTCCCAGAATCACCTCTGGAACTGTCAGACTGTAAAGGCGAACGGCGAGGGCCATTGCCAAGGGTAGGCTTTCTGTGGGAGCGGTGCCGGGGTTACTGTCGCTCGCGACAATCATGTGTACACCGGCTTTTCGAAAAGCGGCAACAGGGGGTGGAGTCTGACCGAGGGTAAAACTCGCTGTGGGTAGGAGAACAGCGCGGACGCCGGCTGTCGCCATGCGGTCAATACCGTTTGGGCCGACGTTTTCAAGGTGATCGGCGCTGACGGCGGAAAGGTCGGCCGCCAGTTCGGCTCCACCGACATCGGCAAATTGGCCGGCGTGGACCCGTATGGAAAGGCCTTTGTCGAGCGCCTTTTCAAAAAAGCGGCGGGCTTGATCTGCGGTGAAGGCGTTGCGGTCGACATACGCGTCGACGTATTGAGCGAGGCCGGCTTTGGCGATGGAAGGTAAAAACTCGGTGGTGACTTGACGGGTATACCCGTCGCGATCTCCGGCCGCTTCAGGGGGTAAGGCGTGAAGGCCGAGATAGGTGGGAACAAGGTGGGGATGGAAGGTGGTTTGTTCAGAAGCGGCTTTGACGGCGAGGAGCTGTTTGGTTTCATTCTCCAGGTTGAGGCCGTATCCGCTTTTGACTTCTACCGTGGTGACACCAAGCAGCGCCATGCGCTCCACTCGGGCGGAAAGTTCAGCGGTTAGGTCGGCAAGCGAAGCGGCGCGAACGGCGCGCATGCTTGAAACAATTCCACCCCCGGCTTTTGCAATGGTTTCGTAGTCGGCGCCGGCCATGCGGAGCGCGTATTCATGATCGCGAGAACCTGTCCAGGCGGCGTGGGTATGGGCGTCTACCAATCCGGGGGTAAGAACGTTGGAAGGGTAAGAGTGGAACGAGACGTCTGGAAAAAACGTGAGGGCTTGTTCGGCTGAACCTACCCATGTGATGGTAGATCCGTCGAGAACAACGGCCCCATTTTCAATGACACCAAGAGGGTTGTCTTGGGTAGAATTTTCAGGGTCGCAGGTGACGACGCGTTTGGCTGTGTACGCAATCACGATGAATTCCTTTTTTGGGCGGAAGGCTTACCCTTTTTTTGGGGAAATCAGGCCGTCACCGGTAGGGTCAACCCCCTGGGATTGAAGCGGATTGGAGCGGGTGTCGTTGGCCGCCGCGGGAGCGAGGTTTGGACTGTTTGACGCTTCGTCCGCGGCGGCCCTCGCCTCGGTGATGGCTTGAGCTACTTGATCGGCGACACGTTGCGATGCGGGGCTGCCCACGATGGTGAGTAGAGCTTCTGCCGACACGGGGTGGGGAGGGCAGAGGCGCCGAACGCGCAGGCATCGCTGGGCGGCCTGAATGCAGCGATCGCGAAACTTGGAATCTTGCTCGGCGCGGCGAATGAGGGCCTGGTGAGCGCGATCTTGAGCGTCTAGGTCTTTACAGATGAGCAAGGCGTCACACCCTGCCCACACCGATTCTACCGCGGCGGTTTCAATGGGGTAGCGTGCCGCGACGGCGGCCATTTCAAGGTCGTCTGAAAAGAGTACACCGTCAAACCCAATTTCTGCCCTGAGGAGGCTGCCGCAGATCGCACGGGATAGGGTGGCGGGCACGTCGGGGTCGAGGGCTTTGACGACGATGTGAGCGGTCATCATGCTGGCAATTCCAGCCCCGGCGGCGGCTCGAAACGGCGGCAATTCAATCTTGGCGAGCCGAGTGCGGTCATGTTCGATCACGGGTAAGGCGTGGTGACTGTCTTCGGCCGTGTCGCCGTGACCGGGAAAGTGTTTGCCGCAGGCGAGCACGTTGCGATCTTGTAATCCCTGCATAAACGCGACGCCGGCGCGCATGACGGTGCGCGGATCTGTACCAAATGCGCGGTCGCCGATGACGGGGTTTTGGGGATTGGAGTCCACGTCAAGCACGGGGGCGAAATTCAGGTTGAATCCAATTGCGGCAAGTTCTGTGGCGACGGCGCGGGCGGCGGCCCGAATGAGGTCATAGTCGCGCGTTTCACCGAGGGCGCGCATGGGGGGGAGTTTTAGAAACGGCGCGGGTAGGCGAGAAACGCGGCCTCCCTCTTGGTCTACCCCAATGAACGGCGGTAAGTCAGGTTGGGAGGCGTTGGTGATGGCCTGACAGTTTTGGTGGGCGGTGGCGATGTCGGGGAGGTTGCGGCGAAACAAGATGGCGCCGCCTCGATGGCCGTTTTTGAGGTGTTGGAGGTAGCTCTCGGGGACGGTTGTGGAGGTAAAACCGCCGATAATGAGCTGTCCGCACAGAACGGGCAGGGGTAGTTCGAGCGTGGCCATGAGCCGGATATAGGCGCAATTGTCGGCGCTGCCAATAGGCGTGCGTGCCGGCGCTCACTGTGAGAACGGGGTTGAATGCGGGGGCCCAGATGCAGGCCGAGCGCCGTGGAGACAAAGCCCCAAATGGAAGGTGACGAAAATCTACCCAGCAAACCAAAACGCGGAGGGACGAACCGAGCGGGCGACCTACCTACCTACCTACCTACCCATCATGGGGAGGAACAGCCAGATTCCAATCACAAACCCGAGGGTAAGAAACGCGGCTGCGAGCGCGAAAACGGTGCTGGGTTTGCGGAGGGAATGTTTGGACGGAACGGTAAGGGCGACGGTAGCTGCCGGCGGATGGGAAGAGCGGCCGTTGCGGCCGATGGACTTGGCCGGGGAAGGTTGAATGACAGGGGCAGCCGCCTGGAGGGAAGGTGCCTGTTCTAGAAAGAGGGTTTTTTCAAGCGAGGTTTGAGCCTGAATGGGTAGATGAGCGTTGGGATGTGATTGGGTGAAATGGGTAGGTTGGGGCAAAGGCTCGGTGTTGGGAATTTCAGAGATGGGGGCCGGCACGCTGGGGAAGGGTACGGTGTCGGGGGCGTTGGTGTCGGGGAGGGGTAGGGTTTTAGAGGGTAAAGAATACGAATAGTGCGCGGCTTGGCCTTGGACGGCCAGGGGCACGGGGCGCGCGGGCGGAGCGGGCTTTTGGCGGCTGCCGGGTCGGGGAAAAATTTCGACCGGCAGGGTGGCCGCGAGCGAGAGGGTGGCCGAGATGGTGCGCTCAATCAGGAAGGCTCGGAGGGCGTCGCGCAGTTCTTGGGCGCTTGCGAAGCGGTCTTGGGGTTCGGGGCGAATGGCTTTGAGAATGATCGCGGAAAGGGAGGATGGCACTTCGTGAACGATGTCGTGCGGGGCGCGCGGCGTTTCTCGGAGTTGGCGTTGAGCGACAACGAACGGGTGTACATCGTCGAACGGGAGTACACCTGTGATGAGTTCGTAGAGGAGGACGCCGCATGCGTACACATCGGTGCGCGGGTCGACTTTGCGGCCTGCCCATTGTTCAGGCGCCATGTAGCCGGGAGAGCCGACAACACCGCCGGCGCAGGTGAGATTGCGATCGTCGTCGCCGTCGAAAAGTTCGATGTCGTCGCCGATGGAGTCGTCCATTGTGGCGGGATCGATCGTTTCTAAATCGAGCTTTTCACCGGTGGATTTGGCAATTCCGAAGTCGATAAGTTTGACGCTTTTGCGCGATGTGCCGACGAGCATGATGTTTTGCGGTTTCACGTCGCGGTGCACGAGGCCGTGGCGGTGCATTTCGGCGAGGGCGGCGCAGAGTTCTGAAACGATGTGTGCCGCGTCGTCGGGCGGGAGGCGTTTTTCTTGGTCGAGAACGTCGGCGACGCTGACGCCGTTGACGAGATCCATGGCGAGAAACACCAGGCCTTTGTCGACACCGTAGTGAATGACGCGAACGGCGTTGGGGTGGTGTACACGTTTCATGATGGTGGCTTCGCGCCGAAAACGGGCGAGCATTCCGGGCTCGCGCATGTGGGACGCGTGCATGATTTTGAGCGCGACGTCGGTGCCCGATGCTTCGTGCGCGGCGCGGTAAACGGTGCCCATGGCGCCTTCACCAATGCGCTCGATGATGTGGAACGTGCCTTTGAGGGTTTCGCCGATGAGGTCGTCCATGGGAAGTCTCCGTGCTGGGGTGCCTCGTGTCGCGGGGGCGCGAAGGGCGGTTGCTCGGGGAACTAATCAAGGGTTGTGCCAGCGGGATTTGTCGGCAAACAAGGGCGCAACTGCGTGCAGAGGGGGTGGGGCGTTCGCAGTTTGTGCCCGGGGGGGTTTACAGATTGGTAACCCTTCGGCGAATCGAAGGGTACACTTGGCGCGACGTTGAAACGGTTGGAGCGAGTGACCGGGACATGGCAAGAGAAGAGCTTTTGAATGAGTAAGGCGTCGCCGAATGGGGGTGAAAACGATGCGGTGGCGGTGCTGGATCACTTGATCCGAAGGGCATTTGCCGCTGGGGCGAGCGATGTACACTTGGAACCGAAACGCGACAGTCTGCGGGTTCGATTTCGAATTGACGGGGTGATGGTGCCGCAGGGAACGCTGCCCGCGGAGTTGGCGGCGCCGGTGACGTTGCGCGCGAAAGTGCTTGCGCGGATGGACATGACGGAGCGTCGCGTTCCGCAGGATGGGCAGTTTGCGATTGATATCGGCGGGGTGACACCTGTGCATCTGCGCGCATCGACGTTTCCGGCGCTTCACGGCGAAACGCTTGTGATGCGGCTTCTTCTTTCACACAAGTTGATCACGCTCAGTGAGCTTGGTTTGGCGGAAGAAGATCTCGAAACGGTGGGTCGATTGGTGGATCGATCGTCGGGGCTGATTTTGGTTTGCGGCCCCACGGGTGCGGGGAAAACGTCGACTTTGTATGCGGCTCTTCAAGAGTTGGACACGGAGCGGCTGAGCGTTGTGACGCTTGAAGATCCGGTGGAAATTGAACTTGCGGGGATCACGCAGGGGCAAACGAATGTGCGGCAGGGGTTTACGTTTGCGAGCGGGTTGCGGGCGATTTTGCGGCAAGACCCGGATGTGATTTTGGTGGGTGAGATGCGCGATCAGGAAACGGCGCAGATCGCGCTTCAGGCGAGTTTGACCGGGCATTTGGTGCTCTCGACGTTGCACACGGCGGACGTTGTAGAGACGGTGGCGCGGCTTGTGGATTTGGGGGCGGAGTCGTGGATTGTGGCGAACGCGTTGCTTGGGGTGGTGGCGCAACGGCTTGTTCGAAAGTTGTGCGTCGATTGTTCAGAAGTGTACGCATTGGCGGCGGACATCACCGATGAGACGGGCAAGGAGTTGCTCGCGGCGGGGACGGAGGTGCGACGGGCCAAAGGGTGTGTGAAGTGCCACCAAACGGGGTACCGCGGTCGAACGGGAATTTTTGAAGTGTTGGAAGTGGACGACGAGTTGCGCGACGCGGTGAAGAGTCGGGCGAGCAAGCGGCTCTATCGCGATTTGGTGCGGAAAGCGGGGCTTGTTCCGCTGCGTGAAGCGGGGCTTCGAAAAGTGAAATTAGGGGAAACGTCGCTGGATGAAGTGCTTCGCGTCACGTGAGGGGGCGTGGTGCCGCGGATTGAGTACACATTTGCATGTGTACTCAAAGGTTGCGAAAAAGTGTACGCGTTGGATGTGTACGCGTTGGATGTGTACGCGTTGGATGTGTACGCAGCGATGGCGCGCTCACAAACCGGCGAGAGCCGATGCCGGTGAAACGCGGGCTGCGCGGCGAGCGGGGCCCCATGCTCCGAGAACGGCGAAGAGAGCTGCGAATGTTACGGCGGCGATGGGGAGCCACCAGGGGAACGCAAAAAAAGTGCTTGGTTTAAAGGGGAAATCGGGGAGTTTTGAAGCGGCCAGCGAGTCGGCCCCGAGCGCAAGGAGGCGAGCAACAACGAGCCCAACGGTGCCGCCGGCAACGCCGACTACAAGGGCCAGCGCGAGCATCCACGAGCGCATGTCGAAGGCGGATGCTCCGACGGCGCGGTAAAGCGCGATTTCGGCTTTTCGTTCGGTGACGAGGACGCGGAATGTGTACGCAATGTTGGATGCGCTGACGAGGAAGATCACGGCAGCGACGAGGGCGAGGAGACCCATTGTCATGCTGATGAGTACACTTACGTCGCGGGCGCGTGTGTCTTTTGGCGCGAGTTTGAGCGTTTCACCTTTGGCGAGAACGGCGCTTGTATCAGCGTTGGATCCAACCTGAACGATGACGCTCGAAAAGCGGTTTGCGGCAGCTTCTCCTGCGAACTCTTTGTTCCAACGTGCGGCGACTCCGAGCGGCACTGTGAGGCCGAGATCGATGGCGCGTTTGGAGATGCCAACGACGCGGGCGCGCACAACGCGGGGTGAGCCGTGTTTGGATTTTCCGAGGAGCGACTCGCCGAGGCGCATGGCGAATGTGATGCCGGAAGCCTTTGAAAGAAGGGTGTTGCCGATGGGCGGAAGGTTGTGAGCGGGGGCGAGGCTCTTGTCGAAAATCTCAATGAGGTAGCGACTGACGAGGGCGGGCACAGGATCGGAACAGGTGCCGGCCGATGTTCCCGAGGTGATCTCGCAATACTGCGGGGCTTTGCAGTCGCCGTCTGTGGTGCAACTTGGGCCCGGTTTTGTAAGGGGATCTTCAAAAGGAACGGTGCCGGTGGAGAGTTCGTCTTTGACAAGTGCGGGGTCGATTCCGTCGGCGATCATTTCACTCGTGCCGACGTCGTAGCCGAACAGTTCTTTGCCGCCGCGCGCGCTGGACGGGAACGCAAGTTTGAGCTTTGGGTACACACCGGTAACGCCGACAACGGTGCGAAGCGCGTCGATGTCGGAGCGCTCAATGCCGGGGGGCGGCGCCGAAAAAAGCAGGCCGAGAAGGCCGGGGTCGTCCCCTTTGGGTGGCTCAAGTTCTACCTGGTCGATGGGGAATACTTGGCCGAGAAGGACGGTGCGTACACCAAGGCCGAGCGCCAGAAAAAACACGAGCGCGGCGGTGCCGGCGGCAATCCCAAATCCGCTTGTCGCGAGGGCTCCGCGCGTTCGAAAGAGGTCGCGGCGCACGAGCGTTGTGAGCGACGCGAGTTTCATGGATCAACCTGCGTGGGCTTTGCGAGCGCGGGTTCATCGGCCGGAGATGATGTGTACCCTTTGGCCGATGATGTGTACGCACTTTCGGTGGATGTGTACTCAGGGGGCGGGGGCTCCGCCCCCGCAACGCCCCCGCGTAAAGGGGCTGTTGAATTGGTGGTGTAGATTTTGCCGTCTTTGAGGTGAATCACGCGGGTGGCCACCGCGGCGAGGCGCTCTTCGTGGGTGACGGCAAGGAGGGTGAGGCCTTCGCGATGGAGGTCACGAAACAGCGCAATGGTTCGGTCGCCGGTTTCGGTGTCGAGGTTGCCCGTAGGTTCGTCGCAGAGCAAAAGAGCAGGCTTTTGAAGGAGCGCGCGGGCAATGGCGACGCGCTGACGCTGGCCGCCCGAGAGCTGCGATGGAAAGTCGTTCGCTCGATCTTTGAGGCCCAGATGATCGAGGACGGCGAGCGCGCGATCTGTTTTGTCGGCGCTTGAGGTGTCGAACAGCGTGGGGGCAAGCACGTTGTCGAGGACACAGAGGTGTTGAAGGAGGTGAAACGCCTGGAAAACGAAGCCGATCTTTTCACCGCGTAGGCGGGCAAGCTGTTTGTCGCTGAGCGATGCAACGTTGTTGCCGAAGAGAACGACGTTGCCTTCGTACGCGCGCTCCAAGCCGCCGATGATTCCGAGGAGGGTGCTTTTGCCGGAGCCGCTCTGCCCGAGAATCACAACGAATTCTCCCGGCTGAACGGTGAGCGAAACGCCGTCGAGGGCGGCGCGCGCGGCTTGTCCGTCACCGTACAGTTTGCGGAGCTGTGTACACTCCACAATGGGTCCATTCGGCTTGGGCACCGCCTGTTTTGCGGCGTTGTTGAGCGTGGTCACGGCGCGCCGGATTCGTCGTCGATCGCTGTGGGCTTTGGCGTTGGAACAGCTTTGGGAGGGCTGTGATGGAAGGGATCACGGCCCGTTTGAAGGCGCAGAAGTGTGGGCACGGTGGAAGTGACTTTGCCTGTGTACGCATCGAGCCCAAGTTCGACGCCGGGCTCGTTGGCTTCAAATGTGGCGTGAACCCGATAGAGGCCGGAGCGAGGGAGGACGCCGCGCGGGCAGACTTCTTGAAGAATGAGCGTGAACGAAGTGGTGCCGCCGGCCTTGTATTGTCGAAACCCTTCGCGCGGGATGGCGTGGGTTGGGGGCCATGCGCCGCAGGAGACGGTGCCGTCGGGGCCGCTCACGTCAAAGGAGATCATGCGGGGGCGAAGCGCCGCGAGCATGGGGCGCGTGCCGACGTTTTTAACGGTGACGGTGACCGATGCGCTGCGTGCGGCGGACGCGTCGGAGGAAGCCGACATTTCGATCGCGAGGTGCGGGGCGTTGTGATCGACGATGACGGCGGGTTCAGCGGCGGGCGGAGTTGCGCCGGTTTGGGCTGTGGGCGGAGCGGATGCCGTGGGAGGCGCGGAAGTGGCCGGCGTTGTCGATGCCGTGGGAGGCGCGGAAGTGGCCGGCGTTGCCGATGCCGATGCCGCCGGTGAGATTGGCGTTTGTGTACTCATCGTGAGTGCTTGTGTACTCAACGCCGTTGCAGGTGGTGGACCACCTTGTGTACTCGTTGCAGGAGCTTGTGTACTCATCGCCGCTGCCGGTGGGGCCGGCGGCGTACCGAAGCTGAGGAGCATTGTCGGCGCGTTCAGTTGTTTGAGCGGCGTGAGCGTTGCGGGGTTGTCCGTGCCTTCGGCTGCGAAAGGGGCAACGGGGCCTTTCTTGGACGCGAGGGACCATTTGGGCGGCGGATCCCACCCAAACTTGGTTCGCACAACGGCGGTGCCGACGAGGGCGGCGGCGTTTTTGCCGAAGCAGAAAAGCGCCGGATCAAACGTTTCAATGTAGCTCTGACCCGGAGCGAGCAGCAGCGCGCGCTGTTCGGGGAACTCCTTGGGGCGCATGGAGTCTGGAAGTGTACACTTGTACGTTGTGGGCTTTTTCTTGGGGTTTTTGGGGTCATTCGATGGGACTTCAACCTCGAACGACAAGAGGCGCGCATCGGCGGGGATGCGAATGGCCTTTTCACCTTCGTTGTCGATGCGCATTGTCCACAACTCGTGCGGGCCGGGCGCGATGAGCCAGAGGCGCACCGGAACATTGGGCGGGGGAGGGGGCGGCGGAAGTTTGGGAGGTTTTGGGGTGGGCGCTTTCCACGTGTTCTTGGGCGCGGCGGGTGCAGTTCCGGGCGCCGGGGGAGGGGAAGCCGCGGGCGGAATGAGTACACCCGCGGTGGGCGCGGTTGTCGGAGCGGCCGGCGTAGGCGGGGGCGCCGAAGGTTCGGGAGGTGACTGCGCCGAGGCGAACTGGGAGGCCGACCCGATCGCGAGCAACGCCCAAATGAACAAGGGCGAGCGGGCGGTTTGACGCAAGGTTACGCTCCGATGGAACACGACGGGGATTTGGCGTACGGGCGCGGGCGCGTCAATCAACGACCGCGGAGATACGGCGGTTTGCCGCGCGAGCGGGTTGCGCCGGGGCCTTTGACGGCTTCCATTTGCGTTTGTGACATCGTGCGCGGGGGCGGGGCAGTGGGGTTTAGTCGCGCGCGCATGACGGCACCTTCAATTTCGATTTCAATACCGAGGGCGCGGCACCGGCGAACGAGCCGATCGGCGTCGATTTCAGGGGCGATAAGCAGGCCCGCGGGCGGAGACGGATCGACGAACAACTCAGACACCGGGCGGCGTGTTCGGAGCATTTCGCGAACTTCGGAGTCTTCGATCCAGAGGAAGCCCGATGCGGCGACGAAGGTGCCTCGCCCGACGATGACGCTGGCCTGCATGAGCGTGCGAGCGAGCGCATCGGAAAGGGGAGCGATCGCCTCGATCCTCGCGCGTGCTGTGTCGGCGTCGAGCCCGGCGGTGAGCGCTTTTTGAAGCGCGGGCGGGGTGATGAGGAGGTGAAGTCCGTCGTCGACGCGGCCAATTTCAACGAACGGGGCGACGCCGAGAATGGAAGCCACCACTGCCGTGGGGCCGGCCCGAAGGTCGTGCGCATCAACGAACTTGCTCGGCGATGCGTCAAACGCAGGTGTTCCACCCGATAAAAGCACGCGGCCGCGCGGCGTGAGACGAAGCGCGATGCCGCCTTCACCGTCGGCGTCTTCGGCGCCTCCGAGATCGACAATGCCCAGCGCCGGAAGCGTTTCGAGCGCGATGTGCCTTGTGACATCGAGAACGTTGGGAGGCTCAACGCCCGCGCGCTCCGCCCATCGGCGGAGGAGGCGTTCAACCCCGGGGATGCGGGCGTCGGCGGCGAGATAGCCGGAGAGCGCTTTCCACGGAACCCAGCGCCCTTCACCGAGATCTTGCAGTGCGTCGAGAACGATTTCTCGCAACACGCCCGAGGGGCTTGCGTCACGCGCGCCTTCGGGAACACGAAGCGCTTCGCGTTCAGGGCGCGCTTCATCCCAAGCTCCGCCGCGGCGCCACGTGTGAAAAAGAAGCGGCGTGAGCGCCTGGAGCTGAAGGTTGCCGGGCGGCGTTGCCGTTGTGGCGGCGGACGGCTCCCAGAGGCCGATGGCGCGCGACAGGGCGGCAAGGAGGCCCACCGTTTCAATGTCGCGGCCGAAGCGTTGAGACAGCCGAACGAGGAGCGAGCGCGGGGTGCCCACTCCGGCGCGTACTTCGCTCCCCGGATCGCGAACAGCCAGAGCCATGGCGAGGGCGAGCATCGCGGGGTCGGCGGTGAATTTGGCGCGGCGCGGCGCGTGATCTTCTTCGATGACGAAAGAGCGAATTTCAGCGCGGCGCGTTTCTCGGACGCGATGGCGATCGGCGCCGACGATGCGCGCGATCTCGGTGGGGATGACGTGGCGATTGGGGTGAATTGGAATGAGAAACGCGCGCCTTTCGAGCGAAAATCCGGCTCCGCGTCGGCTGGCTGTGATGCCGCCGGCGCCGCGCAGACGCATGGGCTCGCGCTCCAGATCGAGGAGTTCCTGCGTGTCGACTTCACCGCCGACGGCCTCGATCGATTCAAGCAGGCGCCGCTCAAGCGGAGGCAGCCGCTCCAACTCGGATGAAGTTCGGAACGGATCGCAAAGCGATTCCCACGCGGCTTCGAGGCTTAGAGCGATGGGCGGCGTGGCGGGGCGGCCGAGATAATGCGACGCGATGGCGCTTGTTGTTTCAACCGGGGCCTGCGCGATAAGAGCGCGAAGCGAGCGCGGGTCTTCTCCTTCCCAGCTTTTGAGTTGGAGCAAAAATGCCGTGGGCAACACCAACTCAAACCCGCGCGAGCCTTTTCGACCGAAGACCATGCCGCGGTGCACAAGCGTGTCGAGGCCGGCTGGAAGCGTTGGAACACGCAATAAGCCGCCTGCCTCGGCGATGCGGTACATCAGTTCACGACTGGCCGCGGGTAAGCGGATGGGATCACGAACGTCGGGCAAAGCCACCAGCGCGCGTGCGACCTGAGCCGGCGGGTCGATCCGCTTGCTCGCGTCGATTCGAATCCCCATGCGCGAAATGAGCGACTCCAACTCCGCCGATGGAAGAGCCTGCAGAATGTCCGTGAGCCTTCGAAGCGAAGTCCCGCGCGATTCCGGTCCATCGGTGTTGCCGACATCAATTGCGGCACCACCGTCCTGTCGAACGATGCTGGATGACATGAAAACTAGCCTTTTTAAGCCTGCCCCCCGGCGGCATGGCTACAAACAATCACCGTAGCGTAAGCCGAGGGGTTCATCACCGAAATTCGTGATTTCGGCTCGGTGCTTTGTGCGCGAGGCGTGTGGCCAATAGCATGCGCTCGTGATTCTTCGCGACCCGGTGCACGGCCTTGTCACATTTGAGGCCGAAGAAGAGGCCGTGATTGTGCGGCTTATGGAGGCCCGCGAGGTGCAGAGGCTCCGGCGAATTCGCCAATTGGGCCTCGCGTCGCTCGCGTTTCCGGGTGCCGAGCACACCCGTTTTGCGCATGCGATAGGCGCGGCGCACGTGATGCAGCGGCTGTTGGAGCGACTTCGGCGCGTGGACCACTCGCTGCCTTTTTGGCAACGCGTGACGAGCGAACGAGCACGCGATGCGCTCGCCGCCGCGTTTTTGCACGATCTGGGACACGGTCCGCTTTCGCATCTCTTTGAAGAAGCGGTGCCCGGCGCCCTGCCACACGAAACGTGGACCGACCGGATTCTTTTGGATCCGTCGACGGAGGTGCATCAGATCTTGGTGAGCCAAGACGCCAATCTCCCACGGCGCGTGTCGGAGCTGGTTCGGGGGCATCATGAGCTGCCGTATTTGTCCAAGGCGGTGAGCGGCACGCTGGATGTGGATCGCTGCGACTACCTCCTTCGTGATGCTCACGCGACAGGCGTTCGCTACGGCGAATACGATCTGCCATGGCTTTTGCGCAGCCTTCAATTTGTGGAAGGACCGAACGATCGTGAACGCGCTCCAATGCTTGCGATCGACGGCAAAAAAGGGGTGAGCGCGCTCGAATCGTTTGTGCTCGCGCGCTACTTCATGTTTCAGCAAGTGTACTTTCATAAGAGCGCGCGTGCCGCGGAGATCTTGGTGAAACGCATTTTGCAAAGGGCGCTCTACCTCGTGCGCGACGGAGTGCCTTTGCCTTCCATGCCGGCGGCGCTCGCGTCGTTTGCGGCGGGTGATCAACCGTCGCTCGCCGACTATTTGGAGTTGGACGATCAGGTTCTCCTCGGTGCGTTTCATGCGTGGGAGCGCACGAGCGACCCGATCTTGGCCGATTTGTGCAAGCGGCTGCGTGCTCGAAAACTGTTCAAAACAATCGAGCTTTACGATGCGGATGCCGCGTCTATCAGCGAGGCGCACGAGAAAGCCCGCGAGATCGCGCGGCAAGCGGGGCTCGATCCCGATGTGTACGTTGCTCTCGATCACGCTTCGGACACCCCGTATTCCGAGGACAGCTCCCTGCTTGTGGTGTTTCCGAAAGGCCGAGCGCGTAAGCCTTCTGAAGTGAGCATGGTGCTCGATCGCTTGAGCGGGGCCGAATACGTGCGCACGCGCATTTTGTTTGCTTCGGAGTTGCGAGAGTCGATGCGCGAGGCGCTCATCCGGTGAGCGAATTTGCCGCGCAAACGGGCCGATTGCGTGCGTGGCGCTTGAGACGCGGCGTAGCGATCGCGTGCGTTCTTGGTGCGACGTGGGCTGCGCCGACCTCGGCGAGCGCGCAGGACGGTGCCTACGGTCGCCTCGACGGGGACGTGAACCTTTCGCTGGGCGCGGGCGCGTCAATTGCCGCAGACGCCCCGGGATTGGCTGTTCGCGCATCGGCTGTGTACCTTGAGCTGGCCGGTGTGTACACAGGCTACGTGGATGCGCTCGGCAATCAGAGCGCTCAAAAAGATCGCTCGATCGCGGCCGGCGTTTCGTTAAGGCCCATGTTTTGGGGCCGATTTGCGAACCTATTGGAGCCGGGGCCTGCGCGCTTGGATCTGTTCATTGATTCACTGGCGCTCGAATTGGGCGCGTTTTGGGCTGCGCCGCGCAACGGAGCGATCGACGAGCGCCCCGGTTTTGAGATTGCGGTGGGCCTGGGGTTTCCGATCTTTGCGTCCGCGTCGGGGCCCTTTGTCGAGGCGCGCGCGGCCCTGCGCTTCGAGCGACGCGATGTGGTGCTGGGGGTTGGAAAGGACATCTTGGACCGAGGTGGCATGCTGACGATCTCGGTGGCGTGGCACCAAATTGTGGACACTCACATCGTCGACGCGCGGGACAGGATCCCGCGATGAAGGCGGTGGACGGCGTGATGTCTGGGGCCAACGACGCGCGGTCCACGGATCTCGCGGCCGAGCTGACCGGGGTTTTTCGAGCAGCGATCGAGAGCTTTTCGTTGCGGCAGTGTGTTGCGAAAGAGCTGCCACCGCTGCCTCCGAAACAGAGCCGCGTGCGCGTTGTTGCGGTTGGAAAAGCCGCGCCCGAAATGATGCGCGGGGCGCTCGAACGTTGGCCGGGGCGCATTGAAAAAGCGCTGGTTGTGACCGTGGACGGCGCCGATACAACGGGTTTCGATGGCAGCAACGTGGACGTGCGATTTGCCGCGCATCCGTATCCCGATGAACGAAGTGTACACAGTGCGATGGAAGCGCTGGATCTGGCGCGCGGCTTGGGCGAGCGCGATCTGCTGCTGGCGCTCATCTCCGGTGGGGCTTCGGCGCTCGTGAGCTTGCCGCCGGAAGGTGTACACATTTCACAAAAGGCGGCGCTCCTGCGGGAGCTGCTTCTCTCGGGAGCGTCCATTCGCGACGTGAACCTTGTGAGGAGGCACTTTTCGCGGATCAAAGGCGGGCGGCTGATGGAGGCGGCGGCGCCCGCGCGCGTGCTCACGCTGGCAGTGAGCGACGTGATCGGCGGCGGGCTGCACGACATCGGCTCGGGGCCGAGCGTTGCGGATCCGACGACGTTGGAGCAGGCGCGCGAGGTGCTCGATCGGTTTGCGCCCGCCCATCGCGACGCCGAGTTGTCGGAGAGCGTGAAACCCAATGCGGGTGTTCGGTGGCGTGCGCGGCTTGTGGCCGGCCCGGAGCAGTTTGGCGCGCATCTGCGCGATCTGCTGATGGCCAAGGGGTTTCAATGCCGTCTGTTGCAGGCCGAAGAAGGGGATGCGGCTGCGACGGCGCGCAGGCGCGCAGAGCAAGCCGCGGCCCTGGAGCGCGGTGAAGCGCTTGTGATCCCGTGTGAACCCACCCTTCATGTTGCCGAAAATGCGGGACGCGGCGGCCGAGCCGGATGGATCGCGTTGTGTACACTGATGAGCCTGCCCGACGATGCGGCGGTGCTGTGCGGCGCCACCGACGGGTGTGACGGCTCCTCTGGATCGGCGGGAGCGTGTGTCGGCGGCGCTTTAAAAAAAGCTGTTTCGGACACACAAGTGAGCGATGCGCTTGCGGCCTTTAACGACGCCGAGGTTCACGAGGCATTGGGTACATCGATCGCGGGGCGCAGCACCGGGCTCAATTTTGCGGATGTACACATTGTGGCGCGCCGCTGATCTCAGAAGCTCCGGCCGGCGGTACTTGTGTACGCAATGGCGCGGTGGATGCGGCGCGCGGGGCGTTGTGAAAAGAAGAGGGCTGCGGGCGCCGCTTGGTTTGGCGCGCCGTAGCGAAGCTAGGTGGCTGGTGTTTTTCTACTGCGCGCCCCGCTGACGCGTCCTCGCTGCGCTTCCGGTGCTCAAATACCCAGAGTATGTTCCGCTCCGGTGACCTTCGCACCGCTTCGCGCTGCTCGGTGTGCTTCGCGCTTCGCGCTCTCGCAACTCGCTCGGACGCGTGATCGGGGCTGCTCGTTACGAAAAACACCAGCCACCTAGGCGCGCCCGCGTGCCGTAGCGAAGCTAGGCACGCGCCGACGTTTTATTGTGTGGGCGGTACAGATGCGGCGTTTTGGTCGCCGATGGCTTGGCGAACTGAGATGGCGAGCGAACAACTGTTGGCCTGGCGCTGGCGCGCCTCCGCGACATCGGGCTCCAGAACTCCGGCTTGGCCCAAGAGCTGGCCCGCTGCTTCGCGGCGCAGGCGGAGTATTTGTTTGTCGTCGCTCAATCGCCAAACGCCGATGCGTGCAAAGTGGGGCAACGCTTGTCGCGCTTCGGCGGGGCTCGATGGCCTGACCGTGCCCGCGGGAGCCGGATCGGGCTCGTTTTCAGCCTTTTCGTCAATCACGACGAGGAAATATTGCGCCTCGCGAACCAGATCCATGGCCATGGGCATGTCGTTTTTCACGAGGTCGTCGAAGGTGCCGTCGATAGCTCGGATGGTCATTTCAGAGCCCTCTTGCACTTCACGAACCCAGTCATCGTTCAGCACCGAAAACGCTCGGTACGCAATGCGGAGGTTGAACGGCTGCGCCGGTTTGGAGCAGCGATCTTGTTCGTTGCAATGTTCACCGCGCGCGCAGTCGCTCGACTTTTTGCACTCGTGACCGGCGAGCGGATTTTCGTTGGGGGCAATGGCGAGGCACGCGGTGAAAGCGTCGCGGAGAGAGTCTTTTGCCGCTTTTCGAAGGGTTTCAGGTGATGCGGCGTCCTCGGCGCGAATGCGCAGGTAAACGCCTTTTTTGTCGCGGAAGGTCCACCCGGCGAGAGCGTCTTTTTCGATCACATCGTCGGTGGGAGCTTTGGCGAGCGACTGCGTCCAGCCTTCAAGCTTGTCGCGTAGGCTCATCCATTTGGGCTCGGCTTCGGCCTTTACGACGCGCTGTTTGCTGAGAAGCTGGGCGCGCATGCGATCGAGTTCACCGAGCGTGCGCTTGTAGTGGAAGATGCTCATTGCCAAGAGCACAATGCCGGCCCATCCCCAATATTTGGCAGGCGGCCACCGCATTTTGGTGCGGCTCTCCCGATGCTCTTGAACTGCCTTCAGACCGCGGACTCGGTCTTCTTTGTCAGTCATGGTTGGTTCGTCGTTTGGTAATGGGTGGTGCGCCCGAGCGCATGTGTACATGTGTACATTTGGTTTTGGGCGCGCGACTGCATCGGATCTCGGTGGCGCGGCTTGTTGGTGCCCGCGGCCACTCGGGCTTTTACCTTGCTCTCAAAATGACGGATGCCGCCAAGGATATTTGGTCCCGGCGGCATCCATTGTTGGCAGTATTTCAAACCGTCGCGAGCGGCTCGCTTAGTTTGCCTTGGGAATTTTGCCGACCATAAACGACACGTTGGGGTAACCCGCAAACGCCGCCGTTTGGAACACGCTCTTTACAACGAGCGCGGGCACGTTTTGGTCGACCTGCAAGATGCAGACGCCGGGGAACGGCTTGTTGGGCTGAAGCTGCTTCCACAGCTCGCGCTTGTTTTTGAGGAGCGCGAACAGCTCGTCGATCTTTTGCAAGCGGCCCAACTCTTCAATTGCGCGGGTGGAGCCGGCGAGAACGCCGTCCACGAGAATTTGGTTGCCGTTTACGGCGATCATCGGAGCGTCGACAACGTCTTCAACGTTTTCTGCTTTGGGCAGCTTTACGTTTTTGTCGACGGTCATTTCACCCGATGCGGAGAAGCTCATCAGGAGGAAGATGACTGTCACGACGAGGAAGTCGATGAAGCTCACAAGGTTGAGCGCGGCGCCGACGTTTTTGCGACCGTGACCGCTGACCTTGTTCCAAACGAACTTGAGCGGCACCTTGTGCATGAGGCGCCGACCGGGGTGATGAATGACGTGCGCGTGCGGGTCGTGGTGCTTGCGCGAAAAACGATCCATGGTGTCGACTTCCTTCAGCGAACCGAAAAGGTCATGTTGAAGACGGGCAGCTTTTTGGTGCTGCCATCGGGAAACTTCATGTCGCGCTTCGGCGCGTAGAGCGCATCGAGCACTGCGACGATCTCTTTAAACGGGGTGCGATTGTCGCTGAAGAGGATGCACTGATCGAGCTTGCGATCGGTGGGATCGCGATGGCCGCCCTGCGCCTTCCACTCTTCTTCGATTTTCTTTGCGAGGTCGGGGTACCGAATGATTTTGGCGTCGCCTACCTCGATTTGGTTTTTGGGAACTTTGATTTCGCTCACCACCGTGGCGCCCTGTTTCCACACGAGCGAAAACTCGCTGTCGCCGATGTGAAGGTTGAGCACCTTCTCCGGGGTTTGAGGCGTGAGTTCTTTGTTTGGATCGGGCGGACCCGGCACCTGAGCATCGGCATTGATGCGGCTGTTGGTTGTCCACACAGCGGTGATCAGCAAAAACGCGATCGTTACCATCAACAGATCGATGAACGGGATCATGTTGATGTCGCTGTTTGTTGAGCGCTTTTTCCCGCCGCCGTCACCAACGTCTACGCCACCCATGGCTCACTCCTCGCAAAACTTCAAAAACACAACGTGAAACACAATCATCGAAAGAGGTGGGCCCACTCATCGCGGGCCCACCCTTTCGGGAGCTATCAGGCGGGCTGACCCACGGCCGCGACGTTCACCTTTTGGCGATTCGCTACCACGAGGTTGAGCACCTGAACCGACGCCTCGTTGATGTCGTCTTCGAGGGTCTGCGTTTTGCCGTTGAGAACGGCGAAGCCGATGAGGCCGATGATGGCGACGCCGAGGCCGAACGCCGTACAGTTCATCGCTTCAGAGATACCTTGCGCAAGCACGCGCGCCTTCTGGCTCGGGTCGACCGATTCACCGGCGACGGCGCCGAAGGAGGTGATGAGGCCCGTCACCGTGCCGAGAAGGCCGGAGAGCATGGCGAGGTTCGCGAGAAGCGCGAGATAGCTCGTGCGCGCGCTGAGTTTCGGCAGCTCGCGGAGAGCAGCCTCGTCCATCGCGGCTTGAACTTCATCGTCGGGGCGGTTCACCTTCACGAGACCCGCTTGAACGATACGCGCGAGCGGCGCGTTCGCTGCCGAGCACATCTTCACGGCTTTCGCAACGTCACCCGCGAGAATGCATTTCTGCATGGTCGCAAGGAAGACTTCCTTGTTGATCGACGAGCCAAAAAGATAGAGCGCGCGCTCCACAATGATGCCGATCGTCAAAATCGACCAAAAGAGGATGGGCCACATCCCCCAGCCGCCCTCTTTGAAGTGCTCATATGCCCAATGCATCGTTCATTTCCTCCAATTTGCCGCGCGCTGAAAAAGACCGGTAGGTAGCGGAGTTTGCGCGAGGCTTCATCTGTCGTTGGCGTTGTCCGTTTCGCAAAGCGCGCGCGCCGATAACGGACTCGCGAGCGCAGGGCCTACCATTTGGCCCGCCATCTTCGCGAGTCAGACCTTCGTGCGTCAAGAAGTTTTGGCCGCAAAATCAAGGTTTTTTCGTGATGGAAAGTTGCAGCGTTGCTGCGTGCTCTGCTGACATCCCTCTTCAATAAGGAGTTCCTCGTAAATGAGGATCCAGAGATCGGACGACCCGACTCTTCGATAAGCGCCTCAAGCTCACGGCCACGTTCATGGTTCGCTTGCGATTTGGAAAGAGCGGCGGATATATTCGCTCCCGCTAGCGTTTTTATTCTGATCTTGCGGCGAAACGAAAGGATTCATCGATGCGTCATCTGTTGATGCTGGCGGCCGACGGTGGTGGCGAAAGCATGTTGTGGGGTGCCATCAAGCACAATCCCACGTTCCTCATCATCAACCTGGTCGTGTCCGCCGTCGTCGTCACGATCATCATCGAGCGGGCTGCGTTCCAACTCGGTCGTTATCGTGTGAATTCTCGCGAGTTTTTCGCCCAAATCAAAAAGCTGGTTGCGGCCGGCAATATCGATCGGGCGATCAAACTTTGCGACGCCAGCGATTACCCGATTTTGCAACTCGTGAAGAGCGGTCTCACTCACGCCAACAAAGGCCCCGATGAGATCGATGCGGCTCTCAGCGAAAAGCTCTCGGAGCTAAAGCCCGAGGTTGAAAAGCGAGATGCGGCGCTCTGGTCGCTCGCGAACATTGCAACCCTCGTCGGTCTGATCGGCACGGTGTCCGGTCTCATCACAACGTTTTCGTCGATCGCCGTGCCCGGCCTTTCGCAGGCCGACAAACAGCGCATGCTGTCAAACGGTATCGCAGAAGCGATGTACAACACGGCGTTCGGTCTCGGCATCGCCGTTGTTTGCATGATCGCGCACGTGCTTTTGCACACGCGGTCGAAGAACATTCAGCACGATCTGGAGAGCACGACCGAGCGCGTGTTCAACCTGCTCACAATCAGCAACAAGCCCGGCTATTGATGCTCACGGTGCTCGTGCGAGGAGGGCCACAATGGCCGAAACCCAAGACGATGTTCCGCTGAGTGCAGCACAGCGATCGAGGATTCGCAGGCTCTCGCAGCCTAGAGAACCCGACGCCGGTGAAGAAGCCGGCGAGCTGAACGTCATCCCGTACCTCGACATCATCACGAACATCTTGATGTTCGTGCTCGCGAGCATTTCGGTCACGTTCGTCGCTTCGATCGAAACCACACCACCGTCGATCGGCGGTGGAAAAGTGCGGGCCGAACTTCAGAGCAAAGCTCTCAACCTGTCGGTGTTCGTCACCGGTCAAGGCGTGTCGCTCAAAACATCCGGTGGCAACATCGCCACCGGGTGCAGCGACGTGGGTTCGGGCATCACCGTGCCGAAGAAGGGCGACGACTACGACTATCCGTCGCTCACCGCGTGCGCAAAACGTCTAAAAAACGCGCGCGATGAGTTCAAGACCGAAACGCAGGTAACCATCACCGCCAACCCCGGTGTTGATTACAAAACGATCATCGACGTGATGGACGCCATCCGGAGCGACGGCCAAGAAGAGCTGTTTCCCGAGGTACACTTCGGGGTGGCGCGATGAGCGAACCGGCAAAAGCGGCCCCGCCGAAACAGGCGAGCGTTGTCAAGTACAAAGCGGCGCTTCGAAAGTCGATTCGGAAAAACGCCAAAGAGCCTGAAATCGACTTTTTGAACATCACCGCCATGCTCGACATGATGACGATCATCCTCGTCTTCTTGCTCAAGAGCATGGCGTCGTCGTCGGCGTCCATTCCGCAGTCCGACGATCTCACGCTGCCCGTCAGCGTGATGTCGAGCGAGCCCAGTCAAGAAGGCGTTGTGGTCGTGGTGTCAAAAACGCAGATCCTCGTGGGTGAAAATCCCGAGCCGATCGTGCTTCTCCCGAGCCGCGAGCAGCTCTCGCAATCGGGCGTCGACGCCAAATACAAGCGCAGCGGCCCCAACGATCTCTACATCGTGCCGCTCGCCAACGCGCTCTCGTCCGCGCGCGACACTGACAAGAAAGTGCGAGCCGCCAAAGGGCTCGACACCGGTTCTTCAGAAGCGATCATCGTCGCCGACGGAACCACCCCGTATCGTTTGCTCATCGAGGTTCTGTTCACCCTCGGCCAGAGCGAATACGGGAAGTATCACCTGATGGTCATCAGCGGCAAAAAGAAGTAGGCCGCCTTTCCCACTCAAAGTTGCATTTGGGGGCGGGGGCTCCGCCCCCGCAACGCCCCCGCCAGACTCGCTCGTCAACGAGCGCGCGGGCGGGAAGGGCGCTCGCGACCGATCGCGTGTTCGCGCTGAATGGGGCCCACCCAACTCGCGGGTCACGGGGCCCCAACCCCGTGCCTCCGCTCGAACACGATGGTCCCCCCATTCATCGCTCAACGCGATCAGTCGCTCGCTTGCGTTCCCGGCCGGGCTTCGTTCACTCGCTCGTTCACCCCCACCAGACTCGCTCGTGAACGAGCGCGGCGAGGGAGCGCACTTCCCCGCCCCGTTCAATCGCTGCGAAGCGGCGGCAATCAACCCATCGGGTTGATTGAATCGCGGTACTAGTCGATGGCGAACAGCTCTTCGATATCGGCTTTGGTGAGCTTCTTTGCGCCGCCGGTATCTTCACTGAGCACCTGCGCCACAAGCTCGCGCTTCTTGGCCTTGAGCTGAAGGATCTTCTCTTCGATCGTTCCGGCGGCGACCAACCGATAGGCCGTCACCACCTTGGTTTGGCCGATGCGGTGCGCGCGATCGATTGCCTGCGCTTCCACCGCCGGGTTCCACCAGGGATCGAAGTGCACGACGGTGTCGGCCGCCGTGAGGTTTAGGCCCGTGCCGCCGGCTTTCAGGCTGATCAAGAACACCGGAACGCTTGGATCGTTTTGGAAACGCTCCACACGTTCGGCGCGGTCTTTCGTGGAACCGTCGAGATACTCGTACGGCACGCTGTCCTCTTTCAGCGCCTTTTCGATGAGCTTGAGCATCATCACAAACTGGCTGAAAACGAGGATTTTGTGACCACCCTCAACTGCCTCTGAAACAAGCTCGCGCAGGGCAACGAGCTTGCCGGAGTCATCGTCGGAGAGGTCACGCGGCAGCCCGAGAAGCCTCGGATCGCACGCCGCCTGGCGAAGCCTTGTGAGGCCCGCAAGGATCTGAATCTGACTCTTTGCGAGTCCCACGCGCTCCACTTCGCCGAGCACCTGCGCGCGCACTTCGCGAGCCACTTGCATGTAGATCTGACGCTGCTCGCCCATGAGATCGCAGATTTGATCCATCTCGATTTTCTCGGGCAGATCTTGAGCAACCTCTTGTTTCGTGCGGCGCAGGATGAACGGGTGGATGGTTGCGCGAAGGCGCTGCGCCGCGCGGTAATCACCCGCTTCGATCGGGCGCGAAAAACGCTGCTCAAAGCGGTCAAGCGGCCCGAGGAGGCCCGGCGAAACAAAGTCGAAGATCGACCAAATCTCGGACAACCGGTTTTCAATCGGTGTGCCGGTGAGGGCCAGTCGACGTTTTGATCGAAGCTTTTTGGCAGCGGCCGCCGTAGCGCTCATCGGATTTTTGATGTGCTGCGCTTCGTCCAAGATCGCGTACGTCAAATCGAGATCCGCAACGAAATCTTCGTCGCGGCGCAAGAGCGCGTAGCTCGTGATGATGACTTCCGCTTCACGAATTTCATCCGCCAGCTCTTTGCGCCCCGTGCCATGCCAGAGCGCCACTTTGAGCGTTGGAGAAAAACGAGCCAGCTCGCGCTCCCAGTTGGTGACAACGCTTGTGGGCGCCACAATGAGCGCTTTGATCTTCTTGTCCTCCTGCTTCACGGCAAGGAGCAGCGCGATCGTTTGAATGGTCTTTCCAAGGCCCATGTCGTCGGCGAGAACGCCGCCCGAGCCGAGGTCGTGAATGAACTTGAGCCACGACAAACCCGCCTCTTGGTAGGGGCGAAGTGTGGCTTTGAGGTTGCGCGGCTTCTTTGTTGTTTCGATCTCTTCGAGGTTGCCAAGCTTTTGAAAGAGCTGCCGCGCCGAGCCCGAAACGTTGGCTCCCTGCGTGTGTTGCAACAGTTCTTGAACACGCCCGGCGTGAGCGAGCCCCAGCTTGCCGCCGCGGCCCGCCGCTGTGAGCAGCTCCACTTCGCGATCGAGAACGGCGCGAATTTGATCGGGATCGATCGGCGCAAACGAGCCGTCGCTGAGGCGCACGTATTTGCGCCCTTCCGCCAGGCACCTCCGCAGTTCGTCGCGGTCGACGCCCACACCCTCGGCCTCGAACGACAGCTTCACGTTCAGCCAATCCATGCCGCTCGTGACTTTTGCAAACGCACGCACGTTGGCCGAGCGAACCTGCGTGTCGACGAGATCGTCGGGCACGAAGAGATCCCACGTATCGGGAAGCTCCCCGAGACCTTCCGTCCAGAACCGAATGGCGGCGTCGCCGCGCGCAACGAACATCTGCCCCGCTTCGTCCGGCGTGAGGCCCAACGCAGCGAGCTTGTTTGCCGCGTCTTGTTGCGCGGCAATATCCACGCGGATGCACCGTGCGCGCTTCGAACCTTCTTCGGGCGGACGCACAATGATCGGCAGCGTGATGCCGTCGGCGCGCACAGGCATCTCCACGTCGCCGTACGCCGCGAACAGCGACACTTCGGCATGAACGAGCGACCCGCCGGCGCGCATGCGAAACGTTGGCACCAAGTCCACAACATCGGCGATTTGAGCCAAATCCGGCAGCTCGGCACCCACCTCCAAAGCGACGCGCGGAAGCCCTTGCATAATGAGCTGCGGCAACTCGCTCATCGGCTCGCCGATGGTCGGCGAGCGCAGCAATCGACGCATCGCCGCGGGGGAAACGCGCTTGTCCACGCGGCGCGCAATGCCTTCCTGCGTGTCGATGTGCCAGCCCGGCCACCCGTCGAACCAGCCGCCTTGAAGCAGCGAAAAACGCCTCTTGTCGCTGCTGCGCTCAAAGCTCGTTTTCACAATGATCGTGTCGCCTCCCACCGTTTCGAGGTCAAAACGGGGACGCAGCGTTTCTTCACCGAAGCGAAGCTGCATGAGCGCCGGTTCGAGCAGCACCTTTTGGCCATCGAGAAGCGGCAACAGTTCCGCAACGTCTTCGCCGCGCACGTCCACCGCCGGGTGACGGGGGTTTCCGCTTTCAAACCGGGCGAGCAGTCGCAGCGCATCGCGATCCGGCGTTGGATAGAGCGACTGCCATCCGAGCGCGGTGGACGGAAGGATGGGCACGCGCGCTTCCGCATCGAGCACTGTGACGGTGAGCGCGCCCTGCCGCACGTGCAGGCGAAACTCCACGCGCCGTTGCCCAGCCAAACCTTCGGGCGGCAGCCAGCGCCGATGCCCGTCTGCCGCGCCGTAGCGTCGTGCGCGGGCGGCGTCAGCGTGATCGGCGGCGCGCCCACCTGGCCCATCGGGCCCATCGGCTGCGAGTGCGGCGTCGGCAACATCGGAGGCGTGGAAGTTGGGCGCCCCACAACGCGTCGTTGCTGCTGTTCCCTACGTCGAATGCGATTGGCCACAGCGGCGCCGCCGGCATGCGCTGTTTGCGGAACAATCGGCGCAATCGGCGGCGGCTCGCGACGCGGCTGCGAACCGCGGGCGTGATCGCGTACGGCGATCAAAAGCGCGCCGACATGTTTGCAATGTTGCCCGCTCTTCGAAAACGCCGGGCATGTACACCGGCTTTTTATTCCGTCGGGGGTCAACTCCACCATCACCGGATACGACTCGCCGTCGTTTCCGCGAACAGTGCCGCTTGCGCTCATGTCGTTCGCGACGACCTCGTCGACGACGCGCCGACGAAAATACTCCAGGCCGCGAAGGAAAGTGCGGGCACCCAACAAGCGGCGCAAACCGCGATCACTTAAAGTCGAAAGGGCGTCAGAAATAGGGGACACTGCAAGACCACCTGAGAAGTTGGTGCGCGCTCTTGTCGCGCGGGTGGCGAAACATCGATTTCGATCGGCGGTACCGTTCCGTTCAAGGCGGCGGGCTCACGAACATCGAGCCGGCGCCGGACCTCCCCCGGATCGCCGATCACCTTCGGCACGCGACGTTACCGCTGTGCAAAACGCACGTTGGTTACCGCCGCTCCTCGGTAGGCGCTTCCGCGTCGTTGGTCATTTCGCGGAGCGTTTCCGAGTCACTCTCTTGTCCATCAAGCGAAAAACGGCAAGAAAATAAGCGCCAATAATGGCAGCAACTGCACGAGCAGGTGAATGACCGGGCACACCACGTCCTTGAGGACATCGCCGACGGTGTCGCCGACGATGGCCGCTGCGTACGTGGGATTCTCCGCTCTCCCACCAAGCTCATCGACGAGATACCTCCCGCCGTGAGCGCCTGTCGCGATGTACTTCTTCGCGTTGTCCCACGCGCCTCCTGCGTGCGCGAGGAGCAGCGAAGATAATACGCCGACGGTTGTCGCCGCCAGCAGGAATGCTGCCACGGCGTCCGAGGGCAACAGAGAATAACCCTCCACTTTCGCAAAGCGCAAGGCGACTCCGAGTGTTACCGGGGCGGCAACGATGACCACTGCCGGCCAGATCATCTGCCGCAATGCCGCCCGCGCCAGCATCTCAATCACCGCCTCATGATCGGTCGCGGCACCGCTCGGTCTGGCCCGCATTTGACGCCGAGCCTCGTCCGCCACGCGCCGGGCCGATCGCACTGCGCTGCCGATGCACCGCGCCGCGATCCACGCCACCAAAAGCACCCCTGCAAGCGCGGCAACGATCACTTCCGCCCGGTCAACGCGCAACGCGATCACCTTGCGGACCGTCGCCTCACCGGTTGGCACACGCGCGCGCGCCGCATCCAGAAATGCCGGCAACAGAAGCAGCGCCGTCAAGGCCGCGCCTGCGGCCGCAAATCCTTTTGACCAGGTCTTGATCGTGTTTCCCGCGGCATCGAGCACCAGCGTTCGACCGCGAACGTCGGGTCGCTCTCGCGCCACGGTCATCTGAACAATCCCCCCGGCGCCGTCCACAATCGGTCCAAATCCATCGGCCGAAAGCACATATCCAGACGCACCCAACATCCCCGCCGCACACGCCGCCAAACCGAACAAGCCACCGTCGGCGAGGCCCGATCGGCGGCCCAGTTCAAACGCGCCCACAGCCGCGAACGACAAAACGATCACGTACGGAAGCATGCTGTCGAGCCCGAGCGCGCCGCCGCGCAACAGCGTGAGCGTGGGCCCACCGCGCGACATTTCAGCCAATTCGCGAACAGGCCCATACCGCTGCTCGGTGAAATATTGCGCCACGAAAAGCAGCACGATCGTCGCAATCGATCCCACCATGCTCGCGCCGAAAAAAAGCCACCACGTTGGACCGAGCAGCCACTTCGAAAGGCCCATCAGACCCACAGCGTGAAGAACCGTCGTCACGTACAAACCGCGTGCAAGCGCATGCAGCGGATCTTCGCGATCGTCGGTGCGAACCACCATCACCCCAAACGCCGATGCGAGCAGCCCAAACGCGCGCGCCACCAAGGGAAACAACATGACGCCCACCGCGCTCACCACCGACGCGTTGTTTCGAAAGAGCAGTGCCCCGGCAAACATCGCCGCCACATTTTCGGTGGCCGAAGCCGCGAACAATCCCGCGGCGCGCCCCGCTCCGCCGCCCACCAAATCGCCGGCAAGATCCGCCAATGCCGCCGGATTTTGCGCGTCGTCTTCGGCAAGCCCGTTTTCTTTTCCGGCGAGATCCGAGCCGATATCGGCCGCCGTTCCAAAGGATCCGCCCGAAAGTGTACTCAACAATCCGGCAAACACAGCGCCCAGCGGAAAGCCCATAATCAGCGCCGGAATTTGAGGCACGAGCCGCAGCGCCGGAGCCGGATCCGCACCAAATCCACCGCGGTATGCAAACACCGCGGCAAACAACCCGGCCGTTCCGATCAAACTGAGCGCGCCGAGCGAAAGGGCCGAGATCGAAGCCCCCCGCACCGAAATCTGAAGCGCTTGATCGATCGATTTTTTCGCCCCGCTCGCCGCATGCAAGGCTGCCCGCGCTCCGACGCGCGTTGTCAAAAACGAAGCCGTCAGCGACCCCAACACACCCAATGCGAAACTCGCAGTGAGCCACACACCTGTTTCGAGTGAACTCACCGGCTGGTTCTGTCCCGTTTTTTGCAACAGCCCGTACGAAAGAAAAATCGCACCGCCGAGCACGGCCGCCACCGCGCCGACTGTTGTCGCCTGTTGCCGAACAAACGTCTCCGCGGCCACGCGAAGTTGTCCCGCAACGCGCACAATGTCCGGCTCACCCTCGGGCGCATGAAGCACCAAACGCGCCACGTACGCCGCGAAAATCAGCGCCAGCGAAGCAATGGCAAAAACAAGAATCAACTCCACGAAACGCCCGGCCCCCAAACCGTAAGCGCCATTGAACTCATTGCTTCGGCGCGTCTTTGGTTGCCATGAGCTGCGTCAACGCCTGGCCCGCCGGATCATTCGGCGCCATCTCCACAAACTTCTTCGCGTGGTTTTTGGCTTCGTCAATCACCCCGCGCCGCCACGTCAACATCGCCAAATTGTACCGAGCCTCTTTGTACGCCGGGTTCAATTTCAGCGCTGTCAAATAGCCGTTTCGCGCATCGTTGTACCGGTTTCGTTTGTCGGCGATGAGCGCCAAGTTGTACGTGATGTCGGCGTCGTTCGGGTGGTTTGACGCAAGCGCTTTCAGCAGCGTCTCCGCGCCGTCGAGATCACCCCCATTGATCTTCATCGCAACCACAACAAGCACCGCGTCGCGATCGCCCTCGCCTTGAACGGCTTTGCCGGCCTCTTCTTCAGCCTCTTTCACTTTGCCGCTCGCGAGCAACACCGTTGCTTTCGCTGCGTGCGCTCGTGCCGCGTCTTGGTTCAACGCGATCGCCGCGTCGGCTTCGACCATCGCTTCTTCAAGCTTGCCCGCCGACGCCAGGATCTCAGCGTTCAGCGCGCGCGCCCGCGTATTCATCGGGCACGCTTTTGCAGCTTCGGCGCCGGCGGCCACCGCTTTTGCCTGATCGCCCGACCGTCGGGCGGCGTTCCCCGCGGCTACGTGACACGCGCACGCTCGCGGATTGGCCTTGAGACACGCCTCCGTGATCTTCGCCGCGTCTGCCAATTTCCCCTGCGCGAGCAGCCCGCGCGACACCTCTTCAAACGCCCTTTCGTTTCCGGGCTCGCGGCGCAGCGCTGTCCGCCACATAAACGCTCGATCGCCCATGTTCTTCGCGCCGTCGGCATGAACGAAAATGCCACCCGCCAACACCGCCGCAGCGGCGGCCGTTCGCTTGTGCTTCCAGTTTGCACCCAAAAACCTACCCGCGAGCGCCGCCGCCGTTGCCGCGAGTGCCGGCCACACGAGAAGTGCCAGCGGTGCGGCCCCGCGAGCCAACGGCGCTTCAGGCCCCGAAAAGTACACCGACGCCCCCAACGCACCGGCCACCGCCACCCAAATGAGCGCCGCGGCGACCGTTGCCTCACGCGACTCCAACCGTTTTTTCAACTGCTGCGCGCACAGAAGCAGCGTCGCCAACGCGGCAGCCGAGCCGACCAACGCCAAAACAGCGTTGTCACGCGGCGCCGGATCCGGCGAAAACACACGCGGAGCGACGGCTAGACCGAGCAGGTATAAGGCCCGGAATAGGTAGTTGGCCAGGGGTACCACGGCCGGACCATACCCGTTTGCGAAGTTTGGTCAATGCGCAGATGAAAGCCTACCCGTCAACACCCGCCGCCGTTGCACGGACCTACCCTCGGCGTGGCGCTTCCTTTTCCAATACCACACCACTCCGGCATGTTCGCTGGAAGCCCATTCATTTGGTAAGGCGACTCGCCGTCTTTCAACCAATAGGGATGATCCAAGAAAAAGCCCCAAAGTGAGCCGAAAATAGAGCTTCCATCCGCCGCCGGGTCAAGCGGCGGGGCCGAATGTCCGCAGTTGTGAATACACTCCACAAAGAAGTTCCCTTCACTTGTCAGATCGCTTTCAAGCGTTTTTGACAGCGTTTCAAAGCTCAAAAGCCCCAAACACGTGTCAGTTGGACCACCCCACAAAACCAACCCCGGCAACTTCTTTTCAGGTTTGCCCCACGGCCGGATCACCCCACCCGTGCCGCCCGACAGCGAGATAAACGACGAAATTCGATTGGCGCGGTGCGCTGCCAACTGATCTGTAAAAAGTGCCCCCGCGCTCACCCCGGCCGAACCTACACAATTCAGGTTGGCTTCCACCTGCTTCGCTGTACAAGTCAACATGTCATCGAAGAAGGTGTACTCTTCCTCCATCCGCGCTTCACTCTGCGTGGTATCAAACGGCCACTGGAATTGACCGTCGCCTTTTGACCGCGGAACCACCGCTACAAACCGCTGTTCATCCGCAGCCTGCTGAATTTGACCTTCCTCCAAAAAGTCTTCCGCGCTTCCACCCAACCAATGCCACAAAAACAAGATCGGCGGATGCTCTGCAACCGTCAGATCTTTGGGCAACACCAAGATAAACTTCCGTGTGTTTCCCTTGCTTGTAATCGTGTTTTCACCTTCTACCAGAGTGGGACACGCCCCACCTGTATAGTCCGGCAGCGGGTCGGGCACGGCTGAGCCCGCCGGAGGCTCCTTTGCGCACATCGACCCGACCGGTCCACCCGCACCCGAGCCGCTCGTTGTGGTGGTCGAGTTGGTTGTTCCACCCGATCCACTGGTGGTGCTTGATCCACCCATCCCCGTGCTCATTCCACCCGTGCCCGGCGAGCCCCCGGATCCTCCACTTCCACCGGTTTCACCGCCTTTTCCGCCGGTTTCGCCCGTGCTCGACTCACCGCCGTCACAGGCGGCAACCATCACAATTGCTGCCAGAGCGAAAGACTTCACCATTACAGAATTGACAAAGGGGGTAAGGGAGGTCGCTTTCATGGTAAACGTCTCCCGCTGCACGCAACGGGCCAATTCAAGCGCTGCGAAGCGCTCCGGGTCTCGATCGGACGCGTGATCGGGGCTGCTCGTTACGAAAAACACCAGCCACTAGGACTAGTACCGCGATTCAATCAACCCGATGGGTTGATTGCCGCTGCTTCGCAGCGCTCGAAATCGCGGTACTAGTTTTGTTTCCGTGGGGCATTCGCCCCACACCCCGGCCGCGCAGGCGCGGCCCTAGTGCACCGAGTTGATAAGGCGACGAAGCGTTCCTGTGATTCATCTGAACCCTTCAGTTCTACGGAATCGGTGCACTAGTTGAGTTTCGTCGCGAACTTGGATAGGAGTTGTCCCGTGCCGCGCCTGTCCACGCGCTTCTTAAACCTGTTCTACCCATGGCGCGTTCGTGAGGCAATGGCGCCTGAAACAGCGCGAGCCTTTCAAGACCAGTGTCGAACACGCCTTCGGTACGACGGCCGGCTCATGCAGGGGGTTATTTTCGCCTGCGATCTCCTGTGGTGGCCATTTGACTATCTCGTTTTTTGGAACTTCCAATGGCGTGTACAAGCATTGGTATGGCCTCGCATCGCCATTGGAATAACCGCCCTTGTGTACCTTTTACTCGCCAAGCTCCGCGTGGTGGACAAGGCTCCTTTTGCTTCCCTCGTCATCGTGGCTCTTCTCCAGGCACTTGCCGCCGGTTTTGGGCCGGGATCGTTGGGCGGGCCTGAAACACCGTATCTGCATGCTCTCTACATTGTTGTGTTTGCCAGCGTACCTTTCCCATTTACACCGCGGCAGCGCATCCTGTTTAACGGGGTCGTCACGGTGGGACTTATTGGAGGTTACCTCGCGGTCAATCGCGGGTACATCCACTCTCCACACATGGCATGGGCAGTCAGCTTTTTTACCCTCAGCAACTTCCTGAGCCTCTCGTTTGGACACGGAAAATTTATCCTCGACCGCGACAACTTTGTACAAGCCCAAAAACTGACAGAACAAGCTCAACTGCTGGAAAGCCGCGTCGCAGAACGCACTGTTGAACTGCGTGACCTCCTCGACGGTGTTGAAACCGCGCGCGAACGCGAGCGCCGTCGCATCTCCCGTGAACTCCACGACGAACTGGGTCAAGAGTTGAGCGCCCTTCGCTATTCCCTCCAGTTTACCCGTGTCAGGTATGATCGAGAACCGTCGGCCATAGCGGCAAACCTCCAAGACCTTGAAGAGCTGCTTCGCCGCACAGCTCAAACCACACGCAACTTGGTTACAGAACTCAGACCCCGCGTTCTTGACGACCTCGGGCTTGAAGCCGCTGTTGAATGGTTGGTAAAACGGGTAGAATCGCGATCAGACCTAAAATGCACGCTCACCTCCGACGGCGATCTCTCCGGTCTCGACGAGCGGGCTTCGATCACAGCGTTTCGCGTTATCCAAGAAGCGCTCACCAACGTTGTCAGGCATGCCCAAGCCACCGTTGCCCATGTCAACCTTGCCGCCGGAGACTCCACCCTGACCATTACCGTTGAAGACGATGGCGTTGGCCTCCACGGTGAAAGTGGGCCACGTTCTCAACCGTCCACCGGAGTTGGCCTCCTTGGGATGCGCGAGCGTGTTCATGCTTTGAGTGGCACGTTTCAGGTTGGGGACGGAAAAGATGGGAAAGGTGTACGCATTGAGTGTCGCTTACCTCTCGCTCCACCCCCATCGCTTCGCCACCCCGCTCGAAGTTCGTGACATCGAAACAGCCCGCCCGCCGAAATTGTCTTCGGTGGTAAAGTGGCCCACAGCAAATGCCTTACCGCAAAGGTCACCATCCCGTTCAGATTCACTTGGCGGCGCTAACCAACACGGGCGCCGTGCGCGAGAGCAATGAAGATGCGTTTTTCGTGGCTTCGGCCAACCACCCACCCGTATTTGGGCCTCCCACGCAGACTGTACAACTCGTCTCGCGAGCCTGGCTCTTCGGCGTATTTGACGGCTTGGGCACAGCGCGAGATAGGACAACGGCAAGTCTGACCGCGGCAGAAATGCTGCCCTCCCAAATTGGATCTTATTGGCCCCAGGCCGGTTGTGAACACCTGGCTCGTCAGCTTGAAAAAGCCATTCTGGCCGCGGGCCAAAAGGTCTTCGCTATGTCCACGCTCAAGCTGGAGCATCGAGGGATGGGTACCACCGCAACAGTGGCGGCGCTTGTGGACCAGCACCTAAAAATCGCCCACGTCGGCGATTGTCGCGCCTACCTATTTCGCAGCGGTACCCTGCAACAAATCACCCGCGATCATACCCTTGTCGAGCACCTCATCGACAACGGTAAACTCACACGGGAAGAAGCAAAATCCTTTGAACACCAGTCGGTCGTCATGCAAGCTTTGGGACCTACCGAAAACGTCAAGGTAGACAATTTCTCCGTGGATCTAACCCTTGATGACATGGTGATCGTTACCACCGACGGCATTCATGGCATGGTAGACAATGCTCAAATCGCAGCCATTGCAACCGGCCATACAGATCCGCTCGCCTGCGTAAACGCTCTCGTGGATGCGGCAGAAAAAGCGGGTGGCCACGACAACCAAACGGTCATCGTGGCCAAAATGGTTCCATTCCAATGAATGAGTACACATCGCGGCGTTGGGTGGAAAGGCTCGCCGCCAATCTGCCGGGCGCGTCAACTCGCCGCCGTCAACCTACAGATTCCAGGGCATCAGCGTCAATGTCAAACGGCCCTCACCCACCAGGTCTTCCTGCACAATCCCATCAAAATCGTCCTGATAATGAAGGCGCGCATCGGCACTCACCATAAATCGCCAAATGCGTACACCCAGACCGGCTCCAGCGCCGATTGACCCTTCAAGCGTGGTGCCCACACCCCGCTGGTCCGCCACATGAAGATTGAACGGGAACACCAGATAGGGCACCACAATCCCTTTTGAAAAAGAGGCGTGCACATTCACACCGAGTCGATAATCGTTGCGCTCGATGGCGTCGTACCGGGCAGCCCCCACTTCAAATTCAGCGTCGAGCGGTGAGATAAACGAAAAGAGCCGAAGCCCCAAACCAAACGACGCCGCCGGTTCAGACTTTTCAAAACTATGCAACGCCGACCCGTTCACCGATATACCCCAATAGCCGCGAGCGGGTCGTGGCGGAGGGGGAGGTTGGTACACCGGCTGGGGCGGAGGTGGTACGTATTTGGGCTGGGGCGGCGGGTAGTAATAGGGCGGCGGAGTACCGTACGGCGCGTAGTACCCACCCGGCGGAACATATTGGCCGGGAGGGTAGGGAGAATAATAAACAGGTTGAGCAAACGCTGTTGCCGATGCACCGAGCGCTACGGCAGCGGCGGCGAGGGCGAAGAAAGTTAATGAACCAAACATGCCTAACCTCGTGGGGGCGGCCATCGCAGCAATTTGTGCGAGGCGGGTTTCTACCGGGCAGTTTGGCAAAAACGTTACCAATTGGGCGTTGGCCCCGTGCTGCGCAAATCCCCCTGTTTTGCCCGAAAATTCAAACTTCTTCACCCGTCCAATGGCCAGATTGCGGCGCGCGCCGTCGGTGTGGAGTCAACTGTTCACACACGCGTTGCCACTCGTTCTCCCCAATCTTACTTGCAATTGTACCAAACCAGCTGGGCCCAGGCGGGCTTCCCAACACCATCCACCCTCAACGTAGCTGGGGTCATGCGCTCCGGCATCATGGCAAGCGCGCCGGCAGGCGACTACGTGAACCGGCAGGGATTATTCAGGCCAAGTCAAACACAAGCACTTCTGCGCCGTCGACGCCCGCAACGGTAACCATCGTCTCGTTTGACAGTGCCGCGGCGTCGCCCGCGCCAAGCTCCTTGCCATTGATGACAGCCTTCCCGCGGGCGAGATGTACCCAAGCGTGTCGTCCACTCGCAATGGGTAGTTCAGCCGTTTGACCCTTATCAAAGAGCCCCGCATAAAGTTTGGCATTGGTATGGATGGTGATACTCCCATCTTCACCCGTGGGGGAGGCAACCAACCTCAACTTGCCCGCCTTTTCTTCGCGCGAAAACGTCTTTTGTTCATACCCGGGCGCAATACCCATTTTAGACGGCATGAGCCAGATCTGTAAAAAGTGTACGTTCTCGGTTTTAGAAGCATTCATTTCACTGTGGGTAACACCCGTGCCCGCGCTCATGCGCTGCACATCTCCAGGCGAGATCACCGAGCCGGTACCCATTGAGTCTCGGTGGGCAAGCCCGCCCTCCAATACGTACGAAATGATCTCCATGTCGCGGTGCGGGTGTGTTCCAAATCCGCGGCCGGCGAGCACCCGATCTTCGTTGATCACCCGCAGCTGCCGAAAGCCCATGTGTTTGGGGTCGTAATAATCGGCGAATGAAAACGTGTGGTAGCTGTCGAGCCAGCCGTGGTTGGCGTGACCGCGCTCATGGGCATGACGAACGGTGATCATTGTTTTTCCTTTGATGGTTGAGGTTCCGCTGTTTCTCTACCGTAGCGCTTTTTTATATTCATGGAATCGAAATTAAATTGAACCTGACCATCGATTTATGAGATGGGTAAGTTGTGACCGACCAACACGACCCGTTCACGCTTGACCAACTGCGCACGTTGGCTGCGGCGGTAGATGAGGGCAGTTTCTCCGCGGCCGGGCGCCGCCTTTCACGTGTACAGTCGGCTGTGAGCACAGCCATGATCAACCTTGAAAACTCGCTCGGTGTACCTTTGTGGGATCGATCGGGGCGAAAGCCGCGACTCACACCGCAGGGGAGGGTGGTGCTCGCGGCAGCGCGTCGCATTCTGGCCCAGTGCGACACCATGCGAAGTGTTGTTCAAGACCTTTCCGGCAAAACAGAAGGGGTGGCCGCTCTCTGTGTTGACTCGCTTTTTCCAGTAAACGCCCTTGCCGACCTCGCCCTTCGGTTTGCAGAAACCTACCCTCATGTAGACCTGCGGGTAGAAGTGCAAACCATGTCGGCCGTCACCGCAAAAGTCCTTTCAGGTGAGGCGACCATCGGTGTTGTCGGCCCTGCGGGGCTAAAGCCCGGCCTCGTCAGAACCGCTATTTCCGCCATTCGCATGGTCGCCGTCGCCTCAAAAATTCATCCGCTTGCGGCCTTTAAGGATCCTATACTTACCACCGCATTTGCCGATTTTGTACAAATCGTTTTGTCAGAACGGGGCGGCGATCCGGCCTCCGATCAGGCGGTTCTGTCATCCCGCACGTTCCGCGTCACCGATCTCCCCACCAAGCTCGCCATGATCAAAAAAGGGGTTGGTTGGGGCAATCTCCCCGAGCACATCTGTCGAAAAGATCTGGCAGCCGGAAACCTTGTTGAAATTCAACCTGCCGCCTGGGGTAAAGATGACTTCGTTCTTACCCTCTCCATTGTCCACCTTCCCAATCAACCTTTGGGGCCGGCCCATCGGTGGATCATGAGTCAACTTGCCTCGCTGTGTGAACGGGACACGGTTTTCCCGGCGCTCAAGAAAGAACGAAAAAAACCATGACGCCCGCGCCGCTCGTGGGCTACACTTGCTCTCGCGCGGCATACGCCGCAGTTACACCAACGGGGAAACTGCTGCCCGGTGCCGGCACGTCACAAGGAGGCCATTCATGTTAACGTTTGAGCCCAAACTCCAGCTCGCCCGTGAACCCGACGGAGAGTACACACTGCACTCTGTGACAATTGCACCCAACTCTGCGTATTCCGCGGGCCGGGCAGAAGAAGGTCCGCCCCCCAACGTGCGCCTTCTGCCTTCCGTCTTGCCCGTGATGTTGCACATCCGCTCGCGCAAGGGCCCGGCGCTGCAAGTTCTCACCCCACTGCGACATCGCATTCACAACCTCAAGTTGGGAGACAAGTTTGGCAAGACAAGCGTCCTTGCGTTTGTCATGTTAAACGGTGCCACCGCCGGCTCGGCTTCCATTCAAGTGAATGACCCCAACACCAACGAAAATCCGGGCCCCAAGCCGGTTGACACCGCCGATTGGTACGCGTGGATCAATCGCATGCCGCCGGGCCCCGCTCGATTTCATGTCACCGGCACAGTCTTGGTTCCACACCCGGGGTTTGACGTAAAACTTGTAAAGGCCGAGCCCCAGGGGTTTAACCCGGCCGAGTTGATTTTAGACCTGGTGGTAGAAGAAAAATACGGCGTTTGGCCCCAGGTGGTAACGCCGCTCAACGTTCGGTTTGATGAAGCGCCGCTCGCTCATGAGTACACCGGCGTGCTCATTCGCATCCCCGGCAGCGACGCCGTTCACATTGAAGTCGACCAAGTATTTTAGGATCCTGACAGCACTTCAAACGCGCCCAAGGGGAAGCTTTGCCCGTTCACAAGCGCCTCCACCTCGTGTTTACCGGGGTAGGGCGTTCGAGTGGTGTGTACCGCGAGCGAAATGCTCTTCGACAACTCCGCCGTTTGGCCGGCCTCCAGGGCGAGCCGAGTCAACTTAAAGACCTTCCCCGCCGTAGAACCGTTTTTCTTTACGAAGTGCACTTTCAAGTCAACAAGCAGGCTCTGCTGTTTTTCAGCGGTGCTTCGCAGCGTAAACGTCACTTGCACTTTTTGCCCAATAGCCACCCGCTTGGGCGTAAATCGAACGTCTTCAGCACGGACTGCCGCTTTTCGACCATGCCCCGTCAGTTGAAGAGCGCCCTTCTCGCCGCGTTTTACGGCACTCCGTAGAGCATGTTCAATAAGCGCCTTTCGCTCGGGTGCGGCACCTTTGCCCCAACGTGTACACACCTCCACAAGCAGGTTGGGGTGAGCCTTCCCCACGTCGTTCAGGTGGTTGGCAACACTTCGTCGGACAAGACTTGCCGGGTCGTCTTTTAGATGTTCGAGTAGAGCCAGGGCGCGCTCGGGATGATTGTCCAAAAAGGCAACGCGCGAAGCCCAGGGTAAACGTGGCCTCGTTCCTTCCGAAACGAGGCGCCGAATGTGCGGATTGGGATCTCTCACCCAACGCTCAAACACCTCAAACGTTTTTTCAGGATAGCGCGCGATATAAAATCTAATTGAAAATTCTGCTGTGAATCGCTTCGTCAGCTCGCGTTGAGCGTTCATTGACAGGTCAAAATGATCGAGCCCTTTTTCTGCCACAAAGATGGTATGTGGAAGGTAGAAAAAAGGGCCCATTCCCACTCCCTCCAGTTCATCCCCGGCGTGTTCAGGGCCAAGCGACCGCAGTAGAATATCCACCGCTTCAGGGTAAGAAGAGGGTAGGTGCTTGGCCATTTGACTGGCAATGTGCTTTGCACGCGGCAACAACTCAAGACTGTCAAGCCCGCGCGACGCGTCGCGTATAAACGGGGTGAGAGCAAAAGCTGGGTAGACCGCCTTGATACTTTCACCGAGGCGTTTCACCATTTGGGTAGAAAAAAAAGCTTTGAGCGGTTCTGCCATTGGAGTTGCGTGTGTGGAGGGGTCGGCGCGTTGGAACGAACGCGGCTCTACGTAGCATGTCATGCGAAAGCGATCTGAAAAAACACCTCTTGCGCGCAGGGTAAGTTGTCTGATAGCCAAAAAATTGGAGGGCCGTTCATGAAGATTTTGCTCGTCAATCCCGCTCAAAAGACGAAGCACATGGCCAAGACGTCGAGGAGCTTTTTGGTTCCTCAACTTTCCTTGGCGCATGTCGTTGCACTTACACCGCACGACGACGTGAGCATCATGGATGAGTTGGTTGAAGACATCAACTTCAACGCCGAAGCTGACATCGTTGGAGTGACAGCAATGACCGATAACGCCAAACGGGCGTACGAAATCGCTGACGGATTTCGCGCGCGCGGTCGCACGGTGGTAATGGGAGGTGCCCATCCCACCGCACGCCCCAAAGAAGCGCTTCAACATTGCGATGCGGTTGTCACGGGTGAAGCGGAGGGCATTTGGGAACGTGTTGTGGATGAAGCTCGGGCCGGGAAAATGCCCAAGGGGTTGTATGCCAACATTGGTCTACCCTCGCTTGAAGCGCTGCCCAGGCCCCGGCGCGACCTCATCAAACAAAAGCTCTACTACGACGTTTGGCCCGTTCAAACCTCGCGCGGTTGCCCCTACGCGTGTGACTTCTGCTCGGTCCACAAGTTTTCAGGTCGCCGCTTTCGGCACCGCCCCGTTCGCGACGTGATCCGTGAAATCGATGAAGAGTGTGGAAAACGCGTTTTTATCGTGGATGATATTATCAATGGGGATGTGAAATACGCCATGGAGCTGTTTCGCGAAATGGCGCCGCTCAATCGCCGATGGGTAGGTCAGGTAACGGTCAGCTTGGGTAAAGAACCTGAACTTGTAAAAGCCATGGCCAAGGCGGGTTGTATTGGCGTGTTTATCGGGTTGGAGTCGGTGGATCAAGAAACCTTAAAAAACATGCGAAAAAAGCATAATCGGGCCGACAAATATTGGGAACACATTGCCGTGATTCGCGACGCGGGCATACCGGTACTCGGGGCCTTTGTGTTTGGATTTGATACCGACGATGCCGACGTGTTTTCGCGCACGCTTGAATTTGCACTTGAAACCAAGCTCGACCTTGCGCAGTTTAATATTATCACCCCGCTGCCCGGCACCGATCTATACGACAAGTTTGAACAGGAGGGTAGGCTCCGTTACAAAGATTGGTGGCTCACCCGCCATTGGTCCGACGTGCTCTTTGAGCCCAAACTCCTCACGCCTGAGCAGCTCAAGCGCGGTTGGGTAGAAACGGCTGTATCGTTTTACCGCGGGCTCAACATCGGAAAGCGGATCATTGAGTCTGTTCGGCAAAAAGATGTGGCCCAGGCCTTGTTTGTCGGCACAATGAATGTCTCTTACCGCCAGTCGGTCTGGTCGCTCGCGAGCGACATGGGGCTTGTCAACTAAACGCGGGAGCCGGTTTTTTGGCAATCGGTTGACAAATTACCGATCTACAATTGTTTCATCGGTTGCTTTGTTAATCCATTCTCGCAGCTCACCCACCGTTTCAGGCAGATCGTCGGGCCAAATTCGCAGCCTACCCATTGCATCCAGTGACACAAAAGCCCTGTCACCCGGCAAAAACTGAACCTGCAATATCTGGCCTTCAGAAGCCCGGACAATTCGCGCTTTGGCTGCGTTCAGATCGACAACGCCGACGGTTCCGTCAAGCGCTCCGGTGAGGAGCCTCTCCCCGTCTTTAGAATGGTCCATTGTGGTGATCATGCCACGGTGGGCAGGAAGAATTGGCGGAAGATGTGTCAACGAATCGAGCGAAAGTCGACGGATCTTCAGCTCACCGGCGTTTCCAAAGTTTAGGATGTTTTGGCTTTTTGAGTGGCGAATTTGGGTAACGCCATACCCGCCTTCATCAAAGGTTTTTGACGTTCCGTCCAAAAGATTCCATAAACGAAGGGTATGATCCGCGCTGCCCGTAGCCAGGGTTTTGCCGTCGGGAAGAAAGGTCAAAGCCCATACCCTGTCTGTGTGACCTGGCAGCGTGCGTTGTTCACCGCCATCGAGAGGTATTAACACGGCGTCGCCCGATGCTGAACCCACAGCCACAAGAGTGTTGGCCGGGTTGGTTCGAACCTGGGTGACCGGGTGGGGCAACTGCGCCACTTTTGAAACGTCGCCGTTTTCTGCAATACGTACGATGGCGCCGCTTCTTAGACCCACGAAAAAAGTATTTGTCTGAGCCGCCGCAGTCAGGGTGACGGCGGGAGAGGGCAGTTCTACCGGGCGCGGTGGTGTACCGTCAAAAGTACCTAAATAGACCGTTTGACCTTTGGCATGATCGTCAACTATCCAACCGTCGTTTTCCAACTTCAGCGCTATTGCGCAGGCCGCAAAATGAAGGCGATCGCTCGACGCCGCCAGGTGATGTACGCGGGCGGCTTCAACCTTGTGACGGGCAACTGGATCACCCGTGACAGAGGTAACGAAGAGGTTTCCACCCTCGTCGACAGTGGCGATCTTCCCATCGGCGCTCACTGCCATTGCATCCGCCCTCATTTTATGGTCGACGAGCGTTTTCCCCGCCGATGATTGCGAAAATAGGCGAACTTCACCCTCTGCCGACGACGCAATGACGGTATTTGAATTGGGTAGAAACTTGATATCGGTTACCCACGAAACAAATCCCGACAACTGGCGCGTTTCACCTGTTTTAATGTTCCATACGTATAGGGAGCGATCCTGCGAGGCCGATGCTGCAAACTGATCGTCGTCGGACATACCCGCGGCAGAAACAATGCCGGTGTGGCGTTTGAAGCGCCTGACCTCTTCTCCTGTTTCTACATTCATGACGGCCACGGTGGCGTCGCCGCCGGCAATCACGTACTTTTCAGACTTGGACAAGGTGCTTTGCCGCGAGGCAGAATCGAATTGAGCCAGGCGCTTGGGCGACCCCGCCGTGTTCCAAAGTTCCGTTTGGTTGAGGCCCATTCCAAACACCCAACGACCCGATCGGCCGACACGGCAGTAGTCCGCCGGGTGCCCCTGAATTTGGGTTACCTCGGGTGAACCCGGCTTGCGGATCACAAAGTTACCCGACTGGGAAACGGTCAAAACGTGCCCGCTGTCGACTGAAAGGGCGCTGCAAGTTAGATTATCATCTTGAGTAAGATGCTCCAACTGTCCGCTGCTGCGGTGCCACAACCAAGGCACACCCCGCATTCCGGCCGTGCCCGCAACGTTGCCGTTGGGAAGAGGAACCAATTGACGGCACGACTGTGGCAAATTCATGCGCGCCAGCTCTTTACCCTCCAAATTCCAAATGCGGGATGTGCGATCTTTTGAGCACGAAATAAGTTCTTTCCCGCTTGGAAAAAACTCCACATTCCACACTTCATCAGTGTGTCCGCTAAAAACGATCGATTTCCCCGATTCTATATCCCAAAGGCGAATGGTTTTGTCGTCACTCGCCGTGGCAAAACTCTTCCCATCGGGCGAAACAACAATGTGATTGATATACTCGCGGTGGCCGGTGAACACCCGTGAAACGCCGCGGGTATAAGCGTCGCTTGCAATGCGGCGAATTTCTCCCGCATCTGTATATTCGGCCGACAACGTTTTTAACCAGGCGAGCGCCCTGTTGGGATCGTTGTCGAGCGCATTGTGCGCCTGCAAAATGGTCAGTTCGTCGGCGCGAGCGGTGGCCTGTTTTTCGGACTGTTGAGCCGAGGCGCGTGCGTCCGCTTCAGCCATGGATGCAGCCTCCGCCTCGCGTTGTTTTGCCTCGGCGAATCGGCGCTGTTTATCCGTCCATACCAAGGTTGCAACAACGAGTAGAGTGATCAGCGTTACCGCCGCGGCCCCCACCGTTAAGATGCCGCGATTGCGTTTCCAATACCGAACCAATACCTGTTTGGCAGTATAGGCGTGGGCCGCTACAACTTGACCTGTCTGAAAACGTTCAAGGTCTGTGGCGAGTTCTTTTGCTGTGGGGTACCTGCGCGCGGGGTCACGCGCCATGGCCTTGTTGACAATGGCCGCCAGCTCGTCCGAAATCTGAGGGGCGAGCTTTTCAATTTCTTTGGGAGCCCGTTCTGTAATGGTAGAAAGAAGCTTTTCCCAGGGAACGTCGTGGTAAGGTGGAACCGCCGAAAGCACGTGGTAGAGCAGCGCTCCCAATGCGTACACATCGGCTCGTTCATCCACGGGTTTGCCCGTTGCCTGCTCGGGTGGCATATACGCGGGCGTCCCCACCACGGCACCGTCCAGAGTCAACCCTTCACCCGACTGGACAGGTGCCCCACCTTCGTCGGGCGTTTGCGTGTCGGCAAGGTCTTTGGCAAGCCCCCAGTCAATCACCACCGTTTCACCCAGTTCACCCACGAGAACGTTTGCAGGTTTCAGGTCGCGGTGGATGATGCGTTTTGAATGGGCAAACGCGATTGCCTGCGCCGCCGCAATCACGTGGGGCAGAAGGGACAACCTGTCAGGCAAGGTTTTTCGCTCAGTCACCAGATCGGCGAGCGACCGACCTGACACAAGTTTCATGGCGTAGAAAGGCTCACCGTCGGGCCAGCGCCCCGCTTCATAAATCGGGACAATTGCCGGGTGTTGCAAACGCGCTGTGAGCAACGCTTCACGAACGAAACGCTGCTCCTGCTTTTCGTTCCAAACGAGCAGTTCTTTAATGGCAACCGGCCGATCTAACCGTTGGTCGCGCGCGACAACCACTCTACCAATTCCACCCTTGGCCACTTCTTGACCAAACTGGTAACTCTCGCGAGCCACAGCGGGCAACGAGGCGGCCAAAGCGGCGAGCCGTTCAGGCGTGGAGGGTGGGGTTACAGGGGCGGTGGGATCTGCCAGCAACGTGGGGGCCACAGCGACGGCGGGGCGGCGCGGCGGAGAATGAGTGTCAAGCGTTTCATCCGAAGCGGGTGTGGGGGCGCCAAGCGTTTTGGCTTTGCTGTCAGGCGATCGCGAAGCGCTTCGCCCCGAACCGGACGAAACATGTCTGCGGTCGAACGCGCCGATTTCGCTATTCTGCGCCATGACTCCCTCTCCGACGCCACATGCGCCGTGTTCCCAAACAAAGTAAGCGGTGGCCGAATGGTAGCGGGTTTTAAACGAACGGGTAGCAAAAGTTGTCGCCCGGCTCACAGCGGTGACTGAGCTTTTTTTGAAGCGAGGAAACTTTGTCCCCCCTCGCGGGTGTACCCGGTGTTCGCTTCTTATGTTGCCGCCCCCGGAGCCCCCGTTTTTTCCCGTTCCCGCCCCCGCGGGAGACGGCTTTTCTTCAGGGGTTCACACGCGACCCAAATTCGGGCAGGCTGCCCATCGGGAACCCGAGGTGTCAGCTCAACCCCAATCCGACGTTCGGGCAGCTGTCGCCGACGCTTATCGAAAACACAATGGCCTTGTGTACAAATTGGCCCTGCGCTACGGCCGCGGCAGCAGGGCTTTCGCCGATGATGTGACGCAGGACGTGTTCGTCCAACTGCTAAAACACGCCCCAACTCTCACGGAGCTTGGAGAGTTGGAAGGTTGGCTCTACCGCGTGACCACACGGCGGTGTTTGACAAAACTCAGAAACGAAAAAATCGTTGGTATGTTAACCCTCCGCTGGCTCCGACCCGATGCCGAGCCTGAAGTGGATCCGCATGCATTATACGGGGCGCGTGACGAGTTGAAACGGGCCTTTCTTACCCTGTCCCGCTTGCCAGACAAAGAGCGGGTCACCTTTTCAATGTTTCATTTGGACGGCCTTACTGTGGATGAAATCGGGGCCACTCTCGGCATTTCAAAAGGGTATGTGTCTAAGTTGATCTCACGGGCTGAGCAAGCGCTCCGCGCACAAGGATGGGAGGTTTCGTCGTGAGCGACAAACCCAAATTGATAACGCTCCTGCGTGAAGCGGACGAGCGCCTGGCCCAGAAAAAACCCGGTCGAGAACTGGAAGAACGCATTTTTTCTCGGGCTCAACCTTCCATGCTGCGCGCCGCTGCCCGTTTTGGAATGTGGGCCGTGCCGGCCGGATTTTTGGGTTTGTTGGCCTTTGAATTGTCGCGCGGTCCTCAGGTAGAACAGCCCATTTCAGAAAGCACCACATCGGCCAACGTGTTGACCGAGCCTGACATCACCCCCGCCACTTCTGACACGGTTCACCCATCCAACGCCGCCGCCACAGAATCTACCCTGCGTGTGCCCGCGCCGATTTGGGCGCCCAACCTTCCGCAGCCCGCTCCATCGGGTACAACAAATAAATCGATGGAGCCGCCTGCCCCCGCTGGGCCGGTGCGCGATCGTGTACACAAGCCCGATCTACCCATCACCGGTGAAGTGGAGGCGCCCCAATTGTCACCCGTTGGTAGACCCCAAAAAAGTTCAACGGGGGTTGTTGGACGCGCGGGCTCCGCCGTTGGTTCCGGGGGTGTGGGCGTTGCGGCTCCACAGGGCAAGGCGCCGCCGACAATGGGCGCAATCCGCAGTGGCAGCAAACCCTCTCGTTCAGAAAATCAAAACGACCCACAGGTAAACTCCGATCTGCCAAAAGACGAAACGTCCACCGGGTCGAGCAGCGACGATGACGGAAAAGACGCCGACGCAGAAGTGCATGTGATTGGCATTTACGACTCGTATGGTGCCGCGGCTGGAACAGAAGGGGTGGCCTCCGTCCACATCAACAAGCCGGGTGTACACGTGCTTGTTCTTTCGGCCTATAGTGAAACGGCGTGGGTGGTTACCGCCGGCCCCGGAGTGATTATCAAACGTGTGATCGCCACCGGGTACGAAGAACAAGCGGTGACAATCAGCCCGGTGGGGACGACCGTTTCCACATTGGACTATGAAACCCACGGAGCGTTTGTCGGCTGTGGGTATGAGTGGCCGGACACCGATCCGATGAGCGGTTGTGAAACGCCCGAGTTGCTCGCTCAGATTGAAGGGCTATTGCAGCTTGAGCCCACATCATTTCATGGTTGTTATGCCGCGTCGGCGTTTGTCATGAACGTGGACGGCAGCGTCACAATCGACTGTTGGACGCAGGGTGGATATTCACTCACCGGCTACCCCTGAAAAAAAACGAATGGGTAGGAAACAAACAGCGGGGTGGTGAGTGAGTAGAGTCAAAGGAGGCAACTTCCAATGAACAAAACGCTTACCCTCATGTGTATCGCCGCTCTCGCCGCCGCTCCGATCGCCTGCGTTCCGGGACAAAATGGTGGAGGAGAACCCTCTCAACAGGCGATCACCGGAGAGGCCGACGACGACGGTGAGCACGGCGATTGTGACGACGATGATGGGGAGGATGGGGAAGACGGCGACGACGGTGATGAACCCATCGGCGGCGGAGTCTGCGGTGGACTGGAGCTGCACGTTGTGGGGCTCTACGATTCGTTTGATGCAGCCAACAATACCGACGGTGCAGCCAATGTACACATTGATCGCCCCGGTACAGTGGTGCTCTTCTTGTCTGCCTACTCAGCCACCGATTGGAACGTGACCGCCGGGCCTGACACCGAGTTGGTGGAGGTGATCGCCCATGGGTATCATCCGCAGTCGGTCAACGCGCCCAGCGCCGCGTCCGTGTCGGTGCTCTCGTTTGAAACGGACGGAACCTTCATCGGCTGTGGGTATGAAATTCCCGACATGGATCCCACGAGCGGCTGCGAAACCGGGCCCCTCCTGTCAGGGATTGAAGGGCTCACCGGTTTGAGTGTGTCCTCGTTCCACGGCTGTTACGCAATGAGCGACGTGACCATCGCGGCCGACTTGAGTTCGGCCTCCAACTGCGCAACCGACATGGGGTACACATTGACAAGCGCGGTTTTGTGCGGCGAAGGCGGTTGAACGTGACCTGTTGAGGCTGCGGCGTTATCGCGCGGCAGCCGAGGTTACCCAGGGTTTCAGTTCGTCTATAATTTCACCCGGTGACTTGGAAGTGGAAATGTCGAACGCCCGCATCCAGCCGTCGGCGCCTCCCACCAAAAGTTTGGTGCCCGCCGAGTCAAACGTGGTCCACTTCACGGCGCTTGGCAGAGATCCCACCTTGATCAAGGCTTGATTTTCTTGGAGATCCCAGAGCCAAACATCACCGTCTTCCCCGGCGCTGGCCGCCCAACGGCCTTGGGGATGGAGTGTGATGGACCTGATTCTTCGGTCGTGCCGTTGTCGATCCAGTGTCAGAATACGCACGTTGGGGGCATCTCGGTCGTTCAAACCTACCTCCCACACGGACATGCTTCCCTTTAGAGTTCCCAAAACAAACTTGTTCTTTTCGGGGAGTACACGGAGCGCCGTGGGGGCATCGCCAACTCGTTTGAGGTTTGGTCCAACCGCTTCAACAACGGGTTCAGGCGCGCCCAACCAGAATCGAACACACCCGGCTGAATCTACCATCCAAACTCCAAATGAGCGCTCCTCGGCGGTGATGGCAAACGCGGCCTCCTGCGAGTCATCCGTGGGGCCAGCCCAGCGGCCACAACCGTCGGAGCGTGTATAGATTTCTACCTGGTCGAATTGTTCGACATCAACGGATTGCGTCGCCCCGTCGCTGAGTCTCCTTCCTCGGAGTTCGCCGTTGGTTTTGCTCTCGACGACGAACAAGACCTTCCCATCCGTCGAAAGCTGTGCGGCCTGGAGAGCCCACCCCGGCTCCGCCGGCCACGTGGTTTTCTGAACGGGTAGAACGGCCTTGTCAGGTTCGCGCTCCCAAAACAAAAGATCGCCGCCCGGGAAAACCACAACGGATCGCCCCCCATTTTGAGCAACAATCCCGCCGCCTTTGGTTGGACCTAACACTTCCTTCGGTTCTTTACCAGGGGCGGTTGGGTCAAATTCAAACACTCTGCCGGTTTCATCCGCGGCAACAAGCTGTTTAGAACCCACCTGAACACCCCATGTCCAAGAGCCCTGTGGGGTGGAAGACGGCGCCGAATGAAGGGCGATCCGATCGCGTATGCTCAGCTCTTTTTGGCGGGAAACGGACAAAAATTGGTCTTTCTGATCGGTCACCACCCCGGCGATCAACACATCTTGAAACCGTGGTCCCGTGGGTTCACAATTTAGAAAGTCCCAAAAAATAACAGTGCCCGAACGATCGCGAGTGAGCACCTCCCCGTCTCTACCCGTGGTATCAATAGCAACCACAGGGGAGGAGTGAAGCCGCATCGCAGGGCAAACCGGATCTCCTGTGGAAGGATCCCATACCCAAACAGTGTAGTCTTCACCCGCCGTGAGCGCTCGCTGCGTGATCGGTTTGTGCGGATCGGAAGACGGCACTTCCACAAACCTCACCGCCGTGACCGAACCTCCATGGGTAGGTCCGCTGATCATTTCGTTCTGAGCTTTGTCGAAACGAGTGACCACCGTCGTACCATCCTGCCCACCTGAAAGCACCACGCGACTTGGAGCAATGTCCAACAGGCTAACCCGATCTTTGTGGCTTTCTTTGCGTTTTCCAACAAGCGACCAATAAACCGGTGCCAGGCGGCTTTCAATCACTCTCACCCCACCCGCGCTGTCTCCCACAGCCACCAATGGAGTGCCCAGGTTATCGACTGTCACTTCAAGAGCTGTGACACTTGCTGCCGGCAGACTTCGCTCCGATCCACGTCGTTCACGCCGAAGATCGGCCTGCCAGGCCACCTTGGCTTTGGTGGTATTCCACAATTGTACGAAGTCCAGCCCCAAGCTCACGGCTGCCCATTTCCCATCAGCGCTCAACCGAACCAGCGCGCGCGAGGGGTTGGTGCCCAAAGCCCCTTTGCCGCTGAACTTGAAGCCGTCAAAAAAACGGATAGTGCCATTTCGCTCCACAACCACTGTTCGATTGGCCCGAGTCACCACCTCCACCAAATCGGAGCTTTGCGAAGGCCACTCTTCAAATTGGATGTCGGCGACCGTTGTTTTTGAAGTGAGTCGACTTCCAAACCATACCTTGTCGGTCATTCGGTCAAAAATAACAAGTTGTGAGCCGTCGAATCGAAAGGTAAGCGCGTACCCATAGCGATTGAGCGAGACGGAGGCCTCGGAGGACACGGTTTCGGTGGGGCCCCAAAAAAAGCGATCGTGAACCACGGCAGCGGTGGCGGGCATGTAGCGAACGCGATTGTCAGAAAGGCTTAGGGCCCCCTGTGCCCCGGGTAGAACCACAAATTCACGGTCATCGTCAAACCCGTAAAACCATTTGCGTTGGGGTGAGCCGAGGGTAAAAACGGGCCGGCGCGATGTCAGATCAAACCACAAAGCGTCGGTTTCTGTACGTAACGCAGCCGTGTTTTTCCCCGGGTTCAGCTCAACAGACAGTGTGCCCGGATTTCGGAGGGGAGTTTGTTGTTGGATGAGCGGGGCACTCCCCGGATCCGTCCAATCCACCGTGTAGATTTGGACGGTGCCGTCCACCGCGGTTACCAACGTGTTGCCAAACGGTTTCATCCCACCGGATCTACCCAATTGAATGGGTAGGTCTTTCACCTTCTCTACGGCCTTATCGGTGGCCGCCCAAAGGGCTGTTTCGCCCGTGGGAGTGCGCGTGATCCACGCCGCAGTTGAAGGGTACTGCCCGGTTGCCGGGTGATCCAAAAGCACAACAGTGCCAACTTTGGCGGTGGGTTGCGAGCGCAACGAAGTGGGGGAACTCGCTCCGGTCGCCGGGTCTTTCCAGAGTTCAAAAAGGGTTTTTTCGTCTGTTTCCAATTCTCGCTGCGCCAAAACAAATGACGCGTCGGGAGCAATGTGTACTCCATCAATGCTTGTTTTGTTCGGGTCCGCGGGCCGTGTTCCAACACCCGTTTTGTCCACCGCGTCGGGGCTTGGTGAAGCCAGAGCGACCGCTTTTATTTTGGGCCCCGTCAGGTCAACGAAGATCAGCGTTTCAGCCAGGTCGGACAGCACGGCATAGCTTCCCGTGCGATCCACGCGAAGGGTAGGTTCGGTGATGGCGGTTCGAAAGCGTTTTACAGGTCGGTGGGTGTCTGTATCGAGAACAACAACCACCCCGCCGTCGCCGATGCCAAACAGCTTTTTCCCGTCGGCGCTGAAGGTGAGAACTTGGGGAGCACCCATGAACCAATTCACTTCTTCGACCAAATCGGTAGGTGGTGACTTTTCTCTCCCCAGCGAGCTTGTACCAAACGTGTCCATCAAGTGTACGCTGCGGGTAACCTCGCCCAATTGGTTCATCAAATAAACGGACGCTCCGTGGCTCGACGTTGTAGCGGCGTGGGTACCGTCCTCGGAAACTGCCAGATGAGTGATCCCGTTTTTGTCTTCTACCAACAGACTACCATTTTGGACCGTGGCCAGGGCTCGCGCCGAAAGGAAGGGCAAAGCGGGCGGCGTTTCAAAGGCAGCGCGGCCTTTGAGCGAGTCCAATTCTTTCTGGGCCCTTTGCGCCGCTTCGTGAGCCGAAATGATCGCAGCGATCGCGTCGTCAAAACGGTCATTGAGGATCGCGCGCGACGCCTGGTCTGAAAATGTGGAAGCGAGTTTCTGTTGACTCGCAAAGTGTTCTTGTTTTTCTGATGTTTCCGCAATTTTTCTTTGCTCTTCTTCGTCCAAGGCCTGCCTTCGGCGGTAAGAAAACCACACGAGTAGAGCCGTCAGGGCCACAACGCCCAAACCTACCAAAACAATGATTGCTCGGGTTTTCCGGCGCTGAACTCTTGCTTCTCGCTGCCAGCGTTCTTCACGGTTTTTGGCCGCAACTTTGGCAAGCACGTCATGGATGAACTCATAATAGTCTTGATCGAGCATCCACTCTTTTCGAAGGACACGCCGATCGACCAATAGGGCAAGTTCACCTTCGGTAACTCCACACTCGGTGAGCGCCGAAAGGGGCCGTCGATCACGGAGGTTATTGGAGGTGAGAAGTTCATCCTCGATCACGTTGCGCACGAGCGGCCGGAGCGGATGGGTAGAATCGCCGGTCGTTTTTTCCAAGTAGAATGTTTTCACAATGTCGCGGGCGCCGCTGTTGACGATTGCCAGATCAATTGTGGGTTTGTTTTCTTGAATTCTCTTTTCGTTGAATCGAGCGCAAAAAAGGCCCAAAATGCCGGTTCTACCCAAGTGTCGGCTTGTTTGTCGACAGGGGGCGGCGATTCAAGTCCGGCGGCACGTGCGGCGATTTCTACGGCAATGGCCGGTGTCACCAGCGAGCGCGCCAACCCGGGCTTGCGGGCGGCATCCGTGGCAGCGCCAAAGCTCAGCGCCCCAAGGTGAAGGGAGTTCGCCGTCACATCGAGCGTTCGCAAATGGGGACTCAGAGCGAGAAGTTGAACCAAATAGTCTTCGCGCTGGGCGAGGAGAACCCGCACGGGCGCTCCGGCTCGAACGTGTTCAATATTGATTTCTCCCCTCTGAATGCGCGGGCGCGCTCGTTCGGGAATGCGACCCTGAATGACATCGGACAACTCGGCAACCAGACGTTCAAGTTCTCCCCTCCGTTGGCTGCCGCGCGTGAACACTTCTTCGAATTGGTCGAACACCAACACGGGAACCGCTGGCTCACCGTCCGGGGTCCAAAAAGACGCGCGATAACAATACTCCCACAGTGAGTCGGGGGCTAAAACTTCGCCTTCTAGGGATTGGGTAGGTTTGGGGCTTGCTGTTGAAAGGATGGGTAGGGGAGCGTCAAGGGCGCCCGACGTGACGGCCTGCGCAATTTGAGTGAGAACCTGGTCTGAAAGAGAGATAGAAATTTCGAATTGAAAACGGATAAGAATGGGTATGTAGCCACTCTCTCTCAGTTGGGGAAACACCCCCGCTTGAAGCAGCGACGATTTGCCGTAACCCGATTTTCCGTAGAGCAGCACGAGCGGAGCGGACTGGACCAGCTGAACCAACTCCGCGATTTCATCGTTTCGGCCGAAAAAATAGTCCCGATCCAATTCACCGAAAGTCTCCAACGACGGGTAAGGTTCATCGGGAGTGAGGGGTTTTCGATACGGTTTATCCATCGAAACCACCTTTCAGATGTTTGCCTGGCGAGCGCTCAGGAGGTGGTCAATCACGCGAAAGCGAAGCTGAGCGGAAGCGGCCGTCCACATTTGGCTGTTTTGGTTTACCGGACTTTGATCGGCGGGAAAGGAGTCAAGCGCACCGAGGGTAGGTTGCCAATCACAAGCTTCGACAAGTAGGAGAACCACCAAGTGGGAGCGCGCTTCTTGGAGTTGGAGGGCGATGGCAATTTCATTTTCGGCGTCGGCGAGCAGGCGGGCTGTGACGAGTAGAAGCAGCACCTGCGCTTGGTTCATCTGGTTTGCGACCCACGCTGCAACATCGGCTCCCGGTGGGGCTTCTGTTCGATCTGTGGCGGTTGCCCATTTGTACTGTTTGAGGAGATCCCGCGTCCGGCGCAGAGCCTCTTGGTCGCTCGGAGCGTGTACACAATGAATGTGTACCTTTGACAAATTTGGCAACTTTTGAGCCTTCGCGAGCTGTTCAGCAATTTCAACCGCCAGACCTTGAGCGGTGGGTCGAACCGATTTGCTTCTGACTTTTCTTCCCTGAAGGAGATTGTTAATGGCGAGCGGTCCGTTCAACATCCCTTCATCGATCTGTACAACCACCTGCGAGAGGTCGCCCGGCTGTCGTTCAACCTCTTTGAATTCATCCTCAATGCGGCGACGATGGGTAGACAATGCCGCGTTAGACAGAAGTGGAATGTGGAGCGCACAACCCGCAAGCAGCGGTCGAACCGCGGGAACGGTTGTATTTTCCCATTGGACACGCGTGATCCCGATGTTCCACCGAGTTAACAGTTGGGCTACCTGACTACAGAAAGGGTCATCCGCTGCGGAGTTTGCCAACATGACCCGATGGCGAAGTTGTCGACCACCCTCTTCAGCCGCCACGAGGTTGCGCACGAAGTCGACCGGGGACGCCGTGTGTACTTCAATGCCATATTGTTGGAGGAACGCCACAAGAGGTTCGGCAGCGGTATATTCTGCAAGTTGGGCAACGTGTTCCGCAGGAGCGCCAAACCGTTTTCCCCGCAATACCCTCACGCCGAAACGCATGAGCCAATCTGGGAAGCCGCAACCTAAAAGGAGGAGATCGTGCGATCGCAGAAGATCTGACAGTTCTCGCACTTCACGGTTGTTGGATGCGAGTTGAGCCTGAAGCTGGTGGAAAAGTTCTAACCTGTCGGCTTCTGTAACAACGAACTCACCGGGGAGCGGTGGAGCGCCGGACGGGTTGAATGGGCGGCCGAATAGGTGAATGACCAAAATCGCACTTTTGGGAACCAACGATGGATTGGGAAAGAGGCCGTGTTCGGGAGCATACCATTGCTCGACAACGGTGGGTGGAGCGTCAGGGTTGTTTTGTGGATATCGCTCTTGAAGCGCTTGGACCAAAAGGCGGTCGAGTGTGGTGGTAAGAAAAACGCGAAAACCTGAAATGGCCACCAAGTCACGCAGCACTTGGGGAGGTTGAGCCGGCATTTCTGCCAGAACCTCTCGCGTTGTTGAGTAGAGAGCGGGCAGATTTTCAGGATCTTGGCGGAGCACCGCTGCTGCTACGTCTTCAATGGCGTGGAGGTTGGCGGTTTCACTTTCTGGAAGATTGAAACGGGCCGCGACCTCAGCCGCGAGCCGTCGGTCAAATGTTTGCCCCGCCTCCAGTTCAATAAGATCGCGGCCGATGACAGGAATCACCTTTCCCTGGTGGATTGTGGATAGGAGCGCGCTCCAGTCGAACGACATAAATCCCGCTCACTCGCCGCGGTGTATGCCGAACGATACCGCCGAAGAAGGGAGCGTGTCAACCAGTCCGCGGTCCAGCTTGCGGCCGGGAGTGCGCCCATTATAACGGAAACAACTTCCATCACCGCAATCCGCAAATCTGATATCGATAAGCGATGGCCCACCAGCACCACTTTCTCTCGCGGCTTGATCGACTCTCTGTCGAGCAGGTAGATCTCGCGTTGGCTCTTTACAGGGATGAAGCGCTGGTGCGTTTTATCCTCGCGAGCGTGCCGCTGCCTGAGCGGGCGGAAAGGGTGGCAATCTCGCTCAACCATCCCCACGAGGGGCCATTTTTGGTCGTTACGCGGGAGGGGGTTTTTGTTACCTGTTTGGCTGCGGGGATGGCGGTGAGTGACCTACCCGTTGTTAGACGAGTACAGTTGGATGGGGCGATGGTAAAGGCGGCCGACTTTCGTGAGCGAAGCCGTCAGTTTGACGTTACGGCGCAGAAGTGGGGCGGCCCCGACGGTCTTCTGTACAGATTGCAAACGGCGGGCGCGTTTCTGTCACGGGAAGAGATTGTGGCTCTTTCGGTGCTTCAGCCGATTTTGTTTCAAGAGATGTTTACCGCGCTGGCGGTTGTTACCGAGGAGCTTAATCAACTGCGTGACATGCTCTTGCCGATGGTTCGCAAGGCGAACAAGTTGGGGCGCGCGAGCGATCCACTTCTGCGTCATTATTGGACCTCGGTTTGGGCGGTGAGTCACCTGACGGTGCTGACGGCGCTTGAAGGTCCAACGTTTTTTGATCGAATTCCCGAGCCGATTCGCGAATCGCTGCGCGACGCTTCGTTTTCATGGCCTTCTGTGCGCCAGGGGCTGATTGCCACCGTGCTGCGTGGGTTGTGGGGTGCGGCTCGGTTGGGTAAGTCGGTGGTGGCAGGTACAAAAATTGCGGCGCGAAAAGCCCAAACGATTCTGGGGGTGGTTGACTCGGTGGTAGGTTTGGCCGCCGTCGGTTTGCGCCATGCGCGTGTACGCACGGAGGTTGAAGAATTTCTTGACTCGTTGAGCAAGGCCGATTCAGGCCTGTCGGACGGGAAAGAACTGGCCCCTGCCATTGCCGGATTGATGTGCGCTACCATGCGGCTCGACTCTGAAAAGCCCGAAGAGCTGCGAAAAGTTGCTATTAACGTGGGGCGTAAGGTGGCGCTCGAAACCGCTGCGAATCTGGTGAAAGGCAGCACGTTTGCTTATGAGCAACCTGAGGATGTGCCGGACTCCTTGGCGACCAGCCTGGCGTTCAGCCTTCCAATGGACGTTGCGGCCGGCGGCCTGGCGTTCGAGCTGATGGCAGCCATGGTACCGTCTGCAGCGCGCGCGCGGCTTGAAGATTTATACCTTCCCCGTGATTTTCTACGCGCCGTCAATGCCCGGTGGGCGCCGGAGGATAGCTACCGTTTGCTCCGGCCTCTGGCAACGTTGTATAAACCGCCGCCGCCCGATCGATCGGGCCCATCGCGCAACGGTCCTTGTCCCTGCGGCAGTAAGAAGAAGTATAAACGATGTTGTGGAGCAGACCAAAGCACCTGACGGTAAGTTGAGCACCGGTTCTTCCGTCGGTCGCAAAAAAGTGCGCCGCCCATTTTCGAACGAGGGCGGGCGTATGCCGGTTACGGCACCTGTCCAAACACGGTGGTAACAAAAATGGGATAGTCCAATAGGGTCAAGAGAGAGATGCAAATAAGGGCCAGCCCAACAATGGGTAGCACCATCCAAAAGGCTTCTCCAACGCGGCGAATGTTCATGGGCAAACCTCACTTTGCCATCGACCCGATTCTATCACCTCTCCCCATGTTTCGTCCGGGTTGCCGGGCGGCTCTTTCAGGCCTTTTGATATACAAATCGAGTGTACACAACACCGTGATTTTAGGGTAAGTTCGCCGAGGGTTTCAGTTTGAATTTTGGGCTGGGGATCGGCGGTGAGCACAAAGAGTCGACCGCCAAAGTGGCCCGCCAGAAGGGTAAGGTAAGGTTTCATGTCGGAGAGTTTGGTGGCGGCAGCAGCCACCACCATTGCAGTTGGATATGGTCGCCGGAGTAAGGCCCAGTACAATTCTTTCTTGTTAACGATGAGTTTTTCGGCATCGGCGATGGTTGGCGCCGATACACCGTCTGCTGAGAGCCCTTGTTCCGTCACATGAAACCAAGGCCCGTCGATCAGGGGTTCACACGACCGGATGGTCGGCAACTCCCCGAGTTGATTTTTCATGATGGTAGGTTGGAAATCATACAGCCATTGGTTGTCGGGTGTTTCCGGGTACACGGTGGATGAATCGCGCGCTTTGCTTCGGGTCAGACCAAAGGCGGCGAGCCCAAGCACAAGTAAAAGCACCGCAACCCCGCGAGCACCCGGCGCAAGGGTCGATTCAGAACGGGAGCGAACGTGATGAATCGCTGCCAACGCTGCGCCAAACATCGAAAAACCGAGCAGCACCTGCACTCCCAACACGGTCACCGCATGCACGTTGGAGTGAACCCACAACTCGCGGGGATACCGATCGGGCACAGTGCGTCGCCAAAACATCGCCATTTCCGACCAAACAAGGAGCAACGTTTCTCCCGTGAGGATTAACAGAAACGACAGCGTGAGGACCGCGAGGAGCCCACCTCCCGGAAGCGCGCGACGACGGCGAAAAATACCCACCGACAAGAACCACCCCACAAGCCACAACCACGTTGCCGGCTTGATCGCAAAAACCTCCACTTCGTCGAATGCGTTCAGGACCAACCGCGGTTTGTAAGGAGAGTCGTACAAAACTCCCGACACCAAAGTACCCTCAACCCATGAGACACAGGCGACCACAATCGCGATGTGTACACTCAATGCCACCAAACAAGCGACGGCAAGTCTCCATCCTTTTTGCCCAAGGGCCCAACCCAGTGCACAGCCGGCCGCGACGATCCCTGAAAGAGAAGCAATGGCGGCCCAATTGGTGGCTGGTAGAAGGTGAAGGCGCCATGGTAGGCGTTTCAGATAAACGGCCCACTCGTCAGCCTCCGCGCCGTAACCGAGGCGATCGATGTACACAAAAAACACCACAAAAAGAATCACCCCCGCGAGCGAAAACGCGATCCAGGGAGCATGGCGGGTACGGCGGCCTTCCATGGTCAAGGCGTGGTTCCAAACGGGCGGATGATCTCTCAGCCTTCTACTCAAAAGCTGAACAGGAGGGATCCTGTTGCGGGTAGACTGGTATTTCCAATTTGGATGGGGGGTGAAAAAGCGAAACTGCGGAGGGTAGGTGTGGAGGCGGTGGGGACTTTTACTTCATAACTGCCCCTGCTGAGGACGGCCATGGCGATCCCGGTAATCAGCGCGGCTCCACCCACTCCTGCGGCGGTCCACCCGAGTTCCGCGCTCTTTCATTGCCTGCCATGCCGCATCGGGCGGCGGGTCGGCAAGGGCCAAGGAGCTGGAGAACATGACGAGGGCGGTGCTTATCGCTACCGGAATGGTGTTTGGTACTCTCATAAGAACGGCAGGATACACGTTTTCAAAAATAGGAAAATGAAAAACGAAACGGGTTGTGCGCGCTCGGCGAGAGGCCGCGATTTTGGGGTGGGAAGAGGCGGCAGTCAGAAGTTCAGGTGGACGGCGCTCGACAACCTGACATCGGTATTTTTGACTCCGGTGGGGGGTGCGGAGTCATATAAAAGGCTGAAGTTGAGTCCAAAACTTACCATGTCGGTGACTTTGCCGAGCGCCTCTACTTCTTCGAGGAGTCGAAAGTCGCTGAAGTTGTCAAACCGGGGTTGGATGTACGTGGTGCTTTGAAACACGATGCGGTCGCCCGCTGTGGAGACGCGTTCTGTCAGGTAGTTTGTCCAGCGGTGGCTGAGCGTTTCAGGGGTGTCGGAGGCGCCGGGGGCGACGGCGATCATTTCATACTCCAACATGTACGCCGAACCTCCCCACCATAGAAAGTTGGGATGGTGAAACATGTCTACCCGTGCGCCGGCGCCGGCGAGGCTGCGGCGAAGGAGGCGAAAAAAGCGGTTGTATTGATATTGGATAAACGTGTCGGTTCCGATGCGGGGGTGCCACATGCCTGTCCAGCGCATGTGGAGGTAGCTTTGGCTGACAACGGGGATGTCGGCGCGGTCTGCGTATCGGCCGTTTCCCGCGATAAACACGCGTTGCCTGATGAAGGGTAGGGTAGGTGCCTCCGTCGGGGCGGCTTCTGAAAGTGGGTAGAGTGTTTGATATTGGATCTTGCCGCCGGCGCCGATGTCAAACAGTTCAACATTGCCTTTGGCAAGGGCAAAGGTGATATCGGTATTGATACTCAAGCCGGGTTTGAGGGGGTTTTGGCGAAGCGATTCTGCGTTGACTTGGGCCAACGCTTCGCGCTCCAAAGGGAGGGCGCCGAGCGCCGTGAACGATGCGGTGATGAGGGTTATCAGAGACGTGCGCCGAGACATGGTGGCCCCGTTGTGAAGAAGCGATCATCGCTTCGCTTGGGCCTCGGCGCTATTGAATTTGTTGAAAGGGTGACTTTCGCGGGGCGAACAATGTCCGCGCCGGCTATTGCGGCGTGGAGAGGCCTTGGGCGGCTCGGTAGGCGGCGACGGCTTTTTGATAGTCAACAAGCGCGTCTACCCGCTTGAGGCGCGCTTCAGCGGTGGCTTGTTCGCGCAGGTTGACAATGAGCATGGTGCTGTCGCCGAGGTCAAATCGGGTGCGCTCCAGGGTTTCGAGTTTTTCGGCGAGGGCCACTTCGGAGGCGGTGACTTCGGCGCGTTTTCGAGCGGCTTCCATGGCGCTCATGGCGTCTTTTACCTCGGCGCCGACGCGGTCTTTGGCAAACTCGGCTTGTTTCTCGGCGCGTTTGACGGCAGCTTCACCCGACCTGACTCGGCCGCGTTGGGGGCGCCCGAGGATGGGAATGTCAATGACAATTCCAGCTTCAAAAACGGGGATTCCGCGCTTGTCGTCGCCCGGTCCGAGGTCGGCGGAGCCGGCGACGAAGAGGTCAATGGCGGGTAGAGCTTGATTGCGTGCGAGGTTGAGTTCAACAGCGGCGGAGGCTTTGACGGCGTCGGCGCGTTTCGGTTCAGGCCGACGGGCGAGGGCCGCGGTTTCGGCGTCTTGGGTAGATCCCGCCTGCCCGGGCGGCGGCTCGGGGATGGAAGACGGGAGTTGAGAGCGCTTGGGTAGATCGGGCGTGCCGTCGGCCTTGCGGTAGAACAGCGACAAGTCGATGGCTGTTTGCTCCAAACGGCGCGTTTCGGATACGAGCTGTGCGCGACGGACGAGGAGGCTGCGCTCGTTTTCGAGTTGCTCAATTTCGGGGAGATCGCCGCGTTCAACTCGTTTTTTAAGGTCACTGTTGCGCGTTTCGGCGGTGGCAAGCCACGCTTCAACAATGGTGAGGCGAACGCCGGCACCTACCCAATCCCAATACCGTTGGGAGGTGACGCGGTTGATTTCAATCTTTTGCTGGTCCACGCCGAGTTTGGCTATTTCGAGCGCGATTTCTGCTCGTTTAATGGTGGCTCTTCGGCGGTCGATGGGGCCGTCGCGAAGGACTGGAACGCGCAGGCCGGCACGGAGTTCACCGTAGTCGTTGGTTTCGAGCTTGCCGTCGTAGTCGGCAAACTTACCCACGCCGATGCGGTATCCGGCGAAGACGGAAGTGCCCCAGAGGGGGGTAGGTTGCTCGACAACGGTGTCGATGCGTTGCGATGGGTAGGCGCCGGTGGCCATGACAGCGCCGGTGGTTCTCCAGAGAGGGTCAAACCCACCTTCGGCGGCAAGGAGATCGGCCTCGGCGCCTTGTTTTTCGGCGTCGGCGGCGATCACCAGGGGAAACCTGTCTTGCGCGTTTTTTACAACTTCGCTCAGGGTGAGCGAGCGCGCAGCGGTTGGCTGGGGATATGTTTGGGAAGTACCCGAGGTGGACGTTGCGGCGGGAGCCGCCAGGGCCGCGACGGTGCTGGAAGGTTGCGCCCCCCCTTTTTCTTGGGCGAAAGCTTGTGTACTCAGGAGGAGCAGGGACAAGGGGAGCGACGCGGAGAATGCTTTTTGTATACGGCTCACTTGCCACCTTCCTTTTTGCTGCCGGAGGCGCTTGATTTGGAGTCTTTGTTGGGCGGGTAGTCGGGCGGGAAGCCGTTGAATTGACGCCACGCTTCGTACCCGAGGGGAACCACGTTGAGCAGAACCCAACCGTTGGCGCGCATGCCTTGGCGAAGGTTTTCACCCGAGGGCCACGCCGGTTCGTTGGGGTCGGGCGTGACGACGATGCGGAACTTGCCCGAGCCGTCGTCGGCGGCGTCGAGAAACGACACGCGGCCGGCGTACGTGCCCACAGCGAGGGAAGGCCAACCGGAGAATTGAACGGCGGGCCAACCCTCGAATTGAAGGCGAACGCGCTCGCCTTCGTTGATGAGGTTTACGTCGTTGCCGTCGACCCACATCTCCACGGCGCGTTCGTCGGTGTGGGGGATGATGATGGCGAGCGGAGCGCCGCTTTTGACGAATTGGCCGCCTTGTTGAGCGAGAATGCGGAAGAGCCAACCGTCGCGCGGAGCGGTGACCGCTTGGGTTTTTTGGCGCGCGAGGCGAACGTCGAGGCGGGCGAGTTCAGCTTCGGCGTTGGCGATTTCGGCGAGGGCCGTGGCTCGGGACGCTTGGGCGTCGTTGATGGAGGCGTTGGCGTCGTTGCCGATTTTGCCGAGATCTTGAAGCAATGCTGACTGTTCTGCGCGAGCGGCATCGCGGGCGGCGCGGGCGCGGTCAACGTCGATCTTGGTTTTGAAAGCGTCGAGTTCAGCAAGCTCTACGGCCCGTTTTGATTGCAAGCCTTCTTCGAACAGTTTGCGTACACGTTCGACCTGAATGCCTGCGGTTTGTGCGGTGGCTTCGGCCGAAGTGAGCGCCTGTTCGGCGGCGCGAAGTCGCTCTTTGGCCATGCGTGAGCGTGCGTCGGCGGCGGCAACACCGCTGGTTCGCGACGATTCAAGTGCGTCGATGCGGCCGGCGAGTGAAGCGGTGCGGGCTTTTGCAGCTTCGATGCGTTCGAGCACGGCGGTGCGTTCACGTTCAATGCGAGCAACGATTTCAGGGTCGTTGTCGGTGATGTCGACAAGGCTCTGGCCTTCGGTGACGCGTTGACCCTCTTGCACGAACCACTTGCCGATGCGGCCTTCAACTGGGGCGTCGACCGTTTGTTGGCGTTGCGTGGCGGAGAAGGCGATGACGCGGCCTTTGCCCGGTGCGTTCTGTTGCCAGGGCACCACGATGAGGGCGAAAACAAGGAGAACGAACGCTCCTGAAATGAGCCGTGCAAACGTGCGCGGCGCGCGGGACGTGCGCACGAAACGAACGAGACGGAGATCGGAAACGGCGGGCACTCGGTAAACGGCGCCGACTTTGTGATCTTTGGATGCCATTGCAAAAAGCCTCGATCAAAAGGGGTTTCAGGAGTTCAAGTCTTCGGCGCGCAGGGGGCGCAGTTGGCCGCCGTCGATGACGATCACGTCGTCTGCGGCGCGCAGCACATCGGGGTCGTGCGTTGCAACGAGGAGCGTCCACGGTGCGCGGCGCTCAAAAATGCGCTTGGTGACGGCCTTTTTGGTGCGCGCGTCGAGGTGGTCGAGCGTTTCGTCGAGAAGGAGCAGGCGCGGTTTGCCGGCGAGGGCGCGCGCGAGGACGAGACGGACCGCCTGGCCGCGCGACAGTTCAGGCGCGCCGGTGGTGAGTTTGGCGTCGAGGCCTTCAGGGAACGCGGCGAGGTCGTTCCACAGGTCGACCGCTTGAAGTGCCTCGCGGATGTCATCGTCGGTTATGTCCGGGCGAGCGATGCCAATGTTTTCGCGAATGGTGCCGTCAAAGACCTCAATGTCGCGCACGAGGGCGACGTGTTCGCGCCACGCTTCGGGGTGAAGCGTTCGAAGGTCGGTTTCGTCGACGAGGACGCGGCCTTCGTTGGGGGAGCGCAGCGCATAAAGCACGTCGAGCAAGGTGCTTTTGCCGGCGGCGTTGTTGCCTCGGAGTGCCACGCGGCGACCTGGAGCGACGCGGAGAGACGCCGACTTGAGGACGGGATCGCCGCCTTCGTACGCGTACGAAACGCCCGCGAGTTCTACCTGTGCAGGTTCAGGGCGGCGCACGATGGTGGTCCCGCGCGCGCTCTCCATGGGCAGATCGACGAGGTGGCCGAGTTTGTCGCACGAGGCGAGCAAGTCGTAGGTGGTCTCAAGCAGTTTGCCGAACTTTGCGAAGCGACCGACAACGCTCGTCACGATGATTTCGGACGCGACGAGTTGACCGAGAGTGAGCTTGCCTTCGATCACGAGGGCGCCGCCGAGACCGAGGAGCGCGGCGCTTGCGATCGCCTGCAAACCAAGGGCGCCGGCGAGTTTTACGAACACGATTCGAAAGTGCGAACCGCGCGCACCGAGGTATTGAAAGAGGAGATCTTCGGAGCGCGATGCGGCAAACGCCGGCCCACCCGCGGTTTTAAACGTCATGGGGTGGCGAACCATTTCTTCGAGCCAGGCGGCGACCGCGTATTTGGACTTGGATTCGTCAATGGCGGTGTCGGTTGCGCGTTTTGTCGCACCGAAGATCACGGCGGCGAGGCCCACCACGAGCAGCACGTCTAAGCCCAACAGAAGCGGGTGGTAAAAGGCCAAAATCACCATGCCGACGAAGGTTGCGAGGATGACAGCGAGACCGTCGACAAGGAGCGTTGCGAGGCTCTTTTGCACGGTGAGGACGTCGAAGAAGCGATTGACGAGTTCGGGCGCGTGGGCGCGCTCAAACATGTCGCCGCGAACGCGCGGAAGGCGATGTGAAAGGTCGACAACGACGCGCGCAAACACGCGGCGCTGAATGCGTTCGACCACCCACGCCTGCGCTCCGGTGAGAGCACCGGCTAGGCCGAGGCCGATGAAAACCACAACGGCGAGCACAACGATCGGCTGGAGAAGACCGCCGAACGCCACGTTGTTGACGAGCGCCTGAACGCTGACGGGAAGGATGAGCGAAACGATGCCGACGGCCGCTGCGTACAGCACCGCGAGGCCTAAATCGTCGCGCTCCAAACGAAGCAGCGAGCGCACGCGCGCAAACGGTGTTGGGTGGTGATCGTGATGGTGCGCATCGGTCGAGAGTGGGGTGAGCGGTCGCGCGATGAGCCACGGAAACGGCTCGTCCGCGGAGGTGGCACCCATTGCCGCAGCGAGCGCCGTTACGCTGAGCCATTTGGTTTCACCGCCGAGATCCACGCGAATGCCGCGCACGCCGATTTCGTGAACTGTGATCACGCGCGCATCGCCGTTGAGCGCGAGGCCAACAAGGGGCAATGCGCGGCGCGCGTCGGGCCCTTTGAGGGCGTTCACGGAGTACGAAACCGCCGAAACGGTGAGGCCCGACGCGGGGGCTGTGGCGCGCACGTACGCTGTCCACGCTTCGCGATCGAGCTGATCCATTGGGGCCTGCGCCTGTTCGAGCGTTCGCCGTGCCGCCGCGCGGTCGATGGAAACGTCGACGGTTTCGCCGAGCGCGCAGAGCGCATCGAGGGCGGCGGCCACGACCGCGGAACATTGTTCGGCGCGGTCGACCCGGGAGGTCGGCCGCATCACGTCAGGGAGGGTGGGAGCGAAATGCACGCCCAGCCTTTGGCAAAGGCTGTGCCGTTCAATTTTGCCCCATTGTTTTGGGATTCAGCCGATTCGGCCTGGGATTGCGCCTAACGCACTGTGACATCCTGCCGCACCGGAGGACATCCTGCCGCAGCGCTGTCTAAGGATTGTAGAAACATTTTACGTCGAGGCGTGATCGCCGCCGAACTGGGCCTCTTTGGCGCTCATGAGCGCTTCCGTCGCCGACGCATCCACCCTGCGAGCGCGCCGAGGCCGACCAGCCAAGCGCGCGGGTCTGCCGCGGGATCCACAACGTGACAGCCGCAACCGCCGCTGCTGCTCGTTCCGCCGCCGCCGGAGCCGCCTGCACCACCCGCCGCGCCTGTTCCAGCGCCGCCGGTGGAAGTGGTGCTTGCGGTGGTGCCGCCCGTGCCTCCGCTCGCCTGCGTGCCGGCGGTTCCACCGCTGCCGCCGATTCCGCCAACGCCTCCCGTTCCGGCGGTGCCGCCGGTGCCTCCCGAGCCGCCGGTTCCGGGCAGTGGGAACACAACGGTCACGCCGTCGGAGAGCGTATCGACCGAAGCGTGGTTTTGCGCGTCGAGCGCGCGCACTGCGCAGTAGTACCGAGCGCCGTCGACAAGAGCGAGGCCGGGGAAGCTGATGTTGGTCATTGTCGTGGCGGTCCACGCGGGCGCCGTGACGTAGTTGCCCACCTTGTCGACGACGGCGACCTCGTAGCCGATCGCGCCCGGGACGAGTGGGAAGCCGCACGAGAGTTTGTCCATCGTGGTGATCGAGTCGACGTCGGTGAAGATGTTGGCGTCGGGATTGGTGTCGTTGACAACGCTCGGACCGTCGATGACGTTTTGCCGCAGGCCGTACAAGAAGCCGTCTGCCACGCTGACGATGATCTCGTCGCGGCCGTCGCCGTCGGTGTCACCAAACACGGCTTCGCCCACGGCGGCGTTGAAGTTGATGCTGAACTTGAGTTCGTTCGCGCAGGGATCGATCGCGTAGAGGTGGCCATCGGCCGAGCCGACAAACGCTACGGGTTTGCCGTCGCCCGCCAGGTTTTTGTGCACGGTGGACGAGCTGAGTTGACCCATTCGCGCGCCGTCGGCTTTGGCGGTGTTTTCGTTGGGGTACTTTTTGCCGCCCGCGAGCACGTACGCCTGGAAGGTTCCAGCGGTGGCGCCGCTGAGCTGTGTGACTTTGAGGCGCGAAGGAAACTGCCACGATTCGGTGATCATCACGGGGCCGTTGGGGCACACCGCAAACGACGCGTACGGATACGGGCGATCGTCTTCACCGCCCACGAGAATGGGCGCCGTGAGATCGTGATCGTAAACGCGCGTGGGGCTGAAGCCGCCGTGATGGATGATTTCGTCGATGCCGTTTCCGTCGATATCGAACAGCGAGAGCATGAAGTAGGAGTCGCTCGGCCCGCCGGTTTTGATCGACTGGCCGGTCATGCCCGAGAAGATTCGACTCGTGGCGCCTTGTTGCAAAACGTCGTCGCGCATGTCGCCGTCCCAATCGGCAACGGTGAGACCGGCGGGTTGCAAGCCTGACCCTGGAACGAACGACGGGCCGTTCCACAACGTTGCGCCGGTGAGGCCTGAATAGGCGCGCGTGTTCATGGATTGGTCGCCGGGGTCAGCCCAATTGACGACGAGATCGGGTGTGGTGTCGCCGTCGAAGTTGCCGGGCAGAATGTCGTTGTGAGGCTGCGTTGGGATGGGTTGTTTCCAGATTTCGGTGCCGTCGGCGCGCAGGCTCGCCATGTAATACGTGGGCGGATTGGTGACCGGTTCGTTGGTGCCGATGCACGCGATGCCCGGTTTCATTGCGTCGAGCTTGTCGACGATGGTGGGCGCCGTGGCGTGGGTTTTTTGCCAAACCTTTTTCGGCGGCGCGCCCAAACTCGCGTCTTTGGCGTTGAGGCGCAGCAGCGCTCCTCGGCTGTCGCGCACCACGATTGCCTGCGCGCCGGAGCCGTCGATGTCGGCGATGACCGGTGAGCGCTGGAGATCGCGCCACGCGCCGGCGGCGTAATAGCCCCCGATGCGGAGGCCGGGGCGATCGGCGTCAAACTCGTTTGTCGGCTTGAGTTGGTTGTCGAAAAACGTAAGAAAGCCGTCGTTTCGGGCAACGGCAAGCTGTGGGTACATCTCGGTCGTGGGCGGCACGATCCACGAAACAATAGGGTCTACATCGGCGGGGTAGCCGTAGTTGGCCACTTCGTTGGGCGCGTTTGCCGCGATCGCATAAAACGTGAGCTTTGAAACGCCGCTGGTGGTGATTGTCACGAGATCGCTCGCCATGTCGTTGGTCACGTCGACAGCGCCGAGCACGTTGGACAGACCGGTTGTGCGAATGCGCGCCGGGTCGGGGTACACAACGACGCGCCGATCCGTAAGCGACCACGCAAACGTGAGCGACGGATTGGCCATGGGGTTGAATGTGTACGCAGAGAGCGATGTGCCTGCCGAAGTGAGCAGCGTGAGGTTCGCCGCGCCCGAGAGGTTGGCCGTGCCCGCGAGCCGCTGGCCCGGGAGCTGGCCTTCAACGGCGCCGGTCGCCGCATCAAAGACAAACGTTGTCCACACATCCGCGGCGTCTTTTCCGGCGGCCACCACTTCAAGTGTGCCGTCGCCGTCAAGGTCGACGATGGGATCGATCCACGCCGCGTCGCCCGAGACGTCGGGAGCGAGGGTTTGCTTCCACAGGAGTTGGAGCGGTTGACCTTGGGCGACGTATTTGAGTGCGTACACTTTGCGCTGGTCGGTGAGCGGAGCGCTCGACGAGTTGAGCAGGCAGATGATCTCGTCGCCGGCCGCGCCGTCGATGTTGGCGCCGCGGCAAAAACTCTCGCTGATGCGCGTGCCGAGCGATGCGCTTTGGGCGAGAACCGCGCCGGAAGAACCATCGACCACGGCCACGCTGTTTTGATTGGCAGTGACAACGTCCGACGCGCCCGTTCCATCGAGATCCACGAGCGCAACAGTGCGTCCGAAGCCGCATGAGCCCACGGGCATGGGCCACAAAAGGGTGGGTGCGAAGCCGGGCCCGAACGAATATGTGAATCCAAGGTTGCCGCTGTTTACGCCGCAGCAGGCGCACTCAACGATCACGAGATCGGGGCGGCCGTCGCCGTTCACGTCGCCCATGCGGGCGCCGCCGAGTGTACCCATTTCACCTTCGGGTTCGGCCCATTGGAGCGAACCGTCCGAGCCGGCGAGGATCAGCGCGCGGTTGCGCGCCGACACGGCGATGTCGGGCTTACCGTTGCCGTCGAAGTCGTCGATGCCGATGAGGGAGCCGATTTCGAGCGGGGGTGTTTCCCACACCACCGTGTCGTCCGGCAGCTTTGCGACAACGCGGCCTCCCGTAACGTACACAACCTCGGGTTTGGCATCGCCGGCCACGTCGGCCACCAACATGCCCTGCGCACCGATGGATCCGCCGAGGTAGCGCTTCCAATAAGCGACGGGGTTTTTGATGTCGCTGGAGCCCGTGGCGAGGCTCTGGCGCTTGGCGTCGTGTTTTGCCATGGGCCAGTCGGCAAGCGATGTGGCCGTCACACTGAGTGCGGCGAATGTGAAACAGGCGGCGAACGCGAAACGCGCGCGGCCGAGGCGCAACGGACGGTGCAAAAGCATGAGATCCTCCGAGCCAGACAAAGCCGATCGAAGATCTTTTCACGCCTGAAGGTGGTTTTCAGTCTTTTTCAGGCTTGTCAGAATCGCCTTCGTTTTCCTCACCGACCCAGCGTTGAATGGTGCGGCGGTGTACACCCAGCGCCGCGGCGGCGCGCACCTTGTTCCCGCCGAGCCGCTCAAGCACGTGCTTCACGTAGCCGCGTTGCAGCTCTTCGAGCGTCATGAGCCGCTCCGCCGCGGTTGCGAAGATGTCGCGCGGCGCCGTTTCGATGAGCGAAGGGGGCAAGTCGTCCTCGCCGATGTACCGATCTCGCGCGAACGCCACCGCGCGCTCCACGGCGTTTTCAAGCTCGCGCACGTTGCCGGGCCACGCATGGTCCACAAGGCGTCGCGCCGCCGCCTGCGAAAAGCCGACAATGTCGCGATGCGCTCGCTTGGCGGCGCGCTCCAAGAAAAATTCGGCGAGTGGAAGAACGTCTTCGGGCCGATCGCGAAGGGGCGGCACGTTCACTTCGATCACCGCGAGCCGATAAAAAAGGTCTTCGCGAAAGCGCTTCTCTTTCACCAGCTGGCGAAGGTTGTGGTGTGTCGCCGTGACAATGCGCACATCCACGCGGCGCGCCTTTGTGGCTCCCACCGGCCGCACTTCTTGATCCTGCAAGATTCGCAGCAGCTTGGCTTGGAGATGAATGGGGAAATCTCCAATTTCGTCGAGAAACAGCGTGCCTCTGTCGGCCTCAACGAAGAGACCCTGCTTGTCGTTTTTCGCGTCGGTGAACGCACCTCGCACGTAGCCGAACAGCTCGCTTTCAAGCAGCTGCTCCGGGATGCTCGCCGCGTTGACGGCCACGAAAGGCTCTTGCCGTCGGCGGCTCGCTTCATGGAGGGCGCGCGCAATCCGCTCTTTTCCCGAGCCCGTTGGGCCGGTCACCAACACTGTTGCGGGAGAGTCGGCGACACGTTCGATCAACGCCGCGATGTCGGCGAGCGCCTGACTTTTCCCGATGAGCCCCATCGCGCCGCGCGCCGTATCGAGTTCGCCGCGCAGGCGCGCGACCTCGGCTCGCAGTCGCCGAGCTTCGGTGACGCGAATGAGCGCCGCGCCGAACACCTCGGGATCCAAAGGTTTTGAAAGGAAATCGTACGCCCCAAGTTTTACGGCGCGCACCGCCAGTTCAATGCTTCCGGTCGCGGTGATGGCAATGACGAGCGTGCGCGGGTCGATGCGTTGAGCAAGTTCAAGCAGGGCAAACCCGTCGCCGTCGGGAAGGTTGAGTTCGGTGATGAGAACGCCCGCCGGTGTGTCTTCGAGGGCGGCCCGCGCGTCGGCCAAGGTTGCCACGCGTCGCGCGGTGTAACCGCGCTGCTTTGCCACGCGCTCCAGCAAATCTGCCAGGGCGGCATCCGGCTCAACCAAGATCAGCGGGGTGGCATTGGGCACAGCTCAGGAGGGCCGTAGTCGAACTGGGCGACCGCGCAAATCCTCACGCTTCGCCTTGGACGAGAGCGATGAGAGCACTGACTTTTTGGTGCTTTTCAATGGGGTGACGCAGAGGCATCTGCGACTTCACTTTGTACTGGTTTCGCCGCCCGTCGCGCTCTTTGGTTAAATATCCCGACGCTTCCAGCTCCCCCAAGATTCGCAGCACCGCGCGCTCGGTGATTCCAACGCGTTCGGCGATATCGCGCACGCGCACATGCGGATCGGCGGCGACACTCAAGAGCACGTGGGCGTGGTTTGTTAAGAAAGTCCAATCTGGAAAAGCTTCTTCGGCCTCTTTCATCGGGCTCGTTCTCGGAGGAAAAACAGCGGTCTGTCGGGGGCAGGGCGCGCGCGATCGCGGCGCTCGCGTGAACATTTCTGATAGATGAATGCCGCGAGCCTGGGAAGTGGAGTTCGTGCATGAAGGGCGCGTCGCAAGAAACGTTTGATGCGCTCCCGGGAATGCGGCGGCGATTGAAAGGCGTTTTTGCGAAAATGTGCTCCGCGCTGCACGCGTCCTCCGCGCTTTTGGGTGGCTTTTTTGTAGGTGCGATAGGCTGTTCGCAGCCAGCGACGTCGGACGGAGGGCCGGCGACCGCGTCCGCGAGCGCACGGTCACAACCTGTCGCAACGACTTCCGCCACTGAGGTGTACACAAATTCGGCGAGTGCGTCGGCTGCCGCGCCGCCGCCGTGTCCCTCGTCCATGGTCTTCATTCCGGCGGGCACCTTCATGCGCGGGTCGCCGGCCGACGACAAGAGCGCGGATCCCGACGAAAGGCCGCAACAGAAAACGCACCTCGGCGCGTTTTGCATCGACAAAACAGAGGTGACCGTTGCTGCGTACACACGCTGCGCTGAAGCGCCGAACGAGCTTGGATCGTGTACACCCGCATCCGCGATCGTTGTGTCGAAAGGGCTCAAGCCGTCGGACGTTATTTTTTGGAGCAAGTTCTGCAATGCGGGCGCGAAAGACCGCCAAGATCACCCGATCAATTGCGTTGACTTTGCTCAGGCCGCGGCGTTCTGCAAATGGGCCGGCGGGCGACTTCCCACCGAGGCGGAGTGGGAATACGCAGCCCGCGGCGCCGATGGCCGTGTGTACCCATGGGGCAACGAGCCCCCGAGCGCCGAACGGTTGAACGGCTGCGGTGCGGAGTGCTCCTCGAACGGGGCGGCGCTCGGACGCAACGACAAGAAGCGAATGTTCGATGGAGACGACGGCGCCCAAACCACGGCTCCGGTGGGACGGTATCCGGCCGGCGCGAGCGCTTTTGGTGTTCTCGACATGGGCGGCAATGTTTGGGAATGGACGGCCGACGGGCTCGCCGCCTACTCGGAAAACGAAGCGACAAATCCGTCGCACGCGAGCGGACCTATGCGGGTGGTTCGCGGCGGTCATTGGCTCAACGCCAATGCGACGTCGCCGCGCGCCGCCAATCGCGAAACGCGCGACGAGTCGAAAAAGCTTGAAGACGTGGGGTTTCGTTGCGCGAAGACTCCGCACTGAAGAGCGCCGCGCCGGTGCCGCGTCGGACGGTTGCGCGCGTGGCGTAGGATCGCCCGGGGAAAATGAAGCTCGCAAACAAGTTGATCGCGGCCATCACGCCGGTCGTCGTCGTTGGCATCGCGCTTTACGCGACCCTCCGCATCGGTGCTGAGCGTGATCGATTCGAACAGGAAATGAGCCACGACCACGGGCATCTCGGCCACGCGCTTGCGGCGGCTGTGGAAGCGGTCGCCGACGAATTCGACGATACGCATGCCGCTTCCATTGTCGACCGCGCGAATCGACGCGGTCGCGGCGTGCAGGCTTCGATTGTTTGGGCCTCGCCGCGAACTGCAAAGGAGGGGCGCATCGACGAAGAGCCTCAGGTGCTCCGCGCATTGGAGAAGGGCGACGACGTTCTCATGCTCGATCGGGGCGCCGCCAAAGTGTCATATGTGCCTCTTCGCGGACATGACGGCTCGCTCGGCGCAATTCGAATTTCAGAATCGCGCGATGCCGAGGTGCGCTACGTGCGCACGACGGTACTGAGGCTCACGCTCGTGGCGCTCGCGCTTGCGATCGCTTGTGCGGCCGCGGTGACGCTTCTCACAATTCGATTCATTGCTCGACCTCTCGAAAGCCTCGTTTCGCAGGCGAGGCGCATCGGCGAGGGAGATCTGTCCAGTCGCCTCGCGTTTTCGCAGCGAGACGAAATGCACGAACTCGCCGACGAGATGAACGCTATGTGCGAACGCATTGCGGATGCGCAGTCGCGCGCTCAGGCGGAGACGGCGCGCCGCCTCGCCGCGCTCACGCAGCTGCGGCACGCCGATCGGCTCAGCACGGTGGGTACACTTGCATCGGGGCTCGCGCACGAACTCGGAACGCCGCTCAACGTTGTTTCCGGGCGGGCAACCTTGATTTTTCAAGATCCATCCAAACCCGAAGCGGTTAAAAAAAACGCGAAGATCGTTGTTGAGCAGGCGGAGCGAATGACGCGGATTATCCGTCAAATGCTCGATTTTGCGCGCCGCCGCGAGCCGCAAAAAGGGCGGGTCGACATAGGAGAGCTGGCCTCGCGCACCGTCACAATGCTCGAACCGATCGGTCGAAAGAAAGGTGTACACATCTCCCTTTCTTCCGAAGGAGATGTCACCGTCGACGCCGATTCAAACGGCGTTCAGCAAGTGCTCACCAACCTCGTGATGAACGCAGTCCAGGCAACCGAGAAGGACGGCAGGGTGGAGATCGCCGTGCGCGTTGAAAAGGCGCATTCGCCCGACGACGTCGACTCGCCATCGAAGGAGTACGTCTGCATTCACGTCCGAGATACCGGTGGCGGAATCTCAGATGCGGCAAAAGACCACATTTTTGAACCGTTCTTCACAACCAAGGATGTCGGCGAAGGAACGGGCCTCGGGCTCAGCGTTTCCTACGGAATCGTGCAGGATCACGGTGGCTTCATCAGCGTCGATTCCAAGCTCGGGGAAGGCGCCCATTTTGTCGTTTATCTGCCCGCGCCCACCGATCTGAAAAAGACTAGCATCGCGGATCATGGCAGCTGATCTCGTTGAAAATTTCGCATCGTCTGCGGCGCCGATCGACGTCACGGCGCGTCGTGTACTTGTCGTCGACGACGACGCCAACATGTGTGAACTCGTCGCGGCTTCGCTCGAAAACCGCTTCACCATTGTGTACAAAACATCCGCTTCCGAAGCGCTCGAAGAGATCGCCGCGACCGACTTTGATGCGGTCCTCACCGATCTGAGAATGCCAAAAATGTCGGGAATTGAGCTGTGCGGCGCCATTCGCGAAAGGCGGCCCGACGTGCCCGTTGTGGTGATGACGGCGTTTGGCAGTCTCGACACCGCGATCGCGGCAATTCGCGCGGGCGCCTACGACTTCATTACCAAGCCCGTGCAAATGGATGAGCTTGCCCTGTTGCTCGATCGAGTGGTTTCGCACCGCCGACTCGAACGTGAAGTTCGGCTCCTTCGACGCGCCGTTTCAGCCACGCGAACGTTTGGATCCCTTGTGGGCGAGAGCGCCCCGATGCGTGCTGTGTTCGACATTGTCGACCGCGCGGGCGCCTCCGATTCAAACGTGCTCATCACCGGTGAAAGTGGCACCGGAAAGGGGCTCGTCGCTCGCACCCTTCACGAGCGCAGCGCTCACAAAAACGGCCCTTTTGTTGTGGTGAACTGCGCCGCAACGCCCGAGTCCGCCCTCGAACGTGAACTGTTCGGCGGGCGCGAAGGCAGCTTGGCGGCGGGCGGTCGCACGCGTGCGGGCGCCTTTCTTGAGGCGAACGGCGGCACGCTCTACCTCGACAACATCGGTGACCTCCCGCTCGGTTTGCAGGCAAAGGTGCTCCGCGTCGTGCAAGATCGGCGCGTAAAACCCGCGGGGAGTGAAGAGGAAACGGCGGTGAACTTGCGCCTCGTTGCTTCAACCCGCCGCGATCTCGAATCGATGGTGGAAGAAGAACGTTTTCGCAGCGACCTGTACTACGCCGTGCATGTTGTACACATCGCGCTTCCCCCGCTCCGCGGGCTTGGGTCCGACAAGCTGCTTCTCGCGCAAACGTTCATTGAGCAGTTCGCCAATCGAGCGGGTAAGCAGGTAACAGGCCTCACGCCTGAAGCGGCTCAAAAAATCCTCGACTACGCATTCCCCGGCAACGTGCGTGAACTCGGTGCGGCGATTGAACGGGCCGTTGCCCTCACACGTTTCGACAGAATCACGGTCGACGATCTCCCCGAGAAAATGCGCGCGTACAAGCCCGCCCACGTGGTCTTCCTCGCCGACGATCCGCGCGACATTGTGCCGCTCGAAGAAGTGGAACGTCGCTACATCCTCCACGTGTTTGAGGCAGCCGGACACAATCGCTCGCTCGCGTCGCAGCTCCTCGGGGTCGATCGAAAAACCCTTTATCGCAAGCTCGAAAAGTACGGCGCCGGCAAAGGCGGCTGAGTCGCCGGGCCTCCGTCGTCGCCCTCAATCGTCGTACAAAAACACGCTGATCTCTTCGCCCTCGCGGTACCCCTCGTGCCCCTCATCAACGATCACCACGCCGTCGGCGCGCGTTGTCGATGACAAGATCGACGCGCCGCTCGTCATGATCGGCGTAACGCGATCACCTTCCACCTTCACCCGTGTGTAATCGGTCCGCCCCAGCTCGCTCACGATCTTGGCCGCCACCGTGCAGCGCCTTGTTCGATGAGGCCACGCGCGACTTCGTCCGCCGAGCGCGCGCACCGTCGGTCCCGCAAAAATCTCATACGCGCACAAACAACTCACCGGGTTTCCCGGCAGCAAAAACACAGTTTGTGTACTCATCCCTTTTTGCAAAAAACCAAAACCCGTGGGGCTTGCCGGACGCAGCGCCACGCCGTGAACCGCCACTTCTCCCAGCTCTTCGAGCACAAGAGGGGCGTGGTCTTCCGGCCCCACCGACGAGCCGCCCGACACGAGGATCACATCTTCGGTGGCACCGCGCATCGCTGTGTACACAGCCTCGCGCGCATCGCGAACGTATTCAATCTCCACGTCTGAAGCGCCGTCACGAAGCGCGAGCGCCCGAAGCATCACGCTGTTTGAGTCGACAATGGTGCTTTCCGTTGGAATGTTGCCCGGCTCCACCAGCTCATCTCCCGTAATGAGTACACGCACTGAGGGCCGCCTCACTACCGGAACGCTTGAAATCCCCGTGCTCGCAAGAACTCCCGCATCTTGGGGGCGCAGTTTTCGACCCGCCGAAACAATCGACATTCCCGCCGGCACGTCTTCCCCCACACGGCCCACGTGTTTTCCCGGCGCCACCGCTTCACGCGCGCGCACAATGGCAATCGCGTTGTGGGGAGGTGCGCTCCGACTTTCATCAAGCGGCACTTCTTCCGCGTATTCAGCCATTAAAACCGCGTCCGCGCCTTCGGGCACAGGTGCCCCCGTAGTGATGCGAACCGCTTCCCCTTTGCCGATTGGCGGCAACGTCCCACGCCCCGCGCGAACTTCACCGACAACGAAAAGCTCCACAGGTGTGTACGCATTCGCCCCAAACGTGGACTCACCCTGCAATGCGTACCCATCCATGGCAGCTCGGGCAAAATGAGGCACCGCAATGCGAGCTGCGATCGGCTCGGCGGCAACGCGGCCCACACACTCGCGAACATGTACACTTTCAACCGGCAGCCGGCCCGTTCGACCTTCGAGAATGGCCAGCGCGTTGGGCACGCTCGTGCGGCTTCGAAAGCCCTTCATTCGAACGTCGCGCATCATGACGGTCCTTCGGTAAGACGAACTACTCTTGATCGAAGCGCGCGGCCACCTCGTTTGGAAACGCCTTCATCACCGACAAAAACGGAGCGATCGCCACCTGACCGAGCCCGCAGATCGACGTTTGTTCGAGCGTGGATGCGAGTTCGGGCAGCAGCGCCAAATGCCTCTTTTTTCCTCTTCCAGCGGTGGCCTGCTCCAACATTTCCACCGCCTTCTGCGACCCCACTCGGCACGGCACACATTTCCCGCACGATTCGTTGCGAAAAAACGTCACCACGTTGGCAGCCAAATCCACAATGTCGGCGCCCTCCGCAATCACCAAAACCGCACCCGAACCCAACATCGATCCACGCTCCGCGAGGGCCTTAAAATCAAGGGGCGCATCCATCGCCGCATCGCCCCTCAAAAAGTTGGACGAGGCTCCACCCGGCGCCACAGCGAGCACCTGTTTGCCGTTTTTCATTCCACCCGCGAGCGCCACAAGCTCCCCGATCGTGGTGCCCATTGGCACTTGGTAAACGCCGGGTCGCTCCACGTCTCCCGAAAGAGAGATCATCTTGAGACCGGCCGCCCCGCGTACACCCAGCGCCTTCCATGCCGCCCCGCCCCCGCTCACAATTTTGGGCACCACCGAAAACGTTTCCACGTTGTTAATCAACGTCGGCTTTTCAAAAAGGCCCTTTTGCCCAGGGAAAGGCGGCTTGTTTCGAGGTTCACCGCGCTTGTCTTCAAGGCACTCAAGCAGCGCCGTTTCTTCGCCCAAAATGTACCCACCGGGCGAAACAAAAATCTCAACGTCAAATCGGCGCCCGCTTCCAAAAATATCGACGCCCAAAGCCCCGCGAGCGCGTGCGCTTTCGATCTCGCGCGCGAGCGCGATCCGCTCCGCCACGTACTCATGTCGAATAAAAACAATCCCCTTTTCGGCGCCCACAACGAGCCCCGCGAGCGCCATCCCTTCCACAACGAGGTGCGGCATTTCTTCGAGTACAACCCGATCTTTAAACGTGCCGGGCTCACTCTCATCCGCGTTGCAAACAACGTATTTGGGCTGCGCCGCCTCTTTTGAAACGAGATCCCACTTCACGCCGGTGGGAAACCCAGCGCCGCCCATCCCGCGCAGCCCACTCTCTTTCAGCTCTGCAATCACCTGCGCGGCGCCGATTTCTCCCCGCGCCGCCTTCATGAGTACACCGTACCGATCGGCCGCCGAAGGGTAGGGATCCGATGCCCACATACGGGGTGAATTTGTTGGCTGCGGCAGCTCCCCGTGGTTCGGCGGTGATTCCACCCGCGCCGCGACGGCATCGAGATCCGCCGCACTCATCGGATGTTCGTTCACGGTGACGGCGGGAGCGATCTCGCACCGACCGAGGCAACTCACCTCTCGAACCTCCACACCTTCCCGCTCAAGGCGCGCTTTCGTTTGTGTACACACATCCCTGCCACCCGCAAGTCGGCACGACACATCGCGACAAACAGCCACCTCCACCTTGGGCGGCGGCGTCCTGCGAAAGTGCGGATAAAACGAAACCACGCCTTCCACGCGGTAAAGCGGCACTTTCTCCTGGACAGCCACCGCACGCAGATCTTCGTCCCGCAGGTAGCCGCGTTCGTGCAAGAGCGCGTTGAGCGCTGAAATAATCGCTCCCACGCGCGCAGGTTAACACCAACGTGTGGCGCAGTTGCGTCATGAACCGCGGTTCATACCGGGCCGCGCAGGCCCGTACACATTGCGCGAGGAACGCGCGAATCTGCGCCATTGCCCTGTCTTTTGAGCCGGCGAACGCCCGTTCGCGTAAGGTGCTTTCGGGCATGCTCGTTGCTGCCCATAACTCCTGTGAAGCGGCCTTTTGCTCTGTGCGTCGCGGCGTGCGCGCTTGCGGCTATCTCCCCCCCGGCCTCCGCCGCCACGTTGGTTGGAGCGGCCTCGGTGCCCACCCAACTTCGCGTTGCTTCGGTGACCACGCCGCACGGTTCAACCGTGTGGAGCAGTTTTCAACTGAGCGGTGATGCCGGCCCCGTGGCCATCATTTTGCCGCTCCCCACAGGGGCTTTCGTCGATCAATCGTCCGATGCCTGGTTTGAGGCGCTTGAAGCATCCACAGCCCCGCGTGTTGTGCCACCCAACGGGCTTTCGCCGACGTGCCCGGGCGACAACGCTCCTGAAAATCCGGTGGATGTCACATCTTCCCTCGCTCACAAAGACAGCCTTCTGCCGCAGCAAATTGTGGTCGCCGGCAGCGCACAGGATGTATCCAGCTGGGCTGACACGCAGGGATTGTCCGTGCCGGCAGAGCTTGTATCGAAACTCAACTCCACCGGAGCATCATCCTTCTTTTGTGCTCTTTTTCAGGCGCCGTCAGGCGTTTCTATCACCCCCACATTGCGGGTTTCAGCGCCCACCGGTTTTGCCGTATTGCCCTTTTCACTCACCGCGTCGGGCAGCCAGGCGTTGCCCGTTGTCGCGTGGACGTTTGCGCCCACCCGGGTGAACTTTTCGGGCACCGTAGAACAGGCCATTTCAGCCGGATCTCTCGTGTGGAATGCCAAAGATCAAATCTCCAACTACACCGAGGTTCGCCAAGACCTTTTGCTTGAAGCCACAGGCAACATCCTGCCTGAAAGCGCCGGTCACAAAACTCTCACTTTACCGCTCGCCGTTCCAAACAGCCAAGCATCCCTTGAAGCTTTGGTTCCCGCCTATTTCGAGCGCGCATCCGCCTACGGCAACGCCCCGTCAGATCCCGAACCGTGTGTCTCTTCGGCGTTGGTCGGGTTTGAGTCTGACCAGACAGTGAGCCACGCCTGCCCGCGGGGAGATCTCGCCGCCCTCGCCGGTGATTGTGTACTCATTGCTCCCCAAGCCGGAGAACTCAACTCCACCGAGTTTTTGTGCGGTCCCGGAGCCGACGACCTGGCCCTCGTAGCCGCCGGCACGGTTGGAAAAAATATCTGGCTAACCCGTCATTCGTTCGTATTACCGGCAAACTCCACAGGAGAAGATCGCGCCGTCATCGCGGCTCCAAAGGTTGCGATAGACCCTGTTTTCACAGCGTCCGCCGTGGATCTCGCCGATTGTTTCGGAGGCGCCGGCGGCGGCTCCACAACTTCATCCACAACAACGTCATCCACCACCACGTCTACAAGCTCTTCAAGCTCCACAAGCACCACAGGAGCCGGATCGAGCACCGGATCGGGGAACACCACCGGTTTTGGAGGATTCGGCGGCTACGGCGGCTACGCGGGCGACCCGTACAACGACGGCGATGATGTGTACATCGACACAAGCGGCTGCGCCTGCGCCGGCACCGTGCCCACCGACAGCACCTACGAGTCGAGCGGGGATGACTGCGACAGCGGATCAAGCTCCGCATCGTCGGGCGACGACTGCGACAGCGGCTCCAGCGGGGGCGATTCATACGGCAGCGACGACTGCGACAGCGGCTCCAGCGCCGGCGGCGACGACTGCGACAGCGGCTCAAGCGCCGGTGGCGACAGTTGCGACAGCGGCTCCAGCGGCGGCGACAGTTGCGACACCGGCTCCAGCACTGAATATGGCAGCGACTCAGCGCCCGCCGGCGGCGAGGGCTTCAACAACGCGAATGTCAGCAGCGCCTGCGCTGTCAGTCGCGCTCGAACGCCCTCCGCCCGCGCCAAAGGCCCGCGACTCAGCGCCATGACATTGGCATTGCTCGCGCTGGTGCTTCCGTTCCGCCGCCGCGGCTCCCAAAAACGCAGACGCGATACGCCCACTTCATGAGCGAGGCTCAAGGCGGGGGCCCAGATGCAGTTCACAAGGTTCAGTCAGACAAAGCCCCAAATGTTGACTTCCGAAATGTGTACACAGAAAGTGTACACAAGGAGATGTGACCCTCGGTCGCGCAATTGTCTCCCGAAAGCCGCGCACAAAAGGTAAGCTCGCGCCATGCCCCGGTTGCCCTTCTTACGGCTCGGATCGCTTCCTTTTGCGGCATTGCTCGCCGCCTCGTGTTCACAAAACTCCGTGCCGCTCAGCCTCGTCATGGTGGCGCCGCAGGCCCTCGGAGATGCAGAATCGGTGGATCTTTACGTGTATGAAGCCGTCGGTGCCGAATGTGCAGAAGACGGCTCCGTGGGTGAAATTCCGACCGAAGCGTCCAAGTTTTCACTCACCAAAGACGGCTGCGGTGAAGGGCTTTCGTGGTGCGCCGAAATCGAAGTGGAGCGCACAGACAATCCCACAATGTTCGCCGCCGTCGCGCGCGCGCAGGGCCAAACGCTCCTTCAAGGGTGCACCATCACACCGGTCAATCAAGACCCGCTCGATGTCACCATTGAGATGAAACAGTTTATTGAGCCCAAGTGCTGCGGTGACGGCAAACTCCAACCCGGCGAACAGTGTGATCCCGGCGGCTCGGCAGAATGCGGCGGCGTCATCCCCGATGAAGTGTGCAACCCCGACTGCACCACCGCCGAGGTGTTGCTCTCCGTTGTCGACAACGCGAAGCCCTTCATGGACAACCTGCCGGTCACCAAAAGTGAGCTGCAAATGGCCTTTTGCCCCGGCAATTCACAAACCGGCACCGCACTCAGAACCGTGTTTCGCAGCGCCGACGGCAAAGCCAACAACATGAGCGACATCAACCTTCGCGTCATGTCGCCCGATGGGTACACCATTATCAATCCCCAGCCTTTGAGCCTCCAACTGCGCCTTCCCGTCCCCTGTTATGACATCTACGAAACGGCCGAAGGTGGAGTTGAGCGTACACCTGCCATTGCCGCCGTTGCCCAAAACTCAACTCTCATGGTGTACGCAAGCAACATCAAAGTCTCGTCGAGTTCAGACATCTACCTCATTGAACACACCGAAGACGTGTGTGCCGACGTTCCACTCAACTCCAATCCAGCCGTTCAACTCAGCAAAACCGTGTCCGCGCCCGGATCCATCACCCCCGACGTGGCGCGCGGCCCCGACGGGTCGGCCCTCATTGTATGGGAGCAAAAAGGGGACATTCAGGCCCGCATCTGGAATAACGGCGCCCTCATTCCACCCTTCAGCGAAACCGCACTTTCCATTGGAAAAGGCGCCCTACCCAAAGTGGCAGGCAACGGCAGCGGTTGGGTAGTTGTCTACCAAGGCCCCGGCGACGCAGAAGACATCTTTAAACGCACCGTCGATTTGCAAGGCGTTTCCGGGGCAGAATTGCGGGTTAACGGTCAAACAGGCGGCCCCCAAATTCTACCTGACATTGCCATGCTCGACAGCGGCAACTACGCCGTTGTTTGGGAGAGCGCCGGTGACGTGTTCTTCCAGCGTTATCTCGCCGATGGAACAGCGGTTGCCGGCGATCAAGATGCACCTCTCAACACCGACAAGGGAGGCAACCAATTCGCTGTCTCCATTGCCGCTCCCACCTCCGGTGGAACCTTTTTCGCCGCCGTTTGGGAAAACGACGACGCCACCATTTCAGCCCGTTTCCTAGGCGAAAAAAGCGGATTTCTCTTCAACAGCGTCGACGGTAGAAACACCAGTTTCCAAGCGTCGCCGCCCGGTGCCATTGGCCTCCGCCACAAACCCACAGTTGCCATTGGCAATCACGTCATGTTTGGGTGGCAGGACGACAGTCAAGAACATCCCGGTGTGTACATCCGCCGCTTCCCTCTACCCAATTGACCAAAGCTGACAACTACCCGCGCCGGTTACCGAGGGCGCAAACGCCGTGTCAGTGACCGGGCGGCGCTCGGCTACCGAACGTTAATGGGGCCGCCCACAACGCGGTTGTCCTGCGACGGACCGCGCGTCACCGCGTAACGCGTTTCGCCCACGAAAAAGCCAAAAAACACGGTGTATTGCCCGGGTAGGAAGTTGGGCTCCAGTTGAAACACCAAGTCGTCCACCACCACGTCGCCCGGATTCCAAAGGTTCATGGCGTAGCGACCGTCAAGTACAGAATGGTCGCCGTTGTACCTTCTACCAAACCCGTCAATGTGAACAAACGCTTTCCAATTGCCTGACAGTGGGCTCTCCACTCGGTAGTAGAAACGCAAATGGTAAGGCCTTTGTGGAACCACACTTTCCACAACCGCGCCCGATTCATCCGCCACTTCCCACCCCAGCACTGTCAGCTCCCCGCGAAAGCTCGCCTCCACTTTTCGAGCCGGATTTGGGGGCGTGTCGAGAACCATTGACGCCAGCGGATTTTGGTTGGGTGAATCTTCCCCCCGATTGGAAGCGAGTAAAATCTGACTTGACCTTCCATCGAGAACGGGAAGGTTTTTTCCAGTGTGCCGCCGGTAGAGCGAGTTGAGCTTGGGTAGATCCTCCGCCCGAAAAAAGAGCCACTTTCGTTTGGCAGACTCATCCCCCTCTTCCGTCAGCCATTGGAACGCGCGCAGCGGATCGCCGAGCGTTGTGACCTTCCCGCTGCCGTAATACGCCGCGGCGCGCGACCTGACCCCCAACATGGCCACTTCTTCGCCGGGTTTTGCGAGCGTTGCGAGCGTTTCAAACGCTTCTTTGGGCGACAACTGATCCGCCAGCGCCGGGTAATACCCAAACGAGAGCACGCCGCCCGCCAAGACCGCCCCGAACATTACACCGATCGCCCGGTGTACACGCAGGCCACGCGTGACCCAACGGTACACATCGCGCGCCAGCACAAGCAGCACCACCATCCCTCCGATTCCGCAGGGAACGGCCCACCACAAATTCACCGCCACATCGGCAAAGAGCTTGGGTAAACGCTCCACAGGCTCCCAGCCGAAGCGCCTGCCAAAAAACACCATCGCCGCCAAACCCACCAGCGCGGCCTCAATCACCACCGCGACAAACACCAGGTTTCCCGCCCAAAGTTCGGCGAAATAACGCCCCAAAGCCGCCGCGCGCGTCGTCCGCGCCTCCACCCACTCGGAGATCGTCAACGACGGCTCTTCATCCTGCGACTCAAACCAGGCGAGCGCCGTGAGCCCCGCAAAAAGAGCCAGCGCCCACAGCAAAATGTGTTCGCCCTGCGCTTCAAAACTCTTTGGAAAAGGCGCTTTTTCAATCGCAAACGCCGCAAGCGCTTTGTCGGGAAAACGCTTCATGTCGGTGTACAAAACAAACCCGAGAAGCGGCACGGCGACTGTCACGGCGCGCGACGGCGGCGCACCTCGCTCAAAATCGCGCAGAGCCAACGCAACGATCACCGCGAAAATCATGGGCCCGCTGAAGGGAAGCGCTCCCGTTCGAGGGCCCAACATTGCGTACACACCAAACGCCACGCCAAGTGCAACGACCATGAAAACGCGAAGCGCAGCCTCGCGTCGAAACGGTTCAGCCTGTTCAGAATCACCTTCAAACGTAGGCGATCGAAACATTTTGCCAAACGCGAAAGGCAAAAACGCGCTCCATGGAAAAAGCGCATGGCCCAAGTCGCGGAGCGGTAAATCAAACGTCGCATCGTTTGGCGCGCGCGACAAAACCTCAAAGCCCAAGTGCCTCAGCAACACTCCACCGGGCATGGCCCTGCCGAGCACTTGAAGGCCTAAAACAAGCGAAACAATGCCAAGAACCAAACTCAGCCCGGCAGTCAAAATGGTGTACACATCGCGCTTTGGTCCAAACTTTCCCGACCCTGTGCCCGCCTCTAAAACAACCGCCGCCAGCCCCGCGGAAAGCGCTGGAATCGCCACACCGATCATCATCCCGCGCGACAAATACCCTGCAAAAAGGCCCGTGATCCCAAGCGCCGTCCACCCCGCGCGCACCGCTGTTCCCCGATCCCACATCGCGCCCCCCAACCCCGAGAGCGCCATTGCAAGGGCCGCCATTGTCACGATGTCGCCGAGCATCGTGCGCGCATGCAAAAAGTAGAGTGGCATTGTCACGAGCGCGACCGTTGCAAACAGTCCAGCGCGCCGATCCACCAATCGCGCGACCAGTGTGTACACACTCATTGCGCCCAACAAACCCCACAAAACAAGCGGTAGCCGCCCGCTCCAATCGTGCAGACCAAACAGCCTGAACGAGAGCGCCATCGATGTGTACGCAAGCTCCCCCGACCGAAGATCGGTCAACGTTGGCATTGTGTTTTGCGCGTCCGCCTGCCACAACGGATCGCCCGGCGCCGAAGTCGCGCCCGCTGCCGTTGTCGCGTGTGGAAACACCCAAATCGCAGCTCGCCGCGCGAGGTCCGCCGCATCCAACTCGTACGGATCCCAAATCCCCAGTTTTCTCACCGGAACCGCCAAAAACGCCGCGGCGATAAGCAGAGCCGCAATGCCCGGAAGCATCGTCGCGACTCGGCTCTTTGCGCCGCCTTTTGAAACGCGGTGTTCCGCCATCTCGCGCTCGCTTACCGGCGAAGGCGCCCCTCGTAAAGTGTCCCCGCAATTGCCTTCGACTTTAATGCGGGCTACTGCGCGCGCCGTGAACGAGCGCGCAAAGCCATCCGCAACCCAAAACAGGCGTCCCGCCAAAGGTCAAAAGGCCGCTCCAAAAGCACCGCCCCAAGGCAAAAATCCCAAAGAGGCCTCGCGCAAACCGGCAGCCCACTCTCCGGCTCCGCCGGCAAAAAAGGCCGCCGCCCCCAAGCCCGCTGTGATTGAAGGCCCTCTACGCAGCGGAACCGTGGCCCTCATTGGTCGCCCCAACGTGGGCAAATCCACGCTTCTCAATGCCGCGCTCGGCCAACCGCTTGCGATTGTTTCCCCGACCCCCCAAACCACACGCGACACGCTTCTCGGTGTACTCCATCGCGGTTCGGCTGAATTTCGCCTGCTCGACACCCCCGGCCTTCACAAACCCAAAACCGAACTCGGCCGAGTGATGAATGCGTACGCACGCGAGGCTGCCCGTGCCGCCGACGTGGTGTTGTTCATCACCGACGTTCCGCAGCGCGGCCACGGCGATCACCACGTTATCGCCCCCCACCCCGGTGATCTAACCCTTCTCCAGAGTCTAAAAGATGCGGAAGGTGCGGCGCCGGTCGTTCTGGTTCTCAACAAAGTTGATATTGTTCGCGACAAATCGGTGCTTTTGCCTCTGATTGAAGCGTTTTCAAAAATTCTACCCTTTGCCGCCATTGTTCCCATCAGCGCCAAGCGTGAAGGGGAGGTAGAACGCGTTCTCGCCGAGGTGGGCCCGCTCCTACCTGAAGGAAAATGGCAACACGACGAAGATGACCTGACAGATCGTCCCACCCGTTATTTCGCGTCTGAATACGTTCGTGAACAAATCCTCCGCGCCACGCGATTGGAGGTTCCCCACGCCACCGCCGTCACCGTCGACAAGTTTTCTGAACCTGAACGCGGTGCGCTTGAAATTGACATCACCATCCATGTGGAACGCCCCGGTCAGAAAAAGATTCTGGTGGGTAAGGGCGGCGCAACGCTGAAGCAGATCGGTATGCAGGCGCGCCTCCGGGTAGAAGAAATGGTAGGTCGAAAAGTGATCCTCCGAACATGGGTAAGGGTCACCGAAGCGTGGCGTCAGAGTCGCGAACGCCTAAGCGAAATGGGCTACGAAAAAGACGCCGGCGGCGATCAAACATTGCTCATCGAAGCCGACCTACCCGACCTGAGCCTCCCGACCGATGGAGAGCCCACGGGGCCCGTGGTGATCGCGGGTGACGAGGATCAAGAACAATGAAGTCGAAACGCTCTCAACGAAACCTGAATACAACCGAGTCCGATTCTGAAGAACCCATTCAGGGCGACGAACTCGACATCCCCGCTCGGCCTCGTCAGGCTCCGCCGTCCGGCGTTGTAGCGCTTGTCGGACGCCCCAATGTTGGCAAAAGCACCCTTTTTAACCGGCTCATTGGCAAACGAATAGCGATCGTTCACGACGAACCCGGAGTTACCCGCGACAGGCACTACGGCGATGCCGAGTCCTACGGTCGGCGTTATACTCTTGTGGACACCGGCGGGTTTGACCCAAGCAGCGACGACCCTATGCGGGTAGGTATTCGCCGTCAGATCGAAGCCGCCCTGTTGGAAGCGGACGTTGTCATTTGTGTACTCGACGCGCGCGAGCCCGCCACAAGTGTTGACCACGCAGAGATGAACCTTCTCCGGGCGGCTCAAAAGCCTGTGATCTACGTTGCCAACAAAGCCGACTCTGAACGGCATGAAGCCGAGGCGAGTGAACTCTACAGTCTGGGCATTCGCGACATGATCGCTGTCAGTGCGCTCCACGGTCGCGGTATTGACTCTCTCGAAACTGCCATTGTTCGAGCCTTACCGCCGCCCTTGCCTCCCCCCGCAGAACCGGATGGGGATGCTCCCATTGCGGTTGCCATTATCGGTCGTCCCAACGCCGGCAAATCTTCCCTTGTCAATCGTCTGGCGGGGAAAGAACGCATGTTGGTCGATGACCAGCCCGGCACCACCCGCGACCCAATTGATACTCTCGTGGAGCGCAACGGTCAGAAGTTTCTTCTCATTGATACCGCCGGTATTCGCCGCAAAGCCAAGGTAGAAAAAAAGGACGACGCGGTTGAATCGATGAGCGTCATGGCTGCGGTTCGAACCATGGAACGCGCCGAAGTGGTGGTTCTCCTCTGCGACACCGATGAAGGTGTTTCAGAACAGGATGCCAAAATTTTGGGCCTTGCCGTCGACCGCGGCGCAGGCGTTGTGATTGGACTCAACAAGACCGATCTCCTGTCGGAACCCAACCGCAAAAAAGCACCCGACGCCGCCCGCGACAAACTCTCATTCGCGCCCTGGGCACCGCTCATTCAGATCTCTGCAAAAACGGGTAGAGGAGTCAATAACCTCCTTCAGACAATCACCGAGGTGAGCGGCAACTATCGAAAGCGTGTACCAACCGGTGAACTCAACCGCTTCTTTGAGCAGGTACTCGCCAATCGCGCACCCCCCACTTCAGGTGGAAAAGCACCGCGCATTTACTACGTCACCCAGGCTGAAACAGCGCCTCCGCTGTTCGTTGTTGTGGCGAGTGACCCGGCGGCCATTCACTTCAGCTACCGGCGCTATATTGTCAACCAGCTTCGCAAGACGTTTAACCTGGTGGGTGTGCCCATCAGGGTCAAATATGTAGAACGCCGTCGCCGCAAGCTGGGCGAAAAATAGGGAAGTACCCTACCCGCGGATGCCCAGCGAACGCCTGCGCTCCGGCACGGAGATCACGAGATCCACGTCACAGGCATCCAGGCGATTCAGGTCTTGGCGTGACGTTCCAGCTGTCGTTGCGTGACGCGCTCGTCAGGTCAGCCGTAGAGTTCAACAATGGGGCCGGTGGAGTCTTGGCCAAACGAGGTGTCAGGTAGGTCGAGCGCATTGAGGATAGAAAGGAAAAGGTCGGCCACGGGGCGGTCGTCGTTGAAGACAAGGTGCCTTCCCGACGCGATCTTTCCTCCGCCCGTTCCCGCCAGCAGAATGGGCATATTGCGGTGCGCGTGCGAATTCCCGTCTTCGATCTCGCTCGAAAAGAAAACGAGTGAGTTGTCGAGCATTGTCACGCCGCCTTCATCAATGGCGTCCATCTTCCCAAGCAGGTAGGCGAGTTGACTTACTTCCCAAGTATCAATTTGAGTGAGCTTGTCAAAGTTCTCGGGAATATCCTGATGGTGGGAGATTTCATGGTGAGCGCCCGAAACACCGATAAAATCGTAACTTCGACCACTCCCCGCATTGGCGAGCATAAAGGTCACAATCCGCGTTGCGTCGCACTGCATGGCGAGCACCATCAGATCGCTCATGAGCGCCACGTGTTCGGTGAGCGGCGGCTTTGACGGCGGAGTATCAATTTGTGTACACACCGGGCCGGTGCCGAGCTTTTCGATTTTTTTACCCAACTCATATACACCCGTCAGGTATTCATCCAGCTTGGCTCTGTCCGACGCGCCGAGCTTGAGAGAGAGGCTTTGGGCTTCACCCGTCACATAGTCCAAAACGCTTGTTCGATACTTTTTCCGCTTGGCGGTTTCCGCCGCGGTTGCCTCGGGATCAAACCCGCCGAACAATTGATCGTATACAACGGCCGGGTTTACCACTTTGGGTAGAGGCTGCGACTCGGACGCCCAGGAGATATTGCGAGCGTACGCGCAGCTGTATCCTGAATCGCAGTCACCCGCGCTGTCTCCTCCGTCAATGCCAAGTTGCATGGATGGGATGCGCGTGAGCGGACCGATGGTTTTTGCAGCCTGTTGATCGAGGCTGATACCGTTTTGAATGTTCGCTCCCTCGGTCTTAAACGGGTGACGCGCGGTGAGAAACGCTCCCGTTCCCGAAGCATGATCACCCGGCCCATCGGGTTGGGCAGGTTTGTTGGCGAGGCCGGTGAGCACCAACGTTTTGTCTTTCAGGTTTCCGAGGGGAGACAGAATGGGCGAAAGTTCATACCCGGCTCCCTGAGTGGTAGGTGTCCAATTGGCCATGTGAATGCCGTTTGGCACATAAAAAGCCAAAAAGCGTTTGGCCACACCTTCAGCGCGCGCCAACTTGGGAAGGGCCGATTCTAAAACGGGTAGGGCAACGACGGCGCCCGCACCACCCAAGAACAGCCTGCGACCAAATCGTTTGATGCTCACGGGGCACCTGCCTTTCCACCTTGGGGTTCACCCCGTCGCATTCTAAAAGGTTCACTCGTTGCAATCAGCTCCAGCAGGGCGGGTAAGGTGTTGCCGCTATCTGCGAGGTCTTTTTCAATGGTTTCTAAAAACGGAGCGTCGTCGTCCCCCACACCGCGCCCAAGGGCGTAGGTCATGAGTTGTTTGGTGAGGCACTGTCCAAATCGCGGGTCTTTTGAGAGGAGTTGAGCCAGCTCGTCGGCGCCGTCAAACGTCTCACCGGAGGGCAGTTTACCCGTTGAGTCGACAGGGAAACCGTTTTCTTCATCACGCCAAGCCCCGATGCCGTCGTAGTGTTCCAAACCAAACCCGGCCGGGTCAATTTTGGCGTGACAACCTTTGCACGGTTCATACTGACTGTGGGCAGCGAGCCGCTCGCGAATGGTTCCCGTGGGAACCGCCTCGACCTTGAGCCCTTCCACCCCTGCGGGCGGTGGATCCGGCGGATCGCAAAGGAGTTGAGTGAGAACCCATTTGCCGCGTTTTACAGGGGTTGTGCGCGTTGGGTAAGATGTGACTGTTAAGATGCCGGCCTGCCTTAACAGGCCGCCGCGCTTCCCATCGGCGATCTGTACTTTGACCATTTCAGGCCCGAGCACATCAAGCCCGTAGTGCTCTCCGAGCCGGTCGTTGGCAAAAGTAAACTTGGCCGTCAACATTTCTTGAATGGGTAGATCTGTGTGGAGAAACTCTCGCAAAAACAGCTCTGTTTCACGGCGCATCGCGTTTCCGAGCGCTTCATCGTACGTGGGAAAGTAGTTGTAATCGGGCTGATGGTTCTTGAGCGCCCGCGTGTAGAGCCATTGACCGGCAAACGAGTCGACAAATCGGTCACTCTTTGGGTCAACGATCATGCGTTTTACCTGACTCCGAATCCCTTCTTCGCTGCGAAGATCCCCGCTTTCCGCCGCGGCAAAAAGTTCATCATCCGGCATGGTGCTCCACAAAAAGTAAGAGAGCCGGCTTGCCATTTCATAATCGCCCACCGGGTGAGGTTCGGCGCTTTCAGGGTCGGCATCTAACTCCGGCCTGAAAATGAAATGGGGAGATGTCAAGATCCCGTGAATGGCAAGCTCAATGCCCCGATCCACCGAATCGCCCTCGTTTCGAGCCACATCCACGAGGCCCATCAGCCTGTCAACTTCATCTGAAGCAACCGGCCTGCGAAACGCGCGTTTGGCAAAACTGGAAAGGATTTCTCGAACGCACCCGTCACCTTCGACCACCGGGTCGCAGAACATGATTTTGTCGCGGATGGCGTTTTTTCCCGGCACATCGAGCGGACCTTCCACCTCAATCCAGTCAACAAACAGGTTGCGGTCGAGCCCGGCATCGGGATCATAAAAGTCGTTTAAGAACGAAACCGAAACCACGTGTTTGCCGGCATCGACAGTGGCAGTTGCCTCAATCACCACCGGGTCTTGAGCAGAGTTGGGAATGTCATACGTGCCAAGCACCATTCCACTCACGGCCATGGACATTTTCACCGGATCGGGCCCGGCCTGACTGCCCCATACCCGCGCTCGAATGGCATATTGACCTTTGGCAGAAAAGTCGGCCGTGGCCGGCAGTTCACCGTTGGACCAAACAATCCACGCATCATCGGTGGGGCCGCCCACGTCGGCCGTGAGCGATTCACCCTCAAAGCGGGCGGTCACCGCAGTTGTTGGAACGGCCATCGCCTCTTGGGCCAGCGCTTCTGCCGCACGTTCGTAGAGTTCAAACTGGGTAGGTGAGATAGACAATACGTCGGACACGTTGTCAAACCCATACCCATAGTCATCGGTTGGAAAGTCGTCGGCGGGCGCCTTGGACGTTCCAAGCAAGTCTCGAACGGTGCCGTTATACTCAAACCGATTGAGCCGGTGCATGGTGACCCGGCCCGGATCGTCTTGAACGCTCGGATGGGGAGATTCATCCCCCGAACACCCCAAAAGCAGCGGTGCGGCCAAAGCCGCCAAACGCAGTCGTCGCACCATGATGTCCCCGTGGTTGGTAAAGGTCGACATCGATAGTACAGAAGTGACGTGCATTCGGAAGGGGCAAAATGCACCCAACGATTCTTCGATTCTCAGCAAAATCTTATACAAATACTGATCTACCCACCCGTCGCCAAAAACCTGACACGCGTTGATGTCTTCTGAGTAGTTCGCGTCTCGATTTGCTGCGTAACAAACAATGCACACACCCCGCACGCGAGGTTCTACACTGAACATCCGATACAGTTAACAACATCTCCAAAATGAAGGATGCGCCATGAACGTGCAAAGTTCATCTCCTTTAGGCAGCAACCAACCCCCGCCGAACAAGCCCCTCTTGCGGCTGATTTGGTTCGCGCCGTGGGTGTTTCTGATCATCCTTTCAATCACACAAGGCGCATGCACATGCATCACAAGCGAGGCGCCGCCCCCGCGTGAAATCATCGCTTGTGTACCCCAACACAAAACGCGCGCTACCAAACTTCCCGCCTCGCCCGCAACTGAAACCGCCGGCGCCGGTAGCTTACAAGGGACATTTTCCGTCACAGCCACAGGTGAAGCCTCGTTCACGGTTCCTATACCCACGCCACCGGGTAGAGCCGGGATAGAACCAAAGGTAGCCCTCGCTTATAACAGCGCCGAGGGTGACGGTGTAGCGGGTCAAGGCTTTTCGCTCTCGGGTTCATCGGCGATCACCCGTTGCCCTAAAAATATCGCCCACGATGGGGAGATCCGCGCTGTCAGGTATGACAGTCAGGACAAACTTTGTTTGGATGGTCAACCGCTTGTACAAGTCGCCGAAGAAACGGGACAACTTGAATACCGGACATTACCTGACACCTTTGTCAAGGTGGTAGGTCACGCGCCGATCGCGGGCGTTCCGCAATGGTTTGAGGTGTTCGCCCCGAATGGGGTGATCACCGAGTATGGTAGAAGCGCCTCAACAAGACCGCGCGGACCCAACAATTCTACCCGCGCTTGGTTAGCTGCCAAAACGCACGACGGCCGCGGCAATGCGATGACCTACGGGTATTGTTTCGCCGATACCGAAGAGTACACCGCGGAATACGCCCTCGACGAAATTCGATACACCCAGTTTGACGGAACACCCGCGCTTGAAGCGACACGGGCCGTCAAGTTTGTGTACTCGCAACGCAAGCCCGAACAAGCCCGCATCTCATTTTCGCACGGAATGGCGGTGCAACGCTCTTTACAACTCAACGAGATCCAAATGGTCGGCCCCGGTGAAGAACTGGTCACATGGGTAGATCTGGAGTACACACGGAGCGAAACCACAGGCCGCACCTTACTCACAAAAATGGAAGAATGCGCGGCCGATGGAGTCTGTAAACCCGCAACGCTTTTTTCATATTCGACCGGGGAAAAAGGCTTTATCGATCACCCCACCGATCTCGATTCGCCCGCGTCCCGCAAGGCAAGCCCCATGCTTGTGGACATGGACGGCGATGGGCTCGACGATGTGTTAATCCCTGACACCCATCCTGCTCTTTCTACCCCGGCAAACCCGATCACAGAATGGCGGCTTTTCCACAATGGTACCTTGCCCGGTGAAAGTGTCACCTTTTCAGATCTGACCATCCCTTACCTCCAAAGTGACGTGTTTGTGGCCGATCCCACCGGTCCGGCCGATGCGACTCAAATCCAGCCCGAACTTGGAACGGTGCTCGATTACAACCAAGACGGCCGCAAAGATATTCTACTCCATGACATCTACCAACAGGGGGTAACATGGAAGATCTTGATCGCCAAACCTGCCCCTCAAGCCGGACCCAACACCCCCACATTTGACATGGTAGACACGGCGATCTCTCGCGCCTTTGGCATCGGCGCCCAACCTGTACCGCCTGCGTTGTCTACCAAAAACGGCTCCATGCACCTAGCCGACGTCGACGGAAACCGGGTTTCAGACTTGATACAATGCACCGATCACAGTGACGAGCTGACCGGTGACCCTTCCAAACCTGAATGGAAGGTGCACCGATGGAACCCGGCGCAAGGTGGCTCACCGATGGGATTTGACCCGGAGGGAGAAGTGATCGAAGCGCTCGAATTATACCGGTGCGACGTCGATCTGAAAACCACTGACATCGACGGGGACGGCAAAACAAATCTGCTCGTGGTGCCGCTTGAAGTGGCAGGTGATGGATCTGAAATTCAGGGCGTAAATTACCAAGCGCTCTCCCGCAATGAAAACGGCACTTGGGAGATCCGCGAAACAAATCTACCCATTCCCGCCCCAGGTGGGCGCGTCGTTTTTCTGGATGTGAATGGGGATGGTCTACCCGACGCAGTAGAATCAGGTTTTTCGAACGGCGGGCTTTATACCCTCCTCAACACCGGAAGCGGCTTTGCACCCTCGCAGCTCAGTTTGGATGGTGGCGGTTACGGCGGGCAAGATGCGCTTTTCCGCTTTGCAACCCCGCTCGACGCCAACGGAGACGGACGGCAAGATCTTCTCGTACCCATGTTCGCCGATGGACTAGGTGGCTGGTGTTTTTCTACTGCGCGCCCCGCTGACGCGTCCTCGCTGCGCTTCCGGTGCTCAAATACGCAGCGTATGTTCCGCTCCGGTTCTCGCTCGGACGCGTGATCGGGGCTGCTCGTCACGAAAAACACCAGCCACCTCGGCGCAAGTGGAGAACCGCCTGAATGGGTGTTTCTCATTGCACAACCGGGCATCCAATCGACGGCCACGTTTACCATCGAACCCTCCGGCATTCCCTTTGAGCCGCTTTTGGGTGAAGCGGTTACTCTTGCCGATCCTCACGGGCCGCGCATCGGCGATCTGAACGGCGATGGAGCTTCGGATGTTGCCATTTGGTTGAGTGGCAAGCTTCATATTTTTGAAAACCAAGCCCGCGATGAAGACCTGTTGATCGGTGTACACCAGGGCTCTAACTCGCACGATCCTACCGATCCTGAGTACGTGCCCGATGTGAGCATTTCGTATGACCATCTGACCGATTCGTCCATCACGACCAACACCGATTCAGGTGCTTTGTCCAATGAGAGCGCGCTCTACCTTTCACGATGGGACAAATCCAACGATTGCACCTACCCGCGACGGTGCACCGTGGGCGCGCGCCGCGTTGTTTCCGGCTATAGGCTATTTGATGGAGTGGATGGTGAGCGCCGGTATAGCTTGCGGTACCGAGACGGACGGGTATTCGTTGCGCAGGGCTTTTTGGGATTTGGCGCGCGCTTTCTGACTGACCTCGACACGGGAGAGATCACCGCTGACTTTTTTGATAATCAATCTTTTGATGCCACTTTTCAAACCTACCCATTTGCAAAGGTCCGATCGACCCAATGGCGATCTATGCCGGGATGGGAAGGTTTGCCCGATCCTGAAAAAGTGGAATTGTCCTTTTTAAACACGACGCGCCTTGTCGTGCCCACGAACAACAGCAAAACCTATTTCACGCTCACCACAGAAAACCGTTTGCGCCGAGCGCAAGGCGAATTTGACGCTACGACGCAAGGATCGAGTTTGCTGGAGTACACCCGAAGCGTTGAAAATGGTGCGGCAAACGTGCCTATATTGCGCGACACAACCACCAAGGTCACCAACTTCGACGACTTTGGAAATGTGCTCTCGGAAACGTCTGCGACGGTAGGCGTCAACCTGACAACCACGATCGATCGCACAGTAGAAAACGACGTCGAAACCTGGAACCTTGGTCAAGTCACGCATCAAAAAGAGTGCAGCGCGGCGAATGGCCTGACCCAATGTCGGATCATCCAACGATCGTTTACCCCTTACGGGGAGGTTTCGAGCGAAACGGCGCAGGATGAAGCCGATCCCACGACGCGGATTGAGGTCAGTTATGGGCGCGACCAGCACGGAAATGTGACCTCCGTCACCGCGAAAGATCCCAAAGGCGCCGAACGCACCTCTACGATTACGTACGATTCAACTGGGCTCTACCCGCGCGAACATACCAACCCCGCCGGCCACAAGACCACCACAGAGTTTGATCCCCGGCTTGGGGTGGTGACCCGAATCACCGATGCAAACGGGCTTGTGACCGAGCACGAGGTCGATGGTTTCGGCCGTCTGAAATTGGAAAAGCGCCCCGATGGTACAAGCACAAGTTTCACCATTTCACGCACCAGAGACGGCGGACCGAACAAGAACGCTTGGCGCATTCGCGAACGGGAGATCGAAACAGGAGGGCAGGACGAAGAGATCGAACGAGACGCTTTCGGTCGGGTGGTTCAACATTGGGCTTACGTCCCTACGCCGGAAGGTCAAACGAACACGCCGCGGATCACGCAGCGAATTGAATATGATCGGTGGACAGGTAGAGTTTCCCGAAGGTCCATTGCCATTCGCGAAGACGCGCCCGCGAACAAAGTCGAATGGGAAACATTTCTCACCGACGGGTTAGGTCGCGAGGTCAAACGCACAACGGCTTACGGCGCGAGCACCGAAACCGAGTTTAATGGACGGACCATCAAGACGACCGATCCGCTTGGAAACGTGACCCTTGCCGAGCACGATGCGATGGGTAGAAAGATCACCGTCACCGACGCGGCCAACGGGGTTACGGTGTACACCTGCGGGCCCTTTGGTCGATTGGTAAAAGTGGCCGGCCCTTACGGGGCCACCACACTCACCACCTTTGATGCGATGGGTAGACCGATCCAAACGGTAGACCCCGACAAGGGAAGCACTCAACAAACCTACAACGCCTTTGGTGAGTTGGTTTCATTGGTAGACGCCCTCGGAAATGAAACCACATTCGAGCGTGATACCCTCGGTCGAGTCACCAAGCGCCTCGACGATTTGGGGGCAACCACCGAAATCACAACGTGGGCATTTGATACGGCTCCGAACGCAAAAGGGAAGATCCACCACGTAAAGAGTATCGATGCAGAAAAAACGTACACCTATGACAAATTGGGAAGGGTAGAAAGTGTTAGCCTGGCGGTGACGGGGAGCAGCCCCGCGATGACAGGAGCGATCGGTTACGACGCGTTCGGTCGAGTGGAGACGCTGACCTACCCATCGACCAAAAGCAGCGCGCCTTTCGCAGTCGTCCAGGAGTATGACACGCACGGGTTTACCCGTAAGGTGCGCGATCGAAACAGCGACCTGACATACTGGCAACTCACGGGGGTAGACGACGCAGGGAGGTTTGCGCAGGAACAAATGGGCAATGGAGTTTCTACCACCCATCGAACCTATTTCACCGCGCAGCAACGCTTGAAAAGCATCACCACAGAAAACGCAGCCGGTTTGGTGCAGAGTTTAGAGTACGAATGGGATGCTCGTCTAAACCTGAAGAGCCGCACCGATGATTTGCAACCGCAACACACCACCGAGCGGTTCAGGTATGATGCGCTTGAACGGCTAACGTGCTCGTATTTCTCGGCGCAAGAAGATGTTTCAGCGCCTTGCGATTGGAGTTACCAATATGCACCGAACGGCAATCTGACATACAAGTCAGACGTGGGCGCGCTGGAGTATAATGATCCTACCCATCCACACGGAGCCACAACGGCCGGAGGCGGCGCATACCAGTATGACGCGACCGGGAACCAAACGGCTCGACCTGGAGGGGTGAACGTGGTGTACACCGCGTTTGACCTACCCAGGACGATCACACAGCCGAATGGGGAGATCAGCTTTGGGTACGACGGCGATCAGAAACGTGTACGCAAGACAACCGCGACGAACGAAACGCTTTATTTCGCCGACCTGTACGAACGTGTCAAAGGCGCCGCGAACGCGCTCACCGAGCGATTTTATGTGCGCTCGCCTGAACGAGTGATCGCGATCGTCACCCGCGGCGGAAGTAAGCCGGGGGTGAGTTATGTACACATCGACCACTTGGGATCGGTGGATGTACTCACCGACGCCGATGGGAAGGTCACCGAGCGACGCAGTTACGACGCCTTCGGCCAGCGGCGAAATCCCGAGTGGGGCGCCCCTATACCGGCCAGCTTTCCCGACTCTACTTCGCTCGGATTTACGGGGCACGAAGACGATGGGGGGATCGGTTTAGTCAACATGAAGGGCCGGATGTTTGATCCGAAGTTGGGCAGGTTTTTGAGCACCGACCCGATTGTGCAGGATTGGACATTCAGTCAAGCCTGGAACCCGTATAGCTACGTTTTCAATAATCCATTGACCTATACCGATCCAAGCGGATTTGACGGCGAACCTCAGCGCGAGCCGGGCGTGATGTACATGCCGGAGGCAAATATCAAGGTGCCAGTCCCGACGAACGGGACCGCGCCGCCCAAGGAGGACAAGCCCAAAGAAGAGAAGAAACACGGCGTGGGTGAAGGCGAAAACGATGTCAACACCACCGGATTGATCACCCCATTGGTTGAACCCGAAGAAGAAGGGGACGATCAACCGTGGTACAAAAATCCCGTAGTGGAAGCCATGGCGGGAGCTTTCAACGGTGCCCTTCTCGGCATCGTTCCATTTGCCGGGGCAGGCGAGCAAATTGCCCAAGAAAACGGCCTGATCGAGCGACGTTCAGCAGCGTTTGAACGTGGGAAAGCGCTTGGGATGATCGGCGGCGGATTGTACACCACCGCCACATCTATCAGTGGGGAGATCGGCGGCGGATTGGTGTCCGCAACGGGTGTTGGAGCAGCGGTGGGCGTTCCAGCGATCGCGATTTCTACCGCGGGGGTGTTGGGTGGAGCGGCCAATATTCTGGCCGGCGTCAACGCGTGGATGTCCACGCCGAAAGGTGCCGGCCCATCTGGACCGAAGCCGAACGGAGGCGACGCGCGGCCCCATGGCGGCGAACAACACGACAAGGCAATTAACCAGGAAATCGAGCGCTTGAAAGGCGATCCAGGTGTTTCAAACATTCGAAAAAATCAGCAACAAGTAAACGCCGCCGGTGAAAAAGTTGGAACGAATCGGCCGGACATTCAATACGATAAAGATGGTTGTCATCACTGCGTGGAGTTTGATAATAGGCAGGGCAACGGGGTTCAACATGGTAATGCGATTCTGAAGAATGATCCCGATGCAGCAGTTGAACTCCGTCGGCCGTGAATTGGTATTTGGCATTGGGACACAAAATGGATTCCGCAGAAAGAAACTCACTTCTTCAGCAATTGGACGGCAGTGGCTCCGATCTGGAGTGGACCGCTGTTTACAAGCTTAGGGAACTTGGGTCCGAGTTCGCAACGCTGCTTCGCGAGCGTTATAGGAGCACAAAAACGTGGAAGGCCCGCGCCGGGTGTCTCTTTCATGCTGCTCGTTACGCGAGGGTCAGCGAGGACGCTTTCCAACTCGGTGTAGAGGCGCTTAGCGACAAGTCAAAGCCCGTGCGTTATCAGGCGGCGTTACTCCTTGCATACTCGCAGCGTGAAGACGCGCTTCCTGCCTTGCGCGCAGCTGTCTCAAAAGTGGAGTCGGACACGGGGGCCGCCGATTTGCGTGCGGCGATTGATGCTATTGAGAGCCGAAATCACCATTACTTTGTGGACCGGAATCACACTGGAAAGATCACACTTACTATTGAGTAGTGGGTAGATAAGGCGGCGATTGCTAAAGCAGCTGCACGAGGGTCAAAAGGCCTTTTTCGGACCATGCCTCGTCACCGTCAAGGACGATATCCACATCCAGTCCATACCCATCGGTGGAGCGGTTGTCTCCGTAGGTGTCAGACGTTCCGAGCGCAATTCGATAGGGGAGGCGGGTGTTGGGTAATACAGAATATCCAGGTTGTATAAATTGCATGACCCCGGCGGTGTTGACTCCAACTACGAGCGTACCCTGAATTTTTTGGAGGGTGGATGTCATGTACTCACAGTCGCTGGCGCAGAGGTTGTCTACCAGTAGAACAAGCCGCGGTTTGCCCTTGGGTGGAGCATTTTTGGGGGGTGCAGCCCTGAAGTTTTGTTTCCCGCGCACTTCCACAAATTTGGCAGGGCATGCAGGATCGTCGGTTTTGAAAAGGGCGTCATACGCCGTTTGAAGGTCACGCTTGAGTGAGTTTGACAAGGGTGGAGTGAGCCCGCCGGAGGAAATGGCGGTGTACCCCCACCGAAGCGCCGGGTAGAGACAGGAGTCGGCCACTCGTCGGGTAAAGGTCATGGCGCGCTCCAGCTCTTTTTCTGTATAAAAACCATCGAGCGCTTCAAACGCGGCGTCTCCCCCTCCATTGTGCCGCAAGTCAATGAGCACCACTTTTTCTTTTCCGGTGGGTTTGGGCCACGTGGCCTTCACTTTGGCGAGCTTTTCACCCGCGGCTTTGGTAAACGTGGGAAGGCGCATGTACACAATCTTGGGGGTGAGATTGCGCCGCATGGGAAGATCCTCGGTCGCCCCCGCCAGCTTTTTTAACTCGCCTTCGAGTTGACTATCACTGGGTAGGGCCGCCGCTCGCACCGCAATCCACTCGTTTTGGCAGAGCACATGGGTCACCGGTGAGTAGTTGTCGGGCCTTACAAGGTAGTGGGCGTTTGAAAAAGTGCTCCCATTAAAAATGCGAGCGGCTTTTACCCCAAGGGCCGCATCTTTAGGCAGGATCGGCTTTTCTTTTTGATTTGCGTGTTTGGTGGCCGTGCAGGGGCCGCTCGGCGCGGATTGGAGGAGTTGCGTTGTGGAGGTTCCGCCGAGTTGCAATGTGAGGGGAATACCGGTGTGGTTGTCGAGTTGAGTTTGCTCAAATTCTGCCACTTCGGCGAATGCTTTTTCCATGGGCATGAACACGGCGCCGGCCGCTTTGAGGCGTTCGCGCCATTTGGTGAACATTCCCTCCCAATTCCACCCGTGACTCTGCGCCACTTGATACCCGCCGTAAGCTCGTGACATGGTAAGCTCAAGGGCGGGTAGATCGTAGAGGAGAGCCGGTGCGTACACACGGTCCACAGGCATTTTGTAAAACCAATGCTGCGGCACCACCATCGCTCTTCGCGACAGCGGTTCGGCAAAAGGTTTGTCGAGCACCGGGCTTGTTTCAGCCGTGAGGCCGAGCTTTACAAGCCGCTCTTTTTCAATGTTCCGATCGGCTTCAGAAACCTGATAGTCCGACGTTTTGACAGGTTCGGACTTGGGCAACCGGCCGAGCTGCCATGCCATGGCCACGTCAAAGGCGTCTTTGCCAGGCGTTGCTTCATCCGGCTCAAATCCAGTTTTGTCAAAGAGCTTTCCACCCGGATATTCTTCATATTTGGTGGGGATGTTCACCTCAATTTGACTCTCGGGTAAAACGAGCTTTCCAATGTTTCCAAAGTGGATAAAGCCCGCCGTGCGTTCACCAAATACCCGAGCGTTGGGGTGAAGTCGCAACACTTCAAGGGTTGACTCACAACTTGACGCGCAGTCGGCATCAACAAGTACGGCGATAGGGCCCTTAAACGCATTGGGGCCGGGCTTGGGTAGGGCCGGAGCCGGGGTTACCTTCCATTCAGGTTTCGGATGAGCCGCGGCTTCGTCGCGCACTTTTTGAGCGTCGGCAACCCTCTGAGCGAGAAACGGGCTTGTGGACCCGTCGTCGGCTCGACTCATGGAAGTCACTGTGTTGAGCGCGAGGGTCAGTGTTTCAGGCGTTTGTCGTTCATGTGTACGCACCGCGCCGTTTTGAACCTTACCGTCAAACAACTTTTCAGCGAGTTCATATCCGCGCGAATCATCCCCACCTGAATTACCCCGAAGATCAACAACGACACCGTCAAACTTGGGGATTTCCGCAACGAACTTTTCAAACCGTTTCCAGGCGGGATCTTCGTGAAGGGGAAAACTTTGAATAGAAAAGACCCCGACGGAAATGTACCCACTCGACAGGGCGCCGAACGACCAGACAGTTTCAGGAGGGGTTAGGTTTTTACCCACCGACGGGGATCGTTTTGCCGCTTTGTAGAGCGTTCCACACTTTGTGGAGGCCTTGGCGCCTTCGAGCCTGCGGCGGGAAGAAAGGTGGGCGTCGGGCAGCTCCCACAAAGCGTCGGCGATGTGATCGCAAAGTTCGGAGGGAGAGGCGGCGCGATTGCGCAGTTTTTCAAGCCCCGAAACCATGGCCTTCCATGCGCTTTCGGCAACAAATCCGCGGCCGCCATATCCTCGGTCAAGCGCAAACAGCAGTCTGTCAATATCGGTAGAAACCGCTTGCTTCGTCAGAGCGGCGGGGGGCACCGGACGAGGTGGGGCAAGGGTGAGATCTTGATAGGTAAATTGTGGAGCTTTGGGAGTAGTCGGGGCTTCTACCAGGGGGGCCGGCGCGGAACAGGCCGGAAACAAGGCTGCGGTGAGCAGCAGTGTGAAGGAAGTACCGCGGAGACTTGGATGCTGGTTCAAACCCACGGCAGACTCCCCGGTAAAAGTCTCAACAGGAAGTGTACTCTACGCGTGTTACAATTTCAAGCCGGGCATTTGGGGCGGCGTTTGGCGCGCCGATTGGCCGCCAGGGCGGAGAGAGCGGCCAACGCGGAGAGCATTGTCCAGGGTGGATTTGCATTGGATTGGATACTGCAACCCGTGCCCTGAAGATGGCTTGGATTTTCTCCCCCCGAGCCGGAGGAGGAGCCTCCCTGTGCGCCACCCCCGCTCGACGAACCCCCGCCGCCGGAGTTGCCGCCGCCCGACGAAGTGGACATGCCCGTGCCGGTGGAACCGGACCCGGTGTTGCCACCGGAGTCAAGGATGCATGTGCCGCCGAAACATGTACCGTTTGTACAGGGTGAACCGTCGATTTTGTTGTTTCCAATACACGCGCCCGCGGCACACCCATCGGGATTTGTACACTCGTTTCCGTCGTCGCATGCGGTGCCCACAGGCGAATCGGCATATTCACAACTGCCTGTTTGACCGTTGCATACGCCTTTTTCTTTGCAGATTCCCGGCGGTTCACACGTGACGGAGGGCTGTCCGCCGCAAACCCCGTTTGTACACTGGTCATTTTTTGTACACAAGCTTCCGTCGTCGCAGGTGGTGGCGGTGAGCGGTGTACAGATTCCGTCGGCGGTGGCTCCTTCTGTCTTGAGGCAGGTGGAACACCCATCGTTGCAGGCTGCGCTGCAACACACACCTTGCACGCAGAAATTGGAAAAACAGGGCGCCGCGTCTTTGCAGGGGCCGCCGTCCTTGACCTCACATGCGTCGCCGACTTTGTCACCGTCTTGGTCTTTTTGGTCTGGATTTGCAGTGGTAGGGCAGTTGTCACAGGCGTTGCCCTTCCCATCAAGATCGGCGTCGGGGTCGGCCATGTCGGCCACGTCGGGGCAACCGTCAGACTCGTCGGGAATGCCGTCGCCGTCGGTATCCACAAGTGTCACGCCGGGAACGCCGATTGTGCGTGTTGTAAAAGTGGCCGACTGGTTGGCGAGAACGGTAAAACTGGACTGCAATACCGCCGCCGTGTCTCGGTTTTCAGGCATGGGAGCGGGAGCGCCGAACATGGCGGAGTACGCGGGGAAGCCGCTGTGCGCCGCCAGGAAAATACCCATTGAGCTGGTTGGCTGTGTACCCAAAGTTGACCCAGGTTGTGGAGTGGGCCGCCGCGGCGCCGCCGGTGTTTTGAAAAATACGCCACCCGTCAAACTTGCCACCTTCAGCGGTGATGGCCATTTGAGCGGTGCCACCCTGGTCCGTCACGTACGCCCCGTTGATTCCGTAGGGACCGCCGAGGTTGGTGGTAAAGTTGCCTGTGTACTCCACGTCAAGGTCGGCCACGCGAACCAGGCGAAGCGTGATGTCTTTGAGGGTATCGTTTTTGAAAGTGTACGCCTGGATCAGCTCTGCGCCCTGAGCGCGCTGGGTAAGCGAAACGGTGATGGATGGAATGTTGGGCAGTGTAAAAACGGTGATCCGTTTATAAGTTCCAACGGTCACGTCGGAGAGGATGGAAGTTGAGTCGATTTCAAACTCTTTTGCAGGGTCACCCCCACATTCTAAAAAGTAGTTCCACTGGCCGTGAATAAGGGACTGGCGACGTTTGCCAACAGGGTCGAGAACGTAGAGTTGAGTGTTGCAGTTAACGTTTTGTTGGGGTGCGGCGCCCACAGGGTCAAACTGAATACCTTCCATAGAGGCGGCGGGGCCTCCACACCCGAGGGTAAAGCCCACTTCATCCACGTTGAAGGCTGCGTACCCGTCACCCGAGCCGCTTTTGAGCATGACATATTTGGCGGCGGCGAATGCGCTCGCGGATGTTGCCAAAACGAGCGACATGGCGGCGAGCGAGACCAGGCGAGGGGAGGGAAGGGCGCGCATGGGGGTAACCGTAACGAGAACCGAAATGGGCCTCGGTTGTCAAGTGGGCAAAACGTCGCAGCACCGATACTCACCTGAAAGTGTTCGCCCTGTTCCCGACCGAGAGCGACGACTGAAGCGCCATCCCAAGACCTGAAGCGTCTGGGGTACTGTAAGGTCGTAGTCAACACGGAATCACAGAGGACACGGAGGAACACGGAGTTTTTGTTTCATTAGCTGCAATGGGTACACATTACCCACGATCCCAAGCCTGACAGGTGATCGGCCAGGCTGTGCAGGCCTATTGCAGTCTGATACACAAAAAAATTCCGTGGATCTCCGTGATCTCCGTGACTCCGTGGTGAAGAGACGTGTCAGGAATGGAGGCGTCACAGGTCATTTGCGTGACGTGTCAGGTTTCCAGATGTTTCCGTGGCACTTCTCTAAAGGTGAATGGTGATGGAGCCCGTGGGCGGTTCAAAACAGAGCGGACGGGGGAAATCGCTGCCAAGGCTTGTTTGGAGGTGTTTTGCGAGCGATTCAGCTTGTTTTGTTGAACGGACGGCGGCGCCCAAAAAGTGGTGAAATGCCTTTTGGTACCTGACCAATGTGATGGAGGAGCCGTCTGGGAAGGTTGAAAGGGCCGTTTTTGCGGCGGTTGTTTTGGCCGCCATTTCATCCACATTGTCCCCGTCGGCAATGTGTACATACGGAGTGGAACAGTCAGGTCGCGGTTCAAGCCCGCCGTTTGGACGAAGTTCTTTGCCGTCTATCCAAAACGATCCGTCGTAATACGTCATTGAACCATCGTCTTCCGTCCACGGAAGGTGCGCGGCGTTTTCCCACCGGGCCTGATCATACCGGTGTATGGTTTGCCCGTCGGATGCGTGAAGTGTACCGTCGGGAGAAGCAAAAGCTGTTATAAATGGTTTTGTAACCCCCTCCACGCGCTCAAATGCGCCGTTTTCAAAGTGAAGAATCGGCGCGGTGGGATGGGCAAGAAACCAAAGGTCGTTGCCTTTTCCTCGAAACAGAGCCGGGGTACCGTCGCTGTGAGGTGCGTCTCGCGAGTAGACAATGGGTAGATCCAACAGCATCGACTTGCCGTTGGGATCCCACACCTCGGCCGTCCATTTCTCGGTTTTGCAATGTTGACCGATCGACACGAGATAACCGTTTCGGGTGGATTCAATAGCGAGTGGCAATACAGCCACCTCAAGGTTGACGAACTCGTCGGGCGGGCCCTTGAATCGGGGGTTGGATTGGCGCTCGCAGCCCTCGTCTTTGGCCAGTTTGGGCTTGTGGGGAATGGCCGGTCCGTCAATAACGGTGAACTCGATAAACCTTCCCATGAAGCCTCGTTCAACTACAAATGTGGAGTTGCCGAGTTTCACAATCGCGGCGATATGGTCGGTGGCGCCGCCGGATACAAGGGCTTTTCCTTTTTCAGTGGGAGGATTGCGCTTTCCGGTGACGGCGACATACGACGACCGGTTCCACCTGCCGGAAGGGTTGGAGTAGAGAGCATCCACCGCATCGGGCCATTTACCGCTCACTTTGTGAACGTACCCCACGGAGCGATCTTCTATGAGCGGCGTTTCACCTACCCATTCTACCTTCCCATTTGTCCACCTTCCCACGCGGGCACCCTGAGTAACCATGAGTGCCCCTTCAATTTGAAACGTGTTGTCCAATTTTTTTCCGTCGACCGTCACTTCAACAGGGGTGAGAAGCGGCGGCCCGGTGCGATCTGGGGCGGGGGTGATTTTGGAGCTGCACGCGGAGAGCATGACAAAGGCGCCGAAAAGGGGCTGGATTGATCGACGTGTGGACATAAGCGGTGCTCCGCGACGTGGTGGTTCAGTTCATTGATAACCGGTGGACCGTTGGGGATTGGGTGTGACTTCGGGCACCGGGATTTGGCCGGACTGGAGGGGCTCCACCGATTCAATCTGAACTTCGTCAGGGTTTTTGCCCGTGCCCACGGTCGCCGCGCGCTGGTACTCCACATTCCAAAACAAGGTTGAGTGTTGGGTGTGAGGGGTGGGTAACAAGACCGAAAATGGGATGGCCAACGGTTCGTCGAAAATGCGGTTATCACCGGTGAGCTGCCGACCTGAATAACCTGGAACCAAGTCAAAATGGCGGGCAAGAACACGATTTTCGTGGTATAATATTTCGCCGCTGTCAGCCCTCACTTCAACGTGAATGTGTACTCTTCGAAAGAGATCTCCCGTTGGAAAGCCGTGGCCGGGAGCCTGCTGCGCCAGGGTTAGTTGAAAGGTGGACGGATCGCTCCACTCGGCTTTGACGGCCAGGGTTTGAACGAACCACGCTGTATTTCGGGTTTGGTTGAAGGCGTGTGACCTGTGAGAACCCGTTTCAGGCATGTGGCAATTACTGCATGTCAGATTGGCTGTGGAAGCGCGCGCATGCTCGCGAACCGTGGTTTGCATGTAGTCTCGATCTTCGTTGCCGCGCGGCACGGGAAACTTGAACTCATGACAGTGTTCACACGCTTTGGCACCGGCAAAATCGGCGGATCGAACGATTGTGTGGGGAGGGAGCGCGCTCGCGCCAAGGCCTGAAGGTGGATCACTTGAAGGTGGGTAGGTAAGAGGGTTGGAAAGGGGAGCTGCCAGCACTGTTCCGGGTGAAGTGACATGGCAGGTGACACATCCAACGCCCAATGCGCCCACGGCCGGTTTGGCTTGATGGGTAGGATCGGCCTCGGGGGCGTGGCAGCCTCGACAAAACGAGGACGGCTCAATGGCGAGGGCCTTTTGATACGCGTCGTTTGTGTGGGCGGTATGGTGCCGGGAACCTTCCCATTCACGGGCTTGGTCTGTGTGGCAGGCAATACACGCTGAGTTTTCGGCAACGGCGTTTTGCTCGCGCCTGCGATCTGGAGTGGGCATGGCATGGGTAGAGCCCTCCCGCTCGATTGGACGCTGTGGGGCGACGGGGTCGGTACATGCGCTGAAGGCAACAACCGCGAAAAAGCTCGCCGCGCAGCGTGCGAAACCGCCTAAGGGGTGCGCGGTAGAAAAATTCGCGGCACGTTGGGCGGCCATCGGCTGCGATTCTACCATGAAAAAGCAGCGGGCCGGTTGGCTCATTGGCTGCGCGTGGTAACTGTGCTCGCCGTCTTGTGAATAGGTGCGCGCTGATTGTAGCCTGAAGGACGATGAGAGTAGGCCTAAAACACGTTGCGCGCGCGGCTGTGGCGGGGGTTGTTTTTGGAACGGCGGCTCTCGCGGGCCAGGGCGAAGCTGCGGCTCAAACCTCACGCGACGTGACCGGTCGAAACAAGCGAGCGGTCTTTTGCCTCTTTGTGTCCGGGCCGGCCTGCCTCCACTCGCTCAGTATCGACGGCGTGTTTGCATACCAGCGCTCGTTTAACGAACGAACGTACGATAAAGACTTTTTCAGGTTGTCAGGTGAGCTTGGGTATTACGCCCGCATTGGTCGCTCAGCGTTGCAACTTGGGCCGGCGGTTGAGGCGGGTGGACTTTTCAACGACAACGCCGATGGTTGGTTTCTTGTGCCCAAGCTTCGTTTTCGCGGTTGGCCCGGCTATTCTGCCATCGGACTTGAGTTTTCTCCCGGATTCGTATGGGAAGGTCAGCGCGACAAAGCTACCCAAACCCTGACGCAGCGCATGGGTGCGCATGGGGAGGTAGGTCTGTCAATTTTTGGGGCGTTCACCATCTTCGGCGCCGGACAATGGCTCCGCTCCAACGAGGGGCAGTCGGCGGCCAATGCCATGGTAGGTGCCCGCGTTCTACTGCCGGTAGCAATTGAAATTTTGGCGGCGATCAAACGTTAGCAGCCCCAGACGAACACAATCTGAACATTCGTCTGTGCCGAAAAAATCCCTCTCGTTTTCGGCCCGCTGCCGTCAGGTGGGGGCGAGCACGTCGGCAATGCGGGCCAGCCTGGGTAGATCGTGAATGTCATACGGGAAGGCGGGAATATGTACCACCAGGCTGCCTCCCGACGCTTCATCTTCCAATGAACCTTCCAGCCCAAGGAGGTGTATTTGGTCCTGGCGGCCGAGGCGACTTTCATCGTCCGCCGCACGTAGCAACCTTTCCGCACCGCGGTCTGACATGGCAACTTCGCGGTCTTGGAGAAGGGTAGATACTTGAGCCGCGGTGGGTAGACTTCCGAATACGGGGTGTACACGGTTTACCACGAAAGCGTCGCGGCGCATGGATTGCTCTTTGAGGCGCTCCGCAAAAAAGCGAACTTCGCGCACCGAAAGCGGGTCGGGCGTTGTGACGAGAACGTAGGCTACGTCGGGGCCTCGAAGCGCTGCCGCCACGGCGTCGGCTCGCTTTTTCCAACCGCCGAAGACGGTGTTGATTTCGGTGATGAAGGCCGCGACCTGCTCCAGAAAGCCGCCGCCGGTCATTTTGCCGATGCCGCGCAATACGGCCGCGGCGCTGCGAGCGAGCAGGTTGACGCTGAACTTGCCCGAGCCCTGAACGGCTTCTAAAAACCAGCGCGTGGCGGCGCTGTCGATGGCGCCGACCAATCGTTCGGGTGCGTCGAGAAAGTCGAGCGCGTTAGCGGTGGGCGGAGTGTCGAGGATGATCAGGTCGTAATCGGGGCTTGACCGCATGGAGTAGAGCTTCTCCATGGCCATGTACTCTTGTGTACCCGCGAGCGATGTGGAGATGTACCGGTAAAGAACGTTGTTGAGGATGCGATCGCGCTGCTCTTTGCTGGGCGCGAGCGAGTCGATGAGGCCGTCAAAGGTGCTCTTTGTGTCGAGCATCATGACGGTCATTGACCCGCGGACCTCAATGCCGGCCTCGGTGAAACGAGCGGGATCGACGCGCTGCGCTTCGGTTTTCATCTCGGCGAGGCCGAGGCTTTGAGCGAGGCGGCGCGCCGGATCGATGGTGAGGCAAAGAACGCGTTTGCCGCGGCGCGCGGCGGCGAGCCCGAGGGCCGCGGTGGTGGTGGTTTTGCCAACGCCGCCGCACCCGACGCACAAGATCACGCGCCTCGTTGCAAGCAATGCGCTCAGACCTTTGGAACGGGCCTTGGGTGCGGACGCGGCGGACACAGACAGCGCTTCTATCATCGGGCGGCGGCTTTGGGCCACACGGCGATGAATTGGGCTCCACCGTTTGTGGGGCGCTCGTGGCGGAGTGAGCCTCCGTGCCGAGCTAGCCAGCGGGTGGCGAGGGCGAGGCCGATGCCTGTGCCGGGGTGGGCGTGATCGCGGCCGCGGCCCGTCACAAAGAGCTGAAAGAGGCGTGACTCAATCTCTCTGGGGACGCCGGGGCCGTTGTCGGTGACGACCATTTCGATCGTTTTGCCGAGGTCGTTGAACGCCACAATGACGTGACCGTCGGGCTGTTCAGACACGGCGATCGCGGCGTTTTGAAAAAGGGCGGTGGCCACGTCGAGAACGGCGCTGCGATCGGCCTCGATGAACATGGGCGAGCCTTCTTCGATGCGAAATGGACCGTCGCCGGTGAGGCCCATGGCTTGGCGAACGTTGGAAGCGGCGAGGCCGGCGACGCTTCGAACATCGAGTTCGCGAAGGGCGAGCGGGCGCGGTTTTGCAAAGCGCAATAGGTCGTCGAGAAAGTGTTTGGCTCGATCGACCTGGGCGCGGATCTCGGCGACTTGCTCGGCGGATGCGCCCTGTTTTTCGAGGACTTTGGCTTGGGCGACAATGACGCCGAGGGGGTTGCGAATTTCGTGAGCAACGGCGCTCGCGAGGCGCCCAAGTTCGGCGAGGCCCTCGGCCTGTTCGCGCTCCACTTCTTTTGTCTCGATCTCGCGGGTCAATACGTCGAGAGCGATCGGGCGCGCGAACATTCGAGCGCCGATGGCGTCGACGAGGAGCGAGCGCATTGGATCGAGAGGCAACGCGGCGAAGAAAATGACGAAGGCGATCCACGCGATTTGCGGGCCGGGCGAAAGATGCGGAAGGAGCTTGAAAAATAGGGTGAGGCCAAGCGCCGAAAAGAGCGCGGTGAGCACGGCGTACACAAGGGCTTGGACGAGAACGTCACGCGAGCGGCCGCGTTCTTCGAAAACAACGGCGTGTGTGGCGAGGACGATCGAGAGCAACAAGAACGGCGCCGACAGCTCGATTGGGGCGAGATCAAGAACGCGAATTGCCGCGGCGCCGCCGCCGCCGATGGAGGCTGCGAAATTGGCGACGAGGAGCACGAGGAGCCGGCTTCGCTGCGGGCCGGTGCACTTTCGAATGAGGGAAAAAAGCCAGAGCTTGTTTGCCAAAACGCCCGCGATCGAAAGCGCTGCGAGCGGGAAAAAGAGGGGCCCGGCGCCGCGCACACCCGGCCCGTAGAGGAGGCGGGGAAACGCGGCGCCGAAGATCGCAACGGCGATAGCGACGGCGTACGATGTGTACACAATGCGTCGATCTTTGATTTGGGCGATGTCGGCGCCGGCGTGAATGAAGGCTCCGGCGAGCACCATGCCCATGGGGATGAACCGGTCGGCGACCGAGATCGACGCGGCGGAAGCGTTGTGTACGCTTTGTGTTGCAACGAGAAGAACGAGGCCTGTGACCCACGCGGCGAGCGCGAAACAGAGGATGACGAGGCCGCGACCGACCGACCGGCCAAGGCGCCAAGCGGTGAAGCCCACGGCGAGCGATGCGGCCCACAGCGGATAAAACGCGAGGGCTGCGCCGCTCATGGAGCGAGGTTGGCGCTATTGAGCGGCGTTCGTCAATTCGATGCGATGTGGGCCCCCCACACGCGCGCCGCTGGGGGGCAGCTAGATCTAAATCGAGCGATGACAGCCACGACGTTTTGCGAAGGACGGTTTCAGGTCTTGTTGAGACGTACGGGACACCCTTGCCCGTCACCGCATGGAAAAGCGAGAAGCGTGGCGCAACAGGCTCTCTGCATGGAGTTCTGTGGCGCGTGCAGCCGGGACGAAAACGTGAGACCGGCGAGACCGGTGCCAGGTACGTTTTGATCACCTGAAGTCGCCAAACGCCGCCGGCTGGAATCTCTTCGAAAAGCGGTGTTTGCAAGCTGCTTCGAAAGCGACAAGCGTCCGAATTGTTCTTGGCGCTTTTTTGGGGTCTAGACGGGGACGGGGCCGCCGAATGCGCCGAAGAAGCGGGCGATCCACAGGGCGATCATGAGTGCGCCGATGATGATCCAAGCGGCGTTGAAGAGCGGCGAATTGAAGCGCTCGGAGGCAAACCACTTTCCGAAGCGAACGTACGAGTAGGAGTTGTACCCGAACATGATCGCGATGATCGGCGTGACGAGAAACACAAGCGGGTGGAGGTGCGCGGCCGTGTGTACATCACCGGCGATCATGGCGATGGAGGCGCGCGTGAGTCCACATCCGGGGCAGGGGTGGCGCGTGAGAAACGCAAACGGGCACAGCGGAATTTTTGTGTACACAGCGCCGGCGAGGGCGGCTGCGATGAGCGCCAGGCGAAGGGCGCGCCCCACTTTGTGACGCTGGCTGAGAATGTGGAGCGGCCCCTCCGCGCGCTCGCTGTACCCTTGGATGGGCGAGGCGGGAGAGGCCGCGTTGGGTAACATGCGCTGGGTTAGCTCTGGGGCTGCCAGACCTCGTTGAGGTCTTTCGCGAGCGCGTAGTAGAAGATGAAGAAGTACACAACGATGCTGGAGGCCTGCGGATTGCGGCTGCCGGCCATTTGTTTGGCTTTGGTCACCTGCTCGGGAACCTTAAACAGGAGGAAGTAAAGGTTGAGGAGCGGGATGAACATGTACCAAGGTTTGAAGCTGTCATCGCGTGTGTACGCTTGCAGCTCGTTCAGCATTGTCCATTGCTGGTAGATGCCGTAGAGGCAGCAAAACAAGCTGATGACGAGGGTCATGACGGGGTTGCGCACTTGACCCACGGGGCCCGCGCCGCCCATTCCGCCGCCGCCGTAACCGCCGCCCATGGGAGCCGCGCCGAATTGTCCGGGCGCCGCCATGGGAGCACCGCCGCCGGGCGCTCCAAAGCCACCGGGTGCGCCGCCGTAGCCCATTTGGGGCTGCTGGCCGTAACCGGGTTGGCCGCCCATGCCGGGCTGTCCCATCATGGGATCGGGCTGGCCGTAACCGCCGGGCGCCGGTTGACCGTAACCGCCGGGAGCCTGGGGTTGGCCAAAGCCGCCGGAGGCTTGAACCGACGGATCGACGTAGCCGCCGGGGGGAGGCTGGCCGTACGCCGGGGGACCGCCGAACCCACCCGCGTTGGGGTCGGGCTGGGGGGCACCGAAACCACCGCCGGGGGGCCCACCGCCGGGCGGCGGAAAGCCCGGTTGAGCGGGAGGCGCAGGGGGCGGATTGAAGCCGGGGAGTTGGTCAATGGCCATGGTGCCGCCGAGCGGATTGACTCCGCCCTGCGGGGGACCGGCCGGCGAATAACCACCGGGACCGCCGGCAGCGCCGCCGAACGCCGGTTGACCGGGAGGCGGTGCACCGGGCGGCGGAGCGCCGGGGGGTGGGGGCGGTGCACCGGGAGGCCCGGCGGATGCGCCGAGCCCCGCAGGGGGCACGCCGATCACCGTTCCGGCAAGGCCTTGCGGGCCTTGACCCACGACGGGCGCCGCAGGTGCAGGCGGGGCGGCGGGCCGAGGCGGACCGGGAGGCGCGCCTGGAGCCGGGGCGCCCGCAGGCTGATTTGTCATCAGCATGGTGCCCTTAAACTTGGGGGCGGCGGCTCCCTTGAGGTTGAAGCCACATTTGATGCATGTGGACGCTGTTTCTGAATTTTGCGTCCCGCAATTCGGACAGAACACTCGCCTACCTCCACTAAGAGAACGAGCGGCGTGCTCGTTCCGCCGATCGCGCACTACCACTGTCGGGGGCGCGAATGGGGCGGCAGCCTACTGAGAGTAGCAACGTTTCACAAGTCCCTTGCGTGGGATCGCGACCCGAGACTAGCGTGCCGCCGCCCTGCGCGGCCCACGCCGTGCGAATGCGCCCACGTTGCCCTGACGGTCTTCGTGGTCTCACGCGAGCAAGCTATGACTTTCGCCCTATCAGACGAGCGCGAACGAACGCTTCAGGAGATCCTGTCGCGGTATCCAACCAAAATGGCCGCGACCATTCCGTTCTTGCATTTGTGTCAAGAGCAGCATGGCTGGGTGTCGGACGAGATCTGCGAATACGTTGCAAAGCGGCTGGATCTGTCGGCCGCGCACGTAAAAGGTGTTGCGACGTTTTATTCGCTCTTCAACAAAGAGCCGGTTGGGAAACACCAGGTTTGGGTGTGTCGCACGCTTCCGTGTGCTCTCGCCGGCGCTGAAAACGTGTTGAAGCACTGCGAAAAGCGGCTCGGCATTCACGCCGGTGAAACAACGCGCGATGGCAAGGTGACGCTGCGAACAGCCGAATGCCTCGCTTCGTGCGGGAGCGGCCCGATGATGCAGGTCGATCGCGACTATTACGAAAATCTAACTCTCGCCGAGGTCGACAAGATTCTCGACCGGGTGACGAGGTAACCGATGCTTCAGCGAACGAGTTACCTGACGAAGCGATACGGCGACTCCGACGGGCACACGCTCGCCGTTTATGAAAGAGACGGCGGCTATCAGCAGGCGAAACGCGCGCTGCAAATGGATCGCGCGGCCCTGATCGATGAGATGAAAGCCGCGAACATTCGCGGTCGCGGCGGCGCCGGATTCCCGATGGGTGTGAAGTGGAGCTTCATGCCGTGGCCGCCGAAACCGGAGAAGCCGCACTACCTGGTGATCAACGCGGACGAGGGTGAACCGGGCACCTTCAAAGACCGAACGATCATGGAGAAAAATCCGCACTCCATTGTCGAAGGTTGCATCATCGGCTGTTTCGGGATCGGCGCGCACGCTGCGTACATTTACGTGCGCGATGAGCTTCATCTCGCAAAAGCGCGCCTCTGGGAAGCGATCGCCGAGGCCAAGAAAAAAGGGTACCTCGGCGACAAGCCGTTCGGGATCGACTACCCGGTGGAGGTGTATGTACACACCGGAGCCGGAGCGTACATTTGCGGCGAAGAAACGAGCCTGCTCAATTCGCTCGAAGGCAAGCGCGGCGAACCTCGGTTAAAGCCGCCGTTTCCGGCGCAGGCGGGCGCGTTTGGAATGCCCTCCACGGTGAACAATCTTGAGACGATCGCGATTGTTCCCACGGCGCTCGCGATGGGCGGCGACAACTTCTCCAAGCTCTCGGCCATTCACAACTTGAAAGACGGCGGCGCTCGGCTCTTCGGCGTGAGCGGTCACGTGAACAAGCCCGGCATTTACGAGTGCGCGGTGGGGCTCACGCTGCGCGAACTCATTTACGATCTCGGCGGCGGCGTAAAAGGCGGTGAGCTTTTGGCGGTGATTCCGGGCGGGTCGTCGTGCCCCATCCTTCGCGCTGAAGAGATCGTCAAAGCGCCGGATCCGAAGAGTCCGCTGCATCCGTACGACGGCAAGAGCGTTCTCGACGTGCCGCTCGGCGTCGACACGTTCCGCTCGCTTGGAACAATGCTCGGTACGTGTTGCGCGATTGTGCTTTCGGATCTCGCCGATCCGGTGCTCGCGTTTCACAACCTCTTGCAGTTTTATCGGCACGAGTCGTGCGGCCAGTGCACGCCGTGCCGCGAAGGAAGCGCGTGGCTCTTCCGCATCCTTGATCGAATTGTGCAGGGCGAAGCCGAGGTCGCTGAACTCGATCGTCTGAGCGAGATCGCGAGCAACATTATGGGCAACACGATCTGCGCGTTCGGCGAAGGAACGGCGATGCCAACCTTGGGCTTTTTGCTCAAGTTCCGGCGTGAACTCGAAGAGTTCATTGTCACCAAGGGCAAGTCGGGTACGCGGAGGCTTGCACTATGAGCGGCATCGGCACGTTCGATCTTCTGTTTTTTGGGCTGACAACCCTGCTTGTTCTGCTTGGTGGAATTGGCACGGTCGCCGCAAAAAATCCCATTCGCGGCGCCATGGGATTGCTCACGGCGATCGTCGGCATCGCCGGGATGTATCTGCAACTCGCGGCCGAGTTCCTCGCCGCAATTCAGATCATTGTGTACGCAGGCGCGGTCGTCGTTCTGTTTCTGTTCGTGATCATGCTTCTTGGACCGCAGGCCACCACAAGCGCGGGTGCGGCCGGAACGAAGGTGTCGCGCTACTTCGGCGCGGGCGTTCTGCTCGTGACTTCCGTCGGCGCCATGTCGCTCCTGTGGCGCACGCGAACCGAGATCGCGGCTCTTCCAAAGCTCCCGCCGGGGCACGGGACCATTGAAGGGATCGGCCGCGAACTGTTCACAACGCACATTGTGCCGTTTGAGCTTTCGGGTGCGCTGCTTCTCGTTGCCGTTGTCGGCGCCGTTGCGGTGGCGCGCGGCAAACAGATCGACCCAACGTCGGCGGTCAAAGTGGCCGTTGCAAAAAAGCCTACAAAACAAGCTTCAGGTGAAGCCGAAGCCCATACCGCCCACGCGAAGGAGGCAGGATGAGCACCGTCCCCGTTGAATATTTTCTCATCGTCGCGGCGGTTCTCTTCGTTGTCGGCGCCGTCGGCTTTCTTTTAAGGCGAAATCTGCTCGTCCTGCTGATGAGCATTGAGCTGATGTTGAACAGCGTGAACCTCACGCTCGTTGCGTACAACCGGCTGCACGCCGCCAATCACGCCGGCCAAAATCTGGCCTTTTTCGTGATCGCGGTGGCAGCGGCTGAAGCTGCTGTGGGCCTTGCGATCGTCCTCGCGTTTTTCCGTGTTCGAAAAACGATTCACTCGGACGAAGCGAACCTTCTCAAGAACTAGGTCGGAGCCAGGAAAGTGCTAGGAAACCAGTTTGACACGAAGGACTTTGCGCTGCTCGCGGTGGTGCTTTTGCTCCCCGCGATCGGCGCCTTCGTGAACGGGGTGTTCGGCAAGCGGCTCGGCAAAGAAGCCGTTCGCTTGATGGCGCTCACCGCGATCGGTGGAGCGTTTTTGGCCAGCGTGGTCACGTTCCTGAGCGTTCCGCACGACGGCGGACGGCTCTCTTGGACGGTCTGGCGCTGGATGAGCGTGACCGGACAATCGGGCAACAGTGTACCCATTGACGTGAAGTTCAGCGTCGACGCAATGACCGCGACGATGATGCTCGTCGTGACGGGGGTGGGCTTTCTCATCCACCTCTACGCGTCGGAGTACATGAAAAAAGACCCCGGCTATCACCGGTTCTTTTGCTACCTAAACCTCTTTTGCTTCGCGATGCTGTTGCTCATCACCGGCGACAACCTTCCCGTGCTCTTCGTGGGTTGGGAAGGCGTCGGCATGTGCAGCTACCTCCTCATCGGGTTTTGGTTTGACGATGAGAAAAATGCGCGCGCCGGCAAAAAGGCGTTCATCGTTAATCGCATCGGCGATTTCGGCCTCATCCTGGCCATGGCGCTGCTCGTTTATTACTGCGGCAGCCTCACCTGGGAAGGCATCGACAACAGCAAGCTGAGCCTCCTCGCCCCGGTAAAAATCTGGCCGATCGGCAACCTTTCAAAAGAAACGCTGCCGGTGTTTTTGGGCAACATCATCATCCCCGACAAGCCGGTCCAAGTGTACGCAGCAACGCTCGTTGCGCTGGCGCTGTTCCTCGGCTGCGCCGGCAAGAGCGCTCAGGTGCCGCTGTACATTTGGCTTCCTGATGCAATGGCCGGCCCCACGCCGGTGTCCGCGCTCATCCACGCCGCAACCATGGTCACCGCCGGTGTGTACCTCGTCGCGCGTCTCCATTTCGTGTTTTTGCTCTCGCCCGCGGCAATGGCCGTGGTCGCCGTCATCGGCGTTGTCACCGCGCTCCTCGCAGCGAGTATCGGATTGTTCCAGCACGACCTCAAAAAGGTGCTTGCGTACTCAACCGTCAGCCAGCTCGGCTTCATGTTCATCGGCGTCGGCGTCGGCGCATTCGCGGCCGGGTTTTTCCACGTCTTCACGCACGCGTTTTTCAAGGCCTGCCTCTTCCTCGGCGCCGGCAGCGTCATTCACGCAATGCACGCTCGCATTCACGACACCGACCGTTCGCAGGACATGCGAAATATGGGCGGCCTCAAGCGCTTCATGCCCATCACGCGGTGGACATTTTTCGCTTCGTGCTGCGCGATCGCCGGGTTTCCGCTCACCGCCGGCTTCTGGTCCAAAGACGAAATTTTGTGGAGCGCGTTCTCCAACAACGTGGTGAACAGCAAAGCCGCGGCCACACCGCGCATGGCGCCGTACGAGTGGCCGCCCTGGCTTGGCCAAGCGATCTATTGGGGCGCGATCCTCGCGGCAACAATGACCGCGTTTTACATGTTCCGCGCGTACTTCATGACCTTCCACGGCAACTTCCGCGGCTGGTCCATTGTTCGCGGTTGGACGGATCCGCACGCCGGTCACGACCACCACGATCATCACGAAGAGCACGACACATCCAAGCCGCTCGAAGGGCCCGAGCCGCATGAATCGCCCGCGCCGATGACGGCGCCGCTTGTGGTTCTCGCCGCGTTTGCTCTTTTCGCCGGCTTCCTCAATGCGCACCCCATTCACATCGCACCGCTCGGGCATTTCCTTGAGCCGGTGTTCAAAGGCGCTGAAGGTTTCGTGAGCGAACGCGAGGGCGCCAAAGGCCTCATGTGGGTCATGATGGCGCCGGGATTCGCGGCGTTTCTCGTGGGCACAGCGGCCGCGATGTATGTGTACCTCAATCGCGCCGGCCAGCCTGAAAAGGTCTTCGCCGAAAAGGCCGGCGGCCTGTACCGCTTGATCTACGACAAGTGGCGCATCGACGAACTTTACGACGCGACGGTTGTTGGAATGGTCGACGCCCTCGCCGACATTTTCACCATGGCCGACAAGTGGTTCATCGACGGCGTTCTCGCGCGCCTCACGGCCATGCTCACAGCACTCGCGGGCACACTCCTTCGAACGCTGCAAACCGGGCGCATTCAGGTGTACGCAGCCGTCATGCTCCTCGGTCTCGGAGGCGTCGGCTGGTTCATGGTGTACCCCCACGCCGACGTCACAGCCGACGACACATCGCTTCGATCCACGGGCGAAGTGAAGCTCGCAGCGGCACCCGGCTATGGGTACACATTCCGCTGGGAGGGCCTCACAGGCACCGACTCGCAGCTCACCGAGCGCAGCGCCGTCACCGTGCGCCTTCAACCGGGTGAAAAGAAAAACGTCACAGTGTTCGTAAAAAACGCTTTCCAGCTTGAAACAAGCCACACCGTTGCGTTGGAGCGACCGGGATTGCCTCCGGGAGCAAAAGCGCAGTCCGATGGCAAGGGAGCGGCTCCTCCCAACGTGCCCGGCATGGTCCGGCCCGATATCCCCACCGGTGAAATTCCGGCCGACGACATTCACAAGCTCCTGCTCCCGCGCGGCGCCGATCAGGGCAACAACAAGGGAGCCGAAAAATGAACATCTTTTCGATGCTCTTTCGCTACTGGCCGGCGATTGCCGCCGCGGCAATCGCAGCCATGGTGCCGAGCGCGCCGCTCAAATTGCGGGCCGTGGGCAAAGATGAAGCCGACGACGCAGCCGCATCGGCCCCCACCACGAAGCTCCGTGTCGGCCTTGCAATCATCGCAGGCCTCACGGCGCTCGCGGTGCAGGCGCTCGTCACCGGCGCCGATGCGCCCGTGCCCGACGGCGCCGCGCACGACGAGTGGCGCCATCTGCTCAATGTACTCATCGGCCTGCCGCTGGTCGGCGCCGTCGCCGTCCTCTTCATGCCGCGCCAAATGCTCTCGCTGCTTCGTGGCTTCACGCTTGCGGTGCTCGGCGTCGGCTTCATTGCTTCGCTCTGGCTGCTCGCAACGCCCATGACAGCGGGCTGGCACTTCCAATACATCCGCCACTGGATTCCCGCGCTCGGCGTTCGCTATCACGTGGCTGTCGACGGCATCAGCCTCTGGCTCGTGGTGCTCACCACGTTCATCACGCCCATCGCTGCGTACGCATCGTTCAGCTCCATCAAAACGCGCATTAAAGAACTGTGTTTCGCGTTTCTGCTGCTTCAGGGAGCCATGATCGGCGCGTTTCTCGCGCTCGACCTCTTCCTGTTCTACGCGTTCTGGGAGCTGATGCTCGTGCCGATGTACTTGATGATCGGCATCTGGGGCGGGGCCGACAAGATCAAGGCCGCAGTCAAGTTCTTCCTGTACACAATGGCCGGCAGCGTACTCATGCTCGGCGCCATGATTTACCTCGTGTGGGCCAATCAAAAGCTCACCGGGCATCTCTCATGGGACTACCTGGCGCTCTCGCGCGTTGCCCTCGCCCGCCCCATGCAAATGGTCTGCTTCTGGGCGTTCTCGATCGCGTTTTTCATCAAAGTCCCCATGTGGCCGGTGCACACCTGGTTGCCCGACGCCCACGTTCAAGCGCCCACCGGCGGCTCCGTCATCCTCGCCGCGGTCATGCTCAAACTCGGAACGTACGCGTACATGCGCTTCTCCATGGGCCTCTTTCCCGGCCCCGCGTCGTCGCTCTCGGCCAACCTTGCGGGCGTCGCGATCTTGGGCGGCATCTTGTACGGCGCGCTCGTCGCGTGGAAACAGCGCGACATCAAACGCCTCGTTGCGTACTCATCCGTTGCCCACCTGGGTTACGTCATGCTCGGCCTCTTCGGAGCCACGCCGAGCGGCATGCAGGGCGCCGTGCTCCAAATGGTCAACCACGGCATTTCCACCGGCGCGCTCTTTATGCTCGTCGGCGTGATCTACGACCGGCGCCACACGCGCGAAGTGGGCGATTTCGGCGGCATCGCCAAGGTCATGCCTGTGTACGCAACAATCTTCGTCATCGTCACGTTCTCGTCGATCGGCGTGCCCGGCACCAACGGCTTCGTTGGTGAATTTATGATCATCAGCGGAACCTTCGTTTCCGAACGCCTCGCCAACTTCAGCGGCATCCACACAGTCGGCGCCGCCGCCGGTGTCATCCTCGCCGCTGTGTACATGCTCGGCGTTGTCGAAAAGGTGTTTTTCGGGCCCCTTTCCAACCCCAAAAACAAACACCTGCCCGACCTAACGGTGCGTGAATCGCTCGCGCTCGCGCCCCTCGTTCTCATGATCTTCGTCATCGGCTTCGCCCCCAATCTCTTCCTCGACAGAATGAAGGCCAGCGTCGATGCGTTCCACACGCAGTTCAGAACCGTCTCGGGACAAACTGTGCAGTTTTCGCTCGAAAATGCGGCCCAGTTGCTCCCCGAAGAAACGTTCTCACCCGCGTTCCTGAAAGGCGCCCCTGTGTACACATCTGACAGCACCGGTGATGACAGCGGTGCCAAGGCCGATGCGGGAGGTGCAAAGTGAACTTTCGCGCCCTTCTCGGAGTGGCCCCGCTCCTCGTCGTTGCACTCGGCGGCGCCCTTCTCATGGTCGCCGAGGCGTTTTCGCGCCGCCGCGATGATGACGAACATGGGCCCACCGGTCCGTCTTCCGAGCTGGCCCTCGCCACCGCCGTTACCCTTTTCGTCGGGGCGATCTTCTCCGCCGCGGTTTGGTTCGTCGGCCCTGAAAAGATCGAAGGCGCAAACGCTGTCGCGCCCTACATCGTTGTCGATCGATTCACCACGTTCGTTTCGTTCATTCTGTGCCTCGGAGCCGGCCTCTCCGCGCTCCTCGCCGGTGGGTACCTCCCCGAGCACAAGCTTGATCGCGGCGAGTTTTACCCGCTCCTCACGTTCTCCACCGTCGGCGCAATGATCCTCGCCTCCGCGGGCGACGTGCTTTCGCTCTTCATCGGCCTCGAAACAATGTCCCTCGGTGTGTACGCAATGACCGGCTTCCGCCGCACGTCACCGCGCTCCACTGAAGCCGCCGTTAAATATTTCCTCCTCGGCTCGTTCGCCGCCGCGCTGCTCCTTTACGGCGCCGCGCTTCTCTACGGCGCCACCGGCCACACCGACTTCGACGGCATTCGCCAAGCGCTCATCACGCCCGTTGGCAAACCCAACCGCGGGCTCACCCTCATCGCTGCCACCCTCGTTCTCGTCGGAATGGCCTTCAAAGTGAGCGCCGTGCCGTTTCACATGTGGACGCCCGACGCGTACGAAGGCGCGCCCACACCCGCCACCGGGTACATGGCCGTCGCCGTCAAAACCGCCGCGTTTGCCTCGCTTCTTCGCGTGCTTCTCGGCGCCCTCGGCCACCCCGACCTAGCGTCTTGGGGCTCCGGCTGGCCGCCCGTTCTCGCCTTCCTCGCGGTCCTCACAATGACCGTCGCCAACCTCACCGCCGGCCGACAAGAGTCTGTCAAGCGCATGCTTGCGTACTCATCCATCGCCCACGCCGGCTATGTGTTGGTCGCCGTCGTCGCCATGCCAAAAGCCGGCGCCGAGTCGCAGGGCGCAGTTCTCTTTTACCTCCTTGCGTACACAGTCTCCACCGTCGGCGCTTTCGGAGCGCTCATTCTCTGCGGCTCGCGCGGCGCTGAAGCGGTCAGCTATGAAGACCTCGCCGGCCTCGGCAAACGTCATCCCGCCGCCGCCGCCGCGTTCTCCCTCTTCCTGCTCTCGCTCGCCGGTGTACCCCCCACCGCGGGCTTCTTCGGCAAACTAAACGTCGTCAAAGCAGCCATCGGCGCCGGCCACATCGCCCTCACCGTTGTGCTCCTCATCAACAGCGTTTTGGCCGCCTACTATTACCTGCGCGTCCTTGTGTACATGTACATGCGTGACCCCGCACCCGGCGCGCCCATCGCAAAACCCATGCGCTCCGGTTACGTCGCGGGCGCCCTCGTTCTCGCCGCCATTGCCGTCATTGGCCTCGGACTTTGGCCGGTCCTCCCGCTCCGCGTGGCCCTCGCCGCTGCCCTCGCCGCCAAATAAGCCTCGTGCTCCGCGCCTGAGAACGCTCGCTTCCGCACCACCCCACAACCTGAAGCGTCTCGACGGCTGTCCCGTCGTAATCAACAAACAGATACCCACCCCGCGACCCGGCGTTGATTGTGCAGAACACCGAATCCCCCGCCTAATGTGTACGCTTGCTCTGGAGCCTTGAAGGCGGCCCAAAGAAAAAGTCAGATCGCTCGGGCGCCCAAATAGATTAGATGTGTACACAATGATCCCCGCTCCCACCGCACCCATCAGCCGCATTCGCTGGTTCTTCCTCGCCAGCGCCGCGCTTTCCGCCGCCGTTGCGTGGGGCCTGCTCCTCCCTCTCGCCGCCGCCGCCGTCCTTGCGTTCGTCTCTGAAACTCCAATCGACTTCATCCTTCGCAAGATCAAGCGCGAAAACAGCCCCCGCATTCGCTGGCTCGTCACCGTCGGATTTGTCGTCGCCGTTGTTGCCGGGCTTCTTCTCCCCCTCACATTCGCCGCGATCGCCGCCATCCAAGAGCTGATCGCCCTTCTCTCCAACATCGAGTGGGACCGCGCCGCAGAATCCGGCTCCGGCTACCTCTCATGGGTACGCAACTACGCCTCCCGCTACGGCCTTGAAATCCCCGAGGCTGAACTCACCGGTCGCCTCCGCTCGGTCCTCACCGACAGTTTCAGCTTCCTCGGCGCCCGCCTCGGCACCCTTATTCGCTCCACCCCCACCATCGCTTTCGACACCGTCATTCTCATCGTCGCGTGGATCTCCTTCGCCGTTGAAGGCCGCGCCGCCCGCGATCGCGTGTTGCCGCACCTTCTTCCGTGGACAACCGAACGCGAGATCCTCCGCCGCACCACCGCCGAAGTTCTTCGCAGCGTCCTCGTTGCCAACGTCGTCGTCTCCATCGCGCAGGCAACCCTCTGCTCCGTGGCGCTCATCATCATCGGCCTCCCCCGCGCCCTCGTTTGGGGCACCCTTTCGTTCTTCCTCTCCTTCGTCCCCGTCGTCGGCACCATGCCCATCACCATCGGCGCCGCCATCTACTGCTACTCGCAAGACCGCGTCGGCGCCGCCGCCTTCATGATCGCCACCGCCGCCGTCATCGGTCTCGTCGACAACATCCTCCGCCCCGTCTTCATGAAATCGTCCGCAAATCTCAGCTTTTGTGGACCTTCGTCGCATTCGTCGGCGGCGTCGCCCTACTCGGCCTCCCCGGAGTCATCGTCGGTCCGCTCGCGTTTTCACTCTTCATTGCGTACCTCCGCGCCATGGAAGTGCTGCCCGGCGAGGCGTCCAAAACGCCTGAAAAAAGCGATCAACCAACGCCGTCTCCCTCCGCGGACAAGCCCGATTCAAAAGTGTACACATCTCCCGCCGGCGCCCCTCAAGCCGCGTCCGCATCCTCAGCGGTTGCCCCCACATCCCCCGCGCCGCGCCCGTCAAAACCCCACAAAAAGAAGCGCCGCTAAGCCCGGCCCCAAACTTTGGCTGCCCCCCGGGGGCGCTCGCCGCGGCCACCTACCCATTGTGTACGCATTCTGTGTACGCAACAAATGTGTACACACAAGCCCCTCGCATCTCGCGCCCGGCCCCCCAAGCGGCGTGCTCACTCGCTTCGCTCGCTCCGCGCGCCGCGGGGGGCCCATTGTGTACGCATCCGTTTCTCGAACCGCCGCCGGCCAACGCAAATCACAAAAGTCCGGCGACCGCTGCCAACGGCGGCCCTTTTCCGATGGACTACTGCCCGGCGCGCTTTTGAACGCTCGCTCGAAGCGCCGCGATCGCGTCGTCGTACGTCTTAGCCGTTCTTGCCGTGCGCTCGTCCGCTTTCTCCGCAACGCTCCGCGCCTGCGCAACAGCGGCATCCACAACGGCCGAAGCGCGCCTCATTTTTTCCGCGCGCTCCTCACTCGCTTTTTTCTCGGCAGGCGTGCGCCCGCTTTCGTTTTGATACGCCTGCTCGGCCCGCACACTCGCATCGAGCGATGTCTTTACCGCAACGCCTTCCTCCACCATTCGCCGCAGCCGCAGCTTGTGCTCCACAATCACCACGTGCGCGAGATACGCCGTTCGGGCGATCTCGTCGGCCTGCTCGTTCAGCTTTTCCACGTTGTCTTTGCCGAGCGCCGTTTGATTTCGATCGATGTACACATTGGCCGCGCTCGCCTCGCGGAGCCGCTTTTCCAGGCGCTTTTCCATCGTTTCTTTCAGCGCGTGGGACGCCGCGCCCGACACATCCACGTCGCACCCTTTCTGCTTCGCGGCGTACCCCGCCGCGCCCGCCACCTTCTTATTGATCTCGTCTTTTTCAGCGTCGTAAAAGGCTCGCGCGCCGTCGTTCTCGCGCCGCGCGTCCACGTAGGCATGCCCCCGCCCGCTCGCGTCCGCGAGATTCACGATCTCCAGCACCTTCGGCCACGACGGGGCTTTCAGCGCATCGGGGTACCCTGCAAACTTCGCCGACGCCTCTTTCGTCTTTGCTTCGGCATCCGTGAACGCCTCGGTGATCCGCGTCAGCTCGTCGGGGAAAGAGGTTGCGTACCCTTGTTCGCCCGCGGCCGACGCGATTTGCGGTTCGATCGGCGGGGCACATCCCGCCCCAATCGCCAGACCGAAGATCGCCGTGGCCGCCCATACAAGTGAACGCATCTTCATGCGCGGCAGCCTACCGCAAGCCCCGCCGCGGGCGTGATACCTTGCCCGTCATGGTCGGTTTTCGCCGAGCGCGACACAGGCGCATCGTTTTCGTTCTGCCCACGCTGCTTCCAGTGTGCATTTCTGCACTGGGATTCAGCGCGGCTTGCGGCGACGGCAACTCCGCCACGGGCCAACCCATCGCGGCCGACACGCACTCCGCCACTTCCACCGCGTCGGCCGCCCCTGTCGCTGCGCAAACAGCATCCACCGGCGCTTCGGCGGCCCCCGAGTCGTCGGCCTCCGCGCCACCTTCCGCGTCCGTCACCGCCGCGCCCGCAGCCTCATCGGCGGCGGTCGCCGCCAAACCCGGCGAGTCCGCGCAGCCCGCGGCAACGGCTTCAGCCACGCCCACTTCCACGGCCAGCGCCGCCGCCGCCGCATCGGCAACCGCCACCGCCGCCGCGGCCGAACCGGCGCTCACCGTTCAATCCCCGGCGGTTCAAGAAGCCACCTTCAGCGCCTTCATGTCGTCCGCAAAAAGCTACAAAGTCGGCCAACCCGGCTTCGTGGACGCGGTGCTTGTTCCCAAAGGCGACTACCACTGCAACGAAAAGTACCCCTACAAAGTCAAGCTTGGCGCTGCGCCCGCGGGCGTGTCATTTCCGTCCGATATTGTTCGAGGGGCCAGCGTGGCAACCAACCGCGCCTCCATTCGCATTCCCTTCACACCAACCGCTGCGGGTGATGCGAGGATCTCGGGCAAGTTTTACTTCTCCGTTTGCAAAGCCGACCAGTGCGTCATTGATGTTCGTGACGTGGGGGCAACCGTAAAAATCGAACCATGAACCGCCCTCCCGTCGTCGATCCCCACGCTGCAACGCACGCGGATGATCAAACGCCGGGCTTGTGGACCACTCCTTCGGCGAAGCTTCCGCACGTCGATCCGCGTGCCGACACAATCCCTTCCGACGGCGCCGCGAGCCAAGTCACACCCACGCCCGCGCCCTTCGAAAACGACCCGCTCCTCGGCTCCATGCTCGGCCATTTTCGTGTGGATGCGCTCATCGGCCGCGGCGGCATGGGCGCCGTCTACCGAGCGTGGGACACAAGCCTTTTGCGCCCCGTTGCGCTCAAAGTCCTCCTCTCCGACTCGGTCACCGCGCGCACTCGCTTTCTCCGCGAAGCGCGATCGCAGGCGCAACTTCGCCACCCAAACGTTGTACCCATTCACTACGTCGGCGAGAGTGAAGGCATCGTTTTTTTGGTGATGGATCTCGTTGAAGGCGAGTCGCTCAACGACCTCATTCGACGCGACGGCCGCGTTGCTCCCGATCGCGCGCTCGACATCGTGGACGCCGTTGCGAGCGCGCTCGCCGCCGGACACGCCGCCGGCTTGATCCACCGCGACGTCAAGCCCTCCAACATCCTTTTGGAGCGCAGCGGGCGCGCGCTGCTCGCTGATTTCGGCCTCGCAAAAGACATCGCCGCGCTCGAAATTGTCGAAGCGCAGGGCGCTCCGAATGCTGCGGGCGCGTCTGTCGACGCGCCCGTCAGCATTCGGAGCGCCGCCCTCACACGCGCCGGATCCATCGTTGGAACCCCTGCGTACCTCGCTCCCGAACAAGCGGCGGGCGGCGTCGTCGATCATCGCGCCGACATGTACGCACTCGGAGCTTCCCTGTTTGAAGCGCTCACCGGCGCGCCCCCGTTCGATGCTCCAACGCCCACCGCCATTGTTGAACTTCAGCGTACCCAAATGGTCCGTTCGCCGCGCGCCCTCGTCGCCGATCTCCATCCAACGCTGGAGCAACTCGTGTTGCGCATGCTCCACAAAGAACCCGTCGGTCGGTTCGCCACCTACGACGAGCTGCGCGCCGCCATCTCGCGAGCGCGCACGCCGATGCTGCTCACCGCGCCCCCCGTGCCGCGCCTGGTTGCGTTCGCGATCGACTATGCGCTGTTCTCGGTTTTCGCGGGCATCGTCGGCGGTGGCTTGTTTGCCGCCGGCCTTCCCGGAGGATGGATTGCGTGGGTGCTCGCCGTTGCCGGAGCGTCGGTTCTGGAGTGGCGCCTCGGGGGTCAGGGCTTGGGCAAACGCCTCATGCAAATGCGCACGGCCGATCGATACGGCCTCACCCCATCGTTTTGGATCATCGCCGCGCGCACGTTTTACAAGGCGCTCGGCCCGGCCATGGTTTGGTTCGAACTCAACTTTTTGCCCGCTCCACTCGCCCCGGTCGCCGCGGTGTTCACTGTGCTGCTTTGGGTAACAAGCTTTGTCCCGGCCCTCGGCAAAAGCCGCTTGGCGCTTCATGACCGACTTACGCGCACACGCGTCATCTTTGCCGAGTCGCCCCACCCCCGTTCCTAGCGATCTCCCGCGCAAACGCGCTCTGCCCGCGCGCCCGGCGAGTATAGTTGCCGTTGCGACCGGTTCATCGTGGAACCAAAGAGTACACAACCCTCCGACGCGAACTCCGATTCAGCGCGCCTCGCAGAACTGGCCCGCGGTGCCACGTCGGCCCTCGCTCTCTACTCCGAGGCAGGCGACCTGCTTGTTCAAAACGCCGTTGCAGCCGCGGCATTTGGAGGCTCTTCACTCGCCGCATTGCTCGGCTCGCCGGCGCGTGCCGAGCGCATCGTGGCAGCCGTTCGCCGCGACGGATCCGTCCGTCAAGAAATAGACTTGGTTACCAAAGCCGGAAACGTCTGGTTCTTGGTCGTCGCCACTCTGTCGACCGATCCCGTCACCGACCAGCCGGCGATCTCCATTTTTGCCGACGACATCACCGAGCGCCGAAGCGCCGAACGCGCCAAAGACGAACTCATCTCCGTTGTCAGCCACGAATTGCGTACACCTCTCACTGCCATTCGAGGCGCCGTCGGCCTGCTCGGCAACTCGGTTGTGGAAGACGAAGGGGAGCGAAACGAGCTGTTCGAGATCGTCTGGGAAAATGTTCTGCGACTCGGTCGCCTCGTGGATGACCTTCTCGATGTCCAACGCCTGCGCCTCGGCGCTGTTGAACTCGTTGTGGCCAACATCGACATTACGCCCCTTGTTCGTGAAACCGTCGACCTTCTAATCAACACCTCGCTTGAAAGCGCTGTGTCGCTCGTCGTGGAAGAGCCGGCCCCCAGCATCTTCGTTCGCGCCGATCCGGGGCGCATCGTTCAGGCGCTTTCCAACTTGGTCACCAACGCCGTCAAACACTCACCGCCCAACACCGCCGTCAGGGTGTCCGTCACCAAGCGCGTGGGCTTTGTGCGCGTTTCCGTGCGCGACGAAGGCCCGGGTGTACCCGACGCATTTGTCCCCCGGCTGTTCGCCCCATTTTCGCAGGCCGACAGCACCGATGCGCGCTTGTTCGGCGGTGCGGGATTGGGGCTCTACATCGTGCGTACACTTATCGGCGCCCACGGCGGAACCGTCGGCTACGAGCGCGCGCCCGACCGAGGCTCGATCTTCTTTTTCGACCTGCCCTCCGAGCCGTAGCCGGTACACATCTGTTCAATCGTTTGCCGCTGCACGCCGTGTTCACGAGCGCGGGCACACAATCGCCTTTGCATGTGCCCGCCCATCTCGTACCGTACGAGCCGAGGGAAACGCCGGATGGCCTGGGTGAGAGCCCGCCAGTTGCAACTGCTTCTGGCGCATGTCGATCGCTTGCCGGACGCCGATCGCAAGGCGGTCTGCGCGCACATCGATACGGCGCACGTCATTCGAGTGCAAAGCGCCACCGCACTCGAATGGATTCCAATGAGCATCTCCACTGCGTTTGCCCGCGCGGTCACCCTTGGATTGGGCCGCGATCGCGCCCGAGCGTTTTTCAAAGATCAGTTTGCTGAAACACTCAACAACGCCGTCCTCGGAAGCCTCGTTGCCGCGGTCACGCGCCACGTCGCCAACGATCCCCGACCGGCGCTCAAATGGCTCGCGCGCGGCCACGACCTCATGTTTCGCGGCGTGGGCAAACTCACAGTCACCGCAGTACCCAACAAGCCTGAAGCTGTTCTCACGCTCTCAGACCTTCCGGCTGAATTGGCGGCTGACCCCATTTGGCTCGACAGGTACGCATGGAGCGCCGCTTCCGTTCAATCGCTTTGGGGCGCCCCCACCGAGTGCGAAGTGCTCGACGCCAACCCCGAAGAGCGCTGCGCCCGCTTCCGGCTCGCCTGGACCGAGCGGCCTCGTTTTCGCTGAGCCCGCACGAGACGCAGTTGGCAGCCATTCATGAGTATGCCAACTATGTTGCCAGGGCCCCAACTCGCCTCTTGCCACTCCTTGCGCCTTTGTTCCTGAGGCCGAGTGCCGTATCCAGGGCAAGCCTCTTGCTCCCTCATCGTCGACCATCCCTATGAATGTCACCCGCTCCACCATCGCCGTCTTGGTCAGCGCTGTCCCACTCGCGTGCTCCTCCGGCTCCGGCTCCGCGGGGAGTTCCACCTCGGCATCCGCGAGTGCCCCCGTGCCCAGCGCGTCGGCGTCGGCGTCGGCGTCGGCGTCGGCGTCGGCCACCGCATCCGCACTCGCCACGTCCGGGCCCATCGCTCCCGACCTCGTGATCGGCGTACCTTACCCTCCTCAGGAGATTGGTAAGGTTGTCAACCCCAAGGCCGAACCCAAATATACAGGCCCAACAGGTACACTTCGGGGCACTGTCAAAATCAGCGGCGATCCGTCACCTACCCTTGAAGTGCGCATGCCTCAAGGCGCGTGCCGGGGTGAAGCCGTGGCTACCCATGGCAAGCTCTTTCGCACAGGTCAAGCCGGCGCTCTTGCCGACGCTCTCGTGGCTGTGACCGGTTATCGCGGGTACGTTCCACCCTCGTCAGAAGTGGCGAAACTCACCATTCACAGCTGCGCATACGCCCGCCGAACATTGGTTGCCACATACGGTCAACGGGTAGAAGTTTCCAACCTCGACAAGCTTGAAACGTACATGCCGTTTCTCGATGGAGCACCGTCAAAAGCCATGATTGTGGCTGTTCCCGGCGGTGATGCCGTTCGCATGTATCCCCATCAACCGGGCCATTATCTCCTGCGCGACAATCTCCCCAACCCACACCTCACAGCCGACGTGTTTGTTCTCGCCTATTCTACCCACGATGTGACAGGCCTTGATGGTAAGTATGAAATCAAAGGCATTCCCGTCGGCCCTGTCAACGTCAATGCCATGTTACCGGCCATTGGAAAAAGCGTGGGTGAACGGGTAGAAATCAAAGAAGGCGACAACACGCTTGACCTTACCCTCACGTTTGACGCAGCCAAAGACAAGCCCAAAAAGGGCACCAGCGGCGACGTAACGGCTTCCACCCCAGCGCCGAACGCTACCGCCGTCCCCTGACAATTCGCCGTCCCAGCGTCGGGTTTCAACGCCGGCGCCGCGCGCCCGCCCTATTTCAACAACGTGCTCACCCTCGCAGCGGTAGCCACCAACAGCGCATCGTTCGTATCCACTTCAGGCAAGCTTCCCAACCAAACTCGCGCTGCCTCTCTATCCACGCGTCGAACAAGAATCTCCGCAAAAATAAGCCTGGCGAGCATTGACGGCGCCACCGTTCTACCCTGCACGTCTCCCAGCGCTCGCACCACCCCCGCATTGTCTTTTTCGAGGTCACATGCCGACGCGAGTGCAATTGCCGCAGAGACATTTGTCGGATCTGCCAAAAAAACAAGGTCTGCCTGCACCTTGGCAAGTTTCACCTTACCCATTGCCGCGGCGCGAACAGCCAGCTCCGCGGGTGCGAGTTTGGCTTTTTTAGCCGCTTTGCGCGCCTCTTCAAGCGCCTCTTTTGCCAGCGCCGCGTCCACCTCGGCAAGCGCTTTCCGCGGCTCAACCTTCCCATTCCCCTCCGTCACTCCCACCGGACTCGCGCTCAACTCGCCGAGGGCGGTTTCAGCCCGCTCCACCGCTGCTCGATTGCCGCTTTTCAATGCAAATTCACGCAAAGCTACCCATCCGACAGCTCGACCCGGTGACAGCACCAAACGCTCACGAAGCACCCTTTCGGCCATGGGCCGGTCACCCGCCGCCTCTGCCGCCCGCGCCAGAAGCAGACCGGCGTCTTCGCTCATCGGGTCCAGTTCCAAAGCTCGCTTTGCGTCGGCCAAAGCCTCCCCTTTTGACTCTTGTCCAACTCCGCGAGTAAGTGTACACAAGGCCCTTTCCCTATACAAGCTTGCGTACTCTTTGCCCCCAACGTCCAGCCCTTTATCAAACGCCTCGCGCGCCTCGTCCACCCTACCCAACGCGCAGGTTACGGCCCCCACGCGCGCCCAAATTTCAGGACTCTGACTATCGGCGTCCAACGCCCCCAAATACTCCAAGCGTGCTCTTTCCAACTCACCTTCGGCTTCAGCTTCGGCGCCGCGCGCATAGAGAGCGTACGCCCGCGGCGACACAAACCGCCCGGCCACCTCGCGCCCATCGACCACCCGAACCACGGTCGGGTTGGTGCATCCCGCTCCAAAAAGCGCGGCCAAAACTGCCAATCCAAAAAGAATGCCGCGCCGACGACCCGTCACCCGACACTCTTTCGCACGAACTCGCCCCGAAACCAAGCGCCGAAGCGACGCGGCCCTGCGCGCCTCCCAGTTTCAACGGTTCTGCCAGGCCTCCGCCCCTACTGTTTCCGGCCGGCGGCAGCGGTGAGAATTTTGGTGACCTTTTCTTTGTCGGTTGAAAAGGTAAAGTGGCTCAGGATCGTGTGAGCATTTTGGGGGTCGACAATGCGCGTTGCCAGCATTTCCACCACTTTTACCTTGTCATCCGAAAACGTCATCAGGTCAACAAGCGCGCCCACCTGCGCCGCCGTAAAATACCCCGCCGCCGCCAGTTGAATGACCTTCAACTTACCGTCCGAAAACGACTCTTTCTGCACCGCGGCGGTCAGCGTGGTAAACGACGCCGAGTCCATGGCTGTTGGTGCCGGGTTTTGCACAACTGCCACCGGTACAGGCACAGTGACTACCACCGTTGTTGCAGGTTGCGGACGGTGAGGATGGCGCTGGGTGGCAGGTGGCGGAGGAGGGGGTAAGGTTGGCAAGGTTGCCACCGGGGTAGGGGAGGCGGGTAGTTGAACGGGCCCACCTTGCTTCAGGTAAATCACCGTTAAAAAGCCCTCTCTTGCCTGGAGCTTTTTGTGCCAGGTAACTCCCGGTGCAAGGTCACAGTCAAAAGTATAAAATACGTCGCGAATGGCCGGAAATTGAAACGGGACTTCAAGCTGAAAAGCCGTTGTCGCAGCGCTGTCTCCGTCCACTCGACACATCACTCTTTCAGGAGTGACCACCTTAAAAGCCGCCCCCTTTTTTTGCTCTTCGTAAGTGAACGCATCCCACACTTGTAATGCCGCTTGACGTTCAGCCTCTCGCCGAGCGGCCTCCGCTGCGGCTCGTTCCTTTTCTACCCTTGCCGCTTCTTCAGCCCGGCGTTTGGCTTCCGCCTGCGCCCATTCAGCATCGCGGCGCGCCTGTTCCTGCCGGGCGATTTCGGCTGCGCGTCTCGCCTCCGCTTCACGCGCCATGGCCGCGGGCGCCGCTTCGTTCCAAATTTCCTGACCCAACGCTTCCAGCGCCGCAAACGCCTTTTTCTGCTCGGCGTCGGGCAGATCTGACTCCATTTCCACAATCAAGTAAGCGCCGGCGCCGCGCAGTCGAAACAGCACAAGGCCATCCCGCACTTTGAATTTGCAATATTCACCCGGCTTGCAAACCGGTGTGTACCCTCTGCGCGCAATGGCCGCCGCAAGCGGTTCCGACGCAATTCGACTGTCACCGGGGTAGTTGAGGGGCACTGTTTCGCGCCCGCCCCCACACGCTGAGAGAGCCAGGCCCCCCGCCAAAAATGCCGCAAAACGTAGCTGATTTGAACGTTGTAGAAAACTTCTGAATGCCATGGTCGTTCCCCGGAAAACGCAACGCAATCATGGGGCACGACGAGGCCGGTGAGCAATCGATACGTCGCGACCGTGCCCACGAAGTTTTTACGGACTTCACCGCCGGCCGCCTCCATCGGTAAGTTGTCCTTGCCATCGCCAAAGAAACCGCGTTTGATCCTACCCATGCCGTTCGCAGCAAATCGCCTTCTCTCGCGCGTTGGGCTTTGTTTCGGTGCTCTTCTCGCAACCCTCCCTCTACCCGCGTGTGATTCGTCCGCTTCCGTAACCACCGGTGAAGCGGGCAGCGGAGCAACGGGAGGTTCCCAGGGTGGATCCGGCGGCTCCACGGGCGGCTCCACCGGTCAAGGAGGGGCCGAGTGTACACCTCCAACCCCCACCGCCCAACCCATCAACGTGCCGGCCGGAAACATGACATGGGTAGATTTTCCAGACGCCTTTTGTGCCAACGGTAAACCCACAGGCATCGGTGTCAGCCCGGCGCCCGAGGGGTCCAATCGACTATTCATCTACCTCATCGGCGGCGGAGCGTGTTGGAACAAAGAAACGTGTTACGACAATCCCATTGCGGCAAACATTACAAGCGGCGTTGGTCAGGCTGAATTTAACGCCTACAACATCAACGACTGGTGGTATTTCAACCGCGGCGCCGCAGACAATCCGTTTGCCAAAGATCACCTCGTGGTTGTGCCCTACTGCACGGGAGATGTGCACGCGGGCACCCAAGTGACAGATCACGGCGGCATCGCCACATCGCACGTCGGCGCGCTCAACATGGCTGCATACCTCAAGCGATTGCAGGCCACCTTCCCATCGGTCACCCATGTTGTACTAGCGGGTGGAAGCGCCGGGGGCATCGGTGCTTCGTTCAACTGGCATCGCGTGATCGATGCGTTTCCGTGCGCCCGCGTTGACATGATCGACGACGCCGCGGCCCTTCTGCCTCCACCTTACCTTCAAGAAAATCTTGAACAGGCGTGGCGCACAGCCTGGGGGCTCAATGCCGGTCTACCCGCCGACTGCGCTGCGTGCTTAACAGACCTGAATGCGATCTACCCATACTCCGCCGCCAAGTCCCCAAACGGTCGCGGTGCCGTCATGCACGGTACACTCGACTCGGTTGTCGCGTTTTATTTCAACTTGACGCAGCCTCAGGTGGCCGAGTCTCTCAAAGCGCTCGCAGAAGGAACACTCAATCCCATTCCCAATTTCAGGCACTATTACGTGGCGGGAGATCACCACGGTGTGTTCTCTCCCGCCTTCTCGCAAAACGGCGTGCCCGTTCCCATCTGGATCAATCAAATGCTCTCGGGTGATCCGGTATGGGCAAACGTTGAACCGGGGGACTGCGCCGATGCGGGCGTGTGTTCGGAGTGTCAGTCGTGCGCCCTGTCAGGTCCGTGCGCGGCGCAGGTGGCCACCTGTCAGGCCGAGCCTGAATGTTTGGCGCTTTTCGAATGTGGAGACACGTGCGCCGGAGATGCGGCGTGTATTCAGGCTTGTATTGATCAACACCCTGAAGGGGTGGATGAAGCAACCGCCGTTTTACAATGTGTCAATGAGGAGGTTTGTTTTGGCTTGTGTCAGTGAGCGGTTGCTCTCTTACCGTCCGTGAGCGGACGCAATTCGGTCGCGCATAATAGATGCGAGCAACATTCGCTGCCCTGGGTCAAGCACGCCGCCGGATATATCAATCGCGGTGCGGGCAACGGAGGTAAACTTACCAATCGCTTCACCCGCTTCACCGCCCAAGTCAAAGTTCGCGGCGTCAAAGTCGTCTTGTATAAACGCTTCACTCAGCGCTTCCATTTTGGCTTCCCACGCTTCGCGCCGCGCTTTTCGATCGGGGAACATTTCGTCGAGTTGGGTTTTCACCTCGTCGGAAATGATCTGTTTCTGACTTTCTGTGATCCCGAGCCGCGCCACCAAATCTCCCATTTTTCCGCGTCGCGCGTGTTCTACATCACCCTTTTTTGCCGCTTCGCGCTGCGCTTTCAGATCTGCCACAAGTTGGGCGCGCTGGTCTGCGTCGAGCACATCGTGTACATCGTTGATTGCGCCAACAACCGTCACCTTCCCTTTTTCAGCAGCTTCAGAAAGGGCTTTTTCACACTCCGCCGCATCGTCGTCGGTAAGCTGACCACTTTCAAGTCCTTGGGCGAGCTTGTTGCCCACCAGCTCAAAAGTTGCGCGATGGGAGGTTAGGTCTGCTTTCAGATCCGCCTCAATTTCAGCCAGTTCGTCGCGCTGATCGTCCGTCAGATCCAAGTTCTCAATGGTACGGAAAATACGCGCGCCGGGGCTGTGAGCACGCCCTTCATTCAGGTTTTGTGATGCTGCCGGTTGGGTAGATGGTTCGTTGTCGGGCGACTCACTTTTTGCGCAGGCCGCCACAGCGAGGGACGAACTGATGGCCACCGCCCCAATCATCCCACGAGAAAACCACTTCAACTTCATAATGCCTTGCCTCCGAACAGGCAGCGTAGCTCCGGTACGGCCGATGTCCCGCCGCTTCACACTCACTTCGCACTTCTTAACCCGTCTGGTTTGACGGCCAGCCGCGTGCGCATAAATCGCGGCGTTTAGACGAGCGCAAACCCATGCCTTACGGCTTTAGCCGGTAAATGCCCGCGGCCGCGGTCCAGTAAAGCCCGTTTTCGTTTGCGGCAATGTCGGACGATTTGTCGGTCTTTGCGACGAAGTTGGCGGCTCCACCCGCGTCGGGAACGGAAGCGATATCCCCATCGTACAAGAGCACGTAGAAAAAGTCGGTTCCAGGCACTTTGGCGAGGTCAATGGGTTCCGTCAGACCAATCGCCAAGTCCGCCGTTTTGGTATCGTCGATCTTGGCGCGAATTTTCCCTTCACCGGCCGATTTACCTCCCACGGTCCAGGTGAGAAACTTACCCATCATGATGCCGTTGGGAAAGTCGAGCCCAAGGTCCACATCGTTTTTGCCGCCGACATCTTTGGCGGCGACCTGAACCGACCCAAACCCCGCCCCTGACACTTCTCCTCGGTTGGTCCAAAATACCTGTGTACCCGACTCGACAATGGCTTTGGGTTGCGCTTGAAAGTTGGCAAGCGGTGGATCGAAAACAGCTCCACCGATGATCGCCTGTTTTACTTCGCCGTCGTCGGCGGTACCCGACCCCGAGTTTACCCAAAAGATGTTGAAAGTGTCGATGGCAATGCCGCGCGGACTCGCCTGACCGGTTGCCACATCTTTGATAATGGTGCCATTGACGTCGGCGCGTCGGACAGTGGTGTCGGTGGTCCACGCAACGTCGTTTCCATTGCTGGCAATGCCCCACACAGTGCTCGATTCTGTTGTGATCGACTTGGGATTGGCGCCCGTGGGTTCGGCCCGCCATATCGTGTTTGTGTTGTCTACCCACCAGATGTATTGCGAGTCAACCGTCACTCGGTAAATGGCAGAAGCACTTTCTACCACAAGGGTTGCGGGGGTAGATCCGCCGGTTCCGGTGGTTTGTGTAGAACCGCCGCCCCCCGCGCCTCCCGATTCACCATCGCCCGTGAGAGGTTCGATCCCAAGAATGATGTCGCACCCTGTTGTGTACGCACCGCAACAGAAAACCCCCGCAAAAAGCCAACGCCAAGCGTGTTTGGACATAAACAATCCTCAAAAGCTACCCATCACCACCATGCCACCCCCGCGTTGACCTGCGACCGGTACAATCTGTAAACCGGTTTTGGGTGCGCTGGAAGGTGCCAAAATCCACAAAACCGTGGCGCCCGCAAGCATAACACCACCGGCTATAAACCCCACTGTTGAAACGCCCGCGCTCACCGAAGCGTCCGCCCCGAGACGAATGCCCTGGTCGGAGCACTTGGTGCGATCCCCGTTTGGACAGAAGGAGAGGGCGTCATTCCACTGCGAAATAGCCGCAGCTCCGGCCCCCAAACCCACCAAAATGCCGGCCACGCCAACCGCGCCGATGGTAATGGCAGCGATTTTTTGACCTCCCATTCCACCCCCTTGTGTACCCGGTTCTACGGGGCCCGATGTGCCGCTTGAAGAAGGGGAAGCGGAACTTGTTGCCGTGGGGGCGGCGGTGGCAGAAACCGAGGGTGAAGCGGTGGGTATATTGGCCGGAATTTCAGGTTCGAGCGTGGGAATTTGAACCTCAATGTTGGCTTTTTCTACCAAGCTCACCGTTTGCTGAAATCGCTTCATTTTGTCGGCAACGGCGGACACCACGTGATCACCCGGGTCAACCGGAATTTTTTGACCCCAATCGAGCTTTTCAAGTCGCTCCGCGTCGCGCGTCAGTTGAAATCCGGGGCTGGAAGCCACAGCAGCGGGCACAAAAATGGTTAGAGTGGGTAGGCGCGGCCGCAGCTCGTCCACCCGCTCGCGGGCCTGCTCTTCACGGTCGGCTCGACCGGCTTTTTTCGACTCGTTGGCCACCTCCACGTAGAGCTTCCAAGCGGAGGCGATCTTACCCATTCCTTCATAACATTGCGCGAGGCGAAATTGTGTACCCGTGCCCGGATCAAGCTGTTGACTCTTTACCAGTTTGGGGCACGCATCCGCGTATTTTCCCAGCTTCATCAGTGCCAGCGCATCGTCGAAAAGCGTCTGCGCTTCATTCGGCGTTTGTGCCGCAGATGGGAAGGTAGAGCCGAGGGTGAAGGTAAGAATGCCGCCTGCAAAAAGGCGACGAAGATGTTTATTTGCGATCATTCCCAAACGCGTCCTTTTTCTTGGTCGTGGTGGGGGCGGTTGTGGACTTTGTTGTGGGCGACGTTGTAGGTTTGACCGTAGCGGCTGTTTTTGCCGACGGTTGTACCGAAGCCACGGGAGCCGTGGCTGAAGCCGATGCTGAAATGGAAGGTTCAGCCGTTGGCGCGGGAGCCTCGGCGCTTGGCGCAATGGTAGGTGAGGGTGAAGGCGGCGCCGCAGCGGTGGAGGTTTGCGATGTGGAATCTACCGCGGGCGCGGCAGAGGAGCCTGATTTTAAGAAGAAGACAGCCGCGCCCGCCCCCCCGAGAAGAAGGGCGGCTGCGAGGGCAAGGATGGGTAGTTTAGAGCTGGAGCGCGCCGGTTCTGCCGCTTGGGTAGATTGAGTCCACGTGGAAGCGCGCGCTGTTGAAAGGCCCGGCGGGGTTGTTTGAGCCGCGGCAGCGGGTGCCACACCGCTGGCAGCCGCCGCCGCTGCGGTCGCAGCGGTCGCAGCGGCTCCACTGTCCAACATCACCGTTTTGGGCTGACCGGTGGGTGTTCGGGGCGGAGCAGCTGACAGGTCTGGGGACGATGCCTGGTGTACACCGGATGCCGTAGCCGCGGGCGCCGACGGGAGCGAAACACTCGCACCGGTGATGGAAGGATGGGTGGAGCCGACCGTTGCGATGGGCGCCGCTGCGGGTTGCGGCGCGATAGGAGCGGGAGCCTGACGATGTTGTGAAGCGGTGGCGTTTGCTGCGTGTTCTCGAACAAACTGGCCAAGGAGTTGACCCAGCTCGGCGGCATTGGCGGGGCGCTGCGCGGCCTGTTTTTCAAGGCAGCGAAGGATGATCGCTTCAAGCCCTTTGGGTATGTCAGACCGGAGTTGGGTAGGTGGGTCTACCGGGTCGGCGATGACGGCCGAACAAATCTCGGTGACAGTTGTGCCGGTAAAAGGAGTTTTACCGGTTAACATTTTATAAAGCAGTGTACCAAGCGCCCAAACGTCGGTGCGTGCGTCGACGTTACGGGTAGAACGCATTTGCTCGGGCGACATGTAGAGCGGCGTTCCAAGCAGTTCGGACGTTTTTGTCATTTCCATGGCGCCGGCCGAACCTGACTGAATTTTGGCAATACCAAAGTCTAGAATTTTGACGCACGGGGTACCGTGAGGCCCAGTCGTCAGGTAGATGTTGGCAGGCTTGAGATCGCGGTGAACAATGCCGGCGGAGTGCGCTTCTGCCAAGGCTTCACACGCCTGCATTGTGTACGCAACCGCTTCCATGACGGGGAGGGTGCCGCGCTTTTCAAGGTAGTGTTTGAGGTCTTCCCCCTCCAAATACTCCATGACAATGTACGGGGCGCCGCTTTCAAAGCGGCCGACATCGTGCACTTTTGCAGCATGTTGACTTTTGAGGCGTGCTGCCGCGCGCGCTTCACGCAGAAAGCGCTCCACATAGTCGGCCTCGGCGAACGTGCCGGGCAGCATGAATTTGATGGCGCGCATTTCCTGCAAATCGACGTGCATTGCGGCCACGACAACGCCCATGGCGCCCTGACCCAAAATGCGCTCGACGCGGTATTTGCCGCCCAATAGTTCACCCACGCGCACGGGAGCGGCAGAGTTCGTCATCTTCCGCTCCCAAGGGGCTCGGACGCGTGACCAAGGGGCTCGGACGCGTGACCAAGGGGCTCGGACGCGTGATCCGAGCTGCTCGTCACGAAAAACATCAGCCACCTACACCGCGCGTTTCGCATGACGCGCGCATTATCCACAAAAGGGTCGCGCGCGTCGAGTTGTTTTAAAAACCGCTGGTTTGCAAGCAAAATCGCAGGTACCCGGTAAAGCTGCCGTTGATTGTTTCACCCCCGAATGCGGGCCATTGGTGGCGGCGTGGGTAACCCCCGGGTGCGCCCACGGCGTTGGGATGCTCCCTGTCCTGCTCGTTCGAGACGTTTGAAACCAGCTGCATAAATTGGGAGCGGGTGGCCAACCCGTCGTTTCGACCGTTGAGAAACCATCCTCTCGCGAACCCAACAAACGTGGCCAGTTCGGCTTCTGAATGATTTGGCACAAGCGCCCAGGGTTGTCCGGCGATCCCCGGCGCGACAATGGCGAGTTGCCGTCCAGTTGAATGAGCCCGATGGATCTGAATGCCCGTTCGTGCCGAGAGGGGACTGATGGGACTTCCCAAGTCGGAAAGGAGCTGAAGGGTAGGGCGGTTTGTGGCCGCTTCAGTGGTGTTTGTGGCAAACATTGTCCGGTAGTCGTTGGAAGTATAAAAAAAGTCTTCCGATGCCGGCCGAACCTCAACGTTGCCGCTGACACCCGACGCAACCTGACGACACTGGTCCAGATAGTCTCCGCCCAACAAGCGAAGCCGTTCACCGCTCGAAACAACGCCCCGGCGGTCGCGATTTTGACCTTGCAACCAGGAGCTGAACTCGCCTGTATAGTTGGTCACGCTGTACCCGCCGGTGGCAGGATCCATGAGGTACACTTCACTGACGCTCCCTTTGTTGGCTTGCCAGGCGTCAGTGGCGAACTTACCCCCACGGCTGAATCCGGCCACCGCGAGTCGGGAGATCCCCACGGCAGAGCCGCTGGACGTTTGACCCAGAAAGGTCACGGTCTGCTCGTGTTCTCCATCGGGGCCCGGTGTGTCGCGTTCTACCGGTCCGCCTGCCACGAGGCAGGTGAGGGCCGAGCGGACCATTTGAATCAGCTGTTGGCTGGACGCGTTGCCGAACCTTCCACCGCTGTAATAAGGAATGAGAAGGACCAAGGGTTTGCGACTAAACTCTATTTGGTCCATGTAACGACAATCCGGCGTCCACCCGAGGTTCCAACCCTCCATAATCGTACCGTCGGGCTGCCGCCAGCGGCCGTGCTGCGTATACCCAACCGAGTAGGTAGGTTGGCGGTTGGATAAATATCGCAGCGGAGTCTGATGGTTTGCAGTGGCGACTTCAACATTAGCATCAGGATGGGTAGGTGTAAAAAATACCAAAACACCCACGGAAGTCGCATTGGAACGAACATGACTCGATACGTAAGCAGCCCACAGATGGGGTGATCCGCCGGCATGCCGCAAGATACGAAGGCGATTGCCGTGTGAACGCGACTGTTCGCGGACGTGCCAAAGAGTCCTTTCATAGTCGCTTGTGGGGGCGGTCGCCGTTATGCAGTTTGTCACGTCCAAAAAATCGAGATTCAGTCTGACGCGAGCGGTGGCGGCCTCGCGGTCGCGATGCGCTTCATCCGGTGCGGTTTGATTTTCAATCACAACGCGTGGGTGACGCCGGCCTACCCATCGACCGGTGGTGTTGTTGTAGGTGAGGCGGGGGCTTTGCGGGTTGATCTGAAAGCCCTGCTCAACTGAAACTGGCATTGTGCCCTGCGTGTTGCCGGCTACTCCTCCCGTGTTGTAGATGACCTGGGCGCGAAGGGTGACGGTTTGACCATTGAGCGCGTCGTCCAAGTCAAATACAGCGCTTCCGGGTCGCTGCGATGCGGCGGTCATGGGACGGCGCTCACCGGGAGCGAACAGGCCGACGGTGAGATTGTCGTTGGAAAGAACCGCCGAGTCGGCGTGGTTCCAAACAATGGTTAGCCGCAACATTATCGGTCTGTTCCTTCTTCACTCAACGGTTGTTCGGAGTTTGGATGATGCAAAAAAGGCTGGGGAGCAAGCCAGGTGTGACCGATGGAGGGTTCCCGCCCCGAGCCCATGTTCTCAATAGGGTCTTCTGCTTGAGGGGTTGGTACAGGTGGGAAGGTTTCTTTGACATACCCGTGGTATGGTGACCTGCGGGCGCGTTTTTTGGCGAGCGACTCGGCCAAATCAATCTCCCCTGAAAGAAGCGCGTTTCGCAGACGAGCAGGCTCTACCGGGCCCGCAATATGCACGGTGTTTTCAGGGGTTTCCCACGTCACTTCAATGGCCGATGTGTACTCTTCTGGATCCAACTCAAATACAAAAAGGTTACCGGAGTTGGATTTGGCGGCCGACGCCGGGATGCGGGTTTGTTCTTCTCCCCCAGAGTTTCGGATCACAAGGTCTTTGCCTTCGGAAACGGAGGTATCGTCGTCGTGCACCGAAAACGACAACTTGCGCGGCGGTTTGGTTGAACTGTTTGAATTGGAGGACGTGGACTTTGACTCGCCGCTTCCGCTTTTCATGGCGATTTGTGAGGCTTTGACAGTGGCGTTTGAGTCGAGCGTGATGTTGGCCCCCGTGGAGCTGAAGTTTACAGAATCACCGCGGCCGAAGAGGTCACCGTCCAACATAAACGAGGCCGAGTTACCGCAGACATGGGTTTCATCATCGCCGCAGACGTGAACGCGCTTACCCCGAATTTCAACCGAAGTGGGGGTCATCCGAATGCTGGAGTCTCCGCAGGTAATTGTGAGTTCCTGCTCCACCCGCAGGTTGAGTTTTTTGTGTACCCCGACAAAAAGGTCGGCGCCGAATTGAGCATGGGTGTTGCCGCCGGTTTTCAGATCGATCGAGCGTCTGACGGTATGTTGCACCCGACCATGAACGCCCGTGACTTGATCGCCTCCGATAGACAATCGATCGTTTTCTGTGACGGTGGTGATGCGGTGTTTGGCCTGAAGCGAGGTGTCTCTGTCGATGTCTATCGATTGGCTTCCTCCCACGTGAATGGCCTGACTTTGGTGCACGCTGACGGTCTGCATTTGCTGAACACTGACGCTGTCGGAACCGGCCACCTCCGTGATTCGATTCTGGGAGACAATCTCAAACCGGTGGCCACCCACGATGTCGGTTTGTTGCGCTCCTACCCGGGTAGTTTGGGAGCCGTTTACGTTTGTGGTGTGATCGGCGAGCACAAGTTCATTCAGGTTGCGTTGCGCTCGAAGATGAATTTCTTCGTGGTGGCGTTTGTCTTCAAAGCTGATTTCATTATACCCCTGACCTCCACGGGTGGTTTCTGCTCGAATACCGCTTCTTGTTTTGTTTTGGGGTAAAACAAATGGCATGGGATGTTCTGCATTGGGAACGGACCCAAGCACCATGGGTTTATCAACATCCCCTCCCACGAAGATCACGAGCACTTCCATTCCAACGCGGGGAATAAATTGAAAGCCCCAACCCGCACCCGACCAAGGCTGCATCACGCGCATCCAACACGACGAATGTTCGTTGCGGCGTCCCTCACGATCCCAATGAAATTGCACTTTGATGCGGCCATGTTCATCGGTATAAATTTCATGGCGCTCGGGGCCCACAACAGTGGCCGTTTCCATGACCTGAACCACTTTGCGTCTTGGGAATTTGGGGCGATAAGCAAATCGGGCGGGCACCAGTTCCAACCGATTTGTATAAACGGGTTCCATCCCTGAAGTGCGACGCTCAGGCACCGTTCCGGCGTGTTCCACCGAGACCACCGAGTAAAGACCGTTATGTTCTGCCAGAGCGGCCCCTGTCAGATCGATGGTGTGGCCCGGGTAGATCGCCATGGATCGTCCCTCCGCCAATGCAATCCATGCTCGGCGCCTGTGTTGGGCGAGTTGGGTGGAAGCAGCTTGAGGACTGGCACCAAAGCCGAAATATTCAGAATGGTGGGTGTACACTTCCATTCTCGACTCATCAAATCCGAGCGAAGGAACGCCGTTCACGTTCCGTTCTTCCGGGCCTTCTGTCGAGGTGCTTGTCAGGTTTGCCGAGGGCCTCAAAAAATCAAACTCGCGAAGAAATACCGAACCCGAAGACACGCGGCGAACAACCTGAAAACGACGAAGGTCGGCGGGTGAATCTTCCATGCCAGAAGAGTCGTTAAAGTGAAAGTTGGGGCTGGGGGCGAGCGGTGCAACGAGATCCGGCGAGTCACAAAAAACAATTACTTCGCTCCCCTCCGGGGGATGTTCAAAGTGGAAAAACATACCCTCTTCAGCAAGCAGTCTTTTGATAAACGCGGCGTCGGACTCTTCGTATTGAACGCAATAAATCCGAGGTTGGTAGGTGCTCGCGGTGAGCCATTTGTGCTCTACAAATTGTTCGTTGAGGAGGGTGCTCACTATTTGAGCCACCGTCAGATTTTGAAAAATGCGGGTGTTTTTGCGTCTGGAAAGAAACCAAAAACGCGGCACAAGTTCAACCCTGTAGCGGTGGCCGCCAAGCGTTCCACCGCTTGTTCCCTCGGCCTCAACAGCACGGATCATTCCGTGGATCGTGCGCCCTTCTTCACCACCACCCATTTTAAAATGCGCTCGGGCCCCAGCGAGTTCATGAATGACGGCACTTGACCCGGCGTCGCGCGCCTCAACAACAATGTTAAATGTGTACGCTTTTGAAAGGTGTTCGCGCCCTCGAAAAGAAACGACATTCAGGGTGGGCAAACTCGAAGAATCAATTGTCAGATCGAAGACGCCGTCACCCATGGTGTGCTCCTCAACAATAATGAGGAGGTCAGATTACGGAACAGGCGACCGGAGTGTCAATCCTCGATGAGTCTGCGAAATGGCAGGTTACTCGTCAGGATCGTCAGGCGGGGGCGGTGGATCAATGGCGAGGAGAAAAGCGTTTATCTCGTCGGGGCCGGCCCCCGCATTCTTGAGCCGTTGGGCAAGGTCGGCTGGTGAAAGTTTTGTGGCGCTCGGGTTGGGTACACGTTTGATGGGAGGCGGCGGAGTCCACTCGATGTCGGCGCTTGGCGAAAAAAGAACGGCTTCTGTGACATTTGGGGGCGGCGATGGGGAGATGGTTTCAACTCGCGGTGACGCCGTTATGGAAAGTGAAGCGGGTAGAGTGGACAAAGGGGATGGGTAGACCTCCGGGGAGGGCGTCAACATCGGTGGTGGAACCGGCGGGCCTTCCGTCGCGGAGAACAGAGCCGGCGGTTTGCCCGCGGGGCCAAGTGTGGTTTCACCAACGGCGCCGTGAACTGGTGTGATCGGAACGGCACTCCACGGAGTGGCGCGCACGTCGGGGGTTACACGGCCGGCGCCCGCTTCTTTCAACTGAAATGGGGCTACAGCGGTTTTTGAAAGAGGAGCGTTTGTTGAAAGTGCCAGCGTTTCATCGCCACCGGAAGGCGACTTTGCCGCTGGGGAGGAAGGTGGGGGAGAGAAGCGGGGGATTGGGCGAACAGATCTTCCCACGGAGGGGAAGCATGAACGTCCACAAAAGCCACGGCTGTTTGAAGGGTGGAAAGAGCCTCTGAGGCGAAGGGGAAGGGGGTTTGACAACGGTAGACAACGTGGGCCATCTGACGATCGCCGTCGAGGATCAACATGTCGGCGACCATGGGTAGTTCTACCTGAGGTTGGCCATTGGTGCGAAGGCATGCGGCGGCGCTGTGGAGGGGCAGTTGCGTTTGGACGCGTGGTAAGGTTTTGTGGAGGCCGTCGAGGACAATCCATTCACCGCCGCGCAGGTAGGGAACCTGCTGATCAGCGGGCGCAGCCTGATGGTAAGTCCAAGGATGGTTTTCTGAAAGGGAAGGTTCGCTCTTGTAGAGTTGGGAGCGCTCTTCGGCGGAAATGAGTTTTTTTCGAACCGGCCAATAACGACTGATTGCGCCAAACCCAATGGGTTTGCGTGGATCATTGGGGTGAAGAATGTTGGGCGTTTCTGTGCCCACGGGGTTTTCAAGCCCGGCGCCCCCGAAGGCGCGTTCGTAGACGAGCGGCATGGTGAGAAATGGTGTGGGCGTTGTGCCCGCGGGACGGTCACCCACAACATGGATGGTTTTGTCGAGAATCGGTTTTCCGTCTGAAAAAAGGCCGATGCGCGCTGCGAAAGTGGGCGCGGGTACACCTGAAGCAATGTGTACGCTTCCGCAAAAAAGAACATCACAGGCGCGAAGATAAGGCGCATTTTCAGCCGAAAATGCGACGCTTCTTGTGGGCACCTTACCGTGGGTTTCATCCGCGGTCCGGATCGATTCGGGCGGGGCGTTGGTCATCACCCCACCGTGAGCCCAGTTGTACGCGGCTTTGGCGATAAAGGTAAGGTGAAGTTTACCCCCGATGCGCCACGGGTAGATCGCCGCGGTGATGTTGGGCGGATGGGCGGGCGGTAGACAAGGCATTGTCAGACATCCATGTCTTTCCACTTTCGGCTGGCGCGGGCAAAGGCGAGAAGACCCACCAGGGAAACGGCACCCGCAACGGCGAACCAATACCAGACCTGATAGGGTTGGTAGGTTTCCCACAAGAGGGAGGTTGTTTCCTTGGCGTCTTTGCCAAGCACGGTCACCAGCGTTTCAAGGGCTTTTGCGCGCTCCACCCCAACATATTCAGGGAGCTTTTCAATGTCGCCGTCCCAGGCGCCTTTGCCTTTTACATAGTCTGTTTTTTCGGCCAGGTACCGAAGGGCCAACATGGCTTTTTCACCGGTGGCGCCATATTTCCAACCGGCAAGTTTGGCACCGGCGGCCTGACCAATGGCAACGGGAATGTTGACATACCCAAGGTAGAGAGCTTTTTTACCCTTGGGGGCGATGAGTGAGAAATACTCGGTCTTTTTGGGGCCGGTGAGCATTTCACCGAGAGAGAAAAGGCCGATGCCGATGAAAAGGACGTAGATACTTTGGGATGTGCCGTAAACGAGTGTACCGCAGGTGGCGATCAAGAACCCGATGACAATGGCATTGAGAACGCGCATGCGGGCGACCGCCGCACTGATAAACACCACGAAGAGCACCACCAGGAGCGCATTCAGGTTGAGAGCGTTTTCTTGTTTTAGTTGAATGCCGCGCGGGTCTTTTGTGGTGAGCCAGGTTTGGGGCAGCCACTCGTTGGCTTTTACGAACGGAGTAGAGTCAGTCCAGTCGGCGTAGAAGTTGGGCATCAGATCCCACAGTTGGTCGAGCATCATCCAAAAGCCGCTGAATAGGGCGATGATGGTGAGAAGACGGGGATCCCAAATGTTGAGGAAGGTATCTTTGGCACCCTTCCATATACCGGTGGATTTGTCGGCCCCGGAGTCTTCCTCTTTGTAGGTAAACCGCATGAGGACGGTGAGCGATGCACTGGCGGCGCAACCGTAAAATACCCACCGCCAACCCTTGTTGTGGAGGTAACCCGCGAAGGGCGGACCGATGGCGGCACCGACGTTGACGAGCCAATAGAAAAGGCCCCAGCCGACGCTTGAATTTTTCTTGGATGTGGACTGGGCGAGGGTGCCCTGAATGCCGGGTTTGAAAATGGCGGTTCCCAACGCGAGCATCATACAGCCAAAGAAAAAGCCCCCATAACTGCGCTGAGTGGCCATTAAAAGGTAGCCAAACACCTTGAGGCAGATGGATATAAAAATGGTATTTTTATACCCATACCGATCGGACACTCCACCGCTCACCATGGGAACGAGCGATTGAACGAGGGCCCACCAGGCGAAGATGTTGCCTTTTTGGGCCTGACTCATGTGGAGGCCGCCGGGCTCGTCTGCTTGGGCGATATAGATCGGGATGACAACGCGCACGCCGTAATAGGCAAGGCGTTCCCACATCTCCATGGTGCAACACATCCAAAACGAACGCGGGAACGTTTTGACGGTTTCAAGGAAGGACAGCTTTTCTTCTGTCTCGGGCGGCGCCGCAGGTTCAGGCGGATCGGCAGGCGGAACGAACGGGTTGGGTTCTTCAGTCTTCGCTTGGGCCACGGCCGACCGTAACACGATCGCGTGGCCTTGGTAAACGAACGTGTGGTGTTGTGCCCCTCGGCCGTGGTAGCGATGGGTATGTTGTTTAGCCATGCGATTGTGCGGACGCCTTCGCTGTCGTTCGCTGAGGGGATCACCACCGCCAACTTGGGCAAACCCGATGTGGGGCGAGCATTGGAGCAACACGCGGCTTATGTGGAGGCCCTTCGCGGATGTGGATTGGAGGTGATGAGCTTACCCGCCGATGAAGATTTTCCAGATTCCACTTTTGTGGAAGATACGGCTGTTTTAACGGCGAAATGGGGGGTGATTGCGCGGCCCGGGGCCTCAAGTAGAATGGGAGAAATTCTACCCATGCGAAAGGTGCTCGAAACGCGTTTTACAGATCTGACAGCGATTGAAGCGCCGGGCACACTTGACGGAGGGGATGTGTGCGAATGGGAAGGTGAGTTTTGGGTAGGTCTTTCAGGGCGGACGAATGAAGAGGGGGCCGCTCAATTCAAGCGGATCGTGGAGGCCCACGGTGCAACGTGTCAGATCATTGATATTCAAAAAGTGCCGGGGTTGTTGCACTTGAAAACGGCTGTGGCGCGGGTGGCGCCGGGTTTGATGGTCGCAAGTGGACCTGTCAGGTTAGACGCGGCGCTGAGCGGTTTGGAAGTGGTGGAGCCGGGGGAAGGGGAGAGTTATGCAGCCAACTGCGTTCGAGTCAATGACCGGGTGCTTGTGGCGGCGGGTCACCCAAACCTCACCAATGCCCTTAAAAATAAGGGGCTAACGGTGGTTGAGGTGGAGATGAGCGAGTTTCAAAAAATGGATGGCGGGCTGTCGTGTTTGTCGCTGCGGTATTAACCGCCGCCTGATACGTCGTGCCCAACACAGACTCGTGGGTAACTGACGCCACCACGCAACGACCTGAAATGCCCTGCCACCTGACACGTCTCTTTACCACGGAGTTCCCCAGCGGCGCATGCGCCTCATTCGAACGGCGAGTAACTCGTTGCGGTTGAGTTGTCGATGCAGCAGAAAAGAGCCCGTTCTGGGAGGTCCGGCGACTTGAGATGTCCATCACGTCGCCATCCACCGGTCTCGCCGGTCTCTCGTTTTCGTCGTGGCTGCGCTCGCCACAGAACTCCATCTGGAGAACCCGACGCGCCACGCTGTTCGCTTTTCCGCTTGGCGACGGGCAAGGGTGTCCCAAACGTCTCGACAAGACTGGATCCGTGCCTTGCAGAACGTTCCGCTAAAGGGAAGTTACCTAGGAGGCACGGAGAGCACGGAGATCCACGGAGTTTTTTTTTGTATTTCAGGCTGCAATAGTCTCGCACCACGAAGGCGACGACCTGTCAGGTTGAGAGCGCGAATGATGTGTACCCTTTGCAGCGAAAGAAACAAAACCCTCCGTGTTCTTCCGTGTCCTCTGTGAGTCCGTGGTGAAGAGACGTCACAGGCATCCAGGCGCTTCAGGTCTTGGCATGGCGCTTCAGCGGTCGCTCTGGCCCGTTGAGGGAAGGCGCTTAAAGGGAGGGCCTTGACGGTGGGGAGTTTGGTTTGGACCGTCAGCACCAAATGGGTAGGTACGATTAGTGGTGGGCGGCTTTGAGAAATTCGGCGTAGGCGGTAGGGTCGAGCAAGCCTTCCACTTCAGCGGCGGAGGAAGGCTCAATGGCAACCATCCACGCCTTTTCCCAACAGTCGTCGTTGACGGCTTCAGGCGACGTTTCAAGCAGGGCGTTGACCTTGGCAACCTTGCCACTGACGGGGGCGTACAGGTCGCTCAGCGTTTTGACGCTTTCGATGGTTCCAAACGCTTTGCCGGCCGTGACGGTGTCGCCGGGTTTGACATCAATATTGACGAGGGTGATGTCACCCAGCGCGTCTACGGCAAATGCGGTGATGCCAACAACGACTGCGGAGCCGTCTTGTTTTGCCCACTCGTGGTCTTTGGTGTACTTGCGGTCGCTTTTGACTTCGTCGGCTGCCATGGAGTCTCCTCGTCGTTTCTAAAATCGCTGACTTTTGTGGGCTACCTTTAGCTGCCCGATAGAATGCTATTTGTATACGAGCGCTGTCGGCTATGCGGCCCGCTTGTAGAATGGGGTTTTGACAACCACGGCTTCTACCTGTTTGCCGCGGCAGTCGACAAGGAAGGTTTGACCGATATTGGCCATGGCTGAGGGAAGGTACCCGAGGCCGATGTTTTTACCAACGGTGGGTGCGGGGCTGCCACTTGTGCAAATGCCAACGCGCTCACCCGCGGAGTTGAGGAGCGGGTAGCCGTGGCGGGCGATGCCTCTTCCTGTCATTTCAAACCCGACGATCTTACGGGTAGGTCCGTTGGCTTTGACCGCTGCCAGGGCGGCTTTGCCCAGAAAGTCAGATTTGTCAAACTTGACTACCCACGAGAGGCCCGCCTCAATGGGGTTGGTTGTTTCGTCAATGTCGTTGCCGTAGAGCGACAGGCGAGCCTCCAAACGAAGGGTGTCACGCGCTCCGAGGCCGGCAGGAACAAGGCCGTGTTCGCGCCCGAGATCGAGAAGCGTGCGCCACACGTGGGCGGCGTCGGACGGGGCGCAGAACAGTTCTACCCCGTCTTCTCCGGTGTACCCCGTGCGCGCAACTGTGCAGTGCGCATTGGCGAGAACGGCGTCTCGGAAGTGGAAGCTCTTGAGTTCACCCAGTTTGGGGCCGTCTCCCCCGGCGAGGGCCGCGATTGCGAGGGCTTTGGGGCCTTGCAGCGCGATCATGGATGTTTTGTCGGACACATCTTCAAACTCGCAGTGGTCTTTGGCTGCGGCGGCGAAGTGGGCGGACATTTTGGCGCGATTGCCGGCGTTGCAGACGATGAGCCAATGTTCGGCGGAAACGCGGTAGACGATGAGGTCGTCGAGAATGGTGCCCGCCTCGTTGCAGGCGCATGTGTACACAGCCTGACCGTCGACGAGTTTGGAAGCGTCTTGGGTGATGAGGTAGTTCACCACCTGGCCGGCGTATTGCCCTTTGAGGAGCAGCTCGCCCATGTGCGATGTGTCGAACATGCCCGCGGCGGTGCGCACGGCGCGATGCTCGTCGGAAATGCCCACGTATTGAACCGGCATTTCCCACCCGGCGAAGGGAACCAGCTTGCCGCCGGCTTTTTGATGCTCTTCAAACAGCGGTGTACGCAGCAACGTTTCGGTGGTGGACACGCGGCGTTTTTATCTTGGATTGCGCGTCGGCGGAAGCGCGATTGCGGCGCGGCGATGCGTTCACTCAAAACGTTTGGGATCGACTTTGCGATCTTTGGGATCAAACCCGGGCTGATCCCAAGGGTCTGTGGGCTTGACGATGTCTTTGGCCGGCAGGCGCGTCACGTCGCGCACGCTGATGCCGAGGCCTTCGCCGCCCCACATCCAGATGTGAATGTCGAGGTTCAGCGTGGGGTTGTCTTTGAGGGTTGCGTTTTTGAAGGTTGCGGTTGTGGGGCCGGTTTCAACGCTGGTGGCAATCACACGCGAGCGAACGTAGGCGACGAGGCGTTCAAAAGGGACTTCACCCCGAGCCTGAACCGCGTCTTTGAAGCGGTGTTCGACAACGAATTTATGCGGGAGGGGAAAGCCAAACGCCTTTTCGGTGCCCTCCAACACTTCATTCGGGTCAACGCGATCGACGGCGGCTGCGGTGGGCGCAGCGGTGTGTACACGTTGAGGCGGCGGCGGAGGTGGATCTGTCGAGCAGGACGAGACGAAACAATATGTGTACACCAGCGCCGCCGCGCCATGGAAGCGAGTTGTTGCGAGCGCGGCATTTGAGGATGAACGACGATTTGGGGCGTAGCGCGGCATTGGGCGGTTACTTTGTGATGTGTACTCATTCAATCACGGAAGCCCATGAGTCGATGCGCGTTGTGACTCGGGGCGGCGGCAGCGTTTTTGTGTTGAACACGGCATTGACGCCCTGCTGCTGGCCGGCGGGCTTGCCCGACACTTGGTAAACGAGTTGAAACTCTCCGGCGCTTCCACCTGTGAGGCTCATGTAACCGCCGAAATATGCGTCGCTCACGGTGGTTGTGTCGGCGCACGACGGTGTTTGCGTAACGGCGACACCAAACACAATTGAGTTGGGGCCTTGGCTTTGCGACTTGATAGCGGAGTTGTTTGGGTCGAGACGACCGTCGCCGGTTTTGTAATCGACACCCCAGAGTTTGCCCTCACCGTAGGTACACACGTTGCCGGAGAGAGCGATATCTTCAGGGCGGAATGATGCGAAATATGCGGTTCCGGCGAAGAGTGAGATGGGCCCGGTGACTCGCTCGCCGTTCGCCATGTCGATGCGGAAGTTGTACTTGGTTTTGAACGATGCTCCGACGGGCTCCTCGGTAATTGACCAGAGAAGCGTCTTGGGTGTGAGCGACGTGAAGATCTCTTGGTCGCCTGTGGAGAAGAGCAATACGGGTTGACCGATATTGTCGATGGATACGACGGGCGGCGTTTGGATGGGCTCGCCTAAGTTGGCCGCTTCGCCTGTGTACGCATCCCAAATCATGTCGATTGTCCAAAACGAGGGGTTTGTTTTGGACATGTCCACGCGCCAAAGCGTGCCGTCGGCGTCGCCGAGGTAGATGCGATTGGAAATCTGTCCGGCGCGCGCGGGGTACGGAACGGGTACACCCGTGAGCGGTGAATCGAACGGGGCGACAGTGACTTTGCCAGGATCGACAGTGGCGTTAAACGTTGCTTTTGGCGAAACGAATGAACGAATGACCTCACCGGTGTCGAGGCGAACGATGGTGAGCGTTCTACCGGCGCCCGGACCCCAACAACGTGTGGATGTGCGCGGTGGAAGATCGACTTTGGAATAAGGGCCGGGGTCAACGCGCGCACATGTTCCGGGGTCGAGCGGATCGGCGCCGCCGGGAAGAATCGCCACGGCGACATCGCGCGGCGGGCTGACGTTGTCGGAAATGGAAACCGTTGCGATGGCCGGTGTTGGAACCGAAGAACCAAACAAAGGTGACCCGAGTGCATCTTGTGAGAGCTGCCACAAAAACTCGGGTTTTGTAGGGTCACTCACATCAAGAGCGAAGTAGAAACCTCCGCCGCCGCCGGCTCCCGCGAGAAGGATGGTGCGCCAGTTGGCGCCGCCCGGACCGCCGCCCGCAACCGCCTGAGCGCTTGACCGTTCAAGCACGATGTCACGCACGACCACCTGTCCGTCGAGCAAGATGGATTGTTGGTTATACGTGGTGAGCAGTTTTGGAAGGACCGCGGGCGGAATGAACGACCAAAGTTCGTTATTTTGGAGTTGGTCAACTTTGAGCGTGTCGTTTGGATTGTTGGCCGCGACCTTGAACGCGTGGAGCTGACCGTCGGTGCTCGCAACGTAGAGCATTGTGGGCCGCCCGGCCTGCGCGAGAGCAAACTGATCGTACGATTCGTCGCGCAGAAACTCGTTGGGCGGGCCGTGTACAACCGGAGTTGAGTGGTAGATGCTGCCGAGTTCACACCCCATTGTTTGACCGGTGATTGGATCCGTCACTGTGCAACCGCTCGAATCGCGCGTGGGTAGACCGGCATCGACTTCACCCACTTCCCACCGAACGAGGCGTTGTGTACACGTGGTGGCGGAGTTGGTTCCAAGTTGAGCTTGGCACTGATTGGGTGGCAAAACGGGGTTGATTCCAAACGCTTCTGGAGAAGTGGAAACTGTGGACGCAAACGCGGGCCCGGCTTGCGGAGTGCCCGAGTTGGTTGCGGCTCCGCTGTAGAGCCCCAATCCGTCGTCTTGACCAAGTGCGGCCAGTTTGGGGCGAATGCTGCGCGCCGAGTGGATGAGCGCTCCGGCACTGTTGCCAATGACCGTCATGAACTTGCGCGGATTGCCGGCGTCGTTCGAGTTGATGTTGCGAGCGAAGTTGTCACCCTTCGCAAAATCAACGGCCTGCGGCTCGCTCTTTTTGGGAGCGCCGCCTCCGGGGCTTATGCACTTGTAACGTTCGCGAACAAGGCGACCTACCCAGAGCGGGGAGTTGAGCGGTGTATCGAATTGAGCACCGAAGCGGTAGCCCACCGCTTCTGCATTCCCCTGCGCTGTCGACGATGCTGCGGTGCTTCCAAACGCGGGGATTGTGCGTGTTTTGGAGCCGGCGGTGATTGCACCGAGAACGGTTGAAAGCGCAGCTTTGAGGCCGCCTTTGTCGTCGGCGAAATAGGCTTTGTCGGTTTTTCCTTCAACTGCAATGCGCGCGAGCGTGCAACACGCTGCGAGTGCGTCGGTTGCGTTTTCGCATTGTCCGCCGGGTTGAAAGTCGTTGTCGGTGAGCGTGTTGCAATCGATCCCGGCGGCTTGCGACAAGCCGAAGCCGATGGCGAACGTTTGCACGCGCGTTTCGTCGGGGCCGTTCGTTGCCATGTCGGCGGCGATGAGATGTGGCTCGTCGTACGGGCAAACACCGTTGCCGGTGCCGCACCCTTCTTTGCGAAGATCGAGGTTTGGCTCACCGTCGGAGAGAACAATGACAAACGTTTTTCGACAGCCGCCCTTCCAATAATCGTCGCCCTGTGGGCCCATTTTTTTGGTGGTGGATGGGTCGATGGAGTTGTCGGCGTAAATGAAATCGCGCGCGTCGGAGAGCATGCCGGCGAGCGGTGTTGCGCCGTACGGACGCATGGCGAGCAGCGCGAGTTGAATGTGATCGTTGTTTGCCAAAAGCGTTGCGGCGTTTGCGTCGGGATCGCCGAACGGCATGAGGCGACCTTCCCACGGAGGAGCCGCCGGATTGCGCGCGCCCACTTCATAAACGCCTGTGCCGCAGTTGGGCGGATTGCCGGCCGCGGGACTTCCGCCGCCTTGCCAATCGAGGAAATAACTCCATGTGCCCTGCACGCCCGTGCCGAGTGCATAGTTGTTGCCCGATGCGCCGGTGCCCGGATCTTTGAGCGGATCGAACGTCATCAGTCCGAAACGCGCGCGATCGGCGAATGTGTCAAGAAGGCCGTCGGCCACTTGTTGAAAGCCGGGGGCGGCACATGCGGCGCCCGTGCTGTTCCACGGATGAAACTTGATCGCATTGACAGGCCAACCCGGCCAACCCGCGCCCAAATCGCCGGGGCCGGGTGTGCAGTCATTGGACAAAATGCGGTGAAAAGGAAGGTGATACGACACGTCGTACGGAGCTATGCCGGAGACTGTGTACTCATTTTCGAACGGGGAATTTTTGGCGCGTGACTCTGCATGGCAAGAGAAATTTTGGAACGACCCGGTGAGCACCGATACAAGCGTTGCCCAGCGATTTTCGTTGGTGGCGCCCGGCCCTGAAGGCGCTTTGCATTTGTTCTGCGCATCAAGCTCGGGCGGCGAACCGTCGGCCATGTACTCCATGGAGCCCGACGTATCGACGAGAAGAAGAACGTTGGGCAGCGGCGGCGTGAGGTCTGCCTGTGCGTACACAAGCGCCGAGTGTCCCAATGCGGTGCCGCCCGAAAGTGCGGCAAGAATCAGTTTTGAGCCAAAGTGACGTCGCATGGTGAACCTCACGGCGTTAAGGGGCGAGGTGCCGGATTGGTAAGCGGCCCCACAACAACATGCGCGCGCCACGCTTGAACGCTCGCGGATGCGGCCAGTTCTTTTGCAACGGCCGCAGTGTCGGAAGGATCGACCACCGGGCGGAGTTGCCCGATGGCTGTGAGCGTGACGGCGAGATATCCGAGTTTCACAGGGCTTTCGGCGTTGAGCGCCTCCCCTGGAACCGGCGGCGATGCAGGCATGAGGTCGGTGAGATCGATGTTGAAGTCGGCCTCGATGGAGGCGGGACCGAGGCCGCCCGGAATGTTCGCAACGCTGTCGGCCGGCACAATGAGCGGCGTTCCCGCTTCGTCTTCGAGCTGCTTAATGCCCATTGGGTAACACGTGGCGTTGGGCACCAACGCAAACCCGTAACATTTGGGATCGTTCGCCGCGGGTGCGTATTGCGGCATTTGGTTGACGTAGCGCTGCGGGTCGCGAGCCAGCGCCGCCATGGCGTTCATCACCGCGTACTCGGTGACGTAGCGAGTTTGCGACAGTTGTTTGCTGCTGCCGGCCACTGCGGTGGATACCGTGGATGAATGCGCCGCGTAGGCACCGACGCCGGCAAGCATCATCAGCACAAGAAACACAATGAGCACCGCGGCTCCACGTTGATCGCGCCTTCGTTTTGCGCGCGCAATGAGGTGCGCGTGTGTACACAAAGCGGATTGTGCTGAACGGCTTGCCGTTTGTGTACGCATTTCACGAGCCGTTGACGACAGCGACCAATGTGTACTCAAAGTTGAAACCGGCGGTTGGTTTTGCATGGGGCCGCTCACCAGTATTTCACCAGATTTTGCAGGGCTACCTGCGTATAAAGAGTGCGAAGACGGGCGTATGAGGGGTTGGTGGCAATGCCCAACTTGAACCTGTAACGACGGCCGTCGGGACCGCCGGCAATGTCGGAAACCCGATCGGGTGCCCGAGCGCGCGTGGAGAACCGAATGTTCACAGAGCGCAGCGTTTCAGGCGGTGTTGTGTAGATGAGCGGGTTCGCCGGGAGCGGCGCGGGAATGTCGGTCATTCCGTTGTTGCCCGGCGCGATAAACGAAATGCCAAACTTGAGATCGACCGCAAATTCAGCCACGAGTTCAAGCGTGTTTGCGATGGGCAAACCCTGCGGATCAAGCTCGACGCGCGTGAGTTCTGTGCGGCGGTCGTCGCCGGTGCCCGCGGCCGCGAGTGGGGCGACGAGAGGACCGTACGTAGGATGTCCTTTGAGGGACTGAAGTTCGTAACGAACAACCGCGATGGCGTTGACTTTGCAGTCCCAACAATCGGCCCTGTATCCCTTTGGATTGGCGCCGACGGCGGGCACAACAGGCGTGGTTTGAAGGCCCAGAACGAGCTGATCTCCGGTGAGCGAAACGCCGTTTGAAAGACCGAAGATTTGGTTTCCTTCCGGCGTCACAATTCGAATGATGCGGTCGGGTTTGAAGATCGCTTGAAACTTGGGCAAACAGGTTGCGAGCGGGGCCTCGCGACACGTGCGCTTTACCTGAGAGTTATTGGTTTCAAGAAAGACAACTTTGCCAACGCCGCCCGGCTGAATGGTGCGAATGGGAAACTCCTCGGAGTTGTCGACGCTGGAGGCGATTGTGATGTCGTCGGGCGCAAACCCGTTGGCGGTGCTGTCGGCGAGATCGGGACCGTGGGCGACCACCGAGCCGGCGTCTCCAATTCGCACGGCGCGGAGATTGGCGAGGAGCGGCGGCCACGTTCCCGATTCGTTACAAACAAATGGGTCTGTGGTGATGTTGGGCGTGGATAAAAAACCGGCGCGCCCGATGTCACTCGCCAGCCGCTGAAGCCCGAGCGAAGCGGACATTTGGGCAGCCGTGATGCGGGTTTCTTCTTGAAAGACGGCGGCCGAATTTCGAGCGAGCAAAAAGGCCGCCGCGGACACGATAAGACCCGCCGTGGTGGCCACAAGAAGCTCGACCAGTGTGAAACCACGCTGCCTCGCGCGCTTCGCGGTGTTCATGGTAGCTCCTGAACCATTGAGCCCGTTGTGATGTACACAGCGCCGTAGCCGGCCTGCGCGATGTCGGCAGTCATGTCGAAGAGAATGGGGGCCGCGCAGTCGATCGCATCGAAGTTGCGTCGGTAGGTCACGCGGATGGTGCTGTTGATCATTTTGGGCGTGATGAATCGGTAACGAATGTGTGTGCAATACGCGGTGATCGCCGGGTCGGCCGCGTCGACGATGTCGGCACCGATGGGATCGGCTTCAGGCGATGCCTGATTTGCGTACGCAGCGGGAAGTGTCCAAACATCGGGCGAGATCGCCGCGGTTTTAAGCCACCGAGTTTCATTTATGTCGGAAGGCTGCGCGGAGTTCCACACCATGGCGTCGGCCCGAAGACGTTCTGCCCACCGATTGGCAATGGCGGTGCTTGCCGAGATTGAACGGGCGCTCGCGTTGCCCACAACGGCCACTTTTTGCATGGCGATGACACCCGTGGCTCCAACGGCCAGCACTCCCATCGCCATTGCCACTTCGATCATTGTGTAGCCGCGTTGTGTACGCTTTGTTTTGCGGCTTTGCGGCTTTGTCGAAAAGCTCATAACGCGAACCTCGCGATGCCGTCGGGAGGCACAAAGACGATGCGTTCAACGTTCGTTTTTGTGTTTTTCACCTTGAAACTCGGCACGCCGGTGAGCGGCACAAATGGGCCGGCATTTGAAAATCGAACGTGGGCGGTACCGTCGGGCGCGAAGCAGATCTCACCAAAAGTTTGATCGCTGCCGCCCATGTCGACCAACTTGAGCTGCGCCAACTCGTAGATGCCCTGTTCAAAATTGTGTACACTTAAAGGGCGCGTGTCTGTGGAAGCCGCGCTCCAATCCGCGGTGAGGCATGACTTGGTGAGGCCTTGACCCGCGGCGACAATGAGCGCTTCGCGTGTTTTCAGCACGCCTTTGGCCGACGCTGCTCCGTCCCATTGAACGGTGACGGCAACGCCGCGCGCGAGGGATCGCATGCGCGCTTCTCGAAACGTTTCTGCGATCTGAAGGCCCGCGCGAACGACGCGGCGGTCGCGCATCATGGCGATAAACGAAGGTGTTGCGAGGGCGGCGAGGAGCGCGATGATCACAATCGCGGCCAACATTTCGACCATTGTGAAGCCGCGCTTCCCGAGGGATTGTTTTGCTCTGCGAAGAGCGGCCGTTTCGCCCCGGGTTGAGGCCCAAATAACGATGCTCGGCGCGTTGGTCGCCCAACCACGACCCGCAACAGATTGCAACGACAAACGCGGTTGAGCGAGCACGGAGGGCTTTTCTTGAAATGCGCTGCGGTTCACCGAAAGGGACGACTAGGCAAGGCCTGTGCCCTCGCTGCGCGAGCTTGTTCAGCGAAGAAAGCGGGGTTTGGTGAACGCCGGGCGGCCTCGGGTGCTAACGATTGCGCTTGTATGAAAAAAGTATGGACCGGCGCTCTTGCGATTGGGTTGCTGGTCGCGTGCGAGCCTGAAAAGCCGCCGAGGCGCGATCCGCCGCCTATGCAGACAGGGGCCGCGCGAGGCGGCGTGTGTACATCCGGTGCCGAAACGCCGCGCGATCCAATGGTCGCCGCCGTTCTTCCAATGCGCAGCGGCGCCTATTGCGTCGACCCGCACGGCAGCGACAAGGCGTACGGCGATGATGCGCCCAAGCCCTTCGATCGCGCATGTGAAGAGCTGCTCGATGGGGAATGTGAAGTGTACAAATCATTCGGAGCGCTTCGAACCGTTGAAAGTCGCTACGTGAGTGACCTCGGCGACGCCGCGACGATCACGGTTCTCGTCACCAAGTTCTCAACCGCTGAAGGCGCGTATGCGATGTTCACGCAGCGCGTTGTCGGCGACGGCGATCCCGCATCGGAAGTGACTCCCAAGCCGGTGGAGGCGCCTCTGCCGATCGCTCGCGGCGCAAACAATGTGTACCTCGTGCGCGGGCCTTTTTTGGCAGAAATTGTTCTCACCGATCAAGGCGCGGTATCAGTGGATGCGCTGCGCGCGCGCTGTGAACGCGACCTGGTTCCGTTTGCGCAAGCGGCGGCGCAAAAACTCACGGGCGATCTTGCGCCGCCTCCCGCGGTGGCGGTTTTGCCTACTGAAAAGCGCCTGCCGCTCGGTGTTCGATATCACCTGCGCGACGTGTTGGGGATTGCGGGCGTTGGGCCCGGCGCAGTGGGTTATTACCGGGATGGCCAGAAGCGCTACCGGGTTGCGGCGGCGCTTCGAAACGATGCCGATCAGGCCAAAGATCTGCTTTCGATTCTTGCAAGGCAGCCCGGTGCAACGCGTGAAAAGGCGCCCTACGACGGCTTGGTTCGCGTGGTTGTTGAGCGTGCGGGTGAAGCGCCGGCAGAGTGGGTGTTTTGGCGCACGCGCGGTGTGGTTCTCGGCGTCGGTGATGAAGTGCGCGTGCTGCGCGACACAATGACCGCGGACGATCGCGCCGCATTGCTTCTCTCCACCAAAGCAAAAATGGCGCTTTTGAAAGACTTTTTGGAAAAAGTGGAACGACGCTGAAGCACGGTGTGTACGCATGCTCGAAGCGTTGTGTACGCGTGCCCGAGGCATTGTGTACGCATGCCCGAAGCGTTGTGTACGCACAGCTTTGGTTGTGAGGGCGATCGCGGCGGGTTTCGCGCGCGCACGACGCTGAGGCCGACGCGCGCAGCGGTGCGAGATCTACTGTGTACGCAAGATCACGTGGTAGCCGAACGGTGTTTCGACCAGGTCGCTCACCTCGCCGACCTTGGTTTTCTCAAGGCCGTCTTGGAAGGCGCCGACCATGCGACCCTTGGGGAACTTCCCAAGGTCGCCGCCGCGCTGCCCAGCGCCCGGCTCGTCGGAATACTCTTTGACGAGATCTTCGAACTTGGTGCCGCCTTTGGCCTTTTTCAAAGCTTCTTCGGCGCGCGCTTTCGCCTCGTCTTTGGTGCGCGTCACGCTCTCGGGCGCGCGCATGGAGCCCTTGTACATGACGAGGAGATGTTTGGCGCCGAACATCTCCTTCGGCGCCTGCGGTTGTGTTGGAACGGGTGTGGCGGGCTTGGTTTCAGCCGGTTTCGTTTGAGCCGGCTTTGAGGTGTGGGAATCGCCGTGCGATGCGTCGGCCGGCAGACCCTTGTAGCCCATCTTGGCGGCGAGCCCTGTGAACGCGCCGAAGAAGCCCAAGATACCAACGAGCACGAGCACGCCCAACACCGCGTGCGGTACCCACCACGACGGGTCGTTGGAAGAATCGTATTCGTCCTCGGCGTCGTGATCGTGGGGATCGTGGCCGTGGTGGCCGTGATCATGATCGTCGTGCGCGTCGTGGCTCTCGGCCGCGGCCACGCGTCGTTCGCGCATTCGCGCGCGGCGCTCTTCGCCCGACGTGCTTCGCGCCGTGGCAGCGGTTTCGTGTCCGTCGTCTCCGTCGGCGTCTGCTTCGGCGGCTTTCTTCGACTTCAGTTCTTTCTTCGCCATCTTCGATCCTACTCAAGCTGGATGTGGCAACCGCCCGATGCGCCCGGCGGCACGCATGCGGTCCACAAGTCGAGCGGGCTTAGCACGCCCGCCCCGCGGGTGTCAGCCGATCTCCGCCCAAGCGCTCGTCAGCACCGGGTCGGGCCGCTCTCGAACCGAAGCGCTGACAGCCCATTTCCCGCCGCCGAGGTCAAACCCCTGGGTCACGATGGTGTCGCCCGGCCAAACCGGTTTTCGGAATTGGGCGGCGAACGAACGCAGGCGTTTGGGGTCACCGCCGCAGGCATGTTTCACGATCGCGCGCCCCGCGAACCCGTATGTACACAAGCCGTGAAGGATAGGCCCTTGGGGAAATCCCACGCTTTTCGCAAGTTCGGGATCGGCGTGAAGGGGATTTACGTCGCCTGAAAGCCGATAAAGAAGCGCCTGCTCGGGCGAGGTCAGCTCTTCAACAACAAAGTCCGGTGCCCGATCTTTGGGAATGGCCGGCGAGTCGTCGCTCGGCGGGCGCGGACCGCCGAAGCCACCGGCATCGCGCACCAAAATGGACCACGTGGTATCGAACACCGGCTTGTTGTCGAGGGTGGAGCGCGTATCGATCACGATGCTTGCGAGCCGTTTCATGTCGTAGATGCCGCGAAGCGTTGCCGTCGTTTCCATGGTCCCCGACGCCGGGAGCGGGCTGTGCAGCCGAATGGATTGGCTACCGTGCACAACCATTGCGAGGTTGGCGCCCGTTTTCATCAACATCTCTGTGGAAGGCGCAAACGCCGGCACCACGGCAAACGTTGGGTACGCAACGATGCCTCCTTGTGTACCTTCGTAAAGGTACGCAAGTTCGTCGCGCTTGGCGCCGATTCCGAGCGCGTACAGGGCGAGCGTGCGGTAGTCGTACGAAAACGAATGGGGTGGGCTCGATGAACCCACAAGAGAAGTGTCAATAGCCATGCGCGCGCGACCCTACCAAGCCATGACGCCGATCGCGACCTGTATCGTAATCAACACGGACTCACGGAGCGACACGGCGTTTGGGGGTGTTCTCAGCTAAAGCGCGATTCGATACGCGAGCGACACCGTGAGCTGAATGATGTCCACCCGACCGCTCAGCGAAGCAGGATCTCCCAGCGGCAAAGGCTTGGGACTTTCGGGGAAAAACCAGTTTGAGTATCGAAGGCTCGCTCCGACCGACCAGCTTGGCCGAAAGATCCACTCCGCGCCGACTCCAATGCCTGCTGAAAGCCCTTCGGTTCCGAGAGTGGACGCGCGCGGCCCAACAAAGTCGGTGTCCACATAAGGATCGCGATCGGCCTTCACCGACCACGAATCATTCACAACCACGCCGCCGATGGTGCCGCCCACCCAGCCTTCCCAGCTCGCCGTTCGAAGCGCGTAATACCTGAATTGACCTTGAACCAAAAAGTACGAACGTGAGTGCTCGCGTTCGAGTTCATCAGCGCCGCGCGCGGCGTCGCTACGCAACGTGGTCGCCCACAAAATGCCTGCCCCGATCGAGAACGCGCCAAACCGATAGTGATTGTGAATGCCGGCGGCGAAGCTGCCCTCACCCTGTTCGCAGTCGGTGGTGGACTTGATGCAAACATCGGCCGCGGGCAGCGCCATAAATCCCGCTTCCACTTCAGCGAGCGTGTACGGCCGGTCCATTTCACGCGCTGCGATGGCCCGTCGCGCCGATGCGCTTTCATCGGCGCTTGCCGATCGTGTGTACACAAGAGCCGCCGCAAAAAAAACGAAGCTCGCCGTTCGCGGTCGGAAAGCCCGTTCAAACACGGAGTGTGCAAGGTGCGCTTGTTGACGCGCGATCCTTGCTGAAAAACGCGATTTCACAGCCAAGGCCCAGTGTTGGTAGCCGGAGGCAATACCGCAGCGCCGGTGCCGTTGGGAGGTGGTGTGTTTGGTTTTCCGGTTTTTGAAGGTGCCACCGACGACGGTTGTCCCTTGGCCGGCGTCACTGTTGAACCCGGCGGAAGTGAAGGTTTCGCCGTGCCCGAACTCTTCGGTGCCGCGCCTTTTGTACCCGCAACAGGTCCAACCGTTTTTGCATCCACAGCCGTGGGGATCGGCTCGGCGGTGGCCGTTGCCACAACGGGAACACTTCGCTCCAGTTCGGCGACGAGCCCCTTGGCCGAATCCATATCCGGGTTCATTTCGAGCGCGAGCTTGGCGAGTCGCAGCGCGTCTTCTGTGGCGCCGTCGTATTTGCGACCGAGCGCCTGCGAAAGGATGCTGTCGGCGGCGTCGCGCCTGATTTCGAGAATGCGCGTGTCTCCCGGCGATTGTGCGAGCGCTCTGTCGGTAATCTCTTTCACGTTGGCGCCGGGTGGACTGTCCCACGATCGCATGCGAGCGCATTCGCGAGCCTGTTCCGCAAGCTGATCGGTTGACCCGTCAACCTCCGCGGCCGACTCGTGCAGCACTTGGGTCACCGCCACGGCGCCGAACGCCGCCACGGCGCCGATCGCTGCGATGGCGGCCCATCGCGCGAGCGCCGAACGTTGTTTTCGCTGCGAACCGGCGCCCTCGGGGGGCCGCGCAATGGTCGATTGGAATGTGATGTCAGGTTTGCTCGGATCATCACTCCAGTCGAGATCAGCGGCAGGCAAAGGCTTTTTTGCCGCTGACGCACTGCCCGTATTCATCTCGGGACCGTCGCCGTCGCCGACAACCGTGCCACCCGGACGCGACGGTGCGATGGGCAGAAGCCCCGATTCCGAGGCGAGGGGCGGCGGCGCGCTCACCGCCTCGGGCACCGGCATTTCCACAAGTGTACGCATTGACGGCGGCGGCGGCGTGAGCCCTACGATCGGCGCGGGGCCGGCGTTGCTCTCGCGCGCGGGCGCCGCCGCCCCGGCGTCTCCGGTCGCCTGGGCGTTTGCATCGGCAAGCTGGGCGTTCACAGCGTCGGCCGGTGGGGAACTTGTTTCGCCGATGGATTGAGAAATCGCCTCGGCGTTCGGTTGCGAAGTCGTGTCGGCGCGCGGTTGTGTACTCACCTCGGCCGCCGGTTGCGAAGTCGTGTCGGCGGGCGGTTGTGTACCCAAGGCGCGTGGGCTGACAGGCGGTGCGAGCGCCGCGTCGGCGGCCGGTGTACTCACCGCCGGTTGTGTACTCACCGCCGGTTGTGTACTCACCGCCGGTTGTGTACTCACCACCTGAGGTGTACTCACGGCCTCGGGGGTTTTCACCTCGGCTTGTGTACTCACCACGGCAGTTTCGGCCGGCGGCGCAGCCGTTTCAGCGGGCGCACTGGAGACGCGGGCGCTCGGTTGCCGATCATCTGTTGCGAGCGCCGGTTCCGCCGTCGCCGCGACGTTGATTTCGGAAGCAGCCGCCGGCTCCGCTGCGATCTCAACCGCCGCCGCGGTGCTCTCAACGGCCTCCGCCGGGGTTCTTCACTGCTCACCGGCGGCGGAACCGGCAGCGGAACCGGCAGCGGCGGCGGCGCCACATCGATCAATTCACTCGCGTGAACAACCATTGTGTCCGTCGGTCGAACGCCGACAAGGAGCGCCTCGGGAGGAACAGGCGTTTTCTTCGCCCCGTCGATGGCACTCGCAAGCGCCAATGCGGCAGCGGGAGTGGCGACGGGAATCGGCGCAATCGGCGCTGCGTTTGCCGCCGCCGCCGCGGCTTTTGCCTCCGCCGGGACAGGTTCGTCCACCAGGGTGGGCGCCGGCTTTTCGTGCGCGACAATCGGTGGAGGCGGCGCGGGAAGCGGCTTCGCTTTCGCCTGAGCAATCACGCTCGCAAGCTCCGGCGTCATGTCCATGCTTTTCGTTCGCGCCTGCGAAGCGAAACGCACAGCGCCGCGCACGAGAAGCGTGGAGTGCGCGATGATCTCTTCGGGATCCAAGCCGCTCGCCCGCATCGCGGCCACAAGATCGCGACCAAACGCCCGGGCGTCTTGAGCGCGCGAACCCGGCTTTTTGGCCAGGTTTTGCATGATCACATCGGCGATGGGGGCGGGCACATACGCCGCGCGCGGAATGGTTCGCAGCTCGGGCGGATTGGCGTGCGTGTGTTGCACAAGCAGCGCTACGGGCGACTCATCTTCAAACGGCGCGCGCCCCGCCAAACATTGGTAGAGCATTGTCGCGATGGAGTACACATCGGCCGGCGGCCCAACACCTTCACCCGCGGCGCCTTCCGGCGAGATGTATTTTGCCGTTCCAAAGATCAGCCCGGCCTGCGTGGCCATGGATTGATTTGCCCAGTCGATGCGCGCGATCCCAAAGTCGAGCACCTTCACAAAATCCGGGTCTTCACCGCGCCGAATGAGCATTACGTTTTCGGGCTTTAAATCGCGGTGAACAATGCCCTGCGCGTGCGCTTCACCCACCGCATCGCAAAGCTGAAGGATCACGTGGAGCGCGCGCGGAAGCGGCAATGCGGCTTGGCCACCGCTGTTTCCCGCCGCGGCAAGCGCCGACAAAAGCGAGATCCCGTCGAGGTGCTCCATCACAAGGTACATTTCGCCGCCGACCCTTGGATCGGCCCGCGACGGCACGGTGCCCGTCATCAGCACTTGCACAACGTTCGGGTGCACAAGGCGGCTTGCGACTTTGGCTTCGCGATGAAAACGGGCCACCAGTTCAGAGTTGCCCGACAGTTCTCGGTGAAGAATTTTCACCGCCACATCGCGCTCAATCCCGGCCTGAAATGCGCGGTAAACGCGCCCCATCGAACCGATGCCGATGAGGTGTTTAATGCGGATTTGACCCGCAAGTTCGATCCCCACGTAGGGGTCGCCGTCAACTCCGGGGAGCGACGCCGTTCGGGGGCCGGTAAGCGGCGTCCCGTCCTTTGGGCAGAAGAGAACGTCCCCTTCGTACCGTTCGGCGCACACCGGGCAATTTTTTGCGGGAGCAGCCTTCATCCGCACTGATTTGCGAGTCTAGCACCGCTTTTTTGGTGATGCCCAAATGCCTCAGTCAGATCTCGCGCCGAGCCGCGTATGCGCTTGGATCTCGCACGAACCGGGGCAAAAAAACGCCGATTCGTGCCATGCGCCGAAAATGTGCCCAATGGACCCCCCGCGCCAAGAGGCAGCGTGTGTACACAAAGCCCTGAAGCGCGCCTTAGCCGCCGCCGAGTTCAGAAGCGTCCACCTCATTGTCGAGCGGTGTACCGCACCGGCAACAATGAACTTCAGCCGGCTTGTTGTCGCCGCCGCCTTCCACCCAAATGCCGTCTTTTGCAGCGCGTTCACACGCCACGTACGACGTTTTGCCATCGGGCGAGAGGGCCAAACCCGAACAGTCTTTGCACGCAAAGCAGGTGTTCGCGTCGACCGTTTTGTCTCGATAAGGGCAAAAAGCGGCCATGTGACCGGTTTCGTCGTGAACAATTTCGAGCAGGCCCAATTTCGATCGACCGTCACCCATGGCTGCTTCTCCTTTAAATCAAGACTTTTTTGTTACAGAGCCAAGGGCTCGTCTTCAAAAGCGTCGCCGAGTGCGTCTTTGGTGGCGGGCACCTTTGCGAGTTCTTTGGCCACCAATTCTTGGTGGTGAATTTCTTCTTGGCGCAGCTCTTCAAACAGCGATCGCACCTCCGGGTCGGACAAGTGAGGCAGCGCCGCGACAAAGAACTCGTACGCTTTTTTCTCGCTGCTCATCGCCACCGTCAGCGCTTCATGCGGTGACATCTGCGCGCGCGCTTCATCGTAATCGGGCGCTTCAATGTCGAAGATCATCGTGCGCCGCACTTCACGAGGCGCATCACCGAACAGCTTTTTTCGCCGTTCAGAAAGCTCGCTGCCGTGTTTTTTCTCGTTGATCGCCATGAACCTGAAAAACGCCGCAGCCTCTTCGGTGCGGTGAATTTCCATCTGGTGAGCGAGTTCCACGTAACGCTCTTCGGCTTCTTCTTCGACCAAAATGGCCAAGTCGAGCGCGTCTTTCAGCGACAATTTAGAAAAGTCGATCCCGCGTGTTTTGGTACTCATCGTCTTTGTCACTTCTGCAAAAAGCCGTCGAGGATGCGCGCCGGTGACGGAGAGCCGGTGGTGAGCGCTTGTTGTCGCTCGCGAACCATCGCGTCGTACGTGGGCGCGGGGTTTGGATTTTTGTACAAAATCCCTGTGTACAGTTCGCTCCCGTAAGAGCGCGCTTTGTCCATGGCGCTCAGCAGATCGGTTGAATTGTGGCCCAGCGATTCAAGCGTTTTCATCGCCGCGCGATGTTGTTTCACCTGCCAATCGTCCTGGCCAAACGTCACGCACGGTGACTGCACATTCACAAACGCAAAACCCGGATAGCGGATGGCGTCTTCAATGATCTGCGCGAGGCCCGCCATGTCCGCAGGTGTACCCTGAGCCACAAACGGAGCGCCGTACGCGAGCACATAGAGAAGCGGATTCACCGGCGCTTCCATGGCGCCGTGAGGGGATGTCACCGTTTTGAGATGAAGCGGCGACGTGGGCGACAGTTGGCCTTTTGTCAGCCCATAGATCTGGTTATCCATCACGATGTACGTGAGGTCCAAGTTGCGCCGGATCGCGTGCGGAAGATGCCCTCCGCCGATGGAGAATCCATCACCGTCGCCGCCCGCAACAAGCACGAGCAAATCGGGATTGGCGATTTTGATCCCCTGCGCGATGGGCAATGCGCGCCCGTGTACACTGTTAAAACCGTACGCCGTTGTGTACCCAGGAATACGGCTTGAACAACCGATGCCGGACACAAACGCAATTTCGTGAGGAGGCCGGCCCACCGACGCGAGCGCGCGGTACATGGCCTGGAGTACACCGAAGTCACCGCAACCCGGACACCAGATCGGCTTCAGGTCGCTCTTATAGTCCTTCGGATCAAACACTACGGGAAGCTCTGCGCCCATGTCCGTTCACTCCTGAGATTGCAAACTCTCGCCGTGACCGCGTTGCAGCCCAATGACAGCGGACCGCAGTTTTCGCTCGATCTCGCGAGGAGCGAACGGATTTGCGCCGCTTCGGCAGAGCGATCGCACACCCGTGGGAAGGTCGATGTACATGCGCAGCAATCGGTAAAGCTGACCCTGATGGGATGACTCCACAACAAGGCCCGCCGCCACGCCTCGGAACAGATCGCGGTACACTTCTTCAGCGATTGGGAAGAGCAGTTTCGGGATGACAAGCTTCACCGAAAGACCGTCTTTTTGAGCCCAATCCAACGCTTCACGGCACGCGCCCGCCGTGCTTCCCCATCCGAGCAAAAGTACACTTGCCGACGGATCACCCAGCACTTCAAACAGATCCAAGCGCTTTTTCAGCGGCTCCAATTTCTTAAACCGCTTGTCGTTCATCCGCGCGTGTACACCACCGCTCGCCGTGGGCGCGCCCTGCTCGTTGTGTTCAATGCCCGCGGCCAAGTAGTTTCCGCGCTCATCGCCCGGGTGCGCGATGGGACTCACCCCCGATTCTGTAATGCGAAACCTTGTGTACGCTTCAAGATCGGCGGGTGTTGGGCGAAGCCTGTCCACAATGGTGAACTTGCTTGTATCAATGGGATTCACCGTTTCTTTGCGCTGCCCAATTTCTTGGTCGCTCAGCACAACCACCGGCGTTTGATACTGCTCCGCGATGTTGAACGCCTCCACAGTGATGGGGAATGTATCGGCCACACTCGTGGGTGCGAGCACCGGCCTCACGCTGTCACCGTGCGTTGCAAAACAGGCCTGAAACAAGTCTGCCTGCTCACTTTTCGTGGGAAGACCCGTGGCCGGACCGCCGCGCTGAACGTTCACGATCACCAGCGGAAGCTCGGCGATTGTTGCAAGACCAACTATTTCAGTCTTGAGCGACATGCCCGGACCGCTTGTGGCCGTCATTGACTTTTTGCCGGCAAATGAAGCTCCAACCGCAGCTCCAATCCCCGCGATCTCATCTTCAGCCTGGAGCACCGCGCCGCCGTATTTCCAAATTTCGCGCGTGAGGTACTGCATAATTTCGGTGCTCGGCGTAATGGGATATCCGCCGTAAAACCTGCACCCTGCGAAGATTGCCGCCGCCGCGCACATGTCATTGCCGTCGGTGAGCATCTTGGTTCCCGGGCCGTCTTTGGACGGTGCGATTTTCATCTCGCGCTTGAGCGGATTGGCGAGTGCGTACTCAAGCCCCGCGGCAAATGCGCGCTCCGCGGCTGCCACCACTTCCGGCCCTTTTTTGGCCAGTTTCTTTTGCATTCCTTTGAGAAGAGTGGTGCGCGCAACATCAAACCAGCCCGCGATCAGGCCCAACACCACCGTGTTTTTCGCCTTGTCAGACCCGGCGGCCTTTTTTGACAATTCGCCGATCGGCACTCGTGCAACGTCGGCCGGCGTCACTCCAACAAGAGGCAATTTGTCGGGTGCTACGCCGCTTTTCGCTTCGTAGATCACCACCGTTGTGCCCTCGATTTGCAGCTCGGCGCCAAACTTTAAAAAGTCGTCCCAGCTCAGCACCACTGCCACGTCCAGCGGCCCGTTGGATGTTCCGATCGGTTGCGTGGACACGCGGACGCGACACGATGACTCGCCGCCGCGGATCTGCGAGCCGAAGCTCTTCGTCATGATCGCGTGGTAGCCCTCGGCCGCAGCCGCGCTGATTAAAGCCTCACCCGCGGAGACGATCCCGTCACCGCCGGATCCGGCCATTCCAAAGGTCAAGTCGCCACGCATGCTTCCTCCAACGAGAACCCCTCGCCTGAAGTTCGCTGCGTTCTGCGACGCCCTTCAAAACACGAGAACGAGTTCTATCCGCGGCCCGTCGAGCAACGGGGGTGCCACGCGCAAAGCGGCCGATCAAAGCGCAAAAAAAAACATCCACGCGCATCTTGCGTCTCTTGGCCGCATGCCCTGCGCAGACATTTGGCTCACCTGCCCCCCGGCGCCGCGCACGCGCGGCGGGCCCCCCAAACGCTCGCTCGTGCCTCGTGCGCGTCTCCCGGGTCGCGGTTTTTCCCAATCGCCCGCGGCGGGGCCCCTACCCCCACCGCAGTGGCGAATGGGGCCCAAACCGGACCCGCTCGATCGCGCACGAGGCACTCGCTCCGCAGCCCCCACACCGCAGTGGCGAATGGGGCCCAAACCGGACCCGCTCGATCGCGCACGAAGCACTCGTTCCGCAGCCCCCACACCGCAGTGGCGAATGGGGCCCAAACCGGACCCGCTCGATCGCGCACGAAGCACTCGTTCCGCAGCCCCCCCACCGCAGTGGCGAATGGGATCGAAACCGGACCCGCTCGATCGCGCACGAGGCACTCGCTCGTTCGTGGGGGGCCCCAGAGCCGCATTGCACTTCACGCGCGATCCGCGGGCCGCGTTGTATTAGCGTGCCGTCCGTGAGTGCTTCCCGGCGCGCGGCATCCGCTCGATCGCAGGCTGAAAAGCCGGCGGCGGCGACGTCCAAGCGCTCGGGTAAAACATCGGCCAAATCCGTCGCCGCCGCCCCCGCCGAGCCTCTTTTTCAACAGCCGGCCGCCGCATCCACACCTGCCGCCGCCGGCGCCGAAGAAACGTTTGATGGCCAATACCGCGTCAAACTGGAGTCGTTTGAAGGCCCGCTCGACCTGCTGCTCCACCTGATTCAGCAGCACGAACTCGACATTCTCAACATCCCGGTGAGCTTCATCACCGAAAAGTACCTTGAGTACCTCAAGCTCATGCAGGTTCTGTCGATTGAGATCGCCAGTGAATACCTGGTCATGGCGGCCACACTTGTTCATATCAAATCCAAAATGCTCCTGCCCGCGCCCCCACCCGGTCAGGATGATGGAATGCCGCAGGAAGAAGAGGAAGATCCGCGCGCGGAACTGGTGCGTCGCCTCTTGGAGTATCAAAAGTACAAAGCCGCCGCGGCCGAGCTGTCAGAACGTGGAACCTTGGGGCGCGACATCTTCCCACGCGGGTTTGAAGAGGCGACAGCGCCCGGTCCGGCGCCGTTCGCGCACGTGGAGGTATTCAACCTCCTCGAAGCGTTTGAACACATTCTCAAAAAAGCCAAAATAAAGATCGATCACGAAGTGGTGTTTGACAGAATCAGCATCACCGATCGCATTGTAGAACTCACCGAAAGGCTTCAAAACAGGCGCGCCGTGCGGTTTGAGTGGTTGTTTCTCGGCGCGCGCACCGGCCCCGTCACCCGATTTGACTTGGTAATCACCTTTTTGGCCATGCTTGAAATGGCAAGGATGAAGCTTCTTCGCATCTACCAAACAGGCCCTCTCGCGCCGATCTACCTGGGTTTGATCGAAGAAGTGACCGACCTGAACGACGAAGAGCGTGATCAGGCAGACCGCGAAGCCAACGAATTGCTCGAAAATCCCCGGCCGAAGCCGCGCCCGAGCCCGCTCCTGCGCAAGCCGCCGCGGTAGAATCGGAGCCGGCGGTGGCTCCACCTACCCAGTTGGATCTACCCTGGGAAGGTGTTTCACCCGGCAACGAAACATCGGTTTTGCCCGAAGAAACCGGCGAAGCAGAAAACCCGGTCAACGAAGAGCCGCCTTCAAGCGGGGAGAGCGGCGATGGATGAAGATACGCCGCAATCGGACCCTGAATGGGCGCTCCGAGCCGCCGATTTTCGGCGAGCGGCGTACGCTCATTTCTTCCCCGAGGGTAGGCCTCTCGGGTCGCTCCTACCCATTCCTGAAGAAGCGCTCGCACCGCCCGTTGAGCCTTCGGGACCACCTTCCAAACCGGAGCCGAAGCGTCGCCCGCGCCCCAAAAAGCCGGCGGGAGAAAAGGCGTCTACCCCTCCGCCCGCAGACCTGCCGTCGGAGGCGCCTCCCGCTGAACCACCGCTTTCCGACGGGTCGGCGGATGCCGTTGAACGTGCGGCGCCTGACACCGATCTACCCACTGCGCCGTCCACTGCGGCGGACGCCGTTGCAGCGGTTGAAACCAACCCTGAAAGCCCGTCCGCCGCGGCAATTGACTTACCATCCGAGGCGGAAACACCCTCCACCGATCCGCCCGCGGCGCCTGAACCTTCGCCGGACCCAGCAACGAAGGAACCTGAAAAGCCAAAGCGGGGCAGGGGAGGCCGAAAAAAGAATACAGATAGTGCGCCACCTGCCCCAAGTGTACCTTCCGCTCCCGAAGGCTCGCCCGACGCGTTTCTACCGCGCGAATCGGCGACCGATGGCAGCGTTGTTTTTGGTGAATCTCAGGCCGAAACACCTCCCGACGGCGATTCTGAAACGGCTGTTCTGATCGACGAAAATGCTCCTCTCCCCGCGGAAGGTGGAGCCGCGCGCCCCAAGGCCGAAAGGCGCCCAGCTATACCACCCCCGCCGCCTGTGCCCGAGGCGGTGCGCCTCCACCTGCGCGGCGTTCTAGAAGCCTTGATCTTTGCCTCCGCCGAGCCTCAAGACCCTCGCGAACTCGCTCGTCTCGCCAAAGCGGAGTTGAAACTTGTCAAAGAGCTGCTTGTGGAGCTGCGCGATTTCTACCATGACCGCGGGTTTCGACTGGACGAGGTCGCCGGCGGTTACGCGTTTCGAACAAGCCCCGCTTTTTCGCCTTTCGTTCGTGAATTGGTGGCCAAAAAACCGGTTCGCATGTCGCGCGCTCAACTCGAAACGCTCGCGATTGTCGCGTACAAACAACCCATCACCCGTCCTGAAATCGACGATGTGCGCGGGGTAGATTCCGGCCCGGTATTAAAGAGCCTCCTTGAACGTGGGCTCGTGCGCATCCTTGGTAAGAAAGAAGATGTGGGTAGACCCATGCTCTACGGTACAACCGGCGACTTTCTCGCATTTTTCGGCCTGAAAGCGCTCGCCGATCTACCCACGCTCCGTGAGTTTACAGAATTGACCGACGAGTCGCGCCGCACCTACGAGCGTGAAATGGGTGAAGATCCCCCCGAGGCGGGTGAATCGTTCTCGATGGGCGGGTTGGCCGGTGAAGGCGACCTTGAAATGAAAGCCACCAAACCCAAGCCCGAGGACTTTGAGGATCCCGATCCCGCGGCGCCGCCCGCTGAACCTTCGTCGGCCGGTGAGTCCACTGAGTCACCCTCCTCCTCTGAGAACGCAAAACCTGAAAGCGAAGGGGAAGACGACGACGAGGAAGACGAAGACGACGACGAGGAAGACGAAGACGACGACGAGGAAGACGAAGACGACGACGAGGAAGACGAAGACGACGAGGATGATGAAGACGAAGACGACGAGGATGATGAAGACGACGATGACGAAGACGAGGATGAGGAGGACGAAGACGGCGACGACGAGTAGAGTGGCCTGCGGATCGGTCCACTACTACGATGCCGGATCCTCGTAATTTTCAGCCAATTGAGTGACTTTTTCGCGCAGTTCGTCGTGCGCCAAAATCTTACGGAACAACTTCCACACGGCGGGGTTTGACAGATCGTTCCAAATGGATGGGACACTGTGTACACCCGGCTTGGGACTTGTAACCGCGCCGTCGGCCGTCTGGGCATGCATCGCCTCCACGTGCTTTTTTGTAGGAAAGATCTCCTCACGCTCCCAAGCGAGCACCGTTTTCTGATCCACACCCAAGCGCTCTCCCAGTTGCCGCGCTGTGATGTCGAGTTTCCTGCGAAGCGCCTTGATTTCTTCACCTGTCATTTTTTTTGCCCTCGCACGCAACATCTATCGAGCCGCTTCCGATACACGGGCATGCGCACAAATATCGTAGCGTGGGCGGCGTGGCTCGCCCAAGTTTCAACCCTTGTTTTGGGGATCGGCTGTCAGCCCTCTCTACCCGATCCAACAGATTGGGGCCCACCCACTGAAACAGCCGAGCCTTCGGTTCAGCTTGAACCGGAAGCTGACTTTTCTCTGGCGCCGCCGGTTGTCAGGTTCCGCTTCCACCCGGGTGATTCTGCTGAGATTGACCTGAAACGCCTCCTCTTTGTTGAAGGTCATGTGGGGGATGGGCATCTGCGTCAGGTGGTAAACAGTGACGTGTCGGAAACGCTGGCCGAAAGAGTTCTGCCCACGTTGGCATGGAAAGAACCTGACGGTACAGCCGTTCTCGCACCTACCCATGTGCTCACGCTTGGCGCAACGTACGGAGTGTTGTCGGGTGAGCCCGCTCTACTCGCCGACCTCAGCGTGACAAACGTCGATCCGGTACCGCTGCTCATGCGAACCTGGCCGTCGGCGGAGACATCCTCGTTTTCTAACTTCGCCATTGTGTGCGGCGAAAGCGGTCCATTCCAATCGCCGAGCGGTGCCCTCTTTTCGCCGGGAAATGTTCTATCCACCGTAGAGCAGGGGATTTGGGGAGGGTTGGGTTCCAATTGTCTGCGTCTCAATCCTATCCTCGGGGCTTCCGCTCCTTGGTTTGATAAACCCAACGTAAAACCAAGAAGTCCCTTGGTGCCGCCGCCCCTCCTCACGTTGCCGGGCGGTCAACCGCTGCGTGTGGATCCAACTCCCATTCAGTTGGGAAACACAGCTTCGCCGACCGAGGTGAAACCGCTTTTGTGTGAGCCGCCAAGTGTACCTTTTGGTCCGGGATGTGTTTGGGTAGAAGATGATCGACTTGTTGTGGTTCCGCCTGAAGTGCCGCTCTTATGGGAGGTTCGCGGCGGATCTTCCCTCGGCGACAGCGTGCTCAAAACGGCGCCCGGCGAGCCGTGGAAAGTGACAGGTCTCACGCCCAACTCGCTCGCCTCCTTTTCGGTTGTCGCTTTGGATGAATGGGGAGAACCCACTGCCTCCGGGTCCGGTGCGCCGAAAGGTGTACACAATCTAACCCTCCAAACATTGCCTCCCATGCCCCACGTGATCCTGAATGAAGTGTTTGCCAATCCGCTGGGACCGGAGCCGGATCAAGAATGGGTGGAGCTGTATAATGACGGAGCGGTGCCCGCCGACCTGACAGGGTATATTCTGTCAGACCTGGGTGGGTCAACAACCTTGCCCGCCGTTGCGTTGGCACCCGGTGGGTACGCACTGGTTGTCAACTCCACTTTTTTGGAAGACGACGAAATTGACCCATCACCGGCGCCTGAAACGCTCTTGATTCATGTGGAGCATCTCGGCAAAGGAGGCCTTAAAAACGATGGCGAACCCCTCAAGCTGGTGAACGCCGCGGGAGAAGTGGTTTCCAAGTTTCCTATGTTGCCAAAGCCCAAAGCCGGTCTCAGCGTATCGCGAATCTACCCATCGGTGCCCGACGGCACTTCCAGCGGTTTTCAGATCACCGTTGCCACTCCGGGCAGCCCAAACGCAACCTCCGGGGCCGCCGACGTGCAGAAGATGCGCGAGCCCCGGCACCTCGTGCGGTGACGGCCGCTTTTGCGGTGCTCCACGACCGAAAAAGGTGCGAAACGAGCGTGTGCACGCCGGTTGCTACGCGCCGCGCGTCGATTCGTGTGTCCGCGGTGCGGGCCTCGATCTCAAGGGTACACATCACGTACTGAACCTCCCAACACCCCGACACGCACGGTGCCCCCATGAGCATCAATTACAACGAGCGGATTCCAAACAACGTTGACCTCGGCCAAAACAAGCAACTTCAGCGCGCCCTTGAACATTGGCAGCCCAAATATCAGGACTGGTGGCGTGAGATGGGGCCGGTCAACTCCGACGGATACGATGTGTACCTTCGCACCGCCGTGAGCGTTGATTCAAAGGGTTGGGCGCACTTTGACTATGTAAAAATGCCCGATTATCGATGGGGCATTTTTTTGACGCCGCCTGAACAAGACCGCCTGATTTCGTTCGGCTCGCACAAAGGTCAAGCCGCGTGGAATGAGGTTCCCGGTGAATACCGATCTACCCTTCGCCGCATTATTGTTACCCAGGGCGACACCGAACCGGCGAGCGTGGAGCAACAGCGTTTTCTCGGCCAAAATTGCCCCTCTTTGTACGACCTTCGCAATTTGTATCAAGTGAACGTGGAAGAGGGGCGTCACCTGTGGGCCATGGTGTATCTGCTTCATGCCTACTTTGGTCGCGACGGCCGCGAAGAAGGTGAAGCCCTTTTGGAGCGCCGTTCAGGCGATCCTGACAAGCCGCGCATTTTGGGTGCTTTTAACGAAAAAACGCCCGATTGGCTCTCGTTTTTCATGTTTACCTTCCTGACCGACCGCGATGGGAAGTATCAATTGGCTGCGCTGGCGGAAAGCGGGTTTGATCCGCTTTCGCGTTCCACAAAGTTTATGTTGACTGAAGAGGCGCACCACCTTTTCGTGGGTGAAACGGGTATTGGGCGCATTATTCAACGCACATGCGAAGTCATGAAAGAGCACAAAACCGAAGACGCCGACAAACTCAGGGCGCTTGGTGTGATCGACCTACCCGCCCTGCAACGGTACCTGAATTTCCACTTCTCGGTTACGCTTGACTTGTACGGTTCTGAAGTGTCGTCCAATGCGTCGAGCTTTTATTCAATGGGCTTAAAAGGCCGGTTTGAAGAAACAAAGATCAACGACGATCACAGGCTTGCCAACGTTGAATATCCGGTGCTCGAACCGATAGGTGACTCGCTTGTTGAAAAACATGTCAATGCCGCCATGGCCCTGAATGAGCGCCTTCGCGACGACTACATTAAAGACTGTCAGGCAGGGGTAGACAGGTGGAACAAGATTATTGAAAAGGCCGGCTTTACAACCCGATTGCGCTTGCCGCACAAGGGCTTTCACCGCCGCATTGGAACGTTTGCCGAGTCAAAAATCAGCCCCGATGGACGCATTGTGTCTGAGGCGGAGTGGACACACAAAGAAACAGAGTGGCTGCCCACAGTGGCCGACCACCAATATGTTCAGGCCATTCAGGGTCGGGTGACCGAGCCCGGGAAATATGCCAACTTTATCGCCCCGCCCGCCCGCGGGATTGATAATAAGCCGCACTCATTTGAGTACGTTCGCTTCAATTAGACCATAATCAAGTGATAGCAGCCCTGACGTTTTGCGAAGGACGGTTTCAGGTCTTGTCGTAAGGCGCGGGAAACCCTTGCCCGCGGCCAAGCGGAAAAGCGCGTAGCTCGCTCCTGACCATTGCATGTCTCATGTCGCGGCTTCCAACCCAATGCGCCGCGGACGGGGCCCCCAACCCCGCCGCAGGGCGCAGTGGGGCCCTCGCCGCAACACTCGATCACGCAATGGTCACTCGCTCCCCTTTCAAAAAAGGTGTCAGGCACGTTTTGATCACCTGAAATCGCCAAACGGCGCCGGCTGGAATTTCTTCGAAATTTTTTATCGCTTCCTTAGGGCCAGATACGCCTTGGCGCGGAATTCTGAATGCACTATAGCCGCCTGTCATGTCCGAGGCGAGCGCTCCCCTCCGCCAACACCTCATTGACCCTGAAATCTGCATTCGGTGCAACACCTGTGAATCGGTGTGCAAACCCAAAGCGATTTCACATGACAGTCGCAACTACGTTGTTGCATTTGACCTGTGCAACGCGTGTGGTGACTGCCTTTCGCCGTGTCCAACGGGTGCGATTGACAACTGGCGTCGGGTTGAAAAGCCTTTCACCATTGCGGAGCAGTTCTTGTGGGACTCGCTGCCGGGCGACGCAGAACCGCCCACAGAAGTGGGGCCCGCCGATGTGCCGCCCGATGTCGCTCGACTGGTTGCTGAAGCCAATCGAGCGCAGGGTGGGGAGGTGCCACCTCCTTGGTCGGCGGCTCACCCCTACGTCAACTTGTACACGCCTTCCAAAACGGCGATCGCTACAATTGCGGGCAATCACCGTTTGACGGCTGAAACGTCGGATGTGGATATTCGGCACATTGTGCTCGATTTTGGTAGAACAGCCTTCCCTGTGCTTGAAGGTCAATCCATTGGAATTTTACCCCCCGGCAACGACGAAAACGGCCGGCCGCACCATGTTCGTTTATACTCGGTGGCGAGCCCGCGAAACGGTGAACGCCCGGGGTATAACAACCTCGCCCTGACGGTGAAACGCATCACCGTCGACCACGACGGAAACCCGGTGAGAGGGGTAGCTTCCAACTATTTGTGCGACCTGAATAAGGGCGACAAGGTGCAATGCACCGGACCTTACGGGACAAGTTTTCTCATGCCAAACAATCCCGGGTCAAAGTTGCTCATGATCTGTACAGGAACGGGGGCAGCCCCCATGCGCGCCATGACCGAGCGGCGTCGCAGGCGTTTGGCGCTGAATGAAGGTGGGGAGATTTTGCTGTTTTTCGGCGCGAGGCGCAAAAGCGAGCTTCCGTATTTTGGCCCGCTGATGAAACTTCCGCGCTCATTGATTGACGTTCAGCTCGCCTTTTCACGCGAGCCGGATCAGGCAAAAGAGTATGTGCAAGACCGCATGCGTGTCAGGGCCGACGCCGTGGTGAATTTTTTAAGGGATGAAAATGCGTTTGTGTACATTTGTGGCCACAAGCGCATGGAAGAGGGCGTTTTGCACGCGTTTGAAGATATTTGTAAAGAGCGTGGGCTCAACTGGCACTTGATATTTGCGTCCATGCGGAGTGAAGGCCGCTTCCACATTGAAACGTATTGATCCAACCCATCGCTTGATTGTCGGCGGATTGGCCAACTCAGAATTCTGAACGGTTGAAGGTTTTCAGGTTGCAAATCATCCATGGTTTTTCGTGAATTTGTAACCGAGGTGGATACGGGTGATGTGGCGCTGAGCTGTTTGGTTGCCACGGCGGTCCATTCAGATGGGCCGGCCGCATCCGGCAGCCGACCCGTGGTAATTGCCCTCCACGGGTTTCCCGACCATCGAGGGTCGTTCAGGCCCCTTTTTGCTCCCTTGGTGAATGCCGGGATGGATGTTGTCGCTCCGGCGTTGCGCGGGTATTCGCCGAGTGGAAAAGCTCGCAGCGGTAGGCACGACGCTCTCGCCGCCGGGGAAGACGCGGTGGCTTTGGCCAACCATTTTTCAATGGGTAGACCCGTTCGACTGGTGGGGCACGATTGGGGAGCAATCGCCGCGTTTGCCGCTGTTTCCAAGGCCCCTGAGCGATTTTCTCACCTTGTGACAATGGCTGTTCCACACCCCGCTGCCATGCTGCGAGCATTCAGGCGGCCGGCCCAACTCAAACGATCGTGGTATATGGGGATGTTTCAACTTCCCAAAGTAGCCGAGTATCAACTTTCAAAAGACAACTTTGCTTTGGTAGACCGATTGTGGAAAAACTGGTCGCCCGGATATGAGGCGCCGGCTGGTGAGATCTCGGCGGTGAAGGGCGGCATTTCAGAAAGGGTAGGCGAGGTGCTCCAATATTATCGGGCGCTCCGTGATCCCGCGCGCCTGCGGCAAGCGCGCCCCACGTTTGGGAAGGTTCGGGTACCTTCCATTCATATTCACGGAGAAAACGACGGCTGCATTGGGGCAGAGTGTTGCGCCGGTGCCGAACGTTTTTATCAAAGTGGGTTTACCTTGCACACGCTGCAAGGAGCGGGACACTTTTTTATCCACGAAAAGCCCGACCAAGTTGCTCGGATCTTGGTTGATTTTCTGCGGTAAAAACCGGCGGAGTCAACCGATTAAGGGGGTTTGATAGTCAACTTGGTATACCGTCAGGTCGGCTTGCAGTTCTCTTAGAAAACCATGGGTAAACGGCACCCCGTGGTAGGGGTGTTGGTTATATGGCTGTACGGCCGGCGGCGAGAGCTGCCGCTACCACTTCCCGCACTGGAACGCCGTGCTGTCTCGCTGCGGCCGCACAATCGTCGAGTTCAGGTTTCACCTGGGGTGGGCCAAATGGACCTTCACTTATTTTTACGCGGATTGGTCCGAATGCGGTTTGTATACTAACGACGCGTCGCGGGCGTTCGGTGCGACTCACAGGCACTTTGCGAACACCGATGCTTGTTGTTTCGCGAAGGAGCGCCGAAGCGACCGCGTCGGCTTGAGCAACCGTAGCGAGCGCGCAAAGCGTGAGCGCGGGGCGACCCTTTTTCATGGTGATGGGAACGGCCCACGTGTCGAGAGCACCCGCGGCAAGCACCGCTTCAAGCGCGTAGGCGGCCACTTCACCCGTGATGTCGTCGATGTTGGCTTCCACAACAACGTGGGTTGCGCCGCTTGTGAACGAAGCGGTTTCGTTTTGAGCGGAGGGCGCACCGAGAACAAGGCGAAGCAGATTGGGGCGATCGCCGAGTTCTTTTTGGCCGCCCCCAAACCCCACACGTTCGGGCGCAAACGTGGGCCATCGTTCAAATCGCGATGCGATCGTGGAGATGATGGCGGCGCCCGTCGGTGTGACAAATTCAAAGTCCACGTCGTTGGCGTACGTGGGTACACCGCGAAGACATTCAACCGTGGCGGGCGGTGGAAGCGGCAAAATTCCGTGGCGCGCATTCACGAAACCTCGGCCCATTGGAAGCGGCGACGCGACGACTTCGGCGCCGAGAAATGCGACGCACGCCGCGGCGCCCACAATGTCGACAATGGCGTCGACGGCGCCCACTTCGTGAAAATGCACTTCGTTTAAAGGCATTTTATGAACGGCGGCTTCCGCTTCTCCGAGTCGCAAAAAGATGCGCCGAGCGAGATCTTTGGTGCGTTCATCGAGAGGCGCCGCGGCGAGCATGTCGTCGATTTCGCGAAACGTCCGTTCGGGCTGGGATGTTTCGAGGTGTACATCAAACGTGGTGGCCACGATGCCCGAGCGGTGCACATGACCGCGATGAACGTGGTAGCCGTCGAGCGGTAGAGCCGCGAGCGCCCGTTCGATCACGAGAAGGGGTACACCGAGGTCGAGAAATGCGGCGATTGTCATGTCGCCCGCAATGCCGCTGAACGCGTCAAAAAAGAGGACTTTTGATGCACCCGAGCCCTGCGTCAGGAGGTCTTTGCGAGACGCTCCCTCGTGCGCGTGGACGGCGTGATCGCCGGGCTGATGGCTGTGCCTGCTGCGATCGCGCATGTGGTCGTGAGCGTGCGCGTGATCGTGGTCGCTCAGGTGCGCGTGATCGTGGTCGTGATGATCGTGGTGATGATCATGGTGGTGATGATCGTGATCGTGATCGTGGTCGTGATCGTGTTCGTCGTGCCCGTGTGTCATCACCAACTCACTTGTTTGAAGAAGAGGTCGCCCTGTGATGAAGCCGCATGTGGCCGCGCTGAATTCCCTCGGTTGCGAGAGCCCGCAGCGCCGCCAAGTTGCTTGCGAGGCCCGCGGCGGCGATCACCTGGGCCAGCTCGGTGGAGGAGCGAACGCCCAAGATCGACAGCGCCAAACGCGCGCCGTTGTGTACACGAAGAGCCCCGCCAATCGCTCCGACGGCAATGGGGATCTCGATCGAGCCTTGGAGCGCCGTCCCATCGGAGTTGAGCCGCCACGTGGAGATGGGACCGTATTTGCCGCTTCGCGATGCGTACGCATGGATCGCGGCCGAGGTAGCGCGCCAATCATTTCCGGTCGCAACGATGACCGCGTCCATTCCGTTGGCGGCGCCTTTGTTGTGAGTCACTGCGCGGTACGGATCCAACTCCGCAAATCGCGACGCGCTCGCAATACCGCGAGCCGCTGAAAGGCCGTCGACTTTTGAATCGCCCATCGCGCTTATGGGAATCGTTGCGGTCACGCGGGTGGTGCGCAAATCGCAGTAATTGGAGAGGATTCGAAGGCCAAGTGTACCTTCGCAAAGCTCGGCGATGCGGGAGCCCGCGGCTTCGGCCACGGTGTTGACGATGTTGGCCCCCATGGCCTCGCGGCAATCGACTTCAATGTGTACAACCACGAAGCCTTCGCCGAGATCTCGCACGCGCACACCGCGTGTGCCTCCTCCGCGCTCGATCAACGTGGGAATGGCTGCGTCGGCAATTGCCCGAATTTCAGCTGTGGCCTCGATCACGCGCTCCACGGCGCGCGACGGATCCGCAACGTCGTGCACTTCGACCTGAGCGATCATGATCGGATCGGTGGAGGTGGCGACAAAGCCGCCGCCTTCACGAATGCGCTTGGCCGCGTGGGATGCGGCGGCGATCACGCTGGGCTCTTCGATCGCCATTGGAACGAGGTAGTCGCGCCCGTTGATGCGAAAGTTGAGGGCAACGCCGAACGGCAGACCCATAACGCCAAGAGCGTTTTCAACCATTTTGTCGGCCACATCGGGATCGATGCCGCCGGTGTTGAGCGCGCTGTGAAGCTCACTTGGATCGATGCCACACGCTTCGGCCACGTGGGCGCGACGTGCGGCGATGTCGAGATCGCGGAAGCGTCGCGGGCTGGGTTCGCCTTTCATGCGACGGCTTTCATACTCCGAGCAACGGCGCGGCGGATGGAGACGTCGTGGAGACGAGATGGACGCCGGGCGCTCCGACGATCATGGGAATGTGAAATCGGCCGCGGGATTGGGCCTGCGCAAGAAACTCGGGCGACGGCGGGGCCCCGCCGACAAACAGGGCGGCATCACCCCCGCCGGCCCCGCTTGGATAGAATACGGCTTGTTCGGCGGTGGCCACTTCAACGAGTGCGTCCACATCGGGCGTGAAGATCGGAGCGGAACACTCCTGACCAAGTGTACGCAGGGCCGCACTCTGCTCGGTGAGCGCGCAAAGGAGCGACGGGACATCCTCGGCAGCGAGAGCGGCGTGCGCTCCGGCCTTGGCGCGATCCATCAGCGAGCGGTATCGGTCGGGCGAGGTTGCGGAGAAGCCGCGAACCAGGCGGAGCAGCTCGGGGGTGGATGCCGCCACGTGGGTTGCAAAAACGTGAATGTGTACACCCGACGGCAGCTCGTGCGGTTTCACAACGAGACCTGCTTCGCCGCCGAGTGTACACGCGAGAACTCCACCGAAAACACTTGCAGCAACGTCGATTCCACTTCCGCCTTTTTGAGCGGTTCGATGAGCCGAAAGGGTGGCCGAAAAAAGCACCCTGTTGTCGAGTGTGCGGTCTTCGTCGGCCCATGCCGCGGCCATTGACGCGGCTACGATTGCGGCGCTTGAGCCGATTCCAAGCTTCACGTCGCCGCCGTCGGGAAGCGTGAATCGCAGCGCCGACGCATCAAACCAAACGGCACGTTTCATCGCGCCGGCTCGGATCGCGGCCAATACTTCATCGGTTTGGCGTTCTGCCGGGCGGGATGTGTCCGCGATCACGTAGCGATCGACCGCGGCCACGATGGCGGTTGCACCTTCGAGAACGGAGTACGCACCCGAAAGAACCAACTTGCCGGGCGCGCGCGCGATCATGACTTGACCGACTGCGTTTCGAGATCGCCCGAGTCGAGATCGAGCGTCACGTATGCGGTGGAGATCGATTCGTACGTCATGGAGTCGGTTTGATTGCGCTCTTCGGCCGCGGTGAAAACGCGTGCGCCGGGACCGGGGCGCGTGACGATTGTTCGCAACACACCCGGAACAGCACCGAGCACCTTGGCGACTTCGATTTCATCTTCGGGGGCACACATCACTTTGACATGAGGGCCCGCGTCGATGGTTGCGTACGCACCAATTCCCACGGCGCGAAGGCGTCGCACTTCTGCCAAAACGTCGAGTGTTGTGCCGGTCCAGTAGATGAGCGCCGGCGTGGCCGCGAGGCTCGTTGCGTGCATTGCAAAAGCGCTCTCTTCGGCGGCAACCCCCAATGCTTCGAGATCTTTGTCGGCAATGGCGCGCTTGACGCGACCGAAAATCCCCGGCGCGCGTTCTACCCATGAAGCGTAGTAAGAGCTTGTTTTTACGGTGTGCGCCATCCCGTCGGTGGAGCTTACGGCTTTTGGCCCTTCCGTTACGACGGCGACAACGATTCGAAGCGGAAGATGCTCGGGGACGGCTACCTGTTGCGCCGAAAGTTTCTCGTCTTTGGGCCAACCCGCGCGCAGTTCTGCAAAACCGCCGAACACGCTCCGCGCAGCCGAAACGCTGGTGAGGCGCGCCAAGTTGGAAACTTCTTCCGGTGACAGGTGGAGGCCGGCCGCAGTGGAAGCGGCGAGCGCCAGAGCGGCAAAGGCCGACGCGCTCGATGCGAGACCCGCCGCTGTTGGAAAGTCGTTTGCGCTCACGACGCGCGCCTTTTCTGTGACGCCTGATTGTGTACGCACGCGATCGAGCAGGCCTGTCACGCGACTTGTGGCCTGAGCCGATGCCTGCTGACCGCCGAGGAGCAGCTGGTCCTGTTTGAGATCGGGATCGAACGTGACCGTGGTGGCGGTTGTCATGCCCGCGAGCGTCACAGAGAGGCTTGGAACCGCGGGAAGGTTGTGGCCGTAGTCACGCTTGCCCCAATATTTGGCGAGGGCGATGTTGGGGTGGGCGAGCGTTGTTGCCTGTTTGATTTTCATCGGACGTTGGCTCCGGCGGCGTTGCGAAACGTGTTTGCCGTGAGATCTCCGAGCACGCGGTGCCAAACGTGATTCGGATTTTGCTCCACTTCGGCGACCTTTTTTTGCATCAGCGACAGCACGGGAGGCGCCTCTTCTTCGTATACATCGCCCTGCAGGAGCTTGAGTACATCGAGTCTGTAGGCCGGATTTTGTACGAAATAAGTGAAGAGAACGTTCAACCGGTAATAAACGGTGATGAAGTCGTACCAATTCTTTACGCCGCGGCGCATCGTGTTTTCGAACGTTGAAAATGACTGTCTTTCAAGGCTTCCCGCGGCAAGCGCCCCAATCACATCGCGGCTCGCGAACCGTGCGCTGTTGAGAGCAATGCTCACGCCTGTTGAAAAGATCGGATCGACAAAGCGTGCGGCGTCGCCGAGCAACAAAAAGCGATCACCCGTGAACTGCGTCATCGCGTAGCTGTAGTCGGCCTCTTCTTTCAGGGGTCGCACAGCGCGGGCTTTTTCAACCCGGGCCCAAAGGTCTTCGCGCTTTTTGAGGCAATCCCAAAAAAACTTCTCGCGCGACTCTTTGGAGCCCAAAAAGTTTTTCTTCTGGGTCACCACGCCAATGCTGGTGATGCGATCGTTGATGGGGATCTGCCAAACCCAGGTGTTGGTGATCGGCAGGAAGTGAATGTGAATGTTGCTCTCGGTGGTGCCCCCGCCGCGATCAAAGTCTTCAAACCAAGTGTGAAGCGCGTATTGATCAAAAACCGGATCGCTCACTTTGAGTTTGAGCTGATTGCCGAGCAGCGTTTTGCGACCGCTCGCATCCGCAACGAGGCGAACGCGCGTACGGATCTCTTTGTTGCCCAACTTTGCAACGATGTCCGGGTCTTGGCCGTCGCGAAAGTCAACATGCTTTACATCTAAACCTTCAACCACGTGCGCCCCTAGATCGCGTGCGTGTTGCAACAACGCGAGGTCGAAAAGGCCGCGATCAACGTGGTACGTGTACGGCTGATCCACGCCCGGTTGAGCGCGCTCCTCAAAGCGAATGTCGGCGCGCGACTCGGCTGTGATCGCAGACGGATCACTCGGGGCGCAGTCGCCGTCGACACCCTTCCAGTCCATTGAGTACGGGCGAACCGTCGGCGACGCCGTCCATGTTGCACCGTATTTCTTGGGAAAGTGATGCGCTTCCATCACGCGCAAGAAGTCGAGTTCTTTAAAGATGCGCGTGGACGAAGGAACGAACGACTCGCCCACATGGGGGCGCGGAAAGATGTCGCGTTCCAACACGACGCATGAAACGCCGGCCTTCGCGAGGTACGCACCCATCGCCGCTCCCGCGGGGCCGCCACCGATGATCCCCACATCGAAGTCCACCTGACTCATGTCCTGGCTTATTACACGCGATTGGGGTGGGAGTGCTGGCGGGTAAAAAAGTCCCAACTCGTGAACGCCGTCTCCGTGCGCACGCGGTTCGCAAGGCGCGAACCCGGGGTGGCAACGGGCGAGACTTCTCCCGGATGAATCGCGCATCTTTCTCGGGTCCGTTTGGGCCCTTTCGTTCGCTAAGCTCAGCCAAATGGACCACGCGGACGTCGTCATTATCGGCGCGGGGGTCTCGGGGGCCGTCACAGCTCATGCGCTGGGCCAACAAGGCCGACGCGTGTTGCTGCTCGACGCAAAAGACCCATGCGCGCCCTGTTTCAAAGCCGAAAAGATGTGGCCGGGAAACCTGCGCATCTTTGAAAAATACGGTTTGAAAGAATCCGCGTTGTCGGTGGCGACGCCGATCACGCGCGTTGTAGAAGCTCGTGGAGGTCGCGCCCTCGCAAAGATCACCACCGGCGAATACGGGATGTACTACCAAGATCTCGTCAACGCGCTTCGCAAAGGGTTTCCGCCGTCCGTCGAGTTTCGCGTGGCGCGCGTTTCCGATGTGGAGCTTGGGCCCAACGAACAGCGCGTTTCTATGCAGGGTGGGCAATCGATCTCATGTCGTCTCGTGGTGCTCACGCCCGGCGGCGGCGCCACGCCGCTCATTGGCAAACTCGGCTTTGAAAGGCGCATGATCCGTGAAGGGCAGTCCACGGGCTTCGGCTTTGATATTGCGCGCGCCGACGGCTCGCCGTTTCCGTTTGAGTCGCTCACATACGCATCGAGCGGCTACGCGGCGCGTGTGAGCTACGTCACGTTTTTCCCGATCGGCAGCGTGATGCGCGCCAACATGTTCGTGTTCCGTTCGGCCAAGGACGAATGGGTTCGGCGCATGATCAAAGACCCCGTCGTTACGCTTTGCGAAGCGCTCCCGGGGCTGGAAAATGTTCTCGGTCCCTTCACGGTGCCGTCGCGCGTTGAAACCGCGGGCATTGATCTTTGGCGTCTCGAAAATGCCGCGTCCAAAAATGGAATTGTGGTGCTCGGCGACGCATTTCAGGGCGTGTGCCCCTCCACCGGAACGGGGTTTGACAAAGTACTCACCGACGTGGACGTGCTCTGCTCCGACCACGTTCCCGAGTGGTTCAAGACCGACGGAATGTCGAGCACCAAGATCGCCGCCTTTTACGGCGATCCGCGCAAGCAGAGCGTCGACCGGTACTCCCTCCAAAAAGCGCAATACGAGCGCTGGGCTGCCACATCGCCCTCGTGGAGCGCCGGGCTTCATAGGGCAAAAGTCGCGGCAGAAATGTACTTGGCCGCAGTTCGACCCAAAACGGGCCTGTGGGCCGATCGCACGTACGCGTAGTTTTTTAACCCGCGAGCGTCATAGAGCGCACCCCGCGGGAACAAATCGCGGGCGCCGATTACCATGCCTCGGATGAGCCGAGGATCCGCGATGTTGGTCGCATCCGTCGCCGCGCACGCGGCGCTGCTCATGGGCTTGGTGAACCTGTCGCACAAACCCGCGGCGGAGGATGTCTCGCCGCCTGTGCGTTCGTTTGCCGACTCTGTTCACGTTCGCGTCGCTTCGTTTAATCGCATGGTGGCGGCGCGCGAAGCGCGCGCGGCGCTGATCAGCGCCGCGCGCGCTTCGCGCGCCGCCGGCGCCTTTCGCTCGGCGCCTTTCTGCTCGAAGCCAATCGCATCGATGCCCAAGAGCTTGGGGCGGACTTGAACAGCGACCTCGCAGCGAAACAGTTCGCTGAGCGCCTGACGAAGCTGCGAAGTGTACTCATCGAAAAGCCGCGTGAAGGGCTTGCCGGCGCGGTTCCACGTGTTTTCGGCGATCTGAAATATTACGGTCGGCCCGGTGGATGGATGTCGGCCGCGCTCGTCGACGGCGGCGGATCGTGCGAGCAGATCTCGCAGCTCGTGGCTGCGGCGGCCTTCGATGCTGGAAAATCGCACGAGATCGCGCTGCGCTTTTACGGCGGGGTCATGGAGGACGGCGCGTCGCACGTGACGCCCGTCGCGATCACGATCGACGGGGAGATCGATCTGATGACCGGCGCGCAGTCGATGCCCGGCGGAACACGTGTCGATGCGGCCGAGCTTGTGGAGATTTATGCGCGCGCGCATCACGTGGCCGAGCCGCTCGCGAAAGACGCTTCAAAGCGAGGCTCTGCACCGAGCGAGGCCGATGCGACCGAGGGCCCGAGCGACACGCGCCGACCCACACTCGCGGCGGGTTTTCCGCCGAACAAAGATAAGTTTCCGGGCTCGCTTCCGCTGTTTGCCGCGCGTGCCATTCGCGAAGGAGGGGGCCAAGCGACCGCGGGGGCGCCCGAGCCGGATGCACTCGAACAACAGGCGAGGCACTGCGCTTACTCGCTCCGCATCGCGATGCTGGCGCCGCCTTTAATTGATGTGTACACAAACGGTCCCGCGGGTGCCGTGAGTGTGGAGCCGCGTCGCGTCCTGCCCCCGTTGCGCTTGGAGCGAGAAGCGGTGCTTTTGCGCGCGGCTGAAACGGTGGCGATGCGCGCCGAAACAGACGCTGTCGATCGGCTGATGAGCTGGGCCTGTCTTGCCGTCTTGGGTGAGGCCGCCGCGGTTGACTTCGCGCTCGCACGCGAGCCCGATCTCGCGCGTGCCGCTGTTGAAGCTGCGAAGCGCGGTCGGGCGCGCGGCAAAGAAGCCCTCACGCAAATCGATTGGCGCGGCGAAGAAGGCGCGCGCGCCGAGATAAAACTGTCGTTGGACTACGGTGGCAGAACGTGGATTTTGCTTGCGCTGCCCGGCGGCGACCTGGTTGTGCGCGACCTGGTTGTGCGCTCGAAACGCGACAACTGGGGGCGAATCAGCGCGTTGGGGGCCCTTTTGGTGTGGCCGGAGACGCGTTCGTGGGCGCTTTCGTTTGTGTCCACGCTGCCCACTCAAGATCAAGTCGACGTGATGCACGAAGTGTTTCACGCCCACGATCACATGCGACCGTGGTCCGCCGCGTTCGATCTCGACGACACGCGAAACGAAGGTTCAAGCGCGACGGAGTTGCTCGCAGCGTACCGAGTATTTCGAAGCCTCGCGTGGCGCCTTTGGGAAGGTCAACGCCCCGTCGAAGAGACGATCGACGCGCTCAACACCGAATGCGCAAAAGCGGGTCTCAACGCCGAATGGAGAGCGGGGCTGCTCCGCTATTATGTACACAACACACTCGGGCTCTATTCGCAGCGAACCAACGGCAAAGCCATCGTGCCCACGCTGCGCACGGCCGTTGAGAAAAATGGGCATCCAACGCTTGCGCCGCTTCGGCAGACGTTGGCTCTGTTGGAGGCAGAAACGGAACTCAACGCTCGCACGCTCGCCGACGCGATGCGCGGCCGTTAACCCGGTCGCCTACGATTCGTTCTTTTTGCGCGTCAGGTAGAAGAAGTCGCGCAGCGCCGGCTCTCCAACGTATTCCGCCGGACGAAACTTGATGTCGGGGATGATCGCCGTTTTGGCTTTCGGCGCTTCGTTCGGCGCGCTCCGTTCGTACACAAGGAAACGCGGGTACGCGTAGTTCACATCGAGTTGCGCGGCGCTCTTTGCGCCGGCTTGTTTCATCGCCCGTGCGAGCGATTGAGCGGTGAGCGCATCGCCTAGGCCGAAGATCAAAAAACGCCCCGTTGCGTCAACGCCGAGTGCGCTGCGGCGAATCACCGTTTCGCCGCTCACGGTGGCGCCCCAACCCTTTGCGTACTCAACCTCGAGTGCCGGGTGCGTGGCATCGTTTTCAACAAGGCACGGCGGCGTTTGGCGATACCAAGTCATGTCGGGTTCAGACTCTTTGATGTCTTTCCAAGTGCCAACACGCACCGAGCCGTCTTTCATCATCGCCACGGTGCAGCCCACATCGCGCGGCGGAAGGTACGTTTCGCCGCCGAGCTTCATCCCCCAGTGCCCGTGAACGGCTTTGAAACCGCCGTTGAACGCAGCGATCAGCTCACCCTGCGCGGTTTCGGGCACCAGGCCCGGCCGACGCTCCATCGGTACCGTTGTGGAAGACGGTTCTGTCCGGCCCGCCACCAAATGCAGATCGACGCGCTTTCGATCGATCGCGACGAGTGCGACCGCGGCGAAAGATCGCTTTGGATCAGGATGAACCAGACTCTTGTACATCGCCGGGGATTGGCCCGACGCGTCCTGCATTGGGATCCACTTGCCGTCGGCTGCGGTGGCGACGGTCGGGTGCGGCGGCTCAAACGCAGGCGGCGGTGGATCGGTTGGCGGCGGCGCCGGTGCGACCGGATCCGCGGACACCACCGCGGAAGCAGAAGGCGCCGGCTCCTCCCAATACGTCACGGGCGCATCGTCTTTGTGGCGCAGTTGATTCAGTTCGTCCGCAATGCCGTACGAGAAATCCTCCGCCCACGCGACAAAGCCCGGCCCGAAAAGGGAGCGAGCACCATCCGCGACAGCGGGACCGAACCCGGGGATCTCATGAATTGCCACCCACAAAGCTGCCACGCCGACAACGGTGCCCCCCGCCGCCCATGCGAGACGTCGGCCCCAACGAGCCTTCTTCTTGGGCGATGCCTTTTTTTCAGGCGTGGACTCGGCGTTGGGCACAGCAGCCGGGATGCTAGTCGAAGGTGCAGCGGATCCAAGACTCATCACGCGCACGAAAACGCCACCGCGGCCAAACGTGTTCCGACGCTCACGCAGTTGTTTGAATTCATGGCCGGGTCGTGAATGGCCGTGTCGGGTATCCTCGCCGGCCGTGCGCCCGTCTTTGGGGTTTGATCCCCGAACCACAGCAGCTTCGCGGCCTTCGCTCCTGTTTTCGCTTGGGGCCTGGGGGCTCGATGCGTTGTTCGGTCTTGGGGCGCTCGCGCGAACTTTGTGGGTGGCGGTGGCTTCTCTCACCGCGCCGGGCCGTGCCGCCCGCGCAGTCGCATTTCGCGTGATGCTCGCGCAGCTTTATTTCACCGGGTACGAGGCCATCTTGGTGGTCAGCGCCGTGGCGCTGTTTCTCGGTGCCACCATCATTGTTCAGATCCAGCTCTTGGCGCCCGCAATCGGCGGCGAGCTTCTTGGACAAATCCTCGTGACGGTGGTGTTGCGCGAGGTGGCGCCGCTCGGGACAGCGTTCCTTGTTGCGGGGCGCTCGGGAACGGCAATCGCCACTGAGCTGGGCGGCATGAAAGCCGATCAAGAAGTGCTCGCCCTTGCATCGATCGGCATCGATCCACCGCGGTATCTGGTACTCCCGCGCATCACCGCGGTGATCGTCGCCACGCTCGCGTTGATGGCCTACTTCATCGTTGTCGGCATCGCGGGTGGATACAGCGTCGGTTGGCTCGTTGCGGCGCCCAGTTTTGATGCTCTGCGTGCCGGCGTGGCCCGGTCGCTTGTATGGTCGGATGTACCCCTTTACTTGGTCAAAGGTATCGGCCTCGGTCTCATTATTGGCTGGTTTTGCTGTCACTTCGGGCTGTCGGTGCAAACGTCTCCCACCGAGGTGCCGCCCAAGGCCAGTCGCGGCGTCATGCTCACGTTGCTCTTCTGTGTCATCTACAACGCGATCGTCACCACCCTGTTCTACGCGATCGTCGGGTCGCCCGTTCCGGTCTGAGGCAACGCGTGGACGAAGGCCTCAGCGTGCGCGATCTCACTTTCCGCTACGGCGATGTACACATCGCAGACGACGAGAGCTTTGATGTTCCACGCGGCGGAACGTTGGTCGTGACGGGAGGCAACGGCGTTGGAAAATCAACGCTGCTCTACCTGTGCGCGGGCTTGGTGGCGCCGCATTCCGGAGTCGTCACGCTCAACGGCCACGTTCCCGTCGTCGACCGGCCCAGCCACCTTGTTCGCAAAGGTGTACGCATCGGTTTTTTGTTTCAGCAGGGTGGTCTCGTGTCGAACCTCAACGTTCTGGCGAACGTGAAGCTCGGACTTCGGTATCACGCAGACCTGTTCAACCTGACCGACAAAGCGATCGACGAACGCGCCAAAGAGGCCTTGGATCGGGTGCGCATCGCCGACAGTGAGCTGTACGCAATGCCAGCCCATCTCTCGTTTGGCACTCGCAAACGCGCGGCGCTCGCTCGGGCGATCGCACTTCAGCCCAATTTCGTTTTTCTCGACGACCCCGACGCGGGGCTCGACACCATGACGGCGAAGATCGTCGGCGACATCTTGTTTGGGCTTCGCGACGACCCAGAGGTCACATCCGTTGTTTGCACAAACCACCGCGCGCTCATCGAAGCGATCGGTTGTTCGACAAAAGAACTCTGCGCCGGCAGCCTGCTTGCGCAGACGTATCGCCGCGTGGAGTGATCAGAGTCGTTCAGAAATCGCCGCCAGCAGGTCCACGCCCCATCGCGGGGCGCCTTTTCCGGGTTCATCGCCCGGTGGTGCGTACGCAAGTTCAACCCGCGCCGGACCCACAGCTCGGAGCCACAGGCGCTTGCCAACCGCCGAGGCATCGAGAGCCACGCCGGCTCTCATGACGCGCGGATCGTCCGCGGCCACGTCGCCGTCGTCGTCGGCGATCATGAAGAGCACCTCCACGTCGGCCTTGGTGCAGGCGCCCATCTCACGCCACTCGTCGTAGCCGATGGTCGGGCCCAACACGTCCATGAACTGGCCGTGTCGCGCTTTGCCAACTCGATAACGGAACGAGTCACGCTGCTCGGTGCGCGTTACCAAACCGATCTTGTCGTACCGAGTGGACAGCACGCCGAGCGCCGTCGCCGTCTTCACGGTGGGCGCGCTGATATTCGTTCGATCCGGCTCTTTAAACCGATGAATCTGAACGTTCGCCGGCAACTCGCGCTGGAGCTTTTCGGCAAACGATGAATCCATTCCGAGCCGCCCACCGAGCAGAATACGAAGGCCGTCGTACGGATCCGGATCGCGACCGATCTTCGACAGCGCACCCACGATGTACTGTTTGATCAGCGCCGCGCCGTCCGCGAAAAACGCCTGAATCTGCTCGCGCAACTTGTCGGAATCCACGTTCAGCGCAACATCGACTCCGCCTGAAGTTGTTGCGAATCGCACCCGGAGCGGGCCCTTTGCGAGCGACCCGCCTTCGAGCAACGGCCGAAGTGCATCGCGAAGGATCTGTGTGTTTGCACGCGCCTCGGTGCTGTGCGTGACCAGATCCGCAGCGTCCTCCTGCTGAGTCTCCTCGGGACCGGGCGGCTCGATCATGACGCCCGCGGTTCGCACCACGGCGTGGTTTGCAGCGATGACCCGATACCCAAGTCGATGGAGTACACGTTCACCGCCCAGCCACGGAACCGAGCCGGGGTGCAGGTGCTCCACAATTCGATCCAGCCCTTCGAGCTTTTCATCGCCTTTGGCGGTGCGGTAGTGCCCGGCGATCATTCCCGTTTCGCTTGCGCCGGCATCGATCGCCACGAACGGAGTGCCAATTTCTTTGGCCTGCACACCGAAAGCGCGCAGCGCGTGCACTGCAAAGTTGAGTACACTCGGACCTGCGTCGACAACTTCAAGCCCCAGCGTATCGTGGTAGTCCACAATGCCCGCGGGCAAGCTGCGGAAAATTCCGCGACGCAGCGCCACAAGCACGCTTTGACGCCGATCGGCGCTCCAGCCGGCAGGCATCGCAACCGCGTACCGCATTGTGATCCCGCGGCTTCGCTGGTTCACGTGCAGGCCCAGGTAGTAGCCGTAGAGTTCGATCGGATCGAACGGGTCGTGCGCGCCGATTCCGTCCTCATCAATGATCGGCGGCGCCGGCTTCTTCAGCGCTTCTTCCGCTTCTGGATCGGTGCGCCCGCGCACCTTCGTCAAAACCTTGTGTTCAATTCGCTCGCGAAGCAGAGGCAACATCGTCAGCGTTGCGCCCGCTCGCTCCGGTGCATCGCCGCCCGACCGGATGCGACTGCTCTTCGCGGCCTGACCGATCGACACGTCTTCCCAACGTGTGAGCGGATAAATCACACGCTCGCGCCAGGCCTTCATGACGCGCGACAAGTTCTCGAACGAGATCTCGCTCGGGCTTTCAAAATCAGAGGCGAGCGTTGGAGCCGCTGTCGGCCCCAGCCGAATCAACTCCGGCAGACTTCGCTCGGTTCGCACAGCCACCACGAACGACTGCGCGCCCACATCAATGGCGCACCAGCCGCGCGACACGTCGAGCTTCGGATCGCGCCTTTTCACTTCAGGCGGGATCGGATCTTTGTCGGTGCGTCCGAGCCGCCGATGCAGCCCAACCACTTTCCCTTGGCGCAGGATCGCGATCTTCGTCACGCCCACGAAGCGCGATCCGATCCACATGCCCTGCTCCGAATCGGTCAGCGTGGCTCCGCGAATTCCATCAAGGCCCGCAACAATCGTCGGAAAGAAGTCCGCGATGAGTTCGTTTGACGGTGCCGCGTCGTAGCGCTCAACCTTGATGGGCGGAGCGTAATAGTCCTGCGGACCGTTGCCGTAGATGCGCGGCGTGGTGTTGATTAACTTCAGATAAGGCACCGGGCAGGTAGCCTCTTCAAGCCTGAACTCCTGAAATGCCGGAGACGGCCCGATTGTGTTTTCCATTTCGGGCGGCACGCGAGGCACGCTCGCGTTCATCTCCGTACCGAAATACAAAAACTTGGTTCCTGCCCCACCAACGAATGCGCCGATGCGAACCTCGTTGAACGTCTGCCGGCCCACCATAAGCGGCGGCAGAGCGATCGAGTAGTCGAGGATCACCGTCGTTTCCCACGGTTGATCCATCAGCCGAGTTTCCCATCGCATCGCCAACGTTGGGTAAGCCCGTCCCTCAAGAGAGACGAGTCTTTCGCCCTCGCGCACGTGCGCTGCTTCGATTGACAGCTCGTACAGAGCCATACGTTGGCCGGTTATCCCACGATAGGCCCCGGGAGCGAAAGCCCTCCGTCGCGAAAACCGAAAGTCGACCCCGGCGGGTGGTCTCAGATGCCCTTATTTTTCGCCGAAAAGTCTTTCATCCAAGGCTTCGAGCGGTACCGGTCCCAGGCGTCGGCGAGGAGGGCAACCACGGGCAAGCGCACTTCGCCTCGTTCTGCAACCCGCAATGCGGCGGCCACCGCCGTTCCCGACGAACCACCCACGTAGAGGCCTTCCTCCACAATGAGGCGCCGCGTCATCTCAAACGACTCTTCGTCCGTCACGGTTTCAGCTTCGTCAATCACGGTCACATCCAAGTTTCCCGGCACCTTGCTCGAACCGATCCCCTCCACTGTGTACGCACCGTCCGGCCCCATTTCACGGCGCTTCACCCACTCTGCGAGCCCCGAACCGGCGGGATCCGCAAGCACAATTCGAATGGAAGGATCTTTTGATTTCAAAAATCGCCCAACCCCCGAGATCGTTCCGCCCGTCCCGGCCCCCGCCACAAAAGCACCAAGCGCGCCTCCGGTTTGCTCATAGATCTCGGGCCCCGTTGTTCGCTCGTGTACACAAGGGTTGGCCGCGTTTTCAAATTGGTCCGTCAGAAACCAACCGTGTTCTTCCGCAAGCCGACGCGCCACGTTTTGAAAGTTGTCGGGCGACGACGGCGGCGCGTTTTTGGTGATGATCACTTCCGCACCCACGATCGAAAGCGCATCTCGTTTGTCCTGCGACATCTTCTCCGGCATGACGCACACGAGTTTGTAGCCGCGCGCCGCTGCCACAAGCGCGAGCCCCATGCCCGTGTTTCCCGCCGTTGCTTCCACCAGCGTTGCACCGGGTTTGAGTACACCTCGCTCTTCAGCGTCCAAAACGATCGCCAGCGCAATCCGATCTTTCACGCTGCCGCCCGGATTCAGATGTTCGCACTTCACATAGATCGGCACTTCAAGATCGCGACCGATGCGTTGCAGTTGAACAAGAGGTGTACACCCAATGGTTTCGACGATTGTGCGGATGCGCGGTGCGACGTTGCCCGATGCCGCCGCGCCGAACGCAGCGACGCGGGACGTGCCGGCACCGTGGCGCTCTTCGCTCACTGCGAAAAACCTTCGAGCATGTAGTGCGCTTCGATCCTCTTCAGAGCGAGCACCATCGCCGCCACACGCACCGGCACCTCTTTGCCCAGCACGAAACCCCGCGAGTCATGCTCCGCCGTTCGCCGAGGTCGATTGGCAGCGATGTCCTGGATCACGTGGTAGTTGCTCTTGATCGCCCGTTCGAGCCGACTGTTCACTTCGGCCTCGGTCCAGTGCTCCATGCGCTTGTTCTGGATCCACTCGTAATACGAAACGGTAACGCCGCCCGCGTTGCCGATGATGTCGGGAATCACTGCAATGTTGCGCCGCGCGAGAACCCGATCCGCTTCCGGCGTTGTTGGACGGTTTGCGCCTTCGGCAACCAACTTCGCCTTCAACCGTTCAGCGATCTGCGGACCAATCGCGTCACCAAGCGCCGCGGGTACACAAATCTCAGCATCCACATCCCAAAAGTCCGACGCGCCGATCGCCTGCGCCTCTGTGTACCCTTTCACCGACCGACGAAGGTTGTCGGGTCGCTCCACGTATTGTTGCAACTTCCACACATCCAAACCGTTCGGGTCAAACACGGTTCCGTCGGCGTCTTGCACCGCCACGCAAATCGCTCCCATTCCCACAAGGATCTCCGCCGCCGCGGCACCCACATTGCCAAACCCCTGAACCATGAATCGACTGCCCATCAGCGGCTGGCCTCGATCTTTGAACCACTCTTCAATGCAATAGGCCAATCCGCGCCCCGTCGCCTTTACACGGCCCTCTGAGCCCCCAATCCTCACGTCTTTTCCGGTCACCACACTTCGCAGTTCGTGCCGCTCGCGCTCTCCGTCGGTGTATTGCCGCACCAGCCACGCCATGACTTCAGAGTTGGTGCCCACGTCGGGGGCCGGAATATCAATGTTCGGCCCAATCAATTGCTTCAGCCGATACATGAAACGCAGGGTAATTCGCTCCAACTCGTCTTTCGTATACTCACGTGGATCCATTCGCAGCCCACCTTTTGCCCCACCGAAGGGCACATCTGCAATGGCCGTTTTCCACGTCATTTCAGCCGCCAGCGCATTAAACAAGTCTAAACTGACAGCCTTGTGAAATCGCAGCCCACCCTTATAAGGGCCTCGCGCCTGATTGTGTTGAACGCGATAACCTTTCAGTCGAACAAACCCCCCGGGCTCCACGCGGAAAAGCCCCTTACCCTCCAGTTTGATAAACCGGTCCTTTGCGTGCAGAACTCCGCTCCGCAAGGCCGTCGGCCGAAGAACGTATTTACCATCGAAGAGCGGAACCAGCCCCGCCTTTTCGGGCGACGACGCTGGCAAATCTTCCATATTCCCTGCGTCCGCCGCCGACGTTGGAACAAGCCTGTCTGCGAGATTCGTTGTCACATAAAAAATGTGCTCATAGTCAGGTTGCTCCAACTCCAGTCGAATGCGAGGAGCCAACCCAATCAAGTCAGCCGCGGAGTGAAATACCTCCATCGACTCGTCGAAAATGTTCTTTTCAGATTCGCGCGTGGGAACGTGGGGCTCGTTCATGCCCGCGACCTTGCCAGATCCGCCGGCCATTTGTCTACTGTGCGATTCAGTTGGTCACGTGAGTCCAACGAAATTTGTCTACCAATGCTGTTGAATCCACGTTTCCGTCGCCGCTGTCCCAAATCGCAAAGGTAAGCTCAATGGTTTCACCCGGCACAATGTCGGCTCCCGATGTGGACCAAGTGGTTGCCCCGCCGTCTACAAGAGAACCATCCCAACCTCCCATGCCCGTTCCCAGCAAGTCTTGTGTCCCACCGCCGCAGTTTGCGTATGCACAAACAATCCAGGCAGCTGTGTTGGCAGAAAAAGGGTTTTTGGCCTCGTCAAACGCCACATTTGTATCGGCCGGCGTGTTTGGATGTTGTGACTTGAGTAGAGCCACAAAAAAGTCGTTATACTCCGAACAAATGTTATCGGGATATTCGGCGGTGTACATCCGCGTTCGCACCTCAAACCGCCGCGCGTTGGTCGGCGTTCGAATGCGCACTTTCAGAGCCGCAGAGTCAAACGCTGTTGCGCAAATAGTCCCGTTCGTGCACATTCCACACCCCATTGGAACCTGACCATCGGCCCCCAAAAATCCCGATGGAATAGACACCTGCGTTCCCGCCACGTAGTTGCCAAATTGGTCGGGTGTATACCCATTCTGAGGGTAGATAAATCCCGGATCATCTTCATCCCGCGCCGTGCCCGACGAAATTGCCGCAAGGGTAGATCCATATTCAGGCAGCACATTGAGCCCAAATCCTGATAGTACCCCCACCTGAACGTCATTGGGTGCGCCTGCACCGTCCACAAGCGTAAGATTCGAGCTAATCACACCCCACACTTTAAACGGAAGCGCCGCGTCTTCTGTGGTGAATCGGCAAAGATCCATCGCTTTGACCAATTCCAGCGACGTGGTTGGAGTCTCCAATGCCGGATCTGTACAGGTCGGCGGCGGATCTGAATCGCCGGTAACGCCGTTGCAATCGTCGTCCACCCCATTGCCAGGCATTTCAAAAGCACCTGGATTTACAAGCTCGGGATGATCTGTACATCCCAATTCACAACAATCGCCGTTGCACACGTTCCAGCCATCCCCGTCGGCGTCAGCCACGTTGTCCACAACACCGTCGCAATCGTCGTCCACCCCATTACAGATTTCCGCGACCGGTGTGACCTCCGATTGGCAAAGGCTCCATCCCATCGAGCCAAGACACTCTTGAATGCCCGATACGCACGCGCCCACCCCGTTCGTACCACTCGGTCCGGTATAACAGGGCTTCACCGAGCCCGGCACACAAATACAAGTGCCGGCCGTTTCACACCCGTTGCCCTCATTCAGATCGCAGTCCGAAAAACCTGGAACGCACCCCGCCAAAGCGCAGGTTCCCAAAATGCACTGCCCAACGCCGTTGGGATAAGAACAAATATTGCCGCACGCGCCGCAGTTTTCAGAGTCGCCGTCAAGGTGTACACATTCTCCGCTGCAACAGCCGTCCGCAACAGAACAGTCCGCGTACGTTTGGCACTCCGCCGCCGGCTCGCAGGTGCACCCGTTGCACACCGAGTTTGTCGGGCAATCCTGGTCGGTCTGACAGGTACACATTCCAGTTGATCCACCGCTGCCGCCCGAGCCTCCTTGCTCTCCCGAGCCCCCGTCTGCACCGCCCGCAAGGCTGAGCGGCGTTTTTCCACCGCACCCCGCAAACAGAAGAAATGCCCCTGCCGCCACCACAACAGGCCGAAACAGGGCACCGAGCGCCGACTCTGCCGCTCGTGTTCCGCACCTTCTTTTGCGGCTTTCGCGATCGTTCGCCATGCGGATCCTCCAAAATCAGTCGTCAGATTACCATGACGGTTGCCGCACGAGGCGCACTCGTTTTTTTTGAACCCGAGGATGCAATTTGAGCCCACTCGTGCAATGGTCCCGCCCATGGACATTGTGTCGTGGTTGGTTTTTGGGTTGATTGCAGGCGTAATTGCCAAAATCATCATGCCAGGTCGCGACCCCGGTGGGTGGATTATCACCATCGGCCTCGGTATAGGCGGCTCGTACCTGGGAGGTTACCTCTCTCGCAAATTGAACATTGCCCCAGCCGCACCGGGCTTCAACTTTGTCAGCCTCGGCACCGCAGTCGCAGGTGCGGTGATCCTGCTGCTCGCCTACCGTATTGTCTTTCGCCGTAGGTAGGTGCGGTCCACCCAACAATGCCCTGTTGGTATCCCTAACCTCGCAAGGAAAAAACAATGCCGCTCAATCACTATGTCACACTCGGTCGGTCCCGTTTGCGTGTGAGCCCGTTTTGCCTTGGAGCAATGACCTTTGGTGAAGACCTCGGATGGGGAACAAGCGTTAAAGATTCAGAAGCTATTTTAGACCGTTATATCGATCTCGGCGGCAACTTTATAGATACGGCCAACGCTTATACAAAAGGCCACTCTGAAAAAATCATCGGTGACCACCTGGGGCGCCACAAGGCCAAGCGAAACCGAGTTGTCATTGCAACAAAGTTTCTGTCCAACATGTTCTTGGGCGATCCCAATGGTGGCGGCGCCAATCGAAAGTCCATTGTCGCCGCTTGTGAAGAGTCGCTCCGGCGCCTCCAAACCGACTATATTGATTTGTACTGGATGCACGCCTGGGACAAATGGACTCCCATTGATGAAACCATGGCAGCGCTCGACGATCTCGTTCGGAGTGGCAAGGTCAGGTACATCGGTTTTTCAGACACCCCCGCATGGAAGGTGACAGAAGCGCAAATGCTCGCGCGTTTCCGCGGAATAACGCCGCTCATCGCCCTCCAAATTGAATATTCGCTGCTCGAACGCACTGTCGAGGGTGAACTTGTCCCCATGGCAATTGAAATGGGCCTTGGAATCACCCCGTGGTCCCCTCTTCGCAGCGGGGTATTGAGCGGCAAATACACAAGGGAAAACGCCGGCAAAATAAAGGCCGACCGCGGGATCTGGGCTGAAAGTGCACTTAACGAACGCACCTATACTATCGTCGATGAGCTGATCAAAATTGCCAATCAACTCGACACCACACCTGCACGTGTCGCGCTCAACTGGGTACAAACACGCCCCGGCGTTTCTTCCACAATTATCGGTGCCCGCACACTCGCTCAACTCAACGACAACCTTCCCGCGCTCGACATCACGTTGGCGCCGGAACACGTGGCTGCTCTCGACGGGCTTTCCAAACCTACCCTCAACTTCCCCGCAGCTTTCCTTTCCCGCATCGGCGTTTTCATGAACGGCGGCACCACCATTAACGGCGAGGCCTCGCCTGCCTGGCCAATGGCTCCGCAAACCGACGCCGAGCGGTATTAAACAGCACTCACTTCCTATTTTTTCTTCAGCTCCACTCGCATCACCAATCCGCTGCCGGCCACTTCGTAACGAGTGCCGGCGCTCATGCGAAACCGCCCTTTTACAATGGGTACATCGCGCGGCTCACCGGCCATTCCCATCGCATCGGGCCGCGGAAGTTCAAGCGCCTTTTGACTACCCAAAATTCGAGCGAAAACCCCACCCCCCGGGGCGGGCGTCAGCTCCACAACCCCACCTTTTTTCACGGGGCCCGTCGCAGCGACAAATAACTTTGCGCCCCTATAAAACCCGGGAGTGGCCTTTACCCCCAATGGGTAGGTCGCTTCCCTTGGCAGATCGGGATCCCGCCTGTCCTCGTAGTGGAGCATCATGTTTCTTCGAAAACGCGCCGGCCCCGCAATCCCAATTAAAATGAAAAAGAATAAGAAGATCCCCACCCCGACTTTAATCCAAAATCCGTAACGCTCCCAAAACGTCAGCGGCACCACATCCACCGTCAGATCCACATCGATCGCCCGGTTTTCAAAGCCTGTGGGTTCGGTTGGTTTCAGGGTCACCGTCAGCGTTGCCGGCCCCGGAGTTGCGTTCCGATCCACATGGATCGAAAACTCAAACACCCGCTCTCCTTTCTGCTCCAGTTTTACAGTGTCGGGCTTGAGTGTCAGATCTGATCTACCCACGAGCGCCGCCGAAAGGGTAAGGTCGGTTCCAACCTCGCTCGCCGACATATCGAGCGACGCTTTTGCTTTGGCGTCCTGTTTCACCTTCCCAAAATTCAGAGGTGTACTTTTTAAGTGAATCGGCGGAATAAGCCGCGCTTCCATCATGGCCGTTTTGCGCGACAAAACTCCACCGGGGCCCGGCGCCATTTCCGCCAAAATGCACAGCCTTGTGGCCTTCTGCATGGTGATCGTAAAGCCCCACATGTTGTCGGCTCCGCGCGGTACACCCCGTGTGGCGCGCTGGAGCCATGGGTCTGAACAGCGCTCCTTAAACGCCGCCGCAAAGGCCACCACATGCCTGTCTAGAAATGCCGGTGCCGGCACCCTTCCTCCCGGTGTGGCCAGCCGCGCCTTAAAGGTAACCTTACTACCTATCTCCAGCACATCCGGCATTTCATGGAGACTCAGCCTCAAGTCCAAGTTCTGTAATGCCGCGTACCTTCCTGCTTTGGCACCCCCCGACAACTTCAATTGAAAATTGCCCACCGGGGGCATGGCAACTTTATAAAAACGATATTGAGGCGTGTCGGAGTAATACTCCAATTCAGGTTTGGCATTGGCCGTAGAAACCTCACGCCCATCAGGCCTAATTAACTGCGCTCTCAGCGTCGGCGGACCAACAACCACCACATCCAGCGAAAGGGCGCCCTCGTCCACAGCGATGGAAACCAACTCGCTGCTTGGACCCTCCACAAGTGTACTGCCCAAAAGTCTTGCGTACACTTCAGCAAAAATGCGAGGCAATTCTTCGGCCTTTTCGGTGGCGATCCCCACCCCGCCCGAAAGCCGCGCCGCTTCTTCCAAAAACTCTTTCGGCGCCGAACGTGAAAGGCCCACAGCGTACACCCGTGAGTCTTTGAGCGCCGGAATGGATGACTCCAATACCCGTTGTTTACACAGCGCTTCACTCCCCGTTTTGGCGGCGCGCGCCGCTTCTCCCAACGCGCCTTTGGGATCGGGATCACACCGCCCGTCGGTGAGAAACACAACGAATGACTGGTCGCCCGCTTCTTTTTTGGCACCCGACAAAAGCCGGGCAGCCTCACCCAAACCGGCGGTAAAGTCGGTCCAAGCGCCGTTTTTACCCACCGCTCGAATGGCGGCTTTCAGCTTTTGGCGATCTTCAGGGCTCTTAATGGCGATAAACCCCCCGGTAGACTCTCGCGGCCCACCGTCAAACCCCGTGACGGCAATTTCATCCCCATACCGCGCCAAGTCAACGAACAGCTCGGCAGCAACTTTGCGAAGCTCTTTGGGGTCTGTGGAGAGCATCGACGACGAAGCGTCGATCACCAGCACGGTTCGAAGTGTACCCTCGGCAAAAGCCGAGCCGGATATCAGAAGCGCCGCAACAAAACTCAACGCGGCCGTCAGCCGAATGAGCAGCGAATGACAAGGGTGGGCCCGCACCCCACCGAGTTAGTACACTCGCCGCCCGCTTTCAACATTCATGGCGATCTACCACTGATGCCAGTTGGTAGATTGGTATACCCCAAGGGACGGTGGAGCATCAAAAAGCGCTCCAAAAGCCGCTTGAAAGTCCGGGTTTGTGTACACCGTTGCCATGTTGTCAGAACCGGTCCACACGTCCACCGCCAAAAATTCCTGCGGATCGGCCAGCCCGGTAAATACAATGTGGGCCACGTCTCCCAGTGCGGTGACCGTTCCTTCTCCACCCGCAGCAACCATGTCATGTGCCGCCTGCGCCGCCGCCGGATCAGACTCTTTCAGGTGCCCGCGAACCACCACCCAGAAGTGCGGATCCACGTCCCCGGCAGACGTGATGTCTCCCCAGGTGTGCCATTCAGGTTGGCGCTCAAACGTTTCCAGCATCGGCGGCCCTGAAAACAGCGCGCCGAAAGCCGCCTGAAAGTCAGGGTTTGAGTAGAACGTTTGCATCCCATCCACACTCGTCCACCTGTCCATCGCCAAAAACTGATTTTCTTGTGTACCCAAAAGAGCGGTTCCCAAAAACACGTGGTGGGCCACATCTCCTGCTGCTTTTGCCGCGGATTCACCACCCGAAGCCAACATGTCATGTTGCGTTTGGGCTTCTGTCATGTCGGTTGTAAAAAGCGTCCCTCGAACGAGTGCCGCGTATTGCGGTGCGGGCGCTCCCCCCATTCCACCTCCGCCGGTGGTAGCGCCGCCCGTTCCGCCAACGCCGCCCGTTCCACCGCTTCCGCCGGTGCTTCCCCCTGAACCACCTGACGATGTTGTACCGCCTGTACCCGTAGGCACCGTCTCGTTGTCGTCGCATCCGCTGACAAACCCGCACAACGCAAGAGCCGCCGCGGCAGTCAACATGCGAACGTTGGAAACACGGCCCATCGCAAAAGAAAACTCAAAGTGTGTCACGTCTCACCTCGCGCTCCACAATTAACGAGCCTTGTAAAACGTCGCCACGGATGAGCGTCCCAGTGGTCCGTCCAATCGTCCCAAGAGCCCACCCAATCCTTACAACTGATGTAGTCTCCCGCGCATGGACTCGCTCTCTACCATCTTAGATTCGGTACGCCTCGCGAGTGCGGCCGTTTCAAGTGGACACTTTACCTCCCCATGGGCTGTGTGTACACAAGGTGCACCCGCCGGCATATTCCACGCGGTATTACAAGGCTCCGCGTTTATTGTCGCTGAAGGAGAAACTGAACCCACGCTGCTCAACACTGGGGATGTGGTGGTTCTGCCCGGTGGACATTCCCACACCATTGCGAGTGCTTTTCCGTGTGAGCCCGTTTCGGTCCGCGATCTTCGATCGACAATGGGCGACAGTGGATTGCGCCGCGTATTTCACGGCGGCCCCGGCGAGCCAACGCGCATTTTCTGTGGAACGTTCCACCTCGATCACGACGCTGAACTCTCGCTCCTTTCTCTCCTCCCCAAACTCATGGTGGTATCCGCCCGGTCCCCCAACGACCATGAACCCACGTCGGCAACACTCGCTTTATTGGATCACGAGATCAGCCGCGATGCACCGGGATCGCGCGCGCTCATTTCTCGCCTTTGCGACATTCTATTTGTACAAGTGCTTCGCGAACACGTGAGTCGATCCCCCGCGGGATCCCGCGGATGGTTGGCCGCTCTTCGCGACGAACATGTGGGAAAAGCGCTCGCCCTCATCCACGAACATCCGGCGGAACATTGGGATGTGAAACTCCTCGCCTCCCGCGCGGGAACGTCGCGTTCGAGGTTGTTTGCACGGTTTTCAGAATTGGTGGGTGAACCGCCCGCTCGCTACGCCGCGCGATTTCGCATTCTCACTGCGGCCGACATGTTGCGCCGCCGAAAGCACAGCATTGCCCACGTTGCCGAACGGGTAGGTTATTCTTCTGAAGACGCTTTCATCAAAGCTTTCAAGCGGCTCATCGGCCACAGCCCCAGTGAATATCGAAAGAAGCTCACGAACCGTTCAACAGCATCTCGTCTCGTGGTATAGCCGCCCGGCCATGCGCTTTCTGCGATCCCTCGCCGCCGTTCTGTTGCTCTCGTTACCCCTTGTTTCAGGCTGCGGTGACGACAAAAAACCATCCGCGCCCACGCCCGAGTCGGTCGTCGCGCCTGAAGTCACGTCGGGCCCCATCGCTGAAATCGTGCCGCCGCCCAGTGTGCTTGCTTGGGGTGGGGCCGACAATGTGGAAGCGCTTGTAAGTGGCTTGCAAACCTTTGGTCAAAACGTCAGCCCGCTCATGCCGCGCGCCTTTGACCTCATGCAAGATGAACTGCGGCGCAGACTGGCTATGACAAAGCTTGAAGGGCTCGATTGGAAAAAGCCGGCCCGAGTTGTCATGTTCGATCCAAAGGCTTCTCCCAAAGGCCAATTCGCCTTGGTGTTGGGCCTCGCAAACCGCGAACAACTGCTCTCGGGTCTTCCGCCCACCACCGTCAAAAAGAACAACGACGAAGGCAATGCCATTACGTACCGCGACGATCTCGGTCGCAACATCTGCCTCAACTTCATTGACACTTCGGTGGTAATCACGTGGGACAAAAAGCAGTTTGCCCCCAATACAGAATTGTTTGCGAGGCTTGTTCGCGCAACAACACAGGGCAAAGACGTTTTCTACCTATCCGCCCAAAACACCGCCGCGCTCTACTCAAAAGAGATCGACGATATGGCCGCTCAGGTCAAACAACAAATGACCTCCGGGCCCCAGGCCGTGCCGGGTATGCAGGCCGAAGTATCCCTTCGCGTCCTCACGTGGATGGTGCAAACGTTTAAAGAACTCGACAAGATCGAAGTAACGCCAAGTCTACCCCAAGACGGTGTGGTGCTTTCTATTCGGCTGCACCCCAAGGCCGATTCTGCACTGCAAAAGTCTTTTCAAGCAATTGAAGCAAAATCCCACGACCTTATCGCTCGCTTCCCGGCCGATTCCACCGTGTTTGCCTCGTTCAGCACCAACCCCGACGTCATTGACGGTCTAACAACGCGCCTTGTAGAATGGGCCATGTCGGTTGGGTATGGAGGAAAGGTTCCTGAACAGTATAGTCAAACCATGCGTGACTATTTTCAGGCCACGTCAGGTCAGGTGGCGCTCGCTGTCCACAAGCCCTTTGGAGGTGAAGGGTTAACCCTCACCACTCTCATGACAGTGCGAGATGAAGAAAAACTCCGCACTTCTATGCGTAAATCAAAAGAAACTCTCAAAGACAAGGCCCTTGTAGAAATGCTCAAGGCCACGGGCACAACCCTTGAGTATAAAGAAAATGCTTACAAGGTTGGGACCATCCCTGTGGATACAGTCACCGCCAAGTTTGATAAACAAAAAAATCCCCTCTCGCCCCTCGGACCTTTCGGCGACGCCATCGGCGACCTTTCCAACACCCATAACGCCGTCACCAAAGATCTGGCCATTATCGCCTACGGAAGTGATGCCAAAAAAACAATTGAAGCGTACGTCAATGGGAAGGCGGAAGGTGGGCTCGACAAAGCCGCGGGGGTCACCCGCGCCTTTAAAATGGGCGTTCAAAACCCCGTGGGTATTGTGTACATCTCCCCAGTTGAAATGGCAAAACGCGCGGCCTTCGGTGGCAAAAATCCCTTTGCAGAAAGCCTGAAAGACCTCGCCGGAACGTCGGGGGCGGCCATCTCGTTCACCGCCAAAGGCGGCATTCTAGAACTGGTCATTGACGTACCCGGCGAAGTTGCCAAAAACAGCGTTCAAGCCGCTGCCCGCGCCAAAGCGCTCTTCCCGCAATAACGTCGAGGCGACCTGACACGTCGTGTCCAGCACGGAGTTGCTCCTGGGGCGGCTGCGCCGCCCCGTTCGACCGGGAGGTAACTAGGTTTGGCGGCTCGGGATGTACACAACGTTATTCCACCGGTCTCGCCGGCGGTTGTCTCGTTTTCGTGGTGGGTAGCATTGGACTTGAACCACACCATGCCGAGCCTGCATCGCCACGCTTTTCGCTTTCTCGCTAGGCACCGGCCTCGATGTCTTGCACGTTTTGCCGAGCCTGTGGCCGGGCTTCGCATCAGCGTTTGGCCAAGGACCGTCAGTTACCCAGGAGGCACGGAGATCACGGAGTTCCGCAGGAGCGCGCGTCAGGCTTCGGCGGGTTCGCCTGTGTACGTTACAAGCGTTTGAGGGGTTAGAATTTCAGGTTCGGACCAGTCGGGATTCAGGCCGTATTTAATAAGGCCCGCGGCAAAACCAATGCCGTGTGAAACGTGCAATGTTGGGAAGATCCCCCACACAACCGGTATAGCCGACAACCCCGCTTTTCTACCCACGCGCACCGCTTCTACCCCGGTTGCCAATGCGTACGCACCAAATGCAAATGGGGTGATCGGTTGAAAGGGCGACGTTAAGAGAAGCCCCGCGCCCGACACCACCATCAAAAAGGGAAGAGCCGGCCTTACCGACAAAAACTTCCCCAGTTTGAGCAGCGTCCGGGCCCTGCCGCGACCGTATTTGTAATACTGCTGAGCGAGTTTATAAAACGAGTCGCGCGGGAAATAATGCACAACCACGTCTTTGCTCAAAAACACCTTTCCACCGGCATCCAAGATCCGCTGGTTTAGTTCGGCATCTTCGTTGGTAATCGCTTTGGGATCGTACATTCCAACCGTTTCAAAAACGCGCCGTCGAAACGCTCCCAAAAAAACGGTGTCCACATACCCTTCATTTTCGGGCGATCGATACGCCGCGCCTCCCACCCCGAGCGGACTTTCCAGAGCCGCACAAAGCGCTTTTTGAAAGAGCGATCGAGCCTTCGCTCGCTGCGCTCCACCCGCGTTGTCGGCACCCGAACGCTCAAGCGCCGCGATGCACTGACTCAGGTAGTCGCTTGCATATTCACAGTGTACATCCATCCGAACGATCATTTTACCCTTGGATTGTCGAATAATCTCGTTCATCCCCGCCGCTTGGATCTTGTCGGGATTATCAATCACAAAGATGCGCGGATCTTCCTCGGCAAGCGTTTTCAAGATCTCGCGCGTGCGGTCCGTGGAGCCGCCGTCGGCAATCAGGATCTCCATTCGATCTTTTGGGTAGTCCTGCGCGGCAACAGTTCGAACGCAGGCTTCGATGTACGCCTCTTCATTCAAGCAAGGCATGGCGATGGTGACGAACGGAAGAGCGCTCATAATGGAGAAACACAGTATGCACCAGGAGCCTGGTGTTTTTCTACGGTGACGTCGTTCCCAGGGGATGATAGAAGTCGCCCGACGCGGCCAAAAGCGTCGCGCGGGACGGAAAAATCATGATCGGACGACGGCGTTGGATCTCGGCATTGGTGGGCGCTTTTGCAACAATGACGGCGTTGGGTTGCAGCAGCGGCGGTGGCTCGGGCGCAGCGGCGTCGGGCACTGGAACAGGCGCCGCGCCCGCCGTTGAAATGAAAGAGTGGAAAGTCGGCGCTTACCTCAGCCTCTCCGGCGGCGACGCTGAATTTGGCATTCAAACCCGAGAAGGGATTGAACTCTTCGTTGAAGAACTCAACGCCAAAGGCGGTGTCAAGGGCAAACCCATGAAGGTGCTCTTTGAGGACGACAAGAGCAATCCTCAAGAAGCCAACAACAAGGTTCTTCAGCTCATCGACCGCGACAAAGTCATTGCCATCTTGGGTGAAGTCGCCTCCTCGCGCTCCAAGCCCGGTGGCATTGTCGCCAACAAGAAAAAAGTCCCGATGATCACCCCATCTTCCACCAACGCCGACGTGACCAAAGTGGGTCCGTTCGTTTTCCGGGTGTGTTTCGTCGACGATTTCCAGGGTCAAGCCGGCGCGCAGTTCGCTGTTACAAAACTGGGCAAAAAGAAAGCGGCCATTCTGTACGCATCCGACGATCTATACTCGTCGGGCCTCGCCAAAGAGTTTCGTGAAGAAGCCAAAAAGCTCGGGGCAGAAGTGGTTATCGAAAAGAGCTTTTTGCAGACAGAAACCAACTTCACAACCTACGTGAATGAAATCAAAGACAGTAAACCCGACGTTATCTACGCACCGGTTTACTACAGACACATGGCTCCCATTGCCAAACAGGCCAAAGCCGCGGGCGTATCGGCAGACATGTTTGTCGGCGGCGACGGGTGGGATGGTATGGCGCCTGAAGACAGGGTCAACATGGAAGGGGCTTATCAAACAACCCACTACGCTTCCGACGATCCTTCCGAGCGCGTTCAAGACTTTGTAAAACGGTATAAAGCCAAATTCAGCCGCGAACCGTCGGCTCTTGCAGCCAACGGGTATGACGCAGCGGGCGTTCTCGCCGACGCTATTAAACGCGCCAAAGCCGACACACCTGAAGGCATTCGCGACGCCATTGCAGAAACAAAAGACTATCCGGGTGTCACGGGCAACACCACCATTGACCCAGATCGCAACGCCAAAAAACAAATCGTGATTGTCCAGTTTAAAGACGGCAACCACAAATTCCACTCCACCGTTGCACCCAAATGAAAAGGTGGTGTCCTAATTTGCGTCGCGAGCGCCCCAAAGCTAGGGCCGAGGACGCAGGAATACTCGGCTATTTTGAGGACGACAACCGACGATTTGGGGCGCACAGCAGCAAATTAGGACACCACTAATGAAAATCCTGAATGCCATCATCGCTGGGGTTGCTCAGGGCTCCATGATAGCCCTCGTGTCTCTCGGCTATACAATGGTGTATGGCATCTTAAAGCTCATCAACTTCGCCCACAGTGAAGTGTTTATGATGGGCGCGTTTTTCGGGCTGTTTCTCACCGTGGGGTTTGGTCTTGATACAAGCCCCATGTTTGCAGGAGTGGCGGGCACGCTTGCCGCCATGGTTCTGGCGGGCCTTCTCGGCGCCTTGGTAGAAAAAGTTGCCTACGCACCCCTCCGCGCGCGCAGCGGCGGCCGTTCCAACACCAACACGCGCATCACCCCCCTCGTTACCGCGCTTGGAATGAGCGTTTTGCTTCAAAACCTGGCTCAACTCCTTTTCACCGCTCGGTATCGAAGTTACCCGCAGCTTCTACCCATTGAAAACGCGCGCACCATCGTCTTCGTCGTTGCCGTTGTCGTCATGATCGCCCTTCAATTCCTCGTGTACGGCACCTGGTTTGGAAAGGCCATGCGCGCTGTCAGCGTCAATGTTGAAGCCGCTCGTCTCATGGGTATTCGCACCGGTCGCGTCATCTCTATGACGTTCGTTACCGGATCCATGCTTGCCGCCCTCGGCGGCATTTTATACTGCCTCAGTCAGTCCCAGGTGTACCCAACCATGGGAGTTGTCATTGGAACGCGCTCCTTTGTTGCCGCCGTCATCGGTGGAATTGGGAGCATCCCCGGCGCCGTGCTCGGCGGTGTACTCATCGGCGTCATTGGTGAACTCACCAAACTTACCCCTTATTCGGGCCTTCAAGACGTCATCATCTTCACCGTCTTAATTGTGGTTCTCCTCGTTCGCCCGAGTGGGCTTCTCGGCAAAGCCGGCATCGAAAAAGTGTAATTTCGCTTCGAAAAACGTGCGATAATAACGCATGCTTGAGAAGTGGCTGCTCGTCGGTCTACCCGCTCTCTCTTCTCCAACCGTACCCGCTGAAGCTCTCGCCGCCCTTAGCTCGGCCGCGTTACCACAAACGCTGGCACCGGGTGAATACCTCTTTCATGAAGGTGATCCGGCTCAGTTTTTGTTTATCGTCCAAGATGGAACGTTGCTCGCGAGCAAAACAAGCGACGACGGTCGTCGAGTGTTTCTTCGCGAAGTCGGCCCGGGCGAGGTGGGGGGCCTGACAAGCATGTTTGTCGAAAAAACGCGCTCCGCCACGCTCCAGGCTCGCGGCACCGTTCAGCTCGTCACCCTGCCTCGAAGCGCCTTTTTACAAGCCCTCTCTACCCATCCACAATTGTACGCGGCAATCGCCACCCACCTGAGTCAAAAGGTTCGTCAAAAAACAGGACAAGTGGCCACACTCCTCGCGCGAACAGGGCGCGATGCTACGCAGTTGGTTGCTTTTTTTGACGCAAAGCCCTACGAGCGAACCGCATTTGACAAACGCTGGCCCCAAACACTCCACGCCACATATTTTGACTCGCGACTTGACCTTTCCACCGTATCGCTCGCCCGCGGCTACCCCGTTGTGTGTGCGTTTGTCAATGACCAGCTCTCGGCCCCCGTTATTGAGCAACTGGCCGCGTTTGGCACTCAACTCATTGCGCTCCGCTGCGCGGGGTATAATCAGGTTGACCTTACCGCTGCGGCTGCCCACAAACTCACGGTGGTGCGCGTTCCGGCCTATTCTCCCCACGCCGTTGCAGAGCACGCGGTAGCGCTCATTTTAGCGCTCAACCGCAATGTCCATCGGGCGTACAATCGCGTTCGCGAGGGCAACTTCAGCCTCAACGGCCTCGTCGGGTTTGATTTGTACGGCCGCACAGCGGGGCTCATCGGCCTTGGTAAAATTGGTAAATGTTTGGCCCGCATCCTGCGCGGTTTTGGCATGCGCGTTGTCGCCTATGACCTTGAGCCCGATCCTGAATTTGCCCGTGCAGAACAGGTTCAATTTACAGATCTCGATTCACTGCTTGCCCAATCCGATATTGTTTCGCTCCATGCGCCCCTCACCCCGGTCACGCACCACCTCCTCAATGCCAAGCGCCTGGGTAGAATGAAAAAAGGCGCCCTTTTAATCAACACGGGTCGCGGCGGCCTCATTGATACTTCGGCCCTCATCGAGGCCCTCAAGTCCGGTCAGATCGGCGCCGCCGGCCTTGATGTTTACGAAGAAGAGAGCGCCTACTTTTTCCGCGACAGATCCGACAAAGCCGTGGACGATGACGTGCTCGCGCGCCTCTTAACCTTCCCCAACGTCATAGTGACAAGTCACCAAGCGTTTCTTACCTCCGACGCCCTCGACAACATCGCCCAAACCACCATTGAAAACATTCAAGCCTTCTTGAATGGCGCAACCGATCTACCCAATCGCGTCTCATAACCTAACCACCCGCCAAGACCTGAAACGCCCAGCCACCTGACGCGTCGTAATCAAAACGGAGGGCCCTGCCAAGACCTGAGGCGCCCAGCCACCTGACGCGTCGTAATCAACACGGAGTTACTCAGGGGCGGCTGCGCCGCCCCGTTCGACCGGGAGGTAACTAGGTTTGGCGGCTCGGGATGTACACAACGTTATTCCACCGGTCTCGCCGGCTGTTGTCTCGTTTTCGTGGTGGGTAGCATTGGACTTGAACCACACCATGCCGAGCCTGGATCGCCACGCTTTTCGCTTTCTCGCTAGGCACCGGCCTCGATGTCTTGCACGTTTTGCCGAGCCTGTGGCCGGGCTTCGCATCCGCGATTGGCCGAAGGACCGTCAGTTACCCAGGAGGCACGGAGATCACGGAGATCCACGTCCCTCCGTGTCCTCAGTGATTCCGTGTTGATTACGACGTTGAAGTCACCCAGACGGTTCAGGTCTTGGCGTAACGCGTCAGCCGTCGCTCTCGGGCTATTTGAGCATCAGCCGCTTGGAACGCTGATTTTCGTAGAGCGATGAAGGCTCCAGGTCGGCGCCTTGATTTTGACCTTCCACATAATCTACCGGTTCTGTTCCGGTAAACATGGGAAGCGGAGATTCTGTCACGACAGACAGATCTTGGGTGCCGATAATATACCCAACCCCAAATTGCATGGACCGAAGCATCCCTTTGCCGCGCACATTCCAAAACACATTTTGTGTCCCGGTGTGTCCCGCGCCCGTGCTTTCACCGTTGCGGTTGATGGTAGAAAATCCATCGTCAAACGTGGATGAGTCTACCAAGTTCGCCGTTGCGAGGGAATGGTGATACTCCCCCAAACTTGTAAACCCGGTGGAGTTTTGGTCGGCATACGCTTTTCCACCCGAGCTTTCTACCCGCAACAAAACGCACCCGGTGGTGCCAAACCCCCAGTTTTGTATAAAATTGTGCCGGCCGTTTTTGGCCACCGAGTCCACCGTCAGCACTTCACTGCTGCGCTGAACTTCAAACAGGTAACCATTGCCACCCGGGCCTCTATGCTGCGGTAAACCCAGTGTGACATGATCCACTGTCACACGCTTTGATTCTCGAACAAGAATGCCACCTGACAAGAGGTGCGCACCCGCACCGTCGCCGCTTGTGGGCGCTTGGGGAGAAACAAAGCTCTCCACGTTTTTAATATACCCGTCTCTCACGTGGGCCATTTCAATAACGTGGCTGCGCGTTTGGGCCCACGCCTCTTCCCACGAAGCCGCGTTGGCAACGCCCAACGACTCTACCCCCACGTGGTCAATCATTCCCGAAACGCGCCTGACCGATGCGCTGTCGCGCGTTTTTAATGTGTACCTCAGCGGAACATCAACGGTCAAAACCGCGGGACTCACCGCTGTGTTGACATCGATCACTGTCCGGCGAAAAAACGTTTGCCACGTGCCGTTAAACGCCTGCCACGTGCCCGTCATCCCATGTTCTTCTATAAATTCAGGCGAGATGACAAAGCCAATGTCCACGTCGTCCCCTGGGGTAAACCCCGACGCATCTTCAACCTGAAGCGTTGTTTGACGAGCCTCCCCATTGGCGGCAAGCAACGTTTCTGTTGGGTAGGTTACCTGACCGTCAAACAAGATGTGAGCGGTGTCGCTGATCCCCTGTGTTTTGGTAAAATACAGCTGCGTTTGCTGCGCGCCTTCACCTTGCAAAACAACATGGGAAGAGTGGATCACAAGCTGACCGTCCACCCGAAAAAGCCCCATGGGAAGATGAACAATGCCACCTCCCGCCGTTTCCGCCTCACCTATCGCGTTTTGAAGGGCCTGCGTGCTGTCGGCCATCCCGGTGGGATCCAACCCGGCCGATACCGCAAAAATGGGTAGATCTTCGGCCAGCGGCGGCGCCCCGTATTCAAAACCGGCGTACGAAAAATCGTGCAAAAAATGGCCCTCCGCGTCTTCAAACGTGGAGTTCCAGTCAGGCGGGTAGAGCGCGCTGTGCCATGGACCACCGGAAGCACCCCCCGAACCCCCGGTGGAAAGGCCGCCTGTTCCACTCGTGACTGTGGACGTGGCCCCCGCCGCTCCACCCGTTTCACCGGTTGTGGAAGCGGTTGTTTCCGAAGGGCCACACCCGACAAAAATCGCCACCGTCACCACGGGTAGAGCTATCCCGCGCACAGTGGAAAGGCGGCTTTCGGCGCTCATCCAACGCCGAGCAGTTCAACTTCGAAAACGAGGGTGGAATTGGGCGGAATCAAACCACCGCCCACGTCGCGACTACCGTAGGCGAGGTGGGGAGGAATGGTCAGCTTGCGCTTGCCCCCCACTTTCATACCGGCAACCCCCTGGTCCCAGCCTTTAATGACCTGGCCCGCGCCCAACCCAAACTGAAAAGGTTTTCCTCGGTCAAGGGAAGAATCAAACTTCTTCCCGTTGAGCAGCGTGCCCGTGTAGTGAACGCTCACGCGCTGGCCCGCTTTTGCCTCGGCGCCGGTGCCCAATTGCAGATCTTCAACCAAAAGTTCGGTAACGCTCATACGTTGGCAAAACACCGTCCGCGTGGCCGCGTCAATTGAATTTGAAACCGGAAGCATTCCTCGCTTGTACGCTTGGCGACTCCGGGTCAACCAAAACGTTCCAGTCACCGGTCTCGCCGGTCTCACGTTTTCGTCCCGAATGCCGTGGCCACAGAACTCCATGTAGAGAACCTGAAGCGCCACGCTTTTCGCCTTTCCATGAGGCGACGGGCAAGGGTGGCCCCAGCCTTACGACAAGACCTGAAACCGTCGTTCGCAAAATGTCGTGGCTGTTATCGATTGATTTGGGACTAATCAGGCACAACGAGAGCGGCAATCGACGTGACATTCGTCACCTTGGGGTCTTCCCCCGGTATAACAGTGGTGCCGGTCACGCGCGCCCATTGGAGTTTGGCACCCGCCGCGTATAAAATTTCCGCGTCGGCGCCGTCGAGCCCGGTCACAACCACCGGCGCACTGGAGGGTAGGGCCGGCACATCCACCGTGATCGGATCGGACCATACACCCGCCGTTCGCCTTGAGAAATAAATTCCCTCTGTGTCAAACCCTCGCCACGCAACAAGCACATCTCCACCGGGTAGACCAATTGCAGCGGGCGCGTTTCCACTGATCGCGTTGGGGTGAATCTCACTCTCCAACTCCCAGCCATTTTGTGGAGTGACCAACTTGACTGTACAGATATGACCGTCGCTCTTGCGAATGTAGAAGATCTCCAAGTCGTCGTCGGTGTTCACTACCATGGAAGGCGCAAGTGTGTTTACCACCGGAGACGATGGAACCATTTGGGAAGGTGACCAAATACTGCCGGGCCCGGTTTTGACGCACATGTACACTTTCTCATCGGCGCCTGAATAAGCTGTGTACACACCGGCAACCCCGAATGGAACAAGAGTAGAAGCGCTTGGACCAAACGCGGTTGAACCCGGCAAACCGGCTGGAATGGCAGCCGACGGGCCAAACATCCCTGCTTCATATTGTAAGAAGCTGTGTTGATTAAACGGAGCCAGCACCGTCAGAAGGGTAGCCACCCCATGCGGCGCCAACGCGGGCCCGTCAATCGCCACCGAACCCATGGAGGTCAACGCTCCAAATCCCGCGGGTGTCCACTCCCCGTAGTAGAGTTCGTCGTCGCCCATGGGAGGATTGTTGGAAAGCCTTCGAAAAACGGCCAATGCGCTATTTCCAGTCCATGCGAGGGCGGCTTTCTTAAACTGAAGATTCAGCGTGGAGGTTCCCCATCCCGGCCCGGGATTCCACAAAGCGGCGGTTGCCAACGAATCTGGAATGCCTCCCGCGACAACCAACATTCGCGCGCCCGTGCTTCCCCCCGTTCCGGTGGATGTCGTGCCTCCGGTGCTCGATGAAGTGCTTCCGCTTTGTCCTCCAGTATTCCCTGCCGCCCCTGAGCTTGTTGAACTCGCTCCACCACTTCCACCCTGACCTGTGGAGCTTGATGAGGTAGACCCTCCCGCGCCTCCCCCCGTGCCCGACGTTGTGGAGGAAGACAGACTGTCATCGGAACATCCCACGAGTGAAACCAACGCGGCTGAAAAAAACGCGGAGACTTGGTGAAGCTTGGAAAAAAGACGTTGCCCGCACATACCCGCGAGCATTGTGGCGACGGCGGGCGGCGGTCAAGCGTCTTTTCATGGGTAACTGCCAAAAGCAGTGCGACGTTTCTTGTTTCTTTTGGTCACCGCTTTGCCGGCTGGCGTATCATGCAAACGGATCGCCTTCATGTCATGAGAGACTCAAACCGATTGGTGCTTTAGTGGCTATTCTCAGAGTGCTTGCTATTCCGGTGCTTTTGCTTTTTGTCGGCGCATGCTCCGACGAGAGCGATGTCTCCACTTCAACCACCGGCACCACAACGTCCGCTTCAGGTTCCGGCGGCTCGGCAGGCGCCTCCACATCCGGTTCCACTTCCACGTCGTCGAGCGCGTCTGCGGGCGGTGCATCCACCACCGGAGGAGCGGGTGGAGGAGGGGGAGGGTTGGGGCACTCCACCCTCCGATTTGTGGCTTTGGGTGACGGGGGAGAAGGCAACCCGCTTCAGTACAAAGTGGCCCAAGCTGTAAAGGCCGTTTGTGAAGAGCGCGGAGGGTGCGAGTTTGCCCTGTACCTGGGCGACAACATCTATTTTTCAGGCGTAACGGGTGTGGATGATATCCAGTTTCAAACCAAGTTTGAAATGCCCTACGCGATCTTACCCTTTCGATTTTTTGTGGCACTTGGCAACCACGATTACGGCGGAAACGGCCTCGGGCTTGAATTTTGGAAAGCGCAGGCCCAGGTAGACTACACATTCCTCTCCCAAAAGTGGACCTTACCGTCAAGGTATTATGCTTTTCATACCCCGGATGAAGCGGGCGCGCCCAACACCGTTACGGCCGGTTTTTTCGCGATCGACACCAATGCCATTCTCTGGCTCGGCGACGATGATCAGCGCCAATGGCTCAAAGACGAAATCGCTCAGTCCAAAGGGTGGAAAGTGGCTTTTGGTCACCACCCCTACGTTTCCAACGGGAAACACGGTGTAGCCGGCAAATACGACGGTGTTGCCGGCAATCCTGTGTACTCAGGTGATACCATCAAGTCGTTCATGGAAGATGCCGTTTGTGGCCATATAGATGTGTACATCTGCGGCCACGACCACAACCGTGAATGGCTTCTGCCGACCTGCGGCACCGAGTTTATCGTGTCGGGAACGGCTGCAAAAACCGCGGCTCTTGCCAATCAGGGCCCGCTCAGTTTTTACAAAACCGATCAAAAAGGTGGGTTTTTGCTGGTTGAAATGTCGGAGTATAGCTTCTTGGGCACGTTCTACGATGAAGACGGCGTGCCTGAGTTTTCGAGGAGTTTCACCAAGTGAGAGAGCAATAGTCAGGGAAGGATTCAGGTAGGGCTGTTTCGTACGGTTCGGGAGTTTGCCCAAACGGATGGTCTTTTAGAAATTGCCAGGCAGGCATGCGAATGTCAGACGGCACTGTGTGTTTTTTGTTGTGATTGCACACGAAGGCGAAGTGACCCGCGTCTTTCAGGCCCTGCGCGTACGCCAAACTCTGATCTTGGAATTTGATAATGACCACGTCTTCCGGCCCGCCGTGAACCACCATTGCCGGAAACAGATTGGTGGGATCTTGATCGGGCGGTGAGCCGATTTGCGCACCTGAAAACGTGACAACGCTGGCAATATACCCGGAGCGTCGCCACCCCACCTGGGTGGTGTTCATCGCGCCTGCGCTGAAACCCACACTGTGAATGTGCCGCAGGTCTACCCCGATCGAGTCGATAGCACAGGCGAGCACTTCGTCCATCACCCGCAGGTCACTCTCATCGGTTCCGCCGATGGTTAAATACCAGGGGAATTGGCCGGCATTTGGGTCATGCACAGGTGCTACCACCATGCCTCCCATCGCTTTGACATCATCGATCACCGCGCTGCCGAGAGCATACAAAGCGTCGGTGGGTTTGCCGCCGACGCCGTGCCAGAAGAAAACAATGGGACCGTCCAAATCCTTTGTAGCGTCACCCACCCACACGTTCACATCGCGGGCTTTTCCATCGGGTGAAACAGTGACAACCCCCTCCGCAAACGTTGGGCACGCCCCGGTGGGCTTGGGTAGAAAGTCAGAACTGGGTAGACCCGACGCGGGTTCACTCCCCGCCGAACCTCCCTGTCCACCCGCAGCGCCGCCGCCGCTTCCACCCCCGCCCGGGTTGGACGAAGTTTCAGAACTGTTGCCACAAGCGGCAAGGGCAATAGACAAAACCGCTCCGCCCCAAAAAGTAGCTGATGAACGCATGATCTCACTCTCCTATAATGGTCTGTTCACCGTTGCCCTGCGGCACAAAAACCCACGCTGAACGGGTTGACGCTTCATAGAACCAGCCCGATTGCTGCGACTCCCAGGTGGCTCGATCTACCTGATCTACCAAATCAACCCCGTTGAGTTGAATATTGACAGGTGGCACATCGGCGCGAATGCGCACCAGCGTATCGCGCACCGCTCGGGTCATTTTGACTTCAAAACCGGTTTGCAGAACCGAAGTATCAAGGTCGGTTACCTGGTCATCCACATCGTAAAGAACAAACGACGTCTGGGTAGGTCCGGGGTACACAAGCAGGGTGAGCTTGTCTTTGTGGGCCGCCGTTCCAATGCCGGTCACGTCGTCTGAAATGTGCATGGGAATGATGGCGCCGTTCTGTACGTAGAGCGGAATTTGCTCGTCGGCCGTGGCGTCTACCCCCACGAGCGTTTGGCCGCCGCTGATGGGATCAGTGTCAGGAGCCCACCAATTGTAATAGGCCATTGCCGGAGGTAGCGTTACGTCGCGAACGGCTGTGTCATCGAGAATGGGCGCCGCAAGAAACGCTTCACCCAGGTTAAATCGATAATCGCCGGGCCACTCACTTTCAGCTCCAATCGGCTGCAAAATCATGGGGCCGCCTTTGTAAGCTATCTGAGCCAAGCTGTAAAAGAAGGGCACCAACTCATGGTGAAGTTTAGACCAATAACGGTATACCGCGGTAACCTCGTTTGCTTTGTCTGGGAAGGTCCACGGTGTCAGGTTGGCTCGCCCATGAAGCTGCATAAACGGCGACAACCCACCGAGAGCCGTCCACTTCATGAAATTGGTGGCGTTGAGCGGAATTTCAGGCCCCAGTAAATCGAGATCATCCCGATCGAGATAGCCGCCGATGTCTGACCCCAACACGGCATATCCACCCGCAGCCGATCGAAACATGTGATCGAGCACGTCCACAATGCCTACCCAATCGCGGCGATTATCACCCATCCAACACACAGGGGCATGTTCAGGCCGGGCGTGAAAGCGGGGAGTTAACCCGTACGATGTGTCCCAAGCCCGCACCATGGTGGTAAACTCGTTGCCCCGCTTGTGTTGACCATAAGCCAAAAAATCGCGGTAATAAGCCTCGGAATACTCCTGATGGGCAACCTCCCCTTTTGCGGTGAGGACTGTGTCGCCCTTCACGTAGCTGTCCCCGAAGTCGAGTTTATACCCGTCAATTCCGGCATTCAGCACTTCATCCTGTTGGGCGTGCCACCATGCCGCGGCTTTGGGGTTAAAAAAGTCAACCGACGCGCCTTTGCCTTTCCACCAATTGTAGTCAGTCCCCTCGTTGACGTAATAGCCGCAGTTATACCCCTCATCGTAGTTGGGGGATGGGTTTGTGTACGCGTCGCCGCCTTCTTCAAGGTCAAACGATGTAGAATTTACAAACTGCGTGATCCAAAGCACAACCTTCACATTTTGGTTGTGCATGTCTGACACAAGTTTATCAAAATTGGGATAACGCGTGGGGTTTGGAATAAACGTGTTGTAATTGGTTTCCCATGGGCTGTCGAGAACCACAGCCCCCACAGGAATGTCACGATCGATAAACCCTTGCACAAATTCGTACGTGTCGGGTCCGTCGGAGATGTCTTTGGAGATCCACGGTTCAAACGCCCATCGAGGAGTATAACGAACCGGCTCGGCAATCACATCGTCGGCCCCGGGAGGATTGCACGCGGCGCTTGCGCCCGAGCCGCCCGACCCGCCTGAACCACCGTTTCCACCTGTGGATGTACCAGTTGTGGTGGTGGATTCTTGGTCGTTACAGGCGGCGAGCGCCGCCGCCGCCAGGAGAAGCATATAGGTTAGGCGAGCCATGAAAGGCGCAGCTTACCTTTATTTTCTTTTTCAGAAAAGGGCTAATCCGCGCCGCTACCCACCTGAACTCTGTGCAACAGCCCCCCAAGCCACACGCTGTGCGAGGCTCGGCAACAGTCACGGCACGACGTGCAAAGACGCGGGGCGCCTACCCGCAGATATCTGTTTTTTCGCAAATGTCGAGCGTGACAGTGCCCGCGTAGCTCTCGGTGGCTGTTTGGAAGGCGTATTTGACAGTGACCGACATTGCATCGATCGTTACAAATTCGATCTCACCTGTCGCAGCGTCCATGGCGCCCATTGGACCCGTGGGCATGAATGTGACACTCAGGTCTGGATTGCCGCCGGATACCCATTTGTCACCGGCTTTTGCCGAGGCGAGATCTCCCGGGTAGAAGTAGAAACGCGCGATGGGTTCGGCCGCCAACGCCGCACCACACGCGGTTGTAACACCGATCTGCGCTTCAATCGCAGGGCCATCGTTGGGGGCACACGCGTTTTCAATAAAACCTGAATCGACGAGCGACATGGGGGCGCCGCCGGTGCCCGTGGTGGTGCTTCCCGCCGAACCTCCCGAACCTCCAGTGGTTGTGCCGCCGGCAGAACCGCCGCTTCCACCTGTGGAGGTGGAACCCGCTGAACCTGCATTTCCCGCTGTTCCACCTTCACCCCCGCCGCCGTCGTCGCAGGCGACAAGTGCAAACGGAAGGGCGAGTATAAAAAGTGCTGTGTACTTTGTTATAAAAGCCATGTGTAAGCTCCTTTCAAGAGACAACCCTTGAATGCTGATTCATCCTTTGACGAAGTGCAAATACTTGGGCTCCCAGAATTTGGAGCGCACGTAGTCCCCCGCTGTCTCCGGCGTGACCTTTGTAGAGGTAGCCACCCCATCGGCAAACGCCTGCCGAATTACCGCGGTTGCCACAGCCGTGGATACCTCTTGAAGTTCTGAAACCGGCGGGTAGATGAGCGACGGATGTTCTCGGGCGGTGTACTCAGCGAGCGCCTCCGACGCGGCCATGACCATGCTGTCTGTAATTTCTTTGGCATCTGAAAGAATGGAGCCAAAGCCGAGACCTGGGAAAATAAAGGCGTTGTTGCCCTGTCCAATGGGATATGTAACCCCGCCGAGGCGTACCGCGTCAAACGGGCTGCCCGTTGCCACAAGCGCTTTGCCGTCGGTCCAACGAAGCACCTCTTCAGGCAACGCTTCGCAAAGCGAAGTTGGATTTGACAGCGGGAAGATAATCGGTCGGTCCACGTTTTTGGCCATGGCGCGCACAGCCGCTTCACCAAACGCGTGAGGTTGGCCTGACAGTCCAATAAGCACTGTGGCCTTCGCCCGAACAATTGTATCAAGAAGGCCGGGGGCCTTACCGTCTGAAAGCAGGTGCGCGACTTCAGCATCGGGGTGCGCAAACCGACGCTTGTACTCTTCCATTTTGCGAGAGCCGATGAGAAGACCCTTTGAATCGAGCACAAAGATGCGGCTCCGAGCCTGTTCTTCGGTGAGCCCGTCGCGCATCATTCCTTGAAGAATGGCAGTTGAAACGCCCACACCACCCGCGCCCGCGCCGTACACAATCACCCGCTGGTCGGTCAGTTTTTGACCGAGCTGACGGCAGGCCGACCGAACGCCGGCGAGCGTGACGGCGCCCGTTCCCTGAATGTCGTCGTTAAACGACGGGTGGACTTTTCGATACCGTTCAAGCACGGTAAACGCGGCTTCTTTTGAAAGATCTTCCCATTGAATAACCGCCCGCGGATAGCGATTTTGAACCGCCTGCACAAACTTATCCATAAACTCTTCGTACGCCTTTCCGGTGAGGCGACGTTGGCGCACGCCCAAATAAAACGAGTCTGTCAGAAGGTCCGTTCTATCGGTCCCCACGTCGAGAACCACAGGCATGGAGTGGAATGGGCTTACCCCACCACCCACTGTATAAAGCGACAACTTGCCAATGGGAATGGCAAGGCCGCCATACCCTTGGTCACCAATGCCCAAGATCGCCGATGAGTCGGTGGCCACAATCATCCGCACATCTTCCCATGGGAAGGTTGACATGGACTTGTCCGCCCGATCGATGTTGAGCGGGGAGAGTGAAAGGCCGCGCGGATTTTGGTAGATGTAGTTGAATTCTTGAACGGCCTGCCCAACCGTTGGTGTGTACACAATTGGCAACATCTCTTCAAGGTGGCGGGCGAGAAGGGCGTAGTAGAGAATTTCGTTTCGCTCTTGAAGGCCGCGCAGGTATTGATATTTGGCAATGGGTGAAGGCTCGCGACGAAAGCCGCCGTACACCCGTTCAAGCTGCTGCTCGATGGTGTTGACCTGGGGAGGAAGCAAACCGTCGAGGCCAAGGGACAGGCGCTCTTCAGGGGTAAACGCGGTGCCTTTGTTTGTCATTGTGAGGCGCAAAAGGGCAATGCCCTCAAGGTAAACCTCCATAAAAGGTTCACCGTTTTTGTCGCGCCGAATGTCGAAATAGCTGGAGATGCGGGGCATGAGGCGGGCGATATTACCAGGACTCATAGACCGGTGTGCGAATGTCTTGCGGAAAATCGCCGGTCCGTTGTGGGTCTCTACTGGGAGTGCAAAATGTCGCCGATCGCTGTATGATGAAGGATGAGTATGGTGCGCTTTCGAATTACGTACGGTCCACCTTCGGAGCTTCTCCACACCATTGAGAATGAAATGAAGCGGGGAGTGTTGCTCATTGGAGTGGAGCCGCCTTCGGAGCTTGAATTTCGTGCGCCCATCAGTGTTGAAATTGTAACCGCCGCCGGCACCGTCATGTTCACGACCGAAGTGGTAAGTTTGCTTCCAACCGTGGGAGTCGCCGTTTCAGTTCCACCTGAAAAAATAGACGAAATGCGCACGCTCGCTCTAAACACGCCCGAGGGTGACGACGCTCCGGCCCTGCACGAAGTCGTTCAAGAAACAGAACCGGCCAAACCCTCAGGGCAAACGCCTCAAGCTGCTCCCACCCCATTTGCAAAAATGACATTCGGCGAAAAAGTGCAAATGGCTTTGCACGGCACCAAAGAAGATCGGGCTGCCATTCTGCGCGATCAAAACAAGCAACTTCACCCTTTCGTATTAAAGAGTCCGCATGTGTCGCCTGAAGAAGTGGCGGCATGGGCTGCCAATCCGCAGGCGAGCGCAGACTTTCTAAAACAAATTGCCGAGCGAAAAGAGTGGTTGCAGCGCCCCGCAATTGCCCTTGCCATCGCGCGCAATCCAAAAACGCCCGCGGACCTCGGGGTGCGCGCTCTCGACTACGTGTCCGTAGAGTTTTTAAGGCAGTTCTCAAAAGGCGTGGGTGCGCTGCCGCACATTGTGCAAGCGGCCCGAAAAAAAATCTTACCCAAATAAAAAAGTCACCGCCGGTGGGTGTGGTTGCGCACCTGGGTGAAGGCCCCGGCGTTCACCGAGGCCCTCGGTGGCTGGTGGTTTTCGTGACGAGCAGCCCCGATCACGCGTCCGAGCGAGACCCGGAGCGGAACATACTCTGTGTATTTGAGCACCGGAAGCGCAGCGAGGGCGCGTCAGCGGGGCGCGCAGTAGAAAAGCACCAGTCACCTAGAGCAAATGTACACATCTCTCCTTGAACTCTTGTCCGCGCTTGACGGCGTTTCGCAGGACAGGCGCTATCACCCCGAAGGGGACGCGCTCTACCACAGCCTTCAGGTGTTTCAACTCGCCCAACGTGAAACCGGTGATCGCGTTCTCTGGGCCGCCGCCCTCTTGCACGATGTTGGAAAAGCGGTATCGTCGTCCGACCACGATGAAGTGGGCGCCGATTTGCTCGACGGCCTCGTGTGCCCGCGCGTGGTTTGGCTGGTGAGACACCACCTCGATCTGCTTCGAAATCCGGGCGCCACAAAACGGAAACTCAGAAACACCAAGGCCCTTGTTGACTTGGGCAAACTTCGGCGTTGGGACGTAGGCGGGCGCAGCCCCACCGCGTGGGTACACACGCCGAGCGACGCGCTTTCCATTCTACTCAACGGCGATCTGACAAACCTCTCACCCAGCGGCGATGCCGCTTATTTTCACGATGAACAGGAGGTACAATGATCCTTCGCCAACCCGGCGAACACGGCTGATTTATACCCATACAATCGACCGTTTCTCCAACGAGGATCGGCTGGAGCCGCCGTCCTCGGAAGAAACGGTATTGATAAACGCGTTGCGTGAGGCACTGGAAACAGGGCTTTTGCCGCGTCAACGCGAGATCGTGAAGGCCCACTTTTTTGAAGGGCTTTCTCAAAGCGAGATCGCCCGCAACCTTGGAGTGTCGCAACAGGTCGTTCAAAAAGCGATCTTCGGCGATGTTCGAAAAGGCAAACGGGTGGGCGGCGCTCTCCTGCGGCTCCGACATTTGTTGAAAAACCACAAAGATCTACCCACGGCGCATGAGCCCGACGGCGTGTACACAAACGCGCTTTCTACCCATGGGAATTGAACGTTTCGGCGGTTTGCGCGCCCGCATTGCAGCCGAAGCCGCGCGGCTCATGTACGAAGAGGGGGTAAAACAATACTTCACCGCAAAACGCCTTGCGGCCAATCGTTTGCTCGGAAAAGTAGCCGGCAAGCGCATGAGGTATCGACCCCAGGATCTACCCTCCAATGGGGAGATTCGCGACGCGCTGCTTTTGTTGGCCGACCTCGCCGAGGGCGAGAAACGCCACCGAAAGTTGTTTGCCATGCGAGCGGTGGCGCTTGAAGTGATGGAAGAAATTCTACCCTTTGAGCCACGCCTCATTGGTTCGGTGAGCACGGGTCATGTTCGGCGCGGCAGTGACATTGATATTCAGGTTTTTACAAACGACGAAGACGCGCTTGAACGACACCTGACTCTGGCAAACCATCTTTTTGAACGCGAAAGGGTGAGCATTCTCAAGTTTGGTCAAGTGCGCGAGTACCTCCATTTGCACCTTGTCGACGCGGCGTTCCCCGTGGAGCTTACCGTGTATGAACGCAATGAGCTGCGCTTTCGTCCAAAAAGCTCCACCGATGGAAAGCCGATTGTTCGGGTGTCGGCCGCCGCTTTGCGCGCCATTCTCATTCGCGATCATCAAAGCGAGTTTGACACCTACCTTACCACTGGAACCATTGTCGGACTCGAAGAAGCCCAGTCTGAACAGGAAGATGAAAACCGTCCCGGACCATGGGATGGTTTGCTCGCCCAAGAACCTGACAACCTTCCCATGTTCACCGAGGAGCCCGACGACGACTACGATCCGCTTCCCGGGTTTGAGCAGTACAGCTGAGCGTGACTTCACCTGTAGCGATGGTCTCACACGTGTGCGGCCTGATTTACAAGGCGTCCTCACTCTTGCCCGCCGCCCTTTAGCCAAACGCTTCTGCAGGGCCCGGATCCAAGTCTTGTCGTGACGTTCGCTCCTGACCATTGCATGTCTCGCATTGCGGCTTCCCACCCAATGCGCCCGCGGACGGGGCCCCAAATGCTCGCTCCTGACCTGTGCACATCTCGCGGTTTCGGTTTCTCCCAAGCGCCCGCGGCGGGGCCCCCTAACCCCCACCGCAGTGGCGCGTGGGGCCCAAACCGCACCGCTCGAACGCGCACAGGTCACTCGCTCCTTTGCCCCAACACCGCAGGGCGCATGGGCCCCCGCCGCAACACTCGATCACGCAATGGTCACTCGCTTCGTTTGCAAGAAGAACTGAGACGCCCTTGCCCTTCGCCCTTTAGCCAAACGCTTCTGCAAGGCCCGGATCCAAGTCTTGTCATGACGTCTCAGACACCCTTGCCCGTCGCCAAGCGGAAAAGCGAAAAGCGCGGCGCAACGGGCTTCTCCGTAACGTGTTCTGTGGCTTTCCGGGAGAGTTTTTTCCGAAACCGGCGAGACCTTGCACGGACGGTATAGGCTTTGCGTATGATGCCACCCTATGTCCGGCCGGGTCCAATGGAGCGCGCTTTTGACTCGCCTGGTTCGCGCAATTGAAAAACGTCCAGCGAGTGTACTCTTTGTATTTGCGCTCGCGTGGGCCGCACTCGCTTACGTTGCATCGGGTTTAACCCTGCGCGGCGACTTCTTAGAGCTGTTGCCGCCTGAAAGCCCTGAAGTGCGCGACCTGCGATTTGTGGAGTCCAAGGCGGGCAGTGATTCATTCCTTGTGGTTCAGGTGACAGGGGGACAAACGGGGGATCGTCGGGCCTTTGCGGCTGAGTTGGCGGCCGGTTTGGAGGGCGAAAAAGACCTGATTCGATATGTTGATTACAAAGTCGATACGGCCTTTTTTGAACGGCGGGCTCTGTGGTTTATGCCGGCTGAAAAGCTTACCGAGTTGAGTCACGATCTGACAGCGCGCATCGATTACGAAAAAGCCAAAAATAGCCCTTTTGACCTAGGCCTTACCGCACCTGAAAAAGAGCCAATCAACTTTCCGGCCATTGAGAAAAAGTACACAAAAGAGTCAACCCTCAAAGAGTACATTGAGTCGAAAGACGGAAGTGAACTTTACCTCTACGTGAAGGCCACTCAACTCGCGAGCGACCTCGATTTTGACAGACGCCTCATTGCCGCGGCCGAAGCGCACGCCCGCACGACGCGAGAGCATTTTCCAAATGTACACACCGCTTTCACCGGGCCGTATGTGATCCTGCTCGAAGAAAATGCCGTGATGGGTGCCGACATTGTTCGCGCCGGCATTATCGCTTTGGTGCTGTCGCTCGCCATTCTACTCGCGGCGAGCCGACGGGTAGGCGTGCTCCCTATTGTGGCCATTCCCGTTGGGTTTGGAATTGCGGCGGCGTTCGCTTTTGCCAGACTCATTGTTGGACACCTCAACCCGGTCACAGGGTTTTTGGGCGCCATCCTCATTGGAATTGGAGTCGAGCACGGCGTTCATCTGACAATGCGCTACCGCGAAGAGCGGCGCGTGGCGGGTGCGCTTGCCGCCATGGAGCGAACGGTGCTCGGCACTTTTTCAGGTGCGCTTACATCCGCGGCGACCAATGCGGCGGCGTTTTTCGTCCTGGTGTTTGCGGATCTTCCCGCGTTTCGACAGTTTGGTCAGATCGCCGCGTTTGGGGTGATCGCAACGTTTGCGGCAACGTACATTGCGGGCCCCGCGCTTCTGTTCTTAGGTGAAAAAATTCAGGTTCAAAAAAAACAAACCCGGCAAAAAGGGGCCGGCGAGCGTTCAGAAGAACAAAACGTTGCTCCGTTTCAGCCACCTCGTTGGGCAATCGGCCTCATTTTTTTGCTGTCGATTGTCGCGGTTGTGTACTCCATCGGCGTTTTTCCAAAGGTAGGTTTTGCAACCGACCTCAAAGCGTTAAAGGGTGATTCTCCCGCCACGGCGCTCGAAGATCATATTCACGATCAGCAGGGAGTGGTTTGGCGGCCCGCTGTCCTCTTCGTTTCGTCGCTCGAAAACGCCCGAGCCGCTGGGGAGATTGTTCAAACCTATAAGAAAGAAGTGGGCGACCGTTCCGAGCTGGCAGAAGTGGTAACCATTGCCGACCTTCTGCCGAGCGACGTTGCCGCGAAACAACCGATATTGGCCGAGATCGAGCGAAGTATGGTGGAGTTGCCGGCGCGCGCCCAAACGGCTGCGTCCCAAAAGTTGGCCGACATGGCGCGCGCCTCCCCTTGGATCGTGGAGGATCTACCCATTGCGGTTCGAAGGCGGTTTACACCCACGTCGGGCGAAGGTACATTTGTACTGATCTTCCCAAAGCACAAAGGGTATGACAGCGCCGAGCTGGCGCGGTGGGCGGCTGAACTTGACGAGGTAAAAAGAAGGATTGAAAGCCGCGGGATCGATCTGCACATCATGGATGGCAATCGAGTGGCCGCTAGGATCATGGCGCTTATTCAGGGGGATGGGCCGCGCATTCTTCTGCTCGCAAGTGTGATGGTGTTTGCGATGATCGCCCTTTCACTGCGCAGTGTAAAAAAGACACTCGTGGTTGTGTTACCGCTTTTTGCCGGGTTGACCTGCCTCGTTGGAGCCATGTTTCTTTGGGGTGTTTCACTCAACTTTCTCAATGTGGTGGTGCTGCCGAGTCTTCTGACAATCGCGGTGGACAACTCGGTTCATATCTACCATCGCTACGAGGAAGAAGGGACAGGCCGGCTTGGACGGGTCATGCAAACCGCGGGAGCGTCGGCGGCGGTGGCCACGTGTTCCAACGCCACCGGTTACGCAGCGCTCCTTGTGGCGCGGCACGCCGGGCTGCGTTCGGTGGGGGTGCTCAGTCTGCTTGGTGTTTTGTGCGCGTTTTGGGGGACAACGGTGCTTTTTCCGGCGCTGCTTTTTGGTGCGGAGCACCGGCGGTGAAACCTACCTGTCGTAAAGGATGATCGGCATGTCATTGGACGGGGCCAGAGCCACGCCGTGTCGCACGGTTTGAATGGGTAGGTTAGGCGCGGCGCCCACCTGAAGGCGTTTTAGAATGGCGGCCAACACGATGCGCATTTCAAAGAGGGCAAACGCCATCCCAATGCAGCGCCGCACTCCGCCGCCGAAAGGGAAAAAGAGGTAAGGTGCCGGTTTGGATCCCAGAAACCGCTCGGGGGTAAATACCGTGGGATTGGGCCAAATGTCCGGGTCGCGGTGCACAAGGTACACATTGGGGGCTGCCCGCACCCCTTTGGGAAGGTCAACTCCACCGAGCCGCATGTCCTCTTGGAGTCGGCGGCCGACAATGGGTAACACGGGGGTCAGACGAAGCGACTCTTTGACAATGGCATCTACCCAAGGGAGGTTTGCCTGAGGCAATTGATCCGTTGTGTACGCATCCAGTTCTTGTTGGGCCCGTTTTACAACCTCGGGTGATTGGGTCAGATGGTAAAATGTCCAGCTCAACCCGGTGGCAACCGTGTCGTGCCCCGCGACAAGGAGGGTCATTAACTCATCTCGCAGTTCACCCTCGGACAAGGGTTGATTGTCTTCATCGCGGGCGAGAACAAGGAGCGAGAGTATGTCGCCGCGAACGGGTGGAGTTGACTCACCGGGTGTTTCTTTGTGGGCGCCGAGATCGCGAACGCGCGAACGGATGAGCGCAAAAATGGCTTCATCAATGCGCGCGAGCTGATCTTGAATGCGTGCCCAGGAGGTGAGCGGCCCAAGTCGAACGTGGGCCGCTGGGAGTAGAAAAATGGGGTCGGCCGAGGCGCGCGCTATCAGATCTGACAGCTCATCGCGGACTTGTAAAATGGCGTCCCCTTCTCGCGCGCCGAACACTGTTTGAAGAATTACATCGAGCGCGATTCGTCGCATTTCGGGCATGATCGGAAGCACCTTCCCACGGGGCCAAGTGCTCATGACACGCTCCGTGACCTGGAGCATGGCGGCGCCGTAGGCGTGCATCCGCTCGCCGTGAAACGGTGGCAACAAAAGGCGGCGGTGCCGGAGATGGGAAGGTCCGTCCAACAGAAGCAGCGAGCCGCTTCCGAGCACCGGCTTTAAGATGGCGTTGGCTTCGCCCGCAAAAAGAAGGTCGGGCGGCCCTGTAAAGATCTCTTTTATCGCTTCAGGATCCGAAAAGTGGATGAGGGGCGGAAAGCCCACGAGGCGTTGTGTAAAAACCTTCCCATACTGGGCGCGAGCAGCTTCCATGAAAGGGATGGGTTGAAACGCCCACCGAAGGGTTTGAACCCACGCGGGTAGAACGGGGCCCGGAGGCAACTTGTGGCCGTTGTACTTGCGAAGATCTGCCGCGGTTTGTGCGAAATCGCGAAACCGCTGGGGGAGGAAAGGCGCGACTCTCACGGCGACTTGGGTTTGCGAACGAGGGTGTACAGCACGGCCAGATCGTTTACAAGATCCATTCCAGGTTCACCTTGGAACGGTTGATCCCACCCCAGCGCTCGGCCCATGGTGCGCACGGCTTCGGTATCGTCTTTGTCAAACTCGACGACCTGAAACCCGCCGGCTTCCAACTGCGCGCGTGTGAAAGGGGAACGCCCGTCGGACCAGGGGACAAACGGTTTGTCAGGTGGAGTTGGTGCCGGGCAGATATTGTAGATTAGAAACAAACCACCGGGACTCAGTGCATCAAAAAAGGCTTTGATAGCAACTTCATCGCTCACGCCGAGGTTGATTTGACGTTCAGGGTGGGGAACCGGCCTTTCTGGATGAATGTAACCTTTTTTGAGCACGTTTTTGGAGATCAAAACGTTGTAACCGGAACCGACCTGACGCACCAAGTCGGTATTGGATGGGAAGCTCCCATCGAGGAGTTGAATAGACCCTTTTTCTCCGTTTTGCCCCGCGATGCTCCCCGTGTCGGTGGGTAGAGAGTAGAGCGCGGGGAGGAGCGGATTGACTTCTATGCCGGTGGTGTGGAGGCCCATGGTGGCGAACAATCGAAGGTGGCCGATGTACCCATAACCAAAGTCGAGCAGCTTGGTGCCGGTCTGAAGTGAAGCGCCGTTTGCCGAAAGAATGTCGATGGGTCGCGCGTATGAAATGGGAGAGCCGTAGGTGGTTGTATAATAGACTTCTTCCGTGGCTGAAAAAGGCTGCAAAGTGGCCTTTTCAGACTCGGGTAGGGCAGCCGCCTGCGCTTCTGTATAATAGCGTGACTTGTCTGCTGTGCGAAAGAGAGCGCGCGTGGAAATGCGTGGAAGGAGGGGGGCTTGCGCTAAAAATTGTTGGGCCGCTTCTGACTTGACAACGACGCGCATTCTTTCGGCGTCCGCAATGATACGGGGAACACCCTCCTGATTCCAGTCAGGTGGGGAGGGGGCCGATGTTGCGTTTGGCGTCGCGGAGGGTTGAGGGGTTGCGGTTTCAGGTGGAAGGTTGGAGCAAGCCGTGAGCGTTGCAGCGAGCGCGAGGTGGAGGAGGGTTGATTGAGCCGGGTGTGTGCGCATGGGGCTGTACTCGCTTTAAAAAGGGCTTGCGCGGTCGTGTGGGCTTGTGGCAAACTTGGAGCATGGCCGCGTTGCCTGAACTTGTTTGGGACATTCCAACGATCGATGTGTCCCACATTATCACGGAGGACGACACTCCTGTGGACAACATTGCGTCTGAACGTCAAATGCGTCTTCTCGTCGACCCGCTATATGCCGGGTGGGAAGGCCCATCGGCGTCGGACGGCAGCGCGCGAACGTTCGTAGCAATGGCCAATGTGGGTTTATTTACAGTTCCCAAAAATACGCCGCTTGTGCCAGATGTGTTGGTCAGTTTGGATGTGACGTTTGCCGACAACATTTGGGCAAAAGAAAATAGAACGTATTTTGTGTGGGAGTTTGGCAAAACTCCTGACTTGGTGGTTGAGGTTGTTTCCAACCGTGAGGGCGGAGAGCTGGATCGCAAGCTGCGTGGGTATGAACGGGCACGCGTTGGAATATACGTTGTGTACGATCCGGAGCATTTGTTGAGTCCACACACGCTCCAGTGTTGGGAGTTGAAGGGTAGTACATACATTCCGTGTGAGCCCGTCTTCCGTGACTTCAAGTTAAAGTTGGAAGAGTGGTCGGGAACGTACGGGGGGATCACTTCCACCTGGCTTCGTTGGCACCGGTTTGATGGAACGGTCCTTCCCACGGGTGCGGAGCGAGCAGCTTACGAAAAGCGACGCGCAGAGGCTGAAAAGCAGCGGGCTGAAGCCGAGCGTGACCGAGCAGAATCAGAAAAGCAGCGGGCTGAAGCCGAGCGTGACCGAGCAGAATCAGAAAAGCAGCGGGCTGAAGCCGAGCGTGAACGGGCTGAACGAATGGCGGCAAAGCTGCGTGAACTGGGGATTGATCCAACCAAGCTAACGTGACTGGGGAGTGAATAACTGCCCGTATTCAGACTCAGGGGCGACGGTGACCGAGATCGAAACGTTGTGGGAGCCGCCGCCCAAGAGGACGCCGCGAAGTGGCGCGATGTCTTCGTAGTCGCGTCCCCAGCCAATGGTGACATGTTCATTGGATGGGAAGATTCCGTTGGTGGGGTCAACATCAACAAAACCGACGTTGGGTAGATAAAAGCTCACCCATGCGTGGGATGCATCGGCGCCGACCATGCGTGGGCGACCCGACGGTGGGTGGGTAAGGAGGTAACCGCTCACGTACCGCGCGGCGAGCCCCAGCGAGCGCAGACACGACATCATAAAATGAGCGAAATCCTGACATACCCCTCTGCGCCGGGAAAATACCTCGGTTACCGGAGTTGTGACAGTTGTCGCGGTGGGGTCAAATACAAATTCAGAATGGATGTGCTCGGCAAGCGCGCGCACACACGACAGAAGGGGCGCTCTGGGAGGGAAATGGGCTTTTGCCCAGTTTGCAATTTCCCGCTTGTTTCGAACTCGCGGCGATTCAAACAGGTAGCGAGTTGCTTCTAGAATTTCAGGAGATGGCAAAACGTTTCGCCGATAGGTAAGGTGGTAGACTGCATCTTCCCATGGCATGGTTTGGGTCTCATCGGGGAGTTGTCGCGCCTGAACCTCCGCCCAATACGACGCCTTCACGTGAAGGGACGAATGATTGTGTTCAATCTGGGCGCGGGTGATGGGGTTGCCGAAGCTGTCGAGAGCGTCGATCACCGACTCCGGTTGAGGAGCCAGCGTCAGGTTGAATTGTGAAATGGTTTGATAGGGTAGATCGCGCGGGCGAAGATGGAGAAGTTGCCGGGACAAACCCACCGGATGCGCGTATTCATAAGCCGTTTCGTGAACGACGAAATATCTGGAGTTGGGTGGGGCCATTGCTTATACCCCCACGGGTGCCGGCGTGGCAGCGTGTGAAAAAAAGCGACGGTGGAGCACGTCGGAAAGGTCAAAGGCAACTCCCCTCGCATGCGCCAGGCCGGCGGCGAGCGTTGCACATGCCTGATCCACCTTCTCGGGCTCGACGGCCTCAAAAGCGCGCAGATCGGAGGAGGCCAGTTTTTCGATTGCGCCCCGCAGTTCTGCTTCGGGCATTGGACTGTCCAGTTCGCGACCCGAAATTTCCAGATTGTGCAGCAGCTCGTTCAGTTGAAAAAGCACGGCGTGAGGGTTGGATGGGTCGAGAGCAACGAGATGAATGACGGGTAACAGTTCGGGCAACGCCCGGTAACGCGCACGGTAGGTGACAATGCTGTTTGCCGCTTCGAGCAACCATTCGAGCGATGCGTCGCGCGCCTCCGACGGGAAGAGTAAGATCGCGTGGAGCAAACTTGTCAGGTGGACAAGCCGTTCCAAGCGACGTCCCAGAAGCAGAAAACGCCAACTTTCATCTCGCGTCATGTCATCCATCGCGAAACCCGCGAGTGAAACGCAGCCGAGCATGACGTCGTCGAGGGCTTGAAGGGCGGCTCCCGACGTGGGTAGACCGGTCGGAATTTTGGCCTGTAAACTGTGGAGCACGTGCCAGTTGTCGGTGGACATTCGCTCGCGCACATGACTCGCGGAAAAGCAGAGGCGCGACACGTTGGCCGCCAAGCCGCCCGATAGTTCCTGGTTTACAACAGCGCCCAAAAAATCGGGGAGAGGCGTGTTGGTGATGCTTCGATCCGAGATGGGCGGCACATCAAGAATACCCAACGCATCACATGCCGCGCCGAGAGTTGAAAGGGCCGGCCTTGTGCTTGCAGAAACGTCGGCCGTTCGAACGAGGGCGGCGCGCAGAAGACGAGCAATCGCTTCACATCGTTCTGAATATCGACCTACCCAAAACAGGTTTTCACCCACGCGGGAAGGAATCTGAACAGAGCTTTGTACAACGTCGGCGGCGGCCAGTTTGCGCCGGAAGGGTGGAAAAGCGCGAACCGCTGAATCGCCTAAGATCCAGGTGTCTTTTGCCGATCCTCCCCACTTCATTGAAACGACGTCACCGTCTTTGGGGGCCGCGCGGGTGAGTCCACCCGGGAGAACTTTGTACCCATCGGGAGTGGCAACGGCGAAAACGCGAATGGACACCGATCTTCCCGCGAAGGGAGATCCAATTCCACTCGACCTGGCGGGCGCGCGCGACAAGTGTACCCATTGTTGAGCCACATACGCATGGGGTTGGGCGCGCAGACGATCCAACATCTGTCGTCTGTCGTCGTCGCCAAGAGTGTGACCGAAAACCGGTTCCATACCCATGGATGGGTAGGTGGGTTTCACAACGAGCTGATTCAGGTTGTCACATGTGTACGCAAGTGAATCGGGCTCACCGCACCAATAACTCGGCACACCGGGCAAAAGGAGCGAACGGCCGAAACGCTTTTCACAGATGGCTGGTAGAAAGGCCTGAATTGAGGCGGTTTCGGCGATGCCGCTGCCAATGCCGTTTGCCAAGAGAACGTTGCCGGCGCGTACGGCGGCAAGCAGCCCGGGTACGCCCAATGCCGAATCGGATCTCAACTCCACGGGATCGCAATAATCGTCGTCGAGCCGGCGCAGAACGGCGTGTACACGTCGCAGACCGCGGAGCGTCTTTAGAAACAAGACGTCGCCGCGAACAATCAGGTCTTGACCCTCGACAAGTGGAAAGCCCAGGTGGCGCGATAAAAACACGTGCTCAAAATAGGTTTCGTTGTAGGGGCCCGGCGTTAACAGAACGGTGAGGGGTGTATCGTCTCCCACCCGCGAGAAACGGGTTAACGCGTCTTGAATCGCTCCAAAAAAGCCGCCGATGGGGACCACACCCATGGCCCTGAAAACGTCTGGAAACGCCCTCGCAAGCGTCATTCGATTTTGGAGAGCGTAAGCGGCGCCGGCCGGTGCCTGCGTCCGATCGGACAAAATCCAAAACCTACCATCGGGGCCCCGCGCAATGTCGGCGGCGTACAGATGAAGGTGCGTTCCAAAGGCGGGCTCCACTCCCACGAGTGGCCAAGGGAAACCCAGTTGACCAAACACAACCGCAGGGGGGATAAGAGCGTCTTTCAGGAGCGTTTGCGGTCCGAGGAGATCGCCGATCACCATGTTCAGAAGTTCGGCCCGCTGGCAGACGGCTTGCTCTATTTCGAGCCATTCCGACGCGGGTATGATCATGGGTAATACGTCGAGATCCCACGGTCGGTTTGCCACGTGGGCGTCGGCGTGCAGGTTGTACGTGACGCCGTCGGCAAGCACAGATTGCTTGAGAAATTGCTCACGTTCAGCCAGTGTGTCTCCCGAGACTTCAGACAGGTGGTCAAAAAAAGTCTGCCAGTGAGAGCGCGCCGCGGTTCCGGTCCACACCTCGTCATACCGATCGTTGGCGAGCGGATAGTCGAGCAGACGGGGTAGGGGTGAGGTCATCTCGAAAACTCAACTCCGCGTGGGCCCCGAACCTCGCCGTAGGTCAAGAGTGAAGGGCGCATCGGGATTGGGTGCAGGTGAGCCGACAACCATTTTTCCGGGGGTGTGTCCGATTCGGAAAAACCTGGAAAGGCGGCGTCCCTCGGCTTCGAACGCGTTTATTGGGAAGGTTTCGTAGTTTCGGCCGCCGGGGTGCATGACGTGGTATTGACAGCCGCCGAGGCTTTTTTCGAGCCACGTGTCAACCAGGTCAAACGTCAGGGGCGAGTGTACACCAATTGTGGGGTGAAGACAGGAGGGCGGTTGCCACGCTCGGTAGCGAACGCCCGCGACCGCGCTGCCGACCTTTCCAGTGGGGCGGAGCGGCACGGGTAAGCCGTTGCACGTGAGAACATACCTGTCAGGTGCCATTCCACTCACTTGAACTTGAAGGCGTTCCAGCGATGAATCGACATACCTGGCGGTACCGCCCGAAGTGGATTCTTCACCCAACACGTGCCAAGGCTCCAAAGCGCCTCGGAGAACCACTTCTATACCGCGGTATGAGAAGTCACCGTATTTGGGAAACCGAAATTCAAAATGAGGTAAAAACCACTCTTCTTGAAGGGGATATCCTTCATTCTGACATTCTGAGAGAACGTCGGTGAAGTCTTGCCAAACAAAGTAGGGCAGCATAAACCTGTCATGCAGCTCTGTGCCCCATCGAACAATGCGCGGACAACGGTAAGGTTTTTTCCAAAACCGGGCTACCAGCGCGCGCAGAAGAAGCTGCTCCGCGAGGCTCATTTCGGCGTGCGGCGGCATTTCAAAGGCGCGCATTTCAACAAGGCCGAGACGCCCTGCGGGGCCGTCGGGTGAAAAGAGTTTATCGATACAAATTTCGGTGCGGTGGGTGTTGCCTGTCACATCGCAAAGAAGATTGCGCAACAGGCGATCCACAAGCCACGGCGGTGGAGCTTGGCCATGTTGTTCAAGCTGACGTTCCATTTCCAGGAATGCCGTTTCGATCTCGGATACTGCGTCGTGACGGGCTTCGTCGATGCGTGGAGCCTGCGACGTGGCGCCGATCAACAATCCCGAAAAAAGAAACGACAGGGATGGATGGTTGAGCCAGTATGAAATCAGCGATCGGAGCAGATCGGGGCGGCGAAGGAAGGGTGAATCGCCGGGGGTTTCGCCGCCCAAGACCATGTGATTTCCGCCGCCGGTTCCGGTGTGCCTACCATCCAACATAAACTTTTCGGTGGTCAGGCGCGACAGTCGAGCGCTTTCGTAAAGTGTGGTGGTGCGCTCCACCAGCTCGTTCCAGGTGACAGCGGGGTGGATGTTAACCTCAATTACACCTGGGTCGGGCGTAATGCGAAAATGCGAAATTCGAGGGTCTCTGGGGGGTTCATACCCTTCAAGAAGAACGGGTTGATTCAACTCTTCGGCCGTTGCCTCAACGGCGGCGGCGAGCGCTAAATAGTCTTCGAGGTCGCTGAGGGGTGGCATGAAGACGTAAAGGATGCCGGCGCGAACTTCGGCGCAGACGGCTGTGCGAACAATTCCGGTGGCGCTTTCGCCTCGTTTGGGAGCGTTTTCGCGCGGACCTTGGAAAGCCCCAGACATGGGTAGATTGCCGGCCGCCGAAGGGGATTGAACTTGCGCTCGAAGTTGAACGTGAGGGGATAGCGGCTCAAAGACGCCGAAAAGGTCGGGTGGGTAGTGAGCCTCGCGATCTTCTGGTGCGACCCAGGGAAGCGAGTCGAGCGGGAGCCGCAGCCCGATGGGGGAATCTCCTGGAATGAGGTAACACCGTTCTTCGCGCAGGAACCATGAACCTGACCGAAATGACCTGTTCTCGGCGGTGATGGGTAGTATAGCTCCGGCCGCCTTTTCAAGCCCTTGAGAAAAAATGCGCCGCAGGCGGGCTCGCTCAAGAGGATCATCGAGTTTATTATCAAACGGATCAACATTGGAGGGAAGGCGTCGCTCGCGCCAGAGGGTATAATAAACGTCCTCATACGCTGGAAAAACATGGTCGGCGTTTACGTCCAGATGGTGGGCCAATGAGCGGAGGAAACGAGTTTCAGAGCCGTCGGATGCGACGGAAGGAGTAGACTCGTCTGCAATCAGATGGTCGTTTTTCCAGAGCGGCTCGCCGTCTTTTCGAAAAAAACAGGCTTGTGACCAACGGGGAAGAGGTTCACCCGGATACCATTTACCCTGTCCAAAGTGGACCAAGCCGCTCTTCGCGTAGTGGCGGCGCAATCGATGAAATAGCCCCGCGGCAAAGCGTTTTTTGGAAGGGCCGAGCGCGGCCGTGTTCCATTCGGCACCGTCATGATCGTCAATGGAGATGAATGTCGGCTCACCGCCCATGGTCAGGCGAACGTCCAGATCGTTCAGCTCGCGGTCGACCCGCTCACCGAGAGCGTTGAGAGAGGACCACTGTTCCACGGTGTAAGGTTTGGTAACGCGCGGGGCTTCCCAAACACGTTTTACCGACATTTCGTGTTTGAATGCTACTTCCGCTTTTTCATGAAAGCCGGTGATCGGCGCGGCCGCGATTGGGTCCGGCGAACACGCGAGGGGGATATGACCTTCCCCTGCGAGCAGCCCCGACGTTGGGTCGAGACCAATCCATCCGGCGCCCGGAAGGTACACTTCGCACCAGGCGTGGAGATCTGTAAAGTCGGCTGTTGGGCCGGACGGTCCCTCAAGCGAGGGTAGATCGGCAGTCAGTTGAATGAGGTATCCCGAGGCAAACCGCGCCGCAAGCCCGAGCCGGCGCAGCACTTGAACGAGGAGCCATGCGGAGTCGCGGCATGAGCCGGAGCGTTTTTGAAGGGTTTCTTCGGGCGTTTGTAATCCCGGCTCCAGGCGAATGACATATCCGATGTGTTCGGAAAGGCGCTTGTTGATGTCTACCAAAAAGTCAACGCTGCCCTTCGGGGTGCGATCCACCGCTTGGAGAAACTCTTCCAGGAGCGGGGTTGACGGAAGGGTTTCCAGGTAAGGTCGCAGTTGACGCTTGAGGCCTTCGTCGTAGTCGAGTGGGATTTTCTCGGCGGACGGTTCGAGAAAAAAGTCAAAGGGGTTAATCACAGACATTTCGGCGACGAGATCAACCTCAATGGTGAGCGATGCGGTGCGCTCCGGGAAAACCAGTCGCGCCAAGTAATTTGACTGCGGATCTTGCTGCCAATTGAGAAAGTGTTTGGTCGGCGAAACGCGCAGCGAGTAGCTCAAGATCCGCGTGCGGCAGTGCGGCGCGGGCCGAAGCCTTACGACTTGGGGGCCCAGCAAAATGGGGCGATCGTATTCGTAGCGTGTGATGTGATTCAGGGCGACGTGAATGCTCATGGAGACCGGCTTGGGCGACACGCAAAGCGCCGCCTCAGAATGTCGAAGCGCGCATCCTACCAAACGAGCGTGTGCGGATGCCGGCGTTGTGTGAGGTCTCGCGCATGACCGTGTGCAACGGGGCGCACAAACGGGGTGAACTGGGCAGTTAACAGCATGTATTCTTGCGTGGTATGACTCTTGTAATGCGTTCTTTCTGTGAAAGCATACGAAGAGCAATGGGCCGGAACCTGGGGAGGACGGAGTCGAACCCGCGACTGGAATCGCGAGGCGCGTGTACGCAGCGGAGAATCGGCAACACCGTGGAGAGCGAGCGATCCGGGCGACCTGTTTGCGGTCGAGCTTTTACCGCACGTTTCGCATCCGACCGTGTCGGCGCTAGGGTCCGATGCTCGCCGCGAGCTGTGTCGGCGAGCACTCGTTCGCTATCTGCATTCGGTCAGCGTTCTTGAAATTCGAGTTGTCAACGTTGTCGCAGCCGAGATCGCTCACGGTTTCTTGGGCGAAGCCCTCTCAGGTGATGTGCGGCGCGCAGCACTTCAGCTGACATGCGACGAGGGATACCACGCGGTGCTCGCCGCGGATTTGTTGGAGCACGTCGCTCCGCAGCACACGCCGAGCGCGCCGATTTTTTTCGAGCGTTTAAACGACTTTCTCGATGAACAGGCACGCGATGCGCACGACGCATTGTTCTTGAAGTTTCTGTTCACCGTCGTCACAGAAACATCCATTACCGCCAACATGCGCGTGCTCGCGCGCGGCAACGATGTGACGCCTGCGGTGCGGAGTTTTGTGGCCGACCATGCGCGCGACGAGGCGTGGCACGGCAGCTTTTTTTCGGCGCTGTTTCGAACGCATTGGGCGCGTCTTTCGGAGTCTGAGCGCACTCGCTACGGCGCGCTTTTGCCCACATTGATCGATGTGTACCTTCGCGCCGATACCGGCGCGATCTTGGCCGATCTGCGTGCCGTTGGCATAGGGCGGGGAGCGTCGGAAGAAGTGTGGTGCGAGTCGTTTGGAAGCGCCCATCTGCGCGAAACAAACAAGGCGGCATCGGCACCGGTGCTCGCGTGTTTTCGCCGCGCCGGAGCGCTTGTTGGTGAAACGCACGAAGCCTTTGTTGCGGCTGGGCTCGTGGAAAGGGCTGCGTGATTGTCATGTGTGGCATTGGTGGCATTTGGAAACGGGGCGGTGGCTCGGCGGATCACGGAGAACTTCGACGGTTGATGAGCGCCATTGCTCATCGCGGGCCCGAAGGAGCGGCATTTGGTCGACTCGACGGCGGTTCACTTCTGGTCGGTTTTTTAAGGCTCGGCTTTACGGCGGGCGGGGTGTGTCAGCAGCCGCTCTACAACGAGGATGAATCGATCGCGCTTGTTTACAACGGCGAGATCTACGACTTCGAGGCGCTGCGATCGCGCTTGACCCGCGCCGGTCATGTGTTTCGCACCACGTCCGATTCCGAGGTCATCGTGCATTTGTTCGAAGAGCACGGCGACGCTTTTTTGCAGCATTTAAATGGGGAGTTTGCGTTTGCGATCTGGGATGCGCGCCGATCGGAACTGGTGCTTGTTCGCGATCGCTTTGGGGTAAAGCCGCTCTTTTATGCGTGGCATCGCGGGGCGTTCGTTTTCGCTTCAGAGGCAAAGGCGATTCTCGCATTGGAAGGCTTTTCGGCGCAGCTTGATCCGCTGCATTTTACGGGCGCCGGGGTGGGGCTTGTAGAAACGTCGCGAACCCCGTTTCTTGGAATCCACACGGTTCGTCCGGGTCATTTGATGCGCGTGGGGCGTTCTTCGGTTCGTGAAGAGCCTTATTTTGAGCTTCCTTTTGTTGAGTCGCGCGTTTCTGAAAAGTGGAGCATGGAGGACGCGGCGCGCGCGGTTCGCTCGGCAGTTACGAACGCCGTGGCTCGAAGGCTCGATGGAGATCCGCCGCTCGCGGTGTCTCTCTCAAGCGGAATCGACTCCACGATCGTGGCTGGTTTGGCGGCTGAAAACGCCAATCGACGAGGCCGCCGAATAACCGCCTTTTCGGTTGGGTACACCGGCGCCGCCTACGACGAATCGACGGCCGCCGAGCGCACTGCGTCGGCGTTTGGGATGAACTTTGAACGCGTTGTGTGTACACACGATCAGCTCGCCGACGATTTTCTGGACGCGACCCATTCGATCGAATGCACAACGAACAGCCTTTCGGCGACGGCGCGCATTCGGCTCGCAAAGTCCGTTCGTGCGCGCGGCCTTAAAGCGCTGATGAGCGGCGAGGGGTCGGACGAGTTGTTCGGCGGCTATCCCTACTTTGGTGCCGAAGCGATCCAACGGGGTTTGCTCGCCGCCGGAGAAAAACGCCGCATCGCCGAACGCGCGTGGGATGTCTTTCAACAGCAGGAGAGTGCTTCGCGCGGCATTTTCTGGGAGGGCGGAAAAGCGTGGCGATCGGCAAACACGCTGTTTGGCTTTCCGAGCGCGTACGAGATTCGAGCCCGCAGCGTTGACCGCGCCTCGTCTTTGCTTTTTGCGCGCGGGTTCCTCGGCAGCATGGCGGATGTTTCGCCCCTCACAACGCTCAGGCGCGAGTTCGATTTGGCGCGCATGCGCGGGCTCACCCCGTTCGATCAAACGCGAACGATCGCGCGCGGAATGCTCGGCGGTGTGATCATTCCGGGGCTCGGCGATCGCGTCGAAATGGCGGGCTCACTCGAAGGTCGCGTTCCCTATCTCGATGTCGACGTGATCAACGTGGCGTGCTCGCTGCCGGAGCGGCTGTGCATCGATCCCGTGACATTCACGCGCAAGGCCGTGTTGCGCCGCGCGTTCGCGGATCTGATTCCGCGTGGATTTGCGCCTCCCGCGAAGACAACGCTGATGGCGCCGTCATTTGCGGATCTCGCACGCACGAAGCGCGGTCGCGAGCTTGTTGAGTTTCTCGCCGGTGACGCGGTGGTCAAGCGCGCGGGCGTTTTTAACCCCACGTTCGTTCGGCTGTTGCGCGCGGCGTGGACGCTTTTTCCGCGCTCAGGACGGCGCCACGCGCAGCTCGATCTCGCGATGGGGTTTGTGATCTGTACACATGCTCTCCATCACGTTCTGGTGGAGGACGGGCTCAAGAAGCGATCGCAGATGGGTCTCCTTGCGCTGAGCGAGGATCGCTCGCCGCTGTTGATGCGCGCGCCGCAGAGCACTCAATCGCGTCGTGAGCCCATTGTGTACGCAGTGGCGCAGTCGGGAGGTGTGTCGTGAGGGGCGTTCGAATTGCGGATTTTTTACCGATTCTGAGTGTTCAACAACACTTGGGCCTGTACACCACGTTTCACAAGAGCAGCGGAAACAGGTGGGCGCATGGCATTTGTGTACCCATCGTCCTGGTGAGCATGATGTTCTTGCAGGCGTACATACGCGTGCCGGCAACACATCCGGCCGCGTGCCTATTGCACGTGGGCACGTTGCTCACCGTTGCGCTCGGCGTTGTGCTCGCGTCGGTGGATTTGGCCGGAGCAGCGCTGCTCACGGTGTTTTTGCTGCCTTGGTGCGCGATCGCGGGTCAGATCGCAATGGTGTGTACACCTTGGATTGTGGTTCCGATTGCCGTCGGCGTGCACCTTGCGGCGTGGTACGGGACCGTGGTCGTTGGCCACGAAAAATTGGAACGTCTCGTTGAAACCGGCACGGGAACCGAGGACTCGAATGTGTACTTTCGGCGCGGGTATTACCTGGGAAGAAATCTCGGCGTGTCGGTGACTCACGTTGATCATCTGATCCAGTTCTGCATCGCCCCGCTGTCGGTCGTCCAAGATGCCCTCTCAAGTGTGGGGTTTCGGCGCGGCCTGCAGGAACGAATTGTGACTCAGCGCACCGGCATCGAGTTGCGTCTCGCAGATGGGGCGCCGCCTTTCGACGCACATTCGAGTGTCGCGCGGCCCAAAAACTGGGTATGGAGGCCGCACAATGTCACCCTTCCGGGAGGCGAGCCTAACGGCTCTCCGTGAAATTCGGCGAAATCTGGGCAGCACCAAGGGCATCGCAATGTTCGTGCTCTTCGTGCTCGGCGGATCGGTTCCCAGTCTGCTTGAGCTGGCCGCCGTCAAACTGTTGGGACGAGATCCAACGCAGGGCATGTCCCCAGACGATCAGCGAATGCTGCTCGAACAGGGGCTCGCCCGTGTGTACCCGGAGGAAACGGCGAAGCACCTTTCATATTGCCCGCCGATCCTGTTTCTCCTGTTTCAACTCACGCTGTTTTTTGCGCCGTTTTTCGTCCTGCTTATTGGGTTTGATCAAATCGCGGGTGACATTCAACACCGAGCTATTCGCTACATCGCCGGGCGATCGCGACGAGAATCGATCGTCGTTGGTAAGGCGCTCGGTGTGTGGGCCGTCATTTCTGTGATGCTTCTCGTGCTGCACATCACAGTGTGGATTGTTGTTGCAGCTACGGGCACCACCACCGCCGCAGCGCTCTTGTCGTGGGGACCGCGCATTTGGCTCTTTTCGGTCGCCGCGTGTGCCTCGTTTGCCGGCCTTACCGGCCTCATCAGCTCGTTTTTTCGAACTCCGATTGTGGCGCTGCTCGTGGGCGTTGTCGTCTTCGTTGCGCTTTGGATCATCGCCAAAATTTTTGGTTGGATCGAGGCAACAAAGGTTGCCGCGTGGGCCTTGCCTTTCAAGTATGAAGACCTTGTCGTTTCGCACCAACCGTTGCGCGTTCTCGGCGGCATCGGTGCGTACATCGGTTGGGGTGCCGTCATGACAGCGGCCGCAAGCCTCGTTGTGAAGCGGAGGGACATCTGATGGAAACGGAAAAGGCTGTTCCCGACGCGACGGAGCCGGCCGCTCCTTCGGCCGCCGACGCTCCCCCTTCAGAAGGTACACCCGCAGCCGAAGGCTCCACTTCCCCTTCTGAAAGCGCGCTTCCGTTTTCGGCAACAGGTCAGCCCGCGCCCAAGAAAAAGGGCAAAGCAAAGCTCAAGGCAAGCGACAAACCCGCTGCAATTGACCTCAAGGGGGTGGTCAAACAGTTTGGCAATGTCACCGCCGTCAACGACGTCACGTTTGAAGTGCCCGACGGCTCCGTCTTTGGGCTCATCGGTCCCAACGGTGCCGGCAAGACAACAACGTTCTCCATGCTTGCCGGGTATCTCGCGCCGACATCCGGTGAGATCTACGTGCTCGACAGGCTTCCCACTGCGGTAGATGAACTGCGCGGTCAAGTTGGAGTCTTGCCGCAGGATGCGCTTCTGCCCGGCCAAGAAAAAGTCGGCCCGTTCCTTGTGTACCTCGCCGAGCTTCAAGGAATGAGCCCCGGCGAAGCCAAAACCGCGGTGGAATCGGTCCTCACCGAGGTGGAAGGTTTGCCTTGGTGGAACATGCGCTGTGGGCAGCTTTCACACGGCATGGCCAAGCGCGTCGGACTCGCTCAAGCGCTCCTCGGCAATCCACGCGTTGTCCTTCTCGACGAGCCCACAGCGGGCCTCGATCCGCGCGTCGCGTACGGCGTTCGACAAATCGTTCGATCGAGAAAAGGCCGCTCTACCCTCGTGATCTCAAGCCACAACCTTCAAGAGCTTGAAGAAATCTGCGACTACGCCGCCATTTTAGATCGAGGTGTACTCGTCGCTCACGGCACGATGAGCGAACTTACGGCCTCATCGCACGAGATTCGAATCGAACTTGCCGCCGGCCCCGTCCCCCTCGACGCCGTCCGCACGGTTCAGGGCGTCACCACCGCCGGTTGGGACAAAGCGTCACGCGAATTGTCGGTCACGTTCGACCGTCAACAAGCCGACGCCGAAGAGATGATTCGCCGCGTGATCTATGTACTTTACCAGTACAACGCGCGCGTCAGCGGCATTGCCAAAGGCCGTGGCCTTGAGCAACGAGTCATGGAACTGACCGAATAATGACTGCCCAAAAGCGCCGGGCAGTTGTCCCCATCCTCGTGTAGGGCATATTCTATCGAGGAGCGTCCGTTTCAAATCGCCCCGGAGGTCACTCCATGAGCAACCAACCCGCCACCATCGGCGGCAAATATGCCGTCGTGAAACGCCTTGGAAAAGGCGGGATGGGAACTGTTTTTGAGGCCATTGCCGACGACTCGGGTCAGCGTGTCGCGGTCAAGGTGATCGCCGCGGATCTCGCGGAAGACGCAACACTCATCACTCGCTTTCAGCGCGAAGTACGCACTGCGTCGGCCCTTGATACACCGCACATTGTCAAAGTGCTCGACGCGGGGGTTGACCCGATCACCCAGCTTCCATTCATGGCCATGGAGTACCTTGAAGGCGAAGATCTGCGACAGCTGTTAAAGCGCCTCGGGCCACTTCCAGCGGATCTCGCGCTTCGCATTACGGCGCAGGCGTGCAAGGCGCTTCAAGCTGCACACAATGCCAAGATCCTCCATCGCGACATCAAGCCGGCCAACCTCTACCTCGCAAAGCAAGACGGCATGCGGATCGTCAAGCTTCTCGATTTCGGCGTCGCAAAGGTTCAAAAAGGCGAAATGAACGGAGACGCCGAGCTGACCGGCCTCACGCGCACCGGCAGCATGATCGGATCGCCGCTCTACATGTCTCCCGAGCAGGCAAAGGGATATCGCAATATCGACGGTCGTTCCGACCTCTGGTCGCTCGGCGTGGTGCTCTACCAAATGCTCTGCGGTCGCACCCCGCACGCCAAAATCGATGAGCTGGGGGAGCTGCTTGTGCGCATCTGCACCGAGCCCCCGCCGCCTATTCAGCGGCGCGCTCCGTGGGTGCCGCCGTCCGTTGCAGGGCTTCTTCATCACGCGCTCGCGATGTCGCCGGACGATCGCTTTTCAGACGCCGATGAGCTTCTCGACGCCGTTGGGATGCTCTTACTAAATGGCGATTCGATCAGCGAAGAGCAGCTCCGGCCGCTGTCCGAGTCTGAGCGATCGATCGTCGCCGAAGCCACCGCATCCGGTCGCACTCAACACGTGCTATTGCCGTCTGTCAGCACCGAACTTGCCGCCAGCGGATCCAACCCAACGCGAAGCGCGCCTGCGGTATTTCCCCTTCCCGCATATTCCGGCCCTGGCACCATCGCCGATCCCACAACCCAAGCCGGCGACTCTCACCCGAGCTTGAGTCACCCCAACGTCGCCGGACTTCAGGGTCAGTTTTCTACCCTTACCAACGGTGGAACAAGCAGTCTGGTAACGGGTTCGAGTCAGGTTCAGCCTCCCAACAAAGGGCTTCGAATTGCAGTTGCCGGCCTCCTCGCAGGGGCCGTTGCCGCGGGAGTCTACTTTGGGCTCGCCAGGCCGCAGCAGTCCAATGGTCAAACTCCGAGCGGCGCCGGGCAAACCGCCGCCGATAACAAACCTCGCACCGTCAAAGTGTTCGTTCTACCCAAGGGCGCCAAGGTCGAGGTTGAAGGTCAAACCGTGGGCTTGGCCGACGATCTGCTTGAGATTAAAGGCCCCCTCGGAAGTGTACACAAAGTAAAAGTGACGGTCGGGGAAAAGTCAAAAACGGTCGAAGTGGCGATCACCGACAACGGTCCGGTTCCGGCCAAAATTGAAGTGGAAATGCCAATCCCCACCCCTTCGGCCGACGCAAGCGTAACCGCATCTGCCACGGCAACCGCGGCCCCGTCGGTAGCATCTCCGGGTACCGGACGCACCAAACCTCTCCCCACAACAACGGCCGCGCCGGTGCCCACGCCCACCACTTCACAAACGGGTAGAACTCTCCGCGACGACCGTTGAACCATGTCGATCACCACCTGAAACGGGGCTCATGAAACACGCTGGCCGAAGGGTCGCTTTCCTCCTCGCTTTCGCTCTTGGTTTGGCTGCGCCCGCCGCGCACGCCGACGGCACCGCCGACGAAGCCGACCTTCAGTTTCGGCTCGGCAAGGAGGAGTTTAAAAAGGGCAATTACGACGCGGCGCTCGCGCATTTCTTCGCGTCAAACAGGCTCGCTCCCAACCGCAACGTGCTCTTCAACATCGCGAGCACATACGAGGGACTCCAGCGGTATGCCGACGCGCATCGATATTACGTCGACGCGAGCACCGGCGAAACCGACGAGCGCAAAAAAACCGACGCCTCCAACGCGCTCCGCGATCTCGCCCCCAAAGTGGCGGTTCTGGAAGTTGTGACTGACCCACCCGGCGCTACCCTCTACATCGGTCGCAAAGACCTCGGATCCGTGGGCCGCGCGCCTCGACCTCTCGCGCTCGCACCGGGTAAGTATAAAGTCCTTGCCGAACTCGAAGGGTATGAAACCGCCGTCTCCGCTGAAGTGGAAGTCATTCAGGGGAAAACGGCCCAAGTCAGCCTGCCGCTAACCCGCATCGTTGGGAATGTCAAAGTCGACCTGAAAGGCGCACCTTCGGCGACCGTCCGGGTAGACGACGAAAACGGACCGGTGGCCTGCAAAGCCCCCTGTGAACTCGTCTTGCCCCCCGGCCGTCACGAGCTTCATTTTACGGCGGAAGGATACCAATCGGCTCCAAAACTTGTCCTTGTTGAAGCCAAAAAATCATCCACTGTAACAGCCACCCTCACTCCGCTCACCGGCACAATTGTTGTGCGCAGCGATGAGCGCGAAGCGGTAGTGAAGATTGATGGTAAGCCGTTTGGGTTCACCCCGGCCGTTGTTCAGGGGATCCCCGTTGGCAAGCGACTCGTCTCGGTGGAACTGCGTGGTTATCGGCCTTTCGAAAAGTCGGTGGATGTCAAGTCCAACCAGCAGGTGGAGTTGACCGACGTTGTACTCAACCCCATTCGTGAAGTTACCGCCGTATCGCGCGCGGCAGAAAGTATCGACGACGCGCCTTCCTCCGTCACCATCGTTGACGGTCGCGAAATCGAAGCATTCGGCTACCCTACAATCGCAGAATCGCTCCGAGGCGTTCGCGGTGTGGCTCTCTCCAACGATCGAGCCTATGTATCGGCCCAAATTCGCGGCATCGGCCAACCCAACGACTACGGCAACCGCGTGCTTGTCATGTCCGACGGGCAGTCGCTGAACGACAACCTACTCAACTCGTCGTATATCGGTTCCGACGGTAGGGTAGATCTTCACGACATCAGTCGAATTGAAGTTGTGCGCGGTCCCGGCTCTCTCCTCTACGGCACAGGCGCTTTTTCCGGCGTGATCAATCTTGTTACCCGTCCAACCGACGGACCTTCCTCGGTGCACGGTGAGATCGGCGTCTACGACGACAAGGTCATCCACGGTCGAGCGGGTTTCCAGTATAACGCCGGTCCCGGCCGCGGCGTATGGGGCAGCGTTCAAATCGCCAGCTCTGAAGGCAATGACATCTCTCTACCCATTACGGGACAAGACCCCAATAACCCCGCCTCCGTTCGCGGCGTCGACAACTTCGTCAGCGTGGGTACACAAGGTCGCGCGTACATCGGGCCGCTCACCGCCCAATGGTCTTACCATCAGCGCGAGCAGGTTATTCCGGTCGGAGCCTACGGTACCGTCATCGGCTCCCGGGGCACCCAATTCGACGACAGGCGCTTCGTTACAGAACTCCGGTATGAGCCGCGCGTTGCTCAAACCCTTCAGCTTTTTACCCGCGCCCACGCCAACCATTACGAATTTAAGGGCAGCTACGATTACGGCGAGGAGGGTGCGATCGAAGAGCTGACAGGTAGTTGGTTCGGCGGTGAAGTTCGCGCCGTTTGGACTCCTCTACCATGGATGCGCATCACCGCAGGCGGTGAAGCCCAATACCATCCCACCGCCAAAATGTCGGGCGTTTCGGTGTATTCTGACAACTCCACCGAACAGTACATGGATGAAGACAGGCCATTTTACTTCTTGGCCGGCTACGCTCTACTCGACGGCGCGCCTACCAAATGGTTTCGTTTTTCGGCCGGCGCCCGCGTTGACGGATACTCCACGTTCGGCTCCGTTGTTGTTCCCCGCGGTGCGCTCATTTTCAAGCCGTCTGACGGGCACACAATCAAACTCATGGGTGGCCGCGCGTTCCGCGCCCCCAGCATCTACGAACAGTTTTATAGCGACGGCGGTACAACGCAGGTTCCCGCTGTCGATCCGGCGCGTGGGTTGTCCCTCAAACCTGAATCGGTCGTTTCCGGCGAGCTTGAGTACTCTGTCAGGTTTTTAGAAGATTGGGTTGTTTTGGCAGCCGGTCACGTGAGTCACGTCGAAGACATCGTGACAGATGTGCCCGATGAAACCGACCCTGAAAACCTCTTCCGCTACGCCAACAGCACCTCACCTGTTCTAGTGGTGGGCGGCGACATTGAGCTTCGGCGTGAATGGCGTCGTGGGATCATGATTGCCGCAACCTACGGCTATCAACAAGCGCGCGTGCTCGATTCTACCCTCAAAGACCCCGTTCTTGTAAACGCGCCTGAACACCTCGCCTCCGCGCGCTTCGCCTTCCCAATTGTCCGCGACATGGCTTCGTTTGGCTTTCGTGGAACGCTTGAGGCGCCGCGCAGAATCGATGATTCCACAAGCGATCGCACCTCCACAAACCTAGTTGCCGATGCCACCGTTTCAGGTCAAATCCGTGAGATTGGAGTTAGGTACGTGGTGGGTGTGTACAACATTGCCGACAGGCGTTATCAGGTTCCCGTCGCCTCGGCGTTTTCAAGCCGCACCATGCCTCAAAACGGTCGAACCTTCCTCATCGACGCCATGTGGACCTGGCCGTAGACCAACGGGCGAGCATCGTCACAGGCATCCAGGCGCTTCAGGTCTTGGCGTGACGCGTCAGCCGTCGCTCTGGACACCGACCAGAAATCCTACTCGCCGGGTTTCTTCAGGCCGGGCGGCACTTCTTCGGCCGGGATCAGTCGAGCGCTGATCTGACCTTCCGCCGTGCCGCTGTCGATTTTGCCGAGAAACACCTTTTCGGCCGTGATGGTTCCACCGCCGCGCAGCACGCCTTCGGAGTCTTTTTCAAACGTTGCTGTCAGTACAGTATTCACCAGCGAAACCGCGGGCGACTGCACCACAACGTCGACCGGCTGGTTCACGAAGAAAATTTTGTCCCCGCTCTGCCCATCCACGCAACCGGTGGCGTTGAAAAAGTAGCCCGTCGGCGGCTCATAGTTGGGTAGATAATCGGGATATTCATCCACGCTGGCCGCCTTTTCAGACGGCGGAACACACGCCGGCTCGGGGATCGTGCGACACGCTTGATCGTCCGTGCAACTGAGCCCAAAAGGTGTACACCGCGAGGCGTCTCGATTTCGGTCCCCGTTGACAAAGGCGCCCACAAATTCACCCGTGTCGGGGTTGACATCAAGCCATGCCAACAATTGAACCTGCGTTCCGATAGGCTTTGTCACCTCGCCGAGGAAGTAATAAGCGCCCGTTACAAAGTCGGCCGAAGGAGCGCAGTTGAGCTTAACCAAGTAGGTGAACGGAATGCGTTCGCGCAAAATAGTCTTGTGTACACCTTCTGCGTCGCTCAGACCCGCTTCCACAAGAATGGCCAGTTTTTCGGCAACAGGGAAGGGTTTTTCAGGCACGATCGATATCGCCATATTGGCCGCGTTAAACGTTCCTTTTCCACCCTCGTTGGGAAACTTCGCCAACGCATCGTACGAGTATAAAATATCCAGCTCCGTCTCCCCGTCGGCATCTTCATCGCCGAGGAAACCTTCTTCGTCCACAATGAGCCGAACAACTTTCAACTGGAGAGTGGCAGGGTCAATCGCCCGATCAAACCCAATGGCGAGCGGCGCCTTCAGGTCGGACAGGGTGCCCTGTTCAAGCCCGATAATCGCCGGCCTCGGAGCGCCAACGTAGTCTTCACAACCGGGTGAACAAACGGCGGTAAGAAAACCCACCGTGCCTACCGCCAAAAAAGTTTGCATCTGTCGTTTCATTGGAAGCCTCCCTATCAAAAGAAAGCGGTGGTGCGGCCCTGAATTAATACGCTTTGAGCAGCTTCACCCTGACGGTTTTGCAACGCGTCTCCCGGGAAGAGCACCGCTCCTTCCAACTCAAAGTTTACGTGATCCAGCAGACGGTAGGAGATGCGCGCGTCAAGTTCTGTACCGTAATAACGCTTACCCGTTGCGGGGGCGCCCACAAAGTTCACCGCATCGTCCTCGATCTTGAGCCCGTCGCGAAGCTGAAGAGTGGCGACCGGGTCAACAACGTCGGATTCTGCCCAGGCGAAAAGTGCGCCCGCTCTGAGCTGAAGCCCTTTGACGGGTCGAACATCCACCTGGGGAAACAACGCAATTGCATTTGTAAACGACCCGCGCGTGTTCACCACCTCGGCTGGGTAGCTCTTGGCCCCGAGACGCCTCAATGTTTCTACACCCGCCGCCGACGCGCGCGCTGTTTGAAAGGCCAAGGCATGCTCGAATAACAGCAGACCCACGTTGGTATCCTCAGCAAAAACGAACTGACTGAGTGGAGTCGTCACGTTGGGATCCGGATCGCCCGACGCGTAGTCAAACTCCATGTACGCGGTGAGCCACGAGTTATCATACCGCAGTACCGCCCTCGCGCCGAACTGTTGAATCTGCTGATCGACAACCGGGTCGTTGGTAATAAACTTGTACGCTTCAGAAACTTCGCGCGTTGACCCAAAGTTATACGCCACATCAAACCCGGCGCTGATTCCACCTGGAAAGGTATTGTTTGCCCGCATGCCCACCACGTTGATGGACGAGGCATTTTGCGGATTCCACCGATGCACATGAAAAGCGGTCGCAAGCAGATTTTTGCCAAGTGGATGTTCCGGTTGGCTAAAAATAAGCGCCGTAAACCACTGACTCGCATCGTCGGCAAAAAGCTGAGGGCTGTCGGTGACAATTCGGTCATACCCAAGAGCGAGAATCAACCCTTCTGTCTCCGAGGTATTTCGCTTTTCTTTGGGCTTAAACGCTTCAAGCGGTTTGGTGGCAAATAAAATGCGGTCAACCATGTTGCCCGTGCGCGCAAACCCAAATCGGTTGGTTCTACCCTCGCCGTCGTTGGCCTGAACGCCCGCGCCCGCGATAATGGGTTGTCTGCCGATGCGGAAGGTTCCGACCGGTGTGGAGATCTGGGTATAAAGCTTGCGGAGTCGAATAGGATCTTGCTCGCAGAGAGTATACCCGTATGAGTCGGGGTCGAGCGGATCACCGTCTTCAGGAACTGCCACACACGGCCTTGTCACGTTTGGATTGCGCGCCGAAGCGCTCACGCCCGCGTTTGAGCTGGGCGTTGCTCCAAAGTCGCCGTTGTCTCCCCAAAGCACCCCGTCAAACATATCGGCGGAAAGGATGATTCGAACCTTGTCAAGATAGTCGGCACTCAAATCGAGCCGCATGCGATGCTCAATCCAGTGAGCGTTGCGATTGGTATAAGAGTTGAGCGAAATGGGGCGGATATAAAGGAGATTTGCGCGGTATTCAGCATTGAGCGAAACACCGAAGTCTCCAAACGCAATTCGCCTTCGGGAGTTGTAGTCGTTGTCTGACCACACCTCGGCCGGAAATTTTGGCGATTCAGGTTCAATACGAATGGCCGACAGCGGCCCCGGGCCCAACGAACCGTCCGTCTGACTTGATGCCAAAGAACTGATAACAGGAGGCGGAGGCGGCGGGGACGCGCTTCCGAGTGGAAGTGTTGATTGACCCGGTGAGGGCGGCGCCGGCGGAGCCTGCGAGTCACCGCTCGCAGTTGTCGCTGCGGTTGCGGGGGGCGCCGCAGCGTTCGCTGTAGTCGGCTCGCCGGGAGCCGATTGGGCGCTCGCATTTTGAGTGAACGCGGCGAATAGAGGGATCACCCCAAATGCTGCGAGGGGTACACGTCGGGCGAATGTGCGGTGTTCCACGGGCTACCACAAGAGAGAAATTGGTGTCACTTGTCAAGCGTGACCGTTTTTGCCCGACCTAATTTTCGCTGCAAAAGTCACGGATTTGCCTTTTTTTCAAGGCGATTTGTGGTCTTCTCCCAGATTTTAAACAAATCCAACCGATCGAGTTTATCTGTCGTGATAGCGTCCCTTTTCCATGACGCAACGTAGCTTCTTGACATGCTTCGCGGTGATTCTCATCTCGAGTATTGCCGGTTGTGATTCATCGGGTGACGGCACAGGCGGCAGCGGGGGACAAGGCGCAAACGGTGGTGGAGGAAATTCCACTTCTTCAGGCACCGCGGGCGGAGATCAGGGTGGAGCCGGCGGTCAGTCAACAACGTCGAGCGGCGCCGGCACCACATCATCGTCGGGTGGAACCGGCGGTTCAATGTGTGGGCCGTGCGGAGCAAACGCAGCCTGCGATGAACAGGGAGCATGCGTGTGTGACCCCGGATTTTCGGGCGACGGTCAAGAGTGTATCGACGTCAACGAATGTATTGAATTGCCCAATACGTGTCACCCCTCGGCTGATTGCGTCAACGAGCCGGGCGCATATTCGTGCGCGTGCCCTTCGGGTACCGTCGGTGAGCCTGAACCTGCCGGCATCGGGTGTTCGGCTTTGTACAGCGAGGTTTCGGCCGGCACCTACCATACGTGTGTGCGCCGTATTGACAACGCCGTCTTGTGTTTTGGAAACGGCGGCAGTGGAAGGCTCGGCAACGGACTTTCGGCAAACCAAAATGTACCCACCCAGGCGGGAGCCGCTTATAACTGGAAAAAGGTGCGAGCCGGCGGCACTCACACATGCGGTATCAAAGACACGGGAAACATCTGGTGCTGGGGCGCAAACAGCTTTGGTCAACTCGGCCTCGGTCACACCGATACTCAACTTCTACCCGCTTACACTTCCCTCGACAGCAAGTGGGTAGATTTGGCCACGGGTGAAACCCCCTCGTGCGCGGTTGGTGAAGATGGGACTCTCTCCTGTTGGGGGCGAAACAACGTCGGTCAGTTGGGCACCGGTTCGTCAAATGCCACCGAGCTGTCACCGGTAAAAGTCAGCGTCGACCCAATGGCCGCATCACCCGATGCAGATTGGAAAATGGTTGTGGCAGGTCGCGACAACACCTGCGCCCTGAAAAACAGCGGCAAGCTTTACTGCTGGGGTCAAAATTCAAATCTGCAAACCTCCAAAACCGGCGGCGGATTTGTCAACGCCCCGTTCCTTGTTGAAACAGCCGCCGGAGCGGCCGATTCCGACTGGGACTCCATTTCAACCGGGCTTGCGTCATGCGCTGTCAAAATCGGCGGGGCGCTCTACTGCTGGGGTCGCAACGCCGAGGGTGAACTGGGTGACGGCACAACTACCCAATCGGCGGCACCCAAACAGGTTATGGCAGGCACCAATTTCAAGCTGGTGCGTGTTGGGTATTATCAAGTGTGCGGCATTACAACCGCCGGGGCGCTCCACTGTTGGGGGCGCAACCAAACCGCTCAAATTCAAGCTGGATCTGCGGGTAGAATTTTGTCACCCGTCCAGGTCGGCACCGATACAGATTGGGTAGATATCGCGGCCGGGCTGCCCCACACCTGTGGTATCAAAGGCGACGGACACATCCACTGTTGGGGCGCCCGCGTGTTTGGCAACACAGGGGACGGACAATTCGGATATGTGACCGAACCTACCCAAGTGGGAAGCGCAGACGGGTACACACTCCTTTCCGCCTTCGGCGAAGACACCTGCGTTAAAGATAAAAACGCCAAACTCACCTGTTTTGGAAACGGTGAGCTTGGTCAAATGGGTACCGGATCTACCCAAAGTGAACAGTCTCCCCTTCTGATCCCCGGCGCGCCGGCCGTCTCAGACATTGCACCCGGCCGACAACACACCTGCATCGTCACCCAGGCCGGCGGGCTCCAATGTACCGGTTCCAATTCCAACGGTGCCCTCGCCACCGGCAACACCACAAACTCCACCCTTTACCAAAATATCGCCAGTGCCGGTAAACCATGGGCCGGTCTCAATTGGAAAGCTGTTGCTTCGGGTGAACTCCACTCCTGCGCCATTGCCACCGACAATTCGCTCTGGTGTTGGGGATACAACTGTTACGGTCAGGTAGACTCCGCCACCGCTGCGAGCAACGTCACATCGCTCATTCAGGTGTTGCCCGCCACCGCCAAAGATTGGGTAAACGTTGTGGCCGGGCAATTTCACACATGCGCATCCCGCACCGACGGATCGCTCTGGTGTTGGGGACGCAACAATACAGGCCAAATCGGCAACGACGCTCCGGCGCCTGATGAAGCAGGTTGTGCCAACAAAACCGGCCCGTTCAATCTCGGCGCCGGATGGTCAAGTCAGATCAGCGCCGGAGTTAACCACACGTGCGCGGTGCGAACCGACGGTACCCTCCGCTGCTGGGGCGGCAACGCCAACAGTCAACTCGGCGACAACACCACCACTGAAAGACGTGCGCCCGTTCAGATTGGTACAGACGTGGATTGGGCCCAAATCTCGGCAGGAAACGTGTTCACCTGCGGTCTGAAAACCACCGGATCGCTCTACTGTTGGGGCGCCAATGGAACGGGGCAGCTCGGTGTCGGTGACCTCGGCGGTCGCAAAGTTCCCACCGTTGTCGGGTCGGCCACCTGGAAAACCATCCAGCTTGGGTATGCCCATGCCTGCGCTCTTCAAATGGACGGAACGTTATGGTGCTGGGGATCGGGTGAATACGGTCAAAACGCGCTCGGACTTTCGTGGTTTCAAAGCCCCACCGCCATTGCGGAGGCCAAATGAGAACGTTTTCTTTTGCCACCTTACTCACAGCTTCTTTTTTTGCCCTTTCCGCATGTGACGGCTCCTCCACGGGGACGGGGGGCAGTGGAGGTCAAGGCGCGTCCGGCGGCCAGGGTGGTACCGGTGCGCAGGGCGGAACGGGAACAACCGGCGGATCTACCCAAGGTGGAACCGGTGGTGAAGGTGGAACAATCACTCCCATCAATGAGTGTGAAAATGGCACCGCTGTGTGCAGCGCCGATGCCACGTGTATGGATACTCCCGGCTACTATGAATGTCAGTGCAAACCCGGCTACGAGGGCGACGGGAAAACATGCACTGACATCGACGAGTGCGTCACATTGGTGAACGACTGTGATCCCAATGCTGTTTGCACCAACACACCGGGATCATTTTCATGCGCCTGCCCCGCCGGGTATGAAGGGGATGGTAAGGTTTGCAACGCCCGTTATACCCTGGTTACATCGGGACCGTTTCACAGCTGCGCCATCCGCCAGGAAGGCACCATTTGGTGTTGGGGCCTCAATACAAGTGGTCAGGTTGGAACCGGAACGTCCGACGCGTTTTTCGTCAGACCTGTCAGTATCGGTGACGCAAAAGACTGGCAACTCGTCACGGCCGGCTCTGCGTACACATGCGCCCTCGCGCAAACGGGCAAAGTGTCGTGTTGGGGCAATAACTCGTTTGGTCAACTCGGTGACGGCACAATTGTCGCCAAAACTTCCCCCGTTCCCGGAGCGACGGCCTTTTCGGATTGGACAATGATCGATGCAGGCACCTCCCACGCCTGCGGCATTCGCCAGGGTGGAATTGCCATGTGTTGGGGCCGCAACAACGTGGGTCAGATCGGCGACGGCACAAAAGACAACAACGGTGATGGCACCGCCGACAATGAACTTTCACCCGTCGCGGTCGCGGGTGGTGGAACCTACCTTACCGTTTCGGCCGGGTCTGACTTTTCGTGCGGTGTGCGCACCGATCATACCCTTTGGTGCTGGGGCCTCAACTCCAGCCGTCAGTTGGGTGACGGCACAACCACCGAGGCCGCCGCCCCGGTGCAAGAAAAGTCAAAAGCCACCGATTGGACCACAGTGGACACAGGCAATGCGTGGGCCTGCGCCGTAAAACAAAATGGAACCCGGTACTGCTGGGGAGTCAACAACTTTGCCCAAGGCGGCGACGGTACACAAGCCGCCATTGTAGAACCAGAACAGGGCGATGCGGTTGCTGAGGGGAAGGCGGTTCAACTCGGTTGGGACGCCGCCGCCTGCGGTATTCGCGACGCCGGAAGTGTACATTGCTGGGGAGATGGGAGTTTGGGTCAGGCTGCTCAATCCGGCGCCGAGTCCATTGCTCTCTCTCCCACGCAGGTTGGCACCGACGCCGATTGGAAGTCGATCTCCGCAGGTCTTCGAACTGTGTGCGGCGTTCGCGCCTCGGGCGAACTCCTTTGTTGGGGCACCACCAGTCGAGGTGCTCTCGCATCGGGATTCAGCGCTGATCGCAGCGAACCTACCCTTGTGGGAGATGCCGCCGATTGGACCTCGGTAGAGACCAATGTCGACAACGGGTGTGGACTGCGGGCGGGGAAACTTTACTGTTGGGGTCGAAACCTCCAGTCCAACTTGGGTGACGGCACTGGAACTACCCGCGTTTCACCCGTCCCAATAGGCGACACCCTGACATTTACAAGCTTCAGCGTAGGTCGGTTTTTTGGCTGTGGAGTCGCCGGAACTGACCTCTACTGTTGGGGCCGAGACGACCTTGGTCAACTTGCAAACGACGTGGGAATCACGCACTCGCCGTCGCCGGCCCTCGTGGTTGCCACGGCAAACACGTCGCCCTGGGTCCAGGTTTCAGCAGGTCTAGATTCGGCCTGTGCGGTGAAACAAGACAAAACCTTGTGGTGTTGGGGCTCCGACGCGCTTGGTCAGGTGGGTGACGGAGCGGGCACCGCCGGCGGCGCCACAGGTCAACAAGTTCCCAAACAGGTTCTGCCCGCCGCCGCCGCCGACTGGAATCATGTGAGCATCACGCGCGATACTGCCTGCGGGTTGCGGGGCGCCGGGACTCTTTGGTGTTGGGGTAGAAACGGGGATGGCCAGGTTGGCAACGGCGCCACAGCCAACGTTGTAGCTCCCGTCCAAATCGGAACCGCTGTGTACGCATCGGTGGAGGCGGGCCAGTTTCACACCTGCGCCATTGATACAAATGGCGCCCTTTGGTGTTGGGGACGCAACTCCAGCGGTGAACTTGGACAAGGCAATACCGTCAACCCCATCAATGCGCCGGTGCAAGTGGGCACCGATACCGATTGGGCCGGTGTGTACCTTGGAATGGGGGCCGCACACCTGCGCTGTTAAAAAATCCGGTGATCTGTACTGCTGGGGCTCCAACGGTTTTGGTCAACTCGGACTTGGAACAACGACAACCGCCACTTCGCCCCAGAAAGTACCAGGCACGTTACCTTACCTCGTTGCCGCGCCCGGTAACGAACATACATGTGCCATTCAAACTTCCGGCAAGCTCTATTGCTGGGGCGCTTCGTACAGCGCTCAACTCGGCGTGGGTGTACCTTTCTTGAGTGCACCCACACCTATTCTCAACCCGCTCTAGAGCACCGAATACCTTGAATCGTGAATGAGTTCAGCAACTTGTGAATATCGGAAATCTTCAACAATCGCGGGGTGCTCTAGCTTTCTTTACCCAGGGAGCGAGGGCTCGCGCCCTCGCTCCCCGCGCCGAGCAAGTCGGCCGCGGGGCCCCTCACTCCGCGATCCGAACTGGGTGTCTGTCACGCGGTGGGAGCTTCGGGCCTGACGTTTCTGCCTCGCTTTTGCCTGTTTGAGTACACAAGCAAACTATCCATTTGATTACGGAATCAACCTGATCGGTCCTCTAGACCCAAAACTTCGCGGGCTCGAAACTACTCGACAGCCACTCTGAATACCTGATATTCCAAAGAGCCTCTGGTAAAACGCATGAGTACACAACGCAAACCAACACCGTTGCCCACCGCTCCCGCTCTCGTTCGCAGGCCCGCCGGTTCCGCTGCAAAGGCGGCTCTGGCGGTGACTGCCGCGGTTGGATTGGGGGTCGGCGCCTGTGGCCCTGATCACAATCCACCCCAGGTTCCTCCCCAAATCGCTCCGCCGCCGCAGGTGATGATGCAAGAACCGCCTCCGCCCCAAGTGGCGCCGCCGCCCAACGATCCGCCGCAGGTTGCCGCGCCGCAATTGCCACCACCTCCACAGGTTCCACCACCGCCGCCGCCCCAGGTGGCGCCGCCGCCTCAAGTGCCGCCCCAGGTTTCGCTTCCTCCCCAGGTGAACGCGCCGCCGCCGCCGCCCTCTGAAACCGTCCAAACCGCAGCGCCACCGGCTGCAACCAGCCCACCGCCCCAGGTGGCCGGTACGGCCAAACCCAAGAGCAACCCGCCGCAAGTGCCTCCGCAAGCCCCTCCCAAAACGCCGTGATTCGCCGCTCGCGATCGGTGCGTCGTCGGGTTCCCCGGGTTCTACCCGTTACTCTGTCCAATGAATGGCGCGCCTGGGTTGTAGAAAACGCTGTCGGCGGTCTACCCGCTCCCCAATTGGTGGACACACTGGTAGAAGCCGGTATACCCAGGCGCCTCGCGGCGGCTGAAGTGTCCGCCGTTTTCCAATCGCCCATTTTCTCAGCGGCTCGCTCCCAGTTTCGCAAAGCGGAGCGGCTGTCCGGCGTTTTGCGCCTCTTGCGAGAGGCCGCATCTGCCGGGGCCTTTCATAAAGAAGTGGAGCGCCGCGAAACGATCACTCAAAGCGAGTTTCGCGATGTGTACATTGCCGGCTCGCGTCCGTTGGTTCTCACCCATCTCCTACCATCGTGGCCCGCGTTCCAAAAGTGGACCCCCGCCTACTTGGCTGAACATTTCGGCGACGTTGAGGTAGAGGTGATGGCAGGCCGCAATGCCGACCCAAAGTGCGATCGAAACCTCGATCTCCATCGACGAAAGCTGCCCTTTCGTGAGTTTATCCACTGGGTAGAAACGGCAACGTCGTCCAACGACATGTATATGGTGTCCAACAACCGCGTTTTTGAACTGCCCGGTTTCGCTCCCCTCCTTGCCGATATTACCCCGCCTCCCCAGCTGTTTGATACGCCCGTGTTGCCCGGCCATGCCTCACTGTGGATGGGGGCAGCCGGGTCGGTAACGCCCCTCCATCATGACGTTTCAAACAACCTCGTCTGTCAGATTTTTGGTGAGAAAACTTTTTATCTTTTTTCTACCCTATCTACCCAATTGGTGCTCGGGGCCGACGGTTTTTCGCAGCCCGCCGCGCTTTAGAAGTCGTCCAAGAAAATGCCGCTGATGTACCCATTCTCACGGTACACCTCAAAGCGGGTGACGCCCTGTTTCTACCCGCCGGCATTTGGCATGAGGTCGAGGCGCTTTCCCCGAGCATTCACGTGTCGCTCCTCTCCTTCAAAAATAGAACCGACGTGGACTGGTATCGGCCCGGCGAGCTTTAATTGGGTCACCCTTCGCCCTGCAAAACGAGTTGACGAGACGCGTTTCACGTGTCACCTCCTCGGCCCCAACGAAGGCTCGTAGCCATGAAAAGTGATGAACTTGACGAAAAAATGCGCGCCGGGGAGATTTTCCACAACCTCCGAGCGCTGAACGGAACCTTTATTGTTGTCCGGGTGGACGGTAGATCCTTTTCTCGTCTCACCGGTCGAATTTGTGAAAAGCCGTTTGACCACGGCTTTCACCACAAAATGACCGAAGCTGCCAAAGCGGTTCTGACCACGTTAGACGGTGTGTACGCTCACACTCAGAGCGACGAAATTTCGGTGCTGCTTGCGCAAAACGCCAGCCACTTTGACAGGGGAGTAGAAAAGCTCGTCTCCATTGCCGCAAGCGCCGCAACGGCAAGCCTTTCTCTCGCTTTGGGCGAACCCGTGGAGTTTGACGCTCGACTCTGGCTCGGCGCGCGCAAAGGTGACGTGGTTGACTACTTTCGGTGGCGCCAGTCCGATGCCACGCGTTCTGCCATCAACAACTGGGTATATTGGCTCCTCCGCAAAGAAGGGAAGAGCGTTAAAGACGCCACCCAGACCATGGTAGGATTGTCCACCGCTGCCAAAAACGAAATGCTCTTCAAACGGGGAATCAACTTTAATGAAGTGCCCGCTTGGCAGCGTCGCGGGGCCGGCATTTATTGGGAAACCATTACCAAGATAGGTAAAAATCCAAAAACTGGACAAGAGGTTCCCACCCAGCGCCGCAGGCTCAAAGTGGACAGCGACCTACCCATGAAAGAAGCGTACGGCAAGTTCGTGAGGCAGTTTCTCAAAGAAGAGGCTGAAAGCGGCTGAGCGCGATCGGGGCCCTCCACATGGGTAACCGGCTAGCGCGAAAAGAAGCGACAAATAAGTGGCAAGACTGAAACGTCACGCCACCTGACACGCCCAATCAACACCGAGGCACGGAGGCCAACGGGGCTTGTCTATTTAGTTTGCAATACTCCAAAAGAGGAGCCAGCATAAAAATAGGTCTCTTCGACGCACGTCGAATTGCACGTAATTGGTGCCGAGTCGGGACTCGGCGACGCTTTTCGCACCGCCTGGGGAGTTGCCGAGCTTATTTGAAACAGCAAGCGATCCCGGCAATTCAACCACCAATTTGTTCGCCGCCCCAATCAACCGAACTGTCAAACCGTCCACGAGTGGCCTCGTATCAGGCCCCTGAAAGTTAGGTTCTTCACCCGTATCGGCCTTTGCCGCCGCGTCCAACACTTCCTGCGACGCCTGCGCTTCCACCCTGTAATACCCCGCCGGGATGGTCGGCTGCACCCCATTATTCCCGGTGGGGAGATCCAAATACACAAAGCCCACGGTAACCCCCTTGAGCAAAGCCTCGTTGGGTAGATCGTGGTACTCCTTGGCCACGGCCTCCACGATAGTAGAACGGTTGCTCGATGCGTACACAATCGTCGACGCGTCAATCTCCACGCCCATTTTTTCGGCCTCGGCAGCCAAGTCTGTCTCGGCGATCGCCCGAACATCCGCAAGCCCCTCCGGCAGCGTTTTTTCAGGCGTTTCCTCATCGCAGTTGATGGTTGTTTTGGGAATGTCTTCCAAGTCAAGCCCCTTGCAACCTGAACAGAGAAGCGATGCGATCAAAAGTGCGCGACAAGCGGATACCAGTTTCATTGTTTTGCTCCTTAGTGTACACAACCGCCCTGACGGAACGTCTTCGCCCGCACTTCGAGGTTTGAGTCCAACCCACAAGTGAGATCGGCCCAAACGCCCAACAGGCGAAACGTCCCCAATTCCAGGGAATAAACAACGGTCGCCAAGCCTCCCAGACCTGATCTGTGCGGAGCGACCGTTCTTGTAAGGGTGTACGAAGCCGCGCCCGCCCCCTGGACAACATTTCAAAAAAATGCTGGCGCCCGCCCGGTGTATTCTTTTGGTTGCAATTCCAGCAGGCCCTCGGATAAGGATGTTTGATCAGCCCTCAACGTGACCATTACCTACGCCTCTCGCGGGTAGTGCAAAAAGCGGTGCAAAACACCGTTGCACGGGGCCGTTCCACCGCCGACATCGAAGACCTGGTGTCCGAGGTCTGGCTCCACCTGATTGAGCGCCGCGTGCTCGACAAAGCGGATCCGTCGCGCGGCACGGTCGAGTCTTTGGTGTACGTCGCCGCCCGCAACTATACTCTGTCCCTGCTTCGCAAACGTCGCCTTCTACCCACCAAGCTGGTATCGGTCGACGACCAGGCTGAAGTTCTACACGTTCCGGGTGAAGGGGCCGACCCGGTAGAACTGCGCCTGGCTCACCGCGATCTGACTCGCGTGTTAGAACAATTCAACGACGACGATCGAGAGTTGCTCGCGCTGTCTTTGTTGCACGATCTGACAGCCGCGGAAATCGTAGAAGTGCGCGGCGAAACAGTCACAGAAAAGGCCATTGAAGCCATGCGAAAGCGCCTTCAACGCGTCAAAGAAGACCTCGGCGCCGCGTTGGAAGAATTGGTGTCCACCCCATCCCCCGCTGCGCGTATGAGCCGCAAGGGTGCCCCATGACCAACCGTGAAGCCTTGGTAAAGTCGCTCGCAGAATCGCTGCGACGCGCCCCGGATGCCGAGCAGTGGGACGCCCTCGCTCGGGGCGAACTTACTCCTGAAGAAGTAGAAAAACTTACCGCCGAACCGGCAGGTGACCCGGCGCGTGAGCAAGCCTTGGTTGAACAAGCCATGCGCGCGCACCAAACTCCGCCCAAACCGGCCCGTTCGAACCTTGGCAAAGTGGTTCGCTTTGCGTACTCCATGGCGGCGGTTCTCTGCGTGGCGTTGATCACGCTGTTTGTTATCGGTCGTCGCCCAACTCCTGACACTCCACCCGTGTGTACACTTGTTGGAAAAGGAGATGCGCTCGTTCTCTCTCCCGACGCCGGAGCCGTTTCAGACAACCTGGTGGTTTCTCCAGGAACCCGTGTGCGCATCCAGATGTCGCCGAATGCACCCATTGAAAAAGACTTGATCGCAAGGCTTTATGTGGTGTCAGGTACCCAGGCTATTGCGCTACCCAGTTCCCCGTCGCCTGGCAAAACCATTCAGATCGAAGCGCTGCGTGAAGACCTTTTTCCAAATGTACCCGCGGGCACGTATGACCTTGTGATCCTCGTTGCTTTCGTTGGTACAGAAGTGGATGAACAGGCGCTTTCCACCATGGCGCGTGACCCGTCAAAACCGGTCAGCGGCTGGCGTGACACGCGGCGAAAGCTGATATTGAAAGCGGCGACAACAGGCCAGTTTGTTCCTTCAGATGAAACACTCGAAAAGGCAAAGGAGCTGCGTACTCAAGGCAAGATGGATGAAGCGCTGGCGGTTCTTGAATCTACCCAATCCACCCTCGCATCCACCCGACTTAAAGCCCGCCTCCTCATGGATCTTGGAAAACTGGATGAATCCGCGCCCACCTTTTCACGCGCAATTCAAGACGGATCTACCCAAGGTGACGTTGCCGGTACCGGCAAAGACATTCTCGCCCTTGTGTACCTCAAGTTAGAATTGCAACGCGACGCCGCCGGGGCCGCCGCCCTCATGGAGCATTACAAAAAAACGCTCGTTGCTTGGCGTGAAGGCGCTGCGGACATCCGGTATAACCAAGGGAAGATCGCCCGCGCCCAGGGGGATCTTCGCGCTGCTTTGGCCCATTTATTTGAGGCCGAGAGCGAGGCCCGTGTTGCTCAAAAAAACAACGTACGTGATGCCGCGCGTGAAGTGTTGGCCGACATTTATTCTACCCTCGGTCGGCACGCGGAAGCGCTTTCGATTGAAGAAAAAATCGATCTACCCACCGATGGATGTGAGGGCGCCCGTGTGCGAAACAACGCGGCCTGGATCAAGCTCCGCGCCATTCGCGCCGGCGCGGGTGGCGATGCTCCTGAAACGGTGCTGCTGCTTCAAGATGCGCTGCGCCTGGCCCGAACGTATTGCCCTTATGCCGTTGGGAAGATTTTAACCAACCTTGCCATTGCCCTTGCCGAAGACGGCGATCCCAACGCGGCGCGAGCAGTCGCGGCCGAAGCCTCGCTGGTAGAAGCTCCTTCCGATCCTGAAGATGCGGTTTGGTGGGATCAAGTTTCAGGTGAAACCGACTTGGCAGCCAATCAACCCGAGTTGGCGCGCGTGGCTTTTAAACACATGCGCACCCTGGGTGCGGTTCACCGCCTTCCAGAAGCCACGTTTGAAGGAGCGCTCGGCGAAGCAGTCGCATCCAATGCGTTGGGGAGGGTAGGGGAGGCTGAAAAAGCCTTTCGAGAAGCCGAAGAAACGCTGGATGATTGGTCCAACAACTCCCCCCTCGGTGAAGGACGCGGAACGTTTCTCATGGAACACGCCCGCGGAGTTCGATTGTACACATCGTTTCTCCTTGAGCATGGAAGGGTTCGTGAGGCATTGAGCGTTGTTGGACGTTCAACACATCGCTATTTTTCGCTTGTGAATGAGCCTTATTTCCACAAGCTGCCTCATTCGTCGACCACGCCGACACCCTTCCAATTATCGGTACCCGCGCTCCTCTCCAATGGGAAGGTTGCTATGGCCGCGCTGCACCTTCCGAGCGGCCCAACGGTTCTTGTGGCTAACGAAAAAAAAGCCATCTCCACCGTACTTTCAGATCTAACCCCAACGGCGCTCGGCAACGAACCGTCCGTTGTTGAAATGCTCTCCTCCGCCACTCAACTAAACGTGTCGGCCGGCGGAGCGTTTCGGCACGTGGATGTGCACGCCTTACCGTTTCAAGGCAAGCCTCTTGTGGCTCACCTACCCGTTGCGTATTCGCTCCATCTACCCACTCTGGAAACGCAGCCGTCCCCCACTCCTGAAGCTTTGCTCGTGACCGATCCGGCCGAAGATTTGCCCGCTGTGCGCGCCACCACGGCCGCGGTGTCCGAAGCGCTTGGCAAACAGGGATTCACCGTTCGGCACCTCTCCGGGCAAGATGCCACCCGGGCCGACTTTGAGAAAATGATCGCTCGGCCCCAGGTTGAGTTTTTATACTACGCCGGCCACGCGTCGTTCGCCGGGTTGGACGGGCTCGATGCCGCGCTAAACCTTGCCGATGGGCCTTTTTCGGTGCGAGATGTTCTCCAATTGCCCCATGTACCTACCCATGCCGTTTTGCTCGCCTGCTCATCGGCTCAAACCGATGCGACGGTGGACAGCTTCGGGTTGGCCCACGCGCTCTTGATCAAAGGTACACAAGCGGTGGTTGCCGCACGGACAGAATTGGACGTGGCGGTTGTGGAGCGACTCGGCGCTTCTTTGGCGAGCGATTTGGGTACTCCTCCCCAGTTACCCCTCCTGCTCTCCCGCGTTCAAGCAACCCTTGCGGTAGACGCAAAACCGGTGAACTGGCAAATCCTTCGGGCGCTCACCCGCTAAACATTTTTTTTCGTCCGATGTCCAGCTCCCAGGGGGGTGCGCGTATCTACCCAAAGAACCAACCAGAGTCGATTCGATGGCACCGATGAGGGTCGGCGGCCGCGAAATTGACATCCAGAGGGCAACTATGAACGACGGAAAAACGTGCCGTTTTGTGGCGGCGATGGTGTGCACAGGTTTGTGTTCATTCCTGATGGCGGCGTGCGACGACGGGGATTCTTCCACCGGAACCGCCGGCACCGGCGGAACAACTTCTTCCACCGGTGCAACGGGTGGAACCGGTGGAACAGGTGGCACCGGCGGCGTCGGTGCCGGTGATCCCGGCGCGCCGCCGTGCGACCAAACGCGCTGGATTGGCATTCAACCATCCACCCCCGCGGCGGACTGTGGCATGTATCTACCCAATTTACCTCCCAACTGGAAAGCAGAAAACTTGTTTACCAGTCAGGCAGACAGGCTCAGGCGGTATTGCGAGATCTCGTGGACAGACACGATGCAGCTTCCGACCGCCGTTCAGGTCGATGCCATGGTCGTGGCTGTGCAGGGAGGATCGGGAAATGGAATACTGAAGGAGGTCGCCGAGGATTGTACGGTTATCGTCCCTCAAGAAAATCTACCCGCCATGGCGCTTGAAGAGCGACGCTGGAATCACCACTCCGCCGGCGGCCTCATGAGCTTTCCTCCATCGCCGGCGCACTCACCGGTTCGGCTCGCAGTTGTCGACAACGCTCCGTCCAATATCACCCATCCCGGCGGACCTCACCAAGCAGCCAACCCAAATGATCTGCCGGGATTTCTGTTGAATACACCCAGCCCGCGCGTCGGCGAACATGGGAAGATTTTGGCGTACCTCGCCCGCGATCTCGGTTGCCCCCAAGACCCGGCGGCCGGATCTGCCGCGTGTCCGGTTCACCCGGAAACAGTGCTTGGTCTACCCGGCGGGAGTGTGAATCTTGCCAACGGCGGGCTCCACGGCACCCGGGGAGATCTGGCAGCGGCGATTCAGTTGACCGTGAACGATTTTCGCGATGACTTGGTGAGCGGCACCGATTCCGAGATTCGCCTGGTGATCAACCTCAGCGTGGGATGGGAAGATCACTCCACCGATGAGGATCCCAACAATCCAGGCCACGCGCATCCGGATCAAAACAATTGCCACGTGGGTAGCTTCACCAACCCTGGCGATCCCAACACCCTCAACTCGCCATCAAGGGCTGTCTACGACGCCATTGTGTACGCACGATGTCATGGCGCCCAGGTAGTCGCCGCTGCGGGCAATCATACCGGCGGAACGCCCGCCCACGAAGGGCTCATGTGCCCGGCCCATTTTGCGGTGTGGGATGCTCCCAATGACGAGGTCTGCGGCCTTAGCGAGCCGGTGACAGAGCCGCCGCTTGTGAACCCCGACTTTGTGAAAGTGTACAGTTCTGCGAATCTAAAAATTCGACCTGAAACAACGGAAGACGATCCCCTGGTGGTCCCCGTTGGAGCCGTTGACCACGCAGATCGCGTGCTCCAACCTCACCGCCCGCAAAGTCTTCCCCGCCTCGTCGGCGCGGGAATATTTGCCACCTCGTACGACGGATTTTATACCGAGGTAAACACCCAGGGGCAAATGCCCTCTCAGTTTAGAACGCCCGATACGCTCACAGGAACATCGGTGGGAACACTCAATGCGAGCGCGGTCTTTGCCGCTCTGTGGGCGTATTATCCGGGGTTGGCGGCCGCGGATGTAATGGAGAAGGTGTACACACACTCGCCGGGTGTTACCAGCCTTGTCACGGCGACTCTCCAGCAAGCCGAGCAGGCGCGGCCGAACAATCCAGCCTCGGGCGTCAAACGGGTGTCGTTATGTCAAACCCTCCAAGGGGAACTGCTCCTCGGTAACGCCAAATGCCTTGATAACCCCGCCATGAACATGGAAGTCTTACCGTCCAACCCGCCGTGGTCTACCCAGGCTGAAAATGCGTGGTCGGGATCCTTTCAATTGTCGGGGGCAACCGTGACCGCCGTACCCGTCGCTTGGAGCAGCACACCTTTTGCGCAAACGTTCACGGCCGGCGCCGCACTGGATAACGCCCCCCAACCTTTGTGGACCGGGTGCACCACCTGTGGCATTTGGGTGGACCCGCTGAGCACCAACGCCAACCCGGTTTTGTACTTGAACCCCGACGTTCAGGGCGCTTATTACCAAGTGTACCTTGTCGCCGTCGACCCAACGTCGGGCGCCTACCAAGCCTACGGAGCAACGGTAAACACCGGACTCTACGGGACGCTCGGTGCACGTTCGGCGGCCACCCTGACGCTTCCTTCAAACCTCAACCTGAACCAACGGTTCTTTGTTCAATGGCAAGATGCGAACGGTCAATTGTCGGGGTTTGCCCAGGTGATGGTGAAGTATTAGGCCAACGTCAGGCCTTGCCGCAACATCCTGCTATCCTTGCCCGTGCTAAAACCTCTTGGATTGTGGAGGTGCAATCTGTTACAACGCTCCCCATGGCGTTGCCGCCGGATGTCGAAGCGCTTCTAAAAGCCGAGGGACCCCACATCGAGTGGAAAGAGAACGTCGCCGATGTGGAAGAGGTGGTGCAAACTTTGTGTGCATTCGCCAATGATCATCGGAACACTGGGGTTGGTGGGCATGTTGTGTGCGGTATCCGTGAGGCTAAAGAGCACGGCTTCAAGAAAGCAGAGATCGCGGGTTTGACATCTGACAGGTTCAACAAACTGTCCAACGCAGTGATGACCACATGCACAAGGCACGTCTACCCGGCCATTTCGCCGTCTGTTACGTCATACCCGGTTGAGAGCGATCCCACCAGGCGAGTGTTGGTTTTCTACCAACCGGCAACGGGCAACTCCCATATGTTCCGTTCTTCCCCGGACGAAAGTGGATCGTATTACATACGAGTTGGCGAAAGCACTATTCAGGCGCGTGATGAACAAGTTGCACGAGCTTTTGGCTCACAAAAGGGTGGCGGAACCATTTCTGCAAAGACCTTGCTATGACGCGGCAAGGGGTGATCTGGATGAACTTGCTGCTAGAACATTTCTAACGGATGCGCGACTGCCCCGCCCTTGGGAGGAATACCTCCAACCCCACACGCCCATGGATGGTGTCTCGCGACCTCTTGTTGTGGACCGTGAAACGGCACCCGGTGTAAAACAGCCCCTTCTTACCTACCTGGCGCTGCTACTTTTTGGCAAAGAACCTACCCGATGGATTCCCGGTGCGTGGGTTGACATGAATATCTACCCAGGTGAGGTGGTAACGGATCAGCACAGTCAGCGAGTACAATTGTTAGGGCCTTTGCCGGGGCTGATTCGCGACGTTCTCCGCAATTTGCACCTCCACATGGGGATGGACATTGACAAGTCGCAGGACGCCCTATCAATCCGCCAAAATCGCGATCGTTACTCGGCCAAAGCAGTGCAAGAAGCCGTGGTCAACGCCCTCGCGCATCGTGACTATGAGCGTCAGGAACCCACCCGTGTCAGGGTGTTTTCAAACCGGATTGAAATACACAATCCCGGCGGCAGTGCCCATGTCGAAAATCTCGTGGAGCGCGCCCGCGCAGGACGTGGTGCAAATCCCAAATGGCGAAATGAAGCGTTGGCTCAATTTCTCATTCGCAATCAGTTGGCCCAAAGTTCAGGCCAAGGGCTCCCCACCATATTTAAAGAAACGCTTGAAATTGCGGGTCGAGAGCCTGAAGTCCACGCCGATCGTGACGGGTTTGAAATGGTGATCCCGGCGTACCAATCTACCCCCACTCCACCCCGCGTCGCGCCAACGGAGGGTGGGGTAGAAGGAGTGCTGCTCATATCCATTGGCGGCCGTTCGCTCTTGCCTGTAGCACAAGCCTGTTTTGGGGAGCTTGGCCTGGCGACCAATGGTCAGATACTTGTTGATATGGCTGTTCCTGGGTATGTGGAACCAACCGAAGCGCAGTGGAAAAAAGTTGCGCTCGATATCCGAAACAAGTTGAATCAATGGATGGATGACCCTAAAATTCGGCGATTTCATTTGTTCTACCGGGGTCCGGTGGTCATTGCCCCCATTTTCGGCGCGCTGATCGCGCCGACCAAGCCGCTCTTGGTATACCACTATCAAGACGGGCGTTACAGTGCACCGTTGTTGCTCGATCGGAGGTTTCTTCGCCAAAAGAACTAACGAATCGTCCCAATTAGGCTTAACAAAAGGCCCATCGTCGCGTGAGCGGCGATTGATAATCGGGTGAATTGCCGGAAACTCCGGGGACGGACAACCGGCAGCCAAGGTTGGCATGGATGGGTAGATCCCTGAGGGGCCAACAAGGTTCAGAGACTAGAACCCGCGCGAAAGCAGTAATGGTTCCACGAGCGCCCGACATCTCCGACTCTTACGGGAGATGATGAGATAGTCCGTTCTGCCGAATAATTCAATTAAACACAAACGGCAGAAGTCGAGGATAAAGAGCCTCGGCGGTAACATCGCTTCGGCTAAAGAAACTGCGGGACGGTTTCAATTTTCAACGCCTCACTCAGCGGTGAGTGTACCTCCGGCCGCTGATGCTTGTTTCGAGATCTGTACAAGGGGCGGTACGTTACTGCGGGATGCAGTCGGCGGGGCGGCAGGCTTCAGGAATACAAATGTTAATGAGCCCGCCGGCTTCTTTGGGGGCGCAGCAGGTGGCCCAATCACCCCCGCAATCGGCCGTTACGTCACACCCGCCGATTTTCATGCAGAAGCCGGGCGGCTCGGGGCTTTGATCCAACGAACAGGTTAACCCGGCGGCACATTCACCCCCGCCTTGTGTACACTCCGCGCCGATTCCAAGGGAGTTTGCTTGTTGCTCGCCGCAAACGCCGGCGGCCGGATCGGGCGGCACGGGATCGGTTCCGACAGGTTTGAGGTACACACACCCGTCAAGTTCTTCTGTAACGCCGGTAGCGAACGTATTGAGAAAGCACATTTCGTTGTTGGAGCTTTCACCAAACGTTACGTCTTCCGCCAACGAATTATCGTATTGGCAAGTCACGCGCGAAACCGAGCCTTTGGGGATGGTCAGGGTTTTGGCCTCCATTGTCTGATTGTCAAAGTCCCACGGGTCAATCCGGTATACCTCTTCAAGCGACGACGAGTCGGGCCCAACCTCCAGCGTGAGGCGCGTGCCGAGTTTGTGCATGTGCGGCCACCACGCGAAGATCGAAACGTCGTGTTCAACCGTGCAGTCGTTATAAACGCCGCTCTGCTTGCCGGCGGGGAGGTTGATATCGTTTGTACCAAAAGCGTAGAGCCCAATGGGTTTCACTTCTCCCTCCACTTCTCGCATGTCCACCTTGATGGGGGTTTTCACTTCTGTAGAGCTGGAGTTGAGCAGGTGAAGCTGGACAAGCAGTTGTGTACCCTTGGGTAGAATATGGCCGTAACCTTCTGGCGCGGCCAACTCAGCATCGCCGTTGCCCGCCCCAAAAAGGGGTATCCACGACGACTTGAAGAGCACATCGCATTCAAACGTGCCATCGGGGTCGGGGACGGTATTTTTCGCCAAGAGCAGGTGGTGGACCGCGGCTGTTTGGGTATAGGTGAACTTGTCAATGGCCAAGTCGCGGTCGAGCGTTTGGGCGTAGCAAAGGTACTTTTCTTCGCCCGGCGGCACCGTGACTTCATCCGTGGTGAGGGTATACACCGTGTCGGTGGGCGGCGGGTCGGTGGGAGACTCGCAGCCGCTTGCGGCGAAGAGGCTGAGGGTGGATGCGGTGACGATCAGGCGGGAACGCAACATACGCGCTCCATACCAAAATCATTGGTTGTCAGAAAGGTGAATGAACAGGTTTCGTGCGCGACGTTCCGGCGCGTTCGTGCCGCGCCGCGGCGAACAGCGCGGTGTGGGGCGTCCTTGAGTTAGACGAGGATGTTACTTTTCAACGATGTCTGACTGAAACCGCGGATTCAACTCGTAGTGGTCAATGAACTGGCCGCCCATGCCGGTGATTTCAAGCTCATCACCCGGTTCAATCTCGCTTGTGTCAATTCCGGTGCCTGTATAAACGAACACGGTGAGATCCCCCGAGCCGTCATCCACATGGAAGATCCAGCCGTAGGGAGCGTCGTCAAACACTTCATCAAGAACAGTGCCCCGCACACGGATCAACCGGCTCTCGTGCTCTTCACCAAGGTCACCCGTTTTGACTTTTTTGGCCGGATGAACGGGGTGGCTTCCGGTGACCTGAATGGCGTCGGGGTAAACACCGTACACTTGGCCAAAGCTGTTTCCAACTTCACCTGTGACCACAACGGTTTGGCCAAGCTGATAATCGCCGCCAAGCGAGTCGTGAATATAAATGCCGTCGTTACCGGCCTGAATGGCAAAGCCAAGATCATTGGGATCGTACGAGCCCGACGGCACGGAGACCACACCTTCTACTGTGACGGTGGTGCCTTCAGGTGAAGCTTTTGCCGCTTCAATTGAAGCGCCGGCCGCGGCGGCCACACTGCCAACCAGAGCGATTGTTGCGAGAATTGAAGCGCCGGTAAGATGAAAAAAAGAACGCATAGCTTCTCCCTTGCAAAGGATGGAAGTACCACTCAGAGATGTACACTCCTCAAACAGCGAGCCGCGAAGCACCGTGCTACCGCGACACGTGCGGGGTGATTTGAACGAACGGAAACATTACCACCCACTTTTCTAAAACGGGAAGAATTCAACCCGGAGCGCGAAACAAAAAACGAGCACGAGTTATTTCAACAGGTTAAATGGTAGGACAGAAAAAGTCAGCCTACTGGCGTTTGTTTTATAGACAAGCGGGACGATTTGGGGTTGCGGGCCGCGCAGACGTTTTGCGGAGCGCGGCGGCAGGAGCCGCGAAGCGTTGTTGCGGGAGATGAGCCGAAGCGGCTCAACTTCGAAAGATGGACGCAAGCGCTGCCAGCAGCGACGTGTTTTGGGTGTTGGTAACGTTGAACTGCTGGTCAACAGGGTAATTGATACTTGGCCACGTCGCGTAGCTCACCACGGTTGGACCGGTAGCTTCAGTGTAGAGAACATTTCCCGAGGGGTAGGTGGTCGGTTCGACCATGACCATACCAAAGTTATTGCCGATGTACACTTCATCGCCGAACTCGTAAATGTTATACCCAATAAGCTTCGAAGCGTTGGCCTTCACATAACTTTCGATTGCCAGGGCAATGTCGCGCGTGACGGTGGTAAACTGGCTCTCCTGATTGGATGAATTGCTGGGCTGGCCCCGAGCAACCCCGATTTCAGTGAGCATCAACGGACTTTGAAACTGCTGGCCCGGCCAATTCAGGTTGTTTTGGCTTTGGGCAGTCCACCTGTCATATTGCGCGAGCGTAGCTTGGAGGCCGGCGCCGTATTGGTAGATGTTGACGCTGTTGTAATACCAGGTGGAGCCCCACGAATATTGCCCCAAACCTGAAAAACTTTTTTGAAACGTGGTGCCGGTGCCGCCGGTGGTGCCTTGGGGTAGGTTGGTGACGCCGCCGGTGACCCCATTTACAAACGCCTGAAACCAGTAGCTCCTTGGGCTGACGCCGGGATTGCCTTGGTCGGCGTTGGAAATGGGGCTTGTTAAAAGGGCCGTTCCAAGTCCGCCTGACAAGAGGCGTTGCAAGTTGACAATCCACCAAAGAATGCGCGCGAGCCGCACCGACGGTTCTACAATACCGCTTGTACCTTGACCCTGAAGGGTATTGATGTCGATTTCGTTGCCCACTGAAAACGAGTGCACCGCTGTGTGTAGCCGCTTGGTGCTTGGGTCGGTCACGCTTCCCAAAAACTGTGTCAGGGCTGACTGAATGGCGGAAGGAGCGCTTTGGAACGAATAGGCCGCGTCGGGTAGTGCTCCGTTCCAAGCGTACACATCGTCCGAAAGAAAGTAGTTGGAGATGGGTATAATCACCCTGATTCCAAGAGCGACTGCGCGATTGAGAAAGCCAATGTGCGCCGTGCCTACAGTCCCATTCCACCCTCGGGTGGGGCCCCAGTTGTAGAGTCGCAACAGGTTAAACCCCCCACCCGCGATGGTGCCCAAGTCGTTTCGATAAACGTTGTTATTGCTGTCGGTGCCTTGGTCCCACAGCGCCACAAACGAGTCGTTAAAAAAGTCCGAGTCGGACAGTTGAGCATCAGGCCCGGTGTTTGATGCGCCGGGTACCCACGTGGTCCAGGTGGGGTTGTAACAGACTCCGTGCAGTTGTGTCGATGCCGCTCCCATGGTGCCTCTCTCTCTCCGGCGAATACGCCGAGAGGCGCCGCTATCAATGTTTATGCCTGAGAAAAAAGCGCGCGTTTGATGCGGAAATCAAGGTTGAGCGCGTTCGCGATCTGTAACCCCATGCGCAGTCTGACTGGCACCGTGAACAGTCTGTAACCTGCGTCGCTCATGGAACGGCAACATTGGCCGACCGAACGGCAACGTTGCCGGTATCCCGATCTGAAAACAACGAACGACTGGCACGTTCACCGTGCAACCGAAGGTGACCTGACTGAGCCGGAATCTACCCTTCACTGACGCGCAGTCTTTCCCTGGCGAGGCTTCTTACAAGTCGACAAACACTTCAACCGGAACCTGTTCAGCGCCGTTTGGTGGAAGGCTTTGCCGCCTTTGCCTGGAGCTTTTTCAGCTCGGCGAGGGCCAGATCGCGCTCGCGTTCTGCCTTGACTCGGGCCTCGGCTTCGAGCTTCCGGGCGTCAGCTTCGTTGTGCGCCCGCTGTTCCGCCAACGCGCGTTCGTGTTCTGCCTTGACGCGGGCCTCGGCCTCAACCTGCCGGGCCTCGGCTTCAAGCTTGCGCTCGTGTTCGGCCAGCTTGCGCTCGTGCTCCGCGAGCGATCGCGCCTTTCGTTCTTCCGCAATTTCCTGTGCCAGCCGCTTCCGTTCTTCATCGGGAGTGGTGAGGAGTTGAGTCCCTTCTTTGTCGCGCGCGAGCCGCAACATCGGCCCATACCCCGAAGGAGCCACCGTCCACCACAGCCCCAGCGCCACACACTCCCGAAGCGTTGGGTCGCGGCGTGAGCGCTCTACCAAATCCCCGTCAACCCGATCCCACACTCGAATCGGAAAGTTCTTCTCTTCAGGATCAAACCGCACCAACTCCCGAACACCGCTGCTCCGATACCGTTGGAGCTTGTCAGACCACTCGTGCGCGGGCCGATCCCAGGCACTGACGATCTCCACGGCCACCTCGGGCGCGCCGTTCTCCCACACTTTCCAGTTGTCAAACGTGGTGTCTGTGGACCCGAGCTTGACGAAAACATCGGGTGACAGACACTTGCGTGGGTCTTCCGCATCAAAATAAACGAACTGCTCCGAACCGATTGCGGCACCCGACAGCGCTTCTCTCATTAGCAGATACAACGTTGTGCGCGCTTCGAGATGTCGTTTCGTCTCGGACACTGCCTCCTCCAGAGTTTCTTCCGAACGGAAAAACACCCGCTTGGGCGCTTTGACATACAGGTGGCCCCCGTACGCAAAATCCTCGGAAACGTCAGTCACAGACATGCTCGACCCTTAGCATAATCCAGGGCGGGTTTGCAAACGCCAACGCACCCTCTCAACCTGCCAATTGCAGCCCTCGAACCTTACCCGCGCTTGAGCCGTTCCAGTTCAACCTGCAATTCAACCAATCGGCGCTCCGCTTCTTCGCGTCGTTTTTGCTCTTCTTCGCGTCGTTTTTGCTCTTCTTCGCGTCGTTTTTGCTCTTCTTCGATTTCAGATTCAAGCTGCCGAACGCGCTCTTCCGCCTCGTTTTTGGTGGTCAACACTTCGTCGAGGGTTGCGCCGAGACGGGTGACAAGTTCATCCGCATTTGGAACAGCTGCATCACCCACAAGAAAACGCAGTTTGTTTCCAAGCAGGGCTAAATCCAGACCCAAAACGCGAGACTCAATGCGCCCTTGATGGGGAGCAATGCGCTCGTAAACGGCCGCTTTGGGTGTGGGTAGGCGAAACCCAAATAAGTCCCCCCGCGCGCGGTCAAACACAAAGTATTCAGGAATGCCCAACCGAGCGTACTGCTCCACATTGCGTGTGATGTCCTTTCGGCGATCGCGGCGAACGTGAATCTCCAGCGCAAAGTCAACCCCTTTCCCTTCCAGATCTACCACCCAACTGTCGCGCTCGCGCATTTCCACGTCGAGCACGGCAATGAGATCCGCCGAAATCAGCCGCTCACCGGGATAATAAATGGGCACTCGCCGGATATGTACACCCGGTGTCCGACCCGCTGAAAGTGCCTGCCCAGCGTGCTAATGGCCTCGGCTTTGGAATTGAAATGCCGGTCGCCCTCGGGTGGATGTGTCCACGGAAACTCACTTGGCAGGGCCATTGTCACGCGCCGTTTCTCTTCTGGGCTCATCGCATTCCAGACCAAGGTGGGCGGCGCGTGCGGATCTTCAGGATCAGCGAAGTAGCGCGTTTGAAAGGCCGTCGGGAGTTACCAATGCCATGCCCAACAACGCTATCAGGAGTCATGCCCATCGAACAGGCGCCATGATTGGAAAAATGAGGCGAGGTACACCTGCTGCGTTGGCGGGCAATTCAGCCGGCGGGCCTTTCTTGGGCGCTTGCGGTGCGGTTTGGTGATTGAACGGTGCGCACAATGCGGCTCGCTTCATACCCCTTTTCGGTTAACCTACCCACGATTTGGGTGTACGTCGCTTCATCCATGGTGGGCGTTCGGCTCAAGATCCAGAGGTAGTCTCGCCCAGGGTGCCCAACAACGGCGTACGAGTAATCAGGCGCGAGGTCGATCACCCAGTAGTCACCCCAAAAGGGTCTAAAAAACGATACTTGTAGTTTGGCATTGGATGTGGAGTCGACAACGCGCGCTCGACCTTCTGCCGTGTCGACAGGGCCGTCGGTAGCGAACTTGTTGCAGCGGTTTAATACGTTGATCTCCCCATCGTCGCGGAGAGTATAGGTGGCCGTTGTGTTGGTGCACCCTTCTTGAAAGCGCTGAGGGTAGTTGGCAATTTCATACCAGGTGCCGGTGTACTGTTTGAGGTCAACCGAGGGCACCGTTTGGAGGGGGGCGAGGCCCAGGCGCTCGGTTGTGGAAGGGGTGCATCCAACGAGACCCATGAGGGCCAAGATGCCGGTGATGGCGGCGGGAAAGAGGGTGTTGCGAAGTTGAATTAGACGGGCGGGTCGTCGGGGGGTGCTGCGGTTGTTCATGATTTGTCTAAGGTGTGTCCACGTGCCGCAATTGTCAAGCGGCAACGTCGGATCGGCTCCAAAGCCCTTGAAAAAAAGCTTTTTCACCTCCGGGCGCCGGGGGTGTTTGCGCTGAGGCACCCCGCAAAGGTAGAACGGGGAATGTCTTGGGTGTCTGTGGTGCTGCGGCCCGTTGTTGAAAGTGACTTGGATGAGTTGTTTGAGCAGCAGCGCGATCCTGAATCGGTGCAAATGGCACTTGTGAGTCCGCGCGAGCGGGAAGAGTTTTTTGCGCACTGGAAAAAGATCATGGCAGACCGTCAGGTGACCCTGCGGGTGATCGCCGTGGACGGTGATGTGGCGGGTCATGTGGTGGGTTGGCTTGCGGATGACAATTGGACGGTGGGATATTGGTTGGGGCGCGCCTTTTGGGGGAAGGGGATTGCCACGAAAGCGCTGGAGCAGCTCCTAGAGTTGCTCCAAGTTCGACCGTTGTGGGCGCGCGTGGCGAAACACAACGCAGCTTCGCTCCGGGTGCTGCAAAAGTGCGGGTTTACCATGCACCATGAAGAGGAGTTTACCCTTAGAACCGGGGAGGTGGGTCATGGGTATGTTCTGACATTGACAGGATAGCCCCAAAACAAGCGATAAGAAAATGGAGACGCTGTGAAAGTTCGAGAGCACCCGGAAAACGTAGCGTTTCAGAGCATTCCTCGTCTTGAGCGTTTGGCGATTTCAGGTGTTCAAAACCTACCAGCCACCGGTTTCGCCGGTCTTACGTTTTCGTCCGGGCTACCGTGGCCACAGAACTCCATGTGGAGAACCTGACGCGCCACGCTTTTCGCTTTTCCGCTTGGCGGCGGGCAACGACCGCTGTGACGCCACGGCAAGACCTGAATCCGTGCTTCGCAAAGCGTGTTTGGCTGTTATCGCTTGTTTTGGACTACGTCTCTTCTTCTACAAGCTGTCGCGGTTGTCACGGACGAATCAAGCGGCTATAAGGCTCGGTTCAGTTGGCCATGAGCACCACAGAAACTCTTTTTCAATCGCTGTCGCGCGACCTGATCTCGTTTGACCTGTCTCATCGCGAGGCGGCGCTCGCAACCCTTGCCGCCAGTCATGATGTGCAGTTGTTTGAGCGGCTTCTTGAGGGCGAGCGTGAAGCGTGCAGCAACGTGATACCTGACTGGTGCCGCAATGTGTTTTTGGATGTTCTCGCCATGGCGCCCGACAATTCTGAGGTGGTGCGCGCGGCCCGCGAGAGAATTACAGGAATCCTCTTTTACGGCCGGATGGATGGGCTTTCAGCGGACCTAAACCGGTGGGTAGAAAAGTTGCCCAACGTGTGGACAGTCCAACTTGGAAACATTCGAGTGGTGGGCGGGCTTCACCATCCCAAGCTGCGATGGCTGGAACTGGAGGGGGCCAGTGTGGACAACCTGTCGGCAATTGCAAAAAGCCCGGCGCTCCGAACGGTGATTATCAAAAAGTCGAAAAATGGAGGTCAACCGCTGCGCGATTTATCGGCGTTTTCAGGCGCTACTCAACTTACCGGCTTGGAAGTGCGGTCTGAAACATTGGTGGATGTTTCCACTCTAAAGGAGCTTACGGGTCTGACATGGGTAGGGCTCGCCAATTGTCCCGGAGTGTCGAATATCCAATCGCTTGAAGGGCACCCCAACGTGCGAGCGGTGCTTTTGTACGGAACGGCGGTGGATAAAGAAAGTGTACTCCCGGCTCTTCGCCGATTGTGTACATGGGCGCGTGACCCAAACTTTAAAAAGCTTATGGAGAAAGAGCCGCAAAAGCCGCCGGCACCAAAACGCATTGTCGAAAAGGCCGTAAAAGGTGTTCTTTCGCAGGTAAAAAAGCTGGTTGAGTCAGCCAATGTGGCCGACGTGCAGGCCGGGCTTTCGCTGGCGCAGTCGTCGGGAGATGTTCGCGTTTGGAACGAACTTTTGGCAGACGCAAAATACGACGACAAAAAGTATTGTGTACACGCGCCGGGTTGGAAAAAGCCAACAGGGCTTTTGGCTCTTTATGGATTGGTAGCCACAGCGCCCGCCGAGTGTGCCGTTGCGGCTCAAATTCGGGCGGAAGCAAAGCGGTTGATTATTACCGGGCCTGAAGGTGGAAAAGAGGTGGACCGGCCTTTTGACCTGAATTGGTTGCGCGCGTTTGGGGAGCTTACCCATTTGGATCTAAAGTACCTGGGGCCGATTTTGCCGACGGATGCGTCGTTTCAAATGCCCAGCGTGACCGAAATTCGCGTGTACAACTTAACGGGCGTCGCCGATATTTCATGGGTGAAGGGGTTTCCTTCGCTCAAAAGGTTAACGCTGAGCGGTTTGACGGATCTTACCAGTGTAGCCCCGCTTTCAGGCCACCCCGAGTTGGAAAGTATAGCTCTTTGGGAGTTGGAAAATTTGACGGCCTTGAATGGAATTGACAACCTTCCCAAACTGGACGCGCTGCACATTCACCACTGCGTGCGTTTGACGTCGCTTGGGTCGCTTGCCAATTTGCCCGGGTTAAATTGGGTGCAAATGTTTACAAGCGCTCGGGCAGATCTGACGCCGCTTGCCAATCTGCCCGCGTTAAAGCGCATTCGGTTGGATCAAATGGGTGAGGTGGCGGCGTTGCCGGCGTTGAGAGGGCACGCTCGACTCGACGAGGTGGAGTTGGTGGGGGTTGATCCGCCGGACGTTGATTTTTTGGGCACGCTGCCAGAACTGCGCTCGGTGTATTTGTACAATCTACCCAGGTTGACAAGCGTGGCGTGTTTGGCCGACCGGCCTCACCTTTGGTATTTGTCCATTGACCGCTGTCCAAAGCTCAAGTCGCTTGAAGGGCTGAAGGCGCCGCCGATCAAGCACCTTTCGTTGGAAAGAACGGGGATCAAGTCGCTGTCGGCCGACTTGGCAGCGCTTTTTAATGGGAAGCTTGCTTGAGTTGAATTTGCGCGCAGATCGCTTTTGATCTGCGCGCGGGGGCGCTTATTTGAGAATGGCCGTGATGAGTTTGGGGTCTTGATTGGAAATGTGGTTGTAACAGAGGCCGGCCGCTGTCAGAACGGTGGCATGAATGTCAGACGGCCTGACGAGATGACCCATTTCATCGTCGGGTTGACCGGTGGCAAGATTCATCGGGCGAGTGTCGTAGGTGGTGTCTTTGTTTGCACCCACGGCGATGTTACCCTTGATGCCTTGGCCGGCAATGAGACACGCCGACGCCAGGTGGTGGTCACGCCCACCTTGCGGGTTAATGACAGGGGTGCGTGCAAAGTCTGAGAAACAGAGGACGGTGGTTCGATCCCAGAAGCTCTTACCGGGTTTGTCTTCTGTGTTTTTGAGGAGGGTGATGAGGTCTGCCAAGGCGTCAAACCCGTCGCGAATTAAACGGGGATGGTTGGTTTGCCAATCATCGTCAAAGTGCGCGTCGGTAATATTGACGAGACGCAGGAGAACCACCTGACTGATGCGGTTAACCAACGCCTGAGCGGCGAGTGCCGCCTGGCCCTTGGGTTTGCCTGACAGGGTGGCAGCCGGGTTGGCTTTGTTGACTCCAAACGTGTCGTACAGTTTGTCGAGTGGACTCCCCACCGGGGGCGCGGCCTTAAAGTCAAAGTGTTTCCACAACCCGCCGTTGGCCAGCGTTTGAGCCGTATTCCAAGCAGAGAGATGGGTAGAAACGTGATCGGCACCGTCGTATTGAAGATGCTCACAGAAAGCGGCATGGTGGAACTCGGCCGCGGCTTGGTCAACTTTACCATGCAGGCCCAGCGACGCGTTGAGCGGCCGAAGCACTTGAGCCATTTCTGCATAGCTTGGAACGGTTAAGCCGCTCGCCTGGGGGGAGAGGCCCTCGTTGTACGTTTCTGCTCCACCCGCCACGAGGTTTGGAATTTGAAACTCATCAATGTGACCTGATAGGGCTACCCACGCCGTTTCAAGCGACGAACCCGACGCCGCGAGGCCGCGCGGAACCTTACCCGTCAGGAAGTAGCGGCGCCCAACTTCGTGTGTGAGTGTACCCATTTGGACGCCGCGCACAACGCACAGGTCGTCTTTGTGTTGGGTGACCAAATTTTGGCTCATTGCTGGGCCAAATTGAATGTTGCAACCGTTTGGTTGGTAGAGCCCCGTGCCGCCCGTTGCGTCGAGCATGGCCGCTGTGGGCGCGTCGGTGATTTGGTCATAAGCGGTATGGATGCCGCCGCCCGCTTCACCGTACACTTGATGGTTACGGGGATCGAGACAGAGAAGCGTGTCCCAACCGCTTGTGAACTCACACATCACAAGGAGCGGCGCTTCATCGGGTGTGGGGCAGTTTCCTTCTGCCTTTGCGAAGGGTAGTCCAATAAAACCGTCGAGCAGGTACGCTCCGGTTCCGACACCCAATGCGCCGAGGGCGGCGCGGCGAGAGAGCATGCGATGTTTCATCTCGGGGCCTCCTCGTCAATCGTTGTGGAAAAGGGGAGATTCAAAAAGGGTGACACACGCACCTCGCCAGCCTTCGGCGGCGGGTGTTAACTCAGCACCGGCGGCAACGGCGTTGGCCTCACCGGTGGCTTGGACGGTTAGAAGCGCCTCTACCATGGGATGATCTGTTTCTACCCGCAGGCCCAAAAACCGAAGAATGAGATATTGGGCGTTCTCCGTTTTTTGTGCGTCTGTAGCGGTGCCGTCAACCGGCGCCTTGGGGAAGAGTGTACGCGTGTCAACTTGGTCACGCTTTTGGTCATTTTTGGCCATTTGGAAGCAGATGTCGCGTGCGGCATCACCCACAAACTTGAGGTAGAGAGCCGAAGAAACGGCGTTTTCCTGGGTGGAAGCTTGGAAGTCGGGACGACCCAGCGCCTTGCCAAACGCGGCGTCGCTGAAACCGTTTTTGCCGTTGACCTTCCATTCTATCGGGTTGCCGTAGACGTCGTTTCCAGCCACCTTTGTCATGGCCGCTTGAAGGGTGTCGAGCGGCATGCGGCGGACCGATCTACCCATGGGGGGACGGGGAGATCCAAAGAGATCATCCGGCCCGGGTTGAGAATCGCCGTTGGCGTCGACCGTGGGATGTTGCCATTCTGGCTGCTGCTCCTGCGAGGTGTCTTTTTGTTTTGGCTCTTGGGTAGGTTCACCCTTGGAGCAGGCAACAAGGGCGAGGGGGGCGAGCAGGAACAGCGATCGAAGGGTGCGATGGTTCACGGCATCCTCCGGTAGGCAGGAAGTTTAACAAGGTCGCGCACGGCTTTTTTGAAATCGTCGTGAACCTGAAAGTCGTCGGCGATCTGTTGAACGATATCCCCTTCAAAGTCGGGGGACGTGACATCAAGGTTGGGGGGCCTTTTCATGAGAAACTCAAACAAGTGTTCTACCGCGACGCGGTGGAAGACCCCTTTATCGATATGACCTTGCGCGAGCCCGCCGGGGCCCGCTTCAAAGTTGGGCCCAACTGCGGGATGGTCTGGGTCGTCAAACTCGAGCGCTTTGAGACGGTAAGGCCGAATATCAGGATCGGCCATGCTGGGAACGGGAAGATAATATCTGTCACACCACGCCGTGGAAGCGGGGCCAATGCCCTTTGCGCAGGCGTTTTGGGTGGCATATTCAGGTTCAAACGCGCTGAGTACCGTGGTGCCCGCCTCTACAAATTTGCCAAAGTGGGCGGCCAGCGGTTCGAGCGTGAGATGGCAACCGCGGCATACGCAGCGATCTGTCAGATCTTTTCCCTCTTGGGCGCAATTGGTGTCTTTGGTGCTGGGCGGTTGAAAATATTCGCCCGTGAACGCAATGCGGTAGCGATTGGCGCGGCCGCGGTTGGTTTGAAACCGAAGGAGGTAGGCCGGCAACGTGAGGAGGCCGGCATGGGGAGATTCTCGCTCGATTTCTACCCATTGATCTTGCTGGAGGTAGCTCAGATTGGGGAGGGGTCCGTCGGCCGGTTGATGGATGTTTTGTGTGCGCGAGAAGGTTTGTTCTTTGCTCAGGTAGTTGAAGTAGTGAACAAGTGGGCCGTTATAATGCGCCGCTTTGGAGGTGAGAAGTTCTGAGTAAGGTCTGCCGCCGGCTGTGTGGAGATCGATGAACCGGAGCATTTGCTCGCGAATGGCGCTCAGAATGACTGGCTGAACGGTGCCTGTCAGAATGCAGTAGTTGAGGTCAGGACCGCAACCGCAGGGGTTTTTCTTGTCTGCCGAGAGTTGACTGTTGGCGAGCACATGGTTGCACGAATATGTGCCCGCGGTGGCGCCTGTGGGGATGGTGTACGTTTCACTTGTTTGCGCGTCAAAAGCGCAGATTTTGATTTTTTTGTTTGGGTCGGCTTCCCAATAAGGATGCGCTTCTACCCAACCTTCAGCAAACCAGTCTACCCCGTTGTCTTTGCCCTTCAACTCGGAGATCGGCCGCCCGTCTGGGCCATATCCCAAGTCTGACTGGGGTTTGTTTTGACAGGTGTGCGTGCTGTCACCGCCACGGTAGACGCCGCGCCGACCGGATATGTAATGAACCACCGTGCCGCCGCCGAAGTCGACCGTGGAAAGGGCAAACCCAACGTCACCGATAATGATGGCCGGGTTGGTCCACAAAAGACTTTCATGGTAGCGGCGCATTTGAACGCGAACCTCGTCGCTTGCGAGGTAGGCGTCGATAATGCTGTCGGGAACCGAGGTGGCTCCCTTGGCCGCTTCGTAATCTGCGAGATCGGGCACCGTGCCGCGCAAATCAATTGACAATCGCCGAATTTGTCGTTCCACCGGCAATTCGCGGTGGAGCGCGCAGACGGCTTCGTCGGCGGAGGCCGGCGAGTGGGCCGACAAAAGCACCGACGTTGCAACGGCGGCGGCGGCGAACGTGCGTTGAACAACCGAGGACGGGGGAGTCTTCATGCAGGCTCCGTAGGTGGTTAAGTAACGCGTGGCGTGAAGTTCATCATCAGACCAAAGGTTAGGCGGAAGAGTCAATTGGCTTTTGGTTTGAACACGAAAAAGGGGAGTTTCAAACGGCGTGCCCCGGTTTCTACGCGGAGCACATTGAGCATTGGTTTAAAAAGCTGATAACGTGCCGACCGTGCGCTTTGAACGAGTGCTTTGGGCATGTGTACTTCTTTCGGCGTGTGACGGAGGCACCACCGGCTCCGGTGGTGAAGGCGGGAGCGGTGGGAGCGGAGCCTCCGGGGGAAGCGGTGGAGAAGGCGCCGGCCCTCCCCAATTGATTGTTGTGCCGGGGGTACCCACTCAAACGGGTGATGAACCGGACCAGGCTTCTTTTTTGGTGGAGGGCTACGCAACAGCCGCTGCATCAAGGGGAGCCACGGCGGTTGTTGGAACAAGTGTGGCCGTGTTTGGGGCAGAAATTACTGGAACCACCGAATTTCCAATTGTGGGTGATGAACCTGACTTGGCGTTTGACACGGGGATAGTGTCGGCGGCAACCCCCATTGAGACGGGTGTACTCATTGCGGCGGAAACGGGCCTTTATGTGGCTCTTGACGGCGTGTTAACCCGCTCAAACGGGCATGAATCGCTTCACCCCATGGGCATTGTTGGGATGAGTACACGTCTCGCCGACGACGACGCAAGCGGTGAAGCCGAAGCGTACGTGGTGCTTCAAACTCAAGAAGGGGTGGTTGAGTGGCAGAGTGGAGAAACAATCCATTGGACGGTGGGGGATGAAACCGGCGTTCCAAGTGCGGCTCTCGGTCAAAAAGATATGCTTTTTGCGGCCTGGAACAACCGCGTTTACGAAGTTGATAAAGGGTCGCAACTTGGCTACCCGCTGGTGTTTGACATTGGCAAGGTAGGTGAAATGGCCTGTTCGAGTCGCGCGTGTGACGCGGGGTCAAATGTGTACTTTGCGTCCGACAAAGGACTTGTGGAGCGAAGCGCAGGCGGGCAGTATGTTCTTTATACTCTGGCGCCTGACGGCGAACCCGGGGTGGCGGTGTCAGGTTTTGCGCTCGATGATTCTAAGCAGCGGCTTTACGCGGTGACAAAAGGCGGTTTGTTGCGCGTGCGAGCCGGGCATATTCCCGACAAAGTATCGAGTTTGGTTGAGTCTGATATGGCTGCCGTGGCAACGGTAGAAAAGAGCGGCGATGTATGGGTGTTTTCGGGCACCTCGGCAACGCGGTTTGCCACCGGTTCGCCTCTCAGCTTTGCAACCGATATAGAGCCGATCATGGGTGAGTATTGCGCTCCTTGCCACAAGACCGGGCAAAACGGCGCCCCCAAGATCGACTTTGAAGCGTATGACGAAATGGTGGCCATTGCCGACAAAGCATTGATGCGCATTCAAGACGGGTCAATGCCGCCCGCAACCTGGCCCCAGGTGCCCAAAGAAAAAGTGCAGTTGATTGTTGACTGGATTACCACCAAAGCACCGTGACGCCTCGCGACGACCTGAAATGTCTCGATGCCTGACACGTCGTAATCAACACGGAGGCACGGAGATCACGGAGATCCACGGAGTTTTTTGTATTTTAGGCTGCAATAGGCTTGCATCAGCTAGACAAAAACTTGTCAGGTTTGGGATCGCGGCTGATGTGTACCCGCAGCGAAAGAAACAAAACCCTCCGTGTCCCTCCGTGACTCCTAGGTAACTTCCCTTTAGCGGAACGTTCTGCAAGGCACGGATCCAGTCTTGTCGAGACGTTTGGGACACCCTTGCCCGTCGCCAAGCGGAAAAGCGAACAGCGTGGCGCGTCGGGTTCTCCAGATGGAGTTCTGTGGCGAGCGCAGCCACGACGAAAACGAGAGACCGGCGAGACCGGTCGATGGCGACGTGATGGACATCTCAAGTCGCCGGACCTCCCAGAACGGGCTCTTTTCTGCTGCATCGACAACTCAACCGCAACGAGTTACTCGCCGTTCGAATGAGGCGCATGCGCCGCTGGGGAACTCCGTGGTGAAGAGACGTCACAGGGATCGAAAGCGCGTCAGGTCGTTGCGTGACGCGTGAGCCGTCGCTCTGGGGGGAGTTACCCAGGAGGCAGCTGCGCACGGCGCTTTTCGATTGTGTACACAAGAAACGTGCCGAGCAAAAGACCGGGAACCAAAAAGTACGCTAAAAAGCGGACTAGATAAAAGAGAACGCTCAAGGGTAAGATCCAAACCAGCGTGTTGCCGTGCGGCGAGAGCATGTGCTCTACCAATCCAAGCGAGTTGAGAAGGTAAGCTCCCGCCCAGTTGAGTATAACCGCGGCGGCGCAGAAAAATAGCGTTTTTTTGGGGATCACGGCGCCGCCTTTTTACAGAATTTTTGGTAGTCCCAACCGGCGGTTGTCATAGCGAGTAAAATGGCGTTTCCGAGCGGGCCGCCGCTCATAAATCGCACGCCTGAAGGTTTGTGGACCGGTACACCAAAAAGGTCGGCGGTTCTGTACAGACCTGTAAAAAGTTCTCTGTCGCCGTGAAGGCGGGCGCTTCCCATGGTGAAGCCGGTGGCCGATACCGATACGCCGAAAACAACGGGGCCGGAGTCGATGTCGCCGGTGCCCGTTTGACCGGCGGCATATTCATGAATGGCCGAATACCCGAGAACCGATGTTTGGGCTTTTTGCAAACCTGAAAAGAGCTGTTTGGACAAATCGCGATCGAGGTATGCAAGCGCGAGGGCGGCGAGCGCAGTTCCCGAGCTGCGGGGAGGTCCGGCGGGTTTGCCGCTTTCCCAGAAACCTGACTGGTATAAAAGGCCCGAGCCCGGATCAATCCACTTGGAAAAGTCTTCTTTCCACTTTTTAAAGAAAGGTCGTTCGGGCCTTCCAACAGCGCAGTCGTGAAGCGCGATAGACCCCGCGACCATGGCCATGTCGGCGGGGTACGCTTCACCTGGGTAGGTTTCAAATAGGGCGTGTGGGCTTTCTTCGAGCCGTTTGGCGAGCGCCTCGGTTAACCTGTCATGCAGATCTGCCCTTTTTGAGTTGGGATCTACCAAGCGGACCATGGACAACGACAAATTGGAGTACCCGAGATAACCGTGACCTTTGCCACCGGGTAAACCATCAAACCCGAAGTTACCCCATGCCTCGGTGCCGAAAGTGTTGGTTTGGGGGGACACGAGTTCTTCAGCGGCGCGGTCAAGGGCTGCCAGGTAATGCTCGCGTGTTTCAGGGTGGCTGACGACGATGTTTCCCAGCCCGAGAGCCGCCATCGTGAATGTGCCAAATGCCCATTCACCGTCAAAACGAGCGCTGCCTGTGTGGAAAGCCGTTGCCGCGACGCCGCTTTCAACCTGATTTTTTACATCTGCGGCGAGAGCTTTGTGAGCTGCGAGATCGCCTTCAAAATAAGCGGAGGCCGGCACTCCACTGATGAAGCGCGGAACAACAAAAGCACAAGCGCTGATCGCACCCGCAAAAATAGCCAAACGAACGGAGCGTTGTTTCGGTTGGGGGACCATGTGGAGAACCTTACCTCAGCTGCGAGAGAGGAAACTATTGTGTACACAACACAAAGCGCTCGACAAAACAGCCTTGGCACAAGTACCCTCCGAATGCCGCGATAAACACGAAAATGCCTCCGTCTCCGGCAAAACCAAGCCTTGTGCCCGGCGCTCTTGTCGCCGGCAAATACCGTTTGCAAAACCTTTTGGGGCGCGGAGCGGCGGGTGTTGTGTGGTCTGCGGTCAACGTGGCCACGTCCCGCAAAGTGGCGCTCAAGTTGTTGATCAAACCGGAGCCGAGGCAATGTGAACGGCTGCTTCGCGAGGCGCGTGCGGCGGGGGCGCTGCACCATCCAAACGTGATTGACATCTACGATGTCACGTCGCTGCCCGACGGCAGTCCGGTGTTGGTGCTCGAACTTTTGCAGGGGCAAACGCTTCAAGAAGTGATCGACGCGCGGGCGCCGCTTGCAACCCAAGAAGCGGCTTCAATCGGTCGCGATGTGGCGCGCGCTCTTTCGGTGGCTCACGCGAGCGGCATTGTGCATCGCGATCTCAAGCCGGCAAATATCTTCTTGCACGGCGCAAGCGATGAGCCGCCGATCGTAAAAGTGGTCGACTTCGGGATCAGCAAAAACCTTCTCACAACAGATCGCTCGCTCACTGAAACCGGTATGGCCGTTGGCTCGCCGGCCTTTATGAGCCCCGAGCAGGTGAGGGGAGAGCGCGACCTCGACGGTCGAACCGATTTGTGGGCGCTCGGCGTGATGCTCTACGAAATGGTCAGTGGAAGGCGCCTCTTTGACGGGCGTACACATGAAGTGCTGACCCAGGTGCTCGTGGAGCCCATTAAACCCTTACAAACCGTCGCACCGACAGTGGATGCGGCGTATTGTGAACTTGTGCACGCGTTGCTTGAACGCGACGCCAAAAAGAGAATTGGATCGGCCGAGGTGGTGGCCGAAAAGCTTGGAGCGCTGGCGTCGCCCGCAGATGTGAAAGCGACGCTGCCTCCGCCTTCCTCGTCAAATGCCACCTCAACCATAGTTACCCCGAGCACCGCTCAGGGGCCGACCGACACAGTCGTGATGGTGAAGGCGATGAGCCAGCCGCAACAAAAGCCCGTTCCGAAAGCGTACACCGACGACGACGATAACGAGCCGACGCATGTTGCGCCGATGGCGCTCCGCAGCGCGCTCGCGCAAAAAACTGTTCCGAAAGCGTACACCGACGACGAGGAAGAAGAGGGGGAGGCTACAAGAGTGGCGCCGGACGCGGTGCTGCGTGCGGCAATTACCGCGTCGAAAACTGCGGACGAGCCGGATCAAAATCGTATTGATACAGTGCGTCCGCCCGCGCCGATTGAGCCGCCCGCGTCGCACCGAGTGGGTGTTGCAAAAGAGGATGAAACGCCCGTTGCCACGCCGCGCCAAGCCGCTGTGGTGAGTGCTTCGCCGTCAAGTCGACCACCGACGAGCGGCGGACCGCAGTCAGGTCGTTCTGCTCCAAAGTCAACTCGTCCGGCGCCCCAGTCAACTCGTCCGGCGCCCCAGTCAACTCGCCCGGCGCCGCAGTCGAGTCGGCCCACGGTTCCGGGGCCGGCGGCACAGTCCAATGTGGCCGGCGGTGTTGAAGCGGGTATCAACCAGCCTGGAAAAGCCGATGCGTCGGGGTCCACCTCGGGCGCCGAACATGTCGCCTCAGAGCCGGCAGCTTTGGCGGCGGACGATACAAAACAGCGTGTATCCACACCGGCTGAAGAACGGCTTTCCCAAACTGAAGTGAAGGGTGATCCGCGCAGCAAAGTGCTTATGGCTGCGTCGGCGCTCATTGCCTTGAGTGTGGTGGCACTGATTGTTTGGCAGGTGTTGTTTGCGGGTAAGTAGGCTGCCGCCGGGCTCGCCGCACTCCTGGTGAAGCGTCACGCCAAGACCTGAAGCGCCTGGACACGGAGGGTCACGGAGGATTTCGGTTTGTTGGCTGCAATGGGTACACATCATCCGCGATTACGACGTGTCAGGAACCGAAAGGTCTCAAGTCATTGCGAGGCGGCTGAAGTTACCCTCTGCTGAAGCTCACGACGTGACGCGTTGGATCATTTTACCTGAAACGGCGGTTGCGACCCGGCGGGGAACAAGTTTGACAAGGGTATGGAGCAGGCGATTTGTCATGCCTGGAACGGCAACAGGGTTACCACCAAGAGCGTTAAGACCGTACTCGGCGACGGATTTGGCATCCATTGTGGAAATCGGAACTTTTGCGGGGTTAACCCCTGTTCTGCGCGGGCCTTCTGTATCCGTTGGGCCGGGGCACAGAGCCACCACGTCTACCCCCTGAGGTTTGAGTTCATACCAGAGGCCTTCTGCCAATTGGAGGTCATACCCTTTGGTGGCAGCGTAGTGGGACGCGAATGGAATGCCCTGAAAAGCGGCAGTGGAAGAGGTGAACAAAATTCCGCCGCGCCCGCGCTCAATGAGTTTTGGCGCAAATGTGTGGGCGAGCATGAGCGGTGCACGACAGTTGGTGTGAAGCATGCGCAGGTGCTCTGTCAGGTCGCACCCGATGAAGGGCCCCTTGTCGCCGAAACCGGCGTTGTTGACGAGGAGTCCAACGTCGAGCGCGTTGGTTACTTCTGTGATGGTCGGAAGGAAAGTGTCGGTGGATAGGTCGACCTCGACAACCCGCGTTTGAATGGAGTGGAGCCCTGTGAGTTCTGCCGCGAGCGCGCTCAAGCGGTCTTTTCGGCGCGCGCATAGCACCAGGTGTACACCGCGCGCGGCAAGTTCACGGGCGATGGCTTCACCAATACCGGAGGATGCCCCGGTGACAACCGCCCACGGACCGTACTTTTGGAGAAAGTCACTTTTCACCGAAGGGGCGTAGCATGGGTTTGGTGTGGATGGGTAGATAGAAAACGGCCGGCGTGGCGGGCGCCTGCATCGGCGAGCGCAGGATTTTGATGTATCGGGCCGGGAGCCGCGCATGGTAGGGTGCCCGCGATGACGGCACTGAAATTGGACCAAAAGCGCTTGTGGGGGATTGGTAAAGTGTGGCTGATGCCGCTGACGGCGTGCCTTGTTTCATGCGGCGGCGGAGATCTCCCGGAGGGAATGGCCGGCACCTACAGTCGATATCAAACGCTCGCCGCCGTGCCTGTTCCAACCCGGTATGAACTGAATCTGACAAACACCGGAATCAGCATAACGGGTATGTCGTTAAACGCGTCGCAGGACATTAAAGTGGGTGGAACAAGTGTTCTCGGCGGGTCAATAAAAGCGGGACCGGCGGGGTCGGCGCTGTTTTCCAAACTCAAGTGCAAAGAAAACGTCTGCACATTTTCAACCAAAAATGACTGCGAGGGCACGCTGACAAAAGAGGGTGACGGTTCGCTTGTGGTCATTGCCATGGGCGAGTGTCAAGAATGGTCGGGCAAATGGAAGGTTGGAAAAGGGGATGAACCGCCGGTTCTACCCTCGTCTTCGGCGTCGGCTTCTGCCTCGGCTTCCGCTTCCACCGCCCCCGCCGACACGCCGCCGACGCCGCTTCCAAAAGCGGATCCAACGGTAACGCCCTCAGCAACAGCTTCCGCGTCTCCAACCGCCACGGCCACCGCGACTGCATCCGCTTCAACGGCTCCCAGCGGCCCTCCCAAACTGGGGTGCATGACAGCCTGCAACGATGCGAGCATTGCCTGTATTCGCGACTGCAAAGTGGGCGATCTGTCGTGTATGAAAGACTGCGCGGACAAAGCGGCTCAATGTTCCCAGAAGTGTGATTAGTCGCGGCCTCTCGCGTGATGGATGGTATGCTCGCGCGATGGCTACGAAAGAGTTCTTTGTAACAGCGTATGAGGGTACACCGCCGCCGTGGGACTTGGGCCGACCGCAGCGGGATCTGGTGCAGCTGTTCGCCGAGTTGAATGTGTCAGGTTCCGCGGTTGACCTCGGCTGCGGCACGGGTGAAAATGTGTTGGAGTTGGCCCAAAGAGGGGTAGAAGCTTGGGGAGTTGACTCCACTCCCTACGCCATTGCCGAGGCTGAAAAAAAGCGCGATCGGCGGGGTCTGAAAGCTCACTTTGTCTGTGGGGATGCGCTCGACCTAAAAGCGTTGGGTCGCCCTTTTGACATGGTGCTTGACTGTGGACTTTTTCATGTGATCGCCGAAGAAGAACGCCTGCGTTATGTACAAGAGCTTTCCAATGTGCTCTTGCCAGGGGGGCGTTTTGTCATGTTGGGTTTCCAAACAAACACCACACGCGAGCGGGGCCCCAGGGGTTATTCGGCTGAAGAGCTGCGCACCTATTTGGCATCTTTCCGTGAGGAGTTGCTCCGCCCGGCCACGTATGAAACCAACGACTCGGCGGGCGTTCCCGCTTGGTTATCGGTGTTTCAACGCGTCGCCTGAAGTTGCCAAACGCCGCCGGTTGGAATTTCTTCGAAGCGCTGCGTTCTAAGGTTTTTTGCTACTTTTCAGACGAGGGGGGAGCGCCTGCGCTGAGCGGTGGACTCCAAAGAGTTTCTGTAACAGGGATGTTGAGCGCCGCTCGAACGGTGTTTCTGCGGTTTTTTACCTCGGCAACGTCTTCGGTTGTTGCCTCGGGAAGATCTTTTACAGATTGGAGGGCAATCACCGCGGCGTCGCGGCCGGCCGCCGCCCAAAAGGTGGGTTTGGTCCCAAACGCATTTGTCCAATCTGTAAAGCGTGAGTCGGCCAAGGGCTTAAACCCATCGGGCGACACATTGAGCGAAAATGAGAATACGAGCTGTGTGTTTTGCTCATCGGCAGCGGCCGGCGCGGGTGTTGGACCGATGTGTACAGCGCGCACGTCGGGCGGGCGGACAATGAGAACCACCGGCACGCTCTGACTCGATGCGAAACGCGCTGCGACGCGCGCGTCTTCTTCGGCGATGCCGGCGATGATTACGGCGGCACCGTCGCGGCCCAATTCGGTGAGCGCATCTTCGGTGTTTTCAAGCTCGCCGGCGTCGTTGCGAACAACGAGGCGCGCACCGGAGCCGGGGAGTTTGAGGCCCCACGTGACGCCCGCGGCAACTTCGGCGCTGCGCCTTCGCGTGTCGGAGTTTCGAAACGAAAGAAGCAAACCGATGGTGCGCGCATCAATGCGAATTGCCGCGGCACCGGCGGCGAGGCGGGCGACGTCATCACCGCGGCTTCCGAGAAGAGAGCCGCTTGTGGCGAGGAGTTTTTTGGCGAGCAGCGCATCGCGCGTGTCGATGGCGATTTTGCGATGCGCTCTACGAGGAGAAGGTCGAGAGCATTTTCGGTGCTGCCGCCGCCGCGAGCGGTGCGCTCATCGAAGATCTTGATGAGGTCGGCGTCGCCCACCGTTTTGAGCGCACGTTCGACGCGCGCCCGCACGAGCAGGCGTTCTTCGTCACCGGCTTCGCGCAACCAGACGCTCATTGTTCTCACTGCGAGCGCGGGCTTTTCTGCGCGGATCGCGGCGGCGATTACTTCTTCGTTGAGGAGATCGCGCGCCCACGCGTCGATAAGTGTACTCACGAGCGGTTCGAGAATTTTGAGCGCGCCGACGGCGTCGCCGTTGCGACGTTTGATCGCGCCGTCGATCAGAAACGTGAAGTCTTGCCAACTGCCGGGGCCATGATTTTGCGCTCCGCGCGATAGGCGTCGCCCGGAAACGAGATCTCCCCATTCAACAGCGGACCAAGCCAGGAGCGCTTCCGCCGCGGGCCCCTGACCGTCATTGGGATATTTCGCGAGGAATTTGCGGACATCTTGCGCGACGAGCGTGCGCTCTTCACGTGTGAGAGCGGCCGACCAACGTTTGAGCAGGGGTCGAAATGCGGCTTGCGCGCCCAAACTCTCGGCGAGTGGCAAGCCGGGGAGCGCCTTGCGAGCCGTGGGTGCCGGTGAACAGCCGAGGCTTGCGGCGACCACGGAGGCGAGCAGGATTTTCGTGTGCCTTGCGTTCACTTGACGTCCAGAACGCTCTCCCATACATCGCCCGCGGCGCCCATCGCATTTAGCTCGAAAAGCGCCACCCGGAGACGTTTCGCCGACCGGGACAGAGGTTCTCGTGTCCGACCACACGCAAACTGATTCTCCGCTGTTTGAAAAGCACCGGCGCGCGTTCTTAATGCGCAAGCTGCACTCGCTTTCGGGTGTGGTTCCGGTGGGCGCGTTCATGATGTTTCACCTGTGGACGAACGCGAAGGCGACATCGGGTCGAGAGCCGTTCGACGCCGCGGTGCGCGACATCACGCACATGCCGTTCGTTGTCGTGTTGGAGTGGGGGCTCATTTTGCTGCCCCTGCTTTTTCACGCGCTCTACGGTGTGTACATCGCGATGAACGGCCGCCAAAACTTCACGCGGTACACGTACTCGCGCAACTGGATGTACTTTCTCCAGCGCTTCTCCGGCCTCGTGGCATTCGCGTTTATCGCAATGCATCTCTACCAATATTGGGGTCAAAAGGTGGCCGGGAAGATTGAGACTTCTCAGTTTTACCCCGCGCTTTGCGAGAGCCTTTCGGCTACGAAAGGCGGCGTTCCGTGGATGGCAATTGCCTACGTGATCGGCATTGCCGCGTGTGCGTTTCACTTTGCGAACGGACTCTGGGGTTTCTGTTTTTCGTGGGGCATCACAGTGAGCCGAAGATCGCAGCGAATGGCGGCGAGCGTTTTTGGTTTGCTCGGCCTCGCGGTGTTTTTCTTGGGCCTCAACACCGTTGTGCATTTTGCAACGGGTGAGAGCGTTACCAACATGATGCATCGAGGATTGTTTGGCAGAGGTGAGGCGGCGAAAAACGCCTGCGAGGCATATCTGACAACGTCGTCTCATTAGGTTTTGTGCGTTACAGAGCGGCCGTTTTGGCCGCCGAAAACGCGATATCGGAGCATTCGAATCATGGCGGCCAAAAGCACCATCTACAGCGAAGGCGGTAAGGTCCGGCGAGTTGTCGTCGTCGGCGGCGGGCTCGCGGGCCTGATGACCGTCATCAAGTTGTGTGAAGCGAAAGTCCCTGTGGACCTTCTTTCGCTCGTGCCGGTAAAGCGGTCACACTCGGTGTGCGCGCAGGGCGGCATCAACGCGAGCGTGAATACCAAGGGAGAAGGCGACAGTCCCCAAGTTCACCTCGAAGAAACCGCCTACGGCGGCGACTTCTTGGCAGATCAGCCGCCGATAAAAGGCATGGCTGAAGCGGCGCCCGGCATTGTGTTCATGCTCGATCGCATGGGTGTACCTTTCAACCGCACGCCTGAAGGCTTGCTCGATTTTCGAAGGTTCGGTGGCACCCTGTTTCACCGCACGGCGTTCGCGGGCGCGACCACGGGCCAACAACTTTTGTACGCATTGGATGAGCAGGTTCGTCGCTTTGAAACAATGGACGTGACCGACGAACACGGCGTTGCGATCCCGGGTGAAAAGCTCGTTCGAAAGTTTGAGTTTTGGGACTTCCTTTCGGCGGTTCTCGACGACTCTGGAACATGCGTTGGCTGCGTGGCGCAAGACATGAAGACCATGCAGATCAAGAGCTTTCCGGCCGACGCCGTGGTGCTCGCCACCGGAGGCAACGGCATCATCTTCGGCCGCGCAACGCTCAGCGTGATCTGCACCGGAACCGCGGCCGCAAGTGTGTACCAACAAGGCGCGTGTTACGCGAACGGCGAGTTTATTCAGGTGCACCCCACCGCCATTCCCGGCGCCGACAAACTCCGCTTGATCAGTGAAAGCGCGCGCGGTGAAGGCGGTCGCGTGTGGGTTCCGAAAGACAAAAAAGACGCGCGTCATCCGCGCGAAATCCCCGAGAAAGACCGCGATTATTTCTTGGAGCGCATGTACCCCGGTTACGGAAATCTCGTGCCGCGTGACATCGCGTCGCGCGCCATTTTCAAAACGTGTTTCCACGAGGGGCGCGGCATTCTCAACTCGAAAACGGGCAAAAACGAAAACGAGGTGTACCTCGATCTCACCCACAAAGATGAGAGCTTCCTCCGATCGAAGCTCGCCGGCATCTTGGAGATCTACGAGAAGTTCGCGGGCACCGATCCCTACAAAAACCCCATGAAAGTGTTCCCCGCGGTGCATTACTCCATGGGCGGCCTGTGGGTCGATTATGAGAAAGACGCGCGCGGCTCGCTCAAAACAGGGTCACCGCGCAATCACTCCACCAACATTGCCGGCCTCTATGCCGTAGGTGAGAGCGACTTTGCGTATCACGGTGCCAATCGGCTCGGCGCCAACTCGCTCTTGTCCTGCATCTACGGCGGTATGGCCACCGGCCCGTCGGTGGCGACGTATCGCAAAAACCTTGAAAAGAGCGCTCTTGACCTGCCGCGCAGCATTTTTGAAAAAGCTGAAAAGCGCGAACAGGAAAAATACGAAGGCATCTTGAAGATGAATCAGGATAAGTCGAACACGGAAAACCCGTATCGACTGCATCAAGAACTCGGCGACACAATGCTTCGTGATTGCACGATCGAACGCGACAACAAAACGCTCGATAAAGTGCTCGAAAAAATCACCGAACTCGACGAGCGCGCCAAAAACATCAAGTGCCCCGACGATTCACCGCGCACCAATCAAGGTGCTCAGTTCACCCGGCACTTTCAGAACATGCTCGTGCTCGCCCGCGTGGTTGCTCAGGGCGCGCGCAATCGTGATGAGTCGCGCGGCGCGCATTACAAACCGGCGTTTGAAAAGCGCAACGACGCCGACTGGATGCGCACCACACTCGCAATGCACAAAGGCGTTGGCAAAGTCGAATACGTGCGGCAGCTCAGTTACACAATCGGTGGCAAATCAATTGAACGAACCGACGCTGTTGACGTGAGCCTCGTTGCACCGCGCGAGCGCAAATACGAACAAGCCGGCGCCGCGAGTGCCGCTGCAACCGGCAAGTTGCCCGACAACAAAACCCAAGACGCGCAGAAGGCCTGACGACCATGGCGGACACAGAAAAAAGCGCAAAAGAAGCCACGCCCTCACGGCTCGTCCACCTCAAAATTCGACGGCAGGACGCCGCGGACAAACCCGACTCAAAACGTTGGGAAGAGTTCAAGGTGCCTTACCTGCCCAACATGAACGTGATCAGCGCGCTTCAGCAGGTGCAGAAGTTTCCCAAAACCACCGATGGCAAAGAGGTTGCGCCGGTGTGTTGGGAGGCCGTGTGCCTCGAAGAAGTGTGCGGCGCCTGCTCCATGGTGATCAACGGCCGCGTGCGCCAAGCGTGTTCGGCCCTTGTGGATCAGCTCGCTCCGAATGGTGAGCCCATCACCATCGAGCCCATGAGCAAGTTCCCCGTCGTGCGCGATCTTGTCGTGGATCGAGCGCGCATGTTTAACGATCTGAAGCGCGTCAAAGCGTGGATCGATCTCGACGGTACACATGAACTCGGGCCCGGCCCGCGTGAATCGCAGGAGCAGCAACAGGAGCGTTATCCGCTCTCGCGTTGCATGACCTGCGGCTGCTGTTTAGAAGCGTGCCCCCAGGTGAACGATTCATCCAACTTCATCGGGCCCGCCGCCATTAACCAGGTGCGCCTGTTCAACATGCATCCCTCCGGGGCAATGCACAAAAACCAGCGCCTCGACGCTCTCATGGCTGAAGGTGGAGTGGCCGACTGCGGCAAAGCCCAAAACTGCGTGGAAGTCTGTCCAAAAGAAATTCCACTGGTCGACTCCATTTCGGTCGTGGCGCGCGACACCACAAAACGCCTGCTTTTCGGCTGGCTCCTAAAATAATCTACCCATCCGGCAATGTGTACACCGCGGTCGCGGACATCTTCCGCCGCCGCGGCCCAACTCATCTGCATTTTTGTCCTATCGGCTCGCGCAATCGAGCTGAACCCTTGAATCTGAGGCAATTGTCCCCTATCGGTCTGCCCGCCGCGAAGCCGGCTTGGGAGACGCAATGTCAGAACTGCTAACAGCCGAGAGCCTGATCGCCTTTTTTACCCTCACAGGGTTGGAAGTGGTTCTCGGGATCGACAACATTGTGTTTATCGCCATTTTGGCCGGTAAACTTCCGGTTGAGCAGCGTGAAAAGGCCCGAAAAATGGGCCTTGTTCTGGCGGTTGTCTCCCGCATCATCCTTCTTCTGTCGATCAGTTGGGTGATGCGTCTTACCCAGCCGCTTTTTGAAGTGATGGGTAGATCGGTTTCAGGCAAAGACCTGATTTTGATTTTGGGCGGCGCGTTTCTGTTGGCCAAAGCCACCTACGAAATTCACCACAAAATCGATCACGCGACAGACGACAAGAAAAGCACCGCAGCCACAGTCACGCTCCGAGCGGTGCTCATTCAGGTCATTGCGCTCGATGTTGTTTTTTCACTCGACTCGGTGATTACCGCCGTGGGACTCACCCCGCACATACCCATTATGATCGCCGCTGTATTAACCTCGGTCGCGGTCATGCTGGCGCTCTCGGGTGCAATTGTCTCGTTCATTGAAAAACACCCGGCCCTCAAGATCTTGGCGCTCGCCTTCTTGATCCTGATCGGCGCTCTCCTGGTGGCAGAAGGCTTTCACCAGAAGATCGGCAAAGGGTACATCTACTTTGCGATGGCATTTTCTGTAACGGTAGAAATCCTTCAGATCTGGGCCACCAAGAAAAAACCTGAATCGCCGCCGGTCAACCCAACCTCACCGTAACGTCACTGCGTCTACCCACAAACTTGGGTAGAGCTTCAGCGGCCTCGCAATCCGCCTCGCAATGACCTGAAGTGTCTCGATGCCTGAGACGTCGTAATCAACACGGACTCGCGAAACCATCGTCGCCCCCCGACGACCTGAAATGCCCAGCCACCTGAGACGTCGTAATCAACACGGACTCGCGAAACCATCGTCGCCCCGCGACGACCTGAAATGCCCAGCCACCTGACACGTCGTAATCAACACGGAGGCACGGAGATCACGGAGATCCACGGAGTTTTCTTGTATTTCAGACTGCTATCGGCTTGCACAGCCTGACCGATCACCTGTCAGGCTGGGATCACGGCTGATGTGTACGCATAGCAGCGAAAGAAACAAAAACCTCGGTGTCCCTCCGTGTCCTCCCGGTGGTGAAGAGATGTCACAGGCGTCCAGGCGCTTCAGGTCTTGGCAAGACGATTCAGTCGTCGCTCTGCGGGCGGCTACCCATGAAACGAAGTATCCGCTGCCGCGCCCTATTTCATCACAAGCAACATAATCGCCGCGCCCGCGATGAGCGCCAGCACCGCCGCCAAAATGTACACCGCCAAATACGACTTTGGACTCTCAATGGCGCTGCCGCGCTTCGTCTCCGCGAGCCGTTCAAGCTCGGCCGCACTGGGCCGGGATGGTTGACTCAACGGCGCCCCTTCGACCGTCCTGACAGAAGAGGGGGGGTTGCTCGGGCGACCGGGGACAATGGCTGTTGGGCCTGGCGGCACAATCCGTATTCTTGGGGCATCGGGATCGGCCGGCGGCGCCGAGACGCGATGACTTCCACCCTCGGGAGTTGCCACGCGCACCGGTACGCCCCCCGGCGAAGGTAGGCCAACGCCGCTCGGCGGCGCGCCTGCACCGCTCGGCGGCGCGCCTGCACCGCTCGGCGGCGCGCCCGCGATGGCCTCCGAACCAAGCGCTTTTTCGATGTGTACACGCGTTGATTCGGGCGCGAAAGGCAACAGGGCGCGCACCAACTCAGGCACGGTTTGAAACCTGTTGTCGGGCGCTTTTTCAAGGCATTTGTCGACCGCCGCTTCAAACTCCGCGGGCGCGCCCGGTACACGCGTATGAATGGGAGGATGCGGCTCGGCCCCGATCTGTACAAAGAGCCCTCCCAAACCCTGCTCTTCAAACGGCCGACGACCCGTCACCAATTCATAAAGGATGACACCGAGCGACCAAATATCCGTGCGCGCGTCGATGGTTCGATGACTTCGCACCTGTTCGGGCGACATGTAATACGGCGAACCCATCACGGCGTTTGCCGTTGTGAGCGCCGGCTCAAGCGCATCGGGCCGAACAATTTTCGAAAGCCCAAAGTCGAGCACTTTTACAAACGGCACACCGTTTCCACGGCGCGTGACAAAGATGTTGGGCGGCTTGAGATCGCGATGGATGATCCCCTTCGCGTGCGCTTCTGCGATGGCCAGCGCCGCCTGAAGCACGTAGTCAACCGCTTCTGAAATGGGCAGCGGACCGCGCTCCTGAAGGGTATCTCCCAAGTCTTTTCCAACAAGGTACTCCATGGCGATGTAAGGCCGCCCGCTCTCGGCGGTGCCCACATCCAGAACGCGCGCAATGTGTTCACTTGAAATCTGAACCGCGGCCCGACCTTCCCGCAAAAAGCGCTCCACAGCATCTTCGCGCTGCATGGCTTCAGGCAGGAGCAGCTTGACCGCAACCGTTTGATTAAGTGTTTGGTCGACGGCGGCCACCACAACGCCCATGCCGCCTTCACCGAGCACACGCTCGACCCGGTATCTACCCGCGATGAGATCTCCCTGCAAAGGAGTACCATCGCTTGTTTCAGGTGCGACTTGGGTCATGACCGAGCACGCGATAACAACACGCGAGCGCCAATGGTTGCAAGGTGCACGTGAACTCCTCCGCGCCAAACGCCTGCGAAATAGAGTTGCGTATTCTTTGAGAAAAAGTTGACCACAGCTCACCAAGCGTTTGGACCGGCCCCAACCTACAAAGCGTGGGCCAACCGAGTGCGACCGCGCAGCGAGCCACAAAGCCCCAAAAAAAGAGGCCAACGAAAGCCCGGTAGTCAATCTGTAACCGGGGGGGTGGCAATTTGGTAACACCCGCCGACGCGTTGCACCCCAATTGTGTACACATGGCGTGTACCCATTTTTCCACCAGCCATGGGGGCTTTGTGGAGCGCCACCTCATTCCCTCCATTGTGGCCCCCGCCTTAAACGCAGTCACCAAAGCAACGTGGGTAGGTCGTTCAGACATGGAGCGCCCCCATAGAAAGCGCGACCACAGTCTTCCGCCGCCCAAAAGTACACATCCCAATGGAAGGCGAGGAGGGAGGTGACAGTTCGCAGCCGCCCCCGCGAAGCGGCCCCAAAAGTACACATTCCAATGGAAGGCGAGGAGGGAGGTGACAGTCTTGGAACTGAAAAGCGAGGAGGGAGGTGACAGTTCGCAGCGCGGCGGCAAGGTTCAACGATGCGCCGCGCCCCTCGACGTCCATGCATGGACGCGAAGCCGCGGTCCGACAGATCTACCCGTTAGAGGACATCCAGTACAGATCTAACCTGACAGCAATCCACCCCGCACCGGGTCGGACCGTATAAGGCTGAGCGCGCTTGTGGGCGCGCCGCGCATCGGCTTGAACCGAGCCGCCGCTGCCTGCGAACTGTCACCATCCCGCCGAGCCCCGGCTTGGGCCGAGCCGCCGCTGCCTGCGAACTGTCACCATCCCGACGAGCCCCCCCCTTGTTGGAAGGGAGACGGCACCGACATAAAGCCGCTGCTACCCATGCGACCTGACAGCCGCGTGAAGATGATGCCAGTACCCAGCGACAGCGTTACCTGAACGGGAATGACACCCACGCAACACGCCGCCAAACCGAGCAACACCATTCCAAAACCTACCAGGGAGTATAAAAACAGTTGACCTCGTTTGTCGCGCGTAGCGTCCCAACTGGCGCGCATCGCTTCTATCGGGCCAAGTTCGGCATCTACAGCGTAGTAAGGCGCCATCGAGAATGCGAATGCCAGGTAAATTCCGGGGATAACGAGCAGTAGACATCCGCCGAGACAAACGAGCATGACAAGGAGTTGAGTGCCGAGAAGGCGCAGATAGTGGGGCCCGCCTTTGAAGATTTGCATGACTTCAGGTGTGCCGCCGCGCGCGGCTGTGAGCTGCATTTGAATGGCACCCGCGGTGAAAAACGTTTGGATGATCATTCCAATGACCACCGCGGCGATGGTTGTACCGATCATGGTGTCTTTGTCTTTGGAAGCGTTGCCAATGCCGCTCACGATCTGACCTGGAAAGCCGCCGATCACACCACCGATCATGGGGCCGAAGACCAGGGCTACCCAATGCACTTTGACCGTTTCCCACGCCTGACGGAGCACTTCTTCAATGCCGAAGTCGGACGAGGGACCGGCGTTCATCCCGGGGGTGGGCGGTGTTTCGCGAAATTCAACTTCAGGCGGGGCGTAGGGGTTGAAACTCACGCGCGCAGACTACGCCTCTCCGGTGAGCACGTCAGCCGCGAATGCGCACCGCCCAGGTGAGTTTCGCAACATTTTTTAAAACGTTGGGTACGCGGCGGGTGAGGTTGATCGAAGGCGTTCTTTTTTCGAGCACGCGGACCGGGATTTCGCGAATGCGCAGGCCCGCTCGATACGCGCGCACGACGAGTTCACTGGCGAAAACGTCGCGATCGACGAGGCACGCGCTCACAACGGGGAGAAGTGCCTCGCGATCGAAAGCCTTGAGTCCGTGGGTGTCGGTGCCTTCAAACCCAACGGCAACGCGAAGAAGACCGTTGTAAAGAAGGCTCGCTGCGTGGCGAACGAACGGGCGTTCATCCTGGGCGCCGCGGAGAAGTTTGGAGCCGATCACCATGTCGAGCGCTCGCGTTTTTAAGAGGTCGAGCGCGCGCCGATGAAACGTTGTGTCGCAGAGGTCGATTTCTTCGCACACCACGTATTGCGCGCGGCTCGCGAGTACACCTTCGCGCAGCGCTTTGCCGTAGTTGGGCGAGCCGATGGTGACAAATCGCACGTCGGGAAAACGTTGGCTGAGATTGACGGCGATTTCGAGTGTGCGATCGGTGGAGCCGTTTTCGGCAAGGATGATTTCTGCCCGCTCGGGAAACGTGGAAAGGCGCTCGCGCAGGTCGACAACGGCGGCCTGCAAAATGGCTTCTTCGTTGAAAACGGGGATAACGATGGAGAAGTCGGGCGGGGAGGACATGGAAGCGGCGGAGTGTCAGCTATCACAGGAACGGTTGGACGCGATGAGTTTTGCAGCTTCACGGGCTGCGTCGCGCCCGTAAAGGAGCGCGTCCTCCATGGACGAGTAGTTCCATGCGCCGTAACGGCCGTGCGAAAAAATCCGCATTTTTTGAAGGTACACTTGGATGGTTTCAACGCTTGATTCGTAGTGGTTGTCGAACACCACGTACGCGTGATCGATCCGCCGCAGGCGCGCGAAACGGATGGCGTGAGGTTCAACGATGAGGCCCATTTCAACGAGGTTTTGGGCCACTTTGGGGAGCAGTTCTGCGAGGTGGGGTTCGCTTCTGTCGGCGAGTTCAACGTAGAGGCAGCCTTTGTTGGGAGGCGCCATAGCGTCTGAAAAATTGGAGTACGCGCCCACGCGGTAAAATGGAAAGCGCGTTTCGGGCACGTAGATCCAGTGGTAGGGGAGGAGCGGCCGCGTGTTGAGTGCCACATCGAGATAGTAGAGATGTGTACACTTGAGGCGCAAAGCGGCTTCGCGAACATGGTCGGGGGCGTCTTGAATGAGCGCCACGAGTTGAGGAAGCGGGATTGTGGAGATGAGCGCTTCGTACCCGACGGGGCCGCTCGCAAACTGCACGGTGCGTTGGGCCGCATGAACAGCGAGGGGAGCGGTATTGCATTGAACGGAACCTGTGGCTTGGGCCAGCCCTTCGCTCAACTGGCCAATACCGAGGCGCGGGTATAAAAAGCGCGCGTTATAGCCGAGTTCGCGATCGTTTTTGCCAACGGCGCCGGCAACCACGTCTTCGAGGCGGGGCAGCGGAACGAAACGTGTACACCACGCGGCGGAGATTTCACGCGGGTGTACACCCCACAACTTGGTGTTGTAGGGGATCATAAACGCGTCGCTGATGGCGTTGCCGAAGTGCGCCCGGCAGTAGTCTTCAAAGTTTGAAATCGGCGGTTTTTCGGCGGCGAAATGAGCGCGCACAAAGTCGGTGACACATGCGTACGCAACGTCGGCAGGGAGGCCGAATGTGTTGGCTTGGAATGGGTAGCGCGTGTACACACCGTGCGAGTAGATGCGGCTTTGACGATCGATCTCGATAACGCCGCCTTTGATCCAGGAGAGGCACAGTTCGCGAATGGAAGGGTCGCGCAGGTGGAGAAGGTGGCCTGTACGATCAAACTTGTAACCTTGTTCGGACAGAGTGATCGCGTGACCGCCGACGTGGGGAAGGCGCTCAAAAACGTGGCAATCTACGCCGGCTTTGCGAAGGTGAAATGCCGCCGACATGCCGGTGAGTCCGGCGCCGAGAATGGTGATCGGGGCGTGCGCGCTTGTCAGAATCGGCTCCTTTACCGAGTGGGAAGTATCAGAGCCGGCGCGACACTTCACGCGAAACGTTTTGTTCGACCCGGCGGTTGTACCCGGTCCCCCATGCAAAGCCGCTCCGCGTGATACCGTTTTTATACTTGGCACCTGCATTGGCGGGCGACGTTTTATACCCGCCGTTCTAAACCACTTGCCGAAGCCGTTTTGACCGCTTTGGAACCGCCGGCAATGCCAGCACTTCAGCCACCGAAGAGGCCGTGACCGACCGTTCCAACCACATCCTCAATACCGTCAGATCTGTACAACCGTTGATAACAGCCAACTCCGCCGGAGTGGGCTTCAACCCTCGCTGAGTCAGCACGATCCTAAGTGCATGCGTTACTTCCTTGGCGCGGCCTTTTGCTTCCCCCTCGGCGCGCCCTCGCCTCTCTGCGTTGGCCTCGAGAAACAAACGGAGCTTACGCGTCGCAGGACTTTCAGGAACTCGATCAGGATGCATTGACGCCTCGCGAAGGCGAAACCTCATCTTTTCGCCCAGCCCGTCAAATATCGCACGCCACTGCGACTTTCGCAATGGTTTTGGCAGGCCGTCAGCCAGGTCAATCGCTCGCTCCACAACGCGCGCCGCCTTTGGACCGTGACGGTGTTTCATCGCCCAAGCAGCGCACAAACCAAGCTCAGGAAACGCCGGATCGAGCAGAGCCTCGGCCTGTTTCAACCCAAGGTACACAACCACCGGCGACAGACGAAGCGTTGTTCCAATAGAACCTGATTCAACAGCCACCTTGGTTGCCCATCTCGCCACCGCGCGCGAAGCGGTGATCACCACCAAATCGCCCATTACCCCGTGAACATGAGTTAACACGGCAGCCGCAAGCAACCAACTCCGCTGCTTTGTCGGGTCTACCTTGTTCTGAACCTCACACGCCAGCCATCCATCACAGGTCAGATACACCACATCCGGCCGAATCTCCACGGGGCGCGCCAAACGCAATGTCGAGTCGACCGAACGAGCCAACTCAAGCCGCACATCACTACCCGTCCGCAGAAGCAACGCCGGCAACAAATTCAGATCATCGCGCAGCGCCTGAACCAACACATCATGAGCCAAACTCGCCACAAAACCCTCCACCACTCAGTTGCGGCGCCGTACCTACCCTTTCGACGATGAATGTCAAACCAGGGGCGGACAAACAATGTCATTCCCATGCGCAAAGGGGAACCCACACGTTCTCTACAACAAATCGAGCGCGGCGTCGCAGCGGCCGTTTTGCCGACGCGCCGATCGAAAGGTGTGCCCGACCGTCCGCGCGAGGCGGGGTCGGGCTTTGCGACGGCTGCTGCGGAAGGACAGTTCTTGACAGGCAGAGAGGCGGGTGATCGGGCGGGAAGGCGCCTGACGGTTTTATACTGTGAGGGGGCGGGCTCTACCCACGGTCACATCGGACGACTTGATGCGTTCATACGCGGAGGGATCGGCGCGGCCGAGATCGCCTGTGTTGGTGCCTTCTCCCGTGCCGACGAGTTGCTGCATGCCGCGGCGTGATCCGTAGTAGTTGGAAGCGTCGTGATCGGCTTCTGTAATGCAGCCGCGGACAACGCTTCGCGAGATGTCGGGCAGATTGAGCATTTTGAGAGCCATTGCCCAGAGCCCGTCGATGTGGTTTTGGTCGGCCGGATACTCCAACAAGCCGGCGAGCGTGAGCAGGAGTGCGGCGCGGCGTCCGAGCGGTTTCGAAAGCAGGCCTTCTTTGGGAAGGTACCCAAGGTCAAACGCGCGATTCATCACTTCAGCGGCGGCGAGAAGGCGTTTTAGCTCTTTTGCTGCGTGGCTGAGATAGCTGTGGAAAAGCACTTCACCGGTGAGGCCGGCTGCGGTGGTAGATTTTGAATACCGACAGACCACGGGTAGAAGGCCCAAGTCTTCAACAACGTCGCTGCCCATGGGTACATCGGCCGGAGGCTCTTTGTGCGAGTAGAAACCTCCCGACTGGAACACGTAAAGCCCTTCACTGTCGCCGGGTAGGGTAGACCAGATGTCTGAATATTGAGTGACGCGGTTGAGGCTGCCCGCGGCCCAACCCACGCCGGTGGCCGCTTCACCGCTGATTTGAGAGGCTGCAACGCCGGGGTCTTTGGGAGTTGCCGACGCGTATAGATCTTCAGCAACACCGGTGAGTTGAAGGTCGAGGAAACCGTCGTAGAAGTCACCTTTACCGTCGTGGTTTACGTCGTTATACCGGGCCACAACAAGGGGGTGCGCGGGGCCGATAAACTGGACGAAACCGGGCGTTCGATTCTGGGGGTGATACCACTGCACCCTTCGAATTCGCTGTTCGATTTGAGCATGTGTTTCTTTTGCAGCCATGCCTTCGAGCACGGAGACGAAACAATCTACCCCTTCTGAAGCAACAACGAGGTTGCCGCTTGGATTGCGGAAATAGGTGGAGTCCCACGAAGAGAGAATGTCAGCATCGGGGAACAACCGCGAGATGGCGAATCGGGTGGTAAGGCCGGCGCACTGGCTGTTCATCATCAGTTTGTAACCGGCCTGTTTGATATTCGCTGTGGCGGCGCGCATATCGTAGGAGCCGAGTTGAGCGTGACGGTTGATGAGAATGCCGGTGAAATAGGCCTCACCCATTTCATGGTTTTCGTTGTACGGCATTGCCGAGCGCGCAAAAACGAGGATGTCGTCACCGGCGGGAGTTTTGAACGGCGCCTTGAATACGCGATATCCACCGTACCCGGGGGGCTTCGGCGCGTCGGCGGGGGCTGGAATTTCTTTAAATTGGTAGGTGTTTTCGAGAATTTTACACTCGCCCTCGTGAAACTCGCTGGCGGAGCACATGGCAAAACGCCAGGAGCCGATGAGGTCTGTATACGGAGGAGCTGCGCGAACAAGCGTTTTGACAAGCGCCAGTGTTTTTTGGCGATCGGCTTCTGAAAGTGCGGGGGCGCGCATTTGGAGTAGTTGAATGGCATGGGCGCGCAACATGGGTTTTGCGCGGTCGCCGCTTTCAGCGTTGATGAGGGCGAACACCTGGGCCGCTGCGCTGTCGGCGACACCTCGGAATGTTGCGTCTTTGAGCACGGTCGCGATGAGGTGCGAAAGCACTGTGAGCGCTGCGGATCGCAGTTGCGCGGCCGCGGTTTCATCGGAGGCGGCGAGCGATCCGGTTGGGGTTGCCGCTTGAAGCGCTTCGGCCGACTGGGCAAGCGTTTGTTGTGCTTGTTCGGCACTCAGCCTTTCGGTTCGAATGGGCTTTTCAGGGTGGAAGGCGCTCGGAGCGAACAACCGTTCAAACGAGGTGAGGCGGCGCGAGCTGATCCAGCGGGCGGCGGAAACGAGCGCCGCGCTGTCGAGTGCTTGTGCACCTTCACGGGTGGACGAAAATCGACCGCTTGGCAAAAGCCAAAGGGGTGCGGCTCCCTCGCGCCCCTCGGTGAGATCGATGGGATCGGAAGCGGGCGGGGGCGCCTTTTCTTCGAGCCCAAACACCTGGGCGACGCGGCGACGAACCGGCCAGCGGCCCGGAAAAACAACGAGGACAGTGCGTCCGACGCGGGCAGTGAGCGCGGTGCGCGTTACTTCGGGGAGGTTGGCTGGAAGCGCCACGAAATAGTCACGATCGCCGGTGAGGAGGAGGCGTGGGCCTTGGCTTGGCAAACGTGCATGTTGCTCGGCCGCGGGGCGCGCTTCGGCTCCGACGGCAACTAGCTCTGCGGGCACTTCGAGGTTGGCTCCGTCGCTTCGAAAACGGACCACGAGATCGCTGGGCATGGCTCCTCCGATGGTGATGGGTAAGGGGATCCGATAGTCGCTTCGCCGACGGGTGACACGGGATTTGCGGCGACCGAAGGAACAAATAATGTCCGAGCGGCGGTGGGGCCGCTGCGCCCGGACCCGCAGACGTATGCGCCTTGCCAGCGAGCGACGTTTAGCTGCGGCGCTCGGCGCCCGCCGCGAGCGGCGTTCGCGCGCGCCTTGCACTTTCAACAACGCGTGCAAGTTCGGTAAGGACGACGGGCTTGGCGAGAAAATCGTTCATCCCGGCGGCTTCACAGTCGCGCCGGTCGTCGACGGTGACGTTTGCAGTCATCGCCACAATGAGCGGTTGGCGGTTGGGAGTGAGGCGCGCCCGAATTTGTCGCGTGGCCGTGATGCCGTCCATTTCGGGCATGCGGATGTCCATTAAGATGAGGTCGTACGTTTGCGTGGTTGCCGCTTCAACAGCGCGGCGACCGTTTTCAACCACGGCCGGTTTGCAACCGAGCTTTTCCAACATGAGGCGAATCACCCGTTGATTAACGAGGTTGTCTTCGGCGACGAGCACGCGCGGCGCTTCATGTTCGCGGTACAAAACAGTTGGAACCGACGTGATTCGCGACGGTCGTTCGTCCCCCCAGAGCTGCACGAGCGCTCGCCGCAACTCGTCGCGCCGCACGGGTGACCGTACAAAGGGCGCGAGGGGCGGAGGCTCCCACGGAGGAAGCAGGTGCGCCGACGGGAGTTCACGGTCAACGGCACGTCCTGCATCGACGAAATCGGGATCACCCACGAGTGCATCGACGCCGCTTGTTTGCAATGTGCGCTTCACCTCCTGGGGGGTTGCACACGGAACAGGAACGGCGCCAACTTGTTCAATGTGTACACAAATGGCTTTGCGCGTTGTTTCGTGGGCCACGCCGACAATAATGCGTTTGCGGCGAAGAAGCGGGATCTCAGACGACACAACGTGTTCATCCGCGTGGATCCGAAGCGTCACACGAAACGTGGAGCCCTTGCCGGGTGTACTCTCCACGGTGGCCCGGCCGTTCATCGCCTCGGCGAGGCGCCTACAGATCGCGAGACCCAAGCCTGTTCCGCCGAATCGCCTCGTTGTGGAAGAGTCGGCCTGCGTGAACGGTTCAAACAAACCGCCGATGCGCCTCGGGTCGATGCCGATACCTGTGTCGCTCACGGCAATGGATACTTCGTGTACACCTGCGCCGGCCCCGTTTGGATCATCGGACGCCACCGGCTGCGAAGTTATCTCAACCTTGATCTCGCCCTGTTCCGTGAACTTCACCGCGTTGCCAACGAGGTTCACGAGGATTTGCCGCACGCGACCGGAGTCGCCGATAAATCGGGTGACGCCTTTGGCTTGGCCCACAAAGGTGAGACGCAGTTGTTTCGATGCGGCCGCGACGCCGAGCAGATCGAACGCGTCTTCCACGCAGTCGCGAATGTCAAACGGCGACTGACCCAGTTCGAGGCGGCCGGCTTCGATCTTCGAGAAGTCGAGCATGTCGTTGAGGAGCGAAAGCAGGGCGTCGCCGCTCGTTCGAATCGTGCGAACGAGTTCGCGCTGATCGGCGGCCATTTCGCCGTCGAGAAGCAGCCCTGCCATGCCCAAAACGCCGTTCAGCGGTGTGCGGATTTCGTGGCTCAACGTTGCGACGAAATCACCTTTGGCGCGCGACGCGGCGATGGCTTTGTCGCGAGCCTGTTCGGCCTCTTCGGTTTTTTTCTTCAGGTCGAGATTGAGTTCTTCAATGCGGGCTTCGCGCCTACGGAGCGCGGTGGTTTGCGCCTTGTGCAATCGCTCGGTGCCGGTGATGAGGCCCACGATGATCGCGATGAGGACAATTGTCGCAACGGTGTGATCGATGATGGTGGTTTGGTAGAGCGGCTTGAGCGGCCAAAATACCATTAACCCGTGATTGAGCGCGGCCGCCGCGGCGCAAACAACCGCCCACAAAGTCGCGGTGCGAAAGCCGTGCAGGTAGCCCATGCAGAGGGGTACACACACGAGGTAAGGCAGCGACGCCGAGAGCACCTGACCCGAAAGGGCGCACGAAATCAGGATGAACAGCGTGGCGATGACGCAATTGATGTGCGCCAGGAGCCGCGTTCTGTGCGGCTTCGCCCGGTGGATTGCGTACACACCACCCGTGAGTACACACGCAACGCCGGTTGCAATCGCAAACGGGAAATCGTGCGTAAGGAGCGATCGAATGGCGTAAAACATCCAACCGGCGGCGCTGATCCCGATGAGCGTCTGCGTGCGCGCTGAAAGGCTGGCGCGTGGATCGTCGTCGATGGCGGTGTCGCGGATGCTGGGGGGTTCGTGTTGCAAGGCCCTCTTCCGGCGCCGCTCCCGGGCGGAACGCGCGTGTCTGCCCTACGATTCTACAATCCTTCGAATGTCGTCGGGCAAGGGTGATATTGCGTGAAATGCCGGTACCGACGCGTCGCCGCCCCATACAATTGAAGCGGCATGGAGCGCGTGCCGCGTCAGCCCGTCAACCTCGGGACCGCCGTAGAGGGCATCCCCTGCGAGCGGATGCCCTATAGCCGCGAAATGCGCTCGAATTTGGTGTCGTGAAGCTTTGGCGGCGCGCGCTTCAACAAGCCACAAGTCGCCGCACGCCAGCCGTCGGACGTAGTGCGTGATCGCTGGGCGAGGTGAATAACGCGCCACGTCACGCGGATGAACGCAAGCGTACACACGGCGCCGATCTTTGGGGTGAGGCGCAAGCGGAATTTCAATGGTTCCGCTCTCGGGCAAGTCGCCGCCTTTGCAGAGGAGGTGGTAGCGCTTGTCGATTCGCCCTTCTTTCAGCGCGCGCGAAAGGGTTTCGAAAGCGAGCAGGGTGCGCGCCACCAGAAGCAGCCCGCTTGTATCGGTATCCAGGCGGTGCACAAGGCCGGGCTCGCGCGCCGAAAAGCCAATGGCTTTCGTTTCCGGATACCGCGCGAGAACGGCGTTTGCCACGGTGCCGCGCTCGCCGGGATCGATGGGGGCGCTCGGCTGTCCGGCGGGCTTGTCAATCACAACAAGATCGTCCCTCTCAAGAACGATCGAAAGCGGCGCGTCGGCGTCGGGAACTGTGCCGCCGGACGCCGCCTCTTCAAAGTCGACCTCAATGACGTCGCCCTGCGACGCCGTTTCACCCTTCGACGCTTTTTGCGGCCGCGTGTGACCCGCTCGAAGAACGCGAACGCGGCCTTGCTCAAAGAGTTTTTTCACACCCGCGCGGCCCAGTCCGCCAAGCTGTGCGACCACAATTTTGTCGAGCCGCGATCCAATATCCGCGTCCGTCACTTCAAACTTCTTCACCAGGAACCTCGAATGCGCGCCCCAAATACGGGAGCGGGGATTGCTTCTAGCGCGCATGTCGTGGGCTGTGCCAGAGAACGCGTACACGCGCCGTTTTGCGAACCGCCGAGCGACGGTGGCGCGAGCGCGGATTGCCCGATCATTCCCACTTCTGGAAGCTCCGGGAAAATGTGTGTTCCCGGTGCGAGCTTGTAGCCGGCGGACTTTTTTTTCGCCTCGGCGGCCGGCTCGCGGGTGATCCACAGCGCAGCGCCCGCGCCGAGCAGGGCGCCGCCCCCGATGGCCCCGATCCACCCGCGTGTTTGGTCACTCGTCGGGTGATCGAAAACGAGCGGACTCGCAAGGGCGGCGCCCGCCAATCCACCGAGCACCGCGCCGAGGTCAAGGGCGAGGATCCGCACCGGAGCAAACGGGTATCGCGTTGTCGCCGCGCCGGCCGCCGCGAGCCAGCCGATCGCAGCGCCGTACCCCATGCCCGCAAACGGCACGATGCCGGTATCGCCGCGCACGAACAACTCTGTGAGGCCGCCGAAAGCGAAACCGAGCGCGCCGCCCGAGTGCGCCAGAACCGCGCCGCCGTTGCTCATGTCGCCCATCGCCAAACTCAGCGTGGAAAGCGTGAGTCCCGCCGCGCCGCCGACAACGCCGAAGGCCCATCGATCACCCTCGGGGCCGGCGTGCCCCGATGCGCCGCCGAAACGGCCTTCGTAGATGAGATGCGCCGCCGCCGTGGGCCAGACACCGCCCGACGATAAAAACCACGCGTCGCCGGTGCCCACATCCCATTCGTTGGCGACCAAAAGCGACGCGCCGAGACCGATGCCGGCGCCCACCGCAACGAGCGGATAAAGCAACCGGGGATCGTTTGACCCGCTCGCGCGCTCCACCGAAAAGCCCATGAGCCCGCCGAACACTGTGGCGTTCACGGCCAGCACCGTTCGCCCTTCACTGCGCGCCGTCACCGCGAGCTGAGCCGGATCCAACGAAGGCGGCGCTGCCACATGTGTACTCTTCGGCTTTTCGGCCGAAGTCGCGCTGTCTTTCACAACGTCGCGCAGCATGACCACCGTGCGCACCGAGACGTCGTCGCGCGCGAACCGTTCGCTTTTTGCAACCACGGTGCGCCGTCCCGGTGCAGCGGCGGTCAACCGAAGCTCGACCTCGGCGCCGTCGATGTGTACCCATGCAGCCAACACGAGCCGCCCCGTTTGCTGCGCCAACGCGATCATCTCGGGCTCGCCCAGCGCAGCGGCATTGCGACTCTCCACCGCGAGCCCCAAATCGCGCGCGGTGTCCGCAAGCAGGTCATCCAACTTGGCAACAAGCGCCACCCATTCGGTTTCGGTGGCCGAGGGGCGGCGCTTGGTCCCATCGTCGATGAGAGCCGGCAGGATGAGCGCTTTGCGTTCCGCTTCGGGCGAAGCTTCGTGTGTACTCAACGGCTCATCGGCGAACGCACGCGGAGTCAGCGCCGAGAAGCCCGCGCATGCGACAAGCAGTGCTGTGGCCGCGCGCGCTACGAAGTTCACGCGTCCCCTAAAACATCACGGTGCCGCTGATCGCCACATCCCACGTTGCCGACGTATCCACGTAAAAACGGCGACCCACAACGTTTACGGCCGACCTGTAGTTTGGGTTGGGAATGCCCGTTGCCACCAACTCCTGCGTGTTGTCGTTGCCGGAGTGACAAGGCCCCGAGCGACCCACGTCTTCTTTAAACGCCGAGTTGCACGGCTGATCGCCCGTGATGATGTGCCCCTGGTCAAACTGGAAACCGCCGCCGATCGAGAACTTTACGTATTCACTCGCCTGCCACGTAGCCGATGCCGAAGCGCGGTAGCTTCCGTGTGCGTACACATCAGTCAGACCTGTGTTGTACGTTTTCTGCGAACCTTGATCGACAACGCTGCGCGGGTAACACGGCGTGCTGCTGTCACCGTCGGTGCAATCCCCCTCGTTGAAGTTGGGGTTCTGACGGTAGGCCGCCCACTGCGGATAACGCATCGACGGCGCGTCGCTCGATCCAAGAGCGTCAAACAGCTCTGAGTAGTCACGCCCTTCCGACACATATTCACCCGTGAACCTGAAATCGAGCGTAAATCGCCCGTATTTCTCGCGGTTTTCCCAAGGAATAATCATGGTGCCGAGAATCATTTTTCCGCGGAACGGCGGATGATTCACAAGCGATCCGTCGAGGTTTGTCAGCGTAAAGTCGTCGGAGTTGTAAAACTCAACAAGCGCCGCGAAGCCACCGTACGGCTCAATGTACTTCACTCGTTTTGACAGGATGGTGTGCGCTTCAAGCCCGATCGTTCCGCGCGTCACGCCCGCGGTGCGCGCCGAAACATCGTTGCCTTCCAACTGCGCGGCCGATCCATCTTCATTCTGGCCGTCCCGATTCACATCCGTTGGCGATGCGCATTGCACAGGTGTTCGATCGGCAAAGCCTGTTGGCACCGCATTGAGCCGCGTGGTGGACGTGTTGCACGCCTGCATGGGATCGCCCACAGCGAGCCGAACTTCAGCGCCGAAAAGCCACGTCGGCTTCGATTTGTCGCGCGCCTGATTAAAGATGTCGAACTCAAAACCGAGCGCCAAATATTCTAAACCGCTTCGATCAGGCGACTTAAACGGTAGGCTGAAAAGCTGTTCGCCCGGCATCCCCGCAAGCGTCACCGACTGCTTGTTTTCGCTGCCTTCCAAACCATCGAGTTTTTGCTGGTACGAAAGCACAATTGGCAAACGCGCGTAGATCGCGAGGTCATGGTAGATGCCAATGTCCACACGCGGCGTCAGCCGAGCGATCGTGCTCGAATATTGAGCCACATTCATAAGCCGCGATGTGTACCCACCCGACGAAAGTCCGGGAGCCGCGATACTCGTTTCGCGATAGATCTTGGCGCTTTTCGACGCAAACTGAAAACCGAGGCTGACGTTTGCGTCAAAAACATCCCCGTCGTCGAATGCGTCGACCACATTCGTCACTTCGCCCGACTCCATCATGACGCGCGGTTCGGTGGAGCTTTTCGGCTCATCGGCATGGGCTACCACAGGCGAAAGAGCCGCTGCCGCACACAAACAACCAACTCCGCGGCGCATAAAGCTTCTGCCAAGCGTGCGCATCATTCCTCGCAGCGACGCTATCGGTCCGCCGGGTAGCGTGTCAACCACAGGTCACTGCTCCATGCGAAGCTCACCCGGCGGGTTCTTGAGGAGCCTCATCCGGCCCCGGCGCCGCTTCACCGGCTGCCTCTTCCACCGCGTTTTCATCGCCGGGCGGCTCTGACTCTTCGTCACCCGCCGCCGTCGCCTCTTCGTTTTCAGGGTCGGGAAAGATCTCTTCGCTGATATCCTCGGCCGCCAATTCTGTTTTGGCGTTGGATAGGTCGCGCGACGTTTGATCCAGCCGGTCCGCGAGCACCCCCAAAAACTGCCACAGGAGCTTCACCGCAAGCTCGTGCTCTTTGCGAAGGATCTCAAAAAAGTCCGCGCGATGCAGTGTGATGAGTTCACTCGGGTCGACCGCGATCACCGTTGCCGAACGCGGAGCCGCTCGGATCAGCGCCATTTCGCCAAAGTGTTCACCCTGCCCAAATTCAGTGAGCACCGTGTCGCCTCGAACCACCTGAACCAGGCCGCTCAGCACAATAAACAGCTCGTCGCCGCGATCTCCCTCGCGAACCACCTCTTCGCCCGGTGTGTACGCACGCACCTCGGCGACTTGCATAATTCGCAACAGTTCGCGTTCATTCAGCCGCGAAAAAAGCGGCATCTTCACAAGCGTTTCGCGCTTTAAAGCAAGCCGTTTTGCGCGAACGCTGTCTTCATCGCCGCCTTCACCGAGCCGCACCAAAACGGCCGTGATGTTGTCTTTTCCGCCCTTTCGATTGGCCAGCGCGATCAGCTCTTCGGCCGCCACATCGCCGTCGGCCTCTTCGAGATACGGCTCCAATTCAGCCGTGTGCGCGATGTACCCATGCAACCCATCCGACGCCAAAAGAAACTGATCGCCGGGCAACACCTCAATGGTGAGCGTGTCCACTTCCACGCGTTCGTACACACCCACAGCGCGCGTGATCGCGTTTTTCTGCGCCACCTTTTCAATTTGGTCGCGCGTCAGTTTCCCGCGTTTTACAAGCTCGTTATAGACCGTGTGATCTTCGGTGACCTGCTGGATCTTCCCATCGCGAAGCAGGTAAATCCGACTGTCACCAACGTGCGCGATAAACCCCTGCGACCCCGCAATGAGCAGCGCGCTCAGCGTTGTCCCCATGCCGCGCTTGTTTGGATCCTGCTTGGCTTCCTCGTGGATCTTGGTACACGCTCGCTGAACGGACTGCTCCAAAAGAGCCAAAATCTCCTTTGATCCACTCCGCGCGTCCGCATCGCCGCGTGTGTACGCTTCAATCACTTCACGGTTGGCTTTGATCTCCTCGTGGATGATCCGAACCGCGAGCGCGCTCGCCACCTCACCCGCCGCGTGTCCGCCCATTCCATCGGCAACCACCGACAAACTGAGCTTTTTATCAACGAGGTAGTTATCCTCGTTGTGGTCGCGCAGGCGCCCCACGTCGGTGCGCGCGTAATATTGGACTTTGTCCGAAAGCGACATGAGGGCTCGGGCAGGTTAGTACACACGCCCTGTCAATTGAAACCTGTGCGATCGAAAGACCGCGCACTTCAATAAATCCATATCGCGGTGTCCGGCCCGCTTTGGAGTTGCCCCCCCACGGTCGCTCGCGCGCCCTTCCCCCCCAAGCGTCGCGCCTAGGTGGCTGGTGTTTTTCTACTGCGCGCCCCGCTGACGCGTCCTCGCTGCGCTTCCGGTGCTCAAATACGCAGCGTATGTTCCGCTCCGGGTCTCGCTCGGACGCGTGATCGGGGCTGCTCGTGACGAAAAACACCAGCCACCTGCGTGCGCGCCGCGGGGGGGGACGCATTTGTATTCGAATTTTTTAGAATGTAAACGAATGCAGCCTGGAAAGGCGTATTCAGTGAGCCTTTGCGCTCACAACAGACCCTTCAGCCGATCGAGAAGACTCCCACCGCCGAAGAGCGCCTTCAGCCCCTTGCGGAACATTGTGTAGCTCTTCTCGTTGTACGGAAACCAAAACGGATCGCTCGGCATGGAGAGCTTTTCAACGTTCACGTGACGCACGTCGCACATTTCGCGAAGCGACTCATCGCTCATCACGCGGCCAAACCCGCTCTGCTTAATTCCGCCGAACGGCGCCTCCGGCATGCCGCCGTTGATGAGTACATCGTTCACAAGAACGCTGCCTGCCTCGACCCGTTCTGCAACGCGCCGCCCGTGATCACGATCGCCCGAAAACACGTACGCGTTCAGGCCGAGGTGCGATTCATTCGCGTGTGCAAGCGCCTCTTCATCCGAGGAAACCGCCATAAACGGCACCACCGGCCCGAAGATCTCACCGGTCATCACGCTCATGGAGTGGTTGCAGTTGGAGAGCACTGTCGGCTCAAAAAACTGACCCGGCCCCGACCGACGTTTTCCACCCACCTCAATGCGGGCGCCCTTTGAAACCGCGTCCTGAATGTGGGCTTCGGCAATGTCCATTTGTTTTGGAAAAATCATTGCGCCCACGTCCACATAGTCGGTTGCCGGGTCGCCCATTTTCAGTTCGCGCGTCAGCTCCACAACTCGCGAAAGGAGCCTGTCATGCACTTCCCGGTGTGCGTACACACGCTCAATTGAAATGCACACCTGACCGGCGTTCGCAAAAGCCCCGTACACAATCCCGCGCGCGGTTCGCTCCACGTCCACGTCGGCGCACGCAATAAAGGGAGCCTTGCCACCCAGCTCCATCACGCACGGAATCAGCCGCTCACCGCACGCGGCCGCCACACGTTTGCCCGTGGCAACGCTGCCCGTGAGTACACAAAATTGAATGCCCGCGTCGATGAGCGCCGCGCCCGTGGGACCATACCCCGTCACCACCTGAAACACGTCGGGAGGAAGACCGGCCTCATCCCAGATCTGCTTGGCCTTGAGCGCAATGAGCGGGGTGATCTCACTCGGTTTGAGTACACACGAATTGCCCGCGATGAGCGCCAACAGAATGTCGCGAAGCGGAAGTTGGAACGGAAAGTTCCACGGCGAAATCACCGCCACGACGCCGCGCGGAACGTAGTGCAGCATCGCTTTTCGATGTTTGAGCAAATGCATGGGCACTTCGCGCGGCGCGAGCAACTTCGGCGCGATCTTGGCAAAATACGCCGCAATGTCGGCCACGATCATGACTTCGTGCGCGAGGCCCTCGTGTTTCGGTTTTCCGCACTCGCGCGCCAGCAAATCGACCACTTCGTCCGAGCGCTCCACGATCGCTTCTTTGTATCGAAGCACCAACTCACAGCGCTCTTCGATAGGCAGGCTCGCCCAGGGTTTTTGAGCCGCCCGAGCGCGCGCGACAATCGACCGCACTTCACTCTCGCCCATCACCGGCACTTCACCCAGCACTTCACCGGTGGCCGGCGCGGTCACCTTGATCATCGAGGCGCTGTGGCCGTTCGTGCCGCTGCCGTTTTTCGAAGCCCGCTCAGTTGCCATCTCGCCCATACAAACCTCCACACCCACGTTCTCCAACGTCGTTAGCACTGTCTTTGCTTCGGAGACAGCATTCCCGATGCCTTTTCCGGTACAACACCGGCCATGGGTACGCCGCACGACTTTGATCGGATCGCCCGCAATGTTCACCCCGATCCGCATTCGGTCCTTGGCCCGCACGTTGAAGACGGCGCGCTCACGATTCGCGTGTTTCGGCCCGATGCAACCGAGGTGCGCATTCTACCGCTTGCCGCACATCCGGTAACCCTCGCATCGCGCATTCGACCCGAAGGGTTGTTCCAAGCGATGTTTCCAGGAGTTTCGCAGCATTTCCCGTATCGCGTGGAGGTTCGCACGCAGGGCGGAACCATCACGTTTCGCGACCCGTATTCGTTTCCGCCCGCGCTCGGCGATGTGGACTATCACCTCTTCGCCGAAGGTACACATGAGCAAATCTTCCGGCATTTGGGCGCCCATGTTCGCGAGATCGACGGCGTTACCGGAACGAGCTTTGCCGTGTGGGCGCCGTTCGCTTCACGCGTGAGCGTGGCGGGCGACTTCAATCAATGGGATGGCCGCATTCACCCGATGCGCCAAAGCCCAAGCGGCGTGTGGGAGATTTTTCTTCCCGATGTGCGCCACGGCGCGCTTTACAAGTTTGAAGTCAGATCATCGCGCGGCGTCACTTTCATGAAAGTCGACCCGTTCGCAAACGCCTTTGAATTGCGGCCAAACAACGCCGCCAAAGTGTACGAAAGACGCTATCAATTTACTGACCAAGCGTGGATGGAAGCGCGCCGCGCGCGCGACCCCAAAGACGGTCCGATGTCGATCTACGAAGTGCACCTCGGATCGTGGCGCCGCAAAACGCCCGCGGGGGAACCGTCCACCGATCCCGCGGCCGGCTTCCCAACCTACCGAGAACTCGCCGATCAGCTCATCGACTACGTGGCTGAAATGGGGTTTTCACACATTGAACTCCTGCCCGTGATGGAGCACCCCTACGACGGATCGTGGGGTTACCAAGTGGCCGGCTATTACGCGCCCACAGCGCGCTACGGTGAACCCGACGATCTTCGTTACTTCATCGATCGCGCCCATGCCCGAGGCATCGGCGTCATCGTCGATTGGGTACCCGCACACTTTCCCAAAGACGCGTGGGCGCTCGGTCGCTTCGACGGCACCGCCCTCTTTGAACACCTCGATCCGCGGCAGGGAGAGCACGCGCACTGGAACACATTCATCTTCAATTACGGCCGCCCCGAGGTAAAAAACTTCCTCGTCGCCAACGCTCTCTACTGGCTCGAAGAGTTTCATGCCGACGGTCTCCGCGTCGATGCGGTCGCGTCCATGCTCTACCTCGACTACGGCAAAGGCCCGGGTCAGTGGGTGCCCAATAAGTTCGGCGGCCGAGAAAACCTCGACGCGATCGCGTTTCTTCGCGACATGAATGAACGCGTCGCAACTCGATTTCCAGGCGTTGTTGTGTGCGCCGAAGAGTCCACCTCGTGGCCGGGTGTCACGCGCCCCACGTACCTCGGAGGCCTTGGTTTCAGCCTGAAATGGAACATGGGGTGGATGCACGACACCCTCAACTACTTCTCGATGGACTCCATCTTCCGAAGTTTTCACCACAACCTGATCACCTTCGGATTGATGTACGCATTCACCGAAAACTTCCTTTTGCCGCTCTCGCACGACGAAGTGGTGCATCTCAAAAAGTCGCTCTTGTCGAAAATGCCCGGAGACTGGTGGCGACAACGCGCCAATCTGCGCGCGCTCTACGGGTATATGTGGGCCCACCCGGGAAAAAAATTGCTCTTTATGGGGGGCGAAATCGGCCAATACACCGAGTGGAACGAAGCCGCCGAGCTGCAATGGGGAGTGCTCAACTCCGAAGAGCATCGCGGGTTGCAGCGCCTCGTTCGCGACCTCAATCATGTGTACACAGCACGCCCCGCGCTTTGGGAAGAAGATCGCTCGTGGGAAGGGTTTGAATGGATCGACGCCAATGATGCCCACCAGAGCGTCGCGGCGTTTGTTCGCTACGCCAAAAACGCCAAAATCAAACCGCCGCCCCCCGTTGTTGTTGAACCGGAGTCTCCCGAGATCACAGCCCTTCGCCTCGCGCTCATCGAAACCGAACGCGTTTCCACTTCCGCAGCCGGCGCCGCCGAAGGTGTACTCAACGCCGCCCCCGAGACAGGTGTACTCAATGCGGCCCCAACGGCCGAGGCATCCGCCGACCCGGCGGCCCTCGTGTCGACGACTCCTGCCCCCGTCGACCCACTCAAAGCCGGCCCTCACGTCGTGATCGTCGGAAACTTCACCCCCATTCCCCGCTACGGCTATCGCATCGGCGTACCTTCACCCGGCCGGTATAGCGAGATCGTCAACACCGATGCTCGCGAATACGGCGGCAGCGGCATGGGCAACCTCGGCGTTGTGGACACATCGCCCGTTCCCGCCCACGGGTTTGCCCAATCGATCGTGCTCACGTTGCCCCCGCTTGCCGTGCTCTATCTAGAGCACCGAATACCTTGAATCGCGAATGAGTTCAGCAATTTGTGAATATCGGAAATCTCCAACAATCGCGGGGTGCTCTAGCTTTCTTTACCCAGGGAGCGAGGGCTCGCGCCCTCGCTCCCCGCGCCGAGCAAGTCGGCCGCGGGGCCCCTCACTCCGCGATCCGAACTGGGTGTCTGTCACGCGGTGGGAGCTTCGGGCCTAGGCTTTATGCCTTGCTTTTGCCTGCTTGAGTACACAAGCAAACTATCCATTTGATTACGGAATCAACCTGATCGGTGCTCTAGAACCCGATTCGCAGTAGAAAAACACTTCGAGACGCTTCTTCAATCACGCCCGGCGCCACTCAACTGTCGCGATGAAACTCGACAAATGATAGGGCTTGTGGCGACGTAATGTCCGACATCGTCTACGCCGTGCACACGCGATCGTGCACCTACCTGCTCGACGACGAGGGGATTTGCCGATGGGTGCTCTCGCGCAGCGGAGCGCGCACCGATGATCGATGTGTCGGCGCGCAATTCGTCGCCGCTCTCGACCTTCGTGAAAACGGCGGCCTCGTGGGCGAGCTTCGCATCGGTGCGAGCGCCCTTTTTATTCGCCACGAAGACGGCCGGTTTGCCCTGATTCGCACAAAGCCCATCGAACACGTTGAAATGCGCGGCGCCGAAGGTACACAAGAGCCGCAACAAGAACTTCCCGACTACCCGCCGCACTACGATTTGCCGCCTGAACCGCCGCCGCCGCGACGCAGAAAGCGCCAACCCCGGCACGAATCCGATCCCGATGTAGTGCTGCCTTCCCATCACGCGGTCGCCGGCGTTTTCCAGGCTCCTTCCCCTGCGCCTGAACCTTCGCCCCCTTCAGAACAACGCGTGATCGTGCAGTCTGCGTACTCCATGACGGGGTACGATGAAGCGCCCGCACCGTACGTGCCGCCGCCGCCCGCGCCGCTCCCGCCCGCGCCGCTTCCCATGCCTCCGCGTCGCGCGGAGCCTATGCCGCGCGGCCACACAGAACCGCCGCCGCCCCCTGCGCCGCCCCCGGTGGTCACTCGCCCGCCGCTTCCCATCGCTCCGCCTCGCGTTCCCGCGGCGCGCCCCTCTCGAAGTGACTCGCAGGAAACACAGCCTCTTCCGCTTGCGCCCTCACCGTCACCGCCCACGGGCCGCGTCCCCGCATGGCCGCCCATGCTTGCGCCTCCGCCCCCTCAGGCAGAACTCCTTCCGCTCGGACCCGCGCGCCCCGATCTTCCCTCCGCAGAAGAACTCGACGTGGATGACCTCGAAGAAGTCGCCGGCGACGAGCAGATCTACTCCACCGAAGTCACCGTTTCGCTCCCCCTCTTTCGCCCGCCGCCTTACTTAAAAACGCCTCCAAAATAAGCGCCGGCGGCCAAAATCACCAATGCGACAACTGCCAAGATTGCTTTGGTGGCACCCCCCGTATTGGCCGGTTTGACAACACTCTCATCGTTTACGAGTGCGGTCGTTTGGCTCTCCTGCGAGGGTGCCGAAGAAACTTTTTTTGGTGCGCTGCTCGTTGTGTTGGCCGGCGTGGGCGAAGGGGTTGCCTCCACCGTTTTCACCTGACTCACCGGGGCGTCGTCTTCTTCGAGCGCCGCCAAATTGCCTTCTTCGAGATCTGCGAGATTTCCGGCTTCCAGCTGCGCCGAACTTGACACAACGCTGCCTTGTGTACCCGCCATAAGCTCATCTGTCCAACTCGACAGATCTTCAAACCCCGTGCTCGGAGCGGCTTGTTTTGTAGGCTGAGGCGCAGGCTGATCCCCTTTTTGCAACGAGGTGAATTCAAGCAGCGCTTCTTCGATGAGCTTGTCGATCGCCAGCGCGCGATCCGTGGTCGCCGTCTTTTTTCGCAACGACATGGCGCCGCGAACCAACTCGGCAATGTCGTACGGGCTGACCGCTTTTCCATTTTTGTACAGGAACGAAATCAGATCGCGCCCCAGATCGCGCGCCGTTTGATAACGCTCCTTCGGATCGCGTGCGAGTGACCTGGCGATGATCCTCTCCAGCGGCAGCGGAACGTCTTTGTTGATCTGCGAGATCGACGGAATCTCCGCTTTTTGAACCTGTTTTACCGTTGCAAAGTCGGTGTCGCCGAAAAAGAGCCGACGCCCGGCGAGCATTTCCCAAAGAATGATCCCCACCGCAAAAACGTCCGTGCGCCCATCCACCTCTTGGCCAAGCGCAGCCTCGGGCGAGAGGTAACTAAACTTACCCTTGATGATCCCGCTCTCGCTTTTTTGCAGCTGACTTGTCGCTTTTGCGAGACCAAAGTCCACGATCTTCACTTCGCCGTATTTCGTGATGAGCACGTTCGGCGGCGACATGTCGCGGTGGACAACGTGGAGCGCCTCACCTTCGGTGTTCGTCAGCTCATGCGCGTAGCTGAGCCCTTCACACAACTTGGAAGCGATGAAGACAGCCGGCTCCATCGGAAACGGTTTCCCCGTTTTTTTAAGGTATTCGATGACGCCTTTCAGGTCGGCTCCATCGACGTACTCCATGACGATGAAGTACGCATTGTCGCCGACGCCGATGTCGAACACCTGCGCAACACACGAATGCGAGAGGTGCGCCGAGAGACGCGCCTCATCCAGAAACATCGCGATAAATGCCTTTTTCTCCGAGAGATGCGGCAAAACGCGTTTGATCGCGACGCGCTTTTTAAAACCTTCAATGCCTGCGCTTTCAGCAATGAAGACCTCGGCCATACCGCCCGATGCCAGGCGTTCAATGACCCGGTAGCGCTGTTGTTGCTGGCCTTCGCTCATGATCGGCCGCAGTAAACCAGAAAGATCGCGCGCCGCATAGAAAGGCGGCAGTGGTCCGCGATAATGCCTACCTGCTAGGTGGCTGGTGTTTTTCTACTGCGCGCCCCGCTGACGCGTCCTCGCTGCGCTTCCGGTGCTCAAATACCCAGCGTATGTTCCGCTCCGGGTCTCGCTCGGACGCGTGATCGGGGCTGCTCGTTGCGAAAACCACCAGTCACCTATGCGTGGGTGCGCTGTTTTGTTCGCCCAGCGCGTGCGCTGCGATCACATTTAGCAAATCGGGCTTTACCAAAAACAGATCGTTATGGTGCCCACCCTTCACGGCCACCAGTTCGGCGCCGGTGATCGCCGAGGCGAGCGTCTTTCCCATTTCAAACGGGATCAGCTCATCGTCCGTGCCGTGAATCACCAGTGTTGGCACCGCGATCTTCCCCGCCTTTGAAAGCGAATCAAACTTGTCTTGTATCAAAATCGACGTGGGTAAGATCGGCGCCAGTTTGTCGGCCAGCGCCTCAAGCGAAGTGTAGGGCGCCACCAATACAAGTTTTCCACCATGGCCTCGACTCGCCATTTCCGCGGCGATTCCCGTTCCAATCGACATACCTGAAAGAACAATATTCTTGTCCTCCACTCCAAGCTCCCCAAGCTTGGCAATCGCGGCCTCCGCATCTTTGTACAAATCGGGTTCTGAAGCGCTGCCCGGCGACGCGCCATACCCTCTATACTCCATGACAAACATACCCAACCCCCGCCGATGGTAGGCCAGCGCCAGATCACTCTCTGTATTCAGCGTCTCCCCATTGCCATGAAAGTGCAAGAGCGTTGGGTTGCCCGGCTTCGCCGCAAAATAAATCGCCGGAATTTGCAGCCCTTCCGACAAAATGTACACAACGCGTCCACCCTCCGCCAACGCGGGCAGATCATCCCGCGGCGCCGGAAACACAATTGCCCGCGCCGCAAAACACCCCACGGAGCACACAGCCCCGTAGAGCCCGGCAACGCCCAACAACACTTTTGTCCACCAAGGAAATTTCACGCCCCTCGACTCTGACCCAACGCCGGCGCAGGTTCAACCGCATAAAGCGTGTGCCATGACGTGCGTACGCAACGTTGCGATGCACAAAGCACCGGGTTTTTCTATGGCGCGGGCCGCCGGGATGGCGGCACACCGCGGCGCAACTTCACCCTTCAACGAGCGCACTTTCCCGCAATTTAAGGCGCAAGCCACCTTGGCAACCTCCTTGCTTGGAGCGGCGCCCATGTTCCGAGCAGCATGGTTGTCGTTTGCGCTGTTGAGTCTCGCCGCCTGTCAAAATGCAGTGGAGTCCAGTGACGGCGGGTCGGGGGGTTCAGGTTCCGGTGGGTCGGGTGGGTCGGCGGGTTCGGTGGAGTGTGTTGCACCTTCCAATCCTGAAGTGTTTGGCATTGGTACGGGCGAACATTGTTTTGAGCCGCTCGCCGATGGGGCTGAAGTGCCGCTGATGAACGGTCCGCAGGGCGGCTACCATGTTTGGCTCGCCGTGGGATGTCAGGATTGTGGAAGTCAGGTCACTCTCAAATACGGCGTTCACGACGTGACCACCGGTGAGCCGCTCGCAAACACATACGATCTGCAATCTGTACAACCCCTCAAAGGGGACACCTTTCCCCAGTCGGCGGGGATCATTGTCAACATGCCGGGGATCATCTGGGATCCCGACAACAGCCCGCCTCTGCCCAAAGGAACCCACTTTGTCCTTTGGGTAGATGCGTATCAAAACGATACGCTCATCCACAAAGGTCAGGTGGAGCTGATCGTGGGCGATATTGTGGAGTGGAATCCCTGTGAGGAAGATCCCAACAATCCCGCGTGCGGCTTTGGTTGAAAGGCTGGGTAGGCGTTGCGCGCAGCGGGGCCGCCTACAAAGCGAGGCGCCGCGATTTTAGAGAGCCGCGGACCACTCGCGCGCAAACTCCATTGGGTAAGGTCGATGGGTAGGATCGCGAAGGGTTGCCGCCCGGAGAAGCCTTGCCACCGCCGCGGGAAAGCCCCTCAAACGGTCGCCGTCTTCAAAGGGATCGCGGCGCATGTGGGCAATGACCCTATCGCGATCGGTTTCCAACTCGTCAAAAAACGATCTGCCTGTTGTCACATTGTAGATCGTTGCGGCCATGGAGTACACATCGGCGCGCGGGTCAAGTTCCACAGGGTCGAGCACTTGTTCAGGGGCGATATACCCTGCCGTTCCAGCGACGAATCGGCCTCCCGCTTCAGGCGGAACGCGAATGGCTCGCACCATTCCAAAGTCAATTACCACCGATGCGAGGGGCGGTGTTCTCGCCGGATCGCGATGAACATTCGGGTCAAACTTTTCTCCGCCTGCCAAGGGTAGACGCAGCCAGATATTTGCCGGCTTGACGTCCCGGTGGACCAGGCCCGCGCCGTGCAGCGCGGCGAGCCCCGCGCACGACTCAACAACCACCTGACGCAGCTCAAAAAGCGACATCCGCTTTGCCACGGAGTATTGTTTCAGGTCGGCTCCGATCAGGTATTCAAGCACCAAAAAGGGCACATTTTCGGCCACGCCGCGATCGATAATGTTTGCCACGTTGGGATGGTAGAGCCCGGCGAGCGCGCGCGCTTCTTCAACGAACGACTCTAAAATGCCGGCGCGCTCCACATCGTTGGCGTTGGCGAGCGCTTCCGCTTTTGGAATTTTGAGCACGAAGAGCCTGTCGGCGCCGGGCTTTCGAACCAGCCATACCGATCCTACTCCACCTTCTCCAAGCGGCTTTACAAGTTCATACCCGGCAATAACCTTGGGCTCTTCTTTTTTGGCGCGGGGTGGGGGAGGGGGAGTGCGCCGAATAGCGCCGCGAACAGCCGACTCAAGCAAGCCTGAAGTGACAGGTCCGAGCGATGCCAACCACACTTCCAACATGGATAGATCGCGCGCTCGAATGGCCCTTGCCACAAGCGCCGCAATGCGAGGTGCGTTTTCAATCTCGCTCCGAGAAAGCGACTCGTCGGCGCTGTCTTCGGTGGCGGGATGAAGCGCTTTTACAGGATCGGCCAAGGCGCCTTGAAGGCGATTTCCAGCGATCACCAGGTCGTTGCACAGATCTTCCAAGTCAGGTTTGTGACCGGCTACATTCCTGAACGCTGTGAGCGCACCTGACAGGTCGGCGAGTGCGTGCGCCAACTCGGTTTCACCCGCATGAAGCGAGGTGAGCGCCGCTGCGGCGCCTTCTGCCCACTCACCACCTTCACCCCCGTACGAAACCGCCGATTGAAGCGCTTCCGCGCGTTCACAACATTGGGAGAGCGCCCCTTTGGCCATCATGGGTAGAGCCGTGGCGAGCTGGAGTAAGATCGCCGGCCGGTCGATGACAAGCGCCCACCACGCCGCGAACGGGCCTAACCATTCCACGTCATCCACTTCACCCAAAGCGGTTCCACGCGTGGTGTCTACCAATCGCCAAAACAGCGCCGAAAGAGCGTTTTTGAGCGGCGGTGGCAACTCGCGCGAATCGTCCACAAGCCCTTCAAGCTTGCGCAACCACAGGCAGGTGTCATGGGCTGTGCGGCCTCGACCGGGCCCCAAATCTTCATCTTCTCCACACGCATCAAGGGCGTATCCACCGAGGCGAAGCGCCAATACTTCCAAGGGTAGATCGGCCTCGGGGTCGGCGTTGTCGGCGCGCCTTTTTTCGGCCACCAAGTCTAAAATGTCGGCTGGGGCTTTCGCGATGACCTTCCACAACTCCGCCAATTCAGGTTCTTCGGTGGGGTGGCCCACTGGACGGGTAGAAAGGAGTGGACCCCAGAGCCTCAATGCAAAGGCTCGGGCGCACCCTTCAACAGTGTTGATTGCCGCCGCCCGCGCTCGCAATCTACCATCTCCCAGCGCTACGCGGGATGATTCTTGAAACGCCGGCAAAAGCGCCACCGCAAAGCGAGCCGCTCGGGCATCGGCTTCTTCGTCGTCGTATTGGGCAGCGATCCTGACAAGGTTTTCAAGCCCCAATTCCAAGTCGAGCGGGTCACGTTCGGCGCCGTCGAGAATGTCGGTGACGGCGATTACTTCTATCCACCGCCGTTGGTCGTCGAGCGATGTGGGTTTGGCATACCTTGCCATTTCACGGAGCGCTCGGAGCGGTTCTTCCACATCCGACGATTTGTGGCCTCGCCTCCAAAGTGTACCCAACCCGCGGGCCAATGCGCGCGCCGACACAGCGCCGCCGTCGCCCTCCAGAATGCGCCGCGCGAGCCGCGCCCACAAAGGACGCCTTTCGAAAAAAAGGTAAGGTGTGGCTGCTGCCACCGCTGCCAGCACCCAACCTTCTTCGTCGGGCGAGTCTAAAATGCTTGCCAGTTGACTCGCCAAAAATTTGAGTCGCTCGGCGGGAAGAGATGCAAACGCGGTGACCGCCCGTTGCCGCAGCACTTTCGACTCGCCGAAACTCCAGTCGAGCAGGGTACCTTCCATTTGTTCGAGCTTACCCGTAAGCCTTCCCAATGCGCGCGCCGCGTGTACCCAAACAAGCGGCTCGGGATGCATGAGCAGCGGTTGAAGCACCTGAAGAGTTTTACCCACAAGTCCGGGATCGGCGTGTACGGGCATTCCACAAACGCTCACCTCCAAACAGCGCGCGGCGAGCACTCTACCACGTAGCTCCCCGTGCGCCGGAATCGCGATCATCGCGTCGAACGTGTCGCTCGAACCCCAGAGCCACGGCCCAAGCGCCGGCACTTCAAGCGCGCTTGCCCCAGCTTCCCAAATCAGAATTTCAAGCCTGGCGCGCGCTTCGGCATTGGTCGCATCTGAAATCTGACTACCCAAATACGGCGCGCAGTTGAGTGCGTCCACAAGCGGACCTTCGGTCACGCGCTCGCGGGCCATTGCCTGAATGCGATTGAGAAGGTCGGACCCTTTTTTGGCATCGCGAAGAGCCACTCTCAAAATCGGTGAAAGGTACACATCGCGCCGCGCCGTACACGCTTCAGCAAACGCGAGCAGAACGGTTTTGGAAGGCCCTTTCCACAGCTCCAAGACAATCTCATCCGCGTGGGTTTCACGGGTGAGCGCCGGCAACGTGTCACCCACCAGATCTGCGGCTGTGCCCACCTCGGCGCTCATGTCTACACCGGTGCTTTCCGGGGCAGCGCCGTGCGCCTGTGCCGTCGTGTGCAAGTGCGCCCGCCATCGCGACGCGACCGCGCGCAAAATCGCGTCACTCTCGGCAAATGCGGAGGCCAATGTTGAAAACGCATCCACAAGTTCAGGCGCAACCATCACGGATCAGCCTAGCCTGAATTGGCTGCGAAGGTGCACTTTCATGCAACGCACGGAACACCGAATCACGAAGCCCGGATCGCCTCGCAATGACTTGAGACGTCTCGATTCCTGACACGTCGTAGTCAACACGGAGTTCCCCAGCGGCGCATGCGCCTCATTCGAACGGCGAGTAGCTCGTTGCGGTTGAGTTGTCGATGCAGCAGAAAAGAGCCCGTTCTGGGAGGTCCGGCGACTTGAGATGTCCATCACGTCGCCATCCACCGGTCTCGCCGGTCTCTCGTTTTCGTCGTGGCTGCGCTCGCCACAGAACTCCATCTGGAGAACCCGACGCGCCACGCTGTTCGCTTTTCCGCTCGGCGACGGGCAAGGGTGTCCCAAACGTCTCGACAAGACTGGATCCGTGCCTTGCAGAACGTTCCGCTAAAGGGAAGTTACCCAGGAGGCACGGGAATCACGGAGATCCACAGAGCAACGTGGGATGTTGTTTTTTGAGGAGAGCAGTGACATGGTGCTTTTCGCAAGTGAGTCGCCCGGTTCACCTTTTCACCTTTGGGATCACTTTCCCACTCTTGTGTTGTGCGTCGGCTCACGCTCAAAATAGCCTCGCGTTGTCTGTACAATCCAGCGATGGTTGCCCTTCAGAAGCCTGGTTTCGCGACCAGCTCGCCCCGCTTGGACTCCGCGGCGCCGTGGCGGCCACGTTGGGTAGAAATCAAAGCGGGGAAGGGTATCGCGCCGAGATCGAAGCGCGGTCGGAAAAGGGAAATATCGTCAATCGCACCCTGACGGGGGCATCGTGTTCTACCGTTGCCGAGGGGCTCATTGTTGTGGCTCAGGTGCACCTGATAAACGGCGCTCCGCCGGTCAACTCCAAACCCGTTTTGCAGTCCACAACCGGAGTGCCCACCGCGGCGCGAGTTACCCCCGCCGTCGCGCCCACCCCCTTTCAGCTGGCCGTCGGTGGGCTATTTTATACCGATAGTCAGAGCAGTGGCGATGCGGCGTTTGGCGGCGCCGCGGCGCTTTCAATTGCGCTCGGCAACTATCCCATGCGGGGATTTTCTCTTTCCGGTGTGTACACACGGGCCGATATTCAACGCACCGTCAACCTGACCACCGAACATTTGCGTGCCAAGGTAGAAGTTGTTCCGTGGGATCTACCCATCTCGCGTGCGTTTGCTTTGGGCCTGGGGGTTTGGTTTACTGCCGGCGGTCTGCGTGTTGCGGCGCAAATCGATGCGAGCACCCCGGGCACGCGGCCCTTTTTTAATTTGGGGGTGGGGCCGCGCGCTGCGCTCGTTGTGGGCCCTGTTTCTTTTACGGCGGGGGTAGATGTGTCGCTCGCCCTTACCCAACGCAACTTTGAAGTGACCGGGTTACCGTCACCGCTGTTTAGCATTCCACCCTTTGGAGTTGCGGCGTCGCTCGGGGTTGCAACGGCCTTCTATCGCCGGCGCCCGTGACCGCGAGGGGTAACTTCAGCCGCCTCGCCATGACCTGCAATGTCTCGACTCCTGACGCGTCGTAATCAACACGGAGTTCCCCAGCGGCGCATGCGCCTCATTCGAACAGCGAGTAACTCGTTGCGGTTGAGTTGCCGATGCAGCAGAAAAGAGCCCGTTCTGGGACGTCCGCCGACTTGAGATGTCCATCACGTCGCCATCCACCGGTCTCGCCGGTCTCTCGTTTTCGTCGTGGCTGCGCTCGCCACAGAACTCCATCTGGAGAGCCCGGCGCGCCACGCTGTTCGCTTTTCCGCTTGGCGACGGGCAAGGGTGTCCCAAACGTCTCGACAAGACTGGATCCGTGCCTTGCAGAACGTTCCGCTAAAGGGAAGTTACCTACCTAGGAGGCACGGAGATCACGCGGTCGACGCTGAAATCCCGGCGTAGTTGTGTTTTTTTTATCAACTGTTCTTTTTTTGATCGATTTGGCCCGCGAGCGGACTTTATAGGGCCGTGCTCTCCATGGCCTCGTTTAGCCTTGCCGACCCGCCGACGAATCTCGCCGCGGTTCGGCAGGCTCATGGGGTCACGCTGGAGGGCCTGGTTCGCGACCATGCCGCGTTTGTGTGGCGATCGGTGCGCCGATTGGGTGTGCCGGCCGCCGACGTGGATGACGTGACTCAAACAGTCTTTTTAAAAGTCCGAGAGCGCCTCGGCGAACTTACCCCCGAGAGCGCACGGGGCGCGCTTTATCGATTGGCGCTCGGGCTTTCCTCCAACCACAAGCGCTCGGTTTCGCGTCGCCGCGAAGTGGACATTGAGGATGAAAGTGTACGCACGGTGGATCGCTCGGCCATGGGTAGAAATCCGTCTACCCAAGTGGAGCAGAGGCAGTTGCTCGACAAACTTCTCGAACCGCTGGCTATCGATCTGCGAGCCGTATTGGTGCTCCACGAAGCGGAAGAGTTGACCGTGCCTGAAATTGCGGAGTTGCTTGACATACCCACTGGAACGGCGGCTTCTCGGCTCCGGCGGGCGCGGGAAGAAGTGAAGTTGTCGCTCGCCCGCTTGAAGCTTCGAGATAGCGCAAACGGAGGTGGATCATGAGGGAAGATCGGCCCCCTGTCGGTGATGTGGACGGCGACATCGCAGCCCTGTTTCAAACAATGAAAGGGGATGAACCCCCCGCCGATCTTGAACAACGTCTCCTCGCCGGTTTGGCGGCGACGGCCGCTGTTTCCGCGGTGGGTGCGGCGGCGGCAAAAGTTGGATTTGGGCAAAAGTTGCTGAGCATTTTGGGCGGATCCGCCCTGGTGAAGTCTGTTCTTGTCGGCGGCGCCTGCGGCATAATTGTGTGTGGAGTGTGGGTGATCGCCGACCCGGCGCCTCCACCCATTTCAACCGCGCCTTCTACCCATGGCAGCGGCGCTGCCCTTGCGCCCGCCGCTTCGGCCAAAGTGGCCGATCCCGCGCCAAACGCCGGCCCTGTGGCATCATCCTCTTCCAGCGTTGCTGCGCCCGGTTCTACTCTTGGGTCACCTCTTTCAACTTGGAGTACAAACGTCAACGGGGGTCAGGGAGGCGCGCAAAACGTTTCGGACAAAGGTACACCTGCTCCCGAGCCGCCCAACTCAACTGCTCCAACGGTCGCCCCGGTGCCTGTGCGCGACGCCGACGCCCTCCAACGCGAGCTGGGTGAAGTTCGGGCCATTGCAGGCCTCGTAGATTCTGGAAATTGCGCCGGGGCTCGCGAAAAAATCGCCCTCTACTTTACAAATCATCCCAACGGTCAACTGGCGGGAGAAGTGCACGCGCTCGCTGCCCGTTGCAACGGGGGCGCCTCGACAAAACCTTGAGGCGGGTCTCGCACCGCGTGAATGGTGGCTGTTGCCTCTTAGATTATTTGTAAAAAAAAGTGATCGAATAAGCCTTTGGCCGGACTTACCCACCCAGACAAACATTGCTTGAGGAGCCAGTATGAAACAGGGAGTTGTGTGGGTAACCCTTGCCGCTTTGCTTTGTGGCGGTTGTTTGAACGAGGTGCAAAATCTCTCCCAAGTGGATAACAGCGGCGGTTCTTCGCCCGGATCCGGTGGGGAAGGTGGAGTGGCCGGAGGATCCGGAGGGGTGAACCCAACGGGGGGTGTTTCAGGGGGAACGAGCAACCCCACCGGGGGTCAAGGTGGAATTGGAGGGGGTGACGGCGATGGTGTACACTTCGTGCGATTTGGCCACCAAAATGGGCAAGAAACTGTTGGCGACTTTTGCGTTGCGTACACAACGGACACCAACGGTTTTCCACTCTGGGGTTCCGAAGGTGTGCTCGCCGAACACGGGTATGTCGCGTCCGATCATGATGGGATGAAAGAGCTGACAGCGTACATTCCGCTCGACGGTGAGCCGGTGGCTTTTGGGTATGTGTACCCCGGAAGCTCATGTGCTTCGGCCGCATTTCAGCAGGCGGCGGCGCCGCCGGATCAAACGCACTACACAGTGATCGCCATGCCTTACTCGTTTGAACCGATTGTGCTTTGGGTGGTGGGAGATCCCGTTGCAGAAAACGACGCCGAAAATGCGCCCGCCGGTTTTCGGGTGGTCAATGCCAACTTCAATTCAAACCCGCTTGAAGTGTACAGTCAGGTGTCAGATCTTGGGCCGCAATTTCTGGGCGAGTTTGAATTTGCAAACAGCCCGACGCAATACATTGACGTGGGCCAAGATCACTTGTGGAAGCTCTTGGCCAACGAGCCGAACGATCCTCAAACGACAACGTTTGACTTTGTTCAACTTGACCTTTTACCTATCCGGCCGCGGCGCACCATTTATCTTTCGGGTATGTTTCCCGATCAAACCTGGGCTCTCGCCTGCGCCGACACCGCCGCACCCAGCGAGTTTGATCCAAAGCGCTCGCCGTGTTTCGTGATCAACGGAAGCCAACCGTAGTCCTAACACCCCATCCCCCGGCATTGGGAAGGCTGAAGAAAACGGCGATGTGTACCTGACAATATTTGCGACACTCCAGTAAATAAACGCGTGCAGCGTTATTTCCGCCGGAGCGCCTTGCGAATAGCCGTTATCAGCGTTTCTGCCGTGTAGGGTTTGGCCACAAAATCAACAGTGCCGGACGCGGCGGCCTTGGCGACATTACCGTGGGCGTCGAGGCCGCTTGAAGCGATGATCTTCACCGAAGGATCCATCACCTTGAGCGCCGCAATTGTGGCGGAACCATCCATCACGGGCATGGTCATGTCGGTGAGAACAACCGCCACGTCGCTCCTGTGCTGAGCGTACACCGATACCGCCTCGGCACCGTTGGCAGCCGTCAGGGTGCGGTAGCCGTACCGCTCAAGTGCCCGGGTAGCCGCCGTTCGCACCGCTTCTTCGTCGTCCACAATCAAGACAACTTCTCCACGGCCCCGCGGTATTGAAGGAGGGCCCGCGTCGGGATTGGCAGCGACGCTTGTTCCCTCGGCGGGGAGGTACACCGAAAAATGTGTACCTTTTGCAACCTCGCTGGAGACATGTACAAACCCACCGTGGGATCGGGCAATGGAGTGCACCGCGGAAAGCCCCAATCCGGTGCCTCTACCCACCGGTTTGGTTGTAAAAAATGGCTCAAAAATGCGGTCAAGCACTTCAGGTGGCATTCCCACTCCGGTATCGTCAACCTCCAGAGCAACGTACGGTCCGGGCTTGGACTCAAAGTTCATTCCTGTGTACACCTCGTCCAGCGTTGTGTTCGAGAGCTTCACGCGGAGCGTTCCCCCGTGAACCATGGCATCGCGCGCATTGACACACAGGTTGATTAAGAGTTGATGCATTTGGGTTGCATCGGCCTGAACATCCCAGAGATCGGGCACCACTTCGAGGCGAAAGAAAATGTCTTTGGGGAATGTTTCTGACACTATTTTTTTTACTTCTCCCGCAATTCGCGACAGGTTGATTCGACTCTTTGTGCCGTCAATTCCACGCGCGAATGTGAGAAGCTGGCGAATCATTTGGGCGCCGCGCTGAGCGGCCGTTTCTACCATCGCCAGAGTTTCAAGCCGGTCGGGATCTGTCTCGCCGTCGCGCAGGGTATCAACTGACATGAGAATAGGAGCCAGCACGTTGTTCAGGTCGTGGGCAACACCCCCTGCGAGAGTTCCCAAGCTCTCCATGCGTTGCGCCCTGAAAAACCGCTGCTCAAGCTGCTTTTTTTCGGTCACGTCGGTATTGATGGCGAGCACCGCCTCAATCTCCCCGTTGGCATCGCGGACAAGCGTCCACCGGCTTGCCACAATCAGCTTCTTGCCGTGTTTTGTGCGGTGTTCCAACTCACCCGACCAACTGCCGTGGGCATTGGCAATGGTGGAGATCTGCTCAAGTGCTTTGGGGTGAACCTCTTGGAGTATCAGATCACGAACGTCGCGCCCAACGGCCTCTTCGGCGGTATACCCGTAGAGTTGTTCCGCCCCCTTGTTCCACGAGCGAACGTGAAAGTGCTTGTCTCGAACGATAATGGCATCGCGCGCCAGGTTGAGAAGGGCAGCCTGTTCGCGCGATGCTTCAAAAAGCTTTCGATAGTGCTCTTCACTCTCGCGGAGCGCGAGTTCAATACGCTTGCGTTCTGTAATGTCAATGTTGGTGCCCACAAGGTGCACGGGCTTGAGCGGTTGACCTTGACTGTCTCGGGCAAAAACGGCGCGCGTCAGAACATGGACCCAATGGCCCTCACGGTGGCGCAGGCGAACTTCCACCTCGAATTTGGGAATTTCTCCGGCCATGTACTTTCGGGCAGATTCTAAAAAGGCGGGCCCGTCGTCGGGGTGGGCTAGAAAGGTCCAGGTGTCGAGTGTGGAGGGTAGTTCTGTTGGGCCGTATCCCAACATTTCCATCCATCTCGGCGCGTAATAAACATCGTTGGTTTCTACATTCCAGTCCCACAGACCGTCGTTGCCCGCCTGAAGTGCAAACACCAAACGTGCACGGCTTTCGCGGAGTTCTTCTTCAGTGCGTTTTCGATCTGTCAGGTCAAGAAAAATGACAATTGTGCCGGCATCCATTGGAAACGCCGCCATCTCGATCCAGCGGCGCGCGCCGTCTTTTCGGGTGATCTGAGCCTCCACGTGGGGAGGTTCATACCCGTTCCATGGTCCTGCCGAGAGCCGTGCGGCATTACATTTTTGTAGATTGGCGGCGCGCTCGTGCGGGTCGGGCCAAACGAGTTCTGCAAACTTGTCAAGTGTGCTCAACTCGTCGGCATGGTACCCGGTCAACTCCACAAACTTGTCGTTGACGGCGGTGATGTTGACCCCGTCGTCGGTGCCCATGGCGATGGGGGCTTTTTGAAACAGTGTTCGAAAGCGCGCTTCGCTCTCTTCAATTTTTTCAGTTCGCAGCAAAGCCATGCCAGAGCACCGATCAGGTTGATTCCGTAATTAAATTGGTAGTTTGCTTGTGTACTCAAACAGGCAAAAGCAAGGCAAAAAGTTTAGGACGATCTGCGGCGGAGACCGGATTTGGAATAAGACGTTAGCTTGGTATTTTGTAGATCGGCTCCAATAGCTCAATTCCACATTCAAGCGAGTCACACCAGTCGAGAAAACGTTTTACGTTGGCGCCGGTAAAATATTGGCCGTGTTGCGGCGCAATAATTGAAATATCAAGGCCTCGAACGGACCTTACCCACGCGCGGAGCGCCCGCGTGCTCGCCATGTATCGTTTATGAAAACCTTCCATTGCGGGAATGTGGGCGTCAAAGTCGGCCACTTCGGTGTTTTTTCCGTTGATAGAAGCTCCCAAATCTCCCGTGTACAATATTTTGGAAATGGGATCATAGACATGAAAATTACCCGAAGAATGAAGGTAATGTGCGGGCACAATCAGCAAATCCTGCCCACCCAGGTCAAGTTTCATTCCTTCATCGGGTATGGGTAGAAGCCGTTTTTCAACAAGGCTGTCAAGCCCAAAGTGGGGTACAAACCGCGTCCACAGAGCCGAAACGTAGGCTGTCGCGTCGGTTGTCATGAGCCAACCGTTGGTGGCGGCGACAATGTCAGGGTCTTGGTGTGAGAGAAAAATGTACTTTAGTTTGGCACCACCCAGCGTTTGAAACGTGGCAGCCAACACTTTACTATACACTTTGTGTCCACCCGGGTCGAGAATCATCCCGGCGCCGTTGTGAACAATCAGGTGTTGATTGGCCTGAACGGCGTGTCCCCCTGCGGCAAAGTCATCGAACAAGATGTTGCGATGGCCGCCGCTCTCAAACAACGTTGTATGGGGCATATCTTACCGCGCCTCTCTTGATTTATAGAACCTTGCGAACCTCGTCGATGGCGCGTCTCATGTCGAGGAACACCAGCCCAAGTTTGGCTTGTTTTCCGGCCATGCAAAGAAGCAGCGTGCCATTGCCAACATTCATCATGACGGCGTAGCCCTGCGTTCCGCGGACGAGCACTTCTTGTACATCACCGCGTTCAAGTTCGGCAGCGGCACGGGCACCCAAACTTGACAGGGTGGCGCTCATGCCGGCGACGCGGCCTTCATCAACGTTGGGAGGTAGGACACTGGCGATCATCAGGCCGTCGTCCGAAATGAGAGCGCACGCTTCCATGTCGGGTGAAGCGGTCTGCAAACTGCGCAGAATTCGGTTGAGACTTTCAAATCGAGACATGGTTGGGTGTTACCTTTCAGTCAGAACGCACCAATTGTTGACACTCGCCCACCGCGCGGATGGGTCGTTGTCGAGGTTTGAAATCATGGGCCAAACCCAAGGGCCCGAAGGCGATTGAGGTTGGTTTCAAGTCCGGGGGATGTTCCCAACTTTGCGGCCTCTGAAAAGGCCTGGTAGGCCTCGGCGTATGCTTTGGAGAGGAGCGCATCAACGCCTTTTGCGTATAGGTCGTCGAATGTTGCGGGGGCGGGATCATCCCACGAAGCGTCGAGCAAACTCTGACCTGCCGATGGGCTCGCTGCGTTGCCCTCGTTTTCGGGAGGTGGGTGCGAGTCTTCATCAAAACGTCGCGTCGCGTCGAGCAACAACTCTTCACAATTGCCGTGCAGCGTTTGGGTGAGTGGAAACGTTGTGACAGGATGGGTTTCTGTGGTGACACCGGTGGCAAACAGCAGTCTACCCAATGCTGAATTTCCGGTGCCTCCGGCGTCTTGGGCGTGATACCCATGCCCTTCTTTGATCCATACCGAGCCCAAAAGACCGCCGTGACGTCGAATATCGATGCGCGCACTGCGGTGGGAGAGCCACGCGAGCTGCATGTAGTCGGCGAGGCAAAACGGCGATTCTGACAAGGTTCGAACCCCGGCGCCGCTGAAAGCATCGGCAACAACGCGGCGCAGTTCATTCATCGCGATTGGCTTTTCAAGCACTGTCAGGCCGCCCGGTCGATTGGAATGTTGATCGATGCGGTGAGGGTAGGCCGTTACAAAAAGGATGGCCGTTGTCAGTTTGGCCTGCTCAATGTCGGGCAACAGATCGATCCCAGTGCCGTCGGGTAGATGCAGATCGAGAATGACAACGCGCGGAGTAAGCGCTTTTAACAGGGCCCGCGCATCTGCCACAGTGCCCGCATCCACCACTTCCACATCGGTTAGCTTGGAAAGGCTCCGCGCCATCGTAGCGCGAAGCACCGGCTCGTCTTCAACGATAAGGACGATGTTTTCGCTTTCTCGGGCGGGTTCGCGCGCGGCCGGTTCCACTTTCATACTGCCACCTCGTTTACGTGGGCAACCGATACATGTCGTCCATCAGGTCGACACCACATTCAAGCGACTCACACCAATCGATAAAACGCTTGACGTTGGGGCCTTGAAAGTATTGGCCGTGTTGAGGTGCGATGATGCTGATATCAAGTTGACGCACGAGCTTGGCCCAAGCGCGCATAGAACGACCACTTGCCATGTATCTGCGATGGAAACCTTCCATGGAGGGAAGGTGGGCATCAAAATCGGAAACAGGTGAGTTGAGACCGTTTACAGACGCTCCCAGATCACCCGAGTATAAGATTTTGGATACCGGATCATAAACCTGAAAGTTGCCCGGTGAGTGCAAAAAATGGGCAGGTATAATCAGGAGATCCTGCCCGCCGAGGTTGAGTTTCATTCCCTGGTCGGGGATGGGTAACAGTCTGCGCTCCACCAAACTGTCAAGGCCAAAGTGGGGCACAAACCGCGTCCAAAGGGCTGAGATATACGCCGTTGCGTCGGTTGTCATGAGCCAGCCGTTGGTGGCGGCCACAATGTCAGGGTCTTGATGAGAGAGGAAAACGTAGGCCAGTTTGGCTTTGCCAACGGTTTGGAAAGTGGCACTCAGCACCTTGGAGTAAACCTTGTGGCCTCCGGGATCGAGAATCATTGCCGCGTCGTTGTGTACAATCACATGTTGGTTGACCTGAACGGCCAGCGCGCCGGCGGTAAAGTCGTCGAGAAGTACGTTTCGATGGTTTTCAGATTCAAATAACGTCGTAGGACACATTGTGTCTCCTAGCCCGTGGGGTCGATGCGCGGTTGAACGGGATGTGGCTTGGTTGGAATCTCTACAGAAACGCGCGTCCCTTTGCCGGGACTTGACTGTATAGAAACCGAACCGCCGGCGCGCTCAACCACATGTTTGCAAATGGGTAGGCCCACGCCGGAGCCATGTTCTTTTGTGGTAAAAAACAGGTCAAAACAACGTTCAATTTGTTCGGGCGTCATCCCACCCCCGTTGTCTCGAACGCTGATAAAAAGTTTTTGTTGAACAGTGTCGAACGTGCCCTCAAGCAAAACGTTGCCGTTATTGGAACATGCGTCGATTGCGTTTCGGAGCAGGTTAAACGCAATTCCGCGCAGAACGCTCGCCCGGAGCGGCAGGTTGGGCATGGCGGCGACATCACAATTGAGGCGCACTCCGCGGCCGGCAGCCGAATATTGAAGCAGCTGACACGCATCGCGCAGGGCGCTGTCGAGAGGCTCATTGGTGGGACTTGTCAGGTCACGGTGCATCCCTGTCAAACCTTCAAGGCAAAGCCCTATCCGCCGAATTTCTTGAAGAATGGTAGACAAGTCGCGCTGGATTTCGGTGGCAAATCCTTCTTCAATCAATACTTCGAGGAGAAGGCTTACCGAGGCAAGCGGATTGCGAACCTCGTGAAGCACCGAGGGTAGAACTTCACCTACCACCGCGAGGTGAAGGAGGCGATCGCGTTGTCGGCGCAGCTCGGCCAAGCTTGAGATGTCCTGAAACAGAACCACCCACCCTCGACCGTCGCCGTGTTTGGCTTCTGAGACGGTGCAACCAATCATGGTTGGGCTGCCGCCCGGCAGCGTCACATTCGCTTCAATGCGTTCGCCCGTTTGAGCGCTGCGCACCACAACGTCAAGGGATCCAAAAAGGTGAGTGCAGTTGAGCTTTCGAAGCTCACCGATGGGTAGATTTAATAGTTGGCCGGCGCCGGTGTTGGCGTAACAAACGTGACCGTCGGGGCCAACCCCGATTGCGCCTGCTCGAATGGAGTTGAGCACAACGCGCGTTGTCTCAATGTTTGCCGCTTCAGCGGGGGAATCGGCCGAATCGGCAGCGTTACAAAAGGCGCACGGCGGGAACGACATTGGAAAGTGGACAGGGGTTTACCCAATCGTTCGGCAAGGGATTTGTTGCGACGCGCAACAGCACCACGTTCCCGAGGCGGCATTGGGTGAGCAAGTAACGGACCGTTGACGGCGGCGCGCCGGACGATGTGTACACAAGCCTACGGGGTTACATTGCGCCCGGGTTGCACAACTTTGTGGAGTGTGGCCGCCAATTCGGCCGCGTTGAAGGGCTTGATTAGAATTTCGGCCCCGGTGCCGGCAAATTGGTCGCGAGCTTCATGGCTGCTCAGACCCGTCGAAACGATAATGGGAATTGCAGGGTCTAATTTTCGCAGTTCGTCAAGAGTTGCGCGACCGCTCATTCCCGGCATGGTTGCGTCGAGCAACACGACATGCGGCTTTTGCGCAGCCTGCGCAAAAAAAGTCACGGCGTCGGTTCCGTTGGTGGCAACCTGAACGTTGCACCCCAGGTGAGAAAGCAGGCGCTTGGCGGCACGACTTACCAACGGATCGTCATCGACGACCAAGATCCGCAGGTTCGCGGGAAGGGGAGACGACCTGGACTCGTTTGAGCTGTGCGGGACCACCGATCCTCACGCGGCCGTACAGGCGACCATTGAGGCGTTGGAGATTTTCGCACGGAGGCTGGCGCGCATTTCTGCTGCGGCGCGACCATCACATGCGAAAGCGTGGGGCACCTTACCCCGTACGTTATGTTGTACGCAAGAGGAAGCGGACAATTCTTCACCCGCGATTGTTGCCGATTTTCATCCCGGCCGCGTCACAGGCATCCAAACGTGCCTGGTCGTTGCGTGATGGTGTCAGTTACCCAGGAGTCACCTAGCTAGAATGAGCGTGTCGGGCGTTTTGAGGGTTAACCGCAACAGGGTTACCCAACTGTCTTTTCTATCAGGTTCTTCGATGGGCGGTCGATCGTACAAATACCCGTAGAAAGCAGCGGAAAGCGCTGCATAGTTGGTGGCCCACCAGCGAAGTGCCACCGCTCCCGATGTGGCTCCACCCGCGGTTACGTCGGGGGCGCCCACACCGAGGTCAAGTCTCTCGACTCGGGCCGCCAGTTCAAGCGCGCCGAAGTCCCATTGATTCCAGGGTGTGTCCACCGGCCAAGCACCTGGTACGCGCCGCTGACCGGTGATCATCCAAGCGACCTCGGCGCCCCCTCCACTGGAACGCGTGGCAATGAGGGGTACGCGCGGGGTGTCTGGATTGCCGTCGGTGTCTTTTCCGCGGCTCTCAAGGGCAAACGCAAATTCACCCGACACGCGCACCGGACCTACCCACGTGACGGCGTGCGCCTCCACAACGCGTCGCCCGCCGCTCACCGTGGGGGGCCGATAAAAGGTGAATGCGCCGGCGGTTGTTCCTGCAACGCCGGGCCGATCTTCCACCGAGTCAACGTGCAGTCCGGCGCCGAAACGAACTCCCCAGAAAACATTTTTTCCAACCGTTGGTATGGCTCTACCGAGCGCCACATCGAGCCGCATATCCATGGCAAAATCGCTGTTGTCGTTTCCGAGCACAGCGCCCGAACCGTTGCCGGCGCGCACCCAGGCTTCAATGGGTAGATTGGGCGTGGGTAGAAGGTGCAACTCGGCGCCGAGGTCACGGCCGGGCCAAAACGCATTCACAACCATGGACCGTTCTGGAATGGGTAGGTTGGCCACCCATTCATCACGCGCCCCTGCAAAAAGAGGCGTTTTGGAGGCGCCTACCCGAATGGCCAGCCACTTTAGAGGGCGCAGCTCTGTGTACGCATCGAGAAGCGCGGGTTTTTCACGAGCCCACTCGGCCTGTGCTACCCCACTGAGCCAACTGCCAACGTCGATGCGCGCGCCGAGGCGGGCCCGAACCAAAGCGAACCCATCTTCACCCTCAATCCTGTCAGGTGCATCAAACCGGAGGTCTGTTTCGGATAAAAAAAGGGGTTTGAAGGCGACGGAATCGGCCGAGGCGGGCCGGCACGGGAGTACAACGAAAATGGCGGCCGCAGCCGCGCCGAAAAGCCATTTGATAAAACGCAAATGGGTCACCGTCTTTTAGTCTACAGGTAAGATTTGGAGCTTGTGGGTGACGCCGTCGCTCTCGTTGCCGTCGTGGTCGGATAGGAAAAGGCGCTTATGGGTAGGGTCGTACGCGACGCCTCGAATTTCTTGAAAGCCGCCGGCGAACTCGTTGACCTTCCCATCGGCACCGATTTGGCGCACATCACCCGCTTTTCCGCCGGTGAACAAAGAGCCGGCCGGCCCTTGGCACAGAAGGTCGGGTGTATCGAGTTGAGCGAGCACGGCCACTTGGTCGGGGGCGGCAATGGGAGCCTTTACAATTCTACCCGCAACCTGTTCACTCGCGTACAGGTCTGACCCGATGACAACAACACCCACGGGTTTGTCGAGCCCTTCGAGAACATTGACTTCTGCACCGGTAAGGTCAAGTTGAGCGACTGCTCCGAATTTGGTGCCGTTGTTGGAGACAAAGTACGAATCGTAGAGCGTCCCGTCGAGCGCCACGGCGAGGCCGATTCTGCGGCGCACAGGGTCGAGATTGGGGACAACCCCACCCTGACCGTCGGCGGTAACAAACACCACGTCTCCAGCCGTTCCGCCGCCGAACCGCGGCACAACGAGCGTTCCGTCGGGGGTTCTCACCACTTGACCCAGGCCGGGACTGTCGGGTGGGCCGGCGGGTAGATCGGCGGCGAGAGACAGACCCTCGGCGTCTGTCCACTTGAGAATGCGGTTTTGATTGTCGTCGGCGAGGTATAATACCCCCTGACTGTCATCCCAATAAAGACCGTTTGGGTCACCATCAAGGGCGATGGTTGTCGGCCCTCGATCAACCTGTGGAGCCGAGCCACCGGAGCCACCGCTGCCGCCGGCCCCGGCGCCTCCACCCGTGGACTGGGTAGATTCGTTTCCGCCGCAGCCGACAAGCGTTGCCAGAATGAGCGCCAATCCAACATGGGTAAGGGCCATGCGGTCGGTTTTACCGTAGCGAAGAATCAGGGTGCAAGGGTTTCCTTTGGGCGGCCGGTGTGCGAAACTTGGTGTATGCCCCGCTGTGTACGCAAGTCGGTTGCCGCTTTTTTCTCGATTTTTGTCCTGCTTTTTGCGGTGTTTGCGGCAGCCTGCGGATCGTCTTCGTCGGACAAGCCACTGCGGCTTGCAACCACCACGAGTGTTGTTGATTCCGGCTTGCTGAGCACGCTCTTGCCCGCTTTTGAAAAAAAGACAGGTCGGCGAGTAGAAGTGATGGCGTTGGGATCTGGAAAAGCCCTCTCGGCGCTGCGCGAAGGTGAGGCCGATGTGGCGGTGACGCACGCCCCTGAACTGGAGCTTGCGGCGGTTGAAAAAGGGGAAGCCAAGGCGCGGACGCCTTTCATGCGCAATGCCTTTGTGATTGTGGGGCCCAAAGACAGTCTACCCATTGTGGCGGGCGCGGGAGATTTTCGCGACGTGTTGCGAGCCATTGCCAAGTCTGGCAAAAAGTTCGTTTCGCGGGGGGATGAGTCAGGTACCCATACGCGCGAAAAAGCGCTTTGGAAAGCGGCCAATCTCGATCCTGAAGCCGACTTCATTATCAAGGCCAAAGCCGGTATGGCAGAAACGCTGAAGCGCGCTTCGGACGACGGCGCGTTTGCCCTGACTGACAAGGGTACCTTTCTCGCCAAGCGAAATGATGTGGAGCTGGCGATTGTGTTTCAGGGGGATGACGAGCTGAACAATGTGTACTCGGTTGTTGAGCCGGCGGCGGACGCCAAGTCTGACAGGGAAGGCGCTCAGGGTTTTGCGAATTTTGTCCGTTCACCAGATGGGAAGGCCGTGATTGGTGGGTTTGGGGTGGAGGCGCTGGGGGAGCCGCTGTTCACGCCCGAACCGTAGACTGGAAACCTACCCATGGAAACGCAGTGGCCCATGACCGGAAAAGTGCTTGACCCGCTCATTTCGGCCCGATAGGTTCGCGCGGATGAAAAAGCTCGGTCTGGTTTTTGTGGGGTTGTTTCTCTCGCTCGCCGCCTGCAAGTCCCAAAGCGCGGTGGTGGGTTTTTGTCTGGGGGCCGATGGTACAAGTCAAGATTGTGGGATCGCCTGCAAGGTTGAAAAGCACGAGCAGGCGTGTGCGAAGTGGGCCGAAAAAACAAAGGCCATCTGCGCAAAGATCACCAAAGATCAATGCCAGGAAATCTGCGTGAAGGATGAAAATCCCACGGCATGTGAAATTGCGAAAACGATGAAGTAGAGCGTGGACCCATCTCGCTTGGGCCACAACACCAACGTCACCGTGGCCGCCGTCACACTCGCCCCCAACACCCCACCACAATCCAAGGCTCGCGCGAAACCTCCGGCGTATGGGTAGACGCCACACCCGCCTCCGTCGTGATGGCATGTACCTCACGCGGCCCTACGCAACCTGGAACCGGAAAAAACAGGCGCGCGAATGACCCATGGGTATACTATCGGTCATACCTGGGCGATTGGAGCCACTTTTACCCGTGTACAAAAATCTTGGGTCAGGTGGGCTTGGGGGTTTCAGGTTCGGTTGGAGGGGTTTGTGCGGCGAGTGTTTTGGGGAAGGGTAGGCTCACAAGAAATGCGGTGACGCTCATGGCGCCCACAATCCAAAACACGGTGGAGAGGGCGTTTCCAAGGCTGGAACTCAACTTGGCAAGGACGGTTGGGTCAATGTGTTTCAGACCTTCCCGCGTTAGGATTTGTTGAGTTGCTTCAGGTGGAATGGTTGGGTCGCCCAAGATGGCGCGGTTGATCACCCATCCCATAACGCCCACGGCAATGGCTCCGCCGATGGTGCGGAAAAACATGGTGCTGGCCGTGGCAACGCCTCGTTCATGCCAGGCGACGCTTGTCTGTACAGCAATGACAAGCGCGGTGTTGGCAAACCCCATCCCAAGGCCGAAAACAAGCGTGGTAATGCGCATGGCCGTGAGCGATTCATGCGCGCCGAAGAGAGCGAGGGCAATGCCGGAAGAGGCCGTTACAAAGAGGCCAATGCGAATGAGCGGTCGAAAACCTACCCGTGGTATCAGCCGGCCGCCGATGGCGCTGGCAATAGGCCAACCCACAACCATGGGGGCAATGGCACTTCCACCGTCTTGGGGAGATCCGTGAAGCACCGCCTGAACATAGAGTGGAACATAGGTGAGAATGCCCAACATCGATCCGCCGATAATGGCGCCCACGGGGCTGGACACCGCCAAGACGGGGCGGGTGAACAACTCAAAGGGTAAGATCGGCTCTTTGGCGCGGCGCTCGACAATCGCGAATACCGCTAGTGCGCACACCGTGACGGCCCCGGCGATAACCTTGTGAGTCAGCACGGGCCTGTCGATGGCAAGGAGGAGAGCGCCCACGCCGACGGTGAGAAAAAAGGCGCCCGCCCAGTCGATGGATCGCCTTCGTTTTTCGACATTTTCGTGCAGGTTTGCAACGATGAGCAAGGTGGCGGCGATGCCAAATGGGATGTTCATAAAAAACACCCATCGCCACGAAACGTGGTCGACGATCAGGCCGCCGAGGAGGGGACCTACCAATCCAAAAAAGCCCCATGCGGCGCCGAATAGGCCCTGAATTTTGGAGCGCTGGGCCAGGTCGAAAATGTCGCCGACAACAGTGATGGCGATGGGTTGCATGGAGCCGGCGCCGAGCCCCTGAATGGTTCGAAACGCGATGAGCTGCGGCATGGATGTGGCGGCGCCGCTCGCGATGGACCCGCTGAGAAACAGGAAGATGCCGAGGAGGAGAATGGGCTTGCGGCCGTACATGTCGGCGAGCTTGCCGTAGAGCGGCACCGAGACACTCGACGCGACGAGGTAGGCGTTGGCGACCCAAGCGTAATATTCGAGGCCGCCGAGATCGCCGATCACGGTGGGCATGGCGGTGGAAACAACCGTCGCTTCGAGCGCGGCCATGGCGAGAGCCAGGATGAGGCCGGCGACGGTGAACCCTTTTCGAGTTTGTTTTGGAGCGGAGGCTTGACTCATGCGGCGAATGGCGTGGGGCGCTCGGGGACGGCGCCGCACGAGGCCCGTACGAACGACTATTCGTCGTCGTCGTCGTCATCGTCGTCGTCGCCGTCCTTCTCTTCGAGTTCGCGTTCGAGTTTGTCGATCTCGTCGTCATCGGCGTGCGGCGTGGTGCTGCGGCCTTCTGCGATTGCTTTTTGGCGGGCCTTTTCTGCCGCCACGCGCGCTTGGGCCACCTTCTGCATGACGGCCGGTTTGGGCGCCATGAGAAGCGTCATCGTGCGTTGCTCCATGGTGGGGCGAACTTCAATGTTGGCCAGGTCTTCGCACTGCTTGACGATCCAGTCGAGCTGTTCCTGCGCTTTTTCAGGGTGCGTGATTTCGCGACCGCGGAAGCGACACGTGAACTTGACCTTGTGGCCCGCTTCCAAAAAGCGACGTGCCGCGCGCGCCTTAAACGCCAAGTCGTGGTCGTCGGTTTTGGGGCGCAGCTTGATCTCTTTGATCTCGACCGTTGTCTGCTTGCGCTTCGCCTCTTTCGCCTTCTTTTTCTCGTCGTATTTGTACTTACCAAAGTCGAGGATTTTGCAGACCGGCGGATCGGCTTTGGGGTTGACTTCTACAAGATCGAGGCCGCGTTCCTGTGCCCTTCGAAGGGCTTCGTGAGTCGGCAGGATGCCGAGCATGCCGCCGTCTTCGTCAACGACGCGCACTTCGGGAACGCGAATTCGGTTGTTGATGCGGATCTGAGGGCCGCGTTGGGCCTGGCGAGGGTCGAAGCGTCGCATTGCCATGAGTGAACGGATCTCTCCTTGTGAAACGGTGGGTTATCCGATGGATCACCGGCTCGCAGAGGCGTGTTTGCCTCGCTTTGCGAAGGTGGGTGACCCACGGCGGCGGGCATTCTCGGCGTATTTTCGACGACTTTCCAAGAAGAAAACGCTGTTTCGCCGGACAAGTTATGACCGAGCCGCGGATCTCCTACGGTTTGGGGGGCTGGCTTTCAGCCGTGAGGCGCGTGACGAACTCGTCGAGAGGCATGGGGCCGAGATCTTTGTTGAGATCGCGTGAGCGAGGCGCGACTTCTCGATTGGCGGCTTCTTTGTCGCCGACAACGCAAACGTAGGGCACCCGCATGAGGCGCGCGTTGCGAATTTTGGCCCCAAGTTTGTCGGCCGAAAGATCGGCCGTGACGCGGAAACCCAAGCCTCGCAGGTGTTTCACGACGTCGCGTGCGTACTCATCCTGCTTTTCACTCACGGTGACAATGACGGCCTGCTCGGGCGCAAGCCACACCGGAAACGCGCCGGCAGTGTGCTCGATGTAGAGCGACATAAACCGCTCAAGCGAGCCCAAGATCGCGCGGTGAAGCATGACCGGGCGATGTTGCGCGCCGTCGGCACCCACGTATTCAAGCTCAAAGCGATCGGGCAGACCGTAGTCGAGCTGAATGGTGCCGAGCTGCCACGGACGTTGAAGCGCGTCTTCGATGTGAAACTCCAACTTGGGACCGTAAAAAGCGCCTTCGCCGGGAGACAGCTCAAACTGCAAATTGGCGTCGCGCACGGCTTGGCCAAGCGCCCCTTCCGCCGCGTCCCACTGCTCGTTGGTGCCAATGCGTTTTTCAGGGCGCGTGGCGAGCCGAATTTCCACGCGCGGAAATTTCATTGCTGTGTACACTTCATAAATGAGCTTTAAAAACGCCTGAATTTCGCCGTGCAGTTGGTCTTGTGTACAGAAGATGTGGGCGTCGTCCTGGCAGAATGAGCGCACGCGTGAGAGGCCGTGAACAACGCCTCCGCGCTCGTAGCGGTGAAGGCGCCCAAAGTCGGCCATGCGCCACGGAAGGTCGCGGTAGCTTCGGCGCCGCGAGCCGAAGATCAAACAATGGCTCGGGCAGTTCATCGGCTTTTGCGCGAGCGCTTCAAGCTCGGTGAGCTGGTCGACAACCGCGTGATCGCGGGCGCGATCGGCCCTGCGATAGCTGTGCGGATCGGTGTCGGCGTCTTTGGCCTCGTGTACATCCACGCGGAGCGCGAGCTTGGCTTTGTCGATTTCGTCGGCCGTGACCGGGAGGTACATGTTCTCGCGGTAGTTCGGCAAATGGCCGCTTGTTGTGAAGAGGCGCTTGTCGAAGATCTGCGGCGTGATCACTTCTTCGTACCCGTGACGCAGGTACGCCTGCCGCATGAACTGAATGAGCCCGTTGTACACAACGGCGCCGCGCGGCAGGAAAAACGGCATGGCCGGTGCGTACTCATGGTTCATGTACAGATCGAGTTCTTTGCCGAGCTTGCGGTGATCGCGCTCTTTGGCCTCGGCAATTAACTTGAGGTGCGCATCGAGCGCCTTTTGCGAGGGGAACGCGGTGCCGTAGATGCGTTGCAACATCGCGTTGCGTTCGTCGCCGCGCCAATACGCACCGGCAACGGCGGTGAGCTTTACCGCGGCGAGCATTTTGGTGTTGGGCACGTGCGGGCCTTCACAGAGATCCACCCATTCGGTTTTTCCGTCGCCGTGGAAATAGAGCGAGATGTCTTCACCCTCGGGGATATTTTCGATGTGTTCGCGCTTGTAGGTTTCGCCCATTTTTTCAAACAGGGCGCGCGCTTCATCACGCGAGATCACAACGCGGCGAAAGGGTGCGCCGGCGGCGATGATCTCGCGCATTTTGTCTTCAATCCGAGCGAGATCGTCGTCGGTGAAAACGCCGCCCTGTTTGTCGAAGTCGTAATAAAAGCCGTGCTGCGTGGCAGGGCCGAAGGTGACTTTGGTGCCGGGGAAAAGGCGCTGCACCGCATCGGCCATGACGTGCGCTGTGGAGTGGCGAACGATCGCAAGGCCCGCCGGGTCGTTCGAGCGAACCGGAGTGGCTTTTTCGTTGGGCGGAAGAGTGAACGGAGTTTGAAGATCGAACGTTTTGGTGCCGACTTTGGCGCCGATAATCGTGGGATCTTTCGCGAGGGCCTCGGCAAACAGGTCGCGTGCTGTGACGCGTGAGCCGGCCGCGGAGCCCTCGGGAGCGGGTGAATGCGATGCGTCAGCCATGGGGCTCACTAGCACTTTTTTGTGCAAAAGCGGGCCAAAATGAGGTGCCCCCCACCGCCGGGCGGGCAACCCTCGCCGGCTTGTCGGCGTTGGCGACAACGTTGAGTGTGTACACAATCGCCACCCGCGAAACAGCCCGCCCGGCGCGCCCCCCAAGGCCGGTGTGTACACACCTGCCGGGGGGCGGCGCAGCGAAATGAGCCGCGCGGGGTGATTGGGGACGGCGACGACAATGACCGAGCGGCGGGCGCGCCGCGGAAAGCGCCTTTATTCGCTTCCGAGCACGATCACGCGGCGCGCCCGCTCGCCGCCCGACAGCTCGGCGATTGCAAGTTCAACATCGGCGGCGCCGAGAACGGGGCGCGCGGACGTGACGCTCACAACGGGGGGAACGCGGCCGACGCCGGGAAAGCCCGGTGCCCATGTGAGCGCATCAAAAAACGCTCCTTTGACAGACTCGGCGAGCAGGCCCGACGGCGAAAGCGGCGCATCCATCGGTTCAACAACAACGGCGGTTTTGGCGCGTGAGATGGCTTTCACAACGTCGGCGGCGAGGAAGGGGCGGAGCGCGCGCACACCGAGCACGCCCACTTTGCGACCCCGCGATCGGTGTGCGCGCGCGACGCCGCAGGCAATGGGGAAGGTGCGCCCAAAAGTGACAACCACCTCTTCGGCGTCGGCGGTTTCAAACCGTTCGAGAAGCGACACCGGCGTGCCCGTGTGTTCGGCGGCGGCACGCAACGAGGCGGCGAGGGCGAAAGGTACACGTGATGCGAAGCCTCGAACGCGCGCTCTGTCGGGCACAACATCCGCCGCGCGCGGATGAAATGCGCCGAGCACCGCTTCAATCGCGGTGGGGCTCATGAGCGGCAACGTTTCGATGTTGGAGGGCGCGTCGGCAATGTGTACACACGGCATTTCGCTGTCGTGCGCTGCGCGCTGAAGGGCAATTGCGGCTGTGGAGGCTTCTGCCGCGCTCCACGTGGAGATCACGGCGGCGCCGGTTTGGCAGAGAGGGCCGAGGGCGCTGAGATCGTCGCCGGCCGCGACGGGCACGTGCACAACGAGCGGTGCGTGTGAGGCGGCGGCGAGGCTGATTTCGCCGAGGGCAGAGCCGATTTCGTGAGGCAACAGGATCACGGCGGAGCGCACCGATGCGCGCGCGGCGCGGCGCACGGCTTCACCGGGAGAGGCCGCCTGTTCGCCGAGCGCGGCGCCCGCGCTTGTGACGGTGGCACCCGCGGCGCGGGACACCTCGAAAAGGCCCATGGTGAGGGATGCGGAGTCGCCCGTGAGAGTCATCGAGTGCACAAAAGCACGACTTTTGATCGGTCGCGAGCGAAGGCGCTTCGCACTTGCGCGGCGGGTTGGTTATCCGGGGTGAGCCCACGGCGGTCTTGACAAGGTGAAAGGGGTGAGCTACTTCGGCGGCCCTCGCTTCTTTCAGGCGCGTAGCTCAGCGGTAGAGCACTACCTTGACACGGTAGGGGTCGTTGGTTCGAACCCAATCGCGCCTACAAATTAACCCACGAAACGGCGGTGAATTTCACCGCCGATGTGTACGCACAGTTGGAGCAACTGCTCCAAACGCGACGCCAAAGTGGCTGGTGTTTTTCGTAACAAGCAGCCCCGATCACGCGTCCGAACGAGACCCGGAGCGGAACATACGCGGAGTTTTTGAGCACCGGAAGCGCAGCGAGGACGCGCTAGCGGGGCGCGCAGTAGAAAAACACTTTGTGTACGCCATCCGGCCGAGAGCCGAGTGGGCGTGAGCGCAGGACCGGTGCTTCTTGAGCGCCCGACGCGCTTGTGTACACTGGCTCGATGACCACAACGGCCGCCGACGTCCAGGTGCCTCATTCGATCGGTCCCATCGATTTGGAAGCGCATCGCACGGCGCTCACCGGGCATTGCTACCGAATGCTCGGCTCCGTGACGGAAGCCGACGATGCGGTTCAAGAAACGATGATTCGCGCGTGGCGCGCGCTCGATCGTTTCGACGGACGTTCGTCCTTGCGAACGTGGCTGACGCGCATCGCGACCAATGTGTGCCTCGACGCGTTGAACGACGAGAAATATCGGGCGCGTCCTTTTGAGGAGGGGCCGTGCGGCACCGTCGACGACGAGCTGGCGGCGGCTGAAAAAACGCACTGGCTTGAGCCCGTGCCCGACGCCGTGTCGCTTGAAAACGAGAGCAATCCGGCCCGGCGCGTACTCTTGCGGGAGAGCATTCGATTGGCGTTTGTGGCGGCGCTTCAACATTTGCCGCCGCGGCAGCGCGCCGCGTTGCTTTTGGCCGACGTGCTCGATCATTCGGCCAGTGAGATTGCCGAAACGTTGAACCTCACGACCGCCGCGGTGAACAGCGCCCTTCAGCGCGCGCGGGCCACATTGACAGAGCGAAGTGTACACCTTGACCGAAGCGAATCACTCCGCGGCTCGGACGAACATCATGCGCTGCTCGCCCGGTTTGTGGAGGCGTTTGAACGTTACGACGTGGAGGCGCTCACTTCGCTTTGCAGGGAGGACGTGGTGTTTTCGATGCCGCCGTATCGATTGTGGCTTCAAGGCACGCCGTCGGTCGGGGCCTGGCTCTCGGGGCGCGGCGCCGGATGCAGAGGGTCGCGCGTTATTGTGACGGCGGCGAACGGTGCGCCGGCCTATGGCCAATACCGGCGGGCGCCCGATGGCAGTGGGTACATCGCGTGGGGCCTCGGTGTTCTTGAGGTGTCGAACGGACGCATTGAGCGCTGGAACACGTTTTTGGACGTGGCGACTTTGTTTCCTCGGTTTGGTTTGGCGCTGTCTCTGCCGGCCTAAAACATTTTTGGGGCCGACGCGTTTTTGACCGATGAGTTTTGGATCAGCGCAGGGTCTAAGGGGTATTGCGGGCGCTGGGAGCGCCTGCCGCGGGAGCGAAAGGTATAGGTGTACACATGAGTTCTGTGATCGGGCTGTGGGCCCATTTGCTCTTCAATGGTGTCGCAAACGAAGCGATTGATCACTATGCGCAGGCGCTTGATGCGACGGTTGCCGCGAGGATGTTCTGGCGCGACATGCCGGGGGGCGGTGCTCCCGAGGACAAGGCCGGGTGGGTGATGCACAGTCGCTTGATCGTTGGGAAAAACAGTCTGCTGGTGGCGGACGATTTCGGCGGGCCGGACGCGCCGCCCAAGACCAACGGGACGCTGATGATCGAGTTCAACGACGCGGCGGACATGGCCAAAAAGTTCGAGGCGCTCGCGGTGGGCGGGAAGGTGCTGATGCCCATCCACGACGCGTTTTGGGGCGCGAAGTTTGGGCAGTTGGTGGACAAGTTCGGCGTGCCTTGGATGTTTCACTGTGAAAGCAAACCCGCTGCGTGAGGCGTTCAATGAACACGAAGATCGGACCTGTGTTTGTGAACCTGTGCGTGGCTGATTTGGCGCGCTCGGTGAAGTTTTTTTCAGACCTCGGGCTGTCGTTTGATCCGAGGTTTACCAATGACCAGGCGGCGTGCCTCATCTTGAACGAACACGCGTACGTGATGCTGTTGCCGGAAGCGTTTTTTAAGACGTTCACCAAACAGGACGTGTGCGACACATCGAAGCACACGGAGATGTTGCTCGCGCTGATGTTGGAGGAGCGCGCCGGTGTGGACGCTCTTGTGAACAAGGCGCTCGCGTCGGGTGGTTCGGCGGCAATGCCAGCTCAGGACATGGGGTTTATGTACAGCTGGAGTTTTTACGATCCCGATCGCCACCACTGGGAAGTGGGTTGGATGGATCCCAACGCGCGTCCCCCCGCCGCGACCTAACTCCAAGTCTTATCGAGACGAAAACGAGAGACCGGCGAGACCGGTGGATGGCGACGCGACAGCTACCGTGAGCCGCCGGACCTCTGAGAGAAGAGTTTTTTTCTGGGAAAATCTCTGCGAGACACAGGGCGGACGGCGGGCGCGGGAGCTTGGGGCGCTGCGTTGTTGGGGAGTTTCATTGCCCCGGTGAAATGCGTACACAAATGTGTACACGTTTGTGTACGCATGGACCAAGGCTGAGTGGGTCAGCGAGTGCGAGTGAGCAGTTCGTTGGCCATGGTTGTGGCACGGCCCGCTTCACTCAAGACGGAGTTGAGGGCCGCGACGACGGCGGGTTTGTCGGGATCGGGCGGGTCGACAAACGAGGTGCGAATGCGTTCAAGGCGCGCGTTTGCGCGCTGGATGATCTCGGCCACTTTGGTGATGCGTCGGGCGACACCCTTGGGGGTTGCATCAAGGTCGTCGTCATCGTCGTGAATGGGTGTGGGCATGGTGTCCTCGTGTTGGGAATGTGGACCGGCAACCGGTTTGTGGAGCCGGCCGAATGCAGTGTGGGTGCGAGGGAATGCCTGAATTGGTGAATCGTCAAGGAGGGTGAAGCCGTCCGCGATAGGTGGACGTGTTTTGAAATGGCGTGAAATGTTGGAGCGCTTTGTGGCTACGAAGTCGGCTATTGCGGGCGCACGTTGTGGTGGACGCCGAGGGCGCAGCGGGTCTATCGAGCGCGCATGTCTGGTAAGAAGCTAGCGTTCGTCGCAGCGCCAGAGGACGCCAAAAGCCCGCCTGAAGAGCGCGAGGCATTTGACACTCCTACGGGGTTGCGAAGGTCGGGCGGTGGTTCGATTTCGGGAGCGGGGTCTCGACGTTCGATCGACTTGGATGAGTCGATTGATCTCGGGCCCGATGCGCTCGCGGGAACCATCGGTGTTGCGGAGACGGTACTGCATCCCGAGCAGATTGCGGATCTGTCGGCGGCCACGCGGTACACACCGATGGGTCCGATCGGGCGGGGTGGCATGGGGCGCGTGGACATGGTGTTTGACCGCGCGCTTGGGCGGCCGGTTGCAAAAAAAACGGTGCTGAAGAAGCAGAGCGCGGCGTTGCTTTTGGCCGAAGCGCAGGTGGGGGCGCAGCTTGAGCATCCGTCGATTGTGCCGGTGTACGACGTGGAGGTGGATGCGCTGGGCAAGCCTCATTACACGATGCGCGTGGTGCGGGGGCGAACGCTGCGTGACGTGATTGATGCTCGGCGCACGGCGGACAAGGGCGCGATGAGCACGGCGCAGGCGCTCGGGGTGCTGCGTCAGATTTGTTTGGCGGTTGAGTACGCCCACAGTCGTGGGGTTGTGCATCGCGACTTGAAGCCCGAAAACGTGGTCGTTGGTGAATTCGGCGAGGTGTACGTTCTCGATTGGGGTGTGGCGTGGCTTTCGCCCGACAGCGATTTGCATTCGTCGAGGCACACGTCGTTGCCGGTGGCGGGGACGCCGGGATACATGGCGCCGGAGCAGATGTGTGTCGGCGCGTTGGATGCGCGGACCGATGTGTACGCACTCGGCGTGATGATGCACGAGGTGTTCACGGGGGAGCGGCCTTCGGATGAGGAGGCGGTGACGCGGGAGATCGGGGCGCCGGTGAAAGAATCCGGGCCGGGCGTCATGTGTACACTCAAGCCGCTGCCCACGCCGTTTGATGAGCTGGTGTACTCTTGTTTGCAAACGGACAGGGCTGCGCGACCGCCGAACGCGAGAGCGATTGCCGATGCGATCGATGCATACCTGGACGGCGAGCGGGCGAGGGCGGAGAGGCGTCGCGAAGCGGATGTGTACACATCAGAAGGTGAAACGGCGCGCGAAACATTTGACTCGTTGGATGCTGAGGCGGCGCGTCTGGAGGCCGAGGCTCATCGGCTTCTTGCGGATCGAAAACCGTGGGAGCCGCTGACCGCAAAGCAGGCGGGGTGGGACTTGGCCGAGCAATCGGCGCGGCTTCGTTCGGAGGCGTCGCGTGCGCTGGCTCGGGGTGAGGCGAGTTTTACGCGTGCGCTTGGTCGCGTGCCGGATCACGAGGGCGCTCGAAAAGGGCTGGCTGCGCTCTACTTTCGGCAGTTTGTTGCGGCCGAAGAAAAAGGGGACGCGCGCAAGATGGCGCAATACCTGGATCTGGCGCGCACGTACGACGACGGGCCGCTTTCGGTGTTGCTGAAAGATGAGGGGTTGTTGTCTGTGTACACAAACGGTGTGCCGGCAACGATCACGGTGGCGCGTTACGAGTCGCGGGGGCTGATCTTGGCGGCCCAAGAAGTGGCGCGTTTCTCGTCGGAGGCAGAGGCGCAGATGAGGCTCGCCTCAGGGTCGTACCTTGTGACGGCCACTGCGGGCGAAACGGTTGTGCGTTATCCGGTGCTTGTAAAGCGAGCGCACAGTCATGAACTGAAGCTGCGTTTTGAAAACGCGGCGAGTCTTCCAAACAACATGGTGTTGATCGCGGGCGGGCCGTTTTTAACGCTGCCGCCGCGGGAAACGAAAATGGTGCCCGCGTGGCTCGGCGACTTTGCGATCGGGAAGTTTCCGGTGACGTTTGGGGACTATGTGGCAATGCTCGATGACGTTGCCGATGAAGAGGAGCGGCGACGGCTGACGCCCGAGCATCGGGGCGTGTCGCTGGTTGTGAAAGAGGGGAGCACGTGGAGGCTCGCTCCGCACGCTGTGGAAGGCGAGGCGAGAAAGCGTATCGCGGAAGGGCGCGAGCTTTCTGTGCCGGTGTTTTTGGTGAGTTGGTTTCAAGCGTCGGAGTACATTCGTTGGCTCGCTCAAAAAACGGGAAAGCCGTTTCGATTGCCAACGGATCTCGAATGGGAAAAAGCAGCGCGGGGCGCGGACGGGCGGATGTACCCGATGGGCAACCGAATGGATCCGTGTTTGGCGAAGGTGCGTGAGAGTCGAAGCGAAGCGCCTCAGCCCGAGCCGATAGGAGCATTTGTTCACGATGAGTCGCCGTTCGGTGTGCGCGACCTGGCGGGCGGGATCGGTGACTGGACGTGCACGGCGGCCGATGGATCGCGGCTGGGCGATGCCGACGATGCGAGTCCCGATTCGGACGAGCGGGTTGCGTTTCATCGCGGCGGGAGCTGGGGCACATCGATTCTGTCGCATATGCGCTACCCAACGGCGCTTCGAAGCCGTTCGCCGGGTGTGGGCTTTCGACTGGCCTTGGACCTGAACCCGGCGCGCTCGTCGGACCTTGTGGTTACGCCGCTGCCCGCGCTGCTTGCGCACCCTGTCGATTCCCGCTAAAGAGGGCCGCTCTTTGGAGGGCACGCCCCTTGTACGCATTCGCCCAACCGTCTCCGCCTCCCGGTTCCGGAACACCCGCACCCGCTCAAACTTCCACGCAAGCTCCGTCCGGGCCCGACCCGGCGGCCGGAGGGGGGCCGTTCAGCAGTGTTTCAATGCTGCTCGTAATGGCTCTGCCGCTCCTCTTGCTGGTGTTCATGACGCGCAACCAATCCAAGAAGCAAAAGGAGTTGGAAGCGAGTCTGAAAGTCGGTGATCGCGTTGTCACGCAATCGGGTTTGATTGGAAAAATCACCGAACTCGGCGAGCGCACAGCACGTGTTGAGATCGCCGCCGGCGTGTCTGTGACGATGTTGAAGACCGCCATTCAGGGCCCCGATGCGCCGACTGGCACGTCCGGCAAAGAGGGCGACAAAGATAAAGAAGCCGCCAAGGAGAAGAAGTAACGCCGAGTTCGGCGGCCTTCCCCAACGCCATGTTGCATAACGTCTTCGTCTTTGGGTTTGCCGGGGTCGCGCTGCTGTGCGTTCTCGGCGCTTGGATCAGCCGGCCGAACCGCACCATCTTCGGGCTGGCAGCGGCAGCCGCGGGCGGCGCTTCAATCGCGGCGTATAACCACGCGTTTTGGGCGTTCGCCGTGTTGGGCTTATGCGTGCCTTGGCTCGTGTTCTGCGCGATGCCGTGGATCGATCTCGCGTGGCGCGCAAAAACGGGTTTCGTCCTGTTTTTGACGCTTGGTTCGGCGCTCGTGATCTTTCCGACGTACCACGATGAGCGGCACGGGCGCGTGGCCTTTGAAGGCACCGACGAGGAGCAGGCCGAGCAGCTGAAAAAAGCTCAACGCGGTGAGTTGGGCTTCAAAAATTTCATTCTGACGAACGTTCCGTTTCGTCTCGTCCGCGGTCTCGACCTGAAAGGCGGTTTGCGCCTTGTGTACACCGTCGACGTGGAAGAGGCGATCAAAGACAAGCGCGATTACTACTACGATCAGATTCGCGCCTCGCTCACCACCAAGTTTGGATTTCATGAGGGCGACAAAGCTCCGACGGTGGCCGAGATGGGCAAGCTCAGCGAGAAGCTCACCATCAACAAGCCGCGCGAGCGCGTGGATGAAATTGTCCTGGCGTTTAACGACCCTGCCGACAGCGCCAAGCTCGACGACGAGCTGCTGAAAAAGTTCACGACCGAACTGAACGTGCTGCGGTCCGCCGACAAGAAGACGGTGACGTTTCGTCTCAAGGGCGAAAAAGAAACCGAGATTCGCGACCGCGCGGTGGCACTTGCCAAAGACACAGTGCAGCGCCGCGTGGACGGTTTCGGCGTGAAAGAAGTGGGTATCGCTTCGCGCGACGAAGACATCATTTTAGAGATTCCGGGCGAGAACGAAGCGCAGTTTAAAGAGATCCGCGAGATCGTGAGCCAAACGGCCCGTCTTGATTTCAAGATGGTGGACGACGATCACGACTTTTTCGCCGCCTACGAAAACGCCACGGACGTTCCGGCGGGGCTTCGTTTTGAACGTGAAAACGCGCCGCTCGGCGCCGGCAAAACCAAGCCGGTGACTTACGCTTTCATGCCCCGCGCTGAAGGCGAAAAAATGCAGAAGACGTTGGAGCGGATGCGCGCGTGGACCGAGAAGTTGCAGGTTCCCACCGACAACGAAATCAGCTTCCAAAAGGTCGTCCGCTACGATCCTGAAAAAGCTGTTTGGGAAGACGAAGGCTGGCGCACGTTTTACCTCCACGCGAAGGCCGAAGTGACCGGCGACATGATTCGCGAAGCGCAGGCCATGCCCGATCAAAGCGAACGCAGCTTGGGCGGGTGGCTTGTTCGATTGGAGTTCACACCGGTGGGCGCCGAGCGCTTTGAAGACGTCACGGGCAAAAACGTGAAGCGTCGCTTTGCGGTTGTGCTCGACGGCAAGGTGGAAAGCGCGCCGGTGATTCAAACAAAGATCGGCGGCGGTACGGGCGTGATCACCATGGGCGCCGGCAGTCTCGACGAGCAGCAGCAGGCGGCCAAAAACCTTGAGTTGGTGCTTCGTTCGGGCGCGTTGCCCGCTCCGATTTCACCCTCGAATGAGCAGCGCATCGGACCTTCGCTCGGTCAAGACGCCATTGTCGCCGGCATGAAGGGCGGCGCTTCGGGCGCGATCCTCGTGCTCATCTTTATGGCGATTTATTACAGCCGCGCAGGCTGGATCGCGAACATCGCGGTGCTCTTTAACCTGGTGCTGCAAATTGCAATTTTGGCGATGTTCGGCGCGTCGATGACGCTGCCGGGCATTGCGGGTTTGACGCTCACGATCGGTATCGCCGTCGATGCGAACGTGCTCATCAACGAGCGCATTCGCGAGGAGCTTCGCCAAGGCAAGAGTCCGCGTCAGGCGGTGGACGTTGGGTACGACAAGGCGTTTAGCGCGATCTTGGACGGCCATGTGACCACGCTGATCTCGGGTCTCATTCTCGCTCAGTACGGAACAGGCCCGATCAAAGGCTTCGCCGTGACGCTCATCGTGGGCATTGCGGTCAGCCTGTTCACCGGCGTCGTGTGTACACGCCTTATGTTCGATTGGGCCGTCCGCGGCCGAAAGACCAAGAAGCTCCACGTGGGCTGAAGTCGAAAAGGGTTCGCGATGGAGTTCATCAAACACGGCACGCAGTTCGACTTCATGGGGAAGCGCTGGTATTTCATCGGCCTTTCCGCATTTTTGCTCCTGCTCTCGATCGTCACTTTTTTTAAGCCGGGCCCGCGTTTGGGTACCGACTTCAAAGGTGGCACCGAAGTGGAGGTTGAAATGAAATCGGCGGTGGACGCGAGCGCTGTGCGCGCGGCGGTCACCAAAGCCGGTTTCGAATCACCCGACGTTTTGCAGATCACCGACGCCGGCGCGAAAAATCGCTTCATGATCCGCGTTCAAGAAGTGAGCGCTCTCTCAGAAGCCAAAAAAGGCCAAATCCGCGAGCGTCTGTGTCTCTTGGGTGAGGGGCAAACGGCTACGGACGACAAGTGTCCGGCGTCGGTCCGCGCCACCGAAGTCAAGTTCAGCCCCGGCGGCGACAAGATCAGCACTCGCTACGAGACGGCGCCCGACCTTGAAAAAATTCGCGGCCAAATCCAAGGCCTCGAAGGGGTTGAAATTCGGCCCGGCCAAAGAGCATTATTGTGGCCAACGAGCGCGACCACAAAGTGGAGATTTTCCTTAAATCCAAGGGTGATCAGCTCATGGATGGGTTGCGTACACAACTCGGCGCCGAGGTTGTTCCCGAGGCGGCGCTGCGCACCGAATGGGTAGGCCCCAAAGCGGGTGCCCAACTTCGCGACGCCGCGATCAAGAGTGTACTCATCGCGATCTTCTTCATCATGGCGTACATCGCGATTCGGTTCGACGTGCGGTTTGCGCCGGGTGGCATCATCGCGTTGATCCACGACGTGGGCATAGCGCTCGGTGCGATGATCATCACGCAACGCGAGATCACGCTCTCAACGGTTGCCGCGATGCTCACCATCGTGGGCTATTCGATCACCGACACCGTGATTGTGTACGACCGCATTCGTGAAAACCTTGCGAAGCACCGCGACATGAGCTTTTCGCAGATCATCAACCTGAGCATCTCCGAGATGTTCGGCCGCACGATCATTTCGAGCGGCGTGACATCGCTCTCGATGGTCATGTTTTTGATCTGGGGCACAGGCACCATCAAAGACTTTGCCTTTACGCTGCTCATCGGCTTCCTCGTTGGAACGTATTCATCGATCTACGTGGCCGCGCCCTTCACAGAATGGGTAGACCGGCGCTTCTTCGGGTCCAAGGCCGGTGAGCGCAAGAAGCTCACGCGCACGCGCGCCGCGAAAAAGGCCGACGCCGTCGTTTAGGCCTCGTACGTGGCCGCTCCGATCATCCGCTTTCAGCACGTTAAGAAAGCCTTCGGGCCAAAGGTCATTTACCGCGACCTGAACCTCGATGTGTACCCCGGCGAAACCATCACTGTGATGGGCGGATCGGGCGTGGGCAAGAGCGTCTTGCTCAAAATGCTGATTCGCCTACTCGATTACGACGACGGCACCATTCACTTTCACCAGCAGGAAATCTCGCATCTGAACGAGCTGGATATCGGCGTCGTTCGGCAGCGCATCGCCATGTTGTTTCAAGGTGCGGCGCTGTTTGACTCAATGAGCGTCGGTGAAAACGTGGCGTACGGCCTGCACGAGCACTACCGCCACAAGATGAGCGATCGTGACATCGCCGATCGCGTGAACTGGGCGCTGTCTCTCGTGGGGCTCCCGGGCATTGAAGAAATGCGCCCCGCCGATCTGTCGGGCGGCATGAAAAAGCGCGTGGGGCTTGCGAGAGCGATCGCGGTCAAACCCGAGGTGCTGCTTTACGACGAGCCAACGACCGGCCTTGATCCGATCAACACCGAGCGCATCAATCACCTGATTCGCGGCCTCAAGGCGCGCATCGGCGTAACGAGCATTGTGGTGACGCACGACATGAAAAGCGCGTTTACGATTTCGGATCGCATTGCCATGGTGTACCGCGGCGAGATCATTGCGGTGGGTACACCCGACGAGATCCGAGCGTCGCGCGATCCCCACGTGGCCGACTTTATTGAAGGCAAAGCGCCGGTCACCGAGGATGTAACAACGTTGCTCAACTCGTGAGCGTTTCGGCGCCCGCGCGAACAACGCGACCGGCCTCATTTAGCGGCGTTTCGTGACGCGATGCGCCGCGAGGCGGAACCTGATGTCGCAGTCGACGGGGCGGCTCACGCGGAGAGTTTTTGACTGTGCTTAACGCATGACCAGCGATCATCATGGGGTATGCTCCGCGCCGATGAAGAAGCGCGCATCGGACGTGAAGGTGGGGCTCTTCGTTTTCGTCGGGCTCGTGATGACGAGCATTGTGATTTTTCTCATCGGCGACGAACGAAGACTCTTTTCTTCTGCGGTGACGTTCAGTTGCAAATTTACCGATGTTCAGGGCCTCAAAGAAGGCGCGCCCATTCGCATGGGCGGCATCGACATCGGGCACGTGAGCGAGGTTGGGTACGGAAGTGATCCGCTCGACACCGTGATCTACGTGCGGCTCAGCATTGTTCGGACGGAGGCCGGTCGCATCAAAACCGACAGCACCGCGCGCATCACAACGAAGGGTTTGCTCGGCGACAAAATGATCGAAATCACCAAGGGGCAGGTACGTGACGCCGTTCCGCCCGGGGGTGAAATCAAGGCCGAAGAACCTGAAGACATGCTTGGAAAAGTGGCGGGCATGGCGGGCAAAGCGGAAACGACAATGCTCAACATTGAGCGGCTCTCCACGGAGCTTGCGAATCAAGAGTTGCATCGCGATCTCCGGCAAAGCGTGGCGTCGGCAAATACGTTGCTCAAAGGCGTGAACGAAGGTGAAGGGTACGCAAAGCGGCTTCTCACCGACAAAGGTGAAGCCGACAAAATCTCCCACCTGATCGGAACGCTCGACCGAACGTCGTCGGAAATGACGGTGACGCTTCGCACGTTGAACGGCGTGATTTCGCGCGTGGAAAACGGGCCCGGTTTTGCGCACGACGTGATTTACGGGGCCGGACCTTCAAAGGAGATCGCTCAATTTGGTGCGGCTGCACAGGAACTTGCGACCACGCTCAAAACAGTTCGCGAAAGTGACAGCCTCGCGCACGACATGTTGTTCGGCGGCAAGGGCAACGGGGCCGAGGCACTTTCAAACGTGACGGCGATCACGGCGGATCTGCGAGCGATCATTGGTGATGTACGCAAGGGAAAAGGCACCGTCGGCGCGCTTCTTGTCGACCCGAGCGTTTACGACGATCTCAAAGTGGTGCTCGGCAATGTGCAACGAAACGACGTATTGCGAGCCTTGGTCCGATACTCGATCAACAAAGATGAGCAGGTGAAAGCACCCGCGGTACCCTCGCCGTAGGGGTCGCACGGGGTTGAGTGGGCTTGCGGCGAAGATGCGCTCCGCGTATTTCGGGAGGGTATGTCTCGGGATTTTGCGGACCGGCTTTCAGCCATCGCGCCCAGTGCAACGCTCGCGATGGCGGCGAAAGCTGCAAAGCTCCGCAGCGAAGGGCACAAGGTTTATCCGTTCAGCGTCGGCGAACCCGACTTCGACACGCCGGCGCACATTCGTGACGCTGCCAAAGCGGCGCTCGATCGCGGTGCCACGCGATACACGCCGGTGACCGGTACGCCGGAACTGAAGGCGGCCATCTGCACGTCGACGGAAAAGTATCGCGGGCACAAAGTGGAGCCGGCGCAGATTGTTGTGTCGAGCGGCGCCAAACACGCGCTGTTCAATCTCGCGCTCGCGCTCTATCAACCGGGCGATGAAGTGCTCATCCCGTCGCCTTTTTGGGTGAGCTACCCCGAGCAGGTGCGCATGGTCGGTGCCACGCCTGTCATTGTTCCAACGCGCGAACAAGACGGCTTTCGCCTTCGCCCCGAGGTGCTTCAGGACGCGCTTTCACCTCGCACCAAGGCCATTATTTTGTGTACACCGTCAAACCCAACGGGTGCTGCGTACTCAAAAAAAGATCTGTTGCCTCTGCTTGAGGTGCTTCGCAAAACCGATGTGTACATCATCGTCGACGAGATCTACGCCGACCTTGTTTACGACGGGTTTGTGCATGCATCGCTCCCCTCGTTCGCGAGCGAATTTCGCGACAGAACAATCATTGTCGACGGTGTGAGCAAAACGTTTGCGATGACTGGATGGCGCATTGGCTGGACGATCACGAGCAACTCGCTCGCCAAAGCGATCGACATTGTTCAGAGCCAAAGCACCACCAACGCCGCTGCCATTTCGCAGGCCGCCGCCGTTGCAGCTCTCAACGGTCCGCGCGCGGAGCTTGAAGTCATGCGCCGACATTTTTCAGAGCGGCGCGTGGTGATGGTGGAAGGGCTGCGCTCGCTTCCGGGAGTTTCGTGCCGCATGCCCGAAGGTGCGTTTTACGCCTTCCCCGATGTGCGCGGACTGTTCGGAAAAAAGCACCGCGGCGTGGAGCTTGTCACCGATCACGACGTGGCCAACTGGCTGCTTGATGAAGTGCACGTGGCGAGCGTTGCCGGCGAGCCATTTGGAGCGCCCGGTTACCTGCGTTTTTCGTACGCCTGCGCCGAATGCGACATTCGCGAAGCGCTCGACAACATGCGCAACGCAATTGCCCGGCTCGACTGAAGGGTCGAGGTCGGCGCAATGCCGCTCAGCTGAGAGAAAAATCTGCTGTCTGCGCGTTTTGGCAAAACGGGATTCGGAGCCGTCGGAGGCGCCCTGAAACACCGTTGGGCCTCGGGTGTTCGGCGGCAGACCCGTCCTGAACGGGCGCGCCCCGGCCATTTGAATCGGATTTACCGGCCGTTTGAAGGTGCCTGTCTTGTCGGCGGCGCGTGGGCCCCTACCAAAAAAAAGCCGCTTCTCTCAGGGGTTTTCGCGAGCCTTTCCGAAAAAGTTTCGCAGAGCCGGGAGGGAGCGCGCGTTGACGCGATAGTGGCGGTTTTGTTAGATCCCCGCCGGCTACTTGAACGCTTGGTTTACCCGTTCATTTCGTCTTCGGCCTACCGCCGAACGAAAATAGCCGACTGTTGAAAGAGGAATTCCGTGGCTGGCAAAGCGGAAGACGGCACCAATCCAGAGGTACACATCTGGCGCATCGCGCCCACGCGTCGCGATCTCCTTGGATTTCTGGGATGGGGCGCGGTTTTAAATGCGATCGGGCTTGGCACGCTCGCATTCGTTCGCTTCATGTACCCGCGCGTGCTCTTCGAGCCGCCGTCACAGTTTCGGCTGGGTCGGCCGGGTGAATACGCGCCCAACTCCACGAGCGAAAAGTGGATCAAAGCGCTTCGCTTGTGGATCGTTCGCTACGACGACCGCTTCATTGCGGTGAGCGCGATCTGCACGCATCTCGGATGCACGCCGCGCTACCTCGGGACGGAAGACAAATACAAATGCCCTTGCCACGGCTCGGGCTACCGCGGTTTCGCGAGCGGTTGGCGCGTGAACGGTGCCAACTTCGAAGGGCCCGCGCCGCGTCCCATGGAGCGCTTCAAGCTCTCTCTCGCCGACAACGGCGAGATCATCGTCGACAAGGCGATCATGTTCCGCGTCGAAAAAGGCGAAGCGGACAGGCCGGGAGCGTTTCTTCCGTTCGCATGAAGCGGCGATTTGCCAACGTTGGCGTCACCGCATCAAGGTCGCTCGCGTGAGAGCGACGTCGGGTTGAACAAGGTTTCCACGAGGGCGCGTCCCTCGACATCGGTGTGATTCGGAGGCTTTCGTGGCCGAGCAGAAAAAAGGCTGGTTCGACGTCGTCAAGAGCTCGTACGTGTGGAAGTCGGTGTTCCGGCACGAGTACCAGGACACCTACCGCAACCGCGTTCTCCAGGTTTCTTCGAACGTCTTTCTCCACCTTCACCCAACCAAGATCCGCAGGCACGCTCTGCGTCTTCGGTTCACGTGGTGCATGGGCGGGATCACGTTCCTCTTGTTCCTGATCCTCGTCGTGACCGGCATCATCCTGATGTTTTATTACCGGCCGACGGGTGAGTACGCCTACCACGACATGAAGTATCTCCAGTTCGATGTGCCGTTCGGCATGATCATGCGCAACATGCATCGCTGGGGTGCTCACGCGATGGTCATCGCTGTCTGGCTCCACATGTTCCGCGTGTTCATGACGGGCTCGTACAAGCCGCCGCGCGAGTTCAACTGGGTCATCGGCGTAAACCTTCTGGTGATGACGCTGATGCTTTCGTTTACCGGGTACCTCCTCCCGTGGGACCAGCTCTCCATCTGGGCCGTCACCGTCGGCACCAACATGGGTCGCGCCACTCCGGTTCTCGGTCACGAAGGTCCGTTCGCGGATCTCGTCGGCGTCAATGCTCGTTACGACGCGCGCGCGCTGCTCACCGCCGGTCGCTTAATCAGCCCGGCAACGCTGCTCCGCTTCTACGTTCTTCACTGCATCTTCATCCCGCTCATCGCTGCCGTGCTCATGATTGTGCACTTCTGGCGCGTGCGGAAAGACGGCGGCATTTCGGGTCCGCTGTGATGGGCGCGGGCAGCGCTTCGTGCGCCGTCCGTTTCGTTTTTCGGGTTCTACGAAACGTTTATTGATGAGGCTGTTCGAACATGGCAACCACCGTCCCTGAGACCAGCGTCGCCGGCGCGAATGTCGCGGTGAAAGAGCGTGCCGCTCAAACGGAGCGTCTCACCAAGCTCGTTCCCGACAAGGTTCACACGTGGCCGTACCTCGTTAGGCTCGAAATGCTCGTCGGAACGGCCGTGATGGCGTTCATGACGCTGTGGTCCATTGTTGTGGACGCGCCGCTCGAAGAGCCCGCCAACCCAACCAAAACGCCGAACCCGTCCAAGGCGCCTTGGTACTTCCTCGGGCTCCAAGAAATTCTCGTTTACTTCGACCCGTGGTTCGCAGGCGTGGTGCTGCCGGCGCTGATCATCGTCGGCCTGATGGTGATCCCGTACGTCGACATCAACCCCAAAGGGAACGGGTATTACTGCTTCAAAGACCGCTGGTTTGCGATCTCCACATTCCTCTTTGGGTTCTTGGTTTTGTGGATCGTGCTCATCATCATGGGCACGTTTATTCGCGGTCCCGGCTGGTACCTGTTTTTGCCCGGCCAGTTCTGGGATGTACACAAGACAGTTGCCATCACCAACGTGAACTGGAACGAGTTTTTCGGTCTCCGCGGTGAACCCTGGCAAACCATTTTGGGCCTCGGCAGCGTGGTCGTGTGGCTCGTTGTGTTGCCGGCCGCTTATTGGAAGACCCAATACAAAAAGAGCGAAACCCTGCAAAAGCTGGGTGCGGTTCGCTACTGGCTCACCGCGTTTCTCTTCATGACAATGATGGGCACCGTGGTGAAGGTGGTTCTGAGGCTGGCCCTCTCCATCAAGTACATCTGGATGGGCCCCTACAACTTCAACATCTGATGTTTGTTTCGCGGCGCATTGCGTCGCGTTGTCGGCGAAGGGGCCATCGGCCCCGAGTGATTGTGTAGTCCGATTGAGGAGCAACCAAATCGTGACGCGTTTTACCCGAGACGAAAAACGAACTTATCCGTTTACCTGGATGGCCATCGGCGGCGTCTTTTTCGCGACCGCAGCATGGGCCATTTATGCGGAGTTCGTAACCCGCGTCCCCTGGCAGAAGGACCAAAAAGCCTTCTTCGATCTGGAGTATGTCCAGGCCGAAAAGGCTTTGGCCAACGCCAAAGACGAGTGGGAAAAAGACATTGTTCCGGCCATCAAAGCCAAGCTCGATCGCAAAGAAGAGATCGAGCAAAGCATGAAAACCGGTGAGTACGCGCAGGCCAAATCGCGCCTCGCGCAGCTCGACATGGAGTTTGAAAAGGCCGAGCTGGGCAAGACCTTCGGCGCGAGCGATCTCGACGAGGCGTATTACTACCGCAACCTCGCCGAGTACGAACGCGACAAGCTCGCCGTTGAAGTGCGAGCCGCATATCGCGAAGCGTACGCCGCCAAAGATCCCAAGAAGGCCGACAAGCTTTGCGACGCCATCTACGCCGATCCGCCCCCCGAAGCTGCGGCCGGTGAAAGCTCGGCCAAGATGCACCACTTGGAAACCGAGATTCGGCGCATGAAAGCGCACGTCGAGCAAATCGACAAAGCGCGGACCGATGCTCCGGCCGGTGCCGTCTCGCTTCTCGAAAAGTCGCGCCACGCCGAGCAAGAGGTCATCGAGCGCCTCGAAGTTGAGGTAAAGCACCAAAAGCGCGTGGAGGTCGCCGAAAAGGCAATGAGCGACATCGACGGCCCAGCAGATCCCATCCTCACCGAAAAAGATCCGGTCAAAGCTGACGCCGAACGCAAGCGCATCCGCGGCGAGCTGTGCAAAGGCAAAGAGGACACGCGAAGCTGCATCAAGTGGCTCAAGATCGAGCCCGTTGATGCCGAGGCAAAGAGCATCGAAATCGACATCGCCAAGCGCCGTCGCACGCTCGGTGATGCGGAGCTTCGTTTCACACGCGCCGGTGAACGCGCGAAGCCCAAGTTCGATCCGTCGAACGTGATCAACAGCCTCGTTGGGCCCTTCCAAATCGAACAAACGGTCAACCGTTGGATGGACTACGAGCGCGACGTCGATATCGAATCGGTGGATCGCTGCCACACGTGCCACATGGGCGTCGACAGCGGAAACTACGTCGGCGCGTCCATTCCGCGCGAGTTCCGAACGCACCCGCGTCGAAGCCAATTGCTCGCTGCGCACCCCATCGAAAAGTTTGGATGCACCACCTGCCACCAGGGGCAGGGGCGCGCCACCGACAACCTCGCCCACTCCGGTTGGGTGCTTGAAGAGCATCACGGTGAAGAGCGGTGGCACTTCGCCGGCGACCACTATTGGGAAGATCCGCTCCTGCCGATCGGAACGCTTCAGCGCGTTGTGATCGACTCGGCGAACGACGAGTTCTCCGTCAAGATCAACAAGGGCAAGTGGGAAACGGTGAAACTTGAACACCGCTCGCACGAGGCCCACCTCAAAAACGAAGAAACGCCCGAGGAGTACAAGACTGAGGGCGAACTCTTGCAACAAGTTCAAGAGAAGCTCGCCGAGGTTGTTGGCAAGTCCGACGTGAAAGAAAAGTGGCACGCCGTTGTTCGCAAGATCGATAACCGCATCCAAATCGGTGTCGAAGCGAATGACCCCGATGCGCGCGTCCCCGCGAAAGAGATCCCGTCCTTCCTTCTGAAGTTTGAAAAGCCTGAGACGGGCGAGCTTCTCGGTTGGAAAGACGTCGCCGAAACCACGGTGAAGCAGCCCATTCAAATTGCGCCCCTGCCGCCTTCGGTACCCGTGCGTGGCGACGGTATGGGCAGCCTCGCGAAAGACGGAAAGTACACAGCGCCGCGCGGCGATATGGGTTTGCAAGTCCCCGACGATCAGCGCAACCGATTCATCAGCGCGCTGCCCGAGGTCGAGTCAGGCTGCTTCCGCTGCCACCAAACCGACGTGGATCTTCGCAATCGCGGCTCAAAGGCTAAATACATCCAGGCCAAACTCGCGTTCCAAAAGGCTGAGGCCGAAAAGAAGAAAGATCCCGAGGCGTACAAGAAGGCGCACGACGGCTCCGAAGATCTTCCGGTGATGCCGGCCGATCCCGCCGGGTTCGATGACTTGGCGCCCACGTTCGCAGAAGGCCGAACGCTGTTCCGTCGGCTCAATTGCACGGGCTGCCACATCCTCGACAACTACCCGTGGGACCGCAACGCGGGTCCGCGTCTCGACGATGTCACCTCCAAGGTCGCGCCAGAATGGGTGCTGACCTGGATCCGCAATCCTCGCGGTTGGCGCGCCAAAACGCGCATGCCCAACCTGTGGCCCAAGCCGCTCGATCCCGCGTCAAAGCGCCCGCTCCTTGAGGGTTCGCCTGAGTACACACGGTGGGAAGCGCAGATGCGCGAAGAAACCGTTGCCATCGCTGCGTACCTTGTCGAGCGAAGCGAAAACCCGGCATCGCGTCCCGGTTCGTCGGCCACCAAGCCGTTGCGCGAAGAAATCAAAGGCTACGCCGACGTGCCCGACGCCACCGCTGAACACGGCAAGCTCGTGTTTGAAGCGTATGGTTGCCAAGGCTGCCACGCTCGCTCCGACAGCGATGCCGGTGAAAAACTGCCCGAACCGTGGCGCAGCAACGAGCGCGATCACGCGCCCACGCTGTCCAACCTCGCCAACAAAACAAGCGCCGACTGGATTGCCTACTGGGTAGAAAATCCCTCGCGCTACTGGCACGGCACCAAAATGCCCAACCTCCGCCTGTCTCGAAAAGACGCGGCCAGCGTTGGCAAATACCTCGCGTCGCTCAAGAGCGATGCACCCAACCCCGCCACGGTCGACAAGGCCGACGTATCGCTCGTCACCGACGCTGCAAAGCGCGCCGAGCGCGTGCCGTGCACGAGCCAGGGTGGCCGCTTAATGACCCGCGTGGAGTGCGGTGAAAAACTCATCGCAAACTACGGTTGCTTTGGTTGCCACCAAATCGCCGGCTACGAAAAGAGTTCTCCGATCGCGCCCGAACTCGGCGGTTTCGCCAAGAAAGACGTGACCACGCTCGACTTCGGTTACGCCATCGCCGATCACCATCAGCAAACAACCGAGACGTTCGCCACGCTCAAGCTCGACTCGCCGCGCATCTACCGTCGCGATCGCATCGAGCTGAAAATGGGCGACTACGATCTTTCGCCGCGCGAGATCCGAGCGCTTGTCACATTCCTCAAGGGCCTCGTTCCGGCGCGTCCCAAAGAAGAATACAACCCCGTCAAGCACCCGGCTTACGGCGCCGCTTTGCAAGGTCGTCAGCTTGTGGAGGACTACAACTGCCGCGGTTGCCACGTCATCGAAGATCGAGGCGGCGACATCGACGCATTCCGCCTGGCCCAACTCGGCGCCGATGCGCAGGCCCGCGCGCCGTACCTCACGGCCGAAGGTCAACGCGTGCAACCCGAGTGGCTCTTCACGTTCCTCAAAGAGCCCGGCAAAAACGGCATCCGCCCGTGGCTCCACCCTGAATGGGCCTACGGTGAAGATTCGGTCCCCAGCGACAAAATGGCCATTCGCATGCCGACCTTTGACTTCTCAAACGAAGAAGTCACCGCCATCGTGCGCTACTTCGCGAGCTGGGACGGTCAAGAGTACCCCTACCAAGTTCCCAAGACGCGCGAGCCCACGCAGGAAGAAAAGCACTATGCGCTCGCTCACATGCTTTCGGCGCAGCACGCCAACTGCATGTCGTGCCACTTCGCCGGTGAGTTCCCTGTCGACCGCGGGCTCCAATCGCTCGGCGGCATGGCGCCCAACCTCAACCTTGTCCACAAGCGCCTGCGGCCCGAGTGGGTGAAGGCTTGGCTCCTTCGCCCGACAAACTACCTGCCGTACACAAAGATGCTTGCGGTGTGGGCAACCGAAACTCGGCCGAAGAACGCCTCCATGTGGCCCGACGAGACCGATCCGTTCTTCTCCAAAACGCCCAACTGGGACAAGGTTCCGTTCCGTCCTGTCACAAGTGAAGACCAGGCCGAGCTTGTGCGTGACTTCCTCTTCTCGCTCAAGCCCAACAGCGTGTGGCCCGCCGCCGGTGAAGAAGCCACGTCGCCGCTCGTGACCGGTCAAGTTGCGGCCCCCCAAGGCCGAGGCTGACGCAAAAGACAAGAAGAAGACCGGCGCAGTGGTCGGTCCCCGCCTCAACCTCTCCCCTTAAAGGTCGCTCGTGACCTGTGCGCGTCTCGCGGTGGCGGTTTATCCCAAGCGCCCGCAGGCGGGGCCCCAACCCCGCCCGCAGTGGCGCGTGGGGCCCAAACCGCACCGCTCGAACGCGCACAGGTCACTCGCTCCCTAACCCCGGTAGGATCACAAGGGGTTTATAAAGCGCACCGCTCGAACGCGCCCAGGTCACTCGCTCCCTAACCCCGGTAGGATCACAAGGGGTTTACAACGCGCACCGCTCGAACGCGCCCAGGTCACTCGCTCCTTAGCCCCCAAAAGCGCACCGCTCGAACGCGCCCAGGTCACTCGCTCCCATGCCCAACTCGGAGCAAGGCACCCGCGTGGCGGCGCGGCCTTCATCGCGCGATTCTCGTCTCAGCTGCCGCCGTCTTCAGAATTTTTTGGGGCTTTGTGTACATCCGCCCCTCTGCCTGCATCTGGGCCCCCGCCTTGAGCGCCGTCAACAGTCGCGAGGGGCCCCCGGTGAGGCGTTCCGAGCGAAACCGCGCACCGCCGGGGACCAAGAAAAATGCGTACACATCCCAGCCGCGTCGACCCTCGGCTCATGTTGTGTACGCAATCGCGCGCGCCGAGCCGCGCTTCACGTTGTGTACGCAATCGCGCTACGGTTCGATCGCGATGCCCAACTCTTCCCGCAATGCGTGAAATTCTTCAGAAACCGTGAACGACAGAATGTCGACCATCTTGTCCTCCACGCTCAACATGCCCGCACCTTCCGCCGCCACGCTCGTCGCCACCGTGCGCAAATCGTTGCAAAGCAGGTAGCCCGCCCGCGTCGAACAGCGCTCCACCGACGCAACCCACCCGTTCAAATCGGCCCGCGATCCAGCCGCATCAAACGCCAGCACCGCGCGCTCCAACGCCGCTTTTCCTTTGGCCTCGAGCAGCGGCTCCATCCGCGCAGCCACCGCGGCCGTTGCTCGCTCCATTTTCGCGGGCACATTCGCATCGGGCATCGCGAGCCGAATTCCCGCCAAAAAGCACGCCGCCAAATCATCAATCACCGGGTAATAGAGCAACAACCGGTGCGCGCCGTAATGGTACGCGAGGTGCCGCCCCGCCGCGAAAGCAAGCTCACCGAGCGATTTACCCCGCAGCACCCCCGAGCCTGCGATCACACTCGGCTCCTCCGCGATCACCGCCGCAAGCCCCACCGCCGCGTCCTCACGAAGGTACACCGCAGGCATGGGTACACCCAGCCAGTGGCTTGCCCACGCAAACGATCGAACGATCGACACAGTGCTCTTCTTGGGATCTTGTTTTGCCGCCGGATCCAACGCCGGCAGCCGATTCGCAGCGCGCAGATCCGCGATCTTCGCCGAGATCGCGGCCTTCGCGATCGCCTCCAACACCCCTTCAACAGCGAGGTCGCGCCCTGAGTCGCGCAGCAAATCCCAACCGTCCACATCAAGCGCCCGCGTCGGTTCCGCCGGCCCGTCGGTTTTTCCCTCTTCGTAAATGAAACCCTCACGCGAGTCCGCGTGACCGAGCTGCGCCGTCACACTCGCCGCCGCCCACGCTTGATCCGGCCGCTTCAGCTTTTGAAACACGTCAAAAAGGTCGTGGTACGTCTGCACCACCATCGGGTCGTTTCGCGAGCAGGCCTGCAAGTGTACACGTGCCACGTCCCACTTTCCGAGTTCGCGCGCCAGCGCCGCCGCCGTTTCGCGCGTGGCCATGTCACTCGGCCGGTCCGCGATCGCCTTTTCAAACGCGCGCAACGCCCCTTCGGCATCTTCCAAGTGATCCCGAAATAGAAGCGCCAACTTCCTGTGCAGCTCCCATCGCAGTCGCAACCGCACCCCTGCGTCGGCAATGCGATCGGCCCGCCCAATCATGCGCCTGTACGCCCCTTCAAGCTCGCTCCACTCCTGCCGCTCCGCCAAGATCTCCGCGGTTTTTGCCAGCGGTTCGAGCACGAGCGGCTCCGCTTCAAGTGCGCGGTCAAACAGAGCCAGCGCCCTGTCTTCGTCTTTTTGCTCGTCGAGACACTCTTTTCCGAGCGCCAAATACCGCGACGCCTGCTCGTGTGAATCGGTGGTTCGATCCGCCATCTCCAAGCGCAGATCAAACGCTTCAGCCGTCGCTCCGTTCGCCTCCGCGATCTTCAAGAGACGCGCGAGAAGCTCCATCGAACTGTCATCAATCTCCCGCGCCCGATCGAAAGCGCTTTTCGCGCGTTCGTTGTCGAACGCCACCGTCATCCACCGATCGCCGAACTCCAAGAGCCGCGTGAAGCGCTCCCGCGGATCCGTGATCTCCGCCAAAATCTTTTCTTCGCCCTGCGCCACGCCGCGCCAATCGCGCTCCTCCACCGACAGCTTCACGATCTCTTCGATCGCGCCTCGGTGTGTGGGCGAAAGCTGCGTCGCCTTTTCAAAGTTGGAGATCGCTTCGCGCCGCTTGTCCTGCAAAAGCTTCACGCGACCGATGTGTACAAACACATCCGCCCGCTCTTCTTTTTGCGCAGGCGCCAACAAAAGCAGCGCCTTCTTGTACTCGGCCAGCGCACCTTCCGCGTCGCGCGACGAAAGCGCTTCACCCGCGGCAACGTAATCCGCGTACGTGGGCTCTTTGGGCGGCTCGGGCTCCGCAGGCTTCTGCGCTTCGGCTTTTACTTCATCGGCGGGCGCCGCAGCTTTCTCAGCTTCACCGCTCGCCGCGCCCGCGCCTTCAATGCTTGGAACCGCCGGCGGTCGCAGCGTGCCGCTCTTGATCTCAGCGGCCGGCGCCGGGGGCGGACGCTCCGAGATCATCACCTTGGGAAGCGCCGTATCCGCCGCCGGAGGCCGCTCCGAAAGCCGAACCACCGCGCTTGCCGCAGCTCGATCCCCCGTTCCAATCGCGGGCGGCGCCGCACTTGTTTTCGCGGGCGTCGGCGATGTGTACGCACCACCTGCCTCGGCGACCGATTCCACCTTGGCCGCCTCGTTCGAAGTGTACGCACCCTCGCTCGTTTCGGCGACCGCCTCCACCTTGGCCGCCCCGCTCGAAGTGTACACAATCGGCTCAGCCGCCGCGGCCGTTGCCGCCGTCGCGGATTCCATCGCAGCCGGCTCCGGCGCGTTTTCCGCGGCGATCACAATCTCCGATTCACTCGCAACAGCCGTGCGCGGTGCCGCCGCCACCGCCGCCGACTCAACCCGCTCAGCACTGACGTTCAGCGCACCTCCAAAAAGCGCCGCCGCCGAAGGCAGACCACCCGCCGGAGTCAGCCCCAACTCGGCAGTGTCCACAAGCGACTGCATCCGCCCCGACCCGTCCCCCTCAATCATCACGAACGGCTCACGCCCCTTCGTGTGCGCAAAACAAGGCACCACACCGAGCAGTCGCTCCGATCCGTGGATGCGTTTGTACACATCGGCCGCCAACAATTTTCGACTTGGATCACCCTCATCCAGCTCCGCCAAAAACGCCCTCGTAAACGGCGACGCTGCATCCTCCATCGACGCGTCCTGCGGTTGCGCCGCCACGAGCAGCTCAATCCCCGTGCGAGCCGGATCGATCGCCGCGCGCACAGCGCTCGCCACCGTTGCCGATCGAAACGCGTCGTCCTCATCGATGGCGTGCCGGCAATCGAGCACAAACAAAATCGCCCCGTCACACTGCTCGCGCATCGCAGCCGCTACGTCGCGCAGCGAATCACCCACGTCCGGGTTCGTCGGGTCGAGACACAAAAACACTTCACCGTCCGGCGAAGTAGCAACCAACGTCGACGCATAAAATAACAGCGCGTCGATCGGTTCGCGATGCGTGTCGAAGAAGCGATCAATCTGCTCGGCCACGTCCACCGTCGGATCGATCTCCACCACGTCGATCGTCGTGTCGTCCTGCGGAAGACGCGCGCGCATTAGGTCGCTGTCGAGCGTTCCCGGTGCCGGACGAAGATCCGGCAGTGTTGTCGGTGCGACGATCAAGCCATATCGCATGGGCGCCGAGACTTTATCAGGGCCCGCGCATTTTCGGTGCGTCATCGCTTCAGGCTCGGTTGGGTGCCCGATTGCGGATCACCTACCGAACAAGTTCATTAACTGGTCGTTGTGGGGCCTCGGGCGGCGTGATACCCGGCAATCTCTGAGGAGGCTCCATGGTTCGCTTTGCCCTTTTGTTCACATCCCTTGCGCTTATCGCCGCCTCCCAAATCGGCTGCGGCACCGCCTGTGAAAACGCGCGCAATCGCATCGAAGGCCGCTACGAAGAATGCAAAATTCAAGTGAGCGAGCCCACCGACCCACCCACCGAAGAAGCGTGCTCCGCGTCCGACGCTGAATATCTCGAGTGCATCGCCAACTGCGTTGATTCAGCCACGTGTGAAGCATTGAGCGGCGCAGATCCCGTGGGCGGGGTCGACTTCGGCGCCTGCTACGGCAGCTGCGCAAACTGACAGCGTCCGCGCAAGCGTACACATCATCACGAACCGGCGTCCGGGGGCTTTGTGTACACAAGCCTCACCGCACAACGTCAAGGCACACGCCTTCAGCCCCGTTGCCTCGCCCGCGGTGCTTTAGCCAAAACGCATCTCAAAGCCCGGATCCAGCCTCATCGAGACGTCTCGGACACCCTTGCCCGCGGCCAAGCGGAATAGCGAAAAGCGTGGCGGTTCAGGTTCTCTGCATGGAGTTCTGTGGCGATAGCAGCCAAGACGAAAACGAGAGACCGGCGAGACCGGTGGTTGGCGACGCAACAGACCACTACGAGCCGCCAGGCCTCTCAAGCAAGGTCTTCTCTGGGTTCTCTTTCTTGTGCTCGCAGCCAAGACGAAAACGAGAGACCGGCGAGACCGGTGGTTGGCGACGCAACAAACACCACGAGCCCCCGCGCCCGCCGCAGTTTGTGCGCGCACCCGCGCAATCCAAATTGTCGATTTGGCAACAGACTGTTGCTCCAGAGCCACACTCCCCCGCGCCCACTGTTGCACCCGTTTCACACGCACGAGATCAACGCCCGCGAAAGTTGACGCAAGGCATCTCAGTTAGTACGAGACGCGTGTTCGGTCCGCTCCTTGCTGAACGGACGAACGCAGCGCGAAAGCGCACTTTTCGTCAACGCGACACTCCATTGGGCCTCTTTCCGGAACTGCGCCGGCAGGCGTTATCCGGGGGGGAGCACCGGCCCAGCGGCGTCGCCGAAAACGGCTAAGTAACCCTAAGGAGAGAGTCAACATGAAGAAAATTGTTATGGCTTGCGGTCTTCTCGGTCTTTTGAGCGCCTTTGCCGCCGGTTGCGGTGGCAACAAGTGCGAAGCGGCTGCCGACAAAATCACCGCCAAGTACGAAGGCTGCTCGATCGACCTCACCACCACCGACGGTGGTGAAGGCGCCGAGTGCACCGATGAGGCTGGCAAGCTTGCTGAGTGTCAGGCGAACTGCTTTGACGCTGCCTCGTGCGAGACCCTCAAGGGTGAAGACACCGACGGCGCGCTCGAACTCGCCGACTGCATCAGCAAGTGCTGATCGGTTATTCGGTGCCGTGCACCGGATAACGTGAAGTTCACGTGAGCTTCACGCGCAGCGGCCGCAGCCCAAAAAGCTGCGGCCGTTTCGTTTTTGTCGCTTCCTCCCGAACGTCCCCAATCTTCAGCGCCTCAGTCCCCGGCAGAATGCACTGGAGCGCGACGGGAACCACTCTTGCAAAACCGCAGGCCAGAACGCTTCCCCGGAAAGCCAACGCGCCCCGCGCGGTTGCCACGTTTCTCTGCTTATCAAAGGAGCCTTATGCGACCGTTTCTTCACCTCGCCGCGCTCGTTCCCGTGAGCCTCGTGGCTGCGCTCTCCGCCTCGGGCTGTGCCCCCTCGGCCGCCTCGTATTGTGAAAAAATCTGCTACTGCACCGGCTGCGACGAGAGCCAAAAAGACTCGTGCATCGACGCCATCAACGATGCTCGCAAAAAAGCTGAAGATGCCGATTGCGGTGGAGAATTTAACGCCGCCCTTTCGTGCGCGTCGGCCGAGTTTTCATGCACCGAAGATGTCCCAAGCTACGGTGAGTGCTCAGCCGAGGGACAGGCGCTCTACGAGTGTTCGGGCATAGCCGGCCCCGTCGGCGCCAATGCGTGCGAGGTCGCCGTTTCAATCATCTACGCCAAATACGAGTCCTGCGGGATCGCTGTCGACCCCACCGGCTCCGTGGGTGAATGCCCGCCTGAAGTCGGCGCGCAATACGGCTGCATCGCAGCATGCATCGACGCCACCACCTGCGGTGTACTCAACGGCACCGACACCAACGGCCAGCAGGCATTCGGCAACTGCATCGGCGGTTGTTAGTCCCGGCCCACGCTCGCCACCACACCGAGCAGCGCGCGCCCATCCGCCGGCCGCGTTTCATCGGGCCCAATGCAAAGCGCCGCGATCTTTCGCCACACCTCGGCGTCCGCGCGATCCAACGCCGGACCGTCCGCCGGGCTGTCCAACTTTTCCAGACGCTCCAACACGTCTTCGAGCACCCGACCGTAACCGTACACATCATCGCGCGGATCACACGACCGCCCCGAAATGCGCTCCGGTGAAACGTACCCCGCCGACCCCGGTGCCCCCGGCGCCCCAATGACCGCCGAAATCCCAAAGTCACCCAACACTGCTTCATCCGCTTTTCGAAGCATCACGTTTGCCGGCTTCACATCGGCGTGCACATACCCCTGCTCGTGTACACGCGCGATCGCCCGCGCCAGCGACACCGCCCACGGCGCGATCGGAAGCAAAACCGCCGCATCGCCGGCGCGAAGCACATCCCGCACCGATCCCCGAGCCACCCACTCCGTTGCCAGCCACCCCTCAAACGGATCGGCATCCAACATCCTGAGTACACCCGGCCCCGCAAGCCGACTCGCGATCTTTGCCTCGCGTTCGAGCAACGCGCGATCGCTCGAACGCCCGTGGTACACCTTAAACGCCACGCGCCGCCCAAGCACTTCGTCTTCAGCCTCGTACACCGAGCCGGCGCCGCCGCGCGCCACCTCGCGCAACAAGCGAAACGGCGCCCCCGCCGGCGTCGCCGTCACCACTGTTGCTTCATCGCGGCGGCGCCGCTCCACCTTCGAAACCCCGAGAGCGTTGCTCCACCGGGCGTGGCGCTCGCGCGCGCCGGGGGCATCGATCGAGCGCGCGAGCACGCGCTCGATCGTGCCCACGGCGCGCGCGAGCTGCCCCGTCGATGCGTACAAGTCGGCCGCGAGGATGAGGGCGGGTGCGCTCCGCGTGCCTTCGAGCACGCGGAGCGCACCCGCCTCATCCCCGCGCGCCGCCAAAATATCCGCGCAACTCACACGCACCGCTTCAGGAATAGGCCGCTCCGAAAGCGCCTGCAAAATCTTGTTCGCCGCCGCGTGTTCACGCGCCGTTCCGCGCACGCGCCGAAGGATCGCAATCGCATCCGCCTCGTTCGGACCGTTCGCCGCGCCCACGCGCCCGAGCCGCGCCAAGTCTTCGTCCGGCTCATCCCGAGGCACCGGCGTCAGTTCGCTCTCCTCCTCCGCCGACGCTTCGGCCTCTTTTTCATCCGGCGCCTCAATCTCGGTTTCGGCCTGCTTTTCAGCCTCTTTTTGCAGCCCAACCGCCTTTTTTACACGCTGCCAGAAACTCATGTGTACACATTACGCCGGAGCGTCCAAACGAGGTTGATCGCCCGGCGCCGTAAGCCGCGCGCGCCCTCCGCGCGCTTTTGCGATCGCGTCGCCCGCGCACAGCTCCACTTCATGCGCGAGCTGGTATTCACCCAGAAAAGGTGGCATCCCACCCGCCGGTGTACGCAACACCACATACGATGCCGCCCCGTCGTGCTGCTCCACAATGTGCCAGCCGAACAGCGAAAGTGTACCCAAGGTCGCGTAATATTTATCGCCCGAAACGCTGATTTCGATCAACGCGCCGCGGTCCTCCGTCGCGGCGAGAGGCGTGAGTACACATGGAATCTCACCGCCCAATTTGATGGTGATCCCATCGCCCACCGGAACCGGCGCCATCAGCCTCGCACCCGCCAACGTCGTTCCGTTCCGCGTTCCCAAGTCTTCCACCATCGCGGCGCCGCCCTCGCGAAACAGCCGAACATGTTTCCGACTCACCGCCCGCGCCCCAATTGGAATCGTCCCGTCGCGCCCCAGCGTCACTTCGCCGCCGATCACGAAGCGCCGCCGCTCCCCGTCCACCACCAGATCCACAATTGGACCGCGGAGAAGGCGTGCCCGAATGGCCAGCGCCAGACCGGCCACCTTTTCGTCATGGTGCTTGGCCAACCATGCGTCACACGCGCTTAATGCCGAACGCCGCTCAGCGGTACGATCAAAATCTGCGATTTTACGGAGTACCGTGACACGTTCGTTTTCACTTTTTGCCGACATCTCTGTCGCACGCAAACGCTCTTCGAGCCGTTCGATCGCGCCCGCCGCCGTCAGCACCCGCACCTCGCCTTCGGTGTCGCCCGCCAATGCGTACGCATCGGCCGCCCGCTCCAATTCGTCGGCTTCTTCGAGTTCACGCGCGACACCCAGCACTTCACTCGTGAGTACACTTGCGCCCTTGCCCTTCAGCAGGTCAAAGCCCAAGAGCGCCTTTCGACCGCGCGCCTTCTTTTGAAGCTCCACGTCGGTTGCTGTTGAAAGCGCCAGCGCGCAAAACGCCATTCGCTTTTCAGGCGACCGCTCCGCGTCGGCGCGCAACAGCAGCACCCGCGCCGCGTCGTCGGTTAAGTTTGCGTCAAGGTACGCTTCCACCGCGCCTTCCAGGTCACCCGCGAGTTCTTTCGCCCGCGCAGCCTTTTTGCGGTTTTCGTCTTTTCCCCGCGAAAACAGGTCGAAGAGGCCCATCGGCAGACCGAGCATAGCGGAACCGCCGCGCGGTGGCGGCCCGCTCGGTATATTCTCCGCCGCAATGTCCACAAGTCGACTGGGCGAGCTGCTCGTTCGCGAAAAGCTCATCAGCCTTCAACAGCTTCGGCAGGCGCAGGAAGAACAGCGCAAGACCGGCAGCAACCTCAACTACGCGCTCGCCAAACTTGGGTACATTTCCGACGGCGAAATCACGAGCTTTCTGTCGGCCCAATACCGCGTGCCCGCCGTCGTCCTCGACGACTACGAGATCGAGTCCGACATCATCAAACTCGTCTCGCGCGAGGTCTGCGAAAAACATCGCATCATCCCGATCTCGCGCACCGGCACGTCGCTCGTTGTCGCCATGGCAGACCCAACAAATCTGCACGCGATCGACGACATCAAGTTTCTGACAGGGCTCAACGTCGAGCCCATGGTTGCGTCGGAAGCCGGCATTTTAGCCGCGATTGAACGCACCTACGCCGACGGCCCGCAGGTGGACGACGTCCTCGCCGAGTTTGCGGGTGAAGACATCGACTACACGGTGGATGCCGAAGACGTAAACGTTCTGGAGCTTGAAAAAGCGGCCGAAGGCGCACCCGTTGTTCGCCTTGTAAACGCCATCCTCCTCAACGCCATTAAAAAAGGCGCGAGCGACATTCACATCGAACCGTACGAAAAAAAGCTCCGCATTCGGTACCGCGTCGACGGTGTACTCATGGAGGAGATGACGCCGCCGATCAAAATGAAAGCGGCCATCGCCAGCCGTCTCAAAATCATGAGCCAGCTCGACATCGCCGAGCGCCGGCTCCCGCAAGACGGCCGCATCAAACTCAAAATCGGCAAAGGCAAGGAGATGGACTTTCGCGTCTCCGTGCTGCCAACCATGTGGGGCGAAAAAATCGTCCTCCGCCTTCTCGACAAGTCGAACCTGCAACTCGACATGTCCAAACTCGGCTTCGACCCAAAGCCGCTTGAAGACTTCCAGTGGGCCATCAATCAGCCCTGGGGCATGGTGCTCGTCACCGGTCCCACCGGTTCAGGCAAAACCACAACGCTGTATTCAGCGCTCAGCGACCTCAACCAAGTCGGCGTCAACATCAGCACGGCCGAAGATCCCGTTGAGTACAACTTGCCCGGCATCAACCAAGTGCAAATGCACGACGGGATCAGCCTCAACTTCGCCATGAGCCTTCGATCGTTTCTCCGGCAAGACCCGGACATCATCATGGTCGGCGAGATTCGTGACTTTGAAACCGCCGAAATCGCCGTCAAAGCAGCCCTCACAGGCCACTTGGTGCTCTCCACACTCCACACAAACGACGCACCGTCCACCATCAGCCGCATGCTCAACATGGGTGTCGAGCCGTTCCTCATCACCGCCAGCGTCAACCTCGTTCTCGCCCAACGCCTCGCTCGCAAAATCTGCCAAGAATGCAAAGCGCCCATCAAAGTCGAAAAGCAATTGCTCCTTGATTTTGGCTTCACCGAAGAACAGGCAGCCCGCGCCCAAATCATGAAAGGGCAGGGGTGCAAGACGTGCAACGGCACCGGATACAAAGGCCGCGTCGCCCTCTACGAAGTCATGCGCTTCAGCGAACAACTCAAAGAAATGGTGCAACAGGGTGCATCCACCGCCGAGCTAAAAGCCGCAGCCATCCGCAACGGCATGCTCACCCTGCGCATGGCCGGGATCGAAAAAGTCATTCAGGGCATGACAAGCACCGAAGAAGTCGGCCGCGTCACCATGGGTGACTGATTGGAGGCGGCACAATGAGCGAAGAAGCAAGCCTCCCGCAACAAGGCGAAAGCCTAAAGTACACACTCCAAAATCTGCTCCGCGCCATGGTTGAAAAAGGCGCCAGCGATTTGCACATCACCACCGGATCGCCGCCGCTCCTCCGCATCGACGGAACCGTTGTTCCCCTCAAACTCCCGCCCCTCAACGGACAAGAAGCGCGCGCCCTCTGTTACGCCGCCCTCACCGACGAACAAAAAGCCGTGTTTGAGCGCGACTGTGAACTCGACCTTTCGTTTGGAATGAAAGGCCTCGCCCGCTTTCGCGCCAACATCTTCTCCCAACGCGGCGCCGTCGCCGGAGCGTTTCGCCAGATCCCCTTCAAAATCCTCAGTTTTGAAGAGCTTGGTTTGCCCCCCATTGTCGCTGAAATCGCAAACCGCCCACGCGGCCTGGTGCTCGTCACAGGCGCCACCGGCTCCGGCAAAACCACAACGCTCGCCAGCATCATCGACAAGATCAACTCCGAGCAACGCCTTCACATCGTCACGATTGAAGACCCCATCGAATACCTGCATCCCCACAAGCTCAGCATCGTCAACCAACGCGAAGTCGGCTCCGACACACGCTCCTTCAAAGACGCGCTCAAATACATCCTCCGCCAAGACCCCGACGTCGTCCTCATCGGTGAAATGCGCGACCACGAAACCATCGAAACCGCGCTCACCATCGCAGAAACCGGCCACTTGGTCTTCGCAACGCTCCACACAAACTCCGCCGTCAGCGCCATCAACCGCGTTGTCGACGTGTTCCCCTCCCATCAACAAACCCAAATCCGCACCCAGCTCTCGCTCAACCTCATCGCCGTGTTGTCGCAAGTGCTCATCCCCCGCGTCGGCGGCCAGGGCCGCGTCCTCGCCGTTGAAGTGATGGTCCCCAACGCCGCCATCCGAAACCTCATTCGTGAAGACAAAATCCACCAGATGTACTCACAAATGCAGGTCGGCCAATCCGGCAGCGGAATGCAAACCCTCAATCAAGCCCTCGCCGGCCTTCTCAATCGCCGCGCCATCTCCGTGGAAGATGCGTACGCATTCTCCAGCGACCCCGAAGAACTGCGCACCATCCTTGAAGGCCGCGGCCGCCCCGCCCCCGGAATGCCGCCCCGAAGCTAAGAGAAAGAAGGAGAGCCACGCGCGAACGTTTGGCGGCTGGTGATGTACACAACGTTGTTCCACCGGTCTCGCCGGCTTTGTCTCGTTTTCGTGGTGGGCCGCAATGGGCTTGAACCACACCACGCCGAGCCTGGCTCGCCACGCTTTTCGCTTTCTCGCTCGGCACCCGCCCCGATGTCTTCCACGTTTTGTCGAGGCTTCTTGCCGGGCTTCGCATAGCGTGTGGCTAAAGGGCGGCGGGCAAGGGTGACCCAGGCGTCTCGGCAAGACTTGGACCCGGCCTTCGCAAAGCGTTTTGCTGGACGGCGAAAGCGCGCGCCACAATTGAGCCGCCAATGAACGGCGGACATTTTTTGTCCCAGGCTCCCCGCGTTATGGACTTGACGCGGCCCGTTTTCCTCATTTATCCGAGCACTGGCTATTTGCCTACGCAGCTATTTTGACATCCTCCCAACCGTTCAGTAGCCTGGTCGGGCCATGCAAGGCCTCACCGAGCGACAGCAGCAGGTTCTACACTACATCCGCCAATCCATCGTCGACCGCGGGTACCCCCCCACGCTCCGCGAAATTGGCGCGCACATGGGCATCCGCTCCACAAACGGCGTCAACGACCACCTCCGCGCGCTCGAACGAAAAGGGTACCTCACGCGCGAAGACATGAAGAGCCGCGCTCTTCGCCCCCGCGACATCGACCAGTTGCCCCCCGGCGACAAAGGCGCCCTCGCCGGAACACCCGCCAACGACCAAGCCGGCGACAGCGACATGCTCGACGTGCCGATCCTCGGCCGCATCGCCGCCGGCCAACCCCTCCTCGCCAACGAAAACATCCTCGACAACGTTCGCATCGAGCGAACCATGGTCCGCGGCGGCCGCGACGTATTCGGCCTTCGCGTCCAGGGCGACTCCATGATCGAAGCCGGCATCCTCTCCGGCGACTACATCTTCGTCCGCAAACAACCCACCGCCAACCGCGGCGACATTGTCTGCGCCCTCATCGGGGATGAAGCCACCGTCAAATACTTCTACCCTGAAAAAGACTATATCCGCCTCCAGCCGGCCAACAGCCAAATGGCCCCCATCCTCGTCCGCTCCGTCGACTTCAAGCCCACCATGCTGCTTGGAATCGTCGTCGGCATCTTCCGCAAACTCTAAGTCTCCGCAGACTCCCCCAGGTTTAAGACCTTTCAGGTTTAAGACCTCCCCAAGTATAAAATCTTCCCAGGCCTGGAGCCTTGTCAGGTCTGGAAGCCTTGCCAGGTCGGAAGCTGTCAGGTCTGGAGCCTTGTCATGTCTGACGCTCCCCAAGTATAAAGTCTCCCAGATCTAAGATCTAAGACCTTGTCAGGTCTGGAGCCTTGTCAGATCTGAAGCTGTCAGGTTTGGTGCCCTGTCAGGTCTGGAAGCCTTGCCAGGTCTGAAGCTGTCAGGTCTGAAGCTGTCAGGTTTGGTGCCCTGTCAGGTTTGGAGCCTTGTCAGGTCTGGGGCCTTGTCAAGTCCAGAACCTTCCAGATCTGAAACCCTCCCCAGTATAAAATCTTCCCAGTTCTAAACCTTCCCAGACTGTTATAGGCCGGTTTGACTACCAAGCCTTGTCGGTCGTGGCCGCCGGCACTCCCCAACTCCCGCTACGCTCCAGCCCTGCCTTGATGCCCAACGCGGCCCTAAACCTTACTCGCCCCCCAAACACCCGCGCCGCGGCCCGCCACATCGAACTCGACGAGCCCGTCCCCAACCTCGAAGGCGAAGTGGAGGTCATGCTTCGCCCCGTCGTCAAGCCCACGGGCGCAGCCGGTGCCGACGTGTTCGACCTCATCGCCAACGCCGCCGCCGGCACACGCACCAAACAGGAGATCGACCAGCAGATCGCCGAAGAACGCAGCTCGTGGGGCGCCCGGTGCCCCGCCTATATCTCGATTCCTGCTGCATTATTTAAATCCACGGGCTGCTAAGGCGGGCCGTCGCGGCAAGATGGGTTGACTTGCGCCGGGAGGCCGTATACCGGTGTCGCCCGTCGGAGAGGTTCTGCTCAAGCGTGCCTGTCCGCTTTGACACACCCTTTTTGCAGAGGAACTTCATGAAAACCGTACTTCGCCTCCTTGCGCTCTCGATGACACTTTCGGCCACGGCGTGCGCCACGCTCCCTCCCGAGGACGGACAGGACGACGCAGACCTGGCGGAGGCCGAATCGGCGATCGGCGAAGCGTGCTCGTCGCTCTGCGAATGCCCGCTGGGACTCTTCTGTTACATCCCGTCCGGCGACCAGAGCGGCACGTGCATCCAGGATCTGTTCGGCCCCACCGACCCCACTGTCTGCTGGGCAGACTGCCAGTGTCCGACAGGGATGTTGTGCGATCCGACAATGCACTGCGCCGTGCCCGAGTGCGCCTCGGACTGCGACTGCCCGGCCGGCGACCAGTGCTTCCGGGGGCAGTGCGTCGACGACATCTACAATCCATGGTCCCAGTGCGCCGCCGATTGCCACTGCTCCGTGGGGCAGACGTGCAACAACGGGACGTGTGTGGGCGGCGGCTTTCAGGAGCCGTGAAGGAATGCCCCGGCGCCCCCGGCGAAAAAGGCGCCCTCGCAGGAACACCCGCCAACGACCAAGCCGGCGACAGCGACATGCTCGACGTGCCGATCCTCGGCCGCATCGCCGCCGGCCAACCCCTCCTTAGCCAACGAAAACATCCACGACAACGTTCGCATTGAGCGAACCATGGTCCGCGGCGGCCGCGACGCATTCGGCCTTCGCGTCCAGGGCGACTCCATGATCGAAGCCGGCATCCTCTCCGGCGACTACATCTTCGTCCGCAAACAACCCACCGCCAACGGCGGCGACATTGTCTGCGCCCTCATCGGGGATGAAGCCACCGTCAAATACTTCTACGCTCATGGGCGACCTTGCGGGTCAACATACGTAGCATTCGCATCAACTCCCAATATCGCATCTGTTTTGTTTGGACTGCGCAAGGACCCAATAACGTCGTCATCGTTGATTACCACTGAAATGAGGCAACACCAATGAGTTGCTCACCTACTCACCGACCGCCCACCCACCCAGGGGAAATGTTGGCATACGAATTCTTTCCCCCATGGCTCTAACTCAGGTTGAGCTAGCAGATCGACTTGGCGTACCTTTTCAACGGATTAACCAGATCATCCGTGGAAAACGGTCGGTGACTCCTGATACAGCACTTCGTTTGGCTCGCTTCTTTTCAACGTCCGCTGAGTTTTGGCTAAATCTGCAACAGTCCTGGGATCTATTCCAAGCGCGGCATTCACCCACACGACAAGCCATCGAATCCATCAAGCCACTCAAGAAGGCCGGCTAACAAACAGCATTTCATCGCCGACCACTGCTACACCTTCCCATCCTCACCGCCGCAATTCAGGTCGGCGTGAAAGCGTGGGGTGAACAAGCCCGGTCGCCGCACCAAGCCCTCGGCCACCCATTCGCTCAACGTAAAACCACCGCCTCATCCCTCCACCTCCTGCTTCCGGTGCCACGCGGCGAGGAGGCACTGAGAACCACGATGACCCTGAAATGGCCCGTGGGCCCAACGTCCGGCTCATGATGCCACGCGCCGAGCAGTGAGAACAACAATGACCCTGAAATGGCCCGTGGGCCCAAAGTCCGGCTCATGATGCCGCGCGCCGAGGGGCACCGAGATCCACGATGACGACGAGAGGTGTCATCTTGACAGTGGCACCGTCACATATCACCGCAAAGTGACGGAAAAGCCCCAACACCTCTTGCCCCTCCGCATTGCCAAAAGCGCTGATTCCCCCTCGTAACTGCCTGAAAACGTCAGACGAACCGCATCTTGACACCAGCACTGTCGAGATGCGTTCCCGGCCCCGCGCATACATACCTCCCGCCCGCCCTTCCTGCCGAGCCGTTGCCGCCCGAACCGCGGTCAGCCGCCGCCCCGCTGCGATGGGATGCTGCTTGCGCGCCTTACAACCGCCCTTCTCCCCGATGGGAACCCTGCTTGCAAGCCTTGCATGCGCTTCTCCCCCCAACGGGAAACCCCGCGCGCAAGGCCTGCAAGCGCCTCCCCCCGCGACGAGAACCCCGCTTGCAAGCCTTGCATGCACTTCTCCCCCCAACGGGAAACCCCGCTCGCCATACCTGCATGCGCCCTCCTCCGACCTGTCGGATCAGAATTGAGCAATCAGCAGCCACCGTTGCTTTGTCCACAAGCTGTTTTGGGCGCCTTCTCCACCCCGTTGCTCAAACATGCCCCTCGGGCGCGCGAAACCTTGCCAACCATGTGAACAAGCAGCGCCGGAGCCGCTGCATTGCAGAAGCGCGGGGGGCGTTGCGGGGGCGCCAGCCCTCCCGCCCCTGAATTTTGCGTTGAATCTCACGCAAGCCCGTCCGCTGCGCAACGCGCGTTTTTGATGAACATGGCGGTTGCATGCGAAGAGTAAACGCGCGAGACTGGAGCGGTGGTGAACGCGGAGTGGGCACGGATCGGGATGGATGGGCGGAACCGTCCATTACGTGTTCGGCGGACGAGCGGGGCCTGGTCCTCGTTACAACGTGAGGTTACTGGCCGGGATTCGAAACATTGTAGGAGAACCGATTCGTGAGCCCGGCGATCAAGCCTCAGCCGTCCGACAGTGAGCTTGAGATCGTTCAGATGTTGCGTCAGTACGTGCCAATGATACGCCACACAACCCAACAAGCGCGAACGTACTATACGGGCACGGTCGACGAGACCAGTGTGACACATTGGCTTCTGCAATGGGGCGACAGCCGCTCAATCGAGCTCGCAGCTCGGCTGCTTCAACACCTGCATTTCATTGACGTTAACCGCCTTGTTGCCCTAGTACAAAATGCGATTGGCAAGATTCCTGCTGAGCATCGCCAAGCCGCACTGTATGTGCCCATCGGCAAGCCTTATGATAGTGCAGCATTGGTCGCATATAATTACACGAAAGCCTCCGGCCTTAGTGAGAACGAATTGACACGCAGATGGCGAGAGCTGGGCGAGCTTGACAGTGAAGAGGGCAACTCCCCAATCATAATGCTCGATGACAACGTCACCTCTGGAACTCAACTCGCCCAGTTTTTCTCTGAGATGACAGCCGATTACGCAGGGGAAAGGGAGCACCTCTCGCGTCCACTATCGACCTCGCAATTCTCCTCACTCACGAAGCGCCAGATTTATGTCGCCGTCGCTGTCGAACTGGACGATTCGTGGCAGTTGTTTGGGAAAGTTGCAGCCAGCCTTGGACTGAACATTAAAATTGCTTCTGGTACGCATGACGGTACGGCTTGGCTTACGTACGGCAATCCACTTTGGGACACCCCCGAGTCCGCTCAATGGGCTCGTGAGCGCATTTCCGAACTCAGCCGTGTGCTCCTGAGTGACAAGAGCTGGCCCGAGGAGAAGCTCAGCAACCGTTTGCTCGGCTACGGCAACGTTCCAAAACTTACGGTATTTGCTCACAATGTCCCAAAGTCGCTTCCGGCTCCGTTCTGGAAGTTCGGCTTGTCTAAGGCGGGGCCGTGGGTGCCGTTGTTCCCTGAACGCGAGGAGTGGATGCGGTACGGTGCCGAAATTAGGGCCCCGCGTGACGACAATAAGAGCTTGGTGGAGTCGATTTGGGAGCGCGCGCGTGATGGCCAATCGAAGGCGGCCTACGATGTTTCGAATCCGGCCGCAGTCATCGGCACGTACCTCGATGTGTTGTCCCCTCGCTTACTCGAGGGCAGCATTTACACAAGGACATTGAATAGCGCCCAGCGTGGTGCCATCAAAATTGGCGAAGAACCCGCCGCCGGAATCGACTTCTGTGACAAGGACCTCACGTTTCTTAGCGGCTGGACTGGCCGCGGGAAGACCACCATGTTGCGGCTCTTTGCCCGCCGCACAATTCGCAGCACACAGCAGCTAAGGATTCCGTTCTTTCTATCTGCCGATGCTGTGACTGACAACATCCCGCGATGTATCCTCGAGCAACTCAAGCAGCACGCCAACGCGCTTCGTAGCGAATCTGATGTGACGAATTGGCTCCTCCAGCAGCCTACCCTAATACTGATCGACAACTGGAGTCGTGCTTCAGCACGTTCACGTGGAATCATCAGCGGGTTCTTGCAGAACTTGCGACCTCCCAGGATGGCCGTGGCGATTGCTGGAGAACCTAGCGTCCCGCCGCCGACGTTGCCGAATCTGCATTGTATCGAGGTAGAGAGATACTCCACTGACGAACGCGACGCGGTGATTCGCGGCTTCTTTGGGGCCACGCTAGACGCTGGCGCTTGGGTGATTGAAAGTACGCCATCGGGATTGGGCGCCCTTTTACAGGAGCCGCTGATACTGGACATCTATCTTGGTCTCGTTCGTGATGGCTTCATGCGTCCGCTACTACCGCACAATGTGCCAACTCTCCTGGATCTCGTGATGCGAAAGGCGCTTGCGTCGCGGCGCGACGTGGAAGGCCGCTTCAATGACGCTTGTCACGTTTGTGTAGAACTCGCGACCGGGCAGGCTCGCTTCCATGCGGGACAAATTGCTGATGCGCTCAGACACGCGGGCGTCGACGAGACCGCTTCGGTGTTCACGGAGGACTTGGAGGCAGCTGGCATCCTCCGACGTCTGGGCGCCAGCTACGAGTTCAAGAGCACCATTTGGCGATCGCACTTTATATCGAAGGCAATCGCAGACAGCGGAGCATGGGGCACGCCCGAGGCGGTCCGCAAGTGGGTAGCAGAAACGGAACAAACTCAGCTATCCGATCTGCTCCCATTCGTCACGGGGCTTGTCCGCGAAAGCGTGACGCAGGACGCCCTCTTTGAGTCGCTGCTTGCACGAAGCATTGAGCTATTTTTGCGGGCGCTGCCAATGAGGGCAACCGTGGATGCCGAGGAGCGAGTGCACGAATTTGCCAAGAGGTGCCTTCTGGGCCTTCGCGATACATATGTGCAACTGGTGAACCAGCATTTCCGGGTGTTCAAAGACGCCGTAGAGCCATGGTCATCAAGCAGCGAGGAGATCCAGAACCCCAAGGTTGCACTGGTTGGGCGCCTTGGACCACGAAGCATGACCTACGAGTTTTTCCTCGCAACGGAGGAGTCAGAGGATATCGAGGTTGAAAGAAGCTTTGGTGCACCGGAAGAGGGAGCGTACATGGCAGACATTGTACCCTCAGTATCAGGCGAGCCGCCCAACGGAGCGACGCCGATGGCGGCGGTAAGAATCGACTATGCGGATGGCCGTCGAGTGCGCAGTCTGGATCTCGGACGCATGGGCTTGCGTCCAGGTTCAGTTCGTTTGATCGCGGCACGTACGCTTGTTGAGAACATCAAACTTGCTCTGGACGAACAGCGCATCTTCGCACCTTGGATAATGCGAGAACGATTTGGGTTGGCCTTTGTTTCGACCGACCATGTCGGCTCTCTGGACTTCTGGCTTAGGCAAACCGTCGAGAACGTCGTGCAGTTCGCCGCCCAATGTCTTGCAGGCTTGGGGCCTGTTGAGAACTCGGAGCAACCTGGCTTCTTGTCAGAGTCCCCCTCGGATTCCTTGCAGATGCTTGTCGTCGTGGGAGAATGGCTACTGAGCAGTGGCTTTCGCGCCATGCCGCTTGAAAACGTGGTCTTGCCAGGTCCCCAGTTGCAGGAGGGGCGACTAAGCTACACTATTGATCGGCGCATAGCGCGCCTTGCTGCGCTCTATAGGGCGGTCGCTGAGACGTATAGAGCCATTTGTGACGGGATGTCCGAGGATGTGAGGGCACATCTGTTCTTTGCTCAATGGCCTTGTCGAGCCGTGGTTGAGCTGGAAGTTGACGACGACGACGAGGAGGGCGAATGGACCATGTTCTGGGAGCCGTGTGAGGCGTGGGATACGTCGCCGCTGGTTAGTGTGGTTCGCGGGCGCTCGTCTCTCCTATTCGACTTCGAGGGTATTGACGAGCGGCACCGACACCGATGTGCTCGATGGGGGAGACGATTCCATCATACTAGGGGCAAAAGTACCACGGGTTCATGGCTTCTTTGGGGCGATGCCGTGACGAGCGAAGTGTGTGACTTGCTCAAGGACGACGTGGAACAACTCGAGCAATGGTTCTCCAGTGGTACGTGATATGAACTCAAACCTCAAGCAGGGGACCACTGGGCTCAGACGGAGGCCGCCGAACTCAAAATTGGTGCTGACGGTCGAGCTACGCCCGCCCGCAGCACAATTTGGCGTTGGGTGGGCTGAAATGCTGGAAGAGCTTTCTTACAGACTCACTGCAGCACCAAGTGCGATCGAGGGCGAATGGGCTGGACGCTAAACGGAGTGCAGTTCCTTTACGGTGCGGCTGCGACCACGGTCGACTCGGACGGCAACAACGTTGCGTGGGTCTGCCCATGCGGTGCGCCAGTGTTGCTGATCTATCAACGAGGTCGACGCGGTTCGAGTGCCGCGCGGCCGGCCACCTGCCGATGCGGAGGCCGCTACTATCTTGATCCACCTTATGGCTCACAACCTGAACCACCTCGTGGACAGATGAGGACGCCCGCCGCACAGATGACGATCCGATAGCGGAGTTGCCGGAATGAAACTCGAAGACGCCGTATCCACAGGTGAACCGAGACCGATGGACCCGCTAGTTGAGGCTTTGACGCCGGCCCAAGTCCACCGTGACGTCGACGAGTTTATTGCGCTCTTCGACGCCGGATCGAAAGAGGAGGATGTTCACCAGTTTCTTGCCACACACTCTTACTTCTTCAACAACCATCTGCGCCTGCTGAGCGTTTGCCCGCTGTACTCGAAGATCCGCCTTGGTTCTGAATTCACCACGGACTTCGCATGGTTCGATACAAGTAGCTTCGGCCCGGAGTGGACGTTCGTCGAAATCGAGTCTGCCGCGGGCAGAATGTTCACCAAGTCGGGAGAGCCTTCGGCCTTACTCAACCACGCCATACAGCAAGCTCGCGATTGGCAACAATGGATCTCTGACAACATCGCCTATGCGCGCGAGCAGTTCCCTCACGTCAGCTATCCAATGTGCTACGTCTTTGTGGGCCGTCGTTCGGAGTTCACTCCGTCGACCGTAAAGCGCCTCCGGAAGCTATCGTACGATCACCGTGCTCACTTGAAGATCCACACCCTCGACAACTTCGTCGGTAATGCACTCAGCGTCCTCGAACTCATGAAGCTACGTGGTGGCGCGGGCAATTGGTACGTCCCCATGTGCGCTCTGACGCATGCCGAGTTCGCCGCGAGGAAACCGGAAGGAGCCTGGAAGTATCTGGCCGCCAAGGGACACGATGAGACGCTGCGGTACTATCATGATATGCGCATCGGCAGCCGAATCAGCGTCGCGACCACGCCCGAGGTCATATATGAAGATGACGACTGACGACTGGAGACGACCACCCAACTTTCTGTTGCAGCTGACAAGCACCATCGCCGGGCCTGCGGCCCGGCTCAGGATGCTTGCAGCTGAACAGAGCGGTGGGTGGGTTTTCCATCCCGCACACCGACAGCAGCACATTCGGGAGGACGAGAAATGACCATACGACCACGCGTGTTTGTGGGATCTTCGAGCGAGGCCGCCCAAGTCGATCGGCAAGTTCGCTCCGTCCTCGAAGCGCTCCAGGCGACGGCCGTCGGCTGGCGGAAGGTGTTCCGCCCCGGTGACTACGCACTGGAGTCCTTGCTAGGCCTCGGCACGACGGTAGACGCCGCGTTGCTGATTGTTACACCTGACGATCTGACCACGTTTCGCGGCACCGAGCGCATGTCCCCCCGCGACAACGTCCTTCTCGAACTTGGCATGTTTCTGTCGCACTTTGGCAAGCGGCGCACCGGAATACTTCACGTAAAAACAGACGGTAAGGTCGCTGCATTGCCCAGCGATCTGCATGGGATCACCACGCTGGTGTTCGACGAGCAGAGTCCCAGCCGCGCGGAGGAGCAACTTGCCCTTTGGCTTGATGGTGTTCGCCAGGAAATGGCCGCACACCACCCGGCCCTTAACGAAGCGATTGACACCCTCCGGCACACTGTGCGTACGGTACCACGCACCTGGCGCAGCGAAATTGATCGTTACGTGGTAAATTCATTCGTTTCAACGTTGAAGCTCGCCGCGCGCGGACAGATCGTTCTTACGCCTGGCCAATACTACCAGGCGCTGTATGAGGAGATGGACAAGGCAGCGGCGCCATACGAGGTTCTCGGGGTAGTGACGTTGTCTTCAGCACTGTGGATACGTGACCCCGATCAACGCACCTACATCGACAAGAATGTTCAGGCGCTCCGGCGCGGTGCCAGCATTCGACGGCTCTTCATCGTTCCTGATCACGAATGGCCCACGTTCTATCCTGTCGCACGCCTTCTCCTCGCTGAAGGTTTCAGCATCCGGCGAGCAAAGCCTACAGTTCTTGCCGAGGCAACCGCTTTGGAGGACATGGTCATCTTTCTAGACGGAGTCGGCGGAGCCACGAGGGCATTCGTTGCAGACTACGCCTTCAACGACCCCAGCAAGATACGCCGTGGTCGGCTAATCCTCGACGCGGACGATCGTGGCGACTTGCGCGAAGCGTTCGAGCGAGTGTGGGTTATGGCTTCACCCATCACATTGAGAGATCTGACGGAGAGTCCCCCCGACAAGACGTCACCCCCGGAGCCGGGCCTTAGCATGAAAGACTATACCCTCGGGCAACCAGTAGTCACTTGTGAACAGGCCGCCGCTGCGAAGGGGATACCACTTGCAAACGAACTGAAGACTCTGATTCTGTCTACACAAAAGGGGTTTCTCGCTCTGCACCTCCCTGGCGATGCCCCTGCTTCGCTTAGAAGCGTCAAGAACGCGCTTGAGGTCGACCAGGCCCGCCTCGCCTCCGACAAGGATCTCCGCACGTTTGGACTCATGCCGGGCACCGTTTGCGCTGTCAAGGATCCGGTTTGGAGCATGCCTCACCTCATCAGCAGACGCCTGTTGAAGATGGACTTCGTGTCGACGAACAATGGGACTCATCGCGGGTTCTACCGCTTTCATCCTTCCATTCTCCTTGAGGCCAAGTCGGTTATGATTGGTCAGTTTGAAAGCCAGCCCGCGGACCCGTCAAAGACATCCAGTGGTTAGATGTCGAGTCCATTTCACCCCGTTCGTCTATCTAGGCCGGCCGCCATGGGACCACCCAACAAAAAAATTGGATCTGATGGTCGGGCTGCCCACCCACAGCACAATTGGGCGTTGGCAACTTGGCTGGCAAACGCACCACCGCTACCTGACGCTATTTCGCAGACGCTGCACGAGACTAGGATTCTGTCAGGACTTCATCGATCACAGTCGCCGTCAGCGCCCGATCGAGCCACGTTTCGAGCTGTGATGTGTTGGTGCAGGCGAGGATTTTCTCGCGTGCCTCCGCCGGGACCGCAGTGCCCCGCCGTTCTAGGATTCGCAACAGAGCGGTCGCCTCGCCAACGGCTTTTCCAATTTCCCGCCCGTGCGCCTCGCCGAGCGCTTTTCCAGCCTCGCGCCCGCGCGCTTCACCCTGCTTGTAAAGCCAGTTCTGCATCACAGTTTCCTCACGCAATAAAGGTAGAATGACTTCTCTCAAATTTCTATTTCTTTTATCAACATCAGCCATCACCAACATGGCCGCCAGCAATTCCTCCAATTCCCTGTCGCGGGCGCGCGCCCGCAGCTCGTTCACCGCCAGTTTCATGTTGGCGGCGTCAGCGTCCACCGCCAGCGGCGTGAATATCAGCCAAAATGGACTTGCCCGGGCGCACAGCTCAGCCACCGTTTTTTGGTAGACCGCGTCGATTTCAAAAGAAACGCCCGAGAACAACTCGCCTGGTGGCGAAGTGCGGCATTCCCCCGAGCTTGGCCACGGTTTCTCGCGACCGGAAAGCAACACAACCGTCGTCCGAATGGGAGGTCGCACGTGCGCCACATTGGACTTGTCCATCACTGTCATGGCCACAAGCACGTGATATTCAAACAACCTTTCTGGGACGCTGGCCTCCCATTCCAATTGCCACTCCACGTGTTCAAGCCGCCGCTCTTCCCCCGCCTGAACCTCGATCACACGATCAAGCCTCCTTTGGCGCGAGGTGACCTGCGTATCTAACCATGTCGCCCCCGTGATCTCCTTCCTATTGGGCAATAAAGCCTTGGCGAACGACGTGGGAAACTGACGCGAAACATGACGAAGGGTCAGATCGACATCTTCGCCAAAGTCAGGCAACTCAGTTGAGTTCAAGATGCCTCCTTTCTACCCGTATCTGCGCAAATCGAGGCCCGATTATTTCGAAAAACGACATCGCACTGAAAAAAGATCACTGCGCCGACCAAATGGCACCTTTGACGCCCATACGCCGCGAACCGCCCCGACCAACACCGTGCCCCTCCTCGTCGACTCCCAGAGGGCGCAGCCATCACCCAACCATCGATGGGAGCGACCACCTATGGGTAGACCCAACCCGGCCGCCTGTCTCCCTGGTGACGAGCCCTGGCCTCCGCCGTGTGGCCAACACCCACAAGGCTCTCAAGCGCCTTTCCTCTGGGCATAACCCCCCGCTTGCAACGCCTGCAAGCAGGCTTCTCCCAAAAGGGAACCCCGCTTGCAGCGCCTGCAAGCGCCTTTCCCCCCGACGGGAACACCGGTTGCGAGACCTGCAAGCGCCCTGCTCCGACCGGTCGGATCGGCGTTGAGCAATCAACAACCACCGTTGCTTTGTCCACAAACTGTTTTGGGCGCCTTCTCCACCCCGTTGCTCAAACATGCCCCTCGGGCGCGCGAAACCTCGCCAACCACGTGAACAACCAGCGCCGGAGCCGCTGCATTGCACAAGCGCGAGGGGCGTTGCGGGGGGCGCCAGCCCTCCCGCCCCAATAAGAAGTTGCGTTGGATTTCACGCAAGCCCGCTCGTTGCACAACGCGCTTTTTTTGATGGACTTGGCGCTTGCATGCGAAGAGTAAACGCGAGACAATGCAACGGTGGTGAACGCGGAGTGGGCAGGGCCGGAGGCAGATGGGCGGAACTGCCCATTACACGTTAGACACATTGCGACGTCGTTCTGAACTAGAATTTCGGTGACCTCGTGAGCAGCAGAGCAAAGACAAAGAAAGTAGCGCGCGATCGTGGGGAGGAATCAAGGCACCTTGGCGTCCTCGCTGAGCGGGAAGTCTCGTATCGATGCACGCAAGCGGGGTTCACCGTAAACAAGTCGGACGAGGATACGCAGGGCTGGGACTTCTTCCTCCAGGTTCCGATGCCGAACGAGACGCATGCACTCCTCGACCTCGCACCACCACAGCTAAGCTGCCTACTTCAGGTAAAGGGAACGGCCTCCGCGGACGGCGATACGAGAATGACTCTTGCGAATGCATTGCGCCTCGCCAAGTCGCCAACCCCCAGCTTTGTGCTCATCGCGTCCGTATCGAACTCCACGATCGCGCGGTGGTGGCTTCTGCATTGTGGAGAAGCTTTTATCGAGAACGTACTCAAGCGCCTGGCCAAGGAGCGCCAGCGCCAAGCGGAAACCCTCAATCGCATCTGGCTCAGCCTCACTGGGTCTGACGGTGAACTACTGTCGGTCGACGGCACAGAACTCCGCGCTGCAATCGCCCGCAACGTCGGCACCGACACATACGCATATCTTCGCCAGAAGGAACTGTGGCTCAATACCGTTGGATATCATGGCGCCACCAAGTCCCTCGTCATGAGTTTCGACACAACGTCGCCGGACGAGCGCTTTGTCGAGTTGGCGCGCTTCGCAGTCGGTCTTGAAAAGTCTCTGCCTGTTGACTTTATAGAGGTCTACGACCTTCGCTTTGGGCTCCAACGGCACGAAGCATCTCATAGAGACGTAACACTCGAAATCCCAAGGATCCCTACCGGGCCGGCGGTGACCGTAGAACTTTGTGGCCCGAACGCTGAGACGATTAGCTTCGACGGGCACACCCATGTCGCCTCGGCAATCTTCCCTTTCATACCCCTCAAGTGCAATATTATCCGGGTCGAAACAGAGCATTTTGATATCTACACCGAACACAGCCGGAACGACCCGAAGCTCGTTCGGGTGCATTGGACACTCCGAGGTATTGACACACAACTTAGTGAAAGTCGACTCGCTGATATGTCGACTGCCGCTAAGGCGATGCGCTGGCTGCTGTGCGGCGCCGCGAAGATCACTCTGCGGCTCAAGGACGGGTCGCATGAACTGCCACTCGGAAGCCCGACCGAAACGAAATCTGATCATACCGAGGGGCTGAGGGACATAGAGAACTTCGGTATTGTGGCGCGTACGTTTGGCGTGCAATTAGGGGATATGCCGGTGTCCGCGGAAGCCTTGGCGGACCAGCGGCAGCGCCTTAGCATACTAGCCTCGGTGGCTACCGGGAATGATGCTCAGGCCATGGTCAAGTTTCCTTCGGACGCCGTTCCGGTAGGCTTCGACTTGGGCGAACGGTGCGCATTGCTCCTGGCTCCTTGGCTCCGAACTTCACGCTCGGTCCTTGTTGTTGTTACTGCTATGATGGGTCTAGTGACGGCGGTGGAAGGTCAGCCGGGGGCGCGCCAACTTACATGCAGTCGACTGATGCCCTTGTCGAAGCGGATCGTTCCAATTGGCCAAGAGGTTAGGGTCTCAACTATGTATGACGAAGCTGAGACGTTACTCAACAGCATGGGTATTGCCAAAGTCTATAAGCCCGCGGAAACCCAGAAAAGTGCCTAACTCGGCAATGCTGCTGACAATCCCCGACGCTGCTCAGAGCGTCCTTCGGCCGCTCTGCTTGCTTTTGGGGCTTGCAGCAGATTGCCACGTTAGTGCGCCAGCGAAAGCTGGGAGAAGACAGCAGGTGAAAGGCGATGAAGAGTAACAAGACTCACAAATCGATAGTCCTGCCCCGGAAGGAGTCCATCCACCGGGTAGCTAACCCTTGCGTTTCGTGGAGCGATCCACGGGGCGAAGCGTAGGAGGCGAATGAGCGAGCCGGGTGATCGAGCCCCGAAAAGAATATCGTCGCCGGGAGCCCAAGCGGTTAACGTCGCGAAGGGCGAAAGTGTCTCTCCGAAGAATGGACGTGGAGGAGACGCTCCCCCCGGGTCCAAGGAATTCGGCGCGTTCAGAAGTCTTTTCACCGGAAGCTGGGAGATCTCGAAGGGGCCTCGCCTTCTGTGGTGGGCGGCAGGCAGTCACGGGAAAGCGACAAGCGACACGCCGCAACGATGACCTTTGAGAAGTCGGACGAGGCCATTGTACCGGCGAAGTCGGCGAAGATGCGGGTAATGCCCTTCGAGTCGATGGAGGGAAAGGCCGAGGCCAAGGGGAATTCCGCTGCACGAAACGCGTCCTCGACACCGAGCGAACAAGACGCGCCCACGGCCCTGCAGCGGATCCAAAAGAGAGCCATCACGAAGCCAAAGAACAAGTGGACCAACCTGCTCAGCCACCTCACGGCGCCGCTCCTTCGGGGGGCCTACCATAGCCTTCGGAAGCGAGCCGCAGCCGGTGTGGATGGGGTCACATGGGAAGCTTATGGCGAGCGTCTCGACGAGCGCCTGACGGATCTCGTGGACCGGATTCACCGTGGCAGTTATCACCCGCAGCCCGTGCGACGTGTCGAGATCCCGAAAGGGAATGGCTCGACTCGGCCGCTCGGGATTCCGGCACTGGAGGACAAGATCGTCCAGCAGGCCGTCAGGTGGCTACTGGAGCCGATCTATGAAGCCGAATTCGTGGGGTTCTCTTACGGATTCCGGCCGAAAAGGTCGGCTCACGACGCGCTCGACGCGTTTTTCACGGCCCTGCACAGGCGGGTCAACTGGGTGCTCGACGCAGACATCCGCTCGTTCTTCGACACCATCGAGCATGAATGGATGCAGAAGTTTGTCGAGCACCGGATCGGGGATAGACGTCTGGTTCGTCTGCTGATGAAGTGGATGAAGTGGATGAAGGCAGGCGTGATGAAGGACGGCAAGCTGTACGGGGTGACGGAAGGCACGCCGCAGGGAGGCATCATTAGCCCTCTGCTCGCGAACATCTACCTTCACTACGTGCTCGATCTGTGGGTTCAATCCTGGAGAAAGAAGCATGCGCGGGGCGACATGTACGTCGTGCGTTATGCCGATGACTTTGTGATGGGCTTTCAGCTCGAACAGGACGCTCACGCCATGCGCCAGGCTATGTCCGAGCGCCTGGCGAAGTTCGGCCTGGAGCTGCACCCGGACAAGACTCGGGTGCTCGAATTTGGGCGATTCGCGCTTCAGAACCGCGAACAGAAAGGGCTTCGAAGGCCCGAGACGTTCACGTTTCTGGGGTTCGTACACCTGTGCGGCCGCCGCCGCAATGGGATGCCTCAATTCCAGCGTCGCACTTCGCCGAAGAAGATGAGGGCCAGTCTGGCCCGCATCAAAGAGGAATGTCGAAAAAGAAGGCATCTGCCCGTACTGGACCAATATGCCTGGTTGCGCCGCGTCGTCACTGGGCATGTGAACTACTACGGGGTTCCCTCCAATGCTGCCCCACTGCACACTTTCTATCGGGAAGTGACGCGGATCTGGCATCGATCGCTTCAGCGACGAAGCCAGCGAGGCAAGTGGAGAGAGGGACAACGGCAGCGCTTTATCGATCGATTTCCACTACCAGACCCCCGTATCGTCCATCCTTGGCCAATGATCAGGTTCTTTGAACGGCATCCCCAAGGTGGGAGCCCGGTGCGGGAAATCCGCTCGCCGGGTTCAGTCCGGGGGGCGAGATGAAAATCTCGTCCCTACCGGAACGAAAGGCGAAGAGAGCACGCCAACGTGCTCGTGTTCCCCTGATATAGCCCGGCGCCCACCGATGGTGGCCAAGGAATGCGCTGCGATCGTGTGCCGAGTCGAGATGCTGGTATCGCTGTGGCTCTTCTGATTCCCCCCTCCCAAATGCCATCCCGCAATCACCATTCGCCAAGTTAGAATTCGAAGCCGATGACTCTCCCGCCGCTCGATCTCTTCTTTTCGTACGCTAGCGAGGATGCCAAGTTACAGGTCGAGCTTGAAGTGCACCTAAGTCTACTTCAACGGCAGGGCATCGTTCGCACATGGCACCGCGGACTTATTGCGGCGGGCTCCGTGTGGTCAGAGACCACCGCATACCACCTTGAGGCAGCCCAGATAGTGGTGCTTCTCGTTAGCGCTTCATACCTCGCTTCAGACCATCTATACGACGTCGAAATGGCTCGGGCTCTTGAGCGTCACGAGCGAGGCGAAGCCTGTGTTATTCCGGTCCTGCTTCGCGAGTGCGATACTACAGCGGCCCCATTCGCGAAGCTTCAAGCCTTGCCTGCACCAGAGAAACCGGTCACCGGGGCACAGTGGCCAACCCGCGACGATGCTTGGAAAACAGTTGCACTAGGCATTCGGACCGCATCAGAAAGACTCATTGCGGCAACCGTGTCTTTTTCACCGGAACAGAACCCCGTGCCACGCTACCCGGACGAGGAGACTCGAGCACTCAGCCGGCGACTGGAGTTGGTAAGAATTCGCCGGCAAGCGCTTGAACGAGTCGGCTCCGACACCACCGCACTCGATCAAGAAATTATCACCTTGAGACGACAGATTCGGGAAGGCGGACAGCTAAGGGCGGGGGACTCGGTTGGAAATGGGCGCTATTTGCTACTGCGGCAAGTGGGGCGCGGAGGATTCGCAACGGTATGGGAGGCACATGATCGTGAAAAAACGAAGCGCGTCGCTATGAAGATCCTACACCCGCACCTTTCCGGAGATCCTCTGCGATTGGAGCGATTTTTCCGCGGAGCCCGTGTGATGGCGGAGTTTCAACACGAGGCTATCGTCAGGGTACTTGAGCGACGCGGTGAGGATGCCGGCTACTACTACTTTATCATGGATTTTATCTCCGGCGGAGACTTGCGCCAGGCAGTGCTGAAGAAACGAATCGTTGGAGAGGCTGTATTGCCGGTCATGGTCCGCATCACGGAACTTGTGGCGCGCGCCCATTCAAAGGGACTCGTACACCGCGATGTTAAGCCCGCAAACATTCTTCTTGACGAGACTGGTCGCTCCTACTTGACGGACTTCGACCTTGTATGGGCCGCCGACACCACCGGCGGCACAAGGACCGGAGCTATCGGAACGGTGGTCTATACTGCTCCCGAAATCGCGGATCGACCACAGGACGCAGACAAGAGGGCCGACGTATATAGTTTGGCAATGACGACGATATTCGGACTGCTTGGTGAAGAACTGAGTCTGCTGGCGGTTCGCGACCTCGATTCGCTCGTTGCACGACTACCAACCAAAGCCGCAGTCAAAGCGGCACTCTCTAAAGCAGCCAACTGGAACAGGAAGGAGCGCTTCAAAGACGCCAAAATCTTCTGCGAGGCGCTTCAGTATGCCGTCGGCACCAAGGATGCGGTTGAGTCGATCCGACGTCCGTCCGTGAACATAGCACCCACAAGCGTAGAGGAGTCGCATCTAATCGAAACATCGTCGGCTCCGAACAACGTTATTGCACGAAACGATCACGTAGCATTCAAAAATCCCCCGGTCCTGATACTTGTGCCAAACGGTTGGATTCGAGTTGTGCGCGGAGAGTGGTGCGTCATAAAGGAGTCTCACAGTTGGGAGGATTCAACAGCAGCGATTGTGCTCACAGCTTACGAAGGAGACGTTTCCGGCCATTTGGAAGCTGCTCTCCGACTACTCCGACTAAGGGTATCATTGTGGCAAAGGCAGAGGGACTTGGTTCTCGGTCTTTTTGTCGCAGAGGAGTTCGTAGTCGTTGGCGACTTCAAGAACCGCGCCATCGGTCATTATCGTATTCAAGTCCCACACTACCGCAACCTTCTCTTCACCTATACTGCGAGCAAAGTTGGATCTGGACTTCGGACGATACAGTCAATACTACAAGGATTTGCTAGGACGTCGTTTCGCAACTTCCGCTGACATGGTGGGGAGGTGTAACAGTGCCCCAAAGTCGCAGACGCTTTCCAACACGCGGCTGCAGCGGACGGTCCCCGACGCAGCGCAGAGTGTCATTCTGCCACTCTGCTTGCTCCCGGGGTTTGCAGCAGAAGCGCACGTTGACAAACTTGGCTGGCAAACGCACCACCGTTACTTGACGCTATTCACACACGCTGCACGAGACCAGGTGGCTGGTTGTTTTTCTACTGCGCGCCCCGCTGACGCGTCCTCGCTGCGCTTCCGGTGCTCAAATACGCAGCGTATGTTCCGCTCCGGTGACCTTCGCACCGCTTCGCGCTGCTCGGTGTGCTTCGCGCTTCGCGCTCTCGCAACTCGCTCGGACGCGTGATCGGGGCTGCTCGTGACGAAAAACACCAGCCACCTAGGATTCTGTCAGAACTTCATCGATCACAGTCGCCGTCAAGGCCCGATCGAGCCACGTTTCGAGCTGTGATGTGTTGGTGCAGGCGAGGATTTTCTCGCGTGCCTCCGCTGGAACCGCAGGTCTATGCGTGTGTCGGTCTTCGGCAAGGCATGAGCAGCGAAGCCGTGCGATTCGCTGCAACGCTTAGGACCAAGGAGGCACCGCGACGCGTGCTGAGCGATGCGGACGCGGTTGATGTGTTGCGCACGCTTTCCGAGGGAAATGCCAAGAACGCCATCGAATATTCCCAATGGATTGAACGCGTGGCAGAGGCAGTGGACGCAACGGTCGGCAACCGCAGACGCGAAGCCGTTACGAAAATCGGTCACGCCCGCCTGCTCGCGGTGGCTATAGAGCTGCGAGGTTTCCCGAAAACCAAACGGCAGGAGTTGTTGGACAAGTGGGAGCGGTTGACATTCCGCATTTTCGGAATGTTCTCTAAGGACGCACGAACGAAGGTCGGGGACTACGTGCGGTTGGCTTGGCGCGTCATCGCGGAGAACCTCAAATCGGAAGAGGTTACGACTGCTTTGCACGAACTCGGCGAGGGCTACGACATCGACGATGCGATCAAGGAGCTGAGCGATACCGACTGTTATGATCGATGGCAGGAGGAACTCCGTTATTTCTTCTATCGATACGAAGAACACCTCGCTGCGGAATCGGGCCAAAAGTTTAGTAACGAGCAGTGGGAGCGCATCTGGGAAGCTTCCGCTTCTACATCAATCGAACACATCTGTCCACAGAGCAAAGGCTCACTAAAGCCCAGCCGGAACAGAATCTTTGTTCACCGCTTGGGCAATCTCGTGCTTTTGAAGCCGGGTCTCAATTCGAAGCTCTCGGACAATAACCCTGCCGACAAGGCTGATGCCTACCAAAAGACTGGGCTTCTCATCGCGCAAGAAGTTGCAGCGAAGGCGAAGCGCTGGGATCGCGATGCGGTCGAGCAACGCGAGAAACGCTTGCTTGAGTGGGCCAGGAAAACATGGGGGGACTGAACACCATTCGCATGAAAGAGCCCCCCAACCCGCCATTGGAGCTGACACGGAAGTTCGCGGCGCTTCGCTTGCTCAAGTTCCGTGCAGCTCAATGGCACGTGCAGCAGACAAGGTGAAAAACTGAGCCGCAAGCCCCACGGCCGCCCAGTATGCCGGTGTCGCCACTGCATGCTGGATATCAGGTTGCGTCGGCAACGTTGTCGTTTTTCCGGTGGACCTGTTGGGTGCGAGACCTGTTCAAAGCGAAATATCCAAACCTGGGCGCCTCGGTAACCCTATGACAACCATCACCCGATAGTTTCAATGGCAGCCCACCGGCGCCCCGCAACCACAAACCGTCCGCGCGATTGTCAGCCTTCCCACGCCCCATCCTTCGCTTGGGTACGAGTGTACGCTTACCATTGAAGGGTTTGATTGGCCCGAACCCCCGCGGCCAGGCTCGTTCTGCCACCCGGAGGCCATGGTCGCCCTGGCGTCCGCGCTCAACATGGTGCCGCAGGTTATCGAATATCACATCCTACGAGCCGGCGGCGGCCACATCACCCCAACACTGGAGCACCACGACCTTGACCTCAGAGAAGCAACCCGAACGCTGGAGGTTCTCGCCCCCGGCGCATCCACCCCAACGCCCGTAGAGGTGGAGATCGCTCCCCCATACCAAGAGCCTGACTCAACTTGGACATGTGTACTCACCATCCGCGGATTGGGCGACAGCCACGTTTCTACCGTGCATCATGCCGACGCCGTTGGAGCCATTCTCGAAGCGCTCTACCTCGCGCCACAGGCATTGGCCGAACTTGTTGAGCCGGGCGCCCGTTTGACCTACCGCGGCGGTGAAGACCTCGGATTCCCCATCCAGAACCCGCGGCTCCGCGGCGCCCGCGCTTTGCGGGCCACCGCCCCCAAACTGCTCGCTCGCAAGCGCTCGCTCGCGGCGGGGGCGGAAATGGCGGCCGGGCTCCTCGGAGGGTAAACGCCAAGGGGTGGATGGTAAAAAGGAGGCGGTAAGCTGACGCAAGCGACGGGGTCAGATGCCAAAACGAGGCGGTAGGCTGACGCAAGCGACGGGGTCAGATGCCAAAATGAGGCGGCACACTGACGCAAGCGACGGGGTCAGATGTCAAAATGAGGCGGTAAGCTGACGCAAGCGACGGGGTTCGATGGTAGAAGAAAGCGGTACACTGACGCAATCGGCGGGATCAGGTGTCAAAATGAGGCGGTATGCTGACGCAAGCAACGGGGTTCGATGTCAAAAGGAGGTCAAACGCTGACGCAATCGACGGCTTGCGCTATCAAAAGGAGGACCGCTGCTGTTGAAACGGGCACCAATCTAGGCGAAGACCTCGGATTCCCCGTCAGATTCGAGTGCAAACAAGCCACCTCGTAGCCGTTGGGGCGTTGGGGCGCCTTCTGGTCATGGACTCGCGCGAACCGTCGGCCCCTGTTCCGCGCGGGCTCACGGTGCGGACAGAACCTCTCTCGGCCTCCCCAAGCGAAGCCGCATCATCCGCCCAGTACCGCGTGTCAAAAGTCCTGCCGGACTTTTTGCGCCGCTGACGCGGCGCGCTTCGCACACGCGGCACTATCTTTGGTCTCGTGGGGCATTCGCCCCACACCCCCCGCGCTTGCGCGCGGCTAGTTCCGCACGAAGGGGTCAATCAGGGCCAAACTTCTGACGAGCGGAACTAGTCTACAACGTCGGTTGTCGCCCGGACGGCGTGCCCAGCATTTCCGCACTCTACGGAAATAAGACTGCCAAAAGGAGCCATTTTCGACTTTGCCGGCAACGCAGGTCGTGGTAGGAATTTGCTGTCATGATCAACGCCATTCGTGTCCGTACAATCATCGAGTCCGACAGGCTCCAGATTCCCGAGCTTTCGAAACTCATCGGCCGGCGCGTTGAGATCCTCGTCGTTGAAGACGACGCGGTGACCATCGGTGCCTCGCAAAGCGCCGCCGAGAGCGCCGCGGCGTTCCACCGAGTCCTTGGAAGCCTTCGCGGCAAGCTTCACGTGCCGGAAGACTTCGACGAACCCCTCCCCTGACGAGATCCAGCGCGAATTCGAAGGAGAGGGATGAAACTCCTTCTCGACACCCATGTGCTCCTGTGGCTGCTTCGGCTGAGGCTTGCCCCTGAGAGGCCAGCCCGCCGTGCCCGCCGATGATTGGGGGCTCCAGCTCCACCTCAACGCCGGCCCCAGATCAGCCGACACGCATGAGGGATCTGATATCCACCCGACGGCTGCCGGTAGATCGACAGCGCTTCCAGTAGATCGGCCTTCACCTGCTCTTGAGCTTCCGGCGACAGATTCGCCTGCCCGGTGATCATCCCCATCCGATGCACCAGATCCCACGGCTCCTCGAAACTGTTGAATGTGTACATCCAATCGAACATCTCCGAGCGCACAGCGGCCAAGCCGACATGTTCCAACAACCGCGCTCGAAGCCCGTCTCCCGCCCACTCATTCAGCCGGTGGAGAGGAGACACATGCCCTTCCGGCAGGTGCTTGGCGAGCACCATTGTTAAGGAGTAGACAAGCGTGTTCCGAGTCATATCATCCCAAACCGCCAAGCTGAAATGCCCGCCCCTCCGCAGCACCCGCGCAAGTTCACGCGCCGATGCTCGCACATCGCCGAACATCATCACGCCGAACCGCGAGATCACCGCGTCCACACTCTCATCACCAAGCGCGAGCGCCTCACTCGACATGACCTCGAAGCGCGCATTGCCCAGCGCCTCCCCCGCCACCTTGCTCCGCGCCACCTCGATCATCGCGGGAGCGCTGTCCACCCCGAGCACATGCACATCCGGCGACCGCCGGGCCAACGTTAACCCCGGTTCCCCGGTGCCACATGCCACATCGAGCACCTCCGCACCCGCAGCGAGAGCCGGCAGGTGATCGAGAAGGGCCAGCGTGACCGGGTGCACCTGCGGCAAATACCTGTCGAAGCTCGCAGCCATTCGATTAAAGTCAGGCATCACCGGGGCAGAAGGTGTGTTCATCCATCCCTTATACCTTGCCCGCCGCCCATCTGCACCCCGATCGTCGTTGGTGCCATCATCTTTTTTTGGGGGGCGCCTTCTACACCCCGTTGCCCAAGTGTACCCCTCGGGCGCGCGAAACCTCCCCCCCTCGTTCGAACCAAAGCCCCAGGTGGCTGGTGTTTTTCTGCTGCGCGCCCCGTCATTGCAAAAGCGCGGGGGGCGTTGCGGGGGGCGCGAGCCCTCCCGCCCTTGGAAGAAACAGCGATGGATCTCAGGCAAGCCCGATCGCTGTGCGACGCGCGGCTGGCCCTTGTTGCCCGTTTGGTGGTAAGGTGGCGCCCGTGCCGTCCGGTGAATCCGTCGTGAAGTTTATTCCCGCCATTGGTGAGTCCGACTTTCGCAAGCTTCGAGAGCTTGGAGCCGGCTACATCGACAAGACCGACTTCATTCGCGAAGTGCTCAGCGATATGAGCGCGGTCCTGCTTTTTCCACGCCCAAGGCGGTTCGGCAAAACACTCAACGTGTCTGCGCTGGGTTACTTCCTTCGAAAAAGTGAAGAAGATCTGACACACCTTTTCGAAGGGCTGAATGTGGCGCGCGACTCCAAGGCGATGGCGCACTTTCAGAAGTATCCAACGGTGTTTTTAACCTTCAAAGATGTCAAAGCATCGTCGTTCGCTGCCGCTCTCACGGGCATTCGTGAGCAGATTGTGGAGGCGTATGTCGAACATCGCTCCCTGTTGGATGGTGGCACGCTCGATCCGACAACAGCTCGGCGGTTTCAGCGTGTGCTCGACGGTGAAGTGTCGGCGGACGAACTCCAATATTCTCTCAAGTGGCTGTCAAAGGCCCTTTTCGAGCGTCATAAGAAGGGCGTCGTGATTCTGATTGATGAATACGACACACCCATTCAATCCGGCTACCTCAACGGGTTTTTCGACGAGATCGTTCTGTTCTTTCGCAACTTCCTGTCCGCCGCCCTCAAAGACAACAATGCCCTCTTCAAAGGTGTATTGACGGGGATCCTGCGCGTCTCAAAAGAAAACATGTTCTCGGGGCTCAACAACATTGAGGTGTACTCCATTTTGAGCCCCCAGTACGCAACTGCGTTTGGGTTTACTGAAGAAGAAGTGGCAGGCATTGTTGACCCTGACCGTCTCGAAGAAGTCAGATCGTGGTATAATGGGTACCTCTTCGGCGGTCAGGTGATCTATAATCCCTGGTCCATTCTCAACTACGTCAAAAAAGGAACACTCGCACCCTATTGGGTCAACACCAGCTCCAACGAGCTGATTGAGCGCCTTGCGACCCAGCACGGAATGGGCCTTTCGGCGATGTCCGCCGCGCTTCTCAATGGGGAGACAATTGATATTCCCATTGACGACAACGTGGTGCTTCGGGATATCGAGCGACAACCCGACGCGCTGTGGAACTTTTTGCTCTTTTCAGGGTACCTGAAACTGGTCGAACTCCGTTCCGACGACATGGGTGACATGAGGGGAAAGCTCACCATCCCCAACATTGAGGTGCGCAATGTGTATCGCACAATGTTTCGCCATTGGTTGGAGAGGGCCGCGCCCAAACCGGACATGCTTGACGATCTTGTACAAGCGCTGCTGAATGGCAATGCGCCCAAGGTCCAGAAGCTTGTTGAGCGCATCCTGCTCACGGTCATTTCGTTTCAGGATCCGGCGGGCAAAGAGCCTGAAAAGCTCTATCACGGCCTTGTTCTCGGGCTCTTGGTGTACTTGGAGGCCCACTACGAGGTGCGGTCAAACCGTGAGTCCGGGTATGGTCGAGCCGACGTGTTGATGCGGCCCAAGACACCGGGAAAGCCCGGCGTGGTGATGGAATTGAAAGTGCGGGACGACGACGAAACGCCGGAAGAAGTGCTCGCGGACGCGGCCAAGCAGATACGTGATCGCCGGTATGCGGCGGAACTGGAGCATGCCGGGGCGTCGCCCGTGCGCGAATATGCCATGGCGTTTGATGGCGAACAGGTGTGGGTCAAACTGCTTGAGTAGGGAAGGGAGCCGACTGGCACCTCCGACAACTCCAAACCTTCGTTGTGTTTCTGGCCTCCGGTCAGAATTAGAATTCTGACAGGGAGGTTCGAACACCCGCCGGTCAGAGTTGGAATTCTGACCGGAAGGCGTCAGGTTCCGGCGCATAGAGAAAGATCCATGCCGGCCGATTGGGCGGATTGTCAGCGCGTAAGTGGCTGATTTTTGGTGGAGAGCGCTCGCGCGGCTGGCCCTTGTTGCCCGTTTAGTGGTAAGGTGGCGCCCGTGCCGTCCGGTGAATCGCCCGTGAAGTTTATTCCCGCCATTGGTGAGTCCGACTTTCGCAAGCTTCGAGAGCTTGGAGCCGGCTACATCGACAAGACCGACTTCATTCGCGAAGTGCTCAGCGATATGAGCGCGGTTCTGCTTTTTCCACGCCCAAGGCGGTTCGGCAAAACACTCAACGTGTCTGCGCTGGGTTACTTCCTTCGAAAAAGTGACGAAGATCTGACACACCTTTTCGAAGGGCTGAATGTGGCGCGCGACTCCAAGGCGATGGCGCACTTTCAGAAGTATCCAACGGTGTTTTTAACCTTCAAAGACGTGAAGAAGGATACGTTCGCGGACGCTCTCAAGGCCATTCAATCGCGCATTGTGGAGGCGTATCGGGAGCATCGGTATTTGCTGGAGCGTCCGACCTTGGACCGTACCATGGCAAGGCGGCTCGAAAGCGTGCTCCACGGCACGCCATCCCAGCAAGAGCTGGAGGACTCTTTGTGGATCTTGACCACGGCGCTTTTCGAGCATCACGGCAAGCGCGTTGTCATTCTCATTGATGAATACGACACACCCATTCAATCCGGTTACCTCAACGGGTTTTTCGACGAGATCGTTCTGTTCTTTCGCAACTTCATGTCGGCGGCGCTCAAAGACAACAATGCCCTCTTCAAAGGTGTATTGACGGGGATCCTGCGCGTCTCAAAAGAAAACATGTTCTCGGGCCTCAACAACATTGAGGTGTACTCCATTTTGAGCCCCCCGTACGCAACTGCGTTTGGGTTTACTGAAGAAGAAGTGGCAGGCATTGTTGACCCTGACCGTCTCGAAGAAGTCAGGTCGTGGTATAATGGGTACCTCTTCGGCGGTCAGGTGATCTATAATCCCTGGTCCATTCTCAATTTCGTCAAAAAAGGGACGCTCGCGCCCTATTGGGTCAACACCAGCTCCAACGAGCCGATTGAGCGCCTTGCGACCCAGCACGGAATGGGCCTTTCGGCGATGTCGGCCGCGCTGCTCAATGGGGAGACAATTGATATTCCCATCGACGACAACGTGGTGCTTCGCGATATCGAGCGACAACCCGACGCCCTGTGGAACTTTTTGCTCTTTTCAGGGTACCTGAAACTGGCTTTTTTGGTCTTGCATGAAGGCCGTTATACCGGCGCTTTGTGCATCCCCAACAAAGAAATTCAGATCGTCTACAAAGACATGTTTCGCCATTGGCTTGAGAAGGCCGCACCGAAACGCGACATGCTTGACGATCTTGTACAAGCGCTGCTGAATGGCAATGCGCCCAAGGTCCAGAAGCTTGTTGAACGCATCTTGCTCACGGTCATTTCGTTTCAGGATCCGGCGGGGAAAGAGCCTGAAAAACTCCATCACGGCCTTGTTCTCGGGCTCTTGGTGTACTTGGAGGCCCACTACGAGGTGCGGTCAAACCGTGAGTCTGGGTATGGTCGAGCCGACGTGTTGATGCGGCCCAAGACACCGGGAAAGCCCGGCGTGGTGATGGAATTGAAAGTGCGGGACGACGACGAAACGCCGGAAGAAGTGCTCGCGGACGCGGCCAAGCAGATACGCGATCGCAGGTATGCGGTAGAATTGGAGCAGGCCGGCGCGTCGCCCGTGCGCGAGTATGCCATGGCGTTTGATGGCAAACAGGTGTGGGTCAAACTGCTTGAGTAGGGAAGGCGCCGTGCCCGCCGGTCAGGGATGAGGAGGGAGAAGAGGCTGGTCGTTGGGAATACGGAGGTGAGGGAGGTATTCGTCGAGTTCACCGGGGTCGAAGCGGCAGAGGCCGATGACGTGCCAGAACGAGCCTTGGAGGTTTTCTGAGAGTTTGTAGCGGCCGTCGGGGGTGAAGGCGACCCAGCCGTCGGGGGTGGAGGAGAGGATGGCGAGGCAACGTCCGGAAGCCGGGTGCCAGAGCCGGATGGTGCCGTCCCAGGAGGCGGAGGCGAGCGAGAGCCCGTCGGGGCTGAAGGCGACACTGGAGACCCAGTTTGTGTGCCCCTGGAGAGAGCGGAGCCGACCGCCGGACTGCGCGTTCCATAGCGCGATGGTTTTGTCGAGGGAGGCGGAGGCGAGCGAGAGCCCGTCGGGGCTGAAGGCGACGCTGGTGACCCCGTTTGTGTGTCCCTGGAGAGAGCGGAGCCGAGCGCCGGACTGCGCGTTCCACAGCGCGATGGTGGTGTCGTAGGAGGCGGAGGCGAGCGAGAGCCCGTCGGGGCTGAAGGCGACGCTGGTGACGTAGTTTTTGTGTCCCTGGAGAGAGCGGAGCCGAGCGCCGGACTGCGCGTTCCACAGTGCGATGGTGGTGTCGTGGGAGGCGGAGGCGAGCGAGAGCCCGTCGGGGCTGAAGGCGACGCTGGTGACCCCGTTTGTGTGTCCCTGGAGAGAGCGGAGCGGAGCGCCGGACTGCGCGTTCCACAGCGCGATGGTGTCGTAGGAGGCGGAGGCGAGCGAGAGCCCATCGGGGCTGAAGGCGACGCTGGTGACGATGTTATTGTGTCCCTGGAGAGAGCGGAGCAGAGCGCCGGACTGCGCGTTCCACAGCGCGATGGTGTTGTCGTCGGAGGCGGAGGCGAGCGAGAGCTTGTCGGGGCTGAAGGCGACGCTGGTGACCTCGCTTGTGTGTCCTTGGAGAGAGCGGAGCCGAGCGCCGGACTGCGCGTTCCACAGCGCGATGGTGAAGTCGTGGGAGGCGGAGGCGAGCGAGAGCCCGTCGGGGCTGAAGGCGACGCTGGTGACGGCGTTTTTGTGTCCCTGGAGAGAGCGGAGCCGAGCGCCGGACTGCGCGTTCCACAGCGCGATGGTGCCGTCCCCGGAGGCGGAGGCGAGCGAGAGCCCGTCGTGGCTGAAGGCGACGCTGGTGACGGCGTTTTTGTGTCCCTGGAGAGAGCGGAGCCGAGCGCCGGACTGCGCGTTCCACAGCGCGATGGTGTTGTCTGTGGAGGCGGAGGCGAGCGAGAGCCCGTCGGGGCTGAAGGCGACGCTGGTGACGTAGTTTTTGTGTCCCTGGAGAGAGCGGAGCCGAGCGCCGGACTGCGCGTTCCACAGCGCGATGGTGTTGTCTGTGGAGGCGGAGGCGAGCGAGAGCCCGTCGGGGCTGAAGGCGACGCTGGTGACCCCGTTTGTGTGTCCCTGGAGAGAGCGGAGCCGAGCGCCGGACTGCGCGTTCCACAGCGCGATGGTGAAGTCGTGGGAGGCGGAGGCGAGCGAGAGCCCGTCGGGGCTGAATGCGACGCTGGTGACCCAGTTGGTGTGTCCCTGGAGAGAGCGGAGCCGAGCGCCGGACTGCGCGTTCCACAGCGCGATGGTGTTGTCTGTGGAGGCGGAGGCGAGCGAGAGCCCGTCGGGGCTGAAGGCGACGCTGGTGACCGGTTTTTGGTGTCCCTGGAGAGAGCGGAGCCGAGCGCCGGACTGCACGTTCCACAGCGCGATGGTGTGGTCCCAGGAGGCGGAGGCGAGGGAGAGCCCGTCGGGGCTGAAGGCGACGCTGGTGACCCCGTTTGTGTGCGCAGCCCAGGCGCGGAGCAATTCACCGGAGACCGCGTTCCAGAGAGCGAGGGTGCCGGAGCCATAGCCGCCGGCGATGAGCAACCCATCGGGGCTGAAGGCCGCGCAAGAGCATTCCAAGAACGCCGGCAACGCAGTAGGCTCGGCATGGGTGGGGTGGGGGGGGCTCGCGCCGAACGTGTCGGCCGCTTCCAACGCACCCCGGTCGCCTTTCAGGCCGAGCAGTTTCGCATAGCGCAAGACGGCCTTTTCAAGCTGGGCCCCTGTCAGATCTGCGCCGCAGAGGTCGGCCATGGACAGGTTGGCGTAGCGCAGATCGGCGTGGCGCAAACACGCCCCTTTCAGCCGCGCGCCCACAAGGCGAGCGCGGGTGAGCAGTGCACCTGTCAGATCGGCACCGACCAGAACGGCCGCGCTCAAGTCGGCCCCGGTGAAGTCGGCCTCTCGCAAGTCTTGCCCCGAAAAGTCTTGCCCGCGCAAGTCCTCCCCTCGCCTCACCCTGCGCACGCGATCGAGCCCGAGCCTCACACGGGCCATCGGTGCCAGCTTCTTGAGCACCAGTTCGGCATTGCTCTTTTCGATAGCACTCGCCTCGCCGTGGAGAGCCGCTTTGGCCCATTCGGCGGCCTTCTCGGGCTCGGCCAAGTCGCCGAAAAACTCGGCCATCAAGTCGCTCATGGCGGAGAGAGAAAGCAGCGGGCAATCGGCCTTTTTTGCGCGTAAGGCGACCGCCGCCGCCCACGCCGCCGCGAACTCGAGGATCGACCGGTGGAGGAACGAATACCGCCCTTCGTCGTCGCGCACGAGCAGGGTGCCGGTTGCCGCCGCGAACGCCTTGGTGGCCGCGTCCTGCTCGGGCGGCCCGAGCCGCGATATCTCTTGCCTGAGATCCTCGGGCAGCTCTTTCAGGTCGATCCCCTTGTCGCCCCGTCCCCAGAGTCGCTCGGCCAACACAAGCACGGCGCGCCAGCGATCGGGGGAGTTGAGAAGGGTAGGGACGCCGCGGTACTCGTGCCGCTTGAACTCGTGGACAATCCACTTCTCCACAAGAAGGGTATAGAGGTCGGCCTTGGTGATTGTGCCCGCGCGGTCGCGAACGGCGAGGAGTTTTTTGTCGTCGATGTCGACAATAAAGCTCAACATGCGAGGGTTTTGCGACAAGCCGATGAGATCGGTCACTTGACGTAAGAGCGCAAAGCGCTGTTGCGCGGCCTCGCTGCTCTCGAGCCGGCGAGTCAAAAAGCGGAGGATGTGGTCATCGTCAAAGGGAAGGAGCTTGAAAATCCGGCGGTGGGGCACCTGTTCGGCGCGCTTAGCGAGCGCCAGCTCAATGTCGTTGGTTGAGAGAAAGTGCTGTGTTCGGCTGGTGATCACCACCTTGGCCGAGCCTCCGCGAGCGGCCAACATGAGCGTCTCCAGGTGCTCGGCAGCGCGATCGAACGTGACCCTGGGGACCAGTTCGTCGAAGCCGTCGAAGAGCAGGGCCACGCGGCCGCGTTCGAGAAGGTGGTAGAAACGGTTGAGATCCACCGCGGTTTCGCCCGCCAGGGCGAAGTGCTGCATGAGCAGGGGATTGAGCGAGCGGTCTTTTTCGACGGCGCGCAGCTCGACCAGAATCGGGGTGACGGCGCTGCCTGGCTCGGCGAGGCGTTCGGCGAGTTTGCGCAGGAGAAACGTCTTTCCAGTGCCAAAATCGGCGAGGACCAGAAGAAAGAGGGGGCTTCGCGGATCGGTGACGAGATCAAAAAGGTCGTCAAGGGCGTTTTCCACCTTGAGGCCGTCGCGGCCGATGAGGTGGCACCCTTGCTGGTCGATGTAAAGGCTGGGGGGATAGGTCGGGTCGGTGGTCAGCTTGCGGCGGAGGCCGTCGAGGTAGCGGCGAAAGTCGATGAGCTGATTGAAGGTGTCGAACGAGGTGAGTTCGATCTTGAGCGCGCGCGCCGCTTTCACGAGGTCGCGATCGGCAGTGGGGCCGCGATGGATCAGGGTCGCGCGGAGATAGAGGTTGTCAGCGCCGTAACGTGACTGGAGCAGCGTGTCGAGCGCGAGGACGATCTCGCTCGAAGGCGCACCGTCGACGAAGGCCACCGGGCGGACCTCCATGGGATCCGCACACTCTTCGATTTCCCATAGGGCCGAGATCGGCGGCTCTGAGAGGCATCGAGCGACACGCTTGCCTTCGCGCACTCCAATCAAGCGCTCGACCTCCCGGCTCAGGCCGCTGTCACCGAAGCTATGGCCGGAAGGAGAAATGCCACCGTGATCCCCCTCCACGTCGCCGCTCTCGAACAGAGCGCTCGCCAGCTCTTCGATGACCGACACCCACGCCGCATCGTTGTCCGCGGTGCCGATCGCCCCGCCGTCGCGCGGCAGCGCAAGCAGAGAGTCGAATTCGCTGCCTTTCGTGTAAATCGAGCGAATTCTGATCGGAACAATCGTTACGTCGCGCTCAGTGGTTGCCGCCCGGCGCCTTCGCCATCGGCGCCTTGGCCCGTTGTGATCAAACGCCGGCTCCCCATGCCCGCTGCGCCCCATCGCCGGTTCGATCTGCTCTTTCCACAGGCGATCCGAGGCGACAAAATCGGGGCTGACGAGCAGCACCACCACATCGGCCCGGTCCAGCTGCGCCCGGCCCTCGTGCCCCACCGGATCGCCGGCCAATAGGCGCCCCTCGTGCCACACGTCCATGAGCCCGCGCCGGTGCAGCACCGAAACGTGCTTTTAGAACGCTTCGAGAAACGCCTCGTCTTGCTGGGCGTAGCTCACGAAGATCTTGACCGGTTGAATGGTGCGCACGCGCCCGCCTTTCGTGGCACGGGAGGATACACCAAGTCGGGCGGCTCGGGAAGGTCTCGGCGACAGGGCGCGGTTCGGTAGAAACATCGTCGATGAATATTGAATTCACCCGAGCAACAAAAGCTCCAAACGGGCTGTGTATGCCCAGATTCCTTCCATTGAAAGACGGGGCTATGCGAACACTGTCATCCTTTGTTGCAACGCTTTTTGCCGTTTCAGTGACGGTTGCCGCTTGTGTGGGGGACGACTCAACTCCCGAAGGGCAACCTGACGACGAGGGGCCCACCGCCGAAGCAACTTCCGCAATTGGGCCCTGGTCCGATTGTTCGACCGAGTACCAAGCGGCTTTTATCAGCGCGACGTCAATTCATGCAGCCCTCGACGGCATTCTGACAGTAAAGGGCCCAGCCTGGAAAGCGCTTTGCAATGCGGACCAAGCTTGCCAAGCCAAAGTTGTCGCCGTGGCAACGAATATCATCACGGCGCGCGGGCACTTGGAAAAGTCGCGGCAACGCCATGGGGAACTGAATACGATCATGGTCGACTGGGCAAACGCGGCAAACATCTTCAATCTGGGCGCAGCGGGGCAGGTGGTGGCGGGGATGTTCATCGGGCCGCTTGCAAAGGACACAGTGCGCGTTCAGGTGTTGTCAGGATCGGTGCTGTACGCAAACGCGTACTCCCTGCGAGATCTCGACTTAGCGATCGGCGCGGCTGTGGGTAGCCCTGAAATCGAAATACCTGTCAGGGACACGTTGCTGCCCGTGGTGGCGTTGGTAGAAACGTACTCCATGGTTCCCTCCAACGCGCACGTGATCTGCGTGGAGTCAGAAATGGCGCAGATGAACGCGATTGCGGCTCAACGGGTGGCTGCGGGCCCTGGTCCCTTTGGTGGGTTCAATCCCCCGGTTCCTCCCGGTCCCCCGCCTGCGCCCGATGGTGAGCAACCCCCTGGTGAAGGGGAGTCACCCGGCCTTCCGCCACCCCCGCCGTACGATCCGTATGCGCCCACGTTTGGCCCTACCAATCCGTGGGAAGGTATGCCACCTGTCACGTTTGACTTCTCGGCGCCGCCTCTCAACGACGCTGTGTACGCAATGCATCGGTGTGAAGGGGCGTCTTCTTGTGGGCCCATCCAAACCCATCCCAGTTGTCCGGCGGCGGCGGAGGGCGGGTACGATTGCCAGGAGTGGGCGAGTTATAGGCAGGTATGGTTCACGTATTCTCTACCGGCAGATGTTCCCAACTCCCCCCAGATTGAATCTCTTGTGGATGACACATGCCCCTCAAAGAACGAAGGGGATATTTGCGACACGGGGACGGGCTTGCCGGCGCGTTGCCGCAATGGTGCCTGTGTTGTGGTTCCCGCCGATACGCCGATTTGCGCGGGTGCGGCGGGGTATGGGCCTTACCCGGCCGAGTATTATGTCAGGTATAGCTGCGACGCTCAGGAGTGCCCGCCCGGTCAGTGCCTCGCTGTGGCTACCCAAAACGCCACGTATCAATATACCCTCGCCTATCCTGCGATTGTGGAGTGTGATCGGCTGACGCCGCAAGGGTACGCCAACGGGATTGTGTTTGCCGGTGAGACGATCGGCTGCCGCGTCACCTTGCGGACGGACGGTCCACCCAACCAAGCCGGCCAACAACGCTCTCAACAATTCAAAGTCATCCACGCCGACGTGCGCGAAGCATACTCCAACAACGTGGCACTCCACATCGAGCAAACGTTCAATGTGATTTGGAACAGCGAAGTGCCGCCCGGCAACTGCTACTCGTGGGATGAATACGAGAGCAAGTGGTTGTATACCCCTCAAATCTGCGCGGGATGTGACGGCGTTCCCAACTCGGGCTTGGTGTTTGACGCATGTGGCGTGTGCGGCGGCGACGGCTCCACCTGCTAGAGGCCGCTACGCAACAACCGGCCACGCTTGGCTGACTCTACCCATTCAACTTTTCTACCCATCGCTGCTTGCCTCGAATTCTCACCGACGCTGCTCACGCACGCATAGATGTTGTGAGCCGTAATCGGGCGCAGTGGGTAGGTTTGTGGAGCCGAAGCGGAGAGGACAACCGAGGCCCCCGATCTACCCGTCAGCACCTACTTCGGCTTCGTGGCGTCACCCTTTCCACCAACATCACCCTCCTCGGGTACGTCGACCTTTTCAGACGCCTCGCCCTCTACCTCGTCCTCCTCATCGACCACTTCTTCTTCTACCCCCGCGCGATTGGTCTGCAAAAAGCCCATCAACCGCAGCAAACTCCGCTGCTTGATGACCGTTCGGGCAATGTCGCTCCACTCCCGATACCACGCCCACATCGCGCTTTCAGCCGCCGCCAGCTCCGCCTCCTCCTGCTCCAAATCGGGCAGCTCCACATCCGATGACTGAATGCCGCCCAGCTTGTCGATGAGCGCTCTGGCCGCATCCAGCACCTCCGCTGAAAGCCCGCGCTCTTGCAGCTTTTTCTTTGCCGCTTTGCCGCCGCCCCCTTTGGGACCGCCCTTGTCTTCGGGCTTTTCCAAACTGTCAAAACGCTGCAAAAACGTGCCCACACTGAGCACCACCGCCGGCCCCTCTGTTTGCGAAAGATTGCGGAAAAACCACGCGTGAACAGCCGGCGCATGCCGAGCCAGCGTGGCCTTGGCAATCGGAAACCACTTGTTTTCCCACTGATCGAGTTGGTAAACCAACGCTTCATCCTGCGGGACGGGCGCTTCCTCTGCATCAAGCCGGGTTTTCCCAAGCGCTCGCAGCAGCGACCAGCCCTCATTCAGATCCTTCTCGGTGAAACCGTGCACACGTAGAACGGCAGCGACCCTGGCGTGCCGCACTCCCAGCAGAAATCGGAGCATTCGGTCGGCTTTTTGACCCAACGTTAGCTTTGCCATGGGCAGACAAGTCCTCAGCGGTGAAGCACAACCCCGGCGACCGCACCGCGCAGCGCGCCGCCGAGTGCCTGAACGCGGCTTTTAACAACAATGCCGCGTACCTGCGACCCCGATGCCTAACAGAACGCCCGCTGCACGTCCAACCCGTTTCCGCCGAACCAATCCCCGTGGGGACCACAACCTCCGAGCCGGGGGCCGATGCTCTGGAGCCGGGGGGTGAGCCCGCCGAGCCGGGGGACTTGCACTTTTTTCATGGGGAATCGCCCTTCGGAGCCGGGGACTTTGCATTTTTGCAGGGGAGCGACCCTTCCGACGGCGGGGATCGGCGTTTTCGACACGGGGGATCGCTCGGCCGACGCCATTTATTGAACGACCGGGTGCTGTGGTAACATTTTGGACCGGGATCCTGGGTGACAGAATCCTGGTGTGCGGAGACGTGGACCTGGAGGATGGGTCGCACGTACCGGGTGCACGTCGCCGCTGTCCGGGTGGTTGAGGGACACGGACAGGATATCTGGTAGCGTGAACCGGGCTCTTTATCGGCGAAAGCCGGGTGCTCTGTCAACACGAACCGAGAGTGACACTCTTCTCTCTGCGGTTGCTGTCGGCCGAACGAGCGAAGCTATCGGACCGCCGCCTCTGGGAGCGCGCGGTCGCGCCCGATAACGATATGGGAGTAAGTGCCGCGAAGCGGGCCGGCGCAGCGTGGCTCGAGGGGGGGCCGGGGGGGAGACTGACAAGTTGAGTGAATGCCTGTGGAGAAGGAGTGGGGAGCGGGTTGCGCTCTTGTCGAGTCGAACTCGACCTGCGATGCGCTTGCGCTTTTGTGCCTACTCAACGCTTCTTGTCGAGTCGAATCTCCTTGCCTCTCAGCATCAACTCCGCGATTAATACCGGGCCGTAGAAGACTTCCCATGTGTCATCGTCAATGGGATTCAGCCCGACAGGTTCTCGTGCGAGGAGCTTCGAAAGGGTTGTCTTGCTGTTTTGTCCGGCAAACCTCAGACGACCTTGCTCATCCAATTTACGCACCTTCATCGTGTCTGGATACTCTGGCGACAAGAGCTTTTCCGGCATGTGCCGCCGCGACGGTACGAACACCGATGCAGGCGTCTTCATCTCCAGCGCCTCGTGCGGGCGCTCCTGGTTGTACATCCGGCGAAAGCAGTCAAAGGCACGCTGTTGACCTATTCGTGTCGGAGATGAAGGGGTCGTTGTGTCCTCCTTCAGCGTGCGGTGCATGCGCTCATGACGGCCATTCTGTTGGGGCTCTCCAGGCTCGATGCGCTCCGGCGTGATGCCCAATCGAATCCACCACACCGACAGCTCAGACAGCCCTCCGAGGCCAGTCGTCGCGAAAGGCGAACCGTTGTCGGAGCGAATCCGCCACGGCATCCCAAACTCGCGAAAGGCCCGCTCGAAGTGCGGTTGCACCGCGGCGAAGTCTGTCTTGACCAGCGCCTCGCACTTGAGCAAGTAGCGGCTCACATGGTCTGTCATCGTAAGCGGGTAACATCGAGTTTTGTCTCCCAGCGCGAAGTGCCCTTTGAAGTCCACGCACCACGTGTCGTTTGGGTGCGTCGTCTCAGCCATCGGCATCGCGGTCATCGGTGCGCACACACGACGCCGACGCGGCCGAACCAGACCGTACTTCGTTAGCGCATCTCCAATCGTACTCGCCGCTGGCACCTCCGTCATACCCATGCTCAACAGCCGCGCACGCAGCTTCTTCGGCCCCACGTCGGGTGTTCCTTACGCAGCTCCAGCACCCGATCGAGCACCTCGCCCGCTGTTCGGTGCGGGCACGAGCGCGCCACTGGTCGCCGTTCGTCCAGCCCGCCGGGGCCTTGCGCCTCGTACCGCTCCACCCATTTGTAGCCGGTCTTTCGGCTGATCCCGAAACGTGTGCACAGCTCGGTAAACGTTTCGTCCGTGTCGTTCACCATCGTGATAAACCGCATCCGCTCTTCCACAGGACAGGTCACTTTCCAGGGCACCGGCTCCTCCAAACCCGTGCCTTACCGCCCTGGATGAGATGTCACCCAGGAACCCGGTCTGATTCGTCACCCAGGCTCCCGGTCTACTTTGTTACCTGAGCACCCGGTCTGTACCTTATCAGCGCCGGCAGCCCAAATCCCGGCGAAATGACCGGAGCTTCACACCCACCGCCGCCATGTTTCAGCGCCGGCAGCCCAAATCCCGGCGAAATGACCGAAGCTTCACACCCATCGCCGCCATGTTTCAGCGCCGGCAGCCCAAATCCCGGCGAAATGACCGGAGCTTCACACTCACCGCGGCCGTGTTGGGGCGCCGTCTATGCCCCGTTGCCCAATCGTGCCCCTCGGGCGCTCGAAACCTCGCCCCTTCCGTGAACCAAGCCCCGAAGCCGCGGCATTACAAAAGCGCGGGGGGCGTTGCGGGGGGCGCCTGCCCTCCCGCTCGGGGGACAAGTTGCGTTGGATTTTACGCAAGCCCGCTCGCTGCGTAACGCGCGTTTTTTGATGGATTCAGCGCTTGCATGCGAAGAGTAAACGCGAGACATTGAAGCGGTGGAGAACGCGGCGCGGGCAGAGATGGCAGATAGGCGGAACTGTCCATTGCGTGTTGGCTCGGCAAGTCGCCCGTTGATACGGCGTCTGGCGCCCACGGAACCCCGAGGAGATGGAGGTCTTCTCACCTGCTACGCGAGTAACACAAACGTCAGAAACGGAGTCACTGGAGGATCAAATGGGAAATGGAATCTACGGTTTCATCGTCGATGGGGCTACCGTACCCCTCAGGAAGACAGGCAACATCCGATACGTCACGCCCGCGCGGGGCGTACGAATGATGAACCTCGCAGCGCGCCTGGCACGCTCCTCGCGACTGGCGCTCGACTCTGGCTACCCGGCCGATGCACTTGTCGTGTGGGGAGACAGGTCGAAGCTTGATGAGATCCGGACGTATCGCGATGTTCGCAATACGCGCAGCGCGTTTCAGGATCTCGAGGGAAACCTTCTCATCCTTACCAATGAGGTTCTTGTCTGCTTTGCGAGCAAAGTCACCGACGCCGAAAAGACCCATTTGCTGAAGGGTTTCAAGGGACGCATCGTAGAGAGGCGCGCCGATGTCTGGAAGTTCTACGTGGATGAGCCAGATGACGACGCCCCGCTTCTTGTCTCAAATGAGCTGTCTCGGTCGAGCGTTGTCGCTTATGCGGAGCCGAACGCCTTGCAGCACATCCACCTCCAGATGCCAGGACGCAACGAGCCACGGTTTCCCGACCAATGGCACCTCCGCAACACTGGACAGAACGGCGGCACGGCCGGCGCGGACGTCGATGCGCTCGGAGCGTGGGCGATCACGGCGGGCTCCCCCAATGTTCAGGTCGTCGTTCACGACTCGGGTGTCGACATAAATCACCCCGATCTTGTCGCGAACATTGCGCCGGGGTGGGACTTCGACAACGGGGACAACGACGCGACGAATGACGCAGGGCCGCACGGCACCGCTTGCGCCGGGATCATCGCCGCTGCAATCAATGGCGCTGGCGTCTCCGGAATCGCGCCACGCTGCCAGATCGTTCCGCTGAGGGCGGCCGCAGCGCATACCTGGGACGAATGGGCCGGCACCTTCGACTGGGCGGCTCAGCGTGGGCGCATCATCTCGTGCTCCTGGACGATCACACCGAACAACACGCTTTCGGCGGCGATTCGGCGCGCAGTAAACAATGGAGTGGCCGTCTTCTGCGCGGCAGGGAACAATGGGACCGGCACGATCTCGTATCCGGCGAGCCTGGCGGAGACGATTGCTGTCGGTGCAAGCACAAATCGGGACGTGCGAGCGGGCTATAGTCAGTTTGGGGTCGGTCTCGACGTCGTGGCACCGAGCAGCGGAGGGACGCTGCGGATCGAGACAACGGATGTACGGGGTGCCAATGGGTACAATGCTGGGGCATCGCCGGGCGGCGACTACTGCAACGCGAACGACGCTTCCGGGTTCGGCGGGACGTCAGCAGCCACGCCGCTAACGGCTGGTGTCGCCGCGCTTATGCTGAGCGTGAATCCCGCCTTGACTCCCGCCGAGATTCGACAGATTCTACAATCGACTGCCGACAAGATTGATCCCATCAACGCCGCCTATGACGCGACCGGCTGGAGCAATCAGTACGGCTTTGGACGAGTCAATGCAGCTCGCGCCGTTCAGGGGGCCAGACCCCCGTATGCTCCGGTCTATGCTCAGGGCGATCCCGGCAACGGGATCGGAGGCTACGACCTGAAGTCGCCGGCCGACCGCGCTTTTGCATTCGACTACGACCACAGCGGCAAGCTCGACCACATCGTGCTGTACCGGCCGGCCACCGGAACGATGTGGATCCTCAAGAACAACGGAGGCGCATTCTCGCCCGTTTATGCACAGGGCGATCCAGGTAACGGGATTGGGGGCTACGACCTGAAGTCGCCGGCCGACCGCGCTTTTGCATTCGACTACGACCACAGCGGCAAGCTCGACCACATCGTGCTGTACCGGCCGGCCACCGGAACGATGTGGATCCTCAAGAACAACGGAGGCGCATTCTCGCCCGTTTATGCACAGGGGGATCCAGGCAACGGGATCGGTGGCTACGACTTGAGATCGCCGGCCGACCGCGCTTTTGCATTCGACTACGACCACAGCGGCAAGCTCGACCACATCGTGCTGTACCGGCCGGCCACCGGAACGATGTGGATCCTCAAGAACAACGGAGGCGCATTCTCGCCCGTTTACGCACAGGGCGATCCGGGCAACGGGATCGGAGGCTACGACTTGAGGTCGCCCGCTGACCTAGCTTTCGCGTTCGACTACGACCACAGCGGCAAGCTCGACCACATCGCGCTCTATCGACCGGGCACCGGGACGATGTGGATCCTCAGGAACAGCGGAGGCGCATTCTCGCCCGTTTACGCACAGGGCGATCCAGGCAATGGGATCGGAGGTTACGACCTGAAGTCGTCACGTGACCGCGCTCTGGCATTCGACTACGACCACAGCGGCAAGCTCGACCACATCGCGCTTTATCGACCGGGCACCGGGACGATGTGGATCCTCAGGAACAACGGAGGCGCATTCTCGCCCGTTTACGCACAGGGCGATCCGGGCAACGGGATCGGAGGCTACGATCTGAAGTCGGCGGCCGACCTTGCGTTCGCATTGGACTATGACCACAGCGGCAAGCTTGACCACATGGGCTTGTATCGACCCGGCACCGGCACGATGTGGCTTCTGCGACGACAGTAGCCAACAGGGAGCGCGCGTTTCAATGGCGCTGTTTCAAGGCGATTGCGGTGCCGCAGATGCAACGTTCACGTCGTCGATTCTTCAGCATCCATGGTCCGCCGCGATTGTAGAGCGGGGGCTCCCGCAGGGACGAGTAGAATACGAAAGAGCGAGCCAACCAGCCATTGCAGCCGACAACACGGGCTTACTTCGTGCGCCCCTGTTGCGGCTGAATGGCACGTTGTGTAGGCGACGAGAGAGCCACCGAAGAATACACATTATCCGACAATAACTGGATTAACCAATGGTCAAAACCCCCGTATCAGACTCAGAATCAGATGTCATACAACGCTTTAGCTTTGGCGTCGGCTGTTTCCGATTTAGCTACTGGGATGGCGAGGCCAAGCAAGTTACGTCGGAAGAGGTCTTGAACGCCGTTCGAAAGGCCCTCGAGGCTCTCCCTGCGCTCAACAACCTGGAAATTGAGCCGCCCTTGGCTCCGCGCACTATCGAGGTGGCGACCACGGCTCGTCCGGTTCTCCAAGACGGCGAGTCAATCATCTCGCCCCAGGCTATGCGAATTGATTTCGACCTTTACATTCCGAGTAGGGTTCAGCACTCGCTTATCGGCGAGACGCTGCCTGGCGGGGACTCGGCAGTCTCCATCACCGGCACAGAGCGCTTTCGGGTGTGCATCCGCGATACGTTTCACGGCGAAGTGGCATTCGTCCAGCCGCTGGACCCCTCAGGGGATGACGCGTTGGATGACTCACCATCGACGGCGGTGCAGGTCGTGCGCGAGTTCCTGAAGAAGAACTTCAAGGATCCGACCGGCAAGGTGCTTTTTGAGGTCATCGGACCTAGCCCGTTCCACGCCGACTTCTACTTGACTCATGGCGCCACAAAGGACAGTCACAGATTTTCTTTGAAGGCGACCAGGCCTCTTGGGTACGCAGCGTTCAACTTTACTGCCAGCAATGAGCACTTCGACTCCCCAGAGGATGCGCTCGAAGAACTCTTCTTTGATTTATCTCACGAACTTGGCCTATTCTACGAGGTAACGTGCCTACGTATCCAGGCTCTTCACGAGTGGGAAGCACTGAGCACGCTCATCGAAGGACTATTGGCGGACACATCTACTCGTTCCGAGAAGAAGACGAAGCGCCCGAAATTGCCTCCGCTTGAGGGTCTGATGAATGCACTCGCGCGCTTCGAAATCGATCAGGTATACCGTGACAGTCAGATCGCTGGGCACAAGCGGAGCCTCTACGACTCCGATACCGACAAGTACATTCGAGAGCTTGTTGAAGAAGCAATCAAGGAGATTCCTCAGTATCCTACCGAGCAAATCGGGCGAGTGTTGGCGTTTCATTGGGCGAGACGACAAAAACGATTTGAATACCTGGTGGCAACGCTCTGCGCCTTACTCGGCGGTGCCGTGGGGTCACTAATCACCCTCGCCGCAAGCAAGTAGCTTACAGACGGATAGTCGATGTCGCACAAGACAGGGCTGCACAACTCACCAATGCAGCTGACAAGCGCGTTCGGGCGCCCTGACGGGCTTCCTCACACGCTTGCAGCTGATTGCAGCGTTCAGCACACCAACCACCGCCACCGATTGTGATCGCGATGTCCTTCAACACGCCTGAAATTGTCGCTCTGATATCCAAGCGCGAAGGGAGTTGGCGATGACGGATGGCAAGAGAACGTTCAACGCACACCTGGGTCCAGAAGCGCACGCCAAACCGTATCAGTGCCTTCTTGAAGACTCATCTTGGTTCGACATCCCGAAAACGCGCGAGCTCGTGCATCTTCTTGTCGAGCAGTATGGGGGCACCAAACAAACACTCAAGAAGTGGCGAAAGACTCCACCATTTTCGGTCACTTGGTTCGATCGGAGGGCCAAACCGCCCACACAACGGCGCTCCGTCGAGATAACATTTGATAAGCTCGTCGAACACATAATGGAGCGACGCGGTATCGACCATCAGTCCCTGGATCTGACCGCACCCGAACATGCCCAAGATAATTGGATGGACTCTGATGTTACTTGGTGGGGTCACTACCTCCCCATAAACGAGGTGCCCGAGACCTTTACCACCATAGTCGAGCTGCCTCTTGGTCCCGATTTTCCCGTGGTACCCGGGATCGAGCGCGAGGGCTTCGTAACGTCGTCTCCACAATTGCATCTCCAAAGAGCACTTCTGGCCGCGCGATCTCGTGTTCTTCGCGAAGCGCCCCTGTTTGTACCCCAAGTCATCGATCGCGATCGGGGCCAACATGTCCAGATGATCATTGGTGGCACGCCTCCACTGGCCGGCCTGATCGAATTTTTGAGCCTCTACGTGACGATACTAGATATCACACTGATGCAGGCTTACTACGCCGGCTTTTATGCTTCCAGCAAGACGAAGCTCAAGTTTGATAAAGACGTAATGGGACCAGCCACTGGACGCCGCGTGATTGACAAGATTCGCTGGGTCCGAGCACTCTCTGGCCAACCCCTCAATGCCCAAACCGAGCTCACCACATTCAATCGCATGAAGGCCGTACGGAATCACTTCACCCACTTCGATCCTCCGTGCCTTGCCGTCTCAATTGATGACGTAGCCGAGTGGCTCTCGAACACGCCGGTTCTTGCCTGGCTCTTGATCAAGATAAGACGTTGCCTGGGCGTTCCGATCTCCGGCCCTCTTGTGCAGCTGGCGATGGCACCCAGGGTTCTTCCAGTGGCACGGGATCCCCAGCACGAGCGACGCCCGCAGCCTACGGACGCAGGATACCTCTCCTCGACTTGGAGGGGGGCTCACCCGCACGCCGGACGAGATCCACTTCGAGTCCCAGAGCGACTGCTGAGCGACCTCGACGAACTCTCGCGCCGAGCAGCCCGAGTGTTTGGCCGAGACTGTACGACGGGCGAGCTAATCGAAGCGCTTTTAACCCATCAATTGGCCGAGATGAAGCAACGCGATGATCAGTATCTCTCAAGGGAGCTTTGGCCCCACGTGCGCAAGGCGAAAAACAGTTGATGATGTTCGCATGCCACGATCCCACTACATTCGAGGAGAGCGCATATGACGATGGTCAGGATGGTGCCGAACATGCGCGTGGATCTGACGGAAAGGCTTGCTGCGTGCGGCGTCCGTCGGCCGCCGCACTTGCGGCACCATTCCGCAGCTCATCCGCGCGTTGGGCAGTAGGACGCCGGTGGTGACGCCGGATGGAGAGAAGCGCAGATGACAAATCGTCCCTGGAAGCGTGGCAGGAGCAAAGCCGGCAGGCATCTCCTGGCGGCGGGGTTCACGCTGTCCGTGGGATACGCGTTCGGAGTCTTCACGCTCGGGGGGTGTGGGGGCTCGCAAGCGGGCTACGACCCACCTACCGACGGGCAGCTTCCCGAACGCGTGGTGGAGAAGCTGACGGACTGTAGCAGACGCGGCCCCGCTGCGCTCCAGCCCGTCAAACACACCGTCTCGTTCGACGTCTTCATGAACCCCGACGGCCAGGTCGAACAGGTGGCGCTCAGGGACTCGACGCTCCGCCTCGACGAGGTCGAGGCTTGCATGGCAGGCGCGCTCCACGACCTGTCGGAGCGTGCCATCAATGCGCCCCTGCGACGCCGCGAGCCCGCCTTCCCAGCGTCCCTCCCACCCGAGACGCGCGCGCTGGTCGCCAATCCCATCGCAATCGGCGTGGGTGTCGCGGAGGTCGCCCCCCGCCACCACCACCGCCTCCCAAGCCAAAGCCACGATGCGAAGTCGCATTCCCCGAAGTCGTGAACTGCTTCTTCATCTAGCAAGCCAAGTATCCCGATCGCAAGTCGGCGCTCGAGGCGGTGATCAAGAGCCTTCCCATGGAACGGCAAAAGAGGCCATTTACGACGGCTCGTACCGAGAAAGTCGAGGGAGGGCGGTAGGGGAACGGACCACACGACCTATTGGTCTGCCGACCGGAGGACGAAAATCACGATTGGCTGCTACGAGCAATGTTGCAAGAACACGGAAGATGGGCCCGTCATCGTAGAGGGGATGAAGTGCTATGAGCACAACACAGCATACGTCCGTTAGCCACCGCGCCGTCTGCCTCGAACGGCTCGCGCGGGCGATACACGCGCCGTCGGGCAGGTACTTCGCGTGGCATTCGGTCCTCATGAGGCGCCTCTGCCTCGTGCTGTGGGAACTGCCGCTCCACGTGCAGGTCGGGCTCGCCGTCTCCACGGCGGAGCGGTACCTTCCGGCCTTTGAGCGGAAGCACCCCCATCTGTCAGAATTGCGGCAGTTCTTCGTTCGATGCCTCACGGCCGATCCCCCTACGGATTTCGACATCGAGGCGTGGGCCACGAACCTGTCCGAGGATGACGCCGGCGACCTTTCGGATAGTGCGCTTCGCGTGGCCGCCAGCCACGCCGCCGAGGCGACGCGCGAGGGCCTTGCGCCGACCGCCGTCACGTCGGCATGCATGCTCAGCGTTGCCAACGGCATCGGGGTGGGCGAGGAAGAAGCGTGGATGGCGGTCGATCCGGAGGCGGCGCAAGAAGAGCTAGAGCGCTTCCGGCGGAGCGCGCTGGATTTGCCACCACTTCCGCGCGATTGGTCGAAGTATCGAGACCCTTGGCACCATGCCGAGGTGCGAACCGCCGTCTATACAGTGTGGAACGCCGTTGTCGCGTGGCTCCGCGCGGCCGACGTAGGAGAGTACCCGGACTATGTGGATCGCAAGTTGCTCGCCATGCTACTTCGGGAGATCAAAAAGCTCCCCCGGGTGGTCTATCCGCCGTATCCAGACAGGTTGACGCCGGATGAGGAGCCGTAAGCGTCTCCGCCAAACAGGACACGTCGATGCTCATGGATACCGCGGATACACGAAGATCGGAGCCCTTCGCATGGGCCCTCTGCCGCCGCCTCACACCCAGCCGAGCGGCACCACCCGCACAGTCACCCCGTCAACCACCACGTCGCCCCCGATCTGCTTGGGGATCTCGGCCTCGGGCACCGGCACAAACAACGCCAGCGTTGCTTCCGAGAGCCCCAGCTTCTTCGCATAGCCGGCCGTCTGAGCGTACCCTTGCCCGAGTTCGTACATATGCACAAAGCTCTTCACCTCGATCACGCCCATGCCCTCGCGGCTTCGTACCACGAGATCGACCTTGCCGTTTCCCGTCGGAAACTCGGGGCTAATGCTCGCCCGCCGCCCCAAAGCGTTCAATAGCCAGGCATAGAGATGAAAGTGCCCCACGGCCTCGGTCAAGTGCAGATCCGCTCGCCGGGGTTGCCCTACCCATGGATCGATGCCCCGCGCCTTGAGCCGCTTCAAATACCCTCGGTAGCGCTCCAGCAGCGGGTGTACACACAGCCCGCCGGAAACGAATACATCTGAAAGCGTATGGCCGGGTTCAATCGCGAGAATTGGCCCCTTCTCGCCGAACATATCACCGGTTAGCGCGGCGTAGAGGCGCCGCTGCACAAAAGGCGACGAAAAGCGGCACACCGACCGTGAACCCTCCGCTTCGTCGGGGACGACCGCCTCGTCGATGATGCCGTTCATGTAGAGGAAACTGCACCACTCCTTGTCCTGGACGAAAGGGACGTTGGGGTCTGTAAACAGGGCCGTAACCTGCTCCAAGTAGGGCCCGCGGGCCTTGGCGAGGAGGTTCATGATGGTGTTGCTCTGCTCTACCTGGCAGGCGCGGTTATAGACGTGGTTCCAGACCGCCGGGGTGATGGGCTCCGTGGGGCCGGGGTTGTACTTCTCGGTGAGCAGCTCCCCAAACCACGACACAAGCCCCGGCTGACCACGGGTAGATTCAAACACGGCATTCACCACCTCGGGATCGACCACCTGCCCACTCTCGGCTTGGTATTGCGCAAAGAGGTCTGTCGCCTCGTCTCGTGTCAGGTTGGGGATCGGCAGCGAGCGCTGCACATTGAACGGCGAACCGCGCGGGCTGTCGACGCCCAACACGCTCCGCACACCCACCAGCGCGAGGCCGTGGAGAAAGTAACCGCTGCGGTTCAGGTAGATGTCGCGGAACAGCGCGACCAGGCGATCGATGACCTTCCTCGGCAGGCTGTCGAACTCGTCAATGCAAAGGATGACAGGCCGATCGAAGTAGCCTCCTTTGCGCTCGAAAAGCCGAGTCCACTCTACCCAGTCTGTGGGCGCGGGCGGCTGGAATGAAAAGGCTTCCCTGAGGAGGTCAGGTACCACTTCGAGAAACGCTTTTTCGGTGCGATCTTCACCGAGGGTGCCTTGAACGGTCAGGATGCCGACGACGAAGCGATTGCCGTAACGGGCGCGGATCTCTTCGAGCGCGCGGCGCATGATCCAGGTTACGCCTGTTTGCCGGGGAGCCGAGATGGTAAGATAGTAGCCGCCCTTGGTTGGGTCGCCCACCAGCTCTTGCACGCAGCGCTCCACCAGATCTCGGCGCTCAACGCTGAAATGCTGCGTGGGATCGACCGGTCCGTACGAGCTGAATCGTCGCATGGGCGCACCTTACCACGTTCAACGGCCGCGGCGCGAGTCCCGCCGATTCCTTTTGCCGCCGAAACCGCTTTCCGTCGCCCATCCCTCACGCCGTCTTGTTGCTGTTTTCAAGCGTTTTTTTGGGGGCGCCTTCTACACCCTGTTGCCCAAGTGTACCCCACGGGCGCGCGAAACCTCCCCCCTCGCTCGAACCAAAGCCCCATAGCTGCGGCATTGCAAAAGCGCGGGGGGCGTTGCGGGGGGCGCGAGCCCTCCCGCCCTTGGAAGAAACAGCGATGGATCTCAGGCAAGCCCGTCCGCTGTGCAACGCGCGTTCTTGATGATTTGGCGGTTGCATGCGAAGAGTAAACGCGAGACAATGGTGCGGTGGTGAACGCGGAGCGGGCAGGGATGCAGGCAGATGGACGGAACGGTCCACCGGAGGGCCGAACGGTTGCCAAGAACCCGCCCACCGACCCGATCCGCAGCGGGGCCCCTTCGCCGGCGCTTCATTCGCCCGTTGATGCTACACTGCATCTCGCGGTGGAAGCGCTGGAGCGGATCCATGAGGCGGGACTTATGAACTGGCGCGAAGACCTGACTCCCTCAAGCTGGACGGAGGCATCATGAATCATGCGGGCAACGGGGTAGGGGGGCGAAGGTGCGCCGCTCGCGAGCGGGGCGCAAGGCCGAAAGTAGAGGCGTGTGAATGATCACAGTCGGCTCGATCAGTAGGGAAGAACTTGCACAAACCTTCCCATTTGTATCCGCGCGATTCAGCGGTCGACGCCGAGCGATCAAAGATCTCACCCACCGTCAGCCGGACTTCGTCTTTTGGATCTTCCCAGACGGCCGTCTTCACGACGCCAAAGACGCGCACGCCCGCAACGTGCCCAGGGGCTACGAGCACATCGTGGACGATGAGCCTGACTACCAGGGGTTTTTGCGCGGACGGATCGTGTCCTATGACGGAAGGCAACTTGTGGTTGTCTATTGCCGGCCGGAAGCGCTCTCGGTGCCGGGACCAAAGCTGAGCCAGTTTCTCACGGGTATTCGAGACGTGCCTGTGCCGCTCGCCGAAGATGCTGTTGTCATCAGCGACAACGCCGACATCTATGGCACATTGGTTGACCTTGAAAAGCGGGCTGCGGAGCTACCCGCGCCGCCGACGTGAGGTCTTGGAGATGCGCGTCATGGTGCCCGGCGGCCTCCTTGTCGCGGCGGTATGGGCGGAGCCGGAGCGGCTCCACCGCGACTTCGGCGCGGCCGGCTTCACCATCAAGCACATCAAGGAGCAGGAGGTTGACGTCATGAAGGCTGTCACGGTCGCCGAACTCATTGCGTGGACCCGGGCGTTTTGTCTTGCTCGCCTTCTGGCCGATCTCCCCGAGGAGAGTCAACAGGCGTGGGAAACGGATCCGGTGGAGGCGAGCAAACCGCTTCGCAAGGACGGTTACGTTCGCCTGGGCGGCGTGAGTGGTATTGTGGTGCCGATGGCTGCACCAAGGAGGACCAATGTCGAAGCTCTTCCCGCCTGACCCTCCGGCGCCCCAGCGCGGACCGCGGCCAACTTGTCAATGCTTCAACCTTTACGGAACCAAGCATCAGAGCTTGCCGTCACTTCACGCGGAGGTTCAGGATACGGCCTGTGATGCCTGGCACATTGTGAGCGACGGTATCACTCTGGCGATCGATCGAGGTGACACCTTGTTCGAGCCTCTTGCGGGTCTCACCAGTGCGCAGCGACAGCAGATCATCACGCTGCCAGCCAGTATAGGGCAGATGAAGGATGTAACGGAGCTGCGACTATACGGCAGCCACCTCGTTCGACTACCGCCCGAGATTGGGGGCATGAGCAGCCTTCAATACCTCGACGTCTACACGTCTTATTGCTTGCACTTCTTTCCCTACGAAATCACGCGATGTCGTCAGTTGAAGCGTTCCCGGGTCAGTACGCGCGCCCTCTATGGTAACTACAAGCACCGCCCCCCGTTCCCGCACCTGAGGCTCCACAAAAACCAAGAGGCGCTTGCGCGGCTCACGCCCCCCACGTGCAGCGTCTGTGGTGGCCCGCTCGGGGAGGCCGGCCCGCAATGGCGTTGGCTGACCCTTCGCGTCGGCACCGACTGCATGCCGCTGCTGGTGGCGGCGTGCTCTGCTGCGTGCATCGAGGCCCTGCCGACAGCCCCTGCCGATTATGTGCAAACCGCACACATCGGCGGGCGCCACATCGTTCAACCGCCCGTGGAGTAGTAGCTCGCGCGCAGCCTTTCAGGGCGCCGGTATCATACGTGAATCTGGAGCCGGATGAACTGGGCAGCGACTGTAGATTGACGAAAAGAGTCGGGTAAACGTGGGCAGACGAAGGCGCGCCGGCGGGTCCGGCTGGCTACAAGCCTGAACCCGCGGGCGATGGATTATCAATCTCCCAGGACTTCATCAATCACGGTCGCTGTGAGCGCCCGATCGAGCCAGGTTTCGAGCTGCGATGTGTTGGTGCAGGCGAGGATTTTCTCGCGTGCCTCGGCTGGAACCGCCGTGCCGCGCCGTTCAAGGATTCGCAACAGAGCGGTGGCCTCGCCCATGGCCTTTCCAACTTCCCGCCCGTGGGCCTCACCGAGCGCCTTTCCAGCCTCGCGCCCGCGCGCTTCGCCCCGTGCTTCGCCTTGAGCCTCACCCTGTTTGTAAAGCCAGTTTTGCATCACCGTTTCCTCACGCAGTAAAGGTAGAATGACTTCTCTCAAATTTCTACTTCTTTTATCGACATCCGCCATGACCAACATGGCCGCCAGCAACTCTTCCAGTTCTCCAAACCGAGCACGGGCCTGCAGCTCGTTCACCGCCAGTTTCATGTTGGCGGCGTCAGCGTCGACAGCGAGTGGTGTGAATATCAGCCAAAATGGACTTGCCCGGGCGCACAGCTCAGCCACCGTTTTTTGGTAGACCGCGTCGATTTCAAAAGAAACGCCCGAGAATAACTCGCCCTGCGGCGAAGTGCGATATTCCCCAGAGTTTGGCCACGGTTTCTCCCGTCCCGAGAGAAGAACAACCGTGGTCCGAATAGGAGGTCGCTCACGGGTCGCGCTTGTTTTGTCCATCACTGTCATTGCCACCAGCACGTGATATTCAAACAACCTTTCTGGGAGGTTGGCCTCCCATTCCAATTGCCACTCCACGTGTTCAAGCCGCCGCTCTTCCCCCGCCTGAACCTCGATCACACGATCAAGCCTCCTTTGGCGAGAGGTGACTTGTGTATCAAGCCATGTGGCCGCCGTAATCTCCCTCCTATTGGGCAATAAAGCCTTGGCGAATGACGTGGGAAACTGACGCGAAACATGACGAAGAGTCAGATCGACATCTTCGCCAAAGTCAGGCAACTCAGATGAGTTCAAGATGCCTCCTTTCTACCCATATCTGGTCGAATTGGGACCGAGTTATTTCAAAAACGACATCGCACTGAAAAAAGATCACCACGCCGACCAAACGGCACGTTTGACGCCTCCATACGCCGCGAACCGCCGGACCAAAGCGGTGCCTATCCTCGTCGACTCCAGGAGGGCGAATCTACCACCCAACGATCGATAGGGCCGGCAACCTATGGGTAGACCCCATCCCGGCCGCCAGTCCCCCCGGCGACGAGTGTCCCCCGGGGTCCCGGCCCAACCCCCCCACCTACAATGCCTGCAAGCCCGCTTCTCCTAAAAGGGAACGCCGCTTACAAGGCTTGCAAGCGCCTTTCTCCCCGACGGGAACCCCGGTTGCGAGGCCCGCAAGCGCCCTCTTTCGACCTGTCGGATCGGAATTGAGCAATCAACAGCCACCGTTGTTTTGTCCTCAAGCTGCTTTGGGCGCCTTCTCCGCCCCGTTGTTCAAACATGCCCCTCGGGCGCGCGAAACCCCGCCAACCACATGAACAAACAGCGCCAAAGCAACGGCATTGCAAAGCGCGGGGGGCGTTGCGGGGGGCGCCAGCCCTCCCGCCCCAATAAGAAGTTGCGTTGGATTTCACGCAAGCCCGCTCGCTGCACAACGCGCGTTTTTGATGGATTTGGCGGTTGCATGCGAAGAGTAAACGCGAGACAATGCAGCGGTGGCGAACGCGGAAAGGGCAGGGCCGGAGGCGGATGGATGGAACTGTCTATTGCGCGTCGGGCAGGCCAGAGCATCCGTCAAGGTGCCACACATCATAAGTCTCCATTCACGTCATCAAGTATCAACAGGACCGCCATGGGATTCAGCGTAGCTCGTCTCACCCTTCATGCTCTTCTTTCCGCAGTCGAGGAGGACCTCCGAGAGACGGTCGATGTCCATCTTGGCCAACAACTGGCTCCCGAGGTGATCCTTGGCAAACCGACATTCGAGAAAGCTTGCTCACGCCTTGACAGCGATAGTTCCTTGGGCGCCGTACCCCCATCGCTTCAACAAATCCTAGCCTACGTCGACTTCGGCGACCTTCATCAGACGCTCAATACGCACAGCGCCTACTTACCCCAACCGCTGACAAGCTACCTGCACTCAGCCACCGTGCACTTCGAAACTCTGATACCCATCCGCAATCGTGTCGCACACTCGCGTCCGCTGCATCTAGACGATCTCGCCACCGTTCTCGACACCACCCAACAGCTGACACAGAGTCACGATGTTTCATGGACGAGCCTCAAAGAAACGCTGCATCGACTTCGAACCGAGCCAAGCTTTGTTCTCGGCCTCCACGTCCGGTCGTACGAGTCATACGATAAGAAGAACCACAACTTGCCCATCCCAGACTTTGACGAAACTGGCTTTCTCGGCCGAAAGCAGCAGGTCACGTCGCTTCTGAAGCTATGCAAGGGCCCCTATCCTGTCATAACGATTCTTGCAGACGGTGGTATGGGAAAGACCGCGCTGGCACTGAAAGTTGCTTATGACTTGTTAGACTCCGACGATAACCCATTTGACGCGATCGTCTGGACGTCTTCCAAGACCATGCAGCTCACTTCGCACGAGATTGTTCGCATCCAAGGCGCAATATGCGACTCGCTCGGCATGCTCCAACACGTTGCGTCGCACCTTGGCGGGACGTCAGCAAAGGAACCAGTTCAAGAGGTTCTCGCTTACCTCGAACAATTCAAAATCTTGCTGATACTCGACAATCTAGAAACCGTTCTTGATGAGCGCATTCGGGGCTTTCTCGCGGAACTGCCGATGGGCAGCAAGGTGCTTATCACATCACGCATCGGCCTTGGCGCCTTCGAGTATCCGTTTAGGCTTACTCCTTTCGCGGACGGCGAGGCGGTCCAGTTTGTGCGCGCGCTGGCAAGATCGCGACATGTCGAAACGCTGACGCGAATTGCGAACCCGCAACTGTCCGTTTACTGTTCGCGATTGCACAACAACCCGGGATTCATCAAATGGTTCGTGTCAGTCGTGCAAGCCGGACGACGTCCAGAGGAGGCATTGCAGAACCCAGATACGTTTCTTGAGTTCTGCATGTCCAACGTCTACCACTATCTTTCGCCCGAGAGCCGACACGTACTGCGGTCGATGCAGTCCGTGCCCGGAAGGCACAGTCAGGCCGAGTTGGGGTTCTTGAGCGAAATGGATGTTCTTGAGCTCCAGCGCGCACTGCAGCAACTCGTGACGACAAATATGGTTTCCATGTCGAGTATGCCGCGTGGGTCATCCTTTGAGTCTCAATACGACATATCGGATTTGGCTCGGGCGTACTTGTCTAAACATCATCCTGTTGAAATATCCGAGAGTACTCGCATCGTCGGGCGCCGAAACCAATTGCTTCGAGCTGGCGAGAGTCTTCGTGAAGATCAAATCAGCAATCCCTATTCGGCGTTCAGCATCTCGATGCGGTCGGACAGCGACATCATCGTTGCTAAGTACCTTCGCGATGCGCTCGATCGCGCACATAGGAATGACTACGCCTCCGCCGATTCTATTCTGGCAAAGGCCCACGGGTTGGCTCCGGAATATTTTGAAGTGTTCCGCGTAGAGGCATGGATCCGCGCAAAGCAGGGAAACGCGCCCGCGGCGCGCTCCGCCTACGAGTCCGCCGTCGAGTTAGAGCCCAAGTCCGCGCCGCTACTCTACTTCTTTGGTGGCTTCCTCATGCGCAACGGCGACATGACAGAAGCGATGGGTCATCTTGCGGAGGCTACGCGAATAGACCCAAACGAGCCCGCAATCCATCTCGAGGCGGCGCGAGCAAACCTCTATGCGCTGAAGTTTACCGAGGCACGAAGCGCAATAGATCGATTGATATCACGTTCGGATCTCTCTGAGTGGGTTGGCAGGAAAGCCTATGACCTCCATCTGCAATATTTCATGCGACTCGCCGACCACGACAACGATCGGCACGCCTACTCCGCGGCGCTATCCGAGCTAGAAAAGCTCAGGGACGCCTACGAGAACTGTCCCAATCAACTTCGTGATTCACGAATGCGAGAGGGACTCAAGCGCGCGTTGAACGTGGCCAAGACGTGCGCTCGCAATGTGGCCGGCGACGACGCGCGAACTCGCGCCAATACTCTGACTGATTGGATCGCTGAAGAAGCGTTCGCTGAGGAGAGCGGCATTGCGTATGCAGAGTCTCGCGAACGTCTGAGTGGAACGGTGTACCGCTTGCACAAGCAAAAGGCGACGGGAGCAATACTCACTACCGACGGACAGGAGTTTCGCTTTGAAAGAAGCCTGATGCTGGAACCGGCATTTTGGGCACAAGTTCGAGCTGGCAGCCAGGTCGACTTCCGAAAGGGACGAGACGCAAGAGGCCCGTGCGCACTTGACGTGGTGCTGAGGGATACACCTAGAGGCACTTCGGGCGCGGAATGAGGAAGAGGCTGCCCAACAAGCGGCTGCTGCTGCCGGATCCGGCTTGCTGCGTGGGTCGCGTTGCTCCCCACTTGCGTCGCCGGACCACAGCAGAGCCGCACGTCAACCGGCATAAGGACGCTTAGAATGGATACCCGAGACAGCCTCTCGCATACAACCGAGAGGACGCCTATCTTGACAGTGGCGCTGTCACATATCGTCGCAAGTGGTTGAAAAGCCCCGCCGCCCATTGTCCCTCCCCACCGGGCGGAGGGCTCGTTTGCACTAAAAGTGCTTGAAAACACATGAAACCAAGCATCTCGACACCAGCACTGTCAAGATAGCTCCGGGTCCCCGCGCATACACACCACCCGCGGGCGGTTCCCGCCGACCCAGCTGCCGCCGGAACCGCCCGCAATCGCCCATCCCCACGCGTGGGGATGCCGCTTGTAAGGCTTGCAAGCGCCTTTCCCCTTTGCATAGCCGTCCGCTTGCAACGCCTGCAAGCAGCCTTCTTCCCAACGGGAACCCTGCTTACAAGGCTTGCAAAACCGGCGAGGCAACACCGATGCGCCCTGGTATCGAAAGTTTTTCCCCGAGCCAGCTTCGGAAATCATCCGGCTGGGCCTTCAATCGGAAATCGCGCGCACAAAAAGTTTGCCGCCGTCGCCGAAGAAGTTCCCACCTCGAAAGAATCCAAAGCCATCTTGAAACAGATGGACGCCCTTCACGCCGCGGGCACCGCCGCCCTTTCAGCGCGTGAAGATGTCGCGGCAATTCAGGGCAAGGTCTCGCTGCGGATCGCTCAGTGGAAAGACGACGCCAACCATGTTCGTCGTGGCGTTGAAACGGCGCTCGACAAATACGCAACGGACCAGCGGTACCCCCGAGGGTACGCCGACGAATTTTTCCCTGTCACGCGTTACGCCCGAAAAACCGACGACGAGCCGTCCGAACCCAAGTGAACTCGCGAACGCCTCGCCACGAATCGTCGCCGCCTTTGAAGCTCGCCGCGCCGCGCCCCTCGTTCCGCGCTCACGAGCGTTGACGCCCATAACACTCGCTTGATAGCGTCGTTTTCGCTTTCGGCGCCGAAAGGAAAACGAGCGTGCGCATCAAACTTTTTCAAGCCTTTGGCATCCTCGCCGCCGCCGGGTTGCTCACGGGGTGCGGCGGCGTGCTCTACACCGCGTCGATTGTTTCGGCTGAATCCAGGCTTGAAAAGGCCGAGGCGCTCGGCGCTGAAAGGTACGCACCGTACGAATATTGGTACGCGCGCGAACACCTGATCAAAGCCAAAGAAGAAGCCGCCACGGCCGACTACGGCGACGCGATCGACTTTGCCGATACGGCCGGCGAGTTTGCAGAAAAAGCCGCTGAACTTTCAAAACAGGCGCACGAGGGCGCCGGCCGATGAACCTTCGCTTCTTTCGGTTAACCGCTTTGCAACGCGCGCAACTCGCCGCGTTTGCAATCGCTTCGGCGTCGGTGTTTTCGCTTTCCTGCTCCAACGTCACCAAAATGCGCGGTGAGCTTGAAGGGCTCGAAAAGCTGGCAGACCAAGCAGAACGCAACGGCGCCATCCGGTGTGCCCCGCGTGAACTCGCGCTCGCCAAAGCCAACATTCGCTTTGCCGATGCCGAACTTGGACAGGGCAATTGGGTGCGCGGCGACAGTCACCTCGGCATTGCGCGCGCCAACGCGCAGGCCGCGTACGATCTCTCGCCGCCTCAAAAATGCGCGGAGCGCGGCATTGTTGAAGAGCCGCTTCCGCCGCCCAAACCCGCTCCGGGCGACTGCGACGGCGACGGCTTTTTGGACGACGTTGACGTCAAGTGCCAATGCGATCCTGAAACGTTCAACGGGTTCGAAGACGAAGACGGCTGCCCCGACGATCCCGACACCGACGGCGATGGGCTCAAAGACTCCGTCGATTCGTGCCGCATGTTGCCCGAGGACAAAGACAACTACCTCGACGACGACGGCTGCCCTGAACTCGACAACGATTCCGACACCATTCTCGACGTCAACGACAAAGATTCGACCGGGAAAAACTGCGCCAACGAGCCTGAAGATCCCGACGGATACGAAGACGCCGACGGCTGCCCCGAACCCGACAACGATGGCGACAAAGTCGCCGATCTCGAAGATCAGTGCCCCAATGAAGCGGGCCCGCCCGGCGGCGACAAGCCCGGTTGTCCCAAGAAGCCGAGCCTCGTCATCGTCACTGCAACCGAGATCAAAATCACGCAGCAGATCCACTTCGAGTTCGACAAAGACATCATTCGCAAAGAGAGCTACGCAATTCTCGACGCCGTTGTCGAAGTGCTTGTCAAAAACCCCAAGATCAAAATCGAGATCCAGGGCCACACCGACAACAAAGGTTCGCCTGTGTACAACAAGGCCCTTTCCGATCGGCGCGCCGCATCGGTTAAAAAATACCTCGTCGGTCACGGCGTTGAAGCCGGCCGGCTCACCTCCAAGGGCTACGGCATGGAAGTGCCGATCGTGCCCAACACCAACGATCAAAACCGCGCCCTCAACCGCCGCGTTCAATTCGTGAGGACTGAAGGCGCCGGCGCCGGCACGCCGCCGTAACGCGATTGGCGCTGCTGCGCGCCCCGAATCGTCGGTCGGCTTGCTCGCAATAGCTCGTGTATGGCTGCGCGAGCCTCCCTAGCTTCGGGGCGCTCGCAACGCGCCAATCGCGTCACGGACGTAATAGCCGCCTTGCAACGACCCGAAGCGCTTCTGTCTACTGTCGCCTCAACTTCAACTCGGAGGCACGGAGGACACGGAGTTTCACTGAGATTTTTATATTTCGGGCTGCAACTGGCTTGAGGCATCGCCGGTCGTTGCGGCGCGTCGCGGGGCTTCGTCACGCCACTTTTTGTGATCGGCAAACCCTCGCCCGGCCATTGCCTTCGACTGTGAAAGCGGCGCCACCGCACAATATCGCGCGGAAACTTTTCCTTCTGAGTGGCATGCCGTGATACTTGAGGGCGCCCCTGGGGCAATCCCTTAGGAGAACCAGCACGTGATCGCCCGCACCCCTCGGACTTCTCGCATTCTTTTAGCGCTCGGCCTCGTTGGCCTTTTCATCGCCGCCGATGCGTCGGCCGCAGGTGAAAAAGACGCTGAAGCCAACAAGCTTTACGACGCCGCGATGAACGACGACTACCTCAACGTCGAACTCGCAAAGGCCGAAAAAAAGCTCCAAGACGCCATTAAAAAGTGCGCCGGCGACGCTTGCAGTCCCAAAGTCCTCGCCAAAGTGTACCTCGGCCTCGGCGTCATCCACTTCGCCAACAACAAGGCCGACGCCGCAAAAGAGTCGTTCATCGCCGGCCTCAAAATCGATGGCAGCGCCGCGCTCGACGCGACGTTCAAAGGCGCTGAAATCGACAAGATCTTCGATGAAGCCAAAAAAGCTGCCGGTGGCAGCGGCTCATCCGGTTCCGGCGGCAAAGGCGGCGACACCGGCTCCGGCGGTGAAGCCGGCGGCGGCCCCTCAAAGCCCGGCGGTGACCTCAAACACAACCCCGTGGCCGAACAACGCACCAACACGCCGGTGCCCATCTACATCGAGGTTCCGGCCGACCTCGGCGTCAAAAAAGTCACCGTTCGCTACAAGCCCTTCGGCGCCACCGCGTGGAAGCCGCTCGACATGAAAAAGGTCGGCGACGGCTGGGGCATTGAAATCCCCTGCACCGACGCCACCACCACCGGCAACCTCAAATATTACATCACCGCCGACGACGACGCCGGCACCGTTGCCACCGCAGGCTCGCGCAACGAGCCGTACACCGTGGCGATCAAAAACGAGATCGACGCCGATCCGCCTTCGCTCCCCGGCCAAAAGCCCCCCAAACAATGCGACGCCGTGGGCGGTGATTGCGTGCCCGGCTTTCCCGGCTGCGTCGATTCAAGCTGTCAAGCCGACGCCGATTGCAAAGGCGGCCTTTTCTGCTCCAAAAAAGAAGGCGACGACGAAGGAACCTGCAAGCGCAGAGCCACAGAAGGCAAAGACTGGGGCGCCTCTTGCAGCGATTCTTCCGAGTGCAAAGCGGGCCTCGGCTGTGCCGACGGCACCTGCCAAGAAGGCGCCGGGAGCGACGGCCCCAAAGAAACCAAAAAACGCCTCAACATGATCAGCGTCGACCTCAACCTCGACCTGCTTCTCATCGGCAGCCGCGACCTCGTTTGCTCCCCCAAAGACGCCGCCGGCAACGTGAGCGACGGCTCGTACGTGTGTTTTTACACCGGTGAAGATCCCGCACGAAAGGGCCAGTTTTACGGCGTCCCCGCCGATCAACAGGGCACCAACGGCGTCACCGGCGGCTTCGGTTACGCAGGTGTACGCTTCGGCGCCGGGTTCGATCGCCAGCTCACCCAAAAGCTCAACATCACCCTCGGCCTTCACGTCGGTTTCGCCATCAGCGACTTCCCCGGCTCACCCACCGCACCCAACAGCACCCAAGCCAAGTTCGGCCACTCTCAAGCCAACGGATTCCTCCCGTTTTGGATTGAAGGCCGCGCCGGGTACAACCTCTTCGGCGGTTGGGTCGAAAAAATGAAATTCAAGCCGTACGGCTACGTCGGCTTCGGCGTCGGCCAAGTCAACGCCGGCGTGCCTGTCACCGTTTGCGACACCAAAACGCCGGCCGGTGACAACATCACGGCCAACCAATCTTCCAACGGCTGCCCCTCCAACGGCGGCAACGGTTCCGTTTTCCAAAACGTCACCGCCTACCAAATCACAGGCCTCAACTACATCCCCATCGGCCTCGGCAGCACCTTCGGCATCACCGACGCATTCGGTGTCAAAGCCGAGCTGCGCGTCCTCTTCATGGTGCCCACCTTCGGCGTCGTGTTCCAGCCCAGCATCGGCCCTGTGTACGCATTCTAACAAGCGTACACATTCTCGATCGACATCCCTCGCGTACACACGTCATCCCTCGCGTACACACGTCTCGTCGAGACGCCCGGCACCGCCACGCAACGACCGGACGCGTTTCGAACTCTGTGACGTCTCTTCACCACGGAGTTCCCCAGCGGCGCATGCGCCTCATTCGAACGGCGAGTAACTCGTTGCGGTTGAGTTGTCGATGCAGCAGAAAAGAGCCCGTTCTGGGAGGTCCGGCGACTTGAGATGTCCATCACGTCGCCATCCACCGGTCTCGCCGGTCTCTCGTTTTCGTCGTGGCTGCGCTCGCCACAGAACTCCATCTGGAGAACCCGACGCGCCACGCTGTTCGCTTTTCCGCTTGGCGACGGGCAAGGGTGTCCCAAACGTCTCGACAAGACTGGATCCGTGCCTTGCAGAACGTTCCGCTAAAGGGAAGTTACCTAGGAGGCACGGAGGACACGGAGGGTCACGGAGTATTTCGGTTTGTTGGGCTGCAATGGGTACACATCACCCAAAGGTTCCGGCCTGGCAGGTGATCGGGCTCTGCAAGCCGATTGCAGCCTGAAGTACAAAAAATTCCGTGGATCTCCGTGAACTCAGTGCCTCCGTGTTGGATACGATGCGTCAGGTGGCAGGGCATTTCAGGTCGTTGCGGGGCCTCCCCCAGAAACTCTGCGCGTGTCTCAACAGGTGCCCCCCGGGGCGGCATGCGTACGCATGCCGCGGCCCCCCAAGCGTCGTGCTCGCTTCGCTCCGCGCGCCGCGGGGGGCTGCGCTGTGTACTCATTGCGTTCAGCCCAGCGTCAGCGCTTGGATCTCGGCGTCGAAGCCGCCCATGTCCACGATATGTGCGCGGCGCATTGCAAAGCCCGCGTTTTCAGCCACCTCGCGCGTGAAACGCGGAAACGGGCTCACCCACACAAGCCGCCCGCCCCCTTTCGAGAGCGAGCGAGCCGCCGCGCGCACAAAGGTCGCCAACATCTCGCCCAAATCGGCCTCGCGGTGAACGCGCCTGCCCATCGGCGGATTGCTGATGATCAACGTCGGCCGCACCCCTTGCGGCGCGCCTTTCGAAGCGTCGTGAACACGCAGGTCCGGGTTGTGTACACCACACGCTTCCAGGTTCTTGCGCGCAACATCGAGCGCGCGCGGGTCAAGGTCCGTTCCGACGAGCAACTTGTATGGCCCGCGCAGCGCGCGCTCGCACAACTCAAGGCCCGACCCCACGAACGGATCCCACACCACCTCACCGGCCTCCACGCCCGCCACAAACGCGAGCGCCGCCGCGATCGTGGGATGCGACGCCGCAGGCACATCGCCGCTTCGATATGCAAACCGCGGGTCGTCCAGCTCCATTTGCCACTCCGCGGCCACATGATCCGGCCCTTCGCGCAGCACCACCTGCCACGGCGCATCCGACGGATCGTTGATGAGCGCCGCGTTGTGTACACTCACCGCCTCGGCGATCTGCACCACTTCGGAGCGGCGTTTTCCACCGTCCGCCCATCCAATGCGATAGCGCACAGGGCCTTCGGTGAGCGCCTCGGCGAGCTGAGCTGTCACACCCCCGGCGATCGCGCGGGCGGCGACTTTTGGCCCGTGGCCGGCGGCTCGCTCCTCGGGCAAACTCGCGCTGAGCCACAGGCGTGATGTGTACACACTGTTCAACGCGCCTCGCAGCACCACCTGCGCCGCCGTGCTGCCGCCGCTTCGATGGGTGATCACGGGTGAAAGCGCCGCCGCCTCTTCGAGCAGCACCGGCAACATGCCGCGCCGGCATGAGAGCCACACCGTCAGTCCGCCCTCGATCGAGCGCGAAGCATCGATGCGGCTCGGGGTTTCGCGCGCGCCGGGCCGCATGACGCGCACCTTGGCTTTTCGAATCTCCAGCGCGGTGCGCTCGTCGGCGGCATCGGTGTGTACACCGGCGAGCGCTGCTTCGGCGGCGGGTCCGCCCACCTTTCCAAGCGCCTCGATCATCGCCGCGCGCGCCCCGGCGTGGGTTTCACGCGCGAGCGCGTCGGCGAGCGAGGTCGCCACGTCGCGCTGAACGCGTTCGCGCGCGAGGCCATCGGCAGCTCGTTTGCGCACGGCGGGGTTGTCGTCGCCGAGCGCGCGTTTGAAAAACGCGCGCTCGGCGTCCGACAACCCCGCCCCCACCAAGCGACCCACGAGGCCGACGAGCCGCGCCCGAGCCTCGGGCTCCGCGCCGTCGTAACGCGCCATGGCTTGGTCAGCGGCTGGGCGGGGGGTGCGGCGGAGCGCGCGAAGCGAAGCTTCGCGCTGCTCCGCCGCACCCCCCGCCACCCGATCAAGCAACGCGGGCACATCATGAATTGAAGGCGTAAAGCCCGGATCGGTCATCTTGGCGTCGAGATCGGGGCTTGGGGCGCGGCGCGTCACGCGGCGAGCCTCCATCGGTTTACGCCCGCAATCAAATAAAGAACTCAATTGTGTACACCCGCGAGCGCTGTGCACCAACAAAGCGCGCTCCCATTCGCGGCCCAAATGTGTACACAATTTGCGGATGTTTCATCCCGAATGCAATTGGAGTGCCGCTCGAAAGTCTTCCCACCCGCAACGTTCCGCACCCTTAAATCTCCGCTGCGAGAACGTTGAGCGCGTTTGTGACACGCTTTAAATCAAGGCATTTCGAGTTGACCCGCCCATCGTTGGGCGTACTTTTTCGGGATGCTTTTTTCCTTATCGAGATCAAAATCCTTCATTTGTAGCGGGCTATTCACCGCGCTTGCAGCAGTGATGACACCCGCCTGTGACGGCGACACCACCATTGATTTCACCGGAACCGGCGGCGAAAACAACACGACGTCAAGCTCGGGCACGGGGGCAGGAGGTGGCACCGGCGCCGCGGGCGGCACCGGCGCCGCGAGCAGCACCGGCGCAGGGGGCGATGGGGGCGCGGGCGGTGCAACCACAAGCGGGACCGGTGGAATGGCTTGTGTACCCAAACCTGAAACGTGCCTCACAACGGCCGATGAAGACTGCGACGGCACGGAGTGCTCGTTCTGGGGTCGTTCGTTTCAGGGACTTGAAGGGCAGTGGCCAAAGGGGATCGCCGTCACGTCGGCCGGCGATGTGTACTTTTCTGCGTACCTTGGGTTTGGGGACGCAACGTTTGAGTTTGGCGGCAATACGTTCACCAAGCCGCGTGCGGGCGTGGCGAAACTTGGGCCGGCCAACGACGAGCAGTGGATTCGCCTGTTGCCGAGCGTGGGGCTGATTGCGGCGACGCCTGAAGGGAACGTCATTGTCGAAGCGCGGCTCAGCGAGCCGATCGATATCGACGGGACGGTGATCACACCCTCTCCAACAGGGTTTTCCACGGCGATTTTGTGTTTTGCGCCCGACGGCACCTTGATCTGGCACCGGCTCATGGTTGCCAACAAAAATCTGAATGTGACCGGTTTGGCGGCGGGCCCCGGCGATCGGCTGGCGATGGGCGGCAACGCCGACGCGAGCGTCTCCTATGACGGTCAGAACATTGTTCCCGGCACCATGGGTGACTTCCTCCTGGCGATCGACACGACCACCGGCGCCCTTGTGTGGAAGCACTTTTTCGAAGCGACCGACTACCTCCGTTTTATCTACGCGTTGGCGATCGCGCCGGACGGGATCGTCCACGTCGGCGGTTTTTATCAGGGCGCACCGGACTTCGGTGGAGGGCCTTTGCCGGCTGCCGGCGATTTGGACGGGTTTTTGGCGCAGTTTGACAGTCAGGGAAACCATCTTTCGAGCGTCAGGTTCTGTGACGGAGGGTGCGGGGCTTACAAACTCGTGCCCGTGTCCGGGGGGGACGTGATTGTGAGCGGCTTTTTTGATACTCCAACCGCGTTTGGGACCGACGTGTTTGTGCCAACCGGCCAGGACACGTTTGTTGCGCGGCTGTCTTCCCAGGGCGAAGTCGTCTGGATCCATCCGTACGACCCCAAGAACAATGGCATAAGAACCCCGGACATCGTGGTGAACGAAAACGAAGAGGTCACACTCACATTTGGAATGAAAGACGCCATCGACTTGGGGGGTGGGCCGCTGGCTCCCATCGGTGGTTCCGATCTGCTGGTGGCCAAGCTCGGGCCGAGCGGCGAACACATGTGGAGCCGCCGATTTGGGGCGCCAAACACGTTCATCATTCCACATGAGATCTACGTTGCGTTGCACCCGGGCGGCGAAGCGACGCTGGCGCTGAGCTACGCGGGAGCGGTGGACTTTGGCGCGGGTGCTCTCCCTATCACGCCGGCACCGGATGGGTCGAACGATGTGGCCCTCGTGCGCCTGGCACCTTGACCCCGGCGCTCGCACGTTGCCTGAGGGTATACTTGGAGTGCCTTGACGGTGGGGGCCGGGGCCTCGAAGGACAAAGCACCCGACGACTTGCTGACAGGGTAGGGTAGGGATGGTTGAGTATACTATTCAGGACAGATGCAGAAAACGGTAAGGTTCTGACAGTCAAACGAGCAGTCATTGTCGAGAGCGCATCCTGTTTGACCTGGGCAGTTGCATGCGGGATTGCTGCATGAAACAGGGCTTGCAGAATCACCGTCGCACACTTCACCGGAATCGATAACGCCGTTTCCACAACCGAGCGGGGCCACGGGTACCGTTTGAAGGGCAGCGGAGCTGAAACGCGTTCCCTTGTGGGTTTGTACAGAAACTTGGGCGCTGCCAAAATATCCAGATGGCAGGGGGAAAGTTCGATTGACGACCATCTGGTAAGGCGCGTTCATGGTGTGGAGCAGTGCACCTGAGTTTACGTCGGTGATCTGAACGAGGAAGTCGTCACCGGCCTGGTTGAGGCTGGCCGTGGTCATGCCCAGGGAGATATCTTCCCAATTGCATTGAATTGTTCCTCCGGTGGGTGACTTACAGCGCAAAACAACAGGTTTTTGAAGATCTCCCGTGTCAGCCGCAATCACAGTTTGGTTGAAGTTGAATGCCGAGTTGAGTTCAGGGGCGAAACATTCGAGTCGACCCTCCACCTGATGCGGCGTCATTGTGTGGGCGATTTGAGCGTCGTTAAACCCGTGGAAGCGCATTGTATCTACCCACGCCGGGAATACGTGTTCGGACTTGAGGCCGGTGAGAACCGGGGCGCGAGCTACCCATTTGGTAATAAACGTTTTGAGCGCCGAGCCGGGCAGGCGAACGTTTTCATCGTTTTGACGTTGGGACCGACCGGGTTGGGGGAGTATTTGGGGTGGAGAAGCGAGTTGAAACGGGTGGGCCACGCTGAAAATGCCTTCACCGGTAAAGGGGCTAATCACAAAGGGAGGGTCTACCGTTACAAACTTCCATATTCCACCACCATTGGGTAGGTTTTGATTGGGCGAAAGCGTGTCCAGAGGGTGACCGTCAAACATGTCCATCAGCCACCCGGTGTACGCTCCCGACGCCGCGTCGTGACAGTCCTGGTTATCCTGCGGACATTCAAAGCCGATCTGACCTGTTGAATCGGTGATTGAACATGCCGGCAATTGGGGCGTGTTCGAGGCGTTTTCGAGCGTGGGAAACACGTCGTTGTGCTCCAAACAATCGTTGTCAATTGGATGGGTAGAGTCGCCGTCGCAGTAGTGCGCGGGTACACTGCCAATGACCGCGCCGCTTCCATCGTGCAGTGGAACGAACAGATCGGAGCTGTTTTCCGGGTCTAAATAATTGGAAAGTCCGGTGGTTTGAGCTGCAACAAAGTCGGCGAATCCTTCATTCAACCAACTGGCTTCGTGTTCAACACCGCGGTCGCCGCCGCCGATTTGGGGAAGAAGCGTTTCCAAGATCACATCTGTCCAGGCACTCTCGAATCGCGTAGGAGCTTTTTCGGCAATCAGTGTACACAATCCAAAATGGCCATATTCGTGGGAGATAATGCCGCGGCTCTTGAGTAGGTCGTCGGTAATGACGATATCCACGTGCCCCAGTGTCAACTCGGCGAGGATGGCGACAGTCAGGCCGGCGGCGATGACCGCGGGTGCGTCGAGTACCAAGCCGAGCCCGCCGACTGTTGCCGCAAACGTTGCCGCCGGGATGAATCCGTAATAGCTTCCGCACGACACGAAGGCGCCGGCGGATCGAAAGATGTTGGCCACCGGGCCGACAAGCACGCGGGTTCTCTTCCCCTGGTGTTGGGCCACATCCCGCATCCAGTTTTGATTGTCGTTGATCGTGGCGAACAAAGCCGATCTCGCGTCGAGGGTGGTGAGCGTTTCGTTTGCGGCGGCTGAATAACTTGACTGTCCAGTGGAGTTTGTCACCCCGCAGACTTTCGTGGCAAAGTAGAAGTCGTCGGTGACTTGGGCGCTGTTGCTGCGGTGTTTGACGCACCAGGTGACCACCGAGTTTTTCTTGAGGCTGACCGCCGCTGTGTTGTTGGCATTGAGATGCGCCGACGAGTTGAATCCAGATTGTTTGGCGGTGATTTTTGTACCCGCGAGGTCAATCGCCAAACCGCGCCGGGCGCCCCAGCCTTGCACCATGGGGTGTGGAACTCCGCTTTCGATTCCGCCCAGGCGAAATAAGGGGTCCACATTCATGACATCGAGTTTGACCGTCACATTGACGTTGCGGCTGGCGCGCACCGTGGCCGGTGACGTGGCGAGAGACTTCACCTGGGCAATTTCGGTTTTGGCGGTGGTGGAGATGAGTTCCACAGCGTCTACCAGGTCAATGGCAGACTCAAAATGAGTCCCCTTCAACTGCGCGGCGGTGGGTAGAGGATCGGTAGAATCCGGCAAATCCCACACGAAGCTGCCTTCTTGAAGGTAGTCATACGCAATGCGGGTAGGGTCGGTGTCGCGCGCTGTCAGCGTGGGAATGGAGCGAAGGGTCACCAGCGGAATCTGACTGTTGCCGGCGAGGGCTTGTGTACGCATCAAGTTATACACTTTGGCCGGAATGAGTGCGTACACAAGCGCGCCTTGGCCATCATGCGACGAAGTGACCCATACTGGAGCTTTGGGCCACTTGCTTGTGACGGCCTGCCAGTCTTCAGGGAAGATGGGGAGAGTATCAAAGTAGATTCCCAATTTTTCAAGCGCCTGGGCCTGGTGTACACTCCGCACTTCGATCATGGCGTGCAGGAGCGCCGGGCGACCTTTGGAGTCGAGTTCACTCACTGCGGAAGGCCAGGGTTTTGCCGCAGCGGCTTGTCGGAACGCGGCCACCTCGGCGGCTGTCATGGCGCTGACGGTAATGGGATCGTCGGATGTGGCGGCTTGGGCAGATTCCCCGAGGACCGGGGATTCATCGTTGCCCGAGGTTGAATCTACCCGCAGGTCGCCTGTACAGCCCCAAAAACCAAGGGTAAGAACGCTGGCAAGAAAAACACGTCGCATGGTAAGTCTCCTCCGGCTCCCTTGTGAGGGAGCTGGGAGCATGCGAGTGGTTTTGGAAGGGCGGTAGCTTTGGAGGAGCTATGCGTGCGATAGCCAAAACGAATGATGCGCGACCGGGCTGGGCACAGTCGTCAGTTGCACGGTTGTGGATTGGGACCGCTCACGTGGTCGATTTGGAGTGTGAAGGAGTTGCCGCCGTTGCTGGTATCGTGGAACGAGCGGAATGAGCGTCGTGTGTTGGTTCCGGCAAGGAGAATTGAACTCAGCATGGACGTGCTGGCCAAGCCCGAGGCGGCCATTTGAACCGGCGCCGCATCGATCCATGTCGGTGAAGGGCCGCTCGACCAAGTACCGGTTCGATAATTGGTGGAGCCGTAGGCGAGTGGACTCCACTGCAAGCGCATTTGGTTCACACAGTCGATTGTGGCGGCGGCCATGGATACCTGACTGCCAACGGTTGAAAATTGGAATTGAGTGATGGGCCCTGCAGAAAGCGAATTGCTGCGGTAGAGATAGGTTCTCGCGGTAGCGCCCACCGAGAACGATGCCGCAATAAAATAGTCACCCGTCGTGGGATTGGCGTCCATCGAAAGCGAATGAGCTGTGCCAATGCCGGTTAGCCCGGTTCCGGTCTGAAAGAGTCCTAAGTCGGTGAACGCAAACGCCCCGGTGCGTTCCACAAAGTGGACGGCCATTCTCTGGGTAGATGAGGTAACCAATTGCCGAATGAGAGCAATGCGCGAGCGCTTGCCACCGCCCGGTGCGACGGATCTGGCGATCGACGGGAGAAAGTCGCCGACGGTGCCGCCGGGGGGAGCTTCAGTGGCGTGTTCGGGTATGGGGGAGCCGGGGTTGTTTGTTGCGAACTGCATATAGTAGACTTTGCTGCCGGACGTGAAAACGAGGTGCATGTCCGGCCCGTCAGCGATCATGGAAGGTGTTTTTGCCACGTAGTTTGGCAAGATATTGTACATGTGAACCCATGACCCGCCGGGCACCTTGTAACTGTAGTTGAGGGCTCCACCAAAGTTGCCCGACGGCATGGCATAGGCCACACCGATCCTTCCCATCGAGTCGACCGCGATCGTTGGGCTTTGCGCACCGAAGCTCCACAGGGTCACCGGGGCGGTCCAGGTGACGCCGTCTGTGGACGATGTGTACAGGATGGCTCCGCCCACTTCATAGGTTGCGTGGAGCATGCCTCCGGCGACCACCACTTTTTTCCCGTTTGTGGATAGTCCAGCCTCGCCCAAGGTGTCTGTGTACGACTGCACGTTGTTGATAATCGCCTGGGAGACCTCCTCTACAGCGTCAGGGTCGTCGCTCTCCTCCCAGTCGCTTCCCACGTTGCACGCCGAGAGTCCAACCATCGCCGCCATTCCAAAGCCAACCAATGCTCGCATTGCAATTCCTCCGATTTCAGACGCCGAGGTTTCCGCGCGCGGTGAATACTTTCTGTGGCGCGTTTGCACGATATTCTGTGCGCACGCTGAGAGTCGTCTGCGCGGTGGCCGCTGCGTTGCTCGTCTTGGTCAAGCACTGTACGTATCCGCGAGCGCCGCGCAGTGACCCGGCGCGCCAAAGACGTCTCTTATCGCGCCAAACCTCTTGGGTGGACGAGGCAGCTCGCGCGCGTGGGGTATAAACGTCAAACGTGCAGGGGAGGGGGCCGCGGTTTGACGCAGGCCCTTGCGGGAGGCGGGTTGGGTGCTTTTGGAAGGGTTACGTGCCTGATTTTCGATAACGCGCAGTGCGCACGGCCGGCAATCCCCACAACCCTTCGTGGAGGAGGCGTCTACCCTCGGGGGTCAGATGGGTAAACTCCACTCCAAAAGAGCGGCGAAGGTCGCCTGTTCGGCGGCCGTGGATCACGCGGGCGACCACCGCTTCGGCGTCGATCCATCGGTTGGAAAAGGGCGCTCGAAACGAAACAATGAGGGATTCACCGGTGAGCACCGATGCGCCGGAGTCGACGAGTGCGCCTTGTTCCGAGAGGTCGGCGATGGTTTTGCCAACCAGTTTGAAGTCGCGCAGGCGAACAAGCTGGCAGGGGATTCGGATGGCGAATCGCGGCGAACGCGAGTGACGTTGGCGGGGGGCTGTTTGGGGAGGGAGGACGGCAAACATGGTTGGTAGGATATCCGCCCACACGGCCAATGGGCCAATTCTGTTGCAATGGGCCGCGAGCACAAGCTTGCCGGAAACAAAGCAGCTATAGCAGGCGTCCTCAAAGGCTCATGGGCGCGAACGGCAAGGTGCGGCGTGTGTTGGCCACGATGGTGAAGGTCGCACGCGCGGTTCGCGACGGGTTTCCGCTCACTGCCAAAGGAGTGCTCCTGGCGGCCGGCTCGGCCTTGGCGCTGTGGCGTTACGGGCTGAAGCAGGTGGACCTGCTGCTTCTTGTGGTGGGCGCGGTGGGGCTTTCGCTCGCGGCGATTTCACTTTTGGTTGTGGGCCCGGCGGCCTTGGGGATCGCGCTCGGGCTTCGAAAACCGAAGGAAGGCGAGCCCGTGATTCTCACCACCGGGATTGCCACGCGAACGGGATTTACCGTTCGAAACTTTTGGTTTGTGCCGCTTCTGACGGTTGAATGGCAGTGGGAAACGCCGGATGCCGAAGTGCGCACCGACAAAGAAGCGGGGCGGCGTCGTGAATGGATTCGGCCAAACCGCCGCGCGCTGCTCCAAGAAGTGATTCGGCGCTTTGTGGTGCGCGACGCGTGGGGGCTCGCCGAAGTGACGTTTCGAAGACGCGAGCCGCGCAACGTTCGGATCGTGCCGTCGGTGGGTCACTTGAGAAACGTGCCGGTGGTCCGAGCGCTTGCGGGCGGGGATGACTTTTACGATCCCCTCGGCGCGCCGCAGGGTGATCGGGCCGATATGCGCGCTTATGGGCCGGGAGATCCGGTGCGTTTGATTCTGTGGAAAGTGTACGCAAAGTCGCGCAACTTGGTGGTGCGTACACCTGAGCGCGCGCGAAGCCCGATGCAAAAAACGGTGGCGTACGTTGTGGCCGGGCCCGGTGATGAGCCTGCGGCTGGGGCTGCGCGCGCCGCTGTGATCAACGGTTCGCTCGGTGTTTCATGGCGGCTTGGCGCCGATGGTTGTGATGTGGACGCCACCACGGCCGACGCTGCCGAAGAGCTGTTTGCGCGATCGGGAAATGTTGCGCCGGACGACGGCGGCCGCGGTTTGGATGCGTTTTTCGCACGCGTTGCGGCGGAGAATGGAAAAGGTTCGGCGCGTGCTGTGTTGTTCGTTCCGCCGCGTTCCGGGCCGTGGATCCAGCGCGTGGTGGCTGCGGCACGCGCACAGGCGCAGGCCGCGGGTGGAAAACCGTCGGTGGAGATTCTGGTGTGTACCGATGGTGTTGTGAACGAATTGCCGCGCAAATGGTGGGAGAAGCTGCTTGTGGCGGCTCCGCCGATGGATGGGGCGCGCGCGGCGCAAAAGGAGTTGATGAATGTGACATCGGCGCTCGCCGCCGCGCGCGTGCCAACAGCGCTTGTGGATCGGGCGGCCGGGCGTGTGTACACAGATGCGTTTCGACGGATGGCGCCCAAGGACTTACAGCCCTCGCAGGCAGATGAGCGAAAGGCGCTCAAGGCGGCAAGCGGCGCCAAAAAGTCCGAGCAAACGGAGGCCGCATGAAGCCCAAACTGCGCGTGGGTACACTTGCGTTGCGCGCCTTCTCGGTCGCCGTCGCTGCGATGTGCATTGCGTGGGGAGTTGCGCCCGGCGTGGGGATCGCGTCGGCCACCATTGCGGCGATCCTCGCGGTGGTGATCGGGCAATTGCTCGGGCGAACGCGGCTTCGATTGCCGGTGCTTTTGTTGCTCGCCGTGCTTCTCGGCATCGGCGGCTTTTGGATCGCGGGCCTCCTCACCAACTACGAAGGGCCGCCGCGAGCGCTTGGAACCGGGGCCGCAATGCGTCTCGCGATGGTGCTGCGTTTTGGCGCGGCGTCGTTTGCGGTGGTGGCGGCCCTGCGAGCGGTGGCAACGCGAAGGCCGTTTGCGCTGATTTTGGAGCTTTCTGCAATCGCAGGGTCGATCGCGTACGTGTTTGCGGCGCACCGCGATGGGATCATTTCGCGACCTCTCTGGCTGTCGGACTGGGCGTGGGAACGTGGGATCGATCCGGTTCACGTGTTTCTGGTGCTCGGCGGTGCGGCCGTTGTTGTGCTTGGGCTGTTGCTGATCGCTGAAGCGGAAGAACGGCGCGGATCGGCGGCGGCGGTGCTCGCGTTGTTTGCGGTTCTAGGCGTTGTGCTCGTGGTTCTCATCGGGCCGCCAAAAGTGGACGTGGATGATCAGCTCGGGCTGACCGGGCCGTCTGACTCGGCGTCCGCATCGGCGAGCGCGGCGCCGGGTCCGCCGCCCGCTCCTCCAACGTCGGCCAACCCCGACGGTGGAAAAGAAGACGGGGGCCCGAAGCCGCAGAACGAGCAGCCGGACGGCGGCCCCAAGCCCAAAAACGACAAGCCCGACGGCGGCGACGAGCAACCGCAAAACAACCAACCCGACGGGGGAGGGGAGCAGCCTCAAAAGCCGGACGGCGGCGGTGAATCTCAAAACGATAAACCCGACGGCGGGCAATCCGACGGCGGGCAATCCGACGGCGGCGGTAAAGACGACGGCGGTGACGGCGGCGGAACACCTCCTCCGCAGCCCGCGAGTGAAGACCTCGAAAACGAGCGCGAAGAGAGTCAGCAGTCGCCTTCACCCATGGCGATCGTGCTGCTCGAAAGCGACTATTCGCCGCCTTCGGAGGTGTACTACTTCCGGCAAGAAGCCTGGAGTCAGTGGAACGGCACGAAGCTCGTTCGCACGTCGCGCGCCGATGTGGATCTCGACGGACTCGATCTTTTTCCGAGCGAAAATACGCCGGTCGCCGAGCCGATCGACATCGCCGATCGCGAAAAAGTCAGCGCCAAAGTGGCGCTTCTTGTGGATCACACGCGGCCGTTTGCTCTCGAATCGCCGATTGCGATGAAGCCGCTGCGCAACCCCAATCCGCAGCGATTTGTGCGTGCGTACACATTCGAGTCGCACGCTCAAAAGGTGAAATACAAAGACCTTCGCGGCAGAAAAGTGGGCAACCCAAAGTGGTCGCCCGAAGTGGCTGCCTATTACCTGCAAACGTCGAGCGACCCGCGGTTTGCCGAACTCGCAAAACAGATTGTCTCCAGGATGAACCCAAAGGGGAAAGACGATCCGTTTTTGCAAGCCGTGGCGGTGAAGCTGCATCTCGACGACAACTTCAAATATTCGCGCAAAGAAAAACACAACGCCGATGACCCAACGGCCGACTTTTTGTTCGGAAACAAAATCGGCTATTGTGTACACTTCGCCCATGCGGCGGTCCTGCTGTGGCGCTCTTTGGGGCTGCCATCGCGCGTTGGGACCGGGTACGCGATCGAAGAAAAAAATCGCCAAGGCGGCTCGGCAATGATGATTCGAGGCGCCGACGCGCACGCGTGGCCGGAGCTTTACATCGAAGGCGTCGGCTGGGTGGTGCTCGACATCACGCCGCACGAAAACCTTGATGAAAACCCGCCTCCGGTCGATGAAGATTTGCAGCGCCTCCTCGGTGAAATGGCGCGCGAATTGCCGCCGGATCCAGCGCAAACGGAGCCACCCAAAGAGCGTCCAGATTTAAAAAAATGGCTGCGCCCGATCGTGATGTTCCTTCTTTCCTCGATCGCGTCGCTCATCGGCCTGCTGTACCTCGCCAAGATCTGGCGACGCGCCGCACCCCTGTTTGCGGGGCCAAACGAACTGCCGCGCGTCGCATACCGCACCTCGCTCGACCTGCTCAGCGAAGCGGGCCTTGTGCGCGATCGCGGCGAAACGCGCGAAGCGTTTGCCAAGCGCGTGAGCGATCGCGTTCCCACATTTGAAACGTTGACGGCGATGCACCTCTCGGGGCGCTTGGGTACACAACCGGCGCCGGGAGAACCGGGGTTTGCAGAGAATCTCGGCGAACGAACGCGCGAAGCGTGGGCCGCGAAACTCCTTGTCCTGCGGACCGAGTTACTAAAAACGCCCGCGTGGCGCCGATTTTTGGGCTTTCTAAACCCGCTGAGCTTTTTGCGATCGAGGTAAGTGATGGTGATGGAATCGAGCGGCTACGGTGGTGTTGAGATTGCGCGAACGGCTTCCGCGGCCGACCTTCAAGCGGCTTACGGTGTGTACCAAAAGCTCTACCAGCGCCTCGCCGGTGCGGTCCGCGGTCGCGACGACGTGATCGATGTTCTTTTGATCGCGCTCCTCAGCGACGGCCACGTGCTTTTGGAGGACTACCCCGGCTCGGGCAAAACAACGCTTGCAAAAGCGCTCGGCGACGCCATCACCGATGACCGCCCCGAAGACGACATCGTGGCGTTTCGACGCATTCAGTTCACGCCCGACATGCTTCCTTCGGACGTAACGGGAACGCTCGTTTTTGACCCCAACACGGCGCAGTTTTCGTTTCGCGCAGGGCCCATTTTTGCGCACATCGTGCTCGCCGATGAAATCAACCGAACGTCGCCCAAAGTGCAAAGCGCCATGCTTGAAGCGATGGGCGAAAAGCAGGTCACCGTCGACAACAAAACGCGCAGACTCGATGACTTGTTTTTCGTTGTCGCCACCCAAAATCCGCTCGATCTCGTGGGTACATTTCCGCTCCCCGCCGCGCAGCTCGATCGATTCCTTTTCAAAGTGCGCATGCGCCATATCGATCGAACGTCCGAGCTGAACGTGCTCGCCAACGTCCGCGCCATCAAGGCAGGTGTGGGCGACTCCATGCCGCGCGTCACGCGCTCCGAGATCATCCGCGCCCGCGCGGCGATTGAAACCGGCATTTTCGTCGCGCCCGCCATTCACGAATGTTTGGTCGATATCGCCGGTGCGACGCGCTCCACCGAACACATTCTGCAAGGCCTCTCCACGCGTGCGCTTGTGTTGCTTTTGCCGGCATTGCAAGCCCGCGCGCTGGCCCGCCGTCGTGAACACGTCATCGCCGAAGACATCGAAGCGCTCGCGCCGTACGCGTTTGCGCACCGGCTTGAAACGGCGCCCGGCGTCGACGACGTGGTTTCGCTGGTCCGCACCTGTTTGCAAGGCCCCATGGAGCGCCTCGCGCGCGGGACAATGCGCCGATGAGCCTCGCGCGCTCCATTCGCCGTCTATTTGCCGCGGGCTTCGTCGCCGTCGCCTCGTTCGCGGGCATGGGCGACATGGCCGCGCAGTCAAAGCCGCCGAACGACTTCGGTGAAAGTGTACTCACGCAGCCCGAGCGCGAAGCCCTCGATCTCGCGCGCGAAGACAAACTTTTGACCGCGCGTACACAAGCCGAAGAAATCCTCAAAAACAACCCCAATTCAATCGTTGGCCACTTTGTTATGGGCACCGCGCTGCGCGATGCCGAAGGTTCGTTGCCCCGCGCCATGGCGCATCTCAAAAAAGCGCGCGAGCTTTTCGAGGCCCAATACGGGGCGGACGGCGACGGCGGCCCGTGGCGTGTGTACGCAGACACGCTCTTCTCAATCGCTATCACCGCGGGCCTCATGGAGGACTTTGAGGCCGAACTTCGCGCCATGGACGACTACGACAAACGCTTTTCGCCCAAGATGTTGGCGCAGCGCGTTTGGCCGCTGATGAAGCTCGGCCGCTACGACGAAGCCCGCAAATGGGCCAAAGCGGCCATCGACACCGGCTCGTCGTTTCAAAAACTCCGCGCGCTCAACGGCCTTTGCGCCGTCGAAGCCGAAGAACTCAAACGCGTCACCAACTACGAAGCGTGTTTGACCACGTACAAATACGCCAAAGCGTTTGCCGAAAATGGCCCTCCCGGAGCCAAACCGCGAAGCATCGACATCACGGTGTACGCAAACAACGCGCACCTCGGCGCCCTCGCCGTTCTCAAATACGACGAGGCCGAACAGCTCGCGATCGACGGCACCAAAACCACCGCGGAAACATCGTCCAACCCATGGCTCCGGCTCGCCCGCATGTACATCGATCAGGGCCGCGCTTCCGAAGCCGTCACCGCCGCAAAAGCGGTCCAAGCGTGGCGAGCGCGCACGCCGCCGTCCACGCGCGAACAATTCTCCAGTGAAGACGAAGGCACGATCGCGATCCTTCTTCTCACCGCCGGTGAGTTTCGCGCCTCGCTCCGCCTCGCTGACAGAATCATGAATCGGCCCGATCGCCGCGCCATGACCTCCACAAGCCCCGAGCACACGCGCGGCGGCAATGCCCTCCTGCGCCACGCCGTCTTAAAGCTCGGTGTTGAACTCGCTTCCGAGCGCGCCAGCTACTCCTCGGTGCTCGATGCTCCCGGCCACTTGGCGCAATCGGCCAAATATTCAGCCCTCGCGTGGCCCGATGCACAGCGCGTCGCAGGTGTACTCCTTGATGATCAAACCTTGGTCAACACGCTCCGTGTGTACCTTGAAAACGGCATCGACTACGTCCCCACGTGGATGCTCGGTGATCTCGTTCAGGTGATCGGCCCCGGTGTGTTTTTGGCAGGCCTCGCCTCCGCCCGCCAAGCCGAAGTTGAAGTGCCCGGCTACGCGGCTTTCTACGACGCGCTTGAAGCCGAAGCGCGGCTTGCTCAGGGCGACGAAGCGCGCGCTCTCGAACTGGCGCGCAAGGCGCTCGAAACGCTCCCCAAAGCCGAAGTGCTTCTTAAAAGCCGCACCGCAGTCATCGGAGCGCTCGCCGCCCAAAGCCTCGGTGACACCTCCGCCGCCCTCGGACTCTTTGAGCGAGCCATGTTGGCCGACCCGGGCATGGTCCGTCGCCTGGGGGCGAGCCTCCCTGCAACGTTTGAAGTCGGCGGCGGAACCGTCGCCCAAGACACCGCCGATCGCCTGCGCAAGTCACCGCGCTTGTCAGAATCGCCCAACGGCTTTGTTGTTTCGGTCACCGCGGACGCCGTCGAAGTGCAGGCCTGTTTGCGTACACCTCTCGGGGCAGAACTCGGGTGCGCACGCGTGCCCATTCAGGTGAAGCCCCCGCCGCCGCAAACCCCGCCTGCAAGCGCAGCTCCCGCAGACCTCAAGGCCGAGCGCCCGTCCCCTCCGGCGCCCCCCAAAGAGCCCGCCGAACGCGCCGCTGAAGCGTTTCACAAGGCCCTTTTCTCGCTCAAAATGAATTTGTCCGAAAGCGACCTTCGCTCCCTCGACGGCGGCCCCACCGCCACGCGCGAGGCCGCACGCGAGCGCATGCGCGATCTGCTCGGCGACAAGCCCGACTCCGACGAGCCGTAGCCAAGCGTACGCATGCATTACCTACAAAGTGTACGCACCGCGCCTTACCCTGCGCATCGTGTGTACACACCGCGCCGCGCCTTACCCTGCGCATCGTGTGTACACACCGCACCGCGCCTTACCCTGCGCATCGTGTGTACACACCGCACCGCGCCTCACCCTGCGCCGCCTGTGTACACACCGCGTCGCGCCTTACCCTGCGCCTCGTGTGTACGCCCGCGCCGAATCGTCACATCGAACACGTCGTGTACGCGTCGAGCTGCTCCGTACACTCACCGCCTTGAAACACCAGTTCGTTGGCGCCGTCGCACGCGTACGAGCTTTCGGGCGCATCTTGTAGACACTGAAGCAGCGCCTCGCCCTCCATCAAGCAGCCCTGCGTTTCGTACATGCTCAGGATTTCTGGGCACACCATCGCGCAATCAAACATGTTGCACTGATACGTCGCGTTGTACGCGTCGATCACCGCGCAATACGCATCACACGAAAACCCTGTCGAACCGCCCGTACCGCCCGTCGCGCCGCTGCCGCCGCTTCCCCCGGATCCGCCGCTTCCCCCGGATCCGCCGCTGTCACCCCCGGAGCCACCTGTTGTGGTGGAGCCGTCGTCACAACCCGGCAAGCCGCCGGTCATCAACAAAACAAGCACTCCAAGCGTTGCCCACCGACATGAAAAGCGCCCAATCCACATGGGTGCAGAGTACCAGCGCCGCCGCATACGCGTCCACGCGAAGGCCCGTACGCACGTGGATATCCCGGCAGTTTTCATCACTCGGCAAACAGTGCATTCGAATTGGACGGCCCCTCTTGACCACCCGGCCCCGTTCGTAATTCACTGTGGCTTTACGGCACCCCACGCGACAGCGTCGTTAGGGGCGTATAGGGCTCGCGTGAAGGGGGGACGCGGCGGTTACTGAGTTGTTAAGGAGTTTGGTCATGCGAAAATTCTTGATGCTTGCGCTCTTTGCTGCCGCGATTGGCGCGGGTACCGGTTGCGACGGCGGTGGTGACGGTTCGGGCGGCAAAGCCGGCAGCGGCGGTTCAGGTGGCAGCGGCGGCGGAACAACCAGCAGCACCACAAGCAGCACCACGACCACCACAAGCACCGGCACAGGCACCACGCAAAACTGTGACGGCCTCCTCCCCGACCCCAATGACTGCGGCTTGTGCGTTCAAGACCAATGCTGCGCCGAGCTGGTCGCCTGCACCGACGACGCCGAGTGCAACGACTGCTTGACCAACCCCGACGCAGACCCCAACGTCTGCGCTGCCAATTCACACCTCACCGCGATCAACGACTGCGCGGCCGCGCTTTGCTCCGACGTTTGCGGCGGCGGCGGCGGCGCTGAGCCTGCCTGCGATGCTCCTGCCACGCCGCCCAGCATGGGCGCGTGTGTCACCATCGGCACGCCTGCCGGCAACGAGTGCAACCCCATCACCAACGAGGGCTGCGACGGCGCCGCCGGTGCTGCCTGTGACGCCAGCCAAGACGGCTTCACCTGCTACCCCGATGGCAACACCCAAGACCTCTGCATGGAGTGCGGCGTGAGCGGCTCCGATTACTGCAAGGGCGGCATGACCTGCGTTGGCAAGTGCGCTCGCTACTGCTGCGACGACGCCGACTGCGGAACCGGCACCTGCACCAAGGGCGGCTTCGCCGATCCCAACGTCGGCTTCTGCGAAGCGCCGGCCATGTGATTTCACCTCGGTCGCCGCAACAATCGGCGCCCGAACGTTAAATCGCACTCGCTGGAAAAGCCTCGTCGGTTCCGACCGGCGAGGCTGCCCACCCACGGCCGCCTGCTCGCCGGGGGGCTCGCGCGGCCTTCCCGCCCAAACGTCCGTGCTCAGGCTTCGCCTTCCGCGCGGCCGTGGGCGGGAACCCCGACTACGGCCCCGTCCCCGTGCTGCTCGACGTCGACGCGTTTAAGCACCCCGGCTCCATCAAACAGTCGGCGCAAATGCACCCCTCGTACGCAAGGCACTTACCGTCTTCCACGCAGTTATTCGGGTTATTGCATCCCCCGAAATCCACGCAGTCCGCGCACGAACAAAAATCCGACGGATCGCACGAACCGTTTTCGGAGCACTTCTCCTTGGGGTTGTCATCGCAATGTGGGTGCGGCCAACAATCGGGGCACCCGCACGACTCAAAAACGTTGTCGCAAACATCGTCGTAGTTGCACGAGCAGTCCAAATCGCCGTCACAGTCCGCGCACGTGCACGAGTCCATCTGGTCGCACGCGCCGTTGTCCTCGCATTGGTCTTTGTTGCATAGCGCCGTGGGTTTGCAGTCCTCGCATGCGCAGTTTTCTTTCAGCGCATCACATTCGTTGTTGGGCGGCCCGTAACACGGCGTCATCACCGTCTCCGTGCCCGTGCTTGTTCCCGTCGAGGACACCACCGATGAAGACGTCACCACCGTCGTTGTTGTCGTCGTCGTTGACGTCTGCCCGCCGCCGGCCGTTCCGCCGCCCGTATCTTCGCCCGAGCACCCTGCGAACGCGCCGGCAGCAAGCGCTCCGCAAAACAACACCAATTCCACAACGCTTCGAGTACGCACCATCGGCCTGATGTTAGCCCAGAGCGACCGATGAAACGTCACGCAATGACGCGGAAGCGTTTCGACACCCGTGACGTCTCTCCACCACCGGGAGGACACGGAGGGTCACGGAGTCCGTGCCGCCGTGGTGATTACGACGTGTCAGGAATCGAGACGTCCCAAGTCATTGCGGGGCGCTGAAGTCCGGTTGAATCGAGCCGCGAAAGCATGCAGAGCCGGCTTCGTTATCCCTCGATCAGCCCCGTGGAACGAGTATCTTCCTGCCCGAATGAGCGACTCCGCACTCATCCCGCAGCCCGCCGCATTGCACGAAGTGCTGCACGCCGCCGCCGCCGCCGCCGAACGCGGAGAGCCTGCCGTCATCGCCACGGTGGTATCGCGCCAAGGCTCAACGCCCTCCACCCCCGGTCAAAAACTCGTGCTGCTCAGCGAGTCCGCCGCGCTTGGAACCGTCGGCGGCGGCGCCGTCGAACACGCTGTGTTGCGCGTCATGCTCGAAGCGCTCAAAACCCCCGGTTTCCAGCCTCGAATGGAGACGTTCCGCCTCGGCCCGAGCCTCGGCATGTGTTGCGGAGGCCAAGTCGACATCCTCGTTGAACGGCTCGGTCACGCCCACTCCGTGTTGATTGTCGGCGCGGGCCACGTCGCGTCGGCGCTCGCACCGCTCCTTGCCGGCGTCGGCTTTCACGTCACTGTGTGCGACACCCGCCAAGAAGCCGCCGATCCCGCACGTTTTCCAACACCCAAAGGTGTGTTGCGTGTTGTGTACACCGAGCACGATGACCCTGCTCTTCTCGATTTCGTCGGCGATCCGTCCGCCGCTTCGTTTCTCGTCATGACCCACGATCACCAGCTCGACCAAGCCGCCGTGGAGTACGCGCTCACCAAAAAATTCGGCTTCGTCGGCGGCGTCGGCAGCCGCGCAAAAGCCGCCCGGACCCGCGCCCGGCTTGAAGCAAAAGGCTTCTCCGCCGAGGACATCGCACGTGTACACATGCCCCTCGGCCTCGACATCGGCGCCCGCAGCCCCGCCGAAATTGCCGTCGCCGTCGCCGGTGAACTCATTCGCCGCCGCGCGGCGCCGCCCCACGCGACGCCGCCCGTTGCGCCCGCGTCCGCCGCACCCGCAGCCGGTCCACCCGCCGGATGACTCGCTTCACAAGCCTCATTCTCGCCGCCGGCCGAGGCACTCGCATCGGCGGACCCAAAGCGCTCTTGCTCGTCGGATCCGGCCCCGACGCAGCGCCGCTGGCCGAAGTTCAAAGCCGAGATCACCTCGCGGTCGGAGCATCCACCGTCGCCGTTGTTCTCCGCGCCCGCGAAGCCGACATGCTTGCGCCGCGCCTCCAATCCCGAGGTGTACGCATCGTCGTCTCCGAAGCCCCCGAAGAGCACGGCCCCGCGGGATCCATCGCCGCCGCGGTGCGAGCACTTGACCTCGCCCCACCTGCCGTTTGGCTCATCACCCCCGTTGATCTTCGCGTCGCCCCCCAAACGCTCCACGCCGTGGCCACGTTCAACGATCCATCCGCGCCCCGGACCGTAGCTGTCGTCCCTTCATTTCAAGGCCGAAAAGGCCACCCCGTTGCCATCCTTTCGTCGGCCCTCACCCGCTACGTAGAACCCAACCCGCCCCCGCTTCGCGATCACCTTCGGTCCCTCGCCGATGGTGTACACATCCTCCACGTGCCCGATCCGAACATCACCGAAAATCTCAACCGGTCCTCCCAAACGCAGACCCTCGCCCGTATCACCGAGAGCGCTTTGCCTCCCCGTTTTTTCGCCGATTCCGCAGCCCCACATTGACGGCATGCGCCCTCTCGCGAGATCGTGCCGCCACGGAGAGCCCCATGTCCCAAGGCCCCAGCCAGCACCTACCCACTGTCGGCAAAAGCGTTCCACGTGCCGACGGCACCCCAAAGGTGATCGGCACCGCCCGCTACGTTGACGACCTCCCCGCCATGCCGGGTGAACTTCACGGCGCCACCGTGCGCAGCCCCGTCCCGCGCGGAATCCTCAAATCCATTCGATTCGATCCAAACTTCGACTGGTCCGACATCACCATCGTCACCGCCGAAGATGTCCCGCTCAACACCGTTGCGCTCATCGCCGAAGACCAGCCGGTCCTCGCCGCGCGCCACATCAACCACGCGTACGAGCCAATTGTCCTTCTCGCCTGCGCCGACAAGCGCCGCGTCTTACTCGCCAAAAACGCCGTGTCGCTCGATATCGAGGCCCTTCCCACCGTCCTCGACGTGCACGAAAGCCTCAAAAACACCCACACCGTTTGGGGCACCGACAACATTCAAAAGCGCTACCTCATCACCAAAGGACGCGCCGACACCGAAGACTCCGTTTCTGCCATCGACGCCGTCCTTGCAGAATGTGAAGTCCGCGTATCCGGTTCGTATTCAAGCCACCATCAAGAACAACTCTACATCGAGCCTCAAGGTGTTGTCGCCTGGTGGGACGAGTCCGGTGTACACGCAACCGGCTCACTCCAATGCCCTTTCTACGTTCACAAAGCCTTTCTAAAAACCTTCGGTGAACAGCCCAGCCGCATTCACATCACCCAAGCCGTCACCGGCGGCGGGTTCGGCGGCAAAGAAGAATACCCGTCCATCATTGCCCTTCATGCCGCGCTCCTCTCCAAAAAATCAGGCAAGCCCGTTCGCATGATCTACGACCGCAAAGAAGACATTGAGGCCACCACCAAACGCCACCCGGCCTTCTGCGAAATCGAAACAGGCTGCGACAAAGACGGAAAACTCCGCGCCATCAAAATGCGCGTCCTCATGGATGGCGGCGCGTATCTAACCCTCACCCCCGTTGTTCTGTCTCGGGGCGCACTCCATGCATCCGGCGCGTACGAATGGGAACATGCCCGCATTGAAGCTTTGGCGCTCGCCACCAACACCCCGCCCAACGGCGCATTTCGCGGATTCGGAGCCCCCCAAACCATCTGGGCAATTGAGCGCCACATCGACAAAGTCGCCGCCGTCCTGGGCATGGACCCGCTTGAACTCAAGCGCAAAAACATCCTCAAACTCGGCAGTGTCACCGCCACAGGTCAGGTGCTCCACACAAGCGTTGCCGGGGTAGAATGTTTAGAAAAAGCCCGCGCCGTCAGCGAGTATGACCGCCGCCGAAAAGCTTATTCAGAAAAACAGGGCCGCATCGCCCGCGGCATTGGGGCCGCCGTATTTATGCACGGCGCCGGCTTTACAGGTTCAGGTGAACGTTACCTCAAAGGCAAAGCGGCGGTAGACCTTCTTCCCGGTGGTAGACTCCGCATTCGCACCGCTTCCACCGATATTGGACAAGGCACAGAAACAGTCTTTCGCCAAATCGTTTCCGACGCCGCCCAAGTGCCCCTTTCTGATGTCGACTTTGCCGTCCCGTGCACCACCCACGTGCCCGATTCAGGCCCCACAGTCGCGTCGCGCACCGTCATGGTGGTAGGTTCCATTGTTGAAGCCGCCGCCCGAGAAGTGGGAGATCGCGTCCGCAAAGAACAACAGGCATCGGGCGGCACATTCGCCGAAGCGGCAGATCGCCTCCTCGCCCGCGAAGGCGAGGTAACAAGCCTCCTCCAGTATAGTCCACCCAGTTATATCCAATGGGATGATCAACATTACCGCGGCGACGCCTACCCATGTTTTGCGTGGGCCTGTTTTATCGCCGAGGTAGAAGTCGACCGTGAAACGTTTGAAGTCACAGTCACCAACTTCTGGTCCGCAACCGACGTGGGTAGAGCCATCAACCCCACTCAGTGCCGCGGTCAGATCGAAGGCGGAGCGCTCCAAGCCATCGGTTGGGCCCTGTTCGAAGAACTCGTCTGGGACAAAGGGATCATCAAAAATCCCCGCATGACAAACTACATCGTGCCCACCGCCCTTGATGCACCCCCGTTCCACACCGTTCTTGTCGAAGAGCCTTTTTCATTCGGCCCAGGCGGCGGCGCCAAAGGCATTGGTGAACTACCCATGGATGGTGGAGCGCCCGCCGTCGCCGCCGCAGTTGAACACGCTCTTGGCATTCCCATGGATGATCTTCCCCTCACGCCGGAAAGGCTTTTTGCTCGCTCGGCGAGTGGAGCACAAACATGAACCTCACCCTCACCATCAACGGCACCGTTCATCATGTCGAAGCGTCGCCCACCGCTCGCCTCCTCGACGTGCTCCGCGGCCCCCTCGGTCTGACAGGCTCCAAAGAAGGTTGCGGGGAAGGGGAGTGCGGCGCTTGCACTGTCCTTCTCGACGGTGACCCCGTCAACGCCTGCCTCGTTCTCGTCGGCCAGTGTGAGGGGCGATCCATCCTTACCGTTGAGGGCCTTGCCCACGGTCAAACCCTTTCCCCACTGCAACAAGCCTTTGTCGGCCACGGCGGAGCGCAGTGCGGCATCTGTACGCCCGGCATGCTCATCAGCGCCCACGCCTACGAAAAGAGCACAAAATCCCTCGTCACACTGCGTGAATCCATCGCCGGCAACATCTGCCGCTGCACCGGCTACCAGCGCATTGTCGACAGCATCACTCAAGCCGAGCACGAAGATCGCGTTCAAACCTTCGGCACCGTGGGTAGCTGACCATGGCCATTACAGATCTTGAACTCCACAGCTTCGTTCGGCTACCTACCATTGCCGACGTGCTTCAAACCTTGGCCGACCGCCACGCCGCCTCCCAAAAAACCGTTGTTCTTGCCGGTGGAACTGACTGGGTTGTTGAGCAGGAAATGGCGCCTCCCCACAAGCCCGGCGCAGAACTGCCCATGGTGGTCGACATCTCCCGCCTGTCAGACCTTCAAACCATCCACCTCAATGGCAACCTTCTCACCATCGGCGCCGCGGCAACCTACCTCCAACTCCGCCGCCATCCGCACATCGGCATGGGAGACAAACGCGCCGCTCTACTCGCGCGAATGGCCCAAGATCTCGGCGCCCTCCAAATTCAGGCGCGGGGTACACTCGGTGGCAACCTCGCCACCGGATCCCCCGCCGCCGACGGCGTAGCCGCCCTCATGGCGTACGATGCTTCCGTCGTCCTTCAAAGCGTACGCGGTGAACGAACCGTCCCCATCACCGAGTTTCAAACGGGGTATAAAAAATCCGTCCGCGCCCCCGACGAAATCATCACCCAATTCCAAATTTCACTGCCTACCCATTACAACTGGTATTGGCGCAAAGTCGGCACACGCCGCGCCCAGGCCATTTCCAAGGTCGCCCTCGCCGGCGTCGCCGTCGTCGAATCGGGGCAAATCCAACGGATCGGACTCGGCATGGCCTCCGTCGCGCCCGTGACCGCGGCTCTTCGGAATACGCGGAGTTATTTGTGTTCCGCACCGCTCCACAAACTCACCGGGGCAGAACTCGACGCCGCTGTCAACTCCGACTGCTCACCCATCGACGACGTGCGCTCCACACGCCAATACCGCGCGCACTGCGCACGCGTCGTCGTTCGTGAATTTGCCCGCAGCCTCGGCGCCCCCGTTTAGCTCTACGCAGCCTCTTCTTCGCCCGGCTCGTCCGAGGGCTCTGTCGCCGCTTCGGCCTCAGCCATTGCAAACTCAATCTCTTCTTGCAACTCCTGCGACTCTGCGCGCTTTCCGTCGGGAGAAACGGCCTCCCATCGAAAACCGTGGCCGGCTTCGGTTCCTTCGGGAACCCAAGTCACTTTCAGGTTGAAGCCGTTGATCTCCGCCGTGTAGGCGCCGTCATGGTCGCGCTGCCACGCGCTCACCGTCGCATGTTTTACAGACATGCCGCCCCTGTTAGCGCCGTCTTTGCCGCGTTTCAATGATAACCGGCTGCCGTTTGAGAGCGTCCCCTTTCGCAAGCCGTTTACAGCGCCGCGCCGCTCTGGTAGCCCAACGCCATGAGCGACAACGCGCAGAACGACGCCCCCGCAACTGAAGCCGACCCCTCCGATGCGCCTCTCCTCGAACCGGTGGGAGATCAGCCGCCTCCCTTGCCCGCGCGCGCCAAAAAAGACGCCGATCCCGAGCCGCTCAAAACCACCACCAACATTCCTGCCCGCGTTTGGCCGCCCCGCACCTTGGCCGACGTCATGACGCGCAAAGTCATCACCGTGCGCGAGGATGAAGCCGTGGGTGACCTCGAAGATTGGATGGGTCGATTCGGTTTCCACCACCTTCCCGTTGTTACGGCCGACATCAAACTCGTCGGCCTCATCACCCGCACCGACTACCTGCATGCCGCTCTCGGCAAAACGCCCGACGGTAAGCCCTCTGCCGCCCCGCTCATCAAAGAAACCTTGGCGGGCTCCATCATGCGCCGTGACGTTGTCACCGGCACCCCTGACACAGAGCTTCTCATGGCATGCCGCGTCATGCTCCAAGAAAAGCTCAGCTGTCTACCCATCGTTCTACCCGACGCTACCCTCGTGGGTATTGTCACCCTGGTCGACCTTGTGCAGGTCGCCGCCGCCCTGCTTGAGCGCCAACCCGCCGGCTGAACTTTGCCGTCAACGAGCGATCTACCCAAGCTTGTGGATGAGCGCGTCCAAGTTTTGCCCCTGAGCTGCCATCGCCAGTCGAACCTGCTGGTAAGCCGCCGGCTGCGCCACCGATAAGAACATTGCCACGCGCAACGGATCTGCCTGCACAAGCGTATCCGCCGTGTCACGTCGCGACAAAAGGTGAATGGTTGTCGCCAAAAACTCCGTTCGAAACGCTCCTCCCTCGTATACCTTCGTCACGTAGCTTGCCTCCGGCGTGTGAGCAGTTTGCTGAATCGACCGGTCAATCCCTTCCTCTCCAGATTCCATCCCCACCCGCCACTTGAGCATGTTCACCCCAAGTTGGGTGAGCGATTGTGAACCTTGCACATCCGGGTTGGGTGTGTCGGTATTGTACCCTTCGCCCGAATGTTCCTGGTTGACTATCAGCTTACCGCCCACGGTTCGAAACTGGTTGTTGTGGCTTCTCGCGAGAAGAAAATTGTGCATCGAAGCAAACTCCATCGGACTGAGATTATTCTCCAAATGGTGCCCCATTTCGTGCACTAAAACGTTCTTTGGAGATCCCCAGCCCACTGTCAGATTTCCCGTATCTGACATGTATGAAATGGGGTCGGTCACCGATCCAGTCCGCACCTGACCCACCTGCGGCAGTGGATGATCTACCAGCTTGTTAAACTTGTCGCGCGCTTCAACCGCAAGCGGCGGGGCGGCCCCGCCAAATGTCAAACTTGGTGCCAAAGGCGGCGCCGCGGCAAACAAGGTACCGTCCAAGATCGAAGCCACGTACGGATTGGCCTGTAATGCGGCGATGAGCACCCCGTCCTGATTTCGATCGTTATTTTGATAATCCATCGGCTGGGCTTCTCGAACGGCGACCCCTGGATCTCCCGCAAAAAAGTTGGCGATCCAAACGGGGTATGCGAGGGCCGCGTCGTTTTGATCAAATCCGTGGGCCGGTGTTAGGTTCGTCAGTTCGGCTCGCAATCCCGCATGGTCGAATTGATTGATCAACTGAGGTAATGTGTACCCGTCTCCGTGCGCTCTCCGAGCCGCCTCCACACCCCTCCGGTACACCGTTTCACCAACGCTCGGCACGCCGGTTTGAACCCCCACCACCGGATTACCCAACAGCGCTCGTTTGGTGTGGGATTGAACATCCGCCCCCATTGCCCCGCCAAACAAGGCGCCGGTCAACCCTCCCAAAATCATCCCACCTGTCGAACCTACCATGGCCCCCAAACCCGCCCCAATTCCACCACCCATCCACTTCCCCGTGCTTCCACCCAACGCGTGACCCAATGCTGCCCCGCCATATCCAAGCGTTGTTGCGCCTACAAGTCCACCTGCCGCTCCTCCGGCGAGCCCACCCGCCAAGCCCCCCGCTGCCGCGCCGATTCCGGCGCCCGGCCCCGCGGCTTTGCTCGCCACAGCACTCAACCCTCCCAAGGCCAGCGCCGGCACCAGTCCAACCCCCGTTGCAGCGAGCAATCCGGTGGCCACCGTTCCAACCCCCACCGAAGGTGCCCACTCTTTCACCTTCGACCAGCTCGGAACATAGTCCCACAAGGCCCGCTGAACAGGAGCATCATACCCGCTTGGGCTTACCACCACCCGTTGCAACGGCCGATGGGTAGATCCCGACATAGAATCCGAAAGCCGCGAAATCGCCGCCACCTGCGGACGGCTGTTCAGCTTTTCAGAAAGCGCGGAAGCTTGGCCCGCCGTGCCCGACTCCTGGGATGTTTTTCGTTGATGGGTAGATCGACCAACCGGCTCCGGGTGCGCTCGCATGAGCACGACGCAGCAAGTCGTGTGCCCCTTCACACATGTCTCTGGAAACAGCCGCAACGGCGGTCAAAGGTGGGATCGAACTGTACCCCCCCGGGTTACAAATTGAAACCTGTTCAGGTTCCAGTTTGTACATCAGTGTTTGTGATGCTCGTCGTGCGGACCCATCAGCTCCGCGAGCTTGTGGAAGGCGTCATGGAGCGCGGTAAACTTGCCTGCCACGTCGCCTTGGGGAGTTTTTTTACACTCTTCTTCCAACGCGCCCACCGCGGCTGTCAGGCCTTTTGCCGCCGCTGTGTAGTCCTCAGGTTTGGCTTTTTCAGGCGGCGCGGCCGTCTCGGCGGCGGTTGATTTTTCACGCATGCCAGCAGTAGCACCGCATGCCTTTGTCAACCTTTCCTGCCCTTCAGGGCTGTGCCAAATCGGCGCCAAGATCCCGTGAAAGTCAGACACGGGCCCTTTCAACTCCTTGTGCTCGTCATGCCCCGGAACAGGCTCGTTACCGTGATGTTCGGCATGTTCGGCTGGAGGCGGGTTTGAACAGCCCACTACAAGAGCCGCCGCGAAACACGAAAAGAACATTGTGTACTTCATGGCGGCCGACGTATCGACATGCGCTCCTTGAATCAAGCACAAACTTTTCGTGGTACATTCGCGCCACGCTTTTCGCAAATTCGGCGGTGCTGGCAATGGGTGCCCGAGATCCTTTCACAATGCCTGAAACGGGGCTGGCAATTGAACGTGGCTGCCGTCGTGCGTGTTGAGGCTATCTCCGCTCGTAGAGCCCTTTGGTTTTCGCCCCGTCCGCCGATATCCACGAAACGCGTGCCCCGTCGTTTTCCCGAACGTAAATTCCACTCTCATCTACCCAAAGCGCCGTAGGCCCCAAAAGCCCGTCTTTCACTGCCGTCGCGCCCACCCTACCCAACGTTGTTTTCGCCAGCGTTCCAGAAAATTCACCCACCGTCCACACGTCCGCGCCCAGGCTAAAAATCGCCGAAGCGCTCGACGTGAGCCGCGCTCCCCACGACGCTCCACCGCCTGAAAGAGCCGCGGTTGCTAAAATCGGCTCTGTTCCACCGGACCAAATCACCTTGTCACCGCTCAGAACCAACTCAGAAACACCGTCTCCCCAAACTCCCAAGGGTAAGGGCGGTCCACCCGCCGTTGAAACCGAAAAAACTTCACCCATCGCATGCCCGACAACCACACGCCCTTCCGCCAGCGCCATGGTGCGCGGTCTTACCAATCGTTCCAACAAGCGTTGTGGTGCGCCGCCCTGTTTCGAGAATTTGTAAAGTGTACCGTTGGCCGCTCCAAGACCCTGGTCCAAAATGTACACCGACGACGAGTCTACCAAAAGGGCAAGCGGGCGAAACAAACCCTCCGCCAGCCACGTGATGGGCCCGCCCGTTTTCGAAACCATACCGACCGAGCCGGAATCGCCGTACGCCATTCCCAGAGTGGTAAAATATACCCGACTCTCGTCCAACCCCACCGCCGCAGGGCTTGTCAGATCGCGCGCAAGAACGTCCACCGCGCCCCCGCGCGATATTTTGACAATCTGCCCCACATCCCAGTCCGTTGTGTACACATGCGTAGCGTCGGCCACAAGGGAGTGAGACGCCCGCGGTGCCCCCGAGATCGCGTACCCAACCAACGCCGTTTTCTGATCCACAACCGCGGGTTTCAGTGCGGCGGGTACCTGGGTTGCGCTCAGCGTTTTCAGCCGCCCCTTTTCGATCTTTCCGTATCCAACCTTCCCGCCCTTTCCGTCGGTCCTCAAGTATAACTCCCCGCCGTCTACCAACATCAACTTTACGTCGTCTTTGACAACCACATCTTGAGCCACCACCCGGTCGGGCGTTGCCGGCTCGCACAGCACCACCGAAAACGTGTGCCGCGCCTTGTCTTCAGCCTTTTCATCCACTTTCGGTGTGATAGGTTTTGCGGGCCTTACGGCGCGTTTCAGGGCGGGCCCCGTGAGTGAAATGGCCGCTCCAAGCCCGCCCGCCGTGTCCCGTTTTCCCTTGGTCGTAATGGCAAACACCTTACCACCTTCGAGAAGGCGATACGTCACGGCGTCTTTCACTTCCACCGATCGAAACGCCCCCGGTTCACCCAAAGGCGCGGGTTTTCTTACCCACAGGCTTGCGCGACCTGACCAATACATTCCGCAAAGCAGGCTAAAACCGCCGTCCGCGCTCGTTTCACCCGCCCTCAACTCCATGTCACATGTCAGGCTTCCTTCCGCGTACCAGCGCCCGTCGGGCCCCGCCAGGTAAATGGTATGTTCGTGAGGTTTGCCCGCGCACGAAAGCACCGCGGTTCCTCCCATGTTGATAACCTGCTCCGGTGTACACCCGTCGGGAACATCGCGCACCTGTTGGGTCAGATCCCGCTCATCGGTCTGCAACATTCGCGGAAAGCGAGGCGGCGCCGCTTGACCTTTGCAAGACGGGTTGACTCGCGACCGTTCCATGTCGTCGGGATGACACATCCCGTCCGACAGAAAACTCCATTGCCTCGCCGATCTCCTCCGAACGGGAAAAGGCAAACCTGCAACGCCCAAAATCCCCTCGCTCCCGCTCCCGCCCATGCTCCCCAAACCTCCAATTCCAAGGAGATTTCCGCCCCCTCCTCCTCCGCGTTTGCCCGATTTTTCTTCAGGACATTTTCCGTCTGCACCCACCTGCAACGCGGCGTCGGGTACAAAGGGAATGTCGGGTTTTCGAACCGTCAGAAACGCTTCCTGCTTGATATAACCGGGCTTGTCTTGTGTACGCACCATCCGTTCCCACGCGGCATTCAACTGATAATGGGAGTCGCCCGGGGCATACCCCCAGGTTTTGCCGTCGCTTGAAAGCGTCGCGTAACAGGCGCCCAACTGACCTCGAATCTGACCCCCTTTCCGAACGATCGAGCGCGGTACAAACGTCGACGCCTGAAAATTCCACCCGCGGTCCGCCGAGATCCACACGCTCGGCCGCCGCGCATCGGCGTTCTCATGGCTTACCACCACCACCACGCCGTCGTAACGAGCCGCAACTTGACTTACCACTTGACCCTTGGGAAGCGCCGTTGCTCGAAACGACGTTCCCTGGTCAAGCGACGCCAGCACATAGTTTTGCGCACCCGCAACAATCAACCCTTCTGTCACATCCCACGCCGTCGCCGTCGGGATCTGTACAATCGGTTGGTAAGAAAGTGGATCGGCTCCACCCGCCAAGTCGCGCATGCGGTAAAGTGTACCTTCCGGCGTCGCCGCAAACAGCGTGTCGGCTCCGTCCAAGCCCAGCCAAAAGACTCGTTCAGGTAAGGTAAGCGGCCCCACAAGACCCCGGCTTTGGTGCACCCCAAAAAGCCACCTCCCCAACCGAACAACCGCGGCCTTGTCACCGGCGGCCTCAAGCCGGCCCGACCCATACCACGAGTCACCCTCGTAGGGAGGCAACATCCAATTTGCCTCACGATTGCTGCCCGGAGCTACAATTCCGGCCTTGCCAAATCGAGTGAGCGGTGCCGCCACAAAGGGTGTTGGCACCGCAAGCTGCACAACCTTCGGACCATCGGATGGGTAGACGGCGACCGATATGGTCTGACGAGGAGGTGAGGGGAGAGGGGTTTGCAGCGGCTTGGGAGACTCACAACCTGACAGAGCGACAAGAGCGGTCAGGCAGGCAAGCCGTGCGGCGCGGCGTCGAAGCATGGCATGGTCTGCCCGAGCCTCGCGCACGCCGCAATGAAAATGAGATTACTTAGACACCAAGTCGGTCATCCAGGGCACATCTTGGGGGGCCTTTGTATTGAGTTCGGCGGCCCACTCTTCGTCCGTCATCCGCTCAAAGTTCTCGGTGATCTTTTCAAAGTACGAAGACGCGAGCCCCACATACGCGCGCGGCCCAACACACGTATCAGCCGTCACAACCAGAAGCCGGGCGTGACCCGTTCCAACGTGCAACACCCGGCCTACCATATTGCCAAATTCGTCCGTTGGCTGCGTGTGTACATCGGCGATTGTTGGGTCAAACATGACCGAGTTTTCGTTGTCAAAGAAGAGCTGCGCATACCAGCCGTCCAATCCGGCCGGATCTCCACAGCCTTCCTGGAGCTTCACCGTCTGATTGATAAACGCCATCTGGTCCGTGTCAAACGGCGTTCCCGTTCGCTCGTGTTCGGCCATTGAAGCAAGCGTTTTTGATACATTGTGGAGGTTGTCAAAATAGCTGTTAAACCGGTCATGCAGCCAGGTATTGTTTCCAAAGTCGATTTGCTCTGCCAGCACCTTCCCGTGGTCGGCAAACTCGGTCAGTTTGTCAAAAAACTCCGGGTAAGGTTCAACATAAGCGTCCGGGAACTCACACGTGGCGCCGCCTGTATAAGACTGCTTCGCGTACAAGATCGTGTCGTGCCTCAGTTCTGCCCAGGAGGCGAGTTGAGTATTGAGCACCCTGCGACCCCACTTCTCCGTCCCTGTAATAAACGGCATCCCCTTTGAAGCCGGGTCGCTCATGTCTCCCGACGGTCCAAGTGTACGCAGCGAATTGAGCCACAAGTTGTACAAGTTGTCCTGCCAAAACTCCTGCGGATGGGCGTCAACCAAGAGTCGCATCGCATGCAGGTCGGGCGCGTAATTCCACTCCGTCAACTGAGGCACCAACATTTGACCCGCTTGGTCATTTTTCAGGGCCGCAAACGCCGCATCGAGCGGATCGGGCATCATCCGCTTTTGACTTCCGCCCTGAACGCGATCGTACACAACATTGGAGAAAACGTGCGAGTCAACCACGTACCTTTGTCCAAAAAACGCAAAACTCGACGACAGCGGCAACGTGCCCTTCCCCAAGCCGTTAATCATAATGTGGCTTGAAATAAGCTGCGTTCCATATTTCCCGTCAAGGATCGCCTGGGCAACCTCCCCATCGGCGATATTTGCGATCTCGCCCGGGTCGGTCACTCCCAAGTCTTTGGCCAAGTCGTCAAGTTGAGGCACGACCATGTAGTCGGCTTTGCCCGCAAAAGCATGAATCGTATTGTCGATTTGAGTCCACTTGCCCGTGCTTGTATCATCCATCAACTCACCCAGGGCAAACGCCCCTTCAAGTTGCCGCCGATGGAACATCAGTTTGCCCGCCTGGTCGGGTTCTAAAAACCTGAAGTCGATACGCCCGAGCCACATCATCGCCCGGAAGTAACGCTTCAATTCTTCTGTATCGGTATAGTGACCGCGCGGCTCAAACTGCGAAAAATCCACAATGCGAGCGGCACCAAAGAGGGTGATTTCTTTTTCACCGCTTGCCTGATTGGCACCTTCCACAAGCGCTTCAATGTCGCTCGCTGAGCCGCCGGCTACCGGCGCAACCAACTGGTCGTCAAGCAGGCTTTTTGCCACCGCCAAGAAGAGATCTGCATCGGCCTGGGCCTGCGTTCCGAGCGATCCGGCTCCGCCCTTTGACAGCTTGTCGCGCATTGCAAGAAGCAGCTTGGACAACTCGGGGATCAGCGAACTCTGCTCCACCGCCTGAAGCATTTTGTCGTAGGATCGGTGCACTGCAAACAGGATAGAATCGGCGGAAACGTAAAGGGGTAGATCCTGACTGTAAATGGCGGCATACCCATAGCCGAAGGTTGGGAACTTTTTCTTGTCAGAAATGATAAAGCCGTTCGTTCCGAGCTTTTCCATCTCGTCGGTATCAAGACCCAAAGACGAGGCCTGGATCACATCCAGAAATTCGGCCTCTTTGGGATTGTAGGGGAGATTGCCCGCGTACGAAATGGCGTATTTGTCGGCGAAATCTGCGGCGGTCATGTTGGCAGAATCGTTGATCTGCTTCATCAGCTGATCCAATTCCGCCTGTTCTTCCGCCGGCAACTTGGGTGTCACCTCGGTGCCCGGTTCAGGTTCCGGCTGTGTGGGTTCTGTGTTGCACGCTCCGAGCAGACCCACCGAAAAAAGTGCTGCCAAGCGTAAGCTGCGGGTGTAACGCGCCATGATAGACCTCCAAAAGTACCTAACGGGCAGTGAAGAAGCATTCGCCATGCCGTACCCAAAAAGCTTTACATTTCAGGTTGACCCCATCTCCAATGGCGCAATGTGAGCCACCCCGCCGCCCCGCACGAATGGCGCTCTGCCATACCTTACTGCATCGGGTGAGCCTTAAAGAACTCCCACAACGTTTGACTTGCGTCCACGTCGCGCGAGGTTTTTCCAATGAATCCTTCAGGTAGATATTGATTGCCCCCCGGCCACGTATGGCCGCCCTCATTCACCGTAAACAGCTTCACCTCGGCTCCCGCCGAACACCCGGAGGCGGTGGAAAGGGTAAGGGTGGTTCCATCGTTGGGGTCGGCGTCGGTTGGAGTAGATTGGGTAGGTTCTCCTTGACAGCCGTTGAGCTTGGCCCACGTTTCAAGCGTTTTTACCGCTGAAAGCACCTCCCCCCCTGTGTCGCTGCCAACAGGGCCTCCCTCGTAAGGCATGAGAGGATCTTCCGTCCCCGCAAAGATCATGACGGGCACGGGGCGCTTGGGTTTGCATGTGTCCACAATGCCGGTGTACATAAGCCCCGCGACCGGTCCAATGGCCGCCACCTTGTCAGAAAGATCGCACGCCAGACGATAGCTCATCATTGCCCCGTTGGACATTCCTGCCACAAAAACGCGCGTTTTATCAGCTCCTTGATTGTTTACAAACTCATCGATCAACGCCGACAAAAACGCCACGTCGTCTATCCCTTTTTCTTGGGCCGGTGACCCCGGTCTACCATCTGCCCACGATTTTTCTACTCCATCGGGGTACACAACAATAAACCCCTCCTTATCGGCGAGGGTAGAAAAGTGCGTCAGCTGCTCCTGTTGCGCGCCCGTCCCCAATCGACCGTGAAGAGCCAGCACCATGGGCCAGGGCTTTTGTGCAGGATCCAGCGACGTTGGCAATCTGTACACATACGTTCGCTCCACTCCACCGGAGAGCAAACTACCCGTCAGATCACCGGCCGCCGGCTTTGCTTTGCGGCACCCAGCCGCGAGCAACAAGAGTCCGGCAAGTGTTATTTGCAGCGTCCGAACGATCACCACCTTACCTCCGCGCTCAATGCCCACCTGCACTCAATCACACATTTGCGACGGGGAGTAGGGCAACGCAAAAACGCAACGCCGGAACCCGTCCGTCGGCTTGTTGGCGCACCGCGGCAGTCAGGTTGGCCGATGCGAACAAACATCCCCACAGGCCGTTAAGAACCGGCGCAACCGGTTCAGCGGGCGGCGCAATGCGTGCATTCAAAATGCTTCTCAAAACCGAGAAATGAGGCTCTCAACTGTGAGTTCTGGCAAGAACTGTGCGGGCAGTCTCATGGCGAGGGACGTGCTTCTTTCATTCCCCGTCGCATGGAAAGCTTTGTACTCCGCTCCTGGCAAATGACGCAACCCGGGGCTCCCCTCGTCCGCGCCGAACACTCGGTGAGTCAAGGCAGTCTCGCTGATGGCGAGGTTCTCGTCAAAGTCGCGGCCTGCGGTGTATGCCATACCGATCTCGGTTTCTACTATGGTCAGGTCCGCCCCGGCCGCGCTCTACCGCTCACCCTCGGCCATGAAATTTCAGGAGTGGTCGTTGCCGCGGGCGCGGCCTCCCAAAACATGGTAGGTCGCAAAGTAATTGTACCGGCCGTTATACCCTGCGGCGCGTGTGATTTGTGTTGGGCAGGCAGGGGCTCCATCTGCCGTTCTCAACTGTTCCCGGGGTCCGACGTTCAGGGAGGTTTTGCGAGCCATGTGGTTGTCCCCGGCCGCGGCCTCTGCCCCGTAGACGATCGCGCGCTGGCTCACTCCAAACTTGACCTGTCCGATCTGGCCGTGATTGCCGACGCGGTTTCCACTCCCTACCAAGCGGTGCTCCGATCGGGCCTGATTGCGGGCGACACCGCTGTGATTGTGGGGGCCGGTGGAGTGGGTGGTTTCGCGGCGCAAATCGCCGCGGCATTGGGCGCCAACGTCATTGCTGTTGATGTCGATCAAGCGCGCCTTGATGCGCTCGCCGAACACGGGGTCAAGTTTACCGTCTGCTCCAAAGACAAAGACCCTGGAGCTGTTCGCAAAGCGGTTACAGAAAAGGTCAAAGGGGAAGGGTGGAATCCTTACCTATGGAAGATCTTTGAAACGTCGGGCCATCCCCGCGGCCAAGAAACAGCATTCACCCTGCTCACCTTCGGAGCGCACCTTTCGGTGGTGGGGTACACGTTGGAAAAGGTCAATCTGCGCCTTTCCAACCTCATGGCGTTTGACGCCGCCGCCCAAGGTAACTGGGGGTGTTTACCCTCCAACTACCCCGGTGCGCTCAACTTGGTTCTAGAAGGTAAGGTCAAACTCACCCCGTTTATAGAAAAGCGGCCGATGAGCCAAATCAACGAGACACTGAACGATCTGCACGAAGGTCGAATGCGCCGTCGCCCGGTGCTTATACCCGACGACGAAGCTTGAGGAGAACGCGACCATGGCACCTTTTGAATTTCACGATCACGACCTTGGACCCGCACCCAGTTCGGGAAAAGTCCTGTACGAACTCAAGCCCTGCCATGCCCCGAACGGCAGCGTGGTTGAAAACCTCTACGCCGCATGGATCGTTCTTGATAACCCGAGTCAGTTTAATTCATACACCACCGAAATGGTGAAAGACGTCATCCTGTCTTTCCGCAAAGCCTCCAATGCCCGCGACGTGGTTGCCGTGGTGTTTACCGGTGCCGGTGACCGAGCATTCTGTACCGGTGGAAACACCAAAGAGTACGCAGAATATTACGCGGGTAGACCATCTGAATATGCCCAATACATGCGCCTCTTCAACGACATGGTAACGGGTATACTCCAATGCGATAAACCCGTCATTTGCCGTGTTAACGGTATGCGCATCGGCGGTGGTCAAGAAATTGGAATGGCGTGTGACTTTTCCGTTGCGAGCGACCTCGCCCAGTTTGGTCAGGCGGGCCCCAAACACGGCTCGGCCCCCGACGGAGGTGCAACAGACTTTCTACCCTTGTTTGTCAGCGTAGAAGCTGCCATGACAAGCTGTACCCTCTGCCAACCGTGGACAGCTTACCAAGCCCTCCGGCTCGGCCTCATTACAGAAGCTCTGCCCGCTCTCAATGTCGATGGCAAGTTCATCCCAAACCCCACCGTCATTACAGAACAATGGGTAGACGGCGGTCGCATCGTGTTTGGTGAAACCAAAAAAGGTGAAGCGCTCGCCGCCGGAAAAGCGCTTATGGAAAAGGGCAAACGCGATCTTTCGCTCCTCGATAAGACGGTTGAAAAAATGGTCACCTCCCTCCTCATGACCATGCCCAACTGCACCGCAAAAACAATTGAGTCCATTCGCAAACACAAACTCGCCCATTGGGATAAAAACCGCGAAACCAATCGGGCGTGGCTCGCGCTCAACATGATGACAGAGGCCAACGCCGGCTTCCGAGCGTTTAACGAAGGCACCAAAGAAAGCCGAGAAGCCGACTTCATCGCTCTGCGCCAAAAGCTCGCCGCCGGTGAAACCTGGGGGCCTGAATTGATCGAGTCTATCCTCCCTCGCAAGCGAACCTGACATTCCGTTTTGGAGATGGCCATGGCTGAAACCGGTCCGGTGCTCTGTTCCGTTTCTGAAAACGGGCAGCTCCTTCGCTTGATTCTCAACGCTCCGAAAGGGAATATCTTAGACAAAACAATGATCGGCGCGCTCGTGGAGGCGCTCACAGAACACAATTCTCCCCGCCTGAAAGCCATCGTTTTTGAGGGTGCGGGTGCCCATTTCTCCTTTGGCGCAAGCGTGGCCGAGCACCGCAAAGAGGAAGCACCCGCCATGCTCCAAACCTTCCATGCCCTGTTTCGGCTCCTTCTGAAAATGGCGGTACCTACCATTGCCGCCGTTCGCGGTCAGTGCAAAGGCGGTGGGCTTGAACTGGCGTCGTATTGCACGTGGATCTTTGCGAGCCCCGACGCAGCACTTGGACAACCTGAAATCAAGCTTGCTGTTTTCCCACCCATGGCATCGGTGATCTTACCATGGCGCTTGGGAGGTGGAGCCGCACTTGACCTCTGCGTTTCGGGCAGAACCCTCTCCGCCGCCGATGCGCACCACCTCGGGCTTGTGTCCGAGGTAAACGAAGATCCCGAGCGAAAGGCCCTTCTTTTTGCGCGCGAACAGCTCTTTCCTACCTCGGCGTCTTCCCTCCGATTTGCCGAGCGCGCCGCTCGCTCGGGCTTGGCCCGCGAGTTTGATACAACCCTCCCTCAACTTGAAAAACTTTACGTCGACGAACTCATGGAAACCGCCGACGCCAACGAGGGGATCGCCGCCTTTCTAGAACGGCGCAAGCCCCTCTTTGGTCAAGGGTAAACCAATGACCCCCGAACAGATCGCAGAAAAGGCCGACGCGCTTTACCATGACCTCGACCTCGGTCGAGTCAAACAGTTCCGTGATGAACATCCCGGCGCCAAGGTAATTGGATATCTACCCATTTATGCTCCACGTGAAGTGGTGGATGCCGCCGGCATGTTACCCGTGGGGATCACCGGTGGCAGGGGTCAGATTGAGATCATTCGCGGCGACGCATACTTTCAATCGTACATCTGCCAAATCCCTCGGAGCACTATAGAACTGGCGCTTTCAGGTAGATTTCAACTCATTGACGGCTTTCTCTTCCCATCCACGTGCGACGTCATTCGCAACTTGTCGGGCATGTGGAGAGTGCTCTTTCCTGAAAAATATGTTCGGTACGTGGACGTTCCTCAAAACTTTGACCCAAAGGTGGGTGGTAAGTTTTTTCGAGGCGAACTAGGTCATCTTCGCGACGATCTTGCCAAGCTCGGCGGTCGCCCCGTCACCGACGATGATCTGCGCCGGTCCATTGTCAAGTACAACGAAAATCGCAGCGCCGTTTCAGACCTGTTCGCCCTTCGAAACGCGGCTCCCTGGCGCGCCCTTGCGCTTGAATCGTACCTCGTTCTTTTTGCCGGAAACGTTCTCCCTGTAGAAGAACATACCACTCTCATTCGCGACTATATCGCCGCTGTCAACGCATCTGACAGGCCCATGCGCGACAATGCGCGAGTTGTCACCATTGGGTCGTTTTGTGAACAACCTCCCCTCGGTCTCATCAAAACGCTTGAAATGGCGGGTTGTTACATTGTTTGGGACGACATGACGCTCAGCAAGCGCTGGCTTACCCAGGAGATCTCCACAGAGGGAGATCCGCTCACCGCCATCGCGGAGGCGTTCCTTACCCACTCCCATTCCAACGCCGTTTTGTACGAGCCAAGGCGTGAAAAAGGGGATGCCCTGATGGACATCGTCAGACGCACAAAAGCCGAAGGGGTGGTGTTTGCAGCACCGAGTTTCTGCGACCCGGCCCTTCTTGAACAACCCATGCTGACTGAAGCGCTCGACCGCGAACAGATCCCGTGGACAGCGTTTAAATACTCCGAAAACCTGGGTCAGTTTCAGGTCATTCGCGAGCAGGCAGGCACGTTCGCCGATTCTATCAAACTCTGGAGCCCCGCATGACTACCGAAAAAGACCGCAGCATGGCCCTGCAAAAAGAAATGATCGCAGGCCATTTTCACGCGCTGTCCAAAGCGGGTGAGTCCAAAAAAAAGGTGGTGTACACATTTGTTCCAGGCAACCTGACAGAACTGCTTCACGCGTTTGATGTGTTGCCTCTCTACCCAGAAATCAACGCGCTCCAGTCGGGCATGCGCAAGCGCTCCGGCGGTTTTATCACCGAGGCTGAAAAGCTCGGTCACTCTGAAGACGTGTGCGCTTACGTCAAAAGCGACATTGGTATGCTCAAAGCCGGAAATATCGGCCCTACGGGTGAAAAGCTTCCCGAACCTGACTTGCTCCTCCTTTCTTATACGGGTTGTTTCACCTTCCTAAAATGGTTTGAACTGCTCAAGCGTCAGTACAACTGCCCCATTGCCATGTTGCATGTGCCCTACCAGGGTGATGGGAGTTTCACCCCTGAAATGCGCGACTACGTGGTCAGTCAACTAAAGACGGAGATCATTCCAAAGCTCGAAGAAGTGACAGGCACAAAATACGACGAAGACAAACTTCGCGCCGCACTCAGGTTGTCCGCCAAAGCGGAAGACGACCTTGTCACCGTGTTGGAATCGGCCAAAACCAAGCCTTCACCCATCGATGCGTACTTCGGTGGGGTTTATTACATCGGCCCCATGTTCACCGCTTTCCGCGGAACACCGGCCGCTGTGGAGTATTATCAAACGCTCAAAGAAGAGGTTTTTGCCAGGGCCGCCAAGGGGCTTGGCCCCGTAACCCCAGATGGGCCTATGGGCGCCGAAAAATATCGCCTCGTTGTGGAAGGTCCACCCAACTGGACATCGTTCCAAGAACTCTGGAAAATGTTCTATGACCAGGGCGCTGTGGTTGTTGCGTCCACGTACACGAAAGTCGGCGGACTCTACGACATGGGGTTTCGACACGACCCCGATCATCCCCTTGAAACGCTCGCGGACTACTGCGCCGGTTGTTATACAAACCTGAGTTTACCTCAGCGAATTGACCTGATTGAAAAGTATGTTCACGAGTATCAAGCCGACGGCCTGCTCGTCAACTCGGTAAAAAGCTGCAATAGCTTCTCGTCGGGTCAACTCCTTATTCTCCGAGAGATCGAGCGCCGCACCGGATGCGCCGCAGGCTTTATAGAAACCGACTTGGTTGACCCACGCTATTTCTCTGCGGCCAACGTGATGAACCGTATTGAGAGCTACCTGCAGATGATTGAACAGCGGAGGCGAGGCGCCGCCCCGGCAAAGGTAGAACGGCACCTTCCCGTGTTGGGTTCAGAAGGGAGCCTTCCGTGAAAACCTACCTCGGAATTGACCTGGGCTCCACCACCACCAAAGCAGTGCTGCTCGACGAAAACGCCCACGTGCTCGGGCGTGGTATCACCAACAGTCGATCCAACTACGACCTTGCCGCCGACATCGCCCGCGACGAAGCATTTATCGGGGCGCGGTTTGCTCTCATTGAAAGAGATCTGACAAGCTTTTCAGATGCCGAGTCGGCAGGTAGATTCAAAAAACGCCTGCTCCACTCGTTTCGCCGCCAACAGCAGCTTTCTCAAGTTCAAAAGCTGCGGGAAGAGGCAGAAAAAGAGGCCAAAAACCCTCGATTTGGATCAAACGCTCCAAAGGTTGCGGCCCGCCTTCAAACAATCTTTGACACCATGGAAGACCAGGTAAAAAAGCCTCGCCTGACGGGTGGAAAAAAGAGCGACTTCTTCAGGGACCAAGCGTCGAGCGACTACAGTCGACTCGCGGAACAACTCGCGTCGGGCGATGTTTCGTTTGAAGACCTGATGAGCGTTTTTGATAAAGCCATCATCGCCGTTGAAAACGAAAGGATGGACCTTACCTTTGAAGGAAACATCCGCGCCGCCCTCTCCCAAAGCCTTGAAAACGAGGCCGACTCGATCAAGGCAGGCCTCACGGAGGTGGTCACAAAGGCATCTTCCACCCCAATTGAAGCCGTCAAGTCCATCGGCACCGGGTATGGTCGTCAGCGCCTACCCTTTCCCAAAGAAAACATCCGCTCCGAAATTCTGTGTCACGGCCTCGGCGCGCACGTGATCTTCCCCAACACCGCTACAGTTTTGGATATCGGAGGTCAAGATACAAAAGCCATTCAGGTGGATCAAAATGGCATTGTCACAAGCTTTCAAATGAATGATCGCTGCGCGGCGGGCTGCGGTCGTTACCTTGGATACATTGCCGATGAAATGAACCTCGGTGTACACGAACTTGGTCCCATGGCGCTCACCTCTCAACGCCATGTCAAAATCAACTCGACTTGTACAGTGTTTGCCGGGGCCGAACTGCGCGATCGGCTGACAATGGGTCAACGAAGGGAAGACATCTTGGCGGGGTTGCACCGCGCCATCATCCTCCGCGCCATGGCGCTTCTCGCTCGATCCGGCGGGATTTCCAACGAGTTTACCTTTACAGGCGGAGTGGCAAACAACGCGGCGGCGGTCCTTGCCCTTCGCAAACTGGTAGAAGAAAACTACGGCGATCGAACCATCAACATCTCGCCTGACTCCATTTATACCGGTGCCCTTGGCGCGGCGCTTTTCGCCCGGCGCGCCGCTCAGGCAGAAAGCGTTTGAGGAGGCCGTCATGGTGATCACAACCGGTGTGGATATCGGTTCCAGTGCCGTCAAAGTGGCGGTTTTGCAGAGCCCCAAAGGCAGCGGTCGCGAACGTGCGGGTACGCGGGTGCTCGCCAAAGTGGTTGAACGAAACCGCCGCCGCGATGCCCGTCAGGTCATTGAACTTGCGTACGATCGCGCCCTGTCAGAAGCCAATCTTCCCCGTGAAAAAGTGGACTATGTGGCCACCACAGGCGAGGGTGAACTGGTAGAATTTCGGACCGGACATTTTTATGGAATGACGGCCCACGCCCGCGGAGCCATTTTTCTCGACCCGGCGGCGCGAGCGGCTCTTGATGTGGGGGCGCTCCATGCCCGCGCGATCAAACTCGACGCCCGCGCCAAAGTGCTCGACTACCGCATGACAAGTCAATGTGCGTCGGGCACGGGTCAGTTTCTCGAAAACATCGCCCGATACTTGGGCGTCACGCTCGAAGAGATCGGTACACTTTCCCAAGAGGGTAAAACCCCCGAAAAAGTGTCGGGCATCTGCGCCGTGCTCGCTGAAACCGACGTGATCAACATGGTATCGCGAGGCATCAGTACAGCGAATATTCTACGCGGCATTCACGAATCTATGGCGGCCGGCTTCGCCAAATTGCTCCGCTCAAGCAAGGTGGAAGGAGTGGTTCTCGTCACCGGCGGCTTGTCCGCCGATACCGGTTTGGCTGCATGCCTGAACGACGCGCTCCACAAACAGGGAGCCTCAAAGCTCGACGTGCGTACACATCCCGATGCCATTTATGCCGGAGCAATCGGCGCCGCGCTTTGGGGAGCGTACCGGTTTGAAAAATTGGCTTTTACGCCCGGCCTCGCCGACATTCAAAAAGAGGAGCATCTGCCGTGAACACCGTCGATTCAACCGAAGAAAACCACGCGATTGACGTTCGACTCCTCCGCGACGGTGACCTCGACGCCATTGTTCGCATCGACGCGCAGGCATCGGGTAGACTCCGCCGAGACTACTTTCGCCTTCGCCTCGACCGAGCGCTCAACGACACAAGTGTACGCATCAGCCTCGCCGCCGAAATCGACGGTAAGGTGGTAGGCTTTCTACTCGGATCTGTCTATTACGGTGATTTCGGCGTGCCGGAACCCGTCGCGACGATCGACGCGATCGGGGTAGACACGCGACACGCTCGCCACGGTGTAGGGCGCGCCCTGTGGAGTCAACTCGCCACCAACCTAAAAGGCATTCAGATCGACCGCGTTCAAACCCAGGTCGATTGGGCTCAACTCGAACTGCTCACCTTTTTCCACAAATTGGGGTTTAAACCCGGCACTCGCATCGCTTTGGAGCGCGCACTCCATCACGACAGAGACGATTGATAATTCGCTCGATCGATACGAACAGTTCAGCTAGACAGTCAGGTTTGCGCATTCAGCATATTACAAAGGCGGGGCATCTTCCTGCTCATTTTCTTCGGGGGTCACGGTTCTAACCCATGTCACCAAAGCACCGAGGGCGAGCCCAGCCAGCCACAGTGATCCGTTTCCCATGCCGAGTTGAAACACTTGTTTGCGGGCCGCCTCGCGTTTCCACGACATTCCACGGGCATCGAGCGCCGCCCATGTTTCGCCGACAATGATGAGGCTTCCCCAGCAGCATGCCGTGAGCAACAAGGCCGCGAGCATCGCCCGCGCGCGCGAGCCTTTTTGGCGGATCACCCAAATGCTCGCGCCGCCGAAGAGCGCCGTCGCCATCAACGCGAAAATGATGGTTGTCGCCATACCAAATGAAGCTGTGGCTTCTGGGTAGATCGTACCAAAGCGTAGTAGGATGGACAGCACCGCCATGAGGATCGCCGCGGGTGCGGCGGGTTTTAGAAAACTCCAAAGCGCCGATGCCGATGCCGACCCGTTTTCCGCGACCGCATGTTCGTCCATCAATACGGGCGGCGCGTAATGAGGTGACAAAGGGGGTAAACCCTCCGGTGTCCGTGCCACCCCTCCGGTAGATTCAGGGACGGTTTGCCCACCCACCGTTTGGGGCACGGGTGCAACGGGCGGGCAGTCATTGGAGACCTCAGTGGACGGCTCTACCAATAACGGGTCGACAAGGCCATCGGCATTCCCCTCGGCGCGGGCAAATCCGGCAGCTAAAAGAGCGCCGAGGTCGTCGGCCGACGAGATTCGAGTGGTTGAGTCGCGCGCCGTTGCAGCGAGCAGAACATCGAATATCGGCGGAGGAATATTGGGATGGGGTGGCAACGACTGTGTGGTGATTTTGACAGAGATCTCCGGAAGGGTGTCCCCCGCAAATGGGTTCGTCCCCGTCATCATTTCGTAGATCACTACGCCAAGAGCAAATACGTCTGACTGAACCGTGACGTGTTTTGCACCTTTCCATTGTTCAGGAGCCATGTATGGGGGACTTCCCATGACAAGCCCCGTGCGAGTATGGTTGCTCGAAGCGGTAAGTCTGGCAATGCCAAAATCGATAATCTTGGGTACCAGCTCACCGTGTTCGCGTGCCAAAAATACATTTCCGGGTTTGATATCCCGATGCACAATGTTCGATCGGTGGGCAGCACCCAGACCCTTGCAAATCCCGAGTGAAATAGATTCGGCCTCGCGCAAACTGCACGGTCCGCGGCGCAGTCGTCGGGCCAGACTCTCCCCATCCAACCACTCCATCACAATAAAGCTTCTACCATCGGAGTCTCGAAACAGATCAATCGTTCGAGCGATGTTTTGATGAACGAGATTGGCTCCGATTTTTGCTTCATTCAGAAATCGGACGACCACCTCGGCGGGCGCGTCGGTACCCATCAAAAGCACCTTGATCGCCACGCGTGTTCCAAGTTCGGTGTGTTGACCTTGGAAGATGGCGCCCATTCCCCCCGAGTCCACGAGGGTAAGCAGACGCCAACTTCCAAACGTCCTCTGCTCCAATTCTTTAAGCGGCGGAGCCATGATCTACCCTCACCGGGCAAAGTCGATCCGTTCAGGGTAGGTACTGCCGTCCGTGCGATGAAGCACCAGCTTGTTCTGCACGATTCGCAGCACGAACAGCTTGTCGGCGGTGTAGTGTACAGGCAATGTGCACCGCCTTCCGTCCACACCGACGCGCTCCGTCTTCGGCGATCCGTCCCTATTTTGTACGGTAGGGAACATGCGAATCGCACCCTCTTTCAGCACCCCCCTGAAGTTTTGCTCCATCCCGACCTCCATAGAATTCGACTGATTGCAAGTCCACAGCTTGCCGGGATCTGTGTACCACTCCCTGAGAAAGTGGTGTTTCACCTGCGCGTTGCCCTCGGCATCCACACTGATGTCGAGGCGCTCGGTGATCTTTGCGTCAATGGTCACATCGTCGCTCAAGACCACGCGCTGCCGCGTTCCGCGAACATACCAGGTTCCGTTGAATGCGGCGGCATCGGCGCTGCCATGTCTTTCAATCCAATAGGGCTTTCCAGAGTCGTCAAACAGCTTGAGACGCAGTCGACCCTGCTCGGTACTCACCCACACCGAAAAGCTCGTGGCGGAGCCTTTGGTGCTGACCGTGGCTTTGTAAGCGCGAGAGTCGTCGTTGGCTTTCTCTACAGATGACACTGTGAGTTCCTGTTCCGCATCTTCCCATTGCAGAACGCTCGCCGTCAGATCCCAAGCGAGGGCCCTACTTGCGTAGTTTTCGCAATCGATAATCGGAGCCTTTGCCGACTTACCACTGCTGTCTCGGCCGAGTCCAAACAGGGCGAGCGCCTGCTTTGGACACGGCGCAAGTTCCTTCGTCACTTCCGACGAGCGGTATGTTGCCAGCCCTTTCCCGGGCAATCCCGCAAACACGAATCCAAGTCGGGCAGGGCCGGTGATCTTGTTTTCGTCAGGTGACATGTCGTGCGAGAGTTCAGCAATCTCCGATGCCATCTTGCGCACCATGGGGAGATCTTCGCTTGCCACAAATTCGCTCTCTCGAATTTCCATGCGGTCGGCCGTGGGGCGTTTCAAATATTCAGTTTGAATTTTGGTCAGTAGAGCCTTCACCTCTTCAACGTTGGGGGGCGGCGGCGCCTCGGCGGGTTTGAGGGTTGCCAGAAGTTTCGCCAACACCTCCACGCTAACCGCTCCGTTTTGCTGTGTGTGCTCTTTGTCCTTTAGAACGTTGACCCCCGCAACTTCGTCATTTTCGTTCACCGTCGGGCCGCCGCTGTAGCCCGGCTCCAGTTGAGCGGAGATGATGATCCCTTCGATGGCGTTGGCCCGAACTTCCCTTCGCGTGACTCGGTCCAACACGCGGAACTTGGTTGTAGCGCTGATCTTACCTTCTTGACTTACGGAAGACTCAAGTTTTCCCAGGTTAGATCGGGGAAATCCGTGTGCCGTGATTTTCTCGTCCTTCACCGGACCTTTTGCCAGGGGTAGGGTAGAAAACCTATCCGCCTGCACTTCCTTTAGGCGAACAATCGCCAGATCGGCATCCGGATCCACCGCCACAACTTCCGTGGATGGGTAGGCCTCCACGTACGATTTCTTGTCAGATACCTCCACCATTCGCTCAATCCGTACGGGGTCGCCCGACTCAATGACGTGGTAGGCTGTGACGACGTACGCGTTGGCGTCTGGACCCGCCACAAAGAAGCCCGCGCCCCCGCTGTCACCGGCCACCACATGCACAAGCGCCTGACGCACACGGGCGTCGCGAGTGGTTCGACTGGGGCGCATGATCGCCCAGCTTCCGGCAACCACCAGAAGGATGGTTGCCAGAGCGCCCACGATGGCAAATGCCCGGCGGCGTTTTACTCCGCGTGTACCGCCAGCCAACCGTTGCGGTGCGGAAGGAGTGGGAGACACAACAGGGGTTGCGGGCGTCTCAACCCTCATTACCGCGGGTGGACGCGGCGAATGTCCGCCGGCTGCGAAGACCTCCGGTGGCCTAAACGTTGTGGAGGGTTCAGCCGTTGGGGCCAGCGGGGGACGAGCGCCTTTTTGCCTTTCGGACGCCTCGTAGAGCGCAGTAGCAAATGCTTCCACCTCGGTGATTTTTATCCATACCGACTGCCCCGTCGCACACACCTCCGCTGTCGCGTCAATGAGATGATCGTAGATATACTTGACTATCAACTCCATCGGATAGGGCCCCTCGGGGTTCCCCTTAGTCCTCATGACAAACCATGCCGTACCCATCGATCCCTCCTGCTTCTTTGTCCGTCACGCGTCCGCCTACGACACAAAGCCCGCGTCGGCCGCAGTGGCCGATTTCCGGGCAATTTTTGAAGAACGCGCTTGCACGTTTTTCCCAGATTCCAAGATGCGTGCCACCGGTGGAGGGCAACCAAGTGAGCAAGTCGCACGCAAAACCGACTTTGTATGTCAGAAACGATCCATTCTCTTTCGAACAGAATTCCATTCCAGGCAAATCTGTGGAACATTCCAATTCAGGGGTCGCAACGTGCTGCCCCAACCCGGTTGGAGGATTGAATGAGACTTTCCAGTTGGCCCCTGCTTTTCGCAATCGGTTTGTGTGCCGCTTGTTCCGGCACAAGTGAGTCCACATCCACCGGCGGCGGCGGAACGGGAGGTTCACCAACGGGGGGCGGCGGCTCGGGGGGAACAACCACGAACGCCACCACCACGGGTTCCACAAGTTCTACCGGAGGGGGTGGAAGTTCCAACTGCCCCACCATGGGTGAGAACGTTTACGACAACGCGGTAGGGGCCGATATCTCCATCTGCCAGTCTCTCGTTTCTCCCCTTCCAGAAGAGGATGGCACGTTTTCTGTCACCGTTTTTGGTCCATTTGTAACGGGGTTTGACCTGTCAGGTTTTTCGTTTGCGGCCGGTGAAACAAGTAGTACCGCACCAACCGACCCGTGGACGGCCTCGGTCACCGTCGTTCCCGCCGGAAGTGACCCGCTCGCGATCGATCCCAATGTCGGCGCTCAGGCCTACCCATTACAGCTTATTGAAACTCTCACCATACCCGGTGATAACAAAATGCACAGGTATTCTATTGCGCTTGACACAACCCTCAAGGTAAACGCGTGCGACACAGTCGTTGTCGCATTGCGCAACACCGTTGGCCCGCCCCTCAGCTCCCTTGGAACCTGCGGCACCAAATCTACCCATTCAGAAACCAATCAGTGGTGGGAACTCAACGGCAACATGGTGCAAATGTCAACTTACGGTGCACAGTTTGACAAAGACTGGTGGGTATCGCTCACTGTCGCGCAATAAAACCCGCCGAACAATAGGCCCCCATTTCAGGCCACGCGCGCCGCTCGCGCTCGGGCAAAACCATCCAGAAAATTCTCCACTCGCGACATCATACGCGCCCGATGGGAGGCCACGGCGTAGGTGTGATCAGCATCGGCATAAAATTCAACCTGCACCCGTTCAGGGTAGGTCAGATGGGGAAACATCTCAAAAAATTGGTCGCGATGAACATAGTCAGACCAGCCACCGGTGTACACAAACAAAAGTTGAGTTCCACGGCTTAAAATGCCGTTCAATTCTGCTTCAATCACATCCCGCGCGGGCCAGTCTTCTGCGAAAACCGCCGCCGCATCTTGGCCCGGCTGCTCGCCGTCCATAGGGCTCTCAGGACTGCGCGGCGGTTGAACGTCCGCGACCCGTGTGGTGGTAGGATCTCCGCCCCGGGCTCCCCGCAACAAGGTGAGAGCACGTTGCCCGGCGCGTTGCCAAAACGCAGGCGAAGCGGCTTTATTCATGGCCGCGTAGAGCGCGTGTGTGGGGGTTGCGTAAGCGTACGCATCGAGCAAAACACCCCCGACAATGCGCTCATCTTCGAGTGCGGCTCGATGGGTAGAAAGCCCCCCTGCACAAAGGCCCACAACAATAAACCGTTTCACACCCAAACGTGCGCTCAATGCGTCCATGGCGTCTTGGGCATCGAGAACAGCTCGCTCTTCATAATGGAGCGTACCCGGACGAGCCGCGCTGTCACCCAGCCCAGATTGATCGATCCGAAACACGAGCCAATCGCGCTCCACAAGCCGGCGCGCCAGATCCACATTCAACCGAAACGGTCCCACCCGGTGAATCAGACCGGCATTCAGAATAATTACAGCCGGGCGATCAACATCCAGGGTGGTTGGCACCGTGACAATTCCCACCAAACCGCGATTTTGACCAAACTGAATTGGTTTTTCGTTCACCACCGTCATGGGGTGTTCTCCAAGCAGGAAGCAATGACAAGAGCAACATCACCGGGCAAAAGAAGTTCATCCGCGCGCCGAACATCTTCCCATCCCGGTTGAGCGGTGCACGTTTTTTGAAGCACTTCCGCGCCGCGTCCTTCCAACCGGGATAGGTAGTCCGGCGGGGGAGGTTCTTGGGTAGATGAAACAAGTCCCAAAAGCGGAGCCGACACATTCGAGAAATCGGCCGGTGTCAGGCCGGCGATATCTGCAAGCAGGGTCGACGAAAATTCTACCCCCACGAGTTCACTCTGAGGGGTAGACGGACCTTTCCAATTCCGAGTGTCCAAAAGCGCTTGTCGTCCACCAACATCTTCGCGTGCAAACGTTTCAGCGAGTTTATGTAAGATGCGCCGTCCACAACCGGATCCCACACAACAAACGCCCTCGCCTTCACCTTTTTTGCCGCACGCGCCGCGAGCGCCGCGCCGAGTCGAACCGCCACAATGGACATGGAAGACACTCCCGTAGAGTCGAGAAGCTCTCGGCTCGCCGTGTGTACATCTTCACACCACCTTGCAACGGTTGCCTGGAACATACTCCCCGAAGAGTCGCCCACGCCGTGCCAGTCAAATCGTAAAACGTGGTGTCCCTGTTTGGCCAGCGTGGATGCTACCTGACGAAGTGCCCAGTGACAACGGACATATTCATGTCCAATCGGCGGGCAGATGAGTACCCCGTGGCCGCGCTCAACGGCGGCGGGAGGTTCGTCCACCACTCCCCACAACGGGGATGATGAATCGCCGAAAAAGAAAGGGGTCATGACAGGCCGGCGTTCTCCACAAGCTTGGCCACTTCACCCAGGGTAGACAGGATCAACGCCCGTGGTGGAATGCGAACGCGCGTGCGATTCTCAATTTCTGAAACAATCGACATGCACGTGAGCGAATCGCCGCCACCCTCAAAAAAGTTACCATTCGTTCCAAAAAGTGCGCCTCCCCCCACGGATCGTTCACACAATTCTACCAGAAGCTTTTCAGCCTCCGTCTTGGGCGCAATTCGCTCCCGTTCAACGTGACGCTGGCCGCTCCCCAACTTCACGGCCGTCCGACGGTCAATCTTACCGTTGGGAGTGCGAGGTAGAGAAGGTAGTTCCGCGACCAACTGAGGGATCATCACCTCGGGCAGTCGACTCCGAAGGTAACGGCGCACTTCCGTCGGTGTCAGATTCTCCCCTTGTCGCAGCACGAAGAACACAGCAAGTCGAGCTTCCACACCCGCTTCTCGAACGGCCGCCGCAGCGCATTCAAGCACCGCCGGGTGAGTTGAAAGCGCAGCTTCCACCTCTCCCAGTTCTACTCGGTGACCTCTGATCTTTACCTGGTCGTCGTTTCGGCCGGCGATCTCCAACACTCCATCGCCACGGCGCCGGCCGATGTCTCCTGTGCGGTGCAGGCGCGCTCCGGGCACGTCCGAAAACGGGTCGGGCACGAACCGCCGACTGTTCATGTCAGGTCTGTCGAGGTAGCCGATCGCCACCCCACTGCCACCGATGTAGAGTTCACCCCACGCCCCGATGGGTCTGAGAGCCATGCGATCGTCCAATGCGTACACCTGAGTGTTGCCAATCGGACGCCCGATGGGGATGGAACCTGACACCTCGGTCACGTGGTAAAGCGTTGACCAGATCGTTGTTTCTGTGGGTCCGTAGCAGTTGACCACTGTGGCGCCGCTTGAAAGCAGCCATTGGGCCAAGTCGGGTGGAAAGCTCTCCCCGCCCACCAGCGCTCGCAACCCCTTGGGATCATAGCCCGCGGTGCGCAACATGCGGTACACCGCCGGAGGCGCCTGAAGAACTGTGGCGCGCGAGCGCGTGAGAAGCGACGCAAGCTCGCGTCCGTCCGACGCGGCGTCGCCGCTCGCAACATGAAGTTGTGCGCCGGAGCAAAGCGGAACGTATAGTTCGTACCCCGCGATATCGAACGAGAAGGTTACCACGGCAACCAGCACATCGGCGCTTGTCATGCCCGGATCTACCCGCATTGACTCAACGAAGTTTGTAAGATTTTTGTGGGAGATCTGCACGCCGTTGGGTACACCTGTTGAACCCGACGTAAAAATCACATAAGCCACGTCGTCGGGTAGAGCGTCTGAAGTGAAGGGTTGACCCGCGCCGCTTTCAAAAACGTGCGAGGTAAGTGTCACCGTCGCTGTCGAAGCCGCGGCGGCAACCGCCTGGGTTACCACTTCGAGCGTTTCAGGTTCGACAAGTACCATTGCCGCGGCGCCGACCATGGCCACCATACGTTCGGCTGGGTAGCGCGGATCGACAGGAATATACGCCGCCCCCGATGCGAGAATTCCAAGAAGGAGCGGCACCACATCGGCTGAGCGCGACACCGCGAATGCGACCCGTTTGCCCCGACCAATGCCCCGCGCTTTGAGAAACCCCGCCACCTGCGCGGCGCGAGCTTCAACGTCGGAGTATGTGTACGCACGCGAGCCGTCCAAAACGGCTTCTTTTTGAGGGTGCAAGCTCACCTGTTTGCGGAAAAGGTCCACCACCGTTGCCGCCGGGCATTCAGCGTGGGTTGCGTTGTACTCTGAAAGCAGCGCCCGCCGTTGGTCGGCGGTTACAATGGGTAGATCGGCGCAGCTCGTCTCCCACGATTCTGTAATCGCGCCGAGAAGGGTCACATACCCATTGAGCCAAGCTTCAATGGTTTGCCGATCCCAGAGTGCGGTGGAATATTGACATTCAAGCGCGAGCGTTCCGTGTGATTCAAACACGTTGAGAAACAGTTCAAACGTCTCCGCAATCCGGGGATTTCCTCGAAAACGCGCGGACGCGTCACCAAAACGCAGTCCACCGGCACCTTCCATTCCTGTGTCCAAGTTAAACAAAACCTGAACCAGCGGAAGGCGGCTTGGATCGCGCGGCAGCGGCAACATGGGTAGAACCGATCCCAGTGTGAAACGCTGGTGATCGTAGGCGTCGAGCACAACGGCGCGCGCCGCTTTGAGAACGTCGGCAAACCGGGCGTTTTTGTCGGCCCGCATTCGCATGGGTAGAAGGTTGGCGCAATGCCCGACAAGCGACGAAAGACCCAACGCGCTTTGCGCCGAAGCGGGAACACCAATCACAATGTCAGACTGGCCCGACAATCGCTGCATGAGCACGTAAAAGGCTGAAAATAACGTGACGAAAAGGCTCGCCCCGTTTTTCGCTCCCGCTTTTTTCAGGTTGAGCAACTGTTCTGAGCCAATGGGTAGATCCACTCGGGCAGATCCAAATGCTCGAAGCGCGGGGCGTGGCCGATCCGTGGGTAGGTCGAGCGCATCGGGAATTGTTTCAAAAACGCCGCGCCAGAAGGTTTCTTCACGCTCCGCGTTTCGACCGGCTTCGTCGCGCGCGTAGTCGGCAAACCGGTGAGCCGGTGAAAGTTTTGCCAACATCTCCGGCTTCAGCCTTTCACCCAAACCCACCTGACTTGTATAAATCGCCGCCAGATCGTCAAGGAGGACAGCAAAGGACCAACCGTCGCAGACAATGTGATGACTGCCCAGAATGAGGCGGTGATCGTCTGTATCAAACTTGACAAGTGCGGCGCGGAGAAGCGGCCCCGACTCCAGGTCAAACGGTGTTGTAACTTCGGCCGAAATGAAGTTTTGAAGCAGGGCGCCCCGGTTTTCGTTTGCCGTTCCAGTCAGGTCAACCAGTTTGAAAGGCACCTCGGGCTCTACCCCAACGCAGAGGAGTTTACCATCCCGACTGAAGGTGGATCGCAGGGCATCGTGCCGGCGAGCGAGGGCACCTACCGAGGCCTTGAGCGTTGGTACATCGAGCGGGCCCGTCAGGTGAATGGTAATTGACTCGTTGTATGCGAGTTTTGCCTCATCTGAAAATTGCGAGGCGACCCACACCTCCCGCTGCGCGGCGGTGGATGGAGCGCAGTCTTCAATTTCACCCGAACGAAAAGGGTCAAATTCAACTGAATGGAAGCGGGTATCAAACGGTAAGGTCATGGCTTGTCTTGCCCGAGGTAAGGTATTTTAGATATTGGCCGGGGCGATTCGGATCGGGGATAAACCAAGCCGGATTGCCACTTTCGTCTTTTCCAATACGCGCGCCCGCGGCGGGGCGCACGGCAAAGCTGTCGGAGCGTTTCGGAGTGGGCAAAAAGCCCGCTTCTTGCATTTCTCGAATGCTCGAAGCAAACGCTTCTCGAATTGCAGCGCAGTCTTCGTCGGTATGGGTGGTTGTCAGAAATGCAACGCGACCATCCCAAATGTGCAGGCCCTTCAGCCGCAGCCAGAAAAAGAGGAGTCCGCCAAAGGGTAGATCGTCTGCGTAGTTGAGCTTAAACCATGACCCGCACGTTGTCAGACTGTAGGGAGCTTCGGCGCGTTTCAGGTCGGCGTTGATAGCGCCTACCAACTTGGCCGTCCTCAGTGTCACCTCGCTTTGAAGCTCCGGTCCGGCCTGTTTGACATACTCCAACGAAGCTTTGCACGCGGCAAGGGCGAGTGGATGACGCACAAAAGTCCCCGCAAAGTAGGTTACTCCGACTTCGGGTACCGACGCGTCGCCGTATTGCCAACTTCCACCGTCGAGCGCGTCCATAAAACGCCGGCACCCTGCAATGGCGCCGATGGGTAGACCGCCGCCCAGGATCTTACCGTACGTGGCAATGTCCGCCTCAATTCCAAAATACTCTTGTGCACCTCCCGGACAGAGACGAAACCCGGTGATTATCTCGTCAAAAACGAGCGCAATTCCAAGCTCTTTCGTGAGCGCGCGCAGCTCTTTCAAAAACAGGCGCGGCTGCAAGTCGGGCCGACGGCTTTGTACAGGTTCCACAACCACCGCCGCAATGTCGGCAGCGCGTTGTCGAATTACTTCAAGCGCCGACGTTTCGCCGTAGTCGAGCACCAAGTTGTGTTGAACGGCCGACGGTAAGATTCCCGGAGCACCCGGGATGGATCGCAGGCTCTTGGTGCCGCGCAAAATCACTTCATCCAAAATGCCGTGGTAGTCGCCTGAAAACGAAACGATCATTGGCCGGTTTGTAACGGTGCGCGCAATGCGCGTAGCGCCCAAAATCGCTTCACTTCCCGTGTTGCAAAACACAACACGTTCATGACCTGTCAGGTCCACAACAAGTTTTGCACATTCACCCACGAGTGGATGTTGAGGCCCTATTTCAAAGCCTTTTTTAAGTTGTTCTTCCACCGCTTGAACAACGTACGGTGGTCGATGGCCAAAAAAGTTGGCTCCAAAACCACATGTCAGATCAATCCATTTGTTCCCGTCGATATCCCATAGGTGGGGCCCCTCGGATCGATCCACAACAATTGGGTAGACAACTTCTTTCCACATGGGCTTAAAGCCCGTCACCACCCGCGGATCGGCCACAATGGAGCGGTTCTGTGCTGCGTACTCTTTCGACTTCGGCGTGCGCGCCACGTACGCTTTCATAAAGTCGGCGAGAGCCTTTTCCTGCTGCTCCGGCAGACTTGTTCCGACTCGCTCAATACGCGCTCCCGCACCAAACGTTTTTTGGGGAGGCGCCTCGGCGTCGGGTTGAGCGGCGGCCGGTGTGGGCGCCGACGGTTTCTGAACGGTGGCCGGCGCTCCGGCATTTCCGCCTTCGGGTAGAGCCTTTTCGAGGTAGTCCACCACTTTGTCGAGTGTGTACAGCTCTTCAACAATCTGACGGAAAGTGATGTCCCCACCCACGCGCCGACTGAGTAATTGCGCGCATTGCGTAAGCGATAAGGAGTCAAGTCCAAACTCCATAAATGTCACGCCGGGTTCTGAAACATCCATTCCCGACGCTTCTTCAAACACCGCCCTGACAGCCTCCGTCAGCGCAGAACGCCTATCCAACGGAGCTTTTTCCGCGGCAGGTTGAGCGGCTGCCGCTTCGGCCGACTTTGCGACATCCGGCGCAGTTGTGCCGGTCGCGGAACGATTGAAAGGCGGCGGCTCAATAAGGTAGGTTTTCAGCTCAAATGGGTAGGTCGGTAGAGCGACTCGGAGGCGCTTTTCGTCCTGGTAAAATCGCTTCCAGTCGATTGGAGCGCCTCGGGACCATGCCTGCCCAACCGCGCGCAAAAACGCCGCCCCTTCGTCAAATCCAACGGCCGATTCCGATGGGCGCGGCTCCAAACTCGGGATCGAGACTTGTTCTTTGGGCTGAGGCGCAATTTGTTTGCTGAGCGTGCTGAGGGTTGCGCGAGGCCCAACCTCAATGAGCACGTGGTTTGGAAAACGCTCCCATGCCAAACTGAGCGCGTCTGAAAACCTGACTGTCTCTCGAACGTGACGGCTCCAATAGTCGGGACTTTGAGCCTCCTCGGCCGACAGAGTTTGACCCGTCACCGTGGAGATGATCTCCATCGTCGGCGCACGCAGTTGTATTTCGGCCGCTATGGAACGAAGTTCTCCAAGCACTCCGTCCATCATGGGCGAGTGGAATGCGTGGGATACGCGCAGGCGGGATGTGGCGATATCCCGGCGCGCGAGTTGTTCTGCGAGACGGGTTAGATCTTCATCCGGGCCTCCGACAACAACCAGTTTGGGCGCGTTGACAACCGAGATCCCCACTTGGGTAGATCCCAACGCTTTCAACTCATCCGCAATATCGTTTTCAGAGGCGCGCACGCTCAACATTCCACCCGGCGGCGCTGAGCGCATCAAGCGTCCGCGGTGGTAGACAAATCGGAGAGCGCTCTCCAGGTCAAACACACCCGCAAGGGCGGCGGCGACTATCTCACCGATACTGTGACCTACCATCACCCGCGGTTTGATACCCAGCGACATCCACAGCTGAGCCAGCGCCCATTCAACAACAAAAAGGGCGGGCTGAACTTTGGCAGTGTCCACAAGCGCGGCATTTTCACCGCTGCCTGCGAGTGAAAACACATCACTCAAATCGCACAAAAGAGGCCCTCCTGGGCCGTTTTTCCCACTTGTAAGCAGGGCGAGGCACGTGTCCATCGCTTCGCGAAACACCTTTTCCTGTTTGGCCAAGGCGCTCCCCATGGTAAGGTATTGCGCGCCCTGACCGGGAAAGGCAAAAGTAACGTCACACCGAGCGCGGGCGGCGATTGCAGATGTTTTCTCGGCGAGTTGACTGCGCGCCTCTTCGGCAGACTTGGCCACCGCAAAGCGCCGAAGATCAAACGGTTTGCGCCCAAGTGCCAATGTGTACGCACAGTCGGCCATGTTTGATGGATGATCAAACGCGGTGTTTGCCAGGTGTTTGCCGAGATTTTCGGCGGACCGCGAAAGCGCCGACTCCGTGCGCGCTGAAAGCACAAACAGTTGATTTTCCCGCGCCGAAGGATGGGTAGGTCTCGGGGGCGGTTCTTCAACAATCACGTGCGCGTTGGTTCCACCCACGCCAAACGAACTTACCCCGGCGCGGCGCGGGCGTTTATCCGCAGGAAAGGGCAGAGTGCGATTGGATACAACAAACGGCGACGATTCAAGGTCAAGTTTTGGATTGGGTTTATCAAAGTGGAGCGTGGGAGGGATCACCCCGTGTTGGACCACGTAGCTTGCTTTAATGAGCCCCACCGCACCCGCCGCAGCGGCAAGGTGTCCCACATTGCTTTTCACCGAACCCAGGACGCAACCGGCGGTGTCCACCTGCGGCCCAAACGCTTGTTTTAGAGCGTCAACCTCAATAGGATCTCCAATGGGGGTGGCAGTGCCGTGGGCCTCCACATACCCAATGGAGTTGGCGTGTACACCCGCGTTGGAAAGTGCCTGTTTGATGACCGCCGTCTGACCGCTCGGCGTGGGTGCCATGAAGCTCATGCGGCGCGCCCCGTCGTTGTTGGTTGCCGCGCCGCGAATCACCGCGACAATGTGATCCCCGTCGCGCACCGCATCCTTCAAACGCTTGAGTACAACAAAAGCGCCGCCGTCTGAAAAGACTGTGCCTTTGCCTTTTTCGTCAAACGGACGGGTGTGCCCGTCGGGAGAAGAAATGGCCTCTTCCTGGTACACATACCCACTTTGCGCCGGATGGGTAAGCGACACTCCACCCGCAAGCGCCATGTCAATCTGACCCGATCGCAGTGCGTGAAACGCGTTGGCCACCGCAACAAGCGAGGTTGAACAGGCCGTGTGAATGGAAAGAGCCGGCCCGCGCAGGTCGAGTTTGTAGGCAATACGCATGGCCACGTAGTCTTTTTCGTTGCCGAGCATCGCCAAAAATTCGCCGGTTTTTGCAACCACGTCCCGCCGCGGCAACAAGTGCTGAGTGTAATAGGTCACAGCGTGTTCGCCTGCGTACACACCAATCGAACCGGGGTAAGCCGTCGGGTCAACTCCGGCCGATTCGAAAGCCTCCCAAGCGAGCGTCAGGGCAAGCCGCTGTTGCGGATCTGTAATTTCGGCTTCGCGAGTGGACATCCCAAAAAACGGAGCGTCAAAATCCGCCGGACCGTCAATTAGGCCACGCGCGGCGACATAATCGGGTCGCGCGGTGAGTTCAGGGTCGAGCGCGGGTGAAAGCTCGCCCGGGCCGAAAAAGTGAATGGACTCTTTCCCGGCAAGCAGATTTTCCCAAAACGCGTCCACGGTGGCGGCACCTGGAAAACGCCCCGACGCACCGATAATGGCAACGCCGTCGCTTTCAACATCCGCGTCGCGATCGCGGCTTTCCGTGGGTAGGTTTTGAGTGGCATCCACTTGCACCGATTCTACCCGAGCGTCTTTCTGTTCAAGCCACTCGGCCAGTGCCGCCGCAGTTGGATATTCAAATACTTTCACCACCGGAACATGAAACCCTAAACTTTCTGTCAGGCGGTGGGCCAGTTGAACGGCGCCGAGCGAGGTGCCTCCCTCATCAAAGAAGTGGGCGGTTACCGAAATGTGCGTTCGCCCGAGAACGAACTCAAACGCCGCGACCACCGCCTCTTCCCACCGTCCGCGCGGAGGTTCTACCGCTTTGGCAGCGTTTTCATCGGTCGCTTCACGCAGCGGATCCGGCAGGGCTTTTCGATCGACCTTTCCATTTTCGTTGATGGGTATACTCTCCAACCGAACGAACACCGAAGGTACCATGTACCCCGGCAGATACGTTTTCAGCGCGGCGCGCAAATCATGGGTAGATGCGTCGGTGACAACGTACGCCGCCAAAACGCTCTCTCGTGCCGTTTTCTTTACAGCGAGGACCACCACGTCCCGCACCAACCCTGTCTTGCGGATCGCGGCTTCAACCTCACCGATTTCAATGCGATATCCCCGGATTTTTACCTGCTGGTCAATGCGACCCAAATAGTCGATTTCGCCTGTTGGCAGACGTTTTACAAGGTCGCCCGAACGGTAGATAAGACCGCGAGACGGCTCAAACGGATCGGGTAGAAACCGTTCGGCCGTTAATTCTGGACGTTTCCAATATCCGAGCGAAACGCCCGCGGCTGCAACAATCAACTCGCCGGGAACGCCAACGGGTACGAGTTGAAGATGTTCATCCACAATGTACACACCCATGTCGGCAATGGGTATACCGATGTTGCTTGTGGCGCGGCTTTCCAAGTCGGCACGCGAGAGCGGTCGATACGTGACGAACACCGTGGTTTCGGTAATCCCGTACATGTTGACGAGGCGCGGTTGTTTATCCCCATGCCTGTCCCAGAACGGCCGCAGGCTTTCCAGATCGAGGGCTTCTCCCCCAAAAATAACCTCTCGCAACGCGGGGAGAGACTCTCCCACAAGAGCGTCGGCGTCGACGAATTGTCTGAACGCCGACGGAGTTTGATTGAGAATTGTCACCTTTTCAGCCCCGACAAGGCGCCTGAAATCTTCAGGTGATCGGGTAACGTTATACGGCACAACAACAAGGCGCCCGCCGAACATCAGCGCCCCCCAAATCTCCCATACCGAAAAGTCGAATGCGACGGAGTGGAAAAATGTCCAAACGTCGCTGGGACCGAAGTGGTACCACTGCTCCGTAGCGTCAAACAGCCGAACGACCTCGCGATGTCGGAGTGCGCAGCCTTTGGGTCTACCCGTGGAACCTGAAGTATAAATAATGTACGCGAGTGAATCGGCGCGCGATCCATTTTCTACCGCCGCCGGTTCCAGCTCGGTGGCCGGTGCCGATGTCAACTCTTTTTCCAACTGGTCCACAGCCACAAACTCGGCATCGAGTTTGGGCAACACTCCGATGGAAGCAGAATCTGTCAGAACCAAACGAGGATCTGTATCCCCGAGAATTAGAAAGATGCGTTCGGTCGGTTGAGTGGGCTCCACGGGCACGTATGCGCCCCCGGCCTTTAAAATCGCGTAGAGGGCCACCACGAGACGCGGCGTGCGCTCCATGACAATGCCCACGCGCTCGCCCGGTTTCACCCCCCTGCGCCGAAGCTCGCGCGCCAGTTTGGTTGCTCGCTCTTCCAGCTCACGATACGTCACCTGCTCACTGCCGGACGTGAGCGCAATGGCGTTGGGCCGCAGTTTTGCCGCCCGAGCCACGCGATCGGCAAGGGTATCTTCGGTTGAAAACGTCTCGCGAACGTTGTCACCGAACACCAGGCTCCGGCGTTCATCTCCACGAACAAGGGGCAGTGAAGTGACGACCGCGTCCACGTTGGAAGCAAACTGTTCAATCAGGTAGGTGAGGTGACCTACCATTCGAGGAGCACGACCCTCGTCTGTAAAGATGTCACTGTTTTCAACAACGGTTATTCGGGCGCGGTTCGTGTGTACACAAACCTCCACTTCAACTTCAAGATCCAACGTGCACCCGAAACGCGGAACATCCATCGGCTCCCAACCACCGGGAAACGCCGCTCGGTTGCGAAGGTGAAACGCAAGCTGGTAGAGCGCCGGTCGGCTTGCGTCGCGCGGTGGGTTCAGCGCCGAAATCACGGACTCGATCGGGACAAGAGCGTGGGCGTTTCCGCTTTGGATACCTTCCCACGTTTGCCGAATGTGGGTTTCGACAGTGAGCCCGGGAGTGAGCGATGCGCGAAAAAAGACGTCGTTGTCAGGTGCGCCGGCAGCTCCAGCATTCGCTCCGGCCACTCGCCTACCCAGAACCAAATCACTTTTTCGAACCGAGCGGGAAACAAGCGTGCTGAACGCGGCAAGGAATACCGCTTCCACCCCAACACCAACCCGGTTTGCCACAGCTTTTGCCAACTCGACGGTATGGGTAGACAAAGCCGGGGTAGACGAACGCGCGCGGCCCACAAATACCTGCGGTCGTGCGCAGTCTCCCATCAGCTCGGTGGGTTCATCCAACCCACTGAAGCAGCGCTTTGCGTACTCGGCCGCATCGCCTGAGGCGTTGGGAAGGACCGTTTGTTTGACCAACGACAGGTTGGTGTCACCCACTGCCGCGACTAACATTTTGTCGAGAAGGGAGGCGTCTGCGATCGCCCGATGCGCCGCGATGACGCAGGCGGTTTCTCCCCGACCTACCACCACTGCCGCGCGAACGTTGAGCCCTTTTTGCAGGTCGAACGCGGGTAGAGCCGCAACCCAACCCTTCAGGGCGTCCGCCGTACCCCCGGAGGTTTCTACCACATCTATTGTTACGATGTGTGCGCATGAAACCCAGGCCGCCGCGCCGCTGTCAAACCTGACAGTATGCAGGCCGGCTGCCTCCAGGGTTATCCTCAGACGTTCAACAAGTTGAGTCGGTTGAACGTTTTGACCCGTGGCCGCCGCACGTGCGACGATCATTGCCCCGGGGACCATGCCGAGTCGTTCCAACAAGTAGAAACGCTGTGCGCGCTCAATGCCAATCATGTCTCACTCCTGGCCGCCGTAATGTCAGGGTGTACTGCAATTTCGTCCAAACAGGCCGTATTTTTGATGGAAGATCGATTTTTTACAGGTTCGCCGTTGGCCGCGTCGCGGGCTGCGCGTTCGCTCAACTTACCATTGTGGGTTTTGGGTAGGTCACTCACCTGAACAATCGCCGCGGGCACGTGGGCGGCCGAGGCTCTCGTGGAGAGTTCCTTTTTTATTTTCAGCGTGAGCGGTCGTGAAAGATTAGCCCCGGGGGCCATTTGAACCAAAAGAACCATTCTACTTCCCCCCGGCTCACCCGGCGCTTTTTGCTCAATCGCGCAACACGCGGCGACCTCGGGAAATAGCTCTACCACGCGGTAGATTTCGCCGGGACCAATCCGAATACCGCGAACGTTTAATACCCCGTCGGATCTACCCAAAATGCGCGCTGTTCCTCGGGACGTAAGCTCAATGGTATCCCCATGTGTCCACACGCCGAGGTGATCTGAAAAATATGCGGCTTCAAAGCGCGAGCCGTCTGAATCGCCGAACAGTCCAAGCGGTCGAGAGGGAAACGGCGTGGGGCACACCAATTCACCCGTGATGTTTCCCTCGCTGGGCAACCCTTGAATTTCTACTCCACGTGGCGTGGAAACGGCTGCGCGAACGTCCAACCCGAGGCTTATCGCGGGGCTTTCACCCCTATAAACGGGCGCGTTGGGGCTGCCGAGAACAAAGCACCCAACAATATCGGTGCCGCCTGAAATGGAGTGAATGGGTAGGTTTCCGACGTTTTCACCTACCCAGTCAAACAGCGATTCAAACAGGACGGAACCTGTGGAGAGGAGGAGTCGAAGTTTGTTGAGTGGCAGCGTCTCTCGCGGGCAAACGCCCGCGTCGCGACAATACTGAAGGTAGGCCGGGCTTGTACCAAACACAGTCACGCCCTGTTCAGAAACGCGTCGAAAGAGAGCATCCGGCTCAGGGTGAGAAACCGATCCGTCGTAGAGCACCACCGCGGCGCCCGCAGCGAGCGCTGAAACAAGCCAGTTGAACATCATCCAGCCTGTGGTTGTGTGGTAGAGCACCCGGTCTCCCGGCCCAACATTGCAGTGGAGTTGGTGCTCTTTGAGATGTTCCAACAAAGTCCCACCCGCCCCGTGCACAATGCACTTGGGTAGGCCGGTTGTCCCGGATGAAAAGAGAATCAGGGCCGGATGGTTAAATGAAAATGTCTCAAACGGGCCGCTCAACGAGGGAGAAAGGAGCAATGTTGAAAACGACTCCACCTGCGGCCCGTTCGTTTGTATAGAATGGTTGTCCAGCACAACCACCCGTTCTACAGTGGGTAGCCGCCCGGTGATTTCAGCGATACGCTCACGGTTGTCGCGCCCCAACCCATGGTATGGGTAAGTTGCGTCAACAAACAAAAGGCGAGGAGCGATTTGACCCGCTCGGGCGATTAACAATTCTATCCCCATGTCGGGGGCGGCCGATGACCAAATCGCTCCAACGGCAAGGGTAGCCAGGTGAGCGACCAATGTGGAAGCTGTCAGGCGACACAGCCCAAAAATGCGATCGCCCACGCCTATTCCGCGATCTTTGAGCGCCTGCGCAACGCGCCGAACGCGCTCTTCGAGTTCTCGTCGGGTGAGGGTTTCTACCCGGCCGGTTTCATCAACCGAAATCACCGCCGGGTCGTTTGGATCTACCCATTGTAGATTGCCCCCAGATGTCCGAAATGCCGGCCTTTGTGGAGTGAGAAGGTTTGCAGCAAAGGAGAGTTTGGCGTTTGGAAAAAAGTGAGCATCTCTAACGGTTGAACCTTCCCAAACAACGCTCGTATCACCCTCCAGTTGAATGCCGGATGACTCCACAAACGCGTTCCAAAACCCCTTCGCGTCGCGCACGCTCTCTCGGTAAAGGTCAACGTTGTCCGCAAACGAAGCCCCTCGTTTTGCGCTCCAATAACGCGCGAACAAACTCAGGTTTGAACGCTCCACCAACAGCGGCTCGGGCGAAAATACAATCGCGGGTGTCACGCGGCACCTTTGAAGTCTTTGTGCCCGATCACGTACCTGACGATCTTACCCAGGCTGTCAAAATTTTCGCGCGTCAGACTTTTCCGATCGATCTTAAAACGGTATGTTTTTTCGAGAAAAAGACACAACTGTACAAACCCCAAGCTGTCGAGAACTCCCCCATCGAGAAACGAGGCTTCGTCATTTCGAATGAGCTTTTCAGCGTCGCCGAAGTGGTATTGATCGTCCAGCCAGTCGATCACGCGTTTTCGAACCAAGGGGTAGCTCACGGCATTTGCTCAAAAGGTAAGAGGTCACTGGGTAGTTTCAAAAAGCCTAAAATTGCGCATAAATGAATGTTCCGGCACCCACCGGCGCAAAGAGCATGAGAAAAACGATCACGGCTCCGAGGGCCAGGCCTTTCATCGCAAGAGGTGTGGCGCTGGCCCGCTTTCTGAAACCCTCAAAAACGGGCAGCGCTCCAACGTGGTAGATTACCACCAGCAAAAGCGCCAGGTAAGGATGAAAGGTGCCGGGCGGATTGGGTAGGTTTCCACCTGCCCACAAACCGCGCGCAAACTTGCCCGCGGCGGCAAGGGTCGGTGCACGAAACGGTATGAGGGTCAGGATAAAAAAGACCGTTGTGACCATCCAACCCGCGACTTGATAAAAAGTGCTTCGTCGCCTTTCTACCCAAACGCGGTTTTTTCGACAGAGCCCTTTATAGGCCAAGTCATATCGGTGGTGGGCCAAAAGCCCAAGGCCGTGCAAAAGCCCCCACAAGAGGTAGGTAAATGCGGCGCCGTGCCACAAACCCGATGCCACCATGACCACCAGGAAACCCGCGCCAATCCGACCCCGCATAAAGCTGTCGCCCGTTACCATGGGACCATAGATGTAATCGAACAGCCAACGGTTCAGCGTCATGTGCCAGCGCCGCCACACTTCCGGCAGGCTCTTACTCAAGAATGGAAACTGAAAATTGTCAGGTAGAGTGATCCCCAGGAGTCTACCCACGCCGATCGCAATGAGGCTATACCCGGCGAAGTCGGCGAAAACTTGTCCCGCGTAGCCCACCACCGCCAGCAGATGAGCCTTTCGAGTGAATGTTCCCGGTGCTGCAAATACAGGGTCGACAAGTTCGGTTCCGACCTGGGCGGCGATGTACACTTTGAGCACGAACCCGGTGGCCAACTCAAAAGCCGCCTTTAGAAACGCGTCTGCTGTGAGTTTGCGGGGGTTTTCATACTGCTCAAACAACTCCGAGCCGCGACCGATCGGCCCCGCAATGAGCTGTGGAAAAAACGAAACGAATGAAAACCATACCCCGAGCGAGCGGACCGGCGTCAATCGTTCATAATACGTGTCTATTAAAACGCCGATGCGTCCCATTGTATAAAATGAAAGGCCAACGGGTAGAGCCAACCGCAGTACAGGTAGACTTGTCCCAAACGCTTGGTTAAACGAGTCGGCAAAAAATCCGGCGTATTTAAAGGCAGCGAGGGCGGTTAGATTGTGAACGATGCCCAGCGTTAGAAGTGCGCGCCGCCGCTTTTGATTGCGTTCATCGGTGGGGAGAGGGCTGCCGTCCTGCGGTGCGGCAAACTTTTCAAACCCGCGCAAAATGGCAAAGTCGACAAGGGTACTCGCCACAAACAGAGGAACAAGCTTGAGGTTCCACGTTGCGTAAAAGAACAAACTCCCCGCGCACAATGCCCAGTTTTGTACCGCGGCTCGACGAGGCAAAACCCAGTAGAGAAGAAAGAATGCCGGGAAAAAATAGGCAAACTCAACCTCTGACAAGCTCACGGCTGTCCTCCCGCCGGTTGAGTTTCGAGTAGAAACGAGAGCTTCGTATCAAGGAGCCAGTTTGCGAGTTTGTTGTGACCGTCTGGAGTCAGATGGTCAAAGTCGGGTTGAAAGTCGGAGTCGACAACGTTGTGGTCAAACGTCGCGTCGATAAATCGCACGCCGCGTTTTTCAGCCACCTGGCGCATCAGCTTTGAAAATGGGCGGAGCACCGTTTCTTTTGCAAGATCTGTCAGAGTGACGGGCATGAGTGGGTAGAGCATCAGGGTCACGTCCACTCCAATAGACTGGAAGTAAGCCAAGATCCGGTCTGCCGCGGCCAATTCAGGCTCGTAGCCCATTGTTGGTGCGCCGCCTTCAATGAGATGTTGCCAGTTTGTAAGGTGCGTTTCCCACTGCTTTTGTTTGCCCTCCGCAGACATTGGCCTTACCAAGTCTCGAACCGCGCTCACCAGGTGATCGTGCCCGCGCGCTGAAACCAAAATGGACCCATGCCAGTGTTCAAGCCAACGCGCCGTGACGTAGTTGCGGTTGTGTGCTGTAACCCCGCGGTCCGCCACGTCGCGCGCGAAATGCTCAAACGCCCACGCGCGCGAGGGAAGGTTAAACACCGGAGGATCGCCGTCTTTGCCACACGCGTCCCACCAGGCCGTGAGCAAAATGGCGTGTTTTAGAGAGGATCGTTTGCGTTTCCCGTTTTCTACCTCTTCAATAAAGGGGCGCAGGCGTTCTTGCAAAACCCACTCATACGATGTGAACTTTCCCCATTCGAGCGGAACACCCATCACGCGCGTGCTCCCGTTGGACCTGCTCCGCGCGACCGCGTCCATGTACGTGAATGTTCGCGCGTGACTCGAACCGAGAACGAGCACTGTGGGATCTTCGTGCTTGTACTCAGCGAGCGCGTCTTGAACTTCGCGCACGTATCGCGGCGCGCTGACGCGACGAAGCCCGAGGTCGGCCGCAACCACTGTGGCCACACAAATGCAACAAAACAACGCGACATCGCGCCATCGGCGCGGCGCGCTCTCAACCTCCGGCATATCGCCTTCATGAGACTTCGCCTTGTAGCAAAAGTCAACGCCCCTTTTTGGGGGATACCGAGGGGTGCGGCGCTGTTTACGCACTGTGCATTTTTCTTTGTCGAGAACGCGGAGACGAAGAATTTCAAACGTTCCGGTTGAAATCTCCGCCCGTTCAAGTAGGCCAGGACAAATGACAGATCGTGCCCACGCCCACCCGTCGCCCACCCCACTCGCCCTGGCGTACCTCCAGCTCCTTCGCGGATGTTTGACGCGCGATCTGATTCGCGAGCCGTACATTGAAGTCACCCCAACGGTGGGCATTGTCAAACCCGCCCTCTACAAAGCTCTTCAGGCTCTACTCGCCCAAAAAGGGTTCTCCATTGTTCGGCGCGATGAGGTAACTGACGAAGATCGCGAAGAAGGGCGCGGATGGCCCGCCCATGCCGAAACAATGATGGGTTTGCGGCGTATGGAGTTTCTGCAAGACCGCCTGGTTGAAATGGTGTCCACCGGGGTTGAGGGCGACTTTTTTGAAGCGGGATGTTGGAGGGGAGGGGGTGTGATCTTTATGTTGGCTGTGTTGCAGGCCATGGGAGATACCCATCGCACCGTTTGGGCCGCCGACTCGTTTGCGGGCTATCCGCCACCTACCCAAAACAGTCACGATGTGGATCGTCACTTGTACGAGCGCTCCAGCTACTTTCGGGTAGACAGGTCCGTGTTGGAATCGAACGTTCGCCGGTACGGTTTGTACAACGACCAACTGCGCATTCTTGAAGGTTGGTTTGGTGAGTCCATCCCCAAAGCGGAGATCCATCGCGTTTCGCTGTTACGCATTGACGTGGATGGATACGAAGGCGTTCGAGATGCGCTTCAGTTGGTGTACCCAAAGTTGAGCGTTGGAGGGTACGTGCTCATTGAAGACTTGCGGCAACCCGGCGCAAAACGGGCGGTTGAAGAGCTATTTAATAAGGTTCCAAAAGAAGAAGTTTTGCCAATTGCCCAGCGTACTCCCTGTGCTGTGTATTGGAAAAAAACGCACTCTACCCTTGGGTAGACGGCGAGTCTCAATTGTTTTGTTCTGTATCTTTTTTGGAGCCGTCCGCTTCAGCCTCGTTTGCCCGCGCGCGCTTCTTTTGAACCATGTCGCGCACCAGCCCAATGAAGTCACGGGCGATTGAACTCGCAACGACGAATACCGCTCCTGTGTACACAAGTGCGCCCACAAGGATTTCTGCCGCAAGGAGCGCCGCATTTGGAAGACGGCCGCCCGCAGAGAACCTGAGAGCCAGCACCGCCGGCACCATGGGTACACAAGCCAATAATGGTCGGAAGGCGGCGCGCCCCACATCGCGCACGTAAATGCCCTCCGGGCGCAGCGCTTGCACCATTTGAACCGTGTTGACTGTAAAGGCGAACCCAACTCCAAGCGCCGCTGCCACCGGACCGAGCGGGGCGAGGACTGCCATGGCGGCAATCATCACCACAACAAAGATGAAGTCGATCAGCGCGAACATTTTTGTGCGACCTACCACCTGTAAATACCCGGTCGCCAAACTGCCAATGGACCTACCCATACTGATAATGACCAACGCCAAAAGAAACGGCGCCACACCTTGATAATTGGTTGGGTAGAGTGCGGCGACCATTGTGGGAGCTACAACGCCTATTCCAACCGCCATGGGGAACACAACCACAGCCATTAAGCCCACCGCTCGAAGGATCGCGCGCCTGCGAGCATCCCCATTGTCAACACGGGCAAGCGACGGAACCAACACGTCGTTGATTTGTTCACCCACGCTCAGGGCCGGCAGTTCAGCAATGCGGTATGCCTGATTATAAAGCCCCGTTGCTCCTTCACCAAATCGGTAGGAAATAAACAGGTTGTCCCAGTTGACCGACCCGACATGAAACAAAAATGACAAGCTCAGCCACGCCCCATAGTTCCAATAGTCGCGAAAAATGGCGAGTTTGAGGCGAGAAGGCAAAAGGTACTCACGCATGTCGGTTTTTATAAATAGGTAGATCACGGCAATCGACGCACGCGCTATGCTACCCCATACCAATGCGTGTCCACCCAGCCCACGGCGAGCGAGGAAAATGCTCACGGCCGCGTACGTCAGTTCACCCAGTGCCACGCGTGAACCGATCACCCGAAACTGGAGATCGCGGACGAGGACGTTGCGCGGCAGGCTTGCGATACGCTCCAGAAAAGCAGCCACCGCCAGGCCCGGAACAAAAACGGCCATACCCGGTGTGTGGAGCCACTCGCCCACCGGTCCGCGCGCAAGAACAGCTCCAACAGAAGTGAGGGCCCCCGTTAGGAGCAGGAGTACACTTCCGTGGAAAACAATATCTCTGCCCGCTTTGGGGTGGGTTGCAATGTATTGGGGAACGCCGAGCGTGGTGGCCGCGCCCGCGGTAAGTATCAGAACGAACGCGACGTTGACCTCACCCTGAACTTCAGGTGCGAGGTAGCGGGTTAATATGAACGTGCTCGCAATGGTAATGGCACGGGAGCCAAGGTTTGCGAGACTGGTCCAAAAGAAACCCCGAGCGGCCTTCTGAGCGAGGGACATGGGCGGGAAGAGTGGTCACGCCTACAAGACTCTTTGCTCCGCGTCGAGGGGGTAAAACGAAAACGAAGCGCCGCACTCAACTCCGGCGACGTTTGCGAAGCGCCGCCAAGAGGCCGACCAAACCGAGGGCGGCAAACGGGGCGGTGCTATCCACCGGGCGGCTGGAAGTGTTGCACCCTCCGTCGTCGTCGCCGTTCGACCCGCCGCCGTTTCCAGATCCGCCGCTCCCGTCGCCGCAGGGATCGGGCGGGCATTCAGGCGGAGAACCCACGGTGTTACTCGCGACAAGGTAGCTATACACCCAATCCTGATTGACCGAAGCGCCCAGCGTCAGATCGGTGGCGAGAGCGGGCCGAGAAAGTTGACCCATCATCCTTGTCACAAAGAAGCCGTCTTCCGGAGATAAATACCCATATAATGCGGCGCGATCGGCTTCCATGTTTTGCTGGGCATTCATTCCGTCGGCGTCGGCGTAAGACTCAAGACCCGCATCATATTCAAGCGAGTAGAACATCCACTGGTCCGACGGCATGGCGTATTCAGTTAACCATCCAAACCCGTTGGAGGCAGTAAACTTGGCATCGCGCAAGCTGCTGTAGTTGCTCTTTTGAGCGGTCCAATCCCAGTAGAGTTCGTCCTCAGAAATGGTAAAGTGAGGGAAGTTGGAAGGTTCATACCTTCCATCTCCAAACACCCAAAGGATGATCGGGGTTACCTCGCCGGTGCCGGCAGCCACCATTCTGAGAGGCAGTGCGGGTGCCGCGCCGGGGGTGGTAATGCGCACCGGTTTCATGGAGTTGACTCCCTGTCCGGGCACCAGTTTCAACGCCAAGAAGTTGAAGCTTTCAGAAACGTAACTGTCAATGACGGGTTCAATGTCGGGAGGAATGTTATACCCGTGGGAGGTGAGCCAGTTGGTTAGCGCGGCCGGATCGCTTGCCTGAAGTTGAACCGTTTCCTACGGGCCTACCACTTCCTGATCCAGCACTGTCACTCCACCGCCGCCGCCACCGCCGACACCGGCACCGGCTCCACCGCCGCCGTCGAAGTTGCACGAGTTAGGGCAGCTGATAGACGGCGATGCAACGGTCACCTGAGTGTACTGGTCAAGCACCTGAAACAAGGCATCCGAGGATATTCCCACTTCGACTGTGCCCTTGATGGGCAACACCCACGCGAAACTTTCAGGCGCTCCTGTGTAGGTAATTTGATCCCACAGCGTGGTGGCTTCCGGGCTCACAGAGAGGATCATCCGGTGCCCCGACACCTGGGTGTTTTCAGACTGCTGTACAAAGCACCCACCACAAGCTGACGCATCGTTGGAAGAGGCCAACGTTGCGAGGGCTGCCAGCGCGGCCGCCATTCCAAGTTCGCGTGATCCAAGTTTCATTGATTTTCTCCGTCGGTTGAAGACTGCCAAGCACCGTTCCACGGGCGAACGGCAAGCAAACGACGACTCATCGGCATTTCGCATGCCAAGTAGGAATACGCAAATTGCGGCTGAAAATGAGAAAAACGGGATGCGCGCGCTGGCACAATCAGGCACGCAGTCAGATCACTGTGCGATGGCGTCGGCGCCTGCGGATGAACATTGCAATACCCATCAGACCAAAAACCGTCAACGCGCGCTTCGAATCAGTGGGTAGGTGAGAGATCGCGCAATTCGACTCGTCGTCACATGGACGCCCCGGGCAGCGTGGGTCGTCCACTTGGTGCCAGGGAACTAAGACCCTTTGAACATCTTCCTGATTTTCGGCAGCTTCGAGCTGTAAATCTTCAAGAAGGGCCGCGCGCGAGAGTTGACCCAAAAGGCGCGTGACGGTCACCCCATCTTCCGGGGTGAGGTTCCCATACAAGGCGGCCAGATCGGCGTCCTTGTTAACGGCCGCCCAATTGCCATTTTCGTCTTTGTATTGCTTGATGCCGTAAGACGTTACCAAGTAGTCGATGTTGCTCGGTTGCACAGTGACGGCCGATTCCACAAGCCACCCTTTCCCATCGGACGCGTCAAACTTACCCTGCCTTAACAACGCGTAGTTGCTTGATTGGGTTTCCCAAGTCCAAAACAGTTCCGACTCGTTAATGGTAAAAGCTGGAAAGTTGGAGGGAACGTATTTCCCGTCGCCGAACACCCAGAGAGTAATCGGCGTGACCGCGCCTGTGCCGGCGGCCACCATGCGCAGCGGCAGGGTGGGGGTTGCGCCGGGCGTGGTGATGCGCACCGGTTTCATTGCGTTTAACCCTTTTCCGGGCACGAGCTTGAGCGCGAGGAAGTTGAACTGTTCAGCAACGTAACTGTCTATCACGGGGGCAATATCCGGTGGGATGTTATACCCGTGAGAAGTTAGCCAGTTGCCAAGGGCGGTTGGGTCGCTCGATTGGAGTTGAACGGTTTCATACGGTCCCACCACTTCCTGGTCGAGTATAGTGACGTCGTTGCCGCCGTCGCCCCCGCCACCACCAGCAAAATTACAAGCGTAGGAGCAGCCATCGAACGGTTGTTGGACAATGACCTCGGTTTCGCTGTTGATAACCTGGAATAATATGTCCGCGGAAATGCCCACCTCCGCGGTACCCTTGATGGGTAAGATCCAGGCAAAACTCTCTGGATCGCCCGAATAGGTGATTTGATCCCACAGGGTTGTCGCCTCGGGACTCACCGACAGGATCATCTTGTGGCTTGTCACCTGTGTACTCTCGGTCAGTGGAACGAAACATCCGCCGCAGGCAGATGCCTCATGGGTCTCCCCGATCGTTGCAGCGGCCACCAATGCCGCGGCAAACGCCGCTCTACTAAGGTTAAGCGTCATCGTACGTTCTCCGTTCCGCGTGCGATCCGCGCCCGCTTTTTTGAACGGCGGCTGACAATTCAAATTGTATGCCCGTGAAAATTATCCCTTTTTTCAAGGGCCAGCGTATGCCCCCTGCGCTCTTCCGTCGCTCGGGTCCATGACAAGCAAGTCAGACCCTCACCTAGGTGGCTGGTGTTTTTCTACTGCGCGCCCCGCTGACGCGTCCTCGCTGCGCTTCCGGTGCTCAAATACCCAGAGTATGTTCCGCTCCGGGTCTCGCTCGGACGCGTGATCGGGGCTGCTCGTTACGAAAAACACCAGCCACCTAGGGGCGCTTGCGGGTCACATAAAAAAAGTCGCGCGTTGCGGGCTTTTCTACATATCCACGTTTCGTATGTTCAATTTTTGGAATGAGGGTATCTACCACCTGAATCGGCGCGCCGGGAGTTGGCTTACCCATTATCAAAAACCGCGTGTACGACCAGTTGATATCCAGTTGAGCCGCGTTCACCGCGCCCGCCGCTTTCATCGCAACGGCCATGTCTTTTGGAAATACCCACTCACCCAGCCCGTAAAACAAGATCTTCCCCGAAGCGTCGAGCCCCACAGCGGATCGACGCGTGTCCTTGCGCCCGTCGTTTTGACCTCCCCATTTACGGCGTTTGTAATCATCGTCGAGATCGGGGTGTAACGCGCCTTTTTCAATCATACAAACCGGCGTCTGACGGTAATAGTCAAGTTCGGCGTTTTTCCCTTTTAGCTCGGACCACGAGCCAATCCACATGGAGCCGTCTTTTCGTTTTGCAACGGCGCACGCATCTTCGCGCGGCGTCAGAAATTCATCCCCTCCCACCATCATCCCATATTTGCCATGTTTGGCCATAAATCCGCCGTTGATAATCACGAGCAGATCGTCTTGTTTGTCCAGTGGAACAAGGCCCGTGCGCTTGCTTTCTGGTACGGTTTTGGTTTCAGGTTCTTCTGTCCCCGCCACCAATTGAATATGGGTGCGGGTTAGATCAATCGCCACGATCGCCGCATAAATAAAGCCTTTGATGGGATGTGGGTGCACCGTTGTGCGGTAGAGTAGAGCCGGTTCACCCTCGCCGCCTTTGACGAGGGGCTCCCATGTCCCATCGGTCGACTCCGCCGTTCGTTCAAACGGCGGAGCAAACTTGGGTGGTGGAACCGGAGGGGGAGGGGGAGGGGGCGGCGCCGGTTCTACCAGGGTAGCCGTTGAGGAGGGTGCCGCAGTGGGAACCGGCGCTGTGGGCGGCGCCTTGGGCTGAGCGGTTGGGACAGGGCCTACCGTTGGTTGCGCGGCAGGAGGACCGCAGGCGACGGCGAAAAACACAACCGAAACACCCAACCATCGAGGGAACATACCCCGATCATACCGCAACGTGCCGGGCGGTTGCACGCTTCTTCTCAACCGCTGCGCGAGTTGTGCAACCTGCGCAAGTCGCCGCCGCCGCTCAGTTGCGCAACGAACACCGCGAGAGCACAAAACCCTGCAAAGCAAGGCCATCTTAAACATGGTCCACTGCGTGCAGTGCCACCCGCTCGGAGGACGACATGACCGCCTTTCGCCACGGCTTTGTTACGCTCGCCACGTTCGGAATGCTCGTTTCTACTTGGGCCGGTTGCGCAGCAACCCCCAACGAACCGCACGAGCGCGAGTCGGGGACGGAAGTCGGCGCGATCATCGGCGGGCAACCTGCCAACGATTATAAAGAAGCTGTTCTTGTGAACATGCTTCAGGGTGGGCAGATTGTTTCAGCCTGTTCAGGTTCGGTGATTGCTCCCAATGTTGTTCTCACAGCGGGCCATTGTGTACACGGGTTTGATGGATGGCAGGTCGTTGCGCCTTTTGCCGGCAACCAAGAAGCCATGTCCTCCAAGGGAGTGACCTACGATTGGAACAACGACAGTGACTATGTTGACCCCAACCAGCACGACGTGGGGCTCATTATCCTCAAGTCAAAAATCGACTTGGCAGAATACCCGCAGGTGGCTCAAAGTCCCGTACAATTCGGCTCCAAAGTGGTCAATATCGGTCGAATTGATAATGGTAACTTTTCTGATTCAGAATTGTTCGTGAGCGACCCCCACCCGGTATACGACGGTGCCAAAGATGGGTTTCCCTACTCTTACGGAGCCGACGAGATCATCCAATCCGGTGATTCCGGCGGGCCGGTTGAAGTCCCAGGCTCAAATCCTCACGTGATCGTGGCAGTCAACTCCGGCGCGGGCGGCGGGTCTGAAGTGCTTGCCAGGGTAGACTTGGTGTTTGACTGGATTCAGAAAACCGTGCAAGAGGCCGGCAGCGATGTCACCCCCAATGACCCCAATACAGATCCTGTTGACCCGAACGATCCCAACGTGGACCCGAACGATCCCAATGTGGACCCGAACGATCCCAACGTGGACCCGAACGATCCCAATGACCCCGGTACCGATGACTGTCAGGGCATTGACTATAACGGCGTGTGTACCGATGACGGCAGCGTTGTCTGGTGCGAGGATGGAACGCTTCAGAAAATTGACTGCCTGATGGAGTACGGCAGTTGGTGCGTGACCACTCCTTGGGACAACTTCAGCGACTGTCTGTAAAAAATCGACGTCGCCGATCTACCCATGGGTCACTTTCCAGGTAAGAGTTTTTCAATCACCATTCCACCGTCGGTTAACGACACAGGTCTACCACTTGGGGCTTGCGTCATTTCAGCCGGATCCAAGCCGAGACGCGATGCCACAGTGGCAAACACATCCGCAACGGATGTTTTGTCCGCCACCACTTTCTCCCCATCGTCGTCGGTTTGACCCACCGCAATTCCACCCCGCAGACCACCTCCGGCAATAAGCGCCGAAAACGCAGCGGGGTGGTGATCGCGCCCATCATCTCCACTGATTTTCGGCGTCCGCCCAAATTCACCCAGACACAAAACGACCGTCCGATCGAGAAGCGAACGCTGCGACAAATCGCCCAAAAGAGCGCTCATTGCCGGGTCGAGTGCGCCGCAGAGTTTTTTCATTTTTTCAAAGTTGTCTTGATGGGTATCCCAACCGTCAAGCGTCACCTCCACAAAACGGACGCCCGCTTCCACGAGGCGCCGCGCGGTCAGACATCCTTTTCCAAAAGGAGTATCCCCATACGCGGTGCGCGTGGCCGCCGGTTCGTCCTCCAGGTCAAACGCTCGTAACTTGGGCGACCGCATGAGCCGAAATGCTTTATCGTAAACGGCTCGCCGCTCCTCGACAACGGGCGCTTTGCTTTGGGTAGAAAACATATCTTCCATAAACGCAAGCGCCCGCGCACGCCGCTCAAACCGGGGTTGCAATACGCCCGGGTCTGTATCATCGGGGCTTTTTCCAGGTTCACTCACAACGAAGGGCGCATGCCCCGCGCCGAAAAATCCGGCCGCGCCTCCCGGCCCTCCCAAACTCACATAGGCCGGCAATTCAGGATCGCGCGCCCCCAAACGCTTGCTGGCCCACGATCCGAGCGATGGGTAGGCCGCCGTGGGATTGGGAGAATACCCGGTATGACCAAGCGACTGCGCCCGCTCGTGACTGCCTTCTTTGCTCGACAAACCGCGAAGCACGGCAAACTTCTGCGCTTCTTTGGCAAGCAGGGGAAGATGTTCACCCAATTGGATGCCGGCAGCGGCAGTGCCAATGGCGCGCAGTGGACCCATGACTTTGCGACCGGGCTTGGGGTCAAACGTATCCAGGTGGCTCGGCCCGCCGTTGAGCCATAATACAATGCAAGCGTCGGCTGCTCCCTTTGGCGGCACATCTGCGAGTGCAGCCTTTTCATCGCGCTTTAGTGCAGCAGCACCCAGCGCTGCGAGGCCCAGTTGCAACATCGAACGGCGTGAAATGGAGGGTGAGAATTTCATTTTGTGTACACCTAAATTGGATGGTCAAAACCGGAACCTACCCATGTTCGTCAGTGTTGCATTGCCATTTCACTTGAGTTGAGAAGTGCCCAAAAGATGTCTTCAAATGCCTTTTCTTTGGGCGTTTTTGCCTTGCTCGGGAGGCGCTTTTCAAGTTTCGCGAGCATGTCGTCTTTGGGCCGTCCCGCGTTGAGCGGTTTGCCTTGCGCGTCGTCTTTTATCAACATGCTGTCGGCCAGAAAGGTTTTCCAATGCTCCCGCTCCTCCTGGGTAGGTTTGCGCGACAGCGTCCGCTCGTACAAAGCGTCGAGTTTTGAGTTGTCGTCCCCTTTGTCCCGCAAAATGGCCAAGAGCGATCCCCCTTCAATCGCGCGCGCACCCATGCGGGTAACAGCTCCGTTCGACAGAAGCAACGCGTGGGGAATGGACCCTTCAAACGAGTGGGTACCTGCGTCTTCATCGACATCGAGCACCAGTACAAATCGCTGCTTCGCCCGGGCGCGCACGAGTTCGGCGCGTTCTCCCGCGATTTCTTCGACGAGAGGTCCAAGTCCCGTTGCGTACACAACGGCGTCAAACAAAACTTCCGCGCCGATGGGTCTGACTGAAAAAGATGCCCACAACTTGGCGGGTGGTCCGGCGCTTCTTTGATACGCTTCTGACAGACAAATGGTTTTGTACAAACCTCGAATGTCATATCCCGACGCTACAAAACCGTCAGCCAATGCCTCGAGCAGCTCGGGAAGATCAGGCTTGTTGCCTGGGCGAAAGTCATCCACCGGCTCAACAAAACCCGTCCCCAGGAGGTGAGCCCAAGTTCGGTTGACAAACGCCTTCGCAAAAGTCGGGTTTTGTTTTGCCACCATCCAATCGGCCAGCGCGCGGCGTCTGTCACGCGTATCGAGTTGAGTACCGTCCAATGCGCGCGGCGGAGCTTCTGCAATGGCTCGCTGCGACTCGGTGGCTTTGGGGCCCAACTTGACTTTGGGCATGTCTTTCAACTCCAAAACGCGGACCTCACCTTTTTCTTTGTCGTCCACGGGTACAGCCCGGGTTTGTATAAAACTGGCCGCAAAACTCTTAAATTGAGCGGTTGTCCACGCTTCAGTTTTGTGGTCATGGCATTGAGCGCACTGAATTTGAACGCCCAAAAAGTTGCGCGATGTTCTACCTGCCAAATCTTCTACCGCCCCGCGAAACCTTACCATGTAGTTGACATTCCCATGAACGTCGTCGTCATTTTTCGGGGCGACGGTTGCCGCCGCCGCTATCAATCGATCGCGCACGGCGCCGCCCGGACTGTTTTTGCCCGTGCCCGCGACAACTTCGTGGGCGATGGTATTCCACCCCGCACGCGCGGCCATTTGGTCGCGAAGCCACCCTCGAAAAGCCGCGCGATCCACATCTTTTTTGGGGCCCGATTCACCCAGGAGCAAATCGGTGTACACAGCGGCGAACCGCTCCGAAAAGCGGTTGTCGGCAAGCAACCTGTCCATGAGGCGCGCTCGCTTGTCGGCTCCAGCGTCGGCGACAAACGTTTGAACCTCTTCAGGCGTGGGCAACACACCCAACATGTCGAGCGTAGCTCTGCGAATGAACGTGCGGTCGTCCGCTGCCGCCGTCGGTAGAACGCCCTGCGCCTGCCAAGTCGCCTTGAGGAGCGAGTCAACTTTGGAGCCGGCGAGCGCGGGGGCCACTTGAGCGGAAGGGGCCGCTTTGGCGCCCGGTTTTGGGTTTTTGCAGGAGCATCCCACCGCGAGTGCGGCCAGGAGAAAAGGAACCCAGAGGCGAGTGCGATTGGACATGTGAAGCCGCCATGGTGCAGCGATCATGCCGAGTTGTTCAAGCGCTAAATGTCGCGAAAACCAAAAGTTCGCCCACCGAAAGGTTGCCGCGGTGCGGATTGTTCGCCGCGGATATGGCGCCGTGCAGCGTGGTAGATCGGTCTACCCATTGAGCCCCACCCTCGAAAGGTATGCTCCTACCCCAACACCGAGGTGCACTGCGAAGGGGGGCGACGGCTGGAGCGTGCCGGTCCGCCAAATCTTGCGGTCATGACACGAGCGTCATTCCATTCGATGGGGGCGGCATCGAGATCCCATTGAAATTCCAACCGGGCATGCGCTTTGCTCCGTCAGGTTGTCATGAAACACAACGCGCGATCCGCAGCGGCAGGTTGCCTGGCTCTCGGGGTTTCCGTTCTGGTGGCTCTACCGAGTGCTCGGGCCGACGAGCCGGTCCCCACTTCCAACGGCTCCACAAATGTGACTTCACCGCAGCCAACGACCGGCAATTCAGCCCCGCAGGGTGAGTATACCCAAGCAGTCTACCCGTTGCCTGCGCCTCAACCGGTGTACACCGGCCTCACGGTGGATTCTACCGGTGAATACAGCGAAGCTCCAGTAGGTTACCACTACGAGAAAAAGTCTCATCTCGCTCCCATTATCGTGGGTGTGTCCGGTTTTGGGTTGGGCTACCTTGCCGCGGCTGCCACCGGTTTTTTGGGCATTGCCGCCAACCTTACCACCTCCGGCCCGCGGACAGACTTCCCCCTTATGTTCATTCCAATTGCGGGGCCGTTTGCCGCTTTGGCTTCGCAGCCTGAAAACCAGCGGTCAGACGGTTTCACCGCTGCGCTTTCGGTCATGGGCGGTGCGCAGATTGCGGGCGCAAGTGTACTCATTGCCGGCATCGCGATGGGTAAGCGAACAGTGCTTGTGGAGGACAAGCCGAAAAGAGTAAAAGAAACTTGGGCTGTGCTTCCGGTGGTGAGCCCCGACCAAGGCGGCGTCGCTTTTCATGGAACTTTCTGAGTCACCGGGCGCTTGACTAAAGAAACGAGAGGAAGGTAGCAGCGTCGAGCATTTCAGGATCCGGCGCCGCACCTTCCCATGGAAGGTTTCCAAGCACGTCTTCTGCCGTTCGGCCCGCCCAGTTGATGGGTATACTCCGCGCCGCCTTCTCAGGTTCGACAATGAATGTGCCGCGCACCCTCCGTGGCTTGGGAGGTAAGATCGGCGCAACCTTGACGCGTGTCACGTTCACTGTCGGCTCTCCACCATACGCGGGGCTCGGCGAAGCGCGAGCCGAATGTTGTCAAATCCGCGCTCACCCGCGTGAAGAACCGCGTCGACCGCGGCACGCCGCTCGTACGATATTACCACAATGGTACACATTGCGGAGCCGGCGGCCGCACATTCCACTTCGCGCGCGACGAGTCTTCTACCCGCAATTGAACTGAGCACCGCCGAGAAACTGCCAGCCAGAAGATGACAAGCCAAATCGGTGCGTTGAGGTGATTCTACCGACCGCAGTTTGGGAACTGCTTCCGCGAGTGCGCTTCGAGCAACGTCGACTCGCAGAATTCCTTCAGCCGTCGAAGAAAAGTCAAAGGATGCCAGTCCAAATCCTCGCTCACCGTAATAGGTTGCAACGCGTGTAGCCACCTCGGCCATGGGCAGTTCACGAAGTGATCTACCCGTTTGTTCCAATACTGAAGCTTCCAAATCTACCGCGGTTCGCCGGCCCCACTGCACTCCCCACTCTGTACTAAAGAGCTGCCACGCTTCCGGCGCGAGGCGCTCACACGTGGTTCGAAGGGCTGAAAAAAGAGCCGCAGGCGCGTCGATAAATCGCCTTTCGAGTTCATCTCGGAGCACGCCCTCGCGATCTTCATTCGGGGCGAGGTTGCGCTGCAACGCGGCGAGCTTTTCGGCCGGAAAATCGGGGCGCGGCGCGGTCACACGTTGGCGATTGATGAGGAGGTAAAACCGCGCCGCCGCGGGTACTCGGAGAAGTTCAACCGACACTTCCTGCGCGCCGAACTTGAAGTCGAAAATGTAATCGAATCGCACCCGTTTTTGCGGGTCTGCCTCGTTTACAAACGCCCGAAATCGGCCCTCAAACTCTTGTGTACTCGTGCAAGGCGCGATGTCGGTGAAAAAGTTTCTACCGAGCACCTGATTGCGATCGAGGCGCGCGAGGCGTGATTCGTACAGGTTGTAGCGGAGAATAATCCCTTCTTCGTCGAGCGAGATCACTCCAAACGGAAGGGCATCAAGTTCGGCGTCGGACCGTTCATCAATGGTGGACGCGTTGAAGGAACTGGGGATGACGGAGCTTTCAGGAATTTCGAGCATGGGTAGATTGGGGCTTACCTTAGCTTTTGGCGGATGAGTGCATCGAGAGCGGCACGCCCCGGGTTTTCAGGATCGCTCGGCGGAGGGGTGCCTGCGGAGCTTGCGCGCTCGGACTGGATAGTGGCTGCCGCGGCGCTCGTGAAGGGGGTCGCCGCGGGTTGAGTGGTTTCGGCGCCGCGGGGTGCGCCCTCTGAAAACGGAACAATCCCCCGTGTGGAGAGCCATCCCGCGATGGCGTCCCGAAAAGCCCGCGCCGACGGCGTTCTTTCGGCCGGGTTTTTTCGCAAAGCGTTCATTAATACGGCCCACAACTTACCATCGAGTCCAACGGCGTTCGTTGGGAAAGGAGGTGGATCGTCGAGCACTCGCCGAATGACAACAATCACATCTTCCACTCCAAAAGGCGGCTTTCCGGCGATCATTTCGTAAAAGAGTACACCCATCCCCCATACGTCTGTTCGTTCGTCCGTGGGCGCCCCGCGCACCTGTTCCGGTGCCATGTAGGCAGGTGTTCCTATCAGACCACCTTCGGCGGTGAGGCGCGCGGCTTCACTTTGATCGCGGCGTGCAATTCCAAAGTCGAGCAGCTTTGGGAGCACGCCCGACGGTCCGTTGCAAAGCAGCACATTGTCAGGTTTGATATCGCGATGGATGATCCCAACCGCGTGTGCGGCGTTTAGCCCGTCAAGCAGCGGCAACATTAGAATAGCCGCTTCGGGCGCGCTGAAAGTTCCTGTTTTGTGAAGCTTTGCCCCCACCGTTTCACCCTTTACAAACTCCATGACAAGGTAGGGCACCTTCTCTTCGGTTTCGCCGTAGTCATACACCTGAACCACAGCGGGATGGTGTACCGCGGCGAGGGCGAGCGCTTCACGTTGGAGCCGCGCGTGCAGGGCTTCTGCGGGCAGTCGTAGGAGTTTGATAGCGACCTCGCGCTGTAGGGTGACTTGTTCGCCGACCCACACCGCTCCCATTCCGCCTTGAGCCAGCAACCTGACGAGTCGATACCGGCCGTCGAGCACCGTTCCAGGCAAAAACGAGCCGAAATCTGCCATCTTCACCACCTCGTCGCACGTTGCAACGGCCACATCTCGCTCCATCATACCAAAGCTCACACTCCGGTGGTTCGCTTTTTTTTGTTTCGCGTGTCATCCCATCCTTTTCGGTCCAAAAGTGTGATGTACTTCATTCATGAAGGTGCGGTTCGGTTGCGTTTCCGCGTTCGCCACTCTCTTGGTCTCACCGTTGGCGTTGGCCCAGGATGCCACCTCCGCCGGCAACCTGAGCGCGCCGTACCCAACGTTCGAAAACCTCTCGCTCGTGTGGGAAATCGCAGGCGATGACAATCTCAACAGCCGGGTGGGTGTTCGTTATCGAAAAAAGGGGGACACCCAATTTCGTGACGCACTCGACTTGTACAGGATCCCCGCGGGGCAAAATGAGGGGTTTTCGTGGACCAACAAACATGCCGGCAGCGTTTGGGGTCTCACCCCCGGCACTGAATACGACGTTGAGTTAACCCTGACAGATCCCGACGGCGGCAACGCTTCAGAAGTGCTGGCCGTGTCGACCCGCGCAATCCCACAAGTTGCTTCCGGCGGCGCTTCGTTTGACGCGACCCCAAACACGATAGACTCCATTCTCGCCGGGTCGGTTCCGGGCGATCGGATATTTCTCGCGGATGGTGTGTACGCAGAAATCGTGATTCCCAACGACGGATCTGAAGGCGCGCCCATTGTTCTTCAGGCGAAAAATCCGGGCGGCGCCGTCATTCAGGGGGATGTTCGCATTGACGGCCGGTCCCATGTGATTGTTGAAAATCTAACCGTCCAGGGGAAGATCAAGTTTAACGATGCTTCCAATATCGTCGTCCGCGGTTGCACCATTGAAACCAACGCGGATGGCATTGTTTCGTACGGTTCAGGGCTCACGAACGGGTGGATTGTGGACAACACCATTTCAGGCCCGACCGAGTGGAAAGAGTCGGCCCTCGGGGTCAGCGGTGACAACTTGGGTGAAGGCATTCAGGTCACCGGCCCGGGCAACGTGATTGCGTTCAACAAGGTAAAAGGGTTTCGAGACTGTATATCGCTTCTGGAAGATGGGGAGGCTGTCAATCAAATCTCCGTGGACATTTATGGAAACGATCTTGAAGCGTGTGCCGATGATGCCATTGAGGCCGATTTTGCCATGGGAAACGTTCGCGTCTACCACAACAGAATTGCGCACTCATTTATGGGAATCAGCTCCCAACCAAGCCTCGGCGGCCCCACCTATTTCGTTCGCAACGTTTTGTACAATATCGTCTACCAAGCGTTTAAACTGCAACGAACATCGTCCGGTGATGTGGGGTTTCACAATACGATTATCAAATCGGGTGATGCTTTTTCGGTCAACACCGATACTCCCATTTATCGAGCGCACTTTTTAAACAACCTCTTTTTGGGCGGCCCGGGCGCCACGTACAACGGGTATGATTCAGGCCCCGGCAAAGTGGTCTACCTGCCCTCGGCCGATCCGTCGTCGATATTCAACTACAACGGTTACGGATCGGAATCGGGCCAAATCAGCGGGCAAATCGGGTCGACAAAGTTTGCGAGTTTTTCAGAGTTGACAAGTTTGACATCTGAAAAAAACGCCACTCTTGTTGGGCTCGACACTTTTGGTGCATCCATTGTGTACCCAAGCGAGCCGTTCACGTCGCCGCAGGTGCCAAGCTTTGCGCTCGCGCCTTCGGGGAGCGCGGTGGACAAAGGGACAAATCTACCCAACGTGAATGATGGATTCGCGGGGAAAGCGCCCGATCTTGGCGCTCTTGAGTTGGGGCAACCCGAGCCTGTGTACGGACCCGGCGGTGTGATTGGAACGGGCGGCGGCGGCACAGGCGGTTCAGGTGGATCCGGAAACGGCGGGTCGAGTATCGGCGGTTCAGGAGGAGGGCAAGCCATCGGTGGGACCGGCGGCTCGGCGGGTGAAACACCGGGATCCAATGGGTGCTCCTGTCGCGTCGCTACCAATTCTGGTGATGAAACAACCATGGGTAGATCGGCAACATGGATGTTCTTGGTCGCGCTGGGTGCGCTCTTTTCAAGAAAGCGCCGGCCGGCGCGTCAGGCGGTCAAGTGGGATCACTCGCACCGCGCAACCACTTCCGGCGGTGGCACCACGGGAACAGGGGGTCTACCCATTGAAAACGGGCTTGCTCTTTTGCTTCACATGGATGAAGCCGACTGGAGTGGTGTGGATTCGGTGATGGACGCGTCTGGCAACGCCAATCATGGTACTGTCATGGGCGAGCCTCCTCCCCATTTGCATGGCGCTTGTTTACCTGTAGGGTGGCGTCATGCGGCGAGTGGCCTGTCTTTTGAGAGCGGTGAACGTTACCGGCAGTCGAACCATCAAGATGGCGGAGTTGCGCGATCTCGCGGTTTCGCTCGGCTTCACCGATGTTGAAACGTACCTTCAGAGCGGCAACCTGATCTTCAATACCAAACTTGACGGTCAAAAGGTGGCAGGGCAATTGTCGTCTGCCATTGCTCAAACATTTGGATATCCCGACGTGGCGGTGTTGGTGCTCAGCGAGTCAGATCTAACAGCCACAGTGGACGGCAATCCGTTCGTCGCGAGCGGCGCCGATCTGAAAAAATTGCACGTCACATTCGCATCAAAGGCCGTTGATTCCGAAGCGTTTTCGAAGCTGGATCTGGGCCGTTTTCAGCCCGATCAAGCGATTTTGGGCCCAAAGGCGATATACGTTTATTGCCCGAACGGGTATGGCACGACCAAGCTGAACAACGCGTTTTTTGAGAAAAAGCTTGGTATAGTCGCAACAACGCGCAACTGGCAAACGGTCAATCAATTGATTCAGAAAGTGCGCGGCTGAGCGGCACCTGAATTGCTCACCACCATCTGAGTCAAAATGGACCAACCCGTCACCGGTCTGCTGCCCTCTGTTCCCCTGCGCGAAGCCGTATTTATCGCGCGTGGTCTGACAAAAGCGTATCGGATGGGAGATGTCTCAGTGCAGGCTTTGCGCGGGGTGGATCTCGACTTGTTTGACGGTGAATTTGCTGTACTCCTCGGCCCGAGTGGAAGTGGCAAGTCTACCCTGCTCAACATTTTGGGCGGCCTTGACACCCCCACGACCGGTAAGGTCCATTACCGGGATCATGACCTTTTTCAAGCCGATGATGAAGCGCTCACCCGATACCGGCGAGAGCATGTCGGGTTTGTTTTTCAGTTTTATAATTTAATTCCATCCCTCACCGCGCGTGAAAACGTGGCGCTGGTGACCGATATCGCAGAAAACCCGCTTCGCCCCGAAGATGCACTTGAACTCGTGGGTCTCAGCGCTCGGTTGGACCATTTCCCAGCGCAAATGTCGGGTGGTGAACAGCAGCGGGTGGCAATTGCACGTGCAGTCGCCAAACGTCCCGACGTTTTGCTCTGCGACGAGCCTACAGGCGCGCTCGATGTTCACACGGGTAAGGTTGTATTGGAGGTGCTCGCCCGTGCGAATGTGGAACTCAAGACAACTGTGGGCGTGATCACCCACAACGCGGCGATTGGTCAAATGGGAGATCGCGTCATCACAATGCACGACGGTCGGATTGCCACGGTTACCCATAACGCCACGCGCGCAAAAGCGTCGGACATCTCGTGGTGATCGTATGAAAGCCCTGACAAGAAAACTCCTGCGCGATCTGGTTCGAATGCGGGGTCAGGCGCTCGCAATTGCCCTTGTTGTTGCGTCCGGCGTGGCTGTGTTTGTTTCCACAATGAGCGCGCTCGATTCACTCACGGCTTCGCGCGCAAATTTTTATGAACACCATCGGTTTGCCGATGTGTTTGCCCAAGCGCGCCGCGTCCCCGCCGCTGTCACGGATCGCATCGCAGAGATTCCCGGGGTGGGTAGAGTGATGGACCGCATTGTTGCCGAAGTAACAATCGATCTCGCGGGTATTGATGAACCGATCGTGGGTAGAGTCATATCTATTGAGCCGGGGAAAGAACCTCTCCTCAATGTGCCCTACGTTCGCACCGGCCGGCTTCCTCTTCCTGGAAGAGACGATGAGGTTCTTATCAACGAAGCGTTTGCGAAGGCCAGATCGCTTTCGCTGGGCGATCGTTTTCGAGTGCTGCTCAACGGTAGAAGTAAAGAGTTGTCCATTGTTGGGATCGCTCTTTCCCCAGAGTACGTTTTTCAGGTTGGTACCGGTCAACTCATGCCCGACGACGCTCGTTTCGGCGTGATCTGGATGGCGCGCGAACCGCTTTCGGCAGCGCTTGATATGGCCGGCGTTGCCAACGATTTTTCGATCTCCCTATCGCGCGGCGCTTCTGAATTGGATGTGATGGAGTCGGTGGACAGGGTGCTTTCACCCTACGGCGGCGGCGGCGCCTATTCACGGGCGCGTCACCCATCGGACAGCATGCTCGCCGACGAGCTGCGTCAACTTCAAACGACGGCCACCCTCATTCCGGGGATTTTTCTCGCGGTCGCCGCGTTTCTACTCAACGTCGTCATGACGCGAACTGTACAGACCGAGCGCACTCAAATTGCCACTCTGAAGGCGTTTGGGTACACATCGGGAGAGATCGCACGGCATTACCTGTCGCTCGCCGTTCTTCTCGCTGGGGTAGGTTCGCTCCTCGGAACTGGAGTGGGAGCGGCGCTCGGCGAGGCGATGTTGAGACTCTACGCCGAATATTACAAGTTTCCACTCACGCCGCTCACCATCACGTTTCGAACGATAGCCACAGGCGCGGCTGTCACATTGGCATCGGCGGCTGTTGGAGCTTTTAGGGCTGTGCGCAAAGCCGCATCGGAGGCCCCGGCTGAAGCGATGAAACCCGAGCCACCCGCGAGATTTACAAAGTCATGGATCGAACGGTTGGGGGTTGGAAAGCTCCTTTCCCCTTCGGGTAGAATGGTGTTGCGCAACATTGCCAGGCGGCCGCTGCGGGCGGCTTTGTCCATTGTGGGTATGTCGCTGGCAGCGGCCATTTTGGTTGTGGGTATGTTTTCGGTGGACGCATTCAACTTTGCTCTCGATGTCCAATTTGGAATGGCACAAACCGAAGACGCAGTGGTCACGTTTACCCAACCGATCGCGCAGGGCGCTGGCACCGAGTTGAGACACCTTCCAGGGGTGATGCAGTCTGAAACATTTCGAGCGGTCGGGGTGACGCTTCGTCATGGCCACCGCAAGTGGCGGACGGCGCTTATCGGTCTACCCACAGACTGTCAGTTGAAGCGTTTGGTCGACAGCGATCGGAATGTGTACGCCATTCCACCGAGTGGGGTGGCGTTGGGGGCCACCATTGCCGGAAAGCTCGGCGTCTCGCGCGGTGATGTGATTTCGGTGACGCCGATGGAGGGCGACAAAACCACCCGCGATCTGACAGTTTCATTGATTGTGGATGAAGTGATCGGCGGGTCGGCCGTGATGGAGATCGGCCAACTGCACCGCATGCTCGGTGAAGATTTGCGGGCAAGCGGTGCTTTCGTATCGCTCGATCCAGCTCACGAGTCCCGATTTTATAATCGAGTCAAAAACGTTCCGGCCGTGATGAGTGTGACCATGCGAAGGTCGCAGTTGGAAACATTTGATAAAGCCCTCGACAGGAGCGTCGGTGTGATGCGCTCCATTGAAATTATACTCGCATCGATCATCGCATTTGCTGTTGTGTACAACAACGCGCGCATTGCTCTCGCTGAGCGAAGTCGCGAACTCGCGAGCCTGCGCGTGCTCGGTTTTTCGCGCGCCGAAGTATCGCGCATTTTGCTTGGGGAAATGGCATTTGCCACGCTGCTTGCTATTCCACTTGGCTTGTTTCTTGGGTACGCGATGGCCGCGGGGGTTGTGGATGCGTACGCAACAGAACTTCTGCGCATCCCTCTGATTGTGGATCCAGCGACGTATGCAACCGCAGCCTTGACGGTTGGAATCTCAGCCCTTCTGTCAGCGCTGATCGTGCGGCGGCGGATCGATCACCTCGACCTTGTGGGTGTACTCAAAACACGCGACTGAAAGAAGACACCGTGAAAATCTCGAAAGCCCCCAAAATCGCCCTCGAAGTCGCGCTGGGCCTCATGCTCGTTGGCCTGCTTGTGTACGCATTTTGGCCCAAGCCCCTGGTGGTGGAGTCGGAGTTGATTACAAAGGGGCCGCTGGTGGTCACGGTCGACGGCGACGGTCGAACCCGCATCAAAGATCGATTTGTTGTTTCGGCTCCGGTTGGGGGTCAGATGGAGCGCATCGCGCTTCGCCCGGGCGACAAAATTCAACTCGCGTCGCGTATCACATTGGTCACCCCCATTGAACCTCCATTGCTCGATGCGCGCTCCAAAGCTCAGGCCGAAGCGCAGGTAAGGCTCGCACGAGCAACCGAGTCACAGGCCAGCTCTCGCGTTCGAACGGCGGAAGCCGCCCTCCAACATGCCAAGGCAGAATTGGACCGCATGCGCCAACTCGAAAAGTTGGGCGGCTCCACAAAGTCGGCTCTTGAAGACGCCGAACTTGCGGCGCGGACCGCCGCTGCCGAGTTGGATTCGGCCAAGTTCGGCGTGGGCGTTGCGCGATCGCAGGTGGAGGTGTCGGCGGCGGCTCTCCTTCGCGCCAGTGGAAAAGAAGGCGAAAATCAGGCAACAGTGGAGGTAAAGTCCCCTGTTGACGGGGCGGTCCTTCGCGTTTTAACGGAGAGCGCGGGTGTTGTCATGGCAGGGGCTCCGTTGGTAGAAATCGGTGATCCCGCCGGGCTTGAAGTGGTGCTCGACTTGCTTTCGCCCGACGCCGTTTTGGTGAAGCCCGGCGCCGAAACGTGGCTTGAACACTGGGGAGGTGATGCTCGGTTAATGGGTAGAGTGCGCCTTGTAGAACCTTCGGGGTTTACCAAGGTGTCGGCGCTTGGGGTAGAAGAGCAACGGGTGAATGTGGTGGTCGACTTTTCAACCGACGCGGCGGATCGCGCATCTCTCGGAGACGGGTACCGTGTGCACGCTCGCATTGTTGTTTGGCAGAAGGCGGACGCGATACGCGTTCCACTTTCGGCGCTGTTTCGAGATGGGGATGCGTGGGCCGTGTTTGTCGTCGCAGGTGAGCGAGCCCAAAAGCGAGCAGTTGAAATTGGGCATCGCGCAGAACGGTATGCCGAAGTGATTCGCGGTCTTGCTGAAGCGGATCGAGTGATTGTTCACCCGGGAGATCGGCTGATTGACGGTGGACGCGTTGTCGCTTCACAAAGGTAAGGCCGAGCGCCCGGGCCGTTGCCGGCTGGATTCAAAATCGATGCTTGGCGCCGCGACGCAGCTGAGGCATGGAGCAAACGCGGCGCGTTTTTTGGTTCTGCCGCGATTGGGTCCATGTGAAAGAAACCGAGCAACCCCGCATCATCGCAAAACGTTACGAGCTTGTGAAGCTGCTCGGACAAGGGGGCATGGGTGAGGTTTGGGTTGCGAACGATCGCGCAACGGGCGCCCGCGTCGCATTGAAAGTGCTCAAGCTTGACGCGGCCACGTCCAAAGAACACCGCGCCCGTTTTGAACGCGAGGCCCGCATCGCGAGCAGTCTTATCAGTCCGCACATCACGCGCGTCACCGACGCGGGCATTGATGAAAACGATACGCCTTATATGGCGCTTGAACTTCTTGAGGGGGACGACCTCCAGAAGCGAATCAAAACGGAGAAAGTTCTTCCGCTCCAATATGTCGTGCGCCTCGCCATTCAGGTTGGTCGCGCGCTCCATGTTGCCCACACGGCCGGGCTGGTTCACCGTGACCTGAAACCTGCAAACATTTTTCTCGCGCGGCAAGGCAACGACGAAATTGCAAAGGTGCTCGACTTTGGCATTGCCAAAGGTGGCTCGTTAGAATCCACAGAGTATACAACTGCCGGGGCCATGCTTGGAACGGCCTCGTACATGAGCCCTGAACAAATTCGAAACGCCAAAACAGTGGACCATCGCGCAGACCTGTGGGCGCTGGCAGTGGTCCTCTTTCGAGCGCTCACCGGTAACTTCCCATTTCCTGAAACGGGGTTTGAGCTTTTTTTGGCGCTTACTCAAGATCCTATTCCAACGCCGATAAAAGCCACTTCGCTTGTGCCAACGCTGCCGGCGCCGCTCAATGTTTTTTTTGAGCGCTCTTTCTTAAAAGACATTTCCCAGCGCTACCCAAATGCATCCGCCATGATCGTTGGGTTTTGCCGCGCAGCGGGTGTCACGGTGCCGCCTGACATTTTGGAGGCGGCGTCGGTGGCCGTGCCGGCGCCGATTTCCACATCCGTTCCTCAAAGTGGGCAGCCCACTTCAAGCCCTCAGAGCGGTCAACCGGTGTCAGGTCCGCACAGCGGTCAACCGGTGTCAGGTCCGCACAGCGGTCAACCCATGTCAGGTCAACCGTCTTCGGGGGTTCACCCCGCGCCGGTGCATCACGAGCCCATCGGTCTTTCCGGGACGCTGATGCTGGACGTGGCGCCCGATCCCATGCCGCCGATGGCGCGATCGGGTTCTGTTCCGGCCGCGGGAAGGTCGGGCGAGATCCCTCTTCTCGACGCTGAACTTGACCCGGATGAACCTGACAACGCGGCCACCCTTTTCTACCATCCCGGTGCGAGCGCACCCGTTGCGATTCAACGGGATCTTCCGCTGCCTCCAGGCCCTCCGCCTCCACCGGCTCACTCGGTGGAGTTGCCAGAAAATCTACCCGCGATTGCTCCCGAGCAATTCGGATCGCGGCACCAGCCTACCATGCCATCAAACTCTCTAGGGGAGGTGTCGAGAGCCGCTCAAGAAGAAGCTGCTCGGGCGCGCCCGCGCGGGGCACCCGGAGCGCGCGTGGGATTGTGGATTGGACTGATGGTAGGCTTGTTGGTGGTTCTCGGCGTTGTTGCCGCCGTGTTTCTCATGAAACCTGAATAGTCCCCAAAAAGCGATAGCCACCGCGCGCGCCCGGGCGGGCGTGGGGTTTGGGGCCGCCCGCGGCCCCATCGGGACAGAAAAGCGCGAAGCGCGCGCTGCTTTCAAAGCCGATCCATCACCACATAAACCAATACAGCAATCAGCACGAGGACGCTTCCCACGATGAGCGCAATACCGAGCGTGTTGCGCGGCGGCTCCTCCGGTGCGCTTTGGGGAGGTTCGGCTGCGGGATGGCTTATTGCCGAAGGCACATCTGTGACGATGGATGGGCTTGTGATGCCGCTTTGCGAGCGCGAGGAGTGTATGTCTATCAGGGATTGACTGGAGAAACTTGCCCTTGGGTTTGAAAGCGTTTTTGGCACCGGTTTCTGTTGGTCGAGAAGCGATGTCGCCTCGCGAATGGCATCGGCGCGACGCGTGCTGCGGTCACCTACCATGTCACGAACAAACGCCCCGAGATCGATTCTGCGTTCTTCTGCGGGCCTCTCGGCGAGGGCGCGCTCAAGCGCCGAGGAAAACTCGATCATGGTAGAAAAGCGCTTGTCCGGCGCCTTTTCAAGCGCTTTCATGATCGTTTCATTCAACACGGGGCCACACGCCGGGAGTACCGAAGTGAGCTGCTCAGCGGGGGTTCGATTGGTGATGCGGCCCAATGTTTGAAGCTCGTTTTCACCCTTGAAGGGGTGTTTTCCACTGAGCAGGTAGTAGAGCACAACGCCGAGGGAAAAAATGTCGGAGCGCCGATCTACCTTGCCACCCAATGCCTGCTCGGGCGACATGAATGGTAAGGTTCCCTTGGTTTCACCCACGCGCGTTTGTGGACCTTCCGCCGCCTGCGCGGCCGCTTTTGCAACACCGAAGTCCACAATTTTTACCTGACCATTATAGGTAAGAAGAATGTTGTGAGGGGATACATCGCGATGAACGAGCCCCAATAACTTACCCTGATCATCTACCGTTTCGTGAGCCGCATGGAGGCCGAGCGCCGCGGCCATGCCAATGCGGCAGGCGATTGCGAGAGGTGTTCCACCCCGCTTGCCGGCTGCCCGTTGCACAAGGGTAAGCGCCTCGCCGTCTACCCACTCCATGACGATGTACAAGATCCCGTCATGGTCGCCCAGGTCGAGCACTTCAACAACGTTGGGATGACGCACGCGGCAGGCGAGTTTTGCCTCCGCCAAAAACATTTCTGCAAACTGCGGGTCGTCGCCGAGCGAAGGCAACATTGCCTTAATGGCAACTTCTTTGCTGAACGAGCGCATCCCTTTGAGGCGGGCCGCCCAAACAGTGGCCATGCCGCCCTGGGCAACCGGCATGACAAGTTCGTAAGGTCCGAGTTTGTCGCCCGGACGTTGCTCAACGTTAAAGGTCACTGCCGCCTCGCCCGCGTTTAAGGCGGAGGCACCGTAACACAACGTGGCCGCGCATTCGCGAGTGAAAATGTGTACCCGATCATCTTTTTGTGTCGGCGGCAATGGCGCGGCCGACATGCCTGCCGAGCGCGTAGATGGAAAGTTGCGGTGGACCGCCGATAGACGAAGGAAAAAGTGAACCGTCCGCTACCCAGAGTCCGCCGACGTGGTGATGTCGCCCCTGACTGTCTACCGCCGCCTGCGTTCGATTGTCACCCATCGGCACCGACGCCATGGGATGAACGGCGGTGATGTCGATGAGTCCACGTTCCAAGGGTAGATCGAGGATGGGATCGAGCGAGTCATTCTTTTCGAAAACACGTAATGGTGTGCTTGGAATAACGACGCGTCTTGCGCCCGCTGCCTGAAGCAACCGTGCCGACGCCCACAAGCCGAAGAGAAGTTCACGCCGATCGCTTTCGTTGGGCCAATAATCAATACTCAACCCAAGAGGCCCCTTGGGCCTGACAGTTCCCTTGGACTCGTCGTGGATCATGGCCGTGAGGGCGGCGAGATGGGAGTATCGTCGCATGAAAAGTTGATGGGTAGATCCGTGGCCGGGAAGAAGCGTTGCGGTGCCCACAGGATGCGCAAACGCCGGCACAATCCAACTTCGATGACCGCCCTCTTTGTCGAGTTGAAGCCATTCTGTGCACTCATAGGTTTGGGGGATGCCGCGCCATGCGTACACAGGTTCATCAAACTCACCGGCGGCGACCAATGCGGGGTGGATGCGAAGCGAGTCACCCGTGGATTGCGGAGGGCAGGGCACGTTTGAGCGCAAAAGAATTGCCGGGGTTGCCGTGGCCGACCCGGCAAGGCAAACCGCCGGTGCGTTCACGAGCACTTCACCCACGGGTTCATGGGTAGACGGGTTGAGAGCGTGCGCGGAAACCCCTGTAACGCGCCCTTTTTCGTGCTCCACACGCACAGCCTGACAGTGGCTCAATACTTCACCGCCGGCCTTGATGAGCCGAGGCAGAAGCACTTTGGCCGCGTTGTTTTTGGCGTCGTACGCGCAGCCCACCTCACAAAAGCCGCTCCCCACGCAGCCTGTGCGGTTGTGCTCCAAACCGCCGCCTTTCCAGCCGAGTTGTTTGCACCCGGCCGCAAGCAGTTGATTGTGACGATTCCACAAGTCTTCAGGTACCCGACTCACCTCCAGCATGGACTCAACTTCGGTATAGAGCGCGGCCCATACCTCGGGGGTGAGATGTTCCAATTTTCGCTCGGCAGCCCAAGCCGAGAGCATGTGGTTTGGAATGCGTTTGCACAAATTCAGGTTGTGGAGGGTAGACCCGCCCACGCCGCGACCTTGGTGGATTTTTACGCCTCGGTCGGCGGTGGTTCTACCGCCGGCTTCCCAGTAGAGTTTGGGAAACATCACTTCTTCACGTTGGACCATGTCAGCGGGCGTTAGGTACGCACCCGCCTCAAGAACGACCACCGAAAGCCCGGCTTCCGCCGCGGTCATTGCGGCCATGGCTCCGCCCGCGCCCGAACCCACAACACACAGATCGGCCTTGATTCGCAAGGGCAGTTTGAGGCGCGAACTATCAAAAATCACGGCAGCGCTCCACGCGGGAGTTCACCTTCTTTGGCAACCATGCGATCGTATTCTGGGAAGGTCATGCGCTCGCCCGGTTGAGTGGGTAGGTTGACACGCGGCCCTTCATAACCCATGTCCGGCCACGTTTCAGGTTGCTGATAATACCCAAGCAGAACAAGGTCGCGAACGCCTCGATAAGCGTCGGCCAACATCCCACCGCGAGCGCCCAAACTTGTAAGGTAGGCTGCTCGTTCTGCAGGGGAAAGCGAGGTGAATCGCGGGGCGCGCGCGGCGAGCGGAAAAGGCCCGTGTTCGAGAAGCGCGAGCATGGCGTGCACCTCTTGCTTCATGGTGGCGGGCATACCCACCAAATAGGCGTCTACCCGTTCGGGCACCTGTGTCAACCGATCGGCCGGTGAGCCCGGGGGCAACAGAGCTTCCGCGGCGGCGAACAGGATGTCGGCTTCAACCGACCCGAGAACCAAGCCCTTCCACTGCGGGCGCGCGGTATACCCCGAGAGTCTGACCCCTACGGTTGCAGCGGTTGCGGCGGCTGCGAGCGCCTGCAAAACGCGCCTCCTGGTTTTAAAAAAGGCTGGATTTTGAATGCGCTTTTGAAGGGCTTCTGGCAGCTTTTCAATCCAGTTGCTTTCGTGCGGGAGCCCGCCGCGTCCGGGAGTTTGCCAAAACAGAACGGTCTTTACTTGTCGGCTTTTCGCGTGGGAAAGGAGCGCCGCCATGGCCTTTCCTGAATAAACAGGTTCTAAATGTACACCTTGGGCGGCAAGCAGTTCACACGCGGCCAGCGATTCTGCCGTGGGCGCGGCGTACCCTTTGCCAAGGTGGTCATGGTAGACAGTTAGGCGAATTGTGGAGGGTAGATCCTTGATGCCCAACTTGGACAGTTCGGCAAGGACGGCATTCTTGAGCGATCGAACCCGAAACCCGGTGGAAAGAGCGCGCGAAACAACAGCCACCGAGTGTACTTCTGTGCGCAGTCCGGCAAGCGCCAGGCCCACGGCGAGCCCTACCGCGAGGCCTCCCGAGCCAAATGGAAGGTAGATCCGCTCCGGTTCAGGCAGCTCCCCGTTTTCAATTTGACTTTTCAACTCAAACGCGGCGCGCACCAAACCTACCATCCCTCGCCCGGTGGTGGATCCGGGGGGTAGATGCGGCGCTGGAGCGCGGGGCTGTCCAATGACAAGAGACGGTGCGCGAAACGCCATTTCCACGCTCGATCGATAAAACGCAATGTGATGGGCGTGGGATGCAACGAAGGCGAGTTTGTCAATTACGCCGAGCGACACGTCTGTCCAAAAGAGGTGCGCGGTGACCTTTTTTTTCAGGACAATGCCCGCGTCAACGGCGGCGGCCACGTTTCCCGAACCAATGGCACCCACGGCCGCCCATTCATGCGTTTCTGAAAAGGGTGGGGCGGCAAGCACGTAGTCGAGTTTGCGGGGTTTTGACCCGCCGTGCAGCGCCGAAAGCTCACGGTCCTGCTTTACAAAGAAGGTGGCGTTTCCCGTTGAAATGGGTAGGAGCGCGCGCACGGGGCTGGGCTCTTTGATCCAACCCATACGGGGGATTGAGTCCAGATCTGAAAGGTGGAATGTGCGGCTCAACGCGCGAATCCTCTTATTCCAGTCGTGTCAGCGCAACAGCGTGGCCTCACCATGACGCTGCGGCGGCGCCGGGCGCAGTTTGCCACACCGCGGCAGAGATGTGTTTCCTGATTTGGGGTGCGGTGGCGATTGCACGCCGTTCAATCGCGGCCGTGGAGCCGATCTTGACACGAAGGTTCTTTCTGTGGTTGGCGGCGCAAACGCTGATTTTCAGACCGCGCGTCTGCGGCGGCGCGCCGCAACACCACACAAACACAACGCGGCGATGAGTACATGTGTACCGTTTTCATCCGTTGAGCCGCCGCGCAGATTGCAGCCATTTTCGACCACTTCAGTGCTGTCGAGGCACGACGTTGCGCAACGGCATGATGCTCCAAGCCGCACACACGACGTTTCGCAGTCGGTATCTTCGGTGCACGCCGCTGCGAACCGACTTGAGCCGAGTGTGGAGAGCGAGCAGCGTCCAACTCCATCGTCGCCTTGTTGACAAACCAAATCATCGGGGCATTCGAGATCGGACGAGCATGGTGCTTCGCAAATGTCCGCTTGTGGGATCACGGGGTTTGGCGGAGCGGAGGCTTGCAACACGTCTTTCAACCCGTCCACGCGCGTTGCAGTGGTCGTTTTCTCGCAGTCAGGATCCCCGGCGGACGTGATGCCAATCAGATATTCAGTGCCGTTCACGGTGGTGAGAACCGGCCCACCGCTGTCGCCTCGGCATGTGAGGCCCGGTTTGGGAGCGAGCTGAAAAGTGTGCTCGTTCACTTGGGAGATTTCGGCCGTTGTGGAGCGTCTTTGAGCGTTTTCCGGGTTGAGTTCGGTTTCACCAAAACCCACTAGACGCACCTCCCGACCTACCCATGTCGAGTCAATCGCACCTTCCCACATGGGCCAAGGTGAAACGGATGCGGGGTGGGTGAGAAACAGAAGAGCGCCGTCAAAGTCGCTCGCAGTTTCTGTATAACTCGGGTGCACAACAAGAGCGCGGACGCCGGCTCGAAAAACGTCGGGGTGGCTATTGTCAGGTGCGCTCCACACTTCAAGAAGGCCGCGTTTGTAAGGCTCAACACAATGGCCGGCTGTTAGAACCCGGTCGGGCGCCACGAAAACACCCGAACACAAAACAGCGCCGGGTGAGCTGTCGCACGCAAGTGTACGCATTGACAAAGCAGCGCCGGCCACATCGGCCGGAGCCGGTTCACCCTGCGTGATTGCCGATGGAGCGACGGCGGAGAACTCAGCGCTTTCACATGCGCTCACAGCCGCCAAGAAAAGCAGCAGTGAAAGCGAAGCGCGATGTGTACTCACGGCTCCCCCCGGGTGCCGGGCTGAACGGGCTCTTGAGTGTGGTCGCCGTCACTCTCCGCGCGGTATTTGGCGGCCTCGGCGCGAAGCACTTGGATGCGCGCTTCGAGTCTTTCAAGCATCACTTTTCGACGAACAACCTCTTCTTGATCACCGCGACTTTCAGCCGCTCGCAGCGCTTCTTCTGTGCGTGACCTGCGATCTGTGAGCAGCGCCGAACAAAAATGTGGCCTTGGCGAAAGCCTTGTCGTGTTCAAGTGTCAGGGCACCCGCGGGGGCGGCATGCTCCGCGGCCTCCTGCAACGCGGCTTCATACTCATCGTCTTTGTCAAGCGGTTCTTGAGGACTGAAACAACCCGCTGTCAGCGTTGCCAAACACAGAGTACCGATCCGCATTGAGTTCATCTCGGGCCTCCAAACACACGAACAAACATCAAGGGTATCGGCCGCGAATTTGAGCGGTCAAGCAGCGATCTTCGGCCTATAAAAATAGGTAATAGTGCGTAAGAGATGTGGGCGAATTGCGCGCCGCGTTGGGACAAAAGGCGCATTGCGCACTGGGCGACCGACCGACTATTCTACCCACCATGCAGCACCTTCGATTCGCTTCGGTTGTTTTCATTTGTGTGGGTTCTCTCGCAGCCTGCGGACCTGACTCATCCGGTACGGGTGGCACGGGAGGAAACGGGGGAAGCGGCGGCAACGGTGGATCCTCCGGGTCAAGTACGGGAGGAATGGGCGGCGGCTCTGGGTCAACTTCCACGTCGACCACGGGCGGTGAGGGTGGAACATTCGCGGCCGACTCCGACGGCGACGGTTTGCCCGACGACACCGAAGGTAAAGATGCACCCGGTGGACCTCTCGATTCAGACTCCGACGGCACTCCCGACTATCTGGATACCGACAGCGACAACGATGGCATGAGCGACGGGGAAGAAGCGTCGGGTGACGCCGACGGTGACGGCATTCCCGACAAGGTCGACCCCATCAACAGCGCACCTCCCAATCCAATCACTCTCAAGCCCATCACAACGCCGTTTAATCAACCCATCGGTATCGATTTTCATGAGCCCACGAAGAGCGTGGTTTTGTCCGCCAACTACCCAACCGGTCTACCCGTCAACTTTGAACGCATTGAAATGGATGGTACGCACCAGCCATTTTCAAACATCAGCGGGCTCACCGATGAAATCAAAATTGCCACGGTTCGCCCCGGAAACATGGGTGGGTTTGAAACGGGCACCCTCTTTGTCGGAAACGGTAACGATGGGGAGATCGTCAAGATCAGCCCCGATGGTGCCACGGTGGTAAACCCGTGGGTCTCGGTTCCGGGTGACGGCAACGGCTTGTTTCGCGGCTCGCTTTACGTGGACAACACAGGCATTTACGGCGGTGACCTGATTGCCGTCACAACTGTGGGTCAAGTCTGGCGCATCACTTCTGCGGCGGAGCCCACCTTGATTGCGTCGATTGGTGTACACCTCGAAGGGCTGGCAGTGGTGCCCGATGCGCCGGCCAGGTATGGTCCACTTTCTGGTAAGATCATCGCCGGAGCGGAGGCGGAAGGGCTCATGCACGCATTTGACATGACAGGTCTTGTGGGGTCGTATTCGCTGGGGGTTGCTGTGGAGGATATCGACTTCGTTCACAAGAAAGAAAACTTCTTTGGTATCAACTACGGCACAAGTCAGCTTCTTGGGGCGTCCGCTTCCGACTTCACAAATATGGTCGGTGACCTGGTGCTCGCGCAGGAGTCTCCCGTTGGGTCAAGTTTGTTTCGACTCTATTGGGATGGTATGGCCCTCAGCGCGCAGCCCATTCCACTCACCGCCGAGTCGTTTATTCCAGGTCAATGGGAACACGTGACGTTTGCCGGCGCCGGTATTCAAGAAATTCCGGTGCCTGAATGAGCGCGCGGTACCTTGTTGTTTTGGCGGGATTCGGACTGGTTTTAGGCCTGACTGCGGTGGCGTGTCACCCGCCGGCAGATGTAGTGGTTGCCTGCGACGAGGCGGCGGAATGGTGTCTCCCTTGTACGTCCGACGCGGACTGCGGCTTTACAGGAAACAACTGCACTTCCACCGTGTATTGCGCGCATCGGGATGCGCCAATTGCCGTGATTGATATTGGTTGCAGCGACGAGACTACCTACTCTTGGCCGGACGATTCAGAGTGCACATGCAACGGCACTTGTGTGTACACACCGTAGTTTATCCGCTTTTGCCGACCAAAGACCGCACATCAATGTCAAGGTTTTCTGTCTCGGCCACTTCATCCATGGCCTTGCGAACCTTACCAATGGTCACACCCGAGGGAATATCAATTCGAGCTTCCATTCGGAAAAGGGGTGAACCGGTTACCGGCGCTTCATACGCCGTTGTTTCGAGCGAAACAATGTTTACCCCAACGCGGCTGAGCGCTCTCGATACAGCTCGAACAATCCCTTCTTGATCGAGCGCCTCGGCGGTGACCAAACAAGGGATGGTTGCGGCGCGCCGATGATGTTCGGGGCTTTTTGTACGCCGCGAGGTAAAGTGCAACCCCGACCGTTCGCCGATGGACGGCAGATCGCGTTCGAGCTTGGCCACCTCTTCGGATGTGCCGGAGATGAGGAGCAGCATGCCAAACTCGGCGCCCAACACCGCCATCCGACTGTCTTCGATGTTTCCTCCCCGCTCGCTCACATACTCGGTTACTTCCGCCACCAAACCCGGCCGGTCGGGACCGAGGCCGGAGAGCACGAGGAAATGTTCACTTGTCGTCATGAGGCCTGCCGCTATCACAACTGAGACAAGAAGGCATCAGTCATGGGACGGCAGGCATCTGTTTTCGGGGCATCAATTGTGAATGTGCACGGGCGCTTGCCCGCCATTATCCCAAGCTTTTTGACTTCTGCGCCGGTTGGCCCGATCATAGCTTGTATTCGGGGAGGGGTAGTCTCCATCCGAGGATGGTGCGCTGCCCCCCCTCTTTGTGGCGCCAATCTCCGGGAGACGAAACATGGCAATGGGGTTTGAACATGGCCGCCTGTTTGCGCAGGCGGCGGTTACTGAAAAGGCGTTGGGCCTGTTGGAGCAGGCAAAAAAAGCGGCGGTCGAGTATGCCGTTCCCATCGGAGGGAAGATCGTCGGTGCGATTGTTCTCTGGGTGGTGGGGCGAATTGTTATCGGCGTTATTCGGCGAGGTTTTGGGGCGGCGTTTGAAAGAAGGAAAATCGACGGAACGCTCGTTCGGTACCTCGATTCTGTCATGGGAGTTGTTCTCAACCTCCTCCTTGTTATCGCCATTCTGAGTTTGTTTGGGGTAGAAACAACGTCGTTTGCCGGCATTCTTGCCGCTGCCGGTGTTGCCATTGGTATGGCGTGGTCCGGCCTGCTTTCCAACTTTGCGGCCGGCGTTTTCATGATCATTTTGCAGCCGTTTAAGGTTGGCGACTACGTTGTCGCCGGCGGCGTTGAAGGCACGGTTAAAGAGATTGGCCTTTTTGCCACCTCCATTGATACACCTGACAACGTGAGAACGTTTGTTGGAAATGCTAAGATCTTCGGCGACACCGTCAGAAATTTTTCTACCAATCCCTACCGCCGCGTGGATATCAAAGCCCAGCTCGCCCACTCGGTTGATCCGCACGACGCCATCAAACGCCTACGCGCGCGTCTTTCTACCATCAAGAACGTTGTGAAAGAACCGGCGCCTTCAGTTGAAATTTTGGAGTTTACCTCGGCTGGGCCCGTGCTCGCCGTGCGACCTTCCTGCCATAACAGCCATTATTGGGATGTGTACTTTGCGACGAACGAAGCCATTGTAAAAGAGTTCACCGATGCGGGTTACCCCGTTCCCGCCGAGAACCGACTCATTCGTCAACAAGCTGCTTAACCTACCCAGGGAAGGGTAGGTCGAGCGCTGTGTACACATCACGCTCCAATTCCAACAAAGCCTCATCTCCCAGGCCCGGCGGCGCAAACAACTCCAAGTGGAGTTGACCGCGAAAGCCGAATGCCACAATGGCAGGAGCCGGAACGCCGATCATGTTGGGCCCGTAAACGCGCACGTCTTCAATGTCGTCTGCAAGCGGGCCCAAACCGCTGTCAACCTTGCCCACGTTTGTAAAGATGAGCCCGCGCCGGAGAGGCATATCGACGGCGAGCGGATGAACCGTGGGGAGAAGCGCTCGCACGAGCGCGTGAGGCGCGAGGTTGACGAGGTAAGATGGCAACAGAACAAACGCGGGCCCCACAAGGCTGTTGCGCTGCTTTTGGGTGAGCGGCCGAACCGTCCTCGCGGCCGTGGGTAGATCGCCCAATGCGCTCTGCGGAATGACAGCGCTCAAGATGCTGGAAGCGTTGGTTGCGGACAAATGGGGAGATCGCGAAAACCTCCTCAAGTCCATTGTATAATGGACCGCAACATCTCCCGAATGCGCTCGCCGAGCCCCCGCGCGCGCAACCGCCGCCAAGAGCAAGTCATTCACGGTCACGCCCCCGCCGCATTTGGCTTTTAGCTTTTCGAGAGTTTCGGAGCTGAACACCAAATGGCGGACCGCCGGTTCGAGCGAGCCGCCCGATGGGTAGGGTTGTTTTCGGCGCGCTGAACGGTACACACGAAGAGGTTGAAAAAGAACATGGAGAGTGTCCCGCACAAGCATGGGTAGATGGAAGATCTGAAGCCCGCTCAGCGCCCGCCCCAAATCGCGCCGTGTTTCCACGGGAAAGCGAGGCGACTTGCCGTATAAGTAGGAAGCGAACACGTGCCCGACCGCCGCCATTCCAGCGCCGTCGACAGCCAAATGGGACAAGCTCACGATAAACCGCGACCGATCTCCCATCTGAAACTGAACAATTCGCACAGGTCTTTCAACTGTGGGGTCGAGCGGCTTTTTCGTCCAAAAGAGGGTTTCGGTCTCGACATTGTCGGACTTGGAAAAATGGAAGGCGTTGGAAATGGGGCCTTTGGCAACCACCCAGCGATCCCTGAAAAATCGCGGTTCGTAAATGCACCCGAGCACCGGAAAATGGGTGATGGTTGCTGCGAGAGCTGCGGCCACATCTTCGGGCGCAAACGTTCGCCGAACGTCTACGACTGTGTGTACGCCCAGGTCACCGTAGCGTTTAAACGAGCCGAAGAGTCCGACATCGATCGGTTCCGCGCGCGGCATGCGTCAATCGTTATCACTGTCTGCGCGCCGGAGATACAGCCCGGACGCTTCGCGCACATTTTATAAAAAGGTGTGCAGCTTTGCCGTGGACTACCGATGCGGCTTTACGTTACCGTCGGGGCGGTTTCGCGGGCGCAACGCGGCCGCGGTCAGTTCGAAACAAGAACCTCGTACGAAAAAACCGTGCCCCCCACCAACGTCAACAATCCAAGCTATTTTCACAAGGTGGTCGATTGCCAGTGGGCGTGCCCGGCACACACAAATGTGCCCGAGTACATCCGACTCATCGCCCAGGGCTGCTTCACCGAAGCGTACATGCTCAACCGAAAGTCAAATGTATTTCCCGGAATTTTGGGGCGTACATGTGACAGGCCGTGTGAACCGGCGTGCCGTCGCGGCAGGGTTGAAGAAAAACCCGTGGCTATTTGCCGATTGAAACGCGTGGCCGCGGATCATCGCGACGATGACATCAAACCCCTTCTACCGCGCGTACCTGAAAAGAAAAACGGTAAACGCATTGCGTGTATCGGCGCGGGGCCGGCGTCGTTGACGGTGGCAAATGACCTCATGCCACTTGGGTACGAGGTGACCATTTTTGAAAAGCTGGCTGTGCCCGGCGGGCTCATGCGGTCCAACATCCCATCGTTTCGTTTGCCTCAGCGCGTGCTCGACGACGAGATTGGGATGATCTTGGATATGGGGGTAGATATCCGGTATAATAGCCCAATTTCGAGCATGAAAGCCCTGCTTGACGAGGGCGGGTTTGATGCCGTGTTTGTTGGGAGCGGTGCCCCAAAAGGAAAAGACCTTGAAATTCCGGGGCGCCACGACAGCGATAAAATTTATATCGGCATTGACTGGCTCACTTCCGTTGCGTTTGGGCACATCACCGAGATTGAAGAACGTGTACTCATTATCGGTGTTGGAAACACCGCAATGGACTGCTGCCGCACATCGGCCCGTTTAGGTGGAAAAGACATCAAAGTCATGGCTCGCAGGCCCCGCGCTTATTTCAAAGCGAGCCCGTGGGAACTTGAGGATGCTGAGGAAGAAAACGTTCAGATCGTTATCAACCACGCGCCCAAGTCGTTCGTCATTGAAGACGGCAAACTCAAAGGGATGATGTTTGACCGCCTGGAGTGGAATGGTGATGCCACCAAATCTACCCTGATCGATACAGTGTTTATCCCCGCCGACGCGGTGATCTTGGCCATTGGTCAAGAAGGCGCGTTTCCGTGGATTGAGCGCGACATCGGTATTGAATTTGACAAGTGGGGTATGGCGAAGGTCGACAAGAAAACCTTCATGTGTACTCGTCCCGGCGTGTTTTTCGGCGGTGACGCCGCGTGGGGCCCTGAAAATATCATCTGGGCTGTGGAGCACGGTCACCAGGCTGCAATCTCCATCGACGCGTATTGTCAGGGTGCGTCCCTGACAGAACGTCCCCCTGAAGGGATGAATCTGCTGTCCACCAAAATGGGCATTCATGAGTGGGCGTACAGCAACGATTACAACGTGGCACGCCGACAAAAAATGGTCCACGTTGACCTCGCTGAACGCTTCAAACAAATGAACATTGAGGTAGAAACGGGGTTTACGCCGGAGCAAACAGCGCGGGAAGTGGAGCGTTGTCTCAACTGCGACGTTCAAACCGTTTTCAGCACCAAAAAGTGTATAGAGTGCGACGCTTGTATCGATATCTGCCCGGTGCTCTGCTTAACCATTACAAAAGACGGCGAAGAAAGTGATCTTCGCACCCGCCTCAGCGCGCCTGCCAAAAATCTGAAGCAGGCGATTTACACATCGGAGGCGTTGCCTCAGACCGGGCGTGTCATGGTCAAGGACGAAGACCTTTGTGTACACTGCGGGCTTTGCGCCGAGCGCTGTCCGACAGCCGCTTGGGATATGCAAAAGTTTGACCTGTTAAAGCCCTATGCCGGAACGCCCGCGTGTGAGGTGAAGCCGTGACGAGTGAGCAGAAACCTGAAGTTCGTATCAACGACTTCGCCTTTAAGCTGGCCAACGTAAACGGTACCGGGTCGGCCAGCGCCAACGGCCTCTTAATGCAGGCCATCTTTCGAATGGGCATTCCCGTTTCGGGGAAAAACCTATTCCCGTCAAACATTCAGGGTCTACCCACGTGGTATGAAGTTCGGGTAAACAAACTGGGGCGCACGGCGCGCACAAGCGAATATGACCTCATGGTCATGATGAACGCCGAAACGTACGCCGCCGACATTCGGGAAGTGCGGAGCGGTGGGTATATTCTATATGACTCAACGTGGCCGCTCAACAAGGCGCTTGAGCGGGAAGGTGTACACTTTATCGGTGTGCCGCTTGCGCGCATGTGCGCTGAAACGTTCGCCGACCCGCGCGAACGCACGCTCATGAAAAACATCATTTACGTGGGCGTTTTGGCGGCTCTTCTTCACATTGATATGGATGTCGTCAAGGGCATGCTTGAAGAGAAATTCAAGAAAAAGCCGGCCCTGATGCAGTCTAACCAAAAGGCCATTTGGCTTGGGTATGACTACGCCATCAAAAATTTGGAGCATCCACTGCCGTTTCGTCTGGAGAAAATGGATGCCACCAAAGACTGCATTCTGATCGACGGAAACACGGCCACGGCGCTCGGTGCTGTGTACGCAGGCGCCACGGTTGCAGGCTGGTATCCAATCACACCGTCCACCAGCGTTCTCGACGCCTTTAAGGTGTTTTGTGAGCGCTACAGGGTAGACAAAGAAACGGGTAAGAAAAAGTTCTGTATCATTCAGGCGGAGGATGAACTCGGCGCCGTGGGTATGGTGATTGGCGCGGGTTGGGCCGGTGCGAGAGCGTTTACCTCCACCTCCGGGCCGGGAATTTCGCTCATGAGCGAGCTTGTGGGCCTGGCCTATTATGCAGAAATTCCAGCTGTGATTGTAGACGTGCAACGGGTAGGACCGTCCACCGGTATGCCCACGCGCACCCAGCAGGGCGACATTATGATGTGCGCCTACAACTCGCACGGCGACACCAAACACATTTGTCTCTACCCTGCCAATCCCGAAGAGTGTTTTGCCTTTTCGGTGAAGTCGTTTGACCTCGCGGAGCGCTTTCAAACACCTGTCTTTATGTTAACCGACCTGGACATTGGCATGAATGACTGGGTTGTGCCGCGCTTCAAGTGGGATGACAATTATAAACCCGATCGGGGTAGAGTTCTCACTCGCGAAGAGATTGAAGCGCTGCCGGTTTATTATCGATATTCACCCGCGGATGAGCTGGGTGTGGCAGCGCGCACCTTGCCGGGAACCCATCCCAAAGGCGCGTTTTTTACTCGTGGGTCGGGGCACAACAAGTTGGGTGGGTACACTGAAGTGCCCGCTCAATACATGGAAGTGGTTGACCGATTGGCCGAGAAACACAGGGCTTCACGCGACCATGTTCCCGCTCCAATTATCGAAAAGCGGCCGGGCTCAACGTTTGGTGTGTTAACGGTGGGCGGCTGTGATTTGGCATGTCGTGAAGCGCTCGCCCTGCTCGAAGAGCAGGGGTATAAAGGTGACTTTTGCCGGGTGCGCGGCTTTCCGTTCAACGAAGAGGTGGAAACCTTTTTGGAAGAGCATAGTCAGGTGATTGTGGTGGAGCAAAACCGCGACGCGCAGCTTCGAGCGTTGCTTGTTCTCGAAACGCGCTGTCCAAAAGAAAAGCTCCAATCCATTCTCGCTTACGGTGGATTTCCGCTTCAGGCCAGTCAGGTCGTTGATGGGGTCCGGGCCAAAGTTCGCTTGAACAAGAAGGAAGGTTGACCCATGAGCTACATCAGAAAACCGGCGGTCCGCCACCCTTCGCTCCAGCCCAACAAACTCGGCCTGACCGTTCGGGACTACGAAGGGGCGATGTCTACCCTCTGTGCGGGTTGTGGACATGACTCCATTACAGCCGCGATCATCCGCACGTTTTATGAAATGGACATTCCACCCCACCGCGTTGCCAAACTGTCGGGGATTGGATGTTCTTCGAAGACGCCGACCTACTTTATTTCAGGTGCGCACGGGTTTAACTCGGCGCACGGTCGCATGGCGGCGATCGCTTCAGGGGCCAACGCTGCCAATCGCGATCTCTGTTACATTGGTGTGAGCGGCGACGGTGACTCCCTCTCCATTGGGCTTGGTCATTTGTGTCATGCCATTCGCCGTAACCTCCACATGCTCTACATTATCGAGAATAACGGGGTGTATGGGCTCACAAAAGGCCAATTTTCGGCCTCTACTGATATTGGCAGCAAGTCGAAAAAAGGGGAGGTTAACACCATGCCTCCTATTGACCCGGTGCTTGTGGCGATCAGTCAGGGTGCCTCCTTTGTGGCCCGCGGTTTTTCAGGCGACAAAGAACAACTTGTGCCGTTGCTCAAGACCGGCCTTCACCACAAGGGGTTTGCGCTTGTGGACGTGATCTCCCCGTGCGTGACGTTTAACGATCACGAGGGCTCCACCAAGAGTTATGTACACACGCGCAAACACGCTCTCCCCCTTTTGGAGAGCGATTTTGTGCCCATGGCCGAAGAAATTACCATTTCTTACCCTGAGGGTGAGGCTCGCACAGTGCGGCTTCACGACGGCAGTACAGTGCGCTTTCGAAAGGTCGCCAAAGACTATGACCCGACGGATCGCAAAGCGGTGCTCGCCTATCTCGAAGAGCAACAACTGTCAGGTGAAATTCCAACAGGCCTTCTTTTTATCGACGAAGAAGCGGTTGAAATGCACGAAGAAGCCAAGACCGTTGACGGTCCGCTCACGGATGTGCCGTTTAGTGACCTGTGTCCCGGAAGTGCGGCTCTCGAAAAGCTGATGTCCGCGTACCGCTGAGTCTCCCGTTCCATTTCATTCAGGTTCGCGGTATAGTCACCTTGTGAACCTACCCGAAGCCTACCAAGAGCTTGGTATCGACCCTGCCTCCTCTGCCGAAGAGGCCCGCCGGGCGTACCTGCGTCAACTAAAAATCAAAAAGCCCGAGGCCGATCCCAACGGGTTCATGCGCCTGCGTGAAGCGTATGACCGGGTGCGTGAAAGCATTGAACTCCGCGCGACCTTGCACAAGCTGGGAGCGTTTGATGTCCCGTCGGCCGCGCCGCCCGAGCCGGCCGTTGCGCCTGCCACACAGGCGGTGGTGAAACCTGACGACGAACCGGAGGACGCTCAGCTACCCGATGGGTGGAAAGTCATAGAGCTGCCAGCCGCAGATTCCCCTGTGGTGATCCCTCGGGATGAAACCATTCGCACCCTCATGTCGAAGAACAAGTTTCAGGCGGCAGCCAAAGAGTTGGGCGCCCAGATTGAGGAGGCAACTGAACACGGTGGTGTGCCGGTTCTACCCGCAGGCGATATTATCAACCTGTTATGTGAACTCCACATTCGTGAAGCTCCCAATGCCGCAGCCAAGTTATATGGCACGGTGCAAGACTGGTTTGTTGCGTCCAAAGAAGAGACTCGTTTTCTCCGCGGCGAGCTGGCGGCAAAATGGGTGATCTTGGCTGAGTTGAATGCACTCCCCCCCACATTTTCAAGGTCGGCAAGAAGCGCGATCGCTCTCGCTTTACAGGGTGACAATCTTCAAGACGCCAACCTGAATCTCGCTGAACTTCAGGCGCTCAAGCCCGATGTTGCCCGCCGAACTGCCGACCATTTGAGGGCGAAAGCGCCCACGTTGGCGCGTGAATTTGCCGAACTGCTCGACCCTCCCCCGGCTGGGCCCAAGCCTGTACCGCGGGGAGCCGGATGGGCGGGCGCCGGCATTTTCTTGTTGTTGTTAAAACTGTTTCTCGTGGCCGGCAAAACCAGTTGTTCATCTTCCCAACCCAGTCGTCCTGTGTACACACCGTATCAAACTCCGGCCCGCCCCTAAATAGGCCGTGAACGTTCGGCGGTTTCTACCCGGTATCCACCTTTGTCCGTTACAGGTTCAGCCATGAAGAGAGTTCCGGTTGGGATTGACCTTGGAACCACATTCTCACTCGTATCCACGCTGCGCGCCGGTGTTCCGGTGGTATTGCCCAATGTGTTGGGTGAAGTTCTCACGCCAAGCGCGGTGAGCATTACAGAGGATGAAACTGTCCTCGTTGGGGGTGCGGCGCGTGCTCGCGCGACGACCCATCCCACCCAAACGGCTCTCGCGTTCAAGCGCGATATGGGAACCGACAAGCGCATAACATTGGGAGGTAAGGTATTTTCACCGCAGGAGTTGTCGGCGCTGGTGCTTTCGTCGCTCAAACGCGATGCGGAGGCCGCGCTCGGCTGTGTTGTTGACGAAGCGGTGATCACGGTGCCCGCCTATTTTGGAAATGCGCAACGTCAGGCAACTCGCGATGCCGGACGTTTGGCCGGGTTGACCGTGGAGCGCATTATCAACGAGCCCACAGCCGCCGCGCTCGCGTACGGACTGCATGAAAGACACCGTGAGCTGCGCGCGGTTGTGCTGGATTTGGGGGTGGAACGTTTGACGTGACGATTTTGGAAATTCTCGATGGAGTGGTAGAAATTCAGGCTTCGGCGGGGGATGCGCGGCTCGGCGGTTGCGACTTTGACGAAGCTCTTGCAGAGTTTTTTGCAGCTCGCGCCAAGGCCGATCACCGTTGGGATCTGAAACACGATCCACGGGCGTGGGCCCGCCTGATCGACGCAGCCGAGGATGTTAAAAAGCGCCTCAGCAGCGCTGAATCTACCCGTCTTGCCCTTGTGGATCTACCATTGGAACGGGGCCGCAAAGCAACGTTTGAAATGCCAATCGATCGCGATCAGGCCGAAGAAACGTGGGCCCCGCTGATTGCGCGTTTGAAACAACCCATTGCGCGCGCGCTGCGCGACGCTGGGATCACTCCCGACAAAATTGATGAAGTGTTGCTCGTCGGCGGATCTACCCGTCTTCCCTGCGTCGTAAAAATGGCAACGCAACTGTTTGGGCGCCTTCCACTCCGAAAGTTGCCTCCCGATGAAGCCGTGGCTCTCGGAGCGGCTGTTCAGGCAGCGCTCAAAACCGGCGATGCGGCTGTGGAAGACATGGTCGTCACCGACGTGGCGCCGTTCACACTTGGAATTGCGGTGGCTTCTCAACTCGGAAGTCAGCGGGTGAGCGGCGTGTTCAGCCCGATTGTTGAACGAGGCACGGTGATTCCGGTAAGTAGAGTTGTGCGGTATTATACCGTGGAAGATCACCAAACAGAACTGCTCTTGGAGGTATACCAAGGCGAACATTCTCGCTGCGCCGACAACCGCAAGCTCGGTGACTACCTTGTCAAACGCATTCCGCGGGCTCCCCAAAATACCCAAGCGATCGATGTTCGATTCACCTACGACCTGAATGGCATTCTCGAAGTGGAGGCCACTATTGTTTCTACCGGTGAAATAGCGTCGTTTGTGATCGAAAAGTCGCCCGGTCATTTTACCGCTGCACAAATGAAAGCCGCACGCGAGCAGATGAAGCGCTTGAAAATGCACCCGCGCGATGCTCTTCCCAACGCCACTGCCATCGCCCGCGCCGATGCGCTTTACGTTGAGCTGTCAGGGGGTGAGCGCGCTCTCTTGGGGGAGGCGATCGCCGCGTTTCGAGCCGCTCTTGAAAGCCAAGACGAGACGCAAATAAAGGTGTTTCGAGAGCGGCTCTCCGCCCTTACCCTTCGGTTGAAACGTTAGGTAAAAAGAATGGGGTCAGCGCCGGTTTCGGCGACGCGCCCCTAAGAGAGCCGCCATACCGGCCGCCGCCAGCCACTTGAAATGGGAAGGTAAACTCGGCTCGGGCGCGGTTTTGCAGGCGCATCCACCCGCGGGAACCACGTCCTCGTCAACCTCGTCGATCGGGGCAACTCCAACGGTGATCGCAGCGGAGTTGTCATCCACGGAAGGTTCACAGGGCACGTCGCCTGTAACGGCCCCGTTGGCTGTGATCGAGCCGGACTCGGGAATAAGTGTGACGGCGATGGTGACCGACGCCCCGGCGGGGAGATCACCAAGTGTACACTCGAAATTGGCGTCGCCGGAGCAGGTTCCCTGCGCGGGCAAAATGCCGGTTACCTCGCCTCCGTCAACTAGACCCGTGAGGACCACGTTTGCCGCGGCGGTTGCGCCGTTGTTGGTTACTTGATATGTCAACTCGCCCGCTTGACCTTCAACCAGTGTCGTTGCGGAGTTTATGGCCGCTGTGAGGTTTGCGGTGGGGGTTGGGCCGAGGTTTACCACCTCATACCGCAGCGCGGAACCGTTGGTATGGTGAAGCAGCAGAACATCGAGCGGAGTTCCAAGTGCGGCGCCAAAAGGTGTGACATCGACCTGAATTGGACCCGGGCCGGTGAAGAGCGGAGTACCGTTTTGCCCGTGAATCGCTGTATTGAGGAGCGGTTGAGTTGGGTCAAACGTGCCTTTTACCTTTTCAGTTTGAAGAACGAGATCGGGTCGTTCTGTGGAAACCGCCCACCCAAAATTGGGAGATTCCGGGGTGACCCCAATTTCAGAAAGGGGGGCGCTGAGTACAACCACCGAGTTGTAAAATGGGTATGTGGGGAGAACGTCGGGCGTTGCAATGTTGATGGGATGCCTGTTGATCGCTTCACCGGTTTGGGTGTTGTACACACGGGTCACAAGCGAGTCGCGAAACCGCCTGTCTTTGTTTCGCGCTTCTACCCGCAGCTCAAACTCGGCAAATCCAACGTTGTCGGTATTGATTTCTACTTTAACAAGGCTCACCGGACCGCGCGCCGGAGTTGTCCAGTCACCTTCTACAGCGATGCCGAAGTACACATTGGCTTCATCAAAGGACGGCGCGGTTGCGATATCGGTGGCGATACCCACGGCGCGAATATCCGTCATTTTGGTGACCGGATCATCGTCGTCTTTTGCTTCGTCCAAAACTGCCAGTTGAAACGCTGTGACCACCGGATTGGGGTGCGCCGAAGTCCCTTCCAGTTCGAGATTGACCGAACCTTCCGGCAGGGCCTGCGAAGCTGCGCAGATCACAGGAGCCACGGCTTTTCGCGACGCCGCCGCTCGAACGCTTCCCTGGTAGGGAATGGCAATGGGGTTTGACGGTTGCCCTTCAGGGGTAAGCACCACAAAACCGCTCACTTCATTGAGGTAGTGGCGAGGTGTGGGGCTCATCATTCCCTGAACGGCGGGGGTTGTGGGATCGGGGCCCGGTGCTCCAAACGCGACGGGATCCACCTGAAGGTCAAGTACGACGGTACCGGTTTCACCCGGGGCGATGGGCATGTCAGGGGCGTTTACCTGAAGAGTGACACCGGGCAGAGAATGGGTAGGTACGAGCTGCCCGGTGAAAACGATTGGCGACGTTCCATGGTTTTTCAAAACAAACGAGCGCGAAACGGCGGTTGGTTCGGCGGCGACGACGTTGCCAAACGAAACACCCACTTCACCCGTCAAGGGGTTGGCCGCCGCGCTGAGGATCGACTGCGCCGCGCGCGCTACATCTACCCGTCCACCGCCGATTTGCGACGTGGCGTAATTGACGCTTTCGGCGGTTGCGAGAGGTACACCGGAGTTGATGAGTACACTTTTGAGATCATACGCCGACAACTCCGGTCGCGCCTGACGCACAAGCGCCGCGGCGCCGGAAACCATAGGCGAAGCCATGCTGGTGCCCGAGTTGTTGAGGGGCTCGGTTCCGGTGCTGACGCCCGCCGAGTCAATACCCAATCCGGGCGCGGAGATTTCAGGTTTGAACCTTCCATCGAGCCCGGAGGGACCGCGCGCGCTGAACGGCGCGAGCGTTTCAGCGCCGGGGCCGGTGTACGGTTTGGAGTCGATTTGAATGGCGACAGGTCCGGTGGTGAGCGCCGCTTTGAGTTGAGCGCCGTCGTCCAGTGTGACCATGACGCCGGGGATGGGGATGGTTCCCGGTGGAGCGCCGGCCATTGTAAAGGGTAGATCGGCGGCTTGGTTGTCGACAACAACAACCGCCGCGGCTCCGGCGTTGACGGCTTCTTGGTGTTTGTCTGAAAAGGCGCATGTGCCTCGGTCAATGAGCGCGATTTTGCCGCTTATTTCGGCGGCGTTTGTGAGGGGTGCACATGCGAGCGGCGGGTTTGCCAAAACCAACTCACCGGTGATAGGCGCATCAAGATATTTCGTGAATACTGCTTGTGTTGATGGGTAGGTTGCTGAGGCGCTGTCTGGCGAGGTTACCGTTAACGGAACGAGGGGAGCATCGGAACTGGCAGCAACGCTGAGAACCTCTGGGTAGGTGGAAGGGGAGGAAACAACGAAAAAACTTCCTCCTTCGTTTCCAGCGGCGGCGACGATTAAACTCCCGAGGTCGGTAAGTTCTTTCACAGCTTCGCCCACGGCGGCGGTGCCAAGACCGTAGGACGACCCGAGCGAGCCATTGATAATGTCAAGTCGGTCATCAAAACTGCCGTCTTTGTCAGGGTCGGCCGCGCGGTCAAGCGCTGCGCCGAGCAGGGTTGTTGACCCCTGACAACCGAATATTTTGAGGGCATACAGGCTCGCGTGGGGAGCGACACCGGGCGCGACGCGAAACGCACTGGGATCGATACTGGCCGCATAAGGGCCGGCGAATGTGGAGCCGTCTTGGGCAACACCGATGCCGGCGACAATGCCGGCAACGTGCGTGCCGTGACCGCCTGAAATGTCTTCACCGATCACGGTTGTGCAATCAAGCGGGTCGGGATCTGAATTGGGTGTGGGTACACCCCCGCTTGGATTGTAAGCGTCGCCCGCAAAATCCCACCCGCCGACCACTTTTGTTGTGGGGAAGGAGTTTGGTTCGATCACTTCAGGATCGTTGGCAAGGTAGTCTGCGCTTTGGCCGGTGCCGCCGAAATCGGCGTGAGTATAGTCGATGCCTGAATCGATAATACCCACGGTTACCCCATCGCCCAAGATGCCCGGCACAGATGTCCACAACGCGGGCGCACCAATCACAGGCACTGCGGAGGCGAGCGCTCGCTCGACAAGGGGTACGCGTTCTACCCGAAGGACGCCGGGCAACGTTTCGATCCGCGCTGCGGTTTCGGCGTTACACACCACTTGAACAGCGTTTACAAGGTTGGTGAGCCGAGCGATGACCACTGCACCGGCACCTACAAGTTCGGGCTCAAGCGCCGCCTGCTCCGCCTGAATTTCAGAAAGGCGCGCTCGGGTGGCCTGTTGAACTTTTTCAGACTTGAGGTTGGCGCCTTTGGGAATGCGTTTGACGGCGGCAACACCGGGCAGAACGACGAAGTAAGATGCCACTTCACTCGACTGAAGCGGTGCACTTGCTTCAGCCGCAGGCTCGGGGTGATGCGGGCCTGCGCAGGCGCTGACAGCAATGGTAATGAGAAACCCGAGGGTGCCGGTGAGCGTGCGTCGCATGGGATCACGAACGCATAGGCGATCAAGCTCGGGGTGGCGAGTGATTTTGCAGTGGTGAGAGAAACGGGTTTAACAAGGGAAGCGTGAGCGAGTACACTGCCGACAAATTGTGGACGAGCCTCTGGTGAGCTGAGTGCGGCAGCGCTTCGGGAATAGGAACTGGCCGCCGGGGCGTTTGTTGAGATCTATGTTGAAACGCGACAAACATTCCTTTGCCGGAAAGAAGGCGATCCTCTCGCGAGGGAGGGTTTTCAAGGCGCTTTTTGTCCTCGGCGCGAGTGTGTACACACAGGCTTGTGGTCCCGCTCCTCTACCCGAGGCGCCGGTGACAGCAACCTCCGCGGATACCGCGCCGGCGCACCCGCTCGCAAAACGAGTTGCAGACAAACTCGGCGTGCCTCAAGCCCGCGTGGATCTGACCCTTTTACCTGTGGTGCAGAGTGCCGTTGACGAGGCCGCAAAAACGCTTGTTGAAGAGCAGCATCCGGTGGCTTTTACCGTGATTGTACTCGACCCACCGTCGGGGGAAGTGTTGGGCCTTGCTGAACCTGACATGGCATCTACGCCGCGAGTGACGGGCTCAACAATGAAATCATTAACGGTGGCGGCCGCGCTTGATGAAGGCGTTGTTGCGCTGGATGACAGCTTTTTCTGCGACAACGGCAAACGCGATTACGGTGGCAAGTTCTTGTCCGACGCGTTTCCAGCGGCCAATCTCACCGTTTCTGAAATTCTAATGATGTCGTCGAACATTGGAACGGCGCGGATTTTTGACAAACTGGGTGGCCAAAAATTCGGAGCTTGGCTGCGCAAATTCCACTTCGGCGATCCCGAGGCTATTCCTCTCGCCCCGTCATCGATTGAACCTGTGCCGCAGCAGATCGCCGACGGATCGCTCGAGGGAGCGGAGATTGCGGGCGGCCACTTGGTGCGCATGGCAAGCCCGTTTCATTTGGCGGCTGTGTACGCATCGTTTGCGAACGGTGGGTTTTATAATCGACCGACGCTTGTCAAACGCGTGCGCGACGCTGATGGGAAGGTTGCGTCTGAACATGCACCTGAAAACGAGAGACTCTTTAAACCTGAAACGGCCGCAGTGCTCCGCAAAGCGCTGGAGCGCGTGGTGCATGATGAAAAAGGCACCGGTAAAAACGCGCGGGTTGAAGGAATGAGAGTTGCCGGCAAAACCGGCACATTTGACGAAAAAATGCCGTCGGGAGAAACCCTTTTGTACGGTACGTTTGTTGGATTTGCCCCGGCAGAATCTCCCCGGTACCTCATTTTTGTGAGCGTGCTTTCAAAAGATCAGGACGGTACGGGCGGCAAGCTCGCAGCGCCCACGTTTTCTCGCATTGCAAAGAAGCTGATGGCGCATTAGTACCGCGATTCAATCAACCCGATGGGTTGATTGCCGCTGCTTCGCAGCGCTCGAAATCGCGGTACTAGTTTTGTTTCCGTGGGGCATTCGCCCCACACCCCGGCCGCGCAGGCGCGGCCCTAGTGCACCGAGTTGATAAAGCAACGAACCCTTGCTGCAATTCATCTGAACCCATCAGTTCTACGGAATCGGTGCACTAGTCGGCTTGTTGCTTTGCGGCTTTTTCGATTTGCAGGGGGCGCACCAAGTGTAACAGTCCTCCCATTGCCGCGACGATGGAGTACACAGCGAGAAACGCGAGAGACGCGGCTGTTGCGTCGGCTTTATCAACGCCCACCCTCCCAAAAAGAAATACAAATGCCGCTTCACGCACACCGAGGCCGGCCACCGAAAATGGAACGTAGGTGGCCACCATGGCGAGCGGGACAAGCACCATTGATTCTGACGGGGCCACTTGAGGTGCAACAGCGTCGATAAGCACATGGCCCGTGAGCGCCACAAGGGTGTGGGTGACAATGGACATGGCAAGCACAACGCCCAACAACGCGGGCCGCGCGGGTGCGGGTAGATTGCCGGCCCACCCCCCGATCTTACCGGGAAGAAATCTACCCAACCTTCTACCCAAAATCGGAATGAGCACAATGGCGAACGCGGTTCCCGCGGCCAATAAAGCCAAAAGGTCGGCCCGCATGACCCCGGGCAAAGGGTGAATTAGAAGACTCGCAGCGCCGAGGGTAAAGAGGCCCGCGAGCCCGAAAAAACGCTCAATTCCGACAACCATGTACGAGCCGAGTGGACCGTCAAATGAGGTGCGCGTCGCGTGCGCTCGGAGGACATCGCCTGTAACGTTACCCGGAACGAAGGTATTATAAAAGTGCCCAACAATTTGAGCGCGCGCCAAAAACGCGAGAGAAGGCGCGCTTTTGGCCCCGTAGGCAGCGAGTAAGACGCGCCAGCGAAGCCCGGCAAGCACCAGGTTGAACAGGGTAAGACTGATGGCCACGGTTACGGGCGCGGCCGAGAGTCTTCCGAGTGCGTCTTTGAGATCTTTTAGGGAGAGCTGCGAAAGTGTGAATGTGAGCGCCGCGGCACTGACGGCGAGCTTCACCCAAAACAAACCGCGGCTCGGTTTTTTGGGATTTTCGGCGGGTGGAACCGACGCCAGCGAGTCGACTGTTTGCGCGTTGGCAGGCATTGGATCACCCAAGGAAGTTGTACTTGATAATGCAACGAAGCGCCGAAACGCCGTCTTTCCAGTTGATCTTTTTTCCCTCGGCGTAGGTGCGACCTGAATAACTCACGGGCACCTCGTAAATGCGGGCGCCCAGGCGAGCCACTTTGGCTGTAATTTCAGGTTCGAGCCCGAAGCGATTTTCTTGAATGGCGATTTGACTGATCACCTCACGCCGGAACACTTTATAACAGCACTCCATGTCTGTCAGATTGAGGTTGGAGCACATGTTGCTGAGCGTTGTTAAGAAGTGATTTCCGAGTGAGTGCCAGTAGTATAAAACGCGGTGCGTTTCGCCGATAAAACGTGAGCCGTATACAACGTCGGCGCGGCCGTCTAGAATGGGCGTTAATAGGCGCGGATATTCGTGCGGGTCATATTCAAGATCGGCGTCTTGAAAGAGAACAATGTCGCCGCGCGCATGCTGGAGGCCGGTGCGAATTGCCGCGCCTTTGCCCTGGTTTTGTTCGTGATAAGCAACGGTAAGGTGCTCTCGGTCAGAAGCGAGGCGGCGCAGCACATCTGCGGTGCCGTCGGTGGAGCAGTCATCCACGCAGACAATTTGCCGATCTACCCCGTTGGGTAGCGCGACGTTCTCTACCCGTTCGAGCACACGTTCGATGTATTTGCTCTCGTTGTAGACGGCGATGACGATGCTGAGCGTGGGCATTTTGGGGCTACTGTTGCGTGAGAGGCAAAAATCATTCAACCGCGGGGGGCTGGTGCTTTTCTACAGCGCCGGCTCATGAGCGGGACGCATTGTGCCCCGCCGCGAGCGGCTTTTGGGCCACCGCAAAAAGCGAAAGGCCGAAATACGGTCGGGTGATGCGATCGACCATTTTGATAGCCGGAAGCAGCGTTTCAAACAGTTGAATTTGACCTGCCGGCGGCGTGACCCGGCGAAGGACAACGCCGTTCCAAAACCACCCGGCCATGGCCGGCGCGTTGAAATACCAAAGGGAAAGGGTGGATAGTCCCGCCTTTTCAACGGCGCGCGAGAGCGACTCTTTGGTGTACCTTCTGTGATGGCCCACGGCCGAATCCATGGCACCGAAAAGCCACTCAAACGCGGGGACTTTGAGGATGAGTTTGCCGCCGGGTTGAAGGGCTGCCGCGAGCGATGTGAGCACCCCCGATTCGTCCGCGAGGTGTTCGAGCACGTCGAGAAGGATCACCGTGTCAAACGCCGAAGACCAGCTTTGCTGTGTCACGTCGCCGCAGGACACAGTGACGTTGGGCATGTGTACACATGCCTTTTGCGCGGCGGAGACGAACTCCGCGTCGATATCCATGGCCGTTACACGCGCTCCTGACTGACCGAGAAGCGCTGTGTACGTTCCGTGTCCGCACCCCACTTCAAGCACGTTGCGGCCCACGTGCGAGGCCATTTCTTCAAACACCCAGACGTTCCATTTGTTGGCTCGATCGAGGTGTTCGAGCCAAAAACTCTGGGGGCGCGGTTCAGTTCCGGTCACGCGGGGAAGCTCGCACGGAAAAGGGTTTTCGGCAATGAGAGAACCGCCGTGGCGGAGCTGGTCAGAAAAAAGTGATTGCGAGGCCGGCGGGAGTCGAGAGAAAAGAGTCGCATGACTTTGAGCGGCCAGAGGCCCTTGGTGATTGCTTTTGCAGTGCTGGCCGCAAGCCTTCCATTTGCGCGGCCGCCTGTATTCAAAATCGGCGCGGCACCGGTTCAGCTGGACGATCTGCTGATCGGCGTTGTGATGGTGTGGTCGGTGGTGACCATTTTTCGAAAGCGCGTCGAGTGGCGTTTTCGAGTGGATGGGCTCCTCGCAACAAGTCTTGCTTTCTTGTTGGCGCTTCTTGTATCGGCGCTGCTGGGTAAACAAATCCCCTTACAAAAAAGCCTGATCAAGCTCGCCGCGTTTTCAGCATTTATTCTTCTACCCTCGGCGTCGCAGTATGTTCTGCGAACAGAACAAGATCTTGTAACCGTGGTTCGCGGTTGGCTCATCGGTTCAATCTCGTCGGTGACCGTGGGGGTAGCCGGTGTTGTGGGCTTCTACGTGGACAGGCCCGGGGTTGGAAAAATGCTCGCCTGTTCCACGTACGGCCTCTTGCCTTCAGGTAACTACCCACGGCTATGCGCGGCGTTTCTCAACCCAAATATGCATGCCAACTATCTGACTGTGTCGCTGGCGTTGGCGCTTTCATGCGGTGCGGCGATTGCTCCCACGTGGGTTGTATTTGGGCTGATTGGTATTGGCTCCATGGTGGCGGCGTTCACCCTTTCGGCGGGTATGGGAGGTTTTGCGCTTGCGGGGGCTGTGAGCTTTTTGGCCTTTTTAGAAGCCAAAAAACGCGCGCCGAAAGCGTTTAAGATCGCTGTGTACACAGCAGCGGGGCTCGCGGCGGTGTTTTTTGCACTCACCATGATCGCCGATTGGGTGCCGGCCGGTGACGGTCAGGTTCGAGTGGGGGAGCGTGACATTCACTTTTGGGCGAGCGCTCGGCCAAAGCTGTGGGCGGGAGCCCTCAAGACATGGGTAGATCATCCGCTTGTAGGGTTGGGGTATGGTTCTGACGTTTCGTTTCAAACCGATCCAAAAGTGCTCTTTTCGCCGGATCAAATCAAAGCGCTTAATGGTAGACCCTTTGAGGGTAAGTTTATGGAGGCGCATAACCTGTGGCTCAACGTGGGTGCCCAATCGGGGCTGATTGGGTTTGGTTTGTTCGTGGCGCTGGTGGTTCAGTTGATGTCAGGTGTGCCTGCGATGTTGCGCACATCCAAAGAGGGTAAAAAGCTGCCTCTGCTTCCTGACGGCGTATTTGCAGCCGTGGTGGGCGCGCTCGCTTACCACGGCATTTTTGGTGGGTTTGAAGAGGCGAGGCACACGTGGGTACTGCTTGCGCTGCTCACCGCAACAAAGCGCGTTTGGTTGAACTCCGCGTCGCCCAGCGAAGCCGGCAGAGGGTAACGTCAGGCGCCTCGCAATGACCAGAAATGCCCTGCCACCTGACACGTCGTAATCAACACGGAGTTCCCCAGCGGCGCATGCGCCTCATTCGAACGGCGAGTAACTCGTTGCGGTTGAGTTGTCGATGCAGCAGAAAAGAGCCCGTTCTGGGAGGTCCGGCGACTTGAGATGTCCATCACGTCGCCATCCACCGGTCTCGCCGGTCTCTCGTTTTCGTCGTGGCTGCGCTCGCCACAGAACTCCATCTGGAGAACCCGACGCGCCACGCTGTTCGCTTTTCCGCTTGGCGACGGGCAAGGGTGTCCCAAACGTCTCGACAAGACTGGATCCGTGCCTTGCAGAACGTTCCGCTAAAGGGAAGTTACCTAGGAGTTTTGCGGGAGCGCGCTTCGCGGCTCCATTCGACCGGGAGGTAACTAGGTTTGGCGGCTGGGGATGTACACAACGTTATTCCACCGGTCTCGCCGGCCTCCGCCGGTTGCAACGGAGCGAGTGACCGATCGCGTTGAGCGATGAATGGGGGGACCGCCATGTTTGAGCGGTGGCGTGGGGTGGGGGCCCCACGACCCGCGAGTCGGGTGGGCCCCATTCAGAGCGAATACGCGATCGGTCAGGAAGCGACCTTCTCGTTTTCGTGGTGGGTCGCATTGGACTTGAACCACACCATGCCGAGCCTGGATCGCCACGCTTTTCGCTTTCTCGCTCGGCACCGGCCTCGGTGTCTTGGACGTTTTGCCGAGCCTGTGGCCGGGCTTCGCATCAGCGTTTGGCCGAAGGACCGTCAGTTACCCAGGATGCACGGAGATCACGGAGATTCAGTTGATCCAAAAAAGATAACGCAGTTTGCGAGACAATTTTTCATCTTCGCGATCGATCTCCCCTTTCATTCGCATCAGGCGCTTTGTCAGTGGGGAGGGCTTCATGTTGGTTGTGTAATACGACCCGAACACCGACTTGAGGGCGCCGTCGATGTCGCGTTCACGATCAAGCCTGTCCAGATCTTTGATGTGAAGAACAATGTCTTTGGCGTCGGCGAACATCTGTCCAATATCGATGTAGCCGCGGGGTATAACTTTGGTTTCTTCATCGGCGAGGGCAAAAACGTCGGCGACGGCAAGGCCCTCATCGCCGCCAACGAGGCGTGTCAGATCGCTTACCACACCTTCCCATGTGGAGTAGAGAGCGTGATCCATGGGTAGAGGCATGGGGTGATTTTTCTGACGCGGATTGGGTACCCATTCTCGATCGTCGTCGGGTTCTGCCAGGTAGAGCTTTCGTGAAAGCTCAGATTGGGCAAGCCCTTCAAGGATGCGCGTTTTTGCCTGCTCAATGCGCTCGGGGTGAATTAGCTTGATGACAATTTTGTCGGGTAGATCGCGCCGCCGCGCAAAACTCAACCCCACCGAAGTCCAATCGTAGGCGAGTAGAACGTTGAGCGCCGCGCGTTGGAAGGCGACAAATGCTCTTGCCCACGCGACGTCGCCGTCGTCGAACCGGAAGGTGGGTTTGCGCCGAGGATCACCTTCGGGGATTTCTGTGCCGTTTTCATCTTCTTCAATTTGGGGGAGGAGTCTGTCACGCTCGTCGAGTCTTCCATTGCCGTTCCAGTCAACCTCCCAGCAGGCGACACACAGCTCTATACTGACGCCTTTGTGCGCTGCGGTGACGGCGAGATCTTTTTCAACAAGAGCAAGTTCACTTTCGGCGTCGGCGAGGGTTGAGGCGAGGTATTTTTGATTGATATTTCCACTTTCAAGGCCGCCGACAACAATGGTGCGGCCGTCGAGATAGAGTTGGTGCGCGGTTTTCTTATACCGAACAACGGCGCCGACGAGGTGGGTATACGGGTCGGTTGAGTCTTTTGAGTTTTTGACTTGACTATACCGTTCTGCATCGTCAAATCGGCCGTCTTTTAGGGCGGATATTGCAAGAGCTGCGCTCTGATCGGGTGGGTCGGCCGAGGTGAGCGGTGGAACAACAACCGCCGAGTCGGCCGTCACGTTGATACAGCCCATAAGCGCGATACACGAGGTCCATACCATCCACGGGCGGTTAGCACTACCGTGGCAGGTTGTTCGGATGGAGGCATGTGGCGAGCGCGGCGAGGCAAAACGGGAGTGTACTCGGCCCCTCGCCCCTCCGGGGCTTGTGGCCTGTGTGGGCTCGGTGCCATTGCTATCGCAATGGCTCGTTCGCCACGGCGAGACCGGCGGATGGTCCGTTGCCCGTGTCGGTTGCCGCGGTGCGCTCCCGGATGCCTCCTCCCGGACGACCAGAGCTGTCGGGGAAATGGCCTTGGGAAAACGACCTGCCACAGTAGTATTAGAAAGGGGCACGGGAAACCTTCCTTTGAGAAAAGTTGAGGGCAAACCCCGGCTCTCTCCTCCGGGCCGATCGGCGCCGGGAAGAAGTGAATTTCGGGTGTTCACCCCTCACTCAGCAAAAGTGTTGCCGTGAGCGCGGAGGGGTGTTCGTAACGAAAATTCCGTAAATTCAGAACTGTCGAATTGTTGGCTGCGAACGGCTCTACTCAAAGCGGCGCCACACCCATTGCGCGCGAGAAAATCTTCAGCCTGCGTTCGTCGGCCTCCACGACTCAGAGCGACAGCTGACGCGTTATGCCGAGACCTGAAGCGTTTGGGTGACTGAAAGGTCGTAATCAACACGGAGTCACGGTGGACACAGAGGTTCACGGAGTTTTCCTGTTTCTGTGGCTGCAATGGGTACACATCACAACGATCCCAAGCCAGGATCCAGAGCGCTGTGCGAGCCTCTTGCAGCCAAAATACAAAAAAACTCCGTGGATCTCCGTGATCTCCGTGGCTCCTAGGTAACTTCCCTTTAGCGGAACGTTCTGCAAGGCACGGATCCAGTCTTGTCGAGACGTTTGGGACACCCTTGCCCGTCGCCAAGCGGAAAAGCGAACAGCGTGGCGCGTCGGGTTCTCCAGATGGAGTTCTGTGGCGAGCGCAGCCACGACGAAAACGAGAGACCGGCGAGACCGGTGGATGGCGACCTGATGGACATCTCAAGTCGCCGGACCTCCCAGAACGGGCTCTTTTCTGCTGCATCGACAACTCAACCGCAACGAGTTACTCGCCGTTCGAATGAGGCGCATGCGCCGCTGGGGAACTCCGTGTTGAATACGACGTGTCAGGTGGCGGGGCGTTATTTGGGGAGGGAGTTGAGCGCTTGGAGCAGCGGTGCGGCCTTGTCGGGGGCGACCATGTGGAGGTAGGCGAGGTGGCCGCGAATGTGAGCTTCAAAGTGGGGGATGTTTTCGCGATTTTGGGCTTCTAGTCCGGTTTTTTGGGCTGCGTGCAAAATCGCTCGGAGGCGGCGGATGTGCTTTCGATCGAGGCCGAGTTTTTGATTGACCACAATCCCGGTGACCAGCTGTTGATGTTGGCGGCGCTGAACGCGACCCTTGTCAGGGTGCAGGGTAAACCCTTCTTCTGCCAGAATGTGGCGTACGCGGGCCATGAGCATTCCAATTTCTGCCCGTTTTCCTTCCGGCGCGGAAAAGGTGAGATCGTCGGCGTATCGAGTGTACACAAAGCCGTGTTTTTTGCTCATCCCCACAAATCGCCTGTCGAGCTTGCGGGCGACCTGATTGGACAGCGCCGGACTTGTACAGGCGCCCTGCGGGCAGGCCCGTGGGCCAACGGCTGCCCACAACGTTTGACCTTCAAACGACGTTTCTACCCTGGGAGCTTCTGTACAGAGCAGGGCAAAAATCGTTGCCACGGCCGGCGAATATCCCAGTTTTTGAAAAACACCTCGAACCCTGACAAAGGTGATTGTTGGGAAGAAGTCTTTGACATCCAGGTTGATGACAACGTCTTTGCCAACGTGGGGGGCGGCGCAGGTGACTGTGGAGCGATTGGGGATAAACCCGTGGGCCGCGTCTTCGGTGGGTAGTTTTTGAAGGATGTGGGTGAAGATCCACTCTTGCGCTTTGGCGAGTTCAGGTTGAGGCGCGGCGATTTTGCGCGTGCCGCCAGACCTCTTTGGAATTTCAAAATATCGGTAATGAGGCTTTTCTGTGGCTTCTGAGTGGAAGCAAAGCCACCTCAACTTGCCGATGGGTAGATTGAGCGCTCGCGCCACGTCTGCGGGAGTGGAGAGAATGGGTAGACCGCGACTTTCAAGCGTTTCGAGATGGGACCGGCGATCGTGGAGTAAGTGGGAAACGCCGGCGCCGAGGTACACAATGTCTTCAGCCTTGCGGCGCGCGATCTCCTCTTTTATGCGGGCTTTTCGAGCTTCACTCTCCGCTTTTTTCTGCGCCTTTTTGGCTTCACGCTCGGCTCGTCGCGCGGCGAGCGCCTCTTCCACACTGCGCGCCGCCAGAATCTGCGCCATTTTGGCGGCTTCACGGTGGGTAAGCCATTGGTCACCGATGCGGTGAATTTCTGTAATTTGGTCGGGCGTGAGGAGGCCGCGAAGAATTAGCCCGCGATCGATGATCGCCGTGCGTTCGTCATTCTGAGGGGGGATTGTATCGGTTCGACCGATCCATGCGGTTTGATAGGGGTTGATTTTGATCGCACGCTTGCGCAGTTCTTGAGCCGAAAGGCCGAGAATTTCAGCGGCAAGCGGATCTTCAGGTTGGGGTTTGGGTGGGGGTGGTGCGGCCGCCTGAATCGGCGGCGCCTGACCCGCGGAAGGTTTGGTGGAACGGGGAGGTGGAATGTTGGCGCCGGCGCGCTGTGGAGGGCTTGGATTGCCTTTGGGGGTTGCGGCGGCACCGGCCGGAGGTTCCGCGCTTTTTTGGGTAGGCGGCGGAACACTCTGGGTTGTTGGGCGCGCTTTTGCGGGCGGATTGGGCGGCGGCGCGTTGTCGCCTTGTTGATTTTCATCGGGGTCGCCCTCGCCGCCGAGAAATTTTTTGACCTTATCCCAGAAGCCCACTTGAAACCTCCGGGTAATGTTGGTTGTGACCCTGGGTTCTTACCCTTGAAGGAACTTCGATCCCCCGACGACTTCCCGAGGACCACGCCCGATCACGAAGGCACCCGACCACCTCTCGTACGGAGAGACGACTCGGCGTCTCCCCTGAGTGCACGTACGAGAGGTGGTCTGGGTGCCAAAAAGAATATCGGGCGAGGGTACGCATGGTAGACGAACGGCCGCCGCGACGGAACATCGCGGCTGGATGGACTCGGGGGATCGAAGCTCCTTGAAAGGTAAAAACACGCGTTGACAGGTTTGGGTAGAGATTTTTGCGTACACATTGGAGGAAGGTTGTCATGACGACCTCCCGCGGCTCGGATGGTACGCAACGAGCCATGCCAGGTTGACCACAGCCGAGGGGCTCACGTCAAACGCTTTCGCCACGCCCTCAATCTCACGGAGGACTTCGGTGTACACAAACAGCGTTTGCCGTTCTGCATTCGTGACGGTGCCGTGGGCGACACCGGCCGTTCGAGTGGAGGCGGCGAGAGAAAGGGCGCCTTTCCAGGTTTTTTGCGAAAGAAGGCTCTCGAAAGAGACATCCCAAGCGGCCTGAACAATATCTGAAAGGCTCTTGTCGGTGCGGCCGGCGGCGCTTCGAATTTCGCGCGCCACGTCGGCCAAAAACGAAAATTCGATTTCACGTTTGGGCCCACTGCGAGCCACGGCCAAGCTCGACGGTTCGTGCGAAGGTAGAACTTCCGGCTCGCTCGGGGGGGAAGGTGCTACCGGACTTGTTGATCCCGCGTTGTGGGTAGGTTCAGGGGGCGTTTGAACGTGGGGTGCGGCGGCGTCGAGAACTTGAAAGCGAAGCGCGATCAAATGGCGGCAGGGGCCGGCGCGCAGGCTGTTTTTGTAAAAGTACGAACACGAACATTTGGCTTTTTTGAAAGCCCCGTCGGCGTCGATGATAACTTCACACGAAGTCTCCTGCGCTTTGAAAATGTACAGGCGGCGCGCCCCGGGCAACGCCTCTTCACGTTCAACGCGGACCTGACGATTGTCGGCAATGCGGCGGCCGGCGGCCAATTCTGGATGCTCAGGACCGATAACCGCTTCTGATAAGGCGACGGGTAGAATCGGGCGATAGCGAAAGCGGTCGGCCGCAAAATCGTAGACAACCTGACCTTCTGTGGAGAGTTGAAAAAGGGAAGAAAGGACGCGATCGCTCGATGTTTTTGCGGCGAGAGTGAGGTCACCCACACCGGCTGTGCGTTCACTTTCTAGGTAGGTGGCAACGCGGCTTGTAACATGCGGGTCGGCCCGAGGGACCGAGCGGAGAAGTTGAAGGTTGCCTCCGCTTGTCCAGTCATTGGCTGTCCAACCTGACAAAGCCAGGACAAATCGCATTTCACCCAGGTGGGCAATCCATACGCTGGGCATGCCCGATCCAAAGAGGCAAACTTCAACTTTTTCAACAAGGGGTAACACGCGCGCGAGAGCAAAGAGGCGTCTGCGGCCCCAGACTTTGATTTCTTCCACCGGGGAGCGCGCTGCCATGTTGGGCGCGGCGCGGTAAGGTCCGCCGGAACCGGAGGGTAGAAATCCGGGGCCTACCATGCCGTCGTCGATGGAAGGGCCGGTGGATTGAATGGTAAGGCCCCACGGTTCGATCACGATGGCGGGCGGCCTGCCGGGGGTGAGAACAAATTTGAGGCTGCGCGGGCCGGTTTTTTCGCGGTTACGGCGCAGGTGGGCAAGGATGTTGTACACCGTTTCAACGGGTAGAGTGAAACGCCGCGATGGTAAGGTCATGGCGGCTTGGAGTTGACCAAAACCGCGAAGCCAAGAAGGGGGTAGGTCGATTTTTTCTTCGCGATAATCATCACTGCCCGCGACGGCGACTTCAAACCCTTGAGGGTCTACCAAGAGGCGTGTTGGGCGGTAGGTGCGCAGCGTTTGGAAGTGTTCGTAGAGCGCCAGGGAGTAGTCCACATTGGTGGTGCCAAGTCCGGCGGTGTTGTCGCGCAGGGCGTTTCGATCGACAAGGAGGCAGCCGTACGCCGATTCGTCTTTGGAGAAACACTCGAAAAACACCGAGTCGGGTGCAACGGTGACCACCGGATCACAGGGTACGAGGTGGCGAAAGAGCTCTGGGTCGTTGCGGGATAATTCATTGGCCCACCGGATGCGCGCGTCCCAGTAGAGCCGGTGCATTTTTTTAAAGTCTTTTTCGAGGTCCGGGGGGACTTTTGTGTTTTTTGTTTTTGCCTCGGCGACCTTTTTCATGGCCGCATCGGTGAGCACGCGCCTGAAATCCGACTCTTCTTTTGCTCGTTCGGCTTTGTAGGCTTCGTAGGCGGCTTTGTCTTTTTTCTTGAAGCGGAGATCGCCCACAACCACGTCGTGAAGGGCGCTCATGGCCTCGCGAAAGCGGAGTGGAAAAAGGAGTTCACTGTCGAAGAAAACTTTGGGGCGGGCGAGGTTGGGTGAAAAGTGTACACTTGTGGAGGTGTCTTTTTGACTGACTCCACTTTTGCCGAGGTAGCGAAAGTCGAATTTCATCGAACGACCTCGGGTTTGATAATGATTTCTGGGAGGCGGCGCGTGATGGCGGCGGTGAGCGCCGGAGAATTTGCCGCTGCCTGCGCCACCGCGGAAACAGCGGCTCGCCTTTCAGGTGGGCGGACGCTGCGGAGAGCGACGCCGAGTAGCGGCAACAATTCATCCGCTTTTTCAGGGTGGCTCGCCACTTCATGGGCAACCTGACCGAGGGCGCGGCGTTTGGTGCGGCTGCCTCGGGCTATACCCAGAAGGACGGTGGACCACACAGCTGTGAGTGAGCCTGGATGGGCTTTTTCGCCGCGCGTTTGGACATGTCGAAGGAGAAACGTGCGAACGTCGTCGTAGGGAGATTCTGCCAGGGCCGACCACAAAAGGGCCGCGTCGCGAAACCGCGGATCGTGCGTCATGAGGTCAAACGCGGCGCCTCGAACGTCACTATACCGCGAGTCTAAAAAGTCGCGGACGTGTTCAGGCCGGGTGGCAAGGGACTTTTGTAAAACGTCTTTTACAAAAGTGGCTGCTTCTGCTCTGACTTTGGCGCATTCTGCCTTGGAAAATGCGAGGAGAGTAACCAGGTCTGCTTCTGTGGAGAGCTTTTTAGAGCGAGCCCAAGCAAGCCCCAATTCTGCGACGGGGGCGGGGCGCTGGCACCCGAGGGCGACACATTCTGCAAGGGTAAGGCGGCCCGGGGAGACATGTTTCTTGACGAGTTCGCACACGGTTTCAAGCGCCGTGGGAGATTCTACCTTGAGGAGATCGAGCCAATCGGCCACGGGGAGAAGGTGGATGTCGCGGGCGTTTTTAAGGAGATTTGCAGCGAAGTTTTGTACTTCTTCGTGGGGAGACAAAAGGAGCGCTCGGAGCCGCAGCGGGGCAATGGTGCCGAGTTGAGAGGCGTATTCCGTTTGGAGAAGAGTTAGTACAAATGATCTGACAGTATAACTTCGGGCTTTTTTGAGCAGCGTAACCAGGTCACCCAGGCAATTTTTCCAAGCGGATGGATAGATCGGTGCGGGGGTAAGTTCACCCAAGGCGCGGCTGGGAGCGAGCACAATACCGCGCGGAACGCGACTGAGGACTGGGCTGCGCCCGTAGAGAATGTGAAGGAGGCCCCATGAATCAAGGAGTTTTTGAGCGCTGTCCAGGTTTTCGTCTCGGTAGAGCGAAGTGACAAGGCGAACTCCGCGGCCGTACCTGGCAAGATCGGTTTTGGCAATTTTTCGAAAGTATCGAACGGCTCGGCGTTGGAGGTATCGCCGTGTTCGAAGGGAAAAGTGGGGTTGTAAATCGGTTTTTGCGGCGGCGCCGAATCGCTTGTCGCCGCTGATATGCGCCGACTTGGTGGACGTTTTTGTTTGGTAGTTCCAACCGGCGACGGTGACGATTTTTCGGACGATCAATCGATCAAACGCGACAACGAAATGGGCCAGCGCTTCATCATCGGCGGCGGCCTCGGCCTTTTTGAGAAGTGCTTTGACGAGCGGTCGGTGGTGCGGCCTGTCGCATCCGTCGTCGATGTACACAAGCAGTGCGTCGCGGGCGAACGGACGAGGATCTGTGTACCAGCGGTCTGCGAGGGCTTTGAGTTTTTTTGCGGCGGTGGACCGCAGCAGCTCGTCCATGAAGCGACTGTCGCCGCTTTCGAAAAATTCTTGAACGAGCAGCGTGGATTCGCCGGCCATCGGGCGGCGATGCTAACCACAAACGGCGTTGCAACGCCACCCGTCTCGATTCCACACACGTCATCATCAACACGGAGTTCCGCTGGAGCGCGCTTCGCGGCCCCATTCAACCGGACTTCAGCCGCCTCGCAATGACGTGAGATGTCTCGCCGCCTGACAGGTCGTAATCAATACGGAGGCACGGAGATCACGGAGATCCACGGAGTTTTTTTTGTGTTTTGGCTGCAATCGGCTTGCACTGCGTCAGCGAGCACCTGTCAGGCCGGGATCACGGCTGATGTGTACCCATAGCAGCGAAAGAAACAAAAACCTCCGCGTCCCTCTGTGTGCTCCGTGATTCCTAGGTAACTTCCCTTTAGCGGAACGTTCTGCAAGGCACGGATCCAGTCTTGTCGAGACGTTTGGGACACCCTTGCCCGTCGCCAAGCGGAAAAGCGAACAGCGTGGCGCGTCGGGTTCTCCAGATGGAGTTCTGTGGCGAGCGCAGCCACGACGAAAACGAGAGACCGGCGAGACCGGTGGATGGCGACGTGATGGACACCTCAAGTCGCCGGACCTCCCAGAACGGGCTCTTTTCTGCTGCATCGACAACTCAACCGCAACGAGTTACTCGCCGTTCGAATGAGGCGCATGCGCCGCTGGGGAACTCCGTGGTGAAGAGACGTCACAGGCATCCAGGCGCTTCAGGTCTCGGCGTGACGTTTCAGCCGTCGCTCTGGGCGTGGCTTGTTGAAGAACGCTGACTGTTGGGCGCCATGACTTGGGCCACAAACCTGCGATGCAGAAGCGCCAAATCTGTTGTGTACGCTTTAGTCGCCGTGGGCAGCGCCGACGAGACCGCCGTTGTGGCGATTGGCCGAGTTGGCGGACACACCTTGGTGCGGCGACGGTTGGCCGTTGGTGTAAAAGAGGCGGTATTTGCCGTTTTGCGCGAGGTTTCCGCCGCTCACCATGTCGTTGACGCTGGGGCCTTGCACCGTTGTGGGAGGTTTGTGATCGACGACAAGAAGGCCGCCGTTGTCACATCCCGAAAGCAATGTGAAGAGCGTTGTGTACGCAAGTGCCATGGCGACGCCCGCCCAATGGGGCGTGCGTGCGAGTTTGCGTTTTGCGCTCATTGGAAGAGGATACCGGGAGTCGGGCGCACAGTTCAAGGTTTGTCGTCGCGTTTGATGATGACAAATTGAACTCGGCGATTTTCTTGGCGGCCGGACTCGGTGGTGTTGGGCTCACGCGGAACTTTGGAGCCGTACCCTTTGGCGGTGAGTTTGTCGGCCGCGATGCCGCGTTTGATGAGCCAGTCGCGAACGGCGTTGGCCCGATTTTCACTGAGGGTAAGGTTGTAATCTTCAGGTCCGACAGAATCGGCGTGACCCTGAACTTCAATCAGTTTGATTTCGGGGTGGGCGACGATGGCGTCGCGCACTTCTGCAAGGAGGTCGTCTGAAACGGGGTCTACCGTTTGGTCGAGGGAAGAGCGGCCAAACTTGAACTTGACCTGCCTCAGGATGACAATTTCGCGTTGGGTAACTTGAACTGCGGGGCAGCCGTTTTTCTTGGGATCAGGGTCGGGAACGCCCTTTTCTTTGGGACACGCGTCTTCGGAGTCATAAATGGTGTCGCCGTCGGAATCGGGCGGACAACCATGTTTCTTTGGGTCGGGATCGGCAATGCCGGCGAGTTTTGGACACGCGTCTTCCATGTCAAAGATGCCGTCGCCGTCGGAGTCGGGGCAGCCGTTTTTCTTGGGGTCTGCATTGGGTAGACCGGCGAGTTTTGGACACGCGTCTTCCATATCAAAGATGCCGTCGCCGTCGGAGTCGGGGCAGCCGTTTTTCTTGGGGTCTGCGTTTGTTGGGCCGGGTAGATCGGGGCAGGCATCTTGAGGGTTGACAATGCCGTCGTTGTCGTTGTCGGCGGGGCACCCATTTTTATTCGGCTGGGGATGTTTTACCCCTGGTACGGCGGGGCACGCATCTTCAGGGTCGACAATGGAATCACCGTCGGTGTCGGCTGGTTTTTTGTCAGGTTGCGGATCATACCCGAGGGTAGATACGGCGAAAAACTGGGGTGTACCATACCCCTGGGTGAGGCCGGGGCCGGCGCCGGCACCGATGACAAACACCTTTAAAAAGCGGAGTTTTGCGCCCAGAAGCAGTTCTGCAGAAAGGGGAGATTTGATAGCTATTTGAACATCGGAGTTGTCGACGACAACCTGTTCTGAAAAAGGGACTGAAATGGATAATTCAGGCCCGACCTGAATGACCGAGTCTAGAAACGTCATTCCCACACCGGCGCGCGCATCGAAACTGGAGGGGCGGCTGCCGGGGCGAATGGTGGATCCGAGGGACGTGCTGTAGAGAAAAGAGCCGATCTGACCACTGACAAGGAGGTGGGGAGATCCGCGAACGAGGCCATCACCGGAGTATGAATCGGCTGCGCCGGTTGGGGTGGTGACGTAACCGCCGATGCCCAGTTGAAAAGGGTCGTTCTGTTCACCCCAGATGCGCAGGCGCGCCCCGATGCGAAGGTCACCCAACTCGGCACCGGATGGGGAGGAAAAGTTGACACCGGCAACTGTGGGGTTGTCACCTCCCTGGGCAAGCGCGATGGGTAGATTGAGGGAAAGCTGAATGCGGTTCCACAGCGAAAAAGACCCGGCAACGTGAAGGTAGACTTGGTCTGAAACAACAACGCTGCGGGTGTCGCCGTCTTGAATAGAAAGCGGGCGGTACGCGTAGGTAGCAAAGACCGAAGCGCGTGGAACGTATTCACCGCTCACGGACACGGAGGGAACGCCGAGAAACGTGTCGCCGGGGACAGATGGCTCAAACCGTTCAAGCGCGCCGGTGGTTGGAACCGATTGGGCGTGAGCCGCGGACGAAAAAGCCGAGAGCAACGCGGTCGCGAGCGCCACAGTTGCGAATGCGAGTCTACCCGGCCGCACGGGGTCATCGGACCTTGAATGGGGCAGTCATGTCAAGGTGAACTCCGGGGTTGGCCATGGGCCTCGTGGACATTTCAGATGGGCGCTCAGGAGTGTCGGGTACTCTGGGAACGACTTGGGAGATCGAGACATGCAGCGCGATGAGCGACCGTTTGCCGTGCGACTGGGGGCGGCAATTGCGCGAACACCGCGGGCTTTGTGGTGGCTCCTGGCGCTGTTTTTGTTGGGTTTGGCGCTTCGAGTTGGAAACAACGACGTACCGGCTTATTCGCCCGCGGACGAAGCACATTACGTTAGAGCTGCGAAAACGCTGCACGAAAAGGGCTTTTTTTCGTACGGCGATTTGGTGCGTGAGTACACAAGCGATCGCGAGAAGTGGCTATATCCAACGCCGCTCCGGTGGGGCTATTACGGGGCGGCGGCTCTGACGTGTGCGGTGCGTACTCCATGTGACGCGCGTGCGCTTGGCTGGCTTTCTACGGTTGCGGGCGCGTTTTCGGTGGTGTTTGTGTACCTTTTGGCGACCTCCATTTTGGGTTGGAAAGGGCGGGCGGCGGCTGAAAATGGGGAGGCACCCGATCGTCATGTGGAGCCAAAAGAGCTGACTTTTGCGCAGAAAACGGGGCTTGTTGCAGCGGCTCTCACAGTGACAAGTCCGCTCCAGTCGGCGCTGTCGCGGCGCGCGTTGAACGACGAGCTGTATTGTGTGGCGGCGACTGCGGCTGTGTGGGCGCTGTTTCGACTGATTGAGGTGGATGGGGGCGGGAAGCTAAGAGAGTACACAAGGCGGGCAGTTTTGTTTGTTACAATGAGTACACTCGCGTTTGCGACGAAGGAGGTGTTTCTCTTTCCGTTCGCGGGGCTCGCAGCCGTTTATTTGCTGAGCAAAAGGCCGCTGAAAATAGGGGCGATTGACATTGTCTTGTTCGCCCTGCCACCGGCGCTTTTTTTCTTTGTGTACGCACTTTTGGCGGCCGATTGGACAAGTTTTGCAAGGCTTGTGGAGCTTTTACAAGCTTCGTTTCAAAGCGAGTACAGCCTTCGTTACCAGTCTGGGCCGGCGCACAGGCCTCTCTTTGATTTGCTTATTTTGGCGCCGATCGTGACGGTAGCGGCCATTTATGGGCTGATTGAAACGGCGCGGCGAGCGCGAAAAGATGAAGCTCCAAAGGGGGTCCGCGCGCTTGGTTTTTGGGTGGTGATTGTGCTCACGGCGTTTGCACTTTTGCCTAAAAATGCGCGGTTTTTGGTGGTGCTGGATCCTGCGATGCGAGTGTTTGCCGCGTGGGCATGGCTGGCTTGTTTTGCGGTTGGAAAGGCTTGGGCTCGCGCAACAGCGGTGGCTCTCGGGGTGAACGGTGCAGTGGAACTTGCGCTTTTCTACAGGGTATTTGTTGCTGAAGGCACGTATGATCCCACCACGCACGGTCTGCTCAGCGCGCTCGGGGCGATCCCTCGGCGAGGGGTACAAGGCCCGGCCGAAAACGGGACGCTGCTGTTTCTGTTCGGGCTCGGGCTCGCGATACCTTTGCTGCTTTTTGCCGGGAGATCTGGTGTGAGTGACGACGATAAAAAGAACGATGCACCGACGGAACCGGTGGTGACGCAGGCGGCACTGAAACGTGAGCGATGGATCACGTGGGGCATTGGCGCGGCGAGTGTGATCGCCGCGTTTGTGGCAGGGCGAACGTTGGGTACACCTGCAATTCCGAGCGGCGCAAACGTGGATGCGGCCACCGCCGAAGTGAACGCGGGAGTAGCGGAGTCAAACCCGGAAAACGCGGTTAAACGCTTTCAAAAAGCCCTTGAGATCAACCCGAAACATTACGGTGCACATTTTCAATTGGCGCGCGCACTCGACAATGCGGGCCGCAAAGACGAAGCCGCGGCCCAGTGGCAGCGCGTTCTGAAATTGGCCGAAGAGGCGAAAGACGAAGCGCTTGTCGCCGCCGCGCGCAGGCGGTTGGGGGAGTCGGCGCGCGTGCCGGGTGATCCGATGGCGCAGGGGTTGGACGCGCTTTACACCCGCAAAGACTATGCGCTCGCGGTGAGCCTTTTCCGCGAGGTGCTCGCAAAAAATCCAAACCATTATGGGGCGACATTTCAGCTCGCAACAGCGCTGTCGCAGATGGGTGATGCGGCTGCGGCGCGGTCGGTTTGGCAAAAAATGCTGACGCTCGCCGACAGCTCGGGGGATGCGAAAACGGTGGAGATGGCCAAGGCCGCGATCGCGAAGATCGATGAACAGAGCGGCGCTGCAAAGCCCGATTCGAATGTGTCCGGCACGGCTGCGTCGTCGGATCCCGCGGGGCCGGCGATGCAAAAAGCGGTGGAGCTTTTGTACACAAAGCGCGACGCGGCGGGCGCGGCCGTGGAGCTTCGAAAAATGTTGGCCACGTGGCCCGATCATTACGGCGCGACGTACCAACTGGCTGTGGCGCTGGATCAATCGGGAAAGCCCGCTGAAGCGCGTCCGCTGTGGGAAAAAGCGCTCAAGATGGCAACCGCGGCAAACGACGGACCGACAATGGCGGCCGCGCGCGAGAGGCTTGCGAAGAAGCCGTAGCCCGAATGTGGGCGGGGTTCGTGTCTGTGTCTCCTGAGCCCGATGGGACCGGACGATGGATAGTTGTGTACACAGTGGCGCGGCGGGGAAGCGGAGGCGTGGTGTGCCGGCCCATTGATCAGGGCTTTTTTGCGGCTGTTTGGGCGTTTCCGCGGCGCTCATAAAACGACAGGTTTTTAGCGAGCCTCTCGTTTTTGGGGTTGTGCTTGAGCGCGAGCCGCGCCGAGTTCTCACCGAGTTGAAACTCACCGAGCCAGTAGGCGGACGTGCCTACAAGGTCGTGAATTTTCCATGTGTACACTTCTTCGTCCACGAAGTGCTGATCGTTGTCTGGATAGGGAAGATCGAGCGCGCGACGAGCAAACAAGAGGCAAAGAGCATGCTCGCCGGCCGCATTGTGGTGAAGCGCAATGTGGTACAGCGGTTCGGCCCGGTGGGGGGCAAATGTGTACGCATCAAGATAGAGAGCCAGCGCGTCTTTCCAGGGGGCGCCGGATTTTTCTGTGGCTTCGGCGAGAGTGAGTTTTGTAATGAACACTTCTTCGCGAAACCCGCCCAGCGCGATGCGTTTTTGAAGGGCCGGGATCGCCTCGGCGTATCGGCCGAGCCAGAAGTACGTCATCGCCAGATAAAAGGCGGATCGAGCGTCGGTTGGGTCACGCTCAACGGCGCGTGCGAGCAGCTCCACATCGCGCTCACGGCGCTTGTGCGAGCGCAAGATCGCCTCTGGATCTGGATGGTGAAGAATCACGGCGTTGGGGACGCGTGCGCGTGCCGCCCCGCGCGTGGGGTGCGTCAAGATCTCGTGAACCGCCCCTTTGAAACGCCAACCCGCGCGGCTTCGAACGATGCGCACCGAATCGAAACTCACAACGGTTTCAACGCGAACGAGGAACGCATCAAGCCCCGAGGCGCCCGGATCCAGGTGCTTTTCAAGATGTGTACGCAACGCTTCACCGCGGGCAAGTTCGTCGTCGGCGTCGAGCCAGAGGATGAACTCCGTGTGCGTTCCACACTGTTCGAGGGCAAAGTTGCGCGTGGTTTCAAAGTCGACGAACGGTGCCTGCGATAACCGGCCCGGAACGCCGGCCATTTCGCGCTCCACAATCTCGCGCGTGTCGTCGGTGGATCCGGTGTCGACGATCTCCCAACGATCAACGAACGGGCGGACACTTCGCAGCGTTTGGGCGATTGTTCGCGCTTCGTCTTTCACGATCATCGAAAGCGTGAGCAGGTTTGCACCGTGTGTACTCATGCGTTTCCCATGGGTGCGCGAGCGCACGACTCCTTCGTTTTAAGGCAAATGGTTCCAATCAAAGATGCCGGCCAGGCGAAGGCGCGCTTGTTCGGCCAACGCCGGATCGGAAGAGCCTGCCAATTGCAGCACGCGTTGCCACTCGACCCGAGCTTCTTCGGGGCGCACCGCGGCATCGAGTGCGACGGCGCGGGCGAAGGCGTCCGCAACGGGGTTTCCTGTGTCGGCGGGAGCTGAGGTTTCAGTCTGTTTGTCAATCAATCCCTTGATCCACGCTTCGTTGGGTGGTCCTGCCGGCCGCCACGCGCGTAACTCTCCCAGCGCCTCGGGGGAGGGGAGGGCGTCGCGTCGAACAAAGTCGCCCGAGCGCAGACGCAACCCGTAGACGTTGTGAACGTACGCATCTTGGTACGCATTGATGGGCACATAATCGCGGGCAAATCGCGGGTCGGTGTCAAACGCGGTGACGCGAGTCCAAAAGTGATGGGTTGAAATGAACGTGGGGCGAAGCTCGTTGAACACCCAATCAAAAAACATTGGGTGGTTATCGAGCCAAACCGGTCCGTCGCGTTTGAGGGTGCGAATGACATTGGGCTCGCACAATCCGGCCGCATCGATCACGACGATGTCTGAACTCCACAGCATGGCGCCGACATCGGGCAAAAGGACGGATGCATGTGGAGATGCGATGATCTTTGTGTACGCATTGAATTTGTCGGCCATGTTGCGGCTCACGTGAGCGAACGGCGTTGTTGGATTCGCCGCAAACCGGCCGATGCGCTGCACGCCGTTTGTTGCCCAGAGCGCCGCGAACAAGGCACCCGCGGCCACCGAATAGCGAAGGGGAATTCCCTTTTCAGCGAGGCTTCGAACTGCGCCCTCGACAAAACACGCCGCGGCGATGATCCAAAAGGCGACAGCCGCGGTGCCGAACCTTGTTTCGCCCATCCAATCGTCGTCGATGTACACAAATCCGGCTGATGCGACGAGCGCCAGGCCGAGTGAAACTCGAATGGGCCGATCGAGGCGCCCCCGCCACGCAAGGTGAACCGCGGCGAGCGCGAGGAGCAGCGCGAACCAAGGTGTGGCGAAGGTTGCGCGCCACAGCTCGATCCCTTTGCTGAGCGTTGCTTCCGGCGTTGAAATGAGCGCCCAAAGTCGTTCGCCGAATGATGTGTACACACGCTTCGCGTAATACGTGTGCGGCAGCGGGCGCCCGAACACAGAAAATCGAAACGCGAGGAGAGGACCGAGAACGGAAGCCGATCCGACGGCGAACTGGGCCAAACGAAGAGCAGAAAGGCGAACGGGACGTCGCGCGATGACTTCGCGGATGAAGTAAAGCGGCCCGACGAGGGCGAAAACCATGCCGCCCGGGTGGGCGGCGCCGAGCAAGCCCGCGAGTATTCCAGCGCGTAGCGGCCAGCGTGGAGGGGTTGTCACCACCGTTGAGAAAAGCAGAACAGCGAGGAGCAGCGTCAGGCCGTTTTCAAGGCCCGAAACAGACCAGATCACAATGGGCGGGCTGGCCGCAAGAAACAGTGTCGAGAGAGTGGCCGGCGCCGCGCGTTGGGTGCTCTCGCGCAGGCACCTGTGGGCCACGTAGAGCGATGTGACAACGCAGAGGCCACCTATGAATTTGGCTGTGAACACAGGGTGTAACGCGCGCAGCGTTGCCGGCGCAGTCAGTAACAAAACCCACAGCAGGTTTGAAAATCCCTCCACGGGGGCCTGGCCCGGTTGCGCCACAAGTCCAAATCCGGCCGAGGCGTTGCGTGCGTACGCAAAAGAGATCCCCGCGTCGTCCACGATCCAGGTGCCGAGAAGCGACGCGAGCAGAAGGTACACAAGCGTCGCAACCGCGATCCCACGGGCAAAACGCGTTGCTTTGAACATGGGCGACGCTCCCACGTTGCGAGCGTACAAGGTGTGAGGGGCTTCTCGGGAGGTGGCGTCGTCTTCGCACGGGGTGTGTGGAAGTCGGCCAAACTTTTTGGGAGTTGGCGTCGCGAAGTAACAAACCGATCGAAGCAACGCTAGGATCGACTCAGGGGCGGTTTTCCCCCCGGCACTACGAATGGCCCCCACCCTGCTCCGCAAAGGTGAGATTTTCGCGGGCCGCTACCGAATCGAACGATCGATCGGGGCGGGGGGAATGGGTGCCGTTTTTGAAGCGGAGCACTTGGATACAGAGCGACACGTTGCGCTCAAGGTGTTGCTTCCGCACTCGCTCGTGAATGAGTCCGCGCGCGATCGATTTAAGCAGGAAGCCCGCGTCGCAGGAAAAATCAGGCATCCGCACATCGTGGACGTGCTGGACGCCGGCGTGGATGACTCCACGAACATGCCGTTTTTGGTGATGGAGCTTCTCGAAGGAGAAGATCTCGCTTCGCGCGTGGATCGGCTGGGGCCGATGAGTGCCGAAGAAACAGTCATGCTCCTATGGCAGATCGGTCTCGCGCTTGACACCCTGCATGCGCGCTCGATCGTTCATCGAGATCTGAAGCCCGAAAACCTGTTTCTCACGTGGACGGAAGACGGGATGCAGGTGATGAAGCTTTTGGACTTCGGCGTCGCCAAGGTGATCAGCGCTGGGTATTCGTGGGCGCTTACACAAGATGCGCAGGGCACGCCTGTGTACATGGCGCCTGAACAATTCGCTGAAGAGATCCGGATCTCGGCGGCGTCGGACATCTATGCGCTTGGCATGGTGACGTTTACGTTGCTGACCGCGCGCCACTATTGGGGGCCGGAAGTCGAGCGAGGAATGAACGTGTTCATGCTCGCGCGCATTGCGGAGGCGGGGCCCAAAGAGCCGGCAAGCGTGCGCGCGAAACGTCAGGGAGCCTCTGTTCCAGAAGGGTTTGACGAGTGGTTTTCGACTGTCACGGCCCTTGTGCCCGATGAACGTTTTCCAACCGCGAGCGATGCGATCGAGGCTCTGGCCGATGCCCTTGGTGTACCTTTGCCAACGCAGGCAAGTGCGCGTCTGCGCTCGCGCCCCGATCCGCTGGAGGCCGCCGCGCCTGCGTCCGTTCGCGAGGCACCGCTTTCGTCGACGCGGGAAAAAAGTGGGCCTCGACGCGCGGACACGTTTTGGCGGAAGACCTTGTTGACCTCTCTCGCCGTGCTGATCGGTTCCCTCGTGATTGCCTACGTTTTGTTGTTCGCCCCCGGGTCACCGCTGGGTGGGCAGGAGGCCAACACCGCGGCCCCGGGATCCGCTTTACCGATGATGGCAGACACGGCTGCGGGCGGCTCCGTCGGCGAAGATCCCACGTCGCTGTTGGTTGATAAGCCGAGCGAGACCGACCCCGCGGCGGAGCCGACGCCCGAACCGGCATCGAACACAACGGCCGCGCCGGAGCCCGCGCTGACGGTGGCTCCTTCGCAACGTTCCTGGTCCAAACCGAGTGCGAGCGGTACCGCATCGAAACGGCGAAAATACACGCGCGAATAGGCGTGATATGGTCTGAATTCGAGCGGACCGAATGCTGCGATCCACGATGAAGGCTGTGGTCTTTGCCTCCGGTGTACTCTGCGCGGCGACCGCGCGCGCAACGCCCCAGGCCGGCGCGTCAAGCACCGCCGCGGGATCGAGTGCCCAAGATCCGGCGCAGGTTCTGTTCGACACGGGCGTTGCCGACATGGAGGCCGGGCGGCTGGAAAAAGCCTGTCCGGCCATTGAGGCCAGTCATCGCCTGGCGCCGATGCCCGGAACGCTTTTCACTCTTGCGGAGTGTGAGGCGCTGCGCGGTCGAACGGCCACCGCGATGCGCTATTACTCTGAGTACCTCGCGCTCTATCGCACCTTTTCGATCAAGAAAAAGCTTGAGCAGAAAGACAGAGCCGATGCCTGCGGAGCGCAGCTCAAGAAGCTCGAATTGCTCACGCCGCGGCTCACATTGCGCTTGCCCGCCGACGCGCCGACCGATGTTGTGGTCAAACGCGACGGCGAGGTGGTGGCGGAGCTTTCCATGGGAACCGCAACGCCCGTGGATCCCGGCGAACACCGCATTGTCACGCAGCTGCCCGACGGAACGGTCATTGAAGAAACGATTCGGCTGACCGCCGCAGAGTCCAAAACGGTCGAAGTGCGTATTCGCAAACCGGCCACCGCGCCCACGGCGAGCCCCGTTGCCACAACGTCGGCGAGCGTGGTGGTCGCACCCAATCTGCTTCCCTGGCGGCTTGCGACCGGGTCCGCTGGAATCGTCGCTGCAATCGGCTTGGGCGTTGGAATTGTGGCCGGCTTGTTGGCTCTCGACGACCGGCAAACCCTCTACCAAGCGTGCGGTACCAACGATGTATGTGATCCGAAGTCGCGGCCGATCTACAACCGAATGCAAGCGCTCGGCGCGGCGAGCACCGTTGGTTTCGTTGCCGCGGGCGTTGGAATGAGCGTCGGTGTCGTGTTGCTTGTTGCTTCGCCGAGCGCACCCACAGCTTCACCGCCTGTGGGGACAGCACGGTCTTCGGGCGCAACTTCGGCACCGTTCGGCCTCTTTGTGCATGGAAATTTTTAGCTATTTGGCGATTGCGAAACCCGCAGGCAGGCTATCCTCAGTGTTGCGTGCAAAAGCAAACCCCTGCCATCTTCAGCCTGATGATCGCGTGCGCCGCATCGTCCGGTGCGTGCACGGAGTTGTTGCTCGACGGTCACGATCTGCGTTTCGAAGACGAAGAAACGTCATCGGGTGACGGCGGATCCACCGGTGGAACCATCGTCGGTCCCCAGTGCGCGCAGAACCTCACAACGTGCGGCGACTCGTGCGTGGACCTCAACTCCGATTCGCAAAACTGCGGCAACTGCGCGCGATCGTGCGCGGGCGCAGCGTGCGTGATGGGCATGTGCTCCACGGAGCACGTGGTGGACAACATCGGCGCACCCAAGTCGATCGCTGTTGATGAAACGCACGTGTATTGGGCCGTTGGTGATTCGGTCCAGCGCGCTCCCAAGGCAGGCGGTCAAGTTGAAACGCTCATGACCGGGATAACGAGCGCCGGGCCCATCGCGGCTGACGGCGCCTTCGTGTTTTGCATCGACGCCGCGAACGGCGCGTTGATGCGAATCAAGAAAAACGGCGCCGGCAAACCAAAGGTCATCTACCAAGCGGGCGGCGACAATCTTGGGGCCATCGCGCTCGACGCAAAAGACCTGTATTTCACGCGCACCCAAGAGAAGGGTGAAATTCGCCGCGCGGACAAGGCCAGCGACGCCGCACCTGTTCCTTTCATTGGGCAACAGCCGAACGCGACGCACCTCGCGTTGCTCGACAAGAACCTTGTTTGAACGGGCTACATCAAACCCGAAGATGATGACGGCCCGGACGGCGGCTACGTTCGCGTCGCGGCAAAACAAGGCAACAAAGACGTGAGTACACTTGTGTCGGGCGAGGGCAAAATCGGGGCAATTGCAACAATTGGAAAAACCGTTGTCTGGGCCGACGCTACGAACCAACTAATTCGAATTCGCGACGTGGGTGACAGCAGCGCCGCACGAACCCTTATCGACAATCAGCTCGTGGCGGATCTCACGGCGGACACGGCCACGATCTTTTGGTCAACTCAGACCGGTTCGCTCTGGGCGTGGTCGCTTGAGTCAAACAGCGGACGCTTGTTGGCTGTGGACATCGGCGATTTGGGTGCCGTAAAGGCGGATGCGACCCATGTGTACTTTGTGACGAGCGATGACGACGGTGGCATTGCGCGCGTCGCAAAGTAATTCTGCCCGCACGGCGTAAGCGGCGCTTGTCCCGTTTTTTTCACGAAATCCTTGACGCATTCGATCCGGTTCGTTTTGCTGCCCGCGGTCGCAGGCGTTTGCCGCGCATAACAACCACGGTCGGCATTGGCATTTTCAGCTGCTCGCATCTTCGACGCTCTTTTGTCGGCGCCGATCGCCCTCGCGGTGGAGCATTTGGCTTCGGACCGCGTGGACAAGGGCCTAGAGCAACTCGCGCCGGCGAATTTCAGGGTCGCACTGACGCGAGCAATTGAGAGCGTCGCGGCCCACGTGAGCACCAAGCCTGCGCGCGTTGAGCAGTTGCTACCCATGCACGACGTGAACGCGCTGCTCGCAAAAATGGAATCGACACAGCCTGCTGTGGTCACCGCATGGAGCGGATTTGCCGGCGGCTTGGGCGGTCTGCTCGGGCGCGTTTCACAAACTCCGGGCGATGTGACGGCTCCGTTGGCGAGTGATCGAATTCGTTCGCTCGGCGACACCATGCAGCGCGACAAGGTTGTTTCGGAGCCGCTCCACGCTTTTGCCAACGACGTGGCGAGTTGGGAGAAGCTCGCACGACGCCTCGTTGAGATTGTCGAGAGTTCCAAAGAACTGCGCTCCTTCTACCGGCTGCGACAAATAAAGGTCGCTGCGGCGGTGCTCACCGCGCTCGCGGTGATCGTCACCATTTCGATCATTGCGTACGGTCGCTGGGTTGCTCGCGCAAACGTGTTGGCTGCAACCGGCAAAGCAGATCCGTGCGCGGTTTTCGATTTGACGGCGACCGATCTCGAACGCGTTTCGGCTCAATTGCTCGCCGAGGTGGATGCCGACAAGAAAGAATGTGAAGCGCGCCGCGCAGCGGAGGCTCGGCGGATCGAGGAGGAGCGGCTGCGCAAAGAACGCGAAGAAGCCGAACGGCGCGCCAAAGCGAAGCGTGAGGCCGATTGTGACGCGCTCGCCGCGGCGGTGGAAGCTGGGAAGCTGAGCGCCGAAAACGAGGCCGCGGCCGCCGATGCGGGGCTCACAAGGCGCATCGCCGAAGGCTCGCTTGAAGGCCGCGACTTCGGTCCCGACAACCCCGCGATGCCGTGCGCGGCCACCAAGGCCGAACCGCGACTATGGGAGGCCTACCGCAAGGCGGTGCTCGCCAAGCCGTGGATCATGCTTGTCACAACGGCGCCGTCCTCCCGAGCGCGTGCGGCATTCGTTCCCGACGGCGGCAAAATGCCGTTCAAACTTCGAAAAGTGATCGCGACGCGCGCCAACGATCTCGCGAAATTCTCCATTCGAAGCGGCAAGGTTGAAGACGGTCAGCGCGCGTCGGCATGGTGTGAAGTGGCGCGTTCGGTCGGCATGCCAATGGCCGGCCCCTGTGACCTTGCCGACAAGATTGCCAACGGGAAATAGTCGCCTGCGCGCGGAGCCCATCTTTGCGCTTGTGTACGCAGTCGTGTACACATCAAAAGGGCGGACTCAGCTGGTAATCGGCGGTGTTGAACCCTTTCGACGACTCGGAGCGGGCTTCGACGACGGGTCTGCGATGCGAACGTCGAGCCCGAGCGCCTCACGCAACATGCCGCTTTTCGCGAGCACGGTCCACTCTTCGAGCGTTCGATCTTCGGTGCCGTGCGCCTCGATCACAAGGGTGTCGCCTTCGATTCGATTGGCAATGTCGCCAATCTTGGCGCGATGCTCGCGATCCAGGGCGTCTGCGATTCTGAGAATCGCTGCGAGCGCCTTCACTTTGCCGCGATCCTCTCGGGAGAGCGCTCGAAAATTTTCATGCTCCAAGCTCGGTGGGCTCTTGCGGTGGTAGCGCGCGATGTTCGCCACGATCTCTCGTTCGAGCGGCGACAGGCCCATGACGTCGGAGTGCGCGATCAAGTAGTAGCTGTGCTTATGGTGGCCTTCGTAACGAATAAAGTCGCCGATGTCGTGCAGCATCGCAGCAGCACTGAGGAGCAAACGGTCGCGCGTTGACAGTCGATGGCGCGGCAGCAAATCGTCGAAAAGCTTCACCGCGAAGCGAGACACTTGAACGCCGTGCTGCTCGTCGAAGTGGTATCGCCGACCCAGACGCGAACACGCATCCATGACCGCGCTGGTGATGCCGCGATCGTCGGTCGGCATGAAATGTTGGCGCGCGAGATCCACGAGCACGCCTTCTTTCAACCCCACACCCGGAGCCGCAATTGCGCCGAAACCGAACGCTCCCGCAACGCGCGCAAGCACCGTCGCCGCGGGAACGATCGTGTCGGCCCTGTCCGGCCGCAGGTTAAAGGCCACGACGCGCTCGTCGACGGTCTTCTTCCGAAGTTCACCGAGCAAATAGCCCATGCGGGGAACGTCGATCGCGCGGCCTTCGGGAAACGCTTTTGACAGCGGGCAAAGATCGGCGAGGGTTTCGATGTTGCCGCCGGTGCCAATGAGAAGATCGATTCGGCCACCGGCGGCCTCGTCGATATCGCGCACCGCATCCGCGATCGCCCGGTCGACGTACTCCTCGATCAACCGTTGGTGTACACCGTCAATGGCGCGGCCGCCCTCCAAGAAGGCTTCGATCAGCCGCACAGTTCCGACGGGACACGATTGACTGAAGACGGTTCTCTCGCCTTGCAAAAGCGTCAGTTCGGTGGAACCGCCGCCCACATCGACAAGGAGCGCGGTGCGTGAACCGAGAACCACGCGTTCGGTCACGGCGAGCTGAACGAGGCGCGCTTCCTCAACGCCTTCGATGACCTCAACGTGTACACCCGCCTCGCGCTCAGCCCGCTCAACGAGCACGTCGCCGTTGGACGATTCGCGAGCCGCGCTCGTGGCGACCGCCCGGTAGCGATCCACTTTTGCGGCGTCCATCGCCGTTCGAAACCGCTTCAGCGCCTCGCACGCGGCGCCGATGACCCCGCCTTCGAGCCTGCCCTTCGTGAACACATCGTGCCCGAGGCGCACGGCGGCTCGATCGGAAAGCACGTCACGAAACGGCGAAAACCTTGGACCAACGGGGGTGACGGCGGGTGGGTCCACCTCCGCGATTCGCAGTCGAATCGCGTTCGAACCGATGTCGATCGCGGCGAGGCGCGCCATGAGCGCCAGTCGTTAGCACATGCGCGCGCTTTCGTATTGCGCCCGATGTTTCGGTGTTCCGTTTGCGGCCATCGCCTACCCCTCCACGAATGGCTGCTCGGCCCAAGCACCGCCGCCCTGGTCACGATCGCGCGCGGGCGGTACCCTTCACGGCTCCCATGCGAAACACCCTCGTATCCGGGCTTCTTCTGCCACTGACGCTGCTGGCATGTGATCCGCCTCCGGCAAAAGCTCCCAATCCCACGCGCACGCTGGACGAGCGTCGCGCGATTGAAGTGATCCGAAAAGCCGTGGGGTCCGAGGGCGTCAGGCCCGCCGCCGGCCGAGATGAAAAGCTCACTCAGAGCGGAAAAATGATCCGCGTCGACGTGAGCATCGAGGGCAAAAATACGGGATTGTGTACATCTCCGACGAAGACAAATCGGCGCTTGGAAGCGTAATTCCCGCCCCCAACGAAAAAGACGGTGCCCTCAAGATTGTGCGCGCCGGAGACGACGGTTCAATTGTTTTGCTCCTGCTCTACCAGTCCAACTATCGCTACGACGACCTTGTTGGTTCGGGTCATGAGCAGACGGTGATCACCGCCGAAAACGAACTGGCGCGCGACGCCCGTTACGCCGTTGTCAGCGCGCAAACGCGCAAGTGGGAGTGAGGCCCGTCCCATGGCAAAAGAAGAAGACGACGCTGCCGATTCCGCCGACTCAGATTCCAAGAGCGAATCGACAGAGACAAGCCCCGCGCCTGAAAAAGGCGTGCGCAAAGCCTCGAACGCCGCCAAACAAACATCCTCGAAGTCGCGCCCGCGCCGCCGCAGGCCAACCGCTGCCGAGGCGGAGCCATCCGCCGCCCAAGCCGCTGCGAGGGCGGAAAGCGACGACGATTCGCCCGAAAAAGTGATCGCGCCTCCCACCGAACAGCGCGTCACGGTGGTCGCCGAACGCAATGCGCGCCGTGCTCTCGGCGCCGGCGCAGCCATCAGCGCTGTCGGCGTCGCCCTTGTTGGAATGGTGGGGTCGGACGTTGGCACCGCGCTGTGTATTGCCGGCCTTTTAATTCTGATCTTTGGGATCCACACTTTCGGGCGCCTGGGCCCCGAACCGGCGCAATAACCGTCACGCGCGCCTTCCGCCGCCGCATCGTCCGATTTTGTACTACCCTCCCGCGTCGTGACGCCGAACTCGTTTCTGCCGGCTGTTTGGTTCTCGATTTGCGCCGCAGGTTGCGCCGCGAGCACCATCCCCGATCCGAAAGAGGCCGTGAATGCGTACGCTGAAGCCGCAGCAAAAGGCGACAGCGACGCCATCTACGAAATGCTCAGCGAAAAGAGCAAACGCGGCCTTTCTCCCGATGAAGTGAAAAAGCTCGTGGCCGACGAACGCGCCGAGCTTTCGGATCAAGCCAAAGCGGTGACCGCCCCCGGAGTCATCATCAAGGCCCGCGCAAAAGTTCGCTACGGCGACGGTGAAGACGCATCGCTGGATCTCGAAGGAGATGAGTTTCGTATCGCCGCGGCCGACGCATTGCCCGCCGGTGCCCGAACACCCCAACAAGCGCTTTCCCAACTCCGCCGCGTGCTCGCGCGGCGCAGCTATGCGGGCCTCATGCAAGTGCTCACGCCCGCCACGCGCAGCGCCATCGAGGCCGACCTTCGCTCACTGGTCAAAGGCCTTGAAGAGCCCGAAGCGCTCAACATCGACCAAACCGGCGACAGTGCAACCGTCCAAATTCCCGGTGGCCACAAAGTAAAGCTCAAGCGTGAAGGCGGCGTGTGGCGCGTCGACGATTTCGACTGAAAGCTTTCAATGGTGCCCCGCGCTTTTTCGTTTCGTTTGTTTCGAAACTTCGCGTCCCTTCTGCCAGCGCTGTTCGGCGCGCTGTTGCTGATTGTTTTTTGGCCCACGTTGTCGGGCGCGTTCGGCGACGACGGCGCTTTCAACCCGCGAATGCTCCTGCCCGGCAACGCCAAATGGGAAGGTGTACGCACCACGGCTCCCGCGCGTTGGGCGTTTGAACTCACTCGCCGCACCAGCGCCCCCGCGCGCCTTCGCCCCACCACCGTTCGCCCCGACGACGCGTCCCTTCTGGCCGAGCCCTTCACCATTTGGGGCGGCGACGCCGACATTCCGCCGCTCACCACACGTGAGGTCAAAGGTCTGCGTCGCTTCCTGGCGCTCGGAGGCATACTTCTCGTCGACGATTTCGCGCCCGAAACGCAGGCATTCACAAGAGCCGCAAAGCGTGAACTTGCGCGCGTGATCACCGACCGATCACCCGTCACCATCGGCCCTGAAAATGTACTCTTCCGATCGTTTTATTACCTCAAACGCCCCATCGGCCGCATTGAAGGGCCTTCCAAAATCGATGCGTACGTCCTCGGCGGCAATCCCCAAATCATCTTCTCCGCGCACGACCTGCTCGGTGCTCTCGCCCGATCTTCAAACGACACGTACGCCGTTCAGGTAACCCCCGGCACAGATCCGCTTCAGCGTGAAAAGGCCAATCGCATGGCGATCAACATCTCCATGTACGTGCTCTGCTCCAACTACAAAGACGACCAAGTTCACGCGCCTTTCCTCATGCGCCGCCGCTCCTCGGAGCCGCAATGAACCGCTCGTGGGCCCTCTCCGGCGACCTCGCGTTTCCGTTCATCGTTCTGGCATGTGTACTCTCTGCGATTAGCCTCGCGCTCCTCGCCTACGAACTCTTTCGAGGCAGACGAAAAGCGTTTGCTATAGGCATTGCCGTCACGGGCGCGCTCGGTGTTGTGGCCCTCCTCCTCGCCGTTTTGCGCCCCGTTGCGATCGTCTCACGCGGCACCACCGTCGGATCGCGCGTGGTTGTCCTGTTGGACGGATCGCGGTCGATGGACCTGCCCGGCGATTCAGGCACACGAAAAGCCACCGGCCTCGGCGCCGTCGCGGCCCTCCAAAAACACGCCGGCGATGTTCGCCTGGGCATGCTTCGTTTCGGCGACGGCGCCCCCGTTCCGCTCGCTCTCGGCGCGTCCGCGGGCGATGCAGCCGCCCCGTACAGACCCAGCCCGCGCAGCGATCTCGGTGCCGCGCTCGAAGCCATCGCTCAAGCCTCGGATGAACGCCCGCGCGCCCTCGTCGTGATCTCCGACGGCCGCCTCGATCGACCCTCGGGTGAAGCCAGCGGAGCCGCCGCCCGCACCGCTCTCGGTGTTCTCGACGTGCCCGTCCACACCGTCGTCGTCGCCTCCGACGCCCCGCGCGACGCATCCGTTCGCGCTGTTCGCATCGCCGGAGCCGCCGTTGCCCATCAACCCCTCGCCGTGCGGATCGAAGTGGGGTGTACACAAGGTCTCTCGTGTGACGAAGTGCCCGTTTCTGTCCGCGAACTGCACGACACGGGTGAACCGCGTCCACTCGCCCACGGCGTGGCAAAAATTGAAAACGGCGCCGGCACCATTGAGCTTTCAATCACCCTCGATCGCGCCGGACCCCGCATTCTTCAGGTTCAAATCCAATCACCGAGCGGCGACGAAATCCCCGACAACGACACCCGCTACATCACCACAACCGTCACCCGCGATCGCGTTCGTGTACTCCATGTTGCCGGCCGCCCCACCTACGACGTGCGCGCCCTTCGCATGTGGCTCAAGAGCGACGCCTCCGTCGACCTCATCGCATTCTTCATTCTTCGCACGCCCGACGACGACGTGAACGCGTCGCAGGAAGAACTCGCCCTCATTCCTTTCCCCGTCGACGAACTTTTCAGCCAACACCTTTCATCGTTCGATGCCGTTGTTCTCCAAGATTTCAACGCGCGCCCCTACGGACTTGAAAAGTACCTACCCACCCTGGCCCGCTACGTTCAGGGCGGCGGCGGCCTCATCATGGTCGGCGGGCCCGACGCATTCGTTACAGGTCATTACGCCGGCAGCGCCCTCGCAGAAGTCTTACCTGTTGACCTCCGCCTACCCGCAGAAGAAAGCCCGGTCGACCTCGGCTCGTTCGTTCCCAACATCACCGAAGTAGGTCGGGCCGCTCCCGTTCTCTCCCCGCTCCGCGATCTCATCGGCGACGTTTTCCCTGAAATGCCCGGCACCAACGTTGTTGGAGAGCCTCGCCGCGGAACCACCGTTCTCCTGGAGCACCCCGCCCGCAAAACCAAGTCAGGCTCACCCATGCCGGTCCTCGCCCTCGGTGAAAAAGGCAGCGGTCGAACCATTGCCCTCACCGTGGACGGCTCCCACAAACTCCTCTTCTCCACATTTGCCGCCGAGTCCGCCGCAGGTCGCGCACACGGTGCATTCTGGGATGCGCTCCTCGGTTGGCTCATGAAAGACCCCAGATTCGAGCCCGCCGTTCTCGACCTACCCGGTGGTTGTATCGCCGATGAACCAACCACTCTTGTCCTTCGCCCTCTACCCGGTCAAAAAGGTGAAGCGTCTATCAAGATCGCCCGCCTTGGCAACCCTTCCACCCCTGTAAAAAGCCTCACCGCAAACGTTCCCGGTGACGCCGCACCCATTCAGATCGACGCTGGAAGTCTACCCGCCGGCGGCTACTCCATCAGCGTTGAAATCGGCGAAGGCGCCGAAAAAGGTGCTCCCGCCCGCCGCGATTTCGCCTGTGAAAAAGGAGGGGATGAATGGGCAGATCCCCGACCTGACGTGGACAGGTTGGAGGCCATCTCCCGCGCCACAGGTGGAACCACCGTCAAAGCCGCCAACATCGATACCATCCCTCTCCCCGCCGCCACCGAAGTCTCCGCTGAGCGCCGCGTATCGGCCATTGTTCCGCCCTGGACGTGGACCGTGCTCGCATCGATCCTCCTCGGCCTTCATTGGATTCTGCGCCGTCGCAAAGGCCTCGCGTAGCCCCAACCCGCCCAAAGCACACCCCGCTCCCTCAAGTCAATTCTCCTACAATGTGCGACACAAAGTTCCCTCGCATCGACGAGAGGTTCTACCGTTCGCGTCATGCTCCACGCCCGCAATCGTTCCACGCGAAGCCCTCGTTTTTCGATGCGCATGCCCTGTCAGGTGGTTCGAGAACACGACTTTAAACTCGTGGCCACCCAAGTGATGAACGTTTCAGAATCAGGCCTTTTTGTGGATGCAGAAGTGCCCGTCCGCTACGGCGAACGCCTCATTGTCACATTCTACTCCCCCGCGGCGCGCTCATGGATTGACGCCGAAGGAACCGTGACCCGCGTGGCTCTCGGCCCAAAGTGGATGGGTAGAACCCAGGCCTTCGGTGTCCAGTTCGACAACATCGACTCCGACTCTCGCAAGAACATCCGCCGCAGCATGGCCGCTCTGGCCTGAATGCGACGCGCGACTGTCGCGCCTGCCGTGGCGCGCGTGGTGGGTCAACTCCTGCGCGTTCGGTAAGTTTACCCACCCTCCAAAAAACACGCCGCCGAACGGCCGTTGCCCCGATCTGTCAGATCGGGCCGCTCTGTTTCACATCGACTCCTTTTAGCGGCGCAGCGCGGGTGAAAAGCGCACCCCGAAGGTGGGTACTGAGCGCTCGGCACCTCTCCCAACACGGGTAGACGCTTTCGTTCTTTGGCAGCTACAGGATCCGCCATTGGAACCGCCGACAGAAGCGCCCGCGTGTAGGGATGAATCGGCGCTTCAAACAAGCGCTCTACCGGTGCGCGCTCCACAATTCTACCCAGATACATCACCGCCACCTCGGTAGAAATGTGCCTCACCACCGACAGATCGTGCGCCACAAACACGTACGACAAATTCAACTCATCCTGCAATTCACTCAGAAGATTTACAATCTGAGCCTGAATGCTCACGTCGAGCGCGCTCACCGGCTCATCCAACAAAACCAACTTGGGCCGCACTGAAAGGGCCCGCGCAATCCCCACGCGCTGCCTCTGTCCACCCGACATTTCATGCGGGTAGCTTCGCATAGCACTCGGGTCGAGCCCCACCATTCCCAGAAGCCTCACCACCTCATCGGTTTCAGCACTTTTGCCGGCAACGATTTTGTGTACACGCAAAGGCTCGCGAAGCGTTTCAAGCACCGTCATCCGGGGATTTAAGCTCGCGTACGGATCCTGAAACACCATTTGCGCCTTGGCCCTTACGGGAAACAACTCGCGCTCTGAAAGGTGAGTCACATCGGTTCCACAAATTTCAACCTTCCCACCCGATGGTTGAATCAGCCTCAAAATAGCCCGCGCCGTGGTTGACTTGCCACACCCCGATTCACCCACAAGACCCAGCGTGGAGGCTTTCGCCACGTCAAATGTCACCCCGGAAACCGCCCGGACCGTGCCCACCTGCCGCTGGAGAAACCCCCTTCGAACAGGAAAGGCCACTTCAAGGTTTTTCACCGACAAAACGGTTTCATCCCCATTTTCGGTATTTGACATGGGAGGTGTCACGCGGCCTCCCTACCTGTCAATTCAGGCGGGGTTTCAAGGTGACAGCGCACTTTGTGTACGCTTTGGTCGCTTTCCGAATTTTTGCTTTTTATAGTCCAGATTGTTCTAAGCTCCGGCACCCTTTCTTGGCATTCGTCCGTTGCATGTGGACACCGCGGATGAAACGCGCACCCACTTGGAGCGTTGAGTAGGGAAGGTGGCATCCCTACAATGGGAAGGAGCCTTTTTTCACGCGCTCCAGTGATCCTTGGAATCGACTTTAAGAGGCCCTGCGTGTAGGGGTGACTCGGCGCGGCAAACAGCCTTTCTGTGGGGGCCTCCTCCACCACCTTTCCCGCGTACATCACCACCACCCGATCTGCCATTTCTGCCACGACGCCCAAGTCGTGCGTGATGAGCAGCAGCGCCATTTTCAACCCCCCCGAGCCGCTCGCAGCGTTTTTGCGCTCCCGCAACAAGTCTAAAATTTGAGCCTGAATTGTCACGTCGAGAGCGGTGGTAGGTTCGTCGGCAATCAACAGGGCCGGCTCACACAAAAGCGCCATGGCAATCATCACCCGCTGGCGCATCCCACCAGAAAGCTGATGCGGGTAATCGTCCATCCGGTGGTGAGGCGCCGCAATTCCCACTCTGCCGAGCATATCAATCGCAGACTTTTTGGCCTCGTTCAGAGGCGTTTTTCTGTGGACGGTGAGCACTTCTGTCAGTTGCTCTCCAATTGTCAGGTACGGGTTGAGGGACGTCATCGGATCCTGAAAAATCATGGCGATCCGATCACCCCGGAGCTTTTCCATCTCCGGCTCGGTGAGCTTTACCAAGTCCCGCGCTCCCGAACCTTCATCCCACAGGATCTTCCCATTTGTAATTTTACCCGGCTCGGCGATCAGCCGGAGAATGGAAAGGCTTGTAACACTTTTTCCGCACCCGCTCTCACCGACAATCCCCACCACCTCCCCAGCGTCCACGGTAAACGAAACCCCCGAAACGGCCCGTACCGAGCCCTCTTCGGTATTAAACTGAGTGTGCAGATCTTCTACCTTGAGCAGCACCTGTCAGTCCTTCCGCACCCGCGGGTCCATCGCGTCGCGAAGACCGTCGCCCAAAAAGTTGAAACAGAACAGAGTGGCGGCCAAAAGCGCGCTCGGAAAAACCAACTGCCACCAGTAATAATCCATGGTTTCCGCACCGGTTGCAGCAAGCAATCCCCAGCTTGAAAGCGGTTCTTGTGTACCCAACCCAAGAAAGCTGAGAAACGCTTCTGTCATCATCACTTCAGGGATGGTCAGAGTTGTGTACACAATAATCGGCCCAAGCGCGTTGGGCAAAAGGTGCCTGAAAATGAGCGCCGTCGGCCCAACCCCAATAGACCTTGCGGCCTCCACAAACGGCTGCCCCCGGAGCGACAAAACCTGACCGCGTACCATCCGAGCCATGGTCAGCCAGGAGATGCTTCCAATCGCAAAAAACACCACAAAAATCTGAAAAATAGCAAAGTTTTTTGCGCCTTTCGGATCGTCTGAAAACGGCGACAAAATTGTTAAAAATGCCGAGTAGAGAGGGCTTTTCGGCCCCGCAAAAAACACCATCAGCAAAATGACAAAAATCAAAAATGGGAAGGTGTATAAAATATCCACAATGCGCATCATCAGCGCATCTACCTTCCCACCCACATACCCCGCAATTCCACCCCAAGTCACGCCGATGAGCAAGCTCATGCTCGTGGCTGTGAGCGCCACCATGAACGAAATTCGCCCGCCGAAAAAGAGGCGCGTGAACAAGTCTCTTCCAAAAAAATCAGTGCCCATCCAATGGGACAACGAAGGCGCTGTGGGCCCAATGGCCAAGTTGGTTTTGTCATAGGCGTATGGGGAGATCCACGGCACCACCCATGAGCAGACAAACAGAACAATCAACACCACCGCTGAAACAACGGCTGCTCGATTTTTTTTCAACCGTCGAAACGCATCGCTCCACAGGCTCTTCCCAACGAGCTTGACCTTGCCGTCTTCCTTCCCTTCGATTGTAGAGGCAGCGCTCACGTCCCCTCCACGTTCACGCGCGGGTCAAAATACCGGTGAGCGATATCGACAACGGCGTTCAGGGTCATCACAAGCGCGCCGTAAACAAGCACCACCCCCATTACCAGGTTGTAATCGCGGTTGGTGGCCGCCTCAACAAGGTAGCGCCCCATTCCCGGAATGTTAAAAATCCGCTCGATCACAAGCGATCCAATCAACAGGCTCGAAAGGCCGGGGGCTAGGTAGATCACCACGGGCAAGAGCGCTCCTTTGAGCGTATGCCGCAGCAAAATGCGCCGCATTGGCATGCCCTTCGCCTTGGCGGTCCTCACAAAGTCGCTTTTGATCACTTCCAACATCCCCGCCCGCGAAAGGCGAGCCACATATGCTGCCATGGGTAGACCGGCGCACACCACGGGTAGAATCATGTGACGCCACGTTTCCCACCGAGCCGCGGGCAAAAGGTAAAGCTTGAGTGAAAACACCAGCACAAGAAGCGGTGCCAGAACAAACCGCGGCACGCTCACACCCGTCATGGCAACGCCCATGGCCACGTGGTCGCCCACCTTATTGTGTTTGGTTGCTGCGTACACACCAAGCGGAATACCCACCAAAAGAGCCACAATCGCAGCCCAAAAACCGAGTTTTGCTGAATAAGGGAACGACAGCCAAATAATCTCGTTCACCGTTCTGCCCGCGTGTCTAAAACTCGGCCCCAAGTCTTGATGGATGACAACGTTTTTGAGCCAATGGGTATATTGCACCCACAGCGGCTCGTTTAACTTGTAATAGGCAAGCTGCGCTTTTTCAATTTCGGCCGGCACTGCCCGCTCCGAGTCAAACGGGCCGCCGGGAACAGCGCGGAGCAAGAAAAAGAGCACTGTCATGACCACCCATAAGGTGGGCACAATGGCCGAAAATCGCCTGAGCGCATATCCAATCACGGTGACGCTCCGGGGGTAGCAGATCGATACGCACCGGGGGGTGGAAATTCACGCGGCGGGGCCGCCGGCTCGTTGGGGGCCTGGGATGTTTCATCAATCCAAAGCCACTGCGCAAGGTGTACATTGCGCGGGTTTGGCCAAAAGCCTTTGACCCACGGTTTTACAAGAACGCTTCGAGTATAAAAGTAGAGTGGGATTTTGCTCATCTCATCGACCGCGCGTTTTTCAGCCTCGCGGAAGAGCGTCATCCCCTTCATAGGGTCGGCCGTTTGAGCCGCCTCTTTTAACATGCGATCGTAGGCGGGATCGGCCCACCCCGTTCTGTTTTGAGGGCTGTAAGACAGGAAGGTATCAAGCCATGTTTGGGGATGGTTATACTCCGCAATCCAACCACCGCGCCCGACCTGAAAGTTTCCGTCCTGAATATTTTTCAGCATCACCTTCCATTCTTCGTTGCGCACAGCCGCCGAAATGCCGAGGTGCTCCCGCCAATACGACTGCACTGCCACGGCAATGGCACGGTTTCCCTCGTTCGTGTTGTAGAGAATTTCAAGCGACGGAAAGTCTTTTGCCTTGTATCCTTCCCCCTCGCGCTCCACTTTGTACCCGGCGCGCTCCAAAAGTTGTCGCGCGCGCACCGGGTTAAACTCCACCTCCGGGCCCGAAAATGGATCTGTTCCAGCTTTTTTGTCGGCGGTTGCCACGTCTGAATAACCCGATCCTGTGTAGTCGGGAACAAAGTGGGTTGCCGGAATTTGACCTGAACGAGTGACCTTTTTAACGAGCTGATCTTTATCAATGGCAAGATTCAGCGCTCTTCGTACATCCAATTTGTCGAGCGGAGGCTTTTTTGAGATTCAGGTCATACCAGGCCACGGCCAAATATTGCGATCGAACAAAGTCTTTTTTGTTTTCTACCCATGGCATTGCATCAACCGGAATGGCCGCCGTATCACCGATATAGTCTAAATCGCCCGCTTTGTAGAGATTGAGGGTTGACTTGTAATCTTCCATCATCATCCACACAACGCGATCGATCTTCACCTCGTTTGCCCGCCAATAGGCAGGGTTTTTTTGCATGACAATTTCGTAACGAAACTTCCAGTCGGCAATGGAGTAAGGCCCGTTTCCCACAATGTTTTCAGGCCTGTTGAGGGCATCTACCTTTCCCTTTGCGGTGAGCGGCTCCACAACGTCGCGCCGCATGGGAGAAAGGGCAGAATAACAGGTGAGGTCAAGCATGTAAGGGGTAGGCCTTTCGGCCTCGATCTCAAGAGTATAGTCGTCTGTTGCGCGCACCCCGAGCACGCTTGAATCAAAGTGGAGATCGCTCGACTTGACAAACCCCACAGAACTTGGATTGGCCACCTCCGGCGCCGGCGTTTTTGCAGGGTCAAACGCCGGTCTCCGCTCATGGCGCGCGACCTGACTCAGCTCACCCTCGGTTTTTAGAATGCGAACCAATGTGCCAGGTTCGAGCGTATCCACAACGCGGGCATCGGCCGAAACGCCGTCCCTCACCGGAACTTTTTCACGCGTCACTTTGAGTTGACCGCGTTGGTACACTTCACCGTTTAAAAGGGCATGGAGGACCGTTGCCGCACGCGAGGCGAGCAGAGGATCCAAAACGCGCGTCCAGGCGAAAACAAAATCATGTGCGGTGACAGGTTTTCCGTCAGACCAGCGCGCTTCTTTTCGAAGGTGAAAGCGAAACAAACGATTGTCGTCGCTCTTTTCCCATGTGTACGCAACGCCCTGTGTTGGGTGGGCGTCCTTCGGATCGTACACACCGAGTCCTTCAAACAAGTGCGAAACGAGCAACGTTCCCGCCGCTTCGCTCGCGCGCCCCGGGTCTACAAATTCAGGTTCAACACCCAGGTTTACATAAAAGGTGGAAGGGGATTTTCCCTTTCGAACAGCGGTACCAAAGTAGGGATCGCCCGAATCACTGCAACCGGCTGCGCCTAAGCCCAGCGCCGCTCCGAGTATCCCGGCCCAAACCCGCAGTCGCATTGGCGCCAGTATCGCCAACAAAGAACACCCTGTCACCACAAACAGTAAAAACTCCGTTCGCCCCGCCACCGCGGCCTGATCGCCTTTCTCTCCTTTGGCGAGGGGTGTTAAGGTGCAACGTGATGAACCCCGCAGGCAAAGTGGGCCGGAAGTTTGCGAGTCTTGCGTGTGTTGTGGCGCTGGTTTCGTGTGGCCCACCTGAATCGGCCAAGGTGCCCGCCGCGCCCTCTTCAGCGTGCACCGGCACCAAACTCGCCGCGTGTGAAGAAAACCTGGCCCGAGCAACGCTCGCGGGTGAACTTACCCCTCTTGACGTTGATGTGTACATTTCGGCGCGCGCCGCTCGTGAAGGGGACGGCTGGGCCGATCTATACAGTCAAATACCGGTCCGCGATGCTCCGCCGGTTCTGGTTGTCGACTCGTCCGGGTCCGCAAACCTTACCCTCAACAACGTTCGGGTCGTTCGGCCCCAAAAACTCCCCCCGCTTGAAAAAATTCAGCCTGAGATCCTGCTTCAGGCAATTGGAAAAGTGCGTGGGGTTCGCCACCTGATTTGGGTTGCCGAGGGTGGACAATCGGCTGTTGAAATCTTCCCAAACGATGTTCTTGCCCCCCAAATGCTCGGCGTTCCAAGTTTTGTAAACGTTCGGTTTTCCGCTTCTAAAGTGGAAGAAAATATCAAACTTGCGGCTTCGGTAAACCGCGCTTTTGAAGCCGCCGGGGCGTTCAACTACAAGCAGGTTGCCGCCGAGGCCGACGTTCTTCAAACCCTGCTTACCGGTCGTGATCCGTTTGAAGAGCCTGTGCTTCGGGCGCGTTACGCCCGCGCACTTTTCGCATCGGCCGGGCTCACGTGGGAAGAACCTGTTAACCTTTTTGGAGCTGACATACCTGTACAAACCCCAACAAAACAAGCGCCTCCCGCTCCGGCGTCCACCGATTCTGCGTACGGCGATCTTCTCCGCGTTCGCCTCGCCGAAGACGTTTCAAAAGAGTGGACGCTCCGGTCTACCCATATTCTATCGGCCATTTCGCCCGACCGCCACGCTCACGCCCATGCCATTTTCGGCGCGGCAACGGCCTGTGCGGCATTCACCCCACCTCCAGAAATGGACAGGCTGACCGACGTTGGTTTTGCCGGTCTACTCCCCACAGCGCTTGCGGGGGCGCGCGAGCAGGCAATTATTTCAGCCAGTCAACCGGGGCTTGTCCTTTCCAACTGGTATGAACGATACGAGCGTTTGGTAGAACGGGTAGAAAAGTCTCAACTGGTCTGGCTCCACATTTCGAGTCTGCTTCGCCAGCGGGGTGAACTGCCGGGCGTCAGTTCTGCCGGTTCTCCCACATATAAAAAAGTCACTCAACTCGGGCTCAAGCACATTCAAGGTCTGCGTGACCTTTCTGAAGAGCAACCCACTCGTTATCAATCAAGTGCGGAGTTGCCTCTTGCCTACTCTCCCGGCCTTCTCGGTGATCCTTCCCTCACATCGGCGCTGATCGATCTCACCCAGGCAAGCACCAAAAACAAATTGGCCGTTGCCAGTCAACCCGGCCCCATTGCCGGCACCTTACTCATCGGCGCTTTTGCCGGTATGACCTACCCACCCGCCATTCAGTCGGCGCACTACCTGGCTCTTCAAAGCGCATTTGCCGCCAAAATAAAGGGTGATCTCCTTCAACAAACAGGGTGGGGTGCCGCCGCTCTATTTGCCATTGATGCGGTGGTTCGAGTGGTGGCCGATCTGGGGCCCAACTTGGCTTTTTCATCCGACCAAATCGTTCGCGCATTGTCCGATCCAAAACTGCCCCTCGCCAACGTTGCCGCTGTTGTGAGCGCCGTTGCCAAATATGCGGCCCTCGCCAAAGACAAGCCCCTTGCCGCCATTGTCACCGCTGCCCAGTCCACACCTGAACGCGCAGCCGCGCGTGAAACGCTTCGAAAAGCGATTGTCGGTATGGGGAACAATGGGGAGGCGCCCGCTTCACTGGCAGATGAAATCACCTCCCTTGCCGACGGTTTAATTGCCGTTCTTACCGTCCGATTGCACGAGAAATCGCCTTCGTCGGCCACCTGTTCTGACAAGTCCAAGTCCGCGTCGGACATTGAGGTGGAACATGCTCTCGGCAAGCTCAACTCCATTCGCCAAAAAATTGTGTCGAGCCCCACATTCAAGTCGGGTGACAACCTCTGGACCCGTCGCGCTCGTCTTCTTGTGGTTGCCCTTTCCGATGGGATGGACTTCTTGGCGCCCATCAAAGCCGGCAAAAAGCGCGATCTGACACTCTCCGCAGCTCAGGTTGAAACCGCACTCACCCAGGCGCTCAAAGAATGGGAAGACCCCGGAGCGCGTGACGCTCTTGTTGGAGTCTACTCGCTGGTTCGTTTTTTTGCGGCGGGAGATCCCGCAAAACGGTTTGATACAGGTGGACCTTACCTTTCCAAAGCGCTCGGTGGAATTGGCCGATTTTTGCGCACCGGTGGTCCTTCAGGCGCTCCAAGTATGCTCGACGCCCTCGCAGAAATGTCAGGTCGCCCCGGCGGCCCTGATGACCTCGCCCGAACGTTGATTGGGTACGCCGATACATTTTATCAAAAAAATCTACCCGACCAGGCCGACCTTTTTCTTCTGAGTGGATTGCTTCTGTCTTCGGTTCGAAAAACACCTCCCCCGAACGAAGCGCTCACGCTGGCGGCAAAACACAAGAGTCGCATTGAGTGGGCGCTCAACCTTTTTGCGGAGGTAAATTCGGCCGAAAAACTGGGCAAAATCGACATTTCTAAATTTGCTGAATCGTCTGACAAAGCCGCTCGCGACCTATGTTCCGCGGGCCGCACCGGTGATGTGGTTGACGTGCTTCGCGCCGTATCGCTTTTTGGAGAGGGCAAACGAAAGGAGGCCCGCGCTCTACTCGACACAACGCTCCGGCGCGCCGAAACAGAAGGGCTTGTTGTTCCAAAACTCAACTACAACTACTCCGAAAAATACGACCGAAAAGTGTTTAGCCTGAGCTTTGCCCTCACCCAGGGCACGGCGTTTATTTCAGGTGGCAATACGTTTCATGTGGGGCTTGGCATTTCTACCCTTTCAGAAAAGTCCAATCGTCTCACAACGTCCGCGGCAAGCGCTGAAGACACCGCTTCTGAAACCGCTCACTTCTACGTTCAAGTGGCCGGCCTGAGCGCCGCCTACCACTACCTCGACGGCGATGTGGAGGCTGGAAGCAAAGCCGCTCGAAAAGCCGTTCTCGCGCTTGCCAACGGTGTCAGACTCGGTGCCCGATCCATCACGCGCGACCGGCGCGATTGGGCAAAAGATGCGCGGGCCGTTCTCGCGCTCAACGCCCAACTTGCCGCCGACACAAAAAGCCCTTTTTTGGCCGGCGATCTCTGGACAGTTGTCAAAGAGTCTCTCCCCACTGATTTTCGTGATGATGAAGTGAGTCAGGTGCTCGCTTCAGCGCCGTTTGGGCTTGCCGGGGTTAAAGACGTGGAAGCGCCGCTCACGCGCGCTCGAAAAGCCCTTCAGCTCGTGGCGGCACCGCTCTCGTGTACACAAGCCAAGGTGGAAACATCGGCGTATGAACAAGCCTCGTGTGATACCTACCCAACCGCCCTCGGTCTTCGTATCGCCGACGTTCTCGGGAAAATGCCTCACTACAAAAAAACGCCCGACGGGAAGGGCGCGGAGTGTGAAGCGCTTGCGTCGCTCGACGCGTTTCTTACCTCGGCCGAACGCGGTGCGTATGACCCCGACGCCTTTACAAAAGCGGTGGAACAGCTGCGCGGCGCCGGCAAACCCGATGAAGCCGCGGCCCTCTTGGCACGACAGCGAAAGCCTGAGCACTGCAATCCAACCCTTCTTGCCGCTGCGCGCACGCTGGGTAGATCGCCGGCCCTGCCGTCCATGGTCAAGGCCGACATGTTCACCGTGGCCATTAACTGCGCGGGCGTTTCAAATGGGGCCGGGCTTGAAAAAGATCTGTCCGATCTCGACTTGGAAACGCGCTTTTTGGCAGACCCTATTCGCAACCTGAAAGTGCTTTTTTTCGCTGCCGAACTGGCACTCAAAACCGACAAGGGTGACCTTTTATACTCCCTCGTTCAAGACCCGCACTTTCTCGATCGCTTCTTGAACCTGCACGGTAACGCTGTTGCGGCTGCGCTGCTCTTTCATCACGGAGGCCACGTCTTGACGGGTAAACCGTTTGACCTTGCTCAAACCGAAGGCGCGTATTCACTCATCTGCACATCGTTCCCGTCGCCCGAACGCAAAGCCGAATGTGATGACCTCAAAGCAATTCGAGCGTCTGACAGAGCTTCAAGCGCTGCCAAAAAACTCGCCGAAGGCGCATTACTGCGGCTCATCTCCCCTCAGAAAAAACCGTGAAAGTGTTACTGGATCACAACGGACTGACGGCAATACCCACCGTGGAACGACGAGAAGGAGGCGCCCGTCAGATCTTCTGCGACAACCGCCATGGCTTTGCTTTCATCGCTCGGCCATTCATACCCGGAGGGTAGGTCACCCCCTATGTCTTCACCGCTCAGGTTCTCGAGTTTGGTTGAATTGGGTACAGAGGCCGACGAAAGACCGTAACCAGACAAGATCACGTGCGAGATGGTTACTCCCTCACCCGTTGTGACAACCCAATAGGCCGGCTCATACGTGGAGAGAAAAAGGGCATGTGTACCTTTGCGCGTTACGTGTACACTAAACCCGCCCACCGGTGAACACTCGAACGAGTGTTGAGACTGCGTTTCGTACACGCCCACCACATGGAGTTCATAGGAGGAAGCCACGTTTTCTTGGTGGTCCACCGCGTCGGCCGAACCGCAGTAGAGCGGCTCGCCGTTGTAACAGTCGGGTTGAAGATTGTCAGGCACCGTGGGTACGCCCGGTGAAGGTTCTACCGGTGTGCCGGGGTTGCCCGGTGTGTCGGGATTGCCGGGGTTGTCAGGATTTTCACCCGATGAGTCTGAATCGGTCCCCGCACCTTCGAGAACCACCGAGCCGCCGCAACCGACAAGCCAGAGTGATGCGCCTACCACCCAAATCGCGTTTCGCAACATACGCGATTAGTAGCGCCACACGCGGCGCGTGTTCAAGCAGGTTTGGTTTCACAACCCAAAATGATTTCGATCTTCCCGTTTTCGTCTTTTTGAACGCTGTCGCAAAGCGGGGCGCACAGTTGAATGACCTTGGGGTCGGCCGGATTGTCATAATACCAACCCCAACCACCCGCCGCATCACAGCCGCTTTCATCGCTCACTTGCAGAATTGTCTGAGCCGAGGCCCCCGTGGGAGTATAAGAGATGTTTACAAGCTTGGGGTCAATCGGGTCGGACCCCTGCGCCTCAGGCATCGCAAACACGCAGGCCAGAGTGGCCTTTTGAATTTCTTTGAGTGCGGCTGTCAGGTCGGCCTGAGCGTTTCCATTGCCAATCAAAAACGGCTTGGTCGTGTTACCCGCGACGGCGATCTTTGTCATTTGACCTTCATTCGACCCCGCAAGACCCACGGCAAAGGTAGGCACCTGCGCGGTTGAATAAGCGTTTTCTGCGTACGAGGCGATCACGTCGATGTTTTCGTTGCAGCCGTTGGGCTCACCGTCGGTCACGAAAACAATTACCGTTGCCGTTCCACCTTCGCCGAGTTGAGCGTTTTCAATACCCCACTTTGCAGCGCCGCCCAAAGCGGCTTCCATCGGAGTATTGCCGTTGGGGTTTTTAGAATTGTACAAGTTGACAAGGGAGTTGACCTGATTGGGGTCGGCCAGCGGGCCGAGCGCCACCTGGGGCTGGGAACAAGCGTCGATCGAACAGGTGTTTTCAGTGCATTGCCCATCGGGCCAAAAGCGCAGAGCCACGCTGATCTTTGCGTTTGGGTCGGTATTTTCAGGCGATTGGAAGAAACTCACAAACGCCGCTTTGGCGTTTTGCCATTTGTTGTTATCGGACATGGAGCCCGAGCGATCGATGGCAATAAACATGTTGAGTGGAAGCGTTGTCGCCGTTTCCGATGCGGTGGCGCATGCCTCAAACCCAGCGCCGCCCGTGCCCGAACCGGGATCTGTAAAGCCGATTTCGTCACCACCCATTCCAGAACCTGAACCGGCGTCGTTTTGACCACTGCCGGCTTGACCACCTGAACCACCCTCGCCGAGTTGACCCTGTTTACCTGCCGGGTCACAGCCGGTCGCGACAACGGCAAACGCGAACAGCGAAGCGAGCGATGCAGTGGAGAACGTTCGGAAGGTCATTGGGGGGCAGGCTCCGAGGAGGACGGAGTGCATTGTGCACGAAGCGCACCACGCCCAGGCCAGTTAATCCTCAGCGGGAAATGCCGCGTTTATCGACTCTACTGAAAGTTGTCGCACCTTGGCGCAGGATCCGGGCGCCTCCAATATGGATAAATTCTTATCCATTCCCGCCCCAACACCGCAGAGCGCCCCCGCCGCAACACGCGATCACGCCATTGCCACTCCCTCCCTTTCCAAAGAAAGGCCCGTTTTAGTTCACCCGAAGCCATCGAACGGCGCCCGGTTGGAATCCTCAATTTTTTGTAGTAAGAAGCCCGCGCGTGTCTTCCCCGCAACGTTCAGACCTGGGTCACCAAGCAGGAGCTGCCCTGGCGGTGGCGCTTGTTACCCTGCTCGGCGTTGCAGAATGCCGTCCAAAGTACCCAACATTCACGCCGGAGGAGATTGCCGCGGCGTCTTCGCCGGTAAATGATCGACCTTCCCACGCGGACGAAACGGACCCCAACCTCGTACCAACCGCGGCTGCGTTGGAAAAGGGTGAAACGCCGGCCTTGCCATCGAGTGCTGCGGCTGCGGCATCCAGTGAGCCCGCACCCGCGATAGAAGCCGCTCCAGAAGGGGGTACCGAGGGTGAATCTGACGGACCGCTCGCTACCGTTCTACCCACTGGGTCGGGAGTTTATACAGATCGGTATTTCCCTTTTTTAGAAGACGAAAACGAGCAGGGATCGGTGTCCGTTGGAGACACCTCGTATGGGTATATTGTCGGCGCCCGTCACATTACGGAGGGTGAATCGCTGGCGATCTTACCTCGCCAAAAAGGCCGGGATCTCGGCTACGGCACCGACCAAATGATCCGCCTGCTTGAAGACGCGGCCCGCAAATTCAGAGCGCGGACAGGCACCAAGTTTTGGATTGGGAATATCGGTCGCCGGGGTGGGGGAGACATCATCTATTCGGTCAGCCACAATTCAGGTCGCGACGCCGACGTTGCGCTTGCGTACACAACGGCCGCGGGAACAGCCATTGACCCGCCCGACTTGGTTCAGGTCGACTCCGCCGGGGTTTCGCGCGACAAAGAACACAAGTATCGATTTGACCCGGCGCGCACTTGGCAAACCGTTCGAGCCCTTCTCGAAAGCTCTGAAGCCCAAATTGAGTTTCTGTTTCTCGCCCGAAACCTGACAGAAAAAATTCTGCGCCACGCAGCTGAAAAAAAAGAACCTGCCCACCTGATTGAACGGGCAACCGTTGTTCTCCACCAACCCGCAGGTGCGCCCCACGATGACCATTTGCACGTGCGTGTGGCCTGCTCTGAAAGGGATGTGGAAGGTGGCTGTCAATCGCTTGGCCCGGCGCGAACATGGGTCAACCCGTACAACTCCGCCCGTGCTCGGCGGATCGAGCGCTCCGTTGCGGCGCTCCACCATGCGTCGCCTGAACAACGCGCCCGGGGTATTGAGCGACTGATTTTGTTGGAAGCGAAAGACCATCAACAAGAAGTGGCAGAGCACCTGTCCGATCCTGAAAGCCGCGTTCGCGCCGCCGCGGCACACGCCATTTCTCACTGGGGCTCGGCCGAAGACGGAGCGGCAATTGCCGCTCAACTCAAGGTAGAAACCGACCCCACCGCCCGCGCCGCCATGCTGTCGGCCCTTTCTCAACTCGGTGGTGAGGCCGCGGGCATCGAGTTGACTCTGGAGCTTGCAAATGCCGGCTCCGTGCCTTGGGGTCGCATGGGAGAGGCGGCCTACCAACCCGGCTCACCTGCGCCGTTTTTAATGCTCGCCGAGGCGCTTTCTCCAATCGCTGTGTTTGGACCTTCCCTTGGACTTTTTGCTCAAGATCACACTGAACCTTCTTTTGCGATGAAGCTTCTGATCATCGACGCCGCCGGCCTTTCAGATCGGCCGGAGGTGGTAGAACCCATGTTCGTGCTCCTCCGCGACGAAGACTCAACCATTCGAGCGCATGCCGCACTCGCCCTGTCGCGCCTTCTCAACCGGCCTGTTGACGGCATGCTTGAAAACGAAAGTTTACCCCTGTCGGGTCTGACAAAAACGATCACCGATCTTGAACGCGAGGCGGCTCCTCTTAAACGAAATGATCGAATTGCCTGGGTGATTGAAGGGTTTTCAAAAGCCGGATTTAAAATTCCAAAAGTGGCCGGTGAACACGGTTGGGAATTGCTTCGCGCCCTCGGTACGGGCGAACCTTACTCTCACAACGCGGCCCGCCTCCTCCGGCGCGTTGCGCTTGGGCTTCCGGTGGAAGGTGGAAAAAAGGCACCCCCCAAACCCCCCCTATTTGAAGAATCCCACGCGGAGTGCTTGTATTGGCTCAAATGGCTGCGCGGTCACACGTCAAAACTCTCTCTCCCCGCGCCGCCCGATAACCTGAATATGTATTGTAAGTAGGTCATTGGTTCCAAAAGAAGCGGCAATCTGAACATTCAACTATATCAAAAAACCTGGAAACTTCGCATTTCGAAGAAATGCCAACCGGCGCCGTTTGGCGACTTCAGGTGATCAAAACGTGCCAGGCACTTTTTTGACAGACAGTGAGTGACCATTGCGTGATCGAGTGTTGCGGCGAGGGCCCCACTGCGCCCTGCGGTGGGGGTTAGGGGGCCCCATCCGCGGCGCATTGGGTTGGAGCCGCAACATGAGACATGCAATGGTCAGGAGCGAGCCACACGCTTTTCGCTATTCCGCTCGGCGACGGGCAAGGGTATCCCGCGCCTTACGACAAGACCTGAAACCGTCCTTCGCAAAACGTAATGGCTGTTATCGCCTGATTTAGGGCTGGTCGAGGGGGCCGGCGAACAACAGAAGCACCATCACACCGTTCTTGAGTCCATCCACATTGCCCTGACAAACGCCTGCCCCAGCATGGGTGAACTTTTTTGTTTTCTCCACGATCGCCGCGGCATCGCCCGAGCCGAAATCATACCCCGTCCAAGGTACACCGAGTCGATCGCGAAGCGAGGGATCAAGCGCTCCTGCTTTGGCAAATACGGCTTTGGCGTCTGTGGGTAGAGCGCCGCCTTTACAAACAGCGTCGGCGGTTTCTTGAGCTGCTTTCGTCAGGCCGGCGTCCCGCGTAAATGTGGAGCCGGGCGCCACCGCGGCGCCGCGGGCCGCATCGAGAAGGCCAAGCAGTCGCTCGCGCTCCCTGGGAGGATCTACCCGGATGATCTCAAACACATACTCCGCGCTGCTCCACATTCCGAGCGGCGCAGCCGTTCGCGCCGAAAGCCCGAGCGCAATGGTTGTCATGTCAGGATTGTACAAAGCGTACCGCGCCGCCGGTTGTAACAAGTGCAGCGTGATGTACTCTGAAACGTACTCAAACTGATCCACATACCCGTGCATATTTCGCGGCGGCAAGCCAGCATCGGCCATGCGTTGCGGAAGGTTGAAGTCGGCAGGGGGAAGTTGAGAGACAGAAGCGAGTTGTTGACTGCGCTCTTGAGCAATGGCCGTCGCGGCCTGCTCCGGTTGAAGCGGCGTACGCCCGAGCCGCGTGCGCGCCTCGTTGTAGGCCGCAATAATCTGAGTTGGCCACGCCGCCGCGTCGGGATGATTTTTAGGCGGATGACGAATAAACTCATCCGGCTCGGTGGGCTCGGCTGCACCTGCGTACACAGGCAACCAAACGAGAGACGACAGCCACCCTCTGTCAGACGAACCTTCTGCAGGTGTACGCATGCCGACAACTTCGAGAAAATAACGACCCGGCGTTGAAGGGATTGGGGCATTGGCCGCGTAAGACCCATCGGCCTCTTTCGTCATGGGCACTTTCAACACCTCGGGCCCACCCTGATCCACGTACAAATTCAGGTCTGAAAACGGCCTTTCAAGCGTTACTCGCACCGGTACAGTACTACCCGGCGTTTGACTCTTGGCAATAGGGGTGAACCGCGCATTGCGTATCCCCAATGCCACCGCCTGAACGACATTTTCACCCACCTGAATGCGCGCCACACCGTAGGTCATTGGGGCTTTTGCTGCCGGCACAATCGCCGCCATGGCTTGCAAGTGTTGCTTAAAATACCCCTCGGCCGTGGCCGGGGCCACAAGGACATTTACCGGTCCCGGTGAACTACCCGCCCCACACTTCCAGTAGAGCCATGTGAGAAGCGTTCGAGCCGGCAATTCTCCGGCCTCGGCGAAGGTTTTGCCCACCACCGCCGCGACCAGGTCAAGCTCCGATTCATGACTTGCAGTGGGGCCCGCCATACCGGCGAAAGCCGCTTGAGCCATCCCACTTCCCACGTCACCTGGAAGGTTGACAGCGGTGTTTTGACCATACGAGTTTGGCGCCAGCGACAAGAGGGCCGTAGCGGGAGGAGGCAACTCACGCACGGGTGGTTTGGGGGGTGGTACACTGCACGCCCCCAGGAATAACAGCGACGCGATCGCCGCCAGCCGACTGAACAGGCCAAAAAACCGAGTGCTGACAAACATCGTGGGCGCACCCTATCAGGGAGTGGACAGAATGTGAACAGCCCCGTTTTGACCGCGCCGAAGCGCACCGGCCCTACTGCTCTTCCCGTCGAAGCTTGGCAAAGTACACTCTGACCACCTCCAACACGCGATCTTCACCCACGGCTGCCTGATCCGAACAGTTCAGATCGCGATCCATAAAATAAACCCGATATTGCCCATCGTCATGCCAAGCAATCGCTACAAGAAGCCCCATCTCTCGACGGCGCAGGGTCAGCGTTGCCAGCGAAACTCTAGGTCGCGCGTCCGCGAGCTGAGCGTCATTCCGAATCAGGTTCGCTAACTTTCGCTGAGCTACCAGCGTTGCTCGAAGCACCCCGTACTGATCCAAGCGACAAAATGCCCGGTCCACATCTTCCCAATCTGACTGTGTTTCCACGATTTTATACCCTCCTTAGATTGCAGGCGAAGATATTCAGGTGAGCCACGTCGCACAACAAACCTTCCCGTTGGAGTAGCACCGATTCCACTTCAGAACGGGTCTGGACCCCATATTGCCTCCAATCGCGCGCGCGCTCGCGGCGCCGTTGCTGATTCACTCACGTGAACGAATGGTGTCACTGGAATTGGCGTTTACTATTGTCCATGTTCCCTGTCGACGAGGACTTCTGAGGACGCTCCCAACCGTAAGGTCACGGCCCGTTCGTTGCTCAACGCTGCGATCAGAAAACGAGGAAAACTGACACCCGTTCCCGATGAGCCCCACTTTATCATCTACCCACAAAAAATCTCTTGCAACCCAAAGATCCACGTGTCAATGTCAGATCACCAAGGGCGGCTTACCGATCCGTTAACGTTTACCTCCTATAGCGAACCGGCCGTCACCAACAACTCAGCTCACGAAGCAAGGCAAATCAACCGCCTGGCAGCGCTCGGTACGCCGAACGTTGTCAGGTTGCGTGCAATCGGCCGGCTTGTTGAAAGCCCGCTTTCTGGGTGGCTGGTGTTTTTCGTGACGAGCAGCTCGGATCACGCGTCCGAGCGAGAACCGGAGCGGAACATACGCTGCGTATTTGAGCACCGGAAGCGCAGCGAGGACGCGTCAGCCGAGCGCGCAGTAGAAAAACACCAGCCGCCCTGTGGAGGTATGTCCATCAGCCTCATGATGGATTGGTGCGCGCGGTGTTTAGTCACCCGGAGCATGCGCGTGATGAATTGAAGTTTATTCTACCCAAGGAGATCGCTTCTCAACTTGACTGGTCTACCCTGAAACTCGTCCCCGGCACATTCGTGGATGATGCGCTTCAGGCAAATTACTCTGACCTTTTGTACTCAGTAAAACTGCAGGAGAAGGAGTGTTTTATCTACCTGCTCTGGGAACACCAATCGTCCCCAGACAGGTTCTTGATTTTCCGTGAACTCAAGTACGTCGTCCGATTCTTGGACGAGTGGCTTACAGATCACCCCGATGCTACTCACCTACCCATTGTCATACCCATGGTTTTGGCGCACGGCAGCCGAGCATGGACCTGCCCACTATCGTTTGAAGAGCTGATCAACATCCCCGAAGAGCTGAAACCCAGCGTGCTCAAATACGTGCCGTGTTTTCAGGTGCTGATCGATGATTTGTACCGCGAAACAGACGAGGGCTTGCGCGCCCGCACACTCTCTACCCTCGCAGCGGTTGCGCTGTGGTGCTTGAAAAACGCATTCAACACTCCCGAACTGCTAAGGACCGTGGTGCACTGGCGAATGTTGCTCCAAGCACTTCACAACTCAAACGGCGGTGCAGACTGGCTGCAACGGGTCTTTCTGTACATCACCGCCGTGCACGAAGAGCCAACCGAGACCGTGTTACCAACCCTTGCAAAACTACTCGAAGTGGAGGACAATCATCCTATGGCGACCATCCAAGAGCAGCTCATTGAAAAGGGCGTCAAGAAGGGGCTGGAGCAAGGGCTCGCGCAGGGCCAGCGCGCTACCCTGCATCAGCTGCTTCGGCGCAAGTTCGGAAATGCCGCAGAAGATGCGAAGGGCCGAGTGGAAAACGCCACTCCCGCCGAAGTAACCACCTGGCTCGATCGGCTCTTGTTTGCCACGACGCTCGAAGAAGTGTTCTCCCCGTAACGTCGAGGGTACACACCCCCCAATCTAACGCCCCGCACGGCAACGTCGCGGGGCGTCGTTTTTACTGCCCTCGCAAAAAATGGAAACAAGGAGGGAGGGTGACTGCTTGCCGCGAGGCGGTTCGGCTCAACGACGCGCAGCGCCCCCAGACGTTGCGCTCAAATGGATGCACAATGCACATCATTCGATAGCTACGATAGGAGGGAGGGTGACTGCTTGCCGCGAGGCGGTTCGGCTCAACGACGCGCAGCGCCCCCAGACGTTGCGCTGGAATGGATGCACAATGCACATCATTCGATAGCTACGATAGGAGGGAGGGTGATTGCTTGCCGCGAGGTGGTTCGGCTCAACGACGCGCAACACCCCCAGACATTGCGCTCAAATGGATGCACAATGCACATCATTCGATAGCTACGATAGGAGGGAGGGTGACTGCTTGCCGCGAGGCGGTTCGGCTCAACGACGCGCAGCGCCCCCAGACGTCCGGGCAAGGAAGGCGAGGCTGCGGTCCGACGGATCTACCCGTCAGGTGACCCAGTTTGGGAGGAGACCTGATTGACATCCATCACCCTTCAGGTCGGACCGTATAAAGCCGAGCCCCAACTGGCGCGTTGCGCGTCGGCTTGAGCCGAATCGCCGTTGCGGTAAGCAGTCACCCTCCCGACGCACGAGGCTGCGGTCCGACGGATCTACCCGTCAGGTGACCCAGTTTGGGAGGAGACCTGATTGACATCCATCACCCTTCAGGTCGGACCGTATAAAGCCGAGCCCCAACTGGCGCGTTGCGCGTCGGCTTGAGCCGAATCGCCGTTGCGGTAAGCAGTCACCCTCCCGACGCACGAGGCTGCGGTCCGACGGATCTACCCGTCAGGTGACCCAGTTTAGGAGGAGACCTGATTGACATCCATCACCCTTCAGGTCGGACCGTATAAAGCCGAGCCCGAACTGGCGCGTTGCGCGTCGGATTGAGCCGAATCGCCGTTGCGGTGAGCAGTCACCCTCCCGACGCACGAGCCCCAGAATACCTATCTACCCAACAGCTTGGGGCCGGACGTTCCACCCCCCATCGGACGATGCAACTCAATGTTTCGCCCGGCCGCTCGCCCGTGGGCATGCGCTTCAGTGCGCGGGGATCCGCCAAAGCGCACATTTCGTATTCTGCGATGGCGGTTCCGGTAGAAATCGTCAAGGTCCGCGTCCTTCACCCAAACCAGACCGCGCTCCGCGTTTAGACTTTTTTCGCGATTCAGCTTTTCGTAAAAGCCTGTCATGACGCCCGTGATGAAGGGGCGCCTGTCGCGATTGTTGCGAATCCGCAGCGCGCGCTTGTGAAGTCGCCACAGAGTTTCTGCCGTATGGTGCAAAAAGTCGTGCACATACGACGCCATTTCAATGTTGGGTAGGGTGCCACACACTTCTAGAACGTGGCCCCAGATACCGTCGTGGGGGCGGTAGGCCGGCACCCAAATGCACTCCACAAAAAAGTGCGAGCCCAAGATGGCGCTCACAATTCGCCCCGCTTCGCTGACGCGGCCTGTGGCCTCGCCCAAATGCCGGAATGTGTACCCACGCTCAGCGCGTGCGGCCATTTGGTCAATGTTGTGTTTGAGCATGAGGCGCTGGGCCGCCGCCATGGCCGCCTGCGCTTCGTTTTCGTTGGAACTCTCAGCCAGGGCCAGGAGCTTCGCGATGCGTTCGAGCACCTTGATGGCTTCAGGATCGCCGGCCCCGGCTGCGGTGGGTACACCCGCCGCCGACGCGTCGATGCCAACTTGATCACAAACCTTTCGAAAAGCCGGCCCGTGAGACGTTTCGTCGGTGATGCCCAGCACTTCGACCACGTATTGGTGCGCCATTTCGTGCTTGAGCACTTCTATCGTGACGCCCCAGGGCTTTTCTAAAACCATCTTTTCTTGGAGTTCGATGGTTTTGGTGGCCACGTTGTACCGGCCGAGAAGCGTCATTGTGTCTGACAGCTCAACGTTGCAATAGCCGAGTTTTCCCCTGAATAAGTTGAAACTGATGCTCGCGTATTCGGTTCTGAGAACAAGCAACAGAGAGCGCCGCAGCTCGGCGGTGAGTTGCTCTGCTGCGGTCGCTTTGCGGGACGGCTGGTCCACCTCGGCCATGGCAAACCTGCCCTTAGCACAGTGTTTCGGGGGGCGAGCAGGACGATTCGTATTTTTTTTCAAGGTCGTGCTATGAGGACGGGGCTGTGCCCCCGCCTGTGACTCGCGACCAACCGATCGAACCTGCCACCGACTGCTATGTGAACAACGCGGCTCGCGCACCTTCCGCATCGAGAAACACCGTATTTCGTGCGGCGCGTGTGCGAGCGCTTCGAGGGGTTGCGCGGCTTCGGAGGCGGTACGGAGCGTTGCTTTTGGCGGTCCCCGCCTTGCTTGTGGTGGGTACAGACCTGCTCCTCCGGGGTGATCGCATTGCGGCGCTGCCCGGCAAATATTGGGGCAGCTACCTGGCGGCGGCGGTGGAGAGCGCCTTGTTTTGGGGGCTGCTCCTGTTCGTGGCGGCACGCAGACGGGGTGCTCTTCGGCACGTGGCGGCCGTGGCGTTTGTACTCCTTGCCGTCTGCGCAATGGGTACACAAGTGTACTTCCACAAGGCGTACGCGACCTACCTCAACTTGGACGCTACCCTGTTTGGTACGTCGTTTTCACACAGCGTTTTTGGTCAGCTCAAAGCCGATGCTGAAAACATTCTGACAAAGTTGACCCCTCCGTTTTTGCTTGCGGCGGCGCTTGTTTTTCTCACGCGGATGTTCGTTCGCCCCCGTCGCCGCAGGTTGGCAATGGGTCTGACAACGCTTGCACCCGTCATGTTGGTTGCCGTGTTCGTCATACCGTGTTCATACCGAAAGGTGCAGGCCTCCACTCCCGACGTGATTTATTTTCATGCGCTCGGCGGGCTTGCAAAAAAGGTCATGGGGTTGGGTGACAATCTTCAGGTGCAAATTCGTCCCGGGTTACGAAATCCGCCTAAAATGCCCACTCTTTCAGCCAACTCAACAGCGGGAAGTTTGCCAAAAAAGCCGGCGCGCAATGTGGTGTTTGTGCTCACCGAAAGCGTTCGTGCGGATGTGGCTTGTTCGGCGTTTACCGACAGTTGTCCGGCCCAGCCTGAAACCAACGCGGCGGTTCCCAATCGCATTGCGTTGCCTCAACTCCGTTCAAACGCGTCGACAACGGCCATTCAACTGGCGGTTTTGTGGTCCGGGTTGGAACCTTCGGCTTCGCGACAGGAGCTTCATGCGGCGCCGCTTTTGTTTGACTATGCCCACGCCGCGGGGATTGATACAGCCTATTGGACAAGCCATCACATGATGTTTGCCAATTCGCGCTTGTGGGTTCAGGATCTACCCACTTCTCACCGGATCGGTGCAACCGATCTCGACCCGCTTGCCGATATTGACTTGGGAGCAAACGACGCGTTTTTGACCGAGCGGGTAGAAAAAGAAATTGGAGAACTGAAAGAGCCCTTTTTTGCGGTGATTCACTTTGGAAATACCCATGTGCCGTACATGGTCGATCCCGCTCAATCGCCATTTCAACCGTCGGAAGACAGCAAAGACGAGGCGAAAAACGAGGCTTACAAGAACTACTACAAAAACGCTGTCTACCTTCAGGACAAATCCATCGGGCGAATGCTCCGGTTTTTGAAGAAGGCTCCTTTTGCCGATCGAACAGTGATTGTGTACACGTCTGACCACGGCGAAGCATTTCGCGAACATGGTCAACTTGGCCACACCGGGGCAATTCTCGATGAAGAAATTCGAGTCCCCGGTTGGGTAGACGCTCCGGCCGGCACGTTGAGCGATGCGGAAAAGGCGGCGCTTGAAAAAAACAAAACAGCGCTGCTTTTTCATACCGACTTTACCCCCACAATGCTTGACCTGATGGGGCTTTGGGATGAGCCGCAGATTGCCTCCTACAAAGGCAAAATGGTAGGTCACAGCTTCATTCGGCCGTTTGGCCCCGAGCGCGAAACAATGACCTTGGCAATGACAAATTGCAGCGGGGTCTGGGGGTGCGCTTACAAAAACTGGGGGGTGATGCGGGGCTCGCTCAAGGTGGAAGGGCGAGAGTGGAATGCGGGGTATCGATGTTATGATGTGCTGGCCGACCCGCTTGAAAAAAACGATTTAGGCGCGGCCTGCAACGACCTTGTGGACTATGCAAACAAGGTGTTTGGTGAACCCCCCAGCGGTAAGTGATCCGTTTACGGGTAGAAGCAGATGTCGCCGCCCGATGCGCCTTTGGCGGGGATCATGAAGGGCGCTTCGCTTTCGTCAATTGAAAGAACGTAGGCGACGAGTTGCTGTTTTTGGGCCGGGGTGGGGTTAAACACCTGGGCAATCGCCGATTGGTAGTGAGCCTTGAAAACGTCGTCGAACGCTTCTTCAAGAGTGCGCGCTTGACCGGCGTGGAAGTAGGGCGCACCGACCTGCATACCGAGGAGGGAAGGCGGGTTGAAGCCGCGACCTGAATCGGCGTTGCCTTGAGCCGCGGTTGTCATGTCCTGACGGAGTTCAGCCACACCCACGGCCGCGGGGGCAACGTTGAATGTACCCACCGGGCGAAGGATGCACTGAATTTGCTCGGCACCGGGCGGATTGCCGGCGCGCATGCGCGTTGCGGGCAGTGGCATGGCCATGGGGTTGATCGGCCACAAAGCCTGCGGGAAGCCGTTGAGGGCAACGTTCCAGTCAATGTTGGAAAGGGAGGCAGGCGAGGCATCTGCGGTGGCCGCGTTTGCGGTATTGCCAACCGGGTAGAACACCGTGGAGATGGTCCACTTTCCACCGCTGTGGCATCCAACGCAGTTTCCCTTGGCCGAGTTTCCAAAGAGATCTTTACCGGCTGTTACGTCGGCGGCAACCAGATTGGTTGGGCGACGCGGTGAGCGAACCGAGCGCGCGTACGCACTCAACTCGTTCCAGTCGGTGAGTACACCATGCGGACCGGGGCCCACGCCCATGGGATCGGCGGTGTCTGCCGAAGAGCCTTGCAGACCTTGTTGGGGAGGTGAGATCGTGCCGGTGTTGATGCGGTCCGTGTTGGCCGGTGGGCTCGAAATGGTGGAAACAATGGCTCCAACACCGCCGGAGACGCCGCGCGTATTGCCTTCAAAGTCCGCAAATTCGTCAAAGATGGCAGTCCAGTTGAAAATGCGACGATCGCTCGGGTCCGCCGTATTGTACGACCCGTCGATGCTTGTGGACTGGCGCGGACCGCGTGCGAAATACCAGGTAACGTTGTCAGTCAGACCGTCGATATGGCAGGCCGCGCAGGAACCCCAACCTTCCCCTCGGAGTGACCATCTACCCAGACCTGTCACGAAGAACCGTTTCCCTTTGAGAACCTCTTCTTGAGGCGTTCCAGCACCGGGAAGGTCAGACGATTGGGTGATGCGGAAGTCGTCCACCTGATTGCCGGCAATCGACTGCGCGTTGAACTCAATCGCCGTCACGTCGCGCGAACCTTCGTTGGCAACAAAGCCGTTTGCCTGAGTGTGAGCGGTGACAATACCAATGGGCATGCGAATGAGCGTGTCGCCCGTGGGCTTGCGCATATTGATAAAGTTGTTGGTGGCCGATCCGACAGCCGTGACGGTGCCGTTATTGATCGTCAACCGGAACACCGCGTCGGTGCCCATGGCGGACACGTAGGCAAAGTTGGAAACGAAGTCCAGGTCGGTGGGCAAGAGCGGCATGCGCTTGCCAAAGTTGTTCATGAGCGCATCAAACTTGGCATCGAGAACGGTTGTGGAACCTGACCCGTCGGCCAGATTGATAATGCTCAATGCCGGATGGGTAGTTGTCTTGACATCGGTTGTGTTGGCGTTGCAGATAAGGGTGTTGGGATTGCATGTTCCACCCACGGCGCCGCAATCGGCGGCTTCGGTGAGAACAGTGCAGGCTCCGTTCGGGTTTTTGCCTGCAAACACGCCTACCGGGCCTTTGGGGGATGCGCATGTGCTTGTCACGTACGCAAAGCCGTCCTTTAAGGTGACCGAGCCGACCTGGTTGGGGAAACATCCCGTCATACCATTGTTGTGGTCAACAAAGCCGGTATTGGCAACCGCGGGTAGATCGTGGGTGGCCGGCATTTCATCGGAGATCTTGAACTTGTAAATCAGGCCTTTTTTGCTCACGTCGGCGTTTGAGCCATTGGCGGCTTCGGCCTCGGTTCGAACGGCGAACCACTCTGTGATGACCACGCTTTCGTCGGAATCGAGAGCATCGCCGTTGTTGGTGATGGCGATCGCGCGCGGGTGGGCGAGCGACGGTCGAGCGGTTACGTTGCCGAGAAGTCCGGTGTCGGCGATGGTTTTGTTCAGGTCGATTGTGCCGGTGACTGTCATTGTCTCGGCGTCAATCTTGGAAACAGTGCCGTCTACCCAATTGGTCACGTAGAGTGTGTTGTTGTTGGGGGTGATGGCAATGCCGCTCGGTTCGGATCCGACAGTGACCGACTTACCCAGTGTGGGCATGCCTTTCAGGTCGAGAATTTCAAACACTTTTTGATCTTTTCGAGCGACAACGTAGGCGCGCTCGCCGCATGCATCCACGGCGACTTGCCACGGCTCACTACCCGCGCCCAAGCTCACCTCGGCGGTTTTTGTCATGGTGGGATCGCCGCCGGCAAAGTCCACCTTCATCACCGTGACGCTGCCTACGTCGCGGTTGACGGTGACCAGCACCTCGTCCACGTTGTCGAGGGCGAGAGCCGATCCGCGGGTTGCTGAAACGGCCGTTGTTGCACAAAGGGTAGGTGCGGTCCCACCGGTTCCAGAGGATGTGGTGGTTCCACCTGTGCCTCCGGTTCCACCGGTGGCGCCGGTTCCACCGGTTCCACCGGTGGTGCTTGACGAAGTGGTGTCTCCGCCTGTTCCACCTGTGCTGCTTGTTGATGAAGTGGTAGATCCGCCGGCAGCACCGGTTCCCCCTGTGCCTCCTCCTCCCGTTCCTGTACTACCGTCGTCGCATCCCGTGGCGAACGCGGTGGTAATTGCTACGAGCCCAAGTAAGAACTGACCTGTCATTCGAGTAGAGCCGGAAACGCGCATGTCTCCTCCAGGGGCAGGATAAAATATGTCCTACCCACAGTCCGGGTAAGAAGCCCACTCGAGTTGCGTTTGGAGAACGGCCCGAACCGCTTTCTAGGCCGAACGCGTCCCCGAACGCGCAACGCGAGTCAAATGAGAGTGCCCCCGAAATGGCTTTTTCGATAGCCCGAGAAAAATAATGGACCCCATAGTCAACGCCTATGGCAGAGGGGCGTCGAACGAAGCCGAACTGCTGTACGCTTGTTCGGCTTCACCCAAACGACGCGCCGTTTTCTTCACCGAAATCCGAGCCGACGCACCGATGGATCTCACTCAACTTCGCTACTTTTGCACCATTGCCGAACACGGCTCAATGACCGCGGCCGCCCGCGCGCTTCGCGTGAGCCAGCCCACAGTGACGGTGGCCGTAAAAAAATCTGGAAGATGAGTTGAAGACAACGCTCGTCCTGCGAAATAGGAGCGGCGTAACGCTCACGCGCACGGGGGAAGAATTGCTTCGGTACGCGCACGACGTGCTGCACACATTGGAGCGCGCCGAGCAGGCGATTTTAGGAATTGAAACGGAAGCCGCGGGCCGTTTTGTGGTGGGGTGTCACGAGTCGCTCGGAGCTTATTTTTTGCCCGATTTGATGTTGCATCTGCTCGAAGCGGCGCCGCGAATTGAGCTGTCTTTGTGGAATGGAACATCGGCCGCTGTGCATGATGCCGTGATCGCGAGGCAGGTGGATTTCGGCCTTGTGGTGAACGCTCGTGAACACCCGGAGTTGGTGATCGTTGAACTGTTTCGTGACGCTGTGGATGTGTTTGTGGCCGCCCATTTGCTCGAAAAAAATAGCCCGCGCGACTTGTTTCGAAATCGTCCGCTGGTGTTTGCGGGGCGCGTTGAACAGTGCCGATCGCTCATTGATCAACTCGGTGCAGCCGGGCTTGTTCCTGCGCGACTTTTGTCATGTGGTGATCTTGAATTGACAAAAAGTTTGGCGCTGACGGGTGTGGGCGTTGCGCTCTTGCCGCGTCGTGTCGCGGCGTACGGTCAACGTGGAAAGCTCGTTCGACTCGATCCCGACCTTCCATTTTTTCCCGATCAAATAAGCCTCATTTATCGGGCCGACATGCACCGAACAAAAGCGGCAATGCGTTTGAAAGAAGAGCTGGTGGCGCACGGTAAACGCCTCACCGCTGAAAACCCCGTTTAGTGTTAGCATCGCGCGCAATGTCGGTGATGCGTTGGAAGGTGACAGCGCTTTCGGCGCTTTCGGCAATTGCACATGCGAACGCGGCGACAGCCGGCGCATTTGAAGTTGTCGGTGCGGATCCGGTGGGCGTTGCTGAAGCTTCGGCCCGCGTCGCTCGCGCGTCGGATGGGGCGGCGGCGTTTTATAATCCGGCCGGACTCGCGATGGGGCGCGGTGTGGGCATTTTGGTGGCTCCACTTCTAATGGGGTCAACACTCCAAATCCAGGGAAAAACAAGCTCCATCAGCGATCCGTTTGGGTTTTGCATCACCGCTCACGGCACGGTGCCGCTCAAGAGTTTTTTGGAAGATCGCATTCGCGTGGGCATTGCGATGTTTGTTCCGCCCGAGGCGGCAATTCACCTGCTGGTGGCGCAACCGACAGCTCCTCAACTCCCTTATTTTGATAATCGAACGCAGCGGCTCATGGTGGAGCCCGCGTTTGCTGTACGCATCACCGACGCGTTTTCGGTGGGCGCTGGAGTGAACGTGCTCGGTGGCGTGAAAGGCCCGGCCGATGTTCGTCCCGGTGCGAGCGGCGCGCCTGAGCCGCGGCTCTCGATTGACGCAACCACACAGATCGCGGCTCAGGTGGGTGTACGCTTTGACCTGACAGAACGTGTACACTTGGGCGCGGCTTACCGTCAGGAATTTAAAGTACCGGTGTTTGTAGCCACGCAGGCGCAAGTGGGTGGAATTGAGCTTTCTGCGGATGTGGACTTGGAACATGCCATGTTTGACCCTCACACGATTGTTGTGGGGGCGGCATTTGAGTTGGGTCGATTTGATGTGGAGATCGACGCCTCTTATTCGATGTGGTCACTTTACCAAGGGCCGGTGCTCGGGGTAAGGGCTGAACTGCCCGGCGCTCTGCTCACCTCGGAAGAAAGGCGTTCGCTCTTTCGAGATGTGGCTACCCTCCGCGTGGGAGGTGGGTATGGAATTGACGTGGGTAGGCGGTCTGAATTGGTGTTTCACGCGGGCACAGGGGTGGAGCCTTCGATTTTGCGATCTACCCGTCAGGGAACAACCAACTTCGCCGACGGAACAAAGGTGTTCGGTGGGCTCGGGGCTTCGTTGTCGCTCAGGGATGTGTTGCCCAAAACGCTGCGATTTAGCCTTGGTTTGGGGCTGACAGCAATGCTCGACAAAACCATCGAAAAAGTGGCATGTTCGCGTGCCCCATGCCCTCCCGACACAGTGTCAGGGCCGGATGCAAAAAATCCGTCGGTGGGCATTGATAATGCGGGCTACCCAACGCTCAAAAGCGGCGGGGCGCTACTCACCGGAACTCTCGGCGTGGGGGTTGACCTATGAAATGCAGGTACCGACACGCGAATCGGTGGCTCTTTGCCACCTGTTTGAGTCTACCCATTGCCGCTTTGTGCACGCAGGCCGAGGCCGCCCCCGGAACGACTTTCGGCGTTGGGCCCCGCGATGAAGCCCTTGCTCGATCGGCTGTTTCAGAAGGGGATGCCACTGACTGCGCCACAGCGAATCCGGCTTTTGGTGCAACGGAAGGTACGCGGATCCGGCTGGGGTACGGCGCGGCGGGGATGTTCTTGCGAATCAACGATCGCGACGCGGGGGTCGCTCCGGTGACTGGGTTGGACTTGGCTACCCAAGTTGGAAAGAAGTTGTCTCACAAGTGGTGGGCAGGCCTGGGGCTTTCATTTCACAGGCCCGATTTGCAACTGGCTCGCATCTCGTTCAGGCCGGCGACGGAGCCTCAATTTGTACTGTACGAGGCGGCGCAGCAGCGCACCGCACTTAACGTTATTGCTGCGCTTCGCTACGGTCCCCTTTCCATTGGCGGTGGAGCGTCATTTGCGCTTGGAGTGGGTGGACCGGGAGTGGATATCGGGGTGGGTCAAAATGCAAACGGCCCCCGCGCGGACGGAGCGCTCGATATCAACCTCGGGTATAAACTGGCGCCGCTTGTGGGGGTCACGGCGCGAATGGGTAGGTTGCAGCTCGGTGCTTCGTTTCGAGGGGAAGTGGCGGTGGACCTGTCCCTCAAAACGGTGGTACAGGTAAACCTGACGGGTAACCCGCTCAACGGCACCACCACGGTGATTGTGGAAGGGGCGAGTGGGTATGAACCGGCCAGGGTAGATCTGGGTGCTCGGGTGCTTGTGGCTCGGGGTTTGCGCGCGTATGCGGCGGTCGAATATTCGGCCTTCAGCGCGGCTCCGCCTCCCGTTGCCGACGTGACGATGGATGTGAACCTGACAACCCGACCCTCCCAAAAGGACGGGCATTTTGTCGAACCGCGCTTTCGAGACACGCTGTCGCCAAAGCTCGGTGTTGAATGGAAGGTGCCCGCGTTGCCTCCCCCGGCAACATTTTTTGGAGATGTCCCTCCTGCGGTGGACCCGTGGAAGTTTGCGTTGCGGGCCGGGTACGCTTTTAACCCGTCTCCCGTTCCACCTCAGACGGGGTTTACAAGTTACGCCGACGGGGGGCGCCACATGGTAGGCGTGGGCGCGGCTTACCATTTTGGTGATGTGTTGGGAGTGGATCTGACGCTTTCGTTCGCTGCACAATTTCATGAGTTGGAGGGTAGAACCGAAAAGAAAAAGTCGGCGGCGCTCCCGTTTGCCGCCTACCATTCAGAAGGGGAGATTGTGCGGGGAAGTTTGGCGGTGGAGGGCTTTGTTCGATGAAGCGTTTCGCCTTCATTTGCAGCCTTTCCGCGCTGACTCTAGGCTGCGAGATTGACCCTGGAACGGGCCTCGAACCTTACCCGTCCGACGGCGTTTCCGGTTTTGGAAAATCGTTGTTTGTGGATGTGTGCATTGGGCCTGCGCGCGTGAGCCCGTCGGGTGAAACAGCGTTGTGTACGCTTGACGCCACCCCCCATCTCGCCTGCTCACAAGACGTGGATTGCCCCGGAATTGAAAGGTGTCTTTGCGGACGGTGTATTGTCCGTGCGTGTGATGGGTCGAGTGTGTGCCCCACGGGTGAGGCTTGTCGCGGGGGAAGGTGTACCATCGCCTGCACAGCCGACTCTGAATGTGAGCCCGGCGAGACGTGCAGCGGGGGAGGGTGTTCCAGACCTTGTCAGGCCGACGGTGAATGTCATCGGGGTGAGCTTTGCGACCTGTTTGGAACGTGCAGCTCGCAGGCATGCAGTGCAGGTGCGGCTTGCGGCGGTGGAACCTCGTGTGAACCGATCACCATTCCAGGCGAAGTCAGAGAACCTGATGTGGTCACGGTGAATGGGGAGAGAGTAGCCTTTTTTGAGGTGAAAACGGCGTCGGAATCGTCGATTTACCGGGGACTTCTAACCGACATGGTGCTGCTCACGGCCGACCCTGTGGAGCCCGTGTTGGCGGCGCCCGCGGGGCAGACGCGCGTGGGCGCTCCGAGCGCGGTTGTGGACGGAGATCGGGTAGAATTGTTTGTGGCCCAGAACGACGGTGAATCGATTGGGCATGCCATTTCAAGCGACGGGGGCAGGTCTTTCAGTTGGGCTGACGGGAAGTTGACGGCGACGGCATCGTGGGAAAGTGGACGGGTAGGTTCGCCGGGTGCCTTTGTTTGGGAAGGGCAGACCTACCTGTTTTACGAGGGTGGAATCGGTGAGGGGATCGGTCTTGTATTGGTTGAAAACGGCGGTTTTGAGCGCGTCTCGTTGGAACCTGTCATTCGACCGATCGACTTGGAAGATGCGTCTTTTTGGCGTTCGGTGGAACGGGTGGGAACACCCTCGGCGCGGGTTGTGGGCGGCACCGTTCGAGTGTATGTGACCGGTCGGGGTATTGACACCGGTGATGCTCAAACTCCCGGGGGGACAGTTGCGCCGGAGGTGAACGATTCAGTGGGAATGTTCGCGTCGTTTGATGGGGAGGTGTTTGATCGATACCCAACCGGCCCTGTGTACAGTTCGATCGCGGGGCTTTTGGGGTCGCTCGGTGAGCGCGAACCGTCGGTGGATATCGGGGAGAACGGCGCCGATTTGTACTTCGTTTCAACCGATGCTTCGGGACAAAAAACGTCGGGTTTGGCGCATGCCAGCTCCGTGAAGTGAGCAGTGAACGTAAAGGGTGAGCCAAAGCGGGGGGCTGTGGCGTCATGACAATGTGGTTTACCCTCACGTGCTCCGCGCGACAAACGTGCTTCTCATGGGCGGCGCTTTGTGGCTTGGCGCCGCTTGTGACTCGGTAGAAAGTACAACGGGTGGTGCGGGCACAGGTGGAACGGGGGGTGCCACCTCGGGTGGGGGAGGTCAATGTCTCCGTGTTCCCGCGCCCACGTTTTTGCTCACGGTGGTGGAAAAAAACGGGGGGCCGGTTCCACCTGACACTCAGGTCGATGTGCACTGGAGCGCGGGAGACGAGCCTTCGTTCAAGCTTGACGAGCCGAGCACGTGGGGCTCCATTGAAACAACAAATCTGGTGTGTGAGGTGGATCCTACCCTTCCGCCACCCACGGATCTACCCATGCTTCTGTGCGCATTGTGGACATCCAGTCCCGCAGAAGTCAAAGTGTCGGCAACGGGGTTTGAAACGCACAAAGACACGTACATGGCAGAGCCCACAGCGGAGTGTAATCCCGACCCAACGCCCATTGTGGTGGAGTTGGAACAGGCGCCTCAATAACGCCTCGGGGGCTGAAGCGCCATGCCAAGACCTGGTCATTGCCGGGCGGCCCAGGTGAAGCGCAACGAGGACGCGTCAGCGGGGCGCGCAGTAGAAAAACACCAGCCACCCAGGGCGACGGCCTACAGTTGATGGGCGCTGCACCGTTCCATGTAGTTTTGCGGGCATTCAAGCGAGAGAAGCCACTCGGTGACCATTGTGTCGATCTGAGCTTTGTCGGCGTCGTCGGCTTTTGATTTGAGCATGTCGATCATTTCGCTCATGTGAGCGGCTTTTCCAACGTTGGCTTTGTAAAAGTCGCCGAGTGCTTCGTTCACTTTGGCAGTACCAATCAGGTCGGCGACATCTTCGTAAAAACAAGCCCCTTTGATATACGGGACAAGGGACCAAAGGTCGTCGTTTAATAGGTCAATTTCGTTGCAGGTGCTGGGTAGAGCAATTGTATTGATATCGGCGCCTGTACAGATCGCATCGAGTGACGCCGCATATTCAGGCCAAATGTTGGGGCCGCCGACCCGTTCCAACCCGTGCGCGGCCATGTACGTGACCGTGCCTTCGGAGAGCATAAAATCTTCCCAGCAGGCGATGCGTACTCCATCACCGTACCAGCCGTGCGCCGCCTCGTGCGCGTGGGTTTCTTCACTCCCCATGGCGTCCGCGGCAATGTGTACATAGGGGTGGTGTTCCATACCGCCGTATGCGCCGGGGCCCCAGTTGACCGATACACTTCCCGACTCAGGTCCGAATGTGTACGCACCATAGGTGGACTCATAAAAGCTGAAAACGTTTGCCAGGTTGGCCGTGCCCATTTGGGCAACTGTTTCTTCACCAGGCAGGTGCCACACGAAGATCGATGTTCCGGCTTGGGTTTTGCCGAGGTCGACTTTGGTGTAGTTTCCCACGGCAACGGCGGGCATGTACGAAGGCGCGTTGCTCGTTGTTGTTTTTGGGTAGACGGCGGTGAGGGAAGGGTCAAACCCTGTCACGTCCATGGTGATGGTGACGCCGTCGTCGGGGTTGGGATTACACGGAAACAAATTGCCGCAAAAATAAGGCCAAAGAAACGTTGCACCGCTGTCGGGCATCCACCCGTCAAACTTGTCGAGGCCGCGCTCCGGGAAGGTATATTCGGCGGTGACGGTGACCTGACTTGTGGAGTCTGTGATGGGTAGAGTGGCAACTCCCGCGTCGACGGTTGCGGTGACCTGACTGCCATCGACAGTCCAGGTGGAGACGGTTAACCCGCGGATGTTGAGTGCGACCGAAGAAGCTCCCGTCGCGGGTTGAATGACAACCGTCGCGGCGCCGGTCAACTGTTCAAAGTTGAGTGTCAGGTCGGTTGTCAGGATGTCTTGGGGAGCTGCCTGCGCCCCACCGGAGCCGGCGGTTCCGCCCGAACCCCCCGCGGCGCCGGAACCGCCGGAGCCGCCCGACCCACCGGTGCCGGGAGTGCCGTCGTCACAGCCGGCGAGAAGTGTGAAAAGCAAAGCGCCTGCGGTGCAGGCGACCGATCGAGAACGTGTGAAGCGCATGCGCGATGGTGCTCATGACGGAGGGCGGCTGGCAAGGCTCGCGTTGTGTACGCATTGGCGTCGGTGTGGTTTATCGGCCGCGGGGCGTTGCTTTGTTTCGCTTGGGAGTGGGTTCCTTCTGCGCATCGTCGGACCGCTGCAACTGGGCGCGGGCGGTCAGCGCAACGTGCTCGCGGAACCAGGTGTGACCGGGGTCGGCCGTAAAGCGCTCGTGCCAGAGGAGCGCGACCCGAGCAACGGCTGCGGGGATCGGCAGGCTCAGGACCGCGAGGTTTAAGCGGCGCGCGATGTCGACGGTGAGTTCACGCGGGGCTGCGAAAAACATGTCGGTTTGAGCGACAACGAACGGGGCGACAAGAAAGCTGGGCGCTGTCATGCCGATGTTTCTCGGTTTGCCGAGGCGCGCGAGCGCGGAGCCGACAAATCCCGAGCCGACCGACCCTGTGCGGACAACGACGTGGGGATATTGGAGCCACACTTCGGCGCTCCAGGGTTTGCGCGGGCCCAAGGCGGGGTGTTTTTTGCGAGCCAAAACGCAGAACGAAACATGTCCCACGATGCGCTGCGCAAGGCCCGACAAAGGGTGTTCCGGCGCGGGGGCGAGCGCGGCATCCAGCGCGCCGGACGCGAGCGAAGTGTACACGTCCTGCCCGGTGGAAAGAACCACGTTGAGGTGTACGCTTGGTGCGGCGCGAGTGAGCCGACCCATCAGTTCTGGGAGGAGTGCAGCCACAAGATCCGGGCACCCAAGCGAAAACGTTCGTGTGGAGGTGTTTGGATCAAACTCGCCGCTCGTGTGAACAACGCGACGCAGTTCGGCAAGGGCGCGTGCGAGGGGCGCTTGCAGACTCTCGGCTTTGGGCGTGGCGACCATTTGACGACCGGAGCGGACAAGCAATGGGTCGCCGAGCATGGTGCGAAGCCGCGCGAGAGCGTGGCTTGTCGAGGATTGCGTGAGCCCAAGTCGGCGTGCGGCGCGTGTGACGTTGCGCTCGGCGAGCAGTGCGTCGAGCGCGGCGAGCAAGTTGAGGTCGAGCGCCGATGTATCGACAACGTGCATGATTGAATGAAATATATCGATTCGACGCATGTTTTGAAGCTGCCTATCTATGAGGTCAACGCCGATTGGAAAACGCGGCGAAGGAGACGGCCATGCGCGTGTTTGTGACGGGGGCTTCAGGATTTGTGGGTGGGCACTTTGTGGAAACCGCTTCGAAAGCACACGAGGTGTCGGCGCTGGCTCGATCTGAAAAGAGCGCGGCTCAGGTGCAAAAATTCGGAGCACGACCCGTTCGCGGTGAGTTGGGTTCGGTGCGCGTGGAAGATCTCGCGGGCGTGGATGTGGTGGTGCATGCCGCGGCGTTTGTGGAGGAGTGGGGTACGCGCGAGCAGTTTTGGAGCGCGAACGTGGAAGGAACAACGCAGCTTCTTGAGGCCGCGAAAAAGGCGGGCGTGCGAAGGTTCATCCACGTGGGTACGGAGGCGGCGCTTTTCGACGGGCGCGATTTGGTGAACGTGGATGAGGCGCATCCGTATCCGGCGCGGCAGAAGTACCTTTATTCAGAAACGAAGGCTGAGGCCGAGCGGCGCGTTCTCGCAGCGAGTGACAAGGCGATGACGGCGATGTCGATACGGCCTCGATTTGTGTGGGGGCCGCGCGACACAAGCGTGTTGCCGACCGTGCTGAGAATGGCTCGCGACGGGAGTTTTGCTTGGATCGACGGGGGAAAACATCCAACGTCCACAACGCACGTGGCGAATCTGGTGCATGCGCTGATGCTTGCGCTTGAAAAAGGTGAAGGCGGGCATGCGTACTTTGTTGCCGACGACGGTGAGCGAACGGTGCGCGCGTTTTTGACCGCGCTCGCGGCGACTCAAGGCGCAGATCTTGGAAAGCGCTCTATTCCAGGGCCGATTGCGCGATCGGCGGCGCGCGTTGTGGAAGGGGCGTGGCGGCTTTTCGGAGTTAAGAAAGCACCGCCGATGACGCGTTTCGCGGTGGACATGATGTCGCGATCGGTGACGGTGAACACGTTGAAGGCGCGCCGCGCTCTCGGCTACCGGCCGGTGATTTCAGTGGACGAGGGGATGAGTACACTTCGCGCGCCGACGTAGCCATTCGCCGTCGTGGGTGAGCAATCTGTAAGCCCCCCGCGGACGCGCGGAGCGAACGAAGTGAGTGAGCACGGACGCTTGGGGGGCCGGGTGCGACGGAGCGAAGCGAACGGAGCGCCCCTCAACGACGCTGGAACTTGCGACGAGCGCCGGTCCGGGGGGCAGCTAAAAACGAGCACAAAACGACAACGCGGAAGGTCCGGCCAACTGCGCCTGAACTCCCGCGTTATCTTGTGTACATTTGCGTGTGTACGCTAGAAAGTGTACACAGCGCGGGGATCAGAAGTCGTGGCTGTGACCCGCGTGTCCGCCGGCTGCCGCTTTTTCATCCTTGGGACGTTCGGCAATCATCGCTTCGGTGGTGAGCATGAGGCTCGCGACGCTGGCCGCGTTTTGGAGCGCGGAGCGCACAACTTTGACCGGATCGATGACGCCCTGATCGAGGAGGTCGCCGTAGTTGCCGGTGGCCGCGTTGTAGCCGAACGAGTCTTTGCCCTCGCGAACCTTCTGAACGACGATTGAACCTTCGTCACCTGCGTTGGCGGCGATTTGACGAAGCGGCTCTTCAAGAGCGCGGCGGATGATGCTGACGCCGAAGCGTTGCTCTTCGCTCACTTCCATTTTGTCGAGAGCGGCTTGCGCGCGGATGAGGGCGACGCCGCCGCCGGCCACGATGCCTTCTTCAACGGCGGCGCGGGTGGCGTGGAGCGCGTCTTCAACGCGGGCTTTCTTTTCTTTCATTTCGGTTTCGGTGGCGGCACCGACCTTCACAACGGCAACGCCGCCGACGAGCTTGGCGAGGCGCTCTTGGAGCTTCTCGCGATCGTAATCGCTGGTGGTGTGCTCGATTTGGCCGCGGATCTCTTGTTGACGGGCCTTGATCTTGTCCTTTTTGCCCTGGCCGCCGACGATCGTGGTGTTGTCTTTGTCGATGATGACGGTCTTGGCGCGGCCGAGATCGCTGATGGTGACGTTCTCAAGCTTGAGGCCGAGTTCTTCAGCAATGACCTGGCCGTCGGTGAGAACGGCGATGTCTTTGAGCATTTCCTTGCGGCGGTCGCCGAAGCCGGGGGCCTTGACGGCGGCGCAGTGAAGGGTGCCACGGAGCTTGTTGACCACGAGAGTGGCGAGCGCCTCACCCTCAACGTCTTCAGCAATGATGAGGAGCTGGCGTTGTTGCTTGGCGATCGCTTCAAGCACGGGGAGAAGATCTTTCATGTTCGAGATCTTCTTCTCGGAGATGAGGATGTACGCATCCTCCATGGTGACTTTCATCTCTTCGGGGTTGGTGACGAAGTACGGCGAGAGGTAGCCGCGGTCGAACTGCATGCCCTCGACGACGTCGAGCGTGGTGTCGGCGCTCTTGGCCTCCTCCACCGTGATGACGCCCTCCTTGCCGACCTTCTCCATCGCGTCCGCGAGGAGCTTGCCGATGGTGGTGTCGCCGTTGGCGCTGATGGTGCCGACCTGGGCGATCTCTTTGGCGTCTTTGGTTTGCTTGCCAATGCTCTTCAAGAACTCAACGATCGTTTCAACGGCTTTGTCGATGCCGCGCTTGATCTCCATGGGGTTGTGGCCGGCGGCCACGAGCTTTGAACCCTCGCGGTAGATCGCTTGAGCGAGAACGGTTGCGGTGGTGGTGCCGTCACCGGCCACGTCGCTTGTCTTGGAAGCGACTTCACGCACCATTTGGGCGCCCATGTTTTCGAACTTGTTTTCGAGTTCGATTTCTTTGGCGACCGTCACGCCGTCTTTGGTGACGGTGGGCGAACCGAAGCTCTTTTCGATGACGACGTTACGACCCTTGGGGCCGAGGGTAACTTTCACCGCGTCGGCGAGGGCATTGACGCCCGAGAGGATGAGGGCGCGAGCTTGTTCGTTGTAGAGAATTTCTTTGGCAGCCATTTCTGAGATCTCCTGAAAATCTTTTTTGAGTCAGCGCAATCGCGTTGCGTACACAGCTCCGTTTTGGAGCGTTCCCGTTAAAATCAGCCTTCAATGACGCCGAGGATGTCGTCCTCGCGCATGATGAGGTGCTCTTCGCCGTCGATCTTCACTTCGGTTCCCGAGTATTTGCCGAAGAGAACGCGGTCACCTTCTTTGACGTCGAGCTTGCGGACTTTGCCGTCGTCGCCGACTTTGCCGTTGCCCACTGCGACAACGAGGCCCTCGATCGGCTTTTCTTTGGCTGTGTCGGGGATAATGAGGCCGCCCTTTGTGCGCTCCTCCTCTTTCACTCGCTTGATGATCACGCGGTCCTGAAGCGGTCGCATCTTCATGGCAAAAGACTCCTTCTGAGACAAAAGCGGCGGGATGAATGCCCGCCGGATGCAGGCTGTTCGCACACGACAACCCGATGGCTGCGCCGTGATGGGCACCGCTCCACATCGGGTTTTTTGTCGATTGTTGGCACTCACTGAAGACGAGTGCCAGCGAGTGGGCGGCACTGTAGTCACCGACTTCGAACTGTCAAGCGGCGAGAAAACTCTTGGATTCGTGCTTTGGCAGCCGGCGCCCTGGGTGGCTATAAGAACTGAAATTTGCAGAAAATTTGCCCTGACAAGAACTGGCACACAGGGCGGCTCGTCGGTACCAAAGAGTAGACCGGCCGGTTTTTCACCCTCCATCCGGGTGCGAAAGGTTGCACCGGCCGATCAAAGGAGGATGTCCGGTGTCCGCCTCGATCGCAATCGCTCCCAGCATGAACGAGTTTTTTCACGAGGTCGTTGCCGACGCCCTCAAGGCGCGGCGGGTTGAAACAACGACCGAAGCCACGGGGTATCTCGTGAGCCTTCTTTGTGAGTACGCCCATCCGGGTGACGAAGCGCACGTTCCGTTTTCAAAGCCGCTGACGTTTTTGCTGCGGGATGCGCTTGAAACGGAGGGCCCGGAGCGGCTCTACAAGCTTCGAAGCGTGGGGGACGGAGTGCTTTACGCGATCGGTTTTTTCGGCGAGCACCTGACGCAACGGGGCGCGGATCGAAAGTACATCGAGCAAGTGGGCGCGTCGGCGTATCAACACGCGGCGGCGATGTTGAGGCTGCGAAGGGGGGCGGCAAAGGGCTCGATTTTTTCAGAGCTTTCGGCCCAATTTGAGCGATTTTCGGCGGTGCTCGGCGACGTGGCCGAAGAGACGATCGGAACGATGGTGCGTGACTCGCAGAGCCTTGTGCGGGTGTACGAACGGTGGCTGCGCACCGGTTCATCGCGGCTCGCCGGTGAACTTGGCATGCATGGGATTGTGCTCAGCCGCGGCGGATCGAGCTGAACGTGAGCCTGAAAGTTGGCGCCGGCTTGCGCGCGGACCCCACCCACAGTTGAGTGACAAGTCTGTGACGGCGGCGTGATACCTTTTTGCAAGTGGTGTCCGTTTCCTGGATAGGCCCGGCGGTCGTCGCGCTGTGTGTACTCATCACAGCTTTTTTGGTGAACCGATTCGCGCCGAAACGCCGACCGCACATCCGTCGTCTCGTGTGGCTGGCGGGGCTTTACGTGGCCAGCGTGGGAACCCTCTGGGCGCTGCGAAAATTGGGCGCACTCGACGGCGACAGCACGGCCAAGACGGTTGCGATTGTGGCCGATTGGCTCGGTCGTTTTGGCATCGCAAACGTGGCGGTCGTTCTGCTGTTCGATGTGGTGCTGCCGCGCGTTCGTGTCGAGCCGCCCGCGATCATCACCGACGTTGTGATCTTCGGCGCGGGCGTGGTGACTCTGTTTTCGGCGCTTCGAACGATGGGGGTGGAGCCCGCGAACATTGCCGCAACAAGCGCTGTTGTAACGGCGGTGCTCGCGATCGGCATGCAGGCGACGCTTGGAAACGTGATCGGCGGCGTGGCCCTTCAACTGGACAACTCGATTCGCGAGGGGGATTGGATCCAGCTCGAAAATGGGCGGCAGGGCAGGGTGAAGGAGATTCGATGGCGGCACACGTTGATCGAAACGCGGGACTTCGATGTCATCGTGGTGCCGAATGCGACGCTGCTCGCGGGCATGTTTACGATTTTGGGGATGCGCGACGGCAAAGCGGCGCCGCATCGCATGTGGGTACACTTCAATGTGGACTTTCGATATAGCCCGGCCGATGTGGTCGGCTCTGTGGAGGCTTCGCTGCGCGCGGCGCCGATAGAGGGAGTGGCGGAGGATCCGCCGCCGAACTGCATTTGCTACGACTTTGCACGCGCTGAGAACGACAGCGTGGCGCGCTACTCGGTGCGATACTTTTTGACGGATCTTGCGCGCGACGACCCGACCTCGTCGCTGGTTCGAACCCGCATTTTTGCGGCGCTCAAACGGGCTGGTATTCCGCTCGCTGTGCCTGCCGCAATGCGTTTTATCGAAGAGGACGACCTTGAAAGGCGCGAGCGAAAGAAACAAGCCGAGCTTGAAAAACGCATTGATGCGCTGAGCAAGGTGGAGATCCTGAGGCCGCTGACGAGCAACGAACTTGTGATGATCGCCGAGGGGTTGAGCTACGCGCCGTTTGCCGCGGGTGAGACGATCACCAGGCAGGGCGCGATCGCGCACTTCTTGTACATCGTGACGCGCGGGGCTGTGGAGGTTCGGGTGCGCGGCGCCGAAGGGGTTGAAACGGCCGTGGCGAAAATCGAGGCGCCCGGCTTCTTCGGCGAAATGGGTTTGATGACGGGCGAACCGCGCCTGGCAACGGTGGTGGCGTTGAGCCCGGTGGATTGTTATCGGCTCGATAAAGGCGGGTTTCAGAAAATTGTGTCGCAGCGGCCCGAGGTTGCAGCGGACATTTCGGCCGTTTTGGCGCTCCGAAAGGTGGAGCTGCAAATGGCTCGCGAAAATTGCGATGCGGCGGCGAAAGAAGGCCGTGTTGCCGCCGCGCGCGGCGAGTTGCTCGGAGCGATTCGAAAGTTTTTTGCGCTTGAAGACACGAGTCAGCGGCGCGGCTGAAACTCGTGGGCGCGTTGTGTACGCAACGCGCCGGCGGGCGTGCGTGTGTACGCTTGACCGGCGGATTTGACTACGGTGCCATTCCCGAATCGCGGAAGAAGCGCACCGCTCGTTCGATGGTTTCTTCGAGCGGTGTGCACGGCAGATCAAGCTCCGCGCGGGCTTTGGCGGGGTTGAAATAAGCCGGTCCGAGAACGTATTTGGCGCTCTTCACGGTGGCCAGAGGCTCGCTGTGGGTGACGTGTTTTGAAACGGCTTCCATGGCCGCCGCGACGCCGATGCCCATCCATGACGGGATGGGGACGTTCAGCGTGTGTACACCGGCGATTCGGCCGACAAGCTGCACGAAGTCGCGCATGGAGATGTTGTGGTTGCCGAGGATGTACCGTTCGCCGATGCGTCCCCGCGTTTCGGCGGCAACGTGTCCGGCGGCGACGTCGTCGACATCGGCCGCGCAAAAGCCGCCGGCCGGCAGTCCCGGGACTTGCCGGCGCAGGATGGAAAGGATGATCGCGCCGGTGGGCGTGGGCGCGAGATCGCCGGGGCCAAACGGAAATGCGGGGTTTACAACAACCACCGGCAGACCCGACTCCGCGAAACGGAGCGCGACCCGTTCGCTTAAATATTTGGACAAAATGTACGGATTGGCCGCTTCAAAGTGATTGAAGGGGACGGTTTCGTCCGAGGGTTCACCGCCTGGAAGGCCGCCGACAGCAGCGATGGATGATGTGTACACAATGCGGGGTACACGCGCGGTTTTTGCCGCGAGGAGCGCCGAGGTGGTCCCCTCAATGTTGACGGCGTAGAGCTGCGTTGGATCGGGGGTCCACACTTTGTACACAGCGGCCAAGTGGTAAAACGCCGAACACCCGTCGAGGGCACGGGCCATCGCAACGTAGTCGCGAACGTCGACATGAACGCGATCCACGCCTGGATGGGCCGCGAGATTTTGTTCGTTGGCGCCGGGCTCGATCAATGCGCGAACCGTTCGCCCATCGCGTAGAAGGCGACGAACCACGGCAGAGCCGATGAAGCCCGTGGCACCGCTCACTGCAACGACGTTGTCCATGGATCGGCGATATTACCCTTGACCGGAGCGCTCGCGGCGTACTCTCATTCGCGCGCCATGGCCCAGAGCGAAAAACAATCATCCAAGCCTGTTGTTCTCGTCGCCGAAGATGAGCCGGCCATGTTGAACTTGGTGACCAGTCACCTTCGTTCGCGCGGATTTGAAGTGATCGAAGCCTCCGACGGCGATGAAGCGTTGGAGCTTGCGCAGAAGCACCGCCCAAACCTCGTTGTGCTCGATGTGATGATGCCGGGCATGAGCGGTTGGGAAGTGTGCAAGCGCGTAAAAGCCGATAAAGAGCGCCTCTCCGGCACCGGCGTGATCATGCTTACCGGCATTGGTGAAACGCTCAACGACATGACTTCGCCTCTGTTCGCGGCGGACGGTTGGCTCGACAAACCATTTCAGTTGGAGCATCTCGACGCGAAGATCGACGAGGTTCGCGGGAGACTTCCGGCGCCATCGGGTGGCGACAAGAAAGACGCGGCAAAGCCGACTGCGTCCAAGCCGGCAGCGAAAAAGGCTGCCGCTCCGGCGGCGAAAAAAGCCGCACCGAAAAAAACGTTGAAGCCGGCGGCAAAGAAGGCCCCTGCGAAAAAAGTCGCCGCGCCGAAGAAAAAGGCGCCGGCAACCAAAGCAAGCGCGAGCAAGAAAGCGACGAAAGCACCCGTAAAGAAGTCCGCCGCGCCAAAGAAGGCAGTTGCCAAGAAGAGCGTCGCGAAAAAAGCGCCCGCAAAAAAGTCCGCCGCGCCAAAGAAGGCAGTTGCCAAGAAGAGCGTCGCGAAAAAAGCGCCCGCAAAAAAGTCCGCGGGGAAGAAGAAGTAAGCTCTTTCGCTCGGGTAAGGGCGCCCCGCTGGAATATTCCTTTGCGCGGCGGCGTCACCACCTCACGACGCCGGTGCTTTCTGTTGGCTCTAGGTTCAAACCCGCACTGGCATGGGCTTTATTCAGCGCGCGCCGGCTTGTCGCGTATCGAGGGATCGGCCGCGTAAGGTGCTTGAGATCGCGATCGTTTCGTGCACGGTCACAAACGGCTCTGCAACGCCCACTGGTTGTCGGTGCATCGGGCTGCGAACGGAACTTTCAGGCAGACCCAACGTCCACAGGTAGAATGGGGTCGGAGGCAACGTGAACGCTTCTCGCGAACAAGGCCTATCGCGCATCCGCCGTGCGGCCGCCGTAGTTGAACTCAGAATGAGGTTGGCGCGCGTCATGCGCGTTTTGCCTTACGTCCTCATCACATTCATCATCGTTGCCACCGTCACAATCGCCGCGCGAAAGCTGCTTTTTGATCACTTCAGCGAAAGCCGCGCGAAAGTCACTCTGATTGCGAGCGGCGCTGTTGCTCTCCTCGCGCTGATTGTTGCCGCTCTTCGACGCCTCCCGCCTCACGCCGGATCGGTGGCGCTCGACAAGTCACACAATCTCTCGGACCGCCTAACCAACGCGCTTTCGTTCGCCGCAGTAGGCGAGGTCGAGCGCACGCCGCTGATGGACGTGGCGATTGAAGATGCCTGCGCGCGAACGACCGATCTGAAGCCGAGCAAAGCGGCGCCGATTCAAGCTCCGTGGGAGCTGCTCGTTGCGTTTGCTCTGCTGGCTCCGCTTGTTGCCATGGCGCTTTTGGAGATTCGCGTGGCGATTCCGGTTCCGCCGCCAATAGCGAAGACCATCGACGCTCCTCCGATGTCACCCGACGACATTGAACTGTTCAAAGAAGCCGCGCGCGAAATGGAGCGCCAGAACCAATCGCCGGAAATGAAGGCGGCGATCGACAAGTTTAACCAGCTCATTGAAGACCTCGCGAACAAGCGGCTCGATCGAACCGAAGCGTTTCGCCGCATGGAGGAGTTGGAGCGCGAGCTGATGAAAGGCGCCGAGATGGACGCCAAGAAGCTCGAAGAAGAGCTGAAAAATACCGGCATGGAGCTTTCGAAATCGGATCTCGCAAAGCCCATCGGTGATGCCCTTCAAAAGAAAGATCTCGCGAAGGCTCAAAAAGAAATGCAGGCGCTCGCCGAGCAACTCAAGTCGGGAAAAAAGCTCGACAAGGCGGCGCTTGAGCGTCTCAAAAAAGCGATGGAGAACGCTGCAAAACAGCGCAAAGAAGCGCTCGCGGCGATCAACGAAAAGCGCCAAGAGCTTCGGGACGAGATTCTGAAAAAGAAGGAAGAAAAAAAGAAGAAACAGGATCCCGACGGCGGCTCAAAAGAAGATCAAGACGAAGAGCAACTCATCAAAGAGAAAGAGCGGCAGCTCGAACGTTTGGATCGCGAGGCGGAGCAACAAGAGCGCGCCGGCCGCAGCTTGGACCGGTTGGATCGCGACCTTGCGAAAGCGGCGGCGGATCTCGCGAAAGAGATGGGATTGTCAGCGGAGGACTTGGAGAAGGCCGCCGAGGACATCAACCGAATGCAGCAAGAGGAGATGAGCGACAAAGAGAAGGAAGAGCTGCGCAAGCGCCTTCAAGAGCTTCGTGAACTCCTTCGGCAGCAGGGCCAGGCCGGCAAAGAGCGCATGAAGCGAATGCTCAAGTTCGGCAAACGCGCCCGCGGTCAAAGCGGACAGCAAGGCCAAGGTCAGCAAGGTCAGGGCCAACAAGGTCAGGGTCAGGACGGCGAAGACGGCGAGGATGGCGAGCAGGGTGACCAACCGGGTCAGGGGCCGGGGCAAAACGCCGGTCAAGGGCAGGGTCAGGGTCAGGGGGGACAGAAAGGTGTGACTGTTGGGCTTGGCCAAGGCCAAGGGCAAGGTGATGGTCCCGGTGAAGGGCCCGGATCCGGTCAAGGGGCTGGCCAGAACGGCGGCGAAGCCAACGGCGGGCAGCCTGGACAGGGTTGGGGCACTGGACACAACTCCGACATCAAAGGTGATCGTTCGGACCTCAAGGGCCAAACAACGTCCACACGCGCCGAGGCGCAGGACACGGGGCAGGGGCCCTCGAACAGTGAAGTCATTCTCGCGGCAGCGGAGCGCGGCTTCAAAGGCGGGCCGTACAAAAAGGTGTACAAGGATTACCGGACGCACGCCGAATCGCAGATCAACCAGGACGAGATCCCCGACGGCTATCGTTTCTACGTGCGACGCTACTTCCAGCTCATCCGGCCGCGCGAGTAACGCGGAACAATCACGCCATGGCACAGAAGACGACAGAAACCGCGCGCGCCGAAGTCGACGCGTTCACGAAAACGATCGGCCTGTTGCGCGAAGAGGTGGCGAAAGTCATCGTCGGCAATCGGGAGATCGTGGACGGTGTGCTCACCTGCATGCTCGCAGGCTCACACGCCTTGCTCGAAGGTGTGCCCGGCTTGGGCAAAACAATGCTCGTGCGTACACTTGCCGAGGCGCTGCACCTCCAGTTTGCGCGCATCCAGTTCACGCCCGACATGATGCCGGCGGACATTATCGGCACCACGGTGATTGAAGAAACGGAAGGCGGTCAAAAGTCGTTTTCGTTTCGGCGCGGGCCGATTTTCGCGAACATCGTGCTCGCCGACGAGGTGAACCGCGCCACGCCGAAAACGCAAAGCGCGCTTCTCGAAGCGATGCAGGAGCATCGCGTCACGGTTTCAAAAACGAGCTACACGCTGGACGAGCCGTTTTTCGTTCTCGCAACGCAAAACCCGCTTGAAAGTGAAGGCACGTATCCGTTGCCGGAAGCGCAGCTCGATCGCTTCTTTTTCAAGCTGCACGTGGGCTTCCCCGGCCGCGAAGAACTGCACGGCATTTTGGATCGAACAACGGGCGTGGCGATGCCCCAGGTGAAACCGGTGTTAAACCGCGAGCAGATCCTGCAAATGCAGCACCTCGTTCGTGAAGTGCCCATCTCGCGCCACGTTCAAGACTACGCCGTGCGTCTTCTTCAGTGGACGCATCCAACGCAGCCCGACAGCCTCGACATGGTGAAGCGCTTCGTGAAGTTTGGTTCTTCACCGCGCGGCGCTCAGGCGTTGCTCTTGGCGGCCAAAATTCGCTCGCTGTTTGAAGGGCGATTTGCGGCATCGATCGATGACGTTCGCGCGGTGGCATTGCCGGCGCTTCGCCATCGCGTGCTCCTCAATTTCGAAGGTGAAGCCGAAGGCATTAAGACCGACGACGTCCTTCGCGAGCTGATGAAACACTTGCCCGACACCGTGAAATAACGCCCGGAAGAACGAGCCATCGGTGGGCATTCTCGACGTTTTTAAGAAAGCCACGAGTCCGCTGTCGCGGCGGCTCGCTCCTTTGTCGCGCCGATTTGCGGCCCCCAAAGCCGAAGAAGATCTCTTCGACGACGAGTTTCAGCGAAAGCTTGAAATGCTCGTGGTGGTCGCGAAACGGGTGTTTTCGGGCGCGATGCGCGCGGAGCGTCGCTCCAAAAAAATCGGTTCCGGTGTGGAGTTTGCCGACCACCGCGACTACGCGGCCGGCGACGATTTTCGGTACCTCGATTGGCATGCCTATCAGCGTTTTGATCGGCTGCTTATTCGGCTCTACGAAGAGGAAGAAGATCTGTCGATCTACTTCATTGTCGACACGTCTTCGTCGATGGGGTTCGGCGACGGCGAGAAGCTGCGCCAAGCGAAACGCCTGTGCGCCGCGCTCGCGTACGTGGGGCTCGCAAACCTCGATCGGATCACCATTGTGACTGCCACCGACGAGGTGAGCGGCCGCATGCCCACAACGCGCGGCAAAGCTCGCATTTTTCGAATTTTCAGGTTTCTCAAAGCGCTTCGATCCGACGGCCAAACCGATTTGGGCGACGCGATGAAAACCTTCGTTGCGCAGCACAAGAGGCGCGGCCTCGCTGTGGTGATCTCGGATTTGTACGATCCTGCGGGGTTTGAAAACGGAATCAACACGCTGCGCTACAACCGGTTCGAGCCGTTCGTGCTCCACATTGTGGATCCGTCGGAGGCGCGACCCGATCTCAAAGGCGATGTTCGCGTGTACGACTGCGAAACCGGTGATGAACGCGAAGTGACTGTGACCGCCAAAGTGCTCGAACGTTACGGGCAGGCCTACCAGGAGTACCTCGATGAAGTGCAGCGCTTCTGCACGTCGAAACAGGTGGCGTATTTCCGAGCCGACGTGAGTACACCGTTTGACGAACTCATCCTGCGCGTTTTCCGACGCGGCGGGTTTTTGAGGTAGGCCCCGATGACGTTTGTTGGGCTTCCGCTCGCCACGCTTCTCCAGATCGGCGCCGCTGCCGGCGTGATCGTTGTTGTTTTTTACATTCTCAAGCTTCGTCGCCGACCGATCGCGGTTCCATTTTCAAAAATTTGGGAGCGGATCCTTCGCGACAAAGAAGCGACGAGCCTGTTTTCGCAGCTCAAGCGCCTCCTATCGCTGCTGCTTCAGCTGGTGCTTCTCGCGCTCATGATCATGGCTCTCGGTGATCCGCGAACCGCGGTGAACCTCATCGAAAGCCGCAACATCGTGGTGCTCGTAGACGCGAGCGCGAGCATGAAGACAACCGATGTGGCGCCGAGTCGAATGGACTCGGCGAAAGAGCGCGTAAAACAAATGGTTCGCGGTCTGTCGGGCAGCGACCGAATGCTCATCGCGCAGATGGATGCGGCGATCACGCCGCTTTCGACAATGACGAGTGAAGTGTCGGACCTCGAAGCCGCGGTGGCCGCTGTGGGCGCCACCGACGCGTCGGCCGACTTCCCCAGGGCGCTGCGATTTGCAACCGACACGCTTCGCGGGCTGACGCGGCCTGAAATCATCATTGTGAGCGACGGCGCCCTCGGTCCGCCCTCCGATGCGTCGGGATTGGTGCACACCGGCGACATCACCGTTTCGTACGTTCCCATTGGCACGGGTGGAGCCAACGCGGCGATCAGCAACTTTGCCGTGCGGCGCTACCCACTCGACAAAAGTCGATACGAAGTGATGTTGGAAATCACCAACACCACCGACGATCCGATCGATGTGGAGCTGTCGCTCCTCGGCGATGGAACGCTCATCGATCTCACGCGCGTCCGCCTCAAGGGAAACGAAAAACTCCCGCGTTTTTACCCGAATCTTTCGGGCGCATCGCGCACGCTTGAAGCGAAGCTCACGCTCGCGGAGGGAGGGCGCGACGCGCTCCCGGCCGACGATCACGCGTTTGCGCTTTTGCCGGAGCGGCGTCGCGCGCGCATCCAAGTTGTCACCACGGGCAACATGTTTCTCGAGGCGGCGTTGCTCCTCGATGAGTACCTCGACGTGACCACCGTTCCGCCGTCGGGGTACCCGGCGAAAGGCAACTACGACGTCACGATTTTCGACAACGTTGCGCCTGCGGTAGCGCAGGGGTCGGGCGGGCTTTTGTACCTCAACCCCTCGGGCGACAAAACGCCGTTCACCGTTGAAAAAGAAGTGCTCGACAACGACCCGAACAGCCGGCTCGGTTTCGATGAGGTCGACACCAAAAGTCCGCTGGTGCGCTACCTCTCGCTTGGCGAAGTCAACGTGGGGCGCGCCCACCCAATCAAGGGTGAAAAAGAAGACAAGGTGGTCGCGCGCAGCTACCGCCACGGGGCGCTTTTGTTGCAGGGTCGCCGCCCCGGAAACAAGTTCGTTGCCCTCGGCTTCGACATTCGCGAGAGCGATTTGCCGCTGCGCATCGCGTGGCCCGTACTGCTCCTCAACATCATCAACGACTTCGTCGAGGAAGACACGAGCTACCTCTCGGCGTTTCGAACGGGGACGGTGTGGAACATTCCGGCGCCGTCGTCGGCTGAATCGGGAACGTTAAAGCTCCCCGACGGAACCAAACGCGTGATTCCAATCAAAGACGGCCGCGCGATCTTTTTGGGCCAACACGCCGGCTTTTATGAACTCACAACCGGCATCGCCGGAGCCGAAGAGAAGACCATGTTTGCGGCCAATCTGTCGGACATTGCCGAGAGCACCGTGGCTGCGAAAAACGAGCTGCTCGTGGACGGTAAAGCGGCCGGCGCCGTGGGCGAATTCAAGATCGGTGTACGCCGCGAAATGTGGGTTTATTTGCTGATCGCAGTGGTGATTGTCACAGCGATTGAGTGGCTCACGTACCACCGAAGGGTGACGGTATGAACAGCCGAAAGTGGCGCATCCTCGCGTGGGTTATCAGCACAGTCGCGCTCTTGGGCATGCTCTTTTGGGCGTACCGCAAATACGTTTTGCTGCACCCGGATCCCACGATTTCGTGGCTGCGCAACGGGATCACCTACGAGCTTCTCAACCCGAAAATGCTCGGCGTTGTGATGCTCGCGCCGTGGTTTTTGATCGTGATGTCGCAATCGCTCGCGGACCTCCCCGCGATTCAACGTGCGATCAGCCTGGTGTTGCGTGTTGCGTTCGTTGTGCTGCTGGGCCTCGGGTTGTCGCGCCTCGCTCGAACCGCAACCACCGAAAAAGCGTGCACGATCTATTTGATCGACGTCTCCGATTCGGTGCCCGATGAAGCTCTTCAAGATGCGCGTGATCTCGTCGGCAAAGCGATCGCCGAAAAGCCCAAAGAAGGGGTGATCAAGGTCATCACCTTTGCGCGGCGGCCTCGCGTTGCCGACTACAAAGAGGGTGACGACCTATCGAAACCGCCGCCGATCGAGCGCCACGTGGACGCGAATGGGCAGCGCGGTGAACTCGGCGCGGGCTCCAACCTCCAAGCGGCGCTTCAGCTCGCGTACGGCTTGTACCCGCCGGGGCATCTCAAACGCGCCGTGGTTCTTTCAGACGGCGTACAAACCGACGGCGACTTTTTGGCGGAAGCCAATCGCGCCAAAGAGTTCGGCGTGCGCCTTTTTGCGGTGCCGTATCGCCGCCCAACGCCGCCTGAAGTGGCCGTGCGCGAGCTGCGCATGCCCGAGCGCGTCAAGGTTGGCGAAACGTTCGAGATCCACGCCGACATCTACGCGAGCCGCGCCACCAAAGCCAAAGCCAAGCTCTACCAAGGTGAAGCGCTCAACGGCCTCGACGGCGTGAAAGACCTCGATCTCAAGGCCGGCCCGAACGACATCGTTTTCAAGAGCGTGAACCGCGTCGCCGGTCAGATGACCTACGTGTTCGAGTTGTCGGACATCGGCGAAGACACATTCAAAGAAAACAATCGCTATTCGGCGACGATTGAAGTGCCGGGCAGGCCCAGCGTTTTATACATCGAAGGCTCACCGCAACACGCAACGCCGCTCGCAAACGCGCTCACGGCTCAGCAATACGACGTGGACGTGCGTCCGCCCGCCGGCATGCCCGGCTCGCTCAAAGAAATGGAGCGCTTCGACTTTGTTGTCCTGAGCGACACCCCTCGCGAAGCCGTGCCTCTTCAAGCTCAGGAGCTGATCGAGCAATACGTTAAAGATCTCGGCGGCGGCTTTCTCTTCGCAGGGGGTGAATCGGGGTACGGCCTCGGCGGTTGGTACCGCACGACCATGGAGCGCATCTTGCCGGTCCGCATGGACAACGAGCGCAAGAAAGAAATGCCCAGCGTCGCCATGTGCCTCGTGATCGACAGGTCGGGATCGATGACCGGGTTGCCGCTCGAAATGGCCAAAGAAGCGGCGAAGGCAACCGCGAAAACGCTTGAGTCCGACGACTTGATTGAGGTCATCGGCTTTGACTCCGCGCCGATTCGCGTTGTGAAAATGCAGCCCGCGCGCAACCGAACGCGCATCATCAACGAGATCGCGCGCATCCAGCCCGGCGGCGGCACCGAAATTTTCGGCGCTCTCGACGCGGCCTACAACGACATGACCGTCACGCAGGCGCGGAAAAAACACGTGATCCTGCTCACCGACGGTCAAGCGCCGTCGGGAGGCATTCGCGATCTCGTGTCGGCGATGATCGCCGAGTCGATCACGGTCACCACCGTCGGCCTCGGTTCCGGTGTGGACGACGGCTTGCTCAAGATGATCGCCGACGTGGGCGGCGGTCGTTACCACTCGGTTGCCGACCCCAACAACCTGCCCAAGATCTTCACCAAAGAAACCGAAATGATCGCCCGCGCAGCCGCGGTGGAAGAGTGGTTTCCGGTGTCGCAGGTGGGTGAAGCGAGCTTCCTTCGACAAATCGACGTGAGCACCGCGCCTTATTTGCACGGCTACGTGTCGACAAAGATGAAGCCGCCGCCCGCGCAGGAGCTTTTGCAAAGTGACACGGAAGAGCCGATTTTGGCTCGGTGGCGTGTGGGGTTGGGCTGGACACTCGCGTGGACAACCGATGTGAAAACCCGCTGGGCCGTGGAGTGGGTGCGTTGGGCCGGCTGGGAAAAATTCTGGGGCCAGCTTGTTCGCGAGCACATGCGCCAAAAGCACCGCCGTGAACTCACAATGAAAGCTGAGATCGTGGGCGGTCAGCTTCACGCTTCGGTCGACGCTTTCACAGCGGACGAGCGTTTTGAAAATAACCTCATCTCCAAGCTCACAGTGAGCGGCCCCGAGCCGGTTCAGCAGAAAACGTGTCAAGCCGACGACGACTGCAAACACATGGCGTTTGGGCGCTGCCGCACAGAAACAAAGACGTGCGTCACCAAACCCATTCCGCTCGCGCAGGTGGCGCCCGGTCGCTACGAAGCATCGGTGACGCTCGACAAATACGGTTCGTTTTTGCTTCGAGCTGAACATCTTCGCGTGCTCGAAGACGGCTCCGAAAAACAGGTGGCCGTGAGTTTTGGCCACGTTTCAAACCCGTATCCGCGGGAGTACGCAAGCTTTGAACCGGATCGCGCCACGCTTGAAAAAGGTGCGACGGCGACCGGGGGAACAACCGATCCGCCCACGATCGCGGCCGTGTTTGATCCAAACGGCGAGAAGGTGACCTTTCACGAAGAGCTGTGGCAGCGCTTCGTGCTCATTGCGATCGCTATTTTTCTTCTCGACCTGTTGGTGCGCCGCGTTCGCATCTTCGACAGAAAGTTCGTTGCCAAGAAACACAAGGGCGGCCCGGGCGGACCCATGTCCCGCGGTGGCCCCATGTCTCGCAGCGGGCCGATGTCTCGCCGCCCCATGCAAGCGTGACGCAACGTGATTCCCCCACGAAGTTGGCCCCGGCGCGTGTTGACGACGATCCCCCGCGCCAAGAGGCCGTGGGTTGCCCCGTGGTTTCCTGCGCGCCTGAAATGGTTGCCGATTGAGCTGTTTGGCGACCGGTACACGTCGCTCAAATGTGGGATTCGCGCAGTCTCTTTTGACGTTCCTCGTCCGATTGCCGTAAAACCAAACAACCCTGTTACTCCGTCCATGAGCGTTTGGTGAGCGCTTCCGAAACCATCGTTGCCCGGATTCGCGCGGGACAAGCCGTCATTCTCAGCGCCGATGCTGCGTCATCGTTGCGCGCGAAAGGCGTGTTTCTTGAGGGCGCGGCGGCAATGGGGCGACTTGTTCGCGAGCGGCCGGTTCAGGTGATGCGGCACTACGAGCACGAGGTGGCTGCGGGCGTTGAAGTTTTGTGCGCGCTCACTTCGGAGACAATGCCTCGCGCGCTCGCTCAAGTGGGCATGGCGTTTCGAGCGGCGGCGCTCACGGGTTCGGCGATTGAAATGGCAATGGAAGCCGCGGCGCAGGCTGGTCGACCGGTGGCCGTTGCAGGCATGTTGGGCGGTCGAACCGGTGCGGCGCTCGCTCCCGATCGCGTGGCCGAGGAGTGCGCGATGCACGCCGCGCGTTTGGCCGCCGCGGGTTGCGAGATCATTGTGGCGTGCAGCGTGGGTCCGTTCGCATCCAAGCTCGGCCGCATCAGCGCGGTCATCAGCGCGAGCGCCTTGCGTTTGCCCACTTGGGCCCTTGTTGAAGTGAAAGACGGGCACACGAGCGACGGCGAAGATCTCGGTGAATGTGCAAAGAGCGTTGTCGATTCTGGCGCGCAACTGGTGTTGTTTGATGTGAGCGATGAACACGCGGGCCTTGATGCGATGGACAGAACCGCATCTACCCTTGGTGACGCGCAACCGGGCGTGCTGCTCGCCGATCCGCACGGTGATCCCGAGTTGTGGGCGGAGAGTGCCAAGCGGCTCATTGTGGGCGGAGCGCACGTGATCGGGGGCGGCACAGGCACCACCACCGACCATGTCTCGGCGCTCCATCGCCGCCTTCGAACGCCCCGCCCCACGTCCATGCGTCCCCCGCCGCCTCCCGCCGGATAGCCCGATTTCGCACGTTTTCGACGAGACACCGGCCTTTGGGCGTTCGCTGTAGTAAAGACGCGGCTCCGACCCCAAGCGAGGCCGCATGTCCGTTCCGGCGCACGAAGACCCGAAACACCCCGTCCGCACCATGGACGACCTGTTGATTCCGTTTTTTCACGCCATCAAACCGGCGCATCAGGGTCGTATCGGCGCCGAGGCCGAAAAATTCGGCGTCGATGCCGAAACCGGTGCCGCCCTTCCGTACGAAGGCGAGCGAAGTGTACTCACGGTGCTTCAAGCGCTGGCGGAGCGTCACGGCTGGCACCCCGAGGCAGAATCGCCCGGCGGGCCGCTCATTTCGCTCTTGCGCGCGGGCGCTTCGATCACCTTGGAGCCCGGCGGCCAGCTTGAACTTTCGGGGGCGCCGCTCGAAAGTGTACACTTGATCTGCACCGAGATGAGCGGCCACATGGCCGAGCTTCGCGACATCTCTGAAGAGCTTGGGATCGTGTGGCTGGGCGTTGGTTTTCATCCGTTTGCGCGCCAGGCCGATCTGAGTTGGGTTCCCAAGAGCCGCTACAAGATCATGCGTGAATACCTGCCCACGCGCGGCGAGCACGGCCTCGACATGATGCGCCGAACGGCCACTGTTCAAGCCAATTTTGACTACACGAGCGAAGAAAACGCCATGCGAATGATGCGCGTTTCGCTTCGCCTGGCGCCGGTTGTGACCGCGATGTTCGCCAACTCGCCGTTTTACGAAGGTGCGCTTTTCGGAGGCAAAAGTTATCGCGCCAAGGTGTGGCTCGATGTGGATCCGTCGCGTCAGGGCCTTGTGCCAAGTGTACTCCATCCAAACAGCCGCTTCGCCGACTATGTGGAGTGGGCGCTCGACGCTCCCATGTTCGTTGTCAAACGCGGCAAAGAAGTGCACGACGCGTCGCGCATCACGTTTCGCGAGTTCATGCAAAATGGCGCGTTTGGAACGCGGCCCACGCAAAGCGATTGGGAAACGCACATCAACAGCATGTTTCCCGAAGTGCGCCTCAAAAAGACAATTGAGGTGCGCGGTGCCGACTCGCAATCCGCCGCGCTTGCGTGTGCGCTTCCCGCTTTGTGGACGGGCATTTTCTACGATGCGCGCGCTCTCGCCGAGGCCGATGAACTCTCGTCGTCGTTCACCCACGATGAGCTTTTGGCGCTTCGCAAACTCATTCCGGCGCACGCGCTTCAGGCTGAGTTTCGCGGCAAACCGTTGGCCGATCTCGCGCAGCGCGTGGTGTCGATCGCGGCGGCCGGTCTTGAGCGTCGCGCGCGCCTCAACCGCAGCGGGCAAGACGAGCGCGCGCACCTCGATCGTTTGGTGGCGCTTGTTGAAAAAGGGCAGTGCCCCGCCGATGTACTCCTGGAGGGCCTCGATCCGCAGGCAACCGATCTGCGCCGCACCATCTTGACTCGCGCGCGCATGTGACCGGCGCCATGTCCACCGTCATCTATCTCGTTATCACTGCGTGTCTCATTGGTTTAAACGCGTTTTTCGTCGCGTCGGAGTTTGCGCTCGTCAAAATTCGCCCCACGCGCCTCGAAGAATTGGTGCGCCAGGGCGATGCTCGGGCGCGCCTTGCGCTTCGGATCTCCAGTCGGCTCGATGCGTACCTTTCGGCGAATCAACTCGGCATCACACTCGCGTCGCTCGCCCTCGGCTGGATTGGTGAGCCCGCCATTGCGCACCTGATCGAGCCTCGTTTGGCCGCGCTCGGCTCATGGGCGGGCGCCGCTGCACATGCCATCTCGGTTGCCGTCGCCTTCTTTGTGATCACCACGTTGCACACGGTTGTCGGCGAGCAGGCGCCCAAACTCCTCGCGATCCAGCGCACCGAAGCCGTCACGCTGCACACCGTTCGTCCGCTTCACGCGTTTTACATTCTGCTCTGGCCGGCCATCTGGTTTCTAAACACCCTCGCAAACGCGTTCGTGCGCTTGATCGGCCTCAAGCCCACAGGTGAAGACGAGATCGCGCACACGTCCGAAGAGCTTCGAATGTTGCTCGCCAAAAGCCCCGCCGGCCTCGACCCCGAAATGCGGCGCATGCTCGTTCGCGTTTTCGATCTCCGCCGTCGCACGGCGCGCCACGTGATGAGCCTTCGCGTCGACGCCGCCATTTTGCGCGCCGATATGAGCATTGATGAAGCGGTTCGCATTGTGGCCGACGCCGGTTATTCGCGTTACCCCGTGCTCGATGCGCAGGGCAAAGAGGTGATGGGTTACCTCCATCTGCGCGATCTCTTCGATGTGCTTTCGGGCCGCCGCAAAGCCAAAAAAGTGGCCGAGTTGCTGCGCCAGCCGATCTACGCGCGCGAGAGCACCACTGTTGAACAGCTTCGCCAGCGCATGCAGGCGCGCCAAGTTCCCGTAGCGATCGTGCGTTCCGACGCGGGTGAATTCGTCGGCATCGTCACAATGGAAGATCTTCTCGAAGAAATTGTGGGCGAGATCCGCGACGAAAACGACGATGAAGTGGCGCCGATTCATCGCCGCGGCAGTGGCATTGTCGATGTCGACGGTCGCGTCCTTCTTTCGGACCTTGAACGAGAAGTACACATCGTTCTTCGCCCGGAGTTCAAAGACGTTGAAACCGTTGCCGGCTACATGCTCGCGCGCCTCGAAAGGCCGCCGATCGCGGGTGAAAGCGTGGAGTGTGACGGCCTCACGCTCGTTGCCACCGACGTTGCAGGCCGCCGTGTTCGACGTGTACGCATTGTTCCCGCACCCGTGGGCGACGGTGGTCCGGCGGGCGGATTTTCAGGCGCCGACGCGAGCGGCGAACACGCCCAGGCGGGATAACGTTGCGGCGTCACATCGCCGGCTTGCATCCGATCGCGTCGCCGATTGTTTTCGCGCGCGCCGCCACGCTTTCGATCTCGGCCTTGAGCTTCTTTCGATTGGCATCGGGCAGGTCGGGTACAGCCAAGTTGCGGCGCAGCCTGTCGAGCAGTTCAAGCCTTAGATCGTAGGCTTTTTGCAAGTACCGCGCGTATTGCTCGGGCTGGCTCTTGCCAACGCTCCACGCGGCGTCGGCCTCGGCCACCGCTGTGTACAAGTCCACTTCGCCGCGCGGGGGATCGTACGTGTAAAGCCCCTGACACCGATCGGCTCGCGGACCGATGAGCACATTGTCCGAACGACTCTCCGCTTCTTTGCGCGCCGCGGTGGAACCGCCCGTGAATGCGAACAAGAAATTGTCGACTGCCACAGCCGATCCGTTGTTAAAGCCGGGGCCGTTTTCATCATCGTTGCGCGGCAATTCTGTGTTGTTGAGCGCGTCTTCAAGACACTTTTTAAAGCCGGAAAAATCGCGATCGCCGCTCGCTTCGCCGGGCATTAACTTTTTCACTCTTGCGTCGTGAATGCGCCCGTCGGCATCGAGCGTAAACGCTACAAGCGCCTTGGTTTCACCGCTGAATTGCGCCGCTTCAAACTCTTTTTCCCAACACGCCTTCACGAAGGGCAAGTGCGCAGGCACCGCCGCGTTTGCCAAACGCGCGGCCATATCCGCTCCGCCGCCGCACCCCGCGGTGAACGCCGTTGCGAGTGTCAGGCTTAAAAATAGGGATTTGGCGCGCCTACTTCGTACGGCGCGCCGCGCGCCTACTTCGTACGGCGCGCAAAAACCGGGTGTGTCTTCCGCCCCGCAGTTCACGGCCCCGAGCCTTTCGTTTTGGGTGTTTTGGCGATGGGCGCCGGATCTTTCCCCGTTAAAATGGTGGGCCCAATGGCGCCATAATCGGCAAATTGCCGCGCGCCGCGAACGCCTGAATAGGGAATTGTCGTTGCCGCGCGCCCCGGGTCATACGCCGACGCCATGTCGAGCCGCGTCGCGCAGCCGCAAAGCGCGAGCGAAAGCCCAACAAGTGCCGCGGTGCCACTCACACGCATGCCGGCACGCTACCAAAACGCGGCGGGTTCGCGGTTGTGAACAGCACAGTCTTTTTCGATGAGGTTTTTGGTACGCTGCCGCGCTGCGTGGAAACCCTTGCCGATCGAATTGGGCGGGACGGACCGCTGGATGAGCTTGACGCCGTTGGTTGGGCCATTCGCTTGGCCAAGCGCGTTGAAGCGATGCACGCGCTCGGCGTGGCGCACGGCAGTCTCTCGCCCACGTGCATCTTGATTGAAGGTCGCGAACGCAGCGCCCGCGCGCAACTTCTCGATGTGCGTCGCGCCTCGCCGCACCTTGCGTATCAATCGCCCGAGCGCATTGCCGGCGGGCCGATTTCGCAGGCCGACGATGCGTGGGCCCTCGCGTGTACACTTTACACAGCGCTCACCGGAAGCGCGCCGTTTTCGGGAGCGGGCGACGCCGAGCTGCGGCAAAAGATCGCCGCCGCGGCGCCGCCGCCGCTTGCCGTTTTTGATGTAGGCGACGACGATTTGCAGCGCATCTTTGATGAAGCGTTTGCCAAAGAAGTGGGCAAACGGCTCGGCGGTGTGGCCGCGTTTCGCGCGCGGCTCGAAGAGTGGCATCCCGACCCCAACGCCGCGGCGCTTCCGGCGATCGACGACGAAGACACCGCCACGGGGTTGCCCGAAGAGGAGGACGACGAAGACGAGCGCACGATCATGCGACCGGCGCCCGGCGCGATGGCCGCGATGATGCAAGCCGCACGTCCGGCGGCTCCCGCGGCGGCGGCGCCGGCACCGCTCACTTCTCAACCGGGCGTTGTGCCAGCTCCACGCGCTTCGCAGGCGGGTGCGGTGCCAGCTCCACGCGCTTCGCAGGCCCAAGCCGTTCCCGCGCCGCGCGCTTCGCAGCCGCGATCGCTTCCGCAACCAATTCCGCCGCCGCGCACATCGCAGCCCGGGCTGGTAGCCACGCCGCGCGGATCGCGTCCCGATCTTTCGCCGCCTGTGCCGCCGCCGGTGGTGCACACCGACGACGAAGAAGACGACGAGAAAACAATGATGCGCAGCGTGCCCGATACGCTCGCTTCGGTGCTTGGATCTCGCGTTTCGCCGCCCCAAGCCCCGCCGCGCGCGTCGCAGTCGGGAGCGTTTCCGGCCTCGTCGGCTTCTCGATCCGGGGCGTTTCCGGCGGCGCCGGTGGTGAACGTGCCCGATGTCGACGCCGAAGGCGCCGAAGAAGACGAAGCGACGCGCATGATGCAAGCTCCTTCGCTTCTCGCGGCGTTGGGCGGTGATGCGAGCGACCCCGCGGAGGACGACGATGACGATCAAAAAACGGTGATGCGATCGTCGCTTTCGCCGGAAGAAGAGGCCGCTCGCAACGCCGCATCGGATCCGCGGCAGAGCGGCACTTCCGAGGCGCGCTCGCGCCCGCGGCCCGCAGCGGGTTCTCAAGAGCCGCCGCGCGAGGGCGTATCGTCGCCCGACGCCGACACGGTGAAGCCGCCGGCGCGTAATTCGGTGCCCGGTGAAGAGCCGGCTCCTGTGATCAAGCTCGACGCTCCGCCGACGCCGAACGTGAGCGGCCCAGTGGAGCCCGCCGCGCCGCCGGCCGCGCCCGCAACCGCTCCAGGTGCCGCTCCTGTCCCCGCGCCAGGCGAAAACGCGCTCGTTCCCGCGGCGGCGGCGCCTCCGGCGTCGGCGTCGTCAAGCGCTGGGTTCATCGGCCTTCTTTTGGTCGTGCTGCTCGCTGCGGCGGGCGCCGCTTATTATTTTTTGCGAATGCGCTGACAGAGGCGGCGCCCGCCTTCGTTACCCAACGATGGGGCTTCGGATCCGCTCCGCGGTCCTGCGCCCCAAGCCCGCAGGGGCGCCGCTTATTATTTTTTGCGAATGCGCCGATGCGGAAGCGCTCTCGCGCTGGGGCCGATTTGTGGACCAAGGCCCAATGTGGGCGCCACCCGACGAGGAACGACCCTGCGCGACGGAAGCGCCAACAGAAAACGCAAACGAGAGATGCGTCGCAGCTTACGCGCTGAGGAGCTTGACAATGGCGCGAAGTGTACCCACGTCGCGAAGTTCAAACCGCAGGCCGAGGCGCAGGCGTCGTTCGGGTTTAATGCGGCGGAGCCAGGCGACCTTGCCGGGAACGATGAGCGGATCCCACAAGATCGGCGCGGTTACTTCGAGCGCGATCGGGCCTTCCACGTCGAGCGCCGAGGGCGGCGCTGCATCCATCAGCTCAACGCAGGCGCCGCCGAGGCCCATGTCGCGCAGCTTGACCGCATAGGTCGCCCCGTCGCCCACGCGCAGCCGGCCATCCAGGTCAACCCGGTGGCGTGCGTGAGCGCGGAAGTGGTCTCGCGCGGGCATGTTGGAGCGGCGAACGTAGAACAAAACCCGCGTTTGCGGTCACGAGAAACGGTGCGCGACAAAAGCAATTTGGGTTTGTTGGGCGATGGAAGGTAACATGCGCACCCGCTGCTTCGGTGTTGGGGAGCAGCACCCACGTAAGTCCGCTCGTGACATGCGTAACGATCGGGCGACCCAGCATGAAAAAGAGAGCCGGCGCTCGTAGCGTCGTCGCTCTTCGCGGTTTTCGCCGCACCCAATTCGGAGAACAACGCTGATGGCGCAGGACACACGAAAAGACCCGCGAGCGAAGGTGCTCAGCATGACGGTTCGCTACAAGAGCGCGACCGTCGACGAGTTCATCGAGCACCACGCGAACGACGTGAGCCGCGGCGGCATCTTTATCAAGACGCCGTCTCCGTTCCCGCCGGGCACGTTGCTCAAGTTCGAGATTCGGTTGCAGGATGAGCAGACAATGCTCTCGGGCGTGGGTCGTGTTGTGTGGAAGCGCGACGCCGCCGATTCGAACGATGAGCGGCCGTCGGGCATGGGCGTAAAGTTCATCAAGATTGACGACAAGTCGCGGTCGATGATCGCGAAGCTTGTGGATGCTCAAAAAGACGGCACGTCGGCGTACGAAGCGGGCAAACCCGCCGGGGCCGATGCGGGCGGCGACGAAGAGCACAAAGAAGCGGCGGCGGCGCCGGCTCCCGCGGCGGCTGAAGCAAAGCCCGCGGCGGACGCAAAAGCCGCCGGTCCGAGGCGCGTGGGCACCATGTTGGGCCTGGGCGCCATTGGAAAGTCGTCGGGCGATGCAGGCAAAGCCGAAACGGCAAAAGCGGCGGAACCCAAGGCGGAGGCCAAGGCCGAGTCGGGTGGTGGAGGCTTCTTCCCCAAGACCAATCCCGAGGCTGAAATGCCGCCGCCTGAAGAGCGGACCATGATGAAGCAGGCCGCGGAGCTGCTGAAGCAGGCGCTCGCAGAAGCCGGCGGCTCCATGGACGACATCGGTTCGCCGCTCGACAAGCCCTCCAAGGAGGAGCCGAAGAAGGAAGAGGCGAAGGCCGAGCCGGTGAAAGAGCCGGAACCTGAAAAAGAAGAAGCGGCGCCGGTGGTGGCTGCGGTTGCGGCTGCGGCTGCACCCAAAGACGAGGAAGAGCCGCCGCCCGCTTCGGGCGAAACCGCCAAGAAGGCCGAAGAGCCCAAGCCCAAGGCGGCGGCTGCTAAAGCGGCTGCCAAGGCGAGCAGCGACGAAGAGGAGCCGCCGAAGAAGGCTGCTGCCAAGAAAGAGCCTGAAAAGGCCGCTCCTGTGGTGAAGGCTGCGGCTCCCGCGCCCAAAGAAGATGAAGAGGGCGGCGGCGGCGGTCGCGTGCTCACCATTCTGTTGGTGGTGGCGGCCATCATCGCGGCGCTGTACCTCGCGTTTGGTCGCAAGCAAGAAGGCAGCGGGTCGGGGTCAAGCACCACCACCACAGCCGCCACAACTCCGCCCAAGCCCACCGCAACGGCCACGGCGACTGCCACTGCAACCGCCACAGCAACGGCCACGGCGACTGCCACCGCCACCGCAACCGCCGAGGCAACGGCCACGGCGACAGCGGCGGCTACCGCAGCGCCCACCGCCACGGCAACGGCCACGGCGGCACCCACCACCACGAGCGCGGCCACGGTTGAGCCGCCCAAGCCGCCCGCGACCACAACGGCGACAACCACGGCGACCGCTCCCAAGCCCACCGCCACACAGGCTGCAACGGCCACCACGCCGGCTCCCACGACGCCTAAGCCCAAGCCCAAGCCCACCAGCGACGATCCGTATTGATCGCCGCCCCGCAACGACCTGGCGCGTCACCCCACCTGAAACGCCGTCTTCAACACGGAGTTCATTGGCGCGCGCGCACTTTCAAATGACCGGTAACTTTTTGAGCGGCGGGATGTGTACACGGATCGTGGCTGTCAGGTTTGGCGGCTTGTGATGACATTACCGTCGCCACCCACCGGTCTCGCCGGTCTCACGTTTTGTCTCGGTCGCATTTCCAAGAACCTCCATCTGCCGAGACTGTTGCGCCACGCTCTTCGCTTTTCCGCTTGGCGACGGGCAAGGGTGTCCCAAACGTCTCGACAAGACTGGATCCGGGCTTCGCAGAACCGCCCCCGCTGCCCTGAATGATCTCCATAACTTGGGGGCCTCCATTGCAGCCCGAAATACAAAGATCTCCGTGGACCTCGGTGTCCTCCGTGTCCTCCGTGTTTAAGTCGACGTAACAGTTGGCGAGGCGTTTCAGGTCTGCGCGAGGGCGTTTCAGGTTGAGGTCCGCGCGGCCCTGTTCAGCGGATGCGGGCCACGCGCGCGATGTTGCCGAGGATCGCCGCCGTAGCGCCCCACACCACTTCACCATCCACTTCGTAGCTGCGCACAAGGCGGCGCACCGATTCGAGCGGGATGGCTCTCACAATGCCCTGATCCCGAAACCTGGAGAACGGCGCCGAGAACACGCGCGTCACCTCCGACGGATTGGGTTTTGGCTCAAACAAGCCGTGCACCCAACCCACAACCGGCGTGACAACAAAGCGCGTCACTGTGATGTGCTCATCGGCCGTGCCGAGGATCTCCACCGATGATCGAGGCAGCCCAATTTCTTCTTCGGCCTCGCGCAGCGCGGTGTCCACAAGCGTTGGATCTTCAGGGTCGACTTTGCCGCCGGGCAACGCCACTTGGCCGGCATGTGTACGCAAGTCTTGAGGCCGCCGAAGGAGCCACACGTGCACGTCGCCTTGGTGCTCAAAGAGCGGGACGAGCACCGCGGCCGGCGTTGCGCAGGGCAGGCGCATGCGCCGCGGTTCGCGCTCGGAAAGCACGCTCGACAGTGCTCGCGCAAACGGATGCCGCGTGGCCTTGGGCGAGTCACGCTCCACGTTCAGCCACCCTTGCGAGGCCTAGCGCGCGGAAAGTGGCGGCATGCGGCGGCCTCTAGGCTGGGAGGAGAATGATCCGGGGTGGGCGCAGCAGGATTTGAACCTGCGACTTCATCCGTGTGAAGGATGCACTCTACCACTGAGTTATGCGCCCGGTGTGATGCGAGAGGGCGCGTTTTCTAGCGCAACAAACCGCATCCCACAACATTTTTTTAAACCCGACCGATTGAGGCCTCGCGGCTCGCGCCGAGCGTTGCGCGGCGACCCGCCGTCTCGCCGGCAACGCTCTCATCCAGCGATCAGTCCTGGCCCTTGAGGTAGTGGATGTACGCATCCTCGTTGGGCTCGCGCCCGAGGAACTTGGCGATCATCGCCCGCTCGTCGGCGCCGCCGCCTTTGCGAGCACTTCATCGCGCCACGCCTGCGCCGTCGCTTGGTTCATCAGCCCTTCTTTGCGGAAGCGCGTGAGTACATCGCGCGAGAGCGAAAGCGCCCATTGGTAGCCGTAGTAGCCGGCTTCGTACCCAACCAAATGGCCGAAGCTCGACTGAAAGTGTGTACCGTCCACGTACGGAAACGCATCAAACGAGTTTTGCACTTCTTTGAGTACACGCGTTGTGTCGAGCGGCGGCGTGCGCGAGTGATACTCAAGATCGAGCATGGCCAAAAACAGTTGGCGCTGCGTGCCGAGAGCGCGCCCAAACGAGCGCGATGCCGTCATCGCGTTAAACAGCACATCGGGGATTTTCTCACCGGTCTTGTGATGTTTGGCGAACAGATCGAGCACCTCGCGCGACCACGCCCACTCTTCGAACATTTGCGACGGCGCCTCAACGAAGTCGCGCACCGTGTTCGTGCCTGAGAACGAAGCGAGTTCCGCCTGCGTGAGCAGGTGGTGCAGCACATGTCCAAACTCGTGGAAGAACGTCACCACCTCGTCGTGTTGCATGAGCGCCGCCTGCGCTCCGGGCTTTGGGAAATTGCACACGAGCGCTGCCATCGGCGTGCGGTAGGTTCCGTCTTTCATGCGCTTTGCGGTGCGCACGTTAAACATCGCCGCGTGTTTGTACTTGTCGGGGCGTGAGTACAAATCGAGATAAAACTTGCCGATTCGCTTGTCGTTGGAAACCACTTCGTACGCTGTCACGTCGGCATGCCACGCCTCGGCCGGCACCTCCTTCAACGTGATTCCGTACATTTTAGAAGTGATGTCGAGCAGACCTTTCGTCACCGCTCGCACTTCAAAATACTCGGCCAACTCCTTTGAATTGAGCTTGTACTTGGACTCACGAATTCGATCTTCAAGGTAGTAACGATCGGGCGGAAGCAGCTTGTCGCTTTTCTTTCCGCCAAGCTCCGCATGCTTCTTTTGAAACTCCGCCAACTCTTTTTTCGCCGGCTCTTTGAGCGCATCGCGCACGCGCGTTAAAAACTTTCGTACCGCGTCCGGCGTTTTCGCCATCCGCGGTTCTATCGCGTAATCGGCCCACGTTTTGTAGCCCAACAGCTTGGCCTTTTCGTCGCGCAGGCGAAGCATTGTTTCGAGCAGCTTGACGTTTTTTTCACCGCCTCGATTGGTGAACTCCACGTAGAGCTTGAGCGCCGCTTTGCGATCTTTCGCATACGTGATGAACGGGTAGTAATCGGGGTAGTCGGTGGTGATTCGAATGTTGCCTTCGGCGTCGGGCGCGTGCGCCGCGATGTACTCAACAGGCAACCCCTCAAGCTGATCTTTTTTCACAACGATCGAGCCCGTGCTCGACGCAATGTTCGACGTGAAATCCTGCCCGCGCGCTGTGATCTGCTCATTCAGTTCCTTGAGCCGCGGTTGTTTGTCGGCCGGCAGATCCAAGCCGTTTCGCCGAAAGTCGCGCAACGTATCGGCCAACATGCGCGCCCGCTCGCCCGTGAGTGTTTCACCTTTGCCTGCGTACGCTTTGAGCACCGACGCCACGTCCGCATCGAGAAAAAGATTCGTCATGAAACTGTCGGTTTTCGGTTCGCAGCTTTTGGCCGCCGCGCGCACCGCCCCGTCGGGATGAGCCACGCCCATCAGGTACGGAAATTCACCGGCCGAGTTGATCTCCAAAATGATGTCGTCAAACACACCCACCGTATTTTCGTAGGTGAGCTTGTCGGCTGCCGCGCCCTTCATCGCCCTGAGTTGTTCGAGCAATTTGCCCGCGGCGGCCAAGTGGTCGTCGCAGAGCTTCTTCACTCCGTCGACGGTCATTCCAACGCGAACAGGATCAAATTCAGGTGCCGGAGATGCGGGTGTCATAGCGCTCGCAGATGCGGTGGGTTCAGGAGTGGGGGCCACAGAAGCGGACGGGGCGACTGTTGGAATCGGTGCCACAGGTTCGGGCGCCGGGCCACAGGCAACGGCCAACAGAGTGATTGAAAAGCCGAGAAGCGATCGGAGTTTCATGGGCGGTGCCGAAGGTTACAGCAAAAAAAAACAACGCGCGCCCCGTGAGAGGCGCGCGCCGTTCGTTCATTCAGGCTTGCTCAGCGAGAAACGCTCGATGCGCATACTCGCCGAAGGTACACATCACTGCGGGGGAATGAACACGACACCGCACTGATAATAGGTGCCCTTCACAACCGCATCTTGCGTGGCTTCGACCTTGAGAAGCACCTTGGTGGTGTTGCCAAGCGCGGCGCCCATGTCGCCGAGCGACGCCGACGCCGTGGCCGACTCTGTCGCCGTGGCTGTCGGAATCGCCATTCCGGTGTCGCCGTCGATCAGCGTCAGCTTGAGGTTGCGGAGACCCGAACCAATGCGCTGCGCCGAGCAGGTGGCAAACACGTTGTCACCCGCGTTGGGAGTGGCTTCAAGCTCGTAGAAGTCCACGTCGCCCGCCATGTTGATGTCGCCCGCGATAAAGCCGCCGTCGAACCCGCCGCCCGATTGCAGCGTGGGCAGCAACTCCGGCGTTGCTTGCATGTTGTTCGTGGCGTCGGCCGCTTCAACCGGGTTGGAGCCGCTGCGATAGTGCAGCACGTAGTAGAAGTTGTTGCCGCCGGCCGCCGCAGCGCCGCCGCTCTTCACGTGCAATTCGTATTGCTGCGTGCCGAACGTGAGCGGAACTTCAAGCGGGTAACCGTCGATCGGATCGAGCTTGGTGCCGTCGACCTGAGCGAGCACGTTGCCCATTCCGTCTTCGATCCACACGAGGCCGGTCGGCGTATCGGAGCCGTTGCCGTCGGTACCCGTAGGATAGATCTCAAAGTACGCCGTCTCGCGGCCCTGCGTCACAGGGATCGCGTTGGGAACCGTGAATGTGTACACATCTTCGTCGTCGGCAGCTTTAAACGTGCCTTGAACCGAAATGGCGAAGTAGCCAGTGCCATCGGTGTTCTCAACATACTCCGCCGCGTCGATCGCCTGCGGCATGTCGGTGTCGGTGCCCTCGGTCACGGTGCCGTCGGTAGCGCCGTCGAGCTTAAACACAACGAAGCCGTACGCCGGCTCAACGATGCCGTCGAAGTAAGCCGGATCGCACGCGGCCGCGCCCAACTCTTGGCAGAACTCTTCCACCTTGATGTAGAAGGTGCCGTCACCCGGAAGCACCGTGTAAAGGCTCGAATCCTGCGTGTTGCGCGGGATCGGATCGTCGTTCTGAGCGATCTGTTGCTTGTTTGAATCGTAGAGCGTGATCACCAAGTCCGGGTAACCCTCTGCGAACGGATCCGGCGAGCCCTGCGCCGTTTTTGCCAGCGTCGTGATGTAAAGCGCATCGCCCTTCACGCCGGTGAACTTGAAATAGTCTTGATCCGTGGCGATCGGGTCGAGTTCACCAACCGTCAACTCCGCCTGCTCACCCGACTGAAACACCGTCGTTTCAATCGCCTCGTCAAACGAGTCGTTGCCGTCACCCGTGGGCGTGGGCGTTCCGGTCGATGTGCTGGTCGTCGTCGTGGTGGAGGAGGTTGTCGTTGCTCCGGTCGCCCCGGTGCCGCCCGAACCGCCCGAGCCGCCCGTTCCGCCCGTTCCGGTGTCGCCGCCGTCACAACCGATCGCCACGGTTGCCGCAACGCCCGCTGCCAAAAGTGCCAAGAAATGCCGTGCACGCATGATGCCTCCTCAAACCGTCCGCAATGTTCAGGGACGACGCGGCGGCTCCATCAACAAGCAAAGCCAACGCGGCGTCCGAAGACTAGGACAACCGCGTTACAACGTGGACTCGCCCGTGACAAGAGCGCAAACACCGGCGCTCGGAACCAAAATGTCCGCCCACCGCGCTCCGAACATTTCACGCCGCCACGCACAAGCTACCGCGTTGCGCCGCCGGGGCCTTCCACAGCGGTTTCCCAGCGCATTGAACCGGCATCAAACGACAACACCCGATCTGAAAACACGCCGCCCGCCTCTTCGTGCACAACGATCTCCGGCATCCCATCGCCGTTCATGTCCATCACAGCCAGCGGTTCATACGCGTTCACCTTCCCATTGGGAGGCAACACATGACCCACCTTCCATTGCCCATTGCTTCCCACGTACGCCACCACAAGCACCGGACCACCTGACACTGCCCAATGAATAGGGCGCTTTTCGGTGGGACTGCCTTCCTCGGCCGTCACCTGCTTGGGAAGCTGAAAGTAGAGCGTCCGCCGTGCATGAGCATTGTCCACCTTCCCATCTACCCATGCGCCTTCTTGGGAAGTATAAAACTTGTCAAACAGCTTCTTGTGTACATCATCCACCTTCCATTCGGCCGACGCCGCCGCGCTATACCCTGAACCGGTGGATACGAACACCCCCATGCCATCGCGCCCGGTGCCCTCTGCAAACCAAACGCGATGGCACCCCGTACCGTCAAACTTTCCACTGCCGCCCACCGAGAGTACACCCGCCGGCTTACCCCACGCATCAAGCGCCTGCCACCGACTGTTCGTCTTGGCCCAATTCGCCTTTGCCCCACACGGTAACTTCGCGCCCCCCACCGCCTTGATTCGCCCATCGCGAACCTCAGCCAAAGGGATACCCGACGCGATAAACCTGGACAGCCCACCCAGAGCCTTCACCCTACTCTCTTGCGCCTTGACCTTACCATTGGCCGCGGGCGCCGCCGTTTCGTGCGGGGTCACCTGCGCCTTTTCAGACGACACCTCTACCCATGACGCCGGCACCGTTGTCCCGTTCACCTTGGTAGACTTCTTTGCCGCCTTGGCAGACTTTCCAGTCGACTTGACCGGTGCCGTCGCTTTCGCCTTCACCACCGCAGCGGCGGGAGTTTTCTCTTTAACCTTACCCTTACCGCTTTTCTTCGGCGCGGCCCACGCCGACACCGATGTCAACATCAGGAGAGAAAGAACGACGCCCGCAACGAACCGCGCTTTCATGGTGCTGTGAATCCTGCCAACGAGCGCACTTCAGGGCCAAGTTTCATGTGGGCGCATTCGGCACATTGTGCACTCGCTAACAGCTTGTATAAGTGCTTCTACCCGTCCCCTTGTTTTTTAGCTGCCCCCCACCGGTCCGCGTTCCGCGGCCCTGGCCCCCCAAGCAGCGGCTACCGCCGCCGCGGGGGGCCCCCAATCGGTTTCAATCGCGAGCGAGTTCAGGAGACCGACCGCTTCTCTACTGCTTGCCTCGGGTCTACTCTGCCGGATCGTCGTCAAAGAGGATCCCGACCTGAAGAGGCAAAGCCTCAAACGGCTCCGGTCGCACCGTGTCATGACGCTCGGCGGCGAGCACTTCGAGGTAGCCTTCCGACGCCCAGCGAAGCACCGAGAGGGTCTTTTCGATTGGATCGATAATCCAATAGTGGGGCACCCCCGCGCGATGGTAGACACGCTTTTTGCGCACAAGGTCGTTGCTGCGATTGGTGGAGAGGATTTCGCAGATCCAGTCAGGGCGCACGCGCACCGGTGTTTCATCCGGCGGCTCGGCAACCCGTTCACGCCGCCATCCCGCTATGTCCGGCCGCAGCGTGTTGGCTTCATCAAACCAGATCTCCACTTCCGTCGCAAACCACCATCCGCCCGGCCTACCGCCGGACCGCCTACGAAACGGCCCAACCACCTCCGAAAGACTCGACTGGACAGCGCCGTGTTTCGGGGATGCCACCTCCTTGGGGATGATCTCCCCGTCGATCAACTCGTGACGGCGTTCGCCTTCAGGGATCGCAAGAAGGTCTACCAGTGTGGCGCGGGAGACTTTTAACACGGCGCTCATACGGTGAGCATAACACGGGGATTGCCACCGCTGGTACCGCGTTTCAAAACTTCTGCCGGACTTTTGGCGCCGCTGCGAGGCGCGCGGCCAGTTCCGCAGCAAGAAGCGGAACCGGGCCAAACTTCCGGCCGGCGGCAGTGGCGTTGCAAAATGGAGATGTTTGCGTGCGCCGTCGCCCACCCGTCGGTTCAATGAAACCGCATCTTGTCGTCCCCCCGCATTCTCGACGACCGGGCCCGCTTGAGGGCGGAGACCCGTCCAAAGGCGTTCTTAAAGGGGTACAGACCGGGTGCTCAGGTAACAAAGTAGACCGGGAGCCTGGGTGACGAATCAGACCGGGTTCCTGGGTGACATCTCATCCAGGGCGGTAAGGCACGGGTTTGGAGGAGCCGGTGCCCTGGAAAGTGACCTGTCCTGTGGAAGAGCGGATGCGGTTTATCACGATGGTGAACGACACGGACGAAACGTTTACCGAGCTGTGCACACGTTTCGGGATCAGCCGAAAGACCGGCTACAAATGGGTGGAGCGGTACGAGGCGCAAGGCCCCGGCGGGCTGGACGAACGGCGACCAGTGGCGCGCTCGTGCCCGCACCGAACAGCGGGCGAGGTGCTCGATCGGGTGCTGGAGCTGCGTAAGGAACACCCGACGTGGGGGCCGAAGAAGCTGCGTGCGCGGCTGTTGAGCATGGGTATGACGGAGGTGCCAGCGGCGAGTACGATTGGAGATGCGCTAACGAAGTACGGTCTGGTTCGGCCGCGTCGGCGTCGTGTGTGCGCACCGATGACCGCGATGCCGATGGCTGAGACGACGCACCCAAACGACACGTGGTGCGTGGACTTCAAAGGGCACTTCGCGCTGGGAGACAAAACTCGATGTTACCCGCTTACGATGACAGACCATGTGAGCCGCTACTTGCTCAAGTGCGAGGCGCTGGTCAAGACAGACTTCGCCGCGGTGCAACCGCACTTCGAGCGGGCCTTTCGCGAGTTTGGGATGCCGTGGCGGATTCGCTCCGACAACGGTTCGCCTTTCGCGACGACTGGCCTCGGAGGGCTGTCTGAGCTGTCGGTGTGGTGGATTCGATTGGGCATCACGCCGGAGCGCATCGAGCCTGGAGAGCCCCAACAGAATGGCCGTCATGAGCGCATGCACCGCACGCTGAAGGAGGACACAACGACCCCTTCATCTCCGACACGAATAGGTCAACAGCGTGCCTTTGACTGCTTTCGCCGGATGTACAACCAGGAGCGCCCGCACGAGGCGCTGGAGATGAAGACGCCTGCATCGGTGTTCGTACCGTCGCGGCGGCACATGCCGGAAAAGCTCTTGTCGCCAGAGTATCCAGACACGATGAAGGTGCGTAAATTGGATGAGCAAGGTCGTCTGAGGTTTGCCGGACAAAACAGCAAGACAACCCTTTCGAAGCTCCTCGCACGAGAACCTGTCGGGCTGAATCCCATTGACGATGACACATGGGAAGTCTTCTACGGCCCGGTATTAATCGCGGAGTTGATGCTGAGAGGCAAGGAGATTCGACTCGACAAGAAGCGTTGAGTAGGCACAAAAGCGCAAGCGCATCGCAGGTCGAGTTCGACTCGACAAGAGCGCAACCCGCTCCCCACTCCTTCTCCACAGGCATTCACTCAACTTGTCAGTCTCCCCCCCGGCCCCCCCTCGAGCCACGCTGCGCCGGCCCGCTTCGCGGCACTTACTCCCATATCGTTATCGGGCGCGACCGCGCGCTCCCAGAGGCGGCGGTCCGATAGCTTCGCTCGTTCGGCCGACAGCAACCGCAGAGAGAAGAGTGTCACTCTCGGTTCGTGTTGACAGAGCACCCGGCTTTCGCCGATAAAGAGCCCGGTTCACGCTACCAGATATCCTGTCCGTGTCCCTCAACCACCCGGACAGCGGCGACGTGCACCCGGTACGTGCGACCCATCCTCCAGGTCCACGTCTCCGCACACCAGGATTCTGTCACCCAGGATCCCGGTCCAAAATGTTACCACAGCACCCGGTCGTTCAAAAGGTCAGGAAAGCGATGGGGGGTCGCCCAAGAGCGTTCTTGAGGGTTAAATCTGCGATTGGGGCTGCCGAAGGGGGTTGTTTGAGGGTCAAGAACGCGATTGGGGCTGCCGAAGGGGGTTGTTTGAGGGTCAAGAACGCGATTGGGGCAGCCGAAAGGTGTTGTTTGAGGGTCAAGAACGCGTTTGGCGCTCGGGGGCGGCGCCCTCAATGACCAATGTCAAGTGTCCGACGGCGCAGGGGCGGGATTGGCGGCGTTGTCGGCCGACTCACCCGTGGAATCTTCTGTCACCCCCGGCCGCCGGGTAGAAGGTCTGACTTTGGCCGCCAATTCACGCCGACCGGCAAGCCGCAACAAACCTGACAGCACGCTTGCCACCCCGGCAAACACCTCATCGTAGGCGGCCATCGCCTCGTTTTTGCCTTCCAACGTGGCTTGGGCTTCCCGCACCTCCCGCTGGACCGCTTTGAGGTGTTGATCCAGCTTGGCGCGCTTCTCGTTTAGATTCGATGCGATCTCCCCAAGGTCAAGCTTGGCACCTTTAATTCTCGGAGCAGGCAGTTTCACCTTGCCAAGCGCGTCAATCACTTCACCTGAAAAACGAGACAACATCACGGGATCTTGAGGTGTCGGCCCGGCAAAGACCTGCTGGGTCACGCTGCCATAGGCTCCCGTCAACATCTCACGAATCTGTACCAACTCATCGTACAGATCGATCGCCGCCTTGTCCCGCTCTACCCTCACCGGTGCGTCATCTGCCAACTCGGCTTCATGCGCGGCATCTTGCTTCACCATGCGGTCTTTTGCACTCTCCAACAAGTCGCAGGCAAGTGTCATGACCGCCGCGAACGAGGGCGCCGCTTCACCCTTTTTTATGTGCGGTTTGAGCAGCGTTGTGAGCGCCTCTTGGGTAGAAGCCGCGTGGGCCTCACCCACCGCGATGACACTGTCCGCGCTTTTCTGCCGATTGACCACCAGTTTGGATGCCATTTTTACCTCCGAAACATTGGGCACACCCGAGGCCCATGTGAATTGCGAGCGCCCAGCATCTGCTCCCGAATGTGGTTTGAGATTGGCAAGTTATCCGACGATGCCTGGGGAGCGCAACGGACTATTTTTCTTTGGGGCTTTTTTGTGCATGCCGCGGTGATCCACCCAGCGGCAGTGATCCACAATGGCCCGGATCGCCGCATTACTAAAGGAAGCGCCGCCGGTCGCCCGGTCCCGCCGCCATCGTATGCGGCAGGTAACAATGACGTTGACATTTCGGTGAGCATCGGCGATTCCTGTTTCCCACGAACCGGGGCCAGCGATGTGGCAGGGATGGGCCACGCTGTCCGCGGCGAATTCACGACGATTCCCACGCCCCGTTTCAGGCTCCGCCGGAGGAGGCATCATGCCCACGTACAGTTGGATCGCTTGTGGCTCCGCCGCATTTCGCATCGAGTTCCTGGGCCAGATCCAAACGATCCAGCCAGTGGATGACAGCGGCGGTCTCGCTGTCCACTCCCTGTCGTCTGTGGCTGCGATCCGGGTCCGCAACCTGGCCGATCCCAATCTGGGGGCGCGAGACCACGTGGTCATTGAAGTGCCGATTGAGGAGATCACGCTCGACGCTGCTCTGCCGCTGAAGAATGTCTCGGTGGGGAGCGAGGATCGGCTGCTCCTCCAGGCGATTCCCGGAGGCAGCGTCGTGCTTGAAGGGCTGGAGGGCGCCGAAGAGCGCTTTCTGGATCTCGTGGATTTGTCCGGCTGGAAGCTCATTCTTGAGGCGCTGCCCTCAGGGGCCATGCGAGCGCGCTTTTATCTCGTGGGTGACTGGGGCTTCGACACGCACCCCGACTATTTCCCCGGCTCGCCGTTCGGTGAGGTGAGCTTCGTCAGCGAGTTTGGCGGCGCGTTCGAATCTGCTCTGGAGGCCGAGATCCCTTGGCCATTCGCTCGCGACGCCAGGCTGCCCCTGGGGGCGCCCACTCGCCCCGATGGCGCCTGGAGCGTGCCCATTCGCGTCGGGGCTTTGGCCTCGATCTTTGACGCCGCCGGTCCCGCCCTCAAAGACCTACTGATTGGCAGCATCAGCGTGCGTGCGCTGGCCGAGGCCAGGCTCGAAGCTGGGGTGAACGAGGGCGGATCCCCGTTCTTCCGGGTGAGCCTCGCCATCTTCGGGTCCGTTCCGCTCCTCGAACTGGCTGGACAGCAGTTAAGTCCCGGCCAGAGCGAGCTGCGCCTAACCGGTACGCTCAATGGAGGTCACATTTCGCTGGGGATCGACCTGATCCTGACGAAAAGCCCCGCACTTACGCTGGTTAGTCCGTTTGTGGTGATGAGCGGCAGCCCCGCGACACCGGTACGCGAGGTCGCGGCGCTTCTCCCACCCTCCTTGGCGGGCGAGTTCGACGCGTTGGTCCCCCCCAGCTTCACGATCGCCATGGCCGTGCCGCCGGGGACAAGCCTCCGTCTCGCTAACGTCGATATCCCGACCCGTTGGGACAGCGTTCCACTGGTTCACCCGAGCGATGAACAGGCATTTCAGAAGCTCGCCGAGGGGCTCACCGGCCTCGATGCCTCCAAGCTGATCGGCTACAGCTTTGGCGCCCTAAGCGGCGACGCTCCCCGCGTCCAGCTTCAGATCCGCGGTGCCACATCCGACGCAGCAGGGATCGTTTTCACGGTCATGCTAACCGTCCAGACTTCCAGCAGCGCGCGGGACAGCTTCACCCTGATCGGAACCTGGCGATTTCGCCTCGATCCGCGGCGGTTGGCCCTTGTCCCCGCCAGCTCCATTTACTTCAGCGGCGACGACATTTCAGTAATGGGGCTCACCATCGCCGGGCTTCGCTCGTTGGGGGTGTCATGGGAGGGTGGAAATCTGTCGCTCAGCGCCACCGGCCTTCGCGCCTTCTTCACCCGCCTTTCTGATCGGAGTGATCCTTCAGATCCATCCCGTGGCTTTGAATTCGACATCTCCGTGTTGCGGATCGACTCCGGCGGGCTCGATCTAGAGATGACCCTGGCCGGTGGCGTGACCAAGATCCAGGGGATCGGTGAGGCTTTCAAGGGCACCCGGGGGAGCGTGAGCATCGTCGATAGCAAGCTCATGACCGGCTCTCTGAGCGCCGAAGGTCCGCTGCCTCACCTCGACAACGCTACCGGGAGCATCACGGTCCTGTTCAAAGATGGACTCCACCTGGCGGAGGCCAGGGCCGAGTTCCAACTTGGACTGCACCGCCGCGTGGATTGGTGGTTGGAGCTGGATCTCAAGTCGGTGCGGCTGGAGATCGCCAATGCCCCGGCGCCGGCGGAGGCCGGGGACGTGAGCCTGATCCTGATGATCACCGGCGGCGTCGCCTTCAAGCCTGCCGCCGGTAGCACGGCAATCGCCGCCTACCTCCGAGAAGCCAAGCTCGACTTCAAGGATCTGGTTCTGACCAAGGCCTTCCATGCGGTGCCTCCGGGCATCTCTCTCTCCGTTGAGCTGGCCCGGCCGATGACAATCAGCATTCTGGAAGCCTTCGTCTTCGAGATGCGCAGCGTCGGCATCGGCCGCGGCGCCGATCCGGGCCAGGGCGCTCTGAACATCGGCGGGCAGATCTTCTTCAGCGCCGGCGATCTGGTCGAGGTAAGGCCTGACTACCACATCTTCAGGCTACAGAAGCCTTCCCTGGGATCGCTGCTGCCACGCGTGACCCTTGAACATCTCCAGTTTCGGTTGGAGTACAAGCCCACAGTGAAGGTCGAGGGATTTGTCGCGCTGTTCGACACGGCCGAGCGGCGCGGCTTCGTCGGCGGAGGCTCCATCGTTCTGGGCGAAAGCATCAACCTGGCCGTTCTACTTGAGTTTTCCGCCGTACGAAGGCCGAGCGACGGCGCGGATTTGCGCGTGTGGATGGTCTACGCCGAGGTGCGAGACGCCAACGTTTCTTTTCTCGGTGACTTCTTCATCCGCGATTTCGGCGTTGGCTTCGGTCTGCGCAAGACCTTGGCGGTTATGGACCAGCCGAGCGCGTACATCAATACTCCGAGCCAGGGCTCGCTCACCTTCAGTCCTCATCTGCCGTCTGCCTGGGTGGACGATCTAGACGGTGAAGAGGCCCGCTGGACGATGGTTCTCTCGGCCTGGCTCACACAGGGCCTGCAAAGCCGCCATCAGACTGCCCCGCTGGTCGCCGATATCCTTCTTGGCTTGCGGAGTGACCTGACCTTTTTCTTGGGGGTTCGGGGCTGGGTGTTCTCGTCTCTCGAAGGGCTGCGCACGAGCAGCCGCGGCGCTCGCCCGTCGGTCGTCGGATTGATCTACTATTCGATGCGCAACCGCCATCTCCTGGCGTCGGTGGTTACCAATCCGGCCGCAGCGGCTCCCGAGGGGATTCCCGAGGCCCTGATAGAGGCTCTGGGCGCGACGCCGTTTAACTTCACCCTGGAGACCAGGCCGGGGCTGTTCCGACTGGAGCTTGGCTGGCCGCGGCAACTGACGCTTCGCCTCGGCGTATGGACGGGTTGGGCAGGGATGCTGCTGCGCGCCGCCTCCGGCGCGTTGACGATCGGTTTGGGCTTCGAGATCGGGTTGTCGTTCGGAAGCAGCACCGGGCTGAATTTCGGCATCTTCGGTTTCTCGATTTCCGCCTACGGCCAGATCAGCGTGTTCGGTGAGATCCTGGCCCGCATCGGGGACAGCCCGGCTCTGTTCGGCTCTGTCGGAGTCAATGCTATAGCCATCCTGCGGATTAGCGCCTGGATCAACATCAAACTGGGTTTCTTCCGCCTTCGGATGTCCTTCTCTTATGCTTTCGAGCTGATCATCACGGCGCGCGTGAGCTTTGGGATCGCCGCGGGCTTCGGGCTCGAAGGGTATGCCAGCGTGTCGCTCCGCGTGTGGAAGTTCTCGGTCGGTGGCTCGGTTTCGCTCTCGATCAACAAGGGGGCGCTCGACGAGGCAGCACGACGGGTCTACGAGGGCACCAGCATGGCCGGGGGGGCGCCACGCCTGCCCGAGAAAAAGCGCGTGCTGCCGGCGCCGAGTGGTCTGTTGCCGGCGCTTCGGCCGGAGCGGCCGCGCTGGACGGTGTTCCATGTTCAGCGCGACGGACGGGTCTACGTGCTGCTCTTGCCATCCGACGACACCTGGTTTGCCACGCCTCCGGCCCAGGTCGCGCCGGCCGCGCCAGGTGATGCCGGATCAAAACTGGAGTTTCCGGCGTCGCCAGATCCCGACTATGAGATCGGGCTGCGCCTCGACGGGATCGAGCTGGTCCGCCACCTGGGCAACCCCGAGCGCACCGGGTCCGTCACGGGCGACCTAAACATCGCTTATCGGTGCAAATGGAACACTGAGATTCCGGGCGACGAAGCGGGACGGCTGGGCGAGATGTTCTTCGAGGAGCCGGTCGTGCACGACGAACTGCAGCTTCTCGAAGCCATACTAAGCCACCCTGACTACCGCCCCGAGCTGCTCATCGACCGGCGCGCCCGTGCCGAGAAGGGTAGCGAGGACGGAGCCGGCTCGGAGGGGGTGCGGCCCGACGTTCGATCGCCGCAATTCAGCCACGACGACGGCTTCTATGACTTGGCGCTTCGGGAAGCGTTCGGCTACGCCGAGGACGACACGCTCTCCTGGGAGCGTATCGCCCTTGGGATGACGGTCTGGGCCGAAAGCAGCGCTGGCGGACCGTTCGGCGACTACGTGGAGCGAGCCTTTCGGCGCGATGACACGGAAGCGGAAGAAGGGGTGTCGCCGAAGGCACAATCGCCCGTCGAGCGGCGGTACGCCACCCTGGAGCAGCTTCGCCGGAACCGCAGCGGCCTGCTGACGCGCCTGCTCCACGAGTTTCGCGGCTGGGCCCTGGGATTGTCCGAGCACCCGATACCGCTGCTCACCGCCTCTGGACTGGCCTTCGAGTTCGCACCGAAGAAGGAGGGCTGGTTGCTGGAGGTCACCTCCCTCTCGATCCAACGCGCCTACTCGGGACAATCCCGAGCGCCGGCCCGCCCAGGAGTCGGCGTCCGGCCGGCGATCCAGCGGCTCGTGGCCGATGGAGCGGAGACACAGCTCCGCCACGCACGCATTCGGCCCTCAACCGGCGGACTGGGCTTCCGTCGCGCCGGAGTGCAGTACCGGATCCGAGATATCCTCGAGCTGCAAGACAGGAATGGCATCCACTTCTCGTGGCTGCTCGAGTGCATTGACGCGCAAGGACGGGCCCGCGTGATGTCGCCTGAAGAACTCTCGGGCCTTGCCACGAACGACGGCTCCTTTGAGTACTTCGACCACTATTCGGTGGTGCGCAGCAACCTCTCGCAGCAGGCGCGTGAGGGTGAGCAGGGGGCGAGCGTCGAGGAGCGAAAAGTGCGGCCGGGCTTCATCCCTTCGTTCGTCGATCTGGGTGCCGGGCTCACCCGGTTCTTCCTTGTCGCGCCGCGCTTCGAACTGAGCGATCTGTTCGCGACGCCCGCGGCGGTGGGCGATCTGCTGCTCTATCGTTTCGCTGCCGTCGATGTTTTCGGCAATCGCTCGCAGACGATCGAGTACCTCACCTACCGCAAGCAGCTCGAACCGCCGCCACCCCCTGATTCTGCGCTGGCGAGTTACTCCGCGGCCCTGTCCAGGCTGACTGCCGAGGAGCAGATCACCGTCTCCGTGCGACCGGCCGGCGGGGCGGCGGGATGGGTGGGGGGCGAGGTGATCTACGAAGTGTGGGTGCGTCCGCTGCCGCTCGCTCAAGGTGGCTACTACGGGCTGGGCGACGACGCCGGGGAGGTGCTCGGGCAGGGTCGCCCATCGGTCGAGCCCCGCGGGATGATGCGAGTCGGGTCGGTGACGGCTGAGAAGCCGGAAATCACACTCCATGATCTGCAAGCCTTCCGATACGGGACGCTGTTCGAGTTCCACGTTCGCGCCGTTTCGGCCGATGGGAACGCTTCTCGACTCGTTCGCTGCCATCACGTTACCCATCTGCGGGCCGGCGCGCGTACTCTTCCCGAGCGTCCACAAGCTTACCTTGAGCGTATTCCAGCTCCCGGCGACAGCGCTGAGTCGAGCGATATCCTGGCCCACGTGGCCCTTTCTGACATGCGTGCGGAGCTGCAAACCGCCACCGAGCCGCGCCCCTCTCTCGATGCCGACAAGCTATTCGAGCGCGTGGAGCTGAGCGATCTCAGTCAACGGGAGTTGACGCTGCGTATTCTGCACCATCCCTACACGGACGGCGCGCAACGCCACCTCACTGGCGGTTACCGCGTCTTCACCCGTGATCGCGACGCCGGTACTCCAGACCAACCCGCCGCATTCAAGCTCCTGGCGGACATAGAGGTGATCGGCGCGGAGCGCTATCGCCTCACCCCTCCCCGGAGCGAACCCTGGCCGAAATGGCACGGGCGTTACCTCCGGGAGGCGGAGGCGTCGGCGTTTGCCGTGCACACAGCGTCCGGCGATGGAGAGGCTTTGGCTTGGCTGGACTTCGGCGCCGACGAAGTTCAAGCCAGCATGGACTCGTCAGGCTTACTGCCGGAGGGGGCCCGTTTGCACGTGCTTTTGTCGGAGATCCTTGCCGCGCTGAAGGAACGGGCGGCGCATCGGGGCTACCGCGTCGAGATCGTTCAGGGCGGGCCAAGCCAGGAGGAGCTGGCGAAGCTAACCTATCGCGCTCTTCTCGAAAACCACGCCGAAGCCAAGGATCCTTACGGCAGCGGGCTGCTCAAGTGGCTGGGGCGTTCGGTCGATCTGACACTGGTGAACGAGACCGGCACACTGCCGGCGCGTGACCTTTTCGAGCTGCTCACAGCGATCGTCCGCGAATTCCGGGCCGTCGAGCGCGGCGATGAGCCGAGCCGACAACAAGTAGTCCTGGAAGTCATGGTGAACGGAGATCGTCGCAGTCCGATGGGCTTTCATCGGGTGAGCCTCCTTCCTCGGCTCCGTCGGCTCCCGGCGCCCGACGCCAATCCCGGCCCGCTTGAGGCTCGGCGACAGGGGTTGCGGACGTTCGTGCAGGCACTCACACGAGCTTTTGGGGCCTCTTTGCCCGGCCTGCTCGACGCCACACTGGAAAGCTACGAGACCCTGACCCGTCGCTTCTTGCGGCAGCGACCACTGCTGGATGGTGAGCCGCCGCCCGTGGCGTTGGGGGTTGCCTTTTACGAGGAGGGCGGCAGCTTCTCGCGGCCGCTCGACGCCGACGACACCATCGCCATCCAGATCTACTACGTCGAACAGTACGCGCGCCGCTTTGCCTACCGTGTCGAGCGCGTCAGTCGCTACTTCCCTCTCTACCGCGAGCTTGGAATACAAGTTGACAAACCGGCGCCGCAGGAGACCGAGTCTCCGTCGCTCCTGGTCCGTCTGCCCCGTGTCAAGCCGCCGGCTCCCCCAGCGGCTCGCTTCCTCGGCAGCTTCTTGAGGGACGAGATTCCATGTTCGGAGTGGATCATTGAGGCGCACGACGAGGAGGCTCTGGTGCAATCCAACGAGACACTTCGCAATCGCCTCGGGTATCGTGGCGTGGCCTGGAGTCTGTTCTCCGAGGTGATGCCGAACTGGGATGTGTGGTCCGGCTGGCGTCGACCGGACGCGCCCACCGCAGCGTGGCTTAAGTGGACCGGCAATCAAACATGGACCGACCGGCCCGCCCAGGTCGACGACGGGGGACCACCGGGTCCGAGCGCGACCGAGACTGCACTGCTCCGTGCGGATGCTGCCTGGGCGGAGCCTTCGCCCGCGCTTCCTCGTTCGGCCGGTCTGGCCGGGCACCCGTTTACGGGTCTGCTCCTCCCCAAGGGGTTGAGCGTGCGGATCCCCAAGCTGCCCTACTACTACCGCTATCGCCTTGGGGTCTTTGCTCGGACGGACGACGTGGACTCGCCCCTTCGCCTGGTGGATGCCAGTCCAGTGTTCCCCTCGCGGGTGCCGACGGTTGACCCCGCGAGCGCTGGCTGGCGCGTGGGCCCCGGCGGTCTGTTGGAGATCTGGTGGCGCGTCCCCTCGGTGTGGGACAGTCTCGACGACGTTGACCGCGCCCTTTGGATCAACGAGCGACCGCTGGCGACGCGCCTGTGGGACTTCGATCTGCGATACACCTTGCTCATCCGGCGCTTCAAGGGCGATCCCCTGTTCGAGACGGTCACTCCTCTCCTCGTGGTAGAGTCCGTTCCGCCCGATCCGGCCGCTTCCACCCCGGTGCAGATCCCTTCCTTTATGGCGCGCACCACCGCCGGCAGCCTGTATTTCCGCGCCCCCGGCAAGATTGAAGAGCGCACCCTCACCCTTGCTTCTCCTTTTATGCCTCGCCTGAGCTTGTCCGAAGGCTCCGGCGCCGGAGCCGCCTCCCTGGCGTTGGGGATGAGCGACACTTTTAAGCATCTTGCCGCAGAATTCGATTTCGTCATCGAGCTGCATTGCTCGCGGGCTTACGGCCCGTCCGGGTCCACCGTCACCTCCCTCTCGCGTGTCGCCAGCGAGGAGCCCATATCATGAAGCTGATCGTCTTCAATCCGAACGGCGCGTGGGTCGCGATGGCCTATGTCCTCTCCTCGGGCCGGGATGGCCAGCACGGACCAACCGCGCTCGATCCCGTGCGGCGTCCGCGGGTGGGCCCGCGCCCCCCCGCGGCAGACACGGCGCCCCGCACCTGGGTTGGCCGGTTGCGACTGGAGCGCCTGCAGCTGCTCCTGCCAACGCCGGGCAAGACCACCTTCCTGGATGTGACCTTCCATGCCTCGATCGCGCCGCTCGCATGCGTGCTGGACGACCCGAGCGCCGAATCGCGGACCGGCGCGGAGCAGGGCAGCACCCCGCTGTCCGTTGTTAGCACGTCGTTCGAGCGCGCCGTTTCCCTGAGCAACGGCTCCGCCTGGGCAAGCTGGGTGGAGCGCGCCTGGTTCGTTCAGAGCAACGACGCCCTTCTTCGTGCCGCCGGGCTGACCTCACCTGCGGCTTCGGGCCGAGCCATTACGCCTGCAGAGGTGTTCTCGCTGTTCGGTCTTGCCGCTCCCACATCTAACAGTGCCCTTCTCGTCGATGTGGATGGGCTCCTCTTGCAAGGCGCGCGACAGGTTCCGTGGTGGGATCCCTCGCTCACCTCACCTACTGCCGCGGGCGCATCCCCAACGAGCTTGCCCGAGCTATTGCCCATGCCCGGCCTCTTTCGCTTCGAGAGCGACCTCGCGGCCCTGCCGGCGCGCCGGGATCGGCTGGTGGTGGAGCGCAGCCCACGCTGGCGGGACAGCTTGGCGCGCTATCAGGCCACGGTCGTGCAGGCCACAGCCAGCCGGCTTGATGCGAGCGGTTTGCCGGCGCCCGGCTCGCCCGACATCGGTCTTGCTGCGGCCCCGCTGCCCGCCGAGATCGCCTGGATTCGGGACGCCACCGGATGGGTATTCAATCCGGGATCCAGCCTCTTCGATGTGGAGTTGCGCGGCGTGGCGGGTGGTGTGGCTCGCTGGTCGCCTGCCGCCCTTCAGCTCACTCTTGCGGGGGCGCGGCTCGCGTGCTCTTCGAGCGCGCCCGCGTCGGGCCAGTCAGACGCGATCACCTACAGCTACCAGTCCTCGGGCGAGCCGTTGGCGAGTCAGTGGTCCGGCGACTTCGAGGTTACCCCGGATCCGGACGATCTCCTGCTTACCCTCCAAACCCGGTCAAACCCGGAAGACCCAGGAGAAGACGCCCTCTGGCTGCTCACGGAGACAGGGGCTTTCCATCTCCCCGTCGATCGGCCCCAGCCAACCAAGCTTGCTGCCATCAATACGGGCCAGCGTCTCCTGAAAGGCCTGTTTCACCTGGCGGAAGTGCCGTGGCGGGCAGCGGGCGGCGAGGGCGAGCGGGGAGCTGGTCCGCTCGTCCCCGACTTCCGCAGGATCAGTCGAACTCGCCTGCTCGTCAGGGATGCCGGCCAGATCCAGGCGACGTTTGTCTTTCAATTCGACGGCCCCCGTTGCACCTGCCTGTCGATCCAAGCTGCGCTGCACGATCCAAGCGTGCGCCTGGAGGATTTCTTGCCGTCGTATGTGCCGCCTTCGGCTTTCACAACGAAGCCTCTCACGGGCCCGCCGCCGCTGCCCCAGCCCGTTGGGCAAGACGGTCCTGCACCCAGCTATTTCTTCGGCCTTTCCTTCGTTCGCGAGAGCCGTCAAGTCGCTGCCGCCGATGCCCTTGCCTGGCGTGTGCGTTTACGCTTCACACCCGGCCGTGTTCGCGAAGAACCCGCGCTTGAAGGGGACTGGGGGGACACCTCGATCGACGTGCAACTGCCGCCTTCGAAGGCGGCCCGTGCCCTCTACTGGTTCCGGCCAGCCGGACTGCGGTGGATACCGGCGCTCCCCGTCCACGGCGATCCGCGGCTGGATCCTGATCATCGGCTGTGCGCAGAACGCACGTACATGCCCTTGCGCCCGCTGGCGAGGGAGCCAATCACCTTCCGCCTCGGCGACGATTGGCCTCTCTCCATCTTGCAACGAGGGGCGTTTTCCGCTCCTGAGATGCCCGAGCGCGGGTCCGGAACCCCCCCGGTATTCACGTGGATCGCCCCCGAACTGCCCGGCATGGGACTGGCGCTGGTGCAAGGCGAGCGGCTCTCGATCGACGTCGGCCTTCCCGCGGACGGGGCCATCCGCTGGCTGATCCGCCATGAGCTGCCGATCCTGGACGAGCTGTTCGCGCTACAAGGCCTCAAGGAGCCGAGCAAACCGGGTGCCCCCGCGCCAACTTCGCGGTTCGATGGGCCGGCCTGGTGGGAAGAGCTGACGCGACTGGCCTCGCTCGCCCAGTCCCAGAGCGATGTCTTGGTCGACACTCCGGTCCGCTTCGTTCCTGGCACCGTGCTTTCGGTGGCCTCGCAGCCTGTGCAAATCCACAATCTCTATGCTCGGCAAAGCTTCCCGGGGCTGGCTTCCCTGCGGGCAATTCCACCTCTCGCCTCCGTCGACTTCGCCCTTCCTCTCGGAGGCGCGCCGTCGCTCATCGCCGCCGACCGCCTCCTCGAAGGGGCGAGCGCGCGCTTCACCGTCGATGTCCACGACCCGACTCTCAGCCCCGTTCTGACGCCCAGCGGAGACGCCGGGGCGCCGATCGAAGTCCGCGCTGGATGCCTCCTGCCGCAGGTCGTGGAGACAGGTGCACGGCGACTGGTCTTCGATCAGGTGGGCCGGGTGTCCTTCTCACTACCCGAGCAGCCGGGCCGCGGCAGACTCACACGCGTGCCTTCCGTCAGCCCTTCGCCGGCGCGGGAGTCAGCGGTGGTTTCGTGTTTTCAGTGGTCGCATCCGGGCTTGGATCTCTCTTCTGAGAACGTGGCCCTGAGTCTGTATTTCGTGGCGTTGCCGCTGGAACTACGCGGCGGAGCATGGGTCTTCGACGCTGACTCGATCGGCGAACACGACGCTGTGCTGCGCGATTTCCGCTGGGGTACGCTTGGCCCTTGCCGCCTCTGGGGGGTGCACTTCCAGGTGATGCGCCTGGAGCGGGTCGAGTTCCCGGAGGCGGGTGCGCCCGAGCCTGACCTGCCGACCGCCATCGTGCTGGCGGGTGTCCTGCACTTCATGGACTCTCCGGTGCGTCTGGCCGATGAGGCAAGCCAAAGGGTGCGTCTGAGCCTGCGGCGCGACGGCGACAAATGGCGCGTCGAGGGCCTGAGCGGCCGGTTCCTCTGGCCACTGTTCGAGCCCACCCCCGATATCGCGGATGCCACTCGGGCTCGCCTCTCCGATCCGCTTCCCTGGCTGGATGGCCGGGTGGCTCTGGCCGCTACCGCCACGGGTCCGAAAATGATCTTCGGTACGCCCGGAGAGCCGGCGCGACTGGTCTTTCCCTTCCTCGGTCGCACCTGGTCCCTGCCCGTGGAGCTTGCGATAGGCAGCGCCGACTCGCTGTCCGGTGAGCCATTGTTGACTGGAAGAATCCTGGTGTCGGCGGCTCCGCCCTCAACTCTCGCGGCCACTGCCGGGACCGTGACCCTCGGCCGCCGGGCCGAGGTCGGCAGTGTCGTGCTCACCTTTCGACTGGCCATCCCGCTGGACCGCTCACCTACGCATCTCCTGGCCGATTTGTCACTCACGTTGCGGATCAACTCGCGCGGCTCGTCGGTGGCCCTCGATCGCGTCCGTCTTCTGGCCTCTGGGGAGCAGAGATCCCTTGTCACGGTGCCGGGCGAACTGGCTGACGGGGTTGAAATCTCGTCCAGTCAGGTGTCTCTCGCGCTCCGTCGTTCTCCCGGTTTCGGCGGTCCGGGCGCACCCTTCGAGCTGCTTCCGGGCTGGCCGGTTGCGCAGGACGCCGCCCTGCTCGCGTATCTCAGTTTGAGCTTCGTGCGCCCCACATCCGAGGTGGTTACCCAGCTCGTCGGATTGGAGGAATTTCAGCTTCTGCTGGAGACTTCGCTGGCGCCCATGATTCCCGCGGTGTCCCCGGCCCGGCTCCCCCCGCAGCCGCACCGTCTCTCGACCCTTCTCGTGGCAACCCTGCGGCCGCCTGCTGCCCAGGAGGTCTCAATCCAGCTGACCGGGCAGCTTCACGTGTCCAACCAGCTCACGTGGTCGGCGCCGGGCGGCGAAACCCTCAGTCATGCGGTGTCTTTCACGTGGCGCCAGGCCACCCTCCCCGGGGAGCGATTGGTGGCGTCTTCGACGCGGGCCTTCTTCTCTCCCCGGGTGATGACGCCGGCCGAGGATCCCTCCGGCCTGTCCGGGATGATCGAGCTTCCGGCGCTTGCCAGCCATCGTCTCAGCGCGACCGGTCCATCGGGGGAGCGGGAGATTGCGGCCTGGGTCGCGCCCCAGCGTGTTCGCCTGGGTGCGCCGACGAGTTTCATTGAAGAAGTGCTCCTGCGCGGCTCGAAGCAGGTCGATCTTAGGGTGCCCGGACTGCCGCGCGTGACGGCCGGCTTGCTGGCTCTGTATGTCTTTGACGAAGGTACCGGCGCCGTGGTGCGCGATCGCTCCGGCGCTGGAACCCCGCTGGACCTGAGCATCGCCGACCCCAATGCTGTTCAATGGAGCGAAGGCGGGCTGATCGTTCGATCCTCAACCGTGCTGGCCTCGCCTCAGGCCGCCACCAAGATCCTCGACGCATGCGGCGTCTCCAATGAAATCACCTTTGAAGCGTGGATCCGGACCCCGATGCCCGCGCGTCGTGACGCCGCTTGTCTGCTGACGCTCAGCAAAAATCCCGGAGCGGGCCGGCTCTCGCTGGAGCTGAGATGGGACCAAGACCGCGGCCGCCCGGCCAACTATTACCATGTCACCCTGCGCACCACTGGCCCCGAGCAGAGTCGAGGCTCGGATGACCCGCGCAACGCGGCTACGTTGGACTCGCCGGTCGGCGCCTTGACAGCTGAACTCACGCACCTCGTTGTCACGCGCGACGCGGCCGGGACAGCCATCATCTACGTTGACGGCGTTGAGCGCGCTCGGGCCCTCCTTCGTGGACCGCTTGCAAGCTGGGATCGGCAGTGTCGATTGGTACTCGGCAACGAGCTGACGGGCAAGCAGCCGTGGCTCGGCGAGCTGCGCCTTGTCGCGGTCTATCAGCGGGCCCTCAATGCCGGCGAAGTCCGCCGGAACTTCCAGGCGCTCGCTCCGCCTCGGACTCGGATCGCCTACGAAAACGGGTTTGCTGGACCGCTCGGCGAAGCGCTGGCGAACGCGCTGCGAAAGGGCGCCGCCACCGCCGACACGATGATCATTGAGGCCACGGAGGCCTTCTGGCTGAGGTTCAAGACGCCCGAGGATAGCCCCTCCGGCCTCGCGTCCGCCTCGGCAATCGGTCGCGATTTTGCCATGCTTTGGCGCGACGGCCCGCGTGCGCTCGCTGGCCTGCCCACGCTGGAATCGGACTTCTTTCCCCCAGACGAAACGACCACCCACGACTGGGTGCGGCTGCCGCTGCCTTTCCTAAGCGACAGTGCGGGAGTGCTCGGTCAGACGGCGGGACTTTCGCCGTCCCTGCGCTGCGCCTTGCCCGCCCCCGGCCAGGCCCCAGTCCTTGTCGACGGAGAACCATTGGTTTCCCGAGAATCGTTACTGCACCGCGACCTGCTCGACCGTTATTCGCTCGGCCACGGTCCGCCGCACCCCGGGGTGGGCAGTCCCGTGGATCAAGTGCTCCTTGGGCCAGCCGCATGGGAGAGACTCCTGCCCTACACGCAGCCCATGCCGGGATTCGCCCCAGGTTGGCTGGTGTTCACCGACTGGCCCTCGCGCACAAAGGGAGACGCCGCGGACACGACGATCAAGCCCTTTGCCGCGGCGGGGGAGGTGCTGGGACGCATGGCTGCCACCTCGCGCGGCGCGGGGGCCTGGGTGGCTGCCACCGAGGTCACTCCCGAGGCAGTCTCCGCCGAGCTGCCCTGGCAGCAACTGATCGGCCCGGATGGTCGGCCGCGCCCGTACCTCCTCGCCAGTCCTTTGTTGGCCATCGCGCCTCCCGCCATCACAGAACCCGCCGTGAGCGAGCCCGCCGCGAGTGCGAATTCCACGACGGATCTGCACATTCTGGTGGAGATATGGGTGCCTTCCTCCGGGGCGCGCTGGGGCAACAACGGGGTACAGCCGGTGCTGGCGGCGCGTAGCGTTTTCCGCCTGGCGATCGGCCCCGACGAGAACTGGACCACAGTGCTGTTCACCGGTCCACCCGACCGGAGCGAGTCACCGGTTCGTGCCAGGGTGCGTGCCTGGGTGAAGCAGGAGGCGGCAGGGATATTCAGCCGCCTGGCCCCGCTTCTCCGGGCCACCACCCTCAGTGCAGCCTCAACGTTGCCGCAGAGTGCCTATTTCATCCTCCCGCAGAGCCCCACTTCGACGGCAGAGCGCCCGGTGAAGCGCCGCGCTCTGGGTTCCACCAAACCTCTCCGCCCCGACCTGCGCTTCGAAGCATTGCCGGCGGCAACGGACTTTGACCCCTTGGCCCTGGGTCCAGATTACCTGGGCGGTGTGGTCCACTACGAGCGCCGCACCTGGTTCGAGCCACCGCCTCCGAGCATCGACCGCCAGAGCCCGCAGACGGCGATTGACGAACTCATCGCCGAACCCGCCGTTGTCCACGCGGGCGCCCCCGTCACCTTTCGCTGGCGCACGAAGCAGGGCCCGTTCTCCTTGCAATTGGGCATCAAGGACCACGACGAGACGCTCGACGTTAGTGGCAAGGCGAATCACACACTGGTTCCCCGCCGCACAGCGGTCTATGTTCTCCGCGCCTTCTCCGGCGGAAAGCCCATCGATTTTCGCGAGGTGGCGGTGGTCGTGCGAGTTCCGGCGGCAGGCAGCGCCGTGGGGCTCGCCTACAAACTGGCCGGTACAGCGCCCGGCCCCGAGCACGCCTCGCGCCTGCCCTGGGCCGATCCGCGGGCAGGCCATCACCGCTGGGTCGAAACCTCCCGCGATCTAATGTTCCTCGACCTCACGCGCCGCGACGAGGCTTCCGCCGACGAGCCCGGCCGTTTCCTTCCCGCGAGTCGCAAGCTCCAGGGAGGTTCGGAAGCCCAGCGTGGGTCGCTGCGACCCTTCCTCCCAACCCGAGCCGTGCAAATCTTCACCAGCGGTCGTCCCGGCAGCTTGATGCGCGTCCGCACCGCGCTGCTCGACGAGGATAGCTTCGGCGTGCTCCGTCGCTCAGCCTCAATGGCCCATGAGTTTCGTCACCCGCGCCCGGTGCCGCTCCCGCCGGAACTCTATCCCTTCGATCCAACACAGGTGGTGCAGCCGACCGATCCCGCGCCCCGCCGCACCTGTGCCGTCGAACCTGTTGACGGGCCGGCGCCCTTCCGTTTCGCCCGGCTCACCTGGCAAGATCCGATCTTCAATCGCCGGCTGCTCGCCGTTGGTCAGGAGATCGAGGGAAACAAGCTGGTCCTGGGGCTCGATCGCGCGGTGTATGCCGGGGTCGACGTAGCCTACCCGGAGATTCGCTTCATCCCCGAGACCCCCGGCTGGCGGATCCAGCTCACGATGAGCCTGCATCGCCGAGAAGTGACAGGCTCCTACACCCTCGCGGAAGTTGTCTATGAGGTCACAGACAGCGCGGTGAACAAGCTGCGCGGCCTGCAATCCGCGGGCAAGTTGACTGGTATCCGCCGGGCCGACACATCGAAGGGCGTCCGCCGCTGGGTGTGGGAGATGGGCCTAAACCAGCCCGCCGTGCTGGAGACCGCCGCTGCCGACAACGACAACTTCGACCTGACGCTCCAGAACTACGATGAAGTCCGGCTGACTGCGCGTGTCTCGGACGCGAGCGGCAAGGAGATCCAGACTCTTCAGTTGACGGGCGTTGTCCGAACCGACATTGAGGTCTGGCCCCAGCCGCAGAACGCCTTTGGCATCCTGCGCACCCGGCGCGGCGGCGGCGCGACGCAGACGGACCTCGCGGCCTTCGGCTGGCTGCCCAAACCCAGGGTGATCCGGCGCGGTGACCGCTTCAACCCCGATAGCTGGGAGGGCACATTCAGCCACACAGAGACGTCCATTGCCGGTTCCGAGAAACCCCTCTGGGCAATCGACCTCGCCCCAGGCTCGGCCCTCCCCGCCGATTTGGACAAGGGGATTTTCCCCGAAGCCTTGCGGGCGGCGTTCAGCGAGCGGGGCGTGGTGCTGACATCAGATGCCGTAGTCTCGGCATTGGCAGTCGGGCGAGAGTGGCTGATCGCCGAGAGCGGCAGTCGTTCGAGGAAACACCGGGTGGTGAGAGACTGGAAAGGCGCGTCGGAGAGGCTCTCGGTGAGCTGCCTGTTCGACGAAACGTACGAAGTGCTGAGCTTCACCGCGTATGGCGAGCAAGCCATGCCGGAGCCTGGCGAGAGCGATCCGAGCTGACCGTGGCGAGAGCAGGGAGAAACCTATGACCCCCGAAGAGATCGAAGCCATTATCGAGGAGCACCGGTACCCGGAGCTGCGCTACGGCGAAGCGAGCGAGGCTGTCTTGACGCTCCAGACGTGGTTGCACCTCACCGGGCATGCCGGGCCGCCGAACTGGCGGACCGGCGTTCTCGACGCCGAGACGCTTCGCGTTCTTCGAGCCTTTTGGGACGAGCACGGCATCGCGACGGACGAGGATGAGTCACGGCAGGTCGGAGTGACCAAGACGACATGGACTGCGCTCGACGCCCTGCTGCGAGCGCGCCTGCCGCCCGACCCGCGGCGCCCGCTCCGTCTTGATCTTCCGGCAAGACCGGCCCCTGGCGAAACGGTGGACGACTACCAAGATCGGCTCGCCGTCATTCTACGCGGGCTGGGAGTGCGGATCGACGCGAGTACTCCGGAGCGCCGAGACGAGGAGGTTGAGAAGGCGATCCTTCTTTTCAAACGGCTTGATGCCAGGTACCACAAGGTTCAATTCGGCCCTCTTGGCTCGCCCCGCCCCGCCCTGCCCAACATGCTGGACGCCACAATCCGGCCACATACGCAGCGACGATGGAGACGAAACCGTGAAACGTGGGGGCTTTTCTACGGAGCACCGTGGTTCGGGATCACCGTCCATCCGAGCGCGGGCAGGGAAGAGTATGTCTGGGCCACCCGAAGCGTGACGGACGCGCTTTACTCTTGCGGTCGCCGTTTTCTCGCCGCAGCCGAGAACAAGGACGACCTCCTCTGGCGCCTGCGCCACCCCATCACAGTGCTCGGTCTTGCTGCACCCATCGGCGGCTCCGGGCGCGCCGACCGCTCCGACCTCGGACACGATGTGCCGATCGGGATGTCACCGACCGTCGACGAGATAGAGCACGCAAAGCTGTGGAATGCTTGGAAGCGCGCCATTGATGAGCTGCTGCCCCTCGCACAGACACGCGCAGAGAAGGGCGTCGGCGCTGACCAGGTGCGCGTGGTGACCATCCCGTCCACCTACGAGCAAGTCCGGGGTGTCTTCAAATACATGGTCGAAAAGATCAAAAACGCTTCTTCTGCGCCCGGTGGCGACATCGAAGCGAGACGCGCGCTTGTTCGGGCCTTTGTCGGCGAACTCTACACGTCCACGGCGGAGGCTGACCTCCGTCGGGAGCTGCCCAAGGCGCCCTTTGTTCACGTGATACCCGGCGCCGTGACGGGTCGCACGTTCCGAGCGCTCGTCATCGCCGTCGGCGAGGGGGAGATCCGCGCCAGCCTCGATTCGGGCGCCAAGGTACCGGTTGAACCGGTAGGCAACCGCGAGGCCAGTGACACTGACAAGGAGTCCGCCCAAACATTGATTGAGTGGTTGAAGGCGCTGGACATCCGCCTTTTGGTCGCGTCGAACAACGTGGACCTACGAGAAGGAGCCGACCACCGACTTGTTGTCGAGCTGATCGCACAGGGGGATAACCGGATCCTGGCGTCCGCAGAATGCCAGTTCGCGACGCTGGCACCGCAGTCTTTCTCGAAAGGTCTGACATTTGTCGTGGCAAGCTGCTACTATGATTATTTTACGATGGGGTCGAATTATCGGGAGGCGCTCAGGTGGCTGAAGAACAGGAAAGCCGAGCACGACTGGCCGCTAGACAGCGCGGCGTTCAAGCTCCTGATCGGCGATAATCTTTACCTGGATGTCGCGCCGGATATCCCGGACAGGGTGTTCGGGACCTCAATCGTGCCTGTCCGACCTCCGGCCCGTTCGGACGATGCCCACAAGAAATTGAGCCGACGCTGGCAGTCGCAATTGGCGCTCCTCGCGTGGTCCGAGGCACTGGGACGATATCTTCGCTATTGGCTCACGGGCGACTACGCGCAAAGCCTGAACAGTTTGCCGACATTCACTACCTGGGATGATCATGAGTACTGGAACGACTATCCTGAGTGGCAGCTACACCTTGACCGCGCACCGCAGAACTCTGGCACGGCTGGCCTCGCAGAATTCAGAGCCGCCGCACGCGCGTGCCTCCGGGCATTTCAGTTGCCGCTCAATCCACCATTAACATGGTCGACAAGTGGCTCTCTTTCTTATGAGTTCAAGCGACCAAGGCTAGCGACGGACAATTCCGCGCCCCAGGCTTCGTTCTGCGTGCTGGACGGTCGTTCCTCCCGCGAGGTCGCCAGTAAGCAGCAAATGACGTTCGACGGCGACATGCAGCGGCTCTACCGCTGGGCGACCTCACTTCGGGGACCCGGTGTATTCGTGTTCGGCCAGCCCTTGGTGATCGAACCAATTACCTACAATGAAGATTTTTCCCTTTTTAGTTGGAAATTCATTAAGCAAGACCACAATCCGCCATTTTATCATAAGGAGTATGGCGAATTGTGGGAGGCGCTCGACGCCGCGTGCTGGGATGTTCTGGTGATCTCTGGCGATGTGCATCACAGTCGCCTCATCCAGGTTGACACACGCTGGCCGCCAGAATTGGCCGCCGCGACGTCTTCGACGTTTGCCGGCAGCCCGGACTGCGAGCGGACCGTGTGGGAGTTTGTGACGTCCCCTGCGTGTCATATACCAACCTCCAACGACTACAAGATGGTCAAGCACGAGCAAAATCGTGACCTGATCACGAGCATTCCGCAGGACTGGATGCCCCCCGACCGTGCGTCGGAGAGCGAGGGAGTTCGAGTAAAAGCGAAGGCAGCGAAGGATGCTGCGTCGCTTCGGGACAAGCTGTGGAGCAAGTTTCAATTGCCGGAAGGCGGCTCGGAGACGCTCGCAACTCAGGCAAAAGCAGCGACGAAGTTCACGGAGGACAGGGAACGCGAAGTGCGAGCAGCAGCGGGCTTCGAACTTGCGATGTGGTCCAACGCCCAGAACACCCTCGGAGTGGTCGGGATTCGTCCCCTCACGAAAACCCAGGTGCGGGTCGATCTGGCCTTCGTGGATCTCGAGAACCCGGAAGAAATCATGAGGAACTCGGCGGCCACATCGATCCCGCCTGGTGCGGAACTCTTCAAAGATTGGCATCCCAAGCCGCGTACCTCGCGCCAGTGCAGCGACGGGCTGCCGCTTCACTGGCTTCGAAGCGAACGTGACTGGCAATTCAGGACGTTCAAAGTCTTGAAACCTTGGGGCTTGTTCCGCGAATACAACCCGGCGGCGATCATTCGAGGTGAGAAGTTCTCACCGACAGAAAAAAACGAACGACTGTTCGAGCGCGTTCGCTTGCTGACGGAGGGAGAGCTGTTCAACGTCATGGAGGTCGTCGATCAGGGGTTGGCTACTCCCGATCAAACTCCGGCTTTGCCTGGCCGCACTGAAGGGTGGCCGGCCTTTCCACCGCGGCCCTACCAGCTCCTGAGAGTAAAGATGGTGGCCGATGAGAAGGAAGGCTTCCTTTGGGGAACCTACGGGCGTGAGACTTGCTATAAGCGCGACGATCTGCTGCTGGGAGCGCCCGAGGAGTGGCTGGGCCGGTGGTTCAAGGTCAACAAACCGTGGTCGCTGTTCAGGAGCTACGACCCGGGCACGATCCAGCAGAGTTTCCCGGGCGTGGATCAGGATCCTCAGGATCTCTATCCGTTCGGATCCTACAAAACGTCCGAGCGCTATTCGAGCACAGTACCCTCGCCTCTGCCGCCGGTGACTACCGCGGAGCAACGCATCCGGGCCTTGCAGGAAGGGGAGGTGTTCACGGTGCGGCGGGTTCTCTACGAATCCTCGAACGCCGGACCAGGAGTCAACGGGGCGCAGGGAGCCTACCAGTGCCTCGAAGTGCTCATGGCAGACACCACGGGGACCGAGGGCGTGCAAACGTTCCTGTGGGGTACCTACGGAGGAGAGAAGTGCTACGAGCCGTGGGATGTCTGCCTTCATAGCGTGTACCTTCGAAGAAGGTTCTTCGCGATGAACGACCAGACGCGGTACGTGGTGACGCGCGCCGGGGGCAGTCTGTGGCACGGCTTTGAACCCTCGCTGGACGGAGGTGTACACATCTTCAAGCGCGCCCAGATCGCGCCGACGGTCGCCCCATCGGGGGTCGTTCGCTCGGTGGCCAAGGGGGAGACGTTCATCGTGATGGGCGTCGCTTTTCAAGCCGAGCAGATGTTTCGCGGACACACCATTGAAGGCCAGTATCAGTGTCTTCGGGTGAAGATGGAGGTCGACGGGGAAGAGGGCTATTTCTGGTCGGTGTGGAACGACGAGGCGCGCTTTGAGTTCGTTCCGCCGGGCGTGCTGCTGGGAAACTGGACACCTCTCGCGATCGACGGCCGCCATCGGTTGGTTCATCTCGGTCAGCGTCGTCTCCTCGACTGGGTGCCTGGGCCAAGCTCCAGCCAATACCGCGTGTGGCCTTATAACCTGTTCGCGCCGCCCGGTTACTCGATGCTCACCGCTCTCCCCGGGGAGGGGCCCTTCGATATGCAGACGTGGAGCACCATCACGTCTAGTCACGAGCTGATCTGGCTCGGTCGCGACATGGAGGCCGATCCGCCCGCGGAGCACGACCTCGTCCTCGATTGGGTTCCTTCGACCGGCAACTACCGCCTCTACCGGGTCGATTCCTCCGGCACCAAGAGCGACGGCACCACGCCCGATATCCTGGCAGAGCCGCCGCTGGCCACGGGCAACTGGACCAGCATTCGCTCCAGCAAGAAGCTCATCTACTTGGGACTCAACCGCGTGCTCGAGTGGGAGCCCGCCACCGGCAAGTTTCAGGTTTGGGTGTTGGACCGCAGCGCCAGCGGCACGGTGGACCCGCAGAACGATCCCCTGCCCACCGTGGAGGTTCACGGAACCTGGCAGACCATCCGCGAGGGTCACCGCCTCCTCTATCTGGGCGGTGATCGCGTCTTGTCTTGGCAGCCGAGCACCGGATGGTACCGAGTTTGGCGCTATGATCGCTCGGTCCAAGGCCAGGGCGATCCCCTGGGAGCCGCGCCGCTCGTGGAAGGCCACTGGCAACACATCGATGAGAGTCACGAATTGATCTGGCTCGGCGGTGAGGATGTGCTGGACTGGGAGCCTGGCACGGGGGCATTTCGCCGCTTCGATCCGGATGCGGTGTCGAAGGATCCGCTGCCGTGATCCAGCTCCTCTATCTCGACACCCCGCGCATCAATCGGCGCGTCAACGTGGCCGCTCACTTCCGCACCCTCAAAAGCATGGCAGAGCGCGCGGGGATTCCTGTGGGCAGTGAAGTGGTCTTTCTGGCCGAAGAGGCCAGACGACACATGCAGGCATCGACTGCCGGCGTGCTCTACCTGCTGGGACACTCGGAGGGGACCGGCGGGATGGTTCTGTCAGGGCGACCGGCGCTCGACGGCCGAACCCTCGCCGCATGGCTGCCCCGGCGCGCCGAACGGCTCCCTCGCGTCGCGCTCTTCAACACGTGTGATGCCGTCTCCAGCGGACTGGTGCGTGCCGCGTTGGCGGCGGGGATCGCCACCGTTGTCGCCGCCCCGGCGCCCATCCCCATCGACGCGATGTGTACCCATTCCGAAACTCTCTTCCGGGCCTGGCTGGAGTCCGGCGCCTCTCTCACCGAGGCGGTTCGTTTGGCGAATGCCACCTTTGCGCACCAGGGCATGCTCCTCGAAGTTCACGGCGGCGAGCAGAACGCGCGCCCGTGAGCCGTCCTCTTTGTCGGTCCTCGGCTCGTCGCTACCCCAATTTGCCCCAAAGACCGGTCCACAGAGCGTTTTTGAGGGTCAAGAACGCGATTGGGGGCCGCTGCACGGCTTCTTTGAGGGTCAAGAACGCGATTGGGGGCCGCCGCACGGCTTTCTTGAGGGTCAAAGACGCGTTTGGCGCCGCGGCAGGGCGTTTTTGAGGGTTAAAAACGCGACTTGGAGTCGCCCAGGGGCGTTCTTGAGGGTCAGAAACCCGTTTGGCGCCTGAAATCGCAGCGCTTTTTTAGGAGCGGAACAACTTTGCCGTCGATCAGCTCGTGACGGCGAGTGCTTTGTTGGCAGCCACAATTTCGTTGCGGACAAGCCGGTTTACAAGACTCAGAAAGTCGTCAAGCTCCTCGTAGCGCGTAAGTTCCTGAGCCTCGTCGGGGTTGAGCGCGACAGTCCGCTCTCGTTCCAGGAGCAATTCGATTCGTTCCTGAACCGGAGGCGGCGCACGGAAGATCGGAACACCTTCAACGAGTTCAATGCGCACGGCGGTGTCGATCGGCAGCGCTCCGGCAATCGCTTTCAGCATCTGCGTACTCATGGATAGCTCGATCTTACTATCCAGCCCGCCATCACGCAAGGTGTACCACCCTCCATTGCAAAAGCGCAGAACATGACGATTGCGCTCAAAACCGGCCGCCTGATACGCTCGCATTTTTGGAGGTCCACCATGTCGCGTGCCCTGCGTAAAGCGGCTCCCGCTGCGGTTTTTTTTGGTCTCCTTCTTTCGCCGGCGGCAGCACTCGCCTGGGGAACGCCGGAGCACATTGATATTTGCAACAAGATTGCGATGCCCAATGTGCTCGCCAATGTCAACGTCAATGGTCATACCCCGGCCGAATGGTGCGCTCTACCTGACTATGCGTCATCCATTGCCGACTACGTTCAAAACGGCGCCTGCGCCACGTTTGACCAAGACGAACATTGGCCCGCGTGGGCTGTGGCTGCAAAGTGCGCCACCGTTTTATTAGAAAACAACAACCACTTTGGCGGCTTCGCGTATTCAAGCTGGCATTACTACCATCAGATCGCCAAAATAGCCGCGCAGAAGTATGCAGCGAGTTGTACACCCGGCTGTGACGCCGCGGCCTTTGCCATTGAGGGTTGGGCGCTCCACTATCTGGCCGACACGTTTGCTTCAGGGCACGCCTGGAACCCGCTCGGCGACTATGAAACGCCTGAAGGTTCTTACTGGATGACCCATTCCGCCGAGGAGAAAGTGCCCGATGCGTTCCTTCCCCCGCCGGGTGGAATCAACATCTTTCGCCGCATGCTTCACGACCACTTGAACAGCGCAACACTGATGTTACCCAACCCCGTGACGTTTGCCGATGCCTATAATGGCCCCGGTGTTGTGGGCGATCATGCTTGGCAAGACGGCCTCGCGCCCGCCCAGCAAGTGGCGTGGACCTTGTCGCGCGCCAACGCATCGGTATGGGATATCCTCTTTGAACTGACGGGTACACAAGGCATGGGCGCCTGTCAGATTTCAAATATCTGCCAACCTGACTACCTCAAAGGTTACCTCGACCAAGGCAACGCTTACAACTGCGTGCCGTTCGTCTCAAACCAGAGCTTTGCCCAGGCATTTACCGACCTCGGTGCAAACAGCGAGTCGTATACCTATTACGGTTTTTGTGACACCAGCACGCCCACGGCTCACGACTGCGCGTGGGAAGATCCCGGGCGGGCCATCCCATTTTGGCCTGGGTCACTCTACTACTATATTGATAATTCGTCGGTGATAGACTCATTGGGTTGTAACTTGGGAGATCCCACTGTCTATGACGGTGGAAATTGTGCCGTCACCAAGTACAACAAAAACGACATTCTGTCCGCCGTTTGTAACGCCGGAGCAGCACCGGCGTGCAGCTTCACCGGCGATTGTGACCTTCCAGATCCGTCGGTCATTGGTATGGGTACAGGTGGCGCCGGAGGGGCGGGCGGAAGCGCCGGTTCAGCCGGTTCAGGTGCCGCCGGCTCGGGCGCGGGTGGTTCGGGCGCGGCCGGCAACGCGGGCAATGGGGGCGGCCTGTCAGGTGGTGATGGTGGGGGAGGGGCAAACGGCGGACAAGCCGGTTCAGACCCTCCGGGCGGTGGAAAGGGCTGCACCTGCACCACCGGCGGTTCAAGCGAAACAGGCGTCGGCTTATGGCTGTTTTTGGCCGCTGCCAGCCTTACCGCCGCGCGCCGCCGGTCAACCAGAAAAACCTCCACGACATAACATCACGTGAGGTGGTGCGCACCCCCACGCGAACGCCACGCAAGATCTACCATCCGCCGCCCACGGAGCACGGATCGCCCACTGCCACCCTCCCAGCGTCCGGCGGCCCAAACGGAGCCTGCCCATTTATACTGGTAATGCTGAAGGCAATGCGCCGGGTGGGCGCGCGCCCACTTTCAGTACAGTCGTTGCAAACCAGCGGCCTTTCGTCCCAAAACGAAATGGGTAGAAGGCGTTTGCAGTCCACTCCCATGACCACAAGTTCTCTCACCGTTTCCAGCGCACGATCCGCGGCGAGCTGCTTCAATTCGGTGTCGTTGCCACTCCGATCCACGTACGACCCCACCCGGAGCAAAGTTACTTCAGGGTGCCGCGCCAAAAAGTCGATTACCGACTGCAACGCCGCTTTTGATTCAGGCAAAAGATCCGCCGCGTTGGTGCGAAAGTACACTTTGGAAGGTAAGGTTAACTCACCGGTAGACGCGATGGGTAGAACCGTGTCGCCGATGACAGGGGGAGGTTTGGTGTTTGCGGAGCCGCTCGACGTTGACTGCGGTTGAGCGGACGGTTCTGAGCTAATCGGTATTGATGGGATAGATACCGACGCGTTTTCTTGTCCGCTGCACGAGAGTACCGCAAGACTTGTAACGAACATTCTAAGAATTCGCATGGTTCAATACTTTAGGGCTATTGAGCCTCTACCCGCCGCACCCAGGCTTGCTTACCGTCAAAGAGCAATGTGTACTCATGTACAATGTGTACACCCGCGTTGCGCAGTTCGGCGGCGTATTGCCTCTCGCGGATTTGCTCGGCGGCTTCGGCGAGGGCTTCTTCGGGTGTATCGCCGCGGTGAAGCACTTTCAACTCCATCACGATGCCGGGTTGACCTGGGATTTTGGGCCGCATCAGCACATCGGCGCGACCATACCCCGATTCACGATTGGACCTGACTTCATACGTTGACTCCAAGTGGACGAGGAGTCCGAGAATAAACCCATGGTATAGTTTTTCAGGTTGGCGCCCGGCCGGATCTTGAAACGACATGGCCGATAAAAGAAGGCTTTCGAAGAGCTTTTGTACCTTGGGAGCATTGCCGTTGATAAGCGCCTGAACAAGCTCATCCACCAATGCGTTGCCCGCGGCCGCTTGATGGAGCCAATTGCCAAACATGTTTTCGTAAACGAGATAAATTTCTTTGTTGGGGATGGCCAGATCTCCCCTGTATCGCCCCTCGCGGAGCGTCAGCTTTGCGAGCTTGAGATACCCCGAGAAGAGTAAAAAATTCCAAAGCGCGTCCCGCTGGCGGTCAATGTCGCGCAACACAATGTTGTCATCAATGAGCACATGGATGGTTTCACCGTTGAGAAGCGCGGCAGACAGAGCCGATAGCCCCAGGCCCTGTTTTGTAGCCAAATGCTCAATCAGATCGTTGGAGCTGGTGTTTACCCAATAAGGTTCAAGCGTGCCTTTTTTAATATAATTGAGAATGGACCACGGATTATAGATTACCTGACCGCCAAAGACGTAACCGTTATACCAGGCCCGCACTTCTGCCAAGCGATCCACTGGTACAATGGAGGCTACTTCGTCTTCTGTAAAACCAAACGACGTGGCGTATTCGTTACTGACGAGGGAGTGGACCACAATGTTGTTGAGGCCCGAAAACATGTTTTCTTTCGCTACCCGTAAGATCCCTGTTAACACCCCTTTATAAAGGGCAGAATTGTCTTTGAGCGCAGCTGAAAGAAAGTTGCGGAAAAAGAGCACCACGTCGTCGAAATACCCATTCACATAACCTGACTGAATGGGAGTATCGTATTCGTCAATGAGAATCACAACGCGCGTCTTGTGGTGCTCGTAAAGTGCGGTAGACAAAACCCACAGCGAGTCCTCAAGATCCCTTTGACTTGGCGCACCCTGAAGCACTTTTTCAAGCCGCATGGTCATCGATCGGCCGAGCCCGGCGTCATCAAGCAGGTATTGGTGCTCCCGGTATAACTCGGCGACTCGCGTGCCAATGCCTTCAAGCACCTTGTCAAACGTCGTCGCTTTCACGTCTTTAAACGTGATAAATATCGTTGGGTATTTCTGAAAATGTGCCATCGCGGCAGCGTCGCGACTCACCTTTAAACCCTCGAAGAGGGGCGTCAGGTTCTCGTCTGTTTTGCGGAGAAAATAGGCGAGGGACGATAAGTTGATGGTTTTGCCAAACCGCCTTGGCCGGGGAAACAGAAGCACCGGGCTCAGATCGCTGAGCACCTGACCGATGAAGTCGGTCTTGTCGACGTAGCCGGCCCCGAGGAGACGCAGTTTGCGAAAATCAGACTCACCAATAGCAGGAACGAACGTCATCACAGCTCCGATCTGCGACCCGTTCTCACTATACTCCATTCGGGCAACTTTTGCCTCTCAGAAATTTGACGGGTGAGCCCTCATGTCTCGAGCCGTTCGCTACACAGCGTTGTCGTGACCATCCATCCTCACGGCCAACTCAGCGCCTTGGCCGTGAACGTGCCCTTAAAAACGTCCCCCTCGTTGAGGCCCGCTTCGTCCAAATGCAGCGTGCCGCCCGTAAGAAACCCAAGCAGCTGAAACTGATCGCCGCTTGCCACCTTGCCATGAATGCCAAACGCCTGCTGCGCGTCGATGGGGAGATCGCCGCCCTTTTTGATAAGGGTAGGATCGATTACAAACACAACCACCGAAATCTGACCTCCCGGCATGAGCGCCACAATCATGATATTGATTGAATTGCCCTCCACCGAAGCCATGGATCCCACGGTGTTGCCGTCGGCGGGCATGTTGTTCAGATCGAGATGAAGTGTTCCGTCACCCGCCACAAAAGGATTGTCAGGTGTTTGAAGGGCGAGCTTGGTTTCAAACGTGCCGTTAATGGCCCCAACCGGAATCACACATGGGGGAACCGGCATGTCAGGTGCAAATGCGGCGGGCCCGTTTTGCACCTCGGCTTTGAGCACCGCGGCGCGGTCTTTTACAAACGATCGAATTTGAGTAAGACCCTCTCCAAACTCGGGGTCACTGGCAAGGTAGGGTGAAAGCAGCGCTTCCATTCGATCGATTTCAGGGAGCACCGTGTCCGGCACCATCACTTTATCAATCAACTCAAGGAGGCGCGTTCTGTACTGTTCGCGAATCTCGGGCAACTTGTAGAGCCTGTTTGGAAGGGCGCTGGATGCGTACACAGACTGCGGCGTTGTGCCGTCGGAAAGCGGATTTGCAGAGTCGAACGTGGCGTCGGGGCTCCAGGGGATAAAGTAGAATTTGTCGGTGGTAGGATCGTGGTACACCTGATGATTGTTTTGATCGCCTGTGTACCCATCCCACGCGGCCAACATCGATTCTGCCGCCCAAAATGTTAGAAAGGCATCCATATCTACCCGCTCTGACACCTGAGCCAACAAGTCTGCGTCAACCGCGGTGAGGGCGGTTGTCAGAGCGGTCACATCGCTTCGATCAGGGTCGGTCTCGTTGGTTTTTTTCTCATACGTGTTTTCCCAATCGGGGCGAAAGTCGCTCATTTGACCTTCGTACAAGTTGCCGTCGGGATTTTCAAAGTGGGTTGCCAACATGCCTTTACCAATGTTCTCCACGTTGGCGTAAATACCCAAATCTTCCCCATTGACCACGACGTGGGCAAACGAACACCGGGGAGACGGGACGCCCGCCGCTGCAAACAACTCAAATGCCAAGCAGGTTCGAATGCGAGAACCGTCTTGTTTGACATTGTTTAGAGTGAGCTTGTCCGCTTCAAAATAGCGGGCGTTTGGGTCTACTTCATCGAGTTTGATTTTGAGCGACGGGCGGCTCGCGCTCATTGACCCGAGAAACCCTTTTTTGCGAACGGCGACTTCAGGAAAATCTTGACCGTCGAGTTTTACAGATCCGGGAAAGTATGTAAAGACGCTGTCTTTGGGGCCTGACAGGCACTCACCGCCGAGGAGTTGTTCAATATCGTTCACCTGAAAACGCAGGCTGTCCCAATCGGCCGGCGCCATGGTGATTTCTACTTGTACAACGTGCGCAGGGTCGTACGCGCTTGTGGCTTTTCCACCCGTTCCGCCGGTGGCTCCACCGCCGCCTGAACCGCCGCTCCCCGTGGCGCCCGATCCGCCTGAACCCGTTTCGTTTGATCCGCAGCCAATTCCCCAAAAGCCGACCGCGCCCGCAAGCAATAATGCAGCTGCCCTGTCTACACCCCAACAAGCCATTCCGACCTCCGTCTTTTCAATGATACAACGGTTTGTTTCCCAACTGGGATGAAACTGTTTGCCATCGGGGAGGTTTTTTGGGGGCGCTGACCTGTGCAAACCCTTTTGCTCCCTTGGTGGCGCCCAAAAGTGGGCGTTGTCATTCATCGCCGCGTGACGGCGTGGCCCCGGTCGTGGTTACATGCGGCATGGCCGACCCGCGAACCGACTGGAAAGAAAACGTCATCCCCAATGAAGACGAATTGCTCTTAAAATTGGCTGAAACCCTGCGTGACCTGCAACGTGTACACAACAAAAAACGAGGCCCGGGCCGGGCGCTCCATCGCAAGAGCCACGCGGGTGTGCTCGCTCAGGTAAAGGTTCGAGAAAACCTGCCTGAACCCTACCGTGCCGGCATGTTTTCGGAGCCAAAGGAGTATAGCGGGTATGTTCGATACTCCAACGGTTCAGGTGAGCTTCAACACGACAAAAAGGGCGACGTTCGAGGCATTGCCCTCAAAGTTATCGGTGTGCCGGGCAAAAAAATCATCCCCGGGATGGAAGACAAATCTACCCAAGACTTTCTCGCGATCAAGAGCGCTTTCACTCCGTTTCGAACGCCGAGCGAGTTTGTGGGGGTTGTGGAGGCGGCGGCAAAACCCTGGAAACTCCCGGCGCTCGCGCTCAAACTCGGCCCCGGGCGCCTCGTGGGCATTCTCAAACAGCTTTCAGCCGGACTGTCAGAACGGGTAGAAAGGTTGGCGGCGCTCACGTTCTACAGCGCGTTGCCCATTCGATACGGCGCGTACGCGGCCCACTATCGAATGGTTCCCAAAAGCCCGGCCACCGGAGCCTGTCGAGGTGAGGGAGAAAATCGGTTGAGGGAAGATTTGGCGGCGCGCCTTCGCGAAGATTCGCTCACCTACGAGTTCCAAATTCAACTCTACGTTGACCCAGTAAAAACACCCATTGAAGATGCGTCGGTGGAGTGGAAAGAGGCCGACAGTCCGTATGTCACCGTGGCCGACGTGGTGCTTCCCAAACAGGATCTCACCTCTTCGCGCGGCAAAAAAATAGACGACTTTGTAGAAGCGCTGTCGTTTGACCCGTGGCACGCGCTCGTGGAGCACCGGCCCCTCGGTCAAATGATGCGCGCCCGAAACCACGCGTACCGCTTGAGTACACAAGAACGCGGCGCCGCGCCTGAACCGGACGGATCTGAAGCGTGGTGACGTGACAGACATCCCCGCCCCAGTCTCGCGTCAACGTGACAGACATCAAGGCGGGTGCCTCAAGGAAACACCGGCGAGACCGGTGGAATAACCTGACTCACATCGCGAGCCGCCAAACCTCCCGGTATCACTCTCACTGCTTTTTGAGAAACTCGGTGAGACTTGGCTTGTGCACGTCGCGCTTGGCAATGCACAGCGAAATCCCTTCAAGCGTTTGCGCAAGCATTCGAGGCGCGCCGGTGATCTTACCTACCCTGTCTTTGAAGAACGTTTCCACCTCGGAACGGTGCGTTTCATCACAAAACTCGCTGCCGAACGTTGCCACGTAGCCGCGCGTTTCAGAGGGCATTCGCTCCACAATTTTATCAAAGTTTGCTTTGATAAACTCCCACACAAGCGTGCGGCTTTCGTATCGTTGTGACCACAAAATGTCGAGGGTAGACCGCGGGTCGAGGGATGTATCAAAAAACAGATTGAGCGATGTTTTTACAAGTTCCGGATCGCGAAAGCCGGAGAGGGAAAGCACCAACTCGTGGCGGCGCCGAGCGTCTTTTTCAGCCCGCATTGCGGCGAGCAGTTTATCAAACAGAGGTTTGTCGCCGCTTCCGGCGGCCAGACGGAGAACCCCTTCCACCGAGTCTGAATCGAGCGACGTGGGATCTTTGAGCCACTTGTCCGTGAGCGCCCGAGCCTCTGTCTCAAGCGTTTTGTCGCTCCCCAGCCAACTTACCATTTGCGTTAGTTGTGTGCGAAGCGCACGGTCGTCGGCGCTTTCTTTGGGTTTTGCCACGAGCCCCATGGCCTGAACCTGGGGCACCGCCACCTTGTTGACAAATGCCTGCGCTTTGCCGCGCACGGACGGGTCAACAAAGTCGTCACGCAGCAAGGCCAGCATGGTGGCCGCCACGCCGCGCAGCTGAGGAGCGTCGCTCTTGAGCAACTTGACCCCAAGGGACAATGACTCGCCGAGTGGAAACCGCCCGTCGTCGGTCAGTGCTCGAATATCGAGCAGGGCCGACAGTGCTTCCGACGGGGGAAGCGAAACACTCGACTTGCCAAAAAAGGTCGAAGCATCTTTCACCGAGTAAAATGATCGATAATACCCTGTGCCACCCGCATTGGGTAAAACCCACTCGGGGCAGACGGGCTTTTTCTCATCCAACGGTGGAAGCGCTATTTCACCGCGTTTGTCTGTTAACAGCGAACATGTGGTTCTTGAAACCTTACCGGCTCCGTAGTGTACACACACTGGAATTTGCCACGTCTGATCATTGGCCGATCCTTTTGACCCGATGGGGAGATACCGCTCCTGCTTCACCTCCAGCTTTGCCTGGCCCGCTTTGCAAGTGAGGGTCGGCGTGATCAGTGGAACGCCGGGTTGGTCTAAAAATGTGGACATGGCGGCTTTTACGTCGCGCCCCGTGCCTTCAGTGAGGGAGGTTAAAAAATCGTTGGAATTGGCATTTTTGTGCGCAAATTTTTGCAAATATTGCGACACACCTTTTCTAAAATTTGTCGGGCCTACCCATGATTCAAACATGGTGAGAACGGCCGCACCTTTGCCGTAGGTAATGCCATCAAAGGCGTTGGAAATGTCATCTTCCGTGAGCACCTCCTGCCGCACTTTGCGCGCTGAGAGAAGACTGTCTTCACCTTTGACCCACGACGCACCCGTCAGAGCGTTGAGATCGGCTTGGAACGCAGGGTCAAACTCTTGACTGATGTGACGCTCCATCCATGTGGCGAAACCTTCGTTGAGCCAAATGTCATTCCACCACTCGGGGGTTACCAGGTCACCGAACCACTGGTGCGCCGATTCGTGAGCGAGAAAGGCCACGGATCGCCTTTTGAAAGTGACATCTTCGTCGGCGGGTTTGGCAACAACGTACCGAGCGCCGACGGTGATCATCCCAGCGTTTTCCATGGCGCCGAACGACGCCAAGTTGGGAATCACCACGTAGTCGAGTTTTTGGTAAGGGTAGGGAATGCCAAATGTGTCTTCGAGCATGCCCAAAATTTTGGTGGAAGCTCCGGTAGAAAAGCCGGTTTCCGACAGGTGTCCTTTGGGGACGGCAAATCGGACTGGAACCTTTTTTTTGCCCGCCGTGCCTGCGTCAATCAGGTCAAACGGGCCAATGGCAAATGCCACGAGGTAACTTGGAAGCGGATCGGTAGGTGCGAATCGAACCACCTTCCACCCGTCCTTGTCGGTGGTTTCGCTTTCGACAGGAGTGTTTGAAAGGGCCTTGTCGGTGGGTTTTACACGAAGGGTAAGTTGCCACGGAATTTTAACCTGCGGCTCGTCGAAACACGGAAAAGCGCGACGCGCCGAGGTGGTTTCAAATTGGGTATAAAGGTACGCGTCTTCCCCGTCTTTTTCGATAAAAACGCCTCGATCATTGCCTTCTTCTACCGAGCCTGTGTACACAACGGTCAACTTGGCGGCGCCCGCGTGTATCGTTAGAGGAGAGAGGAATCCCAGAAATTCACCCTTGGTGACGACTCTGGCCGGTACGGTGTCCGTGGAGGTTGCGATGGAAGCCTCGCTGACAGTCAAGCCGGCACCGTGAAGCCATATCACCGGTGTTGACTCGCGAACGTCGAGGTCTATTTCTGCCCGACCGCTGAAGGTGCTTTGAGTGGGAGTTGCAGTGAGGGTGACGCTGATTTTTTTAGGGACTGCTCTGTTTGGCAGCCGAAACTCGGGCGCAACCGGATTGAATTGGGATGCCGAGGACGCCGTGGGTGCTGCCGACGAGGTGGGCGCATTGGGTTGAGAGAGAGGCTCCCCGGAGCACGCGAGCACTCCGAGGGCCAGCCAGCCAAAGCAAAAGGGGCGCATCCAAATGGCGTAGTCCAGCCGACCTAAAGTGCCAAGTCCCGAAACGCCCGATGGCGAATGGAATGGCGGTGGCTGCGATCGCCCTTTGAACCCGGGTTTTTTCTCTTAACTGGGCCTTAATCGTGTTTGGGGATCGTGCGCTCGCGCCGATCCTCCGGTAATTTCCCGGCATGACTTCTCGCAGTTTTTGGGGACATGCGTCTGTTTCAATCTTGGCCGTTGCGGCTCTCGCCGGCGGTTCGCTCGGATGTCAGGGCCCATTTGTGTGGACCGGTCAAAACGAGAATGGCGAGGCAGCGGGCATGGTCGTGTCCGACGGGGACGTTCTTGTGTACGTTTGCGGCGGGGATCAGTCGTTCCTCACCCTGCACTCGTGGCTCAACGGTGAAGTGATCAGCAACAACAGCGTGCAAGTGTACTCAGAGCAATGGGATGGGTACGGTTACCTCGACAGCCAATCGGCGTGGTTCGATGTGTCCGATCCGCAGGGAAACTTTGTGTCGTTTCAAATGGACTCGGCGCGGGACGACATCGACGGCCTGTATGAAGTGTTCGATTCGGGATGCCGAACGGGCGCTGTTGTGTGGACCGATTCGGCAGGTGAAGCCCATTTGCAAGGAGTGTGGTGCGACGAACAGGGCAACCGCGCTCAGGTAACGCCTGTGGGCCCTGTGACGCTCACAAATGAAGGGATTCAGGTATCCATTGACCTCACCCAGATAGGGCTCACGGGTGAAAAAACGTTGTACGTGACACGCGCTGAGCCTTGAGCCGGTTGGTTCAATCCGAAGCGCCGCCGCCCACTCCTCTTTCGCGGTTTGTCGGTCGCGCCGAAGCACTGCTCACCGTCAGCAGACTTTTTGAAGCGGGCAATCGCCTTGTCACAGTGTGGGGCCCCGCGGGAATGGGCAAAACCCGCCTGTCGATCGAGCACGCGCGAGCGTGTCGCGCGGCTGGGCAAACGGTGCTTTTTATTCCGCTCGCGGACCTTCGGGATGTGGGCGGCGCGGCCGCGGCGGTCGTTCGGGCAATGTGTACACACCCCGGAAACGTCACCGCCTCGGAGTTGATCAAGCTTGCCGGTCGACTGCTTGCCGCGGGTGGGCCGTTGCTTCTTGTGCTCGACAATCTCGAACACCTGCTTCCAAACGTTGCGCAGGTCATCGGCGATTGGCTCAACACAGCACCGCTCGCGCGCGTGCTCGCGTCGTCGCGTGAACGAACGCGCCTCGCCGGTGAAGCCGCGATGGAGCTTCTGCCGCTCACGCTTCCAAGCGAAAAAAAGCCGAAAGATCTAGCTTCAAGTGAAGCTATACAACTTTTTTTGGCGCGCGTTTCCGAGCAACGTTCGGCGGAGCTGTCGCTCAGCGAACACGCGGCGCCGTTGGCTCAACTGGTGTGCGCGCTTGAAGGGATTCCGCTCGCCATTGAGCTGGCAGCCGCGCGATTTGATGTGCTCGGCCTCGGCGGTCTGTTGGATCGCTTGGGTCAAAGACTTGATTTGCTCGCAAAACCAAAGCGAAACGCCGACGGTAGAACCGGTACGTTGCGCGGCGCCATTGAGTGGTCGTGGGGCCTCTTACCCGACGACGAACGTGTGGCGCTTGCGCGTTGCTCTGTGTTTGAGGGGAGTTTTTCGCTTGATGCGGCAACCCATGTTCTTTCGGGTATGCCCTCCGCCGCGCTCGATCTTCTCGAAGCGCTGCGCGACAAATCGATGTTGCGACTTCTTGCGCCGGCCGATCCCGCGGAGCCCGCGCGTTTCGCTTTGTACGAAGCCGTTCGCCAACTCGCTCACGAAAAGCTCGCGAGCATGCCGGGTGAAAGCGCCGTGGCAACGCGCCTCTTCGGCGAATATTACCTTCGCCTCGCTGAAGCCAACTGCAACACGTTTGCCCATTCGGGCGATCGCGCGGCGGTTGCCGCCGTGGCCGTGGAGTTGTCGCAGTTCGACGCGCTCATCGATTCAAACCCAAACTCCGTGCAGGCGCTTCGAGCGCTCGCCGCGATCGACTTTGCAGTGCCCGCGCAGGGATCGTTCGAGCGCCATGCCGCGCGGCTCGAAGCTGCGCTCAAAGAGGTTGATCAAAGTCGATTGGAGCCGCAGCTCTTGGCGCGGGCGCTCGGTGCGCGCGGCCGATCTCGGATGTTTCGCGGTGTACACAATGAAGCGGAACAAGATTTGTCGCGCGCTCTTTCGCTCGCAACGCCTGGTGAGCATGCGCTCCTCCACGCCGAACTACTCGCGGATCTCGGCGTGTCGGCGCATCGCCGCGGCGATCTGACGCGCGCCGTGGAGCTTTACGAGCGCGCTCTCAGCGTTGATCGCGCGGCCGGCGCGAGCCGCACCGAAGGACGTGTGCTCGGCAATCTCGGTGCGGCTCACCACGACGCCAACCGATACGAAGCGGCGATAGGCTATTACGAGCAGGCGATCAGCGTTTTATCGCTTCACTTCGACCATCGACTTCTTGGGATTGCGCACACCAACCTGGGAATTTTGGAGCAGGAGCAGGGCGCCACAAACGCCGCGAAAAAGCGCCTGGATCGCGCGCTTTTGTTGTTGAAAGAAGCGGGGGATACTCGCCTCTACGGCATTGCGCTCACCAACTTGGGCCTCTTGCATCACGAAGAAGGTCGCCTTGAAGAAGCGCGTTTTTGCCATGAACAGGCGCTTGCCAAGCTGAGCGTCGCCGGGGACCGGCGATCGCTCGGCTTGGCGCACGTGAGACTCGGCGCTGTGCTCGCATCGCTTGGACAATTGGATGAGGGGAGGGTCGCTTTCGCCCGCGGCGCTCGCGCCGCGGGCGAAAGCGACCCCCCCGTCCTCGCCGCGACAGAAGCGGCGCTCGCATTGATCGATCTCGCCCTCGCAAGGCGGGCACAGGACGAACGAAGATTCGAAGCGGCACAGGGCCACTTGAGCAAGGCGGCTCGCCGTTTAGATCAAGCGAGACGAGGCACAGGCGGCGAACCGTCACCGGCAGAACGTTCCGATGATGTTCGGACGTTGCTTCGCATCGCGGAGCGCGGAATCAGCGCGCTTTCGGGAACGGGGGCGCAAAGTGTACACAATGAACATTCGCCCGTGTCTGCGGCTCGCGTGCGCGAAAAAACAGTGGGTGAAAGCGAGACGCGATCGGGGGCGCCTGAGCGCGCGCTGCTTCTTTCGCCGGGTGGAAACTGGCTTCGTTGCCCAGGGGGAACGTGGCAAGACCTTCGAAAGCGCGGCCCCGCGCGAAGATTGTTGATTGCGCTTGTGGAGCGGCAGCGAGAGTCTCCGGGCGCCGGAGTGTCCTTGAATGAATTGCAAAAAGCCGGTTGGCCCGGTGAGCAAATGGCGGCGGCTTCAGCGGCGAATCGGATTTATGTGGCCCTTCACCAATTGCGATCTCTCGGACTTTCAGACAAGGTGATTCGTACCAAAGACGGTTATTTGTTGGACCCAACACTGCCTGTATACAATACCACCATTGAACCTGTGTGACCGGCTGCGAGGATCTACCCATGTCTGAATTGTTGAAACTTTCGGGGCTTTCACTTGCCAAAAAAATCCGCCGAAAAGAAGTATCTTCCCGCACCGTTGTTGAAGCGCATATTGGGCATATTCAAAAAGTCAACCCGGTGCTCAATGCCATGGTGCAAGACCGGTTTGAAGAGGCGCTTGCCGAGGCCGACGCCGCGGATCGGGCGCTTGTAAAAGGTGACGCACTGCCACCTTTTCACGGCGTGCCGTGCAGTATTAAAGAGGCATTTGCGGTGCGCGGTATGCCCAACACATCGGGGCTCGTGGCGCGAAAGGGTAGGTTGGCGGAACGGGATGCGATCACCGTGGAGCGGCTGCGCAAGGCCGGGTCGATTGTTCTTGGGGTGACCAACATCTCTGAACTGTGCATGTGGATGGAGTCAAACAACAGGGTATACGGCAGGTCAAACAACCCGTATGATCCTACCCGAACCGTGGGTGGGTCGTCGGGGGGTGAAGGGGCCATTATCGGGGTTGGCGGGGCGCCCTACGGGCTCGGGTCTGACATTGGTGGGTCGATCCGCATGCCGGCCTTTTTTAACGGCGTTTTTGGGCACAAACCGTCGGGAGGGCTCGTGCCCAATGCGGGCCAATTTCCGCCCGCCACGCCGGGTATAGAAGATTACGTTTGCACCGGGCCCATCGCGCGACGGGCGGAAGATCTCTACCCACTCATGCAAGTTCTTTTGGAGGGCGAAACACGCGCTCACAGGCTCAAAGACCCGGCCGATGTGGACTTGTCTACCCTGACAGTTTCAGTTGTGGAGGATGATGGGGTTCGCCCGGTGGATGCCGAGCTGCTGTCGGCCATGGGTAGAGCCGCGCAGGCGCTTGCAAAACGCGGCGCCAAGATCAAGAGTGTACACATTCCCGACTTTAAACACGCGTTTGCCATTTGGGGCGCTATGGTAGGCGAGGGAGGCGGGCCTTCTTTCGCCGAGTTGTTGGGCGAGGGAACACCCATTCCAATTGCCAAGGAGATCGCCCGATTTGCGGCGGGAAAATCTCCCCATACCTTACCGGCGTTGGCGCTTGCGTTGTTGGAGTTGGTTCCCAAAGTGGCAGGCAGCGGCCAAACCCAAAAATTTGTGGAGTTGGGTCAAAAACTTCAGCGCGAAGTGGTGGAGTTGATAGGGCCCAATGGGGTGCTTTTGTACCCGCCGCACCCGCTCCCCGCGCCCAAACACAATGCGCCGCTCTTTAGGCCATTCAGGTGGGTGTACACAGCGATCTTTAATGTGCTTAAATTGCCGGTGACCGCGGTGCCCATGGGGCTTTCACGCGAGGGCGCGCCGCTGGGTGTACAAGTGGCGTCGGTGCCTTGGAATGACCATGTGACGCTGGCGGTGGCGCGCGCTTTGGAAGAAGACGCGGGCGGCTGGCAACCGCCTCCCATGTGGTTTGGTTGATGGGCCGTGTAACTCCGTGATCTCCATGCCTCCTGGGTAACTTCCCTTTAGCGGAACGTTCTGCAAGGCACGGATCCAGTCTTGTCGAGACGTTTGGGACACCCTTGCCCGTCGCCAAGCGGAAAAGCGAACAGCGTGGCGCGTCGGGTTCTCCAGATGGAGTTCTGTGGCGAGCGCAGCCACGACGAAAACGAGAGACCGGCGAGACCGGTGGATGGCGACGTGATGGACATTTCAAGTCGCCGGACCTCCCAGAACGGGCTCTCTTCTGCTGCATCGACAACTCAACCGCAACGAGTTACTCGCCGTTCGAATGAGGCGCATGCGCCGCTGGGGAACTCCGTGTTGATTACGACGTGTCAGGTGAGTGGCATTTCAGGTCGTTGCGGGGCGCTGAAGTTACCCTCAGGTTGAATGGAGACGCGAAGCTGGCGCCCGGCAACTGTTCTTCCGCTTACTCTTTGTCGAGTTTGCCGGCCAGGTTGAGCGAAAACGAAGCGCCCATGTATTTGAGGTGGGGGCGCACCTGAAGATCTACCCTATACCAACCGGCGTTGCCGGGCACTTCACTGACTGTCACTTTGGCGCGGCGCAGCGGCCTGCGAGCGCGAACGGAGGCGGATGCAACTTCTACATCGGAGACAAATTGACCTAGCCAGTTATTGAGTTCTTGCTCCAGGTCAAGCCGCTCTTTCCAAGTTCCAATCTGCTCGCGCTGCATGACTTTGAGGTAGTGCGAAATGCGGCAGATAATGAACATGTAGGGCAGTTGAGTGCCAAGCCGGTAGTTGATTTCTGCGGCGCGCCCCTCGTCGGTGTTGGGGTAGGTTTTGGGCTTTTGTACAGACGCGGCTGAGAAGAAACAGGCATCTTCGGTATCTTTGCGGTAGGTGAAACCGATAAAGCCTTGTTCGCTCAGTTCGTATTCTCGATGCTCAGTGAGCATGATCTCGGTGGGAATTTTGGCCTGAAGTTCACCGAGCGCGTCGTATTTGTGCAAGACAAGGTTTTCGACAGTGCCGCCCGACTGCGGTCCCACAATGTTGGGGCACCACCTGAATTTGGCAAAACTGTCGGCGAGCCGCGTTGCAAAGGCAAACGTGGGCGCACCCCAAAGGTAAGATTCGTGCCGGCCGACTACGTCTTCTTCGTAGTTGAATGCGCGCACCGGAACGGTGGAGGCGCCGTAGGGTAGACGTAACAAAAACCTCGGCAAAAGAAGGCCCACGTAGCGAGCGTCTTCGGTTTCTCGAAGGGCGTTGTACTTGGTGTACTGCGGGCCTTCAAACATGGCCCGTATGTCTTTCAGGTTGGGGATATTCAGGTAGTCTTTGAGCCCAAAAAACGCCGGTGCTGCAGTGGCGAAAAACGGCGCATGGGACATGGTGGCGACCGACGCGCACTTTTGTAAAAGGGCAATGTCCTGCGGGCCGGGACCAAACTCGTACGTTGAAAAAACGGCCGCGTAGGGCCGGCCACCGAAAACGCCGAATTCGTTTGAATACACGATTTTATAAAGACCGCTTTTGGGCACTTCAGGGCTGTCTTCAAAATCGTGGAGCAGGTCTTCTTTGGAGCAGTTGAGTACCTCGACCTTGGTGTTTTCGCGAAAGTCGACCCGGTCGATCACAAACTTGAGGCCGCGCCAATGTGCTTCAAGCCGCTGGAAAACGGGGTGGTGGAGGATTTCGTTGATTTGGGAAGAAAGGCGCGTGTCGATCTCGGCAATGAATTGGTCGATGAGCGGCCGATCAATTTCAGGCGCGCTGTCGGGCGAGGAGCCGCGGCGTCCGAAGATTTGTGAAAGCAGTGCCAAGAGGCCTTTTTTGGCGTCTTCGTACGCTTCTTCGCCGGGGCGTTTGTGCGTCTCCGCGAGTATTTCTTGCAAGAGCGACGACTCGGCGCTTGGTGTCGCCTGCGATGGATCGGCGTTCGGCTGCTCGATAGACATGCGCGTCGTTCCCGTTTGGCTATCCACGGCAAGCCGCCGCGGGCGGCCAATTTACACGAGGGTTGGCTTGGTAAACCAGCCCCATCGGACAAACCGATTCTCGCGCGCCGAACGCGCTCATGGACCGGACAAGGCTCCTTGAGATAACGTTGATCATTCGGTTTCTGGAGGTGAGGCCGCGATGCGCGAACGGCCGGGCACAATTGTCGCTGGGAAATATCGCCTCGAGAAACCTCTCGCACGCGGCGGTGTGGGTACCGTTTGGGTGGCTCATCACCTGGAGCTTGGAAACTCGGTTGCGGTGAAATTTCTCGACCCGCGCGTGGCCTCGTCACCGCAGGTTCGGTCGCGTTTTGAACGCGAGGCGCGGGCCGCGGCGCACATGCGATCGCCGCACATTGTCCAGGTGTTTGACTACGGGATCACGGGCGACACACCGTATTTGGTGATGGAGCTGCTTCACGGTGAAACGCTCCACAGTCGTCTGCGGCGCGTGAAGCGAATGGGTTTTGGTGATGTGTACCGTTTGCTCGTGCAGCTTGGAAAAGGCCTAAGGCGAGCGCATGAGGCGGGGTTTGTTCACCGCGATCTGAAGCCCGCGAATATTTATTTGGCCCACGGCGACGACGAAGAAGATCTCGTAAAAATTCTCGACTTTGGCATTGCAAAAGAAACCAACGCCGAGGTGGGCGAAAGCACAAAAACCGGTGAATTGCTTGGTTCGCCGCACTACATGAGCCCGGAGCAGGTGCGCGGCCAACGTGAGGTGGACGCTCGGAGCGATCTGTGGGCCGTGGGTGTGATCATTTTTAAGATGTTGAGCGGCGAGCTTCCATTTCCGGGTGAAGTTCTCACCGCTGTGATCACGCAGATTGTGGTCGATCCGCTGCCGTCGCTGCGGTCGCTCGTGCCCGATGCTCCTCCGGCGGTGGATGGTTTTTTTGCGAAGGCATTCTCGCGGGATCGCGAGCAGCGCTTTCAAAACATTCGCGAGCTGGTGGCGGCGTTTGGGGAAATTGCGGCGTTTGCGGAACACGTTCCGTCGGCGGCTCACTTGGCGGGGGGCGGAGCTTCGGGCGCGCGAACGCCCATGCCTTCGGGGATTGACGGTTTGATGCCGACAATGACGCCCACGGGCACTCCGCTTCCGAGTTCGTTTCCGGGTTCTGCAAGCGGGTCATATCCGGGAGCGTCGCTTTCGGGGGCGCTTGCGCCGCCGGGTGTACCCCAATTTTCAATGGCGGACAGCGCTGTGTACACACCGGTTCCGGCGCCTTCATCGGGTTCGCTGACGCCTGCGCCGATCGCCAATTCGGGCGCACCGCCGAGCGGACCGGTGTCAAACGCAGGGGCGTGGGCCGGCGCGGGCGGCGCACCGGCGGCCCATGCTCCCAAAGCGTCGGGCGCGCGCATGCCCAAGTGGGTGTTCGGTGCGGTGGTGCTTGTGCTGTTGGTTGGGATCGGCGCGTTTGCGGCGATCAAGTTCACAGGTGATCCGAAGGTGGCCGACGCCGGAGAGCCGCCGCGGGCTGCGCTTTCCGTCGATCCTTCCAAGGTGGTGCCACCTCGGGCCGCCGCTCCCGGTGAAACGGCGGGAACGCCAACGGTGAGCGCGCCTGAGATTGCTCCGACCGAGGCACCGACGGCCGCGCCTGCGCCAAGCGCCTCGGCATCACAGGCGGCGACGGCAAAGCCGCGCTCGACAAACCCAACGAGCCGCGGCGGATCCGCTAAGAAGCCTGTGGACACAATCGACTGACCTTGCGCGGCCGAGCGGAGCCGCGCCAAATGGGCTGTGATGTCCTTTCAACGCGCTTCGTTTCAAAAATGTACACATTGTGGCGGCGGCCGTTGCATTGTCCGCTCCCGGAAGCGTGAGCGCGCAGTCGCCGGATGAAACGCAGCGGCGAGCGATAGCGCAGGCCCTTTTTGACGAAGCGCAGAAGTTGATGGAGGCCGGAAATTTCAGTCCGGCGTGCATTAAACTGGAAGAAGTTGTGCGGTTGTCGCCGGGGAAGATCGGCGCCGTGATCACGCTCGCCAAGTGTTACGAGGGCGAAGGGAAACTCGCGAGCGCGTGGTCGCGGTACCGCAACGCCGCCGACGCGGCGAAAGTGGCGGGCGATCCGCGCGCGAAAGACGCGCAGAAAAAGGTCGAAGAACTCGATGCGAAAGTGCCGCGGCTCACCATTGTTGTGGGCCTGAAAGCCGGCGCGGTGGTTGGGCTGCGGGTGATGCGCGACGGATCTGAGGTGAGCGCGGCGCAATGGGGTGTTGCCATTCCGGTGGACCCGGGCGACCACCACGTGGAGGCCACGGCGCCGGGAAAACAGGCGTTTGTGACCGACGTGACACTCGCCGTCGGAGCCACAACGACGCTTGAAATTGCGGAACTCGTTGAGCCGAATCCCACGCCGACGGCAACTCCAACGGCCGCGCCAACGCCGACGGCGGTCGTAACCGCGCTGCCGACGGCGGATGCAGGTCCAACCAAAGTGCTCGGTTTGCCGCCCCGAACGTGGGGTTTCGTGATCGGCGGCGTGGGTACACTTGGCATTGTCGCGGGCGCCGTTGCCGGTGCCGTTGCGTTGGGTCAACACGACGCGCTCGCGGCTCAGTGTCTCAACCGCTTTTGCGGAGCGGACAAGCGCGGCGATATCGCGGCGTACGAAACAACCGGCCTTGTTTCAACCATCGGCTTTGCCGCGGGCGGAGCGCTTGCCGCCGCCGGTGTTGTGATTTGGCTCGTGAGTCCCGCCTCGGCCGCTCCGCCCAAGGTGAGCGTTGCGCCGGTGGTAACGCTCGGCGGCGCCGGCCTCGTTGGGAGATTTTGATATGAAAACCTGTCTTCCTTTGGCGCTCGCGTTTGCGGTGAGCTTTGGCGGCGGAGCGGCTTGCACGAGCTTGTTGGGGACATTTGAAACCGCCGAAGGGGGAAGCGGCGGAACGGGTGGGAGCGGCGGAACCACCGTTTCCACATCGTCGACAGCCACATCGACCGTCGATTGCGCGTCGGTTGAGTGTTGCGTTGCCGACGATTGCCCGATGGTTGGCACACCCGATTGCGCAACCCGGGTGTGCTCGGGCAACAAGTGTACACCTCAGTTTGAGAGTCCGGGCACGATTGTCTCCAATCAAATGCCGGGCGACTGCTTGCAAATGCAGTGCGACGGTGAAGGCAATGAAGTCGCCGTCCCGCTCGACTCCGACATTTTCGATGACTCCAACGAGTGTACACAAGATGGGTGCACCGACGGATCTCCAACGCACACTCCCGTAGATGTCGGAAGCGCCTGCACCGCGCCCGGAGGGGCTCACTGCAATGCGGCCGCGGAGTGCGTCGAGTGCACCGAGGGAAGTCATTGTTTGAGCGGCGTTTGCGGTGCCGCCGGCGCTTGTTTGGCCGCGTCGTGCAGCGACGGCGTGAAAAACGGCGACGAGTTGGCGGTGGACTGCGGCGGATCGTGCAACGGCTGCGACACCGGTCAGCCGTGTTTGTCGGGCGCCGATTGTTACAACGGGGTCTGCGACGCGGCGTTTTTGTGCGCAGCGCCGGCCTGTGACGACGGCGTGAAAAACGGCGGCGCATATCTGCAAAACAACGGCGAAACCGATGTTGACTGCGGCGGCCCTGCGGCGCGACGTGTGGTCCGCTCGCGGCGTGTCTTGCGAACACCGATTGTCTGGGTGGTGCCTGCGACGGCACTTCTTGTATTCCAAACTGCTTTGACGCCGTAAAGAACAACAACGAAACAGCGGTCGATTGCGGCGGCGGCTGCGTTGGGTGTACACAAGGAAGCGCTTGTTTGGTAAACACCGACTGCGCGTCGTTGTTCTGCGTCGACGGCGTTTGCTGCGATTCCGCGTGTGACAGCGTTTGTGAGGCGTGCACCGCGGCGTTGAAAGGTGGAGGCGTTGACGGCGCGTGTGAGCCGGTTGCCGCCGGGACGGATCCCCAGGACGAATGCGCCGCCGAAGCGCCCAACACCTGCGGCAACGTTGACGGTTTTTGCGGCGGATCCAGCGGATGCGCAAAACACCCAATGGGTACACTCTGCGGCGACAGTCCGTCGTGCGCCGCGGGAGTGCAAGTCAATCAGGACACGTGCTCGGGAACCGGCGCATGCGTTGACAAGGGCACCACACCCTGCGGCCTCTACGCGTGTGGTCCGAGCGCGTGCAAAACTTCGTGCGCCGCCGACGTAGACTGCGTTTCCACAGCCTATTGCAATGTGGCGACGTCGGCATGTGTACCCAAGGTCGCCAACGGCACCGCGTGTGCAGCCGCAAACATGTGTACCAGCGGCTTCTGCATTGACGGCTTTTGCTGCAACACGTCCTGCGGTGGGGCGTGCCGGGCCTGTTCCAACGCCAAGTCGGGCGGACCCAACGGCACGTGTACACTCTTTGGCGCCAACCTCGATCCCGACAACGAATGCGCGACCGAATGCAACGGCGCGGGCGCCTGCGAGGCCGTCAACGGGACCGCGTGCGCCGCCGGCTCGATTTGCCAAAGCGGCTTTTGTGTGGACGGCGTGTGTTGCAACACAGCCTGCTCGGCCACGTGCCAGGCGTGCACCGCGGCCAAAAACGGCGGCGTCAGCGGCACGTGTGGCAACGTTGTCACCAATACGGATCCCGACAGCGAATGCACGACCGAATGCAACGGCGCGGGCGCGTGTGAAGCGGTCAACGGCGTTGCGTGTTCCGCGGCGTCTCAATGTCAAAGCGGCTTCTGCGCAGACGGCGTTTGTTGCAACAACGCCTGTTCTGGAACCTGTCAGGCGTGCACCAACGCCAAAACGGGCGGCGTCACAGGCACATGCTCCAACGTCACCGTCAACACCGATCCCGACAACGAATGTACGGCCGAATGCAATGGCACGGGCGCTTGCGAAGCGGTTGGCGGCACTGCATGCACCACCAACGCGCAATGCCAATCGGGCTTTTGTGTGGACGGCGTGTGCTGCAATTCTGCGTGTACCTTTAGCTGCACCGCATGCTCGCTGGCGAAAACCGGCGTTGCGAGCGGCACGTGCGCGAACGTTTCGGCCGGCACCGATCCCGATGTGGAGTGCCCCGGGACAACCAACTGCAACGGCAATGGGCAATGCTCGCTCCTCGCTCAAGGCGCCGTGTGTACACTGGCCGCCGAGTGCGCGAGCGGCTTCTGCGCCGACGGGCGGTGCTGCAACAGCGCGTGTTCCGGGCTCTGTTTGGCTTGCAGCCTGGCAAAAACCGGTGCGGCCAACGGTACGTGCGCCAACGTCTTTCCGGGCACCGACCCAGACAACGAATGTTCAACCGTCCCCAATCTCAACTGCGCGGCCGGGGGCGTCTGCGGGCCATAAAACCTCAATTGCAGGGCGCCCCGCGAGTGGATCGCGCGTTCACACAGCGGTATACGAAATGCCATGCACCGCTTGGTTCGCTTGGTTTCAGCGCTCTCCGTAACGCTCGCGCTTGGAACATCGTGCGTGATGGATCGAGCGCCGAGCGGGCTTCGGCGCACGCCCGACGGGCCGGGCGCCACCGTTCGGTTTGATCTTGCGCACAAGCCGCTGCCCGAAATTCCCATTCCAAACGATGTGGCCACCTGGTCCGACCCGACGAGCCGAACGGGGCTGCGCATCAATGCAAGTTTGGTGGCGCCCACCGCGATCGAACAGAAAGCGCGGCTTCAGTTTTCGAAAATGGAAGGGTGGGGGACGTTTGCGCCTTTGTGGGTGAGTTTCGATGTCGATCGCTCGCAACCGGGCTACGAAAATCACACCGGCCCGGCGATCGATCTCGCCAACCTAAAAACGAGGCATCAAGGCGACGACTACGACTTTGAGAACGACGCTGTGTACCTCGTCAACTTGCAGACGGGTGTACCCATTCCCCTCGACTTGGGGAACGGCAACTTTGACTACACACTCAAGCGACTCGACAGGTATTGGGCCAACGATGCGCGCGCCACCGAGCGAAACCTTCTCTTTGACACCATCGACGAGAGCCAACGCGGCGCGATCACACCGCAGCTATTCTTGCCCGAACACGACACCGACATGGATGAAACGCTCGACGTTCCAAACCTCGACGATCCGTTCGTGTGCCCCGAGCCGACGGCATGTGACAACCCGGCCGATCCATCGTTTGGGACACCTTCGTGCGTGGATGCGCGCCGCACGCGTGACCGATGCATCGCCGATCACTTGCTCACGTTTTACGAGCGTGAAACCGACACACTCATCCTGCGCCCGATCATTCCGCTCGCCGAAATGTCGCGCTACGCCGTTGTTCTCACAGATCGCCTCATTGACGGCGCCGGCAACAGCGTCAAATCGCCGTTCGATTATGTGTACCACGCCACCATGGAGACAACCGCGGCGCGCGTGCGCGACATCATCAACGACCCTTCGCGCAAAGCGTATTTCGGCGACATTGCCGGCACCGGTTTGGACCACGTGGCGTTCACGTGGAGCTTCACCACCGAGCCCACCGTCGACGACATGGTTCGCCTTCGCGACGGCTTGTTCGGCACCGGGCCGTTTGCGCGCTGGGCAAAAGAATTCCCGCCCACCTTGTCGCTCCATCGCGCAGTGGGCCTTGTGGCCGGTTTGGGTGAAGGCGCGACCGAAGAACCTGATTGGCAAAATAGCGATTTTGCCAAGATCGCAGGCTGCGACGAGAAGGTCGGAAACCTCTATTTGATTCGATACGAAGACATCAAAGACCAAATGGAAGTGCTTCTTTCGCAGGGTTTTGGTGTGCCCGACGGCCCTTCGCTTCAGCTCCTTTTAAAGAACCTTGAAGCGATCGACTACATGCTTGTCGGTTCGTATAAATCGCCTTTTTTGCTCGAAGGCGGCCCCAAAAACACCGATCCAAACGCGGCGTTCAACCTCGACTACGTGAGCGGCGAAGGCGAAGTTACCACCGACGAAGTTCAGTTTTGGCTGATGGTTCCAAAAGAAACCGAACAGTTTAAGCAGCCCTTCAACGTGAACATTTACGGCCATGGGTACACAGGCAACTTTGCCGAACTCGCGTTTTACGCGGGAAACATGGCGCAACATGGCCTCGCAACCATTGGCATCAACGCCATGGGACACGGCTTTGTTCTCGACGACGCCACGCGCATCGCCGCCACCGCTCTTCTCGGGGGCGCGTGCGTTGCCCCGTTTTACGACGCGCTCACCGCCAATCGAACGCGCGATCTCGACAACGACGGCATCGGCGATTCCGGCGGCGATTTTTGGTCAAGCTACCTCTTTCACACGCGCGACGGCGTTCGCCAATCCATCCTCGATCACATTCAGCTCGTTCGGATTTTGCGGTCGTTTGGCCAAAACAGTCAGATGCTCTGTCAAAACGACAAAACGGGTTGGGCGTCGCCTGCAACCGAGCCGTGTGATGTAAACGGCGACGGAAATACCGAGATCGCAGGCGATTTTGACGCGGATGGTACACCTGACATCGGCGGCGCCAACGCCGCGTTTGGCACGTGGGGTGAGTCGCTCGGAGGGATTTTGTCGGCGATTCACGGCGCGGTGGACGCCAACGTCACCACTGCTGTGCCCGGTTCGGGCGGCGGCGGGCTCACCGACATCGGTGTACGCTCGTTTCAAGGCGGCGTGATTGAAGCCGTTTTGCTTCGCCTTTGGGGGCCGTTGCTCGTCACAGTCCCCGCTTCCGATCGCCCTTCGTGCGCCGACAACCCCAACAACAGTCGATGCACTTTGTGTGGTGAAAGCCAGGCGTCCCTCCGCTGGGTCATCCCCGATCTCAACAACACCGGTGAAGTTGAGGTGACCTGCGTCAACCGGACCGACATCGAAAACACCACGGTCGTTGTGTACAACGCGGGCAACCAAGAAACGCGCTGCGCCCGCGTCGGAACCGATCTTCGCATGCGCATCGGGATCCCCGCGTCCAAGGGCGACCAGCTTGAAGTGGCGGCCTACGACGGTAAAGACCAAGTCACCAACTACGCCGATTGCAAACTCACATTGCCCGAAGGCACAAAACCCAAATTGCGCCTCCAAAAATGGGGCAAAGGCCGCTTCAAAGAGGGCGCTTTCAACGGAAACGAAACGGCCACCTGCGGCGCGGCGTCATGCGCTCTCTTTCAAGGCACGTTCTTCCCGGAAGGCTCACCGCTCACGTCGGTCGCCGAAGGGTACGGCCTCATTCGCCAAACGCCGGGGCTCCGCCGCTTCCTCACGCTCGCCCAATCCGCGCTCGATCCGGGCGATCCTGTGAGCTTTGCCCCGTATTACGCCATCCAACCAATGACCGATCCAGCAGGTGTACACATTGCGCCGCACGCCGTGCTCACCCTCAACACCATCGGTGACATGAACGTGCCGCTCAACTCCGGCATTGCGTTTGCGCGGGCCACCGGAGCGCTTCCGTTTATGCGCCCCGAACACGCCGAAAAATTCCCTGAACTCGCAAACTACGCCACACCTCCCAAGCTGTTCGGAGCGCTCGGAGGGCGCACCCCCAACCAAGAACTCATCGACTCGCACGTGATTGAAGGCATCACCGCGCTCGCGCGCCATCCCGCCGGGCTTGCGTGCGCTGAAAGCGCCAACGCCAAAGATCCAAGCGGCACATTCACCGCCGCCTCGGGTGAAATTCGCGCCTGTTTTCCAGCCGGCTGCACCGCCGAAACCGAGTCCAAAGACAGCACCCGCAAGTGTTACGACGGCACGCATTGCAACGTCGCCGCCGGCAAATGTGTACCCAACGCCCTCGGCGCAACCACTTGCGAAGAAGCTCTTTTCGACGCCGACGATCTCGACGAAGGCACCGCCCGCTACTTTGAGCAAAACGCCCAAGTGCCCCATCGCCTCGCCCGTTACACCGAGCCCGCCACGGCAAGCACCCTCGACATTGTTTGGCAACCGCGTGTGCGCGGCGCTCCGTTCGGCCCCGACGGCCAGTGGACCCCCGGCGCATCTCGACCGCTCACCGCTTTGCTCAACGCCTATGTTGTCCCCGAAGGTGTACACACCTTCGTCAACGGCGAGCCGTGCCAAAACTTTGACGCCGGCAACTACCTCACCAACCTCACAGCGCGCTTTTTCCAGACAAACGGCACAGACCTTTATTACCTCTCCCACCCGGCGTCGCACCTCTGTTTGACCGAAGGCCCCGCCGTCTGCGGGTATTAACCCTCGCCCCGGTCATGCTAACCAGCGCGCATGGTTGAAAGCGCAGCACCGAATCGCAGCGACATTGTGCAGCGGGCCACCGGCCCTGAAGCCCAAGCGGAGTGGCAACACAATCTCGAAAAACTCTTCGATGCCATTTTTCGCACACCCGTCGGCGAGTTGTTCAACCCCAAGCAAACAGCCGATCTCGTGGAAGGCGCGCTCTCCGCCGATGCGCTCCAAAACGGCGCCCGCCCCGCCTCCAAACTCGTTTGGATCCTTCTCCTCGGGCAACTCCGCGACGACAAGCGCCGCTTCGCCGACTACGTGAGCGACGAGCAACGCGACGCGCTCCAAGACCTCGCCGCACGCGACGATGTCGTGCCCGAAAGGCTCATCCACGAAATCCTCGAAGATGAAGCCGCGCGCGAAGTCATGGCCGATCTCGTGAGCCTTGCCCTGCGCGAGTTCCAGGACAAGGTGAACCCTTTTTTCGCCGAGTGGGGCCTGCCCGCGCTTCTCAAACGCCTCAGCCCGTTCGGCCTTGGAGGCATGGGCAAAACCTTCGACTCGCTGCGCGCCGAGTTTGAAAAACGCTTCGAGCCCGAGATGCGCCGCTTCATGACCACCTTCACCGGTCGCGGCGCCAAACGCGTCGCCGGCTACGTCGTCGATCATGCAGGCGACAAAGCGTTCCTCGCCCTTCGAAAACGCATCGTCCGTTTTCTCCTCGATCAAACGGTTGCAACAACCCTTCAAAACGCGGGTGATCCGCTTCTCGATCGCGTCTATGAAATCGCCACCGACATCGCTGTGTACACAAACGATCTCGACAGCGTTCGAGCGCGTCGGCGCCTTGTCGTCGAGCAGCTCGTTATGCTCCACGCATCGCAACCGCTTGGAGAAGCGCTCGCGCAATACGGCATCGTTGCGCGACCAAACTTTGAACTCCTTGCCCGCGTAACGTGGCCTTTCGTACGCGCCGCGCTCGCTTCACCCGCCGGTGCGGCCTGGCTCGCGACACTCACCGAGATGCCCAAAGAACGCTGACGTTGCGCTGCACGTTGAAACGCGCACGACAAAAACGTTCAGCAGACCATCATCGGCCCTCAAAACCAAGGGCTGGGCCCCCTCAAACCCACAATTTTTGTGGGCGCAACTCGCAGGTCAGACCCGCATGTCACGCGCTATCCGCCCGATCTAGGGCGACCTGATTTTTTTGCTTGTGCTTCATCACTCGGCTGCCATACCGTTTGAGGTCAACTACTCGCAGCAATTATCGGGCGCACCTCGGGGGGACGCCAAACGTCCTTGCCATCCAACTGGATGAGCCGGCGCCCCAACTTCCCCCCCGCAGCTCCAACCTTGAAGGAGACACCATGGGTGCGTCGCGCTATCTCGCTGGACTATTGTGTGTTGGTTTTGTCGCCGTCGGCTGCGCCGAGTCGGCGGACAGTGATCCCATCGACGTCGAGGCAATGAACCTCGACTACACCCCGGCGGCTCTTCCCACGCCGCCGCCCGACTCCACGTGTGTACTCATCCAGCGCGGCACCAACGGCAGTGTTTCCGATACAGACATCGGCTACGGAAACGGCCCCAACTGGACCATGGGCAACTACCCCATCAGCTGGACAGGCAATAGCCCGTACGACCACTGGTCCGTGTTCCGCTTCGACCTGAGCCCCGTTCCGGCCAACGCCAACATCAACCTCGCTGTGTTCTCCACGTACGCCGCGTGGAACCAAGTAAGCTCCACCGTTCGCGTTCACCGCGTTGTTTCGCCGTGGAACGAGTCATCGGTCACCTGGTCCAACTTCACCTCCAACGGCGCCAACACCAACTACTCGCCCAACGTCGTCGGCTCGTTCAATCCAAACGGCGGCGGCTGGCGGTCCACCGACGTCACCTCGCTGGTCCAAGGCTGGGTCGATCTCACCTGGGTCAACGCCGGCCTCCTCCTCGAAGAAGACCCCGGCAACCTGCACATGTACCTCAACAGCGAGGCTTCCAACGTCACGCAGCGTCCCCAGCTCTTTGTTTGCTGGGCCAACGAACCGGCCTGCGCCGACCCGGGTGAAAGCTGCTCGCTCGCCAACCCCTGCTGCGAAGGCATCTGCAACGACGGCGTTTGCAGCATCAGCGGCGGCGGTGGTGGAACCGGCGGCGGCGGCGGTGGTGGAACCGGCGGCGGCGGTGGAACCTGCGCCGACCCCGGCGAAACCTGCTCAGCGGCCAACCCCTGCTGCAACGGCATCTGCAACGACGGCGTTTGCCCCACCGGCGGCACCAACGAATGCAGCGCCGTCGGAAGCGCCTGCGTCGGCGACGCCGAGTGCTGCTCCGGTTCGTGTTTCGACGGTGCGTGCATTGCCGACAACCAATGCGTCCAGGCCGACACCTACGGCACCTGCGATCCTTCAAACCCCTGCTGCGACGGCGCGCATTGTGTACTCAACACATGCTTCCCGCTCTCCGACATGCCCCAATGTTCGCTCGCCGGCCAGGCGTGCGATCCCGACAACGGTGTCTGGTGCTGCTGGGGCAAGCAGTGCAACGAAAACAACCAGTGCGAGTGATCGCATCGCGCTGATTGACGCACCCATCCCGCCTCTGCCAACACCCTCTCCTCCTACCTAAGTGTACACTCAAGGGCCCAACTGGGTCCATGTGTACGCTCCATCGTTCCCCCTTCAATTGCCCCCCACCGCCGCCTGTGTACACAGGCGGCTGGCCCCCCAAGCGTCGTGCTCGCTTCGCTCCGCGCGCCGCGGGGGGCCTACTCGCCTGGGCCGGCCGCCGCACTTCGCTCCACAACGGGGCGTGGCCAACGCGCTTGCCCTCGCGCCACGCCGATCGCAAGGTAAGGCTCGGCCGCGGGGCCCGAAAAGCCGATGCTCCTTGAAGTTGCGGTCATATTTGCGCTCGTCCTGATCAACGGCGTGCTGGCGGGCGCCGAGATTGCCGTTGTCAGCCTCCGCAAAACCCGCGTGGAGCAGCTCGTTCAGCGCGGCTCGCACGCCGCGAAAGCCGTTAAAGCGCTTCAATCCAATCCCGAGCGGTTTCTCGCCACCGTCCAAGTAGGAATCACTGTTGTCAGCGCGGCGGCCGGTGCCTTCGGCGGCGCCACCATGGCCCGCGACCTTGCGCCCATCGTGGCGCCCTTGCCCTGGGTGGGACGGTACGCCCACGAGCTGGCGCTGGCCGTGGTCATTTCACTTGTGTCGTTCCTCTCCATTGTGCTGGGCGAGCTGGTGCCCAAATCCCTCGCCCTGCGGTCGAGCGAACGCTACGCGCTCGTGATCGGCCGCGCCCTGTTGTTCTTGTCCACGTTGGCTCGCCCGTTCGTGTGGCTTTTAACCCAAAGCTCCAACGTGGTGCTTCGCTTCTTTGGCGACAGCACCACGTTCACCGAAGCTCGGCTGTCCGCTGAAGAAATCCAGCAGCTCGTCGGTGAAGCGGCCAAAGCTGGCAGCGTTCACCCCACCCTCGGTGAAATCGCGTCGCGCGCGCTCGATTTCGGCGATCTCACCGCCTACCACGTGATGGTTCCGCGCGACCACGTGGTGGCTGTGTCTCGGGATGCAACGCCCGAAGAGATCCAGCGCGTGCTCCTCGAAAAAGGTCACACCCGCATGCCGGTCTACAAAGACCGCGTTGAAAACGTTGTTGGGTACATCACCGTGCGCGACGTTCTCGCCCTGTTTTGGGAGCGCGGTTTGGTGGTGCTCGATGATGCCATTCGCCCCGCGCTGTTCGTCCCAGCCACACAACGTGCGGTGGATCTGCTGCGCATGCTCCGCGAACGAGGTGTACAACTCGCGATCGTTGTCGATGAGTCCGGCGGCATGCTCGGCATCGTGACGCTCGAAGATCTCGTTGAAGAACTTGTCGGAGAGATCATCGACGAAAACGGTCCGGCACCCGATTCAACAATCGAGACACAACCGGACGGCGCCTTGATCGCGCCCGCCACGCTGCCGATACGTGAAGTGAATCGACGCCTCGGCCTGGAGCTTCCCGATGCGCCGGGCCGCTCAACGCTGGGCGGATTGTGTACACATTTGGTGGGTCGCATTCCCCAGCGCGGTGAAAAAATGACCCACACCGACGGCACACGCATTGAGGTGATTGAAGCCAGTCCCCGCCGCGTGGTCCGCGTGCGCATTCGTCCGCCTCAGAACGCGGGTTCGTAAACTATTTCTGTCCCGAAAGACCCAATCGCCGCCGCGCTCGTAGCAACCTTTCGCCGCGAACCAATCCGCTGAACCTGTGTCGATTGTTCGCCGGCCCAGAGGGAGCCTACGATGCCAGACACCATGAGGAACACGCCCCGTTCCACGCCCGCCGCGTTGCCATCTCCACTTAACGTTCGTCCGTTTCGCTGGTCCAGGTGGTTTGCCTTCCTGCTCGTTCTCGTGGGGGTCGCCCCCGCCTGTCGAAGCGAAAAAAACGAAGCCGCCCCGAGCGCTGTCGTCCCCGAGCCGGGCGCCAAAGACGACGGGAAACAACAGGGATATCTCGCGCCCACGGGCGTCGCCGCGGCTGAACGACCGGCCGCCACTTCGGCCCCACACCGGTACGCTCCGCCCAGTGATGTCGGCGGCGCTTCCAAACCAAAAGGCGCCGACAAAAAGGCCGAAGCCAGTGCGAATGCTTTTGCTCCCAACGATCGCGGCGGTTCCGGCAACGCAGGCTCCGCCGGCCAAACGGCGCCTGGCATCGCACAACCCCCGCCCCAGCAAGCCGCGATTGATCCCAACGGCCGATTTGCCACCACCTATCGCCCGGGCGGCGGCCACCTCGCTGCGTTTGAATCGGCGGTTGCCCGCGGGATCATCCCCGCCGGTGAACGCGACCTCGTGAGCGACATCGGCGCGCGCTACGCCCCCACCGTCGACGCCCCCAAAGACAAGGCGATGACCGTTTTCACCGAACTCGAGCGCGGCAAGATCGCTCCCACCGGCGGTGAAACCCATCTGCGCGTGACGCTTCGATCCACCGCAACCAAACCCGCCGCGCGCCCGCACCTGTCCGTCCACCTCGTTCTCGATGTGAGCGGCTCCATGAAGGGCGACTCCATCAAACGTGCTCGCGAAGCCGCGCGCGCGCTCGTCGACAAACTCGACGCGGGCGACGACTTTTCGCTCGTTACGTTTTCAAGCGAGGCTGAAGTCAAAGCGGTGGACGGGCCCGTGGGTTCGCGCCGCGATCAGCTCAAGAAAACCATCGACGCCATTGAAGAAGGCGGCGGCACAAACATCAGCAAAGGCCTGGAGCTTGGGTACGCCCAAGCCAAAACCAAAACCATTCCCGAAGACGCCGTGCGCGTGGTGTTGCTCCTCTCCGACGGGCGCGCCAACGCGGGCCTCTTGGGTACACCTTCGATCTCCAAACTCGCCCTCGACGCCTTTCAAGACGGCATTCAAACAAGCTCGTTTGGCCTCGGTGAGGACTACGACGGTGAACTCATGAGCGCGATCGCCAAAGAAGGCGCCGGCGGTTATTACTACCTCCGCGACCCCGAGCAGATCGCGCCCGCGCTCACCACCGAAATGGACAAGCGCCTCGATCCCGTGGCCACCGCTGTGGAGCTTCGCGTCCGCCTCAAAAAAGGCGTCGAGCTTCTCACCGTGTACGGCTCCAAACGCCTCACCGACAGTGAAGCCGCCCGCGTTCGCGCTCAAGAAGTGGCCGCCGATAAACAAGCCGAAAAACGCGACAAAATCGCAACCGATCGCAAAGAAGACAAAGAAGGCGGCCTCCGCTTTTTTATCCCCGCGTTCGCCCGCGACGAGGCCCATTCACTCCTCTTCAAAGTTCGCCTGCCCGAAGGCGTCGACAAGAAGACCATCGCCGACATCGAGATTCGTTACAAAGACCGCGTTGCAAAGAAAAACGTCGCGGACGAATCAAAAATTGTCGCTGTGTACGCATCGAGCGATGCCGAAAGTGCATCCACCCAAAACGCGTCGGTCGTTCGAACCGTGCAGGGTTTCGCCGCCGGTGAAACGCTCGCCGAGGCCGCCAACCTCGTTGCGTCGAACAACCGCGAACGCGCTGTGAGCCTCCTCACCGAACGCGAAGCCCTTCTGCGCAAAGCCGCTGAAACGTTGAGCGAGCCGCTCTTCCTCAAAGACGCCGATCGCCTTGCTCGCCTGCGTGAACATGCCGGCAAACAAACGGGCATGGGTGATCCGCTCGTGCTCGCCATGTTGCTCGAAACCGCTTCGCGCGGTCACCTGCGTTAGTCTCCGAGCCCACCATGCCGCCGGTACCCGTTCCCCTCGATCGCCCGCTCGCGTTAAACATTCGACCCGGCGGTGAGGTGGTGCTCACGGGCACCTGTTACCTCTCGCACGACGGATCGACCATCGACGCGGCCACCACTCATTGGCCCAAAGAAAAGCCCGGCGGCGCGTCGGTGGATCCCGTTGGCCTCGTGGATCATGCGGCAAGCGGGCTTTCGCTTTCGTCGCGCGATCTCGAAAAACACGAGTACCACTACGTCTTCGGCGGCGAAGCGTCGCCCGCTTGCCGCGCCGCCGGCATCGAAGGCGCATGCATCGTTCCGAGCACCATGAAGCTCGCCATCGATCGCGGCATTCCGTCGGCCGAGTTTCTGCAAAAGTTAAAGGGCGCGCAGGGCTGTTTGGTGGCCGAAGTGCCGGCGCCCACCGTCGCCGACGTAGCCAAACCGGCCTTCCCATTTCTTGCCGTCGCGCTCGGCGTGGTGGGCGCCGGCACCGTGGCGTTTTTCGCCCTGCGCGCCCGCAAACGCTCGCTCGAATCGCCCGCGGGACAGCTCCTCGCGCTCGCCAAACGCGTTCAAGCCAAGGTTGCCGGCGCCGATGTGGTGACCGCGGCACCGCTTGCACGCGCCGTTGAAATTGCGATGCGCGCTCTCAAAGGTGGGCGCGTCGATCCGTCGTCGCCTGAAGGTGCGCGCGTGCAAGCGGTGCTCCTGCGAGTGGAAACAGCGCTCGACAACAAACAAAAGCAGGAGCGGGCCGAAGAAGAAAAAAAGGCCGCGGACGAGCTGGTGGCTGAGGTTGAAAGTGCGCTGGAGGCTGCGGAGGAAGCGGCGAACATCGGAGCGCGCACAAAGACGTAGTGAACAAAAAAGCGCTCACGCGCGCCCGCCCAAATAAAATGTACACAAAAATGAAAGACGCTTCATTGTGTACACAAAGTGCTGCGGAGGTTCAGTTCACGCAGCTTGAATCGATGCGAGGCATTTGCGCCTCGTCGAGCTTTTCAGCCGCAATGCGTACACCCGATGAAAGCAGCCGATAGTGCTCGGCGCTCATCCGCATTGTCACCCCCGACGGAATGACCGTCATGTGTACCGTTCCGCACGAGCATCGCGTGACGCGCACAGTGCCGTTGTTAACGAGTTCGGTATGCGGACCACATCGGCTTTCAGCCATCGTTTAACCTCGAAGCGGCGACTTTAGCCTTAACGCGAGGCGATTGCGATGAAAGCCCGACCGCCGCTCCGGTGGGCCACGTTGTGTGAACTGTCGGGGTGGGGCAGTCACGACAGATTTGGCACACCTCGGCCGCGCTTCGGCCGGCCGCTCAATTGGCGCTGAAATGAAAACCTCCGTGAAACCGGGCGCATGAAACTTGATTCAGCTTTTGAGACAACATGGCCCGCGCTTTGCTCGATAAGATCGGCACTTCGCCACCTCCACTTCACTCGCGGGGACATCGACAATGAACACACGCTCCTTCTGGCTGCTCACTCTTCCGGTTTCACTGGCGCTTGCGCTCACCGGCTGTCCGTCGCCCGAGCCTGAGCCGGAGCCTGAAGACCCGTCGCTTCTCGATCCGCCGCCGTCCGGTCAAGGTGTACAGATTGAAACGCCCGAGATTGAAGTGGGCGCAGGGGAAGAAATTCAAAACTGCTACTTCTTCAAAGTTTCCGATCTCAACAAAGCCGGCGGTTTGGATGAAACCGCGCCGCTCAACCTCAATCGCGTTCAGATCGCGCAGCGCGACGGCTCGCACCACATGAACGTCTTTCGCGTGCGCACGATTGTGGGGCTCGACCCGACCAAAGGCACTGTCGAGGGTAAAAACGGGGCGGGGGAGTGTTTCAAAAGTCCAAACTGGGCTGACTGGCCGCTCGTCGCCAACTCGCAACAGGATGGTCAACTTGACTGGCAGTTTCCCGACGGCGTTGCAAACGTGATCGGCGGCGATGAATGGCTCATGGTGCAGGCGCACTACGTGAATGCCACGTCGCAAAAAACGCCCGACGCCGGTAAGGTCCGCATCAACCTGTGGAACCTACCCGCCGACGAAGTAAAGCAGGAGATGGGCACCATCTTCGCCACCAAACAGTCTATTCGAATTTGTCAGTCCAACCCCAAGCCTGAATATTCAGGAACCTGCCAATTCAACAGTCCCGATCCGGTGCACATTATCGGCGCAAACGGACATTTTCACAGCCGCGGCAAGCAGTTTAACATGTTCAAGTGGGACGGCGTATCCATTGACCAGCCCCCGGACAGTGACCGATTCTACCAATCGACAGAATGGGATGATCCGCCCATGTTGATCTCGCCTGAACTGGATACCATGGTACCAGCCAACGGCGGTGTGTTTTATACTTGTTCATACCAGTGGAACACGCCCGACCCGGCCGTGGGGTGCAGCGGTTTGGACGAATTTGATAAAACCAAATACGGCACCACCGACGACAATCTCGACTGCTGCTACACGTTTGGGCCCATCGTCGAGAAAAACGAACACTGCAACATCTTCGTTTATTATTACCCCAAAGTGGACGACGTAAACTGCTTCTAAAAGGCCACCGCGCAACAACTTGCGACGTGTCAATTCCTGACACCTTCATCCTCCCCGCAACGACCTGAAATGCCCGGCTACCTGACACGTCGTATTCAACACGGAGGCACGGAGATCACGGAGGAACACGGAGTTTTGTGTATTTTAGGCTGCAATCGACTTGCACCCAAGTCAGCGAGCACCTGTCAGGCCGAGGGTCGCCGGTGATGTGTACCCATTGCAGCGAAAGAAACAAAAAACTCCGTGACCCTCCGTGTCCTCTGTGATTCCGTGTTGTTTACGAGGTCACAGTCATCCAAGCGGTTCAGGTCTTGGCAAGGCGTTTCAGGGGTCGCTCTGGGTCGCTCTTGTGTCGCTCCGGGGCGCGCTGGGTGAACTTGGGTTTATAATGCTTCAGGTGCACATGAACTTTCGCATCAGCCTTTTGGGATCCCTCACATTGTTGTGTACGCTTCTTTCGGGCTGCCCCGGCCCGAGTGAATGTGTTGCCCCCCAGGTGGAGCCCGGTGCCCCCGCGTGGGAAACCATTCTCGACGAAAATGCCCTCGACGGAGCGGTGCTTTCGGTGTGGGGCTCGGCACCTGACAGCGTGTTTATCGCGGGTGGCCCCCTCGGAAACGAAGGTCATTCTGCCCTCGCCTGGCATTACAACGGCTGCGAGTGGAAAGATCTGAACGCCGGCGGGAGTGAAACCTTTTGGTGGGTAGGTGGAACAAGCGACAAAGACGTTTGGTTCGTCGGCGAAAAAGGCCGCATTGCCCACTACGACGGCACCACAATCACCAACGTTGAGTCGGGGATCGACGCCACCATTTGGGGTGTGTACGCATTCTCCCCCAACGACGTGTGGGCTGCGGCCGGCACACCTGAAGGCGGCACCGCCAAACCCAACGACATTGTTCTCCACTTTGACGGGTCAAGTTGGAAACAAGAAACCTTACCCGGTGAGCCTCGCGGAGTATCGCTCTTTAAAGTGTGGGGCCCCAGCGCCGACAACTTCTTTGTCGTGGGTGAACAAGGCACCATCTGGCATCGGGAAGGTGGCACCTGGACGCTTGAAACAGGCGATCCGCCCATTACAGGTGCTCGCCTTTTCACCGTGCATGGCTGCGGCCCCAACGATGTGTACGCAGTGGGCGGTCAGAGTGTACTCCATCGCGACGAAAACGGATGGTCCGAGGTAAGCATCAGCCTTGGCAATCAGGTCAACGGGGTAAGTTGCGGCCCTCCCGGAAGCGCTGTTTTGGTAGGGTTTGGCGGCCTGAAACAACGCCTTGTCGACGGCTCTTGGATTGACGAATTTGACTCCGAGCCGTTTGGCAACATGCACGCCGCCTGGGCCGATGGGGAAGGTGCCTTTTGGGCCGTTGGGGGTGACTTTTTATCCGGCCCGAAAGCTGAAAAGCGTGATGGCCTCGTGGCTCGTTACGGCCCCACCGGGGTTGTTCAGGGCAAATAGGTTGCGTACACAATCACCTGACTATAACGGCAAACCACCTTGCCTGTCGTGCCCTGTTCCGCTTTGTAACGCCCCCAATTGTCGAAACGCCCCATGTCCAAAATTCGCCGTCTTCTCTGCCTTCTACCCATCTTGGCAACAGGCTGTATCGGCGCGCCGTTTGTCACCCCGCCGGTGGGGATGTCGCTGACCTACGAGTCGCTCAGTCGACCTCTACCGGACGGTAAGACAAGCGCTACTCACTTCGAGGTGGGCATTCATCCGCTTGCGTTCCCGCCGAGCATGCGTGATCGGCGATTCGATCCCGCGATCGGATACGGCTTCTTCGACAGCGAAAACTCCATCATTCACGCCCCCTATCTGGAGCTGCAAACCTTCCTATGGAGGCTTCCGCTGGGCAAGTCGGCGTTGATTCGCGCGGGCACGAGCGTCAAGCAGATGCTTCTTTTCGACGACATGGGCAATAGCGCCGGTTTCGGCGGCACATCGCAGCTCTTTATCGAGCTTAGCGATCATGTGAGCGGCAATTTCTCGGGCAGCGATACAAGTGGAGGCGCCATCGGAGCCGGCGCCGGAGAGCTTTCTATCGGCCTCCATTTGCAAGCCACAGCGCTGCGCTTTCATGACACAACCATTTGGGCCGCAGGGGTAGGGGCGAGCATTCGCTTGCCTGCTTCTATAGGGTTTGCGTGGGTGTGGCTGAAGTGAGCTGACGCGCCCTGCTCCGCTTTGTAACGCCCCCAATTCTCGAAACGCCCCCGTGTACAGCATTCGAAGTTTTCTCAGCCTTCTACCCATATTGAAAACAGGCTGCATCGGCGCCCCGTTTTGTCACCCTATCGCTTCAAACCTGAACCTCGAAGCGTTGAAATCGGGAACAAGAGACCGCTCGATGCGGGGCGAATCAGGTCGTTGTCCTTCATCTCTGTTGTGGGCTCTCGGCGTCAAGCTTCGCAGTTGCTGTCCTCACGGCATTGATGAGTATCGGAGGCGATCCATCGTGGATGGCGCCGCCCAGGCCCTTCACCACATATTCTCCACCACCTGCAAAACCGTCGATCAACGTGATGCGTTGCTCGGGAATACCGCCGCCTTTCATCAAGATGGTGACGTACCGTTCGATGTACTCACGCAGGATGGTGTGTTTGGCTAGACTGTGCGCTTCGATCTCCGCCGGACCGTTACTCCAGTCGTAGTGCGATTTCGCCATTGTTTCCCCTCGCTCCCTGAAAAGATATCCACTTGCCTATGGGCTCTACTCCGCAGCCAGCGCCTGTGGGGCCGAGCCCCAAGAGAGCGCCGCAACCCGCCGCGCCCTTTCAGTCGCTGTTGGTGCGGGTCGCGGCATGATATTGGGATACTCATCATAGGTGCGGCCTTGCAATTCGCGCCCTCGGCGCGATTTAATGACGCCGCCCCACTGCTTGAAAAAGAACGGAACGCCCGCGGAAAGGCATTGGTCTCGGATCGAAAGCACCCAGCCCTCCTCCATGCGCCTCGCCCCTGGACCGCTCTCGCCGCCGACGATCACCCAGTCAATGCCACTCAAGTTCAGTTTCCCAAGATCCTCAAGCAGCGGCTCAACAGAGAGAAATCGTACCGCCGCAGGCGTATCGCGTAGCGCGTCAATTCTCGGTAACCCGTATTTCCGATCTTCAACGCTCACTCCCAGCCAGATGTGCTTCGCGCGCGTGAAACCTTCTGGCAGGTTCGCCGCGAAGTCCCGCATGCGCGTTGCCCGCTTGGTGAGCATCTGGTAGATGTGCCAGTCGGCCGCGGCCATCACCTCAAAGACCTGACTTGCAAAGGCATCGGAAACGCCTTCTTGGAAAAGGTCGCTCATCGAGTTGACGAAGATGCGGCGCGAGCGTGCCCACTTCAGCGGTTCGAGGAGCTTGTCGGGCACCAACAAAAGGTCAAAGCCCTGCTCGTAGGGGTGACCAGGCACACCGCGAAAGCGCTCGGCGAATGTCTCTGCGTAGCAGTGCTTGCAACCCGGGGTGATCTTGGTGCAACCGCGCACAGGGTTCCACGTTGCGTCTGTCCACTCAATCCCGCTGCCGTCGCTCATGGGTCGCTCCACCGATCATGGACGGACGTACAGTAGCGCCAAATGCGTTCTCTTGGCAAGTTCTCTTTTGCGAAACAGGATTTGGCGTCATGGAGACGCGAAACCAACCCAATTGGACGGTCCAATCTGGAAAACTGGGCGCCGCGGCTTGCTTGCAGGTCAGGTTTTACGGCCAAAAAGGCCGCTTCGCCCATGGAACGTCTGTTGCGGAGAGAGCGCGAGGCCGCGCTCGAGCGACGAAGCGAACCGGTGAGGAGGAAACCATGTTTGCCAGCAAGTTGAACGGCTCCTATTCCCCTTGGATCATCCCTATGTCGGCGCTCTTTTGCGCTTTTGCGGCCCTCGGATGTGACGAGTCTCCAGGTGGGGAAGGGGGCGGCGGAGCCGGCGGAACCGGCGGTCAAACCTCCACAGGCCCCAAATGTGTGGGTGATCCCAAACCCTGCGAGGGCAGAAGCTCGTTCGACTGCGTGGGGTTTCTTGGCTGCAACGACGGCGGAGCATGCACGGGGACCGTGGCGGCGTGCGGCACAATGACCGACGAAAATGCATGTGTTACCCACTACGGTTGCGTGTGGAGCCCGTCGAAAGCGCTCTGTGAGGGAACACCGGCCCCATGCTCCATGGTTGCCACTGTGGAGATGTGCACGACCCAGGCAGGATGTTCTTGGCAAGCCGACGAATGCGGAGGCTACCCATACGACTGCGAGACATTCGAAACGGAGGGGATCTGTTACGGCCAACCGGGATGTGACTGGAAGGTCGCCCCCTGAATCAGATGTGCTCGGCTGCCCAGTTGGCGCCATGCACACAGCCCTCGCCGAAAGCTTCCTTCAACGCGTGCCTGAAAACGCCCGCACCTTGGAGCTGGCGCGCAATCTACCCACGTAGGTTTGCCAACCTGAATCTACCCTGCGCCTGAACTCCAGTCGGAAGCGCAAGAGCACAAGGGGACACGCGATGTTTCGTTATGGTCATCTCCTCTTCCGCGCTTCGGGCATAAACTCAGCCTCGATCTGCTCGATGGTAGGTAGGCTGCCTTCAAGTTCTTTGGGTAGCTTCTCAACGAGTGTGGTCTCCCAGTTGGCCACACCAATGGGCTTCGCGATCCCGCGCAGAGCATACTCCACCTGAAAACGATCCTTCGACTTGCAGAGCAACAGGCCGATGGATGGATTATCATGCTCGCTCTTCATCAGGTCGTCCACTGCTGATAGGTAGAAGTTCATTTTGCCAGCGTATTCAGGCTTGAACGCAGTAGCCTTCAACTCAACGACCACGTAGGCGTGCAAGCGCACATGGTAGAATAGGAGATCCACCCTGAAATCAGAATCGCCGACCTCCAATGGAACTTGCCGGCCAAGGAACGCGAACCCTGCACCCAACTCCAGTAGAAACGTCTCGACGTGTGTCATGAGGGCTTGCTCCACCTCAGCCTCGCGGCGCGGGTCGGCTGTACCGATCATGTCGAACAGGTAAGGATCTTTGAAGATCTGCGCGGCCATGTCGGAGTCACTCGGCGGCAGCGTGAGCGCGAAGTTGGTGACGGCCTTGCCCTGCCGCTCGTGTACGCGGCGCTCGATCTGCAGGTCGAGGATCGATCGGCTCCAGCCATGCTCGATGCAGGCGCGTGCGTACCAAAGGCGCGCTTCACGATCATGGAGCTTGTTCAAGAGCACGAGGTTCTGGCCCACGGCAATTTTGGCAACAGGTGTTGCCAAATCTCGGGTTCCGGCCACGCCGCCGCGAAATCACGCATATATCGGAGGTTGCGCGACGATAACCCGGCCATGTCTGGGAAAGCCCGCCGCAGATCCGCCGAAAGCCGATCCACGACCTTCGCGCCCCATCCCTCTCGCGCTTGCCGATCGAGAATTGTCCGGCCGACCCCCCAATAAAGCTGAATCATCGCGGCGTTCGCCGAGACAACCGTTCGAAGTCGCGTCTCCCGAATCAGACTCGTCAACTCGCTCAGCGTCTCGCCGTAGTTGCTCGGCAGCTCAGCCTTTGGCGGTGCCACCGGAAACAGCGCCTCGGCGCGCGCCCGTCCCAGCGTACGCCTCGCCTCCGCATCGGACCGTGCTCGGTTTTTTTCACTCTTTTTGGTGGCCATCTACGGCGCCCCTTTGGCTTAGTTATATGCCGATGTCGAGTTTGTTGGCCTCAGCGCGCCGGGTACTTGGGGGATCAAGGCCCCCCGGCTCACGCCCCATAGCGGGCATGGATCTCAGCGGCCAAGCGCCGAACAAGGCCGCTCGCATCGGCGCGCACGTGCAGCTCAAGCCCCGGTAGAAGGACAACCCGTTCCCACCGCTCTGATGGGTAAGAAATCGCCTGACCATCGACACTGCCGGTTGGGTTGCGAGCAGACGAAACCTCCGCGACCGCGACTTCCTCGTCGCCGGAAGGCCGCTCCCCGTTCGCCGCCGCTGTTGCACTGGAGCTTACTCCGGCCGCCCCCGCGTTTGCCGTTGCAACCGGTGCGGGCGCACTCAACCTGGACAATTCTTCGGGCGAAACATTGCGAAGTCGAGTGGCGATGACGCGAAGCGGAATGTCCTCCGACCGCAGGCGCCGCGCCGCCAGCAACTTGGCCAAATGCTCCGCCGTATAAACCGGCCCCGTGCCCCGCCCCTCCGGCCGCGGCAAGATCCCCATTTTCACGTAATGCCGCACACCCCGCGGCGTCATTCCGGTGGCTCTTGTGAGGTCGTGCATTCGAAGAGTTCCCATGGGTTGTGCTCCCGGCGCTGGAAAGATGGGGGTTGCCCTATGTTCTACCCAGCGCCCCGGTCCTTTTGACACAACCAAGCTCCCGTTTCAACAGCGAACCGGCCTCCAAGCGTCAGCGACGTGCTTCCTTTCGCTATCGGATCCACCAACTTACGACGGTCTTCCGCGCCATTTGGACATCGAACATGCCGCCTTGTGATAGCTTACCGCGTCATTTTGACATCAGATCTAGTTCGTTGCGACAGTTGACCGCATCGTTTAGCTATCGGACTAGGTTGTTTCGACAGTTGAGCGCATCGTTTAGCTATCGAACCTAGGTGATTGCGACAGTTGACCGCGTCATTTTGACATCTGAGCCAGGTTGTTGCGACAGTTAACCGCAACGTTTAGCTATCGGACCCAGGTGATTGCGACAGTGTGCCGGTTCCTTTAGATGTCGAACCATGCTCTTGCGACATTGCTCAGCTCTTTTGACGCGCCGAGCCTTCGTTTGCCCCGTTTTTAAGGTCTTTGCGACGGTTGCGGTCCAGCGATGCCATTACGCACCTCCGATCGCGGCGTCGAGCCATTGAGTGAGCTGTTGAAACGACACACAGCGAGCGGCCACCAAGCTGGGGCGCAGGCGTTTCAGGATCTCGCTCGCGTGCGTAACCTTGCCGTAGCTGCCCTTCTTTGTGCCCTTGGTGGCGGCGTCGAGTGACGAGTAGAGGCTCGCTTTCGCCTCCTCGTCGAGAATTTGGCGCTTGGGGAGCGCGTTTTTCTTAAAGCCCTGGCCGTAGAACTCTTCCAGCTTGTCAGGGTCGGCGACAATCCACGCCTCCATGCACTGGGTCATGAGGTGAACGCGGCTCGCGTCGATGCTCTCAAAGTCCCAACCGTCGCGTGCCTTCAGGTGCGCGAGCCGGCCGCTCGGCGTGTTGTTGGAGACCGGTTCTTCGGAGTCGACGAGCAGCACCGCCTCATCGACGCGCCCGTTCAGCACTGCATTTCGAAAGGCCTTGAACGTCTGATTGCGGCTTCCGTAGAGACCGAGCTGCCACCGCAGGCGCTTTTTTCGAGCCGCCTCTTTCTGTGGCTTGAGGAGAGCCTCAAAGCCTTCGCGCAGGCTGTCTTGGCCCGAGTTTGCAGTGGCACCGCCACCCTCCACAAAGATCGCAATGCTCTTCACGGATTTCCCCCGAGGTGTCCCATTCGCCAAAGGTCTCCAAGGCGGTAGTTTTGGAGCCAATCGTCAAGGTGGTCCGGGTCAAGGCGTCGCAGATGCGTGCCGCCGACATAGTCCGCGATGAGTAATGACTCGGGCTCGTTGATCCTCGATACAAGGACATCCGAGTGTGTCGTCACCACAAGCTGCATTCGGGCGCTCGCCTCGACGAGCAACTCCGCAACGACAGAGAGCGCGTCGGGATGGAGCCCCAGCTCGGGTTCTTCAATACAGATGAGCGGGGGTGGATCGTCGCTGAGCAGTGTCACGAGCAGCGCAAGGAAACGCAGCGTCCCATCCGAAATTCGCCGTGCCGGGACCGGGCTGTGGAGCCCCTCTTCATGAAGGAAGAACTGAATCGTTCCGCCGACAGTGAGGGTGCTAAGCCGCTCAAAACGCGGGAGGAAGCGTTGCAGCCACTCGTACAAATCGGCGCGTTTGCTGCTGTGTTCCAGCTCATTCAGGAGCAGGCCGAGGTTGCTCGCGTCGGGGAGGAGTACATCGGACGGAGCGGTCGTGGGCTGGCCCAGCCGCACTGGAGCGATGCGACCAAAGGTCCACTCGCGGAAGGATTGGATGCGCGAGAACTCTCGGGCACACAAGGCCAGCTCGGGAAGACCGGAGGGATCTTTGCGCTGTGAAAGGACGGACTCGAATCGGTTGAGGCCGTCGACTTTCAGATCGCTTCGCTGCCCGGTCGCCCCCCGCACGCTCAGATATGGCTCGCCGTTCAGGTAGTGGTAGAACTTCGTGGAGTCGTCTTGGAGCACTTCGTCCACGATTTCAGCGCGATCCGACGTGTTTGCGAACTCGACGCGATATCGCAGCGGTGCTCCGCCGCGTTCGAAGTGAGCCTCCATGACGGCGTTGCCCGGCGGCGAGACGCCCTTCCAAAGCCACTCTCGAACACCTCCACCCTGACGAACCGTGGATGCAAGACCGGTCGCCGTTGCCCGAAGCAACTCAAACGCCTCAATCAGGTTCGACTTCCCTGAGCCATTGGGGCCGATGAGTACGTTTAGTGGACGCATCTCAACCGGCGCGGAACCCGGCGCGAAGGAAAGAAAGCCGTCGAGGCGAATCTGTTGCATGAATGGGGTGGTCATGTCGCGGTTCTCCTTCAGCTCACGAGCACCGGGCATGGATTTCCGCCGGCAAACTTGCCGGGCGCAACGTGTCAAAACCTGACTTGAATGTCAACATGCGATTGCGCGAGTGACGCAGCAGTTTGAACGATTGGTAGCGATGAGGATTGTTCGGCGCCTAAAGGTGGCTGCGTCATCAGCCGAGCCGCGCTGCTGGATAGCGGATCACACGAACGCGCAACGCCTCCAAATGCCCGTGACAATGGTCTGTTATTCGGGACCGATCTCGGCGTAGAATGCCGCATGCGTTTTTGGATTGGAATGGGTGCTTGTTTTCTCGCGTGCGTGAGTGTGACTGTCGGCTGCGCCGAGAGCGACACCGTGGGGAGCACATTTCAAAACCTCGGTGGCTCGGGAGGCAACAGCACCGGAGGGCACGGCGGCGCCCACACCGGAGGCAGCACCACGAGCAGTACTACGAGTTCAACAACGAGCACGAGCACCAGCTCGACAACGAGCAGCAGCAGCAGCACAACCTCAACCACCACAAGCACCGGGACGGGGACGGTTTGTCCCGACGGTCCAAACGAGGAAGAGCCGAACGACGGTGAAGCGAACGCCGCCAACCTCGGAACAATCAACGACAGTGACGGTAACGGCGACACGATCGATGGGGTGATTTCCGGGCCGGGAGACGCGGACTGGTTCAAGTATCTTGGGGTAGACGATTTCGGCTCCAGTGTCGATCCGACCAGAGAGTTTCTCGCAAACGGCGCTCAACTCCGCATTTGCAAGTTCGTGGAGTGCGCAAACCCGCCCACAGAATTAGGCGGCTGCCCCAACGGAACCACAGCGGCGGCATCACCGGAAGGTCGCGATGGCTGTTGCGGCAGCTTTGGCTTCACGTTGGATGTCAATTGCAGTGGGATCGACGACGACGCGACTGTGTACATTCGCGTCGATAGCCCCGCCGGTGAAGAGTGCGCCCCGTACACCATCAACTACCACTACTGAGCGCGGGACCAACTCTGTGTACACAGCTACGGGGCCAGCTTTGCAACAAGGAGATCGGCGCCGCCTTTCCGCGACAGGACACCCTGGCCGAGATCAAAGTTGACCTCTTCTCAACTACCAATTGACCTCGCGCTTGCCGCGGTGGCTCGCGACAATGTGACCTTGCATCACGGCGGTAATTCCCCCCCAACCGCTCGGCAGCGGTCCGGTCGCATTCGGATCTTCGTTATTTGACCGGTTCAGTCCTTCCAATCCTCTTCGTAAGGCTTTTTCGACGTATCCCAATCAGGCTTGTGTTTGGCTCCCGTGGCGTTGGCCTCCACATAGGGATAGGCAGCGTTGGCGCCCAAGGTGGACATGGACTTCCACGTGAGGCCGAGAGATGCCTTCGTCCCATTCGGCGCCACTCGCGCGGCTTCGTAAACACCCCGTACCCAGAAGTACATCAGGTCTGGGTCATACCAGTAACCGCTGATGCTTGTCCAAGGCGTGGCGGCTGCGGCGCCGGTGGCAATATTCACCTGTTGCAGTGGGCGATCGTTGGCGAATGTCCATGCGCTCAAATACCATGCTGCACCCAAAAATCCGCCGTTGGGGTCTTTGATGTTGGCAATAGGCCAGGGCGCGAAGATGTGACTCCCATATTTGTAGGTTGATTGGCCGATGGTGCGCTCTCCAAAGGTGATTGAGCGCGTCCACGGCGGGTTGATTGTGGGCCGCGGGATCGCGCCGCTAAACACCACACACATCGCGGCGAAGCTTGTGCATCCCGCGCCTTCACCGCCCTGCTCGCCGGGTTGCCGCGACTTGATTGCCGGTTCAAGCAACAAGCCATAGCGCTTGGCAGTGTTTGCCGAATGTAAAGTCACACGCGCCTGCACCGCCTTCCACGTGGCTTCGCTGAGAACGATGTCGGCTCGGCCGAGGAGTTGCGCGTTGTTGAGCCCGGCGGCGGCAACGCCGTGGTTCTTTTTGCGAAGGCGGATATCATTGGCGGCCTCCGCGACAGTGTTCATACGCCCCTTGTACACACCGAGAATGGTTCCGCCGGCGCCCACGTTAACGTAGTCGCTGAAGCCGCCTTCACCGGTTTGACCGGTGGGATATCCAGCGGGAACCTGAATGTTGCCACCGCCCACGTCACGCGAGAAAAAGCTGACATACGCGTGCCCAACGGAGTGACTTAGACCAACAAGGCCTTGGTTCTTGAGGGCTGCGCCCGTGGCCTCAGCGGTTGCAAGGCCAGCCAAAAGGGCCTGGGGCGTGGCGTATTCCACATTGGTAAGCTTTGAAATGCCTCGATCCGCACCGTCGGCCGGAATAAAGTAGATGCTCATTACGTATTCGCGTGCCGGCGGCGGCGGCGGCTGGCAAAGCTCCGGGTCGGTCGTCGTGCCGCCGCACTCGTCGCAAACGTCGTATTCAAGGCCGCTGCCGGGCACACCGTCACAGCCGATACAGGTGGATCCGTCGCCGCCGCAGTTGCCGCAGGCGTCGTACCGGAGGCCGCTGCCATACACGCCGTCGCAGCCCGCGCAGGTGGAATTGTCTCCTCCGCACTCGCCGCAGAGATCGTATACAAGACCGCTGCCCGTCACGCCGTCGCAGTCAGGGCAAATCGCGGGATCGGTGGTTTCTCCGCCGCAAACGCCGCAGACGTCAAACGTGACACCGCTGTTGGGAATGCCGTCGCAGCCTGCGCAGGTCGACCCGTCTCCACCGCAGACGCCGCACGCGTCGGCAAAAATGCCACTGCCCAATACGCCGTCGCAGCCGATACACGAATCACCAACGCCACCGCAAACACCGCACTCATCCAACGTGACGCCGCTGTTGGGAACGCCGTCACATCCCTCGCAGGTAGACCCGTCTCCGCCGCAGACTCCGCAGACATCGGCGAAAACCTGACTACCCATCACCCCATCACATCCGGGGCACGACGAACCATCGCCGCCGCAGACTCCGCATCCGTCGACCACCAAGCCGCTGTTGGGTACACCGTCACAGCCGACGCACGACGATCCGTCGCCGCCGCAGACACCACACTCATCAAGGGTGACCCCGCTATTTGGGATCTTGTCACAGCCGGCGCACGAGTCGCCGACTCCGCCGCACACCCCGCATTCGTCCACGACCGCTTCAGGATCCCCGTCGCAACCCCCAACCCCGCCGCCGACGCCGGTGTTTCCACCGCCCGACCCCACCTCACTACCGCCGACGCCGGTGGTTGCACCGCCGACGCCTGTGCCTGCACCGCCGACGCCCGTTGTGGCGCCGCCAACTCCCGAGTTACCGCCGCCGGCACCCGCTGTTCCACCGCCGACGCCTGCGTTTCCGCCGCCGACGCCCGCATCACCGCCGGCTGCGCCGCCGGTGCCGCAATCACAACAAGAAGGCGGGCCGTCTTGCACAGTGACGCAACCGCCCGGGCAGTCTGCATTGCACGCCGCCAGTTGATCCGACTGGCATTGATCCATGTCGGCACAGGCCGCGCTTTCCGGGCACCAAGAAGCCATCACCGTAGTATTGCTCGGACAATACAGATGGTATCCAATACGCACGCCGCAGCCGGGTGCGCATGCTTCTATCGCAACAGTCGTGTTGCCAACAGCTTGTTGCGCCTCGCCCAACGGCGGTTCTGTAGGTGTACACGCCGCGGCGAAGGCGGCAAAAGCCACTGCGACAAAACGTCGAATCGTGATCACGTTTCCTCCAAATCTACCCAGCCACGCGCACAAGCCTACGGCATGGGCAGCTCTTGATTGAGGCCTATGAAAAAAAACAGTGGATGGATGATGAATGAAAAGGCCAAACACCAACAAGGGACGGCAAGCCGGCCATCCCGTCAGCGGTTGTCATGTCCAATCTGCGAAAGCCTCGGTTCCGGGCCGAAGGGCTCCTGAGTGAAGTCCGACCGAGTGAAGCACCTGGGATGGCTCGCGTTGTGCGGCTTTGTTTCCGCGTTCCCGACGCGGCGCCGAGACTACGCGCGGGCCCCTGTGTCGGTGGCGTGTTCGGTGGCGTCGAAATCTTGCTCAGAATAGTTGCATCGTCACGGTATTAATACAGTTTTCAGCGCGCGGTTTTGAACACCGCACCGCCGCCCCCATTCTCCGTCCAAAACAAGCACGAATCACCAATCACCAACCGAGCCAACCCCGTTCGACCCGACACATGCACCTTGGGTAGATCGGCCCCGCAGCCCTGCTCGGGACAACTCACAATCGTCCCATCGTCCTGATTGACCCAATAAACCCGCCCCGCCCCAAACACAATGTCGCCGGGCCGATTAAACGGGCCCCCGTTCGGCGCCAAAGGCTCGGGAGAATCGCAATACCCACCCGCAATGGGACACCGAACAACCTGCCCATTGGGAACCTGCTCGGTCCAATACACATACTCTTCGTTGCCAATCACATGCGTGGGTAGGTTGAGCGCCGCCGAAACCTGACTATAATTGTCCACATTTTTGGGAGAGCGCGCCACCGTCCCATTGTCATTGCCATCACCCCGATCTGTCCAAAACGCTTGCAGTCCGTAAAGCGCCACACCCCCGGGATCGATCAAGTTGCTACCCAAGGTGATGGGATTGCAGTTGCCAAGCTGACAGGAAAAAACCTTCCCATCGCCCGCGCCTGAACCCAGATCCGAGTAGAGCACGGTAGAGCCGTCAAACGCCACCGCCGTCACACTTCCCATGGTGGTTACCGCCGCCACAAGCGTGTTTGACCCCGCACAGTCCGCAAGCGAGCATGTGTGTACACCATCCTGCGCAGTCCACACCGCTGTATTGTCCACCACAGCAAGCCCGCGCGGTGAAGGGGTTTGCACCAACACCTCGGCAGGTCCGCCCGACGCCGGCATACGAACCATGTTGTCACCGTCCATGTTCACCCAAATCACCCCGCCGGGCCCAACCACAATGTCCCGCGGCAATCCCGCCAGGGTTGAACCTTTTGCCACCTCAATCACCTGACCTTCAGGACAACAATCAAGCAGTGTACACTCCCCACCGCCTGTACCGCCCCCGCCCGGCGCGCCCGTACCACTCGTTGTTCCCCCACCTCCCTCACCTGAAGCACCCGCATTTCCACCGGCTCCCGGAGTGGTCAACCCATTCAGGTCAATGATACAGCCCGACCCGGCGATCACCCATCCCACCGCAAGGCTGTACCAAGCAGCACCAAAAAACCTGTCGCGTGTTCTGGGGAGCCGCACGCTCCCTTCTTATCCCAGCCCGAAAAGAAGCGACAGCGGTCAGGCGCAAACAGCCTTTTCCACCGCACGTTTCTCAAAAGGGCACGCGCGGCGAAAATCAACTCGCCGCAAGCCCGCCCGCCTTTTTGGGCGTTGCGAAAAGAAAGAAAATGTGCCGCCGTGGTTGTCAATCGCAACATCGGGCATGCGCCCCGAGCGCCCGGCGTTGTACATTCCGCCCAGCGTGATCTTCCGTTCCAAACTCCACCTGCCCGCGGTGTACACATTTGCCGCCGCTCTCGCGTTCACCGCCGCGTGTGAAACGCCTGTTGCAACCCCGCCGCCGCAGCCCACAACCCACGTTTCCGCGAGCGCAACGGCGCCTTCCGCCGGCGCGTCGGCATCGGCCACGGCGCCCGTTCCAAGCGCTTCCGCATCCGCCTCGGCAGAAGATCTTTACCCGCCGCCGCCCGCTCCCAACCCGCCTATTGAAATTGCTTCCGGCGGAAAAAACGCCGTTCGCAGCGACTCCGGCCTTGTCACAACGGTCGAAGACAACGCCACCCGCGTCGGCAGCGATGTACTCAAAAAAGGGGGCAACGCCATCGACGCCGCCGTGGCCGTTGCGTACGCATTGGCCGTCACCCATCCCAGCGCCGGCAATCTCGGCGGCGGCGGATTCATGATCATCCGCCTCAAATCGGGCGAAGTGCACGCTGTCGACATGCGCGAGATCGCACCCGACGGCGTCACCACAGAAAAGGTACTCAAAGAAATCGCCGACGGCGCCGATGGGTACACATCAGCCGCGGTGCCCGGCACGGTGGCCGGCCTCAGCTTGGCGCTCGAAAAATTCGGCACCAAACCGCTCGCAGAACTCATCGCCCCTTCTATTGAGCTTGCCAAAAGCCACAAACTCGGCGCCCGCCAAGCCCTCGCCCTCAGCTGGGCGTGGAAACGCCTCAAACGTGACCCGCTCGCCCGCGCCATTTGGGGCAAAGGTGACAAGCCGCTTGAGCAGGGCGCCCGCGTTAAACAACCCGACCTTGCCAAAACCCTCGCCCTCCTTTCCAAAGAAGGCCCCAAAGCCTTTTACGAAGGCGCCATTGCCGACGCCATTGACGCCGCCATGCAAAAAAACGGCGGCTACGTGCGAAAGTCCGACCTGAAAGCGTACACAGCCAAGTTGCGTACACCTCTGCGCTTTTCGTATCGCGGCTTCACGGTAGACACCATGCCACCACCGTCGATGGGAGGCGTTGCATTTGCCGAGATCATGTTGACACTGGAGCGCCTTCACGCCGAAAAAGCCGCAGTCAACTCGGGTGAAAGCCTTCACTACTTTGTTGAGGCCGCGCGCCGCGCGTATGTCGATCGCCGTCGCGTCGGCGCCGATCCTGAGTATCAAACCACCGACCTTCTCGCTCAACTCAAAGGGTACCTCTCAGGCACTCACCTCGAAACGCGCAAACCTACCATCGACCGCGACAAGGCCACCCCCTCGGCCGACATTGCCAACAACGTGGGGGCAGATGCCAAAGAATCCCCGCAAACCACGCATTTTTCTGTGGTAGATAGGGAAGGAAACGCCGTCAGCTTTACCACCACTCTCAGCGCCGGATTTGGCTCCAAAGTCGTGATACCCGGCACCGGTCTTATCCTTGCCAACTCCCTCGGTGCTTTTTCTGAAAAAGGGGTCAACACCGTTTCCAAGGGCAAACGCCCGGCCTCCAGCATGTCGCCGGCGATTGTTACCCAAAACGGTCAACTCAGAATTGTGCTTGGTTCACCGGGAGGCGACACGATCCCCAACACCGTCGCCCAAGTGTTTCGCAACATTGTTGACTACGGTATGACGGTGGACCAGGCCGTTGCCGCACCCCGCATTCACCACCAATACCTCCCCGATGAAGTGCGGGTAGAAAAACTCAACGCTCCACCCAAAGAAGCCCTCGCCGACCTTGAAAAACGTGGCCACAAAGTTGTCCAAAACCACATTCCCCTCGGCCATGCCATGGTCATTGTCGTTGATAAAGACGGTATCGCATGGGGATATGCCGACACCCGTGAAGGTGGTAAAGCTGAAGGGCCCACGTCAGAAAAGCCCACTAAAAAAGCCTCCAAAAAAGGCGCCAAATAACGTCCGAGGGTAACATCAGCGCCGACTCTCGCAGGCCGCATCGCCCCGCAACGACCGGGCACGCCCTGCCGCCCGTGACGTCTCTTCACCACGGAGTTCCCCAGCGGCGCATGCGCCTCATTCGAACGGCGAGTAACTCGTTGCGGTTGAGTTGTCGATGCAGCAGAAAAGAGCCCGTTCTGGGAGGTCCGGCGACTTGAGATGTCCATCACGTCGCCATCCACCGGTCTCGCCGGTCTCTCGTTTTCGTCGTGGCTGCGCTCGCCACAGAACTCCATCTGGAGAACCCGACGCGCCACGCTGTTCGCTTTTCCGCTTGGCGACGGGCAAGGGTGTCCCAAACGTCTCGACAAGACTGGATCCGTGCCTTGCAGAACGTTCCGCTAAGGGGAAGTTACCTAGGAGGACACGGAGATCCACGGAATTTTTTGCATTTCGGGCTGCAATAGGCTTGCACCAGCCAGTAAGAAAACTTGTCAGGTTCGGAGTCACGTTGTGGATGTCCATTGCAGCCAAAGAACCCAAAAATTCCGTGTTCCTCTGTGTTCTCTGTGCCTCCGTGTTGATTACGACGTTGCAGTCATCCACACGCTTCAGGTCACTGCGAGAACGTCCAAGCTGGTCGCGCCGCGATTCAGGTCGTCGCGAGGCGATTCAGGTCTTTGCGAGACGTTTTATCCGTGGTAGGGTGCCGCCCATGTACGAGCGCAGAATTGAAACGTACGAAGAGTTTTGGCCCTTTTACGTTCGCGAACACTCCGATCCCACCAATCGCAAACTCCACTTTGTCGGCACCACAGGCAGCATTGTGTTTCTCACGCTCGCCGTTCTCCGCCGCAAACCTACCCATATTCTCCACGCCCTCCTTGCCGGGTACGGCGGCGCCTGGATTGGCCACTTTGCCTTCCAAAAAAACAAGCCTGCCACGTTTAAATACCCCCTTTGGTCGCTCTACAGCGACTTTCGCATGTATGGTAAGATCTTGACCGGTCAAATGGATGAAGAAGTGCGCCGCGCCATGGAACAAGCCGAACGTGAAGCCGCCTCCCAGGCCGCTTCCACCCAAGAGTCGCCCGCCGCAGAAACTCGCCCCCAAGACCTTAATTGACATACCGCGCGTGCCATGGCCCAAAACAAAACCAAACCTACCCAAGTCAGCGTCGACGATCACATCGCCGCCATTGCCAACGAGGCCCAGCGCGCCGATTGCCTCGCCATCGCCAAGCTCATGGGCAAAGTCACAGAGAGTGAGCCCACGATGTGGGGCCCCACCATCGTCGGGTTTGGATCTTACCATTACAAGTATGAAAGCGGCCGCGAGGGCGACTCCTGCCTCACCGGCTTTGCCGCCCGTAAAAGTGAAATCGCTGTGTACCTCGCGCCGGATTGCGCCGAGATTACAGACCTCCTCCCCAAACTTGGTAAACACAAAATGGGTAAGGGATGTTTGTACATTCGGCGGTTGAGCGATGTGGACACCGCCGTCCTTGAAAAGCTCGTTACCACCTCCGTCAAAGAACTCCAACGCCGCTACAGGTAAATCCCAAATCGTTGCCATTGCAGTCGCGCCCTTTCGTTCGCGCGTGTGAACGGTGCGGCTCATGCGGCCTGCACAAGTGCCACAAATGCCCCCACCCGCGGCTCGTCGCTTCGCTCCTCGCCGCGCCGCCCCCAAATCGCTCTCTCACTTCGTTCGCGCCGCTCAGGGGGCGCCCCGCGTACAGTGACACTGTTCGTTCGCGCGTGTGAACGAGCGCGGCACGCCGGGGTTACAAATAGGCACCTACCCGTCCCAACCTGTACCTGAGTCTTTGGGCCGGCGAGCGTTGGTCACGGATTGCACACCTCCCGGTGCAGAGTGTGAAATTCAGGTTTCCAAACTGGATACCACGGCGAGTTGGCCAGCCCGCTGATCGCTGTCTTGTCGACGTTTTTGTCGCTGGAACGCGGCGTGCAAAGTGGCGCTTTAACACCGGAGGTACTCATGCTGACGACGCTCAACGACGCGCCGAAACGCCGTTCGTCTCCCTTTGCTCCATCGAACGGCCCTCAACTCATCACCGAAACCAAGTTGATGCAGCAGTACCGCATTGGCGCCGCCGTTCACGGTGGAGGAGACCTCGCCGCAATTCGCAACGGTACCGGTGTTGTGGAGGCTTTTACAATTGGCACCGACGGCAACGTTTGGGACTTTGCGTCGGATTCTACCAGTCAAACAGGTGTGACAAGCGCCAAAACCGGCCTTGTTGCGAGCGGCGTCTCGGTGGGAAGAAACGCCCAGGGCCGCCTGGTTGTGTTTGCCGCCAACAACCTCGTGCTCAACTACGTTGTTGAAAACGCTCCCGGGTCGTCGGAACGCTGGGGATCTGTTCAAACAGCCCAACTTCCACTTCCCCAAGGCGCCATAAAAATTGCCGCCATTTTTACAAGCGCCATCGGCGGCAAACTCTACGTGGGTGTACTCACTCAGGTTCAAAACGTGATTGGAAAGAGTTACACGTTTTCGTACAGCATTTGGGATGATGGGCCGGGCGTTTTTCAAACCACAACCCTTACTCTTTCTACCCTCAACTGCGTGTGGTCGGGGCACAACCGAGACACTGCCGAATTTACGTGTCTCGATCTTGTGTACCTCGGCTTCAACATCGCTTCACAGACCATTATTCGCCGACAATTCAGCGCAACGTTCACTTCGTTTGCGGTGGCAACGGTGCTTGACGGTGCCGGCAACAATCGCTTCTTTGCGATCCTGAATGACGGCAACTTGTATCAAATGGTGGGCGGCGGGACAAACCCCTTCAGTTGGGCTCAACTTACCCAGCAGAGGAGCTTTCGTCAGATCACTCCGGCCACAGATTCACACGGGGATGTGCACCTCTTTACTCTGGGGTCCAACGGTGGACTTTGGCACTTTGCGCCGGGTTCCACCACCAGCGGATTCGCCGATCCGATCGTGATTCAGAGTGAAGCGGCGCTGCTTGCGGCCACCGCTCTCGACCAGGGAAACCTTCAACTATTTGTGGTGACCCGTGCGCAGGCCACCATGCTTGAAATGGTGTGGCAAAAAGTGGCCGGCAACTGGCAAACAAGTCGGGTGTTGGTGCCCACCTCCAAAGAGGTTGAAGAGGTGTCGTCTTATTCCACCGACCTTCAGGTGCTTGATGCGGTCGGTTCACCTGTGCCCAACGCGCCCGTTCAAGTCTCGGCGTCAGAACAAACCGAGATCATGGTCAACGGCTCGTTTTATACAATCTCGCCTGATACTCCGGCCCACCTGACCACATCGGCGGCGGGCTTTATCACCGTCACTCAACAAACAAACACCCTTGCCATACCGGTGCTTGAGTTTGCTGTTGACAGCATATCACCCGGTCAGTCGGTGGCGGTAGAACAATCGGCCGGCGTTCAACAACGGTTGGAAGTTCTCACCGGGCCCGAGTTGATGGACGCCCGCGTTGCCGACGGGTCATTTTTGCTCGGTGAACAATATCGAAACCCTGAGACCACGGCGAGCCTTGCAAGCGCTTGCAACGAGGCGATGGCGCTCACCAAAGCCGGCACCAACCAACTGGGTGATGGTCCAATGTTCTCGCGGCAGGGAAAAAAGCGGGGTGTGGGTGTCATTCCACGCGGGACGGCGGCCGACCTGACACGCGTGACAGCCGACCATTCTCCCCATTGGGCGGTGAGCTTCAGGGGAGGGAAGGTGGCGTTTACCAAACTCACCCCGGAAGAAGCTGCCACAAGGGTTGCCGAGATGCGCGCCCGAACACCGCACCTTTCAAGGGCGGGCGGGTTTTTGGATTGGATAGGGGCGATTGGCGACTTTATTGTTGGCATTGCCGAGGGCATTGTCGACGTTGTTGAAACGGTGATCACCACCATCGGCGATGCCATTCATGCGGTGATCACCTTTATTGCCGACGGGGTAGAGTACCTCTTTAACACCGTTGTTGAATTTGTGGAGCAGGCGTTTGACCTTGTAGAAACGTTTTTTGCTCAAGTGAAAGTGTTTTTTGAAAAGGTGTTTGAGTGGCTGGGGTTTATTTTCAACTGGAATGACATCCTTCGCACGCGCGAGGCCATGGCGTATGCGACCAACCAGTTTATGGGGTTTTTGCCTCTTGCTGTTGGAGCCGTTCAAACCCTTTTTGATAATGCCATTGCCAATGTTCAAAGCCAGGTGGACGCGTTTTTTGACCAACTTGTAAACGAGGTGGGGGGAGGAAGTTTGGGAGGGTATACCGATACGAACACTCCCAGTGAGCCCAACTTCTCGTCGGCCAACGCCAACAACATCATTCTCAATGCCACATTGGAAAATGCTTCCAGCGCGTCGTCCGCGGTGATTCGGGCGGTTGATTCCGGTCCGTTCGATGTGTTGGTTCAGCTCATCAAAACCCTTGTGGACGCGGTTGAAAACAACGAGGCGTTTGACCAGGCGCTCACGCTCATGCAAAACCTGGGCGGCAGTCTCGATCAGATTTTTGTACAGATTGTGCAGGCACTTTTGCGCGTTGTTCAAGGGCTCGCAAAGGTGATGTTGGCCGGCGTTCAGGCGGTTGTCGACGCCGTTCTTCAACTCGTCCAGTCCTTTCTAAACGGCATTATCGCGCTGCTCAACGACAAATGGGACATCCCGTTTGTGACGACTTTCTACTCATGGATCACCGGCGGATCGGATCTTACCCTTTTGGACCTACTCTCGCTGGTGGTGGCCATTCCTTCCACAATCCTCTTCAAGATTCTGAAAGGCGCCGCACCGTTTCCCGACCAAGCCTCGGTGGAGCAGTTTAAGGCCTCATTCACTTCTCAAACAATGTTCGCCAATTCAGGTTTGGCTCCGACCCATGTGGCCGCTCAGATTCGAGCAGCGCACCCGCCCGCAAACCCCGACAATGTGATCCCGTTCCAACTTCTCGTTTCGGTCGGCAGCTTCTTATCCTTTGCCGGATACGGAATTCTCACGGCGGCCATGGATGTGCAGCCCACCAAAGATCTGAGGCAGCCCCCGGCGATAGTCAAAACGCTCACCAAGATCACGCTCGCCTTGGAAATCCTGGCCCAAGCGCTCGCCTGCCCATGGATCTTCAGCGCGGGAGCACCTGACTGTTCCACATCGGCCGGTGCGGGAAGGTGGTTTTGGATTTACGAAAGTCTGGGGGTGACTCTCGACGCAGGGTTTGCCTATTACGAAGAAGCGTTTCCAGAAAACAACGATACAAGTTGGGGCATTGGTATAGCGGAGTTGTATGGGGTAGGTCATGCCGTGATCACCGCGGCCCTCGGCTCCAAGCTGACCGCACTTGGCCTCGCTTCGAAAATCGTTTTGGTGATCCCCGAGTGTTGCAAATTTCTCAAGCTGCCAAGGATTGAACTTGCTACCAAGGGAATTTCACTGATCGTCATTGCCGCGCTCGACGGCCTCTGCATCCTGGCATCCGGCGTTCTCTCGTTTGCCGATTCGATCTCACCCTCGCCTGAGTTGCGCCTGCGGCTCAACTCGGAGCGAGTTCCAGGAGCTGTATAAGTTTTTCGATACCGGCGACACCGAAATCAAAGTGTTCAACAACCAACGGAGGTAAGTGTCATGCTCATTCGCGCTCAGAGAGATCTATCTTTTGTCAGCCGTGGACCGATTGTATTACCAAACGTTCGCGCCGCCGCGACCAGCACGTTCAATGGTATTTACCTCCGACCCAATCCCTCCAATACCGGTTCTGTTCCATCACTGTCTCCCTATTCATCCTCACCTGATATTTGGCTCGCCGGACAAGACGCCGTCCCCAATTTTCAAACAGCGCTCGCGACTGATTCAAGTTACGCCACGCAGTCGAGCAGCAACATCACACAGGGGCAAACAAACCTCCTTTACGTGCGTGGCAAAAATGGAAGTACCGCGTCCAAAACAGTGAACGTGACATTGTATTACGCGCCCTCGGGAGTGATTCAGTCACCTTCCCAATGGCAAAACAACGTCCTTCGTACAGACAACGGTCAAATGCAGGGCAACATCACAAACCTTACCGCAGGGAGCATTGGTGTCGCCGACGCCACCTGGATATGGCTCAACCCTCCGCCTCCGCCGCCGGGAAGTGACCACTATTGCCTGTTTGCTCAGTTCAACGACGCGAACAACAGTAACCCCTTTCCCAACGTGGAAACAGCCCTCGACATGGGCGCACTCATCATGAACAATCTCGGCTGGGGGTGGCGCAATACAAGCATGATTGGCTCTCCCGCAACGTGGTCGCTGACGGAGCCGCTCAGCATTCCTATTAACTATCCCACCACGCAGGCCTATTCTATTTTTATCACCCCAACCGGATATGTTGGGTGGGATGCTGAGTTTTTCGCTTCGCGCGCCGATACAAATGGCAACCCCATTAAACTCGTGCGCTCAAAGGTCAACCAAGATGGTCAAATGATGGGGGTTAACAATGTGGTGCTTGAGCCGGGCTGGACGGGACTCATGACAGTCAACATGTACTCACCGGACGGTCGAAAAGTGACCCCCGGCGCCAGCGTTCCCTTGTCGTGCAACTTTATGGCGCAACCCAAAACAGGCTTGTTTGAAGCGATTTCGCGCGGCCTTGTGGACGCTGAATTTATGCGTCGCGTGCGTCGCGCGATACCGGGGTTTGACGTGACACCCACCGCCTGGATCCCCCAGGGATATTACAACTGGGATGCCAACCTTACCTCGCCCCGGGCCAACTGATGATACTCCAACCATTTGAGGAAAACCACAATGAGCACCCGAAAAAGCCCTCTCCGCGCCGTGACTGAGCCTGTCACAGCTTCGACATTCGACGGTTTTTACTTTCGCAACAACCTCGCATCAAAAGGAGTTGTGCCCGCCGGCCCGCCCTTTAATTTAGGCCCTGACATTATTCAGAGCCCCACTCAGGTGGCAGACCCCGTTGACACGTTTAGTACGGTAGAAAGCTGGGGGCGTTTGTACAATACCGAGCCGCAGGCCGGCACCAATTATTACTATGTGCGCGGCCTCAACGGGGCAACAACCCCGTTTAAAGGTCAACTGTCGCTCTACTGGACACCGGCCGAGGTCATCCTTTTCCCAACCCTCTGGGAAAATCGGCCACTGCGAACGAAACTCGGCAAAAAGGTTGTTTCCGCGGAGGCGGCGTCCGGCCATATCGGCGTGGGTGCAGACGCGTTTCTACTCAACTGGCCCACGGCGGCGGCACAATCCTCCACAAGCACCTTTGCTTCATTCATCGCGCAAAACGCGGCCACACCCATCCCCACGGTGAGCAGTTGGATCGAGATGAGCCAAATTCTTACCTCCCAGTTGAGCTTCGGCTTTCGAAACGGAGTGTCCTTCAACCCCGCGGCAAATGGTGGGGCCATGTTGCAACGGCTCGGCTTAAACATCCCATTGGAGGTGGGACAGAGCGGAACCCTCCAGTTTGTTCTCTCTGCAACCGGATTGGTGGGGGACACTGTTGGGATGATCGTTGACCAATACACCGCTGAGCAAAAGGCCATTCAGGTCATGCCAAGCAAAGTGAGCCAAGACAGCCAAGCGTTTGGAACACAGGTCACAATGGACCCGGGCTTTTCAGGAACGCTCGCCGTTCAATACTGGAACACCAGCCAAAAGTCACCGGCCCCCGGTTCAACCCTCACCTTGACAGTCAACTACGTTGTACCGCAGTCAGAACTTGAAAAAGCCGTTGCCGCGGGCGTCCTCCATTCACCCTATTCTGCCGCCGCCGCAAAAACGCTTGACGTGGGTGTGGGGCCGCAGGAAGTGGCGCCGTTGGGGCAAGTCACGTTCATTACCGTAGCCTCCTGACCGACGCCGCGGGTCGCAGCCGCCGCGACCTTCGTCGACAGATCTCGCGGGCGTCCCTGTTGTTCTACCCATTCAGGTCAGTTAGCCCGTGTGAGCACTCGCACCCGAATGCGCTCGCGCGCGTCAAACCGCTCTTCCAAAAGCGCGGCTTCACATGCCGCGGCGCCGGCGGGATCCTGACATTGTTGGTTGCGCTCCTCGCGATACGCTTCGACCCGCGCTTGAAACGCCGCGCGCTTGCGGTCCAGCTCCGCAAGCCTCCCGGCAGCTTCTGTTCCCCACTGGGCCTCACGGTAGCGAGCGATAGCGTCCTCCCCGGCTCCATCTGCCCGCAGTGCCGCCTCGTCGGCCCGAAGGGTAAGAATGGATGTGGCTTGGGCGCGCGCTTCACGGGCAGCTTCGGTCAGAGTCAAATCGGCCTGTGCAAAGCTGTCTTCCTTTTCGTCGGCCGAAAGGCTTGAATCTGACTGCGCCGCGCTTTTGGCAAGTGCCGCGTCGGCCATGCGCTCTTCTATACCGAAGAGCGCATCTGCGTCGGCGCCAAAATGCTTTCGACGCAAATCGCGAATCGCTTGTAAACGCTCGGCTGCGCCGGCTCCCGGAGGTAGGTGTACACCACGGCCGGCGGCTCGGTAAGCCATATACCTATCCAGCAAGCTCAGCGCTTCACCCAACGCGGGCTCCGAAAGTGCGGCGCGTGTGTACTCTTCAATCCGCGCGCGAAGCGCCGTTTCACTCTCTTCTCCCGAGGCCGAGAAAAAGTAGTCAAACAGCGCAATCACCCGCGGGCCGAGCACCAGGTGGCCGCTCCCATCCACGTCATAACCGCCGTCCACATCTGTCCCCTCCAGCGACCGCGGAAGTGCCACCTGCTGGGTGGGTCGAGCAATTGTCAACTTTGCCGGATCTGAATCAACAGCGGTGCGCGGCTTCACCGCCGCCGTGGGTAGATCGGCCGACCGACTTTGAGCGCTGGGCCCATGGGTAGACCCGCCGCCCGGGCCCGAGTTAGCCACGAACAACGCCGCTACCGCCGCACAAAGAGCCGCTATGGGAAGGTAAGATCGGCGCACAACACCCTCACAGTCCCAGGTTTTTAAGCCGATTGGCGTGGGTGCGAAACACTGTTTTGGGATTGGTGGCAAAGAGGGCCACAAGACCAAACAGGTGATTCACCTCGTCAATGTGGTTCATTTTATAATCGTCGCGAATCACCTTGCCCAAGTGAGAACTGCATCGGCCCACAAGGCCGTCATTGGCTTCTTTGTACACCAACGACGATACTCCAAGCGCCACATCTCCAGGGTCAAACGCGTTGGTGAGAGGTGCCGTTCCACTCCACGAAAAGAAGCGAATCCCATTTTCTACTTCGGGGCCCTGGCCACACGCATTGGTGGGTAGGCCCGCCGGGTATAACGCGTTAAACTCCGCCGCCCCGGCCTTTGTCAAAGAGTCAAGCCCGGCCACGGCATCCTGCTCGGCAAGGTCACCCGAGAGCAGCCCCTCAAGCAAGCCCAGCGAGTTGGCGAGCGCCGCCGCCACGGCTTCTGTATACCCACCTTGTTTCAGATTCTTTCTCAAAAAATCAGCCAGCTCCGCCCCTTTGTGCGGCGAGCCGACGCTTGTCACCGATGCCACCAAGTCTGGCCGAACAGCGGCGACATACCGAATATCAAATCCCCCATGACTATGGCCAATGAGGTTGACCTTACCCTTGCCACTTTTGGCGACGATCTCCTCGACCTGAGCGAGCAATGCTTCGCCCCTCGCCTCCGGTGAAGAAAAGGCCGGCACCGACGTGACGTATACTTGAGCCCCGCCGTCTTTCAACGTCTCCACAATCCCGTGAAAATAGTCTACCACCCCAAACAGCGAGTCAAACCCCGCCATCCCATGACAGAGCACAATCGGGTATTGAGTTTGGGTATACCCACTGGACACCGCTTCGCCCCGTGATTCGCCCATATCCTCGTCCAAGCGATCCTCGTCGGCGGTCGCTGCGCAACCGGTCAGCGCCGCGAGCAGACAAGCTGCCGCCATCGTTGCAAACGGCCTCTTCCTGCTCTTCATCGGATCATGCTTTCGCATCGCGTTACCTCCGCCCATGACGCGGTGCATAACGCGTACCCGCCCGAAGAATTGCCGGACGCGCCCTATAACGCAAACACGAATTCTGTATTCCTACGCCGCAGCGCGAAAAAGCTCCCACGCCTGCGCTCGTTTCGCCAGAACACATCGCGATCCAACCGGATGGTCGAGTGTTTCGCCAGAAACATGTTCACGAAGGGAAGTGTGCCGCCGTGTATAGCGCTTGGAATACACGCGCCCCCCGTGATTGCTCAACTGGCCTCCGGCACAGTTGGTGTGTGTATCCATTGCAGCCTGACAAACCGCTTCTGCCTGTGCGTTCGTCTTCTCTCTACCTCAGGCTTGGAGGTCTATACTGAACATTAGACGCTGTTAAGTCCAATCCCCAAGAAAGAAGGGTGCGCCATGAACGTGCAAACGTCATCTCCTTTAGGCAGCAACCAAGCCCCGCCGAACAAGCCATTTTCGCGCTTGATTTGGTTTATACCGTGGGTCTTTCTGATCATCCTTTCGTTTGCACAAGGCGCATGCACGTGCGTCACAAGTGAAGCGCCGCCGTCGCGTGAAATCGTCGCATGTGTACCCCAACACGAAACGCGCGCTACCAAACTTCCCACCTCGCCCGCAAGTGAAACCGCCGCCGCCGGTAGCCTACAAGGGACATTTTCTGTCACCCCCACCGGTGAAGCTTCGTTCATGGTTCCTATCCCCACGCCCGCGGGTAGGGCAGGGATAGAGCCACGGGTAGCCCTCGCTTACAACAGCGCCGAGGGTGACGGTGTAGCGGGTCAAGGTTTTTCCCTCAGTGGTTCATCCGCAATCACGCGTTGCCCCAAAAATACGGCCCAAGATGGGGAGATCCGCGCCGTCCGATATGACAGTCAGGACAAACTCTGTTTGGATGGTCAACCGCTTGTCAAAGTCGCCGAAGAAATGGGACAAGTGGAATACCGAACCTTACCCGACACCTTTGTGAAAGTGGTAGGTCATGCGCCGCTCGCGGGCATTCCGCAATGGTTTGAAGTGTTCGCCCCCAATGGGGTGATCACCGAATATGGTAGAAGCGCTGCCACAAGGCCGCGCGGCCCCAACAATTCTACCCGCGCTTGGCTAGCTGCCAAAACGCATGACGGCCGCGGCAATGCGTTGACATACGGGTATTGTTTCGCCGATACCGAAGAGTACACCGCTGAGTACGCATTGGATGAAATTCGGTACACGTCCTTTGAAGGATCGCCGGCCGCAGAGGCAACACGCGCCGTCAAGTTTGTGTACGCGCAACGCAAACCCGAACAAACGAGGCTTTCTTTTTCGCATGCAATGGGGGTTCAACGCTCTTTACAACTCAACGAGATCCAAATGGTCGGCCCCGATGAAAAATTGGTCACATGGGTAGATCTGGAGTACACAAAGAGTGAAGCGACCGGCCGCACCTTACTCACAAAATGGAAGAATGCGCTGCCGATGGAGTCTGTAAACCCGCAACGCTTTTTTCATACTCCACCCATGAAAAAGGCTTTATCGATCAATCTGCCGATCTCGATTCGCCCACGTCCCGTAAGGCAAGCCCAATGCTTGTCGATATGGACGGCGATGGGATGGACGACGTATTGATCCCTGACACGCATCCCGCCCTTTCTACCCCCGCAAACCCGATCACAGAATGGCGGCTTTTCCACAATGGCACCTTGCCCGGTGAAAGTGTCACCTTTTCAGATCTGACCGTTCCTTACATCCAAAGTGACGTGTTTGTGGCCGATCCCACCGGTCCGGCCGATGCGACTCAAATTCAGCCCGAATTGGGCACCGTCATTGATTACAATCAAGACGGCCGCAAAGATATTCTACTCCATGACATCTACCAACAGGGGGTAACATGGAAGATCTTAATCGCCAAACCCGCTCCTCAAGCCGGACCCAACACCCCCACGTTTGAGATGGTAGATACAGGGATCGCTCGCCCCTTTGGCATCGGCGCCCAACCTGTACCACCTGCGTTGTCTACCAAAAACGGCTCCATGCACCTAGCCGACGTCGACGGCAATCGCGTGGTCGATCTGATACAATGCACCGATCACAGTGACTCGCTCACAGGTGATCCTTCCAAACCTGAATGGAAGGTGCACCGATGGTTGCCCGCGCAAGGTGGCTCCCCATTGGGATTTGACCCCGAGGGAGAAGTGATCGAAGCGCTCGAATTCTACCGCTGTGACGTCGATCTGAAAACGGCGGACATCGACGGGGACGGCAAAACAAATTTGCTTGTGGTGCCGCTTGAAGTGGCGGGTGATGGATCTGAAATTCAGGGCGTAAATTATGAGGCGCTTTCTCGCAATGAAAACGGCACATGGGAGATCCGGGAAACAAATCTACCCATTCCGGCCCCAGGTGGGCGCGTCGTTTTTCTGGATGTGAATGGGGATGGTCTACCCGACGCAGTAGAGTCAGGTTTTTCGAACGGCGGGCTTTATACACTCCTCAACACCGGAAGCGGTTTTGCACCCTCGGTGCTGAGTTTGGGTGATAGCGGTTACGGCGGGCAAGATGCGCTTTTCCGCTTTGCAACCCCACTCGACGCCAACGGAGACGGCAGGCAAGATCTATTGGTGCCCATGTTTACCGATGGACTCGGCGCCAGTGGTGAACCGCCGGAATGGGTGTTTCTCATCGCTCAACCGGGCATTCAATCGACGGCCACGTTCACCATCGAACCATCGGGCATTCCATTTGAGCCGCTTTTGGCCGAAGCGGCTACTCTCGCCGATCCTTACGGGCCGCGCATCGGCGATCTGAACGGCGATGGAGCTTCAGATGTTGCGATCTGGTTAAGTGGCAAGCTCCACATTTTCGAAAATCAAGCCCGCGATCAAGACCTCGTGATCGGTGTACATCAAGGCTCTAACCCGCACGATCCTACCGATCCTGAATATGTGCCCGACGTGGCCATTTCATACGGACACCTGACCGATCCTTCCATCACGACAAACACCGATTCAGGTGCATTGTCCAATCAGAGCGCGCTCTACTTTTCACGATGGGACAAAGCCAACGATTGCACCTACCCGCGACGGTGCACCGTGGGCGCGCGCCGCGTTGTTTCGGAGTATCAGACGTTCGACGGGGTAGATGCTGGGCGCCGGTATAGCTTGCGGTACCGAGACGGACGGGTATTCGTTGCGCAAGGCTTTTTGGGGTTCGGCGCGCGCTTTCTGACTGACCTTGACACGGGAGCGATCACCGCCGACTTTTTTGATAATCAATCTTTTGATGCCACCTTTCAAACCTACCCATTTGCAAAGCTTCGAGCGGCTCAATGGCGATCTACGCCGGGATGGGAAGGTTTGCCCGATCCTGAAAAAGTGGAACTGTCCTTTTTAAACACGACACGCCTTGTCGTGCCCACGAACGACAGCAAAACCTATTTCACGCTCACCACAGAAAACCGTTTGCGCCGAGCGCAAGGCGAATTTGACGCTACGACGCAAGGGTCGAGTTTGCTGGAGTACACACGAAGCGTTGAATCAGGCGCGGCAAACGTGCCGATATTGCGCGACACAACTGCCAAGATTACCAACTTCGACGACTTTGGAAATGTACTTTCGGAGACGTCCGCGACCGTGGGCGTCAACCTGACAACCACGATCGATCGCACATTCAAGAACGATGTTTCAACATGGTTAATCGGTCAGCTTCAGACGCAAAAAGAGTGCAGCACCGCAAACGCTTCGACTCAATGCCGGGCGTACACTCGCATCGCTACACCTTACGGGGAGGTGGCGGGCGAAACGGCGCAGGATGACGCCGATCCCACAACGCGGATTGATGTCAGTTATGGGCGCGACCAGCATGGGAATGTGACCTCCCTCACAGCAAAAGATCCCAACGGCGCCGAACGTATCGCCACGGTCACCTACGACTCCAGCGGCATCTACCCGCGCGAACATACCAACCCCGCCGGCCACAAAACCACCACCGAGTTTGATCCACGGCTTGGCGTCGTGACCCGAATCACCGACGCAAACGGGCTTGTGACCGAGCATCACACCGATGGTTTCGGCCGCCTGACATTGGAAAAGCGCCCCGATGGAACGAGTACAAGTTTTACCATCTCGCGCACCAGAGACGGCGGACCGAACAAGAACGCTTGGCGCATTCGCGAACGGGAGATCGAGACGGGAGGGCAGGACGAAGAGATCGAACGAGACGCTTTCGGTCGAGTGGTTCAACATTGGGCATACGGCCCTACGCCGGAAGGTCAAACGAACACGCCGCGGATCACGCAACGATTCGAATATGATCGCTTGACGAGTAGAGTTTCCCGAAGGTCCATTCCCATTCGCGAAGACGCGCCCGAGAACAAAGTCGAATGGGAAACATTTGTCACCGACGGGTTAGGCCGCGAGGTGAAACGCACAACGGCTTACGGCGCCCCCACAGAAACCGAGTTTGATGGACTGACCATCAAGACGACCGATCCGCTTGGAAACGTGAGCATCGCAGAAAACGACGCCTTGGGTAGAAAGATCGCCGTCACCGACGCGGCCAACGGCGTGACGATGTACACCTACGGCCCCTTTGGTCGAATGGTAAAAGTGACCGGGCCCGACGGGGCCGCCACGCTCACCACCTTTGATGCGATGGGTAGACCGGTTGAAACGGTCGACCCCGACAAGGGAACCACTCAACAAACCTACAGCGCCTTTGGTGAGTTGGTTTCATTGGTAGACGCCCTCGGAAACGAAACCACCTTTGAGCGTGATCCGCTCGGTCGAGTCACGAAGCGCCTCGACGATTTGGGAGCTACCACCGAAATCACAACGTGGACATTCGACACGGCCCCGAACGGAAAAGGGAAGATCCACCACGTAAAGAGTATCGACGCAGAAAAAACGTACACCTATGACAAATTGGGAAGGGTAGAAAGTGTCAGCTTGGAAGTGACGGGGAGCGGCCCCGCGATGACAGGAAAGATCGGTCATGATCCCTTCGGCCGCGTCGAGAGCTTGACCTACCCAACGGCAAACAGCAGCGCACCTTTCGCAGTCGCCCAAGAGTATGACGCACACGGGTTTAACCGTAAGGTGCGCGATCGAAACACCGATCTCACCTATTGGCAGTTGACCGGGGTAGATGACGCGGGAAGGTTTGCGCAGGAACAAATGGGCAATGGGGTTTCTACTACCCATCGAACCTATTTCGCCGCGCAGCAAAGACTAAAAAGCATCACCACAGAAAACGCGGCCGGTTTGGTGCAAAGTTTGGAGGTTGAATGGGATGCTCGTCTAAACCTGAAAAGCCGCACCGATGATTTGCAACCGCAACACACCACCGAACGATTCAGGTACGACGCGCTTGAGCGGCTGACGTGCTCGTATTTCTCGGCGCAAGAAGACGTTTCAGCGCCTTGCGATTGGAGTTACCAATACGCGCCGAATGGCAATCTGATTTACAAGTCCGATGTGGGCGCGCTGGAGTATAATGATCCTACCCATCCTCACGGTGCCACCGCTGCCGGAGGGGCTGCATACCAGTACGACGCGACGGGTAACCAAACGGCCCTCCCCGGAGGTGTAACGGTAGTGTACACACCGTTTGACCTACCCAGAAAGATCACCAACCGAGCGGAGTGATCTCGTTTGGGCATGACGGCGATCAAAAACGTGTACACAAGACAACCGCAACCCACGAAACGCTTTATTTCGCCGACCTGTACGAACGTGTGAAAGACGCCGCGAACGCCATCACCGAGCGATTTTATGTGTACTCGCCTGAACGAGTGATCGCAATTGTAACACGCGGAGGCAATCAACCGGGCACAACGTATGTGCACGCCGACCATTTGGGATCGGTGGATGTACTCACCGACGCCGATGGGAAGGTCACCGAGCGGCGCAGTTACGATGCCTTCGGCCAGCGGCGAAATCCCGAGTGGGGCGCCCCGATACCGGCCAGCTTTCCAGATTCGATTTCGCTTGGATTTACCGGCCACGAAGACGATGGGGAGATCGGCCTCGTGAACATGAAGGGGCGAATGTTTGATCCCAAGTTGGGTAGGTTTGTGAGCACCGACCCAATTGTGCAGGATTGGACATTCAGTCAGGCGTGGAACCCTTACAGCTACGTTTTCAACAATCCGTTGACCTATACTGACCCAAGCGGATTTGACGGCGAACCCAAGCGCGAGCCGGGCGTGGTGTACATGCCGGAGGCAAATATCAAGGTGCCAATGCCCGCAAGCGGAGCTGGGTTACCCAAGGAGGACAAGCCCAAAGAAGAGAAGAAACACGGGGTGGGTGAAGGCGAAAACGATGTCAATACAACTGGGTTGATCACACCATTGGTTGAACCCGAAGAAGAAGGGGAAGACGATCAACCGTGGTACAAAAACCCGGTGGTGGAAGCCATGGCGGGAGCCTTCAACGGTGCTCTTCTCGGTATCGTGCCATTTGCTGGAGCAGGTGAGCAAATTGCACAGGAAAACGGCCTGATCGAGCGGCGTTCAGTAGCGTTTGAACGTGGGAAAGCGCTTGGGATGATCGGCGGCGGACTGTACACCACCGCCACATCCATCAGTGGGGAGATCGGCGGCGGGTTGCTGTCTGCAACGGGTGTTGGAGCGGTCGTGGGCGTTCCAGCGATCGCGATTTCTACAGCCGGGGTGTTGGGTGGATCGGCGAACGTTTTGGCAGGTGTCAACGCGTGGATGTCCGCGCCGAAAGGTGATGGCGCGGCGTCACAAGCGGGATCGAAGCTGCCAAACGAAAAAATAGCTGCACCGCCGACAAAACGAGGAAACGCACCCAAGGGGGATGACGGACACCCGGTAGAGCTTCATCACCGCGGACAAAAAGCGGATGGGCCCATTGATGAGATGACAAGAACCGACCATCGTGCGAAAGGTAATTTCTCGAAAAACCACTCGAACACTGGGCAGAAACCTAGCGAGATCGACCGCGCGCAGTGGAAGAGGGAACAAAAAGACTACTGGGAAGGAGAATGGGACAGTGGCCGCTTCACTGAAAAATGAAAGCACGGTGCTGCGTTTCGATGACACGCATTCGCAGCGGTCCGTAGTGCTCGAAGACGACGGGCGCGTTGCGTACGCTTACCTTCTTGTCGAGGATAGGATCGTTGGTGACGTATGGCTTTATAATGTAGCACCAACTCCCGAAGCACCCGAATGGCCGGATCGGTCGAAAATGCCATTCCTGAATCCAAGGGGTTTTGTTCAAACAAACACGGTGGAACCCAGGATAACGCACACCGCACTGATTCGCTGTGACTGGGATGATGCCGGTGTTGACGTTCTCATTGATGGGATACGTGTCGCCCGACTTGCAACCGGGGCAAAGCCTGGATGGTCGAGGCTAGCCCTCAAAGCGGGACCGCTGGCCCGGCCGTTGTCCGAGGGTGTGACATCCGGGTAGCTGTCTTTCGCGAGTCAGCGCGCGCCCTCGCCGACACGGGCCGGTCATCAAATTCCGGGCGGGCTCATCAGGCTGCTTCCGTAGTGGCAGGTGAGCCTTCGTGTGGTTGGGAAGAGTTCACTCTCCTTGTGAATAAAGTGTACACAACGGGCAGTACAAGCAAGGTAAGCAATGTGGCTGTGAGGAGGCCGCCGATGACCACGGTGGCCAGGGGCCGCTGCACTTCAGCGCCGGGGAGGGTAGAAAGCGCCATGGGTAGAAAGCCGAGCGACGCAACAAGGGCTGTCATGAGCACGGGGCGCAAACGCCCTTGAGCGGCGCGCGCAATCGCTTCTGCGGGGGGAACACCACGTTCTTCTTCTTGGCGGGCGAAGGCGACCATGACAAGGCCGTTGAGCACGGCCACGCCGAAAAGCGCGACGAAGCCGACGCCTGCCGAGATTGAAAACGGTATGTCCCGAATGTAGAGGGCGACAACAGCGCCGACGACGGCAAAGGGAACATTCAGAAAAATCAAAAGAGCTGCTTTTACAGATCTGAATGCCATCCATAGCAAAAACAAAATCAACGCGAGCGCGAGGGGTACAACAATGCCGAGTCTGGCTTTTGCCTCGGTATAGTGGTGAAACTGACCTCCCCATTCAGCCCTGTAGCCAATGGGTAAGGTCACACTTTTTTGGACAAGGCGTTGCGCGTCGCCCACGACGGACATCAAGTCGCGTCCGCGGACGTTAAACTCCACTGTTAAGCGGCGTGACTGCGCTTCACGGCTGACTTGCGCGGGCCCGGTTACAAATTGGAGTTGAGCCACGTCGCCCAATGGGACAACCTGACCCGTCACGGCGCGCATGGGTAGAGCGGCCAATGTGTCGAGATCCCCATCAAACCCGTGCCGCGTTTTGACAACCATTCCAAACCGGCGTTCACCCTCCAACACTTCACCCACCGAGTGACCCACCGCCAATGTTTCGGCCACTTGGTTAACATCCAAAATGGTGAGACCGTATCTTGCCAACCGCGCGCGGTCCGGGATGATCCGCAGGTAACGCAATCCGGCCACCTGTTCTACCCGTACATCTTCAGCCCCGGGGACGTTTTTTAAAAGCTCCGCAGCCTCACTGCCGAGCCGTGCCAATTCATCGAGATCCGGGCCGTAAAATACGACGGCAACGTCGGACCTGACACCGGCAACAAGCTCGTTTGTGCGCATTTCAATCGGTTGAGAAAGGCCGGCCGCCACTTCTGGAACGGCCTCTTCAACACGTTCGGAAACATCGCGTGCAACGTCTTCTTTTGTGCGACCGTTTGCCCATTCAGATCTGTCTTTTAGAGCAATGTACACATCGGTTTGCTCAAGGCCCATGGGATCGGTTGCAAGTTCCGGCGCGCCTGTTTTACTGACCACGTGCGCCACTTCTGGAATGGTTTTAATGGCGGTTTCCATTCGAAGGCAGGTTTGCACCGATTCACTGAGGGCGATGCCGGGCAAGCGCCGCGCCTCTACGAGAACGTCCCCTTCATCCAATCGGGGTATAAATTCTGCCCCGATGCGGGTAAACAACCCTACTGCCCCTGCGAGTAGAAAAACGGCGGCACCCAGCGTGACCCATCTGAATTGAGTGGCGCGTTTGAGCACGGGCGCAAATGCGGCATGGGCTTTGCGAATCATCCATGTTTCGTGGTGGCCTTGTTGCGGCCGAACAAGCAGGCTGGTGAGCACGGGCACAAGGGTGAGCGAAAGGACAAAAGCGCCGCCCAACGCCAACAAAACAGTGATGGCCATGGGGCGAAATAACTTTCCCTCGGTGCCTGTCAGGGCCAAAATGGGTAGGTACACAAGGGCGATAATGGCCTCGCCAAACACCGAGGCTGACCGCACCTCCATTGTGGCCGATCGGACGGTGGAGAGCCGCTCCTCGCCTGTCAGATCGCGCCCGAGGTGAGAACGTTGCTCTCCCAAGCGCCGAACGGAATTTTCAACGATGATCACGGCTCCATCGACGAGCAGTCCAAAGTCAACCGCACCGAGGCTCATCAGGTTTCCTGACAGTCCAAACACGTTCATCAAAATGAGCGCAAACAGCAAACTGAGGGGGATGGTGACCGCACAGACAATGCCCGCTCGCAAATCGCCGAGCAATACAAACAAGACCAAAACAACAAGCAGCGCCCCTTCTGTCAGATTTCTGGCAACGGTTGAAACGGTGCGGTCCACCAGGGCCGATCGGTCATAAAACGCTTCAATTCGAGTGCCTTCAGGGAGGGAAGGTTGCAGCGCCGCAAGCTTGTCTTTTACGGCTTGGGTGACAGTGCGGGAGTTTTCACCGAGGAGCATGAGGGCGAGGCCCACGACCACTTCACCCTTACCATCTTTGGTGGCGGCTCCTTTGCGCAGACGCGGGCCAAATTGTACATCGGCCACCGTTTCAACGGTGATGGGTACACCCTGCGGGGTGGCTCCAACAACCACGTGGCGCAGGTCATCAAGGCTTTTTACCAACCCATTTGTGCCAATGACAAAGTGTTCGCGATTGTGTTCAATATACCCGCCTCCGGCGTTTGAGTTTGACTTTTCGATCGCCTCGGCCACATGGCTGATCGAAAGGCCCGCCGCTTGGAGGCGGCTTGGGTCAATCACAATTTGATACTGCCGATCTTCCCCTCCAAAACTGTTGACCTCCACAATGCCGGGTACACTTCGAAGTTGAGGCGCAATATGCCAGTCGAGCAGCTCTTCCAGTTGCATCACCGTCAGGTTGTTGTTTTGAACGGTAAACTGGTAGATCTCCCCAAGGCCCGATGTGATGGGCCCCATTTCAGGGCTGCCGTACGTTTTGGGCACCGCATTGTCGGCTTCGCGCAGCCTTTCTCCCACAAGTTGGCGCGCAAAATAGATGTCGGTACCGTCTTCAAAGACAATGGTCACGACAGAGATTCCATATTTCGAAATCGATCGAATCTCGGTGGTTTTGGGGATGCCTGCCATTGTCCGCTCCACGGGAACGGTCACGTATTGTTCCACTTCAACGGGGGATAATGCCGGCGCCGAAGTGATAATTTGAACCTGGACGGTGGTTACGTCAGGCACTGCGTCAATTGGTAGAGTCAGCGCGGCGCGCACACCCACAATCACGAACAATAACGTGGTAAATAACACCACGGCTCGGTTGCGAAGCGACCAGTCAACAAGCGCTGCGAGGAGGGCCATGGTTATTCTTCCTCCGCAAATGCGCTTTTTAGGACGGCGCTTTTGAGCGTGAAAACGCCTTCTACAACAACACTTTCGTTTTCATCCAACCCTGAAAGCACTTCGACCTTACCAAGCGCCGATGCGCCGAGGATCACTTCGTGCAATTCAAACTCGCCCCCGGGTAGTTGAACAAACACCACCGGTTTGTTACCAATTTCTGTAACAGCGCCGCGCGCGATGACGAGCGACAGTGGTTTTGAGCTTTCTTCACCGGTTGAAACGCGCGCCACACCAAACAACCCAAGGCGAAGTTGGTTGTCAGGGTTGGAAAGGAGAATCCGCGCGGTGATGGTGCGCGCCACAGGGTCTACCTGTTTTCCCAAAAATTCGAGCTTGCCGGGGAAATGTTGGGTTGGAAATGCGTTTAGCTCGACATCGGCTGATGTTCCCTCACGCAGTTGACCCAAGTCTTTTTCAAAGACGCGCCCCAAAAACCAGACTTGGGAGAGATCGGCCACCGTGGCGATGACGGTGGTTCTGGCGACGGGTTGACCTACCACTGCGTCGCGACCCACGACCACCCCACGGAGAGGTGTACGCAACGAAAGTGACGCCCCACCTGTGGCGCTCGCACCGAGGGAAGAAAGCTCGGCGGCGAGGCTCTGAGACTCGGCTTCAAGCGCGGATGCCGCTGCATCGGCATTTTCATATTCCTGAGCGGCGGCGAGATTTCGCTCGACAAGGTGTTTGAGGCGATCGGCATTGGAGCGCGCCGCTTTGGCCTGCGCTTTTGTGGATGCGAGAGCGCCTCTGACTTTGCTCAACTCGGGCACGCGGATGACGGCAAGTAAGTCCCCCTTTTCTACAAGCGACCCTTCTTTGAAGGCCACGCGTTCAATCCGTCCTTCAACAGGAGGGGCCACGTGGGCAACCCGATCGGGATCGGCAGTAACCTCACCGGGTAGGTTGAGCACTTTGGCCAGTTTTTCACGACGAACGGGGGCTGTGGTGATTTTGGCGGCGGTGATGACTTCTTCTGTCAACTTTACGCGTTTGGGTAGATCCGCATGTTCGTGGTCAGCGGTTGCCGAAGGGGAATGCCCCGTGGTGGACTCGGAAGGGGTAGATTTTTCTGACGAGGAACAAGCCGTCAGGGATATCACTAGCAGGGGCAAGACAAGGCGAGTGTTCATTGTGTACCCCCTTCAAGAGCAATCCCCGCGGCCTGGGCCAACTCGACCGACGCGATGCACAGAGCGCGTTTCGCCTGGAGGTGGGTGAGCAGCAGGTCTAACAGGGCCTGTTCCGCAGGGGCAGCTTCGCGCAATGCGAGTCGGCCGTTTTGTACTTCTGTCGCCAGGTTTTGGATGCTCTTTTGAGCGCGTGAAAGTTTGTCGGCTGAAACGGTGTCCACCTCGGCTTTTCGAGAAGCGAATTCTGACAGGGCAAGGGTCAGTTGAGTGGACGTTTTGGTGCGCGCGGCTTCTGCCTCGACGGCGGCTTTGCGGGCAAGGGCCGACGCTTCACTGATTTCACCCGCTTGTGTACGCGTAACGGGATGGGGTAGAGGAATGGGTAGAGAGATGCCGCCGCCGATGACGGTTTCGTCAAACCCGTCGCGCTGGACAAAGATCGAAAGGGTGATGTTGGGGATGCGTGACCTTTCGAGCAGATCTACCCTTGCCAGTTGACCCTGCTTTTCAGCCTCGGCGACTTGAGCTTCAAGCGGATTGGAGGGTGGTTTGAGAGCGTTTTTTTGCGCGAGATCAAGGGCCAATCGAAGGGGAGTCAGATCCCCTTCCACCTGTAAAGAGGGCAGCGAGGGATCGCGTGTCCACAGCGCACCGAGGGCGGCGCGAGCGGCTTTTTCTCGACGCTCTGCGGTGAGGCGAGCCATTGTGGAACGGAGAGCTGTCGCTTCGGCCAATTCTGAATCGACCCCGGCGGAAAGTCCCTTTTCGGAGGAGAGTTGCAGGGCGGTGGCGGTGGCAAGGTGAAGCGCTTCTACCCGTCGGGAGAGAGCGGTTTCTTCAGCGGCGGCGAGGGCCTCAAAGTAAGCTTTCCAGGCGGCGGCTGCCACTTCTCTTTCGGTGAGCGTTTTTCGCTTTTCTTCGACGGTTTTGTCGGCCTCCGCTACTTTTTGACGAGCGCCGCGCTGACCCCCGATCTCGATTTCTTGAGAAAGGTTTGTGTACACATTCACAACTTGGGGTGTATTGGTCGCGGAGCGGGCTGCCACACTGACACTCAGCACCGGAGCCGAGGGCAACACAACCTCTGCCGCTTCTTTTCTACCCTCGGCGGCCTTGACCGATTCGGTACCCGAACGCGCCGAAAAGCTGGCCCGAACCGCGCAACTGACAACGTTGGCGCGGGTTGCCTTGTCTCCGCAGGCCGTCATTTCTGCCTGCGAGTTGAGCGAAATTGTGGTTGCGGAGAGACCTACCCAAAAGGCCGCCGCACGCGATGTCCATTTCATTTTCAAACACCTTGGCCCTGAAAAACGTGCGATCCGCCACATCTGATGTGGTAGAAAATGCACAACCCATCGGTGGGGCGCGCTCCTGAACGCGGGCGTCTTCCCATGCGGGTTGATCATTGGGTCGGCCATTTTATTGCCGAGCAATGAGGTGCAACTCCACCGGTGCAAGCGCCTGCACTGTCAGGTCGCGCCGCGGAACTTCAGGCTGAGTGGCCGGTATTTTCGTGACGAGCAGCCTCGATCACGCGTTTGAGTGAGAAAAACACCGGCCACGCGCTAGACGCGAGGCGGGCGGTAAATTCCACTTGGGTAGGTGGAAAGCGGTGGGCCCTGCGCGGCCGGAAAACCAACCGACTGAATGTGGGGCAACACAACGCTCAACTGGGTAGGTTGAAACGGTACGGGAAGAGCCGGTGTGGAATGTGTACAATGGCAACTGGCGCAACCGGGTGGACAGTCAGAATCATCAGAACAGTCTGACGCCGGGTGTTCACCCCCGTGGGTTGCCACCCAGATATCCACAGCAAAGTGCAGAACCCCCGAGAGGGAGAGGGCGAGGCAAGCGGCCAGCACGCGCAACAGAAGGACAAGCGCGCGCGCGATTTTGCCCTTGGCCGGCTTTGGGCCTTTGGGTCGCGTGCGGGTCCAACGAGGACGCATTAACTGCTATTACGATAGGACCGCGCCTGTGGCAAGCCTCAACTTCCGGCGCCGCATCACTTGTAACTCTTGTTGACGCGGCGGCCGTTCAATGGTGCCCTGTGTGTCCGTCAGACCTCTACCCACGGTGAACACGATGTTGTCTTTGCCCCACCGCGCCGCTCTATACTCACTCTTTTCGTTTGCTACTCTGTTTGCCGCTTGTTCTGATGAAAGTTCGAGCACCGGCAGCGGTGGTACCGGAGGTACACCGGTTGTGGAGCCGCCGCTCCCCGCGGTAGAAGGTCTGCTGCCCTTTGAGGATAAAAATCCAGACCCCCACATTTTGGAGGTGGACTTGGTGGCAAAGGCCCACGCCGTTCAACTTTTGCCGGGTGACCTGACAAATCTACTCAACTATAACGATCAGTTTCCGGGCCCTTTGCTGCACGCGCGAGTGGGTGACAGGGTCATTGTTCACTTTACCAATCAACTCGACGAAGAAACGATCATCCATTGGCATGGTCTGCGTATTTCTGACACGATGGATGGTTCACCTGTCCTCCAAACCCCGGTTCTTCCCGGTGGAACGTTTACCTACGACTTTGTGGTGCCCGACGCCGGCACGTATTGGTACCACACCCACTATGGTCAGATTAAGCAGTTTGAATATGGCCTGTACGGTGGCCTTGTGGTTCACGAAAAAGACTTTCCCGCGTTTACCGCGGAGCGGCTTTTTGTGGGCGACGACATTCGCCTGAATACCAAAAATCAGGTGGGAGCCTTTTTAACAAGTGGGCCCGACGTGGGCGCGGGTAGAATTGGGAACACCGTTCTTTTGAATGGTAAGGTGGTGAGTGGTCAGGATGGTGAACCGTTTACGTTTACCATTCCGCGCGGAGCTGTGGAGCGTTGGAGATTTGTCCTGGCCACCAATGCGCTCGCCTACGGGCTTAGAATTGTGGGGGCCGACGCCAAAGTGATCTCTACCGACGGCGGGCTTTTGCCTCAGTCGTTTGCGCTCGATAGGGTAGAAGTGGCTCCGGGCCAGCGGTATGACTTTGAAGTGCGGCCCAAGGCAGACGCTACAGAAGTGACGCTGGAAGCGCTGATTTTGGTGCTCAACGCCAATGATGAAGTGGTAGAAGAGCCGTTTGTCCTTGCGCGCGGAGTTGTAGAAGGGGAGGTTACCGCTGAAGAGCCTGTGTACCCCGCGGTGGTGCACCCCGATGTGAATGTGACGCCCGCAGAGACATTGGAGTGGAAGCTGTCAGGGATGCTGGTTGACAACAAGCCTCAGTTTACCATTAACGGCGTGCCGGGTTTTGTGGGCGATGACCATGACCATCTGCTCCTCCACACGTTTCAACCCAACGTGCCTGTGAAAATCACCCTCTCCAGCAACGTGAGCCCGGCGCACCCCTTTCATATTCACGGTCAGTTTTTTCAGATTCTTGAGCGGGGTGGAAAGCCCGTGTTTGAACCGGGATTGCGCGACACGGTGCACGTGCGCGGAAACGAAACAGCGACCATCCTTTCATACTTTGAAAATCCGGGCAGGTGGATGGTCCACTGTCATATTTCAGAACACGCTGAAAATGGGATGATGGCTGACATCCAGGTGGGTGACCCAGAGGCCGACCATTCGCATTGAGACCACTTATTCGAGAGGATTTCGCACAATCACCGCGCGAATGATTCGGGTAAATGTGTTTGTAGCATGATGCGGCAGGTAAGGTTGGGCAATGGTGCGCAATAAAAAGTTCTCCTTCGACTCCGTTCGATGGATAAAAGTCCCCGCTGGGCTCTATCAGCTCGGTTGGCGCTATACGGATCTTCTACCCGCCGGTGCGGCTCAACCCGAGGCGGTAGATTCGTGGGTGCGGCGTCGTTTTTCGCCCGAGCGCGATGTACACCTCCCGGAGTTTGAAATTGCGCGCGACGCGGTGGCAGTTTCGGCGCTGGCGGGCGACTCTTACGATTTGGAGTGCACCACGCTCAGCGAATTGTGCGACCTGCTCGATGCGCTTTTATCAAAACACGGCTGTCGTGTTCCCGCTGAAGACGAGCTGGAAGCGGCGGCCGGAGGTTCACTCTTTTGGTGGGGAAACAAGTTGCCCGACGGCGCTCCCTACAGGGCTGAAACATCGTTTTTTGCGCACCGTTTTCCCAATTCACGCGGAATCCAATTTCTGGGCGACCCGTATAAAGTGGAAGTAGTTCGCACCACGCTCAAATTCGGCGACGGCGGCACTGCCATTTGCGGTGGCGAGCCTTGGCCCGCAGCTTGGCTGACGCTCAGCAATCCGCACCGGTGGGGTGATGCCGAGATCGTAGACTGCTTTCCTGAAACGGTGGAGGCCGCTTACGTGCGCCCGGTGAAACTCGCAAGTGATGCCACTTGACTGGCCAAAGAATTGGGGGTTAGAGCGAGCGACGGGTGAGAGCGGGCGCATTAAACCCGCGCGCCGCGTCCGCATGCAGCCCGAGAGTTGAGTGAAGTGACAAGATGCATTCTTAGAGCCAACGTGCGAGTCTCGGAGGAACAATGAAAGTGCTCACCATTCGCCAGCCTTGGGCATGGGCGATCATTTGGGCGGGTAAGGATATTGAGAATCGAACGTGGAACACGCACTACCGCGGACCACTCGCCATCCACGCGGGTCTTCGTATTGACAAGGATGTCGAACTGCCGCGTCGCGTTCGCGCACCGGATCCAGACGAGTTGGAATGTGGAGCGATCATCGGCGTTGTAGAACTGGTGGACGTGGTGGAACGCAGCCGATCCAAGTGGTTTGAGGGGCCAATGGGTTTGGTGTTGCGCAATCCGCGGCCGCTCGCCCGGCCCATTATCTGTAAGGGACGGTTGGGGTTGTGGGATCTGACTCCTGCTAAACTTCGTCAGGTTCAGAAACTGCTCAGGAGAAAAACACGAGGGTAGGCGTTTGCGGATTTGCTCTACTCAACAAGCCTGAGTTCGCGTTTCAGAACCTTACCGGTGGGGTTTCTGGGAAGGTGTTCCAAGAATCGAATTTCGCGGGGGAGTTTTGTTTTGGCGATTCGACCCGCGCAAAACGCGGTTAGATCTTCGGCCGAAACGTGGGAGTCGGCCCGTAAAACAACGTAGGCGCGCACGCGTTCTCCCCATTCACGGTCCGGGATTCCTACCACTGCCGATTCTAATACTGCGGGGTGTTCATCCAAGACGGCTTCGACCTCGGCGGGGTACACATTGATGCCGCCGCTGATGATCATGTCGCGTTTGCGGCCTTCAATATGGTAGCAACCGCGGGCGTCGCGGCGGGCGAGGTCGCCGACGGAGAAAAAGCCGTCGCGCATGGAGCCGCGGGTGGCTGTTTCGTCGGCATGGTAACCTGCTACGAGCTGCTCGCTGCGGGCGAACAACTCGCCGACGCTTCCATCGGGAACGTCGCGTCCGTCGTCGTCGAAGAGGCGCAGTTCTTGGCCGGGAACGACCCGTCCAATGGTGCCGGGGGAGGCGCGGAGATCGCTCGGGCCGGCGAGTGTGACAAGGCCGGTTTCGGTGGCTCCGTAGAAGTTATACAGCTTGTCGCCGAGGGTATCGAGAACGTCGCGCGCGAGGGTGGCAGAGAGGGGCGCGCCGCCGCTGAAAATGACTTTGAGGGAGGTTAGATCGTATTTGCGAATTTTGTCAGGTCCAAGCTCCAGAATGCGGTGGAGCATGGTGGGGACAACCGCGGTGGTGGTGATGCGATAGCGCTCCACTGTTTCCAAGAAAGTTTCGGGTTTGAAGTCTCCCATGACAACCACGCTGCCGCCGAGAATGTAGGTGAAGGAGGTAAACCCAAATGCGGTGGCATGGTAGAGAGGGCAGGTGACAAGGTGGGTTTCACCCGCGATCATGGGGGTTTGTTCAATGAACGATAAAACGTGGGCGAGCACTTCGCGCTGGAATTTGCGGACGGCGCCTTTGGGTTTTCCGGTGGTGCCGGATGTGTACATCACGACGGCGGCGTCGGCACTGGCTTCTTCGAATGTGGAGCCGGCGGTTAAAATGTCATTCCATGTTGGGAAGGTAGAAACCTTACCTCCTACGCTGATGGCATGGGTAGGTTGAATGTTGGGTAGATTGGGTAGAGCGGCCGCAATGGTCGATTCAATCGTGGAGTCAAAAAACAGGGCGCGCGCGTGGGAGTGGTTGGCGATGTACTCAAGCTCGGGAGGAGTGGAGCGCCAGGAGACGCTGACGGCGGACGCGCCGAGTCGGCCGATCGCTGCTTGAGCGATGATGAACTCGGGGCGGTTTTTCATGGAGACGAGAACGGCTTCACCTTTTCGAATGCCGATGGAGGCGAGGCCCGCGGCAATGCGATCGATGGCGTCGTTGAGTTCAAAAAAAGAATACGCGCGCTCGGTGATGGAGCCGTGAGCGCCGGCCGGGCCGATGAGTGCGATCGCGTGGGGAGAGTTGGATGCGTGGTAGCGAAAAATGAGGGAAGCGTTGAGGCGGCCGCGAGCGGCTTCGCGCAGAACGGTGGCCAATCCGGCCGGTTTAACGGCGCGCGCAATGCCTGTGGAGCGGTAAACCCGAGCGGACGTTTTGAGCCTCCACGCCGCAGCTTGGGCGCGGGCTTTCACGTCGAGAAGACGTGTGCGCAGATCCATGGGGCGAATGTATCCGAACGGCGACGGCGCGTGGTAGGGTGCGCGTTGTGACTGGATCTGAACGGCGAACAGCAACCCGCGCGGCCATTGTGCTGAACGTGGAGTACAAGCGGGTAAACACGTTTTTTGCCGACTACACGCGCAATATTTCAAAGGGCGGCACGTTCATCCGCACTGACAGACCGCTTCAAATTGGCACCGAGTTTGTGTTTGCGCTCACCATTCGAAATGTGCCGGAACCCTTAAAATTAAGGGGTCGCGTGCGTTGGGTGGTGTCGACGGAAGAGGCTACGCAAGAGCAGCCGGCGGGGATGGGGATTGAATTTTTGTACGCCAACGACGACGAGCGTCGGAACACTGAAGCGATCGTCGAAAAGCTGATGGCGCAGGAGTTGGGCGAAACGCTGACGCAGCGTCTGCTTGGCAAAAAAGGCGAATCGTAGGCGGGCGCATTGCGCGGGCACCGTGTATGCTCCGCCCGATGCGTCATCCGCTTCGGGGCGCGGCGCCGGTTTTGGTTGCGCTTGCCCTTCAAGTCACCGCGTGCGGTCCTTCCAATCCAATGCCCCCGCCGAACGTGGCGGCCGCGATGCGGCCCGCGATCGCGTCGGTGTCCGACCAGGAGTTTGCGAACGAACTCTATAAGTTGCTTCGCGACGGAACGATCACCGAAGAACGGCAAAGTCATCTCGCGGGCGTTGTTCGACGCCAGCTTGCCCACGCGGCAAAACGTTTTGCGTTGGGTGCGGAAGAGCGCGGCACCGAGAGTACACTCGGCGGTTTGTATTTGCTTCGCGTGGGCGAGGGGCGGCCCGATTTGATGGATGCGGCGGCGGCCGACGCGCTCAAGGGCGCGATGAACAAGTTTGGGCCGCGTGGGGATGAAGGGCGTTCGCTGGTGCTCTTGACACTTCGGGCGGGAGCGCTCGCGGCGAATGATCCCGAACGCGCTCAGGTGGAGCAACATCTGCGGGCGCTTGAAACGTGGGTGGCGGAGACTCGAAAAGGTGGGCCCGCGCAAACGCTGGGTGCCGATGAACGCGCAAAAGTGGCTCGCGCAACGCTCGAACCCACCGAGGAGGCGATCGCCGAGGCTGCGAAAGCGATCGGCGCTTGGCTGGCGCAGGGCGTGAAATACAACAACGCTTTCAATGCGACAGGTGAGCGGCCGGATCGCGAAGAGATCCCTGAAACGTTTCGAGCGTTGCGCACCGCCGGGCCGACGGCGGCGGCTCTTTATCTGCGTTACGGCGACGCGCGCGGCGCTGCGGAGAGCATCGAAAACATCGGCGCGAAAAGGTACACACCGCCGATTTTTTACGATCGCCTGCTTCGCGCGGCGGATCGCGACGGCGCAAAAGATTGGCAAGCGCTGGCTTCGTTGCTCGCGCGCGCTCTCGGTCCCGTCGACGAAGACGACGAAGACGCGATTGTTCTGGATCCCGAATTGGCTGAAGCCGGTTTGTGGGGCGCAACGGTGGAAGCGTATCGCCGAGATCCAACACATTTTCCAACCGCGGCGATGTTGGCAACGCAGCTTGTTCGGCTCGGAATGTCTGAAGCGGCTCCGCTTGTTCTGAGCGGCGCGCTGCAAGGAAAGCCGCCCGCGCAGGCGATTTCGGCGTCGATGGAAGTGCTGATGCTTGCGCTTGATACGGACAACGAAGCCGACGATGTGGAGGCGTGCCGCAGAACGTTTGTGGCGGCGGCGCCTTTGCTGGCCGCGGCGGATGCCGCGGCGGGCAAAGGCGCCGTCGACATCGGTCCAGAACGCGTGCGTTCGTACATGGCGTCGATCGAGATTCGCGCGGGGAACTTGGCAGGGGCGCGTCCACTTCTTGAAAGCGCTGCAAAAGAAGCTCCGCGCGTGGCGCTGTACACAATGCTCGCTTCGATTGAGCGCCAGTCGGACAATCGCGCCGCGGCGCTCGCGTATGTGGAACGCGCGCTGTCGGCGCCGGATGGGAAATACGCGCTTCTCGATTTGGTGGACGCGCACATGCTTGCGTTTGAGTTGCATCGCGACGGGGGCGACGCGGCGAAGGCCAAGGTGTCGCTCGGGGCTGCGCTCGCAACGGTGATGTTGGTGCGAAAATCGGCCACGGACATGATGATGCGGCTTCGAGCGGAGCGTTTGCTTGCGCACGTGCTTGCGGGTTTTGGTGACAACGCGGCGAGCGCGCGCGCCATGCAACGGGCCATTGAAATTGCGGGTGAAGATCGAAACGCGCTTTCGTCGACGGTGCTCGATGCAATTGGTCACGCGTTCGTTCAGAAGGACTTGAGTGTTGCGCGCGCGGCGCTTCGAAAAGGCTTGGAGTCGGGCATTCGCGACGAAGATTTGGTGTACGGCGGATTGTGGGTTCAATTTTTGGAGCGCGAGCAAAAGGCGACGACCGACGGCTCCGCGGAGCAGGCGTTGCGCCGCGCAAATGGTCGAGGCGCATGGACTGGAAAGCTCGCGGCGTGGGCGAACGGCAAGTTGAGCGAAGCCGACTTGACGGCGGCCGCGCAGAGCGCTGCGCAGCGGATTGAGGCGGCGTTTTATACGGCGATTGCGCGGCGCGCGGCGGGTGATCCGGCGGCGGATACAAAGCTGCGCGACGTGGCGAAAAGCCCGGTGCTCGAATTGCTTGAAGTGCAGCTTGCACGGGAGATGTTGGCGCCTCGCATTCGAACGGAGTTGCCGCGCGATCTTTCGCTGCCGTGACGCGCTTCGTGACGAGTGGCGCACAAAGCGTGTGCCACCCGTTTGAGTGAAGGCGTGTGGAGACACAAAGCCCCCTGTGAAATGTGTACACTATTGGAGTGTGAGTACACAGTGGGAAGTGCACGCATCAGACACTTTGGGCGTGCGTTGGATGGGTAGTTCTACCCATGGGGTGCGGATGGGTAGTCACGTCGAAACCTCCACCATGTTGGCGGGCGACCTTACCATGACGATCGAGCGTGTTGGCAGACGCGGACAAGGTTCATACGGAACGCAGAATCCCGGTGACACGTTGGACCTTTCGTGATACCTTTTTGCCTCCAATGAGTTCACGAGGTGCCAAAGTTTCGTGTCCGCCGGCCGTGCCGCACGCCAAAGCCTTATTTCCCGGTCAATCCAATCGCACTTACCCAGTTGACCATCAAATCGCCCCACCTGAAACGCGGGTAGAATATGTGCGTGGTGTGGAGGTGTTTGCGGCGCCGGCAAAAGAGCCTCACGCAAACGCGCACAGTCGTATCAACCACGTCATTCAGGCGTCGGTAAAGGCGCCTTATGAGGTGGCGATTGACATGTTAACGCGGGTAAATGCGGCGAGTGACTTTGCGCCCGACGTGAGCGTTTATGAGCCCATTTTTGACGCAAAAACCGGAAAAAAAACGGGCCGCAAGCTTGAAGAAATCGCGTTTGAAGTGGTGGATAGGCAATCGCAACGCGTTCCGACAATCAAGGCAATAGACCTCGTTCGCCGCGGTGTTCGCCGGGTTTTTTGCCTGGTTGTGAAAGATCAACAAATCTGTGAATGGTCGGCGTCGCTGGGTAGGTGGGAGCCTTTCGGCCCCAATGACGTGATTACCGATCCTTGTTTTGTTCGCCCCATTCGCGCCGAAGCGTTGCTCAACTCCATTCTTGCCGATGATGAAGTGGCTCGCGCCTTGTTGCTAAAAAAACCGCCGGCCATTGTCGCTGCCATTGAAGAAGGGCGCGAAGAAGGAGAACTTGCCGCCAAAGCCGAAGCGGTGGTCCAAGTTCTTGAAGCGCGCGGCCTCACGGTTCCAGACCACGTTCGCGCTCAAATCCTCGGCACGCGCGACGCGGAAAAGCTTCACCGCTGGATTAAAGATTCGGTGCACGTTTCCAAGGCGTCTGACATTCTCAAAAAGTAACTGGGAGACACAAGGCCCCTGATTGTGTACGCAATTGGGAATGTGTACACGAGGGAATGTGTACGCTTGGGGGGTTGATCCTCGTGGGGTTTGGGCTAGAAATTCTGATCGGCGAAGTGGAAGAGGAGGGCGCGCGGTGCGTCAGATTCAGGATCGATGACAATGGCGCCGTCTTGACCGCCGCCGTTGCGGTGGATGTTGTGCGCGCTGGATGGGTAGTTGTCGCTCTCGGCGTACACACTGACTTTTTGACCGAGTGTGATTTCGTCGGCGATTTTGTCTGACAGTTCCAGCATTGGAAACTGGGTAAACTCGTTGGCGTGGATGCCCAGGTCGTTCACGTAGTCGAGTGTGACGCCGGGGTGCCAGCCTTCTACCCATGGAGCGCCGGTTGGAACTTTGTTGGTGACCAGGTAGAAAACGTCGGGGTCGCCGAAGCTTGACTGGACGTTGATGACCATGCGGTAAGCCTCGTTGTTCCAAAGCACTTGCAACACAACGTGGTCGTCGTTGGGTAGGAAACAAGCTGTATCCGTGGGTTTGACTACCGCGAGGACGGTGCCGTCGAGTCGGCCGAAAGCGTTTGTCAGGCCCACTCCGAGGTCATCTTGGCTGTCGACGCAGTCTTTGGCTTTATCAATCGACTCGGTGACGCTGCTTGTAGTGGTGGAGCCGGCGGTGCCGCCGCCTGCAACTGCGCCTGAACCGCCGCCGCCGGAGGGTGTGGTGGTGCCCGCGGAACCGCCGGTGGTGGTTGTGGTGTTATTGTCGGGCTGACAGGCGAGTAGAGCGCAGGACAAGGATGTGAGGGCGAAAAGCGATTGGCGTAGCATGGCGGGGGTTTACGGCATTTGGAGCGGGTTGTCTACCCACGCGTCACCAGGCATTGCCGTTGAGCTGAATGTGCTCGTACGTCTGAATCTGCCCGCTGACGAGGCTCGGCCCGCCAATTGACGTCTTGGTTGTTGTGCGGACCGCGAATGTGTGCACGGCTGTTGACTTCATGTTGGCGGGGCAATTGGCTTCTGGAATGACCACGCTGAGGAAGACGGTGTGGAGATCGGGCAGCGCCTCCAGCTCGATGGATGCGATTGTGCCGAGAATGCTCCTCTCTCGGTACAAGACGCGGCCTTGATACTCTTTGTCCTGATATTCGAGCTTCATCGCGTTGTCGTCTCCGGCGTGAAACACGATTTTCACCTCCTGGCCTGAAGGGTCTGTTCCGTGGAGATGATATTGAGTTACCGGCTTCGGTCGCTCTTGGTTCATGACGGATTCCTCGTCGCGGATTCCCGCGGTCGTTTGGAGTTGAGTTGTTACCGAGCTGGGCATGAGTGGAGCAGTTGACTTTGGCTGTTTAACGGCTTCTGGGGTCCGCTCCAATATCCTGTTACCAGTGCATTAGGTGTGCCGGGGTGGGGTGCCTTACCATAGCGGGTCGTCGAGGCCGATGCGGCGGGGGGCTTGTTGGGTGAAGCAGTCTTCGTAGCCTTCAAGCTCGCCGGCTTCAAAACGGACGAGGCCAACGGTGTGCCAGAAGTGGTTTTGACGTCGCCTTGGAATTTGTAGCGGCCGTTGGGAGTATAGGCGGCGAAGCCTTCGGGGGCGGGGATGAGAACGGCGAGGCATGCGCCATCGGAAACGCGCCAGAGGCGGATGGTTCCGTCGTCGGAGCCGGAGGCGAGGGTGGTGCCATCGGGCGAGAAGGCCAGGCAGCGGACCGTGCCAGTGTGGCCTTCTATCCGAATGTGGAGTTTGCCGGAGGCCACGTTCCAGAGGGCAATGGTTTTGTCGAATGAGCCCGAGGCGAGCGTTTGACCATCGGGGGAGAACGCAACAACGGTAGCTGCGCGCGCATGGGCTTGAATGTGTTGGATCGGCGCGCCTGAGGCGACGTTCCAAAGCGCCACCGCCCCATCACTCGACGCTGAAGCGAGCATTCTGCCGTCGGGCGAAAAGACCACGTTTGTGACCCCGCTGGTGGGAGCCTCCATGCGATGGATCAAGGCTCCAGACTTCACATTCCACAGTGCGATAGTTTTGTCCTTCGAGGCTGAGGCGACCCACCTGCCATCGGGCGAGAACGCCACGCTCGCGACTACGTCCTGGTGAGCCTCCACGAGGTGGTGTAAGGCGCTGGATGCCGCGTTCCACAGCTCGAACGTTGTGTCGCCTGAGGTCGAAGCAATCATTTGACCATCTGAGGAGACGGCGACGCTAGCCACCCATTTGCTGTGAGCTTGAATTCGATTGGGTAGCCACCCCGAATGTGCGCTCCAGACGGCAAGGGTTCCGTCATACAACCCCAACACCGCTGTTTGGCCGTCCAGCGCGATGGCGATGGTGGTCACAAACGGATCCGTCAGCTCTCGGCGCAGCAACTTCGCCGACGGCAAGCTCCACTGTGCGATCGTCCCCTTACTAGAGCCAGAGATGAGGCTCAAGCCGTCTAGGGAAAACGCGAGACCCACGATTGCGCTTGGATGGGCTTGAACGCGGTGAATCTGGTCGCCCCGAGGCACACTCCAGATAGCAACGGTTTGGTCAACGCCGAGCGAAGCGAGGGTATGCCCCTTAGGGTGGAAGGCGACGCTTTGGACAACAGACCTTTGTGCCTGAATGCGCTGGACCAAATCACCAGAAAACACGCTCCACAGGGCAACGGTGCCGTCATGCGATGCGGAGGCAAGAATGTTCCCATCAGGTGAAAAGGCGACCGACGCGACATGTAACTCATGTGCCTGAATGCGCCGAATCAACGTGCCGGAAGATACGCTCCACAGCGCGACGGTTTCGTCCTTGGACGCGGACGCGAGGGTTTGACCATCCGGGGAGAAAGCGACCGAGCTGACCCAGTCTTTGTGGGCTTGAATATGTTGGAGCAAGGTGCCAGTGGGTACGCTCCACAGCGCGATGGTCGTGTCCCAGGATGCAGAGGCCAACGTTTGACCATCCGGCGAAAAGTTGACGGAGCTGACTATGCTCTCGTGGGCTTGAATGCGCTGGATTAGGGCGCCGGACGGCAGGCTCCACAGCGCAAACGTGTTGTCCACTGAGCCCGAGGCGAGGGTTTGACCATCCGGCGAAAAGGTAAGTGACGTGACCCAATTCTTGTGGGCTGCCCAATGGTGGAGCAAGGTGCCCCTCGGCAAGCTCCAAAGCGCAATCGTCTCGTCTCCTGAGGCGGTGGCGAGCGTTTGACCGTCGGGCGAAAAAGCCACGCTTGAAATTCCATAGGTATCGGCAATCCACGACCGCACCACGCGCCCAACCTCGCCGTCGATCAAATACACCCGACCGGATTCCGACCCGAGCGCGAGCAGCCGCCCACCCGATTGGATCGCGAGATACGTGCCCAGTGCGCCGAGAGCCGAGGAAAAATCGGCCGGCGCATTGGGCTCCACTTCCTCCGGCCGCGGCGGGCACGCTCCCCACTCACTCTTGACCCGAGCCTCGTTTTCCTCTGAAACCAAGGCCCCAAGCGCATTGGCCATTGTCAGGTTGGCGCCTTCCAATCCCGCTCCTGTCAGGTTGGATCGCATCATTTGCCGCTGTCAGATCCGCTTTCTCCAGCGACGCCCCTTGGAAATCCGCCTGGGTACACAAAGCGCCTGTTAGGTTGGCCCCTGAAAGTTGAGCGTCTACCAACACCGCCCCTCGCAGATCAGCCCCGCTGAGCTGCGCCCCATTCAGGCGTGCGCCTGTCAGGTCCGCCCCCGCCAGGCTCACGCCTTGGAGGTTGGCGTTTTCTAAAAATGCGCCGCGAAGGTGCCGGCTGTTTGACAGGTCTTGCCCGCTCAGGTCATGCCCTGACAGATCAAGATCCACAGAAATGTCCGGCTCCAGCGCGCCGCTCGCGTCGGCTTTGATGAGCACCAGGTTGGCATTGGCCACCCCCACCTCCACCCCACAACCGAGTGCTTCTCTTGCCCAGGTGGCCGCGGCTTCTGACTCGGCGAGGGTCACAAAAAAGTCTACCATCAGCCGGCTCATGGGCGTACGCAAAAGCAGGTCAACCGCCTCCCCATTGCGCGCCTTCCGGGCCATTTCACGCGCCACAAACCAGTCAAGGATGGACTCGTGCAAGAACGAAAATCGCCCTTCATCGCTGCGGATTAAGAGAGATCGCCCCACCGCCGCCGACTTGGCCTCTTCCGGGTCAAGCGGGCGGCTTGGGTCAATCTTTTGGAGGTTGACCCAGAGGTCAGCCGGAATGTCTTGAACCGGGATGCCTTTTTCGGTTCTGGGCCACAACATCACCGCCAGGTCCGTCACCACCTTCCACAGTTGCTTCAGCGTAAGCGGAGGGTCAGCCCCTTTGGGGCTCATGCGACCTTCTTCAAACCCGAGCCAGCGCTCCACAAGCCGTTCATACAGCGACGCGGCGGTGATGCGATCGTGCCGATTTTTGGCCTTTTCCAGATCCTCTTCGGGTAGCTCCAAAATGAAGTCGAGCATTCTCGGGTTGGAGGAGAGGCCCATGAGATCTTCCACTTTGTGGAGTAGATCCATCCGCCTTTCCACGGCGTCAGGATCCTTGAGCCGCTTGCGGAGCACGTCGCGGATCTGGTCCTCTTCAAACGGCTTGAGCTTGAGGAGCCGATACCCTTCACGCTCGGCCGCCTTTCGTGCCAGCTCGCGCTCGGCGTCGTTGTCTGTCAAAAACTGGGTGGTTCGGCTTGTGACAACCACTTTGGCCTTTCCCTCCGCAGCTTGGAGCACGGTTTGAAAATGCTCTTTCACCCGCTCGGGCGTGACGCGAAACGCCAGCTCATCAAACCCATCAAACAAGAGTACGGCTTTGCCTTGCGCCAGGAGGTAGCGAAAGTTTGCCACCTTGATGGCCTTGTCGCCGAGAAGCTGAAAATGTTGGGCCAGCAGACTGTCGAGGTCGTGCGCTTTTTCAAGGCTGCGCATCTCCACAAGCACGGGCGGCAGCGCACCTTTTCGAGCGGCAAGGCGGCGCGCGAGCTGGCGCATGAGAAACGTTTTCCCGGTGCCAAAGTCGCCAAGCACTAGCAAAAACCGAGGAAAGTTGTCGCGCAGCAGTTCTGAAAGCGAGTCGAGAGCGCTCTTGGTGGTGGTACGGTCAAGCCCTACCCGCACTTCAGCGCGCTGGTTGACATAGAGACTATCAGGGTAGAGAGGGTCACGATCGATCCTCTCGGTTTGCCATGCGAGGTACGGCTCAAACCTCACAATGTCTTCGTACTCGTCAATGGGGTCCAGTATGACGCACTTGCGTAAGGCTCTTGTGTAGAGGTCGTTGCCCACCCTTTTCCCCTGGTGAACAATTCGGCATGAAAGAAGCGGATCGTCTTCCCTAAACCGGGTTTGCATATCGTTGTAAAACGCCTGGACCACCTCTTCGGTCACGCTGCTTTCCAGCACACCGATGGGCTCCACCACATATCGACGCCCATCCTGTTCGCGCCGAACAATCAAGCCCAAAAATGGCGATGGAGCACCGTCTTCTTCCAACGTCGCGTGGGGATGCCGCAGGCGCGTCACATCGAGCACGCGCCTCCAAAGCTCCTGCGCCCCTCGCCGCTCCAACCCCCGCTCGCGCGCATACCGCGATTTCTGCTCCCACATGCGCTGAATTTCTTCCACGACCAGCGTCCACACCTTATCGGCCGGCAGGTCTGTCAGCGCCTTTCCCTCCGCGGGGATCATCGTCAGGCCCGCAAACGGAGTGAGGTCGCGCGCCACATGCCGAACAAGAACGGGAATGACATGCGGGCTCGGCCGACTCCACCCGTCTTCCAGGCCAACGCCTCGCGGCTCAAACCTGTTTGCGTACACAACGCTCTTGATGGCTTCTGCCCACACCTCGTTGGCCAACAGGTCGGCACTCACCAGAAACACCACCACGTCGGCGTGCGCTACCGCCGCGAGCCGATGCTCCCGCGCGTCTTGTCCCGAAGGCACTTTGTCAGGGTGCCAAACCTGAATTTCTTCCCACCCGCTCGCCCCTCGCGTTGCCGCGGCAACACCCTTGAGGTGCGTCACCAAGTCAAGCCCCAGGGGGCCGTCGGCGTCGGCCCAGGCGATCGCCAGTTCCAGCCCGCCTCGCTTTCTCATGCCGCAGCGATCCAATTTTCAAGCCGAAGGCCGGGAATGCGGCCAAATTCGCCCGTATTCGCTGTCACGAGCGTCAGCCCATTCGCAAGCGCTATGGCGCCGAAGATAAGCTCCGATTTTACAACGGAGCAAAGGACGATCTCCGCGATACCGATACTAAGGATGCGCTCGCCGACATGGGTAGATCTACCCGTGAGGTGGGCAATGCAGATGTTGCTGTCCAACAGGAACTTCACGGGATCTCATCCCTTTGCTCGTAATCGCCGGGCGGTTCGACGCTGAACGTCGGATCTGTGATTGCACCCGCTGTCGCTTTGATCCAATCTTCCAGGGCTTCGCCGCTGGCGTCCTGCGGATCACTCCACTCGATGACCAAGTGAACGGGCCGGAGGGCGGCCTGGGCGGGCAAACGGATGCGAATGCTGCCCGTTGCGTCGGCATTGGCGTCAATCTCAATCCTATTCATAAACGTCCTTAATGTCCGCTCTTTTCGTGGTCGTCGCAGTGGCGCGGCAGACCGCTTTTCAGGTGTCGATGGCTTCAGTCTAGCCCGATGGGCGGCCTTCAAAAAGGGATATTCGCGACCGGGGCGTGCCGGCAGCGGCCCGCCGCCAAAAAAAAATCGGCAACTCCGCTTCCACGCGGAGAAGAACAGGGCAGACACCCATGCCCCCCGATTCGCATTGTCCGCCGTCGTCTCCGCGGGCTTCGCCCCGCATCCCCTCCACCCTCGGCCCCATCTCGCCGCCGGCGCCCAGCGATCCCGATGCGGCTCTGTACGCGGCGCGCCGCGCAGGCCCGTCTTGGACGGAGAAGCCCGCCGCGCAGGCCGTCATGGCTGAATTGGAAAAGGATCTGGAAAGCCTGGACGATCCCCTTTTTTGGACGCCTGTGCCCGCCCAGGGCAGCGATTCTGACACGCGGACCCCACCTGCGTCAGACCCAACGCCACCTGACATGCGACGCCTGCGCCCGGGTCGCAACGGTCCACTGCCCATGCGCGGCCGGATGCGGCGTTTGCCCGAACCCTCCGAGGCGACGTTAATCTCCGGCTCCCCGGCTCGCGCCGCTCCTCGATCGGCCGTGTCGACCTCGCCGCCGTTACCCCTTCCCGCGCCTCACCACGCGCCTACCTATGCGGCTCCCCACGCGCCTGCTCACGCGCCGCAGCCGCGGCCACCCGGAACCGAGCGGCCCTCCAATGTCAACCGTTCTCGCGAGTGGCCCCGCTCTTCAACGCCCTTGCCACCCGCAAAAAGCCCTTGGTGGGAGCGGCCTTTTTATCGAATCTTGGCCGCACTGATGTTGGCCTTGTTGACACTGCTCGTGATCGGTGGCCTGGTACGCCTGCTTTGGCCGCGGTAGAAGGAAACTCCCAATGACCCATTCCAAACCGGACGATGACACTTCCAATATCGATCCGTCGGTGGCCGACGAGGTCGCGCGTGCCATGGAACCTTACCGTGGGGTGATGCCGCCCGAGGTGCAGCAGACCATGGAAGAAATTCTAACCCATGCGCTTCTCACCCATCCCATTGGTAGCTTGCTGATGAACCGGGTCAAACCGCGCGCGGAGCGAATTCGCAGCGGGGTCGAACAGGCGGACGGTTCGGCCGCCCATGAAGCGACCAAAAAGGCGGGGTCAAAATGAGTCGCGCAAAAACTCGACCGCAAGGCACGGTTGACCCGCTCACCCCTGCCCAAGAGTTGTTGGTGGCCCGCGGGATGAGCGTGGTGACCAAGTGCGCCACACGCCATGCTCGTATGCCGGGCCCCGTGCGCATGAGTTTTGAAGAGCTGCTGTCGCTCGGCTCCATTGGGCTGATGCAGGCCGTGCGTACCTTTCGGGCCGAGTCAGGCACCGATTTTGAAGTGTACTGTTATAAACGCATTGATGGGGCCATGCGGTATGGCAAGAAAAAAGACCGCCAGTTCTACGCCACGATGTGGGACGCCGCGTACGCCTACCTTGAAACGGCACGGGATGAAGGGCCTGCCTTTGACGAGGACGGCAAGAGTGACGAAGCCGCGCTGCACGCCTTTTCTGACAGGTTGTTAACGGCCGTGGCCCGCAGCGTGTGTGGGGCGGCCACCATGATGCAAGCGGCCACCAGCGAGGCGGCGGTGGCCGCGCGCGACGAGTGGACCCAACGGTTACAAATTCTGATTGAGGAGATTGCCGACCTACCCGACGACGGGCAGCAAATTCTACACTTGGTCTACGACCAAGGTGCGGACCTGAAAAGAGCCAGCGACCAGTTGGGTATGAAGTATGGTCAAACCCGCCGGCTTCATGAACGCACGTTGGATGATCTCGGTAAGCGGGTGCGCCGCCGCGCCGCTTTTGACGGCATCACGTAAGCCAGCGTCTCAAAAGTCAGGTGCGGCCTTTGCGACCTGGGTTTTGCCCGAGGTTGCCGCCGCACCTGAACTCGCCGAGGCCGACGGTGCTGCCTCCGTGGAAGTCGAGGCGCTCGCAGAACCCATCAGCCCAGGCGAATTGTGCATGGGCGCCCCGGGAATGGTGGCGCCCGGTGAAGGGGCAGAGCCGGGTGTGCCCGACCCCGCGCTGTTTGGAGACGTCCATGACCGCACGGCCAACACGCCTGCGGTGATCCCTGCGATAATCCCCACCACCATCAGCGCCAACGGCAACCGTGGCCGCGACACATTCCACCGCGTGGAGCGCGACGTGGGCACCAACGTGGACGCATCGGGCCCCGCACCGGTTTGACTGATGTCGCCCCGTTCCACAGAGTCGACTGCACTGGGTAGATTTCCCGCCAAGCTACCCACCCCATCCAGTTGAGAAACCTCGCCGGTCAACCCGCCGGCATCGTCGCCGAACACCGGTTTTTTCCCCCGGGCCTTGCGCAGCCGCTTAATGACTTCGGCCAGCGCATCGGCCGTTTGCCGCATGGTGGCAAACCGTCGGTCACGTTTTTTCTCCATCATGCGCGCCACCACGTTCCACGCGTAGTCAGGCACGTCTTGATTTAGCTCCGGCAAGGGGATGACCTGTTGAGTCATGGACCTTGCCATCACTTCCATCAGCGTCAGATCGCCGTTGTGCCCTATTTCCTGCGGGCGGCGCCCAGCCAACATTTCATACAGAATTACCCCCAACGCGTAAATGTCGGCGCGCTCGTCCAAGTCGGGCGTACCATCCATTTGTTCGGGCGCCATGTAGTGAGGCGTGCCCATTCGCTCGTTGCTACATGTCGACGCCAACTTGGTGCGAAACTTGGCAATTCCAAAGTCGGTCACCTTGGCAATACCATCACTGCTCACGAGCACGTTTTCAGGTTTCAGGTCACGGTGCACCACCGGCCTACCCATCACATCGCGAATCTTGTGTACCTCAGCGCAGCCCTCGGCCACATGCCGTGTCCAGCGCAATGCCTGCTCCACATCCACCGGCTCGTCTTTTCGCAGGCGATCGCGCAGCGTGCCGCCCGGCACATACTCCATGGCCAACCAAATGGCCCCGCCGTCTTGCCCCGCGGCATGAAACCCAACCACATTCGGATGATCAATCTCTGCCAGCAGCGCCGCCTCTTTCATCAGGCGCGCTGCCACATCCACATCGCTCCGCACCTCGGTGCGCAGCACTTTGAGCGCTACCGTGGTGCCACGCGGATCCCTTGCGCGGTACACATACCCAAAGCCCCCGGTTCCGAGAAGCGCATCAATCTCGTTGCCTCCTACGAGGTCGCCGTGCTCAAAAGGGCCTTTGTCGTGCGCCATGGTTCGCTTCGTTATTTTTAAAAGGACAAGCCCAACAGGCGTGCACCCAGCAATGCTCCCGCAGTGAGCGACGCTGCCGCGAGCACCACCATCACCAGCATGGTGATGGACGGTACCACGTTTGCCGGCAGCCGGAAGGGGTTGTTTGGAGGCGACCGGGGAATGACAGCCGTTGAAGATGGGAGCTGGATACGAATTGTGCCCAACGGCCCCGCCGCCGGTCCTTTGGCAGCCACCCTCGCCGTGCGGACATGCGACTCATCGTCGTCGGTCAACGCTTCGCCGAGAGCGCTGGAAAAGGCCTCCGCCGACGCGAAACGATCGTCCTTGTGTTTGGCCAGCGACCGCGCAATCACCCGTTCGAGCGTGCGGGGCACGTTGGCAAACGCCGATACCGGCGGCGGCTCTTCAGCCACATGGGCTTTCAGCAGATCCAACATCTGCGTGTGGTGGGCAAATGGGTCGCGCCCCGTTAACATCCAGTAGAGCGTTGCCCCCACAGAGTACACATCCGACCGACCATCCACCGCGCCGCCGTACGCCTGTTCGGGCGCCAAAAATCGCGGCGTCCCAATGGTCGCGCCCTGAACAGTGGGCAATGCGGCATTCACCACAGCGGCCCCCTGGCCCGGCAACACTTTTGCCACCCCCAAGTCGAGCAACTTGACAGTTTCCTTCCCATCGCACCGATGCAAAAAAATGTTGTCAGGCTTTACGTCGCGATGCACGAGCCCCGCGCCGTGCAACACCGCCAAGGCAGAAAGCAGTTGGCGAGCGATCTCCACGGCTCGGTGCGGCGGCAGAGGCCCGCCTGACTTGACTCGAGACTTGACCGTTTCTCCCTCCAGCTTGTCCATGACAAAGAACGTGCGCCCGTCGCCGAGCTGTCCAAAGTCGTGCACCTCCACAATGTGGGGAGATCGCAAACGCGCGAGCGCCTGCGCCTCAATGCGCATTCGTTCAATAAGAACGGCGTCGGCCGCGAGTCGGCCGTGCAGCACCTTCAACACCACGCGTTTTCCAAGGTGCCGGTGTTCCGCATCCAACACCAGCCCCTGGCCACCTTTACCAATCACGGAAAGCGCGCGGTAGGCCGTGGTTTCCAATTGGGCCACCAGATCGGCCGGAACTTCAATCGCAGTGGGCTTGGGACGAATCGCTCGGGCATGCACGGGTCAAGACCTCCACCGCCTTTTTCTCCGCCACCCGTCCGCGTTGCCGATTTATTTTTCGCCGGCTGCCAAAAAAAAATTCAGATCACCCTCCAAACTTTTTTGTGCAACCGGCGCGCGAGCCGGAGAGAAAAGGGCATCACCGCGAAGCGTGAGAAACCGCGTTGGTTCTCACGTCCGCGGATTGGAAGGAGACTGCCATGTTGCGCTCACCGGCGGCGCCGCCGCGCCCGTCTGCCCATGGGTTTGAAACCGAACCCCTACCCACCGTGCCCGCGGGCCGCCCCGCGTTGCCGTTTGCTCCACCCCACGCCCCTTCGTCGGCCGCCGACGAGGACACGGAGGTGGGCCTGGCCCAGGACGGTGAACAGACCGTGGGGCTAGACCCTCACCGCCAAAGGCGTTTCGTGCGATTTGACCCCCTCACAGGAAAGCCCGTAGCCCAGCCCTACTGGCAAGATCTACCCATCCCTTCCACCCCCAACCGCTGAGGCAACCATGAGCACCGACCTTTCCCTGTTTTTGGACGCCACGGTCACCCTCGGCGATCGGGTGTTCACCAAGGTTCGAAAGTACACACTCACCACCGCGCTTCACTCGGTACCTGAATGGGTGGTGGAAGTGTTTCACGACGACCCCACCCTGGACCCCGCAACGCTCGTCGGTGCCCCGGTTCGGGTAGATTTGGCAGAACTCGGCCTTCCCGTTTTGCAAGGCGTGGTGCGCCGGGTAGCCCAACAAGTGCTCGACGTCGGCACCGCCTCCATCTTGATACTCACCGCGGCGCCCCGCTGGTGGCTTACCCACAAACGCAAGAACCACCGCATTTTTCAAAACCGCACCGCGCTTGAAATGGTGCGCGACGTGCTCGCCGACCATCGGGCGGAGATGGACCTACCCATCGAGCGGTTGGTTCAAGGGGCGTTGCCGTCGGTGGAATACCGCGTTCAATGGGGAGAAACCGACCACGATTTTATTTTTCGCACCCTCGCCGAAATGGGGTTGCTGGCCTATCAAACCGTGGAGAGCGACGGTTCCACCCGCTGGGTGATCACCGACGATACAACGGTCGGCTCCATGGATTGCGAACTGCCTTACAAACCGCAATCCGGGATTTTAGCGACCACCAAACCGCACGTGTTGAGTGTGTCGCTGCAATCGGAAATCTGTACCGCCGACATGGTGCTGCGCGACTACGACTATCAAAAGCCGCTCTACCCCCTGGAGGCGCGCCAGGTGTCTTTGGAAGGACCGGCGGCCGAACAAACCCTCTCCGTGTTCGATTTTGCCGTGGGTAACTTCAGCGAAGATGCCGGCGGCGTGACCCTGAGCCAACGCCGTTTGGAACAGACGCGCACCCAGAGTCAAACCTACAGGTGGGAAGTGAGCACCGCGTTGCGGCCGGGCATGCGTGTCAAGTTGGTCGACCACCCGCACGAACAAGCCAACGGCGAGTTTTTGGTCGTCTCCGCCCGCAGTGAAGTGGATCTCACCCAGTCCCGACACGTTGTGGAGGTGATTGCTGCTCATTCGTCCTGGCGGCCGACACTCCTTACCAAACCGCGCGTGGCCGGCACCGAAACAGCGATGGTGGTGGGAGAAGGCAAAGAGATTGACGTGGACAAAGAGGGCCGCATCGCCGTGCACTTTCACTGGGATCGGCGGGCCAAAGGCGCATCGCGCCGGGTGCGCGTGGCCATTCCGTGGGCCGGCGTTGGGCGCACCTTTTGGACCTTGCCACGGGTAGGTGACGAAGTGGTAATTGCGTATGCCCACGGCGATCCTGACCAACCTCTCGTGGTGGGCAGTGTCCACAACGCTGTTGCCCCTGTACCGTTTCCTCTACCCGAGTTTGATACCCAATCGGTGTGGCTTTCGCGTTCGGTGGGCAACCCCGAAGGGTACAACATGGTGGCGATGGGTGATTTGGCAGGCGCCGAGATTCTGGCGATGCGCGCCCAGCGCGATTTTCAGATGGATGTCATCAACGACTCCAACACCGCCATTGGTGGAAAAGCCAGCTTGGTCGTGGCCAAGTCGCAGGCCGTTGCGGTGGGCACCGACGCGCACATCACGGTCAGCGGCAAAGCCGAGCTGAAAGCCAAGGAGATCAGGATCGAATCGCTCGGCACCCGCGACGACGTGAGCGCTTCCCAACACACCGTCACAACGAAGATCTTCTCGGTGGGTGCCGCCGAGGCGACCATTGCCGCCGACAAGATCACGCTTCAAGCCGGCTCATCTACCATCGTTCTCGAAGACGGGAAGATCACCATCACTGCCGGTTTGGTGGACATCAACCCGTGAGGAATGAGGAGGGAACATCATGGCACTGCTCGCAGCTCGAATGAACGACCTTCAACTCTGCAACACCCACGGCCCGGCGCCCCTGCCCGACGGCGCGCGCAGCGTGCGCATCAACGGCAAATCTACCGTACGGGTGGGCGATGCGTTTGGATGTGGAGGTTGCCCCAACCGGGTCAAAACCGGCGCCTCTACCGTCACCATCGGCGGAGAGTTTGCCGCTCGACTCACAGACCAGTCCGACCACGCCGGCTGGGTGACAACGGGCTCCACCAACGTGCGCATCGGCGGCCCGCGCGGCATGGGCTGCGTGGGGGCCGGCAAAAGCCTTTGCCAAGCCATGGCTGCCGGCCGCAAGTCGGGCCAGACCCACCAAAGTTATGGCAACTGCGTGCTGGAGAGCGTTCGGCAGATCCGGCGGCAAGCCACTGGAACGGACATCACCGAAGATGAAATGCTCCGTTTGGCCGAAGAACGACGGAAAGCCTACAAGCGCTATGCCGAGCAACAGGGCGGGCCTGTGGAACCCGAGCCGGGGAGTGTGCCCGACAGTGAACGGGGAGGGTCAGACGGTGACGCCGGCTGCGCCCTGCTCAACGATTGGGGTGTACCTGCCGAGCGATTTCCACCCGACAAAAAGGCCCCCGGTCTAAACGACCTGAAAAACCTGATCTCCGACCGCCGCGGCGTGGTGGCCTTTGTCGATCCTCATCAGATCTCCCCCAACTTGTACCCCGACTCCGGCAACCATGCCGTGGTGGTGATCGGCGTGGAGGTGGACGACAAAGGTCAAGTGACGGCGGTGTACATCAACGACACGGGGGCGGGCGAATGTGGCAAGAAAGTGCCCGCCGCCGTGTTTGCCTCAGCCCTCCAAAACCTACCGAGTCACAAAGACGTGGGCGGCGCCCCTTTGATCGTAACGAAAGGGCCGATATGGTGAGCTTGGAAGATACCACCCCCACCCAACGCAGCATTGTTTCCCTTCCGTTTGTCCCCATCCCGAGCCAGTTTCAGGTGCATGGAGTTACCCACTGCGGCCGGGTGCGCCAGAGCAACGAAGACGCGCTTGGCTATTCAGACACCTTTGGTTTGGCCTTGGTGGCCGACGGCGTGGGCGTAGGCTCGGGTGGAGGCCGCGCCGCCCGCCTCGCCGTGCGCACCCTCACACGCGCGCTCCCGGCTGAATGCGCCGAGTTGGGAAAGCCCCATCCATGGACAGAACATCACTCCAAACAAGCCCTCCTCTGTGCTCTTTGGCGCGTGCAGGCCCGCATTGCCACCGACGCGGGCGCGCTCGGCCTACCCAAAATGGCCACCACCCTTACCACCGTGTGGTGCGTGGGTTCCTCGGTGCTGATTGGCCACGTGGGCGATTCTCGCGCGTATCGACTGCGGGGCGGCACCTTTCAACAACTGACCCGCGACCACACGATTCTTGGAGATCTACAACGCGACTTCAGCGTGATCACCGAAGAGATGAAAACCAAATACGCCCACGTGTTAAACCGCGCATTTTCCGCCCGGCGCGAATGGGTAGAACCCGACATCACCATAGAACCATGGCAGGCGGGCGATGTGTTTTTGGCCTGCACCGACGGGTTGACCGGTGTGGTAGGCGATAGGGAGATTGCCGCGGTGCTGGGGGATGTGCCGCTGGAAAAGGCGCCGGGGGTGTTGGTGGATTTGGCGAACGCGGCGGGAGGAAGGGACAACGTGGCAGTGGTGGTGGCGCGCGTGGGCTGAGCGACGCTAAGCGGGTTTGGCCGGCTCTACCTTCTTATCAGGTTCAGATTTGTTTGGGCAGCAATCATAGCGGAAGGCGAAATCAGCCGCGCGCACGTTTGCATTGAGCCATCCTACCGAATCTCATGATTGTTGAGCAACGCAGCAAGCGAAACACAACGACCCCATACGGATGTGTTTGAATGGCTTGAATAGCTCTGCGGGGCGCGTGGCTTTTCACCGAGCATCGCTGCCAACTCGTCGACGCCAACTTGTCTCGCAAACGGCCGAACATCGGTCAGCTCCAACGCAAAAACCCTTGAGGCCGATCCTGTGTAGCTATCAAACGAGGCCCGATCACATCCGATATCAGCGCCATAAATAGCCCATATCTCGGCAGGAGTTCCCTCAACAACTCGCCCTATGCGAGCCTCTCCAACGAGGCTCTTAATTGGGTTGGTTGCATAGAGGGATGCGCGATGTCCCTCCCACCGGGCTGAGAAAACACGACGGATCTCGACCCGTTTGCGCCCCTGAATGATGGCTGCTGCCCATTGAGGTCTGAGGCTCAGGACAATCGAATTGTCCAGCGCATGACCACCGCTTGAAAACGATGAAACGAGCTTGGGAAGCTTTTGTAAAGCCGCCGACCAAAGTTCATCAAAACGCGCGGAGCAGACAAGTTCTTGTTCGACTGTTCGGTATTGAGTGGCCGATTTTCGAGCTTCATCGAAACCAAACGATTGAAAAAAGCCGCGCCGGTGCTCCCACAACCCCTCTGGTAGCGTGAAGTGCACTTCACAGGCAACCTGGCGTATCTGAAGCGTCATAAGAACAAAGAAAAGCTCGCCCAGGTGCTGCTCCTGGAGATGATTGACCACTTGGAGATGGCAGAATTTGGACTTTTCACCACGCTTCACAATTGCGGATGCCACCGGCCGGCCATCCGACATTCCGAGAAAGGCCGAGCGTTCTCCCGAGATGAGCCCGTGAGTCACTTTTTGATCAAACCATTCGCGAATTGCCGGGTACATCTCCTCATTGCTCAGGACGAGCTTGCGGAGTGCCTGAAGCTCATCGGTTTTGCGTTTCGCGTCCGAATTGGTGATTTGCACAATCGTCAAATCCCGTTGCGGAAACAAAATTTGTTGCTGAATCATTGTCTCCCTCGACGTTTTCATCCGGGCCAAGGAGCGAAAAATTTTGACAAATTCAACTCTTGATTACCGTAGGGAGAGGCGTCGGGGTTGTCCAATTTGTCATCCAGAGTGGCGTCCTCGGACATGCGATAAAGTGTCATCTTCGCCATCACTTCTTCTTGAACCAAATTCACCGACAGATCGTGGCCGCGCACCTCGAAGATAAGTGGAGTTCCAATATTTTTGTCGGCACGATTTCGGCCAAAGTAGGGGTGAACAAACCCGGCATAATGAATTCGCATTTCACCGATGGTTTCATCAATTGCCCGGCAATATCCGGCTACGCTTTTTGTGAGGGCCAACAAATCGTACGAACGTAAGATGTAAAAGGCATTTTTGTCGAGTTTGAGATGTTTGTGGTCGTCAGTGTCTTTTGATTTCTCTATTTCCCAATAGTCTTTTGGATTGGGACGTTCGGTTTTTTCCTTTTCCCAAAGATCGATTGGAGGAAGCGCTGCTACCCCATTCTTGGCGCGGAATGCCGCGCCACCGATCTTTGAGGGTCCAAGTTCTACCCGCAGGAGGCAATCCTCGGGGTCCGATTTGATCGGGTTGGGTTTGGGCAAGATGGTGTTCAGAAGTTCGCGTCCGCGAACTTCTGAACGGTTGGGGGGACCATGAAAGAGCCGCAACTGCGACAAAGATTCACCAGGCTTAACCCGAACGAGGAAGGTCAAAGACGTGACTTCCAGGAACATGTCGCCCGCTTTCACCTGACCGGGTGAAAATGCTTCGTAAGCGTTCATCCCATCCACAATCAAACGTGCAAGCACGTCCACGCGGCCAACGCTGCTTTTTGCCGTCGCCTGACCCCAAATGGGAGTATCGTCGCTGAAACCCAGCAATTTTTCATCCAACTTAAACACATAGGTTCGCGCCGGAGTGAGGGTAAACGCACCGTCTACCAACTCCAATGGACGTGCAAACGGCGGTTTCAAGAATGCTCTCTCGTAATACGCCATCGGCTTGTAAGAGCCGTCGGTGAGTTCCCACGCGGCATTCGTGAGGTGTAAGTCGATGGATGACAGGTCCGGCTTGTCAACGCCTCGGCCGCTGATACATCCCCAATCTTGGAGCCGCTTCACTTGCTCGCGGTTCAGTACGCCCGGGAGCCAATCGAACCAGGGGGGCTTTGCCATCCGCAATCTCCAACGAAGGGAAAAACTCGGCGTCCGTATGTTGCGACGAGCAACATCGCGGACTATGCCTCGACTTGTTTTCCGGGGTCAATAGCCGTCGCCTCATTTACGGCGTCCGGCGGGTTGGCGCCCCCCCAACTGCAACTCTGCTAAGCGGGTTTGCCCGGCTCTTCCTTCTTTTCAGGTTCGGCCTTGCCCTTTTCAGGTTCAGCCTTCCCCTTTTCAGGTTCCGGCTCGCCGTCTTCCTCGTCTTTGTCGTCGGGCTCAAACTCATCCTCGGGGATTTCTTCTTCTACCCCGGCCTTGTTGGTACGCAAAAAGCCCATGGACCGAAGCAGTGCGCGTTGCTTGATTTTGGTGCGGGCAATTTGACTCCACTCCAAGTACCAAGCCCACATTTCATCTTCGGCTTTCGCCAACTGCGCTTCTTGGTCATCTGAAGTGGCAACGTCGGGCACGGGGTCTGAAAGGCTGCCGAGTTCTTTAAGGAGCGCTTGAGCCTCTTGGATTACAGCGTCGGTAAGCCCGCGCTCTTGCAGCTTTTTCTTGGCGGCCTTGCCCCCGCCGCCCTTGGGTCCGCCCTTGTCTTCAGCCTTGTCGAGCGAATGAAACCGCTCGATAAAGGTACCCACGCCCACAATGACCGCCGCGCCCTCTGTTTGGGAGAGGTTGCGGAAAAAAGAGGCGTGTACGGTGGGGGCGTGGCGGCGCAATGTCGCGTCGGCAATGGGAAACCACTTGTTTTCCCAAGCGTCGAGCTGCTGCACGAGCGCCGGGTCGTACGCGCCGGGGGTCTCTTCGGCGTCAAGGCGGCTTTTGCCCAGCGCCCGCAACAACGCCCAGCCTTCGTTTAAGTCTTTTTCGCTAAAACCGTAGCCTTTCAGTACGGCAGCCGCGCGCGCGTTGCGGACGCCCAGCAGAAACTTGAGCATTCGCTCGGCTTTTTGGCCCAACGTGAGTCTTGCCATAGGGATGTTGCTCCTCTCGATGTGGATGATCTTGCGGGTGCCGGCCGAACGGGCCGTTCCCGCTCGCATACGGTTGCACAGCCCTCCGAAAATAGGAAGCACCTTCATTCGGTTGCAGCATTTTGCGACCCCCAAAAACGAATCCCCACGCCCCAAGCGCAACTCCCCGCGGGGATTGGACGGTTGGAGCGGGGGATCCGAACCTTTTTTGCGGGGACTGGGGTGCGTCGAGGTGGGGATCCGAACTTTTTTGCGGGGGATCGGCCAGATCGAGTTGGGGATCGGCTTTTTTTTCAGGGGGAGTGGGCAATTGGGACAGGGGGACTCACCGCCCGGACAGGGGGATCAGCTTTTTGGAGGCGATTTTGAACTCGCCCGAGCCGAAAAAAAGAACGTTCACACGCAAAAAAAATCGGCAACGGGGCCGGCTGGCGGAGAAAGAAGGGCATGAAGAACCGTTTCAGCTTGCGGAGCGCACTTGTTTGGATCGCTCTGCTCGCGTTGTGGGCCGCGATGGGGTGTTCCTCGCCGCAAGAGTCGTACGAGCCCGCATCCACGGGAGGAGCGTTGCCGCTCCCGCTTTGGGGCAGCGGTTCGGCGCCCTCCGGCCCACCCACGCCGCCTCCGCTTTCTACTGGGCCCGTGCCCAAACCTCCGCCGGCCGCGCCGCCCCCGCTCAAGGCCGGCGAATGGAGCGCACCGCTGAAAATGCCCGATCCCGCGCAGGTGGACCTGCTCGATGTGGTGAACCAAGCCCGCGCGTTGGCGCGCCTCCGCGAGCCGGATGCTGTGTGGTACGAAGCCGAGGCCCCCCACTTGCGGGACGGCTGGGTTGACCTGGCCGTTCAGCCCGTTTTTCACGCTACTGTGAAGTTTTTCGCGTTTTCTACCCATCCCAGCTACCCGGCTGGGGGTGAGCCGAGCGTTGTGGAGGTAACGGTCAAGCTTGTCGGGAGCTGGTTGATCGCGTCGCGTTCGACGGCGGGACCGGCATTCGCCGAGAGTTACAAATCCCGCGGCATCGGGGCTACCACCTGCGCGGTGAACGTGGCCTGGAGGGCAGCGGGGGCGAAGGGTTTTTCTGAAAATGGCTCGGCAAGCGTGCGCACCTGGGGTTACGGCAACGAGCCGCGGGTTTGGAACTTCAGGGCGCTGGGCCCCGACTATCAGACAAAGATGGTGGACGTGAGCTTCGCCACCTGCGGCGCTCCGTCGTCGCCCGGTGCGGCCGGGCCCAAGGCCACACCTCCCGCCTCCGCTCCCGCCACTCCGACCACGCCTGCCACTCCCGCCGACAAACCCAAGGGTAACTGCGGCTGCAAGGCAGGCGACCTGCTGTGCTTCCTAAAGTGCAACGGCGGCGCCAAACCCAAAAGCTCCACCAGGAGCCTGGACCCGAAAGAACCGGGCGCGCCGCACCTCGCGACAAGACATGAAACCGGGCTTCGCAAAACGTCGCGGCTGCTATCGCCGGATCCATGCCGAAAAGGGGCGCTTCTCGGGGAGGGGATGGGATGAGCACAGGGCGGATTTGGTTTTTCGATCGAGATTGTGCTGGGATAGAAACCGTTAAAGGTGGGCTGATGAATACACACCAACATATTCCGAGGGGCTCGGCCCCCGTGGCGCACCGCGGGGCCTCTCGCTCCCGGTCGGTTCTGGGCGGCGCCGTGCTGCTCGCGCTGGTGGCTGCAACGGCGCCGGTGGGCGCCCAAACCAAACCGCCGCCCGCAGCATCGGGAGGGGCCAAAGCGGCGCCCGCGGCAAGTGCCAGCGGGGCGGCTTCGGCCTCGCCGGCTTCGCCGAGCTTTGATGGGCCGGTGCCCACGGAGCCGCGGGCCGACCTCGACGGCGCGGCCCGCTCCTTGTTTCAAGAGGGAATTGCCGCGTACGAAAAGGGCGATTACGCCCGGGCGTACGCGCAGTTGCTCGCCGCGTGGAGCATTAAAAAACATTGGCAAGTTGCCGGTGCGTTGGGCGCGGCGGCGCTGGGCGCGGGCAAACCTGTGGAGGCCGCGCGGGCGTTGCTCGTGTGTTCGCAAGCCGCGCCTGCCGACGAAAAAGAAAAGGCGGTGACGCTCTTGCGCCAGGCAGAGGCCAAGGTGGCGCGCCTGGAGATTCAGCCCGATCCGATGAGCGCCGAAGTGAAGGTGGACGGCGAAACCGTGAACGAAAAAGTGGGTTCGGCCTGGGTGGCCTACGTGGAGCCCGGCGTTTCGCATCGTGTAGAAGCGACCTTTGGCGGGAAAATGGCCTGGCAACCTGTGACCCCTGAAAAGGGCAAAACCGAGCAGGTGATTTTGCTCCTCCAGGCCACGGTGGAGGGGCCCAGCAAAGTGCCTGTGTTTGTGCTGGGCGGCGTGGGGGTGGCGGGGTTGATTGCGGGCGGCGTGATGTTGGGGGTGGGGATCGGCCTACGTAATCAAGCCGCCGAAGAAAGCCCAAAACAGACGGACGGTTCGTTGCGGTGTTACAGCGATCCGGGGGCAACCTTGCCCGAGTGTGATGCCTATCGCGCCAAATTGCGCGAAGCGAATCTTTTTGGACAAACGGGCATTGGCTTCTTGGTTGGTGGAGGGTTGGTGACCGCCGGCGCCAGTGCCTACGCCGCATGGGCATTCACCCGATCGCCCAAGGCGACGGCGATTCAGCTCGTGCCCGCGGTTGGACCGGCGGGCGGTGGGCTGCTGGTCATTGGAAGGTTTTGAGGAGAAACACAAAATGAGAACTCAATTGTCTCGGAGCGCCGTCGTCATCGGCGCCGCCTTCTCGTGGCTTACCGTGGGTTGTTTTGATGTGTTCACCGATGCCGAATTGCTTCTCATCGGAAAAGGGGACGACATTCCTGCGAACACCACCACAGGCACCGATCCTGAATGTGTACCCAGCCTCGCTACCGGCCCCATCGGTGATGATTGCGGCGTGTTTGTGTCTGCCTCGCAGGGCAATGACAGCACCGCCGACGGCAGCAAAGACAAACCGTTTGCCACAGTGCAAGCCGCGCTCGACTTTGAAAAGCCCGGCCCGCGCTACCTATGCGCCGAACCTTTCACCGGCACCGTGACCGTCACCGCCGACGCGGTGGTGTACGGCGCGCTCGATTGCCAAAACAACTGGGTGTACGCCCCCACCACCAAAACGGAGCTGTCCGCAGCACCGGATGAAGCGGTTGTCAAGGTGATTTCTTCGGTCGCCCTTACGTTGGAAGATGTGACCGTGACCGCCGCCGATGCCAAGGCCGCGGGCGGGTCGTCGGTGGGGGTGTGGGCCGAAGCCGATGCGGTGTTGACCTTTAGCCGCGTGAACGTGACCGCCGGCAACGGGGCCGATGGGGCCGACGGGGAGATGTTTAGCGATGCCGCTGCGGCGGGAATGATGGGCCTGGCCGGCAACGAGGCATGTTCAGCGGAAACCGTGATCAGCCCCAGTGGTCCGCTGAATGAGTGTGGCGACGTGGATTCAAAAGGCGGAAACGGCGGAAATGGAAACCCTCTCGACGGAAGCGATGGTTCGAAGGGGTCGCCGGTTGGCGCAGCCAACGGTGGCTCCGGCCAGATCGACGACATGGGCGCGTGCACCGACGGTGGCCCCGGTGATTCGGCCGCCGACGGTTTGCGCGGCCTGGGCGCGGATCAACCTGGCACGCTCACGGCCTCGGGCTATGTGGGCGCAGCCGGAAATCCCGGCGGCCCGGGCGGCCCCGGCCAAGGTGGGGGCGGCGGCGGCGGCGCCAAAGGCGGCACGATGATGGGCATTTGCGGCGGCCAGGCTTTTGCCGGCGGGGCGAGCGGTGGCACGGGCGGCTCGGGGGGGTGCGGCGGGGCCGGTGGCAAAGGGGGGCAGGCGGGCGGCGGGTCGTTTGCGATCGTGTCGTTGGGGGCGACGTTTTCGTTCGTGGAGGTGAGCCTCACCACCGGGAACGGCGGAAAGGGCGGCGCCGGGGGTGAAGGCCAACTCGGCGGAGCCGGCGGGCCGGGTGGGGCCGGTGGGCCGGTGCCCGCGACGTCTAACTTGGCGAAGCCGGGCTGCGCAGGTGGGTTGGGTGGCACGGGCGGTCAGGGAGGCAAAGGCGGCGGCGGCGCGGGTGGCCCTTCGGCCGCGGTGGTGTTTGTGGGCACCACCCCGTCGGTGGAGGGTGCCGCCATCACGCTTGGCGATGCCGGATTGGGCGGCGAAGGCGCCGACGCCGATGGGCAGGGTTCCGACGGCGAAAAAACCGTCACTTTGGACTTGTGACCGAGAGAAACGCACCATGAACGCGGTACATCTTTGCCAAGCGGGGCCGGCAAAATCGTGCTCCCGCCACAATTCGGGATCCAAACGAGCCCTGTTTTCGGAAGCACAAGATGAGGGAAGAGCGCGATTGGTACCGGGCGCGGCCAACGTTGCACCTCCATCCGCCTCAGGGCTTCCCACGCGCCCTTTTTTTTCTCGCGTGCGGAGGCCGACTGGCGCTCAAGCTGCTTTCCCTGCCCACGGTCGCGCGGAGGGCGAAGCCCGAGCACGAACGTTTGGGCGGGGCGCCCGAGCTATTGCGAGGGCGGGGGCGGGCAGGTAAATAAAGGAGAATGCCGGTTGTGATCACCCGTTGGAATGCAGCGAGGTTGGTGCGGCTCTTGGGCTGGGGCGCTGTGGGGCTGAGCCTTGGGGTGGGTGCTTGTTTGAGCGATGACGAGGGCGATCTCACGGAGCCGCCGGATGCAAGCCATTGCCCGGCGGAGACACCGGACTATTGCGGCTCGGTCTGTGTGGACACGCAAACGGATCTAAGCCATTGCGGGGCGTGCGGTGCGGCGTGTGTTCCTGGCAGTCAGGGGGTGGAGGTGGCGTGCGACGCGGGCACGTGCAAGGTGACCGAGTGTGAGCCGACGTTTGCGGATTGTGACGGTCTGGCTGAGAACGGGTGCGAGGTGGATACAACCAGGTCAGCCGCACATTGCGGCACGTGTGGCAACGCGTGCAGCACACAGTGTTTGGCGGGCGAATGCAACGATGTGGTGGAGGTGTCGGCGGGGGCGCAGTTTACGTGTGCGGTGCGAAAAAGCGGCTCGGTGTGGTGTTGGGGCGATAACACCTGGGAGAACCTCGGCGCAGGCGAATCTTTGCTCCCAGGAGAGAACCTCTCCCCGGTGAAGGTTAAACTGGACGCGGATGCGGAGCATGTGGCTGTCAATCAGAATAATGACCGCAAACACGCCTGCGCGGTGTTGAAAGACGGCGGATTGGTGTGTTGGGGGGCCAACGGCAATGGGCAAATTGGGCTGGGAGATACGAAATTAACGGCGGTTCCCGCGCCCGTGGGCCTGGCCGACGTGGCCGCGGTGGCACCCGGCGGAAGGCATACGTGTGCGATCACGCAAAGTCTAAAGCTCTACTGTTGGGGCAACAACTTTGACGGTCAGGTTGGAACGGGTGACGGAATGCCCGATCACTGGACACCGCAGGAGGTGAAAACAAGCGCCCAACAAGTGGTCAGCGGGCGGAAGCATTCGTGCGCACGTTTCCTGAATGCGAGTGTGCAATGTTGGGGGAGTAACGCTCTGGGCCAAGTGGGGAACGGCAGCGCAACGGAAACGTATCCAACGCCCGTTCCCATTTCATTCTCCGGTGGATTCTCGTTGCTCTCCTCGGGGTTGGATCACACTTGTGCGGTGGATAGTGGGAAGATTTTGTGTTGGGGGAGCAATGCGCAGGGGCAGGTGGGATTGGCCCCGGGCATGCCCGTGTTGACCCCGAACGAACTCGGTGTGACGGAGATGTCAGAGTTGGCTTTGGGCACTCAATCGTCGGTGGCGTTGGGTAGGTCCGGCATCTGGGGCTGGGGTGACAACACAAGCGGGCAGTTGGGGTTGGGGAATACCGGTCCGGTGTCCACGCCTACACCCACGCTCGCGGGGTTGGGGAAGGTGGCTCAGTTGGCGATGGGGCTTGACCACGCCTGTGCGCTGATGGCGTCGGGCGCGCTTTTGTGTTGGGGTAACAACGATGCGGGTCAACTGGGGGTGGGAAACAAGACCAGTTCTACCCAACCGGTGGCGGTGGCTTTTCCGCCGGAGGGAATATGAATTGCGTTGGGCTTGACGGTCGAGTTTCGGCGCGGCGCACCCGGACCGTGGCAACGTGGGTTGTGGGGTTGTTGCTTGTTTGGGTAGGTTGGGTAGGTTGGCCCGGTTGGGTAGGGGAGGCGCGGGCGGCTCCGCCGACGTTTGCCGAGCGGCATCCCGACTTGGTGAAAAATCAGGCGCCGACAGAGGCCGACAAGGCGGCGGCGCGCATCAAGTTTACGGCGGGGGTCACCGCGCAGGAGAAGAAGGATTACAAAACGTGTGAGGCGCTTTTTGCTCAGGTGTGGATGGTGGTGCAGTCGGGTAGAACGGCGCTGTTTTTGGCGCAGTGTGAAAACAAGCTGGGCTACCATGCCGATGCGGCGGTGCATGCGGAGCGGGCCGTGCAGGCGCTTTCGGCGGCCATTTCGGCGCCGCCGCAAACCGATGAGGCGGCTCGCAAAAAGCAGGTGGCGCAGCGGGTGGAAGATGCAAAATATCTGACGGTGGCGGAAAATGAGCTGGCGGAGGCGAAGCGGCAGGTGGCGACGGGGAAGATGCCTCACCAGTTGGAGGGGATGGTGGTGACGTTGGGCGCGTACCGGTTTGCCGCTCCGTTCAGCGAGGTGGTGTACCTCTATCCGGGTGAATATGGGGTGAAGGTGGAGCACAACGGCGGGGTGAAGCTGCAAACCGTGTTGAATCTGGTGGCGGGTGGGACGGCGACGGTTGGTTCGGTGGAGGAAGGGCCGCGCGAGGTGAAAGCTATCACCACCGAGGCGGGGGTGGCGTCTACCCATACGCCGGAGTTTTCGCGCAAGCCTTGGATTGTAGTGGGGGTGTTGGGTGCGAGTGTGACGGCAGCCTTGGGGGTTGGTTTTTTGGCAGGGAGTGAAGTGAGGCTGAAAGACGCGGAGGGGTTGCGCGAGCAGGCGGGGGCGCTGTTTGGGGCGCAGAAGGGGGCTTGTTTTGAGCCTTCGGGCGCGCTTGGCGAGGTGTGCCAAAACTTGGACCAGGCAACGGATGATGCGGCGGCATTTCGGCGAGCGGGGATTGGGTTGATGGTGACGGCGGGGGTGTTTACGGCAGCCACGGTGACGTTGGCGTTGTGGCCCAAGCGAGAGGGGGAAGGCGGCGGTGCGGTGCAGCCTGCGGCTCGTGTGAAACTCAACCCATGGGTAGGTTGGAACGGCGGGGGGTTGGCTGTGCAAGGGGCGTGGTAGGGCCTCCAAAAAAATCGGCAGTACCTCCAACCTTTTTTGTGCAACCGGCTTGGGAGCCGGAGAGAAAAGGGCATCACCCCTGGGGCGTGAAAAGATCGGTGGGTTCTCGCAGGAGAACCGAGCCGAACCCTGGGTAGGAGGAATGATGAAAACGATGCCGTACCGGCGAAGTCGACCGGTTTTCCTGAGTGAGCGCACGCGGTCCGCGGGCGTTTTGTCGATCAATTGTGTTCGTTGGTTTGTCTTTTTTGGGGCGCTCATGGCGCTGCTTTTTGGTTCGGGATGTGACTACAAGATTGGGCCTACAGGGGGTGGTGGGACCGGAGGTGGCGGTGCAGGTGGCGTCGGTGGTGTTCACATGGGTGGCACCGGCGGTGTCGACTGCGATCCGGTCGAGTGTTCTGCCCTCTCCACCGAGTGCATGGACGCTGCATGCACTGCAAATGGTTGCGGCGAGGTGCCCAAAGCCAACGGGACGGCCTGCCTGTTTGGAGGAACATGCTCCGCGGGGGTGTGCATGGACGATCCCATGGTGTACATCAAGGCGTCCAATACCGATGAGGGAGACGAGTTTGGGTCCAGCGTGGCGCTCTCGGCCGACGGCACCACGCTGGCCATCGGTGCCTATTACGAAGCCAGCCACGCCACAGGCATCAACGGTAACCAGGCCGACAATTCTGCCAACAATGCCGGTGCGGTGTACGTGTTCACGCGCAGTGGCGGGGTGTGGTCACAACAAGCGTACATCAAGGCGTCCAACACCAACGCGGACGACGGGTTCGGCTGGAGCGTAGCCCTGTCGGCCGACGGAAATACGTTGGCCGTTGGTGCCCGATGGGAGGGCAGCAGCGCCACGGGCGTGAATGGTAACCAGGCAGACAATTCGGCCGAATATGCCGGTGCTGTCTATGTGTTCACGCGGAGTGGCGGGGTGTGGTCGCAACAAGCGTACATCAAGGCGTCCAACACCGAGGCGGGCGACCAGTTTGGCTATAGCGTGGCGCTGTCGGCCGACGGCACCACGTTGGCGGTGGGGGCCGCCTACGAAGCCAGCAACGCCACAGGCATCAATGGCAACCAGGCCGACAATTCTGCCGAATGGGCGGGTGCCGTTTACGTGTTCATGCAGATCGGAGGGGTGTGGTCGCAGCAAGCGTACATCAAGGCGTCCAACACGGATGCCGGCGACGGGTTTGGTTGGAGCGTGGCGCTGTCGGCCTATGGCACCACGTTGGCGGTTGGCGCCCGATGGGAGAGTAGCAGCGCTGCGGGCGCGAACGGCAACCAAGCCGACAACTCTGCCCAATTTGCCGGTGCGGTGTATGTGTTCACGAGGAGTGGCGGGGTGTGGTCACAACAAGCGTACCTCAAAGCATCCAACCCCGATTCGGGCGACGAGTTCGGCGTGAGCGTGGCACTGTCCGGTGACGGCGGCACGCTGGCAGTGGGTGCCTGGTGGGAAGCCAGTAGTGCCACTGGGATCAATGGCAACCAGGCCGACAATTCTGCCAACTCTGCCGGCGCCGTGTACGTGTTCACGCGCAGTGAAGGGGTGTGGTCACAACAAGCGTACATCAAAGCATCCAACCCAAGCCACGTGTTTGGCGTGAGCGTGGCGCTGTCGGCAGACGGCTCCACGCTGGGGGTGGGTGTCAGCAATGCCATCGGTGCGGTGTACGCTTTTACCCGCAGCGGAGAAGAGTGGTCGCAACAAGCGTACATCGAGCCATCCAACGTCGATGGGATCGACCAGTTTGGCCATAGCGTGGCGCTGTCGGCCGATGGCACCACGCTGGCAGTGGGCGCCCACTTCGAAGCCAGCAATGCCACCGGGATCAACGGCAACCAGGCCGACAATTCTGCCCCCAAGGCCGGCGCCGTCTACGTGTATTGAGGCTGTTGCCGCCTCGGCTTCTTCCCAGTCCTTTGCGCCCTTCTTGCCCTCCGGTGCGCCGTGAACGGTTCCGAGCTGGCTCCCGCTTGCGGTCGCGCCGAGGGTAGGGAACGCGGCTCGTGTGAAACTCAACCCATGGGTAGGTTGGAACCGCGGGGGGGTTGTCTGTGAAGGGCGGTGCAGGGGGTGGTAGGGCCTCCAAAAAAATTGGCAGTACCGATTGGAGCTGCGGCATTGCGAAGGCGCGGGGGGCGTTGCGGGGGGCGCCGGCCCTCCCGCCATTGAACGAAAGTCGCGTTGGATTTCACGCAAGCCTGGTCGTTGTGCGACGCGCGTTTTTGATGCAATTGGGGCTTGCATGCGAAGAGTAAACGCGAGAGACTGGGGCGGTGGAAAGCACGGTGCGGGCAGGGATGGAGGCAGATGGACGGAACGGTCCATTAGGCGTTGAACGGTCCCCGGACCTACACCTCTAAGTTGACGTCGCCGTGTCCAGATTCGGGTAACGGCGCTGCTTTGGATCGACGAATGCGCAACCCAAGCCTCGCTACCATGCCGCGACCTTCATATGCTCGGGAGATTTTCCGCTACGGAACGTTGCTCGCAATCGAAGGCGTCCTCGTGTACTACTCATTAGGAGTTGACCTCTCTACTATCAACTCCTGGCTCGTGGGCATAAACTTCGTTCTAGCCGTCTCAGCGGTAAACTTCACATTCTTCGGACACCAACTTTCGAGGTACAAGCCACTCCTTGGCGCCCTAACCACGCGCCAGTGGGTCAACATTGTCACGCTTTCTGCCCTACCCTTCCTCCCGCTGGTCGTGTACCTCATCCATTCCGCCTGGTTCTCTCGCGCGGCCCTGTGGACCATCCCTTTCCTCATGTGGTCTGCCTACGATAGCGCGCTCCTCACAGCGACATACCTGGACCCGCACTATTATCTCCGTGTTCGGTTCTCCGACATCGAGATCCGCCGCTACACAGATCGTCTTCTGACCCAGGCAAGAACTGAAGTCGCCGCACACAACAAGTTGCTGGAACGGATCAAGTCGGTTCAAGTTCCGATACACGGGCGCACATTCGAGCCAACTGCCATCGGCCTGCGCGATCAAGACCTTTGGGACCAATTGACCACGATCATCAAGCTGTCGGTGGAGAACAACGACTATTCAGCTTTTGCCGCAGCCACAGACGCAGTGATTCGGCTGCTGTCGGCATCGTATGATGTCCGTTCCGCCGACAACGATGCCTATAGCGAACGAGAGGCAGTCGGACACGTCTCGCACACGAGATTTCGCGCGATCGTGAACTGGCTGCTGGACAAAGACAAGGAAGGGACTCACGTACAAGCGCTAGTAAACAACCTGTGTGGTTTCATCGCCTCACAGCCCTCGGCGAGCTTGAAGAAGTCAAGGCTCGTAGGCTCCCTCCTTTCCGATTTGGCCTGGGTCGGCCGGAAGATGCTCGCCAAGGATGAGTTGGCGGAGCCGCTGAAGATTGTGAACACCATTCACGCCGTCGTGGAGTTGCTCCAAATTCAGTCCGGTCCAACTCCTTCAGACGCTGACTCCCCGATGGAGGAACTTCTCCTGTCTCAAGAGCTAGTTGGGTACGCGCACTTCATCGGACGACTGGGCGCCGAGGCCTTCGACAAGAAGCGGCCACACGTTGCCTACAGATGCATGGAGACACTCTCATATATTGGCTGCAATGCTGCCAAAGACTTGCCTCGGGGCCGAAGAATGGTGGCGGCCTGCTTGGCGGCGCTGGTGCAAATTGGGAGGACGGCGCGCGCAACTGCCGCAAAGTGCTTCTGGCACGCCTGTATCATTCCACCAGAGGGCCATTCAGAAGAATTCATGGGCCACATACTTACCTGGCTTGTCAAGGGCATCGGGAGCGATGGGAAGTTCCCACTGAAGTCATGTGCTGAGCAAGCTTACTCAAGGATTCGTGGAAAGGCTTGCTCTATCGTTCCAAGGCTTGAGCTCAATCCTTTCTTCTGGATACAAGAGAAGAAGGATGGGCCAACCGGAGAGTCCTTACCGCACATCGAACGGATGAGTGGCAGGTTTGGGTACTCTGGAACGCTCGACTACTCACGCTCTGAAGACCTGAAGGACTATGAGCTCTACGACATGGACTGAACGACGAAGCAGGCCGTTCAACTCTCAGATGGATCCGACAAAGGCAAGCTTACTTCGTGCGCTTGCCTTTGCGGCTCATCTGCGCGTTGGACTGAGTTGCGAAGCACAGCACACTGAGGTCGCTACATGATCCACGATCTGGACACCGCTATCGCCAACCTCGACCGCCGGATCGAGTTCTTGCGGCGCGTGTCGCGTCGCGAAGCTCTATTTGAAGCATATAGTCTGGTTCAGTGGATTCTCTCCGATCCCATTCTTGCTCCCTATGCGAGTAGTATGCTCGCCGAGTGCGCCGCAGAGCATCACGACTTTCATGAAGGCCTCGCAACTCGCTATGCCGAAACAATGACTGTGCTTGACGATGTTCGAAAACTGCAACAGGACTTCGCCTTTGACCCGCCGACACGGCGCCACCTAAAGACGCCTTTTGTTCCGCTGGAAGACTTCAGTGACACATCAGAGCTGATAGAGACGTTCTTCGAGACTCTTCGACTACATCCGGCCTTCCGCTCTCCTGCACGTAATAGTAGTCCGCCGCACAAGAAACTCTTCTTTCGGCTTCAAGCCTTGCGAGGCGAGCAGATAGCTCAGTTTCGCGCCTTCTCGAATCGGCAGCGTTTCTGCGCTTCCGCGTCCCTTGCTTACCTGACACGACTCGTATTGCGACCGACGATGACAACTGACGGCGCGACTGACTACGACTCCTGGATGAACAACGCCATCGGCTCGTTCTTGTCGGGAGTGAACGCCCAGATTCTCGTCAGCAAGCAGGATCCCGTTGAACGTCGCCGAGTTCTTCAGCACGCGGAACGCGTGTGCATGCATCTTCGCCTGAAGATCGGCACCACCCACACGCACCAAGTTCTTGCGCGGAGATTCGCCACAAGAGTTCAGTGGTACGAACGAGAAAGGCTTCGTACACTCGCCGATGAGGCTACTGCCGCGAAAAACAAGCAGCCCGAAGCACGTCTCTTGCTCGAGTTCGCGAGGTACCTATTCGATTGCGGTCTTCCCGTCTTCCTTCGCTCGCGCGTGTGGAAGCTTGAGCCTGACCTTTTTAGCCCAACCACGAATCCACTTCTCGCCGAGGGAAAAGCGTACACAAAGGCATCACGGCAGATGATAATTGACGGGTTGGGTCAGTTATTCTCGTACATGGCAAACATTGACGGCGATCCCTATCAGCTGCGTGAGGCATACTACGTCGTCTTCCGTTTGGGCGGACCCCTATACGTATTGCCGCCCGTCATGAAGGCAGGGAACTACAGGATATTCTCGCTCTTGATCGATCTTGGTGACATTGATTCGAGCGGAAGACGACAGGCCACCGTTGAGCCCATTGAGGAAGCAGACTTCCTCCCGAGCATCAATGCGCACAGCTCCAAATGAAGCGAACATGAGCCGCGAGGAGGACCAGTCCAACACGCACTTGGATCTGACAATTCCCGATGCTGCGCAGAGCGTGTATCGGCCGCTCCGCTTGCTTTCGGGGCTTGCGCCTCAAGCGCCATTACTGCGCCAGCGAAAGCTGTGAAAAGCCGGCAGGTGAAAGGCGATGAAGAGTGTCAAGAGCGAGGCCCTGTCCAAACACCGCATCGCACCAACGGCGCCCGTGATCGCCCTGGCGCCCAAGAAAGCTGCGTGATGCATCGAGATTCGCGACCGGTATGCGCGTGGGCCCTGCTGCTCGTGGCCTCATTGGCAATCGGGTGTGCGCGCGCGCCGGTGATTCGCGTCGAGCCGGCGTCGGCGGTTCCGCACGCGAACGTGACCTATGGTTCGTTTGGAGAGGCGGCCGATGACTTTGCGCCTGCTGCCGCCCGCTCGCTGGCGTCGAGTCCCGAGGAACACGCCTACGCGGCGGCGCTTGAGCAATTCGTCACCGGGGACCTTGCCAACTGCGCAAAGACTCTTGCGAGTCTCGGCCAGGCGACCAGTCCCTCGCTCCGAGCGCGGGCGCGGGATCTCCATGAAGCCGTGTTGATGCAACTTGGTGCCTATCGCGAACTCGGCCGCGTGAGCAGCGATCCGGACGCGGCGGCCGTTGCGCGGGCATTCGGCGAAGCGCCGGAGCAGCAGTTGAATTTCGCTGCCGATGACGCGGTTGTTCCTGTGACGTTCAGCAATGCGGGCTCGCCGATGGTGGATGTCACCATTCAGGGTTACTCGGCGAAGCTTTGGATTGACTGCGGTGCCAATTTTTCGGTGCTTTCGAGCGACGTTGCCGAGCGTGCGGGGGTTCATCCTGTTGCCGGCATTAACGCGACGGCCACGGTTGGAACGAGTGGGCCGGGCAAGCAAATCAATGCGCAGTTGACGCTTGTGAATCCGTTTCAAGTGGGGGCCCTGCGGGGTGGGCACATTCCGTTTGTGATTCTGTCAGAAAAGGATCTCAGCCTTCAGATTCTGTTTCTGACATTTCTCAAAGTCGAGGGGATTCTCGGTTGGAACCTGCTCAGGCAAGTTCACCTGACGGTCAACTACCCGCAAGCGTTTGTGCGGATCGGGCCGTCGCGAAAAACAACCCGTGATCGAAATCTGTTTTGGTATGGTATGCCCGTCGCGGTTGCCACGACGGTAGATGGTAAGAACTTCTACCTCGGCATCGACACCGGCGCGAGGCGCAGCTACCTGACAGAGCACGGTGCGAGAAAGCTCCGCGGCAGCCTCGATCTTTCCAATGTGTCGAGTGTGTCAGACGTATCGTTCGTCCTTTCAGGGTCGGCAGTCTACTTTTCCAAGATGGACATCAAGTCAATGCCGAGGGCGTCGCGCGGAACGGATGGAGTGCTCGGCAATGATGTGCTGAGCCGGGGTACGCTTGACATCGATTCGCTTGAAGGACGGGTAGACTTCGCGGCCCCATGAACGGTCGCGGGCCCCGCCCACGGCCGCGCGGAGGGCGAAGCCCGAGCACGGACGTTTGGGCGGGGCGCCCGAGCTGTTGCGAGGGCGGGGGTGGGCAGGTACACTCTCGGTGAAGTCTACTGGGGGATCTCATCAAAACCCCCCGATCTGCAGGCCCGCACCGTGCCAGAGCCGGCCGCCGACGTCGCGCCCCCCCAGCACGACCGGCCTCAAGGTGGCCTGTTGCTGTTGCCCGCGGGCGAAGCCTATGCTCGGCATGGTGATGTCGAGGGCCGCGATCGACAGGTGTGCCGTGGAAAGCCCTAGAATCAGCGTGTCGCCGTGAGTGTTCGCCGCCGCCATCGCCAGGAGGGCGCCCGTCGCCAGGTTGAGCGCGCCGAACACATAGCTCGAGATGAACCAGCCGGTGCGGACATTGCCCCGTGCCACGTGCACGGTGCTGCCGAGCCCGGTGGTAAGCCCCCCTGCCAGCACCGTGGCTTCGACCGCATAAATGGCCACCGCGAGCGCCATCAAGTCGGTGGAGTCCGCTCGCGCCTCGGACGTCGCACCGCCCATTGTTGTGGCGAGCGTGGCGAACGCGACGGCTCTGCGCCACGACGCCCGCCGCCGGTGTGTACACACCGTTGTTCGATCAAGCCCAGGAACCATAGAAAGGGTTTCCATCGCGTCTTCTCCCGGTGATGCGCCCTGCGACATCGCTCTGGGCAATCCCCTGAGAGCAACCGATGCGCCATGCCCTGTCGCGCTCGCCGCGGGGCAGAAGCGCAGCGTTTCGCGCTCTGCGAGGGACTCACCTCCTGGGCGGACCCTCCGATATGGCGGCCATCGGACCGTCCGGCCCTTCACGAACGCCGCGGAGCACCTCCCCAGGTGGATGGTACGCGAACTGGCCGAATCCCAAGCGCGGGAGTTGGTGAAGCACTGTCGAAATGGCGTTGGGCTATCGGCGGGTTGGTGCAACCAGACCGTCGATATGCTTAGTCGCGAACGCGACGAGCCGGCCGTCTGAAGAGACCACCGCAATCGCGTCGTCGTTGAGTGTTGCAAACTGGGTGGGGACCGTCAATGCCTCAACAGCTTTGGCGTACTCTTCGATGCTCTTGGCGGCTTTGGCTGGGTCATGCTCAAACTCCAGGCCCTTCTCGACGGCGACCCTGGCTTCGCTCGACACATCGATCCAGCAGCCGATTGGAGCATCCTCCCACCCCCAGCTGAGGCGCGGAATGCCGGGCGGATAGGTGGGGAGTTGGCGTATTTGGTCCACCGTGAGATCTTTGGTCTTCTGGGGTTTGCCGGCCGCGAGGCCACCGGGAAGGGCAAGCGCGATGGCGGCCTCTACCTTTTGTTTGCAGTCCGCCTCGCGCGTCTTGCCACGCTGAACAAGCTCGGCCGCTCGGGTGCGGAGATCTGCGATCTTATCTTCGTTTTGGGCCGCCTGCTCACGCTGAGGCGCGCTCCCAATGTAGCTTACGGCGCCCCATGCGAACAGGAGGAGGAATGGCACGCCAAGGAAGAGGCCGAGGAAAAGGACGGGGCCGAATCGGTGCAGGGCCGGCGGGGCCTCATCTACGCCGGATGCACGCTGTGTCCACCGGCCGCATGCATAACAAGTCCACCGGGACTCAATCTGTGCGCACCGGACAACCATTCCAAAAGCGCGTCGGGCGATCCAACTGACCTCAACGCGGGCGGGGCCATGCACGCCGCACAATGGGCAGGAGTAGGGTTTGCGGTCTACGATCTGATGTTCCTGATCGTCGCTGTAACGGACGCGAATGGTGGGCATTTCGAAAAGATCCTATCGACTCAAAGGCATTTTTTAGGCGGGGCTTGGTTGTCAGGCGGCTCGGATAGCAATCCACGTTCCCGGCCGGCGGGTGGACTGCGCTGGCCGGATTCGCGGTTTTTTGAGGGTAGATCGGTCGTGGGGGTGCCTCCATCGAGGAGCAGCACTGCCCCGCGCCGGGGGCGGATCGGGCGGAATCATGAGAACCACCCCTTCTGGTATCACCGGGTTGTGCAGCTTCGAAAGAAGGGGATTCGCGAGGTGGCCACGCGACCGTGAGTGGCTGATCGCTCAGGGGGCAAGGAGGGCCGCGAGAGCGTCCGCGTCGAGTTCGGCGCGCAGCGCGTTGATGAGCTGAGGATAAAACGGCGCCTCGCGCAGCCTGGCGAGGAGCGCGCGGCTCTCTGCGACCGGCTGCGCGGGGACGATGTATTCAAGGGAGGCGAGGAGCACGGGGAGTTCTACCGCGGCGACCAGGTCTTGCGAGAAGCGAGCGACCTCTTCCTCGGTGAAACGGGCGAAAAGGAGCGGCTCGGTGACTCGCTCTTCGTGGAGGATGTGTTGCAGGTAGCTCGCGTGGAACTCGGTGACGAGGAGGTAGAAGTCCCGCCCGCGCGCGGGCTCATCGGAGGTGTGGAGGCTCGCGAGCATGGAGAACATTTTTCGCTGGAGCACCTCAAGCCGCTCGTGCTCGGCCAAGTCGTGCTCGGCCCCGGCGGCGTCGCGCTTGCGCAGCGGATCGAGGAAGTAGCGGTTTTCCGCGGCAAGGTGGTGGGTGAGCAGCATTTCGAGCTTGGCTCCTCGGGCGCGGAGCGAGGCCACCGAACCAGGGTCGGTGTAGTCGGTTGCGCCCGCTTGGAGCTGGAAGCGGCCCAGGGCGTTGCGTAGCCCCTTGTGCGAGGCGGCGTAGGGTGAATCAACCATGGTGGACCGTTACCACTGCCGAAAAGGCAGTGCAAACCTTCTGGGTTGAACCTCGCGGGCGCGGAATATTGGTGAGAGGCGCCGGTGAAAAGAAGGGGCGTTTCGAAGGGGAGGGGAGTGACAAAGCGGAGAAGCGAAGATGCGCCTATGAGGTTCGCCGTGCGAAGTCTGTGGAGGTGAATGTGACTGGGTAGATTTTTGAAATGGGTAGGCGAATGGGTAGGTGAGGCGAAGAACGCCATCGTTTCTTTTAGAGCTAATGCCTGACGCCCACCAGCCGGGTGCCCTTCCCATCGCGAATGACATGCATCTCCAGATGGCGAGGCGCTGGAACACCACCCACCTCCCCCATCAGGCGAATGACGGTATACCCATCGGCGGCCACCGCGGAGCGTGGAATCGGCACGGCGAAGCGAGCGCCCTCGGGGCTCAACACCGCGCCGGGATGGGTAGGTTCACCCGACGAGTCGAAATAAGACACCACGTATTCAACCGTTTGGCCCGCGGTGAATCCTTCGGCAACGGCGCGGTCAACCACAACAATGCCCCGGTCTTCCACCGCTTCCACATCACACGGAGTTGTTTGGGCATACCCCCAGGCCAACACATGCCTTTTGCGCGCCAAAATCAGCTCAAAAAGCAGTTTGCGGGCGTCGGAGTTTCCTACCTTACCCGCTCGAACGGCGAGTTGAACCATTTCATCCGTGACAGAGGCAATGCGTTTGGCGGCCCAATACGCGTCGGCCCCGTCGATTTGGTCCATGGCGGGGAAGGGGAGGGCTGGACCGTATCTCCCCACGTCCACTTCTTCGCCGAGCGCACCGAGCGCTTTATACTTGCGCTGCGTGGGAGGGATGTTGGGGTCGGGCGCAAAACCGAGCGTGGCAAGTAGAGTCATCTCGTCTTTTTGTTCCGGGCGTTTACCAACAATCGCTTCGGTCCCGAGCGACTTGTCCATGCCGACAATGTAGTGGACGAGATGGCCTTCACCGGGAATGCCTCGGTACACATCGCGCAGGTCGTGGGGAGTGAAGCGCGTCATCCCAAGCCAGGCGCCCACGAGTTTCATGGCGCGCAGGGTGCGGCGGTTTTCGTGTGGGACGCGGTCGTTCGGGTCATTGCTGCGTACACCTGCAACCGGAGTGCGGCCCACGTCAATGCCGGGTGGCCACCGCGTGGCGCTGAATCGGTACGCGCCTTTTTTGTTTGCGGGCGCGCTCTCAAGCCATTCTTGAAGGGTTTTTGTGAGCTGTTTGCGGCGCACCTCGGGGTCTTGGGGCTCCATGCCACTCGTGATCGAACTCGGGTGCGAGTCGTCGGGGGCGATGGCGAAGTCACCGTCCGCCGCGTCGCTGATGTACACTTCAGGCGCGTAATACCCGAGCGCCCGAACAATGCGCGCCGAGACAGCGGCGGCCGCCGTGCGCACTTCAGGCCGGTCGGCAGGGTCACGCCGAAGCTCAAATCGGCGGCCCAATTGGTCGATCACCGCGATGCCGTTGTTGCCCGACGGCGCGCGTTCGAGAAGCACACGGTACGGCGGAACCGGCGGACCGCTCTCTGTGTACGCAAGCTCAAACGCGCTCGGTTCAAGACTGACGGGCGCGAACCAACTGGAGGTGGGCACTTCATCGTGCGCATTGATGTCGGCGGGCGGCGGTTTGCGCGTTGTACGCATCGCCTCCACGAGCGGACGGCCGACAAACAGGTCTGAAAATTCGACAACGTCGTTGTATTCAACAAGCAAAGGCAGGTCGATCGGTTCGTCGTCGGCCACCTCGGTAACGGGTGTTGCGTCGGCGAAACGCGCTGGGCGGCGAGCGCACGCGAGGGTTGCGGCGCTGAGTGTGAGGACGGCGAGGAGCGAAAAAATGGGGCGCATCATCACTCCTTGTGTTGGCGATCGCCGAAGCTGTTGGGGACGCCGAACGAAAGAAAAAAGCCCACGCCGTCGGGGCTGAATGAAAAGGCCCACGAGCCGATGTCTTGAAGCGACGCGTAGATGTCCATGCCAAAGCCCACGGCCCAACGGGGCAGCCCGAGCTTTGCGAGTTCGGAGCCGACGGTGTTTACGTCCACGAACAAGCGCCCGGAAATCTGCGGCGCAAACCCCCAGCGATAGTCGAGCGACGCGGTGGTGGAGAGCTGGTCGCGCCGCGTGTGAAAACCTCGAAAGTCGGTTTCGCGCGCGAGTTCGTAAAAAGGAATGGGCGTGCGATTGAGAGGCTGAAGCCAATCGACAACGAGCTTGGGCGCAATGATGTTTGTTTTGCGGTAGAGCGAGAGAAACAGCGCGCCGCGAAAGCCGAAGCGACCGTATTGCATGTCGCTCCCGTTCACGGCGGCGGCGTATCCCAAATACCCTTCGGCAAAAGCACCTTCACGCGGGGCGCCGCGATCGATGCGGGTATCAAGGCGCGCGGCGACTTCTGAGTACACAATGGTGGCGCGGCTCGCGCCGTCGAACGTGGGCGGCCCGCCGGGAACACTACCCGGTTGAAACACAAAGCTCATCGCGCGGCCGCCGTCGTCGGGCGAATCGTCGACGATGTGCGTTGTGTAGCTCGACGACACAAACAGCTCGGTGTTTTCGCTCGGGCGAATGCCTCCGCTCACAATGGCGCGCACGCGTTGATGCCGGTAACGCGCCTCGCGGTAGCGAGTCATGTCGCGAAACCGGTTGCGAAGGTCTTTTTCAGGATCTTGTCCGAGCCCCAAATATTGAAGGCTCGTTCGCATGTCGTAGAGCGCTTCGGCAACCGCGGTGAACGGCAGCGGTGTACTCCGCGCCAGCGCAATGCGCGTTTCGAGCAGCGCTTCGTTGGGGCCGCCCGTACCAACGCGAAGGCTTGTCGAGAGGCCGCCCGGGCCGCCGGTAACCATAAATCCGCCCACGCTCGGCCTGCGCCCGGGGTCGAAAAACATGGTGGGAAAAAGGGTGATTTCGCCGCGCTTTTCTTTGGTGAACTGGTTGAGTTTGGGAACGAGCTGCTGCTGTTCGGCGAGCACCGTCATCGTGCGCGTGAGCGTAAAAAGCACGGCAAAGCTCTCACGCGGAGGGGCGAGCAGAACGTTGCCCACTTCACGCATGGTGTCGCCGCGTTCCCGCTCAGGCGTGACAATCCCTGTCACCTCGGCTGGGTCAATCGCGCGGCGTTTGTGGGCTGCCGCCTGCTCTTCTTCCGGCGGTTCATCGGGCGAAACCGTGGATGCGTCTTGATCGGGCGGCGCCGTGTCCACCGGCGGCGGAGGTTCAGCCGGCGGCGGAATGTACGGCGGATCGAGCGGATTGGGCGTTGCCGGCGGCGGGTGAGCCCACGCGCTCGACGCAATGGCGTACACAAACGCGGCAACAGCCGCCGCAAGAGTACACCTGAGATGGGGCGGTTTCCATGTGTACTCAGCTCCGGCCGGGGAAACCGCCATTGTGTACACTTTTGAACTGGGCCGCGCCTGCCAACGATTCACGCGCCGCGCATCCTATCCCCAATGCGGATCAGTTCGCAGCGGGGCGCTTCAGCAAAGCCCGGATCCAGTCTTGTCGAGACGTGTGGGACACCCTTGCCCGCCGCCAAGCGGAAACACGAAGAGCGCGGCGCAACAGGCCACTCCATAACGTGTTCTGTGGCTGATGCAGCCAAGACGAAAACGAGAGACCGGCGAGACCGGTGGACGGCGACGGAAAAGTCACCGCTCGCCGCCAAACCTTCACGCAAGGCTCTTCTTGGAAATCCCTCTACTCACCGCGCTTCCAGCGCCGCCTTGAGATAGTTGCGAGCGCGCAGCGCATGCGGCCCGTCGGGATGCACCGTGAGATGCCGATCGAAAGCGATGGCCGCCTCTTCAAACTTTCCGAGCCTGAAAAGCAGCACTCCATCGGCCAGCGCAGCCGGATAACTCGGGTCGATTTTGGCAAGTTCTTGCACTTTCGCGCGCCGCTTTTCGTCGCGTTTCACTTGGTCTTGCACGGCCAGCGCGCGCCGAGCCGCGGGTGATGTTGAGGCCGGCGTTCCGCTTTTCTCCACGGGCGGATGGTTCAAATAAAAGCGCAGCAGCAGGCGCTCTTCGTCGAGCGACACAGCAAACGTTTTGCCGGTGAGCCCCGTGATGTCGTTCCACCGCTTCTTAAAGAGCACCGTCAGTTCAGCTTCGCTCAGAAAAAGCCTGCGCGTCGCCGTGTCGAACCATGTGTACTCATTGGCCAACACAGGGAAAACACCGCCCAATTCGACCAAATTTTCACTCGGCGGTGAGCCCCACTCAAAGCGCTGCGCCTCCTCCGCAAACGCAAGCGCCTGGTGCGCGCGCAGCGCCAGCACACGTTCGGGGTTCTTTGCAATGGCTTCGGCCGCATCGTTCACAAGTTTTCGCCGAACAGGTTCGAGCGCGCGCTCGTCGCCCGCTGCCACAGCGCGCCCAAACGCCCGCACTTGATTGCCGAGCAGGCGAATCTCGTTTTCAAGAGTTCCCGCTTTTGCCGCGTTTTCAAGCTCGCGCGCGCGTTTTCGATCCTCGCGCATCACCCCGTTGATCACCGCCGGTGCAACGAAAGGCTCAGGAATGTCGTGGGGCACCGCGGGTCGAGGAACCACCAAGAGCGCGCCGGTCACGGCGATAAGCACCGACAACAGCCCCGCCTGCCACCCTTCGACGTGACGTTGCCAACCCTTGACAGGAGAGCCACCTGGTCGAGACGATTCGTTCACCCGCGTCCGCACGGCCACGAGGAATAGTCGCAAAGATGGGCCCCGGCGGACACCTTCGAGGTCCACGTGCAAGAGAATCGGCAACATCCGCGTAAATCGATCGATCTTCCCGCCGGCTTTCAACGAGAGGGCGGCGAACGCGTTGCCGCGTCTTGTCGAGATATCAGCCTGGGCGGTGCGTTTTTAGAAACGGCCGAACCCGCGCCGTACGGCTCCACCGTGAAAGTGTTTTTAATGTTGCCCGGCCTGCGTGAAGAAGCCGCGCTCGCCGCCACCGTTCGCTGGGTGAAAAAAGGCGAAGGGATGGGCGTTCAATTCGGTGTGATGGGCGCTCGCGAAACGCACGCGATCATCCAATTTATTCAGCACGGCTGACGCAAGTGTACACATTTGTGGATGCCCCCCTTCGCGCTCCCGGGGTCGCGCGGTCCCCCCAAACTCGGCGCTCGCGCGCCTCGCGGGGGGACAAAAGCGTTGAGCTTATTGGCTGAGCGAAACGGGAATGGAGAGCGAATAGCCCGACGCCGCGGTGGCGAAGCGGCCTGAGTACACAAAGGCCGCGCACCCTTGAATGGACGGCAGCGGAGGATTGAACTGCGCGGCTTCAACCGAGCCGTCGGCGCGGATTTTGAGCGTTAGCGTGGACGACGCCGTGAGCTTGGGACCGTCAACGCCCGCGCTCGGGTGCGCTTGTTGGAAGCACCTGGAGAGCCCGGCGGCGACCGACGCCGCGCTCATGGTGGGCTTTTGCACTTCTACAGTGGGCGCGGGCGGCGTGGGATCACTCGGCTCTTTGGCGGCCTGCGCCGACGGCGCCGCGGACGGTTGCGGCGCTTTCACCTGCGCGGGCGGAGGATCTGTCACGGCCGGTGTATCCATATCGATTGGCGGCGCCGCAACGTGCGTGGGAGCGTCGGCGATCACGTCGGGAGCGGGCGCGTTGATCGCAGCCACCGCGTCGACCTTTTTGGTATCGCGCGGAAGCCAGCGAGCGTGGCGACCTCCGTCGAGCGAAAACGCGGCGCGCGAGCCGGCCGGCAATTGATATCCGGTGGTCGCGCCGCGTTGCCCCGCGGGGCCCACAGTGACAACGCCGTGCTCCACATCCACAAGCACTTCACCGTCGGCGAGTGTGACTGTGAACGCCGTTCCGTGAACAGCGACGCGCGTTTGGCCCACTTCAACAGCGAGCACGTCCACAAGGCCCTGCGTGACGAGATCGGGTTGAACCTCCACGCGAATGGATCCGCGTTCGAGCTGCACAACGTGCCCAATGCCCGACTCGGGAATGGCCGAGCGAACCACAACGCGGCTCTCCGGCGAGAGCGTCCACGACACTTTGCCCGCGTCGGCAAACGTCACAGCGGCGGTTTTGGCCTCCACTGCGTCGCCGCTGTGAAGCGCCGACAGATCGTGCGCGCCCGCACGGCCCGCCTGGCCGGGCGCAGGCGCGACGAGCGACGCGTTCACGGTGTGTACCTCGGGCTTGATGGTTTCAGCCGAGTGACCGCCCATGGACAGTGCAAACGGCAACACCGCCGCCGCCGCTGCGAATGTGAGCGCCGTGAAAATTCCCGATATCGGTTTTGCCGGCGCTCTGTACCCTTCACCGCGTCGAATGCGCAGAGCGAGTGATCGCTCCACGGCATCCCAATCGAGCGGCGGCGGCTCCTCCGCTCGGATGACATCCAGCATCCGATCAACGGCTCGGCTCGCTCCCTTGGACTCGCTCACGTGGCCTCCTCGATGCCGGATTCACCGGCCGTCTGGCTCAAAGAACTTTCGTCTTGCAGCTCGTCTGCGAGCTGCGCGAGGGCCGGCTCCTCGCGAATCATCGCTTCAAGTTCGCGCCGCGCATAGAACAGGCGCGTGCGAACCGTGAGAACCGGCGCTTTTACATGTTCGGCAATTTCAGCAGGTGACCAACCGCAGAGTTCGTGAAGCTCGAACACCGTTCGCTTTTTTTCAGGCAATCGATCGAGAACCCGGCGAAACGCCTCGATTCGACGTTTGCGCATGGCGTCTTCATCGGGCGCCAATCCCGCGTCGGGTTCGTACTCGGTGGGCGTTTCACCCGTGAGCACCGGCCTCGATCGAGCGGCTCGCCGCGTCATGAGAACCACGTTGACCGTAACGCGGTGGAGCCACGTGGAGAACTTTGCCTGGCCGCGAAACTCACCGATGCTGCGATGCACTTGCAGGAAAACTTCTTGAACGATGTCTTCCATGTCGGCCGAAGGGCCCATCATTCTGTACACAAGCCGGGCAACGTCGGCGCGGTGCCGGCGAAAAAGTTCGCTGAACGCCCAGCGATCGCCGCGCTGAGCGCGCGCGACGAGCACATCCACATCCGCGGGAGCAATGCCTATGGCGGCGTGCCCATCGGATTGGTGTGAATTGGTGTCACTCACGGCGCGGAGCGTAGTCGGCTGCGGCGCGCGATGCGACGGGGTTGCGACGGTCCCGGCGGCGTGGCTGCTCGGGACGTGCTCTTCGCGCGACAGGTCGCCTGTCATGGCCTCGGAAACCTCCGCCGACTCGGTCCAGGTCACATCTTCGGCGCGCACCAGGCGCAATGCGGGTTGGCCGGTTCGATGCGCCGGTCGCTCGCCGCTTTGAGGGGGCTTGGGCGCAACGAGGTACTCGCGCCACCCGGTGGCAGGGCGGGGCGGAGGCGCTGAAGCGCGCTCTCGGGGCCACTCGGAAGGTGCCGTTGCTGGCATACCCGGGTTCCGATGCCGCCGCCCGGCAACGCATTCATCGGAAAAAATGTTCGCGAAAAATTTGGCCGGAAGTGCCCAGTTGCGTTGAGGTCCACGGCATGCTGCTCATCGCCGTGGGAGTTGCCGTCGCTCTCGTTGCAATGGACGTACTTGACCTGCGCGTTCGCCGCCGTTCGTAGGCATAGGCGACACACGTCGCGGGTCGCCGACCGGCGCCCGCGAAAAAACGCGCGTTCATGGAGCACCCAAACGGGTGCTCCATGAACGCTCACATCACTCCGACGCTTTGGCCTTTTTCGGCCGCGGCGTCGGCTCGAACAAAGCACCCAGCTCAACCTGGTCCTGCTTCTTTTGCTCAAGCACGCGATTGACCGCCTTGAGGATGCGGGTCTTCATGGGGCCGCTCACCGACTTGCCAACGAGCGCCGCTTTGATAGCGCGATCGGTGACGGGTCGGCCGCTGCGGGGCTTTTTGGCAGCCTCGCCCTCTTTTTTCTTGCCACCGTCTTCGCTCTTGCGCGCCACCAATTTGGCGAGACGGATCTTGCGATCTTCAGGGTGAAACTTTTCGAGGATGCGCGACGCCGCGATAATGCGGCGCGGATCGAGCTTCTTTTCGGCGAAAAAGTCGGCGATCTTGGTAGCCATTGTCACTTAAAAATCCTGCACCAACACGAGTGCTTTTGGGCCGAAGCTGCGTGCCCCGGCAAAAAGGGGGTCGGACGATTACCACGAGCCGCACACTGCGCGCCAGTATCATCGAGCGGATCACTTCTTTCGTGAGCGCGATTGGTTGCGCTTGCATGCTGAACGACTGCCCAGTATAGCTCCCCGCCACAAACGCAGGCCACTCTCCACCAACTGCCGCCCGCGAGGTTTCCCAATGGACGAAAAAACGAGCAAACAAAAGAACAACGCCCTCGAACTCGCGATCGCCGGGGTTGAAAAAGAGTTCGGCAAAGGCGCCATCATGCGCCTCAAAGAAGGTCAATCGCTTCACGAAGGCGTGCAATCGGTGCCCACTGGTTCGCTGTCGCTCGACATTGCGCTTGGCATCGGCGGTTATCCGCGCGGGCGCATTGTTGAGATTTACGGGCCTGAGTCGAGCGGCAAAACAACGCTCACGCTTCACGCGATTGCGAGCATTCAGCGCATGGGCGGCACCGCCGCGTTTATCGATGCCGAACACGCGCTCGACATCCACTACGCCAAAAAGCTCGGCGTAAAGACCGACGAGTTGCTCCTCTCGCAGCCCGACTACGGTGAGCAGGCGCTTGAAATCGCCGACATGCTCGTGCGCTCCAACGCGGTCGACATTGTGGTGATCGACTCGGTTGCCGCGCTGGTTCCCAAAGCGGAGATCGAAGGCGACATGGGTGATTCGCATGTCGGTTTGCAAGCCCGCCTCATGAGTCAGGCGCTTCGCAAACTCACCGGCACCGTATCGCGTTCGCAATGCCTGCTCGTGTTTATCAACCAAATCCGCCTCAAAATCGGCGTTATGTTCGGCAACCCTGAAACCACCGCCGGCGGCAACGCGCTCAAGTTTTATTCGTCGGTGCGTCTCGACATTCGATCCATTGGCAAAATCAAAGAAGCCGGCGAGGGCAGCAAAGACCCCACCGTGGTTGGCAACCGAACGCGCGTAAAGGTGGTGAAGAACAAAATGGCGCCTCCCTTCAGAGAAGTGGAGTTCGACATTCTGTACGGTCAAGGCATCAGCCACACCGGTGACGTGATTGACCTCGCGTCCGAGGCCAACATTGTCGAAAAGAGCGGCGCGTGGTTCTCCTTCCAAGGAGAGCGCATCGGCCAGGGGCGTGAAAACGCGCGAACGTATTTGGAACAACACCCCGCCGTGCTTGAAAAGATTGAGACAGCGGTTCTCGCCAAACACGGCCTCGCCCGCGGCTCCAAGCTCGATGGAACGCCCGCAACGCCTCCGGCGCCCGCGCCGGCCCCCAAAGGAAAAGAAGCTCCCGCCGCAGAAGGCAAGCGGCCCGCGTCCAAAACAAACTAAAATGGAGCCGTGTGGCTCTACTTAATGCGGCACGGCGCCGCTGAAGACAGGGCGGCCACCGGCCGCGATGCCGACCGAGCGCTCACCCCCACAGGCAGTGCTGTTGTTCGACGAGTCGCGCAGGCGCTCGTCGATGCCGGCGTTCCGCTGCCGGCCCAAATCATCGCCAGTCCACTTCTTCGCGCTCAACAAACGGCCGAGATCATGCGCGCCGTGCTCGCGCTTCAGGTCGACATCGACACCGATGAAGACCTGGCGCCCGACACGTTCGCGCATGACCTGGCGACGCGTCTGTGGTCCGCCACCCACCCCATTCTTCTTGTGGGGCATCTGCCCAACATCGAAATGGTGGCGCGCTCGCTCGCGGCGCCTCATCGGGCGGGGCCGCAGTCCGCGTCGCACGGGTTCCCGGAGCGCCTGCCGAGTGGGTTTCGAACGGCCACGGTGGTGGCCTTTCATCTGGAAGGCCGGCCGCCGCCGTATCGCGTGGCGCTCGCGCTCGACCCCACAACGCTTCCTGAGATCTAGTTCAGCGCCCACGTGGGTGACGACGCCTATAAGCAAGCGCCCAGCCTAGCCCGCATTATTCATGAGGACTCCGCTCGAAGGCTCCGATCCTCTTGCTGCAAAGGCCGTGTGCTCGGTCCCTTGCCACTCCGTGGCTCGTGACCTGTGCGGGCTCGGTGCCGCTGCTTCGCATCGGCCCCTTCGCCACGGGGTGCTCGGGCGCTCCAAAATACAGACAGTATGTTTCCGGCCCTGCGCTCCGGCGTGCGGCCTTTTCGCTTCGGTCTCGGGCCTTCGCGCAATCGCCTCATGAATAATGCGGGCTCGTGGCGACAGGGCAACCGCGTTACGCCCCCAAGAAGAGAGAGCGAACACCCCCGCCGCCGCTCCCTTTTTGGGCCCGAGCGTTTCCATGGGAATTGAAACATTTCCAACGGTTAAGTGGGTCGCCTTGACAGATCCTCCCCCTCGGCATACCCCCAATAGACCCCATGGCATCCCCCCAGGTCTTCCCTCTGACCCCCCTTTTGCGTCGCGCGGCGCGGGCTCCGGGTGCGGGCCTTGTGCCCCGGGTGGCTCCTGCGGCGGTTCGCGTTCCCGACCCTCGTCAGCTGGCGCTCCCGATTTCGTTTCCGCCGGGCTACCCGCAGATCTTCGTTCACGAGGGCGCGCGCCAAGCGCTTGAGCGGCGGCTCACGCAGGCTTACCAGCGCCCGGTGCTGCTCAGCGTCACCGACAATGCCCGCCGAATGATCTCGTGCTCGCGGCGAAACGGCATTCTCACCGCGCGCATCCACCACATGTTTCTCGACGCCGGCCCCGAGGTGCAAGACGCGCTCGTGCGCTACGTGGTGAAGAGCGAGCGCGACGCGTCGCAGCTGGTGGGGAAGTTCATCGACCAAAACGGCCACCGCATTCGCGCCACGCGGCCCGCGAGCTGCAAAATCAAAACGCAGGGGGAGCACCACGACCTGCTCGCGCTCCTTCATAAGCTGAGTGACCGCTACTTTGCCGGTCAGGTTGACGCGCTCATCACGTGGGGGCGGGCAGGCAAACGGCCCGACATGGTTGCGGCAAAGCCGGCCGGCAAAGGGCGCAAAATCGTGAAGACGCCGCGCCGCGCGATCAAGCTCGGCACGTATTCAGCCACCGAGCGATTGATTCGCATTCACCCGGTTCTCGATAAGCCGTGGGTGCCGCGCTACTTCGTCTCGTTCGTCATCTACCACGAGATGTTGCACCACCTAATGCCTGCCACCGTTGTCGGCGGCCGGCGTTTGCTTCACCCGCCGGTGTTTCAAGCGCGCGAGCGCATGTTCCGCGACTTTGAGCGAGCGATCGCGTGGGAGCGGCGGCATTTGCATCGGCTGCTGAGGGCATAAGGTCGTTGGTCGCGCTCCTTTCTTGACGACCCCGCAAAGGCAAACAATAGAGCGCGACCCCGCGCTGCCCCGTTTCGCTGTTCGCCGCGCGCCCATCGCTCCCAACTCGTTTTTTGCAACACTGTGCAACCCGCTACCGAACCCAAAACGCCCAATCCCGAACGCGCACTCCAAGCCCTTGAATGGGCGGTTGAGATTGCCGACAGGCATCGACCCACCCGCGCCTCGGAAGGCTCCCAACGTTTCGATTCTGCGCTCACCGGCGGCGAATCAAGCTCCATCGCGGGTGCGCAGCCCGACGAGCGCGCGCCGACGGTGCCGAACGGCGCACCCACCGTGCCGAACGCCGCGCCCACTTTCCCGAACGCCGCCGGCCGCCCCGGTCGCGTGGCCATCGTCGAGCAGCCGCTCGTTGCGCCCATCATTGCCGATGTGAGCGACTTCAAAGCCGCCACAAGCGCGTTTTTGCCCGACGTGCGTGCGCGCCTCGATCAACTGATGATGGCGTACGACCCCGAAACCGGCCTCGACGCCCTGCTCGCGTGCGGCGCCATCTCCGCCATGTTCCCCGAGATCGCCGCGCTCGTTGGTTTCGGCGACGGCGAGTGGCGCCACAAAGACGTGTGGAAACACACCAAGCAAGTGGTTCGCCAAGCCGTTCCCCGCATTGAAGTGCGTTGGGCCGCGCTCCTTCACGACATCGGCAAAGTCAAAACGCGCTCCATCTCGCCCGACGGTGAAGTGCACTTCTTCGGTCACGCCGAAGTGGGCGCCCGCATGTTCGACAAGCTCGACCGCCGCCTCGGCCTTTTCACCCGCGACGACGCCCTCAAAAGCTCGGTGCGCTTTCTCATTCTGCACCACCTGCGCGCCAGCCAATACGACGCCTCGTGGACCGACAGCGCCGTGCGCCGATTCGCTCGCGAAATGGGCCCGTGCCTGCTCGACCTGCTCGACCTTTCGCGCGCCGACATCACCACCAAACGCCCCGAAAAAAAGAAGCGCGGTCTGCGCCAAATCAGCGATTTGCACGACCGCGTGCGTGCCGTTCTTGAACAGGATGCCGTGGTTCCGCCGCTCCCGAGCGGTGTGGGCAACGTCATCATGGAGGCGTTTGGACTGCCCCCGTCGCGCAAAATCGGTGAAATCAAACGCCTGCTTGAAGAGGCCGTTGACCGCGGTGACGTGCCCTCCCATCAACCCGCCGATGTGTACCTTGCGTTCGTGAAAGAAAACGCCGCCAAGTTCGGCCTCGCCTAACGCGGACTCGCGAATCCCCCGGGGCGCCTCACGACGACCTGCGACGTCTCGACTCCTGACACATCGTAATCAACACGGAGTTCCCCAGCGGCGCATGCGCCTCATTCGAACGGCGAGTAACTCGTTGCGGTTGAGTTGTCGATGCAGCAGAAAAGAGCCCGTTCTGGGAGGTCCGGCGACTTGAGATGTCCATCACGTCGCCATCCACCGGTCTCGCCGGTCTCTCGTTTTCGTCGTGGCTGCGCTCGCCACAGAACTCCATCTGGAGAACCCGACGCGCCACGCTGTTCGCTTTTCCGCTTGGCGACGGGCAAGGGTGTCCCAAACGTCTCGACAAGACTGGATCCGTGCCTTGCAGAACGTTCCGCTAAAGGGAAGTTACCTAGGAGGCACGGAGATCACGGAGTTCCACGGACTCCGTGTTCCTCAGTGTCCTCCGTGAGTCCGTGTTGATTACGACCTCACAGACATCCAGGCGCTTCAGGTCTTGGCGTCACGTTCAGCTGTCGCCCTGGGTCGAGAGCCGATTGCTTCCGCGGGTCAACGATTTGTGTACGCACGCAGCCAAAGGGCCTATTTCAGCGGTGCTTCGCACGTCAGACAGCGGTCGGGCACACTCTTCTTGTGGTAAAGCTCGCCGCACCGACCGCAGAGGCGCGCGTCTTTTTCAAACGAGATCACCGTGCCGCTTGCCTTGCATGTTTTGCCGGCGATCTGCGGCGGTTCAAGCCGCTCTTTCGCGGGATCCGCAGCGCCCTCCGGGGCCTTCACCTGAACGTCGTCGCCGACCTTGCTCGGCACGCGATCGCGCGCTTCGCTCACAATGCGCGCCGCCGCCGCCGCGTGTACACCACGCGAAACGCTGATGGTGGTTCCGTCGCCCTGCACTGTGACGGTGCTTCCGTCCACGAGAAGCCTTGAAATGTCGCACCAAGCGATGCGCTCCATGTTGTTGTCTTCGCGCTCAATCGCCACGCCGCCGTCGCCGACGCGCACCGGGCGCGCGGGGCCTTGGCCGAACAGCGCCACACCGAGAAGCACCACTGCGCCGGCGATCAGAATGTACAGAGCATACGGATGGGGCCCGTCGGCGCTTCGAAGCCACTGTGCGTACACACCGGCGCCCAGCGCCACCGCTCCAAGCGAAAAAAGAAGGACCGTCACAATCGCAAATGGCGACGTTGTCGGCTCGTATCGCCGCTCGTACCGCGCGTCGCTCAGCTGCCGGAGCAGCGAACCGTCCGACGAAGGTTTCGCGGAAGCCGCCGCTTTGCGCTTGGGTTTGGTGGTTTTCTCGGCCATGGCGCCCGCTTCGTAACGGACCCGCCGCCACAAAGCAAAGGGCGCGTATGCTCGGGTCGTGGCTCCGCGCTGGCTTCTCTACGTCACGCCCACGTTGGCCGTTTGCGCCACCGCGATGTTGGTGCTCGGTCCGGGGCGCGAACGCCCTGCGATCGGCGCCCGCGTGTGGGGCATTCCCGCGCCCGGATCCAAAGCGTTTGCGCTTCGCATTGAAACGGTGGAGCGCGAGTTCGGAGCCGATCGAACGCTTCCTGTTGAGAACCTGACCGTCGAGGTGTCGCAGCCCGGAAAAATCCTCGGCTCATGGCAGGGATCTTCGGGGCCCGACGGGATCGCCGAAGCGCTTGTCCCGCTCACGGAGCCGCTCCCCGCGCAAACCGACATCGCGATCACGCGCGGAAAAACGTGGCTCGCGCGCGGGCCGATTCACACAACCGTCGCATCGCCGCTCGCGTTTGAACGCCACGCCGTCGAAGGCATCACGCAGGGGGATCTTGCGATTCGCGTCGAAGTGGATCGGGGCGTGCTCGCCGCCCCGTTTTGGGCCGACTTGGTCATTGCGGTTTCCCGGGGCGGCGAGCCCGCGCTCAACGCGTCGGTCCGCGGCGTGATCGAAGGGGCCGAAGTGGGTTCCAAAGGGCCGACATGCGTGACGGACGGCAAGGGCAAGTGTACACTTCAGATTCGGCCCATGTGGCACGCCGTGGACCTGAAGGTCCAGGCCGAATCCGATACCGATCCGGTGGATACCGTTCCGCAGGCCAAAGGCTCGTGGGAAGGTGTATTGCCCGTAAAACCAGGCGCTTTGTGGCTCTCTCCCGATTTGTCGCTGGTTGTGTCGCCGGTGCCGCGGCCGCGCGTGTACGTTTCGGCCCTCACAAGCGCAGGTCGCGCGGCCGGCTGGGCGGTGGATCTCAAGCGCACCGACACAGGCTTGTTTGAAGCCCCGCTCGACGCGGAAGCGATCAAACGCATCGGCGCAACGGCCGTAACTGTGGCCGGCGATCCCCAGGAACAAGGCGCCGGCACCGTCACGTGGCCGGCGCAGGGCGGCGGGCAAGTGACGGCCGCGCCGCGCGTGGAGATGCTTTTCGATGGTGTACCTTTCGCCGAAAACCTCGAAAAAAAGCGCGCCGGCAAAGCGCGTTTGGCATCGGTCGGCGTGGTGTTCGCGGCCGGCATTCTCGAAGCGGTGCTCCTTGTGCTTCACAGCCGTGCGATGCAGGCCGCGCTTTCGGCCCATCTCGCTCGGGCGAGCGAGACGGCCGAAGACGCGGCCGCCGCTTCGAAAATGACGGCCTCGGCGGCAACCCGCGCGTTCACGCTTGTCGCCGCGGTTGGGCTTGTTTTGCTCGCGTTCGGCGCTGTCGCAGCGTTTGCCATGGTGCGATGATCTCCCCCGCCTGCGCGCAGCGGCGCGAAGCGCGCGAGCACAGGCTTGGGGGAGAAGCGGGGCGAAGCCCCGCGTGTGGGGGCAGCGGCAGCAAAGCAAGCCTCCGACGGTGGAGGGCGGCCGGTTTAAAACGTTGGATAAGCCATGGCCCACGCTCTCTCTTGGCGGTACTCTCGACGCGTGCGTGCACGTGTTCTCGCCGGGCTCTTGTTTTTGGCTGTTCCCGCGGCATCGCTCGTGGCTCCGCCCACGGCGCACGCGGACTTTGATCCGTCGGGTCGCGGAAAAAAGAAGCCGGTGAAGCCGGGCGGAGGCGGCGGGGCTGTCAAAAAGCCGAAACCCAAATCGGACGAGGACAAAAAAGCGCAAACGACTGAAGCGCAAATCGCCAAATACATGAAGATTGCGCTGGAGCAGCCGGGCCAGCCTTTTCCGGTTCAAAAGCTCAGTCAGCTCTACCGGGAGCGCGACGGCAACTTAAAAAAGCTCGTTGAAGAGCTTGAAAAAAAGGCAAAAGAGGCGGGCGATCAGTGGGCAACGCGCGTGGTTCTGGCGGGCGTTTATAAAAACGACGGGCGCTACGACGACGCGATCAAAGCGTACGAAGCGGCTATTACCGAAAAGCCGAAAGAGCCGGCGGCGATCTTGGCGCTTGCGCAGCTCAAGAGTGATCGGGGCGACAAAGCGGGCTCGCGCACCGAGTACGAAAAGGCGCTGCCGCTTCAAAAAGTGTCGGCCGATGTGGAGCAAACAACCCGCATTCTGCTGGCGCTTTGCCTTGATTTGAAGGACTTCACGGCTGCGAAAAAATACCACGACGCGCTGGTGAAAAACGCGGGCGGCTCGCTGTTCGTGAAGGCTGAACTCGGGCGCGAGCTGATGTCGCGCGGCTATTACGAAAAGGCTGAAGCCGAGTTTCGCGACCTTGTGAAAGCGGCGAGCGGCGATAACCGCGCCCTCGCTCCGGCGCTGCGCGATCTCGGGTCGTCGCTCGCCAAACAAAAGAAAATGAAAGAGGCGCTTGAAACGCTCAAAAAAGCGCTTTCGATCGCGGGCAGCGCAGCAGGTGTACGCAACGAGATCTTGCTCATTATGACCGACGCGTTTCGCGCCGAGAGCAAGCTGCCCGAACTGATTACGATTCTGGAGGCCGAAAAAGGCACCGATTTTCAGCGCATCGTGACGATGGGCGCGCTTTACGAAGAAACGGGGGATGTTGAAAAGGCAATTGCCACGTACCGCAAAGCCCTTTCGATCGACTCAAAACACATCGATACGCGCGTCAAACTCGTTCACCTGCTGCAAACGGCCGGTGAGCTTGAAGCGGCGATCAAAGAGTACGAAGCGCTGATCAAGAGCGCGCCGAACAATCCCGATTTCGTGTTTGAGCTTTGCGAAACGCTCATTCAGCGCGGTGACCGGCCGAAAGCGCTCAAGCTTTTGACCGACCTTGAATCGCGCGTTTCAAGCGAACCTGAAACGCTGGCGGCGGTGGCCGATTTTTACGAACGGGTCGAAGAAAAAGACAAAGCCATCAAGGTGCTGACCAAGCTCGCCAACTCGGCGGGAAGTGATCCGTCGCACCTGATCGACTTGGGCGATCGGTACTTTCAGGCGGGCGATAAGAAAAAGGCGCTTGAAACGTGGGCGCGCGTCAAAAGTCTCATCCCCAACAAAGCCAAGGCCGCCGCAACGCTCGGTGAAGTGTACCTCGACCACGACATGGTTCCCGAGGCGCTTTCGGCGCTGCGTGAAGCGGCGCAGCTTGAGCCCGCCAACGCTCGATACAAAAAAGCCCTCGCGATCGCGCTCGAACGCACGTCGTCATCGTCGGGCAATCCGCAGGTTGGTTACGCCGAAGCGCGGCAGATTTGGGAAGAGCTGCTCGCTCAAAACCCCGATGACAAAGTGCTCGCGCGCGACTGCCGATCGCACATCGTGAGCCTTTGGAACCTGGGTCGCGAGCTTGGAAATCACGTTGCGCCGCTCACGGCGTCGTTTAACAAAACGCCGCCCGACATGGAGGCCGGTCGGCTGCTCGCGGAAGTGCTGCGCAAGCTGCATCGCCTGCCCGAAGCCGAAGCCACGTTGCGCCGCATTGTGACGCTCGCTCCCGGTGATGAGGAGTCGCTTTTGTCGCTCGAACGCGTGCTCGTTCAGCAGCAAAACCTTAAAGGGGCCATTGCCACGCTCGAAAAACTTGTGGAGGTAAACCCCAAGCGCGCGCGCGAATTTTATCAGCGCATGGCGCAATACGCGGGCGAACTTTACATGGACGACGACGCGATCACGTACGCCGCCAAAGCTGTGGAGCTTTCGCCCAACGACGCGACGGGTCATCAAAACCTCGCCGAAAAATACAAAAAGCGGCAAGACATCCCCAAAGCCATCGCAGAATACAGGCTTGCGATCTCGCAGAACGATCGCCTTTTCAACGCGTATTTCGACCTCGCGGAGCTGCTTCTCACAACGGGTCAAATCGACGAAGCAGATCGCCTGCTTCGCCGCGTTGTGCGCGCTTCAACCGAAGAAGACCTTGTGGCCCGCGCCGCGCGCATGAGCATGCAGGTGAACCTCGGGCGCGCGAGCCTCGACGTGCTCGAACGGGAGCTGTTGCCCGTCGCGGTGGGCAATCCGCAAAAGCCCATTTATCGCAGGCTCCTCGTGGAGCTGTACGGCGCCATGACCTTTCCGATCGTTCAAAAGGTCAGGGCGTCGGTGCGGCGCGCGCAGGACGCAAAAACACCCGCCGCGGCAAAAGAAGCGCTCGCCACAGCCACGGGTGCGCGCGCCGAGTTGTCGCGCATTGGAGCGCGCGCCATTAAACCGCTTCTCGACGCGCTCGCCGATGACCGTGAATCGCAGCAAAAAATTGCGATCGAGGTGCTCGCCTACGTTGAAAACAAGAGCGCGGGGCCGGCCCTTTTCAACTTCGCTTCGGGTCAAGCCGACAAGGGCCTGCGCGTTCGCGCCATGGTGGCGTGCGGAGCGCTTCGCGACTCGGCGCTTTTGCCCAAGCTTGAAGGGTTGCTCGCGCCCAAAGAAGGCACTGCCACCGTTCTCCCAAACGATGCGCTGGCTGTCGCGGCGGCGTGGGGCGTTGCGCGCATGGGCGACAAAAAGGCCGAACCGCTTCTTGCCAAACTCATTGCGTCCCCTTCGCCCGAAGTGCGCGCGCTCGCTGCGGTCGGCCTCGGTTTAACGCACGACAAAAAACACGCTCCCGCACTCATTGCGCTCGCCAAAGCGCCTGAAGCCGGCCCCGTTGCTCGGGCCGCCGCGGTGCATGCGCTCGGTGAACTCGGCGGAAGCGGGGCCGGTGACCTCCCGCTTCTTCAATCGGTGGCCGACTCCAACGAACCGGTGCTTCGCCAGGCGGCGCTTCTCACCATGGCGCGCCTCGGCCAAAAAGAAGACGCCACCAAGTCCACCGGCCCGGCGGAAGCCATCGCCGCGGGCATTCTCTCCGGCAGCGAACAACTGCGGTCCACGGGCGCTCTCGCGGCCGCGGCCCTCACGCACAAATCCTTCAAACGCGCGGGCGACGCGCTTCCGGTGCCCGACGGTCCGCTCGTTGTGACCGACGTGCTCGCCGGCCTTTCGCCCGATTCGTTCACCGTGACCGAACGCGCCCAAGCCCTCATCGCGCTCGCGCCCGCGCTTCGAAAAGCGGCTGTTGCTGCGGTCGCCACGTCACCGGCGCGCGCCCGCGTGGTCGCCGATGCGCTCCTCGCCGGCAAAGACAAAGACGCTGTGGGCCTGGCGCCCTTCGTCGACAACACCGATGAACTCGATCCGCGCCTCAAAAAAGAGGTGGAAGGCGTTGTTGAAACCATCTCCGCCGCCGTTGTTGCGGGCTTCATTGCGCTCGAAAGGCATCCCGACGTGGAGGTGCGAACGCGCGCGGTTGAAGTGCTCGCCAAGCGCCCGGAACCCGCCGCGCAGGCCGCCGTGATCGACGCGCTCACCGATCCCGATGAAAGCGTGCAACGCGCGGCGCTCTCGGCGCTTGGCAAAGTGAAACATGAGCCCACCATCGCGGCCGTTTCCAAGGTCGCGCGAGACTCCGAGAGCTGGTCGCTCCGCGTGCGCGCGGCGGAAGCGCTCGGCCGCCTTGGAGCTGGAACCGCTTCGAAACAAGTGGTTGAAACCCTCAACGCCGCCGCCCAAAAAGATTCGTTTGCCCTCGTGCGTGAAGCCGCCGCGCGCGCGTTGGGCCCCGTCGACAAAACAGCCGCCGCCACTTTGTGGAAGCAACTCGCTCAAAGCGACGCCGAACCGCGCGTTCGCGAGGCCGCGGCCGACCTTCTCAAAGCGCAATGACGCGCGTTTTTGGGGCAATCGGCGCCTTTTATCGCGCTTGTGTACGCTTTTCCCGCAGCAAAACCCGTTCGGCTGGCGTATGTGTACACAAGCAAAGTGTACCCATCGGTTGTGTACTCAAGCCGCTTGCCGTCGCAGCATGTGTACTCATCGCCTCCGGGTGTGAAGATCTCTCGCGTTTTTCCACCGGCCCCGGCCAGTCGTATTGTGGCACCGTCACGCTCGGAGGCGCATTTCGCCGCGGCTTCACGCCTCTCACGCAAATGCGCCTCCTTCTCGACGCCGAAAAAATAGACGGCGATGAGTCGCCGGGCACCATTTCCACCCGTGAAATCCGCGACAACGGCGCCGAGCTTCGCCTTTTCACAGAAGCGCCGCTGCGCCCCATTCCACCCCTCGCTCACGACGCCCTCTCGCGCCCCGAACTCGGTGAAGGCCGCGTGCGAACAGCGGTGTTTGCCCTGTCCCCCGACGACCCCGATGCTGAAGGTGTCCTCGCCGTCCTCTCGCTCCGCACCGACGGAAACGCCGAAGTGCGGCTCCTGCGCCCCGGCGCATCCGACGACGCTTCCTCGGTGTCCGACGGCCGCAAACCGCTCTTCGGCCTCTTTACGTTAAGCCGCCAACCCGGCCCCTGCTTCTAACGTCCAAGTTGTCCCGGCCGGCCGCGCTTTAGCCACCGGCTTCGCGGCCCCATTCAACCGGACTTCAGCCGCCTCGCAATGACTGAGACGTCTCGCCGCCTGACACGTCGTCATCAACACAGAGTTCCCCGGGGGCGCATGCGCCTCATTCGAACGGCGAGTAACTCGTTGCGGTTGAGTTGTCGATGCAGCAGAAAAGAGCCCGTTCTGGGAGGTCCGGCGACTTGAGATGTCCATCACGTCGCCATCCACCGGTCTCGCCGGTCTCTCGTTTTCGTCGTGGCTGCGCTCGCCACAGAACTCCATCTGGAGAACCCGACGCGCCACGCTGTTCGCTTTTCCGCTTGGCGACGGGCAAGGGTGTCCCAAACGTCTCGACAAGACTGGATCCGTGCCTTGCAGAACGTTCCGCTAAAGGGAAGTTACCTAGGAGTTGCTCCTGGGGCGGCTGCCCCGTTCGACCGGGAGGTAACTACCTGTGGCTGCTGTAGTAAAAAGAAGCGCCCCAGGCATCGAGGCCGGTCGTGCACTGGTGTGAGCTACCCGTCACGGAGTTTGGTCCAGGAGGTTTGCGGTTTCGACAGTGGTGACGCAGGGCGCCAGCCTTGTGATCCCGTCCAGGAGAATGCCCGGACCCTAGCAACCTCCGACGCCTGGGGCATTTGGATGCGTAGCGCGGAGCCTGCCCATGGTCCAGAAACAAGAGAGAGCGAAGGAAGAAAGAGCGAGCATGACGGTGAAGCATCCGCATGCCGCGGGGATCGACATCGGAAGCCGGAGCCATTGGGTGGCGGTGCCGCCCGGGTGCGACGGTCAACCGGTGCGCGAGTTCGGCAGCTTCACCGGACAGTTGCACGAACTGAGCGACTGGCTGAAGAGCTGTGGCGTCGTGACGGTGGCGATGGAGTCGACCGGGGTCTACTGGATCCCGCTGTACGATGTGCTGGAAGCCGCCGGCTTCGAGGTGCTTCTGGTCAACGCGGAGCATCTGCAGAAGGTGCCGGGACGCAAGAGCGACGTGAAGGACTGCCAGTGGATCCAGCAGCTTCACGGCTTCGGTCTGTTGCGCGGCAGCTTCCGTCCACCGGCGGAATTTCTGGAGCTGCGCACGTACATGCGTCAGCGCGAGCGAATCATCGAAGATGCCGCGCGCCACGTGCAGCGGATGCAGAAGGCGTTGACGGAGATGAATCTGCAGCTCCATCACGTGGTCAGCGATCTGACCGGCGTGACGGGAATGGCGATCGTGCGCGCGATCGTGGCCGGCGAGCACGACGGTCACAAGCTCGCGGAGCATCGCGACTCGCGGTGCAAGCAGCCCAAAGCGCGCATCGCGGCTGCGCTGCAAGGCACCTTCAAGACCGAGCACCTGTTCGTGCTCGAGCAAGAGCTGAGCGCCTACGACCACCAGCAGAAACTGCTGCGAGCGTGTGACGAGCGTCTACAGCAGAAGCTCGCCGAGCTTGAAAAGAGCGCCGCCGCGCCGCACGACCCCGAAGGTCCGCTGCCCCAACCTTGCCCGCCGCGCCGGCACGGCGCTCCCAAGGGCAACCAGCCCAGGTTTGAGATCCAGTCGCCGCTGCACCACATCTGCCACGACGTGGACGTGACGCAGATCCCAGGCCTCGCCCCAGCCACGGCCTTGAATCTGATCGCGGAGGTCGGCACGGACATGTCCAAGTGGCCGACGGAAAAGGACTTCACGTCCTGGTTGAACCTCGCTCCGGGCACCCGGATCACCGGGGGCAAACGCCTGTCCGGCCGGCGCCGTCACTCTCGCCAACGGGCCGGCGAGGCGCTGCGTCAAGCCGCCGTCGCTGTCGGCAGGACGGACACTGCTCTCGGCGGCTTCTACCGTCGCATGGCCAGCCGCAAATGCGCTGCCGTCGCCGCTGTCGCGACCGCTCGCAAGATGGCCGTCTTCCTTTACAACGCTCTCAAGCACGGCAAGACCTTCATGGAAGTCGGCCTCGCCCACTACGAAAAGCAACACCGCGAGCAGCTGGTCCGCCGACTGACTCGCCAAGCCGCTGCCCTCGGTTGCCAGATCGTACCGGTGCGCACTGAACCACCTGCCGGCGGCCCCTGAAAGGGAAGTTACCCAGGAGGCACGGAGATCACGGAGATCCACGTCCGGCGCGTGGCGCACTCCCCACAAACTTTCGATCGCCCTGACCGCCGAGCCGTGAGACGATCGCTTCATGGGTGGTATCCGCACGCTTGGTGTCGCGCTTTTTCTTGCATCCATCGGTTGTGCCCCAACCGCCCCGCCGCCCCCGAGTTACGCCGTGCGTACACACAGCCAGCCGGCGGTTGCTCAACGCTGGGAACAGTTCTGCGAACAAGCCGCCAACGTTTCCCAGGCAAGCTGGCTCGCCGCATCGCGCGGCACCGACGGATGGGAGCTGGTTGGCATGTACAACGGCGTTCTCTGTTACAAACGGCCTGAACTCCCAACCGTGCCGCAAAATGTAGAACCGCCGGCCCCCCCGCCCGCCATGATCAGCCGCGCACCCGCACCCGCGTCCACTCCGGCCCAGCCCACCCCTGTTGGCACCGTGCCGCGCATTATCGACCCTGGATTTTAAAGCAACGGGCCAAAACGCGCCGCATTTTGACTATCACAGACATAAAGTGTACACACGTCGCTCGGTGTACGCAAACCGTTCAGTGTACACAACGAAAGAAATCATGACTCCTCAGCCTCCCTCAAAGCCTCCGTCGCGTTTCAATTCTCTATTTCCGGGGGGTTCGCGCGCCTACTTCGTACGGCGCGCGGCGCGCCTACTTCGTACGGCGCGCAAAAAAGGGGCCGGTACCCTGGTGCCGCTCACCGCGCTCTTATTGTTCCCGAGCTGCGCCGGCTCTTCGCAAAGTGATGTGAGTACACAAGGCGCCGGTTCAGAAACCGCACCCGCCGTCACTTCCGCCGCGCCCACCGCAGCACCCACGGCGGCACCCACCGCCGCTGCAACCGCCGCCGAAATGCCGGCGCCCACCGCAGCCGCCACAGCAACCGCCGCGGCAACGGCCACCGTCGCACCCACTGCCGCTGCCTCCGCCGAACCCGCAGCCACCACATCCGTATCCGCCGGCCCCGCGGGAGCCAACCTCCGCGTGGGATCCATGTCGGTGGACGGCCTTCAAGTTCAAGACCTCGTTTGCCGTGCCGACGGCCTCGGCGTGCTTGGATCCATGCTTGTTGTCGGCAGCATCTCCAAGAAAAAAGCCGCCCTCAACGCATGCGCGCCCAAAGGCGACAAACCCCGCGTTGAATGGGCGGCCACCAAAGGCAAAGTCACGGTCACCAAAGTCACCGCGTCCACCCCCGCTGTTGAATCGTGCGTTAAAAAGGCCCTCACCGGCGCCGCCGCCCCGTTCGAGGGTGAATGCGCCGTCACCCTTGTTTTAGGGCCCTGACAGCGCATTCGCCGAAGCGCCTGAAATCACCTCTCATGTTGGTCCTGGGCATTGAAACCTCCTGCGACGAAACCGCCGCCGCGGTCGTCTCCGACAGCGGCGATGTGTACTCCGACGTCGTCCGCAGCCAAATCGCCTCGCACGCGCCTTACGGCGGCGTCGTTCCAGAAATCGCATCGCGCGACCACGCCCGAGCCGTTGTGCCCGTTGTGCGGGAAGCGATCGCCGCATCGGGCTTCACTCTCGCGCAGATCGACGGCATCGCCGTCACCTCGCGCCCCGGCCTTTCAGGCGCGCTCCTCGTGGGCTTGTCGGCCGCAAAAGGCCTCGCGTGGGCCACGCAAAAGCCGTTTGTCACCGTCGATCACCTCGTCGGCCACCTGCTCGCCGTGCTCCTTCAACGCCCCGGATCATCGGCGCCGCGGCCTGAATATCCATTTATCGCGCTGCTTGTTTCGGGCGGTCACACAGCCATCTATCGCGTCAACGGCCCCGAGCTTTCACTCGTCCACGAAATCGGCGCCACACGCGACGACGCCGCGGGTGAAGCATTCGACAAAGTCGCCAAACTTCTCGGCCTCGGCTACCCCGGCGGCCCTCAAATCGACAGGCTTGCAGCAATCGGAAACGCGGCGCGCGCCGGCGTCACATTGCCCCGCGGAATCGCCGATCATCGCTCGTTTGAAATGAGCTTTTCGGGGCTCAAAAGCGCCGTCGCGCGCCACGTGGCCTCGCTCCCTTCGCCGCCCCAAGATCAAGCCCTCGCAGACCTCTGCGCCGCGTTTCAAGCAACCATTGTCGAAACGCTCGTTTCAAAAACGGTCCGCGCCGCCGCTCGCGAAGAGGTTCCCCGCATCGTCTTAGCCGGCGGCGTCGCCGCCAACAAAGGCCTGCGCGCCCGCATGGCCGAAGTGTGTACACGTCGCGAATTAGCCTTGTTTGTCCCGCCTTTTTCGAGCTGCACAGACAACGCCGCGATGATTGCGTACGCTGGCGCGCTTCGCCTTTCGCGCGGTGAAACCGACACGCTGAGTGAAGGCCCGGCCACCAAAACAGCGCTGCTCCGCGTCACTCGAAAAGGCGGCGGCAAACGCTAGAGCACCGAACACCTTGAATCGCGAATAAGTTCAGCAATTTGTGAATATCGGAAATCTCCAACAATCGCGGGGTGCTCTAGCTTTCTTTACCCAGGGAGCGAGGGCTCGCGCCCTCGCTCCCCGCGCCGAGCAAGTCGGCCGCGGGGCCCCTCACTCCGCGATCCGAACTGGGTGTCTGTCACGCGGTGGGAGCTTCGGGCCTAGGCTTTATGCCGTGCTTTTGCCTGTTTGAGTACACAAGCAAACTATCCATTTGATTACGGAATCAACCTGATCGGTGCTCTAAAGAGGTTTTACGGCGCGCGGGCCAAACAGCGTGTATTCATCCGGCTGCACCCCGTGACATGAGCCGCGAACAGCGCAGTTTTCACACTCTTTTACGTACGTTCGAAAGCTCACAGGCCCCTTGGGCGACAAATCCGTCGCTCGCCTGTCTGCCCCAAAAGCGCACAGCGGCGGCCCACACGGACCATCCATTCCAAACACCAACACCCCGTGTTTTTCAGCCTCATCCAGCGTTTTTCGCAACGACTCGCGCACGTCTTCAGGCTCGGCGATCACCTTGGTGATCAGGTCGTATTCATACGGCAGCACCGGAACCGAAATGCTCAGTCCGCCGAACCACCCCGAGCCCCCAAAGTGCTTCTTAATAAACCCCGGCACGTTCGGAAGGTCGTTCACCGTGTCGCGCGTGACCACAGCGTTTGCGATCACGTGTACCTCGGCCCGCATCAACGCTTTGATCCCCGCCACCGTTTTGGCATGTGTACCCGGCGCGCGCGTCATCGCATCGCTCACATCGGCGTCGGCCGCGTGAAACGACACAAACGCCCTTGAAAGACCGGCCTCTTTCAACTCCGCCGCAAACTCCGGGCGCTTTCCCAGTTGAATGGCGTTCGTTTCGATCACAACGTTTCTCATTCCCAACGAGCGCGCGTGCGCCACGTGTGAAACGAGCGCCCGATCCAACGTCGGCTCGCCCCCCGAAATCGTCAAATCGCGCGCCCCCATGGCAAACAGATCTTCAATCCACGTTCGCACCTGATCCGCGCTGTACCCCGGCCACTGTCGTGATTGCCAACAGAACCCGCAATCTTGATTGCACCCAAATCCAGTGCGAACCAGCCCCTGACGCGGCTCAATCCCCTCCATCAACTGCCGAAAGTGCGAAAGCGGAACCCCCGTCGGCAAGTCGCGGAGCGCCTTCGCGTGGAGTTTGGCCGTTTTCCACTTCTCATTCGTGATCGCCACCGCGAGCCGCTCGCGAATTTTTTCAGTCGACGCCCGAAAACGCACAGCGATCGGTTGCGTTTCGCGCGTTGCAACCTCAAACCCACCCGCGGCGTTGGGCGCGATGTGTACACACGCAAACGCGGTGTTTCCGCTCCCCAAAATCAAGTCGATTCCGCTCCCCTCCGCTTGCACATCACGCAGATCCACGCCGAATTTCGGCAGCGGAAGGGGCAACGACGGCGCACCCACAAGCGCGTTGGCAATGGCCAGCTTGTGAACCCGCGCTTTAACTTCGGCCGGCTCGGGATCGCGAAAACCGCTCACTCGTCCAGCGTCGGTTGGGGGGGGCGCGCACGTCAAGCGCCGGTTTGGTGATAGCCTCGTCCCGTGCGCGCCCCCCGTCCTCTCGTTTCGTTGCTCGGCCTCGCAACGGTCCTCGCCGCGTGTGTTCCTCCCGAACCGGCGGCGCCCATTCCGCCGCCGTACAAACCACCGCTGCCGCCCGTTCAGACTCAAGCTCCGGCCCCTCAAGTGCCTGTTGAACCGGTCCCGCTCGGTCGCCTCCCCACCGACGTTCAGCCCCTTCGCACAGCCCTATTTTTACAGATCGACCCGCGCGCCGAACGCATCTCCGGCACCGCGACAATCGAGGTGAACCTCACTCGCCCGCGCGATGTCATCTGGTTCCATGGCAAAAACATCCATTCGCGCGGTGCGTCCGTTCTTGTCACCGGCGCCAACATTCAAGCCACCTACCATGAGGTCGATCCGTCGGGAGTTGCCGCACTTCGGTTGGATCGCCCCATTGGCCCTGGCCACGCTGTTCTACGGGTAGATTACGACGCCCCGTTTTCTACCGGTTCAGAAGGGCTCTACTTGGTAGAAAGGGGAGGTCAAAAATACGCCTTCACCCAGTTTGAAGCCGTTGCCGCACGTCAGGCGTTCCCATGTTTCGACGAGCCGGCGTTTAAAACCCCATTTGACCTTACCCTGTTTGTTCCGCGCGACATGGAGGCCATTGCCAACACGCGGGAAGTAGAGCGCACCTACGTTCAAAACGACTTGGTGCGCATTTCTTATGCGCCTACCCAACCTCTACCCAGTTATCTATTGGCCTTCGCCGTCGGCCCTCTCGATATTGTAAACGGATCTCCCATTGCCGCGAACACCGTCCGAAAACAACCCATTCCACTGCGCGGTGTTGCCGTTCGCGGCCGCGGTAAAGAACTCACCTATGCTTTGGCTCACACGGCTGAAGTTGTCGCCACTCTCGAAGCGTACACAGGCATCGCCTACCCATTCGACAAACTCGACATTATCGCCGTCCCCGACAAGCGCGGCGCCATGGAAAACGCCGGTGCGATCACCTTCGCCGAGCAACTCCTGTTCATTGATGAAACGCGCGCTCCGCTCCGACAAAAACGCGCTTTTTGGTCGGTGATGACGCACGAGCTTGCCCATCAGTGGTTTGGCAACCTGGTGACCATGCCCTGGTGGGATGATACCTGGCTCAAAGAAGCGTTTGCCACCTGGGCCACAGGACGCGTGTTGACTCAACTGCGACCCGAGGACGGTGTGGAGTTAAGCCGAACTCGAAGCACATTTGAATCCATGAATGCCGACGGGCTCGTCAGCGCGCGTCAGGTAAGGCAGGAGATCCGCAGCTCTCATGACATTCAAAATGCGTTTGACGACATCACCTACCGCAAGGGCGGCGGGGTCATTCGCATGTTTGAAGAGTGGATGGGCAAAGACGCCTTTCGCACCGGAGTCTCGTCCTACCTGTCCGCCCATGCCGGCTCCACAGCCACCGCCGACGACCTTTTTGCGGCCCTCTCGGTGAGCGCCGGACGCGATGTTTCCAGTTCGTTCCGCTCTTTTATCAACCAGCCCGGTGTACCCCTGCTCGACACCGAGCTGATATGTTCACCCCAGGGCAATTACCTGACGGTCAAACAATCGCGCCACCTTCCCGTCGGGTCGGCCGGAGATTCCAATAAAACATGGCAAATTCCGGTTTGCGCCAAGTTTCCAAATGGCAAAAATGTGGAGCAAGTGTGTTCACTTTTCACCGGCTCCGCGGCATCCATCCCATTGCCGGCTGCCAAGTGCCCGGCGTGGGTCATGCCCAATGCCGGAGCGTCCGGGTATTATCTATCCTCCATGCCGCTTGCCGACCTAAAAAAGCTGACAGGTGCGGCTCTAAAAGAACTCTCCCCGTCAGAACGTTTTGCTGTCGCCCACAACCTGAAAATGGCGTTTCAGCGCGGCACACCCGTTGCCGACTTGTTGCCCCTCCTCAACTCCCTCGCCGGTCAACCTGACCCACCCATCGTCGCCGCGGTGATGGAACCATACCGAGTGGCCAAGAGTTGGTTTTCTACAAAGGCCGACCGCGAAGCGATTGAAAGTGAAGCCCGACGCGTGTTTGGCCCCGTGTGGAAAAACCTGGGTTGGGAGCCCAAAAAAGGCGCATCCGAAAACGACGATCGGCGTGCCCTCCGGGCCGAATTGCTCCAGTTCATGGTGGTGACAGCCAATGACACCACTGTCAAAAAAGAAGCCGCGGCACGCGGTCGCGCCCACGTCGGGTATGGAACCGACGGGGCGTTCCATCCTGAAGCTGTCGACGCCGATCTCGCCACACCGTGTCTAATCGCCGCGGCGCTCGACGGCGACACTGCTTTTTACGAGCACCTCGTTCGCACCCTGACAAAAACCCGTGACGATGTTGTGAAGAGCCGTATTGTTACCGCCCTGGCCTCGTTTCAGGATCCTGCCATTGCGGCTCGCGCCCTTGCTTTCTCGCTCGATCCGCAAATGCCTTCCACCGATCTGACAACAATTGTGGACATTCAACTGGGCTCGCCTATCACCCGCGCACGCGCTTTTGGCTGGTTTCAAGACAACCTTACCAACCTGGCCAACAGAAGAACGCCGTCGCGTCGAGGAACGCTGCCACTCTTGGCACGCGACCTCTGCGAGCGCCCATACGCCCTCGCGCTGTCCAGCCTGTTTGCCGACCGCATTGACGGGTATGAAGGTGGGCCCCGAAATCTCAACGCCGCGCTCGAATCCATTCATCTATGTTCGGCGCGTCGGGCTGTACAAGAAGCCAGCTTTCGCAAAGCCTTTAAAATGCCCGACCCGCCGGCCAAATCTGCCAGTTGGGATCCCGCCGATTCGTCGGGCAGCCCGTCGCTCTCGCAGGGGAGCAAATCTACCCGTTTGTCGTCTGCCGCGCAGGACAATGGGGTGATCGATCCTTGGCAAAAAAAGGGCGCCAAAACATCGGCGACCCCGTCTCCCACACCCAAATCGTCTCCACCTTCCTCCAACAAGAGCGACGTTGCCGACCCCTGGGCCAAGTCTAAAAAACCGGCGAAGCCGTCCACCCCATCGCCGTCAACCGGCTCCGGCTCCGCCGGGAAAACTCCCCCAAATGGTGTGATCGATCCCTGGGTAAAACCAAAACAGTGAAAGCGTTCTGCGCCGCGGCTTTACTTATTTTGCCACTTATCGGCTGTTTTCGCCACCGCGAAACACCGGTCGAGCCGCCGAAAGGAGCGCTCGCCGGGCTCTCCCCATCGGGGTTTAACCGTCAGATCGCCTGTGGCAAATGGGAAGAAGCCGCCGCCTCCGATCCCGAAGCCCTCCGCCACGTCAGCTTTCCTGAATTGTCGGCAAGCGCCTGCTATGTTCCTGTCAGGTACAAAGGGGAGGTTGCCCAGCCCGATCCCATCCCAAAAGGATGTGAATACCCATCGGAAAATGCTCGCACAACCCTGATTCGAGAACGCGATCGCTATTCCGCGATTGCCGGGGGTCGGCCGGTTTCCTCCCTCCCGCCCGAACTCGCATGTGTGCTTTCCACCGATGTGCTCACCGCCGCCGCTCGCCAAAACGCCGCCGCACTCTCGGCGGTTCTACAGGATCTCGACGCCGGCCGTGTGTACCCTTACTCCGCCGTCGCCGTTTTCGGCTTTGGCCACCGCGATCACGGATCCAGTGTACTCACGGGGGTGGGTCCACAAGCCGATTGTGTACCCATGGTCAAGTCCGACTTTGACTTGTTATCCATCAATGTCACACGAGCGGGTAGGGGAGCCATGGCCCACGCCGCTTCTGTGGCCCCCGTAGTCATCATGAGTGGAGGCGCGGTTCACTCCCCTCTGATCGAAGCGTTTGCTCTTGCCCACGTGGCGCGCTGCCGCTTTGGAGTCCCCCGAGATCGCATCCTTGTCGACCCCTGCGCCGACCATACTCATACAAATGTCAAACACATGGGTAGTTTGGTGATCGCCCTCGGCGGTAAAACCGCATACGCCGTCACAGACAGCGGCATTCAGGCTGACTACCTCAACGAAGACACCATTTTTCGACTGATCGGCGGTGATATTGACCAGCGAGCGCTCCGCGATTGGGGATACCTGCTCGGCTCTTGGCGCCGTGCCAGCGTGGGAATGTCCGCCGGATTTTGGCTCACACCTTACCGTTTCTGGGCAGAGCCTACCGACGGATTGGGCTCGTTCTCATGTGTACGCTAAAGGTAGAGCGACCGCTGAAACGTCGCGCAACTACCCGACGCGTTTCGAACCCTGTGACGTCTCTTCACCACGGAGTTCCCCAGCGGCGCATGCGCCGCTGGGGAACTCCGTGTTGAATACGATGTGTCAGGTGGCAGGGCATTTCAGGTCGTTGCGAGGCGATCGTGACTAAAACACGCCCTGAATGGTAAACCCAATGGGGGTGCCTTCAAGTGATTGACCGGTGGACTGGGTAGGTTCACTTTTGCGATCTCCCCGTGGCACGCTTTTCATTGGATGGGCGAGCGCCACAAGAGCGCCCACCGCGTGACCTATCAAATAACCGGCGGCGACATCTGACCATGAGTGTTTTCCAGCAAACACCCTCAACCAAGCGGTGGTAAGAGCCATTGTCTCCACCATGGCAAACGCTCCCCACCTATAACCCCAGGGGCCCGCGCTTTGTGCCGCAAAAACAAGCCGCGTTCCCGCAAGCGCCCCCATGGGCGCCGTGTGACCCGACGGAAAAGCATCGTGCACAGTGGAAGTACACTTTCCGTTCACAAAGTGATGAGGCCGGCACCGCGCCGTCACTCGTTTTAACCCTTGTACAATAGCCGCCGAAAACAAAATGGACTCCGCATCGACCACCGTTGTGCGCCCTGCGTACACCGCCGAGCCACGCACTTGAGCCTCTTCGTAGTACCCTGTTTCAAAGGCAAAACCGCCGATCATGCCAAGGGTCAATCCACCGTACGCGCCCGTAAAGTCACTTACCCGATCGGCCGTTTTGTTGTGTTCGTGGTGGGCGTCCGGGCCCCAACCCGGTCTACCTATGGGTAGGTAGGTTGTCAGATTTGAAGCCGCCGCCGAAAGCACCAACAGCGCTTCACCCAGGGGTGCGCCAAATGCCCAATCGGGGTGATTGGGCGGACCGGCTTGTTGCGCCGCGCACGGGGTTGAAAAGGTCATCCACGCAGCGATGATACTCGCCCCACTCAGCCACGCGCGTTCTACATTCACGCCCCCACCGTACCAGACCGGCAGTCCGTCGCAACAATCCTTCTCACACCCCCCACGGGCAACGGCATTCAAAACGTTTGCGTCACCCGTCGAGCGGAACGGCTCTACACAGTTGCGCTTGTCATTCCCGGCGGCGGTCTCTGACTGATCTGGTCCATATCCCACTGCCGCAGCTGACCGTGGTAGTCAATTCTCTGATTCATGTAATAGTAAGGAAAGGCCGCGCGCTGCACCGCGTTACCCAAGTCAATAGAACAGTATACTCCACCCAAAATGGGAGTATCAATCACCCGATCCCAGTGCATTAAAGGTACACACTCCATTCGCAGTCGAATGGAGGTTAGAAACGTTGCCCGGCCGCGGTTTGCCCCCTGCGCCATGCGGTGTTCGTAGTCAAGCGCCTGTGCACGGGATATCCAAAACCGCTTTTCAGTGGAGTTGTTTGAAATGCCATACTCTCGATAATTGGAGTTCCAAATCGACTGCATTTCTGTCTGCCCAACAACACGCCACACCCGCACATAGGCATTGTTTTCATGCCATTCAGTCGCCGCTTCAATAGCGGATTGAATTAACTTCCCCAGTTCGGTGCCGGCCACCGCCAAGAGCACCAAGATTCCCCAAATGATCTCCCCTACGTTCAGTCCACCGTCCGGCCACACGTCCGACTGAGCAATCAATGTCGGCTGAACGTCTGAAACACCCTGAAGCTCGGTGGGCAGAGCGGCCACGAGCACCCCCCGCTCGGCGTCGGTCAGCAGTTTGGTGGGTGGAACTTGGGCAGCGATTAACACCTGCCCCCAACGTGTACACTTACCGGTTGCGTCGAGTCTGCCGCCGCAGACATCGCATTCGAGCGTTAACACCGCCACCTTCTCGGCGAGAGCGTAGCCCGTTGTCTGCCGTTGTTTCTTGTCTGCACCCATTCGCGCCGCTCCTCGAACCTTCGTTGTTTAGCGCAGATTTGCTAAATGTACAGGCATTGTACAATATTTGATTGATTTGTGTAAATAGTTGTGATGCCCTTCTCTTCGTCCCGCCCGACCCACAAAGTGATCGCGAAGCAAGTCTTCGCTTGGGAAAGGAATGCGTACTGTGCATGAAGCGCGCGTTTCGTTTGAAGGCCAATCTTCCGAGTTCCTGTCGGTGCGCCGCTTTCGCATTCGCGAGGCGCTCAACGAACTTTGGGAAGTACACCTCGAAGTGGTGTGCACCGACGCGTCGCTTCGACTCGGGGACCACGTTGGCCACCCCGCCGAAATGCGATTATTCACGTTCGGCGAGCGGCGATTTTCGGGCGTGTGTACACGCATGGGGCTCACCCGCGTTGCCGACGACGGCACGGGGCTCGCCACCTACGAACTTACCATTCGGCCTGAACTCTGGCGCGCCACACAACGCAAAAATTGGAAGCTCTACCAACACATTGCCATTCCCGAGATCGTCACTCAAATATTAAATGAGTGGAAAATCCCGCATGAACTAAGGCTTTCGGCAAAATATCCCAACCTCGAACTTCGAACCCAATACGGCGAGAGCGATTATCAATTTTTCGCTCGACTCCTTGAAGAAGCGGGCATCACCCTCTTTTTTGAAGACGACGGAGTGACCCCACCCAAGGTTATCCTAAGTGATGCTCCCCACGCGGCAAACATCGGTCGCGCTCCCATCACCTACGCCGACGACACGTCGATGGCGTACGTTTCAGCCTCCCCATTTGCCACCGCTCTTTCCGTTATAGAAGAGTCGCGCCCGGGAGTAGTCACCCTGCGCGACTATGATTTTTGGAGGCCGCGTTTACCCCTCTACTCCTCGTCGCAAACAAGCCGATCGGAAGAAAGTCTACACGAACAGTTTGACTACCTCCCCTCTGGCTTTCTCACAGAAATACCCCCTGGAGAACGCGTTCCCATGCCGGGCGGTGTACCTACCCGTGTAGCGGACGACCTGGCGAGTGCCCGCTTTTCAGAAGCACACGGCGAGCGGCGCGCCAAAGAAAAACTGGAGGCGATGGTCGCGGACCGGGTCACCGTTCGTTTCAACACAAACGTCATCGACCTCGCACCCGGCCTCGTTTTCCAGGTGTTGGGCCATCCGCGCCTTGACATATCAACCACCCCTCTACTCGCCCTTCGAATGAGCATGGAGGGTGAGGTCGCAAACCCAAAAACATGGCAGATCCGATCGGAATGCGCCTTTGTCAATGTGGTCTACCGGCCCGCTCTCATCACCCACAAACCCATTGCCCATGGTGTACACACTGCCATGGTTGTCGGCCCAAATGCTGGGCCGGCACCGAGCGGTGCGGCCCTCAGCGCCGATGTCACAACCGGCCGACTGAGCGGCAACGAAGAGGTGTACGTCGACGAACACGGAAGGGTCAGGGTGCAATTCCCCTGGGATCGATACGGAGGATTCAACGCCCAAAGCTCCATCTGGATGAGGGTAAGCCAAGGGGCCGCCGGTGGTGGAACAGGCCTCTTTACCATCCCGCGAATTGGGCACGAAGTGCTTGTCTCGTTTGTGAGCGGAGATCCCGACAATCCCATTATTGTGGGGCGTGTACACAATCAGCTCAGCCTACCACCCCACAAGCTGCCTGAAAACAAAACCGTCAGCACATGGAAAACGGCAACTTCGCCGGGAGGCGGCGGTTTTAACGAGCTTCGCATGGATGACGCCGCGGGCCGCGAGCATGTGTACTTTCAGGCTGAACGTGACATGGACAGGCTGGTAAAGCGCGACTCAAAAGAAGCCATTGGTCGAGACGAAAACAAATACGTTGAGCGCGATCGCTCCGCCGCCGTTGGAGGCAGTGAAACCCGCTTTATCAACCGCAACGGCGTGGACGCAACCGGACTCAACCGCGTGAGTCATACCGGAATTCATCGCGTTTCCACCGTGGGGGTAGAAGACAACACCTTCGTCGGCTCCAAGTGGAGTGTCACCATTGCGCGCGGTATGGCTCGAAAGCTCGCCCGCACGTTGGACGGTTTGGCGAATGACCTCGGCGACGTATTGCGCACAACCGCCACCTCCGTGCTCGGGAGGCTGCCGGGAGATCCCCTTGGACCCATTGCCGAAGCTTCTCTAACGGGTTTCGCAGGAGCCGCCTATTCAAGGTTTAAAGACGCGATCGGCGCCATTGAAGGGTTTGAAAACGAAGAGGGGCCGCTGCCCACCTCCATTCAAATGGTAGACCGTCAGATTAAACTCACAACCGGCGAGTCTACCATTTTACTCGATGGGCCAAACATCACATTTTTGGCAGCCGGCAAAATCGCTTTTCATTCCAAAGATGACATTCTCATCACGAGCGAAAGTGAAGTGGCTGTCGCGGGTCGAAAGGACGCCGCGCTCGTGTCGGCAGAAAAAGACGTCATTGTTCAAGCCGGCAAAAATGTGCAGCTCAATCCCTACCGAAAGTCGGGTACACTTTCACAAATCAAGGGTCGAGGGGGAGAAATTAAAAAAGCGCCCGAAGAGGTCACGTTGTGTACCCTTCATGAAGGGGGCACCCATCCCCTTGGAAAAGACGGCGTCTGTCATCATGGTCCAAAAGCTCGCGCGGGTGGAAGTTCGTTTACAAGCGACTCGCCTGAACTGAACGGTGATGTGTACACAGCGGAGGCCGCCGACGAACTGCCGTTTGACGATGCCCTTCGCGACACTTTCGCAAAGGCCGTTTATTCAGGGCAACTCGCGTCGCTCTACCCAGACAGCGCCCCCAACCCCGACTCGCTCTTTGTGGCTCACAACCGAGTTGTCGATAACATGGTGGCTGGGAGAGACATCCTTGACGGGATCACCCCGCCTGAACCTTCCACCTTACCGGTGCCCGGTTATGCCGGCGCTACGGCGGCGCTTGCCGATTTGGCCGACGCGCCCGACTACTGGGCGACCGTGGGAGACGCGCGAGCGTACTTTGGTGAAGTGCGAAACCTGTACAAGTCGGGGCAATGAAAATGGGATACCTAGAAAAGAAACCGAGCGGCAAAAAGAAGGTTCCCAAACTTTCTTACCCCAATTCAACAAGCGAACAAAGCTACGACGTTCGACCTCGATGGATGCCCGTTATTGGTGAGAGGGTGAACGGGTATAAAACCGTCCCGTATTACGAAAACAACCAATTCCCGGTGCCAGAAACCAAGTGTGGTCAGGCCGGCGCGTTCACGTTTGTGGATGTTTACTCCAACGTTAGGTTTGGAGCCAACCACTTCATTTCTACAGAACCGGCAAGCCACAGCGACACCGGGCCCGACGTTTACGGTCACACAGGCCCCGGCGCGTGGGGAACCTCGGCGGGCCGCGTTCGGCACATTATCGAAAAGTACATGCCCGGAACCGGTCTCGACTGGTTTAAACGTCCTGCCGGAAGGGGAGGTTGGTCCACCGAAAAGGCCTTCAACTACATGTTGCATTGGGTGCAACAGGGCAACCCCTGCCTGGTGTTACTCGACTTCGGCAATTTCACCGCGCATTGGACATGTGTGTACGCATTTAACGCAAGTCACGATGTGTACATTACCAATTGGTACCCATCAAAAACGTCCAAAAGTCAGTTTATCAAGTGGTGGCAAGAACAAACGCTCACCTCCGCCGGCGGCATGGGCTCAGCGTTTTTCTACTGTGCGGGAGCCAAGCCGCCTCAACTCCAATTGGTGACCGAAGTGTCCACCGTTTCTTACAAATAGTCCGGGTTGGCAATCTAAAAACCTGAAAGGAAAAACTCCCGTGAACAGCCAAACGGAAGCAGAATCTTCACCTCCCATGGGAGAATTTTGGGAAGCACGTGAGGCGGGCTCCAAGCGGGCGCTCCACCTCATCTACCTGCTCGTCGAAGCGGACGGCAGCGTGACCATTCTTGACACCGACGGCTGGTCACCGTCGTCCGCTGTGCAGGCGGTATTGGGGGCGGCAGGCTTCACCAACGCGGCGCGAGGCGGTCTGACAGTGGTTGAGCGCGACCCGCGCGAAGTGAAGTTTGAACCGGTGCGCGGTTTTCGATTTCCTGCGGCTGAAACACGAAAAATTCAGGTTGCCGCGCGCACGGCGCTTGCTGGCTCTGTCGGCGGATTCCGAGATGTGGTCGTCGGCGCCGTGGGCTTTCACAATAATCCCCTGGCATTTGACATGGTATGGGAAGCCGCGGGCCGCCCGCCTGTCGTTGTGCGAGGGGCAGACTTGGCCGACGCGGGAGGTGACGAGCGAGCCACCCGCACCCTTTCCGATAGCACTTTGCACATTCAGGTCGATCTCATCGGTGACGGTGAAGATCTCGCCGAAGACCAAACGCTTGCCTAAAAACGGGCGTTTCCGTGGGTAGGTTCGCAAACGGTACAATCGTGCCGCGTGTCAAAAATCCTGTCGGATGCAAAGGCGTATGCACATGAGCGGCCGGGCCTGTTATAACCGGGTCACGCGCTATGCCAAACCACGCTCAAGTGATTGTTGTCGGGGCCGGTATTTCAGGGCTTGTTGCTGCCAATCTCCTTCATGAGCGCGGCGCCGACGTCCTTGTTGTTGAGGCGAACGATCGCGTCGGCGGTCGAACGTCCACAACGGCCATGGGCAGAGGCACATTTGACCTCGGCGGTCAATGGTTGGGCCCCAAACATCGGCGCATGAAAGCGCTCTGTGACAAGTTTGGACTTGAAACATTTCCTACCCATGACACCGGCCGCAAAGTCCTTGTTGTGGGTGAAAAGCGAAGCACCTACAAGGGCACAATCCCCACACTGGCTCCCCATAAGTTGGCGCTCATTCAGCTTGGGTTATGGACGGTAGACCGCCTCGCGAAAGACATTTCCACCCTGTCCCCGTGGTCATCTCCCCGAGCTTCAGAATGGGATGGGATGACCGTTGAAACGTGGAAAAACAAACTCTTACCTTCCCAAGACGTGCGCGACATTCTAGAAGCCGCCATTCGAGTTATTTTCGGCGCATCTTCAAGTGAAATATCCATGCTCCACTTTTTATACTATGTGGCGCAGGCCGGCGGCCTCATGCCTCTTGTAGAAATAAAAAATGGCCTCCAAGAAACCCGATTTGTAAAAGGGGCTCAATCGGTGTCGCTGGCCCTCGCAGACCGGCTTCAAAATCGAGTTCACCTGAGCAGCCCCGCGCGCCGCATTTCTACCCATGGAAAAAGTGTGACTGTTGAAACGGACAAAGGCCATTTCAGCGGCGATCACGTGATTGTTGCGGTCCCACCTACCATCGCCGCGCGCATTGAGTATCAACCGGCTCTACCCAACCTTCGCGACGAACTCATGCAACGGTTCCCCATGGGTGGAACACTCAAGTGCCATGCGCTTTATAAACGCGCCTTTTGGCGTGAAGCCGGCCTCTCGGGTGAAGCGGTTCTCACCAAAGGCCCCGTCAGCGTTGTGTTTGACAACACAAGTCACGACGGCGCGCAACCCGCCCTCATTGCGTTTTGTGTCGGCCCCGGTGCGCGTGAACTTGGTGCTCTGCCGGAGCTGGAACGAAAGCGCCGCGTGCTCGACATCCTTTCCACGTGTTTTGGCCCAGACGCGCAGAATCCAGAACTCTACATTGACAAAGACTGGTCGGCAGAACCGTGGACCCGCGGTTGCCCCACAAGCTTTCTCCCGCCCGGCGTGTTTACCACCTTTGGTAAAGCCCTCCGTGAACCTGTGGGCAACCTTCACTGGGCCGGAACTGAAACCGCGCGTGAGTACACAGGGTATATGGAAGGCGCTTGCGAAGCGGCAGAACGCGCCGTTTCTGAAATTACCTGAGATCGACCGCTGAAGCGTCACGCAAAGAACCTGAACTGCCCTGCCACCTGACACGTCGTAATCAACACGGAGTTCCCCAGCGGCGCATGCGCCTCATTCCCAAACGTGTCCGGTCGTTGCGTGATGGTGTCGGGTGACCCAGGAGGCGCTGCAAAAACAGCTTGCCGGCGGTGTTACGTCGTGTATTATTGGTCGTATGATAAAAAACTCGCTCGGGCAGTTTCGAGCGACGATCGCGCTGTCGGCGGTCGCTTTTGCGCTCGGCTGTGAGCCCGCTCCGGCCCATCCCGGAGCCTTTCAGGGTGTTGTCGAGTTTGATGAACGGGTGATCGCTTTTGAGACAGGCGGTCGCGTCACCGCTGTCCACGTGCACCGCGGCAGTGAGGTTCACGACGGTGAAACCCTGGCCACGCTCGATGATTCGCTTTCGCGCACCGCTCGCGAGGCGCGCGAGGCCGAAATGGCGGCGGCAGAGGCGCGCGTTTCATTGCTCAGGGCCGGCAGCCGGGGGGAAGAAATTCGGGCCATGAGCGCCGAGCTTCAAGCGGCTCGCGCCATGGAAGATCTGCTGGCCAAAGAGGTAGAAAGAGCGCGCACGCTTGTAAAGTCGGGCGTGCTTCCCCAAGCCAATCTTGACCAGGCGGAGGCCAACTGGGCAAGTCAAAAAGCTCGGCGTGAAGCGGTGTCAGAACGTTTGCGAGGGCTAAAAAACGGCCCGCGCAAACAAGAGATTGAAAGCGCCGACGCTCAGGTAAAAGCCGCCGGAAAAGCCGTTACACTTGAGTCAGAGCGGGTAGAAAAACATGTTCTTGTTGCGCACGGACCCGGCACCGTCCTCGACGTGTTCGTGGACCCGGGCGAGGTTGTGGGCGCCACCGTTCCCATTCTCACCCTGGCCGATACAACCCACCCCTATATCGATGTCTTTGTTCCTCAAGGTCAGGTTGACGGCATCGTGTTGGGTACACCTGCCAAAGTGTACACAGACTCCACAACACAATCGTTTTTGGGCAAGGTTGAAGATGTGGGTAGAAAAACCGAGTTTACCCCGCGTTTTTTATTCAGTGAAAAAGAACGCCCCGCGCTTGTCATCCGCGTTCGTGTTCGCGTGGACGATCCTGAAGGCAAGCTCCACGCGGGGGTTCCCGCGTTTGTTTCAATTGATAAAACAACGCCGCCGCTTCCACCCACCGGTGCATCGGCCTCCGCTTCACCTGCCCCGCCCACGACCGCGACAGACTCTTCGTCGAAGGCAGCGGGTGCGCGCCGATGAATCACGCGGCAAACGGTGAACCCGTCATTGAGACAGAGCACCTGTCGCGCCACTTCGGCTCGCTTGTGGCAGTTCGAGATGTATCCATGACTGTCAAACGGGGTGAGGTTTTTGGGGTGCTCGGGCCCAACGGCGCCGGCAAGTCCACAACCATTCGCATGCTCTGTGGCATCTTAGATCCCTCGGGTGGAAAGGGCACCGTTGTTGGATTTGATATTGCGAAACAGGCTGAACGCATCAAGGAGAACATTGGGTATATGACCCAACGGTTCAGTTTGTACGAAGACCTTTCCGTGTTTGACAATCTCTACTTTTTTGCTGGAATTTACGGCATAGCCCGCTCCAAACGCAAGGCTCGTGTTGACTACGTGTTAGAACGTACAGGTCTAACGGGTAGAAAAAATCAACTCGCCGGAACGCTCTCCGGTGGGTGGAAACAGCGGGTAGCGCTCGCATCGGCCACCATTCACGAGCCGCCGCTTCTTTTTTTGGATGAACCTACCGCAGGGGTAGATCCCGTCAGCCGGCGCGAATTTTGGGATCAAATTCATCGGATCGCCTCCGAAGGAACCACCGTCCTTCTCACCACCCATTACATGGACGAAGCCGAACGGTGCCATCGTTTAGCCTTTATTTTCAGGGGTGAACTGCTTGATACAGGCACACCTGCCCAAGTGGTAGAAAGGCGAAACTTGAGGGTAGGGGAGTTGTGGGCGGAAAGAGCGACCGACGCCGCACACGCCCTGCGAGCGCACCCTGAAGTCGATGAAGTTGCCCACTACGGACACGTGCTTCGCGTTGCCACTCGACGCGGCACCAACCCGCGCGACGTGGTTCTTCAGACCCTCACTCCACTGGGCATTGCCACATCCGACTATCGCGAATCGCGCGTCACTGTGGAAGATGCGTTCGTCTCCATGGTGCGTGAAGACCTTCGCATTCAACAAGAAAAACCGGGTGGGGCAGCATGACGGTTCGATTTGGCATTATCGCCTGGAAAGAACTTCGCCAACTCCGGCGTGACCGCATGACCCTTGCCATGATGGCCGTATTACCCGTCATGCAACTGCTGCTTTTTGGGTATGCCATCAACACCGATGTTCGCCACACTCCAACGGTCATCTACGACCAAGACCACAGCGCCGCTTCGCGCGATTTGTGGCGCAGCATGGAGGCCACAGGGTTTTATGACATTGTCGGTCATGTGGAAGGGTATGATGAAATAGAGCGCGCTCTCCGATCTGGAAAAGCCCGCGTTGCCCTGGTTGTTCCACCTGAATATTCTTCCAATATCACTGTGGGCCGCCCCGCTCAACTCCAATTGGTTGTGGATGGGTCAGACCCGCAGACCGTAGCGAGCGCTACCAATACAGCAGCGTCTCTCATCGCGGCTCGCTCAGGTCAACTCCTTGTCAAACGGCTTGGGATGAACGCCGCATCCGCTCCGGCCATTTCAATTGAGCCGAGCACCTGGTATAACCCCGACCTTCGTACCGCTGTGTACATTGTGCCGGGCCTTGTTGGAGTGATCCTGACAATGACAATGGTCATGCTCACCGCCATGGCCATTGTTCGAGAGCGCGAACGCGGCACGCTCGAACAGCTGATTGTTTCACCCGTTAAAAATGTGGAACTGGTGGTGGGAAAAATTCTACCCTATGTGCTTATCGGCTACGTTCAGATTTCACTCATTCTGCTTGTTGGGCGCCTTGTTTTCCACGTTCCCTTTGTCGGATCTGTGCCCCTTCTTTACGGCTTTTCGTTTGTGTTTATCGCGGCCAACCTTGCCCTGGGTCTGTTTTTCTCTACCGTGGCAAAAACGCAGCAGCAGGCCATGCAAATGTCGTTTTTCTTCCTTCTCCCCAACATTCTACTAAGTGGGTTTATGTTCCCATTTGAGGCAATGCCCAAACCCGCCCAGATATTTTCTCAGGCGTTGCCCCTCACTCACTTTCTCAGAATTGTGCGCGGTATCACCCTCAAAGGAGCCGGTGCCGTTGACGTTCTCCCCGAGGTTCTCTGGCTCACGGCCATCCTGGGTGTACTCATCCTTTTTGCTTCAGTCCGTTTTTCAAAGAAGATCACATAATGCCCCGCCCCAGAAGTGATATAGCCCCGCGCATTGTTCACGCCGCTCGAAACCGCTTTTTGCACGACGGGGTTGACGGTGCTTCGCTTCGTCAAATTGCCGACGACGCCGGCACAAGCATTGGGATGGTATATTATTACTTCCCCACAAAGGATGATTTGTTCTTTGCGGTTGTTGAAGAAAAATACGCCACCATTTTGCAAAAAATCGGCGCAGCCATCGAGACATCTACCCATTTGCAAGATCGAATATTGCACCTCTACCAGTTGGTAGGTTCCCTCAGCGACGACGACCTGGACACCGTGCGCCTCGTTGTTCGCGAAGCCCTCGTTTCATCCAATCGCCTTTCTCGCCTTCTCGACAGGTTTGAGCGCGGCCACCTGGCAATGGTAGGTCAGGTTCTGATGGAAGGTATAGCGACCGGTGAAATTCGGGGCGACCTGTCCCTCCCGGTGGTGTTCGGCGTAACGGTTGCGGTGGGGGTGATCCCGCAGCTTGTCAGGCGTTTCGCAGGAGCGAGGTTGCCGCCCGGCGCCATGAAAGAGGGGCATCAACTCCCTGAAGAGTTGGTGAGCGTGCTTCTGACTGGAATAGGAACACCGGTGATTCCAGTCGCCGCGAACTTACCCGTTCAAGGGGAAGGTACACCTCGCAAAGTGTCGACCAAACTTCGACGTCCCCAGAAGTGACCGTGCCACCGCGGGCGGGCATAGGATCCCGGAGCCACCCCATCGCCGCCGAAGTGTTGCGCGATGCTTTACCGGCTCGACAAAAAAACGTCGGAACCGCTTGACGGCGGCGCGCGCGACCTTTATTGAGTGAGCACTCACTTATTCGTTTGAGGACTTTTCTGTTTTGTTTGATCCTCCGCAGTTCAAGGAGTCCGGCTCATGGCTCGCACGGCCACCATTCGCGACGAAACCATTCTCAATGCCGCTCGCGAATTGTTTTTGAGCCGCGGCATTGCCGCAACCACAGCGGATGTGGCGGCGAAAGCCGGCGTTTCAGAGGGGACACTTTTTAAGCGGTTCAAATCCAAAGATGAGTTGTTTCGCGCCGCGATGGAAGCGGCGCCGGCCGACGTTCCTTGGATTCGTTCATTACCGTCCCGCATTGGCAAGGGTGATGTTCAAGAAAACCTTGTCGACCTGGGTCTTCAGATGATCCAGTTTTTCCGCCTTCTCATGCCTCTGATGATGATGCGGCTTTCCAACCCATCGGTGGCAGACGGCAAGTTGCCATTTGACGGTCCCAATCCGCCTCCGCCGCTTGTCGCATTGCAGAATTTGACAGATTTTTTTAGCGAAGAAATACGGCGTGGACGCATTCGGGCGCTCGATCCTTCCATTGCGGCGCGCACGTTTATGGCCGGCCTTCACAGTTTTGCAATGATGGAGATGCTGCTCAAACATCATGGTCAACCTGACTTGAGTGATGAGCAGTTCGTTCGCGGTCATGTCAACCTCTTATGGGTAGGCCTCACACCCAAACGGGGGGTGACATAGCCGCCCACGGCAATTGAATTAGGCTTTTTTAGTAGGCTTTTTACAATGAAACGATCCCCCGCGAAACATTTCGCATGGCGAGGTCTACCCAAATGATGGCGCGAAGGTCATTACAGAAAACGCTATTTGCAGTTGTCTCCGGCGCGGTCACGCTGCTGGGCTCCACAACAAATGTTTTTGCGCTGCAACCTTTGCCCGAGTTTCTTCGCGCCGCAAAGTCGAACAGCGTTGAAACGCGTGAAGCCAAGGCCACGGCTGCCCAACGCGAAGCGGAGGTAGACCAGGCGTGGGGAAAGATATTTCCGTCCCTTTCAGCGCGTGGGCAATACATTCGCAACGAGTTTGCTGCCGAGGTGAATCAACCCGGAAGCGACCCGATTATCATTACACCCAAAGACCAACTTGAAGCGACTATCACGCTTGAAGTTCCGCTTGTGGACGTGGCCTCATGGAGCCGAATCGGCGCCGCCAAAGCTGCGGCCAAAGCCGCCTCCGCTCGAGCGGATCTGACAGCTTTGGATGTGGAGCGGGCCATTGCCCAAAGGTACACTCAAGCCATTGCCGGTCGCGGTCTTGTACAAGCTGCCGAACGCGCCCTCGCCGCGGCGAAGGCGTCGCAGGCCATTGCAGGTGTACGCAAGGATTTGGGCGCAACCGCCGGTTTGGAGGTGGACAGAGCCGAAGCGGAAGTTGCGCGGGCCGAACAAAACCTGGCGGACGCAAAACAGGTAGAGTCGTTTGCTCGCCGTGCGTTGCAAAGCCTTTCAGGTCTCGCCCCATCGCAGGGCGCTCCGGTCTTGACAGACGATCTGAAAGACGAAGGTACACTCGAAAGCTGGGAAAAAGAAGCCAAAGAAACGCCCGGCGTGAAAGCGGCAATGCTCGAAAAAGAAGCCGCCGACAAACAGGTGACCGCCGCGTGGACACAACTTCTACCCACGGTAACAGCCTCTGCCAATGAGCGCTTTACCAATGCAACGGGGTTCGCCGGTCAAAACGCCTATTGGACACTGGCCCTCACGGCATCGTGGCGTTTGGACTTTGGAACCGTCCGGCAAATCGGAGCACAAAAAGCGGCTTCCGATGCGGCGACCGCACGGCACGATCGAACAGAACGCGACGCGAAGGACCGCGTTTTTGAGTCTTTTGAGCAAGTCAAAACGCAGATTGCCAAGAGCAAAGCCGCCCGTTCTCAGGTGAAGGCTGCATCCCATGCGGCCGCGGTTGCCCGAGATCGCTATGCCAACGGCGCGGGGACTCAACTCGACGTGATCCAAGCCGATCGAGATGCTTTTCAGGCCGAGGTTTCTCGCATCCAGGCTGATTCAGACTTGGTGTTTGCGCGGCTCGCCCTGCGCCTCGCCGCAGGGAAACCGATTGATACAGTGGCCATCACATCGGGTGGAAGCGCCGCGGTGGAAGACAGCGCCACTTTGCCCAACAAAGCCGGTTCTGACAACGGCGGATCTTCCGATCCCGGTAAGACACCGGCCCCGCAGGCTCCAGCGGCCCCCGGGGTAGAATCGACAGGTGCGCCTCTGCCCACCAAAACACCCGGAGCTGACAAGTGAAAGCGCGTCCGTTGCCCGGCAGGGCTCCGATTTTCATACGTTGGCGTGCCATGGCCATTGCCGCGCTGCGCATGATGTTTCATGGCAAGTTGAAGATGATTGGCACCCTGTTTGGGGTGGTTTTTGCCGTCATCCTTTCCAATCAACAAGCAGGCACTTTTCTTGGGTTGATGCAGAAAAGCACCATGCTCATTGACAATGCCGGAGCCGATATTTGGCTTGCGCCTCAAGGCACAATGCAGGTGCAGGCCGGTGGTATATTGCCAATTACCGCGGCTGCGAGAGCCAGAGTCACGCCCGGAGTTCAATGGTCTGAACCCCTGATTTTTGCGGGTGCGACGGTAAAAAGGCCCGACGGCGGAACCGAAGGGGTAAGTGTGATTGGAGTGAAGTGGCCCGCGGGCAAAGGTGGCCCCTGGAACGTGGTGAGCGGTGATAAAAACGCCCTCGGCGATCCTGACACCATGGTGTTTGAAGACAGCCAACGTGACAAATACGGTGGTATGAATCTGGGGAGCGTTCGCGAAGTGAATGGGCGCGCGGTTCGCGCGGGCGCGTTTACCTGGGGCCTTGTTCCGTTTGGACCTTCCTACGCGTTTGCAGAATATGACCTTGCACGGCTCATTTCACGCACAGACTCAGACAGAACGCACTTTGTCCTTGTCGGGGTTGAACCTGGAAAAGATCCCAAACAGGTGGCCGAGGCATTGCGCGCTCAAGTGCCGGAAGCGGTTGTGTACACAAAGGCTGAATTTAAACGTTCGTCGATCATGTTTGTTCTGACGCGAACAGCCATTGGTATCACCTTCGGAACAGCCACTCTGTTTGGCCTGATTGTCGGCTTCGTTATTGTTTCACTTACCATGTTCTCATCGGTGATTGATAATCTGAGAGAGTTTGGAACGCTCAAGGCCATTGGTGGAACAACGGGGGATATTGCCGTTCTACTGCTCGTTCAATCGGTGATGTACGCATCCATGGGTTCGGTCTTGGGCCTCGCCGTGGTGAGTCTCATGGCCAATGGAATTCGATCTGCCCAAATGGCACTCAACCTCTCGGCACCTCTCTTTGGTGCCACCGTTATTCTGATGCTTCTCTTGTGCATCTTTGCGTCCACCCTCTCCATGCTCCGCATTCGCAAGCTGGAGCCTGCCATGGTGTTTCGATGAGCCAAGCAATCCTCGCAAAAAGCGTTACCAAGACGTTTGGGACTGGGCCCCTCGCGTTTCAGGCACTAAAGGGGGTAGACTTTCATATGCACGAGGGGGAGCTTGTCATGCTTGCCGGGCCGAGTGGCAGCGGTAAGACAACTCTGCTCTCCATTCTGGGCTGCGTTTTGGGCGCAACCAGCGGCAAGGTTACACTCTTCGGCGAAGAAATTACAGGTCTTCCAGAATCTGCAATGCCCAAACTCCGCCTCTCGTACATTGGATTTGTCTTTCAAGGTCACAATTTGATTTCATCGTTGACCGCGGAAGAAAACGTTTCTTTTCAACTTCAACTCCGAGGTTTTGGGCTAAAAGAAAGCCGAAATGAAGCGCTTCGTTTGTTGGAAAGGGTGGGGCTCGGCGACAAAGCCGAGCGCAAACCTGAAGAGCTTTCAGGTGGTCAGAGGCAGCGTGTGGCCATTGCGCGCGCCGTTGCCGGTGCACCTCCCCTCATATTGGCCGACGAGCCAACTGCCAGTCTCGATGCAAAAAGTGGCCTCTCGGTGACAGAAATGCTCCGAGAACTGGCAAAAGAGCGTGGGCACACAGTGCTTGTTGTGACGCACGACAGTCGCATTTTTCACCTCGCAGACAGGCTTGTCCACATGGAAGACGGCCAGTTCGTGGAGATGTCATCATGAGTCGAAAAATTCCGTGGTTCATTGTGGTGTTCACGATTTTGGGGATGTTGGGCCTGGTTGTTATAGGGCGAACGTTGGCCGCAGGATCTCCCAGTGTGCCGCGGCCCGCCGACAGCGCCAATGCGCAACGGGAAGAAAAACCGCCTCCGGGCACCAAAGATGAAAGGCGCGATCTGTCAGAAAAGGGCGCTGTTGGAGGGCTCGGCGTTGTTGAGCCCGTTGCCCCTGAAACCCGCGTTGCCGCGGCGATCGGCGGTCGCATTGCAAAGATCCATGTCAAAGAAGGGGAGACGGTGACCGAGGGGACGGTGCTTGTGGAGCTTGACAGCGCCGTTGAACAAGCCGCCTTGACCGCAGCGGAGGCCGAGATTCAGCTGTCCAAGGCAGAACTCCAAAGGGCTCTTCGCGGGCAACGTTCGGAGGATATTGAAGCGGCGGCGGCTGAAGCAACGGCTGCCAAAGCCCGGGCTGAACAATCTGAACGAGCACGTGTTCGTGCGGAGTCTTTGTTTGCTTCAGGGGCGGTTTCCAAAGATGAGTTGGAGAAAGCAACAAGTCAGTCTGCGGCCGATTCAGCAAGTGCAAAAGCGGCCGACGCCCGCCGCAGGTTGAGTGCTTCGGGCTCCCGGTCCGAGGATATCTCGGCCGCGCGAGCGCGCCTTGCCGCGGCCGAAGCTCGCAAAGCGCAGACTCAGGCCACGCTTGACAGGTCGAAGGTGAAGGCCCCGATCAACGGTGAAGTCCTTCAGATCAAGCTCCGCGTGGGCGAATATTATAATCCCGCGGGAGGTGAGGCGCTTCTCGTTTTGGGTGACACTTCCCATCTCACCGTTCGAATGGACTTGGATGAACGTGACATTGCAAAAGTGACTGTCGGCGCAACTGCGTGGGCGATTGCCGACGGATTTCCGGGCCGGAAATTCTCAGGGAAAGTGATTGAGAAGGGCCGCCGAATGGGTAGAAAAAACGTTCGCAACGACGACCCGGTAGAGCGCATTGATACAAAAGTGTTGGAGATCGTCATTCTACTCGACGACGCCAAAGACCTTGTTCCAGGGCTTCGTGTGACTTCGTACGTGGCGCCGCCAAACACGGGCGGATAAGCTCGCTCAGTTTCAGTGAAACTGTTCGTTCACGCGCATGAACAAGAGCGCACTGTCTGCGAAATAGCATTAAAGTTTATCCCCCGCTCAACACCGATCTGTGGCATGCTCCACCTGTCATGAAACCCCGTTTCAACACCACCGGCCCGTGTTATGCCGATGAGCATTATATGCTCCCGCCTGAACGTCGATTGGGTAGGATCATGGAGCTGATTGACGACGGCCGTTATTTTACCCTTCACGCGGGCCGTCAAACCGGAAAAACAACAAGCGCCCAATGGCTCATCCGGCACTATAATTCAGGAGAGCAATTTTCCGCTATTTGGGTAGATTTGCAAACTGCGCGTGATGAGTCCAACCCGGAGGTGGCATTTGTAACGGTGCTCAACAACGTCGATGATGCACTGGCACGGTCTTTCCCAGGTATGCCCCGCCCTGAAGAACGTGACCAATGGCTGGGCGATCCCCGCACGTGCCTAGCGCGGTACATTCGCTGGATTGTGTCGCGTGTGAAGCGTCCCCTCGTGGTTGTGTTTGACGAGGTGGATTGTCTCGTGGGCAAAACCATGGTGACATTTCTTACCCAACTTCGGGATGGGTATGTATCCCGGCGTGACTTACCATTTGCTCACAGCGTTGTGCTTGTGGGTCAGCGCAACGTGCGCGACTATACCCTGTCGCAAAGCGAGCGAAACGCCGTTGCGTGGTTGGGCTCGGCTTCTCCGTTCAACATCATGGCCGAGGCGACCACATTGGCAGCGTTTACCGAGGCAGAGGTGGCAGAACTGCTGAGTCAACATACCACCAAAACAGGTCAACCGTTTGAAGCAGAAGCGGTGGCCAAAGTGGTATACCTGACAGAGGGGCATCCGTGGCTTGTCAACGCCTTGGCCGACCAAGTGGTCGATCGCGACGTGCGTGACCGACGTGTACCCATTACCGCGGCGCACATTGAAGCTGCCAAAGAGACCATTATTGTCGAACGTCGCACCCATATCGATTCACTGATTCATAAGCTGCACGACCCGCGCGTAAAGAAGCTTCTCGATGTGATGCTTGCGGGAGAACTCATTCCCGGTGGCCTTGCCAGCGACGACGTGGACTATACCCTTGGCCTCGGCATCATTCGCCGCCACAGGGGCGAATTTGCAATAGCCAATCCCATCTACCGGGAGATTATCCCCCGAGCGCTCACGTGGAACCAACAGCACAGTCTTCACCAACCCACTGAATGGTATGTGCGCGCCGACGGCTCGCTCGATCTACCCAAGCTAATGACCGCGTGGCAAGAGTTTTGGCGCAAAGACGGGCACCTGGCGGCGGAGGGTTTTTCGTACCGTGAAGCCGGTCCCCACCTCATGTTAATGGCTTTTCTCCAGCGGATTGTGAATGGGGGTGGACGGATTGAACGCGAATATGGCCTGGGCCGCGGCGCGCTCGACCTGATGATCTTCTGGCAAGGTGAACGACACGCCATTGAAGTAAAGCTGCGGCGCCATTCAGAAACCGAGGCCGACGCCCTGAAGCAAGTGTCAGGTTACCTTGATCGGGCGGGTCTCACCGAAGGTTGGCTTATCCTGTTTGACCTCCGCTCATCGCTCCCTTGGGAGGAGCGCCTCACCCAGAGAACAGTAGAAGTGTTGGGCAAAAGTGTACGCATCGTAGGGTGTTAGTCAGTTAATTTTCAATTTGTGGGGCGGCAATTCCGGGGCTTTGTACTCTGCACAGCTCCGTCTCGTTGTTGCAACCGCAAACGTTGTCACCGGCTTTATCAATTGAATAGTCAATGTTGCCATACCGCTCGGCAACCAGGTCAAATCCGCTGCATCGGACAGACGAGTATCCAATTTCAACATTGGAGCCGTAAACGCCCACTCCTGCCCGCGCCGCATCTTGAACGAGAGTGCCGCTCAAGACAGACGGTTCGGTTTGCTGCTCGTCGCTGATGAGGACAATGCCGTCGCCGAACGTTCCCTGCACATCAGGGTTGACATTGGATACAACACAGTTTTCCAACACGGCCGTGGACTCGGAAACAAACACACCCGACTGTTCACAATTTTCGATCTGACATGCGCGCATTGTCAGGTGGCTTGATTCTTCGAGCGACCCAGGGCCAAGCACTTTGCGAGTGGTGACACATTCGCCGGCGTCGATTGTACCCTTCACCCCAGAAATGAGCGTGGAGGTAACGATCACTTCGGCCCCTTCGGTGCTGAGGCCAAAGTGAGAATTATCGATGAGCGCGCAGCGGTTGACAGTGAGCTTTGACCGTTCTGCGTCAAGCGCCGATTCATGCCCGCCGGCCGCCACGCTTCCTGTGATGAATGTGCCTTCCATTTGAACTTCGGCCCCCAATACTGCCACCCCGAATTGGGGTGCATCGATCACCGCGGAGTTGAGAATTTGACCTGTTGCTGAACCGCCGTTGAGGACATCGGCCGAAATGAGAATCCCTCCGCTGTACGATCCAAACGACGTTGGCAACACTTCGCCGCCCCGCAATGTGACCCGATCAAGCACGGCGTCACTTTCGCCCACAAAAATGGCTCCATGGGAGCCTTCTACCGTTGTTTGCCGGACCTGAGCGGCAGAGCCCTTTTCTGCGACAATGCCAAACCACACGTCCAGTCCAATTGCCGGACCTCCTTCTCGAATGGCGACCCGCTCCATGACTAAATCGGTATTTAATACCGATACAGTGTTGCGATGATTGAGTTCAAGGGCGGACCCCACAATTGAAATGGTAACTCGACCGGGAGTTGTCTCATCATGGTAGAATCCAAAAGCAACATTGCTCTCAAACACGGTGATGTCACGAACAACCGAGTTTTCTGCATGGATGTCGCCGCCGCGCGATGCAACCCCAATCTCTCCCGTTTTTTCAACAAGCGAGTTGCGCAATATCAAGTCTGCATAGCCGTCGGAAGTAAACCCCCAAAGACCGGTATCGTGCACCCAAACATGATCAAAAGTGACAGGACTGGCGTTGTGGATCCGCGCTCCAAGCCCACTGCCGGTGAGTGCCAGATTGTGTACCTCGGTGTCTGAAATGTACACTTCGAGCGCCGCCCCCGACGGGTTGGTGCCGTGAATACTGACCATGGACGGGCACCTGCCCCAAATGCGCTTTCGCTTAAATGAAAGGCTCACGTCTTCCACATATTCACCCGCGGCAACGGCGATAATCGCCCCTTTTTCAGCCGCGTTCACCCCTGCCTGAATGGTTGTCCAAGGCTTCGCCTGCGTCCCGTCGCTGTCGCCGCCCGCATAGCCAATATCCACAAACTGCGTGTTGGGTTCAATGGGGATATCTCCCCATGTCCCCGTTCCGCAGGGGGCGATTTCACGGCACGCGGTTTCTCCCGGAATGGCCATCAACCCAAAGGGACAGGGTTTGGCGGGCAAAATGGGTATGCAACCGGCCACACCGTCAAATTCAAACCCATCACCGCATTCTTCAGGTGGAACCCCGGCGGTTCGACAAGCACCTGCATTGGTTGGAACCTGACCCGGCGGACACTCCATATCAATGGGTAGGCCGGGGGGTTGGCACTTGCCATCGTCGCGAGTGAGGTGACCGGTGGGGCAAGCTTCCGCTTGAGGTTTTTTCGGAGGAGACTCCGAGCAGCCTGACACCCCAAGCACCAATGCGCAGAGCCGAATGCTGGCGGCGCGGAAGAGGCGTACATTCATGGTTTGCCTTCTGGAAAACGGATCGTTTCGTTGAAGAAGATTCAGTATAGATCGGCAGATACTTCAATTCCAGCGGTTTCCACGGTGCAGGCGCCCATCGCATCGTCGCATCCGCAGAGCGAATCTTCGGGCAACGCGACATTGGCTGTGTACATATCAAGTGGTTCGGCAACAATGCCGAACTTGGTGCAAAGGATCGCCGACTTTTCAACAGTGGCCGAGGCGCCGAAACTTGAAATCCCAGCGCGGGTTGCCTCGTCGACGAGTGTGCTCCTGACCGTCAACGCGCCGTCGGGCATTTTTTCGTTTACAACGCTGATGGCATCACCGCCAAAGCCCTCCACGCTTGGAAACACGTCGTGAACAAGGGAGTTTTCTACCGTCAGATTGCCCTGGTATGAAACCGCTCCCACTTGAGAACATCCTTCAAGCAAAGAGGCTGACACTTTCAGGTCGGCCGGCACTTCATTGGGAAGCCTTATGACTGCCGCGCACGGCCCAAATCCCAACTCCAGCTGCACGTCTTTCACCACCGACGAGTCGAGCAGTCCAGAGCCGCGTCGGATGAGTAACCCACCTCCCCAGTTTTCAGTGAGTACACTGTACCGCATGGTGATCGTACCTGTGTCGGCCAAAACCGGCGCCCCGCGCGCGTGTGCCAAGTCTACCATGTTGTTGTACACAAGTGCGCCTTCAATTGTGGCCGTTGATTTGTACACCATGATCGCCACTTGCGGGGTTCCCGATATGGTGGAGCTTTTTAGAGTCAGCTCGGTGGGGTTGGAATTGGAGCTGACAGCGCGAATGCCTGTGTACACAATTTGCGGATCACCGATGGAGAGCGTGTCTTTCACGGTAGAGTTGACAATGCTACCTTTAGACTGAACAAGTTCGACCGCCGACGTGTGCGCTCGCTCCACAGTGCTTTGCGAAATGGTAAAGGTCGTTTGATAAAGCGCCACACCCACCCCAAATGAAGAGTCGTTTCCCGCGATGGGTAGAGTGTCACGAACGGCTGTGCGGCTCATGACGAGGGTGGTGTCCGCCGTGGAAATGGCCGCGTCGTTGCTCCGCTGGAGCAGGCATGAGTCAATTGTGAGCGTGTTGACTCCCGGCCCCGATACGGTTTCAACGGCGCGCCCCGTGGTTCCGTTTGAGAGAGCCAAGTTGTCCGTCATCATGGATGTTTCCAAGACCACATCCGAACCCGACTGCACCAGGATACCGGCGCGATGTGTTCGCTCAAAAAGCGATCCTTTTCACGCGCAGGTCGGCGCCGTCGACGACTATACCCACGGACACTGTGTCGCGTATGTGTACCTTTTCAAACAGCACGTTCGATCCGGCAATACCGGCCCCAATGCCATTACCTGTAACACCCAGGTTGTGAACCTCGGCATTGTCTGCAAGCACAACGATCGCCGGTGTGTTTGACCCTGCCACGCCTTCCACAGTTACCATGGAAGGACAGCGACCCCACAGCTTGATTGGATCGTTCGGGGGGATGGTAAGGTTCTCTTGGTAGACTCCCGCCGCGACGGCCACAACCGCGCCGTCGGCTGCGGCATCCACGCCCGCTTGAATGGTCTTCCAAGGCTTATTTTGCGACCCGTCGCTGTCCTGCCCCTGGTAAGATCCGTCCACAAACTGAGTGTCGGATTCTACTGGAATTTCACCCCACGTCCCGTTGCCACACGGAGCCACCTCGTGGCATTGGGTTTCACCTGGGATTGCCATCCACCCGTCGGGACACTTGTCAGAAGGCAAGATCGGTTGACACCCTCCTTTTCCGTCGGCTTCAAAACCGTCGCCGCACTCATCCGGGGGTACTCCCGCCGCCTGGCAGGTGCCACTCTCCAGGGGCGCCTCTCCCGGGGGGCAGGGCATGTCGAGAGGCAACCCCGGCGGTTGACACCGACCGTCGGCCAAAAGAGTTTCGTTGACTGCGCACTCAACGGTGGTGGTAGTTTCTGCGGAGCTGGAGCCGGTTGTTTCATCGGTATCGGCTGGATCGCAGCCGAATCCCGCCGTTGCAGCTGCAAGCAATGTTGAAAATGCTGCAAATCCAGGCCTACAAAAACCGCGCATTGTGTACCCTCGCTTCAGATCCGATCGTGTCGCCATTCACCCACCTCTGTTGCCGCGTAAATAGCAATGTGAGACGGCGCTTTAACAAAGAGCATGCCGGAGTTGCGAGCCCCTTAACCTTTTGCTGTCCTCACCGCGCTTGACGTTGGGGAGTTGGCGAGCGAACATTTCGAAAGGCTTTGTTGGGCGCTTGGGCGCCGCGACTTTTGGATCACGGAGCAAACCTCATGAGTGGAATTGCGCGCTGTGCGGTGGTTGCGTTGGCTTGTGCAGCTGCCATTGCGGTTGGATGTGGCGATACAGGGGGCACAGGCTCGGGCGGTTTTGGGGGGGCGGGCAACAGTGGGGGTAGTTCCACTTCGGGAATGGGGGCGACCGGCGGGACATCCAACGTGGGAGGATTGTTCGGCGGGGCCACCGGAACCGGTACCGGAACCGGCGGCATTCAAGAATGTGCGAGTGAAACCCAGCAAGGCACGTTTACCCCGGTGGACCTAGTCATCATGCTTGACCAGTCAGGTTCCATGGCGGGTGAGGTTGGTAATACAACAGTCTGGGCGCTCGTGACAGACGCTCTAAAAACGTTTGTGCAGGCGCCCGACGCCGCGGGGTTGAGCGTTGGTCTTCAGTATTTTCCACTTCCCGACGGTGCCTGTACAAGTTGCGCCGACTGTTTTCTACCCGACCTCCAAATTACAGATACGAGCACCAACACGTGCTGCTGCTCACCTCCCACGGGTCAGAGCTGCGCGCTGGCAGACGGCGCCGCATGCCCCGGCGGTGGAATCTGCTTTCAAGGACAATGTTATTCTGGCGGCGCCAATGCCACGTGCAACAAGGCAGAATACGCCGATTTGGAGGTTCCGGTTTCGGTTTTGCCGGGCAACGCTTCGGCGCTTGTCAACTCCCTTACCATGCACGCGCCCAAGGGTTTAACCCCCACCGCACCGGCATTGTCAGGTGCCATTGATGCCGCGATCGCGCGCGCTCAAGCCGCACCGGACCACACGGTGGCCGTGGTGCTTGCGAGCGACGGTGTACCCACAGAATGTGCGCCCCAGGACATTTCTCAAATCAGCATGTTGGCGGCCACAGCGGCGGCGGGCAACCCAAAGGTGTTGACCTATGTGATTGGTATCGGTGACGTGGCAGCCCTCAACACCATTGCGCAGGCGGGTGGCACCACCAAGGCATTTTTGGTTTCTACAAATGGCAACGCCGGGCAGCAGTTCTTGGATGCCATGAAAAAGATCCAGGGCAGTTTGCTCGCGTGCGAGTTTGACATTCCCCAACCTTCCCAAGGGGAGTTGGACTACGAACTTGTAAACGTTCAAATCACACCTGAAGGCGGTGCGCCTGAAATTGTTCCTCAAGTGGCAAACGTGGGTGCCTGCGGAAGCGGAGCGGGATGGTATTACGACAATCCCGCCAGCCCGCAAAAGATCATTTTGTGCGATGCCACGTGCGAGCTTGTAAAGGCCAGCAACAAGGCCGGCATTGACATTGTGTTTGGCTGTCAGACTATCGTCAAGTAAAGGCGGCGGAGCCGCATGGCAAAGCCCCGGCATTTTGTTACTTCAAAACCGCCGCCGATTTTTCTACTCGGCGTGTTCTCGAAGAGCTGAAAGCAGCTCGCCCCACCACCTACCCATTGTACCAATAAACGCCGCGACTTCTTGGCCGTGGCGAACCGGGTGATCGGCCCGCAGCTTTGAAAAGCCGCTGTGGGTGACGGTGACGAGTGTTCCACTTTGGGAAGGTTTAAAGTCTACTTCCACGAGGGTAGACTCACCCTCCGTAAAATTGGAAGCGCGCCAGGTGAAGGCGAGGCGCTGGGGAGGTTGCCAGTCGACCACCTTACCCACTTCAAAAACCGTTGTTTGACCCGCTTTTTCAAACGATTCAAACAAACGTCCACCGACATTGGGCTCAAGATAAATGAGCCCCATCTTCGAGCCGGCGTTTCTGAATTTGGGCCCGCGGCGCCACCATTGGTCGATCTCTTCTGTAAAAATGCGAAACGTTTCTTCAATTGGTACCCGAACAAGCACCGTGACACGCGCCCGATCACCTAAAAGTTCTTGATTCATGTTTCAGTTTTGTTGGGATATTGAGGCCCGGGAAAAAAGCGCCAGAGCGGCGAGACCGCAAAAGCTGTCCGCCCGTCATTGTCTTTTTTTGGTCTTTTTTTCTGCGTGATTCTTGAATGACAGGAGTTGATCTTCCCAAAACGCTTCTACCTGCTCCAACCAATTGCGAACCGCTGTGACCGGTTCGCGCCGAAGGGCGAGCGACCTTCCCCTCGCGTCGTCGCTCACGTCTCGCACCTGAATGAACCCGGCTTCGCGAAGCACTTTCAGGTGTCTGCTCAGCGCGGGCCGAGGTATCCCCAAGGCAGCGGCTATTTGACTTGGGCGTTGCGGGCCCTCACCCAACATTTCAACAATGGTACGGCGCTGCTTGTCGGCGAGGGCGAAAAAGGTTTTGTCAATGTCAGGTTCCATAAAGGGCGCCTATCCACGAACGCGATGGCTGAACCAAAACACGTGCCCTTCAAGGTCTTGGGCTTGGTAAACGCGATCTGCCCAATAGTCGTCGCCGTAGTCGTGCGTGGTGGGCTCTTCAACAATTGTGGCCCCTTTTGCCCGGGCCCGTGCGCAATGTTCATCAACGTTTTCTACTTGAATGAGCAGCGCCTGGGTGTTGATGCCTCCTACGGATTGGGGGCTTCCGCACGGTAGAGGACGCTTTCTGTCCGAATGCCCGCCGGCGCTTCCTACCATGATGAGGCCATCACCATAGACCAGTTCAGAATGTTCAATCCGTCCACCTTCTCCTTCTACTTTGAGGCGAACTTCAAAACCGAAAACATCACACAGCCAGTCAATCGCTTTGGCCGCATCGTTGTAAAAAAGACACGACGAGATGCGGGGCCAGCCTTTGGGAGCCTCTTTCATGATGTGGATCTCCGAGGGAAGTGGGAATTCAGGTGGTTTCGATGCCGGATAATAGTTAGCATAATTTAAAACTATCTAGCAAGAACTTTTTTTCGCTGGACCTTGCGCAGTTTCCCCCTTGCAGGAACGTGGCTCAACCTACATAAGGCTGGCATGATGCGCGAGGCCAAACGATTTCTTGTCTTGACGTTGTGGTTGAGTTTCACCGGTTGTGAAGATCTGGAGGGTGTCCCAACCGGCAGCAGCGGCGAAACCACCGACGGCTCTCTGTCCACCACCGGTACAGGTGCAGCGGGGGGAACGAGCACCGCCGGTGGAAGTGCCGGTGCGGGCACGGCAGGTTCATCCACAGGTGGAGCCGGCGGATCGGCGGGGATGGGTGGAGTGGGTGGAATGGGTGGAATGGGTGGAATGGGTGGAATGGGCGGGATAGGTGGAATGGGTGGAATGGGTGGAATGGGCGGGACAGGTGGAATGGGCGGGACAGGTGGAATGGGCGGTGCCATGAACCTGACCGCCCAAATTGAAACACAAGATGTAAACTTGGCCTGGATTGCACCCGGGACCGGTTCACCTTATACCGGGGTAAAACTTGTTCGCCGCCTGAACGCGCCGCCTGAATCGGCCGATGATCCCAATGCGGTGTTGGTCTACGAAGGGCCGGCTGTGTCGGCGTTGGATGATCTCGAAAACCTGCTCCCCGACACGGTGGATACCCCGCGAACCTACCATTACGCGGTGTACGGATGCGGCGTGGGAGGCTGCGACGTAAGCGGGGCTTTTGCTCAAGTAGCGCTCACACTTGTACAAGCGCTCCGCGGCGGTGGATATCATCTTTTTTGGCGCCATGCGGCCGCAACGGTATGTCTGGACAACCTGATGCTCGGAACGGCCCAAACCACTCAGGTGCCCGACTGGTGGAGGAGCTGCGATGCCAATTGCCCTCCCGCGGGCGCGGCAACCACACGCCAACTTGACAGTACAGGTGTGATGCAGGCAACCGCAATTGGAATGTCGCTTGACATGTTAAACATTCCGTTTGGTCAGGTTTTTCGAGCGAATATTGTCGCTGTTTTACAACAGCTGAGCTTTTTGACCTGGGGCCCGCGGTGGAGCAGCTTCCGAGCTTGACATATTATGTTTATGATGAAGCAAATCGCTGCGCTCTCACCTACGATTTGTTGGAAAGCGCCACCCCGGTAAACTCAAACACCGCCATGGTAAGTCATGCCGGGTTTGTATGCCCTGTACTCGATCAACTCGCTTGGGGTGAAACCGCCATTTTTAAGCCCGACGGAGCGGGCTCCACAACGCTCGTTGGGCGGGTTTTGTGGGATGGTTGGATGAACCTACCGTGAGCGTTTGGTTTTTTTGCGCGCTCGTCGCCCTGTCAAGGCGGCGAGCGCCGCAAGAGCCACCCCACCCATTCCCGACGCTGCGATCCCGGTAGAACTGCACCCGGCGCATCCACCTTGCGAGGCCGCGGGTGCGTTGGCGGGTTGATCTGACATGGGGGCGGCGGTACCGGTGGCAACAGGTGAGGCGCCTGCGTTGGTATTGGGAGACGCCGCGCCCTTGGGCGAGAGACTTGTATCGCCGGTGGGAGGTAACTCATCCGCGAGGAAAGGTGCCGGTGCGGTGCGCTTTCCACTCGCGTCGACTCCACCTTCACCGCTTTCACCCGAGGCACCGCTGTAGAGCGTTTTGACAAGCGTTGCTTTGCACGCTCCCTGCGACACCTCAATCTGAAACACGTCCACCATTTTGGTAACGCGGCTCGTTGTGGGAACCTGGAAAACGCGGGGTACTTTTTGGATGCACACAAGCGCTTTGGACTTGAGAGCGGTGAGCGCTTCAGGGCCCTTGACTTGAACCGACACCAGGTCCGCCGAAGGGAGTGTGTACACCGTGGGCACGTAGCCCTGAAAGAAACCCATTTCCTGACCCTCGTTGACGACCGCAACCGAACTGCCGTCGGAGGTGGACATGGGCGAGGCGACAACCACGTTTCCGGCCGGGGCGCCGCTCACTTTGATTGAGTAGTGGACACGCGTTTGACCGTCGGGGGGCGGCACATCGGCGAGCGCCGCAGGGGCGTTCAAGATGAGTGCGGCGCTGAGGCATACCGTGCCGAGGGACGCGAAACGTACAACTCTCAAGAGGGAAGGTGAAGCCGACAATTGGAGGCTCGGAGCACTTGCCATTGCCAAGACCTATCGGTTTGCGAACGAGCAATCAAGCGCGGCGATCAAGCGCCGGGGTGAAAAAAGAAAAAAGGATGCCACGGCTCCGAATTGGGTGGCCTTGGGGCGGTGCAAAATACGCTATGATGGTTGGATGCAAACTTCCACTCTTCCCAATCTTCTTCTTGCCGTTGGTGCCGCTTCGCTGCTCGCTTTTTCCGCCGGTTGCGACGGTGGAGAAACCGGCCAAGGTGGCAGCGCCGGTTCCACTTCTACCGGGGGCGGCGGCTCGTCCACCACGTCCACATCGTCCAGCGGGGGCACCACCGACACCGGCGGAGGCGGCACCGGTGGTACACCCATCCCGGTGGACTACGATTGTTCGCCGGCGGAAGGTGCCGTTCCAGCGCTTCAACTGACCGAGGTGGCGGGCGGTTTCGAAAGGCCGATTCTTGTCAAGTCGGCGCCGGGGGACAACGATCGTTTGTTTGTTGTGGAGCAGGTGGGCAAGATTTGGATTGTACAAAATGGTCAGGTATTGCCCGATCCGTTTTTGGACATTCAAGCCGACGTTGCCAATCCCGACGCTCCAAACGGCTATCACCAGGAACAGGGCCTGTTGGGTTTGGCGTTTCACCCGGACTATGCAACGAACGGGCGCTTTTTTGTCCACTACAGTAACGGTCCGTTTTCAGATTCAAACCCCAAAGGCGACACCCGCATTGTGGAGTTCAAGCGTTCGGCCGACCCCAACAAGGCCGACGCCGCCCCGGTTCAAACCATTCTTACCGAGCCTCAACCGTATACAAATCACAATGGTGGATCCATTGAATTTAGCCCGAAAGACGGCTTTTTATACATCGGTTTCGGTGACGGCGGAGCGGGCGGCGACCCGCTTGACAGCGGGCAAGACAAAAATTCTCGACTTGGAAAAATTCTCCGTCTGGATGTTGACTCAATGTCCCCGTACGCCATCCCGCCCGGCAATATGGTAGGTGGCAACCCCGAAATTTGGGACATGGGTCTGCGCAATCCGTGGCGGTTCAGTTTTGATCTGTGCACCGGCGATTTGTACATTGGTGAAGTTGGTCAAGATGAGCTTGAAGAAATTGACGTGGAAAAGGCCGGCCAAGGAGGCAAAAACTATGGTTGGAACACCATGGAAGGTACGCAGTGTTTTGAACCGTCGAATGGATGTGATCAAACCGGCCTGACATTGCCGGTCACGGAGTATAATCACTTGACGGGTAAATCCGTTACGGGCGGGTATGTGTACCGTGGAAAAGACATTCCAGGGTTGCGCGGCACGTATTTTTACGCCGATTACGTGACCGACAAAATGTGGATGTTTAAGTGGGAAGGTCAGGCAACTGTGACGCCTGTGGACCTTACCAACCAACTGAGCGGAATTGCCGCCACTTCCTCGTTTGGTCAGGACAACTTTGGAAACGTTTATGTGGTGAGTATGTACGGTAACATCTACCGGATCGAGGCCCAGTAGCAGCCAATCGGCCGAATGCGGCTCTACTTGGCCAACTTGACTATGAAAGCGCCTTGGTCGGCCTGAATTGTCCCGGTTCCGAGGTTGGCGCTTCCGTAGAAAGTCCCAACCAACACGGTAGAATCGTCGGGGCCACCCACGGCCATATCGCTGAAGTTGCCGTCCTCAAAGTCAAACGAGCGGCTCCAAAGATGGTTGCCTGTTTTGTCAAACTTGACAACAAACCCTGACGCCGTCATGGGTAGAGCGCCTCCGCCGAAGTTGGGTGTTCCACCGTATTGACCGGAAACAACGATGTTGTCGGCGCTGTCGACGCCGACCTTGTTAAACCCGGCATACCCATCCATTACAGGGAATGCCTGCGACCACTGGTTGAAACTTGTAACCTGGTCATGCACCATGAAGGCAACGTAGTTGGATCCCGCAGTATAGTTGCCACTTTGGAATTGGATATACCCGCTAAACCCGCCAACGACGGTGGCTTCACCGAACTTGTCAACCCCAATGCCGGTGACGTCGGCGGTCAGCGGGTTGTTGGCGGCGAGCACTTTCCCTTCTGCCTGAGCGCCGCCGGGTGGCACGCGGGCGATGTAGGGTGCGAGCTGATTGGAGCTGTTGGAGATGTCGTTGGGCGACGATCCGGGGCCGCCGAGGTTGAGGTAAGCTCCCCTGAAGGTTCCAGCGAACACGGCGCTGTCGGAGGCGTCTACCGTCAGGCCGTTGATGTTTTCTTCGTAGTTGCTCTTTGTCATTTTCACCCAGTCAACCTGACCCGATGCGCCTTTGAGTTTGACTAGGAAGAAACTGATGGGATCGGTGCCTCCTTGGAGAACGCCGCTGCCAAAGTCGATACCCATGGCGCTGCCGGCTGCGTACACATCTCCCTGCGAGTTGATGGCCACGTGGCTTGTACTGGGAGGTGCAGCTCCAACGCCCGTTCCGGTGACCGCCCACGCGATCTGCCCACTGGAGTTGAGTTTGGCAACGTATGCACCCGCGGCAATGGCGCCGTTTCCAAAGTCGGTGGAAGCCGACGTGCCGCCGCAGAAAACGGCGTTGCCCGATGCGTCGACGGAGATGTCGTTGATAGTTACCTCGGAGGGCGCGCCCAGAACGTACTTCCAAACAAAGTTACCGTCTTTGTCGTATTTGACAACCGCTACGTCGGTGTTGCCCTGCGGCACAACGGGATCGCCATCCCCCACGTCAACGCCGGCCGATACGTACAGCCCGACGTACACATTTCCGCTTACGTCGATGGCGACAGTTTCACCGTACACATCGCCGAGAATAGCCTTAACCCAAACCGAGCAGTCATACCCGCTGCAATCTTCGTCCGCCGGGTTGGCGCACGTTTCCGTGGAGGGTAGAACCTCACCTTCACACGGGCCCCACATACCTTCAGGTGAACAGGTAGAAACTCCACCGACGCATACGCCCACGTCTTTGGTGCCGGCCGGACCTGAATAGCAGGTTTGAGTATCAGGCGGCGTGCAGGGGCCGGACATGCCACCTGTTCCGCCCGTTCCACCCGTGTTTCCGCCCGTGGCTCCCGTGGCGCCGGAGCCGCCGGAACCGCCGGAACCGCCGCTTGCAAGGGGCTCTTCTCCCCCGAGTCCGGCAATGATCTGACATCCACCCGCGGTAAAAGCGGCCAAGAGGAGTGGGAAGGTCAGAAAGAGCGACGGCGAAAGCAAAGTTCGTTTTGCCATGGTGGTCTCCGAAAAAAGCGCGTTCCTCAAAAGGATCCGGTCACAGAAAGTCCGTTGACGTTGCCGAGCCAAGGTGAAACTTGTACAGATTGAATTGTTGTTTTGGCCGCTTTTGAATGCGGTTTTAATTGCATACTGCCAGTGCTTTTTTGTGGGGAAGGCGCCACCAAGTAGAGCACCACGCCGCCGATGACGGCTGCGCCGCCTACCGCAAGGGCAATGTTTGAAATATTGGCCGTGACTTCCGCGTCCTTTCGGGCCGAAAGGCCCTCGGCGTCACACCTCACCGGTTTCCCCTCCACGCAGTGACCTTCTGAAACGGTGGCCCCAACCGCCGACAGGGTTAAACCGCCGAAAACGCCGCCCACGGCAAGCCCCGCAACGCCAACGCCGGCAACCACGATGCCTGCGATTTTTTGACCACTCATACCGGAAGGCGGAGTGTCAGGTTGACCGGATGCCGATGCCGAGGCCGATGCTGTGGGAGCGGCGGAACGCGCTGCCGCGAGGGGAGGAATTTGTACGGTGACCTCACCCGGTTTGTCAGGAACGTCGACCGTTGTTGACCACGGTTCGCGGCCCGGGGCTGTCACCTCCACAGTGTGTTTTCCCGAGTCGACGGGGACAGCACTTTCAAGCAGGGCGGCGTCGAGAGGTTTGTTGTCGCGTTTGACAACGAGTCCGTCGACTTTTTCACTCACTTTGATAATGAGCTTGGGGAGATTGTTTTCGAGCGCTTTTTCGCGCTGTGCGGCGTCGGTCGCGCGCCGATCTTTCATTCTTTCAGCGAGCCGGCGCGCCTCACCGAAAGTGGACCAGGCGCTGGCGGTGCGCCCCGTGTGTTCATAACAATCGGCCAGGTTGAACAACGTGCCCACCGCGGGATCGAGCTTGTTGCTCGCTTCAAGCTTGGGGCATGCGTCGCTGTATTTGTTGGTTTGGATGAGAGCGAGCGCCTCTCGAAAAAGGCTCTCGGCCGCAGCGCGATCCTCGGCGGTAGGTTCGGCGTTTGCGTGTGTGGCGGCGCAAAAAAGAAGCGCAAGCGCGGCCGCCACCATTCGACCCGGATGTTTCATTCAAAGCCTCGCGCGCTCACTATACCGGGTAAACACGGCGCGCCATAGCGTTTGATTGAGGCTTTGTGCTTCTTGCTTGTCAGCCGATTATTTTGTGCCCATGGTCGTTTGCTTTTTGCGGTCACAAAGGGCGCGGCATGAGCGATGAAGTTTTTGTGAAACGAAACGTTGCGCATCGGTCTGCATGGGCGTTGATCGCAGTTCTTCTCATTGTGGGATGTGTGACGCCGCCGAGTTCCACTTCTGTGGAGCCGCAGTCCACTCAAAAACATGCGGTGATCGCCTCTCAACCCGCGCGATCTACCCAGGGAGAAAAGGCGCCGGCCGCAGCGTCGTCGGGGGCGCGTTCCGAGGTTCATCGGGGAGATTACCCGTGGCTTTCCGACTCAACGTGTACACAACAAGAAATTGCCGGTGTTTTGTCAGACACATTCTCTCCGCCGGCCGGCTTTGAGAGGGTTGCGGTGCAACCGGGTTCGTTTGGGCAATGGCTTCGGGGTTTGCCGCTGCGGCCAAAAGGGCCTGTAGTCGATCACCGCGGCCAGGTGATCTTACCCGTGGACGACGCGCGCTTTGCCCGAGTGATTGCGCTTGATGAAGGGTCGCTCGACCTGCAACAGTGCGCCGATTCAATTGTGCGCCTTCATGCAGAATGGCTTTGGTCCAAAGGGGAGCGCGACATTTCTTACCGTGCTGCTGCGGGCACACCCATGCCGTTTGAACGTTATCTGAACGGCGAACGGCCGGCCGGTGAGGGCAAAAAGGTGGTGTGGAAACCGCTTGGAAAAAAGGCAAATCGCGACGACCACGGAGCGTTTCGAAAATACCTCGACTCGGTATTTATGTGGGCCAATACAGGAGCGCTCGCGCGCGACGCCTCAAAAACAAACCTGAATGATTTGTCGCCCGGCGACTTCTTTGTACTTGCAGGGGCGCCCGGACATGCGGTTTTGGTGCTCGACGTGGCGCAAAACAGCCTGGGAAACCGCGTTGTTTTGCTCGGTCAGGGGTATATGCCCGCGCAGTCGTTTCACGTGCTTCGGCCCTCGCCGAACGAGGTTTGGTTTGCAATTGACCCATCGGCGGGAGGGGTAGAAACGCCGTTTTGGCCGGCACCCTTTCCGTGGTCGAGCCTGCGAAGGTTGAGCATTTGAACGCGTGGCTTATCAAAAACGCGACTTTTTAGGCGGACAGTGCTAAGGCGCGAGCCATGTTGGGCTGGCGCGTGACGCGGTGGGTGTTGGTTTGGGCAATGATGGTGGCGGCCGTCACCCTTTCAGGCCGCGCATCGGCCGAGGTCAGCGGTGATGATCTCAAAGTGTACGTTTTAACGTTCGGCCCCGGCGACCATGCGTTTTTTAAGTTTGGTCACGACGCGATTTGGATTCATAACGAAAAGGCGCCGGTCACCAATCCCCTCGCGCGTGACCCGGTGTACAACTACGGAACGTTCGCCTTCGGCGACCCGGCGCTGATTCCCAAATTTGTGCGCGGCCGGTTTATGTACTGGCTTTCAAAACAGTCGATTGGAACAACCAAACGCATATACCAGGCCGAAAATCGATCGGTGGAAGCGCAGGAGTTGAACCTGACTTCGGCTCAGAAAAAGGCCCTTTTTGAAGCGCTTGAAGAAAACGCAAAAGAAGAAAACAAATATTACAAATACGACTATTACCGCGACAACTGCGCAACGCGCGTTCGCGACATGATTGATCGCGCCGTCGACGGCAAATTTAAAGAAGCTTCGCAGGCACCGGCGTCTATGACATGGCGCGCTCACACACTGCGGCTCACTCAGGGCGACGTTGTCCTGTCGTTGGCCTTAACAGTTGTCATGGGTAGTTTTATCGATCGGCCGCTCAACGAATGGGAAGAAATGTTTCTACCCGCGTATGTGCAGACCGGCCTTCGAAAAGTGAAAGTGCAGGGGCCCGACGGTTCTGAAATGCCGCTTGTGAAGGCCGAAACAGTGCTTGTAAAGTCCAACCGACCTCCCGTTCCAACCCAGGCGCCTTCGTGGTGGATGTGGATGTTGCTCGTAGGGCTTTTATGGGGAGGTGCCATTTTTGGTACAGCGCGCGTGGCGACCAAAAACCTGGCAGCTCGCGTTGGTCTTTCGGTGCTCCTTTTTGTGGCCGGTTTCTTGTGCATTCTTGGAGTGCTGTTTCTTTTCGTGTGGGTAGGTACCGATCACGAGGTGGGGTATCACAACGAAAATGCGCTTCAGCTTGTTCCCTGGGGAGTAACCCTGATGGGGTTTGCAATCGGCGTGGGTAGACTCAAGGTCAAGTCTATCTACAGGGCAAAATGGTGGTGATGGCCGCGGCCGGCGCGTCGGTTTTTGGCCTTGTGTGGAAGGTGCTGCCGTGGATGCGCCAAGACAACTATTGGATTATAGCAATGTGTATTCCGCTCTGGGCGGGCGCGTTTTTAGGCCTTCGCATGCTTGAAGAAACTGTAAAAGGCGCCGCTAAGCAGGTCAAGGGCGCCTCGCCGAAACCTGAAACGTCTGAATGACTATTTGCAGGCGCCGGTGGCCACGTCGATGACAATGGGAGAGAGCTTGGCGGCTTTCTGACCTTCCATTCCAAGTTCGCACGCAGCCTTTTTATCGTTCGCTGAAATGGCGGCTAAAATGGCTAATTCATACGAGCGGGCCGTTTTGCGGTAGGTAAGATTTTGTCGAGCCAGCGCGAGCGCTTTGGATGCGTCGCCCCCGGCATCGAGCCAAAATTGAGCCGCGTGATCTGAAAACGCGGCGGGGTGGCGCGCGACCAAGTTGTCATAACGTTCGGCGGCTTCTCGAACGAGTTTTTCTGCGCCGGAGCGATCGCCCTTGTCAAACAGCTTTTGAGCGAGCACGCTTTTCAATTCTGGATCGTCGGCCGATGTGACCAGCCCGCGCAGGAACGTTTCTGCCTTGTCAGGCGGGTAAAACCGCGCCGCGTGGGCGGCCGCGTGGCCATAACTCGGAACGCGCTCAACTGCGGCCTCATAGTAGGCGATGGCGAGGTCTTTCTGACCTTCCCTTTCCCAAAATTGACCTTGGCGAAAAAACAACCAGGCAACGGGAAATGGGGAGGTGTCGGTATACTTGTCAAACGCTTCACGAAACGTCTTGACGGCTTCATCGCGGCGGCCAAGTTCAGAAAGCAGCACGGCGTACACACCCAGCGACTCCAACCTGGGCGATTCTGCGGCGGCGGTTTGCGCAAGGGTAAGGGCCTCGGCGACTTGACCTCGGGCGGCAAGCACGGCCACGCGGGTAGATCGCGTTTTCGACGCTGGGGCGCCGCGTTTTTCAGCTTCATCAAGGTCGCCGAGCGATGCGTCAAAGAGATGGACAGCCGATCGAACGGAGGCCCGAGTAAGGAGGTTATCCACCGGGTCTTTGTCACCGATGGGTAGACGCTCGGCGGCTTCGGCGGCCTTTTCAAGGTCGGCCAGTTGACCCGCCATTTCGGCTCGAATCATCCACAGATCGATCAGGAATCGAGCGCGTTTGGAATTGGGATCAGGCGCTGTCAGACCTTTCTCAAGGGTTTGAATTTGACCATTGAGATTGCTGACGGCGATGGAGCCCGACGTGGTGCGTTTGACTGTTTTGGGAGGTGGTGCGTTTGGGTTGGGTGCCGCGCTCGAAGATGCGGATCCGGCCGGGGAAGTGCCGACCGGATCCGCCTTTGAGCAGGAGGGTAAGATCCCCAACATTGCCGCGCAAAAGGCTGCCAGCCTCACTCCGTCGCTCGCGGACAAAACGCTTTTTCGACCGTGGCGGAGGAACGTGGGATGACGGTGTTTGTGCATGTCAAAGACGTTTAGCGCGGGTGTGCGGCGTGGAGGAACTTACCCAGGTGAGAGGGTGGGATGGTTTTTATCAATACGGAGCGATGAGGTGCGGAAACACTTCACTCTGCGCGGCGGGGAGAGCGTCGACGTCGTCGCTCACGCCGCTCAGCGCGCCGGCGGCTAATGCCGAGTAGCTAATGTCGATGACGTCGTAGCTCAAACGGCGCCCGCCGCAGTCATTGTTTGCCAAAATACCCGTGGCGTCGGCTTCCACGGCAAGGTAAGTTGTGCAGCTTGCTCCCGCAGTGTTGACATACAATCTGTCGTCGGCCAAGGCACCTGCGAGCCCGGCGTACCGCGTGGGATCATTTTTTGCGCCGTCGGCCAAAAGTTGATTGCCGCACACCGTGTCAAGGCCGTCGAGAATGGCGAGGTTTTTACCAATCTCTCCCGCGTAGCTCGATGCCCACGTGGACACACTGCCGTCTGCGTTGTACGCGTCTTTGGCTTGGTCGGCCTGTTCAGGGTTGTCGTTAAACGTGTTGTTGGCGGCTGTGTTGATCGCGGGTCTACCCATGCGGTCAATTTGTTTGCCGAGGGTGGGAGGCGCGGGAATGGAAGATCCTCCGGTGCCACCTGAACCACCCGTTGCGCCTGAACCACCTGAACCGCCGGTGCTTCCACCTTTGCCGGCCGTGCCGCCGGTACCGTCGCCTCCGCCGTCACACCCTGAAACCAAGGCGGCGGCGACAAAAATGGAGGCTGCAAAAATGCCAAGTCGAGTGTTCATTGTCAACCTCCCGCCTGGTGGGTGCTGCCCCACACGCTCACGATGTCGCCGCCGCCCGTAACGAGCGACTTGTCCACTTCAAGAACAATGGACAGCACGTTGACCGTGGCAAAGAAGTTTTCTGCGGCGCCCTGTCCACCGTTGGTAGACTTGAGGAGATTGACAATGGTGGTTGCCGTGTTGGCGTCGAGCTGCGGGCAACCGGCACCGTCGAATGTCAGGCTGGCTGCGGCGCCCTTCACCGTGCTCACAGCGTCTTGAAAGCCCGCCAAGTTGAAAAAGAACGGATCGGCTCGCAGTCCGGCAAAGACGCGAAACTTCCCGCTCGCGCTCTTCAACCCGTCGGTGTTCGACGCATCTCCTGTCACGTAGTCTTTGTCACCAATCCAGCACGAGATTTTTTGGTCGGCGTCGAAGGTACAAATCACGTCGTGCTTTTCACCCGGCATGCCAAAGGCTCCCGTGCTTTCCAAGTGGAGCGCGTATTGTACAGCGTCCGAAAATTTGGAATCAACCGTGGCAAGCGGTGCAACGTTCAGCACGAGCAGCATGTTGCTGCCTTCAGACCAAGCGTACACATCGGTGATGTCGGCGGCGGCGTCTTTTTTGACGGCCGGACTGTCCAAGTGGTCGGCGGCCGAAGCCACCGATGTGATTGAAGCCATTGCGAGGGCAGCTGCGCCCCCAAGCCATATTGTTCTTCGCATATTTCCTCCTGAGAGCGGGTGCGATTCGCCGAAGCTTGGCGCACGGTTCCGCCCACACCCACAGACTACTCCTGGAGAGGGCCGGCGGTTGCATGGTCAAGGGCCATAGGTCCATTTTTGACCCGACGTGTAGGTGGTGAATTGAGTTTTTGGGGGCGAAATTGCTATTTTGCGAGCCGAATTCCCGCGAATTGCCACCGGGCCGACGACGGAAAAAAGTTTCTGTACGTGGTGCGAATATGTCTTTGCGGTGTTGCGCACGATCCGCCGCGGAGGACCATTTGGTTGCTCATGAACTTGCCGTTGTACTCGCCGATGGCGCCGGCCGCGGGTTGAAATCCGGGGTAGGGAAGGTAGGCGCTTGCGGTCCACTCCCATGTGTCACCAAACAGTTGAGCGATGGGGCTTGTACTGTTGGATGGGGAGGTGGGGTGGAGCAAACCTGAATCAAGAAAATTGCCCACGATGCTGGTTTTTTGGGGCTGAATTTGCGACTCTATAAAGTGTGCCGCACGTTCCCACTCAGACTCAAGGGGAAGGCGGGCACCTGCCCACCTTGCGTACGCATCGGCTTCAAAATGGCTCACGTGGCAAACCGGCCGATGTTTGTCAACGGGCACTCTACCCATCAAGGTCATCATGGTCCACTCGCCGTCGGCCGACTTGTTCCAGTAGAGAGGGGCGCTCCACCCGTTAGTATTGACGGCGGCCCACCCCTCGGAGAGCCACAAGCTGGGCGTTGTGTACCCACCGTCGTTGATAAAGTTGAGGTATTCACCGGCGGTGACCAAGCGGTTTCCCAGTTGAAACGCCTCGGTGTACACTTTGTGGCGCGGTCCTTCGTTGTCGAAAAAGAAGTGCGATCCCTGCGCTCCGATCTCCCAGAGGCCGGCGTCAAACTCGGGGCTCCAAGCAAAGGGGTGCTCTTTGGCAGGTGTCCACCGAGCGGATGATTGATACTCCGGGTCGAGCGGGTTTTGAGCAAACATGTGGAGCAGATCTGTACAGAGGAGTTCTTGGTGCTGCTCTTCGTGGTTGATTCCAAGTTCAATGCGCGGGGCAATCTCCGCAAAGTGATCGCTGGGTAGATCGGTGAAGAGTTCGTCCATCGCGCGGTCTACCTCCCGCCGGTAGTTCAATACTTCTTCTACCGTTGGGCGAGAGAGCAGTCCGCGCCTGGGTCTTGAAAACTGCGGACCGACGCCCTGATAATACGAGTTGAAAAGCACCGCAAAAGCGGGATGGTAAGGTTTGTACCCGGGGCATTCTGGTTGAAGAAGAAACGTTTCAAAAAACCAGGTGGTGTGCGCCAGGTGCCACTTTGCGGGGCTCGCATCGGGCATGGACTGAACAACGTAGTCTTCGGCCGAAAGCGGTTCGCAGAGGCGCGTGGTTGTTGACCGAACCTGACGGTAGGCCGATCGGAGCGTTTCGCGGTGGTCGGTGACTGTCATTTTCAGAGCCCCGCGGCAACGAGAGCATCGTCAAGGTCTTGGATCACGGCCGAATATTCGGAGTCTCCCGAGAGGATTCCAGCAATGATTTGAAGTTCCTGCGACGTGCTGCGATCGGGTAGGTGGTAGGTTGCAATGACCCGGTTCGAGTCGATGCTGGCGGCGATTGGTTGACCCGTGTCACTGGCGTACGCTTTGATCAACGCGACAAGACGCGATCTAAATTCATCTCCCGCGTCATTGGAAGCGCCCTGAACGGCGCGCCGGAAAGCCGGGTAACGTTCACAAATGGCAAGCCATACCAAAACGGTTTGGTAGTTTCGATCCACGATGGCGAGCGGTCTGTCTTTTCGAACCGTGCGGTGGTAGGCGAGGAGGTAAAGCCGATCAAAAATGCGGCGAATGATGCGAGGATTTGCAAAATCGGGAAGGTTAAATGCCCGAGGAGCGACCTTTTTGATGACCGCCGGTGCGTTGTTTCCAAACAGTGCACTCAGTGCATCCGAAACTTTGATGGTGCGACCCACGGCGTTCACCTGTCGGTTGAGTTGGTGTTCAACCATGTCGGCCACTCGAAAGCCGAGTTCAGGGAGATTGACGCGCAGGTCAAACATTTTGTCGAGGTATCGATCAGGGTCAAACTCGCGTGTTTTGTAATGGGTAAGAATGGCCTGGCGCGCAAGGACGGGGTCAAGAGCGATTAAGAATGTGACCGGAGCGCCCGATGAAATGAGAAAACGAATGGCTTCGAGTAGAGCGACCTGACGGTCGGGCAAACAACGATCCAGGTCGTCGACACATACCAAAATGCGGGCGTCGGCGGCGGTGCCTTTGACAGTCAGAAGTGTTGCCGCGAGTTCGGCAAATCGTTCTCCCATTGCTGCGACGGGATCCATGTCAGGTCTGTCACTTGTTGTTTCGAGAGCGGTGGCTCCAAACAAGCCTCCAATCAAGCGATCGAGCGGGTCGGCCGCGGCGGTAAAAACGGGGCTTGCGACAGGACCGAGAGCCATTGTCGCCCCGACGGCTTTCATCCCAAAGTTGACTCCGGCGCGGAGAAGCGTTTCGCAAATCATCCTGAGTCGCCCGTCTTTTTTCCTCTCTTCGGACGGGATGCGTTCAAGCATGGCAATCACGAGTGGGGTGAGAAGATCGGGAGTGCCGTATTGCCAAGGGTTGATCCACAACGCATCGCCGATGAGCCCTTTGGGAAGGTTGTGGTTTTCAGGGTCGCGCACCATGGTGGCCACGCGAACGAGCACATCGGTTTTGCCTCGACCCCACGGACCCTGAATTGCGATGACGGATCCCGGCGGCAAAAATGCCGACTTTTGAAGGATCGCCAGCGCAGTGGGCTCATGTCCCAGCGCGTCATCCACAGGGGTCATGCCTGCGTCTAAAGTCGCCTGCGAAACGAAGTCGCTTGTTCGAATCGGTGCGGTGTCCGCCATGGGCGAAGCTTGCCCGGTTTCCATTCCGCCTGGTACGGTCTTGTTGGGCGTTATGAAACCGCCTGAAAAACCTCGGGCCGGCGATCACGCGAACACCATTCGGGCGCTTGTGGATCTCACGCGTCCGCCGTCGGGAGTGACGCCGCCGCTTGGAATGCCCGCGGCGCGTGCGTACGGCGAGAGCGTTGTTCCCGATGGACGCCTCGCGTCGTACGTGCGGGCGACCATTGAAAATTGCGACGGCCTTGCGGGGCTTGCGGACATTCAAGTGTCGCTCTCACCGCACAGTCGGGCGAGCGATACCGAAACGCGGTGGGTGACTTTGCACGACTGGTTTGACGACAACAAACGTGCGGAGTTGGTGGAGGCGGCGCTCTCCAAAAAAGAGCAGCCGTTTGCAACGAACGATGAGCTGGCGTGGGTTCTTGCCATGCCGATTCAACGGCGCGGGAGCGGAACGTTTGGTCAACTGATTGCGATTTTTGAAACGGAAAAAGGCGCAAAAGAAGCCGAAAACGCAATCGACGCCCTGGTGGAAGAGTTGGCGTTGGGATTGGCGCTTCGTAGGCAGGCGCTCGCGACCGATGCGGCTACAGAGCTTTCATCGGCGCTTGCCGAGGCCGCAACGCACCAAGACGCGCTTCGATGGATGACCGACATTTTGTGTATGGCGACGCGCTCGGACGGCGCAAAGGTACACGTCCTCAGACGCACTCCAACAGGTCCGCGCGTGGAGCTTTTGTACCGAACAGACAAACCCGAGAGCCCAAGAACGCGGCATGGTTTGTCGCGCAAATTGGGCTTTGTCGATTGGGTGCTCGCCCAAAATGACTGGGCGCTTTTTCCCGCGCGTGGGCAAACGGAGTTTTCAGTTCGAAGGCCGCGAACAGAAGTTCCAACGCCGCCTTCGCTTCGATCTGTTGAAGCTCAAAAAAAGGAAGATTCGCTCAAGGACTCCAATCCTCCGGTGGATTCTTCTCGCGAAAGACCGCGCGCTCTGACGGGTAGAAACAACGTTGTGCCGCTTGTGCCGCGCGACGATGCGGACATGCCGGCCGCCGCGGATGGAAGGCCTTTGCTCATTGTTCCGTTGCGCGTTCGGGGCCGCGTGCTCGGTGCGTTGTCTCTTTGGCGCAATACGGCGGATCTCTACGACGCGGACATGGATCGCCCGCTTGTGGAGATGTTGGGGCGCCATGTGGCCTCGGCGTGTCGATGGCTTTTGCATTGGGAAGTGATGCAAAAAGCGGTGGCCGAAGTGTCGGCGCTTGGGCGCGTTGCCGCGACGGGCGAAACATCCGTCGATGTGTACACAGCGGTATGCGGGGGGGTTGGGCGACTTGCGCAGGCGGCGCGCACGGTGCTCCTGTTGCTCGATGGAGCGCGCGACAAACTTGTGTACTACGGCGTGGCGATGGCGTCGGCACTTGACGATGACGCGCACTCGGATGCGACCGTGGCCAAACACGTTGTGAGCGTTCCGCGGGGCTCGTCGGATCTTGTGTTTGAGCTTCAACGTGCGCTCGGAGCATTGCACGTGCCGGGCCGAGAAGGAGCGCGCTTTTCACTGCGATTTATTCTGCCGATGGGCGACGTTGTGGATGCGGCCGGTGCGCCCGCCGGCATTGTGGCGCTCTACGATCAAGAGCTGCCTGAGCGTGAGCGGCGAGCAACGGTGGATGATGGATTTGGAAAAGAAGCGGCGGCCACATTCCTTTCGCAGGTAGCGTCGATCGCATGGGGAAGTTACCCGCAGGCGTTTGCTCAAAAGGTGGCGCGCGAGTTGGTCGATCCAACGTTGACAGCGCCCGAAGGGCCCGAACATGTGTTGGGGCGCGCGGCGGATCTGCTGCTGCAACGAACGGGCGCCGATGCGGTGCTTGTGTACCGCGGCGATCAGGGGCGCATGGTGGTGGCGAGCGCCGCACCGGAGCGGAGTGACCTTGTGAACACCGTTGCCGGAACCTCCACGACGGAGGTGCTGCGCGCGGGTAGAATGTTTGCTGTGCGCGACGCGAGTGACCTCGCCGATCCGGCCGCATTTGCGCTCGACCAACGCATTCTAAAGAAGATTGCAAACGCGTACGGGTGGACAGGCGTGCGCTCGTGGTTGTGTTACCCGTTGATTGAGGGCGGGCGAACGTTGGGGTTGCTCAAGCTGCTGACGCGTGACGGCGGCCGGTTTTTGGATCCGTGCGCAACGGTCGTGATGGAGGTGGTTGCCGCGCGCGCCGCCGTCGAGATTCGCCGGATGAACCGCACGCTGATGCTCGCGGGGCTCAATCAACTCGCCCACGATCTCGGCGGAAAAGAGCGGTTTGAACTCGCCAAAACAATGGGCGAAAAGCTCGAAAAGTGGGCCCGTCGATTCATCCAGCCGCGGTGCCACGCGTTTGTTGTGTCGACGGTGCGTTCTCCTGAGCCGCGGCTTTTCGCTTTGTGTACGCATCTTGAAGCCGACACGTTTGACGCCGACAACGCGGCCAAGATCGGCGCCCTGTGTGATCAGCATCGCCGCGGCGAGCGCTGCGACACGCCGGCCGTTCATCCGCCGTGGATTGTTCAGGGTAAACTTTCTTCTACCCACCAGATGATGACGGGTATTGACGCGCCTGGAAATCGCACGCTCGTTTCATGGCTGGTGGTCACAAGCGACGGGCCATTTTCAGACGAAGACCTGGGTGTGCTGCGCGAAGCCGCGCGTGAACTCTCCATTTTTTTGGACCACGAACATCGGCGCCACGGCTGGGAACATCAAGTGGCTCGCTTCCGCCACGCGATCATCGGGCCGATGCAGGGACTTACCTCGGCGGCGCGGATGTTGGCCCACTATTCTACCCTACCCATCGGCGAACGTGATGCCGACCACGTTCGGCGCTTGACAACTCAGGTAGAGGAAGAAGCGGAAAGCACCAGGCTTTGGCGCGAAAATCAGCGAATTTATACTTCTGAGCGGGTAGAAATTGTACCCAAAACTCAACCCCTCAAACCCGTTATCGAAAAGTGCGCCAAGCGGTTTAAAGAAATTCTACAACGGCGGGGCATTGGTCTGAACCTGACTTGGAAACCGACAGGATCACTCGACTTCCCGTTTGATGCCGCGGCGCTTGACCTGGTGGTCACGAACCTGCTCGATAATGCGCGCAAATATGCTTTCTACAACAGAGATATTGAGCTGGGTGTGGAGGTGGACGGCGCTTCGGTTCGCATTTGGGTAGAAGATGTTGGACACGCCATTCCAGATCGATTGTCAGATTCGATCTACCGGGTAGGAGAGCGGCTTGACTGGAAAGACCCTATTCGCGCGATCGACGGAACGGGGTTGGGTCTACCCATGGCGCGCGCCGTTGTTGAGTCGCACGGCGGTACAATTCGGCACACTTCGAAGCCTGTTGGAATGAGCAAGGAAAACTCGGGAGAAATACAGGCGCATCGGGTACGATTTGTGGTGGAGCTGCCCCACCTGTGGAGGCACCGAACATGATCGAAGACAAGGCGCAGGTTTTGTGGGTGGACGACGACGACCCCGAGCGGTTTGTCTATGAGCGTTTCAAGCTTCAAAAAGAGGGTTTTTTCGTAACCTGGGCGCGCGACGTTGAAGAGGCTGCGAGCCTGCTTGCGTCGCAAAAGTTTGACGCAATGATTTTAGATCAGATGATCGCGGGGAACGGCGTCGACGAGCAATACGTTATTTGGGCGGGTTGCACGTTGCTTCAGTGGCTTCGCGGAGCACCGCCGTCGCAAAGGCAACCTGAACGCGCCTGGCCAAAGTTGTCTCGTATCACCGCGCTCGAACAAAACCGGCACCTTCCCGTGGCGATTTTGTCTGCCTACCATGACCCAGAGGTGCTTCGCGCCATTTACAGTGCAAGCGACCAAGACAAAAAACCGTTGTTTTTCGGAAAACCGGTCAATGACCGGGAGCTTCTCGAATTTTTGCGGGGAGCGTGTCCAAAGCAAAAAACGGCCTGACTTGCACATCCAATGTGAGCGCGGAGCACGCGCGCATCTCCAAGTAGAATGACCAGTCCGTCACCCAACGAACTCCTCAAGATCCGCGAAGCGCGCGTTCAAGACAGCTTGTCGCGTCTTTTGTAGCAGGTCGCCAATCCGATCTCGGCTCGACCGGAAGATGTGGCCGACGGGTCGTTTTTGATGTGCAGTTTTGCCGAAGCTCTCGGGAGAGTGCTTCTCGACGGCGCGATTTGGACTTTGTGGGTGTCAAAACACCAGGTTTTCGGCGCGGTGCTCGCCGAGTTGGGCGGGCCTGCAATTCCGGTTTCGTCGGAGGAAGCACGGCGTGTGATCGCGCTTCCCACCGACGGTGAGCCGGATGAATTGGAGTTTGGATCCCTCACCATTACGTGGACGCGAAAGACCGATGGGACGGAAGGAATTCGCATCTCGTCGCGCTCGCCGCGCACGTTGGCTTTGTGGCTCTTTCGCCCCGCGGTCGACGCCGACTCAGCGGAGTGGATTTGGTATCGAAAGTACCTCCCCGGTCTGAAAAACCACTTCGTGACGGTGCGAGCACTTCTCCAAACGCGCGCCACCGCCGAAGCAACCCTGCGGCGAACGCGATACGAAGCCGCGGTAAAACACCTCGCCCATGAGCGGGTGAAAGACTTTGCACGGCGCATGGACGAGATGCGGTCAACGCTCGAAGAGGTCACCGAAGAGGACGAAATCGACTGCCTCGACCTCACCGAAGAAATCGCGGTGATCGCGCTGCAAGAATTGATGGGAACAGGGTGGGCTGTTCGTCAGGTGGGACGCATTCACGGCGACAGACCGTCGTACAGCGGTCGCGGTTCATCGCCGGGTGAGCCGCGCCCCGAGTCGCGCCAACTCGATCTGTTTCGATCGCAGCTTGAAGCGAAACTCGATGAAGAAAATCGGCGGGGCAACCCAAGTGTGTACACATCGAGAGATCGTGAGCGAAAAGCCCGAATTTTGAGGCTCACGGAGATGGCTCGATGTTTTCGCGCGCTTCTCGACGATGAAGATCTGACCCAACCGCCCGAGGCGGTTCGCGGGGAAGAAGCTCTCAGTCTGCTTCCCGTTTGGACACGTGTACACGAAGCGTGTCGCCTGCTTTGCAGACCCCGTCCCGCGGCCGCTCAGGAATACGCGTACGCCTCAAAGGTCTGGGGGCCGGCAGTTCAACTCACATTCGCCTTGCTAACAAGGCATTTGGAGCTTCACCCCGCGTTGCCCGGCGGTGAAAACGCGCCTGAATCGGTGCGGCGCGGATCATCGTCGGCGCGCAATTGGCTGGCGCTTTGGTTCTCGCTTGAGGTGCTGCGATCGCTTGGAATCAAGGCTGAACTGAGCACACGTGAGGGCTGTGCGCTCTACGCGGATCTGGCGTACGTCCTTCGCGAAGGGCTTCGTTACGCGTGTTTTGGGCAGCGGCGTGACTACTTTTTCAGCCATCCACCTACGCTGCCGCGCTCCGCAGGTTGGTGGAGTACCACGCGCACGAGATCGTGGGCTTGCCGCGCGACTACAACATTGAGCGCCTGCTTGACGAGATCGGCGAGCAAGACGGACTCAACCGTTACGTTTCCGCAGAACACCTCCAACACGTTCTCGAAGTGTACGTTGCGGGGCACTTTCTTTTGGCGGCAAAAATCGATGTTCCCAACGCCGCACAGAGCACCGCGCCGCTCGCGGCGTTTCATGGGTACACAATGGCGGCCGCGCTTGCATCGGGCTCGTCGTCGGTGGACGAAGAACGCGCGGGCCGCATTTTGCAGGCGTATTCGCTCGCCGCGCTGTTTCACGACGTGGGCCACCTTTTGTTTCCAAAAGACTCGGTGCCCCATGACAGCCTTGATTGGGATGATCCGGAGATCGCCGCGGGCCTCCAAAAAGTGGAAGAACGCGTGAGTTTGGCGGGCGGCGAAGTTGCCCAGAAGTGTTTCGACGATCTTGGTCTTGCGTATTACTCCAAAGAAGAACTCACCAAGTGGCGCGAGGAGTTGGGCGGCGCGCGCGAGCCGAATCACGGCCTTTTGGGCGGGTGGTATTTGCACCGCGTGGGGCTCAACGTGCTTGAGCGATCCAACGAGGTGTACGGTTTTCGCGAGACGCAAACAGAGATCCTGCGCATGGCTGTGCGAGCCGTGCTCCTACACGGCGCGGCAACGGGGCAAATTCAAACGAGCGTCGATCCGGCCGCGGCGATGCTCATTGTTTGCAACGAAGTGTTCGAGTGGGATCCCGGACGTCATCTCGCGCCGGCTCCGAGCAGCATCGGACGCTCTTTTCATGTGATGGCCGCCGATGTTCCCGCGCGTGAACCGCGTGACGCGTGGATCAAGATCCCGGGCCTGCGCGTGGTCACGAGCGATCCAAACCGCGGTGAACTCCACTCTTTTATTCGCATCGACGACAAGCGCAGGGGCGTGCCCGAAATTCAAATCGGCCTACAAGCGCCGCAGCGTTTGGACGTGCCTGTGTTGCGCCTATGGCTTCTCAAGGCTCAAAGCCTGGGCCGACTTGTCCCCACGCGTGAAGGTTTGCTGCCCATTGTGGTGATGCGTTCGCGTATCGACGGGGCGCTTCTTTCGCGAGGCCTCACCACCAAACAGTTGCTCGATCACGTGACAGATCGGCGGTCGCTTTTGCACATTCGACCTGCCCTCAGGGCGTGGCTCAACACGCGCGAGATCTTCAGCGAAGTGCGCTCCCACGATCGAAACGAAGAGAGCATTGTTCTCGCGCCCCTCGGTCAGCGCCTTCTTTTTGAGGACTTATTTGAATGGGTGAAAAAGATCGAAGAAGAGGCGTGGGTGGTTGTGCAGTCGATCGACGCCGATCCCGATGAACCCCCGAGTTCGAGGCGAGCGCGCGGCGGCTAATTTTTTTTGGCTCAAACCTCGCGCGCACCAGGTTCAAACCGCGTTTGCCCAGTTCTTGAAAGTTTCGGATACCGAGAGTGGCTGACCCGCGGCGAATCCGGTGATAGATCTGCATTTGCTACATCCTTACGGCGGACGAATTAGCCACTTTGGCCGGCAAACAATGAGCCCGGTATACGATCAACTCCTACGCGTTTTGCGGGCCTATCTAACGGCATCCAATGCCGAGGGGCTCCTGCTGCGCACAACGCGTGAAATGGATATTCGGCCTGAGGAGTTGTCGGCGTTTCACCTGCCGCGCATGGTTCCTGCCATTGAACGTCGCGCGCGCCTCTACTTGGACAACGTTCGGCTGGCCCGCCTGGTCGGCGAAATCTCGGGGTTTGCGCTCGACAGGCCGTCGCGCAGATCGCGCATTCTCACGGTGGAATATGAAGCCGACATCAGCATCGCGCGGCAAACGGCCAAAGCGATTTGTGATGCCGCGGGCGGCAGAAGCTTTAACGCCCACAAGGTGGCAACCATCGTCAGCGAACTCGCGCGCAATATCGTTGCGTACACACCGGGCGGCACAATAGAACTGGAGATCGTCCGCGAAACCGCCGCATGTGTACGCATTTCAGCCGTTGACAGAGGCTCGGGGATTGCGGCTCTCGACGATATTCTGGCCGGCCGCTATCGGAGCAGGACCGGCCTCGGAAAAGGCATTGTGGGCGTCCAGCGCTTGGCCGACAAATTCAACATCCACACCGGACCGGCGGGCACCAAAGTTGAGGTAGAGGTGCGCCTTTGAAGCTTCGCACGTTTCACCTGAGCCTGCCCAAAGACGGTGAGATTCTGAGTGGGGATGCAGTGGTTGTGCGCACCGTGGGCAGCGTGACGTTGGTGGCTGTGCTCGACGCGCTGGGCCACGGACATCTCGCCGCGCCGGTGGCCGAGCGCGGCCGCGCTTACTTAGAAAAGGTACACATCCCGAGTCACGTCCAAACGCTCACGGAAGGGCTCCACGACGCTCTTCGCGGAACGCGCGGGGCGGCCGGGATGTGCTGCCTTTTGCGCGACGGCAGAGTGCAGGGGTGCGGTGTTGGCAATGTTGAACTCAGGGCGCCGCGAACGCGTGTGCCGGTGGTGCTAACCCCGGGAATACTGGGAGTGTCGTTGCGCAAAGCGCGCACTTTTGAAGGAGCTTTTGGCTCCGGCGGCCGCCTTATTTTGTTTTCCGACGGAATTTCACCCCGAATGGATCTCGACAAGGTGGATCGCCTGAGCCCCGAAGAGACCTGTCGCGCGCTTCTCGATCGGTATCGGCGCCCTCACGACGACGCGACGCTCTTGGTCGTGGACTCTGATGAGGCACAGTAGATTTTGCGAGACCGCAGGTGGTAAAAGTGTTGTCTCGCGAGTTCAAGGATCTCCTCCATGGAACCCAGTGACGAAAGCCCGTCTGACAGCGCAGAAGAGGTCTACGGGCGAATCGCCGATATTTTGGTCGCGCTGGCCGACGTTGGCAGCGGCGACTACTCGGTACGCATCGAGTCCACTTTTCCAGAGTCGCATCCACTCGGAGCGCTCTGCGCCGGCATCAATGAAATGATCGCGTCGCTCGGCGACGAGCAGGAGCGCGGCGAAAAGTACCGCAAAGAACTCGAAGAAAAACTTGCAACAATCGAGCGCCAGCGCGAAGCAATTCGTGAACTTTCCACGCCCATCATGGAGGTGTGGGACAAGATCTTGTGCCTTCCGATTGTGGGTGTAATCGACAGCCTACGCAGCGCTGAAATGACAGAAGCGCTTCTCCGCGCGGTCGTTTCAAGCGGTGCCCGCGCCGTGATTATCGACATCACCGGCATCGAAGTGATGGACACGCGCACCGCTGATCACTTCGTTCGCATGGCCAAAGCGGTGGGCCTTCTCGGTGCAGAATGTGTACTCACCGGCATCAATCCGCAGATTGCTCAAACCATTGTACACATGGGCATCGACATGGCTGGCGTGCGTACACATCGAAGCCTGCGTGACGCGCTTTACCACTTCGTTCGGCCAAAGCGGACGCGCTTGCAACGCCTAGAGGGATGAATCTCGTCCACATTACCGACCGCAGCGATGTTCTCGTCGCCCAACAGGTGGCGAAACGCATCGCGCACTCCGTCGGGTTTGATCGTTCGGCATGCGCCGAGTTGATGATCGTGGCGAGTGAACTCGCTTCCAACATTCTCAAATACGGCCAGCGCGGTGTACTCCGCGCAGAACCCGTTGACGACGCCGAGCGAGGCGTTGGAATTCGCATTGTGGCCGAGGACGAAGGCCCGCCGTTCAAGTCATTCGAAACCGCACTTCGAGACGGCTTCGACGATGAAGGCCCGGTTCAAGCCACCGCTTTCGTGACGCGACGTGGAACCGCATCGGGCCTTGGAGCCGTATCGCGCTTGAGCGACGAGCTTCGCATGTTGCCCCTCGAAAAAGGCAAAGCGGTGGTCGCCACGCGATATGTCACACCTGCCGGAAGGCGTCGTTCCATTCGTTCGTGAGCTGCCCTGAGTTTTGGGTCTTCTTTTTGGGGGGCGCGTCGAGGCGTTGTGTACACAAGTGCGTCGCGGCGCCGCTACTCGTCGGTCATAAATGGGTACGCAAGCGACTTCGGAGGTGTGAAGTTTTCTTTCACTGTTCTCGGTGAAATCCAGCGGTAGAGATTGAGTACGCTTCCGGCTTTGTCGTTGGTGCCGGATGCGCGACCGCCGCCGAACGGCTGTTGCCCAACCACGGCTCCCGTGGGTTTGTCGTTGATGTACAAATTGCCCGCCGCAAACCGAAGCCTGCGGCTCGCGCGCAAAAGAAAGCCGCGATCTTGCGAGAACAGCGCGCCCGTGAGCGCGTAGGGCGACGTTGAATCGCACAGATCCAGGGCTTTTTCTTCGTCGGCGTCGGGGTACACCCACACGCAGAGGAGCGGTCCGAAAAGCTCGCGCTCCATGAGCACGTGCGCCGGATTGGTGGTTTCAACAAGGGTGGGTGCAACGAAAAACCCCTTGGTTTTGTCGCATGTTCCACCTGCCAGCACCTGCGTTTCGCTGCTCGCTTTTGCAAGTTGAATGTGCTCGTCCATTCTTCGGAACGAGGCCTCGCCGATCACGGCGCCCATAAAATTCCGAAAATCCGAAACGTCGCCCATTTTGATTTCGCCGATGAGATCCACCAAGCGCGCGCGCAGTTTTGGCCAGATCGAAGCGGGAATGTACGCACGCGACGCTGCCGAACACTTTTGCCCCTGGTACTCATAGGCGCCGCGAACGAGCGCAACCGCGAGCGCTTCCACATCGGCGCTTCGATGCGCAAAGACGAAGTCTTTCCCACCCGTTTCACCTACGAGGCGCGGGTACGACTTGTAGCGCGCCATGTTTGCCCCGACGCGTTTCCACATGGTTTGAAAAACGGGTGTGGAGCCGGTGAAGTGTACACCTGCGAGATCGGGATGATCGAGGCACGCGTTGACGATTGGTTCGGGTGAACCCTGAACAACGTTGATCACGCCGTTCGGCAGGCCCGCCTCTTTAAACAGTTCAACGAGAAAATAAGCCGAATACGTAGCGAGGGCCGATGGCTTCCAAACGACGGTGTTTCCCATGAGCGCCGGTGCGGTTGGGAGGTTGCCGGCGATCGCTGTGAAGTTGAAAGGTGTAGCCGCAAGAACAAAGCCTTCGAGCGGGCGCGGTTCGAGCATGTTCCACACGCCGGCCGACGACTGAGGCTGCTCGGAAGCGATGCGCTGAGCGTAGTGAACGTTGAACCTGAAAAAGTCGATGAGTTCACACGCGGAGTCGATCTCCGCCTGATGGGCGGTTTTGCTTTGACCGAGCATTGTGGCGCCGTTGAGCACGGAGCGGTAAGGCCCCGCGAGCAGCTCGGCGGCCTTTAGAAAAATCCCCGAGCGATCGGCCCACGAGAGCGCCGCCCAATCGGCCTGCGCGCGTTTGGCCGCTTCGATCGCCATGTGTACATGTTCGACAGACCCCTGATGAACATGGCCGAGGAGAAGCGAGTGATTGTGCGGCGACCGAACTTCAAGCGTGTTGCCGGTGCGCACTTCTTTGCCGTCGATCCACATGGGGATGTCGACCGGTGCGGCGCTCATTGTTCGGAGCGCCTCCTTCAATTTTGCGCGCTCGGGGCTGCCGGGAGCGTAGGAAAAGACCGGTTCGTTGATTGGAAGGGGAGGGGAGACAATCGCGTCCAGCATGCGGCCGAGTCTACTATCATGAACCCATGCCCGAGCCGACCGTGCCAACAGCCGAAAGCCAACCCAAACAGCGCGTGCTCACGCCGCCGCCGAGCGACGTGATCGATCCCGCCACCCATTTTCCGCTGGTGGGGTCGTACGAAGGGCCTTTGCCTCACGTGGACTACGGGCTTCTCGACAAGCCTTTGTGGTTTCGACTCGCGCGCGAAAAGGCCTGGTATTACGTCGCGCTTGCGTCGCCCGAGTTGTTTGTCGGGGTGGCCATGTTGCGATTCGGATACGTGGCGTCCACGTTTGCTTTTGTGTTTGAACGCGGCGCGGCAAGCGGACCGTCCGGGCATTTCCTGGCGGATCGGTCGCAGCTCGGGCCGCCGTTTGCGGCTCGGTATCGAGGGGACGACGGCATTTCGTTTCAACTCCTAAACGTGGCGGCGCGCTTTGAACGCGCTCCGGGCGCGGGCGCTTTCGACTTGGAATTTCGGTTTAACGACTTCCACATTCACGCTCGCATTTCAGGGGCGCTCACGCCTCCGCCGGTGAGCGCCGTGGCGGCTCTCGGAGATGGGCTTGTGCAAGCCACTGAAAAGCGCGCGCTACTCAATGTCGCGGGCGAAGTGGAAGTGGCGGGTAGGCGGTTTTCACTCGACGAGGCGATGGCCGGGTTTGATCGGTCTCATGGCTACTTGCCGCGGCGAACTGTGTGGCGCTGGGTGTACGCTCTTGGGTACACCGAGGCGGGGCGACGTATTGCCATTAACTTGGTAGACGGTTTTGTCGGCGAGTCGGAGTGTGTGATCTGGGTAGATGACAAAGTGTATCCCGTCGGGGAGGCGCGTTTGGTGTTTGACCCGAACAGGCCGCTTCAACAGTGGAAGGTAAAGACGACCTGCGGTTGTATCGATCTGACATTTGATCCGGGTGACATTCACTCGGAGTATCAAATTTGGGGCTTGTAAAAACGCGGTTTGTTCAGCCGGTGGGAGCTTTTTCAGGAGTGGTAACCGCGGGCGGTAAGGTGCACCGAGTCAATCGCATTTTGGGTGTTGTCGAAAACCAAGACGCCACATGGTAAGACCGACGGCGCACAATAGAATGCTTATTGTGTGCAACGAAGATCACTTTTGGGCGCCATAACTTGGGCCCGGTGGCCTGGATTCAGAAGCGCCGAGAAATCCGGGCCAAAGCGTGGAAGCAGCGATCGGTTTGATTTCGTATCAAATAGGGCTCTACGGATTCAGCCAAACTGTGAAGGTGTCGTAGTTGTTCGTTTGCGCGATGGGTAGACCGCCTCCAAGCGCGATCGTACCTGAAAAAACTCCCGCCCAAACGACATGCCCGTCAGGGGCTACTTTTAAATCGTACCCCGCTTGAAGTTGATCATCCCCAATTCGTTTGCCCCACAAGGCGTGGCCGTCGCGATCGTATTTTACGATAAATGCGTCGTCGCGATACGGAGTGGCGGGCGTTACAATGGGTGAAAGAACTCCCACCGCGCCGCCGAAGTCGACTCCCAAATACGCATCACCGTCGGAGAGCGTTCCGGTAACAAACACGTTGCCCCAGGCGTCGGTGGCAAGAGCGTGGGGCTCCTGTCTACCATCGTCTTTGAAGACGTTGTGCCAAATAACACTGCCTGTATCCCCAGCCAACTTGGCCACAAAACCGTCTGGAATTTTGGGATCGCCGATGTCGACAACCTGTGTGACGCCGCCGATGGAAAGGGAGTGGGTGTACGCTCCGGCGACGAGCACATCTCCACAGGCGTCGACTGCAACGGGACCAATCCACTGACCACCTTCGGATGCGCCGGCACCCGGGTCGCCATGGAAGGTTTGTAGCCACCGAAGGGAGGTGCCGTCGGGCGAAATGCGCGCAACATAGGCATCTTCTTCACCGAAGGTGTTGATGGGAACCTCTAGAAAATAAGACATTCCGTTGAGTGTGCCCCCGAGCACAATGTCATCGTCGGGGGCAATGGCAACGCCGAGGGATGGGTAGTCAAAGTAGTTGGGTGTGGCGGCGGACCAATACCCAAATGCCTGACTCCACACGGTGTCGCCGGAGGTTGAATTTAACTTGAGGAGGTAACTTGACCAAATTTGATCTTGACCGATCATCCCTTTTCCAAGATCGGCTTTGTCAAACAGCGCACCGGCAACAATGACGTTGTCTTGACTGTCCACCTCGACATCCAACGCAAATTGTTGCCAAGGGTTTTGACCGTACCCCTTCACCCATTCGACATCGAGGGATGGCGTCAGCTTGAGGACAAAGGCGTCATACCGATGTTCGCCGGGGTCATTGGGGGCGGCCAAAATGTTGCCGTCAAAGTCGATCTGACCGCTGAACATGCCCACGACGTACACATTGCCGAGGCTGTCTGTTGCGACAGCTTCGGCCAGCGATGCTTCGTCCCCGCCGAATGCCCTGCTGTAGAGGTGTTTTCCGGTAGAATCGTACTTGGCAACAAAGAGGTTTCCATCGGGGTAACCGGGAGGACCGACATAGGGTAGATCCCCGCCGCCGAAGTTGAGTCCTTCGGTGAAGCTGCCTACCACGATGACGTTTTGATCTTTGTCAACGGCGAGGCCGCGGCCGTCGTCGGACCCAACGCTTTGGGGAACGCGGAGCGTGGACGGCGTTCCAACAGGGGCAGGTGGATTTTGACCTTCACAGGGGTTTCCACCGGTGGACGAAGACGTTGTCATGCCACCTGTGCCGCCCGCCGAGGAAGTGCTCGCGGTGGTTGAACCTCCCGTTCCACCGGTACCGCCCGTTCCGCCGACAACACTCGACGTTTGGGTAGAGGCGGCCCCTGTTCCGCCGCCACCGGTGGAAGGTTCACCGGAGACGATTCCGAAAATTTCGTTGCACGCAACTTGCGCGGTCAACACCCCGAGAGCGCAAACTTGGAAAGCTCGAAAGCGTAAGAGCGAAGACCCGCGCATGGGTCCAGATCATGTCAGAAAGCGCGCTGCGGCAAGGCTGTTCGGAATGGACAACGCGAACGCGTGTCCGGCGGCGGTATCAGAAGAAGTTGCCAATCGTAAATTCAAACTGATCGCCCTTTTCGTAGGGGAGCGGCTTGAAGGGGAAACCCCACTCGAAACGAAGCGGGCCGAGGGGTGAAAACCATCGAATGCCGAAACCCCACGATGTGCGCACTGCAAAAAGCCGCTCGGGGCTGAAACATGGGTTGGTTTCTGCGAACGGCGAGGCGGGTGCGGCGCTGCAATACAGGCTTTCCAAGTTCCAGTTGTTGCCGAGATCGGTGAAAACGACGCCGCGGATTTGAACCGCGTCGAGAATTGGAAATTCAACCTCGACGTTTTGCACGTACATCATGTTTCCGCCGATGACCGCGCCGTTGACGATGGGGTCGGAGTTGTCGTCGAGCGTCTTTTTAAGGGGAAGACGCGGGCCGATGCTGCGGAGCGGAAAGCCGCGCAAGTCGTAGATGCCGCCGAGAAAGAAGCGGGCAAAGAGGGGTACACCTTCAGCGTCGGGGCTGGTGACCAGGCCGGCTTCCGCGTTCACCTTGAAAACAACGGAGTCGGTGATCGGCACGTAATAGCGTCCGACAACGCGCGTTCGAACGTAGTGGTTTTTGCTGCCGAGAACATCTGCGGCAACTTCAACAGATGCCTGAAGGTACGCACCGGCGCTCGGGAAAAGTTGATTGTTGCGCGTGTCGTACGTGATCGCCGGACGCAGGCTGGAGGTGATGCCGTCGTTGAACAGGTTGGCGAGCGGAAGGCGTTGGAACACGCTCGTTGTTTGAGCGGTGCCCAAAAATGTCGACGTTGTTGAGTCTGAGATTTCGTTGTTTTCGAGCGTGTATGTGAGCGAAGCGCGAAGCCTCGGCTGGATGAGCGGATACCCGATCGTGATCGAACCACCGGCGCTCGTCTGCGAAAACCTGTCGAAGACGCGAAGCTGGTCGTACACATTGATGGACGCGGAGAACACGCTGTCGAGGAAGTACGGCTCAAACAGCCGAAGATCTATGAGCTGCCGCAAGCCTGAGATTTGAGCTTGCAATGCGAGCGATTGGCCGTTGCCGAAGAGATTTGCCTGCTGAATCTGAGCGGTGGCAATGAAGCTCTCCACGCTCGAAAAGCCCGCACCGATCTGAAAGGTACCTGTGGGCTTTTCTCCGATCTCAATGTTGACGTTGATGTGCTCGGGATCGTCGGCCTGTTCTGTGGAGATGTCGACGCGCTCAAAATAGCCCAACGCGGTGACGCGCCGCTTGGAAGCTTCGAGCTTTGATTCACTGAAGAGTTCGTTTTCTTTGATCTCAAGCTCGCGCCGAATCACCTTGTCGCGGGTCTTTGTGTTGCCGCGAATTTCAATGCGACCGAAGTACACAAGCTGGTTGCGTCGGATGGGTACAACGACGTCGACCTCTTGAGTGTCGGGGTCGAGATTGGTTTCGGGCGGAGCTTCGACGTTGGCGTAACCGGCGTCGCGATACAGCGTTTGAACGGCTTGCAGATCTTTTGCGAGGTCTGCGCGATTGAAGAAATCGCCGCTCTTGGCGTGCACCATTTCGCGAAGGGCACGGCGACCACCGAGAGGTTCAATCTCTTTTCCGTCGGCGTTGCGCTCGAAGAGGCGGAGGCTTCGAATCTTGTAGCGAGGGCCTTCGTTGATCGAAAGCGTCACCTCAATCCCCGTTCGATCGGGCGTGAGCATGACGCGCGGCGTTGCAACTTGAACGCTCAAAAATCCGCGATCGTAATAGAGCGCGTTGATGACGAGGACGTCGCGTTCAAACGCGTCTTGCCGAAACGGTCCGCCGGCTCCGAACTCAAGCAGGTTGGATTGCCCGGTGAGCATGACTTCGCGCAGCTCATCGTCGGAGACGGAGTGATTTCCAACGAACGTGACGCGTCGCACGGTCACGGCCTCGTGCTCGCGGATCGTGAATTTGACCGACACCTCGTTATTTTTTAGAGGCGTTACTTCGTAGCTGACTTCGGCCAAAAAATAGCCTTTTTCAGCATATTTATCGCGAATTTTTTGAATGCCGCGGCGGATGGCCGGGTGGCTCAGAATCGATCCGAGTTTGACCTCAACGCTGAGCGCTTCAGTGAGGTCGGTGGTTTCGATCGACGTGTTTCCAGAGAAGTTGAGTTCCTTCACGCTCGGTCGCTCGCGCACGATGACGCGAAGCTTCACACCCTGATCGACACGTTGCAGATCGACCTCAACGTCGTCAAAAAAACCCGAATTATAAAGCTCGTGAACGTCTTTCGACATCCCTTCAGGGGTGAACTTTTTCCCCGCGCGCATGGTGCCGAGGTACGCGACGATTTCGTCTTCGGTAACGCGCTTCAGGCCCGCAATGTCGACCTTGACAATGGTTTGGCCACGCACTTGCTCCGCTTCGGAAGGCGGCAGCGTTGGAGTGACAACTTCGGGCTCGGCGGTTTCTGCAGGCGCGGCGACCGGCTGCGCAGGGGGCGGATCGGCCGGGGGCGGCGGCGCGGCGGCCGGTGCGGCCGAAGCAGCCGGCTTGCCCGCGGGTTTGCCACCCTTTGCGGGCGCGGCGCCGGGCTTCGGCGGATTTGTCTTGGGCGCAGCGGCCGGAGCCTTTGGTGCGGCGGACGCCGGCGGCTTCGGCTGAGCAGCCGCAAATCGAACCCAAAATAGCGAGAGCGCCACCGCTACCAGCGCAAACACAAGGCATCGGGCCGCTCGGAAAACGAAGTGGCCGTGCGACGAAATGGGTCGATCGAGCTGCAAGGCGTGCGCCTCGTACCGCACCCCTCGGGCGTTGTCACGCCTCGGGCAGCACGGGAGCGCTTGGACGTTGAACTCCAGGCAGCTCGCGGACATTTTTCGTCCGCTCGCCGCGGCCGCGGCTTGACCAAGCGATTGCGCCTGACTATTGCCATGCCCCCGGCACCTGAACGCCGGTTTACCAAGATCGAAGCGACCTTTCTCCGAGGCATCCACGTGGCGCGATCAAACCAGCTTCCGCTTCCGCTCAAACGCAAGGGCAGCGATCCCCCGCCCCCGCCGGTGATCGATGCTCCGCTGAGCGAAGAAGCCAAACGCAGGTACTTGAACTACGCGTTGAGCGTCATCACCTCGCGCGCGCTCCCCGACGTGCGTGACGGCTTGAAGCCTGTGCAACGCCGCATCTTGTACGCGATGCACAATGACCTGCGGCTTGGGCCCGATTCAAAGTTCCGCAAAAGCGCGGCTGTCGTGGGCGAGGTGATGGGCAAGTACCACCCACACGGCGACGTGGCGATCTACGACGCCATGGTCCGCATGGCCCAAGAATGGGTGATGCGCGCGGCGCTCGTGGAGGGCTATGGCAACTTCGGATCGCTCGACGGCGATGCTCCGGCGGCAATGCGCTACACCGAAGCGCGGCTCCGTCCAATCGCTCTTGAGTTGCTCACCGAACTCGGCCAGCGCACAGTGCATTGGCGCCCAAACTACGACGGCACGCGGTCCGAACCGGTGGTCCTTCCGTCGCGGTTTCCCAACCTCCTCGTAAACGGCTCGCAGGGGATCGCGGTAGGCATGGCCACCAGCATCCCGCCGCACAATCTGGGCGAGGTGATCGACGCGTGCACGGCGCTTATCGCCGATCGAAGCCTGTCGACGTACCGGCTCCTCACGTACATCAAAGGGCCCGACTTTCCCACCGGCGGACAGCTCTTCGTTTCGAAAAAAGAACTCGAAGAAGTGTACACAACGGGCCAGGGCTCCGTTCGGCTGCGCGGTGAATGGAAGACCGAAGACGACGGGAAAAAGGGAGTCAACATCATCATCACGAGCGTTCCGTACGCGGTGGAGCGCAAGGTCATCGTCGAAAAGATCGCCGAGGTGATCATCGCGAAGAAGCTGCCGACCCTTCTCGATGTTCGCGACGAATCAACGCGCGACGTGCGCGTTGTCTTGGAGATCAAACGCGGCACCGATCCGCAGCTTGTGATGGCGTACCTTTTTAAGCACACGCCGCTTCAAGGAAATGTGCAGGTCAATCTCACGTGCCTCGTTCCGAGCGACAACCCGGACGTGTGTACACCGAGGCGCCTCGGTCTGGGCGAGATCTTGTCCCAGTTTTTGGATTTCCGTTTTGAAACCGTCACGCGCCGCTGCGAGTTTGATCTCGAACAGCTCGGAAAGAAAATCCACGTTCTCGAAGGATTCGAAAAAATCTTCGACGCGCTCGACGAGGTGCTCAAGATCATTCGCAAGAGCGACGGACGCAAAGACGCGCACGAGAAACTCTCCACGCGATTCAGCCTTACCGATGAACAGACCGAAGCCATCTTGGAGCTTCGATTGTATCGGCTCGCAAAGCTCGAAATTCTTCTCGTACAGAAAGAACTCGGACAGCTTCGGGCCGAAGCGAAAAAGCTCGAAAGCCTGCTGAAGAGCGCCGACAAACGCTGGAACTTGGTGAAGGACGAACTCGCCGAGCTGCGCGCCAAATTCGGCGCAAAACGCCTCACGAAAGTGACCGGCTCCACCGACGAGCCCGAGTACAGCGAAGAAGCCTTTATCGTCGATGAAGACGCCAACGTGATCCTGTCGGCGCAGGGTTGGTTGAAGCGCGTTCGCGAACTCAAAGACCTCGGCACCACCCGGCTTCGCGAAGGTGACAGCGTTGCCGCCGCCGTTGCCGGCTCAACGCGCGCTTCGGTCGCGTTTTTCTCCAATCTCGGAACTTGCTACGTGTGCCGCATTCACGATGTGCCGGCGTCCGCGGGCTACGGCGATCCGGTGCAAAAGCTCTTCAAGCTCGACGACGGCGAACGAATGATCGCAACCTTGTCATTGGATCCGCGCGTTGTTGAAGTGCCGCCGCCCTCCGAAGATGCGGCAACCGAGGGTCGCGGTGTTGAAGGCCCGTACGCGTTGGCCGTCACGCGATCGGGCCTCGGTCTTCGTTTTTCACTCCGATCCCATCGCGAACCGTCCACGCGCGCCGGCCGCAAATATGCGCGTTTGAACGATGGAGACGAGGTGCTCGCCGTTCTCTTCCCCAAGGCCGACGACACCGTGCTGTGTGCGTCCGCCGACGGACATGCGCTGGGCGTCGCCGTCGATCTCGTCCCGGTGCTCTCCGGCGCCGGAAAGGGCTCCATTCTTATGAAAATCGATGAAGGCGACCGGTTGCTCGGCGCGGTGATCGCAAGCGAGTCCGACGACATGCTTGTTGTTGAAACCGAAAAAGGAAAACGCCTCGAACTCTCGCGCGAAAAAATCTTGGGCGTTCGCGCGGATCGCGGGGGACAAATCGTCAAGCGCGATCGATTCGCCAAGATCGCGGTGCCCCCGGTGCAAATGCCCAGGCTCGATGAAGGTACACACGGTCGCGCGGGTGGTTCGGTGCCGCCGAGCGAGGGTGCAAAAGAGCCGGGGCGCGGTACACACTCCAAGTCACCGCAGGAGATCAACTGATGTCCGCGACAACGCCCTCGCCGCCGTCAACCCCGTCGGCCCGCAAAGCCGCCGCGCCGAGCGGCACTTCGTACACCGCCAAGGACATTGAAATTCTCGAAGGGCTCGAGCCGGTTCGGCTGCGCCCCGCAATGTACATCGGCGGGACCGACGCGCGCGGCTACCACCATCTTCTGTGGGAGCTGGTTGACAACGCCATTGACGAAGTGATCAACGGCCACGCCAAACGCATCGAGGTGACGCTCGACGCCGATCATCAGGGTGCAACGGTCATCGACGACGGACGCGGCATTCCGGTCGACGTGCACCCGAAACACAAGCGCCCCGCCCTTGAGATTATTTTGTGTACACTTCACTCGGGCGGAAAGTTCGGCGGCGGCAACTACAAAGTCGCGGGCGGCTTGCACGGCGTCGGTTCGAGCGTTGTGAACGCCTTGTCGCAGCTGCTTGAAGCTCGCGTGTTGCGCGACGGATTTGAGCACACGCAGTCGTACTCGCGCGGCGCACCCACGTCGAAACTCAAAAAAGGGCCTGCCACCCGAAAGCACGGCACCGAAATCCACTTCCGGCCCGACCCCGACATTTTTGGTCGCGAGCGAAAGTTCGACGCCGACGTGGTGCGCGAACGGCTTGAAGCAAAGGCTTATTTGCACGCGGGCTGCCAGCTCGTGTTTCGCGATGCGGCCACCGGTGAGCGGGTTGAGTTCTGCCATCCGGCCGGCATCGCCGACTATCTTCCCAAGCTCGTCGCGGAGCGCTCCAAAGCACCAACGCACCCAACGCCGTTCTACTTTTTTAAAGAAAACGGCATGCGACTCGAAGCGGTCCTTCAATGGACCGAAGCGCCGGAGGTGATGCTCCGGTCGTACGCAAACGGCATCCCCACGGGCAACGGCGGCACGCACGAGACCGGATTCGCGGGCGCCATTGTTAAAGCGGTGCGCTCCTTCATGGAGGCAAAAAAAATTCAGCCCAAGGGTGTCACGCTCACGGCGGAAGACATTCGCGAGGGCATTGTCGGCATCCTGAGTGTGTACATTCAAAATCCGCAGTTTCAGGGCCAAACGAAGGATCGCCTAAACAACCCTGAAGCGGCGCAGGCCGTGGAGCAGGCAGTGCGGCCTGCCTTGGAGCAATGGCTGCTCGACAACGGTTCCGCGGGTGAAGCCATTGTGGCGCGGGGCATCCTGGCGGCCCGCGCACGCGAGGCTCGGCGCGAAGCGACGCAGCAAGTGCTTCGCAAGAGCCCGGTGAGCCATCGACTCAACCTGCCCGGCAAGCTCGCCGACTGTTCGTCCACAGATCCGAGCGAGAGCGAGTTGTTTATCGTTGAGGGTGACAGCGCCGGCGGCTCGGCCAAGCAGGGGCGCGATCGACGCACGCAGGCGATCCTTCCGCTTCGCGGAAAGGTGCTCAACACCGAGCAGGCGTCCACGTCAAAAGTTCTTTCAAACAAAGAACTTCAGGACATTGTGAGCGCGCTCGGCTGCGGTTTTGGCAAAGACTTTGATGCGACGAAGCTTCGCTACGGTCGAATTTTCCTGCTGATGGACGCCGACAGCGACGGCCACCACATCGCAACGTTGCTCCTCACGTTCTTCTATCGCCATCTGCACGGGCTGCTAAAAAACGGACATGTGTACCTTGCGCAGCCGCCGCTCTATCGCATCGACATCGGCAAAGAAACGCACTGGGCGCTCGACGACAATGAGCGTGACTCGATCTTGGGCAAGGCTGCCAAGAACGCCAAAGCCGACATCTCGCGGTTTAAAGGTCTGGGCGAAATGCCCGCGGAAGACCTCAAAAACACCACGCTCGATCCACGCCGCCGAAGAGCGCTGCGCGTGGTCATTGATCAAGACATTGAAACCGACCGGGTTCTCAACGAGCTGATGGGAAAAGACGCTCAGTCGCGCTTTCGCTTCATTATGGAGCGCGCGCCGAACGCTGAGATCGACGTTTAATCTCGCATTCGCGGCTCAGATTTTCTCACCTCAAGAACTCTTTCTTGGGCCCGAGCGTTTGTCGCTTGGGAGCGTGATGCGGCAACACGTCCGCACCCTGCGACCGGCCGTCCGCAACGAATGCTCCCGAGGGGGGCCCCACGCGCACGATCTGTAACGGTTACGACCCGCCCGCTCGTGAACGAAAAGCCACACGATCCGCCGCTTCCGCGTGGATTTCCGGCAAACTCGCCCGCTTCGGCAGGCCGCGGGAGCGAATGTCAAGTTGTCAGCACGGCGATTTTTAGCTCGGCGCGGCGGTTGCACTGAAAGGTTTTGGTCCGAGCGTCGTCTTTAACAACGGCTTCGGCCCCCAACCCCCTTTTTTGGAGAGGTCCTGTGAGCACTGCCTTCTCGACTGTCCCCCGCGCGCCCTCCCCGTTTCCCCGTTCGCTTACGCCAATTCATGCCCCGCCCGCACGCGGGTCCGGCGTTCTCCCTGTTCCGGTGTTAACCAAGCCCGCGCCGATTCCCCCGCCGGCGCCCCCTCCGCTCCCGCGCAGCACCGCTGAGCGGATGGTGATCGCCAAAGAGCGCATTCGCGTCGCCGCCGAGGCGGGCCAGCGAATTCGCTCGTACGAAGTGGCGCTCGACGTAGACCTGTCCGAGTTCCACTTCGCTCGACAATTCCGAGCGGCGTTCGGTCGTTCGCCTCACGTTTATTACGATGAGGTGCGCGCCGAAAAAGCTCGGATGCTGCTCGCCGATGGAATGAGCGAGGGCGAGGTGGCTCGCCGCATCGGCTTCCGTCGCCCCGCCGAGCTGCGAGCGCTCCTCGCCAAGCGCCGCGCGCCCTCCGTTGAAGGCGTGTAGCCCCACGTTTCAAAGTGGGTGACTGCGCCGCCACGCGCAGTCACCTAGCCGGCCGCTCTCTTAGATCCCTTAGAGGCGCCGGTGTGTCAGGGCGGGGAGAGTTCGCCGCACGCGCTGCAAGTAACCCAGGTCGAGGGTGGACACGATCACGCCCTCGCCCTCGGATGCCTGCGCAACGACGTCGCCCCACGGGTCGATAATGCAGGTCTTGCCAAACGTGAGTCGCCCTCGCGGATGTTTGCCCCATTGAGCAGCGGCAACCACGTACGACTGGCTTTCGATGGCGCGAGCCCGAAGAAGGGTCAGCCAGTGGTCTTTCCCCGTTTGGAGGGTGAACGCCGCCGGCACAACGATCACTTCCACGCCTGCGAGCGAGAGCGCCCGATAAAGTTCTGGAAAGCGCAGGTCGTAACAGATCGACAAGCCGACACCGGTTGCGTCAATTGACATCGTCACCGGCGTTGATCCCGCGGTGGTTGAAGCCGATTCGCGATAGGTGGTGCCATCTGGAAGATCCACATCAAATAGATGGATCTTCCGGTAGCGCGCCAAGAGACCGTCGGGGCCAAAGACCGCGCACGTGTTGTACGGGCGATCGGGATCCGCCGATCGTTCCGGTAATCCTCCGCCGATCACGGTAATGCGCCGTGCGGCGGCCGCGCCGCGCAATGCACGAACAATTGGACCGTCGCCGTCGAGGGCCTCGGCGATCTCGCGTTTTGCGGCTTCATCGCCCATAAAAGCGAAGTTCTCTGGAAGCAGCACAACGCCCGCGCCGCGATCGGCCGAGCGATGAACACTCGCCACAACCGCTTCGAGATTGGCTTCGAGATCGCCCTGCGACGACATTTGAACCGCTGCCCAGGTGGGGGACGTTCGCATCGCCGCCAGAGTAACGCCGCACGGCCATGACCTCGCGGACTTTCGATAACGCTATGCTGCACGGGTGGGTCGTTCGCACCTTGATCCGCCGCACGTCACCGGCTCCCTCGCGACGAAGGTCACCGCTTCGATGGAAGTGGTGGGCGGAGCCTCGCTCACCGACACCCCCGGAAGTCGCGCCGGTTTGGTGTTGCTCTATGCGCCGCGATTTGACGTGTATCAACCGGCATACGCCCTCGATCCGTCGCAAGAAAGTCCCGTGATCGGTCGCGACAGCACCGCTGCAATTCAAATCGCGGATTCGTCGGTGTCGCGTCGGCACGCAAGGATCGAAAGGCGAGACGACCGCTGGTTCGTCGTCGATCTCGGCGGAAAAAACGGAACAATCGTCGATGGAGTGTACATCGTCGAACGCGCTCTCGAACCTCTGCACGAAATTCGGATCGGAGACGCCGTGTTCAAGTTCGTGGAATCTGGAGCCGAGCACTACGCGCGTCATCGCATTGACGGCGTGGTGCTCGGCGAAGACGCCCCCAAACCCGTGACGCGTTCGCCTCTCATCGGCGGCTACCAAATGAGCCGAGTGCTCTCCACAGTAAGCCGCGTCGCCAAGACCAACATGTCGGTGTTGCTCTTGGGTGAAACGGGCACGGGCAAAGAAGTTGTTGCGCGCCTGATCCATGATCTCAGCGGCAGACGCGGCCCGTTCATCGCCGTCAACTGCGCCGCGATTCCTCCCACGCTTGTGGAGAGCGAACTGTTCGGCGTTCGAAAAGGCGCATTTTCCGGCGCGGCCCATGACAAGGTCGGCATCATTGAATCGGCGCATGGCGGCACGTTGTTCCTCGACGAAATCGGCGACCTACCGCTCGAATCGCAGGCAAAACTGCTGCGCGTCCTTCAAACGCACGAGGTTACAGCGTTGGGATCGAGCGTCGCGCGAACGATCGATCTCCGCGTGATCAGCGCGACGCACTGTGACTTGACGCGACTGCGATCCGAAAACCGATTTCGCGATGATCTCTTCGCGCGCATCAATGAGTTTTCGCTTGTGTTGCCGCCTCTTCGCGAACGCAAAGAAGACATCTACGCGCTCACTAAAGCGTTTTTAGGCCGTCACGACGGTGCGCATCTCCACCCGAATTTTCCGTTCATGGTTGGACTGCTTCACCATGATTGGCCGCTTAACGTTCGCGAGCTGGAGTCGTACATCAAGCGCGCCATTGCCCTTGCCGAAGGCCCAGTGCTCACCGCCGAACAACTGCCAACTGAAATTCGCGACATCATGCTTGAGTACGCAAAACGCGGCGCGCCTCTCGGCCCCAAAGCGCCCGCGTCCTCGAAGGCGCCGACGGCCGACGAGTTGCGTACGCTTTTCAAAGTGCGGTGCGGCAATCTCGCCGCCGTGGCGCGCGACCTTGGATGTGAACGCATGCAGGTCCATCGATGGGCGAAACGCTACGGGATCGTGATCGATGAGTACCGCTAGCCCCGTCTCACAGCCATGCGCCTAGCTCTCCACGGCTAGGCGCATAGCTGTCGCCGACTCCCGCGCCCGCGCGTTCATTCGCACGTCATCGGCTCGCCGTTTCCGCAGAGCGTTTTGCACGAGGCGCCGCAAAGGCAGTTCGTGAGATCAAAAAAGCGGTGGTACGCATCGGTGTCTTCAAACGGCAAAATACAGTCGGTGATGCACGCCGCCTGCTGATCCACGGGCAGCGTGTTCACGCAGTTGCTCGGGCACGTGGAGAACACTTGAACGCATCCCGCGCTGATGGAGCAGTCGATCTCCTCCGTGGCGCATTGGTCCTGAGTGACAAGAGCCGTCTGCGCGCAGTCGGCGCACGGCGTTTCCGTCCACAAATCCACAAGGCAGTTGCACACGTTTACCGTCGGCGCGATGCCGCCTGTTCCACCCGTGGTCATGCCTCCAGCGCCGGTGCCGCCCGAGCCTCCAGAACCTCCGGGCGGCGCCGTTGTACTGCCGCCTCCGAGCCCGGTGATCGTTGAGATCGGCGGCGGAAAACGCTCGTCTTCCTTGCTACAGCCGAACAACCATATCGCCGCCGACGCAGCGAACGCGACAAGTGTGAGGCGCATCACGTTTGCCATAAAAGTTGATGCTACTCGCCGTGTCGCAGATGGGCCAAACCGCCCGCGATTCGCTCCTGCGCAACGCTCCGCCGGAAAGCGTCGCCGCAAACGGCAAGTCGGGGTAATGCGACAAAAATGGCGTTTGCTCCCCTCAACGTGTTGCCAAAGGCCGTTGTCGGCATCGGCAAAGAAGTTCTGCGGCACCTCCTCAAGCGACCGGTTGTGGGTGTGGCCGTCGCCGGACGCACAGCCGATGGGAAATGGGTACTCATCCGTCGCGGCGACACAGGAACGTGGGCATTGCCCGGCGGGACGGTCGAATGGGGTGAAACGCTTCGAACGTCGATCGCTCGCGAGCTTCTCGAAGAAGCCGGCATCGAACACGCCTCCATTGGAAAAGTGATTGGTGTGTACTCACACCCCGATCGCGATGTTCGGTTTCACGCGGTCACGGTTCTCGTTGAAGCAACCGTTTCATCGCCCGAACGACCACCGCTCAATCCCCTCGAAATTCGGGAAGTGCGCCTCTTTTCAGACGCCGATCTCCCCACCGATCTCGCCATGAATATGACCGACATGTTGCGCGATGCGCGCGCTTCCAAAGTGGGAGAAATCGAATGAGCGGCATCGAAACTTCTGCAAACGCCCCGGAGCCTGAAAGCGCCGTGACGCAGCTTGAAGGTGGCATCGAAGTGGACCCGCGCGTCCGCGCCCGCGTGGAAGATCTCGCGTCGCGCGTGGAGCGTTATCGCGCTTCGTACTACGCAGGAAAACCCGAGATCTCCGACGCCGCGTACGACGCCCTTGAAGACGAACTGCGCGCTCTTGCTCCGGCGCATCCCGTGCTCGCGCGCGTCGGTTCGGGCGCGCTCGTTACGGAGTGGGAAAAAGCGCGCCACGAAATCCCCATGGGCTCGCTCAACAAAGTGACGAACGATGAAGAGCTTCGCGCCTGGGTGTTGCGGTGTGACGAACTGCTCGCAAAAGAAGGTCAAAGCAGCATCAAAAATGACCTATTCGTCGCGGAAAAACTCGATGGTATCTCCATTGAGCTTGTGTACCGCGACGGCAAACTCGCCGACGCGATCACTCGCGGCGACGGCTTCATCGGCGAGCGCATCACAAGCAACGTTGCGCGCATGAAAGGTGTACCCGCACGCATCGCCGACAAGCGCCCCATCAGCGTCCGCGGTGAAATCATCCTGTGCCTTTCGGACATGAAAAAAAACTTCCCGATTGAGTACACAAGCCCCCGAAACACAGCCGCGGGAACAGCAAAACGATTCGACGGCCAAGGTGCCGAACACCTGACGGTACTCTTCTACGACGTGGCGGATCACTTCGATATCCCCACCGAAGAAGCCAAGTTTGCGTGGCTTCGGTCTCTCGGGTTCGCAACGCCCCACACCGCCAAAGGCACCGTCGAAGACGTCCTCGCGCTTTACGGACGCTACGAAAAAACGCTTCGCGCACAGCTCGACTACGAGATCGACGGCCTCGTTGTGTACGCATGCTCCATGGCTGCGCAAACCACGCTTGGTGAACTCAATCGCAGGCCGCGAGGCGCCACCGCATTCAAGTTTTCGTCGCCCGCAAAGGTGTCCAAGGTTGTAGAAATTCGCTGGGACACGGGGCCGAGCGGCCGCGTCACGCCCGTTGCGATTGTTGAGCCCGTCGAGCTTGCGGGCGCCACCGTGCAACGCGCGAGCCTCCACAACGCGGGCCTTGTGCGCGCGCTCGGCATCGGCGTCGGCGACGAAGTGCTCGTCTCGCGGCGCAACGACGTGATCCCCTACGTCGAGGAAGTGATCGAAAGCGCCGGTCACAAAGCGGTTGTGCCCGAAAATTGCTCCACCTGCGGCGCGCCCCTCTCGGCGGAAGGTGAATATTTAATGTGCCGCAACATCGCTTGCACCGCTGTTGTGGAAGGCCGAATTCACGCGTGGATTGACGCTATCGGCGCGCTTGAATGGGGCGACAAACTCATCAGCCAACTTGTTGCCGCGGGCAAACTGCGCGAGCCGCGCGATCTCTACCTGCTCACCTGGGAAGACATCGCGGCGCTCGAAAGACGTGGCGAAAAAAGCGCCAAAAAGTGCATCGAACAAATAAAAAGTCGGCTACCCGTTACGCTTCCTGTGTTTCTTGCGGGCCTTGGAATTGAAGGGTTTGCTCAACAAACAGCGCGCCTACTCGTATCGGCCGGCCTCACCACAATCGACGCCGTTGTCGCAGCAACGCCCGAGCAACTTGCCTCGATCTCCGGCCTCGGTCCCATCAAAGCGGCGTCGATTGCAAGAGGCCTCGCTGCTCGCAAAGACGAAATTGAAAGGCTAAGGCAAGCCGGGGTTGAGCCCACGCCGCCCGAAGCTCAGGGAGCGCTCGCCGGCCTCACATTTTGCTTCACCGGTTCGGCAACAAGACCGCGCGGTGAACTCACCCGCGAGATTGAATCGCGGGGCGGACGCGTTCTCGGTTCGGTCACCAAAGAACTGCAATACCTCGTGATCGCCGACGTAAACTCCACTTCGTCAAAGGCCGAAAAAGCCCGCAAACTCGGCACAAAACTCATCAACGAAGACCAAATGTTGGAACTTATCGCCGACAAGGAGCGCGAACACGCTTCAAAAAGCGGCTAGTTCCGCTCGTCAGAAGTTTGGCCCTGATTGACCCCTTCGTGCGGAACTAGCCGCGCGCAAGCGCGGGGGGGGTGTGGGGCGGGAGCCCCACGAGACAAAAGATAGTGCCGGCGTGTGCGAAGCGCGCCGCGTCAGCGGCGCCAAAAGTCCGGCAGGACTTTTGACACGCGGCACTAGAGCACCGAATACCTTGAATCGCGAATGAGTTCAGCAATTTGTGAATATCGGAAATCTCCAACAAATCGCGGGGTGCTCTAGCTTTCTTTACCCAGGGAGCTTCGGGCCTGACGTTTCTGCCTCGCTTTTGCCTGTTTGAGTACGCAACTAAACTGCGGACCAACCGGGGCCAGCTTTCTGAAAAGCACCAATTGCCGCCGGCTCGTTTCTACCCTTTCAAAGGCGGCAACCTTACCCGCATCCGTTTTCCAAACTCGGTGTCGAAAAACGGTAGACCTACCAAGATCGCGTCGCCGCATTTTGAAACGGCATACCCAAATCCTCTGTTCTCAAGCCCCAATCGCTTGCAAGAGCTTTTTCTCTTCTACCCATCCTGCCAATCGGTACAAGTACTCAGGTCGCCCCGTTGTTGCCATGCCGGCCTCATTGTGATCTTGCGTGGGCAGATTCAGGTTTCGGCTTCAGCGCGGAGGGTGGGCGCACCGACTTCAGGTGACTGCACCAGGATGCGGATGAAGCGGGGCGGCCCGATATCTTCGAGTTTGGGCGCGCCCAGCGCATCGGCGATCACCCGGAGCGACGCGGCGAGGGTTTCAGCGGAAGGCCGTTGAGCTGGGTTTTTTTCCAAACAGATTCGGATTAAGCCGGCGAGGTCTTCAGGCACCCCATCCGCCGAACGTGACCGCACGCTCATCGGCGCTTCATTGACATGGGCGCGCAACACATCACCCACGGTTTTGCCTTGGAAACAAGGCTCTCCGGTGAGCATTTCGTAGAGCACCTGACCGAGGGCATAAATGTCACAAGCCCCCGTCACTTCACCGCCGCCCACGATCTGCTCCGGCGCCATGTATTCAGGCGTCCCTACCATTTTTTCTGCGACGGTTTTTCCTGTCACGTCGGTATCGGCGAGCTTTGAAATTCCAAAGTCAAGCACCCGCACTCCCGGTGCTCGACTTGTAACCATCAGGTTGCCGGGTTTCACATCACGGTGAACAACGCCCGCCGCATGCGCCGCGTGCAGCGCGTCCGCAACGGTGGCTCCAAGGCGGGCTGTCTGACCTGCATCATAGCGGCCGCGCAACAATTCAGAGGCAAGTGTTCGACCTTCAACAAGCTCCATAACCAGGTAAAACTGGCCCGACTCCGCCACATCCACGTGGTATGTCCGCACGATTGCCGGGTGTACAACCGTCGCCGCGGCGGCGGCTTCCACAACGAACCGTTCCATGTCAACCGCGGCAATTCCATCCCAGCGCCGAAGCACTTTGAGCGCCACCGTTTGACCGCTGGCTCGGCCGCGCGCACGGTACACATCCCCCATTGCACCGGCTCCTATCGTGGCGTCGATCTCAAATCGGTGCTCAAACAAGGCGCCTTCTCCGAGCCGTGTTTCTTCTTGAGCGACCGACCGAACCGCTCGCGCCAGTTCACGCGATCGCTCGCGCACACGCAGTCGAAGTTGAGCGTCAAGTGCCTGCGCTTCGCGCGCGTGGGCAAGCGTTTCTATGACTTGAGCGTCAACGCGCCGTTCGAGTTCGGCGTTCCACCTCACGAGTTCGGCCTGTTGCCGCGCGATGGTAGATCGCTGCTCGACATCGCGAACAAACGAAGCCGCCAGCACGCGCGATAAGACAAATGTGATGGCGACCGCGGTGACCCCCACCGACATCGTTGACACGCGAACCTGAGGGTCGGGCTGGAGCGCATTTACCCCGGCAATAAGGCCTGCCGCCGTGCCTGCGTACGCAACGAGAGAGCCCGCAAATGTGGGCCGCACCACAAGTGCTCCAGCGAAAAGCGCGACGGTAAGCGAGTTGATATTGGGCAACAGTCGATGCGTGTTGAGCGACAAAAGAAGCCCCAATAGCACCGCATGAATCACGACCGCGTCGCCGAGCCAGGCCACACGGAGGTTGCGGGCCGTTGCAACGCGTGCGGTGATAAGCCACGCGGCGCTGAGCGGCAGCGTCAACAGATGAATCCAAAAAACGCCGGCCCGAAAGGCCGGGTGTGGGTCACCGGCAACAGGCCAAAATACGAAAAGCATTGCCACCTGGACGATAACGAGGACCGGCAACACCCCGGCGGTGCGACCGCGATTACCTTCCACCCGCTCGTCCTCAAGGCGCCGCCGTTCGTCAGGCGTCAGCCGCAACGCCGGATAGGCGTAGAGCTTTATCCCTTCGAGAGCGCGGGCCGCCCACTTTCGCACGGGTGCAATGGTAGACGGGTTGGTTCTGTTTTGGAAACCTCCAAAAAAACTCGCGACGCGCCGAAGCCGGCGTTGGCTGCCGTCAGATTTTGGAATTGATTGAGGGCGTTTGACGGCGCCTCCGAGGATTGGAGGCGCCGTATACAGACTGTTTACTAAAGGTCCGGTTTGCTGTCACGCCGCGTTGCGACGACCGCGACGACGAGCAAGGCTCAGTGCGAGTGCGGACACAAGAGCGAGTAGAGCCGCGCTGTTCCCACCCGCCCTACCGCTTTCAACAGAGCACAGAAGGCCTGAGCCCTGCGCAACAACAGCATCGTCGTTGTTGCCGCCTTGACCTCCACCTGCGCCGCCGTTTCCGCCGCCGCCTGTATTGCCACCCCCGGTGCCGCCGTTTCCGCCGGTGCCACCGGTTCCGCCGAGATCATCCATTCCATTGTTCGGATCGGTTTCACCTGAATCGACAACGCCGTTGTGGTTTGCGTCTTCGTCGCCGTCGCTTACCGTTCCGTCGTCTGTGTCAGAATCGAGCGGGCTTGTGGTCGTTGCTCCACCGTCGCCATCGGGAGTGCACTGGTTTTTGGTCGTATCGGTGCCGGCACCATTGCAGTCTTTACCCATTTCGGTGCCGTCGAACAAGCCGTCGTTGTCACTGTCAGAGTCGAGTGCGTTGATCTGACCATCGCCGTCGGTATCCGATCCCGGGTTGGGTTCAAGCCCGTCCGAAAGACCGTCATCGTCGCTGTCACCGTCGTTCGGGTTGGTTCCCAACGTGATTTCAACCGAGTTTGACAGGCCGTCGCCGTCGTCGTCGGCATTGGCAGAATCGTCGCTCGGCTCGTTGGGATTGGTTTCTCCCTCGTCGATGACACCATTCAGGTTGGTGTCTTCAGATCCGTCGCTCACCCCGCCGTCGTCGGTGTCAGGATCGAGCGGGCTTGTTGTTGTACTGCCGCCGTCGCCGTCGGGGATGCAGTTGCCGGCGGCCGGATCGGTGCCCGGACCCGCGCAGTCTTTACCCATCTCCGTACCGTCAAACAGGCCGTCGTTGTCGCTGTCGGGGTCAAGCGCATTGATCAACCCATCGCCGTCGCTGTCGGCACTTGGATTGGGCTCTTGACCGTCTGAAAGACCGTCATTGTCGGTGTCGCCGTCGTTGGGGTCGGTGCCGATCTGAATTTCCAGATCGTTGGTCAAACCGTCACCGTCACTGTCGGTTCCCTGGTTGTCGTCGCCACCGTCGTTTGGATCGGTTTCCGTCCCGTCGATCGAGCCGTTCAGGTTGACATCTTCGGCGCCGTCCGACACTCCGCCGTCGTCGGAGTCGGCGTCGAGCGGGTCTGTCTTTGTGGCCCCGCCGTCGGCGTCGGCAACGCAGTTACCCGCACCTGAATTGGTGCCCGCGCCGCCGCATCCCAACCCCAGTTCGGTACCGTCAAACAGGCCGTCGTTGTCGCTGTCGGGGTCGACCGCGTTGATGAGCCCGTCACCGTCGCTGTCTAGATCGAGGCTGGGTTCCGCGCCGTCGGCAACACCATCGTCGTCGCTGTCACCGTCGTTGGGATCGGTTCCAATCAGAATTTCAAGGTCGTCTACCAACCCGTCGCCGTCAGAATCGACACACCCTTCATCGGTGGTTCCATCGCAGTTGTTGTCGATGGAGTCACCGCACACTTCAGGCTGGGGTGTACCCGCTTCCGCAGGGCAGAAAGCTCCACCGCCGGGGTTACAGGTGGTCGTCGATGTGGCGGCGCAGGCGCCGATTCCAACGGTGCAGCTCATGCCGACATTGAAGCCGTCGTCTACCGTTCCGTTGCAGTCGTCGTCTTTGAAATTACAGATCTCCATGCCGGCCGGAACACAGACGCACGTGTCTGTCGCCCCATCGCACGTGGGGGCGGTTCCGGGGCAGTCTGAATCGGCCACGCATTGCACGCAGATGTTGGGCGTTGCGCTCGTGTCGCAGATCGGCGTCATGCCGGCGCACTGTGTATTGTCTTGACAGAGATCGATCACCACATCGGTGGGTTGCTGACCGCCTGTCCCGCCGTCGCTGTCTGTTGGAGTGTTGTCAGGTGGAGCGCCGAGTTGACCGCCGGCGTTGATCACCGCCTGATTTGAAATAGTCCCCATTGCGCCCGCGTTGACCGTGGCTTGGAATTGGATGGTGGTAGATTCTCCAATTGCCAAAACCCCGCCGGCAGCCGCATTGGCACCCGTACCGAGTCTGACGGTGAGGGTGTTCATTCCCGCGTTATACTCCCCTTGATCATCGCCCGTCGCGTCGGTTTTTGCGCCCGAATTGGGCCCCGCGGAAATTTGGAGCGAACCCGGAACGTACGTGATTCCAGCGGGAAGAGCGTCGGTTAATACGGTGTTGATGGATGCATCATTACCCGTATTCGTCACAACGATCTGATAGTTGAGCACATCACCGGCAAGGAGTGCTCCACCGTTGGCGTCGGTGGCGGTTTTTGTGGAAGTTGTAAAGTCGGGTTTGAACGTGGAGATCGACGTGACCCAGCCGGCGAGGTAATACACGTCTTGTGTACTCGTGGCCTGGATGGGCGCCGACGTTTGACCCGCGGTCAACTTGTTGGTGATATCGATCACGTCCAAGTCCATACCGCCCATGCTCTGCGGAGCCCCCGTCAACTGGGGAAGATCCCCCACCACCGTGGTCGCCGTTCCGAGGGTGGAACGGGTACCGTTAAAGAAGTTGTTGGCCGGATTGGAAGCGTTGGTGAGTGCCCCGCCGCCGTTGAAAAACAGCTGGTCCCCTTGAATGGCGTTGTCGCCCTCAAACGTGACAACGCCGAGCTTGCCGTCAAACCCGGCATTGGGTACCGTGAAGCCTGAAATAGTGGCGTTTTGGGCGGCGCCCTGACCTACCAAGTCAAGTCCGTCAAACAGGGCAAGATTGCGGGTAGGTTCGGTTGGGCTGGAGTAGAAAACAACAAGCCACCAACCACCGAAGATATTGTCGTTGGCGGCGCCCACGGGGTTGAGCACGTTGATGCCGCTCACGCGGTATGCGCCGCTCCCGTTGGCCTGTACAAGAGCGGTTACGTCGGCCACCGCCTGATAGGCGTTATTGTTATTTGCGAAAACCTGTTGGGAAGCAGTCACGCTTTGGGTGAAACCTCCCGGCCGTTCTATAGTGACCTGGTTGTCACCACCGGCCTGCCCCAAAAAAGCACCCCAGTATAAAAACGCGTGGGTGACCGTTGCTCCGGCGGGCACGTTGAGCACCGCGGTGCTTCGCGCTTGGGCCACCGTGATGCCGCCATTGGCCTGCGCTTGACCATCCATGGGCGAATCGGCCCGCCACAGAATATCCGGCGCCGAGTCACTCGTGTTGTTGCCGCACATGCCCACCGTCCCCACAACGGGGTTTGGTGTTCCAGCGGCGCAGTCATACCCAATGGTATTTCCGATGAGTAGAAAGTCGCCCTTCTGATCCACCTGTACACGCAGGCTGGGGGCCGCGTGTGCCTGACCCACCGCCAAAACGGTTGCCACGCCCGCCGCGGCGACCATAGACGATAGGGGTTTTCGCAGAACTTTCCTCATAAGCGTAGCCTTTCTCACGAGCCGTATACCGGTGTTGAGCAAGCGTGTCACCTTCGTTCGCACAAGAATTGTACCTTTTGACGCGGACTCCTTGATATGTGAGGGTATTTGTTATCAGATGAGGACAACTGTACTCAGACCGCCGGTCCGCATTTCGGTGGACCTGCGAACATTTGGGCCCGAACGCGGTTCGCTGGTGGTGAGATGAGGCAAGGAGCAAAAACAATGCGCTTGGCAGACGCGGCTTGGATTTCGGTTTTGGCTGGGGCAATAGCGGCTTGTGACGGGGGGTCCACCTCCACATCCGGCGGAGCAGCCGGATCGGGGGCTTCAACAACAACGACGGGGGGTGCCGGGGCAGGTGGCACATCCTCCGGGGGAACGGCCGGAACCGGGGCAACAACAGGAGGAAGCGGCGGGTTGGGTGGAACCGGGGGCATGGGAGGTTCTACCAACTCAAGCACCACGTCCACCACAACGGGAGGTGGAACGGTGTGTACATGGGCACCTACCGATCCCTGCGAACCCGGTTTCTACTGCAAAGCCGACAATTGCGGAATGGGTCAGTGCGCGCCGATGGGTAGTATAGAAAACGGCGAAAAAGCTCCTGTGTGCGGCTGCGACGGCGTCACCTACTGGAATGACAGCATCGCCAAGTCGCATGGGATGTCGATCAAGACGGGTGGCGAATGTGGACCGTCGGCCGCCAAACAATGCGGAGGATTTGGGGGCTTGCCCTGTCCCGACGCCGTTTATTGCAACTATGCGCTCAAAGACGCGGTCGAGTGCAACATAGCCGATTTGGGCGGTACGTGTTGGGCAATGCCCAAAGTTTGCGAAGGCGGAGTTGGGTTTGGCCCCAACACCCGCCAATGCGGCGCAGAGCTGTGCAAGGCAGAGTGCGAACTTATCAAAGCTGACATGCCTTGGTATGTAGACAATACCTGCCCGCAGTAGAGGATCCTCAAATAATTTTGCCACATGGTTTCAGATTAAAAGATAAATTTGGCGATTGAATTGTGTGCCGGATATGGTTAGAACGCATCGGATTTCTTCTGCAACTTGGAGTCGACCGTGGCAGTAGAGCACGGCTTAACCGACACGACCGAGCTTCGGCGTCTGTATGACAATGAGGCGTGGCCTCGGGATGCGCTGTATTATCGTGTCTTTTCGGCGCTTATCATCGTGGTGGTCGCGGCGTCCTGGGCCACAGACGTTGCCGTCTTGGGATTTTCCACCCTGGCCTGGTGGCTTCTACCGCTTCGGGTTGCAGCGGGCGTGTCATCGCTACCGCTTTTTATCGCCACGTTCAGAGCGTCGCGCCCCGCATGGGTGAACTGGGCCAAGTGTGGTGGGAGCGTCGGGCTCATCGCCTTTCTGGCAGTTGTCTTCACGTTGAAACCCACTCATATCAACGTGCAGGGCTGGAGCAGCGTTATTGTACTCGGCATCAGCGGGTTGGGGATTCATCTACCCATTCGGCAGAAGCTGATCGTGAGCGCCGGCACGTTTGGGATCTACCTAGTGCACTTGACTATTGTGCTCAGCGCGCTGGGCAGCGGATACGGTAAACCCAACGAAGTCATCGCCGTTGTTTTGGTCGCGGCGTTGGTTGTGTTTCTCAGCCCCTTTTCGGTTCATCGGACAGACGAGGCGCGGTTTCAAGAACGGGTTGCGCGATGGAGCCTCGAACGCGAAGTTGCGCTGAGGCGCGAGCGGGAAGCGGCGCTGGAGCAGGCCAAAGAGGCGGCTCAGCGCGCTGAACGTGAAGCCATCTCGCTCAGAGAAGAAGCTGAAAAGGCGGCCGCGCTCACCAAGAGTGAAGCTCAAAAAGCCGCGCGGGAAGCTCGGCTGCGCACCGAGTTGCTCGCGAACATGAGTCACGATCTTCGCACGCCGCTCGCAGGGATTTTGGGTCTGATTGAACTCATGGCCACAACCCCTCTCTCTGAAGAACAATCCAGGTATGTGGACACCATTCGGGCATCCAACCAGGTTTTGCTCTCACTCCTCAATGATGTCATTGATTTTTCTCGCATTGATGAAGGCAAGCTGCCCATTCACCCAACTTCGGTTCACCTCAAAAAAACGCTTCAATCGCCCATTGATCTGATGCGATCTACCGCTTCGCAAAAGGGGCTTACCCTCTCGTTTGAGCCCGCCGCCGACCTTTTTGAGTTCGTCAAGATCGACGCGCCCCGCGTTCAGCAAATTCTCCTCAACCTAATTGGCAATGCCGTTAAGTTTACCTATCGCGGAAGGGTGTCTGTGCGAGCTTTCCAAAAGGAGACAGCGGGAGATTTCGCCGTTCTTAGGGTCGAAGTGGTCGACACTGGAATTGGGTTTACACAAGAAATTCAGGGTCGCATTTTTAATCGCTTCAGTCAGGCCGACCCAAGCATTGGGGGCAAGTTCGGTGGAAGCGGTCTCGGTTTATCGATTTGCAAAGGCCTTGTAGCGTTAATGGGCGGCTCGATCGGAGCGTCCGGCGAGCCGGAAAAAGGATCCACGTTTTGGTTTGAAGTTCCCGTGAATAGGTCTGAGCCGCCGTCCGTTGCTCCTCCCATTTCAAAACTACCCAAACTCCGTGTGCTTTTGGCAGAAGGCAATCCGGTAAACCAAATGGTGCTCACCGTGATGTTAACTCAACTGGACCAAGCGGTGAGCGTTGCCGCCGATGGTAAACAGGCTCTTCAGATGTTAACGGCGGAACGATTTGACATGGCCATTATGGACATGCAAATGCCCGAACTGAACGGGGACGACGTGGCGCGCCAAATCAGGCTGTTGGAACATGGTAAGGACAGGCTTCAGATCGTGGCCCTTACGGCCGCGGCATCACCTGAATGCCGCGAGCAATATCTCGCCGCCGGGGTAGATGCCGTTTATACAAAACCAATAGACATGCCCCGACTTCGAAACCTGCTGGTAAACGAGTCCAAGGCGTTGCTGGCCCGTCGTTGACCGCTATTTGGGCTCCACATACTCCTGACAGGCTTTGTCAATAATTGGAAGAGTCTGCGCGAAAAACTCGTCGTACGAAGTGGAGCAAATGTCACCTTTGTACCCATTTTCGCCAAACCGATTTGTAAACCCGATCAACTTGGCGGCCACTTGAGCGCCGCAGCTGTTGTCACCCGACAAGCCGAGGAGCGACAAAACCACCACGTTTTCAGGTAGGCCGCCCTTGATGGCAATCACCTGATCATACCATTCTTGTGGGGTGCCACCGGAGCCGTAGGTTAGACAATTGGTAGGTGGATCGAGTGATTCACATCCGTCGGGAACGTCGTCTTCGTCGGTGATAATCACAACGAGAAGAAGCGAATCGAGCCTGGCAAAACCCTGATTGCAAGTTCCCGAACCGTTGTTTGCCGGATCGATGGCATTGAGCAGCGCACGGGCCACTCGCTCGTCGTCGTTACCGGCAACTCCAACCTTGGCTATACAAGCAAACTTGTCGCCGAGGTTAGAATCGGTTTCGTCGAGGTAGCGGCGCCCCCCGCCGAAAGGCCCACATGTGCTGTTGCTCGACTCGATGCCGCCAGTCTTGGTAACCAAGTTGCCGATCTTTGTGCAGCCGGCGTCGTTATAAGTATAGTCGTCTGTGGTGACCACTCCAATGTGGTAACTTTCGGCGCCCGAGAGCTTTTCTTGAATGGCCGATACGAAGCCCGGAAATGAGTTGATTAGACTTTGTTGGTTATCCCCCATGCTGGCCGAGTTATCGACAACGAACAGGATGTCCACGTTTTTGCATTCAGCCGCGCCGCCGGCGCCGCCTTTGCCGCCGGTTGGATCAAACAGCGTGTCGCCGCCCTGACCGCTATTGCCAGTTGTTGAAGAGCCTGCCGTTGCGCCGCTGCCTGACGTGACATCCCCCGTGGCGGAGCAGCCAAATAGGGTGCTCGCCCAAAGACACCCTGCCATCATCGAAGCTCGTTTGAACATGTTCGCGCGGAAAGCACGACCGGTGCCAGGGCACTGAAAGCTGTCCGGCAAAACATGATCTTTGCCATACCACGGCCTTTTTGGGGCAAATTGAGATCGTGTTAGGTCGTCTTTGGGGCGACCGGTGTCCAGCGCTCCCGGACATCGGTGGACATGTCTGGACATTGACAAGCAGGAGAAACCCCGCGAAAGTGCGGGCGTGGCTCGCTTTTCGGTTTTCTTGATGACGCTTTTGGCCGGGTGTATTCCTACTCGGACAATTATTCCAAAAGGTGTACACAGCCCTTTTGCGGACTATACAAGCGACTTGTATGGCGACAATGACATGTGGCTTTGCAAGCCTGATCTACCCCAAAATCCGTGCGCGTCGGCCGATCTGACGGCCACTGAGATTCTACCCGATGGATCCACGCGACGCGTTCCCTTTCAACCCGCTGCCGACCCGCCGCTCGACTGCTTCTACATCTACCCAACCGTTGATTTAGACCCAAATCCGGGCAACCACACAAGCTTTGCCGACACGGCGCCAATGCTGAAAGTAACGCTTTCTCAAGCGGCTCGTTTTCAGGAGGTGTGCCGATTGTACGCACCGCTCTACCGTCAGATCACGGTAGGAACCTATGCCGCTCCCCAGTGGACTCTCGACGAGAGGCTTGCCGTGGCATACTCCGATGTGGCCGACGCATTTGCCCATTACCTTGGCCAGTATAATCGGGGTCGAGGCATTGTTGTTTTGGGTCATTCGCAGGGGGCTTTTATGGCCGCCGAAGTGTTGCGCCATTTTTTTGACGGCGACCCATTTCTAGAGCCGAGGCTTGTGGCCGGGTTGGTGATTGTAGGTCGGGTAGAAACGCTTCCCGGTGAACTTTCAGGTGGCACGTTTTCCAGTCTCCCCGTGTGTACAGATCCCGACGAGATTGGTTGTGTTGTCACGTTTCGAGCCTACCGCGACGGGGCGAATGTGGCGGGCGATATGCACGGTCCGCCCGCCGGGCGTGAGTCGACATGTACGTCGCTCGGACCGCCCGGGCCCGATGGGAGAACACCTGTGGCCGGCTCGTATTTTTCAACTTTCGGGGCGGGACTTTCGCGTCGTTTGGACGATATCGATACGCCATATGTATTTTATCAAAACTTGTTTTCTACCCAATGCGTTCCGGGAGCCGGAGGGTTTAAACACCTGTCTGTTGCGCTCGACAGGTCACCTGAGGACAGGCGCCCGTTGCCGTTTGACCTTGACGAACCGCGGTTTGAAAAAACAATGATGGGGCTGCACACAGTGGAAATGGGTATGCTCCAACGTGACCTGATTCAGATCGTAGAGCGAAAAGGAAAGGTATTTCGGGCGAAAAAACCTACCCTTTGACGCGCCGCCGCGGCACGAGAAGATCCGTTGCGCCCTCCACTCCGGATTTGCGAATTGTGAGTAGAACGGTGCTGCCTTCAGGGCCGCGGATTCTATCGATCGCTCCCTCAAAACCCAAGTCGGTCACCGGCACTCCGTCAATTGCGAGAACGCCGTCTCCAGGAGCAAGTCCAACCTCCGCGGCGCCGCCGCCGGGCAATATCTGACCAATCAGGAGAAGGTTGTCTTTCGCTGTGAGGACTGCTCCAATCCCAACCAACTCTACCCCAGGCTCTTCACCCGGTGCGGTTGGCGTGAGCTGAATGGTGAGGGGAGGCGGATCGGAATCACCCACGGAAACGCCCGAAACGATGCGTCCATGGTGGCCTGTGGCAGTCACAGCGAGGGAGCGAACACCGCGCGCAACACCTTCCACAACAAACGTTCCATCTTCTTTTGTCACAGCAGCGACGACCGTGGGTAGATCTCCGGCTCCGGCGATGCGACCTTCCAACTCGATGCGAGCCTCGGCAATTCCGTTGTTTGTTTTTGCGTCTACCACCGTACCTGACAGGCGGAAGCCGCGGCCCAACACGAGGTTGGCGACCGCCGGGGCACGGGGAGGATCGGCAATGGTCACCGTAACGAGAGGGGAGGGGGCGAGCCCCAATGCCGCACCCAACACTTCGTACGAACCGGGGGCCAGTCCTTCGATTTCATACCGGCCGTCCGCATCAAGGAATGAGCGAGCCGCCGCTTGTTCGCGTTCCAGTGGACCGTTGATGCGAAGGACGATCACAGAAAATGCAGCCACTTTGTCACCGCGATCGTTCGTGACGGTGCCTTCGATCGAACCGCCGCCCAGCAGGGAAAGAGTGATCGCTGTTGAACCTGCCGGGATGTTCTTCACACTGGCAGCGCCGTACTCAGCGTGCGAAGCGGTGAGTTCATAATTTCCGTCGTCCACATTTTCGACGGCGAACGTTCCGTCGTTGTCGCTGATGTCAAACCCTCGCGGGTGGAGCGATGCGCCGGGCAACGCCCGATTGGCCTCGTCACGGGTCGCGACCACTTTCGCGCCCGCCAGTGGTTTGCCGGTGGGATCCAACACACGTCCCGAAAGGCTTTTCGGTTCTGCGGCGTACGTTGAATCCGTCTTTGCGCGAAGACGAACCGTGAGCGCGCGGGTAGCCTGCGCACCAAAGCTCACGCGTGCTCGGCCCCGACCAAAGTTGGGATGCGTTGCACCCACCAGCGAGCCTGGAGTCACAGTCGCGCGGGCGATGCCTGCCTTGTCGGTGAGAAACGAGGCGCTCGGATCGGGAGGCAGAGCGCCGTCGCCTCCATCCAGAATGTGTACGCTTGCTCCTTCCACGGGATCGCCGTCGGGGCTTTTTACCAAGATCTCAAAGGGAGCCGCGGGATCGAGAGCCAGCACAAAGCCTGCGACGCGCCTTCCGGGACGGGCGGTCCACGCGATCGGGCTTTGATCCCACTCCGGCGCGAACGGCATGAAGTTGTCGGCCGCGGCGCGAATGAGTGTGTACACACCGGCGGCGGGAGGCACAAAACGAAACGCCCCAGATTCGTCCGTCACCGTTTCGTGGGCGGCGCCGCCGTTTTCAAGAACGAGGCGCGCCCGCGCGATAGGCTTGTTTGTTTGGGACGAAACAACGCGGCCTTCGAAGGCTCCGAGAGGTGCCGAAGTGTCCGGCTCTGCGGCCGCAGAAAGGAGAGGCATCGGACTCGTTTGTGGTCGAGTGCCCGGACGCATTTGATGCGCATTCGCTGAGCGACCGGTCAAAGGCGAGGGAAGTTGGGTTTCGCCGCTTTTGGCCGGAGTGTTTGCGCACGAAAAAAATCGCCAGATCGCGAGGGCGACAATGAGCAGACCGAGCACGAGCGTGAGAAGGCGCGGCGGCTTCCGCATGCGCGCGAGGTTAAACCACGACGCGTTTCCTCGCGCGCGTTGCACATCGGCGCGGCCTCGTGTTTTGCTGTCATTGCTTCAAAAGGAGGCTTGTATGCAGCGGCACACTCGGCGGGGGAATGAAACGCCGACTCACTCAGCAACGTGGAGTGCGGTCACGTCTCTGCTCCTGGCGATCTTTGCACTCGCATGGTCGGGGTGCGGCGACGGGGGCGGCAACACGGGCGGCTCAGGCGGTGGAGGCACCGGCGGCGGCGGCCCCACATGCGGCCCCGGCACCGAGTTGTGCGGCAGCACATGCGTGAACACCAACTACGACCCAGAAAACTGCGGCATTTGCGGCACTGTTTGCGCGGATGAAGAGATCTGCGCCGGTGGCGTTTGCGTACTTTCGTGCGTCGGCGGTTCGACCAAATGTGGGTCCGGTTGCGTTGACCTCAACAACGATCCGGCAAACTGCGGTGCGTGCGACAACGCGTGCGGCGCAGGTGAAGTGTGTACACAAGGCCAATGCGCGGTCACCTGCCTTGGTGGCACCACCGAGTGCGGCGGTTCGTGCGTGAACATCGACAACGACGCAAACCACTGCGGCGCGTGTGACAACGCCTGTCCCGGTGGGCAGGTCTGTTCGATGGGTCAATGTGCATTGCAGTGTCCAGGTGGCACCCAAAATTGCGGTGTCGCCTGCGTGAAACTGCTCACCGATCCGGCAAATTGCGGCGGTTGTGGCACCGTGTGTACACCCGGTGAAGTTTGTTCAAACGGCGTGTGCTCGGTTGAGTGCGGCGGCGGCACAACCAAGTGCGGCGATGAATGCTCCAACACCGCATACGATCCAAACAACTGCGGAGCGTGCGGGACGGCCTGTTTGCCGGGCCAGGTCTGCTCGCAGGGCTTGTGTACATCTGTGTGCGGCGGGGGAACGAGCCAATGCAACGGCGTGTGCGTGGATGTTTCGTTTGATCCGAACAACTGCGGCCAGTGTGACAACGCCTGCGCCGCCGGTCTCGTTTGCGCCGGTGGAACCTGCGGCGTTGTGTGCGGAGGCGGCACCACCAAGTGTGGCAACGCGTGCAAAAACCTCCTCAACGACGCGGCAAACTGCGGCATGTGCGGCAACGCTTGTCCGTCTGGTCAAATCTGCACCAATGGCAGCTGCGCCCTCAACTGCGCGGGCGGCACAACCAAGTGCGGCAACACGTGCACCAATCTTCAGCTCGATCCAAACAACTGCGGTAGCTGCGGCTTGACGTGCCCGGCAGGGCAGGCGTGCAACGCTGGCGTGTGTACGCTTGCCTGTGCGGGCGGCACAACCAAGTGCGGCAACAGCTGCGTCAACACCAACATCGATCCCGCAAACTGCGGCATGTGCGGCACCACGTGCGCCGCCGGCCAGGTTTGCTCCGGCGGAATGTGTACACTTAACTGTGTCGGCGGCACAACCAAGTGTGGCAACGCGTGTGTGAGCCTCCAGAACGATCCGCAAAATTGCGGCGCGTGTGGTACCGCGTGCCCGGCCGGGCAGGCTTGCGCCGGCGGATCGTGTCAGCAGCTTGTGCAGTACACCTTCAGCGGGATTCAACAGAACGTTCCGATTGCGAATCTTTCAGGTTGGACGCAATGCCACCTCGACAACTACTCGCAGACCACCTCCATCGCGACGATCAACACCAACTGCCCCATGGCAAAAATGTTGATGGGGTGCCGCCAAACCGGGGCGACCACGCTCGTTGTTGCCGCGTACGCAAACAAGTCGGACGTGATGTTTGAAACGGGTACGGGAAACGTGCCTCACAACGCAAACAACGTGGGTTGGTACTTCAACGGGAGTTCTTCATGGGGCTTCGCTCCGCAGGGAAGCGTCATCAACAGAAGCTCGTGTGACATTATTGACAGCGCCACCTACCCCGGAGGCGGTGCAACAGACGGCGCATTTAGGCTTTGCTGGCACACGGGCGGCAACAGCATCACAAGCGGCTGGCGCTGTGGAAAGCCTGATTTCTTGGGCAGCACCTACGAGCGCCTCGTTTTCCAAGCCCCGTAGTTCCCGCGGGCATTTCGTCTCCCCACATTCACGAAACTCTTGTGTACGCATGGGCGTTGGCCGCCCATGCGGGTCTTCGCGCTGTCAGCCCTATTGTGTACGCATGGGCGCGGGTTGACCACGCGGAGCTTCAAGCCGTCCGCCTAGATGTGTACGCATGGGCGCGGGTTGACCACGCGGGGCTTTGCGCTGTCAATTCAAATGTGTACACATGAGCGCGGCCGACACTAGGGCAGTTCAGTGCACTTTTGAATGTCTGCCATGGTTTGCGAGGCGAGGAGGCAAGTCATCTCTCTGTCTTCAACGCGCTTGCCAACCAGGTCTTTTTTGCACTCGTCGAGCCACTCGCGGGTGAGGCGGTCACCCTCTTGACGGATCACATCGCTCGCTTTTTCGCGGGCCGGACCGTCGGTCTCTTCCTTCTTTGCCTCGGCCTGCCAAACTTCACCGAGGTGATCGGCAACCTTGCGGCAGTCGGCCTCGCTGACCTTGTGCCCGCAGCCGGCCGTGAACGCTCCAAGGAGCGCACAAACAACCGTCAAACCGGCGGGGGCAACTTGGCCGAAGGTGGACCGGAACATCATGATCGCGCCGCGCTCGCGGTTTTCTCATATCCCGGACACAAAACCAAAGGGCGTGTGCAGGTGCACGCGGCCGCCGCCCCAAAAGACGGCCACCGATCGAACGTATTTTCGGATTTCAACGCGGTGCGCAGCGATCCGACAAATTTGGTTCGTTGTGTTGACAAGTGGGCCTAGGTGCTTTCTCGTTAAAATCCCAGGGCGCAGCCCATGTCCCCCCGCCACGCATACGAACCCGGAGAAGGGTTGCCCCAACCGGGCGACGTGATCGCCGGCAAATACGTGGTCGAAAACGTCGTGAAGCGCGGGGGCATGGGCATCGTTCTGGCGGCGCGACATACCGAGCTTGGAAAGCCTGTCGCGATCAAAGTGCTTCTGCCCGAACTCGCCGCCGACGCGTCGATGGTGACCCGCTTTCTTCGCGAAGGACGCGCGGTTTCGGCGCTGCGCAGCGATCATGTAGTGCGTGTTCACGACGTTGGAAGGCTTGATGGTGGAACGCCTTACCTCGTGATGGAAATGCTCCACGGGAGCGATCTCGACAGGCGCGTTCGAAAAGGTGGTCCGCTGCCATGGCAAGAAGCGGTGGGCTATGTGATGCAAGCGTGCGAAGCGCTCGTTGAAGCGCATTCACTTGGCATCATTCACCGCGATCTGAAACCGTCAAACCTGTTTCTTGTTGACCTTCCAAGCGGCATTTCCACCGTTAAAGTTCTCGATTTTGGAATTAGCAAAACCGATGGGCTCGATGTTCCCCTCGGAGACGGCCACGCCATTACCACCACCGAAGCCGTGCTCGGCTCTCCCACGTTCATGGCGCCCGAGCAGCTGAAGAGCGCAAAATACGTCGATGCGCGAGCGGACATCTGGTCGCTCGGCTTGGTGCTGCACTTTCTGATCGCGGGCAAACTCGCGTTCGACGCGGAGACGCTCGGCGCATACCTCATCAAGATTCTGCAAGAACCGCCCATCCCGTTGCGTACATTTCGGCCCGACGCACCCGCCGAGATTGAAGCGATCGTTCTCAAGTGTTTGGAAAAAGATCCCGCGATGCGTTTCGCCTCCGCGTCGGATTTGCGCGCGGTGCTCGCTCCGTTCGCGCCGTTTGCCGCGCACGCCTCCGGTGTGTACGCAGCGGCCCGCATTTCCGGCAACTACACGGCGGCGGTGCCTCCACCGATTTTTACGGGCCTGTCCCCGTCGGCTCCCACCCCGGTCGGCGGTGTGATGGGGGCAGCGTTGGTAACCCCCGTTGCGCCCTATCCGGCGGGCGTTGCCATCACACCGCTCGGTGGTGTCGCCGCCCCGTCGAACCCATCGGCGCCGGTGCCGTCGCCTTTCGCCGCGTCGGGTCATCTCAGTTCGAGCGCAGAAATGCCCTCGGTGCAGCCGTTTGCCGACTTGAGTACACAAGCGTCGTGGACATCCATGGGCAAGCCCTTTCGTCCCCGACGCCTTCCCTGGGTGCTTGCCGGGGCTGGCCTGGCACTGAGCATCGCTGTGATTGCAGCGCTTCTGTCTGGCCAACAAGCCCCCCCTGTGCCGGCGTCTGCCGTGTCCGCTTCGGCCGTTGCGTTAGCCCCGACCGGGCAGACAGCGGCGCCCACCGGAGCGCCCTCGTCGGAGCCCGCCGCCCCGACCTCTGCCGCCTCGACCTCCGCCGCCCCGTCCGACCCAGTGCCGTCGGCCGCCTCGCCTCCGCCTCCCAGCGCCCAGGCAACGGCCGCAAAGGGGCCTTCCGCGGCGCCCACCGGTGGGACCGGGCCAAAGCCGAAGGGCACCTCTACCAAACGCGTTTCCGGCCCCATGGAGACGGACCTGTGACGTGCCGCCGCGCCCTCCGAATCGCCGCGGCGGTCGCGACACTTTGCTGTGTACACAACGGCGCCGCGAGCGCTCAAACGCCGGCCGCCTCCGCTTCCTCCGTCGCCAAGAGTCCCGCCAAGCCGCCCGACAAACGCGCAGCTCAAAAACTTCTGGCGCAGGGAAATCAATTGGTCGGCGAGGGTGATTACCTGGGAGCGTTGGAGAAATTCAAAGCGGCCTACGAAAAGTTCGCGAGCCCGAAGATCCTTCTCAACGTCGGCACCACGTTGCGCCAGCTCGGTCGAAACGTTGAAGCCGCCGACGTTTACGAAGCGTATCTCGCCGATCCAGAGCGCGATGCCGCTCGCGAAAAAGACGTGCGCCGCGTGCTCGCCGAGATCGATGCCGTCGTCGGCCGTTTGGTTGTTACCGTTGACGACGCCTCCGCCGTGTTGCGCCTCGACGGCAAACAGGTCGATCTTTTCAAGCCGGGTGAAAGCCGCCGCATTGAGCCCGGCGAACACTCGATCATGGCCGAGAAATCAGGCGCCCCGCCCGCCGTTCAAACGGTGATCGTGAAAGCCCGACAAGAGCATCTGGTGCAGCTCCGATTTGCGGCGCCGCCTCCACCTCCGCCCCCTCCACCGTCAAACGTCCAACGCACCCTCGGCCTCGCCCTGGGAGGTGTCGGTGGCGCTACGCTGATTGCCGGCATCGTTGTCGGCATTGTGGCCGTCACCCAAAGTGATGCCGCGAAAAGCCACTGCTACAAGGGGGGAAACGCGTGTGATCGCGACGGAGTCGACCTCGACCAGTCGGCCAAAACATCCGCCACGATCTCCACCGTTGGGTTCGCCGTCGGTGCCGGTGTACTCGCAGCCGGCGCGCTCCTGTTTGTGATCGCACCGTCGCCCACGAAGTCCGCCTCGCCGGTTACCGGCTTCATTTCCGTGCGCCCCACTTCGGCGGGCGCATCGCTCAGCGTTGGAGGTGCGTTTTGAACAACCTCACCGCTCGACGTGTACACAATTTTCGTGTACACAATCGGCCCTCTCGGTGGGCCGCCGTCTTGTTGACCGCGGTGTCACCCGTCGCGTGCGACGCCATCGTCGGCGCCGGAGCGCGCGAGTTTGATCCAAGCATTGTGTGCGACGACGCCGGTTGCGCCTGCGCCGAAGGACGCGGCGATTGCGACGGCGACGCCGACAACGGGTGCGAAACCGATCTCAACCAGCCTGCCAACTGCGGCGCCTGCGGTAACGTCTGCGACAACGGCGATTGTCAAAATCTCACGTGCGCGTGCGAAGGTGGCTTCGCCGACTGCGACGGCAACCCCGTGACGGTTTGCGAAACCGATCTCCAAAACGACGGGAGCCATTGCGGCAGCTGCGAGCGAGATTGCCTGGGTGGCACTTGCAAAAATGGCCTCTGCGAGCCGCAAATGATTCCAAACACCAATGCGTACGGCTTTGGTGTACACCACGGTGATGTGTACTTTACGCACCTCTCTCAACCCGGCCTGTTTCGCGCGCCGGCCAACGGCGGCCTTGCCGAAAAGTTCTCCGACAGCGACGCGCTCGGCCTGATTGTTCGCATCTACAAAGACCAAGTTGTCTGGAGCGCCACAGACTCCGTTGTGTCCACACCGCTCGACGGCAGCCCATCTACTGTCATCGCCCAACAGGTCGAGCCGCTCTACCAAATGTGGGTCGGCGGCGATCAGGTGTACTTCGACGCTCCCGACGACATGATGCCAACGTTTTCCGCGCTCATGCGCGTCCCCCTCGCCGGTGGTGCACCCGAGAAAATCACCGTGCTGGGCGAAACGAAGTTCCTCGTCGACTTCGCAGCATCCGAGGCCCACGTTTATTGGGACGACGTCACCCTCATCCGCCGCGCGCCGCACGACTCAACCACCGCGAGCGACTTTCTCAACTCACCCACATCACCCACGTTTTTCTCCGCCGACGACAAATACCTTTATTTTGCCGGCTCTCAGTCGGGAACATACGCCGTCCCACTTACGGGTGGGGCCGCGAGCGAAATTGCCGATGCCGCTCCCGGTTACGGAAGCATCCAGTCTGACGGAGAGAATGTGTACTTTCTCACCTTCGCCGACGGCGACGCCGCGGTTTCGGTGTGGCGCGTTCCCCGCGACGGCGCGGCACCGGCGGTCAAGCTGGCAGAAGATGCGTACGCATACAGCGGTCAGCCAATTAGCGTCGATGATGAGTGGGTGTACTGGCTGAGTGAAACGGCCGTGGCCCGGGTTCCCAAGTAGGAAACCGCCGGCGAAGCGGCGGTTTCCGAGCGCATTGCGGCCGACCCTTCGGGCGGCCGAATGCGCTCAACGCAGGCTGGCTGCAACGCGCCCTGAAACTGCCGCGCGCAGCGCCGGCGGGCGCGTTCAGCCGCGCGAAGCGCCGGCTGCAACGCGCCCTGAAACTGCCGCGCGCAGCGCCGGGTGGGCGCGTTCAGCCGCGCGAAGCGTCCGCCGCGACGCGCCCTGAAACTGCCACGCGCAGCGCCGGGCGGGCGCGTTCAGCCGCAACGTGCGCAGCGCCGGCGGGCGCGTTCAGCCGCGCGAAGCGCCGGCTGCAACGCGCCCTGAAACTGCCGCGCGAAGCGCCGGCAGTTTCACGTGTCGATGAAGGATTTGAGCTGCTTTGACCGGCTCGGATGCCGCAGCTTCCGCAGCGCTTTGGCTTCGATCTGGCGAATGCGCTCGCGCGTCACTTCAAAGTCTTGGCCGACCTCTTCGAGCGTGTGGTCGCTCTTTTCGCCAATGCCAAAACGCATGCGAAGAACCTTTTCTTCACGCGGCGTCAGCGTCTTCAAAACCTTACGGGTTTGCTCCGCCAGGTTCATGTTGATCACCGCCTCGGCGGGCGAAATCACGCTCTTGTCTTCGATGAAATCGCCAAGATGTGAATCTTCCTCCTCGCCGATCGGAGTCTCCAAACTAATGGGCTCCTTCGCGATTTTCAGAACCTTCCGCACCTTGTCGAGCGGCAGCTCCATCTTCTCAGCGATCTCTTCAGGCGTTGGCTCGCGCCCGTATTCTTGCACCAAATACCGCGAGGTCCGGATCAGCTTGTTGATCGTTTCGATCATGTGAACCGGGATGCGGATTGTGCGAGCCTGGTCCGCGATTGCGCGCGTGATCGCCTGCCGAATCCACCATGTCGCGTACGTTGAAAACTTGTAACCGCGCTTGTACTCAAACTTGTCCACGGCCTTCATCAGGCCGATGTTTCCCTCTTGAATCAGATCGAGAAACTGCAAGCCGCGGTTCGTGTACTTCTTCGCGATTGAAACAACCAAGCGAAGGTTCGCTTCCACAAGCTCCGCCTTCGCGCGTTCGGCCATGCGCTCGCCTTCGCGGATCGACTCATAACTCGCGCGGATCGAATCCACGTCGATGTTGAGTTCTTCCTCCACCTTGCGTACACCGCGCTGCGCGTTCTTGATCGTCGACTCAAGCTCCGCCAAGTCTTCACGACCCACGTGCAGCTTGCGTGCAAGACGCGCTTCCGCAATGCGATCGCCCTTGGCCCGAAGCAGCTCACGGCGCAGTTCGTCTTTGTCAACGCCGATGCGCTTCTCCAGCTCCGTCGCGCCCGCCTCGGCCTTTTCAACCTTCAAAATAAGGCTTTTCAGCTTCTGAACGATCTTGTCGATCGTCTTCTTGTTCAAACGCATCTCTTCGAGCGTCTTCACAAGCTCTTCGGTCGTCTCGTCGATCTCGCCGTCAATCTGCTTGCGCCGCGTGTCTTTGGCCGTCTTGCGCTCTTCGTTGAGGTCGACCTTTTTCTTGTCGAGGCGCTTCACCTTCTCGATCAGCCGAATAATCCGGCGATCCGCCTCTTCCTCATCAAACTCTTGGTCATCTGTCTCAGCGTCTTTGATCAGATCTTTAACGCGAATCTTGTGTTTCTTGAGCTTCTCGCCCAAGTCGATGATCTCGCGCACAGCGATGGGCGAATCCAAAATCGCCGAGTTTACCCGCTGCTCTCCCTGCTCAATGCGCTTGGCAATTTCAACTTCACCCTCGCGTGTGAGCAGCGACACGCTCCCCATCTTGCGCAGGTACATGCGGACGGGGTCGTTCGACTTCGAGTAGTAGTCGATGTCTTCTTCTTCGCGATCCGGCGCAACAACGAGCTTTTTGTCGCCCGCTTCTTCATCCGCAATTCGCTTCGGCGCGATCTTTACCTGCGTCGCGCCGTCCACGATCTCGATGTCTTCGTCCCCAAGCGCGCCCACCACGTCGTCGAGCTGATCCGGCGCGATATCCGCAGGAAGCGCGTCGTTCACTTCGTCGTAGGTGAGAAAGCCCTTATTTTTGCCCGCCTCAACAAGCTTTTCGAGCGCGCCTTTTTTGGAGTCTTTCGCTCCAAGGCCATCTTGTTGTGGCTGCGAATTGCCCTCGGTTGGCCGTGATTTTCGCGGGGCCGGCGGGTAATCGTGTTCGTCCGAGGCTCCGCGTGAGCCGCCCGAAGGCCGGCTCTTTACGGGCGGGTGGCTCGAACCCCGGTTTGCCGAACCCTTGTGCGACGCTTCATGCGACGCGTGTCGGCTTTTTTCCGAAGACTGCTTGGGCTTGCTCGCCATTCTCTGCTCCAACCGTGCGGCGCGGGCCGCTACCACGAAACCGTCGACGTAGGGGACAAAAACAAACAAAACACCCCGAGACATCTGCTCCCAGGGCGCTTTTTCAGGCCACATACCGGCTAATCGCGTTTGTGCCTCTTCCTCGCTCGTTCCTGAATTTCCCTCAGCTTCTTCTCCTCAGAGGCCCGATCGCCAAGCATGTCCAAGCGTCGCAGCTCGTCACGCAACGCGGCGTTGTCATTTTTCAGCAAAAGGCGCTCCAACTTCTCGCCGTTTTGTAAGAGTTCAAGCTTTGCCGCAGCCGGCGTTTCGTAAAGCGGGTCCGCCAGCCTACGGGCCGCGAAGGAATGGATCAACGCCGGACAGCGCGCAAGGAATTCTCCTACATCGATCGATGAATTGTGGCCAAGGCATTGGCGCAAAACAGCGCTGGCCAGGGCAATGGCCCCATCCAGCCGAGAAAGCACCGGATCCACCGCCGGGTCACCGAGCAACTCGGGAAAATCAATAAGTGCCCCCAAAATAGCCAAACTGATCTCTTCTTCAGGCGTCCCTTTGGTTCGGCTCTCCGGCAAAACCGGCCTCCGTTCGGGGGCCTGACGCCGCGCCCGGTCAATCATCGCCTCCAAGTCCCGCAGGTCCGAAGGTGCCCGCCCGTTCACGATTAACGACGACGAAAGCTGATCCGCATACGCCTTTGTCATCGCCCGCTCCACCGGATCGTCTTCCTCCGCGATCAACTTCACCGCCGCACGAACCCGCGTCATCTGGTCTTTGATCTCCACCCCTTCCGCCTCGTCCTGTTTCAAAAGCTGTTCGAGCAAATACTGAATGAGCGGCTGAGCCTTTGAAACAAGCGTTTGCAGCGCACCAATGCCATGTTTTTGCGACAACTCATCCGGGTCCATCCCCTTGGGCAACCCCACCGCCCGCGCCGCAAGCCCCGCCGTTCTGCACGGACCGCGCGCCGACCACGTTGCCTTTTTTCCGGCCGTGTCCCCGTCAAACATGATCGTCACGCTCGGCGCAAACTTCTTCAACAGCCGCGCCTGCGCATCCGTAAACGCCGTTCCAAGCGGCGCCACCACATTCTGAATTCCACGCGCGTGCAGCGACACCACATCAAAGTTTCCCTCCACCAAAATCACTTCACCCGTTTGCCGAATCGCCTGCCGCGCCTGATGCAGCCCAAACAAGTGCTCGCCCTTTGTGTACACAGGCGACTCAGGACTGTTCACATACTTCGCCGGCTTGTCATCGGTCCGATTGGGTGTACGCATCCCCACCGCTGCCAGCTCTTCCTCCGTCGGCTCACCGAGCGCGCGCCCGCTGAACGCGATCACCCTTCCCGAAACATCCAACACCGCAAACATCAACCGATGACGAAATCGATCGTAGTGCCCCGAACCCGACGAACGTGGAACAAGCAATCCAACCCGCTCCGCCTGAGCCGGTGAAATCCCCTGTTTTGCAAAAAAACTCGTCAGCCCATCCCACGTGTACGGTGCGTACCCAATGCGAAACGCCTGAAGCGTATCCACCACCGGCGACATCTCCCCAATCGGCGGCAACGCCAGCCCCCGTCGCGAAAGCTCCGCCGTTGCATAGTGTGCAAGGGGATGTGGATGCGCCCCCGGCCCGCCCCTCAAACACTGCTCAAAATACGTCGCCGCCAGCGCATTCACCGCATAAAGATCGTCTTTGGCTTTGCGCGCCGCGTTCGCTTCTTTTCGCTCAACATCGGTGCTCGTCTCCTCAATCTCAATCCCCGCCCGCTCAGCAAGTGTACGCACCGCATCGGGAAACGATTTACCCTCCAGCTTCATCACAAAGTCCACGGCGCTCCCGTGTTCTTTGCACCCAAAGCAGTAGAAAAAATCCCCGTTCCGCATTCACCGAAAAGCTCGGCGACTTTTCTTTGTGAAACGGACAAAGCCCCAAAAACGACCGACCCCGCCGCGTCAGCTTCACGCTCTCGCCAATCAGCGCAACAATGTCCGTGCGGTCCCGAACACTGGCGATCGTATGGGGAGAAATCACAGCGCGAACGCTCCCAGGGCAATGCCGTTCGGCTTTTCAAACCCAATTCAATTAGGCAAACGGAAACGGAGCATGCTCCGCCGCGCCTTCGCTTTCAAGTCAGGTGAAGTGCTGCCCCCACACGCGGGCTTCGCCCGCTTCTCCCCCAAGCCTGTGCTCGCGCGCTACCGCGCGCTTGCGCGCAGGCGGGGGAGACCAAGTTTTTCTTATCGCTTCGTTCAGAGCTACTCTTGCCCTTGATGCAGGGTTCTGAGTTTGACGAGGCCGGTTTTTTTCGCGCGCTCTCCACAAGAAACGTCCGAGCGCTCCTCATCGGTCGCCGCGCGCTTGTCGTGTTGGGTGCACCCGTCCTTACCGCCGACTACGACCTGTGGATCCACTCCGACGACGTTGAGCTGCTCAATGCGGTAGCCCTGCCGTTTGACCTCGTTCCGAACCATTCACCCGACACGGCTCGGGCTCGCGGCCGGTACGTGCTTGAAAACGATGAGCGCGTGGATGTGTTAGTCGCTCGCCGCGTTCCTACCCATGACGGAGACATTGTAGAGTTCGACGACGTTTGGCAACGGCGCCAAAGTGTCCGATTTTCTACCGGTGAACGCGTCACCATCCCCGCGATTATCGATCTGATTCGCACTAAAAAATGGGCCATGCGCGCCAAAGACCTGGCCGACATCGAAATGCTCCAGACAATTCTACTCAACCCCCCAGAAGGCAGTTGACCATGCCTCGCCAAAAGGTATCTCCCCAAGGACATGTGGCCTGGGAACAACCCCTCCCCGTCGAGGAGTTTCACCGACGCTTGCAATTGGCATTGGCCGACACCGAACAAATGCAAAAAAACGCCGAACTCTGCGCCTGGTTCGTTCGCCGCTACCCCACCGTAGAGGCCCGTTTAGCCTACGCCCGTCGCAAATATGCCGAGTGGACCCGAGAAAGTACCCTCATCCCCAACGACCCCGAGAAGTAGACCTACCTATCTACCCTCGCGATAGACTCCGATCACTCACCAACTGGATGGGTAGATTGAGTCCCCCGCGCACAATCACTTATGGTCAGTCAGATTCTCATCCGGCTGCGATTCAGCCGCCAACTCTTCCACCGGCGGGGGCTCCGCGTGCGCCACAACGTATCGAGTATCTTCGCGCACCATCGGCAGCGGCGGGTCACCAATCAACTCCAGTTGAGTGGCAAGCCACTGCTCTTCTTCAATCAACTCCGCGCGCCGGGGATCGGTCAACTCACCCGTCCAATGGTCAAGTTCGTCGTCCACTTCTTTCAGGCGCTTGCGTACACGCACCACGTCCACGTCTTCCCGTTTCGCAAACCTCTCGGTCAGAAGCAGCGCCGTATCATTCACCACTTCAACGAAGCCGTGGTGCACGGCAATCTTGTTTTCTTTGCCGTCTTGTTTGTACGTGACAAGCCCCGTTCGCAGCGCCGCAAGCAGCGGCAAATGCCCCGGCAGAACGCCGAATTCACCCGCCACGCTCGGCGCGGTCAACTCGTTTACGCGCTCGCGCAAAGGCACGCCCGTCGGCGTCACGATCTCCAAGAAAATGTTGTCGATGGCCATGTCTCGGCTCCGGGGGTAGGGGCCTCGCCTGTATAAAACGAGGCCCCATCCCAACGTCAGTCAAACGTCAGTTTGCGCCCTTTGCAGCGCGCGCTTTCACTTCGTCGATGCCGCCGCACATGTAGAAGTCCTGCTCCGACACATGGTCGAGTTTACCTTCGAGAATCTCCTCGAAGCTCGCGATGGTGTCTTTGAGAGGAACCAACTTGCCGGCAAAACCGGTGAACTGCGCCGCAACGAAAAACGGCTGCGACAAGAACTTTTGGATCTTGCGCGCGCGTTGCACAATGAGTTTGTCGTCTTCAGAAAGCTCGTCCATACCCAAGATGGCAATGATGTCCTGAAGGTCTTTATACTTCTGAAGCGTCTGCTGAACGCGGCGCGCACAGTTGTAATGACGCTCTCCCACGATCTTTGGATCGAGCATGGTAGAAGTGGAGTCGAGCGGATCTACCGCAGGGTAGATTCCAAGCTCGGCAACCGAACGCGAAAGCACCGTTGTTGCGTCCAAGTGGGCGAACGCGGTGGCCGGCGCCGGATCGGTCAAGTCGTCGGCGGGCACGTAGATCGCTTGCACGCTCGTGACAGAACCCTTGTTGGTAGACGTGATGCGCTCCTGAAGAGCGCCCATCTCTGTGGAGAGGGTAGGTTGGTAACCGACGGCGCTGGGGATACGACCGAGGAGCGCCGACACTTCAGAACCCGCCTGGGTAAAGCGGAAGATGTTATCGACGAACAAGATCACGTCCTGACCTTCTTCATCACGGAAGTATTCAGCAACCGTCAGAGCCGAGAGCGCCACGCGGGCACGCGCGCCGGGCGGCTCGTTCATCTGACCGAACACAAGCGCCGCTTTGGAGATAACCGGTGCGCCCGTGTCGAGCTTTGACTCGCTCATTTCCAAGAACAAGTCATTGCCTTCACGGGTGCGCTCACCCACGCCCGCGAAACACGACACACCGCCGTGCGCCTTGGCAACGTTGTTAATGAGTTCAAGAATCAAAACGGTCTTGCCTACGCCGGCGCCGCCGAACAAGCCGATTTTGCCGCCTTTGCGGTACGGAGCGAGAAGGTCAATCACCTTGATGCCCGTTTCAAAGATCTCAACCTTGGTTGACTGATCAACGAACGAGGGCGGATCGCGGTGAATGGGGAGACTCTTTTTCGCGTTCACCGGGCCGGCTTCATCCACAGGTGAGCCGACAACGTTCAAGATGCGCCCGAGCACCTCTTTACCAACGGGCATCATGATCGGGTTGCCCGTGTCCTTCACTTCCATTCCGCGGACCAAACCGTCGGTCGAGTCCATTGAGATCGTGCGTACACTTGACTCACCGAGGTGCTGCGCAACTTCGAGCACGAGGTTATCGGCCTCGGTTGAAATCGAAGGGTTGGAGACCTTGAGAGCGTTCAAGATCTTGGGGAGTGCCCCGGGGGGAAACTCCACGTCGACAACGGGTCCGATGACCTGGGTGATTTTTCCGACGTTCATGGGTCGCGATGTTCCTTGGGGGCAAACGCCCGCTAGATCAAAGTGCGCGCGCCCTTAACACGATGCTGCGCGTCTGCCTAGCGCAACGAATGCGTCGTACTCAAAATTGCAAAATTGCCTTTAAACGCCGCACCAATTGTGCACCCGTTCCCGCCGAAAAAACGCCGACCGGTTGCAAATGCGTACGCAACCGCGTGCGCCGCGCCGCTCCAAAATCGCGCCCTTCGCCCCGTGCCGGCGTTCCAATTGTGTACATATTCCGTCGCGCGAACAACTCGCCGATCCGCGCCGATGGAGCCTATACTGCCCGCGTGACCCGGCCGAAGCGACACGCCCTCGCGATTGAACTCACCGCGTATTGCAACCAAAAGTGCGGCTACTGTTACAACGATTTTCGCGAAAATCCGGCTGAAATCGGTTCGCTTTCAAAACAAGACCTCCTTCGTCTCGTCGATCGGGCCCTCACCGAAGTTGAGTTTGATCACGTCACACTCACCGGGGGTGAGCCTTTCGCTCGCCCTGAGATTTTCGACATTTTGGAGATCATCGCCCGCCACAAAAGCCGAGCGATCATCATTTCCAACGGCGGGATCATCACCGCCGAACACGCGCAACGCCTGGCCACGTTGCCCGTGGTTTTTGTACAAATTACCCTCAACGGCCCCTCCGCCCCGTTGCACGAAGAACACGTTGGGCAAGGTTGTTTCGAGCCCACATTGCGAGGTATTCGCACCTTGCTCGAACACAACGTCGGCGTTTCTGGCAGCATCGTCGTCACCCGAAAAAACGCTCGATCCGTCGCCGATATCCTCACCGTCTTTCGCGAACTCGGCGTTGTAGACATCGCTCTTTCGCGCTTTTCACCGGCCGGTTACGCCACTTCCCACATCGCAGAACTCTTGCCTTCCCGCAGCGATCTCGTCGCCGCCCTCACATTGGCCGAGCCTTTTGGCAAAAACGGAATGCACATTCAGGTCACATTGCCAGTTCCACCCTGCGTGATCGACACGCATGACTACCCGCACATCACGTTTTCCAGCTGTCCCATCGGCACAGAAGCGCAGGAGTTTGCCTTGGGGCCGCGCGGTGAACTGCGCCATTGCACCCTCCACACCGACGTCATCGGCAATCCCCAAACAACCTCATTCGCCCAACTCGTCACCTCTCCCCAGGTGGCTCATTACCGCGACGTAACCCCCGAATTTTGTGCCCCATGCCCCATGAAAGCCTCCTGCATCGGCGGTTGCGGCGCGTCTGCACAAGCAGTATTCGGAACGCGCGAGGTAGACCCGATTGTGGCCCAACACGTGAACGACTCTTTCGCTTCGGCGCTTTCCAACGCACGCAAAGGCATGGAGGCCTTCATCCCCGCCAATCAACTCGTTCGCCGCACGTTCAATCAATCCAGAGCGTAGGCAATTCAAAACAATGCGCAGAGATTCCGCTCGGATCTTACTGTTTTGGCCGGGAAGTATAGGCGCCGCCTCCGGTAACTTTGGCGTTCCTCAACTCGTCACCATGGCTACCTACCTGCGCGTTCATACCGGCGCAGAAGTCACCATTATAGACTTGGCGTGTGAAGCCGCGCTCGGGCCCATCGATCTACCCAAACTCTTCTTGGGGCCCAACGGTACCGGTTATGATGTGGTCGGTTTTTCGTGTTACGCGTCCTACGATTTTCTCAAAATCGACGCGATTGCCCGCGTGGCCCGTGCAGTATTACCCCGCGCCGCAATCGTTGTCGGTGGGTACCATCCCAGCGCTCGTCCCGCCGATTTTTTAGACAACGACGCGCCGTTTGACGCCGTGATCATCGGTGAGGGTGAAAAAACGCTCGTTCAAATTGTTGAAATGGTCCAGTCGGGTGAACGGCCCCAAAAACAGATCTTCCCATCCAATCCCATTGCCGATCTCAACGATCTCCCCCCCACCGATTGGACGTACCTCAGCCGCTACCTACCCATCTTGCCCAAAGTGGCAAGTCAGGTTCAAATCTACCTCTCACGCGGCTGCCCGTTTGACTGCGCCTTTTGTATGGAACGCGCCAAACGTGAGGTATCGTGGCGAGCATTCACCGTTGAGCGCGCTCTCGATGAAGTGCGCCGCCTCTCAGAGTTCGTCAACCTGCAAAACCTGACAGTCTACATTGCCGATGCCCTTTTTGGTATGCGCGCCTCTTTCCGTCGTGCGTTTTTAGAGGGGCTCGCCGCTTCCAATATCAAAGCCAAAAAATGGTGGCTCCTCATCCGGGTAGATCTGATGGAGGATGACGATCTCACCCTTTTTCGAAATGCCAATTGTGCGCCCGGTTTTGGGCTTGAATCGGGGGATCCAACCCTTCTCGGGATTATTCGCAAAGCCGGCCGACTCGAAGACTACCTCGACAGAATGCGCCACATTGCCGCCCGCGCTCGTGAATTACAAGTGCCGTGGGGAGCCAACGTTATTGTCGGCCATCCGGGTGAAACCGAATCTACCCTTCACACCACCGCCGCCTACCTCAACGAGTTGTTCCTCGATCCCAAAGGCACCACCGGCTTCTTGTCGGTGGACCCGTTTCGACTCTACCCAGGATCGCCCATTGATCACGAACGGTTGGCCTGGCAGCAGCGCTTTGGTACGCGTTTTCACCGCCCTGAATGGTGGAAAGACGGCGATCAAGAATTTTTGTCAGAATGGGTTGATCCTTCCCATTCGCTCACCTACCGCCGCCGCGCCGAGTTGACCCATCAACTCTTTGCACCCATCCTTTCGGCCATTCCAAAACAGTTTGTGTACACAGGGCCTTCTCGCCCCTATTTTATGCGCGCCGTCGAGCACCAAATTCAAGACATGTCCGCGGCCTCCCGCCTGCACATGATCGACAGGTTTTACGCCTGGCACCGGTACCTCGGCAAATCGGCCCGCGGCCGTTCTGAATTGCTCCGTGACACCGAAGCCGCATCCCTCCTGCGTGATCGGCGTCGGGCCTCCCTCAAACAATACGCTAAAAACACCTGGCCCAATCAACCCACCGCCCACGACAAGTTCTTCCAAGATCCCATTGTTCAGGCCCTTGTCCACGTTCCACGCGAGCGCTTTGTTCCGCTCGACTCCCTGCTTGAAAGCACCCGCGATGTGGCCGTTTCCCAGGGCAATTGGCAATCCACAGTCAGCGCCTTTCATGCCTACCTTGCCCAATTTCAACTCGCCCATATTCGAGCAGGCTCGCACGTGTTAGACCTCGGATCCGGCACCGGGTATGGAACCGCTCTCCTTTCCGCGATTGTCGGAAAGGAGGGTAGGGTTGTTTCAATGGAAGTTGACCCAGAACTTGTTCGCTGGGCAGAGCGAGAAGTACCGGCCGCTGTCGCGGACCTACCCAATTCAGGTTCAGTTGTTTTTCTTGGGGGCGATTCGCTTTCTCCCCAGTGTGCCTCTTGGGCTCACGCCGCACTGTGTCACTCGTTGACTGTCGAGACGTCCCCCGGCTTTCACGCGGTGGTGTGCGGTTTTGCTCTTTCTTGCATCCCACCTGAATGGGTAAACCTCCTCCGTGAAGGTGGATCGATCGTGGCGCCCGTGCTCACGGGAACTACCCAGTTTCTTACCCGAGCTACCCGTCAAGGTGATCGCCTTGTAGTCGAAACATTCGGCGAAGTGCGTTATGTGCAAGCCCGGCACGCCGACCTGACACGTCCCGGCAAAGACCTGACTCGCCTCGCCACCTGAGACGTCGTATTCAACACGGCGGCACGAAGCCCCGATCGCCCCGCAACGACCTGAACTGCCCTGCCACCTGACACGTCGTATTCAACACGGAGGCACGGAGATCACGGAGATCCACGGAGTTTCTTTGTATTTCAGACTGCTATCGGCTTGCACAGAGTCAGCAATGACCTGTCAGGTTAAGATCGCGGATGATGTGTACCCATTGCAGCGAAAGAAACAAAAAACCTCCGTGACCCTCCGTGTCCTCCGTGATTCCGTGTTTAATGGTGGCGTCACAGCCATCCAGACGGTTCAGGTCGTTGCGGGACGGTTCAGGTCGTTGCGTGGCGTTACTGAGCGGGGAGGGTATTGTATTGATACAGGTTGTTGCTCTTCATGATCCCTTTGAGGAGCGAACCATATTCTGTATCGGTGGCGTAGGTGCCCGTCAGGGCGTCGGCCATTTTGTCGGGGTCGTCTTTAAACTCCATCACCTGTTTTAGATACTTGCCCTCCGACAGAAGCCGCGCATGCTCTTTAAAGGCGTCCGACAGTGAGTCAAACTTCCTGAATCTCTGAGTTACCGTCACCTTACCGTGGCCGTAATCTTCTTTGGTGACCGCATCTACCCCCGGTTGATTGCCCACCGCTTTTATACCAAAGGGGTTGTTGCTACCGGCCGGCATTTTTTTACCCCACCCACTTTCAAGCGCCCACTGCGCAAGGGTAATGGAGGCAGGCACACCCGTTTCACGCTGACTGTCCTGCGCCGCCTTGATAATGTCAGGTGGAAAGCGAAACTGCGTTTTTTTCTTAATGCACGAAACACACGGATCGCCCACCTTCCCCTTTTTGTAATACTTTTCGTTTTTCTTGCGGTGCTCGTTCAGTTTTTCCTGAGCCTCTTTTACAGCCGGATCTTGGTCGGGATTTTTAAACGTGGAGTTCTTGTAAGCCGCATCCAAGTTTTGGCGCAGCTGCATTTCTTGATTGAGTACACCCTGGGCTTCTTTGACGCTGCCGAGCGCATCGTTCAGTTGGGCGCCGTAATATTGCGAGCCAATTGGGTCGGCCAGTTGACCGTTGATACTGTTCTCAAGACCGCCCAACTCATCAATTCGCCCACCCAATTGGCCCATCATGTCTTGATTAATTTGTTGAACGCCCATGATGTTTTTTCCCGCGGTGTGCGAAGGTTAGGTTGGAGTCCAATTGTCAGGTTTGGGGGCCCCGTACGCCAGGTGCTCTATTCGGGCGATTTTGTCGGCCTCGGTGAGTTTCTTATCGCCCAAAATCTCCCTTACCCATGCCCACTTGGGAAGGTTCACCATCCCCTCGCCAAACTCCATACGGTATTGGATGTAGCGGAGCGCGCCCTCTTCGCTCGCCAGACCCCACTCCACCGCCTCCCCAATCAACTTTTTTACAAGCCCCCGCTGCTCGTCGGGCGTTTTGCGGTAAGCCACTTCAGGGTACAGTTCAAGGAGCATGTGGCCGGCATGATCCACCAGCATTTCAAGCCGATCTGCACCCAACGCTGACATTTGTTCGGGCCGAATTTTCACGGTTCCTCCGAGTGGATATCGATCACACGCGACCGCAGTTGAAAAGGAGGTTCGGTGCGTGGCCCGTCGTGCGGGTATAGGTCAAACACCTGAAGGTTTGACCCACGTGGGCCTTCGGCCGCAAACACACCCGCTTCAGCAAAAAGCTCGCCCAACTGCCGTTCAGACGCCATGGGTAGAAAGCGCCTCAATACCCGCGGATCGTAAAGGCGAAAGTACATGGGTCGCTGGTCGGGATCCAGAACGCGCAGATGCCTGCGCAGGTGGCGTCTGACCTCTGCAAAAGTGGAGCTTGATACAATAAAGGTAACGAGACTGTTACCCCACCCCTCTGTCACAATGCGCGAAAACAAGGGTGATGTGGAGGGCGAAAGCTCCACCAAATAGGGCGCCACGCGCCACAAGCTTGCACCGTCAAACCCTTCAAAAAGCGACTCACTTGTGTCGGCCGACTCATTTAACCAGTCAAGCGAACGCGCATCGCGAGCGGTGTCCACAACCGCGTAGAGGTGCTCATTTTCGTGTGTACGCAAGGAGAGCAACTCCTTGCACAACGCCATTTCTTTTTGGGTGTGGGGGCGGACCCCTTTTAACAGCGATCGGCTTTCTTCATACACGCGAAAGTCTGTGTTTCCCGCCCGAATCCACGCTCCGTGCGAAACGGGAGCGGCGCTGACTTTTACCCCTCCAAGCAGTGTTCCGGTGGCGCTCCCGAGGTCGCAAAGCGCCGCGTTTACCCCGTCCCACTCCAACAAAAAGTGCTCGCTCGAAAGCTGATCGTCGTTGTTGATCGCAAAGTCGCTCATGGGTGTTCTACCCACTTTCGCGCTCATGCCGGCGGCGAGAAGAAACCTCCGAGGGTGAGCGGCGGCCGACAGCACTTCGAGGATTAACCGTCGACTTTGGGGCGCACCTGACAGAACACCGCCTACCATGGACTTGTCCTACGGATCCGGTGTGGAAACGAAAGGTGTACCCTCGCTTGCGGCGTCTGTGAGGCACTCCTCGCCGTGTTCAGATCCGATGAGCACCGTGGGGCACCCCGCAACAATCTTACCCCCGTCGGTTTTGTCGCCTTTGCGAGCGGCGATTTTAAACCCGATAACGACCGTGGGCTCCCCTTCAACGATCTTGTCGATGTCGGGAACGCACTTGGCCGAATCGCCGATGCGCGCAGCCGGTTGGTGACCAATGAGCACCGAATCACACCCCGTGATGATCGGGCCTCCGATGTGCGGGATGGGCCGGGTTTCTTTGCAGATGTGCATGTCTGTGATGCGGGCTGCCGGCGGCATGTTCCAGAGAGTATCGATTCTACCCGCGCTGGCCAACCAAAAAAAACCGGCGCGAACCCGAGACCCATTTGCCACCCACACACGCCTCGCAATGACCTGAAATGTCTCGATGCCTGACACGTCGTAATCAACACGGACTCGCGAAGTCCGGATCGCCCCGCAACGACCTGAAACGCCTAGCCACCGGACACGCCGTATTCAACACGGAGTTCCCCAGCGGCGCATGCGCCTCATTCGAACGGCGAGTAACTCGTTGCGGTTGAGTTGTCGATGCAGCAGAAAAGAGCCCGTTCTGGGAGGTCCGGCGACTTGAGATGTCCATCACGTCGCCATCCACCGGTCTCGCCGGTCTCTCGTTTTCGTCGTGGCTGCGCTCGCCACAGAACTCCATCTGGAGAACCCGACGCGCCACGCTGTTCGCTTTTCCGCTTGGCGACGGGCAAGGGTGTCCCAAACGTCTCGACAAGACTGGATCCGTGCCTTGCAGAGCGTTCCGCTAAAGGGAAGTTACCTAGGAGGCACGGAGATCACGGAGATCCACGGAGTTTTTTTGTACTTTGGCTGCAACAGGCTCGCACGGCGTCGTGTTTCACCTGTCAGGTTCGGGTCGTGGTGATGTGTACCCATTGCGGCCAAGGAAATACAAAAACTCCGTGTCCCTCAGTGTCCTCCGTGACTCCGTGGTAAAAGAGACGTCACAGTTATCCAAACGCGTCAGGTCTTGGCATGACGCTTCAGCTGTCGCTATGGGTCTTTGTCAGGTTAGTGGCCGCCGGACTCGTCGGGTACGGTGACCCATTTCGCCGCGGCAAAGATCACAGCCATAATTGTGTACGCAATGACAAACTGAAACGCCGGACGCAGTACAAGCCGCGTATCACCGGGAGTATAGTCATACGCGTGCATGAGCCCACCGGCCGATAGCAGCGCGCAGGCTGCGCACCACGCAGCCGCCCTCAAAAAGCGCCTTTCTATCACTTCTACCGTGGCCGCAGCCAACAACATGGACGAGAAGATAAACCCCTGTTCAAGCGCAAATCCTCCGTCGATCCATGTTTCTGTCAGGTGGAACTTACCCACAATACTTGACTCAAATGGAGGTCCGCCGGGCGATCCAAAACCGGCCGCACGCAGGCCGTTTTTTGCCAAGAGTACACCCCAGGCACCCAGGCCCGGTAAAAGTCCCACCACCACCGCAGGGGCGTGATCTTTGGGTGTGGCCTGAAAAGCCTGCGCGCTGATGACAATTCCAATCCACAAAACAATGGCCATCCCGGCGTCAATGGGGACTGCCCAGGCAATATGGGCGATGGTTCCAGTCAGACAAATGAGCGTAATAAACAACCCATTCAGAACGGAGTAGCCGGCCCGCGCTCCCATCGCTTTCCAACCGGGGTGACCAATATAAATCGTTGTTGGAAAACATGACCCAAACAGGGCACCCACAATTGTACCAATTCCGTTGGCCGAAAGTGAAGGTGCCGTTGGGTAGGTGTCGCCGGCAGCCTCGGCGGACTCAATATTTTGCAGCGAGCCGAGGACGTTAAAAAGCCCCATGGGAACAATCACGCCCGCGTACGTGAGCAGATCTCCGCTTTTAAATGCGGCCACAAGATCGCCGAAAAGAGGAATGGGTAGAGTCAAACTCACAGGGTCGGGTTTTACAGGGCCCGGAGCAAGTCCGGTTTGCCACGCGAGAAGTGTACCCAACGCAATGGCCACAAGCCCTCCGGGTAACCTTCCCTTAAACTTGACCTTCCCAAAATAGGTCAGCAACACCACAGCGAGCGTGGAGAGGCCAACAATGGGGCGGGCAAACGTTCGAAACAGAAAACCAAGAGAAATGAAGCCGAGAGCGATACCGGCAAGGGTGGATAAGAGCGCTGCGCGAGGGGTGATTTTTCGGAGTTTCTCCGCCACGAAAGCGCCGAACAACTCAATCAGACCCGACCCGAAACACGCCATAAGTCCCGCGCGGAAAGCCACTCTACCGGGATCGGCAACACCCATCGCCTGAGCGGTAAGTTTGGCGGGTAACATTACCAAAAAAACGAACGCGAAGACCGACACAGTGTTCACCCCGTAGGGGAGGGCACACATGTCGTTGCGGTTTTCTGCTCGACCTATTTGAACAGCCTGACGCGCGTAAAAAATGTTTCCAATAAGCACCGCCACGGCCGTACCGGGGAGAATGTGATTGCGAACGAGCGCGGCATCGAGCCCCAATACAAATCGACACAAGGTATCGATCAGCAGGAGCTGAACCAGGTTATCGAGCGCGAGCCCAAAAAAACCGTCCACGTCCGAACGGACAAACCACCGCATGGCGATCTCTTGTATCATGCTCGCGCATGCCGGTAATCTTTCGTGAGGTCGCCCAAACATTCGGGCTCAATGTCGACGCGGCGGGCATTTTAGGGGCCGCAAAAATCCACGGCACGGTCGACGGTATTCGGCTTGAAATGGCCTCCACAGAAAACGGACTGCGCGCCGTTGTCTGGTTTGATCCGCCGCTCGATTTGGGGCTCGACATTTCAACCCGCCATTTTGCGTTCGCCGATTCAATGGGTACACCCAGGTTTTTCGGCGACTCCAATTGGGATGATGAAATCGCCACCACCTGCGATGACCCGGGTCGCGCTCGAAAGCTCTTAGAAGGTGCGGTTCGTCGCCACGTGCTCAAGCTTAATTCTACCAGCAACAACTTCACCATGACGGACCTGTGCGCCAAAGTAGAAATTGCTCTACCTTACCAAGAGCAACTGATGTCACTCGTTCCAACGCTGATTCAACTTGGAAAAGACGTCGCGACAGATCGGTTGGGTGTACCACCTCCCCGTGAGTTGAAATTGTACGCCAAGGTTCTCAAAGAAATGGCTCAAAAGGTTCCACTCCAACTTTCCAACGTTCCCCTAAAAGCGGAAGGGATCATGCGTGAAACTGCAATCAAGCTTGAGTTCACTCGCACGGGGGTTGAACGTTATCAGGCCGAGCTGTTGGCTTTTCCGCAAACAGGCGCTCAAAGAGAAGGGTTTTTGGTAAAACCTGAAACACTTGTCGATCGCGCGCGAGTTTTGTTTGGAGCGCAGGATGTTCAGGTCGGTGATGCACCTTTCGACAAAGCCTTTCTCATTCAGTCGGGTGATCCTGAACGCGCCGTGGCCGCGCTCGACGCCGATGTTCGAGCGCTTCTGCTGGAGTTGAGAACTGTTTTTGATGAAGTTGAGATTCGGGGAAACGTTCTCGCTGCGCGGGGCCCTTCTGCAAAGTTGCCGGCGCCCCGCTTGGAAGCGGTTCTTGAAGCGGCCTCTACCATTGTTCCTCAAATAGCCCGCGCGAGCGGGGGAGTATTTTCAGGGCCCTATCGGTAGAGGCCAGTTTCCCCATGGCTCTTTGTAAAAAAACGTGGTGTAGTTCATGCTCCACGTTACCGAGACCTTGACCTTGAGGAAAAAGATGAATCACTCGCCTCCCTCTTTTCGCCGATTCTACCTTGGTACCGCCGCAATTGTCGCAGCGCTTCACAGTGCCGGTTGCATCGTCACTTCAGAAACGGCGGGCACCGCCGGCACCGGTGGAACGGGGGCTGTCGGCGGCGGCGGCTCGGGTGGTTCCGGTGGCTCGGGTGGAGGGCCATCGGCAAGTTTGGTTGTCGATACCGATAAGGGTAAAGTGGAGGGCGCGCTTGACGGTTCTACCCGGGAGTTTTTGGGTATTCCGTTTGCCGCTCCGCCGGTCGGCGATTTGAGGTGGAAACCGCCCGTCCCACACGAGCCTTGGACAGACACCTTACCCGTCACAAAAAAAGGGCCGGGATGTCCGCAAAACGGCCCGATCGGCGGCAAATTTGATGCAAACTCAAAAGAAGACTGTTTGTACCTAAACGTGTGGACGCCTGAAAAAGCGGCGTCAGAACCGGTGCCAGTATTGGTATGGGTTCACGGCGGAGCCTTTATTTTGGGCAGCGGGAGTGAAGGCGCGTACGACGGCAAAGCCTTTTCAGAAGCCACCGGAGCGGTGGTTGTCACCGTCAACTACCGTCTCGGTGCGCTTGGATTTTTGGCCCATCCGGCTCTTGCGGCTGAAGATCCCAACTTTCCAACGTCGAGCAACTACGGCATTCTAGACCAACAGTTGGCGCTTTCTTGGGTAAAAAACAACATTGCAGCGTTTGGGGGTGACCCTTCAAATGTTACCGTTTTCGGTGAATCAGCGGGTGGAATTTCGTCGTGTTTGCACCTCATGGCGCCGGGTAGTAAGGGGCTATTTCACCGGAGCATCATTCAAAGCGGTCCGTGTGATCGGTTGGGTACACTCGACAAGGCCCAAACACAGGGGCAAGACTTGGTGGTGGGCGCGGGCTGTCAAGATGCGCCCGATGTACTCGCTTGCATGAGGGCCAAAACGCCTGAAGAGCTGCTCTTGGCTCTACCCACCGGAACGGACTTTCTCGGCGGCACCGTGAGTTGGTTCCCCGTTGTAGACGGAGTGACATTGCCCGATCTACCCAGCAACATGTTCAAGGCGGGAACGTTTGAAAAGGTGCCTGTCATCCTCGGCACAAATCGCGATGAAGCGTCGCTGTTTTTCTCCCTTTCCAACGTGACAGTTGCCGATGAAGAACAGTTTGCCGCCATGAGTGAGGAAATGGTGCCCGGTCACTCGGCCGAGGTTGTTGCGCTCTACCCCGTTGCCGAATACGGAACCGCTCAGGCCGCCGCGCTGGCTGCATTCACCGATGCAGGCTTCATCTGCCCGGCCCGGAAGGTTGCCCGCGCCCTTTCCGAGCAGTCCGCCCCCACATTCCTCTACCACTTTACCTATGCGCCCGAAGGTACACTTCTACCCAACTTGGGAGCGTTCCACTCGGCCGAGATCAAATACGTGTTCGGCAATCCGGGTCAACTTACGCCCAAAGCCATTTCAGACGAGGAGAAACCTCTTTCGGATGCGATGATGGGATATTGGTTTAGGCACGCACAAAAAGGCAATCCCAACGGCGCGGAAATGTTGGCGTGGCCTGAGTACACAACGGCCACCGATGAGAACATCGTGTTTGACCTTACCCTTTCTACCCAAGCCAACCTCCGTCAAAAGCAGTGCGACTTTTGGGACACTGTAGAACTTGCGCAGTAGTTTTCCTCTTCCGCGGTGAGCAGTACCCATCCCATGGATTGGCATCGATTTTTTGCGGACCGAGCGGAGCGCGTTCGAGCGCTCCACATCGGTGAAGTAAAAAGTCAACTCGCTCTTGAACTTGAAAAAGGTGGTCCGGCCGCGCTTGCCGATCTGAAACGCTTCGTTCGAGAAACCGCGCGCGAACCTGAGCGCTGCGAGGTGGACCCTTTATTTGTCGATGCAGTGCTTCGAGGCGTTTCCACCGACGTGCGGGGCGTCTTACCGTCGCTCGGTAAAGAGGACAAACCTTCCCTCCACGATCCAACGCTTGAAATGCGGGTGGTGGCAATCACCCGCTCCGTGGTAAACCTCCTTGCCACGTCCGCCGAAGGTGCGTCTGTTGACTTCTCCAACCTGACGCGCCTCCCGGCGGGCAGGGTGGTTCTGTGGTACCTGACAGGTCAAAACGCTCCCGCTCCCAGTGACGGCGAGGCCTGGAATGTGGTGGGCGCCGCGCTCGCGGCGGATGAAGTGTTGGGGCCTTTGGGTATCTTGTCACCCCGATCCGTTGAGGCCCGGCGCGCTCAAATGCGAGTGTGGTCGCTGGCGGCGGAGAGGCTTTCAAACGCACGCCCCACCGACGCAGTTGAGGGCGTTTTTTGGTCGGAGATGGAGCGCCGAAAACCGGACATCGCCCTCGCCAGGCGAGCATTTGCATTTGCGTTTCGAGGCGGCGATTATACCGTTCAGGCCGAAGGGTCGGCGCTGGGGCTCCTGTCGCGTCTCTCAACCGAAGAACGTCAAACGGGGCCGGCCGGCTTGGCAAACTTCTGTTCGGCGGCGCAGGTGGTGGGGTTGCTTGCTCTCCTACCTCGGCGAGATCACCGCCTGGCGAGTTATGGATCCGCTTTTTCGAGTCAACTTGTGAACGATCTACCCATGCTCCTTCGGAGTCAACCCGTTTCGCCGGCGGGCGCTCAAGTGGGCTTTGTTTTTTGGCGTTCGGTCGCACTTCTGGCGCGTGAACTGCTGCGTACAAACAATCTGACAGATCTAACCTTTCTGCTTGCTGCAACGGCTGAAACCGGTGCTCTCACGCGCGCCATTGCCGATCAGGTGGCCCGCGTTGTCGACGTTGTCGAGTTGGAAGTGGAATCGGCGATTGGGGCGGAAGTGCGATTGGCCCGTGCAACCCGTTTTTTGGCGCGACTTGCGTTTCGGGCTCTGGAGCAGCGAAACACCTCCGCGGATCGGCTCTACCGGGATGGGTTGAAAAGGGTGGGGGACGCGGGCCGTGGGGCGGCGGCAAAAGAGGTGGCGTTGTGGTTTGAGCCCAAGGCCGATCCGGATCTTCCCGCGGCTCCCAAAGTCATTCAAATGGCAACCTGCCTTCTCGGTTTGCCCGACGGCACAAGCCCCGCCGACGTTGCCCAAAGGTTTCAACTCGTGGCGCCGTTTCCGCAGATGGAAAGCCCATTGGCACCCAAGGTGGTGCGCCTGGGTGAATGGGTACACAAGGCGGCTGAGCAATTGGGTACACATCGAACGATTGAAAAGACGGCGCCTTCCGCGGCAGGCGGCACCGCTTCCAAACCCGTCGGCAGCGGGAAGGTATGGTTTGCCGACAGGCTCAGTTTGACCATTGAAGAGCTTGAGGGGCGCCACGGAGAGTTGTACCTGCTGTTCAGGCTTTTTGCGGCTTCGTCCCACGGTATTAAGGCCCTTCTCGACGCTGAACATTACCCGCGCCCCGCCGATGCATCCGACGAAATGGAAGAAGTGCACCGCGCGGTGGATGAGTTGAGGCGGCGGGCATCGGGTGGGCTTTCGGGTGCCGGTGACATTCAGGCGGTTCAAAAAGCGCTCGGCGCGCTCGCACCGCGGCGTCTCTGGGCTCAACTTGGCCGGGCGCTTTCTGACAAGGCGCGTTTGCTTGAGATCTCGGCCCCTACGTTTGGTATCCCTTGGGAACTTTGTCCCATTCCACCTACCCATCCCGAGGCTGAAAACAAAGATCTACCCATTGCGCTCCATCTCCCCGCGGTGCGACGGCGTTCCGGCGACCATGTGCTCCGGGAGCGTGAACCACTACCGCCTGCGATGTTGCTGCTCTACGATTCTGAACATCCCGGTGCGCTCGAAGAGGCAGCCGCAATTCAAAGGATTGTGCGCGACTTTGGCGGCAAAGTAACAACGGTGACACACGCGTCGGATCTCACCCATCTACCCAACGATACAAACATTCAGATTGTCCACTATGCCGGCCATCAGGGGCCGGGAAGTGATGCCACACCGGCGCTCGCATTGGGTGAAACACGTCTCGCTCTTCGTCAACTGCTTGACTTTTTCCACGACCGGCCGCCCGATCTGCTCTTTTTAAACGCGTGCAGCACGTTGCGTCCTTCCGAAAAGGTGGCGACCGGGGATCGGCGCGGATCTACCCATTTGTCTTTTGGCCCGCTCGATGCGCTTCTCGGTTCTTCCATTCCCTGTTTGGCGGGTACACTCTGGGATATCTTACCCCCGGCGGAGCCGCTCTTTGTAAAGGCGTTTTACACCGCTGTTTTCCAAGGTAGATCGTACCCACAGGCCATGTTTCAGGCTCGAAGCGCTGTGGCGAACGTGCCGGGGTGGGAAGCTTGTTTTCCCGCCTATGTGCTTGTTGCCCCCGGGTAACTGCCAAACCCAGAGGACAGCCGAAACGTGACGCAAACGACCTGACGCGTTTGGATAACTCCGTGGATCTCCGTGAACTCCGTGCCTCCGTTTTGAATACGACGTGTCAGGTGGCAGGGCATGTCAGGTCATTGCGTGGTGGTGGTCAGTTACCCACGAGTCCGTGTTGGGTTCGACGTGTCAGGAAATCGAGACGTCACAGGTCATTGCGACTGTGGTACAGTTGCAGCGCCAGGAGGCAATTTGATGACCTGGAATGATGACGTTCGTGCTGCCCTCCACAACGAGCACCTTCGCAGTCGAAGCGATCTCGCCTGGTTGAACGTTCCGTACTCACTGCAATCAGGTGCGCTCAACCAACCTGATCTCCTGAGGGCTGCCGTAGGCGATCTGACCCAGGCGTTTGAAGTCGCCCCGCTTGCGCCCGGAGCATTTCAAGGCGCCGCCCCCGTGCTGCTGGAAGCGCCGGCCACCGTTCGAGTGACGTTGGGTCTACTCTTGAGTGCCGCGCGCGCGCCGCGCGTGGAGGAGCGCCGCGAGAGGGCGCTCGTTGCAGCAGCCCTTTTTGAGTCGGCCCTGGGCGAGTTTACCCACGCCTCCATTGCCGTGCGGCTGGCGCGGCTTCGAGCCGAGTTGGGGGATGAACGAGCGCGTTTCGCTTGGAAAGAAGCGCTTCGGCGCGATCTGACATTGACATGGCTTCCCCCGGCCGACCTGCGTTCTCGGCCCGATCTGACAGCGATTGAAAGTGAGTTGGTTGCCGAAACCTCGGGTTTTGAAGGGCAGCTGCGATTGGCCCTTCAAACGTTTCGCGAGACGCTTTCGGCCGACGGGGTTGACAAATTGGTGAGTGAAGTGGGCGGTGCGTCCTTCCAATATCGTCAGGTTTGGTGGACGGCGGTTGCTGCCGATCGACTGCGAAAAACGCTGCTGGTGCGCTCCGGTACCCCGGAGTTTGTCGCCGCATGCCACGTGGCGCGGGGTTCCATTTCGCGGGTAGAAGACAGTCAGGTTGCGGCGCTCCTGTCGGCTCAACTGGCCATTGTCGAAAAGCGCAAGGCCGATGCGGTAGGTCTCTTAACTTCAACGGGTGTGTCCTCAGGTGCCGCGTCGGCGGCGGTGGACGCCATTGCCGAGGTGATTCGAAAGCCGCCGCACGATGTGGCTGCGGTGCTTTCGGCAGCTTATTTGATGCCGTTTTTGACCCACTCACAGCGCTTGAAGTTCCGCGCGGTCTTTTGTCAGGGTACCGCAAACTGCTTTTGGGCACGGCGATCGGCGCCATGTTGTTGGGTCCGGTTGCTCTACAAACAGCTCACGCCGACGTGGGTACACCTGATCTGAATGCGGCGATTGTGGCGGCTGTTCACGGGGAAAAAGCGCCTGAAAAAGAGTCCACTGCCAGTGCAGCGGAGGAGGCAAAACAGGACGGCGGCGGCGCAGCCGTGAGGGAGTCGCGGGGAGCCAAAGAAGCGGATGATTTTTTTGCCGACGCCGACGAGTTGGGGGCGCATGCATCGGGGACAGACTTGGTACGGACGCTGTCGTCCATGGTCAAGGCCGACTTGTCAGCCGCGCACGCCGATGGGGTGATCCGGGCGTTTGCTCAGGCCAAAGGGAAAGATCGTCACGAGCTTCGAACGGCGCTTGCCAAGGTGCTTTCCGACCCTGAAATATCGAGTTGGATTGATGCAAGTCCATCGCGCGTGGCGCTTGCCAACGAGCTTGTAAAACGCGTTGCCCCAACTGACCCTTCCATTGCTGAAAATCGTGAAGTCAACAAGGTGGTAGATTCGTTCGCCGAGTTTGACAAGTACAAATACCATGTGATTGTTGTGACCGGGTACACACCGCCGGACGCAACAACGGCAACGCCGGATGTACACCCGGTGGGTATGGCGCGGTTGAGGGATGCATTTGACGCATGGAAGCGAGGGGATGCTCCCTTTATCCTGCTCAGCGGTGGCAATGTGTACCCACCTGGAACGCCTTATTATGAAGCGATTCAAATGAAAAAAGAGCTGGTGCAAATGGGGGTTCCGGCAGATCGAATTATTGTGGATGCCCGCGCGCGCCACTCCACAACCAACCTACGCAACGCCGGCAGGTACATGTTTGCACACGGGATGACAAAGGCCTTGGTGGCGTCGAGAGGCGGCGGAGCCGGACCATTTGACCAGACGTTTTATTTTGCGCACCAGGGGCTTTCGAGCTTTGACGGCCGGTGTGAACGTGAACTTGGGTATGTGGTGGGTACACTCACCGACGCTGGCAATTCAATGGTTGAATTTCAGCCTTCCGCCAACGTGGGTAGGTTCAATTACAAAGACCCGCTCGACCCATAGCCCCTCACGTATCTGGGGTCGCCCCGCAACGACCTGACACGCCACGCGACCTGAAACGCCCATTTCAACACGGAGTTCCCCAGCGGCGCATGCGCCTCATTCGAACGGCGAGTAACTCGTTGCGGTTGAGTTGTCGATGCAGCAGAAAAGAGCCCGTTCTGGGAGGCCCGGCGACTTGAGATGTCCATCACGTCGCCATCCACCGGTCTCGCCGGTCTCTCGTTTTCGTCGTGGCTGCGCTCGCCACAGAACTCCATCTGGAGAACCCGACGCGCCACGCTGTTCGCTTTTCCGCTTGGCGACGGGCAAGGGTGTCCCAAACGTCTCGACAAGACTGGATCCGTGCCTTGCAGAACGTCCCGCTAAAGGGAAGTTACCTAGGAGTCTCGGAGGACACAGAGGAACACACCTCCGTGTCCTCCGTGCCTCCGTGTTTGATACGACGGGTCAGATGCCCCGACGGTACAGGTCGTCGCGAGGCGCTTCAGTTACATCCTTCACGCGAAAAACAACAATCCCAGCGCCGGTATCCACTCCAAAAAACACCACCCCTTGGGGTGAAACAATCCAAAACGTGAGTTTGGAAGCTTCCACATCCAACGGTGTAAAGGTGACCTTCCCATTGTCAGGCACGTGAGCGAGGGTGACCTTCCCGTTGATTGCCACCGCCGCGTGAAGGGCGTGTACACTCACGGCGGTTCGAAGGACGGTGCCGCCCAGGACAATCCGATCGCCAGCGGCGCCCTCGGCGTACCGAACAAGACCTCCTGTCTTGTCTGCAAACACCTTGTTTTGCAGTCGCGCCGAAATGGGAGGAGCCATACCGATGTGATGGAAGGTTTCAAACGCTTCGCGTTCTTCTGCGGATGGTGAAATGGCCGTGAGGGTCACATCCGGTGAAGGAGCAGCGGACCACGAGGCGGTGATTTTTCGCGCGGTTTCTACGTCGGAAGGGGTAGGTGCCGCAGCTTGGGGAAGAACATCGCCCGCCAATGTTCGGCGCTGGAGGATCGCTCCGGTTTTCCAAACCAAGGCGTTGTCAACGATGGCCGCCGGTGATTCACGCAGGAGCATGGAGATCGGCGCGCGTGAGCCATTTTCAAGCCGGACGACCTCGGTGCCGTCGAGCGCAAAGACAGCGGTATCGGTACACACAGGCCGGCGAAGGGCCACGGTGTTGGAGCGCCCGACTTCGTGGGTAGACGCCGGAGCCTCAACCGGGGCCGGAAATAGGGCCGCGCGCAGGTCTTCGACGGCGCTATTTCCGAGCGATGCGGCACCATTCAGCAGGGATGATTTGGTGGCGTCGGAAAGCCGATCTACCGCTTGCCGAAGGATGGGAGGATAGGGAGCAGCATGCAGTAGGTAGAGCGCGGCGCCGGTCCATGGGCCGGTGGAGTTGAACCGGGCGATGGTGTTCACAACGCTGTCAAAAGCGAAACGTGCCAGAAGCGCTCGAACTATGTCTTCGTGTGGACCGCGCTCGGCGATGGGTAGACCGCTTGAACCGGACCACTCCAACAGGGTGCCAATCTGCTCTTCGATGGTCGGTGAGCCGCTCGCAATGGCCGCGAGGAGCGCTTGCAAATACGCGTCGGGAACAGCGGACGTTTCTACCGCGGGATCCCAAATGGGTAGAACTGCGGCGGGTAGATTTTTTCGCCATGCGCTCCGGGCGAGAGCGGCCACGTCACCGAGAAAGTGTACCCACGGCGCGACCACTTCGCCTGCGCCGAACTCGATCAACAGATGAAACAGAGCGAGCGGGTTTTGGAGGTTGGCATACCCAGACCACAAGTTGGTAGGGGAGCTTTGGTAAAATACCGCGCCGCAGCGGGCCAAATGTAAGGTTGCCACTCGGCCGCCGCTGTTTTCAAGGTTCAGCGTCAGCGGTTTTTCGTAGGGAAGATCAAAGGAAGGCTCACCCTCGACAATGGGAAGATATGCGCCCAGGCGCCGATGGGTCAGGGCGGTTAGCTCGGTAAGAAAAAGACCTTTTGGAGAAAATAAACGAGCCTTTGTTGTTTCTGCAAAAACGCGCAAAATGTCTGCGTTTTGAGGGGCATGCCCGCCGGGATACGGATTGTGTGTTCGCATGAATTACGGAGTGGGTTGAACCGTTGTCCAACTGCCTTTGTGAACGTACGGCGTTCCACCTCCAACCGCGGGGGCCATCATACCGGGGCCCCACGTTCCACCGTGGGCCTGTTCTGTGGTGCCTGCGTAGGTTGCCGCAGGATCGCCCGAAGCCGCTCCGCTTGTCGGCGAGTTGGTGGCGTTGGCAATGGCTTGGGTAGATGACAAACCTCCACCCTGTGGAGGCGTTGCGCTGTTGCAGGCGCCGACCTCGACCCTTGAACCGGGGCCGCCCGCAAAGCCCGCATTTCGAAGGGCCTGACCCACTTGAGCACCGTTGGCGTAATTGCCATCTCCCCATTCAAGAACGTTGGGTGCGCCGTGGGTGGTGACGATGACGTGGTTTTCACCCGCCAGGGAGTTGGGTTGTAGATTGTTCGCGTGAATGACGTTGGCCGTGGGGTAAGCTTTTTGCCATTCGGCAAGGTGACCCTGAATAACCGCGTCTCCCGGGGCGCCGACGACGATGGTTGTCAGACCGGAAGGATCGATAAAAACGGTAACGTTGCGGACGAAGCCGATCGATTGGGGAGAGGTGAGTACACCGAGCGGGTCGGGGGTAAGAAAGACAGCGAGTCGGGGGTCGTAATGTCGGTGCCGGTTGTAGTGGAGTCCGGTGTCAGAATCGGCGCGTTGACCGGCAAAACGAACCACGCCGGGATCACCGTCTTCACGAACTACCTTACCCCATGTGGACAGTTCCAACTCTGAAAGTTGACCGTCACTGTGGACATAGGCCCATGGTGTGGCGGCGGCGTCGGTGACGACCATGCGGAAATCGCGGCCGTTGCGCGACTCCAGAATGGGGGTGCAGCGATCATCGGCGAAAACGCGTTCTGTGCTTTGGCCGCCGGAGGTTTTTTCTTCGACGATCGCTTCATCATCCCATCCAAACCAGGTAGACTGGCCGGTGTTTGTCAGGCGGGCGATGTTGCGGCTGAGCGGGTCGTAGATGTATCTGACATGGTAGCCGTCGCCGCGGATCGCGTCGGTCAGTCGATCGCGATCGTCATATCGATACTCCCACGTTTCGTGGGCGCTTGCCGCTTTGCGGAAGCGGAGTCGACCGCGACCATCCCATTCCAGGTGTTGGCCGGCGCTCATTGTTGGACGCCCGTCGGGGCCCAACGCGGCCGTTGTGTCAGACGCGTCTACCGGTGTGCCTTGAGGGGCAATGTTGAAACTCTCGTGTACACCGAGGCCGCGGGCGGAAATGGGGCGACCTTCGGGATCGAGATCCATGCGCCGCTCGCCGTGGCGGCTGTCGGTGATTCGATCCACAGGGCCGATCGCGTTCCATGAATAGGTGCGGGTTCTGATTTCTTCGTCTTTGGCGTTGAAGATGCCAACGCTTTCAGGGAGGCCGTAAACGTCTCGTTTCCAGGAGACCTTACCCGTTCCTGTTTCACGCCGACGATCGGTTTCAAGGCCGTTTTTGTCGTAGTTGAACGTGATTGATTCACGCTCCGACGCTTCGGCCGAAAGGGTGAGTAGAGCGCCGCTGCCGGGAACCCGCTTGGCATGAACCGACCAGCCCGACGAGTATTTTCGCGATGAAACATACCCACTTTCGTCGTAGGTGAGCTTTACCGCAAACGCGTACCCGCCTGTTTCTTGAACTTCGCGCGTGATTCTACCCAAGGCGTCGCGCTCAAATGTGACCATGGATGTGGCATTGCGCGCGCGTGTGAGTCTACCCGCAAAGTCATATTGATACTCTTCAGTCAACCCACCTGAATATTCAGCTTTCAGAATGCGGCCCATGCCGTCGCGTTCATAGCGAATCGACGAACCGTCGGATCGTGTGGTGCGTACACCGTAGTTTGACCCGTCATATTCTGTTTCAGTAACGGTGCCGGTGAATGCCACTTCACGCGCGATGTTTCCACTCGCATCGTAGTCGTAGAGATGCCTTTCTCCCGCGGGGTTTTCAATCCACCGGAGGCGGAGCATGGGGTCATACCCAAAGCGCCAACGTTTGCCGTCGGGGCGAACGAGTTCAACCTGAGCGCGGGCAACATACCCAAACCGCGTTGTGCCCCCGGCGTCGCGGCGAGCGATGACGCGGCGGCAGGCGTCGATTCCAATCTCGGTGCGTTTGCCCTTGGGATCGATAATGCCAACGAGATCCTGACGTGAGTCGTACTCAAATTCAAAGCGGCCGCCGGCCGGAACCTTGACGCCCACGGGGCAGCCGAACAGATCGAATGTGTACTCAAACGCCGTGCCGTTGGGTGTGGTGATCTTTTTGGGGTTGCCGTGCGCGTCGTTTTCAATGTTGTGCGACGTGCCGTTCGCCCAGGCAAACGCGGTGGGTCTTCCCTTGTCATCCCAGCCGATCGAGTCAACGCGACCGTCAACTCCTTTGCGAGCCACGGGAACGCCGCCCTTGTACGAAAACTCGTGTTTTTCGCCGTCGGGGCGAACAAGGCTCAACGTTTGAGTTTCGTCGTCGAAGCTTGTGCGCCAGGTGTTTCCGTCGAAGAGAGCGTCGGTGCGGCGTCTTCCCGCGGTATCGTACGTGCGGCGGCGAACCCGGCCTGCGCCGTCGCGAACGCTCACGAGACGGCCTGTTTCATCGTAGGAGTAGGTGTGCCTATAGCCGCGGGGGTCTGTGTACACTTCTACCAAGCCGAGGGCGTTGCCGCGGTAGGTGTGGTGCTCGCCGAGCGCGTTCGTGACAACCGTTGTGTACGCATCGCTGTATTGAATGCGCACGTGGTAGATGCCGCGAACCCAAGGCTCGAATGTGCCGGCGGCGCCGATGTCGGCGAGAATGTCGCGGCCCGGCAGTTCACCCCAGGTTTCAACGCATCGTTTGGTTCCGCTCGATGCGTCATGAACGAACACGTACGCCAGGCCGTCGGGCAACGTTTCGCGAACGAGGTAATGCTCGTCGTCGTAGGCGTATCGCGTCTCGGCGCCGCCTGCGTCGATGACGCGAACGAGGTCACCACGCGAGTCAAGCTCGTACACGGCGGCTCGGCGCCGATGTTCTTTGCCGGAGTCGTCGGTGGCTGAAAGCTCCCAAAATGAAGTGTTTCCCTGCACGTGCCATACGGCGCGGCGGCCTTCAGGATCGGTGATCTCGGCGATGCGTCCTTCGTCCCAAATGACTTCGACAAAGTTGCCGAAGAGGTCGCGCACCTCAACAAGTTGATAGCTGCGTTGATCTTTGGAGCGCAGAAGTCGAAACAGGCCGTCGCTTCCTTCGATGAGAAAATCGGCTCCAAGTGAGCTGATTTTGGCACCGAAAGGGAGGGCTGCGATCTGCTCGCCGCGCGGCATGGCGACTGTGTACACACGTGCGCCGGGAAGTTTTACAGACAGTGAGTCGCCCGATCGCTCCACAGAATAGTCGAGTGCGTGTGACCATCCCCAACCCATGCCGGCGCGATGGCGAACGGCGGATGTGGAGTACGATCGGGTGAATTGAAAGGACAGAAATCCTGTGAGCCAAAAATCGATTTCTGGGCTTGTAAACAAGGCTCCGGTGATCACGTCAACGGGGTGGCCGGCGGTGGCTTGACCATCGGCGCCCGGAGGTGCGGGCGCGTTGGGTGGAGCCGCGCCGCTGTTGCTTCCACCACCGCCGCCGCCGCCGTTGGAAGGGCCCTGCGTGTTGCCTCCGGGCGGTCCGCCGCCCCCGCCGCCCGCGCCGCCTGCGCCGCTCCCTCCGCCCCCTGCGCCGCTTGCCGATCCGCCGATTCCGGGGATTGGATTTTTGTTCATGAAGCCGGGGGAAAGCGTGATTCCGGCCATGCCGAGTTCAATAAAAACGATCGGCGCGCCGAGGATTGGAAACGAAGGTCCGGTGGTGTTGAGGCTGACAACTTCTTTGAGCGTGCCCGGTTCGTTGCCGTGGCAGTTCTTTGTGCAGCTGCCAACGGTCAACACTTTTGCGCCGTCGATTTTGGTGCGCAAACATTCATCGATCACACCTTCACCAACCGACGCGAACGTTGGATAGGGAATTGGCAGCGGGGCCGGCGCCGCGGGCGTGAGGCAAACGCTCACCGCCATGCCCACCATTTGGTGACCGCTTTTTTCCGTGATCACATCCATCATCAACGCGGTGACGCTGCCCATACCCTCCACGTTGAACGCACAGAGTCAGCCGTGACAATCGCTCTCTGTGGTCTGCATACGGAAAAATGGCTCACACGGTGGTGCTATCATTGATAGCCGGCCTTTTTCGGCGGGATCTTCTCACTTCAGCGCAACTGCGGGTCGCTTCGTCGGGTACGTCATTCGCCGCGGAATGCAGCTCAAAACCCAATTGCCGAATCGTCCGGCCCAAACCGTTTCGCAGGGTGTTAGCGTGCGAACTCGTGCGCCTGGGCGACATTGTTGCGGATCGTTTTCAGCTCGAAACGGTGGCCGGATCGGGCGGCATGGGAACGGTTTATCGCGCGCTCGACCTGACAACACGAGAGCCGGTGGCGCTCAAAGTGCTGCTCGGTGCCGCAGGCGCGGAGCGTTTTGAGCGCGAGGCGCGCATTCTCGCAGAGGCTTCTCACCCTTCGATTGTTCGGTACATCGCGCGTGGATCGCTTGCCGACGGCGCACCTTACCTGGCGATGGAATGGCTTGGCGGGATCGATCTGGCCGAACGCTTGGCGAGAGGGCCCCTGTCTATATCCAATTCGATCCTGCTCGCGCAGCGCGTGGGTTCCGCTCTCTCGTTTCTGCACAAATTGGGCGTGATTCACCGCGATTTGAAGCCGAGCAATCTGTTTTTGCCCGGTGAGCGTGAAGGCGACGTGAAGCTCCTCGACTTTGGTATCGCTCTACCCATTGACCCTTCGCGCGAGATCACGCGGGCCGGAACAACAATCGGCACACCAGGCTATATGGCTCCCGAACAGGCCCGCGGTGAGCGGGATGTGGACGCGCGCGCGGATTTGTTTTCTCTCGGATGTGTACTCTTTCAATGTTTGAGCGGTGAGCCGCCTTTCAGCGCGCAACACGTCATTGCATTGCTCGCAAAAGTGCTCCTTGAAGAGCCAAAACCGCTTCGATCGCTCCGCCCGAGCGTGCCCCCTCAACTCGCGGATCTTGTTTCGCGGCTCATGCAAAAGCGGCCCGAGCACCGGCCCGAAAGCGCCGATGTTGTGTTGCAACGACTGGCCGAAATGGCGGTACACGCGGACAGCCCTTCTTCAAGTGTACTCACCGTTGAAGCGCCCCCGCTGAGCGAACATTTGACCACGGGCGAGCGTCGGCTTTTGGCGGTGATTCTCGTGGCGCCGCCCGACAAAACCGTTGCGGCGGATCAAGCTGTCAGCGAGGTTGCGGCCACCGTTCTGTCCGAAGTGGCCGTACAAGGCGCGGGTTCGCTCACCGAGGCGGCGGAGGCGCACGGTGGTGTCATTGACCATCTCGTTGATGGAACCGTCGTGCTCACAGCCTCCGGGGTCGGCGTGGCCACCGATCGCGCGGCGCTGTCCGCGCGTTTGGCGCTTGCCGTAAGGCCCAGCGCACAAGGCGTACCCATGGTGCTTTCAATGGGACTTGGCCTTTCCGGGGGTCGAGCACCGGTGGGAGAAGTGATCGAACGCGCCGCGCTGCTATTGCGACAAACGCGTAACCGCGGTGTCGATTCTGGGATCGCCGTGGACGATCTGACGGCCGGCCTGTTGGGGGATCGATTTGAGGTGCGTCGTGCCAAAGGTGGCCTGTGGCTTGAACGCGAACGCGATCTGAAAGACGCCGATGTTAGGCTTTTCCTGGGTCGCCAAACACCCTGTGTGGGTCGTGATCGGGAGTTGAGTCTCCTGGAAGATGAAGTTGACGAAGCCGTCAATCTTCCCTCGGCGCGTGCGGTGCTGTTGCTCGGTGACGCCGGGGTGGGAAAATCGCGGCTACGCCACGAGTTTGTGCGGAGGCTCAGCGCCCGTGAAACGCCGCCGACCGTGTGGATCGCGCGCGGAGATCCCCTGACAGAGCGCTCTCCTTTTGGTCTGCTTGGTCAGATTGTTCAGCGGGCTGCCGGTATTGTTGCCGGTGAGCCGCCCGCGTCGCGCTGCGAAAAGCTGACAGAACGATGTGTACGCATTGTTGGGCCCGAGGGGCGCCGCGTCGCGGAATTTCTAGGGGAATTGTGCGGCACACATTTCCCCGACGATGGGAATGTCCAACTCCGCGCGGCTCGAAACGACCCGATGATCATGGGTGATCAAATGCTTCGGGCATGGGTAGATTGGGTGGCTGCGGAAACTCTGGCCAACCCTGTCGTTCTTATATTGGAAGATCTTCACTGGGGAGATCTACCCACGGTGCAATATGTGGATGCGGCGCTGCGGCTCCTGACAGAACACCCAATCTTGGTGCTGGCGCTCGCCCGTCCGATCGTGGACAATATGTATCCAAACCTTTGGCGAAAACGTCGCTTTTCTGAAATTCGACTGGGTGCGCTCCCCAGACGCGCCGCACTTGACCTCGCGCGGGATGTGCTCGGTTCTCGCGCCGACCCGAAGACGCTGGATCAGCTCTGGACTCAATCCGCCGGCAACCCACTCTTTCTAGAAGAACTGCTTCGCGCCACCGTCGAGGGTAGGGGAGGCCGGGCTCCAAGCACCGTCCTTGCGATGGTGCAAACTCGACTTGAATCGCTGAGCGCCGACGGTCGCCGTGCTCTGCGCGCGGCGAGCATCTATGGTCAGCGTTTTTGGTCCGGCGGTGCGAAAGCGTTGCTCGGTATCGGCGAGGTGGATTCGGTATTGGCGGCGCTGGCAGATGACGAACTGGTTTCCCGCGCCCGCGACTCCAAGTTTGCGGGTCAGGTGGAGTACGCGTTTCGCCACGCCCTTGTTCGAGAGGCTGCGTACGCGTCGCTCACTGAGCAGGATCGAGCCACGGGGCATCGCCTCGCGGCGGAGTGGCTTCTCGTGGCAGGTGAGCCGTCGCCGTTGGTATTGGCCGAACATTTTGAATTTGGCGGTGTGAAAAATCAGGCCGCCGTTTGGTTTCGAAAAGCCGCGGAACAAGCCTTTGAAGGCAACGACTTGGACCAGGCGCTCGTCCTCTCCACAAAAGCGGCGGACTGTGTTCAGGGTGACAGTCAGGTGGATGACGAATGGGTAGGTGAAACGTACCTTTTCAACGCCCGAGTGACCCTTTGGCGGGGTCAAAACCGAGAGAGTGTCAAGTGGGGTACACTCGCCCAGTCGAAGTTGCCGCAAGGGTCAATTCGCCGAGTGCAGGCCCTTGTGGAAACCGCCGTTGCGGCGGCCCGCCTGCACGATCTGGATGCCTTCGGCGCGGCGCTTGAAAGTTTGTCGGCCGCGCCGGTTCCTGCCGTCTCGGGCGACAAACAGGCCGAGGTCTGCGCCGTATATATGGAGTCGTTGGCCCGTGTGGGTCGCTTGGCCCTTTTTATGGGTAGGCGCAATTCAGGTTTTGAGTTGATCCGTCGGGCAGAAGCGGTCTTACCCCACTCGGGCGGCAATCGGATAGCGGCCGCTCAGGTCAACCTTTCCAACTCAATCGAGGCCCTCTTAGAGGGTGATTTGAGCAAAAATCTGCAACTTGCGGAGGCTGCTCGAACCCAGTTTGAAGAAGCGGGGGATCGCCTGAACGCGTGTCAACAAGTGGCGAATGTCGCGTACGCATACCTGAACCTTGGGTGTTGGGAGGCCGCGGCTCGGTGTTCGCGCGACGCGATGGTGCAGGCGGAGCATTTGGGTATTACAGCGCTGCACACCACCGCAAAACTCAATCTCGCGTTGGCTACCGCGTTTTGTGGGAGTTTTGAAGAGGGTGAGAGGCTTGGAACTGAAGTGATCGCTTCGGCCGAAAGTCATGCCGATCGAAGGGTGATTGCGTTTGTACACATTTACCTGGCGCGCATGTGCATGGTTGCCGGACATCACGAAAAAGCGCTCCAGCACTCTTCAGCGATCGCCGATGATCCGTCGGCCCTTTCGAGCCTGCGCGCATTTGCCCTCGCATGTTCATCCCTTGCGCTCGGGGCACTTGGACAGGTAGATGCGGCCGTCGCTACTGGAAAAGAGGCGCTTGACCTCCTCGCGGAGTTGGGCTCGGTTGAAGAGGGGGAAGCGTTGATACGCCTCGCCTACCCATCCGCGCTGGCCAAGAGAGGGGATCGGGCGGCGGCCGCTGATGCCACCCTTGACGCGCGCGCAAAACTGTTGGCTCACGCCGCCAAAATTACAGATGACAAATATCGACAAAGCTATTTGACCGCGGTGTTTGAAAACGCGGAAACGCTGCGACTGGCGGACGAGTTGAATATCAGCGTGTGAGGGCTTTGGTAATCACGCCCCCGAGCGTCTCGGCGTAGTGAGCGTGCACTTTTGGACTGGGGTGGCCATCCCCCGGGACAACGTTTTCAGGTTTGGTGTGGTCCAGCGACATGTCGATCGTTACCATCCCCTTTTCAGCCGCCCATTGAAGCGTTGCGGCGGTGCGACCATCCATATTGATACCGGCCAGCACAAAGGTGATATTGCGCTTTTGACAGAGTTCAAAAAAGCGCGTCAAAATCGCCATGGCAATACTCTTGGCGCCCGATGATAAAACGGTAAACTTGTTATACCCCTCCTCAATCACGTTTACGAGCGCCGACGTCTGTTGAAAAGGCCAAGGGTCATATTCCAAAGGTTCAAGTGCGTGGTTTAACTTTCCGTCGGTGAGCCACGCTCTTGGGAATTTGGGGTATTGAGAAACGTACGGAATCCAGGACTTTCGATTTTGGCGGAGCATGGCACTTCGCCCGTCGTGAAAAGAGGCATACCCCAATGTGACAACGCGCGGCGCGGCCAGTTTTCCAGCATCCACCTCTGCGAGCGCGTCTTCCAGTTCAATCATGGACTGAAGGGTGGAAAAGCCTCCGACCCCAAAGTTTGTCACGTGGAGTTCCGGGTGCTGCTCCTGGAGTTTCCACGAGTAGGTGTTTTCATCGTCAACGGCCCACCCGTACGTGTACGAATCGCCGAACACCCAAACGCCGGGTTTACCCTCAGGCGAGGGCGAACCTTCAGGTCGAGTGACTCGATGGGTAGAAGTGAGATTTGTAACGTGCCAGGTAACCTTGCTCTGCTTGACGGTAAACTTGCCGGGAAGGAGTGCAAATCCAAGCGTGGGATGGGGGGAATAAATGGTGCCACCGGGCTCCACTTCAAACACGGCGAGCTTGCCTGCGCGGGGTGAGTTGCTCCACGGCTTTTTCCCCAAAACCCGTGCCCCCACTTCCCCCAAACCAAAACACAAAAGGAAAACGCCGCACACCGTAATGAGGTTATACATGCGGCGCCGCCTCGGGGATCGCGCGGGCGACTCTTGGCTTTGCGTCATGCCCTGCTTGCTACTCCTGTCCGGTCCGCTTGTCGAGAAACTACCACCGCCCGGCGCGTAGGCATTGTGCCACAGCTGTCGTCAGGTTCGCCCCGGCCGGCTTTTTCGGGAGGCTGTCTTCGCGGATCGTTGCTCGCCAATTAGAATACGAATTGTAAACAATCGAGTTGAAAAAGGCAATTTCACCCGCGTCCAAAGCGGTGCGCTCCAGCTCTGCCCACGAAGCGTCGGGAGCTTTTGCGAGGGCTGCGATCACAGAAATTTCGTGAGCAACACGCCCCCAAAAACAGGTGTCCTGCGCGTCGTTTTCCACCCAGGGCGAGAGGTTGATGCCGGTAACCACGCTCCGGTTGAGCGCGCGTCCGTGAGGACCGAGCGTGGCCGAAACAAAGATGTCCACGTTTGAGAAAGCCGGCAATTGTTGGGCAATTTGATCAAAGTCTAGAGCGTTGTGTACGCAGAACCGATCCACAAACGGGCCGAGATGCTCCGCGTGCTCGCGGGCAAATGCCCTTGCCGAAAGCGCCATGTCAGCGCGAAGGATCTCGATCGCTTCGCGAGGAGCACGGCGCATTTCATGGAGCAGACTTGGCATGTGTACATCACCGTCGGCGAGCGAGTGGATGTCAAAGCGAGCCGCTTTTAAAAACGATGGGATATCGGCGTGAAGAAAGGGCAGTTGCTGGACGGCGAGTGCGCTCTCGGGGTTTGCGCACAACCTCGACAGGAGGGCCGCATCCTCCTCAAATGGCCAATACGACTGTGGGTTGAAATGTTCGCGCGCTGCTTGGATCCAAGCCGGCCGATGAATGGATGATGCCCGCGCAACGCCGCTCGCATCCTGCGCCGGAGGTATAAATGCGAGCGCGTGAAACGCGAGATCGGTGTACACCGAACAGGCGTTGAGCACGTGTTATGGATTTTTCTTTACAGGAGGTCGCACGCTCAAACACGGGGTTGGAGGGGCCACTTTGAGGCAGGGAGCCGGTTCTCCAGCGTCGTTTGCATCGGCGGCGGCGTCGGCTCCGGCGTCGGGCGGATCTTCTGCCACCGGCATTGGGCCGGCATCTTGCGGTGGCATGGCCACACTTAAACACGGGCCCGGCTCGGCCGTTCCGCCGTCGGGCGTTGTGGGAATGGCGATGCTCAAACACGGTTGAGGATCGGCACAGGAAGTAACACCCGCCGTGGCAATACCCAACCCGGCCACCGCCGACGCGATCAATGCCGCGCGGCGCTTGAGAATGGCGGCTCGATCTTCGGCCTCAGAGTCGGACGAACGTTTGTCTTCGTCACTGTCCGGCGACAACTTGGGAAGGGGGGCCACATGGGTAGTCAATCACGAGTGTTCAATCGTGCCAACAGCGTTTTAGAATTTCAGAACATTTCAACACTCGCGTGGCAATCGCACCGAGCACCCACTTGCTGTAGCCTCGTTTGAAACGGCATGTCTCCCAACAGCGCTCCCGACCAGTCGACCCTTCTTGTGACACCCGACTCGCGCCCGACAAAGGGGCGCGGCGTGTGGCCGGTGCTCACGATTTGCTCCCATCCCGATGCGACACGCGTCGGCGAGCGGCTCTTCTTGAACGAAGTGACGGCGGGGGCAACTGTTGCTGTTTCTCGATTCACGCCTGATTTTTCGGCGCCCCGCAGTGTGCTTGGTCAATCACTTGCCGACCCATACGTGAGCCGCAAGCCACTTTTGTTCTCGCGCGGTGAGTCCGATGCAATTCGAGTGGAGATCCCCGCGGACGCCAAAGCCGCCATGGGTACACATGTTTCAGGAACGGTTGACCTGCCCGCCGAAGCGCTCGTGGAAGGTGTTCCACTGGTGTTGGGCAACCGAGTGGTTCTACTCCTTCACCGAGCCAGGAGTCCACTCGATGAGACCGACAAGGAAGAAACCAACTATGGGATGATCGGCAGAAGCGACTCCATTTCGGACGTCCGCCGGGCCATTGCCAACGTGGGCAACCTGACAGTTCCGGTTCTTATTCGCGGTGAGAGCGGAACGGGTAAAGAACTGGTTGCTCAAGCGCTCCACAATTTGAGTGGTAGGTCAGGGCCGTTCGTTTCTGTCAACTTGGGCGCGGTACCGCCGGATTTGGCCGCCGCCGAGCTTTTCGGCGCCCGAAAGGGTGCGTACACAGGCGCAGACCGCGATCGTCATGGGTTTTTTGGAGCGGCTCGCGGAGGCACCATTTTTCTCGACGAAATTGGAGAAGCTCCCGCCGAAGTTCAGGTGATGTTGCTTCGGGTATTGGAAACCGGTCAGGCCTATCCGGTGGGAGGCAATGTTCCCTACGAGGTGGATGCTCGTGTGATTGCGGCCACCGACGCCAATCTTGAAGAGTTGATTGACCAGCGGCGTTTCCGACTTGCGCTCTACCACCGACTCAATGGGTATGAAATTCCGGTATTGCCACTTCGAAAGCGCCGGGAAGATATCGGCTTATTGCTCTACCATTTTATGCTTGAAGAAATGGCTGCCACGGGCGAATCGCGAAAGCTCTGCCCGGAAGATCCAATGTCCGATGCCTGGCTTCCAGGCTCGATCGCCGCGCGCCTGATTCAGTTTGATTGGCCTGGCAATGTCAGACAGCTCCGCAATGTGGCTCGACAGCTCGTGATTGGGAGTCGAGGTCGATGTTCGGTAGACCCGGACATTCCCATTTTGCGGGAGATTCCGCCCCTTGGGGCTCTGCCCTCAATTCGAACCACCCCTCAACCATCGGGTCGAAAAAAGCGCCGTGCAGCTGACATTGAGGTGGCTGAATTGGAAACCGCCCTTGCGGCCGCGTTATGGGATTATCAAGCCGCCGCCGACAGGTTGGGAATTGCCCGCGCGTCTCTGTATGACTTGATGAGCCGATACCAACTGCGTCGGGCGGGTGACCTTTCACCCGAGGAAATTCGAACCTGTCATGCGGAGATGCAAGGTGACCTGAACGCGATGGTGAGCGCGCTGAGAGTGTCGGGACAGGCTCTCAAGCGGCGCGCTCGGGAGCTGGGGCTCGTTGTTGTCGAAAAGTAGTTCGACGCGTCGGCGCCGCCCAGTCGACGCGTCGAACGTTGTCGACAACGCGGTTTTCAACTGGCGGGGTCTTCTTTTTCGAGCTTTTTTGTTTGGCCCCCACTTTGCAACTTAGTCTTGGCGTTCACGGCGGCTCAAACGCACGGAACGAAAACGGACGATCTCCACGCGGAAGGCGCCGTTCGTTCGACTCGATCTCCCGAAAGGAAGAATCACCATGCTCACCGATAAAGAACCCGCCGGCCAGGACATTGAAACCGGCCACAATCAGGATCCTACCCATCCCCGACCGAAACGCGCCAATAAGGCAGCGAAGACGTCGAATGGCAACGGTGCCGGAACGAAATCAAAAACGGCTTCTTCGCCGGTGACTGAGTCGCCGTTTGAAACGGGTCACAATGAGGATCCTCCCCATCCTCGCCCGAGGAGTCGGCCCACGCGGTCGCGCAAAACGGGCTGATCTGACTGCCCGACAGGGGGAGCACGCAACACGACGGGAAGGGGAACCGTCCGGTAGGGAGGGGACCGTCAGGTACGGAGGGGACTGTCAGGTAGGGAGGGAACCGTCCGGTAGGGAGGGGACTGTCAGATAGGGAGGGGACCGAGGGAGGGGCCTCTTTTTAACCGCGCTTCGGGCGACTGTCACTTTGACAGCTCGACTGTCAAACGCACCACCTGTATTTGACACTACCTCAGAAACGCTGCACCAGCGCTGTTTGGGCGGTCAACGCGTGTCGCCAATTGGGTCGACGCAAAACAAGCGACTTTACCAGTTTGACACCTCGGTCACGCACCGCCTCGAACGGCTCTTTTTTGGCGGCGAGCGACGTTGCCCAGTCGAGGTAAAGTCGAACCAGGTTGAGTTGAATTTCTTGGTCAATGGGGGCCAAAGAAGATGCTTTGAGCAAAGCGTTTTCGGCGTTTTGGAAAAACTCTCCCGACGCCTCTTTCCCACCTGACAAAACTTGACCTTTGAGCCAAAGCGCTTCACCAAGGCGCCGCTGTGCCTCCGCGTTGTCGGGATTTTTTTCGGCTTCTTTGGCAGCGATGTCGAGGGCCGAGTTGAGCTGTTGTTCAAACGGCTTTTTGTTTTTCCACGCGTGCGCGGCGGATGTAACAAGCAGTCGAACGCGCAACGTGTTGAAGACTCCCGCGTTGGGAATACGCTCGGCAAGATTCAACAAAGACTCGGCGTTTTGGAGTGCCAAGGACGGATCTTTGTCCGAGAGCAACTCATACTCGGCCTGCATGATCCACGTTTCAGATTGGTTGACCAGGCCATGAGGTTGAGGGAACGCCGCCGCGATGCCTTCACCGAAGGCGCGGAGAGCTTTGGTGAGGAGAGGATCGACAGGTTCGCCTGCATCCCACGCGTCTTTCGCCTGTTCTAAAAAGACAATACCAAGGCCGTTGTGCAGGTAAGGTGCGGATGGGTTATGCGAAATGGCGTGCTCAAACGCCTCTGCGGCAAGTGCGAACTGAGCAGAGCTATTTTGACCCGCGGCCCGCTCATGGAGCGCCAATTCAGATCGGCCGTTGCCAAGGTAATACCAGGCGATCACATTTTTGGGACTCAGTTCAGCCGCTTTTTCAAGCTTCTCAAGCGCCTTTTTCAGTTCAGCTTGGGGATCTTTGTTTTGGTGAGATCGCGCGGCGGCGAGATGATTGGACCCCAGGTTGACGAGCAGATCAACCGCCGTCGGTTCAAGTTCAAGCGCCCGAGTATAGGCGTCGATCGAGGAGGCTCGATGGGCTGTGGAGTCTAGACCATGTTTGTCATCATACTCCGCCCAGGTTTTATAAATCTGACCTAGGTTGGCGTAGTCGTCCGCCGAAGGTGTTTTTTCGGATGAACCATCCTTTTTTCCGTCTAGGGAAAACTTTTGGGCGAGTTCCAGATGGGCCGTGGGGTCAAGCCCCTGGGTAAGTTGATAGTGGGCCCACTGCCAGTGGATTCGAGACAATTCAAGTTGAGCGTGGGAAGGTTGAGCACCGAGCGAGGCGGCGCGCTCCACATCACGCAGGGCCGCGGTTAGGTGCTCTTCTATCCCCTGACCTCTTGTTGCAACCAAGTGTTGCGCTTTTGCCCGGTCAAGTTGACCCCGAAGGATCAGTGCGAGAGCACTTGTTGGCAGAGCTGTGAGAGCTTGGTTGACCGCGAACATGCCCTTTTCGTAAGGCGTTTGTACTTCTCCCACGGTGTACTCTTCCATAACGAGGGCGTGGTATTCAAGCGCGCCGAGCGCTTCCCACAGCTCGGGAACACTCTCGCCGATGCGACATGCCGCGGCGTAAGCTTCTCGCGCGGCGTCAAACTCTTTTCGGGCCGCATCCACCTGACCATCACGCGTGAGCGAACGTGCCCGAGCCAGGTGTACATCACCGCGAAGCCCTTCCACTTCATAGAGCCAGGGTAGATCTTGTCCGGCCGCCACGAGTGGAATAAGCGCGTCGTCGTACCGGTCTTCGTAATAGGCGAGTAGAGCCGCCACATATTCTTTGGAAGGTGCGTGCGAATCTCCCGCTTCACGCAGGAGTTTGAGCGCTTGGTCGCGGTAGAGCGCCTGCGCTTTTTTAACCGCCTCTTCGCGGGCGCCTTGTGCATTCAGCTTTTCAGCGTCAATCAGATCGCGCTTGTAAAGGTGCCCCAATGCGAGTGCCAAAGCGTACGCCACGCGCGGGTCGCGATAGCCGCCGTTGTACGCCGATTCTAGGTGTTTTCGAGCTTCGACATCGTTGCCGAGAGCCAAATATCCACGACCGAGAGCGTAGTCGCCCGGACCTTTGGCGAGGTCACCCGACTCGCCGATCTGACGGCGCAGTTCATCCATTTGAGTGACCAGTTCCGACCTGTCATGTTCAATATTGTGGAGGGGAGAAAGCGCCGCATATCGAGCCGCCGCCTCAAGCCGTTCTGCCCTTTCGGTAAAGGTCCGCGCCAATTGCTCGCGGTGCCTGGCTTCACGCCTCGACAGAACCGTGTTGATCGAGAGGAGCATGAGCAACACGATAAGCGGAGACAGGATGAGTATGGGCCGGCGGCGTTTTCGAAGGTACCTTCGCGCGCGGTAAACCCTGTCGTTGAGCGCCGAAACCGCGTCGCCGGCAAGAAACCTGTCAAGGTCGTCGATCAGCGCTTTGGCGGATTGATAACGTGCGGACCTATTTTTTTCGAGGCATTTGAGAATGACAGCTTCAAGATCAATGGGTATGTCAGGATTTTTTACCCGGGGAGGTACGGGTGCACGGTGCAGCACTTTGTCGATAATTTCAGTGGGCTTTCCCTCCGCAATCGGTGATCCGGTGACCAAGTGGTAGAGGGTTGCACCCAAACTGTACACATCGGTTCGCCTGTCGAGTTGACGAACCTTCCCTGTAGCCTGTTCAGGCGACATGTACGCGGGTGTTCCCATGGGTGGAACGTTTCCCTGGGCCAGCTCTTTCCAATGGCGCGCGAGCCCAAAGTCCATGACAATGGCGCGCGCGCGACCGTTGGGCGACCGTTCTACCATGATGTTGCCCGGTTTGAGGTCGCGATGGATGATGCCAACTTGGTGAGCGGCGTGTACACCCGCCGCCGCTTGTTTCACCAGGTTTACCTTTTGTTCAAGCGTGAGTTGTTCGGCGATTTGAGTTAGGGCGAAACCGTCGACATATTGCATTGCGATGTACACATGGCCGTCTTTTTCGCCAACGTCGTACACCTTGCAAACGCGTTCGTGCACAACGCGCGCTTGGGCGCGCGCTTCGTCGACAAGATCGGACGCGTATTGATGGTGCTGCGGGCGAACAAACTTGAGCGCAACGTGCCGGCGGAGCTGGTTGTCAACAACCAAAAAAACGCGCCCCATGCCGCCGCCGCCGAGGTACCGAATATTTCTGTACCGGTCCCACCGCTTAATGGGAAAGTCTTCTTCTCTCGGGGGAGAAGTGGGGGCGAGCCTGGGGGAAGCAGGTGTTGGATCGCCCTCGGGCGTTGCGGCCGGATCGGTATTTGGCCAAAGCGCCTGCGCCCCTTTCGGTGGAAGGGTGACGGTGCTGTCGCCTGAATCGTGAACACTGTCTTCAAGCCTTTGGCGAATGGCCGCGAGCGTATCGGGCGAGAGTTTGCCCTGCTCAAACAGCAAATCGAGAGGCAATTTCCCCTCTGAAGCAGCTTGTGTACGCACGCGTTCAGCTTCCGCCGAGGACAGGACGCCCTCTGCAACGCACGCACTCAGCTCGGCATCGACGGTGGCCGGCACGGTATGAAAGCTACACGTTTTGTGCGACCGAAATCAATGTGCGGCGGATCTTGACAAAGGAAGAGACACAATAATTTCGGTGAACTCGCCCGGTCGCGAGTCTATTTTCATGCCACCGCGGTGACCGCGCACAATGATCTCGTGTGAAAGCGAGAGGCCGAGCCCGGTGCCTTTCCCCGGGGCTTTGGTTGTGAAGAAAGGCTCGAACACCTTGTCGAGAAGATCTTTTGGAATGCCTATTCCATTGTCGCGCACACCGATTTCTACCTGACTTCCAGTGGAGCGAACCCGAACCGTAAGCTCGGGGTGGTAAGACTCTCCTCGAAGCAGGCGCTTTTCGCGCATCGCATCGATCGCATTTTCAACCAGGTTGATAAACACTCTACCCACGTCTTCGGCGTTGATGTCCACCGGTGCCAGGGAAGGTTCGATCACCTCAACCACTTTGATGGGTAGATCGCCTCCACGCGACCCCGCCCGCGCAAACTGGATGCTGCGGCTCACCAGTTCAGGGATGTTGGTGGGTGAGCGGCTGGTTCGCGGTCGCTCCGCGTGGTGGATCATCCCGGTGACAACCGCGTCGGCACGCCGCCCGTGCTGGACAATTTTTTCGGCGTTGGCAGTAAGGTCGTGCAGCAAACCTCTAATTTCTTCGACCAATGAAACATCTGGAGAAGTGGGTAAGCGCTTCAGCGACTGTTCGAGTTCTTTGGCCAACTCGACACTCAGATCGGCAAAGCTCACAACCAGGTGGATGGGGTTTTTCATTTCATGGGCCAGGCCCGCAGCCAGCGTTGAAAGCGCCGACAGTTTGGCCTCCATCACAAGCTCCATGCGGTGGACTGTCTCAGCTTCAAGGCGCCGGTAGAGTCTTGCGTTTTCAAGCGCGATGGAAGCTTGACCGGCAAATGCGGCAAACAATTCCAAGTCGTCGTCTTTGAAGACATTGGCCGAGTGTCTGTTATCCACGTATAAAACGCCGATGATGTCCTCGCGCGGTTTGAGGGGTACACACATGGCAGAACGAATGGCGTTGAGGTCCACCGATTCCGCTCCGAGCAGGCGGCCGTCGGACATGGTGTCTGAGAAGAGCACCGCGGCGCTGCGGGAAATCGCGTAGTCGACAATGCTTCGACTGATCACTTTGACGCCCGTCGAGGTGAGGTTTCGGGCTTTGGCGACGCGCGTAACCAGGCCCGCTGTGGACTCATCTTGGAGAAGAACCGCGGCGTAGTCGACATCTAGAATTTGGAGTATCAAGTCGACAACTTTGGAAACAAGGGTGTCAGAGTCGTCCGAGACGGGTAGGAGCTTGCCAACCTCCGTTAAGATGCGGAGTCGAGTGACCGCCTGCATCTGTTCGCGTTCAGTCTGACTGCCCGACTCGCTGCGTACCAACTTGGCGACCGGCGTTCGCGTGAGCGGTCTGACCGAGCGGGGCGTAAGCATTGTATCCCAAGGAGATGGCCCCACCGAAATGTGAGACGTGAAGAGAAGGTCCACATCGCCGAGAGTGATGGTGTCACCGTGTCGCAGCTGTTTGCGGTCAATGGGTAGACCGTTGACGAATGTGCCGTTTTTACTGTGCAAATCCACAACGAAGTAGTGGCCTCCCGCACACTCAAGGCGAGCGTGGGCCCGCGACAGGCTCTTGTGTGGAATGTACACTCCGCTGTCTTCGCTGCGACCGATCGTCACAGGCTCGTCGCCTATGTCGAACATTTTTTCGTCGGGCCGGCCGGCAAACAAAACTAAGGTGGGCACGTTTTAGACTCGGAATGGGGCCCCTCCCCTGGTGGCAGTGTTTCAGCTTCTCGTGAGGTGATCACGAGGTCTGAATTTTCTGGCGCAAACGTGGGTGCGGGATCAGCGGGTCCCGTGAGTGGTGCCCGTTTTGATGAAAAGGGCAGAACTTCAAACAGGGCGGCGACTTCTTCATCAGGGGATCCGGCAAACAAGATCTCGCCGCTTGCGGCGGAGTGAAGCAGGTTTTGAGCATCGGAAATGGCTTTTCCAAATAAAGCCATGTCGAGCTTTCCGAGCGAGCGCGATCCAACACAGGCGCGGACCACAGGGCCCGTGGCAACAGCGGCGCACATATTGTATTCAATGCTGCTTTGATCTCGCTCGGCGGTCGCAGCAGGATCGGACCAACCCGCGAGTTGAGCGCGGATAGCAAAGGCGGCGGAGACGGCCTCTCGGGCGTGGTGGGGTTGAGAAAAGAGCGCCGTTACAGTGCTGCCGGCGAGGCGTTCAACAGTGCCGCCGCGCGAACAGATTTCGAGAACCATGATTTCGTGGATCGCGGAGAGCGCTCGGGATGCACGGCGCGGATCACACTCAAACACCTGCTCGGCAATGCCACACGCCCGGAAGAGAACCACGGTTGCGTCGGGGAACAGTTGGTGGGAAGTATCAAGTGCGTTTGGATCGGACATGCGGTCTGAAACCGCGCTTGTTACAAACAGCTTGTACAGAGCATTTTGCCGGTCACGCGCCGAGCCTTTTTTGGCGGATTCGGCGTATTGGAGCGCTTTTTCGATGGTGGCGTCGAGATCGGCAAAGCTCCACGGTTTGACAAGAAAGTCAAACGCGCCTCTGTTCATTGCGCTGCGGAGGTTTGTCATGTCGCCAAACGCCGAAACAACAATAATGGGCATGTCAGGTCGCAGTCCGCGCGCTTCGCTCACGAAGGTAAGACCATCCATACCGGGCATGCGAATATCTGTCAGGGTAACGTCAATCTCGGGGTTGTCGCGGAGTTGAGTGAGGGCTTGGTCGGCACTTTCTGCCCACAGACACTCAAAGGTAAGGTCCGACGGGCTTTGGCCGTTTCTCACTTGACGAGCGCGCCGGGCAAAGTGCTGGGACAGAAGTTCTCTGACGTGGGGCTCGTCGTCGACGGCGAGAATTTTGATGGACCGAGCCGCGGAGGTGAGGGCCGACGTGACGGCGGTTGCGAGTTCGGTGGCAGAACTGTATCGATCCGAGGCTTTTTTGGCGAGCGCTTTTTCAAATATGGAGTCGAGCGCAGTGGGTAGATTTGGGGCGAGGGTAGATGGGGGAGGTGGAGTATCAATACAGATCGATACAAGCACCTCGCTTCGGGTTGCACCGACGAAGGGTAGGCGACCCGTGAGTGCGCGGTACACAATCACGGCGAACGACCATAGGTCGGTGCGTTTATCAACATCCAGTGCGCCGCGGGCCTGTTCGGGGCTCATCAACTCCGGTGTACCCACCAGGGTTCGACGCGTTCGCGTGCCTTTTTGCGCGTCGGATTCACCCAGCGCCGCAACCCCGAAATCAAGCACTTTGAGCGTTTCCGGACCGCCGGCAGATCGGGCCAGAAACAGGTTTGCCGGTTTCAGGTCGCGGTGAACAATATCTTCGGCGTGGGCGGCTTCAAGTGCTTTGGCGAGATCTGAAATGAGGGGTAGGAGTACAAAAACGGGGAGCTTACCTACCCGTGTCAATCGCTCTTCCAGATCTTCCCCTTCAAGCAGCTCCATGACAATGAACGGGGAGTCGCCGTCGAGTCCGTAGTCGTATACTTGTACGACGCGTGGGTCGTTCATTTTGGCGATGGTGCGCGCTTCCTGCTCAAACCGAGTGCGAGCGTGCGATCCGGCGCCGCCGGCTGTTTTGAGCAGCTTGAGCGCGACGCGGCGTTGTAAAACCGTGTCGCGCGCCGCCCAGACAACTCCCATACCACCATAGCCGATCTGTTTTTCCAGCAGGTATCTTCCACCAATCGCTGCCGGGGCCATCATGGTGAAAGTACCGCTCGGGCGGCGAGGGTGTCAATTCACAGTCATTTTCCAAAAAGCTTCGACGCCCAGCGTTTCGCCCCGTGCATCAAGGGAAATTCCGGCCTTTTCGGCGCGTCCGGCGATCTCTTCATCCGACCAACCGCCGAGGCCTCGCCACGCGTTTCGAAGGGTTTTTCGTCGCATGGCGAAGGCCATTTTAACGGCCTCACGAAAGAGATCTGTTTCAACGGCGCGGCGCGGCTTTACGGTCGTGAATTGGACCACCGCTGAATCGACTTCGGGTCGGGGAAAAAATGAGCCGCGGCGCACAACGGCTACGCGCTCGGTGACAAATGCGGCGGCGACGAACACGGTGAGAGCACCGTATTCTTTGGTACCGGGCTGTGCGAGCAGGCGATCTGCCACTTCTTTTTGCACCATGAATACGGCTCTATCGATGTGATCGGCGATGTTCGTTGCCATCTCGATGAGGCGGCCGGTGATGAGGTAGGGGACGTTTCCCGCGACCGCGTGCGGGCGCGGGAAACGTTGAAGCAGCGACACCCAATCGAGGGCGGTCGCATCACCCTCGATGAGGGTGATGCGACCGCCCTCGATTGCGCTTTCAAACTTTTCATGGAGCACCGGAATCAAGTCGGGATCGCGTTCGATCGCGACGACGTGCGCGGCGCGCTCGAGAAGCGGCTCGGTGAGCGCGCCGGTGCCCGGACCAATTTCGAGAACTGTGCCGCCGGCGGGCGCGGCCGCATCGGCGATTTTTTTTGCAGCGTTGGGATCGGTGAGAAAGTTCTGGCCGAAGCGCTTTTTGGGGGCGATTTGTGCATGTCAGCCGGTGAGCGCGCCGGGACCGGAGGTCGCGTCGGGCGCCGCGGAAGCGTTGGGGGCGGGGGCGGCGGAAGGTGCGTCGCCCTCGGGCGGCGCACCTTCCGCCGCCATCGCCCGCTGCACTTTTTTGGCGTGAACGACGCGAATGCCGAGCTTGCGGAGCGCGGTTTCGCGGCGCGCGTGCGCGGCGCGCACGCGCGCCGCAACCGCTTCCGCCGCGATGGGCGCGACGGTTGGAAAATCCGTGGGTCGAAGCGGGGCGGGCGGGTCTTCTTCGCCGAGATCCGGGAGCGCGGCGACGTTGGTGGGCTTCTGCGGATCGTCCCAGGGGCCGCGTACACTTTCGACAACTTCGGGAAGGGACCACACGATCTGCGCGCCGTGGCGCGACAGGCGGCGCACCGCATCGCCGAGGCGTTTGTCGTGTTGCTCTTCGGGCGGCTGGCCAATGACGTGAACGAGCGTGGCGTGAGGCTTGGTGCGTTCGATGGCGTGAAACACTTCAAACAAGGCGAGGCCGCCCTGGCGAACCTGTTCAGAACGAGGCGGCGATTCGATCCCGTACGCCGCGAGGTAGCGCCGAAGTGTACGCTCGCGCGGTGTTCGGCCCGCGGGGGCCGCGGCCGAAAACGGCGCGCGCGAACGCGTTTGATCCGCGCGCTGAGCGAGCTTGTCGAGATCGCCGCGGCGCACGTCGTTGAGGCCGCGCGAGTCGAGAGGTCGGAGGTGCTCAATAACGCGCACGGCAACGTCGCTCTCGTCGAGATCGCTTCGATCAAAGTCGTGCGTGGATGTGCCGACAACGAGCGCGTGCGCGATTTTGGAGCCTTGGGCGGGCCCATCTTCAGGATTGAGAAAAACGCGCGCGGTGGTTGCGTAGAGGTAGAGGCCAACGCGATCGCCGCGGCCGAGATGGCGATTGGCGACGGCGGCGGCTTCATCGATCATGTAGTCGAGCGGTGCGCGCCCAACGGGGCCGGCCCAGTGCTGCACGTTGGCGTCGAGAACGATCCACACAACGTCACGCTCTTCGCGCTCGAAGTCGCGCACAAGCAGCATTCCGCGGCGGGCGCTGGCTTTCCAGGCGATACGACGGAATGGATCTCCGGGCTGATGTTCGCGCAGCTCGCGCAGGTCGGAGCCGTCGCCGCGCGCGCGGCCGGGGCGCCCAACGGCTGCGGAGAGGCGACTCCGGCCGCCGCGCGCCTGCATTGCATACGTGGCGAGCGGGCGGGGAACGACCTCAATTCCGTAAGGGTTTGCGAAGGTGAGAGGGACTTCAAACAGGCCGGGGGCGCCGTGCACTTCAAGAGCCAGGCCGTGTACACCGTGTTGGCCGACGCGAGGTGTACGCACGGTGACTTTGACGCGGAGCTTTCCATTCGCGGCGACTTCACCGGCGGGCGGTTCGAGCTTTATGTCCACCTGCGACGACGCGATCGCGCGGAGCTTGACGTAGCGCGCGGCGCGGCTGTCGCGATTGCGCACTTCGGCCTCGATTTCGATGGTGCCGCCTCGGACGCTGCGGACGACGCGCTTGGGGCCGGTCCACAACATTTCGAAGCCGGCGGCCCGAATGCGCGCAACAGAGACGAGGGTGACGGCGCGGGCCACGACGACGGCGAGGAGAATGCCGCCGCCCCAGCCGACGATTGCAGGGCTTTCTGCGACGAGACCAACGGCCGCGACCGCCACGGAGGCGACCACGAGATGCGCCGCGGTTCTTGTCGGGTACACCTGCATTGGGGCGGCAGGATACGTAAACTGCGGGCGCGATGGCAGCGAAAGACGATTGCCCGTGTCGATCGGGCAGGCCTTACAAAGCGTGTTGCGAGCCGTTTCATCGCGGAGTTCGCGAAGCGCCCGACCCTGAAAGCCTGATGCGCTCTCGCTTCGCGGCGTTTGCAAAAAAAGAAATTGTGTACCTTTGGAGGACGCTTCACGCCGACCACGAAGATCGGGCGCGCGGGGAGGCGGAAGTGTTGCGCGCGCTGAAAGCGTCGGCGGGCACGTATCGGTACGCGGGGCTTTCGATTCTTGACAGGCGGGACGCCGACGAAAGCGGTGTGGCGAAGGTGTTGTTTTTGGCGCGGCTCTTCGAGGCAAATGTGGAGCGATCGTTTGTTGAGTGTTCGGACTTCAAACACGACGGTAACGGGTGGCGATATGTGAGCGGGGTGTTGAAGTCGGTGCGATCGATCAAAGGCGATCCGGCGGCGCTCACAATCGACACGTTTCCGACGTAGGCGGATGCGTTCGCAGTGGCGGGCTCACTTTGAGAACACGGCGTATGGCGGGGGCCCTGATGGGAGCGACGGCGTTCGCGGGACAAAGCCCCAAATGGAGGCTTGGAGTTTTGGAGAGTACACAACAAGACGAAGGCGCGGGCCCGGCGAAACCGGCGTCCGGCGCGTTTTGGCAATGTGGGCGTCGTCGAACAGAGCTGTCTTGGGATATATGCGGAGAGGATGGCGCAAACCGGCTACGTTCACGGCGAGCCCGACGACGAAGAAGTGTCGCGGTTGGTCCGGCAGGCGGAGTTCGTGGCGGGGTTTTCACTCAACACGTTTGAGGCGCCGCCGGGGGCGCGTGTGCTCGATGTCGGAACCGGCGTGGGCGCGATTGCGGCGCAGATCGCACGGCTTTTTCCGGGCATTGAGCTGACCGGTGTCGATGTTTCGGCGGTGCAGATCGCGCGGGCGAAGGCGTTGCATCCGGTGGCCACGTATCTTGTGGCCGATGGTTCGAGTCTGCCGTTTGCGGATGAAAGTTTTGATTGTGTACACATGAGCTGGGTGCTGGAGCACGTTGAGGATCCGATCGCGATCCTTCGCGAGACGCGGCGTGTGCTGCGGCGCGGCGGTGTGGGGCACTTCAGCGAAGTGGATCACAACACGCTTGTTGTTTGGCCGCCGATCGATGGGCTGGACACGACAATGACGGTGATGAACGACGTGCAGCGCGCTGCCGGGGGTGATCCTTTTATCGGCGCAAGGCTTGAATCGCTTGTGCGTGCGGCCGGTTTTACAAATGTACACATGCGGCGGGCGGTGCTTCGAGGCGACGACGATCACGAGGCCGAGCGCGTTGAGCTGCAAACGCAGTTTGCGGGGTTGCTTGAGAGCCTCGGTGAAGCGCTGAGCGAAGCGGATATGGTGCAGGCGCGCCGAGTGGCTGCTGCGTTGCGCGGTCTGGGCCCCGGGAGTTACATGGAATATCAACCAGTCATCGTGCGGGCTTCAGGTTGAGAGACATGCTGTGCGCAGCCGTGTTATTCACGATCGAATGAGCACAAAGAAGCGGGCGACCGGGGTGAGAAAGAGCGAAGGTGTACGCAGAAACCGGCTGGATCCGGGGCTGCTCGCCGCTCACAAGGCGTACGAAGACGCGATTAACTCCAATGACACCGATCGCGTGATGGCCTGTTACGACCACGGTGCGGCGCAAATGCCGCCCGATGCGCCGCAGACTGTGGGTTGGAAACAGCTTCGCAAGGCGGTTGCGGACTACTTCGCCGCGTACAAAACGCATTGGAAAAAAGTGGTACAGGCCAATTGGGTTTCGGGCGAGTGGGGCTTTGATCAGGGCCACGACACGGCGGTGGATATCCCGTACGACGGTGGGCCAACCATTCACTACGACTGCAAAGGGATCTTGATCTACCGTCGTCAGGCGAACGGTGAGTGGAAGGTGTTCCGCGACATCTGGAACAACAACAAGCCGCCGCACGAGGTTCCGCAGGACGGCCGGGGAGCGAAGAGCAAGGGGTCGGGTTCTTCACGTGCGGCCACGACGGCGAGTGCCGTCAAAAAAGCGGGCGGTCGCAAGGCAGCGAGCGGAACCAAAAAGGTGTCCGCGCCCAAGAAAGCGGCCACGCCCAAGGCGAAAGCGCCCAAGGCGAAAGCGCCCAAGGCGAAAGCGCGGCGAGCCTCGGCGTAACGGCGTCGCACCGCAGCAGTCGGTTCTTCGAAATCGTTCTCCCACAGACCAAGGAGCCCCGATGTCTCATTTGTCGAACCGCCACATTGCGCCCCCGGCCGCTCGGGCAAAAAACGCCCGCAGGGCTGGGTCCGCGGCTGTCGCAGGCGCGGGTAGCTCGCCGCATCTACCGCCCAAACCGGCGGAGATGTCCTGGCGCGACTACTTGGTCATGTTGCTCCACGTCGCAGGGGAACTCGAACACTCGCTCATGGTGGAGTACCTCTACTCTGCGTATTCAATGGGCGGCAGCGGCGTGGGTGTACACGCAGGTAAAGTGCGGGGGTGGCAGGACGAAATGCTCACCGTTGCGCGAGAGGAGATGGGGCATCTGCTGAGCGTGCAAAATGCGCTTCTGCTGCTCGGTGCTCCCGTTTCGTTTGAACGCCAGGATTACCCGTGGAGTGGACCTTTTAACGCATTTCCGTTTCAGCTTGAGCCGTTCTCGCTCACGTCGCTCGCCAAATATCTCTACAGCGAAATGCCCGATCCCGAATCGGTGAAACCGCCTGATCGGCCGATCGTGGAGCGTGTTGAAGAGTTGGTTGGGGCGCAGGCGGGGGTGCGGGTTGGGCAGGTGTACGAACGCGTGATTGCGCTTGTCGAAGATCGCCGCCGCGTGCCGGATTCGGCCTTTTATCCAGAGTCTTACGACATTCAAATGGACTGGGATGAATGGGGGCGATCGTATCGTCCCGAGTCGCACAAGCCCTACGCCAAAAATCCCGACGTTCCGCCGCTGCATTCACGCAAAACAACAGTGCTCGTGCCGAAGGTGGCAACGCGCACCGAGCTTGCGGCCGCGCTTCGCGACATCGCATCGCAGGGCGAAGCGGAGCACCTCGGTTTGCGAGTGAGGGCCGAACCGTCACACTTTGATCGCTTCTGCGGCATTTTCCGCGAATACGAAGTCATTCTCAAAGTACACCCGGATTTCGTTCCGGCGCACCGGGTGCCCGTCAACCCGGTTGTCGGCGAGGACGAGGCGTACGCACCGGAGGGCGCGACGCCGATCACGCATCGCGAATCGTGTGAGTGGGCGGGCCTCTTCAACATCCGCTATCGCATGTTGCTCACGCTGCTCACCTACGCGGTGTCGGGGCCGCGCGAAACGCCGGATCTTGCGACGGTTCGCCGCCCCACAGTCATCTCGCGCATCTTCGGTGAGATGTACAACCTCAAGGCGATCTCGGGTGTACTCGTGCGTCTCCCTCTAGGCGATCCAATGCTGCCCGCCCGCGCCGGTGCGCCGTTTCAAATGCCATACACGCTCGTTCTGCCGCCGGAAGTTCCGTTTTGGCGAACACAGCTCGACCTCCTTGATGTTTCCGAGGGGATCGTCGCCGAGCTGCTCGCGCGCGGTCCGGCGCTGGTCGACGGCGATCGCTATCTGCGGGCTCTTCGTGAAGCCGATGCCGTCGCTCGTCGCTGGATCGAGGGAATCCTCGGCAAAACCGGAAGGGGCCGTTCATGACTATTCGAGAGCTTCGCATTCTCCCGCCGTTCGCCATTGCCCGGCTTGGCTCCGCCGACGAGCCGCAGGACAACTTCACGATCGTGAGCGACCCCAATGCGCCGCTGGGCTACCGCCGTATTGTGCCGCAGCCGACGTTGATTGTGGACGACGACAGCGGCGCGATCACCGGCGTGCGTACACCTGAGAAGTTTGAGCCTCGGACGGGCAAACACATCCGACCGGTGGCGCCGTTTCTTGAGGTGTGGGCACGCTTGGAAGGCGACGACCACTTTCAGCAGCTCACAACAGAGTTGCTGAAAGCAAACGGCCTTTCGGCCGAAGATCTCGCGTGGACAGTGCGAGTGGCCAACCTCAAAGCCGAACGTCGGACAGGCGACGCGGGCGATCGGGTAGAAGCGACGGTGGGGCCGTTCTCCGATCATGCGCTGCACACCCTGGACGGGCACAGCCCGAACTTTCTCTCAGCCGATCGAGTTCTGGTGTTCGGGAATGTGCGATTCATTCGACCAACGGCGGCACACCCCGAGATCCGCCTGCGTTTCACCCCCGCAAAGGGCCTGATTTACGGACCAAAGCTCACGGCGGAAGAAATCAAGGAGATGCGCGAGGCAGACCCGAGTGTACACAATCTGCACATTGTGCCGGACGAACTGGCGGTTTACGACAAGAGCAAAGGTTGGTGGAAATTCTCAATCCCACCGGGTGTACGCAACGCCGATCCGAGTATTGACAAGTTTTACAACGAGACGCTTCCGCCGGCGCTTTTTGCGATCATCCCGCCGGGGCCAACCTGGCTGAACAACAACGTTGCCGTGAGCCGGGGCTATCTCGACGACGCATGCGACGGAACAGTGGAGGTTGCTCTCACGCTCGCCGACGGCACGCGTTTGAGCGCTGTGGGGCGTATTGTGGCCGCGCCGCCCGCCGTTGTGCCGGATGCGCTCTTCGTTCGAACGCTCGCGGATGATTTGGATCAAGCCATTTTCGGCCCAGATGTGCCGCGCACCGAAGATGAAGCCATCACGCGCGCTCGGGCCGAAGAAATTCTGCGTCGAGGTTTTGAGACGGTTCGCTACCTCAACGTCTCGGTGATGAACGGCAATCCCGTGCAAGGCCGGGATCCGCTCGACATCGACACCATGCCCGCCGAAGAAGCGTTTGATGTCTACCGCTCGGAGCGCCCTGTATTTGCGCCCGAAACGGTCGACACGCTCGCGATTATGGCGCTCCACCAGCGTGTGTACACAGCGTTGCGAGCGGGCGCGGCGCCGTGGTTCCCCGTGTTGCTCCGCAAGCCGGAGGATGTCGGCGATTTCACCGATATCGGTCGTCGAAAAATGCCGGCGCTCATGGCCGGCGCCGATGGCAACTACCTCGCGCTCACCCGCCGCCAAATTGATACCGTCGCGCGCGCTGCGACGCGTTCGTTTGCCATGCCCGAAGTCGACATCACCATCGAAGCCGATCCGGATCCCGCGCTTCTTGTACCTCGCAATGCCACGGCGGATGAGTCGTCGGCGCGCAGTGCTCGCCGCGCCGCGGAACTTCATTATGTGGCTCCCGGAAACCCGGTGAGTACACGACCTGTGACGTCGGTGGGCAATTGCACGCCGGGCCTAGAGGTGGACTTTCGCTTCGTTTGGCGCCGCGTTTTCACGGGGATTCTGCTTCGCGAATACGACAACCTTGTGATGACGGCGGAAGATCCGCAGCACGCGGATCTCGCGATGCACCGGCTTTTGCGCGTTGAATACCCGGCAGTTGAAGACTCCAATCTGATGCGGGGCTTTTCGACAATGACAACGCAGATTGGTCCAAACCCGTACAACGCCGAACAGGAGTCGGTGGTGCTTTCGATTGAAGCCAATCCAAACGGCGTTGCTCCGCTGGAGTGGTCAAATCTGCTCGCGCGCATGTTGCACGAGCGCACCGGTAAAACCGTGACGTGTTACTTCACCCGGGAAAAGGCCGACCTCGACAACCCCGCATGGGAAGAATCGAAGCGCCAGACGTACATTCAGCGAACGTTTGTCGTTCGGGCGTTTTTTGAGGGCGACACGGCAATGATCTCGCGTGAGCTTGCGCAGCCGGGTGAACTCACGCAGGGGCTCTGTTCACCGTGGCAAAACGATTATCGAGAGTGCTCCTGTTATTACTGGGCCGCCGCGCGACCTGATTTCGTCAACGTTGAGGCAACGCCCAGCGGGCGCAGCGCCGGTGACAACTGGTTTCAGAAAAATCACGACGGTGAATACGTGCCGGACGACTACGTGGACGACCGGCTGGTGCTCTACGACGATCTTTTCAACCACTGGGAGAAGTGGTTGCGCTTTGCGATCCGCGGCAAAACCGAGGCGAAGTGACAGAAGCGGCGAGCGTGGAAGTTGCGCGGCGCCTGATGCGGGAGAGTGCGCCGCGCTCGCCGTATGTACACACGATTCAAACCGCCGGCGGCGCGCATATCCTTTTGGCGGATGGAAGCCGCCTTTTCGACGCGGATGTGCGCCTTGCTGCGCGCATTGAACAGGCGATTGCCAGCGGCACGGTGGAGTCGCTCCTGAGTACACTTGGAGTGAACGGCGCGCCCTACGTGGATGACACGCCGCTCACCGCGCCGCCCTTGCATGCGCTTTCGCTGGCGATCGCTCAAAAGTGCAACCTGGGTTGCACCTATTGCTACGCGCAGCAAGGCCAGTTCGGCGGCGAGGCGAAGGACATGGCGCGCGACGTTGCCGAACAAGCAGTGAACCTTCTCGTCGGCGGAGCAACACCGGGAGCACGCTTGAACCTCGCTTTTCTCGGCGGCGAGCCGCTCGCAAATCGCGCGCTCCTCCGTGAAACAACGCGCCGCGCGCATCAACTTGCAGCCGAGCGCGGCGTGACGCTCGGGTTTTCGATCACCACAAACGGTACACTTCTCACCGAAGCAGACGCCGATTTCTTCGAAGAATACGGCTTTGCGGTGACGGTGAGCATCGACGGGCCGAGGCCCCAGCACAACGCGCTTCGACCCTTTGTGAGCGGCAAAGGCAGCTACGAACGCATTATGGAAAACGTACGGCCGCTTCTCGCAAAGCAGCGCCGTATGCAGGTCGGCGCGCGCGTCACCGTCACGCCTCGCAACTTGAGCCTCCGTGAAACACTCGATGAACTGGCCCACGCGGGTTTTCACAGCATCGGCTTTTCGCCGCTCCTACGCTCACCGAACGGCGCCGAAGAACTCGTTCGCGAAGATCTCGAACGAGTGCTCGCGGCGATGATCGAATGTGGCAACGAATTTGAGCGGCGCACCATGCGCGGTGAGCGTTACCCGTTTGCAAACCTTCTCAACGCGCTCAAAGAGATCGAAAAGGGTACACATCGACCGTACCCGTGCGGCGCGGGTGCCGGTTATTTGGGTGTCTCGGCCGACGGTGATCTCGCCGCCTGCCATCGTTTCGTCGGCGACGACGACGGCGCGATGGGTACACTTGCAACAGGGATCGACAACGAACGCCGCGATACATGGCTTGCCGAACGTCATGTACACAAGCAGGAGCCTTGCCGGTCATGTTGGGCGCGCTACCTCTGCGGCGGCGGCTGTCACCACGAGGTGATCGCGCGCGGCAGGCCCGCGTGCGACTACATCCGCGGCTGGCTGCATTACTGCCTCGGCGTGTATTTGCGCCTTACGCCGGTGCGCCTCGCGCGAAACGCCGCTCCGCCGGAAAATGCGCATGGCGCGCGCTTGGCCGCCGCCAAATGAACGCATCGTTTGATGTGGCGGTGGTGGGCGGCGGCCCGTCGGGTGCGATCGCCGCGCTTCGAATGGCGCAGCTTGGTCACCGCGTTTGTTTGGTCGAAAAATCCCGCTTTCCGCGGCGGCACCTCGGTGAGTCGCTCACGCCGGGTGTACTCCCCATGCTCGCTTCGATCGGCGCGGCCCACGGCGTCACGATCGGCGCCGCGCGCGTGGAAAGCGTAAGTGTACACTGGGAGCGCGAGGCTACCCAGCGCCGAGATCCCGGCGCGCGTGGTTGGCTTGTGGATCGAGGCGTTTTCGACGCGGCTCTGTTGACGCATGCGCGCGCCGCGGGTGTTGTGGTTTGTCAACCCGCCGCCGCCCGCCGCGCAAGTCCCCACGAAGACGGTTGGGTTCTTGAACTCGACACCCTTCATGGCGCAACGCGGATCGACGCGCGCTTTTTGATGGATGCGGGCGGTCGCGGTTCGCGAATCTGCGTGCGCGAATTCAGCGGAGCGCGCGTGCACACCGGCCCGCGAACATTTGCAATTCACGGTTACTTTCGCGGGAAAAACCTTCCCACGCAGCCGAGCCTTGAGGCGATCGAAAACGCGTGGTGCTGGGGTGTACCCATTCCCGATGGGTCGTACAACGCCCTCGCGTTTGTGGACGCGGACAGCCTGCGCGATCGCTCCGCGTCAACGGAGACAAAGCTCATTGCGCTTCTTCGCCCTTCATCGATTGGCAGCGCGATCGCAAACGCTGCGCTCGATGGGCCCGCGCGCGTTGTGGACGCGACCGCATCGATCCACGCCTGTCCGGTCGGCCTCAATTGGCTGCGTGTCGGCGACGCCGCCATGACACTCGATCCGCTTTCGTCGAGCGGCGTTCAAAAGGCAATTCAATCGGCGCTCGCCGGCGCGATCGTGGCGAACACGCTGCTTCGCCATCCTGAAGATCGCGCTCTAACAATTCGCTTTTACGAGGAGCATTTGAGCGCCGCATCAAGCCGTCACGCGCGTTGGGCGGCGCAGCACTACAGCGTGGCCGCCGAGCGCTTTTCGCACAAGTTTTGGCGCGATCGTTCGGCCGCGCTCGACGAAGTGAACGAGCCGATACCTCCGCGCGAACCGGTGAGCGCTTCGAGCGAGCTTCGCGTTTCCGCCGCCGCCACGTGGCGCGACGTGCCCTGCCTCGGCGCCGAACGGGTGGAGCTGAGGCGAGCGATGGATCACCCCGGTTTTGATGGCCCGGCGGCGTTTCTGGGCGAGGTGGAACTCGCACCGCTCTTTGAACTTGTGCCGCCGAGGTTCACGCTGACTGAAGTGGCGGCTCGATGGACAGCCCGTATCCCGGCCTCGCGGGCGCTCGCGATAGCGCAACGCCTTTGGGAGCGCGGCGTGTTTGAACCGACGTGACAAAGCGCCCATGCGAATGTGTACGCACTTCGCCCGCCGTTATAAAAAATGGCTTGAATTGAAGGTTAGAGAGAGACTTTTGGCAGATGGGTCATTGCTTCGTCCACCTGGGCCTGCGGGTAGTCGTGATCTTGAAGTTGACCGCGGTGGTACGCGTCGTACGCCATCATGTCGAAGTGACCGTGACCTGAGAGGTTGAATACGATCACCTTCTTTTGCCCGCTCTTCTTGCATTCAAGCGCTTCATCAATCGCAACCCGCACCGCGTGAGCGCTCTCGGGAGCAGGCAAAATCCCCTCGGCCTTGGAGAACTCCACCGCGGCGGCAAACGTTGCAAGCTGCGGAACCGCGCGCGCCTCGACATCGCCGTGATCCACAAGCGCACTCACGCTCGCGGACATGCCGTGATAGCGAAGCCCGCCCGCGTGAATACTCGGCGGAATAAACGTGTGCCCGAGAGTGTACATCTTCATCACGGGCGCCGAAGCCGCCGTGTCGCCGTAGTCGAATGTGTACTTCCCGCGCGTCATGCTCGGGCACGATGCGGGCTCCACGGCGATGATTTTTGTCTTTTTGCCGTTGGTAAGATTCTCGCGAACAAATGGGTACGCAAGGCCTGCAAAGCTTGATCCGCCGCCCGCGCAGCCGATCACAATGTCGGGGTATTCACCGGCCATCTCCATTTGTTCAAGGGCCTCAAGGCCGATCACCGTTTGGTGCATAAGCACGTGACCGAGCACCGAGCCGAGCGCGTATTTCTTCGCGCCGCCGCTCACGGCCGCGGTTTCAACAGCCTCCGATATTGCAATGCCGAGCGATCCGGGGCTTTCGGGATTTTCGGCGAGCACCGCGCGACCCGCGTGGGTTCGGTCCGTCGGGCTTGCGTACACAGTCGCGCCGAAGTTATCCATAATGACGCGGCGGTAAGGTTTCTGGTGGTAGCTGACCTTCACCATGAAGATCTCGAGATCGAGCCCAAAGAAGTTGCACGCCATGGCCATTGCCGAGCCCCACTGACCGGCGCCGGTTTCTGTACACATCGCGCGTGTGCCCGCTTCTTTGTTATAAAAAGCCTGCGCAACAGCGGTGTTTGGCTTGTGTGAGCCCACGGGCGAAACGCCTTCGTACTTGAAATAAATGTGCGCCGGCGTGTCGAGCGCTTTCTCCAGTCGCGTGGCACGGATGAGTGGAGTTGGCCGCCAAAGGCGGTAGATCTCGCGCACCGGCTCGGGAATCTCGATGTACCGCTCGGTGCTGACTTCCTGCATGATGAGCGCCATGGGGAAGAGGACGCTCAGAAAGTCGGGCGTTACCGGCTCCAACGTTTTGGGGTGGAGCACCGGCTGCGGCGGCACGGGCATGTCCGCATTGATGTTGTACCAAGCGCGCGGAAGCCGGCTTTCTTCGAGCAGAAATTGACGTCGCGTCATCGGTGGGCCCTCGGTTTTGTCACAGGGGCGCCGCGCTCGACCCGCTCAAACGCCACACGCTCCCGTACACGGTACGGTCGATGGTTCTGCCCGTCATGTCAAGACGCGAGGCGCTTGCGTACGCACTCGCGACTCCGCTAGGTAGAGAGGGTGTCAGACATTGGTGATTGGCTCCGCGGCGTGGGTTTGGCGAAATACGCCGCGCGCTTCGAGGACGAGGAGATCACACTCGACGTTTTGCCCCATCTCACCGAGTCGGATCTTACCTCGCTCGGTCTACCCATCGGCCCGCGCCGCACGCTCCTCGTCCAACTTCAGCGAATGCGCTCTGAGAGCGGCTCCGCGCCCCCAACGGAACCCGCCGCATCTTCGGGCCCTCCCAGCGCGCCGGTCCCCGCATCGGTGCCTCGATCCACCGGCGATCTTGTCCGCGCGGGCTCTTCGTCGCGAACTGCGGATCACGCGTCGAGAGGCCCCGAGCGCCGCCAGCTCTCGGTGATGTTCTGCGATCTTGTCGGCTCCACGGCACTCTCGGAGAGACTCGACGCCGAGGAGTTGCACGCCCTCATTCAAACGTACCGCGGCGTTTGCGGCGATATCGTCGGGCGCTACGGCGGCCACGTTGCGCAATATCTGGGCGACGGGCTCATGGTGTACTTCGGGTGGCCGGTGGCGCATGAAGACTCGGCGGAACGAGGTGTACGCGCGGCCCTTGAAATGGTCCGCGCCGTGAGCGAAATTGCGGCAACCCCGCGCCTGAGTGTACGCATTGGCATTGCCACGGGCACGGTGGTTGTGGGCGAGGCGCCGGGCTTGGAACCCACCGAAGCGCGCTTGGCCATCGGTGAAACACCCAACCTCGCGGCGCGCGTACAAGCGGCTGCCCAGCCCGACGAGGTGGTCATCGCCGATGTCACAAGGCGCTTGATCGGCGAGGCATTCGCATACTCCGATCTGGGCCAAAAAAGCCTCAAGGGCATTGCCGCGCCTGTCCAACTCTGGCGCGTCGACGAAACGCGGCATACCGGCGGTCGATTCAGCGCGGCGCACGCGGGAGTAGAGCTGTCATCGCTTGTGGGTCGAGACGCGGAAACCGCTGAACTCGCGCGACTCTGGCAACGTGCCCTCGGCGGTGAACGAAGCATCGCCGCGATCGGCGGCGAACCTGGAATCGGCAAGTCGCGCCTGCTCCAAGGACTGCGCCAACACATTCGCGAACCCTACGAGGAGCAACATTTTCAGTGCTCTCCGCTCGGTATCGATTCGGCTCTCTCCCCATTTGTGGAGCAGCTTGAAGAGGCCGCTCAACTCGCCCGTGACGACAGCGCCGAGCGCAGACTCGACAAGCTCGAAGCGCTCCTCCGCGCTCATCAACTCGACCCGGCCGAACATGCCCCGTTTCTCGCCGGCCTTTTGTCCCTGCCCGTCGATCGCTACCCACCTGTGCGCCTCACCCCACAGAAACGAAAAGAGCGCACGTTTGAAGCGATTCTTGCGCTCATTCAGGCCCGAGCGCGCCGCGGCCCTTTGCTCGTCGTCGTGGAAGACACCCACTGGATTGACCCAACCAGCGATGAGTTGCTGGAGCAGCTCTTTGCCCGCTTGTCAGATCTACCCATCCTGTTTGTAACAACTCATCGGCCTGAGCGAGTTCCCGCGTGGATCGGCCGCGAAGGCGTTGTGTCGCTCAACCTCCAGCGCCTTGAACGCCAGCACGGAATGCGCATTGTGCTCGCCATCACTCACGGCCTGACACTTCCGCCCGAAGTGATGGAAGAGATTCTGGCGCGCACCGACGGCGTCCCGCTTTATGTGGAAGAACTCACCAAGTCGCTCATTGAGTCGGGCTTACTTCGCAAACATGGTCAGACCTACCATTTACACGCCTCGCCTGAAAACTTCTCCATCCCCGCCTCGCTCCGAGACTCGCTCATGGCGCGCCTCGATCGCCTGAATGAGTACAAGGAGATCGCCCAGATCGGCGCCTGTTTCGGCCGTGAATTCAGCTACCGATGGATGGAACGTGTCGCCCCAATTCACGGTGCGCCGCTGCAAGAAGCGCTCGCTCGCATAGTTGAATCCGGGCTCGCATTACAGAACGGCACACCGCCCACCGCGACGTACGTTTTCAAACACGCGCTTGTTCAAGACACCGCGTACGACTCCCTTCTTCGCAGTCGCCGACGTGAACTTCATGCGGCGATCGCGCTCGCATTGGAGGGTGAAATCACCGCTCGTTCCGTGGGTGTTGAGTCGCTCGCTCACCACTACACGCAGGCTGGTAACCTCGACGCGGCCATTCCACTGTGGCGCCGCGCCGGCATGCTCGCCCTCGATCGCGTGGCGTTGCGTGAAGCCACTGCCCACTTCCAGCGTGGTCTTGGCCTTGTGGGTCAACTCCCCCCTTCGCCCGAACGTGATCGCCTTGAAGTGACCATTCGCGAGCCTCTCAACGCTGCCTGGACCGGTTTGCAAGGCTGGGCGGCCGCAGAAGTGGGCGAAAACGCCCAAGCGATTCTTCGCCTCACCGACACCCTTGCCGATGCTCCTTCCAGTGGTGAATCGGCCGCAAGCCGCATGCTCGCGATGTGGTGGATGTGGACGACCACCATCACACAGGGCCGCATTGCCGACTCGCGTGAATGGGCAAGCCGCATGCTTGTGGAAGGCGAGCGCATTGCCGACCCCGACTTCCAACTTTTCGGCCACGCAGCCATGATGGTACAGCGCCTTCTTCAAGGTGATTTGCTCGCGTCGCGCCGGGAAGCGGAGATTGTCCTCGCCGGCTACGATCCTCGCCGCGCGGAACGGTGGATTCAACTCACCGGCCACGATCTTCGCACGTTCGTTGAAGTGTACGCATGCCAAGCCACGTGGATGCTCGGTTATCCCGACGAAGCGCGCCGCGCCAGTGATGCGAGCGTTGCGTACGCACGCACCGTCGGCCACGCGTTTAACCTCGTTTGGGCGCTCACATTCAGCGCTTATGCGTACGCATACGCCCGCGATGTCGATGGACTCGCCGAGCACCTCGACGAAGCGCAGCGCCTCGCCGAAGAACAGGCCCTCGCTTTCATCTCACTTGTTTCCGTTCCCCAAGCGCGCGGCATCGGCGAAATCCTCGCCCATAACCCCAAAGAAGCCGTTCGCCTCCTGCAAATAGGCATTGAAGGATGGACAAAACGCGGCGGCCACGTGCGCATTCCATACCTCAAGTCCGCCCTGGCCGAAGCGACGGCACGTGGCGGTTCACCCCAAGAGGCATTGGCAATTGTCGAAGAAAGCCTCGAGCAAATTGCAAGACCCGGTTGGCACGAACGAGAGTGGCTCGCCGAATCGCTGCGCATCAAAGGTTGGATTCTGAGTCAACTCGGCCGCGTCGAAGAAGCCGAGGCCGAACTCGTTCGCTCCATCGAGTTTGCCCGCAATCAATCGGCCAGATCGTGGGAACTGCGCAGCGCCCTAACCCTTGCGCGCCTCATTGCACCGCGTGATCGTGAGCGCGCCCGAGCCGTTCTTGAGCCTGTGTACACATGGTTCACCGAGGGGTACAACACACCCGATCTCGTCGAGGCGCGCGCCCTTCTCATTGAACTTGCCGGCCCAACCTGACAGAGCGTTATCAATACTCTACGATTGACCACCCAATAACCGCGCAAAATCAAGACCTGTCAGAATGCCTGCCAGCCGCCGATCTTCCATCACGAGCACGCGCCGTGTACCCGTTTCATACGCGTGCGCCGCGGCCCGAAACAGCGGTGTTCGTGAGTTTTGATACAGCATGCCATAACTCATCACGTCTTCCACCTTTGTATCGGTGGCCACATTGCGCGCCTTCAGCGCTTCACTCTTGGTGAACATCCCCACCGGATGACCATTTTCATCCACCACCGCGAGCCCACCAATCCCCGCGTGATCCAGCCGAGCCGCCGCTTCTGAAACAGGCGCATGGAAGTGAATGGTGCTTACGGGGTTGGTCATGACCTCCACAATCGGCGTTCCGATCCGCTCTTCCCGAAGCGCAATCAACACTTCTTCTGTACTAAACACACCCGCAAGCGCGTTGTCTTTGGTGATGTACACCCGATGGATCCGCCGCTCGCCCAGCAGTTTTGCGCACTCCCTCACCGACGTATCCGCCGTGGCCGTGACAACCCCGGCGTGCATGTGTTGCGCAACCGGCTCACTGGGTAGATCCAACACCTGCACGCCCGCGAGCGACATCGGCTGCATTCGCCCGGCTCGGAGCAGGTCGGTTTCTGACAAAACTCCCAACGGTCGACCCTGCGTATCGACCACAGGCAGCGCGGAAACACGGCGCTCCACGAGGACTTTGTACGCAGCGTCGAGAAGTGTATCCGCGGTGATCGTGACGACCGGGCCGGCCATTAACAGCGAAACGGGACTCGTGGAGAGGCTCATGCTCGTCGGCCAGGCAAAACCTTCGCCACCCTGTGCGCGGCGCAGAACGCGCGATTGCCGCTGCGCCATGGTGCAAAGTGCGCGCGCCGGTGCATCGGTTGCGTTTAGGGTTGGCCGGCGAGCCACATCCCATAGCGCGGCGCGGGGAGCGCTTTGTCGCGTCGTCAAAAGAGGGATGGGTAGATCGATCGTTCGCGCGCGTGAAGGAACACCCGCACTGGAATTTCTACCCAGTCAAACTGGAAGAGATTTGTCAGGCGGGCTTTTGGAAGAGCACAACCTTGTACGAGTCCGTGCCGTTGCGCATGTTTTCGTAAAGGTTGGTTCCCGGATTTCGATAAAAGTTGTACAGGGCGAGACGAGCTTCCGCCCGCCTTTTCTCCCCCAATACAGGGATTCTAAATCCGTAGAAGCGGTCGAGACACTGCTCCACATAGGCATCCACACGGCCGGCGTCTTCGTCACGCGCCTTCACCGCCTCGGCAGTCACATCCCGCACTTCGATCTGTTTCATACCAATGTCTTTGAGCAGGTCGAAGCAAGGCTGCCAAGTGCTGTCGGGGATGGCGTTGCCCCAGACAAGGTATCCTCCGGGTTTCAAGATCCGGCGCGCATTCTCAAAAAAGCGGCGGTCCTCGGGTGTGGTGCGACCGGCCATCTCCGTCACGTGGGTTTCGCACACGGCGAGGAAGTCCGCCGTAGCATCGGGAATGGCCACGCGGGTTGCATCGGCACGTGTGGCGACGAGCCGACCGCCGAGTTCGGGCACGAACTTGCGCCTGCATGTTGCGATGGCGGCCTGCTGCATATCCACGGCTTCGTACGTGCACTTGGGAAGGACATGGGAGCAAACATGATGCGCTCCCGCACCTGTTCCACACCCAAGTTCAACAACGCTCACCCGTCCGTCGCGGGCCTTCACGTACTCTTTGACAGCATCAAACTGGTACAGCCCGGTGTACGCATTCTTGCCAAACCGCTGCGGGTCTGACGGGCTGTTGGGGCAGGGGCCCCAGCTCTCTGGCCAGGTATATCCCCAGGTGTTGAACGTCAGTTGGTAGGTCGCGCCCGTTTCGCTGCGCGTTTCTCCCATTGAGCTGTAGAGCGAATAGAGCAGCGCGTAAATCGATTGCTTTGTGTAATCATCCTCGGAAACATCGCCGTTTTGCAGCGATATTTTATCCTTGCGCTCGAAGGCGCTGCCTACGATCCAGGCTCCGAGAATGAATTGCAGCTGCTTGGTAGAGTATTCGGCGCCCGGATTAAGGGCTGTGAGAACGTCCATGGATCCTTCCGGCTTGAATTGGGCGCCGGTCATATCCGATCTTGCTTGATAAACGAATCAATTCGAGCCGCCGCTTGGAAGAAAATCTGCACCACCTCGCGGTCCATTTTTCGCGCGAATCTGTTTACACGTGCGAACAAATGGCCGCGCCGAAACTTCAGTTTGCGTGATCTACCCAGACTACACCCGATGGGGAGAGGGTTGCCATACCCGCCATGCGGCGGGCGCGCGCCAAAAGACAAAGGGTAGAAAAAGCGCGTAGTACATTGTGTTGGGTAGAAAGCGCAGCAAAAACCCAATGTCAAACCCAGTTAAAATCAGGATGTCGGCGGTTGCCCAAAGGCCGTATTGCACGATTTCAAAAATGGTAAGATGGGCCACAAACCGCCTTATTTCCAAGGGCGATTCGCGCATTGTCCTGGGCAAGATCAAGGCGCGCATGGTAATGGCAAGGGCAAAAAACAACAGCTCGTATGTCAGAAACGTGACCCGCATCGGCGCTGCCAACACCGGTACAAAACTGCGCAGCAAATACGACACGACAGGCACAACAAACGCCCACACCACAGCCCGCTTCACCGGGTGAAAAAAGCTCTCCGTGGGCGCCTTTCCAGCCACACTTGCCACCAGAAAAAACCGAAAATCACCCAAAATCACAAACGCAACCGACACGGGTGTACCCCACCAAGCCCCCTTTGGAATGGGTGACAACGCACCGGTAAGTAGGGCATCGGCCGCGATCTCAAATGCAAACACAACCAAAAAGCCCGCCAAAAAAGGCAACCGCCGCGCGATCAAAAGCACCAAAATGCCCACGGCAACCCAGAAAAAGATCGGGTCATGCAGGGGCGAAAGATAGAGTCGTTCGTACGTGGACATCGTTTGCTTCCAGGGTGAGTATCACGTTCTCAATCGAAACGTCACGCAACGACCAGACGCGCTTGGATAACTGTTAGGTCGTAATCCCGGCCTGACACGTGATCGGTCAGGCTGTGCAAGCCGATTGCAGCCTAAAATACAAGAAAACTCCGTGGATCTCCGTGTCCTCCGTGCCTCCTAGGTAACTTCCCTTTAGCGGAACGTTCTGCAAGGCACGGATCCAGTCTTGTCGAGACGTTTGGGACACCCTTGCCCGTCGCCAAGCGGAAAAGCGAACAGCGTGGCGCGTCGGGTTCTCCAGATGGAGTTCTGTGGCGAGCGCAGCCACGACGAAAAACGAGAGACCGGCGAGACCGGTGGATGGCGACGTGATGGACATCTCAAGTCGCCGGACCTCCCAGAACGGGCTCTTTTCTGCTGCATCGACAACTCAACCGCAACGAGTTACTCGCCGTTCGAATGAGGCGCATGCGCCGCTGGGGAACTCCGTGGTGGAGAGACGCGTCAGGCAGCAGAGCATTCCAGGTCGTTGCGTGGTGGTGTCAGTGATCCAGGAGTCAGGTACCCCCGTCATGATCGACCGAGGCCATAAAGCGGCTCATCAAACACCGCCAGCGCCGACGACCGAAGATCGAGCGGACAGTCTTTGAGTACCCGCAGGAGCAGAGCATTCAACTGCGCGTCGTGATCCAAGATCGATATCGGAAATGGCAACTCGCTCCGCAGAAACACAGGGACTTGATGGTTAGAAACAAGCACTCTGTGGACGCGCTCCGTGAGATCTCCGGTTGGACTGTCAGGTTGAGTGAACACCACCCAGGGCATGCCGCCGCGCACGCTTTGGACGGGCCCGTGCGCCAGTTCAAGAGCATCCCACGCCCAAGGTTGTGCACACCGCAGACCTTCCATCCACTTCCACACGAGGCCTTGAAACACCGACGGATCCGCCCCGGAAAACACGAATGCCAGCGCCCCTCGGAGGCTGTCACTTGACACTTCCGCCGCCGCGGCGAGAGCCCTTTCACCAGCGGAACAAAGCGCTTTGTATAGCTCACCAAATTCGCTTCTACCCAAAGGCCCACACGTGACCTGAATGGCAAAAAGGGTAGCAACCGTCGGCCCGATAACTCTCAAAAACAAGCCTTTTTCATCAGCCGGCGGCAGGTGCACAATCACAGTTTGCTCGTGGGTTAAGAGGGACTGCAATGGGTTTGAATTGGGCGGGACAGAGGTTACAAGAACCACCCGTCTAAAGTGCGAAGCAGCCTTTAATACAAGCGTTGCGTTGGGTGACAGGTATTGAGAAAACACAACAAGCGTATCGCCCACGGGCGCATTGTCAGAAGTGAAGCCCGACATGGGAACATACCGCGCGTGGACACCTTGGCGCTGCGATGAAAGCCATGCCAAAAGCCGCGCCGGCCCGGCCGAACCGCCGATTCCTGTGACAAGCACCCTTCCAACAAGAGCGTTTCGCGCCGCTTCAAATGACATTTCAGACACGGTGCCGAGGTGGTTTGCCACTTCTTGTGCGCGGCATTCCAAGAGCGAAAGAGCACTCTTTTCGTCTACCGGATTGGCAACATCCATCGCTGTCACCTTTTTTGGGGCTCCGTTCGAGACGGGTCATTTTTTGCGATCTTTCATTGCGGTAAAGTACGCCAATAGATCGTTCAAATCGCCTTCTTTCAGAAATGGATGGGCCGGCATATTCCCATAGCGAAACGTTGCCGGGTCTAAAATGTACGCTTTAATTTGGTCGGCGGGCCGATACTCCACAATGCTCTGGGGCACATTCAGATCGGGCCCAACACGCCCCCCTTCCCGGTTGATCGCATGGCAGTGTACACATTGCTCGCGGAATGTCGCAAACCCCCGTTGCGCCGGACTGCCGGGCGCTTCACCCGTTGGCACGGTGTGGGGGTACAGATCTTCAAATCGGGCAATTTCAATAGAAGCCAGTTGCCACGGCCGCGGATGCGTTTCCAAACTCTGTTGCTGCTTTTCACTCCATACCAGATAAAACGGCCCCGGATTGGCGCGCTGCGGACCGATCAGCTCCCAACCCGGCACTTCCGCGTCGGCAAACGCCAAATAAGCGCCGCGCTCAAACACCTTGTTTCCTCGCATTGGAACGGTGTACCCATCGGCCGCTTTCAAAACGTACTCTTCGTTTTCAAGCGCCTGCGACTGCTCGGAGAAACCCAGACGCACCACGTCGGAAAGGGGCAACGCCAAAAACGTCTTGTCGCGATTGTAATAAGGATCGTAGGCCGAGAAGCGCGTTGGTTTGATGGTGCGAACCATTTCCCCGAGCGTCAGTTGCCTCACCTTTTTGCCTTGGCGAGCAAAGGTGAGACTCACGGATTCATCCAGCTCCGGCGTTTTGACGGCGGCCGAAGTTGCCACCGTGGGCACCGACGTTACCGGCGCCAGGGATGCCGACGAACTTTCCACAGGCTTGTTTTCGGAGCACCCGAGAACCCCCACGAGAAAAACCCAACCCCAGCCAACTTGTTTGCCGCAACCATAAATCCGCATTGGATTCCGATTATGGGGCACCCCGTACCAATGCGTTAGACTTTGGGTGGGTGCGACGTCTTTTTATTGGATGTGGAATGCGTGCTCGCAAACCTTGGCGGCGCCCGTTTCAGCAGCGACATGCGTCGACAATGCGGTTGACAATACATTTAGTGCGCACTACCCGGGGGCGCATGAGTTGTCTAGTCGGCGCCTCGTGCGCGTTTATCTTTTTCTCAACTATCAACTTCGGCGGGACCAACCATTGGGTATATGATCATGGCACCGCCGACCCGAAGAACACCAACAACAGTTGGTATCTACCCGCCCTGAATCTGCGCTCCACAGTGGCCACCATGGAGCATGACATGGCGGTTGTGTATAACCAGATGGTCGCGCTTAGAAACTCGGGACAGACGGCGTATGTCATCCCGATCTGGCACAAAAATCTGGCGTTTGACTTGAAAGCCCCAATCGACGGCTTGGCCGACGGGGTATGGGGTAACGTGGTGGATCATTCCACCGGGGCGATGCATCCGCAACACCGGGCGAACCTGGAGCAGCTGGTCACCTGGGCTGTTCAGCTCGGGTTTGAGCGCATTGTTGTGCGGTTTTTCTATAACGGCGACCCCAATCTATGGACCGCGTGGGACAAGGCTGCCTATCATAATGCGCGCGGTTTCATCTTCGACGCGCGCGAGGCCGCGTGGCATGCGTTTAACATGGCTTGGGGCAAGCGCGCCTACCCATCGCACCCGGTAATGCTGTTCGACCTTGGAGGTGAGCAGGCGGGCATCAATCAGGGGCAAATGGGCGCTTTCATTCAAACGCTTTGGTCAGAGTACACATCAAACTTTGGTACGTCGGACACGTTGGGCTTTTCGTTCGCGTGGGCACCCGGCCGGTTCACGACACAGCTCGGCTGGTTGTCGAACACAGGTGTATTGCCGGAGCGCTGGGCGTTTGACATCTATGACGGTATGGGTGCGGCGCTTGGTCAAATTCACACCGAAATGGGCCCGCTCCGCAATCAGCCCATCGACATTATGGAGACCTATTTCAACGATCCCGGGACAAGCGCTCAAATTGAAACAGCGCTCGACTCGATGCCTCTCTTGAACGTTGACTCGTTAATGCAGTGGCCTGTCGCCGCTGGAGAAAGCCACTTTACGCCCGCGGCGGTGGCGGCGCAGAACACGAACACCACATTTTCAAATTACTTCCAGCTGGTGACGTCGAGTCGCCTGTATGTGACCTCGGATAATGCCGACGTGATGGGTTTTTCGAATCTGACTTGTGGAACCGGCATTGTCCCGTGCAATGTGGACCTCCACTGGGAAGCGCCGCCGCCTGGGCACTCGGTGGGCATCTACGTTCAGAGTCAGGCCGGGCACGGGCTTGTTGCCTGTCCCGGTGAGGCGGGCAGTGAACTCTTGGATTGGGTGCATCCGTACTACGATTACGAGTTCAAAGCGTACCACTTTACCAACGGATGCCCTGACCCGGCGTCCGTTGTGGGACTCACACCGGTGGCCAAAGGGCGCATTCACTTCTGAACGAGTTACCCAGCATGGGCCCGAGTGCAAAGCCTTGGGCCCTGTGCTTGCAGCGTAGAGCTGCCATGAGGGGGGCGCCTGCGCGTCGTTTCGCCGAAACCGCCTGGCGGCGAGCAGTCACCCAACCTCCTATCGTAGTTGCGGGGTGAGATGGGTTGAGGGAGCGAGTGACGAGTGGTGGACTGTGCATGTGTACGCTTGCTGTGTACACATTGGAAAAGAGGCGAAGTGACTGCTAGAAAGCCGGGTCTTCTTTGGGTAGCTCGTCATCGTCGTCGTCGTCTTTGGGAAGGGCGCCTTTGGGGGGAGGGGTGCCTTTGGGCTGTACTGCGGGAGCGGTGGGTGGGCCGCCGATCCAGTAGAGGTACACATGCTCGTTGATTCGAGCGATGGGGGTGCGGCCTTTGAGCCACTTGTTGCACTTACCGTCAGGTTTGGTGCGTTTGGCAACGAGGGCGTGGATACCTACCCATGAGCCTGAGGGTGGGTTGGTTGTGCAGTGGAGTGGAGTATAGGGGACTTTGAAGTGGTCAAACTCGATTTTGCGGGTTTCGGTTTGAACGTCGTAGTAGAGTGGGGAGATTTTGTTGTCTTTCACGAACTTGGCAAAAGCGGCTCGGTCTTGGCCCCAGTCTTCACCGTAAATGCTGATGTTGTGGGCGTTTTGAGGGGATCCGGCGAGGAAGTTGAAATAGCCGAGGTAGAGTGGTGCGGTGGTGACGGCGCTGACGACGGTGGAGCCGGTGGCGGCCAGCAGGGTGACTTTGGCAAAGGCGTTTTGAGTGTAGTGTTCCCAGCCAATGGCAAACGCTCGACCTGCCAAAATGGAGGCGAGGGGCATGATGAGCAGGCCGTGGCGAACTCCCATGTTGAGTTTGGAGGTGAGGAGGAAGAAGAAAAACAGGCCGCCGACGCCGAAAATGACTTTTGTGGGGAGTTGAATTTTTCGCCAGTGGGACCCCATTTCACCGGGAGGCGAGTGCGCGCCAAGACAACTCCGAGGAGGAGTAGAAACAGGAGCGAGGGTGGGCTCTTGAGGGTTAGAACGGTGGGGAAGTAGGCAACGTGACCGCTCGACCGCGGTGTACCCCAGAAAAAGGAAGGGAAGCCACCCTTGTTGAGCGCTCGGACGCAGGCCACGCCAAAGACGTATGTGTAAGGGACGGGGATGGGTAGAGCCTGGGGTAGATAACCGAGGGGGGTGTTTTTTTCGAGGAGTTGCTGTTTGTACCCTTGGGAAACCTGATATTGCGGTTCTGTAGCGGCGAGAACTTCTTTGATGGGTAGGAAGGTGCGGTTGAATTTGTAGAGGGCATTCACCGATACCAGCAGGATGGCACCGGTGAGGAGGGCGTGAAGGGCCGCGCGGCGAAAGCGGGCGGCTCGGGGAATGCCGGCAAATCTGCCAACACCTTTGAATACGGCGACAAAAACGACGACAAAAAAGAGGGGGATGAGGAGAAGGCCGCTGTGTTTTGTGAGGACGGCGGCGCTCAGCGCGAGCGGCATGAGCAAGAGTCCAAGTTTGCCGCTCTTGCCTGTGATGTAGCGGGCCAGTTCACCCACGGCGATGGTGGCCATACAGGCCATTGGTCCATCGGTGGTGACATACCGCGTTTGGGCGATAATGGTGGGGTTAAAAGCGACGAGAACGAGGGCTACCGCAGCTGTTGAAAAGCCAAATGTGGAAAGGCAGAAGAAGAAGATGTACGCGGCGAGGGCAATTCCAAATCCCATGGCGACGCGGCGGGTAGAAAAAAGCTGTTCGCGCGCTCGTGGGTAGTCTTTTTTGATGTATTCAAGGGCTGTGAGGCCAACGTTGGCGTCTTTCCAGTGCTCCATTTTGTCGAGGCGGGGATTGTTGGGATCCCTCCCCACGGCGAGCCCGGTGATCGCATTGCCAAGCGGAGGATGCGCATAGTGCAGTCGGGTGTCTTTTTGCTGCCAAAAGCTGATTCCGCGAAGGGTGTGGGCCCACTCGTCTTCGGTGGGCGACTCATCGCGGTAGCCGCGCGTCATGAGAACCCACATGGCTCCCAATACGCAGAGGAGAAATGCGAAACCCGAGAACTTGCGAACCACAGAAACCACCGCGACAACGCCTCCGACGGTTTGGGTAGGCGCCCAACATCGGCGCCATCCCAGTGCAGCACCGTTCTTTAAGCGGGCCGGACTTGGCGACGATAGCCCACTCGATGGAGCGCATCGTCGACAACCGCGTCGCGGGCTTTCGGGTCGCCTTCGGCTTCGGGAACCATGACCAACCGGTGGGAGAGAACGGCGTGGGCAACACCGCGAATGTCGTCGGGAGTGACGTAGTGGCGACCCGCGATCACGGCGGCGGCTTTGGAGGCTTGAACGAGGCCTAGGGTGGCGCGCGGGGATGCGCCGAGCATGACGCGCGCATGCGTGCGGGTGTGAGCGGCAAGGCCCACGGCGTACTCGTAAAGATCGTCTTCCACGTGGATGCGGCGCGCGACGCTTTGGAGCGTGTGAAGGTCGGGCACGTTGAGTGTGGCGGTGACTTTGGGCGGTTCGGCATTGTGGGTGCGGAGCATGAGCACTTCGTCTTTGGAGGACGGGTAGCTCAGCGGAACGCGCACGAGAAACCGATCGATCTGCGCTTCTGGAAGGGGGTACGTGCCTTCAAGGTCAATGGGGTTTTGCGTGGCGAGAACCATGAAGGGCGCGGGCAGTTCAAAGCGGTCACCTTCGATGGTGACTTGGCGCTCTTGCATGGCTTCGAGGAGCGCGGATTGGGTTTTTGCGGGGGCGCGATTGATTTCGTCGGCGAGGACGATGTTGGCGAAAATGGGGCCGGGCCGAAGGGTGAATGTGCCTTCACGCGGGGAAAGAACGTAGGTGCCGGTGATGTCGGCGGGGAGAAGATCGGGGGTGAATTGAATGCGGCGCACGCTGGCGCCGAGGCCGGCGGCAAACGCTTTGACGAGCGTTGTTTTTGCGACGCCGGGAACACCTTCGAGGAGCACGTGACCCTGCGCGAGGAGCGCTGTCAGCATGAGGTCGATGGTGCGCGGGCTGCCGATGTACACCCGTGTGACTTCGTTTCGAAGGGCGGTGAGGCGCTCTTTCGCGGAAGTGATTTCGTCTGCGTTGGCGGCCAACATCCGAAAGAAACTCCTTGGTCGGCGAAGCGAGGGGGACGGTGATAACCGAACCGCGCTCCGAACGCTTTTGCAATTTTTGGTTAGGCCAAGAGGGCGTGTTTGGCGCGGTGGGAGCGATCGGCTGCGTCGGCTTGGCAGAGAGCGATCGCGCTGCGAATGACAGCGTCGGCTTCGATGAGGGATTTGAGGGACACGCGGGGGCGTTGATTGGCGACGACGGCTCCCTCAACGCGGGTCATTTGATCGAGAACGCGGCGCACGTCTTCAACGACGACGGCGTTGCCGAGGCCGGCGAGCAGGCGCAACAAGATTTCGGGCGAAGGCTCGCCGTCGAGGCCGAATCGCTGAGCGACGGTTTCGTACAGAGCGCTCTTGAGTTCGAGAAGCACAAGGCCGCGCGCGGAAGTGGGAGCGGCGAGCATGGCAAATCGTCCGGCGGCACCGCCCTGCGCGATGAGGGGAATGCGGCGCGCGTAACGGGGGAGGGGACTTTTGTAGGTTCGCGCTGCGGCTCGAACGGCCCACACGGCGGCGCCGACAACCACGAGAAACGCGAGAATCACGTGCATCCACGGGGGAAAACCGCTGTTTCGCGCTTCGGCCAAAGCTTCTGCAAGGCTGGAGAGCGCTGAGTCAAAGTCTTTGCGAATGGTGTTTTGTCCGCCGAAAGCGCCGCGTTCGTCGAATTTGTTGGCGACGATGTAGAGCTTGCCTTTGCGCAACATGGGGCCGTCGTCGTCGACGAGGTAGCGCGCCAATCCGGCTGCAAAAGAGCGGTTGCCGGGGTAGCGAATCATTTGGTTCATGACGGCCGATGGGTCGCTCATGGCGAAGAGGCGGCCTTTGCCAACTTGGCCTGCAACGGCGATCACAACGTCGGGTTCACCGACAGCGCGGATTTGAAGAACGGGGGAGAGATTGGGGTGCAGCAGACCGGTGGGGTGATTGGTGACGAGCTTCTGAACGTTGGCGACAACCGGGTGCGGGCCGGCGCTTCTTCCGGCGACGATGTCAAGCACCGGTTCGGCAATGGCGAGGGCGGGGCGGTTGCGGAGCGTTTGAGCCGGGCGCGCGGGAGGTGATGCGCGTTCAATGTGAAAGCGACGGAGCGTTTCGTTGCCGCGGCCGTAGTCGTCGATGATGGCGAGGCGGCCGCCGGCTTTCATGAACGCGCTTGTTTCTTCGGCGTCCATGGGTTGCATGGGGTGAAGCGCCAACACGCCGTCTTCGGGGTGAATTTGTTCCCAGTCGACAACGGCGAGCGGCACCACGCGCGACGCACCGAGTTCACCGCGCGCGATCTCAAGGAGATCCGAACAGCCTTCCCACGATGTGTCGTTCACGTCGAAGGCGCCGGCGTGCGCCCGGCCGGGGATGAGTGCGGCCACGAGCGCAACGCAGAAAACGACGAGAAGGCGGGCTGTGCGGTGCGTCACCGAAAAAGTCACGCGGGGAGCATACCCCGGCCGCACGAAAGAGCTTGATCCCAAAGCTTGACCTCGAAATACGCGTTGCTAGAGTCGCTAATTATAAGGGCCCGAGTCAGCGCCCGAGCCCGGCACAGAGGCACTAAGAGCCCGAGGAATCCCATGTTGCCTCCCTTCATCATCGAACAAATCCGGCAGCGCGAGCAGCGCGAGCGCGAACGTCGCGAAGAGAGGCAACCTCGTTTGGAGCTGCCAATTGAACGACAGCCTCCGCGGCGTCCTGCAAAAGACCAACAACAGGAAGAAGACGATCCGAACCGCGGCATCGTGATCGTTGATTTAGGCTAGTTGACGTTGACCAGGGCGTCGGCTATAGGGTCGCGCCTTCGTTTCAAGGCACGATTTACTCCCGATTGAGGTTTCACCGGCATGGCCGTTCATATCCGCCTCGCTCGCGCGGGCACCAAGAAGACCCCGTTTTACCGTGTAGTTGTCACCGATCAGCGGAGCCCGCGCGGTGGTCGTTTCATCGACCGCGTTGGCACGTTCGACCCGCTTCGTCCCGAATTGCGGCTCGACATGGCCAAGGTTGAGCACTGGATCAAGCGCGGCGCCCTTCCCTCGGCGACCGTGGAGCAATTGCTCAAGCAACAGAAAATCGCAGCTCAAACCGCCGCGGCCTGATCATGCCGTCACCCCTCGCAGATCTTGTGCACGTGGTGGCGCGGGCGCTTGTGGATCATCCCGAGCGCGTGATCGTTCGCGAAACCGAAGGCGATCGTCATCCGCGGATTGAGCTGCAAGTCGCTCGTGAAGACATCGGCAAAGTGATCGGCAAAGACGGTCGCACGGCTCAGTCGATTCGCACGTTGCTTCAAGCCGCGGCCAACAAGGCCGGTAAGCGCGCGTTCCTCGACATCGTCGACTGAACGTCTCGCGCCCGCATCTCCGAGGCGCTTTTTCACGTTTGCGTCACGCTCAGCGCATGGCCCGCGCTGTGCATTGTGTACACAACGCCGCCCACAAACACTCCATGAAAAGCCGCAACAAGAATCGGGCTTCCGCGTCCACTCCGGCAGCGGGTGAGCGCGCGGAAAAGCGTTCCACAACCGACTCGCGCGCGGAAAAAAAGCGGCGCTCCAAGGCGAAGCCTGCGGGCGACCAAACGCAGGAGAACGGCGACGAACGCGACATTGTGCCGAGGCGCGGCGGCGGCGCGAGCGATTCTTTCGTCGATGCCGACGGCAAACGTTGGATCGTTGTCGCGGACATCGCGCGGCCTCACGGAGTGCGCGGTGAACTGCGGCTTCGCGTCCGAAGCGGTGATCCCACGCTGATCTTGTCGCGTCCCCAAATTCGGCTTCGGGATGCAACAGGGCGCACGCGCGATGCTCACATTGATGCGGCGCGCCCCGTGGATCGCGCGCTGCTTGTGGAGCTTGAAGGCGTTGTGGATCGCGACGCCGCCGAAGCGTTGCGCGGGGTGGAGGTGCTTGTGCAGCGCGACCACTTTCCGCCGCTTGAAGAGGGTGAATTTTACGCATGCGACGTGGTGGGAGCGCGTGCTGAACTCACGTCCGGTCAACTCGTGGGGACCGTTGCGGGCTTGGGCACGTACCCCACGTGTGATGTGTTTTTGATCGACCACGACGGCGTGCGTCTCGAAGTGCCGAATTTGCCGCAATTTGTGGAGTCGATCGACATCGCGGCGGGTCTTGTGAAGCTCCACACGATCGAGGGACTGTCATAAGCGCGGATCGGTCGCGGCGCTTCGCTGCGACGTGTGGCCCATTCGGCGCGCGCATCAACGGTGAAGTGTACACAATTGAACGCTGACGAAGATGTGTACGCAAACTGGATCACTCGGACAGCGAATGGAGAGCCGGCGATGCGCGTGGATGTGGTGACGCTGTTCCCGGAGATGTTCGAGCCGTTTCTCTCAACGAGCATCACCGGCCGCGCGATCGGCTGTGGTGCGCTCACCGTTGGGCTCAAGCAACTTCGCGAGCACGGTCTCGGCAAATACAAAGCGGTGGATGACACGCCGTACGGCGGCGGATCCGGCATGGTGATGCGCGTGGATTGCATTGTGGCCGCGATGGAAGCGATCGACTCCGCTGTGCAAACGTCGCTCGGCTCCGAGCCGCCGAAGGCGCATCGCGTGCTCTTGTCGCCGCAGGGGGCGCGGCTCGACCAGCGTAAGGTGATTGAGCTTGCCGCGCGGGAGCGCCTCGTTTTGGTGTGCGGTCGCTACGAAGGGTTCGACGATCGGGTGAGTCAGTTCATCGACGAAGAGATCTCCCTCGGCGACTTCGTTCTTGCGGGCGGTGAAGTGGCGGCGATGGCGATCATCGACGCGGTTGCGCGGCTCTTGCCCGGCGCCGTCGGTAACGCCGCAAGCCTCGTTTCGGAGTCGCACAGCCCGGAGATGGATGGCTGGCTCGAATATCCGCAGTACACGCGGCCCGCGGTGTTTCGGGGACACGGTGTGCCCGATGTGCTCACGAGCGGCGACCACGGAAAGATCGCTGCGTTTCGACGCGATCAGGCGATGCGGCGCACCGCGGAACGTCGACCCGACTTGCTTGCCGCCGGGCGCGGTGCGACGCGCGGCGACGGAGACAAAGAGTGAATCTCTCAATCGTCCTTGTGCACCACCCGGTGTTGGATCGCGACGGCGCAACCGTTACCACCGCGATCACCAACCTCGATCTGCACGACATGGCTCGCAGCGCGCGCACGTACGGTCTGTCGGCGGTGTACATCGTTCATCCCATTGAGGCGCAGCGGCAGCTCGCGCAGAGCATTGTGGACCACTGGGCAAAAGGGACCGGCAAAAAGCGCATTCCCGATCGTTCGCTGGCGATGGAGATCGTGCGCGTTGTTCCGACGCTCGATGATGTGTACACAATGATCGCCGGGGCTGAGGGGCGACGAGGTGTACACGTTTGGACCACCGCTGCGAAAGCGCATCCGGGCGGGGTGATCTCGTACGTTGAGGCGCGCCCAAAGCTTCACGAGGCAAGCAAGCCCGTGGCGATGTTGTTTGGTACCGGCTGGGGGCTCGCTCGCTCCTTGATTGAAGATGCGGACGTGCGGCTTTGCCCGCTGCGCGCTGAAGCCGACACCGGTTACAACCACCTCAGCGTGCGCGCCGCGTGTGCGATCTCGCTCGATCGATTGCTTGGTGAACGCTAGCAACGCGACGGTCCCCCGCGGCCGCGCGGAGGCGCGCAGCGCCGAGCACGGACGTTTGGGGGGCCGGTTGCATGTGTACACATGCGACCCCGGAGGGGCACCCTAAGAAAGTGCGGCGGAATGCCACGCCGTCACTTCCAGTTGCCAATGCCCACGCTGAAGCTTTCGTAGCGCGGGGCAATGTCGACCGATGCTTGCAGTGTGTACGTGATCTCGGGCACGAGCCCCCAAAACGTTGTTGTGAGTACACGCAGGTCGGCGCCAAACGTGAAGTGCTGCCGCCCCACACCGAGCGCGCCTTGTTGCTCCTCGTTCGGGCGAAGCCGCCGAGGTTCGTAATAACTTCCAAAACGCGTGTGAACGAGCCCCGGAATCGGCTCGGTTTCGATGCCGAATCGCGGCGAAAAATTAATGTCGCGACCCGACGAACCCACAAGGCCGCCCGGCGGAGCGCCGCCCGCCGCGTTTTGACCGAGAAAGCCTTCAAGCCCCACACCGCGATCCACATTGCCCGTCACAAGGAGTTCCGCCGTGACGAGCAACATCTCGCGCGGCCAATTGGCGTACCGCGCCTGTTGTTCCTTTTGCAGCGCGCGCACCGCCTTTTCAAACGCTTTCTCATCGTCTTTCGCTTCACGCGCGCGCGCTTCTTCGTGCTCTTTGGCTCGCAATCGTCGCTCGCTCGCATCGGCGATGCTCGAAAGCTCCATGGAGCGCGCCGCCTCGCGCCGTCGGCGTTCGAGATCTTGCACCGCGCGAAACTGCGCTTCTTGATCGTGCGGATTGATCCACTGCGGATTGAACGGACGTGGGCCCACCTGCACAGCGATTCCCACTTCAAGCTCCCAGGGCCACACCACCCGCTCCGGCAACACAAGGCCGCCCGCCTTTCGAAGACCGTTTTCAATCTTGAGCTGCGGCGAGCCGAGTTCACCCGCTTCCACAGGCATGCGAAACGTTGCCCCAATGCGAAAGCTCTTCCAGTCGGGGCGAATTAAAAACCCCGCTTCCGGTGCGAGGCCGAGCATCGTCAATTCTGCATCGGGCGTTTGAAGCAACATGCCGCCGATGCGTACACCTCCACCCAACATGAACTGCCCGCCGAAAAATGACCACGCGCCGAGCACGTGGGCGCGCGCAATGTTCACATCGGTTCTTACGCCGCCCGATCGCAATGTGTACCTTTGCGCATCGGCGATAAAACCGGCTCCAAATGGCCCAAGTTGAAGAAGTCCGCCCGCCGCGAGGTAAATAAAATCGGTGTACGACTGGTCAATGCGCCCGCTGTTGTCAAAGTCGCTTCGCTCAAACAAAACCAGCGGAAGCGACATCGACACCGCGGCATCGAGTTCAATCCACTTCGACGACGAAGGGTCGCGCAGCGCCGGTGAAGACGCGTTCGCTACAAACCCCGAAATGCCTTCGGCGACGCCTGCGTACGCACCGCCGATTCCAATCACGCGAATGGGCGCGAGCGACGCTCCCTGAAAAAAATCGAGCTGATACCGATTTGTCGCGATGCTTTGGGCCTCGGCCGACCCCGGAGCCGCCGCCGTGATTGCACCTGCTGCAAACGCCGCTCCCAAGGCGCTCCACAGCCTTTTCCGCGCGCGGCCGCCGGCCTTTCGTGGAACAGCTCTTTTCCGGGCCTCGCAGCGCACGGCCTGCGGTGATAGCACTCCCCGACGCCACCCCGAAGGGCTCCGCAAGCTATGGCCGACGCGCCGCCGCCCGATCCTCCCGCTTCACAGCCAAATCCAGCCGTTGCTCGGCCCACAGAAGCGCGCGCCCTTGGAAGGCGCCTTGCGTTCGTTGTGTTTATTCTTGTGGCGGCTGCGGTTGGGATATCCGGCGGCGCTCAGGTGTTCGTTCAGGCGTTTTCACATCGCGCCGCGCCGCAATTGAACATCCAGTCCTGCGACGAAGGGCTCGGCCGGCTTTCGGCAGCGGTTTCAAGGGCACGGGAGGCCGCCTCGGGTACGGAGGGCGAGGACTCCGCTTTGGAACGTTACCGCCAGGCGCTGCGCCCCGACTGGGACGATCGCGACCACATTGAAGATCTCTGCCGATCGAACCCGCAAAAGATGGCAGTGCTCGACGCCATCGAACAGCTCCGCTATGCGGAGGAGCATGCTGCGCGCCGTGAGGCCGCGGAGCTTGCACCCTTGCGGCGTCGAGTCCAAGCAATTGCACCCACTTGGCCGACCACCACATCGACTTCTCCGGCACCCAACGCTTCGGCGTCCGCCGCCCCCACTGAGTAAAATGTTCCTTCGGGCCCCCTACGGAGGGCCCCATCGACGAAACCGATGACCTCTCTGCAATCGCCTCCGAGCGCGTCCACTTCCGAAAACGCCACCGCTTCCGCCGCGGTGTCCCCACCTAAAACCGACGGGCCTGCGTCGCTTCCAACGTTCGACGTGCTGCCGCTGTCGCACGACTTGCGAACCACGCTTGCCGAGATCGGCTACCTGCACCCAACGCCTGTGCAAGTCGCCGTTTTCGAGCCTGCGAAGCGGGGCAAAGACCTCGTTGTGCAGGCTCGAACGGGCACCGGAAAAACGGCCGCGTTTGGCCTGCCCATGGTCGACCACTTGGTGAAGCGCTCGATCGATCGCGTCCAAGTGCTCACGCTCACGCCGACGCGTGAATTGGCGCTCCAGGTGTCCGCCGAGATCGAGCGCCTTGGCAAACGTCGAGGCATCAAGGTCACCGCGATTTACGGCGGCGCGCCGATGCAAAAACAAATCGACGCGATCGCGGCCGGTGCGCAGGTGATCTGCGGAACGCCCGGACGCGTGCTCGACCACCTTCGCCGGGGCACGCTCGATGCGCGCAGCATTCGCCTTGTGGTGCTCGATGAGTCCGACGAAATGCTCTCCATGGGCTTCGAGCGCGAACTCAACGCGATCTTGGAGTACCTGCCCGCCGAGCGCCAAACCCTGCTGTTTTCGGCAACGCTGCCACCCGACATTGAGCGCATCGCGCGCAACAAACTCAAATCGCCTGAACTCATTACGCTGAGCGGCGATCACGTCGGCGCGCTTTCAATTCAGCACTATGTGTACTTTGTAAACCAGGAGAAAAGCTCGGCCCTCCTGCGCATGATCGAGGTTGAAAACCCCGAAAGCGCTATCGTCTTTTGCAACACGCGCGACGAAACCGAGCGCGTGGCCGCCGTGCTCGGCCGTCAAGGCTTCGATGCCGACTGGCTCAACGGCGATCTCGATCAGGGTGAACGCGAAAAAGTGATGGCGGCCACGCGCGAGGGGCGCCTCCGATTTTTGGTGGCCACCGATGTCGCGGCCCGCGGCATCGACATCTCGCACCTCACGCACGTCATCAACTTCGACTTCCCGCAGGACGCAGAGTCGTACGTGCATCGCACCGGTCGCACCGGTCGCGCCGGTCGCACCGGCACTGCGATTTCGCTCGTCATGCCGCAGGACATTGGCCAGCTCTATCTGCTCCGCCTCACCTATAAAATCAGGCCGATTGAAAAGCAGATCCCCAGCGAAACCGAGCTGAAAACGCGGGCCGAGACCGACCTTGTTGCCATGTTCGCCGAGGCGTACGCAAAGAAAAGTGTACACCCGGACGATCTTTCGCTCGCGCGCCGCCTCCTCACGCACGACAGCTCCGAGGTGATCCTTGCCGGGTTGCTTCGCGATCACTTGGGGGCGCGCCCGACAGCGCGGGAAGAAGCGAGCGCCGCGCGTCGTTCAACGAGGCCCAAGCCGCCCGCGCCGCCTCCGGCCCCGGCTCCCATGCCTGCTGCGGCGCCGAAAGCGCCCGTCTCCGCGCCCGCTGCCAATTTCAAAGCGCCCGTTTCAACCGCCACGCCGTCGGAAGCGCCGACCGTTGTGATGCCGGCCATTGCGGCGAAAGCCGCGGAGGCCGCGGTGTTGGAAGAAGCGCCCATCGCCGCAATGCCTCCCGCCGCGGTTGCGCCCGCCGCGGTTGCGCCGGCCACGCCTGAGCCCGCGGCGCCCGAAGCCGACGGCATCGAAGCGGCGCTTGAAAAGGCCGAAGCCGTGGCGCCCGCCGTTGAAGAAGTGGTGCTCGTTTCGCGAACCGCGGAGACGATGGAGCTGCCGCTCACACCGCGGCCGGCGGCAGTTGCAGAACCCGCCGCAGCGGCTCCCGAATCCGCCGGCACCGAAGCGCCGCCCGGCCCGCCTCCGCCGCGTGAGCGGTTTGGGCGGCGCGAAGATCGCGGTCGCAACCGCGACCGCGATGGTTCGCGCCGCCAGCCTCGTTCCGATTTCAGCGACGGGGCGCGCGATCGAGCGGCCCTCCGGCCGCTCGATCGCGCGCGCCCCGTCAGCGAACCGACAAGCAAAAACTTTGTTCGGCACGCCGACTTCACCACGTGGCAGCCGCCCGAAGAGGAAGGCGACGACGAGCCGATTTGGGGCGATCAACGCCGCCCGCCGCCGGTCGTTTCAGAAGAAGCGCCCGGCGCCTCGAACGAAGCGGCACCGCCCGCCGCCGGCCCCGGTGTTGAACTTCACGTGACCGTTGGTCGCCGCGACGGCGCGCGCGCATCGGACTTCGTGCGTACGCTTGAAAAGGCCGGCATCGCCAAAGAAAGTGTTCAACGCGTTCGGGTTCGCGAGCGCCACACCTTCTTAACGGTGCGCCCTGAAGACGAAGAGCGCGCGATCGCGGCGCTGAACGGTGTGGGGATCGCCGGTCGCTCGGTGGCGGCCGAGCGTGCGCGGGAGCGCACGCCGGCCGCCCCGAGCGACGCCCCCGACACGAGCAACGGCGCGGGCAACACCAACGGCAACGGCAACGGCGAAGCGGTGTAAACACCGCGTCGCCGCGCGCCGCCATCGCTTCGCTGCGAGCGCAGTCGCGCGGCGGCGCCGCTCGGCGCTCATAAGTGTACACAAGCGTGTCGTCGGAGCGAAAGCGATCCGATGCGGTGAGACGCGGCGACCACGGCGGGGCGGCTCGCCGTTAAAATGTTTGTGTACGCAAATGACAAAAAACTGATTGTGTACACAGAGCGGTCGCCCAGTGGATCGCGCACGAAAAAGACGGTGTTAGAAGTGTACGCAACCCAGCCCGGGCCTGATGTGTACGCTTACATTCACCTTGCGCCTTGTGTACGCAGCGGCCCAAAAACTCAGCCGAACGCTAAGCCGGTTTGCGCGCGAGGCCCCAGATATGCCCCCGCAAATGTTGTGAATTTTTAAAGATTTTGGCCAAGATCTTGTACGAACGGCTGCCGGCCAAATCGGCCGGGGCATCGGCCGGTTCATACCGATCCACGGTGAAGCCGGCGCTCTCCAACATGTCGTGCAAGTGGTCGGCCTCGGGACAGTTGCAGTGCCCGCGTTTGGCCGTGATGTTCACCCACGTGTCGCCGTAAACAGCTTTGTAAATCGCGGTGAACGGGTAGCGCTCGTAGAGTTCCACGATTCTGTCGAGCTTGGGCTGACTGAGCCACGCAAACGGCACCAGCGGCAGCGCGCGCAGTGGGCTCATTAAGTAGAGATACCGCGTGGGCGTTGTGTGAAACACAAACGCGCCGCCTTTTCGCAACACACGAAAGCACTCCTGAAACATGCGCAAAAGCGGCGGATCGAAGAGATGCTCAATGATGTCGCTTGCGATCACCACATCGAACGAACCGTCGTCGAACGGAAGTTTGGTTGCATCCCCGTGAATGAATTTGCAATCGGCCCCTTCTTCGCGAGCGAGTTTTTCAGCCGCTTTGAGCGCTGTTTCGCTGTAGTCGAGCCCGATCACGCGGTGCCCTTTCTTCGCGGCGGCGATCGTAAAAGCGCCAATGCCACAGGCCAGATCCAAAACGTCGCTTGGGCCTTTGGTGCTCTCGTGAACCATTCCGAGCACTTTGCCCATGCGCTCATTCCAATGGTTTTGGCCCCGCTCTTTGTACTTGCGAACCTGGTCGGTCACGAATTGGTCGCCGTAATATTCGTCGGCCGGAAGTACGTAGTCGCGGCTCTCAGCAGCGCTGTTCATGAGGGTGCCGAGGCTAGCACGCGTGAAGCCGATCGCAGTCACCGCGCGAGCGGTTTTGTGGCCGATAGTCCGTCCCGTTCTTCACGAGTATGCTCCGCGCCGCAGGTTCAATTGCGATGAAGGTCAATCCGTTTGGACTCCCGCTCGACGTCATTCGCGGTGAACTCGACACCCTGCGAACCGACATGTCCATTGCCGTTGTTCGAGCGAAAAACCCCTTCAATATTGGGGCAATCATTCGCGTCGCTCATTCGTTTTTGGTGCGCGAGATCTTCTTGATCGGCACGGAGCCGTTTTACGAAAAAGCGGCCATGGGCATGCAAAAGTACGAAAACATCGTGGAGTGCCCCGACGAAAATTCGTTTCTAGAACGCGTGAACGGTAGGCCAATCATCGGCATCGAACGCGATCATGCGACGGGTCCGCTGTGGACCACGGAGCTTCCGCACAACCTTGTTTTCCTTTTCGGCAGCGAAGATTTTGGCATCCCAGAACCGCTGATTGCGCGGTGTACATCGGTGGCGTCCATCCCCATGTACGGCATCAATCATTCGTTTCCGCTCACCGTCGCAGTTGGAATCACGCTCGCAGAATGGGCAAAGCGCCGCGATCCAACAGGCACAGGCGATCTCAAACGCCCCGAGTAATGTGTACGCGAAAGTGTACACAAAACATGGAGCGCGGCGGTATCGGGTGATACAGGAGCCCTATTCGATCTGCCCGAACTCTTGAAACGTCGGGTAAATCGGCCCTTCTTTGATGTTCAACGTAACGGTCGTTCCGTCGCTGCGGCGCACCTCCATGTCGAGCCCGCCCACCGGAACCGAGTTGAGTACACTTCGCACTTCATCAATGCTCATGCCCGCAACCTTCTTGCCGTTCACCACCAAGATCTGATCGCCCTGTTGAATACCCGCGCGCTCCGTGGGACTGCCGGCCACAAATCGCGTGATAAACGCCGCGTCGTTTCGCAGCTCAAACCAAAAGCCCAAGCCCCACATCGGATGGGCGGGTTGAAACGCCATTGTCACTTCACCGCCGCCTTTCAACTCCATGCGGTAGAGCCCGTCGATCACTTGATCCGGCGTCGGCCTCCCCAACTCCTTAATGCCGATCGGCGCATCGTTGATCGGGCTTGAATCCCAGAGTTCCACGCGCAGTTTTGCCCCCGGTGGAATCTCAAAATTCCCGCGCGGCGCATCGGGCCACGTGGGGCTCAGCGTGTCGCTTTGCACAGTGGTTCGAAACAGCTCCGCGTCGTTCACCATCAAGCGCGCGTACGGATCGGGCAAGCTCCCGAGCACCTGATCCCACTTGCGCCCGTCGCGCGTTTTCTCCGGCACCGACGCGCTCACAAACCGCAGCCAAACAAGGTTTTCCGGCGGCGGCGGCTCCAAAATCGCATCTTTCGGTGCAACGCGGAGACGCGTACCAAGTTCGGGAAACACCGCGGGGCACCCCGTCACGACCACGGCCGCGAGAGCGATCAATGCAGCGAGGGTTTTACGCATCACGGGCGACTTTACCCCGGGCGGGGCCCCGTTCACAGAGCGCCCGCGCCGGGCGGAACTAGCGCACCGCCGGCAATTTGACTAACACGGCGGCATGCAAGCCCCTCCCGTCGTTTCCACCGCCGACCTCAAGTCCCACGTTGGCCAACGCATCACCCTCCGCGGCTGGCTTTACGCGCGGCGATCGAGCGGCAAAATCCACTTCATCGAGCTGCGCGACGGTTTTGGCATCGCCTCGTGCGTCGCGGGCAAAAAAGACATCTCGCCCGAGGACTTTGAGACGGCCGACAAAATCGCCCAAGAGAGCGCGATCGAAATCACCGGCGACGTCAAAGAACACCCCAAAAAGCCCGGCGTATTCGAGATCGTTCTCGCCTCGATCAAAGTGCTTGCGCCCACCGCCGGTGAATATCCGATCTCGCCCAAAGAACACGGCACCGACTTCTTAATGGACCACCGCCACCTGTGGCTCCGATCCAAGCGTCAACACGCCATCATGCGCGTGCGCCACACCATCATTCAGGCCATTCGCTCGTATTTCGACGACGGCGGTTTCACCCTTGTCGACGCGCCGATTTTCACGCCCAACGCGTGTGAAGGAACAAGCACGCTCTTTGAAACCGACTACCACGGCGACAAAGCGTACCTCACGCAATCCGGTCAGCTTTACATGGAGGCCGCCGCCGCGGCGTTTGGCAAAGCGTATTGTTTTGGCCCCACATTCCGCGCAGAAAAATCAAAAACGCGCCGCCATCTCGCCGAGTTTTGGATGGTTGAACCCGAGGTTGCCTTCATGGATCTCGACGGCGACATGGACCTCGCCGAAGGCCTCTTGTGTACCATTGTCGAGCGCGTTCTTTCCCAGCGAGGTGAAGAACTCAAAGTTCTCGAACGCGACACTTCCAAGCTCGAAAACGTGAAAAAAGCCTTCCCGCGCATTCACTACGACGAGGCCGTGAAAATCCTCAATGAGCACCGCGCGCAAAAACGCGAAGAAGGCAAAACCAAAAACGACGCCGAACTCGCTGCCACACCCGATTTCCCATGGGGTGAAGACTTCGGTGCCGAAGACGAAACGGTCATCAGCAGCCGCTTTGACAAGCCCGTCATGGTTCACCACTACCCCGCCGCGGTGAAAGCCTTCTACATGAAGCGCGATCCGTCCGACCCGCGCGGCGTCGCGTGCTGCGTCGACGTGCTCGCCCCCGAGGGCTACGGCGAGGTCATCGGCGGCGGCCAGCGCGAGGACGACCTCAACATTCTCCTCGCCGCCATCGAACACCACAAACTGCCCATGAGCGCCTTCGAGTGGTACCTCGATCTTCGCCGCTACGGCACCTTCACCCACGCCGGTTTTGGCCTCGGCGTTGAACGCGCCGTCGCCTGGATCTGCGGCCTCCCCCACGTGCGCGAAACCATCCCCTTCGCCCGCATGATGAACCGCCTCTCCCCGTAAAACGGCGCCTCCACTGAGGCCTCGCTCTGTGTGTACACAACAGCGATTGCCGACCGGTGTGATCGGCAGTCTGCGCTTGAGTGGTGCTTTTCGCATCTTGACAGTGACGCCCGGTCGTTTGGTGTCAAGTAACGTCCCACCCGCCCACGCACGACAACATCGCAGGCCGCTCCGATCATCGACTTCACTCGAAAAAGTACGCAAATGGCGGTTCACAAGGCCGTCGAACGCGGCGGGTCGGCCCTTTAGTGTTGCGCGGTGGTGAGTGCATCCGGCTGCTTGCCGAAGTGTCAAGTAGACACTGCCCCCATCTGAACGCGCCCTGTTGATCCCCCGCCCGCCGTACAACGTCGCCTGCGTGTGACTCCAATTCGAGCTAGCCTTCGCATCTAGGAGTTTTGCTATGGCTCGTCTTCTCGCGTTGATCTCGAACCGACCGGACGTGGGGGTGCGCGCGATCGACCTGGAACGGCGCCACCTTGCCGTCCGCAACCGCCCCGGACACAACCTCGGTTGGGGCGTTGGCTTTTACCAGGCCGGTGAAATCCTCCTCAAACGAAGGCCCATCGACGACCGCACTGAAATCGATCTCGCGGTCCTCACAAAAGACATCCGCGCCGACATCCTTCTCACGCATGTGCGCAACGGCACCGTCGGCTCTCCCCGCACCGAGAACACCCACCCATTTCGCTTTCGCCAGTGGCTCTACGCCCAAACAGGCACGGTCGAAGGGTTTGCTCAACTGCGCGGTCACATTCTAGAGTCACTGCCTGTATTCTTAGCCCGTGATGTCAAAGGTGACACCGACGCCGAACTGGTTTTCCACCTCTTCCTGTCATTCCTTCAGGATCAAGGCCATCTCGATCGCCACACGGTAGAACCGTCGAGCGCCCGCGCGGCTCTCGCCTCGTGCATCTCCCTTGTAGACAGGCTGTGCGCAGAACAGGGCGGCGCCCCCAGCGCCCTCAACTTAATGCTCACATGCAGCGACTACGTGGTTGCCCTCCACTCCGGCACCAAAATGGCCTATCGAGTCTACCAGGGTCGAACGGAAATGGAGCGACTCCTCTCCGACGGAGGCCTCCACAAGAGTCGAACTCCCGACGAAGCCAAAGGCCGCCTGACACTCATCGCCTCCGACTTCGACGACGATATCCTTCCCACCGGATGGACGAGCGTCCCCGAGCGCTCGATCGTGACCATCACGCGCACCGAAGACCCCAAAGTCGAAGCGCTTTAGCCCTACCCATCAAGTCAGACTCGCCCACCCCAAATCTACCCATCGCCAACCTACCCATCGCCGTCCTACCTACCCACGAACGCCACAACCTACCCATTCCAAATCTACCCACCAACAAATCTACCAATTCCGCCGGGAGGTCGGCCCGTCGTTGGTGTTGACTGCGCCGCCCATACCACGTGTGTTAGATCGACAAGCGAGTTTCCCGCGCTCAGATGGTCCACAAGCAACTGACACGTACACGGGCCGCCAATCCATTTGAGCCGTGAATCAAACAGCATCGAATGCGCACCCAAAATGAGCGAGGAAACGTCAGCCAAGTGGAAGCGAATAGGCCGACTGCAGCCGAGGAAACATGGGAAAGTGTTTGATATTAAGCGTGATGAGTTGGGCGCCTGTTCGGCGCGAGGCCCCGGCCAGGAGGTAGTCGACGATGTCAATTGTGGGATGACTCTTTGTGTATCTTCGAGCAAGCGCGCCCGCGGCGTCGGCAATCTCGCGGGTAATATCAATCCATTGCAGAACGCCGAACAAAAGCATGGTTTGTTTTTCTTCTTTCGGGCGCATGCCAGCGAGAATTTCTGTTCGAACCACCGTAAGGCTGCACAGCGAGATTCCACTTCGAGTCGCAGACCGCAAGAGGCTTGTGGCCTGAGTGACTCCTCGAAGGTGGTCGACAAGGACCGATGTATCCACGAGCCAGCGCGTTTTCGAGCCCTTCATACGGCGCGTTTTCGCCCCATCTTCGCGGCTCGTGTAACGGCGGGTTTGGACGGCTGCAAAAGCGTTTGCAGTCTGCGTCCAGTGCGAATGCGCTCCACGTACGTTGCACCGTCGATGTCAATATCGCCCGTGCGTCGTTTCCAAGCGCCTTGGCTGGCTAAGATTGCTTTTTCTACCTCGTCCGCGCTTGGTGTTTGCAAGTAGGCGGTTACCAGTTCTCGAATGAGGTGCGAAGGTGTTTGGCCAAGTTCTTCGGCGCGACGATCCAGCGCTTCGCGCTCTTCAGGGGTGAAGTACACCTGCGTGCGATCCATAAGGGTACCTATACACCATTCGCGTCAAACCAAGTAGGCCGAACATTCAAGACGAACGTTGACGGGTGCGTTTTTTGGGGTGATGGTTCCGCTTTAACCTGGGGGGAAGGTTGACCGGTCTATCTCTTTGCCGGGAACTCATCTCATTAACAGCATCCATGGGTAGATCGATCACGAACGACGGCAAGGTTTCTACCAGTGGAATGTCGGTAAGGGTCGTGCTTGCACTTTCGTTCCGGCTAGGTAACTTCCCACGGCAGCCTCCCTGTATTCAGGTCGCGTCCACGGCGATGTGGACACTACCGGACGCTGAGCCGGTGCGTCCACGGAAATGGCCACCGGGCCGCCGCATCTCACAACCTTGTTGTGTACACCGCAAATTCGCCCGTGCCAAACGCCGCCACACCGGATAAAAAGAAATTCGCCCAACACCCTCGCGCCTCACGCTCCAAACGTTCGCCGCAAGAAACACCTGCAACGCCCCGCAAATGAAACGCGCGTTTTTTCTCCACCTCGCTCTCACCGCAACGTTTGCTTCGTTGCTCGCCGCGTGCAGCTCCACAACCGCCGCGGTTTTTCCAACCGGTGAAGGTGGACCGCGCCTGCGCAGGCCCGACGGCGTCGTGATTGACCCGGAGAGTGCGCCCCCGCTCCCGCGTGACCGCGCGTCGGCCGAAGACGGCATCATGACATTGCGATCGCCGCTCGGCCCCGAAGTCGCCATCGACACCGTGCGCGAGTTGTTTCGCCGCGTCGTGGCGCGCGACACGTCGTCGCTCAGTGAACTCTTCACCCAGAGCGCTCAACCAATCAGCTACGGCCCCGGTGGATACGGCGTTCCAGATCGAGCCTGGGATTGGTGGGTGCAACGTTCCAACCGCCTCGACTACACAAAACTCTCGGGTGAAGTCCTGTTTCGTGAAGCGGATATTGAAGTGTTTCGCGCTCAAGACGCGCTTGAAACGCCGCCTCACCCCGCTATTCGAACCGAAGCGCTCGACGACAGCGACGTGATTCTTCGAGTCACAATGCTCGCCGGCACCAACGGCACCGACAGGTATTTTGGTGACGTGATTGTGTTTTGGCTTCGGCGCGACGCCGATACTTATAAAATTTATCGTCAGCTCGAAGACTTTCAGTTGCAGTAGGAGGTGCCTGTGTCACGCCTCAAAGTCGCATTTGTCGCTTCCGGTGGAGCCGCTCGCGGTCTCGCCCATCTCGGTGTACTCAAGGCTTGTGAAGAGTTGGGAATACACCCTGAGATCTACGTCGGCACCGGCGCGGGCGCTCTCGTGGGCATTACCTACGGGCAAGACATTCCACTCGACGTGTTGCTGGATGCGTACCGGTTGCCGTGGCGGCGCCGGCACAGCGGCCCCCGCATGCACGTTTCAACCTTTTTGGGGCTACCCAGCCTCCGCGATTTTGCCGACCCGGCGTACCTTTTTTCAGGGGCGTTTTCGCTCGACAAGTTAGAAAGGTATATTGAACAAACTCTACCCATCAACGACTTTACAAAGCTACCCCACAATGTCCTTGTGACAGCCGTGGATATTGATACAGCCGAACGGGTAGTGTTTGGTCCCGGATATGTTGAAAATGTACCCATCAGTCGGGCGGTGGCCGCTTCGGTGTGTACACCCGGCATGTTTCGACCTTACAAAATCAACGACCGTTACTACGTGAGCGGTGAAGTTGCCAAAACCCTCTCCGCGGATCTTGCCATTGCCGCGGGAGCCGATGTGGTGATCATTTCCAACGTTTACCGGCCTGAAAAAGCCACCGTCGGCGAGATCTCCCGCGGTGGCCCGCTCGGCATTCTTCGCCAATCCATCAACATTCTTCTCAGTGAAAAAGAGCGCCGCGGCGTGGAGCTTTACGCTCGCCTTCATCCCAACATCACGTTTATCGACGTGGCGCCCGACGTTGGCCACTATGGGTATAGTAACCGGTTTGCCGCCCGCCCCCTCGTGCTCCGCGGGTATAGAACAGGGCTGCGCGCTCTTGCAGAAGCCAAAGAAAAAGGCGTTTTTGAAAAGGCCGGCCCCACAATCCTTCAAATGAATTGAGTGGGCTTTTTTCGCCCATCAAAGAGGGCAGGGGGGTGCGCCGGGTTCACACTTGGTGTGGTTAGAACTACCATCCAACGTGCAATATCCACCGGGGCAATCGGCATCGGTTTTACAACCGCTCAAGCAGTAGAGTCCCACCGCGACGCCGCAGCATGACTCTTTATACACCCCACACTGACTGAGCGATTCTTGCCCGCACACGGTGCCGTGGCACCCGGCTTTGATACACACGCGAACCTTGTTTCCAAGGGCGCCCGCGGGTGCGCAGATTTCATCAGCCTGGCATCCCGATGCGTCATCGCACGCGTCTTTGGCGCATTGGTTGTGATCCAACATTTGCGCCCCACCGCAAAATGGGGTGATCGGCGTTTTCAGGCACTTTGTGCCGGGTTCTTTGCAGTCGGCTGTGGTGCAACACTGGTCAAGTCCGGAATCGCCGCACATGGTCGCTTCTTCTACAGGGAACTTGCACACCAAAAAGCCGCCGGCCTCCAAGGGTACACATTCACCCCCGGGACAATCGGCATTGGTTGAACACTCGCCCGGTGAGAACCCACCTGTGCCGGTTGTTCCTGTACTCGACGAGGTGGAGCCCGTGGTGCCGCCGCCGGTGGACACGCCGCCCGTTCCGCCGCCTGCCCCTGTACCCGTTGTTTGAACGCTTGCTCCGGTTCCCCCCGTGCCGCCGGGGCCGGTGGTCACGCTCCCGTCACACGCCGCAAGACAAATCGCCAAACATCCCAAGCCAAGCCATTTCATACCAACCAGGTATCTGAATCTTACCTCAACAACAAGTGACGAATTGCCCCAGCTTAAAGTCTCGGCGAGACGCGTATGACGCCGAAGCCCGTGTCAGGCTCGTTGTGATCACCCGAAGTCGTCAAAACGGCACCGATTGGAATTTCTTCGAAACGCGCCGTTTCCATGCTTTTTTATAGATGAATGTCCAGATTGTTTTTGCCGCTTCTTCTGCGACTAGAAAGCAAAAAAGTCGCTCGGCCTCTGTCGCTGCGTCACCACAATCTTCGCTTTTGTAAAGCTGCCTGACACCGGACTGATCTTACCTGTGCAGCTGATGGGCCGCGACGAGTTATACTCGTATTGATCTACCAAGTAGAGCCACGCCGAAAAACCGTCACTTCCTTTGCTCTCGACGTTGTAAACGTTCCGCTGCGTCAGGTTCACATCCACATCGCGAGCTTGCCCGCCCATGCAGCTTATCGCTCCCTTGACCTGAAATTGCCCGCCGCTCTTTTTCCCATCTTCAACAACCAACCAAATGTTGTTAAACACCCAACCAAATCCTTCCCATTTGAATTGGATGTCAAACGGCTGATCGGGGTATACCGTAACGCTCGCCACTTCACTGTCGGGAACGTGCAACCCTTTCCCCTCTTCTTGGTAGAGTAAAAATCCTCCACATCCCATGACAAGTGCAACGAGGGACAGGCAGCCACATCCCACGATTTTGAGCACTTTGTTCGACTTTTTGGGCGCCTGTGGCAACGGTGCCCACCCACCCGGCGCGCCCGGTCCAAACGGCCCCGGCCCACCCATTGGCGGCCCACCCATCGGCGGCCCACCCATCGGCGGTCCACCCATCGGCATTCCACTTTGCATGGTCCCCTCACTCAGCGGTTAAAAAATTCTTTAATTCTACCCACGCGATCGCGCATCAAAAAGGGCAACTTCCAAGCGCCCAAAATCTTACCCACCTGAGCATCGGCCAAGAGGTGTCCAATTTCGGTGAGGGTTTTATCGTACGGAAGCCAGAAAAAGTCAGGTCCGTCGGCATTGTCCACCACAATCGTCTTTGGACGTGTAAAAGTAGACAGTGCGTATTCACTGTTCGCCACGCCAAACCCGGTGTCGCGTGTTCCCGTCCACGGAAGTGATGGAATGGCCCCCGTGAACGCGTGATTGTTCACCGTTACAACGCCCACATCAAGTTTCTCCGCCAGGCGCGCCGCACGCTGCGTATCGCGACTCCAGATCGAAGCGCCGAGCCCATACCGCGATGCGTTCACGTGCCTTGTTGCGTCCGACGCCCCGTCGACGCGGACGATCGCGACCACCGGACCAAACGTCTCGTCTTTCACCACGTCCATTTCGGCCGTGCAGTGATCAAGCACCGTGGGTAGATACGTGAGCCCTTTTTCACCCCGCGCACCGCCGCAAACAAGCGTTGCACCTTTGGCGATCGCGTCCTTCACGTGGGCTTCCACAATCGCGAGCTGCCGTTCATTCGCGAGCGGCGCCACGTCCACATCGCCCGAGCCCGTTTTCAACTTTCGCCACGCGCGCCCGAGTTTCTGACTCAACTCGTCCGCGATATGACGGTCTGCGTACACAACCTCAATTGCCCCGCACGCCTGCCCCGCGTTGTTCAGGGCCCATTGCGTAATGCCCGCCGCCGCGCGATCAAGATCCGCATCGGCGAGCACAATCGCTGCGTCTTTGCCGCCCATTTCAACGCTCGAAACAATGCCCCGCTCGGCGCACTTCACCCTCACCGATTTGCCTGTTTTTACAGACCCGGTGAACACACAGGCATCAATTCCCGCGTCGATCAAAGCGCTGCCGACCGAGCCGTCGCCTTGGACAATTGAAGCCAGCCCCGCGGGCAGTTCGCGCGCGATTTGCTCCACAAACCACGCCGATGATCGCGGCGCATATTCGCTTGGTTTTAAGATCAAACCGTTGCCGGTGAGCAGGGTGGGGATCACCGATCGATAAAGCCCGGACACGGGAAAATTCCACGGCGCAATGATGCCCACAACACCGCGCGGAACGAGCGTGATGCTCGCTCGCTTCTTTGGAAAACTCATTGGATTGAGCCCCACCGGCCGCGGACCGACGTGCTCCTTCACAATCTTCGTCCAGCCGTTCACGGCGTCGAGCGGGCCGAGTGCCTCGTTAAAAACGCCTTCCGCGTCGCTCTTTCCAACTTCTTCGCGAACGAGAGCGATCACATCGTCGCGCTCGCGCAACATGCGTTTTGCAGCGCGAGTCAGTGCCGCGGCGCGTTCATCGATCGACAACTCCGCCCAGCCCGGCTGCGCGTTTCGCGAACGTTGAACCACCGCGCCGATCGATGCGACGGGCGTCATTGGCACGGGAGAAAGGGGCCGCAGATCGACCGGCGACACGTTGCGAATCTCTTGTGTACGCACGGCCTGAGAGTGGCCGTTCTGTGGGCGAGTGGAAGTTTCGGTCGACATGGCGCGAGCATTAGCACCGAAACTCGGCGGAAGTGATGGTCCGCGAAACGTCGAATACGCCGCGCAAAGGGGAGCGTACCGTCCCAGTTCATGTCTACGGCGACGTTTGATGCCGCGGTTCGCGATAACGTTGCGCGAGCGTGCAATCGCCCGCACGCTGCGAAAAAATCTTCGCTGCGCTTCAGCACTTTCTCTCCAAAAAACGTGTGCCGAGAACGTGGTCCGGTCCATGTGGGCCGTGCTAACTCCCGATGAAGACCGACGCGCATCGCGCCCGCACGTGAAGCGGCGCCGGTCAACGGAGCGCTTTCTGTGCAACTTTCGGTTCTTCAAGACGCCGCCGTCCCTCCGCGCGTAACCGCTCAGCCAACGCCGACGCCCGCGGCAACGCCGTTTCCGATCGACATTGAGGCGACCGCAAAATCGGCTCTTTCACCCGCGGAACATCGCGCCGCCCTCGCGCTTATTGAAGCGATGCTGCCCGGCTCGGCGCGCATCCCCGCTGCGGATGAACGCACCGTGTTGCGCGCCGAAGATGTGGTGCGCGCGTTCCATCCGATCATGCTCAAGCCTTTCGGCGCCGCTGTCACCGCGCTCGACAACGCGGCCATTGTGTACACAGGCCGCCCCTTTCACGCGCTGGATGGAAACCGGCAACAGCAGCTTCTGCGCACGTGGGAAAACAGTCCCGTGATGCGTACACCCATGCACGTGCTCGGCATGCTTTTCAAGTTTGCACACTTTGATGCGACGCACGTTTTTGGGGCGCAGGGGCGCGCATTTGCAAAGGTACACAACGTTGAAAAGCCCCGCCATTTCTCGCAGATCTTTCGAGCTGATGAATGGGAAGGTGATGACGTCATTGAGTGTGACGTAGCCATCGTTGGCACCGGCGCGGGCGGTGCCGTGGTGGGTAAAGAACTAGCCGAACGTGGCCACGCGGTGGTGTTTCTTGAAGAAGGCGAGCACTACACGCGCGAGGCATTTTCAGGTTCCATGGTGCGCGCGCACGGCGTTTTTTATCGAAACGCTCTTGTTGTTGGCAACGCGCCGATGCCCGCCTTTATCGGTCGAATGTTGGGCGGCTCCACGGCGGTCAACGGCGGAACCAGTTTTCGCACGCCGCCGTGGGTACTCAACAGTTGGTGCGAGCAACTCGGCACCGATGAGTTTTCTCCCGACGCCATGTTGCCCATGTTTGAACGGGTAGAAAGCGTTCTTCAGGTGGGCATTCCCGACAGGCGCTTTATCGGCCCTATCGCCGACATCATGGCTCGCGGTTGCGACGCGTACGGTTGGCACCACGCGCCCATTGCCCGCAACGCGGTTGGCTGTGAAGGAAAGGGATTTTGCGATTTCGGGTGCGCCACGGGCGCCAAACGTTCCACCGAAATTTCGTACCTTCCCGGCGCGCTCAACCGCGGCGCCATTGCTCTCACGGGCCTGCGCGCCGACCGCTTAATTGTCGAAAAAGGGCGCGCGGTGGGTGTTGAGGGGGTCAGTGCAAAGGGCAAACGCCTTACCGTTCGGAGCCGCGCCGTTGTGTTTGCCGGCGGCGGTATACCCACGCCCGCATGGCTTCTGGAAAGAGATCTCTGTAACTCCAGTGGGGAGGTTGGAAAAAACCTTACCCTCCACCCGAGCGGTGCCACCGTAGGCGTTTTTGATGAACGCACCGATCCGGCCGAATATATTCCGCAGGCCTACCATTCCGCCGAGTTTTTGCAGCAAGGTGTACTCCTCAGCGCCGCCCAACCTGACTACAACATTGGTTCCATTCTCTTCCCCTATACAGGTCGCCGCCTGATGGAAGCCATGGACCTGCTACCCCACATTGCTACTGTTGCGGTGGTCGTGCGCGACTCACAAGCAAATGGACGCGTCAGGCAAGACTTTCACGGTAAACCCGTTGTCACCTACAACATGTTGCCGCGCGACATGGAAACCTACAAATTTGGCCTCATTCGCGCAACCGAACTGCTTGTCGCCGCGGGCGCAAAAACCATTTTGCCCGCCCTTGTCGGCGCCGACTTTATCGATGCCAAAACGGCCGTTTCTACCCTGCGAAAACACAAACTTTCACCCAGCGAAATGGCCCTCACAAGCTACCACCCACTGGGTACTTGTAAAATGGGCACCGATCCCCGCCGCAGCGTTGTGGATGTCAACCATCAAGCCCACGACATCCCCGGATTCTACATTGTCGACGGGTCCACTGTGCCCAGCGCCCTGGGAGTGAACCCCCAAATTACAATCATGGCCATGGCTACCCGCGCAGCTGGGAAGATCGATCAGGCTCTCACCTGAAGATCTACCCATTTGACTGTTTGCATCGACCATACCACTCAATTGCCAATCCCCGTCACATGCCTGTGTTACGCGGTATTTGTTCACCTATCCGCGTATAGAAATTAGCTCAACGCGTATAAAAAAAAGCGAGACAAGAGCGATCTCTTCGTGCTTGCATGTCTCATCGGGGAGGTGAGCCGCTTTCTCAAACGGCTCTTCCTTCAAAACGAACCAACACACGGAGGGTAGTGATCGCGCGAGGGACGCTGTCTCAAAGGCGACCATTACAAGAAATGAAACCATGCTCAAGGCATTCCCCCTAAAACATCCAGACCACAAAGTCTCCGCCGCTGGAGGCGCCGCGCCGATCACATCCAAGCGGCTCCCCCAATTCATGCAGATCCAAACCCAAACCAACTGGTGTTGGTCCGCGTGTGGAACTTCCGTCGGCCTTTTATTCGTCACCGGACAATGGACCCAGTGTGGCACCGCATGCGGCTGCCTCAATCGAACAGACTGCTGTGATTCGCCTGTGCCGGGCGGGTGCAATGTGTACGGGTATCTTGACCAGGCCCTGACGTTTACAAAGTCATTCGATAAAATGACGAGCGGCACAATGAACGCCACCAACATCCGCCAAAACATCGACGCCGGTAAACCCGTGTGTGCGCGCGTCGCGTGGACCAACGGCGGTGCGCACTTTGTCGCGATCACCGGCTACTTCTTTCCCACGGCAAACCCCTCCAACTTTACCATCTTTTTGCAAGACTCCATTTGGGGTGCCTCATCCATGTTACTGGCCGACTTTCCAGCCCGCTATCAAGGCGGCGGAACGTGGACCCATACGTACACAACTGCCAAAACCGCTTGATAGGGAGAAACAACCATGAGCCTTACCCATTCAGCCGCCCTTCCTAACAACGGTCGCTCGCTTGTTGCCCAGCACATCAACGACCTTGTTGCCTCCTCCATGCCTTCCGCCGTGCGCGGGAAAAGCGCCCAGCAACTTCAGGTGACCGACGGGTATCCCGTCTATACAGTTGACCTGGACGACCTACTCAAGTCGCACCTCTTCGCGGGTGCCAAAGTCACATCGTTCAGGTACCTCGTGCTCGACAATGCCGACGCCGTCGCTGAAGCCGAGGTTATCCAGGCCGGTGGTGGAGCGCGCGTGGCCGCACTTCGCGAAACGCGCGCGGCAGAAGCGGTCGCCAAAGGTATCACCCACGCAGAATCGGCAACCGGTGGTAACTCATTTGAAATCCGCGTGATTCAAGCCCCCGCCGTTCACTTCGCCGCGCTTTGGCTCCATCGCCGGGGCGCCGACATGATCATCCCCATTGAGCCCGATCTTACCACCCTTCCACATGGGAAGGCGCTCACCGAGGCCCAAGCCCTCGCGGTGCTCGTCGGGCGCGCCAAAGAGGTGAAAGCTGCCGAAACCGGTTATCCCGGCGCTTCCGGCGGTTAATAGCACTTTACAAACGCCGCAAAAAAACGCTTCATTGGCGCCGTGAGTCTAAAGCCGCGCCGAGCGTTGACGTTCCTGTTACCCATTCTCTTCGCCGCCGCCTGCGGCCCAACACCTGAAACGCCGGTCACTCCCACAACGCCGGTGGTCTTACCCGGACAAATTGAAAAAGCTGCCAACGCCGTTTTGGATGATTGGCATGATGCCGCAGCCAACGCCGACGAAAAGCGCTACTTTGGGCACCTCGCGGACGACTCTGTTTTCCTCGGCACCGACGCGACGGAGCGGTGGGACAAAAAGGCGTTTCAGGCGTACGCACATCCCCATTTCGCCAAAGGAAAGGCCTGGAAATTTAAGGCCGCGCGCCGCACTCTTACCATTGCCGCCGGTGCCGACGTTGTGTGGTTTGACGAAGATCTAACCACTGAAAAGCTCGGTCCCGCTCGCGGCAGCGGTGTACTCATTCGGGTAGGTGATGGATGGAAGATTGCTCAGTATAATCTTTCTATACCCATCCCGAATGAGCAGTTTGACACCGTAAAAAAAGTCATCGCCGGTGGGTGGACTGCCGTTCCGCTTGCCTGGATGGTTTCAGGCGCGGGCCGCTGCGCGCAGGCCGGTGCAGGGGCTATTTGCGGTGTGGTTTTGTTTGAGGGTACACCTCCCACCATGGGCGTTCCTGCCAAACGAAAAGATGCCGACCTCTGTAAAGATCTACCCGTTCCGCACAACTCGGTGCGCACGAAAAATGGCCATTTGGCCGACGTTGTTGTTCGGGTAGTGAGTGGACTCAAAGACAAACCCACCGCCGCGCCTACCCAACCCGTAGAGCTGCACTGGGACAAGTGCGCTTATACTGAGCGGTTGGTGGCTGCCCAGGTAGGTCAAACCCTGCTCATCCACAATCGCACGGCCACACTCAACAACACTCACGGCTATTTCACCACTGAATCGTGGTTTAACCAAGCTCAACCCAAAGGGGCCGACCCCGTTCGCAAAGAACTTGATGAACCAAAGCTTATTCGCATTACAAGCGATGTCCACCCATGGACGCACGCCTTTGTGGCTGTGCACGATCATCCCTTTTTCGGCGTCAGCGATGCTGATGGGATGTTCGTCATTCCCGCCCTTCCCTCGGGAACGTACAGCTTGGAAGCGTGGCATTCTATTTATGGGTCAAAACTTTTAACCGTTACCGTGGTTGAAAACCAATCTCCCACGCTGGTAGTCAGGTATACCGGAACAGAGCCACTCGCCAAAGAAAATCCCCTGGCGCAGCAGGACATTCGCAGCTTCCAATAAACTACTTCAACACGTCGCGAGCGGCTTGGGCATACCCACCGTTGGGGTATTTTTGCAAGTATAACTCCGCCGAGGCGCGAGCCCCGCTCAACTGACCGCCCCGCTTTTTCAGCTCAATTAATCTACCCAGCGCTTGCTCGGCCAACGCGCCCGACGGCGATTCTGACAGGTAGGTTTCAAACCACTGCGTTGCTTCACCCGCCGCACCCTGACCATCTGCGGCAATCTTCCCAAGCAAAAAGGCGCTCACCCCTTTTTCACCGGCTTTTCGAGCGGCAAGGAGTGCACTTTTCGCCCGACCTGAATCACCTGCGAAACGGGCGCTGTCTGCCAATAGCACCAGATCCGCCGCACTCGCCGACGACAAGACTCGATCATACCCTTCTGAAACGGCTGCATCCAAAGCCGCTTTGTGTTTGCCGGCACGTGCCAGTGTTCGCCACTCACTCGCTTTTTGGTTTGGGGAAGTCGACGCGTGACCGGCCGGCCCAGGCGGTGTGACAGATAGTATACTACTCGCATTCGACGAACCCCCGCCGGAGCCGGCTTCTTTTGACGGCGTGACCGGTGTCGGGTCGGCCGCCGCCTGCGCCGTTGCCACTTGGGGAGCCTGCGTGGCAGTTGCGTACGCCGAAGGGACACGCGTCATCTCAAAGCGCGAATCGCGAAGCGAAACTCGCAGCCGCTCTTCTGAAGACACAGCTCTTCCGTCGTCGAGAAGCGGCCCCATCACGATCACGCGCCCTTCGCTCACGTGTACATCGAGGGCGCCCGACGCCGGTTCCCACGCGGCATCAAACTCGGTGCCCACCACTCGAATTTCAAACGGGCCGGCGTGCACCTGCCACGAGGTTGCGGCGTCTTTGTGTACCACCGCCGCGTGCACCGAGCCGCGCTCCAACAACACGTCGCTGCCGTGAGCATCGGTGTGTGTGACGCGCGCCGATGCGCCGGGCGCGAGCAAGATCATCGTCCCGTCGCTGAAACGCAGCGGCATTCCCTCGGGAGGCGACGAGATCCACGCGCCCACTTTTCCCGACTCACTTGACACGCCGAAAACGAACGTGAGCGCATCACTCGGCCGATTTGTGTACACAAGTCCCAGAGTGATTCCAACGATGAGCACCGCCGTAACGAGCGACCATCGCCACGTGGGCGCCCGAGTTCCCCGCCGCTCTTCCCAAGCCGACAATGCTCGTTGAGCAGCGACGCGCGCGGTGCGCCCGTCCGCGAGCGAGTCGGACTCGCGGGCAGTTTCGCGAAGGAGGTCTTCCATGGGCTTCATTCGATCGTCCATCGGTCCCCCTCTGCGATGCGCGAAACGAGCGCCGTATCTCGTCGAGCGATCGCAAGGAATTTTTTCTCAGCGCGCGACAGGCGGCGCTTGATTGTTGCAAGCGACACTCCGCACGCCTGCGCAACGTCTTCCAGCGGCATTTCGTCAATGAATCGAAGCGCAAACGGAATGCGCTCATCAGCGGGAAGCTCGGCGAGCGCGGAGTACACACGACGCAACGTTTCGCGCGAGGTCACGTCGGGATCGATGCTCTCGTTGGGCGCCGGGTACCAAAATAAGAGCCAGCGGTAGAGCTTGCGTTTTCGAATAGCGCGATGAGCCGTGTGAACGGCAACCTGCGCCACCCACCCGCGAATGGCCGCCGCTTCACGCACTTGGTGAATGGAAGTGAGAATTGTTGTGAGCGCCTCTTGTGTGAGGTCTTCAAGCTCGGGATCGTGCCCCAACACGCGGCGAAGCAGGCGCTCCACCATTGGGGCAAACCGTTCTAACAGGGCCGCCGCCGCCCATCGCTCGCCCGCGTGGCACGCCATCACCAGCGCTTCATCACTGACTTGGGCAGACTTTTCGGGGCGCGACGGTTCGTCTTTTATGTCGGGTTGCGACGCGCGCTGAGGCACCACAAGGCGCACCACCGTTGCGCCGCCGCCGGAGGGGCGAGCCTTGCCACCAATTCGCGCGGGATCTGCCGTCACTAAGCCATCCAGAGGTTTGGGGTTAGGCGCGAGGCTCACCAAAATGTACGCCGCGCCCGATTTTGTGCGAGCCTGCCATTGTTATGGGCGGGCGAGAGCCGACCCTCTGTCACAAATGCAGCTCTATTTTGGCTGAAGCAGCACGCTTTTGTCATGTCTGCGGAACCCCAACGCAGGCCACGCCCGTGTCGGCCGAGCCGTTTGAACCCACGGGTGTACCTCCCACGGAGCTGGACCCGCTTGCTGTGAGCGGGAGGTTTCCGCCCGGCACGCGCCTTGGTGTGTACACACTCGACAGCCCGCTCGGCGTGGGCGGAATGGGCGTTGTGTACAGCGCGTGGGACGACGCTCGAAAACGAAACGTTGCAATCAAGTGCCTGCACCCAAACCTCGCGGCCGACCCTGAAGTGAGACGAAGGTTTCAGCGCGAGGCTCGTGCACTTCGCGCATTCCAGCATCCGGGCGCCGCCGCGATCTTCGACTTTTTGCAAGATCAAGAGCTGCTCGGCATTGTGATGGAGCGAGTTGAGGGGGTGACCCTGACAAGGCACATCCAGCGCTGGCGTGGCCGCGTCCCCTGGCCGCAGGTGTTCTCCATTTTTGGCTCGGTGCTCGACGCAATGCACGAAGCCCACGGGTCGGGAATTGTTCACCGCGATCTGAAACCTGACAACGTGATTGTGCGCACAGCCGGGTCTAAAATGACTGCCAAAATAGTTGATTTTGGCATCGCGAAAATTCGCGAAGGGACCACTTTCACAGTGACGGGAGCGTTCATTGGTACGTGTCGCTACATGGCGCCCGAACAAGTGCGAGCGCCTCAACTCGCAGACCCGCGCTCCGATGTGTACTCGCTTGGCATCACTCTGTATGAACTTTGCACGGGTAGAGTGCCGTTTGACTATCCAAATCACTTTGCCGTGATGATGGCTCAGGTGCACGAAACACCCGAGCCGCCGAGCCGATTGCGAGCCGACGTTCCAGAAGCGCTCGATGCGCTGATTGTCAGGACGCTGAGCAAAAACCCAAGCGATCGACCCCCCAACTGCCAAGCTTTTCGAGAAGCGCTGGCAATCGCTCTCGCCGACGTGCTCAGTGCAGAATCGCCGCCTGAATTGGAAGGTGATCTACCCCCTGTGATTCAGGATACCGCGGGGCATGAAATGGTGCTTGTTCCCGGTGGACCGTTTCTGATGGGTGTGGGGAGACGAAGCGTACACATTGATCCGTTTTATATCGACAGGTTCCCCGTGACAAACACGGAGTTCGCAGCGTTTTTGCAGGCGACAGGATACAGCCCCGAAGACGAAAATCGCGCCCGGTTTTTAATGCACGTGCGCGACACAGCCACCATCAAACGCCTTGCAAAACACCCCGTTGTGTACGTTTCGTGGCTCGACGCCCGCGCATACGCCACGTGGGCTGGCAAACGTTTACCAAGTGAGGCCGAGTGGGAAAAGGCGGCTCGCGGCACAGATGGCCGACGTTACCCATGGGGTAGGGAAGATCCTTCCAAGTCGAGAGCGCTTTTTGGCCACCACGACGGGGGCACGGCGCCTGTTGGATCTTACCCTCGCGGCGCTTCTCCGTTTGGTGCACTTGACATGGCCGGCAACGTTCTTGAATGGTGCGACGACGCCGACGATCCCGACTTTTATACCAACGGACCTGACAACAACCCGCGCAACGTTGGTCAAAAATCTTCCCATCGGGTCATGCGCGGCGGCTCGTTCATGCACGGCGCCGCGGCGCTGCGAGTTACCGCGCGCACCGCGTTTGAGCCCACCTACCGATTTGCCAGCGGCGGATTCAGGTGCGCGAAAAACACTTGATAAGTAGTGGGTATTGAACACGGCATGCGGCGGGGTCACTAAAACTTACCCATTGCGCTCGGGCGTTTTCTGCGCTGTGGTGCGATCATGTTTCGTTTGCGATCGAAGTGGATCGCAGCCATTTTTGTGCTGTTTTTTGCGGGGAGAGCCGCGTTGGCCGGTCCTTCGGCGCGCGTGGTGGTGGTTCCTACCGGGGTTGGTGATCCCGTGGCCGCCCGTTTGATCGATGAGTTGATTGCCGCGGGCGTTACAGTGGAGGTTACCGCCGCGGAATCGGCGTCGCTTGAAGCGATGGGTAGAGGTCGAGGAGCCGCAGCCGCGGTGCTTGTGGAGCCGTCGCGCAGGTCGGTGCGCATTTGGTGGCTCAATGCCCCGGCGGGACAGGTCGACACGGTTCTTTCAGACTCGCAGCCCGATGTCGATGCGGCCGCGCGCTCGTTGGCCCTCCGCACGGTAGAATTGTTGCGCCCGCATTGGGGTACGAGCGCATCCGCAACTTCGGCCTCAGCGGCGGTTCCCGCCGCTTCGGCCGCCGCTGCGGTGGCAGCCGCTCCATCCGCCACCGCACCTATCCACGGATCTACCCAAGCCGCCGGCCCACCGAACGGCGGCCCTTCCGGTGTTGGACCTACCATTGTTGAAAAACCTGACCTGAACGCCGGACCGTGGCCCGACAATCTGACCATTTATATCTCACCCATGATTCTTTTGCGCCCGGCCACACCCTTGTCGCCCGGAGGAGGCGGACTTTGGGGGTTTACGAAAATGGTAAGGCCTTATTTCGGTGTGGATGTTTCAGCCCTTGTTCCCGTTGTTCCGAGTGAACTGTCCACGGCGAATGGGAAGGTGAAAATCGCCGACGGTGCGATTGGCGTGGCCTTGCTGGCGCGGTATCCAACGAAACCCTCCGCGTTGCATGTATGGGGAGGTGTTGGGTTGGCTGCCGGGTTTATGGGGTACGACGCAGAAGTGAGCAGTTCGGCAGTGCAAGCCTCCGACGGCATCGTTGCCCATGCCCTGCCCATGTTGCGTGCTTCGCTTGAATGGCGCGCCATGCCTGCGGTCGGCGTTCGCGCGGATCTGTTTGGCGCAATTGCTCGACCGAGGCCCGTTTTAGAGGTTGTCGGTATTGGAGATGTCGCGCTTGAAGAGCCTCTTGTCGGCCTTGGCCTGGGCGTAAACGTGTGGCTGCCATGAAAAAACTCTGTCACCCGTGCCAAACGCCGATCCTGATGACCCATTCGTGCGGGGAGAAATCTCCGTTAGTATGGTTGGTCGCGTGAAGAGCCTTCAATCGTCCGTTGTTGCGGCCCTGTTGGGTGGTGTGGTTGCGTTTGCAGCCACCCTGGGCCTGCCTGCGTGCGATGATGTTCGGCTCCCCGCCATCATTCTCGACGGCGGGGGAGGGGACGGGGCTTCCGGTCACGGAGGTTCGGGAGGTCACGGCGGAAGCGGCGGTGACGACAACCCAAACCTAACCTGTGACGTTCCCCTGAGCGCCTGCGACGACGGATGTTACAACCTCGGCGTTTCGAATACGCATTGTGGATCGTGTGATGAAAAATGCTCCGGGGGAGCGTTTTGTAGCGCCGGAACCTGCGTTTGCCCCACCGGCCAAACGCATTGTGAAAAAACGTGCGTGGATGTTGCCACCGATGTCAACAACTGCGGCGCCTGCAAACACGAATGTGATGACGACGAAATTTGCGTCGACGGCGCTTGTGTGGAAGGTGAATGCTCGGGCGAGGATGCCGTTTGCAGCGACGTGTGTGTCGACCTAAAAACAAGCAATCTGCACTGCGGTTCCTGTGAAAAGGCATGCACCGGCGGAGCCAGTTGCAACGGTGGTGAGTGCCAGTGTCCCTCGGGGCAAGACCGGTGTGAGGACCGCTGTGTGGATACGCTGAGTGACCCCAAACACTGCGGTGCTTGCAAGAATGAGTGTGCCGGCGGTGTCTGCAAAAACGGCGACTGCAAAGATTAGTCCGCGTGAAACCAAAAGGCCGTTTTGACCGCGGGCATGTTGCGGTAGGGTCGGCCAATGGCGCCTCACAGCCCCGAGAACGAAGCGGAAGCCAACGTCGGCGAAGGTACACAAGGTGCGGCGGAGCAGCCCACTGCGAGCGCTGTCGAATCGGCGCCGGCCGGGCAAGAAGCTGCGTCCGCGGAAGCAAAAGCGGGCGATGCGCCTGAAGCACCCGCGGAAGCAAAAGCGGGCGACGCGCCTGAAGCACCCGCGGAAAATGCGAGTGCGCCAGAACCCCAAGAGGCGTCCGCCGCGAACGGGCCTCTGTCGGATCAAGCGGCGCCCACGGAGAGCGCTGTCGAACAAGCCGAGAGCGCCGCCGAACAGGTCGAAGAAGCCGCCAAGAGCGAACCCGAAGAGGCGCCTGCACCGGCCGTATTGCCCCCTCACATTGAAGCGATCTCGCCCGCGCACGGGCCGCTTCGCGGGGGCACCGCGCTGACCATCACCGGGCAGCGGTTTGTCGACGGGTGTGTTGTTCGCATCGGCGATGTGGACGTGGCGGTCACGTTCGAAAGCGCCGAGTGTTTACGCGTGTGTACACCTGAGCGCTCTACGTTTGGTTACGTGGACGTTCGCGTGACAAACCCCGACGGCGCGAGCGAAGCGCGCGTTCACGGCTTTCAATACGATGTTCCGCCACTGCCCGAGTTCGTCAAGCCGGACACATTGGGGCCGCGGGGGGGCACCGTTCGTGTCTTCGGAGAAGCGTTTGTAGAAGGCGTGATCGTCACGATCGGCGGTCTTCCAGTGCCTGCTGTGTACAAAGGGGAAGACTGTTTAGAACTCACCATTGCGAGTGCAAACCCGGGACCGATCGACATTGTGATCACCAATCCAGACGGCCAGTCGGCCACCCTTGTCGGCAAGCTGAAAATTGCTGAAGGGCCGGTGATTGAAGGCGTTTCGCCCACTGTGGGTTTGCCGCTCGGTGGGACGCGCGTGGTGATCACCGGGCGCAACTTTGCCCGCGGTTGCACGGTGACGCTGTTTGGAAAACTCGCTCCTCAAGTCACTTACGACAGCGACAAAAAGCTTCTTTTTACGGCTCCAGCGCATGAAGCGGCGATCGGAGCGGTTCGAGTTACAAATCCCGATGGCCTCACTGTTGCGCTTGAAAATGGCTTTGAATACAGAGCCGCGCCCCCACCGAAACTCACAACGATCACGCCGGATCGAGCCTGGGTTACCGGCGGAGCACGCTTGTTGGTGAGCGGGGCCGATTTCGCGGAGAACGCAATTGCCACGATCGGTGGCAAAGACGCTGCTGCGAAGTGGAAAAACGGCGGTCTTCTCGAAGTGATTGTTCCACCCGGGGCTGAGCCCGGAGAAGTGACACTGGTGATCGCCAACCCAGACGGTCAGACAGTCACGGCACCGTTCTTCTACGACCGTGTGCCGACGCCCCCGAAACTGATCGCCGTGACGCCCAATCGCGGGCCGACCCACGGCAACGTTCACGTGATGTTCACGGGCGACAACTTTGATGAAAACACGGTTGTCAGAATTGCGGAGGTGCGCACCACAACGCGCGTTTCGAGCAAAACCGAAATGGAAGTGCTTGTTCCGCCGCGTCCCAAAGAGGGTGCCGTCGCCGTGGAGCTTGTGAGCGCCGAGGGCGTCACGGTGCGGTTTGAAGATGTTTTCTACTACAACGATCAGCCACCGCCGCGTGTCACCGGTTGCGCTCCCAATCAAGGCCCAATGAGCGGCAACACGCGGGTGTCCATTGAAGGGGAAGGATTTTCACAAGACACGTTTGTTCGCATTGGTCGGGAGCGCCCCAAGAGCATTGTGATCAAGAGTCGTGAACTCATCGAGATCGTCACGCCGCCCTGCAAAATAACCGGTTTTGTCGACATTGAGGTGGGTACAAATCAAACCGGTTCTACCGTCGCCAAGAACATGTTTCGGTTTATCGCGCTCCCAACCCCGGTGGTTGAATCGGTTGCACCCAATCGCGGAAGCACCGCGGGCGGCACAGAAATGAGCATCACCGGAAAGCACTTCAATGCCGACGTGATCGTTACGATCGGCGGCAAACAGGTAAAGTTTAAGGTTATCAGCCCCGACCTTATCGAGTGCAAAACGCCGCCCGGCACCGATGGTCAGATGGTGGACGTGTCAGTGAAAAATCTCGACGGCAAAGAATCGGTGATTCGCCGCGCGTTCGCTTACGACGCCCGCTATCGGTAGCTAATTAAGCAACATTCGCAACGGCGGGATCCTTGTGTACAACGCGCGCGTCGGCGCCCGCGTTTTCAAGCCTTTTGCGAGCGGTTTCGATCGCGAGCGGCGCCGCATCAATACCCAAAAATCGGCGTCCGAGTTTGTGAGCTACAACGAGCGACGTGCCCGAGCCGCAAAACGGATCGAGAACGATGTCACCCTCGCGGCTCGACGCGCGCACCACTCGTTCGAGGAGCGCCTCGGGCTTTTGGGTAGGCCAGCCGGTTCGCTCTTTTCCAATGGCCGCAATCACGCCCACTTCCCACACGTCCGACAGCGGCGGGCCGAGGGTTTCTTCGTTCAACGTGGAAGGCTTGCGATGCCCCGACGAAAAGTCGGCGAGCTGTTTTTTCGTTCCGAATGTTTTCAATGTGGACGGTGCCAGACTCTCGTAGCCGTAGAGCGTTTGAAACGAGTGTTCTCCGCGATCGCTTTTTGAATAGAAAAGCAACACATCGTGCATCCGTTGAAAACGATTCGCGCGCGTGGGCCAGCGCCGATAACGCCAAATGACCTCGTTTTGAAACGTGCCCGGGCCCATCACCACATCAAGCAACACCTTGAGGTAGTGGCTGGCCGTGGGATCACAGTGCAGATAAAGCGATCCGCTGGGCTTGAGTACACGCGCGAGTTCAACAAGGCGTGTACTCATCATGGTGAGGTAGGCCAGCAAATCGCCCGCTCCCAGCGCGTTTCGAAATGCCGCGAGGATCAGTGTCAGCTTGGCGTTGTCGCCTCGATCGCACAGTTCATCGAACGCGTCGGACGCCGCTCTGTCCCAACGCCACGTATCGTCAAACCCCAGGATCTTCGGCCCGCCGGAGCGTCTCGGCGGTTTTGAATACACCCTGTTTGAGTTGAACGGCGGGTCGAGATAAACAAGATTCACCGACGCATCGGGCACGTGGCGGCGCAGAATCTGGAGGTTGTCGCCCTGGTAGAGACAGCCTTCGGTCATTTCGACCCGAATGCCATGACGCGAAATCGGGGGCCAAGTTCAGGTGGACACAACCCTTCGCGCGTGGGCCCACGCTCGAACCAAATCGCGCTCGTTTTGGCTGAGATTCCATAGGTTCGAGACGCATGTGCACAGGGCTTCTTCTTCGTCGAGCGTGATGCCGGTGTTTCGTTCAGACAGATGTGTACCCATTTGTATAAGTGCTTGATGATCCGCCGCCGACCCGGACGGCAAAGGCAATGAGCGCAGGTGGCCGATCTTGATTTGCGGCATGCCCTGACGCGCGTCGCGGTGGCGCATGAAGTGAAAAAAACCAACCGGCCACGAACACAGATACGCAACGAGGAGCGGCGGAGGTACACCCGGAATTTCAAACCCGGCGAGCACCGAGTTTCGAAACGGAAGACCGTCCGCGAGACATGCCATGGGTACACGTGCCGTTTGCCGAACGAGAACGCGCACCTCAGCGAACGACTCCGACGATCGAAAACGCTTGCCGTAGCGCGAAGGGTCGCATCGAAACGAGGGCGCTTTTCGCAGAAAAGGCGCCACGTCTGTCCCCGCGCGAAGGCCGACTTCACCGGCGGCCCACGGTTCATCACCACGCCCGAACGTTTCGACATCGCCCGTCTGCGTTTGAAATCCGCGCTCGCCGAACAGCTCGGGTGGCACTTTAGGAAGCTTGTCGAGCCGAGTGAGAAGTTCGATGGAGGCCGCGTCAATGTCGGATCTTTCGAGAGGCCAAGGCTCACCGTTCACGTTGGAGCGAGACTCGAAACGCCGCGTTGAAAGAAGCCCCATACACGGCTGAAAAACGTCTGCAAACCGATTGCCGAAGTCGGGCAGCGTTGTGTCCACTTCACAGAGTTCGTCGTGGGTCGCGCGCGTGGGTGTGTACCCTTTGAGATCCGAAGTGGACGTGGGAACTACAAGGCCGATTCGCCCGCCGGGCCGAGTCAGGTGAGCCACTCTCTCAACGAAAAGCCCGTGCAAATTGCGATAGCCGGCAAACGACTTGTACGAGCGATGGTAATAGTCAAATAACTCTTCACTGAGGGGTTGAGCGGCTCGACCTGCGTACGAAACCCAGGGAGGATTGCCGACGAATGCGTCAAATCCACCTCCACGCTCAAACACCGCGTAAAACTCGTCTTTCCAATGGAAGGGTTCTGCAATCTGAACATCTGTCGGCGCACGTTTGGCAGATCGACGCGGTGGAGTTGAACTCGAATTGAATGCGATCTGTGCGTTTTTGGTCAATGCGCCGTTTATACCAACAAGAGCGTTTCCAACCCGCAACGCTTGAGTCAAAAACAACCGAGGGTCGTGTAGATCCCGAGCTTCGATCCACAAAGCAATGCGGGCGAGCGCCACCGCCACCGGATCGATGTCCACGCCGAACAAACACGTGCGGATGACCTCATCCATTGCGACGCGCTGCGCGTCGATCCCCGAGTCGGCGCGCAGTTTGACAAGAGCGCGCGCAAGCACTTGCGCCGCGGCGAGAAGAAACGCCCCCGCGCCCATCGATGCGTCGCAGACGCGGAGCTGCAAAACGTCATTGGGCGCGTGACACCGACGAAGCAACGGATCGAGCGTTTTTTGAGCCACCTCAAGAGCCAGCGCTTCGGGTGTGTAATGCGCTCCCGCGGTGCGTCGCGCGGTGTTCGGGGCTTCGTACGATCGACCCGTTCGCCCGCGCGACGCCGCTCGATCGCGCCCATCGGCCGATTTCACCGAGGCGCCCGCGAGGAGCGTTTCCTGCACTGCGCCGAGATCGAAAGGCGTTGGCTCACAATCACCGAGCGCCGTTCGAGCGGCTTCCAATCGCTGCTTGTCATCCTCCGTGTGTACATTTTGCGCGTGATCAAGTGCCTCGGCAATCATGCTTGAGAGAGCATCAATCCAGGGCACTCCATCGGGGTGAGACGTTGCGACAGATCGTTCAACAACTGCTTGAAAAAGAGCCCTTTTGGTGCGTACGAGCGTGTTAACGGTGTGGCGTTTCGCCTCATGCTCAAGCTCTGTAAGAGCTGATTGAACACGGGAACGAAATGCGTCGGTCCTATTCAAAAAAGGCTTTATTTTAAGCGAATTTTTCACGCTTTGCCTCGCGACTCTAGCCGAAAAAAATGGTTGAGAGGCGCTCGTTTTCAAAGCAAGTGTACGCATAAGAAACATCAAACTTTGGGTTGATTCCGATCACGGCGGCAAGTACGGTCGGGCTTTCATTTTGGGAGGCAGAAGCCCACCCGAGCCGCGCCTCTCCCACGAGATTGCAATCCAGCCTTCGGCGCCGTCCGAGATGAGCGAGCCTTCGAACCTTCGACAGTTGTCTCAAGCCGACTTCGGCGCGGCCGAACCTGTGCGCTCGGTTGGCTCCTGTTTTCACGATCTGTTTGAGGCGCAGGCCGCCCGCGTCCCTCATCGAACGGCTCTGCGGTGTGGCTCTACGGCCCTTTCGTATTCGGAGCTGAATGAAGCGGCCAACCGGTTGGCGCACTCGCTTCGAAAAACCGGTGCGGGGCCCAACGTTTGTGTGGCTCTCTGCATGGAGCGCTCGGTCGACATGATCGTGGGGCTGCTCGGTATTCTCAAAGCAGGTGCCGCGTATGTGCCTCTCTTGCCCGATGCGCCCAAAGCCCGCCTTTCACATCAGCTCCAAGAAACAGCCGCGCCCGTCATCGTTACTCAGCAAGCGCTCTTAAAAGCGTTGCCCGCCACGGACGCGCGCATTGTGTGTGTCGACCGCGACGCCTCGTTGCTCGCTGGGGAGAGCGCTGCAAACCCTTCAAAAGCGGCTCGGCGAGCGATCTCATTTACGTCATCTACACATCCGGCTCTACGGGTGTACCCAAAGGCGTCGCCGTTCGTCACGAAAACGTTGTGAACTACGCTCGTTTTGTCGGCGAAAAAGTGAACGCAGCGAGCTTTGACGATGCGGGCGGATTGTCTTGGGCAACCGTGTCAACGCTCGCCGCCGATCTCGGCAACACAAGCATTTTTCCCGCGCTCGCGTTCGGCGGAACATTGCATGTGATCGATCAACAAGCGGCGCTCGACGGCGATCTGTTCGCGGCCTACGCCAAAGATCATCCCATTGATGTTCTCAAGATCACGCCGTCTCACTTGAATGCGCTGCTTGCGGCTTCCAACGGAAAACATGTTTTGCCGCGCAAAATTCTTTTCACCGGCGGTGAAGCATCGTCGTGGAGCTTGGTCGATCGCATCTCGGCAATGACCAACCTGCGGTGGATCAACCACTACGGCCCCACCGAAACAACCATCGGTTCGCTCACGTTTGACCTCGCAGAAGCAAGTTCGATTCGCAACGTTGCAGCCTCGGTTCCCATTGGTCGGCCCATTGCGTACACCCATGTGTACATTTTGGATGAACATGGAACGCCGGTAAAACAAGGCGATCCTGGAGAACTCTACATCGGCGGTGCGGGCGTCACATCGGGTTACCTCAAACAACCTGAACGCACGGCCGAGCGATTTGTGCCCGATCCAGAGCGCCCCGGCTCACTTGTGTACCGCACCGGCGATCGCGTTCGCGAGCTTGCGGGCGGTGTGATCGAGTTTTTAGGGCGCGTTGATTTTCAGGTCAAAATCCGCGGCTATCGTGTGGAGCTTGGCGAAATCGAAGCGGTGCTTCGAAAGCATCCCGCTCTTCGCGAAGTGATCGTTGTCGCCAACAAAACCAACGCCGATGACCTGCGGATCGTGGCCTATTACGTTCCGGTGGGTGAAGCGCCGGCGGTGGCCGAGCTGCGCCGCGCGGTGCGCGAAGTGCTTCCCGAACACATGGTTCCGTCGGCGTTTGTAGCGCTTTCTGCGCTGCCGCTAAATCCAAACGGCAAGGTCGATCGCGCGGCGTTGCCCGATCCGTTTGCGAACGGCGCAACGATTGATGTGCCCGCGGCCTCGTTTTCGGGCGATGTCGCGCACGAGCCGTTTGAAGAGCAAATTTTTGAAATCTGGCGTGCGGTGCTCGGCACTTCACACATTGGTCTCGACGACAATTTCTTCGAGATCGGCGGTCACTCGCTCGCGGCTGTACACACGCTCGCCGAGCTTCATAAACGAACGGGCAAACGCCTTCCCAACGCGGTTCTTTTCGACAAACCCACTGTGCGCGGATTGGCTGAAGCGCTTCGAAAAGCGGGTGCGGCTCCCGTGTTTCGATCGCTCGTGGCAATGCAGCCCAAAGGTCGAAAGTCGCCTTTGTTCTGTGTACACGGGGGCGGCGGCCAGGTGTATTGGTATAGGCCCCTCGCTGCGCGCCTCGGCGAAAATCAGCCATTTTACGGGTTGCAGTGCCGCATTGAAGACGACGGTGTGGTTCACACAAAAACCGTCGAAGACATGGCCACGTATTACCTCGACGAGATCCGCACCGCGTTTCCGCGCGGCCCTTATTACCTCTCGGGGGCTTCGTTCGGCGGCAAAGTGGCTTATGAAATGGCGCGCCGCCTCCGCGCTGCCGGTGAAACGGTGGCGCTCCTCGCCATGTTCGACACGTGGGGGCCCGACTATCCAAAGCAACGCGCAGACGCTACTCGCACCGGCGTTGCGGCCGAAGCGGTGTACCAGCGGCTCGACCATCACCTCGGCGCGCTCTGGATGATGAGCAACCGCGAGCGCGTCACCTACGTTCAAGAAAAGCTTCATTACGGCTACATGGAGAGCCTTGATCGCATCGACGTCGCAGCCCAGGCCGTGCAGCGGTGGACGTACGAACAGCGCGGACGCGAACCGCCTGACTATCTAAAGCCTTCACCGGGGTTCATTCGAGAAGCGAGTGAAGCGTTTCTCCCCGAGCCGTACGACGGCGACGTGGTGATCTTTCGCTCCAAGCTCCAACCGCCCGGTGCCGAACCAAATCCAACTCTCGGCTGGTCCAACGTGGTTCGCGGCAACATTCGCGTTGTGGAGTTGCCTGGAATGCACGCGACAATGGTCCTCGAACCGCGCGTTCGCTTTTTGGTAGAAGCCCTCAAACCCATTCTCGAAGAAGCTCAAAGCCGCTTTGGGTAGATCGGCGCGCTCCCCGGCCCTCGCCGTTGTGTGTACACAATCAACCGGGTTGAAAGGTTCCGCGCAATGTGGCAAATGCCCGCTTCCACGTTGGCCCCGTAGCTCAGTGGATAGAGCAGCGGTTTCCTAAACCGTTGGTCGGCAGTTCAACTCTGCCCGGGGTCGCCACGCATTCTGTTCGGCTCAAAACCGAAGCCGCGGTGACGGCGCGTGAGCCCCAATTGCCGCGGCGGACGCGCCGTTTCCATCAACTTGATTGAAACTGCGTTCCAAGGCATTCTTTCAGAATGGTTTCGGTTGCGCCGTTGTTTGATAGAGCGTTTCCGGGCGTGCCGTTGCACGTGGCAGAAGCGTATCGAAACGCGCCCGAACACACCGTCGCAGAAATTTTGGACGGTCGCCTTTCGCTCCTGCCGCGACCGCGACCGCGTCACGCAAAAGTGGCAACGCGCCTCGCCCGAGCGCTGGGTGGTTTTTTCGACCCCAATGACGGCGATCCGGGTGGGTGGGTTATTCTTGTTGAACCGGAGTTGCACTTGGGTTCTGCGCCCGACGTGCTCGACCCGGACATTGCGGGTTGGCGCCGCGAGCGATTGCCTGAAGAGCCGAGCGAAGCCGCCATCACCACCCCGCCCGATTGGGTTTGCGAGATTCTGTCCGACAGCACAGAAGCCATGGATCGCGGTCCCAAACGCCGCATTTATCGCCGTGAAGGGGTCACTCATCTCTGGCTTTGCGACCCGCGAATTGAAACCATTGAAGTGTACCGTTTAGAGTCAGGCCGTTTCGCCGAACTTGAAACGTGCTCCGGCAACATCAAAGTTCGGCCCGAACCTTTCAATGCCGTCGAGTTGGATTTGGGCCGGCTCTGGCGCTGGTAACATCGCTCAACGTCAACGCCCCAGGTTTTCTGGACTGCGTTTTCGGCGCGTCTGTCTCAACACGCCTTCACCCACGTCAAGGCGCCCAACAGTGGGCGCTTTTCGCAACGAAACGCCTTGTTACGAGATGTGTACGCATTGCGGCCGGCGCATGCCACATTTCGTTGTGTACACAATCAGAGGCGTCGACGGGCGCTGTGCCGACCACCATGCGGTCAAACGCTCGAAACGCGGAGAATGCGTTTGTCGGTAATAATAAAAGGACATGCAATATCCCCCTCGGTGACAGGTACTTCTGAAATGAGCTGAAAATCAAACGCCACAATGATCGCCGTTGCACCCGGCAAATACCGAACGAGGGTTCGATCATAAAATCCCGCGCCGTATCCAATGCGATGGCCTGCGCCGTCCACTTGAAGCGCCGGAACCACAATCACATCAAGCGCCTCAGCTTCTTCAGCGTCGTGCGGAGGTTCGGCAAACATCATGTCCCGCATCGCAACGTCGCTCAGCGCATTCGTGAATCGAAACGTCATCACGCGCGTTTCGCCGTTGATCGTTGGGTACGCAACGCGCACGTTTCGATCGCGAAGCACCGCGTCGAGGGGCCTGAGATCCACCTCGTGTTTGTTTTCCATCGGATAAAAAAGCGCTGCCGTTCGCGCGGCAATCACTTCAGGCAAGTTTGCAACGCGCTCGCAGATCTGGCCTGAACGCTCACTAATCGCCTCTTTTGGAATGGTGCGTCGAAGCGCCGAAGCTCGTTGCCTGAGCACGGCTTTGGCCTTGTAACGAAGGAGTTCTTCGTCGTTTTTCGGCTCCATAAACGCCCGAAGCCTAGGCCGCGACGTGTGACGATGCACGTTTTTTGCGCCGACTACTCGCCACGCCGTTCGCGTGGTAATCGCCCTACCAATGTCCGGTTGTGCCCTTGTTCCCGCGTACGACGCCGGCCGCAGCGTTTATGAAGTGGTGCGGTCACTCGTTGCCATTTGGCCCGATCCAAAGGCGATCTTTGTTGTCGACGACGGCTCGCGCGACAACACGGCGGTCGAGGCCGAGCGCGCCGGCGCACGTGTCATTCGCCACGCGCACAATCGGGGAAAAGGAGCCGCTCTCCGAACAGGATTGTGGGCCGCTTACGACGCGGGCTTTGAAACAGCGGTGACTGTGGATGCCGACGGTCAACACGCAGCGGCCGACGCTCTGTCACTTCTCCATAACCCGGCTCCAAAAAACGCTCTCCTGCTCGGCATTCGCGACTTGGTAAAAGCCGGAGCGCCGCGCCCCAATCAAATCTCCAATCGCATTTCCAACTTTTTTCTATCCACATTTGCGCGCACTCATTTTTCGGATACGCAGTGTGGGCTTCGCCGGTATCCCATTGCTGCAACGCTCGCAGCCGACGGCGGAGCCAATGGGTACGCTTTTGAGGCGGAGATTATCCTTCGGCTGCTCGCTTCAAAAACGCCGGTGGTGGAAGCCCCTATTCACGTGATCTACCCACCTGAAAAAGAGCGGGTTACCCATTTTCACAGCGTGCGCGATCCGGCGCGCATTATTGTTCGGGTGGTGGGAACGCTCGTTGAAACTCGATACATGACGCGACCTCCCCATCCGGTCTTCGTACCTACCCGTCCGGCCCCAAAACGGGAAGGGAAGGTGAGTGAACCTGTCATTCAACAGGTGCAAAGTTCTTCGTGAGCGGGTTTGTTTCGCGCCTCAAAAACCACAAGAAAAAGCTCATCGCGCTGGCTATTTTCTTGGTTGGCCCGTGCGTTTTTCACGGCGGCGTCCGAGCGTTCACATCCATTGACCCGCCCACCGTCGTCACTCCGAAGGGCGAGGTTACCGAACGGGGAGATCTGCGTACGTTTGGGCAAAGTTACGCAAAACACCGCGGTAAAATTTTGGAGGTAGGGCTCACCGGTTCACCCGAAGAAATGGGGTATGCCCACTCGCGCCTTTTATACCGCGAGATGGTTCAAAACGAAGGCACGCTCTACGGTCAGTTTGAAAAGTATGTACCCATCGCCCCTGTGCGTTGGCTGATTGTCGATATCAGTCGCCTGCAATTCAGAGGGGTAGATGCGGGTATGCCCGATGAGCGGCGGCGTGAAATAGCGGCTCAATCGCTGGGGTTTTCACCCGATCCGTACGCCGATTTTATGCCTACCTACCAGCGGCTCATTTTTTTACAATCGCTGTATGATATTGCCCTTTCGTTTGAACATTCACCCCTTCTAGGGTGCACCAGTTTTGCCCTGACCGATGCGGCGTCCGAAGGTGGACATGCCCTGTTGGCGCGCAACTTTGACTTTGAAGCCGGGCCGATTTTCGACGAGGGGAAAGCCGTTTTTCTTGTTCGCCAAACAGACCGTATTCCATACGCTTCTGTGTCGTGGCCCGGTCTTGTTGGTGCAGTGAGTGGAATGAACGCCGACGGGTTGGGCGTTGTGGTTCACGGCGCCCGAGCAAAAGAAGCTCAACCGAAGGGGGAGCCGGTGGTACACACGGTTCGCGATCTCCTCGGGCGGGCGCACACCACCACCGAAGCCATCGAAATACTGCTTTCCAAGGCGGCGATGGTGCCGCACATGCTCATGCTTGTCGACGCTTCCGGCGACGCGGCCGTTGTGGAGCGCGTTCCGGGGGAGCCGCCGTTTGTGCGGCGAGGGCGCGGAAAAGTGCCGCTCACAAACCATCTTGAAGGGCCGCTCGCGCCCGACCCAGCCAACCAACGGGTGCTCGCATCCACAAGCACCACCAGCCGCAGAAAACGGCTTGATGAAATCTTGGCGAATCTTCGGCCCGGCGCCTCCGTCCAAGACGCGGTGAGCGTGCTTCGCGACAAATCCGGCCCCGGTGGTGAAACGTTGCCCCTTGGTGACCGGCGCACGCTCGATGCCTTAATTGCCACTCACGCCGTTGTGATGGACGCCACCGCCAAAGTTCTTTGGGTAAGTGAAGGTCCACACCTCGTGGGTAGGTTTATCAAGTTTGACCTCGCGAAGCTGCTTTCTTCCCAATACGCGCCCGATCAAGACTCCACCGTAGACTCTATCGCAGCCGATCCAATTGCCGACGATGGTAGGTACGACGCGTGGGTTAAGTCGGGATCTCCCCATCAAGGTGTCAACTAACCCCACCTACCCATGACTATGGAACGACGCTCTTTCATTCTCGCCGCGCTCGCTTTTTCAGCAGCGGTCACCTTCCATCTACCCGCGCAGGCCGACGACGTGGGTGACACGTTTGCCGAGATCAAAAAAGCGCGCGAAAAGCTGAAGACGCTGGTGGCGACGTTTACGCAGGAGCGCACCATCGGGCTTTTGTCGTCCACTGTGAAAAGTGAAGGGGAGATGACGTTGGTTCGACCTGACAAACTCAGGTGGGAACTGAAGTCTCCCGATGCGGTAACGTATTGGATTACGCCCGACGGGTTTGCTTTTTCTACCGCCAATGGCAGCGCAAACGTGAGTAAAACCGCGGCCAAAAAGTTTGGCGATGTGCTCAGTGACCTGTTGATTTTTATGGGGGGTGATCTCGACCAACTCAAAGCGCGTTACGAATTTTCTGTACCGAGTAAAAAAGACGGTGTGGTGCTGAAGGCCGTTCCGAAAACCGAGGAAGTGAAGAAGGTTGTCAAAAGCCTTGAGTTGTCTGTTGCGGCCGATTTGTGGACGGTTAAAAAAATTGTGATTGAAGAAAAAAGCGGCGACAAGAGCGTCATCACGTTTACCAAAGTGACAAAAGACGTGAAGGTGGACGACGCAAAGATGAAGCCGCCCAAATAGATCCTCCTCGCTTTCCATGCGGCGGGGCACCGGTAGGGAATGTCATGCAAAACGTTTGTGGAGCAAGGCGCGGTTGTAGCGTTGGAGCATGACGGGGTAGCCGTTGATAACAAGGTTGAACACGAGGGTGGACGCGGCGGCAACCCACCACCCTCGGGCCGCCGCGTTTGCAACCACGCCAAGGGTCAGCACGAGCAACAAAGCGTGGGTGGTTTCGGCCGTTCGCATCCGCTGTTCAAGCATGTTCAATTGTTCGGGCGTGCGCTCAACTGGAAGGTGCAGGCCGGGGTTGAACAGAGCAAAAGGTCCGCGACGAAGGAGGCGTTTTACAAGTCGCACGCCGAGGTATTGGTAGATCTGACCATCCATCTCAAAGGGGCGCAGGGTGTGGTAGCTTTTGGGAAGTTGCATTCCCACGAAATGGCTGAAGGTGCCGAGCCAAGTCATTGGCAACCATACAATCACAAACGAAAAGGCCGGACTTTCGGGGCCAAACCGGCGCAATGATAGGATGATCATCGCCGCCGAGGCGGCAGTGGCAACAGCAACCACCAGAAGGCCTGTGACCCGCCCTCCCCAGCGACGGGTGTGAGGTTGCCACCAGACGAGGGGATGGGGAGGTTCGTCCACAACAAGCCGCTTTGCGCTTTATTTTTTACCCATCAGGTGCTCTTGGAAGAACCTGACCATGTGGCCGTATTGGAGCACTTGGTTTTCACGCTTTTGGGCGCCGTGGCCTTCATCGGCGAAGACAATGAGTTCGGCGGGGATTTTTTTACCATCCAATGCTTCTTTGAATTGGACGGCCTCACCCACGGGGACGCGTGGATCGGTGGCGCCCTGAATGATTTGGAGCGGCGCGTTTACCTTGTCGACGTAGGTGGTCGGAGACAGCTTGAGGAGCATGTCTTTTTCTTTTTCAGGATCGCCGTATTCACTGATGCGGAGAATGCGACGGTAAGGCGCCGTGTTCATCAGGAAGGTGTACAAGTTGGAAATGCCCACAACGCTCGACCCGGCGTCATACGTGCCGGCGAACATTGTCATGGCGATCAGGGTAGAATAACCGCCGTAGCTGCCGCCCAACACACCCACCTTGGGAACCTTACCATTGACAGTCCAATTTTTTCGGACGAATTTGCCTGCGTCTTCGATGTCGGTGATGATGTTGAGGCGTTTGGCGGCGTCGTCGGCGTGAAGCCACGTTTTGCCATATCCGTCGCTGCCGCGGACGTTGGGCTCCACAAGTACAAATCCGGCGTCGACAAAGATCTGACCGCGCGGACTAAACCCCGGTGTTGCCTGCGCTTCAGGTCCGCCGTGGAACATGACAAGAACGGGGCAGCTTCCGCAGCCGCGCGGCGATCGGACGAACATGGGAATTTGCGTGCCGTCGCGCGCCGGGTAATACATGAGTTCGGCCTTGGCGAACGTGGATGTGTCCATTTCAGGGGCCGACGGAGAGTGCCACTTTTCTACCTTGTCACCTTTCCAGGTGATGACGTAGCTTTGAGGGGGGCTGTTTCCAGGATCGATCTGAATAACGCTGCGTGAACCGTCGCGAGTGGTTCGCGCGTGAACGATATGGTCGCCGCTCGGGAGCTTGGGAAGCTTCACTTCCTTGAGCGTTTTCGCATCGAGCACGTGAAGGCGCGAATAGCCGTTTTCGTTGGTTCCGTAGAAGACTTTGGTTTTGGCGTCATCAATTGAAAAGTCTGAAACATCGTGTTTGATGTCGGGACTGATGGCGGTAAACTTTTTGTCTTTTACAGAAAACGAGTAGAGCCTGCGATATTCTGACAACTTGGGGGTGAGCACCAAGATCTCACCCTCTTTGGCGCTGTAGGCGGCTTGATAATTTTCACGCTCGCCCTGACCAAAAAGCGGTGTGAGAGCCTTTTGAGCCACGTTGTATTCAAAATACTCTTCCATGTTGGAACCTACCTCTTTGATGAGGAGGAGCTTTTCTGTCCCAACGTGGTCGGCAACGGCCCAAATGCCGTCTTGTTCAAAAACGGTTTCTGTGGCTTTGCTCTCCAGATTATACCGGTAGATCGCGTATGAATCGGCTTTTTTCTCGTTGGTTCTAAAGTAGACCCATTTTGAATCGGCGGTTGTAAACAAGAATTGGGTTTGTACTTTTTCTTTGTGCGAAATGACCGTGAGGGCGCCGCCATTTGGGTTGAGAAGGTAGAGGCCGGGGTACTCTTCACCCTTGCGATCACGCTGGACGATGAGGGTTTTCCCATCGGCCGTGATGTCGGCTACCCAGGTGGGATCTTCACCCCCGGTGAGTTGCGAGGGGAACTTTTGAGGCCCATCAATGCGCCAGATCTGACGAATGCCGGTGATTGTCCAGGTAAAGAAGAGTTGTTTGCCGTCGGGGCTCAATATGCCGGCGCCGGGGGCCCGCACATCTAGAAATCCTTGAATGCGGCGCGACACCTCAGCCGGGAGACGGGGTGGAGCGTATTTGGCGAGCAACTCGGGCGACACGCTTCCCGCACCGTGCCCGGCGTAGGCCGATGCGGAGGACGACGGCGCTGCGGTGGGCGTTTGGGTAGGTGCCGCCGAAGCCGACGGCGAGCCGGTGGGACAAGGCGCAACTTCCGCTGGAGCAGCGGGTCCACAAGCGGCAACGAGTGTACACAATCCGACGGCTTGGAAAGAGGTTCGAACGGCGCTTCGCAATCGCATGAACGCGCCGTAACATCGCCGCCGCAAATGAACAAGCGCAACTCTTGTCCTCTTTTTTTCTGCCGTTTCCTTTGCTCACCGGTTGCAACGACGACGTGGATGATCTGCCGATGCGCGTGAAGACAACAACACGGAGGCACGGAGATCACGCAGATCCACGGAGTTTTTTGTATTTCAGACCGCTATCGGCTTGCATCAGCTAGACAACAAACTTGTCAGGTTTGGGATCGCGGATGATGTGTACCCATAGCAGCCAAAGAAACAAAAAAACTCCGTGTTCCTCCGTGTTCTCTGTGAGTCCGTGGTGAAGAGACGTTCCTGATGGCGCGGCGTGCCCGGTCGTTGCGTCGTGGTGTCGGTTACCGGGAGCTTTTTTACAACATCGATACAGGGTCAACGTCGATCACGGCGCGGACGGCATTGGGTAACTCGGCCATCCACTGGGCGGCCACCTGAGTGGCTTTGCGCAGCGGGCCGCGTTCTTTTGCCCGCAGCATCACCCGAAAACGATATCTACCCCGGAGCCTCGCGATGGGTGCGGCCGACGGACCAAGCACGTGAACCAAATGTTCTTGACCCGGTTGGGACTGCTCTACCATACGAGCGATGTGCGCGGCGCTGTCGCGGGCCAAGTCTTCGTCAACGGCGTCGATACGCAGCAATACCAAACGCGAGAACGGTGGGTAACCTACCTCGCGTCGGTCGACAAGTTCACGCGCCAAAAATCCCCGCACGTCGTGACTGGCGGCGCATTGAACAGACGTGTGGAGCGGTTGGCGGGTTTGGATGATCACCTGACCCGGCTTTTCGTGCCTGCCGGCGCGCCCCGCCACTTGTACAAGCAGTTGAAAACCACGTTCTGCCGCGCGGAAATCCGGCAGCGATAACGCGGCGTCGGCGTTTACGGCGGCAACCAGGGTCACGTTGGGTAGATCGTGCCCTTTGGTGACCATTTGTGTACCCACAAGAATATCAATTTCATGGGCGTGCATGCGCGCCATGATTGCCTGACCTTTTTTCCCGTCGGCAACATCGCGATCGAGTCTTTCAATCCGGGCACTCGGAAACGTTTCACGCAGGGCCGACTCCAATCGTTCTGTACCCAATCCTTCGAGCATAAGGGCGGGCGCCTGGCAACCGGAGCAGACTTCAGGAAGGGGAGCGTGAAAGTCACAATAATGGCACTCTACCCATCCACCTTGGGCGCGGGTGAAAAGGTCAACCTCCTGCGCCTTGCCCCGCTTGTGGTAGGTGAGGGCGACCGAACACGCTTTACAAGTTTCTATGGCGCCGCAACTGCCGCATATAACGCTGGGCGCAAAGCCGCGGCGGTTGAGAAAGACAATGGACTGTTCGCCGGCCTTCAGGGTTTTTTCAAGCGCTCTTTCCAAGGGTAGAGAGAGCATGGGATGACCGGCCGGGCCCGGCCCCACCGTTCGGAGGTTGACCACTTCTACCTTGGGTAGAGTTGCTCCGCCGTACGCTCTGTCGGGGAGTGAAAGTTCTGTGAGTTTGCCCGTTTTTGTGAGCTGGACAGACTCAAGGGAAGGTGTGGCCGAACCCAAAACACAGACCGCCCCGGTTCGATGAGCGCGGAGCAATGCCATGTCCCGAGCGTGGTAGCGTACACCTTCTTCTTGTTTAAACGAGCTGTCGTGTTCTTCGTCGACAATGATCAAGCCCGGATCTAGCAACGGGGCAAAGAGTACGCTTCGAGCGCCGATGGCGACTTTGACTTCACCACGCCGAAGCGATTGCCACATGGCAAACCTGTCAGCCTCGCCGAGCGCGCTGTGCAAAACCGCCAAACCGTCGCCGAAGCGCGCCCGAAATCTACCCACGAGCTGCGGGGTGAGGGCAATTTCAGGAACCATCACGAGGGCGCCCCGACCCTGATCCAAGCAGGTTGAAATGGCTGAAAGGTACACTTCTGTTTTACCGGATCCGGTAACGCCGAAGAGGAGAAAGCCGGCCCCTTTTTTTTCTGAAAGGGCACTTGTAATGGCAGCCGCGGCGGCTTGTTGAGCGGTTGTGAGTTCTGGAGGTGTGTCGCGTGGAACGGGATCTGAAAAAAACGGATCACGTTCGGCCTCCTGCGTTCGCGTTTCTACCAAACCGAGGGTGGTAAGCTTTTTGACAGCGGCGCGCGCATTTCCAAAGGACTTCTCGAGGTGGGCAATGGGTGCCTCACCCGAGGCGCGGAGGAGTGCCAAAATCGCTGCCGCCTGCCCCCGAACCTTACCCGATTCATCGACGGCGGACGTGGGCCTGACAACTTGTACAGATCTACCCCCGATCTGCTTTTGTTTTTGGAGGGCGGATATGTCGGCCCCATCGGCTTCCAACGCGCGCGCTTTTCCGCGTTCAACGGCCGGCAGTGCGAGCCGCAATACTTCACCGATGGGCGCAAAATAATAGGACGACAACTCCAGCAGAAAACGAACCAGTTCTTGAGGTAAGATCGGTTCACTGTCGAGCAGCGCTCCAATGGGGCGAAGCCGTTTTATATGGGGCGGAACTTCACGGTTGGAAACGGTTAATACAACCCCCAATGTTTGACGCTTTCCAAACCCGCAGAGCACGCGTACACCGGGAACCACTCGATCTGCCAACGCGTCCGGCACGGCGTACGTGAACGCCTGGGCGAGAGGTACCGGTACGGCGACATCGGCGAGAAGAGGCACAATTGCTCTATAGCATCGTTTGAGAATGGTCGGCCAGTTGGCAACAGGCGGTGATTCGCTTGAAATAACGAGGGAATTAAAAAACAAAAAAAGATGTCGGCTCGCTCTAAGAAAACGTCGCCCTCGCGCATGGACTCTGCGAAGAGACGCGGGGCCCCGGTGGGCCCAAGTGGAGCGATTGTTCATGCCGGCACCAACCGACCTTGAATGGGTGCGTGAAATCGTGCGGCGCCATGAAGCGGCGCTGCTTCGATTCGCGTCGGCGTTGATTGGACAAAGCCAAGCCGAAGACGTTGTACAAGATACGTTTTTGCGCTTGGTGGCGGCTGATCGAGCTGAACTCGAAAACAAGGTGACCCCATGGCTCTTCACCGTTTGCCGAAATCGGGCGCTGGAAATCAAGCGAAGTCCGGCCCGAAAAAACGTGGCGCTGGAGGAAGGTGGAGACATGGAAGCGAGCGAGCCCTTGGCCGCGGAAGCGCTGGAAAGGCGAGACGATCAACAACGCGTGACGCGGATGGTTGACGAGTTGCCGGAAAAGCATAGGGAGGTGGTGGCACTCAGGTTTGCGGGAGGGCTTTCTTACCGCGAGATCGCCACGGTGACAGGGATGACAGAAAGCAATGTGGGGTTTATTCTCCACACGGCGCTGAAATCCCTTAAAAAGAAGCTGTCGGAGGAGGGAGGGGCGTTATCAACTGAATCTACCCATCGATCTTACCCCGAACGGAGGGCGACATGAAAAGCGAACGTTCTGAACAGAGGCCCACCGATTACGTGATGGGTGAGATGACCGCCGAAGAGCGGGAGGCATTTGAGGCGGAGTTGAAAAACAATCCCGACCTGGTCGCGGAGGTCGAGGAAATCAAGGAGATGGCAGCCCTGCTGACGGCGGAGTTGGGTGGGAACAAGGGCGCGCTTTCTGAAGAGGCGAAGGGTAAGATTGAAGCCGCCGCTCAGGAAAAAGGGGATGTGGAATTGCCGAAACCTACCCATGGTGGTTTGGCGCCCGCGGCCGGAAACGACAATGGGAAGAGTGGGAAGGTTGTTTCCCTTCCGCGTGACGGCAAGATGCGTACACCTTTCTACCGGAGGCCGGGTTTGTGGCTCGCGGCGGCGGCATTGGCGGCCGCGGTTCCGGCTCTGTGGATGACCGCGCAGCGCGGTGGATTGTCGGAACAGAAGCCTGTGGTGCTGGTGAGTCAAGCACCGCATGCGGCCGAACCGGGGCGTTACGATGTGCCCGCGGCGACCGCCATGGCGACGATGGGATCGAAGCCGATTGGCGCGGGGCTCGCGGCTCCGATGAAGCAGCACGCGGGGGATGGTTTGCGATCAGAAACGGCATACCCGGGAAACAAGTTTGATTCGTTCTCTGAAAATCCGTTTCAAAACCCGACAAAAGAACCACTTTCTACCTTTTCGATCGATGTGGACACCGCATCCTACGCGCTCGTCAGGTCGTTTTTAACGAGGGGTGAAATGCCACCCGCCGGTTCGGTGCGGATTGAAGAAATGGTCAACTACTTTAGCTATGCGTACACCGAGCCGACGGGAGATGTACCTTTTGCGGTTCACTTGGATGCGGCCGCAACGCCTTGGGCAACTACCCACAAGCTTGTTCGCGTGGCGCTCAAAGGTAAAAACGTGCAGCTGTCGAGGATGGATGGGGTAAACCTCGTCTTCTTGGTGGACACCTCGGGCTCCATGAGCGACCCCAACAAGTTACCCCTTTTGAAGCAGGGGTTTCGCATGATGGTAGACAGTCTCAACCCTACCGACCGGGTTGCGATTGTGGCCTACGCGGGATCGGCGGGGTTGGTGTTGCCGTCCACCCCGGTGAGCCAAAAGTCAACGATTTTGGGGGCGCTTGACAGGTTGGAGTCGGGCGGATCTACCAATGGTGGAGCGGGTATTAACCTGGCGTACAGCGTGGCTTCGGAGCACTTTTTTAAGGGTGGGGTAAACCGGGTGATTCTTGCCACCGACGGCGACTTTAACGTGGGAGCCACAAGCAATGAAGCGCTGGTAGACCTGATTCAAGAAAAAGCCAAAACGGGCGTGTTTTTGAGCGTTCTTGGTTTTGGAATGGGCAACTATAACGACTCGCTTTTGGAAAAAATCGCCGACAAGGGAAACGGTCAATATTCTTATATTGACAGTGAAGTGGAGGCGAAACGCGCGCTTGTTGACGGGTTGGGTGGGCTCGTGACTATTGCGAAAGATGTGAAAATTCAGATTGAGTGGAACCCGCAGCTTGTGAGTGGATACCGCTTGATTGGGTATGAAAACCGAACCATGGCGGCTGAAGACTTTAACAACGACAAAAAAGATGCGGGTGAACTCGGCGCGGGGCACACGGTGACTGCCTTGTATGAAATTACACAAAACCCTACGGCGGGCCCTGCGGCGGGCCCCAATGGTGGGTTGAAATACCAACCGAGTTCTGAGCCTGCGCCGGCCACGGGTGAGTTGTGTACCGTGAAGTTGAGGTACAAAGATCCGGCTGGAACCGACAGCAAGTTGATTGAAAAAGTGCTTGTCGACAAGCCCAATCAAGAAATGTCGGCGGACTTTAAGTTTGCAGCCGCGGTTGCGTCGTTTGGTATGTTGCTCCGAAAATCTCCCCATGCGGGAAGTGCAACCTACCAATCGGTGCTCGACTTGGCCGAACCCGGCGCCGGTAATGACCCGCGGCGGCGAGAGCTTGTGGATCTGGTGAAAAAAATGGCGCAGGCACGCCGAGAGTAGGTAATCAGCTCCGGCTCTTTTCGGCGCGTTTACCAATGGGGGGCGGCGGGAGGGCGAAGGGTGCAAAGCGCTGACGGTCTTTGGATTGCAATTCCAGGTTGGCCATGAGGGCGCTCGGGCAAATGGTAGAAACCGGGATCATCCCCGATTCTGCGCCGCAATAGGCGTTGTCTACCGTCACATCGTCGCCGAGCGCCACAAGTGAATCGAGCGCGGAAAGGGGTGTACCAATAAAATCTACCCCTCGACAAAGTTCACGCCTGCCCGACGGTAATACACGTTCAACGTGTTGAATTTCACCTTTGAATGCCTGAAAGTCGTAACTTCGCGTGTCGGTTTCACCCCCCATGGTTTCGCGAACAAAGATCCCATAAGGCGCTTTTTTGCGGCGAATTTCTTCTAGAAAACGTTCCCACAATTCGTCGTTTGAAAGGGGGCTTCTACTCGTGACAACCAGGTTACCCATTCTGGAAATGGGCCTTTCAAACCTGGAATTTCGAGCGTGACCGTTTAACTCGTTTTGACCTGGAATGGGGGCTGAAGTGGTCAAAAAATGTTTGAGTACACCGCCGTCGACCAAGTGAGCGCGTTTGGCGCGGCTCCCCTCGTCGTCGTATTGGAAGGTGCCAATCAGGCTGCGCCCTCGATAATGGGTAAGGGTAGGATCATCCACAATGTCCACAAACTGTGGGGCCACCGGTTTGCCGCGGAGGTTTGCGAAGGTGGCCCCTTCTTCGGAGGAAAGCAGGCGCGATCCCTCCAGCCGATGACCAATCACTTCATGAAAGAAGAGCCCCGCGGGAACGGGAGCAAGCAACACCGGCCCTGAAAATGCCGTCAAATGAGGTGCTTTTGCGACGCGTTTGAGTAGTTCGATGCGCTCACGAACCATTCGAACAATGTCGTGTTCGTTGGGCAGCTCGGCCATGTCGGCGGTGACCGACCCGATCTCCTGCTCCATTCGATACCCGCCGGGAGCGAGCATCCAAAACGTGGCATGAAAGTCAAAAATGGCGTGTTGTGAAGCGATTGTGGAGCCTTCCGACGAAACGAAGATCTGCTGCCGATGCCAGGCGGAAAGCTCCATTTCTGAAACCTGAATTTCAGGGCTGTCTTTGAGCATGGCAGACGCTTTCTTGAGTGTGTGCCGCCATTGCTCGGCGTCGAGATCGGCAAACCGGGTGAATTTTCCGGCGTTGACAGGTTCAACTCGCGTTCTCGATGGAAGCTTTTTGGCCTCATCCACATAGTGGAGTGCGTCGCTTTTTCGTTCGTAATATTGCTCGGCCGCTTCGCGATAGCGGGCTTCTGTCAGGCGCCAAAGAGCCACTTTGAAGGCATCTTCGTTGCACTCGTTGGGCATCTCAATGTAACGGCACGACTCGTCTTCAGGGGAGTTGTCCCCGAGGCCTCCGTGCGAAACCTGGTCATACCGTCGCGTTCCCACACGCACGTCGGCGAATACCGAGCTGCGGGCGTCAAAACTGTGGCTTGCGATTGCGCCGAGGCGGGCAATCACGCTTTCTCGGCGCTCGTTTCGAAACAAGTAAGACAGCGACACAACGCGCGGATGGCCGGGCCGCTTGAGCAGGCGCATCGAACGGTCAATCTCTTCGGCGAGAAAGCGGCGAATGGTGTTCATGTTCGCCGGGACGTGGAGTCCGCCGAACCGCTGGTAGAGGCGCGGCTCGTCAACTTTCGATACGCGAGAGGGCATGGGGAGGGGGGCAATAGCACAAGGCGAGGCGAGTAGTGGTAGCGTCGCGTCATGTTGGTTGGACTCGATCGTCTCGGTGAGATCGAAAAACTGAAAACGAGGCTCACTTCGTCGCGCGTCGGGGTGCTCGCACATCCGGCGAGCGTGAACGCCGATTTGGTACACATCTCCGAAGTGCTGGCGGGGCACGGGATTACGCCGACCATCTTTTTTGGGCCTGAACACGGCTACGGCGGTGAAGCCCAAGACATGATCGGTGTGGCCGACGCGGTGGACGCGCGAACAAAAGCGCCGATTGTGAGCCTGTACGGCGACGATTTCAGCGATCTGTCGCCGAAAGCCGAACACCTTTCGAAGTGCGACGTGCTGCTTGTCGACTTGGCCGACGTGGGCGCGCGCTACTACACGTTTGTTTGGACGGCTCTTTTGGCGGCTCGGGCGGCGGCTCGCGTAAGTGTACACACGGTGATTTTGGACCGACCGAACCCGCTCGGCGGCCAGGCGTCGGATCTCGAAGGAAGGCTGCAAAAACCGGGGTTCTTGTCATTCGTCGGCCTCCACCCCATCGCGGTTCGGCATTGTCAGACAGTTGGCGAAGTGGTGGCGTTTTTTGCTGAGCGCGAGGGTTTGGGGTTGGGGCCCGAAGGCGCGGTTTCGGTGGTGCACGCCGAACATTGGGATCGAAGCAAAACGGCGCGCGCATGGAACCGGCCCTTTGTGATGCCCTCGCCCAACATGCCAACGCTCGAAACGGCGCTTGTGTACCCCGGCGGCTGCCTTCTTGAAGGGACAAATTTGTCGGAGGGAAGGGGAACAACTCGGCCATTCGAGATCGTCGGCGCCCCATGGATCGACGGCGCACGCCTCGCGCGGGATCTCCGCTCAACCAAGCTTCCGGGATTTGTGGCGAGGCCGATCACATTCAGGCCCACGTTTCATAAACACGCAGGGCTGACATGCGGCGGCGTGCAAATTCATGTGACCAACGAGGAAGTGTTTTTGCCGTACGCAACCTACGTGGCGCTTGTGGGGTACGCACGCGCGCAGGATCCCGAGCGTTTTCGATTTCGAACGGAGCGGTACGAATACGTGGATCACATTCCCGCGATCGATCTGCTTACGGGGTCCGATGCAGTGCGCCTGTCGCTTCTCGAAGGCGAAGATCCGGCGGCGGTCGCGCGCCACGCTTCGTTCGTTACCGACGATGCGATTGCCCAGCACGAATCGGCGGTTCTCGCAGCACGCGGCGCCGCCTGGTAGCTTGAAAAGGCGCCGCGATGCGAGCCGCCGATCGACACAAAAAAAAGCCATGAACGAAGTGGTTATCAACTCGCACGCCGACGCCGACTTGGCGGTGCTGCGAGCCAATTCGGTGCTTTCGAAGCTGGGCGTCGGCGATGTGGAGGTGCTTGCGGGCTATTTGGATGAGGTCGCGATCGCCCACGACACCGTGGTGCTTCGCGAAGGTGATCTCGCCGAACACATGTACTTTGTGCTGTCCGGCCACATCACTCTCGATCGCGGCGGCGTTGAGCTGCACCCGCTCGGGCCGGGCGGCCACTTTGGGGAGTTGGGGCTGATTGGTGGAAACGCGCGTGCGGCAACCGCTGTAACAACCACGACCGTTCGGCTCGCGCGTCTCTCACGCTTCGGTTACGGCCGCATGGTGGGCGATCACCCCGCGCTGGGGGTGCGATTCCTCGAAGCGTTGGTGTGTTCCCTCGGCGACACGCTTGCGGCAATGACCGACAACGTTGGCCAGCTCATGAAGCTGCGCTCGGCCCCGAGGCTCACCGAGGTGGAGGTGCACCGCGGGACCGAGGTTTTCACCGTTCGAACCGGTACGCCGTTGCGTACACTTCTGCCTTCCCACGTGAACGGTGCCGCCGTGATCGCGGGCATGATCGATGCGAAGCCTGTATCGCTCGAAACGCCGCTCCTTTCGGATGCGTCGATTGAACCGTTGACGCTCGCGTCGGCTGAAGGGCGCGTTGTGTACCGTCGCGGGGCGGGCCTTCTTCTTCTCGAAGCCGCGCGAATGGTCGCACCGGATGTCACGTTGCGAATGGGGCCGTCAATCGGGCCGGCGCAGGTGGTTGTTGTGGATCCCATCGAGCGCGCGCGTGATTTGGAGCGCGAGTTGGAGCACGCGTTTCGCAACTTGGTTGAAAAAGACGTGCCGTTTCGCGAGGAACTGTGGACCGTTGACGAAGCGCGCGTGGAGCTTCGAAAAGCGGGGTTTCACGACGCGGCGTCTCTTTTGCGCGTGCGTCGAACGGCCACCGTCACGTTGCAAAGTGCCGGTGAAGTGTACGCATTGGAAAACGGCCCATTGCCGTCGTCTTCGGCCACGCTGAAAAACGTGACGCTGAAGCCACATGTGGAAGGGTTTTTGTTGGATTTCGGTGAGCCGATCGCCACGTTTATGCCACCCGCCAAGCCCGGCGCGCCCGGTGCCGTGGAGCTTGAAAGTGTGGTGCCGCGGTTCGGCGGAGAAATGGCAGATGCGCATCGCCGATGGCTTCAAACGTTGGGTATTACGAGCGTCGGCGACTTCAATGATCGGTGCATTTCGGGCCAGGTTTCTCAGGTGATTCGTGTCGGCGAAGGGTTTCACGAAAAGCGCATCGGCCACATCGCCGATGTGATCGCAAAAGCTCGGGATCGGGTGCGGATCGTGGCAGTGGCCGGGCCGTCGTCGTCGGGCAAAACAACGTTCATCAAGCGGCTCAAAGTGCAGCTTGAAGTGAACGGTGTTCGGCCGATTGGTTTGTCGCTCGATGACTACTACCGCGACCGCGATGACACGCCGCTTGATGAGTCCGGTCAGCGCGACTACGAAGCGTTTGAGGCGCTGCAAATCGATCTGCTTCATGAGCACCTCGCAGACCTTCTGGCCGGCAAAACCGTGGCCACGGCGCACTTCGATTTCCTTTCAGGAAAAGGGCATCAAAACGGCGGGCCGCATCTGACGTTGGGCGCCGGAGAGGTGTTGCTTCTCGAAGGGATTCACGGCCTCAACCCGGCGCTCTTGGGCGACAAAATCGCGCGCGAGCAGGCGTTTCGGATTTTTGTTCACCCCGCGACAACGCTTCCGTTTGACCGGCTGACGCCTGTCTCATCGGCCGATGTTCGCCTGCTTCGCCGCATTGTTCGTGATCGCCACGGTCGAGGAGCGAAAGCGGCGGACAACATCCTTCGCTGGCCGTCGGTGCGGCGCGGAGAACGTGTACACATCTATCCCTGCTTACCCAACGCCGACGCCGTTTTTGACACCTCGCTCGTGTACGAACTCAGCGTGTTGAAGGTGTTCGCCGATCGGTATCTGCTAGAAGTACCCGAGCGGCATCCCGCCTTTTCAACGGCGTTTCGGCTTCGTCAGGTGCTCGATCGCTTCGTGACGATCTATCCCGACCACGTGCCACCGACGTCGCTCCTTCGTGAATTTATCGGCGGCAGCGGGTTTGAATACTGAGGCGCCGACCGACGATTCGCGGCGCGCAGCAGCAGTGCGAAAAAGGCAATGGTCGAACTGCGTCGCGAGCGCCGGAGGAGGACGCAGGAATACGAGCGCTATTTTGAGGACGACGACCGACGATTCGCGGCGCGCAGCAGCAGTGCGACCATTGCCTAAAGTTCGCCGCTGACCTTGCGACCCGTTCCCGTGGGCGCGGTTTTGGCGGTGGTCGCAGCGGTTGGCGCCGATGAAGGCTTGGTCGAGGGCGCGGTGGATGCCGCCGTTTTTCCGGTGGGTTTGGCGCCCGGTTTGGTGGGTGGTGCGGCCGTTGGCGTTTCAATCACCATCGGCTCCGGATCGACTGTCGGCGCGGGCGCCGCAGTAGCCGTTGGGGCTGCGGTTGCTTCTTGCGTTGGCGTGGGAGCCGCGGTCGCCGTGGGCGCAGCGGTGTTCACTTGCGCGGTGGGCGCGGGGCCGGCCCCGGCCGCCGAGGGGGCCAATACAAATTTGTAGAGCCCAAATCCGCCGCCGCCGAGCAGCACCACGCCCGCAAGCGCAAAAGCGATCACAGCGCCGCTCTTCTTCGGCGTGGGCTGTGTGACCGCGAAGCCTGCCTGCGAAGCGCCAAGCTGCTGCGGGTTGGAAGCGCCCAGCGCGTTTGGTTGCGAAGCGCCCAGCCCCGGCTGAGATGTACCCATTCCGGGCTGCGATGTACCCATGCCCAGGTGCGAAGCGCCGAGCGCCCCGGGCTGCGAAACGCCCAGTGGACCGGCCTGCGAAGTTCCGAGCGGTCCGCTGGGCAGTTGAACCGCCGGCAAGCCGCGTTGGGCGGTGGCAACGAGCGCTCCGCCGCCGAGCACCGCCGCGAAGTCGGCAGGCGACATGTTGCGCATCATCCAATCTTGCAGCGTAGCCTGGAAATCGCGCGCCGATTGGAACCGCGCGTTTGCTTCACGCGCCATTGATTTTGCGAGAATTTGCGCAAACGCCGGATCGAGATTGGGGACAATCAGCTCCGCCGGCTCAGGATTTTCGAGCGCGATCTTGAACACCAGTTCGTTGAACGTTTCGGCGTTGAAAGGCAGGCGCCCCGTGACCGCCTGATACATCACAACGCCCACCGAATAGAGGTCGCTCCGATGATCGATTTTGGCGCCGCGCGCCTGCTCGGGCGACATGTAATAGGGCGTACCCATCACCGCGCCCGTTTTTGTCATGCTCATGTCGCTGTCGAGCACGTTGAACTTTGAAACGCCGAAATCGAGCACTTTGACGAAGTCTTTTTGGCCGCCGCGAGACGTGAGCAAAAACACGTTGTCAGGCTTGAGATCGCGATGAACGATGCCGGCTTGGTGCGCGGCCGCGAGCCCTTCGAGAAGCTGATAAATGACCGGCGCGCACTCGATTGTGGCGAGCCGCTTTCGCTGCTTGATTCGGTCGCCGAGACTGATGCCGTCGAGGTACTCCATCACCATGAAGCGCTCGCCTCCCGGCAGGTTGCCGAGGTCGAGCACTTCAACAATGTGTTCCGACCCGATGCGACCGGCCGCCTGCGCTTCGCGCTCAAACCGCTGCACAACGTCGGCCTTTGCGGCCACCGTGGCGTGCAACACTTTGATGGCAACCCTGCGGTGAATGCGGGTGTTTTCGCCTTCGTATACCGCACCCATGCCTCCTTCGCCGAGAAGGCGGACGATGCGGTATTTCCCTTCGATGATGTCCCCAGTGTTCAGCGACATGGTCTTCCGGATCGAAGGGCCGTAAAGGCCCGAGCCAGAGTGCGCCTCTGCCGGTCGGTGCGAACGGCAGGTCTCATCCTACGTCAGTGTGACCGACAAAGTGCTACGAAGTCGAAAAAATCCTCGAAATCTTTCTGACACGGCGTGACCGGGCGGCGCAAGCGTCCGCTCGAAATGAGCCCTTTCGGGAGCGAAACCCCTATAGATCTTGCGAAACCGTGCGCTTGCCGGCACCGCCTTTGCCCCCTTTGGGTGCGGCGGTTGGGCTCGCGGTGGTTGCCGTTTTCGCCGTCGTCGTGGTTTTTGAGGCCGGTTTTGGTTCAGGCGGCGGTGGGTCAACAACCGCTGCCGTTGCCGTCGGCGCGCCGGTTGGAGCGGCTGTGGCCGTCGGCGTGGCCTCCGGCGCCGCAGTCGCGACAGCTGCGGTGGCTGTGGGCGCCGCCGAAGCGGAAGCGATCGCGGCCGCGCTTTTTGCCGTGTCCGAAGGCGCCGATGTTTCAGGCCCGCCGTCACCCCCGTCGGCGCGCCAGAACATGGCCCAAGCTCCCAGCCCGGCCAGCAGACCCACGGCGATTCCAATCACAGCCATGACGCGCCACGGGCTTTTGGACGGCGTGACCATTGACCGCGGCGCGGCTTCGAGCACGGCTGCCGACCCGTAGGGGTTGGGCATCATCGGCGCCGGTTGCATGTGTACACCTTGCGCCGGCGACCCGCCTTGATTGTGTACACCAGCAGGCCCGTAGCCCGGCTGCATGTGTACGCCTCCGTAGCCGGGGGCGGGCGCGCCGGCCCCATTCCACTGTGGAATCGGCTGCGTTGGGAGGTTTTCACGCCGTCCGCCGTTTGCCTGCGGCGACTGTTGTGGTCCTTGTCCGGGCACCACCGCCGGATCGATCATCACCGTTCCGTGGGCCGCCAGAGACGGCTGCGCCGGCCGCGGCTCCACCATCACGGTGCCCGATGCGGTTGTCGACGGCGGGGCGGGGCGCAGCGCAGGAGCGACCATGGGAAACGGCGCGGATCGCATGACCGTTTTTGCGTCCATGGTGCTTAGCCCGTCGAACTGCGGAAGCGCCTCCGCCTCGGCCTTTGCGGCCCAATCGGCGAGCGCCTGCTTGAACTCCTCGGCCGTTTGGTATCGATCGTTTGGCTCGCGGGCCATGGACTTGCGAATAATCGCGGCCATTTCCGGCGACAGATCCGGCACAAACGACTCCGCCGGCGGGGGCGACTCAAGCACGATGCGAAAGAGCAGTTCGTTAAACGTGTCCGCCGAAAACGGCACCTGGCCGGTGATGCATTCATACAAGATCACGCCGACGGCGTAGAGATCGCTCCGCGCGTCCGTTCCGCGCGCGCCCTTGGCTTGTTCGGGCGACATATAATACGGCGTTCCGAGCACGGCGCCGGTGCGTGTCATGCTCATTTCGTCGGACAAAACGCTGAATTTTGAAACGCCGAAATCGAGAATTTTTACGAAGTCGGGCCTGCCCGCCTGCCGCACCAAAAACACGTTTGCGGGCTTGAGATCGCGATGAATGATCCCCGCGGCGTGCGCTGCGCCGAGCCCGTCGAGCAGCTGTTGCAGGATGAAACTCGCTTCAAGCGAACTCAGTCGCCCGCTCGAACGAATGTGTTGCTGGAGCGTTGTCCCCTCAAGGTACTCCATCACCATGAAGCGACTCGCATCGGGCAAATCACCCATGTCGAGCACTTCAACGATGTGTTTGGAGCCGATTCGGCCCGCTGCTTGGGCTTCGCGCTCGAAGCGTTGCAGCGTGTCGCCCTTTTCGGCCATGCCCGCGTGCAGCGTTTTGATCGCCACTTTGCGGCGAATGCGAATGTTCTCGCCCTCGTAGACGGCGCCCATTGAACCCTGCCCCATGAGGCGCACGATTCGGTATTTCTCGCCGTAAACCTGGCCTAACGGCAGTTCCATGACCGGAAGACCAAGGTTACCACGGCGCGCTCAAAACGTCGCTATTTGGGCTGGACATTTCTTGGCAGCAGCGGCGGAGAGATGCGCGGCGTCACCCACCGAGCGAGCCCCGGAAACATGAACGCCAGCACATAAAGACGCGGATAGATCACCCGCGCTTTTTTCTTTTCGGCCGCGCGAACAATTCGCTTTGCAAGCACATCGGCGCGCCCCAGCGGTGCGAGGCGCGAGATCGTTGTCTGCTCATATTTGGTGTACCCAGCCTGGCCCATATCGGTATCGACGGGCCCGGGGTACACAGTGACTACGTGTACACCTGTGCCGAGCAACTCGCCCCGCAGGCCTTCGGATGCGTTGGCCAGCGCTCCTTTTGACGCGTTGTAATAAAACATGCCGGGCATGGGGCCGATCGCCGCGGCCGACGCAATATCGATAATCGTGCCTGTTTTTCGCTCAAGCATCGACGGCAGAATCGCCCGCGTCAGTCGCATGGGGGCAAACACATTCAGGCGAAGCAAATCTTCACCCTTGTGTACACTTTCGCTTTCTGTTGGCCCGATAATTTGAATGCCCGCGTTGTTCACCAGCACATCAATGGGTCCAAGTGTACGCACCGCGTCGTCGACCCAGTCGGCGCAATGATCCACGTCCCCCAGATCGGCCTGCACTGTGAACGCGTGTTTCGCCTCTTTTGCAAGCTCTTCGAGGCGATCTTTTCGCCGAGCAACCAACGTGAGTTTGGCTCCCCGCGATGCGTACTCACGCGCAAGTGCCGCGCCGATGCCCGCCGAAGCTCCGGTGATTGCAACGTGCATTTTTAAGCCAACATCCTGCCAAGGCCGCTTGCCGCGCGAGCTTCATCAAGTGTGATTCGCGCCAACTCACGCGCTCGTTTGGCCCCGTGACGCAGCACTTCGTCCACTTCAGCGGGGTTCTTTTTCAGCGCTTCGTAACGATCCGCCGCCGCTCCGAAACGCTCTTCGATCTTGGCCATGAGCGCCTGTTTGGCGTGCCCGTAACCAAACGCGCGATCGTTCACATATTTGTCGATCATTTCCGCCTTTTCAGCGTCGTTTGCGAACAGTTCGTAGAGCGCAAACACCTTGCACGTTGTCGGATCGAGCGGCTCTTTGGTGAAGTCTTTGGAGTCGGTCGCAATGGACCCCACAATCTTTTTCAGTCGTTTTCCGCGCGCAAAAATCGGGATCGCGTTGCCATAGCTCTTCGACATTTTTTGCCCCGTCGGTGCCGGGCACTTTGGGCGTTTTCGACAGCCGCGATTCAGGTCGAACGAGCACCTCGCACTTAAACGCCGCGTTGAACGACTGCGCCATGTCCTGCGCAATCTCCACGTGTTGCACCTGATCTTGACCCACCGGAACAAGGTTTGACTTGTAGATAAGAATGTCGGCCGCCATGAGGGCCGGATACGTAAATAGCCCCACGCTGGGCGAGATCCCGCGGGCAATTTTGTCCTTGTAGGAGTGAGCGCGTTCGAGCAAACCCATCCCCGTCACCACCGAAAGCAACCACGTCAGCTCGGTGACCTCGGGTACATCGCACTGCCTGAAAAATGTACACTTCGACGGGTCGAGCCCGAGCGACAGGTACGTGGCAGCGACATCCACCGTGAGATCTCGCAACGTTTGTGCGTCGTGAACGGTGGTGAGCGCGTGGTAGTCGGCGATGAAGTAGAGCGCATCGCCCTCGTTTTGAAGCCGAAGATGCTGCTCAATGGCACCGAAGTAGTTGCCGAGGTGTGGCTCGCCCGACGGCTGTATGCCTGAAAGAATGCGCATGACGGCGCGCACCATAGCAAAAGTTTTCACACCACAAATCGCGCGTGGGGCGTCGGCGTCGTCATCCTACCCGACGGTCTTTCATTTTTCTGAGCCGCGGGTCTTGACATTGGGCTCCCCTGAAAAAGACGCGAACACTTGGCAGCGGCGGCGTGAGGCTGTTCTCACATCGCGAGGCCGAGTCATGCGCAACGAGGGCGTTTATGCAGCCGCGCAGCCTTCCTTTTCTGGGTCAATTAAGCCTTTTGTTCACATTTGGACTGGTAGGTCTGGCGGTGGGAGCCGCCGGCTGCGGGGGAAATGATCAAAACGTATTCGGTGGTTCCGGCGGAGGCACAACCGGCGGCAATGGTGGGCAAACCACCGGGTCGAGCACTGGGGGCGGGGTTCCGTGTGGCAACGTTACCTGTCCCCCCGGAGCCGTGTGTGTGACGGGCACCTGCGTTTGCGGCGATGGGTTGGTCAACTGTCCAGACGGGTGTTTTGACCTATCCAGCGATCCTGCCCATTGCGGCGATTGCAGCCAGAGCTGTCTGGAAGGTCAAGCATGTTCTTCCGGCCAATGTGGACAATGCCCGGCTGGTACAGTCGAGTGCAAAGACGCCTGCGCCGACTTGTCGAGTGACCCCAATCACTGCGGCGAGTGTGGCAACAACTGCGGATCTGGAATGTGCGTTTCAGGTCAGTGCCAATGCGCCGACGGTCAGTCGTATTGCGGAAACGACCTCGGCTGTGTTGACCTTTCGGCCGATCCTACAAGTTGCGGCGAGTGTGGCAAGACCTGCGGCGACGGTCTGTGCGTCTCCGGTCAATGCCAGTGTCAGGCTATGCAAACCCAATGCGGTGGCAATATCGGCTGCGCCGTCCTCGCATCCGACCCTGACAACTGCGGTGAATGTGGATCCCATTGCGGTCAGGGAACGTGCGTTTCAGGTCAATGCAACTGTGAACCCAACACCGTTTATTGCGGCCCCCAAAGCGGTTGTGCCGACTTGTCAATTTCGCACGAAAACTGCGGCGAATGCGGCAACCAGTGCGACAACGATCAAGTGTGTCAGGGCGGAGACTGCAAGGGCGGCTGAAAATCTACCCACAGATGTTTGAACAATCGGAGGCTTCTTTTATGGCGAAATCTTTTTGGCATGCCGCTCTACTCCTCGTGTGTGGCCTGCCGTTTCTAAGCAGCGGCTGCGGGGGCGATGAAACAGGCACCGGCGGCACCGGCAATACAACCACCGGTGGTGGAGGATCCGGAGCCACCGGTGGAGGCGGATCTGACTGCGCTTCTCCCAATACCCTTTGCGGAACCGCATGTGTGGATACTCAAACCGACGCCAACAACTGCGGCACATGCGGCACGGCCTGCCCCGCGGGCGGCGCGTGTGAAAAAGGCCTTTGCGTATGTGTTGAGGGTCAGGTTCTTTGCAACGACGTTTGCGCCGATCTGTCTTCCAACCCAGACCACTGCGGGTCATGCGACGTAGCCTGCGGCCCCGGGGGCGAATGCATTTCGGGCGTTTGCTCGTGTACCGCGGGCAGTGAGTGCCCGGGTCAAACCGGTTGTTTTGACCTCATGTCGGACGAACTCAACTGCGGCATGTGCGGCAACGAGTGCAACCCCGGCGCAAGCTGTGACGGTGGTCTCTGCGTCTGCAACCCGGGCCTTGTTACCTGTCAGGACGGTTGTGTCGATGTCTCCACTGACATCAACAACTGCGGTCAATGCGGCGACGAATGCCTCACCGGTCAAATGTGCGTGTCCGGCCAGTGTACACCTTGCCCCATGGGCACGGTGGCCTGCAATCAGCAGGGCGTTTGTGCCGACCTCGCCGTCGATCCCAACAACTGCGGCCAATGCGGAAACGACTGCCTTGTTGGTCAACAATGCGTTTCAGGTCAGTGCGGCCCCTGCCCAATGGGTACCGTCGCCTGTGACGCACAGGGTGTATGCGCAGACCTCGCCACCGACATGAACAATTGCGGCATGTGCGGGAACGACTGTCTGCAAGGCCAAATGTGCGTGTCAGGTCAGTGTACACCCTGCCCAGTGGGAACGGTTGCCTGCGAGTTTCAGGGCGTTTGCGCCGACCTTTCCACCGACATCAACAACTGCGGTCAATGTGGCAATGATTGCCCCAACAACGCCACCTGCGTTTCCGGCGCGTGCGTTTGCCCGCAGGGTGAAGTTGCTTGTGGAAACACCTGCGCCGACCTTTCGAGCAACCTGAATCACTGCGGCCAATGCGGCAATGACTGCGACAACGACTTTGGTGTGTGTACATCGGGCGTCTGCGGTTGCAACGCCGGCCTTACCGTCTGCGGCAACAACAACAACTGCGTTGATACCCAAAACGACCCGCAACACTGTGGTCAATGTTTCCAAGGCTGCGGCAACTCGCAGTTCTGCGACAACGGCCAATGCACCTGCAAACCCGGTTTGACAATGGTCAACGGCCAGTGCGTCAATCTCCAAACCAGCCCGCAAAACTGCGGTCAGGTGGGCACCATCTGCGGTGGCAACACTCCACTTTGCCAAAACGGAATGTGCGTGGCTCAGTGCCAAAACGGCCTCAACCAATGCAATGGCGCCTGCGTTGACCAAGACACCAACCCGCAACACTGCGGCGGCTGCAACGACCAATGCCAATCCGACGAGGTGTGCGTTAACGGCAACTGCCGCCAGTGGGAACTTGGGCTCGGCTGCAACATGTGCCCGTGCCCCGGCCAATGCGTCGGCGATATTGACCAATGCTGCGGCTACCCGGGCGCCCCCGACGTAGTCATCTGCGTTGAAGGCAACTTCTGCCCATAACGCTAGCCCTCAAAGAAGCCATAACGGGGATCGGGACATTCTCCACATCGAAAAAGCCGGAAAACGTAGCGTTTCGAAGAGTTCCTCGCTTTTGCGCTTGGCGATTTCAGGTGATCAAAACGTGCCAGGCACCGGGCAAGGGTGTCCCGCGCCTTACAACAAGACCTGAAACCGTCCCACGAAAAACGTCGCGACCGCTATCGCTTGATTTGGGCCTAGCGCCTGCTTATTCGCTCAGCGTGATCGGGAAGTACAAAGCCTTCATTTTGCTCTTTGTACCTTCTTGCGAATACCCGGCCAAACCATAGAACAAGTTCCAGTAGTGGCCGTTTTGCGTCTCCCCAAAGTTCACGAACGGGAAGATGTGCATCTCCCATTCTTTGGTGCCCTTTTTCTCGTGGTAATACGTGTTGAGGGCCACCTGGGTGATCGTCTCTTCGTTTTCAAACCTGAAAAAGATGGGTAGGGCAATGGTGGTTCTAGACTTGGGAGACGAAAAATCCCAAAAGAACGGCGCGACAACCAAGTGGTTGGATTGGTTTTGTCTTCCCATATGAAAAAACGGAAAGACGTTTGTTTGCCACCCTTCAATATCGGTGTGGTGCCTGAAGAGCGGCGTAATAAACGTGTCTGTTGAAATGCCTTTGCGCTCAAATCGCCCGTAAAACGGCAAGATCGCAAGGTCATCCATTCGAGGGGAGACGCCTCGGTAGAAAAACGGAAAAAGGACTTGTTGCTTCAGCTCAATATCGGGGTCGCGATACTCCCAATAGAATGGGGTGATCATGTCGAGTTCTGTTCGACCGCGGTGGCGCGCATACCCCCACGTCACAAACGTGGATGACCCGTCTTTGCCTTTGGCATTGGCAAAGAGTGGGGTGATTGTCAGGCTCTCGTTGCCTTTATAACTGTGGTGAAAAAACGGTAAGACCGTCAAGCTGTCTTCGTTTTTGGCCCACGAATGGTAGTAGAAGGGCAATACCCACGTGGAGTCACGCTCGCGATCGTGGCGCCGAACGTAGGGGCCCCACACGTTGAGTGACTTGTCGCCCTGCTCCTCGTAGCTGTAGTAGTGGAGCAGGGGAGGGAAGATTTCATACTCCGACGTTTCGTCGCGCCCAAAGAAGTAAAACGGCGCCACACCGAGATCCACAGCGTCGGCCGTGCGCGGATCACACACTGTGCCGCCGCGCCATTTACAGAACAGTGGACCCGCAATGTTAAGCCCACCTTTCTGACTATACTTTGTAAAAGTCAAAAGCGGTGGAATGTGAAAATAGCCGCTTTTATCGTCGTTTTGCCCGTGGAAGAAAAACGGAGCAAGCCAGGTGTCTACCCCACCCGGTGAACCCGGTGTTGCCTTTTTTTCAGACCGACCAAAAGGCCCAACAATGGTTGTGGTCGTTTCAAAGTTTCGGAGCTTGAAGAACAGCGGAAACACAATGTCGGCGTCGTGATCTTTGCTGCGCCGATTAAAGTAGAAAGGTGAGTATAAACTCGCCCTGTCACCCGGTTGTGTACGCTCGGCCCAAAGCGGAAACAGCGTTCGAAACTTATAATCGCCGCTCTCTTCGGAGTACCAAAGCCCGTAAAAACGCCGCTTCGTTTCTTTTGCGCGGCCCTGCTCTGTGGTTTCAGGATCGTAATCGGTGCCAATTTTCTTTTTGGCGCCTTTGGGTAGAGCGAGCGGGTCTTCCGGGAGCGTAGGCTCCTGAGTGGGCATTTTGGGGCCGTCGTCCGCGCCCGAGGCCGCATGCGTTTCAGGCCCCTGTTGTTTGGGCGGGGCCTGCTGTTGCGGAGGGCCGCCGAAGCCGCCCGGACCTCCCGGCATTTGCGCTGCGGCGACGCAGGGCAAGAGAGCCGCGAGCGCCGCAGCGCCCAGCGAAAAAACAGATCGGGAAACAATACGGTTGGAGCGCAACCGGCGGACCATTCTCAAGGTGCGCCCTCGCCCGCAGATGGAGTGGGAGACGCGGCGAGGAGATCGGTTGCAACGCGCACCGCGGCGTCGAGCGGTACGTCTTGTTGAGTGCGACGGCTCAAGTCTTTGAGTTGAACAACGCCGCGTGAAAGTTCGGTTTCGCCCACAATGATGCACAGGCGCGCGCCGAGGTTGTCGGCCCGACGCAACATGGCGCGCATGCTCGTGCCGCGGCCATCCATGTCGGTGCCAATGCCTGCGGCGCGGAGATCTCTGGCCAGCACCGCGGCGGGCCCGACAGTGCCGTTTCCGAGTGGAGCAACGAAGCACCGAGGCGCGCGCGCAGCGCCCGCCAATTGCGTGCTGATCAGAAGGCGCTCAATGCCCGCGGCGAAACCGATGGCGGGCACCTTTGGACCACCCAACCCTTCGATCATGTTGTCGTAGCGACCGCCGCCCAAAAGCGTGTTTTGCGCCCCGAGATCGCTGTCTGTGGCGCGCAACTCAAACAGCGTGCGCGTGTAATAATCAAGGCCGCGAACAAGCGTTGCGTCCACAACGTAGGGTACACCCAGCGCGTCGAGATGTGTACGCAACCCATCCCAGTGCGCGCGGTCGTCGTCGGCCAGAATGCCGAGAATGGAAGGGGCGCCCGCGGCGGCTTCTTTGTCGCGCGGGTCTTTGCTGTCGAGAATACGGAGCGGATTTTTGGCGAGCCTGCGCTGCGAGTCTTCGCTCAGCGTTGATTGAATTGGCGTGAAATAACCAACGAGAGCATCGCGATACCGTTCACGCGTGCCGCCGGACCCAAGCGAGTTAATGTGTACACTTACGCCTGTGATGCCGATGCGCTTCAAGAACGTCACGAGCATCTCGATCATTTCGGCGTCGCAAAACGGGCCCGCATCACCGTAAAGCTCACAACCGGCTTGGTAAAACTGCCGATAACGCCCCTTTGCCGGGCGTTCACCGCGAAACATGGGGCCCACGTAACACCAGCGCGTGATGGGCTCCTTTGCGTGGATGTTGTGCTCCACGTACGCGCGAGCGAGGCCGGCCGTGCCTTCGGGCCGCACAGTGAGGTCGTCACCGTGCCGCGTGAAGGAGTACATTTCCTTTTCAACAACGTCGGTTGTTTCGCCGATTTGCCGCGCAAAAAGCGATGTGTGCTCCAGCATCGGCGTGCGCGCTTCTTGATAACCGTAGAGCGCGACATGCGACATAAAAGCGCTTTCGAGCGCGTGCCAGCGCTCGATCTCGCCTGGCAAAATGTCGTTCATGCCCTTAACTGCGCGCAATTCCATTCGGCGGGGCGGGCTTATGGTCGGAGCGCGTCAAAGGGTCAAGGGCCGCGACCGGTTCACGCACTTTTCGGGCATGCCCGTCGGCGCGCGGAACGACGTGGTATGGCCGACCGGTGACCGATCTCAAAGGCCGAGCGTGCGGCGTTGACTACGGCAAAGTTCGGGTAGGAGTCGCGGTTTCCGACGAGCTTTTTTCAATGGCCCATCCGCGTCCGGCGCTCGACGGAACCAATCGAAAAGCGCTGCTTGCCGCGTTGTGTACACTTGCTGAAACCGAAGGGATTACAACGTTCGTTGTCGGCTATCCGGTGGAAATGGGAGGCGCCGTCGGCCCGGCCGCCGAGCGCGCCGAGCGATTCGCCGACGCGTTGGCCGCAGCGTCGAACAAAACGGTGGAGCTGCTCGACGAGCGAATGACAACTGTTGAAGCGTCGCGCCGCATGTCCGAGGCCGGCAAAAAAAAGCGCGCTCAACAATCGAGCATCGACAGCGCGGCGGCCGCGGTGCTTCTCCAGGCGTGGCTTGATATGCGGGGTCGCCGCAAATAGTTGCCCCCCCGGCCGCATGTGTACACATGCGGCGCCCCCCCAAGCGTCGTGCTCGGCCTTCGGCCTGCGCGCGACGCGGGGGGGCCACCACGCAGCTTCTTGGGCCCCGCCGTGGAGGCGCTCGTGATCGAGCGCGCGACCGGTGGCTCGGTGCGCGTGCGCGTCTCGTGCGCCGCGGGGCCCACCAAACTCGCCGGCGGACGGGGCCCCAACCCCGCCGCACGGCTCGAACAGGTGGTCCCCCCGCGACGCCCTCGATCGCGCACGCGCACGCTCGCTCAACCGGTCGCGCTTCGCTCACTCGCTTGTGGCCCCCCACGGACGCGCGGAGCGAGCGCGCGAGGTGCTATCGCGGCAGGGTACCCTTCGGTGTAAAGTGCGGGCTTATGTCTCGACGGTTTTGGCGCTGGTGGGGGATTGCAACCGCTCTGACCGCTGCATCGGCGGTAGCTGCGTGCGCATCGTATGACCCCATTGTGTACACCGAGCGCGTCCCCTACGAGTGGGAAACGTGGACACCGGACGGTGGTACCGACGGTGATGCGGGGCCCGATTCAAGCGCAAGTCCGGGTGCGAGCGCGCCGCCTTCGAGTGCCACTTCGGCCGATCCCAAAGGTGGTGCGCCGCCGAAAACAGCGGAACGAACGGTGTTTCCGTCCGACAATTTCTGGAACAAAGATGTTTCGGGCGACCCGGTTGATCCAAAAGGCCACAAATATTTGGAGTCGATCGGGCTGGATACGCCGCTGAAAGCCGACTTTTCGGCGCCTGAGCCATGGACCAAAGGCAAGCCCGGTTTTGGCATTCCGTTTCAATACGTGGCGGGTGATCAAAAAAAAGTCCCGGTGGAGTTTAAGTGGTCAAAAGAAAGCGATCCGGGGCCCTATCCCATTCCCGATAGTCCGCTCATCGAGCGCGGCGATGATCGGCACTTGATCATGGTCGACAAGGACAATTGGCTTCTTTACGAGCTTTTTGAAGCACGTTTGGATGGGGGAAAATGGAAGGCGCAAAGCGGGGCGATCTTCGATCTCAAGTCGAACAAAGCGCGTCCTGCGGGTTGGACAAGCGCCGACGCCGCGGGGTTGGCGATTTTCCCCGGGCTTGTGAAAGTGGACGAGGTGCTTAAAAAAAAGGCCATTACGCACGCGCTTCGTTTCACTGTGAAGAGTACACAACGCGCGTACGTTCCACCGGCGAGTCATTTTGCGTCCGACAAAACAGACGCGAATTTGCCCCCAATGGGGACGTGGTTGCGGCTCAAGCCAAACGTCGCCGTCGATGGGTTTTCACAGAACATTCAGGTGATTTTAAACGCGCTCAAAAAACACGGAATGATCTTGGCGGACAACGGATCAAACCTGTTTTTGAGCGGTGAACCGAGCGACCTTTGGCTCGACGCGGAGCTGAAGGAACTGAAACGAATCAAGTGTCGCGACTTTGAGGTCGTTAAAACCGGGGAGCTTGTGACGCAGTGAAGTTGATCGCGAAATGGGCGGGTTTTTGGGGAGCGCTCACCACCATCGGGTGCACTTCCGCAAATGGGGTGGAACCTGCCCGCGGCGCCGAAAGTGTACACAGCACGGTGGGAGAAGGTGTACACAAGACAGGTGAAAACAACGGCGCTGCGCCGATTGAATTTGTGGAAGACAACGTTGAAGAGGCTGCGCAAAAAGCCAAAAAAGAAGGCAAAGCGCTCTTTGTGGATGTGTGGGCGCCGTGGTGCCACACGTGTTTGTCCATGAAAAACTATGTGCTCGGTGAACCGGCGTTGCGACCGCTCGCCGAGCGTGTGGTCTTTGCGTCTATCGACAGCGACAAGCCGAGTTCTGCGAAGTTTATGGAGAGCCACAAGATCAATGTGTGGCCCACGTTTTTTGTGATCGATCCCGAGGCCGATCGTGTTGTGGGAGCGTGGCCCGGAAGTGCGTCGCTCGCCGAGATGCGGGGGTTTGTAACGGACAGCCTGGCAATGATGGACCAGGTGCGCGCGGGGAAGTTGGCGGAGGGCGATCCGTTGCGAATGATGGCCGAGGCACGCGCGGTTCAAGCCGGCGGTGATGCGGCAAAAGCGGCTCTTTTGTTTGAAAAAGCGGTTGAAAAGCTTCCAGCGGATCACGCCCGCCGGAGCGAAGCGCTGTCGGGATGGCTGTTCGCTCTCTACGTGGCCAAAGAGTACACACGCTGCGGTGAAATCGGGCGTGTACACATCGGCTCTGTGAAGGGTGCCGCCGTTCCGGCGGATGTGGCGTCGATTGTGCTCAGTTGTGCCGAACACCTTGAAGGGGATGCGCAGAAAACAACGCGTGCGGCGGCGGTGATCCGGCTGCGCGAAGTGACGGCAAACCCTTCTCCCGAAGCGTCGGCCGACGATCGGGCGGATGCGTGGGGGTTGCTTTCAGAGGCGCTTGAAGATTCGGGCGACGCGGCCGGCGCTCGAAACGCGCTCGAACAGAAGCTTTCGGTGCTTGAAAAAGCGGCAATTTCGGCGCCCACGCCCGAGGTTGCGGCAACCTACGACTACGCGCGGGCAGGCACATACGTGGCGCTCGGAAAGGGCGGGTACGCGGTGGCCATGCTCGAAGCGCGCGAAAAACAAATGCCAACTTCGTACGAACCGCCGGCAAGGCTTGCGAGCACGCTGTTCAAACTGTCGCGCTACGCGGAGGCCAAGGCCGCCGTCGACCGAGCCATTGAGCGAGCGTATGGGCCTCGAAAACTCGGGTATCTGCGTTTGCGAGTGTCCATTCTTCTGAAGCTGAACGATCGCGCCGGAGCGCTTGAAACGGCGCGGGCAGAAGTGAAAGGTTGGCAAGATCTGCCTGCCGGACAGGCCGGCGCTCCGGCGCTTGCCGATGCAAAAAAGCGCCTGGCCGACTTGGAAAACAAGCCCGACCCGGCACGCGTTCCGTAACGCGGATTTGTCGCCTACACTCGCCTGCCGTGCAGATCCTGTCCCGCTGTCCGATGAGGGTCGGATCGATCCTTTGGCTGCCTCCGGCGGGGACGTGCGCGCTGACGGTCGTTTGCAAAGCCACGTTTCGTCTCGCGCCCGACGTTTCGCCTCTCGCCGACGACCAGGTGGAGGTGTTTGAAACCGACGAATATCTCGCCGGAAACGAAGCGGGGAGTTTAATTCGGGCGACCGACTTGGTGCCATTCAAGCGGCAGCCCGAAGTGCTGCTCACGGGCCATGTGTACGCACCAAAAGGTGTACACGTTGGACAGTTGGTCGCGCGGATGACAGTGGCGGAAGTCGACAAGGCCATCGAGGTGACGGGGGACCGTCATTTCAAGCTCGACGGGACACTTTCGCATCCGGCGCGATTTGCGAAAATGCCCCTTGTTTGGGAGCGCGCGGCGGGCGGCGGCGATTCGGCCAATCCGGTGGGTGTACTCACCGGGCCCGACGCCGCGCCCGACGGATGGGGACGGGTTGCGGTGCCCAACTTGGTGTCGCAGGGCCGCATTGTGAACGATCGCTCCGAGGTGATTGCGCCCGCGTGCTTCGGTCCGCTGGGCCCGCTTTGGCCGGCGCGGCTCCACAGGCTTCATCGGCACGCGGTGTCCTTCTCACCTCACGCGTGGCACGCGCGGCCGCTGCCAAGCGACTTTGACGGCGCGTACTTCAACGCGGCTCCGCAGGATCAGTTGGTGCATGAGCTTCTCGGCAACGAGCGCATCACGCTCGAAAATCTGCATCCTCAGCATGCTCTTTTGTCCACCAAACTCGCCGGAGTCACGCCGCGCGCCCACGCCGATTTTGGGAATGCCGGCACGTTTGAAGTGCCTCTGGTCTGCGACACGTTGTGGATCGACACGGATCGCGCCGTGGCAACGGTGACGTTTCGAGGCTCGATGTCGCTCGACTACCCGGAGCGGGAAGGCTGGGTTGTGGTGACAATGGAGGGCCACGAACATGTGTACGCATCTCCGGCGGATGGGTACACTGCGTACGCACCTGAAGCGCGTGACGGTGTGTACACGTCTGGGTCGGGGCCGCTCGACGCGTGGATGGGGCGCGTGAGCGACGTGAATGAAACCATGTCGTTTGAGGGCGCTGATGAGAAGTCCGAAGCGGCATTGTTGCCCGCGGCGCTGCCTTTTGCCGAGCAGGAAGCCGCGTTCGAGTCGGCGCCGATGGGTGATTTCGACGACGAAGTCACGTACGCCGGCGACCGAGCAGTGCGTACACCTTCGGCAGCGGCGGTGCCCAAAGTACCAACGGGGCCGAGACTCGAGCGTTTCAACTGCGTTCACCCGCACCGCCGCCCCCGAGCGCTGAAGATCTCGATTTTGCGGCAACGGTAGACCCGGACGACCTTTCGGTGGCGGAAGTGCACGCTGCGCTCGCCGCGCTTTCAGTGCCAAGCGGCGCGGCGTCGCTTCCGGGCGTGCCTGCGCTTCCCCTTCCGGGAGCACCTGCGCCGCCCATTCCGGGGGCGCCTGTTCCGCCGATGCGCGCCGCTGCGGTGCCTCCGAGTCGCGCGGCGTTGCCCTTTCAACCCCCGGACGAGGACACATTCGATCCGGCGCAGGTGAGCACTGGGCTGCCCTTTGTTGGGGCACCCAAACCGCCGACGCCGTCGGGGCTTCCGTTCAGTTCCGCGGTGCGCGACGACGCGACGAAAACGCCGCGCGAAGAGCCTGGAGCCGCGGCGGTGGCCGCATCTGGAATGCCGTTTGTTCAGCCGCGCACACCGGGAATGACGATCGGCGAAATGGTGGCGCAGTCGCGCGCTCCACTGCCGGCGCCGGTCATAAATCCGGCGGCAAGTGTACACATTGAAGCGCCCGGGACGTTTGTTCCAGAATCAACGAAGGACATTTTGCCGGCCGGAGAAGCGCCTCCGCCGCCCGCGTTGCTCGGGCCGCTCGCAACGCCTGAAATGGTTGCCGCCGAGCAGGCTGATGAGCCCACGGGCGACGCCGCGTTTGCCGACACGGGCGAGGGTGAGCCGGCGGCGGCGTCGCAGGCGGCGCCGGAGCCGGAAGCTCCCAAAGAACCGGAGCCTCTCCCGCTCGACAAATTTCCAATCGACAAGTGTGCTCGAATTGCAGCGAGCATTGCGCGAACGCGCGAAAAAGAATCTTCGATTTTGCAGGCGCACGAGCTTCGACAAGATGTGTGGGAGCGGCTCAAGACGCACTACGCCGCGGAGATAAAGAAAGAAACCGAGCGTGGGAAAACAGCGCAACTTCGCGCTTACGACGCGGCTTACGTGGCGCAGCTCGAAGAAGAACGCGGACCCATTGCCGTCGAAGAGTACGCACGGCTGGTGGTTGCCGCCGAGCGCGGAACGGCGCCGGAAACGCTTTCAGCGTTGAGCCTCCCCGACGGCGCGATGTTGCGCATTCAGCGTGTCTGGATGATCAAGATGGGCCAAGATCCCGAGCTGCGAAGGCTTGTTCGATCGGCGGTGGAGTTGAAGTCGGACGAGTGACGTGTACACACGTGGTTACGTGGCGCCCTTCTCGGCTCGGTTCAGCCGGGGTCACGGAGGCACCGTGGTTGTGTACACAAACTATACGATCGGCAGCACGTTCCGTGTGGTGCGCCGCACGTCGGCGATAAGCGTGTGTACATCACCGCCCACGATGCGCCTGAGTTCGTTGGACTGCCACACGCCTTCTTCATCCCACGAGTTGTCGCTACTCGGATCCCACGCGATCGCGCGCGACGATTCACGCGAGGCGCCCATTGCGGCGTCCATCGCATGTGTACGCAACGCCGCCACAACCGCGGCCGAAGCCGCCGCGAGGCTCTCAGAGAAATCGGTGCGCTCCGCCACCGTGTTTGCGGCGGCGTGGGCGTCGCGATAAGCGGCGGTCAATTCGGCATCGGCCACGAGCCCGGCGGCGGCCTTTTCTGCAATTGAAAGCGCCTTGTCACACGCCGGATCGGGCCAGAGAGCTTTGCAGCGTTGCGCGCACAAAACGGCGAATTGGCGGAGCTTTCGATCGCTCTGGTACCCAAATGCCGAGAGCGCCCACAGCGCCCAGTCGGGGGCCGCGAGCGATTGCCAAACCTCCTCCAGCGTGTCGAATTGGCGAGCCCACACGACCGCTTCCGGGCATGCCTTTCGGCGCGTCAGAATTTTTTCGATCGGGTCTTTGCGCTGTGTCACCGGCAATCCCTCACGAAGCCCGAGCGCTGTCGAGCCAGTCAAAAAAGCGTTTTCCGTGTGTGCGGTAATACGGCAAGAGGTCGGGCTCGCGGAGCGATGTGTACAACCGCGAAAGCTCGCCCGCCTCGGAGGCCTTGGTGGCTGCGGGCTTTCCGGCGGCGAACACCGGCAACAGCGCATCGAGAAGCTCGATCAATCGAGCGCGATCCGCGCCGGGATCCGCGGGTGGCGTGGGCGGCGTTGGGTCATCCGCGTCGCCGGTGATCGGATCCACCGCGCGCAGTTCCACGAAGTCGCCGGTGCCCGCGGCACCGAGAATCAGATGAACCGGCTCAAGGTGCGAAGCCGCCGATGTGCCACCGCTGTTTGCATCGCCCGAAGGGCGCGTTGCGGCGAGCATCACACCGAGCGTGAGCCCCGAGCGATGCGGCACCGCAAAAGGCAGCGAAACCTTGTCGGCGAAAGCGCCCGTTCGCCCGAGAAACGAAGCACATTTCTTGGTGAGTACACTTGCCGGAACAAGGTTCGGAAGCTTCTTCGCTGAGGCTGTCACGGTGACCCCAATACGGCTCGGATCCAGTCAAAAAAGTCGCGTGCTGCGCCCACGTAAAACGGCGCCACCGGCGGACGCGTAATCTTCAAAAACAGGTCGTAATATTCGGCAACGCGATCACGCTCGCCTTGGACGAGCGATGTATTTCCTTTTTCAAACGCCTCCCAAACGCTGGGTGAAAGCGCGATGAAGCGATCGCGAAAGTCGAGAAAGTCTTTCACGTCGTCGGGCAGCGCACCCGCTCCCGGTACCGGAGTGAGACTTCCACCCAGGCCGATTTCCGCGGGATCGCAGGCCCAGAATCGGATCACGCTTCCCGTTTTTGGGTCGATCCGCATGGCGTGCGACGGCAGCTTTGCCCGCGCATTTCCGCGTGCGCCGACAACCGAATAAAAGAGAACCAGCGCCTCAACGCCCGCGGGACCACGCGTGGCCACCGGCAGCGTTTCGCTGATTTCATCGGCGAGAACAGTGCTTGCCGCGCGCCCCGCGATCTCGCGAATGCGCTCTGCCGAAAGAAACGTGGCCATAGATCACCAGATCGGGTTGTCGGTCACGTTGAGATCGCGCCCGGGGCGAAGCGAACGCTGAAATTGATCTGCCGACATTGTTTGCTGGCACTTGCCGGTGCCCGTGTCGTTCAAGATCACGTTTTTGAGCTGGCCGTTTTCATCGTATTCAAGCCCTGTGGGCACGATTGCGTGGCCGGCAACTTCAGCTTCAGCCTTATTGTACCAAAGGATGTTTGCGTCGTGCGATGAGATCACCCCGCGCCCTTCAGCGACCGCCTGTGTGAGGTTGTCCATGCTGCTCGCCTCGGTGTGAGCGGCCACACCGTTCGCGTTGAGAATGTCATTGCGGCCTCCCGGATGTGTACCCCCGGACGCAACGCGATCGGTTTGACGGTTATACCATTTGCCCGTTGTTTCCCGGCTCGCGTGCCCGTTGTCGAGCGCCCAATCAAAGAGCTGATCTTCGCTGAGATTGCCACCCGCCTGATTGATGAGCTGACGCGAACTTTCGATGCCGCAGTTATTGTAACTCTGTTGCGTTTTCCCCGACGTGCGGCCGGCGGCCATCGCTCGACAGCGCCGGCCCGCTTCGTCGGGATCGCCCAACGTCACGCCGCCGCGCGCGCCGCCGATCTCCACATTGGGTGACCCCTCCACAATCGTTCCCGGCCCCGGGTGCATTGTGAAATCTGTTTTTCGAGCCGCGAGTTTGCCGTTGATCTCCACCGTGAGCGAACCCGTCACAATGAAGTTTTTGAGCTTCACCGGCTCGCAGGTGAGCGTGTCTGTGGCGCGTGCCGCACCCTTGGTGTTGGTTTCAACGTTTCTCGAAGCGGGCGCGTCGATCGGCCCGCCGACGTGCGGTTGCGGCGTGGGACACGGACAAGCATGCTTGTCGGCAACGCGTGCTGCATCAGGCATGGCGACCTCCGTGCTCCTACGGATTCAGCTTGATCTTCGGTGTACCCTTTACGGTCACGTCACCGCCCGTGGCCTCAATCAAAATTCCACCCGAGGCTTTGAGAATGATCTTGTCGCCGTCGAGCGTGATCGAGGCTCCCGCGGGAGTTGAAAGCTCAATCTTGTTGTCTTTCGTCACCGTCCCTGTGCCCTTTGGATCGCCTTCGGCGGGCGGCATCACCATCACCGAATGCGTGTCACCGACAATCGTTGAGTCAATGCTGCCAACCTGAGTGGCCCGGTTTACGCCCACAACGATATTGCGCGAAAGCCCGGTGAACTCGCGCTCGTTGCCGGCCACCTGTTTCGAAAGGTCTTTCCCGATCGAAACATCCTGGTTTTTCCCAACGCTCACAGACTCGTTGTTGCCAACCGTCCGCGTGCGATTGCGGCCCACGTGGTGCTGATCGTCGCGACCCACCTGTTTTGCGCGGTCGCGCCCAATCTTCACCTCTTCATCGTTTTTCACGAGCTTGTTGAGGTCTTTTTCGGCCTGCATTTTTACGAGTTCTTGGCCTTTTTTGTCCTCGAACATGATCTCGTTGAAGTTGTCTCCCGAGCCGCCCGGCGACGAGCGACTCTGCCAACCGCTCTGCGTTTTGTTGTCAGGCAATTTGTACGGCGTCTTCTGCAAGTTTGTGTACACACGACCGACAACAATCGGACGATCGGGATCGCCGCCTAAAAAGTCGATGATCACTTCCTGACCGATGCGCGGCAGATTGGTCCCGCCGAACCCGGTGCCGCCCCACGGTTGACTCACGTGGATCCAGCACGAGGAGTTGTCGTCCATTTTGCTTTCGCGATCCCAGTGGAAGTGTACACGCACGCGCCCGAACTCGTCGGTGTGGATTTCTGCACCCGCCGGCCCCACCACCGTTGCGCTCTCAACGCCGACCACTTTGGGCTTGGGCGTGTCCATTGCCGGACGGTATTGCGCATCGGCGCCCACCGCCTCAACTTGCGTACTCCATTCGCCGTCGTTCCGACCGCTCAGCGTCGTGGTCAAACACAAGTACCGTTTTCCGGCCGCCAGATCGCTCTTGGGATGATCCAAAAACGAAACGACTACGCCCGGAGCCAAATCGACAACGTTCGTGTCGAACGAAATGGACTTTGCCACCGCACGTTTCGCGTCGAGCCTCTTCTGTGCGAGCGTTTTCGCCTCCGACTCATCCGTGCGGTATTTGCCTTTGTCGTCGGCGTTGGGCGTTGCCTCGCCCTTGTCGCTCTCAAACAAGAAAGCCCCGGGCGTGTAATGGTACCGCTCCAGCTTTTCTTCAACGCCCGATGCATTTGCACTCGCGGCCAGCTTGAAGCTCGGCGGGCGGCGATAGTCGTGGTCGCGCAATGTGTACTTTCCGGGCCTGATCTGTCGCCCGATGCGCATGGACGTCACGTGTTCAAAGTCCGCATCGGTTGGCTCGTCGCGGAACGGCAATGCCGGTGTACGCAACGAAGCCGACTGCGGCGCGTCGTGCAGAACCATCTTTGTTTCGCCGTTCACCGCCTCAAAAAAGAAGCTGATGCCCGCGTCTTCGAGCATTCGGCTGATGAACGTGTAGTCCGTCTCGCCGTATTGAACGCGGTACTTGCGCTTCTTGTATTGCCCCGACAGCCGCTTAACCGGCTCAATGTTCCACTCACTCAAAATCTGGAGAACGATGTCGAGTTCGCTCTTCAACTGAAACATCCTGTAGTTTCTGCGCTGCGTCAGAAACCACAGGGTTGGGACGAGGTTTAGCTGGTAGGTGGATAATCCCTGATCCTCCACCGCCACCTGTTGCAAGTGATTGCAGATGCCCGTCCAGGTTCGCTCCTGAATGCCGACCGGACCCAGCCTCACCTTGAAAGTCATCGGCTGTCCGGCCACTGCCTCAAAGTCAATGTCCGGGTTTTCGCTCATTGCCACGAGCGAAACTTCAAACAGGTTGCTCATTCGCTCCTGAACGCTGAAGTGCCGAACATCCAGGGTGTCGCCGGAGGCGACGGTGACTTCAAGGCGGTCGTTGATCATTGCTCGCCTATGCGATGCAAGTATTCGGCCGGTGTAAAGCCCTTCTGATCGATTCTCGGTGCTTCTTATTTCGTCTGCCCAACAATCCCCCTTGACGGAACTGGGCCACACCGTGATCCATGAGCACTTGCCATGGAGCTTGTTTCGGAGTGCCCCCTGCCCGTGGGCTCCGTGCTTTGGCAGCGCGCACCCGGAGCCTGGGTGCTCACCGTGGTCGCAAAGGCCACGTTTCGACTCGCGCCCGGCCAATCCCCCTCGCGCTTGAAGCGCAGGAGGACGTGCACGAGTCTGACAACTATTGGGACGACGACACCACAAAAAGCCTTTCAAACGCGAGCGATCTCGTTCCGTTTAAAGCGCGCGCAGATGTGATTGTCGTTGGCCATGCGTACGCACCGCAGGCCAAACCGGTGTCGTCGCTCGTTGCGCGCGTGGTTGTTGGCAGCGTGGACAAAGCTATCGAAGTCCGCGGCGATCAGCACTTTGATCTCGACGGTGTACTCTCGGAGCCCGCCAAATTTGTTCGAATGCCCCTGCGTTGGGAGCGCGCGGCGGGCGGCCCCGAGACCTCCAACCCGCCGGGTGTACTCACCGGCACCGAAGCGCGTTTCGATACATGGGGCAGGTGTACACTTCCAAACCTCGTTCCCGTCGGCCAAAACTCCACCACGCCGCATGACCCAATTGAGCCTGTGGGCTTCGGCCCAATCGCCGCGCATTGGCCGAGTCGTGCCGTTCGCCTCAGTTCGCTCGGGCGCCCATTTCACCCCGAAACATGGAGTCGCGAGCCGCTCCCCGAGCGCCTCGATCCCGCGTTTTTCAACGTTGCGCCGCGCGATCAACAGCTCGCCATGCTCGACGGAACCGAGAGCCTGCTGCTCTTGCACCTCCATCGCCAACACGCGTCGCTCGCCACCCGTCTCGCGCCGATTCAGCTCCGCGCCGTTGTTCACTGGGCCGGCGGCGGCGCCCAGGAGCTTCCACTCGCGTGCGACACGTTGCTCATCGACGCCGATCGAGGCCTCGCAATTCTCACGTTTCGCGGGCAGGTCGCCCTCGATCATCCATCCCGTCGCGGACGCGTTCTTGTCACGGCGAATTCTGTCAGCGCGTCGGAGATGCCGCCGCGCCCCGTGGTCCCGCCCGCGGCACCCTCGGCGCCCGCCGTTCCGCAGCCGCAGCCCTTCGCGCCGCCCACGTTTGGCGGGGCACCCAAGTTCGGCGCGCCGCCTCTGGGTACACCCGGCGTGAGTACGCCCGGCGTGAGTACACCTGCCGTGAGTACACCTCCGGCGCCGCCGCGGGAGCCACCCCGATTTCAGCTTCCGCCCGAGCCCGCCGCAGAAGTTCAAACGCTGCCGCTCGCTGCCGGCCAAAAGACCCCCGCGTCGCAGGAGCCCGCGTTCGTTCGGGCTGCAACCGTCCCCATGCCCGGCGACGCTTCGGCTCCAATCGACGGCCTTGATGACGACGTCCCCACCGTCAACAAACCCAAACGCCCCAAAACCCGCAGCGGTACCGAAGAAGCGCCGCCCGCCTCGGTGTTGCCGTTCAAGAAAGAAGTCGGGCACGACGAACCGCGCGGCGAGCTGCCTTCGCTTCACGACACCGGCGCCACCCCGTTTCGCCGCATCGAAGGTGCGCTCGTCGGGGGCTCCGCTCTCGGTCGATCCATGCGCCTCAAGGCAACGCCGTCGGTTCCTCCTCCCACTCCTGCCGAACCCATCGCCGCGTGGCCTTTGGCTGCCGCCGTCGGGGATGAAGACACCCCGCGCGAAACGGGTGATCCCCGCGACGCCGCGCCGCCTCCCCCCGCGGTGCTGCACCCACCGCCGCTTGTGACGGCGCCCGCAATTGTCCCACCGCCGCCTGTGCGGCCCATGAGTACGCAACTCCCCGGCGTGATTGCTCCGCCCGCCGCCGGAGTTCCAGCCGTTCCCGGCGTGATCGCCGCGCCCGCTCCCGGTGTACCTCCAATTCCCGCCGTACATCCAATCTCCGGTGTACCTCCGCTGGGTGTACCCATGCCGCCCGGTGTACGCACCGCCCCCGTTCAAAGTGTACACACGTCGCCAAGTGTACCCATTCCCGTTGTGCCGCCCGCACCCGCTGCGGTTGTACCGCCCGCCCCCGGCATGACCACGGCGCAGGCGCTCCACCAGGCCATGTTGCAAAACGCCTCCGCCCCCCCACGCGAAGAACGGCCGTTCGTCCCGGCGCCCTCCACCGCCGCGCCGCCCCCCCCGCCCGTCATGGGCTCGCTGGGCATGACAGGATCGTTTTCCGCGCTCTCGTCCCCTTCCGCGGCCCCCTCCACCGCCGCTCCCACGCCGTTTCCGTCGGCGGTTCCCGCGCCCCCCGCCGTCGTTCCCGGCACCTTGCCGCTCGAACAGTTTCCCATCGACAAATGCGCGCGGATCGCCGCCCGCCTCGATCGGCGCCCCCGCGACCGCGAGGCCACCCTCAAGTCCAACGCGATTGACGAGCCCACGTGGTCACGGCTTGACGGTCACTGGCAAGAAGAACTCCGGATCGAAGCGGAGAAGAAGAAAAACGCCCTGCTCAAGACCTACGACACAGCATACGTCGCCCAGATCGAAGAAGAACGTGGCCCCATCAGCGTCGCCGAATACGCGCGCCTCACCGTCGCATCCGAGCGCGGTGACGTCACGCCCGTAGCAGCCCAACTCGGCATCCCGGCTGAAGCAACCATGCGCATTCGTCGCGTGTGGATCGCAAAAATGGCCCGCGACATCGACATCGGTGTTCGCGTCCGCCTGGCCGTTCAATCGGAGCGCGAACGTTAGAGTGCCAAACGCCTTGAATCGCCAATGAATTCAGCAATTTGCGAATATTGGAGATTCGCTCTCGACAGTCCTTGTGTACGCATCCCCCCGGCGTCAAACAATCACGGATCGTCGTAGATATCGTCGGCTTTTGTTGACTTCGGCTTGGGTCGCGGCCCCCACACTTTCGCCGGTCCGGATGCCGACGCCGACGCCGTCGGAGGAACGAACGTGCCCGGATCGTCTCCGATGCCGATCGAAATCGCACCGCCCGGCCCGTCGCCCTTTTTCTTCGTCATGTTGTACACAACGCCGAGCGTCACAAGCGCCACAACCGCCAACACCCCCAAGATAATGAGCAACGTTTTTTCGCTGCGATGCGGCTTCACCTGCGACGGTGGAGGCAACGCCGCCTGCGTAGAAGCCTGCGGAGCGGCCGGACTCGCCAGCGAACTGCTCGGAAGCGCCGACGGCAGCAGCGATCGATCGATCATTCCAGGTGCAACCGTTGACCAAACGCTTGGACCCGCTTCCGCATCGCCCGCGCTGAATCCATCCGGCACCGACGGAGCAGCGGCGCGCGCATCACCCGCGGGAGCAGCCTGCGCTTGAGGTTGCGCCTGCGGAACCGGTTGCGCGGCCGCTGGTTGCGCCGCCATCGGCTGTGCAGCCATCGGTTGCGCCGCCATCGGTTGTGCGGCAGGCGCGCCAGCCGGCATAGGTGTACCCCCGGCAGGCGCGCCCATCGGCATCGGTGTACCCGCGGCAGGTGCTCCGAGAACCGGCGGCGCACCACCCCCAGGCGGCGAAATCGGCAACCCCTGAGGAGCCGGTGCGCCCATCGCCTGCGCAGCCATTTCCATCGGTGCGAACGCAGCCGGCGGAGGCGGTGCCGCAGGCCCATCCTGCGCGGGAGCCATCGCCTGCGGCGCAAATCCACCGGGCGCCATGGCCTGGGGAGCAAACCCCTGCGCCGCGGGAGCGGTTGGGGCCATGGCCTGGGGAGCAAACCCCTGCGCCGCGGGAGCGGTTGGAGCCATCGCCTGCGGCGCAAACCCACCGGGCGCCATGGCCTGGGGAGCAAACCCCTGCGCCGCGGGAGCGGTTGGGGCCATCGCCTGCGGCGCAAACCCACCGGGCGCCATGGCCTGGGGAGCAAACCCCGCTTGTGGGGGAGCCGCCGCCGGGGCCATCGCCTGCGGAGCAAACCCACCCGGCGTCATGGCCTGGGGAGCAAACCCCGGTTGTGAGGGAGCCGCCGCCGGGGCCATGGCCTGCGGTGCAAATCCCGGTTGTCCCGCGGCCATTTGCTGCGGAGCGAAGCCGGAAGGCGCAGCACCTTGCGGCGGCGCCTCTCCAGGCTGAGCAGGTGTCCCGTCGTTCGCCATGAGAATGCTTCGGGTATCATAGGCGGAGCCGGGCCGCGAAACCAAGCCCATCGACCACAAGTTTTGCCCGCGCCGTGCTCCTCCGCCCTCAAACCGCCGCCAAGTTCCCTCGCCGCCGCCCATTCACGCAGCTTTTCCCCACGCATTGCTCACGCATTGCTCACCCCAATGCCTCATCCACTTTTTTCAAAAGCTGCCCCCCTTCGCGCAGGTGTACACCTGCGCGGGCCCCCCAAGCGTCCGTGCTCGCTTCGCTCCGCGCGGCCGCGGGGGGCCCCGCAATGGTCAATTCGCTGTCAACTTTCTACCGATGGAAGATTGTGTACACATTGACCCCGGCGCGCACCCGTCGGATGTTTCGCCTTTGCGGCAAAACTGATAACGTTACTATCGTGGAGGTTTTGCCGCAATGAGCAACTGGCCGTATACCGAGGAGGCCACCGAAACACCCTCCGGCAAACCAAGTTGGGACTGCCCGGGCGGCGATTGTTCCTGCCACGTTTCTACCCAGTCCGATCCGTATGAATTTGCCGTCATGTTGTGCGACGAAAACGGCGCCAAAATGCCGGGCGCGCGGTGCCGCGTCCTCGTTGGCAGTCGCGTCATCAACGAAGATACCCCCAACGCCGACGGCAGCGGGTGGATCTCCGTTGTAGTGTCAAGTCAGGTGCCCTCGGTGCTTCTAGAATGGGCGCCCGCCTCAACTCCAATGGATGAACGTTACCCTTACCGCCTGCGCTACCACATCGCGCTGGGCCAAGGAAAACAAGCCTCCGAGCGTCGCCTGGCCAACCTCGGCTTCTTCGGTGGACCTTCCCTTCGCGACAACGTCACCGTCTTTCAACGCCAATATGGCTTGAGCCCGGTGACCGGTGAGTTGTTTGACATTGAAGACGAGCTGCGCACCTTCCATGATGAAGCGCGTCTACCCAACGTCCCCGCCGACCAAGCGCCGGCAGAACCTGTTCCCGCCGATGCGCCGCCGCCTCCGCCGACGAGCGCCGGGTATACAAAACTCGGCGATGGTCAAGTTCCAGGGCAGGGCACAGCCAGGTCAGACATGGTGCCGCGCCAAATGCGCCTCCTCGACTTTGAACAAAACCCCGCTGTCGGCGCCACCTGTCAGATCCAAGTGGCCGGCTGGCGCTACGACAAAGTGGCCGACGGAAACGGTGTCACCCAATTTCGCGCTCCGCGCGCCGCCTCCGCGTGCCTCGCCGATTGGCAACATGAAGGGGCCAAATACTCTCGTCAGAATGCTGACATTCTCGCCCACCACCAACCTGAAACGTTCGATCGGCTCGGCAACCTTGGATATCGACAAGTCACGTTGGAAGAACGCGTTCGCGCCTACCAACATGAAATGGGCCATACAATTACCGGCAATCAAGACGACATTGCCGAGCAGGTAAAAAACTGGCACGACGGTGGTCAAAAACCGGGCTCGTCACCCCAAGAGAAAAGGTCGTTTGCTGGGAGCAACGTGCAACTGGCCTCATTCATGCCCCACGTACACGTTCCCGTTCGAATTCCTCCAGAACTGCTAAAGGCGCTCTCCACCGTCGGCCCCGTCGTGCTCAGTCCAGTCGGGCCCTTTCTGATGGTCAAACAGCCGTTTTATAAAACCGATCCTACCCTCGCCGCGCAGTTCAGTACCTTTGCCACCCAACTTCCCCAAGTGGCGCTTTCCATCACTGAGTTTTCCAACCCCAAGCGACCTTACTTCGGCGTCAACGACGACGAAGAGCACTTCTCCGCGAGCACCTGCAAGTCTATCGCCCTCTTCACTTCCAGCCTGCTCCTGATGGCGGTTCGCCGGTTTGCCGTTTCGGTGGGTTTAACCGTACCCGCAAACAAATTGCTCGGCGCCGCCGCCGCCAAATTCGATCAAGACATTTTGACCACGGCGCGCGCTCACTCAAGCCTTCAACCCGCGAGCGACTCCGATCTTCTACCCATCTACGCGTCCGCCTTTACCGTTACGGCCGCCACTGGAACGGAGCCAAATCACACCGTCGACTTCTCCACTTCTATGCTCAACGCCATTGACCAAATGATGGGAGTCAGCAGCAACAACGACTCGAAAACAGTCATCCACAATACGGGTTTTGGGTATATTCACGGCGCAGTTGTTCACGCCGGCCTGTTCAGCGGCAACACCGGATTGTGGCTCGCCGGTGACTATACAGGCACGCGAACGGCCCGCCGCATTCCCGCGGTAAACGACGGTGACACCGCTCAGGGCGCCACCACTCGAACCTTTGTTTCTATGTTGGACATGGCGCTCGATGCAACCTTTCCAAACACCAAGTTCCTGGCCGACAAACTCGCGCTGAGTCGCATTCAACACGCGAGTTGGCTCACCGATCCCAATCGGGTCCACGTTCATCAGGCGAAAGGTTTTTCAGATGAGCGAGGCAAGATTGGAGATGATGTCCTCAAGGTGAAGTTCGGCGGACACAAAGTGTACTCTGAAATAATCGAACTTAAACACACCACCACAAGCCGCCGGTTTCTTGTGAGTTACCAAAACGCACGCAGCCGTGAGTTATCCACCGTTGCCGCCTTAGTGCTCGACGGCCTAACCGCCTACATTGCAGCCACCCCGTAACGGCGCTTCACGGACACGTCTGCGCGCATACCGTGGCAACGTCTGCAACGCAGGCCGCGCTCCACGTGTCTGTACAACAGGAAGAACGCGCCGAGCAAATCTTGAGTACACAAGACCCATTTCCGGGTGTCAATCGGGCCCCGGTCGTGCACACACCATGGACCGCGGGCGTCGTTGATTGATCTACCAGGGTGAACGTTTCCCAGGTGGATGCCACACCGCGATTGGCATTCACGTCACCACCCCCACCAAACTCGGCCACCATATATTGCGACAGCAGCGATGTCCGCAGTGCGGTTTTGCCGCCGGGTAGGTTTACCAGCGTGAACGTTTCCCATGGCCCGATCGCCGAGCGATTGGCGTTCACGGCGCCGCCCCCGCCACCCTCCGCCACCACATAATGGCCGCTGCTCGCTTGCAGCGCCACGCTCGAACCTCCCAGCCACAGCACTCGAAACTTCTCCCACGCACCAACCACGCCGCGATTGGCATTCACATCCTGACCGCCGCCGTTTTCAGCGACCATGTACATCCCGTTTGATACTTGCACTGCCACCAGCGGTCCATTTGTGATCGTCGACGACGACCCGCTGCCGCTGCCGCTGCCACTGCCACTGCCCCCCTCCGACTCGCCGGCCATCGCCAATTCGTCCGCCGTCGGCTCGCCGTCCGTCAACTCGTCGACTGCATCTTCCATATCATCCAAGTCGCTGTCCGCGGGCGCCGTGCAGCCGACGTTCAACGCGGCAAGGCCGGCAAAAGCAAGGGTAACAAGGCCGATAGCAACAGGAGTGGTTCGTTTCATAGTTGTATCTCCAGAAGTGTACCTGTGCGGCATTTTCAGTTGCCCGCACGTATATGACCCCCCTGTGCAGCTCCAATGCCAACGGTAGTATCGGCTCTATTGCGGTGGAAATTCCCGCAAACCACCCCCACGGGTACACAATCTGACGACTGTCGCTACTGACTACACTCAGAGGGGTTCACAGATTGGAACCCTGGGTTCACAAACTGTTGCGTCCAAAAGGCATTATCCACTCTCGCAGGCTTTTTTCAGGTCCGCCGCGTACGTGTCAAACACCGGCCCAAAGTCGGGCAACGAGCCTTTGATCATCGGCAACATCATCCCTCGAAACGTTTCCACCATCTCAAAACGAGTGGTTGAACCTTCCGATGTCAGAGTGAACGTGCGCGTCCCCTGAAACATCGGAAAGAAGCCGTCTTGCCAGACCATTTTTTCTTCAGGGGTAAACTCCACCACTTTTGGCTTAAACACTCGGCCCGGAGCGATCGGCACCGTGATCGCAAGCTTGTTCCCGAGCGCAATATCTCCCTCGATTTGAGTCACGGTTGAATTCCAGGTGGAGAATTGTTTGGCGTTCGTCAACTTGGCCCACACAACCGACCGCGGTGCGGCAATGGTGACGTTCACCGAGTATTGAAGCCTGAACGCGCTTTGCTCTTTGGTACTCACAGCCGCCTCACTTTGCTCGCACGCGATTGTTCTTGGCGTTGTGCTCCAACTCCACCTTCCCGAGCGCTTCGAGAAGGGGAGGGATGTACATGGCCAACCGTCCTCGATACCCTTTTTTCTGACCGTAAAACCCACCCACCGGGTTGTCCTTGCTTCGCCCCCAAGCTTCTACCGTGCCGGCCGCCGCTTCTTTTTGTTCGTCGGCCGCCCCGAGCAACATCCAGTCCCCATGCTTTTTTAGCATGGCGGGAAGATCGTCCAGCACGCGAGCGAAGTACGTCAGTTTGGTTGAACCCACCTGACATACAAGGAGCGCCGGGTTTACCGTTTCATCTTTATAAATGGTGTAGTCCGCGCTGAGCGGCGGCGTCTTCAGCTTCCACGGATCGTCTTTGGTGCCGGTTCCAGACCAGTGTTTTGTCATGAACAATCTCCTGCGTTGGTCAGCTCTACTCGCGTGCCCGTTTGCGATCTTGTAAAAACACGACCACATTCGGAGCAAAGTCGTTTGGTCCCTCGGGCGGGTAATAACCCCGATAACCGCGTGGCACGCCGCCCGTCATTTGCCGAAAGTCTTTAATAAAGTGCGCCTGGTCAAAATAGCCGGCATTGGCGGCCACCTCTGCGAGTGTACACCCCGGATCTCGCATCAGAGCCTTCAGAGCTGTCTGAAAACGCACCACCCGACTGAGCGTTTTCGGAGCAATCCCCAAATACCGCGCACACAATCGATCCACCTGACGCCCGGTGATCCCCGCGGCCTGAGCCATGTCTTCCACCGTGGCGGTGCCGTTTGACTCCACAGCGGCCTGAAGCGCTTTTTGAAACGTCTCGAACGATGTCGCGCGCTTCAGCCGCTCCAGAAAAAAAGCATCAAACAATGCCGCTTGCGCGTCAACGTCGGTTGCCTTCGACAGCAACTCCTCCAATGCGTCCGCGCCCGCCCCAAACACCTCTGCAGGCGGAACGGTGGCGTTGGTAATACCCCTCAACGGCACGTTTGAAAACGCCCCCAACCCCCCCAAGTGAAAGCGAACCCCCGATGTGGCCACCATGCCTCGTTGAATAATCCGAATCGGCAAAAGCCGCTGGGCGTCCAGGTTGGAGTACCCAACCTCCCTTGTTTCACCCCCAATCACCTCGCGGAGATAAGGCGCACCCAAATTAATAATCAGGTCCGCCCGAGCATCCACAAACACGTCTACCTGTAGCTCCACCGGCTTTTCAGGTTTACTCGTGACAAACCAGTAGTGCTCAATAAAGGGCAACAGGTCCGGTGCAGGGGCGCGCAGTTGATACAAGACAATCCTCGTTCATGCGATCAAAACAACAAAAGGCATCACGTGTCCAGCGCCAAAGGCTTCCGAGGCTCCGTTCTACCCACCCGCACCCGCTCATACTCTTCTTCCACGTCGCGGTAATCATCCGCCGTGTAAGCCGCCATCCACTCCATGAAGGCGTTTTTCTTTCGCCGCGGGTTCAGCCCCAAGTCGCCCAACAAAACATCCAAATATTGGTGAAACCGCATGCTCGTGCCGTACGCACGCGCCGGCTCAAACAGGCTGTGTGTACGCTTCCAATCGGCCACCTTCGCCGCCGAGCCTTCCATTTCTTCAGGTGAAGGCAACACCAGATCTCCCCGCAAATGTGCGGCCAGCCACAAAGTGCCAATCTCCACGGTCGGAACATGCATAAACCCGTGGTTAAACCCGGCAAAGGCCAAGCGTTGAATGCGCGGATGCACCAAATGCCTGTAGAGCTGCGCACCGTCGCTTTCAGACTCCAACAGCTCTCGATAGTTCTCCGGCAAAAACGGAAAGGCCGGCCCCTTGGCCCCAATCGCAATCACCACCAAGTCACTCTCAATCTCCCGGCCATCCGCAAGCACCACCCCCGCTTCCGACAACGCCTTCACCTGACCCCGCACGGGAATCACCCGGCAACTCAGCACATTGGGATAATGCCCTTTTGGGGCCAATGCCGAAGCTGCTCTCAGCTCGAATGTCAACGGCTCATCGGGCGTCAGCTCACGCATGCGAGCGCGCGCCCCCGCATCGATATGCACCGGGTGCAACCCCGTTTGCGCCCGCACCACAAACGTGATCAGCTTCCAATACGCATCTACCACCCCACTCAACTCCGTGTGCAGCTTGTTTTCCAACTCGCTCGGGTGTACCCACGCCGGAATCATCACCGTTGCCGACCGCGCAAACAGAATTTTAGCCATGTGAATGCCGCCCACATATTGCGGCAACAGCCACCTTGGCATGCGAAATACATGGTGCACCTCCGCCCCGCGATCCGCTGCAAACGCCACCATGTCCACCGCGGTTTTTCCAAACCCAACCACCGTGACCCGCTTGTTTTCAAGCACGCTCAAATCGCGAATGTCCCGCTCCGTGACAACCTTTCCCTGGTACTGCTCTCGCCCCGGCAATTCAAGCTCGGCTTTGTCTTGCGTGTAGTGCCCCACCGCCACAATCACGTAGTCAAACTGCTCCACAACCCTTCCGCCCGGCGCCTTCACCTCCGCCCGCCAACCATTTTCTTCCTCCGTCAGAGCCACCACTTCGTGCTCCAACAGCACCTTCAACTTGTAATGCTCCACCGCCATTTTCAGGTATCGAAAAATCTCCTCCCCCGTCGGATGCAATTCAGGTTTGAAAGGCCACGGAAAATCTGAAAAGTGATAGTGGCTCGCCACATTCTGAAGATGTACCCCCGGGTATGCCTGCGCCCATACTCCACCCACCGCTGGCGATCGCTCAAACACCGTCACGTCGTGCCCGGCTTTCGCCAGCACTTTGGCCGCCGCTATCCCCGAAATACCAGACCCAATGACCCCGATCTTCATGCCCGCACCTTACCCGGACCAGCCACGAACCGCAATGCGCGTTCGGTCTCAATCTGTAACCCCCCCTGGGTTACAATCTGTGCACCGGGATCGATCGGGTGGTAGATCTGCGCGGAAGATTCGCCCTTCATGCGCGGCACGTTCGCTGCATTTCGCGCCGAGCGCGCGGAGGCGACCGAACAATGCAAAGCTTGCTGACAGACCGAAAGAAGGACGACACAAACACCACCTGCAACTGCGACGATCCCATTGCGTGCCTCCGGCACATGTTCGTGACAATGACCCAAGTGCGCCGTGTTGAGCAGGGCCAATGCCCCGCGCGCCGGCCCGTTTTTTTGCGAACCCACGGTATTCTCCGGGGCACCATCCACTTCTCACCCGACATTCCACAAGCCTATCGACACGGCATTTTCGACAACGCCGGCCGCTCCCTCTCGGTCTACGTTCGATATTCGTCTGACCTGTCCGATGGTCGCCCCGACTGGATGAGCACCATTGGAATTGGTATTAAAATGTTTGGTGTTCCCGGTGAAAAAGTAGTCACCGACGACGGGGCCAACACCGCCGACCTTTTACTTCAGAATGTACCTTTCTTTTTCGTCGACGACGCAAAAGCCATGTGCAACTTCACCAAGGCTTCGTTTGAGGGGTGGGGCGATGAGTGGGTACAAAAAAATTCACCTGTCACAAATGACCTCCTCGCGCGCATGGCCAAACCCATCCGCTCCGTGTTTGAAACTCAACTCTGGAGCGTCGTCCCGTTCAGAATTGGCGACGGTCACTGCAAGTACATGCTCAAACCCGGGGTTTCCACCTTCGCCGGTGACCCCAACATCAACGATCCTGACTTTCTCGGTAAAGACCTTGCCGCCCGCATGAAAGAAGGCCCGGCCAGCTTGGATATCTATGTCCAACGCCGGCCCGAAGTGGGTGAGTTTAGTCAGGCCTATATCGATGAGCACTTCCCGCTTGATAAGGCCACCGTCACTTGGGATGAAAAGATCGCGGTGCCGGTAAAAGTCGCCACCATTGAGCTGCCCATGCAAGATGTGACCAATGCCGAACAAGGCATTTACGGTGACTGGTTGGCGTTCAACATTGGCCGCGTTCCCAAGGTCAACGAGCCCGTTGGATCCATCGCTCAGGCTCGCATAAGCGTTTATCAAACCTCGGCCGACTACCGCCGCAAAAAGAACGAACAACCGGTCACAGAGCCAAGTGTTCCCGGCGAACCTGTCATCAAAAATCCAACCTGCCCATTTCACGACAGGTCAAAGCCCGAACCTGAAAAGCCGCGCCCGCTCACCCAAGATGAAATCGAACGCATTACCCATGTGCGCATTCACCCCGGCATTGGAGTGGCGCGCGTTGGCAACAGCGCCGTCGGCGTTTATGTCGGCCCCGAAGTAACCCATCCACCCGCCACGCCGTTCAACTCTACCCGTGACCCCGGCGGTGCAATCAAACGGCAAGCAGCGCGCTTCCGCGTATACGGGTATGACAAAGACGGCAACGTTGTGGCCGAGATCCAACAGTCTGAAAACTCCCAAATCGAGTGGAGTGTCCACGTCGCCAACAGAAAGGCCCAGTGGTACGAGTTTGACGCGGCCATGGATATCCCCGCCACGCGCAATATCTCCGTCACGCTCCGCAACCCCGACGTGTCTGGAAGCGACCGCAACGCGCTGTGTATCGATCCCGGGGAGAAAAAGATCATGGGCATTCGCACGCAGGATGACAGCTTTGTCCTGACGGGCGAATTTCAGGGTACACCCGTCACCGTGGGTGAACTCAGAACAGACGACGTTGGCCGTCTGCTATTTCTACCCGGATTCGGAGTATCGGCAAGCCCGCAGGGAAAGCCGGTGTACAATCCCGCCAAACCTGGCAGCTTCAACAACGCCGCCGGCTGGTATGACGATATGGCCGACGGCCCCGTCAACGCCCGCGTCACCGTCGGGGGGCGCGACTTCGTGGCCGACGGCGCTTGGGTCACCTCCGCACCGCCCAACTTCGCACCCGATCTGACAGCGTTCCGCAACCTTGATGACCTCCTGCGCAGTGTGTACATTCAGGCCGGTCTTCTCCCCGTGCCGGCTCGCGTCTCGTTTGAAGAGGATGTGCGACCCGTGTTAGAAAGGTTGAGTGAACTCCAGTGGGTGAACAAGGGATTTTTGGCCATGTTCGGCGCGGGCGCACCGTTCGATTTTACAAGCGATGCGCTCATGAAAAAGTTGAGCACCGCACCTGAAAGCAGCCTCTACCCAGACCCATTCGCAGAACTGCGCCGCACCGTTTATAACAGCTTCCGCGCCACCACGGGGGTTGAAGCGGATATCTCCGCCTGGCCTCCCCAATATGGCGACACCTTCGGGTATACAGATGCTGCCGCAGCAGAGCAAGTCACCGCTCAGACCTATTTCCGTCTACCACCCTATTACGATTTTGTACTGACAGCCTGGGTGAACGGCGATTTTGTCGGCGGGTACAATCCCAACCGCAAACACCCCACCAAGATCGAAGAAGTTCCCCTTCAAAAACAGCCTGAAATGCTCGACCGAGCGTCCATGCATTTCTGCCTCGCCGACGCGTTTCACCCCGGATGTGAGTTAACCTGGCCCATGCGACACGCCTCCATGTTCCGGGCACCTTACCGCATCCGCGCCCGCGCACCGGGCAAAGACGCCCCCACCTATGGCTCCACGCTCACTCAACCCGACGTGTTGAGAATCAACGGCCCGCTCTACGAGCAGGGCCCCGGTGATCTCACTCGTTGGATGGCGCTTCCCTGGCAGGGCGATACGGCCTACTGCCGGTCTGGGTATGACATGGAATATGACCCATATATGCCAACATTTTGGCCCACTCGCGTGCCCAATCAGGTGCTCACGCTTGTCGACTACAACATCTTGGTCGACAAAAACAACCCCATGGATGTTCGCGTCGCCGCCTTTTACAACCGACCAAGTTGGCTCCGACAACTGCCGTCTTCAGAACCGGCGCCCGTGCAGATGATGTACATGATTCAGCACTTCGGTGAAATGGGCATCCTTGAGGCGAAACCCCGCCCCGACGACATGGATTGGCTGCCCAACCCGCTCTACGTAGAAAATCTGACAGCGGTAAAGCAGGGTGAGTTGGCCATCGCGCAAAAGTTGTTTGCCACGCGGTATCCTCAACTCGGTCCCGGCGACAAGCTGCTCGCTGAAGCCGGCTGGTTCAGTGAAGAGCAGCGCAACGAATTTCTGACCATCAAACGGAGAGGCAGTTGAACAGCCTTCCAACCTTTGACCTGACAGTGGTGGGGGCCGGTCCCGCCGGGACCGCTGCGGCCATTGTTGCGCAAAAGGCCGGCCTCCGCGTCAGCGTGATCGAAAGCGCGGCGGGGGCCGGACTTCGCGCGGGTGAATCGCTCGCCCCGGCGGCCCTTCGCGCGCTGCGCAGACTTGGAGTCCAGTCGCTCACCGACGTGCTTGACTCAAGTGAATACAAGCCTTGCTCTGCCAACGTTTCCGCGTGGGGGAGCGACGCTTGGATCTACCGAGACGCCCTGTCAAGTCCGGAGGGGGGAGGATTCCACATCCTCCGCCATCGCTTCGACGCCGGACTTCGGATGCAGGCGCAGCTCCTGGGCGTCACGCTCATTCAGGGTAGAAACCTTCGCATTTGCCCCAAAGAAAAGGCCATCGCCAACTGGGTACTCAACGTTGACTCACCCGACGACGCGGCGCTCACCGTTGAGTCCCGGTTTCTCATTGATGCAACCGGCCGCGGCGCCACGGTGGCGCGGCGACTCGGCAGCTCACGCACGCGTGTGAGTGAGCAGGTCGCCGCGGTGATCTGGATTCGCCACCCAGTCGACGATGTCGACAACACAAGTCGCATCCGCTCCGTGCCCGACGGTTGGTGGTACACTGCGCGTTTGCCGCAAGGCCTCCGCGTAATTGCCTTTCACGGCCTACCCGTCAATGTCGCGCGCCTCGCTCGCAAGCCCTCCCAGCTTTTTGAGCATCTCGCGGCGGCGGCACTCCTACCTTACCCAGTGGACACGGCCTCCCTTGTCCAAGGGCCCATCACCGCCGACGCCGGGGTTCAGCTTTCTCAGCCGCTGACCGGCGTCGGATGGCTCAGCGTCGGTGACGCCGCCCTCTCGTTTGACCCCCTGTCTTCCCAAGGCATTCTCTTCGCCCTCTACAGTGGAATCCGAGGCGCCGAAGCATCCGTCCGTTGCGTCATGAGCCCAGAATCTTCCACCGCCATCCTTGCAGAACTGGAGTCAAGCGTCCGCAACGTCTTCGACGCCAATCAGCGCTCTCGCCGCCTCTTTTACGAGAGTGAACGCCGCTGGCTTGACGAACCTTACTGGCGCGCCCAACGCGGTAAATGGACTCAGGCAGAACAGGGTCACATCCGCGCCGGGTAAACCGTCTTGACCAAACTGCCCAACCCGTCTACCCTCTGCGCGCTCGTTTGCACCGATTGAACTCAGCACGTTTGGAGGGCTTTTAAATGTCGCCTCGCTTCGCGGTCTTCGCAATCATCCTTGGTACCGCCGCCTGTTCCGGTGATCCGCACCCGGTTGGGACGCCGCCCGCGGCAGGTAGCGCCGATGTGGTGTCAACGGCTGCTGCCACCGCGTCGGCTGCGGCCTCCACACCGTCATCCATCGCAGATGCCGAAGATGGTTCGCCTCCCAAAAAAGGTATACCCGCCCACCGCAAAGAAACGGAAACCGGCGTTCCCGCGGCGTACTCAACGTTTTGTACAGGCAAGCTCACCGCACCCGTAACGATCTTGCGGGATGATGGTAAGGTCAGCTTCTCCGGTTGGGACGAAAAGGCCCCTGTCGGGACAGAGTTTTTGTTGAGCGTCAACTCCTACAACTACACCGGCTACTTTGTCACATCCAACGGACACTGGGCGCTTCTCGGACTCGGAGACACCCCGCTTGACCCAGCAGTCAACTTTTCATCGAGCTGTCTCCCCAAAACACGCCCCGCTCCTGACAAACTCCCGCACGTGACCATAGGCAATGCCAAGCTCTTCGCAGATGAAAGCTTTAAAGGGCAGGCATGTGACCTCAAAGGTGGCATGGTCATGACTGGGTATGGCTACATGGCGTGGGCCAATGAAAGTGCAAAGGTCTGGTCAAACGAGATCAAAGCCACATGCAAATGCGACAACTGCTATTCGCCCGACGTCCACGTTGACCGCCTAATTCCCAAGTAACCACCATGCGCCCTCTTCAGGCAAACAAGATCGACAGCGAGTGTTTCGACGAATAGCCGGAAGCCGCCCTCGTCGGTCGTATCAAAGCCTTGACAACCAGCCGCCACATCTCGTTTCTTTGCGGGTGGAGGCTCCACATACCCGCATGGCATCTTCCAAACACGCTCCCGCGAAACAAGGCAAAGCGGCAACCAACGCCAAAACGCCCGGCAAAAAGGCGCCGCCGGAAGGGGAGGTGACAACCGCCCTCGCGCCCCCACGCAAACTGTCGCCCGCCCTCGCGGCTCGGGTCGATCAGCTGATCACCCGCAAACGCGAAGAGTTGGTTGCGCGCGGTCAGGACGAAATAGCGTTTATCCGCCGCAAACAATCCGAGATCGTCGCGGGCTTTTATGACATCGGGATGTCGCTTGTCAGACTGTCAGAACCGGGCATTGTGGAGGCGTTGGGGTTTGCCGGCTTTGCCGATCTGGTTGAAAAAGAGCTAACCATGTCGCCTGCGCGCGCGCGCGACCTGATGGCCATTGCCAAGCACATTCGGCGGGAAGACGCCCTTCGCTGGGGCCAAGAAAAAAGCGCCGCCCTTGTCGAGTTGGCCCAGGTAACTTCCGAGGCTGACAGCCCGGCAATGCTCCTCAAAAAGCGAACCATTGAAATTGGGCCGGGTAAAGTGCTCGACCTTGAACATGCCAATGCCCGCGCCATCCAGGAGGCTGCCAAGGAAGCGCGTCAGGCCCGTCGGGGTGGGACAAAACCCAAACGCGGAGTAACAGCTACACCGGCCGAGCGCCGCATTGCCGCGCAGCTTGAAAAAACGCTGCACAAGCTCGGTCAAAAACAGGCGAAAGTAGTGGCCGTCGCTCGCGCCGGAGCCGGGGCCGATCTTCGAATTGAGCGGGTCGCCGCAGCGTCTCTTGACGTGCTTGCCAAAGCGCTCACCGCCGTTATCAAATCGGAGTAGTCTACCCCGTTCTGGTTGGGCACGTTCACCCTTGCAGGTAATCGCGATTACCTGCGCAGGTAATCCGAATTACCTGCAAAGGTGAACGCAAAATAGCCTTGTTTCAAAGCACTCCCTAAACTGCGCTTTTAGGGGGCGTTTGCCCGGCGCGTGATCGTCGTCGGCGCAGCACAAAACCGACGGCAATTCCAACCAGGGTCAGGGCACCACTTTTTAGTCCCAAGTCACCTGATCCGGGCGCACCCACCGAGCAGGCAGATCCTTCAGACGGGTTGCCGCTGTTGGTGGGGATGGCGTCCAACTCAATCGTGATCTCAATGGGGGTATCTCCCATGTTTGCGCTGTACACAATTGTCTTATGTGTGTCTTCGCCGACAAGTTGAACGTAGCTGATTTCCAGATCCGTCGCCGATCCTGCCGGAATTGGAGCGCACGGCCCGCAAAGGGTCGGGTCGTCGTCGTTGAAGGTTAGATCGTCGGCACAGAGATTATTGATATGGAATGTTGGCTCCGCACAACCGGACAGATCGCCTTCCACGCTGAGTTCAAGACAATCGGTCGCCGGGTTGACCGTGATGACAACATTTTCAATGGATGCCTCGGCCGTTTGGCACAGGTCGGCGCGAGCCGATCCGACAGAAGCCAGACACGCAGCAAACGCCGCGGTGAGTGAGAGAAGACGGGTCACAAAACGGTGGTTCATTTCAAGCTCCGACCACCACAAAACGCAAGTTGCGTGCCTCTTGGGAGCGTTCCGTTTTTCAGGGTTTCGTGTGCGATTTCCCGGCCGTTTCTTTCGACGGGTCTGACAGAAAAGTCTCACATGATGCCCTTTGAATGATCGGCCACGCGCTTGCAACGCCATCGCCGGCCGGCGCCACGCCTTCAGAAGGTGCACGCAACCAAGGGCTCAACACCGTTTTTATACCCGTTCATCCCCTGTACCAACGCGTTCATCCGGTCTGTGCAAGTGCCGTGGGTGCCCGGCGCATACCATGGATCGCCACCATTGCATGCGGTACCAAATGCAGCCTGAACGTCTGCCATTGACAGCATGCCGTCACACTGTAGATAGCCGAGAAAATAGCCGGCGAAACAGTCGGCTTCCAGTTCTTTGGCAATTGGCGAAGAGGCGGGCACATTGTAATAAAGCTGAATATTGTGCCCCGTTTCGTGCGCCAGGATAAGCGCTCCCACAATGGGAAAACCTCCTTGTCCAAAGATCTGCTGGTAGAGAAAGTTGGGGTCGTAAAAATTATACCCTGGCGAAAGCGAAGTCACAAATGCGTTTCCGGTACATCCATACTGATAAGCGTCCGCGTTGCATGGGCAGGCCACAATGCCGCTTTTCCAAAACTCGTTAATGTCCGCCATAAAAAATTTCACGTTGTTGTCGGGTTCAATGGAGCAGTCAAACGCGGGTTGAACCATCGGCGCCATGGCGGCGGCGTAAAGTGTACACGAGCATCCACCGCAATCGGAAGGGCATGTTGAACATGACTCCGAGGCGTCGCACATACCGTTTCCGCAAGATCCAGAGCTTCCTGTAACGCACCACCAGTCAGGCGCGGGGCACCCGGATGTGCAGCTTTGCCCGCTGCATGACTCGGCCACATACCCCTCGTTGCAAAAGCAGTTACCGTCCTGTGAACACGTGCTGTTGGCGGGACATTTGTAGCCGTTGCCACAGTCCACCGTAAAGTTCTGAGGTCCGCAGGTGGAACAGTCACCGCAGTCGGACGGGCAGGTTTCACAGCTTTCACCCGCTCCGCAGGTGTTGTCTCCACATCCCCCTGAGTTGCACGTACCACAATCGGAAGGGCAGGTTTCGCAGCTCTCGCCACCCTGACAATAGCTGTCGCCGCAGATGAGTCCGGTCTGTGGGCAGTCACAACTCTCCCAACCGTCTCCGCTGTCCGCGCACTCCTGGACTCCCTCACCTCCAACGCAGGGGCAGATCTGCTGCTCGCCGGGGTCGCAGACGTTGGGGTCGGGGCACCCTTGCAGAAACATGGCGATGGCCGCCAATCCAATTGCCCCTGAGGTATGAAGTTTCATTTCCGTCCTCCGGGGTCACCCTGTGCATGGGTTATACCCGTCACGCATTGCGCATAAATTTGTGCGTATTTACGGCCTTTTGTGGCTGCACTTCGCACGGACGAAGCGCAAGGGTAAACGATGGCCAATCGTGTGGACAGAACTGTCCAATAGATTGGACACGTTTGGGTAGGTTGTCGGGGTGCCGGCGACGGAGACGCTCCGTCTTACGGTGTATACACGAACGTGTCTGCGGTGATTCCGGCGGCTCCATAGGCGCTGCCCGAGCCTCCGAGACCACCGCCGCCCAGGGTAAAGGCGTTTCCAGAAATGGTCATGGTGCTTGCGGGGTACAGTAAGATTCCAACACTCATCCCGCCTCCGCCGCCCGCTCCTGTGCCACCCGGGCCGCCGTTGCCGCCCGGACCACCCGGACCGCCGCTTCCTGCCCAGCAGAACAAGCCGGGGGCACCGGGCTGACCGTCGCTTCCGCTGTTTCCGCTCGAACCGTTTCCACCGTTTCCACCGGTGGCCACCAAGAATGAGTTGTTCGTGATGATCGCTGCCGGACTGCTGAATGCGATAATTCCAAACGATCCACCCGCACCGCCTCCACCGCCCCCACCCAAACCGCCGTTGCCGCCCGCGCCGCCGTTGCCGCCCCACGTGGGTGCACAACCGGCAAGGGTGCAGCAAATGCTCGCGCCGCCGCCCCCACCGCCCCCGCCGCCTCCGCCGGGCGAGCCCGAGTTTCCGGGGAGAGCTTGCCAGTTGAGTCCCGAAAAAATGCCGACGTTTTGGTTGGGCGGCAATGTCCCATGGGCGCCCGGTGAGCCGTTGTTTCCTGGTCCACCCCATCCTCCCCAAACAGGGCCGGGCGCACCCCCTGCCGCACCGCCGCAGCCCTGTCCTCCCCATCCTGCCCCGGTATCATAGGTTCCCCCCGGTCCGGGGGCTCCGCCGGAACATAAATTGGAGGTGACTCCGCCGGGTGAACCCCCCGCTCCCGCCCCGGGTTTGAGAATATTGTAACGCAGGTAGAGGGGTGAGGTCACATCTGAAAGCCGCACCGCCTGCGAGCTTTGCCCAGGAGTTGAGCCACCGGCCGCCTGAATGGTAAACCCCTCCACAAACATGGGACGGTCGTCGTATGAGGTGGCCACAAGTCCCAAGTTGGTAGGCGACTGGATCGTGGTTGTGTTGGCCACCGAACGCGTCCACGTCACGGGGTCATATTGACCCCACAAACTCACTCCCGATGGAAGGATCACCGCTTCGTTGTATGTGCCCGCCGCCACCAACACTTGCGGTCGACATGTGTACACGTTCGCCTGCGCAACCGCGTGACCGATGGTTCGAAACGGTGCGGCCAACGTTCCCGGATTGGTGTCGCTACCGGTCAGACTGACAAAATAGGCTGCCGCGATACTCCCGTCGATTCCGTCGCCGTTTTGATCTGTATAGGTGGAATCGGGTAGGTCGTCGTCCGCGTTGACTGGATCCAACACGGTCAGGGGGAGGGGATTCGACTTGGTCTTTTTGCAATTGCCCATCTGACCATAATCCCCGTAGCCCCAACAAACAATCTCATCCGTTACCCCCAATGCGCACGTGTGATGGGCGCCCGCAACGACCTCAACGGCATCGGACAGACCAACCACCTGAACCGGATTCAACGATTGTTGTCCTTGTGTCCCGTTGCCGAGATTGCCGACGCCGTTGTAACCCCAACACTCAACAGTGCCCGCGGGCTTTATGATGCAGGTGTGATAGTTACCCGCCGCCGCACCGGCAATCGGCGATACGTTCACGACCACCTGCGGCGTGTTGGAGTCCGCCGTCGTTCCTGTGCCGAGCGCGCCATAGAAGTTCTCGCCCCAGCAGTTGAATTCACCACTCGCCCGCTGAGCACACGTGTGATACCCACCGGCGGTGATGCCAACAGCATCTGAAATTCCGGACACCGGTGTTGGAACGGTTGAGGTGTCCCAGTTTCCGCTGCCGAGCGCTCCATGACCACCGGCGCCCCAGCAATCCACGGAGCCGTTGCTCCTCCGCGCGCAGGTGTGATAGGCGCCCGCGGCCACCGCCACAGCATCTGCCAACCCAACAACAGCGACCGGTGTTGTTGAATCGACTGTGGTGCCGTTACCGAGCTGTCCAACCGCGTTGTCACCCCAACATACCACTTGTCCAGAGGCTCGAACCGCACACGTGTAGCGGTCACCCGCGGCCACCCAAACGGCGTCCGACAGGCCTGAAACCGGCACCGGCGTAGGCGCTGACGTGGTGGTGCCATTGCCGAGTTGGCCATAGAAGTTGCCACCCCAGCACGCCACTTCACCCGTTGCGCGAAGCGCGCATGTGTGGCCGTCCCCGGCTGCGACCGAAACAGCGTCTGTCAGCCCCACAACCTTCACCGGAGCTGTGTACACAAAAACGCCGCCGCCGTGGCCAAGTTGACCGCTGCCGTTACCGCCCCAGCAATGCACCTCGCCACCGTTGCGCACGGCGCAGGTATGAAGATAACCCGCTGCCAGGGTAGGTTTGCCTGGCCCGTCACATGCGTCCCCAAAGCCGTTGCCGTTCGTGTCTTGTTGGGTAGGATTGGCGACCGTTGGGCAATTGTCCACGTCGGTACAAATCCCGTCGCCGTCGGTATCACTGTTGGTTGGGTCGGCCGGGCACGGATCGGTGCATTCTGACAGCCCATCACCGTCGGTGTCGAGAATGGGGTTGGAGCACAAACCCGTGGTAATGTCACACACACCGGCCACGTGACACGCATCGGAAGGTACACACACAACCCCGTCGCAAAGGCCGGCGTAACACACCCGAAGGTAAGGTTGATTGGTGCCCGCCTCGCTCGACGAGAAACTGTGCCCCTCCGCCGCGGGCTCGCGCAGGATCACCCCATAGTTATCCACCGTGCCGTTATACCAACCGTCCACCAGGTTTGTCAGGTCGGCCTGTTTGTAACCCACTCCCAGGCTTGAAAACGAGGCGATTGGAGTTGGGTCAAACCCGCCCGCGCCAAAGCTCGTGGCCGTGACGGTTGCTTCCGACCACGGTTGTTCCACCCGATACACAGACACGGTGCTGTAGGTGGTGTTGTAATTGGCATGAATGTTCAGCGTTGCTTCTAGAATGGCCGAGTAGGGCGGAATCACCCCTGTCAGGTCGGCGGCCACAAGGGTTTGGTTCACGTTGCCACCCCCCGAAAGACCCGTGTACACATTCGGGTCGTTCCCCGTGGCCCACCAAGGAAAGTCACCGCTCAGAAATGCGTCGTGAAGGTTGCCAAGGCCGCCCCGCTCCACGTCGACGCAGGTGCACGCATTGGGCCCGGCACCCGTGCACGCGCCCGCTGTACAAACATCGCTGGATGTGCATGGGTTACCGTCACTGCAAGGGCTGCCATCGGCCGCAACGGGATCTGTACATACCCCTGTGGCGGGGTTGCACGTACCCACGGTATGACATTGGTCAGATGGAGTACACACCACAGGATTGGCGCCCGTACAAACACCCGCCTGACAGCTTGATGACAAGGTGCAGGCGTCCCCGTCGTCGCACACGGTTCCGTTGCCCGCGATTGGATTGGAGCACAAGCCGGTGGCCGGATCACACGCGCCGGCGTCGTGACAATTATCTTGAGCGGTGCACACAACGCCGTCGCACAGATCGGGAGGGCAGGCGCCTCCGCAGTCGTAACATACAACGAGGCCGGGACGTTGCGTGACCGTTCCCGCTTCGCTTGTTAAAAGCAGGTGACCATTCACCTGCGGCTCCGTCAAAAGAACACCGTGGTTGGGAATGGACCCATCGGCCCAACCCGCAACGAGCGCCGTCAGGTCAACTGTTTTGAGCCCACCGCTGCCGGTTGGGAAGGTTGCAACAATTGCCGGATCGACATTGGCCGGAGAACCGAAATTGGCTTGCGAAACAGTGCTCTCAGCCCACGGTGAAAGAACGCGATGAACGTTGATGTCCGATGCGGCGGCGGTCCACCCGAGCGTCCACTCAGCGGACGCCGATACGATCACCGCACCGGGAGGCAACAGACTCAGATCATACCTGACCAAACTGCGATTCAGGTTTCCGCCGCCCGACATCCCTGTGTACATGGTAGATTGGTTCCCGGTGGCCCACCCCGGAGAATCACCGCTCAAAAAGGCGTCCGCAACACTTCCGGCCACACCTCGGCGAACCGTAACGCAGGCTTGCCCCAGCGCGGAAGCGGCCTCTTGGGTAGCTTCTTCTCCATACCCACCGCCGCCGTGACTGTCATCGTTTGCGTCTGCCGTGCACGCCGTCTGGACAAACACCGCCGCGGCCAAAAAGGCGGCCCGGTTCATCATCCCTAATGCCCACCCTACCGGCGAACGCTGCTTCAAATGAGTCCGCCGATCCGCCCTTCCGCCAAACTGTCCGCCCGATCGCATTGTACGTTTCCTGTGGACCACCGCAGGTGCATTTGCAGCAGCGTTTGGAACGTGGGGTGGTCCGGGCGCACCCGTGGCAAAGACTGTACAGCGCGTCAAGCGCATTATCAGCCGCCTTGCCCTTTGCGCGTGCAGCGCACTCGACGGGTAGGATGCGATGTGTGAACAGTGCGGCGTTATGGTTTTGGAATTTGCCAAACGGGCGCCTGCCCCGAGTTGTTGGTGAAGTACATGTACAGCGGGTCAAATGCCATGCCGTACGGGGAGATTTGGTTTTCAACAACCCACTCCACCGGTCCACCCGAGGTTGGAACCCTGAAAATGCCCGTTTTGCTCGACGGGTCGGGAAGGTACTTTCCAATGCTTGTGTACGCGTAGCCGCCGTCTACGGCAATGGATAATGTGTACCCCGAAACGGCAAAGATCACTTGAGAGTTTCCACCGGTTTTGGGTGCCCGATACCCTTTCGAACCGTTGAAGTCACTTACCCAATACACAAATGTATCGTCGGCGGTAAACGCTTCGGGAATGCCGTCACCCCAGCTGATCCATTCGGGATCGGCGCTCCCGTCGACGGGCACGCGGTAGACATTGGATGAACCGAAACCTTCAAGCCAATAAAGGTACATGTCGTCCACCGCAAGTGAACCGGTGGGCCGCGGTGCGAACGAGTCGGGAACAATCGTTTCTACCGGACCACCCAACTTGGGCCAGCGCTCAATTGTATAGTGCCAACTGTCAGTGAACACAGCACCTGCCCAATACAGGTGTGTTGCAGATTGGGTCAGGCCGCTGCCCGCGTCTTGGGCCAACAGTTCGCGTGCGCCTCCGGTTTTCGCAACCCGATACACGGACCCGCCGTTTCCACTGGCCGCCCAATAAACGTAGTTGTCGTCCACGACCAAATAGCTGCCGCTCGAACCTGTTTCCTCTGCCAGCGGCTCCGGGGGTGAGCCCCCACAGATCGGAACGCGAACGGGAGAGGTATTCTCGCCGTGCGTCCAATACACGTGGGTAGAGTCCACAACAATGTTGCGCGCCATGTCGGTAATACCAAGCGTGATCGGCGGGCATCCCGGACTTCCTCCCGTTCCTCCCGCGCCGCCGGCGGGCATGGTTCCACCTGTGCTGCTCGTTCCGCCGGTGGTGCCCGACCCGCCCGTTCCACCGGTGCCACCCACCTGACCTGTTCCACCTTGCGAAGTGCCGCCGCTTCCACCTTCCGTTGTGGTGGTGGTTTCACCGCCGGTTCCGGTGGTGCCAATGGGCTCATCCCATTTGCATCCACCTATCAGAGTGAATGTGATGCAGGCCAACGCGTTTGCGGTTCGGGTTTGCATAGCCCGCCCTCCGTGCACCCGGTGTGCCGCGGTGGAGCGGCGCACCGGACTACATTACAAACGCCGGGTTATCGCGCCTTCTCCTCAGCACGTGTGCAAAGAACCGCGGCCGGGTTGCGAATGAAAGCGCACGCGTGCAACGGACCGCACATGCCGCACCACCTACCCAACCATCACAACAATCTCACCGAGCGGCGCGCGCAGGCGGATCAGCGCTTTTTCACCAAACGGTAAAACTCCTTTTACTCGACGTGATGGAGCTGCAAAACGCGCGAGTTGGGTGGAGTGTTCACCATCGGTGCGAATTGCGCAGAGATTGTTGTTTTCCTGTTCAACAACGGCGACAACGCCTCCGGTGTACACAGCGAGCGCAATCGCTCTACCCTCCAGGTCCACCTTCACCGGACTGCCCCGCTTGCCAAACCTGTACAGTATGCGCCCTTGTTTGTCCGTGGCGAACTGAACCGGCGAAGCAAGCGCCGCGGGCAGATCGCCTCCAAATGCGGCGTACGCTTCACATGCGTTTGGGTCGAGCGGGATTGAACGCAACGCGCTTCGGCCTCCCAACCACTTCTCCGCGGTCTCTTCAACGAGGTACTTTTGGTCTTGAATGGCTCGCGCGAGCTTTTTTTCAGGTAGACCGAAAAACGGCGCCCAATGGTCGCTCACCCGTCCACCCGCGACAGGCGTGCTGCGGATACCCCCGGGTTGGTAGAACCATACCTGACCTTTGCGCAAAGCGAGGGGTGTGCCGGGGCGAACGATGGGGGAGAGAACCGTGCGTTCGCCGCCTTGGAAACCCACCACCTGGTGTCCGTCCACGGCAACCACGTGTTCGTTGTCGGCACAAATTCGGCTGAACTGACCGGCATTGCTCAATGCAAAAAGGCTTGTTCCAAGCGGAACAATCGGTCCTTCATCCAACAAGAGCAGCCGGGCGCGTCGCTCATTTTCAGGTTGGGTAGAAACGCTCGCAACAAGTTGCTCCCGCCGGTTGGCTGCAATGCGCCCTGTCAGGTTGAAACCGCGCGATTGCACGTTGTCCACCAAAAAGCGGCACAAGCCCGCGCGAGCATCAACTGGGCATTCTTCGCCCGCGAGGCCGATCGCCTCGTGTACACCAAACATTCGCATCAGCCCATCGGTCGCTTGTTCAATGCGCAGTTTTGGTCCCGACGGCATGCCAATCACCGGAGGATCTGTCAGACAGGGATCCCAAGGCGCGGCGATTGCTCCATGCCAAACGCACAATCGCAAAAATGCCGACGTTGCATCACCGGTCGAAGTGGTGAGCGCGTTGAACGCCGATTGATAAACTGCCGTGTCAAACGCCCACGGATCGCGAACCAACATGGGTAGATGCGAACGGATCGATTCAGGCGCGAGCGCTTGAATGTTGGATTCACGTTCTTTGGCAGCGGTTGACTCCAAAAAGGTGAGCACCTGGAGTGGGCCGGGACAACCGCGGGCCGAGAGAAATGTGGCCAGTGAGCGCGGCGAATTTACGAGGCTCGCGTGGGCAAACGTTTCTAGTCGAATAGCCAGATCAGGGTAGATAAGCAGTCGAGCGGTTGCGGCTCCGCCTTTGGACAGTTGAATCACCACGCAGTTGGGTGGGTCTGAATAGGCTTTGTATTGTCCGCCCGAGGCGAGAGACAAGATGCTCTTCAGGTCAAATAGCTGGGTAGAATCACACTGACCGATCACCTCGCCGTCGACGAGAATATCGGCCGAATCGGCGCTCACCAGCGCGCGATCCAGCTCCAGTTGGGAAGGGGCGATACCTGTGGGTTGATAAGTCATTGGGAGGGAAGAAATACTCAGCTCCCACCCGCGCCCGGGCTGCCTGGCTGCGGTCCGGTGGGAACGTAGGCGCCGCCGTGGACCGTGTTGTTGCCGGGAATGCCGCTCATTTCACCGGCGTGGATCTTACCCTTGCCGCCGAGAATGTAGTCTTGGCTGCCTTCTTTGCCGAGGGACTTTGACCAGAAATTATACCACGGACGCGGCTTCTTGAAGTTACCTTCCCAGACCGGGGGGGACTTGTACGGATCGCCCGGGGTGTTGGCTTTGGCGCCCCATGCGGTGGCGCCCGTTTGATTGGCAATGCCTTGAGCAACGCTCGGGGCGCCGCCCTGTCCGGGGGTGGCGGAGTTGCAGACGGTCATGTCTACCCGAGCGCCCTTTTTGTTTTTGAAGCCGGCGTCGGCGAGCGACTTGCCAATTTCATCGCCTGTGGCCCAGTTTTTCGGTGTACCTTTCCACTGCGCGCCGCCCGGCGCACCGTGGGTAGTCACGAACACGTGATTCTCTTTGGGATCGATCATGTTCGCGTTGGGGCCTTTGCCGGTGATCTTTTGCCAAAGTGAAGGAGGCTTGCCCAACTTGTCACTGTTGATCACCTTCGCGTCGGGGTATTTCTCCTTCATTTGACGGATGGTGTCTTCCATGACCGGGTCGCCCGGCTGGCCGTTGACAATGGTCAGAAGCCCCAACGGGTCGATAAAAATCGTAACGTTTGGAACGTACCCAATGTCTTGTAGAACCGAGAGAATGCCAAGCGGATCGGGTGTTGCGAAAACGTGGAGATCCGGCGCGTAATAGCGATGGCGGTTGTAGTAGAGTCCGGTGTACTCATCGGCGCGTTGTCCCGCAAAACGCAGCGCACCGGGTTCGCCGCGCCGGTCGATCACCTCACCCCAGGTGCTTGTTTCAAGGCTGGAGATTTTCAGGTCGGGAGCAACGTAGAGCCATGGTAAGGCCGCGGCGTCTGAAACAACAAGCGACCAACCCGCCGCGGGGGTTGACTCAAACAGCGGTGTGTACCCATCGTCGTGGAAGAGGCGCCGAACAATGGCTCCATTGGAGGCGCGCTCTTCCACAATGCTGTCGCCGTCCCACCCAAACCAAATGCTGCTCCCGTCACTTGTGGCCATGGCCACGCGGCGGCCGAGAGCGTCGTACAAATAGCGCACGGAGAAACCGTCACCGCGCACCGCTTCGACCAACTGGTTATTTTCATCGTAGCGGTATTGCCAAGTGGTCTCGGGGCGATCCCCGTGGCGCGCCGCGAGTCTACCCAGAGCATCCCAGCTCAACCGGCAGTGGGAGGTGGACATGGGGCGACCATCGCGTCCCGTGGCAAACATGGGGTCGTGTTTGGAGATCGCCGTGCCCTGCGGCGCATACTCAAACTGCTCGCGTACACCAAACCCTTCAACCTGAATGGGACGACCCATTTCGTCGAGGTTGTAACGCCGTGTGCCGCGGCGTTGGTCCGCGATTTGGCTGAGTGGGCCTTTGCGGCTCCACTCAAACGCTCGGTCTTCGACCGTTGTTCCGTCGGCATCGAGAAGGGTTACCCGCGACGGTAGACCTGTCCGGTCACGTTCGGTTTTGATAGTGCCGGGAGCGTCGAGACGGCGGCGCTCGATTTCGCCTCCGCGATCGCTGTATTTGAATTCAAGCGCCGGTTTTGCCGTTTCTCCCTCCAAGAGCGACACACCGGTGAGTCGACCGTCTTCGGCGCGTCGATTGAGTTGCGCTCCCCATCCACTGGAGTAGCGCTTTTCAGCGATTCTACCCATGGGGTCATATTTGTACTCGGCGATAAACCTGAAGCCGGAGGTTTGTTGTGTTTCTTTAACAACGCGGCCTTCAGGATCCAAGTCGTACCAAACCGTCGACGCTCCCGTTTCGGCGAAGGTCAAGCCGCCGCGAGCATCATACCGGAAACGCTCCACCCGGCCTGTGGACATTTCTTTGGAGAGAATGCGCCCCTCGCCGTCGCGAACAAATCGAGTATGAATGCCGCCGCGCGTGATCCCGACCACCTGACCTGACCCGTCGCGTTCATACTCCGTGGTGACGCCGGCAAACGACGTTTCACGTTCAATATACCCGGCGGGGTCGTAGGAGCGTTGATAACGCTCACCGGCGGCATTTTCGATCCAAACGAGCCGCAGCAGGGCATCATACCCAAAGCGGAAACGGCCTCCGTCGGGGCGAATTTTTTCTGTCAAAACACCGGCCACGTAGGTGCACAACGTAGTGTCGCCGTCGGTGCTGCGCTCTTCCACAACGTTGCGCATGGCGTCGGTGACAATGGTTGTCCGCCGACCGTTCTCTTCGACAATTTCGGCGATTTCGTGACGACTGTCGTATTTCAGCTCGTAGGTAAGGCCGCTTTGAGCTTTGACGCGAACGGGCAAACCCCACAGATCCCATGTGTACTCAAACGTGATGCCCGACTCATCGGTGTGGCGCGACAGGTTTCCGTGAGCGTCGTAGTCAAACGTTTCTACCGCGCCGGTGGGGTGGAGAACCTCTTTGATAAGGCCCGCGCCATCCATCTTTGCGGTGGTAACGCGGCCCACTTCATCAACGGTTTGAATGGTACCCGGTTCACCGTGGCGTTCCACCTCGCGCGCGCCATTTGTATGGAAGGTAGTCCACTCGTGTTTTTCATCATCATAGCGGCGTCGGCGCGTGGTGCCGTCGGCAAACGCAAACGTGACGAGTCTACCCAAGGGATCGTACGTTCGGCGCCGAGAGCGACCGGCTCCGTCGGTGCTGGAGAGCAGTCTCCCATTGTCGTCGTAACTGTAGGTGGACACGTAACCGCGCGGATCGGTATAACGCTGCACCTGACCCATGGGGTTGGTGACGTAGTGATGCGTTTTGCCGGCCGCGTCGGTCATTTTGGTTTCAAACGGGTCTGGCCCAAATTCAAACCGGGTGTGGTGAATGCCGCGAGGCGCCGCCGATGTGCCGGCCTCCGGCGCCGAGATCGCGGCGAGAATGTCTCTTCCCGGGAACTCACCCCACGTTTCAACGCAGAGCTTTTTCCCGTTCACAATCTCGTATCGAAAGACGTAGTGTACCCCGTCGGGGCGAATTTCACGCACGAGATAATGATCATTGTCATACTCGTACCGCCACTCCACTCCGCCCCTGTCAATGACCCGAATGAGGTCGCCCTGGGAGTTGAGTTCGTAGCTGACAAGGATTTTCTTGTGCTCTTTCCCTTCGGAGTCGGTGACGTGCGCGGCATAGCGTTTGACGGCTCCGTCGCGCTCAAGGAGGACTCGACGGCCACATGTATCAATAATGGCCGAGATCTCTCCACCTTCCCATTCTACGGTGGCAACGTTTCCGTCGCCGTCGCGCAACATGGCAAGGCGGTAAAACCGTCGTTCTTCGTCGGGTAACAAAACGCGGAGCAACCCGTCGTCGAGATCAATACCAATCCCCTCTTCGTACGCAACGACGTTTCGACCAAACAAAAGAGGGACAATCTCCTCTTTGTTTGGCATTTGGATGCGCGTTGTCCGAAGTTCATCATCGGTGATGAACAGCCAGCCGCCGTGACGCTCGGCCTCAAAGTATAAACTGTGTGACCAACCGTACCCGAGGCCGATGTTTTTGGCTGCGGACGAGCTGCGGTAGGTGCGATCCCATTGAATGTAGAACAAACCTGACAGTACAAAGTCGAGCGCGGGATTGGTAAACATGGTGCCTGTCACCACGTCAACCGGGTGACCGCCGCTCGCCTGACCCTCGGCCGTTGGCGAGGCGGGTGGACTGGGAGGTGCCGCACCGCTGTTGTTGCCCCCGCCGCCGCCGCCGCCGTTGGAAGGGCCTTTGCTATTGCCTCCCGGCGGCCCGCCTCCACCGCCGCCCGCGCCGCCTGCGCCGGATCCTCCTCCGCCGGCTCCGCTCGCGCTTCCACCAATTCCGGGGATGGGATTTTTGTTCATGAAGCCGGGGGAGAGAGTGATCCCGGCCATTCCCAATTCAATAAAAACGATCGGCGCGCCGAGAATGGGAAACGACGGGCCGGTGGTATTGAGGCTCACCACTTCTTTGAGCGTTCCAGGCTCATTGCCGTGGCAGTTTTTGGTGCAACTCCCCACGGTCAAAACTTTGGCGCCGTCGATTTTGGTGCGAAGGCATTCGTCAATGACGCCTTCAGAAACGCTTGCAAACGTTGGGTAGGGGATGGGTAGGGGACTTGGTGCGGCCGGGGTCAAACACACGCTCACGGCGAGCCCCGTCATGGAATGGCCGCTTTTCTCCGTGATCACGTCCATCATCAACGCAGTAACGCTACCCATGCGGCGCATTTTCGCCGGATCTGAGCCTGTAGACAACAATTGTTTTCTGTGCTGCTGCTAAAAAATGTGGCGATATCAGTGATAGCGATGGTGCTGTGTCGGCGCGATTGGCCACCCGCTCGCCCGCGCTTGCAAAGCGCCGCGAAGTGCGTTCTCCTCGCAGTCTTGATACGCAGGCGTTGTGCCGCGCCGTTCTGTTCGTTGGAGGCCCCATGCGATGTCGAACCCTGCTTCGGCGGATCATTGCGATTGGAACTTTGGCTTTTGCCGCCGTTGTTTCGTCTGTTGCGCGCGCCGATGTTCCGCCGATGCTTACGCATCAGGGTCGGCTTTTCGACGGCGCGGGGAAACCGCTCACCGCAACGTTTGAGGTGACTTTCAAGTTCTACGACACGCCAAACGCGGTGACCGAGGTGTGGAGTGAAACACACTCGGTCGTTTTTGAAGACGGCTATTACTCGGTGGCAATCGGCACGAGCGTCGCGATCATTGACATTCTCGGTCAACAAGATCTCTACCTGGGTATCACCGTCGCGGGCGACTCCGAAATGACACCACGCAGCTTGGTGGCGAGCGTTCCCTATGCGCTCTACGCCAAAGATGTGGTGGGCCCCATTCATCCAAGCTCCATTTTTATTGCCAACTATGGTGAGGTGATTGACCAAGATGGTAACTGGGTAGGGCCCTCCACTGGATTGGTAGGTCCAACCGGTCCACAGGGCTTGCCGGGCTTGGACGGTGCCGACGGTGCCGTTGGTCCAACCGGCCCGGCGGGTATTGCGGGTCCGCAGGGGCCCGTCGGTATAATGGGCCCGGTAGGTCCAACGGGTCCGGCGGGTATAACAGGTCCGGTAGGTCCAACGGGCCCGGCGGGTATAACGGGTCCGCAGGGTCCGGCGGGTATAACAGGTCCGGTAGGTCCAACGGGCCCGGCGGGTATAACGGGTCCGCAGGGTCCGGCGGGTATAACAGGTCCGGTAGGTCCGACGGGTCCACAAGGTCCGCAGGGGGCGCAGGGAGCCACGGGTGCAACGGGTGCGGTAGGTCCAACGGGTCCGCAAGGTCCGCAAGGTGCGCAGGGAGCCACGGGTGCAACGGGCGCCACGGGTGCAACGGGTGCGGTAGGTCCAACCGGTCCTTCCTTCGCAACGTACACACGTTGGGGCACGATCACGTGTCCCGCGGGCGCCAGCGCTGTGTACACAGGATATGTGGCGGGTAAACATCAAACCCACGGCGGTTCGGGTACCAACACGCTCTGTCTAACGGATAGTCCCACATGGGGTACGTTCAACGACGCCAATCATAACGGCGCTCTACTCTACGGGGCCGAGTTTGAAACAGCGGGGTACGGCATTTCAAGCCTGACCGGCCTTCAAAACTACGACGCTCGCTGCGTGGTGTGTGAGGTGCCAAAGAGCAACGTGATCATGATTCCCGGCACGCAGGTTTGCCCCGCCACTTGGACGCTCCAATATGCGGGATACCTCATGGCCAACCATTATACTCAGGCCGCCTCGGAGTTTATCTGCATGGATTCATCTCCGGTGCAAGCGGGCAGTCCCGCGGACAGCAACGGAACGCTCTTCTACCCAACAGAAGCGGAGTGTGGCTCGCTCCCCTGTCTACCCTACGTTCAGGACCGCGAAATCACCTGCGCTGTCTGCGCCAAGTAGTCCTTCCTACCGCCAACGGCTGCCGCCCCCAACGTTCGCGCGCGCGAACGAACAGTGAGGGTGGAATCGCAGCTACCTTGCCAAAGCGTAGCGGGAAGGTCGCGCCTCGTGGTATCTGAGGGAAATGGCGTCCGGGCTTTTATCCGTGATTATCAATCCCATCTCGGGACGCGGATCCGCCCGCAAACTGCCCGAGCGATTTGAGCGCCTCGCTCGCGAGGTGGGCATGACAGTGGACATGCGCCTGACGCAGCGCGAAGGCCACGCAAAAGAGCTTGCAGAATCAGCCCGGCAGAAAGCGGCGGTGGTCGCATGCGCCGGGGGCGACGGCACCATAAACGAAGTGGTCAATGGTCTTGGAGCCGGTGGTCCACCGCTTTTGTTGGTCCCCACCGGCACAGGCAACGCGCTCGCGCGCGAAGTGGGCGCGCACGCGGACCCGGTTCGATACGCGGCGTCTCTTCGCGAGCGCCGCACAGTGACACGCGACTTGGGTAGACTCCACGATGGAAGGTTGTTCGCCGGCCTTGTCGGGGCCGGATTTGAGGCGGAATGTGTGCGGGTTTATAAAGAGGTTCGGACCGGGTCTATTGGACGGTTCCAGTATGTCAAGCTCATGGGAGGTTTCATGTGGCGAGCCATCGCCGATTCAGACTTTCAGACGCTCCAGTTGACGACCGATCTCCCCTCTCCACCGGTGCCGCTCGCCAGCTGGGTATTGCTTGCAATATCGCCTGTGTTTGGCGGCCCAGTGCGCTTTCTACCACATGCCAATCCCAACGATGGTCTTCTCGACGCGCTTGTGATGCGTGATCGCGTAAGGCTCTACTCCGTGCTGCGCATGTTGGTGCTGGGGCTTATTCACCAAACGCGCCTGTCTTCAAAAGTCGACTTTGTGACCTCTACTCACGTGCGCCTCGACGCTCACGAACCTGACGGCCGCCCCGTGCCCTACCAGGTGGACGGCGACTTTGCCGGCTATTTACCCATCGAAGTGGAAATGTTACCCGGCGCCCTGACACTGGTCGCTCCTCGGTAGCTCCCCCCGGAGCGACGGCTGACGCGTCATGCCAAGACCTGAAGCGCCTGGATGCCTGTGACGTCTCTTCACCACGGAGTTCCCCAGCGGCGCATGCGCCTCATTCGAACGGCGAGTAACTCGTTGCGGTTGAGTTGTCGATGCAGCAGAAAAGAGCCCGTTCTGGGAGGTCCGGCGACTTGAGATGTCCATCACGTCGCCATCCACCGGTCTCGCCGGTCTCTCGTTTTCGTCGTGGCTGCGCTCGCCACAGAACTCCATCTGGAGAACCCGACGCGCCACGCTGTTCGCTTTTCCGCTTGGCGACGGGCAAGGGTGTCCCAAACGTCTCGACAAGACTGGATCCGTGCCTTGCAGAACGTCCCGCTAAAGGGAAGTTACCTGGGAGTCACGGAGAACACAGAGGAACACGGAGGTTTTTGTTTCTTTGGCTGCTATGGGTACACATCAGCCGTGATCCCGGCCTGACAGGTGATCGGTCAGGCTGTGCAAGCCGATCAGTTACCTCCCGGGCGAAGCGCGTGACGAGGCGTGATCCGGCGGAGTACACTTTTCATCTCGACGCCTCGATAGCAATTGCATCGACGCCTCGGGTCGGATCCGATAGCCTGCCTTTCAAACATGAGCCGCGTCGGCGACTTCGAAAACACGGACCGATTCGAAGTGGTCCGGCCCCTCGGGGCTGGAGGCATGGGATCCGTTTATGAAGTGAGCGATCGACAGCGCGGCGAACGGGTTGCACTCAAAGTCCTTCGTTCCAAAGATTCCCACGGTATCCAGCGCTTCAAACGCGAGTTCCGTGCCCTGGCAGATGTGGCCCATCCCAACCTTGTTGCGCTTTACGAACTCATCGCAGAGGACGACCGGTGGATGATCACCATGGAGCTTCTGCACGGCGTTGATTTCGTCACGCACATCCGGCCCGAACTGAACGACGTTGTTACGGCCAATCCGGCGTCTCCCACCTTGTCGAGTCCCAAACTCCTTCAAAACGCCGACCCAGACGCCACCCAAACAAGCGAACACGCGGGCGCGGTTCCAAAGGTAACATCGTCCGTTTCAGATCTGAGTGACAAGTCGTGGAGTGAGAGCACGGTTGACATTCGAGTCCAGCGGCGCCCCATCGCGGCGCCGGTTCGGCTCCAGTTGCACAGCGATGTTCCTTCAGACGCGCCCCTTTACGATGAAAAGCGGTTGCGCCACACCCTTCCTCAACTCGCTTTGGGCCTGCACGCGTTGCACGAAGCGGGCAAGCTTCACCTCGATATCAAACCTTCCAACGTCCTTGTCACGCTCGACGGGCGAGTGGTGCTTCTTGACTTTGGACTTGTGATGGAGTCGGGGGCTGACCCCAAGAAAAACAGCGCCCCGCTCGCCGGAACACCGGCCTACATGGCACCGGAGCAATTTTTTGGTCGTGCCCTTTCACCTGCTACCGATTGGTACTCCATGGGCCTTGTTTTGTATGAGGTACTCACCGGTCAGGTTCCGTTTGCCCATCGCTCGCACTGGGCAGAAATCGCCCACGATCGATCCGTTGCTCCCCCGTTGCGCCCCAGTCAGATCGCTCGCCGTGTCCCACCCGACCTCGACGAGTTGTGCGCCCTTCTTGTGCGTGCCGACCCTGAAGCGCGACTGCCGGGGGCCGAAATTGTTCGGCGTTTGCAAGGCAGCGCTTCCCCTGCGCGCGTTTCCACTCCCATCTCCATTCCACCCCCGGCCGACTCGTCCACTCGACCCGGATCTACCCATTTGGTTGGAAGGTCGGGCGAGCTTGCCAACCTTCATCGGGCCTTTGCCGATGTGGCCGCGGGCCAGCCGATCGTGGTGACCGTGCACGGTCACTCGGGTATGGGAAAAAGCGCGCTCGTTCAAGCCTTTTTGGCCGACGTTGAACGCAGGTCGCCCGCGCTTGTGCTTCGAGGCCGGTGTTATGAACGCGAGTCGGTTCCTTACAAGGCGCTCGACGGCGCGATGGAAGAACTTTCAGACTACCTGAAAGAGTTGGCCGAGTCTGACCTTTCTACCCTCCTACCCAACGACGCCTGGGTCTTGGCTCAAGTGTTCCCCGTGTTTGACCGGCTGGAAGCCATGTTGGGCCTCGCGCGACGCGACGTTCCCGAGCCTCTTGAGCGCCGCCGCCGCGCGTTTGCAGCGCTGCGTGAGATCCTGACCCGCATCGCCAAAACCCGCCCGGTTGTCATTCACCTGGATGATCTCCAATGGGGAGATGTGGAAAGCGCGTGGCTCCTTGAACAGGTGCTTCGCGGCCCCGATGCTCCGCCGCTTTTGTTACTGGTAGGTTGCCGCACTGAAGAAATGGCCCGAAGCGCTTTTATGAACACTTTTTTCGGGGCCTACCAACCGCGTGACTTTTCAAGCGTGCGTCAGGTGGCTCTTGGTCCGCTGCCCGCGGAGGCGGCAGTTGCTCTGGCGCGATCGCGCTGGCCCAACCTTGCCGTTGACGTGGCGGGTGCGGTTGCAAAAGAAGCCGGTGGCAGCCCGTTTTTTGTGGAAGAGCTGGCGCGCCGAGCCGCTTCTGAAGAGGGTCAACACAACCTGAATGTGTCTCTCGAAGAGTTGCTTCGAGATCGATTTAACCATTTGTCACCTTCCGCCGTGCGGCTGCTTGAAGTGGTGGCCGTGGCGAGTCGACCCTTGCCAGAACCCATTGTGGGTCAGGCGGCGGGAGTGTCTGAACACCTGAGTGAAGGGCTGCGTGAACTGCGAGTGGGCCACCTTGCCAAAACCTCGCGCGCCGGGGACGCCACGGTGGTTGAAACGTTTCACGATCGCATTCGCGAAACAATGTTGCTCCTTCTCAAGCCTGAGCAGGCTCGTGTACACCACCTGAATTTGTCGCTCGCCCTTGAAAACACCGGCCGCGCCGATCCTGAATTGTTGGCCGTGCATTTTGCCGCCGCTGAGCAACCTGAAAAAGCGGGCACCTACGCTGCCATCGCCGCGGCTCAAGCCGCGCGGGCGCTCGCATTTGACCGCGCCGCGCGCCTTTATGAACTCGCTCTCAAAAGCGGTAAACTCACCGCTTCGCGCGAGCAAGAACTCCGTATTGAGCTGGGTCATGCCCTTTCCAACGCGGGCCGCGCCCGCGAAGCCGCGGAGGTGTACCTTGGTGTCGCTCGCACGGCCGAGTCTACCCTTGCGCGTGAACTGAAAAGTCGCGCCGCCGGTCAACTGCTTCTGAGCGGGCATATTGACCAGGGATTTGCCGTGTTGAGCGAGCTGCTCGATGCGATTGGCCTGCGTTTTCCCGAGTCTCGTAAACGAACGCTTGTGTCCATTCTGGCGCGGCGCACGTGGCTCAAAGTGCGTGGGTATAACTTCCACCGGCGCGACGCCGCGGCCATCGACGCGGCAGAACTGCTCCGCATTGATACCTGTTGGCAAATTGGGCTCTACCTAAGCTCGGTCGACAACGTGCGCGGTGCGCATTTTCAACTCTCCAACTTAATGGGATCGCTCGCCGCCGGGGAGCCGTTTCGAGTGGCAAGATCGCTCGCTGTGGAAGCGGGATATTCTTCGGTGGCGGGCCCAAAGGGTGTGCGCCGAGCCGGTGAATTGCTGGAAAAAGCGCACAGCCTCGCTCGCGAATTGGACCATCCCTACCTGTATGGGATTGTCAACCTCGCCGAGGGGATCAGAGCCTTTATGGCCGAGGAACAGTGGGCCAACGCGCGTACTCACTGCCGGGCGGGTGAAGCGATTTTCCGCGAGCATTGCCGGAGCGTCACGTGGGAGCTTACCAACTGTCAGTTTTTTGCACTCAACTCCCTCCTTCTTCGTGGCATGTTTTCAAGCCTCGAAGCAGAGCTTCCGGCCGCGCTTGAGTCGGCCCAAACGCACGGAGATCTCTTCGCCGAGAGCTTTTTGCGCATGCGTTTTTCGGCCATGGTGATGCTCGTTCGCGATGACCCGGACGGAGCTTCGCAAGAACTTGACAGGGTAGGTCGCCGGCTATCCGCCAAGGACTATTACCTTCAACACTACTGGCGGCTCGCGGGTGAAGTGCAGGTTGACCTTTATTCAGGTCGGCCTGCTCAAGCGTGGGGTCGAATTCGAGAGCTGTGGGATGCGCTTGAACGCTCGCTCATTCTTCGCATGATGTTCCATCGTATTGACGCGCTTCATCTTCGAGGACGAGCCGCGCTCGCCTTGGCAGTGGAGGAGCGCGGAACCTTGAGGGCTGAACTTGTCAAAGAAGTGCGCGCCGCGCTCACCGGCCTTCGAAAAGAAAAAACCCGCCGGGCTCTCGGCCTTGCCGCGTTGCTGGAAGCGGGCCTCGCGTCCATTGAGGGTCAACCCTCTGACGGTATAACTCACCTTGCCACCGCGCAGCGCTTGTTTGAAGAGTTGGAAATGGACCTTCATGCGAGTGTTGCCGCGCTCGCGCGAAGCCTTGCCGAGCCGTCCGATTCGGCGGCACCGCTTGCAAAACAGGCCGAGAGTTATGTGCGGCGCGCGGACGTTCGGGCGCCTGAAAAACTGAGACGGATGATTGCCCCAGGCTTTTGGAATGTGTCACCCTCCACCTGACTCTACTCCATGGAACGTTTGCGGGCCGGCTCAAATGTGCGAAAACAGCGATCCCAAAGGTGGTCCGCAACCATGAAGTTGCGAGGCCTGTCGTGGTGAATGTCGTGCCTGTCGCGCGCCAATCGAAACCAGCCAAATCGCCACAGCCAAGACTTTTGCGCGTGAAATTGCTCGTGCACATGGTTGATAATCACCAGGAGCACCACCATTTCGCCCATGAAAAAGAGCGTCCACTGCCATGGTAAAACAAGCGCCGCGCTCGCCAGTTCAACCCCCAACGAGGGTAGGAGCGAATAGGCGCTGTTGGTGCGGCCCTCACCTGAAACGTACACATCCCCTGAGTGTCTCGTTTTTTTGGAGCTTGGGTAGATTGCGTGGTGCCCCAACATGTGAAACCCGCGCGTTGGACTTTGCGGTTTGTGCGCAAACCAATGGCCAAACCACACGGCGAGCGTCGTTGCGTAATATGCGGCCACCGCGGTTAGTGCAAGCTTGGCTACAAATTCATACCCTCCCACGGCTTACCTCTCGCAGTTGGATGTACCCATGACCGTTCACGAGTTGCGCGCCCGGCTGCGCGAAGATCGCTCTCCAAAGAGTTCCAATGCCGAACATTCCACCTCGCTTTGGCAGCGCTTTCTTGCGAGCAAACACGCGTCGATGTTGACCCACGGGTCGATCGTGCTGCTCACCGCGGCCAAGTTTTGGCTTCTCCTCAACACCCCCCTTTGGTTTGCGCTCGTGCCCTGCGCCCTCATTGAGCATCGCATTGGCATTATGATTCATGAGTACATCCATGGGATCCCGTTCACACGTTACAAGCATAGCCGGTGGGTGATCACCTTCTTCGATGGAATGGACCTTTGTTTCGGGCTTTTGGAGGTGTTTCGTGTGAGCCATCTCACGCACCATCGGTGGCTCAATACCGAGCGTGACCCGGCTCACTTCAGCGTTCAAACGGTGGAACAACGAAAAGGCTTTGTGGGATTGCTTCTCAGTCTCGAATTTCCGCAGCACGTCCTCTACCTGTGGAGTGCGCTCCGAGGACGTGTGCTTGATATTTCACCATGGCGAGTTGCTGCGGGAGCCGCACTTTCTGTGGGGTGGATCGTGTTTTGGGTGGCCATGGGGTATTGGTGGATGTGGCCCGTGCTTCAAGGGCTTGTGCTCTTCTCGGGGGCGATTTCTTCTTCACTCCGCGGCGCAGCCGAACACCATTCATACCCCGGTGACCCCAACTATGCCAACGAGTATAAAGTTGTTATTCCGGCGTTTCATATCAACCGCCACGTGCATCACCATATTGACCCAAGTTGCCCATGGTACAGGCTGCAATTTGTAACCGATCGAACCTTACCCATCTGGGCTCCGTACGTGCATTGGTACAAAGCGTACGTTCAAAAATCGTACGTTCTCATGCAACCCATGAAAGCGCCCCGCGAAGACCTGAATCGCCTCGACTCCTGATAGCACAGCGTGTCAGGTCGTTGCGTGGTGGCGTCCGTTATCCAGGAGTTCGTTCTTTGGCGGCTCAACTTAGGGTTTGGTAGCGCTGTTGACTCGCGTCATCCAGTTGGACACCGGTGTTGACCCGTTGATAATTGCGGCTCCTTCAGGGGTTGCGCCAATGCACCCGAGTTGAGAAACCACAGCGATGTCGGCCAAGGTTAGGGTAGACCCCACGAGCCACTGTCGCTCTCCCAACATCCCGGCCAAGGCATCGACATGCCGCTCAATGTCTCTTAAAACGCGATCCACAGGTTTTTTCCCAAGTCCCTGCGCTCCAAGGGTTTGTTTGAGCGACGGCCCAATCACTGTACCGGCGATGGCCTTAAACCACTTTGGGTCGTGCTCCAGGAGCGTGGGAACCCATTGCGCCGCGTTGTGGGCAAGGCCAAACCTCACGAAGACTTCATAAAAATAGAGGCTTTCATCGGCCCAATCTTCAAGCACATGAACCAACCCCCGCTCCGCTCTGTCGGTGGGCAACAGGGCAGGGGTAGGAAACCGCTCTTCGAGGTAGTGAGCGATATCCGTTGAGTCGGTGATCATCGCTCCGTTGTGCTCCAGCACCGGCACCTTGCCCACTTTGTTGAGCTTGCGAAGGCGCGTGAACAATTGCGAGAGCGGCACTTCACGCGTTTCGTACGAAAGTCCTTTCACATGCAAAATGCGGCGGATTTTGTCGCAAAACGGTGAGATCTGAAACTGGTGGAGGATCATGGCAAACGCGAGTCTCGCTCGCCTTGGGCCGCGCCGCCAGCGGATTGTGACTACCCAATGAAACAATCATCTTCTCTCGGCCCACGTTTTGACCTAAGTGCTTCTGTGGAAGGCAGCGAGAGACATGGATCACCTCACATACGCGCGTGCACAAATGGGCATGTCGCTCGCTTTTCACATGATATTTGCGGCACTCGGCGTGGCTCTCCCGCTCATGATGGTCCTCGCCGACTACCGTTATCTGCGCACTCGCGATCCCGACTACCTTGAGTTTTCCAAGCGAATGGCCAAGGGCACCGCCATTTTGTTCGCGGTGGGCGCCGTGTCGGGAACGGTGTTGTCCTTTGAGCTTGGGCTTCTTTGGCCCACGTTTATGGGCACTTTTGGGGATGTTGTGGGGCTTCCCTTCGCGTTGGAGGGGTTTGCTTTTTTCACCGAGGCTATTTTTCTCGGCATCTACCTCTACGGGCGAAATCGCATCCCTGAAAAGTGGCACTTTGTTTCTGGCATTCTTGTTGCGCTTTCGGGCGTGCTTTCGGCCTTCTTTGTCACGTGTGTCAACTCCATCATGAATGACCCGAGCGGCTTTCGAATGGAAGGTGGTAAGGTGGTCGACCTCGATCCCGTTGCTGCCATGTTCAGCCGACCATGGGCTCATCAAACGCTGCACTCTATCTTGGCGTGTTATCAAGCCACGGCATTTGCCCTTGCCGCCGTTCATGCCGCGGTGTTGCTCAAACACCCGAGCAGCCCGCTGTTTCGAAAAGCGTTGAGACTAACCCTTTGGGTAGGGTGCATCACCGCGCTGCTTCAAATGTTCGCCGGACATTTTGCGGCTCAACAAGTGGCAGCCCATCAACCTGAAAAGCTCGCCGCGGCAGAAGCGCTCTACCATACCCAAGCCAACGCTCCGCTGTTGATTGGAGGCATCCCCGACGATCAAACGGGTGAGGTTCGCTGGGGGGTAGAAATACCTTCCGGTCTCAGCGTGCTCGCGTTTAACCACCCGAGCGCCGTGGTGCGCGGTCTAAACGAGTTTCCTCCTGAAAATCGGCCTCCCACCCTCAAAACGCACCTTTCGTTTCAGGTGATGGTAGGTACCGGCAGTGCCATGGCTCTTTTGGCAGTGGTCACCCTGTTTTCATGGTGGCGAAAATGGAACTTGTTCGCCTCGCGAAAATATCTTTGGGCCGTGGTCTTGAGTGGACCTTTGGGAATGATCGCTCTTGAAGCAGGTTGGCTTGTCACCGAGTTTGGGCGACAGCCGTGGGTGGTAAAAGGCTTTTTGCGCACCAAAGACGCGGTGACGCCGTTTCCCCATTTGGCAGTTCCGTTTTGGACCTTTACCGTTGTTTACCTTTTATTGGGGATCGCCGTTGTGTACTTACTCTTCAGGCAGCTTCGTCACTCTCACGTTGCGGCCAATGACCCACAAACGGTGGGGCCCATTTCGCTTCAAAAGCCCGACCTAACCACATCCAAGTCACCTTCCGCGGACACCAATCCTCCCGCGGTTGAATCTGACGCAAACTCTTACGGGGGAGATGACCGTGCCCACTGACCTGCTCCTCGGTGCCGTCATGGTGGTGTCGCTCGTCCTCTACGTTGTGCTTGGAGGCGCCGATTTCGGCGGCGGCGTGTGGGATCTCCTCGCGTCTGGACCTCGCAAAAAAGAGCAACGCACGCTGATCGAAAAAGCGATTGGACCCATTTGGGAAGCCAATCACGTGTGGCTCATTCTTGTTGTGGTGCTCCTGTTTGGAGCATTTCCAAAGGCATTTTCGGCAATCGCAACGGCGCTCCACATTCCCCTTACCCTTTTTCTACTCGGCGTTGTTCTTCGGGGATCGGCGTTCACCTTTCGAGCCTACGACAGCCGCGAAGATCGAAAGCAACGCCGGTGGGGTCTCGTATTTTCCCTCGCCAGTTTGGTCGCGCCCATTCTCCTTGGGATGACTGTCGGCGCCATTGCTTCCGGTCAAATTCGAGTTGAAAATGGAATGGTCAAAAGCGGGTTCTTTCGCCCGTGGCTGGGTGTATTTCCGCTTGCTGTCGGCATCTACGCATTAACCCTGTTTGCCTTTTTGGCGGCGGTGTACCTTGCGCATCAAGCCGATAGTCAAGCTCTCCAAAAAGACTTCAGAACGCGTGCTCTCGCATCGGGGGTTTCTGTGGGCGTTCTCGCCCTCATCACGTTTTCACTTTCCCAATCGCACGCCCCTGAGATCGCGCATGGTCTCACCGATCATCCCATCACCTGGCCGCTCCACCTTGTCACCGCCGCCTTTGCCACAACCACATTCGTGCTGCTCTACCAGTGGAAATTCTCGTTGGCTCGGTGGACCGCCGCCGCGCAGGCCGGCATGATCGTGATCGGCTGGACGGCTTCCCAATATCCCTACCTGGTTGTGCCCGACCTGACACTTGCCGGCTCCGCGGGGTCGGAAAAAACCCGCACCCTGTTGCTCGTCGCTCTCGCGGTGGGCTCGCTTGTGCTGTTTCCATCGCTGTTTGTGCTCTTTCGCGTGTTTCGAAAAACGGACCGCGATGGTGCCCATTGATAGACGGCATTCACGTTGCTTTTGGACTGGGTGAGTGAAATCTTGGGTAGATCATTCACGCGCGGGAACGAACAGTGCGGTTGAAATTGATTCGCAAGAACGGGTGCTCACTGCCCCGACGATTGTCTCTTTTTGGTGGTTGCGCGGCTGTGGCGGACGGGTGTAGACTGCCCGTGTGATCGGGTTTCGAAACATCACACCGGCCGATTTAAACGTCGGCAGTCGTGTGGATGTCGAACCGTTCTCGGGGAGCGCCCGCGCCACCGTTCCCATCCGGTTGAGCGCGGGTCGACAATCGTTTGGGCCCTCGCTCTCGCTTGTGCACAGTCAGGGTGATCGCGGCGGTGCGTTTGGAATGGGGTGGTCGCTCGCCGGCATTCCCTCGATTTTGATCGATACAAGCCGCGGTCTACCCACATACGCTGAGGGGCAAGATCGCTATGTGTTTGCCGGGGGGCAAGAACTTGTACCTTACCGTCGAAAGGTGGGTTCAATCTGGCAAACCGTTGGGGAGGCGCACGGCGAGTATTGGGTGGAGCGATTTCGGTGTAGGGTCGATCGATCGTTTGAGCGATTTGAACGGTGGACACACTCACAAACGCAGCGCGTTTTTTGGCGCGCTTACGCTCGAAACGGCGTTGTATCGGTGTTTGGCGCCGCCGCCGACAATTCAACTCGAATTGCCGATCCATCAAGTCCCAACGAACGCACATTCCAGTGGCTTCTGAGGCGCAATTCGACCAGAAAGGCAACGCCATCGTCTTTGAGTACAAACCTGAAAATGGAGTGGGAGTAGACACCGGCGCAAGTTACGAGGTCCATCGTTTTCGGGGGCAGGAGCGCCATTCTCAGCGGTACATCAAACGTGTTTTATACGGCAACAGCCATCCACTCTCAGCGGACAAACCTACTCATCCGCTGAACAGGTGGCATTTTCAAGTGGTGTTTGACTACGGGGAACATGAGGTTAATGCCACACCGGCTGAAACGATGCCGTGGACAGCGCGCACAGATGCATTTTCTACCTACCGGCCCGGGTTTGAAGTGCGAACCTACCGGGTATGCCGGCGCATCTTGCTGTTTCATCACTTTGATGAACTGGGTGATGCCGCGCGCCTTGTGAGCAGCACCGAGCTTCATCACGTTCTCAACGCGGGGGTGACTCTTCTAGAGAAGGTCGTCCACCGAGGCGTTCGCACGGATCTCACCTCCTCCACAGTTGCCGAGCGATCTCTGCCACCGCTGTCGTTTTTATACCATCAAGAAGAACCGTCGCGTTTTTTTCAATCGCCGGAGCGCGGGGGTGACATTCCGTGGGGGCTTGATGGAGCGGTGTACCGCTGGATAGACCTAAAAAACGAAGGCGTGCCCGGCATTTTATGCCGGCAGGGTGGAGGGTACACCTACAAAGAAAATTGGGGCAATGGTCAATTTGGCCCTTGGACAGTTGAAACAAAAATTCCCGCGGCCATTGCTGCCACGTTCTCGCTTGATGATTTTGACGGGGATGGCAACCTCAACTTGGTTGGGTTCGAGGGCCGCGAGGCCGGTCATTACAAGTTTGATCGGGCCTCTCAAGCGTGGGAAGGTTTTTTGCCCTTCAAAGGTCAACCGCGAGTTGATTTTGGGCGGGCGCACGCCCAATGGGTAGACCTCAATGCCGACGGTTATGCCGACTTGTTGATCGACAGGGGAGATCGGTTGGTGTGGGTTCCGTCGCTTGGAGCCGACGGATTTGGGGCGCCGCTGGAGATCTCAAAACCCCCCACTTTGGGGCACGCCGCGCCCGGTTTTGCAAGCGATCTCCACAATCACACCTTTTTTGCCGACATGACGGGGGATGGCCTTGTGGACCTCGTCCGTATCACGTCGGGTCGAGTGGAGTATTGGCCAAACCTCGGTCATGGGCGGTTTGGCGATGTGGTGGTGATGGAGGGCGCGCCGTGGTTTGACCAATTTGGTGAACAAGATCTGGCGCGCCTTCGATTGGTTGACCTGACGGGGAGCGGCACCGCCGATCTCATTTATATCGGCCGGGGCGAGATCCGGTGCTTCTATAACCACAACGGAAACTTGTTTGGCCCTGAAGTCCGCCTTTCCAACTTACCGGTGATCGATCGCATTGCGACGGCTCAGGTGGTCGACTTTTTGGGAGATGGTAGCAAATGCCTCGTGTGGTCGACCCCACTTTCAGCCCATGAGGGTCAAGCGCTCCAATACCTGCGCCTGGCGGGAGACGTCCCGGCGAATGCGCTCGTCGAGTTAAATAACGGCGCGGGGCGAAAAACAATTCTCTCCTACAGATCTTCGGCTCGGGACTACCTTGCAGACAAACGCAGGGGCGAGCCTTGGCAGTCACGCCTTCCACGACACCGACTTGTCGTCGCGTCGGTGGCGGACGTGGACCTGATTGGGGGAGGCCGACTGGCAACAAGTTACAGTTACCACGACGGCAAATTTGACGACGCCGAGCGTCGGGTGGCGGGCTTCTTACAAGTGGAATCGTGGGACGGAGATCTACCCAGCTCGATCAACGCGTCTGAAAATCGTTTGTTTCAGCTCACCAAGACGTTTTATTACGGCGGCGAGTGCCAGGGATGGAATGAACGCGCCGCCCGGTTTTATCAAGGTGACACATCGGCGGCGCATGTTCCGGCTCCCACCCTGCAAGCGGTGGAGGACGTGTCCACCGAAGACCAGGTCGATGCGTTTCGATCGCTGGCAGGGGTGGAATGGAGGCGTGAGATCTATTCTGTGTCCGCCCCGCTTGCCCAGAGTACACATCCCCTTCGAACGGCGGAGCTTGGGTATGTGGTGAGGTGCGTTCAACCTTCCGGTATAAACGTCCGCGCGGCGTTCACTGTCGAGCAGACAGAATGCCTGGAACACGAGTACGAAGGTGATCCGAACGACCCGCGCGTCCATCACGAATTTTTGCTTGAAACCGGCGATTACGGCGTTGTCACTCAAAGGGTAGGGCTCACCTACCCACGGCGGCCGTCGCAGCTTTCTGTTGAGCCCGAGCAGCAGGCGGTGATCGCCGAGTTCGTCGAAACGTCGCACGTTCATATCGATCTACCCTCCCGGTTTGAAGTGGGGATCGATGTGGCAGAAAAGCGCGTCGCGTTGGGCGGGCTAATGCCCCCGGCGGGCGGCATATTTACGCGCGCTTCGCTTGTCCAGGCGGTAAGTGAGGCTCTTTCAAACCCCACGCCTTTTCACGCGGCGTGGACACCAACCGCTCCCACATCCTGTGTCACATCGTTGAGGCGCCATTTCTTTTGGAACGACGATCGTTCCGGTGCAGCCCCGGAAGGGCAGGTGGGCGATGTGAAATTGCTCCACCACATTGAGCGGGCGATTTTTCCAGAAGGGTCGGTGGCGGATCTATTTGGCGGTCGCGTTACGGCACCAATGCTCGCGCAATCGTTCTACCATCAAGACGCGGGCTTTTATTGGACCCAAGAACCAACCTACCACTACGGCGATGCCAACGCGTTTTACCGCCTCCAGTCAGAAACGCTCCCCGATGGCGGGACGCAAGAGTACACATGGGATGCGTACCATCTGCTGGTGCTCGGCACCACCGACGCGTTTCAGAATCAAACGTCGGCGGTCGCGGACTACCATCTTCTGGCGGCGAGCCAAATTCAAGACCCCAATGGGAATGTTACCCAGGTATTGTATGATCCGCTGGGCATCGCCGCAGCCACTTCTATCCGCGGCGTGCAGCTCAATTCGGCCGGCGTTTTGCACCCGATTGGGGACGGAGACCTCGCTTTATACTCTCCCATTGCCGGGTTGACAGCCGGTGACGTTTTGTCAAATCCGGCGGCAGCGCTTCAAATGGCGGGGCGGTTTTACCATTTGGAGTTTGGCGCGTTGGACCCCTCGGTCGACCCTCCTCGAAGCGTGCTTGTGGAGCGCGAAGAGCACCTTCACAATGGGGAGGGTGAAACGGTTGATTCAGGTCGCCTGCGTATCACCGTGCAACATGTCGACGGTTTTGGGAGGCCCATTCAGACCGCGCTGCGGGTCGATCCGGGGCTCGCGATCACGCGCGACAACGCAGCTCAGGTTATCACCGATGCCAATGGAAAACCGCTTCTTGTTCACTCGGCTGTTCGGTGGCTCAAAAGTGGATGGGCCGAGTTCGATCACCGCGGCAACCTGACCGAGCGGTATGAGCCGTTCTACTCCACAAGGCCGGCGTTTGAAACGGATGACGTGCTTCGGCGCGCTGGGGTTTCCACCCGTGTACACTACGATGCGCTCGGTCGCGTGGTGCGTGAAGATTTGCCAAACGGAACGTTCACCACCGTGGAGTACCGGCCGTTTGTAACTCGGCGCGCCGACGCGAATGACAACGTCGCCGGATCGGACTATCAACTTTCTCGAAACGACCTTCCATCGTCCGACCCTGAAAAACAGGCCCTCCTTGGAACGTTGCTTCACGCCGATACACCGGTGTTTGTGTACAACGACGGTTTGGGACGACCGTTCCTCACGCGTGAGTTGGGACTGTCGGGGACCGAGCGCTCGTCGCGAACACGTTACAGCGCTGCCGGCCTTACGGCCGAAGTGATCGACGCGCGGGGTATTCAAGCATTTTTGTACCGATACGACATGTTGGGGAGAGTCGTTTATGAACGCAGCGCCGACGCCGGAGAACGTTTTGTGTTGCCCAACGCTCGGGGCGGGCCGTCTCACCTTTGGGATGGCCGCGGCGCCCATACGGTGTACACATACGACGCGGGAGCGCGTCTGATCGAAACAAGGGTCGAAATGCCGGGCGCTCCCCTTCGAACCGTTGAGCAAACGGTGTTCGGGGATGCGCCGCTTGCGACCAATGCGTCGGGGCGTAACGTTCGGGGTCGCGTGGTGATGTCGCGCGATGAAGCCGGCGTGACACGGATGGATGGGTATGATCTGTCGGGGGCGCCTGCCGCTGTTCGCCGAACGTTTGTTGCCAATCCTCAACTCGAAGTCAATTGGGCCGAAGTGACGCCGCCCGAGTTGCTCTCCACGGAACATGTCACTCGGCGCCGATTTGACCAACTGGGTAGAGTCACACGTGAAGAGCTTCCCGATGGAACGACCCGAACGTTTGTGTACGCTGCGCAGGGCCAGTTGACTGAAGTTCGCTTGACAACGGCCGACGGGGCCCTGCAAAACAAGGTGATTGTGGCGTCCGCCGAGGTGAACGCCCGCGGCCAAAAAGAGCGCCTCGTCTGCGCCGGTGGGTTGGAAACGCGTTGGGAGTACAATCCCCAAACAACGCGTCTCATGCGGGCAACGAGCCGCAAAACAGCCGCCGTCGCGCGCACGTACCAAGATCTTTTTTATACAACCGATCCCGTTGGGAACATCACTCGGTGGGTGGATGAGGTTCAGAACCCGGGAACATCGGTGCCAGTCATTTCAGGCTTGGGAGTGAGTTCAGCGTGTGAATTTACCTATGACGCCTTTTATCGGCTCACCGCCGCAACCGGCCGCGTCCACCAAGCGCTGTTGCACAACGATTACACTTCGGGGTTGGATGGTGAAAATCCGATTAAAGGAACGCGCCACCTTCACCTCAACAACGGCGCGGCGGTGGAACGTTATACTCGGCAGTATACCTACGATTTGGCGGGAAATCTCACTCTCATTGCTCATCAGGGGACAAGTTTGTCGTGGTCCACAGAAATGTGGACATCTCCCACTTCCAATCGCACGCTTGCCAAAAAAGACGTGAACGGGATCGATCTGACCGATCCAGAATCGCACTTTGATTCCAACGGCAACACCCTGACTTTGCCCAACGTGCGGCGGCTCTTTTACAACCACAAGAATCAGCTTGTTCGTGCGGTGATCACCGATCGATCGGCCTCGGGGCTGCCCGACGATGCGGAGATCTATGTGTACGCAGCCAACGGGTTGCGCGTGCGGCGCATTACCGAACGTTTGGTGCACGGTCAGGTGGAGACCACCGAGGTATCGTATTTCGACGGGTGTGAAATCAAGCGCATCACCTACGCTGGAAACACCCGACTTCTGAGGTACACTTCCCATTTGACCGACGGCGCAGTTCGGGTGGCCACGCTTCATCAGTGGAGTGTGGATCTGAACGCGAGAGAAACCGACAATCCGGCCGAGAAAAAGCTTCATTTCTTATTTGGAAATCACCTTGGTTCGGTATCGTTGGAAGTGACTGAAGATGGGGAGGTGATTTCGTACGAAGAATATTTCCCTTATGGGGGAACGAGCTTTGTCGCGGGTCGAAGCGCCCGCGAGGTGAAGCTCAAAGACGTTCGGTACAGCGGCAAGTGTCGAGACGATTCCACCGGTCTCTACCATTATGAATTTCGATATTATTCGCCCTTCATCGGCAATTGGATCAGTCCGGATCCCGCCGGCCCTGTGGACGGGTTCAACCTCTACCGCTTTGCGCGGAACAATCCCATTCGCTTTGTGGACATCGCCGGCCTTGGGGCGGCAATGGCCATGGAAGATCGCCGCGCCGAGCAGCCTGTTCAACCGGTAGGTCAGCCTCCTCCAACGTCGGGTGCTCCCAATCAAAGATCTTCCACCGGTCAACCTCGTCGGTCGGGAGGTTCGGGAGGGGCGGAAGGTCGTGGAGGTGGTCGATCGGGCGGGTCGACCGGTCCCACGCCCAGACCGCATCCTCCAACGCCTCCGCCACCTAACCCACCACCCACGCCGCCGTTGCCCACGCCGCCGCCTCCGAGCGTTCCTGACACTCCGTCGGAACCTTCCGTGCCGCCGCCTCCCGATCGGGGGGATTCGTCCGGTGGGGGAGACTCCTCTTCAGATCAACCGACTCCGCCTGATCTCCGCCCCGATCCGTGGGACTTCCCTTCTGACACAGGTGTTCCTTTCCCGATGATGGAAGGGGAGGAAGAAGAAGCACCCGAGAGCGAAACCCCTACGGTGCTTTTTCCCGAAGAACCGCCTGAAAGACCGTGTTTGCCGGAGTTGTACGCGGTATTGGGTTTACCGTGTGATTGCTGTCGACAATCCGCGGCCGACGGCTCGTCCGGCGCGCAGAGTGGAGGTCAGGGATCTACCCAAGGCTCCGCCGCCGAAGGTACACAAGCAAGCCCGACGGGTACACAAGCCACCGAGGCGGCGGGTACCGCGGCCGAACCGGGTGGAACGTCGGGTACGTATTCTACTTCCGGCGAAAGCAACGACGATACTCCCCATGCCGGGGCGAGCACCGATGGCCGGGGAAATCCAGGCTCCGACAGCAATTCTACCCAAGCGGGAGGGTTCTCCGGCGTTGCTCCCCGAGAGGATGGCACACCTTTCACCTCCCCACTCGAAGATGCCGCCCGTGAAGCGTCAGGTGCACCCGTGGCGGGGCCCGATGACGGGGTGAGTCCGATTGCGCTGGGTCGGCCACCGGAAGGGCAAAAAGAAGCGCCCTGGGATTGGGATCGGATTGACTGGTCACAGACCGACTGGGCGAATGTGGCTTTAGATGCTGTCCAGGCCGTTCTTGACGTGCTCGGTTTGATACCGGGGCTTGGGGAGATCGCCGACGGCGTGAACGGTTTGATCTCGCTCGCGCGCGGTGAGTACGTGGCGGCCGGGCTCAGCTTTGCTGCAATGATTCCCTTCGCCGGGTGGGTAGCGACAGGTGGTAAGTTTACACGCACAGCCCATCGATACGGCGATGAAGCGGTGGAGGTGGCGTCCGCGGTGGTGCGCCACGGCGACGAAGCGGCATCAGCTGTAGCCTCAACCGTGCGCGTTGGGGACGATGCGGGAGCCGCGATTGGGCCGGAGATCGGAGCGCGCGGGGCTGTGGTGCTCGATACGAACGCGGTAACAGGAATGTTTGAGCGGGGACAGATGGCCATCGTCGAAGCGGCAATGGCCGGACGCCAGCCCATCATACCGATTACGGCTGCAAAGGAATTCTTGAGAGGAGCCCCCACTGCGAGAACCCTCGCCGACCGGTTGGCGAGGGGACAACAACTGCGTACGTGGCTATCTGTCCATGGCGGACGAATCGGTGCAGCTGCTAGAGAAGCCGACGTTCTGGGTTCCCAAATGGCAGCCGGCCGGTTGGGCAGGGCCTTGAGCGTCGGAGATGCTCGGGTTCTCCTTTCCGCCGAGCGTGAAGGGCTCCCACTCTTGACGAGAGACCGTCAACTGATCGGCGTTGCGCAAGCATTCGGACTACCCTTCCTACGTTACTGAGGAGACATCTGTGGGCCTGTACAACACGATCGACACGAGCGCGCGTTGCACGAACTGCTGCTGGTCGGGAAACATGGCAGTTCAGTTCAAGTACGGAAACGTGCATGATCACGAATACAAGGTGGGGAACCGCGTGATCTGGGGGAGGCCACAGATCGGAGATCCAAAGGAGCGTCGGGTCGTAGTGCAGGGCATCGCCGGGTGCCCGACCTGTGACAAGGACAACTTCTTTGACATCCTCATCATCGATAGCGTCATTAAAGACGTAATGCCGCAGAGTGGGCTCTACGATTACCGAGGAAGCGGATACGTCGAGCTAGGGTCTGACAGCGAAGCGGGGATACGTAAATGAAAAACTCAGACATTGCGGAAACGGAGAGGCTTCTGGACAGGCTAACGCGCACACCAGCTTGCTCCGTTGAAACGGCCCGAGGCCAACCCGTTCTGCGGCAGGTTATGCACACCGTCGACATGATTGTCATTAACAACTGGCCAAAGCTCTCGCAGGGTGCAGATGGTTGGTGGGAACGCGATTGGGAAATTGTTCTCACCACCGATCAGGTGACCGACGATTCAGTTCGAGTTGTGGAACACGAACTTTCAGATTTTGAAAAATCAGTCAAAATCGAGGTTGACGGCAAGAAGGTAAAAGTGCACGTGCGCACCGCTCGCTGGGGGTGGGACCATGATTTGTACACACATTCATATAATTTGCTGGAGGCGATCAATGATCGGATGGGGCAGATCGACACCATCCAAGGTCAAGCGAGAAACCTGTGGAACCCTTGGCTGCTGCGGCTTACGCGAGCGGAAGATGGTAGGTAGTCCAGGGGTGGTACCTATTCAGATGATGTGATGGTTCGAACAACGGCAGCACCATGACACCTCTTGAAGTCCGCGAATTTCTCGAAGCGCTGGATCCTGTGTGGGTACACCTGGCCGAGTACAGAATGACCCATGGCCATCTTCATTTGCTTCTCACAAATGAGCACTTCCGGCGAGTGGCGGATGTGTACCTATCGGACTGCATGTACATCGCCGGTCCAACCTCGGGTGGCCCGTGGACCTGTTCCTTGCGCGAAGAACGCAACGGCACGGACAACTGTCTCATCCTGTCAGCGGGGGGTGAACTGACCATCAAGGCCCTCCGGGCGCATGCATGTGCGCCAAACGAACCTGGACGATTCCCATGAACCAGTCCACATGATTGTTGGCCTGACCCGTGAAGTAAAAAAGGGTACATAAATGAAAAAGTCGGATCTTTTGGAGCTTTTGAAACATGCCCACCTGACAGTGGGGGAGCTGCGCTCGGAGGTGCAGAGCCTCACTCCGGCGGTGGCCGATGTGCTCACGCGCAGCGTGCGCCGAAAGAGTCTCGCTCGGCTTCCGGCGGCATCTGAAAAGGTGAAAAACCTAATTCAGAAAATGCCTGTTTCGCTGGAAGGTGACCTGAAAGGGACTTCGCTTCGAGATCTGACAATCAAGGCCGTCCGAGACGGCGTTCAAAAGGACAATTCGCTGCGGTCCGACGATGCGGTGAAAGTCGAGGTGGAACGACTCTCCAAAGCCGCTTCTAAACGGGGTGCTCCCGCTGCTGGAAGCAACAGTTCCCTCGCTGAAGCGCTTGGAGAAGATCTACCCATTGCGTTTCACCCCGACTTTCAGACTGAATTGGAAAGTGCTCGCATCTACCGCTTGGCCGATACCGTCAAGTTGAGTGATCGCGTCACTCAAACCCTTGTTCGCGACGCGGGTAGCCTTGCTCAAATAACAGGGAGTCAACTGGACAATTGGGTTGCCCAAAAAAAGGTGTCCGCCGCCGAAGCGGAAGAGGTGGGTAGAGCGCTGTCGATCTACCATTTGGTGGATGGTCAACCCGAGTTGGTGGAGCGCATTGTGGGCGCTGTTCAGGCCCCGTCCGAGGTGGTCACCTGGACCGCCGATGTTTGGGTAGAGTTGATTCAACAAAGCAAAGTGCCTCTTCCAGAAGGCCAAACGGTCCAGCACTATGCTCAATTTTTAAGAAAAAAGGCGGTTCGGTTGTTTCCGTCGGCCGCGCTTTCTCACCGCCTTTCGCAGAGTGGCAACCGGGCATTGTCGGCGTTTTTCGCTCAAAACGAAGGGGCACTTGCGCTGGACCTTACCCATTCAAGCTCGGCGCTTCGAGGTCTATCGTTTGCAGATGGAACCACTGAGCCTGAAAAGGCGAACCTGCTCCGGCAGGCTCGGGGTTACCAACGCGCCGCGGCCTTGACAGACGACGTTCTCGACGCGGCGTTGCTTGTTGAAAAAGGGTTTGCATCCGCAATCACCGTTGCTCGAAAAAGTCCGGCGGACTTTGCAGAGCAAACCGATCTACCCATCGCGGTGGCAACGAAATACCACGACAAAGCAAAGGACATCGCCGCGGGTGTTGCCGCCCACGTGGGAACGGTGTTTGACCTTCTCGACGGTGGAATTGGGGCAACGGTGGTTGGCAACGTTTCTGCCGACGCGGGAAACTTCTTAAAAGATCTGCCTGGGTTTGCCGACTATTTTGGCAGTCAGGATTTTTGCCGCTGCAAACATTGCCAATCGATTTTCGGCCCGGCCGCCTATTTTGTCGACCTCATGACGTTCATCGATGAGCGGGTGACACAGGTGGTGTACAAAGATCTACCCGCACACCCGCTGGCTTTGAAAAGCCGTCGGCCGGATCTGTGGACGCTGGAGCTGACATGTCAGAATACCAATACGGTGATCCCTTACCTTTTTATCATCAATGAGATCTTAGAAAACGCTGTGGCGCAACATGCCGGCTTTTCAGGTTCGTTTGCCGATCGGGCCGCCGTTACGGGCAAGGTGTACCGTGAAGTGTTGCCTTCACAGGTGGGGTCATTTCAACAACCTTTCCACTTGGCTTTTGAAGAGTTTGCCACGTATCTCCAACATTGGAGCAAATCGCTCGCCGACGTTGCCAAGGGCGCAAATCTAACAGGGGATGCGCTTGCGCGGTTGTGTCTCGGTTTGTCCCCCGAAGAATGGAACTTGATGGTGGATGTCAACTCAAATCTACCCTTTTTGCGGCGTGTGTACGCAGCTCCGTCGTTGACAGTTTCATCGGGTGTTGTGGCTCCGGTGGACGCAACTCAAATCCGAAAAGGGATGGGGCTTTCGCGCGCCGAGTTGGGTGAAATTGTGGAAAGCCGCTTTGTCAAGTCTGCGGCGCCCGCCATTCAAATCAAAGCCACCAAACGATCCCCGGAGAGCATTCAGAACGATGTGGAGCGCCTTCAGGGGGCCACACCTTCGGCGCTCGATCGAATGCACAGGTTTGTTCGATTGTTGAGGAAAACACGCTGGCGCGTGGGTGAGTTGGATCTGGTGCTTTCGCACCTGGAAAGCGCGGGTTTGGGAAACGAGCTTCGGGCCCCGAGCGCCGGGGGGGTGGCCGCCATTTTTCGGCTTCAAAATGGCTCGGGGCCTCTCCGTTGAAGAAACGTTGGCCTTGTGGTCCACCTTGCCGGTAGAGCCCGTTGTTTCGAGGCGCGCCGCCGCCGACACAATGAACGAAGGGCCATACCCGCCGCGGCTTTCGCCTGAAATGCTCCGCGCCACAACATCGCTTTTTGACCGATTGTTTAACACCGCCCAATGGGTAGAAAAGGGTGGCACGTTTCCAAAACCTACCCAAACACTGTTGCACGTTGTGCCGGGTTCAACAAGTTCTTCCCCGTCGGAACATCTGGCGCGCGTTCTCTCGGGCCTGGGCGTCACTGAAGAAGAACTGACGCAATTGGTCGAAGCACTGGGAAGTGTTCTCGGGGTCAATGTCAACTCGACCGAGGAGTCAGAACGACGATGGGCCCTGACGGTTGCAAACCTCTCAACTCTGTATAAACATGCCCGCCTCGCGCGCCACTTGAATATGCCCGTGGCCGACTTGTTTCAGTTGTTGCAGCTGACGCCGCAGTTGGCAGCGGCCCGCATTGGCAGTTTGGCTGACCTTGAAGCGGTTTTTGAGTTTCATGCCTGGTGGAAAGCTTCTGGGCGGACGCTTTCCGATCTGACAACATTGGTTGAAAACGGCCTCAGCGCATCGAAGTTGGCGGAGCCGCATGCTGCCTTTGTGCGCGCTCATCTACCCTTGTTTGGTCTGACGGCGACCACCAACATTCCCAAAACAGCGTTGCGACGCTTGGTGTTTTTTGAGCGGTGGTCAAGTGCCGCATTGGCCGCGGAGGCGGGGTCCGTCCAACCGGCGGATCTCCCCGGCCTGTTGTCGGCGTTTCACCCGGCGAGCGGCTTTCCAAACGACAGCGTTGGGGAGTTGGCAAAGCTCCTTGGGTGTGATCCCGCCCTTGCGAGGGGCCTTCAAGAGCTTTTGCCAAACCGGAGCAACACCCCTTTTGAAGCGCTTCAAGAATTGTCGGCCGCCGCGGATCTGGCCAAAACACTCGGCATCGGCGGGCAGGTGCTTTCGCAAATCGGCTCTACCAACTACGGGCAGATCGCCGCCGCCGCGCGGAGCCTCCAAGCGGCGTTGGATCGCACTTATCCAGACGAAACTGAGCGGGCCAAGGTGGTGGAGCCGTACCGGGATGCCATCCTTTCGCGGCGTCGCGATGGGCTTGTCGCCTCGCTCATTCACACAGGGCCGGCCCAGTTTGACCAAGTTTCAGATTTGTACAAGTTCTACCTGGTGGATGTTCAATTGGAGGGCTGCGCTCGCACATCACGCGTTGCTTCTGCCATTGATACGCTTCAACTCTATGTTCAACGCTGCTTACTCAACTTGGAAGAAAGTGCGCCGGGCGCGGCGAATTCGGTGCACGTCCTTCCCGAGTATATTGCCACCGATGAGTGGGAGTGGAGAAAAAACTACCGCGTTTGGGAAGCGAATCGAAAGATCTTTCTCTACCCTGAAAACTACCTTGAACCGTCGCTTCGCGACAACAAGACGCCGCTTTTTCGCAAGCTCGAAGAAGAGCTGCTGTCCAAAGAAATTACGAACGAAGCCATTCTTGAAGCTTATGGTCACTACCTGCGCGGGTTTGACGAACTGGCCCATTTGACAATTGCCGGATCTTACCACGAGAAGGACGAGTCGGAACGGTTGGATGTGCTGCACCTTGTGGGCGTGTCGTCGGACGATCCGCCGTCGCTTTATTATAGACGGGTAGAAAATGTATTTTTCTCCGCGAATTCGCCCGATCGTCGCGTTTCTTGGGGACCGTGGGAAAAAATGGAAGTGCAAGTGCCCGTTCGCGATGTGGCGCCCATTGTCCACAACGGTCAGCTTTTTGTATTTTGGGTGAGGTATGTCACCAAGTCGCTCAACCAAGTGAAAGAAGGTGAAAGCCGGTTTGTGGGGTATCAACACCGCGCCTCCGTGGAGTTTACAAAGCGAAAACTGGATGGATCGTGGACAGCTCCCCAAAAACTTCGTTTGAACGAAGCGCCGTTTCAAGCCGGGTCTTTTCCGGCGTCGTACCAAGAAGACGGCGTTGTGTTGGATCCGATTGTTCCCAAAGAGTCTGACTCTATAGAAAACTTCTTTTTTGAGTTTACCCTCTACAAAAATTTTGAACCGCTCTACGATAATCGAACGCACGAGGTGCCGCGCGATGATTACACCCTCCGCGGGTTTGAATGGGAGAAGCTCTACCCTGCAAGCGGCGACCAACTGTTTTTGCGAGGGGTCAACTTTCAAATGTGGTCCCCCGTGGACTTGTACAAGCTGGCGCAGGGGCCGCGAAACGAGTTGGAAGATCCCGCAAACCACGGTGTGCCCTGGCTAAATCCGGCGGCGTGGGCGCTTGTTATCCTCCTTTCGTTGGGCACGTTCGATCCGAGCAGTTTGTTACCACCACGCCTTGTTTGGTCGCGCGTGAACGGGGGCAGGCGGGTCATTCACTCGTGTGTACCCAAATGGCCTTGTTTTGATGGGTACACTTACGCCACCCTGCTCGCCGATGAGGCGCGGTTTAAACAGTATGAATCACCGCTTGCCGCTGTCGATCCGGCCGGCGCATCGGGGGTTTGGACAGGACCGCAGTGGAGTGAAGCCGTGACCGATTGGCTTTCGGGCAATCTGGTTTCCAATCCAATCTGCTCGCTGGAAGAAACGGCCAAAGTGTACCCCGTGAACGGCGCGCTCGACGATGTGATCATCGAAACGTCGCGCGGCGCGTTTTACTTGCAGGGCAACGCTCGCAGCGATGGGCAATACCAACTCGTTCGGTTGGGGACAAGCCTGAGTGAAAAAATGGCCAATATTCTATTTAACCAGGGATTGGATGTGCTCCTGTCCACCCAAACTCAAATGGCTCTTGCTGAGCAGCCTACCCATTTTGCGCTGGAGGCGGGAAGGGTGGTAGACGCGACGCACGCGGGATCGGTGGATTATGACGGACCCATGGGCAACTACTTGCGCGAGGTGTTTTTTCACATTCCATTCCTCATTGCAAATCATCTGAACAGTCAGGGAAGGTACGAAGACGCAATGCGTTGGTACCACAGACTGTTTGACCCCACATCGGTGGAACCGCCGAGTTTAACTGCGGGCCTCACCGTTGAACAAAAGCAACGGCTTGAGTTGGACCGAGTGTGGAGATACCGTGAATTCAGAAACCTGACGGTTGAAACATTGCGTTCGCAACTCACGAACGGCGAGCAGCTTGAAGCGTACCGGCGCGATCCGTTTAATCCGCACGCAATTGCCCGTCTTCGAATGACAGCCTATCAAAAAGCGATTGTCATGAAGTATGTGGACAACCTGATTGATTGGGGAGATGACCTCTTCACGCGAGCGTTTGCCCAGCAAAATGTGGAATATGCGAGGGAAGCAACCCTCAAGTATATTTTGGCCCAGCACATTCTGGGTGATCGCCCAGAAGAGCTGGGTGACTGCGGTGACGGGCTTCCTCAACCCAAAACGTACGCCAACATTCATGCTCTGGGTCGCGGTTCGGAGCTGTGGATGGAAGTAGAGTCGGTGATCTCTGCCAAAAAACCGGGTGCGAAAAATGCCGGGCGTCGATGGGTAGATGTGGAGGCGGAACGGGCGAGTCAGGTTACCAAAGACGTGGCCATGACCTTTGGAGGGGTGAAGGCCAAAAGCTCATCCGATGATAAACGCGACGGTGGATCGGTGCGCACCATGATAGCGGGCGTTTCAAAGGAGAAAAAGAACGTGCGTCGCGACTTACCATGTCTGATGTGTATTTAGAAAAGTCGAGGGGAGACAAGGGAAACATTTCACTCGCCCATGCGGTGGCGAAAACGAAAGACCGTAAAGCCGACTGGGTTGTGTCATGGGGTGATTCACTCCTTTTACAAGTGGGCCCGGTGTTTTGCGTACCCGGCAATTCAACAATGCTCCGCGTATGGGACAGGGTAGAAGATCGACTCTTCAAACTCCGCCATTGCATGGATATTGACGGTAATGTTCGGCAGCTTCCTCTGTTTGCTCCAGAGTTGAATCCGGCGCTTTTGGCGTTTGGAAAAGCGTCCGGGTTGGGGCTTGAAGACATTCTCAACGTGGCAGCGGGCGGCGTTCCACCTTACCGTTTCAGGTATTTGGTCGATAGGGCAAAAGCCTTTGCCGCGTCGGTACAGTCGCTCGGTGGAGCAATGTTATCGGCGATTGAAAAAAGAGACGCCGAAGAACTCACAAAACTGCGCAATTTGCAGCACAAAAACATGTCGGCGCTTTTGACCGAAGCCAAGCGAAATGAAATCGCCATTGCGGATGAAAACCTGAACATTGCCAATCGTCGGCGCGCGGCGGCGAATTATCGAAAAGAGTATTATGCGGGGCTTGTCGCGTCGGGGTTGAGCGGTGCAGAAAAAGATCAGCGAGCCGGTCATCACACGGCTTCGGGGTTGAAAGGGGCAGCCGCGGTGCTCGACACTCTCGCGGGCATTGCTCACTTGATTCCGCAACTGGGTTCACCGTTCGCTATGAAATACGGTGGGCTGGAGTTGGGAGCCAGCGCCGCGTCGTGGTCGCAGGTGTTGTTACGAGCTGCGGGCGTTGCGGAGGCCATTTCGTCGGTTCGAGGAATGGATGCCGGATTTGAGCGGCGTGAACAGGCGTGGGAACACCAAGTGGCGCTCGCCGACCACGACCTCTCGGCCGCCGACCGAGAGGTCATCTCGGCGACATTGCGAAAGACCATTGCCGAACATGCGCTTGTATTGCACGAAAAGCTGCAAGAACAACACGACGAGGTGATCGAGCTGTTTGGTGAGAAATTTTCGAATTTGGGGCTCTATACCCATCTATCGCAGAGTCTGCAAACACTTCACCGAAACGCATATAACGACGCGTTGGCGCTGGCGCGCCTTGCGGAGCAGGCGTATCGATTTGAGCGCCCCGGTGACGCGACGGTGTTTGTGGGTGGAGAGTGGGAATCTACCCGTCAGGGACTTCTCGCCGGGGAGCGCCTTTTTGCCGCGCTCCAAGCCATGGAGCGCCGGTATATTGAAACAAATCCTCGCCTTTGTGAAATCAACCAGAGTTTTTCACTTTCGCAGGTGAATCCGCGCGCACTTCTTCAACTCAAAGAAACGGGAACGTGTGAGTTTTCGATTTCAGAACTTCACTTTGACCTATTCTACCCAGGTCAATACCAGCGCCGTTTGCGTGGGGTGCGGTTGACAATTCCGTGTGTGACGGGGCCTTATACAAATGTGAGCGCCAAGTTGACTCTGCTTGCAAGTCAGGTGCGAACGGCTCCGGCGCTTGGGGCTGCTCACTTGGTAGATGTTCCACTGAGCGGCACAACCTCGGTTGCCACAAGCACAGGGCAAGGTGATGCCGGTGTTTTTGAGCTGAACTTTAGAGATGAGCGGTACATGCCGTTTGAAGGGGCAGGTGCGGTGTGGAACTCGCCCGCACCTGACGCTCACCAATGGCGCATTGAACTGCCGGCGTCGTTCAGGCCATTTGACTATCAGACGATCAACGATGTCATTTTGAATTTGAGTTATACAGCTCAAGAAGATGGCCTGTTTCGACAGCAGGTGGAGCAACAAAACGCGGCGCTTCAAGGGACGCTGAGGCACTGGTTGGCAAATCAACCTTCCACACGCATCTTGAGTTTGCGTCAAGAGATGTCATCGGCATTTAACCGGCTCATGTGGGCTCCGGCGGGCACGGCAGTCACGATCGACATCGGCGAGCGGCATTTCCCTTTGGTATTGCAGGGTCAAAACCTTCAGGTGGTGAGTGCTTCTCTGGTCTTGGTGCTTCGGCATCGGAGCGCCGTGGGCGCCGTGTCGATTGTGCTCAACGGGGTTGGGGTGCCGGCTTTCTCTGAAACGTCGGCGGAGGCGTCTCCAACCTTACCATTTGGTGGGTTGCCGTTTGCGTTGGTGACCAACGCGTTTGTTTCGGGTCTGAAGAAACAACATCAGATTTCCCTTCAAAACGCGGGGAATCTGGCTGCGCCTGCGGCTGCGGGCGGGCCCCTTGTTGACCCTGAAAAGCTCGTGGATGTGCTGCTTGCGTTCGACTACGTGGTCAGTTAAGATAACGAGTTCAGAATATGGGCGTGGGGGGCGTTGCGGGGGTTTCTTGTTGTAAGGCGCGGAACACCTTGCCCGCTGTCGCATAAATGCTGCGGCGTCGATGGCAGGTTAGAAAGCGCAGTGGCGCTCGATGACGTCGCCCATGTCGGCTGTGAGGCGGCCTGTGTGGAGCGAGCAGAAGCTGTCTCTCGCTGTTGATTCGGCGAAGAACCAGTGCTTCCCATTCCATGCCACCGCCGGCCTGAAAACGGTGCCGCGCGCTGTTTGAGGTGGCCCCAAAAGGCGGCCGTCCGGCGAGAACGATGCTGTCTTCATGCCGATGAGAAATCCACCCCATGTCAGTTGAAACCCGTCTGAGCCCGCCGCAAACGTGTGGATCATGATCGTGCTCGTGGACTCTTGCACGAGCAACGGTTTGTCGACGAATCCAGATTCGTTGACTCGGGCAAACCACAGTCGCGTTTTTCCCGCGGACTGCCATACCACGCCAGACTCACGCGCCCCGGGAACGACGGCCATGGCGAGTTGACCCCAACCGTTTCCGATATCGTCTACCAATACGCGAGGCGCGGGGAAGTTGGATCGGTCAAGACCGGCAAAGAGCAGGAGCGCCACGGAACCTGAAGACGCCTTCCGAACCGCCAGTACACCGAGGTGGGTATCACCCAAAGGTGCCACCTCAAACATGGCGGAGTTGTCGCCGTGTGGCGGTGAGCGCCGGGTGCTACCCACCGGTGCACCATTCACGTCAAAGTCGCGGGCGGCGATGACTCCGTTGAACGTGCCCCAAAGGACCGAAAACGTACCGTCCTTCCATGTCAGAATTTTCGGGCCGGCCTCGTGATGAACAGCTTGTTTGGCCAACAGGAATGTCTCCACAAGTTCGCCGTTTGCGGGCGAATACCGCCACACCGACAGATCGTCCATAAAAGGCTCGGCATCCTCGTCGCGGTTGCGGTTGCGACCAAACGCAATAAAAAGCCGCTCTCCAATGCGTGCCGCCGAAACGCTGTCAGAAACCTGAATTTTGCGACTCGGAGACGGCGCCTTGCCCTGAGCGTCCAATTCTACGAGTGAGTACACATCCGGTCGGCTCTCAAAGAGCACTGTGTACCCGCGCTGGGTCGGGAAAATGTAGGTTGCGTTGGGGTTCAGCGATGTGGGGTGCACCGCGTCCGGCGGCGTGCCGATCGACGAAGGGCGGGTCAATGCGAGCACAACGAGCAGCAGCGAACAGACGCTTGTCGTGGCCCCAAGAAACATCCGACGGCGCGGCCGCGAAACCGTGCGGTACCTGTCGGTCGCCGAGGATAGCCACGCACGAATGAGGCGATGGAGGAGCTTGGGGATGGTCAACCGCAAGACCGTATCACACTTTCGCACGCATTCGGAAGGTATGCTGTGGAAAGGCGTGCGCACGGCGGCGGCTCCAAAAGGCGCTTCGATTTAGCGGCAAAAACCGCTGAATTGCTAAAAGTGCATCGAACCGAAAAAGAACTCCTCCCGAATTTTGCTCGGACTTGGTAAAAGCGTTCTGAGCGAGAGGATCCTATGTCCGGCAAAATTGCACGAATTGAAATTGATGAGGCAAAGTGTATCGGTTCCGATGCCTGCGTGGCGGTGGCGCCGAAGACCTTTAAGATCAACCCCGAAAATAACGTGGCGGTGGTGATCGACTTGAACGGCGATCCGTTTGAGTACCAGATGACGGCCGCAGCCGATTGTCCGCCCGAGGCGATCAAGCTCTTCGACTTCGACGGGCACGAGATTGAAATCAATATCGACGACATCGACTTTCCCAAGGACGCTTCCAAGTAGGCCGGCAAGCGCGAGGCGGGCGTGACCGATCTCGCGCGGCACCGGTTTGATGAATGTTCCGCAGACGCCTGAGGGAAGCATGAGTCACATCGTTACCAACTACGACGGCGGCATTACCGCCGCTCCCCGCGCGTTTGTACAACCTACCTGTGTCGAAGAAATTCAGGCGATCCTGCGCGATCGAAAACAGTATCCAAGTCCGGTGCGAGCAATGGGGAGCTACCATTCGCTCACGCCGTGCGCGTCGTCAAACGGTACCATGGTCAGCATGGCGCGGCTCAACCGCGTTGTGAATATCGACCGCGAGCGCATGTTGCTTACCGCCGAGGCAGGCATTCACGTGATTGATGCGTCCAAGGCGTTGCGCGCGCAGGGCCTACAGTTTCGCCTGAATATCGAAATTGGAAACATGACCCTGGGTTCGGCGGCATGTTGCCATTCGAAAGACGCGCTTGACGGGGTGGAGTATGGTCAGTTTGGATCGTACCTGTGGGGGATGAAATGGGTAGATCCGTCGGGTGAGTTGCGTGAAGCAAACGAAGACGAAAACCCCGATTTGTTGCGGTTCATGCGCGCAAGTCACGGCCTCTCGGGCATTGTTGTGGAGGTCACTTTCCACATCGAGCCCGAGGAAGGTGCGGAGTTGACCTATCTACCCAGACCGGTTTCTGACCTGACAGCGGATGAGGTAAACGGGATTATCGATCGGAGTGAGGGGCTCATCTGTTGGACCGTCCGGCGCACAAGCGTTTTTCAAACCAAAAAACGCATTGATCGGCCCGGGATGTTTGCCACGGTGAGCGCAGAAATTCGACACAAACTGTGGAACTATTTGGTTGCGTACACCGCCCGAAACATCGAAGAAGAAGTGCCTGAAGACATGCGGAAAGGCGCCATGGATGCCGACTTTTCGCTGATCAAGTCGCTCTACGAGCTGCTCCACAGGATGGGTGGCATTACCATTCACGACGCGGACAAAACCATTGACTATCGCGACACAGAACCCGACGCGCGGTACGTGTTCACGTTTTGGTCGTTTCCGCGCGCCGAGTGGTTGCGGGTTCTTCGCGAGTACCTCGACTTTGCCGACTTGTACTTTCAGAAACATGGGTTTCGGTGCAACATGCCGCTCGGTTCGTATTACATTCGGCGTGACGATAAATCGCTGCTTTCATACAGCGCCGATGGGGATACGTTTTCTATTGACCCCATTCATGCGCCCACCGATCGCGACGCGTGGAATCGCTACCTCGACGCGTTTAACGAGTTTGCTTTTCAGCGCGGGGGTACACCGCTTCTCAACCAAAGTCCGCGGCTCACGCGGGCGCATGTGCAGGCGGCGTACGGCGAGCGGTGGAACGATTTCAGCGCGCGGGTGCGAGCCGCCGATCCCGAGGGAAGAATGCTCAATCCGTTTTTTGCGGAGCTGCTGGCCGAGGCGGAGTAGAGGAACAGGCGTCCTCCTTTTCTTGCGCGCTGACTTTGGGGGAAGGTCGAGCGAGGCTGCTCCGGTACGATTCATTCCCAAGCGAGCTTTGGCGCGTGTTACTGGGGCTCTCATGCGACAAGTTTGGATTTCCCGTGCGGGGCCTCCCGAGGTGTTGGAACTACGCGAGGCGCCCGATCCGGAGCCGGCCGCCGGTGAGGTGCGCGTGCGCGTCTCGCGGTCAGGCATCAACTTCGCCGACTTGATGGCGCGGGTGGGGCTCTACCCGGACGCGCCGCCCATCCCGTGCGTGGTTGGCTATGAAACGGCCGGCGTTGTCGATCGGGTAGGAAAAGGCGTAACGGGCATTCGCGAGGGAGATCGCGTGATGGCCATGCCCAAGTTTGGAGGGTACACAGACACGCTTGTTGTCGCGGCCGACCAAGTGTTTGCGATGCCGGCGAAAATGACATTCGATGAGGGGGCCGCTCTTCCCGTGGTTTATCTCACGGCGTACACAATGATGATTTTTACCGGAAACCTGCGGCCGCGGTCCAAGGTGCTGATTCACTCGGCAGCCGGGGGTGTTGGGCTCGCAGCCATTGATATTGCCAAAACGCGCGAATGCGAGATGTTTGGACTGGCGTCGAAGGGCAAACACAACTTCTTGCGTGAGCGCGGTGTACAGCACGTATTCAAGAACGAAGAAGATTGGCCCGCCGCCGTGCGAGAACTCACGGCGGGGCAGGGGCTCGATCTGGTGCTCGACCCGGTGGGCGGGAAATCGTGGCGCATTGGCTATGATTTGCTCGGTCCATGCGGTCGCTTGGTGGCTTTTGGGCTTTCGGCGGCGGCAAGCGGCAAAACCCGAAACCTGTTCAAGGCGCTGTGGCAGGTGCTTCAGATTCCCAAGTTTAACCCAACCGACATGATGGGTGACAACAAGACAGTTACGGGTGTAAACATGGGTCATCTCTTCAGCCGCGTGGACCTGCTTCGCCCGCAGATGATTGACCTCGTGGCGATGTATGAGAAGGGACAAATAGCGCCCTACGTTTCCAAGGTGTTTCCCGCGGCCGAAGCGCCCGCGGCGCACCACTTCATTCACGATCGCAAGGCCGTTGGGAAAGTGTTGCTTGGTTGGGACTGACCAGCACCATTCACTCCCTCAGTTGGCCCTTGAGCCGGGGTGATTGCCGTGGTTTGAAGGCGGCGGCCGATGTTTACATGGCCGCCCGAATTACCTGAAACGCCATACCAAACATGCACAATACGCCGACTGCGAACATGAGCGTTCGAAAGGGTTGGCGGCCCCACAAGTAGAAAATCGAGTGTAGAATGCGCGCTCCCAAAAAGGTGAAAAAGTAGGCTTGCGCCCCGGTTTTACCGGCTCCTGAAAGCGCATAGAGGAGTCCAATTGCAAAAAACGGAACAGCGTTTTCGAGCGCATTTTGGTGCGCCCGTTTTACCCGCTGAACCTCGGGGTGATCTTGGTCTGACTGTTCTCCCTTGTTCAGCTTTGCATCTTCAGGGTTGACCCACTTTTTGAACCTGACTCGAACCGTGCCTGTCCACAAAGCCAAAAGCAGCATGTGGACACCAACCACAGAGCTTGTCAGGGCGTAGAGCTTGAGCGCGGGATTATCGGTGAACATCGACATGAGCATCTCCTCGGGGTCACTCTTTGTCGAACGAGACAATCCCCAATCGACATGCCGATGAAAGCTAAAGATCTTTTTTCTGAACTTCAGCAAGGCGCCTGGAAAGGTACCTTTGCTCGGCCACGTTTGTTGAAAGGGCAAGTGCCGCTGTGTACGCCTGGTTGGCTTCTTCCATTCGACCGGCGCGGCGCAACAAGTCGGCCCGCGCCGCGGGTAGAAGATGGTAACCCGCGAGGTCGCCCTTTTTTTCAAGGTTATCGAGAAGGGTAAGTCCAACATCGGGGCCGGCGACCATGGATACGGCTACCGCATGATTCAACTCCACCACGGGAGTGCTCGCCACTCGCAACAGCGCTTCGTACAACAAGGCGATCTGACGCCAATCGGTATCTTCGGCGCGAGGTGCGCTGGAATGCAGGGCCGCGATCGCCGCCTGAATGGCGTATGGACCTTTGGCGCCGCGCTTTAGTGCCCCATCGAGAATGGCGCATCCCTCGGCGATTTGGGTTTTGTCCCAGAGTTCGCGATTCTGCTCATCGAGCACCACCAAATCACCTTCGGGGTTCAGTCGAGCTTCGCGCCGCGCATCGTGTAATAGCAGCAATGCGAGTAGAGTTTGCGGTTCTGACCGTTCAGGCAGCAGGCGAGCCAAAAGCCGCGCGATGGAGATCGCCTCGTTGCAGAGATCGCGGCGAATGAGATCGTCGCCGGCGGTGGCTGCGTACCCTTCGGTGAAGACAAGGTAGATCACCGCCAAAACAGCTTCGAGCCGCTCGGGCAGCTCTTCGACAGCCGGTATTTTGTAGGGTATTTTGGCGAGCTGAATTTTTTGTTTGGCCCGCACCAATCGCTGCGCCATGGTTGAATTGGGAACCAAAAAAGCGCGCGCGATCTCTTCGGTTGTCAGGCCGCACAAGGTTCGAAGGGTGAGGGCGATCTGAGCATCACAGCCGAGGGCCGGGTTGCAGCAGGTAAAAATGAGCCTCAGACGGTCGTCGCCGAAGCTGTTTTCTGAAAGCAACTCTTCCGGCGAGAGGGAAAGCGGCTCTTCTCCACTGAACTCGGCGCGGGCGATGGTGTCGAGCTTGGCCTTTCGCCGCAAGCGGTCAATTGCCTTGTTTCGAGCGGCCCGGAGAAGCCACGCTCCCGGATTTTCAGGAATGCCGTCACCTTCCCATTGGCCAAGCGCTGCTTCAAACGCTTCGTGCAAAGCCTCTTCTGCGAGGTCAAAATTCCCCCCAAATGCCCGAATCAGACGCGCCAATACCTTGCCGGACTCTTCCCGGTAGATGTTGGCTATTTGTTCGGACAATTTCTCCATTTGCGAGCGAGTGTAGTCCACGCGCCCGCCCACAGAAAGAGACTCGTGCAGATTACATGTTCATATTCATAATGGGGCGAACTTCAATCGAGCCGGTACGGGACGATGGAATCCGCGCCGCAATCGCGCGAGCCTCATCCAAATCGGCGGCCTCGATCAAGTAATATCCACCGAGTTGTTCTCGCGTTTCGGCGAAAGGCCCGTCGGTAACCATGGTCTTCCCATTCCGAACCCGCACCGTGGTCGCGGTTGAAACGGGCTGAAGCGCATCGCCCGCTTTGAAATGCCCACTCGCGATGATCGCCTTTGTAAACTCGCCGTACCCCGCCATGAAGGCGCCCCGATCTTCGGGCTTCATGTCATTGAGAACCGCTTCGTTATCGTAGATCAAAAGCATGTATTGCATGGGTTTACTCGCTTTGTGGAAAGTGTTTTGGATTGGGCTAAGTGCTGCGGCCGGCGCTCGGTGCGCCTTGCCTTTGCCCCTTAGTCGAACGAGCCGCGGCCGGATCGACAGGGCGATTTATTTTTTTTGAAGGGGCCCGTCGAGGCCTCGATTCACGAGGTTCCTTTCCGTTGGCCCCGATCATGGTAATGTGCGCGGCGATGCGGCGGTTCCATTCCTACGGCCCTGTAGATACACGGTTTCACTTCGGCGTCGAAAGGCGCGCGATTGTCGAGCAATGCGTGCGGCAACTCGTTGGCAAACCAGGAGAGCCGGGGCACTTTTTTACAATCTGGGCGCCTCGCCAGTGTGGAAAAACCTGGCTTATGCGCCGCGCGATTGAAGAAATTCGCGCCAGGCACGGGAACGCGTTCGCCATCGGCGCCCTGTCCATGCAGGGGCTGCTCAAGGCCGATGAGGGCGACGAAGTCTTTTTTCGCAGCGTTCCAAACATGTTCAAAGAAGGATTTGCCTTCAAACCGCCGGCCCCGGCCAATTGGGACGCCTTTCGCGAGTTGTTTGCCAAAGAAGGGGGCCTGTTTGATCGGCCGCTCATTCTGCTCATCGATGAATTCGACTCGCTCCCGCCCGCAGTGATCGACTCGCTGGTTCAAGGGTTTCGCAAGATTTATCTCGCCCGCGAAGGGTACACATTGCACAGTCTGGCGCTCATCAGGTGCGCGCGGTGTTGGGTGTGGACAGCGCTCGGGGATCGCCGTTCAACGTGCAGCGGTCGCTGCATGTCCCCAACCTGACTCGCGACGAAGTGTCGGACATGTTTGCCCAATACCAGGGCGAGAGCGGTCAGGTGGTTCAACCTGAAGTGGTGGAGGCGTTGTACACAACGACACGCGGTCAACCCGGCCTTGTGGGTTGGTTTGGCGAGCTTTTGACCGAGAAGTACAATCCCGCCGGCGGTGAGCCCATCACCATGGAGAACTGGGAACGGATCTTCATGCTGGCGTGCCGCGTGGAGCCGAACAACACCATCCTCAATCTTATCAAAAAGGCGAAAGGGCCTCATCGCGAGCAAGTGATGGGTTTGTTCGGTAAGTCCGACATACCCTTTTCGTTCGATCAAGACTGGTGCAATTACCTCTACACGAACGGCATCATCGACTTTGAAGAAACCACCGATGACAAAGGTGTTCTCACGTCGGTATGCCGCTTTTCAAGCCCGTTTGTGCAGTTTCGACTGCACAGCGCGCTCACCGACGCTCTGGTGCCCGGTCTACCCATTTTGGCGCTCGACCCGCTCGATACTCTGGCCGATGTATTTACCGACCAACCGCTCAATGCCGCGCCGTTGCTTGAGCGGTATAAAGGGTATCTGACTCGCCTCAAAATCGCCGGGCAAGACCCTTTTCAGGGAGAGCCGCGCCGCAACGACATGGGCCTGCGTGAAGCCGTGGGGCACTTTCATTTGTACGCCTGGCTGCGTGAAGCCGTGCGCCCGCTCGCCTCGGTGAGTCCCGAGTTTCCAACAGGCAATGGCAAGGTAGACCTGTTCATTCGGTCAAGAACCCACCGGGCGGTGATTGAGGTAAAGAGTTTCCGCGGCGCGGCCGAATTGCCCATGGCTCGCAGGCAGGCGGCGCGGTATGCCAAAAGTCAAAATCTACCCATCGCGACACTCGCGCTCTTTGTGCCTGTCAGCGACGAAGAGGTATTAAAAAAGCTGTCGAGCGATGAAGTGATTGACGGCGTGCGCGTGATCACTGTGGCCATTGGCTGGACCTGACCTCGCTCGCGATTATTCACAATAAGCATACAATGCTTTCAATAAAATAATGATTCTCAGCGCAGTGCGCGGGCCTACAATCGCTCATTGGAGGTTCCTCGAATGCTTATGTACAAGAGCTTGGCGGTTTTGGTGGGGTTGGTTGGAATGAGCACCCTGGCCTGCGGCGGCTTGGTAAACGTGAACGATACGGGAGGCAACGGCGGGGGAGGTGAGAGCGGCAGCGGCGGCAGCGGCGGCAACGGGGGCAATGGAGGCAGCGCGAACGGCGGCGCCAGCCAAGGTGGCGCGGCAACCGGCGGGGGTTTGCCGCAGGGATTCTGCAATGACGCGTGCGCAGTCACGTCGCAGGGTGGCTGTTTGTCCACTCCCGACTGCGAACTCTACTGCGACGCCGCGAGCACTGGTTGGACAGCCGCAGAAGGTGAGGCGTTTGCCACCTGTGTTGCCGAAAACCCTCTTTGCTTCGAGTCTGTGGAGGGCTGCATGTTGACGCAGCTCCACCCGCCCGGCTCAGACAACACCGCTCGACTGAAAGGAACGGGCTTTCAAGAGTACAATGGTAAGGTTTTGCGCGTGTGGCACGACCCTGGAACGGGTGTGATGTTTGGGGGCGAGCAAGTGATCAGCGGCGGTGAGTTTGCGTTTGAGTGGAGTGAACCTTTCTCCGTTTGGGACAGCGGCGGTCCGCTGTTGCTTCTGTACATCGACATGGATAATAACGGCGCCTGTTATGCAGGCGCGGATATCACCGGTACAGTCAACCCGGTATGGAACGGCGACTACCTGAATCCAGTCTACGAGGCGACTCTGATGCCGCCGCTCAACGACCCGGATTTTGTTTGCGACTTCACCCCGTGAAGGGCGCGTGCCCGCGATGGGTAGATCGAAACGCCGATGGGTAGATCGAAGGGCACTCCAAAGATTGGAAGTGTGGTAGCGTACGGGCCGCCGGACAGGCAGGAGATCGAAAAAGGAGTCGCCATGAATGCCACCTCGCTGCTCGTTCTCGCGTCGCTCTCGGCGCTCTCGCTTGTGAGCTGCAAGCCGCCGATTGCGTGTTCACCCGGGGAGGTTGCGCGCAGGGAGACGCTTTGTCCGGCGTGCCCAACCATCGACAATCCACCGCCCGGATATTGTCCGTGCACCGAAAGTTGGGTGTGTCGCGAGACAGAAGAACATGCCCGGCAGAGGCGCGCGCAACAGCAAAAGCAGGTTGTCCAGCAGCAGGCGATGGCTCACCAAATGGTTGCTTTGGATGCCGAGCGAGAGCGCCTGGTATGGGAGAACCGGTCGAGGCGTGCAAACGCAATTGGCAACTACTGCGACCCCAAGGCGGCGCTGGGTTGTCCGCGCGACACCTGGCCCATGCTTGAAGAGACGGCCGAACGCACGCCCCAGGGTTTACCGGTGTACCGTCAGGTCTGTACGCCGTTCGGTGGCATTGTTGGTCACCCCCCGTGTTACGACCCTGAAAAAGAAGCGGCTCAAAAGCGCCTGCGAGAGCGCTCCGATGCCGCGTTCGCTCTGGCTCGGCAGCAGTGCACCACGCTCAAATGCCGGCCCCCGACAACCGCTCAAATTCACTTCGTGTGCTCGGCCCCGGCAGATGCCTCGCCCAACCAAACGCAAAACCGGCTCGTGAGGATGAGGCCCACGTGTGAATATCTGGCACAACCGCCAAACCCCAACGACGTCATCGGGTGTTCGGAGGATACGCCCGAGCTGACGGTGGAGCCGGTCTGTCAGCCGCCGGAGCCGCGTTTGCCTATCGGAACGCGCAAGCAATAGAGCGCGAGGCTACCATCCGCGCGAACGAACACCACAGCTGGCATTGAGGGCCATTCGGTGTATCCTCGTCAGGATGCACGTTCCCGACGTCGACGATGCGGCCGGCCCGCCCTCATCGACCAACTCGCCTCGGCGAGAGGCCGGGCCTTTACAGCAGATCTCGAAACAACTCACCGTGATCGCCGGTGAACTCCGTCGAGCGAGTGAGGGGGCCTCGGCGGACGAGCTTCGGCGGGAAGCGCAGGCGGCGATTGTGGAACTCCGCCGGGCGAGCGCCGCGTTGGAGGCGACTCTTGCGGGCACCGCTCCGAACGCCGGGGCCACAGCCGGTGGGGATGTGCCGCCGGCCTCGCAGCGCCGGACGTCACCCAAGCCGTCGGCGCGGTTCACGTTCGACGACATGATCGGTGACGATCCCGGGTTCCGAGCATGCCTTGAACTCGCACGCCGAGCGGCGCTGTCAGACCTGCCCATTTTGGTGAGCGGGGAGTCGGGGACCGGCAAAGAGATGCTGGCGCAGTCAATTCACAACGTTTCGGAGCGCGCGCGCTCGCCGTTCGTTGGTATCAACGTGGCGGCGATCCCTCGCGAACTCTTGGAGAGCGAGCTGTTTGGCTATGCTCAAGGGGCATTCAGCGGAGCGCGGGCCGGCGGAAAGCCGGGGCTATTCGAACTGGCGGAGGACGGAACCCTGCTTCTCGACGAAGTGGGTGACATGCCCTTCGATCTCCAAGTGAAACTCCTCCGTGTGCTTCAAGAGAAAAAGGTGATTCGAGTCGGTGGTTCGCGGGAAATCCCCTTCAATGCACGGGTGATCACAGCCACACACCGCGATCTGAAGAGGGCCACAGAGTTGGGGACGTTCCGCCCCGACCTCTACTACCGGCTGCGCGGCATCCACCTGCGAATTCCACCGCTCCGGGAGCGGCGCGGCGACATCGACCTGCTGATCGACGCGTGCCTGTCACGGTTTGCGGCGCGCCTCGGCCGGCCGAAGCCCGAACTTTTGCCGCGCGTTCGGGCGGCGTACCGGGCTGCGAATTGGCCGGGAAACGTGCGCGAGCTGGTGCACTTGACCGAGGCCGAAGCGAGCTTGTTGAGGCCGGGTGAGACGCATATTGTGCGAATGCCGACAAGCTTGCAGAACGCGTTTGCGCCGCCGTCGAGCGTGCGCCCTCCGACCGTGGGTAGCTGGCTTCCGCCCCCGCTGCCCGAGGCGCCCACCGCGGAAACCGAGGGCTTTGGCGTGGGCGGCGGCGTGGGCATGGACGCCTCCGCTGAGAAGCGACTGATTGAGGAGAAGCTGGCGCTCTACGCAGGCAACATGTCCAAGGTGGCGCGTTCGCTCGGCGTTGCGCGCGGCACGCTGTACAACCGCATGCGGCGCCTGGGCCTTCGCCCCACCGAACCCGCTGAACTCGCCGAACCCGTCGAGCCCTCCGAGCGTACTCCAAGGCCGCTCAAGCGCTGAGCAGCGCGCCACCTCGGGCGGATTGAACAGTTGTGTTCATCCGGTTTGAACAATTGTGTTCAAAGGCTTGAACAGATCTGTTCAACGACCCCTGGCAGGGCGGCCGCGGCCGTGGGATTATTCCCGACCCTGGGCGGCTCGGATGTTGCTCGGTAGCGGCGCGATGCAAACCCGCCACATCGCCCTCATCGGGGCCCTCACAGGGGGACTTGTGATTGCCCTGCTCGGCGGCTTCGGTCGGTTCGGCACGAGCGGGACCGAACAGCAAGGCTCCCCGCCTTCCGCAACCGACCAGCGCCGCGGCGCCGACAGACCGGCGGCGCCGGGTCAGCCGCTTCGAGCCGAGATCGCCGCCGCGCCGGCCGCTGAGATCCCCGATCTGGTCGCCCGTGACCAGCGGCGCCGAGATGCCATTGGGTCGTTCGGATTCTCACTCTTGGGCGCTCTGGACGTGTGCATCGCCGCCGGGCCGGGGCCCCGCGTTCCGCAGCGGCTGCTTCTGCATTTTGAGCGCGCGAAAGAGAGCGCCCCCGGGCAAGAAACCTTCGAGCTGAAGAGTGTTGCTCCCGCTGACATGCGTCCCGATCAGCCTGATCTCCGCGGTACCCCCATTGGTACATGCCTTTCCGGCCTTGCTGGGCGGGTGCTTTCGATCCCCGCCGGCCCGGGTACGCAAGAGTCGAGCTTTCAAGAATTCATCGCAATCCCAATCCCCGCCTCTGTCGCGTGGGCACCGCAGCAGATCCCCGTTCGGTAATAGGTGCAAAGCAGTCCGTATCATCCAATTGTGTGGGCACCAGGTGAGAAAACGGCTCGAAACCCTCGACCCCGAGGCATTGAGCATACCCGCAAACCCCCCGAATGGCCGATCAGTGCAGGTCGATTCCGGCCGAGCTGCACCTCAGTCACGGTTTTCAGTCACGGTTTAAGGAGCAAAGCAGAGTTATGAGACGTAATCATCGATTCAGATTGTATGCATGCGGGATGTTGTCCGCGAGCGCGACGCTGCTCGGTGCCGGAACCGTCCTCGCGGACGCGGTGCTGCACCCCGGCACCATCAACGGGACGACGGGCCTCAGCAACTGGGCCTTTGACCAAGGCTACGCGAGCGTCTCAGGAAACAGCGCCGGGTTCAGTGCATCCGTCAACTTCACGGGCAACGCCTTCGCAATGACGATCGAGGGCAACCAAACGTACTCGTACGCCTACACCCAGAACTACAAGTTCACGTCCGGCGGATCCCTGTATTTCTACCAATCCTTCAACAACCTGAGCATCGCCGTCCCGGAGAATGGACAGGTTGCGGTAGACTTGAGCCGGCCAGGTGCCTCGATCGTCCCTGCCATCACCGTCACCGGCGGCACGCTCCAGGCGTCGCACTTTGAGTACACCGTATACGACAACAACAGCTACGCGCAGCTTCAGGCCGAGCGGTACGACGCCACGCTTGTACCGCTGCCCGTGGTAGCCGGCTTCGCGACGCAGTTGCGTGGCTTCGCCAAGGTGGCTGTCTCCGACGGAGTCGGCGGCACCCTGTGCGTAGCCCAGGTTTCGCTGGGCGCGACGACCTTCAACTTGGCGGAGGGCGATAGCGCAGCGGCCAACTACGCTCTCACCGTGGACCAAGATGATTGCGACGTGGGCATTCAGGGCACGGTCGGCGTCAACAACGCGCCGGGCGGCATGGTGCCAACGTCCGGCTACGTTTATGCCTACGGGTACACGCCAGCAGGCGCCTACCTCGGCAGTTTCTCCCAAAACTTGACCGGCAACAACCAGGACTACCAGCTTGTCGGCCTCCCCGAAGGCAAATTCTACCCCCAGGCGAGCGTCAACTTCCCCAACGGCGCCTCCATGCAGTTGCCCAACCAGAATCCACCCTTCGTCGACGTGGCCGCGGGCATGTCCCAGCGCGACTTCGTGTTCGACGGTGGGATCGCCAACGGCAACCTGGCCCTGACCGGCCCGTTCGCAGACCGGCTGCAGTGGGCCAACGTGTCGTACGCCGGACAGTACGACTACAACGTGCCTAACTACGGTCCAACCGCCGGCGGATCGAGCACCGCGCCGGTGAGTATGACCACCGGCGAATATTCGCTGGTGCTGACGCCCGGCGACTGGAGACGCTCGTACGTGGCTCTCGGCTTTATGCCGGACGCTACCGGCATCCAAACGTACAACTATGTCTACCTGTACGACAACAACATTTTGACGACCGCGCAGGCCGGCGCCACGAACCAGCTCCCATCGACCACGATACCCACCAGTTCCGGCGTCATCGTGTTCGACGTGATCGAGCCTCCGGGCGCGCCCACGGAGGGCATCTCTAACCCCTATATCCACGCCAACCGCTACGACAGCGTGACAGGGCAGACGATCTACGCGTATTCGTACGCGTATGTTCAAAATGCGGCAACTCCGTCTGTGCGGGTTGTCGGCGTCCCGGGCACGTACACGTTCCAGGCGTTCGCGACCGTGAAAGGCTCTCAAAGCAAGTTCGCGGAGTCGACCATCACCTTGGGCGCGGCAACCCCCACTCCAACGGGTACCCACGTGCTCGTCGTCCCGAACGACCAGTTTGGCAATCCAGGCACTGTGCAGCTTGACTTTGCCCAGGTCACGGGTGAGGGCAGCACCACCCTGTCTATTACAGACATAGGACCTGCCGCGCCGGACGGCTACGATTTGCTGAAGGTCATTGCCCTCAAAGAGTACCTCAACATCAGCACAAGCGCGAACTTCCCCGGTGAGGTGGAGCTGTGCATCACGTACGACCCGGTTGCGCTCGGGCTCACGACGGCCGATGAGGAGACGCTCAAGCTCCAACAATACGTCTGCCTTGCGGACGTATGCGAGTGGGAGATCATCAATGGCACGTTCGACGGCAGCGCCAACCCGGACACGGTCAACAACGTTGTCTGCGGCACGACCACGAGCCTGTCGACCTTCTCCATCACGCTGCCGACGGACAACTGCCCCGGCGTGAACAACCCGGATCAACTCGACACCGACACCGACGGCGTCGGCGACGCTTGTGACACGGACATCGACAACGACGGCGTGCTGAACACCAACGACAACTGCCCAACCGTTGTGAACGTCGACCAAGCCAATACTGAAGGAGACGGCGAAGGTGACGTGTGCGACACGGACGACGACAACGACGGCGTGTTAGACACGAACGACATCTGCCCGGTCACCGCGAACGCCGATCAGGCCGACGTGGACGGCGACGGCGTGGGCGACGCCTGCGACCAGGATGCGGACGGAGACGGGATTCCGAGCCTTTTGGATAACTGCCCAACCGTGGTCAACCAGGATCAGCTCAACTCCGACACGGACGGACTCGGCGATGCGTGCGACGGGGACGACGATAACGACAGCGTGGCAGACGCGAGCGACAACTGCCCCACCACGAGCAACGCGAACCAGGCCGACCTGGACGGCGACAACATCGGCGACTTCTGCGACGCGGACATCGACGGGGACAGCCTAAACAACGGGGTGGACAACTGCCCAATCCTCTCGAACTCCGATCAGGCCAACTCTGATACGGACGCGCAGGGTGACGCCTGCGATGCCGATGACGACAACGACTTTGTGATGGACGGGGCGGACAACTGCCAGGTCGTCGCCAACGCCGACCAGCTCAACGCCGACCTCGACGGTCAGGGGGATGCGTGTGACGGCGACGACGACAACGACACGCTCGCCGACGGCGCCGACAATTGCCCGCTCGTCGCAAACGCCACGCAGGAGGACACCGACGCCGACAACGCGGGCGACGCCTGTGACCCCGACCTCGACGGAGACGGCGTGGCCAACGCAACGGACAATTGCCCGGCTCTGTTTAACCTCAACCAGGATGACTTCGACGGCGACAACGTGGGCGACGCCTGCGATGGCGACCTCGACGGAGACGGCGTCCCCAACAACGTTGACAACTGCGTCATTGTTGCAAACGCGGGCCAGTCTGACCTCGACAACGATCTCTTGGGCGACGGCTGCGACTCGGACATGGATGGGGACGGCGTCTTGAATACGGGCGACAATTGCGTCGCTCTGGCGAACGCCAACCAGGCCGACAACGAAAACGACGGTATCGGCGACGTTTGCGATCCCGACGACGACAATGACAACATCGCGGACACGCTTGACAATTGTCCGATCGTCGCGAACACCAACCAAATCAACTTCGACGGGGACGGCCTGGGCGATGCGTGCGACGGCGACGACGACAACGACGCCGTGCTCGACGCCGCGGACGAATGTGCAGACACACCGCTCGGAACCGTTGTGGCGCCGGCGAACGGCTGCTCCGTGGATCAACTGTGCCCCTGCGCCACCCCGCGCGGCCAGAGCGTGCCGTGGACGAGCCACAGCGCGTACGTCGCGTGCGCCGTGCAAGCGACCGCTTCCCTCGTCTCGCAAGGCCTCATGACAACGGCTCAGAAGAACGCGACAGTGGCGACATTTGCCGCGGCCAACTGTCCTCCCGCGGCCGCCGGTGGTGATACCGACGGCGACGGCGTGGCCAACTCCATCGACAACTGCCCCACGGTTCCCAATGCCACGCAGAACCCCAACGCTTGCCTGCCCGGTTGCATCACCATTCAGCGGGGCGTGGCTGGCAACGTGTTCGATTCTTACCTCAGCTCCGTCAACGCGGGTTGGGCGCCGGGTGTTGCCCAAAATTACATGGTGACGGGCGGAACCACCAAGTCCCGTGCCCTTGTGCAGTTCGACTTGAGTGTCCTCCCGCAATACTCCTACGTTACATCGGCCACCGTAACGGTCAGCCTCAACTGGTCGGCCACGACCACCACCATGCGCGTGCACCGCGTGCTCAACCCCTGGTTGGAGTCAACAGTCAGCTTCGCAAACTTCGGGGGCGTTGAGAACTTCTCGCCCGCCGTCGAAGCCTCTTTCTCCGCCGGGAGCCTGGTGGTCAGGTCGTTCGACCTGACAGGGCTCGTGTCGGCGTGGGCCAACGGCGACTTGTCCAACCGCGGCATCTTGTTCGAGGAAGACCTCGGCCAAACCGTGGTGGGTCGCCACGAAATCTATGCGAGCGAGTCGACCGCGGTCACGCGTCGGCCCAAGCTCGATGTCTGCTACGCCTTCTAACCCGGCTTCAGCCATCCCCTCAGCGTATAGCCCTGCGCAACGCCGACCGCTGTGAGCGTTGCGCACGGGCCTGCCCTTTCGATCCAGCCCCACCCTCCCGCGCAAGCTCGAATAAGCCGCGAGAACGTTTCGGCGAAACGCCAGCTTCATAGGGCGATCGCTCTTGCATACCCCCGCCGATTGATGGATGATGCCATTACTCTGGAGGTGAGGCGCATGGATGAACGCACGATGCGACGGTGGTGGACATCCGGGCTAGCGTCCGCGCTGATTGTGTTGTTTACCGGCCGCGCGACTGCCCAAGGTTCGCCCGCCGCCCCAACTACCGGCCCCACCCCGCCGATGTTGGAAAAAACCGACCCGGCGGCATCCCCGCCGTCGGAGGCTCCGCTTCGGATGCTGGCGGTGACGGTGGGCGGAGGTTTGGCCCACGCGAGCGACGATCGCGAAAGCAGTGCGCAACGCGGCTCGGTGAACGTTGATGTCGCGCTGCGGCTTGGGGGTGCGCTTCGGGGGCTCGAAATCCAGGCGGGGTATGATAACCTGCTCGGAAACTGGGAGTATATCCAAAAAAATCCCAGCCTCGACGGTTCAGGCCCGCAGCGGGCCGAGGCTTTCGAGCAGCGGCATCGCATCGCGCTCGACGTGCGCTACGACGTCCTGCGGCTCATCAAAAAAGGCCTCCCCATTCACCTTTCTCCCATGTTGGGACTCGCATTCGTCAGGGTCGACTCTTCCCTCTTTGGCAGTCAAATGTTTGGGGGCGGCGGGGGGGCAACCGTGGTGGCCGAACTTGACCCTCGCACGGCTGTCGACGCATCTTTTTCTGTGCTGCGCGGCTTCACGGGTGAAGGCGGCGAGGCAACGCTTTTCGGTTCAATCACCGGCCTGTGGAATTGGGGGGCGGGGGCTTCGATCGGTGCAACCGATTGGTCAAGGGTTCGATTGGGGTATGTCGGCGAGGCTCTCGATCGACAGGCCACAACGCGTTTTGCGCACGGCGTTCGTTTGTCGCTCACCGTGAGCTTTCTGTAGGTCGGAGGCACGAGGAACATGAATCACTTGCGAAAAGTCTTTCTCCTGATCACTCTCCTCCTCGGCGTTTTCGCAACGGGAACCCTGGTGGGATGCAGCACCGAGATCGTGGCGCCCACCGCTGTGGCAACCAGCGATCCGCCCACTGTGGCCGTTGGAGGCGTGGTTCTTCTCGACGGATCCACAAGTTCCGATCCGCAGGATCTGCCGCTCTACTTCCGCTGGTCCATGGTTGATCTACCCGCCGGTAGTTCCACCGAGCTTGTGGCACCTGAAACGGCAAAACCCTATTTTCTGGCCGACGTCGCCGGAACCTATACAGTCGGGCTCATTGTCTCCAACGGGACGACCACAAGCGAAAAGGTAACCGTCGCGATCACGGCCGGGCCGTGCGGAACGTACTCTCCCGTTGTTGAGTCCATCGCGGCCAATCCCATGGGGCCTGCGCAGGGTCAACCGGTGTCGCTTTCCGCGGTCGTGAGCCACCCCGACTCAGCGCCCCCCTGCGAGCTGGGTCGCGTTCTCACCCATGGGTGGAAGCTCTCGGCCGTCCCGCCCGGAAGCAACGCAGCCCTCAGCTCCACCACCAACGAAACTCCCTTTTTCGTCCCCGATCTTCCCGGTGACTACACTGTCACGCTGGTCGCCACGGACGAACTTGGCCGCGAGAGCGCTCCCAATTCTCTGACCATCACCGCTTCAAACTGCACTGGAAACGCGCCGGTGATCGATTCGATCACCCCGTCAAGTGCCAATCCGGTCGTGGGTCAGTCCGTTCAGATCGCGTCCACCGTGAGCGACGCCGACGCCATGGCCCCCTGCAACGTGCCCCAGAGTTTCATCTACGAGTGGAACATCGTGGGTCAGCCTTCGGGGAGCCTTGCAACCCTCAATAACCCGGGTGCCGATGCTCCTTCGTTCGTGCCCGATGTGGAGGGTGACTATACCATCGCCCTGGTGGTGACTGACCTGTCCGGTCTGTCGAGCATGCCGGTCACCACCGTTGTGACCGCCTCCACGTGCGGAAGCGCATTCCCCTCGGCCGTCATTCAAGAACTTTTCCCCGACCTCGCCGGGCCGGGGCAATCCGTGATCGGGCCCAACATCGGCGTCAACGACGTGGTTCAGCTCGATGCTTCTCTATCCACCGACGCCGACAACGCCGCCCCCTGCAATCTCGGCCAACCGCTCACGTATTGGTGGCACTTTTTGGCCCTTCCCGCCGGCAGCGATGCCGCTATCAACAACGCCACCGTGGTCAACCCGTCGTTTTTTACAGACCGCGCCGGGACGTACGTGGTGGGGTTGATCGTCACCGATTCAAGCGGAAACCAAAGCTCTGAGGCCACGTTTACCATTCAGGCCGACCCTTCCGTCGGTATCGGCGTGCCGGCCGGGTTCACCATCCAAACCGTGGCTACCTGGCCTCAAATCGACCAACCGCGGGGCCTCACCAAAGACGGCGCCGGCAGTATCTACGTCGTCCAGGGTAATTCCCACCTGAATCGCATCGCGGCGGACGGCAGCGTTGTTCAGATCAGCACGGGCGGCTTCATGAACAGTCCGAACGACGTGGTGTTTGAACCGGGGGCAAATCAGCTGCTCGTAACCGCGGGCGCAGGTCAGATCATCAAGGTTGACCTTGCAGGCGTCCAGACCATCTGTGTCGACAACGGTGCCGCCACCTTCCGGGGTATCGACCTCTACAATGGAACGGGTGGCCTCCGATTCATCACCGCAGACATCTTCGGGAACCGCGCGGCCTACTACGATCCGGCGACCTGCACACTTTCCAGCACCAATGACTTCGGCGGCAACATGAATAACCCGTGGGGTGTCACGGCGGCTCTTCTTGGGGGCGTCGACACGTCTTTTGTCACCGATTCTTCCAACGACGATATCCGCAGAAACACCGGCGGTGCGTACTCCAACAACGGTGGATCGAGCACCGTTATTTCCAACCACTTCGTGATTGGAAGCCCACGCGACATCGTGGTTACCCCCTGCGCCATGCCCAAGCTCATTGTGGCCAATCGCGACGGCGCGAATCTGCTCCTCGTGACCAACACACCCAATCCCAACGTTCCCAGCGTCATCTCCAATGGGTTTCTTGCTCCGGTCGGCCTGTACTTTGAAGACCAAAACAACCTTCTCGTCACCGATGAAGTTCTCGACGCTGTGTTCCGCGTGACCGGCCCGTTCTGCACACTGTGAAGGTGCCGGCGGGGGGGCGGGTGTGAGCACCTGCCGGTTTGAGTTTTAATTGCGCGGGCCGGTTGTGGTATAGGGCGACCATGCAAAAGACGATTCGTTTAATTCCAGTGCTTTCCGCCCTTCTTCTTGCGGCATGCGAGCCCACGCCGCCCGTCACGCCGCCTGCTCCCACAGCGTCGCCCACGGGCACGGCTGAAGCCGTCACCGTCCCCACAACCGAAGCGCAGCTCATGCTGGCGCACTTCAAAACCACCGACGGCATGCACGGCTTTACCCTCGACCGCTCGGGTGATCCCATTAAGCTTCAGATCGACGGCTCCAACGATGTCGTTGAAATGACCAAAGAGGAAGACAGGTTTTCAGGCGAACTGCGGGGCTATTGGCTCATCACGCCCGATGGGAAGCGGCCGGTTTATATCTCCAAGGGCGGCAGCCTCAAGTATTACACGGGACGGGATGAATTTCAGGTCACCGCCGACCGCACAGCGAAAGCGCTTCCGGCGCCCACCGTCAAAGGCAAATATGAGGCGCCCAAGCCGGCTTACCAAGCCACTGTCGACAGGTTGACGGCGATCTCGGTGAAGACCAAGCTTCCCAAGTTCAAGACGGAAGAATCGGCGAACCTGACAAAGATCGGCGAAGCGATTCAACAGGCGACGGCCGACATGTTTGTACACTTTGAGGCTGGTGGCTCCGAGGCATGGAAGCCCTCTCAAGAAGCCGTTCCCCAGGGATTTACCGGCATCGCGTTCGGCGGCGTCGGCTACAAGACCGATGACAAGTGGGATCCGAAGGGCAAAGGCCTCGCCAAGTGGGGAGGCAAAAACCGCGGATTTTCTCGCTACGACACGCCCAAAGGCAACCACATGCAGGTGGTCAAGATGGATGGTTATCCCCCTCCGTTGGCCGCGGGAACGCCGGGAATTGTGTGGGAAGTGGATGGGACGTACGCCGTCTTTGTCACGCTCGACGGTGGGCGCTATCGAGTTGACCTTTCCACGTCGGACAAGGGTCAAACGCTCGCAGCAGGCGCAGGCCCGCAGGCGAAATGGCCGGCGCCTCTCGCCGAAGCGCTGCTTGATGTACCAACGGTAAGTTCGTACGTGAAGGCCGGTGTCATGCCGCAAAAAGCGATTGACGACTTGCTCAAGCTGGACGAAGAGTGGACCACCTGCGCAGCCAAAACCTGGAAAGGCGCGGAGAAGAAAATCGACAGCGGCAAGTTTACAGTGGCCGATGAAAAAGAGTGGATCCAAAAGGTCGACAAGGCGTGTCAGAAGACCGTCGATGCGCAGGAAAAAATGATCCTGGAGTTGACCGAGGCGCGCAGCAAAGAGCGTCTCGCGCTGTTTGAAAAGGCCAAGGCGCGCGTCGCGTCTGTAGGCGCGGACAAGTAAGCGATTCAGGGCCCGACGAGGGGGCGTCGGGGCCAAGTTACCAACTGGCCATCACCATCCCCGTTTTCGGCACCGGGGCGTCGAAGGCGCCACTCGTCCACGCGTTTCTTCAATGTCCGCAGCCGAAAGGTCGGGATTCTGGCGCCGAAGCGCCCGATCTACCCATCGGCACTCCGATCTACCCATTGGCGTTTCTACCCATCGGGGCGCCAAGGAATTCCAGTTACGCTGTTCGTTCGCGCGAGTGAATGCCCGCCCCGCCCTGAGCGAGCGCAGCGAGCGATTTGGGAGGGGCGGACGGCGCGGAGGCGCTTGCGCCGAGCACCGGCCGGGGAGGGCAGGTGCAAGCGGCCGGGGAGGGCAGGTGCAAGCGGCCGGGGTGGGCAGGTGCAAACGGAGGTGTGGAGGGAGGTGGGTGATGGGGGCGCGACCCGATTGTCAGACCTCGCGCGTGGCGCGGTGAGCGGGCGGCAACCCCAGATGGCTTGCGGCGGGCGCGGGAGAGCCGAAAAAGCGGGCTTGGGATGGTTTGAAGGTTGTTTGTCGAGGCGCTTTGCCGGGGCTGGCGCGATACGTGCTGTCTCGTGGCCCGGCTGTGCCGCCCCCACTTCGTTGCAGGAGAGAGGGGGTCAGCCCTTAAACGGAGCTTGGCATTATGAGAACGCGGACGATCTGGACGGCTTATTTCCTTGGCGCGATGGGGTTGGTGGCCGGTGCGGGCTGCTTGGCAATCGACGAAGGGGGGATTTCGGAGGAGGGGACAGGCGGCAGTTGGAACGGGGCCGGGGGCGGCTCGGGCTTTGACGAGCCCGAGGTTCCGAAAGACCCACCGCCTCCGGTGAATCCGCAACCTGCTACGTGCGACGGCCTCGACAAGAGTAAACCCGCCGTTTTGTATCTGTCGGCGGACGACTCAAACTCGATGGGATCGCCCGCGCAGGCGCGTGAAATGTTGCAGAAGGGCTATGAGCCTACCTGGATTCGGACCTATGAGTTTTTGAATTATTATCGAATTGACTACGCCGCTCCCGTGGCGCCGAACCTGGCGGTTTTCGTGGAGGCGGAGAACAGTGTGACCCCTGGTCAGATCGATATGCAGCTCGCGATCCGGTCGTTCGACGCGATGAAACCGCGGCGGCCGATGACCATCACGTTCGTTCTCGACACGTCGGGCTCGATGGAAGGGTCGCCGATGGAGCGTCAGATCGCGGCGGTGAAAGCGGTTGCGGGGAGTCTCGGTGAGGGCGACATCGTGAGCCTCGTGACGTGGAATACAGACAACAAGGTGCTTTTGGATGCGCATTCGGTGAACGGTCCAAACGACCCGGCACTTCTGGCTGCGGCCGATCAGCTCGTTGCCGGCGGCGGGACGGATTTGCAGGGTGGTCTTGCAAAAGGGTATGAGATCGCGCAGCAGCACTACGGCGCGGCCCGGCTGAATCGAGTGATTTTGATCAGCGACGGCGGCGCAAACGTGGGGATCACCGACGCGGATCTGATTGGGAATAACTCGCAGGACGCTGACAAAGAAGGCATTTATCTGGTGGGTGTCGGCGTGGGGCCGGTGGAAGGCTACAATGATGCGTTGATGGATGTGGTGACCGACAGGGGGCGCGGAGCCTATGTGTACCTTGACGATCCGAGCGAGGCGAAGCGGATGTTTGTGGACCGTTTTGACGAGACGATGGAGGTTGCCGCGCGCGGGGTGCAGGTGGAGCTGACGCTGCCGTGGTATTTCCAGATCGAGAAGTTTTCGGGCGAGGAATACTCCGAGAACCCGGAGGAAGTGGAGCCGCAGCACTCGCACCGAGCGACGCGATGGTGTTTAATCAGGTGCTCAAGGCGTGCGATCCGTCGAGATCGTGCTCGGCGACGCGGTGAAGGTGAAGGTGACATGGGAGACGCCGCTGACCTACGAAGCGAAGGAAACGAGCATTGAGACAACGGTGGGTGAGCTGCTTGCCGCTGATAAGCCGCACCTTGCGAAAGGCAAAGCGATTGTGGCGTACGCGGAGGCTCTGAAAACTCCCTCCAAGGAGGCGCTCGACGCGGCGCTTGCCTTGGTGGACGGTGCGAATGGGTCGGGGACGGATCCTGAACTGACGGAGATTGGGGAGTTGATTAAGCTGCATCCGCAATTTTGAGCCCGGCACTTTGGGGGGGCGTGCTGCTCTCAGGCCTTCTTTCGCACGGCAAGCGGCGTTGCCATCCGGCGCGCTTTTCCGCTTTGGAGCGTTGTCAATCCTCGAAGCCCCCCGATCTACCCATGCGCGTTTCTACCCTCCGAGGCGCCCAACCAATTGCAGCCACACTGTTCGTTCGCGCGCGTGAATGGTATCGCGTCGTGCCGGCGAAGGTGCCACGGACCGGCAGGCAAACGGCAATGCATTCGGCGCCCTGCTCACCCGGGGGTGCTGTAGCTCGCTCTTGTCCACTCCACCGAAAACCGCCGAGCAACCCCTCCCTGAGCGAGCGGAAGCGAGCGATTTGGGAGGGGCAGACGGCGCGCAGGCGCTTGCGCCGAGCACCGGCCGGGGTGGGCATTCTCGCCTGATGGTTTCTGGAAAAACCGGCCGCTCACGCTCGGAGCAGGCGCACAGCTCGACCCCGCCGCGTTGTGGTGTCGAGAAACACCGGCTTTCGAGTGGCTTTTTTGCGGCGGTCGAAGATCACCAACGTGCCACGCCCGAGGCCAAGCGCAGCCAGGTAGCCATCCAGTTGTTCCAGCCCCTTTTTGAGTGGATCGGGGCTTTGCGGCCGCCACACCTTGATCTCAATCGCACGCCGTTGAACAGCCGAGCGACCATTGGCAGACGGTAAGGGCCAGCGCACCAACAGGTCGATCCGACCGCGCCCCACGCCATACTCCCTGTCGACATACCCGCCGCCGTTCACAATGCGCTGGAGAAAGGCCATGAAGACCAGTTGAGCCGCAACTTCATGGTAGGGCGTGGCACCGAGCAACACATTGCCGTGTTCACGCCAAAACCGGCCAAACGCCCGCAGCAGCCGACGAAACGCGAGGCGGCCGTCAGGTAAAACGAACGCCCTCGGTTCGTCGGTCACGTTGGCTTCAACAGCTCCGGCGAGCACGCGCGCGATGACCTCGCGGTAGATCGGATTGGCCACGCGCACAGGGTTTTTCCGCGCGATAAGACCCAGATCACGGGTGTATTTCACGTCGTCTTCCAAATCGTCTCCGACCATGGCGTCGCCTGCGATGAGAGGCTCCACAATGCGGCGCACGCGTGGCTCGGTCAAACGGGCAAGCAACGAGTCAAGGTGGGTAGCCCTGGCCAGGATCAACCGCTCTTTCGCTTCATCCAAATGGGTAGGTTGGATGGCTTCCGTCGGCGGCACTTTCATCTTGTCGACTACTTCGCGAGCGAGAGCGTTTACAAGCCACGGCTGCCCTTGGGAAAGGTCAAACGCGCGCACAAGGGCCTCTTCAGTGAAGACCTGACCCGTCTCAGCCGTGTGCAGGCCGTAGAGGAGGCGCACTTCTTCCAGCGAGAAATCGCCGAGGCGGTTGGACTCCACTTTCACATTGAACGGACTCGACGACCCAAGCCTTGGTGGGTTGCCGCCCGACGCCAACTTATAATCCCGGATGTCGCGCATCCCGCACAGGATGACCGACCAGGGGAATCGATCGGGCCTGTCGGGAAAGCCGGCGCGAAGCTGGCGAAGAACGCTGATCAGACTGTCACCGATCAGCGAATCAATCTCGTCAAAGATCAGCACCAAGGGACGCGGGCAAGCCTTTGCCCACGCTTCCAACGCAGCCCCGAGAAGTTGTTCACCGTGGGCCGCCGGCAGCGGAGGCGGACGAAGCTCCAACGGGAGCTGCTCAGCAGCCCTCACCATTCGCGCCACGATCGCCCGCGATGCGGCAGCATAGTCGTCGCCCGCGACCGAGGCCTCTTCGCACGTGAAATGCAGCGCAGCATAACGCCCCTCGGCCGTCAGCTCTTTGGCGAGGGCGCGCAACGTGGTTGTTTTGCCTGTTTGCCTTGGCGCATGCACCACGAAGTAGCCTTGTTGGTCAATGAGGTCGCGTGCGTCGGGCAGGCGCCCCGCGGCCGGAACGGTATAGTGGTATTCGGGATTGTTGGGGCCGGCCGTGTTGAAGTGTCGCTGCATGCGCGGCCAGCATTGCGCCGACGCGGATCTGAATGCAAGACTCAAATCACTTGCAGCTGCAAGACCCGGTGAGAGCGCCCACGGCACTTTTTCGGCGGCGTGCTGCTCTCAGGCTTATCTTTCGCACGGCAAGCGGCGTTGCCATCCGGCGCGCTTCTCCGCTTTGGAGCGTTGTCAATCCTCGAAGCCCCCGATCTACCCATCCGCGTTTTCTACCGACCGAGGCGCCCAACCAATTGCAGCCACACTGTTCGTTCGCGCGCGTGAATGGGCCGACGACAACGGGAGCGCGCGGCGCCGAGCCTCAAACTTTCCGGCTCCGGCAATCTGTAGCACCAACCGGCACGAGGTTGTGATAACATTCAGTGAATGCCAGAAACGAGCACGCAACACCCCTCAGAAGCATTGCTTTTGCGTACGCAACGAGTCAAAACCTCGGGCGATATCGCTTCTATGCGGTTCTGAGGTGATTGCCATGGCCCGCCTGCCGGCTTCGCTTCGTCCACTGTTCTGGGAAGTCGATTTCAATCGGCTCGATACGAAGCGGCATGTGGATTCGATTCTGGCCCGCGTTCTGGAACACGGGCGAATGGACGACGTTCGTTGGGCGGTGGCGACCTACGGCTGGGATCGAATCCATCGCTTTTTTCGCGAGGTCGGCCACCCGGAAATCACCCGCGAACCATCGCTTTTGGAAGGCCATCTTTCGAGCGGAGGACGAGAAATGGGCAAGCCCACCGGCCTGGCGAAGAACCAGCAACGTGCCCTGGGTCGACTGACAGGGCTGCTGGCGCCACCGATTACAGGTCCGTCAGGTTGTAAAGTGGCCTCGCTTCTGAACCTTGCCGCGATGAAGCTTGGCGCCGTCGCTCGGCGAGGGATTCGTCGCGATTTCTGGGATCTGCGTGTGCTGATTGAGAGCGGTCTTTCGCTTGCCCAGATTGCTGAAGCGTACCTGCAACGGTTTCGACTGTCCGAGGGCGACCGTCGATCGTCTCGAACACCTCCACCGTGTGGCGAACGGGATCAACGATCCAACTCCAAGGAACTCCACTCTTGGCGAACAGCGGCAGCTTCACCGTTCGGTCTTCCCGGTCGGTTGTTGGAGAGAGATTCTCGCAACACCAGTCAGGTAGAATGGGGATGGGGTTTTCGTCCGGCAGATCGGGTACGCGCTCCACGCGGAAGCCGGACAGGTCGGGGACGAGGAGCCGGCCCAATGGGAAGCGGATTTCAGCTTCCACCTCAATCCACCAGCCGGCGCCGCCGAGCGTGCGGTTGAAACCATCGAGAGACCGAACAATCGCGAGCTGGGTCGTTTGATGCGGTCTGCCGGGCCGAGACCTGTTGCGGAGGATTCCCGGCTCCAAAATCTCACCGGTCATCTGCTCGGGGAGCGCGCGGATCTGCTCGTACAGCGCTTCGAACGTGGGTACGGCTTGGGCGCGATGTCCCATGTCGGCATGGTATGCCAATTCGAGGGGTTCGACCAGCGTCATGTTGGGGCGCGCGGATCAAACGGCAGGCCACCCAGCGGATCCCAGGCTTTTCTTTGTACGGCGAGCGGTGTCGCCACCCGGCGCGCCTCTCCGCTTTGGAACGTTGTCAATCCTCGAAGCCCTCAACGCGGCGCGCCGGTGACTATGAAACATCTGCTCGGTGACCGCGTGGAATGTTGGGCGGCGGTGAAGCGTGGTCAGGGATTGGAGCCGGCCTGGAGCTTCGCCACCAAGGCTTCCAGCTCACGCGCTCGCTCTTGGGCTGTGGGCACGATGTCGGTTCCAGCCGCGTCGAGCGCGATGCGCAGCCGCGCCGCCTTGCCCTCCGGCTTGGACAAAACCCATGCGTCGAGCTGCTGGCAATAGGCTGGACCGTCACCCCAGTAGACCCGAACGAACGCCCCGTCGGCCCCGCGTCGGTAGATCTGCAAAGGGACGCGGTTCGGACTTTTCCCGCCGCCCGCCATCGCCGCTTCAGGGTCAAAAATCACCAGTTCCAGCGCGCCGAGTTGCGCGTATTTGGCAGGCTTTTCCTCATAGTCGTTCTTCCACTCTTCCGACACGACCTCAAGCGCCCAGCGCGGCGGCTTGTGCCCAGGGAGCCACGTTTGCCACGATTTGGGCCGAGGCGGCGGAGGAGGATCGTCGAGCAAGTACGCATCGGGCGAGACACGTACGAGATGCTCGCCGGGCACCCAAGCAAAAAAATTGTCCCCCGAACAATAGACATTTTGCCACCCACGTCGCGCGATCAGCTCCCCCAGGGCCGACAGCAGAATGCCTAGAATGTCCGACTGATCGACGCTCTCACCCATGTCTTCCTCGTCTGTCAAATACCAGGCGGACCAATCAACAGGCGCCGCGATCTCCTCCGGGGATGGGTCGCGCACCACGAGCGCTCTGGGTGGGCGACCGCGCAGGGTGGGCTTGGAGGCGTTGAGGAGTTGCATGGGCGAAGTTTACACCGTTTTCGCGGTTTGGGGGCGATATTTTTTTTGTCCCGCTTGGTGCTTTGGTTCGCACCGGGATGCCCCGCGGCCCGTGCGCCACGTGCATACGGCGCGCAGGCCGGCGCTTCACGCGGGTTGCGGCGCGCCCGTGGGAGCGGGTTCGGCCAACTTCACCGGTTTCAGGGTTCACGTCGTGAATGGCGCGGCGCGATCGAAGGTAGAGCCGCACGGCTTCATTCTGTTTGAGAATGGGCCCGAGCAAGGCCCCGCGAGCTGTCAGATCGGTGGACGAAGGGGTAGGGTGCTTTCCCAGAATCATCGCCACTGCTTGAAGCAGATTTTCCTGACCCTGTGCGCGGGCGGCCCGAACGTCGCCAAACGATACTCTCGGCGGCTCGGGGGCCTCCAGCGCTTCACGAAACTGACCTGACAACTTGCCAAGTTGTTTGACCAACCTACCCAAGCCCAGGTCTTGGATGGTTGCGGCGTACTCCTTGTTTTTCAGGGTCGCCAGAATGCCTTCCACCGCTGCCAATTGCTCCACGAATGTGGCTTTGGTGACGGCTTGTACCCCCGCGGGGAAGATGGCTGTCCGAAGTTTGGCGACCTTCTTGGGAAGCTCTTGATCCTCCTCTTCAGCCCCGTCGGCGTGCGCCTGCGCCGAATCACGAATGGCCACCTACGTGCGGTCGAGCGCCAAGTCCACTTTCTGAACGGCGCCCGGCCCAGCGGCGGGTAGATTGGGTGCTGCCCACGCTGCTTCAAGTGCGCGGGTTTTGTGATCATGTTCCAGCGCCTGATCGCAGTGGGCCACCAAGTCTTTGAATGTTTGCTCTTTGGCTGCTTTCATGACCTGACCCAGAGCAAACAGGCGCCTTCCCGTGGAAAGGCTGTACACATTGATGAGCGAGGCAAGTGAGATGTCCATGAGGGCTCCCAGGGGTAGATGGTAGATGGTAGATGGTATAGTTGAGTATAATTGCGTTGAAACCGCGGAAAGTGTTGGCCCGGCGCGCAGCGCGTCTAGCGTGGCGTGCGTGGGTTGAGCGTTTCCGGCGGGCCGGGGTGAACCCTCAACGCGTGTTGGGGTGACGGCCTGCGAAGGGGTATATCGCGGCGGGGGGCGGAAACGTCTGACGGGGCGGGGCGTCAAAAAGCTGCTTTGCGGGCGAGCGCCGGCCATGACACCGCCATCGCCAACGCACCGCGGTTAGGGCCCTGCGGTTCGCCCCGATGCAGCCTGAAATGCGAATGTCCGTTGGCCCGCGTGAAGAGTAAACCCATCGAGCGAGGCACAGAGCGGCTTGTCAAAACGCAAGGGCACGCGGCGGCGGCAGAAGGCGAGACGACGTGGAGATGAGGATTGAGACCCAGCGCGCCTGCCGAATCACGTAGTATTGGACTCTGGCCGCTACCGGAACCGGTTTCGTGGGTTGACAAACGTTGTGCCTTGCCGGTTCTGTTTGTGATAGGCTTGCGCCATGGCAGTTCCAAACGATCTCGCATGGCTGTTTTGGGACATGGATCCACAACAAATCGACCTCCAGCGGGACGCTCACACCGTTCTGACACGGGTGCTTGAGCACGGCCGCCTGAACGATGTGCACTGGCTGCTTCGTCTCTACGGTCGTGAACGCGTGCATCAATACTTTCTGAGTGGTCCAAGTCCCGAACTGTCGCCGCGCACGCTGTCCTTCTGGCGCGCTTTCTTCATTGCAACGGAGGAAACATGGCCGACCGAACCGGACTTCCGGCGGGGCAGCGGCGCACCCTGGCCCGCTTGATGGCCACGCCGCTACCAACTCGACTGTACCTCGTGGGCGGGGCCGCCATCGGCCATCACCTCGGACATCGAACTTCACTCGACCTCGACCTTTTTACCGAGGCGTCGGATGCTGGGCTGTCGACTGTGCGAGCTGCGTTCTTGCGCGTATTTCCCGATGCGGAGATTGTTGCCGAGACAGATGTGACCTTACGCATACGCACTGCCGACGGCCCGGTAGACCTGGTCCGCTACCCATACCCGTTATTGGAGCCCCTTCAATCCGGCCCAGAGGGTTGCCCGGTGGCCGGTCTTCGTGACCTAGCGGTGATGAAAATGTCAGCCATAGCAAAGCGCGGTTTGCGTCGCGACTTTTGGGATTTGCATGAGATCCTGACGAGGTGCTCTGTTTCGCTCGATTCGGTGATGGTCGACTACGTTACCAAGTTCGGCTTGGCCGAAGCGAACGCCTACCATGTATTTCGTTCCCTTACCTATTTCGCCGACGCGGAGCGGGATGTTTCTCTTCCTTTGGGCCTGACAGAAGGCCATTGGACGGAGGTGAAAGCCTTTTTCGAGCGCGAGGTCCCGCAAGCGTTCGATCGCTTTCGGGCGGAATGAGGCGTAACGCAGGCCAAGCGCCTACTGGGTGCTTGCGCAGGTGATTGCGATTACCTGCGCGCCCGCGGGCGGGCCGGCTAGCGGCGCTCGCTCGGATTTGGCTTCGAGCCTAACGCGTTCGTTTTCGCTTGGGCTTGGAAGGGGCGTTCCGCGACGGCGGTGCGGCGCTCCCTTCACCTGGGTGGCGGACGCGCGCCAGCGCCGATTCAAGCATGGGGGTGAGATCGCTTTGCCCAAGCGCCTCTTCGAGCATCTCCGTGGTGCTTCGGATGAGCGCCCTATCGAGATCGCCGGGATTGGCCGCCAGAATTGCGACCACGTCGTCGAGATCTTTGGGCCGGCCAGACAACAACTTCATGACAACGATGTCCTCGGCGCACGCGACCGGAACTGCAACGCCATCCATCTCAAAAACCTTGGCCCGCGCGAGGAACACTTCTTCCATACCGGGCCCAGCGAGAACTATGTCCGCCGGGATGCCGCTCGGCGAGTGCGCCACGGGCAAGACGCGAGTCTGTGCGATGAAGTCCGGATCGTCGACGCGAAGCAGAAAACCGTGGCGCCCGAGCGCATCGACCAGTGCGTTCACGGAGCGGTCACCGAGTTGGACAGTCACATCCACGTCGGCGGTCAGGCGCGCGGCCCCGTAAAGTATCGCTGCCTGCGCGCCGAAGAGGTACCACCGGAGGCCCGCCTCCTCAAACGTTTGGGCGAGCGCCGCCAGGATCTCAACGAACGGCGAGGGCATTGGATATCCGATCGAGCAACTGCTTGAACGCGATGTGGTGGGCGAGATCGTCGGCGCGGTCGCGTTCGGTGGGGAAGTCGGGCCGGATCCGCCGCACGTGCTCGTAGAGGGCATGGCTTACGGCGAGGGTTCGTTGGTAACTCTGTTCACGATGCTGCGCCGCCCAATACACTTGTTTTTGGTGCTCCACCGGCCGGCGGGATCGCTCCACAAAAGCCCGGACGGCGGCGGCGTCGACGGCGCCCATTCCGGCTCGCCTTTGGGGTTGGGGAGTGGGACTGGGCGCCTCTATGGCGTCACCGCACTCGGTGCCACTTGCATGCAATTGAACGGTCTTGCTGGCCACGTCCGCTTGTACCTATCACCAAGCGTTCGGGCTTACAAGGGACCATCCACGATTCTCATGGAGGCTCCGAGGTTTTTCGTGGTTCTGCGTCGACGAGCATCGCCCAGCGGTGAGGGGCCACTCTCTGAGCGAACGGGGCGAGCAATTGGGGAGGGGTAGACGGCGCGGAGGCCAGCGCTTCACGCAGGCTGCGGCCCGTTCGTGGGAGCGGGTTCAGCCACCGGGGCGTTCGGGTCAACTTCACCGGTTTCAGGGTTCACGTCTTGGATGGCGCGGCGCGATCGAAGGTAGAGGCGCACCGCTTCATTCTGCTTGAGAATGGGCCCGAGCAAGGCCCCGCGAGCTGTCAGATCGGTGGACGAAGGGGTAGGGTGCTTTCCCAGAATCATCGCCACTGCTTGAAGCAGATTTTCCTGACCCTGTGCGCGGGCGGCCCGAACGTCGCCAAACGATACTTTCGGCGGCTCGGGTGCCTCCAGCGCTTCACGAAACTGACCTGACAACTTGCCAAGTTGTTTGACCAACCTACCCAAGCCCAGGTCTTGGATGGTTGCGGCGTACTCCTTGTTTTTCAGGGTCGCCAGAATGCCCTCCACCGCTGCCAATTGCTCCACGAACGTGGCTTTGGTGACGGCTTGTACTCCCGCGGGGAAGATGGCTGTCAGAAGTTTGGCGACCTTCTTGGGAAGCTCTTGATCGTCCTCTTCGGCCCCGTCGGCGTGCGCCTGCGCCGAATCACGAATGGCTACCAACGTGCGGTCGAGCGCCAAGTCAATTCTCTGAACGGCGCCCGGCCCAGCGGCGGGTAGATTGGGCGCTGCCCACGCCGTTTCAAGTGCGCGGGTTTTGTGGTCATGCTCCAGCGCCTGATCACAGTGGGCAGCCAAGTCTTTGTAGCCCTGTTCTTTGGCGACTTTCATCACTTGACCCAGGGCAAACAGGCGCCTTCCGGTGGAAAGGCTGTACACATTGATGAGCGACGCAAGCGAGATGTCCATGAGGGCTCCCAGGGGTAGATGGTAGATGGTAGATGGTAGATGGCAGATGGCAGATGGTAGATGGTAGATGGTAGAGTTGAGTATAATTGCGTTGAAACCGCAAAAAAACGTTGGCCCGGCGCGGTGCGCGTTTGGCGTGGCGCGTGGGTTGAGCGTTTCCGGCGGGCCGGGGTGAACCCTCAATCGGTGTTGGGGTGACGGCCTGCGAAAGGGGTATATCGTGGCTCGGGGCGGAAACGTCTGATGGGGCGGGGCGTCTAAAAGCTGCTTTGCGCGCGAGCGCTGGCCATGACACCCGCCGTCGCCAACGCACCGCGGTTAGGGCCCCGCGGGTTCGGCCCGATGCAGCCAGAAATGCGAAATGTCCAGATCACCGAACGGCGGCAGCATAGCGCGCTCTTCCTCGCGAGCGACGGCGGTGAGCGCCGGGCGACCGTCGATTGTCTCGAACACCTCCACCGTGTGGCGAACGGGATCAACGATCCAACTCCAAGGAACTCCACTCTTGGCGAACAGCGGCAGCTTCACCGTTCGGTCTTCCCGGTCGGTTGTTGGAGAGAGAATCTCGCAACACCAGTCAGGTAGGATGGGGATGGGGTTTTCGTCAGGCAGATCGGGTACGCGCTCCACGCGGAAGCCGGAAAGGGCGGGGACGAGGAGCCGGCTCAACGGGAAGCGGATTTCGGCTTCCACCTCAATCCACCAGCTGGCGCTGCCGAGCGTTCGGTTGAAGCCATCGAGAGACCGAACAATCGCGAGCTGGGTCGTTCGATGCGGTCTGCCGGGCCGAGACCTGGTGCGGAGGATTCCCGGCTCCAAAATCTCACCCGTCATCTGCTCGGGGAGCGCGCGGATCTGCTCGTACAGCGCTTCGAACGTGGGTACGGCCTGGGCGGGATGTCCCATGTCGGCATGGTATGCCAATTCGAGGGGTTCGACCAGCGTCATGTTTTGGGCGCCGGGATGAAAAGCAGGCCACCCAGCGGACGTATTCTAACGCTCCCAGAGCACCGCCAGGGACAACTCGATTGCATCGAACGGCTCGGCGCGTACCACCGAGTCGTCCTCGAAGGTGTCCAACAACATCCAGCGCCCGCCCTCCAGCCGGTAGACTTCGAGTGTCCGCGCGAGCGGGTTGATGAGCCACGCGTGGTGCACGCTCTCGCGCCGGTAGACGCGCATCTTCCTGCCTCGATCGAGCGCTTCGGTGCTCGGGGAGAGGATCTCGCACACCCAGTCCGGCGCTACCTCATAGTGCGGCGGCGAATCAGCGGTGCCCACGGCGTCCGGCATTCTGTCCCGCCGCCATCCGGCGAGGTCAGGCACGACGATGTCCGGCTTGGGGCCCAGGTGGATCTCCGGCTCGTCCAGGATCACCCAACCGCCCGGACCACCGGCGCCGCGCCGGAACGGACCGTGCAGTTCGCCACCAAGCAACGATGCCGTGTTGGTATGAGGTCGGGCAGGCCGAGGCATTGTGTGGAGTTCGCCGTCAACGATCTCCGCCACCATCGTGTCGGGGACCGCACGGAACGCGGCCACCACCGCCGGATCGTTCGGTGCGTTCGGATCAAGCAGCGTGCGAGCTGCGGCGGGGGCCATGGAGCAATCATACCACGAACATCCCTTTTAGAAACGACTTCGCGATCCCAGCGGAAATCAAACCGGCCACCGGAAATCAAACCGGTGGAGAAAGGCCGATTCGGGGTTTTCATGGGCACAACCCGCGCGTTTGGACGCCGATCGGAGCGCTTGACAAGGGCAAAGGGATGTGGCTGGCCCGATCTGTGTCCGAAAGCGTGTCCAAACGGCGCCGCAGCATGGTCGCGGCGGCCGCGCAGGGGCGGCATGGCGTCATGTTGGGGCGCGTGGATCAAACGGCAGGCCACCCTGCGGACCCCCGGCTTTTCTTTGTACGGCAAGCGGTGTCGCCATCCGGCGCGCTTTTCCGCTTTGGAGCGTCGTCAATCCTCGAAGCCCCGATCGCGGCGCGCCGGTGAAACCGATGAAACATCTGCTCGGTGACTGTGCGGAATGTCGGGCGGTGGCGAACCTCGTTAGGCATTGGAGCCGGCCTGGAGCTTCGCCACCAAGGCTTCCAGCTCGCGCGCACGCTCTTGAGCTGTGGGCACGATATCGGTCCCGGCCGCGTCGAGTGCGATGCGCAGGCGCGCCGCCTTGCCCTCCGGCTTGGACAAAACCCATGCGTCGAGCTGCTGGCAATAGGCAGGACCATCACCCCAGTAGACCCGCACGAACGCCCCGTCGGCACCGCGCCGGTAGATCTGCAAAGGGACGCGGTTGGGACTTTTCCCGCCGCCCGCCATCGCCGCTTCAGGGTCAAAGATCACCAGTTCAAGCGCGCCGAGCTGCGCGTATTTGGCCGGCTTTTCCTCATAGTCGTTCTTCCATTCTTCCGACACGACCTCAAGCGCCCAGCGCCGCGGCTTGTGCCCAGGGAGCCACGTTTGCCATGATTTGGGCCGAGGCGCCGGGGGCGGATCGTCGAGCAAGTACGCATCGGGCGAGACACGCACGAGGTGCTCGCCGGGCACCCAATCAACGGGCGCCGCGATCTCCTCCTGAGATGGGTCGCGCACCACAAGCGCTCGGGGTGGGCGGCCACGCAGGGTGGGCTTGGGGGCATTGAGGAGCTGCACGGGCGAAGTTTACACCGTTGTCAGCGTTTGGGGCGACGTTTTTTTGTCCCGTTTGGTGCTTTTGAAGAGTTCGAAACCCCAACGGGGCCGCAGGTCAGGCGCGGACCATGATGCCGGCTTCTACAAGGTTCAACCATTGCCGCGTGACGCTTGCCGCGAATGCGCGGTCTTGAATGGCCACCCCGACTTCGATGTTTCGGGTTTGTCCGCGATCGGTGAAGTTTGCCGACGTTATCAGTGTGTGCTCGCGGTCAATCACGGGCGGCATCACTTACTCAGACGCATCGTCGTCCACTTCCGCCTCAGCTCTTCGCATGTATTCTTGATGCGCCAGACGCGCAGCATAGTAGAGGTACGCCGAACACTCATAGCCCAAGAGTTCGGCACCCCGAGCACAATGGCGAAGTGCGTAGGCTTGCCGTTTGACGTCGTCCATCACCCTGAACTGCGCCTCCAGGTCAAGAGCCGTCGTGTAAGCATGTTCCACAAGCTTCAAGTCGACCGCCTCTCCAGCTCGAATCAGGCAATCCACTTCGTGTAGACGGCAGCGCGCCGCCCTCCAGTTGTAGCCGATTGTCTCGTAGGCGCCGGCGGCTTCGCGAAACAAGACGGCGGCCCTGCCTAGGCCATCCGGGGACGCCGTCCTCCTGCCATCACTTTCCGCGACCAGGGCTCTTGCACGCAAGCAGGTTGCGTGGCCCGCGGGTCCCGCGATGGCCGCGAACCCTAGACGTTCGACGTCATCAAGGTAGCCCGTGGCCTCCCGCAAGTCTGCCACTTGCGCGGAAGATTCTGCAAGCTCCACTTCCAGTTGAAGCCTGCGGTATGTCATGGGAACCTGTCCCCCATCGAGCAGCTCGCGCACCATGGCGATAGCGCTTCGGGTACGTTGCGGGCTTTGACTTCGCGCTCTTGCACGAGCCAACCTCGCCCCCACCTCGGCCTCCAACAGCGGGTTGTTCAGTTCTTTCGCAAGCTTCAGAGCTGCTGCGAATTCCGACTCCGCTTGAGCCATATCTTCGTGCTGGCAGAGAACGTTTGCGATCCCTATGATCGCTCTCACCCGATCGGCATCACCTGGAGAAAGCTCCGCGGCGACCTGCCGGTAGAGGCTTTCTGCTCGCTTTCGGTGCCCAAGAATCTCGTGGACATAGGCGCGACGTTCGGCAATCATCCACAGTTCACGGCTACCTCTCCCACGTTGCAAAATGCGAGAAGCCTCTGTCAGATTTTCGAATGCCGAACCAAAATTCCCCGCCTCGCGATCGAGGTCGGCAAGCCCCTTTCGAATCGCGGCCGCGGCAACCGGCTCTTTTTCCGTTGGGCAGCACTTGGCCGCACTGCAGTAGAGTTCTCGGGATTCGTTGGACCGCCCTTGCCTCCGGCGAATGTCCGCCAGCAGACCCAGCCCATGGCCTTTGGGGAACCAGTCTTCTTCTCTTCGTAGCCGTTCGGCGAAGGGTTCCGCTTGATCGAGTCGCCCGGTTCGAAGCAGGCTTCGGAGCGCTCGCACTTTCAGTTCATCGCCTTTGCGCTGCCAGCCGAACAGAGCGAGCACTTCCGCTACCTGATTGAGAGTTTCTGAAGCTAGCCCGTGCTGCCACCTCCGTTCGAGGTCCGACACGCGGGTTTCGCCCGCAGCAACGATTTTCCGCAAGGCATCCTTCACAAGCCCCGAAACCCGCAGATCGTCAACGCCCGCTCTACTAAGCGAGCCGGCCCAGTAGAGAAGCGACGCCCGGCAGACCTCAGCCCACGCGTCGGAACCCGCGCAGGCGCTTTCGGCTGCAAGAATTGTTTGGAGCGTCTCGGATGCCGTCATCGGCGACACCTGGAGAATCACCTTGCGAACAATCGGGTGGACCGAATACAACGTCTCGTGCACGTTCAGGGTCGATCCCGGTTGTTCAACCTGGACCAGCCCGAGGTCCACCAGATGGTTTATCTCCGCGGGCTTGGTCGATGTAAGGGAGGCCGCCACGTCCGCGGGAACCGGCCCAACAAACGCCGCAAGGGTGCGGAGTAAGGCTCGCCCGTTGTGCTGGTCGATGCTAACAAGCAATCCCTCAAGCCAGCGCGGGTGACGGGTTGAGCTGGGCCCCTCGTGGGCAAGGCGGCGCACGTCGACCCCAGTACGAATTGAACGTGCGACGGTTTTGAGTTGGAGTGGATGCCCACCGATTCTCCTGTAAACTTCATCGAACAGCTCGCGAACCGCAGCGATGGCCTCAGAACGGTATGGTCCTTCCGCTCCGAGATTTTCCAGAAAATAGTCTTGCGCCTCGCCGGGTGCGATGGGACGCAGCGAGATGGATCTCCAACCATAGGCTGCCATGTGCGGCGGCGCTACGATAATGAATGCCGAAGGCGCACGCACGCGGCGCAACAGGTCCCACGCCTCGCCGTAAAGGCTGTCGCGGCTGCGCACCAGGAGGATAACCAGCACACCCTGGCGCTCGACTCCTGAAACTTCTTTTAGAAACGCGTCTACAGCGGACTCCGAATTGAAACGTTGTCGCAGATCGAGGCTGTTGAGAACCAAGGTTGCGAGCGCGTCCGCGCTCAGGTGCGTTGGCTGCGCGTGGAGGTCGACTACGGTAACACTGCGAAATGCCCATCCGACGTGTCGGGCGACTGTTCTTGCTAGCGACGTTCGCCCGGTATCTGGAGGGCCGACAATGGCAACGCAACCCGACGATCGCCCGGGACTCAATAGTGACTCGTGAAGTTTAGACGCCCCTCGGCACAGGGTGGGAAGGGCTGGCGACAGTTCACTGCTGTTTAAGTGGCTTGAGGGATCTTGGAGCACCGTAACGGGCGTCGACCAGGCTTGACCCTGGTCGACCAGCTGCCAACCCGGCATGCGAAGAACCGCGATGGGACCGGGCGACCTGTTGTTCATCCCCCGCGAGAACGTGCGCGCTAGGTGATCCCTCGCCTGCTGCCTGCACGCTTCAAGAAAGGCCATTTGCAGACTGCTGCCGCGGGCAAGTTCGCTGTAAAATGCGCGAAAAAGTGCTGTTGCATCGTCGGCTCGGACGTCGTTCTGGAACGCAACAATACCCGCAAGGCCCTGGCAAGAGTCGGCTCGGGCGGTCTCTTCCTCCGAGAGCGATCGGCACGAAGACAAGCACAACAGAACCGGATTCCTCCCGTGGCGGTGATTGATGCGCTCAAAGATGTCCGAAAGCCCCACGGGTTCGGGCGTGCCATAACGCCTATTCTCCAAGACCAAATAGGTATTGCCTTTTTCGTCTTTGTCGGCGTGTCCGTCGAAATGAACGATGTCGGCGCTGGCGCCGATCGCTTCCATGAAGGCTCCAAAATCCGCGGGCCCCCGCGAATCGATAACGAGCGGCACTTGAGCCGTGTGAAAAATGTCGTAGATGGCTCGAAAATCGGCCGCGCGAGGCAATTTCCCCGACCCATAGGGCCGAGCCTCAATCAGCCGCAAGGTTCGAAGTCCACCAACATCCATGGCCAGATTTGGTTCAGGGGCGCCGACTGAGGGCTTCTAGCAATCGCTGCACGTAGTCTTCAGGCGGGTTGGTTGCGGCGGGAAGATTCAGAATCCCGGCGGCGGCTACCACCTGCAGGGTGTTTGGCGAATCGGTTTTTGAGGGCAGATCCGGTGACGGTTCGTGAAGCCACAAGCTCGACAGCGCCTGAAGGATGAGCGTGTCGTCGTTGGTGATCCCACCCGCGTCTCGTGCAGAAGCGAGCCGTGCGTAAAGCCCCTTGAGCGCGTTGGCCGGGTCCGGATCGCGGTCGAGTGTGGCGATATCGGAGGCCACCAGCGCGGCCATACTGAGCGCGCTCTTGCTGCCGGCATCCTCTTGAACTCGGGTCCACTCGGCGACGGCTTCGTCGGTCGCAGCAGCCCGGGCCGCCTCGTCCAGCAACAAGAGCGCTTTCGCGTATTTTTCGACGCCGAGCAGGAAACGAAATTGTGGAGCGTTCATCAGCGTCTTGCCCGGATATCTGGTGAACGTCCCGTGCTCCGACACCTGGCGCGCGGCACCGGCCCATGGTTCTGCCCCAAAAGCCGCCGCCGGGAACGGCACATAACGGTAGCGGCCTTTGAAACTGGCGGGGCCCCAGCCCTTCTCGATGGTTGCGCGGATCGGGTCTAGTTGCCCGCTATTGACTAGGCCACCTGCTTCGAACATGGCGCGCTGAGGCACAGCCATTGGCCCGAGCAGCGCGGACGCAGGCGCGTCGTGTGCGGAGGGTAACGCCGCTGTGTGCTGGCGCGCAGAGGGCGGTAGGTTATACGTTCCGCCCAACGTGCCGTCGACCATTCCGATGCGAATGCAGCCTGTGCTAAGCACGCCGGCCACTGCAAAGCCGGCGGCGACCAACTGCTCGCGCACTCCCTTGGTCGCATTTTCGTCGTCGAGAAAAAAGTCGACATGATCTTGCGTCAACTCTACGCGTCCTGCTGGGTGATCGGCAATCACCATGCGAACTGTGTTGCCGCTCTGCTCCAGGCGAAAGCCCGCCGGCAAAGCCCCTTGCAAGTGTTCGATAGAAATGCTCACAGCACACCTCCGCGCGTTACAAGATAACGGCAAGGCTACGCCTTTGAGGGCAGGGCGCGCAACAAGAAATGCCCCCAATGGCGATCAAAATTTCAACGTTGCGCGGCAGCCACGGGGCGAAGGGCCCCGGCGGCACCCTCAAAGCTCTTTGGAGCGACGGCCGCAAAGGTCAGACCAGCGAGGTCTGCCCGCGGTGGGTCGCCCAACAGGTCAACTATCTGGATCGCGTCCTCTGCGTTACTTTTCACGCGAAGCCACACATGGGCGAGGCCATACACCATCTCGGCTGTGAAACCTCGACGGGCAAGATAAGCGCCAGCAAGTATACTCCAGTCTTCACAATCTCCGCCCAACCGTGCCGTCTCCACAGGGGCCAGGGCGTATGCGGTGCCGCTGATCCAACCGTCGGCCAGGTCGGCGGGATCGTGTTTGACACTGGTTTTAAGGTCGAACTGGACCCACTGCTTGAGTTGAGCGACCTCTTTTTCTAAGGATCCGGGTTTGGAGGGCCCGGCCAGTTTGATGAGCTGCTCGATGAAGGGATCCGTTTGATACTTGCTTGCCAATGCGGCAAAGTTCTTGGCATTCGGTGCCACAATGTCACCCAGTAAACACTTCTGATCGATGGGGAGTTCCACAAGCTTGGATCCGGAGTCGTCACTCGGGTAACGAAGCTTCAGTACGACGTTTTCGCGAGGTGTGTTGGATGCACACCGGCGCGGCGCGGTCACATCCAATTCAATGGCCTTGCCGTCACCACCATCCGACGAGACGAGCATCGCATTGCTCACGTCAACGGAGAGCGGCTTCGGTGAAAGGCTCTCCAGACGAACGGTCAGGCGCCACCGCGTTCCTTCGGCTGCGGCGGTTGCGGGGCTGGGTGTGACGGTCGCCGTCACGTCTTGACCTTGGACCGTCCACGCACGTTGCGGTGATCGGTATGCACGCAAGTTCGGAAGCGTCACCGGAAGGCTCTCGTCCGCCACGGCCGTCGTTGCGCCACACAAAGAAAGCAGTGTCCCGGCAAACACCCCGCACATTCTCGACACGCGCATCTTGAACCCCAAAAGCAAGCCCCCAAACACGACCGGCCCTTTATCCGACTTCACATCCAACTGCAAGAGCAAATTGTCGGCCGCCCAACAGCCTGTACCGCTGGCGCGAAAAGTATCCAAGTTTGTTAAATTGTCGACTTCGTGCTGTATGGCGTTTGACACGCTGGTGGGTCATCGCCGTCACACCTGATCGGCCGGATCGTGCGCTGCGGATGCGATTTCACCGTTGCGGGTTGGGGCGAAGCCTGCCCTCACCGTCGCTGCACAAGCGCGAGCGTGCGTGGAGCGACTGGAGGCTATTGCGGCTTGGATGCCGACAGCCATCGGATGGTGCCGGCCACGTCCAATAGGTAGTTTTCGACCACCTCCAGGGCGTATTTTTCGGGCAGGCAGTCTTGAAATTTCGACAGGCGGTATCCGGGCAGTCTTGCGAGCACGGCGTGCCTCACCTCCGGCGATTGCCAGAACGCTTCCGATGCCATTTGGCCGATCGCAATTCCAACGTTTTCGTGGTTCACGCCATCTCCTTCGATACGAAGTTGAAAGTTGTCGGCAACCACTTTCCATCCGCATGCCGCGTCGAAGCCGTATTTGAGGGTGTGGTTGATGCGCCCCCCCGCGAAAGTCCACCACCTTGCGGTGCTGCCGTCCAGTTGAACGGCGCGGCCCGGGCGGCATAGCAGTTCGCCGAGTTCGGCCCGCATTTCGTCGATATGTTTCGACGTGCGGCTGTCGGCGTATGGGTAGCTCGCGGTGCCAGTAAGGAGGCTCTTGATCTTTTGGGATATCTCAAATCCTAAGAGCTGCGGGATAAAGCCGCCCCAACTTGGCTTCATTCCGCCGGGAGCATCACGAACGACGACCACGCGATCGTCGTGGGCTACGTGCTCGACCGTCCATGCCCGACCGCCGAGCAAAAACGAACTCAAGTGTGGAACAAGCCGATCTACAAAGTCTTGTTCGAGCGAACCCAGGTCGCGCCCACCTGTGGTCACCACCCGGTAGAGCAACGGCGACGAAAACACGGCATAGAGTTCGAGAAAATTCTTGCGACCAAAGGTTCGTTCGGCTTTTTGGCCCATCGAGAGAAGCCCGCCTGACTCGAACAAAAAGTCGTCGTGTTTCAGGTGGTCGATGAGGGCGTTGAACTCGTCACGCGAAATGGCACGAAAGTCCGGCACTCGTGACAGCTGCTGCCAGCAACGTTCGGCACTTATGGCGCCGTATTGGAGCGACATGGCGAAAATCTGCTGAACGAGTACGGGCCAGCATCTACGCTGGTCGACAACACGCTCGACCCAGCCCTCGCGCGCCAGCTCAATCAATGCAACAGCCTGAAGTGCCGCTTCGGGGTCGTCGCATAAAAAGGTGGTGTTTGCCGCTATCCCTTGGCGGCGGCCGGTGCGTCCCATGCGTTGCAGAAAAGAGGAAACTGAGCTTGGCGCGTTTGCTTGGAACACAAGGTCGAGATCGCCCACGTCGATGCCCAATTCAAGGGTGGAGGTACATACGATGCACGCGTTTTGTCCACGGGCGAAGCGGTCTTCCGCGACTCGCCGCTCTTCGAGCGAGACGGAGCTATGGTGAACATAGACGTCCATTCCGCGCCCGCGCATGCGATCGGCTACGCTTTCCGTCAATGCGCGGGACTGGCAGAAAAACAGGCTTTTTTTGTTCACTGCGCGAGCTGCGGCTTCGCCCGCAAGGCCGGACACGCTCTCGTGCAGGCCCACGTGAATCTCCCTCTTGGAGGGCACTTTCGGAGGGTCGATCACGACCTTTTCGCGCTTGGAAGATCCGGCGATCCAATCGACGATTTGATGGGGGTTGCCGACGGTGGCAGACAGTCCGATGCGCTGAAGATCGTTGCGACTGGTTGGCGCAAGTCGCTCGATCACCGACATTAGATGGGCGCCGCGGTCCGTCCCGGAAAGCGCGTGCACCTCGTCGATGACGACCAGTCGAAGGTCGGAAAATAGCCGCCCTACGGGAGAGCGCGGCGATACGAGCATCACTTCAAGTGACTCGGGCGTCGTCATCAAGATGGCGCCGGGCTCGCGAACGAACTTGCGCTTCGCATGGTCGGTCACGTCGCCGTGCCACACGAACCTCCTGAGGCCGACCATCTCGGCATAGGTGCCGAGCCGGTCTTCTTGGTTATTGAGCAGCGCCTTGATGGGGGCGATGTAGAGAACCCCTACGCCTTCGGGCTCGTGTTCCACCAGATTGGCCAGCGCGGGGAACATCGCCGCTTCGGTCTTGCCGCCGGCCGTAGGGGCCAACACAATGGCGTTTTTCCCATCGAGAATCGCGTGGGACGCAAGCTCTTGCACAGGGCGGAGAGAGGTCCATCCAAGGCGCGAGACAATCGCTTGCTGCAAGCGGGGCGGAAACCGGGCGAACGCGGACACGCTTTAGAACTCCAAGGGCAAAATGGGATAGCCCTTTTCGTCGCCGGGCTCAGGTTCATATTCAAGCGGCTTTTTCCCTTGAGCGGCGCGCTCTTCGACCACAGTGACCTGCGGCTCAGGAAGGTCGGCATCGGGGTTTTCGGCCACCACGTCGAAGAGGTTCACCAGCCTGCGGAGGAACTGTCTGGGCACAATCCCTACGTCGCCGCCGTACCCTTTGGTCACTTCATCGACCTTGGCAAGAATCACTTCAGGAGTGACTTTTTGGGCGACGATATTCGGGTCACCCATAGGATAAAGTTCACGCAGCCGTAGCCCCACGTCTTTCAATCGGTCGCGATCAAACGGCCGGAGTTCCAGTTGAGGCTGACGCATCGAGACCAGATTCCCTTCGATTTGAAAGCGGATCCGATCGTGCAGGGGCTGCAATCCTGCGACGCCGCGGCGGTTGTCGAACAGTTCAGGCGTCCCGGTGAAGATCCAAAATGCGCCCTTGAAGCGATCGGCGGCGTCGATGATTTGGCGGATGCCGTTCAGAGACTTGCCGCGCACGTCCTGCCGCATGCGAAGGATCGTTTCGGCTTCGTCGATCACGATCACTAACCCCTTGTATCCGGCAGCTTTCACGATCTCGAGGATGCCCCCGAGGTACGCCATCGCGTCGGCGCCTGTGATGTCGCCTTTGATGCCGGCGAGCCTTTTTTCAGCCGCACCTACGTTTTCGCTTCCCGAGAGCCACGACAAGAGCGAGCCGGCTTCGCGCAGTCTTCCCGCCTGTTTGAGTTTGAAGATCTCGCGCAAGACGCGGCCAAGGTCTTCGGGAGCTTTGCCTGCGGTGAGGGAGCTGATGTCTTCTTCGATCCGCTGTTCTACCATGCGGTCGAAGTCGGGGGCGTTTTCGTCGGCCCCGCCGTCGATGAGAGCATTTTCTACCCTTGCAATCCAGCGATCGATGATGTCACCGAGTGCGCCCCGCGCGCAAGAGGCGGTGCCGAGTTCTCGAACAACTTTTCTGTAAACGTCATCGAACTTGTGGAAGTGCAGGTCGTTGTCGGAAACGACCACAAAGCTCGTTGCAAAGCCTAGGCTGCCCGGGGGGTCGCCCTTGCGAGTATAGTGCAACGCATCGAGCAAAGCGAGCCTCGCCATGAAGGTCTTGCCACACCCATAGCCCCCCCTCAAGAACTTGAATACACCTTCGCCCGAGGCAGCGAGGTCGAGAAGGCGGTGGATCTCCGCACGTTGTTTTTCGATCCCTACGGCAAATGCCTCCAGTCCTCGCTCGGGTACAATGCCGGAGCGAAGGCGTTCGAAGATGTGTTCCCGGTCGCGCTTGCTTGTCAAAGGTCGCCTCCTCGGCTGTAGCGTTTGCCACCTTCGGCGGTTTCTATCTGCACCTTGAACGGGAGTTTGTTAAAGTGGGTTTCGAGTTCAAGCGAGAATCTCCTGAGTGCGCGCGCCGACCCGAGCAGATGGGTTGCTTCTGACTCGGTGATGGCACCGTGTTTTTCGATGTGGAGGAAGATCTTGCGGGCGCCCTCGTCGGCGATGGTTTCGGCCCATCCAGAAGGAGGAGCAGCGGGAGGAGGAGCAGCGGGAGGAGGAATGGATCCGGCCCCCGGCGTTTTGGCTGGGGGAGGCGCCACCAAACCGCTCACCGAGTACCAGTGGTTGGGCACCGCACTCTTGACTTTTTCGACACCGTCGGGGTGATACACTTCGACCCGAATTCGGTCGTCCGAGGGGCCTTCGAGCCCAAAAAAAACCTCACTCCACGCGTCGCCGACTGCGACCTGAATGCGCCCTGTTTTGAGTTTGGCGGGTCCACTCACGTCTTTTAAGATCGCGTTCATGCCGTCGGGCACGCGGAAGGCGAGATCGATCGACGCGGGGGCCGCGAAGCCCAGGCTTGTGGTTGTTTCTTTGGCAAACACAACTCGGAGACGCAACCTGTGCAGCCCCAGAACATCGGTGAGCGCATCTACTTCCACTTGATAGGTGGAATAACCCGTATGTTCTGCCCGCTTTCGACTGACCGTCAAGACTGGGATGATACGCTCTTGCGGGCTATTTCCCCCATGCACGAACGTGCCGCCGGAATTGGCGGTTGCAAACACGGAGGTGTCTTCGAGGAACAAGAGATAACCCTTGAGCCCATCGTATCCCAGCGACGAGAGAGACACGTTGACCATGCCTTTTTCCGAGCGGGGGTATTCGTCGAACACATAGCGCCGCTGCGGGTCGACCATTTTACCATACGTGCGAATTTGAGCGGTTTCGTCTTGAATCAAAAACCCATGGTCCGCGGTAAACACGAAGTTTTTGATCCCCGCGAGCTGGAGATGGTGCCAAGCTGCTTTGATCTGGCGCAGGGTCGACTCGAATGTGGGCAGGCCCACGTTGGCCTCACCGGCGTCGTCGATTTCTCTGGAGTGGACGATCACCAAACGGTGGGGTTTGATTTCTTTGGTTAATGCGGCGGTGCTCGCATCACATACATCGGCTAAGTTCTTGAGAAGCGCCGGTTTCCCCACACTTCGCATCCCCATCGCATCGGCCCGATCTCTGGGCAAACACACGGTGGTCTCGCCGGTCTTGAATCCCTTGAAAACGCCGGACACAAGCAACCGATCACCCGACGCGACCGGGGCCAATACGTTCATGCCCACCAAAGTGATGGTGGGCAGCTCGGCCAGTCGAGGCTTGAGATCCACCGCGGTGCCCGAACCTTTCAGATCGTCGAAAAATTCGGTCGCCATCTCGAACCGGAAGGCATCGATAAGGAAGACCGCAACCTTCTCTCCACTTTGCGTCAGAGGGGCCACGACCTGTTCGTAGATCGTGCGCTGGCGCAGATCGGCGGAGGGAAGAAATCCACCTTCCTTGCAGAGAGCCGCAAAGTCCTTCGCGAGTTCGTCCGCCCACGCCCGGTGGGCCGTACGGAGCGCCGTGGCCACTTCGCGGAGCGCTCCATATTGGGGCAGGCGAGACTCCAAAAGGGCGAGGCGCCGCTGTTCAAACCGCCGGTGAGCGCGATCGACTTCAAATGCGCCGCTCGCATACAGATCGGCAGCGTGATCGAGACTGCGCGCCCCAGCGAAGGGCCTCTGGTGCTTCTTGAGAGTAGCTCCAAATTCGGCGGCCTCTTCCACCAGAGTCCAAGCCCAGCGGCGGGGCTGGTCACGCTTGAGCCAAAACGATTTTTCGCCCTGCCGGGCCTCGCACCAGCTTTTTGCTTTGGGCCAATCTTCTTTGGAGAGCGCTTGCACCGCTCCTTCGAGGATGCGAACTTCTTCTTCGCGGAAGGTGTCGATCTGACCCAGATCTTCGGGCGACATTTGGCTGAGTTCGTGGGCAAGAAATACCTCCATCTCGTCGGCCATGCGCGAATAGGCATCGCCCGCGTCTCTGCGCAGGTTGGCCGCCAGGTCACAACATGCCTTGACGAGGGGTGGGGATAGATTTCGGAGGCGCTTCAAGCGCTCTTCATAAGGCGGGCGCCGCAGGTCGTTCACGTACTCTACCGTCAGGATCCAACCCCCCAGGCAGTGGAGGAGCTGATCGAGCGTGTTGCCTTTTTCTTCGGGGAAAAATCGCTCCCAGCTCTCATCCATGCCCGTGAGGCGATGGATGTAATTTTTGAGGGTCGCCAATTCTTCGGCGCCGCCGATGCGCGGTGCGAGTGAACTGGGTTGCGCCAACGCTTCCGCCAGCACTCGTGGGCCAAATTCGGCAAGGAGAGAAGAAAGGCCCAGGGCGCCGCCAGTGACCGCCGACTGGAGCCAAGCGTCGGCTTTTTCCAGGCTCGGGCCCGTGGAGAGGAACGTGTCAACGTCCGCGGGGGCGACGCGGGCGACGGCGGCTTCACGAATCAACCGGTCCAACCCTTTTCGGAATCGAGTGCCAGCCTCGTACAGCTCCAGCACTGGAGTCTTGCGGATTGTCTGCTCGTTGAAACCCGGCAGGTGCACGATGAGGGGGCGTGGGTCGAGTTCGCTACCGTAGGGTTCTAGTTTGAAAAGCAGGTCGAGAAAACTGCCCCTGAAACCGACCACAGGAAAAGGAAACTCTCCGGCCTCGTGCAACATGGCGAGATTGTCGGCAAAGGCGGTATAGTGGTTGTCCTTGTCGAGCCAAAGCACAATGCCTTGACGGCGGGCTTCGTCGCGCACCTCCTGCTCAAGCAGGGCCGATACAAGTCCGTTAAAAGCCGTGCGAGCAACGCGCGGGGGATGGGGCGCCTGCGGCGCCATCAAAAGAGACCGCCTGCACGGTGGTGGGGTCACTCATGCTCCTCCTCCATAGGTTTTGTCCGATCAAAGAGCGGGCCGGTTCGATGTTCTTTTTCGCGCGAGCCGCTCTTTTCGCGGCGAAGACGCTCCTTCGCGAGGATCTCCTGCGCCTCAACGCTCCCGTGGGCCACCGCGAGCGACGGGTCGGCTTGGCACTTCTCACGCACACGTTTAGGGAAGTAGCGGGCTGCGAGGTGCGACCAGTCGCAGTTTTTCTTCCCCTGAGCATTGGCAAGTTCTTTCCACCACTTTTTGGGCTCTTTCCACTGGGGATCGAGGAGAGGCCATAACGCGGCGCTGTTCACCAAAATGCCGTCGTCGAGGTCCATCTGATAGGGAGCATCAACCTCGCGCTCATGGGTTTTGCCGTCAGGCGCGGGGGGGCCCTTTTCGGCGATTTGAGTCACCATCGCGGCGAACTCGTTCAGCTCTTCGAGAAGCTTTTGAACCTCGGCAGCGCGCTTCTCTGCAGACCCGCGCGACGGCCCCGAAACGCGCGCGTCGCGCAGGTCAGCGAGTTCGCCTTCTACCCGTCGCTTTTCGTGCACCAAGTGCTCGGCAAGCAAGGTGTTCATTGTCGCTGCGCGCAGATGGTGAAAGCTCATGTAGGCCACGTAACTTCGGCCGGCGGAGGACAGGGGCCAGTAGATGGGCCGGCCTTCGTACATGCTGCGGTGCTCCTGAAAAAAACGCCTGCGGAGATAGTTCGCGAGGTCGTCACCTTTGCTTAACGCGGCGCCGTGGGTCTGCCATGTCTGTAGAAGGAGGTCACACGCGGGGTGGGCCAAGCTCTCAGGGTTGGGGCCCAAGAAAAGGATCCCGTTGGGTAGACCGGAAGCAGAATCGGCTGCAAGCCCGCCACCGGGCGAAAATCGCCCCAGAGCAACCCCCAGAGCATAAGAGATGTGCTCAAACGGCGTTGCGTCTTCCCGCTCCAAGGGAGCAGCGGCAAGGGGCGCCCCCCTAGGCCGGTCCACAGCTTCTTGCGCCCAAGCCTGGGCCGCTTTCCAAGTGGAGGGGCCCGGCCTCTGGAAGTGGAGCGAAAGTTCGTTGGTCTTCTCGTGAGACTCAAACGCTTCGTGCAAGGTGGCCACAATCTCCGCGTCGCCCTCCACCTTATCAAATGGCAGGCGGCGCACGTCGCCGAGTTGAAAGTTGACGGTGGGGTTGAGGGCCGATGCGAGGTCGCGCACCGCGGTTCGGTTGAGAGCGCAAACAAGGGCGTTTGCCGTTGCTTTTGAAGTGGGGAAGATCGAAGCACCCGACACATCGCGAACGCTTTTGACGGTGTGGAGGCGGGCACCGAACCGATGACCGATGGTGGTATAGGCTACCCCAAGGTCGACAGCGCGAGCGAGACGAACAGCCGGTGAAGCGAGACGCAACTCCAGTCCTGCATGGGCGGCACGCAGAACCCATCGATAGGGTTCAATCCACTCGCGCCCCTCGGCGCCCTTGAGATAGGGGAGGTAGGGTGACTCTTCCCCCTGGGCTGCGCGGCGAGCGAGCACAGGGGGCACCTCCCACACGGCGCGCAAGAAGCGTTCGTTGTCGCCGGTGGCGATGCCGCCTTGGCCGTCGCCCACATCGTCGATCTTGGGAAGCTCCACATAACGCCGCAAAAACGCGGGTTCGAGCCAATAGAGGAGAGGAGCGCCCTCGACCGAGGTGAACGCCGCGGCATCGAAAACTTTGTAGTTGGATGGATCTTGAAGCGAGCGGGCGATCTCGTGAACCTGTGTGGCGGAGATCACATCGCGACTGCCCACACGCGCGGCGAGCGAAGGGCCTTCAAGGCGGCCCGGTGATGCGATGGCCATGGCGGTTTGAATGAGCTTGGAAGCCCGCCGAAATGCGCCTTTTCCTACGTCGGCGAGGAGAAGAATATGGCCCTTCAGAATGCGCTCGCGCGTCTCAATGAACGAGGCGAGAAACATCCAGTTGGCGAGGGCCACGAACGCAATCAGACCTGTGGGTTTGCAGAGTTCGAGGGCGCGTTCCACGAACGAAGCGAAAAGGTCGGGACTATGGCCAAACGCTTCCGCGAGCACCGCGGGGGGCAGATCGATCTTGGAGGTGGCAAGATAGGGCGGGTTAAACACCACCACGTCGTAGCGCCCTTCGGTGAGCAGCTGTTTGAGCCGGAGCCCCGCGGCGAGTTGGAGTCCGTCGAAGCGGACGCCGAGATCGTCGGCCCGCGCATGTTTCTGCAAAATGGTCTCGATTGCCGCACTCGGATCCAGCTCGTCGAACAAGAGGGGCGTGTTGGTTTTGCGCGAGAGCCGTAACAGACTTCCGCGAAATCCCACATAACGAAGCGCTCGGACGGCTTCTTCGAGGTTTCCCATCCCATGAGGTAAAGCTGACGCCAATGCGGTGAGTGCGGGGTCATCCCCAGCGAGACCGTCAAGGTCAAAGGCGGTCGCAATCAGATTCATGGAAGGAATGGGAGCCTTGGAGGCCAACTTGCGGGCCTTGAGGTAGAGCACCGCCGCCGCGACCTGCACTGCACGGGCGTCGATGTCGATCCCGTGCAGGTTGTGACGCAAAATGCTGGAGGCTATCTCTTCGTCGGAGATCGAGCGACCTTCGTCGCGGGCCTCTTCACGGTAGAGCGGCACTAGGAGGTCGAACGCCCCGGCCAGGAAGTGCCCGCTCCCGCATGCGGGGTCGAGGATTTTGAGTTCTTCGAGGCGAGCCGGCAGCCCAGTGGAAAGTTCGCTTGCATCGCGCACAAACATAGGCCACGGCGGGGGGGCGGTTTGGTCACCGGAAAAGCTTTTTTGCCGGCGTTGTCGCATGCCTACGACTATTCGGCCCACGCTGTTTTCGAGCAGCCACTCCACCATGTATTGCTCAGTGAAGAGCTGGGTCTTGGAAGCGATCTCATGGGGTGCAACCTTGCCTCGCGGGCCCACACGTTCGTCAATAGCTTCGCGCGTAGGGTCGTTCCAGAACTGGTAGACCCAGCCCAAGGTGGTGTCGTCGAGCCACGCCGAGCCCAGCGCGGGCGCGTTGAGGGCGGCGATCACTTCCCTCAGGGCGGCGGGAGAAAGAGTAAAGTAGGGGTCGAGAGGGCGCTCGCCGTAGAGACCAGGAAGGTCGACCGACAGATCGTCGAACACGAGCTTGAGCAAGAAGTCGAGCCCTTCGTAGTCGTCGGGGCCGTCTTTGTGCACGAGTTCAGGACCATGGGTTCGAAGCTCAAGATAGCCCTTGCTGCTCCAACCTCCGGTGAGCACCGGAGGGCGAACCACACCACTCGCTTCGAGCTGCTTGAGGAGCACCAAACGCAAGAACAAATTCGCCGCCGCCTCGGAGGTGGACGCCGCCATCACGTCCGGGCCGGTGCGTTCCATCGCAGCGACCTTGCCGGCACGGCGGCGCTCATCGAGCCATTCTTCCAAGCGCTTTCGCAGCCGGCGTTCGCGCTCACCAAGGTGTGCGCTCGCCATAGGGACCGACAAGCGAAAGCGCCGGTCGAGCGTGCGGCGAATGTCTTCCTCCAGAAGAACTCTCAACCGCCTGACCTCCGAAGAGAGCAGCTCCATGGCTTCGGGCGCCATTTCAGGCATCGTTGTCCTCGGTGTCGTCGGTTTGGTCGAAGAGCGGACCCGCGCTTGACTCGTCGTCTTCTCGCTGGTTTTTCTTTTCGCGGCGCTTCAGCTCTTTGGCTAGGATCTCGCGGGCTTCGCGGTCGTGCTCTTTCAAGAACCGTTCGCGAGCCTCAGTGGAGTTGGGCTCTTCGATCATGAAGTCGGGCCGGATCTCATCTTGGAGGCGCAGTTCCCACGCGTAGGCTTTGGCGGGGTGCAGCTCCCAAAAACACGTGTGCGCCACGCCGAGAGAAGGATCGCTATGGCACTTGGCGCGCACACGCGTCGGGAAGTAGCGCGCTGCGAGGTGCGACCAGTCGTAGTCTTTTTTCCCTTGGGCGCATGCGAGTTCTTTCCACCACTTTTTGGGGTCTTTCCACTGGGCGTCGAGAAGGGGCCATAAGGCGGCGCTGTTCACCATCACCCCGTCGTCGAGGTCCATGCGATAGGGGGCGTCGGCCTCGCGTTTTTCGGTTTTGTTGTCGGGCGCGGGAGGGCCTTTTTCGGCGATTTCGGTCACTTTGGCGATGAAGTCGTAAAGTTCTTCCAGCGCTTTTTGCACCTCGCCGTAGCGCTTTTCAGCTTTGCCTTTGTTCGGCCCTTGGGTTTTTGCAACTCGGAGGTCGTCGAGTTCCCCTTCGAGCCTGCGCTTGGTGGGCATGAGGTGGTCTGCGAGAAGAGCGTTGAGCGTACCGTCGGTCCATCGGTGGATGGAGGCGAATGCCATGAAGCTCTTTTTGGCGGACGAAAGGGGGAAATAGATGGGCCTATTTTCGTAGAGTTTCTTGTGGTAGTCGAAAAACGACTTGCGAAGATAGGTTCGAAGGTCGTCCCCTTGGCCCACGCTTGCGCCGTGCTCTTTCCATGCGTTTGCGAGAAGCGCGCACGCGGGGTGGTCGAGGCTGTCTGCGCCTTCCGTGGAAACGAAGAGGATGCCTGCGGGGAGGGCCGAGTCCGGGGGGGTGGTGAGGATGCCTTCGCCGTTTGCGCCAAAGCGACCGAGAGCAACACCGATGGCAAAGGAGACGAACGAGGTGGGTGTGGGCGGTTCGAAGGTGGGCTCGTAGGGTGGGAGCGGGGTGTTTTCGGGGCGGTCGACAGCAGTTTGGGCCCAGGATTGGGCGTATTCCCAGGCGGACGGGCCGGGCCTCCGGAACTCGACGGAGGGCTCGCGGACGGATTCTTGTTCAGTGAATGCGGATTCGACGCAGGCGAACACGTCGTCCGCGTTCAGGGTCGGCAAAATAGGTATTCGAGCAACATCCCCGGCCGTGAAGCTAACCGTAGGGTTCAACGATTCCATTACAAAACGGCCGACGGCGGTGTTCATATTTGCCAGAAATCGCGGGACATCGCTTGTAATCACCGATCTGCCCACGGCATCAAACATGCTCCTATACCGATGCGCACGAGCCGAAAAGCTATTTCCTATCGGTGTAAAAGCGACTCCGCCTTGCATGAACGAATCAGGGTTGCGGATCAATCCACCGGGCGCGCATCGAAGTTCGAGCCCGTCGTTGGCAAACCGAACCAAGGATGTGAGAGGTGCTACCCATGAGGTTCCACTTGCACCGCTGACTAAGGGTCTCCATCCTTGTGGCTGGGTGTACGTCCGAAGAACGTTGCCGTCTTTTCGGCATGTTTCACCCGCTCGAACTTCCCAAACCTGCCGGACAAACCTAGGATTGTTCGATGTTGATAAACCCAAGCGCACAGGCGCCAATTCGCCCAGTTTGGGGGCTACTGCGTATTGGGAAAGGAAATCCCGGGTCCACCAATAGACAATCGGTTCGCCTTCAATGGCTTCGAAGCCGCGCGGGTCAAATTCGTGTCGCCCGACCTGAGCCAGAAGTCCCGCCGTAATAGCGCTACGATGCTCGTCCGTCCGGACGCGAGCTGTTGGATCAACGGGAGAGATGGCACAACAGGTGCCAACATTTCCACGGCAGGTAGCAGACATCGTGACAGGGTTATCAGTCATCTGCTCGAACGCTCCCCAGCCTAGATCGCCAAGAACAAGGCTGTTTTCGCGGATAATTGCGTGACGAAGTGCAGCAAATTGCCCTAGAAACATCCATCCGCGAATCGTGATAAGAGCAGACACCCCAAGCGGCCTGACGAGCTGCAAGCCTCTTTCCAAAAACGCCGCATAGAGATCGGCCTTTCCCTTGGGATAGGTGGCCGCCACATACCCGAGCGCGCTCGTTTTGCTGAGCCCCTGATACGGGGGATTGCCCACCACCACATCGTAGGTGCCCTCGCGCGCGAGCCGCACAAAACGGATGCCTGCTGCCAACTGCTCCCCACCAAGCCGCAACCCCAGGTCGTCGCCGCCCGAGCGCTTGGAAAGAAATTGCTCCAGCTTGTCGAGAACACTCGCCCGCTTTTCCCCCATCGGCAGTTTCACCTGTTCTGCCGCAAACCCGCCAAACAAGTCGCCCTGAGTCTGCTTCTTCTCGACTTCCACCTCGGCGGCCCTAAGGGCCTCGTCCACAGCGGCGTCCACTTTCAACAGACTTCCCAGGTGGTCAACCCCGGCGAGAGAAGAGAGAAGCTTGTTCGTCAGTTCTTCAGGGAGCCCCACTTCGCGCTTGAGATCGTTTCGAAGGGCGATCACCGCCGGATCATCGGCGGGGAGGTTGCCGAGCTGGAGCACCGGCGCCACCAGATTCACGCGCTTTAGGCGGGCCGCTTTTGAAGCCGATTTGGCCTTGAGGTAGAGCCCGGCCGCCGCGATCTGAATCGCCCTCGGGTCGATGTCGATGCCGTGCAGGTTGTTTTCGATGATCGACTCGGCGATATCTTTTTCCGAGATCGACTGGCCCCGGTGGCGCGCTTCTTCCCTGTAGAGCGCCGCGAGAAGGTCAAACCCGATCACCAGAAAATGGCCGCTGCCACACGCAGGGTCGAGCAGTTTGATCGCGCGCACCGAGTCGGGTGCGTGCGCCACGGCATCGTCGGGGATCGGTTGGGGAACGTAATATTTCCACTGCTCTTCCAGCGCTCCATGGATCGGCATGAGCGCATCGAGCGCCACCTCTCCCACGTCGCGTTTTTGGCGCCATTCGGCGCGGCGCGCTTCTAAAGCAGGCAAAATGGCTTCAGCATCGGCCTTCCACCCGCGCTTTTTGCACATTGAAAGCCATGTGTGGCCGAGGCTGTTTTGAAGCAGCCATTCCACCATATAACGCTCGGTGAACATCTGCGTTTTGGAGGCGATCTCATGGGGTTCGATCTTCCCTCCGGAGGCGATTTTCGCGTCGAGAGCCTCTCGATCCGGGTCGTTCCAATATTGGTAGACCCAGCCCAGGGTCGTGTCGTCGGTCCAGGCCGACGCGAGGTCGGGATTGTCGAATCGCTCCACCACGTCGCGAAGCGCGGCCGCCGGGATAGGAAAAAGCCGGGTGAGCCCCACATCGCCGAACAAACCGGGCAGATCAGTTGCGAGTTCGTCGAACACGAGCTGGAGCAAGGTGGCATACCCTTCGGTGGGGTCCGAGGTGCCGTTGGCACATAGGGTGGGCGCAAACTCCCGAAATTCGCGATACGCCTTGCTGCTCCACCCGCCGGTGACCACGGCCGGCCTGAAAAGACCCAGGGCTTCAAGCTGCCGCAGCAACACCAGGCGATTCACCAGTGTGGCCGCTGCCTCCTTTTCAGCCAAGGCAAGAAGCCTGTCACTCGCCACCTTCAGCTCGGCCTTGTTTTTGGGCCGCGCCGCCCGCGCGCGCTCGTCAATCCATGCTTCGATCCGGCGGCGGCGCCTGCGGTGCGCTTCATCAAGCCCGGCGTGTTCAATCGCGACCGATAGGCGATAGCGGCGATCCGCTTCGTTGTGGATGGCCTGAAGAAGCCGCGCTCGCAGGCCCTTTTCAGGGTCTTGCGCGGTGCCCCGAATGGTCTCAGCGAGGAGCTTTTTGGCTTCGGAGGTGAGGGCCATATCAACCGATCCGAACGCGAGCGCCCCCGTCGAGGAGCGGGCCGATGCGATCTTCCAGTTCTTTGAGCACCGCCCGAAGTTGGTCGCGGTTTGCGATCTCACGCCCTCGCAGGTGCGAGTCGACTTTGATGATTTGACTCTCGGTCTTTTTGCTCAGCTCTTCGTCGAGGCGATCGTTTGCCAGCTCTTCGGCCTTGTGGATGCGGCTTGAAAATCGGTCTCTTACTTCGACAAGAGTGGGGGAGATCGCTTCCGCCGCCGTGTCTACCGTGGCTTCGGCAATAGGACGCAACACCCGGTGCGCCTGGTCGGCATCCAACCGGGCAAACCCCGCTCGTGTTTTGACGCGCGTGCGAGCGTTTTCTGCCTCAATTTGCTGGCGGTTCAAGAGCGCTTTTCTGACCTCCACGTATTTCGCCTGAAGCCGATCCAGAATGGGGATCAATGCCGCCGCCTCGCGCCACGGTCGCTCGGCCGAAAGCTGGCCTTCCACCACACCGGCGTCGCCCTCGAAGCCGGCCAGCTCTTCGAATTGGCTGAGTTGGGCGATCTCATGGTCCCGGACACGAGCCGCCCGAACGAGGATGTCGATGGAGTCTTGCGTCAGCTCGGCGCTGCACACTCCAAGTTGCTCGAAGCCGTCCCTCAGGGCATCGAGGTTCCTTTTGCATTCGGCCACCGTCTGTTGCACAAACCTCGAACGGCAGCAGTCTTCGAGCGCCCGCCCGAACTTTTTGAGCGCGGGGGGCAAAGGTGGCCTTCCGGGTAGAGCATCGAAGCGTCTCTCCAGATCGCGAAGACGCTCGCGATAAGCCGGAAAGGTCTGAAACGCGGTGTCGGCGATCGGCTCGTCTTCCGGCTCTTGATCGACCTGAAGGTATTTGTGAAACACCTTGCGGATGGCGATGCGATCTTTCTGGCTGACCTCTCCTTCTGTTGCGGGAAAAAACTCGGCTCGCCGAAAGTCGCGATCACGGCTGAACAGGTCGCGCACGCCGGGATCCAGGTGTGATTTAATGGTCGACCCCTGCTCGGTGCGGATGTGGATCTTCTTACCCCTGAGGAGGCCGGCGCAGCAGGCTTTCACAAGATCGGGGGCGTAGCCGTAGGGTGGGTTCACAAATGCGGCAACGAGGGTTTGCCCCGAAACCCCTCCATTTTGCTCGATTTCTTTCACAATGCGCGCGGGATAAAGCCCGGTACACGAAGCAACATATTTCCCCGAGTCGAGCGAAAGAATGCCAAGGTGGCCCTCCATAAACTTGGTGGACGGGCCGGTGAGTTCTTTTTCAAGTAGTTGTTCAAGCTCTTTGGGAGAAACGGCGATCTCGGAGAAGTGGGGGTAGAGGTCGGGCAAAGCACGAGCCGCCATGGCCGACAGCGCGGGCCCAAACGTGCCGGCTGCCTCGCGAGGGCGGATCTGCTGACCGCGAAAGTAGATCATGCCCTCCATAAATGCGTCGGCCACGGCCCAACGAGCGCGGTTGGCCAGATCCTCAAAGCGGCCTTGCTCTTCGGAAAGGAGGCGTTGCTTTTCGCGCGGCAACGACTCGCGTCTGGGGCCATAACGCTCGATAATATGCTCGGACTTACCAAGCTGCCTCGCATGGTCTTCACACGGACTTGTGTCGCCCGCGACCCAAATCACGCGATTGCGAAACGCCTCTTGATCGCTTTTGGGCACCCAGGCGGTGGAGCTGCGGTCGTCCTTCTTGGGCAAGAAGCGAAAATCGATGGTCACGGTTGAGTCGTCGCGACTGTCTTGGAGCTTCACGTCGTGAGCCTGGCGACCATCGGAGAACCACAAAGTCCAGGGGAAGGTGCGGCCTTTCCACTTGGCGCGCTCTTGCATAGAGCCGACGAGATCTTTGAGAGCGCCCTGAATGAGCTTGCTGATCTGTTCGTAGCTGATCTGCGTGTCGTCGCGCTCGCGCTGCCACTCTTGCCCTGCCGAACTTTGGATCTTGTAGCCTTGCTTTTCTGAATAAGAAAGAAGGCTCAGCTCGCGCAGCTTCTCAAGGGCCTCGGTAACGGCGTTGACTCGGCTGCCTTCTCCCAAGCGCGAGTAGAGGCACTTGGCTACGAGTTCGGCCGTGGTGGGGACTTGCTCTTGAATCAGCTCCAAAAGAGCCACGGCTTTCGCGGCCCGCTGGGCGAGTTCGTCATCACGAACCTTGGGCTCGCCGAAAATGCGACCCAGGGTGGTCTGCACATCGGCGTCGAGCGCCGATTGCTGAACTTCAAAAATGGAGTCGAGGGTGACGAGGCTTCCCAATTCGCGATCGGCAAGCTTTTGTTCACGAAACAGCTCGCCAAGAAGCTGAAGCAGGCCACGGATCGCGTGATCGTCGCCTTGGATGCGCGTGGACCTGGAACGCAGGGCGGTGGTGATCAGCATGAGAAGGTCGATATGACCGGGGAGCATCGGGTAGACTTCCACGAAGTCTTCTTCCGAGAGTTCTTCGCAGCCGTAACCATAAAGTTTGAGGGCGGCGCGGTTCGACCCGTCGCTGAAAAGAGCGCGAACCGCGCTGTCTCCCGCTGGGCTTTTTTTGAGCAGTCGTTTGTGAACCACGTCGCGAATGTTAGTCGTCCCCAAATGAACGCGAAGTGCTGGGGGGAAGCGGTCTTTCAGCTTGCCGATATTGTTGTTTTCGGCCTGTTCTTCAAGCCTTTGCTGCCCCGTGGCAAAGAGCCAAACACGACCTTTGAGGCGCTGACCGAGTTCCGATACGAACGACTGGAGCTTGAGCATGCGGCTCTCGTCTTGATGGACATATTGGCTGACCTCATCGACCACCAGAAAGAGGGTCTTGTGCTCCTCCCGAATGTGGATCATGGCGTCGATGGCATCTACCGCTTCACGCACGCTGGTGCCGAGCCCGGTGCGCGCACCGGCGCGACTGTCGATCCAGCTCGTGGGGTCGGGATATCGATCGGGCTTCATCACGTGGAGAACGTGAGAGAAATGGTCGTCGGCCTGCTCTTCTTCTTTTGCAAGGCTCCAGTCTTTGCCCAGCGTTTTTTTGGCAGTGGCAACGAATGCGTCCCACTCGTTGTCGCGTTCCAGCCGAAGCTCGAAATCGGCGACCAGATTGCTCTTCGAGCAGTAGCCGAGCCTCGTTTGAACGAGCCGCAACACGGCCGAGTGGATGTGCTCGTTATCCCGGGCAACCCCACCGATGTCGAACACCACAGCCATCGGTTGAATGCGTTTTGTTAAAGCGTTCCACGCGTCGACAAGTTCTTGGCGCCGCGGCGAGTCGTCGCGCTTGAGGAGGGCCGACCAGAGGGGCGTGTTGTCGGGAAGGACGATGCCGTCGAGCGAGAGGCCCAAGAGCTTGGCGAAGCTCGACTTGCCGGAACCATAAAACCCTGAGATCCACGAAGCGGGCAGTTCGGGCCCGTTCTTCTTGTTGAGTTCGTGCTCGATGCCCCTGAGGAGGTGAACGAACTGTTCGTGGATGCCCGACTTGCCTCGGTGCGCCCTGGGGTCACCTTCGCGGTAGCCACCGGTCACAATGTATTCGCTCACTTCGGACTGGAGCTTTTCGGGGGATTGCTCGTGAAAATAGACGACCGGTGGAATGTCACGGGTTACGTCGGCAACAAATAGGTCTCGGATCTTCATGGTGAGGCTCATGGGTAGATACGTGGGCGGTAGTCGCGATCAGCGTCGAGTTCGCCCATAAAAGAGAGGGCGGTGGTGTCGGTTCGCGTGCCGGGATAGAGCAGCACCACCGGGATGTTTCTCGTCTTGCCGTCGATGTGTTTGAGGAGCGCAGAAGAGCGGAAAAAGGGGTAAAGGGCACCTGCCCGGCCGATGAAAACCAGCGTGCGATCGGCGCGGTCGGGGTGCTGATCGGCGAGTTCACTGATGAGCCGAGCCACGTCGGCGGCGATACCGGTAGGGCCCTCAATGTGAGGGGCGATCTTGTCGCGTAGGTGAGCCAGGGCGCGATCGGGATCTTTCTTGTAGAGTCGATTCTCGCGTTCGATGAGTGCCTTGACGGACGCTTCGCCCGTGGCGCGAATTCGATCCAGCAAGAGTTTTTGGAGAGAGATCGGCAGCACACCCCAGCCCTCGGCGCGTAGCTCAACGGTGAGGTGGTGCACCAACGCGCGAAGTTTGAATTCTTCGTGGGGCCGATAGGGCAAGATCGCGAAACGGTAGTTTCGCATGGTGCTGATACGAGGGCCGCCTTCGGCAATCAGATCACTCTTCAGCGCCGAAAAAGCCTCTGTAAGCGAACTTTCCTGAAAAATCGGCTCTGTCACGGCGCCACCTCGGCCCAAGCTGTTAATGTCGGCGCTTGCCACTCAAGTTCGGTCAGATGGCCCATACGGCGGTAGGTGATCCCTGTGAGTGCGCGGAGGCGCTGGTCGAGAAATCCTTCCACAAGGCCGACCGAGGCGAGGTAGGGGTTTTCTGTGAGAGTTCCCGCGAAGCGAGTTCCGCGCAATAGGTAGAGAAGATAGGTCAGCGCGAAGTCGGACACCTTGGGAAGAACGACAGCGCGCGCGGCGCGGGTGGTAGACACGAGGCCGGCTTCGCCCGCCGCGGAAAGCAGCTTGCTCGCGAACTGAACGTAGGTGGCGGCTGACCATCGTTCGGGAAACGCAGCTTGAACCCACCGGAGGACCACGTCGCGGTCAACCTTGGCGTCGCGGTGCGCGCGACGCTCCACCAAGAATGTTCCGCTGAAGAGGCGGTAGAGGGGATCGGAAAGTTGAAGATGAAAATGGCAGATCGCCTGCCTCGTTGCAGCATCCATCGTGCGCTGGGTGCGCAGCACCGAAAGCGCTTCAGGAAATGCGTCGTAACGTTGAGCAAAGGTGGAGAGAAGAAACCTAACGCGGTCGAGGCTCTTGTTCCCAAACCACCGTTGTTCAAAGGCGATCAGTGGGCGTTCGCCCGGGGGCACCATGGGGTCAACGTGCTCCCAATACGAGCGCGAGTCTTCCACCCCGAGCGAAAGGCGGAGGATGCGCGTATGGATCTCGCTTGCTTCGGTGGACTGCTGCGCGCGCACACCGGCGGACTGGAAGGGCAGAACGGCGGCATCCACGGTGTTCACTCCAGCCGGTAAAATGGAAGGGGATAGTGGTCGGGAAACGGAACCAGGGCCGCCGCGAGGGATTGAACCATCGCTTTGGGATTGCCGGGGAGCGAACCTTTGATCTGTCTGCCGCCAGACATTGTGGTGAAAGAAACGCCTGGATGTTGGAGTGCCGCGACGAGCGCCTCTTTCGAAAATGCGGCACCCAGGGGTACAGGGAACGCCAGAGCCTCGTGCGGTTTTCGACGCGAGCGTTTGAGGGCCGCCAATCGATCCGAGAGCTGCTCGTCAACCTCGAACCCCAAAAAGTAGAGTGTTCGCATTCGGTCGGGATCGGCGATTTTGCCGCGCATTTTTGCATCTACTCTTCGCGCAGCTTCACGGACGGCCTCCAGCGCCGCCCACTCGTGGGTTTGGGGGAGCAGGCGAGCGAAAAAGTCGCCCCCACCGTCGTCGCTGACCAGGTCGGTATCCCAAAAGGCGAGCCGCGGAGGCGAGCAGCGGCCTTCACCGGCCCAAGCGACGGCAATCTGCACGGCAAGAATGGAGTCGAGGTCGGCGTCGGGAAGAGTGGGCATGGGTTAAAGAGGCACAGGGCGTCGGTGGAGGTGAGCGGAGGACTTGAGCAGCAAGTTTAGGGCTGATCTGGGTCTCGCATACACCAACGCGGGGTCGATGTCCAGCCGGTTGAGTTGCATTGGGCGTATGCAAACCGCTCGCGCGCGCGCCGCAGCCGAATCCGATCGCACTTGCGCGCGGTGCTCCGGGACTGCTAAGTCGAAGCACGTTATGAGTGCCCACGCCGAACGACTCACGCTCGAAGCTTTGGCTCTCCCCGCAAGTCAGCGGGCGGAGCTTGCGCATCAGCTCATCGCGAGCCTCCATGAAGGAACGACGGTCGCGCAGGCTGAAGGCATGGGCAGCGCTGAAGCGAGTCGAAGGCTCGGCGAGATCGAACGAGGGGAAGTCCAACCTATCTCGCAAGAAGAGCTGTTCGCTCGGGTACGCCAACGGCTTGCGGGATGAGGCTTGCCTATCATCCGTGCGAAGTGCTCACCCCTCGGTTGCAGCGTCGCCGCCTTCAAACGCCGCCCGCAGCCGCTGCAACGCCCGCGAATAACACGAAAACACGGTCGCCTTGTGCATCTTCAACGCCTGCCCGATCTCCTCAAACGACTCGCCGCCGTACCCATGCCTGTCGAGCACCGACCGCTCCGGCTCCGGCAACCGCTCCACCGCGCGCCGCAGCCGAATCCGATCGACATTGCCTTCCACGTCTTCACGCGGGTCGCGCACTGCCAGTGCACCCGCGGCGTCCAACTCGACAGTGAAACCGGCCGCCGCGTCGGCGACCAACGCTTGGAGGGCGTCGGCGCTGCTCGGCCCCTGCCCAAACCCCAGCGCTTCGTCTGCCAACATCGCCGCATCGGCCGCTTTTTCAGCGCTCACCGCGGCCGATGATGCCAGTGCCGCCGGGCCGCGCAGCTGCCGCGTTTCCTTCCGCAGCCCATCCAGCACGGCCCACCGCGTGCGCTGCAAGACAAAGCGCGACACCGAACCGCGCCCGTCCCACTTGTTCAACGCGTTGACCGCAGCCGCCTGGGCAAAGCTGCGAATAATGCCTTGCTGCACGCGCCGGTGAAACCGATGAAACATCTGCTCGGTCACCGTCTCCGCAATGCGAAGCGCGTGGTTTGCTGGGGGTCGACCATGAACAGATGAGACGGGGCGACTGGTTCGCGGCGGGTTGAGCCTGCCGGGGGGCGCATGCCCGCAGATCGTGCCCAGTGCTAAGCTCCCAAGCAGTCCTCGACCCGCTTCACCCATACCCGTTTGCCATCGAACGCCATCGCATATTCGTGCACGGGTGTTGCTCCCGCGTTTTCGAGTTCCGCCGCGTATTTGCGGTTGCGGACTTGCTTCGCTGCCTTTTGGAGCGCCTGCTCGGGTGTTTCATTGCCGAACGGCACCTTCAGCTCCATGACCACGCCCGGCCGCCCCGTTGTCTTGGGGATCATCAGCACGTCGGCGCGACCGTAACCCGATTCGCGGTTTGAGCGAACCGCGTAGTGCGATTCTAAGTGCACCAAGAGCCCGAGCACCAGCCCATGGTAGAGCTTTTCCGGCTCGCGCCCCGCCCCGTCCTGATAGGACAAGACCGTCAATAGTATCTGCTGGAGAAACGCCTCGACAGTGGATGTTTCCCCGTCCAGCAGCGCTTGCACAAGCTCGTCGAGCATGCTCCGATCAGGGACGGCCCGGCGGAGCCAATTGCGGAACATGTTCTCGTAAACGATTTGGATTTCTTTATTGGGAATGCACAAAACCCCCGTATATCGCCCTTCGTGGAACACGAGTTTCGCCAGCTTGAGGTACCCAGAAAAGAGCAAGAAATTCCAAAGCGCGTCGGGCCGCTGGTCGATGTCCCGAAGCACAATGTTGTCGTCGAGAGGCACCTCAATGGTCTCGCCATGGAGCAGCGCCGCCGACATCGCGGAGAGTCCCATCCCCTGCCGCGTTGCAAGGCGCTCAATGAGATCGTGCGAACTCGTGTTGATCCAATACGGCCCAAGGATACCTTTTTTTACATAATTGAGAATCGACCAGGGGTTATAGATCACCTGCCCGCCGAAGACATATCCGTTGTACCAGGACCGGACCTCTTCGAGGTGCTGTGGGTCGACGATGCTCGCCACTTCTTCTTCGGTGAACCCGAACGACGTCGCGTAAGTAGGGCTCATGATCGAATGCACGTCGATGTTGTTCAGCCCCGAGAACATGTTTTCTTTCGACACGCGCAGGATGCCCGTCAGCACGCCCTTGAAGAGGGCTGAATTGTCTTTGAGGGCTGCGGATAGGAAATTGCGGAAGAACAGGACAATATCGTCGAAAAACCCGTTCACGTAGCCCGATTGAATGGGCGTGTCGTATTCGTCGATCAGAATGACGATGCGCTCTCCATGATGCTCTTGCAGCACCTCCATGAGATCCAATAGCGATGATTCCAGATCAGTCTTGCTCGCCGTGCCCGACAATAACCTTTCGAGCCGATGCGCTCGACCCGTATCAAGGGGTTTGCCATCGATCACATACCGATGCTCGCGGCAAAGTCGCTCGATTTGCTTTCCAATCTCAACCAACGTTTCGGCGAATGTCTTTGCCTTCACATCCTTGAACGTGACAAACAACGTTGGATACTTCTGAAAGTGCGCCATTGCCTTGGGGTCGCGCGTAACGGCCAAACCCTCGAACAAGTGGGATAGGTTTTCGTCGGTTTTGCGGAGGAAGTAGCCGAGCGCCGAGATGTTGATCGTTTTGCCAAACCGCCGCGGACGCGGGAAAAGCAGGACCAGGCTTGGATCCGCCAGCACCTGAGCGATAAATTCTGTCTTGTCGACGTATCCCTGCCCCGCTTCGCGAAGCGGGCGAAAATCAGATTGACCAATGGCAGGAACGAACTTCACCAGGACACCTCCGTCGGGCGCCCGTGCACTCTCGCCCAGCAAGCGTATGAAGTCAAGGCTCGGCCCGATGGAGCCAGAAATGCGAAATGTCCAGATCACCGAACGGAGGCAGCATAGCGTGCTCTTCCTCGCGAGCGAGGGCGGTAAGCGCTGGGCGACCGTCGATCGTCCCGAACACCTCCACCGTGTGGGGCAACGACAGCGCATTCTCGGCGTTGTTGGCCTTTTGAGGCGGCCTGCGAGCAAGTCCGATTAGCAGGTAAACGGGTCGGGGAAAGGGCAGGGGGCAAGTCAGACCTGCTCACAGGGTGGTCGGTCGGCCCTGCGAGCAAGTCCGATTAGCAAGTAAACGGGTCGGGGAAAGGGCAGGGGGCAAGTCAGACCTGCTCACAGGGTGATCGGTCGGCCTTGCGAGCAAGTCCGATTCGCCCGCAGGAACCAGCCGTCGAGCTGGTCCGACATCGGAACGACCTTAACCAACCACAGGCCCGGTTCCACCTTCCGGGCGATTTGCCCCGTCACCCGCGGGCTGCGGCGCCTCTTTATCGGGCCCAGCGCCGTCACCCGTGGGCGTTGAATTCGTCCCGTCCGGCGCGTACCCACGCCGTGCGACTGCCGCGGTACGGTCGGCGCTCAACTTGTCGAGGTAGGCAAACAACCGCGCGTCGTAGTCGGCCGGCAGGCTTGAGCCGGAGTCGGCCATTTCGTCGCGCAGCGATTCGCGAAACCGCGTGAGAATCCCCACCGTGGCCGCTCGAAGCGCGCCGCTCGCCGACGCATTTTCCGCTGTGGCGAGCTGGGTTGCCCGTTGCCGCAACAGGCCGTCAATTGCATCGCCCGAGTCGAGAAAACGCTTCACCCAGTCAAATAGCGATCCTCCGCCCGGCACCTGCACGGCTTTGAGAGCCGCTTTGTGCTTGTTCAACTTCGGCCGATTGGCGAGGGCCGTTGCCGCTTCATCCGCGTACGAACGCCGCAGCTCACCCGGGTTCGTGATAAACCCCTCGCGCCCCATGGCAGCCGCCTGTCTTGTCTCGGTCGACACCAATGGGTGCACCAAAATCGCCTCGGTCAGACTGTAGATCGCGTTGCCCAACCCATCGTGCACCGCGTCCTCCGCGCTCAACTCTTCAGCCATGGGCGACCGTATCCCCTGCGCCTCGGGCAACGTTTCCAACAAATCTTTTTTGGCGCGAATGCGCTTATCGTAGAGCTTTCCCGTTTCAGAGGTGCGCAACAGGTCACCTCCGTCGGCGTAAAGGTCGCGCAAAAACAGGGTCAAGTCGGCGTTTGTTACGTTTCGCATGGACAACTCCTATGGGGAGACTCGCCCTTTCCAGCGCGACGCGGGATTGCGTCGCGCGGCGGTTTTGGGCGGGTGTGACGGATGCCCAATGAAAGAGACGTGCCAGACAGGCGAGGGTGGTTTCGCGGCTAAAGCAATGAATTTGAGGGTGAATTGGCCGCCGGGGGATGTAACAGGTGTAACAGGGTTTTGTGTGCCACCAGAGGGTAGGGCGGTGGTGAAGAACAATGGGTAGACTGCCAATCCAGCGTCAAAACAAGGGCTTGGGTGCGGGCAGAAGGGGAGCGTAACATGGGGTGTAACACCCGGCGGGGGTGTGACGGAGGCACCGTGCAAGGGAGTTGGCCCCAGAGTGGGTAGGACCGACCATTTCTTGGCGCGCGCTCTCAAACCCATGGCCATTCGCTAATTCGCGCTTGACGCCCGACCCGGATGCATGAAGAGTCGCGCCTTCGTGTAGAGGGAAACAATGCACGTCATCTCTGCCTGCCCACTTCGTGTGTCCACGCTCGTATGGCAAGCGCGCCCCAACGCGTGGGTGCTAACGGTAGTGGCCAAGGCAACGTACCGGTTGGAGCCACGCGTTTCGCCGCTGGCGGCGGAGCAGGAAGATCCAAACGACGACGACAACCATTGGGATGATGACCCGCGGAAAAGCCTGTACGCGCCGAGCGACTTGGCGCCCTTCAAAACTCGCGCGGATGTCTTGCTGGTGGGGTATGCTTTTGCGCCGGGCGGCATTCCGCAGAGCGCCCTGACGGCGCGGCTTTCGGTGGGTGAGGTGGACAAATCGGTTGCGGTGCACGCCGACCGCTCGTGGACGTTGGACGGCCGGGTTCGAGAGGGCTCGCCCTTCACCCGCATGCCGCTCCGGTACGAGCGCGCCGCCGGGGGGCCTGACAGTGCAAACCCCGTGGGTATCCGTCCTGACGTTGCCAATTCCTCCGGGGAGATTCCAATCCCCAACTTGTGGATTCCCGGGCGGAATCCCACCCGTCGTGGGGAGATTGTGGAGCCCATCGCGTTCGGCCCCATTGCGTCCACTTGGCCCACTCGGCGTGAGCGGCTTGGGTCGCTTGCGCGAAGTTTCTCGCCTGCGTCGCTTCGGCACTCAGCGCTGCCCGGGGAGGTTGAGCCGGCCTTTTTCAACGCGGCTCCACGCGATCAGCAGATGGCGGAGCTTCGTCCCGACGAGCGCATCGTTCTTGAGAACCTTTCTCCCGGGTCGCCTCGTTTTGTCACCAATCTTTCGGGTGTGGCTCCCCGCGCATTTCTGGAGCGGCCGGGCACCGCAGTCCAAGAGATCGCCTTGCGAGCCGACACGTTGTGGATCGATACCGATCGGGGGATCGCAACATTGACTTGGCGCGGGCAAGTGCCTCTCGTTTCACCGGACGAGATCGGCCGCGTGTTGATCGGGATGGGGCGCGGAGCGGAGCGACCGAGCTATGAAGAGGTGGCCATTCAAGCCGCGCGACTTCAAGCCGTGGCAAACAACGGCTCGGCTGCGGATACCGCGGAGATCGAGTCGTTGTCCGAGGACGATATTCGAGAAACCAATGATTCTATTGTCCTGCCTCCGCCAAGAGCCCCATTGAGCGGCGCTGCCTCCTCCTCCCCGGCTCCCTCGCGAACCGCCGACGCCGCGACTTCCTCCACAGAAGAAGCAGCCTCTACCCTCTTTTTGATCGCGTCGCCGGATGCTTCCCATACTCTACCCTTTGCGGGACACGGCCAGAACAGCGGCCCTGACGTGCTGCGAAAGGCCGAACAAGCGGCCGCCGCAACGCGGGGACAAGATGCTTTGCCCTCCGCGTGGACTCCGCCCGCTCCTTCGTCTTCGTCAGGAGCCGGAGCCAGCCCGCCGGCCGCGCCCGTGGCCGCTACCGCTATGTTTCCCCCGGGGTTTGGTGCTCCTCCCCAGCCCCCTGTTCCACCGGCGTTCCTCCCTTCGCCCGCGGCTTCGTTCAACATCCCCGACATGGTGCCTCCGCCTGTTGATCCTGTGAGGGAAGTTGCAGTGGTACCTTTGCTGGCGAAGGCCACGGATGCTGCTCGCGATGCCGGTCAATTGGGTCTTGCCGGTCTTTCGGATGCTGCCGCCGCCGCGCATAACGTGATTGCGATGGAGCGAAAAGCGGCGGACGTAGCTGCTGTTGCTCCACCTGAAGATCGACCTGAGCCGCGGCCTGTGCGCCCCGCCGAGATACTGAAGCTCCTTTGGTTCGATCCAAAGGTGCTCTCCCGGCTGCAAAAACATCCCGACTTTCGTATTCTGCTGGCAGAAATGGAGCTGCGGGCGCTGGATGAGGCGTTGGACGACGAAGCTGACACGGCTGAATCCAAAGCTCGAAAGTCGGTGTTTGAAGTGTTGTCGCGTGGCACCCCTTCACCCGCCGAGTCGCTCAAACGAGCGCTTTCCGAAGCGGTGGACGAGCGAGGCTTGTTCGAACCACCGCTGGTTCTTTTAGCCGGCGAGCTTGAGTTTCCTTTTGACGAGGTTGAGTCTCTCAAGGCCGCGCTGACCGTTCTCACGCCGCTCGCCGGGGCGGACGTGAAGTTAAAGAACGCCATCGAAGCGGCCACCGAATTTTTGAAAACTCCCGGGGCGGACCAATTTGCAAAGCTGGCAGAGGGGCTGCTTGAAAAGCTGCGAGAAGCCTTTGCCCTTGTGCGCAAAAACCTGCCCGTTGACTACGTTGATTCGAACGTGGAGCGAGCGCTCCTTCGTCAGCGGGCCTATTCAATGAAAACACTCTACGGCAAGCGGTGGATTCGCGCGCTTTTGCGGGGCGCGCCCGCCTCCAGGGGTGGGGAAGGCGCTCCTCCCGTGTATTTGCCGGAAGCGTTGAGAGAAGAGCTGCCCGCCTACAAGCGCGTGAAAGTGAAGGCCATCGGAGAGGTCGATTTGCAGGAAGACCAGGAAGAATCCGCGAGCTGGGTGGTGAAGGTCAACGCCCTGGCGCGCGTGGTTAGTGGGATTTGAGTCGTTTTCGACAGTGCGTTTTGCGAATCAGAGACATTTGGCAGTGTGAAAAGAACAATGCGTGGGGGATCACGATGGATACTGCGGCACCGAGCGCGCGATCAGTGGATTCTCTCGAGGTGGCTTTTCTGAATAAGGCGAGTACCCGAAGGGGCCAACTTGCCGCTTGAGCAGCAAATGCCGGAGAAAGTCGAACCCATGCGCCACCCAAGGACCGAATCCGCCCGCTGCAGGATGGGCCTCGATCTGGAGCCACGTGTGCTCACCAACTCCGGACGCGCGGTATACCCCGCACCCCACAAGCACACTACCCGCCCGAGGAATCTCGATCTCGAACTGCTGTCGCTGCGACTCGTGCGAGGAGCCGTGCAGAGGCCCGCTTCGCGTCCGAGGGCGGAGGCTGCTCATGCCCAAGAGTTTCTCGTACACTTCGCTATGGTCGCCCGCAATGCGAATGTGCGCGCCGTTGAACACAAGACTCCCGCCCGGGATGAAGGCGTCGTCCGGAATGCGCGGCTTACTGCTTCGGTAGAGTTCTCGAAGAAAATTGACAAGGCGGATGTGTTCGCCCTTCCATTTCCGTTGCCTTTTAACGAGCTTGATCCAGTTTCGCGCGGCTTTCGCGTCTTCCCCCGCTTCGTACTTGTCGGGTGCGGAGAGTTCTTCCATCTGTCAATCCTCTTTTCCGGCAGCGAGGTAACCGCGGCCGTAGGCGCGCTTACGATTGATTGGTTGATGCTTGAGACGGGACGGCAGCTCGGATTTTTCTCGAAGCGATCTTTCCAGGCGACGACAGCACCAAACAAACGGAAGAAAGTCGCATGAAATGGCTCGTATGCTACCGCCGGTCCCACGAGCGAATGCGTGAGCAAGACCGTCTCGCTCCCCGGATCCCAGCCGAAAGCCATGCCAGCTGTCTGGTCGACCGCCAAGTTCAGGCCCAGGAGAGCCGCCAATAGCTGGCCTCCCGGCTCCCCTTTCGGGAGCTGGCCAATCGGTCCCAGAAGCATCAGAACATCGTCGTCTTCGTGCCAGGCGATAGAAATGGTTGCCGTATAGCCCTTCAACCGTCCCTCCAACGCAACCCGACCGTCGCTCCCCAGCGCGATCGGCGGCATTCGCATCTCCTCGCACAAACGACTCAGAAGAGCGTTCACGAAGGGCCGTTTAGATGATTCCGTCATACCACTTGTCCTTGGGGAGGGGGAACGTACTTGAGAAAGTTAAGAGGAGGTAACACCTCGTCTTTCGAAGCCTTGGTGGGGTTTGCGGGCTCCTGCTGCTCGTCGCATCCATCCGCCCCAGCTTTCTCGGAGGGCAGCGCAGTCACATGGTAGGATGGGAGTATAGGCGTCTTTCCATCATAGTTCTGCGTCTGAAAGAGATGCCATTTGCCCCACGTGACCTTCTTCGTAAAAAGGGCGCGACGGACATTTTCTTCGGCCGCCGTCGCGAGTGTGTAATTGGCAACTTCGGTCGCTTTCGGATCGGTTAGGGATGGGTAGAAATCCACCGTCAAGCCGCCGGCGTCACGCATCCCAGGAGCGGGGGAAGTCGCATGGGAACCGCACGCTATGTACACAATCGGACGGCCGCCCTTGCTGTCGATCGCAAGCTTCCGGGCTTCGTAGTCGTTCACGGCCTGCGGCGATGCCGCACAACATTTTGCTTTGCAGTGCTCCCCATCGAAACGCATCCCACACAGCAGAAATGGCTGATCCGGGCCCCCTCGGCGCAGCACCACAAACATTCCCTCGCCATCACCTTCATGCTCATACACATCCTGATCCATCACCGGCCCGGGAAGAAAGCTCCCTGCGCGTAGGGCGAAATATTCTAGCCAAATCAGGTTCGCGTGTTTCTTGATAGCGCGGCCATAATAGGTTCTGAGGTTTTTTGTCGGCGGCTTGCTCTTGCCCCTGGCAAAATCCTCGTCAATTGCGAGTATTGCCAGTAGGGGGTCTTTGATGGGTGGCGCAAATCCCGGGTTGCTCGACTTGGCGTGATCGAGATCAGAGCTTCCGTAGCAATCCTTCTCTGTTTGCTTATTCACCCCATCAACATCGGCCTTGGGTGGACATGCCGTCGCCGGAAGGATAGGCTCAGGAGGAAAATTGGCGATGTATTCCTCCAGAGAACGCGGATGCTTGTTACTGATCGGAGCGCCTCCAACCGGCTCCAGGTGCGCATGTTCAAGCAGCTCGTCGAGCGAGACGGCCGGGAGATCGTCACTCCATTCCACAAAGATCGGCCGATACACACCGAGCAGCCACTCTACACCTCGCGAAACATCACAATTGTTCGGGATGAGATCCCACTTTGCGTTGTCGACGCGAAGGTCATCAGCGGTCGCTTGGGCCTGGGACGACAGCGATGGAAGTACAACAGGGCGATCGAGAGGAGGACAAGTTTTCTTGGACGCCGCACTCCACCCGAGGAGGAGCCGAGTCCACAGGTTCCTGAAATACCACCGCGCGTAGACCGCAAAGTCGGGTACCAGCAGAACCGCCAGCCATATCATTTCTCCAAGGGCTTCAAAAACCCGCGCCCAGATCTTGGGGAGGTGCAGCTTTTCCGAGATCCAGTCAAGTAGTCGGCCGAAACTGGTGAGTAAACGCGTCGCCGCACCGAGAGCAATAGGGAGTGTCAGCGTTCCGAGCACCGACGCTGTGCCGTAGAGGATGCCTTCACGGAAGTCCTCGATGGCTTCAGGCAATGCGCGGAGGAGCCAAGCCCGAATAGCACCCATTTCAAACGTGTCGTCGAACCCGCCGACGAGGACGTCCGCGCTTCCCGTCGCCGTGAGCCCCAACCGCCCCATTCCCTTCACCGTATCGCCGGTGCGGTGAAGGAGCAGCCGATTAACGAGAACATGCTGCGCACCAGACTCCGCCTGCCAGCCATGAGGTCCATCTCCCGCAAGCTTGGTGGCGCCGTCTTGCACGCGCAGAGCCGGGCGACCGTTGATCAGGACATTCGCCGATCCTGCTGACCAACGCCCTCGTGCGTGCTCCTCTCGGAATGCGTCGCCCGTTCGCGCGGCCGGCTTCCCCTTGTTACCCATCGTCGCACCTCAACACGCCGGAGACGGTTCGTTGAACGTTTCGATTACCAGGCCACCCGAAGCTTTATACCCCAATATCTGCTGCTCGCCGCGCGCGGCGGCTCGCCGGCCGGAATTGGCTGCGGTAACCCTAGGTCTGGAGGCTTTGGCGGCGAAAACGCAGAGGGTTGCCCGACGCCAATCCAATAGGCCGGCTTGCCGTCACCGCCATGAATTTTGAAAAGGATCTGACGATCCTCATAGTCTAGTTTGTTTCCGACCAGCCCCTTCACTTTGGCAACGAGGTCTTCGTCCTTTTTCCCTCCGTCACCCGGCAATGAAAACGCGTTCTTCCCATTGAGGCGGTCGGCCAGCTGCTTGTTGAGATCGGGATGCAACGAGAGATCGATCACCTCCAGGGGCTTGCCCAGGGCGCTCCAAAAGAGTGCCTCAAGGCTTTCACCGGCAGCTTGGTGCTTCTTCACGTGCGTCTGCACAATCGCTTCCCACTTTTCTCGCGCTGGAGGACTCACCTGCAGCAGCGGCGAGCGCGTGTCGTGCATCTGCTGCACCAGGTGCGTTGCTCGGGGGATAGGCAGAGAGCCGAGTTCCTCAAACAGCGTGCTCTTGCTCTTTGATCCCAGCGCATTGCCCGACGCACGCAACCCCGCAGATCGCGCCTTGTCGAGCTTCTGTAGTGTCGCGCGGCAGCATTCCTTCATCCTGTCGTGAACATGGATATCACACATAATGTCCGCCTCAACATTCACACCACGGGCCCATTGTCGTCAAACTCTTCAGGCTCCTCGTTCATGGTGTCCAAGTTGGTCCCCTTGGAGCCGAACAACGAGCCAGGCATGCTCACTTGGCATTTGCCCGGCGGAACCAGAGCAAAATAGCGCCCCGCCGAGTCGGTTTCCACTTGTTGGATGGCACCGTCACTCGCCTTGACGACCACTTTGCGACCCGGAACGGGCTTGCCGTCTTGGTCCCTCACAACGCCCGTGATATGATGGGAAGTATAGGTGTCACTCTCCCCCTCTTTTACAGGGCCGCAGTTGATCTTGACCCATGGTCCACCCAGGATTTCTACGTCGTCGTCGGTGGAGTGAATGAAGATTCGGCCCTTGGCCTCCATGGTAATGTTGGGGCCGTCCAAGGTGATGCTCGCTTCTCCTGTGGTGAACTGGATGCGACGATCGACCATGACGATCTGGGTGGGTGGAATTGGCGAGCCTTCTTTTCCCGCGCCGCCGCCTGGACTTCCATGTTGCACCATTGTGGTGCGGTGTTCAACCCCCACCAAGCGAGCGTCGAGCGCGCCGATGGTCGCGGTGCGGTCATTTCCAACAGAAATGGACTGATTGTGCCCTATGGCCATGGATTCATCGTGTTTGACAAGCTTTTCAAGATCCTTTTCGGCCTGCATGTACACAAGCTCTCGGCCACGTGCGTCTTCAAACATGATCTCGTTGAAACCGCCCGAGCCGGGGGTGGTATCGCTCTTCCACGTGCTGCGCGTTTTGTTGGCGGGCAAGTCATAGGGAGGACGGGTGGCGCTGTTGTAAAGCCGTCCAACCACCACAGGCTGATCGGGATCGCCTTCAAGAAACGCGACAATCACTTCATGCCCCACGCGGGGGATAGCGATCATCCCGTATCCTCCGCCGGCCCACCCATGACTCACCCGCATCCAGCAGGAGCTGTTGTCGTCGTAATCGCCTTCACGATCCCAGTGGAATTGAACCCGGACGCGTCCGGTTTCGTCGGTGTAAATCTCCTCGCCCTTGGGCCCTACCACAATGGCGCTTTGCATACCCTGAATGGTTGGGCGAGGGGTGCGGAGCGACGGACGATAGGCAGCATCGGCGAAAACGCCTTCCGCAGACATGCTCCACGCGTCGCCGGGGGTGCCCTCCACCATGAACGACGTGATAAGAAGCTTTCGACCGGGGCCCAGCTCGCGGTGGGGATGATTTTCGATGGAGCACACGGTGCCGGGTGCAAGGTCAATCGCGTTGGTGTCAAATTGGACCCGCTTGCGGCCGGTGCGAATGGACTCCGTTGTGACGACAGCCCGGAGCGTTCCGTGCTTTTCGTCGGCGCGCGCGGCGCCCTTGTCGTCCCCGAACAGCCGCCCCACGGCACCGGCCAACAGACCCGCCGCTTTGCCGGCCAATCCGCCAAGAGCCTTGCCAGCAAGGTCGCCCGCGAGGTTGCCCACTACATCACCCGCTTTACCGGCGACCTTTCCAATTTGTTCTTGGACAACGTTCTGAACCTTGCCACCCACAACTTGAGACACTTTGTTTGCGGCGGCCTGCCCGACCTTTGCCCCGAGACTGCCGCTCACGGCCGCGTCCGCGAGTCCCTTGGCGGCGGCGGCCCCAGGAATAGCCGAAGTGAGGTCGGCCACCGCGGCATTGGCCATGGATCCGAGGGCGCCCCCCAGTGGAATTGCCGGTAGTCCCCCCGGAAGGTGCGCCGGCACAGCCTTTTCTACCAAAAATGAGGATGGTGCATAATGGTATTGTTCGAGACGCTCCTCAATGTTTTTGGGGGGCTCTGAAGAGCCGAACAGCTTGTACGTGGGGCTTCGACGAAAATCGAAGTCGCGGAGGGTAACTTTGCCGGGGCGCACGTCATGGCTGATCACAAGCCCGGTGGCGTGATCATAGGTGTAGGGCTCGTTCGGCTGGTCAATGAAACGCAGTGGGCCGGCCTCGCGAATGGGCCCCGCCTGAGGAGCATCCGCCAATACAAGGACTGTCCCTTTCTTCGGTTCTTCTGCGAAAAAGAACGAGATGCCCGCCTCTTCTAAAAGGCGAGAGATAAAGTCGTAGTCGCTTTCACCGTATTGCGTCCGCAGCTCCAGCCGCGGATAACTCGGCCGATCGAGCCGCATTTCGTGCTCGATTTGCCACTCCGTGAGAAGCTTTTCGACCATGTCGGGGATTGTTTGGTGCTGGAAAAGGCGGTTGTTGCGACGCTGGGTGAGGAGCCACAGACGCGGCACAATCTGAAGTTGGTACGTGGAAAGGCCCGACGTTTCTACCCGCTGCTGGTGCATGTTGGCGCAGATGCCGTCGAGCTTCCGCGTTCCGAGAAGCCAAGCGTGGGCCACGCCGCTTTGAATGTGGAGCCCGGCGGGTTTGCCGACAATTGCCTCAAGGTCGAGGTCATCGTTGGGCGATCGGGCCCAAATGCTCAGGCTGAAGAGCGCACTCATGCTTTGATGCAGCGCAAAGCGCCGCACGCTCAAGGTGTCTTCTCCCGATTCGAACCAAAGACTCAAAGCAGGCACATGGGCCTCCCGCGTTTGTCCCCCCAACCCCATCGCATCGACGTGAACATACCTGCACTCTCCGAAGAACAAAAGGGATATTTGCAACGCACGACGCTTTTTTTCTTACGCAGCCGGCCGCGCCTCTTGGGTGCAGGTTCTGGCGTCCACGCGCACGTCCCTCTGATTTTCAGGGCATTTCAAAAAGCGCATGGCTTCGAACGACCAACGGGTGAGTGCTTTTGTACGCGGGGCTTGTTTGTGTCCCAGTCGCCACGCAAACGCATGGGTAGAGCGGGTCGCCGCCATCTCCTCGCGAAACGCCTCCACCGCCTCCCCAGGTTTGGTATGCGTTGCGTGGCTTGGGGGGTGGGTTGAACCTGGGGGCTCGGCACGCCGCGCTTCATCCCCCAACCTGGTTACGACCCAAAGCGATCGAACGCCTGCGGAACTTCGCGCTCGAAAAAGGCTTTCACTTCGGCCCAATGCCCTTCTGTCAGGCCCAAAGGAAGAGAAACATCCCGCTCCGCGTCGGCGAAATAGGTAAGCGAACGAAACACGTGGTAGGCGTTCGCTTCGGCCAAACCGAACTTCGCAACGTAGTCGTTCATCACCGAATCGAGCGAAACAGAGCACCTCGTCAGGATCTCATGCAAATCCCAAAAGTCGCGACGCAAGCCACGCTTTGCTATGGCTGACATTTTCATCACGGCAAGGTCACGAAGACCGGCCACCGGGCAACCCTCCGGGCCGGATTGAAGGGGCTCCAATAACGGGTATGGGTAGCGGACCAGATCTACCGGGCCGTCGGCGGTGCGTATGCGTAAGGTCACATCTGTCTCGGCGACAATCTCCGCATCGGGAAATACGCGCAAGAACGCAGCTCGCACAGTCGACAGCCCGGCATCCGACGCCTCGGTAAACAGGTCGAGGTCGAGTGAAGTTCGATGACCGAGGTGATGGCCGATTGCGGCGCCGCCCACCAAGTACAGTCGAGTAGGCAACGGCGTGGCCATCAAGCGGGCCAGGGTGCGCCGCTGCCCCGCCGGAAGTCCGGTTCGGTCGGCCATGTTTCCTCCGCTGCAATGAAGAAAGCGCGCCAGAAGGACAGCGTGCGCGGCGACAGTTCGGGACTTGGACCACTCAGAAAGTATTGATGCACACGTTCACGACCGTAGAGACGAAGCAGCCAGTGCACATCGTTCAGGCGGCCGTGCTCAAGCACCCGTGTCAGAACGGTGTGGGCGTCGCGCTGGAGGTCGATTTGTTGTGGATCCATGTCCCAAAACAGCCATGCGAGATCGTTTGGAACCGCCATGGCGCAAGCCTATCATAAACGGAACCTGCAAGGCACACGTTTTTGGACCCACGAAACCGGTTCCGGTAGCCGCCAGAGTCCAACACTACGTGAATCGGCGGGCGCGCTCTTCGGGACGAGGCGCGAGCGCCGCGGGCGTGCAGATGCGAGTACGCCCGCGCGCTTACGGTGTGAAAGCGTGGGCGCCGCACTTCGAGCGTGCATTCCGGCACGAAACGCGGTATTCGTGGAGCAGAGGCCCGAATACAACCCGCCCCCGATCGCAGGTTCGCCGCAGAAACGCTCAACAAAAACGCCAGCCGCAACGACTGAAACGGAGGACACATGCCGACCAAAATGCAATGGATGAAGATCTGTCTTGATGGACTTGGGCTTCGATCCGCATCGAGCGAAGCCGATACACGCGGTGCGTCGTACGCCCTGGATGACGGCTCCGGCTACACCCTGAACGCGGACGCGCCGGGCGACTGGGATAAAAAGCTTGCCGCCACATTGGAGCAGATTCTGGGGTTCTCCAACGCTTCGGGTCGCAAGCTGCTTTTGGTAAAAGGCGTCCGCGGAACCAGCGCCGACTATGCAGGTTGCTTTCAAAAGTGCAGCAGTCACCCCTCGGGCGTTGTCGCCTCAACCGACTTGTCCGCTCAAACCGTGAGTTCCCTGACGGAGTGGATCTTGCGTCAAATCTAACCGGTAGGCGCGCCGCCGGGAGATCTCTGCTGTGGGTCTCCAAGGCACCGCACTCGCCATTGCCCTCTCGTCAGCTTGTGCCCTGACCGCGTTTGCGCCATCGTAGGGCCATGACACCGTTTTCGGTCTTGGATCTGGCCCCCATTTTTGCCGGCAGCGACGCCGCGCAGTCCTTCGCCAACTCGCTCGACCTCGCGCGCCACGCTGAGCGGCTGGGATACCGCCGCTTCTGGCTCGCCGAGCACCACAACATGCCGGGGATCGCCAGCTCCGCCACCGCTGTGGTGATCGCCCACATCGCGGGTGGAACCTCTACGATCCGCGTCGGCGCCGGCGGGGTGATGTTGCCCAACCATTCGCCCCTGGTGATCGCGGAGCAGTTTGGCACCCTCGCGTCCCTGTTTCCAGACAGGATCGACCTTGGACTCGGTCGTGCCCCCGGTACCGACCAGGTCACCGCTCGCGCCCTCCGCCGAACCCTCGAATCGAGCGACGACGCCTTTCCGCAGGACGTTCGCGAACTTCAGGCCTACTTTCACCCGACTCCGGGCCAGCAAGTCAATGCCGTCCCTGGGGCCGGTCTCAACGTGCCGATCTGGATTCTCGGTTCGAGCCTTTTCGGCGCGCAGCTCGCCGCGGCGTTCGGTCTCCCCTATGCCTTCGCCTCCCACTTCGCGCCTGCGATGATGGAGCAGGCAATCGCCCTCTACCGCTCTCGATTCAAGCCCTCAGCGCAGCTCGACAAGCCGTATGTGATGCTCGGCGCTACGGTGGTGGTGGCCGATACCGATGCGGAAGCGAAGTTTCTCGCGACATCCATCCAGCAGGCGGTCGTCGCTCTTCGAACGGGGCGTCCGGCGAAGATCCCAGCTCCCTCAGAGGGCTTCTACGAGCGCCTTCCGCACGCATACCGGGCGATCCTCGACGATCACCTGGCCTGTTCGTTCATCGGCTCACCCGACACTGTCCGCTCCGGGCTTCGCGCCTTCCTTGAACGCACGGGCGCCGACGAACTCATGATCGCATGCTCGGTGTTCGATCACGCCGCCCGAGTTCGCTCGCACGAGTTGGCCGCCGACGTGCGCGCCGACCTCGCGAGCTGACTCAGGGGCGGCGCCGGTCCAATTGCGGCCAAGCACATACGGGCGCGCTGTCGATCGGAGGGCCTCACACAACCGCGAGCGCGCCCTATCATCGGAGTAGGCGATGGCACCGGTCTTGCGCGCGTCGCAGCCAACCCGCGAGGGCCCGCTGCGCGTTTCGGCGGAACCGCGTGGGCTGCGACATCGCGGGGACAGAGCATCGCAACAATGTCCGGGAAAGAGCTGTCCGAGCCATGTCGCGGAGATGATGGACTGCATTTCGCTAGAAGAAAATCAGGCGACTCATCGTGCCCCACCCAAACCCAGGATCCACCCATGCAGCTCCCTGACGTATTCTCCAGCTTCGGATTTTGGGAGATGCTTGGCACCTGGGTCATCGCTCTGACCATCTTCATTGAGGCGCGCGCCATCCGCCGGCAGCACGCCACCGAGTCTTTCTGGGTCATTGTGGGGAGGCGTCAAGAAGGGGAAGTTCGGAAAGCCCGCCGCGTGCTGCTCCGGGCGCACAAAGAAGGGAAGCTCAACAATGACCCTGTCGACTGGACTGAAGACGTGGTGGATGCGGCCGAGCTGACGGCGTCGCGATTCGACGAGATCGGGATTCTCCTTGAGGCGAAAGCACTCGACGAGGGCCTGCTGCTTCCTTCGTGGAGCAAGGCGATTGTGCGCTGCTATGAGGCGCTCCTTCCCTGGATCGAGCACCAGCGTATCACGCTCGACGACCCTGAACGGTGGCGCAATTTCGAAATTCTGGCCCATCGCGCTGGGAAGATCTCGGTGAGAACATCCTTCATGGCGGGCCTGAGAACGCCCGCTCCAGCCCGCGTCGCCGTCCCCGTCGTGACGTTGCGGTGACGCCGGCGCACTCGTCCTTCGCGTCCCGCGGTCCGTCCAATTAGTTCCAGCCACACTGTTCGTTCGCGCGCGTGAATGACGGGAGGCCTCGCGCTCTTCGCTCCTCGCGCGTGAACGGGCGCTTCCCCAGGGGCGGGCAAGAACGAATCGACCGCTTGCGACAACATCCATGTCCGATTTGCTGGTATACTGGTTCGCATGCTCGTCTTCAGTCCGCGTTTTCCAACAACCATCCCATCCCACTCTCCCTCCTTGGGCCGCGCTTTGCAGGGCGCTCGCACCGCGGTTGGGCTCGTCGCGGCTCTGGCGCTCAGCAATGCGGGCTGCTCGGACGGCGGCGGCTCGGGCAACGGAGGCGGCGGGGCCGGTGGCTCGGGCACAACGAGTACCACTATCACGGATGCTCCGCCGGGCTGGATCCTCGCTTGGTCGGATGAGTTCAATGGAGCCGACGGCAGCGCTCCCGATCCTGTCCGATGGACCGCCGCACTGGGCGGTGATGGCTGGGGAAACGAGGAGCGGCAGTATTATACAGATGACCCGGCGAATGTTCGGATCGAGGGGGGCGCGCTGGTCATCACGGCCACGAAGGAAGGAGCCGGCGCCCACAGCTGTTGGTATGGCACCTGTCTCTACACTTCCGCTCGGCTCTACACAAAGGGCAAACTGGAGCGCCGGCACGGGCGCTTCGAGGCTCGTATTCAAGTCCCTTCGGGGCAGGGGATGTGGCCCGCGTTTTGGCTCTTGGGTTCCAATATTGATCTGGTGGGCTGGCCGGGCTGCGGCGAAATCGATATTATGGAACACGTCGGCAGCGAGCCTGGAATTGTTCACGGAACCCTTCACGGACCGGGGTACTCAGCGGGGGCGTCCCTGACCGATCTCTACACCCTCCCGGACGGGCAAGCGTTCAAAGATGAGAGTCACGTCTTCGCAGTGGAGTGGGAGGCCAACGTTGTCCGCTTCTACGTGGACGACACCCTGTACCATACGCGCACCCCTGCGGATCTACCGGCCGGGGGTCAGTGGGTGTTTGAACAGCCGTTCTACATCCTGCTGAACGTGGCGGTGGGTGGCAAGTGGCCGGGTGACCCCGACGCCTCCACGGTGTTCCCTCAATCGATGAAAGTGGATTACGTGCGTCTCTACGAGAGGCCCTAAGGTGCGCACTCGCTCCACGCGTGGAGCGGGAGCGTCAGCGCGGCGTCGGCGACGGTGAAGCCGCGATTTTGGAACATGCCATTGGTCACGTCACACGCGAGCGGGACGTCCTCCACCAGGCCGTCCCAGCCGTTGGTTGTGTATTTGTGCTCGTATTTGCCATTGGCGAGCGGCAATGTCACCTTCCACACGCCGTCTTTGTCGGTATCTTCCATGGGATTGCAGAGGCCGCACCACTGGTTGAACGTGGACTGCACATAGACGATGTCCGCCGGGGCGAGGGTCACAGCATTCATGTCCACCTGGAACGTCACGGGAAAGAGGCAGCTTCCATCGTCCGAAGCGGCGTTTGGGTTGTAATTGGTGGCTTCAGGGTTTGTGCATCCGGGATCGGCGGCCATTTGCCATTGAATGTCGTCCACGTGGAATACAACGGGCGTAGACCCATCGGACGTGCCCGAACTCCACCCGAATCCGCCGACGACTTTGGTGTATGACGCGCCGGCGAGCTGCACGAAATATTGGGTTGGTTGGGTGGTCAGGGTGATGTCGCCCGACTCGACGTGGAACCCGTCGACTTCTTGAATGCCGACAAGGAAGTTAACCTTTTCACCGCCGCTCTCGCCCCACGCCCAAAACGCGACCCTGGTGGCGCCCGGAGAGATCTCGCGCCCTTCTGCGGCGCCCCAGTTGCCGTCGGGATACTGCCAGTAGATGCCGGCCCAACCCTTGGCCCCGGGCTTCCATGTGATGTGATGACACAGGCCCTTTTTCTCACCGGCGCGCATTGGGCAGCTCGCGTCGTCGACGAGTGCACCTGAGGTTTCGCCGTCACCCATGTAACCGCTCGGGACGAAATAGCTGTCGACAGCGAAGGGGATCGGCGCCGGGCCGTCGGGGTTGGTGGACATGGTTGTGCCGCCGGTGCCCGCCCCGCCTGTCCCCCCCGCATTGCCGGCACCGGTTCCTTGGGTGGTTTCGTAGTTGGGCGTTTCGTTGGTGCCATGGCACCCTGCGATCCAGACAAACGTGAATAGAGCTATTTTGAAGTTCATGGTTTTACGGCCCGCAACTGGCCGTCCTCCTTGGTGACGAGAATCCATCCACCTTCTACCGTACCCCCGAGCGCGACAATTCCCACATACGAGGGCGTCGCGAGGTCATAGGCAATTGTGCCCGACGCATCGTAGGTGACGCTGTCCGGGAATTCGTCGAGAACGGTCTGATAGGCACGGATCGCCTGGTCCTTTATCGCCGGGGGATCTTCGACCCGCGCGTCACCGGAGAGAAAGGCGGCCGCAAGGTTTTTGCCCACGTAGAATTGGGCTTCCCCACCGGGCTGATGCGCGAGGACCGTTTCCCACACATAAAACGCCGCGATAGGGCCCGCGCCGCTCTGGATCTGCCACTTGGTTTCAGTCCCTACGTTTGCCTCCGCAAACGGATTGTCTGGATTGGAGAGGGCCGCTTGGCTCGGATGGATTCCCTCATCTGGGTGCGAGAGCGAGAGCGTCACTTCGGAGAGCGAGTCTTCGTAGTAGAACGTGGCGTCGTTGGAGCAGCCTGTCCCAAGGACTGCGATTCCGCCGGCGGCAAAAGTGGCGAGGAGATGGAGGGTTCGCATGGGGGGTCTCCTTTATAAGTTCATGTGGAGGTAGGTTCCAAGTTCGTACTCGGTGCCCGTGGCGTTGACGTCGGCAGCATCCACAACGAACCCTTCGGAATTTTCGTCGAGCGTACGGACTTGCCAGCGGAAGCCGAAGCGGGTGCCCACCATGTTGAGCACGGGGATGCCGAGGCCCATGGAGATATCTCCGTACCACTGAAGAGGATAGGTCAAGTTGAAATCCTTGTGGTAGTCGTAGGGGCCCCAGTCGTCAATGAGAAGGCTTGTCGTGAGGAGCGCCTTGTTCCACGTCAGTCGCGCTGTCCCTCCATAATGGGTGACGAGCCGTGCATTGTCGCCGCGCGCCTGCCCCTGACCCACAAACAGCGAGCCGGACAGCCTCCAAGCGTCGGCGAAATTGGACACCCAGGTGCCTGTCAGATCCCATACGTCCTGCGCCGGCGGGGACTTGTCGAACGCGAACGGGGTGCCGTTGGCCAAGAAGCCGATGTTGGCGTCGCGCACTGTGGGCTGATGCCGGTAAACGAAGTCGAGGCTGCCGGCGAAGCGGGCGTCTTCCTTAATCTCGCGGTCCCACGCGCCGTACCACGTGGCCGGGGTGGGATCATAAACAATCAGCAGTTCGCCGCCGATGGTTTCGCGGTTGTCGAGCACGGCAAACGGGTCGTCGATCACGTTGCGCGCGCGGAACCCGGCGTTGTAGGTGTTCGTGGCGGGGTTGTACCGATCGGCGATGTTGGGCATTGGGCCGATGAGGGGTTTGCGGTAAAGGGCGTTGGGGGCGATTTGGAGGTTGCCGAGGTTGAGCGAAACTCCGGCCATGCCACTCGCCTGGTTGCCGCGGCCGCTTTGCTTCATTGTCCAGCGTGTGAGGGTGATGGTTGAGTCGGGGCCGCCGCTCGCGACGAGGCCGCGGAGCTGCCCCTCGGCGTAGAAGCGAAACGCGCCGCCTTCGTACACGATCTTGGCCTTTCCACCGAGCGTGTCGAACCACTGCACCTTGTCTTTGAGAACCTCAAAACCGCTGCCCAGATAGCCCCCCTTGCCGTCGGCGGTCGGTCGAGTAAAGGCGAAATCGCGGCCGATTTGCTGGGGCGACGAGAAGATGCCGCCCACCCCGATTTGGAGCCCGCCGCTCGCCACTCCCACGTGGAGGGTGGCTTTGCGAGACTGCTGCTCGGGGATGGCAGAGCTGGTGTTGGCGCTCGCGTTTGACGCGAGGTCTTCCTGGTACATGGCAGTCACGGCGACGCGCCCGAATTCTCGCCGATATTTGCCGATCACCATGGGGTTTGCACCCCAATAGAGCTGGGGTCCAAAAGCGATCTTCAGGCCGTCGAGCTGCTTTTTGCCGGCGCCCACGACGCCGAAAGGCGCCTCCCCGTTGTAACGGTCGAGGAACATGCCATAGTTGGCCTCGGGGTAAAGTCCGAAGAAATCGCCCTCGTCGCCCCAGTGGAAGTGGCCTGTTCGATAATAGCCGTCGAGTGTGAACCATGGTTGATCCACGGAGAACTCGGCCTGGTAGATCGCGACCCTCTCGCGGTCAATCTCGGGGTCGCCGGGCTTCCGCGGGCCGAGGGGAGGGATCTTGCCGCGGGTTTCGTAGAAGATGCGGTCGAGCCGATTGGACGGGACGTTTCCGAGGACGTTGAAGGACATGCGGCCTGTCACGCGCGGTGTCGGCTGGACGCTCACGTCCACGAAGAGCGACTGCATGTGATCAAAGACGGGCGTGCTGAGCCGCAGGGTGCGCGCGTCTCCGGCCGTGGTGTATGTCTCAAACTTCATCAGGGCGGAGGAAATCCGCAGCGAGCTGAGTGCCGCCGTTTGCGCGAGCGCGAGTTCGGCGTTGTAACGGGCGGCGAAATCGGCCGGGCGCAGGTGGTCGAAATGCGCTTTGATTCGAGTTAACGTGACGTCGGGACCGTAAGGGTTGAGCTTAAACGCCTCTTGAAGAAGGTAATACGCCGATCTCGGGTGGATGTCATAGAAGCCGTCGGCGTCGGCGCGGTCTTTGGAAACCAGGCCAAACCACTCCTCGTTCATGTTGTTGTCGCCCGCAACGAAGTCTTTTGAATACCCTTCGTTCGGCCATGTCGCCTTGGTGTCGTGGATGTCGAGGTTGGTCTCCTGACCCACTTTCCACCACCCATCGTCCCACTGAAAAATGAAGCCGCCGATCGCGTTGCCGGAGCGGCCTTTGCCCGATGTCTGCTCGTAGATCTCTTCCCATTGATGGCGCAGGTATTCGGCCTGGGCGAGGTGGTCTTCGCGGCCCTGCTTGGCATCATACGCGTCGGCGCCAAACTCAGTGAAAAGCAGCGGCACGCCGAGCGTGGTGCGCACCTTGTCGAAGAGATCGCGCGCCGATGGACCCCTGTAGACGTTGGCACCGAACACGTCGAGGCCTTTGCAGTGCTCGCGGACGAGTTCGATGTATTGGGCGTCTCCGTTGACGAGGGCGACCGGGTGGTTTGTATCTTGCGCTTTGATCTCACGGATGGCCTCGCCCATGAGCGTATAGAGCGAAACGGCGCGGGCGGCGTCCTCCTTGCCGGGGAGAGCCTGGATCTCGAAAGAAGTCCACGTGAGGCCGTAGTTGTTCTCGTTGCCGAGGAGCCAGAAAAGAAGGCCGCGCGTGCCTTTGTAGCGCTCCACTTTGGTCTTCAAGTCGGCCAGGATGGCCTTGCGGTGGACTGGGTTATTGTAGTCGATATTGGCCACGAACGCGCCGCCGATGTCGAAGCCGTACCGGCCCATCAGATGGTTGATGGAGGTGTAGATGCCGTAGTGATCGTAGATCCACGTGATCCAGCGCGGCGGTACTTCTGAAAATAGCCGAATGGCGTTGACGCCCATATCGCGGAGCAAGCTCATGTCGCGGTGGAGAACGCGCTCGATGAAGGCGTCCGGTTTGGACCAGAACGCATAGCTATAGTTCGTGCCGATAGGGCTGTGCCCCCAGTTCATGCCGTGAACGAGGGTGTCTTTGCCGTCGATCTGGAGCCGCATCCCGGCGGCATCGCGCACAATACGGACTGTTTGAGCGGCCGGTGTCTTGGCGGGTTCGACGGGCTCACCGGTGGGCGGCGCTTCGTGTGGAAGGGGGACGTTCGGCGGTGTCGCGGGAGCAGAGCCGGAGGCAGCGGGGGGTGGAGCGGGCGGCGCCGAGGGCGACGCCGAAGCCGCGGGCGGCGACGCGGGTTGCGTGGAGGGCGAGGCGGACGCCGCAGGTGGTGACGCGGGTTGCGCGGATGCGGATACCGACGCGGCAGGAGGGGCGGGCGGCGCCGAAGGAGCGACCGACGGCGCAGCGGTGGGGGCGGCCGTGGGCGCCGTGGGGATCGACGAAGGCGACGCCGACGGGACCGGGGGTGCTGCCCAGGCCCGAGGCCCCAGCGCCAGGGCCGCGATGAGAGCGGAGACGAACCGAAGGCGGCCGCTCACGCGTCGCGCTCCGGTAAAGCGTTGGCTCGAATCACTTCGCGGTACCATCGGGCACTCTCCTTCGGGATTCGCTGTTGGGTCTCGTAGTCGACCCACACGACGCCGAATCGCTTTGCATAGCCGTGAGCCCACTCGTAGTTGTCGAGGAGGGACCACAAGAAGTAGCCTCGCAGCGGGATCCCCTCATCGCATGCCGTTTGGCACGCTTCGAGGTGGCCGCGCAGAAAGTCGCGACGCCGGGTGTCACGGATCCGGCCATCCGCTCCAGGTCCGGTGTCGAATGCCGCACCGTTCTCGGTGACATAGATCCGAGGTGCGGAATACTCAGAGTGAACGCGCCGGAGGATCTTGAGGAGCCCCTCGGGATGGATCTCCCAACCCATGTCCGTCGCGTCCTCCGCGGCGAAGACGGTGGGAGCGAGGTTGTCGCTTTCGGGGACTTTCGCGGACCGGACAATGGCGCGGGAGTAATAATTGACCCCGAGGAAATCGATTTCGCGGGCCGCGATGTCCATGTCGCCCGGTTTCACAAAAGGCAGTTCTCCCTCGGGGGGGAGGTGGCCGTCTTGCCGGTGGAGACGGACAATGTCCTCTGGATAACCTCGACCGAAAATAGGATCGAGGTACCAGCGATTGAAGGTTCCATCGAGTTCACGACAGGCCAGATGGTCCGCCTCGGAGGGGGAGGCGGGGTCGCAGTGGAGGAGGTTGAGCGTGATTCCAACCTCCGCGCCCGGTGCGTTTTGCCGCAGCACAGGGACGGCCAAGCCATGGGAGAGGTTCAGGTGGTGCGCCGTCGCGAGGGCAAGAGGAAAGCTCGACCGCCCCGGAGCGTGGTGGCCGTTCGCGTGGCCGAGGACGCTGATGCACCAAGGCTCGTTGTGCGTGATCCAGTGCTTCACCCGATCGCCGAGCCGTCGCGACACAACGTCGGCGAAGTCGACAAAAGCGAGAGCGGTGTCGCGCGAGGGCCAACCGCCCGCATCCTCCAGCGCTTGGGGGAGATCCCAGTGGTAGAGGGTCACGAAGGGGATGATCTTTGCCTCAAGCAGCCTGTCCACGAGGCGATCGTAGAAGTCGAGACCTCGCGTCTCGACGTGTGCCCTTCGGCCCGTCGGAAGTATCCGCGGCCAGGCGATCGAGAACCGATACGCCTTCATCCCGAGAGAGGCCATGAGGTCGATGTTAGTGGCGAATTGGTGGTAGTGATCGCAGGCGACATTGCCGTTCGAGTTGTCGGCGATCGTCCCCGGCGTTTTGGCGAATCGGTCCCAGATGGACTCGCCCCGGCCGTCCTCGTGCGCGGCACCTTCGATCTGGTACGAGGAGGTCGCGGAACCCCACACGAACCCTTCAGGAAATCGCTTCATCGGTATGCGCTCCGGGGACATCGTCATAGAGATGGCATCGGACGTGGTGTCCAATGGAGATCAAGTGAGCTTCAGGGCGGGCGGTTTCGCAGACGTCATGCTTTTGCAAGCATCGGGACGAGAACGGGCAGGCGGCGCGTGTGTCGGCGTTGTGGGCCGACCCCGGGTGGGCTTCGATCGCCGCCTCAAGCGCGGCGCGGCTGTCAATCACCGAGGAGAGGAGAAGCCGCGCGTAGGGGTGCTTGGGCTTGCGAATGACCTCTTCTGCGATGCCCTCCTCGACGACCGTGCCGGCATAGAGCACCAGAATGCGGTCGGCGAGGTTGCGCGCGCTCGCCAGATCGTGCGTGATGAACAAGACTGCAATGCCCAGATCATTCGAGAGGCGGCGAAATAGAGAAAGGATCTCCAGGCGGATCGACACGTCGAGCATCGACGTCGGCTCGTCCGCGAGGATGATGCGCGGTTCAACGGCGAGCGCCCGCGCGATGGCGACGCGCTGCCTCTGGCCGCCCGACAGCGTATGGGGAAAGCGATCGATGTATTCGGCCGCCGGGGTCAGGCCGACTTTTTCGAGCAGTTCAAGGCTGCGCTCGCGAACGCGATCGCGCGTGACGCGCCCGTGGATGAGGAGCGGTCGCGCGAGGTGGTGAGCCACGGTGTGCACCGGGTTGAGCGAGCCGAAGGGATCTTGGAATACGAATTGTACCTGACCCCGATAGGTGAGCGAGGCGCGCCGCGGTTCGTTGGTGAACACGTCCTCGCCCCGGAAGCTCATCTGCCCGGAGTCGGGAGTTTCAAGGCGCATGACTTGCCGCGCAATGGTGCTCTTTCCACACCCTGACTCGCCGACAAGCGCGACGATCTCGCCCTCATGCACATCAAAGGAGACATCACGCAGGACTTGACGGCTGCGCTTTCGCAGGCCGCTGCCCGTCTTGTAAGACTTGTGCAGGCCCCGAATCGAAAGGAGAACGTTGGACTTGGCCTGCACTCCGCCGTCTTCGCGGCGAGGCGCGGCGAGGCTCCGCGGGCCGGTGAGCGACGGGAAGGCGTGCATGAGTTTTTTGGTGTAGGGGTGTCGCTCGGCGAGCCCGAGGGCTCCTGGGGCGGCGACGTCGACCAGCTTGCCTTTGTAGAGGATGCCCACGCGATCGGCAAAGGCCAACATGAGCGGGAGATCGTGGCTGATGAAGAGAATCGAGAAACCGAGTTCTTTCTCCAGCTTCATGACTCTCTGGAGGATCTCTTTCTGCACCACCACGTCAAGCGCCGTGGTCGGCTCATCCATGATCACGAGTCGGGGGCGGAGGGCGAGCGCAATGGCCATCACCACGCGCTGCCTCATACCGCCCGAGAGCTGATGGGGATAGGCCGAGGCATTTTTTCGATCGATGTCGACAAGATCGAGCAGTTCGTCGGTTCGGCGGCGGATCTCTTCTGCGGTGACGACCCCGTGCGCTTCAAGGGTGTCGGCGACCTGCTCGCCGACAGTGAGCACGGGATTCAAAGCGTTCATGGCGCTCTGGAACACCATGGAGCCGTCCCGCCATCGAAAGCGCCGCAGCTCAACAGCGTTCATCACAAGAATGTCGGCGCCTTCGAAGTGGATCTCTCCGCGGGCCACGCGGCCGGGCGGTTGGAGGATTTGGAGGATCGCTTGTCCGATGGTCGACTTGCCGCTCCCCGACTCCCCGGCGAGGCCGAATACCTCGCCGGCTTGGATCTCGAAAGACACGTCGTCCACCGCGGTGATCACTCCGGCATCGGAGGGAAACTCCACCACCAGATGGCGCACGGAGAGAACAGGTCGCGGGTCGCCCTCGGGCAAAGGCGCCTTGTCGCGAGGGGCGTTGTCGGCCGGTGGCTCCGCGGGATTGGCTTTCGCTGCGCGCTCGGTGCGAAGGCGGGGATTGGTCACCTCGTCGATGGCGAAGTTGAGCATTGTGAGCGCGAAGCCCACGAGCGCGATGCAGAGGCCGGTTGGCAAAAGGATCCACCACGAGCCCGTCAGGAGCGTCGCATCGTTGGCGGCCCAGTAGAGGTTGGTGCCCCAAGTGACTTTGCCCACGTCTCCGAGCCCCAGAAATTCGAGCCCGACCTGCGCTCCAATGGCATAGATCGTTGTCCCGATGAACGCGGACACCAGGAGCGAGGCCATGTTCGGCAGGATCTCCCGGGTGATGATCCAAAAGCGTCGCTCACCCGCCACAACGGCCGCAGCCACATAGTCGCGCCCGCGCAGAGAAAGGGTCTGCGAGCGAAAGACGCGCGCATTCCAGGCCCAGCCCGACACGACAAGGACCGCCGTCAAGCTGACCGGGCCCACAGGCAGGTACGCGGCCAGAATGACCGCCAAGGGGAGCCCCGGAATAACGAGGAATACGTTGGTGAGGATCGACAAAATATCGTCCATCCACCCGCCGAAATAGCCGGCGGTCACACCAACAAGGGCGCCCACAAACACCACAAGGATCCCGACGGCGAATCCCACGAGCAGGGTCACCCGAGAGCCCACGACCACCTGCGCGAGCACGTCTTGCCCTTGCCCCGTGGTGCCCAGCCAGTGCTCCCACGAAGGGGGAGAATGCGGCACCCCGAGGAAGGCCGTGGGGTCTTGCACGAGCAGAGGCCCGAAGATCATCATGAAAGCGAACCCGAGGAGGATCAGCCCTCCAAAGGTGGCCTTTCGGTTGCGGCCGAACGCGCGAAGCCGGCTATTCATTGGCCCTCGTCCTCGGGTCGAGCCACGCGATGGTGATGTCCACCAGCCAGTTTGCGAAAAGGACGCTCAGGGTGATGATCAGAAAAAGCCCCTGCATCAGCGGGTAGTCCTGGCCCCGAACGGCCTGAACGAGCAGGTAGCCCATGCCCGGATACGAGAAGATGATCTCGCTCAAGAGCGAGCCGGAGAGGACGAAGCCAAGCGCCATGCCGAAGCTCGTGATACTCGGCAAGAGGGCGTTTCGTGCGGCGTAGCGCCACATCACCCTTTTTTGAGACAGACCTTTCGCCCGCGCCATGGTGATGTAGTCCGAGCCGAGGATGCCAATCATGTTATTTCGCATTCCGAGCATCCAGCCGCCGACGGTGGCGACGACGATGGTGGCGGCCGGCAGCACCGCGTGGTGAACGGCATCCAGAAAGAAGCCGAACGTGGGCCCGGGCGTCATGTCGTAGGAATACGCGTGCCGCAGGGGGAACCAACCCAGCACGAAGCCGAACAGGTAGAGCGCGAACATCGCCAACCAGAAGTAAGGAAAAGCCCCGATGAACGCGAGCACCGGCGGAAACATCGAGTCCAATAAGCCGCCGCGCCGCCACGCAGCGAGGGTGCCAAGGAATGTGCCGAGGGCGAAGCTCAAGATGACCGCCACGCCCGTGAGCACAAGCGTCCAGGCGAGGCCGGTGCCGATCACGTCGGTCACAGGGGTCGGGTAATAGGCGATCGAGCGGCCAAGATCCCCCGTAAAAACGTGCTTGAGATAGGCGAGATATTGCTGGAATGTGGAGCCGGCGTCGAGCCCGAAAGAGGCGCGCAGCGCGGTCATGGCCTCGGGCTGCATCTGTCCCTGGAATCGCGCGAACATGGCCGACGCAGGGTCACCGGGCATAAGTCGCGGCACCAGGAAATTGAGCGTGATCGACGCGAACGCCGCCAGAAGGTAGAACCCAAGCCTGCGCAGAGCGTACCCCATCACTTCACCTTCGGTCGCAGCTCAACCAGGACAAGGAGAGCCTCGGGCGCCGCATTGGGGGTAAGTTTTGCATACGGGTTGTCTGCATTGGGAAACCCTTCGAATCGGCGCGTGCGGTAGGCGCCCCAAAGGGGGCCCGGAAAGAGTGGAATCGCTGGAACGAGTTCCACAAAACGGCGCTCCACGTCGTGCATTAGCCGCTTTTGCTCGGCGGGGTCGCTCGTGCGCTCAAACGCTTGAAGCAGCTCCCCCGCGCGCGCATCGCCGAATCGATGCCAGTTGGACGCGGCCACCTGGCCGAGCGGAGTGACCGTCTCGGGCGACATGAGCCACCGATAAAACCGGTAGGGAGTTGGGCCTTCGCCGGACCATGCAATGGCCATGTCGAAGTCCCCACGCTGAAGGTGGTCAATCCACGCGCTCATGTCGTAGAGGCGGAGTTTTGCGTCAACGCCGACTTCGCGGAGCGCGCTCGCGATCACCTGGCCGCCGCGCACCCAGTCGGACCAGCCCGACACCACCTGAATCTCGATGCGGAGCGGCGACCCCTCGGCCGTTCGCCTCATTCCGTCCGGCCCGCGGAGGGCGCCTGCTTCATCGAGAAGCGCGTTCGCCGCCGCGGTGTCGTAGCGCATCCAGTCTGCGGCGCCGGCCTCGGCATCTCGAAGGTCTGCGTACGCATCCGAGAGGCCGGTCGCGTCCGCCGGGCGCGTGTAACCGTACATGGCAACCTGAACGAGCTTGTCCCGGTCAATGGCGCGACTGAGGGCCTTGCGAATGCGCACATCCCCAAACGGCGCCCGCGCAGTGTTGGCGTACAGGAACACCGTGCTTCCAAAGAGGGGAGACCAATAGTGGTTGTCCTTCGGATCGCGCGCCACGAACGTCCTGTCGATGGCGGGGACAAAGTTTGCAGACCAGTCAACCGCGCCCTCAATCAGGGCCATGTTCGCCTGATCGTTGCTTGGGAATGCGAGGAACCGAAGGCCGTCCACGGCCGGCTTCCCCGCTTGCCAGTAATAGGGGTTTTTGCCGAGTTCGTAGACTTGGTTGCGGAAGACACGCACCTCGGTGAACGGGCCTGTTCCGACAGGCTCGGGGTTGGTGAACGTCATTGGGTCGGCGATCTTTTCCCAGATATGACGCGGGACGATGGGCTGCTGGAGGAGACTATCCATCCCGGGAACGAACACGCGCGAGAGGCGCATCTCGACGGTCTGTCCGTCCCCGGTGCGCACGCTTTCCAAGAAGCTCCACACGTCGTTTGAATCGAACACCTTGTGCTTGCGGAGCAGTTCGAACGTGAAAACGACGTCGTCGGCGGTGAAGGGCGCCCCGTCGGACCAGCGCACGCCCCGGCGCACCGAAACCCGAAGGGTGCGCAGGTCGTCCGACCAGGTGGCTTCGCTCCCGAGCCAAGGAACCCATCGGTGCGTCACGCCGTTGTAGATCTGGAGAGGCTCGTAGATCCCGTTGCGCGTGGGCCAACGTCCGGCACCGGCGGGCAGCAGCGGGTTGAAATTGCGCACCCACGCGCTCGTCTGCTCAATCGAGACGGACAGCACCCCGGCCGGCGGTTCTGGGCGCTCGATCGCGCACCCGGCGCTGAGCAGGCCGGTGGACGTGGCGGCAAGGGCGACAAGCCAGGCTTTCAATGCGCGCTCCAGCTCCGTGCGGCGAGGTGGGAGATCGAGAGCGCCGCGGGCGAGAAGTATTCTTGCGGTCCGCGGCACTGAGAACGTTCTCACTTTGTGCCAGCCAGAGCAAGTGGAAAGAGAGGCGGCATACCAATTTTTTGCGGGATTCCATGACGCGGCGCGGCGTACGGCTCGGCTGCTCCAGACGCTCCAGTCACCCCAACGCTTCGGGTCGTCGCCTGACGCCTCAGTCGTGGGTCTGGGTCAGGAGCCGATCGTTCAGTTTCGAGAGATTTCGGAGCGCGGGACGGCCACGTCGATGCGGTCGATCCCGCCCGTGCGCGCAAGCAGAACGCGTGTGATCGAGGCGTCCAGGTGGTCTGTCGGCAGGTCGACCGTCTTTCCTCCGAACCAGGTCACCGTGATTCGCCACGGACCGTCCTGCGCGTGCAGGATGACGGGCACCCGGCAGACGGTGAACCCCACGGAGTCCGCCGGCAGGTCGATGGTGCGCACGCCGGCATCGCCATCGGGAATTGTCCATGCCCTGCGCTGCTGCAGAAGCTCCCCGCGCCGGAGCAGCGTCGCGTCGAAGCGGAGAAGGCCGTTTTCGAAGCGCACGCCCAGTTCCCACAGGCGCGTGAGGATCTCTTCTTTCACCTGGCCCGTCATGCCGGGTTGTTGAGCGCCGAGGTGGCGCGGTGTGTGGGAGTAAGGATCGGTCGGAAATGCGCCGTATTCGGAGGGGGATTTGTGGTAGCCAAGCCCCGCGCGAATGCTCTCGTACGCGTCCACCCAACCGGACACGACGGCGCTCGACGCGCCCTCCCGAATCGCCTGAAAGAGCATCTCCTGCGCTGCGACGAGCAGCTTGGCGACCATGTGCCAGTAGATGCACCCGATGCCCTCGTATTTGTGCATCGTGCCCGAACGGCCGGTGAACGCGTGGTGGTGAAAGACCGCCTCGTACGCGCGCAGTGCAGCGCCTTTGTCCGCTTGGACATGGAGCGCGAAGCGCGAGTCGTGCGCGAGTTCGTCGAGCGCCGCGGCAAGATCCGACGCGGAGTGAAGATCGGGCTGAAAGCGGACGACGCCTGTGACGTCGCGGGCGACAATCGACGCGTCGCCTTCGGCGAGCAGTGCGGACAAGAGCGGGCTCTCGCGCACGACGCTTTCGGGTACCTGGTTCTTTTCGAAGAAGCTCGGCAGACGACGCTCGGGATAAAGCATGAAGCTCCGTTGATCCGCGCGGTACATGGCGCTCGCGAAAAGCGCGCGCACCACCCGCAGTCCCTCGTCGGGGCGGAGCAAACCGGCGCTGAGCAGCGCGACTTGACCCTCCAGCATCTCGTAGAGCGGCGAGACGCGTGCGACATCGTCTTCGAGCGCGAGGAGGTTGTACGAGTGGCAAAGCCCGTCGTCCCGGATGTTCGCTCGCAGACCGTGGTCGACGTACGTGAGCGCGATGCTGCACAGGCCGCGGATTTCACGTTCGGCGACGGACACTCGTTCGGTGAGACCGTGGGTGTACACTTCAGCGCGGTAGTCGGAAAACGCGCGACCCAGGTCGTCCATCACCGCGCGGCGGGCGCGATCGTCCACGCGTGGGGCGGCCAAAGAGCCCGCGTGGCGCACGAGAGCCTCCGTCACCCGATGGAGCCACGCGGACACCTCAGCCGAGACGGCAAAGCTCTTTTCACCCTGAAACACGCCCGCGAGAAAGGACAAGTAGCGCCGCAGATGCGCGAGCGTGACCACCGACAGGCCGCTCCCAACGAGAGCATTGTTGGCGTCGTTCCACTCGGGGCGCTGCGTGTTGAGCCAGATCCCGCCGTCCACCACCATGCACGAGAGCTTCGACAAAGCGGGCACGAGGAGCTTCTCCGCGAGGTTCACGAGGAGCACCGCGCCGTCTTTTGCCGCGACGTAGCGACCATCGGCGCCAATCCGCGCCACGCGTTCCGCCGTGCGCCGCTCGACATCGCGATCGAAGACGAGCGTCGTTTTTGCATCGCGGATCAGCTCATCGTAGGAGCGAAGTCGATACGGCACGTCGGCGTAGCTGTACACATCGCGATCGAGCAAGCCGGCAAAAGCGCCGGGCCGCATCCGTTCCGAGGCCTCCAGTAAGCGAACGAGGTACACAAGCTGGTGATCGCCCCAATAACCAAAGTGGCCCCACGGATCGTGGGGATCGGGTACTTCCCAGTCGATCCCTTCACGCGTGATGCGGTACGGGTTGAAGCCGTCCACCGTGGACGCGTTCACAAAGCGGGCGATGACAGGCTCGAAGAAGCCGGGGAAGCTTTGGCAGAGCGCCTCCCAATTCTGGAAGATGTCGCGCCAGTTGCCCTCGTAGTTGAAGCTGCGAGATCCGTCGGGGTTTCGGAGCCGGATCGAGAAGCGGTTCCACGGCCTGCTCGGATCGCCGTGGCGCCGTGCGAATGTGAGCGGCAGGTATTCGAGGCAAAGCCGCACGAGGTGGGGATCGCCGGTTGAGTACGCAGCGGCGACAAGTTCTGTGTGATTTATGTCCGTGACGCCGCGGAGCCACCCGTTGTGGCGCGCCGCGACCTCGCGATTGCGGCTCGTCAGAAAGCGCGCGAGATCCTCCTCGTCAATGCGGTGATCGCGATCGAAAACGCCGCCGCGCATGTTGTTGAAGAGCACGTTGGCAAAGTGGTGAGCCGTGGCGGACCGGTCCTCCGTGCACTGGAGGCCGTCGGCCGCGGCGACGTTGCGCGTGAGCGCAGCCTCGCCTGCGGCAACGTCGTGATCGATCGCAACGTCGAGCGCCGCGTCGGATCGCAGAAGCTCGCGCAGCGCGATCACCTCCACCTGGCTCAGGTGAACGTCACCGATCACTCGCCATCGCTGCACAGGCTCGCTCGTGAAATCGACGTGCCTCAGGACGAGGTACGCACCGCGACGGCCGACGGAAAGTGAACTGTGCTCAAGCGACCGCCCCTCTCGAAAAGCGCGCGCGTGCTCGTCGGACAAAAGCACCTTGGCTCCGCGCGTCCCGGTGGACCACACCACGTTCGCGCGCAGCGCCTCGGCGGGGGCGGCTCGGTCCGAAAGCAGCGCTTCCATCGAATAAATCGCGAGCGCGGTCGCTGGGTCGAGTTCGGTGCGCTTGTACGCATCGACGAGATTGCTCAACGTCTGCTGCGCAGCAAGCGGCACTTCCGCGGGCGTCACATCGAGCAGGCCGTCGAGCACGTCCGCCCGCACCACATTGGACGTGGACTCGCGGCACAGCTCCACGGTGCGCACGAAGCCGAAACGCTCGCTCGTTGTCCACTCGACGCGGACGGTGAGCCCAAGCGCGATGTCGCGTTCTTCGAGCGTAACCCGCGTGCCGAGCGCGCTTTTGATGATGCTGCGGCGCCGGCCCGACCCGACTGCGCGATCGTCGAAGGGCTCCCACAAAACCGACTCCCCCGACGCCGCGAACGCGCGCACGATTGTCATCGGCCCCTTCACCCCGTGCCCCAGATGCAGCTTGTCGTCTGTCTCGTACGCGAGCAAAGAGCGCGCGGCCTCCACCCGCCCCGCGGTGAGCCCACCTTGGCTTGACAAATAGAGCCAGTGATCCGAGGCCGACACAACGCTCATCAGAAACGGAGCCATTCGCTCGACGCCGTCGATACGATAGGCCGAGCCATCCTCCACGAAGCGCCCCGTCACAGACAAAACGTCTTCGGCGCCAAGCGAGTCGAAGCTTTTTTCAGTCGGAAGTGCCGTGCGCGAATCTGACTCGGAAACTGAGAACGTTCTCATCCGCGCAAGCATAGTTTGGGAGCGCCCGTTCAAAGAAGAAGAAACGGCGCTCGCAGAGAACGGTCTAAGCTGCCGCCCAATGGCCCATCGCGTGAACATTGAGGACGTTGCCCGTGAGGCGGGAGTCCACCGCTCCACCGTATCTCGAGCGCTCACGGGCTCCGGTCCGGTAAGCGCGGCAAACAGGGAGCGCGTGCTCCAAGCGGCGCGCAAGCTCGACTACCATCCGAACACCGTTGCGGGCGCGCTCAAGTCGCGGCGACGCAACACGTGGGGCCTGCTCTCCTTCTGGTACTTCACGCCAAGCTCGCTCGACCACTACTACGCAAAGGTGCTCGGAGGCTTGCTCGATACCGCCGGCAAGGCCGAGCATCGCGTCTTGCTTCAAAACGTCGTGGGTCGCTTTGATCAATCGGAGAGCTGCCGACGCTTCTGCCACGAGTCGCAGCTCGGCGGGCTTCTCATTCTCGCGCCGCGCACCGAAGAAGCAGCGCTCAAAGATCTTCGGAAGCAGCGCGTGCCGACGGTGCTCGTTGCTTACCGCCCTCGCGATCGCGAGCTGTCGTTCATCGATCTCGACAACGTGCACGCGAGCCGTGTCTTGGTGGAGCACCTCGTCCACGAAGGGCACCGTCGCATCGGCTTCATCGGGGGCGAACTCAAGCTCAGCGCGAACGCGCGCGATCGTCACGACGGCTACCTCGCCGCGATGGATCGGTGCGGGCTTGCGCTCGATGCGCGCGTCGACCTCAACCGCGACTTCACGCCGGGCTTTGCGGTGCAGGCGTTCGACGCCATGTGGGCGCTGCCGAGGACCGCGCGCCCGACGGCGATCGTCTGCGCAACCGATCGCATGGCCGCAGCGGTGGGCGATGCAGCTCGCGCGGCCGGCCTTCGGATCCCGGAAGATCTCGCGCTGTGTGGCATCGACGACGATCCCATCGCGGCCCCCGCGGAAATCACGACGGTCCGGTTTCCGTTCTACGAGGTGGGCGCGCAGGCCGGGGAGATGCTCCGCACGCTCTCCGAAGGCCTGCGCGATGGCCCGCTCCAAGTGCTCCTTCCGCCTCAGATCATCGTGCGTCGCTCCACTTCCGGCAACGCGCGCTGACACCGTTTCGAACGGCAAGCTTGCCAAAGGCGCGCCGCCTTCATTCCCTCGCACAAGCGATCAAGACATCGAAAAGATCCTCAGCCCAGCTCCGGCTCAGGGACGATGTGTACTCATTCAACCCGACAAACCCCAAACGCCGTCTCCCCTCCGCGTACTCCGCGATTCTGTGGTGAATTCCCGGTCCTCGCGAATCTCGCTTGAAAGTGTCCCCGGCGTGTTATAGCGTGAGAACGTTCTCACAACGCGTTTTTGGCTTTAGCAAGCAGATGGAGGTCTCATGAGAGTGCAATCGGCTTCGAGATTCGTATCGGTCCTCGCGGTGCTCTCCGTCGGCTGGCTTGCCGGTTGCGACGATGGTGGATCGACAGGCACGGGCGGCACCGGAGGCTCCACCACCTCCACGAGCAGCTCGGGCGGCACGGGCGGCACCACCACCGCGTCGGGCGGCACCGGCGGGATGACCGGTGGCACCGGCGGGATGACCGGTGGCACCGGCGGGATGACCGGCGGCACCGGCGGGATGACGGGTGGCACGGGCGGCGCCACCGGTGGCACGGGCGGCGCCACAGGCGGGACGGGAGGCACCGGCGGCACGGCGATCCTCGACATCACGTTCGACGACTCCGCGGTGACTTACACACTCACCGGTTTTGGTGGGGACGAGGACTCCAGCGTTGTCGCCGATCCTGAAAACGCGAACAACAAAGTCGGCAAAGTCAACAAGTCCGCAACCGCCGAGTTGTGGGCCGGTGTGACGGTGTCCACCGAGCCCAACAACAGCATCCCTGTCCTCCCCTTCAGCGCCACGGCCACCAAGATGACGGTGCGCTCATGGTCGCCGGACGCGGGCATTCAGGTGCGCCTCAAAGTCGAGGACGCCGCCGATCCAACACACAGTTGTGAAACCGAGGCCACCACTACCGTGGCAGGTGGATGGGAAACCCTGGAGTTTGATTTCTCAAACGAAGCCATGGGCACCGCCGCGCTGAATACAGCCTACACATTCAATCGCGTCTCCATCTTTTTCAACTTTGGCGTCACTGGCGCCATGGCGGGCGCAAAAACGTACTACTTCGACAACGTGAAGTTCTGATCCCGCCTCGTTCCTACGCCGCCAAACGCTCCAAACTGGGAACGCTCCAAAACGCTGCGTTTTCCAGACTCTCCCAATCCTCCTAAGCGTCACCGTTTTCGCATCCCAGCGCAGCAGATTCTTTCGCACGGCAAACGGCGTTGCCATTCGGCGGGCTGCTCCGCTTTGGAGCGTATTCAATCCTCGAACCCCCTCCCGATCGACCCTGATCACAGTGAGCAGCCAAGTCTTTATAGCCCTGTTCTTTGGCCACTTTCATCACTTGACCCAGAGCAAACAGGCGCCTTCCGGTGGAAAGGCTGTACACATTGATGAGCGGAGCAAGCGAGATGTCCATGAGGGCTCCATGGGTAGATGGTAGATGGTAGATGGTAGACGGGATGGCGCCAATCCGCTCACGCAGCTCAAGGCATTTCAAGCGAACGAAACACGTGGTAGGCGTTCGCTTCGGCCAAACCGAACTTCGTATCGTTCAGGCGGCCGTGCTCAAGCACCCGCGTGAGAACGGTGTGGGCGTCGCGCTGACTGTAACCCCGGGGGGCTCGAATTGTAACCAGCCACCGGCGCCGCAAAGAGTCTTTGGTGCTAAGCCGGGGTAGATCTTCGAGGTCGCCAACGAGAGCAAGCCGGAAGTTGCCCACCCCCGCCCGCCGCGCCGAGGCGCTCATCAGGATGGAGGCGCGTTTCCCGCGGCGGGCGCCCCGCCCAAGCGCCGTGCTCGCTTCGCTGCGCGCGGCGCGGGCGGGGCAAACGTTTTGACTGTGCGCTTGGGGTCGGGCAAAAAAGGCTCCGCCAGTCGCCGCGAAAAAAATCGACGCTTCTCCGCTCACAAGTGGAGGCCACCGGAAACAACCATCTGAGCGCGACACAACAGACGGCCGAGCCGACCTGTCGCGTGCGGCTGGCTTGTGACCCTTGCGACAGACGCGGCGATGAGCCTTTTGCACCAATGCCGTTTGGGCGGGTGCACGGGTAGAAAGAAGGAAACGATGGTAGGGAACAGTGGCTCTCAACTTGGGCGGGTGACACTCGTTCTTGTGGCGGTGGCCGCGGTGAGCTGCGGCAACACCAACGAGACGACGGGATCCGGAGGCGCGGGGGGCGAAACGACCACCACCAGCTCGACCACGGGCGGCGGCGGCACGGGAGGAACGGGTGCGGGTGGCGGCGACGTCGGCACCTGCAAACTGGGGGTTTCCATGATTGGCAATTGTTTGGTTCAGTAGCCGGAGGTAACGACCATGAAGATCAAGTTAGCTGTTATCGACCTCGAGTTGTCCACGCGTGCGAAGCGTATCGCTGCCGCGGTGGTGGTTCAACTCTTCGTTTTGGGCGGAGCCGCCGTCGCGTATGCGAACGTAGAACACACTTGGAGCGAGGGGGAACTGCTTACCGCCGCCCATCTGAACGGCACGTTCGAGAAACTGGACGAGCGCATCACATCCCTGGAAGCGGCGCACGTGTCCCTGGCTGCCAGCAGCGATGCGATCGAGACGGGCATGCTTGCGCAGGATCTGGTGTACGAGAGCATCAGCCTCGATTTGACCCCCGGAACCTGGCGCATCGAAGGGTTCGCGACGCTGTCGACAAGCGTCTCGGCTGACGGCGTGCAGATCAGCCTTTGGAACGCTACGGACGGCGTCGAGATCCCGATGTCGAGGAGCCCTGTGCAAACGACCATCGGTTATGGGGGCGCGCCAACCTGTGACGGCGTGAGCGCTCATTGCAGCCTGGTTGCAGCGACAACATCGAGCGTTGTTACCGTGGCTGCCAATACGAAGATTCAGATCAAAGGCCACCGCAACGGATCCTCCACGATCTGGTTCGGGGCTTCCTTCCCTGCCGGAACGCTCGTGCTGCCTCCCAGTCACCGCTTGACCGCTGTTCGGATCAAATGACCGTGTAGGCTACGCAGCTTCTGCGCTGCGACCGAGCACGGATAGACGATCCAGCGGACATCTTCGGATCGCTTGCCTCAAACAATGCCGCCTCAAGGTGGCAGTGGTGGCGCAGTGCCGGGCGGCACGTCTGCTGCAGAGCGCTATTCGCGGAGCACGGCTTCGGCATTGCCCCATCCGTCCTCGACCGGAACAACTATGGGTAGACAAAACGGGCGAGCTCCACGAAAAAGGAGATTCCCATGGGTTTCATGCCAGCACCGACCAGAATCAAGAAAACACAGGAAGAGATGGATGCCGAGCAAGAGGTGTGGGGGCGAACGATTTCGCGGCCACCTGGGGATCCGCACCAAGTGAATCCCTTCAAACCGAATCCCAACCTGTACGCACGCTACCAGATCTTCCAGTTCGATTGCGAGGTGGGGTGGGTCTACGTCATTGGTGAGAGCGCTACACGGTGCAGGGAGCACTGGCAACTTTACACGCCGCACATCACCGGCGCGGGTGAGTCGCTTCCCAGTCAGCCGATTGCACCTCGGCGAGCGGCGTACACCTGGCCAAGCCAGGACGACTTCATCGGAGAAGCGAGGAACGTGAACATCCAGATTGTCTACAGAGATTCGACGGATGCCGTCCGCCCGCCCGCAAACGCCGGGACAGGGGATTACGAGGCCATCACATCGACATGCACTGCCGGCTGAGAAACCCACGTGCTCAGCCGATCGAGCGACTCCTGAACAGATAAGATATCAATCCGGAGACCCCACTTCGATTCGGGAACTTGAGCGGCCAACGCCCGGATGCGCTCCGCACCGAGGGGCGCTGAAGACAGCCGAGGAGCCACAAGCGCCAACACCTGAATGCCCACTCCGGGTATCGAGCAATCGAGCGCCTGTTCGTAAAGCGTTGTCGCTTCTTTTGTTTCGTCGCGCGCCTTGTCGCACGCGAGCGCCAGCGCCGAAATCAGCAGGAGTCCACCGCCGGTCTCTCCCACGGATGCCCAAGCCTGCCGCCCGCGAACGGCGAGCGATCGAGCGAGATCGAGGTCGCCTCCGCGCCACGCGGCGGCACTCTCGGTGAGGCAGGCCAGCGCCTCCAGCTCGGGAACATGAAGATTGGCGAGCGCTTCGATCCATGGGAGGTCGGGCGAAATGGGCTCCGCCCGCCGGTACGCAATGGCTCGGGCCACAACTTCAGTTTGAGCGCGTCCATACGCGTGCCGGCTCGCGCGCGCCAGGACGAGCGCTCGTTCAGCCGTCTCAAGTGCCTCGTCGAAACGAAAGTCTTCCATCAGCGCCGACGCCTGACTCGTCAGCGCGGCGCAGCGCACCGTCAACCAAGGGGCGCACTCAGCCGACTCGCCGTGAAGCGTCGCCGCTTCGTCGTAGCGTCCTTGGCGGTATCGCAACCGGCCCAGCCAGCAGCAGAAAGCCGCGTGCGTCGCCGGATCTGTTGATTCGCGCGTCCAGCCGGCGAGTTCCGCGATGACGGCTTCTTCGCGAGCCGGCGACGTGCGTCGCGCCGCCATCACACGGATCGAGCAGCGCAGCCGCTCCAGCGAGCGCTCGGCGAAAGGCTCTATGGACGAGGCCAGATCGAGGGCGCGTTCGTTCCACGCGCCGACAGCGAGCGCCGCGTAGACAAGTGCTTCGAGTCCGGCGATCGTTGCCGAGCGAGGGCCCGTGCGGCAGATCTCGTAGAGCACCCGATCGAGAGCTTGCGGCGCCGCGTCCGCGATCGCGACTTCGACCCATAGAGCGAGCAGCCGCTCGATTCGATCGAGTGACTGGGTATTGGTGCGCCGGAGTGCCGCGAGGCCGTCGTGCAGCACGGCAGTCGCGTTGCCGAGCCGTCCCGATTCTGCAAGACGGTGGGCGAGCGCGAGCGCTTCGTCAGCGAAGGCCAGTGGGTCGTTCGGCGATATGTTCACCCAGAGTCGGGTCTCCAGCTGATCCACCGCTTCGCGCTCGATAACGAGCCGCGCGTTTGGGCCCATTTGCCAGCGACAGTGACCGGCGCGCACCCACGCATCCAGCTCCTCTCGAACGCGCCGTGGATCGCCGCTCGTTCGTTCGTGAAGCAATCGGGCCGCATCCTCTCGCACCGACGAAAGCGGATCATGCTCAACGAAGAGGCCTTGCAGCCGCTCCAGCGCGATTGCTGCCGACGCCTCCTCCAGGTGGCTCCACTGCGCCATGCCGAGCCGCGAGCCCGCCCGCCCACCGTGCAATCGCTCCAGCGCCTCGTGGGCCGATGCCGGACGATCTGCGGGCGAAGTCGCCAGGAGCGCATCCACGACGGACGCCACCTCAGCGGGCGTTGCCGGGGCCAGACTTGCGAGGGGGAGTGGCGCCTGGGTCTTGGCCGCGAGCAGCGCGGGCACATTGTCAGCATTGTGTGGGAGTTGACCGGCGAGTGCCTGGTAAAGCATCGCGCCCACAGCGTAGAGATCGGCGCGCGCGTCGATTCGTCCGGCAAGGAGCTGCTCCGGTGCGAGATATGCCGGCGTTCCAACAATGCGCCCGCCGTTTTCCGCCTCGAACACCGAAGCGAGCGAAAGGCCGAAGTCGAGCACCACTGGTCGCATCGCGTTGTCGACAAGCACGTTGGCGGGCTTGAGATCCCGGTGGACGATGCCCGCGTCGTGGACACGCGCCAGCGTCTCCAAAAGCAACTCCACGGTGGGCGAGATGTTTTCCCACCGAGCCGCCGCCCCGGTGCCGGGAAATGGGACACCATGCACGAGAGGCATCACCAGAAACACCGTGCCGTTCGCGACGCCTTCGTCCAGAAGCTGGACTACCCCCGGCAGGCGAAGCCGGCGCAGGGATGCGATCTCCACACGCGCGCTGACCGCTTGGTCTACCGATCGAGCAACCAGCAGTTTCACCGCCACCCGTGTGCGGGCGAGCCGGTCTTCCGCAGTCCAGACCACGCCGTGTGCGCCTTGCCCGAGCGGCTTGACGAGTTGGTACCGAGTGGCGATCAGCGTGCCGGGCGTAAGATTCAGGCTCGACTGCGCGCGGCGAGGGGCAGAGATATGCGCCACGTCTTTAAGGAACGAATCGAAGCTCTCGGACGGAGACGTCGCACAATGCGACGACATAGTGTTCGCCGACGAATCCGCGGTGCGCTCACCGGAGGATCTCAGCGGTTTTTCGCCGACCCGCCCGCTCATGATTCGTCTCCCTCGTTTCCAAGAAGACCCGCCCGGCGACCCGCTTCTCTAAGCTGCTCTTTGAGCGTCTGAAAACGCTTGCGCAGCCGGGCGGACTCACGCTTTAGCGCCTCATTTGTGAGGGGTTTCTCATCTACGTCGTGGAGAACGAGCGCGAGTTCATTCCACGGGAGCTGCCTGTCGACGCGCAACATCAACAACACCTGATCATCCGCCGGGAGCGCATCGCGAAGGGCAGCCAGTTTGCTGCGTTTCTCGGTGCGGAGGAAAGAGAGCGTCTCCGTTCGGACCTTAGCTTCAACGTCGGAGAGCGCCTTATCATCTGCAAACGGCCGAATGCGCGCATCGCGCCGCCGCGCATCGCGACGGTAGCGGAGCGACGCGTGCCTCGCGATCGCGTAGGCCCAGGCCCGAATTGATCCACGATGCTCGAAAGCCGCGATGGACTTAAAGACGGCCTCCGCGAACATCGAGAACACCTCCCCCGCGTCATCCTCGCTTCGATGCAGCGCTGCGAGGAACCCCAAAATCTCCGGCCCGTAGCGTTGCAGAAGCAGCGTGACGGCAAGGTTTTGTTCGCCGTCCGCGAGCGCTTCGAGGAGCCGCGATTCATGCGAGCCCTGGCTGGGGACATCTGCAGAGGGCATTGCGACGATCATCGTACGCCCTGTTGCCTCGGTTGGGAAGCCGGAAACCCCGATGACTTCCTTGCGTGTTCCGCGCGCCTGATCCCAAGTGCCGCGCGTGTGGCCCATTCACTCGCGCGAACGTACAGCTTCACTGAAACGATATACCGCTGCACGGCGCGCCCCCTCCCTGAGCGAGCACCGCGAGCGATTTGGGAGGGGCAGACGGCGCGCAGGCGCTTGCGCCGAGCACCGACCGGGGTGGGCAGCTCAGGCATTGCGCCGTCGATTGTTTGCAGATCGCGCCCCACAATCGCGTATAGAATGCTCCGATGAGTCCCACCACTGAATCGGCGGTCACCGACGCACCTTCCCCCGAAGGCGACCAAGTTGACCCGACAACGCTGCGCCGCGTGCTCATTGCCTCGTCGCTGGGCACCCTGTTTGAGTGGTATGATTTCTACCTCTACGGCAGCCTCGCCGTGTTCTTCGGCAACCTCTTTTTCCCGGCTGGAAACGAAACAGCGCAGCTCCTCGCCAGCCTTGCCACCTTCGGCGCAGGCTTCGGCGTTCGCCCGCTCGGCGCCGTCGTTTTTGGTCACATCGGCGATCGAATCGGCCGCAAATACACCTTTCTCGTCACCATGGCAACCATGGGGCTCGCCACCGCCCTGACGGGTCTTCTACCCACGTACGCCTCCGCCGGCCTCGTTGCCACCGTCGCTCTTGTGTTTCTCCGGCTTCTTCAGGGCCTTGCGCTCGGCGGTGAATACGGCGGCGCCGCAACCTACGTTGCTGAACACGTTCCCGACTCGCGCCGCGGTTTTTATACAAGCTTCATTCAGACAACTGCCACGCTCGGCTTTTTTCTGAGCATGGGAGTGATCGGTACTACACGCGTTGTATACGGCGAGGCGGCGTTTTAAAGAGTTTGGCTGGCGCGTGCCCTTCCTCGTCTCGTTCATTCTGCTCGGTGTTTCGCTGTACATTCGCTTAAAAATGCGTGAATCGCCGCTTTTTGCAAAGCTAAAAGCCACAGGGAAAACCAGTCAAAATCCCCTCAAAGAGAGCTTTACAAATCCCGTCAACCTGCGTTACGTCCTCATCGCTCTGTTCGGCGCCACCGCCGGCCAAGGCGTTGTTTGGTACACCGGGCAGTTTTACGCGCTGACCTTTCTTCAAGCATCCCTGGGGGTAGACTGGAAAACGGCGTACGTTCTTGTATCGATCGCGCTCGCCGTCACAACGCCCCTTTTTGTCGTGTTTGGCTGGCTTTCAGATCGCGTGGGTAGGAAAAAAATAATGCTTGCGGGCTGCGCCCTTGCCGCCCTTACCTACCTACCCATTTACATCGCACTCCACCATTTCACCCGGCCCGCCACATTCAGCTCCCTCGCTGTTGTATTGCTTCTCATCATTCAGATGGTGTACGTTTGCATGGTGTACGGGCCCGTTGCGGCTTTTCTTGTAGAACTTTTTCCTACCCGCATTCGATACACCTCCATGTCCGTGCCCTACCATCTTGGCAACGGCTGGTTCGGCGGCTTTCTACCCTTGATTGCAACGGCCGTTACCACAAGCGCCTCGGTCAAAACAATCTTCGGTGACGGAGCCCGCTACACCGGCCTGATCTACCCTATTTTTGTGTGCCTCGTCACCCTCGTGGTTTCATTGCTCTTCATCCATGAAACCAAAGGCCACAAAATCGACGCCGACGCCCACCATGGGCGAAGTTGATGGTGCCCTCGGTGTACCCAGCCGCAAGGAGACTCCCATCCGCGTTTCTAGCCACGGGTGGCGGCCAACCAATTCCTGCCACACTGTTCGTTCGCCCGCGTGAATGGGCCGGCTGAACGGCGAGGCCGACTCGCGGGCGCTCACCGATGCCAGTGACGATCTGCGAGCCGGTCAAAGCGCTCGGGCGGGGCGTATTCCAGCGTCCCGGAGCCGGCGGGTGTGGTCGACGAGGGTGGGCCAGGCGCCGACGAGGGCGCCATAACCTCGCAACATCGAGCGATACACGGCCCCCGTGCGCTCCGCGCCGAACGCCGCGGCGAGGTCGCGCGGCACAGCGAATCCCGGCGTCGCCAGCGCGCGCCGTGTCCCGGACAGGTAGCTGTCGGCGGCCTCTGCCCACCACGAGGGGCTGCGCCCGAGCACGCGCAGCCGCTCATCGAGTTCGAACATCCGGCGCGTGCGCTCGCGCCACACGCGTGCCCGGAGCAGGGCGCCGAGATCCTCCGCTGGCAGATCTGCCCACGCGAGGAGCTGCCGAGCGAGGAGTGAGAGCGCGTGCTCCGGCGCGAGCGGCGGACTGTCGGCCAGCTCCCCTCGCATCAGACTGACCAGCATGTCGTTGGCGTTGTTGCCCCCGAGCGAACTCCACACGCCCTCCAGCGTGTGGCTGCGTCCCCCCGGTGGGAGGTGGGCGACAACCTGCGGCAAAAATCCGAAGAAACCGTCCCGCCGCACCCACCGGACGGCCGCCCCGAAGACGCCGTCCTCGTTGCGCTCGACAGGCATGAATGGGGGCATGAGGCCCGTCAGATCGACTCCAAGGTTGAGCCCCATGCAGAACGCGCTGTCGGCCACGGTGGGGCACGACGCGCCGCGCACGATCCGGCGCGAGGTGAACGCCTGATCGTATACACCGCGTGTTCTATGCAATCGTTCTCGCGAGCGCGCGCCAAGGAACAGGAGGAACGCGGGGGATCCAACGCCCGAGTCGCCCGCGACGCCGGATGCGGTCAGGACGATGCGCGAGGTCTCCGCCCGGAGGCGCCGCAGCGAACCCCATCCGAGCCGATCGAGCCGCAGCACCGCACCGCTGGGTGGGCGGAGGGCCTCGCTCACCCGCAGGCCGAGCATCTCTTCGTGCGCGGCGAGGTGATCGTGCGGGCCGGGTACGACGAGATCGAGCGCGTCTTTGCCCTCGTCGGGAAACCAGAACCGCGTTGGATCGTCGTCGGAGGAAAGGGCTTTTCCGGACTCCGTATCTGGCACGGGCGCCACGCGACAGACGGTGTCGTCGTCTGCGAGGAGCATCCGCCCGCCCGTGCCGTGAAGGAGAAGCACGTTGCGGTGGGCGCCGGCCCCGAAGTGCCGGGCATCCGTGCAAACGAGCCCGAAGCGCACGAGATCCTCCGGCACGCCGCTCGCCGCCGCGAGGGAGCGGACGAACTCCAACTTTTCCTCAAGGCCGGCATACGCAATGGGGGCCCCGATGCTGCGCGAGAGGGCTCGGAGGTGAGCGCGGGCCCGGTCGCGCGCGTCGCGGTCGGGCGCGTCGTCGGCGACGACGATCTCGATAGCGCGGCCGTGTGCACGTGCGTTTTCGTGATAGCTGACAATCGCGCGCTCAAGGAGGTCGGGGCGATCGCGCGTCGGGACACCCAGGCACGTAATGGGCCCGGGTGGCCGCGGGTCGGGGCCGAGCGCACCGCCGAGCACGCGGTCCGCGAGCGCGCGCTCGGGCACCAGCGCCCCGGCCTCGACCAAGCGAGCGAGCCCTTCGCGGAGCATGCCAGCTTCACGCCCGTCGGCCCCAAGCTCCGACGCGAGGTGCTCCACGTGGTCTTCGAGCGTGCGCGCCTCGACGAGCCCGCCGAGGAGCTTCGCACACCACAGGGGCACGAGCGTGCCGCCGGGCGAGAGCGGTGTGGCGATAAGCTCCTGTTCGTCTCCGACGCCGATGCGCACCGCGCCGGGCGGGGCGCGAAACCGAGCGGTTAGGTCCATCGGGGAGATGGTATCCGTTTTGGGGGCCGATTTCACGCATGTCCTGACTGGCGCGTTCGCCTCATGTCACCAGCCGCCGCCCCCTCCGCCGGCTCCTCCCCCGCCGGAGCCGCTATCCCCGCACCCGCCGTACCCCGAGCCGCCGGAGCCGCTATCGCCGTACCCACCGTAACCGGAGCCGGAGCCGCCGGCGCCGCCGGAGCCGCTATCGCCGTACCCGCCGTAACCGGAGCCGGAGCCGCCGGCGCCGCCGGAGCCGCTATCCCCGTACCCACCGTATCCCCCGCAGCCGGAGCTGCCGGCGCCGCCGGAGCCTCCGCTGTCGGTGCACTCGGAGCCGACTCCCATCGTGCCACTTCCGTCGAGGAGACAAATGGCGGTGAAGGTGTCGTTGCTGCCGGAGCCGTCGAAAGATAGCCAGTGGTCCCCGATCCACATCCCGGAGGCGCTGAGGGACATTTCGTCCGTGAACGGCGGGGCCGCCGAGGAGCCATACGAAGCGGCGCAGCTGGATCCAGAACCGCTGGAGCCTGAACCGCTGGAGCCTGAACCGCTGTCGCTGCCGGAGGAACTGCCGCCGTCGCCCGAATCACAGTAGGCCGACCACTCGGCGATCTTGTCGATGAGCTGGTTGCGCCATTTCGGGATCTCGCCGTGTCCCGTGCCTTTAAGTTCGACCCATAGAGCTAGACTGCCGTCCGGCATGGTCAAGCTCGAATCCCCCACGAGATGATAGGAGGAGACGAACACGATCTGCTCGTTGGCGAAGGTCGGTCCTCCAGAGTCCCCGTGGCAGCCGAAGTGGCTGGTGTAGTGGTGACCCGGCTTCCGTCCCTGATACCTGTGCAACATCCCGCCCGCACTGAGTTCTTCCGCTTGCTCCGGCCAGGCGGCCACGAACTTGGACCTGGCGTAGCGTTTTTCAAACGTCGAATCCGGCCCCGGCGACCCCAGCAAGGGGAGCGCCAAACGCTCGTGAGGCATGTGCACCTGGAAGACCGGTTTGTCGCACGAGGCTCCCCAGGTCTTCACGATCGTTCCGTCGGCGGGCAATGCGTCGGCGAGAGAAGGAAACATGAGGTCTGGACCGCAGCCTTGCTCAATGCGCACCAGCGCTACATCGTCCGGCCCAAGGCCCTGACCGAAGCTCTTGTACCCCAGCACCGCGAACCGCGCCGCGAAGTCGGACAGCTCGAAGGTCTTGTTCTCAGCGCGCACGGCCGATTCATCTTCGTTCGTTGCGAAACCCACGCAGTGCGCTGCCGTGAGCACCGCATTGCAAGACACCTGCGTCGCTGTGCACCGGAGCTGCCCGCCTTCGGCGAGCACGCCCACCGTCGGCGCTGTCCCGTCGTTCGGTTTGCCAGCGAAAATGGCGTCCTTGGTTGACCCAATGTCTTCCTCCGGGCCCCCCAACTTTGGCTCTGGCTCCAGACAGCCGATCGGCCAGAACGCCCCCAGCAGGGCCATCCAGCCGATCCAGCGCACACGTCGCCCAAGCCCCACAATTCCGCGATCGCTCATCTTGCCTCCAGCAGTAAGTGTGGCGTCCTACGTCCGACCGCCGCGCCCGGTTGCACCCTGCTTGGTGATAGGCGCCGCCTGCGTCCGTTGCCCCCGCCGCGCGGGCTTCGGCTTCGAGCATGTGATTGGAGTTCCACGTCATTGCGTCGCGCGTTTGCGGGGGCGGTACGCTCGACCAACCCGCGCGTGAACGAACCGTGTGAACGGAACCGGCGTCGTTCGCGCGGATTGGCGATTACAGGTTGACCACCGTCAAGGACATCCAACCCCCGTGCGCGTCACCGCGACGGTATCGTTGCCAACCGCTTCCGCATGCCTGTCGCGCGCTTCGAGCGTGAGAGTGTTCACCCCGCACGCGAGCGCCACAGACGCCTGCCACGCGGTTGCATTTTGCCACGTGATCGCGAGCGGCGCTGCGCCCAATCTGACCTCGTGCACGTCAATCCAGCCAAGCCCGTCGAGCGTGATCATCGGCGCCGCCACAGACATCGGTGCGCCGCCGTTGGTGGTGATCTGAAAAGTGACCTTGGGGAAGGTATTCATCACCGAATTGGGCGCCTGATTCATCACCCAGTTGTGGCGCGCCGCAATAAACTGCAAATGACCGGCAAAGTCTTGCGCGGGCAAGAGATCACCCAGATGATCGCACCACGGAGCCATGTACGTTGCGTTGTACGAAGTGGTCAGAATGTCATGAAGATGGCCGTAATAAGCCCTCAAATTCACCGGATCGGTGAGAAGTTTGGACAGGTCACCGTTTTGAACAACCCCGCTCTGGGGATTTCCCCCGTAGAAGTCGAGGTCGTGAGGGAAGTATAAAACCTTCCCATCGGAAGGGCGAATATAAAAGTTGGCATTGTGCTGCGCGTCGGACGAGTAGTTGTCCACCGCCCCGCTCAATGTGCCAAAGGCAAACGCTCGCAGCCATTCATCCACGTCAATCACATCACCCACTTGAGCTTGAAATGCCGCGCCGTTTAGACCAAACACCTTGGCAAACTTGATGAGCCCGCGGTAGTCGTCGCGATACCGGTTGTTTTTGATAATAAAAGGCAGCCGATACGCTTCTTCGTCATCCCCCAGATCTTGAATGGGTGTGCCCACCACGTTGTCAGGTAAGGGCAGTTTTAGACCCTGCGGCGTCCCTGTGTTGGTGGTGAATGGGTAGTAGATCAATTCATACTCAAACAAGCCGCCGTCGCCCCCGTTGTCGAATTGGAAATCGAGCAACAAATCGCCGAAACGCACGAGTTGAAGGTGGGCCGACCCAACGTGTTCAGGGCGCGGCGTAATCACGTGAACAATGTCGTCGTAATGCGATGTGACCGACCCCGCGTGGTTCATCACTTGGTAGATCAGCATTTCGCGCTGACCAAAGTTCACGCCTTCGGAGCGGTCTACCATCAGGTCGCGGAGAATGCCGCGAAAAGGCTGTTCAGGTTGAAACTTGAGCGCAAACCCCACGCGCACGGTTTCAGGGCGTCCGCGCTCGCTGCCTTTCAGGCGCACCCCCACGTCGTAAAGGGCTTCACGCTCATCGTCGATGATCGTTGCACCCAGCAGATCGTTGCTCATTAAGTGGGTAGGTTCAAAAAGCCAATCGGCGTCGGCCTTGGTCATCACAATTCGCACGTTGTGAAGCCCCGTTTGCGAAACCTTCCCATCGGCCACTTGAAAGAGCGCGCGCGATGCCGGTCCTTTTGCGGGAAAGCTCGACATTGCTCCGGCAGCATCTTCTCCCGTCACATAAAACTGAACGACCGCGCCGGCAGCTCCACCGGGGACGATTCCGGTGTACACACCCTTGCCACTCGCCGCCATGGCAGTGCTTTGCGCCGCCCCACCGTCGGCCGAGTACCAAAGGGTAAGGTTTTCCACCCCGTCGGGATCCGCAGCCAGCACCGACACCGTGACAGGCTCATACGGTTGAGGCACCGTGGGGGAGTGATGCAAATCGCTGTACGTCGGCCCGATATTGGCCTCCTCGCGGCTGTTGGGCGCGCCGGGTGTACCATTCGCCCCAGGGATCGGCAGCTCGGTCGTGCGCGCCAAACGATTAAAATAAAGTCGCGTGTTCAGCTTGTTGGAACCTGACACCCAACGCGCTCGAAACGAAATCTGATACGTGACCCCGTTTTTAATGGTTTGACCCGTGGGTAATGTCAACTCCAAATGATTGTGCATGTGCTCCGTTGCACCGGTTGCCACAAGGCGCAGCACGTGATTTGCGGGGTCTGTCGGATCGACGATCACCTCGCTGTGCCGATGATTGCCGAGCATTCGAAACGCGGGGGCCCCACCTTCGAACGAGCCATTCTGTACAAGTTGAGTCTTGGCGCCCGCCGGATCTTCCACAACGCTCAGATCATCCATAAGCACTTCTCCCCGGTCGAGAAGGCCCATCACAATCTCTTGCCACGCCCCATCGGGGCCCAATGAGCTGGGAGAGGCAACCCCCTGGTATTGAATGGTTTGCCACTCCGCCTTCGGAGCCTCGTCGCTCGCTGCCCACGTTTCAGCGGCTCGGCCGTCGGCCCGTGCATCGCGCCTCTCCAGGCTTGAACCACCGCCGTCCGCAAGCGCCGGCCATCGCGCGCCGTCTTTATAAGGCAACACGTCCACAGCGTTTGCACACGCGTCGCGGAGCACGACGTTTTCCCCGGAGTCGGCAAACTTACCATCCAGCCCACCCAGCACCACACCGGGTGTCAAATTGGGATATTCCGCCAACATCGCCGCGGCGTCGGACGTGATCACCAAAAATCCGCCGGCCGGGATCACCGTCCCTTGTGGAATTTCAAACTCCACGGCATCTGTCAGTTGATAACCGCTCACATCGGCAGGTTGTGCCCCGCGGTTATAAAGCTCAATCCACTCCACGGTGGACTTTACAATCGACCCATCCGGCGCTTTCACAGGCGGCGGTTGATACATGAGTTCATTGATGACCACGTCCGCCGGGGCAAGAAAGGCATTCGGCTGGCCGGGAGTTACCTCGTCGGGATAGCGCCATTGCCCTTCAGCACTTCGACATTTTGGAAAACCTTCCACATGCGCCGCGTCGGCCACCACATCGCCGTTGGTGTTGTATAGAAACAGCCGATCTCCTTCGTTTGCGCCGAATCCGAGATCTTTTTCACCCACAAGCAAGAGTTCACCCGGAGCAAGTGTCTTCGCCGGCAATGTGTACTCCGCGCCTGTGGAAGTGGCCACCACATACCCGGCCGTCTCGATCGCTGCTGTGCTCGTATTCGTTAATTCCACCCAAAACGAAGCCGACTTTGACCCGGCAAGCTCGTTGAAAATCAGGCTCTGCGAAGCCTCCGCTGGAGCCGCATTGCTCATAGATGTGGACAACGCCGCGCCGAACGTCATGTCAGGATCATTCACCGCCGCTTGGTGCACCTCCACGGCAAGCACGCCATTTCCCGCGGTGAGAGCCGCTTTATCAATCAACATTCCATTGGTGGGCGTTGCGTCACCCACCGACATCGACGCAAATGTTTGAGCGTTCACCGCACCGCCCGGCATGCGAAGCCGCGCAACCTCTGCCCCGTTCACATAAAATACCGCCCCATCGTCCACAAGCGCGTCAATCCACGGTTGAAGGATCTCCCCATTGGCCGGAACCTGAAACGTCGTTCTGAAATAATATGTTGTTGGGCCGAGGTTGAGTTCTGTCTCACCTTTGGGTGGTATAATCGGCAGTTTCGACCTGAAAAGCAGGTACGTGTTATTCGCGTTCGATACAGAAACGCTGTTAAACGTATCCCCCCAAATGAAGTTTGTGCCTTGTACAAACGCACCTGACAACGCCCACCCCCACGGGTCGGACGATTTGTCGGTCGACGCCTGCGGAGTTGCCCACGAAGAACCCCCATTGGCCCCTGTGATCAGCGCCTGAATTGCGGCAACCGATGGGGGAGGATCATTCAGATCGCCGCCGGGGCTTGCGTTCACCGGCCCAGCTGTCCACTCAAACGTTGAAGCATTCGTCGATACAATCGTCCCATCTGGCAATGCGATCTGACCAATTAAAGACTGCGGCCCTCCGTCGTTTCCAGGCGCTTCCCACGCTGCAACGAACAAGTGATCTTCCGGCTCTACCTGAATTGAAAATGACTCCGCCGATGTCCAATCTCCCACAGAATCGCGGCCCACGTAGGTAAGGTCCGAGCCGTCGGCTTTTCCAATGTACAAAGCAAAGTAGTTGTCCGCAGAAAACGTGGCCGTTCCTGTAACGCCCACCTGAGGCACATTGGACGCAAAAAATGTGGCCGGCGCCGATACCCATGCCGAGTCATCATACCCCACACTTGTCCAATCCCCCGCGGGCGCCGCGCCCGATGCTTGGTATTTCCAGTTTGCGCCTTGGGGCACCAACGAGAGGATCGGCGTGGAACCTGAAACGACAGGGAAGTTGGCGGAGCCGGGTGTACCAAGCAATTGCGCGCTTGCTACCCAACTTTCTGAAAGTTCACTGGGTAGACCGGTAGAGCGTTTGGCAAGGGAAACGCCTGACCCAAACGCCGCTGCGGGCCAAGGTTCAGCGCTCGCGTACGTGACAGTGTCCAGCAATCTACCCGCGTTGTTCCACACCTCCACAGTGCCACCCGCGTTGGGCAAAATGCCGGTAAACGATCCCACCGCCACCTGCGCCCCGAGCGCCTGATTGAGCGCCGCCGCGTCTTTTGCAACCACCACAAAGCCGCGCTCGGCAATGATCGTACCCTCAGGGAAGGTGAATGTGATCGCCCCCGCGAGGCGAAAACCCGACACATCAAACCGAATCCCCATTGGGTTGGCGATCTCGATCCATTCGAGTGCCGGATCGCCCTTGGGATGGATCATGATTTCATTGATCGTCGCCGCCCCACCCACGCCTTGAATTTTTCTCGACCAAGGCGCAATCGACTTTAGTGTACACAAGTCTGTGTCGCCGATGGGCGTTGTGTCGGTGGTGCCTGACGTGGAGTCAGAACTGGAGCTGCTCGACGTGGAGTCTGAGGTTGTTTCAGAAGAGGACGTGTCGCTCGTGGTGTTACCAGTCGACGATTCAGCTTCGCCGCACCCAACAGCAACGGCTGCACCGAAAACCACAGGAGCGAAGCGACAACAGATCATCCCGCCAGACTACCCGGCTCCTCGGCTCCACGTCCAGCGTCTTCCCACGGCGCCTGGCGGCGAGTGTTTTTCTACCGCGTCCCGCTGACGCGTCTTCGTGGTCTTTTCAATGGTGGTTCACTCGCGCGAACGAACCGTGACAGTGAAATTGGAGATCACAGCGGCGGTGCAGGCAACCCTTCAGGTTCTTCACCCGCTGGAATTAACCGCCCGCGCATTGGCCCTTTGGACGGCCCCGACCCCTGACTTCCCAATAGCACCTGTGCAGCCTTCATTTCGCCCTCGCAGCGCAGCACCCCATCGGCGCCTACGGCAAACGAACACTCGATGGTAAGGCCCTCAAACGTTACCGAAGGAGATTGAATGCTGAACGTCGTCGGGTTCGTGGTGAGCAAGGTCGTACCGTCCGGCTCGTCTTCGGCGCAGCCATTGACAGTGAACGAATATCCCTGCGGCGCCTCCGCCGCGACGGCGAAGTCTGGATATTCATCGGTGCTGTCGGCCTTCGTCGAGGGGGGCACACACTCCACTGTGGGGATGGTTCGACAAGCCTCCGTCGCGCTGCACTCAATGGGACAATTGGGATCCTCCGTTGGGCGATTGGCGTTGGTAAGCTGACCAATGACAACCCCTGTCTCCGGCTTCACCCGCACATCTCCGAAAAGCTGAATCTGTGTTGCGATCGGGGTTTCCACATCAATGACGAAAAAGAAAACGCCGTCGGCGAGGAGCTTGGTGCCCGAGCAACCCTGGCCGGGGCCGGTCGAGCCGGTCGAGCCGTTTGACGCGCCTGAGCCGTTTGACGAGCCTGAGCCACCGGAGCCGCCTTTTCCAGCCGTTCCCCCTGGATCTCCCACTTCAACGTTGCCATTGCAGCCCATTAAAGAGAACGCCGGAAGTAAGGTAACAAGAGTCCAAATGGAAGTGGGTCGCATGTCTTGAACCTCTCATAAAAGGCGATTCATGTCAACGTCTGGAATGCGCGCGCCCATTCTACCCATCAGCGTTTCTACCCATCGCCAAAAAAGGGCCACGCCCGGAGTGCAGAAAAATTCCTCGGCGCCTCTCTTTAGCGCTACTCTCCGCCCTTCGGTCGGCATTGCCGGCCTCAAGGAGATATCGTCCATGAAGATTTTCTTACCCATAAGCTTTGTGATTGCCCTCGCCACATTCGGCGCGGGCTGTGATGACGGCGGCACCGGAACGGGTGGAAGCGGCGGCACCGGAGCCGGCGGCACGGGCGGTTCCACAACCGCTTCCGGCGGCACGGGCGGCACCGGCGCGGGCGGCACCGCCACAACGGGCGGCAGCGGCGGCACCACCACCACCACCGGAACCGGCGGATCCACAGGCAGCACTGTCAACGATTGTGACGCCGCAACGGCCGAAGATCACACAGCCGACACCGATACAACTGTCCAATCAATGGGGCTCGCCTACTCACCCAAATGCATCAAAATCAAGGCCGGATCTACCGTCACATTCGTGAGCGAATTCAGCTCCCACCCGCTTGTCGGCGGTGAGTTTGTAAACAGCATGAAAATGCCCGACGCCATGAGCCCCATTCAATCCACAAACTCGGGCTCCATGGCGACCTTCACGTTCCCCAATGCCGGCGCATTTGGCTACTATTGTGACTTCCATGTTGGCTCCGGTATGAAAGGCGCCGTTTTCGTCGAGTAAACTCCACTCAAACGGCCTGTGTCCTATCGCGATCTACCCGGCCGCGCGCTCCACTCACGCTGGAGCGAACCGTCGGAATCAATCCGCGCTTGACCCAGCTTGAGGAGCCGCCCGGCCGCGCGTTTAAAGGCTTTCTTGCTCAACCCAAGGAGTCTTCGAATCTCGTCCGGGCTCGACCGATCTCCAATCCGCGGAGCCCCCGGCGTCTCCAAAAACGCCACAATCCTCTCCACATCTCCTTCCACTTCCTCGTGAGCGTGCCCACGGAGCGACAGTTCGATCTTCCCATCGGGTAGAATGTTCGCCACTCGAAAACGCCCCGACTCACCGCGCACAAGCCGGTTGGGCTCACTCGCCGGCACGAGCCCCACAAACGACCGCTCCAGAATCACGAACACGCCAATTGTGGGATCTTTGCGCCACGCTTCACCCTCGATCCACTCATCCAACTCCACGTCCGCAGGCACCGATCGAAGCATTTCAGCCACACGCATTGTCCCCGCGAGCCGGCCACTCGGATCGACAAAAAGGCCCACAGCGTATTTCTCGCCCGACCGCATTTCGCACGTCTGTTCCTCAAACGGAACAAGCAGTTCTTTGGGTAACCCCCAGTCCACAAACACTCCAAACCGGGTTACGTCTGTGACGCGTAGAAACGCCACTTCGCCACGGAGGAGCAGGGGAGTTCGCGTGGTGGCAATAGGCCGATCCGACGAGTCAAGATAAACCACCACGTCGAGCGCCTCGCCCTCCTCAATGCCCTCCGGCACCTCGCTCCGAGGGAGCAGTATCACCCTCGCTTCCTGGCTCAAATCCTCGGCATCCAGCGCGAGAAACGCCCCCGGCGGACCAAACCTTCGCACCGTCAGCCGCGCAACGCGCCCGAGCAGATCTTCAACCTTCATGATGTCTCCGTGTGCGCAGTAAAGTGTCTACTCTCCGCCTCACACTGTATTGTACACAAGCCATCGAACCAGCGGGGCCGACAGTTTGGCCTGCGCAATCGCCCAATCGAGAACTTTTCGACTCTCGATCAACTCCACAGGCAATGTTGGAAACGACACAACAAGCCCCTTTCGCTTGAGCAAGCCAATGCGAGGATGATCGGGATCAATCCCGCGCGGCGCCGACTTGAGTTCTTCGGCCGCGCTCGCCTCGAAACCCTTTTTTTCGAGCTTTTGGAGCATTCCCGCCACTTCACCCCCACGTTCATCATCGAGCACCGCCGTTCTGAAACTTGTGAGCGCGCGCGCATCCATCATGTAAAGCCCGGCCCCCGCAAACGTCTCCGTCCCAAGTTGAAGGTAGAACGCCGCAGGCGCTTCAGTCACTTTGCTTCGCGGCTTGGCGGTAATCACCCCACTCACGTGCGTTTTGAAAGGGGACTTGTCCTTTCCAAAACGCACATCCCTATAAATACGAAACACCTTGGGTTCACCCAACTCGCAGTCTGGATAAGCACTGTCTACCGCTTCCCGCACCTCGGAGAGAAGCGCTGCCATGGGCTTGGCCCAACCCTCTTCATACTCGCCTTTATGCTCAGCAAACCAATCGCGATCTTGGTGTTTTGCCAGCGCCCGAAAAAACCGCATCTCCCCGTCGGCGAAGCCCTCAAAACGCTCGGCCCCCGCCGCCTGTGCCTTTACAGCCTTTCGCGCGGTTTTCGGCTCCGCCGCCTCCGCCTTTACCGGCGTTTTTGCCCTTGTCGCTGCCTTTGCCGTTGCGGTTGTTTTTGCCTTTGCCACGCCGCGATATTCGTGGGCTTCAACCAAAACGTCAACCGCAATGAACGGCTGCTCCCGAAATGAATGGGCCCCGCTCACGGTGCCGAAGAAACACTCTGCCCCCCGCTCGTCGACTGAGCCGGACCTGGACGGTCAAATCCTTCACCCAGCTCTTTGAGCAAGTCCGCCCGAATGGCCTCCACGATCGACGGGTAGTCCGCCGATGTGAACGTAGGGTAGGGAGCCTTTGGAAATGGAAACTTTGCCTCCACAGCCCACTTCTCCGGTTGAATCTCCACCCGCACAAGGTCGGCAATACTCAGCGCTCCGAGCTTGTCAGGTATGGTTAGAGCCAACGGCGGCCCGGCCTTTTGACACATCGCCGCAAGTTCAGAAGGTACACCGCTGGCGCCCACTGCGTCTTCCACTCGCCAACCCAACAGGGGAGGGGTGATAGCCGTGTTTCGTCGCTTGACCACTTTTGAGTCCGGTAAGATCTTTGTGGAGTCCCACCACCTCCCCTCAACAGTGCGCATTGCCAACCGCGCACCCTCTTTGGGCACCACATTCAAGTGTTGAAGCACCCCCGTAATCCACGCGTCCACCGTGTGATTGTACTCATCGCGCGATCTCAACGTCGAGCCTTCCACAAGGGCAGCTCCCACTTTTATACCCAACGTATTGGAGTACAAATCTTCTACCGAAAAAGTGGACACCTTTTCTGAAAACCCCGGAACGCTCTCATACCCATACCAGGTTGCCATTTCATGCCAAATTGAAATCTGATAAACCGCCCACTGCGCCAATACCGCGGCAGTTGCAAATCGCCCGCGTTCAGCCATCTCCTCGCTTGAAATCGCCTTTACAACAATGCGCCGCATGGCCCCGTCACCGGGAATTTCAATCGCCCCGCCGCTCGGCAACAACGCCGCGATTTTATACCCCACGTAAAGCATCATATCGGAGTTGTCGCGCACGTGCGCCGTGTCCACAAAGCCCCCCCGGCAGGTGTACAAAATGCCGTTTTTTTCCAAGTCAACCATCCGCTCGTTGGGCCGCAGCGCAATGGCCCCATTGTCATATTCGTGGTGCCCCAGTGAATCGAGTGAAGTGACATTCTCCATGCGATACCCGGGCACTTTCGCCCCTTGAAACGTTGTCTCCAAGTCCATCCCAAATGCGCAACACGGCCGCACATGGGTAGGTGGGTCAAACGCGGGCAACTTGGTTGAGTCAAACGCGCCCGCATCGGTCGACGAATCACCGAGCGCCAGCGCCACCCGATGCGGCGGCGCGATGAACTCCGGCGCCACGTTCCACCCCGCGCCGCGACACCCGGTTGTAACGAGCGCGGTGACAAGCCCAAGCGCTTTTGCAGCGCGCGAAAACACCCCGCCGCGCGAGAGAACATGGCACGTGGAATTGGCCGAGGAGGCTGTCAGGTGCGAGCGACTCATTTCAGGGGCGGCGTTATAGATACAGAGCCCGGTTCGAATCAAGGGGTGACGCGGCCTCCATCGCTTCACGAAGAACATGCCGGCCAAAGAACGGTTTTTGCGCGCCGCCGCCCATCCCTCGAAAGAACGCCCTCACGCGTGCAGCCTCCCGCCCCCAAACGCCGCTCAACAACGAGCCCGCACCATTCGCTTTCTTCGCCCGGCCTCCGGCACACTCGTTGCGGGCCATACCACCATGCACGCGAAAACGCGGAGGTGTCCCATGCCGCGATTTGGATTGGTGCTCGCGCTTGTGGCTGCGCTCTTTGGCTGCGCAACCGTAGGCAAAAAATTCGATACAACCCACGTCAACGACATTCAGAAAGGCTCTCACGACAAGCAACAAATGACAGCTTGGTTCGGCGAACCCAACCAAGTTACCAAACCCCTCTCCAACCATCCCCAAGGGTGTGTCGAGCGCTGGCAGTGGACATACGCCCACGCCGTTGCCGGTGGCAGCACCACCTCCGAGGTGCTCATCGTCGACTTCGACGCGGCAGGCAAAGTCTGCGACAACGCCTTTTCGCAACTCAAACAGTAGAAAACACCCTCCAACATTCCCATCCTTTTCCCAGAGTTTTTGTCCGGCAAACCTCGCTGCTCAACGGTGCGCACGGGCGCTTTGTCGCCGCCCATCTACCATTGGCCGGTCGGTTCACGCGAGCGAACGAACAGCCTCACTGAAATGGTCGTATGAGTCGAGTCATCGCGAGCGCCTGAGCCGGTGATTTGCCCATCTTGCAAGAATGCGCGCCCTGGGGTAGCGTCGCACGCGCATGGCGTCGATCCGTTTTCCCATTGGCCTTTCCGACTTCCGCGCGCTGCGGGAGGGAGGATTTCAGTACGTTGACAAAAGCGCGCTGATCACCGACCTCCTCGCCGAAAGCGCCCAGGTCTTCCTCATCCCAAGGCCACGCCGATTTGGCAAGACGCTCAACTTGTCCATGCTCCGGTGCTTCTTTGAAAAGCGCGCTGAAGATCTTCGCCCGCTTTTTGAAGGGCTTGCCGTTGTTTCTTCGGAGAGCGCGTGGGCTCACTTTCAACGCTACCCCGTCATTTTTTTGACCTTCAAAGACATTAAGCCCACGTCGTGGGAAGACTGCCTCCACGGAATGTTGAACGTCTTATCCAAGACTTTCAAGGCACACCGTTATTTGCTTAACGAGGGACAGATCGAGCCCGAGGATGCTCGGCTGTTTACTGCGATCTTGGATCGCCGGGCGACGAAAGCTGACCTCACCATTGCACTCGATCTGCTCTCCCGCTTGCTTGCCGAACACCACGGCTGCAAGGTACTTATTTTACTCGACGAGTATGACTCTCCCATCCATGCCGGCTATACAAACAAATATTACGACGAGGTAGTCGCCTTTTTTCGAGACTTCTTGTCAGGTGGTTTTAAAGACAATCCACACCTGTGGAAAGGGGTGCTGACGGGCATCCTTCGCGTCGCCAAAGAGAGCATGTTTTCGGGGTTGAACAACATCGACGTTTTCAGCATCCTGCGCACTCAACTGAGCGCCGCGTTTGGCTTTACCGAGAGTGAAGTGTACGCACTGGCCGAGGCTGCTGGACAAGCTGGCAACATGGATGGTATTCGCGATTATTATAACGGCTATCTGTTTGGGGGACAGGCGATCTATAATCCATGGTCGGTCCTGTCGTTCTTCAACCGGGGTGATGGCGTCCTTCGGCCTTATTGGATTGAAACAAGTTCAAACGACCTCGTTCGCGCGCTGCTTCTCACCGGCCCGCGAGGGGTCAAAGCCGAGCTTGAAACGCTCCTCGCGGGTGGCACAGTCGACAAGCCGATTGATGAAAATATTGTTCTCCGCGACATCTCTACCCACTCCGATGCCGTGTGGAGCTTTTTGCTATTCACGGGATACCTCAAAGCGGTTGAACTTTCGTTTGTGGAAGGGATTCAGAGCGCGACGCTGGCCGTTCCCAACACCGAGGTGAGCCTTGCCCTTCGAAGTATGGCCCGAGCGTGGCTTCAGGCGCAGGTTGGCAGCTCCGACGAGTTGAAAGAACTGCTTGACGCGCTGCTCCGCGGTGATGCCCCAACGGTAGAGCGCCACCTCGCTCAAATGGTTCAAGTCAACCTTTCCTTTTTTGATACCTCCCCACCTCAACCTGAACGATTCTACCATGGCCTTGTGGTAGGCCTTCTCGCCGGCCTCGCCCCTCGGTACGACGTGCGATCCAACCGCGAGTCAGGGTATGGCCGTTGCGATGTGATGGTCCTCCCCAAAACGGTAGGCCAGCCGGGCGTGGCGCTGGAGTTGAAAAGTGTCCACACCGATGCCGGTGAAACCGTGGAAAAAGCGTTTCGCGCCGCGTTTCGACAACTGGCTGAAAAAGACTACGCCGCCGAGCTGCGCGCCCGCGGCGCAACGCCCATCATTCAACTCGCCGCGGTGTTTGAAGGCAAGCGCGTGTTCGTGCGCGTGGCGAGCGAGAAAAAAGCCGCTCGCAAGCCAACAACCACCCGAAAAACAGCCTCCAAGAAAGCCGTTTCCAAGTCCAAAGCGGCTACCAAAAAGTCGTAGCTTGAGCCGCACCGCAATCACCTGAAATGCCCTGCCATCTGACACGGTCGTTGCGTGACGGACAAAGCGACAAAACGTGCTGGACAGTCGTCGGCTTTTCTCCGATCATGCCCCGCGATGAATACGGGCGGCTTTCTCACGGATCCGATGCTCTTGCAAGTGCACGCCGCGTCCATTGCCGTCGGGCTTGATCGCAGGGTGCTTCTCTCCGGGATTGATCCCACGGTCACTGCCGGGTTGTCCAACGCCGGCTCTGTGTCGGATCAAATCCTCAGCGACCTGCGCGCGCTCAACACCCTGACGCTCAGCGACGGATCGGTCCCGCTTACCAGTTGGTTGAGTACCGCCAAACATCTTTCCGCCCTTCGATTACAACAAGCCGTGTTTGCGGAAGCCATGCGCGAGCTGGAAAAGGCAATTGCCGCCCAACAAAAACCGCAGGCGACTGCGCCCTCGCCGCGCCCCGATCCAACGCCGAATCAAAACAAAAGCGCGCCTCAGGAAGACAGCGCTCCCAATATCGAAAACGCGAACCTTCCCACCAAACCTGAAACACCTGAAAAACCAACTGCCGACGTGGTCATCATCACCGCCATCAAAAGCGAGTATGACCAAGCAAAGCAGGTGGACACCGGTGCTCTCGACGCTTGGACCGTCATGCCGATCACCGGGTTTGACGTCGCGTTTCGAACCTACAAATCTACCAACGGTCAACCCCTCCGAATAGCCCTTTGCCACAGCATTCAAATGGGCGTTGCCGCCGCATCTGAAATGGGCGGACGCCTGGTCGACGCGCTTGAAGCTTCGTGCATTGCCATGAGCGGTGTCTGTGCAGGCCGCCGCGGTGAAGTTTCTCCCGGTGACGTGATCATCGCCAACCTTGTGTACACGTATGATGCCGGATCGCTTCGCGTGGAGTACGACGAGGCCGGCAACAAGACGGAGCGTTTTCAAGCGGAGATGAATCCGGTGCCGCTCCCAGACCAATGGGCGCAAAAGGCGCTTCAGTTTCAGGTCAACTCCCCGGCCTCATGGATTGCCGAGCGCCCGGCAACTTTGGCCTCCCATTGCGATTGGGCCCTGTCCGTCCTTGCCGACGACGTAAACCCTCTCAAACATGCCGACTTTGGCCAGCACAAGGCCGCCTGGCCTCAAATTATCGATCGCCTACGTGAACTTAAATGGGTCACCCCCAAAGGGTTAAAGTTAACCGACGAGGGTAGGGAACATTTAGAAGAGCTGCTCCTCCGGTTTGGCGGAACCTTACCAACCCCCGACCCGTGGAAAATCCACGTGGCTCCCATGGCAACCGGCAGCAATGTCATGCGGGATCGCCAGTTATTTCCTCGCCTGTCGTCCGCCATGCGCAAAGTGCTCGGGGTAGAAATGGAAGCCGCCGCAATCGGTCGTGTTGCCCAGGCTCGAAAGATCGCCTGGATTGTCATGAAAGGCGTAATGGATCATGCCGACCTCGACAAGGATGACTTTCTAAAGGACTTTGCCGCGCGAGCATCGGCAGAATGTCTCATTCAGTTTCTGCGTGAAAACCTTACCCCTCGCCGCATCGCACCGCCACCTGACCCCAAGGGTACACTCCAAATCATCGGCGCCCGCAGCCTCCAACCCCACCGGTAAGCCGGCACCCGCACCACCTACCCAAGCTGCCAAACCTCCCAGCCCTTCAGCAAAACCCACCCCTCCCAAAGAACCTACCCATCCAGTCATCCCACCCACCGAACGAGTCAAAATCTTCCTCTGCTCTGCCGAAGGCGACGTTATCCACCGCGACAAGTTTGCAACCTACCTCGCGCCCCTTCTCGTCAATCAAGCCGAGGTTTGGCACTCTGGAAAGGTCAACCCCGGTGCCAACACCCAAAAAGAAATAGAAAACGCCCTCAAGCGCTCCCATCTCCTCGTCGCCCTCGTCACCGCCAACCTGCTCGCATCCAAAGCGTGCAACAATCAGATCGGCACCGCGCTTGGCCGGCCAATCGATGTGATCCCGGTGCTTGTATCCCCCTGTTTGTGGGAAATGACCGACCTAGGCAAACAAGACCCTCTCCCGAAAAATAAGAAGCCCATCGCAAGCTGGGCAAAACCCGAGGAGGGATGGAACGATGTAGTGCTTGGGATTCAGGCCTGGATCTCCATGGGAGGGTCAGAAAGTCATGTCCAATCGCCTTCCGAGTCGGATTCCGTCAGCGATGAAGATGGGCCAATACGTCCTTTTGAGCCGAACTCCGGCTCGAACGTTACGTCTTCAACCGCGGACAACGAGAAGGCGGCCAATCGCAAAAACAAGTACAATGTCGCTGGGAGTGATGGGGATTTTCCAGCCCACGTGCAGGCTGAAGACCACGCCATTTGTACTCAACTTACAAAGCTTGAAAAAGCGACCTTTACCCTCGCAAAACACCTGAATTTGTCCGGCCAAGCTGATGCACCCGCGCGCGACCTTGCTCCGCTCGTCACAGCCCAGTTGGTACACAAGCTCTCGGGCAAAGACGTTGTGAGGCTTCTCAATCAGGTAGATGAAGACTTAAAAGACGACGCGCGTTTCGCTGATGAACGGCGGGCCTTGCGCCATTTGCTCCACCGCATTCTACCCATAGCAAGCGATTGGCGCCCGCTTGTTGAACAGGGTCGAGCGCACCTAACAAAGAGGGGGTATGTGGACCTTCCATTGGGTACCCTGACTCTCGCAGAAACCATTGTTGCCGGGATTGATCGGCGTCGCTGTTGTTTTGTTTCCAACGCATCTAAGACCCCCCTCGGCCAAGCGCTGGTGCGCGTGCCCGCCGCCGCGGATTTCTACTTTGACGGTAGCGGCCAGCGCGCTGCCGAGTTGACGACTGGCAACTTGGCCATTCAACTGTTGAACCTCTCTCCCGACGATCCGAGCTTGCGCAACAAGGAGCGTACACGGCGCCGGGTCGAAGAAACGCTCCAATATTATGCCGAGACCGTGGGGGACAACTATTTACCCCGCTGGCTTGTGCTTGACGATCACCTGTTTCAGACCGCACCTTCAGAATCATCCACTTCAGAAGTCGACTCCAATGAAGTGCGTCTCATGGCCACCGTGCGCGCTCTTCGCAGCTATCTTCCGTCGCTGCGCATTGTTCGCCTGGCGCCAGAGGAGGCACCGGGTGAGTTCAACTACGCGCTTCACATCAACGACTACCTGCGAAAGCCCATGTAGCACCCTCCGTGATTCCGTGGTGCCGACGACGTTGCAGTCACCCACGCGCTTCAGGTATTTGCGCGACGGCGCCAAAAAACCGGCACAACCCATCCGCATTCAGGTAAAGTGAACCCACCATGCCCGCGGCCCTGTTGAACTGCAAGCCTAACACCACCATCCCGTTGCCGGAGCGCGGCGGTGTACCTGCGTCGGCCCATATTCTCGACCAAGAATCCATCGACGCGGTGAATGCCGCGCTCGCCACGGGTAGACCGCTTCTCGTGCGGGGTGAGCCCGGTACAGGAAAGAGTCAACTCGCCCGCGCCGCGGCAGAAGCGATGGGGAGAGTGCTTGTTTCCCACGCCGTCGACGCTCGCACCGAAACGCGTGACTTGCTTTGGTCGGTAGACGCCGTAGCCCGTTTGGCAGAAGCGCAGGTGCTTGGAGCCATGTGCGAGGGTGATTTGGCCGAGGCCAAGCGCCGTATTGCGGTGGGCGAGTTTGTTCACCCGGGCCCGCTCTGGTGGGCGTTTGATTGGACATCGGCGTTGGAGCAAGCCAAACGAACAGGTGTGAGCGCGCCGTTTCAGCCTGATGATTGGACAGTCGACAAAGGGGTGGTGGTGCTTGTGGACGAAATCGACAAGGCCGATCCTTCGGTGCCCAATGGGTTGCTCGATGCGTTGGGTCACGGCCGGTTTGATGTTCCGGGTCGTGAACCTGTTGTTATGGATCGATCGCAAAAACCCCTGGTGATCATCACCACCAACGAAGAGCGCGCCTTGCCCGACGCGTTTTTGCGCCGGTGTTGGGTGCTCCACCTTCCTGTGCCTGAAGACCTAACTCAACTGCTCACATACCTGAAAGACCGCGGCCGGGCGCACTTCACGGCCGACGATCTGACAGATGAAGTGTTAAGCGCCGCGGCGCAAATGGTCGCCAAAGATCGGCAAAAAGCCAAAGGACGAGGTGTATCGGCACCGGGTTTGGCTGAATATATTGACCTGCTCCACGCAGTGAAAGAACAAGAATCTACCCAAGCGGCGCAGTTGACACTCCTCATCCGCATTGGAAAATTCGCGCTCGAAAAACATCCCCCCGAGGTGGGCGCGTGAACCTTACCCCGCCGTCCACGCAGGGGAGGGGAGGCGCAACGCGCGTCGCGCGCTCGGCGTTAGGCCGGGCAGACTTGGTGCGTTTGGCGGCGAGCGTTCCAGCGGAAGTGTTGAAACGCCAGGCCCAACACCTTGGGTACACATGGGAGGACGACGCACCGCCGCAGGACGACAAACCCTTTGAAGAGCCGGCCCAGCCGCTCGCGGACGAGGCCCCGATCATTGACGACGGGGTCAGGTTGCCCGTCCCGCTGTGGCGACTCGATAAAATGACGTTCAGCGATGATTCACCGCCTGAACCTCAAAAGCGCTCCAAGGCAGAATCGGTGCTCACCGATGTGGACCTGAAAAGCCCCGGCAAGTCGGTCTTTCACCTTCCCAAAACACCGCCGCTCACCCCGTGGTCGCGTTTATGGCCCGTGGTGCGCGCCGCTCTTCAGGGAACTCAACCGGGCAAAGAACCTGACATCCCGGCGCTCCTGCGCGCATGGTCAAGGGGTGAAGGGGTCAAGCGCATTCCCCGCATGTTGCGGCGCGTGTGGGCCCCCAACGTCCACCTTTGGGTGGATCGAAGTGACAGACTTCTCCCTTTTTGGTCGGACCAATTGGAAGTGTGCCGGAGGGTGGCCGCCGCGGTGGGGTGGGGGTCGGTCCGCGTCAGGTACATCACCCCGCAGCAGCAAACGGCCTGCATCGCGCGGCGGGGCGATTTGTTGGGTGGGCGCCGACCTCCGGGCGAAACGCCGGTGCTCGCGTTGAGTGACTTGGGCACCTACGGGTCCACTGTCGAACGAGCGGCGTGGCTCCGCACAGCGCAGCGATTGGAAGGTCAAAAAACGCCCATCGCCGCGCTTGTTCCAGCCCCCCGGTGGAGAATTGAAAACCACCTTGCCAACGCCTGGGCCGCGCGCCCCTGGGAACAGGGGAAAAGCGCCGGCACGGGGAAAGCGAAGGAAGGGCCTGACATCCGTGCGGAGCGTCTGCTTCGCTTGATTTCACCGGCCCTGGTGGTGCAACCGGGCCTCCTCCGTGCGCTTCGATTTCTGTTGCCGGCGGGTCAAGCCGATGTTTCTACCGAGGCTGATGTTTGGTCGCACCGCGATGTCCATGCCGCCGATGGAACGGGCTTGGTGCTCACCCCCGACGCCGCGCTGCGATACAGGGAGGAATTTGGAAAAGGCGTTCCCGCCGAGTTGCAAAGCCGTCTGGCGCGCGCATTGGGAACCTGGCACCGCCATCTACCCGCCGAGTTGTTGCGGGTAGAAACGCTCGCCTGGTTGGGAATGGCCGATGAAACGGCAAAACCTCCGGGCGATGTTTCCGACGCTCGGGCGTTTGCGGCGCGTTGGGCTGCCACCGTGCGCCGCGCCATGGAAGAGGGCACGGCGGAGGCCGCGCGCGATGCCGACGAAATCAAGCGTTTGGGGAGAGCCGTGCTTGGAGCGATGCCGGCCCACACCTTTCAGGTAGAACCTACCCTGGGTGAAGTGTGGGCCGCCGCGTTTGAAGGGGTGAGCGGCGTTCGCGTGCCGCAAGGGGTAAACCCGGCCGCGACTTATTCCAAACTTGGAAAGCCGGCAGCACCGCAATGGTGGGCCGTGCGCCAGGTGGGGGATGAATTGGTGATAGGCCCAAGCCCCGATGTGTGGGGTGAACCCAAAAAATGGAAAGGTCCGCCCGGGCCTCTCGCCGACATTCCAAAATCTGCCTGGCCTTCGCACGACATTCGACCGGGCAGCCCTGTCGCATGGCTCTTGGTGGGTAAGCGCCAAATGTACATTACGTGGGGTACTGACGGCCAGGAGCGCAAAGAAGTGCTGCGCCCTGGCCTGCGTTTGCCCTTGCGTGACGGCAAACGAGTTGTGTTGCGCACCGATTTGAGCACCGTGACGTTGGGCGCTTGGGAAAGGGAACCCTGGGCTACTGCCGTGGGGAGGGACCGATTTGGAATTTGGGCGGATGCCGAAGTGCGAGGGCAAGTTCTCCGCTTTCGCTGGGTGCCCCCGGGAAGGTTCATGATGGGGTCGCCCGAGAGGGAAGAGGGTAGATACGACCGTGAAGGTCCGATCCACCTGGTCACGTGGACCGAGGGAAGGTGGTTTGCCGATACCCCGGTAACCCAAGCCCTTTGGCAACACGTGACGGACAACAACCCAAATGAGTTTGTTACGCCGGACAGACCGGTGGAACAGGTGAGTTGGAACGATACGCAGCGGTTTATGGAGGGGTTGAATGGCCTCGCCCCAGGCTTGAATGTGCGTTTGCCGACCGAAGCCGAGTGGGAACATGCCTGTCGGGCCGGCACTTCCACAGCCACGTGGTTGGGCGATCTCACCTTTCTTGGCGAGAACAATGCCCCGCTGTTGGATAGCATCGCCTGGTACAGCGGAAATTGTGGGGCGGACTTTGATCTGGAGGACGGATACGACACAAGCGGGTGGGCTAGAAAACGGTTCTCCCTGCAGCACGGTGGAACGCGCCGCGTGCGGCTCAAACAGCCCAATCCTCTGGGGTTGTTTGATGTGTTGGGAAACGTGTTGGAGTGGTGCCAAGACGCCTGGGATGGACCCTACCCATCCAACCTCCCTGTGACCGATCCGGAACCTTCCCATACGGGCTCGCTGCGGGTTCTGCGTGGTGGTTCGTGGGGCAGCAATGCGCGAGACGTCCGCGCGGCGTACCGCTACGCGTACGATCCGGCGCTCGCGGACAGCAACGTTGGCTTTCGTCTTGTCCGTGGTCCACGTCCAGGTCCGGCGGAGCCGGCAAATCCGGCGGAGCCGCTCTCTCGGCCGCGGAGCGGCGCATCGACCGCGGAGGGGGCGGGGATTTCGGCGAGGCACGAGCCGAAATCCCCCGGCACAGGAATGCACCCCCTCCGTCAAGGCCGTGCCGCCCCTTGGATGGTTGAATGGGGAGAAGACAGCTTTGGTGTCTTCTCCGCGTTCAAAGTGGGGAACGTGGTTCAGCGCCTTCGCTGGGTGCCCGCCGGCACTTTTTGGATGGGCTCACCCAACACCGAAGTGGGTCGATTCAACGATGAACACCACCGTCAAGTCACCCTGACAACCGGCGTATGGATGGCCGACACCCCTTGCACCCAAGCTCTTTGGAACGCTGTGATGGGAAACAACCCAAGCCGATTCACCGATCCCGAGCGCCCCGTGGAGCAGGTGAGTTGGGAAGACGTGTACACATTTCTTGACCAGCTGAATGCCTCTGTTTCAGGTTTGTCGGCCCGCCTTCCCTTGGAGGTAGAGTGGGAACGGGCCTGCCGCGCCGGCACTCTCACCGCCACGTGGGCCGGTGATTTGCAGCTCAAAGGCCGCAACAACGCCCCCGTGTTAGACTCCATCGCTTGGTACGCTGGAAACAGCGGTGAAGGGTTTGACCTTGATAGGGGTGAAGATTCAGGCGGGTGGAGAGAAAAACAATACCCCCACAAATACGCCGGCACGCGCAAAGTTGCCCTCAAAGCCCCCAACCCTTTGGGCCTCTTTGACATGCTCGGCAACGTGCTTGAATGGTGCAGCGATGACGCGTTAGACCCTGTCGAAAACACCCGCACTTCACCCTCAGGTGACGCCTCCCGCGGCCCCGTTCTACCCACCGATCGCGCCCGTCTTCGACCCCTCCGCGGCGGGTCATGGTTTTCCAACGCGCGCCTGGTCCGCGCCGCATGCCGCTACGCAGAAGACCTTTCGTTCCGCTCGCACTACGCAGGCTTTCGCATCGTCATCGACGCTCCTGGGTAGGCCATCGCGCGCTGAAACGCCACGCAACGACCTGAAATGCCCTGCCACCTGACACATCGTAATCAGCACCGGGAGAACACGGAGTTCTCCTGGTGAAGAGACGTCACAGGCATCCAGGCGCTTCAGGTCTTGGTGGAGCACGATTTTGACGCGCGAACCCACGGCACCGAACCGAACGCCCGCGCGTAGCACGGCAACAACGTCTCTGGATCGGGAAAACCAGGCCGCGCAAAGCGAGCCGTCCAAGTGCCTTGCTTGACGAATGCGATCTCCGCGGCCGTTGGGATCGGCCGGGGGATCTGGAGGTTTGACATGACAAACGTTGGAAGGACGGCCGGCGCCGTCCTGCGGTTTTTAGCCTTTCTTTCGGCTTTTGTTCCACTCCTTTGGGTAGGTCGCGCTAAGGCGCAGACAACCACATCGGGCGATCAACCACCGTTCGTCTACCCGTTTCCGGGGGTGATACAGCCCGTTGATTTGCCGCCGATCCCGGCGGATTTCCCTCCCACGTGGCTGGGGCCGGCTCCTTCAGGTCCAGGCGCGGTGGGTCCGGGCGAGATCCCGCACCTGTTACAACTACCCAACGGACAATGGGTATCCACGGTGGCTGTACAAGATGTGATTGGAAACACCATGGTTGCCGGTGCTCCCACCGGGCCGAATGACAACCCCGGTTCCGTGCCTGTAGAGGACGGCGTTTGGCCTCGTTTTCCGCGCAACGGCACGCATGTAGAGCTTCAACAGCTTCTCCAAAACCTGAATACTACCACCGGCGGTCCCGCGCTCAACACCGGCACATGGGCAGGCGGCGGGATTGTCAACGTCAATGGAACCTACTACGTTGTTCCCTATTCAGGCGGCGTTCCGGGCACACCGGCAAGCAACCTTGCCATGGCGCAGGCGCTCGCTCAACAGCTCGGCGCGCCCGTTGTGTTTTTTGAAAACCTGACACCCGTGGCCGGTTCCAACAACTATGCCCAGACAATCGCCGGCCTGTCGTCTCAGCAAATTCAACAAAACTGCGTGATCGTAGAGCCCAATGGTACCACGCGGCCCATTCTACCCGGCGAGACCTTACCCAGCGTCACCCCACCGCCCGGCAACCCTCCCACCTGGGGCAACACACCGGTGTTTGTCGGTGGAACCATGGTTGCGACGGCGCTCGCTTATGAACTGGGCGGACCGTATTGGGCAGGTGCCACAGCCACCGTCGGGGGTGCTGCGCAAGGGTATTATTATACCGGCGGGTGGAGCGGCGCCGCGTCGGGAGGTATTGTTTCAGGTGCCGGATTTGTAGGTGGATTGGCCGGTTCTTACCTGGCCGTGCAAGGCGCGCAGGCAGCGGGTGTGACCGACCCAACAGCGCTCTACTGGATTGGTCAAGGCGGAGGCGTGGGCGGTGGAGCGCTCGCTTCAGGTGGGGCCGCGGCGGGTCTGACATACCTGGGTGTTCCGGTTGTGGCAGGTGCTACAGCGGGCACCGCGTTTCTAACCGTCACCGGCGTTGGACTCGCGGCCGGCGCCACCGCTGTGGTGGGCTACCATGCCGGTACTTGGGCGGCTCAATACACAACCGTGCCGCTCACAGAGGCCATTCTCGACGCTTATTACGCCAAAGACAATGCCGTCATGGCAACCGGGTTTACCGCCACCAACGGAGGCCAATGCACTTGTCAACGTCAGACATGCACATGGGGCTTGTTTGTCGACAGCTGCTCGCCGCATCCAAACGGCCCGCGCACCCTTCGCGTTCCCGACGCTGCCACCTGTAATTGGGAGCAAGGCCAACGGTTTGGACAACCCGACGGCTCGTATATCAAATACACCACCTGTTCGTTCGTTGCCGGCGCGCCCCAAGGCGGGTAAACCCAACCCGGACAACCTGCTCGGCACAATGTACCTTGGCGCAGGCGCGACATGGACGGGCGTGCGCTTGACGGCGCACCTGTGGCTTGAGCACGCGTCTGAGGGCTCGTTCACGCGCGGGAAGGAACCGCCGCACTGGATTTGGAACCGCAGCCTGGCAGTCGATCTGCTCTTCGTTGGACCCGTCACTTCGCATTCGTGCTAGGGTCGCGACGCAATGGCTGCCAAGTCCAATCGTCCCGTCACAAAACCTCGCCGTTCCTCGGGCAACGAGCCTCCGGCGCAGCGCGTTGTGCCAACGTCGCGTCGTTCCAACTTGTCCGACGCCTCCGAGTGGAACCGTCCCGGCCTGCCCTCGCCTCTACCCGCTCGGCATTTCGCGGCCGGCTCGTCCTTCACCCTCCCCGAAAAACCGGTTGGGCTTTCGCAAATCCGCATTCAACGCGTGCGCGGTCTGACCAATCTGACAATGCCCGCTGCGGCACCCGCACACTCTTCTGAAAAAGGCCAGTGGGTAGTGTTGCTCGGTCCCAACGGGTCGGGGAAAACAACTATTTTACGTTCGATAGCGCTCGCCCTTCGCGATCTGGCCAACCCCAAGATCTGGCCCACCGGAACGTTTGCAACTCCATGGCGGTCCAACGGCATTGCGCCGTCGGACAAAACGTCCATTCAGGTGATCACCTCGGACGGTCGGGCCTTTGTTGCGTCGATTTCCAAAAATGGTTCGGAGCAGTTTGACCGCACGCCGCGGCGGGCGCCAACTCCTTTTCCCATTTTCGCCTACGGTTGCAGACGCGGTTCAGCTCTGGGAGGTGCACCGCAAAAGGTCAATATCGGAGAGGACGACGGTCCCGAAGTGGCCACACTTTTCAACGAAGCTGCTCCGCTTGTTCACGCTGAAACGTGGCTCAAAGAGTGGCATGGTGACGCGCTTGAAAAACCTGACACGTCGGGGCCCATCTACCGCGCTGTGTTGGTAGCGCTTCAAGAGTTGTTGGGTGTCGACCAAATTGTGGTGCGCGACAGACAAGTATGGGTATCGGGAGAAACCACGGGAAAAGATGTTCCGTTCGCAGGCTTGAGCGATGGTTACCTGACGACGGCAGGTTGGTTTCTAGACTTGATCGCGCGCTGGATTGAACTTGCGTACAAGGAAAAAAAACTCCAGGATGGTCCCATTCTTGGGCGCATGACCGGGCTTGTTCTCCTCGACGAGATCGATCTTCACCTCCACCCCCAATGGCAGGTGAACATCATCCCCAAAGTGCGAGAGTTGCTACCGCGCATGTCGTTTGTGGTAACTACCCACAACCCGCTCACGCTCGTTGGCGCCTCCCCTGAAGAAATATGGGTGCTTTCAAGGGAGGACGGCCGTATCACGGTGGAGCAGGGAACAGAAGCGCCAATGCTTCTCACCGGTGGTCAGATCTACAATCGGTATTTTGGAATCAAGAGTATCTACCCAAGTGACATCGGCGATGCTCTTCGCCGGTACGGTTTTCTATCAGGAGATCCGCTTCGCACCGATGCCGAGCAAGCGGAGATGGAAGGGCTTCGAGCCAAGCTTCGCGAAAAGGGGATCGAACCGGGGTGGGAAGAAGTGCCGCGGAAAATGTCTGACGTTGCCGGCAAGCGAAAGGTGCCCGCAAAAGCCGGTCGAAAGGCGCGCGAACAATGATCTTGGTACGCCGCCCGCCGGAACCCGACGAACTTCGAAAAGTGCGCGTGAGCAAACTACCAGGGCTCGCGCGCATCGCGAAAACAAGGCCCATTGAATCGAAAGAGATTACCGGGTACCGCAACCCCATTGTGGCGGCGTCACTTTGGCGAGGTCACGAGCGGAAGTGTTGTTATTGCGAAGCGCAGGTTGCGCAGGGCTACAACGACGTCGAGCATTATCGGCCCAAAGCCGCTACTGATCGAAGGCCCGGTAGCAACGATACCCACGGCTATTGGTGGCTCGCCTTCACTTGGAAAAACCTACTTTTCGCCTGCCCCGAGTGCAATCGATCCAAAAAAAGGGACCGGTTTCCCCTCGCCGTTGGAAGCCTCGCCCTCCAACCCCAAAAACAGCCCCCCGGCAGTGAACAACCGCTTTTGATCGACCCAGCAGAAGAGAGTGCAGTCCCGCATATTGAGTTTGTGTTCAACACTTTTCAACTCAAACTCGGACCTACTCAGTCCATGCCCACAGGCTGGGAAAAGCGAAAACACTGGTGGCCTCGCGCGAGAAACGGCAGCTTGCGAGGCGATTGGACCATTCGAGTCTGCGGTTTGGACCGTTCGGAGCTTTGCGAATTGTACGACTGCCACGTGAACCAAAACGTCCGCAGCATAGCCAACAGTATAACAGAGTGGCTCAAGAACGGCGACGACGTTCAACTGGCACGCGAACATGAGCGCGCTTTGGGTTTGCTTGGCCCTCAGCGACCGTACGTGGGCCTATCTTACGATGCGCTTTGCGCGCTGGTAGATACGCAGGAGTTGGTTCGGCGAGGTTTTGAATGGCCAACTCCCGCTCAAGTGGGTCTACCCATCCACAAAACTCCATCAAGAGCCGCCAAAACAAGGCGACTCGCCCGCTGAAGGGTCAGTCAACTTCCACATCAGCTCCCGCCTGTCGGAGCGCTTCCGCCACTCGTTCGTACGGCGCTCTTTTTTCGCTCCTCCACAGCCTCAAGCGCTTCCACAAGCGACTGCTCGTCGTTGGCACTCACCACCCCTTCCATCGCGATTCGAAGGTTGGGTAGAGCTACCGCTTTCGCCGCGATCCGCAGCCGATCACGGTCGGCCTCGGTGGCGTTTTCTACCAATACCGCGGCTGCGCCGATGCGCGCGCTTGGGTCGGCCGCGGGATTTTCCAACACGCGCCACACTTGGTCAGGTTCAATGGGCGCGGTGCGATGATCGGCGTTGGCGCCCGCTGCGAGGCGGCGAATTTCAACAAGCCACTTGGATGCAGTGCGCCCGCGCCGAACCAGCAGCGACTCTTCTCGGCTCGCGTGATCGCCGCGTCCTTTTCGGGCCGTGTTGATCATGTCGGCAATTCCAAGCGAAAGGCCTCCGTCTCCCTCCGCATGGGTAGCCGTGGGTAGAACGACGGTTTCACCGGACTGGAGTTTGACGTGTACACCCATGCTCCCGGTTCGAAACGCCTCTGCCGATTCAATCTCCCCATGCGCGATGAATCGCCGTTTCCCCAGGCATGAGAGCCTCACCCCGTCGGCCGCCACCTCTACCCGGGAGCGGGCGAGCCGAACAAGCGCAAGATAGACAACTGTGCCAATGAGCGCCGCTGCCAATGGGTAGATGGATTGAGTGAACACCGCTGCTCCGAGTGAAGCAAACCCCACCACGGCCGTTAGAAAGAACAAAAATGCGCGCAGGCGTTGATAGAAAGTGGGTAGATGAAACGTGGCCACTCGATGGGTAGGATCGAGTTCAAGCGCTTCTGCAATGGCATGGCCCAGTTCTATCGTGTCAACTCCAAGCCGAATGGTTCGACCGCGCCGAAGTTGAAGCACCAGAAGTGGTTTGGCGCCCTTTTTGGGGGCGAGATAAACGTTTCTGATGTCAGCCAGTGTGCAGATCTCCGCGTGGTTGAAAAACAGGTGTTTCGAGCCGATCCACAATATGCCGGGTTCGACCTTTTGCTTTTGTGAAATGAGCAACGCCACGGCCAACAGCCCGACTATTTGAATGGCGAGCCAAACCCCGTGGGTGATGCTCCAGCCCCCGCCGGGAACCGGAATCATTCCAGTTTGGGCAAAGAAAAACCAGAAAAGAGCGGCGAGTCCCAGGCTTGTGTGGAACCTCCACTTTGGAACAAGCCGCGTGACAGCGACGCCTTCTTTTGTGAGTTGATCCCTCACGGTCAGAATACGTACGCCGCACACGACGATTCGTCCACCCTTTTTTCGACTCGTGCGGAGCGTGGCTTCTCCGGTTTCAGTGGAGCTGTTCCTTCGCTCGCGTGAACGAATCGTTGCAAAGGGGCTTCTATCGCGGAACGAGTTCGTGGTACGCAGGGCCTATGGCAAAAACGATCGTCATTTGTGGTCACGGTTCTGGCATCTCCGACGCCGTTGCGCGAAAGTTTGGAAAAGAAGGATATTCGGTTGCGATCGTTGCTCGGCGCGCTGAACGCCTGACTGCGGCAGCCGCAGCGCTGACTGAATCTGGAATCAAGGCCAAAGCGTTTCCGTGCGACCTTGGCAATGCAGAGGCCGTTCAAACAATGATCCGCGGCGTTCGGTCGGCCCTCGGTCCGGTTTCCGTTGTGCATTGGAACGCGTACGGCGGCGGCGCGGGCGACCTGACAACCAGCAAACCCGACGAGCTTCGCGGCGCACTGAATGTGGCGGTTCATGGGATGATCGCCGCGGTACAAGAGGCGCTCCCAGACCTGAAAGCCCAAAAAGGCGCGCTGCTCGTCACCGGCGGCGGCTTGTGCATGTACGACGCGAACGTGGACGCAATGGCCGTTTCGTGGGGAGCCATGGGCTTGGCGGTCGCCAAAGCGGCGCAGCATAAAACCACGGGTCTCCTTCACCAACGGTTGGCAAAGGAAGGCGTCTACGTGGGTGAAGTGGTTGTCATGGGCGCCGTGAAAGGAACGGCATTTGACCGCGGCAATGCCACCATTGAAGCGTCGGGCATTGCAGACAAGTTCTGGGATCTCTACCAGGCGCGCACCGAAGCGTCGGTCAACTTCGCCTGACACGGCTGTTGACCCATTAAAGCCCCTTTACGCCGGCTTTTTTAAGCCTTTCTACATCATCGGCCGACAGCGCCGCCGGCACGGGTTTTCCACTCGACACGTCGCACCGCGAACCAAGTTTGGGCCGAACAATCTTGGGCCAGGTAACCTCCCCATCGATCCCTACCCAAAAGTCGTCGCGCCCCGGAAGTGCCAAGCGATGGCTTTGTTTGTTTCCAAACTCATCGACCCGCACTTTGAGTTTTGTCAGGTCTTGATCGGAGAGTGGCAACACGTGCAGGTAGATCTTTTCACTCCCCGGATTGTCACCCACAACGCCCTGGCTCTCGCGCCCGTTGTGATCCACCGAAAAATCGTACGATTCGCACACGTAATAGGCCATGGCCCGTTTTTATACTATCGCCGACACGTTTGCGAGGGTTTCTTGGAGCCGCCGTGTTCCGCGCAAGCTTTTGACCCGTTGGTTGCCTTTTGCGCGAATACTCAAAGTAGACACGTCAAAACCGGCCCAATTCGTTGGCACGCCCGATGCGCTCTCCAATGGCGGACCCCACTTCCAAGAAAGGGGGTGCCCCATGTTGAATCTCAAATCATCCTTGGGTCGCTTGGCGCCGCCGGTCGCGTTTCTGACGGCGGTGTTGAGTCTCACCGGATGCCAGCAGCCCAACTATCGTCACGACGTGAGCGTGCGTGTTGCTGCGGAGGCCGACGTTTCCGTGGATTTGGTCGATGTGCAAGTTCCCGTGGAGGCCACCGTCACAGTCCTGTGCACCGACAGCGAATTTATGGGAGACGCGTACTCGTGCGGCGTTGAATATCCCGCCGTAACGGGTGTGTGGATTGGACCTCGCGGCGCCGAGCAGGCCATGTCGAGTGACGGTTTTCTACCCAACTACCAGGGTGGTCTTCTCAACGTGATTGTGGAGACCGCCGATCGCACGTACGAGCGCGAATATCACTTCCCTTCGGTGTTTGGCGTTTCGTTTGAGCCTGAGACGGTTGTCCCGACGGAGCCTTTTACCCTGACGTGGGATCCCCATTTTGAAGCCGGCATTCATGTGACGGTGGGAGTGGGAAGTCAAACGGAGTGGGCCAATGCTCAGATCGACGACCAAGACGACGGTGAAGAAGTTGTTGATCTTGAAGGGATGGGATTGCTCCCAGGGGTTTACCAACTGGAAATCGATCGCGGAAACGTGTGCAGCCGTTGCGATCCTGAATGGGCAGACGAAGGAGACCTGGTGTGGCAGGTATTCGCAAACGTTCTTCGAACCAAGGAGATTACGGTACCACCGCAAACACCGTAGAGCTTCGCCGCCTGGCCGCGGAGGATCTCGTGGCCACGCTCGACGAGCGGCGTCGTAAGTAGGCATGACCTCTACCCGCGGTGGGCGTCGGCGTCGATCTTGTGGCGCTGTCCACAGAGTGTTCAGTTGCGTACGCCGTCCAGACGAAAAACGTGACCGGCGCGTGGGCTCGATCCGAGACTTAAAAGCCGACGGCGGCAATCGGCGGAGACTTGGGTCGTCGAGCCGTGTAATATCAAGATCGAATCCCCGGATGGCTCCTTGAAGGCTCGAATTGTTAGTGGTAGGTTCAAACGTGACATGGCAAGCACCAGCGTTTATCTACCTGAAGATGTTCGCGAGCGTCTCGACGCAGTGGCAGCACGGACCGGAAAGACCCGCAATGCCCTCATTGTTGAAGCGTGCCGACGCGTGGTGAACGAAGCGCTTGGTGAATGGCCGGAAGACTTTTTTCTCGAAACCAGGCTGAGCCGCAGCGATCTGGCCGAGCTGCGCGCTGCTGGAGCGGAAATGGATCAGGCCATCCGCGAAGGACGCCGTAGCAAGCGAAAGGCGCCGCTGTGACGGTATTGCTCGATACGAACGTTGTGTCGGCGATCATGCAACGAGACGCGATCGCGCTCGGCAGATTGCGTCGGGAACGACCTGGCGATGTCTTCCTTTGCAGCCCGGTAGCCGCTGAGATTCATTTTGGTTTGGATCGATTGCCTGCGGGGAGGCGCCGACAACTGTTGGAGGCCGAATACAGAACCTTCCGGGCAATCGTCCAGTGGGCCGACTGGACTGAGGTAGCCGCCAGGGAGTTTGGCAGGTTGAAGGCGCTCCTTGAAGCGCGGGGCCAGATCATTGAGGACATGGACATCGCTATCGGCGCCGTTGCCAAGAGCCTGGGAGCGCGCTGCGCCACCCGAAACACGCGCCATTTGACCCGACTGGATTCGCTGATTGTGGAGGATTGGAGCAAGGCCACCTGATCTGCACGCAGCCGCAGCTATGTGTGAAGCCTTGGTGTAGAATATACCCTTTGAGCCAAGACCCGAAACCGTCCTTCGCAAAACGTCACGGCTGTTGTTTCTTGATTAATGCCCAGTTACTAGGTGGCTGGTGTTTTTCTACTGCGCGCCGGCGGTGGGTAGAGTGACCTACCCATTGCGCGGTTTGCGGCGCTTGAATTGCTGACTGATCGTTTCTTCTGTGCCGGGGAACCGGAGAGCAGCCTTGCGCCGGCCGGTGCCTTTGCCAGCGTCAACGTTGAAATGTGGGCCCTTAAATGGGTCAAAACCAAGGCGAACGCGCCGGAACGGATCGACGGAGGACGATACTCCCACCTCCATACCCAAGCCTGCGCCCAGGCGACCGATCTCGATATTGTAATAGGGGCCAATGGGGCCGCCCAGTTGATCCATCCACTCAAGCGCCTTGTTGAGCGCCTCTTCATAGCTCAAGCAATCGTGTTGTTCTTCCATTTCCCAGCTCCAACACCGACGCTATCACAGGCTGAAACGAAATTCCACGGTCTCAAACCAAAAAGACATACCGCGCGCAAAACCCAATCTCGCAAGTGCCCGCTTGGGTGTTGAGCGTGGCGTGACCGTCAGGTTTGTGTGTACTCATGGCTCAACTCGCACAGGTTTGACCATACTTCAAAAGGCGAAACCCCGGCGTAGCCGCTCTCCTGACCATCATTACACTCAATCACGATCCATTTGCCCGCGGCTGTGCGGGCCATGTCAATAACAAGAAACGGCACCGTCAGCCGCTCGGCCGCCTGCCTCGCGACGGCGAGCGCCTGCGCTTTTTCGAGATCGGTCCACGCGTAACTCGCTTCTGTCCAATAGCGACCTGCACCGAGAAGGTTTGACTTGCTCCAAAAGGTGCGAAATTCAAACGCGGGAGGCAGGTGTACACCGTCTGACCTTCCTACCCGCTCGAGATCCACGAATGCCCGTACAGCGCAGGGCTGCCAATGCAAAATAGGATTTTCAGAGTATGCCCTGGCCAGCGCTTCATACTCCCTCGCGGAGCGCGCCACCGATAGAGCCGCTGCGTGTCGCGCTGTTTGGCGAACGCCCTTGACAAACACAGGCCAACCAAACTTCGCTTCAACTTCAGCGGCGGGTGGAGGCGCTGCGTACACAACGGTTTGCGGCGTCAGGTCTGACAGCAGGGGATACCAACTTGAAAGCTCGCTTGCCCGCTCGTGGTCGTGTGGAGTGTTGATGAGCGTGATGCCGGCCGCGTGCAACTCGTTATACTGGGCCGGGTAGTCACCGATTGGACCGATGCGCGCAACAACGTTTTGTGCGGGCGGGTGCTCCCAAGGACGTCGACATTCAAAAAACCTGTCAAACTCAAAGTCGTAGCCGGGGTTATCCGTGCGAGAGGTGAGAACCCATACGGCATTTTGGAGTAGAAAGAGGTCTTGCGAAGTTGAAGTCATCACTGTACACAACGCGCCGAGCGCACCTTCGCCGCGACTCTTCTCGAGCCAGGCCTCACCTGGCTAACCGGGGTGGAGTTGAGCATCGACAGCAGCTTACCGCACCGCCGATGTCGATCACAATTGCATTGTCGAACTGCCTCAAGGTATCGTGTTTTTGGGAGGCATCATACGACCCATGCCGCTCCAACTCATTTTAACATCCGTTTCAGACAACCTTACCAATGCGTGGCGTCGCTTTTGCGGCAATTACCCAGGCGTTCAGATTTATCAGGGTTCTATTTTAGATGTGCCCTGCGACGCCGTTGTCAGCCCCGCAAACAGTTTTGGATTTATGGATGGGGGCATTGACGCCCTGTACACGCACACGTTCGGGCCTATTGTCCAACATCGCCTCCGAACAGTGATCCGAGATGTTTACGGTGGTGAGCTTCTTGTTGGCCAGGCCGAAGTTGTTGAAACGTCGAATCCAAATATCCCATACCTCATTGCCGCGCCGACAATGCGCGTACCCATGATCTTGTCTGATTCGGTTCATCCTTACCTCGCTGCCCGAGCGGTGTTGCGCCTGGCTCTTCACGGGCGTTTTCAGCATGGCAAACTTCTCGGCGAGCCCGTGCGTGATCACATTCAACGCGTGGCAATGCCCGGCCTTGGAACAGGGGTAGGTCAGGTCAGCCCAAACGTTTGCGCTCGCCAGGTTGCCCAAGCCATTGAAGATGTGTTGTTGGGTAACTACACAGAACCGTCAACCTGGGCTGAAGCGAGTGAACGCCACCAGCTTCTTTATACATCTCGGCCCAAGCGCCTTCAGGCGTCAAAGTGAATGTGCAAAAATAGGTTGTGGGCAGATCGCGTGGCCCTGCCATTTCGGGTGAAAGAATCTGTGCGCCCCCGGCGTTCTCGTTTCTGAACAACGCCAATCCCGGCATCCTGCTTGGGACGGAGGGTGATCACATGCGACAACAACGTTTATTTCTGCGCTTGGCTGCTGTTTTTTTTGCCGCATTGAGCTGGGGTTGCACACCGCCGCTCAGCGAACCCGGTGAGCGGGGCTCGGTTTCCGACCCACCCCCGGTTGATACCGACGACTTCATGAATGCGAGCGGCGTAATCGAGCTGAATGTGGATACCCCTATCCCCACCCAGCCGGCCTGCGGAGTGACGTACCTTTTCTCCTCCCGGGCCGATGAAACGCCGGTCGAGTGTGAAGGCTTGCACTATGGGATCTTGTACCGTGAGGCGCTCCGCCATGCCGATGAGCGCGTTGCCGAGTTCAACTGTCCAGACGAGTGCCCCGTGCATCCCTGCATTGTTTCGAGTTCAGCTTCGTGCTCTAACGATCGCGGTCGGGTAGAATTGGGTATGGCCATCACGTGTGTGCCCGAAGGTGGCCCAACACCGGAGGGTCTACCCATTCGAACGGATGTGGACCTTCAATCACCGTACTCCGACAAGATCGAAGGCACAATCAGCACTCCGAATGAAGTGTACTCCATCGAGTTGCGCCCCAACGATTATGCGGAAGACTGCCCGTTTGACTTTAAGTATTGGCTGACACTCAACGAAAAGGTGAGTTCATGCGATGCGGTGACCGATTACACGCCGTTTGTCGCAAGGGCAGAAGCGGAGGCAAAAAAGATTGGTGATGCCACCAAATGCGTGTCGCCATGCTCGCGCCAAGCGGTCAGCGAGGTGGGCGCCTCTTGGAATTGTTCTAACAATACCGTTCAGGTCAAATATTTGTTTGCCGTCCCTTGTACGTAAAACAGCAGCTCGACCGTGACGGTGTTGGGTTAACTCGAACGCCGCGCGGTTTTTGAAAGCCGTCTACCCATGAGCAACGCGGCGCCGAACGCGGTCAGGTAGGCCAGCCCTTCGGTATTGGTCGGGGTATAACCAATGGTGCAGGCGGCACAACCGCCGCCCTGAATGGCGCCGCCGGGTGGGCCACACGAGGATGGGTCACACGGCCGCTTGGGAATATCCACGGGTAGAACGAGCGACTTGGTTTCACCCTTTTCGAGAGAAATTTTGGTTTCTGACACCTTCCCACCGGCGCTTGTGGTGAGCGTGTGCGGGCCCGGATTGACCGGGTGAGGTTCTGACAGTGTACGCAAGTCGAGCGGTGCGCCGTCGAGTGTGATTTGGGTGGTCCACGGGGCGTCGGGGGGTAGAGAGAGGATCACTTTGGGCACCTGCGGGAAAACCTCGGCATAGCGCTTTTCAGCTTTGATTTTCCGGCTCTTATACTTGTCTTGTTTGGCTGGAGAAAGGGCGCTCACCTGGTCGATAAACGCTTGAAGATGCCCTGTGCCCGTGGCGGTGTGACCCCATTGAATTTCACACTCCGCGAGGGTGTACAAAGTGCCCAATCGCGGGTCGAGTTTGAGGCTGCGCGCGAGGAAGGGACACGCTGTTTCAAAGTCGTTTTTGAGCATGTTGGCCACTCCCTCTTTAAAGAGGGAGTCGGCCTCGGCGCTCTCGTAGGGGTCATCATCGTCGGGTTTAGGGTCGGCTGCCCAAGAAGAGCTTGGGGCGAGCGAAATCGCCGCCGTGAAAAAAGCGGCTGTCAGAAAACGGTGGAGGGGGCTGAGGGTAGACATGGCGATTTGACAGGTAGGACGGCCGTTTGGACCGTCAGTCGTTGACGTAGTCGCTGGTGGGTCGCGTGCGCGGTTTTTTCCCTTTCACGCCGGCATCCGGCGTTTGTCCGGCGTCATCTGCACCCGCGTCGGGCTGCGATGCGGGCACGGGTTCTCCACTGGGGAAGGTGGACACAGCGGTGGTAGGTTCTGCGCCGGCAGATTGGGTAGATTCAGGAACGGAAGGCGCCGATGTTGCCACCACTGTCGAAGCGGATTGCCCTGTGGTCCCCGCGGTGAGCGATCCGTTTTGGGAAGGTTCAGGTGGGGTAGGGCGAAGCAGGAACACCACCCCAAGGATGGCGCCCGCGATAAAGATCACGGTGCCACCCATTAACATGGCAAATGTTCCCCAAGGCCTACGGGGTGCAGCGGGCGCCGCGAAAGCGCCCACGGGGGTGGTGCCGGTCATAGGAGTGGTGAGCTGCATGGGGGTGGTCAGACTAAGTGAGCCGCTCTCTGAAATTCCGAGAGCGATAAACAGCGCCTCTGCCATGTCTTTCGCGGTCTGAAAACGCGCCGCCGGATCGCGCGAGGCTGCTTTGGCCCACCATCCGTCGAACCCGGCGGGAACATTAGCCACCTTGGAGGGAACCGGAATGGGATCTGTCAGAAGCTTGACAACAAGGTCACCAAAACCTTTGGCATCAAAGGGTAACTTACCGGTGAGACATTGGTAGATGACCACGGCGAACGACCACAAGTCAGATCGGTGGTCGACGGTTTTGTTGCCCTGCACCTGTTCCGGGCTCATGTACGAAGGTGTACCCACGAGGGCACCGGGGCGAGTCTGACCATCGGGCGTGCTGAACAGTTGAGCTTTGGCAATGCCAAAGTCGACCACTTTGGCAACATCCCCGTCGGGCTCGCGGCAGAGGAAGATGTTGGAAGGTTTGATATCGCGGTGGACAATGCCCATCGAGTGAGCTTTTCCAAGCGCGCGAGCTACCTGAGCGGCAATGGTGGCTACTTCACGCGCTCCGAGTCGACCGCGGTCTTCGAGACGTTTGCCCAAGTCTTCCCCCTCCAGGTACTCCATGGCAATGTAGGGAGTTTTTTCCCAAATGCCGTAGTCAAGAACCTGAACAACATTGGGGCTGCGAATATGCGCCGCCGCTTTGGCCTCGCGCTCAAATCTCGCCCGGATCTCGGGCGATTCTGCTGCTTGAGCCAAGATGAATTTGACGGCGCACGGAACATCCAGACCCAAGTGACGCGCGAGCCACACTGCCCCCATTCCGCCTTTGCCGAGTTCTCGCTCCAGGCGGAACCGTTCGGCAACGACCATGCCCGTAGACAGCTCCATGATGTGCCTCCGGCGCAAACGAAGCGCATGGCTGAAAGACGTGCGGGGCGGCGACCCTGAATTGCCGGTGAAAACCTCTTACCCCATGGAGCGTGCATAGGGTGGGCCGCCCGTAAGCCGCGGCCGGATATTCCGCTCGTGCCGCCCGACATTCCTCCGGCCCCACCCATGGTTCCGCCCGCCGCGGCACATTTTCCCATACCGGCGACATCTCGGTCAATCGCTCAATGTTCACGCCCTTTGAAAAGGCTTGCGGCCCTGTAGTCATGTCTGAGATAAAGAGCGTATGACAGACTCCACTCTGCCCGCTCTTGCCATGCCGCAGATCAAGACCGTTGTGGTTCTGATGTTGGAGAACCGTTCGCTCGACAATCTGCTTGGTTTTCTCTACGCGAACGGTGAAAAACCTCGGGCGGTGTACCCGCCCAATTCATCTCCAGAGTATCAGGGAGCGTCCACCGATCTTTGTAATAGCTATGTCAATATCCTTGGTGAACGATCTACCTATTACGTCACCAACGGAACGCCGGACCTGGGGATTGAGGGCGACTGGTACCACATGCCCAACTACGACCCACATGAGCCGTTTGAAAATGTGAGAAATCAACTCTACGCAGACGAACGTGGCAAGCTGCCTGAAGTAGAACATGGAGACATTTATACTCTCACCCCAACAATGTCGGGATTTGCGTGGGACTACGACGAGTTTTATACTCAGAACCAGGCCGTCATGGGCTCGTACAGCTCGGTGCAGCTTCCGGTGTTGCACACTTTGGCAAAATCGTACGCGGTGAGTGACGCTTGGTTTGCTTCTGTCCCCACGCAAACCTTTGCAAACCGGGCATTTTCGCTTTGTGGCACGTCCAATGGAGCGGTCGACAACAGTGAGATCGATGGGAAGACGTTTGAGTCGACCACAACGCTTTTTAATATTCTCGGCAAGGCCGGCAAATCGTGGGGGCTCTATTGGCAAAACCAGTGGCCCGCTTCAGGCGCTCCACTCTTTGACGTGTTTACCCCGTGGCTTCTCCCGGAGATGAAAAACGCACCCAACGGGGGAGTGTACTCATTTGACGATCCAAACGATCCAAGCAGTTTTATGCAGGCGTTGAAGGCGGGGAGCTTACCGTCGTTTTCTTATATCGAACCAAAGTGGGGTGGGGGGCCGAGCGTGATTTTGTCGCTGAACGGAAACGACTACCATCCGGTGTCAGATGTCAGGTTGGCCGAGTTTGATTTGTACGCGCTTTACAATGCCATCGTACAAAGTCCTCAATGGCCGGAGATGTTGCTGATGATCACGTTTGACGAACACGGTGGAACCTACGACCACGTACCCCCCACAACGTGTCAAAGCCCTGATGGTAAGGTGGGCAAGTCGGGCTTCAACTTTAATCGGCTGGGCGTTCGGGTTCCTACCATTCTCATTTCACCGTACATTGAGCAGGGGCTTGTGTTTCGATCGCCGACAAACCAAGACTTTGACCATACCTCGGTGATTGCCACGCTGCTGAGGTGGGTGGGAGTAAACCCTCAGACGGCCGGTATGGGAAATCGGGTAGCAAACGCCCCCACGTTTGACGGGGTGTTGAGTGCTACCCATCAGCAACCCAAGCCGCAGTTACTGGCCTGCGATGCCTCTTGGAATGTGCAAAGCGATCACAGCAAAGTGCTCAAGGACATCTTCGACTTGTTGGGTGAAGAGCCGCTCAAAACGCCTATGAATTTGGCAGAGTTTCGCTCGGCATTAACGCGTTTGCCGCGCCCCAAGAAAACGCAGGTAACCTGACAGTCAGGGGTTTAAATTGGTTTTTCCAATTTGTTGAGCGAGGTAGTGGCAAGCTCGCTCTGTGACCGCTGAGATGGTGATCAGCGGGTTAACTCCAAGGGGGGTGGGCAACACCGAGCCGTCGCAGACCAATAAGCCGTTGTGTACATCAGTCCCGTCAGGGCCTGAAAAAACGCGACATTTGTCGTCAACAACTCCGGTGGTTGCGGTGTCTGCCATGGCGCAACCGCCGATGGGATGCACGGTAAGGAGGCGTTTGCCTGCGATTCGAGTCCAGATAGGGTCATTCATGTATGCGCCGCCAATGGCTTGTGCCGCGGCCTCCGCCTCTTTGGCGCCGCGGCGCAAAATGGGTTCACGCCCGGCTTCAGGCCAAACAACTCGGGGCCGGTCATCTTCGAGAATGATGTGGCCCTCGTCGTCGTCGAGCGACATGATCAGGTACGTTTGTGTTGCCGCACCGGCCTCGTGCACGGATCTACCCTTGGTAGGATCGGGCGTGTGGTTCCACCAGCTCTTTACTTTCGCGAGAGCAAAAAGCGCGTCGGAAGTCATTGCAGCGAGAGCGCTTGGAACGGCCCCTTCTTCAATGAGAATATCTTCATTGACGTTGTCATGACCGCGGAGATCAATGGCGCTTGTAATGGTTGGTCCAACGGGCGGGCCGGGCGGCGGCGTTTCTCCCGACCACCCAAGGCCGTTGACGTTTGGGTCGGCGTTGTAAGCGAACGCCAACATGTCGCCGTTGCCGCTGAAATGGTGGCCGAGCGCGTTGGACAGGGGTAGACCCTTTTCGCGAGAGCGAAGTAAGATCTCGGTGGAGCCCAATGAACCTGCGGCCAAAATCACTGTTTTGGCGCTCACCGTGCGCGGTTTGTCCCAAGAGCCCGACTCACAATGGACATTCCACCCGTTGTCGGTTTTTTCTACCCATCGAACTTTTACTTCACAAAAAATGGCCGCGCCGTGTCGATGGGCGTCGGGCAGGTAGTTCATAAGGGTGGTGTTTTTTGCCCAATGGTTGCACCCGGTAATGCAGTTTCCACACGAAACACAGGCTTTTTGCGGCACACCGGCGGGGCTTTCTCCGTCTTCGAATGTGACGTTGATATGTGTACGCAGAAGCGGAACCCCCAGCGCTTTGGCTGAAATGGCGTGGGCCTCCATTTTGGGGAGAGGTGGTCGCGACTCAGGGTAAGGTTGAGGGCGCAGCATGGCTTCTGCGCGGGCGTACCCTTCATCAAGCGTTTCGAGATCGTTCAACAACGCTTTGGGCCACCTACCCGTATAGAAAACGCGCTTGTCTGGGCGTATGGACACGTTGGCGTTGATAAGCGAGGTGCCGCCAAGCCCACATCCAACCAAAACGCTCACTTCATCGTTGAGGTGAAAGTCAAACATGGCCGTTTCAAAACCCACGTGACCTTCAGGTGCGTCAAACTGAAATTCTGGCAGGGAAGCGAGCGCCGACTCAGGGTATTCACCCGGCAATTTTTCTTTTCCGCGCTCCAACAAACACACAGAAAGGCCGGCTCGCCCGAGCCGGGAGGCGCTGATGCCTCCACCGTATCCCGAGCCCACCACAACGACGTCGTACTGTTCCTTCATCTCTTCAATGGGAGAGGAGATCTTTGTCATGGGCTGCCCCTTTTTTTTGAAGTGGCTAGGCGAACACGCACTCGCCGGTTCGTCAAGGCTTTATTAAAAGCGAGCGGCAACGCACCTATCATTTAAGGCGAATTGACGCGACCGGACGAAAGGTGAAACCGGCGGGTTAGCCGTTGACGCCTTGTGCGCGGGCGCCGTAGTCTGGTGAGATTGGCCCGCGCAGGTGGACCTGCCGGTGCCCCACGGAGGAGAACATCAACATGGCACCCATCCCGCTGACAGTGAATGAATGGATGGAAGGTTACATTGGCTTTGGGGCGGAAAACTATGATTCAGGTTTTATACAAGGAGTGGACGGGGCGCAGGGAGGCACAACGTTTTCCCACTCCATTACCATTGTGATGGATGACATTGACCGTTTTGTGGACGAACCCACCCACGTTTCAAAGGTGGAAGGGACCATTGATTGCCCGGCTCTCGGCGGGGTGAGGCCTATTTTAGAAGGCACGTTTAACATGCTGGTGGGGGAGCCAAACTCCGGTTTAAAGGTGATGCTCTACCGTATGGTTTTTACCGACGACAAGGGTAAACCGTGGACAATGTTGGGCCACAAAACCATCCACAACGATCACTCGTTTGACCTGTGGCCTGATATCACCACTCTGTACATTCGGCTGCTTCCGGGTGAAGTGCCCGGGCCGGACATTGCAAGCACATCGCTGCCCGGTCAGGTTCCGCCGCCCGGTCCCAACGCGGCAATGGGAACCATTCATATTTCAACCCTCAACGCCTTTAAGAGCGCGGCATCTTTTCACTCGCCGGGGTCCAATCCTATACAAGCCGCCGACGCCGTGGCGAAGTTTGTGGCGTTTTACTTTCAAGGGGCGTGGCAGGTGTTTGGAAAAGCGATGCGCGTCAAGACGTGAAGGCACTTGATTTGTGCGCGCAATCGTTGTAAACGGGCGCGCATGGCCAAAGTTACCATTTATCACAACGCCAATTGAAACTCGTCGGTCAATGCGGTCCGCATTGCAAGTGAGTTGGGTGTTGAAGCAGATGTTGTTCTCTACATGAAAACCCCGCCCGATGCCGCCGCGCTCGGGGCGATCATCGACAAGCTGGAAGATCCGGTAACCAATCTGGTGAGGCGCGACAGCTTGTATCAAAAGCTCGGTCTGACAGATGGAGATGTGGCGACGCGTGAACAGGTGATCGCCACGCTTGTAAAACACAAAGCGTTGCTCCAGAGGCCGGTTGTGGTAACCGCCAAAAAGGCGATTATCGGCCGGCCCAAAGAGCGCATCACCGAGCTATTGAAGAATGTGAAGTGATGGTGCCACGGCTGAAACGCCACGCAACGACCTGACGCGCGGCGATTTCAATCTGGCTGTTCGTTCACGCGAGTGAACCAACGCGCGTCGGCGTTTGACATTTGAACGAAGTGATAGCTTTTTTGGATGGAGGGGGATCCATATAGAAAAATTCGTTTAAAAGCCTTCTTGCGGCGGGCTTCAAGGCTCCCTAGCCTCTGTTGATTGTGCGACCACTCAACGGGGATCTGACGCCTGAGCGCAGCCGCTCCACTGTGGCCGCAGGGGGAGTTTTGGCCGGGCGTTATACTCTCGTCTCGGAGCTTGGTCGCGGCGCTGTCGGTGTTGTTTGGGCGGGGGTAGATGTTCAAACTTCGCAGGAATTTGCGCTCAAGATCCTGAGCGATACCGACATCCAGTTGCGAAAGCGATTGTTGAGGGAAGGTCGGGTTTGTCGAGAGCTTCGCCACAAACACGTGGCTCGGGTGTTTGACGTTGGGGAAACAGCCGATGGAATGCCGTTTCTTGTGATGGAGCGCCTCCACGGGGAAACACTGGCTGAATTGCTCGAAAGGACGCCAAAGCTCCCCGATGGAACGGCAGCTTCAATCGGTTTGGATATCGCGTCGGCGCTGGAAGCGGCACACGCCGTGGGGATTGTTCATCGCGATCTCAAGCCGGCCAACGTGTTTATGCATCGACCGATCGGGGAGGTTTTGGGAGTTGTAAAAGTTCTCGACTTTGGAGTTTGTAAAATCCACGAACCGGGCGACGACATTCGCACCGAGATTGGGGCGCCGGTGGGGTCGTTGGCGTATATGGCGCCGGAACAAGCGGAAGGTGATCCCGATGTGGACGGTCGAGCCGACATTTGGTCGCTGGGGGTGATTCTGTTTGAAATGGCCGCAGGCAAGCGATTGTTCACAGGCTCGCGAATGAATGTGATTCGGCAGCTGCTCTACGATCCGTTGCCGCGCCTGGGCGATGTGGCGCCGCTCACCAACCCGCAGTTTGCAAGCATCGTCGATCGGTGTTTGGAGCGCGATCGCGAGCAACGGTGGTCCACCGTGCACGACGTGGTGCGCGCCCTCAACGCGTTGTGTTCACACGCGGAGCGGCACGAAGGGCCTCGAACGCACGTTCAGATCAGGCCGAGTTCTCCCCGCGTTTCAGAACCATCGGTGTACACACCGAACGAACAGTCAAACGCTGAGGCGCGGGCGTTTTTTGCTGAGTCGGTGCGCCCGTCAACCATTGAACCCGTGGCCCACTTGCCCATGGGCCATGTTGCGCAATTGCCTTTGGATCGCCGGCCCGACGAGCAGTCGAGGTCGGGTGTTCGAGCCGTGCACCCTCCCCGTGCCGAGGTAATTCCGCCCGGTAGACCAACGCCCGCGGGCACGGTGCGAATGGGCTCTGCGACACTGCGCATGGCGCGCGATGAGGCGCTCGGTCAACACCCCGCGGTGTATCATGCGCCGCCTGCGCCGGTCGCGGCACCCGTCAACCCGCAGATGCCGCAACAAATGGTGCCGCCGCCGCTTGAAGCTCGCCGAGGGGCGCCGAGCGCCGATGTTGTGGGGCCGGCAACGGACTACCAGCGAGAGCCATCCGGCCTTGCAGCGGTGCCGTCGTGGCTTCCTGCCGTGAGTATTGTCGCGTTGGTGGTTTTACTTGGACTGTTTCTACTGGCTATCCGCTGACCTCGCTGTTTTGGGAGATCCGATCTGTGGAAGTTGTTACCTCCAGTGTACTCCCCGTTGCCGGTCTACAGTGGATCTCGTCGTCGGGTGTGCCGGCGCTCACAGTTGTTTGTCGAGCGACGTTTCAGGTTCAGCCTATTGTTTGCCGGCTCGCTGAAGATCAAGAACCCATTGTAACGGCCGATGCGTTTTGGCAAGACGATCCTCGCGGCCCTCTTCGCCTCGCAAGCGATCTGATACCTTATAAAGCGCGGGCGGAGGTTGTTTTGACGGGGCATGCGTACGCGCCGCAGGGCCGACCTTCCCGTTCGGTGGCGGCGCGGTTGGTGGTTGGCTCGGTCGACAAAAGCGTGGAGATCATGCCAGATCGTTGGTTGAGTCCCGACGGCGCCGCGTTGGAAGGAACACCGCCGCCGCGCCGAGTGTTGCGAGCTGAAACAACCGCGTTTGGTCCCATTTCGCCGACCTGGCCGCAGCGGTTGGCACTCTCACCTCGCCTGGCGACGCGCTGGGCGGCGGCTCTCCAACCCGAACAACCTTTGCCTGAAGAGTTTGACCCTGCGTTTTTTAACTGCGCTCCACTGGACCAACAACTTGAAACGATCCGTTTTGATGAGCGCATTCTGTTGGAGCACTTGCATCCTCGGCATGCGCGCGTTCTTACGTCGTTGCCCAGCCTTGTTCCACATGCGCAGGTTGCACGGGTGGGTCGGCCGCCGACGCCGTTGGCGCTGCTTTGCGACACGCTTTGGATCGATACAGATCGGGGGACTTGCTCCACCGTGTTTCGGGGAACCGTCCAACTTGCCTACCCCGACGAGCCGGGGGTGGTCACCGTTCATGCGAATTTTCCCGACTCAAACGTTGACCCGGCGGTGGACAGGACGATCTCCCCACCCCTGAAAGAAAGCTTGAGCGTGGCGATGCCGTTCCCTGTTTCAACACCGGATACCGGCGCTGGTAGACCCGCATCGGCGGGCACAGCATTGCCTTTCCAACCGGGGGCGGCTCTTGGATCCAAAGGTATGTCGGCGGTTCTTGGACAAACAGGAATGCGGCTCGGGTTGGCTTCGTCCCTTGCGGCGGCGCAGGTGCCCGGGCCTTCGGTTGACATGCCACCGGCGTCGCCGCCGATGGTTGAACCTTCCCCGATGGTAGATGCGCCGCCGGCGCCGCCTACCGTACCCGCAATTTTAACCTCACCCTATGAGTCAACGCCGTGGTCGGCGGGGGTTGGAACGTCCAGTCAGGTAGGATCGATCGGTCAACGATTGGCGATGGAACAAAGTCTCGGCGGCGCCGATTGGACCGCTCGCCCGGTGAGTGTACACACCATTGACCATACCCCACCAACCCTACCCGTGGGATCTGACCCTCCGCCGGAGATTGCGCCGGAGCCGGTTGCAGCCATTGCGGATGAACCCACCGCAGACGCCGTTGAGATCAACGGATCGGCGGCATACCTGAGCGTGTATTCTGAAGATCGTCTTATGGACAACCTTCGGCGCGAGCTGTTGTGGCGTGAAAAAATCGAAGCGATGGAGCGCGATACCCAAGACAACGATGAAGACTCGCTGCTCCGGCGCATTGACGAAGAAGATCCCGGCGCCGCGGGGGCGCTTCTTGCCTTCGTTGAGCCGATGTCAGGTTCGGCGGTGCACGCCGCGCTGACGAGCGCGGTGCAAGCCGACAGGCGGATTCAGCGCCCAACGGTTGCCGTGGAAGGAACACTGAGCTGCTCGCTCGATGATCGGGAGAGTCTGCGCGTTCTCGCATCGGCGGCGTTGGCCCTCGCTCCCGAAGATGAGGCACTTGGTAAGGCGGTTGGCGCGGCGCGCGCCGCCCTTGTCGATTCTCCTCTACCCAGTGAGATCGTTTTGCGATTGAAAGGCGCTGTTGTCGCCGCCTATCAAGCGGCCGAACGTGCTGTCTCTCCCACGGAACTGTCAGATCTTGTGGAACGTACACTTGTTGAGCAACGGGCGTACTCACGTCGCGACGTGTTTGGTTCACCCCACATTCGCGCTGAACTGACAGTGCCCCAAGGCAAGCCGCTTGTGGTTTATTTTCCCGACGCCGCCGCTTCGGGTTTACCCCTCGTGCGCCGTTTTCGCGCTCGCCTTCTCTGTGAAGTGCGTCCGCGGGAAGACGGTCGTGAAACGTGTCCTGTGGCCCTTCGGGTCAGGGCGTTTGTTCGAATTCATCGAGTTGCACCAAGTTGACTCTTTTGACAACGGGTGCCGCTCGGTCGCCCGTCCACGGTGGAGAATCCCATGAAGGCACTGCATCTGTCATTTGGATCCGGGGAAGATTCGCTCGAACCGCGCTCTTTTTCGGTGAATGAAGAACTCTCAAAACCTTTTCGAGTGGACATTGTTGCCCGATCGCAAAGCCCTGATATTGACATGGACTCGATTGTTGGGCAGGCCGCCGTGTTTCGAATGGTGGGCCTTTTTGGGCTCGCTCCTGCTCGCACTTGGACGGGGATTTGTGCGCGTTGCGAGCAAACCCGCGTTGAACCTTCGGGGTTGTCTACCTACGAACTGACAATTGTGCCGGCGCTTTGGCTGCTCGGCCGTCGGCGCAATCACAGGCTCTTCCAGCACATGTCCCATGTGGACATCGCAACGGCGCTCCTTTCAGAGTGGAAGGTTGCCCACGAGTTTGCGCTGGACACGGCGACCTACCCAAAGTTGGAATTGCGTACTCAATATGGTGAATCCGATTTGGCCTTTTTCTCGCGTATGATGGAGGAGGCGGGGATTACCTACTTTTTCAAGGACGACCCTGAAAAGGGATCTACCCTGGTTTTTACAGATCGCCCCCACGCTGCCGATCCGCGACCGGCACCGCCCTTACCGTTTCTCGACGAGCCTCCCAGCTCCATGCAACAAGACACGCACTTTGCAACGGGCGTGCGCGTGTTCCGAGAGGTGCGGCCCGCGAAAGTTGTATTGCGCGACTTCGACTTTCGAGCACCGGATTTTCCCCTTTTTGCAAACGCTTCTTCTCCCGGCGGTATTGAGCAGCGATTGGAGCAATACAGGTATGCCCCGGGCGCTTTTCTTGTGGAAGGAAACAAAGGTGGGGACACCCCATCGGCCGATGATAAAGGCATTGCTCGCCACACGCAGGGGGCCGGAACCAACCTCGCGGCGCGCATGCTGGAAGGTGAGCGTTCGGGCCGTCGGGGTGTGCGGCTCGTTACAAACGCCTACGATATTGGGCCCGGCGTTGTGTTTTCTATACTCGGTCACCCGCGGGACGAGCTGGCCCCGACGAAGTTTCTTTTGACAAAAGGAATTCACTTTCAGGGTGAGGTTGGCAAAGAGTGGACGAGTGAGGTGACAGCGCTTTTTACAGATATTCCCGTTCGTCCGCAGGCTGTTCATGAGCGCCCTCACATTCTCGGTGTACAGAGCGCGGTGGTTGTAGGCCCCAAGGGCGATCGTGTACACACCGACGAACATGGCCGCGTTCGAGTGCAATTCCACTGGGATCGCGAGGGAAATCTTGACGACGGCAGTTCTTGTTGGATTCGGGTGAGCCATCCTTGGGCGGGCGGAGGGTATGGGATGATGAACCTTCCCCGGGTGGGACACGAGGTGCTTGTTTCGTTTTATGACGGGAACCCCGACCAGCCTGTGATTGTGGGCCGCGTTTGGAATGGTAAGCAACAGGTACCTTACAAACTTCCCGCATCAAAGCTTGTGAGCGCTTGGAAGAGCGACTCCAACTCAAACATTATTTTGTTTGATGATACTCCGGGTGAAGAAAAGTTTTATACTCAAGCCGAAAAAGACAGAGTTGGTATTGTTAAGAAGGACGAAAAGTACCTGACAGGTGGTAAGCGGACAACCGCTATTCGAAAAAAAGACTCTACCCTTGTTGGACAAAAAGCGGAGATCTTTGCGGGCCAAGAAATCTCCCTCGTTGCCGGCCAAACCATTTCCCAAAAGGCGGGTATGGAGTTTTCTGTAACCGCCGGGATGGACGCCAAAGTCAAAGCCGGAATGGAAGTGGAAACCTCGGTGCACCCAGTGGCACCGCTTGTTTCAGTGCTCATGAAGGTGATTTCTAAAAAAGCGAAACTTGATAAAGCGCTGCCCGGTGGAGCGCCCGATCTTCAGTCTGTATTGCCCGCTCACATGAAGGGTAAACTCGCCGAGGTAAAACCTGAAGAGGCAGGCGCCAAGGTTGTTGGAAGCGCTGAAGAAGCCAAAAAGAAGCTCCAAAAGCCGCTTCTCGCTCTCGCGAAGGCTTTGCTTGGTCTCACTCCGGAAGAACTTGAAGAGCTGAAAAAGATAGACGATGTTGAAAAACTTGTTGAGGCTCTTCTCGACAAAGCCAAAGACCCAAATGACCCTACAAAACTAGGAGATTTGTTGGCGGCTCTTCAAGGGTTGCTCGACGCTTTGGTGGCCGACCCTCCCAAGGACAAAGCCAAAGACAAAGTGGACAAGTCGAAGAAGAAAGAAGACGAAGAAGAAAGCGCGGCGCTGGAGATTTTGGACGCCGTGATCACCGAAATCCTGACGAGGATTATCCCCAAAACCAAGATCAAAATTGAGTTTCAGAAGATCAAGATTACAACCGACAAGGCCACTGTGGAACTCGACAAAGACAAGATCAAACTCAAGGCCGACGGCGACATTGAGGTGAAGGCCGGCGGAAGCGTCAAGATTGAGGGCAAGAGCGTGAGTATCAAACCGAGCCCCTGCAAGTGCAAATAAGAGTCGCCGATCGCCACGCCGATTGTCCTTGGGTTGAAGAGCCATTTAGGCGTACGCTCCTAAATTGCCCGAGACTAGGCTCGGAACGCTCGGCTCAAAACCGATGAGGGCATTCGGTTTTGGTTGAGGACACGACAGGAGGACAAAATGAGTTTGCGGCAACTATCCGCATGGAAAGCCGTGGTTGTACTCGCGGCCGCGCTTTTCGCCACGGGTTGTGACGGTGGCGATTCCAGCAGCACCGGCGGCAAAGGCGGAGACGGAACCGGCGCGTCCGGCGGTGCCGGCGGCACAGGCGGTTCAACCACCAGCGCCGGGGGAACCGGCGGTTCGTGCGGGGCGACCGAGGTGTGCGGCGACGGTATCGACAACGACTGCGATGGTCAAACCGACGAAGATTGCATTTGCAACAAAGAAGGTGAAACCAAGAGTTGTTATGAAGGGCCGGCAGGCACCGAAGGAGTGGGCGCTTGCAAGGCCGGCACCGCAACGTGTCAGGCCGATCTCACGCTTGGTCCGTGCGAAGGCGCTGTTTTGCCGGCCGAGGAGATCTGCGACGGCGTCGACAACGATTGCAATGGCAGCGTTGACGACAACACCACCGACACAGGCGGCTCGTGCAATACCGGTCTTCAGGGCGAATGCGCCGACGGAACGGTGGTCTGCGAGGCGGGCAATACAACATGTATGCAGAACGTTCAGGCGAGCGCGGAGTTGTGCGACAACCTGGACAATGACTGCAACGGCACGGTGGATGATGCCACAACAGACACCGGCGGAAACTGCGACACCGGGCTCATGGGTGTTTGCGCGGCCGGCACCGACACCTGCGTCAACGGCCTCATCGAATGCGCTCAGAATGTGATGGGTGACGTCGAGACATGCGACGCACTCGACAACGACTGCGACGGCGCTGTGGACAACGGCAATCCGGGCGGCGATGTAGCGTGCAATACCGGTTTGCAGGGCGCCTGTTCGGCCGGCACCACGGCGTGTACTGCCGGAGCGATCGTTTGCAATCAAAATGTGATGTCGGCGGCCGAAACCTGCGACGCAATTGATAATGATTGCGACGGCGCGGTTGATAACGGCAATCCCGGCGGCGGTGGTGCTTGTAATACCGGTCTGCAAGGCGTATGCGCGGCCGGCACCAACGCGTGTATCAACGGCGCGGTGGCATGTGTACAAAACATGATGCCGTCGGCCGAAACATGTGACGGGGTTGATCAAGACTGCGACGGCACCGTCGACAACGGTAACCCCGGTGGCGCGGTGGCTTGCAACACCGGATTGCAGGGCATCTGTTCTGCCGGCACAACGGCCTGCACCAACGGCGCTATTGTTTGCAACCAAAATCTAATGGCCGGCGCCGAAATGTGCGACGGCTTGGACAACGACTGCAACGGCGCAGTGGACAATGGCAATCCCGGTGGCGGCGCGGCTTGCAACACGGGTTTGCAGGGCATTTGTGCTGCCGGTACAACGGCCTGCACCGGCGGAGCGGTGGTGTGCAACCAAAATCAAATGGCTGCCGCCGAGACGTGCAACAACCTCGACGACGACTGCAACGGTGTTGTTGACAACGGTAACCCCGGCGGCGGCGCGGCTTGCACGGTGCCAAACCTCCTGCCTCCCTGCGCAGCCGGCACTCAACAATGTCAGGCGGGTGTACTCACCTGCGTGAGCACAACGCCGCCTGCGACCGAAACATGTGACAACGTTGACAACGATTGCGACGGGATGGTCGATGACGGGCCGCTTGCGTTGGCAATGTACTTCTACGAAGACTTCAGCGACAACGGCGCGGGTTGGACAATGGACGCGTCGTGGACCATTGGTTCGGCGACGGTGTCAAGTGGTCAAGGGCTTGGTAGCCCCGACCCGGCGAACGACTATACCACCACCGGTGACAACGGCATTGCGGGCGTGGTGATTGGTGGAAACTACGGCACCGCGCTGGTGCCATTCCGCTACATCACAAGCCCCGTGATCAACACGGCGGCTGCTGCTGGCAAGGTGTTTTTGTCGTTCCGGCGCTGGCTCAACAGCGACTATCCCCCCTACGTCACCAACGTTGTTCAAGTGTGGAACGGCACAGCGTGGAACACGGTGTACACGTCGCCGGCTTCCACATTTATTCAAGACAACTCGTGGGTCAAAGTGCAGTACGAAATCACGGCGTACAAAGCAGCCAACATGCAAATTCGCATTGGCTACAACATCAACAACGCCGGCGTTGTCAACATGTCAGGTTGGAACATCGACGACGTGGTTGTTTCAAACAGCCCACATCCGTCGGTTTATATGGTGGATGAATTTTCGGGCAACAGCAACGCTTGGACGTTCGATACTTCATGGCAGATCGGCGCAACCGCCGTTTCGACCGGTCACACCTACGCCGGTCCCGATCCGGCTGCCGATCACACGCTGGGCACCAACAACGGCGTCATGGGCGCCATCATCGCGGGGAACGTGCCCATCAACCATCCCTACTATTACACCACAAGCAAGCAGCTCAACACCGCCGGCGCCGAGGTTCTCAACCTGAACTTCTGGCGCTGGCTCAACAGTGACTACGCCAACTTCATGATTAACCAGGTGCAGGTGTACAACGGGTCGGCTTGGCAAACCGTTTTCCAAACGGGCGGCTCTCCGGGTGTCAACGACACCGCCTGGACGCAGCAGAACTTTAACATTTTGGCGCACAAAGCTGCCAACATGCAGGTTCGCATTGGGTACACAGCCACCACTGGAGCGTTTACCGTTTCAGGCTGGAACGTGGACGACCTGCTCGTCACGGGCGGCACCGTCTGCCAGTGAGATCTACCCGGTAGATCTACCCCTTTCCCAACACATCTCACGTTCACCTGCGCAGGTAATTCAGATTACCTGCGCAGGTAATTGATCCGGCAAGCCGTCGCTTGACGGTGCCGGGGTCCACCGCTCGCCGACTACGCTTCAGGCTTGAAATCTTCGGCCCGCGCGCGATCGGGATCGGTGGGTTTTGTGTCTTTCAGGTTGGCACCGGCCAGATCGGCGGCCTCGCGTGTGGTTCGGTGCAGGTTGGCACCTGTAAAGTTGGCTGCGCGCGCATCACACCCATCGAGCTTGGCGTGGGAAAGGTCGCACCGAGTCAGGTTTGCGCCGGAGACGATCGCTCCGCGCAGATCGGCTCTGACGAACCTTGCGCGCTCAAAGTTGGCATTTTCGGCGCGAGCTTTTCGCAGTGTGGCCTTGTCAAAGTTTGCATTGTCAAGTGTGGCTGCTCGCAGGTCGGCTTCGTCCAAGTGCGCTCCGCCGAAGTTTGCAAGTGTACCCATGAGACGCTGCAACTTGGCAGATGTGAGGTCGGCCGCTTCGAAGCTTGTTTGGCGCGCGACCACATTGGCGAGTAAAGCGCCTTTGAGTCGGGCGTTGGACAACATGGAGTTGGTGAGATCACAGCCCGTCAGGTTGACCCCTTCGGCGTTGACGCTGTCCATCAACGTTTGAATAAATGAAGCGCCTTCCACCCGTGTCTTGCGCAAATCCACCCCTGAAAACTGCGCTTTTTCAAAACGGGCACCGCTTAGATCGCCGCCTGAGAGTATGGCAAAAGCCACGCGGGACGAGCGAAAATCGGCCCGAGCGAGTTTGGCCGATGTTAGGTTGGCGCCGGTCAGATCGCACTCGGAGAGTAGAGCGCCTTGCAGATCTACCCGGGTAAGGTTGGCACCGGCGAGCTGGGTTTGAACGAACGAGTTGTTCCCAAGCGACACCCCTTCAAGGTTGGCCGAGGTAAGGTCGGCTTGGGTAAGATCACAGTGGGTAAGTTGAGCGCCCGTGAACGTTGCACCGCTCAACACCGCGCCGGTCAGTTGAGCGTTGAGAAACGTTGTTCCGCTGAATTGGGCGTTGCCTGCTTTTGTGCGCTTGAGGCTTGTTTCTTCGAGCGCCGAGTGGTCAAAGGTGGCTTCAGTCAGATCGGCGCCGTCGAGAACCGCTCTTCGCAACGAGGCGTGGTCAAAATGCGCTTTGGGGAAGCCGGCCCCGTGAAAATTGTACCGCTGAGATCGGCACCGGTGAGGTCGGCACCGCTGCCGTCGGCTCCTTGGATGCTGGCAATGGACAAGTTGCACCCGCGAAGCGAAGCCTTGTTGAGTGCCGCTTCGTCGAGGCGGGCACCTGACAAGTCCACTCGTGTAAATCGCGCGGAAGAAAGGGTTGCACGCACGAGCGACGCGCCTCGAAGACCGACGCCCTCCACCTCGGCGTCTCGCAGACTCACGCGGGCGAGGGAAGCCTGCGACAAAGATGCGGCGGACAACTTGGCACCGGAAAGGTCGGCATCGTCAAACCGCGCGAGGTCAAACCGGCAGCCAAACTCACCTTCACCGGCCACGTGGAGATCCAACCCGTCAATGCCCGTCAGGTCGGCCGCCGAAAAGTCAACAGCAATAAATTTTGCGCCTCGAAATCGAGCGTGCGTGAACGTGGTGCCGCGGGCCGAGCAGCGGACAAACGTGGCGCCGTCAAAATTCAGGTAGGGGTAAGATGCGCCGTCGAGGTTAACGCCTTCGATGGTTTCGCCAACGAACCCTTCTTCACTCGCGCATCGCGCATCAAACTCTTCGCGGGATCGAATCATGGTGTCTCCGCGAGTTTTGTTTGAGTGACAATGGCAAGGTCAAGTTTGGCGCCGCCGAGTTTTGACTTCCATGTTTCTGCCCCATGCAAGTTGGCTCCTCGAAGGTCGGCTCCGGTTAGATCGGCGGCTTCGATCGATGCTTCCATCAGGTTGGACTTGAGAAAAGAAGCCCCTGCAAAAACGCTCTTTTGAAGGCGTGCCGAGGTAAGGTCGGCCCCCGAAAAGATCGTTTTGCGGCAGGACGCTTTTGTGAGGGTGGCAGAGGTAAGAACCGCGCCGAGAAAAGTGGACTCGTCGAGGACAGCGCCGTCCCACATGGATTCTGGCGCGCGCGCCTGCTGAAACAAGCACCTTACCAATTTGGCACCGTCGGCGCGCGCCCCTTCGAGCACAGCTTCTTTAAACGAAACGGCACTGCCGCGCGCTTCGTAAAGGCGCACCGCTTTGAGTTTGGCTGCATCAAAGGTGGCTCGGTCGAGGTCGGCCTTGGTAAAGTCGGCGCTCTCCAAAGAGGCTTGTGCGAAAGTGGCTTTTTTGAGCGACGCTTCAAGAAAACTGGGCCGCTCGCCCGTGGCGCCCACGAATCGAGCGCCTTCGGCGCGCACGTTTTGGAAACAGGTTTCTGTGATTGTGGCGCGTTCAAATGTGGCACGTTCCAATTCTGCCCGGGTGAAGTCGGCCCCTGTCAAGTCAGCGCCGGTGAACGTGGCCCCTGTCAGGTTGGCGTCGTCGAAACGAGCCTTGGCAAGGTTACATGCGGCGAATTTGCACCCAACAAGACGCGTACCGGTAAAGTGTACACCTTTGAGCGTTTGACCTGAAAAGTCAAACCCGGAGAGATCTGTGCCGGTGAGATCTGTATCGGTGAGTGGACCCCCGCCGGACAGCTGCGTTTGGAGGGATGCGCGCAAGGCCTGGCTTTCCTGCGGCGTTCGCTGCCGCGGAGGCGCAGGGGGAGGCGAATGGGTAGGTGAGGCACCGGCCGCGGTTTCCGGTGCGCTTGCCGGGGTTAGACCCGCCGATGTGAGCTGCTCTCGACGCCGACTTTCTTCGGCGGAAGGGGATGTGGAGGGCGTTGCGTCGTTTGCGGGCGCCTGTCCAAGCGCCGCGCCCGCCGCCATTGTGGGGGCTTTTTCTGCAACGTATTTGGAATGAGCTTCCACCCGATCGGCGTGCGGGCCCGCCGCCGATTCTGTCATCAAGTATAGTTCGGCGATGTCGGAGGCTTGATCGTCTCTCACGTCAATCAATCCACGCCAGACAAGGCTTACCGTCAGGGCGTCGGTATCGAATGTGACGGTGTCGAGGCGAAGCAACACTTCAACAAATTCACCGCCGGATTCTGTTGTTTTTTGCGCGAAACATCGGGGCTGAAGGCCTGGGAGTTTCCCCACCAAAGCGGGATGGCGCGGGTGTACACCTTCGATTTCAAACGGCTCGTCGCCGACGAGGTAGTCGAGCTGTTGTTCGCGCGGGGCCGCCTGTGTGGCCGTCCAGTCAAAGTCGTCCGGGAAATAAGGCCAGCGCGTTTTTTTCCAGACCGCGTCGTAGGTGCCTATTTTGCGCCACCGCGCGGGCCATTGCGGAGCGAGGCCGGCGAAACCAAGGGGTTTCGGTGTGTCACCCGGACTTTTTACAAGATGCGCCGGGTCTTCGATCTGAGGCAGGAGATCACCGGCGTGGCCCAGGCCAACGGGGTTGTCGTCAAACCCCGGCCCGCCGAACGCGCGTTCATACAAGAGGGGGATTTTTTTGAAGGGCTTGGTTTCACCCGGCGACAGGCGTACGCCGGCTTTTTGCCAATGGCGCTCGCCGAAGACGGCGGCGCGCCTATCGAAGCTGTTTTTCTTGTGTCCGAAGCGAAACCGTACCTGCGACGCGGTAGAAGATCCGCCCGGAGGGTAGGCATGTCCCGTTAATAGGATGTCGGCTTTGGGCTTGAAAATCGCAAAGTCGGATGGGTAGGTGACGGTTCGATGGGGGTCGCCTTCGAAGTGTACATCTCCCGCCGGAGGGTCGGCGTAAGGCCGTATGACAACGGTGCCGTCCGGGTCGATATCACACGTGGCCTTGATCATCACCGCAAGTGAATTACGCCCGGGTTTAAGTTGCCAGGTTTGGGTGAATGGGGTGAGCCCGGTTTGATGGACAAAAGGAACTGTATCCTGCGGCCGTTTTGGAACGGGAAACGCCGACAGTTTCGACGTTTCACCGGGCGCCCTTTTGGCCGGCGCGGGAGGTTTGGGAAGAGGCGCTCCACCGGCTTTGGGTAGATCGGGTTTGGGTAGATTGGGCCTGGGTAGACCGGGTGTGGGTAGAGTGGATGCAGGCGGCTGCTCAACAACCGGCGCCGGTGGACGCTGTGGAAGAGGCGGTTGGGGAGCGCTCGGCCCCGCCGGGGAAGGTTCACCGTCGTCGAGAATGTACGTTTGATCGCTGGGGCGCGACGGAAGAGGCTTTTTTGCAAGGGTTTCACGCGACCACGGCGTACCCTGAGTGGCACCCGCCGGCCGCGGCCTCGGAGCGGCTGGGCGCCCCGGACCAAAAGGTGTTTCAGGTTTTTTGGAAATCGCTGCCGATTCTTCGGGCCCCAACGCCACAGTGCGCGCGTGTTTGTCCTCAATGCTCTGCGCCTTCGGTTTGCCCGCCGGCCGCGGTGGAGCTGGAATTTTGGCAAAAGGTGTTTCAGGTTTGTGGGCCGCGAACTCGGCTTCTTCGGGTGAAAGCGCAACTGTTCCCTCGTGGCGACTTTCGGCTGATTTTGCGGCATCTTTGCGCAAACCCAAAATCAGATCCGGCGGGAGCGTTGTTGTTTTTTCTTCCCCTTTGCGGATGGGCGGCGCATCGCCGTCGCGAACCCGAGTGGCTTCGTTGTCGAGATCGATCGAGTCTTCGGGGAGGGCCGTTGTCGATTCGTCAACGATGTCAGATTCGGCGATGTCGGCGGATTGGGGCTCTTCCCATTCAATAGCCTGCCCCAAAACCTCAATTCCAATAGTCAGGTCAAGATCGGCAATTGCAGCTTCGTTGGCAAGGGGAATAACGCTGCGCCACACGAGCGAACAGCTTTGGGCATCACCGTCGATCTTGAGTGTATCGGCGTGGAAGTCGAGTGCGCGTGCCGGTCCACCCCGATGAGGAGTGAGCAATCCCGTGGCGCGGGCGTCGGGTAGACGCGACGAGATCTCCGGCAGATCGGGATGGATACCCGATACCAGTACCCACTCGTTTCCGCGGAGGCGTTCTACCTGTTGATCTGCGGGAGCCGCTTGAAAATAAGCCCATTCAAACGTGTCGGGTAGATCGATAATCCGCTCATCGAGCGCTTTGCGAGCCAGTTTACCAAGCAGTTTTCGTCGATGGGGCCACGACCGGGAAATGGGGCCAAACCCAGCTGTGAGCGTTGGGTCAGATGGGTACACAATGTTCGCAGCGGCCGGATCGGGCGGGGATCCGGCGCGGGCACCCACACCAAACGGGTTGTGATCCCATCCAATGCCACCCACGGCGCGCTCGTACATGAGGGGCATTGTGTCAAAAGGTTTGACGGCGCCGCCTTCGCGAGATGCCCTCGCATGCAGGGTTTTGTCGAGAATGGGTTTGTCACCGAAGATTGCGAGCCGAACCGGCAGAAGCTCCACCGACGTTCCGCGCGGTGCACACGCGTGACCCGTCATGACCACGTCAACTCGACTTAGGTATGGGGAGAGATCGCTGGTTGCGCGAACGGTGCGCGATGGGTTGTCTCGGTGGTGGAGTTCTGTGGTGACAAGGTCGTCCGGCTCCAGCAGCTCCATGGGTCGGCCGTGCACGAAGGCGAAGCGCGCTTTGGCCACGACGGTAAGGTAGAGCTGACCGCGGGAACGCCAGGCCACCCAACCGGTGGAAACAGGCCCGGTGACCGCAATGCGAGGTTCAGACGGTGCTGAGGTCATGGCCAAGTCCACACGGCGTCGACCAAGAAGGTGCGTCCGTTTTGAGGCATTGGGTTTGCCACGAATGTGGGTAGAACCGGAGTTTCGTAGCGCACTCCGGCGAGGTTATAAACGCCGACGGTATATCGAAGGCCGAGGCTCCGCGCAAAACCTGAAATGGCGGCATCGGCGATGACAGCGGGGCGGGTTGTGGCGTCACTTTGCAGGGTAATGCGACGCGGCGCTTCTACCGTAACCCGCAGTCCGAGCGACGCCAGCTCTTCTACAAGTGGTGCCACCACTTTGATGGATGCGAGGTGTTCAGGTGAGTTTGCCAATTGGGGATTTGTCAGGTTAGGATCGAGGAGGCGGGCGGCTTGATATCCATACATTGCGGCGAACATGAACCCGCGTCTCCACTCGCGGCGCAGTTCGGCTTCACCCCCGACGACCATTGCCGGAGAAACACTGTTCGCATATCTGACCAAATCGGAACCGGGCGCGTCGGGCACACTTGTCATGATCCCTTCGACATAACTGCCGTGCGCGGCAACCACACCTACCCAATCGCGAAGGAATCTGTACGAATATTCTACCTCGCCGGAGACAATGGATTCTGGCCCAAGCGACAGGCCCCGCGCCTCGTCTACCGCGGGCACCTGAGAGTTGCCTCCGTCGTTGTAGGTTTGTTCGTAAATGCTGGGGGCGCGAAACGCCCGGCCACCCATAATCTTGAGCACGTGGCCCGCGCCGGGTTTGAGAATGAGCGCCCCGCGTGGAACCACAATGGGCCCGAATGTTGAGTACACATCGACGCGCGCACCTGCCGAAAATTTTACAACCGGGTGAGGTGACCCTTCTATCAGGGCGTACCCGGCGCCGAATGAGTAAGGTGTTTTTTCATTCAAGTAAGGGGTGGTTTGGTCACCTTGCACGGTGTCGCCGAGGAGTGTTGCTTCAGGGTGGTATTGACCTTCACCGCCGGCCGTGATGCGCAGCCACTTGACGGGGTTAAACACAACCCTTGCTTCGCCGCCAAACCAGGTGCCCGTTAGGTTTTCAAGGTTTTCGCTATTTTCAAATACGTAACGGCCCCGGTATTCATACCGGTTGACGTGGGCGCGCGTTAAGATCTGCCACTGTTCTGAAAGGCGCGGTTCAAACCTTACCTCGGCCATGTACCGCCGGTCTGTAAATTCTGAACTTGTGCCGTTGAACACCGTAGCGTATGCGCCGACAGGTACGCGCTGTTCGCGTTGATGGTAGAACCATTGGGCGGTGAGGCTTTTCCAATACGCTCGGCCCGCGGTGCCGATGGAGTCGAATGCATCCACCTTGTTGACGATGGGGACATTTCCGCCTTGAGCGAGGCGTGCAATGGGTAGATCAATCCCTTCTGAATGCGCGCCCGATACGCTCGCCCACACTCCAGCGTCGGGTGTGAAGTGGTAGTGAAACCCGCCTCGGGCGTGGAGCGCTGCATCGGAGTACATCCCTGCCGCGGCCTGCACGTGGGATTCTTCGTCGCGCGGCCTTGTGACCAGGTTGACCAAACCTGAAAACGCACCTGTACCGTATAGGAGTGAGCCCGGGCCGCGAACAACCTCAATGCGGTCAACGTCGTAGAGATCTACCCGTCCGTCGTTGCCGATGTACGAGCTGTTGAGGAGGTTGTCGTTGAGGGATTGACCGTCGGACAACACAAGCAAGCGGTTGCCGTAGTCGTTGGGCTGCCCAATGCCCCGGATGGCGGCCGATGCGTACACTCTGTCGTTGGACAGGGAGATGCCGCGCGCGCCTCGAATGGCCTCTGCAATGGTAGGGTAACCAAATGCGGCGAGTTCACGGCCGTCGATAATGCTGACCGAACTCGGTGCGTCGTCGATGGTTTCTGTGGATCGCGAAACGGCGGTGACTTCACGGGCCGGAACCAACTCAATGTCGGGGACGGTTGTCTGAGCGTTTGCGGCAACGTTGATGGAGGTTGTGTACGTTGCGTAGCCGCGAAGTTTTATTTCAAGTTGGCGTTTGCCGACGGCCACGCCTTGAACGACGGCGGGGGTGAACCCAACCGGCTTACCATCGATTAGAATGAGGGCGTTGCGTTCGCTTGTACTGACGAGGGCACTGCCGGTGAGGGGCGCCAGAGTGGCGGTGACTGTCTGGGTTTTTCCCTCGGCGACAACCACCGTTTTTTGTGTGGCGAGGGTTCCTTCAGCGGTCAGGTATAATTCGTGCCGGCCGGGGGCAAGTTGCAGGTCACACGGCACTGTGCAGGCCGGCGCTCCCTTCTCGTCGTCTACCCGAACAACGGCGCCCTTGCCTCTGTCGGTTTCAATGTGAACGGTGCCGACGATCCGCCGAAGGGTGAGCGAGACTTTCACCTGTTTTCCAAGCACCACTTCAACAGGGGCCGAAGTTTGACCGTCATACCCATCCATCTCGGCGATGACCCGGTAGGTTCCGGCGGGTAGAGCCAACGGGCGTGGAGCGATCCCGCGCGATCCGAGGTCTTTTCTGTCGATGTACACCGTGGCGCCGGGGGGCGACGTTTCAACCTGAAGGACGGCAACATTTGGGGAGAGGCGAGCGATGGCAGCCTCAATATCGGCTTTTTTCTTAGCGTCGGACTCACCGTCGAGCGCGTCGACGTAATACCGGTGGGCGTTGGCGTACTCTTTCATCGCCTCGTAGGTGCTGGCGATGTTGAATGTGACGTTGCGGTTTTTGGCGAGGCGGTTGGACTGGAAAAGGTGTCCGAGAGCGATTGTGTATTGGCTTTTTTCGAAGGCTTCTTTGGCGAGTCTGAATTGGAGGTCGGCTTCGTCGGCGGTGCCGTCGGCGTTGGCCACACCGGGGCCCAGTAGAGTTGTAACAAGCGCAAGGGTTGAGGCCCACTTCCAACCCCGCGCGCTGTTCATCGATTGCCCCGAAAGACAGGGGTGGCGGTGGTGGTCGGTTTGGGTTTTGCCTTGCCCGTAAGGGTAGGCGCCGCGGTTGCTACCGGCTTGTCGGCGCTCGCCGACGATTCTGCCGGGGGGACGGGCAACTCAATTTTGGGTGGGCTTGCCCCGGCTTCGGTAACCACCACTTCCACCACTTTGGAGATCTCCCCGAGGGACACCTTTACCTTGTGTACACTTCCGGGCACGCCAGAAATTTCAAAAAGGCCGTCTGCGACGGGAACGTTCTGCCCTTCAATTTCCACTTTTGCGGCGGAGGGCAGAAGCACCACTTTGACCGAAATAGGCTTGGTTCGGGGCCCTTCTGCGGCGGTTGGGGTTGGCTCAGCCGCGTTTTGGTTTGCAAACTTGATGGCCGCAAACCCGCCGATGGAGAGTGCCAACAAAGCGCCGACGCCGATCCAAATTCCAGTGGACTTCCCACGCGCCGTTCCAGGGTAGGTGGTGCTTGCCGGTGGTCCGACGGTGGCTCCGAAAGTTCCGCCGTTGGTGGCGCCGTAAGCCGCGTTGGGTGCCATTGCGCCGCCCATGGGTGCCGAAGTGGGGCCAAACGTTCCCGGTCCGGTCGCCGCACCTCCCCACGATACCGCGGCCGGATTTGGATTTGAAGATGATGTGTACGCATCGGTCCGAGCGCCTTTTCGGGGAGGGGGTGGCGCATCGTTCAGGTTGGCCTGAAGACGGGGAGCTACGACAGCGCGTTCTGCGTCGCTCAGAGAGCGCAACATGGTGGGGGTGATGTCGGATCCATCGGGCAGGAGCGCCAAAATCGCATTGCGCATTTCTTCGGCGCTTGTGAACCGCTCTACCGAGTTGAGGCGCAGCGCTTTGTGGACAATCCATGCAACCTCGGGTGGAACCCACGGCGCCAAGTCTTGAATAGGCTCGGGCGCCTCTGTACAAATCAGAATAATGAGTTCGCCCAACTCTTCGGTTTCAGCGTGGGGTGTTCGCCCGGAGAGCATTTTATAAAGCACCACGCCGAGCGACCAAAGGTCGGCCCGAAAATCGATGTCTTTGTATCCGCGAGCCTGTTCGGGCGCCATGTAGAGCGGCGACCCGAGCATGCTCCCTGTTCGAGTGAGGCCCGCGGTTTCAGCATTGCTTCGTGTTACTTCCGGTTTGACTTTGGCGACCCCGAAGTCGAGCAGTTTGACAACGCTGTGGGGCCCGTCTTCCGCCAAAAACAGGTTTGCGGGCTTGATGTCTCGGTGGAGCACGCGCTGTTCGTGCGCTTTTTGGAGCGCGACACACGCCTGCGCGGCGATGCGAAGGGATACCTCGATGGGTAGAGCGCCGAGGCGTTTGAGCACCTGGTCGAGGTCTTCACCCCGAAGCAGCTCCATGACCATGTAGGGAGCGCCGGTTTGCGGATCTGCCCCCGCTTCAAGGGTTTTTACTATATGGGGAGTATCAATTGCCGCCGCGGCCTGAGCCTCACGGGCGAATCTACCCATGAGGGTTTGATTGCTCGCAAGCTCCGTGACCATGACTTTTACGGCCACGTGCCGCCCCGACGGGTCAACCGCTTCAAACACGGAGCCCATGCCACCTTGGCCGAGCTTTCTTACCACTCGGTATTTTCCGGCGAGAACCGAAGGGTAGGTTTCGTTCATGGCGCGACGAACACCTTGGCTTGCGACGGCGCGATTTGAGCACCGGCCGGCATGTTGGCGTTGGAGCCGTTGTGAGCGGTCATGGCGGTGGCAAAAACCGCTTTTTTGCCGGCAAAATAAACCTTTGAACTAAACTGTTTTGGCTCCACAGGGCCCATGTTGGTACCCGATGTGACACCGCCGTTGGTGCCCGCTTCATCCCCGCTGCTGTTTGGAATTTTGGCCCCTTCGGCAACGGTTTCTTTGTTTTCTACAAGGACTGTTGTGACCGCACCGTTGGCCGCGGCCATTTGCGCGGTGTTTGGGTAGGGAACCGGTACCGGGGGTGCTGGGGGTGCGGGTGTCAGACAGACATCCGGCATTGCAAAACAAGTCCCCCCGGCTTTTGTGGAGGCCGGTAACATTGGCACGATCCTTTCAACCCAAGAGAACCTTCTTCCCATCGATGCTTGTGTCTTCTTTGGAAGCCAGGCTGGTTCGCCTCGCGAACAAAGAGTACACATCTTCCACGATGGCGCGCACTCTACCCGCTCGCGTTTCAACAAGGCCCGACGCCTCGCGAAATGTTTCACGCGTTTTTTCAACAATGCGGGTTGCCGACAATTCAAACCGCTCAACGTTGTGGGCGATCACGTTGGCTGTGGTGAGAATGCGCTCTGCGGTGACGGCGGCTTGCGCCACCGTGAGCCGGCTTTCATCGGCTCGAACCTGAACTCGACGCGCTTCAAATTCCATGCGGTGTTGGGCTTTTTGTCGAAGATCGCCGCTCGCTTCAAGCTCGATGTCGGTGCCAGCCTGAACCACAACGCGCCCATTTGGGGCGGCGAGTTTTAGATCACCCGAGGCTGCGACTACCGTGGCTTCACCGTTTTTATACCGGACCAACAGTCGCCCTTCGTTGTCGCGGATTTCGGCCGCGTGTTCGTCGACACGAACAGAAGCGCCGTCTGACAAAATATGAAGGGCGAGAGAACCCTGCGTTGAAGAAGGTTCTGCGAGGACAGCGTCGTTGGCCGGCTTGGTGGACTTGGCGCGCATCAACAGCCCTCCATTCGGCAGGGATAATACAGGGCATTCGTCCCCACTACAAGCGCGGAAAAAATTCTCGACGTTCGCGCCAAGTCAAGAACCTTCTAACAAACCGAGGCGGCCAAGAGTTGCAAGCGATCGGCTCCAGAGTCCGCGCGCGATGGGCTCCACGAGAGTTGGGTCTGTCAAGCGTACACCTCCAAGCTCAAGCGGCACTTCACCCGATAAAATGCTGGCAACAAGGCCGGCAATGAGGGTTGTTTCGTTGGTGTCCTGCGCCATGCGTCGCACCACGGCCGCGTCAAATCCCTGGGGCGCAAATTCAGTATGGAAGGGTGTTGTAAGGGTTGACCCGAACGTGCCTTCGTGCCGTGCAAGCGTGTGAAGTTTGGGAGCCGAGCCTCGCTGGAAGGTGGGAGCGAGCGGGTACAGCTCGACAAAACCGCGCGCGTGGAGCGTCCAAAGGTCGCGCGCGACGCCGGCGAGTTGCTCATCGTTGGGCTCACCGTCGGCGCCGCGGCTTCGCAACACGGCAACGGCACTGCCGATCAGTTGCGCAAACGTGAGCGGCTCGGGCCATTCTTCCCGAAGAACCAACAGCGATGCTTTAAGCAGCGGATCGGAACTGCCGATCTTTCGACCAGCGGCGTCTGCAAACGGTTCTTCGGCGCCCGGATCCAGATTTGGAACGTTGTTTACCGGGCGAAGGGAAGAGGTGATGCGCAACATGTCGAGCACAACGGGACCGGGCTCTTCTGCGGGTAGAGCCTCCGCCCTGCAAAAAACAGACGCTCTTGACCGCTTGTTACCGAGAATATCGAGCGCCTGTTCAAGCGCCGTGCCTGTCATACCCAGGCGCGTCAGTTCTCCCCGAAGTGCCGGTGGAATGTACGCTCCAGGCTTGTTCCATCCGGCATCACACACATATCGAAGCCCTGCGCGAGCCGCTTTTTCGACCACTTCGCGATGGTAGAATGCGCGCGGCGCAAGCCGTTGACCGTCGCCGTCGGAGGGTAGAAAATACCTACTCCAAACTTCGGTAGGGGGGATTTGGGCAAGCCCCTCAAGCTCGGCGGCGAGAAGTCGATGGTAAGGTTGTTCTGGACCGCCGAGCAGCGCACGCAGCGCATTTGTGCCCGAAAGTGCACGTTCTACCCTCTCGGCGGCTGGACCCTTTTCTCCGGCCAGCCCGATGAGAAGTTCACGCATGAGGGCGTCTTGTCCGGCACCGGGAAGGACAGGATAGTCTGTGTACACAAGCCCGTTTTCGGCCAGAACGTCAACACATCGGGCCAAAAGGTGATGGGCCACAGGTTCCGGCACCCGCGCCAACAGATCGCGCACCACGACAACGTCGAATGTGCCCTCGGCGCTGGGTGCGGCGCTCGACAAAACGTCAAACCGGATGTTGGTCAACCCCAATGAGGCCGCCGCGTCGCGCGCCAGATCTACCCATTGTGGTTTTGGATCGAGCCCAACGTAAAAGCCTGCGCGGTCGTAAAAGGCGAGGGGTAGAATGTTTTCTCCCCGTCCACACCCCACCTCCAAATAACTTACCGGACCGAAGGTGGGGGGCACATCAGCCTGCTCCGAAAGTTGCCATTTGGGCGCCGGACCCCCGTGGATCCACGAGGCGAGAGCGAGCCGAAATGGGCTCGTCGCCGGGTCGGGTTTACCGTTCGACTCGTCCACTGGAAAGACCTTTTATCCGAGCGTGATTTTTTGTGCCGCGCTGAATTGGATTTGAGCGTTGGTTTGGAAATTCCAACCCGTGTTGGAAACCTCGGCCTTGTTGGTGCCGTCGGTGAGTTGAAGTTTGTAATCTTTGGTAATGCGGTAGCCCGCTTTGCCACCGACCATGATGCTGATTCCGTCTTCATTCAGCGTAATGCGCGCACCGGGTTGACTTGTATCGTCGGCGGGATCGGTGAGTTTTTTGTCGGCCATGGTGGTGATGGTGATGCCCTTTTGACTGACAGAAATGGCCGGTTTGCCAATCTTCGCCATATAGTTGGGTGATTTCTTACCATCGGTTGTGTCGCGTACGCTGATGATGATCCCTTCGTCTTCATAAACGCTGGCGAGGGTGGTTTGAGCTTGTGTCAAGCGCCGGCTTGCTCTGTTGAATGCTCGAGTATAATGCCGAACTTTACTGTGAGCCTCGTTGGCTTTGTCTCGCCATTCTTCCACCAAAGTATCGATATCGTCGCCGCCGAAGAGGTTTGCCATTGCCTCGCTCAACGACGAGTTGGCCGCCCTTTCCAAAAGCTCCACTTTCGCGTTGGCGGTTTCTTCTTTGGTTGTCCAAGTTGCCTTGTTCACCGACGCCTTGGTTTTGGTTTCAGTCAACTCGTCTACCACCCGCTGGGCCTCGTCTTTGGCGATTTGGCAGCTGGTTTTGCCTCGGAGTTGAACCATGTAGTCGCCGACAACAATGGTTGCCTGATCGGCTGCGTGAGCAAAGATCTGCGACGTTTGCTGAAGGTTTTTGGACGTGGTGTCGTCCCATCCGGCGGTGCCCGTGCCTTTGGCGATGTTTCCCTTGTCGGTGGGGCCAAACCTGTCAATGTCGTCCACCGCGTCCCACACGCCGAGCGTAATTGTTTTTCCAATGACCTCAATGTTGCTCTTGTCGTCTTTTGCGGTGCGAATCACCACTTTTTCACGCCCGACAATTTCAGTTGCGTACGAAGCGGCAACGCGAGCAACGCCCACACCTGTAATGGTGTCATCGGCGTTTTTACCCCTACCCAGCGCCAGCAGGTTGGCTGTGTTTCGCGACACCAAGTCAACAGTGGAGTCGCTGAAAACGCGAAAGCCCACCGCCGCTTGGTTTGTCTTGTCAGGTTGTTTAAATGGGTTTACGCCCTTGAGCCGATCTTTAAAAAGAGTCTTGTCGTCTTTGGAAGCAAACGCCCCAAAAAACGTGGAGGGATCGGCGGAAGTGATGCGATTGATCATTTCTTCAAACGCGGCGAACTTGGCATGGTCGGGTGCGCCTCCCTGACCGTCGGCGATAAACACAATGCCTTTGCTGCCGGTGCCCACAAGGCGATCGGGTGTACCCAAACTGATACCGCCCTTGGCCACAAGGCCAATTGCGCCTTTGGCTTGGGGAAGTTTTAGGGGTGACATCTTCCCAAGGGCTTTGGAGATAGAAAGCAGCTTGCTGACCGCGCCGGCAGCGTTTTTGACAAGTACGGTGGCCGGTCTGGCGAGGGCGGCGAGTTGATCGGGCATGCGCAACATCTCTTGGTCGAGCTTGTTGAACGAGTCGAGCTGTCTACGCCCGTCGTCGTACACATGATCCCATTCGACATCGCCGTTGGTTTCACCCACAAATCCAAGCGGTGCCGCCATGGAGCCGCTCACTCGAATATCGGAGCCGTCACCCTCTTTTTTGCTGGTGATGAGCACCTGAGTACCATCCACCGAGAAGTCCATATCGTCGGTGGCATATTTGGCGGAGGTCACCCCATTTGTTGTGACTTGGGTAGATGCTTGTTTTAGGAGCGCCACAATGTCTGCGGCGGTGATGTCTTTGGCAGCGCTCTTGGACGCTGTGCCGGTGGCGGAAGCGGTTGTCAAACCCAAATCCGAAAGGAGCCCGGCGGTGCTTTCTGACAGGTTGATGGTCGAAGTTGTACCGGTTGTGGGTGACTGGATCGTCAGCTTTTTGGCGCCTGAATCGAGCGTTGTGGAGCCTGAAAACACCGCGTTGATCTGACTCTGAACGTAGGCTTGAACCTCGGCCAACGAAGCGCCCGGCTGTTTGGTTGTGGAGAGTCCGAGAGCTGTGGCAGCGTCACCGGACGTCACTGTGACCGATGCTCCGGGGCCATACTTTTTGCTCTCGAAAGTGAATTTGTTGGACGTACTGTCGAGCGAGACTGTCAGAGCTGGAAACGTTGTGGTGAGCGCAGCGCTGAGCGCGGCGGCGCTTGCGCAGTCAGCGGCCGAAAATGTGATTGAAACGGCCGACCCTGTGTCGGTTGTGATCGTGAGCGTTTTTCCGATCAGAGCGCTCGTAGTACCAACCAACGACGCAACCGATGCGCTCTCGACTTTGGGACGCTTGGTTGTGGTTTGGGATAAATTGATTTCTACCGTGGTGCCGCTGTCAATGTTGACCCATACCCGCGCTCCGTCGGCGTAAGTGAACGTATCGGAGCCCGCGCCGCCCGCAATTTTGGCCCCTTTGGGTGGAATGGGAAGGGTGAGGGGAGGGGTTGTATAAGATGTACCCGCGTCAGACGTGATCGTGAGGGTTTGGCCGGCGGCAAGCTGTCCCCCCGCTCCGTGTAACCCAGCAAACCCTTTGGAACTGTCAGGTGCCGCTGAACGCAGGGTAGCTTTTTTCTTGGAAGCCGTGTTCCAGTCAAATGCGTACGCGTCGAGTTTTCCCTTTTGTTCTTTGGTGCCCTGGTTATCTACCCAGGCTTTTCCGCCCGCGCCCGACTCCCATTCATCAGCGAACTGATCGCCGACATTTCCCCGTGTTCCGCGTCCAACGGCTTCCCACACTTGCACTTGAAGGCGCGCCGATTGAACCGCCTGAAAACCTGAGTCGACTGTGGCCCATGTGTTGACAGCCGCCTTCATGAGAGCGACGTCTTTGATGAGGCTCGCGATGCGGTAAACCACGTCAACCTGACGCTTGAGTCGCACGGAGATGTTTTGGAGTTTTGCGAGAAACCGCAGAAAAAAGCGGGGTTTTACTTCTGGATGGTCAAGGTCGATAAGGAGGTAAGGGTCAAACCTGGAAAAGTATTGACTGAAGCCGTAGCGAAGTTGTTTCTCTGTTGTTTTGCCTTCGGCGTCGGTGGCGAATGAGGAAAGGTCATCCCCTTTGAGTTGATTGCGTACACCGCCTAGTTCACCAAAAACGTCCTGCGGTGCAACGCGTTCACCCGATTCACCCCACTTAAAGTCGTCGCTGTTAAATAGCTCTTGCCAGGATGTTTCTGCGATGCGCTCAAACCCGCCTTTGAGGTCTGCCGTGGCTTCTGTTTCTTTGGCGCCTTTTTGTTTTGTCCAGTTAACGCCCTTGTCAGAAAACGGGTTGAAGGCGGTAAGGAGGCTTCCAACTTTGGGTTCTGCCGAGTTGAATACTTTGTCTTTTTTAGAAAAAGAGCGGCGACTACTCCTCCAAGACCTGTTGTGTCAGACGGGGCTTCGCGCTCGCGTTTGCCGCGAAAAAATTCAAACAAACCGTTTTGAACTTCTTCTACCCGGTAGTGGAGTTGAAGGGAGTTGTAAGGGTACACATCTATCAAGTCACCGTGGTCGAGTGTCCACGTGGGCGCCTGGCCGGCGCCCGCCGCGAGGGTCATCAGCCCGTCGGACCCAACGGTTGCATTGTCAGGTGTGGCTAGAAAAACGGCTTTTTGCGCGATCTGAAGAAGGTCTGTGGTTTGGAGATTATACCCACCGCGCGCTTGGATATACGTCGTCTTCAACACGTCGACGAAGAGCTGGCTGTCGGTTTGAATGGAGACGCCGGCATACCCAAACTTGGGGCTTTGACTTGTCCCTTCGCGCTTTTGCCAGTCCCCCAAGTTGATTCGCGCCAGAGGCTTGGGAACATAGATGCTGTAGCGCGTTTTCAGATCGCTAATCACATCACCCATCGCTGACTCCTCCGCGCGGACCACGCCGCGTTGCGGCGTCTATGGACGCAAAGATGAGCGCGTATGTCAACCCTCGCGAGCGGGTGTACCCATTGCCGGCGGAGACTCCAAGAGGCCCCACTGCGCGAGTTTGCCGACCGCCCGCGCGAGCAGGCCGCGAACCATGGGCTCCACGATCAATGGATCTGTGATGCGTTCGCCCCCCAACGACAGCGGCGGATCACCCGCGGCGACGCGAAGCATGAGCGGCAAAACCAAATCTTGAAGAGGCCGCGTACCATCCATTCCCGATATCAGGGCCCGTTCAAATCGGTCGATGGTGACATGGTGGTGGAGGGGTGACGTGAGCGCCAAAATGCCTTCTTCAACCTGATGACGTGCGAGTGCGTGGGCCGTTGGATTGGGCCCCGGATCGATGTGCAAACGCGGCTCAATGATTCTCAAGCTGCCTTGACCGGTGCGGTGGATGAGCAGCAAATCGCGCTGTAGCCGCGCTATTTCCCCGTCATCCGGTGCGGGAACACCGTGGCCTCGAAGCATGTCAGCCGACATCGCGAGCAGATCATCAAAGTGTACACTGCCCGGCCACGCGTTGCCGAGCACGCGGAACGCCGCTTTGGTGAGCGACGTTGACACCCTCACTTCGGCGTCGTCGCCGCCGCGGAAGGTTTCAGAAACGCCGGGCGTAAAATTGGGCGGCCCCGACGGAGGCGACAGCGAAGATGACGCGCGCAGGCTCGCGACGATCTCCACGCCGGGCCGGGGTTTTGTAGGCGTTTTCGATCCACACAAAACGGAAGCGCGAAATTGTCGATTGCTCAGAAGGTCGATCGTCTGGAGCGTTTCAACGTCTGAAAGCTCCTGCGCGTGGAGGCGCTTTTTTAGATCGGGCGAGGGGTCTCTTTCTGTGCCTCTCGAAAGCGCGTCGCCCACGTAGCGGAGTCCGTGATCATTGGCCAGCGTGATGAAGTCGCGGACGTAGAACGCTTCGTTGTCGGCCGAAAGGTACTCATGCAAAATGTACGAAAGGCTGCATCTGGCGGCCATTTCAAGCTCAGTCGCGAGCAGCGTTTCGTACGGGTGGCGGTTTTCGGTGATCAGCTCTCGCAAGTTGGTCACCGCCTTCCGGGCTTTCTCCGCGCGCGCGAGCGGCTCCTCGGTGTCGCGAGCTGCGTTGAGCATGATTTCGCGGACCATACCGCGGAGCTTCCAACCCGGATACGCGTTGTAACTTACGTAACCCAAGCCCGACGGCGCGAGCCTGTCGCGGATGGCCTCCAACATTGCAATGCGCGCCTTGTTTGGAATCCACGAGAAAACGCCGTGCGAAACAATGAAATCAAACGGAGCACCAACCTCGGGGCCGAGCGCTCGTACGTCACCCACGTGAAGCTGAACGTTGTGTACACCCAATTTTTGAGCGGCGGCGCGCCCTTTTTCAATGTGTGTACACGATGCATCCACGCCGACAAACGTTGCGTGCGGTCTGTAGAAAGCGAGCGCCAGCAAATTGCTGGCATCACCGCATCCCAACTCCAAAAACGAAAAACCGTGAAGTGGAGGAGCGGGCCCTCCCTCCAATCGCGACACAAGCGCAATGTTCTCCGGCGAGGTGGCCACAATGGGTGCACTCTCATACGGAACGCGATCGTAGAGCGTGGGCGCTCTTTCGGGCGCCTCGGTTACGTTGTCCTTCAGACTGTACACAGGCTTTCTACCTGCTCACGCCGACTCGTCGTCGATCTCAACGAGCACGCCTGAGTACGTGCGAATTCGATGCATGGAGCGCTCCGACTCGTTGACCGGCGTGGGTGTGATGGCGTTGGGCACCGAGCCGATAATCAGCGGTCGATCGGGATCCCCGTCGATGAATGCAAGCAACACTTCAATCCCCGGGCGCAGCGGGAAGTGAATGCCGTATCCGGGGCCCGAGTGGGCCTGCGCCATGCGGATGGGAAGGGACGCTTTTCGCTCCCCGGGCTGCGCGGTGTCAAACAAGACGCGCACGAGGTACCTGCCGTGATTGTCGATGTAGGGCAGATGCGTTTCAACCCCGGGCGCGGCCTCCACAACACCGCATGTCACGCCGCGAATGGACTGCTTTGGTGTTGTCCGCGCAGGCCGAAACATCATTTGGCCTTGAATGCATTGGAAGGTGTTTGTGTACCCCGCGGCGGACGCCTTGCCTCCTCCGAGCGCCGCTTGATGAAGTTGGTGATTCACCTCAAACACAAGCAGGTCAAGGTTGTCACCGCGGGGGTGATCTTCGAGGGTAAACCGACCACCTGCAAAGAGTACACATGCCGACGACTGTCCGCGCGATGAGTACGCAGAGACAAGCCGCTCTTCGGCGCGAACGCGGGCCAGCGCAGCGCCCTCTTTTGCTTCTTTGAAGTGTGTACCGTATTCAACAACGCCGCCGAATCCGCCTTCAATTTCAAACGTGGATGCCAAGTCAACGAGCGGCTTTTCGTAGTCGTAATCGCTGACCACGTACGTCGCCGGGATCATGCGTGTTGTGGCGTCGAGGCGGTAAATACCCCGATGTTCACCGCGGCTTCGAAATCCAAGTCGCTCGTGACCTTCAATGGGCCGGAAGCCGTTTTTATGGTCGGTGAAAATCAGCCGATCTCTGCCTTCATTGTGCTCAAAGAAAAAGCTGATGCCGAGGTGTTCGGCGAGACGGGACACAAACGCCAAATCGGTTTCTTTGTACTGCACAACGAACTCGCGTTTTGCGTACTCACCCGCGAGACGCATTTCTACGTCGTCGTCTGAAAAGCCCAGCAAACGAAGCGTTTTTGAGATGACCTCGGGCACGCTCATGTCAATAAAGATCTCTTGCTTTTCGACGAGAGTTGCCCGATGAGCCCGCGGCACCAACACCAGGCGGTAGGTATAAAACTGGGTTTCCGAGTCGAGCATGTCGGTCATTTCGCAGACCATTCCATGCACCCGGCGCAGTTCAACCTGTTCGTCGACGAAGACAAGCGTGGCGTTTGCGCCTACCACTTGGCGGGGATCGAGCCCGGCCGGGTCGCGGCATGTGACCGAGATTTCAAACCGGAAAAGGCGTGAAATCGCTTCCACCCCGGTCACTTCAGCGATCTGGAGATCGTCGCAGGAAAAGTCCTTCGATTCGAGGACAACCTCGATCGGATGTTCACCGCTTTGACCCATGGGGACATGAACGCAAACACCCGGTGGAGTGTCAACCATCAAAAATGCCCACCTGCGCGACGGCAGGATTTCTGTGCCCGGATCCGCATTCTAACCTTGCATGCGGTTTGAGAACGGCGACAATGAGCGCATGGGCAGCGTCACCGCGTTGATGATGGACGTGATCACTGAGAAAAGCGGCCATCAAATGGTCGGCATGGCCGTGAGCGTCTGTTTGACGCCCGCCGCTCCAAGCCCTCTGCCAATTCCTTACCCCACGTTTGCCAGCGTCGGTGAAGGGGTGATCGACGAGTGCCTGCGCACCAAAATCGACGGGGCCAAGGTGCTCACCGTGGGAAGCTGCACCAAAAATTGCCACGGAAATGAGCCTGGAACGCTCAAAGAAGTGGTCAGCCTCAACACCACCGGTCCGTCGTTTCCCATTCTCGGCGCGCCGATCGTTTTTATTGAGTTGGGTATGGCCGGGATCACTCTTTCTCCCGGCTTCATGAACAAAAATCCCATCCCGGGAATCGGCGGATCGGCGAGTGGAGCCGGCGGCGGGGGCGGGGGCGGCGGTGGTGCCGGCGGGGGCGGCGGTGGGCCGGGCGGAAGCAACACCAAAGGCCCCAACAACGGGAGCGGCGGGGGCGGCGGTAACAATTCAGGTGCGGCCCCTCCCAATGCACCGGCCGCGCCGGGAGCGGATGGTCAGGCGAGTGGAGGTCACCCTGTCGACGTGGTGACGGGTACCATGTTTACCATTCCCACCGTTGACTTTGAAACGCGCGGCCCCCTACCCATGTTTTGGGTTCGAAGTTACAGAACCAGCGCCGTGCTTCAAAACATCGGCCTCGGACATGGCTGGTCCCATTCGTTCGCGTGGCGTGCCGAGGTATCCCAGGGTCAAATCACCATTACAGACTCGGAGGGTAGTCCATTCACCGTGCCGATCATGGCCGACGGTGAAACGGCTATCGGTACGTTTGGTCGAACGGTTCGATTGGAAGGTGATTTGCTCGTGATCGCAACGCGCGACGGTGCCGAGCGCGTTCTTCGCCGGCACGATGACAAAATCTACCGTATGGTAGAAATGCGCGACGGCAATGGAAACATCACCGAGGTGGTGTGGGAAGACGGTGAAGTCACCCAACTGACCGATTGCGTGGGTCGGCGTGCCGAGTGTCAGAGGTCGGTAAATCGACGGGTATGGCAGGTTGTTTATACAGATGAAAGTGGCAAAGAACACCGCACATTTGCGGTTTCGTACGAGTTTGACGAGCGGGGAGATCTGGTTCGGGTGATCGACGCGGGTGGAGCGGCAACCGAGTTTGCGTACGACGATGCGACGGAAAACGCCGCTGCGTTGAAACATGGGGTGAGCTGCCGGGTCGTGATATTCTCGCCGAGCTTTCGGGCGGAATTTCTTACCATTCCGCTGGCACAAAAGGCATTTATCATACCCAGTTTTCTTACATTCCCGATCAGCTCGAAACCCTTGTAAAAGACGGTATCGGCGGCTCACACCATTACCTCGGAAATGAGCTTGGATTGGTGGTGAAGTACACCGATCCCAAAGGGCATGTAACGCGCTTCCAGTATAACGACAAGGGCGATTTGCTCTCGTCTGAAAGCCCGCTTCACAACTCGTACAGTCGCATTGTAGACCCACTTGGGCGAGTTGTGGCGGTAACCGATCCGCTCGGCCGGCGCACCGAGCTGAAGCGTGACGCCGCGGGCAACGTTATTCAACTCGTCGATCCGGCCGGCGCCAAGTGGACAATGACCTATAACAAAGCCGGCACGCTGCTAACGCGCACAGACCCAACGGGTAGAACCACTGAAAGCACCTACGATGATAGGGGAATGGCGCTTTCTACCCAAGGCCCGTGTGGTACTGAACACTACGAGCGCGACGCCCACGGCAACCCTATCGCCGTTACCAACGTTGAAGGTGCCGTGTGGAAGTACGTGGGACTTAAAGGGGTTTGTTACAAAGATCACCACGCCTGTGGGCGGCGAATACGACATCGACTATGACTCTTACGGCAACATTGTAAAGGTTGCTGGGCCGCTTGAACAAAACGTTCTTCGACACTACGACCCGCTTGGCGGAACGCTGATTGAGCAACATCCAAGCGGCGCATCCACCCGATACAAATACGTTGCGGGCCGCGAGGTAGAGTGGGTAGATCCCACGGGTGAACGTTTTCGATACGGGTATGACCCGGTGCTCCGCCTGCGATGGATTGAAAACCCGGCGGGAGAGCGGCACCTCTTTGACTATGACGAAACGCATTGCCTCGTTCGAGAAGTGTCGTTTGCCGGCGTGGAAACGAGATATGAATACGACGGTGAAGGCCGCCGAGTTCGCGAAATTCGGCCCAACGGAGCCGTTGTAGAATATCGACGCGACGGCACCGGCAAGGTGGTCGCGCGCGAGGTGAACGGGAGGGTTGTTGAACAATATGACCGAGACATGCGCGGCAACGTTGTTCGAGCTTCGAGTTCGTTTGCTTCTGTCTCCATTCAGCGCGATCTTTCAGGCGCCGTTCAACGTGAAGTGCAAAGCACGCAGGGCTGGGAGTTTGCCATTGACTACGAAAAAGACTCTTGGGGGTCTATTGTCAAACGCCGCTATTCCACCGGCTGGGGTACACGTGTTCGCCGCGGTGCCGGGGGGGTTGTGTTTGGTGTCGCGGTAGAACGCGCCAAAAACGACTTTGAAGAGCTTGTAGAATTTGAGTATAAAGACGGGTCTGAAACGGTGCGGCGTCCGAACGCGGGCGATGCTGTCATCTCCGAACGCAATGTTCTCGGCCGCAAAACCAAAGTTTCCCTGTCTGACAGCACGGGTAAGGTATTTCGTGAGCGCGCGTACGAGTGGTCCGTTATGCCCGCTGTTGCCCGGGTAGAAGACAGCCGTCGAGGCACGCGCCGCTACGAGGTCGATCCTATTGCACGCATCACCCGGGCGCAGGGGCTTGGTGCGGAAGAACACGTTTCATACTCGCCGCAGGGTACACCCCTCACACCTGACAGTGCCCCTGTGGGCCGGGGCGGTCGTGTTCTTCGCAACGGGCGCGCTCAGTACCAATGGGACGGCGCGGGTAGATTGTCGGCTCGTATTGGGAATTCACCTCAAACAACGTGGAAGTATACCTACGATCACGACGATCGTTTGGTGGAAGCCACCCGCGCCGACGGTTTTGCCGTTCGGTATTATTACGATCCGTTTGGTAGGCGTCTCGCCGCGTCGGGCAATGACGGGGTGAGCACCTATTACGGGTGGGATGCCCAGTCGGTGGTAGAATCGCTCGAGAGCACCGGGCACCGTCAACGCAGGGTGTTTCGCGACGACGGGGTTACCCCGCTTCTCGACTCACAGTCAGATCGGGGCTTTCGCCTCGTAGCGACCGATACGGCGGGCACTCCGTGGTTTTACCTGGGGGATGAAAAAAACGCCGCCGAGTTGGATTTGGGCGCGCTCGGTTCGGTAGTTCACGAGCAGGGACCGGTGGGAACTAGGCGTTTTGCCGGCCAAGATCAAGATCGCGCAACCGGACTCTACTACAACGTCAATCGATATTATAGTCCCGAGCTTGGGCTTTATACTACCCCCGATCCCCTCGGCCTTACCGGGGTGATGCATGACCTCGCATTTGTACCCAACCCCACGGCATTCGCAGATCCGCTTGGTCTCATTATTATCAATGCCGCGCCAACCGATGCTGAATGTACGAATGGTGCTACTCAGCGAAGCAATGCCACCGGCGGTCAACGCGTGGTAACCGCCGCCGAGGTGCGCGCAGGGGTTGATCGCAACGGTGTACCCATTGATCTTGGAAATCTACCCCCCGGTGAAGGGGTTGAAGTGGTTACCCACGGTACTCGTGCGGGAGGTCAGGTGGTATGGGATGACGGGACACCGCTCCGAAAAAACAGCCGTCACAATGTCGTTAGCGGAACCAGACTCGGAGAGGCGCTCAGAGCCAGGGGTTTGCAGCCTGGTACACCCGTGACGGTGGTCGCCTGTAATGCTTCCCTAAGACCCAACGGTACCGGTCAAAGCACCATTGAACAGGTGAATGCCGCAACCGGAGCGCCCACCACCGGACCGTCAAGTTTGGCATTTATTCGACCCGATCCCAACGCTTCACCCGGACCTGCCGGGTCGGTTGACACCACCAACGGTCAATGGGACACGGCCACGGGACCGCAGGGTGGCACGCCAACTGTCACCCCCAATTCACCGCCCACAACGCATCCAGGGAGTTGGTAGCGGGGAAACACCTCGGCCAACGTCGTAATCAACACGGAGTTCCCCAGCGGCGCATGCGCCTCATTCGAACGGCGAGTAACTCGTTGCGGTTGAGTTGTCGATGCAGCAGAAAAGAGCCCGTTCTGGGAGGTCCGGCGACTTGAGATGTCCATCACGTCGCCATCCACCGGTCTCGCCGGTCTCTCGTTTTCGTCGTGGCTGCGCTCGCCACAGAACTCCATCTGGAGAACCCGACGCGCCACGCTGTTCGCTTTTCCGCTTGGCGACGGGCAAGGGTGTCCCAAACGTCTCGACAAGACTGGATCCGTGCCTTGCAGAACGTTCCGCTAAAGGGAAGTTACCCAGGAGGCACGGAGATCACGGAGTTCCACGGATCCAATGCCGTTGGGTCGGCAATCCAAGCGCAAAATGGAACGTCGTTGCCGGCGCCCCCTACCCAGACCAGAAATGGAGTGTTCACATGGAAGGCTCGCCCAGGTAGGAGATGTCCTGTACTCTGTGGATGGGAAGGCGGCGCGCTGCTGTCGGCATCGATTTTGAGTGTGACGTTTTGCGATTGACCTGCGCCGGGGGCGGCGATGTGTACGCTTGGAAAAATGAGACGTTCTGGGGCGCTGAGCACTTCTGCCAGATCTGGCCGCACGCCTTGTTGCGCCAATTTTAGCGTTTGGTCGAGGGTGGCTTGCTCATCAATATAGGCCAAAAAAACGGACATGCCGGGGGTACGCAACTCCGCAACGAACCCGGGGTAGGGCAATACCAGGTTGGAAGGCACCGGCTCACCCCGCTCCAGGCTCGCGTACGCATCGTTGATTTCGTCAGATCGATTGAGCGTATCTTCGGCTTCTGCCTGGGTTGGCGTGTGTACCCAAACGCACTCACGGCGGGCGTTGAAGTCTGCCCCTGTCCCATTGGAAGGTACCCAGAGGCCAATTGCCTTGACCTCCGTTTCGCCGAACAAAAAAGCCCGATCGTAGTGGAATAGCGGAAGGCTCAGCGTGCGCGCAGTTGCCTCCCGCGCGAGCCAATTGGCGCTACAGTAGATGAGCGTTTGACCCGGGCTGTGGGGCACGGTTAGGTCGCTGACAAGCTGGATTTGGGGGAGCAGATGGGCGGGCATAATCGCTCTGGATTGGGTTACACAAGCACGTTACCACGCTTTGAGAATGGGTTGAGCGTCAATGTGACAATGCTTTGGTTGCATGGAGGTTCTTGCGATCTGGTACACTTGTCAGCGGAAAAGGCTGAACGATGTTCAAACTTGCGTGGGTATCCCTGCCCATCGTGATCTTCGCCGCCGCCGTCGCATGGTTTTTCCTCCGGCGAAAGCCGTTGTCGCGTGTGGCTCTCAATGTTTGGACGAGCGTGTTGTTGCTGGTGTACGTGGCGATCACCGCCGGTCTCGGCGTGTTTTGGGTGGCCCGACAGCAGTTGCCGGTGTTTGATTGGCACTACCTATTTGGTTACGGCACCATTGTGCTTTTGGGTGTACACCTCTTTTTCAATGCGCGTATTTTGATCGCGTATTTTGGAAAAAAAGCAAAAGAAGGTACTTCGCCTGAGAGGGGCTCAACAAAGTTTTCCGTGGGGTGGTTTGTGGCCGCGGCCTTTGGTATGCTCGCCGCGTTTTTTATGGGCGTTCGCCACGGGAAGATTGAGTTGACGGTGGAGGGCGGTCACTCCAACGACGCGCGGTTTTCAACCGTGCAAACCTACCACGACGTGTCTTCCCATTCCCGAACCCGTCTTTTTACGCAGTCACCGTCGGTAGACTGGGGTGACGCTCCACCGCCAAAAGTGTACACAAACGTTCCACGCCTGTCTTTAACTTCTCTTGGAGAAGCGCTGTCCCATAGGTCCGTCAAAGAAGCCGCGGGTGGACCGGCTTCCGCTCAAACCGCTCCGCTCAACCTACCCACGCTCGCATCTATTCTCCACCACACGGCTGGCGTGACGCATGGAACGCCCGGAAATGAGCGGTTTGCAGCGCCGTCAAGCGGGGCACTGTTTCCGGCGGAAGTGTACGTTGTTCCGGGCGGACGTTCCAACGTTCCGGCTGGAGTGTACCATTACCACCCTCCTTCCCAGTCGCTCGAAGAAATCTCCGGCGGCCGGGGCGAAGTGGACTTCGGTTTTAACCTGCCTCCACTCTCCACATCTCACGCCGTCGTTGCCGTTACCGCCGTGCTCCGAAGGACCGGGCAAAAATACCGCGATCGCGCGTACCGGTACGCCATGGCAGACATTGGCCACTTGGTAGAAAATCTAATCTTGGCATCGGCGGAACACGGCCTTTGGGCAACGCCGCTCCCCATGTTTGACGATGCTGCCGCGGCGCGCGCGCTCCATGTAGACGGGACCGAAGAAGTGGTTGCGGCATTGGTTGTTCTTTCTGCTCAACCCGGCGGCACCTTACCCTTGACGGATGAGTACACATTTGCTGCCGTTCCTGAAAAGCAGCCTCTCGGCATCAGCAATGCCATTCACACAGCCACATCGCTTGTGCGGCTCCCCAAACCGGCGGCGGAGCGCATTCTACCCATCTCGGCTGAAATTCCACTTCGGTTGGTGGAGCGCAACGTTTTGTCTACTCTCCAAGCCATTGAGCGCCGTGAAAGCCGTCGAAACTACGGTCCTGCGCCGCTTTCAATGACAGATCTGACAATAGTCGCGGAAGCGGCGGTTGCACCGTTTCCTCGACTTTCATCCTCCCTGACGACCCATGTGATTATCAACAGGGTAGAGGGGCTTTCACCCGGCGCATACCTTGTCAAGAAGAACCCGTTTGCTCTTGTTCCAATTCGCACTGGAGATCTCCACGACGAGGCCTTTTCTGCGGCACTCTCGCAAGAAGTGATTGGCAACGCCGCGGCCCTGTTTGTACTCGCGATCGATCGAACGCGCGTTTTGGCGGGTGGCGCGCGCGGGTATCGGCACGCCTATCTTGAAGTGGGGATGGTTGGAGAACGCGTTTTGCTGGCAGCCACCTCGTTGGGAATGGCAAGCTGCCCCGTGGGAGCGTTTTTTGATGAACCCGCCGCGGCTCTTCTGGGAGTATCACCCGACGAAACGTGGGTAGCCCACTTCGTGGCGGTGGGCATGCCGGTAGAACAACCTACCCAATGAAGTGGCACGTTGTTATTCGCTCAGATTGGCGGTTTGCGCGGCATTTTTGCGCACGTCCATGAGAATGTGGCCCAACATGTTTTTGCCGCTGCCGTCGCCGCCGTCTCCCCAATAGGCGTCTTCTTCGGTATGTTCTACCAGTGTTGCCTGGTTGGTAGAAAGCAGGAGCGCCATGAGGTTGGGGTGTTGCTTGAACTTTGCTTCAACCGCTTTGCGCATGACAGACACCTTTACCGACTCCCAATCTACCCGCAGTTTGTGTTTGCGATCTCTACCCATTCGCGCCGCGAGCATGGGTGATTTGGCAGTGCGGATTTTTCTTGCACAGCCTGGTTGGTGAATTTTTGCGCCTGAAAGTAATGTTCAGACGTGGGCCAGAGCTTACCATCAAGGTGGATAGGGTAGAGCGCGAAGTTTGAAAACTCGCCGTATGCGTCTTCCACGCTGTAAAACAAGATTTTTTGGGGTGCGTCGTTGGGTGGAATTTTAATGGAAGGCATGGGTAGATACCGTTCCGACACTTTATCGACATGCGGAAGCTTTGACTTGAGTATTTTTCGCACGGGCGTTTTTCGGTTGGGTAAGCGGGCCGAGTGTACGATGGAACATCGTACCCTGCCAATGCGGTGATCCTCTTCTACGGTCAAGAAATCACGCTTGATGCGGTGACGGTGAACGTTATACCGCCGGTCAATCCGGCAGATCACACGCTTGTACAAACGGCGGTTCCATTCACAACGGGATCTATCGCCGCTGTGATTGACCCGCCTGTTCCCGCTGGGCACACCGTGGAGATCGCGGGCGACTTTTGTCCACCTGAATACGGATGTGAACCGCAGGTGATCACCTATACAGTGACGGAGCCAGATCTGACTGCCCCGCCGGTTCCTACAAATCTGTCGTTTGGTGTGTTTGACTATCCCGATTACATTTCTGGCGGGGGAGATTGCACCGTAGACAGCGACTTGGGATATTTTCTACACGCGACAAATGTGCCCGCGGCCTCGGGTGAAAGCCCTGTCATTTGCACCATTACAACCACCAAAAATGGTTCGGCTCAGGTGGTTGACAAGCGGAGCATGGTTGTATCGACACAAGACCTGAGCGTTGTGGTTCGCCTTTTTGCCGAGCAAGTCGGCGCCGCCAACCCTGCTGAGGCGCTGTGTTTTGAGTTCAGCTCGGTAGACACATCCCTCAATGCGCTGCCAGCGCCGGCCCCGTTGTGTACTCCATGCTACTACCGGGTAGAATCGTCGCCCGCAAATCCGTCTACCCAACCTGAAGAACCAACGTGGACCAACGCCGATGTGTACCCGGGCGGGCCGTGCGACAACGGCGTCGGCGGAAGTGGTGGAACGGCTGGCAGCGGTGGAACCGGTGCAATTGGGGGCAGTGGTGCGGCGGGTGGCTCGGGAGCGCAGGGTGGAGGGGGCAACAGTCAGGATGACAGCGTTTCCGGGTGTACCTGCTCCGTGGAGTCGGTTGACTCGACCGGGAGTGGGCGCTTTGGGTTGGTCGGATTGGGTGGTGTGATTGCGGTGCTTCGGCGCAGGCGCGGTGAAAAATGCTCGCGCAGTTCGATGGCAGGATCAGTTGCCGCTGAACACGGTGGCCACGTTTAGACCAACCGAGAACAAGACGTGATTGCCGCGCGTGATTCCATCGCGCAAGTCAAGCTCCCAGTAGAGTCCGGTGGTGAGCGCAGTTCCAACCTGGCTGCTGAAGCGCGACGCGGGCACATTGTTGGAGTGAATCAAAGGTAAGGTCGCCTGAATTCCAAGCAGGTAAGATGTGGCGACAGTGCCCTCTCCGATTTGGAAAAAGTGAAAGCCGGTGGATAGGCCAAAGTTCGCCGCCGTGGGGTTTTCACCGCTGTCGTAATCCCATGGTTCAATGACAGCCATCACACCCAACTTGGGGGTCATGAGTTGGTAGGCGAGGGGATCGCGGCTTGTACGAAGATCGCGCGGCGAGGCCGGAAATCGCACACCGGTGACTTGCACTGGCAGGGTGACGTACGACCGGAACGATTGTCCAAACGGTTGCATCGACCAGCCGAATGTGCCGCGGGGGCGCAGTTGAGCCATCATTTTCAGATCGCGATTTTCGGAGGTAACCGTCGCGGCGATGAGCCGTTCACGCAATGTGGAACGGTATTGAACATCGGCTCGCGGCTGCTCTCGAATTTCGGCCACGACGTAGTAGACTCCGGCGTCGACGTTGGTGTCGGGTGGTTTGGGTAATACAAATCGAGCGCGCGTTGCTTCGGGTGTATCGATCGCAGGCAGGGAGTACACAGCGACCGCTTCTTGGGATCCGGCGCGAGACACGCTGAGCACCAACACCTGGGGACCGTATAGGCCGTCCGCATGGGTTTTGACGCGGCAGCTGTGGGAGGCCGGAGTTTGGCCGGGTTCACACGCGGGGCGGACGCGCATGCGGCAAAGGCCGTTTCGCACGTCTTCTTCTTGAATGGATCGCATCTCTCCATCGCCGATCCATTTTGTGTACACATTGCCTTTCTTGACTTCAAAAGCGCCGTCACATTCAACCACCAAAGCGTCGCGAATGGGTAGGGGTACACTTTCGCGGCGTGCGCCGGCGGCGAGGTCCACACTCAATTCTAAGATAGGTTCTTCAGAGTGGCAGGTTTCTTCCTTATTCCCATCCGCGCTGTTCTGACTGTTGTCTCCCCCGCTGACATCGGCGTCGGCCACTTCGTTTTTCTCACCGTCTTCGTTTTTCTTGTTGTCGGGCTTTGGAGATTTTTGGTCTTGAGTTTTGGACGGTGGTGCGAGATCGGGCGCGCTTGCGTTTTGAAGTTTCAGGGCTTCTTCGTAGGCCAGGCGTCTCGCGACTGTCTCTGCCCGATGGGTTTGTAGAACCAGTTGAAACGTGGCGGTCCATTTGTCGGGACGCGCGCGGTTCACTCGGTATTTCATTCGTTGCAGGCCTTGATCGAGAACGCAGCGCGCGCTGCCGGCACTGCAAACCTCCAGCCGAGCATCCTCTCCCCATGAATGGGAGGCCAGTGTCCAGCCAAAAGCCCGTACTCGCTCGTCACCGACGCACGCCGCCGCCGGAGGCTTGCGATCAAAGCTGGGATCTGTTGCGCCCGCGACGGACTCGGACTTGAGTGTGACGGTGTTGAAAATGCTCGTATCGCCGTTTTTTTCAGCGGTAAGGGTCGTTGGATCCACAACGGCGAAGGGCAAGCTGAGCGCAACACCCGGGTCGGAAAGTGCTGCCGGGCCTCCCGCCTTAGCGAACAGACCATGAGGATCGTCGGTTGTGCGGACGTTGTAGTATACCCAAGCCCCCGGTGCGACGGTCACCGGTGGAACCACAACGACATTCACCTCGGCAATAGGCGTGACGCCGAAAAAGGCTTTTCCAGATCGGTTGCCCGTGGGTAGAGTCGCGGGGATTCCACGCAACACGAAGCGCCCCGATGGTGTCTCCTCAACACGAATGCGTATGCCATCCACGCTAAACGAGTCTACCGATTTAGGGCATGATGAGGGTTTTGCGCTGAGTAGCACTTGTTGAGCCGTTGCCCCCGCCACGACACCGGCCACCGGGCCAAAGGGCTGGACATCGATCTTACATTCCGCAACGCGCAATGTGACGGTCGCCCCTTTGTCCATTGTGAGTTTCACTTCTTGAACTGTCCGGGCAGCATCAGCGGGAATGACTCTTACCACTCCACCGGAGGTCTGGTAAGAACATGCCTTGTTTCCCGACGGCTTGGTGATTTCACAGTTGCTCACGTTCGAAAGAAGGGCGCTGAAATAGCCGTTCCATAGCGAGCCTGGGCCTGTCCAGTTAAGTTCAGGAGACAATATCGGGTCGGGAGCGAAATACTTAGTGCTTTTGTACAGCTGATCCGTTTTGGAGGTGTCCACCTGAAGGCGGCCAGAACTCGTCCCATCCTCCGACGCGCAGACAATCATCTTTGGACTCTGCAGGAGGGCCAGCAGGAGTTGTCGTTCTGGAGAGGTATCAAAAGGTGCAGTACGGATGCTTTCGTCCAATTTGATGGAGAACTCAAGCCGCTTGACTCCGCAGTAGAAGCGCTTCACGCTCGAATCACGCCAGGTGAACTTGGCACCAAGTGCAAACCGGGCGTCCAAGTCGAGCGTGGCGGTGATAGTCACCACCTTTGGGGTTGAATTTGCGTACGCTTTTGCTGAAATGCCGCTACTCCAAATGACCCCCATGAAAACGCAGAAAGCCCACAAAAAGAAGCGTTTCATTGGCCACCTCCCGTGTCGGTGGTGTCCTCAACTTGAGCGTCGTCGTTGGGGCAGCGTTTATCGTCTTCTTGTTGGGGCACGAGGTCGTTGTCGACAATGTCTTGCTCCACGCACCGATCTGCGAGTGATTGGCGAGCAAATGGAACGCCCAGGTATTTATACTCCGATCGGCATTCTTCTTTGCTCACCCGCACCACACACGAGCGGGACGAGCAGTCGCATTTCTCGTTGGCGCCTGTACAAGCCTGAATGACTTGGTCGTTGCCGGGCAATGGTTCGCCGCAGTAAAATCCGTCGGACACCTGACACCCAAGCGGCAATACCGAGAAGCAAAGTGTACACAGAAGAAGGTGGAGTGTTTGCATGGTCACATCCCTCCTCCCGTCCCGCCTGTGTTTGTGGTTCCGCCGCCGGATGTGGTTGTACCCGAACCGCTCGATCCGCCGGAACCTGTAAAGGTTGACCCGGTTGAGTCTGACTGGGTAGATCCGGTGGAGCCACCGGTGTTGCCATTTCCCCGCAGTTCACACCACTCCACAGTGGGTGGTTCTTCCCATACGGGGAGCCCCACCTTTTGGGAGGAACATTGACTATTGGCGTATTCAATGGCCGCGCGCACCGCTGGTCGGCCCTGATCACCGTTGGCGTACAAACACGTTTCGGCGTCAAAAATCAGGTCGCGACAGTTGCAGTCGGCGTCGATGGAGTAATAGCCGTTGGCAACGCAACAAGTGCAAAATGGCGACGACTGGTACTCGGCCGATTCACACGTGTCGTGAATGAGGTTTTGGATGAGAAGGCGGGCTTCTTCACATGAACTTCCCCCCGCCGAAAGGTCACATCCCAGAAGAAGGACCACGCTCCACAGAAGATTGGCTTTTTGCATGGCGCCCTCACTCTCCCGGCTTGATCACAAACGCCTTTGTGTAGCTCAGCGTGCCGATCGACATGGCGAAAAATGGGTAGATTCCACCGTCGAGGGATGTTTTGGCAAAGCCAAACATGGGCATGATTGTTAAGAATCCCACATCACTCTTGCCGAGCGTGACCGCCGGGTAGGCAAATATCAGGGGAGTCAGGTCGGCGTTGGCTTCACATGGTAAGCGATCTTCAAAGAGTTGGTTGGTACCTGTCCGACAGCCTGGTTTGGCGTCTTCATTGCGAGCTGAAAGATCTTCAGACGCGATCATGGAGCCCAGTCCAACCTCCAGCCAGAGGTAGTCTTTTTTCCAAGCGTACCTGTAACCCGCTACCGGCAATGCGGCTGAAATCAACGCGTGGCCCGCGGCGCCGCCGTGGTTGGTGTCGAGCGTGGCCCATGCAAACGAGGCGTTGGCAAGGTAAGCTCCGACATAAAGGCAGTGTGCGCCCGATTGGCAGATTTCCGAGGCTTTTTTGATTTCTTCTTTGGCCTTTTCGGCTTCCAACACGGCGTCACCAATCGCGTCAATCACCCCTTTGTGATCGTCAACGCACAGTTCTGGATCGGCTTTTTTAAGATCTGCGCGCGCCGTTTGGGTGTCAGGATCGCTCGTTTGATTTAGATCCAGATTCAGGTAGGTTTTCACGGGTGCGAGCGTTTCTCTCGCATCTTTCAACTTACCCTCCGCTGATTGAGTCCGCGCTTCCTGTGCGGCCTGTTTGTTTTTCGAAAGCACCTGAAGCAACGCGCGCGTGCGCTCTTTGGACTTACCCGCATCACACGGGGCGGTCTCGCGTTTCTTTTCACCTTCCGTGGCGCTTTCGTTCGTTTTGGGCGCTGTGCCGGTTGATACAGCTGCGATGCCCGAAACAACGGCGTTCGCGCGGGCGGCGAGGTCGTCCGGCGTTTTTGCGTTTTGTTGCGCGCCGCAGGCTGCTACCCACGGAATGAGTAATACACCGGATAAGGAACATGCGTATTTCAACCGCGGCCAACGTTGAACCGCGACGGGTAATGTTCTAACCGCTTCCCCCCGTGGAATATGGGTTTTCATAGCGGAGCCACCCTTTGTTTGGCGGCGCCAACGAGCCCGGCGCGAGCACGAAAAAGCGGCACTTGCGCCGCATGCTTTTCACGGGGCTACCCGCGACTGCGGGGCGCAGTGACAAGCAATGATTGCCGGCAAATCGAATTGGGTAGATTCGTTTTGGCGGTTTGTGCGCGAAACTGCCGGGTTGAACAACCTTCCATCCGGCGTTTTTGGCGCGTAAGCCTGCTCGTGTTGACCTGTTGGACCGCACAGCGGTCGTATACAAGCATGTCCCGGGCCTGGGAGCCGGAAAAGTGTTCGCGGTAGAATACGTTGACGAAAGGCGGCTGGCTCGCTCCGGGCAGCTTTGGAAGGGAACCATGTTTGGTCCGAAAACGGCCGGAGCTAGAACATGAGTGTGGACAAGGAGGGTGAGGTGCCGTGTTTGAGGGTCGATGTTTACGAACAGGCAAAGGAAGTATGCCTACCACGAGCCGGTGGCGGGTAGAATGGAGAGCGGGCTGTTGTTGACATCGGTCGACAGTCGTGATGCCTTTGGGGAGAGGGCGTTATGCGAAACCGAACTTTGATACTTTCTTTGTGGACGCTGCTAGTTGCGGGCTGTGGTGAGGTGTTTGATGGGACGGGCGGCACCACAGGCACCGCCGGGGCAGGAACGGGCGCTGCGGGGGGCAATACAACCAGTTCAAGTTCCGGCGGCGGGGGCTCTTCGGTGGGTGGAACGGGAGGTCAAACGTCAAGCAGCTCCACCGGTGGCATGGCAACCACGTCCACGTCGTCGGGCACCACTATGCCGGTGGGATGTGGTGACGGGCAGGTGGATCCGGGGGATGAAGAGTGCGACGACGGGAACAGTGAAAACGGAGATGGTTGTTCGGCCACCTGCAAAAAAGACTACACTTGCGGCAACGGCATCCTCGAAGTGATCAACGAGCAGTGTGACGATGGAAACTTTACCCCCGGTGATGGGTGTGATTCAGACTGTTTGATGGAGCCCTTCGGCGGCGACACATGTGGTGACTTTTCGATTTCTGCGAAGGAAGTTTGTGACGACGGGAACAAGATCAACGGCGACGGGTGCAACCCCACCTGTAATCTGAAGGGTAAGACTTCGCTATTTGCCGGTGAACCGGGGCAGGGAGGTGTGACCGACGGAGTGGGTGGGGCGGCGCGATTCAGTGGTACAGCGGTGATGACGGCTACAGCGACACACTTGTTTTTGGGGGAAGAGGCGAGCCGGCGCGTTCGACGGGTAGACCTGATGACGGCCAAGGTAGAGACCGTTGCGGGCAACGGGAATACCGGATGGGTAGATGCTTCTACCGGGCTCGACGCCGAGTTTGGTGGAATTGAGTCGATTGGGACAGATGGGTATACCGTGTGGATCGGCGACGCTGGAAATCACTTGATTCGAGCGATGAAGGCTACTGCGCCCTATTCTGTCACCACGGCGATTGGAAGTGGAATTGCCGGGCATGTGGATGGTATTGGTGCAAACGTTCAACTCAACGGGGTGCGCGGTATCACGCACTACAATGGGTATGTGTACTTTCTTGATTCGGTGCAACATACCCTGCGACGGTTTGATCCAAAGCTCAAAGAGGTTGTCACGCTGGCGGGTCAATCGGGAATGGGTGGAGGCACCGATGGGTTTGGAACCAATGCACTCTACTGGAGTCCCCGTTATATGGTTTCAGATGGAAAGGGTATGCTCTACATATCTGAAACCAACGGAAACAAGATCCGTGCGTACAACACGGTGACCACGCAGACAACCACGGTGGCGGGCAACGGAACCTGCGGCTACGTGGACGGCGACTTTGGTGCGGCGCGTGTACACCGACCGCGCGGCATTACCACCGACGGGACCAGTTTATACTGGGTTGAGGCAGAAGCGCACACCATTCGTCAGAGCATCATTGGTAAAAAGAGACTTCTACCCTGGCAGGGCTGCTGTCTGACCCGTGTCTTGCCAATTGTACCTGTGCCAACCCTCCCATGGGAGGATATTTGGAAGGAATTGGCAGCGCGGCGATTTTCAAGCTGCCGTTCAGTTTGGCCTACCACTACCCAAGCAAGTCACTCTATGTGATGGATGCCGGGAATTTTGTGCTCCGGCGCATTCAGTAGCCTTCCGATAGGACTGGGCGCACCTGTTGCCCGCACGCCGGATCGTCCAGGTAGTCGCACTATTCGTTGTCGTTGCACGACAGACCGCCGATCCCACCGCAGATTTTCTCGTTGCCGGTGCAGTCTGAACCCGGTGCAGCGTCGACACGCGCCTGAGCGGCGATGCACGCATTGCAATAAACCTTACCATCGCATCCACAAACGGCGAGGCAGTCAAGATCGCACGCTTCAGGTATGGGTACACAATGGCCTGCTTGGTGGTCTTCGCCGCGGTGTCGGCGTAGTCACAATGTTCGCCCTCATTGCAGGTGAGGCCCGCGTTTCAAGGGTGGAATGGGCCTCAAATGTCACGGTGCGCGGCACTGTGTCAGTCCATGAGACTGTGGACAGATTCTAGGGGGGCCAATTCGGTGGAAGATCGTGGAGCGCGTGCAGAAGATTCGCTTGGCAAGGGTGAAATGGTGGGGGTAGAATTGACAACATGCCGAGCGAAGTCCTCTCCCTTGAGCCCGAAACCGAGCGCCGTTTGTGCGAGGTTTTGCAAGATCGTTGTCACTCCCGAGGGTTTCATCTGCGCGACGGAGCCGAGCTTCGGCTCGATCAGATGGACCCGAAGGAAAAGTCGGTTCTGGACGACTTGAAGAAGAAGTTGGATCCGTATATCGACTTCGAAAATGGTGGGGCGAAGTTGTATGAGTTTAATCGGAATGGGATGAAAGGCGGGGTGATCCTGAAGCCGGGTTGGGATAAGGGTGGGCCGACGATTATGCTCCAATTCCACATGAAATTCTGAGAAGCGGTCATCTTGGCGGCTGCGCGCCGCAAATCGTCGGTCGGTCTCCTCACAATAGCTTCAGTATTGTTCCGGGGATCTTCCTAGCTTTGCGGCGCTCGCCAGCCAAGCTGACCGCTTCTCGCTTGCGGTCATCTTGGCGGCGGCGCGGCTTACGTTCGCGAGCGAGCGCGCCGCCGCCCGCGGCGCTCGCGGCCCGTGCGCGTCTCGCGGTCCGCGGGGGGACGAAACTCGCCGCGTTGGGGCCCCAACCCCACCGCTGGGCTCGAACAGGTCGTCCCCCCGCGGACCGCTCGTTCGCGCACGGGCGCGCTCGCTGCGGGCGGCGGCGCTTCGTTCGCTCAGTCGCCTCTTTTTTTGTGTTTGGAGCGGATGGGTAGATCGAGAAGTTTGTGGTGTACGCAATCTGGCTGTGGGATGTGTACGCATGGGGTGATGAGCGAGCGTCGTTCGTGTCGTTCGCTCGTGAGGAGCGATAGCAGTCCTAACGCCCGTGGGTGGATCCCGACAGCGAGGAGGGATGGGTGGCCGGGCGCAGCGAGGTGGCGCGGTTCAACGATGCGCAGCGCCCCGAGACGGCCAATGCAAGGAAAGGCGAGGCCGCGGTCCGACTCACCTACCCATTATAGGAGCGAAGTAGAGGACAGACCTGACCTACATCTACAACGCGTAGGTTCGGACCGTAGAAGGCCGAGCCCCACGTGGCGCGTCGCGCAATCGGCTTGAACCGCGCCGCCGCAGCGCGACCGGCCACCCATTTCCGACGAGCCGCACGGGCGCGCTCGCTGCGGGGCGTGGCGCTTCGTTCACTCAAGTGGCTGTGGTTTTGTGTTGGGAGGGGTGGGTAGATTTTCGGCCTTTCTGGGCGCCCCCGCCGCGAGCGAAGCGAGCGGCTTGGGGGCGTAGCAGGCGACGAGCGAAGCGAGGAGACGCGGAAGGGGGCATTTGAATTGTGGTTTGTGAGTGGGTGACATTGGGAAGAGTGGGAAGGGGTCGGCGTGTTGTCAGGTTTCGGGGGGAGCGGTTTCTACTCAACCCGGCAGCGGTGGGGTAGGCGGGGCGTCTTCTACCGCGGGGGGGGTTGGCTGCGCCCGCGAGCGGCGGTGTTTCGGGGGTGTTTCCAAGGCGGGGACGGGGAGTACAAAAGCGGATCCGGCGCCGCCAAAGGTGAGTACGCTGCCTGACAAGGATCGGGAGATTTTGGCGAAGGCGGAAGCTCTTGAAGCTGCCGGGACGGACTTTGACGCGTGGACGGCGGCAAAGGCGTTGTATAAAAATATCCCAATGACCTTGTTTTGCAGGATTTTAGGTGTCGGGTGGCGATGCGTTTGGAGATTTCGGAGGCGGCGTTGAAAGAGGAGTGTGCCGACTTGATGCGCCTGAGCGGGGTTGGAAAAAAGTGACGGGGCGGGGCGAATGTCAGGCGCGCGGATGGGTGGATGGGTAGATCGAAGCGTTGACGCGGGCGCCCCCGCCGCGAGCGAAGCGAGCGGCTTGGGGGCGTAGCAGGCGACGAGCGAAGCGAGGAGACGCGAAGGGGGGCATCTGAACGGGTAATTGATCATGTTGAAACTCGCGGATGGGTAGGCGCGAGATGGGTAGGTGCGTAGATGGGTAGCCACGCGGAATGGGTAGATCGAAGCTAAAGTTCGACGCCGATGTCAAACTCGGGGCCGACTTTGGTGTCGGTGTCGTCGCGGAAGTGGACGTAGGCGCCGCCGCCGGCAAAGAGGGAGAGGTGGCGAACGAGGGCGTAGCGTACGAGGAGGCGGGTCTTGAAGATTTCGTCGTGCTCGCGAAGGGCGTTTTCAAGAAGGAAAAGTCTGTACCCGCCGATGTCGGCCGCAATGTAGAGGTTGGGTAGAAAAAAGGATCGGAATGCGCCGAAGGTGAATCCGGCGGCGAGGAGTTTGTCTTTGCCTTCGTTCTCGAAGTGGAAGCCGGCGCTGAAGATGGAATACGTGTAGTGGCTGGCGAATTTGATGCCGAAATTGCCGTAGATGCTGTTGGATCCCCACGCGACGCCGTGAACGCCGCCGGAGCGGGGAACGGATGCGGCGCCGATGGCCTCACCTTCAAGGTCGGAGGCGATGTTGACGAGGCCGATTTGGGCGCCGCGGACTTTGCGGGCGATGTTGACAATGCCGATCTGAATGCCTTGCACGTCGTCGGAAACGTTGATGGGGGCGAGTTGAAAACCGCGGATGCCGCCGATGTTGAGGAGGCCGGCAACCTGGGCGCCGTGGGCTGTTTTGCGGGCGATGTTGACGCCGCCGGCGACTTGAAGGCCGGCAAAGTGTTTGCGGGCTTGGTTGGCGATGCCGGCGATTTCAAGCCCGTTGTAGCGAAAGCGGGCCCAGTTGAAAACGCCGGCAACCTGGATGCCGTTCATGGGGGCGTCGGCAATGGTGAATGCGGCGGCGAGTTGAGCGCCTTCGGTGCGACCTTCACTGACGGTGCCGGCGCCGATCTGAATGCCGACAAGGCGTTGGCTGACGGCGGCGACAAGGCCGGTTTGAACGCCGTAGAGGTAACCGACCTTGGTGTACACAATGCCGAGGTCAATGTTGGTTGACCGGTTGGGGTCGCCGATGTTGGTGGCGAGTGGGTAGATGAGGGAGAAGTTGAGTGGGAAGTAGCGGCGTTTGGATGGGTCGGTTTCAGGTTCGCCGATGGCGCGGAGTTGGTCGCCGGGTTCCCAAGCGTCGTCTGGGTCGGTAGAGTCGGCGATCTTTTTGGGAGGAAGTGTACCTTTGGGCGGAGTGTTGGAGGGCGCCGCAGGTTGGGTAGATGGTTGGGCAAGCGGTAGGGTAGATGGTAGGGTAGATGGTAGGGTAGACGGTTGGGCGGGAGGTGTCGGCGAGGTGGTAGGGGCGGCACTGCTCGGAGGGGGAGCGGTGGGCGGCGGCGCGACGGTGGAGATGGGTTTGCCGAGGCTTGTGAATGGGATGGCGGTTGGAGAAGGCGTCGGCGCGGACGGCGGCGATGAGGGGGCGGCGCTCGCGGACGGGGCAGCGGTGGGCGGTGCTGGGGTGCCCGTTGCCGAGGGCGCCGGTTGGGCGAAGGGCCGCGATGGGAACGGCGGCCGCCGAAAGGTACACAACGGCGGCAACAATGCGGCGCATGGGCTGAGGGGAGGTTACAAGCCGTGGGGCTGTCAACGGCCGCGCAGGGTTTGGGACACTTTGAGGATGTCGGCGAGGACGCCTGCCGCGGTGACGGCGCCGCCGGCTCCGGCGCCCTGAACGATGAGTGGGTAGTCGTGGTAGCGCTCGGTGGTGAAGGCGATGAACGCTTCAGACCCTTTGAGGCGCGAGGCGGGGTGGCCCAAGTCGATGCCGACGGGGCCGACGCGGACGCTGAAACGTTCGTGGCGCGTGGACATGGGCGGGTGTGAATCGAGGGCGCCGGTTTCGGCCGGGCCGATCGTGGCGAGGTAGCGAAGGACGCGGCCTTCTTTGCGGAGCTGCTCGATGCGGGCCGCCATGGTGGCGTCGTAGCGTTTGAGGGCGGCGAAGAAAGCGTCGAGGGAGTCTTCGCGGAGGAGTTCTTCGGGGAGGAACGGTTCGACGGAGACGTCGTTGAGGTCGAGCGAAAGGCCGAGTTCGCGCGCCAAAATGAGGGCTTTTCGAGCGACGTCGAGGCCGGACAGGTCGTCGCGCGGGTGGGGTTCTGTGTACCCTTTTTCGCGGGCCGTGGCGACGGCTTGGGAGAGGGCGACGCCGCTTGAAAGTTCGTTGGAGAGATATCCGAGGGTGCCGGAGAAGGAGCCTTCAATGAGAAGGACGTGGTCGCCGGTGCGGACGAGGTTTTTGAGGGTGTCGATCACCGGGAGGCTGGCGCCGACGGTGGTTTCGTAGTGGTAGGCGCGGTGGCTGACTTTGGCCGCGTGCATGAGCGACTCGCGCTCGATCCAAGGGATGGCAAGGGGCTTTTTGTTGGCGGCGACGACGTGGATCCCGCGTGCAAAAGCCTCTTTATAAAGCCCTTCCATGCCGCCGGCGGCGGTGCAGTCGACAAGGATGGGAACGGGGAGGCGCTTGAGCCGCTCAAGGAGGGGGAGGATTTCAGGCGGCGCTGTATCGGGCGGGGTGATGCCGAAGCGCTCTTTGTACTCTGCGAGGGGGATGCCGTTTTCGTCGAAGACGACGCGTTTGGAGTCGGCGATGGCGACGACGTTGAGTTTGATCCAGTGGTCGTGCGCGAGTTTCGTTTGTTGTTGAGCGATTTGGGCGAGGAGTTGGCCGCCGACGGTGCCTTTGCCGAGAACGAGAAGGCTGACTTCTTGGTGCGCGAAGTTGAACGCGGAGTGAACGGTGCGCACGGCGACTTCGGTGTCGTCGGCGTCGATGACGCAGGAGATGGCGCGCGATGAAGCGCCTTGAACGATGGCGCGGACGTTGACGCCGATGGCGCCGAGGGGCGCGAAAAAGCGGCCGGCAACGTTGGGGGTTTGGCCCATTGCTTCGGCAACGAGTGTGAGGAGTGTGACGGGGGCACGCACCTTGACGGGCTCGACTTCACGCCGCTGCATTTCGAGCGCGAGTTCTTCTTCGATCGCTTTTCGAGCGCGGTCGACTTGAGCGCTGTGCACAACGACGGCGGCGGCTTGTCCGTGAGCTGCCTGGGTGGTCATCCACACGGTGACGTGCGCGATTTCGAGAGCGGAGAGGACGCGTTTGGCGATGGACGCTTCGTACGAGAGGCGCGTCCACTGCACGTCGAGCATGGCGAGTTTTTCGAGCGAGGTGACGCAGGTGGGGCGGCTTGGATCTTCGGAGCCTTTTGCATCGACCAAGGTGCCGCCGTGTTCGGGCTCCATGGTGTTGCGAATGCGCAAAGGTACACCGCTGTCGATGAGCGGAATCATGGTGCGCGGGTGAAACATGCGCGCGCCGAAGTTCGCGAGTTCAAGCGCTTCCATGTAGGAGAGGTGCGTGATCGGGTAGGCGTCTTTGAGAATGCCGGGGTCGGCGGTCATGACGCCGAGCACGTCGGTCCAGATGGTGAAGCTCTCGGCTCCGAGGCCGCGGGCGAGCAGGGCGCCCGTGTAGTCGGAACCGTTGCGGCCAAGCGTGGTGGTGCGGCCGTCGGCGGTTTGGCCCAAAAAGCCGGTGTGAATGGGCGTGCGATCCCCCCACGTGGCGGCGAGGGCCGTGAGTTTCGTTTGTGTACCACTCCAATCGACGAGGGCGTTGCCGAAGCGGTCGTTGGTGACGGTCCATGTGCGCGCGTCGACGAATGTGGCGGGCGTTCCGGTGGCGGCGAGCACTTCGGCGATGACGGTGGCGCTGATGCGTTCACCAAAACTCATGATGAGGTCGAGCGTTTGGGGCGTGCGTTCACGCAGGAGGCTGACTGCGTACACAAGCTGGTGAAGCGGCTCGATGAGGTCGTGAACGATGGTTTCGATGGGCGGGCGGAAGTGAATTGAAACGCCGCGCGCTTCGGCCGCTGCGAGCATTTTTTGGCCGTTGGTGATGGCCAGGTCGGCGACTCGCTCAATGATGCGGGTGGCGTGATCGGGATCTCCTTTGAACGCGAGGTCGGCGGCTTCGATGAGCCAATCGGTGGTATCGCCCATGGCCGAAACCACGACGGCGATGGGGCCTTTCGCGCGCTCCGTCGCAATGATTTGAAGTACGCGTGAAAGGCGTTCGGCTTGGCCCACCGATGAGCCGCCAAACTTCATGACTCGGTACACACCGGGCAACATGCATCCTCCGGACAAGGTCCACCGTTTTACCACCACTTCGCTGAAATTCGGTGGATGGGGTTGCAATCTTGCTCCGGCGCCGATGCCGCCGTAAGGCCCCGCGTCCGGTCGGCGTTGGGCCGGGTGCGCTCTTTCACCTTTGAAGGTTGGTCATGGGGATGTTTCGGCCGCGTCACCTGGCTCTTTTGCTGCTCCTTCCGCTGCCCGCTTGGCTAACGGCCTGCGCAGCAGCCCCTCCGGCGGCAAACGCACCGGCCTCGGCGGAGCGGCAAGAATCGGTGGTTTCGCAGCAGGCGGGGTATGGTCAGCCCGGTCCGCAAAGCACCGCCGCGTACCCGGGTAGGGGGCTCGAAATCAAAACGCTTGAAGAAATGCCCGCGGAGGATTTGCCCGGGCGATTGGCGCAGTTTGACAAGGCCGAGCAAGCGCTTTCAGCGGCGCTCGGCGCTCGCGATGAGATGGTGCGCGTTGATGCGGCCAAAAGTCCGTCATCGACGGTCGCCAAGGGCGCTCCGGCCGCACCGATGCAAAGTGATCCCTGCCTTGTTGCGTGTGCGGCGCTCGCCTCCATGAAGCGCTCGGCAGACCATGTTTGCAGCATGGCGGGTGAAGGCGACGCCGCTTGTTCGGGGGCTCGAACGCGTGTTTCGCGGGCGACCGAGAGGGTGACGGCAGCGTGTCCGGCGTGCGCTCTGAAGTGATGTGCCGCGCGGCAACCAGGCTTGGCTGAAATTTTTTCCTGGTGGAAGTGAGCCACCCCTTTCGATCTCGACGCGGTTGCGCGTAGCATCCGTGCGACATGCGAGCTGTGGCCGCCGGTCTCACCGACGTCGGAAGAGAACGAAAGCACAACGAGGATCGATTCATCCTTTTGCCCCAGTTCGGCGTGTTCGCCGTGGCTGACGGCATGGGTGGGCACCAATCCGGCGAAGTCGCGAGTCGCATGGCTGCTCAATCGGTGGCGGGATACTTCCGCACGAGTGGCAGCATTCGTTCGGTGCGTGACGCGCTTTTGTCTGCGCTCTCCGACGCAAACTCCAAGATTTTTGCACGGGCCGACGATTCGCGGGCGCACCGCGGAATGGGCACCACCGTGGTTGCGGCGGCGTTCAGCTCGGCCGACGCGATCTTGTACATCGCGCACGCGGGAGACAGTCGTTGCTACCGGGTGCGCGACGCGCAGATGGAGCAACTGACGCGCGATCACTCGCTCTTGCAGGATGCGCTTTTGGAGCGGCCGGATCTCACCGAGAGCGACTTGGCGTATCTGCCGCGCAACGTGATTACGCGCGCGCTTGGCATCGGCCCTTCGGTGGAACTGGATGTGCGCGCGGAACCGGCAAAGGTCGGTGATTGTTTTCTTCTTTGCTCCGATGGGTTGCACGGACTCGTTCCCGACGACGAGATGGTTCGCATCGTTTTGAAGTCGCGAACGCTCACCGAGGCGTGCCAAGCGCTCATTCGCAAGGCGAATGCGAACGGCGGCAAAGACAACATCACCGCGGTGCTGATTCGCATCGAAGATGAAGACGCTCCGTGGGCGCCCGCTGCGCCGTCGTCGTCGCGCGAATGAACGCGGCGCAGCGTTTTGCCGAGCTAAACGCCAAGGTGGATGCGTTTTCGCGCGCGTTCAAGGTCGCTATCCGGGCGCGATGCGCTGCGAAGCGGGGTGCGCCGATTGTTGCCGCCGCGAGCTTTCGATCACGAGCGTTGAGGCCGCGGCCATCGAAGCGCTTTTTTCAACAATGAGCGACGCGATGCGCGCCGAGATTCGCGCGCGCGCCGACAATGCCGAGCCGTGCGCCGCGCTCGACGAATCGGGGCGGTGTCTTGTGTACACAGCGCGCCCGCTCGTTTGCCGATCGCACGGTGTACCCATTCGGTTTGCGCCGCCGGCCGAGGCGCGCGCGAAGGCGCTTCCAATGCTCGACGTGTGTCCGAAAAACTTTGAGGGCGCTTCGCTCGCCGACGTGGATCCGGCGTGTGTGCTTGATCAGCAAACGATGAGCGTGATGCTCGGTCTGATCGACACGGTGTACACACAGGAGCGGGGCGGGGCGCGCGGTGAACGCGTGGCACTGCGCGATGTGCTTCGGCGCGCGTGAGCCGCGTGCGTGAACCGCGCTGCTATTTGCCGGCGTCGGTGGTGGTGGCTGCGAGTGTGAGTTCACACGAAAGCACGCCTTTCATACCGCCGATATTGCCCGCGAGCGCACCGAGATCGGCGGCGCGCCCGCGCACGGTGAGCACGGCGAGCGCGCGCGCTTCGTCAAGCGGAACGCGAAGCGTTGCGACGACGCCGAGCGAAGCGTTGAGTTCCACTTCGGAGATGCGCGCGACGGCGTCGCGGGCATCGGCGCGAAACACGATCGTGAGCGTCGCGATAACGTGCGCGCCGGCTTCCCACGCGGCGCGAACGAGGTAGTCCCGCACGAGATCGCGCAGCGCTTCGGACCGATTTTCGTAGCCCTGGGTTGCGATTCGCTCATCAAACTCGTTGAGAAGCGAACGCTCCATAGCCACGCCGAAGCGGACGAGATCGCTCATGGCGGGCACCATAACCCGCAATGCGAACCGACGAAAATTGGAGTGCGAATGGGCGGAACGCGGCGCCGAAACAGCGGCGCCGCCTAACCGAAATGATCTGGGGAAAAGAACACGCGGCGCCGCGGGGGCCGAAGATCAGATCTCTTCGAGGATTTTGGCCTTGCGCGCGTTGAAGTCGTCGTCGCTGATGAGGCCTTTGTTTTTGAGGTCTTGCAGCTTGGCGAGGCGCTCTTCAACGCTGGGACCGCCGCCGCCCGACGCGGCAGCCGGCGGGAACGCCTGCGGTGCTCCGGGAGCGGGTGCGTACCCACCGGCCTGGGGAGGCGGATAACCGCCGGGAGCGGCTTGCGGAGGCGGATAACCGCCGGGTGCACCTTGAGGAGGATAGCCGGGTTGCTGCGGATAACCTTGTTGCGGGTAACCGGGTTGCTGCGGGTAACCCGGTTGTTGCGGATAGCCGGGTTGCATGCCCGGCTGCATGCCCGGCTGCATCCCCGGTTGCATAGCCGGGCCGCCCCACTGGGGCTGCATGGCGTTGGCCATGTTTACGCCCATGGCCATTTGTGCGCCGGCAGCCGCCAAACCAACGTTGGCGCCGCCTTTGGCCATGCCTTCACCCGCGCCGATCATTGCGGAGCCCGCGGCGTACTGATTCCACCCGCCGGCCATTTGCGTGTAGCGCTGGTCGTTTTGGTACTTTTGGTCGATCTCCATTTGCTTGGCGCGCGTGGTGTCGGCCGTGATGCCCACCGAGCGGCGAGCCTCGGCGCGCTTTTTGTTGGCCTCTTGCAACATCTGCTTGTCTTCTGCGGAGAAGTTGATGTTGAAGTTGCCGATCTCGAGGATTTTGATGCCAATCTCTTCGAGGTTGGGCGCGCTCTGTTGAATGCGTCCGGCGATCTCCATGCTCATGCCGGCCATGTTGAGCAGGCTCTTTTGCTGCTGAACGCAGAGCTGGCCGATGACCGTCTTGACGCTGAGGAAGAACTTGCCCTTCACCCAGCTCAAGATTTGATCGTTGTCTTGGCTGCCCGACATTTGGCCGTGGTAGCCGATGATGAAGCGCACAGGGTCGACAACGACGAGCGCAAATTCACCAAAAATGCGGGGCGTAACGAACTCAAAGAGGATCGGATCCTCCATGGACTCAAGCGGTCCGCCGAAGGGTACGCCCCGGACGGGCTGCATCTTCACGAAGAAGATTTCGGCGATGAAAACGTCGCCGCCTGTGAACTTGTTGACGATGTTGTTGAGGAACGGGATGTTCTGCGTTTGCAGAGTGTGCCGGCCCGGAGGCAGGTGACCAACGTAACGCCCGTCCTTGAAGAAAACCGCGCACTCGTCACTGTCGACGGTGAGCTGGGACCAGAAGGGGATGTTTTGGTCGGGATGTTTGTAAACAATCAGGGGTTTGAGATGGTCAGGCCGCGCGATCATCATCTCGCGCACGCCGCCTTTGACGAAATCCATGATCCCCATCGCAGCGATCTCCCTTCGCCCCGGGACAAAAAGGTCCACGGAGCGGGTCGCAAGATAGACTCAGAAACGCGACCTAGCAACGGCCGCCCGTGCTTTTTCTAATGTTTCGAGAGCGCGCAGAAAACGCACGCGTCGGCGCCTCTTTCCGCCGCCCGCGCTATTTGGCACGGTAGCCCTCATGATCCCGCCCGTTGACGTCGCGACGCTCTCCGCTCCGGCGCAAAAGATTTTGGCTCCTGCCACGCCCGCCAAGCTTCGAGAAATGGCGGCTCGCGGGATCGCGCCCGGCGTCAAGCCCGCCGAAGCGCTCACCATCGTCGCGTTGCTCGCGCATTCGAACGAGCCTTCGGTGCGCGACACCGCCGAAAAAACGCTGTCGGCGCTTCCCGAACCGTTGCTCAAAGCCGCGCTCGACGCCGACCTGCCCACCGCGACAATTCACAGCGTTGCAACCCACCTTCGCGAGCATGCCGAAGCCATTTCAAAGCTTCTCAAGATGCCGCAGATCGCGATTGAAACGGTGGAAGAGGTGGCGCGCATCGGCAGTGAAGCCGTGACCGAAGTGGTGGCCACCAACGAAGAGCGGCTGCTCAAACACCCGCGTTTGGTAGAGCTTTTGTACTTTAACAAACACACGCGCGCTTCCACGGTGGACCGTCTCATTGAACTCATGACGCGCCACAACATTGAGCTGCGCGGCATTCCGGCCTGGAAAGAAGTGGCGCAGTCGATTCAAGGTGAACTCATCGCCGAGCCTTCCGACGAACCGCTTCCCGATGACTTGCTCTTTAAAGAAACCGCCGAGCTTGCCGAACGTTTAGCGCGCGAGGCCGCCGAAGAAGAAGACACCCATCACGAAAACGACGAAGGCGAAGAATCCCTCAAAGACAAGTTCAAACCGCTCTATCAGCAGCTTTCGAACATGTCCGTCGGCCAACGCATTCGCCGCGCGCAAATGGGTACACGTGAAGAGCGCATGCTTCTCGTTCGCGACGCCAATCGCATCGTCGCCACCTCCGCCATTCGAAGCCCGCTCATGCAAGACAACGAGGTGCAGCTCCTCTCGCGCAATCGCAACCTTTCCGAAGATGTGCTTCGCGTCATTGCCACCACGCCCGAGTGGCTCAAGAGCTATTCGATCAAGCGCAACTTGGTGGAAAATCCAAAAACGCCGGTGATGCTCGCCATGCGAATGGTCGAGCAACTTCGCGAAGCCGATCTTCGAAAAATTGCGCGCAGCAAAAACGTTTCGGGCCCCGTTCAAGAAGCGGCACGCAGGCATCTCAATCGCCGCTCTTCTTAAACCGGTTCAAGTGAGCGGGATTTTTGCGTCCTCCGAAAAAGGGGCGCGCATCGAAGCATCGTTGCCGTCGCAGTGCCTCTCGGCGCGGGGGATCGCCGTCACCTCGTCGAAACCCAAAATCCGCTAGCATCCACGCCCATGGCAAAAACGGTCCGCATCGGACTTGGGCGAAGCGGCGGCGGTGGAGCAGAACCGCCCGACGAGCCCCCGAATACAGGACCCACGTCGGCAGGCCCTCAAACTCCGCGCGCTCCGGTGATTGCCGCCGTTGCCGCAGCCGATGATCTGTCGCCCCGCGGCGGCACGTTGTTGCACCCGCACGGCGCACCCGCCGCGGTTGAAGCCGCCGTTGACGGGCCCACAGTGCCGCTTTCAACCGCGCCCGGCGGGCGACCGCAGTGCCCCGTTTGCGGCGAGCGTTTCTCCCGCGGTTCGCGCTTCTGCGCTTTCGACGGAACGCAGCTCAAAGACGGCCCCGCCGAGGAAGTGAACACGTCGCTCATCGGGCAGCTGCTCGCCGGCAAATACGAAGTGCTCCGCCCCATCGGCGAAGGTGGCATGGGCGCCGTTTACGAAGTGCGCCACGCCACACTCGATCGGCGTTTCGCAGCCAAAATTCTGCGCCCCGAGATCGCCAAAAACGAAGAACACGTGCAGCGCTTTCTGCAAGAAGCGCGCGCCGCCGCGGCAATCGGCCACGCGAACATTGTGAGCGTCATCGACGTGGGTGAACACGATGTGCGCGGTCGCAAAGTGCCGTTCATCGTAATGGAGCTTCTCAAGGGAACGTCGCTCGCCGCGCTCATCAAAGACAAAGGTGTGCTGTCCCCCAAACGCGCCGCAAAAATCATGGCCGCGTGCGCCGATGCCCTCGCCGCCGCGCACGAAGCGGGCGTGATCCATCGCGATCTCAAGCCCGACAACATATTTTTGGCCGGTGAAAACGGCGAGCAAGTCAAGGTGCTCGACTTTGGTGTCGCCAAGATCAGCGGCGCCGCGCGGCTCACAAAAGTGGGCATGGTGTTTGGAACGCCGCACTACATGAGCCCCGAGCAGGCCAAGGGTGAAGCGATCGATCACCGCTCCGACATCTATGCGCTCGGAGTGATCTTGTACGAGTGCCTTGCGGGGCGTGTGCCGTTTGAGGCCGACACGTCGATGGGCGTGCTCACCAAACAGATTTTCGCCAACCCCGACCCGATTGAGCGCGTGGCGCCCAATGCGCGCGGCCTTGGAGCGCTCGGAGCCGTAGTGATGCGCTGCCTCGCCAAAGAGCCCGCCGATCGGTACGCGAGCATGGCCGAATTATCCGATGCGCTGCATCACGTGCTTCGCGATCCAAAGGCCGCCGCGGCCGATTCGCTCGGCTCGTCGGAGCGGCACCACCGCCCGGCGCTGCGCCTTCGCGAAGACGCGCTCATGCCGCGATCGGTGCCGCCGCCCGCAGAACCGGAGCCGCGCGACTTTCGCCGCATCGTGCTGATCGGAGCGGCCGCCGTTGCCGTGCTTGTGTTTGTTGCGGTGAGTGTTCGCGCGCTGTTTTTTACGCATCGCGGCGCTGAAATCGACGCCACCGCGTCGGGCGCCGCCACCGTCGGCGGAACGCCTCCGTCGGCGGTGGCGGCGCCCGCCACGGCAGCGCCAAACGCACCGGAGCCGACGCCGACCGCGCCCGCGTCGGCGTCGGCGGCCGGCGCCGCCTCCACCTCCGCGGGCGCGCCCCCCGCAACGACGCCGCCGACAGGTGCTCGGTCTGTTGGAGCCACGTCAACGGCAACGGCGACGGGATCGGACATTATCGATCCGTGGAGCCGGCCCAACCAGAAAAAGCCCGGAGGCGGCGCAAATGGCGTTGTCGATCCGTGGGCAAAGAAGAAATGACCTGCGGAGCCCAGGCCGCCGTTTGGTTATCAATTAGGCCGGATCCTTGACACCCTATCCCGGGGCTAGCCATTCTTCGCCCCGCTCGTGGCCAAACAGCAACTTCTGCTAGTCGACGCGGATCCGCGAAGCGTGCGGGTTCTCGAAGTCAGCCTTAAAAAGGCCGGCTTCAGCGTTACTACGGCAAAAGACGGCCAAGATGCGCTCCAAAAGCTGGAGCTTTCACCGCCCGACCTGGTGCTCACCGACACGCGGTTGCCGGTCATGGATGGGTACGCACTCGTTCGAAAACTCAAAGAACACGCGGACTGGTCAACGATCCCCATCGTTTTTTTAACGAGCCAAAAATCGATCGAGGACAAGATCCGCGGGCTCGAACTGGGCGTGGAGGATTACCTCACAAAGCCCATTTTCGTGCGCGAACTCATCGCCCGCGTGAACCTGCTCATCGCGCGCCGCACGCGCGAACGGCTCGCAACCAAAAGCGCCACCGTGGCGGGTCGAACCCGCTTCACCGGGTCGATCGCCGACATGGGCGTTGTCGACCTCATTCAAACGTTTGAGGTCAATCGCAAAAGCGGCATCGTTCATCTCAACAATCAGCAGTACGAAGCGCACATTTTTTTCCGCGACGGCAAATGTGTTGACGCAACGCTCGGTCGCTTAACCGGCGAAGAAGCGGTTTATCGCGCGCTGATTTGGAACGAAGGCACGTTTGAGGTTGAGTTCTGCAAGGTTGAAAACCCGGATGTGATCGAAACGTCCACGCAGGGCCTCCTCATGGAAGGCATGCGCCGGCTCGACGAATGGGGTCGCCTGCTGGAGTCGCTGCCTCAGCTCGGCACCGTGTTCCAAGTGAACAGCGAAGAGCTGCTCGAACGACTCAACGAAATCCCCGACGAGCTGAACGGCATTCTTCGGCTGTTCGACGGCAAGCGCGATTTGATGGCCGTTGTCGACGCATCGCCGTTCGAAGATCTCTCCACGCTCAACACCATCTCCAAGCTCTATTTCGAAGGGCTGCTCCTTCAGGTCGAGGTGACGCAGCACGACGAAGCCGAGGGCGCCGAACACGAGGTTGTCCCCGGCCACGGCGCCGACTCACTTGATGCGTCGGAACCTCCGCCGCCGGCGGTGACAGAAGGGGAGCCGCCCTCATCGGGTCAGCGCGTGGGCACGTCGATCATTCCGGCGGCGCCGGATGAAGCTCCGTCGGGCCCGCCGCCGGCTCGCATCGACATGGCCGACGCGGCGCTCGCGGAGCCAATGCTTGTTCGCCCGCTTGCGATTGGAAGCCCCGCGGCGCCTTCCTTCGGTAAAGCGGCGCCCGAGTCGGTGAAAATTCGCGAGGCTGTTGCGCAGCCCGAATCGGCGGTGGAAAAGCCGACGGAAGCTTCGACTCGCGAGGCGCCCGCCGCGGCATCGGCAGCGCCTGCCGCCGAACCTGATCGCACCGAATCCGCCGCGTCCAAGGCAGAACCCGCCGCGGCGTCGCCTGTGCCCGACGCGGCGCCCGTTGTTGCATCGGCGGCCGTGCCCGAGGCGCCCGCGGCGGGCGCGAACACCGTCGACGCGCTGCCCGATGGAAAGGTTGCGGCGGTGGCCGCGCCGCCGGATGAAACGGCTGCGAAAGCCGCCGAACCCGCGTTGGCTGAAAGTGTACACAAAGAGCGCGCCGACGACATGGAAGCGCGCGCGGCAACCGAGCAAAGTGTACGCAATACCGAAGCGACGGCTCCCGAGGTCGCCCCCGCCGACGCTGTAGATGTACACAAGGCTGCCGCCGCGAGCGCCGTGAGCGCCGTCACCGCCGCGAGCGCCGCGAGCGCCGCGAACGCCGTCACCGCTGCGAGCGCCGTCACCGCCGCGAGCGCCGTAGCGGCAAGAAGTGTACACAACAAAGGCGACGCCGCGGACGCGCCGGCCGGCGCCGACAAATCCGACACTGCCGCCGCGCAACCGGCCGGCGCTGCGCCCAACGTTTCAAAACGTGAAGAGCGCACACCGAAGCCGCCGGTGATCGAGTCGCCCAAAGAGCGGCCGGCGACCGCGCGCGAGTTCCGCGACGAGGAGCCGATTGAAACGCCGACCACCGGCCGCAACACTGTTTGGATCGCCGCGGTCATTGTGGCCGTGGTTGTGGCCGGACTTGTGTACGCATTCAAAGGGCGCAACGCCGCGTCGGGTACACTTTCCGGCTCGGGCTCCACGGCGGTCACAGCGCCCACAACCACAACAACTGCGCCGCCGGTGACGAGTTCGGCTCCCACAACCAGCACCGCTTCCACGTCGGAAACCCAATCGGAGCCGGCGCCCTCCACATCGGCGCCCACGTCGTTGGCGCCTTCGGCATCGTCGTCCGCGTCAACCGCGCCCGGCGCTTCGGCGACGGAGGTCGCGCCCGAAGACGACGAGAAAAAGCCGCTCACCTGGCGCATTTTGCAAGCGCTCAACCGCGGCAAAACAGCGCGCGCGTACGACCTCGCGGTCCAATACACCAACTCGGCGCCCAACAATCCGCAGGCCTGGCGCATGCGCGGCGGGGTTGAACTTCAGCTCGGCAAAAACGCCAAAGCATCCTTCAAGCGTTGCGCGGATGTTGCCGCTCCCGACAGCGACATTCAACAAGAGTGCCGCGCACTGTCGCAATAAGCGCGTCGTTTCTTAACGAAGCTGACGATTCACCAAAAAAAGAAAAGTGTACACTGGATGGGCGTTAATGTGTACGCATTGACGCCGAGCGCCGCCTGATCTGCGTCACACTTTTTCTTTGCGACCGATGCGCGGATCGATCCAAGGCACAACCACGTCGAGCAGCGCGGTAGAAAGTGCCACCGTGGCAGATGTGAAAATCACAACGCCCAAAATCACCGAACCGTCGCGGTTGAGAACGGCGTCCACTGCCATTTGACCCACGCCCGGCCAGCGAAACAGTTTCTCGGTCACAATCGCGCCGCCCACGAGCGTTCCCAAATCCAGTGCGGCGACAGTGACAATGGGAACCGCCGCCGTTCGCAACGCGTGAACGAACAGAACCCGCGCCCGCGATGCACCTTTCGCTCGCGCTGTGCGCGCAAAGTCCTGGGCCAGCGCCGACGAAACTTCATCGCGTGTGAGGCGCGCGTAGAGAGCCACTCCCAGCACACCGAGCGACAACGCCGGCAGGATCACCGAGCGAACTTGTTCGCCGGTTGTTTTTCCGTAGCCGTCGTAGGGCAGCAGTTGAAGGCGATACGCGAGCACATATTGCATGAGCAGGCCGACCAAAAACACCGGCGCGCTGAGCCCGAGCGCTGTGCCACCCAACGTGAGATCGTCCCAACGGGTGTTGCGCCGACTCGCCGCAAAAACGCCCATCGACACGCCGATGGTGAGCTGCACCAAAAATGCCGCAAATCCAAGCATGATCGAGCGAGGGATTTTTGCCGCAAGCAGGTCCACAACCGGCTTGCGGTAGTGAAACGAAAACCCGAGATCGATGTGTACACCTAGCCCCACGGCGCCGCAGCTCCGATGCGCCTTGTCTTTCGGCGCCACATCGCGCGGACCCAAATGAACGAGTCGCTTCCAGAAGCGTGCGTACCTTGTGTACACAGGTTCGTCGAGCCCGTACGCCGCTCGCGCCGACGCCACGTCCTGCGCCGACGCTTGAGGACCGAGCAGCAAACGCGCCGGATCGCCGGGCAAAACTTCGATCACAAAAAACGACAATGTTGTAACCACCACCACAACAAACGCGGCCCAGGCAATCCGACGTGTGATGCGGCCCAGCGTTTTCAAGGCGCTCCCTGCGGGTGCGAACGGCCGCTTGCGCTCTGCGAATCCGGTCGCAGCACCGCGCCGAACATCCACTGTGTACTCAACGCGCGCCGCGCGACAGTGCGCACCGCCGGATCTAGCCACACCTCGGCGAGCTGCGGCGGCAAGATCGGATGTGGCACAAACCCGCGAACATACGGCTGACGCACAGTGGGTGTACGCGTCACCGTTGTTGGAATCCACGGCGCTTCATCGCGAACGATCTCTTCGGCGCGTTCGTAGAGTTTCATCCGAGCGTCGCGATCGATTGTTTTGCGGGCATCGGTGAGCAATGTGTCAAACGCCGCGTTTGAGAAAAACGCCAGATTTTGCGAGCCGTCTTCTTCAATTGCCCGCGACGAAAGCGTTGGTTCAAAAAAATTGGAAGGGTCCGGGTAGTCGGCCGTCCAGCCTGTCCACCCCATAGCCGCCGTTTTTCGCCGTGAAACCTCGGCCAAATACGACGCGAAAGGCATCAACTTCAAGCGCACACGCAGGCCGATTTTGCCAAGCTGCTCTGCGTACACTTCGGCCGCCTGCTGCTCAAAACTGTCGGGCACGGTCACGTAGTCGATCGGGTGGGGATACCCGCCGCGACCCGTTTTTGGGTCAAACGCAAAGCCTGCCCGGGCCATTTCTTCAAGCGCCGCTTCCAGATTGTGTGTACGCATGCGCCGGTCGCGGGCGGGGCCGGGAACGCCGGGCGGGAGCACGCGATCTGTTTCGGCCACATCGGGTCGCACAAGCGACAAAACCGACGGATCGACCGCGAGGGCCACGGCGCGCCGCACGTGAACAGAATCAAACGGCGAGGTTTCGGTGTTCAGGAAAATCGCGTTCGTTGTCTTCGTCGCGTTCCACGAAAAAAGGTGTTTCCACCGCGAGTCAGACTCAAAGCGCGCCGAATCGGTTGCCGAAAGCTCGCGCAGCAAATCGAGCGAACCCTCCTCAAACCGATAGCGCTGCGTTTGAGGAGGCATCGCAATTGTCCACTCGATCGCATCTAGGAAGGGCCGCCCCGGCACGTAATACCCTTCAAAACGCGAGAGCTTGATGCTCGCCTCCGGCTCAAACGAAGCCAAACGAAACGGCCCCGCGCCGCAGGGTGAAGCGGGCGCCTGCGTGTCCACAGCGGCACCCATGCTCGGGCAAACCGGTGCGGCAAAACTCAGCGTGAGCAGCGCCGCGAACGTTGCGTCGGGCTCACTCAATTCAAACACCACCGTCCGCTCGTCGACCGCGCGCACGCCTTCCAAGTGCTCGGCTTTGCCGCCGTGAAACGCCGCAAATCCTCGCAACATCCGGTAGTGGCTTGCGCCCGGACTCGGGGTTTTGGGCCGCAACGTGCGCTCGATCGACCTCACAACATCCGCCGAAGTCACATTCGCGCCGTCGTGAAATTTCAAACCGGGCCGCAGCGCGAATGTGTACACAAGTCCGTCGCTTGAATTGTTGTATTTTTCGGCCAGGTCCGGCGCAATTTCACCGCGATCGTTCCACGTTAAAAGCCTCGCATAAATGAGGTTTTCAATGGGTCGCGACGCTTCATCATACGTGAGCGCCGGGTCAAGTGTACGCACGTTGACGAACGTTGCGAGCCGAAGTGTACCCCCGCGAACAGGCGCCGCGCTTTCGCTTTCAATACCGATCGGCCCCGCAATTTGCTGCGGACGCACCACACCAACGAGCAGCAACACAGCCGCCGCGAGAACCAAATCGAAAGGTACACTCGACGCGCGTTTGGCTCCTTTTCGAGGCTCAAACACATCGCGCAGCCCCTCGGCGATGCGTCCCGTTGCCAGCACCGTGAGCAAAATCGCAAATCCCGGCGCCGCCACCTTCACCACCTGCGTGGTGATCATCGGCTCCGCCTCGTGAAGCATTCGACCCCAGCTCGGCGCCGGCGGTTGTGTACCCAACGTTAGATAACTGAGCACCGCTTCCGCCAAAATCATGTGCCCAATCGACGTGGTGCTCACTACCAAGAGCGTTCCCCACAAGTTGGGCAAAATATGCTTTTGAACCACGTGCAACGCGGTTCCGCCCAGAGCGCGCGACGCCGTCACAAATTCGCGACTGCGAATTTCCAGCGTCTTATTTCGAACAATGCGCGCTGTACCCGTCCACCCCGTCAGCCCCAACACGAGCAACATCGTGCCCGCATCCGGGCGACCCACTGCTGCGCCCACGGCGGTGACAAACAACAAAAACGGCAGTGCCAAAAGCGCGTCGATGAGGCGCATCAACACCACATCCACAAACCAAACGCGCGTTCCTTCAGCGAGCCCCGCCGCCACGCCGACAAACGTTCCAAGCGCCACCGCCACCGCTGTTGCCAGCGCGGCCACGCCCAGCGAAAGCCGCGCCCCCGATGCGAGCCGCGTTAAAATATCTCGAAACAAACTGTCGGTTCCGAGCGGGTGCGCAAAACTCGGCCCCGGCGGCGCACCGAGCGCATCGCGCCGCATTGAGAAATCACTCGCCAACGGGTCGTACGGAAGGAGCAGCGGCCCGAACACCGCAAACGCAACCAACGCCGCAAACAGCAACAACCCAAGGCGCGCTGAACGATCGCGCCACAGTCGCGCCCAGGTTGTTTGAGGCGGCTCCGCCGCTTGAAGATCGGTCGGAGTCATCACCGCTTCCCCAAAAGAAATTGGGTGGTGTGCTGCGCGAACAGATCCGGAACTTCTTCGTGCGGCGTGTGACCCGCGTCTAAAATTTGCAACTTTGCGCCCGTCATTTCGTGCGCAAGCCGTTGACCGTGAGACACCGGTAAGAGCCTGTCGTCGTGGCCCCACACCACGAGCGCCGGAGTTTGAATGCGGCCGAGCCGCGCCACCACCGGCCGCGTTTCAAACATGGCGTTCATCACCGCGTGCGCACTTTCACGAGCGTTCGGCGTTGAGAGCAAATCGTAATGCGTATCAATCCGCGAGAGCGGCACCACCGCTTTCGGCCCCAACATTAAACGTTCGCAATAACTCCGAAACATCGAGCGGCTGTAGAACTGCTTAAAGAAGATCCCCCCGAGCACCGGGAAGTGCGCAAATTGCGGCGAAATCTTTCGCGGCGGCGGGTAACAAAGCGCGTCTTCCAGCACCAACCGTTGCACCAACTCCGCATGCTCCGCGGCCAGCGTAATGGCGATCGCAGCGCCCAGGCCGTGCCCCACGATCGATGCGCGCCCCACATTCAGCGCCGCGATCACATCCACAACCGCTTCAGCCAGCGACTCAATGGTGTACGCATACCGCGCGGGGTTCGGTTTCTCGCTCTCGCCGAAGCCGGGCAGGTCTGGAGCGACCACAAAAAAGTTCTCCGCAAACTTGTCCATCACGTCTTCCCACGTGATGTGGCTCACCAAGAAATCGTGCAGCAGTAAAAGCACCGGTTTTTTTGGATTTCCGGCCGTCACCGCTCGTGTGCGCACTCCTCGCGCGTTCACATCACGCACCGATTGAAGTGACGGTTGGTCGCCGACGGCCATCGCGCCGCAGGTTAGCCCAGGTAACCCGTCTTTTGATCGCGCAGAGCGACATTCTTCCGCCCCAAGCCCAAGCCCGGCTTATGTGTACACATAATTCGAGAGCTTCCTTCTGAGCCGCCCAACGTTCGGCCCGACCGCCGGCACTTCGCTAAGCAGTTCTGAAACGGCCGGTCGTCTGCTTCGCAAATGTGTACACATAAGGCGCCCGTCTGCGATTCACAGATGGTTTTGAGCCTACAAAACTCGACAACTTCTGCATGTGTTGCCTGAAAAAGTTCCAGATTTTCGGCCCAGGTGGTGACCTGTGGTAGCTTTCATTTCGCGCAGCACAACTCAAAGCCTCCTGCAAGGCTGTACGTGGCTGCCACTCTATTTTGTTGCGCACACGCGCACGAAAACTCCGGCTCCGCCCCAGGGTCGCGTGAGTTTTTGCGGTGGTTTGCGCTCAAAATGGGTTTTACGGTCCCGATGCCCGAGTCACGTCCCTATTGGTCTGGAACCGCTCTTGCACAGTCCCAACGCCACGCGCCCGGCGCGAGACTTCCTTATATGAGGCCGCGCCGTCATGCGTACTCAAACGTGATGGAGCACCCCCTCAGCCGGGCTTCCGGCCCCTCACGGGCGTCAAGAGGAACCCGCAAAACGGTGGGACATTAAATGTCCTAGCCAAAATCAAAAAGTCTTTTGTGCATGGAATTACGCAGCGCAGCGCAATAATCTCGTGCTAGGTTATTGACGATATTCCATTCAGTGGAATACATTCGCTGGCGTTGTTGGACAGCACACTGATGTCGCCGCCCAACAATGCCTGTGCGAAACGTTGTTCCGCCCGGGCCGCCTCCAAAAAATCAAACGGGCCGCGTAGGACGCACCGCTTGGTTTCTCGGCTGGCTCTTCTGCTTTGAATTTCCGGGCGTGACCAATGGCGCATCATTCGCGGATCAGCGACGAAGTGTTGGACGCGATTGAGCGAGATCGTGCCGATGGAATCTCGTCCCCGGAGATCCTGGAGTTCTTTGCTTCGCACGACGTGAAGTTCAGCGAAGCTACCCTCCGAAAGTACGTACAACTCGGGCTTTTGCCCCGCAGTGTGCGTGTCGGACGGAAGGGCAAGCACCAAGGTTCTCAGGGCCTTTACCCAGCCGGCGTGCTGCGAAAGATCCTCAGAATCAAGGAAATGATGGCTCAGGACTACACCATCGAGGAAATCCAAAAGGAGTTCCTCTTCGTCCGGGGCGACATCGAAGAGCTTGAGAGGATTCTCGACAAGATTTTTGACACTCTGAAAGAAGCATCCAAGGTGCGGCGCAGTGAACTCAGCGGTCGGGCCATTTCGCAAGATCTGGCTTCCGCTGAAGGCCTCGCGAAGGATCTTCTGGCGAAACTGGAGATGATCGAAGAGCGCCTCATGGCGCACGCCCGACTCAGCCGAACGGCCGTCGCGGTGTAAAAATTCGGCACTCTCAAGCTCGCTTGCACCGGTTTTTGACGTTGATTTCGAGTGCGCCCCCGAGGCGGTGACGGCTGGTACGTCACCACGCGCGAGTGTACTCAGGCAGATGTTCTTCCGGCCGAAGGTCCACTGGGGCACGTTCAGAATACTTCTGAGCGAGCTGGATCGCAGGGCGGGGGAGAGCCGCGTTCGCGGCGGGGAAGGCGTGCGGCCTTCCTTCATTCGTGGGCCGTTTTTTATTCGCGGGTGATCTCGACGCCGGTCAGGAACCGGATGTTACGGGACACGTGCGTGCGCAAACCGCATCGGGATTTTCATGGAGGCGCGCATGACGATGGGCAATTTGGACAGTGTCGAGCTTACGTTCACAGAGGCGCAACCCGCCCAGGACACCGGCACCGGCTCGACCCTTACGACCGAAGGAGCGCTCGCCAAGAAGGCGGCTCCTATCACGGCGGCGACCGCGATCACACGCGAACAACGCCGTTCGCGCCGCAAGCGCGAGGTGCGTGCCCGAACGATCAGCGTCAAGCGCATGACCAAGCGCGAGCTGGAAATCGGCCGGATGCTCTACCCGGAAAACGATTACCAAAAGCCGCGCGCGCGCTCGGAGTGCATCGAAGGCCTTCGCCCGTGCCCGTACGTCTCGTGCAAACACCACCTGTTCCTCGACGTTTCGGCTCGGACAGGTGCCATCAAGCTCAACTTCCCCGACCTTGAGGTTTGGGACATGAACGAGAGCTGCGCCCTCGACGTCGCCGATCGCGGCGGCACAACGCTCGAAGACGTGGGCGCGATCATGAACCTCACGCGCGAACGCATTCGCCAAGTCGAAGTCAAAGCGCTCGCCAAACTCCAGGCCCTCAAAGACATGATGGGCCTCCGCGACTACGTGGACGAGGGCCCGGTTGGCAAACGCCGCCTCCCCGTCATCACCGAAAACGAGGACGAGGACGAAGATCTCGAAGCCTCGTCCGACGACGATGATGATGACGACGACGATTTCGAAGTCGAGTGCGAAAGCACCCCGTCCGACATCGCCGATGACGACGTGGACGCCGACCTTGAAAGCGACAGCGACGTCGAGGTCGAAAGCGACAACGACAACGCTGCAGCTCCCGTCGCCGCCGCAGCCACCGGCACGTACGACGAAATCGCGGATTTCGACGGCGCCGAGTGACATCTCACTTCATCCATCTATCCGTATAAACGGATACACACCGCGACTATTGCCCCCCGGGGCCGCATGTGTACACATGCGACCGGCCCCACCAAGCGCCGTGCTCACTCGCTTCGCTCGCTCCGCGCGGCGCGGGGGGCCACAGCGCAACGCTCCCAGCGACAAGCTTCATCCACGCAGCTCATGACCCGATAACTACGTTAGGAGGTGGGTGACTGCTCGCCGCCAGGCGGTTCGGCGAAACGACGCGCAGCGCCCCCAGACGCTGGTGCAAGGAAAGGCGAGGCTGCGCCGATTGGAATGGCAAGCGAGGAGGGATGGGTGATGGTCGCAGCGAGGTGGGCCGGTTCAACGATGCGCAGCGCCCCCGGACGCCCGTGCAAGGAAAGGCGAGGCCGCGGTCCGACACCATCCAGCGCTTCAGCCGCCCATTGCCGCCCAGACCCCACAGACCTCCAACCGACGCAGGTCGGACCGTATAAGGCCGAGCCCCCAGTGGCGCGTCGCGCATCGGCTTGAACCGGCGCACCGCAGCGCGACCAGCCACCCAATCCCGACGAGCTATCGATGTTTGCCGGCGACGATCACAAGCGCGCTTTCGCGAAACGACGACGCGAAAAATTGCTGCAACGCCGCGCGCGTCACCGGCGGCTCGTTCAACGCCGCTTCGCCCAACCACAACTTCACAAGCCGCGCCCGCGGATCAAACGCCGCGTCTTCGTCGGCGCGCTGCTTTTCGCGGAGTGCCTGCGTCACCGCCTGCTCGGTCGGACCCTCTTGGCCGAGCCGCGCAAACAGCGCCTTCACCTCGCCAATCGCATCTTCAAGCGCCGCGTCCGGGGCGCGCACGTCCACCAAAATAGCGGCGCTGTGTGCCCCGCCCAGCATGTGTACACTCGCCGCTGCGACGACAGGCGCCTTGTCGAGCGCCGCCTGCACAGCGCCGCGCTCGCCGGCGAGCACCTTTGCGGCGACCTCGGCCAACGCGCGCCCCACCTGAGCACGCGCCGCGACGTTCACAGCAATAAAAGCGCGCCCCAGTTCTTCCTTGGATGACAACTCCACGTCGTAGCGGCCGGGCTTGAGCGCCGCGTCGCCCGCGGGTGTACACATCTGCGGAGCAGCGCGCGGAGCGACCCAACGGTCCGCCGTCGCAAACGCGGCGTTGGCCTGCGCCGCGTCGTTGTTGGCGATCACCGCCATTCGAAGCGGCCCGTTCGCAAGACTTCTCCACCGAGCTGCCGCCGCTTTCGGTGTCAACGCGAGCACCCGACCAAACGTACCCAACGTGACCAACTGCGACGGATGTTCCGGCGTCATCGTTCGGAGCAGCGCGTCGAGGAGGGCGCCGTGCGCGCCGCCCGCGCGCTCGATGTTCGAGAGCGCGGCGGCGCGCGCGGCGCCCGTTGTTTCGATCGTCGGAACGCTCCCCGCGATCGCGCGCCCCATCTCATCGGCCAAGCGAGCCGCGAGGGAGTGGGGGTGGTCGCCCACCGCGCCGGAAGGCGCGTGGGCGACCACCCCACTCCCTCCGGCGTCACCCATGGCTCCACCGTCAGCCCACTTTGAGAGCGGCCCGACCCCACCGCCGCGACGGCAGCCAAACTGCTCACGCCCGCATCGAACGTTCCCTCGTCCAGCGTGCCACACGGGCTCGCCAGCAACATCCACACGTCGCCTTGACCGCGTTCAACGATCGAGCGCCGCTCCACCGTCGGCGTTTCGCCGTCTCTGATCGCTTTGACCAACTCGGCTTCAAACGTCTTGGCCGCCGCGGTCAACTCGGCCCCGCGCTCGTCCGGCGCGAGCGAAAACGTAGTCGCCCATCGAAGCGGCGAACCTTTGCTCACCCCTGAAAGCGCCCACCACGCGGCGCGCGCCGCCGCATCACGCGGATCGGTCGCCGCCACCACCGCCTGCGCCGCGGTGTTCGCGTTCGGCGGCTCGCGCGCCCACGCACCGATCTCTTTTTGCGCCACCGCCGCGACAAACGCGCCCGTGCGCGCGAGCGCTTCGCGCCCCGCCGCCCCGTCGGGACCACCTTCTTCGGTCTCCGCAGTCACCGAAATGCAGCCGCCATGAGGCCTCGCAACGCCCAACACTTCGGTCACTCGAAACGCCGTTGAATGGGCTGCGAGCCGCGCGCGCAGTGCGCCCTCCGGCCGCGCCAAATGTTCCGCCGCGGCCACCGCCGCCGATGGATCATCGACGCGCGCCGCCACTGTCACGCGCGCGCGGCCGCGCCCCACATCGTTCGCCGCGAACGTGCCCACCGTGTCCGCTGCCGGCCACGCCACTTGCACAGGTGTACCTTCCGGCCATGGCTCCGCCGCGTTGAGCGCTTTTTCAACATCGCCGCAAAACGCCGCCGGGCCCACGGCGCCGATGGATGCGCGCGCCGCGACGAGCACGTCGGCTCGGACTTTTTCGAGTTCAACGAGCCCCTCAGGCGTGGCCGGATCCAGCGGGCGCTCTTTGGGAACGAGGCCGAGGCGCGCGGCGCAATCCGCTGCCGGCGCCGCCTCCGGCGCCGGCAGCGGATTGCGCCGCAGCGCCGCGACCCGTTCCGACGCTTTGGCAATTTCAGGCGTTGAAGGGCCGAGCGGGGCGCGGAGCGCGTCGCCGAGCGCTTTTAAAAAAGCGCTCGGCGACGCGCCCGCCCCCGCAAGCCATCGAATCCGAAACGCGCTCCGGTCGGCTCGTGCGTCCACCGCGAACCCCGCCGCTCCGAGCCGCGCCTCCACAACCGCAGCGAGGGCCACGGTGGGGGCCGACGAAACGCCGGTGGCGAACACGGCCGCGAGCGCCGGCGCGGGATCGCCTTCGCGCACAAGCAGAGCGAGCTTTGGCCGCGCCGGCGCCGCGACAACGCGCAGATTGCTTTGCGCCGAGGCCTGTCCGCCGCCGAGCGGGTGAGTCACCGGCTCCACGAGCGCCGTTCCCGAGCACGCCGCAATAAGTGTACACAACGCAGCGCCCGCGGCGAACCTGCCGCGACGACCGGTCACACGCTGTCGGCGTTTCACGGGCTCACGTTTGAAAGCTCAAAGTCTTCGGGGGAACGCGGCGCGATTTTGAAGCCGTAAAAGTAGGTGAGCACGCCGGTCAGACTTTTGAGTTGTGTACCTTTTGCGAGAGGTGGCCCCTCGTTTTTAAGGTCATACAATTCGTTGGAAATCTTCGGGTAATCGCCCACGTCAACGCCCGTTGTGTCAATGCCCGTTCGGTCGAGTTCAACGGTGTACCGCCCGCCGCTCGGCAGCGCGTCGTTGCTCGATGCGGGATCGTTGCCGATGGTCACGTCTTCGAGCCGAATCAGCATGCCCATGTAACGGCGCGCATTTTCGTAACCGAAGATGTCTTGAAGAGGCACCGTCTTGGGCGGCACTTTGCTTCCCTCAAACCGAAACGAACCCGTGCCGCCCACTTCAGGCAGCGTTTTGCACTTGCCAAAATAGCCGCTCGAAGGCCCCAAAAACTCGGTCATCACCCCAAACATGTCGAGCACGTCGCCCCTCGCAACGCGCAGGTCGGGCGGTGTGAACGCCGGGTCAAACACCGTCATGCCTTGGTACTCACCCGGTTCGGGCGTGGTGTCTTGCACGTACAGATTGCCCAGCGCACCGTCGGCCACTTCATCAAACCGATCGAGCGCGGTCACGGTCACGCCCGTGATGTTCACGGTGCGATCCGCGGGAACCGCGCAGCTCACGCTGTCTTTGTCCGACGCATCAAACCACTCGGCTTCCCCCAGCACGTCACTCACGCGGAGCCCCTTGCCAAGCACCGAAGCCGCGGGTTCGCTCGGAGGGTCACCCCCGCCGCCGCCGCTGCACGCAGAAAGGCCGATGGCGGCGGCTGCGGTCACCAGAACAAGCATCCTTGATGCGGCTTCAGCCATGCCTCGTTCCTATCACAGCTGGGCGCAATCCACAGCCCGAAGAGCCGCGGCCCGGAGGGCTGACCCCATTCGATTTACGCCGCGCGGCGCTCGGGGGCGCGGGCTTTCAGGGCGGCGGCAATGCGCTCGGCAAGCTTGTGGCGGCCCGCGTGAACGGTCTGCACCGCTGTTCCCCGCCGCGCTGCGACCTCTTCGGCCGTGAGATCGAGCCCAAAATAAAGCTCGTACATCTCACGTTGCCGCCCCGTGAAGCTGCTCACCACGTCGCGCACCTGCGCCGCCACTTCTCGGTAAGCCCCCATCGTTTCCGCCGAAGGCCCGGCGTTGGAACGTTCGCGACGCACGTTCTTTGTGTCGTGGGTCAGCCTCTCAAAGCGCCACCGCGTGCGGCATTTTTCAACTGTGTCCCGCGTGAAGCGCCAGGCCAGCATCGCCATCCAGGTCGATACTTTGGTACCCCGCGTGGGATCGTACGAGCGCAGCGCCCTTCGATCGTTCTCCAAGAGCGCCGCGAGAAACCCTGCGTACACATCGTCCACGTCGTGGGGTCGAAGCCACACGTGCATGTCGCGCAGCGCCCGTCGAATGGCGCTGAGAACAAGCGCTTCGTAGCGGGCCAAAAAGCGCCGCCAAAGGTTTTCGTTTTCGCTGTGAAGCAGCGCCGCCAAAAGCGTCTCGTCGCTGTTGGCCGTCACTGTGAGTCGAACCGCGGAGGCGCCGTTGCGAAAGAGCCCCACCGCATAACGCGTCCCGCGGTTGGAAGAAGAGGAAGAGGAGGAGTGCGCCGAAAAAAACGATCGCGAGTTGTAGGTCGTCATCGGGCGGCACTAAGAGCAGTCTGCGTGCCGCCTCTTTTTGACAAAAAAGTGAATCATTTCGAGAGTTATCGCCCCGAAAAAGCGTAACACTCAGCCCCTGTTACACCCCCTGTTACACCCCCGGTGTGGCGCTCGCCGTTTCTCGATCCCGGGCGCAACAAGGCCGAATCGTGTACACCTGGGATCGTGTTATCGGGACGGCCGCTCGCTGCCACATTGCTCGCTTGGTCGCTGGTGAAAACCACCTGGGCCCGCATGTTCGGCCGCAAAACCGGCCTCGCGCTCTTTCACGAAAACTACGACGCCGACCGATTGCCCCCGCTCACCGAAGCCGAACGCAAACGCCTCGACGCGTTTTCAAAGTGTGTTGCGTGCGGATTGTGCGACGTGGGGGAAGGGGAGCGCATCGCCCAATCCAAAGGCGCTTACCCGGGGATCATGCGCATCGTGCTCGCGTCGTCGCGCAGCATGCCCGACTACGATGCAGCGGTTCTCGCGCTCGACCACGTTCCCGAAGAAGCGCTTCGCGAAAAAGAACGCGTGTGCCCGGCGTCGATTCCGTTCGTCGACCTCGCTCGCTTTGTGCGCAAAAAAGCGGCGGCCGGCGCCTCCGCCCAAGCGATGATGGAAGCTCGCAACGAGCCGCCTGCGGCGCTCCCCGCGGCATCCAAAGCCAAGGCGTAGCGAGCGCCGCCTGGTTCTGGCCGGCCGTAGCGCAGCTAGGCCGGCCGGCGCGCCGTAGCGAAGCTAGGCGCGCCCCAACTCAACACTAACGCACGAGTGCAAGCCGAGGCCCCGATGCAAAAGCACCCACGTGGCCGCTCTCTTCCGCCACGTAGAGATCGCACTTTTCGTCGACGCGCAGCAGATCGGGAATGAGATCGGTCTTGACCTGGCCAAGCAACGTCCCGTCTTGCGGGCGCACCACATACACTTCGTTTTGCGGCACAAACAGCGCGCCGGAGCGCAGCACAGGTTCGAGGCGTCGCGGCCGATCGCCGTCGGGGCCGGTCCCAAACACATGCCTGTAGCGCGTCGCACCCGTCGCCGCGTCAAACGCGATCAACTCGCCGCCTTCGCTGTTCACCACCACGGTTTGATCCACGGCCAAACACGAAGCCGCCGTTGGGCAAGCGTTTTGAGTCCACCGAAGCTCACCTGTTGCCCGATCAAACGCCGAAAGCTCGGTGCCGCGCCGACCGTGGCCGACCACAACCACCGTTTCAGGCGTGATGAGCGGGGCGCCCACCGGATTGAGCTGCTTCGGCAAATCCACGGCAAATCGACTCGCACCCGACCACGGATCGAGCTGGTACAAGCGCGCACCGCCGCGCCCCACAAGCGCACCATCGCCTGCGTACGCAAACAACGCGTCGTGATCCGTTGCGACTTGCGACGCAAACCTAAGCCGATCGCAAAAGCGCCACACCACATCGCCCGTCGTCACATCCAGCGCCGTCAGCGCCGGCTCGCCGTTCGACACAATCACCAACTTGCCGGCGCGCTTCAGCCTAAAAAAGCTGCCGCGCCGCGCCGCGTAGCGCCAAGCGATCTGTCCGGTTGGCAGATCAAGCGCCACCAAATGCTTTGCGCCTTCACTCAAAATCAAGGTCGGCGGAAGCCTCGGCGCACTGATCACGGCGCCCGAAGTGCTCGCTCCCGGCCGCGGCTCCACGCGCGTTGACCACACAGCTTCACCGCTAGTGATGTCGAACAACCGCACCGCTCCGTCGGGCTCAATGCGAGCGAGGCCTCGCGGCGTCATCACGCTCACCGCGCGCGGCACCGGCCGCTGCCACAAAACCTGGCCGGTGCGCCGATCGAGCCCCACCACCTCGCGCGTTGCGCCGACAACCAGCACTTCGCCGCAAAGAAACGTCGCCCGCAGATCGATCGACGCAATCGCCGCCGTCCAGCGCGTTGCGTACCTCAGTCGCGCCTGCGTCAGAGGAGCATCGCGATTCGCGCTTTCCGCGTGCGCCACAGCAAACGCTCGGTACACCTCGGGCGCCGGATTAATCTTCGAATCGTTGCGCGAAATCTCCTTCAACCCGTCGAGCAGCTCACGCACCCGCGCCCGAAAGCGAATCAGCAGCAAATTCGACGCGTGCGCCCGGCTTCGTCGCACCAAACTCCGCGACAAAGCCCGACCAAACGCCGCAATGCTCTGCACAAGCGCGCCCACGTCGAGCGCGGGAAATGTCCACGCCGGAAACTGCGCCGGTGCCGCTCGCTTCGCCGAACCCAACGTCAAATAGGCAGCGCCGTGCTCCGCATCCAAGCGAAGCCCAAGCACCGCGCCGCATGCCGTAAATCGCCGATGAAACGAACGCCGAGCCACCCACGCTTCAAGCATCTCCTGCGTCATCGCCACGAGCTGCTCGGCCAACGGAAACACAAACACGTCCGGCACGTCGCGCGCGTGTTCGCCCACCGTCACCCGCAATTTGCCGCGAAACAGCAGCGCAAACAGGTCTGCCCGCTGCACCGCCGCCGCGCTCTCCGCCATCATTTCGGGCGCGCGCAGCAACACCTCCGCCGACATCACAATCGGCAAATCGCCCGTCGGCTCCACGCTCACTGCGGCGGCTTCCACCGCATCATCCACAGGAGCAAACGGCAGCGATGTCGACAGCGCGTTCATCGCCTGCGCCATCAACCCTTCGGCCGTTGTTCGGCGAGCGTCGTCGTTTGCCACCCGAGGCGCCGCATTTGGATTTGTGCCCAACGCCAGCACCCGCGCAGCGAATTCCGCACCCTTCATTCGCCGCTCGTGCACCAACACATCCGGCAAATCGCCCGAGCGAAACACCGTCACAAGCACATCGCCGCCGGCCCGCTCCATCCCCAATTCCCACGGATCCGGCTCCACGCAAAGCCGCACCACCGCGCGCGACTTCACGCCGGAAGCCAAACTCGAAAGCGCGTACGCCACGTCGGGCAACACCGTGCGCGTGCGCACAATGGGCTCCACAACACCCATCTGATCGGTTCGAGCCGTCCGACCTTCCCGCGTTTTTGCCGGCTCTCCCTTTGTGGGCAGATGCGCCGCCGCCACATCGGGCACGCGGTCGATCAGCGCTTCCACAAAGTCGCGCAGCGGCAAACGCTCGAACGAGGTCTGTGTTTCGGGGCGAGCAGCGACGAGAAACAGTCCAGTCATCCGAGAGCGAACACTAAAGATCGCAGCGCTCAACCCTAAGTTTTGTGACACGTTCGCAGTAGATTGGACAAGCGCCTCAGACCTTAGTAGGGGCCCGCCGCCGCCGCCGATCCAGCCCCTGCCTCCCACGGCCGCGCGGCACGTTCAGCTGCTCACAACGCGGCGGATCTCGATCCACACCTGTTCAGCAAAAACAAACGTCCATGCCGCGCGTCCCGCTCCCTCCAAGGGTTCGCGTTGTGTACACACCGCCCCACGCCTCCGGGCGCGAGTATAAGAATGGGAGTAGGTGGGTAGGTCATTGGGATGGGAAGGTAGCCCGGCGGTGTGTACACAAACTGCGCCCCCGGAGGGAGCGATGCCCATGGGTAGATCGAGGTGGTCAAGTATCGATCGACCATCCGTGGCAATGGTAAGGTAGGTACCCATCTGCCCACCTCACGGGGTTGAATCTCTGCTGATGGGTAGGTCACGTCAAGTCACTGGACGGGTAGGTTAGGTCAAGTTGAGTCAAGTCAACTGTGCAACGGGTAGATTGGGCCACAACGTCATTCAAGCCGTTCGAGCCCCACTTGACGGTGTAGCGCGCCCATGCGAGGGTCCGCCTCGGACGTTTTCGAGGACGCACCATGCTCCGGCAAATCCCCATCGGCACCGACGATTTTCGTGTTCTTCGCGAACGAAATTACGAATACGTCGACAAGACCCATCTCATCACCGAGCTGGTTGACAGCGACAACATCAAGGTGGTGCTGTTGCCCCGTCCACGCAGGTTTGGCAAGTCGCTCAACCTCTCGACGATGAAGTGGTTCTTTGAAAAACGCGAAGAGGACGTGTGGCACCTGTTCGACGGGCTCCACGTGGCGCGGGCAGGTGCCAAATATCGCGGGCACTTTCAAAAATATCCGGTCATTCACATCAGTCTGAAAGAGACGAAAGCTGCAAGCTTCGACGCGTGCGTGACGAAAGCTCGCGCGGCAATCCGCGGAATGTACGCCGAGCACCTCCCCGCTGTTGTTGGAAAGCTCGACCCCGGAGATGAACGAGAATTTCAGGCGATCCTCAACGACACAGCGAGCAATGCGCTGCACGAACTCGCCATTGGGAACCTGACCAAGTATTTGCACCAGGTGCACGGCGTTCGGCCCATCGTCCTTATCGATGAATACGACGCCGGGATCCACGCCTCGTATGCAAACGGGTTTTACAAAGAAGCCATAGGGTTCTTCGGGGGCTTTTTCTTGGCGGGGCTCAAAGACAATGTGCATCTCGAGCGCGCGGTGATGACGGGGATCCTGCGGGTCTCGCGGGAGAGCATTTTTTCTGACTTGAACAATCTGGGTGTGTACACCTTGCTCCGGCGTGAATTCAACACCTGTTTCGGATTCACCGAGGCCGAAGTCACGGGCCTGATGGAGAAAGCCGGCTTGGCCAACATTCTGCCGGCCATTCGGTCCTATTACAACGGGTATGAATTTGGTGGGGCAGACATCTACAACCCCTGGTCCATTCTAAGCTTCTTGGCGAGTGCAGAGCGGCAGCTCATAGCCCATTGGGTGGGGACCAGCTCCAATCTACTGATACAAGAGCTGCTGCAACACCATGCGTTTGGTGTGCAGGATGACATCCAAACGCTGCTCGAAGGCGGGTATATTGAAAGGCACCTGGATGAAAACGTCGTGTTCCCGCGCCTCAAGGATGACCGCGATGTTTTGTGGAATCTACTGGTGTTTTCAGGATATCTGAAAGCCGCGCGCCCCGGTCCGCCCGTCGTCGGTGAGCCTCCTCCTCCCTATCGGCTGTCGATCCCCAACGTGGAAGTAGCGAGCGTTTATCGCACCACGTTTCAACGGTGGATGGATCAGGCTCTTGTGGCCCAAGGCGGCGGACTGCAAGCGATGTTGGAGGGAATGCTCGGAGGGGATACCTATGCCTTCGAGGAGCAACTCCAGCGTTTTGCGGCAACTCTGCCATCGTACCATGACGTGCGTGGCGCCCGACCGGAAACATTCTACCACGGGATGATGATAGGCCTGCTTGCGTCGCTCGAACCTGACTACGAAGTGCGGTCCAACCGGGAGTCAGGGGATGGCCGGCCGGATGTTTTTATCAAGCCGCGCAGACCGGGCAAACCCGGCGTGGTGCTGGAGCTGAAAGCGGCGCGGCAAGGTGAAAAAACCATCGAAAAAGCCATGGCAGAAGGGCTCACGCAGCTCGCATCAAGCGACTATGCCGCTGAATTGCGGGCTGCCGGCGTGGAGAAAATTCGGGAGATGGCCGTCGCCTTCGACGGGAAACGGGTGATGGTGTTGCCGAAGGGAGCCAAGGCCCCGGTGAAAAAGGCGGCCGTGAAGAAGCCAGCGAAGAAGTCAACGGCGACGAAGACAGTGAAGAAGGCGGCGGCGAAGAAGGTGACCGCCAAAGCCAAAAAGACGCGCTGAGCGTCGAGGCGGGAGGGAGAATCGTTCTCCGTTCGGGCGTCCGCAGCGTACCGGCAACGCGCCATTTGGAAGTCGGCTTTATACCGTCCTCTGTGGGCGCTGCACTCACTGCATCCGACCGATTGCGAACGATCCTCCATCCCGCCTCTTTCGGTGGTTCAGAAACCGGACTTGTGGTATTCTGCGCCGGTTGATCACACCGCCCGTGAACCCAATCGGGAAAAGGCTTGGCCAATTCCTGCGATCCGGAGCGCCTCAATCGGCTTCGATTGAGGAGGTGGATCAGGCCCTCACGCGCAATGCCACCTTGCTGATCAGCGCCTTTGGGGCAACGGCGTCGGGGGTGGTTCTTTTGGCGCTGGGGATCCAGCCGCATGGCTCGTTGGCGCTTGCGTCGGGCATTGCGCTCGCGATTGGGCTTCTTATCGCCACTCGCGGCCACCCGCGTTCTGCGATGTATTTTGCTTTGCTCGTTTCCAACGTGACAATCACCACCGCGGTCACGGCGCAGGGGGCCGACCATTTGGCGGTGATTCACATCTTCGCGGTGTGTGCACCGTTTTCGATCAGTGATCCGCGCCGCCGGTTCGATTTGCTGGCCTGCGTGGCGATGGGCGTTGCAGGGGTGTGCATCAGCACCGTTCCGCTAGTGCCAACGCCCTGGTATCCCATCGCTTCCGGTTCCGCGGGAAGTGTGCGCGCCGTGGCCGCCATCGCGATGACGTGCATTATCGCGGGGCAGCTTTGGTTTTTTGTGTGGAGTCGCGCTCGAACAATGCGTCGGCTGTCGGCGGCGCTTGTGGAAGCCAATGCGGCAAGCATGGCAAAGAGCACATTCCTCGCAAACATGAGCCATGAAATTCGCACTCCAATGAACGGCGTGCTTGGAATGCTGGGTGTGCTTGAAGGGACAAAGCTCGACCCTATTCAGCGCGAGCACGTGCGCACGGCTCGCCTCTCGGGCAACGCCCTGCTCGATGTGATCAACGACATTCTGGATCTTTCCAAAGTCGAGGCGGGGCAAATGCGCCTCGATCCGGTGCCTTTCAACCTGCGATCAACCTGCGAAGAAATTCTCGATCAGTTTGCGCTGACCGCTGCCGCCAAAGGCCTTGAACTGGTGCTTCGCTGGGTGCCTCGAACACCCGCTGAAGTAGTCAGCGATGCCGGGCGAATCCGGCAGATTATTACCAACTTGGTGGGTAATGCCATCAAGTTCACCGACCAGGGGCACGTTCTCATTACGGTGACAGGTGACGAGGTTGGCCCCGAGCGCGCCCTCCTCAAGATCTCTGTGCAAGACACCGGACCGGGAATTCCCGAGGAGCGCAAAAGCGAAGTGTTCGAGAAGTTTCGGCAGATTGATTCTTCCTCCACCCGCAAGCATGCCGGCACCGGCCTTGGATTGGCTATTTGCCGCGAGCTGGCTCAGTTGCTTGGAGGTGAAATCGGTCTTGTCAGCGCGCCGGGGCAAGGCTCCACCTTTTGGTTTACGCTGCCGGTCAGGCTCGATCACACCGTGGAGGTTCAGCGCTCCACACCCGACGAAATTGCCGCCGCCCGGGTACTTGTTGTGGACGACCACCCAGTGAACCGCCGCGTCTTAAAAGAGCAGCTTGCGAGCTGGCGCATGGCCCAAGCCGAGTGTGACAACGGTCGCGAGGGCATTGGCGCTTTTGCGGAGCGCGCGCGAGCGGGGTGAACCGTTTGATGTGGTCGTGCTCGACTACCACATGCCCGGGATGGATGGCATTGAGGTTGCGCGGGAAATCAAGGCCGATCCGGCGCTTTCAGATACAATTCTCATCCTCCTCACATCCGTGACACTTCAGCTCGATGCAGCGCAGATCAAAGCCGAGGGCTTTGCCGGTTATCTGGTGAAGCCCGCTCACCACAGTGAGTTGTCGGCGCTTCTCGCTTCGGCGCTCCACGCTCGCAAAGAGGGCAAAAACGCTCCGCTGCTCACCCGCCAGATACTGAATGGCAATCACCCCGACAAGCCATCTGCCGAGTCCTACGCCGGTGTGAAGGCGCTTGTCGTCGACGACAACCTCATCAATCGCAAGGTGGCCTCCCTCCATTTGCAACACCTCGGCTGCGAGGTAGAAACCGCGGAAAACGGCGTTGAAGCGATCGAGCGAATCGCCGCGAAGGCATACGATGTGGTGTTTATGGATGTGCAGATGCCCGTGATGGATGGTCTTGAGGCAACGCGTGAGCTGCGCAAACGCGGCGCCACCGTGCCCGTGATTGCGATGACCGCCCATGCCATGCAGGGCGATCGCGAGCGTTGTTTGGCCTCCGGAATGAATGGGTATGTCACCAAACCGGTAGACGGTGAAAGCATTGGCAGCGAAATGGCCAAGGTGCTCCGCGCCAAGGGTTGAATCCGAACACCTGTCAGCCTCGCCAACGCCGCAGCACCACAGCCCGTCAATGCCCCCCTTCGGTCGCGCTCCGCGCGCCCGTTCCCCCCAAGCGTCGCGCCCGCGCGCCGCGGGGGGAACGCATCGTCCTTTGCCGCGCAAGGGCCTGTGTCCGGCGCCAACTTGACGGTGTAGCGCGCCCATGCGAGGGTCCGCCTCGGACGTTTTCGAGGACGCATCATGCTCCGGCAAATCCCCATCGGCACCGACGATTTTAGGGTTCTTCGCGAACGAAACTACGAATACGTCGACAAGACCCATCTCATCACCGAGCTGGTTGACAGCGACAACATCAAGGTGGTGCTGTTACCCCGCCCACGCAGGTTTGGCAAATCGCTCAATCTCTCGACGTTGAAGTGGTTCTTTGAAAAACGCGACGAGGACGTGTGGCATCTGTTCGAAGGGCTCCACGTGGCGCGGGCAGGTGCCAAATATCGCGGGCACTTTCAAAAATATCCGGTCATTCACATCAGTCTGAAAGAGACAAAAGCGCAATCGTTTGATGCGTGTTTGCACGAAGCAAAACGCTTGATTCGCGATATGTACCACGAGCACGCGTCGGCGCTCGTAGAAAGGCTCGATGGTTCCGACCGAGTGGATTTCGACGCGATCTTATCAGGCAGTGGCGACGACATGTTGTATCGCCGCTCGATCAAAGATTTGAGCAGGTATTTGCACCAAGTCCACGGCGTTCGTCCCATCGTCCTCATTGATGAATACGACGCGGGGATCCACGCCTCGTACGCAAACGGGTTTTACAAAGAAACCATAGGGTTTTTCGGGGGCTTTTTCTTGGCGGGCCTCAAAGACAACGTGCATCTGGAGCGCGCGGTGATGACGGGGATCCTGCGCGTCTCGCGGGAGAGCATTTTTTCCGACTTGAACAATCTCGGTGTGTACACGTTGCTTGATCCCGAATTCAACACCTGTTTCGGGTTCACGGAGGTCGAAGTTACGGGCCTGATGGAGAAAGCCGGCTTGGCCGACATCCTGCCGGCCATTCGGTCCTATTACAACGGGTATGAATTCGGAGGGGCCGACATCTACAACCCGTGGTCGATCTTGAGTTTTCTCGCGCGGGGCACGAGGCAGCTCCAGCCCCATTGGGTGGGGACCAGCTCCAATCTGCTCATCCAAGAGCTGCTCCAGCACCATGGGTTGGGTGTGCAGGGTGATATGCAAACCCTGCTCGAAGGTGGGTATATTGAAAGGCACCTGAACGAAAACATCGCCTTCCCACGCCTCAAAGACGACCGAGACACGTTGTGGAGCTTGCTCGTGTTTTCAGGATATCTGAAAGCCGCGCGCCCCGGCCCACCCATCGTCGGTGAGCCTCCTCCTCCCTATCGGCTTTCGATCCCCAACGTGGAAGTAGCGAGCGTTTATCGCACCACGTTTCAGCGGTGGATGGATCAAGCTCTTGTGGCTCAAGGCGGCGGCCTGCAAGCGATGTTGGAGGGAATGCTCGAAGGGGATACCTATACCTTTGAGGAGCAACTCCAGCGTTTTGCGGCAACTCTGCCCTCGTATCATGACGTGCGTGGCGCCCGACCCGAAACATTCTACCATGGGATGATGATAGGCTTGCTCGCCTCGCTCGAACCTGACTACGAAGTGCGGTCCAATCGCGAGTCAGGGGAGGGTAGGCCGGATGTGTTGATCAAGCCGCGCAGACCGGGCAAACCCGGCGTGGTGCTGGAGTTGAAAGCGGCGCGGCAAGGTGAAAAAACAATCGAAAAAGCCATGGCAGAAGGGCTCACGCAGCTCGCATCAAGCGACTATGCCGCTGAATTGCGGACTGCCGGCGTGGAGAAAATTCGCGAAATGGCCGTCGCCTTCGACGGGAAACGGGTGATGGTGTTGCCGAAGGGAGCCAAGGCCCCGGCGAAAAAGGCGGCCGCGAAGAAGATCGTGAAGAAGTCGGCGAAGAAGACAGTGAAGAAGGCGCCGAAGAAGATCGCAAAGAAGTCGGCGACGAACAAGACCGTGAAGAAGGCGCCGCCGAAGAAGGTGGCGGGCAAAGCCAAAAAGACGCGCTGAGCGTCGAGGCGAGAGGGAGAATCGTTCTCCGTTCGAGCGTCCGCAGCGTTCGTGCAACGCGCCACTGGGGGCTCGCCTTTATACGGTCCTCTGTGGCCGTCCGGCTGTCTTCTGCGATGTGGCTGCCATGGGTAGATTTGAACGGGTAGGTGAACGGACCGCAGCCTCGCCTCTCCATGCCGATGCGTGGTAGGGGCGCTGCACTCACTGCGGCCGCCCTCTCGACGAACGATTCCCCACCCCGCCTCTTTTCGGTGGTTCGGCGGTCAATGAAGACTCAGCTCTGCGAAATCACCCTCGTCTCCTTGAAGTTCGCGTCGCAGCGGGGCGCCTGCAACGGCGAGATTAGAGGCGTCTTTCGGGGCGTCTTGGCGCGCGTAACTGAAGCGCGGGCGGATCCGCGAGGAAACCACTTGCCAATGCCGTGCGATTCCAATAGCTTTCGCTACCGACAGAGCCGCTCGGCCGCGCGCGGGGTGCGGCCAAGGCCGGAAAGGAGCGTATGGCATCCAAACAAGTGACCGACCGCCAAAAAAGCGCATCGAGCGTTGTGGCCTCAGGTGAGGCAAATGCCGAGGTGATTGGGCAGGCAGTGACCAGCTTTTTGCAGCCGTTCGTAAAAAAGGGCCAGCAGGTTCCAGATGTGGGGTTGTTGGTGCACCTGCTCTGCGCGGCGCTTGAAGGGTCCAGCCACAAGGTGATTGCGGCCGACGCCGCGCACGAGGCTGAATTGGGGGATGATGGGGCTGTTCGCACCGCCCGCGACAACGCACACAACGCCCTGCGCGATGAGCTGATCGAGCTGCGTGAGATTGTGGTCGGCGCCTATGGTCCACAGGCGGCGGCCGGGATTTTCAAGGGGGCGACACCGGATGATCCGGTGGTGCTATCGCGATTCGCCGGTGAAGTTGTCGACAATTTGCAGAAAAACAAGCTTCCACCTCCCCGAATCAAAGGCGCCAAACTAGATGTCGCTGAAGTGGCCGCCTCCCTGAGCGAAAAGCGCGACCTGCTCGACAAACACCTGAAAAGCGTGCAGCGCGAAGTGCGGGAAGCTCAAAAAACCCTGACCGACCGCAACAACGCCGTTGCAGCACACGACGCCATGTTCAGCGGAATCGCCACCGCGCTCTCGGGGCTCTTGCTCATCGCGGGCAAGCCCGAACTTGCCGCCCGAGTAAAACCCTCCACCCGCCGGCCTGGCGAAACGGCCGAAGAAGCCGGCGACAACCCCGAAGCCACAGCCCCGGCATCGCCGACCGAAACGTAGCTTCGGCGCACTTGTCGCACACCGTGTGCAGAACGCGATCAAAAATTCCCCAAAGGTGTTCCGACCCGTTCGGAAGGCGATCAAAAATTCCCCAAAGGCGTTCCGACCCCTTCGGAAGGCGATCAAAAATCCCCCGAAGGCGTTCCGACCCCCTCGGAAGGCGATCCAAAATTCGCCAAAGGCGTTCCGAGCCGTTCGGAACGCGAGTTGCGACGCCGGACGCGTCTTTCTCTATGAACGACCAGGCACTTGAACACTGTGCCCCTTTCCCACGGCGCTTCTGTCCACGAACAACCGTGACACTTGTCCGCGACGGGCTGTCTTGACGATGGCGCCCCTCCCACGATACAAGCGCTCAATGACCGCCGCAACGCACCACGAAGGGGATTCGTTGCTGGCCCAAGCGTGCAGGATCTTGGGGTTGATCGACGGCTGCTTGTTGCCGGCAGTCGGTGCGCCTTCCGATTCGCGGACTGCAGCGCATTGGACCGACAAGGGAGATTGGCTTGCACTTGCGAAGGAGGTCGGTGCCCGGGAGGTCTTCTTCGTCGGCAATGAGCCCGTCCTTGTGCTTGCCGAGCTGCCTGACGGTGAGGATGAAGCGGCTTTTTATAATCGAGTCTGGAGCATGGCTCGGCCGGAGTTCTTGTTTCTGGCGAGCGATGGGCTGCTTCGAGTATACGCGCTAAGTGCGCCCCCGGTGAAAGAAGGCGAAACGCTTGATGGCGGCGAACGGCTCCTCGTGCTTGCCCAAGGTGTGCGCGACATTGTTTCCAAGCTGGCGCAGTTCCGCCGAGAGAGCGTTGAAACTGGCCAAATTTATGGAGACGAGCGATTTGGCACCAAGGTGGAGCGCGCGGATCGCTCCCTTGTGCAGGATTTCAAGCAGGTGCGCCGTCGCCTGACCGAAGGGCCCCAGAAGCTCGCGCCTCCCGTTGCCCACAAGCTGATCGCCCGGGCCTTGTTCCTGCGTTACCTTGAAGATCGTGGGATTCTGACGCCCTCCTATTTTGAAGAGGTCGCCAAAGACAATCCTGTTTGGCAGCGCCTTCTGGCAGAAGATCCGAAGGAGCCCTTCATCAGCTCAAACATTGCGAAGGTGCTGTTTTTCCGTGTCCTAAGAGACAAGGACTTCACCTACGCGCTCTTCGCCAAGCTCACGACCGACTTTAATGGCGATACATTTCCGGTCACGGCCGAAGAGCATACGCGGGTAAAGTCCCACCACCTTCTGCTCCTCCGCCGATTGCTCGTCGGAGACGGCGCGTCAGAACAGTTGCGCTTGTTCTTCTACGCCTATCGATTTGATATCATCCCTATCGAACTCATCAGCAGCATTTACGAGGACTTTTACACGGCTGAACATGGCAAAGACAGCGCCCAATCTTCCTATTACACGCCACCCGCGCTCGTAGATTTCCTTCTGTCACGCGCGCTCCCCAGAGCCATATTGGACAACCGGCCTTGCGTGATGGATGCCGCTTGTGGCTCCGGAATTTTCCTTGTGGAAACCTTCCGCCGGATGGTGCGCCACAGGGTGGGGATTCAAAGAAAAAAATTGTCCCAGCGTGAGCTTCGTGTGATCTTGCGGGATCAGATTCGCGGGATCGACCTTAATCCCGAAGCGGTGCCGATTGCCGCATTCAGCCTTTATTTGGCCTACCTTCATTACCAAAAACCGCGTGAAATTGACGCAAATCGGAGACTCCCCAATCTCCGCTGGGATCCGGAAAGAAAAGAACGCGACCCCGACCAGCACTTTGACATCCTGTTCGAGGGCAACGCCTTTGATGCCATTGAACACAAACATCCGGTGGTGAAGCGCCATTTTGGCCCTGAAAGCACCGATTGTGTTGTTGGAAACCCCCCGTGGGGGGCTCCCAAAAAGGACGACATTCGTGGGCGCGCAGCCCTTTCGCGGACTCTTGCATGGTGCAACGAAAAGAGCGAGCGCGCGATCGGCGATCAAGAGATGTCGCAGGCCTTCGTTCACTTGGCCCTGGCCTTACTCAAAGACGGCGGCACCGCAGGGCTCCTCCTTTCTTCGGGCGTGCTCTTCAAACAGCACGATCAAAGTCGGCTGTTTCGCACATCCTGGCTGGGCCGATGTAAGCTGAACCACGTGGTCAACTTCGCCCACGTCCGGCACCTCTATTTTGCTGAGCCCTCCGCAGGCCACGCGGAGGGGTCAACAACGAAGAAGCGGAAAAAAGCGCCGGCCCGTGAAAATGAGGGGGCGTCCCCGTTCATCTCTGCGGTTTTTTCAAAGGGAGTTCCCGCCGCCGAACATCGCTTCGCGTATTGGTGCGCGCGACGCATCACCCAGGTGGAGAAAACCCGCGCGATCGTTCTCAATCACGCAGATCAACATTGGCTCAATCAGCAGCAATGTGCCCATTACGACAGCCTGTGGAAGATCTACTGGTGGGGCGGCAGGAGGGACGAGGGCCTGATCCGCTCGCTGGAGCGATTTCCTGGGTTTATCAGCCTTTCAGATACCGATAGAGAGATAGTGCCGGGTCAGGGCTTCAAAGAAGCAAACAAGAAAGACGATGCGGACTGGCTTTCTGACTATCGAGAACTCCCCGCTAAGAAGTTCACACGATACAGTCCAATTGCGGAGTCGGATCTTTTGCCAGTCCCCAGCAAGGTAGAGCGCCGTGGGGTGCGGGATGTCTACGAAGGAAGCCGGCTGCTGCTCAACCGCGGCGTGGGTGTCGATGGCGTCGTTGCACGCCTGGAAACAGAGAATTTTTGCTTTCGGCACTCCATCCAGGGATTCCGCCTGAAGGGCTTTGAACCCTGGCAAGAACGGATCATCTTGGGAGTGTTTTGGTCCGCTCTGGCCAAATACTATTTCTGGCTCACCGCCGGCTCTTGGGGGATGTGGCACGATGAGCTGCATCTTCATTTTGCAGGCCGGATCCCTATCGCCTTCCCCCACGACCCGGCGCTTCGAAGTCGCATTGTGGCCACCGTGGACAAACTTCGTGATGCGCCGAGCAATGGTCGTTCCATTGCAGATCTAGAGGCGAAGCTGGATGAGGCAATCTTCGACCTCTACGAACTGAATGACGCCGATCGCGATCTCGTACGGGACATGTGTGATGTTGGGCTCGATTTCTTCTATGAGCGTGCCCAAAGCGCTGCCGTCCTGCCGACAAAATTGCCCAAAACCCATTACGGTTTAGCGAGCGACCTCCCCAACGGTCGCGACAACGGCCTCACAGGCTACTTGCAGGTTTTTCTCCATCATTGGAATGCCGATCTCGGCCCGGACGGGGAGCTTGCCTGGGAAGTGATTGCTGGACCCGGCACGGCCCCCGTCTTAGCGGCGCTGTTTTCTACCGTGCCACGAGGGGAACGACCCACGCCGACGGCGGCGGGTCGCACAAATGCGTGGAATGAAGTGTTGCGGCATATCGCCGAAGCGGCCTTGGTTCCGGAAGATGCGCATCACACGATTTACACGGACACGTTCATCCGAGCCGTCGGTGCTCACGAGATCTTGATCATCAAACGCAACGAAATGCGCTTGTGGACCCGAAGTGCCGCGTTGGCCGATGCGGACGCCACTGTGGCTCAGGCGATGCGCCACGCCACTCGCACCACACGTTTCGACCGCATCATGTCGGACGACGATCCGTTTGATCGCTCTGGAGACGGGTCTCGATGAAGGCAACAGGTCGCCCGGCTCTTGCCGATCGTCGCCTCTGGGAGACGCGGCACAATCACTACGTCAACGTGTTGTGCGAGGCGCTGAGCCTGCTCCGCCGGAAAGACTCCCTCCCAGAAGACGAACTGGAGCTGAACCGCGAACTTTGGTTTTGCATCCTCACTGCGCGCCGCGGTCTCGATCCCTCTGGGCGGTTTCCTCTCCCTGTTCCCGAGGGTCAAAATCTCCCCGACCCAAACGCCGCCGCGACGCAACCCCACGACCGGAAAAAGCCGGACTTTCAGTGGATTCACGACGACCCACAAGAGCCCGACCCGCGATACGGTGTCAGATCCTTTGCGGTCGAATGCAAACGTCTCGGGAAGAAAACAGAGGGCGGTTTGGTCCTCAATAAAGAATACATCGACAATGGTGCGCTGCGGTTTCGTTCACCGGAATATCGCTACAGCCACTATCTGGCAGAAGGCGCCATGATTGGGTACGTCCAAACCATGGATCCGGAGGCCATTCACAGTGAAGTCTGTCAACAAGCGGCCACGGCCCAACTCCCAATCTTGCAGATAGGCCCGGAGGGGTGGAAACCTCAAGCGACCACCCAACTGGCGCATCGGTTTCAGCGTCCTTTCCCCCGGAGTCCGTTTGACCTTACTCATCTGTGGCTGGACATTCGCGATATGCCGGTAAGAGCAACCGGGCCGGGCAAACAAAACAAGCCCGAAACGAGGCGGCCCCGGCGAAAAAGAAGATAAACCAAGATCATTCGCGGCGACTTCTACCGCGGCTTCCCGCCGGCCGGGTGAAACCTCCGAAGAAGCCGCTGACCGAAAATTCCCCACAGCCGTTCCGACGCCCTAGCGTTTTCGCTCAGCCGGTTTTGGGCGGGAAGAACGTGTCGCGCAGCTTCCACACGGTTTTCATGGTGAGGGGTTCGCCGTCGAAGACGATTTGGCGGTTTTGTGGGTCTTCGCGGTTTTTCAGGTGGCGCGTGATGTTCATCCAGCGAATGGTCGGCTCGCCTTTGCGCTCATCGGTTTGGCGGATGACAAGGTACACATCGACCGGCTGGTGCACCCAATAGTCCAGGTGCCGATCGTTTTTGACATCGAACACCTCGCGGCCGTCGCTCTTGCGCGTTCGAAGGTAGGAATTGCCGCTTTTGAGCTGCACATAGATCTTTTTGCCGCTGGCCATGCCGCCGTCGTCTCGAAACTCCACCTCCCCATCCACCCCATAGTCTGCCATGGTCACAGGGCGGAAGATTTGGTTGGCTTCGCCGCAGATCGCCATGAGATGACCGATAAGAATTTGTTCCAGGGCTTGATGGTCAAGTTCCTGGGTGGCGGCGGCCTCCATGGCCAGGATCTTTTGGGCGACGGGGTCGGTCTTGAGCCGCTGTTCGATAAAGTCGATCAGCATCACCCGCTCGTCGCAACCCTGGCAGGTGATAAAGTCCTTGCGGTCCGCAAACCGCTTTCGAACAGCTTCTTGGTCCACCACCCGCTGCCCACACGCGACACACACATACCGCCGGTCGCGCGTCACATTGCAGCCATAGCGGGCCAAGTGCCGGTGCACATATTCGATGAAGATCGCCTTGATTTCGTCGGGCGTTGTCAGATCGAAAAACAGGCTGATCGTCGCTTCGCCTTCACCCTGCCGGTTGTCGATCTTGAGGCCCAAAAGGTGCCCGCCAGTGGAGGCAAATTCGGCCGCGTTTCGCCATAGCTCCTTGTGTTCGAACTCATGGCTATACCAGAGGCGCACCACCAGCGTGGTCCAGATGGTTTGCCACTCGCCGCCGAATGTGTACGAAACGAACACGTCGGGCTGCCACGGAATGTCTTTTTCGCGGCGGTATTGCGAGGGAAACACGAGTTGCCGGCCGTGCGGCGTCTCTTCGGCGATGCAGAGCGAGTGGTCGAGAAACGTTTGCACCATCGCGCGCAGCAGCAGTTCTTCGTCGGCCCGCGGCACCCGGTCCACCCCGGTGAAGTCGAAATTGGGGCGATAGATATCGGCTTCCAGAACGCAGCCGATCTCATCCCGGTGGGCGCGCGCCGCGCGGATGATGGCCCCGGCATATCCGTTGAGCAGTTCAGGCTGGAGCAGCACCAGGCCGCCGAACTTGAGAGGTCGGGCCAAACCATGATTGGCCAGCAGGGTCACGGCGGTGCGCACGTCGGCCTCGTCGAATTGCTCGCCCGGCAACGTCTGCTCCAATCGCTGCGCCAGCTCGGAGAAGCGCAACAAGCGGATATCGGTTGTGTCGCGCATCTTGAGAAGCGTGCTTTTCAACTCGGCAAGAACAGGCGGATGAACGGCTGTCCACGGCAGCTTGTCCCACGGGATATGGCGGGCGATCAACTGCTTGAGTTTCGATGGTTGGCCGCCGTTGGCCTCGTCGGAGCAGTTTTCACCCGACTTAGCGCTGGTGGCCAGCCAATGGGTAAACCCCTTCTCTTGAACAAACCGCTCAATCTTGGCATTGCCGACTTTCATGCCGCCGACATCGATCTGTGAGAAGATCAAGAGCCGAGCGGCTTCCCGTTTCGCTGCATGGTTTTGGGTCGCTGTATCGAGCGCTTTGAGCCAGTCGCCGGCTTCGGCAAACGGATCGTTGGACTGAGGGTTGATCAGCAAGAGGGCGAGCGCGGTTTCGTCGAGAAACAGCCGATGAATCAGCCGATAATCCTCTTGGCCGGCCAAGTCCCAGAGCAGCGCTTCGCGGTCGATCGCACCCTCCGGGGGCAGAGGCAATGGCAGCGGCCAAACATTCATCCCGTGCGTTCGGTCTTTCACAACGTATTGGTCTTCAATCAACCGGTGCGCGAGGGACGTTTTGCCGACCGTCCCTTCGCCGAGCAACACCACTTTGGCGTTGACATAGCGGCGAGTGTTTTGTGCGGTGAGAGTAGAGCCGGCGCTGGTGAGGCGAAAGACGTGTACCTCGCCCCTGACTGTGCCGGCGAGAAGACGCGCACCTTGGGGATCCAAAGCCACCGAAATAGCACTGCGCTCCACTTCCAACACCTGCAAACAAGCGCCGGTTTGCCAGTCCCAGAGGCGGACCGTTCCGTCAATGAATCCCGCCGACGCCATCCAAGTGCCGTCGGCGGAGAAAGCGATCGAATGTACACGACCCCGATGGCCCTCCAGGGTTCCGATGCAGGTGTAGGCTTTGAGATCCCACACTTTGATGGTCTTGTCGTCGGACCCCGAAATGCCAAACCGCCCGTCCGGCGTGATCTGGATGGAATTCACGACGCTTGAATGACCCTCCAGCGTCGCCAAACACGCGCCCGTTTCGAGGTTCCAGAGCCGCACACTGCTGTTGCGATGCCCCGACAAAGCGAACGTGCCCGCCGGGTTGACCGCGCAGGCGTAAACGGCGTCTGCATCGTCGGGCCCGCAGAGGATCGTACGGATACATTTGCCCGACGCCAAATTCCACAGCCGGATCGTCCGGTCGAAGCCACCCGACAGGGCGCGGGCATTGTCGCCCAACGCGACCACAGATGGGACGCCGCCCCAATGGCCATGCAGCCTTGCCAATTCTCGACCCGATTGAGAATCCCACACGCGAACCGTCTGGTTACTTGAGCCCGACAGAATCCGCTTTCCATCCGGCGTGATCGCAACGGCGTTCACGTCGCCCGTACGCCCTTCCAGCGTAGCTCGGCACGCGCCTGTTTCCAGATCCCAGATCTTGACGGTCTTGTCATGCGAGGCCGACGCAGCCCAGGTTCCATTGGGGCTGACCGCCACGCTATTGATCCAGCTTGCGTGGCCGATGAGCTTCCGTTCAAACACCGCCAGCGGCTCCGCTTGCTCCGGCGGCACTCGCTTCGCCAACTCTCGTTCTTGCTTCGCCGACTTGAGTTCTTGTTCCGTCGGCTTGAGTTCTTGTTCCGTCGGCTTGAGTTCTTGCCCTGTCGGCTTGAGTGGAGACTTCGCTGGTTCCGGCCTCGGCAAGGCTTTCGGCTCGGGTTGCTGTGCGGGCGGCGGGGCTTCTACCTCGCGTTGGCACGCGGCCACGAGGTCATCAAACGCCGCCTGCGTTTCGTCGCGAAAGTCCAAATATTTAAACCGTCGCAATGTGTCGGGCAGGGTGCAATCTGCCAAGAGCAAAGGCACAAAGCGCCGGCCCTTGTTGCTTGGGTCGCGAAACAAAACCGTGCTGCGCTCCAGCGCCACCCAATCAGACCCGAGCGCCGCAGGCGATAAGCACAACACCTGAACCCGCGCCCCCTCCAAGCCGCGTTCAATCGCCAAATAAATGTCGTCCCCCACCTCAATGGCCCACTCGTCAAACCACACCCGCAGGCCCGCTTGTTTCAGCCTCACCGCCAACTCGCGCACGCGCGGCTTGTCTTTGGAGTTGTGACTCAAAAACACGTCGTGGGTGAAGTTCGCCGGCATGGTTGTCCTTGGCGTGGCCAGGTCTTGGGGAGGAAACGCTGCGTTTGACAGTTGCGCTGCGCGCAGAAAAACGCTTATCAGCAAACAACCTTCCCCACAAGGCGTGGCGATAGGCGCCAAGGAACCCCGGCGCCAAGAGGCTCCCGTTTACCATTGCCGCTGCGTGCGCCCCCAATCGCAAACGCGGCCTGTTTCTCAAGGGATGGTGAGCTGCTCGCGCTCGCCGTGGGCAGCAGATCTCGATCCACAACGCCGCCACAGGGCAAGTGCTGCAAACACTCGGCACTTGAAACAACTGGCATTCCAGTGACACTGTTCGTTCGCTCGCGTGAACCAAAACGCCAGCCTACCACCGACCATGGGCTCGGCGTTTCCCGCGGCACCCGATGAAATTCGGCTTGCATACTTCGAGCGAACGGGGCAAAGCTGCGCGCGGTCGAAACCATGGGCCAGTCAGGTCAGGGCGCGTCGGCGGCAAAACCACGTCAGAGTGCAGCCGCAACCGGAGAACGACCATGGGAGTCTACATCTATCAAGTTACCTGTACAGCGTGTGACTTTCGCGGCACCGCCCGCGAGGGGATTTCCAGCTATTCTTACCTTTTGCCCGACGGCGCCACCGCGCCTCTCACCGCTGACTGCGCATGGTGCAACAACTGCCGCGCGGTTGTCGACGCCGAGCGCATTCGCCCTCAAGCTGAGATGGAGCCGTCCCCACCGTCAACACCCCACGCGGGTTGCGGCGGCACCCTTCAATTTGCGATGCTTGCTCATGCCAGTGGAACACCTGAAACCCTCCACTCCGTCGAGGGTCTGCCCATTCACTCGCTGTAAGCTCCAATCCCTGCCCCCTCTCGGCCGGCCCGGCGCATTCGCGCCTGCGCCGCCTCCGCCCCCAAATCGCTCCACTCACGTTCGTTCGCTCGCTCAGGGGGCGCCCAAACCCTTCAAACACCCGGCCCGCTCTCATCCCGCCTCGCCCTTGACCACGCGACCTTTGTTGACCGCCGCCGATGGTAGAGAACGCCGCCGCTCGGACTGCGTCACCGCGCTTTCCGGGCCACCTTCTTTGCCGCCTTCTTCACGGCCGGTCTTTTCGCCGTCGTCTTCACGGCCTTCTTCACCACTCTCTTTTTCGTGGGTGCTTTGGCCCCCTTCGGCAACACCATGACCCGTTTTCCATCGAAGGCGATGGCCATCTCGCGAATCTTTTCCACCCCGGCGGCCCGCAATTCCGCCGCGTAATCGTTCGTCGCGAGCTGCTTCAATCCTTCGGCCATGGCTCTTTCGAGGGACTTTTCACCTTGCCGTGCCGCCTTCAATTCCAGCACTACGCCCGGTTTGCCCACTTTGCGCGGCTTGATCAACACATCCGGCCGACCCTTTCCCGACTCCCGGTTCGACCGCACCTCATATTGCGGCTCCAGCGACGCGAGCAGGCCAATCATCATCCCGTGATAGAATGTTTCGGCCTCCGCTCCGCCCACGTCATGGTACGACGGCAAACTCGCAGCAAACTTTTGGAGTTGCGCCTCAAAATCCCGCGCATTGCCATCAAGCAACTTTGAAAGTAACCTGTCGATATCACCTCCATGGGCATCGAGCGCTCGATGTATCCACGCGTAAAACGTTGATTGATACACCTCTGCAACTTCGCGATTTGGAATGGACAGTTGATACACAGGGCGACCTACGGTACCCGGCGGCAAATCGGGCCGCGAGGCCTTGAGGTACCCTGAAAACACGAGCAAACTCCATAGCGCCTGAACATCGTTTTTCAGGTCGATAATTGCCACGTTCGTATCCAGCGTCCTCTCAATCGCCCCACCTTCCAACAATGTTTGGATATCTTGTTGCACTCGGAATGCGTGATGCTGGAGCAACTCTTTGATCAGAGCATTCGAGCTGGTACCTACCCAATATGGAACAATGAGCTTGTCTTCACGCGCCAGGAAGCTCAAAATCGACCACGGATTATAGATTTCAACTCGGCCAAACTCGTATCCGTTGTAATACGCGCGAATCTGATCCATCACCCCCGCTTGGCCGGCCCTTTCCAGCAGCGTTCGCACCTCGTTTTCGGTGAATCCGAAGCACGTGTTGAATTCCATGTCGAGCAGCGTGTACACACCGAGGTTGTTCAAGTCGGAGAAAATGCTCTCACGCGAGACACGCAAGATCCCCGTCATCACCGCCCGTTCGAGGTGAATGTTGTCTTTGAGTCCCGCCAAGAAAAACCCACCGAAGAACCCTATCGCTTCGTTGTAGAACCCGTTTGTATACGCCGCATGAATCCCCGCATCGTATTCGTCGATCAGCACAATGGGACGAACGCCGTGGACTTCGTGCAAGTGCTTCGTCAACTGGGCAAGCGACGACTTGACCTGCACGTCATCCGCTTGGTCATCCAAGATGGCCCGATAGTCGCGAAGAGATCCCCCCGAAAGCCGACCCTCCAGCACCGGCCAATGGTGTTCGAATAGCCCGCGAACGGCCGTTTGAATCTGGCGCCGGCATTCTTCCCACGATGCCGCCTTTGTTTCTTTGAAGCTGACAAAAATGACTGGATATTTTTGAAAATGGTCCCGATATTTCGCCCCGGCCCGCGCGACGTGAAGCCCCTCGAACAGATGCCAAACGTCTTCTTCGCGCTTTTCAAAAAACCATTTCAGAGTTGATAGATTGAGCGATTTGCCAAACCTGCGTGGACGGGGCAGGAGCACAACGTTGTAGTTGTTGCGATCGATGAACTCGGTAATGAAATGCGTCTTGTCGACGTATTCAAAGCCGTTCTCGCGTAGCTTGCGAAAATCTTCGATGCTCGTGGGGATTGGCCGAAGCATGATGCGTCCTCGAAACGTCCGCGGCGGAGCCTCGCATAGGCGCAACACCCCGTCAAGTGGGGCTTTGAACGCTCCAGGGCCCGTCGGCCTGAGTCAACTGCCACCGGAAATCGGCCGATGCCTCAACATGACCGCGCATTTTTGCGGGTCACCAATTCTTGAATTGGGCAGAGCGTTCTTGAATTAGGCACAGCGTTACGTTACCGTTCAGCGCACCTCCGCCGTATCGGGAGGATTTGACAATGACAGTGCGTCTCCACTTGGTCGATCTGAATCAGCGCGTCGTGGCGGCGTGGCAACGCGCTTTCTCGCCATTCCCAGAGGTATCTATCGCCCATGGCAACATCCTTACCGTTGCCCGTCATGTCCTCATTTCGCCGGCCAACAGCCTTGGCTACATGGACGGAGGGGTCGATCGAGCTTACGCCCAGTTCTTCGGACAAACGCTCGCTCGCCGCGTTCGCGACGCGGTTCTTCGGCGCCCGCTAACTCACGGGATAAAATAGCCTATGGGCTGGGTAAACGACGCAGTGAAAGAGCTGGTTGCAGGGCGAACCGTCCAAGTTCGGCCCTTCGGCGGTTCAATGCGCGGGCGCATTGAGAGCGGCCAGCTCGTCACGCTCGCTCCCGCCTCCCCACCAGACATCTGTGTCGGCGATGTCGTCCTCGTTCAATGGAAGAACAACTACCTCCTTCACCTCGTTCTTCAGATCCAGGACGAGCAGCTCCTCATCGGCAATAACCTGGGCAAAGTCAACGGCTGGGTGCGCGCTGAGGCCGTCCGTGGGAAGGTCACCGCCGTTGAAGACTGACCACTTCTGCCCGTCGTCGACAGGTGCAGCTGCAAACAGTCAAACTGCGCCCATTTCTACGCTGCGCCGTGGCCCAACGGTCCATACGGACAGGGCCATTCCAATGTACTGCTCCCTGCCAACAAGGCTTCATCGTGTTGGACCTGGTGCACGACAAGATCGTCGGAGTCGAAGTAACCCGGACAAAAATGCCCCCCTCTGGGCCGGCTCGGCTCTTCGCGCCTGCGCCGCCTCCGCCCCCAAATCGCTCGCTCACATTCGTTCGCTCGCTCAGGGGGCGCCCAAACCCTTCAAACGCCCGACCCGCCCGTCACCGGGTGCCCCGGCGCCGAGGGGCTCACGTTGGCAATTACCGCTGCGTGCGCCGCAAATCATGGCCAGGACGATCTCGATGTGACGGTGCCTGGGCAGCGGTCGTCAGCAACCGTCGAAATGCCCTGCCTTGAGGTTCGGCGGGCTGGCGGTTTGCTCCTTTGGCTCGTCTGAGCCCGCACGCAACGGATCTCCTGAGCCGCCGATTGGCTCGTTTGAGCCTGACTTCTCTGCGATGAAGCGCTTCATACCGGCTTTTTACGGATTGGCGCTGCGGCACGACGGTTGCGATAAGCCAAACATGTGAGGTCGCGACGGCAACCGGGCAGACCGGCAACGTCGGCGAAACGGCCTGCACACGAAAGGCAGGAGCAGAGATGGGCCGCGTGACAGGTGTTCTACAGCTATCCTATTTCGGGTTGCCGGGGCTTCTGGCGCTCGCGCTGGCGGGCTGCGGCACCGACGGTGAGCGCGCCTATGTTCCCCAGGGCGAGGAGCAGTCTCCTGCCTTGCCGGAGATGGCTCCTGGTCCTGACGTGGTGAAGGGCCCGGAGGTGAGCGCGCCGCCCGCCGAGGTGGCCTACTTCAACAACGCGGGTTGCGATGCGCCTGCGGACGGAGCAAGCTGCGGTCCTCAGGGGCAATGTTGTGACACCCACGACGCTTGCATTGCGGAACACTGCGCGGGCGGATGCGGTACAGCTACGGCCTGCCTGCCGTTGATTGGTGCGGCGGAGTGCAGACCCGGTGGGGCCAACTACGATGCGGCCTGTTGCGCGTGCCATGCAGCGGTCATGGAGTGTTTCAACAACTGTTCGTCGAACCCGAACGCTCCAGGCTGCGGGCCATCGAACTGTTGCGAAGCTGGAAACTGCGGCTGCGAGCAGCAATGTTACGACGCTGAGAACAACCAGCCTGTGTACGATCCCTGCGTGTGCGAGGCACTGGGGCTCGGACATTCTGCCGAGTGCCACTCTGCCTGCGGGGAAAACAACATCCAAGGGTGCGGTCGAGAGTACGAGAGTTGCTCGGACGACTGCCCTTGTGGAGACGGCATGTGCTGCGACAACTATACGTGTCTTCCTGCGGGGGCACGGGTGGGGGGTGGGGGCGGCACGGGAGGTGGCATGGGTGGCTCGGGGGGTGGCATGGGCGGCGGCAGCAGCTCGACCTCCACCAGCAGCAGCGGCTCTTCAATGTCGGGCACCGGTGGCTATTCCGGCACCGGCGGTTACGTAGGCAGCAGCGGCTATGTTAGCAGCGGCAACACGGGCGGCTACGGCGGTGGTGGTACCGGTGGCTATGTTAGCAGCGGCACCACGGGCGGCTACGGCGGTTACTGAGCCATTGCCCCAAAAACGCGATGAATGAGGCGAATGCACAGATTGTATTCTGCCAACGAGTCGCGTTCTCGAAAGTTTCGGATGACTCGCCGCACATGCGGCTGAATTTTCACAAGCAGGGTCACAGGAGGATGCCATGAAATTGTTTAATCACGTTTGCTCGCTATTTGTAATGACCGCGTTCCTCAATGCCACGCTCACCGCGGGCTGCGTTCCCGAACAAGGCGTGCCTGACAACTCTTCTGCCCAGGACAACTACGCGCCGGGCACGCTTTCGTGGAAGGTGAACGGTCGGCCGTATCAAGCCAGCCATCAAATCGAAGACGGCGTTTTGCGGGTGTCGTGGACCGATGACCGGGGGCCGATGGCGGTTGGGATTGGAACGGATCAATACTCTGTGGAGTGGACAAGTCCCAGCGAGGCTCGGGTGACGATCGGTGATGAGGTTTATCAACTCAAAGATGCCGTGCGAGATGCGCGAGGAAACCTTATCAGCGTGAAGCTCGTCCTGTCGGACGGGACAGACTACATCATTGATGAGATCCCGGGTGTGGAAGGCCAGTCGGCCATTCCCCTACTCCCGATCATCATCGTCGGCGCTCTTGTCATCCTCGCCCTGTGCGGCAGCGCTTTCTACACGGCCTACCAGGCGTGCGCTGCGTTTTGCTCCCAGTGCGCAACCACCTGCGGAGCCAATGGTGTACAGAGCTGCACTCCCCCAAGCTGTACCGTCACGCTGTGGGGCGGCGGCTCAGGCGGCGGCGGTGGCAGCGGCGGCAGCGGTTCAAGCGGTGGAGGCTACTGCTCGGTCGATACGTCGGGTGCCAGTTGCATTTGCAATCCACCCCCGGGGACAGGGGGCGCAGGCGGGGGTGGGTCAACCACCGGAAGCGGTGGCAGCACGAGTGGTAGCGGTGGCAGCGGCGGCACCGGAAGCGGCACCACAAGCGGCAGCGGCGGCACCGGAAGCGGCACCACAAGCGGCAGCGGCGGCACCACAAGCGGCAGCGGCGGCGGCGGCGGTGGCACCAGCACCAGCACCAGCACCAGTTCGAGCAGCGGCGTGGGTGGAATGGGTGGTGCACCGTAGAAACGCCCCCGGATGCATGGAGATGTTGGCTCCCAAAATTGGCCGACCCCCAACGGCGCAACTTCGGCTACGTTGGGCGAAAAGCCATGCGCTATCTCACTGTTCGCGGTCCCGGTCAGGTGCCGTTCGTTTTGCCGATGACGAACGGCATGGTGATTGGGAGGCAAGACACCTGCGATTTGCCGCTCGCCGATTCAAAAGTGTCGCGGCGGCACGCGGTGTTGACTTTGGCTGGCACCACCTGGACAGTGACAGACGCCGGTTCAACCCACGGCACGTTCGTCAACGGACAGCGTGTACACACCCGCGATTTGGTGGCCGGCGACACCATACGCGTGGGCGAAACACTGCTGCTGCTAACGGAAGACGAGGGCTTGTCGGAAGTGCTGCTCACGCAGACTCCCGACAGCCCCTCGGAATACAGTGCTCGCCACGCGTCGGCGCGGCTGCAAATATTCTACGACGTGGCCAATGCGATTCAGTCGCTCGACGATTTCGACACGCTGCTCGAACGGCTCGTCCGAGGCATCACCGGCGTGTTGAATTGCGAAGCGGGCCTTGTTGGATTGTGTGAGCCGACGGGCGGATTGCGTCGCATTGAGGTGTCGCACGGCGCGGCACGCCGGGAAATTGTGGTGAGTCGTAGCATCTTGGACGCCATCTTGATTCGCAAGGAGGCGGTGATCGTGCGCGAGCCCTCCTCGGGAACCATGCTGCGGGAAAAAATCCTTTCCGCAATGGGGGTTCCCCTGCTGCTCGGAGGGCGGGTTCTTGGGCTTGTGTACGTGGACGATCGCTCGGCGAGGGACCGGTTTTCGCAAGAAGACCTCGGCTTTTTAAAGGCGCTCAGCCACCTCACCGCGGCAACCATCGACGGCGCCGAGCGCATGGCGCGAGCGGCCGCGCCGGAGTCGGCGCCCAACAACGCACTGACCATGATCCAGGGCGAGAGTGAACCGATGCAGCGTCTTCGAAAGGAAGTTCAAAAATTCGGAGAATCCACATCCAACGTGTTTGTGCATGGCGAGAGCGGTACCGGAAAAGAGTTGGTTGCGCGGGCGCTTCACGCGTGCTCGCCGCGGCGGGGTCGGCCTTTCGTTCCGCTCAATTGCGCGGCCATCCCTGAAAACATGGTCGAATCGGAGCTGTTTGGGCATAAACGAGGTGCCTTCACCGGCGCCGATCGTGATCGCAAGGGCATGTTGGCGCAGGCCCATCGCGGAACGGTGTTCCTCGACGAGATCGGCGATTTGGCGCTGGCCGCGCAGGCAAAGTTACTCCGCGCTGTGCAGGAAGGTGAAGTGCAGCCCCTCGGTGCGGAAGAGCCGCTGCGCGTGGATGTTCGGATTGTGGCCGCTTCCCACAAAGATCTTTTGGCCGAGGTTCGGGCCGGCCGATTTCGCGAGGATCTCTACTATCGCCTTGCGGTGATTGAGATCTCCGTGCCGCCGCTTCGCGAACGCGGTGACGACATTCTGCTGTTGGCCAAGTGGTTTCTCTCCCGGGCAGCCGCCAAGCTCGACCGCGCGATCGTGGGGTTTTCGCCGGAGGTAACAGCGTTGCTGCGCAGCCACCCTTGGCCGGGAAACGTGCGCGAGTTGCAAAACGAGGTGGAGCGCGCCGCGGTGATTTCCGAAGGCGCCCTCATTGAGCGGGGTGACTTGAGTCGCCGAATGTTGGGCGCGGCAAACCTACCCAAGGCGGCAAGCGCACCGGCCGTCGACGTGAGCGGCCTGTCGCTGGCCGAACGGTTCGCAGCGTTGGAACCCGCAGAACGGGCGCTGGTTGTGGAGGCGCTGGCGCTGGCCAAAGGCAACGTCACCCGCGCCGCGGAGCTATTGGGAATCAGTAGGATCATGATGCGGAGAAGGGTCGAGCGCTTTGATCTGGTGGCTCGCGACGACGGAAAATAACCGGCTTGCACGGATCTTCGCCGCTCGTTGAACGAGCGGCTCAAACCGTCGGCTCGTTTGAGCCGCGCGGCTCGTTTGAGCCCGAGCGAAAGAAGCAAGAAAGCCTTTAAAACAAGGCAATTTTGCGTTCACCGCGCGCGAAAATTGCGGGCACGCCGGCTGCTTTTGCGCTCGGCATGCTCAGCACGCTGCGAACTGCTCAACAACGCCTCGTAATCTGCTTCATTTTCCTCGCCACAGCGCTCACCGGATGCGTGGAGTCGGCGCCCGAAAGCTCCAACCCCGCTGCGGACATCGACGAGACGGCGGACGAGTTCGCCGACGAAGAAAACGAAGCCGAAGAGGACGACTCCGATGACGCCGAGCCGGCCCTCACCCCTCAATCCAACTGCACGACTCCCGAGTGCAAACAACTGGGTGGCGGATGACCTTTGCGGATGTTGGGTCAACGCTCGCGCGCACGGGCAACGCACGCTTCTTCCCAGCGCGTTTGCGGTTTGCAATCCGCCAGCACGCGGTTCACGGCGGGCCGGTCATTGAGCGCACCCAGGATGTTCGCTTTTACAATGAGCGCCGCGCACGACTGCGCTCCTCGCACGCGTTCAATCCAAGTGAGCGCATCGCGGGGTGACGCCTTTGAGATCTCCGCGGCAAAGGACATCAGCAATTCGTTTGAGCGCGGCTTGGCTTCAAGGTCGTGCAAGCGTTGGAGCAACGGGGGTGTGAGGCCGTTGGGGGCGCCGGCACGTTGCAGCCCATAGAGGGCCGCGGCCTCGGTCTGTTCCGCGAAAGGGCCCGAGCGCGGATGCCGCAGTTCGTTTTCGAAAGCGGTTTTTGCCTCTTCCAACCGCCCGAGGCGAAAGAGCACCCCGCCCCGCAAAAGGTAAGCTCCCCGCGCTGCGGCCATCCCCGCGCGCTTGCCCAAAGCGTGCGCCCCTAAGCGTTCTTCAGTCTCTTGGAGGGCCACAAATTGGTTTGTGTACACATCCGCTTGGGGGAGTTTGCCGATTTGCAATGCAAATGTGCTGATGTTGGGCAGAATCTCGGCGCCACGAGCGCGGTCGGTCGCCAAGGCATCCTGCAAGTGCGTGATCGCCGAGTCCAGATCGCACCTCGTTGCATCCAACTTCGCCAGGGTCAGGAGCACGGCCCCTGAGGTGGGGTCGGTCAGCAGCGCCGCCCTGCAACTGCTCTCCGCAGCTTCCAGATCGGCGTCGTCGATGCGAGGCAGGAACGACATGCGATAACGCCTGTACCGACACCGCTGGATGGCCGCGCGAGGCTCGCCGGGGTTGGCCTTCAGCACGGCATCGACCTCTTGCAGGGCCGCATCCACGTCCTGAAGCTGGCCCGCCGCCTGCGCCGTCAATTCAGCTCGTTCAAGCTTGGCCGACAAGTAGCTCGAATCAAGCTGCAGCACTTCATCTACCCGCTCGCGGCGAGCGTTGATGTCGACAATCCTGCTTCGCGACGCCAAGTAGTCCAAAAATCGCTGCCGGGCGTTGTCGCTTTGTGTTTCGCGCTCCGCTCGCACGCGCCGCTGGTGCTCCGCCAGAAGCAGGCGCGCCTCATCCACAACGCGGTCCTTCAACAGCTCGATGGCCTCCTGCGGGCGCACCCCCGAACCGTCGGCGTCCACCGTTTCACCGATGGTTTTCCCCTGCGCCTCAAAGCGCGCCGAGATCCTCGCGTCGCGACCGATACGCTGCACAGATCCGTGAACTGTCCACGTGGGCGCCCCCTCCGGCGAATTTGCACGAAGCACGCGCACTCCAGGTATTCCTCGCAACGCGGCTCGCACGGCTTCGCCCGCTGTCTGGGTGAGACCCGCCCAACCCTCGTCGCGAGCAAGATCCTCGAAATCAACCACCAAGACAGCGGCCTCCAACCCAAAACCGACCTGGGCTGCAGTGCCGGATGAACTCAGCACTGGGGGCGTGGGCGAAACGTTCGCCGGGGGGACGAGCGCCCGCGCGGCCAGCCCTGCGCCGACGAGCCCGGCCAGCAACCCGGCTGCGGTCAACCACCGCCGCCGCAGGGGCCCGGATCCGCCCTTGGAAATAGACCGGGCCGCCGTGAGAAGCGCGCCCGACCCCGACGACGAACCGCCGCCCGCCCCCTTGGACGCGCGCACCAAAGCGGCCTCCCCAGCGGCCGTTGCCACCGAATCGCCCGCAGGCAAACCGCCGGCGGCGTCTTCGCCCAACTCGCCGATGCCTTGAAGCTCTTGCAACAGCACCTGCGCATCAACGATCCGCTCCGCCGCATCTTTTTGCAGCGCTTTGGACAGCAAAGCGGCCAACTTGCCGTGGATATCGGCGGGCAATCCGTCGCACAAGAACGGGCGCGGGGGATCCCTGAGAATAGCGCTCGCCACCACCATCGGCAGGCCCTCGCCGAACGGCGACGACCCCACGAACATCTCGAATCCCACGATGCCCAGCGAAAACACGTCGCTGGCTTTGCCCACACCCACGCCGCGCAGCTGTTCGGGCGACATGTACGGCGGCGTTCCCGCGCCCACAGCCGTTGTCAACTCCGCCAGATCGAAAAGCGCCAAACCAAAGTCTGCCACTTTTGCCCGGCCGTCGAGCGTAATGAGCACGTTGTCGGGCTTTAAATCCCGGTGAACAATGCCCAGTTCGTGGGCCGCAGCCACCCCCGAAACAATCTGCCGAAACAGAGCAAGCGCTCGTGCAGGACTCAGCTTTCGACCCCGTGAAATAGAGCCAAGCGATCGCCCCGGAACCCACTCCATCGTCATGAACTTGTGGCCGTCCACCTCTCCCAAGTCGAACACGCGGCACACGTTTGGATGGCCGATTTTGCGAGCCAGCCGCGCCTCACGCCGAAAGCGCTCAACGCTGGCGCTGTCGCCCAACCTGTCGGGCCGCAGAATCTTGAGCGCCACATCTTCCCGCAGCTCGCGATCGAACGCTCGATACACCGTTCCCATGCCCCCCATGCCCACTAGCTCTCGAACCTCGTAACGCCCCGCCAGCACCTTCCCGTTGCTGATCGGGGGAGCCGAAGGCACAGCGGAACGTGGAGCCGCCGGGTCCGTTTCAGGCGGATCAGTCCTCCCCGCGCCTCGGTCACCCTCGTCGCGCATCAAGCCGCCAGAATGGCTCAACCCACGCCGAAAGATCAAGTGCGGCATGAACACACCCCGTTCGGTCCACAACGGTGCGCAGCGGCGGGACGTTTCAATCGCCTTGCCGATGGACCGAAACGTGCTCGCCGAAGGGCCAACGGCCTGGTTATGCGGGGACAACTCCGCGAGCGGAGACCAGCGGCCCGGTATGCACCGGCCGCGCTCACAAAAAGCTTGACACCCATTTTGCCTTCGCTTCCGCGTGGCCTGGTCGGAGGCGCGGGGCGCAGGCGCAGTGTACTCCACCACCACGGCCTGTATGCGCGGCTCCTAAAGAACCCCGCACGTGCGGGTGGAGGCGCAGGCGTCTGCGGGTGGAGGCGCAGGCGTCTGCGGGTGGAGGCGCAGGCGTCTGCGGGCAGCAGACGGCCGGAACCAACCTACTCGGTGGCCTCCAACGCCGCATGGCAAACCCCCAGCCTGCGCCGCCGACCTGACAGTCCGAACCAAGTTTGACAATGCCCCCTCTCGGCCGGCTCGGCGCTTCGCGCCTGCGCCGCCTCCGCCCCCAAATCCCTCGCTCACGTTCGTTCGCTCGCTCAGGGGGCGCCCAAACCCTTCAAACACTCGACCCACCGTCATCCCGCCACGCCTTCTTATAAGCGAATGGGTAGAAAGATCGCCGCGGCCCCTTGTCCTAACGCCGAGCATCTGCGAACGCCGCCCCGCCAGGCGCGTGCTACCCATGATCCACCCATGACCCGTCCAAAACCAGCGAATGAACGCCGCCTTCTGCCCATTCCAATCCCATGCCCCTCACGCGAACTCTGTGGTAGGCTCGAATCTTATGGACCCATTCCGCAAGGATGACATCGACCGCGCGAAGCGACTCCGCCCCGAGGAACGCCTGCAAGCCGCGCTCGATGCAGTCAATACGGGCGTGCGGATCCGGTGGGCGGCCCTCCGCGCCAAGTTCCCGGCGGCATCGGACGAAGACATCGACGCGGCCCTGCGCGAATGGCTCAAGCATGAACGCGCCGACGATTGAGACCACCCTTGCGGACATCGCGCGAACGCTGCGCGAGCTTGGCCGACCGTTTGCGCTGGTGGGCGGCCTCGCCGTCTCGTTCCGGGCCGAGGTTCGATTCACCCGCGACATCGACCTTGCGGTTGCAGTTCAAAGTGACGCCGACTTCGAGTCGCTCGTGTTTGCGCTTCGAGCATGCGGGTACTTTCCAGTCGCCACTGTCGAACACAAGGGGCAAGCCAGGCTCTCAACAGCCCGCCTTCAGGCACCAAACGGCTTCGTCGTCGATCTGCTCGCCGCGTCCTGCGGGATCGAACACGAGATCGTTAAACGTGCAACCGTCGCCGAGTTGCCAAACGTCGGACCAATTCCGGTTGCACGATCCGAAGAGCTACTCGCCATGAAGATTCTGTCGATGTCAGACCGCCGCCTTCAGGATCGACTCGATGCGCGAAACCTCGCCTTGTTCGGCGACCAACCTGATTGGAAGGTTGTCGAGGGCAATCTTCATCTTATTACGGACCGCGGATTCAATCGCGGCGAAGACTTGTTCGCCAAATTGCGCACCCTTCTTGATGATAAACGCGTTGAGACATGATCCAGACGTGAGACCGATCGGCGCATTCGCGCCTGCGCCGCCTCCGCCCCCAAAATCGCTCGTTCACATTCGTTCGCTCGCTCAGGGGGCGCCCAAACCCTTCAAACGCCCGGCCCGCCTCATCCCGCCACGCCTTTTTATAACCACGGCATGGGTAGAAATGTCGCGGCCAATGGGTAGAAATGCTACCACCAATGGGTAGAAAATACCACCGCTCAGGGTAGGTCACCTCGCGCAACTTGTTGACCCCCTCACCATTGATTGCGCGTGGTGCAACAAGTCATTCCCACAGCCAACACCCCACCCAGGTTGCAGCCGCACCCTTCGGTTTACCATGCATGCTCATGCCAGTGGAACACCTGAAACCCTCCACTCCGTCGAGGGACTGCCCATTCGCCAAACGTAGGCTCCAAACCTTTCCCAACGTGTGTGGCTGGCAAACGCATCACCGTTACTTGACGCTGCTTCGCAGACGGTGCACTACTACCTCCTCGGGTGCGACGCCGATTGGAACGCCGTCACCGATACCTGGCATGAGACCCTGGAGGTCAGGCTGAACCAGAACGTTTACACAAACACAAAACCGTTCCAGGCCAAGGACACCGACCTTCATGACTGAAACGCTAGTCTCTTTTTTGACCTCAAAGCTCTCTCCGCAGCCCGAGAATGTGGCCACGGAAGCACTCGGTTTCATCCTTCGTCGGTCTCCGGATGCCCGTCGAGCGCTGGTACAATTGCTCGCCGACGCATCGTTTCCCATCCCCGACGACATCGATTACAGAACTCAGGTTGCCGATGACAGCGGAGCGCGCCCCGACATCGTCGGTGCAGCCCCAGACGGCCGCGTCGCCCTTGTTTTGGAAGCAAAGTTCTGGGCGGGACTCACGGACGCCCAGCCCGTTGCCTATCTGAAAAATATCCCTGAGACCGGCGCCCTTCTTTTTGTCGCGCCGGCCAAACGATTTGAACTCCTTTGGAGCGAAGTGGTTGGCAGATGTACCCGCGCCGATCTGAAGGTTCATGGTGTCCTTTCAATTCGGCCCGAGTTTCGCGCTGCCACGGTCGAGTCGCGGCGAATGGCGCTCGTAAGTTGGAGATGCCTGCTTCAGGCGATCTCTGTTTCGGTCGATGCCGCCGGCGACAGTGCACGCACCGGCGACGTGCGACAACTCGCCGGGCTTTGCGAGAAGATGGATTCTGAAGCATTTCTACCCTTGACCGACGAGGAGCTTTCATCTTCGATCGGCCGACGTGTTCTTCAGTTTGGCGGCCTGATTGACGATCTGGCTCAACGTCTTGTTACTGAGCACCTTGCTTCCGCAAAGGGCCTGAAGTCGGCCGCCGCAAACGGCTGGTACGGTCGCTACCTGCGCGTTGGATCGTATGGGGTATTGTTGCACTTTAACTCGTGGAAGTGGGCCACATGGGGTGAGTCTCCGATCTGGCTGATGATTATGGGTTCCAACTGGAAGGCTTCACCAAAGGCGAGGGACGCCCTCAGAACCTCGGGGATTCGTTTTATTGATTCTCCCCGCGGTTCCAATGTGGCTATTCCCCTACTGGCCCATCTTGAGCGCAATGAGGTACTTTCCGCGGCCTACAAGGCGCTTCTTCAAGTCGTCCAAGCGCTTACAGTCAGCCCCAATTCGGTCACTGCGTCTCCCATTTCGATCGAGAACACCGCGGCGGAACCGCTTCCTGATGGCGAGGAGCCCGAAGTTGATGACAATGCGTCTTGATACACCGGTACGACACTCAGAGTGATCCAACAATGAGCATTTCATGGCCGAAAACTCCAAACCTTCCCATCCCCAACGCCACGGTTCAGGTCGACCCGAAAGCGGGTTTGAACAATCCCGGCTGCGGCGGACGGGTCTCGTTTTTTTTGACCTTACCGCCGGCCGACACAGGACAAGATGGTTGACTCCCCGGACCCCACCAAACCCCAGCCACTTCGACGATTCATCTCTCGTGCCGGTCGCGACGTGGAGATAGAAACTGTCGGTGAGCTGCTCTACTGGTCTTATGCGAACCTTGCCGCCGCGGATGTTGCCGAAGCGAACGGCCTCGAGAGGTATGATACCCGCTGTTGGATGATCCGCGCGAAGTTGTTCAAGGGCCTCCGCATGGGCACCATGAAGCTCGGTACGCTGTTCGCCGACGTACGTGAAATGCCGTCCGATCATTGCGTCTACTGCGGTGCAACCCCAGTCCAAAGGATGCCTGGGCTCGAAACTCTCGGAGAGACCGCCGCTCACATTCTCAATTGAACATGTACCTACCTACTACCCACTCGCCGGTGAACCCTCGGAAGGCACCGCGGAGTCCGAAAAGGCCGATACTGCTGAGGACGCGCGCCCGCCAATTCCCACGGATCCGTCCCGCCGCGAGATCTTCACGATCGGGCAAAATGGCATCGCCTCGCCAACGTCCCTGGCTGACATCATCACCCTTCTTGGAATTGCCTGCATTGTCGACATGCGCGACAAGCCACCTCTCGCGGTTCATGGTCACGAACCGAACTCAACAAGCTCTTCGGACCCACGTTTGTGGCACCATCCACAACCGCGGACCTTGCTTCGACGATTGCGGCGGTTCCGGGTCGAATTTTGACACTGGGAGCCTTAAAGAATCCCTGGGAATCGCCGGGTCGAATCGCCCTTGGGGATCAGCATCCAGAATGGGAGATCGTGCACATTCACCACGTCGGGCACAAGAGTTCGCCCGTCACCGAGGCTCTATGCATTCCTCACCGGGAACTCGTGGCCGCCCTCCGCGAGCGTTCAGACGGTGAGTACACCTTCTTTCGCCTCAAGGCGTACGCGCCGATCTAAACAACCCAGCCTTCGTTTCGCTCAGGGGGCGCCCAAACCCTTCAAACGCCCGGCCCGTCTTCACCCGACGCTGGTGAAATTCGGCTTGCATCCGTCAGACGAACCTGAGAAAACGATCGTACTGCAGATCGGCGGATCTACCCGGGCGAGCAACACACCCATTGGAGTGACAAGGTGATATCCAGCGGCCAAATCCTATCCGTCAACGGCATCGACATGCACGTCCAGCAAAGCGGCGAGGGCGCTCCGCTCTTACTCCTTCACGGCGGTGGCGGCATCGGCGCAAACTGGCAACTAATCTTCCATTCGGCGCCGTCGGGCTACCACCTCATCGTGCCCGACCTGCGTGGGCATGGCCGATCTACCCGCTCAAACGAACCTATGACGTTTCGACAACTCGCATTGGATGTGCTTGCCCTCACGGAAAGCCTGCACATTCCCAGGTTCAAGGCCATTGGTATGAGCATGGGCGCAAAGACGTTGCTTCACGTAGCTACCCTGGAGCCGGAACGGGTGGAGGCCATGGTGCTGGTGAGTGCAGCCCCCTATTTCCCTGAGTCAACACGCGCGTTCATGCGTGTCGCGGCAACGGCGCCACGCACCGAGCAAGATTGGGCGCAAATGCACCGGTGGCATGTTCACGGGGACGAACAAATCAAAGCGATTTGGGCAATGTCAGAACACTTCGCCAACAACAATGAGGACATGAGTTTCACGCCGCAGCGCCTGAGTAGAATCCAAGCCCAGACACTTCTTGTCCACGGCGATCGAGACCCTCTGTATCCCCTGAATCTTGCGCACGAGATGTCCACCGCCATCCCTCATTCCGCCTTGTGGATCATACCCAACGGCGGGCATAGTCCAATCTTCGGCGAGATGGCGCCTTTGTTTGCTCGCAAGGCGCTCGCATTTCTCAACGGAGTTCCACTGGAGCAAGCTTCGATGCCGAGCTAACCCTTACTTGGCACCATGGCTTCCTATTGTTGGGCGGCGGGTCAGAGTGCCTCCTTTCTCCGGCAAGCCCGTTCAACGGGCAGCCGGCTCTGCTCGCGCATGCCTACACTGCTTCGGTGCCGTCGAGCCGCTTGACCCATGCCTGCTTGCCATCGAACACCATGGCGTATTCCCACACAGGATCGGCGCCCGATGCCGCAACCTCGGCGGCATATTTGCGAGCGCGAATCTGCTTGGCTGCCTTCGCGAGAACATATTCAGGCGTCTCGTCTTCGTCGCGCACCTTGAGTTCCATAACCACCCCCGGCCGGCCGGGGGTTTTGGGGCGCATGAGCACATCGGCCCGGCCATAGCCGGCCTCGCGATTCGACCGCACGTCGTAGTGGGACTCCAGGTGGACCAACAGGCCAAGCACAAACCCATGGTAGAGCTTTTCAGGCTCGCGTCCCGCCCCATCCTGAAATGACATCGCCCGCAAGAGGATCCGGCCGAACCATTTCTGCACTAATGCGGCGTCGCCTTCGAGAAGCGCCCCTACAAATTCGTCGATCTCGCCCTTGTTGGGCGCCGCGCGGTGGAGCCAGTTGCGAAACATGTTTTCGTAGACAACCTGAATCTCCTTGTTGGGAATGGCCAAAAGCCCCGTATAGCGGCCTTCATGCAGCGTGAGCTTCGCAAGCTTGAGGTAGCCCGAAAAGAGCAAAAAGTTCCATAGGGCGTCGGGCTGCGTGTCGATGTCGCGCAACACAATGTTGTCGTCGATGAGCACTTCGATCGTTTCGCCGTGAAGCAGCGCCGCCGACATAGCAGAAAGCCCCATGCCGTAGGTGGTGGCCAGGCGTTCGATGAGGTCGCTGGACGCGGTGTTGACCCAATAGGGCCCCAGCTCCTGTTTCTTGACGTAGTTGAGAATTGACCAGGGGTTATAGATCACTTGCCCGCCGAATAGATAACCGTTGTACCAGGCTCGCACTTGGTCGATATGTGCGGGATCGACAATGGCTGCGACCTCTTCTTCGGTGAAACCAAAAGCGGTTGCATACTCTTTGCCGAGAATCGAGTGGACTTCGATGTTGTTGAGCCCAGAAAACATGTTCTCTTTCGAGACGCGCAAAATGCCGGTGAGCACCCCTTTGAAAAGAGCATTGTTGTCTTTGAGGGCGGCCGAAAGAAGATTGCGAAAGAACAGCACCACATCGTCGAAAAAGCCGTTTAAGTGGCCTGCCTGGATGGGTGTGTCGTATTCGTCGATGAGAATCGCGACGCGCCGCCCGTGGTGCTCAAACAGCGCCGTCGACAAGAACCACAACGAATCCTCCAGATCTTGCTGGCTTAACGAGCCATCGAGTATTCGGGTGATTCTTCCCGCCATTGTTGAGTCGAGCGAGGCACGATCGAGAAGATAGCGGTGCTCCCGATAAAGCTCTATAATGCGCGATCGAATGGCATCCAACAGCTTCGGGAATGTGACCGCCTTCACATCTTTGAACGTGATGAAGATGGTCGGCACCTTCTGAAAGTGAGCCATTGCCTTGGGGTCGCGGGTGACCGCCAGGCCGTCGAACAAATGCGTCAAGTCTTGGTCGGTCTTGCGGAGAAAGTGGCCCAACGCCGACAAATTAATGGTTTTGCCAAACCTTCGCGGGCGCGGAAAAAGAAGCACTTTGGACGGATCGGCAAGCACCTGGGAAATGAAGGCCGTTTTGTCGACGTAGCCGAGTGCGGCTTCACGAAGCGCTCGAAAATCAGATTCACCGATGGAAGGAATGAACGTCATTGAGCCACGCCACCTTCCCACCTGAAGCGCCCCACTGTCAAGGGCCCCTTCAAACGCTTGGCCCGCCGCTCACCACCGGATTGCGCCCGTTAAAAAAAGTGCTCGCCCGCGTTGAATAGTTGCGGAGTGCCCCGCAACATAAGTCTTTTATGGCGAACTTGCTTCGTACACTCCCATACTTGCTTGGCGTCGGAACGGTTCTTTTTTCATCGGTGGCGTCCGCAAACTTCCCCACCATCTCGGCCGAGTCGGGTATTGATAATCCGGTCAACGTCCCCGGAAAAGAGCCGCAGGCGTTAAGCGCCGCCATCGCCTGGAACGGTTCGTCCTACTTGGTCGCCTGGCACCAAGACTCAAAGATTTGGGGGCAACGCCTGGATGCCAATGGCGCCCTCCTTGGCCCCCGGATAACCATCTTTTCTACCCCCGGCACCCCGCTCAAACCATACGTCGCTTCCGATGGAAACGGTTTTTTGGTCGCGTTTGGTGTGGATGTTTCCAGTGTTTTTTCTTCCATCGCCGTGCGCGTCGACGCTCAGGGAACCGTGCTTGATCCAAACGGCATTCAGATCGCGTCGCCCCACTACGTGATGGACCTCTTGTTTCACCAGGGCAACTACGTCGTAGGCCTGAGTGCTGCCTACGCCGTGGCAGCGGCTCGCATTTCGCCGGCCGGAGTTCTGCTTGACCCAGGTGGGAAGGTGATTGCAACACCCGCCGCCGGCGGTGGATACGCCAAATTCGGGTCCAACGGCACCCACATCCTTGCTGTGTGGAGTCAATTCGGCAACGGGATGGATGTGTACTCACGCAGACTCAACACGTCGCTTGACCCCGTCGATCCAACACCCACCGCATTGTGCACCCTGATGAACGACCAAACACCCCGCGGGGTAGTGTCCAATGGAACCGACTTTTTTGCCCTTTGGGATGCGTCCGTTGGTGTGGCCGTTTCAGGTGTTCGAGTCAACGCGGCGGGCCTTCCACTTGACACGGTTCCACTCGCTGTTTCAAACATCGGGCAAGAGTCAAGCGTTGTGTACGACGGGTCCAACTACCTCATTGGGTGGAAAAACCCGGGTGGCCCCGTGGGAAGGCGCCTTGCGTCAACGGGTACATTTGTGGATGCTTCACCGGTTCCCTTCAACGCGCCCTTCGGCCAGGGGCCCCGGTTCTCAACCCAGACACCCAATCAAATGGCAATGTGGCTCGACAGTCGCAATGGGATAGGCAACGAAGTTTTCGGAACGAGAATCGGCGCCGGCCTTCAGGTGCTCGACCCTGCGGGCCTTGTTTTCAAGAGCAACGCCACCACGGTGGCCAATCAACAATACGTCCCGGCCATCGCCAACAACGGCTCCATTCACCTCGTCGCTTGGGTCGACGCGCGCAATGGCAATCATGTGTACGCTGCCAGAATTGCCCCCGACGGCACGGTTCTCGATCCCAACGCCATTCTTGTGAGCGCCGCCCCGCCAAACGCCTTTTACCCGGTGGCCAGCTCGACCAATGGTCCGGCAGTCACCGCTGTTGGAAACCAGTTTGCCGTTGCTTGGGGGTCGGGCTCCAACATTCGAGTGACCCTGGTAAGCGCCAACGGCGTTGTGTCCAACCCGGGCGGCGTGGGCTTTCCGGAGATCACCGATTCCAACCTTTCCAGGTTTCGCGCCGCGTCCGACGGCACCAACGTGCTCGTAACCTATACTCGCGTCGACCTGTTTGCGACCCAGCCCAAATCCTACTTTCTCCTCGTTTCACCCAACCTCACCCTCGTCGCAAGCGGCCTCGCCGGAACAGGCAGTTACGTCTCCAAAGCCTTATTTGACGGTACCAACTACCAGTTGGCGCTCCACACAATCACAGGGCCCGGACCTAACAATTATGGCTTGTTTTCCAGGCGAATCGCCACCAATGGAGCGTCAATTGGTCCCGCCACACTCGTTACAATCAATGGTGGAAATCACCACGACGCGAGTATGGACTTTGACGGTATGAACTTGTTCTTCGCTTGGAAAGACGAGACACCTTACTCTCACTCCGAAATTGCCGGCGCGCGCGTTTCTACCCAAGGCACCCTGCTCGATGTACCCTACTTCGTCGCCGCTTTACCCGGTTGGCAAGTTGCGCCTACCGTCGGCCACGATGGCACCAACTTTATCACCGTCTGGCAAGACAACCGCCTTGGGGATGATGACCTCTTCGCAAGTCAAGTAGCACCGTCAGGTCAGGTTCTTGACCCCGCCGGTGTTCCACTGTCCACGGCCCCACTCTCCGCAGAAAAGGTGCCCGTCGCATCGTCCCTTGGGACAAATGTCCTTGTCGCCTACCAGCGATACATTCCTGACTCGGGTTTTTCAGCCAATCGCGTGCGTTTCAGGTTGCTCGGTGACGTGCAGGGGACCGGCGGCACAGGAGGGGCCGGCGGTGCTGGTGGCTCGGGTGGAATGGGCGGTGCAGGTGGCTCGGGTGGAATGGGCGGTGCAGGTGGCTCGGGCGGTATGATGGGTACAGGTGGAATGACCGGTTCAGGTGGAATGACCGGTTCAGGTGGAATGACCGGCACGGGTGGATCGGTAGGAACCACGTCGTCGTCCAGCTCGTCGAGCAGCACATCGGGAGCGGGCGGGTCGGGAGAAACCACGTCGTCGTCCAGCTCATCGAGCAGCACATCGGGAGCGGGCGGGTCGGGAGAAACCACGTCGTCGTCCAGCTCATCGAGCAGCACATCGGGAGCGGGCGGGTCGGGAGAAACCACGTCGTCGTCCAGCTCATCGAGCAGCACATCGGGAGCGGGCGGGTCGGGAGAAACCACGTCGTCGTCCAGCTCATCGAGCAGCACATCGGGAGCGGGCGGGTCGGGAGAAACCACGTCGTCATCCAGCTCATCGAGCAGCACATCGGGAGCGGGTGGATCGGGAGAAACCACGTCGTCATCCAGCTCGTCAAGCACCGGCTCCGGCACCGGCGGGAACGGTACCGGCGGCGAAAGTGGTGGCACCGCCGGCAGCGGCGGAGGCCCAGTCCCCGATGGCATCATCGCTTGTTCTTGCTCGCTTGACAAACAACAAACCTCCACGGATTACCGATCTATCGGCCTGCTCGTGGGATTGCTTTTCGCCCTCCGCCGCCGCCGATCTACCCATCTGTCCACCCAACGAATGTGTGGCCAACGGACCGGATTTCAGGCATGATGCCAGCCAGGTGATTGGATGGACGCCACACGGTCAACAGTTCAAATCCTTTTGCAAGTGCCCGAGCACCTGGCGGGTCTCGCCTTTCCAGAAGCTCTTGATCGACGCTTGCACACCCTGCTCGACAAACAAGACGGCGGCGAGCCGCTGACCGAGGATGAACGGGTCGAGGCCGAAGCGCTCGTTGAACTGTCGGAGCTGCTGACGCTGATCCGGCTCGGCATGTCAGCAGAAAATACCTGAATCCATGGCCGGTCCCCACATACGCTCCGCCATGTCCGCCGATTCTACCAAGGCTCAAGTTCGGAACCTCATGGCCCTGGATACTGAACCCACCGACGAAGAGCTTGCCACTGTCATGGAAAATACCCCCGACTCGGGCGATCCCTTCGACCTGAACCGCTTCATCCGAGCCCAGGCGCAAGGCTATTCCAGCGCCCTTTCCGAGATCATCGCCGGCCGCAAGCGTACCCATTGGATGTGGTACATCTTCCCTCAGATCGACGGCCTTGGCAGAAGCCCCACGGCGCGCCACTACGCCATCAAGAGCCTTGATGAAGCCCGCGCCTACCTCCACCATCCCGTCCTCGGCGCGCGCCTTCTCCAATGTGCAGAGGCCGTCGTCCAGGTGCACGGACGCACCGCCAGGGAGATTTTCGGCTTCCCCGACGACCTCAAACTCCGCTCATCCGCCACCCTTTTTGCAGCCGTCCTACCCAAGCCGTCGGTCTTCACCCGCATCCTCGACGCGTATTATCAAGGCATCCCCGACGAGCACACACTTGACATTCTCCAATCCCAAAACCCGCCGCCGCCTACCCAGCCCGCGAAATGAGCCAACCTGACAGCGACATCGATCAACTCCGGCACAACCCCGGCACGCCTTTCCAATCGACCGTCACGACGATCCGATGGTTACCGTCAGCGATATCCCAGGCAGAAACGACAAGGCGACCCTGCTCGGTTGTCACCACGGGCCCGACGACAAGCTCCGCGAGCTGGGCCTTCCGCCCGACAAGGCATCTCAGCATCTCGGTTTCTTCGCCTGCGAGCCCGCTGTGGAGGTTGTGCCTGGAAAGAAGCACTTCTGCCTGTCAGGCCAAATGGACATACGCAGGACAAAACTCGAAGGTGGAGGCCCCGAGATCACCTATGTTTGTGCCAGTTCATCACAAGGCCGCGTGGAAGGACTGCGCTTCTACCACGAGAAATCGTTCGCCCAGAGAGAGACGGGCAACGTCGACAACGGGCAATGTCCGCCACATCCCCATTGAGCCAGGCAACGAACAGGTATTCCAGTGACACTGTTCGTTCCCTCACGTGAACAAACCACCTGCCCACCACCGGCCGTGTGCTCGGCGCTGCGCGCCTGCGCGCCTCCTGGCCTCCCAAGCCTGCTCGCTTGCGCGCGCTTCGCGTGCTCGCGAGCCGGGCCGGAGGCCAAAACATAGCAGCGTGGTGAAACCGAGCCGGCGCAAGAGCGTAGCAACCGGCGATGAGCGGAAAAATCATGTGGATGGCGGCGCTTGGAATTGCGTGCGCGGCGTGCGGAACCTCCGCGGCTGGCGGCGCAACAAGTGATGTCCCACCTCCCGAGAAACAAGCGAGCGCGCACGAGCGATCCATGGCCAGCACTGACCGCCAAGACCCCGGCAGCGAACCTGCCACGGCAGGCAGACCAACAGTCGTCGTCGAACTCTTCTCCTCCGAAGGATGTTCGAGCTGCCCGCCGGCAGACATACTGCTCCGCGAGATCGCAACAAGCCGGCGAGAAGACGTCGATATCATCGCGCTGGAGCTGCATGTTGACTACTGGAACGACCTCGGCTGGGCCGATCCATTTTCGAGCGAGGCGTACACAAGCCGTCAGAGATCGTACGCGGAGGCGCTTGGAGACAGTCGCATCTATACACCGCAAATGGTTGTCGACGGGCGAACGGGGTTTGTGGGCTCGCAGCGCGGCGCCGCGAGTGCCGCCATCGCCCGAGCCGCGGTGGCTCCGAAGGCCAAAGTCACGATCACGAGGAGCGCGAGCCCAGAGAAGGTGAGTGTACACGTGACAGACATGCCGGAGCCGCGCCCCCGCTCCGAGGTGGTGCTGGTGCTGGTTGAAGAAGGGCTGACGAGTCAGGTCACGCGCGGCGAAAACGCGGGTTCGCTCCTCGCGCACGGGCCGATTGTGCGCACGATGAAGGGGATTGGCACCATCGCCGCGGGGGGCCGAGGCGAGGCGTTTGAAGGCTCCGAAACGCTGACCCTCCCATCCACCTGGAATCGCGAGCGGCTTCGCGCCGTCGCACTTGTACAAGCCGTCGAGTCGCGCGTGATCCTCGGCAGTGGATGGGTTTCGATGAAGTGACGGCGCGCCTCGGGGGAAGCACACCGCATATATGCGGGCACGCTCCAAACGATCGCCGGGCCGGGGATTTTCAGCACTTTCGGCTTGGCCGCACGTTTTTACAACGCGTCCGGTGTCGCGTTCAGAAAGCCGTTTTTACGAGAAATCGCCGCAATTCGGGGCTGTCTTTGGACACCGGCTTCACCACCTCGTCGACCCGCGTGCGGCGCCACACAGCGGGATCCGGGTCACCCAGCTTCACCAGTTGATAGCGATAGAGGTCAGCCCGAATGTACCTGGGCGGGGCGGCGGGGAAGGGGTCGTTCGCCAACAGCGACTTGATCTCAGGTTCGCCCAAAAGCAGCTTCCACATCAGAAATGCGAGCCACGGTTCACGGTTGACACCGCGAAACGCGGCGAACCAAATCTGCCAATCAAGCCGATAGTGGTAAGGCGTAATGAGGCACGGTCGCCGATTCGGATCGCCGGGTTTGCACGGGAATTCGTACGCGATCCACTCGGCATCCGCATCGGGAACTTCGGCACTCGTGCCTTCAATCACGATCTCATAGCGCTCTTTGCCCACGCTGCCGAACGCTCCGTAGCTGCCCACCAGGTTGAACGGGTCAAACGAGGTGTTCATGGCCTGGCGGGGTGACAAGAGGTTGAGCACAGGGCCGATGCTGAGCACCGCCACCGTCAACCCATAGCCAACAGATGCGAGCATGGCTGTTCGCGGAGGTTCGCGCTCGGCGATGGACATCAGGCGCTCTTGAAGCTTTTTGGGGACAATTCGGGCGAGGAAGCGATCGTCGAAACAGGCGATCGCGGGCAGGAGGGTGAGCCAGTTGAGAAACGCCAGGTTGCCGCTCAGGATCAAGATGACCTGAAACGAAACGAAGAGGCAGCCGGCCACGATGCGGGCTTTGCGCGGACCAAATGCGAAAAAAGGGGCCACCACTTCCACCAGGTGATTGAAGCCAACGCCGATCTTGTGGGCCCACACCGGGAGGCTGTGGAACAACACCGTGAGAGGGCCGGGGATAGGCTGCGTTTCGTAATGGTACACAAGGCAGGTGAAGTCGCGCCAGCATGGGTCGCCTCGGAGCTTGATGAGCCCCGCACCGAGCATGATGCGCGCGATGAGCCATCGGAGACACACCACCGGCACGATGGGAACGCGCGTTTTGGCGAAAGGGGAGAGGGTGGCAATTGGGCACAAAAACACTGCTAAAAAGCCGGTTTCTGAGAGCTGCATCTCCCAGCCGTACCCATAAAACACCTGGCCTACGTGCACGAACGAGAGGTAGATCGCCCACACAAAAAACTGGACCACCGCGTTGGTGAGGCCCAGGGCCACAAGCACCGAAAGTATAAAGCCGAGCCATGCAAAGAAGGCAAACGTGGCATCGGAAGTGCCGATCCAGAAGAAGATCGACGGAACGCGGGCAAACGCGCCCCACCCTCCATAGGCGGCTTGAACGCGTTCAACGTAGCGGGCGGCGGGCAATAGACCGTGAGAACCGAGGAGCGGTGAAAATTGGAAGAGGAGGATCGAGAAAGCGACGGCGTAAAGAACCCCGAGCCCGCGAAGAAAAAAGAAACGCACGACCTCGTACGTCGCTTTGGGGGCGAGCAAGAGGCGGAGCTGTTCCGCCGGGGTTTCCGCGTCGCTCACTTCCCTCGAAACACGGCTTCTCGCCGCTCCAGGAACGAACGCACACCCTCCATCGCATCCTCCGATTTCATGATCTCACGCGTGCGATCGAGAAGCTTCGCCGTTTCCGCGGCCTCGCCGTGCGCCATCGCATGGCGCGCCGAGGCCAGAGTAGCCTGCACGCCAAGAGGTGCCTGCGCCGCCACGCGCGTTGCGAGCGCTGTTGCGCGATCAACGAGATCCGCCGCGGATGTGACCTCCTGAACCAAGCCAATCCGCAGAGCCTCTGCCGCGTCGAACATGTCGCCGGTCAAGAGGTACCTCATGGCGTTGCCCCAACCCGTCATCGCGGGCATACGCATTGTGGCGCCGCCGAAGGGCATGATACCCCTTTTGATCTCGATCTGCCCGAGCTTCGTTGTGTCGGCCGCGAGCCGAATGTCCGAGGCCAACAAAAGCTCAATCCCGATCGTCAAACAATACCCTTGCACCGCTGTTACCAGCGGTTTGGTGCGCACGCGGGCCTGAAGTCCCAAGGGATCCACGAGCCCCTCCGGGAAAAACGGCGCGCCGCTCGCCACCGCCGGACCCACTTCGTTCAGCTCCAAACCAGCGGTGAAGTGATCGCCGTGCGCAAAGAGCACCGCGCACCACAGCTCGCGATCCTCTTCGTAGTCCGTGATTGCCTGAGCCAGTTCGCGCAGCATTAAAAGGTCGAACGCGTTGCGTTTTGCCGCGCGATTGAGCCCGATCTTCGCCACTCTGCCGAGCCGTTCAAAGGTGATTCGTTCCATGGGCGCACCATACTCCAAGATGGGGCCTGTGCACCATGCACAGCCGAACGTTTTTCGAAACCGACTCGCCCGAAACACAGGTTCAATCGGCGGCCGCCGCTTTGAGAAACAGCTTCTCAAAAAGGCCGCGAATTTCCCGGTCGGCAAGCTCCAACGTCCCGTCACCCACCGTCAGCTCAAAAAGCCAGGCCCCTTGAAGCGCTGTTGGGCGCAGTTTGCCAAACATCCAAATGCCATCTTCTTCCGCAATCGCCCGCGCCGCGCCTTCGAGTTTTGCCGCATCGCCGCGCAAATGAAGGTGCAGCATGTTGGTGTGCGGCGGGTTTGGCACAATATCGATTTGTGACATGCCGCCAAGTTCCGTTGCAATCGACTTTGCCTTTGCCCAATACTCCCCCATCCGTGGAAGCCGCTTCTGCAATCCGAGCTTGGCCGAAAGCACCTCTGGGTAGAGGTGCACCAAGTTTCCGCCGTGCCGCCGCTGCCAGACCTTGGCCTGCGCAATGAAGGTTTTGGAACCGAGCAGTGCACAACCCGCAATGCCGCCAAGCCCCTTGTAAAACGACACATACACTGAGTCGAAAAGGGCGGCGATTTCCGCGTAAGGCCGGCCGTAAAATGGCCCCGATTCCCAGAGCCTCGCCCCATCAAGGTGAAGAGCCGTAGACCGCGCTTGAGCCACGTCGCGCAGCTCCAAAAGCTCCTCCCAGCTCGGCAGTTGACCTCCAATCTCACGCTGCGGAAGCTCCACAAGCACCGCGGCAAGCGGTTCTACAACGCCTGAAAGGTCCGCCGCGGTGAGCACCTTATGCCGGTTGCCAAGATGCACCCCGTGGAGCCCGTGGAGATACCGGTATCCCATCTGCTCGTGCATTTCCAGGTGACACAAGGAGTGAAAACCGATGCGCGTAGAACCGCGCTGCTCGGACCAAATTCGCATGGCGATCTGCTGCGCCATGGTGCCGCTCGGCATGAACACCGCGGCTTCTTTACCCAACAGGGCCGCGACTTCGCGCTCGAAGCCTTCGATCAGCTCGCCCTCACCGTACAGATCGCACGTCAGCCCTTCCGCCAGGTCGGCAATTTCTCGCAAAAGCTGAGCGGGGTTTTCGGCCGCCGGCGGATTCAGGGTGAGCGAACGTGTACATCGGCGGCGAAGTTCTGCGGGGCTGGGGGCACGGCAACCACGTTACGCGAAGCAACAAAACCCGGCAAGGATGCTCACCTTGACGAGTGCTCAAAGGCCCCGACGTTGCCCATCTCCCCATCCGCGGGATTGGGCACATCCGCCGGCGGCTCGGAAAGATAAGCGATGATCCCCACCGCCACAATCGACAGCACCCATCCAAACCCGTAAGCGAACAATAACCCTACTGTGGCGAGGGGCCCGGGCGGTGCGGCGCGCGCGCGAAGGTGAATCTCACGGACAAGCGCGGCCCGCTGCGGAAGGCTCGCCTCGACAGGTGCCAAAAAAGCGCGAGCCTCATTGTCGAGCGCCGCGAGCGTTTCGGGAGCAACTGCGTCCACAGGCGCGTCGACGGGTAGGCCGCGGTCCACAATTCTCTTCGCGGCTTCGGCGATTCGAAAACGCCTGCGGACGCCGAATAACGAGAATGCACCCAATAGGCCGAGCAACCAAGCGCCGAGCTTGACCCCTATCGCAAACAGCGCGATCGCGCCCAATGCGCCAAACGCGGCTTCGAGCCAGCGCCACCTTGCAAAAAGTGTCACGCCAAGAACCCGCCCGCCGTCGAGCGGTTCAAACGGCAGCAGGTTAAACACGTTGATGTACACCGCCATTCGCCCGATCTCCCCGGCGATCCCGGCACCGCGCGAAACGAGCAACAACGCGATGCCGACGCAGATACCCGGCAACGGTCCAAGCAGTAGAATGACTGTGCGTTGCCAAGCCGGCGCATCGGGCTTGCGCCCTGTTACCGCCGCGCCGAAGAAAGGCAGAAAGAAGATCTGCACATCGCGATACCCGAAGACCAACATTCCAAGGGCATGTCCAGCCTCGTGAAAGAGCAAAACGCCCACGAGAATGGCAATGGACTCGACGGACCGCCCCGCCAGGCCCAGCGCAATGAACACCAAAAACAAAAGTGTGGAGACCTGCCAAGACGCCTTTTTGTTGGTTTCGCGCCCAAGCTCTGCCCGCAGATCGTCGGTAGGTTCGGTGTTTTCAGTCATCATTGTGGAGTCCAATGGCAGTGGGAAGGGCCGCGCCGTTGGCCCGCAAAAGAACGCTCGTCTCGTCTTTTTTGGGATCTTTACGGGTTGTAATAAATAAAATCGTCGTCCCCCTCGGTGACAGTCACCACCACAATGGTGTCGGCTTTGTTCGTTGCGTTGACCATTGTCCACGCCTGCTCAATCGCCAGCGCATGGTCGGGAGTTTGCGCCACCACCGCGAGAATCTGTTTCTCCCAAGCGTCTTCAGGTGCCACGTTGGCCGTGCTCAGAAGAATGTCGGCGAGCTTCCCATCGAGCACCGTGAGCGCCTGCGAAACAGGGTAGGGGGCACCTTTGGGGAAGCTCATCGCCCGGACAACACTCACCCCCACTTTGATACCGTCGATGGACACGAGCAGGTCGGTTTTCTTACCGTTGATGGTGTACACAATGTCGGCTTCACCCTTTAAAAACCCGGCATCGTTGCAACGGTAGAGGGCTTCGTAAGCGAAGATCTCCGAGTAGAGCGAACTCGCATTCAGGTTGCCCGCCGCGTACATCGCCTGCCCGCCCGCTGTCAGGTACATCGGGTCGATCGCGGGCTCACCGGTAAAGTCCAAAACGTTGTCGACGATCGACGGATCCGGCGACAACACCTCCGGCATGTTGATCATGTCGCAGCCGGCCATCGCCCCGTAATAATCCACCGCGGATCCACCTGTGCCGGTGGTTGTGCCTCCCCCGGTTCCACCTGTTGCGCCCGCGGTTCCGCCGCCGCCGGTTGACATGGTAGAGCCGCCGCTGCCCGATGTGGTTGACCCGCCGGTGGCGGAGCCGCCCAATCCGCCGGACCCTCCGGTTCCTCCCGTGGCTCCTGCGCCTGTCGTTGTTCCGGTGGCGCCGGACCCGCCCGTGCCGGAAGTGCTTGTGGAGTCCGACCCACCGGTGCCGGAGCCTCCGTCTCCGCACGAGCTGAGGAGCAGAACCAAAGGCAGAGTCAGAACGAGCGCGGAGCTGCGAGAAGTGAACATGGTTGCCGACCGTAGCGGATCTTGGCGTTGGCCGCGAGAGGCATTGTGACCTCAAGCAAAGAACGCCATTTCCGCTCTTACTGTTCGTTCACGCACGCGAATGGGCAGTTGGTAGAAAGGCGACCCGGCGAACATCTCACCGAGCCCACGCCGCAGGCCGGTGAGGGCGATCGGGCAGCGGATGCTCATCCAAGCTCCGCGGCTTTTTCACACGAACGACACGATCGTCCGGCAATGTGCGGTCATCCCGATGAGCAAGATAGTCGCCTCCACAAGCCACGACGCGTATGTCGACGCCCCGGAAAGCGAGTACGACGGGGAGACGCTGACAGCATACGATCCCAACGATCCGGAGAGCATTCAACTGGCGCGACAGGCCATCATGAAGCACTTCGGACTGAAATCCATTCCGCCGCTTTGTAATGAGCCCGAGCCCGGCTTTTTCGAGCAACTTTGGAACGCACTTTGGCGCTGGTAGTTTGCGCAACGGCGAGGGGCGCCGGCCCGCCGAATCAGAACCGCTCGCTTCCCGTCGCCGGTTGGTGGTAAGGTGCCGCCGTGCCTTCCGGTGAATCCCCCATGAAGTTTATCCCTGCCATCGGCGAGTCTGATTTTCGTGCGCTTCGTGAAGCACGACACGGCTACATCGACAAGACCAACTTCATTGTTCAGGTTCTTGCGGATCCAAGCAAAGTTCTGCTTTTTCCGCGCCCACGGCGGTTCGGCAAAACGCTCAACCTCTCGGCGCTTGGTTACTTTCTTCGGAAAACGGATGAAGACCTGTCCTCTCTCTTCGACGGGCTGGAAGTCACGCGCGATCCGGCGGCGATGCGCCACTTTCAGCAATATCCAACGCTGTATGTCACATTCAAAGACATCAAGGCAACCTCGTTCGCCGACGCGCTTAACGCCATCGGCGGCCGAATTCGGGGGCTTTACGAAGATCACGAGCACATCCTGACGGGTGGGTCGCTGCATGTCGGTCAGGCGAAGATGTTTGAGCGTATCCTTGCTGGGGAGGCCACCAAACAGGATCTTCAAGATTCGCTCTTTGAGCTATCGAAGATGCTCCACCGGCACCACAAAAAAGGCGTTGTCATTCTGATTGATGAATACGACACCCCCATTCAGTCCGGGTACCTGAATGGTTTTTTTGAGGAGATTGTCCTGTTCTTTCGCAACTTCTTCTCCGCGGCCCTCAAAGACAACAATGCCCTGTTCAAGGGTGTGTTAACGGGCATTCTGCGCGTATCCAAAGAAAACATGTTTTCGGGGCTCAACAACATCATGGTTCATTCGATCCTGAGCCCCCGCAATGCGACCGCGTTTGGATTTACCGAAGAAGAAGTGGCAAGCATTATCGATCCTGACCGTCTCGAAGAGGTCCGGTCGTGGTACAATGGGTATCTCTTCGGCGGTCAGGTCATCTATAATCCCTGGTCCATTCTCAACTATGTCAGCATGGGTAGGCTCGCACCCTATTGGGTCAACACAAGCTCCAACGACTTGGTGGAGCACCTTGCCACTCGGCAGGGAATGGGCCTTTCGGCCATGTCCGCCGCGCTGCTCAATGGGGAAACAATCGATGTTCCGATTGATGACAACGTGGTGCTTCGGGATATCGATCGACAGCCCGACGCGCTGTGGAACTTCTTACTTTTTTCAGGGTATCTCAAGCTGGTCGACCTCTACTCCAACGACATGGGTGACCTGAGGGGAGAGCTTGCCATCCCCAATATCGAAGTGCGCAATGTGTATCGCACAATGTTTCGCCATTGGCTGGAAAAGGTCGCCCCGAAACCGGACATCCTCAACGAGCTTGTCCAAGCGCTGCTCGATGGCGACGCGCCCACGGTAGAATCGTTTCTCCAACAGATCTTACTCACCGTTTTGTCTTATCAAGACGGCGCGGGCCGAGAGCCTGAAAAGCTCTACCACGGCCTGGTACTCGGGCTCTTGGTACATCTAGAACCCCACTATCAGGTTCTGTCCAACCGTGAGTCGGGGTATGGCCGCGCCGATGTACTCATGATCCCCAAGACCCAAGGGCGGCCGGGTGTGGTGATGGAACTCAAGGTGCCTTTCGGCAAAGAGACACCCGAAATGGCGCTCGAAAAAGCGAAAAAGCAAATCCGTGATCGCAAATATGCCATTCAGGTGGCGCAGGCCGGCGCCTCGCCCGTGCGGGAATATGCGATGGCGTTTGATGGAAAACAGGTGTGGGTCAAGCTGCTTGAATAGCCACGCATCGTGGCCGCTGCTTGAACCACCGTCTATGCCGCACAACCCCAAACCTGCAAGTGGCCAAGTCGTACCGGCGGTTCTGTCGAAGCGGATCGACACACGCACTTTCTCCCGGATAGCCTGACAGACGAGACGCCGCCAGATTGTGACCAGGGGGGTGCAGTTTGTGCACCGCCGGAACTCGGCTTTTGCGAAGGCCGGCGACGCCCGTCCTTCTGCGCACACGAAATGCGGGTCGTTTCTTGGAATTGGGAGGGTCATGTGCAAAAGGGCGGGCCGCGACATGTCGTCACATGGGCGAACGCAAAGCGGTTGTTACAATCGGACGATGAAGTCTCGAACGTGGACACGGTTGGTCGGCGTGCTCTTCAGTCGTTTCGCCGTCGCCGTGATGCTGTTCACCGGGGTCGGGTTATCCAAGCCGCTTCCCGCGTTTTCGGCCGAACCGTCCGCGGCGACCGAACGTCCCGCGAAAGGTGAGGCGGCGCTTCTTGGGAGGCTGGTCGCCCCGTGTTGCTGGACGCAAACGCTGGATGTCCACGCGGGGCCGCAGGCCGATGCGTTGCGTGCCGAGGTCCGCGCCAGGCTCGTTGCGGGCGAGTCGGCGCATGCCATTGAGACCGACTTGGTTGCGCGCTACGGTTCCCGCATCCTGGCCGAACCGCCGGGCCAGCCCCTGCCATGGGTAGGTGTGGGGTTTGGGGTGCTCTCGCTGGCCGCCGCGGGCGCGTTGGTTATCGCCATCCGTCGGTGGACGCGCCGAAGCGACCCCGCTCTCGCGCCCGGCGGTGCGGCGTTGCCGACATCTCCGAGTCAACGGGACGCGGACGATGAGCGTCTCGACGAGGAGTTGCGTCTCCTCGACAATTAAAGGCGTTGCGTCTCCTCACTACCCATTGCCCGATTCTACTCATTAGCCACGTTCTACCCATTACCACGTTCTACCCATTCACGGCGGGTATACCCACGTGACCCGCCGGTGCCGGAGCCTCCGTCCCCGCACGAGGTCATGAGCAGAACAAAAGGCAGAGTCAGAACAAGCGCAGCGCTGCGAGAAGTGAACATAGTTGTCGACCGTAGCGGATCTTGTCGCCGGCCGCGAGAGGCACTGTTTGAAAGAGGCAAGGCGCCGAGGCGTTTTTGGAGACGGGGAAAAGAGTTTACCACATCACACAATGGGGATTGGTCCCAATGGCGTTTGCCGACAGTCCATCGGTGGCCGCCACTACGGGACACGGATTGTTGTTGATTTGGTAAGGCAACCAGCGAAACGCATCGAGCAGCACCACCGAGTCGCCGATGCCGTCGGAAACGTCGAACACCGTTAGATCAAGGGTGATTGTTTCGCCTATCACAATGGGAGCATTGGTGGCAAGCCAACCTGTGGAGGCCGGCATGCCTGTTCCAACGAGGTCCGCCATGCCGAGCGGGCAGAAGAGACAACCCAACGGTTCACACATCTGAAACGCTGCGTTATCCACAGAGACCGGAAGGCCGACAGGGTCGAAAGCGACGTTTCCATCGAGCGGGATAAACTGGGAGGCACTTGTTTGCAGTGCCAAAAAAAAGTCGTTTTTGGCGGCGCAGAGCGACGTTGGATACTCCGCCGTTAAGAACTGGTTTCGGAAAACAAACCCGTACGCGTTGGTTGGTGTACGCACCACAAGCCGAAGCACCACGCCGTCGTTTGCGCCCGACCCGGTTGGGCAGCCTGCGTTGCACCCCCCGGTTTCGGGGAATAAGCCGTTGTGAGCCTCCAGATAGGAAGACGGCGGTGAGCCTACCCATCCGAGGTCTGTGCCCGGTGCGGACGGTACATAGTCAGGGTGCGACGGCGCGCGCATCTTCCCAGTGGAAAGGCCCACCATGGATGTGCCTCGCTTTGGCGTGACAGACCCATACGTGCTGACGGTGGCTGTCTGGAGATTTTGGAAGGCCGCCATTTGCGCTGGGGAAGGGGCCGTTCCGTCGGCTCGAAGCAGCTCGGCTGACAAGAGGCCCCACGTTTGCTGCGCCTTGGGAACGCCGACGGTGGCTGTTTGGCAGAGTTCCATCGCTTTGGCCAGGTTGAGCGCGGTCACCCCCGTCAGGATCTCACCCTCATCACACGTCACGATACCCGAATCGGGAGTGGTAGAATTGCAGTCGTCATCAATGCCGTTTCCCACCCCTTCTACCGTTGACCCCGACTGGGGATCTACACCAAAGGTATCTTCAAAAGCGCCTGGGTTTACCCATGGGTTGAAATCGTTGCAGTCGCCTTCGCACGCGGTCCAACCGTCTCCGTCAATGTCCGTTGCAATGTCCACCTGACCATCGCAGTCATCGTCCACGCCGTTATCGCATTGCTCGGCGGCGGGGAGTACCTGACCCAGACACGCTTCCCATCCCGTGCCTGAAGCGTCACACGTTCGAAGTCCGGCGTGACAAGGCCCCACATCCTGCGTTCCGGGCGCGCCTACATAACACGGTTGAACCTCGCCGGGTGAGCAAAAACAAGTCCCGTCGGCCAGTTCGTTTTGCTCGCAGCCATTGGAAGGTTCCCCATCACAATCTGCCCAGCCTAGCTCGCACCCGACGAATGTACACAGGCCATTTTCACACGTCGGCGGGAGGGTGTGTGGGGGCGGGTTGGCAGCACAGATGTTGCCACAAAAGCCGCAGTTGCTTTCGTCGGCTGAAACATCGTGGCAGGTGCCATTACAGCATGAAAGACCGGCCTCGCAGGGCTGGCTTGCGTTGCACCCAGGAATGCATTGCCCTTGTGTACAGACAGTTCCAAGGGGACATTCTGAGTCGACCGTGCAACCCGATTGGACGGTTCCGCCCGATCCGCCTGTTGCTCCCGATCCGCCTGTTGCTCCCGATCCGCCTGTTGCTCCCGATCCGCCTGTGCTGCCTGCGGCCGTTGACGTGGACGCCGTTGCTCCACCGGAACCGGCGGCGTCTGTGGACCCTGTTACGCTGGCTTCGTACACAGTGCCGCCGTTGCACCCGGCAAGGCAGACAACCCACCCGGCAACCGCGGCCGCCCTGACCTCCCCGATACCGAATCTCCGAGCGACCATTGGCCCATCAAATTGGATCTTTTCCCCCCTGTCAACGGCTTGTTGCTTCCAGCTCTTTCGTCGGATGTGTACCTGCACCGAGCCAAGAGCACCAATTCCGCTCTTACTGTTCGTTCACGCGAACGAATGGGAGGGGTTGTAAACAGCCGTTCTCAACTCGACAGGCCTCGGTGGGCAAACAGCAGATTTTCCGCGGTAGGTGTGGGATCCCGGGTTTGCCGGTTGCCGGCACAGCTCGTGCTCATGACGGCCGCTGTCAAGGAGCGGCCGTCATGAAGAGACTCATCGGGTTGTTAGGTCTGACAGTGGTATGGTTGGGCGTCGGTTGTGACGGCGCAGAATCTACCACCGCGACAAGTACAACCGGCGGGTCAGGAGGAAACGCCACTTCCAGTTCGACGGGCATGGGCGCCACCGGGGGAAACACCTCATCCAGCAGCACGGTTGGTAGTTCCACAGGTGGAATGGCAAGCGGCGGTTCAGGTGCGGGTGGAATGTCCACCGGCGGTACAAGTACAGGTGGATCGTCCACCGGCGGTACAAACACAGGTGGAACGGGCACTGGAACGGGTGGCACAGGCAACGGTGGCAGCACCACCGGTGGGGGCGGGCAGGGTAGCACCGGAACAACCACTGGAACCGGTGGGATGGGAGGTTCAGGGCAAGGGGGAAGTGGTACAGGCGGTATGCCGGAGCCCGACGTTCCGCATCCCTGCAATCCCGGATCGTTTTGGGACGGTACGCAGTGCACGATCAACTTCCGCACGCTGGAGATCGGAGCCGAACATGTGCACGCGCTTGAGTCGAACGGATCGATCTCGTATTGGGGCCTGCTGAGCAGCGAGAAAAACGTTGCGCCCCTTGTTGCCCCGCTCATCCACGCGAACGTTTCTACCCCCACAGGGGCGGGAACGGGTTGGAAAAGTGTACACGCCGGCGGTGGGTTGGGAGGATTGGGGTTTGGTTGCGCCATTCGCGACGACGACGCGTTGCTCTGCTGGGGCAACGACGTGGCCAACGGCGCCTTTGTTTCCTCACCTCAAGAAATCGCTCCCGGCAGTTTGTGGCGCTCCATCGACTTGGGGCGCCAATATGGCTGCGGCATTCATCTCGACGGCTCGCTTTGGTGTTGGGGCCTCGGCACGGACAAAGTGCTTGGGGTGTCAGGCGTCAACGTTGCAATGGACCCAATTCAGGTGGGCAATCAAACCGACTGGGCCATGGTTTCAACCGGGATGAATCACGTGTGCGCGCTCAAGACCGACGGAGATGTGTACTGTTGGGGAAACCCGATGTCGGGCGCCGCTTCCACAGCGGGAGGATCTGCCGTTCCAATGCTTGTTGCCACCGGATACATGTTTGTGGATGCCGGCACCGAGGTCACGTGCGGTATCAAGGCCGATGGTACACTCTGGTGTTGGGGCGACAACGATCGCTGGCAATTGGGCATTGGATCGAGCAACCCCAAACTGTCGAGCACTCCTCTCCAGGTGGGCACCCATATTGACTGGAGACGGGTGGAGGTGGGAGACAGCGCCGTGTGCGGCATTCGACAAGAAGGGTCGCTCTACTGCTGGGGCGGCCTCAACTATTATTATCAACTCGCCGCCGAATATTTCGCGACAGTTCCACCCCCGGCGGTCACAAGTATGGCCCCCGTTTTGGTGGGCGAGCCCAACTCCTATTCTGAAGTCGCATTATCCACCGGAACCATCTATTTTGGAAGCGCCTGCGCCCGCAGAAAAACAGGTGAAGTGGACTGTTGGGGTGACAACTCCCAAGGTCAACTTGGTATGGGTAGTTTTGGCAACAAAGATCTACCCACCGCTGTTGGCTCCGGGCCATGGAAAGCCGGTGATGGAACGTGCGCGATCAAACAGGACGGAACCCTATGGTGTTGGGCGCTGAGTTATATCAAAGATCCGCAGATCTCCCCCAAGCAAAGCGGTACAGCCACCGATTGGAAAGACGTGACCACGTCCGGCAGTGGAAGCCAATGTGCCATTAAAAATGACAACACGCTCTGGTGTTGGGGCACCTCAGACAGTGGAGCGCTGGGGTTGGGTGTTGGGGTCAAAGATGTTCCCCTTCCCATGCAGGTCGGCACCGCCACCTGGACAAAAGTGGTCACCGGGAGTAGCTCACGTTGCGGCATTCAAACAAATGGCGCCATGTTTTGCTGGGGTAGCAATGTCAAAGGCGTTCTGGGCGACGGAACGCAGGACACCCGTTTTTCGCCTACCCCCATCCTTTCGGCCAAAACATGGATCGACGTCAGTTTGTCCGACGCAACATGCGGCGTCACCACCCAGGGTGAACTTTATTGTTGGGGCGACGGCTTCACCCCAACACCTACCCAATTCGGTGCGGATACCAACTGGAAGTCGATCGAAGTGGGCCGCTATTTCCAAAACCAATTTTGTGGCATTCGCACAACGGGGGCACTCACTTGTTGGGGTCAAGCCCCGTTTGGAGACGGCACCAACATTTCCAGCGCAACGCCCGTTACCATCGGCGTCGACACCGATTGGGCGCAGGTTTCCATGAAGGGTCAAACAATCTGTGGAACTCGAACAGACAATCGCCTTTTCTGTTGGGGAGTTGACCGCGGCGCAGGCGCGTACGGCAAAGTCGTCACCAACCTATCTCCGGTGCAAATGTTCAACAGCGACTTTGCGTGGGTGAGTGCCAGTGCTTTCTCCCTGATGGCGCTTAAAACCGACGGGTCACTCGTCACTTGGGGAACTGGCTATGGCGGCATCCTGGCTCACGGCGACGCGTGGGCCACGGTGCCCACCCCCGTCCAATAAGTCCTTGGCTCCATCGCCAAAACCTCCCATGTCAACCTCAAAGCCATGTTCTGGCGCCGTCTCCCCATTTCGGCGCATGCGACACCCATTCAGTTCACGGGTTTATGGCACGCGACGAGCGCCCGCGGACCCGCCGAGATGCACCGACTCGTAGCCGTATTTTTCTCGGATTTCATCCATGATCGGGCCGACGGGGCGAGCTGTACAAAACGGCAAACTCAACTGCTCGGCCTCTTCTGGTCCAATTAAGTTGGACAGGCCCACACCCACGAGGCGAATGGGTAGACGCCGCTTTTTTGCCACACGGTAGAGTTGAACGATTGCGCTATACACCTTCGCTTCGTCAGACGTCGCCTCCATTGTGCGGGCCCTCGTGAACGTATCAAAGTCTGAATAACGAAGCTTGAGCGTAACAGTGCGAGCGCGGATGCCGCGTTTTCGTGCTCGAAAACACACGCGCTCTGCAAGGCTGAGAAGTTCTGTCAGGACGCGACTTTCATCGTGGAGCGAAGAAAAAAAGGTGCGCTCGTTGGAAATGGAGCCGAGGTCCAGCCCCTCAGGGTCGTGCTCGTGAAATGCGGGCCGCTCTCTACCCAGTGACTTTACCGGACCGTTTCCAGCGATTTCCCGCTCTAAAAAGGCCAATACGCGGCTGTACTTTGACCGGAGTGGGCCTGTGGGTAGATTGGCCAAATCACCCAACGTATGAATGCCGTCAGCCACCAGCCGCTCTTCGGTTTTAGGGCCGATGCCCGGCAATTTGCGCACCGGTAACGGAAGCAAAAACGCCCGCTCACCACCCTGCGGAACAAGCAACACCCCCTCGGGTTTGGCCCGGCCGCTCGCCACCTTTGCAATGACTCGTGTCGCGCCGATTCCAGCGCTTGCCGGCAGGTTGATTTCGCGCCGAATGGCGGCACACATCGCTCGGACAGCACGCTCAATCGCCGCATCGCCGTCTTCGTTTTCTGACTGCCTATACAGTCCCTCACAGCCCGCAAAGTCGATGTAGAATTCATCAATGCTGGCCGCGCGCACCTCGGGGCTGTAGCGCTCAATCACTTCCCGCACACGCGCCGAATAGTCAGAATAAGCCCCGTGGCGCGTGGGTAGAAACACCGCATTGGGCGGCGCAAGGCGACTGGCCTCAAGGAGCGATATGCCAGAGCGCACACCAAAAGGCCGAACCTCGTAACTGGCGGCCGTTACCACGCCCCGCGCCCCGCGCTCTCCGCCCACAACCACCGGCTTACCCACGAGCGAAGGGTTAAAAAGCCGCTCTACCGAGACAAAAAACGTGTCGAGGTCGAGGCAGCAAATACGTGCGGGCATAACGGCAACTGAACAGATGTTACGTCATGTCTGAAAGAGGCGATACGAAAATCGTATGGGCAGAGAAAACCCGCGCGGAAAAAGAAAACCTCGCGCTCCGCCGGGGGGCGTTGCGGGGGGCGGGCCCCCCGCCCACAAAAAACGTTAGACCTGTTCTTTCGACTGACTCAAAACGCCACGTGAAGCCCCATCCCCGCTCCGCCGGGAACGGCACCCACCGTGATTCCAATAACGTTGCGCAAAACATCGGATGTCAACCTCAAAGCCATATTCGATCGCCCGTGCCGAGTTGATTGCCGATCAAATTGGCCGGCTCGCAACCCAACATCTGCACCAGCTTGCGGGACATCATGCCAATCTCGCTTTTTGGCTTTCGGAGGCGGCGGCTGCGGTGCGCACCATTGAGGATTATCCGCACCGGTTCAAACAACTTCGCGATTCTCAGCTTTCTTGGATGAGCGAGCACAAGACAAAGATTGTGCCCCGCTGTCCCATCTGCCGTGGAGTCTGTGAGTTCGGGCCGCAGACGCCGGATCGGCCTCACCGTGTACCCGCGGAGGATCTCCACGCGGCGCGTGACGCGGTCCGACGGTCTGTTCGGCAGTTCCTTGTCAGACTCTATCAAGCCGGTCACCTGACAGAGGTTGAAGTGCGAAACGCGGCAGACATGGTCGGCGCGTCGATCGAAACCGAAGATCTGCGGCTCGACCAAGACGAGATTCAACTGAGTCGATAACCTTGCGGCGTATCCCCATTTCGGCGCATGCTGCACCCATGCAGTTCACGGGTTTTGTTTCGGCATTAGGGATCGCGCTCGCGCTCACGGGGTGCGGCCCGTCGGAAGAAACGTCGGGGCAAGGCGGGAGTGGAGGTCAGGTCACCACGACCGGCGGGTCGGGTGGTTCCGGCGGCACGGCGGGAGGCGCCCCGATTGTTGACCCGGCGCTTTTTGACTGCACAGCCTCCAAACCTCCCGTTCGCACAAATAGCATTCCCACAGCGTGCGCGACCGACCCGACGTGCACCACCAAACTCGTCAGCGGGCACCGCGCGGCGGGGGGCGAGCTGGGAGTCATTGCTCCAGAAGACACCGTTGCCGCGGTGAACGCCGCCGTTGTGTTGGGAATTGACTTTGTGGAGACCGATCCTCGCCCCACCAAAGACGGTGTACTCATCAACTTGCACGACCCCACGGTGGACAGAACCACGTTCGGCACCGGCGAAGCCGCACAAATGACGCTCGCCGAAATTCAAGCGCTGGAGCTGAAAACATCGGAGTATGCCGGCGACTTTTCGTGCGCGCGCATTCCCACTTTTGAAGAAGTTTTGACGGCGGCCAAGGGAAAAGTCCATGTGCTTGTGGACGCAAACAAGACCGATCAAGTGGCTTTGCTTGTGGAGGCAATTCAAAAAACGGACACGTTGGAGTGGGCGATTTTCGACACCGATTCGGTAGAAAAGATCGATCAGGCGCTTGCGCTGGAACCGGCGCTTTTGACCATGATTCGTGTAGCCGATCTCAATGAGCTGAACACCGAGCTGGCGCACTTTGCGGCTCACCCGCCGGTGATCGTTGAAGTGCACGACGGTGCGGATGGCGGTGCGCTGACGCCGGCCATTCACGATGCAAACAACCGCGCTCTTGTGGATGTGTTCGTGACCGACGTGGGAGCCGGCTTGAGCGATGATCCAAGCCTCTACGACGAAGCGTGGGCGCCGGGGTTTGATATGCTGCAAACCGATCGTCCCGACTTGGTTCTGAGGAATCTGGGCCGGTGGCCTCCGGCTCCGCAACCGTGAGTTTGGCGCGGAGCGATTTCCGTTGAGACTGTTCGTTCACGCGGGTGAATGGGAAGCCGGGAAAATGAAGGTCGAGTGTACTCATCGGCCGGAGTGAAGTGATGCCCACGTGAAATCGAAAGCAAATAAAACCCCCTCCACGTCGCGCATAAATGCCTATTTTCTCCGGCCGAACACAACCGTTCACAAAAACAGCTTGCGTGTTCTCACGCTGTCGAGTAATACTTCCCTCGCTTCACGTCGAGTGCGCTCGCCGGAGGAACGGCGAGCCCCACAAGGGCAAAAAAAACGCCCTCTCACCGACAAGCAATCTCGTAGTGGGGCCGCGGACCTGGTTTCGCGGACTTCCCTCTGATCCTAGCGGTGCGTTGGAAGGTTGATTTTGTGATACGGCGCCGCGAATGAGACGAGAAAAGCAATGGGTAACAGACTGTACGTCGGCAATCTTTCCTTCCAAACCAACGCCGAGACAATTCGCTCTGCCTTTCAGGCGGTGGGGGAAGTAACCGACGTCCACGCAGTGACCGACCGTGAAACCGGTCAGTCGCGTGGGTTTGCGTTCGTGACAATGGGTTCGCCTGCAGAGGCGGCAAAAGCCATCGCCGAGATGAACGGCGCGCTGCTCGAAGGGCGTTCGCTTCGCGTGAACGAAGCTGAAGAGCGCACCAACCGCGGCGGCGGCGGCGGCGGCTACGGTGGCGGCGGCGGCGGCGGCGGCGGGCGTCGGGGCGGCGGAAACCGCTGGTGACGTTCGGCACGGACTGCGCGCTCTCGCTTCGGCGGGGGCGCTTGTCCCAACAACCGCCGTGGCGCGCCGGCGGAACGACGCGCGCGTAGCGAGGCGTCATGTCCAATCCCAGCGTGAACAAGCGGCAAAAGGAAAAAAACCGCCAGGACAAACAGCGCGAAAAAGAAGCGAAGCGCCAACAACGCCGGCACGATCGCGGACCGAACAACGCTGGCCCGCCCGATGTCGATCCCGACATCGCGGGCATTGTTCCCGGCCCTCAGCCCCCTCTCGACAACCCCTAACACCGCCTGCCAAGAGCCCTGCCGGACGTTTTGGTGCCATCCACTCGGCACGCGGGCTTTTCACCGCTGACACATTCGCGTAAGTAGAGCCACGTGAACTCCCGTCGGCTCGGAGCTGTCAACGCGTCGCTGCTCTCGTGGATCGCGCTCGCCGCGGTGAACGCGGTGTTTGTGGCGATGCTCAGCCGTAAGGGTGTTTCCATCGGCACGCGCGCGTTTCACCACGCGTATGACGCCGGGCAGCTTCTGTTTGCCGGGGTTTTGTCGGCCGCAAGCGTGGCCCTTTGGCAGCGCATCGCCCCGACCCGGCGTTTCGCGGCCGATGTTGCTTTGGCGGCGCTCGCCGGCCTCGTTGCGTTTCTCATTGTCAGCGACGACCTCGCCAACTTTGCCCAACGCATGAGCGACGAAACACTCGCTCCGTACGTGCTCGCCGCACTTCTCATCGGTCTCGCTGTGTCGCTCCCCATTGTCGCCCGTCTGGGCGCGTTTTTGGGCCGATCGCGAGCGCGTTATGCCGGCATCGCCGCGGCGATCGGCCTCGCCGTTTTGAACAACCTTGTTCTCAAAAACGACTACCGGGGCGTTCACCTATTTGTTTCGCTCGCCGCTGCGGTCCTACTCACCCACTGCCTCGCTGAAACGGTTCTACCCACCCCCATTGCGCACAGGCCTAAATCGCTCGGCCTCGCCGCGCACGGAGTGGTCACGCTTGTCGGCGCGTGCGCCGTGATCATCCCACCGCGCGCCGATGTCAGCTCCGAGTTGCCGCGCGTGAACGGAGCGGTCGTCGCACCCCTCACTTCGCGCATTCGGCAGGCCCTCAGGAGCGCATCAACCGACGTGCCCGCCGAGTGGGAACCCTGGTTTGAAAGTCGCGAAAAACATCCACCCATCCCATCCACCGGTGCCGATATTCTACCCAAAGACAGCATTGTTTTGCTTGTCACGGTAGACTCCATGCGCCCCAACTTGTTTGACGACGAGAAAAGGCGCGCCCAATTACCGCGCTTGTTCGAGCTTCGATCGCGCTCGGTAGACTTTGCCATGACGCGCAGTCCGGGTGCGCGCACTCTACCCACCTGGGGTGCTGTCCACACGGGCAAACATTACAGCGGGCTTTTTTGGACGGGAGTCAACATTGGCAAAGACCGTTCAACCCGCTTTCCCACACTGCTTGAAAAAGCCGGCGTCAAGTGCGTCAACTTTGTTTCTTACTCAGCCCTCAACAGTAAAAACCTGAAAGGCGGCTATTCTGAAGAAGTGCCTTTCAAGCCCAAGGCCGGACAAGATTATCCTCTTTCGGAGCAGGTGATCCCTGCCATTCTGGAGCGGCTTGACAAACACACAGGCGGCCCTCTTTTTATCTTCGCCCACCTGATGGATCCACATTATCCCTACAACGCCGCCGGCACCAAAGGGTCGGCGTTTGATCGGTATTTGCGCGAAGTAGCCCTCGCTGACAAATCCATTGGAGCATTGTGGGACGGCGTTGCTGAACGAGGCCTCCTCGACAGAACAACGTTCATTGTCGCGGCCGATCACGGCGAAGCGTTTGGTCAGCACAATACGCCCTACCATACCATTACCGTGTACGAAGAGCTGATTCGCGTCCCCTTGTTTGTTCGCATTCCCGGGGCGGCTCCGCGGCGTGTTCAAGACCCTGTCAGCCTATTGGATCTCGGTCCAACGCTTCTCGATTTGTTCGGTGTTTCTACCCCAGGCTCGTTTTTGGCAGAAAGTCTGACACCTTATTTTCGAGGTCAATCACCCAAGCTGACAAGGCCCATTGCCGCTGAGCGGATCTATACTCAAGGCCTCATTGTCGGAAATCACAAGGTGGTGATCGACAGGGAAAAAGGCACCGAGGAGATCTTTGACCTGACGGTGGATCCTGAAGAAACAAACAACCTGGTAGAATCGCTCGGCCCTCAGGGCGAAAAAGAGCTGGCGTTGCTGCGCGCTTTCTTTAAGACCCACGCCCGCCGCTAGGCGAGCTTCTGTTGGGATCGGTCGCTCACCCCGTTTTGTCCGTCGCTTTTTCTCCAGAACGGCTGTACATTCTTGCGTGACCTCTGCCATGTGACGCGCAACCTCGCGCCTACAGGTTCGCGCCGCGTGTCCCCGGTCGGTTTTTTCTCGACCTCAATGGAGTACACCCATGCGACACTCTTGGATGATCCCGCTCTCCGCGCTGCTGTTTTCCGCGTTTGCCGGCGCCCGCGACGCATCGGCTTGTGCGGCGTTTTTTGAGGAAACAGTCACGCCGATTGCCGGCCACAAAATGGTTCTCTCCATCAGCCAAGACTCCACAACGCTGTGGGATCAGTTTGACTATACCGGCGATCCCGCGTCGTTCGCCTGGGTGTTTCCCATCAAAGGTCAGGTCGATGTTGGTATCTCGGCCGACGGCTTGTTTCAAGCGCTGGAGCAAACAACCGCGGTCACCGTCGAGGGCATCTCGCCCGACTGTTTCAACGGTTCCGGCGGAGGCGACGGCGGCGGCGGTATCGAAATTATTGACCAGAGCGTTGTCGGACCGTTTGAGCAGGTTCAGCTCACCGCCCAAGACCCGCAAGAACTCATCAACTGGCTCACCTCCCACGGCTACGTTATTCCCGCCGCCGTGCAGCCCATCATCGGAGAGTACATTTCAGAGGGCTTCGGCTTTCTCGCCATGAAGCTTGTGCCGGGCGTCGGGGTCGACAAAATCAAGCCTGTGCGCGTCACCTTCCCAGGCGCCGCCCCCATGATTCCGCTGCGCCTCTTGCGTGCCGGTACTTCGGGTGATGTACCCGTCAACCTGTGGGTGTTTGCCGAGGGTAGGTGGGAACCTTCCAACTTCCCCACCTTTACCATCAACGAAAAAGACCTCCTGTGGAATTGGGATACTGAAACAAGCAACTACAGCGAGCTTCGCGCCGCTGGCTTCGCCGCCGGGGCCGGCAAAGCCTGGCTTGTGTCCAGCGCTCACTTGGTAGAACCGTCTGAAATTGCCACCCTCCTTCAAGACCAGGCGCTCAGCCAATACGCCGACGAAAACGGTATGAACGCTCAGGCCGGTCTTGACGCCGACATGGCCGCTTTATACTCCAAACTTTCACCCGGTGATGTGTGGGTCAACCACTTTGTCGGCATCATGTCGCAAGAAGCGCTCGCTTCGGACATGACACTTCAGGCCTCGTTGGATCAAACCCCGGTGAGCGGTTATCTCGTGCCCTCGGGAACCACCGGATCTGACCCTTGTCCAGAAGGCTCCGGTGGTACGGGAGGGGGTACCGCCGGCACGGGAGGCGTTGGCACCGGCGGTGGAGGTGCCGGCAGCGGCGGCAACGGGAGCGGTGGCAAAGCCAACGCTCAAGACGAAGGTGGATGTCAAATCGGCGCATCCAACCCCACCAACGCCGCAGGCCTCGCATTGGCTTTGGGAGCGGCATTGGCCATGTTCCGCAGGCGCCGCCGTTCATAAGCTCCAGGCGGATCTACCCTATAAACTCCGACCTATAACGGCAAACCACCTTCCGCAGCGGCGCCACGTTCCGCGCCACAGTTTAATAAACCGGCCCGCCTACCCATTGAACCCAACCTACCCAGGTTGCGCCGCTTACCCATCAGCGCCTACCCACCGCCATCGACATCGGAAACGTGCAAGGTATCGTCCCGTCTTCCCGCGCCAACTCCCGCACCGCGGCTCGGGCAGCCCGTTCAAACTCCGCCCGCTTGTCCTCGGCCACCATCTCAAACAAATACGTATCCAACATTAACTCCCACACCTGCTCTTCCGAACCTGAAAGATCCACCGAAAACCCCTCCACCCGCACCTCCCCGAAAGCCTGTAACAGCTCACGCAACCCTGCCTCGTGATGACAACGCCGGTCACCCAACACCGGCCCCACCGGCCCTGTCCCCACAAACAGCTGAGCCACTCGCGTCCACGCGTCGTCTTCCGCTGGCGGTCCACCTACCACCACACCAAACTGCCCGCCCGGCCGCAGCACCCGCCGCACCTCGGTCACCACCTCATCCACTGCGTCCATCAACATGAACGCCAAGTGACACGTCACCAAGTCAAACGACCCATCCCCAAAAGGCAACGCCTGCGCCCGCCCCTCCACCAAACGTGCGCCGTCCCCAAGCCGTGCCAACGCTGCCCCCAACTCGGCCGCGCTCATGTCCAGTCCCGTTGCTTCCGCCGCCCCCTGAGTCAGCACCTTTTCAAGCAGCAGACCATCTCCACATGCCAAATCCAACACCCGATCTCCCCGCCGCACAAGCCCCGCCAGCCGATCGTACGAAGAAGGCTTCCCCCGAGCTACCGACCGCGCGGTCACCCCCGGTCGCTTCGCATGCCAGTCTTTCAACCACCGTTCCGCTTCACTCATGTTCGCTGCTCCAATCGCGCCTTCCACCGTGTCCATCGACACTACGGAGACACACGCCTCCGGTTTCAACAATCACGCGGCGGTTGCTCAAAGCTGCCTCGCCCCGCATTGGGGAACACACGTGTCATACCCGCATCATGCCTCCCCTCGTCGCGCTTGCGCGCCGGTCCCCTCAAGGCGCTCGCAGGCTGCGCGCCGGAGGGGACACCAGCGTTTGGTGCACAGGCTGGGTAGGAAAGGTTGCTACCCGCTCAAGACCGTGGTAGCCCGAACCAATGGGTGGATTTGACTCTGCTATCTCGTTCGGTTGGCAAACTACAAACACCAAAGTGCGTGACGTTGCGGTTGATCCTTCGGACGACAACGCCGTTTGGGCTTTGCGCGAGTCCGACGGCGCCGTTGTGCAATGGAAGCCGTCAAGCCCGCCCCTCTCCACGTGGACGCCGGTGAGCAAAGCCCCCAAAGGGCTCAAGCGGCTGGCCATCGGCAGCCTAACCCCCGCCATTGTTGAAAACCAAATCAAACTCGGGCGCGGCCCCGGCCCCTGGGGTATTCCAAAGCCTGCCAAAGTTCGTCCGGCCTGGGCCGTGGCTGAAGATGGAGCGGTTTGGTCCAACAGCAGCGGTGAGTGGACAACCGTGCCCGGACAATTGTTGAGTGTTGCAGTTGCAGCCGATCGCACCGTGGTAGGGGTAGACACCGCCGGATATGTCGTGCGGTGGACCTCCAAAGGATTTGAGCGGCTCACCACCGACAGCGGTTGGAGTGCCGCTGTGGCGGTCGAAAAAGCCTTTATTCTAGCCCTTCGCGTCGACACGAATTCTTGTTTCAGGTATAACGGTGCCTCCTGGTCTGACTATCCACCTCCCTATGTACACGTTGGGGTTAATGCCGCCGGCGTTTCGTTTGGTCCGTCGGCGGCGCCGGGGCCAACCTATAATGTTTTTTCTCGCTATCAGTTTAATCCGCCCAAATACCAATATTACCAGTCTACACAAGGCGTCGTACGGGTCAGCGTCGGCCCCACCACGGTGTGGGGTATCGATCCGGAACACAATCTTCTGGTTGCCTCGCTCTAATGGGTAGATCCGCCATGGCAAAAACAAAAACAGTCCAAGGCAAGCAGTGGGATGAATTGCTCGCCACGTTAAAGGCTCGGTTTGAAAAAAACGTGGCTCGGCACGCCGGGATCACATGGGCGGCTGTACAAACGCGGCTGGAAGCCAACGCCGCAAAACTCAACTCACTCGGCGAAATGGAGCAAACCGGCGGCGAGCCCGACGTGATTGGACAAGACAAAGACACCGGCCAACTCGTGTTTGTGGACTGCTCGGCAGAAAGTCCGAGTGGTAGAAGGAGCCTCTGTTATGACCATGAAGCGCTCCACGCTCGCAAAGAAAATAAGCCCAAATCAAGCGCGATTTTCATGGCAAATGCCATGGGTATAGAAATGCTCACCGAAGAGCAATATCGCCAATTGCAAACGGTGGGTAAGTTTGACCAAAAAACGTCGAGCTGGGTAAAGACCCCGGCCAACATTCGTGCCCTCGGCGGCGCCATCTTTTGTGATCGCCGGTATGAAACCGTGTTTATGTATCACAACGGGGCTGAATCGTATTATGCGGCCCGCGGCTTTCGCGGCATGCTCAAAGTTTGAAACTCGCCGATTGCGCTTCGCGCCTGACTCGGTTGCCGGCCGTTACAGGTTGAGGCATGTCAAACCATCATGGGTAGATCCACCAGTTGACCAATCTCCCCACGCACATGCTTCTGCGGTGCGAATCGGCGATCTTGCGGTGCGATAAGCATGGGCATGCCGTGTTTCGGCCAGAGCAGGTTGCTCTGGGCGTGGGCGGTGATTTTGGCGCCGTACGCGAGGGTGAGCCGAAAGCGCTGGACGATCATAGCGAGCATGAGGCGTAGCGCCATTGTGGCGAAAGCGGCCCCTATGCACGTGCGCGGGCCCGCGCCGAAGGGTAGATATTCATACGCGGTGGGTTGAATGTGTTCCCAGCGCGAGGGGAGGAAGCGGCGCGGCTCTGTATAAATCGCCGGATCGCGATGGGTAAGAAATGGCGAAATGATCACGCGCGCCCCTTCTGGCAATGTGTACGCACCAAGCGGGGCCTCGCCGCGCGCAACCCTGAGAAACAGCGTGGGCACCGGAGCGAGCACGCGCATGCTTTCTTTCAAGACTCGATCGAGAAGTGGCATTTTGGGAATGTCCTCGACGGAGGGCAGGCCGCCCCGCAATACACCGCTCACTTCGTCAACGAGATCCGCAAGAACAGTGGGGTGTTGTTCGAGAAGGAAGAGCGTCCACGCCAGGGTTTTTGCCTGCGTGTCGTGTCCGGCAACATACAGTGTAATCGCCTCGCCGATGAGGTCGTTTTCAGAGAACGACGAGCCGTCTTCTTCGCGCGCATGGAGCATCAGCGAAAGGACGTCATGGGTAGGTGCGGCTTTTCGCTTTTCTTCAAACATTGTACTGAGCGCCGCGATCATCTCATCCGTCAGATCACACAACCTTTTGAACGGTGTTCCAGGCAAAGGGTAGGGAAGGGCGAGCGTCAGAGGCGAAACGAAAAGGTCTGCCACCTCAGCGATGATATCACCGAGAGTTCGATCCCCAGTGCATGGAAGGCCGAAGAAGCATTGGACGGCGATGCGTTGCACGAGCCGTTGGGTAAGAACAGCCACGTTGGTGACTGCGCCCACCGGCCACTCCGCAAGTGCCTTGTCCGTAATCGACGCGATGTCACCGGCGTACCCATCGAGCGCGGACCTTTGAAACGCCGGCATCATGAGGCGGCGGTGCCGGCGAGCGTCGTCGCCGTCACGGAATGGAAGACCTTTAATAATGAGTTGAACGCTGCTGTCAGCGGGGATTTCAACGAAGAAGTTGGTGTCGTTTCCGAACAGCGCTGGGTTGGACAACACCTCTCGATTGCGCCCTGCCCCAAATGCGCATACAAGCGCGGGGTTTCCCGCGGCAACGGCCACCACGTCGCCGTGCTCTTTCCACATTCGTTCAAGCGTTGGAATGGGATCCAAAAGTAAGCGAACGGCGTTTGCGTGGGTTCCGTAAAATGGAAGAGCCCACGGCCCGGGAATGGGCATGCGAGCAAAGCCGGAGAGACGAGCCATTCGAAAAATGTATCCTAGACGAGCGACGAACGGAATAGGAACGTTCACGCGCGCGAACGGACAGCACGGCAGGAATGGAAAATAGAGCACTTGCCTGACGGGGTTGGAGTTGGGTATCTTCAGCCCATGACATCGCGCGCCGACATTCCCAACCGTCGCGTGCCCTCCACTGCAACCGCCGGGATAATATCAAGTCGGTTTCCGTTGTTTGGCGGCTTTGCGTTTGCGGCTGCGGCGCTGGGTGGAGCGCTCGCGTTTCGTCGGTTCATGGTCGACGACGCGCTGATTACAGCCAGGTATGCCGCCAACATTGCCGCGGGTCAAGGAGCGCGCCTAAATGCCGGCGGCCCAATCACCGACGGCGTCACACCGTACGGCTATGCCTGGTTTTTATCGCTGTTTGCAAAGGGGGGTGTGGTTTCTGCGTTTGTCGCGGCCAAATGGGTAGGTGTGGTCGCATGGGTAGGTGCGGCATTTGTTGTCGGGTGGGCGGCTGCGCGCACCATTGAGCGTGGCTCGCTTCACCGCGGCGGTGACCCAAGAAACCTACCCACCGATTCTGCTCCGTCAGATTTTACCGCGTTTCCTTCGGATTTTTCGCGGCCTCCCCAAACCGGTCGGTCGCGCGCATGGCTTTGGATACCGTTTCTACTGCTCGCCTCATCGGCACCGCTTGGAGCATGGTCCGCTTCGGGGATGGAAACGGGAGTTGTCCTCGCGCTCGCCGCGCTTGGAGCCTCTTTGCCGCTGTTGAGTACACCTCGTGGGGCGGCGTTGTGTATCGGCTTGGCGGCGGCGCTTCGACCTGAATTATTGCCATGGGCGGCCACGTTGGGGTTTGGGGTGTTTTTTACACTTCGAGCAGGTGTACGCAACGCAGATTCGTCGCGCAGCGAGGATATGGGCAATTCCAACCTACCCAAAAGCGGTCGGCTGGCCCTGATTCTAACTCTTGTGTTCGCGCCGTTTGTATTGGTTGCTGTTGCGCGATTCATTCAGTTTGGTAGGCCCGCACCGCTTTCGGTGTTTGCCAAGTCGCCGAATGCGCAGCTCGGATTGGCCTATGCGGGGGCGTGCGCGTTGCTTGCGGGTCCACCCGCTGTGGCCGCGGTTTTGGCGTTTCGCAGGCTCGCGCCTTACCCCAAAGCGCTGGTGGTTTCTGTGCCGGTGCATTTGGCGGCAATCGCTCTCGCGGGCGGCGATTGGATGCCTCTCTCGCGTTTGATGGTGCCCATTCTACCCACCATTGCGCTTGGCGCACTTTGTTTGGGTCAGGTGGCGGTGTTGGGATCTACCCTTGTACGCACAGCGCTTGCCGTGACAGGTCAACTGTTTGTGCTCGTTAAAATTGGACCCACGGCGGCGAACGTTGGAGCCGACAGAATGGCAGTGATCGAAGAACTGCGTCCGTCGCTTTCGGGGGCGCACGTGGTTGCGGCGTTGGATATTGGATGGGTAGGCGCATCTACCCAAGCGTCCATTGTCGATCTGGCGGGAATTACCGATCCTACCATTGCAGCTCTACCCGGAGGGCATACCACCAAACAGATCCCGGCGGGCCTGCTCGATGCGCGCAACGTGGACACGCTGGTGCTGTTATTGGCGCCGGGAGAAGCGCTTTCAAGCCCGTGGACGCGTTCGCGTTTTGCCCGGGGAGTGGAAGCGTGGATTGCCTCTACCCCCAACATTGAGGGCGACTTTACCCCCGTGGCGCAGAGTTCACCGAGCTACTTGCGCTACGTGGTGTTTCGGCGCGCGCAACGGCAGCTTGATTAGTTTTGGAATGGCGCGGACGGCGGTTTGAAAATATTCGCCATCAACTTCAAGACCAATGCTCTTATACTCGTTGACCTCAGCAGCGGCGATGGTAGACCCACCTCCCATGAATGGGTCGAGCACAATGCCCTGGCCCAACGGGAGTGCCGCTCGAACGATTTGTCGCATAAACTCCTGCGGTTTAAGCGAAGGATGGTTGGCAATCTGACGCTCCGTCGCGCGGGTAGGCGAACATTCAATCACGTCGGTAAACGGCCTTTCGGCCGACTCACGCCGAAGTCCCCCCGTTTTCCACTTGCGAAGGTTTTGTTGAACCAATCCGTCACACGGTTTGCGAAAAAGCCCCCAAGGCTCCCACGCGGAACGTGGCATGACCGTTACATCTGGAAACTCGTTGTGCGCGTTTTTGGGCCGATCTCCGCCTCGAAGGGTTTGTACAAGGCGAATGATCTCCCCTCGCTTCTCAAACCCAGCCTCCATCAGTGGAAGGTACACCAAGTGTGAAACGAGAGGGTTGGTTGCGATAAAGACGTGTCCACCGGGCACAAGCACTTGGTAGATGAGCCGCGCCCACTCGGCAAAAAAGGTCTTGAGGGCCTTTTGTTCTTTGGCGGTGAGCGTTGTGAAACGAGGCAGCGGCATGCGCTTTGACCCGTCAAACTCAGGTGGAATGCGCCACACCCCACCTCGGCCTTTGCGAAGTTTTTCTTTTTCAACCTCCGAAAATTCACGCAGACCGTAGGGAGGGTCGGTCACCACGGCGTGAATGGAGTTGGGAGCCCGCTCTTGCAGCCAGCGCAAACAGTCCACTCGAAACAGGGTGGCCTGCCCGATGTGTACGCAATCGGATGTTGCGGCCGACTGAGGTGAAGCTCGTCTGCGCGGCGCTCGCGCTTGAGGCGGGGAACCCTGCTTGTTTTTGGAAGAATGCCGTTTCATGCGCGCGGCCGTGTTGCGCCGACGGGCGAGCATGGCGGAGGCGAACCCCGCAGGTCAACCCAATTCGAGCCGATTTGTCATTTGCTCCCTAGTACCGCGATTCAATCAACCCGATGGGTTGATTGCCGCTGCTTCGCAGCGCTCGAAATCGCGGTACTAGTTTTGTTTCCGGGGGGCATTCGCCCCACACCCCGGCCGCGCAGGCGGGCCTAGTACCGCGATTCAATCAACCCGATGGGTTGATTGTTGCTGCTTCGCAGCGCTCGAAATCGCGGTACTGGTTTTATTTCCGTGGGGCATTCGCCCCACACCCCGGCCGCGCAGGCGCGGCCCTAGTGCACCGAGTTGATAAAGCAACGAACCCTTGCTGCAATTCATCTGAACCCATCAGTTCTACGGAATCGGTGCACTAGTGCACCGAGTTGATAAAGCAACGAACCCTTGCTGCAATTCATCTGAACCCATCAGTTCTACGGAATCGGTGCACTAGCCGCACTCGGAAGACAAGACCGTCGCTCGCCACCGCAGTCAAACGAAACGTGCGCAAATGGCCCGTGCCGCGGCTTGACGCCCATCCCCTGACTTCGGTAAAGAAGCGGCCCGTGACCACACCTTCGCTTGGCATTGTGCGCCCCGCTCGCCGCCCACCGGGGTGGATTGCGCCCGGCCCCAAGCCCAACACGGAGCTGAGGGAAGATTTGGTGCCCGCCGCGGGTGAAGATTTGTGTTTCCTGGCCGGTGATTTTCGCATTTTTCAAAAAACAAATGGGCATCGCTGGTCGGCCGATGATTTGTTTACCGCGCACTTTGCCATTCAAACGTTGGCCCGGTCGGGTTCGGTTCCGCGCCGCGCTGTTGACCTCGGGTGTGGGATCGGAACGGTGTTGCTTTTCACGGCCTGGCGTTATCCAGAGTGCGTTTGCACCGGGATTGAGGCGCAGGAGGTGAGCGCGCACCTTGCTGAAAGGTCCATTGCGTGGAACGGTCTTACCGATCGATGTTCTGTCAAACTCGGTGACCTGCGCGAGCTGCCTTTTCAAGAAAGCCTTCAAAACGCCGACCTCGTGACGGGAACTCCACCCTACCTTCCCGTTGGATCGGGGCCCGAGTCGAGTCGCGCGCAATGTGGACCGTGCCGATTTGAGCATCGCGGCGGCATTGAAGAGTACGCTCTTGCGGCGGCGAACGTTATGGGTAGGTGCGCGCCGTTTGTGGCCTGTGCGGCGGGCTTTCAGCGCAAACGGGTAGAAAGAGCGGCGCTCGGCGCGGGGCTTGTTCTTTCAGGTTGGAAAGATGTGTTTCCAAAACCGGGGAAACCGGCGCTGTTTTCGGTGTTCTCTATGCACAAGCCACACGCAGGTGTACGCTTCGTTGAACAGTCGCCGCTCTACCTCCGGGGCGAAAACGACAGGTTCACCGTGGAGCATGACTTGGCTCGTCATGAGTTGGGCATTCCCGTGGAGAGGTAGTGAGAAAAGATCGTGGGCGGTTGGCGCGTTATTGCAGCACGGGTAGACAATGATGGTGATGGGCTGCGCGCGAGCAGGTTGGGTCGGGTGCTACAAGGCTGCCGTGCGCCAGGAGCGCCGCGGCTCGACAACCGCCGTGACACATTTCAGGGGCGTACGTGCATGAACGGCAGGGCTCGTCAAAGGCCGATTTGGTCAGGTTTCTGAGCGCGTGGAGCACCGGCGCACGAGCCCAGATTTCTTGGATGGGGGTGGTTACAACGTTGCCGAGGGGCAGCGTTTCCAGAAACGGACATGGGTAGGCCGTGCCATCGGCGCCGATGCTGATGGTGTCATATCCTGCCGAACATCCCATTGTGTCGTCGGAAGGATCATAAGCGTCCGACGGTTTGCTCGAGTTCCACAGGAAGGGAAACCCGCCGTCGGTGGCAATGGCCAATATGCCGAGCAGTTCTTGCTGCCGCCGCACGAGTGTTTGACCCAATCGCCGCAATCCGTCCGCCGTCAGGCGCAGTTGGTTCTCGTGTTCTCGACCGCGCCCTGCGGCGATAAACGGGATTGCCTTGTAGCCTCGGCATCCTAGGCTCACAGCGAGGTCAATCAGCTCGTCCAGCTGATCGATATTTTCACTTGTGGCGGTGGTGCTCAAACTCACGCCGATCCCTTCGGACCGAAGTGTACGCACCGTGGTGCATGCCGCCTCAAATGCACCGATTCGGCCGCGAAAACGGTCATGGGTAGATCCGATGCCGTCAATGCTCACCTGCACTTGAAAAATGGGTAGATCGCGTAACCCGCGGCGAACGCGGTCGGTTAGCACAACGCCGTTTGTGGCAACATCCACTCGGAGGTTTTGCGAGGTTGCGTACTCAATGATGTCAAGAATGTCCGGCCGAAGCAGCGGTTCACCGCCGCTCAGCGCCAAGTAAAGCACCTGCGCCTCGGCAAGGCGATCCACAACCCGCTTCGCGCCGCCGGTGTCCAGTTCATCGGGATGCGCTTTTCCCGAGGCTGTCAAGCAATGTGGGCATGTCAAATTGCAGGCGTATGTGACATCCCAAATGGCCTGTTTGGGCGCTTTGAGGGCCGGTCCTTCTTCAGCGAATTGGGGTATCGGCGGGGCCTCCACTTGCGGTTTTGTGGGCCGCTCTTCACGGGTAAGTCCACCGATGCGTTGGAGCTTTTCGGCGGTTTTCCAAACCGTCAGGCGAGCCTTGTCGATGGGGAGGTTAAACCTATCGGCTGTGGCCCGCTCAATGGAAGGCCAAGAATATTCGCCTGTGAACAGGCTCATAATCCAGCCTTCCATTGAGTCGAGCTGCACCTCTTCGGCGAAGAACGGATTGAAGGCGATCGCCCCAAACCGCTCCGGCCGAAGGGTCACCGTTGAGAGGCGTCGCGGTGTTTCCGCAACAGGTAGGTCAGCCATCGAGCTTCTCCTCGCGGCGAATTCGCTCACCCATCATGCGCAGTGGACGAGCCAGTTCAGGTGGCAACCGATTGAGAATCGATTCTACCTCGGGGGTATGCAATTGACGCGCAAAGTCAACAACATCGGAGATGCCAAACAAAGTGCTCAACTCCCTTGGCAACTCAAATTCGTGGGGAGCCAGGCGCATGCAGCCCCCACCAATCTGGTTTCTGCAGTCGATAATTGCCGGTGTACACCCTCCAATGGGGCCGCGGCAGTCTGGAATATGTGGCGGGCATGGGAGAATTGCCGGCGGACAGGGCTTGATGGCCGGCGGGCACGGTTTGATTAACGGCGGACAGGGCTTGATGGCCGGCGGGCACGGTTTGATTGCCGGGGGACAGGGCTTGATGGCCGGCGGACACGGCTCAATTCGAGGCGGACAGGTAATGATCCGCGGTGGGCACTCCACAACGAGCGGCGGACACATTGGAATGTGCGCTGTGCACATCTTCCATTTCACTGCGATCGTGCCATGATACGGGACTAGGTTGGTTCCCGACACCGCCACGCGAAGCGTTCCAGGGGAAACCGTTGCAATGAGAACGTTCACCTCGCCTGAGGCGTTGGTGAGACCCTGTACCGGGTCAATTCCCGGCATGGTCAGACACACTGAAGCTCCTTGCACAGGTGCACCCGCCGAGGTGACAACCAAATGGACAATGCTGGATCCAACGTCCACTTTGGACGGATGGGTAACCGTCAGAACTTTGGGCGTGTTGCTCCAAACGCGCATGGCCGGGTCGCCCAGCAAGTTCATGGTATATCGCGTCCAGTCGCCCGCCGCCCGTCGGGCTGCGTCGAGCATCAGGCCAAGCCTTCCACTTGCCACGGCCTCCGACCAAAATGCAAATTCAACTGGGTTATCCCCGGTAGAACCCCACCGCGTGTTTCCCATATAAGCAACGGCGCCGCCGTTTGGGTTGAGAAGTGCCGTTTCACCCAGGCAATCGGTGGTCGCATCGTCGAAGTAGTTGGTAGAGCACGCATTGCCATACCAAATGCTCGGGATGTTCGTCAGGGCGCTCACGTTGGCTCTCCAGAGGTAACACAAATACCCTGGGCTTCCGTGACTTGACAGTCCAACAAACCCCGCCCCGTCTTGGATCGCCGTTTCAATCTTGGTGGTGTCTGCGACCTCCAGATTGGCGTCTTGATCAGCAACAGGGACGTTGGCAGAGTCCTGGTAGAGCCGGTGGAATGTGTAACGCGTCGGGTCGACGGCGATCAACATCTTGCGGACGTTTTCGTTGCCTTGAGCCGAGGTGTCGAGGTAGTTTGGGTCGGGATCGTTGAAGTTTTGCGACCCCAACACCACATTGACGGCAAAGTCGGCCGGCAACGGCTCGTCGGCGCCGAGAGCGTTCAGGCGGTTGTACGATTCATACCGAATGATCTTATCCACCACAACGGCGGCTTCTTCGGGTGTGCTGAGGGGCAACCTTCCCACGTGTACATCGGCAAAGCTGTTTACCCGGTCAAGTTCACCGCCGTACCGTTCACCGTACACGCTATTGTCGTCGGCATCCCAGTCGTGATGGGTGGTAGGTGGGTATTCTGTTGCCGCCACGTCGCTGAAGTATAGATCCGTGGGGATGTAATTCAGGTCGGTTTTGAGCACCAGGGGTTGACCATGGAAGGCAGCCGGCCCCTGAACCTCAAGGTAGTCGGTGGAGGTCGCGGACGGAGTGCCGGGCAGATCCAGCAGATCTGTCACAAAGCGGTAGCCGAGTTGAGTTGCGCTGCACGCCGGGTTGTAAGGGATGATCGTTCCCTTGTTGGGTCCGTCACCGACAAGCAGCACATCGCCGGCCGCCGGTGTCATGGTGCGGCTCAAATAAATGCGCGTGACCGTTGCGCCCATGGAGTACGCCGCACCTGAGTATTTAGGCCTTCTCACCCCAAACACTTTGACTGTTTGAAGTGAAAACGACGTCGTTCCTTGGATCACCAATCGCAAGAATCGCGGGGAAGTGGGAACGATCGCAATTTCCTCGACTCCGCCGGGAGCCGAAGATGTGCTGTAAAGGACATTCCAGGTGGTGCCGTCCACCGAACCTTCCAAAGAGTACGAACCGGGGTGAGATGCTCCCCAGGTAAGGTCGACTCGATTGATGGGAGATCGCGCAAACAAATCGATGCGGATCCACGCGTTGGCGTCGTTGGCTTCACACTCCCAGCTTGTCGTGGTGTCGTCGTCGGCGACGGCGCTGGCAGCATGGCCGGCTTTTTGAGTGGAAGCCGATGCCGCAAAGCGACGTGGGCTGTTTAGGTCTGGGTTATGAAGGTCGGGTAGAGTCAGGTTACCATAAGACGCCGTGCTCCACTGATGATGAATGGCAAGGCGGTGAGGTACTTGATCGACATCACCGGCCAAAACCACATATTCTGTGGACCAGTTGACGGCTGCCCACTTGATAAACGCGCGCACCGCCTCGGCGAGGTCGCGAGTTCCACCGTCAAAAAAGCCGCTTGTCTGCCAAAACTGCGCGCCGCCCGTGTCGGGAACGGTGCCGGCGGCAATGTCTTCGACCTGAACCACTCGACTCGCGAGGCCAAGGGTGCTGCGCCATGAAGCGAGGCGCGCAACCTCGGTGGTGAGATTCGCCGAGGTGATAATCACATGGGAAACATCGGGGAAGGTTTTCAGGTCTTTGGGGATGACCGTATGGTCAAACACGTAGTGGTCTTTTACGTCGAGCTTGTTTGCGACCACACCGCGCAGGCGCTCTGCGAGGCGCTCTTCATACCTCAAGGCCGCAATGGAAGGCGCCTTTCGTTTTTTGGGAGCATCTTCTGTGAAGCTGATGCTCACCTCCGCTTCGGTATAAAGATTTAGTTCTCTCGAAGCGGGGTGGAACCGGAACGGGCACACCTCCACTTCCGCAACAGCGAAGTCACCCAATCGGCTCACCGCGCGCAGTCGGTAGGGTTCCGCCGGCCACTCGGTGCGTTTTGCATAGTGGGTTTCGTCGGGTGGAGTCCACTTGAACTGAGCCCCCAAAACGGTTGGCATTTCGGGTTGGACAGCACTCAAGTGTACGCCGTCCATCAAGCGAACGCGGTGGGTATATTTGACGTTGACGGTAAGATTGCTGCTTCCCGGTGGAAGCGCGATGTACACAACTTGTCTCGGCAACGCCGGATCACCGACGGCCTCCGCAATCACCCCGCCCAAAAGGGAAACTGTTGTGATTCGCCCGAGCGTTTGAACCGTTACGCTGTTCGTGGCAAATCGGATAGTGGTTTGAATGGTACGGCTGGTGGGCATATTACCCTCCTCCCCAAGAGAGAGGTCGGTGCCACCGTGAACCCTCCCAGTTGGGGTTACTGCAAAAACCGGAGGAGCGCTGTTGGCTCAGCAAGACTTGTTCCGAGAGGTATTCTCGGCGCTTTGAATGGGTGGTGCGGTAGGAGTTGCGCCAAGGTAGAAATCGCACGCAATTTCTGTTACGGTCGACCCGCATCATGGGGCATCCGCACATCGACAATCGTACGCCGTTTGCTTTTGCGGATGTGTACCTTCAAAACGAAGAGGCGCGTCCGGTCCTTGTGACCGTTGTTCGCGCCACGTACGAAATTGCCGGGCGCTTGTTGCGCGTCGCCGAGGTGCAGGCGCCGGTTCCAATCGCCGGCGAGTTGTACGGTGACAGTCCAGAATCATCGAGTTACCGGTACGAGCCTGAAGCCGCGTTTATAAAGCTTGCAACCGACGTGGTGCTCATTGGGCATGCGTACAGTCCGCGCGTCGGTGCTCACGAAACGCAGGTCACTTTTCAGGTGGGTGCGTTGTCGAAAACGGTCAACGTGTTGGGCGACCGGGTTTGGGTAAAGTGGGCGGGCGCCGTCGGTCCCAGCCGGCCTGAACCGTTTGAGAAAATTCCACTCGTTTACGAGCGTGCTTTCGGCGGAGTGGACAAGTCGGCTTCCACACCGCAGGCCGCGGCGGTTGATATTCGAAATCCGGTAGGAACGGGCTTTCGAGCCGCGGGCAGCCCGTTTGAAGAAGGGGTTCGTCTACCCAACTTGGAAGACCCTTCCGATGCGGTGGTAAGGTATGGTCAAGTTGTTCCGGTGGCAGGGTTTGGTTTTGTCTCGTCCAATTGGGAGCCACGCGCGTCGCTCGCCGGTACTTACGACGAAACATGGATGAAAGAGCGCATGCCGCTTTTTCCAAAAAACTTTGACAGGCGATTCTATAATGCCGCCTCCCACGGCCTTGTGGCGCATGGCTATCTTCAAGGCGACGAGGTGGTGCACGTTCGTGGCGCGTCACCGGCGGGCGTTTTGAGCTTTAAATTGCCGGCCCCGCCGCGTCCCGTGTGTTTGGTGAGTCTTCTTCGCAAACCTGACACGGTAATTGAAACGCGACTCGACACGGTTGTTGTAAACACCGATGAAGACAAAGTGTACATGACGTGGCGAGGCCATTTGCCGCTGAAAAACGGCCCTCACGACGTGCGGCATGTTTTAATTGAAACACCGGGTTTAACCCGGCATACTGCGAGGTAGATCCATGGGCGTTACCGTCGGCGTTAACAGTATGAGTGTTGTGCACGGCTCTTCGAGCGGCATTTCAACGGCTTTTCCCGACGTGTGCAAAACCCCCAGCCCGGGCGGGCCGGTGCCCATTCCTTACCCCAACATTGCCAAGTCGGGGGATACGGCGAAAGGGACAAAAAAGGTAAAGTGTGACGGTGAGTCTATCTGTACAAAAGACTCCAATTTTAGCACTTCTACCGGGGATGAAGCGGGGACGGCCGGCGGCGGTGTTGTGTCAAACAAAACCAAGGGCAAGGCAGAATTTGTCAACTTCTCATTCGACGTAAAGGCAGAAGGCGCCAACGTTACCCGCGCCATGGACCTAATGCTCCACAACGACAAAAACACGCCGCCATTCCCGGTGCTGCAAGGGCCTACCATTGTCATTGCCACGGGTGAAAAGCCCAAGTGTGGCATCTGTGACGAGTGCCTATAAACGTTTCTGTCGCAGCGCCGGCTTGTTCAGCTTCCGAGCAACTCGCCGAAGAAATCGCGTTCGGCGCTTGAAGTGATGGTGGGTACACGCGCGAGGGGTGGGCAGCGAGGAAATTCACCTGAAAAGGGTAGGCCAATCCACTCGGCGATTTTGAGAAAGGCGAGCCCTTCTATTGAGACAAAGCTCCTCGGCCAAAAGGTGGGATCTCCTTCCAGCACGGCTGCGGAAGTGCGCTCCACTTCCACCTGCTCCTGCTCTTCGCTCATTCTGCCTTTGAGTGCCGAGACGAATGCGGGGGCATCGCGGTTTACGAGGGCACGGCAGACGGGTAACCGGGCTGAATCTACCCCATCGAGAAACTGTTCAAAACGATCGAGAATTGTGGTGTGGAAAGGTCGAGGAAAAGCCGCTGGGTCAAGCACCAACCCATGCAAGAAGTAGAAAAAAGCGTAGTCCTCGCCATACTCCCAATTGGGGTTGTGTCGGCTTGGAGAGCGCGCTGCAATGTCGCGCGCCAGGGGAAGATGCCCAGCCGCCACCGACGCCAAAAAAGCGCTTGTTCGGCTCAAAGCGAGGCGCCTATCGGATGTCAGGTTTTGCTGCTGACACCGGGTTAAAAAGTAGCGGCGCACCTGTCCACTTCGGGAAAGGTTGGCCACAAATTCAGTTGTGTCGGCCGACTCCAACAAATGGCAAAGCGCGAGCGCCTCAAACAGGTGAGAAAGCTCTTCAAGCGTTGGGGAGATTTCTGACAAGCCTGCCCGCCCCTCCGCCACCGTCAGGTAGCGCTCGTGGATTTCAGGCAATATTTGAGCGTGCGCTTCTGCGATGTCCATGCGTCACGACCGAACAGTCAGGGGATCCACAAAAAGCAGGCCCGTCAAGCCCGCGCTTTTCAGCGCTCCAATCACATCGTCTCGAACAACAATGCGACGTTCCCAGTGCCTCAATCGAAACAAGTTGTATTGGGGAGGGATCGCATTGGGCTTAAAATAGAGGCCTTTGCAAAACCCAATTTGGTCGGGGTTAATGTCATTCCAATCAACCTGACTCGCTGTCACATCAATGCAGTCGCAGATGTCGAGCGGATTGAGCACAAAGTGCTCCGCCGACGCTGTTCGACCCTTGTGGTCTTTGATTTGGACAGGTAGAAATTCTACCCGGGTGGTAACCAGCGGTTCGAGCAACGCGCGCGTTTTTTTTGAAATGACAATGTGTACCGCGCCGTAAACGTTGTCGGGCACCTGAATGTCTTTTGGAAAGTCGGGCTGCATGGCAAAATAGGCATCTTCGGGAAAGCCCTGAAGACGCGACATACCACGCATGATCTGAAACCCTTTTTGCACTTTCTCGAGCGCACCAAGCACGCAATACCCTTCTTCGTATTGTTTTTCCCAGAGAAAATAGGTCGCGCTCATGGGTATCTCCTATTTGACATGCTTGAAAAACTCGCTGACCCGGCTTTTGAGGTCTGCGGGGAGTTTGGCGAACTCAGGGGGAGGCGAGCGTTTTGGAGGACTTGTAGGGTGCATTGAAAAAGGGATGTACCACGTGTTTTCGTTGGCGGGGTCAAGCCGGGTTTCCCAGCAGACTTTGGTGCCCCCGTGCAGAATACCGCGCGCAATCAAAAAGTCTTTGTAGTGTTTGACAATCTTGTTTAGAAAGCTGGCAATGTCTTTACCTTCGCTTTCGCAGTTTTCCTGTTGAGCCACAACGTTGGGCCATACATCGGCGTTGATTTTATCGATGACGTTGCCCGTATAATGTGGATTGTGGTCAACCTGATGGCATGGAAGATTCCACTTGGAGGTGTCGCGCGGCCTTTCGTAGTAGGCAAGTTTGAGCGGTAGCCCAATGGCATTGGCGGCGGCATTGATGTCCCAGTCGGTGACCTTCATGCACTTGTGGATGTACTCTTTCTCTTCTTGTGTGACTTTGATGTGGGCGTCTTGCACGCCCGAAAAACACAGGATGTGGTGCACCTGACGGTAGCCGGCGCGCAGATACCCCTTGGGGCTTGCGCTGTTTACATTGGTCAGATGGCTTCCGTCCCATTTGCGTTTAAACTTCCAATCCCCTTCGTCGGGAGTATGTTTTTTCTTACCCATTGTTGATCCCTCTCAACGAGCGGCCTCCACACCCACCGCCCCGGCGGCGCCACTTTCAGAACAAGTCCATACCAGGGCGCCGCGCCCCGGGGCGTAGCCGCGTTCAAGCGCGCGAGCGGCCATACAGATGGAAACGGCTCCAGTGGCGGCGCCCACATCGCCGAACGACGCAATGGGTAGCCACATGGGTAGATCGAATTGCGCCCCGTGGGCCCGAAGCTTGTTGAGTGCGTTTCCCCATTCCATGGCGCGCCTTTCTGTTCCGTTTAACTCGGCGATGTGGAATGCCAGGGACTGGGCAAGCGTGGGGGACTTACCCAAAAGGTCTAGGATGGCTCGCGACAGCGCTCTCCCGGTGGCCGCACTTTCACCAAAATAACTCTCGGGCTCCTGCGCCCAAGCTCCACCCGAAATCGTTGCAAGCGGGTGTACACTTGATCGTTCAATGTCAGCGGTGCGCTCCAACATAAAAAACGCCGCACTTTCACCTGGAATTAGGCCCACCGGGTAGTCATTTGTTTTGAGAAGCCCAAGCTCGCCGGCCGCGAGCAAAAATCGCGGCTCTACCCGCGAGTCAACCCCACCGACAATGCAGCGCTCCACCGAGCCTGACCGGAGGAGGTGGATCGCGTCTTCTACTGCGCGCGCAACTCCGGGGCTTCCGAGGGGAAGGACAGATTGCACCTTTTCAGAAAGGTTTGTTTCTGCCGCGCGCAAAAGGCCGTTGTGAATGTGGGAGATTTTGGCTTTCCACTCGGTGGAGGGTAGGGGAACCGGCTCCTCGTCGCCCTGGGGGCTTGGGGGCGGAAGTTGACTATGCGCATCGAGAACGGCATGGTCTGACAGCACCAGGTGGAGCGACGTGCGACTCAACTCGCGCGGGGTGATGCGTCGACGTTGAATGAGATCTCGCAGCGCGGCGGCGCCGAGCGCGATGACCTTTCCAATTCCAACAAAACCCGTTCCAACCCCGGGGACAACATGGCCTTTGAGAACGGGTGGGCTTTGTTCGGTTTCGGAGCCGAACGTTGCTCGCATGACTTTCAGGTCGGTTGGATTTGTAATGCCTGCGCGTGCGGCTGCGAGGCTTGAAACAGCGTCTAGGCCGAGGGAAGTTACCATTCCCAACGCGGTGACGGCGATGCTCGTTTCTTGGGTAGATCGGCTCATTGACTTTTCCGACCTTGAAGCGCGGCGCGCTGGCGGAACGCGGGCGCCGTCACATCAAAAAGGGGTTTTCCCGGCGAAAGAAGGGCAAGTTCAACAGCGGCGGCGGCGCGTTGCCGCTGCAATCCCCGACGCAACACTTCACCCGCCCATGCCGCGTCGATTGGGCGGCCCGCGAGGTATTTGACCCCGGCGGAATACCTTGTTCTGTATTTGGTCCACCAAGCGGCGACGGCGCGCACGTCGGGCCATGGAAGGTAATAATCGGGATCCATTGCTACGTTGTCGTCGTCGGGATCTTCTGTGGGACCACTTTGAAAGTCGGGAGGCGGTTGACCGCGCAGCGGCCCTTCAGCAACCGACATTCCAGTGATCATTGTAAAGGCCTCCGCGGCGATGCGGCGCAGAGCGGGATCTTCCATTTCAGACAACAGGGATGGAACAAGAAGCGTGTCACCCGACGCGCCGATACCGACAATTGCGGCTCTGCGCGTGGCGGATGCGGCGAGAAGGGATCGAAGGTTGGTCTGCGCTCTACCGGGCGCTTCACACCGGGCGGCGAGGGCGGCGGCGCCTTCTGAAAAAGGATTGGCTGCTTTGGCGATGGTCCACAGGATAGGCGACGCCGCATCATGCCGACCGAGGAGCGCAAGGGATCGTGCCGCGGCAAAATGAGCCTCGGCGTTGGCGGCGGCGTGGGGTGAAATCAGAAACGCCTGAATTTCAGCCGCCAATTCGACTCTACCCAACTGCCCAACGGCCTTGAACGCGCCGATTTGAAGCTCCGCGTTGTTGCTGTAAAGGGCCTGACTGAGCACCGGCCCAGGGTGTACTCCATGAGCTGCGGAGGCCGCAATTCCCAACGTGTGCAGCACCGGTGGACATTCTGAATCGAGAAGCCCAGGGAAGATCTGACTGGTATGATCCAATGATATCCAACCGAGAGCCGAAGCGACCGCGCGCTGGAGCGGAGGTGCCCCGTCGCAGAGATCGAGAATGTCGGCGATGCCTCGAAGGTCAAACCTGTACACGGCAATGGCTGAAGCCGCGAAGACTTCACCCGGATCTTCATCCACCGCGGCTTTACAGATTTCCCAACCTGTATCACCCGCGAGGCGCAGGCAGTCGAGCTGCGCCTCCAGGCGCTCATCGAGTTTTTCTAGATCGGGTAGATCAAAGTGCGGATCGTGCACGGCGGCCGACCGGGACGACCAAAGAAATGCCGCTTCAACGGCGGATTGTTCAACAACGGAGCGAATCATAGGCTGGCACTGCGGGTAAGGCTGAAGGTTAGTTGATGTCGACCTTACTCCCCTTCACTTTGACGGCTCCCGAAGCTTCTACGTTCACGGGGCCATCGCACTTCATGGTGACTTTGCTGGTGGCCTGCACGTTGATTTTGCCGGATCCTTTAATGGTAATGTCTTTACCCTCAATGGTAATGTTTCCGTTTTTTTCTACGGTCACCTTCCCATCGCCGACCTGAAGGATAAATTTCTTCCCAACGGTGACCTTTTTCTCTCCCGTTACAGATTCTGTTTGGTCTTTTGAAACGCTGGTGCTCATGCCGGCGGCCACCTGAACTTCATAATCTTTGCCAACATTGAGCGACTTTGCACCGCCGACGGCCTCTGAGCTGGCTTTGGCAACAGAGACGGAGAGCCCCCCGCCGACGTCGACTGTTTGGTCTTTTCCAATGCTGTCACTGTGCGCGCCGCCCACGGTAAAAGTGCTGTCACCCGACACATTGACGGTTTGGTTGGCCCCGACCATTCGATCGGCATTTTGACCAACCTTCACAGCCTCGTTGTTGTCAATTGACTCGGCGTGGTTGTTGGCAACGTGAATGGTTTTGTCGTGGCCGATGTCTTCTGTTTGGTCGTTTTTGACAACCTTGTCTCGATTGTGACCTACCTCAAGAGCCTGGTCGTTTCCGATAACGTAACTTTCGTTGTGGACCACTTCTTTGGTTTCATCGTGACCCACCCACTGGTTTTTGTCGTTTTCGATTTTAATGGTCCAGTCTTTTTGACCATGCAGGTAGATCTCTTCTTGACCGGCCTTGTCTTCAAACCGAAACTCGTTTGACCCGCCTCCCCCAATGGAAGAGTTGCTTTTGATGGTACTCTTGGTTTTTTCCGCGGGTAGAGCGTAAGGTGGAACGTTGGCTCCGTGATAAACGCGCCCAACAATGAGGGGCCTGTCAGGATCTCCCTCAATAAAGTCTACAACCACTTCATGCCCGATGCGCGGGATCCACATGGCACCCCAACCGGCTCCGGCCCACAACTGACTGACCCGGATCCAACAGGAAGAATTTTCATCTTTCTTACCCTGTCGATCCCAATGAAATTGCACCTTCACCCGACCATGTTCGTCTGTGTGTACTTCTTCGCCGCCCGGGCCCGTAACGATTGCTGTTTGAATGCCCTTGATGGTAGGCCGCGGCGTGACAGGTTCAGGACGGAATGGAACGTCGCTTGGGATGCATTGGAAGAAATTGGAGTAGCCCTGGGTTGTGGATGCTGCACCTTCCATCATTTGCGGCTGCGCTCCCCGGTGTCGAACGCGGGTTAAGAGGTAGGCGCGATTTTCAGCTTCACGCGGATGTTCTGAAAGGCTGAATGTGTACCCCGCGATCATGCGAAGGCAACCGCTTTCACCGTCGATCGTAATGCGGCGCACCTGCCACGCTTCAAGCCGAACCTGTGCGTAGGTACCGCCGTCGTCGGGAAGCTCGTATTCGCCGGGATAGTCATACACTTCAAGATCGGTGTCCAAGCTGCCCGAAGTGGTTTGCATGAGCGACAGGCTCGGCTTTTTGAAGTTGTAATCGGTGAGTGAAACTTTGCCGGGCCGAACTTCTTCGGAGTAGGCAAAACGCGAGACGCTTTCTGAATGCGCCATGGCGCCGAGCGTCTGGCGAAAAACGATTGAATCGGGGGACGGAATCGGCGCGGGAACGTCTTTGGAGTCTGCCAGAACAAGGGTGTGGGCGGAGTCTGTGTGTTCAAAAAAGTAGTAGATGCCCTCTTCTTCCATGAGGCGGGAGATAAACGCCAAATCAGACTCTCTGTATTGGACACAATACTCGCGCGTGGGGTGGGAGCCACTCAACGCCAAACGGTAAGGGGAGATGCCTGCGCCGCCGAGAACCTGTTCGATAATGTCGGGGACAGTCATGTTCTGGAAAATGCGGGTGTCGAACCTGTATTTCAGGCGAAAGAGGCTTGGTAAGATTGTCAAATGGTAGGTGCTCAACTTTTTACCATCTTCAAGGTGGCGAAAGCGGCTCACGATGCCGTGCACGTAGCGCGGATCACCCTGATTGGGAGAGAATGATAGAAGAGCGGTTTTCCCAACGGCGCCGGCGGCGACAATGTCTTTGTCTTCACTCGTGAGCCACACGTCAAAGTGGTAGAGTTCTGACAGCGCTTCTGTTCCGTCAAACTGCGCGACCCAGATGGGAGAAGTGACCCCATCAACCTGAAGAGTAAACTGAGCGTAGTCGCCGGTGTCAGGCATAAAAATCACCCTTCAGACAAAGAAGCGAATTTCAGGGTTGAAATGTGTACGCAGTTCATGTTCGCGGCGCGCCGGGCTTTGCGGCGGCTCTCTCCATGGCCTTTAGAAAATGATCGCCCAGCGAGAGATTGGTAGGAGGGCGAGCCGGTTGAACGGAAAACGGTAACAAAACAGGGGCCGCTCGTTCATCCGGGGCAAGGGTTAAGTTAAAAGTGGACTTGATATAAGAAGGCGTTGACTTGGCCGCGGGAGGTGAAGGCGCGGCGCGGGGCAAGGGTGCGACAGGTGGACTGGGCCGGGAGATGGGAATGGGAGCGTTCGCCTGGCTTTTTAACGGCGACGCCGGTGCTTTTTGGAAGGGTAGAGGAATTCGCCCAACGGCGCCGGCCTCCGGGTCAAGCGTATGGACGTGACGCTTTTCGTAATGGGTAGGTGCCTCAGTGACAGCGGGCTCCGGGGCGGGCTTGGGGTTGGCCGGAGGCTGCGAAACACCCGCGGCGCCGCGAAGGCGGGCGAAATCGGCCGGACTGAGTGCGGCCAATTGTTTTCCCCACGACTTGGCCGCCGGGGAAGCGAACGGCGTGGGCGGCGCGATGGGTACACAGTCATCGACGGTGAGGGTTTTGCCTTTTTCGACAGGTGTGTCGGCGGAAGGTTTTGGCTTGGGCGCAGCGCCGGTAACGGGAGCGCGACGAACCTCATCATAAGAGCGAGGGAATTCCGCCGGTTTTGCCCCGGTTTCAGCCCCGGCGACAACGTGAAACGTGGCAATGTCAGATTCACGCTCTACTGGAAAAGAGGCCCTCCACACGAGCCACGCGCGGGTGCGATCCACATCGATTGTCAGGGTGTCGGCCACGAGCGGCAGCGGCCTTCCGGATCGATACTCGTCGGTGGGGGCGAACACTTTGGCAAGCGCTTGAATGCCGGGTAGTTCTGACTGAAGGTAAGGTAGTTGAAAATGTGTACCCTCAAGCCGAACCCACTCGTCTCCGTGGAGCTTGGGGACGCGTTGATTGAGAGGGGCCACGTTGAAATATTCCCACCGAAAGTCGGGCGGGAAAGAGACAATGGGATCGGACAAAAATTCTACTTCACTCTCAAAAGAAACCAGGGCTCGGCGGACTGGTGCATGCGGTGCAACAGCACCGAAATCTCCCGCGAGGGGAAGGCGAGCGGCTTTCGTAGGATTGGGTAGATTGACTTTTTTGTCGAGAACGATTGAAGCGCCGCGGGATATCATGAGCCGCACAGGCAGCGATGGGGAGGTTACAGATCCAACGGCTTTTGCGCTGCCTCGGAGGAGCACGTCCACCTGCGGCTTCCACGGTGCGAGGTCATAATCGGCGGCCGAGGCCGTGCCCAACACGGCTTCTGTGGAGAGGGGAGCCGGATCAATCCATAACATGGGGCGATCGGGCGTGACAATGAACGTTGCCTTCACAATCACCGCGATGCGCAGCTGACCCCCGGCCCGAAACGCCACGGCCGCGCCGGCTGACGGCCCGCAGGCGGCGAAGGATATCTGAGGTTTGTTACCCCGTGTCACAGATGGGAGGGTAACACGAGAACGCACCGCCGATGCAAGCTGAATCGAGGCGGCGGCTGATGTTGGGGCGACCGCGCCGGGCTGGATGATTGTTGAGCGCCGGCGCGATTGGGAGTGAGGGGATTACAGAAGGTTGTCGGCCGCCTGTTTTTTAGGCCGCTTGGACCTGAAGTGTGACATCGCTCTACCCGGTTGAGCGTCGGCTCCGGTGCTGGTGAGGAGCGACTCACTCAACTGACGGAGTAAACCGTTGACCGCGTTGGCGTTGATTGTTTCGGGCGCATTGGGGGCTTGCCACCGATTGGAAATGGGAGATCTGCGAGAGATGTGATTGTAGAGCCCTGTATCAATCTGGTGGGCTTGGGTGCCGCGGTCGGAGAAGTCGTTGTTCATCGCGAACGCGAGCCCCAGATTTAGGCTCGTCGTCGCCATCAAATCCACATTTTTCCCCAACTGTCGTGCGGCTTCTTCTGACAGTTCCTTGGCTACCTTGGACGCACCTTTTGTAATGAGTTTGCCTGCGGCCATTCCCAAGCCGCCCGCGCCCAGGCCAACTGCAATGTCAATGCCCACGTCTTTTCCGAATTGCTCGGGCGTGTAGTCATCGTTCATAAATTTGAGCCCGTTGATGCCCACGGAAGTGATGATGCTTTCGACAACAATGCCGCCGATGCCGTTGATCACGCCGCCGGCAGCGCCGCCGATGCCACCAATCAGACCGCCTACCAAAAGCCCGGTCCACGTTTTCCACGAAGTCCAGTTCCACTTGCTGGCATCCATGGTGCCGTTCGCCGCCGCCGCGCCCATGTACGCGCCGACGATGACACCGATCACGATAAACCAGAACAGTTGACCGGAAGGATCGGTGTACACCATTGGGCTGTTGTTGCCGTACGCATAAGGGTTGACCGCCGTTGGTGAGCGGCTGTCGCCCCCGAGCAGTTGTGCGTCCGGCGACATGAATCGACCGGTGAGCGGGTCATAATAGCGGGCGTTGAAGTAGTAGAGTTGACTGTCACTGTCCCACTCTTTTCCGCCGAATTTGGACCGAAACATGTCGGTTCCATCACCGGGAAGATCAATGACCTCCCCGTAAGGTTTATACTCGGCCGATGCCACCACCCAGCCTGCCGCGTCGGTAACAAGCGACGACGAACCAATATGGTTTTGGTGGAAGAAGAAGGTACCTTCGACCGGATTACCGGCTCCGTTGGCCCCCGGCGTCAACGCCTGTTCGGCCTCGCCAATACTCTCTGTTGGATGGTTTTGAGGACCACATGCCGACAGGAATGCCGCCGCGACCAGTGGGGTGAGCCATGCGTACACCGGATTTTTTCGCGCGAATGCCGTGGGTTGTGGAAGGAAGATCGCCCGTGCCACACTCGCTGTGCGTTTGGCGAATGTTGGGGCGAGCCTCCCGGCGATGATCCACGCGAATACAAGCGTTCCGAGCGCAGCGAAAAGCCAGACCACCGGCGGCGCGCGACGATGGGTAGACCAAACACCTGCGCGATGAACCGCGGACGCGAACACGCCGGCAAGGGTGGATGCGGTGTACACTTTGCCCGCCCTTTCAAGGTATTCGAAGTCCATGAGCGCGGCGCCGCTCGGCGGGATTTCGTCGCTGATCGCTGCAACGCGTCCCGCCGGGCCGAGAACGTAGTTGGTGACCACGCGGTTGCCGTTTGGAAGAAAGGTTACCTCAAACGCCGGCGTGACGTAGTGGGTAATCCTGTCTTTTGGAACACCGTTGATTGTTTCAACAGCGACATCCACCTTTTTTACGCGTTCACCGGTGAAGTCGTAGGCGAACGTGTTTTTCAGGACGCCGTTTTTGGACGCAGACAAGAGCCGATTCTCCGGGCCGTAGGTGTATCCAAACGTGGCTCCAGACTTGTACATTTGTGTGCGATTGCCGGACCCGTCGTACAGAACCGCGTTATTGTTGACCCAGGTAACTCGGTGTCCTGAGTAGGTGTACGTTTGGCCCTCTTTCGTGGTGAGGTTACCCGCGGCGTCATACCCATACGTCACATTGCCGTAGATGCCGGTGGCGCCGGTTAGGTTTCCCGCCGGGGAATAGGTGAATGTTTGACTGCGATCGGGGTTTACCCCGTTGGTGAGCTGCGTGAGCTGGTAGAGAGGATCCCACGCGTACACATAGTTTTGAAATGTTATTTTGGCCTGGTTCGCAGTTGCGTTTCGCTCCGTCAGAAGGCCCGAAAGTCTACCCGCGCCGTCGTAGCTGAACGTGCTTGTAACGCCGTTTTTGTAAGCAACTTGTTGTATTTGCCCCCTCGGAGTGTACGTTGCATAATCCGCGTACACTTCGTTTCCAACTTTGAGTTGGGCGAGGTTGCCGCCCACGGCAAACGTACGTGTCAGAACCTTCCCATCGGGGTAGGTGAGGGTTTGCAGTCGACCCTGTGGATCGTAGCTGCTCTGAATGGTGTACACACTGGAGTCGATGGTAACGACGTTGGTGGCAATCGCCCCATCTGGAGTGTACCCAAACGTGTTTTTTGATGACGGGGTATTGGCGCCGTAAGGGGTCACCGTCACTTCAGAAAGGCGACCCATGGCGTTTTGTTGAGTTGGGCTGTCGTACGCGAATGTTGTCGTTTCACCTGAAACAATTGACTTCTGGGTGACGCGCCCAAGGTCGTCGTAGCTGTAGTTGGTAGTTTTGCCGTTGCCTTCAACCGTTTTTGCGAGCCTTCCCGGAAAGTCATAGTCGTTGCTCAGAGTACCGCGATCGGGCGAAGTGACCGACGTCACGCGGTTGAGTGAGTCATAAACGGTGGTGGTGGTTCCGCCCGCATCCGCCACCGATGTGCGGCGACCCAGAAGATCATACCCGAAGGCCGACTCGTGCCCTTCGGGATCGATCTGAAGCCGCGGTGCGCCTGTCATGTCCACATGTCTTGTCCAACTGCGGGCTTTCGGCGTGTTCCACGCTTCGGTGGTAATGGTCTTGTAAGTGCAGCCGGTGCAGGCGCCGGTGTCGATGGCGTGGACCATGCGAGAGATCGTGCCGAGGGCATCTTTGCTCTCGATGACTCGACCCAACCAATCGCGCGTGAACGTTTGGTAGGTTGCCCATTCGGTGTCTTTGTGGGGCAGCGATTCTTTCCAGACTTCGCCGAACCCATCGTAGAATTTTTCTGTGACGACAGCGGGTTGAGGGGAAGGTTGCTGCTTTTTTGTTCGCCAAACGCGACCCTGCTCGTCGATGTACTCACGTTGCCATTCCCACGAGTCGGTGTTCCAATCGCGACGCGAGTGGATTTCTTGGTAGGCGCCGTCGTCTTCCATTCCCCTGGTAACTCCCAGAACGGGGACGACCTGACCGCTTGGTGACGTGCGCGATTTTTGAACCACCCTTCCCAAGCCGTCTAGGCGCGTCGCGTTTGTATTGCCGGAAGCGTCTGTTTGACTTACCACCACGCCAAATCGCGGGTCGACTGAATAGGTAGCCTCTTGAGACAGGGTGCCGCCGGTGGTTATTTGTTTGATAAGGAACGTTTTATAAACCGGATCGTACGTGTTGGTGTCGGTAGTCCCGGTGTTATGCGTGCCCGCAAAGCGCGTGAGCACGTTGCCCACTTCATCATAGGTGAAGACCGTTCGCGGCCAAGTGTTGTATCGATCGTCATACTGGTAGACTTCAAGCAGATTCATGTTAGCCCAGTTGTAATACCGGTCTACCAACTGGAGGACGTTGGTGCAGTTGCAGGTGTTGTTGACCATTGTGCAGGACTTGGCCACACGCGTGTAGAGGGGTGTGTTGAGATACCAACCCGCTGTATCGCGACTGTAGCTTGTGCATGTATCAACATCGTCGGCGGTTGTGTTTTCTAGCCCGCGCTGGTGCAAAATGGTGAGGTTTCCAAACTCGTCATATTCAAACTCACTGACCGTTTTGTACGAATTTGCACCTTCCACGTGCAGCACTTCTTCTTTTGTGGGCCGGACAAACTGAATAACGCTGCTGTTTGTGGTGTTGCTCACCTGATATGTATAGTCGGTCTTGACGTAGTCGCTGCCACCCAGCTTTTTGACGGTGCGCGACTTGACTGAGCCGGAGAGCGGCGAAATTTCCTGATGGTATTCTGTCGTGGTGGCAGTGCCCGTGGTTGTATTTTCTGCCGTGATGGCCCCGAAGCCCAAGAAGCCCTCACCAAATTGAGCTGTCACAGCCTGGGCATATTTGTAATTGAGATTGATTGTTGAGCCCCAGCCGTTTGCCGACTGGTAACTTTTAACGACGTATTTGCCGTTTTGCACGTCTGTAAAGGGGTAGAGCGACGCCGGCAGTCCTGCCGTACCACCTTTTGTGTACACGGATGAATCGGTCAGTGGCGCGTATTGAACGGTCAGGGTGCCGTTGAGTCCGTTGGTCACCTTTTTGAGATGGTCGACCGGCCCATCACCTTGTGCGAACAGAACCTGAAAAATCGAAAGGCCGGCGAGGTCGCCGCCCAGCTTTTGACGAATTAGGTCGGTTTTGCCATCACCGTTGTAATCTCCTGGGAATACACGGGCGCTGGAGCCATATAGACTCGTTTGAAACCAAGATGCGAGGGGGCCGTTGGGGACGATTTTTTCGAACGTGCCGTCTCCCCGCGATACATAAACCGCTGCGGGTGTACCCAAGTAACCAAGGGTCGCGTTAACTGCGGGGCGCCTCAAAAAGTCGGTCCTACCATCCCCGTTGAAATCGATTGGGAGGATTTCAGCAAAGTCTCCGCGGAGTTCGTATTGATACTCGGAGCCAACCGGGGAGACAACCTCCACGCCCGCCCTACCATCTGAAAAATATACCCGGAAGGTTTCATTGTTGTCGGTGGCCCATCCACCGTGTTCTTGCCGAATAAAATCGGTGATTCCGTCGCCGTTGAAGTCGCCGGGGATGATCCTTGACCCGCCGTCGCTTTTCAGATCGTATTGAACCTGATCCCAGTTGTTGGCCACGAACTTGTGCGGCTCAAGCATGCTGAAGTTGAGAGCGGAGTCGGCAAAGTAAATCTGAATTTGGTGCGACGAGTCATCGTCCCAGTCCGTGTGCTCTTGGCGCAAAAAGTCTGTAATGCCGTCGCCGTTGTAATCGCCCAATATCAGGTGCGACCCGTCATCGGCGTTCATCAAACATCCAAACCAATTTGTACCGTCGACAGGAAGTTCTTTATAGATGTCTTGCAACTCCCCGGAGTCAAATGGCCCGTATGTGGATCGGTAGGTTCGCAGGCGGCATTTGCCGTACCAATCGTCGGCAAATGCTCCGTGCGGTTGGGCAATGAACTCGGCCCGACCGTCACCGTTAAAGTCGCCTGTATAAACGTAATAACCTGAGTTGAAATCGAGCAGGTTGTGCGGGGTGGTCTTGAGAGTAAACGTGCCGTTGCCGTTTGAGATGTATGTATCAAACGTCTCCGACAAATCGGCGCCCCAATCGCTGCGTTCTTGCCTGAAAAAATCGGTAAACCCGTCACCGTTGACATCGGTGGGATGGAGAACGGTATAGTTGCCGTTTAGCCGGTCGTACGGCACATCGGGAGTGATGATGGTGAACCTCCCGTTGCCCGATGAAAGGTACACTTCAAAGTTGTTGGCCGCGTTCCAGGCCCATTGTCCAACCTCTCGGCGAATGAAATCGGTCTTCCCATCTCCGTTGTAGTCGCCGGGCACAATTTCGGCTCCCGAAGAGTGCATTCGGCCTTGATAGTCGTAGCGCGGGTCGGCTGAGTTGGGCTCGTCGGCGTCCCACCGCTGAGGCTCCACCGAGATGAACGACTCTCCTTTGGCGCTGAAATATTCAAACTGCGTGGCGGGCAGGCAAACGTTTGCCCCGTCGCACTCTTTGACCGTTTGTACCGTGCTTCTACCCGTGAGCGGCGACGTTGTGTACGTGATGCGGTAGTCGCGAACGAGCGATTCACCGGAGGTTGAATTTTCAATGTACGTTTTGACGCTGTTCAAGCGATAGTAGAGCGACAACTTGTTACCATCGACATACCGCCATTCTGCATCGGGCCGCGTTTCGTAAGAAAAGTTGACTCGCCTCTTCTTGAGGGTCGGCACCGCATCATTTCGAGTATAAACAATATCCGCCGGGTAGAGGTACCCATCTTTGGCGGTGTATGAATAGGTCATGTAGTTGCCGTTGCGATCTTCGAGCTTGTTTATCGCCCACGTTCGCGCGGGGAGGTAAGGCCCAAAAAGTCCACGGGAATCAGCGGTGTTTCCGTAGTATGCTTTCTGTCCCGACTTGTTGCGTACCCTGAAGTAGAGCGGGTTTGCCTCAACATTGCCCGTGTACGCAATGACCTCACTAAACGACTCGTTTTCGGTTCTATAATGAGTCTCCGAGGATGACTGCCATATCTTGATGAGCCTCTGACCGTCGAGGCAAAACGCATTGCCAATTGTTTTTATAGGTTCGATAGTGGCGTCTTGGCTCGATTTTTTAGGGCATCTTTCAATGGCTGAAAGGCCGCCGAGCGCCCACCCGCTACCGAGTGGTCCGTTTCCACCGCCGCTCTTGTATACAAGCGAAATGGCGGGTTCCACTTCACGAGTGCCAGGGGGAACCTCCAAGGGTATGGAGTACACCGATGACCCGTGCGCATCGACCGTGAACTGAGCCCCAAGACTGCCCACGGGTACGGTGGGTGCGAGCGCGGTTGACCCGCTTGACCCTTGGCTCGCCGAAAAAACCTTTACTTCGGCGAGCTGGAGGTAGCGGGTGGTGTTGTTGGCGTTGAGTTGAATTTTGACATATCGACCGTTTCGCCCAATATCGAACACCGTTTTTTGGCCGGCCGTTCCAGCGTAGTCCCATGCCTCCCAGTTGACATCGTCGTCGGACACGAGGACTTTAAAGTTGGAAAGCCTTTCGGAGCAACAATCGGTGCGATTGTAGAGTTCAACGGTCCCAAGGTATTGGACCAGGCCGAGGTCCACTTTCCACCAGGGCGATGCTTCGCCCAGGGTGTGACTGACCGAACCGTCACCCCACTGGCCCGAGGTGTTTCCGTCAACCGCTTTGGACGCGGCCGCCACGGCGCTGTGCGTGGTTGATTGGGTAGCCGGTTTGCCCTGGGCGATGTTGACTTGACCGATCTCGTCGGTTGACTCCGCGAGGTCTTCCCAGTCTTCGGCCTCGCTCTCGGTGTCGTTGTGTACGCTGCACGCCGGAACAACGAGGGTGCCTAGGAGCCCCAGAAATAGCGCTGCTTGCCGCAGTCGCCGGCCGGAGCGATCCGGTTGGGGCTCTGTACTGTGTACTCTACCTGAGTTTGTACTTCTTGTATGAGCGGGGAGTTTAAACATGCTCGCTCTCCTTGAAATTCACACACTAAGAGCGCCAGTGGGGTACGCACCATCGGTGGAGTTTGAGAGCGACCTGGAAAAAGTTTGAGTGCCCTTGCTCGGTTCTACTCCCTGTAAAAATAAAGGGTTACAGTCTGTAACCCCCGTGCGCAATCTGTACACCCCGGGTGCGCAGTTTGTAACCCCCTTTTACCAACATTCTGAAATGCCGCCGAAGAGAGTATTGAGCGACAGGCGAAATTTGATTATGAAACCGAGACGATGCTTCGGTTGACCACCTTGGACCTGTTCTACCCGTGGCGCCTACGCGAAGCGATACCTGCCGAAGAGGCGCGTGCGGCGCTGTTGCGAGATCCGCCGAACAGCGTAAAAACCGCTCGGAAGCGTGAGCGGCGGCGCATTTCGCGAGGAGTCTAACCGATGATTCGAATTTTTATCGCCGATGATCATCCCATTGTTCGAAAGGGCATTCGTGACCTGATTGAGCAGGACCCGGAGCTTTGTATTGTGGGTGAAGCTTCGGATGGTAGAGCGACCCTCAATGCTCCGGGGCGTGAAAATTGGGATTTGTTGATTTTGGATTTGTCGCTCCCCAAAGTGTCGGGAACCGAAGTGTTGCGTCGCCTTCGTGAAGAGCTGCCAAACCTTCGAATTGTGATCTTGTCCATGTATCCTGAAGACCAATACGGCCTTCGACTTGTGCAGCTGGGCGCGTCGGCCTACCTATCCAAAGAGCTTGACCCGGTTGAGCTTCTCCGGGCAATTCGTGTTGTTGCCGCGGGGGGAACGTACCTGACACGCAATATCGCCGAACAAATGCGCCGCGGAAGTTCGGCGCCTCCCGAGTCACCTCCCCATGCGAGTTTGAGCGCCCGCGAACATCAGGTGTTTACCCTGCTGTTTCAGGGGCGCGGCGTGTCCGATATTGCGGCTGAGTTGAATTTGTCGGTGAGCACGGTGTCAAACCATGTAGCCAAAGTAAAAGAAAAGCTGAATGCAAAAACAATTGGGGAGATTGTTGCGTACGCCCACCGAGCCGGGTTGGTTGGTTGACGCGCGTTGAAACTTCAGCTCCGCTGCTAACGTTGATGTCGGGAAGGGGCAATGGCACAAGGTGAGAAAACGGCGAGAAACGGACTGCTCACGTGAGCGGGCCCTTGCACAGTGGGAAGGTGTCACTGGTAGTTCCAGTTGCAGATTCCCTCTGGTGTACACTCAAAGCCGTTTGCGCCGGGGCAGTCACATGTGCTGAAGAGGCCGATGTCGCACTGGAGTTCACCGGCTTCGGTGATTAATTGATAAAAGTAGGTTGTGTCGGCGTCGAGCCGAGCTACCCAATCACGCGTGCACCCGCAGCTTGTGCCTTGCAAGACCTGTCCACACTGATCGTTGGATGTGCAGCTGCGAATGGCCTTGGTTTCAGCCGCGAAGTCTGCAATCAGGTCGTCACAGTTGGTATGGTTGGGTTTGGTGGTGGTGCCTGTGCCGGTTGTGGTAGACGCGCCGGTGGAGCCGCTTGAGGTGGAAGTGGAGCCGCCGGTGCCGCCGCCGACTCCACCGCTTCCTGTGGTGGTATTGCCGCCGGCACCTGAGCCGCCCGACGAGGTGCTGCTTGTAGAGCTTGTAGAGTTTGTGGAGCCCGCCGTTCCACCGGAGCCGCCGCCCGTTTCAGAGTCACAGGCGGTGAGGAGAATCGCAGGGAGAAGCCAAAAAAGGGATAGGTATTTCATGTGGTAACTATACCACGCGGGCGCGTTGCGCATTATTTTTTTTTGGCCCGTGGGGAGCGCCCGGCGGCGGATGCGGGAGCTTTCGCAGTGCTGTTAAACAAAGCATAACTTTCAGCCATCCACTTTTCTACCCATTCGGGCTCGATTGGTTTACTCAATGGTAAGGGTAGGGTAACCCATCCTCCCGCGCCGGCCCGAATGGATTCAGGGTGGGCGGCGGCAAGCCCCGAAGCCTCAGTGAGTGACGCACTCAACTTGAACATGAGCTGGGTAGGCCGGAGAAAAGCGAACGCTTTGCCTTTGACCTTGAACGTGGCACTTTCTACCTTTGTACCTTTGCAGGCGACGTTTTCTTCAACTCCGTCAAACGACTTGGCGAGGGTTTGAAGATGGGCGAAAAAGGCTTCGGGGTTGGGGGCGGCTGTTCTGCGGGCCATGGGGGAAGGTTGCACGATACAGGGGAGGGAGAACAAGCCAAATTCGGCAGAGTTGTTAAAGATCGTGGAGAGAAATGATTTACGCAGGTGCGGTGGATAACGGCTTCGCACTTCGCGTGTCGAAAGGTTGACGGGTGGGTAGGTGAGCCGGAATTTGACGGTATAAAGGCGCGGCTTGGGCCGTGCAATACAGGGTGGCATGCGAAAAATCCCGCCTAGGATTGTTGGTTCGTTGGTAGGGTTTGTGGCTTTGCTCGGTGCGTCATCGGCGTTTGCAGAACCCTGTGAAAAGGAAGACAACGCCGAGCGATGTGACGAGTATGAAACGTACGCGATGCCGGGTGGACAGTTTATGTTCTACAAACCGTCCGGCATTGCGTCGCCTTACCTTGGAGGTGGCTTTCGGTTGGATATCGTGCGTTGGTCGCACCATAATGAGGACTTTGGCCCGGGAGAGGGGAGTTTGTACTTTCAGGCGTCGCTGCTTCAGAGCAAAAGTTCTGAGCATTTAATGGGCATTTATGAAGGTGGGCTCAATCTCTCGTTTGAGCGCAATCCAAAGCGCCGATACTTGATTCCGTATTTTGGTTTTTCTACAGGCGGCATGTTTGCCGACGATCTACCCAAGGGCGGGTTCTTCCAGCCGAACCTTGGTATACAGTTGTATTCACATCCCAACGTGGTGGCCGACGTGCAGGGTGGGTACATGTTCCCAACCGACGCTGTGGACAAGTTGCACGGCTTTCGAGCGCAGGCGTCCATTCGATTCCACGCGTGGTGATGCTCGGAAGGCAAAACAACGGGTCGCTTGTTTTCGGGGCTTGATCGCGGCGCGTTGAAAGCGGACCGTGGGCGCATGCCGAGCCTTGTTGAAGGGCTTTCTCGATTTGTCGGTCGCGTGGAGATCTTGGCGTTGGGCCTCGACGACAAGCGGCGCACCGCGGAAGCGGCGCTTGCGCGCGGCCGCCCGCTCGAAGCGCGGGAGGCGGCGCGCGACATCCTCAAAGAAGTTCCCGATTCGCTCGTGGGCCTCGCTCTGTGGGCCGATTCGGCGGAGGAGGCTTGGCTCGATCACGAGGTGGTGCCGGCGCTCGCGGAGCTGTCGGAGCGATTGCCGTTTCGAGCGGATATTTGGCTGCGTCTCGGGCGCACGGGGCTTCGAACGGGATACGCGGAGGCGCGAGCGGCGCTGGAGCGAGCGTCCGTTTCAACGGACGATCGCGACAGCGCGCGCGAAGCGCTTCTTTTGCTTTGCGATCTCGATCTGGGTCAAGGCGATCCGGCGCGCGCTCGGCATTGGCTGGATCGAGTGCCGGTGTTGCTGACCGGCGTGGATCCGCAGGTCATGCTGCGACGCGCGGAATTGGCGCTGGCCTTCGGCGATGTGGAAGCGGCGCGCGACGCGGTGCAGAAGTTGGGAGAGCCGTCGCCTCTCGACGGGCGTGCCGCGCTGCTTGTCGGCCGCGTTGCGTACACATCGGGCGATCATGCTGCGGCGTTTGATCCGGCGCTGCGAGCGTTTCTGCTCGAAACGCCGGGCTCGACGGAGCTGCTGACGGCGATTGTTTCGGGGCTCACGGACGTTGTGCTTGTGGATCGGGCGCGCGAAATGGTGCGCGCGCTGGGAGTGCTCGAAAGGCCGGCGTGGGCAGCGGCATTTGCCTTTGCCGAGGGGCGAAAAAACGATGCGCGCGAAGCGCTGCTCCGAGCGACAGCGGAAGGAGATCGGGGCGCGGCCGAAGCGCTGTTGCGCATGGGCGTTGAGACGCGGGATTTGGCGGCGCTGACAGCGGTGTTGAACCAAAACCCAGCGCTTGTTTCGCCGGAATTGTCGCGCCTTGTGGAAGCAGAGCGACTGGGTCGCGACGGCAAGGTGGACGACGCGCTTTCGATGCTGGCAACGGTGACAGGCGACGCGTCGAGCTGGGCGCACGAGATCGCATCGCACGTTGCGGCGTTGTGGGTTCCGAGAGTGGAGGCGAACGCCACGGCCGACGGTGTGCGCGAAGCCGACTGGGCGAATGTGTTGCGTACACTTCGCGGGCTGTCGCGCGACTTGGACCGCATCGACATTTTGGGAAAGCTTGAAGCGCTGGCCGTGGAGCGCGAACGGCCGCTTCGTGTGGCGATTGTGGGTGAGTTTAACGCGGGGAAGAGCACGTTTATCAACGCGCTTTTGGGTGAAGACGTGGCGCCGACGGGAGTGCTTCCCACAACGGCGACGCTTCATTGGGTGGCGTGGGCACCGGACGCGTTTGCGCGCGTGGTCATGCCGGGCGCGCCGGATCGGGTGGTGAGTCATGCCGCGTTGAAAGCCACGTTGAAGACGTTGGAAGGGGAGGGGAAAAAAGCGGATCGGGTGTTTATTTACGCGCCGATTGAGAGGCTCAAGCGCATTGAGATTTTGGATACGCCGGGGTTTAACGCGCCGGATCCGGATCACATCGCGGCGGCGCGTCAGGCGTTTGATGAGGCGCATCTGGCGATTTGGCTTTTGGATGCGACGATGCCTTTTAAAGACTCGGAGCGGCGGATTTTGAACGAGATCGCTTCGCTCGGGGTGCCGATTCAGTTGCTTGCAAACAAGGCGGATCGATTGAGTGCGGAGGCGCGCGAAAAGGTGATCGATCACGTTCGCGAGGGGCTCGGCGAGACGGGACTTTCGTCATACGACGAACCTTTGTTGCTCTCGGCGCGGCTCGCGTTGAAAGGGCAGTTGGGCGACGCGGAAGCGCTGGCTCAATCGGGCTGGCCGGCGGTGGAAACGCTTCTTTCGGAGCGCATTGTGGATAGGGCGGTGGCGCTGCGCGAGCGCGCGCTCCGAAGGCGCGCGCTCGCGTGCGCCACCGCCCTTGTGGAGACGGCGGATCAGCGAGCGGCGGCCGGGCGCGAGCGTGCGCGTGCGGTCCGCGAAGCCGCGGACCGCACGCGCACGCTCGCAGCCCGGCTGCGCGCGGAGCGGGTTTCGATTGCTAAGTCGATCGACAAGGCGATCGAGGGCGCACGTCGGCAGCTTGCTGCCGACGTGCGCCCTCTCGCCGCCTTGTCGGGCGATCGGCGCAATGCGGAAGCGTCGCGATCGTATGTGGAGGAGCGATTTGTGGCGCGGCTCGCCGAGCCGATTGTTCGGGAGATCGTGGCGATTTTGTGGGCGGAGGGCGACGAGAAGCCGCCGCTTTATCGCCCGTCGCTGGCGGTGCGCGCTGTGCTTTTTGGAGCCGCGGCGGCGCACGAAGCGCCGGCAACGCTCGTGGATGAGTCGCTTGTGCCGATCATGGATGCGGCGGTGGTGGCGTTTTCGGTGGCCCTCGCGGAGCAAACGGCCGAAGAGCCGCCGCCGTCGCCTCACTCGGCGATGGAGTTGCGCGCGCGAGCATTGAAACAAGCGCTTTCGAGCGGGGCTTAATCAAGCGATTACATGCAAACGGCGCCGACCCCGGTGCGCCGTACGAAGTAGGCGCACGCCCGCGCGCCGTTATGGCCCCACGCCAAAAGTTTGAGGGCACGCGAAGGGAGTGAGGCAGTGGGTGTGGGGCCGTAGGCGCGCCGCGCGCCGTAACGGTAGTTAGGCGCGCGTTTGTGCGGTGCTTTTGGGGGCGTTCTGCGGCACCATAAGGAACTTTTATGGACGCTTCGCGCTGGGCTGGTTTTGGTGTGGTTCCGGTTTTGTTTGCGGCCGGCATGTTCGGTTCGTCGGCGTGTGGAAGCACCGTGGTGACGGGGCCGGGAGGCGGTGGAGAAGGGGGAGCGACGACGGGAACGGACAGTGCGACCACCAACACGACGAACACGGGCGGCGCGCCAACAACGTCGACGTCGATTTCAACGACCGCCACGACAACGACGACCACCACGACGTCCACGACGACAACGACAACAACGACGGGAACGGGCGGGGCGGATCCGTGGGCTGGACCGGTGGAAGCGTTGAAGGAGTTGGACCTGGGGGATATCGGGTTCGGCGTTCAGACGTCGTTTCCGGTGCCCGACAAAACATTGGGGCTGACGGTGCAAGTGGAGGGCGTTGCGGCGGACAGCGTTGTGGGTGTGTACCGTTTGCGTCCGCCGGTGGGCAGCAGCGTCATCATCAACTTTGCGATGACGGGGAAGAGTACACAAGTGTTCGGCGGGCTTGGGGTGATCGGCGCTGCGAATCCGCAGTCGGACACGGTGGACGCTTGGCCGGTGAAGGCGGGCGCTTGGAAGGTGACAACGGGAAGTGATGGAAACGCGGGGGATCAAGCGCACGTGCGTGTGTGGGTGCGGCGAACCGAGGATGGGCAGTTTCACGGCGGTGTTGTGGACGTGAATCTGTGGGTGGTGCCGGGTGTGGCTTCGAGCAATTACATGAGCCAGGTGTTGGATGCGTTTTTCCCGTACGCCGGGCTCGACATTGGAACGTTTACGAACCTGTCGGCGGACGCGGCGTTTGGGACGATCGGTTCGGTGGACGAGTATTACTCGATGCTGAAAGCGACGGGCGGGATGCAAAACGAGCCGGCGATCAACTTGTTTGTGGTGGATGATTTTGCGGACGCCGCGTACGGCGGAGCGATCGGTGTGGCGGGCGGAGTTCCGGGAAGTCCGATGCGTCACGGAACGAGGCAAAGCGGTTTGGCATACGAGCCTTCGGGCGATCCAAACTACGACGCGACGGTTTTGATGCACGAGATCGGGCACGTGGCGGGCTTGTTCCACACGACGGAGTTTCAGATCACAGAGACGGATCCGTTGAGCGACACGCCGGAGTGCGACGCGGGGACGATTCAAAACAATCCGGGGCAATGCTCGGACAAGAGCAACACGATGTTTCCGATCGCGTATGGGGCGACGGCGTTTACGAACGCGCAGTTGAACGTGATTCGAGGGAGCGCGCTTTACAGGGGAAATTGACGGAGGGTGGGCAGCCTGCGCCGCCGTTTGCGTGGCCGGGTGGTGGCGGTGCGGGCAGTCCTCCGCTGATGGTTCCATTTGCGGAAAGCGGACCGTGGGCGGTGATGCCGAGTGCGCCGGATGCGCTGGAGCAGGTGCTGGGCGCGTTGTGGTGCAACGCGCGATTTGAAAACGCGGCCATGGCGGTGGCGCAGGATCCGGCGGCGAAGCTGTCACGCCCGTCGGCTAAAAATCCTTCGGCGCGGCTGCGCGCGGTGGTGATGGATGCGACTTCGCCGGTGCTGTTGCGAAAGCGCGCGTTGGGCTTGTACGTGACGGCGGCGCAAAAAGAAGGCGCGTGGGCGGAGGCGCTGAGCACGTTGGTGAGTCTTGCGAGCGATGCAACGGCGGCGACGGCGAATCGGCGGATGCGGACGGCGGCGCTGCGATTGCTGTTGGATGTGCGCGCGAGTGCGAAGGGCGTGGATAAGAAGAAGATCGATGCGGCAATCGACGCTGCAAAGGCGTCGAGCGACACGCTTGTCGCACACGTTGCCGCGGGACATTGACGTCGCACCGCGAAAACTGCGCAATGTGGTGAGCGAAGAGCGCGTCTCCGCTTCGACTTTTGGCGGAAGGTTTCTTCTCGAAAGGCGAGGTCGATGATATATCCGCCTATCCGGCTTCATTTGAGAGCCCCCTGCCTGCTTCGGCAATGAACGATATTCCTGCTTCACCCAAACTGACCGAAGAACAATCTTTAAACGACGACGGCAGACGCGGTGCGAGAGCGCCGGCCGCAAACGGTCGACCGCGACCATTGCGCGTGTGCATCGTCGACATGAACGACGGGCACGCCAATCAGGCGATGCGCTGTTTTCGTGGGATCGCCGCGGGGTTTTTCAGCCGCGTGAAACAAACGAATCCCGATGTTGAATGTGTACTCACGGAGGTGTCGCCGCGGAACACCGAGGACGACATTCCCGACAATTGTGATTTGTACCTTTCGTCGGGCGGGCCGGGCTCGCCGTACGACGGTGATGGGAAAAACTGGGTGGGCCGGTATTACCGCTTTCTCGACCGCGTTGTGGAAGCGGCCGAAGAGGGCGGCGTGGAGCAGCAGGCGCTGTTTGCCGTTTGTTACTCGTTTGAAATGATCATTCGGCATTTCAAGGTGGCGGAGATGAAGCCGCGGGCCGAGCGCAAGTTCGGTGTGATGCCTGTGTACATGACGGACGAAGGGCAGGAGCATCCGCTGCTTGCGCCGTTTGCGGATCGGCTGTTTGCGTTTGAGCATCGCAATTGGGAAGCGGTGGATCTCGACACGCGCAAGCTCGCGGCGCTCGGCGGGCAGCTGCTCGCGCGCGAGAGTCGCGACGGCGTTTCGAAGGGCAAAGCGGTGCTTGGGCTCGATGTCACGTCGGGCATCGAAGCGGTGCAGTTTCATCCCGAGGCCGACCGCGCGGGTGTTGTGAGCTGGGTGTCGCGCCCCGATCAGGCAGCGGCTTTTAAGGCCACTTACGGCGACACAACGTATGCGGCGATGTTGCGTACACTTGACGATCCGCGGCGCCTGGCGCGCACCTACGCGCTGGTAATTCCCGGCTGGTTGTCGCGAAAGTTCAATCTCGCGGCGCCGGAGCGCGGTTACAACCCAATCGCCATGCCCAACGACGAAGATGTTCTCGACGCATTCGGTCGGCCCGATCCCGCCGACAATCTTGTGCCGCCGAGTTCGGTATCGCCGGCTATGGCCGCCGCCAAAAATGGCCGCGGCGTTGCCCGCCGTCCGCGTCGCCGGCTAGCCCTTAGTGAAGCCATAACAGCCGTGACGTTTTGCGAAGGACCGTTTCAGGTCTTGTCGTAACGCGCGCGACACCCTTGCCCGTCGCCAAGCGGAAACGCGAAAAGCGTGGCGCACCAGGTTCTCCTGCATGGAGTTCTGTGGCGTACGCCGCCAAGACGAAAACGAGAAGCCGGCGAGACCGGTGTCAGGCACGTTTTGATCAGCCGGAGCCGCCAAACGCTCAAACAAGGAAGGCTCGGAAACGCCACGTTTTCCATGCGCTTCCAACCCTTACAAGGGCCTCCATTTCTTATCGCTTCTTTTCGCAATAGCCCTCGCGTAAGAGCGGCGTCTCGCTGGAGGCCCCATGCTGCGTGACGATCCCAACCTCATCAAGAAGGCCGTTCACACGATTCAGATGCTCGCCGTGGACGGCGTCGAGAAGGCCAACAGCGGTCATCCCGGCACGCCGATGGCGCTCGCGGCGATCACGCTCGAAACGTTTTTGCGGCACCTTCGGTACGACCCGACCGCGCCTGATTGGGCAGACCGCGACAGGTTTGTTCTGTCGTGCGGGCACGCGTCGATGCTCATGTATTCGGTGCTTCACCTCGCCGGGTACGACGTGTCGATGGATGACCTCAAGAGCTTTAGGCAGTGGGGTTCCAAAACGCCCGGGCACCCCGAGGTACACATGACGCCCGGGGTTGAAGTCACAACGGGGCCTTTGGGACAAGGGATCTCAAACGCGGTGGGGATGGCCGCGTCGATCAAAATGATGGCCGCGCGTTTCAATCACGCGGCACCGCTCTCCACAGCGCGGGTCTTTGGCATCGCTTCCGACGGCGATGTGATGGAAGGCGTGAGCGGTGAGGCCGCCAGTTTGGCCGGCCATTTGGGCCTCGATAACCTGATTTTCTTTTACGACGACAACAAGATCACGATCGACGGCAAGACCGATCTCGCGTTCTCCGAAGACGTTGGGAAACGGTACGAAGCGTACGGCTGGTACGTGCAGCACATCGACGGGCACAACCACGCCGAGATTCGAGCGGCGCTCGACAATGCGGTGAAAAATACGGGCAAACCGTCGCTCATCGTGGCGCGCACGCACATCGGTATTCACTCGCCCAAACAAGACACAGCCAAGGCGCACGGTGAGCCGCTCGGGGCCGACGCGATCAAAGCGACGCGCGCCAACATCGGCTGGACCGACGAGACATTTTTTGTGCCCGACGATGTTCGAGCGCTGTTTGCGGAGCGCGCGGCCGAAGGCAAACAAGCTCACGAAGCGTGGCAAAACACGTTTCACTCGTTTCAAACGCGCGGCGATGATCTGCCGGCCCAATACGCGCGGCTCGCAAACAAACACGTTCCCGAAAACCTGTTTGAAGAGCTGCTCAAAGTGGTGCCGCAAAAAGACGCGGCAACGCGCGTTCAAAGCGGAATCATCGAGCAACGCGCCGCCGCGCTCGTTCCGAGTCTAATGGGCGGTTCGGCCGACTTAAACCCGTCGACAAAGACGATGATCGAAGGTTCGCCCGCGCTTGCCGCCGGCAAGTTTGAAGGCCGAAATGTACACTTCGGTATTCGCGAGCACGCCATGGGTTCGTTCGTGAACGGGGTGGCGCTCGGCGGCGGCTTCATTCCGTTTGGGTCCACGTTCCTTGTGTTCAGCGACTACATGCGGCCGACAATTCGGCTCGCGGCGCTTTCGCACCTTCAGTCGCTCTTCATCTTCACTCACGATTCGCTGTACCTCGGCGAAGACGGGCCCACGCATCAACCGGTGGAACACTTTTGGGCGCTTCGGATCATCCCCAATGTGGACGTGGTGCGTCCGTGCGACGCGCTTGAATGCGCCGCGGCGTGGACGCACGCGCTCACGCGAAGGAACGGGCCGACGGTGTTCGCCTTGTCGCGCCAGGGCCTCAAAAACCTGCCGCGGCCCGACGGGTTTGACCCCAAGGTCATGCTGCGCGGCGCGTACGTGATCGCCGACGCCGCCGATCCCACGGTGGTTCTCATCGCCACGGGCTCCGAGGTTTCGCTCGCCGTGAGCGCCAAAGCCTTGCTCGATGCATCGGGTGAGCGCGTTCGCGTCGTGAGCGCCCTGTGCCTTGAACAGTTCGGTCGCCAAGATGCGGACTATCGCAACTCGGTCCTGCCGCCCGGTGTACCTCGCGTTTCCATTGAACTGGGTGTGACAACGCCGTGGCGCTCCATTGTGGGCGACGCCGGGCTGACCATCGGCCACGACGGCTTTGGCTACAGCGCGCCGGACAAGGTGATCGCCAAACAACTCGGTTTCGTGCCTGAAGCCGTGGCCGAAAAAGTTCGAGCGTGGCGGGGCGCTGTCCAGGCCTGACGCACCCCCGGCAGATCGAACATGCCCGGTGAACCGTCCGATGCAGATCGGGTAACGGGCGTAGCATGTGACGGCGCGCTCGCTCCGACTCTTCGTGGAGGTTCTTATGCAACGGTGGGTTCGATCGGCCTTGTTCGGCTTGCTGTTTGGCGTCGGCTGTTCGCCCATCTCGGCTCCGCCGCCGTTGCCTCTCCAAGTGGCCGGCGCCGAGAAGGTTCTGCCCGTCGCTTTCGATGACATTCACGCGCCCGTGGCGGCCGCTGTTCCCATCAGCCTCACCGCTTCGGACGGCTCGGGTCTGAAACTTTCGGACCTCAAGGGCCGCATGGTGATCGATGACCCGCTCGCCTTCACCGAGCTTCACCTCACCTTTGAAAACCCGGAGAGCCGTGTTCTCGAAGGCACGTTTTCAATTGTCCTGCCGCAGGGCGCGGCCATCAGTCGATTCGCGATGAAAAACGGCGATGAATGGAAAGAAGGCGAGGTGGTTGAGAAGCAGCAGGCCCGCCGCGCTTACGAAGACTTTCTCCATCGACGGCAAGATCCCGCCCTGCTTGAGCAGGCGGGAGGAAACCAGTTCTCCGCGCGCGTGTTCCCCATCGCCGGGCGCGCCAAAAAAGAGATCATCGTCAGCTACTCCCAAGAGCTGTCCAAAGGTGCTGCGTACACATTGTCGCTCAAGGGGCTGGGAGAGATCGGGTCCGTCGACGTAACAGCCTGGCTGGCTGGCAAAACAAGCCCGATCGCGTCGTACGCCAAGCAAAACACCAAGCTGGAAACCGATTTTCGGGTTGAAATGCCGCCCGCCGGCGGTACGAGCGGTATTCGCAGCGGTAACCTGGTTCTCACGCGCGTCGTTCCGATCACCGCTCCTGTACCCGAGCCGATGTCAGGCGCGCTGATTCTTGTGGATACGAGCGCGTCACGTGCGCTCGGAATGATCGAGCAAGCCCGTCTGCTTCGAGCGTTGTGTACGCAATTGGCGCGCGCCGCCGGCGCCAAAGCGCCTGTCACTGTCGCCGCTTTTGATCAAACAGTGGAGCCGATTTTTGCCGGCGGCGCGGCTGATTTTGACGACGCAGCGATCGACAGAATGCGCCAGCGCCTCGCCCTCGGCGCATCCAACTTGGAGGGCGCGCTCGCGTGGGCGCACGAACGCGCGCGTTCCGAACGTTTTCGCCGCGTGGTTGTTGTGACCGACGGTGTGGCAACCTTAGGCGCCGTTGCGGGTGAAATGCTTCGCGCGCGCGTCAAAGCGCTCAGCTCGGTGGGCGTTGAGCGCATGGATGCCCTCGCCCTCGGAGGCATCCGCGACGATGACTTGCTCAAGAGCCTGGTGAACGCCGGCTTGCCCCGCGGCGGCGTTGTTCTCGATGCTTCTGCCATCGGCGTTGAAGAAGTGTGGCGCCGATTAAACGAAGGCACGCGGTCTGAAATCGACGTGCGCATCGAGAACGCTTCGTTTGTGTTTCCAAACAAGATCAACGGCGTTCAATCGGGGGACGAAGTGCTTGTGTACGCAAACGTTCCCGACGATAAACCCGTTCGCGTGGCGGTCGGCGCCGGGGCGTTCGAAGAGCGCCGGCTCCGAACGGTGGAGCGACCGCTCCTCGAACGCGCGTGGGTCGGCGCTAAAATTCGCAGCCTCGTCGAGAGCGAGCGCGTCTCGGGAGCCTCAGCGAGCCTGTCGCGCGAGATCGTGGGCCTCTCCACGAAGTACCGTGTTTTGTCGCCCAAAACAGCGCTGCTCGTTCTTGAGACCGAACAGGACTACGACCGATTCGGCATCGATCGACGGGCGCTCGCCGACATTTTAACGGTCTACGGTGATCGCGTGGCTCTCAAAGCGCGGCCTTGGACGGGCCCGAAACTCGTTCAAGTGACAAAGAACCAAGTTGTCATCGCCCCGCCGCCGTCGCCGCCGCGAAACAAATCCGCAACGGCGACTGCGCCTCCTCCCGCTCCAAAAGCGGCGAAGCGATCCTTCGATGCGGATTTCGGCGGTGGATCGAGCAGCGGAGGCAAAGGTGGCGGCTCGGGCGCCGGTGCGGGGGCACCCGTCGCCGCGGCGGCCACGGCAAGTCCGGCGCCGCGTGCCTCAGGTGGCGCTTCTCAGCTTCCCCCGCCGTCTGCAACGGAGGCCAAGAAAGACGCCGCGGACGAACCTGCCGCGCCCTCGCCGCCGACGCAGAGCCCTTCCCAGGTTCGATCCGACGACACGCGCCGAGAGAGTTCGGCGAGCGCTTCCCCCACCTCCATTGCCACCGCGGCTCCCGTGGCAACTCCCACCGCAACCGGTCCGAGCGTCGGCGCGGGCAGCTCCCCGGCCGATCCCGAACCCCGAGCCGCGGCTGATTCTGTCCCGCGCGTCATTCGCTTGGAGCCGCTTCGCGCAGTCGAAGAAGAAGTCCCAACGGGTGAAGTGGACCCGTACAGCGGGCCCTTCAAATCGGTGATGGCCCTCGTCGCGACCAACCAAATCAGCAGAGCCGTGACCGAGGCATTCGCGTGGCGAAAAACAGCGCCCGGTGATGTCTTGGCTCTGGTGGCGCTCGGCGAAGCGTTTGAATCCGCCGGCAACACCACGCAGGCAGCACGCTGCTACGGCTCCATTATCGACCTATTTCCCGGGCGAGCCGACCTTCGCCGGTTTGCCGGAGAGCGACTTGAACGCGTCGCTGCGAGTGACCCCTCGGTGTTGGCCATCGCAGTGGACACCTTTCAAAAGGCCGCCACCGATCGCCCCGATCACCCCGCGAGCCACCGCCTGCTTGCGTACGCACTGCTCAAACAGGGGCGCTTTGAACAAGCATTTCAAGCCATTGCCCGCGGCGTGCGCGGGCCCTATCCGGCCGGCAGATTTCGAGGTGTACACCGCATCCTCCAGGAAGACGCCGGCCTTATCGCCGCAGCGTGGACGCGCGCCGAGCCGAGCCGTTCGAGCGAGATCCTTGAAGCGCTGCGAAGCCTCGGCGCCGTCGCGGAAAGCGGCCCGTCGCTGCGATTTGTCCTCAATTGGGAAACCGATGCGAACGACGTCGACTTCCACATTTTCGACGCACAAAAAGGCCACGCTTGGTACTCGAATGCGCAGCTTGATTCCGGCGGTGAACTCTACGCCGACGTGACGGACGGCTACGGGCCCGAATGTTTCACCATTCGGCAGACGGCGAAGCAGCGCGCTGCTCCCTACCGTTTGCAGGCCCACTACTACTCGCGCGGGCCGATGGGCTACGGCATGGGCAAGTTACAGATCATCGAACACGACGGACGAGGCGTTCTCACCATTGAGGATCGGCCGTTCGTGGTGATGACCGACAAAGCCTTCGTCAACCTCGGCAGCGCACGCTAGAGCACCGATCATCTTGTGTACGCCGCCGGTTGGCGCCGAACCAACTACACCCGCTTCTTCGACTCGTTCAAAAAGTGCGCGCCCGCCGCACCCGCAAACGCCACCACGAACAGAATGAGATCCCAAATCGGCCAGCCCCAGCTCGCCGCCGAACGGATCAACACCACTTCTAAATTCCGCACGAGCAGCGTTGCAAACCCGTACGCTGAAAGCCCCACAATCACCGGCCCGCGCATTCGCTCGGCCAATTCAACCTCGCGAACCCGGTTATTTCGCACGTTTTTCCAAAGGTGACGCGCCACAAGACCGAGCGGCGTCGCCAGCACAAAGAACCCCAACGCCGACAAAAGAAGCGCTTCTGTCCCGCTCAAATCAGCGGTTGTCCCGCCGCGAAAAATCCGAATCAGCGCCGCGAGCGTGGTCACCATCGTTCCAAACAGCCACGCCGCCCCGAGCGCCGTGAGCGTCACCACCATCGGCCACGCGATGCGAATGGCGTGTGCCTTCTGCTCCACCGCCTGCGTCATCGCGAGCCTCACCGGCGTCGCCGTGGGCCTCGATTCGGCCCCGGTGCCATGTTCTTCGGGATCCCACACGGCCAAATCAGCATCCAACTCCGCCATCGACTGGTAGCGCTGCGCCGGCTCCTTTGCCATGGCGCGCTGAATCGCAAGCTCCAACGCCTCGGGAATTGTCGGCTCAATCGATCGCGGCGGCGCCGGATCGCGCGTGAGCACCGCCGTCACAGTCACCATTGGATCGTTGTGATCAAACGGCCTTTGCCCCGTGAGCGCCGCGTACAAGATCGCCCCCACTGCGTACACATCGGCCCGATGATCCACGCGTTCGCCCCGCGCCTGCTCCGGCGCCATGTACGAAGGCGTGCCCATGATCATCCCCGTTTTTGTCAGATTCGTCCCGCTTCCGTCCCCAATTTTCGAAATGCCAAAATCGAGAACCGTGGCCGTCGGCGCTCTCAGGTCGCCCGTCAGAAACACGTTTTCGGGCTTCATATCCCGATGGATCACACCCTTTTCATGCGCGAGCGTAAGCGCTTTGCAGATCTGCCGAACGATCCGCACCCCCATGGGTACGCTCAGCTTTCCCTGCTCGGTGAGAAAATCGGCAAGCTCTTTTCCCTCCAGATATTCGGCCACCATAAACGGCCGCCCATCCGGGGTTCTGCCAACGTCGTACACACCCACAACGTGCGGACTTCGCAGCGAAGAAGCCGCCTCCGCCTCGCGCTGAAACCGCGAAACAACCTCCGGTTGCCGTGTGTACTCAGGGTGCATCACCTTAATGGCAAACCGCTTCGAAGAAAGCCTCGTATGCCTCGCTTCGTAAACGCGCCCCATCCCACCTTCACCAATCGTGCGGATGATCGAGTACGTCTCGTTCAACACCGCGCCGATCAGCTCGTCTCGCTCCGCCTCGCCCTCTTCGGGCTCATCCAAAAGGTCTTTTGCGTCGTGTGGACACACACGAAACTCGCCCGGAAACCGCCTCCCGCACTCGGGACACACCTTCGTGAGCGGACCCTCGGGCCGCGACGCCTGCGTGGGCCGGCTCACCACCGGATTCGAAACGCTCACTCGGCTCGGCGGATCCAGATTTGTTGGGACTGCCGGCGCGCGCAAATTCGGCTCGGCCGGCCGCTGACCCGAAGCGGCGGGCTTCGGCGTGGATAGGCCGGTCCATTCAGCTACGTCGCCGTCCGGAGGCCGAATCGTTCCAGGCATTCGCCGCGCAGCCTACTACCAAACGGGGTGTTCACGCTGAACGATCTGTGCCCCACAAGCGCTCTCGGTCACCCACGTTTGCGGATCTTGTTGACCTTCAAACGGCGGCCCGTATACTCCGCGCCCCTCTCGCCGAGTCTCGCTCGGTTTTAGGCCTTTCCATGGGGCCACCGTTGGTTGGTGTGCTCTGGGAGAGGCGTCAACCCTACGGGTCATCATGCTTCACTCCATTCAAAAGTCTGCAATCGTCACCAAGTTTGCCACTCACGAAGGTGACACCGGCTCGCCCGAAGTGCAGATCGCGCTCCTTTCAGAACGCATCAACCAACTCCAAGAGCACTTCAGAACCCACAAGAAAGATCACCACTCGCGCCGCGGCCTCCTCAAGCTCGTCAGCCAACGCCGCCGCCAGCTTGACTACCTCAAGCGCACCAACATCGAGCGCTACCGCAAGCTCATCGGCGCCCTCAACCTCCGCAAGTAATTTCTCCGGCCTGCCCATTCAGCCATCCTCTTCGGCAGGCCACAAGACACACACATTTCCTGCCCACCCCCGGTCGCGCGACGAGTCGCGCGCCCGCCCCTCCCAAGCGTCGTGCTCGGGCTCCGCCGCTGCGCGCGACGCGGGCGGGGCCCAGAGACGCGTGATCGGGGCTGCTCGTTACCAAAAACAGCAGCCACCCCGAGCGCTATTTCCCGCACCGTTCAAGCCTTTTTAAAAAAAGGTGGCGCCTTTTGGCCTATCGGCCTAAAACGCAGCCCGAACGGCTGTTCAGAGCGACACGCATTTCGCGTTCGCGCTGAAGGGCCACTGCTCATAGAAACTCCCGGGCCCGAAAACACTATCTTCATCTTCGCTTCGTGCGCGTGACCACCGCGTCGCGCGTAGGAATCGAGGAAGAAGCGCGTTTTCCCGGCTCGGCGTCGGGGTCGCACGCAGCGACTGCGGATCATTCCTCCATGTTCGTTCGTGAATCAGTCATGGTCGGTGGACGAGCGCTCACGCTCGAAACCGGACGACTCGCCAAGCAAGCCCACGGATCCATTCTCGTCACCTACGGTGAAACCATGGTGCTCGTCACCGCGGTTTCGTCCAACGACGAGCGCCCCGGCATCGACTTTTTCCCTCTCACCTGCGAGTTTTTTGAAAAAACGTACGCCGCCGGCAAAATCCCCGGAGGCTTCTTCAAGCGTGAAGCTCGCCAACGCGACGAAGAAATTCTCGCCTGTCGCATTATGGACAGGCCGCTTCGCCCGCTTTTCCCCGATGGATATCGGCGCGACACCCAGGTCATCGCCACCGTCCTCTCCAGCGACAAACAAAACAAGGCCGACGTGCTCGCTCTCACAGGAGCCAGCGCCGCCCTTCACATCTCCGACATTCCGTGGAACGGCCCCGTTGTCGGTATCCGCGTCGCCCGCAAAGACGGCGAACTCGTTGTGTACCCAACCGCGAGCGACCTTGAAACCGCCGACATCGATCTCGTCGTCGCCTGCTCGCGCGACGCCATCGTGATGGTTGAAGGCGGCGCGGCTGAAGCCACCGAGGCCGACCTCATCGACGCGCTCATGTTTGCGCACCGCGAAAGCCAACCCATTCTCGACCTCATCGAAAAGCTGCGCGGCGCCGTTGGCAAATCCAAACGCGCCTTCACCCCGCCCGCTCTCGATTCTGAAATCAAAGAAAAAATCAAAGCCCTTGTCGACGGCGACCTCGGCGCCGCCACCCGCGTCACCGACAAAAAAGCTCGGTACGAAGGGTACTCAACGCTCAAGAAAAAAATGGCCGAAGCGCTCGGAGCCGACCTCGGAGCCGAAAAGTACGCATCGGTTGAAAAGCTTGTCAAAGAAGAGTTCGAAGAGCGCAAAGCCCACGTGGTTCGCTCCTTCATTCTCAACGAAGGCAAGCGCATCGACGGCCGCGACACCCGCACCGTTCGCCCCATCCTCTGTGAAGTAGGCCTTTTGCCCCGCGTTCACGGCTCATCGCTTTTCCAACGCGGCGAAACGCAGGCCATTGTCACAACCACCCTTGGCACCTCCACCGACGAACAAAAAATCGACGGTTTAATGGGCGAAACGTGGAAGCGCTTTTACCTCCACTATAACTTCCCCCCATTTTCCACCGGTGAAACCAAACCCATGCGCGGCCCCGGCCGGCGTGAAATTGGTCACGGCGCCCTCGCCGAGCGGGCCCTCGTTCGCATGATCCCACCGTCGGATCAGTTCCCGTATACAGTGCGTATCGTTTCCGAAACGCTTGAGTCCAACGGCTCCTCCTCCATGGCTGCCGTCTGCGGTGGATGCCTCTCCCTCATGGATGCAGGTGTACCCATCAAAAACCCCGTGGCGGGTATTGCCATGGGCCTCATTCACGATGGTCAGCGATATGCCATCCTCAGTGACATTCTCGGCGACGAAGACCATCTCGGTGACATGGACTTTAAAGTCTGCGGCACCGCCAACGGCGTTACTGCCATTCAGATGGACATCAAGATCGAAGGTCTTTCAAGGCAAATCTTGGTCGACGCGCTCGAACAGGCGAGGGAAGGTCGGCTTCACATCTTGGGTAAGATGTTGGAGGCTCTACCCGCCCCCCGAGCCGATCTTTCTCCCCATGCGCCGCGCATCACCACTATCAAAGTCAAACCTGACCAAATTCGGCTCATCATTGGCCCCGGTGGCAAAACCATCAAAGGCATTGTCGACCAAACCGGCGTCTCCATTGATGTGGAAGACGACGGCACCGTCAACGTCGCCTCGGCCGACTCCGATGCTGTCAAACGTGCACTCGACATTATCAAGGGCCTCACCGCGGAGCCTGAAATCGGCGCCACCTATACCGGCACTGTCAAACGCGTTGCCGACTTCGGCGCCTTCGTTGAAATTCTACCCAACATTGACGGCCTGGTTCACATTTCAGAACTCGCCCATCACCGGGTAGAACGGGTAGAAGACATTCTCAAAGAGGGCGACACCGTCGAGGTCAAAGTCCTCAGCATCGATCGCGAAGGAAAAATTCGCCTCTCGCGCAAAGAGCTTCTCGCAGCCCCTGAAGGCGGCGTTCCCGACGGCGGTGACCGGCGTCCCCCCCGCGGCGACGGCGATCGCGGCCCCCGCCCCGACCGTGGACCGCGCCCCGAAGGCGATCGCGGCCCCCGCCCTGACCGTGGACCGCGCCCCGACGGTGACCGCGGCCCGCGCCCCGATCGCGGCCCGCGCGACCGCCGCCGCTAGAGCCGCGTGTCAAAAGTCCTGCCGGACTTTTGGCGCCGCTGACGCGGCGCGCTTCGCACACGCCGGCACTATCTTTTGTCTCGTGGGGCTCCGCCCCACACCCCCCGCGCTTGCGCGCGGCTAGTTCCGCACGAAGAAACTCAACCAGGGCCAAACTTCTGAAATGCGGAACTAGGTGGTGTTTTTCTACTGCGCGCCCCGCTGACGCGTCCTCGCTGCGCGGGGCAGCAGCCTCACTGCGCCCCACCGATCCCACCAAACGGAAGTCGGCCTTCGCTTTCGACGCGCCGGCGGATCAACAGCAGCCCCACCGACCTCGCCCCTTTTCCCTTTGGGGAAACCATTCGATGTTGCGTCTTACGCATTGAAATTGGACCAATTCAAAAGGCGTGATCAGCGCAGACTCGTCGTCTTTAAAGGCAGATTTTTCGTTGCAGGCTTGGGAACACAACGTGCTCTCCGCCCATCCGCGAAACGAGGGATGCCATGGCAACGCGCGGGTTGGACCGAGAAACGCTGGATGCTGCGCTGGGATCGATCTCTGAATTTGCGGGTCGACACCTGCCCGACGCGAAGCTCTTGCAGCTTGATGCGCACGACGAGTTTCCTGAAGAGATCGTACGCCGCATGTGCGGTGAAGAACTGGGCATCCAGCTCTTTTTCATCCCAGAGGCCTACGGTGGAATGGGCGGCGGCTCATTTGACATCTACCGTATTTGCGAGCGAATGGGATCCATCGATCTCGGGGTTGCCACCGGCGTTCTCGCCACGTTTCTCGGGAGTGAACCCATCAGCGTGGGCGGAACACCCGACCAAAAAGCTCTGTGGTTGGGAAAGATCGCGTCGGAAGGACTCCTCTTCGCGTACGCCGCCACCGAGCCTCAAGCAGGCAGCGACCTCGCGGCCCTTCGCACAGTGGCTGAACGGGTAGAACAAAACGGTGTCCTCACAGGCTACCGCATCACAGGAAACAAGCAGTGGATCTCCAACGGCGGCGTGGCCGATGCCTATTGTGTGCTCGCCAACGCGCCGGGGGGCCCCACCTGGTTCGTGGTTGAAAAAGGGCAAGAAGGGCTTATTCCAGGCAAGCCTGAAGACAAACACGGCATTCGAGCAAGCAACACGGCCGCTGTCACGTTTGAAAACGCGTTTGTCACACCCGATCGGCTGGTGGGGGAGGTGGAAGGTCAGGGCCTTGTCCAAGCGCAGGCGGTGTTTGGGTATACCCGGTTGATGGTGGCGGCGTTTGGACTCGGCGCGGGTTGGGCCGCGTTGGATCGCGCGGTTGAATATTCTACCACTCGCATCCAGGCCGGCAGTCCACTGTCCGAAAAACAGGGGTACACCCACAAGCTCATTGTTCCTCATGCCGCCCGGCTTGAAGCCGCCCGCGCATACATCGAGATGTGCGGCACTCGCCTCGATTCTGAATCTGACCGTCTCAACACCGAAGGGGCCATTGCCAAATACCTTGCCACCGAGGCCGGAAATGCCGCCGCCGACGCAGCCATTCAGGCGTTGGGTGGCTATGGGTACACCAAAGAGTACATGGTAGAAAAAATCAAACGCGACGTCCGAATCACGACAATTTACGAAGGAACAAGTGAGATCATGGAGATGACCATCAGTCGCGACAGGTGGCAAAACCACCTGAAAACGCGCGGCGCTCACTACCATGATCAGGCCAAAGCACTTGAGCAGCTTTCTATCCAGGCTCCAGCTTCGGGAGCTGACATTGCAGCGCTTGCCCTCCACGCTCTAGCCGAAGTGCTCGAAAGAGCGCGTCAGATGCGCCTTACCAGGCATCAACATATTCTTTTCCGTCTGGGTGAGTTGATTGCCTACGCCGAAGGGGCGGCCACATTTGCCATCAAGGCGGCGCGCACGTATCAAGGTCAAGCCGATCCGCGGGCACCTACCCGTTTTGACGGTGAGGCCACATGCGCCCTTGCCCGTGTTTTTGCGCGTGAAGCTTCGCGCCGCGTGGCGTTTGAAGGACTCGCCCATGTGGTGTCGGCCGGCGGCGCTGAAGACCTCGCCGCGTTTGAGTCCAAAGTTCAACTCGGTCGCATCACAGCGGCTCAGGCGGGAGGAATCACCGATATGGATCGCGTAGCCGACGCTCTTTATGGGCGCACAAAGGCGGGGTAGTCCAACCCCAAAGGGGGGCTCATTTTGCGGTGCTTCGGGTGTTTTATACTCCCGGGGGCGAGGCTTGGTTCAGTTAAGGGAAGGTTGCCATGTTGGAAGAAACGGCGGATAGGGCGATTGCGATTGTGGGAGTTGGCTCGGTATTGCCCGATGCGCACAACACGGCGGCATTCTGGGAAAACCTTACCACCGGAAAATACTCCATTACCGAGGTTACGCCCGACCGGTGGGATCCTCTCCAATATTACCATCAAGATCCCCACGCACCTGAAAAGTCGTATTCTAAAATCGGCGGGTGGGTACGAAGTGCCCCGTGGGATCCCATCGCATGGAAGCTACCCATTCCACCCAAGGTAGCCGACGCGATGGACGGCGGGCAAAAGTGGGCCGTCGCGTGTACACGGGAGGCCCTGCTCGACTACGGAGCGCCCGAGCGCCCCATCGACCGCATGCGCACCGCGGTGATCTTGGGCAACGCCATGGCGGGTGAAAAGCACTACCTGACGGCCCTGCGGGTGTTCTTTCCTGAATATGCCAAAGCGCTTTCCAATGCGCCCAGTTTTGCTTCTCTACCTTCCCACGTTCGCAACGCTGTCATTGAAGAGGCTCGCGCGTTGTTTGGCGATGCTCTCCCCCCCATCACCGAAGACACCATGCCCGGCGAACTAAGCAACTGCATCGCCGGCCGCATTGCCAACCTGTTTGATTTGCACGGCCCCAACTATACGGTCGACGCAGCCTGCGCCTCCGCCGTAGCAGCGGTAAGCGCTGCTATTGAGGGCCTGACAGAACGCGACTTTGACGTGGCCATTACGGGTGGGATCGATCGGAACATGGGCCCAAGCGCGTTCGTCAAATTCAGCAAAATCGGTGCGCTTTCCGCCACCGGAACAAGGCCCTACGCCGATGGAGCCGACGGTTTTGTGATGGGTGAAGGGGCGGCCGTATTCATCCTAAAGCGTCTCGCCGATGCCGAGCGCGACGGTGATAAAATCTACGCTGTCATCCGCGGAATCGGCGGGTCGAGCGATGGGAAGGGCAAAGGCATTACCGCCCCCAACCCCGTGGGTCAAAAGCTCGCGGTAGAACGCGCGTGGGACAACGCCCGCATCTCCCCATCCACCTGCTCGCTTTTGGAAGGTCACGGAACCTCCACGCGAGTGGGCGACGTGGTTGAGGTTCAAGCTCTCTCCGAGGTCTTCGGCGCCGCTGGGGTGCAGCCCGGGGCCATTCCACTTGGATCGGTCAAGTCAAATATCGGCCACCTGAAGGCTGCGGCAGGTGCCGCCGGGCTTCTCAAAGTGGCGCTTGCGCTCCATCACAAACAAATTCCACCCAGCCTCGGGTTTGAAAAACCCAACCCCAATATCAACTTCTCCGCCGCGCCGTTCTTTGTACCAACCTCGCTTCGCCCGTGGGAAACGCCTTCCTCGGGCGTGCGGCGCGCGGGGCTCAGCGCTTTCGGTTTTGGTGGAACCAACTTCCACGCGGTGATCGAAGAGCATGAACCCGGTCGACTCACGCGCTCCAAAACCACGGTAGGTGTACACACGGCGGTCGGCGCCGCGGCCGGTGCCGCCGCCGCAGCCAAGTCTCCACTTCGGGGTGCGCTCGTGCTCGGTGGCCGGTCGGCGGAAGCCGTGGCGCAGGCCTTGATCAAAGTTGCGGCCGACGCCAAAAACGGGAAGGCTCCACCTCCCACCCCCCCAAGCGCGGTCGATCTTACGGCGCCTTTCCGCATTGCCATCGACTACGGTGACGCGGCTGAACTGGCCGAAAAAAGCGCCAAAGCGCTCAAAGCTTTCCAGTCAGGTGATGCCGCCGCGTTTCGCATGCTGCGGGCGCAGGGGATTTTTGTGGGTACAGGTCAACCTGGTAAGGTGGCTTTTCTCTATACCGGTCAGGGATCGCAATACGTGGGGATGTTGCAACACCTCCGAAGGGTAGAACCGATTGTAGCGGGGGTATTTTCAGAAGCCGACAAAGTGATGACGCCATTGCTCGGCCGTCCGCTGTCGCGATTCATCTTTGTAGAAAGCGGCGATCCCGCCGCCAAAGCGCGGGCTGAAGACGATCTGAAACAAACAGCCATTACCCAACCCGCCATCCTGGCCACCGACATTGCGCTCACTCGACTGTTGGCCGCGTACGGTGTTTTTCCTCACATGGTTATGGGCCACAGTCTGGGTGAATACGGGGCTCTTGTGGCCTCCGGCGCGCTCCCGTTCGCCGATGCTTTGGAGGCTGTCAGCGCCCGCGGGCGCGAGATGACGAAGGTATCTGTACAAGATAACGGCGCCATGGTGGCGGTAACAGCGCCCATTGAGGAGATTCAAAAAGTTATCCAATCTACCCAAGGGTATGTGGTCATTGCCAACCTCAACAGCAAGTCGCAGGCGGTCATCGGCGGGGCTACCCAAGCGGTGCTTGAAGCCACCGCTCAACTTCAACAGAAAGGGTTCAACTGCGTTCAACTCCCTGTGAGTCACGCCTTTCATACCAGCATCGTCGCCCCGGCAAGCGGTCCGCTCCGCGCCGTGTTGGAGCGCCTCCATGTCAGTCCGCCGCGCATCCCCATTGTGGCCAACGTTACAGGTCAACTCTACCCCATGCACCCCAACGCCCGGCCGGAGATCGTCGATTTGCTTTCCAAACAGGTGGCAGCGCCTGTCGAATTCGTGAAAGGGCTAGAAACGCTGTATGCCCAGGGCGCCCGCGTGTTTGTTGAAGTGGGCCCCAAAAAAGCGCTGGCCGGATTTGTGGAAGACGTGCTTGTGCCTCGCGGCGATGTGGTTGCCCTCGCCACCAATCATCCCAAAACGGGTGACCTGGTGAGCTTTAACCAGGCGCTCTGCGCCTTGTATGCCGCCGGCCTCGGCCTTCCCGTTCACGCGCCGGAAAGCGGGGTTCAGGCCACCTCTGCCGCCGCCGCTTCCACAGTCAAATCTACCCAAATTCAACCCGAGCGTACCATGCCGACTGACAACCCCAACCTGCCGTCCCCCAACACTCTTTCCAAACCACTCGATGTCGTGATCACCGGCGCAGCGTTGGGATTGCCGGGCACATCCCATGTATTCGACGACTCGAATCTTGAAAAAATCCTACGCGGCGACGATTTTATCGATGTGGTGCCCACGCGATTCAGGCGCGGAATGCTCGATAAACACGTCACGCGCGTTGTCAAAAGTGAAGACGGCAGCGGCTCCTTCCAAACCATCGACAACCCCGACAACGTCATTCGCCTCGCGGCTCGGGCGGGCGCATTCGACCTGATCCGCGATCACGGCGTTTCCGCGGACCGCGTGGCCGCCCTCGACCTGGTTACTCAACTCGCCATGGCCGCCGGAATCGATGCGCTGCGCGATGCGGGCATTCCCCTGGTTCGCCATTACAAAGTGACCACCAAAGGCACCAAGCTCCCCGATCGGTGGGGGCTGCCCGATGCCCTGAGAGACGACACGGGTATTGTGTTTGCCTCGGCGTTTCCAGGGTATGACGCCTTCGCCGACGATCTGACACGGTATTACCAAAGTGTGGCTCGGCGTGAACAAATAGCCATGCTCGACGCCATTCAAGAGCGCCTCGGTTCTGCCATTTCACCCGACGTGTTGGCCGATCTCAACTACCGGCGAAGCACGCTCCAAGCCGCCGAAGCGCGTGAGCCCTACGTGTTTGACCGTCGCTTCCTGTTTCGCATTTTGGCAATGGGGCATTCACAATTTGCAGAATTTATCGGCGCGCGCGGCCCCAACACCGCAGTCAACTCCGCATGCGCTTCCACTACCCAGGCAGTATCGGTCGCGCAGGATTGGATTCGGGCGGGTAGATGCCGCCGGGTGATTATCGTCGCCGCAGACGATGTGACAAGCGACCGTTTGCTTGAGTGGATTGGTGCCGGCTTCCTATCCACCGGCGCTGCCGCCACCGACGACGTGGTGGAGCGCGCCGCCCTTCCATTCGATCGGCGCCGGCATGGGATGTTGCTTGGTATGGGCGCCGCCGCGATCGTGGTTGAAAGCCGCGAGGCCGCGGCCGAACGTGGGGTTCTACCCATTTGTAAAGTGCTCGGGACCGTTACAGCCAACAGCGCTTTCCACGGCACCCGTCTCGACGTAAATCACATCACCCAGGTAATGGAGAGCCTTGTAAAACAGGCCGAATCGCAAGGTGTCCCGCGCCACATTCTAGCCCAAAACCTCCTCTTTGTATCGCACGAAACGTACACACCGGCCCGCGGTGGAAGTGCCTCGGCGGAGATTTTTGCTCTGCGCACGGTGTTTGGAAACGACGTTTCCAAAATTGTCATTGCCAACACAAAAGGGTTTACCGGCCATCCCATGGGGGTGGGTATTGAAGATGTGATAGCGGTAAAAGCCCTCGAAACGGGCATTGTGCCACCTGTCCCCAATTTCCACGAGGTTGATCCTGAATTGGGTGAACTTCACCTTTCGCGAGGTGGACCTTACCCTATCAAATATGCCCTTCGCCTCGGCGCGGGATTTGGTTCGCAAATCAGCATGACGCTCCTTGAGTGGACGCCGTCGCATCAAGGCAGTCGGCCTGCGGTTTCAAACCTTGGATTCACCTACCGCGTCGCGGACCCTATCCATTTTCAAACGTGGCTTTCTCAAGTTACGGGCGGGCCCGCCCAACTTGAAGTGGTGCAGCGTACACTGCGGGTGAAAGACGGAACGCCTGCAAAAACCGAGGTGAGCCAACCTGTTGCCACCCCGGTGGCAATGCCCTCCCCATCTCCCGCAACACCCGCCACAGTTGTAAAAGCACCCGAGCCGCAACGAGCCCCGGTGCCCGTTGTTGAGGCCCCCGCAGCCAAACCCGCACCTTCCCCCGCCGCAGCGCCGGCGCCCAACGCAGGAGCCGCAGTCTCTTTCAGCGAACAGGTAAAAGCCAAAGTGCTCGATGTGGTGGCCGCCCAAACGGGTTACCCACGCGACATGTTGGATATGGACCTCGACCTGGAGGCCGACCTCGGTATTGATACAGTCAAACAGGCCGAGACGTTTGCCGCGGTTCGCACGGCGTACGACATTCCAAGGGATGACAAGCTTCGCCTGCGCGACTTTCCAACCTTGGGTCACGTGGTGCAATTTGTCCTCGATCGCAGGCCCGATCTCGCATCTACCCAAACGCCCTCAGCACCGGCCGCACCTTCCACGCCAAGTGCACCCGACGCCCCCGCGGCAACCCCCGCCTCCCCATCGGCGCAAACCGGGTCAACCTCGTTTGCCGATGAGGTAAGAGCCAAAGTGCTCGATGTGGTGGCCGCCCAAACGGGTTACCCACGCGACATGTTGGATATGGACCTCGACCTGGAGGCCGACCTCGGTATTGATACAGTCAAACAGGCCGAGACGTTTGCCGCGGTTCGCACGGCGTACGACATTCCAAGGGATGACAAACTTCGCCTGCGCGACTTTCCAACCTTGGGTCACGTGGTGCAATTTGTCCTCGATCGCAGGCCCGATCTCGCATCTACCCAAACGCCGTCAACACCCGCGGCACCCTCCGCGCCAAGTGCACCCGACGCCCCCGCGGCAACCCCCGCCTCCCCATCGGCGCAAACCGGGTCAACCTCGTTTGCCGATGAGGTAAAAGCCAAAGTGCTCGATGTGGTGGCCGCCCAAACGGGTTATCCACGCGACATGTTGGATATGGACCTCGACCTGGAAGCCGACCTCGGTATTGATACAGTCAAACAGGCCGAGACGTTTGCCGCTGTTCGCACGGCGTACGACATTCCAAGGGATGACAAACTTCGCTTGCGCGACTTTCCAACCTTGGGTCACGTGGTGCAATTTGTCCTCGATCGCAGGCCCGATCTCGCATCTACCCAAACGCCGTCAGCACCGGCCGCACCTTCCACGCCAAGTGCACCCGACGCCCCCGCCGCAACCCCCACTTCAATCGGCAGCGCTCCTTCGCGGGGACTGCCGTTTGATGCGATCAACCAACTGCCGCGGCGGGTTCCTCAAGTTCGGCTTCGGCCCAACCTGACAGTATGCAAACCCACCGGTGTGGTGCTCAACTCCAACTCGCGCGTGGTGATCGCGGCCGACCGGGGCGGCGTGGCCCAGGCGTTGGGTGATGCGCTTTCTCAACAGGGTGTCCATGTTCTTACCCTTCCCTCGGGCCTTTCAACCCAAGAGCTTTTGGCCCAAATCGAGGCGTTTTCAGCCTCCGGTCCCATTCAGGGCGTATATTGGCTGCCGGCGACCGATGTCGAACCTACCCAGTCCACCCTAACCGAGTGGCGCGAGAGCCTGCGCATTCGGGTCAAACTGTTGGCAGAAACCATGCGGCACTTGTACAGCGCGGTTTCTACCCACGGAACCTTCCTTGTGGCCGCCACTCGACTTGGGGGTTGCCACGGGTATGATCCCAACGGAGCCGTAGCTCCGCTGGGCGGGGCTGTCACCGGATTCGTCAAAGCGTACAAACGAGAACGTGAGGCAGTCCTCGTCAAGGCGGTTGACTTCCCCTTGAGCCAAACACCCGAGGAAGTTGCCAACCACCTGATCGCGGAAACGCTTTCCGATCCGGGCGCGGTCGAAGTTGGAATTGCCGGAGATCGTCGGGTAACCATCGCTTTGGAGGAAACGCCCGTTCCCACGTTTTCATCCATACCCGCCCTGAACGCTCAAAGTGTGGTGGTGGTATCGGGCGCCGCGGGAAGCATTGTGTCCGCCATCACGGCCGACCTCGCCGCCCGGAGCGGTGCCACATTCTACCTACTCGACTTGGCCCCTCCACCTGACAGTTCCGACCCTGACTTGGCGCGCTTTTCAACAGATCGCGACGGCCTCAAACGCGACCTGTTTGAAAGACAAAAAAGTCGGGGTGAAAGGGCAACCCCCGCCTCGGTTGAAAAAGAACTTGCCGTCATCGAGCGCCGTGCCGCGGCCCTTGCGGCGGTACAAGCCATCCAAAAAGCCGGTGGTCAGGCGCACTATCGATCGGTCAACCTTACCGATGCCGAGGCCGTAGCCAGCGCCTTGTCCGATGTTCGGAGCGCCGGCAAAGTCAGCCTTCTTCTGCATGCGGCGGGTCTGGAGATCAGCCGATTTTTGCCCGACAAAACTCAGGCTGAATACGATCGCGTGTTCGACGTAAAAGCCGACGGTTGGTATAGTTTGATGTCAGGTCTGGAAGGGGTTGCGCTTGAAACCGTGATGGTATTCAGCTCCATCGCCGGAAGGTTCGGTAACGGAGGTCAAACCGACTACAGCGCGGCCAACGATCTCCTATGCAAACTGGTTTCGTCGTTTCGAAACCGAATGCCAGCCACACGGGGCATCGCAGTTGACTGGACCGCCTGGTCCTCCATCGGCATGGCCTCCCGCGGATCCATTCCCAAAATGATGGAACTTGCGGGAATTGATATGTTGCCGCCCGAAGCCGGCATCCCCGCCGTCTACCGTGAAATCGCGGCCGAAGGGCAGGGGGGTGAGGTGCTCATCGGCGGCAAATTGGGCCTCCTTTTCAACGAAAACGACGACACCGGTGGTCTTCTGCCCGGCCTTCCGCAATCGGTTCTACCCATGGTCGATCGCGTTCAGACAATGGGTGTACACATTCCGCTCACCGCGGTTGCGCGGCTCGAACCGTCGGCGGAAAACTTTCTCCAACACCATCGCATCAACGGAACACCCGTGCTCCCCGGGGTTATGGGAATTGAGGCTTTCGTAGAAGTCTCCGGCCTCCCGTGGCCGGGTTCACAACCGCTTGTGGTTCGCGATGTTCAGTTTGCGGCGCCGTTCAAATTCTACCGCGACGAACCCCGCGATCTTACCATCCAGGCGGTGGCTCGCATGGTTGGCGGCCGAGAAGTGGTCGAGTGCAAACTCCTCGGTTCGCGAAGCCTCGTGGGCCGAGCAGAACCGCAGTGGACCGTGCACTTTCTGGGCATCGTCCTGCTTGGAAATCCCGCCTCCCATGCCACCGCCCCTGAGGCAATTGCCCTTCCCAATCGCCCCGCCGATCGAACATCCGCCGACATCTACCTCGATTATTTCCATGGTCCGGCGTACCGCGTGCTGGCCGAGGCATGGGTAGACGACAAGGTGGCCTACGGGCGAATGGCCACCGATCTACCGCCAAATCAATCGAGCAATCGTGGGCAAACCGTCTTTTATCCCCGGATGATTGAGCTGTGTTTCCAAACAGCGGGCATCTGGGAAATGAAACACACAGGGAAAATGGGGCTCCCTGCCCGCGTGGATGAAATTCAACTGCTGCGCTCACCGTCCGTAGGCCCGATGATCGCTCGTATCCAGGCTCAACCAAACGGCACCTTCCATGCCCAGGTGGCCGACGAAACAGGAGTACCGTGGTTAACCCTCCAAGGTTACCGCACCATCAGTCTTTCAGATTCTACTGCCGCTTAAAGTCGGCTCCGCCGCTTTTTGGAAGGACGCCATGGGACAGTACTTGAACGGGTAGCCATTGTAAACCGCGGTGAGCCCGCGATGCGGCTGATTCATGCCGCACGCGAGCAAAACCGCGAGCGCGGGCAAAATCTTACCACCATCGCCTTTTATACAGAACCCGACCGCGGCGCCATGTTCGTGCGTGAAGCCGATGAAGCGGTGTACCTTGGGCCCGCTCAAATAACGGCGCCCGATGGAAGTCGCCGGCTCACTTACCTCGATTTCGATGCTCTCGAAAACGCGCTGGTGGGTTGCCGCGCGGACGCCGTATGGGTAGGTTGGGGATTTGTTTCCGAACGGCCTGAAATGGCCGAGTTGTGCGAGCGACTTGGAATTGTTTTTATCGGTCCAACCGCAGCCACAATGCGCGCGTTGGGTGATAAAATTTCGTCCAAAAAACTCGCCGAGGCGGCGGGTGTTCCCGTGGCGGCGTGGAGCGGCGGCCCCGTATCCTCGCCCGAAGAAGCCCTTGCCCACGCCGAGCGCATTGGGTATCCGCTCATGATCAAAGCCACCGCGGGCGGCGGGGGCAGAGGCATTCGCGAAGTCAAAGGCCCCGAGCATCTTCCGGCGGCGCTCGAAAGCGCCCGCGCTGAAGCCAAACTCGCATTTGGTAATCCCGACGTGTTTTTGGAGCGCCGCGTTTCGGGAGCGCGGCACATTGAGGTTCAGATAATCGGCGACGACCACGGCAATGTGTGGGCGCCCGGTGTCCGCGACTGCACCGTTCAACGCCGCCATCAAAAGGTGATTGAAGAAGCACCCTCACCCATTCTCACCGCCGAAGAAGATGCCTTTGTGCGCGACTGCGCGGTGCGGCTTGCCCAAAAGGTAAGGTATCGAAATGCCGGCACCGTCGAGTTTCTTTTTGAAACCGGACCAAGACGTTTTTCGTTCATGGAGGTGAATGCCCGCCTTCAGGTGGAGCATCCGGTTACAGAAATGACCACCGGGGTTGACATGGTAAAGTTGCAACTCCATGTCGCGCGCGGCGGTGTCCTTTCAGGTGCTCCCCCCATGCCCCGGGGCCACGCTGTTGAAGTCAGAATCAATGCGGAAGATCCGGAACACGATTTTGCGCCGGCTCCCGGGCAAATCGATCTCTTTCGTCTACCCACAGGCCCCGGTATTCGGGTAGACAGCGGCGTGTCCGAGGGCGATCGGGTTCCCGCCGAGTTCGACTCGATGATCGCCAAGATGATCGCATGGGGCCACACGCGCAGCGAAGCGCTCGCCCGCCTGTCGGGGGCACTGTCGGAAACCGGCCTATTGCTACGCGGAGGTGTCAGCAACAAAGCCTTTCTGCTCAACCTCCTAAAACGTCCTGAAGTGCTACACGCCGAGGCGGATAACCAATGGCTCGACAGCTTTGCAGCAACGGGAGATCATGTGAGCCGGAGGCAAGCCGACGTGGCCCTTTTGGCCGTGGCGTTGGATGCGTACACAGAGCAGTCCGCCGTGGATCAGGCGCGTTTTTTCGCCTCCGCCGCGCGTGGTCGCCCCACCGTCCAACCCGCCCAGGGAATAGAAGTTGAACTCGGACACCGGGGTTCACGTTACAAGTTTGTTGTCGAACGCGTCTCCCCTTCAACCTACCATATTCACATTCATGGGGGTATCCACCTTACCGTTCGCGAAGAAACATTGGGTAGACGCGAACGCCGTTTAACCGTGAACGGCCGGCCCCACCGCGTTCTTTCCATTGCCGAAGGGATCGACCGGGTGGTGGAAGTAGATGGCACCCTTCACCGAATTTCGCGCGACGCCGCGGGAACAGTGCGCGCCCAAGCTCCGGCAGTTGTACTTCGAACCCCTGTGAAACAAGGCGATCTTGTTCGTGAGGGTGACCCCGTGGCAGTGCTTGAAGCCATGAAAATGGAGATGACCATCGGCGCTCCGATTTCAGGTCGCGTGCGCGAAGTGCTCACCACTCCAAACGTGCACGTGGATGCGGGCACACCCCTTGTTGTGGTAGAACCGTTGCCTGAAAATGGCACCGTCGCCGAACGCGGCGCCGGGGTAGAATTTTCGGTGATTCCAACCGCCGAAACCCCTCAAAATCAGCCTCATGTGCAGTGGGAACAAGCCTCCGCTCAGCTCGAAAGGCTGCTGCTTGGGTATGACTTGGATGAAAACGCCGCCGCCAATGTGGCCTCACTTTGGAAAAACGCGTGTGCGGCGCTGCCTGTGTTTGACAGTTCTCTCCTTCGGCGAGAAAACGAAATCTTAGAGACTTTTGCCGATGTTCAGGCTTTGTTTCGTCGCCGCCCGGCCGAAGAAGATGAAAACTCATCCGCCGTTTCCAGCACCGAAGAACACCTCTTTATGTACCTTCGAAGTGTCGACTCGCGCGGCGCGGGTCTACCCTCGTCGTTCATTCAAAAGCTCTCGCGGGCGCTCGCTCGCTATGGTGTACACAAGCTTGACCCTTCGGCCGAGCTGCGTGAAGCATTGGTTCGTCTCTTCAAGGCTCGCGCCCGCGGCGACGAGCAGGCCGCCGCCGTCACCGCCACTCTTCACAGGCGTCAAACGGCCGCAGGAGCGCACGGGGCCACCGCGGGCGACAGCTTTCACGTACTTGTAAACCGCCTGGCCGGCGTTGCACGCCGACGTTTTCCCGCTGTTCACGAAGCCGCGCTTGAAGTTCGGCACACGTTTTTTGAAGAGCCGATGTTCCGCAAGGCGCGCGACGCGGTGCGCGCCCAGGCGGTGGCTCAACTGCTCGATCTGGAATCGGCGGGTATTGAAAGCGTGGCAGAACGGGCCGCTCGTATCGACGCGTTGGTTGAATGTCCTGAGCCTCTATTCGGCGTTTTTGCCCCACGCCTGCAACAGGCCGACCCAGTTCTGCGCGGCGCGCTTCTCGAAGTGTTGGTGCGCCGTTATTACAGAATTCGAGCGCTCTCCGGTGTTGAAGTGGGAGAGTCCACAGGTTGCCCCTACGTGGGGGCTGAATACCCGCACGAAGGCCGACAAATCAAGGTGATTGCCAGTTGCGCGCCTCTGCCGCGCTTGGCTGAAATTGTCGAGCACGTAAACCAAGCCGTACGCCTTGCCGCATCGAGCGGTGATGTGGTTGTCGACTTTTATACTTTTCAAGACGATGGATTGTTAAACCTTGACGATCTTGAATTGCAGGTAAGAAACGCTCTTCTCACTGGAAGACTTACCCCCGGTCTGCGGCGCGTGGTGGTGGTGGCGCAGAGCATCGACCAAAACCAGACAACGTGCTTCACATTCAGGCCGGAAGGGGAAGGGTATGTGGAGGACAGGGTTGTCCGAGGTCTTCACCCCATGCTTGGAAAGCGCATGCACCTGTGGCGTCTTTCCAACTTCAACCTTACCCGTCTGCCCTCGGCCGACGATGTGTACCTTTTTCATGGGGTTGCCAAACAAAACCCCAAAGATGAAAGGCTTTTTGCGATCGGTGAAGTGCGCGATCTAACCCCCGTTCGCGATACCCACGGGCACATTATTCAACTGCCCTACCTCGAACGCGTGTTGGGTGAAGCCACCGCCGCTGTTCGTTTGGCCCAATCGGCCCGCCCGTCGCGTGACCGCCTTGTGGGCAACCGGGTTCTCTTATACCTCTGGCCTCCGCTCCGCCTTACCGCCGAAGAGTTGCGTCAGGTGACTGAACGTCTCGCCCCTGAAACCGAAGGTTTGGGGATCGATCAGGTGGTGGTCAGGGCCCTGTTACCTGAAGCCGACGGTACCCTTCGTGACACCGTCATTCGCATCTCCAACCCGATGGATCGCGGGCTGCACGTTACCTTCCACGAACCTTCGGACACTCCCGTACCTACCCACTCCGAGTACGATCAAAAAGTGCTCAATCTAAAGCGTCGAGGCCTCCTCTACCCGTACGAAACGATCAAACTCCTCACGCCGGAGACCGCGGGCGATCTTCCCCGGGGCGAATTTGAGGAGTATGACCTCAACGAACAGGGCCAACTGGTTCCCGTAAAAAGGCCCTACGGTCAAAACCAGGCGAACATTGTGGTGGGCGTCATCCGCAACTATACTCCCCAAACGCCGGAAGGGTTTGTCCGGGTGGTGTTGCTCGGCGACGCCGGAAAAGAGATGGGATCACTCGCCGAACCTGAATGCCGACGCATCCTCACCGCCCTTGATTTGGCGGAAAAAATGCAAGTTCCGTTGGAGTGGTTTGCCCTGTCGGCCGGCGCCAAAATCTCCAAACAGAGCGGCACCGAAAACATGGATTGGATCAGCGCGGTGCTGCAAAAAATTGTGCTCTACACACAGCGCGGGGGTGAAATCAACGTGATTGTGTGCGGCATCAACGTGGGGGCCCAACCTTACTGGAATGCCGAAGCTACCATGCTCATGCACACGCGCGGCATTTTGGTGATGTTGCCCGAGGCGGCCATGGTGCTCACCGGAAAACAGGCCCTCGACTATTCAGGAAGTGTTTCAGCCGAAGACAATCTTGGGATAGGCGGGTACGAGCGAATTATGGGGCCCAACGGTCAGGCACAATATTTTGTGCGTGATATCGGAGCCGCGTGCGCTCTTTTAATGGCTCACTACCAGCACACGTATGTGGTGCCGGGTGAGCGTTTTCCAAGACCTGTAGCCACCGCCGATCCCATCCACCGCGACGTTCGAACGGCGCCCCATCCCGATGGGCAGCTACCCACCATCGGCGATGTTTTCGGTCCCAAAAATGCCGATCGAAAGCGCGCATTTGATATTCGCGCGGTGATGGGAGCGGTGATCGATCAAGACCATGCCCCGCTTGAACGCTGGCGCGACATGCGCGACGCCGAAGTTGCGGTGGTATGGGATGCTCACTTGGGAGGTTACCCCGTCTGTTTGCTTGGGATCGAATCTCACCCCCTGGCGCGTGCGGGCTTTATACCGGCCGACGGGCCTGAACAGTGGACTGCCGGGACGCTTTTTCCCAGGTCGTCCAAAAAGATCGCTCGGGCCGTCAATGCAGCCAGCGGAAAACAACCGTTGGTCGTGTTGGCCAACCTGTCAGGTTTCGACGGTTCACCCGATTCAATGCGCAACTTGCAGTTGGAATACGGCGCCGAAATTGGACGCGCGGTAGTCAACTTTCAGGGTCCGATTGTGTTCGTGGTGGTTTCCCGCTACCACGGAGGCGCGTTTGTCGTGTTTTCCAAACGCCTCAATCCTTCCATGGAAGTGATCGCGCTGGAAGGGGCGCGCGCATCGGTGATCGGCGGTGCGCCGGCCGCGGCCGTGGTGTTTGCCCGTGAGGTCGATGTGCGGACCGCCAAAGACCCGCGCGTTGTGCAGCTTGAAACTCAAATTGTCCAAGCTCCCCCCGCCGAGCGGCAAGCCCTCCGCGCGCAACTTGCTCAGGTGCGTTCGCTTGTCCACTCCGAGATGTTGGGTAAAGTGGCCGACGAGTTTGACCACATTCACAGCGTTGAGCGAGCAAAACAGGTAGGCTCGCTTGACACCATTCTACCCGTTCAAGAGCTGCGCCCCTACCTTATCAAAGCGCTTGAACGGGGCATAGAACGCACCGTTAAGGAGTCTAAAGTCGCGTCCACCCCTTCTGCATGAGCGTTTTGTATTGCCTCCGCACCAAAGATGTCCCCCCCGGGGAGGCATGGCTTTCACCCGTGGAGCAAAAAACACTGGCCGGTCTGCGCGTTCCAAAGCGACGCTTAGACTATCTGCGTGGCAGGTGGGCCGCCAAACAAGCCGTTTTGGCCATGTGTACTCATCCAATTCTACCCTGTGATATTGCGGTGGTGCCCAACGCCAAAGGCGCCCCCGAAATGTTTCTGAATGGCAAGCTCGCCCCTTTTGGAGTGTCCATCTCGCACTGTCAGTCGGTGGCTTTGGCGGTGGTCGGCCCATGCTCACCTGCATTCGGCGCCGATCTTGAAAGTATCGAACCGCGCAGCGAGCCTTTTCTCACCGACTTTTTCACCCCTCACGAAATTGCGTGGATTCGATCGGCACCGGCGGATACCGCGTCTCTTTTTGTCAACCTTTGCTGGAGTGCCAAAGAATCTACCCTCAAAGCCCTTCAAGAAGGGCTCCGAGAAGACACGCGCGCTGTGGAGGTAAGTCTACCCTCGTCAAGCCTGCCCGCGGGCGGCGAGCGCTTTTCATTTCAAACAACTTACAAGCCCACCGGAGAGGTGTTTTGGGGGCTCGCCCATGTCATGGAAGGTCAGGTTCAAACGGTGGTTTCAGCCCAATCGGCTCCCGACCTGCGCGTTGTTGTTCCACCCCAAACGCTCGCGTGATGAACCGGCAGCTTTTCTGGGCTTCTGTGTCGCGGTTGAATTACTCATTGACGCAAGTGCCGTATGCGCCGGCAGGCTCGTTGCACTTTTCAAAGGTGGACGATTGGCCGCACTTTACCTGTTCCACCAAGCACAACAGATAGCGGTTGTACTCATCCGCGCAGTCGGCGGCCTCGGCGAGTTGTGCCGCCTTGGCAAACTCGGCTTCACACGTGGTGATCCCCGTGTCGTCGCAGCTCGTTAAACAGTCGCACAGCGCCTCGCACACCTCGGCGGGCGTGACTTTTCGATCTTCACAACCGCCAAAAAAACATGACGCCGTGGCCAACAAAAAAGCGAAACCAAGAATTCGTGTGGCTTTCATCATAAGCTCCTGCGTTTGCGCAGTTCTCTGCGCTCCAATCTAACCCTCGAAAGCCCGTCGCGAAAGCGGCGCGGCGTGATAAGAGACGGCCGTGGAGCAAACGTTCCGCGCCGCCGAGGGAGTTCTGCTGATTGAGGGCCGCATTTTGCGGCGACTCATCAAGGCGCATCGACACATCAAAGGCCTGGGTTTGCGCGTCCCGCACGTGCACTGCTACGCCATACCGCGCGATGCGCTTCTGCGCCTCGCCGCGCCGGAAGACCTCGACCCCAACGTTCGCAACCTTCTCACCCGCCAAACCGATCTTCGTCACGTCGTGCTCGTCGCGCGTATTCCTCACACCGAAGTCGCGCGGCTGCCTCCCAATGAAGTGACAAATCGCCTTTGGCGAGCGGCATTTCATGCACGTGTACACGTTGAGATCGAAAGTCGAATTGACAGCGGACAGTTGCCTGAAGCCGCCGTTCGTGAGCGCATCGATCGCATCGGTCAAACCGAGTTTGACGAGATTCGCGACATCCTCCGCCAAGACGATCTGTTGCTTCCGCCCGGTGGAGATCGCGAAGCGTACGCCGAGTTTGTCGCGCTGTTTTTGGAGCTTCGATATTTCGCTCCCAGGCTTCTATCCACAACGTTTCCATCGCTCGATGCTGAAAAGGTCGCCCCTGAAATTGCGCGCGACATCGACTCACGACTGCTTCTAGAACAAGCGTGTCCAGACGGGGTTGACCCCGGCAGAACGGTGGCGGTCGTGGCCGCCGCAACGTCCACTTCCGCGGGGAATACCCTTGGCCCCGTCTACGACGAAGCTCATTTCGTAGCGCCTGAAGGCTCCGCCGCCGAAAAATTGTTGGAGCGCGCCGGAGCCGCGCGGGCCATGGGAAATCGAGCGCGCGCCGCGTTGCTCCACGCCGCTGTTGGCCACGGAAAAGATCCCACGCGCGTCAAAACCGCCAAACTTCGCCAGCGCGAAGATCTTGAAGCCCTGAGCGATCGCCTCAAAAATGCGCTCAAACCGCCGCCGGGGAGCGCCGCCAAACCCGAGCTTGAATGGACGTCGCAGCTTCTCATCTTGGCCGACGAAGCCGCGAAACGAAGCGCAGGTGTACGCAACCCGGTTGAAGCCCGCCTTCTGTTTGACCTTCAAAACGCGGCATTGGCCAACGAGAGTACACATCGCACAGTCGACTTGATCACGTACGCGCTCTCGCTCGGCAAGCGCCCCATCGTGCGCCAATTGCCCGCAACACGCAGCATTCGAATTGCGCGCACGCTCCGCACGGCGGCGCTCAAAGTGAAGCTCGTTCGCATCGCTCCGAGTGAACGAAAGATCCTCACCAAGCTTCTCGACAGGGCGGTGGAGCGCGCCGATGAAAATGTTCGCGCCGAGCTGCGCCCCAAGATCGAAGGCGTTCTCGACACCGTTGGCCTTAAACCGGCCACAGCGCCGGAGCGCGTCGCCCGCAACAAACTGGTTGAAGAACTGCTCGATCAAGCCACCGATCGCGGCTTTTTCAACATGGGTCACCTCCGCGACGCGATCTCGCGCAACCACCTCAAGCTCGATGATCTTTCGAGCGCGAGTGAACTCTGGAAGGGCGACGCGCTCCTCCAAGCCGACAAGGCGCTTGGGCTTGAACTCGACGGCGTGTATCGCCGCGGCGAAATATACATGCGCGGCCTGCAAAAATTATCAAGTGTACTCTTTGGTACACCCATCGGCCGAGGCATTGTTCTCTACGCCATGCTGCCGATCGGCGGCGCGTTCATTGTTCTCGAAGGCGCAAGCCACATCCTCGCGCCGATCCTCAAACCGTTTGGTGTACACCACCCAACATTGTTTGTGGGCGGCCCTCAAAAATCGCCCCTGCCTCCGGCGCTCTCGGGGTTTGCCACACTTTCGTTTTGGATCACGGTGGCGGTTGTTTTTGGCCTTCTCCACTCTGACCCGTTTCGCGCCGTGTTCATGAAGGTTGTGCGAAGCCTCGGTAAGGCTCTCGCCTGGATCTTTTTCACGGTACCCAAAAGCTTGTTGTCGCTTCCGTCGGTCGAGCGCGTCATCGAAGGGCGACCCGCTCGCGTTGTTGCGCGCCACGCGATCTTGCCGGCCGTCATGGCCATGGCTGTGTACGCCACAATGCTGCTCCTTTTGCCGCATCAAAGCGTGTGGATTGATCTTGCCATCACCCTTGTCACCTTCGCGTTTGTAAGCGTCCTCTTGGGTACGCGATTTGGTGACCGGGTAGAAGACATGTTCGTGGAGCATGTGGCGCCCACTTGGAAAATGGTAAGCCACCGCGTATTGCCCGGCATTTTAAAGGCGATTGTTGATTTTTTCAGATGGGGAATGGATGGGTTGGAACGGGTTATCTACCGGGTAGATGAAGCCCTTCGTTTCAACGAAGGTGAGAGCAAACTCACGGTAATGCTCAAAGGCCTTGTCGGAGCGGTATGGTTCTTTGTTGCATACGTTGTCCGTGTGTACATCGCCCTGTTGATTGAGCCCTACGTCAACCCGGTGAAACAAGTGCCCATGACAGCGGCCGCGCACAAGATGATGCTGCCGTTTGCGCCCCAGGTGATCGCGCTTTTTGATGCAGCGTTTAAGCCGCTCGGCGCGGTGATTGGCGGTTCTCTCGCGGCCGTCACCGCCTTTTTCTTCCCTACCATTTTTGGTTTTTTCGGTTGGGAGCTAAAAGAAAATTACAAACTCTACCGAGCGAGCCGCAAAAAAGAACTGCCAGAATCCGTTGTGGGGGCGCACGGTGAAACCATGGCAGGTTTTCTCGTCCCCGGGTTTCATTCAGGTACTCTGCCCAAGCTTTTCGCCAGGCTTCGCCACGCCGCGAGGCGCGAAGAAGAAATGGCCAATCTCGCGGGCAACGGGGCAAAACCCACGTCCAAAGAAGAGGGTGCCCGCGGTCGTTTTCGTGAAGGCACAACCGAGGTTGAACACTCGGTTCGCCACTTTATTGAACGTGAACTCATCAGCCTTTTGCTGGCCGATCCACGTTGGCCCCACGGCCCGCTTGAAGTGCGCCGCATCGCTGTCAGCTCCAACCGGGTGCGCATTGCTATTTTCTTGCCCCGCGCTCTCAAAACACAGCCGTGACGACGTAGAAGTCACGTTCGAAGAGCAGTCGGGCTACGTGGTCGCCGGCATTGCTCAAGTGGGCTTTTCAGACTCCCTTCGCAATCCTGCGCGCGTGCTTTTTGAAAATGCGCTCGCCGGTTTGTACAAGCTCGCCGCGGTGGACCTTGTGCGCGAACAAATCGAAGGCGCGCTTGGGGCCGACATGCCGTACGACATTTCAAACGACGGTCTGCTCGTTTGGCCCGGTCCTGCGTACACAGTAGAAGTTCTCTACCCACTCAAGACCGACGCCGCGACAATCGACGCCACCGCTCGCAGCGGATTGCCCGCAAAACCGCTTCCTCCGTTGCAAGCGCGCGCGATCTCGTTCCGCCACCAATCGCTTGCCTGGAGTGAATGGGTGTACGCATGGACCGCGGACACCGGCAAAGATCCGCCGCGTTTAATGAGCGGCCCCAGTCTGATTCCGTCGTTGGTCACGCCCACGCCCGCCCCGGTGAAAGCCGTTGCGGCCCAATCAATGCCATAATGCCCGTATGAATCCCGCTCTTTTGGTCATCGACCTTCAAAACGAGTTTTTCGAAGAAAACTCACCGGCGCTCGCTTCCCTTCGATCTGCCGTTGAATATACCAACGCTGCAATTGGCCTGTTTCGCAAAGCGGGTCACCCCATTGTTGTCATTCGAGACATTGAGTCTCCCGGCCGCGAACCTGGAAAATCAGCCTTTTTGACGCACGAGAGCGTGCATGTCCGGCCCGAAGATCTCCACATTGACAAGCTGCATGGCAACGCCTTTTGGCAAACCGATCTCGAAGAAGAACTTCGGTCCCGAAGTGTCAACTTTGTCGTTCTGTCGGGCTTTTGCGCTGAGTATTGTGTACTCAACACATTCCGAGGCGCCCGCGAAAGAGGGTTTGACGCCGCGCTCCTCCGAGGCTCCCTCGCCAGCCCACACGAAGAACACATCCGCTTTGTAGAACGAACCTGCGAAGTGATTTCGTACGGCCCGCTTGAGGCGATGTTGCGCAAACACCCGTAGTTTTCTCCAAGCGATGCCCGCTCCCCATGTGTACGCATGTGAAGCCGGCGATGCCGGCGCGCCGGTTCACGCGTTCTTCGGCGGCGATCGATAGGATTTCCAGCGGGGCAACATAAAGTCAACTTCTACTCGGGTCACACTCAGGCGTTGGGGGCCCGTCGGCAGCCAAGTACCCATGTGCGCTTCGGCACGAACGCGGCTAGAGTGCGGCTCTCAATTGTGCGGCACAAGTCGCCCGTTTGGCAGGAGCGATGCTGGATCGAATCGTGATCGTGGGAGCGGGAAGAACTGCGGAAGCGCTGCTTGCGCGCCTTCGCGGCATTGCGCCCACGCTTGTGGTTGAAAATTCACCCGAGGCTCTGAAAGCGCTCGGCACTCCGGGGCGAGTTGAAGATTCGACCGCCGCCGCCGGCTCCGGATTGCCGGCGAGCGCCACCGGAACGCCTGTCGGCGAAGTGTTTCCGATCACCACCCGGCTTGCCGACGGCACATCGCGATTCGTCTTGGAAGAAGCGCGCGGGGACTCTCGTGAGGCGGTTGGCATCGTCGCGGCCACATCCGAAGATCGCAAAAACATTGAGATCGCAAGGCTCGCGCGTGAGCTTGGGTACCAACTCGTGATTGGCATTGTCGTCGACCCGACGACCGCCAACGCCTACGAAGAAGTTGGCGCGCGGCCCGTGGTGCGCGCGGCCATTCTCGGCCAAATCGTCGAACGGGCGCTGCGCTACGAGGGGCTCGTCGTCGCCACAACCGTCGGCCAGGGCAGGGGCGAAATCGTGGAGGTGCTCGTGCTTCCCGGCTCCCCGGCCATTGGCGTGCCGCTCGCGGACTTGCGCGCCGAAGGCTGGCGGGTGGCAGCCATTTACCGAAAGGGAGAACTCGTGCTGCCCACGGGAGCGACGGTGATTGAAGCCGAAGACCGCGTCGTCGTCGTGGGCGAGCCGTCGGTCCTTCCCGGCGTCGCCGCGCAGCTTCGCATGGGCCTGCCGGTTTTCCCGTTGCCGTACGGCCGCCGCGTCATTGTGTTTCTTCCGCGCGGGCGCGACAGGGCCATTGAGGCCGAGGCCGAAACGGTCACTATCAAGACACGGGCCACCACCCTCTTGCGCGTATACCCGGACGCGAAGCCGGACAAAACCTTCATCGACGAAGCGCCCGATGTGTCGGACCTCGCTGCCCACCAGCGGTCAAAAGTGTTTGAGGACGTTCCGCTCGAGGGTGAATCGCTCCAAGTGCGTGTCAATCAGCTCCGGCGGTTGCGCCCCGGCCTCCTCGTCGCGCGCAGCGAGCCGCGCACGCTTATCGACCGGCTGCTCGGTCGCGGCGGTATGGCAGCGGTCCTCTGCAACGCCGTGCCTGCGCCCGTCCTTTTCCCCCGCGGATCCCCGCGGTACGCGCGCGTCGTGCACGCGCTTGTGCATGGCATCGCCGATCTCGCGTTGGCCGATGCCGCGATCGATCTGGCACGTATGCTTTCGCTGCCCCTCGTCGTGATTCGCGTTGCCCTTCCCGCGTTCTTTGGCACACCGGATCCCGAGACAGATCGCGTCGCTACCCTCATCGACACCCGCTCCCGACTCTACGGCATTCGGGCCGAAACCCTGGCGCTGACCGGAAACCCCGTCGACGAGCTGATTCGCGCGGCAAAGTCAAGCGATCTCTTGGTTGTCGGTCGCCGCCGCTCCGCGCGGGACAGCTTCACTTCCCCCGACATCGCGCTCCGCGTTGCTCGCGCGGCGGCATGTTCTGTGCTCGTGAAGACCGTCGAGGCACCGTGAACGGGCACGATGAACTGCTCGCGCTCCTGCTGCTTTTGGGTGCCAGCGTGGTCGGTCCGCCGCTCGCCGTACGCATGCGCGTTCCGGCCGCCGTGGTGCTCATTCTGTTCGGGATGGCCCTCGGACCGCTCGGGCTCGGCGCCCTTCACGACACGCAGATGGTCGCGTTCGTGTCGGAATTGGGCTTCCTCCTGCTCATGTTCATGGCCGGCATGGAGATCGATTTCGAGGCCATCCGCGCGGCCGGCCGCCCCGCGCTCATCGTGCCCACGCTTGTTGTTCTCGGCATATTTGCGTGTGCGGCCGGTGCGGGCATCGCGCTCGGCATCGGTGGCATTGGCATCCTCGTCCTTTCCGCGATGAGCGTTGGAATGCCCCTCGCGGTGTTGAAAGAGACAGATCGCGCTTCCACCAACATGGGCCGGCACGTCATGCTCGCCGCTTCTATCGGCGAACTTGTCTGCATCCTGGCCATCACCGGTCTGGAGGTCGTCAGCGCTCAGGGCAGCCGCGTCGAGATGCTGGTGAAAGTCGGCAAGGTCGTGCTCCTCCTCGTCGGATCGGCGCTCCTCATCCGCTGGGCGCGGGCTTTTGTTTGGTGGTATCCCCGCGTCTTTCGCCGCCTCATCGAACACCACGACGTGGCGGAGCTGGGGGTTCGCGTTGGCCTGGTGGTCATGCTCGGCTTCGTCGTTCTGGCCGCGCTCGCGGGCGTGGAGCCCATCCTCGGCGCGTTTATCGGGGGCTCGCTTGTCGGCTTCGTGCTCCGTCAGAAACACGCTCTGGAAGCCAAAATTGCCGCCCTCGGCAACGGCCTCTTCATCCCCATCTTTTTCATCGTCGTTGGCCTCCGCTTCGAAGCCAGCGCGCTCGACGGCGCAGCCGTGCGCTCTGCACTGATGCTCGCTCTCTTCGCAGGCCTGTCGAAGATTCTACCCAGCCTCGCGGTCGCTCGCCGCGGCACATCGCTCCGCGATCGCTTCCTGGCAGGCTGCCTCCTCTCCGCGCCCCTCACGCTTGTCGTCGCCATTGGCAGTATCGGCCGCAAACTCGAACTGGTGGGTGCGCGCGAACAAGCGAGCATCGTCCTTGTCGCGATGGTCGTATCCATTGTGTTTCCAATCGTATTTCGTCTGCTTGCCCGTGGTCCTTTGCCTGCGTCCTGAATTTTGAATACGGCCTATTGTTTCTGCTGGGGAGGGTCCGGCAGACGGCCACTTCCGTGGTCATCGAGCCGCCCGTCGTACCATTCTTTGTGCCAGATCGCCCCTCCGTAAAACGCAAACCCGATGAGCGTCGCGATGCCCGAGAGAACTGCCAGCGCGACATGAATCGAGGGGCCCGATCCCGGATCGCCCACGGTGCGCCATAAAGGGACATCCCTATAGGCGATCGTCATTCCAGGTGTAACACCGGCCCAATCCGAACTATCGAGTTCACGCTGCACCTGGGGAGCGTCGGCACCATGCAACTTCAACGTCACTTCGTAGTGGTGTGTAATGCTCCCTTTGCTGCCTTTCGTCGTGTAGTGTCGCCTGTCTGTCACGTTGGCAGTCGTGTCGCTTCCGAAGAACAGACTCCCCATGTAGAACCCGCTCAAAGGGGTCACGATCCCCGCTATGATCACAATTGCGACGGCTGCAGAACGGAAGACTTTTGCGCGCTTTCGGTGCCGCTCTCCCAACTTTTCGGCGGAGATGTGTATTCGCCCGCCGGCAATGGGTCGCATCACCCAGCCGTGGGCGCTGCCGCGATAAAGTGCCGCCTCCCGAAGTTCGGGATCGTGCCCGCGATCCAGAGCGCCCTCCACAATCACTTCTTCTTTCGGTGATAGAGTGGCGACACGCGTCCGCGTGGTCCGGTCGGTCCAAATCATCCCGTCGGGCTCATCGACCAAAAGAACATCGGCGCCGGGCTCAACACGCACGCGCTCTCCTCGCGGGGTTCTCACATAAAAGGGTTTTGCGTGCGTCTCGCGCACGGTTTCCGTCCACCGATGGCTCCAGCTATTTTTGTTCTTCGTCTCGGTGCCGTGTTGCTCGACGTGCACCGACACAGCAGAATCGCACCCTTCCGCGAGTTCCACCCATCCGTATACAAATCGCATACCGGGCGCCAGCGCCGCATGCGTATCGAACGCCTGGTCCGCCTCGATGCCCCGACGCAAGAAGGCCGAGCGATGCCGCAACGCTCGAATGAAAAGGAACCCCAAGAACCCCAAAAGGCCCCACACCCACACGTGCGAAAACGGCGGATCGACGTGATTGTCAGCGTGCAAATCGGCAACTGCAACCTCCAAGGGCGCATTGGAGTGCGTGGAGCTGTCCGGGCTCATGGGAACAATCTATCCTATTTCCTCGGCCTTCGGGCGCGCGCAATTCCAGTTACACGGCTCGTGCGCTCCTGTGAACGGCTCGCGCTCTTTGAGCTTGCTCCCGGAGCGTAAACGGGCAAATTGTTAATCGATTTGGAGGACACCTGACATACGCTTTCAGTCCCGGTGATCGATTGGGTCGGTACGAGCTGGTGAAAGTCATCGGCGGCGGCGGATTTGCTGCGGTTTGGCGCGCTCGAACGGTTGGCCCCGGCGGATTTGAACGAGCGGTCGCCGTCAAAGTGATTCGCCCAGGTCGCGCCGGACAAAAGCGATTCCAAGACATGTTGCTCGACGAGGCTCGCCTGGTCGCGCAAATCCACCACCCAAACGTCACTCAAATTTGGGAAGTGGGTGAAGACCCGCGTTCGCTCTATTTCGTGATGGAACTCGTCGAGGGCAGCTCTCTCGATGAACTTCGATACAAGGCCGAAGGGGCGGGAAAGTTATTGCCTCTCCGGGCAGTGCTCCGCGTGTTGGCCGATGTTTGCGGCGGTTTGCACGTCGCCCATGAACTCAGTCAAAACGGACAGCCGCTCGGCCTTGTCCACCGTGACATCTCCCCGCAAAACATCTTGGTTTCGCACCACGGCATCGCCAAACTCATTGATTTTGGCATCGCAAAAGCGCGTGAGCGGCTCGCGGGCGACACCACCACAGGTTTTATCAAAGGCAAAATCAGCTATATGGCCCCAGAACAGGGCCGGAGTGAAGAACTCGATCGGCGCGCGGATATTTGGGCAATCGGTGCGGTGGCCTACGACCTAATCGAAGGTCGACCGCCATTTGATGCCGATGCGGAGCTGGCGCGGCTTGCGGCCCTTGTGGGGCCCACTCCGGTACCGCCAATCACAGCTCGTATTCCGAACGCGGTGCGCGCCGTTATTGAGTGTACACTTCAGAAGGATCCCAACGCTCGATACCCCACCGCACTGGCACTCAAAGAAGCTCTCGAAGAAGCGATGATCGAGAGCGAGATCGAAACGTCGGCAAGTGAATGTGCCGAGCTGCTCAAGCCTTTTCAGTCAAACATACAGCCTCAAGGCGCCCTCGTAGACTCCACCGCACCCGCAGAAACCGGCGTCCCAGCGTCGATTGAGCGCCCCGTCAGTTCCACAATTCAGGCTCAGGTTCCCACCGACAAAATCGAGCTTCCGCTGCATCGGCGCCGCTATTGGCCTCTATTCGTCGGCACCGCGGTCCTCATCCCCATCGGCGTTTGGATGTTGCAGAGCGCTCAAAACGGGGCGCCTGATGTGTCTCCCGCGGCTACCGGATCGTCACCCTCCGTTGGGGTTGCCGCAACGCAAACGGCGCAAATCGCACCGTCTCAAGCGGCTTCATCGCCGGCGCCCAGCGCTCCGCAGCCTTCCGCGAGTTCGATCTCCACAAAAACGGTGGCCCAACCGCTGACCGCCAAATCTCCCACGTCAGGCATGCCCTCGGCGAGCGCGACCGTCCAAAATCCAAAGCCGGCATCAACCGTGCAAGTCGCGGCATCTACCGCCCCCAAGCCGACCGCAGCGCCCACGCCGCGGCCCACGAGCAGGCCCCCCGATGATGACGCGATTGAGTAGGTGGTCCCTTCGTTTTCTCTTTCCTTTGATGATCGCTCTTGCGAACGAACCCGTGAGCGTTTTCGCCGCGGACACTCCGCAGGATCGCGCTGAAGCCAAACGCCTCTATTCCGAAGGCAAAAAGCTCCGAGGTGATGGCAAACACGCCGACGCGCTCGACCGATTCAAGCGGGCGCACGACTTGATGCCCACGCCCGTCACCCGGCTTGAACTCGCGCGCGAACTCGATGCCGACAAACAGCTTGTCCTGGCGCATCGCCTGCTCGTCAGCATTCAATCAATGCCCGTTACCTCCACCGAAACACAAAAGGGAAAAGCCGCTCGGGAAGAAGCCAAAGCGCTTGAGCAACAAGTTGCTCAGCGCATTCCCAAGCTCAAAATCACACTTGTCAATGCGGCCGAACCCGAGGTTTTTATCGATGAGCAACCGGTGAGCAAAGAGTTGCTCACGGCAGAAATACAAATCGATCCGGGTGTACACAAGGTGGTCGCCCGCGACGGAACGGCCACGTTGGAGCGTTCGATCTCGCTCGTTGAAAGTGAAAGCGCCGTGTTGGAGCTGCCATTTCCCGTGCCCGAGCCGCCGAAAGTGGAGCCCACCGCAGTGGAAGTTCCTAAACCGGTGCCTACGCAAACGGCGGCGGTTGTGGTGCCCAAACCCGATCCCATCCCTGAAAAAAAGGGGATTTCGCCACTCGTTCCCGTGGGCTTGTCGGTGGGCGGGGTGGGCATTGTCACCGGGCTGATCACCGGAGCAATCGCCGCGTCGCAGGTGAGTACACTTCAAACGGAGTGTCTAAACCGGTTGTGCCCACCGTCAACGCACAACCTTTTAACAGCCCATCAGGCACTCACTACCACCTCCACAATCGCGTTTATTGTGGGGGGCGCGGCGGCCGGCCTTGGGGCGGTGGCGTGGATTGTCGACCTTTCATCCAACTCCAAGACCCCTGTGAAAAGCCCGCCCGTAGCGATGCAGCTTCAACTGTCGGGCACGGGGTTTGCCATACGAGGCGCATGGTGATGACACTCAGGACCACGCTCCAAACGTCTGGACTCGCCACACTTCTCAGCGTGGCAGCGTGCGCAAACGTTCTCGGCACGTCGGATTACAAACCATGTGAGGTGGAGAGTTGCAGCGAGGGCGGTGGGGGCGCGGGGGCTTCGTCCACCGGCACTTCCACCACGTCTTCCACCGGAACGGGCACCTCCACCGAACCTTGTTTCAACGTCACAGTCAACGTGTCCGGGAGCGTCAAGGTCAAACTCGAAACAACCGAAATCGATTTTGAGCAGGGGCTGCCCGGTCCCCATTGTCTTCCAGCCGGCTCAACAACGTTTTTTGCAGAATGTGATTCAGGCGGCGGCAGCGATCCGCCGGTCGCCGTCGCATGGGGAAATCCGCTCTGCCCCGACCAAACAACGTCGTGCACGTTCGATCTCCAGAAAGACGAAACGTTCACCGTCAGCTCCGGTGATTGCCCCTGAAAGAAGCCACGAGAAAAGGCAACATCCCGTTCCGCTATCGCTTCTTTAGGCTGGGAGCACCAATCGGTTTGTATAGTGATTGCGAATGTCGCGCCGCACGCCAGAAGTCACCGTGGAGCATGCGTACACATCGTCGCCGGAAGCGGTGCCGCTCTGCTTGACGGTGTCGCCGGAGTCGGGTGATGCGTTTGCCGTGGTACTTCCGGCACTTGGCAAGGTGAACGTCGGGCGTGATCCCGAGGCAGCCGTTTCGCTGCCGGGCAGAAGCTTTTCGAGGCTTCATTTTGCGGTCGAACTCAACGGTGATGTGGTGACCGTTCGCGATCTCGGTTCGCGCAACGGCACGTTGCTCAACAATGCCGCTATCGGCGAAGCGCCGGTGCCTTTTGCTTTCGGGGACGAATTGGTGGCCGGCGACGCGCGCTTTTCGATCGTTCGCAAAACCAGCTTGCCCCGCGGCGCACTGATTCGCGAGATCGGTACGGCCGCGCCCGGCGAGCTGCCTGAAGGCGACGCCGACGTGCCGCCGCCGTTTCGATACCCATCGCTTCGAAAGGTACACAATGAGTTGCGACGCATCGCGCCGCGGCCCATCAGCGTTCTCATTCGCGGTGAAACCGGCACTGGGAAAGAGGTGTTTGCTCGTGAAATTCACCGCATGAGCAAACGTCATGGCCCACTTGTCGCGGTCAACACGGCGGCATTGCCCGAAGCGCTCATTGAAAGTGAGTTGTTCGGCCACGAGCGCGGCGCCTTTTCAGGAGCGCAGGCGGCAAAAGCCGGCCTCATTGAAACGGCCGACAAGGGCACGCTTTTTCTCGATGAAATTGGTGAATTGCCCATGCCGCTTCAGGCCAAACTTCTGCGCGTTCTTGAAGAACAAACGGTGCGACGCGTGGGCTCCAACACCGAGCGAAAAATCGATCTTCGCGTCATTTCGGCCACCCACCAAGATCTCGAAACGCTCGCGCAGGAAAAGAAGTTTCGCCAAGATCTTTTGTTTCGATTGAACGGAGCGGAGTTGCTTCTTCCACCGCTTCGCGAACGCCGCGGCGAAATGCGAGCGCTCGCCGAACAACTGCTTGCAGAGCTGTCGCCCGAGCACACCCCGGCGCTTGACGCGTCGGCCGTTCAAGCGCTCGAAGCCTATTCTTTCCCAGGAAATGTGCGTGAACTCAAGCAGGTGCTCTCCCGCGCGATCGCCTTTGCCGATCACGGCGTCATCACTGTGGAACACCTTCCAAACGCAGTTGTGGATGCCGCCGCGCCCAAAAAAACCGCGGACCGAAGCGCCGCCGATGTTCGCTCCTCTGTCCGAGATTTTGAGCGCGAACGCATTGAAGCGGCGCTGAAAGAAGCCGGCGGAAATCGAACGCGGGCGGCCGAGATCCTGGGTCTGCCGCGCCGAACGCTGATCTACAAATTGTCGAAGATGCGGCTCTCCGACGAATAATCGGGTGCGCCGAACGCCGCGGCGGATTTGGCGGGCGTCGCGGAAGGCAATGTGTACACCGCCGCGACGCCGGACCGTTGCGAAATCAGCCGTCGTCCACTTCGCAGGTGCCACTCTTGCACTTTTCCCCGGCCGCGCAGTCGGCGTCACTTGCGCAGGCCACGCCGCCGTCGTCGGCACCGCCGGCGCCGCCGTTGTCATCGGTACCGGATGTATCCGTTCCGTTGTCGTCGGTGCCCGCGGGATCGGTCCCATTGTCATCGGTGCCCGCGGGATCGGTCCCATTGTCATCGGTGCCCGCGGGATCGGTCCCATTGTCGTCGGTTGCATCGTCGCCGCCGTGCGGAGCGCACGCGCCGTCTTCACATTCAAAGCCCACATCACAATCGGCGTTGCTTGTGCAGGCTTCGCCTGTCACGCCGTCGCCGCTGTGAAGGTGGCACACCTGATCATCACATTCCTCTCCGCCAAGACAGTCCGCATCCACGGTGCACGCGAGGCCGCTGCCGAGGAGAGCGCCGGATTGGCTGCCCGTACCTTCAGGCGTTTGACATGCCGGAAGGATCAGCGCGGAAAGAAGCAGGATATTTCGTAACCAAGATTGGAGTGAGCGGTTCATGTCTGACACTACAGCACGGCGCGTACCAACCGATTCAACCCTCAAATAAAGGCGTTTTTGTCGCCTCCCTGCTCCTCTACCCAATCAGACGAACCGGAGTCGACAAACCAACTGAGCAACAAGTGGCCAAGTTCGCTGAGCAACATGTTGCTCACGTTACTCCCCGACGCTTGGTAAACCTTAATCTACCCTCTATGGCCCACCCGCCGAAGGCGACCGTTTGGCCGCGAACGCGAATCTACCCATCCACTTCCTTCCATTCTTGAGCGCCTGGTGAGCGCTGGCACGCTTCTGGTTAAGACAAACTCACCATGCAACGAAAGGTCGCTCCAATGAAGCTTCTTACCCTCTCCCTGACATCCATGTTGGTTGCCGCAACATCGCTTATCGCGGTTCCCGCGTTCGCCGATCAAGCCGATAAAGACGCGTGTGTTGGCCTCGAAGAAGGGGACGATTGCACCCGTGGCGATGGAAGTGCCGGTGTCTGCATTCCCGATGAAAGTGACCCCGGTGTACTCACCTGCGACGATGATACTGCGTCGTCCGGCACGTCCGGCGGTGGCAGCGGTGGATGTTCTACTTCTTCAGGCCCGGCATCTTCACTGGCAGGGTTGGTCCTTCTGGGTGCGGCGTTGGCCGTTTCTCGCCGCCGCCGAGACAGTCGCGGCAAGCGCTCTACTCCGTCATGAGCATCTGATATCGACGCCACACAGGGCGCTCGATTTCAGCTCCACGGTTCGTTCTCAAATCTGAACGTCTGCCAACCGACCCAACTGCGCGCGTCGGAGGCACAACGAAACAAACCACGGCTATCGGATGTGCTGATGGGGGCATTTGGAACCCGCCCCGATTTCATGTATGCCGAAGGGATGCCCTCCGCCTCGATCCGCGCCTTGTGCCTGTGCCTGATCACCCTGGTTTGCCTTCCGGCCTGCGACGGCCAGGAGGCGACCAGCGGATCGGGAGGCAGCGGTGCGGGCGGCACGTCGACGAGCGGGGGATCGACCGACACAGGTCCGATACCGGGCGCAGATGCGACGGTGACGCCTTTCGAAAAGACCCATGTGTACTTCAAGGGGGACGATAACAAGCGCATCGTGGACGCGTCGGCCTCGTTCCCTGCCGAAGGGGTGTATTCCCAGATCTTACTGCACCTGTCGCTTGAGTGCCCGATGGGCGGGTGCGACGCGTGGGACAGGTTCGCGAGCCTCGGGATCGTGGTCGAAAAGGGCGCAACACCCGAAGAGGATCGGGTTATTGAGATCGCGCGTTATATCACGCCTTACAAGGTGGCGGCCTCGTGGGACATCGACGTAACCGACCTGCGACCGCTGCTCTCTGGGGAGGTGACAATGCGGACGTTTATCGACACGTGGGTTGGCCCTGGAAGCCCGTACGGCGCGGGGTGGCTTGTCACCGCACGCTTCGAAATGAAGGGCGGCATCCCCGCGAAGGTGCCAGTCGCCGTCTCCCCTGTGTGGGAGCGGAGGTACGTCCCGTACGGCGATCCGGCGAAGCCCGTGAACGGCACGGTGCCGCCGCAGGAAATTGCGTTGCCTTCAGGCTCGTCGTACACGCTCCGCACGTTTGTGACCGGGCACGGGCAGGGGAACCTGCAGAACTGCGCTGAGTTCTGCAAGCGAACCCACACCCTCACAGCAGGCGTGACCCCGTACGCCCAGGAGATCTGGCGTGCAGATTGCGCCACAACGGCGGTGCCGGGCCAGCAGGGCACATGGAAATATTCGCGGGCCGGCTGGTGCCCGGGCGCCTTCGTCATCCCGTGGAACGTGGATGTCACGGCGGACGTGGCCGGCGCCTCCACATTGAAAGTTGAATACGGGGTGGAGGACTACGAAAACACTTGCCGCCCCGACGCCCCGGTCTGCGAGGGTTGCTCCCTCGACACTGGGTGCGAATACGACGGTGGCGCCCACACCGAGCCGAATTACCAGCTCTCGACGTTGCTGATCACCTATCAATAAGTGTACACGAGTCCAGCGAGGTCGATGACCGCGCAACTGACCCGCATTTGGGTTGGGTAAAAAACGGCGTGGGACATGGGTCCACGGACTCAGCGAAGGGAGACGCGAAACATGGCCGATCCGTATATCGATCAGTTCGAAACCCAAGTGTATGGCAAGTATTGTCGCGACCAGATGCAGAAAGTGTGTTTGGGCCGCCTCCCGAAGTTGGATGGGATGGTGGAGTTTGCCATTGCGGAGCAGGCGCGGGCCGACGCTGACATGAAGGCCGTGCTTGACAAACAGCCCAAACCGGTGAGCACCGAGGACGCTGCGGCGTTGTTGGAAGAGGCGAGGGACACGGTGATTCGGTTCGGCGCGTACCTCAACTCGCTCAAGGGGTATCCCGTCAGCCCCAAAGTGTTTTTCAGGGGTGAAGCCCCAAGTGAATTGGCCCGCAAACGGCTTGTGAAGCTGGCCGCCGCGCTTGAACACATTGCCGCTGAAATCCCCAAACACGAGGCGATTAAAGACCCTTCGTGGGCCAAAGATTTCAAAACGCTTTCCAAAAAGCTTGAAACGCTCAAAGGCGCCCAACAAGACGCCAAGGTAGAAAAGGCCGATCTCGGCCCTGAAGTCGCCGCTCAGCGGGAAAAATGGCTCGCTGTGTACAACGCCAACAAGCTCCTCATTCGCGGCTTGCTCGCTCACGCTGGTAAGTCAGACTTGCTGCCCCTTATTTTTGACGACTTGGCCGAAGTCCACCGCGCACAGGGTGTCACCGATGCGCTTCCCACACCGGGCGACCCCAATCCCACCCCCACGCCGGCCTGATCAACAAACACGGCGGGCCAGGGCGGGACGCTCCCCGATCGCGCTGCCGAATTTCCAAGTCAGTTCAAATGCGTTTTTTGTTTGAAAGCAAAAAATGCCTCCCGTGACTCCGCCGTTGTTTTTGTTGTTGCAACAAGAACAATGGCCGCCTGGGTGACCGAGTTGACTGTTGCAACGTTTGCAGTCGGTGTCCTGGACGGCCATTTGACACTTGCGGCGGCTGCCATGGTGAACCGAGCCGTCAGAACAACGGTTCCGCTCGCTGGAAAGGCGTTCTCAGCTGCAAAGGCGGGACTTCTTTGTTTGCTCGCATGTGACCTCATGGGTAGAATGTGGTCACGATGAGCAGGACACTCGGTATTCGCGAAGTAAAGGCTCGCTTCAGCCATTACGTTGAGCTGGTGCGCGCCGAAGGAGAAATCATCATCACCGATCGCGGAAAACCGGTCGCACGTCTCTCCGGGTTGCGTGAGACTCCCAGCCGTTCTCTCGAAGAAGTGCTGCAAGAAATGGCAGACACCGGTCTTATCGACCTCGGTTCTCCCCGACCGGCCGAACCAGTCCTTGAGAAGGCCCGCGCGGGCGTTTCGGTGAGCAAAGTCGTACGCGAGATGCGCCGATGATCGTTTATTTTGACACGAGCGCTTTGGTTGCGATTCGAGTACGGTCATCACGCTTCATTGTGACGCGCGCGGTCTGCCGAGCGCAAAGCCTTCTCGCTGCGGCCTCGGCCTGCGCGCAATCGCCTGAAGCGCTCCGCGGGCCCGAGTGCACGTGTGCACGAGTCCAGCGAGGTCGATGACCAAGCTTGGTTCTTTCCAAGGGAAAGAACAGAGGTGGAGGCGCCGGGAATTGCCGAGTTGGACGAGTGCACTTTTGCACGAGTCCAGCGAGGTCGATGACCAAGCGCTGGCCTCGCGCAGCGAGGCAGAGGTGGAGGCGCCGGGAATTGAACCCGGGTCCGCGAGGCCTCCAGTCTATCTTCGTTCACGTGCGTAGCCGCTTTAACCCAAGCGGCGGGGTTTGCAGATTCGGCCGCAACCTATCCTCGGCTAATCTCGACTGCGCTATCCGAGGCACCCTCGCACAGTCCAGCCCGCGTGGTTGATGCCTTCGAGATACGCGGACGGCCTCTCTCGTTGGCAGCGTTAGCCGTTATTAAGCGGCGAGCGCGAGTGCGTTGTCGTTCGCAATTATGACGTCCCGTTTGGTAGGCGGACCGGGAGCCGCCAGCACGCAGATAAACCTTCAAACCCCACGTCGAAACCGATCGCCCCCGTGGTTAGGGCTTTTCAAGACAAGCCAGGCTTTCTTACTCGCCAGGCCGAAACTGTCAAGGTCTGATTGGGCCTCGCGGTTTTTCACCCGTGCGAAAAGGGTATACCCAGCCATCCAACCTTGTGTACGCAGCGGTGTCCGCGGCATTGTCGCGCGTTACCTCATCACAAACACACCGAGTGAAAATTGGAGCCCAACGCCGTCACCCAGCGACGTTGCAAACCCTTCTTCCGCAAACACGTTTCCTGCCCATGCCACTTCAGGCATCACCGCCAGGTTCTGAGTCAACTGCCAAAAATATCCCAAAGAACCCCCCAAAAACACGTAGGAAACCGGCCTTGGTACCCCTCCCGGCGACAGCCATGCGGCATAGGTAGGTTTGAGGGCCAGCACAACCTGACTACCATCCCCTGTTAGAACACCTGTCAGAATGGGGAAGTCAACCGTCAACTTGTCAGCCCAGTGGTATCCAATTGCCGGCGCAACGGCCAGGTCAATTCCACTGTTGGGACTGTCAGATCGGGCCACTTCGAGCTTGGAGCCAGCCGTGAACCCGCCGTACCAAAACTTGCCAAAGATCTCTGTGCCCGGCTCTACCCCGGCCCCCAAAAATAGCTCCCCGCGCGGGTGAAAAGCGGCTCCCCGATCTTCGGCCGAGCCAATGGCCCCACCTGAAATACCTGCTCGAACCTGACCGGGTGCCAGGGCGCGTGCCCGATCCATTGTTGACATGGATCCACAGGCGGTGAGAAGCGCAACAAGTGTACACAGGGTCCAACCTGACAGGCGCTTCACAGGCACTCTCCCAGGCCAATGGTCCACGTGTCTCCCAACGAGGCGCCGAAGCCCTGTCGACCGCCGAAAATCACCATTCGGCGCCGCACCGGATCCACCGCCGCAGCGGCGTTCCGCCGCGGTGGCAACGCGTTTGAACTTGGCAACAACTCAAACCGAAAGGGCTTGTGCAATACCAACGCGGATGTGTACCCAATGTCGTAATAATCGTTGTCGTCCCCGAAAGCGAGCAGCAGCGTGTTGCACTGTTCATCAAAAGCAACACCGTAATGCGCTCCAACAAGCGGTTCGCCCTGTGTGTCCTGCTCAAACCAGTGCAAATTAGACAGTCCGTATTCCCAAGTGTCATGCGTGATTGTCGAATTGTCGTGCCCCATCGTGATCACCAGGTGATCGCCGCGTTTTGCCATTCCGCCGGCTGCGCGCGCTTTGGGTTCAGGTCCGGTGTTGGTTCGCTCGGTCCACGTATCGGTTGTCAAGTCGAGTTCCCACAGGTCGCCGAGGCCGGCGAACTGGGCCGAGAACCCGCCGTAAAACCAGGCGCGCTCGTTGTCGCTCGTGGCAATCACGTCAAATCGCGCCACTGGAATCGGCGGGAGGGTTGACCACTGGAGCGTTTCGAGATCAAGCGCCCACGTTTCGTCGGAGGCGAACGACGTTCCAATGTCGCCGCCCACAACGATCATTCGGTTGCGAGGAGCATCAAAGATCGCCGCGGGCGTCAGGCGCGCGGACGGCCCTTCGTTCGTTTCGAGCGTTTGCCACGTTTCACGCACGAGTGAAAACGCCCACGTGTCGTTGAGTTTTCCGTTCGGACCGTTGCCTCCAAACGCAATGAGTTGATCGCGCGCGCCGTCGTACACAAGCGTGTGGCCCCATCGCGGACTGGGTGCCGGTTCGGTGGTGACTTCGCGGTACGCGGCTGCGTTTGGATCCGTGATCGGCGCGCAGCCAAGGCTCAAAAAACCAACACTCCATTGGCTTGCCAACACAAACGTTGTCGCCGACGCGCCTGTCCATCGGATCATCAACGCCCATCCTCCACCATTGTTGCCCCGCTCCCAAACGGTCTTTCCGTCGTTGGGTTGCTGCGCACGACTTTCGTCCTGTTCGCGATTGCCAGACGTCGTCTTGTCCGACACGCGCGCTTCATGTGTCAATACGCTTGCCGGAGCCTTCAAAAAAGAGCAATCCGAAGCGCATGAGCACAGAACGAACCGCGCTGCTGCTTGCCGGTGTGACGGGATTTTTGGGTGTGGCGCTCGGCGCTTTCGGTGCGCACGGCCTCAAAAACCGCTTGATCGGCAAGCCCGACGGTGAACAGCGCCTCGCATGGTGGCAAACCGGCGCGCAGTACCACTTGATCCACGCGCTTGCGATCGGCCTGTCGGCGGTCAGGCCCGCGCAGGCGTCCCAGCCAAGTGCGTACGCAATGTGGTTCTTCCTTGCCGGTATCGCCTTGTTTTCAGGGAGTCTCTACGTGATGACACTCACAGGTGTACGCAAGCTCGGCGCGGTCACGCCGCTCGGTGGAGTGTCGTTTTTGATCGGGTGGGGCGCGCTTGCGTTTAACGCGTTCAAGATTGTCGATTGAATCTCTTCAAAAGCAGAGTTTCGAAGAACACCCAACAGGCGGCGTTTGGCGACTTCGGGTGACTGGAAAGAGCGCCGCACGTGACGCGCTTACAACTACGCCTGCGCTTCGATTTCGCCAAAAAGGCCCTGAACGCACGGAGCGATCACTTCAGCAACAACGCGTCGGCGAACCCCGCCCAACATCGCACCGCTAAGCAATCCGTGGTGTGGGGCCGCTTCTGTGTACTCAACAAAAGGATCGGCGCTCATCTTGGCCATCGAGCGATCAAATGCAGCCCGCGCCGCGTTTTTCACGTCTTGTCCTCCGGTTCGCAACATCCACGCGAGCGTCGCCCATCCAAGCTCGGCGTGTTTTGCTTCATCCTCGGCGATGCGTGTGTACGCATCCACAAGAGCCGCATCAGTCACCATTGTTGAAAGCGCGCGAGCTTCAGCGGCGCCCACTGTCTCTCCAACGCACGCCTCTTCAACAAGTGCCGCAACGATCTGGCAGGGGTTTTGCGCCGGCCTTACGTCGCTCACATCCAGCGGTGCAGGCCCGTCGCTGGCGCACATGTACACATTCGCCAACCTGTAAGCGATTTGCGCATGAACAATTTCGTCCATGCCGGCCGCGTGCGCGCGCAAGAGCAGATCCGGTGGAGCACCCATTGCAAGAAGTTCCAGTGAGAAGCGCGCAAAGCTCGCAATCGACGCATGTTCAAGCGCAGCTACTTCACGCCAATATCGACCGAGATCCGCTCGCAGCGAATCACTGAGATGCGCTACTTCGGGAACACGCGGAGCGTTGCTCCAATCACCGCGCTCCATGCGCCCGGCCGTTCGAATGTGACCGTCGACGGTGAGCGGCCTTCCGACCGCACAGTTGGATCCTTCACATGACCACTGTGCCGAACCGTAGGGTGCAACACATTGGTAGCCGTCTTGACAATCGGCGGCGACGCGACACACGTCACCGGTGTTTCGACAAGCGAGCGCGGTGTCGTAACCGCAGCCGTCGTAGTAGGACGAAACGCCGCATTCACCGCTTGCGCAGTTGGCATTGGTTAAACACTCGGCCGATGCACACTGCGCCCACGCGTTGTTGAGCGGCACAACGCCCGGGCAAATGCACGCTTGGCCGGGGTCACATTGGCCGTCGTTTTCGCAAGGGTACGCACAATCACAGAATGTGTACGCGTCGCCGCCGCCGTCACTCGATTCGTAGTGCGCGCATCGCCCGTTTGGAGCCGCTGTGCAGTCTGAATCGCTTTTGCAATACACCTCGTTTTCGTTGAACTGACATGCAGGAACCGCTGCGTTGCACGGCACGGCGACCACGCGATGAATGGTTCCGTCGGGGCACTTTTCGTAGCCGCTCGGCGAACCGTCGGCCTGCATGACCGGCACCGCGCCCGCGCACACCGAGTTTCCGCCGGTGGTGGTGGTGGCCGTCGTGTTCGCCGTGGTGTTGGTTCCCCCGCCGCTCCCTCCATCTCCCGTTTCAACCATGACGTTTCCGCCGCATGCAGCGGCCGAGAGGCCCAAAACGGCGCAAATCGAAAGTCGAAGTGAAACGAACGACGGAATTACAAATCCCTTGGATTGAAAGCTTCGCGACAACATGAAGGCCTCCGATGGGCCATCGTTTCGCAAGCGGCGCGCCATGGCGAGTCCCCTTCGACTTGTCCCTCTCTGCCCGACGCTCGTAGAATCGCGTGGCCATGACCCGGACATCCTCCAAAGGTCGGCGAGCCGCACGACTGCTCCTCGCTTCCATGTTCCTTTTTGCCGGAGTTGCGCCAGCGTTTTCTACCGCGTCCGCGCAACAACCCTCGGCAAAAGCGCTGGCTGAAGCGCGCACGCGCTACGAAAAAGGAAAGCAGCTCTACGGGGAAGGTGCGTTTGACGCGGCGCTTGCCGAGCTTCAACGCTCGTACGAACTCGCGCCGAGTTACAAGATTCTCTACAACATCGCTCTTGTTCAGCGCGCTCGAAACGACTTTGCGGGGGCTCTCGCCGCATACGAAAAATACCTGGCCGACGGCGCAAAAGACCTTGCCGCCTCGCGCAGGCAGGAAGTCCAAAAAGAAATCGAAACGCTCAAAACGTTGGTTGTTCGCGTGGACATCAAAACCAACGTGCCTGAAGCGGACATCTCCATCGACGACTCGCCGGTCGGCAAAAGCCCGCTCATGGGGCACGTGTTAAACCCGGGCAGTCACCGCATCAGCGCTTCGAAAGAGGGCCGTCAAACCGCTGTGAAAGTAGTGAAAGTAGCGGGTGGTGACACGCTGACTGTTGAACTTGATTTGGCAGAAGGCTCCGCTGCGCCGACCAGTTCAGGCGCGTCCACCGCACCGCCGCCGCCGACCGATACCGGCAGCGCACCGCCGCCGCCGACCGACACAGCCACCGGCACGGGAGCACCGCCGCCGCCTCCGCCGCAACGCGGTCCGGTGTGGATCGGTTGGGCCGTGACGGGCGCGCTCGCCGTAGGCGCTGGAATCACGGGCGGTCTTGCAATGAGCCAAGCTGGAGCGCACGCGGATTTGCGCAAGAAAGAAAACGCAACCACAGCGGAGCTTGATGCGTCGCGCAACCAGGCAAAGTCATTTGCCATTGCGACCGATGTACTCATTCCGTGCGCGGTTGTTGCCGGGGCCGTCTCGCTCTACATGTCTGTGCGTTCAATTGAGCCTGCAAAAACCGGCAAAACAACGCTGCGCGTCGGGGTTGCACCCATGGTCGGTCCGAGCGGGGCAAACGGTGCCGCCGGCTCGCTGTCGGGCAGTTTCTAAGTCCAACGCAAACGAGGCGACGTGTACACAATTGTGTACGCATCGCCTCATGTTGAATCAACACGGCCAAACAAGAGGCCAATCAATCAATCTTTTTTCTCAGCCTCGGCGGGAGCCGCACCGGGAGCCACAAATTGCTCGGGCAGCTTGGATCCCTCACCGAAAAAGTATTTGTCCATTTCGGTCATCCAAATGCGCTGCCCGGTTTCGCTCATGAGGTCGAGCCGAAATTCGTTGATGAGCATCTTTGAGTGCTCAAGCCACATTTTCCACGCTTCTTTCGAAACGTTTTCAAACAAGCGCTTTCCCACTTCACCTTTGAGCGGCGGCTTGTCGAGTCCTTCAGCCTCGCGACCCAGCTTGATGCATTGAACCATTCGACCCATGGGGCGGCCTCATAGCATGAGTTCGTCCACCCGCCGACAGTCGAACGCGGCATTGCCTCAATGCAGCGCTTCTACCGCGCTCTGATGGGCTTGTTTTCGGGCCTTTACAACCGAAGCCGGCGGCGCGGGCATGCTCGGCGTAGCCGATTCCGGCGCCGTGTTCGTATCGTCTGAAAAATCGTAGGACGCAGGCGAGGGCGCTTTCGCCACGTCTGCCGTGGGCATGTCCTTCGCCACGTTGGTCATGTTGCCGGCGAGTTTTTCCAGCTCACCGCTCGGGGTGAGCTTTGCCTGTGAAAGCGCCGCTTCAGCACCTTTGGAGAGCATGCTGCGCGCCTTGTATACTGACCGCTCTTGCCAAGCTCAAGCGCGGTAATGGTCGTTGCGGAAGCTTCGGCAATGGCGGCTGACAAGTCCACTTGAGGATTTTTCGCCTTGGCAACTTCACCTTCGTCAAGGGTGGTTCGCGCGCCGAAGTAAACGGTTCGCTCCACGCGCCCGGCGCCTTCCAATGCGTCGTCAAACGCAATTGTCGCATCCAGCAGTTCAATGGGCACACCGGCTTTTCGCGGTTTGACCGTGAGCCGAACAACGATGTCACGACTATACCCTCGGCCAATGTCTCCGAGGGTTACATACCCACCGGTGCCAACCATTCCACTTTCTCCACCCACAACGGCATCAATGTGTACACCTGGGCCGGGCACAAACACGGCCGTCGCCTGCCTCGCGTACACGGTATTGATCTGGTCAAGTTCGTCGGTGAAAAACTGGGCAAGCTTGTCTGAACTTTCAACGTATCGGTATCGACCACCTGAAATTTCAGCGATCTTACCCATCAAGGTTTCGTCGTAGTCCAACCCAAGGCCGAGCGTTGTGATCGAAATTCCCCGGGATGCGGCGTTTCGAGCGTAACTCTCGATTTGATCTTCCCGGTTGGGAATGCCGTCGCTCATGAGAATGACCCGGTTGACGCTCTTCGTGTTGAAGTGTTCGTTTGCGAGGGCCAGCCCCGTTGAAATGCCCGATTGCATGTCCGTTGTGCCCCTTGCGGTAAGAGCCTGAATCTTACCAATCACCTCCCGCTTGACGTCGGCATCAAGCGCCGTGGACGGCAGCAATGTATCGACCTTGGAGTCGAATGCGACAACGGCCAAGAAATCGCCGTTGCGCAACGATTCTACCATTTGAACGGCGGCTTTTTTGGCGTCGACGATGGCAGCACCTTCCATCGACCCGGACGTGTCCATCACGAGCACCAAGTTCACCGGGCCACGTTCGCTCTCCGGTCGTTTCTGAGTCGCAATTCGAAGCCGCGCGTACACAGTGCTCTCACCGGTGGCAAGGAGCACCGGCGAGCCGAGTGCCGCCTCCACGGTGACCGCCCCGGGATCGCGCGCCCCCGGCACAACTCCTTGAGAACACCCCAATACAGCAGCAAGCAACAGGAAAAGCACGCACGAAAGCCAGCGCATCGACGACCCCAATCGCAATGGTCCGCCTCTCAGACGCGCGCACCCCGAAAAGGTTTTGACGGCTTCGTCGCGGCGCGCATTCATTTCTTTTCAAAACGAGGCGTGGCTCGTCGGCCTTACATGTGTACACTTTCTTTGAGCCTGCGTACGCTCTCCTTGCGCACGCACCGATTGTGCAAGTTGCGCGACTTGCGCAACATCGGTGTTTGTCGCACCAGCTCATTTCGTCGAGGTTCAGTTGGGTGCGACAAACGCCTATATTCTTTGGGAGAACGGCACGGTGAGTGCCAATTGCGATCTCCCATGCTCCTCAAACTTCCCAGTTGGATGGTCGGGCTGATCGTTCTTTTCGGCGCGCTCGGTTGTGCTGCAACTTCTCAGGAGGATCTCACCTCCGACGAAGAGTCAGGTCGGACCGAGGGGGCGATTTCTGCCAACCTGACAGTTCTATGGGTACATGGAAGGTGGACCGGTGGAGAAGGGTGGAAGGCTGTTGGAAACTATGATGACTTCCGGTATTGGGGGGCCTCCAATGTGGAAGCGGGGGCCAACAAAAAAGCAGTCAACTGGGGTGGGGAAGATCGAATCTCCCTTTCCAATGTGTACATGCGACGCGCGCTCGACTGTTTTTGTACAGGCAAAAACGCGTGCGTCCTTGCCGGTCACAGCGCCGGGGATGTTCAAATTGGATATGCTCTTTCTCTTTATGGTCAGAGCGATCGCCCCGTAACAAACGGTGTTCCCGATGCGTCGGGAAGGTGTGAAAGCACCGGTGAAACTCAACAGGGCTGGAATGTCCAATGGGTAAGTGTGGCCGGTGGAGCAGCCGGTGGAAGTGAGCTGGCCGATGTGGGGGAGTGGGCCGTTTCCGACACCGTCACAGGCGATCTTCGGACTGATACGGCACGCGCGCTCTATGACCACAACGCGACTCAGGGTGTTTGGTTTTATCGATTTGCCGCTGCAAACGGAGCGGTGTACTCATCCATTCTACCCGGCCAGGATGACGAAGTTGTTTCTTACCATTCGTCCGGTGGATTGGCCGATGTGGGCGCTTTTTGTAATCCCGGTGATTGGTATTGTGACGACGAGCTGCCCATGGATGGCGCGGCTTCCCCAAAGTTGGGTACAACAAAGTGGGATCACCACACCTTATACTTCCGCGACGACGGCGAAGACTATAACCACCATACAAAGAAAAATTGGGGTGGTATTGTGGGCCCCATGCGCAACGACGTTGTTGCGTATGCCTCCGGCAACTAAATTTAGACTTTTTCTGAAAGCGCTTCGCGCGCTTTGCGCACTCGCGTTTCGGCTTCTTCAGGCGTGTTTCCAAATGCCGTCAGGTGGCCCATTTTTCTACCCGGGCGGGGCGCAAGCTTACCGTACAGATGCAGTTTCACTTCGGGATGGGCGCACACCGCTTTCCAGTTGGGCTCGCCCGATTGCCACAAGTCTCCGAGCAAATTGGCCATTGCCGCTGGGCGCACATATTCTGTACTCCCCAGAGCAAGGCCACAAATGGAGCGCAACTGCTGCTCAAACTGACTTGTAAAACAAGCATCAAAGGTCAAATGACCTGAATTGTGGGGCCGAGGGGCCAACTCGTTCACGAGCAGCGATCCATCCGATTTTTGAAACATCTCCACACACAAAACGCCCACGACCCCCAGTTTTTCTACCACTCCACGCGCTATTTCAACCGCCTCTTTCGCGGTTTTATCTGACACAGGAGCCGGGGCCACCGACACATCCAGAATGTGATGCTTGTGTTCGTTCGCGATCACCCCATAGTGGGCAAACTCACCATTTTCGCCCCGTGCGGCAACCACCGATACTTCACGCTCAAACGTTACCCACGCCTCCAGAATGCCCTCGGAACCTGCCAGCGTTTCAAACGCTTTTTCCACGTCAGAAGGCGAGTTGATCTTCACCTGACCCTTACCGTCATATCCCCATCCCGCTGTTTTTAGCACCGATGGGTAGCCAAGCTTCTCAACCCCGGAGCGCAATTCGCCGAGCGAAGTGACTGTTGCAAACGGCGTTACTGGAAAGCCCGATTGGGTAAGAAACGTTTTTTCTCGCAAACGGTGTTGGGTGGTATGAAGCACCTCTCCTTTGGGTCGAACGGGAGCTTCGGCGGCGGCGGCCTGAGCCGTTTCCGCGGGTACGTTTTCAAACTCAAACGTGACAACGCTCACAGATTCGCGCAAATTCGCGAACGCGATCCAAGTCGCTATACTCGGCCTGAACTTCCACATCCGAAACTTGACCCGTGGGTGTGTCGTTGTCGGGCGAGTACGTGTGTACACGATATCCCATGCGCCGCGCGGCGATGGCAAACATCCTCCCCAGTTGACCACTCCCGAGCACCCCGATTGTCGCGCCGGGCAATACAACTCGACTCATTGGGCTGCTCCAAGATCGTCTGACAGCACTTTTTCTGCTTGTTCTTTCGCAAACGCTCGCAGTTTTTCGGCCAGATCAGCGTTTGAAGTGCCGAGCATTCGAACGGCCAAGAGGCCGGCATTGGTAGCCCCCGCCTTCCCAATCGCCATGGTTCCCACCGGAACTCCACCGGGCATTTGAACAATCGAGAGCAGAGAGTCGAGACCGTTTAGCGCGTGGCTCTGGACAGGTACACCAAGCACAGGCAGCACCGTGAACGATGCCACCATTCCCGGCAGGTGCGCCGCTCCTCCGGCACCCGCAATAATCACTTTCAGCCCGCGTTCCTCGGCGCTTTTAGCGTATTGCGCCATCCAGTCGGGCGTTCTGTGCGCCGAAACCACCTTGCACTCGTGGGGTACACCAAACCGCGTCAGCACTTCATCGGCGTGCCGCATGGTTTCCCAATCGCTCTTGCTCCCCATGATCACGCCCACGAGGGGCTTTTCCCGGTCCGGTTGCGACATGACGGCCCCATTACCACCAACCGCCCCGAGCGACCCAAGCCAATTTGCGGAGCTGCGTTTCAAGAGGCACCATGCGACTTCAAACGGTCTTAGGCGGTGCGTTTTTTTGTTTCTTCGTTTCGGGGTGCGGCTATCACGCTGTCGAACCAAAAGGGCCTGAATTTCAGGGCCAATCGTACACGGACGCCCTCAAAGTGATTTGCGACGTGGACAAGCGCGGCGCCGTCGCAACCGATGATCCGTTTGAGGCCAGCCGCAGGCGAACCGAGATCATCCAGGCCCAGGTTGAAAATCCGGACGCCATCTACCTTCGCACGCTGCTGAGCGTAAAAGGCGCTGCTGAACAGGGGGTTGAACTTCGCAAAGAGGCGACCGAGGCGGGCCTCAAAGAATGTGCGTTGGCAGACGATCTTCAAAAACGGGAATGGGCGGCCTCGCGCCGTGAATTTTGCGTACACAACGCTCTCTGCTCTAGAAGTGTTGTGTACGCATGTTGGTCCGCGAAACGCTCGCGTGCATCGGCCGCAAATGCTGTATGTTTGCGCCTCAAATGGCGCTCGAACGTTTTAGACTCGAAGGCAAAGTTGCAATTGTCACCGGTGCCGGCAGCGGCATTGGGAGAGCCACGGCCGAAGTGCTTGCCGAAGCCGGCGCCCGAGTGGTTCTTGCCGCGCGTACACTTGCAAAACTTGAAGCGACCAAAGCCGTGATCACTTCCAAAAGGGGTGAAGCGCTCGCGGTTCCGACTGATGTCAACAGCGCCAACGCACTCGATGAACTTCTTCGCGCCGCGCTCGATACGTACGGTCGGCTCGATGTACTCATCAATGTGGCCGGAGGATCACCTCCAACCGTGGCGCTCGCTGTCACCGACGATGAGTTTGACGCCGCTTTCCACTTCAACGTGACAAGCGCATTTCACCTTTCCCGCGCGGCTGCACCACATCTTGCTGCGAGCGGTGCGGGCTCGATCGTCAATATCTCCAGCTCCATGTCTCACGTTGTGGATCGCGGTTTTGTTGCCTACGGCACCGCCAAAGCGGCGCTCAACCACATGACCCGGCTCCTTGCTCATGAGTGGGCTCCCAAAATTCGCGTCAATGCGCTCGCTGTGGGCGCCACTCGAACCGAAGCGCTCGCTTTCGTCACCGCTATGGAAGGTGTGGAGGCGGGCATGGTTTCCAAAACGCCCATGGGTAGACTGGGTGAGCCCGAAGACATCGCGCTCGCGGCGCTCTACTTGGCGTCGCCGGCAAGTGCTTGGGTCACCGGCCAAGTGCTCGCCGTTGACGGTGGTGCCCCCGGATCGGTCTGGCCATTCCCAATTCCCTCTGGACTCGAATAATAACCCGGTTGTTTTGAAGGGTTTCAAGGTAAGTCAAACAATGTCCTACCCATTGCTCTCTGTGGTTGATATCCCATCCCGCGCCGCGTAGATTCATCCCATCCGGTCGGCCCGGGATTCAAAATCGCCGCCGGACAAAAAGGGCGTTCACGCCGGGAGAACTCCCTCAATGGTACTCAACATACCGTGCCGCCTCCACCTCACAAACCCCCCGCTTCACCGTCAAGATGGGGATCGGTTATGTGGGGTGGGGCGGACTTTTTTATGTAATGGTCAACGTGCTGTTGCGCGCCCCAAATCGTCGGTCGTCGTCCTCAAAATAGCCGGAGTATTCCTGCGTCCTCCTCCCTAGGTGGCTGGTGTTTTTCTACTGCGCGCCCCGCTGACGCGTCCTCGCTGCGCTTCCGGTGCTCAAATACGCAGCGTATGTTCCGCTCCGGTTCTCGCTCGGACGCGTGATCGGGGCTGCTCGTGACGAAAAACACCAGCCACCTAGCTTTGGGGCGGACTTTTTTTTGGGGTCACGACGCACGTTGACCATTACAAGCTTAGACAACCTACATAAATCGGCGCAGAAAAGCCCTCGCCCACGCGCGCTCGAACAACCTGACATCCATCCCCCAGGTGAATGGTCAGAGTTTCGGCGTCTTCCCCGTGTGCCACCGACACGCCGTTGACAATCACTTCCACTGCCGCACCGAAAGCGCGCGCTTCAACTGTGCTTGTCGAGGGCAGATCACTTCCCACAGGTTTCCAAGTCTCTCCAGGCGCTCTCAACTCAAAAGAGCAGGCTTGCGCGCTTTTCACGCATGTTCTACCGGCGAGGAGCGCGTCGCGAATTGCGGTTTCGGTCTTTTCTTTGGCCCGCACGAACGTTGTCGCACGCAAATACCCCACATGACTGTCGCTCCCGCCCACCGGAACAAACCGCCGCCGATGGTTCAACATCTCCTCGTCTGCGCGCGCAAACGTTGCAAGAAGGCTTCGGGGCGTGTCTTGCAACAAGTATCGATCGCGCAGGTGGCTTACCACGAGGTTATACACCTCCAACCCTTGAGCGAGCTTGTTTACCGCGGCGATCTCCTCAGAAACCCACCCTTCCTTGGTAAACGGGCGCCATGAAAGGTCAGCCCTTGCCATGGAGATTGAACTGTCGAGCGGGGTGGAGAGTGGGTGGTTGATCACCAAAAACCCGCCGTGCTTGACAAAGCTCTCAAAAAAGCGCGCGGGATGTTCACGCGCTTCGGCGGCCGAAACGTCGGTGTACACATCACGCAGATTCGCGAAAGACGCGCCCACGTGGCCAAATTGATGATCGGTGTACTCCATGCCGATCACAAACAACGTGCGACCGGTATCGGCCGCGGCGAGAGCCCTGCGCAGCTCATCGCGGGTACGCAACACATCACCGCGCTCGGCCTCACTCTCAAAAAAACGCGCCCCCACGTGAGGCGTGAGCACCACAAAGTCGAGTGACTCGTCAGCGGCCAGCTTTACCGTTTGCGCCGGATCGCGCGACGCTTCCAGCGGATGATCGGGTGGGCCAACGTGACAGTGCAGATCGCCCGCCAGAATGAGGTCGCCCGTTGGAATGCTTTTTTGCAGCGAAATACCGACATCGGAGGCCGGCCGGTATGCACTTGTCATGACCGTTTCAACGGCGTAATGCGCTGTCGGTCGTGCGCATCCCACTCCGAAAAAAATCGAAAAGACCCCGCACGCGAGCGCTCGATGAGCCCTGACCATTCGCCGAGCTAAACGCGAAAGCTCTCGCAAGAAAAATCGAAAGCACTGTCCCATCGTTTTTCAACGCTGCAAAACGTGCCGAAACGCACAGGCCGTGTGCACAAATGCTTGTTTGCGGGCCGCATCGGGTTCTATCGTCGCTCACGTTGCAGGCCGAAAAGAAGTTATCCGAGCCCGGTGCCAACAAGCCACAGGTGCTGGTTGCGGCGCGCGCCAAGCCGATCATGGTTTTGGCGATCTGCGCGTGGACTTTTTACGCCGTCAAGTCCCTCTTCCAAAGTGAGGTCAACAAAGGGCTGATGCTGCTCGCTGCGGGGCTCTTCTCGTGCGGCCTCTACCTGCTTGTGCGTCGCCGGCCTCAAACCGCTCCGTTTGTGGTGCATGTCACATGTGCACTGGGTATTGTCGGTGTCGCCGCATCGGCCCTCTTTTCAGGTCAAACGCTCTCGCCCGTCATTTGGTACATGGCGGCTATACCGGTGCTGGCCGGTTTTCTACTGGGCGCACGCCCGGCCGTTGTGTGGACAACCCTCGCCGTTCTCTCAGTGGGCGCTGTGGAGTGGATTCGACGAGTTCTTCCAGCTCCCCCTGAAAAACCCGTAGCACCGGGCGAAATCTTTGTTCACGTCATTGTGCTTGTCATCACCATGTTGGTGTTTGTACTCACGGCAACCTATGTCAGCTCCACGCAGTACAAGGCGCTGGAGCAGAGTGAAGCGACCAATCGTGACTTGGCAGAAGGTTTGGAAAAAAAGAATACCGAGTTGACAGTTGCGCGGGATGCGGCACTGGCGGCATCAAGGGCCAAAAGCGATTTCGTCGCCACGATGAGCCATGAAATTCGCACGCCTCTCAACGGGGTATTGGGTATGTCAGGTTTGTTGCTTGATGAAGATCTGACCCCACGCCAACGCGAATTGGTTCGAACCATTCGCGCGAGCGGCGATGCCCTGCTTTCTGTACTGAATGACATTCTCGACTTCTCCAAGATCGAAGCTGGGCGACTTGACCTCGAAAACACGCCTTTCGACGTGCGTGATTGTTTGGAAGATGCGCTTGACCTTTTTGCCGCTGCCTCCGCCGAGAAAAAAATCGACCTATTTGGGGTGGTCGATCCCAATGTGCCTCCCCAAGTTTGGGGCGACGCCGGCCGGGTTCGTCAGGTTCTTGTCAACCTGGTCGCAAATGCCGTCAAGTTTACCCAGGAGGGGCACGTTGTCGTGCGCATTGGCGGAGCGTTTTCAGGCGAAGAGGTCGACGGCGCTCCGCTTGTGGACCTGACGTGCGCCGTGTTCGATACCGGAGTTGGTATTTCGCCCAAGCAGCTTTCCACACTGTTTGAACCGTTCACGCAGGGGGATGTTTCCACCACTCGAAAATTCGGCGGCACCGGCTTGGGTCTTGCCATTTGTCGGCGCCTCGCCGAAGCGATGGATGGTAAGGTTTGGGCAGAAAGTGAGCTGGGCAAGGGGTCCGTTTTTCGCTTCAGTTTCAGTACCCGCGCTCGCAAAGAGGCCACTGAAAATCGCTACGGCGCGGCCATCGGAACGCGCGTCGGCATCGTTTCTGAACGCCCGCTTGTACTGGAGGCAACGGCAGCCCTGTGCCCGGCGGTCAGTCTACCATTTGTACCCTACTCCAACGCCGACCTTGCCGTTGACGCCCTCCGTGCCAACCCTGTGGAGGTGTTGCTTGTGGATGCCGCGCTTCCGTTGGAGTCCATTCAAAAACTTATCGCGGAAACGGCGGGTCTAACCCCCCTTGTTCTCCTTGCCAAACACGCGGCCCTTGTGGATGTTGAACGGAATCCCGCGTTTATTGCAACCATCCATCCTCCCTATCGCCGCGCCGATTTGGGAAGGGCAGTTGTGCAAGCGGTTTCAAAGCAAAAAACACGATCCGACCCGCCGCCGGCCCAAATCACCTTGCTTGCGCCAACCTACCCATTGCGGATTTTGGTGGCCGAGGACAATCCGGTGAATCAACGCGTGGCGCTCATGGTCCTGTCGCGCATGGGATACCGCCCCGATGTGGCGGGCAATGGGGCCGAGGTTGTGGAGAGCGTCCGTCAACGCCCGTATGACCTGGTCCTCATGGACATCCGCATGCCGGAGATGGATGGTATCACCGCCACAAAGCGTATTCGATCGGCGCTTCCTCCAGAGAAACAACCCCGCATCGTGGCGATGACGGCCAACGCTATGAGTGAAGATCGCGAGGCCTGCCGCGCCGCGGGCATGGATGATTTTGTCGCCAAGCCGATTCGAATCGCCGAGCTGGCGCGCGTGATTCGTCGTATTTTTGTGGGTCAAGAAGCGCGACGTGAGCGACCTTCGTTTGACGGGTTGGCGCTCGAAGAAATTGAAATGCTCCGCAGATTGGCATCCGATTCCCCGGGCGCGTTTGAGGAGATCGTGGACGAGTACCTGCGCACTTCCGAACGCCTCCGCGTCGCCATCACCGACGCCGTTGCCTCACGCAACGGGGACTTGCTTCTTCACTCGGCTCACGCGCTCAAGGGGTGCTCCGCACAGATGGGCGCCAAAGGCGTGTCTGAGGTGGCTGCCCACATTGAAGTGCTCGCAAAAGAGGGCAACTTTGCCGCCGCGGCCAATCTCAAAGAGCTTTTGGAGACCACCCTTCGTGACTCTGCAAAAGGGCTTACCGCCCTGCGAAATCAACCTTCGGTGGATGGACGAATAATGTCCTAACCATTGGTGATTGTTGCTGGATTTTAGGGTAATCGGGGTTATTCTCTTCTTGCGTGGCTGATGTCAACGCGGGTGGGACCGACCAGCCCACGCGAGGAGAACGATCATGATGGAGAGCATCTCTCTCAGCTATTTCGTCGACTTTGTCTTAACCCATGGTACCAGCCGAATCACGAGCGCTCATCACATCAAAATGGGCCCCGATGAACGTTACTCCGACTTTTATAAACCTGTCCGAGAAACCATCGTGGACATGCACCGCAAAGGGCTCGACACAAGGGTTCTGAGCGATCTGATTGGCAGTTTAACCGACCCGCGTGAAAAGCGGATCTTCCCCAAAGTGGTAATCGGTTATAGCCGCTTTTTGCGCGGTTTCCACAAGATCACCTGGTTTGAGCCGCCCTTTGTGGAGCATGACCTCGGCGACATCAAAGTGCGAGTAAACCCTGAGTTGGGCTTAATACTCGACGGTCAACCGCACGCCATCAAACTCTACTGCCGCGGTGAACCCCTCACTTCACAACGAGCGGCGCTCATCAATGAACTTCAGTCGAGAGCATTGGCTGAAACTTGGCCGAACACCAAATTTGCCGTGTTGGATGTCAGGCGTTCGCGTCTCTTTTACCGCAACCCCAAAGCGGGAATGACTCGACTGTTGCGAGCTGAAGCGGCAAGTTTGGCATCTCTGCTTCAAACAGGCTGATTCCAAAACACGCTTTCTTACCATTTTACGCCCCGCCGCTTCTCAAGCAGCGGGGCGTTTTTTCTTCCGACCCAAGAAAAAAAGCGTGACGGTGTTTTCCTGCCAATGTTGTGGGGTAATCTTCGTCTTTCGACGCTTGGTTTTGTGTGTCTAGCGGTGTCGTGCAGCCCTTTCGGGCAGAGCTATCCGCCGCTCGGCCCTGACAATGTTTCTACCCATACAGATACGTCGTTTGAAGTGGCTTCAGGCGACGACGACAACGGCTTTGTCACCGCGGTGAACGGCCCGGGGCCCGGCGATCCACTTGGTACCGACGTTTTGACCGACGCCGGGAAGCTTCCCGAGTTGGTTGTGCGCGACGCCGACAAGAAACCTTTCCCACTTCAGCAAACCGACGTATCGGCAACGCTGTCTGGATTGATGGCCGATGTCAAAGTCAAACAGACCTTTTCAAACCCGTACAACAAGACAATTGAAGCGGTCTACATTTTTCCACTTCCCGAAAACGCCGCTGTGTACTCCATGAAACTTGTCCAGGGCGAGAGGGTGATTGAAGCGGTTGTAAGAGAGCGGGGGGCCGCGCGTGCTGCATACGAAACGGCCCGATCTTCGGGGTATACCGCCGCGCTTCTTGAGCAGGAGCGAGCCAACATTTTCACCCAAAGCGTTGCCAATCTGGAGCCCGGAAAAAACGTCGATGTAGTCATCCAATACGTTCAGGATCTTACCTACGATGCGGGCGAAGTGGAGTTCGTCTTCCCAATGACGATCGGCCCTCGGTATATGCCCGGTGAACCCGCCGGCGGCCGACAAAAAGGGGATGGAACGAAACAAGATACCACTCAGGTTCCCGACGCATCACGTATCAGTCCGGCGCTTATCGCACCGGGTGATCGCAGCGGGCATGACGTTTCGCTTGAAGCAACCATCGCGAACGAATCGATCGTTTCGGCCATTGCCGTTCCTACCCACTCGGTTGAAGCCACTACTCGACCCGGCGCTTCCCACATTCGGCTCTCCAAGAAAGATCGCATTCCCAATAGAGACTTCGTTCTTCGATATCGAACGGCGGGCTCAACCCCGACTGCGACGCTCTACTCCACCGGTCTGAATGACGGCTACTTTTCGCTGATTTTGCAGCCACCTTCCCTCAAGGTGAATGATCTTGTGGGAAAACGAGAAGTGGTCTTCGTGGTGGATGTGTCGGGCTCCATGTCAGGGGAGCCCCTCGCCCTCTGTAAAGCGGCCATGCGAGGTGCTCTCCTGAAGCTTCGTCCCCACGACACGTTTAATGTGTACACGTTCGCCGGCGCTGTTGGGCGGGCATTTTCAAAGCCGAAACGCGCTGACAGGGGCACCGTAGGCGAGGCACTCAACTACGTTGATGCGCTCAGTGCGGGGGGCGGAACTGAAATGCTTAATGCGGTGGAGGCCGCGCTTTCACCCAATGTTGAACCCGGTCGCAACCGCTACGTCTTTTTTCTAACCGACGGGTTTGTCGGCAACGAAGACGCGATATTGGACGCCGCGGCAAGGTATGTTTCAGAAGTTGAGAAACGTGGTCAGAAAGCACGCGTTTTCGGCTTCGGCGTAGGTTCGAGCGTCAATCGAATGCTCATTGATGGGCTCGCCAAACGTGGCAAAGGGCTCAGCGTTGTTGCCACCAATCGCGAAGACCCCGAGCGCGGTGTGAATCGGTTCTATCGGTACATTGACAGATCGGTGCTTCGAAATGTGCGGGTAGACTTTTCGTCCGGTTCAACTGTGGAGATGTTTCCCAAAGAGCTTCCCGACCTGTTTGCCAGCCATCCCGTCATTGTGCATGGGCACTACAAAGGTCAACTTGCCGGCACGGTTGCAATGGTAGGTGAGGGCCCCGCCGGACGAGTAGAAATTCCAGTGACCATTGCAAAAGCGCCTGAAAAAGACGGCTGGCCGCTTCAAGATCTACTGTGGGCGCGCGCGAAGGTAGACTGGTTGGAGCGTGATCTTTCCTCGTCTGACGCCGCAGCGGCTCGCCGTACGATTACCGAGTTGGGTATGGCTCACCACCTCATCACACGCTTTACCAGCTTCGTCGCGGTCGATTCATCTCGCAAAGTCGGCGATGGAACCCCCACGAAAGTAGACCAACCAAACGCCACGCCGGAGGGGGTAGATCCCAACGCAGCCGGCGGTCAGATCGCCGTTCCCCCGGCCGGCGACGACAGCGAGTACGGGTATGAATTTTCAGACGATCCGCTCGCATCGGGCGGGTTTGGGCCCAACGACGCCACCATTCGTGTGCGCAGTCGTTCGGTGGGCGGCGCGATTTCGCACCAACAAGTGGTATCGGTGCAACAGAGTTCGGTTGAATCCGCGGCCGCCATTCGATGTCGTGCCGGTGGGTGTTGCTGCGATCTGACGGCCGAATCTGAATTTGCGTCCACCTCGGCCGCCGCGTTTATCGCATGCCTCGTGTGTTTCGCGGGGCGGCGCGCGCGGCGCCGAAGTGAACGTTCAACAATCGGGCAAGGGTAGAGCCGCCTCTTTTCAAAGTGATCGGCGCCGCGCGCGCCGCTATCCTCGCCGCCGTGTTGCTTTCAGACTTGTCGAAAATGGAATTGTGGCCCGCCGCCAACTGGCGAGCCTTCGCCAAAATGTTACGCGAGGCCGGCCTCACCCCGCCGCGCGTTTCTCCGATTGTCGAGAAGACGGCCGGTGTACACCCCGCACTTCGCAGGCCCATCAGACGGCATCATCTGCGGGCGCTGTCAAGCCCCGCAGGTGTACTCATGCGCCTCTTTATGTTCAGCGAGAAGGTCACCGCCGAAGAAGCAAACGAGGCGCTCGGCGAGTGGCTGCCCCGCGTCCAATCGATCGGCCTCTTGCGCACTGAAACCGAGGGAGAGATCAGTTGCCCCTTCGTTCTCAGCCTTTTCAATAACCTCCTTCTGTTTTCGGACGAGCTGTCGCACGGCGGCGATGCGGTCATTGGCTTTGGTGAAGGCACCATTGAGTTGTGTCGAGCGGCCCTTCCCACCAAACCGATCGAGAGCGCGCTCGACCTCGGCTGCGGTTCGGGAACCGCCGCTCTTCTCCTTTCTTTTGCAGCAAAACGTGTTGTCGCCACCGACATCAATCCGCGCGCCCTTTCGCTCGCGCGCATCAACGCGGCGATGAACAGCATTGCCAACGTTGAATTTCGACTCGGCAGTTTGTTTGAGCCTGTTCAGGGCGAAAAGTTTGATGTGATCGCTTCGCAGCCGCCGTTTGTGCCCATGCCTGAAGGTGTACACAATGCCACGTTTTTGTACGGCGGCTCCCGCGGCGATGAACTGGCGCTCACCGTGTTTTCCAAAGTGGCCGAACACCTCACCCCAAAAGGCCGCGCCGTCTTCCGCGTCGATTGGCCTCTCTACGGAGAAATCGCCTTGGAAGATAGGCTTTTTCAAACGATCGGCAGCGCTTCTGATTTGGTGCTCGTTTCGGCTCCCACGGTTTCAAACGAGGACCACGCGTCTGCGTACGCATCGGGCGCCCATCCTCTGCTCGACGACGCGTTTGATCGCGAAGCGGAGCAGCGCATCGAGCATCTCGAACGCCACCACATCAACGGTATTGTCCCTTCGATCGTCGCCGTTCAAAAGAGTGATTCTAAACAGGGAACGGCGCTCCGATTGCCAACGGTGCCTTTTTCAAAGGCGCCGGTGGAAAGTGTACACATTGACCAACTATTTGCCGGCATCGCGTGCAATCGAAACGATCGCGTGCTGCTGAGTTCCACGCTCCGCGTGCCCGAAAAAACCATTTTGGCGCAGGAACAAGTGGGCCCCGGCGCGGAAGTTGAGTCCTCACTTTGGGCTCGTTTTGCGGACAATGCGCTCGGTCAACCCGTTCAACTCACGCCCGACCTGCTATTTTTGATCACGTGCATCCACGAAGCGCTCGACGTTCGGTCCGGGTTGGAATCGTTCGCCGAGCAAAGTGAAATCGCGTTGGATCATGCCGTGAATCAAGCGCTCCCCGCCGTGCGCCACGCGGTCAAGACGGGACTATTGCACGTGGTTGTTGCGTGAGAGAATCGTCAAGGCCTATTTAGATCACGATGACCTCCCGCGCGTCCGCCGATGACCCCATTCGCATTGGCATCGGTGATGTTCTATGCGGACGCTATCGCGCCGAGAAAGTGATTGGTCGGAGCGAAACCGGTCTCGTTGTCGAGGCGACAGATCTCCTTCGCGGCGGCGGCGTCGCCATCAAAATGTTGGAACCCGCCGCCGACGAAGTGGACCTGCTCACCGCGCGTTTGCGGCGTGAAGCCCACGTGCTTGCGCAGCTCACAAGCCCGCACGTGATTCGCGTTTTCGGGGTGGAAAAAGAGCGATCCATGGTGTGTTTGATCATGGAGCTTTTAAAAGGCGGCACGCTCGCCGAAGTGGTTCGGGCGCGCGGTCCACTCCCGATCGATGAAGCGGTTGGGTACATCGTCCAGGCATGTGACGGAGTCGCCGAAGCGCATTCACTTGGAATTGTTCACCGCGATCTGAAGCCTCAAAACATGTTTGCCGTTTCACAGCCCGATGGAACATCGGTTCTCAAGGTGCTCGACTTCGGCGTTTCCAAACAATCGGGTGGGGGAGGAATGGGCCTTACGGCCACGGGAGCCGCGCTCGGATCGCCGCTTTATACAGCAGTGGAGCAGTTTAGAGATGCGAGCAGGGTAGATTCGCGCGCCGATATTTGGTCACTCGGTTTGGTATTGTATTTTCTACTCTGCCGTCGCAACGGGTTTGATGCGGACAACCCCATCGCACTGATGCTCAAGATTGCGACATCTCCACCTGCGCCGCTGCGTGAACGAAGGCCCGACGTTCCCCCCGAGTTGGAAGCTGTCGTATTGCAATGTGTTGAGAAAGATCCCAACCGCCGATTCCAAAGTGTACTCGCGCTCGCGCGCGCCCTCGCGCCGTTTGGGCCCGCATGGGTACCGAGTTATCTTCCCTCGATCGAAGCCCGATCGGTGCGCAAGTCGCTGCCCTCTCTACCCAGGATCGATTCGATTCCGCCTCCGGCACCCGGGCCGGCAAGCTCCCCCAAACCGGCCGCCTCTACCCATGCGCCGACGTCGAATCGGCAAAATCCTGTCAACGCTGTGCCCGCTCTACCACCGGTTGTGGAGCCTGCTTCTACCTGTCAGGTTCAGCCTTTGGCTTTAAAGCCGGCTTCGCTTGAAGCCACCGTCAAGGCCGGCCCCCTGGTGAGCCATCTGCAATCGCCGGGGGTTTCACCGCCTCCCATGATGTACGCAGGGCCGCCGCCCGAAACATCTACCATTCCCTGGCGCACAGCGCTCATTGTGGTTGTCGTCATCTTTGCTGTCGGCGCTCTTGTGCTCGCCGGCGCTTGGGTTTTTCTTTCACCCTGACGGTGTGTACGCATGACTTCCCACGGATCCGCCCAAGCCGTTCCCATCCATCGGGCTTTTGTTGGTGGAGAGTGGATAGAAACAAACGACCTGCGCGAGATTCGCTCGCCGTATTCAGGTGACGTTGTGGCTCTTTCGTGTGAAGCCTCACAGGCACTTGTCACACGCGCCGTGGAAGAGGCATCCCTCGCATTTGAAACGTTCAGCCGAACCAGCCGCCACATGCGAAGTCGCCTTCTTTTGGCCATGGCCAGCGGCATTCAGGATAAACGCAGTGAGCTGACGAGTCGGATTGTGGAGGAGGCCGGCAAGCCTGTTCGTCTCGCCGACGCCGAGGTCACACGCGCCGTAACAACGTTTACCATCGCGGCCGAAGAGGCCAAACGTTTCGGTGGGGAGATCGTTCCGATTGATATTGAACCCACCGGCCGTGCGTACGCACCCGCTACGGTTTATTATGTGCCTCGCGGTCCCGTTTTGGCGATCACCCCATTCAACTTTCCACTCAACTTGGTGGCTCATAAAGTGGCGCCGGCGCTTGCGGTTGGAGCGCCGGTGTTGCTCAAGCCGGCGCCTCAAACGCCCGGCCCCGCCGCTCTCCTGGCGCAGATCTTTTCCGATGCTTGCCGTCAGGTTTCAGACGGTGTGGAGCAGGTGCCCGCAGCGGCATTTCAGCTCGTGAGTGCCACCAACGATCTCATCGGTGAAGCTGTACGCGATCCGCGTCTACACGTGTTGAGCTTTACCGGCAGTGCGGCGGTCGGCGTTCAACTTCAGGCTGCGGCGCTCGGCAAACGAGTTGTCCTTGAACTGGGCGGCGACGCGGCGGTGCTCGTGCACGAAGATGCCAACCTCCAACGAGCCGCCGCGCGGTGTGCTTTCGGCGCGTACGCTTTTTCCGGTCAGGTGTGCATCTCGGTGCAGCGTATGTTTGTGCACGAATCCGTCTTTGCCAAATTCCAGGAAATCTACCTATCCGAATTGCAAAAAATCAAATGGGGAGATCCCCACGACCCATCCACCCTTGCAGGGCCAATGATCGATGCCCGAGCGGCCGAGCGAGTTGAAAGCTGGGTGAATCAAGCGAAAAAGGGTGGGGCACACGTTTCCACCCACGGAGCTGCGCAGGGCAACCTCCTTCCTCCCGCGCTCGTCGAAGACGCTCCGCCCAACTGTTTGCTTTGCACAGAAGAAGCGTTTGGACCTGTGGCCGTCCTGGGTAGATACACCAATACACCCAGCGCGATTGAACTTGTAAACCGCTCAAAATATGGCCTTCAAGCCGGCATTTTTACAAATAACCTTACCTTCGTTCGAGCAGCTGTTGAAGGGTTGAGGGTTGGAGGTCTTCTCATCAATGAAGTGCCGACGTACCGCGCCGACAATGCTCCATACGGTGGAACAAAGGCCTCGGGGTTGGGTAGGGAAGGGGTCCGTTACGCTATGCAAGAATACAGCGAAGCCCGCACCGTTATCGAATGGATCGGTTAGTTCGCGAACTTTCGGCCGGGTGGGTTCCACCAGAGCGACACTGCGATTGAGCTTTATTTGGGGGCCTTTTGCACCTTACCCATGTTTTGACCTTGAATTGGGTGGGTCCAAAACACATGGGTAGATCCAACGGCGATGCGATTTGGTTGAACGCCCTTGGCGAGATCCAAAATGGGGCCGCCGGTTTTTAACATGCGTCGGATCTTACCCGTGGGCGGCGCGGGCGGTGTCCAATCTCCCTGTTCCGCCCAATAGACGTAGTTGCCATCCACGGCTACGTCGGTGGGTTCATCCTGCATGGGCGCGAGAATTTCAACCGCGCCTCCGGTGCGCGGAACGCGAGCCACATACCCCGCTGAGGACGTGAGCCCGGTGGCCCAATACACATGGGTAGAGTCAACCGCCAAACCGGCGTCGCCCACCAAACTGGAGATGTTGGTGGTGGCGAGAACAGTGACGGGGCCCCCGGCGAGCGGGACCGAACAGATCTCATCAAACCCGGAGGGTAGATTGATGAAGAAGGCGGTGTTGTCGGCCACAACCAAGTCGGTTGCGGTACCCGTGGAAACTGCCAGGTCAACCGGGGCACCCGGCAAAACGGCGGCGCGAATGCGTTTGGTTGCGCCGTTGCTTGTCCACACGAGCGCGCCCCCGATTTTGTCAATGCCCCACGGTTGCAGCTCATTTGTGTACACAGATGTCGTGGCGCCGCCAGTGGTTGGCACTTTCAGGATGGCGTCCCCAAACGTGCTCGTCCAGTATAAATCTCCTCCGTCAAGCACAAGGCGGGCGGGCACGTTTGGATCGCTCGCCAGCAGCACCGGAGCGCCACCTGCCTGTGGGAACTTATACACGCTGTCAAATGCGTTGATGTACACACTCGCCGCGTCAAGCACAATGTCACGCGGGTTTAGAAACCCCACGGCTACATCGGTGGGTGTACACGCCCCGGCCCCGCAGGCTGTGCCGAGGCAGCTGTGTCCACACTCGCCGCAGTTTGAGTTGTTGGTAAGGAGGTGGATCTCACATCCATCGGCGGCAATGCCATTGCAGTCGGCATACCCATTGTCACAAATGGTTGTGCACGCGGCGTTTTCGCAGACCGGGATGGTGTGGGGAGCGGCGGCGGGGCAAACCTTACCGCACATGCCGCAGTTGTTTTGATCGTAGTCAAGGGGCGCGCACCCTGCCGGGCACACTGTCCAATCAGTGGGACACTTGCATTGGCCCGAAACACATGTGGCAGCGGCGGGGCAAACCGTATCGCATGAACCGCAATGGGTAGGATCGTTTTCAATAACAACACATGAAAGCCCGCACGCCACAGCGGCGCCCGGACAATCACAAACGCCGTTGACGCAAGGCGCGCCCGCGGGACAGATGTTTCCACACGTGCCGCAGTTGATATTGTCCGACTTTAGATTGATACAAAACGATCCACAAACATCTTCACCCGTCGGGCATTCACAAACGCCCTGTACACATTCACCACCGAGAGGGCAGGGCGAGCCACACGCGCCGCATGCGCTCTCGCTGGTCATGAGATTGGCGCAAATTCCGTTACAATCCGTTTCTCCCGCGGGGCATTTACAAACGCCCATGTCGCAAGATCCACCGAACGGACACTTGATAAAGCAGTCGCCGCAGTGATCGTCGCTTGTGAGAGTATCGACGCAGACTCCCTCGCAGACTTTGTCACACTGACAGTTTCCCGATTTGCACGAATAGCCGGGATCACAAGGCGCGTTGTTGTCTACCAACCCATCACAGTTTTGATCTGTACCGTCACATGTTTCGGGCGAGCTGCCCGAGCAAACGCAGGTAGGTCCGGTATTGGGAGGAACCACTTCACACGTGTACGGACCGGGTGGGCAGTCGGCCACGGTGCTGCAAGGTTTCTGACAAGTGCCCCCCAGGCAGACGCCCGACAGGCAGTCTGTCCCCGTCACGCAGGGATCGCCCAAGTTGCCGAGCGGCGAGCCTCCGGTGCCTCCTCCGCCGACGTTGCCGCCCCCGCCGGTGGCTGTCGTGCTCCCGCCGGTTCCAGCGGCTCCGGCGCCGGTCCCGGCGGTTCCCGACGTGGAGTCACCTGAATCACAACCTCCAAGACCCGCAAGCAGTAACAACAAGGGAAGGGTAGAGCGAACTGTCACCGACATGGGTTGACGTTACGAGACCCCGCGAATTGAACGCAACTCCTTTGTTGCAAACTGGACGGCACCACCATTGTCAACCGAGTAGCCGATCTTTCGTTTTGGCCACACCCAAAAATTTCAGCGGACGAGGTTCTCACTCATGCCGCACCGACGGCGCGCATGCCTTCCCATCTGGGGGATTAGGTTGATTGCGTGTGGTGTGAGCGCACTCAAACGCCGCGAAGGCGTACACGAATAGGAGTGATCTTATGCCGATCTTCTCCAGGGCGAGTTCACTTGCCAAGGAAAAGCCTTATACAAGACGCTTTCCAACCCTTCCGTTGGGAGCATTTCTGTCCACCCTCGCGGCGATCTACCCAAACAGCTCGCGCGCGGATGAAGTTTGCATTTCCCCCGCTGCAAAAACGGCTCTTACCCAATGCCCCGCCGGGGTTACAAGGCCCGTTCAGGGTAAGAAAAAGAGCCTCGATATCAAAGCTCCACCCCCGCCCGCGGCGACTAAAACGAACGCCACCACCCCGCGCGAGCCTGATCCAACACCGGGAAAAGAGCCGCGCGGCGATCGTTGGGTGAAAGCTCAGGCGCGCAACGTTCAACTTCTGATTACAGAAATTCAACAGCTTGAAACGCTCTTTCAGGCAACTCCCCAAGCGGCTCCCGACAGGCCCGGTCTGTTGCGGCGGCTTTCCGATACCTATGTGGAGCTGGAAGCGGCAAGCTTTCGAACCCGCACCGAAGTTTCTATCAAGATCGACGCGGCAAAAAAAAACGCTCCGGGTGACGTGGCGAAGCTCACCGCCGAACGCGATAAGGCCGACAAGGTTCTAAATGGGGCGCGCAAGGCGGCCATTAAATATTACGAAATTCTGTCCTCGGATCATCCCAAATATTGCACCCATCCCAATTCACAAGATCCGGCAAAAAGCACGGGTTGCGCCGATGAAGTGCTCTATTACCTCGCCTACGAACACGAGCAGGCAGGCGATATGGCCAAGGCCCGCAAAGTGTACCTTCAACTGATCACGCAGGCGCCCAAATCTCCCTTTGTCGCCGGCGCGTATTTGGCGTTTGGCGAACTCTACTTTGCCGAAGCGCAGAGCGATCCCTCCAAGTGGCCGCTCGCCGCGCAGGCCTATTCAGAAGTGGTAAAATACCCACTGCCCGACAACAAATTCTACGCGTACGCGCAGTATAAACTTGCGTACGTTTTGTGGAATCAAACAGACTATTCCAAGGCGCTTTCGGCGTTTAAGAGAACCATTGAAACCGGTCAACAATATCCAACTCTACCCAACGCATCGGCACTTGCCGCCGCCGCGCGCAGGGATATGGTCGTTGTGTACGCATTGAGCGGTCTACCCAAAAAAGCCTACGACTTTGTCAAACCCCTTTCAGGTGACAGCGGCGTTGAAACCGAAAAAACGTTTAAGTGGATGGATGATCTCGGTCATGCCTACCTTGATACGGGGCATTACAAAGAAGGTATTGAACTTTATCAAGACCTTTTATCCCGCGACAAAGGCCCACGACAATGCCTTTATCAAGCCCGGATTACAGAAGCGACTGTTGCTGAAAAGTCGGCAAACAAAGACGAAATTGTGGCAGCCATCACAAAACAGGTGGAGAGCTACGAAAAGCAAAAGGCGCAGCGTCCCACCCAGGATCAAGCCGACCAGTGTGCGAACTCCACCGCGGAGGTCGTGGCAGAAACGGCAATGGCTTGGCATTTAGAATCTGTGGGGAGCGGGGGCGTGCGCGGTACAGGCGACAAAAAAACAATGGCCCACGCCGCCGAGTTATACGATCTAACCCTCAAGACGTTTGATAAACAAAAGTTTGCAACGCTCGCTTTTCCCAAGATCTTAAAAGAAGACTGGCCCACGCGGAGCAAACTCGCTTATCTGCGGGCCGACCTTCTCTATACTCTGGGGGACTGGGCCAAATGTGGAAGCGCGTTTGACACAGCTTTGGCCGAAGATCCCACGGGGCCCGACGCCGCACCCGCGGCTTATGCCGGAGTGCTTTGTCGGCACAGAATCTACCTTCAAACCCACCAAAACGGCAGTGACCGAACGGGCAATGGCAGACTTGTGACAGACGCCGGTACGGATCTGCCAAAAAAGCTTGCCCCAAAGGAGTTTTCGGCACCTCAAAAAGAAATGGTTCAGGCGTTCGACAGATACCTTTGTTACATTGAAGAGCCCAAAGAGTCTGAAAAAGAATCGCGCGAAGAGTACATCGATATCAAGTTTGCCCGCGCACGCATGTACTTTGAAGCGCAACGGTGGGAAGAGGCGGCGTACGCATTCAGAGAAATCGCTCTCGCCTACCCAAACCACGATGCGGCTCTACCCGCGGCCCAGCTCTACTTAGAATCGGCAAACGTCCTTGCGGGAAGCCTTACAACCCCGCGGGCCGCGTGTTTTGACGACATGGGGAAAGACGTGCCCACATTCGTTCAAACCTTTTGTACAGGCGGTAAAGAAAAAACCAATGCGTCGGACTGTGCTGTGCTCAGTCGAGTGTCGCGTGGTCTGGAAGGAAAAATTCCAGAAGCCACCGCCAAGGCCGCCGAAGGGATGACCGGTGCCGCTGCCATGAAAACCTGGGAAAAGGCGGCCCAAGGTTACTTCTCACTGTGGAAAAAATACGGTGAACCGGCGTGCCGCGAAAAAGCCGACGGCTGCGCTGGAAATGAGGCTGTTCTTTACAACGCTGCGCGCGCTTTCCAAGCGGCGCGGCTGCTTGCGAGGGCGGTGGAGGTGCGAAAGATTCTGATTGATCCGCAGTACAACCTGCATCGCACTGAACCGGCCAAAAAGGCGGTTTATGACATCGGCGCCAATTATCAGGCCATCGCTATGTATGAAGACGCGGCGGCCTTTTACGAGCGGTTTGCTGCCGAAAGTCCAACTTTGGAAAAGGCGGCCGACGCTCTGCAAGATGCCATTGTTCTCAGACTTGGCCTCGGTAACGAAAAGCAGGCTTTGGCCGACGCCGAGTTGTTTACAAGAACGTTCGGTAGTCAGAAACCTGCACAAGCTGCGCGGATCTCGCTTGCCATTGCAACTCATCTTTCAGAGAAAAATGGCTTTGCCGGTGCGCGAAAGCGCCTATCAGACTCCATGGCATCGATCGACTCCAAAGCCACGCTCGACGTGCAGATTCAAGCCCATTCACTCCTTGGGCATGTGTACGACAGGCTCGGGCTTCCTTCCCAGGCTGTGAGTGAACACAATCGGGTAAAAAGCGGCTGGGCCAACCCCGAGCTGGCGGTAAAAAAGCTGACTGAAATCTACCCGGATGAAGGGGAGCGTCTGCGGCACCTCGCCAAAACCCTGAGTGCGGTGGGTAGATCGCTCTTCTTCTTCGCCGAGCAAAAAAAGCTCGACGTGGATAAGATCAAGTTCCCCGAGTATAAAGGTTCGGGCGCAAAAGACGACGTGCTTCGCCACGTGAACACAAAGGTTATGGATTGGGCCAAAAAGAAGCGCGCGGCGATTGATGTAGCCGATATCGAATATCGAAAAATCGCAAACCTTCTACCGTCTGCGCCTCCCAAGTGGACAGTGGCGTCGGCGGCGAGGGTAGGTCAGATGTTGGGTAAGTTCGTTGCGGAGTTTCGTGCCGCGCCCATTCCCAAAGAATGGAAGCAAAACGGTCCACATCCGACAATTCCCAATCTCACCTGGGAAGAAATTCGGTTTGCGTATTACGAAGCCCTCGACAGGGCGAGTGAGCCGCACAAGCTCCAAGCAAAAGCCGCGTATGAAACGTGCCTGAAAACGTCGGTCAACTACCAGCACTTTGACGAATATTCGCGAGCGTGCGAGGTGTGGTTGTCCAAAAACTACGGGCACGAATACCACCTGGTAGATGAGCTGCGCGGCGCCCCGAGTCGAGTTGCGCAGGGGTTGGGCAACACCACTCAACCCGTGGCCGTGGGCGGCTCGTTCGTGCGACCTGAAACCGAGGTAAGGTCGGACGTGAAATCAGACGCCAAACCGGACGGCAAGGCGGATGGTAAGTCTGACCCGAACGCCAACGGCACTGCCGACCCCAAGTCTGACAAGCCATCTGCATTAAAACCCGACTCCAAACCGCCCAGTAGGTAGGGCGGCGGTCCACAAAGCAGCTGCGGCCGACGTGAACTTCACGCCGGCCGCACTGCTTTCGTAGAATTTTCGGAGGTGAGGACGGGATTCGAACCCGCGTGGGACGGTTTTGCAAGCGGTGAGGTCGTTTCAAGTGGTCCCCAAAAGTGCCATTTTTGGCCGAAATTTGGATCTGACCTGACAAGTCGCTACCCGTCGAAACCACGTTTTGGATCCAATGATCCAAAACGTTGATCCTAATTTGGATCAAGACTGGATCTACTTCGATCCAGTTCCAAACCACTCAACCTTCCCATCGGACGTTTCTGAAGTGGTCAGTTCGGGCAGGTTGGGTGCCCGCCGCGTTTGCGAGATGATCCTGAGCTTCTGGAATTCTGGAATCGCTTCATCCAGCGGTGTGAGCGCGCCAAGGCGCATCTCGGTCAACATCCTTGCGGGGCGGAGATATGTCGCAACCATGGCCGATGACCTGTGACCCGTGCGGGCGCAGATCCACGCTTCATTCTTACCCTGCGCCATGGCAATCGTGACAAAACTCGCACGGAGATCATGAAGTCGGACTTTTTGCCGATTCTTGTTTTCCTCAAAAAGCTCTGCTCGGTTGACACCCGAACGTGCAAGGTCCGAGCGAAACACACCGGCCCCATACCTCAAATTCAGACCGTCAAAAACGCGTTGGGGGAGTCTGCCGGAACGGCCGCAAAAGTCCTTCCATTTCAGCAACGCGCGGTGAACCCCAGCATCAAGGGCCCAGGTGCGGGCGTCCTCAGTCTTATTGGTGTCCAGGCGAACCGTGCCGTGGTCCAGGTCAAGATCTGCCCATCGGAGAGCGCTTGCTTCGCCAAAGCGCATGCCCTCCCTTATCAAGAAGCCGTAGAACAACCTACGAATGAGCGGAATGTCGCCGTTGGAAAGGAGCTTTCGATCCTCCGATGGGTAGATGCATACTTTCGCCTTGCGGGTGCCCGGCCGCGGAAGGAAACCGAGGGGCAGCGGGTTGGCCGTCAATAGTCGCAGCGGATAGACGGCCAACACAAAAAGCCGGTGAATCTTTACCGCCACGTTCCGCATTGTGTTTTGCGCTCGATTGGGCGGGATACGCCGCATAATCTGTTCGGCATGATCGGCGGTAAACTCAGTCACCGGTAGGTCACCGGCTACCGGGTACACATACATTTCGAACGTTCGGCGGTCTTCCTTTGCGGTCAACTTCACCTTGACGTGCGCCCGGTACGCTTGGGCGAGGCGCCCAGAAGTCCAAAGCTCCCCTAGTTCGCGAACCGTCATGGAATGGGCAGGTATTGGAATCGCCTCGCCCCGTGCGATCTTGTTTGCTAGGCCGATGGTCGCTGTCCAAACCGCGCGTTCATTGGTTTCAGCGATCTTGCGGAGCAGGGGCAAAACTTGGCTCATCCGGGCGGCCGACTGAAGGATCTGAACCACCTGAGCCATGATCGCCCGTCGTGCGCGGGCATCGCTTTCCAGTGTACAATTTTGCAAAATGAACGATTGCCGCCCATGCGGACCCAAAGAAAACCGGACGTAGGCCACGCTTTTGCGCCACAAGATAGACCCTTCGCCATGTCGCGCTTTCTCTTGTTTTCTAGGCTTTTTGATTGCGAACATGGTTCATCATCCTTTCCGAAAGGTGGACTTCATTCGTCGCCCGCTGAAAAAGGCGGCGCGGCGCGCGGCGTTTTCGTCGCTCGCCTCAATTCGTATCAATGCCCCTCGCAAATCGAGCTTCGCGGCCCGGATCCAAGTGGCTACCGTTCCAATGCTCACCCCTCGGTTGGCCGCGATCACTTTCAACTTGAGCCCGTCCACTTCGTGTTCAACAAAACAGCCCCAACGTTGAGGTGTCGTGGCAGCCCGCAACGTTTCCAGTTCGGCCAGAATGAGCGTGTTTTCGGCGTTTGCTTCCGGGCTTGGAATCGCGTCTAAGTCGATACCGCTCACCCAACGCTTGCGCGCTCTGTGATGGCCCATCACGTGGTGCATCGTGATTCCCCATAACCACCGTCGAAATGCGACCGTTTGCGAATCATCCGCGCGGGGTTCGAAGCGGGGCCAACCTTCCCACGCTTGCGCGATCACTTCTTGGGCAAGGTCATCACATTCATCGTGTGCCCCCAATCTGCGGATCCAGCGCCGAACCACTTCGTAGTGGCTCGCAAAAAGACCTACCGGCGGGGCCGATGGTGTTTCGCGCGGACCTCGCTCGCGGCCCGCTTCATTGGATGGTGGTTGCTTTGGTGGTTCAATCGGGGCCGGCGGCGGTAGGGTGCTCGCGGTGCGGTCACCGGTCTGTACATTCGAAATGCTCGTTTCGGTGTTGGGGCTTTTGCCCTTGGTCGCAAAAAAGAACGCAAAGAAACAAGAAAAGAGGGCGAATATTTCGACAAAGAACGACGGTCGAGTAGCGTGCGACATAGATCTCGCTCCGGTCTTGCGGTGCGGGGTTTAGAGATCGCCGGGTGTTGGCTCACCTTGCGATCTCGCTTTTTTTATGGACTTCGATGCGGCTTGCCGGCCGCGTTGGCTTCCTTCTCCGGCTCTACCGGTTCATCGGTTTCTTCGCCCGCCAACCAATCAACGCAGCGTTGCGGCGCGTCGGCTTGGGTGAGGGTTGGGTAGTTTGCGGCGAGCGCAATCGCATCGCATCGAAGCGCTCGCCATAGTTCAAAGTCGAAGAGCGTCATGCGGCTTTCTTGGCGATGCGTGCCACTTGGGTTAGCTGAATCGGGCGTCCCGAACGTGAAACGATGCCCGCACGGGTAAGCTCGCCTACGATTGCGCGCATAGGTACACCGGCCGCGCGGCCCACGCTTCAATGGTTGAACGTTGCGCATCACACCCCAAAGATTGTTCTTCAGTCGAGACGCGAATGTACCCGATCGCCATGGTTGGGTTTCCGGGGCGAGCACGTTTCGTCATTCGCATAACAATGACGTAATACATAATTAGTACAATGTCAACTAGCATTAGCTCTTATTGTGTTTTTGAATCACACGATCCAATTTTGTGAGCTTCTCACTCGATAAGCCGCTGACCGATCGTTTGAACCTTGCCAACTGACCCGGATCGATATCGGCAGCATTGGCAAGATCGGATTGCTTTTGGCCACGATCCAGCGCTGCGAGCAATGCCGCGTGCACATCGGACGCATTCAAGGGTTCGCGCTTCGCGTTGGGTGAACCCTGTTGTGTACGCACCGGTTCGAAACCGGATTCAGCGGGTGACGCAACGCTGCCCGCCCCTGCGTCGCCCGCCCCTGCGTCTCGGATGAGTTTCGTCACCACACTGACCGGACCTACCCGCGCTTCATGGTGATCCACTCCCAGTGCTCGCAGCGCGGCGATCCTCGCCTCAACCAACTTTTTTAGCAAGGCGCGCTCCGGTTCTGGCAGCACGCGGAGTAACGTTTCATCGGCGTCCGCGGGTGTGTGAATGCCCTTTTCCGAATCCTCCAAAAGCCGCAATATGAGAGCCGTCATGGTGCGTTCTCGCAGCTCCGGCGCACGGGTTTCAATCTGCCGTTCAAACCTTGCCTTGTCGGGTGCCGTTACCCGCATCGTGATGGTCTTGTCTGCCGCTACGTCGCCTCTAATCGGTCGTGCCATGTGATTCACCTCGTTTATTATGTAGCTCGATTGCAATACCGTACACGCATTGAACGGTGCGTGTACGCGTTTCGTCATCTTTAAGATTAAAATGGAGCATAACTCTCGTTAGGTGGTGCGCGCAGCTTTCGAATGCGGTACCCGGCCGACTTGCAAGCGGCGGAGCACCACCGGGCGTTTCTACGCTTTGCCGTCATCACCCTGTCGCACCGTGGGCAGCGACGGTTCTGGTAGGCGTTGGCGCGTCTTTCCAGATTGGCGCACGTGGTTGCCCATGGTTCCGCAAAAATCCATGAGCAAAAACGTCCTCAGCCAATTTGCGGGGCGCTCCGCTGTCCGGCTTGAACGCGTAGGCAATCACCCGGTATAGGTTCGAGCTGAGTTTGTAAATTCGCCCGTTCTTCCAATGCCAGCCGGTGATCACTTTCGCTTTCCACTGGCCGCCCCCAACGGCGTACCACGCGCTTTCAAGCTCGGTCCGGTTGCGGGTTAGCGCCAACCCGTGAAGGTGTTCGCGGTCCGCCGTGGGATCTACGACTAACAGCGCCCCGCACCCTCGGACGCGGCTTACCTTTTGTGCGAAATCGAGGGCCAGATCGCGCACCGGGGTTTCACCAATGACCGTGAGGCTCACTGAGTACAAGCGGTAGGTTTGGGGGGTCACCCATTGGAGCGCATACCAACATGGTGCAAACGCTTCGATGGAGGCATCGGCAAAGGGGAGGGACTTACCCGGAACATTATCAAGGTAAGGGGCCTCGCCGCCCCGTTCAGGTTGCGATTCGCTACCCGTGCCCGATGCCGCTTCGCCTATGTTTTCCGATGATCCGCGTCCAAGCAATCGGCCCGAACGCGAGCCATCTTCGACACGGTTTCGAGGGTAGAATCCGTCACGTTTCGGTGCTTGGGTGACGCTTCCGGGGTTCAAAGCGTTCCGAGGGTCGCCCACGATCTACCCTCGCCCTGTCAGACCGAAACCAAGCTCAGACGCAAGCGCCTGAACGTCGGGATGCTGCCCTTCATCCCCGTTCACATTCGCCGGGGCTCGCTTGCCATGTTTTTGGATGTACGCGTTCAAATCATCGGTTGGGATGAACCACGTTTTCCCAACCTTATAAGCGTCGGGGAAAGCTCCGGCCCGTATCAAGTTCAGTGTCGGCCGCTTGCCGAGCACCGATTTTGTGTGTGGAGTGAATTCGCCCTGGGTACTCGGTTCCGGGGCGTCCGATTGTGCAAACTCCACAATGGCCACGGCCAGCCCAATCGCGGCATCACGAATCCGCTGGACCCTTTCCCGTTGTCCAAGTTTACCTATGGGGCGATCCGTGGTCGCCTTGGGTAAGAGGTTCGACGCAGCCGGCGCAGGGCGCACGTCCGCCCTGCCGGTATTTCTAGAAATCCGACGCATTGGAGCTTTGCTTTCTACCCGCGGTAAACCTGCCCGCGGGCGGTTCTAGGGGTTACCTTTGGGTAGGTGCGGACCCAACCTGAATGCCCAACCGCTTCAACGTTTCCGCGATGCGCGCCGAGACGGTGGATCGAACCTGTTTGCCCATGAGGTACGCGCGCACGGTTCGCGGGTCGCATCCCGCCTGAACGGCGATGCGACGTTCCTCGTGAGGGGTCATTCGTGTTTCAGACATGCGGTAAGTTTAACGCCACGCAAGGTCGTCGTTAGTTACAATCGTACATCCTGCGAGCCTTCATTTTACGGCATTTGGTGAAAAGTTAGCTACCGCGCTTCGTTTTTGCCACGGTTCCCACTCCATCCAACGGTTTTTCAGAGCCCCGATCGCAAGCGTTCGATGCGCGCATTGGCGTTGTTCAAAAAAGTTTGAAGCGCTTCGTGTTGCTGAACGAGAAGGCCCGCAAACGTTGCCCACCTTTGGTACCGCTTTCGAACGAGCGGGACAAAGGGATCGGTGTTGCGGCAGCCTTGCCGGTGTTTCAATTCGCGCACCCTTCGCAGGGCCCGATCGCCGCGGTGCTCCCAGGTGCACCCGTAGGGCCAAGCGATGCAGGCGCGACACAGAAACCGTCCGTAGGTGGCCGTTGCGGCGTAAAGAACAGCCCGCCGAGTATTGCAAACGGGGCACAAGGCCCACGGGCGCGCTCCACCGTAGTTGCACGGCGTAAATTCAAGTTTCAGGCGCTCTATCACCTGTATGCCGTCCGTCGTGTATGCGAGCGTGAGGCCGCTTTCGGTGCGTGTCAGTCCAACCCGCCCGCCGTCGCTCCACTGCGCAATCGCGTCGCTTGTGTCTTGGCCGGCGGCGCTTCTCAGCCAACGGACCACCATGCGAACGTCCAATCGCCGGGCCCGATCCAACGTGGCGCGGCTGCTTCTCCGGTATGCCATGATTCCGGCCCGTCCCTTATTTCGGCGGCGGTTGCAAGCAAAGCGCAGAATGCTGGACGGCTAACGACGCGTCGAAATCATTAGGCTAACGCTGCCCGTTTCCGCGGCCGGCGTCCCAGATCTTGCACCTGCCGGGCGCGTTTTTGGCAGCAATACGACGCTTTTCCCGTTGCGTTGGACGCCGAATCGTGTCTCGACGGGCGGGCGCTATGGCCCTCTTTGGATCCAAGATTGGATCCAGATTGGATCAGCTAGGACATTAAACGTCCCTTTGCCGTTCCTAACGTTTGCCAGATTCTTTAATTATTACAAACGGTTGAAGCTCGGAGGTGAGGACGGGATTCGAACCCGCGTGGGACGGTTTTGCAAACCGTTGCCTAGCCGCTCGGCGCACCTCACCGAAAGGGGCCGGGTAAATGCACCTCTTTTTGCCGAGTGTCAACGAAATCTTCGGGCCCTCAAAGCAAATCGTATTCAGGAAGAATTCAGGCGTCGGTCAGCTCGCGCAACTTGGTGTGAATGGCCGAAGCCGCTCGATCGGACAAAACGCAGTTTATAAGTTTACGAAGCTTTGCCTGTTGGGCGGCGCTTTCGAGAACATCTCTCCAAGCCGCCAAGGGGGATTGCTGAAACCCCACTCGATCAAGCGAAATCCCCGCGGTTTGACTGATCAACTTGATGGATTGCCAATCTGGGTACATCAGAGCCAGATAGCGATTCAACTGTTGAGGACCGGGTTCGTTCCAATCGAGAGGAAAGTCGTCGAGCTGCATTTGGACATGACTCAACTCGCCGACGGGCGCCCAATCCTGTTGGGTAGATGGCACGTCCCTATCCAACCGCTCTATCGTGTCCATCAACCGTGGAAGGTTGCTGGCATCATCCACCGAGTTTAAGAGCCGCAGGGGGATAAATGACCGCAGCGCGCCGGGAATGGGCGTGGGAACAATCAGCAGCGGGATCAATTTGGTTTGCAGGCCACGATCTTGCTCCAGCGCGTTTTCAAGAACCTTCCATTGTACAGATTCAAGGTAGGCCGGTGAAATCAGCAGCAAGATGAGACTTGCGCGGTTGAAAAGCGACGGGTCAACGGGTGCGTTGATGGGTAGAGTGACTTTACCCGGCAGTCGCTTTTGCAGTTCTCTTGCACGGTTTAAATCTTGAGGGGCCACGCTCATGAGCACTTCGACCGACCCGGAGGCAAGGTCGGGAGCCGCGTCACTGTGCCGCGATACTCCGCGTGTCAACTCGTAGGCGCTGGGGGGTGCCGCGGGAGGTGCTGGAGCCGCCAGTGCAGTGACGGCAGCCCCGGACTCTTTCGCGGATTCGAACCCACCTGCGATTGCGAGCGCATTGGGGGGCGGCATTCCACCAAGTACAAATGCGCGCGCTCGCATTGCCCAAACGGAAGGTGCATTGTTGGCAATTCGCCGCACAAAATCTCCCACACCAACAAGGCAAAACGTGCCGCTCAATGCTGAAACCAACCTGTCGCGGTTTTCATTAAGGCGAGCGAGGATGTACCTTTCATTTCGAAGGTGAACGAGCGAGACAATGTAGAGTGACCGGGGCCGTTCTTTCCCCTGCAAAGCGTCGAGTTCTTGACCCCGAGCAAGTTCTTTTTCCAACCAATCGAGCAAATTGGCTTGGGCTTCAGGTTCTCGAATGGGTAGATCGCGACTTGTACAATACGTCTTGAGCGCAGCAGGCCACGCGGTTTCAAGCTCTGAACTGGACAATTCAAGAAACACGAAATCGAGCCTGTCGCCAAAGTCGATCACGCCTGTCAGAAGATCCCAAATGCGGGACGCCTCTTCTGCGGTCCACTCGCGGGCCGATCTTCCGCCTTGCCCCATAACAATCAAAGGGCCGCGCTGTCGGGCGGGCCTTCACTGAGGAGAAGTTGAACGGGTGTACTCACATCAAACCATTCGTTCCCGTTGCGGTAGATCATGACAAGTTGGGTGTCCATCAACTTGGCGATACGGCTCACCTGGCCTTCGTTCGAAGACTGAACTCGCTGGGTGGCCGCGATTTCCCGCAAAAGTGGGTAGTCGTCTTTGTAAACAGCCATTTGACATGTTCCGATGTAGTCCGAAACAATTAGTTGAATGGCTGCTTTACCGAGTTGAGTGCGAGGATCATCATGTTTTACGACACCGCGCAAGACATCCTGCATTAACCGAAACACGTCGCGAATATGGCCTGATGAAGCCGTGATCAGTTCGTCGACTAAGTCGGGCGACTCAAAAAGGCTGAAAATGTCGCCGCGCAACTCCAAACTGCGTCGAATGGCGTCGAGCCCGGCGCGGTCGGGCACTCGTTTTTTTTGAGCGCCGGCACCTTCCCAATGCCAAACGCGCACCATGGGCAAGACGGTGTAGTTGTCATACGCGCCGGCGATGTTGTTGTTTAAAAAACGAAGGTAAGGCGGGGAGGACCAAACAGTGTGGTAACCCTCGATTTTGAGCGCAAAGTGAAAATTTGAAAAGATCGCTTCAACCTGACGAGCAACCAGTTCCTGACGCTCGCCGTGGCCCTGAACCTTTTCTAAATCGTCGATAATCAGTACAGGTGAAAGCTCGGTGTCACCTTGCAACATTGCTCGAACCTGACCCATGTACTCCCGAAAGGCGTCGAGCACGGTGGTGAGCTTGTTGCGCAGTCGATCTTGTATTTGAGCTTTAAATGAAGGATTTTCTTTTAGCCCGAGCCGAAATTTGGCGAGATCTACCTTCCCATCCACACCCAGGATGTTCACGCCGGCGCCAATCCCCACATCAATCCCTAGAATTTCTACCCGTTCAAGAAAATGGGCCACGCGGGTGAGCAATGTTTCTCGGAGTGGGTTGACACCAAGTTTTGCCCAAACAGCTTCTGCCACGCCGGCTGCGATTGACACCAATAGATCGGTCACCTCAAGCGGTTCATACAGGTTGATGTAACGCGCTCCTTCAATGGTAAGAACCTGAAAGCCGCGCATTTGAAGTTCTGCGCTGAGCCGGCGCAATTCTGTGCTTTTTCCTGTACCCTGGAAGCCGCTGAAAAGCTGGCACGTGGTGATGGTAGGTGCGAGCACCATGGTCCCGCGGAGTTCTGTAATCGGGTCGTTTCCTCGAGGATTGCCAGGTTCTTTGTGAAACGGGAAATAGAGGTGACTTGTGGTGGCATCGGCGGGGTCAATGGGGCGAATGGTAAACGCCGCCATTAACTGCTGAAGTTCCTTCATCCGCTCAGGAACGGACATCTCTTTTGCTCGGTCCAACGCCATCGCTCAAACCCTACACCGGCTTGATGGTCACCGCAATACCCGTAAGCACCGCCGATCCGGTGAGCGGCTCAACCACGTTGTCGTCGGTAAGGCTGTTCATACTAGGGCCCGCCAAATTGCCCGCAATTCGAAGGGTATCTTTTGCCTGACCGTGACCATAGCCATGAGGTAGAGACACAACACCGGGCATCACTTCATCGGTGACTTTTACCTTTGTCATGATCTCTCCTGTTTGACTGGTTAGAAAGGCGTTTTCGCCGTCTTTTAGGCCGGTCTTTGCCGCGTCGAGCGGGTTTACCATGAGAGCCGACCTATCGGGGCCTTTTACGAGCGAATGGCAGTTGTGCATCCAGGTGTTATTGGAACGGACATGCCGGCGCCCAATGAGGAGCAATCCTTCCCGCGCTCGACTCATTTCGTTTTCTAAACGGCGCAGGTCGCCGAGCATGTCGTGCGCCGCGAGATCGGCCTTGTGGTTGGGCTTGTGTACTTTTCGAAGTCTACCCGGTGCAAGCGGTCCCAAGTCAACTCCGTGGGGCGACGCTTTTAACTTTTTCAGGGTGAGGCCTTTGCGCCACGGCACAAAGTTGTCACCGTACGGACCGAGGCGAAGGAGCAGGTCAATTGCTTTTTCAGACGACATGTTTCCAAACCGATCAAGCGCCGCCGCCGCCGCTTTGGAAACGCCGCCCCGCGCTCGGGCAATTTCTTTGGAAAGGAGTTGTAATATCTCCCAATCGTCTTTTGTATCCGGGTCGGGTAAGACCACCGGCTCGGACCATTTTGCCGTGTTTCGGACGGCAACGGCGTGGAGTACAAGGTCATAATGGCCGCGAGCCAAAGCAGGCCGGGGTGGTAAGATGAGCTGCGCGTGACGCGTTGTTTCATTGATGTACACATCGATCGACACCATGAAGTTGAGCTTGGGAAGAAGCCGCCCGATGCGGTCACCGTTGGGTACACTCAACACGGGATTGCCGGCCAATGTGACGAGGCCGCGGATTTGGCCCTGACCCGGACCTTCCATTTCATCGGCAAGTGTGGCGCATGGCAACATACCTCCCACTTCAGGCAGGCCGCGCACCCGCGATGTGAACCTTCCCGAACCTCCCACGCTGAGTGCGCGTGCCACGGCCGACAAATCAATGGCAGGGGAGGGAAACATAGATCCTCCTTGCCTGTCGAAGTTGCCGGTGACGAGGTTAACGGCCTCTACCAAGTAGCTTGCGAGCGCGCTGAACTTACCATGGCAAACCCCAATTCTACTGTAAGCCACGGCTTTTTTGGCGGAGCCAAAATCAATTGCCGTGCGCGTGATGGTTGCGGCGTCTACCCCGGTAAACTTGGAAACTCTTTCAGGCGAAAACGGCGAAACCGCTGCCCGCAGTTCGGCAAGGCCAGTGGCCACATTTTCAACCGCTGTTTCATCTACAAAACCCCGCGAAAAAAGAACATGCAACAAACCCAAAAGAAAGGCGGCGTCGGTTCCTGGAACGATTGGAATGTGTACACTGGCAACTTGGGCAGTTTCAGTTCTGCGCGGGTCGACGACAACAAGTTTTCCACCCCGCTCAACAATCCCTTTCACTCGACCGCGAACGTCCCCAAGGGACATGACACTTCCGCCCGAGGCGAGAGGGTTGGCCCCAATCATGAGAAAGTAGTCGGTATTGTCAATGTCAGGTACCGTGATTGAAGTCATGTCCCCGTACATTCGATCGCAGGCAAATAGCTTGGGATTGGCGTCGGCCGAGTTGGAATCAAACTTGTTACGCGTGCCCAAAATCAACCCGAGCACCTGAGACATGAGCACCGTGCCGTGGTCATGTACAACGGGATTCCCCCAGTAGACTCCAACGGAGTCGTTGCCGTGTGCCTTTTGGAGTTGAGCTATTTTCTCAGCCGCTTCAGACAGAGTGCTGTCACAACTGACCTCTTTAAATGTACGACACTCCCGTTTGCGAAGCGGCCTGCGAACGCGATCGGGATCTTCAAGCAGTTCGCGCATAGCCGGGCCTTTTGGGCAGATGTGGCCTCGGGAGAACACGTCTTCCTTATCCCCTTCAATGCTCTTTACGCGGCCGGCTTCTACCGTGACCGAGAGCCCGCACATCGCTTCACACAGATTGCAAGTGGTATGCGCTATTGTCGCCACAGCGCAGGGAAGCCCGAGAAAGCCTCCGGCGTCAAGCCCTTTGCAAAATGGCAAATCGTGGTCACAATCGGCGCCCTCAATGAGTTCACCCGTCTCGATATTGGGGCCTTTTCCCATTCCCCACGTGGGCAGTCGTCACGTGCGTCTTCACCTCCCTCATCACGTTGGCAAAGGCGCCGCGCCGCTGCTCGTGATGTTTGACGGTCAGAACGTATTTGACGATGCGCCTTCGTTTGCGGGCGGTTGGCATTTGCACAAGGCGGTGCGAAAGGTCGCCACGAAAAAGCGGCTTGAACCCGCTGTTGTGGGTTTAGACCACGGGGGGGTAGATCGCATCCACGACCTGATTCCATGGGCGAGTCAGCGTTCACACGGCAACCTCAACCATGTTATCGACTGGATGGTAGGTTTTCTACTACCCATGCTTGCCCAGCGGTATGGGCTTAACCCACCCATCGAGAAGCGCATTATCGGAGGGTCGTCGCTGGGCGGACTCGCTGCTTTATACACCCACCACCGTAATCCCGAGGCGTTTGGAGGGGTCATGGCCATGTCGCCGTCGCTTTGGGTAGGGGGCGAACGTATCTTTGATACAATTGCTTCCACGTCGCGGCCGTGGACATCCCGCATCTATCTCGACGCCGGCGTTCACGAGGCTCGGGGATCCATGCTGAAATCGGCCGCTCGACTGTCGTCGCTCCTCGCGTCGCGCGGCTACCAAAAAGACTCGCTTCGTTTCAGGGCCGACCCCAAAGGTCATCACTCTGAAAAAGACTGGAAAAGGCGCGCCCCTGCGGCGATTCGTTTCTTGCTGCCCGCGCCGAAGGGTAGAAAAACCTGACGCTCCTCAGCGCTGCCCAACTGTGTTGCGGTGGGACACTGTCTTCTGTGCCAGAACAAAATAAAAAAGCGCCGGACGACAGTCGGGGGGAAACTGTCCGCGGCGCTCGATAAACTTACTTTGCAGGTCACGTGCCACGCCGGTAAGGGAACCGGCCTTTCGAATCCTCTGGGCGCTTTTTGGGGTTTCGGTGAGGAAACAACCGCCGATCCCGCCGTTCGGGCGCACCGCGAGAGTGTACACATGTTTCAACTTTGCAATGGGGCATTTCTCAGAAGAAAATTGTTGTCAATTTCAATCTCTTCTGAGTGCCTTTTCAATACCCGGCACGGTGTGGTTTGCGCGAATCAAATGACAGGTAGGTTTCGGATGCGGTTAGATCTATTCGCAGAATGCGGCTTTTCACCGCACGATTCGCCGGGTTTTTGGGAACGTGCAAGAGTGAGGGGCCGAGCCCTCAGAGGGAAGCTCCGGTAAGCGCGCCGAGAACGCCGCCGGATGTGACACCTGTCCAAACGCCGGTGACCGCGCCGACGGCGCCCTGAACCGCGTCTTGTACTTTTTCGACCGTTTCGGTCACGGCATTTTCAATTAACTCGGCGCCCCGCTCTACCGCGGCAAACGCCGCCTGAATGTGACCGGCGAGATCCTGGGCGTGCGCAATGGCGTCAAGGACTGGATTGCCACCTTGGGTATTGTTTCCCGCGGCTGTTGCCGGTGGAGCGCCGCCCACAAGCACGGTAGGTGCTCCGTCACATAAAATAGCACCACACTCGGTTTGACCCCCCGTCAGAGCGAGATGAAGTCCTTGTACAAGTACGGTGGATGTGCCGGGGGCAATGGGTTTGTCGCGGTGATTGGAGCAGTCAACCGGATGTGCTTCTGTGAGAGCCGCACCGATTCCGGGTGCCACCATGACGGTGGGAGAAGCCTTTTCAACCGTGCCCGTGGTGAGCTTGGGTAGAAATGCTGTAATGCTGAGTGAGCCTTTGGCAGCGCCGGTAGAAACCGCGGCTCCGGTGGCCGCCGCGATCATTCCGCTTGACCCGGCGGAGCTGAGCGTTTGACCCAACTCCGCGAGCATGGTGGCCACGGATCGGTTGGATTGATCCGGGTTGTGCGAGATGCGATCGCCTTGTTTTGCCGCAGTAAAGAGGGGAGGGGCGCTCATGCTGCCTGCCCCTGACCCGACGGAGGATCAAACCTGACTCCGGTGATCATCCTGTCAAAAAGAGGTTCGATCTGAGCGGCTTCCGACTTGGGTGCGGTGGCTGTAAAACATACCACCGCGCGCCTCCGATCTTCTACCACAACAAGGCGCTGAACGAGAGGGCCTGCAAGCGCTTTGCTCTCAAAACGAAGGGACATCGCGCGGGCTCCACCCACTTGGACCTCGCGCTTTTCTAGGAGGTTGAAGCCGTCTACCCGCTTTGACAGTTCTGACAATTGACGGTCGGCGTAACTTGCCAAGGTGTCCGATTCTAGCAGGGTGTCGCGCGTCATGACAAAGCTCGCCGACGGTTCTTTGGCGCTGCGCGACGGTGAAGAAAACGCCACAATGGTTTTGTCTTCCCAGTGGCGGGGTACTTCAAACGAAACGTTTCCTTGTTGATGGCGAGGCATGACTACCTTTTATCAATTACAATGGGTAGATGGGAAGGTTTGTTAAAAGAAGCTCACAAAACGGCTTTTTTAAGCAATGTCATGAGCCAACCATCCCACGGCCGTTCATACACAAGATACCCTTTGTCATTCAGGGCGGCGGTAAATGCGTCGGACCCTTGAAGCCCGTCCATTTGAGCGTCCACAAATGCTCGGGTGAAATCTTCAGACGAGAGGGCCGTTGCTTTTGTGTACGCAACACAAGCAGTTGACCCTCATTCGGACTTTGGAACATGACCGGCGAGTTGCTCGAATAAGCGGCGTTTACAGCGTCGGCCACACCGTCGGCAGTAAAGCCGGCCGACCGGGTAACCACCGTGCTTCCGGCGAGCGGATTTCGCGGGAGTGACCCGCCCGCTTCAAGGCCGCCCGCCAAGGCTTGGGATGCCGACGACGAAGCGGCTTGGGAAAGGGAGCTTCCTTGAGTGGCCGCCCCGCGCCCTTCGCTCACAACGCGCTCCAGGTCAAACCCGGATTGTCCACCGCCGATGCCGCCTGTCACCTTTTGTGCGGCACTGGTCGTGGCCGACGATGCCAAGTGGGGCGACGCCGCGTTACCGGCGCCTCCCGTCAGACCGTGGAGAACTCCCGATTGGGCACCGCGGCCGGCTTCTTTGGTAAGGTTGGGTAGACCCGGAGCGATGTTTGCACCGGGGCGAGCAGCTCCGCCCGCACCTGGAATTTGTAATCCGCCACCTTTACCACCCACAGCTCCGGCGGGCGTTTGAAACCCTCCCGGTGCCTGGGTTGCCTGCTTGACCCCTTGAAACATGGCTGTTCCATCATCGGGGTCACTGCCTGAAAAGATGCTTTTGATATCATCAACCGCGTCTTTAAAGCCGTCTTTGGCCTCATTCCAGGCTTCTTTTACGCCTTCAACTGTTTCTTTGACATCGTTCTTGATGTCGTTGATGGCGCTCTTGATGCCAAAGAGATCTTTGACCTCGTTTTTGATATTCTGAACGGTTTCTTTAATGTCTTTTACCGTGGTTTTTACGTCGTTCACAATTCCTGTGATTGACTCTTTAAACTCGGCGACCGTTTCTTTTACCTGCGTTGTCAGGTCTTTAATGCCCTTTCGAATTTCTTCAAACGGGCCTACAACCTTGTTTTTGAATGCGATGGCCTGGGCTTTCCAATACTCAAATTCACTCTTGACCTTGTCTTTAAACTGCTGAATTGAGTCTTTGACGCTTTTGATAAGCTCGCGCGCTTTGTCGCGAAGCGCGGTGATTTTTGCCTGAACGTTGGCAATTGCCGCCGCGATCTTTTGTTTGATCTCATCGGCAACAGCCTCTACCCGAGCTTTGAGCGCCAGGATCTCACCCTTCCATTTTTCAATTTCGGCGGCGATTCTGGCTTTGGCGTCTTCAAGCCATTTGCGAGCCTGTTCAATGCGCGCCATTGCCGCCGCGTACGCAGCTTCAACTTCGGGCAAAACGTCTTGACCAATTTGGTCGAGAATGTCGGGCACATTTTCAATTTTGGCGACGATCTCTTCCAAGCCGGCCATGACCTTGTTGCGAAGCGCGGCGAGTTGAGCCTCTATTTCAGCCGGAATGCTCAACTCACCGGGAGCGGCACCCGGATCGAGAAGAGGCATATTGATAAGCGATGCCAGTTGATCGAGGGGAGGGGCGCCCGGTGGCAGTTGAAGTTGTAAACTGTATTGCGCGCCGTTCAGGAGCGAAATGGAAGGTGGGGAGGCCGTTCCCCCGTTGAGGCTGACATTGGGTTGACCGTCAATTTTGACATCCCCACCTGACAGCGAAACGAGGTCACCCGACTTGAGCGACACGATGGACTTGGCGTCGATGTACAGATTGGGGCCTTCGAGAACGATGGAAGCTTCACCGGTTGTAAAAACGATCTTTTTCTCTTTTGCGGAAAAAGTTCCACCCGCTTCTCCAAGGTCAATGTGGAGCGCCTCTCCCACCGAAAGCGTGTCCGACCCGGCGATTGAAATGGTTCGACTCTTACCCACCTTCACGGTTTGATCGTTCAGCACTTCGTGCACTTCCGATGCGCCGATTTTGGTGGTGAGCGAAGCGCCGATGGTAGCGCGCTCCTCTCGCAACACGAGGCGTTCGTAGTCACGTTCGGCTCGAAGCGCGATGAGTTCATCCCCCTTTTTGTCGTCGAGCGCAAACTCGTTATACCCACCGCCGCCCGGTGAACTAACGGTGCGCCAAATGCTCTTTGTTTTGTTTCCCGGCAATGCGGACGGCGGAGGTGCCATTCCGTTGTGTACGCGTCCAACGATCACCGGTTGATCGGGATCGCCTTCAAAAAAGCTGACGAGCACTTCTTCACCCACGCGCGGAACCGCCACGATTCCATATCCGGGGCCTGCCCACGCTTGGCTGACGCGAAGAAAACAGGATGAGCGTTCATCCATTTGCCCTTCACGATCCCAGGGAAATTCAACCCGGACGCGACCGAGAGCATCTGTATGAATTTCTTCTCCCGCGGGGCCCACAACAAGTGCGCTTTGAACCCCGACAACGCGCGGCTTGGGTGTGATGCGCGCGGGGCGATGCGGTTCATCACCGTAGGTTGCGATGCCCGTGGCAGTCCACTCACCGTTGCGTGTTCCTTCAATGCGCTGCGCGACGGAGAGCAGCGCGCGACCATCACCAAGTTCGGGGTTGGGGTGCCCTTTCATGGTGAACACAGCGCCCGGTGCGAGATCGATCACGTTGGCTTGATAGGTGACTGTGAAGCGTCCGCCTCGCGCTGCGGCGAGCGCCTTTTCGGCGCGGGAAGCGGCGTGACGCTCGTCAACGCGCGCGTTGTCGGGAGACGCTTCAACAACGAAACCGCCGGGCAGATACTCAAACACTTCAATGCGCTCTTCGGCATCGTTGGTGGCGGCGCTTGTTGCAAACAGTTTGTGATTGGGCCTCTGTCGATAGTCAAAATCGCGCATGGTGGCGCGGCCGGCGCGCACTTCACGCGAGGCGCGCACTTTGGTGACCGCGTCGCGATCGTTTGGAAGATCTTTGCAGTTCCAGTAGTCGAGCGGTGTTTTTCGAACGTCGCGCCGTGTTGCGTCTTCACACAACACGAGTCGACTCCAGGGTTGCGGATCTTTCTCGCTTGGCGCGTTGGGGTCTTCAAATGTGTACGCAATGCCCGCTTCTTCGAGGAGCCGCGACAAAAACGCGAGGTCTGTTTCACCGTATTGAACGCGGTATTCGTGTTTTACAAAAGCCGTTGGGTCGAGCCGCAGGTCGGGAACAATTTCCCATTCAGCGAGGAGAGCGGTTGCAATTTCAACAATCGAAAGGTGCTGGAAAATGCGGCTTGAAACGCGTTTTGAGAGCTGCCAAAGCGCGGGGACAAGTTCAAACTTGTAGCCCGTTGCACCGGTTGGTTCGGCGTCGATTTGCTCCACGCGTCGCACCAACCCCGTCCATGTTCGAGGTGTACCGTCGTGCCAAGGCGACGCGATCGAGAAGCTCGCTTTGTGGCCGACGATGGCCTCAAACGGCAACGTGTCGACCGGTGTGTACGCAACGATCTCCACGTCGAACGGTGAGGAGACAGCTTCTTTGGCGACGAAACTCTTTACAGTCAGCTCCGCGCCGCACGTGAGGAAAAGAGACAGATTTTCCACACGCGCAGACTAACGGTTTTTCGTGAACCCGGCGCATCGTTTTGTATTGTCGTGGTAGCTTCGGGCGCGGATGGACGTTGTTGCTCTATCGCCGGTGCTGGCATCCCGGCTTGTTTGGCGCCGCGATGCGGATCGATGGGCGCTCTCCGTGATTGTAAAAGCCACGTTCGATGTGGTGCCCGGTGAAGTGCGACCCGCTTCGCAACTGGCTCCGATCTACGGCGCCGATGTTTTCGAAAGTGGCAATCCCGCGCTGGGCTTGATCGCTCCGAACGATCTCGTTCCGTTTAAAGCGCGTGCCGACGTGCTTTTGGTGGGCCACGCGCACGCTCCTTACGGACGCCCGGTTTCGTCGCTCAATGTGCGGCTGGCAGTCGGAAGCGTTGACAAGTCGATTGCGGTCTTTGGAAATCGGCTCACGTCGGCGCGAGGCGTGGGGCCGGCGCTTCCGTTTTCAAAAATGTCGCTCTCGTACGAGCGCGCGTCGGGCGGTTTGGGAACATCCAATCCAATTGGCATGCCGCGCGGTGAGAAGCTGCCCAATCTCGAACCGCTCGGTTGGTCGGCGCCGCGTTCCGAAGCAACGCCGGCCGCGAGCGGGCGCGGTGAAATGGCGCCTCCGATCTCGTTTGGTCCAATTGCTCCCACGTGGCCCGAAAGGGCGTCGAAACATCGCTCGTGGCGCATTGACGATCCGTTGCCCGAAGACTTTGATCCTTCGTTTTTCAACTCGGCGCCGAGCGATCAACAAACAGCATTTCTGCGCGGTGATGAAACGATTGTGCTCGAACATCTGCACCCCGACTACCCCGCGCTCACAACACGCCTCGTTGGACTTGTGCCGCGCGCATACGCCGATCGCTACGGCTACGGCCCCACGCCCGTCGAAATGCTCGCCGATACTCTGTGGATCGATGCCGATCGTCGAAAGCTCTGCCTTGTGTGGCGCGGTGAAGCGACGCTCTCGCGAAGGGATGAACCGGGACGTGTACTCATTGCGATGACGCAGGCGCGCGAGCCGATGAGCTACGACCAAATGGTTGAACTCTATCGAGCGCTTTCAAACAGCATCTCGGACATCGACGAAGGTACACAAGACGACGAGGTGGAAGACGAGCTTCGATCCACCAACGCGGTCCCGGCTGTCAGGTTGCCCTCACAAACGAACGAAGGGAATCTACCCTTACCTTCGTTTGATGATGAAGACTCGGCGGACGACCTACCTTCCCATCTTGACTTGGGTGGGAACACCCGAGCGTTTGCGGTGCCGAGCGGCGCTCCCATTCCCGACGCGGCGCCGGTTTGGCTTGCCACACCTTCCCGCGCGGCGGGGCCTTCCATGCCTCGCCCACCCGCGCGGCCGGCTCTTCCTTCCCACGTATCCGCTCGTATTCCACCGCCGGAAAACGCTCCCTTACCGCCTCCGCTTGACTTGGTATGGGATGCTGCTCCCGATACGGCCGACCCAAAAACCTTACCACCACCGGCCGACATGATGCCGGGTCACACCGCCGCACTTCCCGAACCAAAACCTGAACCTGTCAGCCACTCACGAACCGGCCCCCTTCCGGTGTTGTCAAGCCCTGAAGCGGCGAGTCCGTGGGCAGCCGGCGCCGAACCAATGGGTACCGCGCCGCCGGTTCAACTTGCTCCGGTTCCAGTGGCTTCGGCGCCGATTCGGCATGAACCCCCCAGGGTTGAAGAGCCGCCTCCACCCAAACCGGAACGCAAAAAAGTCTACCGCCTCCCCACTGAAGCGGTGGACCTTGTGTGGTTTGACCCAGACTCGGTGGCCCGCATCAGTGCTCGTTTTCGTGAATTGGTTGACGAGTTGGACATGGAGCCGCTCGACCCGGAACACGATCTACCCGTAGATGATCCCGCCGCGGCGCGCGACCGTCATCACGTTTTTGGTGTACTCACACGCGCCGTTGTGACGGAGCCGCGGGGCATACCCGGAGCGGTAAGATCGGCAACCGATGCCCACGGTCGATTCACCCCACCGCTCGTTGTTGTCGAAGGTGACATGGTGTTTGGGTTGGACGAACGCGCCGTTCTCAAAACAACAGCGCAATGCGCCAAACCGCTCGCCAAGGAAAACAAAAAACTCCAGGATGTTCTGGCAAGCGTTGACGAGCTGCTCGAAACTCCGCTTCTCACCGGGGCGGCCGGTGCAAGCGACAGTTTGCTTCGAGAAATTCAGGCGGCCATTCCAGGCTCAAAACGCGCTCTACCCGTCAAGGTGCTTGAGGAGCACGTGGAGCGCTTGCTTCTCTCCCAACGAGCCTACCAAATTCGAACGTTGCTCGGCGGCCCGCAAATTCGCGCGGCGCTTGTTCCCGGTCGCGATTCGTCAACCCTGGTGAGCTACCTGCCTGAATCGGTGGGGGCAAAGTTGCCTTTGTCGCTGCGCTTTCGAGCGCGCGTGGTGGCTGAAGTGCACCCCAGCCCCGATCCGCTGGAAGCGGCGCCCCTCGCGCTCAAAGTGGTGGCGCTTGGTAGAGTGGTTCCCATTCCGGGCCGAAGTTGATATTGTGAGCGCATGAAACTCGCTGTGTTGCGATTCTTCGCGCGTCGTCCACTCGCTCTACCTGCCGCTGCCGGCGCTCTTGCGGCGGCCGCAGCGTGGGCGTTTTTTTCGGCCGGTTCGTCGCCGGAACGTTCCAACGCACCTACCAATTCGCCGGCTCGGGTCGACGTTTCAGTCAGTCCGCTCGATCAATATCGAAAAGTGCTCAACCGCCCCTGGTTTGAAAAGCTGCCTGAAAAGCGCACCGAAGTGATCAAACTTTATTACTTCGGCGGTGGTGGAATAGGCGTTTTTGAAGACGGATCCAACTACAGGTACTCCATTGACGTGTTTGAGCTGGAGCGCCAAAAAGACCAACTCAACATTGTTTTTCTGCAAGACAAAAAAACGGCTCAAACCAAGTTCACAATCACTTCGTGCGACGAGCAAGACTACTTTGATCTGTGTCTCGATCTCACCGATCCTCCCCGCGGTCCAAAACGTTACTACAGCTGGGACGACAACGACGATGAAGCCGCGGTGCTCGCCAAGGCTCCCTGGCTTCGCGACATGATCGAAAGCGCCAAACGCAACGCACCTTCTGACAGGTAGTGTACACAATCACCGGCCCCTGTAAATGGGCCTGGAACGGCTTTCCAACCTTCCCTTTTTTTGATCGAATCTCCGTTGACCGCCGCCGCACCTTCCACCGATCTACCCGTCCAACGCCCATGGAAGGGCCGCGTTTTTGAAGCGTTTGCCATTGGTGGGGCAACCGTTGTTCTTTTCCCGTTGGCGTGGCTTCTTCGCTCCAAACTTGGAAAAGAGCCCGCGCTTGATGTGGTGGACTTCGGCGCTTATTACCTTTCTTTCGTTATTAATAATCCCCACTTTACTGTTACCTATTTGCTCTTTTATAAAGGCTTTTGGGGTAAGGTCGCAAATCGTGATCTACCCAATTCTCTCCGCGCTCGATACGTGTTTGCTGGGGTCATTGCGCCGCTTTTTCTTGCCGCGTGGGCAGCTGGGGCACTGGTGCGATCATCGGGTCAAACGCTTGGATACCTCATTGAGTTGATGTTTCTTCTTGTGGGGTGGCACTACGTCAAACAAGGGTTTGGAATTTTAACGGTGCTCTCCCTTCGCCGCGGGTTTCGCCTCTCTTTATGGGAGCGCCGGGCGGTATTGTTCCACTGTTTTTCGGCATGGGCTTTTGCATGGTCAAACCCATCGGGGCCAAGCAAACTCCAGTTTGAAAAAGGGGTGTTTTACTTTTCGATCATGGGGCCGCCGCTCCTTGAAAAGGCCACGGCCGTTGTGCTTGCGCTGTCTACTCTGACAGCGCTCGGCATGTTCGTTCGGCGGAGCATTCGGGATAAAGCCTTGCCACCGCTCTCACCCCTTCTTTCGTTTTTTATCACCCTGTGGCTCTGGACTATTTTTTCGAGCCTTGACCCGGTGATGATGTACCTGATTCCCGCACTGCACTCGCTCCAATACCTGTACGTTGTAGGGCTTTATAAACGGAATCAAGCCCGCTCGCTCGAAGGGCCTCCCCATTTTGGAAAACCCGCCCTTCAAAAAGTGACAGTGCTTGTTCTCGCCGCAACCGCCCTCGCATGGTTCTTGTTTTACGCGCTCCCCAAAGCGCTCGACAGCACCTTCCCATCGGTGCAAGGCTCCCTTCTTGATACTGTCACGTTGGGGAAAACGCCGTTTTTTGCAGCGATCTTCGTGTTTATCAACTTGCACCATTACTTTATGGACAATGTGATCTGGCGGCGCGACAACCCTGAAACGCGCTATTTGTTTCACGTTTCTTGATCGGCGCCGTCGTCGCGGGCGCAGAGCGGCAAGATGTCCACTTTTTTGGACGGCCCCGTCCAATCGATCTGACAGGGCGGAAGTTGATTTGTCCGCAGCGGGCTAAAAGTCCTTTCAATCAGGCCTTTCCGCGCGCTCTCCCCGTTGGCCCGGCGCTTGTAATAGCTCTCTCCAACGGCCCAACGCCGTAACGGAGGAACTTATGAATGAGGCAGTGCGCGGTAGGTTGCCGCGGCGCATGGGAAGGTTTTTCCCTTTGGGGAAACTGCTCGCTGTGCCTCTCGGCTTGATGATCGGCGCGGGGTGGTGGCTCTCTGGGTGCAAGGACGATCCTACGGAGCCTTTCATGTGCGGGGTGGAGATCGGTGTTCAGAAAGGCAAGGTTCAAAACTGTAATTTGCCCGACCAGGTGTGCATTTGCGAAACCCACTCTTGTGCCCAAAAAGTTGCGAAAACCACCTGCCGCAGCGGGTATCAATACGTGGGTGAACCTTACCTGACAGATCGCGCCAAGGACGAACTTGACTTGGGCACCGGCGGCGCGGGTGGGGGTATGGCCGGCGCGGGCGGCGGATCAGGTGGGGCCGACTCAAAGGACCAGAAGCCTGTTGTGTACGCAGCCACGTTGTTGTGTGTGCCGGAGTCGTACTTGGCCAAACGAGTGGAGTGGAACGCCGACAATAGAATCTGCAAGGGCGAAGAAAGGGGAACGGGCGGCGCGGGTGGAACCGGTGGAGCATCGACGTCAAGTTCCGGGCAAACGGGCGGGGGTGGAATGGGTAGCACAAGTTCCACTTCAGGGGCCACGGGTGGAAGTGGAACGGGTGGGATGACGACCGGCGGTGGTGGAACGTCGACGGGAAGCGCCGGTGCGGGAGGAACAGGAGGAATGCCATGAAGACGAAACTTACTTTGGTGCTTTGTGCAGCGGTGATTGCGGTGGCGGGGGGCGAAACCCCCGCCGACGCGAAAGGAACAGGCGGCGCTGCCGCGACAAAAGCCAACCAGCCCGACGTCATTCGGCTTGAAATCACCGACCGATTGGCTGTCCGCGCGGTGGTAGACTCAAAGTATAAAACCTGCCAACTGACATCTTCCGGTTGGATTCAAGACGTGAGTAATGGGGTGATTGCCGACAGCTCCAGCGGCGACTTCATGCAGCGACGTTTTTTGCAACGTCTGCTTTCTGAGGAGATCCGGTGCACCACAAAAGTCAGACCGCGCACCGGTGGAACGACCCAAGATGCGCCCGGCTGGGGGGATCCCTTGCAGGTGACGCGCGCTTCAAGTCTGGCTGATCTCAAGGCGAAGAGCGTGGCGAACATTCAGATGTTTGGACCTACCTATCTTTTCCCATCGGAAGATCCGCTTGCGGCATTGGTAGCCAATATTCTGGTGAAAGAAGATGCGTCGTGCAAAATGGTCAACCCATCGGCCGACGCGCCTAAAGAGGATAACTGCAAATTGATCCTTTCGGGCGGCTCGTTTAAAATTGTACCCAATGGTGACGTTCCCGCAGGCGCAACGCGCGTTGAGTTGAAATACCCGGCAAAAGGAGCCACCAAACAAGAGGTGCACCTTCCCATTGGAAGCTGCAACTACACGCTGAATGGCAGCCTCTCCGTGCTTGTTCAGGGCGCACGGAAGCAGCGCATTAGTCTCGCCTATCAAACAGGGTGGGATGCCAAGTGCAGCGCTTTTCTATACGAGGCGCGAACGCTTGCGGAGGGGAACCATACCATCCACTTGAAGCGCGCGGCTTCCACAGTGCCGACGCAGGGTGAGGTGTTTGATGCCGAACCGATCCCTGTCGGGTTAGCGCCGGGTGTACACAATTTTCAGGTAAAATCGGCGAGTGGAGTGGTGGGTACACTGACCGCCAACGTGATCGCGCCCCCGGCGATGAAAGAAAATTCGAAAATTCAGGTGAAATACAATGTGCAGGGAAGCGACCCAAGCCGTATTCCAACGTTCGATGCGGCAGCGGGCGAGTCGGACGTGGCGCTTGTCAACCCTCGAAGGAAATTCGTCGACACGTTGACAAACGGTTGGGATCTGACCATTCCTGCGCCCCTCTCCCACGGGCTGACAGGAGCAACCCCGGTACTGGGAAACCTCGCGAACGCGTCGAGCGTTCCCATGGATCCGATGGCTTCCGACGTTGCGGAGGTTGTTCAAACAGTGTCCGCATGGAAGGTGGCTTCGTCGGGCTTGGTGTCGATGAAGGTGAAAAACTGCTCGTCCAATGGAGTTGCCACCGATTGGGGAGATCCCGGGTGTCTTCTCACCGCGCCGCTCGACAATCTTGTCTTGTCGGTGCTCGACGTGGCGGGGAAGATTCAGCCCGTGTTTTCACTCGCGGATTATCACGAAGTGAAAGAGCTGGATATACCCAGTGGATCGGATTGTCTCTTTCAGAACACATGCACGGAAAAGCCCCGCCGCTGGGTAGTTGAGCCTGTTCTTGAAGTGGCAGTTCCTTTGGCTGAAAAGGCTGAAATTCAAAGCCTCGCGCTCCCTGTGCGTGACGCTTTGGAAGTGGCATGCTCCGGCTCGTACTCCATGAGCAAAGAGGCCACTGTTTTACACAATGGCGACACCAAAGCGGTTGCGAACAACGCGCTTGAAGAAAACAAGTGTGTACTCAAGCAGGTGCTGAATGAAAAGGGGCTGCCCGCTTACGACCTCAACTTGTACGGTCCGCAATCGATGGTGGTGACCGTTCAGCAGCAGGGCGGTGAAAAAGTGGAGCGGGCGGTGATTTTACGGCCAAGTCCAACACGTTCAACCTGGTTGCTCCCCCTGGGACAAAAGCGGATGGTAAAGTGTACACCGTTGAAGTTCGACTAACGAACAAAGCCGAGTCTTTGGCCGTGAAATATCGAAATGGCACGCTTGACCCCAAATTGTCAGACACTGCTGTGTCGCTCGGCGAACATCAACTCGTTGTGTACCTCCGGCCTCATGGAGCTTTTGGTCACGGCAATAACTGCAAGGGTCTTGAATGGGGCTTTCGCCAATATTTGAGCGTTGCGGCCGAACTCGGCGGCATTCGGTTTCCGGCGTCGGCGCGTGACTTAAAAGATACCACTCAACCGACATCGTATCAGTTGGTAGCTCCCAGTCCGGGCCTCCTCATGAGCATTGAGCCATGGGACTACAATACAGGCACCAACCCCGCGCACATTGGCCCGCTTCCCCTTCCGATCGCGCTTCAAACGGGCATTCATGTCACCAAGATCGCAGAGGACGATATTCACATGAGTTTTCTGCTGGGCGCCGCGCTCAACGTTCCGTTGCTCGAGAACGTTTCAAGTCAGATCAACACCCAAGCGACTCTCGGCTTCTACTACGAAAACGACTTCCGGGGTGGCAACTACTTCTTCATGAGCCTCGGATTCAAACTTGGATCCCTCTTCTCGGGCTCCAGCAAGTAACCTCCCCATCTCACTTGACGCCGGGCGCGCGCTCTGCTGCCGTGCGCCCCATGGCTTCCAAGAAACCTCCCCACGGCCGTTGTCATCTACCCATCCGCTCGTCCGCGTTCAAGTGTACGCAGACCGGCGCAGCCGTTTCGGCCATTCTACTCGCAACGGCCTCCATACTCACAGCTGCGTGTTCCGACCCTGAAACGTCGGGCACGGGTGGAACCGGCGGGTCCACCACACAGGCCACGGGAGGTATGGGTGGAACGGGCGGCATCGGTGGTTCGGCGGGAATGCTCGCACCTCCTGATGGAAGCCTTCCCGAACATTCTAAAACCTTACCATTCGACTTAACGCGCGCCGACGTGGGCACCCCCATCACCAACGAAGAACGCACGGCGGCCACAGGCGCGTACCTCGATCTGCTCAACCAAACCAAGTGGTTTGATACAGTGGCTCACCGCGCTCACGGGTGGCCTTCCACCGATCCCAACAAGAGATACCACTACGGCACGTGGTGGAGCGGCGTGACCGTCAAGCGTGAGAATGGGAAGGTGACGTTCACGCATTCTCCCGACGGGGCTGACAACAACGGCCTGCGATCGGCGCAGCTCTTAGAAGGCGCATGTTATGCGGCAAAAACGTGGAATCTTACCAGTCACAAAACGCTCGCTCACAGGCTGCTTCGCGGGTTCACGTCCTGGTTTTTAGCGATGGAGCCGGGGGCGGACGCAAAACCGTTTCTAATGGCAAGGGCCGCTTATCCTGAATCGGTCGAGTCCACTGAAACGCCCATCCCTCTGTTCATTGATTATTCAGCAAGCCGTCCGGGGATTGATGCGGAGCCGTCGGCGTATATCCACCTACCCAACAATCCTTACTGGCCTGACCTTTGGACCAAAAACAAGCGGAGCAAAGATGACATTGGGCACCTTGTTCGCGCCGTGGGTGAACTTGACACGTGTGACGGTCTATTGGGCAATGGGGAGGTTCAGGGGGATATTGTGGAAATGCGGCGCCGTTTTGAAGGGTTTTCGCGCGACGTGGCCGTGAACAATTTTGTCATCCCCACGCTCGACAAAGACTTGAAAGAGTACCTTCCGCCTGAAGGGTTGGCGCACTTCATCGGTTTCTTGGAGTGTTCGGCACTGCTCTCGTTGGAGTTGACTGGGTATGGACAAGCTGTCACCGCCGAGTGCGGTGATGGGTATGATCCGGTGCCCGAAGGGACCGATGGAATTAAAAGCGGCGCAATGCAGATTGTGCGAGCGTTTCACGCGGCGTCGGTGCAGCAGGCGCTTGTTCATGGTCAAAACGATCTCGCCAAAACGCTCCTGGGTGGGATGGTGAAGCGTCTCGATACTGTGATGGATCTGATGGACGCGGGGACGCCGCCCTCCAATTTTAACCTGAAAGACTTGGTAGCGTTTATGGTGCACGCCGCAAACGCGGGTGTACCTCTCACGTCGCGAGAAGTGCGCTGGCTCCAAGGGAAGGTGGTTGAAGCTCAATTGTCGTACAGCTCGCCCGCCGCGGTGGCTCAAACCGAGTTGTTTTCACCCAACGGGGCCGATGGCGATTACGCTTTTGAGCCGGGAGGTGAGGGCATTGACTTTAAAGACATTGGACTGCTCCTCGGCCTTTGCGCCGCGCAGTATAAAAACCCCACCACGGTAGAAGTGTTTGACTGCTCGGCGATTGCTGCCTCAGCCCCGTAGGGCCCAAAGCGGCTTTTTTCTCAATCCCCATAGGTACACACCAGCCACTCGGCCAGCTTGTCCCGCTCTTCGCGCGGCGGATCGTCAGGTCCGGGGGGCATTGTTTCGTTGCGGCCGGCGGCGCGAATGTAGATGCGCTCGGCCCACTTTTCGACCTGAGCTTCTGTATCAAACACGTAGGCGGGTGGAGCGCTCTGGCGATCTTCTACCGATGCGCCGTGGCAGTAGTTGCAATACTTGGCAAAAAAATCCTGACCAAAGTTTTCGTACGTGAGCGTGGTTCCGCCGGAAGGGCACTCGGCATCTTCCATTTTTTCGTACACGCAGGAGGGTAAGAAAAGTGCCGTCAATCCCAGGGAGATCGCGACTTCGAAAGATGGGTAATTCTTACGGTTCATGGGTGAAACCTACGCTGTCAGAGAGTATAGTGCACGCCCAATCCGAGCCCGCCCATCATGTACCAGCCCGGGCCCGACGAGTTGGGAAAGCCGGCAAAGCTAACCTCGGCGTTGCCAAAAAACGACCACGGCAGTTTTTGATAAATGGGTAGATCAATGCCGAGAGCGCCCTCCGCCCCGCCGCGGTGGCGAATGCCGTCGCCCACGCCGAAGATCGCTCCACCGACGTTTTGGTCTACAGCAGCGAGCGGCTCTTCGTGCTGATGGATGAAGGCGATGCGAGCGTAAGGTCGAGTGGGGCCAATGCGGCCCCAAATTTGGGCGCCGAGTGCCAGGAGAGTGAGCATTCGCTGGTCAACAGCACCGTAACCCAGGCGGCCAAGTGCGTACACACCCACCAGGTCAAAAAATCGATAACCCAGGCCCAAGCCTCCCCATACGGCCGCGTCACTTCGCCATTCTGACCCGGCGCCTGAAAGGGAGAGATTGAGCCGAATATCTCCAGCATCGGCGGTGCGGGGCGCAAGCAGGGCGGCGCCGAAGGCCAAGGTGAAGAGAGCGGGGAGGAAGGTGGAACGGTGTTTCATAACGGCCGACCGACTGATGCCTGAGGGGGAGTGAACATTCGCTGAAACGGCTGAAAAATGTGGTCGACCTCAAAAACCTGACCATTCTTTGGTGTCTGTATCTACCCGGTTACGATCGGGTAGTGAACGAGAGTTAACTAAGGGAAGGTAGCCGTTCAGTCGCGTTTGAAAACAAACGAAGAGTGCCTAAGCGATCGAAGTACACAATCAAATCACGGCCCACGCCGCGTGGGCCGTCGGATGCAAATTGCAGTCTCAACAAGGGCCACGCGTACGCTCTTGTGTCGTGAAGCAAAACGCGGCCTCCCGCTCCCAACGCCCGCATTCCTTCAATGGCTTTTTCAATGGTGTCGCCGTAGTCAAACCCATGGAAGGTGGGCCGGACATACCGTTCGCCGCCGCGGTAGGCGCTGCCCGGTGCTCTACCCGTCAAGTCGTGACACCGAAGCTCTTCGGGTGGGTCATAACTTAAATTGGCCGCTCCTTCGACCGCCGTTTCAAGCCCGAAAAGCGGCGCATGGCAGGGTAGATGCGATGGCACGTACAGCTCACGCATGAACTTGGGTTCGTCTTCGTAGTATCGGATCTGAATACGACTTGTGAACTTTTGCCCCTGGCATGTTGGACAGGGTACACTTCCGCCGTTGCACGAGCAGTTGATATTGCGACCGTCGATAAATACATACCCTCGACCGTTGCAAACCCGGCATTTTCTCCGGCCCGGCGTGTGTGAGCACTCGTTGCAAACGCCTGTGTCGGTGATGCCTTCAACCACAGCGAAACTGGCACCTACGAACGCCGTGGGCACAGGCGGATTGCCGCGAGGCAGGTGCGCCACCGAGTCGGCGTGCCGATAGATCTCTTCTTTCCAGGAGCGGCGCCGCACGATGTTGGTGAGCACGATGAGCGCGGACCACTGTTCTTTTGCGGTGGGTTCGCCGTCCGGGAGCGGTAAGCCTTGACTGCGGGCCTGATCAAGTGTTGGGAGGAATGCGGGCGGCTGTTCGATGGGACGTTCTCGCATGTTCAACGAACCTGTTGTCAAACGTCACCCGACCCGACGCGTCCCGTCAAGGGTTGCGAAAATGGAAAGCGGCACATCGCCGAAAGTCCGTGGTAACGTCCGCGGGTGCAACGTTTCCTACTCTTGTGGTTCGCCCTTGCGGTGCTCGTCGGCTGCAATAAAGGTGGCCCGCCAAACGATAAAAAAGGCGGCGGAAAAGGGGATATTTCGTTCCCTGTAGAAGTGAAGCCGGTCGAAGCTCGCAGCGTTGAGTACACACTTGTCGCTACGGGATCGGTCGACGCGTTTGAGCAGGTGTCCATCACGTCGCGCGTTACGGGCGTTGTAGAAACGGTCAAGTTTAAAGAAGGGGACCGTGTAGAAAAAGGCGCGGTGCTTGTGGAGATCGAGCCCCGTCGCTTTCAGCTCGCCGTTGCCGGAGCGCAGGCCCAAATGGACAGGGCAACCGCTGCCAGGGCCGACGCAGAAGCGTTTCTTGCGCGGCGCGAAAAAATGTCAAACGAGGGCGTTGTCTCCGCCGATGAGCTTCAGAACTGGCGGACAAAAGTCGCCACTTCGCGCGCCGATGAAGCGGCGGCAAAAGCGTCGTTGGGCCTCGCACAGCTCAACCTTCGCGATGCGTACGTTCGCGCTCCCATTGACGGCACCGTGCAAACCCGCACTGTCCAAACCGGGCAATTCGCCCAACCTGGAATGGTGCTCGCGACCATTCTGCGATCCGATCCAATGCTGCTTCGTTTTGAGGTGCCCGAGGCCGATGCTGCACGTGTACACACGGGGATGACAGCGCGTTTTTCAACTCCGGGTGTTTCAAGCGAGCTGACAGCCAAAATCACCCATGTTGCGGCGGGCGCCAATTCAACCTCGCGAATGGTTGCCGTCGTTGGGGAGATCGCTTCGCCGCCGTCGGAGTTGCATCCCGGCGCTTTCGCAGAGGTGAGCATTCCGGTGGGCACCATGACCGATGCGCCTGTCATTCCAGAAACGGCAATTCGACCGAGCGACAAGGGCTTCTTGTCGTACGTTGTTGAAGGCGGGGTGGCCAAAGTGAGAGTTCTAACCTTGGGTATGCGCACCAAAGACGGATTGGTAGAAGTGCGTTCAGGTTTGAAACCGGGCGAGTCGTTGGTGATACGCGGGTCTGAAGCATTGAGCGATGGGGCCAAGGTTCGCGTCGCGGGTGCACCTTCCGCGTCGGCCGCACCCGCATCGGCCGCACCTTCCACCGCGGCGTCGGCCGCGCCCAACCCTTCCTCCTCAAGCTCCGGGAGCGCGTTGTGAACCTCACCGAGATTTGCATTCGCAAGCCTGTCTTGGCCTGGATGCTCATGGCCGCGACAATTGTTTTTGGAGTAGTCGCCGCGTCGCGCATTGGCATCAGCCAGTTTCCCGACGTTGACTTTCCTACCATTACTGTTTCGGTATCGCGTGAAGGTGCGGCGCCGGAAGTTATTGAAAACGACGTTGTTGAAGTTCTTGAAGAAGCGCTCGTTCAGGTGGAAGGTGTCAAGTCGATCACAAGCACTTCAAGGCAGGGCAACGCCAATATCACCGTTGAACTTGACCTGTCGCGCAGTGTTGACCTTGCCCTTCAAGACGTTCAAACAAAGGTAAGTCAGGCTCAACAGCGCCTTCCTCGCGACATCGATCCCCCCATTATTTCAAAGACCAACCCTGAAGATCAACCCATTATGTGGGTAGCCGTTTCAGGGCCTTACCCTCGCGCAACAGTGAGCGACTACGCGCGGTATCGCGTAAAAGAAAAGCTCCAAACGGTGCCGGGGGTAGGGGAGATCATTCTCGGCGGATACCTAGAAAGAAACATTCGCATTTGGATTGATGCGACCAAACTCGATGCGCGCGGCCTTGCGGCGAGCGATGTTGTGAGCGCGCTGCGGCGCGAACATGTGGAGCTGCCAGCGGGTAGAATTGAAGCGGAAGGCCGCGAAATTGACGTGCGCGTGTTGGGTGAAGCGTTTGACCTGACAACACTCAGGCGCATTGTTGTCCGCAAGGTATCGGGGTCACCTGTGTACCTTGAGGATGTGGCCGTTGTGGAAGACGGCTTTGAAGATGTGCGGCGTCTTGCGCGCGTGAATGGTGAACCTGCCCAGGGGCTTGGTATAAAAAAGCAACGCGGCGCAAACGCGGTTGCCGTTGCCAATGGTGTACGCGCGGCGCTTGAAGAAGTAAAAAAGTCAATGCCGCCTGAACTGCGGGCGGGTGTGATTTTTGACTCGTCTCGTTTTATTGAAGAATCGGTTCATGAAATTGAGGTGGAGTTGGTGCTGGCCGTGCTCCTGACGGCGCTTGTTTGTTGGATGTTTTTGGGATCGCTTTCTTCAACACTCAACGTAATTCTCGCGATTCCAATGAGTTTGCTCGGCACCATTGCCATTATCTATTTTCTCGGATTTACCCTCAACACATTCACCCTTCTCGCATTGTCTCTGGCCGTGGGCATTGTTGTCGACGACGCCATCATGGTGCTCGAAAATATCTTTCGACATGCCGAAGAGGGGGCTGACAGGGTCACCGCCGCGCGGGAAGGTACACGTGAAATCACGTTCGCCGCGCTCGCAGCGACGTTGGCAGTTGTGGCCATTTTTCTACCCGTCGCATTTATGCAGGGGGTGGTAGGTAAGTTCTTTTTACAGTTTGGGGTGACCCTTTCGCTCGCTGTTCTCCTGTCTTACTTGGAGGCAATTACACTCGCTCCGGCCAGGTGTGCGCAGCTCCTTACCACGTCGAAACATGGCCGGAGCCGCGTGGGTAGATTGGTGGACGACGCTTTTGAAGGGCTTCGCCGCGGGTATGATTTTGTGCTTCGCCGCGCGATGAAATGGCCCAGTTTGGTGCTGATCGCGGGCGCCGCGCTCATGGCGGCATCCATTGTGACAATGCAAAAGTTACCCGCTGAATTTGTTCCGTCGCAGGACCAAAGTCGGCTTTTCGTACGCGTGCAAACGGCTGTTGGAACCGACCTGGAAGAAACCAACAACATCTTCAAACGTGCCGAGACGTTTATCAACGGCCGTTCAGAAGTGCAGACGGCATTTGTTGTGGCCGGCGGTTTCGGCGGTGCGGGTGTGAACACCGGTGTCATGTTCGTCACGCTTGTGCCTCCCAAAGAGCGAAGCATTACGCAGGCCGACTTCGCGGCGATCATCCGCAAAGAACTCAACAGCTATCCCGGCGTTCGAGCGGTTGTACAAGATCTTTCCCAATCGGGGTTTACCGCGCAACGGGGCTTCCCTGTTGAATTTTTCGGTGCGAGGTCATGACTGGGCGCAAATCGTTGAGTCGGCGGAGCTTATAAAAAAACAGCTCGCTGCGAGCGGTATGGTGATGGACATCGATACCGATTATCAATTGGGTATGCCCGAGCTGCGCATTTCACCCGACAGGGCCCGCGCCGCCGACGTGGGTGTACCCATGGAAGACATTGCCACAACGCTCAATGCGCTTGTGGGTGGGGCACGCATTGGAAAATATTCCACCGGCGGTCGCCGAATTGATGTGCGCGTGCGCCTCTTGGCCAGCCAACGTGACAAACCTGAAGCGTTGGGAAGGTTGCGTGTCAGATCCTCAACCGGTGGGCTTGTTCCCATTTCTACGTTGGTTGATCAGGTGGAAAGGCCGAGCCTTCAGCAGATCACGAGGCGCGATCGGGAAAGGGCGATCAACATTTACGGCAACGTTGCCGCCGGTTTCGCGCAGGCCGACGCTCTTGCCAAAGTGGAGGAGATAGGTAAAACCCTGCCCGAAGGAACTCGAATTGTGCTCGGCGGGGCGAGCGTGGCGTTTCGAGAGTCGGCCGATAGTCTGATGTTTGCGCTGCTTCTCGGGGTTATTGTGGCCTACATGATCTTGGGTGCTCAGTTTAATTCGTTTCTGCACCCGGTCACAGTTCTTACCATCTTACCATTGTCGATTGCCGGAGCCGCATTTGGCTTACTTGTGGCTGGAAAGACGCTCAATATTTTTTCAATGATTGGCATCTTACTCCTCCTCGGCATTGTGAAAAAGAACTCCATTCTCCTTGTGGACTATGCCAACCACGTTCGTGACACCGAAGGGTTGAATGCCCTTGACGCCGTTCTTCGGACGGAACCTGTGCGGCTCAGACCCATTCTAATGACAACGATCGCCACAATGATGGCGGCCATTCCGGCGGCGCTTTCATTCGGGGCGGGCGCGGAGACGCGTGCCCCCATGTCGATCGCTGTGCTGGGTGGACTGATTGTTTCAACCGGTTTGAGTCTTCTCGTCGTGCCGGCGTTTTACGTGGTGACCGATCGCGGTCTGAATTTTCTCAAACGCGTTTTCTCGCGCAAAGAATCTCCCCAGCCCGTTCAAACGTAATCAAACTTGGGGTTACGTTTTTTGCACCTCAAATGCTGATTTTGCAGCCACTTTCACGCCTACTTTGCGCGTGAAATGATCTGAATCCGATCCACATTTACGCCATGGCTATTAAGTCTCTTCTGGTGCCCGTGGACTTTTCGGCCACCTCCCTGCGGGCGCTCGCTGTGGCAAAAGAATTGGCCCCTTCCATCGGCGCCGAAATTGTGTTGCTCCACACGTTTGAGCAACCGTTCACCATGGGTGAACTTTCGCCGCTGCTGGTTCAGCAGTTTTATGAAGAAGCGGTTCCGTCCGCCACGAAAATGCTTGAAAAATGGGCAAAAGACAATGGCAACTGCCCAACAGTTTTTAGGGAAGGTGCCCCCGGCCCTGAAATCTGTAAGGTTGCCGGAGAGCTGGGATCTGTCTTTATCGTGATGGGTACACACGGTCATACCAAACTTCGTCACTTGGTGACCGGCAGCGTTGCCGCGTATGTGATCCGGCACGCCCCCGTGCCCGTGATCACAGTTCGCGACCCAACAACGTGAACAGTATCGCCCCACCCACCCGCCGCGTTCTTGAGGCATTGGGCCTGGCCAAACCTGAACACCGGGCCTGGGCTCTCTACGACTGGGCAAACTCCGCGTACGTGACAACGGTCGTGACGGCCGTTTTCCCCGTTTATTACTCGGCCGTTGTTGCCTCCGACCTACCCGCCGCGGAGGCGACCCGGCGGTTTGCTGTGGCGAGCACTGTTGCGCTTATTCTGGCGGCTGTTTCGTCGCCTTTTCTCGGGGCGCTCGCCGATCAATTGCCCATCAAGAAAAAGCTCCTCGCCGTGTTTGCGGCGCTCGGCGTTTTATCCACCGTTGGACTTTTTTGGGTAGGTCCGGGCGATCGCTTATTGGCCGAAGGTCTTTTTGTGGTGGGGAACATCGGTCTGATGGGTAGCTTCGTTTTCTACGATGCTCTACTACCGCACGTGGCTTCAGAGAAGGAAATGGATCGGCTGTCGTCGGCCGGTTACGCGCTGGGTTATCTCGGTGGTGGACTGCTCCTGTTTCTGAATTTGTTCATGCTTCAACGGCCTGAAGTTTTGGGTCTAAAGGACGCCGCTTCTGCGAGCAGGGTATCCTTTCTGACGGTGGCGGTGTGGTGGTCGGCCTTCAGCATTCCACTGTTTCGAAAAGTGCGGGAACCTACCCTTACCGGTTCTACCCAACATCCCTTTTCAGAGGCGTGGAAAAGGCTGATTCATACCGCGTCTGCGCTGCGATCTTACCCCGCTGCGGCGCTGCTTCTCGCTGCCTACTTTTTCTACAACGACGGCATTGGTACGATGTACCGGATGGCTGCCATTTATGGGGCAGAGCTTGGTCTGAACGCGGGCGCCCTTCTACTTACCCTTGCGGTGACCAACATTGTATCCATCCCGTTTGCGTTCGCCTTTGGGGCCGTGGCAACGAAAGTGGGCGCGAAGCCTGCACTCCTCGCGTCGCTTGTTGTGTACATTGGCATCAGCGTGGGGGCCTTTTTCCTCCAGTCAGAGCTTCACTTTTTCATTTTGGCCATGGCTGTGGCCTTGGTCCAAGGGGGAGCGCAGGCCCTCAGTCGATCGCTTTTTGCCACGCTGATTCCGCGCGATCGAAGCGCTCAGTTTTTTGGACTGTTTGGTGTTACCGACAAAGTGAGCGGCGTTTTCGGTCCGCTTGTGTTCGCGGTTGTAGGTTCGGCCTTTGGGTCCAGTCGATACGCTGTGGTGTCGGTAGCCCTGTTCTTCATCCTGGGCGGCGCGCTGCTCGCGTTTGTGAATGTGGAGCAGGGGCGAGTTCGCGCTGTTCGCGGGGCGAGTATTAACGGCCGTTCATAGTTGTTGTTTAAAAACTTTGTGAATAAGGGTTTGTGAGGTTCGTCGCCTGCGCGAATTTTTGGAGTTTGAAAGTTACTGCGAAGCGTAAAACGCACCTCAAACGGCCAATTTGTACTGGCAGACCCGTTGCAGTGGAGCTGAGCCACACTTCACCAAACGAGGGTTGACAACATGCGTTCTACTTTTCTTGCTCTCTTGACGGTAACGGTTGGTTTGACAGCGTCTCTTCCCGCGAGCGCCGGAATTGACGCGTGCAACAATATTCGCTTTGACGGTCTGACCAACTGCGAGGTGAAGCTCACGGCGGACTGTTCCGCGGCGTGCAAAGTGGATGGTAGCTTTTTGACCGCCTGCGCTGCCAAGCTGTTTCCCATGTGCAAAGAGCAGTGTACACTTTCCGCCACGCCCACGTGCACTGACAGTTGTACTACCCAATGTCAAACCGACTGCGACAACGGCGTCAACGTGATCTGCTCACACAATTGTTTTGCCGAGTGCACCGTCAACCGCGACGCCGAATGCAAAGCCAATGCGGATCCCGCGCAGTGTGCCGCCACATGGGACGCCAACTGCGACAACGAATGTGACTTGCAATGCGTCACGGTGGACGGCGGGTGTTATCAACATTGTGTGGAGTGCTGCGGCGGATCGTGCACAGCCGACGCCAACATGGACTGTCAAACGACGTGTCAAGATTCGCAATGGGAGGCGTGCGCTCAGGATCTGCTGTCAAACTGCGACGCCGACTGCAACGCCGACGGCGCGCTGTTCTGCGATGGTAAGTATATTATCAGCGGGTCACAAATCGACACATGCATTGACGCACTGGCCGCCCAGGGCATTGAGGTAAAGGCGGAAGGGGAGGTGACCATTGGGCCTGACGGCGTGGATGGAAGCATCAAAGGCCTTTGCAGCTACAGCCCGTCTACCCAAGCGCCGGTGGGTGCGCCGCTCGCGTTGCTTGGCCTTGTCGGCTGGCTTTCGCGTCGGCGTCGCTCGGGCCGCAAACAGGGCTGATTTGCCGTTGAAACAGCGGGTATGAAAAAGGTGGAGTCACATGCGGCGGTGGTGCGTTTGGGGAGCGTCGGTTGTTACGCTCGGAGCCGTTGGATGTGACGGGGGGGAGCCCGCCGGTCGAATGGTCGTAGGCCTTACCACCGATATGGCGGTTGGATTTGAGTTGACAGAAGTGCGTGTGAACGCCGAAGTGAACGGCGAAGCTGTTATAGACGATGTGTACTCATACGCTTCGGGCGACCTAAAATTGCCGGGCGAATTGGTCGATCTTCCCATGGCGATCGACAGCGACGTGTCTGTGAAAGTCGAGGGGTATGGCAAGGCCGGCGAGCTAAAAACGCGCCGTGCGGCATTCACCCGTGTGGAGGTGGAAACTCCGCTGCTTCTTCCACTCGCGCTTGAATCGAGCTGCGAAGGCGTTTTTTGTGGCGATGGTCAAACCTGTTTGGGTGGAATCTGCGGCGACGCGACGATCCCCAATAAAGGCCTCCTTCCGTACGATTCAACGTGGGTAGACACGGCGCCGGACGCCTGTAAAAATGGCCAATCGGGCGAGCCCGGCGTGACCATTGGAAAGGGTCAAAGTTCATTTGCCCCACTGCAGGAGGGAGAGGCTCTACCCATTGAACCGGGTCCCCAAGGTGGGCACCACATGTGGTTGGCACTTCAGGTTCGCGGGCTGCGTCAGCAGGGCACTGTGCTGACCTTGAGTGGAAGGTACCCCGACCTGAATGAAGATTTGCAACCCGTAAATTCGGTGGTGACGTTGAGAAAAGGGGCGGAAAACGGCTGCGAAATCTACGGGATTCGCTTTCAGGTGGACCACGGACTTGAGGTGGCAACCTTGTATAACAAGGTGCTTGTCGTACAAGTCAAGCTTGTTGACCCCAATCAAGACTCGGCGGAGGCACAGGCAGTGGTGACGATTGCGCCGTAAAGGCTCGAATCACGCCCGGCACGATTTCATGCCGGCGCAAGTCAGTCAGGTGTCTATATGGCGCGTTTCAGGAATGGGAGGAGGCTGCCTCTGCGGCGGAGAGGCGCGTTGTGTTAGGGAGTGCAGTCGGGCGTTGGGTCTGACACGTAGACTCGACCCTTCTTGTTGCCCTTGATAATGCCGATGGCGATGTACAACGAGCCGACGCTGAACGGCGGCTTTTTGCATGTGCTGGGAGCGCCTTTCCAGCATTTCCAGCATGTCTCAGCCATTTTGTCGTTCTTGGCCGGGGACGGCATTTCTGCGTAGATATAGAACGTGACAAACACGCTTGAATACCCAGAGGAGAAGCGGCACCAGCGCTTGAGTTGTTCGTAGTCAACCGCTCCGGACTTAACCTTGAGTTCAATTGGGAGGCGTTTGCCGTAAACAATGTCAATGCCGTTCAGGCCGTCTTTCGCGCGCAACTTTTCTGCGCACTTGAGCTGACCCGCAACGTTGCCCGCTTCAGGGCGACCGCAGTCGTTGGTTCTTACCTCAAAGTCTATATCTCCGGTGCCGATGGGTAGAACCGACAAACTCACATCGCCGCAGAAGATCTGTGACAAGAGCTGTTGGAACCTTGACTCGGCTTTTTTCAGAGTTGGGAAAGCGGTGGTTGTGGCGTAGTTGGCTACGAGGCTTACCACCTGACTTGCCGCCCACATCGCAACGGCCTTGTAGAGCTTTTGCACCATCTTTCGAGAGATGCAGACCGACGCGATGGATCGTGCGGAGCTGAGCGTGCTTTGGATGTTAACGGCTGCCATCATCCCACCGAGCGAGAAGAACTCGCCAGCGCGATCTTCTTTATTTGTCGGATCGCCAGCCGCGTATACATACCTGTTCAGCGAACGCGAGTCGTCCGTGGAGCCGTTGGCTCTGTCAGGTGTCAGGAACCGGTGGGTCACCGGGTCGTACCAGCGCGTGCGCAGGTACACGAGGCCCGTCGTCGCGTCTTGGCGCTCACCAAGATATCCGTGTTCAGACGAAACGCCCGACGTCGAGGAAATGCGACCCCAAACATCGTATGTTCGCGATCCGGAAGTTGAGCCGCCGGCCGCGGTCCATCCGGTGACGGACCCTCGCTCTGCGAGCATTGGGTAGTGTACGCCCGACGCGTTGAAAACACCGGCAATGCCTTCAGGACCAAACGTGAACATCGTGGGGTTCCCACCGCCCGGATCGTAACTCACTGACCAGTCTTCCATCCCTTCCCTCACGTCGGGCAGGGGAAGGTATCTGCGCTCGCCCATGGCATCGCTGCGGCGGAGGAGCCTGCCATCCACATCGTACGCATAGTCGACCTGACTGCCGTTTGGCAGGGTGACCTGAGTCAGCCTGTCGAGATCGTCATAACCGTACAGCGTGGTTCCCGACGGTGCCGCGACCGCCGCGAGCGCGCCGCGACCGTTATACGTGTATGTGGTGGTTCCGGCGGGCCCGACGGCACCGACAAGTTCATCATCGGCGTTGTAAGTGTAGTTGGTTGTTCCAGACGAGTCGGTTTGGGCGGTCAGGTTGCCCGTGGCGTCATAGCCGTAGGTAACCGTCTGACTAACAACGCCGCCCGAGAGCGCCTGCACCTTGGTGAGGCGGCCAAGACCGTCGTATTCGTACTCGCGGTGTACGCCCGGTCCCTGTTCAGAAGTGACTTTGCCAGCTTGAGAATACCCATATTGCCAGGTTGCCGTCACAGACCCGCCTTGGAGATGCTCAATTTGGGTCGGCCGATTCAACATGCCATATGTGTACACAATCCCCGTTCCGTTTGGGTAGGTGATGTGTGTCACCCGGCCCGCCGCGTCATATTCAAATTGGGTGGTCTGACCGGTGGGTCCGGTCACCGATGACATGCGACCACCCGCATCGTACGTGGCGGACGACTGAAGAACTTGACCACCCGGAAGTTGAGCTTTCACCAGCTCGACTTGACCGTCGACGTTGCGCTCCACACTGACCGACGCACCGTCCCCGAGGGCGATGCTGTTGACCTGATTTTCAAGGTCTCGCGTTTGGGTGACGGTGCCGCCCGGGGCGCCGCTTGTGGTCCGCGTTCCGGCTTCGTCGTCGCCGGTCACCACGTAAGCGCCGCCGCTGGGTAGATTGGCCGTTGTCCCAACGCTGTACGAGTAGGTCACGGTAGTCCCGTCGGGGCGAGTCCAACTCGTTAGGTTGCCATCCACATCGTACGCGTACGAATCGACCTTACCAGCCGGCGTTGTTCGGCTGGTAATGCCATCGGCACCATGAACCATTGTGGTTACGTGACCGGCGGGATCTTCCACCTGGGTGACGCGCTCCATGGAGTCATAGGCGTACGAAGCGACGTTGCCGAAGGCGTCGGTGACCGTTTCAATGTGACCGTTTGCGTCGTAACCGAATCCAAAAGCCACACCTTCGACGTTTTTGAATCCCGTGACGATTTCATCCTCCTCGCCGGGTCGTGCGTCATTGGGAAGATACGTCCACTCGGCTGTTCTACCATCGGGGAACGTGGCTTTGGACATGCGCCCGTCGGCATTCCAGTTCAGATTCGTAACACGCCCGAGTGGATCGGTGTACGAAAGTGGCCTGTCCGAAGCGTCGTAGGCGAGTTCTTTGCGGCGTCCGTCGCTGTCTTCAACAGCGGTGAGGCGGTCGGCGGCGTCATACTCAAACGTCACCGACAAGCCATTTTGACCCTGTCGGCCGATCACTCTTCCAGCGGCATCGTACGAAAGGGCGATCGTGCCGTCTTCGGTCGTTAACGTCGTGACCTGACCGGCCGCGTCGTATTGATACAACTTGTACCCGCCGCCCACGGACGACTCCATTGTCAGTCGACCGAGGGCATCGTACCCGTATTCGGCGAGAGTTTGACCATCGAGTGAGGCCGCAACCAACTGTCCCTTCGCGTTTCGCTCGTGGTTGAGCACGGCGCCGTCGGGACGGATGGCCTGGGTGATCTCCCCATCCGGGCCGTATTTGTACTGGAATACTTCACCCGAAGAAAGCGTGAGTTCGGTGGGTCTACCCAAGGGATCCATCTTGGCCGTGGAGCTGGAGCCGTCGGGTTGAGTGACAGTGCGCGTGCGGAGAACGTCGTTGTAAGCGATGTTCGCAACGGCGCCCGTGCCGTCGATGTGCTGGGTGATCCGAGCCTTGGAGTCAAACTTGAATGTTTCAGAGTTACCCAGCGCGTCGGTTGAAACGGTGGTGTCGCCGTTCGGGTAGGAGAACGATCGAACAACCGATCCTGTAGGTGACAAGAACGACGTGATACGTCCCTGCGAGTCTGTTGTTTCTTTGTACAGGCGGCCCGACCCATCTGTAAATTCCAACATGCGATCGGACGAGTCGAGCTTTTGGACGGTCGTAAAGCCGAGGGCATTGGTAACCGTTGTCCGCCTGCCCTTGTCGTCGTAGCCGTAGGTGAGCGTATGACCAAGCGCGTTTGTCTCGGTGGTAGGGTGGGGATTGGATCCTGTATAAGTATAGCTGATGGTTCTACCCAGAGGATCGGTTATCGATTGAACGCGCCCAAGCGCGTCGTATGACATGGTAACCTGATTGCCGGCGGCGTCTGTCTTTTGCACCGTGCGGTTGCCATCGTCGTAGGTGTTTTGTTCAATCGTGCCATTGGGGTGGACGATCTTCGCAACGCGACCTGTATCGGTATAGGTGTATTGCGTCGGGTTTCGTCCCTCGATTTGGTAGCTGAGCATGCGGTGACCGGCGACGTAGGTGAACGTATCCACCGTGTCGTCCGCATTTTCAACACTGACGAGGTCGCCGGAGCCATTGTACGTGTAGAGCACTTCTACACCCGAGCCGATGTCTTGGGCCTTGGTCACCAAGCCGGCCGCGTTGTAGAAGAACTGAATGCTGTCCTGGCCATCGGCCTTTACATTGGGACCGGTCAAGTCGAGTGACACGCCGCCGTTTGGCTCTTTGAGTTTTACAACTTCAAAGTCGCTTGTTCGGAACGTAATCACCTCACCCACCTCCGTGGTCAGTTCGTAATAGGCGGGCTCCCATTCTGTAAAGTCGAAGTCCTCGTAAATCACCCCACTGATCTCGTAAAGATCGTAGCTAGCTGTGGAGTAAGGTACAAAGTTTTGGTTGAGCGTTTTGAGCGTTGCTCCCGAGTTGGTAAGCTCGGTGTATTGAGGCCGCACATCGTGGATGGACGAGAGAGCACCGCTTGCCTGAACCTCAATCAAGAATTCATACATGCGGCCGTCGGCCAGGTGGAACCGCGTGGGATGGTCAAAGTCGCTCGTGACGCAGATCTTGGGGATAAAGCCGCCGCAAACGTATGAATGCCATCCGGGGGCGATGTGTTTGGGCCGTTCGAGGTGACCCATGTGCCATTCATACCGCCAACCGTACCCCGTCTCCCCTTTGCCAAGATCGAGGCTGTCATAGACGCGGTTGAGCTGGAGGCGAGCGGTGGCCGTTTGGATGGTTAGATCTGTAAACGACAACCGTAGAGCGCCGGGTTTGACGCCGCCGTTGACCATGACGGCCACGGACTTGGTGGTGGTGTTGTCGGCAGCGTCTTTAGCATGCACAACAATGTCCCATTGACCGTTCATAACGGTCCCAGGGTCAAATGCGGCGAGGACACCGTTAACCACAGGGCCGAAGCCCTGTTTGATAAGTGTACACTCGTTGCCACTCGCGACCCAATGGCGGCATGCGTACACACTATACCCCTTCAGGGCGGCGTCGGTCACAGATCCGACGACATTGATCGTTTCTTGAATGTCGGCATCTGCCAATGGCGAGGTGATGGTGACCGACGGCGGCGTCGTATCGCCCGCAGCTCCAACACCCAGCGAGAACGATTGGGTGACCGCCGCTGTACCATCGGAGACGGTCAGCACAACGGGGAAGTTACCGGTTGTCCCGGCGGGAACGTTCCACAACACCAAGCCCGCCGCGCTCACTGTCATACCAGCGGGCCCCGAAACCGACCAGGTGAGGGAAGTATTGTCAGGATCGACCACGGTGGCCGGGTAAGCGTACACAGCGCCTCCAATGGCCACGAGCGGCGGGACGCTCACAAACTTGGGTTGGTCGTTTACCCCAAGGACACTCAGGTTGAACGCCTGAGTATAATAGGCACCGCCCGAATCTGTTGCTCGAACAGCTACCGGTACCGTGCCGGCCGAGGTTGGTCCGGGAGTCCATGTGACAAGCCCCGATTCTGGGTCAATGGTCATGCCCGCAGGGCCCTGCTCAAGACTCCAGGTAATGGCGCTTCCGGTCGGGTCGACGGCGGTGGCCGCATAATACCAGGTGACCCCTTCGGTGGCCGTGGTGGGTGGGCTGCTGGTGATCAGTGGGGGGTTGTTGCCGGCACACCCGTTTTGGTTGCTGCAGCCGCTGCCCGCGCAGAGACCGCTTGTGCATGTTCCGTTGCAGGAAACCCCACAACCACCGCAGTTGCTTTCGTCGCTTGAGGTGTCGGTTTCGCAACCGTTGGCGGAATTGCCGTCGCAGTTGCCGTACCCACCGAAACAGGCACCAACCGCACAGGTTCCCGAATTGCATACGGCCTGTGCGTTCGTGGCTGTGCACGTGTTTCCGCATGTTCCGCAATGGGAGGTGCTGGCGGTAAGGTTCACTTCGCAGCCGTTGGAGGCGACCCCGTCGCAGTCACCAAACCCGGCGTTGCAAACGAACGCGCAACTGCCTGCGGCGCAAATGCCGCCGGCGTTGGGCGCGCCGCCGCAGGTAATACCGCAACCTCCGCAGTTACCCTGGGTCGCGGTGCCCGTTTCACAACCGTTGGCCGCAATGCCGTCGCAGTCGGCGGTGCCGGCATTGCATGTCAGGTTACAACCACCGGCGGTTTCACAACCGTTTACAACGTTGCCGTCGCAGTCACCCCAGCCAGCGTTGCATGTGTACGCACACGCACCGGTCTGACAGACGCCGGCCGCGTTGGGTAGGTTTCCGCAGGCGAGTCCACACGTGCCGCAGTTGTTGTTGTCGGAGGAAAGCTCGCTTTCACAGCCGTTGGCGTCATTCAGGTCGCAGTCGGCGTAGCCGGCGTTGCATGTATCGATGCCGCAGATTCCACCGGAGCAAGCCGCCGTTCCATTGGCAACCGAGCAGGGTTGACCACAGCCGCCGCAGTGATCGACGGAGGTGAGAAGAGCGGTCTCACACCCGTTGGACCCGTCTGCATCGCAGTTGTCATACCCAGCGTCGCAGGTGAATTGGCACGCACCTGACACGCAGCTTGCGGATCCATTTTGACCTGTAGCACACACCACACCGCAGCCGCCGCAGTTGTTTAGGTTGGCCAAAATCTCCGTTTCACACCCGGTATTGTAAGCGCCGTCGCAGTTGGCATACCCGCTGTCGCACGGGCCAAGCGCGCACGTTCCGCCGACACACGCCGGGGTTCCATTTTGGTTTGTGCAGGTGTTTCCGCAGGTGCCGCAGTTTTGAACGTTGGTCGCCAGGGTTACTTCACACCCGTTGGTCAGATCGCCGTCGCAGCTGGCCTTGCCTGAAGCCGCGGGGGGCGGTGAAGACAATTTGTCGTTGGTAGAGCAGACAGCGTACCCGGTGACGCCCACGGCGTTGTTGGCGTCGTTCCACGTGCCTTCAATGCCGCAGCCGCTGCTGGTGCGGTAGAGCCTGTAGCGCGTGATGTTGTCGCCGCTGGGTTCAGTTGAATTGCAAGTGTACCCTTGGGCGTTGTCCGTGATCCAGAAGGGACACGGGGCGCCGTTACAAACACCCCACCAATTGCGCAGTGAATTGGCTCCCTGGAGGCGCGGGAACACGTTGACAAGATTGGACGGTTGGTTGCCGTTCCAAGTATAAATGGCCTGCGCGTGGGCGCTGGTTTGGGGAACCACCACCTCCATGCCGAGGGCTGCGCATGCGCGTGTGTACGCATTCTGGTCAGATGTCAAACCGGCGTCGGCGACCTTGACAAGAGTGTACCCGCCGCCGTCGGTGGTCATGTCGCAATAGGCGAGAACCGAAGGTGCAGGGCCGGCGCCGTCGGTATCGATCAGGTAGGATCCGCTCGGTGCCGCGGGATGCGCCCGATGAAGCGCCGCACAACTGGACATACCTATGCAGGTGCCGAGCGTGTATTGGTTGACCGTTTCACACCCGTTTTGGGGGTTGCCATCGCAGTTACTTGTACCGGCGGCGCAGGTGGGCAACGCTTCGCGGAACAGAATGCGAACCGGTGAGCCCACGTTTGCAACGCTGTTGCAGTAGTCCCACGAGGTGCTTGGGTAGATCGAGGCAAACCCTTTGGTTGTTTGCTGATCGCGGGCGAAAATGAAGCCGCTCGATGTGTAGATCCAGTTGGGGATATTGGGCACCGTACCAGCGATTACTGTGCCGCCGGGGACCGACTGCCATCCCTGCTGAGTACCATTTGCAAAATACGCTTCCATGGGCGCGTTCATGGGGAACTTGACCATGGCGGCGCCGCATGAAACCGCCAGCTCGGCACCGGCAAGGGAGGTGCGTGCGGGCTTGCGTTGAAGGTATTTGCCCGATGGATTTGGATCTTTGAAAGCGGATGTGTACACGCCGCTGTCAAACCTGTCGAACGCGTTGACCTGGCCGTTCTGGCCGTTGAACAACGTTGTCCAACCGCCGCCGTCGGTGGTCATGTCGCAGTAGACTGGCTGGGTGGCCGCGGAACCTCCAAGGTCGAGGTCAACCAGGTAAACCCCGCTGGGTGCGCCTGGATTTTTGGCTAAGATGTCTCGGCAGCTCGACCCGGCGACGGAACATTGTCCGCCTGTCAGAGCAACGTTGGTTTCACACCCGTCGGTGGGATCGCCGTTGCAGTTGGCCAGGTTGGCAGCGCACGCGGCGGGCGCACTTTCACGGTAGTAGACTCTCAGATTTTGGACACCGGCCGCGCTGTTACAGCCGTCCCAGCTGGTGTTGGGTGAATACGAAGCTCCGAATGTCCAACTTGAGTTTTGATCTTTGGCGAAGATGAAGCCGTAGTTGGTGCCGCTTCCTGTCCAGAGCCAGTTGGGAATGTTGGCGACCGTACCGCTGAGGACGGTGCCACCCGGAAGGGAGATCCAACTCTGTTGTTGACCGCGGGCGAAGAACGCTTCAGCCGCGGTTGTGGCAGGCAATTTGACTGCTGCGGCGCCGCAGGAAACAAGCAACTCCGAGCCGGCTGTGTTGGAGAACGACGGCTTGCGTTGGAGGTATTTGTCCGACGCGCTTGTGTACGCACCGGTATGGTATCCGCCGTCGAACCGGTCAAACACGTTGGCCTGGCCATTCTTCCCAACGAACATGGCCGTCCAGCCGCCGCCGTCGAGGGCCATTTCACACAGCACACCGCGGGCCGGTGCGGGGCCGGCTCCGTCGCTGTCGATTCTGTACACACCGGTGGGCGCTCCGGGGTTTTGGGCGAGCACATCGCGGCAACTCGACCCCACCGGTGCACACGTTCCGCCGCTGAAAGCGACGTTGGTTTCACAGCCGTTTGTTGGGTCGAGATCGCAGTCGGCGGTGCCGGAAGCGCAGACAGGCTTGGCAGGTTCGCGATAAAACACGCGCACTGTGCTTGTTGTGTCGGCGGCGCTGTTGCACCGGTCCCAACCGGAGAATGGGTAGGTGGAGGCGAATCCGAAGTTGCCGTTTTGGTCTTTGGCGAAAATGAAGCCGGTGCTCGTGCCGGATCCTGTATAGATCCAGTTGGGGATGTTGGGTACGGTGCCGGCGACTACCACGCCGCCGGAAAGCTGTTGCCACGAGGCTTGTGTACCCAACGTGAAGTAGTTGTCCAGTAGAGAATTGGCCGTCCACTTGACCATGGCAGCCCCACATTGCACGGCAAATTCACCGCCCGAGGTGGATGCCCACACCGGCTTGCGGCGGAGCAGTCTACCCGTTGCGTCGCCGAAGTGGCCGGCGCCGTAGTCGGCGTCAAACCTGTCAAACGCGTTGGGGGAGCCGTTTTTACCAACGTAGATGGCTGTCCACCCACCGCCGTTGGTGGTCATGTCGCAATACGTGCTCACCGGTTCGAGCGGGCCTTGGCCGTCTGGGTCGATTTGGTAGATGTCGCTGACGGCGGTGGAGTCTTTGGCGAGAATGTCGCGGCAGCTTGTGCCCGACGCGTCGCACGTACCGCACGTGATCTTGGTGTTGGTTTCACACCCGTTCACCGGGTTGCCATCGCAGTCGGCAAAGCCGGACGAACACGTGGGTACACAAGCCCCGTCGTTGCACGATGTGGCGCCGTGCCCATTGGCGCACGCGATTCCACACCCGCCGCAGTTGGTTGGACTGGTTAGATCAACTTCACACCCGTTTGAATCGATCCCATCACAGTTGGCCCAGCCGCTTTCACACGCGGCGACTTTGCAGGAACCCGACGGGCACGAGTGGGAGGTGGCATGGGGAAGCGAACATGCCACTCCACAGCCGCCGCAATTGTTGACCTGGTTGAGCGACGTTTCACACCCGTTGCCGGTGTTGTTGTCGCAGTTGCCCCATCCCGAGTTGCACGTATTAAACGTGCAGGTTCCACCGGGGCAAGCTGCCGAAGCGTTGGCAAAAGAACACACAACGCCGCAGGCGCCGCAGCTATTGGTGGTTTGGAGGCTGGTTTCACAGCCGTTGTTGGCATTGTTGTCGCAGCTTGCCCAAAGGGCCGCGCAGGCAAACTGGCAGCTTCCACCTGTACAGGCCGTTGTGCCGTGGGCGTTGGTGCAGGCATTTCCGCACGAGCCGCAGTTGGAAAGGTTGTTGGAGAAGTTGGCTTCACACCCGTTGCCAACGAGCGCATCGCAGTTGCCGAAGCCTGTGTCACACCCAAGGAATTGGCATGTTCCCGTTTGGCATGTTTCAACAGCGTTGGCGAGATCACACACCTGACCGCAGCCGCCGCATGTTGCGAGCGAGTTGAGTGCCGATTCACACCCATTGGCGTCATTTCCGTCGCAGTTGGCGTATTGCGGTTTGCACGAGGAGAGTACACAACTGCCGGTGGCGCAGCTTGAGTTGGCGTTGGCCGGATTGCAGTCAACTCCGCAGGCGCCGCAGTCTGTCTTTGTTGTCAGGAGCGTTTCGCAGCCATTTTGCACGTTGGCGTCGCAGTTGCCGTAGTTGGGATCACAACCCGGCACGCAGACACCCGCGTTGCATGCGGCGGTTCCGTTGGCGTTGAGGCAGGCTGTACCGCAGGCGCCGCAGTTGAGCGCATCGGAGGTAAGGTTGGATTCACACCCGTCGTCGGGGCTGCCGTTGCAGTTGGCAAACCCGGCTGCGCACGAATCGACCCCGCATACGCCTGCGTTACAAACGCCTGTACCATTGGCGGGGGAGCAGCCGTTTCCGCAACCGCCGCAATTGGATGTGGAAGCGAGAACGTTGGTTTCACAGCCGTTGTAGGGGTTTCCGTCACAATCACCCGTACCGGAGGGACAGTCTTGGACGGTATAACATACCTGGAGAGCCGGCCTGTCTTTGATAAACGCGGCCTCGCTGGAGTAGAACGCGGTCGCGGTGGAACCTCCCTGCGCAAGCGCAAACCCATAGTTGGATCCCTGGGTAGATTCCCACGCCTGAACGGTAGAGGTTACATCCAGAATACTGGGTTGGGCGCATGTCGTGATTTGACCCAGCACGGTTGGACTGTACGAGCCGCCGAAGCTTGACCATGTGGCAGTCAGCTCGTCCCAAGGCGCCGTGACAGCGTGCACCGTGATCGCGTCGGCCGTGCAGCAGGGCTCTGTGAGAAGAGCCAGCTTGGCGCTGGTTACCTCGGCCAACGGTGGAAGGAAGGTAAGGTCAAATTCAACCAGAGCGACGTTGTTTCCACCGCTGACACTTCCGGTGGTGATCGACCCGTCGGCGCCCAGGGCTTGAGTGGGAGAAGCTTCACTCAGGGTGGCGTCGTTCACGTTTCCAAACGTGCCGCGACGAACCGTCACACACGTGGTGTCGCAGGCATCGCCCGAGCCGTTGTTGTCCGAATCGGTTTGGGAAGGATTGAACACAACGGCGCAGTTGTCGCAGACGTTTCCATCGCCGTCGGCGTCGCCGTCTTCTTGACCCGGGTTACCCACCGCGGGGCAGTTGTCACACGCGTTTCCAAGCGCGTCTGAGTCGGTGTCGAGTTGAGTTGAATTGGGTACAGAAGGGCAATTGTCACAAACATTGCCCACCGTATCGGAGTCGGAGTCGGCCTGGTCTTGATTGGCAGCGCCCGGGCAGTTGTCACACGCATCGCCGAGCGTGTCTTGATCGCCGTTGGTTTGGCCCGGGTTTGGAACGCCTGGACAATTGTCGCAGACGTTTCCGGCGCCGTCCAAGTCACCGTCGGCTTGGTCAGGGTTTGGAAGGGTAAGGCAGTTGTCGCAGGCATCACCCGCGCCGTCGGTGTCGCCGTCGGCTTGGTCCACGTTGATGTCTTCAACGCAATTGTCGCAGGCGTCGCCGACGCCGTCACCGTCTGAGTCTCCCTGGTCTGAATTGGCGAGGAGGGGACAGTTGTCGCATGCGTCGCCCACGCCGTCGTTGTCACCGTCTTGTTGAAGCGGGTTGGCAAACTGCGAGCAGTTGTCAGTAGAGTTACAAACGCCGTCGCCGTCGGCATCTTGAGCGGCTGTGCACACCGGCTCGCCGCCAAACGTCAAGCCCAAGACGGTATCCAGTTCGTGATCGCCGTCCTGAATGAGTGAACCCGGTCCACCGGCCGGCACCGCGACGTACCTGAAAGTTTGACCTCCGGGAAGTTGCCACACCGTGGTAAACCCGTCGGCGATCCAGGCGGGGTGCCAACCCTCAAGGTACACTTTGGCTATTTGGGCCTGCACCCACTGGGTGCTTCCATCGGAACCCGCGGCGGTTGCATTGGGATTGTTGGAAAGATAGACGGTGTATTCTATCGCTTCCTGCGGCATTGGACCGTGATCGATAATGGGAAACACGGCTACCTGATTGGAGGGCCCGCCGAGATCCCACACGGTTGTGATGGACTTGTTCAGATCGTTGTTGCCGGTGTCTTGAAGCCACCACATGTCGAGGCAGCGACCGCGCTCGTTAAAGTCGGCTTGGGAGGCGCCGCCGCATGTATAGGCCCAACTCGGAGGATCGTAGCTGTACCCGGAACAACCGGTCACGGTGGTGCTGTACACCGTGGCTTTGGTCATACAGTTTGTGTGGGTTCCGCAGGGCGCGCCGGTCGGCCCCGGGAACGTGTCAACGTCCATGCACGTGGGGAAGATCCCGTCGTCCAACAGCTGCGCGTCGATGACAGCTTGGTTGGTGGGATACCCGTACAAGTTTTTGAACGTGGTGATCGTTGCGCCCTGCCAATTGCGCGGGTCATTGGGATTGGTAAGCGGCACAGCCTGCGCTTTGGAAGCCAGACCGAAAACCACGCTCGCTACGGCCGACAAACACAGAAGAGTTCGCAGTTTCATGGTTTTGCTCCTCCCTACTGACACAGCCACGCAAACTGCGGGTCTAAGCCTTGCGGCGTGTTGCAGAAGCTCGGGGCACAGGGTTGACCGGGGAGGCAACCTACCAGGTGAGAACAGTTGCCCCCGGCGCAACTGTCGTTGGTACAGGCGAGATTGTCGCTACAGTAAACGGCTGTAGCGGTGCACCCGGTACCGGGGTCACACGTGTCGGTTGTACAAGCGTCTCCGTCGTTGCAAACGACCGCGGTGTACTCACATCCCGACGCCGAATTGCACGTGTCGGTGGTGCAGAGGTTATTGTCGTTGCAAACGACGGGAGCGGTATCGCAGCCGCCGAGAGGATTACAAGTATCGGTGGTGCAAGCGTCCCCGTCGTTACAAACAATTGGGTTACCGCCGGTGCAGACGCCGTCGAGGCAATAGTCCAATTCTGTACAGGCATTCCCGTCGTCGCAGGGAGCGTCGTCTTGTTTGACGGGGTTGGTGCATTGACCGGAAGCCGGGTCACACACGCCTGCGTCGTGGCAATTATCAAGTGCGGTACAGGTAACCGTTTGACCGCCTCCACATTGACCGTTGAAGCATGTTTCAGCTGTTGTGCAGAGGTTTCCGTCGTCGCAAAGATCGCCATTTTGCTTTCCGGCGCAGGGGCCGCCGGCGACGTAACAAATGTCAAATCGGGGGCGGATGGCCTGTGTACCTGTTTCACTCGCGGAGTAATAGTGAGTGTACACAGGGTCTTCTTCGAGAAGGATGCCGTGGTTGGCGACGGCGCCCGAATACCATCCTTGGGTAATACCCGTTACGTCGATGGATTTGTAACCGACGCCCGATGGGTCAAAACTTGCGATGATCGTGGGATTCCAACTGGCACTCCCTCCGAAATTTTGCCAGGTGACAGACGGTTCAGACCAGTCTGCCACGATTTGGTGAGCGCGCACCTGACTGGATTTGTCATTCCACCCAACGTACACACTGAACGTGGAAGAAACAATTTGAGAGCCGGGTGGAATGGGCGACAAGTCGGCCTTGGCTAGGAGCCAATGGTCATACGGACTTGGGCCCGTCCACAGCGCGCTGTAGCTTCCGGCTGCCCAAGTGCCGTTGCCCAGGGAAACGTCCGCGTCCAGGACATTGCCAATGCCACCCCGCTGGATCGTCACGCACGTGGCTCCGGGCGGGGTGGGTGGTAAACTTGGGGGTGGGGGCGTCCAAGAGCTGGATGCGCCGGAGTTGACGGCGACGGTTGTGTACACAGCGCCCACAGCGATCGACGTTAGGCAACTCTTGACAAAAGAATGTTGCCGTCCGTTCCGCGAACGTCGCAGAGTCATAAGGCTCTCCCGAGACAAAGGCCTCTCGTCGTATCAGCTTTGTCTACGGGGTACAAACCACTTTTTTGCGCGGCCTGATCCGTCGACTGACCGACAAAATCGCTAAGATCGAAGCTGCAAGTGAAATTTTTTAGAGGTTGAATTTAACGCGTCGCGTAGCGCCTACGCCGCGCCGCGTGGCATGAAGCCGCAGCGTGTTCACAGCGGATCCCGCGCAGTAGAAAAACACCAGTTACCTAGGTGACTGGTGTTTTTCGTAACGAGCAGCCCCGATCACGCGTCCGAGCGAGAACCGGAGCGGAACATACGCTGCGTATTTGAGCACCGGAAGCGCAGCGAGGACGCGTCAGCGGGGCGCGCAGTAGAAAAACACCAGCCACCTAGCGCGAGTGGGTGGGCGGAGCGTGGGCGGCTTCAAACATGGGTAGGTACGTTTCGGGGCTGTTTCCAAGCCGAGTGCGCAGCCCTTCGTCTACCAGTAGAATGCTGGTTTCATTCAGATCCAGGTGTTCGAGCGAGGTGGTAGGTTTGAGCCAACGACCGGTGTTGACGCTCAAACATGAAAGCTGGGTAGGCGCAGGGAGATTGGCGTGGCGCACTGCGAGTCCGGCCACGGCTCGTGAAATGAACGTGGCGACATTGACCTCTTCTCCAAGGTGAAATCCTTCGAGGTGCAACGCTTGGGGCGGATTGGAATCGCGCAGCAATACCACATCAAAGCGACTTTTTTCGGGCTTCATTCGCACTTCAAGAACGTTGCGAAGCAGAGGAAACACTCTTGCAGGTTCCCACGTGGCTTCAAACTCGGGCACGGTCAGGATCGTAAGGGTGGCGCCGCTTTTTTTAAGCTCGCTGGGTAGGTTGGTGAACACCGCGCTGTTATTGGGCCCAAAGCGCACTGTTTCGTCAAATGACGGCGAGAGCAATCGCACAGTGCCTTGTTTGATGGGGGCAGGAGCGCGCACTTGAACAGTTAGGTGAAACGTACTTTCCTGCGGCGGCGGTTGGGTAGACGATTGCGCTCCTTGGCCTCTCCAAAGGACAAATACCGCGTACGCACCGCTGAGCACAGCGGCTATACTCAACATTTGGAAGAGCCTTTGCGACGGTTTGCTTGCCCGCGTGCGCATTGTGTACGCAAGAAGCGCGGCCACCGTCGCCAGGGTAAGGTAGGGTAGAAACGCCAATCGAATTGGAGAACGGGTAGGGTCCAGAGGCGCCGCAACGGGCGTTGCCAACGGTGTTGTGACATCAAACGCAGCGCGCATACGTAGGTCGGCGAGCTTGGGTAAAACCTGTTCCGGCGGGGTATGATCGGCGGCCAATTGTTCTCGAAGTGTCCGGTCGGAAGAAACAGCCAGCTTTTGAATGGAAGTGACGGGGGCAGGCACCGTTTCTACCGTTGCGTGCCGTAACTTGAGCACATAAAAGGCAATGTCCCAACGGTCGGCATCTGCAAGGAACGTGAAGGGAACCATCGCGGTGTCAGGTACGCCGAACCTGACGGTCGTGGCGACCTTAAAGGGGCTGAGTTCACCACCGCGGGCGGGGTCGTGAAAGTTGAGCGGGCGAGGGGTTAACCCCGCGGCGCGCGGCGTGTCCGCATGGCCGGTGATGCCGTGGCACGATGTGCAATGTTCTTGGTAGAGTGCTTCCCCGCGAAGAGCATTGGGTGCTTGTTTTGGAGCCGTTTCTACGTTGAATGCCGCGCAAGCTTCATCTGAAATAACGTGAACTGCGGAAAGGATGTCCGCGTGGGCGGCCCTTATTTCTACCTTCTCACGCAGGTCGGCTGTGGGCGCTCTGAGGTTGACCAATCTCCCGTCGCGAGCGGCGACAAGCTCAAGCTTTGTTGCCAATTGATCGGCATGTTCGACCAACTCAAGCTGTTCTTCGTACTCGTCCCAGTTGAGTACCTTACCGTGCTCGACGGCGCTGGGATAGTCGGCGGCGACATACCCAATCCAGTGCACCAGGCGGTGCGCCTCTGTATCCGATGATTCAGGGATGTCGGCGTTGGCCGGTTGAGTAGAGAGCACCAGTGCAACCGCGAACGTTACGCCCCGGAGTGCCCCCGGCGTGGGGCAGGGCCCGGATGCGGCCGCCTTTGGATGGTCGGGGGTTTTACGTGCACGTAGCCTCGCCACAAGCGAGCATTATCAGAAATGCGGCGTACCGCGCTACTCATGACCGCCAACTATTGCGGCTTACGCCAAGTATTGCGGTTGCCAACGTGATGCGGTGTGATTTTTCGGCGAAGTCGCGCTCCAATATGTGGCATGGCGGTTGCTCTACTCAGCCGCACCCAACACAACGGTAGGTTTATGCGCAGTCTACCCTTTTTGAAAATGATCGGTTTGTCACTCTTTGCGGGGCTTGCCACTCTACCCATGGGTTGCGGCTCCACCCCTGAAATGGCCGAGTGTGCCGAGTCGAACCTGATTCGAGGGGTTTGCGCGGGTGTACCTCCCAATCCCATTTGCTCCGAAGACCTGTGTACAGCCGACGTAGAGTGTACACAAGTAACCAATGTTTCAAACGACTCAGAGCTGGAGAATGCGCTTGGAGAAGCGGCTTCGGGGTCGTGCATTGCGCTCGCTCCCGGAAGTTACGGCGTGGTCAGCTTACCGTCCGGCGTCAGCCTTTTGGGTAAGTCGGCGGAGGTGGTAACCGTGCAGGGCGTATCCGTGGCACAAGGTGCGGGAGGGGTGATTCGGGGGTTGAAGGTCACCGGCGACGGCGTTTCCGTGGCTGCAGATGCCGAGGTCACTCTGGAGGCCGTTCAAATCGACGGAGCTTCCGCTGTAGGCCTGACGGTCGAGTCGGGCGCAAACGTCACAGTGGCGAAAACGAGCGTCGCAGGCAGCGGCAAACACGGTGTAAAGCTCGTCGACGGCGCGGTACTTTCCGCTTCGGAGAGCATTATTGAAGACAATGACGGACCTGGAATTTGGTCTGTCTGCGAGGACGGTTGCAACTGTGTCAACCCGCCCAGTCTAACCCTGACCGATTCAATTGTTCGAGGTAACCACGTGGGCGGTGTCGTTCTTTTTGGAACGGTGGCCACGGTGGAACGCGTGGATATTGTGAGTACACTTGTCGGTGATGATTTTATGTTTGGAGAGGGCGGCGGTGGATTGTCGGTGAATGAATGTTCGGACTTGATGGCAAAGAGCCTTCAGGTTTTGGACAGTCAGTCGTTTGGGGTGCTGATTGATGACTCAAACGCGCAGATGGGCGAAACCGCCGATGAGGGTGGAGTGCTCGTGAGCGGAAATGAAATAGGAGTCTGGGTGCAGCACATTTCACTTTCGGAAGCGCAGACGGTTCGACTTGAAGGACTGACAGCGGAAGACAATTACGGCGTTGGAATCGGGGCGGACGGCGACACAGTTGGACTTATCATTTGTAAAACCGCGATCACCGGAACCGCCGAAGCCCTTCTCCCGATTACCGCCGGAGTAACAGAACAAGTGGGCGACGGTCTTCTTTGGCTCGGCGGGTCTGAGTTGACAATTGAAGGATTGACCGTGGGCGGGAGTGCGCGCGCCAGTATTGTGATTGACGGCGAAGCGAGCGGGAGCATGACAAACGTTGTGCTGGAAGGTGGGGACGAGTCGAAAGGGATCCTTCAGCAAAACTACGCCGGCGGTTCACAGCCCCAAGTTGGGTCAAATGCGCCCGCCATCAGCACTTCGGACGCCGAAGAGTTCGCCATGCCAGAACCCCCCGCAACGCTGTCGTCCGGCCTGTAACCGACCAACCGGGCTTTATCAACCGGCCTTTTCATCTGACCTACCAACTCAACAGAGCGGTGAGATCGCGGCTACCCACGTCGCGGCGCGCGGCGCAAAATCGGCATCGGTTTCGTGTTCGGCGATTACTCGGGCGACAAGTTGAGCAGCCTCTTTCGCCTGTCGGCGGTCTTCGTCTGAGAGGTGGCGATCCTCGGCTTCGCCGTGAATTTGGGCGAGCGTTTTGATAAATGACTCGACGATTTCAGACAGGTAGACGCGACCGGTTGTTTGACCGATTGTCAGAGATTTGAGTCCGGCGCTGAGCGCATCTGTCAGATTGCCCGAACGAACGTGGGCCTCTGAAAGATTTCGATACATGTCCGCGAGGTCCGACCCCGCGCGCGACTGCTCCCCAATCTTGACAGCCAGCCGCGCGTGTTCGAGCGCCGAGCGGATATCGGGGAGGCGCAGTTCAACATCGGCGAGGTTACTGTACGCAACGGCGATTTGATGCAGGTCGCCGGCGCGCTCTTTGGCTCGAAGCGAACGAAACAGCATGTCGCGTGTGCCGCGAAGGTCACCCTGCTGAACGCGAGAAACGGCGATCCCGTTGAGGGCCACACCCGCGAGATGGGGAGCTTCCACTTCAGAAATCGTTCGAAATGCTTGACGGTATACCCGTTCGGCGCTGACATAACGCTTTTCGGCATATCGAGAGGCGGCGACGCCGAAGAGGAGTTGAGCGATGTCTTCCCGCCAGCGTTCCCCACGGCGCTTGAGCATTCTGCATACCCTTAGACCACGGCGAGCCACTTCACGGCTTGCTTCGGGCCGCCTTGAACGCCGCTGCAAGAATGCGAGCAGTGCGCACATGGCTGGAATTTCGTCCACGGCGCCTCCTTTTTCGGCAAGTGCGATAGCTTTCTCCGTGAGGTGAATGGCGGGAGGTAAGGTGCCGCGAATTTTCAACAGCAGGGCGCAGCGATAGTCAATTCGAGCTTCCCATCGCAGAGCTTCGGCGGGTTGGTACACCGAACCTGCGCGGCGTTCATCCCGCAAAATCGCGCTGCGCGCTTCTTCGTAGATGGGAATTGCTTCGTCGAGCCGGCCCGCGCGCCTCAGCACATCGCCGAGTTCTATGCGAATGCGAACGCGTTCACGCCAGGAGAGAACGCGTCTGTCGGCGGCATCTGAATTTCTGTCTTCACCCATGGATGCGATGTGGAGGTCACGCGCTCGCATCAGGTGGCGCAGTGCCTCTTCGTGGCTGCCGAGCCCGGTGGCGTGGGTGGCCGCGCGAGCGTAGGCAACGGCGGCGCGCCCAACATCCCCACCGCGATCGTAGTGGAAAGCAAGTTGAGCCGCAGCCGCTCCCCCCTGCAAACGGGCCGACAGCCATTCTGCGGCGGTGAGATGAAGTTGACGGCGAACTTTTAGACTGAGTTTTTCGTACGCGACTTCTTGCAGAGCGGACTCGGCAAACACGTATTGTTTCTCACCTGGAATGCTCGAATTTTCGCGCTCCAAAATGAGCCTGCGTGCCCTTAGTTGAGAAAGGAGTTGAGTGACGGGGCCCGCCAAACCCACAGGCGCCTGTGCGTTGCGCAGCCGATTGAGCGCACCCTCCCAAAAAATCTTACCAATCACAGCCGCGTGGGCGAGCAGATCGTGGGCATCGGGGTCAAGTCGATCGAGCCGTGCCTGCATGACGCCTTGAATGGTAGGTGGCAATGTCAACTCACCAAGGCGCTCTTCTACCAAAAGCCATGCGCCCGACTCCGACGGGCAGATGACGCCTGCGTCCACGAGAAGGTGAAGCGTTTCGTTTAGAATCAGCGGATTGTTGTCCGCACGGTCTACGAGGTGTTGGACAAATTCGTTGGGTAGATCGGGCACGCGTCGAAGACGTTCTCGAACCATCTCCTCAATGTGGCGTCGGGAGAGGGGGCCGAGGTTATGGCGCTCGAAAATCTCAGAACCTTCACCCCATCGCGAACGCCTTTCAAAAAGCTCCGGCCGCGCGGTGGCGACCACCAGCAAGCCGCCGGAAGAATGCCTTTCTACAAGGTAGGCAAGCAGATCGAGGCTCGCGTCGTCGGCCCAGTGGATATCGTCTAACAGGAGAACGAGCGGACCGTCCTTCCGGACAAGATCGGAAAGCTGCGCAATGGCCGCGGAAAGGCGGTGCTTTGCGTGCACGCTGTTCTCTTGTAAAAGCATGGATCTACCCATGCGGGTTTGGTTTGTTTCAGACGCCACGAGGTTGGCAACCTGCTCAAGCGCGTCGTCCAACAGATCGCGATCTACCCACTTCAAGTCTTGACCATGCTCATGAGCCGACTTCACTCGCATGAGGCGTGCGAACGCGCGGAACTTGCTCAAAACCTGGTCTTTGTCATCGTCGTCATGCAACGCAAACCGGCGCCGAAGGACGGAAACCGCAAACCCGTAACTGGTTTCTTGGCCAAGTGAAGACGCCTGCGCGTGTACAAGGACCGTGCCGGGGTATTGTTCGGAAAGGCGGGCTGACAGCTCGGCAATCAGGCGGGAACGGCCGGCTCCAGGTGTGGCGGTAATGGTAACGAGCCGCGATCGCTTTTCGGCCTGAACGGTTTCGTACGCCTCAAGAATGGTAGAAAGCTCTTTGGATCGCCCAACGAGTTGAGTGGGTATGCCGTGGAAATCCGACGGGGAGACGTCCGTTCGAAACGGCGCGATTCCGATGACGCGATACGCCTCTTGTGAACCCGACGTGGGGGAGATCGGCTCCACCAAAAAAGCTCCGGCGATGCGCCGGTAGATCGCTCGACCGATGACTACGGTACCCGGCGGCGCGGCATGCTGCAAGTCATTGGCCGATTGAACCGCATCGCCGATCAACATGGGGCCGCGACCGCTCGCCCCGGTGGATGCGAAAATTCGACCACCTGCGATGCCGATCTTGACGGTGAGAACCTGCCCTCGAACGGCACGCGGCAAAGGCACTTGGCGGATCATTTCTTGAATGCGAAGAGCTGTTAATACAGCCCTTTCCGAGTCGTTGTCCGATGCGCGCGGATAGCCGAATACGCCGACCATTCGATCGGCGCCCAAGTGTTGCGCCGTCCCTTCCATGGCAGTGATTTCGTCCTGTACAGCCTGCAACGTCCGGTCAATCAGTTCTTGCAGATCTTCAGGATCAAGGCGGGGAGAAAGTCTACCCACATCGGAAAGGTCAATGGACATGACTGTACAGACGCGGCGCTCACCTGTCGGCGCGGCGGAATGATCGCGCCCGAGTGACATGGTAAGATTTTCAGGGGGAGTTGGTTGGGGAGGGATCGATCGCGGGGCGTGGGAAGTGCGGGCCGAATCGATTGCAGCCCACATCTCCGTCATGTTGGTGAACCGCTCCTCCGGTCGAACAGAAAGCGCCTTCGCGAGCACGTGGTCGATCTCGGTTTCGGGCGGTGCGCCGCGACCCCGAAGAGTTGGGCGGAGCCGAGTATCGATGGATGAAGCGAAGAGTTGAACAAACGTCTCGCCGGCGAGCGCATACCGACCGGTGGCCACTTCAATGACGATAAGCGCCATTGCGTACACATCGGTCCACGGGCCTGTGGGGCCATATTCCGGCATGAGTTGTTCGGGCGCCGCGTAGCGAGCGGTGAAGCGGCGTTCGCCTCCCGTTTGAACGGTGACGGTGGCGTTGTCCATGACCTTGGCAATTCCAAAGTCAACGAGTTTGACCGCGGGACCGCGACGAGACGTGGTGAGAAACAGATTGCCGGGCTTTACGTCGCGGTGAGAAACGCTTTCGTCGTGCGCGACGCCGAGCGCCGCCGCCGCCGGTGCCAATAGGTCGAGCGCCTCGTTCAAGTTTCGGTGAGGCAGTTCACCTGCTTTGCGCCGGTTGAGATCGCGTTCGAGTGTTTCGCCTTCCAGCCACTCCATCACGATGTATGGCGTCCACGTGCCGCGTGGTGACACCGCGGAGCCCACAGAAAGCGCTTGCACGATAGATGCGGATCGCCTTGACAGTTGATGGAGGAGGCGCGCTTCCGTGCGAATTGCGGCGAGCAACTTGGAATGTTCGGCGCGATCCAAACCGGCCGCCACTTTGAGGCACTTCACGGCGATGGGCATGTCAAGCCCCAAGTGCGTGCCTCGGTAAACAACGCCGAACGCACCTTCCCCCGCAACGCTCTCCACGGAAACCTGGTCGTCGATGGTCGCCCCCACCCAGCCAAACGGATCGGGCGCCTTCATGCCGCGCAGGTTATCGGACGAACTCGTTGCATGCCAAGGTGCGACCTTCAAGGCCATAGCAACGCGGGCATTCTCATCGTAAGGAGAGCCGACAGATGGGCAACGACGCCGACATCTATTCGCAGACCACGCCGCTCTCCACGTCGAGCAACGAAACGGTCCTTCGCCAAACGAACATTCGCAGAAGGCCTTTTTTGTTGGTGTACCAAAAAGACAGAGTGGACACGGTACACATTCCGCCCGCGGGCGGCATCGTTGTGGGCCGCGAGCCTCCTTCCGATTTGGTGATCGCCGACTCGTCCCTTTCAAGAACACACGCGCGGTTTCGTTTGGAAGATGGGCAGATCTTCGTTGAGGATCTCGGTTCCACAAATGGCACCCGCCTGGGTGGCAGGCGCGTTGAGCAAGAAGTCATCAAGCCGGGTCAAGTGGTGACGTTGGGGGCTGTGACGATCGGTGTACACATCCTGCCTGCGCCGCAGGTCGCTTTCGCGGACCTCGGCGACCACGATTCGCTGCGCGAGCGCTTGCAAACGGAAATGGAGCGCAGTCGCTTTTTTGGCAGACCGCTCAGCCTTCTCACCATTCGCTCCCGGGAAGGCTTGTCGGGGCACGTATTGCGCTGGAGCCCCCGCGTGCGCGAAGTGCTTCGTCCGGTGGACACCGCTGCGCTTTACAGCGCCGACACGCTTCAGGTGTTGCTGCCGGAAATGGGTAGTGAACAAGCTGTATCCTTAGTTGAAAAAATGGTGGCCCGCATCGACGGCGAGCCGCTGTTGGGTGCTGGAATCGCGTGTTTTCCGGGGGTGCAGTCTCCCGATGAGTTGATTGAAGAAAGTCGAAAGGCCGCCCTGCTTGCCGATGATGCCACCCCGGTTCGCGTGGCCTTTTTGGAAAGCTCGCGCGAGCTTCCTCCTTCGGATCTCGAGGCGGACGGACAGGTGGTTGCAAAAAGTCCTCAGCTGCGCGCCGTTCTTGAATTGTGCCGTCGAGCCTCGCGGGCGGTGGTGCCGGTGCTTTTACAAGGTGAAACCGGAACGGGAAAAGAAGTTCTCGCGCGGTTTATCCACGAGTCGGGTCCGAGAGCCAGTCAACCAATGATCTGCGTCAACTGCGGCGCGCTCCCGGTTCAACTGATTGAAAGCGCTCTCTTTGGGCATGAGCGGGGCGCTTTTACAGGTGCCGTTCAGCAACAAAAAGGCGTTTTTGAAGCGGCCGACGGCGGAACTGTGTTTTTGGACGAGGTGGGTGAGTTGCCTCCGAGCGCGCAGGCGGCGCTCCTGCGCGTGCTTGAATCAAAGCGCATTTCGCGTGTGGGTTCGACGAAAGAAATCGAGGTAGACGCCCGCATTATTGCGGCCACCCATCGCGACTTGGAATCGATGGTTGCAGCGGGAACCTTCCGTCAAGATTTATACTACCGTCTGTGTGTCATGAACTTAGAAATCCCGCCGCTTCGCGAACGAAAAGAGGACATTCCACTTCTCGCTTCCCGTTTTGTACAAGCCGCCGCGCGTGCAAATGGGAGTCGCGTCAGGGCGCTGCGACCTGAAGTTGTTGCGGCGCTTGAGAATCACAGTTGGCCGGGCAATGTGCGTGAACTCCGCAACGCGTTGGAGCGCGCGGTGGTGATCGCCGAGGGCGAAACCATCACCTTGAATGACCTTTCTGAACGGCTCCGAGGTGGCACCTCCACTTTGCGCTTGACCACCGTGCCTCCTCCGGCGCCTGTTCCAGAAACCAAACCACCTTCCGCGCCCGCCTTTCCAGTAGAAAATTGGACGGGCGGGCTTCGTGAGCAGCTCGACAAATTTGAGCAGATGCTGCTGCTCAATGCGCTTCGATCTGCCAACGGGTCGCAGGCGGAAGCGGCAAAAATTTTAGACATTCCATTGCGAACATTGCAGCACAGGCTCAAGGCGCACGGCATCCGAAAAGCAGGGTACGCTCCCAAACCTGACGGGTAGGTCGCTCCTTGGCGTCGAATGCCGTCTCGCGCATCAAACTTCGAATGATGTTGCGTTCTGCCCTGGCAGGCGGTAGAGAAACCCTAAGCGCTCCCAATTGTGGCCGCGTTTGAGGGGTCGCGACCCTTGCTTATGGATTCCACCGGTACCCGCCCCAGTCTTGCGCCCTTGGTGCTCACCGTTGGGGCGGTGTTTGCCGGGCGGTACCGCGTGGTGCGAACAATTGCTTCGGGGGGGATGGGCGTCGTCTACGAAGCCATTCACACCGAAACAGGGCGTCGGCGCGCACTGAAGATCATGCACGCGCACCTGTTCGAAAGCGACGAGATGCGCCAGCGCTTCAAGACAGAAGCGCAAATTGCCGGCCAAGTGGAGAGCGAATACATTGTCGATGTATCGGACGCCGGTGTTGATGAAGCCAGTCAGGCTCCATTTATCGCCATGGAGCTTTTGCAGGGTGAAGACCTGGGTCAGCGACTCAAACGGGTTAGGCGACTCACTCAGGCGGAGGCTCTACCTTACCTTCAGCAGGTGAGCCTGGCCCTCGACAAAACGCATGCACACGGCATTGTTCACCGGGATCTGAAACCTGACAACGTGTTTCTGACCACGCGTGAAGATGGTACAACCCGTATCAAGATTCTTGACTTCGGGGTGGCAAAACTTGTTGCTGAAAGTGCAACATCTGCCGGTACAACCCGCAGTTTGGGAACGCCGCTCTACATGGCACCTGAACAATTTCGCGTAGGGTCGAGACTGCTTCCAGCAGCGGATATCTATGCTCTCGGGATGATGACTTATACTCTCCTTGTGGGGCAGGCTTATTGGTCGACAGAAGCAAAAAGCGCCGGCGACGTGATCGCATTTGCAATGGCCGTGGTGCAAGGCCCACAAGAATCGGCGGTGCACCGGGCAGCTCAGAGCGGCGTAACCTTACCTCCCCGGTTTGATCAGTGGTTTATCAAAGCCACGGCGCACGCACCTGAAGATCGGTTCGCTTCGGCGTCGGAGGCGATTCGGGCGCTCGGGGTGGTGCTTGCTCCAGCCCCGGTGATTCAGACGCGTCCACCCTCGCAAGCGGCGCCGGTTGTGCCCCGCGTGGGTGCTGTAACAGTTCCAATATCGCGGTCGCTCCCCGGACTTGCTCCGTCCGTACAGCCCCCGGCGGCGATCGCGCCTCAACCCGCGGTGGGGATCGCGCCTCAACCCCAGGCGGCAGCGCCTCAACCCGCGGTGGCGGCAGCGCCTCAACCCGCCGTGGGGATCGCGCCTCAACCCGCGGTGGCGGCAGCGCCTCAACCCCAGGCGGCGCTCGCGACGCTTCATTCGCCTGGGCCCCCGCAGGCTCCTTTGCCACCTACCCCGCGGTCAGCGCCCAAATCTTCCAGTCATACTCCCGCGATTTTTGTCGCGCTTTCAGCGGTTTTATTGCTGGGCGCGGGGGTCGCCTATCTGGTTTTTGGTCGCGCTGACAGCGCCGCGCCCGATCCGCTGGGTAGTTTGAACACCAACGGGACAGTTTTGCCCGCGGTGACGGAAGTTCCCACCGCGGCAACCTCCGCCTTCCCTTCCAGTTCAGGTTCTGAACCGTCATCACACCCAATGGTTACCACCTCAACAGAACCTACGGAAACACCACCGGCTCCGCCCGCGCCGACGGGCAAATCTACCAGTCAGACTCCTAAGCCAAAACCTACCGGCCAAGCAGTTCAACCCACCGCCAAACCCACCGCGAAACCGCTTCTCGGACGGGATTAAAGAAGCATCTGGAAATGAACCGTTCACTTTTCCGGTCACTCATCTGTGTACTTCCCATGTTGTTGACCGCGTGGCCCGGGCCGGCGGCGGCCGAAGACATCGCCGCGGCCGAGGCGCTTTTTGACCGCGGCTTGGCCGATATGAAGGCCGGCAAGTACGAAACAGGGTGTACGGCCATCGCCGAAAGTCAGCGACTTGATCCTCGACCCGGAACCTTGTTTACCCTGGCCACGTGTGAATCGGAGTGGGGTAAGATCGCCTCCGCTGTCACCCGTTTCGGTGACTATCTAACCCTTTACCAAACGCTTCCTGAAGCAAAAAAAGAAATTCAGGGTGCGCGACCCAAAATCGCCGCGGAAACGCGTGCCAAGTTGCTTCCTTTGGTGCCGCAACTCACACTGAATCTTCCTCCAAACGCGCCGCAGGGTGTGGTGGTGACGCGCAACGGGGAGGTCGTGTCAAGCGCCACCCTCGGTATTGCCTTACCGGTAGATCCGGGTGAGTACACATTAACCGTCAAACTCACCAATGGGGAGGTTCGCGAACAGAAAGTGTCGCTGAAACAGGGTGAAAAAAAGTCGATTACCCTGGATGTTGGAAGTGCAACAGGCGCGGCAACCGCTGCGCCGTCTTCGGGATTGGCATCTCCGTCGACCGATGGAAGTGGAACAAGCGGGAGGCGAATTCTAACCTATACAGTTGGGGGTGTTGGGGCCGTCGGCCTTGTATTGGGAGGTGTGCTGGGAGGCATGGCCGCCGGCCAAAAGGGAACCATCGACGCGCATTGTGGTGCGGCCGCCGGGTTTGCCGATGAAACGGCGTGTGACCCAATTGGACTGGATGCGGCAAACACCGCCAAGGGGCTCGGCACGGGCAGCACGGTGGCACTTTCGGTGGGGGCGGTGTTGGCCGCGGCGGCGGTCGTTTTATTTGTGACGGAACCTCGTCCGGCAAAAGCCTCCAACCCAACCGGTAAAGCTACATCCACCAACCAGCCCGGGTTTCAGCTTGCGGCGGGAACTTGGGCGGGTCAAAACGGGGCGAGGTTTGGGCTGCGGGCGACATGGTAGGGTCGGCTTGGCACGTGGTATTCTTTCTTCGAGGTTGACCAACATGAACGTGGGTAGGAACATTGGGGTGGGCCGGGGCTGGGTAGGTTTTTTGTTCGCCGTTTCGGCGGGTGTTGCGGGGTTTGGGTGCAACGCCATTTTGGGAATTGATAAAGACTACCAATTGGGAGGAGAAGCCGGTTCAGGTGGCACTCTACCCGGTGAATGTTCGGTTGTTTCAGACTGTGAATCCACTGTTTTAGAATGTCAGACGGCGACAGCCTGCGACAACGGAACATGCGTTTTTGAGAACGCGTCGGATGGTACACCTCTTTCTACCCAGTCTCTCGGTGACTGTGCCGAAGAGGTGTGTGATGGAAATGGCGGCACGCGCAAGCAGGCGTTGGAGAGCGACGTTCCCAACGATGGGAAGGTTTGTACAATTGACACTTGCAATGGGATGACAGCCGTCCATACCGTGCAAACGTCCGTGCCTTGTTATACGGGTGCTAGCGGAACACAAGGCGTAGGCGTTTGCGTAGGCGGAACGCAGGCTTGCGACACCGAAGGCAACGCGACCGGTGCCTGTGTTGGAGAGGTTGTTCCAACCGCGGAAATTTGCGCGAGTCCATTTGACGAAGATTGCAACGGAAGTGTCAACGACAACTGTCCGTGTACACCCGGGGAAGCACTCAAGTGTTACGATGGACCACCCTCCACCGAAGGGGTGGGTATGTGCATGGGCGGCATGCAATTCTGTAATGCCGACGGCACGGGTTTTGGTCCCTGCGCCGGGCAGGTTTTGCCGCAGACCGAAGAGTGTGACGGTCTGATGGACAACGATTGCGACGGCCTGCCGGACCTGTCAGACGGTTGTGAATGTGTGGGGGCCGTTGAGGATAAATGTTACAGCGGACCTCCCGGGACGTCGATGAACCTGCCTTGCCAAGGGGGAACAAAAATGTGTCAGCCCAATGGCAAATACGGAGTGTGCGTGGTGAAGTCACGCCTTCGGCGGAGATCTGTAGTTCTCGGACCAATGAGAGTTGCGACGGCACTGCGGGCTGTACAGGACTGCCGAGCTGGAGCAAACGGTTTGGCGACGGTGATTCGCAGTTTGGCAGATCGGTGGCAGTTGACAAGGCCGGCAACGTCTACCTAACCGGAACATTTGACGGTACGCTCAACTTTGGAGGCGGCGCTCTATCCGGTTTCCACTCCATTTACCTTGCCAAGTTTGACTCGGCGGGAAACCACCTTTGGAGTAAAAATCTGGGTGGAATTCTGCAATTTGCCACCGTTTTTGTCGATGTTGCTCCAGATCAGTCGCCCATTGTCGCTGGAGACTACAATGGCACGCTCACCTTGGGAGGCGGCATTTCTTTGACCAACAATGACGGCGCCAACGCCTTCGTTGCCAAGTTTGACTCAAGTGGAAACGCCGTCTGGGCAAAACAGTTTGGGGACACGTCAGGTCAAACGGTGACCGCAGCCAACACCGATTCCGCCGGCAATATTCTACTCGGCGCGCTTCCGGGGACGGGCATTGACTTCGGGGGTGGAAATCTCACCGGAACCGCCGTATTGGCCAAGCTCGACAGTGCTGGAAATCACGTTTGGAGCAAGGCTTTCACCGTAACCGGAATGAATGGGATGTCGGTGCGCGGCGTTGGCACAGACACTTCCGGCAATGTGTACTTCGGGGGCGCGCTGAACGGCATGGTCAACCTGGGAGGTGCCAACCTGACAAGCGCCGGTCCCGATGTACGCGGCCAAGTTTACTTCGGCGGGCGCGCACGTGTGGAGTAAGGTATTCGGCTCGGCCGGAAACGAACTGTCGGCCGGTTTCGGCGTGGATCCCAATGGAAATTCGATCATGATGGGATCTTACTTTTCAATGGTGAGTTTTGGTGGGCCCACGATCAATCCGTTTGGCAGTTACGACATGTTCGTGGCGAAAATCGACTCCAATGGCAACCACGTTTGGAGCAAAGGATTTGGGGATTCAGACATTCAAGAAAGCCAAACGCTTGCCGTCGATTCGGCGGGCAACATTGTTGTGGCAGGCTATTTCTTGGGCTCTTTTGGAATTGGTGGGCCCAAAGTGACCAGTATGAGCGCCGCGGGGGACTTCTTTATGGGTAAGCTGGACGCCCAGGGAAACCCAGCATGGCTCCAGTCGTTTGGTGACGACCAAGATGCCCAGGCGGCGGTTGAGGGAAGCGTTGGTGTGGACGCGTCGGGCAATGTTTATCTGGCCGCATCTCTGACAGGTGTTTTGTCCCTCGGTGGACCACTGCTTCCGGCGGGCGGCGGTTGGGATGCCGGCATTGCCAAGTTTGTCCATTAGGCCGCTCTTTCTCGCTATCCCAAGTGGCAACGATGAGGACTGGGAGCAATCATCCAATGACGAATCAAGATCATCGCCGCCTTGAGGTTAGAGTGTCGAGTGGCGCGGCTCTCGACGTGCGGACCTTTCATGTAGCCGAAAAGATGAACGAGCTTTTTGAGATCGTTCTGACAGCGGTTAGTGAAGACCCGGACCTTGATTTTGAGGCGATTGCGGGTCACCCCATAAACTTTGCGGTTCACCGAGACGTTGGGGAAAACGACAGTCACCGATGGGGAGGACTGTGCCGTCACATCGAGCAGGTGAATGCCGAAGAACGGGGGCTTTCAACCTATCAACTTATCATGGTCCCGCGTCTGTGGCTCCTCACCCAGCGCCGAAATTACAGAATGTTTCAACGCGAGAGTGAACTTGACATTGTTCGCAAGTTGCTGAACGAGTGGGGGGTTCCCTTTTCTGAAAATCTGACAGGCTCCTACGGAAAGCGTGAATACCGCGTTCAGTACGGCGAAACTGACTTTGCTTTCATGTGCCGGATGTTGGAAGATGCCGGCGTTTCGTTTTACTTTTCTACCCAAGGGGGTGAAACAAAGGTGGTCCTTTCGGACGCGCCTGATAAAGCGCCGCCGCGCGATCCGGCCATTGCTTATCGAGAAAATCCAACAGTTGCGTCCAAAGAACATGTGACTCGCATGCGGTTTGGCCGGTCTATTCGCCCAGGTAAGGTGACCGTTCGCGACCACGATCACCGTCGTCCGCCGTCGTTTGAGCTAAAGGGTGGGGCCGGATCTACAGGTCAGGTAGAGTCGGCGCTGGAGCAATTTGATTACCGGCCCGGTGCCTTCACGTTTGAATCCGACAAGGGGGATTCAAACCCGTCGGCCGATGATCGAGGCAAGTTTCGCACGGACGATCGGGCTGCCGCCGCTTTTGCTGAAAAGCGGTTGGCCGGCGAGAGGGCGTCGGCCCAATCCATTCGATTTGAAACCAACACGGTTGACCTGGCGCCAGGAACGGTGGTTTCGTTTCTTGATCACCCCAAAGCAGAACTTGCTCCCGGTAAGGGGTATTTGGTTGTTGAGTCGAGTTTTTCAGGTAAGGTCAATGAAAGTTGGACCTGCGCCTGTTCAGCGGTGAGCGCCGCGGGATCTTACCATCCGCCGGTGGTAACCCCGCGCCCCAAAACTTCGGGTGTTGAAAGTGCGACCGTCGTGGGTCCGGCTGGGGATGAGATTCATACCGACGAATTTGGAAGGGTGCGTGTACACTTTCATTGGGATCGCGAATCACGCATGAACGAAAAGTCGTCGTGTTGGATTCACGTGAGTCAACCTTGGGGCGGGAGCGGATTTGGCGGAACAAATTTGCCGCGAATTGGGCAGGAAGTGATTGTTGACTTTTTGGGAGGTGATCCCGACAAACCCGTTATTACAGGTCGGCTTTATACTGCCCTCCAGACGACACCTTACAAGCTTCCCGACAACAAAACGCAGAGCGGTTGGAAGAGCCGATCGTCGCCCGGCGGTGATCCCGACAACTTTAACGAGATCATGTTCGAGGATAGAAAAGGCAAAGAACTGCTTCGAATGCAGGCCGAAAAAGACCTCGACAAACTTGTAAAAAATGATGAGCGGGTAAAAATCGGCCACGACCGTCAGAAGCGGGTGGAACATGACGACGCGCTCAGCGTGGGCAACGATCGCACGCGCGAAGTGGGCCATGATGAATCTGTGCGCGTGGTGCATGATCGCACGCGCGAAGTGGGGCACGATGAGTCGCTTTCGATCGGCAACGATCGTGAGCGAAGCGTTGGGAATGATGAACGGGTGCAGGTGGGGGCAAACCAAACAATTCAGGTTGTCAAAAATCGCACCCGGCTCGTGGGGATGAACGAAACGGTGACGATCGGAATGAACAATACCCGCGCCGTGGGCGTGAATGAAACGCTGTTTGTCGGCGTTCACCAAAATGAGCAGATCGGCGGCAATCGCTCGGTGAAGGTGAAGAAAAATCACTCTGAAAAAATTGGTAAAAACAAATCTGTAAAAGTTGGTAAGGCCAAAACGGAAACGGTCAAACTCGCTTCCACAGAAACGGTGGGTCTCGCCAAGACGTGCACGGTGGGCGCCGCGTATACCCTCACTGTGGGCGGCATCATGACAACAACGGTTGCCATGAAACAGATCGAAAACGTGGGCATGACCAAGTCGGTGACGGTGGGTCAGAAAATTGAAATCACGTGTGGGGCGGCGAGCATTGTCTTGGAAGCCTCCGGGAAGATTGCCATCAAGGGGACGGAGATCACCGTCAACGGCGAAACAATCACCATGGAGGCTGCAAAGCAGGCCCATCTGAAGGGTGGCACCACCAAAATTGAGGGCGATCCAATTGACCTCAACTGAGGGTTCGGGCGATCTGAACGCGTTGGATGTGTACCCAGGCGTCTTCAGGCAGTTTGAGTTCAGCCAATTTTTCGTCGAGTTCGCCGCAGCTGTTGGCTTCTGCGAGCGAAGTGTACACCGCTTGTGTGATGGGTAGGCGCTCGGCTTCAAGCGTTTCTACATACGCTTGGTCATATTCTGACAAGAGTGCCGCGTTGCCGCGCGAAGCTTCGGCGAGCATGCGATCTTCCCAGTGGGAGTGAACTTCTTCCCATTGGTCGGCGCTAAGGTTTTCAGCTTCAAGGATGGCGGAGGTGTTTTCTTCGTCACATTGGATTCGGGCGTGGATGCCGCCGCACCGCCTTGGGGGGTAGGCGTTGGGTGTGGGGGCGGTGGAAGGTTCCGCCGGAGGTGACGGGTTCTCAGAAACGGCGAGGAGCAGCGGCGGGGGAGCGATGGCTTCACCCGTGGAGGGCGGCAACGCGAGCGGCGCGGGCGTTTCCGATGGGGCCCGACGAAGGTAGGTGGGTTGAATTGGAGCAAAGGCAGGTGGTGGGGGAAGGTTGGAAACGGGGAGATCGGCGGAGGGGGAAACACTCGGTTGAAAGGGTAGACCCACTCCTTCAACGGCGGGAGCGGGCCGGGCCGGCGACTCATCATTTGACTTTGAAAAAGGCACGGCCGGAGTCGGATTTGCAAATCCAAACGCCATGGTGCCACCGTACAAATCGTCAATCGCCATGGTTGCGCCGGACAGCACAGCATTGTTCGCGCTGTCAGCGTTGGAAGGTTGACTTGCCGGGTTGGCAACGGTTGCATTTGAGTTACCGAAGGGTAGGGGACTTGCGGCGGAACCTGACAGATCCGGCGCCTGCGTGTGGTCAAACACGGGCGGTGCGGAAGGTCGTGTCGGCGGTGTGGAAGCGGCAAGTTCTCCTTGTGTAACGAGGATGCGGCCCGGCTCGTCGGCGTGATCCAGCACGACATGTCCACGCCACAAGAGCATGGCTGTGCCTTTATCTGTATCAATGATCAGAGTGTCGCCGCGAAGCTGAACGTTTTCTGTGCCGCGACCGCGCTCTACCTGAACAATTGGGGTGACCGCGGTGAGTCGAGTGCTGAGTTGACCAAAGAGGGGATGCAAGTTCTCAAGTGAGATTAGGTCATCCCCAAACGGGGTTCCTCGACGCTGGTCGGGCGACGCTGCACTGAAATATCCAAGGTCGATGTCAGGTGGGAGTGACCGTTCGTTCCACCGAACGGGATCCCAACCGGCAACGTGGCGCTGCAAACACGCGGCTCTGGTGGGCCAATGGGGTGCGAGCGGGCCGAATCCAATCGGTCGAATGAGGTCGGTCCGAGAGGTAAGGTTGAGGTCGACCGGTAGAAGGTTTGGCACCCGAATTCTACCGTACATGTCCGGTTTGGCGCCGCCGCCGATGGCAAGACCCACCGGGTTTACCGTGTCGGGTCCACCCGCTGCTCTTTCCCAGTTGAGTGGCATTTTTGTGATTGGGGAAGGGTCTGAAAGTTGACCATCCAATCCAAACGTTCTGTCGCCGGTGACTTGTATCGATTTGTGGATATCACCCACGGTAAGGTGAGCCGAAAAGGAGGTTGCCCGCTTTCCACCGGGAGCGTACGCGTGCCCCATGAGGAGCACTTCAGGCTGCTTTTTGAGGGGTACAAGATCGGACGCCACTTGAAGCGATCCGCTCTCTGCGTACACATCGTTGGGGGCTACCGGCACCTGTGAGGTGGCGAGTGGGGAAGTTCCCGGCCGCAGGGAAAACGTGGCCTTGCAGACGACCGTTAAAACAACGCCCCCGTGGCTCGGTCGCCACGTCAGTTGAGCGGCTCGAAGCAGGCTTTGGGTGACGATTTCCATGTTTGCGGGCGGCATGCTTGACGCGGGCGGCGGCGTCAAGGGTTGCTGCGTTCCACCTCGCGACGAGTGACGTCGTGTCGCGTTTTGAAGCTTTTTTTGAGCCCGCCTGCGACCAGGGGAGCCATGACCTTACCGAGCGGCCCACCGGGCAGTTCAAAATCGATGCTGTCGATGAGTGCGGCGCCGATCCCGCACGGTTCTACCCGGTGTTCATGGCGCCATCGGCGGAACGGACCTGACATTTGTTCATCCACAAATCGATGGGGAGGTTCGTATACCGTGTGGCGGGCGACCCATTGTATTTTGAACGGTCCGAGCCCTACGCGGAGGAGGGCTTCTTCACCGACGCGAAGACTTGCCGGAGGTTGTATGATCTCAACCGGTCCTCCGGGTGGGGCCAAAAGGGCCAACGCTTCCGGGCGCTCGTGAAAGGCGAACAGCTCCTCCGGTGTACACCGGAACTCAGACCGCAATTCAAAATGCATGGGGCGACTATGGGGCACATTGGGTCGTTTGTCTCTACCCATCTGATTTTTGAGCGTACAGAAGTGCATGTCTTGCTGCTTTGCCGCGGGGGATGCGTGGCGAATCGGGTGGTAGATGCGATTTGCCACGGTGGTCTACTTGTTGCGAAAGTTTGGCTGCCTCCATGTTTGGATCTACCCATCCTCGCGCTCGAAAGATTACACTCATTGCGGCAGCCGGGCTTTTGGCTCTGGTGGCGCTGATTTTTCTTGTGAGCGCAAAAGCGCGGTTTGTCGTGGGTGGAGCCATGGTCAATGCGGGGTACAGGTTGCAAGACCCGATTCATGACTACGACTTTGCCCACGAAGACGCGCGGCCTGAGGAAGTCTGGAAGGAGCTGATTAACCAAAACAGGATGGCGGCGTCGGTGCGGCGGAAGTTTCCCCGGTCTACCCATCACCCTCTTGTTGCGATCGTTGCCTGCATGGACGCGAGGGTAGATACGGTGGAGCTGATGGGGGACACGCGAAAGTATTACTACGTTGTTCGCACGGCAGGCTCGGTGTTGGGCGAGCACGAAGAGGACATGTTGGAACTGGCAGTGGCCAACGGGGTCAAGGTGATTGTTCTGACAACTCACACCGACTGCGCAGCCGAAAAGGTGGCCGCGGATGGGGAGAAACGAAAGCAATATCCACATCTGTCGGAGGGAATTGACGAACGCGAGAAGAGGATTTCTGAGTTGCTCGCTCGACCCACGATTGCGGACAAAATCGCGAAGGGTGAACTGCTTGTGAAGCGAGTGATGATCGACACCACAACGGAGGAGCTGATTGCAACCGATCCTCCCTCGGCGCGGTCGGCACCTTGACAAGCGGGGGAGCCGAATTTCGGTCCGACGCGTTGTAGACCAGCGCATGAATGGCCGGAAAAGGGGGCAGAAGCGCATGTCGTGCTGGGATGGTCAGAAACGATTGCCGTATTCACCGGAAGAAATGGGGTGATACTGGGTGGCATGCGCAATGCTGGGTATGATCAATGCCGTTTCTGAAAAGCCAGGCGACGCAGAAGCCGGCTGACTGCATGTTTTTGTGGGGCGGGCTTCTGCCAAGCGATGGTGGGAAAGTTTCCAGTTGTAAGAAAGGAGGCTACCCATGCTTCGCACGAAATTGGCAGCATTGACACTGATCCCCGCTTTGGCGCTGGGTTTTGGCGCGTGCGCGGGGCCTGCGGAAACCGAAGAGTCCGAGGCCGTTGCGGAGTCTGAGAGCGCTCTCTTTTTGCAGACGCAGCTCTACGGAACGTTTCGCGCGCGGACTTGGGAAGCGGGTAAGATGACGTTGCTCGTTTTTAAGAGCGATGGAACTTACCATCGGGAGATCATGAAAAAGTGCCCGCACATGAACTGCACGCCGGTGATCAACGACGGCGGTTATACAGTTTGGGGTGATGGGCGCGACGTAAACGTGTCTTTGTTTTTGCATGGTAAGACCTGGGAAAACTACCGGCTCTTCTACCATCGAACATGGATTCGTTTGATCGGCGAAAATGGGATGCATCAAGATCTTGTGCGGACGCCTCAGGGAGCTTGGTGCGACGCGGTGGATGATTGCAGGATGCAAAATCTACCCAGGCCGGACATTTGTTTGCCCAACTGGGAGTGTAACGATCACTATTGTCACAACATCTGCGGATTGCCGCCCAAGCCTCAATGACGGGTTTGGTCAAGTGGTAATCTGAGGTGCGTGCCGCCGGTAACTGCTGTATGGTGCACCGATGTCTATATCGGCGCCCAGAAACGACGCTGGCAGACGCTCTCCGATCGTGGTTCAAACGCGCGGCTCCGTACGAGAGACCGAACACCCTTTTGTGGTTGCGGTGGCTCACGCCGGGAGCGACGTGGATCTCGCCGGCGTGGACCGAGTGACGCCGTTTCGATCGGCCGCAAAGCCATTTCAACTGGCAAACTCGCTTGGATTTTTGGGTGATCCGGATCTGACAGACGAAGAGTTGGCCATAGGTGCGGCGTCGCACAGCGCGGAGCCTCGCCATGTTGAATTGGCTAGAAAAGTATTGAGTCGGTTTGGCGTACCGGAAACCGGCCTGCGATGCGGCGGCCATGCGCCGATGCACGCTCCAAGCGCGGAGGCCCTTGTCAGGTCGGGCGAACATTTTACAGACATCCACAACAATTGTTCGGGAAAACATGCCTTCATGTTGGCTGCGGCGGTGCGGCAGGGCTGGGAAGTTGACTACCGGCCGTCAACCCATCCTCTTCAGGTGGGAAACTCCGTGTTGATCTCCGCGCTGTCAGGTTGGGATCCCCAGCTTGCGACGGACGGGTGCGGAGTTCCCACGTTTTGCCTTCCGGTAACGGCTATTGCTCGGGCTTGGTCGGTGCTGGCTGCGGCTTCGCCGGTTTCTACCATGGGTAGAGATCCGCAGGTCATCGCTCGGCTTTCGCGGGTGGCAAACGCGATGGCAGTTCACCCTGAACTCACCTCGGGAGAAGGTCGGCTTGACCTCCTGCTCGCCGAGACCATTCGGGAGCCCTACATCGGAAAAATTGGGGCTCAAGGCGTGTTTTGTATTGCCCTTCCCAAACGAGGTTTGGGGATTGCCGTGAAGGTCACGTCCGGCCTTTCAGAGACGCTTGCCGCGGCAGTTCCGTGGGCGCTCCAAACGTTTGCGCCGGGCGCTTTTGACGCTCCGCTCGACTGGCCGCCGACCGATGTTCGAAATGTCGTGGGCGCGCTCGTGGGTAGATATCAGGTGGAAGGCTGAAGCGTCGGCGAAGTTACGTTAAAACAGAAAAATTCGTCCCGCGATCAAGTCGTCCCGGAGTTGAGGGAGGCCTGCGAGGACACGTTCTACAATGGGTAGAACGGCTGTCGCTGTGGGAACCCCTGACGAACCGTTTCGGAGTTCAACGGCGACGTCCACCACCTGGGGATCTGTCACGGGATGACCGATGCGGCTGACGAGTACACATTCTGCGGCCGCCACTTCGGGATGTTCTGTACAAAGCTGAATGCAGAGCTTTTCGGCGAGCAAGGAGTAGAGTTTGCCGACATGGGTTACCGGGTTTTTACCGGCCGCCGCTTCAAGGGTCATGGGGCGATAGGGAGTAATGAGCCCGCTGGTGCGATTTCCGCGGCCGACCTGACCATCATCCCCGGCCTCGGCGGAGGTGCCTGTGACGGTAAGATAGACCGACCCTTTGTCGGGATTGTCAGCGGTGTTGACGTGAACTGTCAGTTCAAGGGGAGTTTCAGACCGGGCGGCTCGCAGGGCAATTTGTGAAGCGGCTTCTTTGGCGCCAAGGTAGCTGGGTAGATCGGGAACGTGCCTGTCTACCATGGCGCAGGCAACCGTCAGCGCGATCTTACCGTGGATGCGAACGCCCATCACTTTTACGTCGTCGCCGATGGCCGGAAAGTGGGTGCGCGTTTCGGCAGATGCGAGCGCTTTTTCGGCGGCAAAAACCGCCCTCTCAAGGTCTGTTCGGGGGGCGAAGCCGGAGCCGATGGAGGTGTCGTTGGAGAGTGGAATACTGTTTGTGGTGTTTCGGACATAGAGTTCTGTCAGGTCGGCTGATCCGCCTCGAAAGTGCGGGTAAATTCGAACGTGGTGGCGAAGGTCGAGATACCGCACGTGTTCAGCCAAAACTTCACGACACGCAGTGACGGCCAATTCGTCCACGGGGAAGTGGTGGTCTTTGACTTGTTCGGTGACGCGGCCGGTGAGGTGAATCTCGATGGGATGATTGACCCGGCCGCCGCCGAATGCCGGTTGAGATGCGCCGCCGCAGAGAAGAATTTTGTCGACGTTGTGGTGAAGGACGGTGCCTGTCTCTTGGAGGTAGGCGCGGCAAAGTTTGGCGCTGATGCGCTCGGCGATCGCGTCGCACAAGCTGTCGGGGTGACCCTGGCCTTTGCGCTCAACAATTTCGACGGGACCACGATTGGGAGCGGCGCCATCCATGCGGCGGACCACGAGTTCCATAGCCAATGATCCTCGTGAAGAGTGTTTCATGGGGCGTTTGGGCGCGCGATGAAATCTTCGCGCAGTCGCGCCGCGCTCTTCGCTTTGCCAGGGTGACAACGGGCAAGCGGGTTCTATGCCGCGCGAAAAAAGACATGAGGCTGTGCTTCGCAAAAACCTTGTGGTTGTGGCCGCGTGTGCGAAGCCCGCCGCGTGTGCGAAGCCCGCCGCGTCGGCGGCGCCAAAAGTCCGGCAGGACTTTTGACACGCGGTACTACACTCGGGGCGTGATCGTTGCGAAGCGGCTTCTAACAACGGTGGATCATGCGCCCGACGTGGTCGACCTGACCTATGTGTACCCCGTGGTTTCGCGGCGGGCGGGGGGGGTGTCGATCGGTGTAAATCTGAATCCGAACAACGCCTGCAATTGGAAATGCGCCTATTGCCAAGTGGAAGGGTTGGTGCTTGGGGCGGGCCCGAAGATCGATCTGGAGAAGTTGGAGCGCGAACTGCGGTTGATGCTTCACGACGTGCAGGAGGGCGATTTTCTCGCGCGAAGCGCGCCGGAGGGGGCACGTGTACTCAAGGACATTGCGTTTGCGGGGAACGGGGAGCCGACAACAAGCCCGGACTTTGCAGCTTCGGTGGAGGTCGTGCGACGGGTTTTGGCCGACACGGGGCTATTGGGAAAGTTGCCTATCGTGCTCATTACGAACGGTACACAAGTGAAGAAAAGCGACGTGGCCGATGGGCTGAAAGCGCTTGCGACGATGAACGGTCGGGTGTGGTTCAAGTTTGACTCGGCCACGGAGGAGGCGATGCGGCGGGTGAACCAGGCGCCGGGGGATGTGTACACACATCTTTCCAAGTTGCGTGCCGCGGCGTCGCTTTGTCCGACGTGGATTCAAACGTGTTTGGTGGCGTGGGACGGGGCGCCGCCGAGTGAAGAGGAGCAGGCGGCCTACCTGGGTATCCTTGAAACGCTTGTAAAAGAGGGTGTTTCGATTCGCGGTGTGTTGCTTTATTCGGCCGCTCGAAAGTCCGCGCAGCCCGAAAGTGTACACATTTCACCGCTGACAGAAGGTTGGCTGCGGGCGTTTGCGAGCAGGATTGAGGCGACGGGGTTGGAAGTGCTTGTCACGCCGTGAAATGTGACGGCTCGGAGAGCGGCGGCAATTTCCGGCGAAGTGCGGGCAGACAAGGCTCGGTGAAAAAAAGCAAAAGCTCGTCAGGTTGAATCACGGCTTGCCTCCCGAAACGGTGTCGCTCGCTGCTATGCTGCGTACCCATGTCTACTTCCCGCAGGGCGGCGCTGTTTTTTGTAACGCTTGTCGGCTTGTCGTTGGGCTGCAATCGCAGTCAAAACACCCAGCCGCAAACGGGCGGGCAATACGGTTATCCCGGTCAATACGGCCAATATGGGCAGCCGTACGGACAGCAACCTTATGGGCAGCCGCCGTACGGGCAGCCCTATCCCGGCTACGGTCAGCCGTATCCGCAGTCGCCCAACGCTCCGGCGCCCACGGTGCAAACGCCGCAGCAAAAGCCTCCGTCGGCGGCCGACGTTCCGGTGGTGGGTCCGGTGGCGAACGACCCGATCAACAACGTGGACATCAACTGGATGCGAAGTGAAGCGGGCTCGATCATGGGTGAGCTGATTGCGGCGCTTCCGGCGGCGAATCAGCAAAAAGTAAAGGCGATTCCGTTTTTCGCCGACCCAACCGTGGGTGAGGTAAACGCGTTTGCGGCCTGCGACGATCAGGGTCAGCCGCTCATGGCGATCACCGACGGGCTGCTGGAAGTGCAGGCGTACATTGCTCAGTTTAAGGCCACGGACGAACTCTTTGGTTCGAACAAGCTCGACCAATACCTAACGCTGCTCGCTTCGCAGCAGCAGGCGGGCAAACCGGTGGTCAGGCCGCAGGCGGGTTTTATCGATCCGGCGCAAAACGTGGACGGGCGCAAGGTGCAGCGTCAACACCAGCTTTTCGAGGAGCAGGTGGCGTTCGTGTTGGGACACGAGCTTGGGCACCACTATCTGGGTCACACGGGTTGTGCGACGGGTACACAAAGCGGGAGTCGCGGAGTGTCGCCGGCCGATTTGGCGCGGCTCGCATCGAACGTGATTCCGCTCGCAAATCAGCCCAATGAATTGGCGTCGGACGCGGCCGGAACAAACAATCTGCTTTCGGCGGGCGCGCGGCGCACGGGGTATAAATGGACCGAAGGCGGCGCGCTTCTGACGCTCGACTTTTTTGCGAGGCTCGATCAGTTAACGCCGATGAGTGTACTCTTCAGCTTCGAGCGTACACATCCAATGCCGCAGCTTCGTCGGCCGCTGGTTCAGGCAACTGCCAATTCGTGGCGGTCAACGGGTGGGCAGGGAATTCAAATTCCGGGCTTGGGTACACTTTTCGGCGGCGGCTAAACAAGGCACCAGACTCGCCAACCTTTCAGGAGGGGCTCGGCGTTGTTGCGTGCCGGTGTACGCAGGGGCGTTGTTTGCGCAGCAGACGGTGTACACAGAGCGAGGCCGTGGGTCCATTTTTGAACAGGGTTTGGACCGGGGGCCAATATGGAGGGACCGACGTGGGGATGGACAAAGCCCGAAATTGAAGGCTTTGGCGCACAACGTGCATCATCGGCGGATTTTGCGGTAGGTTTTTAACGGGTGCGACAGGCGCCCTTTTTGGAGATCGGTGCGCGCAAACGACACAGTGGAATCGATAGGCGTCCGGGGGTGGCTGGGAGCCACCGTCGGAGGGCGCTACGAGGTGCTCAGCGTGGTTGGGGCCGGCGGGATGGGAACGGTCTACAGGGCGCGTGACGTGGAGTTGGACGAGGTTGTGGCCCTCAAAGTGCTGCGTTCGGACCTCATCGACATTCCAGGAGTGGTGGACCGATTTCGGCGTGAAGTGAAGCTCGCACGGCGCGTGACGCACCGAAATGTGGCGCGCGTTTTTGATATCGGCGAGCACAACGGCGAAAAGTTTTTGACGATGGAGTTGATTGACGGGGAGCCTCTCGCGGAGCGAATTCGCAGGGCGCCGCTGTCGTGGACGGAAGCGCTGCGCGTGTCGCTGGCGATCGTTGAAGGGCTGGCGGCGGCTCATGCCGCGGGCGTTGTTCATCGGGATCTAAAGCCTGAAAACGTTCTTTTAACGAACGACGGGCGTGTGGTGATCACCGACTTTGGAATTGCGCGCGCTCGAATTGCCGAGGGCGACGCTTTGCAAACGTCGGGTGCCGCGGTGGGAACACCGGCGTACATGGCGCCGGAACAAATTGAGCCGGATAGAGAAGTGGATGCGCGCGCCGATGTGTACGCATTCGGCGCGGTGATGTTTGAGCTTTTTACCGGCAAGCGCGCTTGGCCCGGTGAAAACCCCATCGCGGTGGCGGCTGCGCGCTTGTTGCAATCGCCGCCGGACCCGAGGGCCGTGCGTTCGGACTTGCCTGAAGTGTACGCAGCGATCATTTCGTGTTGTATGCAGCGGCGGCCGTCGGATCGTTTTCCTTCGGCGGAAGCGGTGGCGCTTGCGCTGCGCGTTCCTTCACCCTGGGTGTTTGAAGAGGCCGACGGAACGGCGGTGCTGCCGTACGATGTGCGCACCGCGCCGACGCAGGTGCAAATGCCGGCTTCTCTGAGCGGTGGAACACCTGTGACCGAGGCGCCGACGGGCCTCTTGCGACCGCTTTCGCTTCCTTCCGCCGACGCGGAAACGACGGCGCAACCACGGTCGCCGCGAACGTCGTCCACGTTGGCAAGTGCGGGGGCAACGATGGTGACGCCGTCATCGACGGGGCCCCGGCCAAGTGTACGCTCCGCGCCTCCACCTTCGTCGGAGGCCGCGCCGTCATCAACAAAGTCGGTGGCCGTGTTGCCGTTTCGAAACGCGGGCAACGCCGACGATGAGTACCTCGCCGACGGGCTCACAGATGAATTGATCGATACTCTGTCGATGACGCCGGGCCTGCGCGTGAAGTCGCGGGGCGTGGTGATGCAGCACAAAGGAACCGAGTCGGATCCGCGTGAAGTCGGCGCAAAGCTCGATGTCGGTTTGGTGGTGGAAGGGTCAATTCGCAGAACGTCGAGCGGTGTTCGCATCACTGCGCGCGTGGTGCTTGTTCGCGACGGATCGCAGCTTTGGGCGAAGCGTTTTGACAAACACACGGTGGACGTTTTTGAGGTGAGTGATGAGGTCGCGCGCGCGGTCGCGGAAGCGCTGACGTTGAACGATGCGTCGCCGCCGCCGCGCGAGTCGCCGGCCGATCCCGCGGCGATGGATCTGTATTTGCGCGGGCGGCAGGAGTACCGAAAGTACTGGCCGGAAGCGGTTCGGCGTTCGGTGACGCTCTTTGAGCAGGCGCTTGAACGGGCGCCGAACAATCCGACCATTTTGTCGGCGTACGCGCTCGCGTGTGCGCGGCTTTGGTGGTTCGGCGGCCCCGAAGGAGCGCAGGCAGGCGCGAATGCGCGTCAGGCGGCGGAGCGTGCTCTCGCAGCGGCACCCCATTTGGGCGAGCCTCATTTTGCGTTGGCGCAGGTGATGTGGAACAGCGGTGATGCGCTGGCCGCGGTGCGTTCTCTTCAAAAGGCGTTGGCTCGCGCTCCAACGTTGGCCGAGGCGCACGCGCTCCGAGGGCGTGTGCTTGTGGAAGGCAATCGTCTCGAAGCCGGGGTGAAGAGCCTGACAACCGCGATGACTCTTGAGCCGAATGTGCCGCTCGCTGTGGGCGAATTGGCACGTGCGTACGCATTTTTGGGCAAATGGGATGATCTGCCGGCGCTCGCCGAGAGAAGTGCTCAGACCGAAGGGCCGCAGGCCTTGTGGTTTATGCGCGCGCGTTTCGCGTTGTGGCAGCGCGATCGGGTAACAGCGGAGAAATATCTGGGGCTGCTTAAAGAAGGGCAACGCGTTTTAGCGGTGGCCAAGTGGCTTTTTGAGCAGGTGCTGACTGACAAGGCGCCGTCTGAGGTGATCGATTTGTCGTTTTTCGTGGCGCGGGATGAGGCGTCGGCGCGACGCCGATCGTTTATTTATCAAATCGAAACCGAAGTGCGGGCGTTTCACGGGCAATTCGAAGGCGCGCTTGTGAGCATTGAAAAGAGCCTGGAACACGGGCTTTTTGATCTGGCGTGGCTGGAGCGCTGCCCGCTGCTCGCGCCGATGCGACAGGGTGAGCGGTTTGTTCAATTGCGGTCGCAACTCGAAGAGCGCGTGTTGCCGGTGATGCTGGAAGCCTAACGGTGTACACAATGAAGCACGGGTTGTGGACGCGTGCGTGTTGTGTACGCGCTATGCCCGCGCTGTGTACGCACCGGTGTGTGCGCGTTGTGGATGCATTGTGTACGCGTTGATGTGTGTACCCATCGTGCTTTGGTTGCGTGGGTGTGGGTTGCGTTGTGTACGCATTTCAGGGCTTTTTCGTGCCGCCGGAAGTGCCAACTCTGCCGACGCCGCCGAGGCCTGCCGCGCCCGCGCCGCCGGGGCCCGCTGCTCCACCGCCGAAGGTGCCGATGCCGGCGCCGCCCCAATCACCATTTCTGTCGAGTGCGCCGCCGAGCACACCCATACGACCGGGCTCGTCGGCACCGAGGCCCTTGAGAACGTCGCCGACCAATGCGCCCATGGAGCTTTGCATTTCGGCCTCGAGCTGATCGTCGATGTCGCGGATCCGTTTTTTGAGATCCGCCATTTCGTTCCATTTCGTCCAGCGTGAGCCAACGGAAAGCCACGTGTCGATCGCGGCTTGGGCGAGCGCTGTGAGATTGGGATCGCGCGGAAACGCGCCGCCGTAGAAAGCGATGCCGCTGGGTTCTTGTTTTGCGAACAGCACCGTTTTGCCGAAGCGCTTTGCAAAAGCGTCCCACGCGGCTTGTTTTTCGCGCGAAAGTTCGCGTTCAAGGAGGCGAAGTTGATCGTCGAGTTTGCCCCGCTTTTCGCGGAGTTTTTCGGCTTTTTTGCTGGAGCCGGCAAAGAGGCCAAGCCCCGAGAGACGACCGAGTAGGCCTATGTCGTCGCCCCAAATGGCGTACCTGTGGCCGCGCCACGGCATTCCTTCAAAAGCGAGGACGCCGAGAGGGTTTTCAATGCGGGCGAGATCCACAAGCGTTGGGTGTTCCGCCGCGCCGAACGTTGTCGACACGGGTTTGGAAAGCTCCGCGAGCCGCGCTTCATCAAGTGTACTCACGGTGAGAGTGTTTTCACCGAGGACAATGCGGGCGGCGAGTTGCGAGGGGCCGCCGGTGATCTCGAAAGTGCTTTCGTTCACTCGTTTGACGATGCCTTTGGCGACGCGTTCGGAGGTGGGCGCGGACTTGAAACCTTCGTCGAGAAGGGTTGCAAGGCGCGGGCGATCGGTCACTTGCCAAACGACGGTGTACCCTTTGAGTTCAACCGTGCGGTCGGTGGACGGGCTTGAGGAGGGTGCCGCCGTTGGAGCGACGGAAGCCGCGGTGGAGGGCGCGTCCGAGGGGGCTGCATTGGCAGAGCCGGAAGGCTCGGAGGAAGGGGCGGCGGAGGGTGCGGCGACGGAAGATCGAGGCTGACCCTGGCCGAGCTGCGTGTGCGTTGCCGTGCTGACTTCGTGTCCGAGTGTTTTCTTGATCTCGGCTGTTTCAACGCCGAGTGTACGCAGCGATGTGTACGCATCTGAAATCGGAACCGTTTCCCAATACGGAACGGTCAGGCGAAAGTGATTGACGATGAAGTCGACGACTTGCGGGTCGAGCGAAAAATGCGCAACGGCTTTGGCCTTGATCGACTCGTCGAAGAGGGGTCGCGTGAACTTGGGCGGCGTGAAGACCGTTTTTCCACCGGTGGACTCCGCGACGAGGAACGCCTTGAGTCGAATGTCGCGATCTGAAAGCTCAACACCTGCGGCCAGCGCTGGAATTTCTTGGCGCACGACAACCAAGGGCTCTGCGTCTTTGGCGAGTTTTTCGGCGCGGATTTTCTTGTTTTGAGCTTCTTTGCGGTCGCGCTCGGCTTCTTCGATTTGTTTTTGCGCTTCTTTTCGGTGGCTTTGGCAAGTTCACTTTCGGCCGCTGCCACTTCTTTTTGTGCCTCTTCGGCCGCCGTTTTTCGTTCGTTGGAGAGGAGGTCCAAGGTGCGCTGCATGTTGACGAAGAGCGCTGCCTGACTTCCGTACGCAAGTGTACTCACCGCTTTGGTGAAGTTCGGATCTGCGGCGATGCTCGCGGCGTTTTCTGTTTTTGCGATTGCGTCGGAAGCGTCGACGACGCGCGGGTCGTCTTGTTTGTAGTTGTCGCGGGTGCGTACCCAAAAGACGTGGGCGTTGCGAAGCACCATGGCGCGCGTGACGTCGTTTTTGGCGCGGAGCACCTGCGCGCTGCCCACGGCGGTGACGGGGCGCTTTCCGTTCGCGAGCTTGGAGCGCTCCTCCATCCATTTTTTGACCGCGGCTTCATCGCCGACGGAGGCGAACAGCGCGACGGTTTCAAACGCCGGGTCAAACCAGGCAAGTCCTACGGGTTTGGAGAGATCAACGCCATTTTGAGCGAGCGATGCGATCTCCGGGAGATCCTTTGTGAAGAGTCTGAGTTCAGCATCGACCTCTTTGGCGATGGGATCTTTGGCTTCGGCAAAACCGACAAGCGTTGTGAGTTTTGCGAGCGCAGCGGCCGGATCGCGCACGGCGAACACTGCGGTGACGGTGTTTGGAAGGAGCTGCGTTGCCGGAAGATCGGCGAGGACCGCTTTGGAAGGCGCAAACAGGGTGGTCTCCGGCGGCGGTGTTTTTGGTGCCTGCGCCGAGGCGGAGGGCGATCCCGATCCGTCGCCGCCGGCTGTTGTGCCACATGCCGGCGCGAACAGGGCTGCGAGTGAAAGGGCTGCGAAGGCGAGAGCGGGGCGAACCATCGGCCGCGGAGGCTGGTCGCGAATCGACTGCGCGGCAATGCCGGAGCGCGGTTAGGAAGCGAAAAAGAAGGACAATCCCTCTTCGAAACCGCGCTGCAGAAGAAAAGCGCGAATGAGGTCACGGGCGCCGCGCGCGCCCACCGCCCCGACGATTGTGTACTCACCGGGGCGAAGATCGTCAGGGCCTTCAATGTGTACACCCCGTGCGGTGCGGCCAACTTTTTGCGGATCGATGTCGATGAATCGCGCGGGTCGAATGCCGTGCGGTTCGAGGGCGCGCGCGATGCGTTTCCCCGTTTTTCCAGCGCCCCAAAAGACGACGGGGCGCGCGAGTCGCCGAAGTTTGGGGGCGAGGTAGCGGGCTTTGACTTGGTCGAATTTAGCGAGGCTGTAGCGATTGTCGGCGAAGGTGGCTCGGCCTTCGCGGTGCCGCCAGCGAAACAGTACCTCGGCGACTTTCGCGAGGCCGAAGCCGCACGCATCAAGGCGCAGCCACAGGTCGTAGTCTTCGGGCCACGGCACATCGTGGAAGCCGCCGGCTGCTTCAAACGCGCTGCGCCGCATGACGACGGAGGGGTGGCAGACCGGCGATTCGACAAACAGCTCGCGCGCGTGATCGGCAGCGGAAATCAGCGCATTTTGCCAGGCGATGTAGCGAAAGAGACCTTCGCCGACGGCGCGTTCGGGGAAGCCTTCAACGCGGCAGGCGGCGAGGCCGAGGGATGGATTGGATGAAAGCAATTCGATCGCGCGGGTAATGCGGCCAGGAAGAGAAATGTCGTCGCCGTCCATGCGCGCCAGAAAGGGACTGCGAGTCTGCCCCGCGGCCAATGAAAGCGCTCGGGCAATGCCGATGCCGGGAGTTGAGATGATGTGTACACGTGGGTCGCGGCGCGCGATTTCGGCTGCGATCGCGGGGCCTTCGTCGGTGGAGCCGTCGTTGACAGCGATCACTTCAAGAGAGATGTCGCGCTCGGCAAGGACGCTTGTAAGCGCCTCGTGAAGCGTGGCGGCGTTGTTTCGAAAAGGGAGGAGAACCGAAACGAGAGATTCGAAAGCCATGTGACGGCCGATCGAAGGCGTGGGCGTTATGTGTACACTTGGTGGGGAACGGCTCGGCCGGTTCCGCGTTTCAGAAGTTTGGCCCGTGTTCCACTTCTTCCTGCGGAACTAGCCGCGCAGCGGCGCCAAAAGTCCGGCAGGACTTTGACACGCGGCACTAGCGAATTCCGAGTTCTTCGAGCTTTGTGTACAACGTGCGGCGGCTGATTCCGAGCAGGCGGGCTGCGAGCGTTCGGTTGTTTCCAGCTTGTTGGAGTGCGGTGACGATGGCGTCTTTTTCGGCAACGCGGCGGCGATCGTCGAGGGTGGGCGCGGATGCGGGTGTGCTTGCGCGAGCGGTTGCATCGTCGGGCGACTGGGCCGATACCGGAGCGGGCGCCGCTGAGGTGCCGCTCTCGGAAAGAGGGCGGCGTCCGAGTTCACGGGCAACGTCGGCAGCGGTGACGACCGTGCCGTCGGAAAGCACGACAAGGCGCTCGATAAAATTCTGAAGTTGGCGCACATTTCCCGGCCAATTTTCGGCTGAAAGTGCGGTGAGCGCGCCGTCGTCGAGAGTGACCTCGTGGCGATGTTGCGCGGCGATCACTTCAGCGAGGTGTTTGGCCAGCACGGGGATGTCACCGGGACGGCTTCGAAGCGAAGGCATCCACACGGGGACGACGTTGAGCCGGTAAAACAAGTCTTCTCGAAACTCACCTTTGGCGATCATCGCTTCGAGATCGCGGTGGGTGGCGGCGATGAATCGCACGTCGGCTTTGAGCGTCTGGGTGCCGCCGAGTCGCTCAAACTCGCGCTCCTGAAGAACGCGGAGCAGTTTGACTTGCATAGACGGGGTGATGTCGCCGATTTCGTCGAGGAAGAGCGTGCCTCCCTCGGCGATTTCAACGCGTCCCGGTTTGCGTGTGGACGCTCCGGTGAAGGCGCCTTTTTCGTAACCGAAGAGTTCGCTCTCCAACAAATTGTCGGGGAGCGCGCCGCAGTGAACTTTGACAAACGGGCCGGATTTGCGAGCGCTTTGGCGATGGATTTCGCGCGCTGCGAGGTCTTTTCCTGTGCCGCTTTCACCGCGGAGGAGCACGGTGGCGGACGATTTTGCGGCACGCGCGAGGAGGGCCAAACAATCGGCCATCTCGCGCGATTGACCGACGAGCGCCGGCGCTTCGGCGGGCGGAGGCGGTGCCGCACGCGCTTTGAGTGCACCCGCGAGCGCTTTTTTGAGAGAGAACAAGATCTCTTCTCGATCGAACGGCTTTTGCACAAAGTCGGCGGCGCCGACTTTCATGGCTTCGACAGCGTCGGGGATGGATGCGTGCGCGCTGATCACGAGCACAGGCACGTCGGGAAGGGCGCGCACCACGTGAGCGAGCAGTTGCATGCCGTCCATTCCGGGCATGCGCAGATCGGTGATGACCGCGTCGATGGGCTCGGTGCTGAGCAGCTCCACGGCGCGCGCGGCCGATTGAACGGAGGTGGCGCGATAGCCGGCTTGTTGAAGCAATGCGCCGAGCACCATGCCAACAGCCGGATCGTCGTCGACGACGAGCACGTGCGTCTTGGTTTCGTTTTCTGCCATGGCCCCGGAGTCCTTGTGTGATGGGCGCCGCGCGTCGCGGGATCGGGCGCACCCGACGCGGCCAACTGCGAGCGCGAACATATCACGGACGGACAGCAGTTTATGTTGTGGGAAGGGTGATTCGCACCAGCGTGCCGCGCGGATGATTGGCGAGGATTGCAACGTCGCCGCCGTGGGCCACGGCGATTCGTTTCACGAGGGGCAAACCAAGTCCGGTGCCGGCCGGTTTGGTGGTGAAGAAGTCGTCGAAAGCGCGTTCGCGGGTGCGGGCGTCCATGCCGCTGCCGGTGTCCGACACTTCGATGTGTACAGCGTCCGCGTGTTCGGCTTTTCGGGCGCGGACGGTGACGGTGCCTCCGTCGGGCATGGCTTCAAAGCCGTTGCGGAGGAGGTTTTCGAGCGCGCGCGGGACGAGATCGCGGTCGAGCGCACATTCTGGAAGGTTGGGTTCGATGTCGACTTGAACTTTGATTTGCGGCGATGCGGCGAACGGTTGCAGCGCGACGATGTCGCGAATGAGGGCGCCCACGTCGGAGACGCGTTTGTCGGGTTCAATGCGATGCAATCGGCGGTACGCGTCGACGACACGCTCAATGCGATCGGCCTGGTTGAGCATGAGATCCAAAAAGCCGGCGTGCGGTTCAATTGGGCGGCCCTGCTTGTGCTCTTCCTGCAAGAACTGGATGGCTCCTTTGAGCGCCGCGAGAGGGTTTTTGAGGTCGTGCGCGAGTTGCGCCGAAAGGCGGCCGAGGTTTGCGAGTTGAGCGACGCGTTCGCGACGTTCGGCGGAGGTGGCTGCGGCTTGGCGTGCGGCGGTGAGGAGCGCCGCTGTGAGAACGGCCGTACCACCCGCGAGAAGCGCCGCGTGGGAGCCGAGCAGGCGAAAGAGCACGAGGTACGAGACGATTCCGAGGATGGTGAGGCCGGCTGCAAAAACGAGCGCGCTGGTGGACAGTTCGCGCCCGAAAAGCCGCATTCGAAACGAAACAATGGCCATGAGAACGGCGCAAAAAAGTGCGCCGACGGACCCGAGGCGCGGAACGTGTACACCGAGAGTTGCGAGCGGTTCACGCAGAAACTCGGTGGAGCCAATGGCGGCGGCCATGGGGAGCGCGAGAATTAAGAGGCGGGCGCGAGCGCTTTCATCGGCGTCTGTGGTGAGTCGAAGGTGCGCAATGAGCCGCGCGACGGCGAATCCGCACGTGGGGATGATTCCAGCGAAGAGCACGAACGGCCAGCGAGGCGTTCCGGGCAACACGGGAAACGAGCGTGAGAGAATTGGACTTGCGAGGCCGATGAGGGCGATCGCACCGAAGTAGATCCATGTCGCGCGATGCAGGAGGCGCATCCGTTTGCGCTCGCCGACAAACGTGAGGACGAACCACACGCCGAGCGGCGCGGTGAGCGGTGTGGCGGTTGCGTCGAGCCAATCCCAGGCCCAAAAAGGCTTTCCTGAAAGCTCGTTGGCGGCGCCGGCAAAGTTCCAAAGCGCCAAGTTCGCGGAGAAGAGCGCGAGTGGCATGGCGAGGGCGCTGGAGCTGGTTCGCCAGAGCGCTGCGAGCGCGACGAGGAGCTGGCCCACGCACGCAAACAACGCGACGTACCCGCTGACCTCCATGGATGTCGCTTAGCGCAAGTTGCGAAGAACGTCAGCGAGCCGGTGTTTTTGGAGCGGTGCGCGCGGTGCCGGCGGTGAGCCATGCGCGTTCGGAGCCGACGGCGAGGTAGCCCAGATCCACGCGGCCCTTCGGTGTGGTGACAGCCACGCTGTCCGCCCATTGACTTTGCGCCGGGACGGAGACGGACGTTTGGCCGGACAGTGCCTCCATGGCGTTGGCGTCGGCCGAAAACGCGGCGATGCCTTCGGACGCCAACATGGAGACGACGGCGCTTGGAACAAAGGGTGCGATGACGGCGCGCACCGAGAGCAGTTCGCCCGCGCGTTCGGTTGCCGATCGCACTTCGTCGAGAGTGGAAAGAACGAGCGCTTGTCCCTGCGTTGCCGGTCCGTCGGCGCGCGTCGAAACGGGAGCACCGAGCGACGATGTGCGTGGGGGTACACCGGCGACCAAGTCGAGCGATGCGCCGGTTTTCCAACCAACGGGGGTGGGTGCGATGGGCGCTTTTTTGGAAGCGCTTTGGTCGCCTTTTTTGTCGCGGAGAATCAGCACGTCGTCGGTGGGCAATGCGCGTGGCACGGTGACGCGCACCGGGCGCTTGAACGAACGCGGATCGCCGATTGTGCCTGTGGCGACCGCGTACGCGACGGTTTCGGCGGACGCGACAACGAACGGCGATGTGCCGGGGCTTTTCGGCTCAGGATCGAACGTTCGGAGCGACGTGCCGGCTTTGGCGGGTGGGTACAGTTCGCCCGTGAGGAGGCGCCGATCAGGCTCCAAAATGCGAGCGCCGGTGGCCACAAGATCGACGAGCGCTCCGGCGCGGGCGAGCACTTCAAGAACTTGGCGCGACGGCGGAGCGACGAGCAGGTCGAGCCGCGACGGGACGCGTTTGGATTTGAGGAGGAGCGCAGCCGCGAGCATGTCGCGCAACGTGACGCCTGAATCACCGCCGAGCACCACCTGCGAGACGGGTTGGCCCACGAGATCTCGAACGGGGCGAACTGCGCCCTGCTCATCGAGAAGCAGCGGGTCCACCGCACCGAGGTCGATGGAAATCACTTCTTCGCACGGGGCGCCCGGATCGGGAACGAGGGCGCGATGTGCCTTGGAGCGCCGCTGATCGCGAAGGAACACTTCTGTTTTTTCATCGCTCACGAAGAGTGCGGCCGCGGCTCCGACGCGTGCTGCGATGCCGCAAAGAACAGAACGTTCGCCGACCGAAAGAAGGCGCGCACTCGGCCCGGCAAGCTCCAACACGACCGGGGCTTTGTGCTCGGTTTCAATGCGCCGAACGATCTCGTCCAAGTTGCGCCGCAGCAGTTCGAGCGCAACGTCGCGCGCGCAGACGAACGGCCGAAGACGCCCCGAGAGGTGAATTTGCACCGATCGCGGAGGACGCAGCCACACGGACCCGGTGGCGAGCGCCTGACCGAGCAGCGTGGGAGAAACAACGAGAGACAACATGCCCACGCCGCCCGCGGTGCAAAGTCGCGGGTCGTCGGTGAGCGCCAGCCGAGCTGGGGCGGCAAACCGTTCGAGGTGAACCGGCCCGGGAAACCCGATGCCGGGCCGCGCGATTGGCACGTTGTACGCCGGCAACTCCGACGAAACAGTGTGCGGCGCGCCGCGCTCGTTTTCGGCGAGCGAGGCGAGGTCCGTCGCGCAGGTACCGTCGTACGCAACGGCAACTTCGACCGTTGTCTTTTTCATGCCCGCGGCGAGCGCCTCTGACAAAGCGCGCGTGGGTGCTCGTGAGAGCACAACTTGGTCCACTTTGACTTGCACCAAGTCCCCGCGAAGCTGGGGATCCGCCGCGCGACCGGCGAGGATTTTTTGGGGCATCGTGCGGGGGGGATCCCCGGCTCGTGCACGCATGGGGTGGGCCGTCCTTGTCCTTATTTTCGAGGTGAGTCCACGAGCATTGCTGCCCCCTTGGACCCGCAACGGCCACGCACGTTAGCCGCTTGGCGGGAGATGGGTCAAGGCGTGCGGCACGGGCTCCCCGCCCCTTGGGGCGACATGGCCCGGATACGTTCGGGACGCAAGAGGATCATTTTGGGCACCAAACGCGGCTTCGCGGCAGGTTCTCGGCTTCAAAAACCCCGTCGACACGGTAGCGCCATCCGACTACGGTTCGCGCCGTGTCTGAGAAGGAAAAAGACGAAGCCGCCAACGACGAAGAAAAGCGCGACGCCGAATCGGCAGACGATGACGGCGACGATGCGAAGTCGACTGAAAAAGAAGACGACGCGGACAGCGCAAACGAAGGCGAAGGCGAGCCGGGTGATGCTGATGATGACGGCCGGGCTGCGCGGGTGGCCGAAGCGCTCGGCGTAGCACCCGAAGACGGTGAAATTGTCGACGCCGATCTGGGTGACGCCGAGGCAAAGGCCGAACCGCAGGCGCCTCCAAATCGCGCGCAGCGCCGCCGTGAAGAGGCGTTGGAGCGCCGTCGCAAGCGCAAGGGTTTGCCCGCCAAAAAAGAGGGCGAGGCCGACCTTTCAAAGGACAAAAACAAGCGCGCAAAAGAGTTGCTTCAGCGCCGTCGTGAAGCCGCATCGTCGGAGGACGACAAGCCGGCCCAGCTCGACGCCGGTGAAATGGTCGACGATGCGCTCGCTCGCGGTTGGGCCTCCACAACAAAGTGGCTTCGCACAAATCTTCAAACCATCCAGTGGGTGGTGGCCGGCGGCCTCGTTGTGGTGTCCGGCTACGTTGGGTACACCTACTTCACTCAGAAAAAACTAGGCGCGGCTTCAGGCCTTTTGGCTTCGGGTGCGCTCGCGGAGAGCGGCTACATCCTCGAAGAAGACAAGCGCGGCGAGGAAGACAAAGAACTCGATCCCACACCCGTTTTCAAAACGCCCGTGGAGCGAGCCGACAAGGCGCTCGCGAGCTACCGCGATGTGCAACAGAAGCACCCGGACAGCGGCGCGGCGATCTTGGCCAGGCTCGGTGAAGCGGGTGTGCTGCTCGACAAGCGCGAGTGGGACAAAGCGATCGAAGGTTTTGAAGCGGTGCTCAAGACCCAACTCGCTTCAGCCGATCCCGACGTGAAAGGTCGCGCCATTGAAGGCATTGGCCTTGCAAAAGAGGGCAAAGGCGACGCGGACGGCGCAGCCGCTGAATACCGGCGCCTTGAAACGATTGACGCCAAGGGCTTCAAAGAGCTTTCGCAATACCACCAGGCGCGTTTGCTCCTCGCAAAAGGCACCGACGACGATCGCAACAAGGCAAAAGACCTTCTCAAGACGGCCTACGACAAGCTCAAGGAGCCCGCCCTCGACAAGAAGCCCATGCCGTATCTCGAACGGTCCATCGAGCAGGCCCTCAAAGCGATCGATCCGTCGCTCATTCCCGATCGCGACAGCTTGAGCGGTGTGCGCGGCGGTCAAATGTCACAGGAAGAGATTCAACAGCGCCTGCGCAAGATCCAAGAAGAACTCGGCAAGAAAAAAGACGGTGATGGTCACTGATTCACCTTCGTCGAGGTCACAAACAAGCCGACCCACATCGAGCGGTATGCGCGCGGTGGTGGCCGTTGCGTTTGTGTCCATTGCGGCGCCGCTCACCGGGTGTGACGCGCTCAAGTCGTACGCCAATCCAGAGGTGCCGATATGGGTCAACCACCCCGGCAACGCGCTGAGCATCCCTCTTAGGCGCTCGCTCACAAGTGAACCTCGCCCCACGAAAGAACCCTACGAGCGCGGCCGGATCGAACTTGATCCCGCTCATCGGCGCGTTTTCGTTCCCTGTTCCGACGGCGGTCTCTACGCGCTTCGGGTTGAAGACGCGACGCCCATCTGGCGCTTTCAAACCCTCGGCCCCGTTCAGAGTGAACCGTTTTACGACAGCGACGACAACTCGCTCTACTTCGGATCCAACGACGGCGGCTTGTACAAAGTCGACGCCGACACCGGAACGCTCAAGTTTCGTTTTGACACCCGCGCCGAAGTGTCTCGCCGCATTGTTCGGAAGGGTGAAACCATTTATTTCGTGAGCGCCAACGACACTCTCGTTGCCGCCGATCGCGCCACCGGCAAAATGAAGTGGACCCAGCACCGCACCCCGGCGTTTGGCATGGAGATCGCCGGTCATGCCGGGCCCGCGCTCGGCGAAGAGTCAGTATACTTTGCGTATTCCGATGGCAACGTCATGGCCTATTCGCTTGTCGACGGGTCAGAACGGTGGCCCCAGGTAGACCTCTCCGCCGAGGCTGAACAGGCCACCGGGGGTGAACCTGTAAAATACCTCGACGTGGATACAACACCCATCGTCGACCGCGAAGGCGGTGCAGAGGTTGTGTACGTTGCCGCCTACCAAGGAGGCGTTTTTGCCCTTGAATCTGAGGGCGGATCACGCATTTGGCACAACGAAAAGGTAATTGGGGCGAACGAACTGCTCCTGTGGGAAGAACCGGCTCGCCCCGCGGTTGATGGGAAGGGCCCCGGTCAACCTGCCCGTAAGATTCTTATCGCTTCGTCAGGTCTGACAGGGTTGTGGGGGCTTGACCCAAAAGACAACGGTAGAACGCTGTGGCATCGAAATCTGCCCGAAGGTGGAATGACCGCGCCGGTGCCGTGGCAGGGCACCTTGCTTGTCGGCACCACGCGCTACGGGATATTCCTCTTTTCACCGCTTGACGGCGCCGTGATCGACGGGATTGATACAGGAACCGGCATTGCCATGGTGCCCGCGGCTTTCGCCCGTCGCGCGTTCGTCTTCACCAACGGCGGCACCCTGTTGGGGCTCGAAGTCAGCACTCCGAAACCCTAGTTCCGCTTTTCAGAAGTTTGGCCCTGGTTGAGTTTCTTCGTGCGGAACTAGCCGCGCGCAAGCGCGGGGGGGATGGGGCGGAGCCCATGGGACAAAAGATAGTGCCGCGTGCGCGAAGCGCGCCGCGTCAGCGGCGCCAAAAGTCCGGCAGGACTTTTGACACGCGGCACTAGAGCACCGATTAGGTTGATTCCGTAATCAAATGGATAGTTTGCTTGTGTACTCAAACAGGCAAAAGCAAGGCACAAAGCCTAGGCCCGAAGCTCCCACCGCGTGACAGACACCCAGTTCGGATCGCTACGTTCTGGGCCCCGCGGCCGACTTGCTCGGCGCGGGGAGCGAGGGCGCGAGCCCTCGCTCCCTGGGTAAAGAAAGCTAGAGCACCCCGCGATTGTTGGAGATTTCCGATATTCACAAATCGCTGAGTTCATTCGCGATTCAAGGTATTCGGTGCACTAGTTCTGACAATACGCCTCTACCCAAGGTGAAGTTACCTGACAGCAGATCGTGTTGTTTGGGCCTGTAGGACCGCACGACCGCTCGTAGGTGTAACAACCTTCCAACGCACCCTCACTCTCCACGCAGATGTGTTTGGTGCAGTTTTGATACGCGTTGGAACACCCCTGCGACTGGTCGGCATCGTACACGTATGTGTCGTGCTGGTGGACGCTTGTCACCACCCCATACCCGTCTAACTCGGCCGGATCGGGTGCAGTACAGGCCGCTTGAGCTGCTTCGAGCGCCGCAGCCTGCGAGAACGCGCACGTTTGGTCCACTTCCATTTCCGTGACATTGGCCACGTAGTCAACGTGAGGGTCGCCCAATGTATCGAAGTAACGCTCTCCGTCTTGTTGACACTCTTCATTGTAGTCCAATCCAAAGTCGTCGAGCCTCCAACCGGCGCAATAGTTGTCCGCACCCGCTTTGCAAGGGCCGCTCCCTTTCTCCTCAAACCTGAATCGAAAACGCATGGCCGGCGCCACATAGTTTACCCCCACCGGAGCGTTTGGAGGGAGGTAGCCAAACTGCGTGTCGGCTTGCCCAGCGGCCGGAAAAAACGTCGATGAAGTTTCATCCATACCGTCTTGATCCCAGTCAAACCCTTCGTGATCCGTACCCAACATCCCATCGCTGTCTTGATGAGGGTGCGCGTGGTTGTAGTGCCACTCTCCGGGGTAGCCGTTGTGATAGCGATTGTTCATGTGGTTAATGCGCCGCCACGTTCTACCGTTGTTGAGCGAGTAGTAACCAAGGCGCTGATCTCTTGGCGGCGCGCCCGATCCGAGCACCGGTGAGCCGAGGCACGCATCCCGTTCAACCTGCATCGCCTGAAGGCATGTGGCGCCGCAGACCAGGTCGCCAAGCGCTTGCAGGGTGTCCAACGTTCCGTTCACCATGCTCAGGTTTGTGCGTTGTTTACACGTTAGAAACCCTTCACAATAGCGGGAATACGGGTTTTCAGGTTGGTTTGGATTGCAGTAGATCGTTGGGTCAAACGGAATACCGCTCTGACCGTATCCGGCGTCGTCGGTTTCATGGTACCCCTGAAAATGAAAGTGTGACCAATGGTATAGCCCCAACAAGTCTCCCTGACCCAACTGGTCACACATGTTGGCGATGTCCCGGAGCTGCACTGCCGGGCTTGTCAGGTTGCCTGCGGCCGCGCTATTTTGAAGGATTGAACCGCTTGCCGGCCCTACGTTCGGGTTTGCGTACACATTAAATTCCCAATAGTGCCCGACCGTGTGGCCCTTGTGCGTTTCATGAGATTCTGTCCTTAGTAAGTGGGTGAAAGGCGGCGGCGGCGCGCCGTCGTATTCACCTGAGTTGCTCACCAAACGCCAATTTGCATCGGCATGCCAACACGTTTTCTGGTCGGTTGCGGCCGTCACTTTGGGTAGATCGATTGTCCACGGTCCCGAAAGCGCCGCCGGATTCATTACCTGAATTTCCAACCTGTCAAATGTCAGGTTGCGGGCGACGATCCCCATATAAGCGGGAGTATTTTCAAGTGTGGACGGGGTGCTCATTCCATCGGGAACACCAATCTCGTCAAACTTGGCGCTCCCCGCTGCGGGTTTTAGGCCCTGGTAGGTCCAAAACCGCAACTTTCCCCTCTCAACAGCACCTTGCATCGCCCTGACCTGAAGCAAGAGCGGCGCTTTGTTCATGTGATTTGCGGGACCGCCGGGCGCAATACTACCCATCCCGTTTTGCGCAAAAAAACCAACACCCTTCCATTGAATGCCACTCACTCTTGTGAGATTGACAATAGGGCCGTTGGCGGTCAGACGCGTGGCCGATGCCCACGAGCCGCCCGAGACTGTCACCGACCCTGAGGTCATCGTCTGCGGTGATACAAGGTCTGAAACGCTCATCGGCGCTGTGACCGACGCGGCGCACGAACCGGCGAGTTCACGCCCATCCGTGTTGCTCATGGGATTGATGGTGCCCACCAAAGCTGCCGGAGCCTGACCTACCTCCCCATCGTCGAGATCGTCCAACGCACATCCCAAATGGGTTACTGCAATACCCACCCCAAACAAGGTGATTTTATAACCATTCATGGAATCTTCTGGAACCTCCAAGAAAGGCCCCGTGGCAACGCTTGTGCCGATTCAATGGATGCTGAAATCCGCCCAAGAGTGCGTGGGTGGACCATTTGACCTGTCTGGAAATCCGGCAGGTGTCTAAGAAACCGGCGGCACCAATTCCGCCTGAAACCCGTGCTTCGCAAAAACCCGAGTAACCGCTATCGTGGCATGCTCTTCGCTCTAGTACCGCGATTCAATCAACCCGATGGGTTGATTGCCGCTGCTTCGCAGCGCTCGAAATCGCGGTACTAGTTTTGTTTCCGTGGGGCATTCGCCCCACACCCCGGCCGCGTAGGCGCGGCCCTAGTGCACCGAGTTGATAAGGCGACGAAGCGTTACTGTGATTCATCTGAACCCTTCAGTTCTACGGAATCGGTGCACTAGTCGAGCGCTGTTGTCCTGTTTTCTATGAACCCCACGCTTGACCTCCTCCGCACCGACGCTATGCGTCGCGCGGCCGCTCCAATGGCCGCGGCGCGCTGGGCGGTAATGACCATCCTTCTGGGGGTTGTGGCGGTTGCGGCTTGGTTGAGCCCAAGCCCGCTGCGGACTGTTCTTTTCGTTACGGCGACGCTTTTGTGGCTCACCGGCATTGTGTACGCAATCGCTCGTAGAGCCCCGCTTCAAGGGTCAAACGTTCCACGCAACCTGACAACTATTTGGGCCATCCATGTTGCGGCATACCTTTCCACGGGTGGGGCGGCGAGTCCTCTCGCATTCGGGATACCGCTCATTACGGCGGTCCTTTTTTTGCTCCTTCCCCGACACCTGTCGCTGGCCACGCTGGCCATTCAGGTGATTCTGCTCTGGAGGCTCAACTACCTTCCATTGTCCTGGCGAGGTGAGAGTTTTCTCTGGAAGGCACCCACCGCATCCCCGGGAATTTCCTGGGTAGATCCCCTTGTTCTCACCGTTCTTTCTGTAGTTGCGGCCCGCATTGGTGTGGTTGTTGACGGCGTGATTCGCAGCCTTTTCTCAGACCTCTTGCGCTCGCGTGAACAAACGCTCGCCGAACATCAGCAGACGCTTCAAGACCTCACGGCACTCACGGGCGAGGTGGCTCACGAACTGAAAAACCCGCTCGCGTCGATTAAAGGGCTCGCCGGCTTAATCGCCAAAGATCTTACCGGTAAGAGCGCAGAACGCATGGACGTGATGCGCCGGGAGATCGAGCGAATGCGCTCCAGTCTCGATGAGTTGCTCGGCTTGTCGAGGCCGCTTGGACCGCTGGCCTTGGAAACGGTATGTATTGTACAATTGGCGGTTGATGTTGTGCGTCTCCACGAAGGGATGGCGGCGGACCGTGGGGTGATCGTCAGCTGCCTGGGTAGATCTCCCCTCAAAGTGGAGTGTGATCCGCACAAAATAAAGCAAATTTTAACGAATCTAATTCAAAATGCGCTCGACGCCGCGCCGCCTCAGTCGGTCGTTGCAGTTCAGATCAACCTTGTGGAGTCAACCGCTGAGCGTCCAGCAAGTGTTCGCATTCAGGTTCTTGACCGAGGCGACGGAATTAAGCCGGGCTTGTCGGGGCGCCTTTTTCAGCGTGGCGCCACCGACAAGGCGCACGGAAGTGGAATTGGACTGACCCTCGCTCGAACGCTGGCCCGTCAACACGGTGGCGACTTGACCCTTGAAAACCACCCAACACAAGGCGCGGTCGCAACGCTTCAATTCCCCATCACTCAACCCGTGACGAAAGAAAAGTCATGACCGACAAGCCGCATGTTCTGGTTGTCGACGACGACGACGGTGTTCGTTATACCCTTCAAGGAGTGCTTGAAGACGAGGGGTTTGCGGTCACCGGCGCCGACTCGGGCGAAGCCGCCCTGAAGCTCGTCCACACGTTGGTTTTTGACCTGGTGTTTACCGACCTTCGCATGCCCGCCATGGATGGAATGACTCTCATCGCCCACATTCAAAGCCTGGCGCGACCTCCCAAGGTCGTCATGATCACGGCGCACGGATCTGAAAAACACGCCGTCAGCGCCATGAAAATTGGGGCATTTGACTATTTAAAGAAACCTTTCGAAATCGAAGAGGTAACCGCCGTTGCGCGGCGCGCGGTGCACGGAGCGCGTATCGAGGCGGAAAATGAGCGCTTGAAGAGTGAACTTTCGCTATCCAAGTCACTCCTTTTTGCATCCCCCGCCATGGGCCACCTTGCCGTCCTCATCGGTCGGGTTGCACCCAAAAACGTAAACGTTCTCATTACCGGTGAAAGTGGAACCGGCAAGGAGCGGGTTGCGGAGGCAATTGTTTCCGCCTCGCCTCGGAGTGATAAACCCTTTCTCAAATTCAACTGCGCCGGTCTGACATCTGAACTTGCATCAAGCGAGTTATTTGGACACGCGCGCGGAGCGTTTACAGGTGCGGTTCGAGCGCGGCCGGGCCTTTTTCGTGAAGCGGACGGGGGTACACTTCTTCTCGACGAAGTGGGAGAACTTGACCTGACGGTTCAAGCCAAATTGCTTCGCGCACTTCAGGATGGGGAGATCTTGCCGGTAGGTGAAGACAAGTCCGTCCAGGTAAATGTACGCATTTTAGCGGCAACCCATCGTGATCTTTCGGCGCTTGTGAAGGAAGGCCGTTTTCGAGACGACCTTCGTTACCGGCTCACCGTCGTGTCGCTCCACATTCCGCCGCTTCGCGATCGAAAAGCCGATATTCGAGTTCTGGCCAAACACTTCATGGACCGCGCGGCGGAACGATTTGGAATGGGGCAGGTTCGCCTTACCGAAGCGCTGCTCGACAAGCTTGAAACCTACCCATGGCCGGGAAACGTTCGGGAGCTTTCCAATGTGATGGAGAGCATGGCCGCACTTTCGCATGGGAGCGTTCTGGATGTGGAAACATTTCATCCGCCCAAGGGTGAAACCGCCAACTCGGTGGAGCCCGCTGTTGAGTCCGACGCTCCACTCAAAGAAAGGGTGGACGCCTACGAGAGAGGGCTCTTGGCGGCCGCTCTAAAAACCTGCCAAGGCAACAAGAGTCTTGCGGCCCGCAGGCTCGGTGTCAGCCGGGCCACCCTTCATGAAAAACTTGTGAAGTACGGTCTTGGGTAGGCGGCTCGCCGACGGCAGATCACTCAAGTAAGGCTTGACGGCGTTTCCCGCCCAGATACTATCGGTCGAACGAGAAGACGAAGGAGATCGACGCCACATGCTCCGACTGTCGCAATCTCAGACAAATGCTATGGGGAAATCGAGCGGCGGCAATCCCAAGCAGTGCTGCCCCGAACCTTACTTGACCGAAAACATCATCCTTGTGGGGTCGGAGCAACATTACAATCTGTTTTGGCTCAAGATGATGTTTGTGGCTCCCGCGTTTGCCATGGGAGATCGCGGGATCAACCTTCGACGGGCCGACAGAACAACGCTCATTTACTGTGACAAGGATTACACAAATCACGAAAAGCTGCCGCTCGAATTCCTAAAGAACGAGCGAGGTATTCGGCTGCTACCCTTCACAAGCGCGGCCGTGGTGAACAATCATATCAACACTCGCCCCGTGGGCACCAAAAACGGCCAGTCGGCGCGGTACCTCATTCAGGACATGGCCATTTTCTGCCACGGTCTACCCAATCAGTTGGCCATTGATATGGGCCGTTTTGGGACGAGCTTCCTGGTGGTAGACAAAACGTCCATTCGGACTTGGAGTCCCTCGTCGTTTATGCAAGGCGGGCGCATTCTCTCGTACGCCTGCCGCACGGGTGTTGGACGGCAGGGGGAGAGTTTTGCAAACGATGCGGCGGCGCAGCCTGAAAACAGTCTTGCCCAGGCGATGGCCGACCATCTTCGGGTGGATGTGTGGGCGTTTCTAACGCGCACACTTTTTCGCGAGGTGCTTCGAGCCCCGGCCGATTCGGATAGAATTGAGGCGACAATGCGTGCGGCGCGCCCCGCTCAGAACGGTCAAGTTATTCAGATCCCGCCTGAACATGAAGGTTTGCCCCATCCGGGTTTGGATGACGGATTTATGGCCGGCTCACATGCGGCGGGTACCAATGCGTACGCATTGTGGCGCAAACAGGGCGCTCGAATGATGCCTTACGCGGCCGAAACACCCACCGGGCTAAGTCAGGCGATGAGGCAGTTTCGTCCCCGATAACCGCATTTGCATCGTTTCAACCCGTGCCCAACGGCGGCCCATCTCCCTATGGACTACTCCCGATCCAACCAAGAGCTGTTTGATGAAATAAAGGGTGGTTTGGCTCGGCGCCGAGACTACGAGCCTGGCAACGTGGGTAGACTCACTGTCCTTTTTCGATTTGATGTTGGGCAGCAGGAAGTATGGGGTCAGGAGTTTTTTGTCTATTCCAACCAGGCCGAGGGGTTCGTTTACAGGGGCCTCTTTTCAAACGAAATACGCCTGACTGTGGATGATCTGCTGAACGACGGTGACGGGTGGGACAGGCTTGAATTTTGGATTCTCGGGGAAAAAGACCACGAGGTTCGATATTGGGCAAACGACGCCGCCTCCCAATATTGGCAACCGAACCAAGAGGTACACATCCGTTTTGGGACAAGTCGCGAGCTGGATCACAACGACTTAATTCAGATGTTTGATGTAAACTTCGTTCGCATCGAGTGATAGGCCCCAAAAGGGCGATAACGGCCGCGACGTTTTGCGAGCGACGATGCGGATGAATGTCCAGCGCTGAGTTGTCGCTTCTTCAGCGCTCGTACTCAGGTGCACCAGTGAGGGCGCCTATGTCCGCTGAAGTTCTGGGGGCGCCTACCATGTCAAGCGGTACAAGGTGGGAATGATCGGCTTTGTTTCGCAGGGTGGTTGCCCCCCATTTAGGGCGAAAATCAGGCCTTTTGGCGTTGAGAACCCACCAGTTACCTTGGATGATAATCCAGGGCTCTTCACTTGAACCTTCAAATTCAGACTCGACGGCGGCACGCGACACATTGGGTTGACATGTGGAACAACTGGGCGATGTTCGCATGACCGACATGACAGCGGCAGGGTAGGGGGATGAGCCGAGCGAGCCAAACGGTTCTGATCGATACCGCACTTCACCAAACACAAGGGCGGAGGCGTCAAAGCCCAAAGCGCTTGTTCGATCGATATAAATCGACGCGTCTTCGCCGTTGATAAAAATGTTGTTGTACAAATGGGTGTTGTAGCTCCCGTTCACAATCAACATGGCTGCGCGCCCCGGGTTTGATAAGAGCACTGTGTTGTGTTGAAAGACGTTATCGTGACAGCCGAAAAGAGGCAGTTTGGCGGTGTTTTTTGCATCTTCCGCGGTTTCAGGAGGTGAGGCCACCGCGTCTTTATCAAATGGATTGCGGTTATCCCACTGGGCAATTCCGTGGGCGCGGTTACCGTAAATGAGGTTGTTTTGTACAACTGAATGTTGAAACGCGGCCAAGTTGAGTGCGCCTCCGCCGCCGGTTCCATTGCCTGTCATCACATTGTTTTCAATCCAAAAATTCTCCCCCTTCCCATCGGGAAAACCTCGCTCTCCAAAAATCTGACTCGCTCGCATGATTACAGTTTGCGCCCATGCTCTTGTTTCTGAGTAGGGGGGAAGGGTAGAAAGGGAAGGGTGGCCGACGGTTTCTTTTAGGGACGCTTCAGGATCCAAGTTGAGCTGAAGTCCACTCGACCGGCTGCCCTGAAATACGTTGCGCCGAATGACGTAGTTGTCCGACCCATCTGAAACGTAGGCCGAGTGTTCACGGGCCGAAAATCCAAACACATTGTTTTGAAGCAACACCGAGTGTGAATCGGTGGAGTGCAATCCCCAGGCGGCGTGGTGGTGAGAAAAGCTTTCGATAAACGCGATGTGATGGGTAAGTTTCCCGGTGCGTCCAAAATCGCCGTCGAGCATGATTCCCGCCCACGGGCCCTGAGCGCCCGTGTCGCCCGGCGTTTCAGCCCCTCTCAACTCAAAACCCTGAATGACAACGTGGTGGGCCGCGCGCAGGTAGATCATCCATCGTGCCCTGTCTTGTGGACACGGTTTGTTGATGGTCACCTGACCGGGATTGCCAAGCGCCTGAAAATGGATGAAGCGACCTTGATTCGCCGAAGATTTGTCATCCAAGCAGAAGCCTGTGTACACACCGGGGGCCACGGCTACGAGATCACCCCCTCGGCTGCGTCGGCCGCCTCTTGCAGTGTTTTGAAAACGCGGTCCACAGTCAGGTCGGTGAAGGCGCCGGGAGGTGGAGCGGAAGGTGGAATGGAAGGTTGTGCGCGCGCATTCAGGTGGAGGGCCCGCACACGGATATTTTTTGCCGGTGACTCGCCCGCGTCGACGAGGAGCACGCGGGTGTAACGTGTTTGGATCTGAAACGTGCGTTCAACCCATTCGTCGCTGTTTTTTGCCGGGGCGAACGTGAGCGCCGCAGGCGATTGGGCGGCGGGTTTGACATGGGTGGCCGGTGCGGTTGGAAGGACGACCGCGGATGAATGAGTACACCCGAGCGTCAAACCTCCCATCAGAACAACGGTGGTTGAAAGAGTGCCCCGCGCCTTTGTCGAAAGCAACACCCCGGCGATGGTGCCCGATTCCGCGCGCGAGCGCCACTGTCAACGGATAGTGAGTTGTCGCCTGTCGATATTGAGGTTTCGCCCAAGCGCTTCAAGCTCTTTGCGGGCGAGCGGTGCCAACGTTGGTTGTACCTGGGTCGACTGTCTACGATCTCCGCGCTCGTTCCATTTGGCTCGCCAAGAGGGTGGTTGCCCTGGAAGTGGAGCCTACCCCCAATGACTCGGCGAGGGCGATGGTTTTGGCGTGTTCAGGAACGTTTTGTAAAAAGCTCTCGCGGTACGAAGGATCTGAAATTTGACCCGCGCGGGTAGAAAGGCGAGCGTCGGCTTCAAACAGAGCGGCCCGAGCGGCTTCGGTTCTGCCCGCCGAGTGCAACGCTTCAACATGGGTAAGTCGAATATAAGCTTCTCCCTCTTCGGTGCCGAGGTCGCGCAAGTGGCTCATTGCTGTTTCGGCCGTGGTGAGGGCCTCGGCGCTTCGGCCCAAAGATCTGAGTGCCGCGGCAAGGGTAGCATAAGCGTACGCTCGGTACGGTAAGATCTCGTCGGCGAGGCGAGTGGCTCGCTCCGCCCTTTCGAGTGCGAGTTTGGCGGCGCCGCTTTCAACAAGGGTGCGCGAAAGGTACACGAGCGCACCGGTGATTGTCCGAGCCGAGGCTTGGCGCTCGTAGATTGCAAGAGCCGTTTCCGCCATGCTTGCGGCGGCAACAAAGGCGTTTCGTCTACCCATCAGCAGGCAAAGGTTTAGTTGAGCGTTGGCCGATGCCGTGGGTAGACCCAAGCGCGAAGCGGTTGTCTGTGCGGCGGTCAGACGCTTTTCGGCGTCTTCGTTTCGACCGAGTTCACATTCAAGAAAACCGGCATTGATGTGGTCGACACACGCATCGCGCAGGGCGCGCGCGCGCTCGAAACTGCCGGCGGCCGCTGCAAACGATGTGAGAGCGGCGAGCAGGTTGCCCTGAATGTGAGATTTAATGGCGTGGGCTCGGTGGGTATGTCCGAGTGCGAAGGGTAGATCGGCCAGCGCGCCCGCAACGCGAAGCGCATGAATGCGGCCCAACATCGGTTCGGCGGAGGTGGGATCGCCGGCGTGGAGCAGGGCAACCGAAAGCCTGGCCATGGCAACAACCTGAGCCACTCGGAGAGGAGGTTCAATTGTAGAAAATGGGGTGGCCGCCGCCAGCAGTTCGATATCGCGCGCGCCGGCCAGTAGAGCGTCGAAATTGCCGAGGCGCGCCGCCGCAACAGCGTACACCGTGGCGGCCTGAACCCACGAGACGTTTCCGGGGCTGAGAAGTCCCATAGCCTTTTGTGCGGCGGATTCGGCCTCGGCGGTTTTACCCATCCACAGTGAAGCGTCGGCTCGAATGCGGAGCACCTCACCGAGGGTAGGTCCGGTTGCGCCGCAGCTTTCAGCCTGGAGGCTGCGGTTGACGGCGCCTTCAAAGTCGTTGGCGGCGAGCGCTCGCAGCGATGCCAGACGGTAAGGTTCGATCGCCATTTGGGGCTGGCCGGCCTGTTCGTAGTGGTGAGCAATTGTTGCCGCGTCTCTGTCGGCCGAGCCCAATCGTCGCGCCGCAAGCAAGTGTACACGTGCCCGGTCTTCTTCATTGAGCGATGCGTACGCACGCTCGCGAACTGAAGCGCTTCGAAAAGCGACGTCGAGCGGCGCGCCCGGGGCGATGTTGGGCAATTGCGCCCACGCCGGCAGGCTGACGGGGCCATTTCCTGTCCACCTGTTTGGTGAGGAGGGCACAAGTGGAACCGACGCGGGTTGAACAGCCGAATGGGCACCTGACACATCTGAACGCTGAACCGGGGTTGCCCGCAGCTCCAAAAGGTCACGTTTGCAAGCATCTTCGATGGCAAGTTCAATGGCCGTTTCATCCATAGAACCGGCGAGCAGTGCGGCCAAATCGGCGCGCGAAACAACATCACCCAACACACTTGCGGCTCGCAGGAGGCGGCGGGTATCGGAGGAGGCCGCATTGAACCGAGCGGTTGCCGCACCCGCCACCGTAGCGGGTAGATCGGTCACCGGCGCGTCGGCGTTCATTGCGAGGCCCTCCAGAACAAATGGGTTGCCACCGGCCTTTTCTGCGAGCGCGTCGAGCGTTGTGGAGGTTAACCTGTCGTGGGTCAGGGCTTTGAGCAGCTCTTTGGAAGCGATGGGTGAAAGTTCTGAAAGGGTAAGTTGGAGCGGGCGGGCTTCCGCGAAGAGTGATGGGTAGATTTTTGACAGGGTAGGTCGCGAAAAAGCAACCACAGCAAGAGGCCGATTTGGGCCATTTCGTAGGGAAGATTCTAAGAGTCTGATGGTGGGAATGTCGGCGCGGTCGGCGTCGTCGAGGATGATGGCGAGCGGCCCCTGCGAAAGTTCCGCTGTCAAAAATTCATCCCAGGCGCGAAGAGCCAAGTCGCCGAGCAGGACCGATCCGCCTGGGTTGGGGCCGCCCGGTGCGGGTGAACTGTCATCTACGCCGCCGTCAAAAAAGCTCGTTCCCGCGGCCTCTCCCAAAATAGCCGTGGTTTCCCATACCGTGTCGGCGGGTAGATTTCGGCCGATGCGCTCGCGCAATTTTTCGCGCCGTCTGTCGCGCGTGTCGTCTTTTGTAATGTGGCAAAGGCGGTTGAGGAGGTCGCCCAGGGCACTGAAGGGAGGTCTTCTCCCCGATGGATCGCCGCGACCCATCCATGTGCGAATGCCGTGTTCGGCCGCTTGGAGAGCCAGCTCCCGAGCGACGCGGCTCTTTCCAATTCCCGCTGAGCCGAGAACAATGGCAGCTTTGGCAAGGGAGGTTGTTGCGGCCGCTGTGACAAGTGCAAGGAGCGACGTGACTTCGTTCTGGCGTCCGACAAATGTGTCGCTTTTGGGGCGGCTGCCTTGGGTGCTTCCGGCGCTCACTTTTGAGAGCGTAGCAAACAATGGGGAGGTGGTGGCCGGCAGGTAGAACGGCGTGCGCCGGCCCATTGAGTGGGGAAGGGTTCTGAATCGCCGACCCCCTTGAACGCGTTGGTGCTAAAACCGCGCCCATGAGCGGTCCCCCCACGCGGCCTCCGTCGTTGGACGCCGACAGCGTTCCGATCCTGCCCCTTCGAAACTCGGTGCTTTTCCCCATGTCGGTAGTGCCGATCAATGTGGGACGACCGCGCAGCGTTCGACTTGTGGAAGATCTGCTCGGACGCGAGCGCGCTCTTGTCGGTGTTGTGAGTCAGCGTTCGGCCGACGTCGATGAGCCGACGTTTAAGGAGCTGTACACCATTGGAACCATCGCCCGCGTTGTGAAAGTGATTCGGCTTGGGCCGGGAAATTACTCGGTGGTACTCAACGGCCTCGGGCGTTTTCGAGTGAAAAATTCGGCGTCGCTTGAGCCTTACATGAAGGCCAAAATTGAGCGCGTTCCCGAGTCGCTTGTTCGCGATGTTGAACTCGACGCGCTCGGAACGAGCCTGCGTGAAGCGACGCGTGAAGTGCTTGGGCTCCTGCCAAATCTTCCGCGCGACACGGCGGGCATTCTCGACAATGTGCGCGAGCCGGGCGCTCTCGCGGATCTCATTGCTTCAAACTTTCCGCAGGCGCAGGCAACGGTCGCCGACAAACAAGAAATTTTAGAAGCGTTCGAAGTGAAGGCGCGCGTGCGTTTGGTGCTCGCGATGGTGACCAAACAGCTCGAAGTGCTGCGCGTGAAAAAAGAAATTTCCTCGATGGTCCAAGAGGAAATGGGCAAGAGCCAACGCGAGTACATCCTGCGGCAGCAGATGAAAACCATCCGCGAAGAACTCGGCGAAGCCGGCGAGGATGACGAGATCGAAGAGCTTCGCGAACGCATTCGACGCGCGAAGGTGCCCACGGACGTTGAAAAGGTTGCAAAGAAGCAGCTCTCGCGGCTGCGCGGAATGGCGCAACAATCGGCTGAATACAACCTTACGCGAACGTATCTTGAATGGATTGCCGACTTGCCGTGGTCAAAAACAACGGTCGACAGGCTCAGCGTTTCTGAGGTGCGGCGTTGTTTGGATGAAGATCATCTCGGCCTCGAAAAAGTAAAAAAGCGCATTGTTGAGTATTCAGCGATCCGGCAGCTTCGGTCCGACAAAAAAGGGCCCATTTTGCTTTTTATCGGGCCTCCCGGTGTTGGCAAAACGTCGCTTGGAAAGTCGATCGCGCGAGCGATGGGAAGGCGCTACGAGCGCATCGCTCTCGGTGGTGTACGCGACGAGGCCGAAGTGCGTGGGCACAGGCGCACATACGTGGGTGCATTGCCCGGTCGCATTCTCCAAGCGCTGAAAAAAGCAGGCGTCAAAAACCCGGTGCTTGTGCTCGACGAGGTCGACAAACTCGGAGCCGATCTCCGAGGCGATCCGGCGGCTGCGCTTCTCGAAGTGCTCGACCCGGAGCAAAACTCAACGTTCGCCGACCACTACCTCGACATGCCTTTTGACCTGTCGCAGGTGATGTTTTTGGCCACCGCCAACGATCGAAGCGGCATTCCCGCGGCGCTCTACGATCGCATGGAAGTCATTGAGGTGCCTGGGTACACACGCACCGACAAACTTGGGATCGCCAAAGAATTTTTGGTTCCGAAGCAGCTTGCTCAACACGGCCTCACCGACGAGCGGTTGGAGTTTACGCAGCCGGGCATTGAAACGCTTGTGGACTACTACACGCGCGAGGCGGGTGTACGCAATTTGGAGCGCCAGGTGGCTGCGATTTGTCGCGCGACCGCAGTGAAAATTGCCGAGGGCCAAGATGTACACGAGCGCGTCACTCCCGAACATGTCGAGCATGTTCTTGGAGCGCATCGATACCGTCCCGAGGCCGCCGAACACACGCTTTCGCCCGGTGTCGCCACCGGGCTCGGTTGGACACCCGCGGGGGGTGAATTGATGTTCATTGAGGTGAACAAGATGCCGGGCAAAGGCAATGTGGTGCTCACCGGCAACATGAAAAACATCATGCAAGAGTCGGCAAATGCCGCGGTGAGCTTCGTTCGAAGCAAAGCGGGGAGCTTGCATCTCGACCCGGAGTGGCTGAAGGAAATCGACATTCACATGCACGTCCTCGGCACGGAACTCCAAGGGACGGTGCATCGGCGGGGCTGACTATGTTTGCCGCGGTGTCGAGCCTGTTACTCGATGCGCCGGTGCGCCCGGACGTTGCAATCACCGGCGAGATCTCGCTCCGTGGGCGCGTCCTGCCAGTGCCGGGCATTAAAGAAAAATTGCTCGCCGCCCATCGCGCCGGCCTTCATGAAGTTGTGATCCCAGCCAAAAACAGGCGCGATCTCGACGACGTGCCCGACGACGTAAAAAACGACGTGAAGATCACGATGATCTCCACCATCGACGAGCTGCTTCCCATCGTGCTCGAACCGCCGCGCACGCCTCCTCCGTCTGAGCGCGTGGCCGCAACCGAAGCGTGACAATCGCCGTGGATCCGTCCGCGGGGCTTCCCCGTTTTTTTCGATCATTGCCGGCGATCATCGGCCTTGCGGTGTGTACACTTGCGGTGTTCGCCGTGGGGTTTATCTCGCTCTTCGATGGGCCTGGGTACGAAATCGCGCTCGCCGCGGGATTGATTGTTCCGTCCGGCGTGGCGATCTCTTCGGCCCTTGAGATCTCGGCCGCTCTGTCGCGAAGTCGAGCCGACAAGACGACGAGCGTCGCGCCGTTTGACATGGTTTCCCGCGGCCTCGCGATCGGCGCTGTGTTTGGATTTGTTGCGTACACAACAACGCTGATTCACGGACTCCGCGTTGGGTTTTGCGACGCGTGGTCGGGTACCGTTACGTTTGCCCTCGGTCCATTTTGCGGCGCGCTCGTAGCCGGCGTTTGGTCGGTGATTCCGGCCGAAGTGGCAAGTCGCATGTCGACGCCTCGTCGCCGTCGCGTGATCGCTGTGTTGCTCGCTTTTTTGGGTCCGCTCGTTTCGGCCGGCGTGAGCTTGGGGCGCTTTTTTTCGAGCCCGATGGTGTTCGCGTACGACCCGTTCGCAGGCTTTTTCAGCGGCACGCTCTACGACACGGTGATCGATTCATCGGGGCTGCTTTCGTACCGCGCCGGAACCCTGACAACGCTTGGGGCGGCCGGCATCCTGGCCTTTCATCTCGGTCGAAATGAACAAGGTGGGCTCCGTTGGAATTGGCAGGGGCGTTGGGGGGTCGCGCTCGCGGGCGCGCTTTGCGCGCTCGCGAGCGCGACCCACCTCCTTTCAGGAACCACGCTCGGTCACTACCAAACGTCCGATTCGATCGCGGCCGCCCTGGGTGGGCGCACCGAGGGCGACCGCTGCACAGTGCTTCATCCGCGCGGCATGAGACGCGACGAGGTGCATCGATTTGTGGCCGACTGTGATGCGCACGTTCGCGATGTTGAAGCGTGGTTTGAAGGCAAAGGCCCGGACCGAATCACGGTGTACCTTTTTGCAAACGTCGGCCAAAAAGCGGCACTGATGGGCGCGGCTGAAACGCAGATTGCAAAACCGTGGCGCAGCGAGATCTACGTTCAAAACATGCCCTACCCGCATCCTGTTGTGGGGCATGAGTTGGCCCACGTGATCGCCGGCTCGTTTGCGCGGGGCCCGTTTAAGACCGCAGGGCAGTGGGCCGGCTTTTTGCCAAACCCGGGACTGATCGAGGGCGTGGCCGTTGCCGCGTCGCCGCGTGAAGGCGACTTGTCCCCGCTTGAATGGGCGAAAGCGATGAAAGACCTCGGCCTCTTGCCCAAGCTTCAGGGTCTTTTCGGGCTCGGGTTTCTGGGCGCTCACGCCGGTGTTGCGTACACAGTCAGCGGCGCATTCGTTGAATACATCAAGTCCACAAGCGGGGCCGGTGCGATCAAAGCCTGGTATGCGGGGGGCTCCCTTCCCGAAATCACCGGCCGCAGTTGGGCCGATCTCGAAGCGTCGTTTCTCAATTCGCTTGATGCGATCGAACTTTCTGACGCGGCGCGTGCGCAGGCGAAAGCGCGTTTCGACAGGCCGGGCATCTTTGGCCGACGTTGCCCCCACGTCGTGGATGCATGCCGTCGAAAAGCGGAGGCTGCAAAAGATCAAGGCGATGAAGACGGCGTGATGGAACAGATGACGCGCATCGCCGCGCTCGATCCCAACGATCCGATGGTGCGCGTGAGCATGGCTCGTTCGCAGGTTCGAAGAGGCCAGATTGCCGAAGGCAAAGCCGCGCTCAAGACTCTCGCGGACGATGAGCGCTTGCCGCGACATGTCCGCGATCGAGCGCTCGAAGATCTCGCCGACTTGGAACTCGCGCCGAGCGGCGATGGAGCACTTGCAGCGGGCGCTTACCGAGATCTCATGACGCGAACGACCGACGAAGACACGTTGCGTACACTTGAGGTCAAGGCGGCGAGCATTTCAAAACCGGCCGCTCGCGCCGCGATGTACTACTTTTTGGTGGGTGAACCGGGACGCGGGCCCGACAGAGTGCGCGCATCGGAGCTGTTTGGGCGCTGGCTTCGCGACGCGCCCGACGACGGCATGCCCGACTACCTGATGGCCCGCCAACTCCACGGCGGCGGATTGTTCGAGGAAGCCGCGGAACGGTTGGATACGGCCCTTTCGAAAAAGCTCGAACCGCCTCGCGTCTCGGTCGAGGCGCTCAGGCTACGGATTATTGCGGCCTGCGCTCTCGCCGACCCGGTGAAGGCGCGAAGAGTTTATGATGCGTACAGCGGGCGAAGTGACGTTCCGCGTGCGCGTCGAGAAGCGATGAATGCGCTTGTCGGGCGTTGCGCGCGGGACGTTGTGCCCGCGCCTGACTCGAAATGACGGACGACATTCGAGGCAAGGAGTGGCCATCGGCGCAATCAGTCGTCGTCCCCGCCGCCGGCCGCGACGTGCTCTTGAATCGCTTCGCGCTCGCGCTCCAGGTATTGGCGCACCACGCGATCGAGCCCCGGGTGTTGCAAGAGATGTGTGGAGTGCGTGATCGTGGGCGAAAACCCGCGCGACTTTTTGTGCGATCCACCGGCGCCCGGTTCAAAACGAGAGAGATTGCGCGTAATCGCCTCGCGCAGCGAGTGGTAGTAGCAAACGTTGAAATGCAAAAAGGGCACGTCTTCGGTTGCGCCCCAATACCTTCCGAAAAGCGCATTTGAACCCGCGAGGTTCCACGCGCCGGCGATGATCTTTCCGCCGCGCCGCGCGATCACCACCTCCACTTTGCCGGCGAGCGATACCGCGCTCTCTTCGAAAAACTTTCGATTCAGATATTGGCGCCCCCAAAAAAACTTTTGCACCGTGGCTTTGTAAAACGAAAACACGTGGTCCACGATTTCAGGCGTGATGTCTTTGCCGCGCAACGTTTCAATGTGTACACGTTGCTTCTCCATCTCCCGCGTTTCGCGGCGGATCATCGCGCGCCGCTTTGAATCGAACGACGACAGAAAGTCTTCAAACGTGGCAAATCCACGGTTATGCCACTGAAACTGAACGCCGAACCGGCGCGCCATTCCGTGCGTTTCAAAAAGTTCGGCGTCGGCCTCATTTGGAAAGAGCACGTGCGCGCTCGACAGTTCGAGCTTCTTCACCACCGCGCGCAATGTTTCAACGGTTCCGAGCGCGAGGCGGTTTCGATCGGCCCCGGGCTTGATCAATACCCTGCGGCCCGTGGCCGGCGTGAACGGCGCCGCGACAATCAGCTTTGGGTAATACGCGTGTCCCGCGCGCCTGAGCGCATCGGCCCAGGCGTGATCGAACACAAATTCCCCTTCGCTGTTTTCTTTTAGATAGGCGGGCGCACCGCCGATGAGATTTCCGCCGTCATAAAAGGCCAAATGCGCAGGCGTCCACCCCGTGCCCTCGCCGACACATCCCGTTTTTTCAATGGTGTGAAGCATCTCCCACGACAGAAACGGTGCTTCATCAACGCCCTCAAAAGCGTTCCATTCGTGCGCAGGCAGGGCTGCAATTTCAGGCAAAATCTGAACTTCGATCACGGGGCTGACCGGCCCTATTCGCACGGCTCGGTTGTGAGCACCACGTCGTCCACGTTCCACTGTGAAACTGTGAACGATCCATTTTGCGCCACATTGAAGCCGAAGCGCACACGAACGAAGCCGCCTTTCGCTTTGCTTGTGATGTCGTAGACCTGCTTATTCCACGTGGCATCGGTCACACCCGGGGCGTTACCGCTTTGCCACACGGTGGACCAACCATTGGCCGCCGCATCAAACACCTCCACCCGATTTGTCATCCACGGCGTGAAATCGCTGTTTAGCCAGCGCCAAAACTGGAGGTACACCTTGGGTGAGGCGGGATCGACCGGGATATTCGGACTCGTGAGCCACCTCGTCATGTGGAGCATGGTGGACGCGTTGCCGCCGATGACCACGCCCGCAATGCCGTTATCACTCGTCGGCGTGTGATCCGTCGCAGGATCGGGGTTACCAAAATTGTGCCCCATCGACGCTGTGGCTGAGCCGATTTGCCATTCTTGATCTGTTGTCCAAGCGAACGAGTTGTCAGCGAACGTCTCGGTGAAAATCACGGTTGCAGCCGAGCCGTCGCAGTCTTCATCGGCTGCACCCGAGCAAAGCTCCGCACCCTGCGAAGCGTTGGGTACACATGACAGCGTTCCGTTTTGACACGTGAACGTTCCCGGACCGCAGGCGCCCGGCGCTCCGGTCATACATGCCGTTCCACCACCTGGGTTACCCTCGTCGATCTGCCCGTTGCAGTTGTTGTCAACGCCGTCACACGTTTCGGGATTTCCACCCGTGGGAGTGCAAACAAGCGCCAAGCCCTGACACGCAAGTGTACCCATTGCACACGGCGGCGGCTGACCGGTGTTGCACAACCCGCCGATGCCGGGAACATCGTCGATCTGCCCGTTGCAGTCATTGTCAACGCCGTCACATTTTTCAGGCGTCGGACCCTCAATTGAAACGCAGGCGAGCGAGCCTTGTGTACACAAAAAAGCGCCCTGCGCACACGCACCCGGCTGGCCGGTCATGCAAAAAGCGCCGCCGTCGGGGTTTCCCTCGTCCACCGAGCCGTCGCAGTTGTTGTCGAGCGCGTCACATTTTTCAGTTGAAGGGCCCACGATCGGAACGCACGCGGTCATTCCGTTGAAGCACCCCGTCAATCCGTCGGAGCACACCCCCGGTTGACCGGTCGCGCACGGCGCTCCACCGATCGCGTCGTCGATCTGACCGTTGCAGTTGTCGTCGATGCCGTTGCACTCCTCGGGCTTGGGAAACACAGCCTGCCCACACACGTAGCCGCCCGAGACACATTTCTTAAAGCCAACGCCGCACGCACCGGGAAGACCCACGTTGCACGTTTCACCGCCCCCGGGATTGCCGTCGTCGATGGCGCCGTCGCAGTTGTTGTCGAGCGTGTCGCACTGCTCTTCGGTTGGCAACACCTCACCCACGCACGGGCCCCAGCCGCTGTTCGTGCATGTTTGCGTGCCGTTTTTGCAAAGGCCTACGCCCGCCGTTTGCGGCAGCCCCGAATAACACGTTTGGGTGGCGCCGGGTGTACACACACAACCGTCGTCTACCGAGCCGTCGCAGTCGTCGTCGAGGCCGTTTCCGCATACCTCGTCCACGGGTGTACACACGGCACCGCCGCTTCCGCCCGAACCCCCGCCGCCGGTTGTGCCTCCCGAACCCCCGCCGCCTTGAGCCCCGCCTCCAACGCCGATGGGCAGAGCCTCACGCCCACAGCCAACAGCTGCGCTGAGAAGCGGAACACCGAACAAAGCAGCCAAGAAACGCACACGCGTTATGCCGAAAGCCATAAAAACAAGCATGCGGCGACAGCTTACGCGCGTCAAAAAAAGACTTATTTCGCAGAACGTTTTTCGCGTTCACGCCTCGATCTGTACACAACCGCGATTTAGGGAGCAGGTTCGGCCGGGGCGGCGAGCATCCACAACACGGCCATGCGCACCGCAACGCCCGCTTCCACCTGATCCATGATCACACTGCGCGCCCCGTCGGCCACCGCGGGATCGATTTCCACCCCGCGATTCATCGGCCCCGGGTGCATCACAATCGCATCACTTTTCGCCAGGGCCAGGCGCGCTTCATTGAGGCCAAACGTTCGACTGTACTCACGCGTTGTCGGCAAATACGAACCTGCGAGTCGCTCGCGCTGCACCCGCAGCATCATCACCACATCAGCACCTTCAAGCGCGGGCTCAATGCGGTGAAACACGTGTACACCCAACTTCTCCGCTTCCACCGGCATCAGCGTGTGCGGCGCTGCAAACCGCACCGTGGCCCCCGCGGTTGTAAGCAAATGGGCATTCGAACGCGCAACCCGGCTGTGAAGCACATCACCGCAGATCGCCACCGTCAAACCGTCAAGCCGGCCTTTTGCGCGGCGGATCGTGAACGCGTCGAGCAACGCCTGCGTCGGATGTTCATGTGTACCATCGCCGGCATTGACCACATGCGATCGCGACCGCTCCGCCACGTAATGCGGAGCCCCTGAAGCATGATGCCGCAGCACAATCACATCGGGCTGCATCGCCTCCAAGTTGCGAACCGTGTCGAGCAGCGATTCACCCTTCACGGCCGACGAACTTGAAGTGGAGATGTTGATCACATCGGCTGAAAGCCTTTTTCCAGCCAATTCAAACGATGTGCGCGTTCGCGTCGACGGCTCGTAAAACAGGTTCACCACCGTTTTGCCACGCAGCGTCGGCACCTTGCGTACACTTCGTCGCGACACGTCGAAAAACGACTCCGCCGCATTGAGCACCGAGTGAATTTCGTCGGCCGTCATCCCCTCGGTGCCGAGCAGATGTTTGTGTCGATAGGGTCGATTAAATGTCACGGCGGCGGCTCCGATACACCCACGCGGGCAGTCACAGCCCAAAGTTCACCGTCGCGCTCCACCACGTCCACGCGACGTTCCGGGCCGATTTCAAGCTCTTTCAGCACATAGTCGGGATGAATTGGCAACTCCCTTCCACCGCGATCCACAAGCACCGCAAGCTCAATTCGCTGCGGCCTTCCGTAGTCAAGGAGCGCATCGAGCGCCGCACGAATGGTTCGTCCCGTGGAGATCACATCGTCGACAAGCACAATTCGCCTTCGATCCACGGCAAACGGCATGTGACTCCGGACCAATGCGCGGATTGGGCAGCGCCGTTGCCGCGTCGTCCCGGTAGAGCGTGATGTCGATCGACCCAACCGGCACCGCATCGCCTTCAAGCTCTTTCAGCAGCGACGCCAACCGATGAGCGATGGGTTCTCCACCGCGCCGAATGCCCACCAGCGCAAGGCCCTTTGTGCCCCCGCCGCGTTCGGCAATTTCTCCCGCCATGCGCCGCAGGCCGCGTCCTATCGCAACCGGGTCCAGCAAGGTTTCTGCCATGACCGCGCTCGCTACCACGCCGCTTGCCCGCTGAAAACCCGCGCGCGTTTTACCCCTGTCCGACCATCGCGATCACCATGGTAGTCTCGCCAGCCATGCCCTTTAAGACTGTCTCGTCACCGCGGCCCGTCCTCACAATGGAAGGCCACGTCTGCGCCAGCGCCAAACTCGCAGACCCAAGTCTCGTCGCGATGCTCTCGACCGATCCGGTCAAGCTCGTGTTGCACCCCACTGCGGGCGGCACTTCACGAAGCACCGGTGTTGGGCTCGGCACGGCCGATGAAGTTGCGCTTCTTTCCCGCGAAATCGCGGTCGTTCGCAGCGGTGATGAAATCTGGGCCATTCAAAATTTGTCGCACAACGCCGTGATGGATCAGGTCGGCCGCGACGCTCGCCAACTCTGCATGCGCGCCGCGGGCGCCACGGCGCTTGTCGTTCATTGGGACGGTCGCGCAACAGAACTTCGCGTTGGCCGAAACGAAGTGATTGAGCGCCCGTTTGCTCTTCGCGGCAACGTTCGCAGCTGCGATGTCGGCCCGTCCGACACGTTCGTCATTGTCGATCTCGGCGAAGGCGGCGAGCTGCGTGTACACCCGGGCGCCACACCTGAAGCCGGTGCCAACGCGCGCTCACCTCTCCCGCGTGAAGCCAAAGAACTCGATCGCCTCCGAGGCGGACGCGACCTTTCCGCTGTCTTCAAACCCGGCAAAACGGGCGTCTGTATCGTGCAACGCAAGGGCAACACGCTCGTTGCAAAAATGATCGAACTCGACATGCCCCCGCTTGAAATCGGCGTCGTTGAAACTTCGCTCTTTGCAACCTTCGCCGACGGATCCATCGCGCTCTACGACAACGACTCGCTCAACGCCGCAAACCCCGTTCCCACGCCCACCTCCAACCTTCGACTGCCCGTCCGGGGTGAACCGCGAACAGTGGTTTTCACAGGCAAAAGCGTTCCCACAGCGTGGATTGGCACCTCTTCGGGTGAAGTTGTTCAAGCTACCGTGGTTCGCAAAGGCCCAAGCGTCTGACAGCCGGGCCAATTCGCGTGCGTACACATTTGTGTACTCACGCCCCGCGTACTCGTCACCTCGTGTACCTTTCTGAGTACACATTCCCACCGGTCTATCGGCCGCTTCGCTGTCACCACCTTGTCGGTCCTGCAGGCCGACGCGCCGCAACCACCGCAACTCCTTATGGCCGCTCGCCGAGCGCTTTGTCCGATCGAAGCCCCTCCGCCCATCGCCCCAACTCATCCGGCCACGCGCTCTCAAATCGAAGCGCTTGTCGCGTTCGCGGATGAACGAAACCAAGAACCGTTGCGTGCAACGCCATTCGCGGGGGGTCGAGCGCGCTCGCTGTTCCGTGCTCCTTATCCCCCATCACCGGAAAGCCCACAGCCGCCGCGTGCAATCGAATTTGATGTGTACGCCCCGTCTTGAGTGTACACATTGCAAGCGTTGCCTTTGTTCCAACCATCTCCAGCACTTTGAAGGTTGTTTCGGCCGATTTGCCGCCCACATCAGCCGTCACTGTTTTTTCTTCCCAAGCCGGACTGCCGAGCAACACCGCCCAATAAACGCGCTCCACGTTGTGCGCGCGAAACACCTCCGCCAGCGCTCGATTGGTTTCTTGGTTGCGCGCAAAAACAAGCAGGCCGCTCGTTCCCAAATCGAGCCGATGCACCACAAACACCGCGCCGCCCAAGTGTTCGGCCAACATCCGCGCCAGGTTTCCGCGGTCGCTTTCCGGCGTCGGCGCCGTTAACAGCCCGGCGGGTTTGTCCACCACGCAAACATCCGTATCGGTGTACACAATCCGAAACTCCGGCAAATGCGCCTCGTCTTTTGTGCGCGCCGCTTTTCCGGTTTCCTTCGTGGCGCGCTCAAACGCTGAACCCACGTTTGCCACCACTTCTTGACCAACCTTTAGAACCCGGCCCGCGACCTTCACGCGGGCCCCGTCCACAAAAACACCCCCGAGATCGATCAACGCCCGCGCTTTTCGACGGGAAAACTCCGGCACGCGAGCCGCCAACACCTGGTCCAGCCGCAACCCGGCATCTTCGTTTTTCACCAAAAAACGGTGGCGCGTCGCAGACACAACGGTTCGACTACCACGTTCCTCGCCCGGCGACCGACTCGGCGGTACCATGATTGAGCCGTATGGATGCGCGCATCATCGCCCTATCAATCCCGTTCTTTTTTCTTTTGATTGGGCTTGAGTTTGCCGTCCTTCGAAAAAAAGCCGACAAGCGCTACATCCTCCACGACAGCATATCGAGCCTGTCATGCGGTGTTGGTCAGCAGATGTTGGGCGCCTTCGTGCACCTTCTGTTTCCGCTGATCCCGTACGCGTTCCTCTACAACAACTACCGCGTCACAACCCTCACCCCGTCTGTCCTCACGTGGACCCTGCTCGTCCTCGGGGTAGACCTCGGCTATTGGGCCTACCACTGGGCAAGCCACCGCGTGAACTTTTTATGGGCAATGCACGTTGTCCACCATCAGAGTGAAGAGTACAACCTGACAACCGCTCTTCGGCAAAGCTGGTTTACAGGCCTTGTTTCCTGGGTCTTTTACATGCCCCTTGCACTCGTTGGCTTTCCTGCCGAGATGTTCGTTGTTGTGTACACGCTCGACATCGTTTACCAGTTTTGGATTCATACCCGTGCGGTGGGTAAACTCGGGCCTCTTGAATGGATTATGAATACGCCGAGTCACCACCGCGTCCACCACGGGGTTGACCCTCAATACATCGACAAAAACTACGCCGGCATCTTCATCATTTGGGACCGACTGTTTGGCACATTTATAAAAGAGGAGCGTGAACCTGTTTATGGCATTGTGGGCCCACTCGCGAGTTGGAATCCGTTTTGGGCCAACGTTCAACCGTGGGTCAAACTCGCTCAAATGAGCGGGGCAACCCGGCGCCTCCGAGACAAGATTTGGGTATGGTTCGCACCGCCTGAATGGCGGCCCAAAGATCTCGGCGGGCCTGTCACCATCCCCGAGGTTTCGCGCGAAACCCAACAAAAGTATCGAACACCGGCACCCCGCATTGTCAACGCCTACGTGGTGACAGGTTTTATACTCTCCTCCGGCGCCACCACCGCCCTGTTAGAAAAGTCAAAGTCCCTCCATTGGGTAGAAAACCTGACCATTGTTGCCCTGGTAATGATCTCCCTCGCCGTTTGGTCCGGGCTTGAAGAAGGGCGCAGTTGGGCGGTCCCGCTCGAAGTGATGAAATGGATCGGCGCCGCCGCGCTCGGCGCGTGGTTTTTCAGATCGCACCCTTACCAATTGATTGGTACCGTCGGCGTCATCGCAGCCGCTGTTGGCCTTACCATTTGGGTGCTCGCCTGCAGGCGACCTGAGGCGCCCCGCGACGACCTGACACGCCCCGCAACGACCTGACACGCCTCGCCACCTGAAACGTTTATTTCAACACGGAATCACGGAGGACACAGAGGACACGGAGTTTTGTATATTTTAGGCTGCAATCGGCTCGCAGAACGCGGTTCCAAGCAACGTTTCGGACATCCATTGCAGCCCGAAATATAAAGATCTCCGTGAACCTCCGTGATCTCCGTGCCTCCTAGGTAACTTCCCTTTAGTGGAACGTTCTGCAAGGCACGGATCCAGTCTTGTCGAGACGTTTGGGACACCCTTGCCCGTCGCCAAGCGGAAAAGCGAACAGCGTGGCGCGTCGGGTTCTCCAGATGGAGTTCTGTGGCGAGCGCAGCCACGACGAAAACGAGAGACCGGCGAGACCGGTGGATGGCGACGTGATGGACATTTCAAGTCGCCGGACCTCCCAGAACGGGCTCTCTTCTGCTGCATCGACAACTCAACCGCAACGAGTTACTCGCCGTTCGAATGAGGCGCATGCGCCGCTGGGGAACTCCGTGTTGATTACGACGTGTCAGGTGGCAGGGCATTTCAGGTCATTGCGGGGCGCCTGAAGTTACCTCAACTGAATGGATCAACGCACCTGACAGATTATTGCGCCACCGTTTCATAAAACGCTTGGGCACCTTCGAGCGTTTCAAACACCGCGATCGCCTGCGTTTGAGCGTCGGTTGAAAGCCCCGCCGGTTCATCTGGAAAACCGATGCACGTTTCAGGCGCCACGTTGTTGAGCCCCGCCGTCTGCCTGTACTTGACTACTCCAAAAACAATACCGGTGGGCGGGGTTGAACTCCAAAAATAACAAGCGTGCGCGCCCAACCAAAACTCACGAAACCCATCCAATTCACGCGCGATCACGTATTGTCCACCCGCATCCGTGCATTCTTCAACAAACGCCACTTCGGTCACGGCGAGGTTGTCGCTCGGCGATCCCGGCGTCAGCGTTTCTTCCGCCAAGTCGACACTCACCTCCTGAGCGCAGATATCGTCTGCTTCTACATACAGACCTATGGGATCTACCATTTCAGGCGGCAGCACACCCCCCGTGGGATCCCGTTCCAGAATTTGTGAGCGAGTGCCGCAGCCCACAGCGCCGCCCACGGCCAAACAGGCGACGAGCGAAAAACGTGCTTTTGAGTTCATCCACATTTCGCCGATCCTTGTATCCTTCGCCGCCATGCCGTTCAATCACCGTTCTCACACGGCACGGATTGTGAGATTTTTTTTCGTGCTGTGCTCCGCCGCGGTCGTTGCTTCCACTGCGTGCAGTTCCGCGCCGCCGCCCACCCCTGGGCAATGCACGTATTCCACTTTCGAGGGAACCTGTCAGATGATCGCCCTCGAAGATCCCAACCATCCCCAGGTGCCGGGGCAAATTCAGGCGCGGTATGTTACTCGCGGAAATACCGCCACGGGTAAACCTGATGTGCTGTTACTTCGCTATTCGGTAGAACCGCGCCACCTTCGAATGGCGGCTCGCCACCTCGCCGACAACCCCATTCTTCGCTGTCAAGTCAGTTATGTTCAAACGGGTAACTGCGCACCTGTTGTCACACGCCTCAAAGTGCCCGACATGCCCGGCAGCCCCGCCGTTGGCGCGGTGCAGCTAGCCCCGCCGCCGCAATGACGCAACAAAGACCCTTCCAATAGATCACGCGGCCCCGTATCCTCCGCGACTCGTGTCTTTTCACGGAGCCGCCCCGGTTAAATGTCGGAGCGAAACGGGCGTGCGATGAGTGAAAATCACGCGTCGCTGAGGAGGTTTCAATGCCGGCCATTTCCCTCAAAGTAAACCAAAGAGCCGTGACGGCAGAAGTTGAGCCGCGCACACTGCTTGTTGAATTTCTGCGCGAACACTTGAGCCTTACGGGTGTACACGTTGGTTGCGACACAAGCCAATGCGGCGCGTGCACCGTTTTTGTCGACGGCGTCTCCGTCAAGAGCTGCACCATGCTGGCCATGGAAGCCGACGGTGCCGAGGTCACAACCATTGAGGGGCTCGCGCAGGGAGGCAAACTCCATCCCATGCAACAGGCCTTTCACGAACACCACGGTTTGCAATGTGGCTTTTGTACACCCGGCATGGTGATCAGTTCGGCAGACCTTCTCAAGCGCAATCCTCGGCCCACAGAGGGTCAAGTTCGGGAGTGGCTTGAGGGCAACATCTGCCGGTGCACGGGCTATCACAACATTGTCAAAGCCGTTCTCGCCTGCGCAGAGGGGAGCGCAAAATGACCACAGAAAGCAAAAGCCTTATCGGCGCCCCTATCGCCCGCAAAGAAGATCGCCGTTTTCTCACGGGTACCGGCCGCTATACAGACGACCTTAACCGCCTTCACCAAACGCACGCCGTCTTTCTCCGATCTCCCCACGCGCACGCCAAAATCGTCAGTATTAATACAAGTGCCGCCGCCGCCGCTCCGGGTGTTGTGGCTGTGTACACAGGTGCCGACATAGCGGCCGACAAAGTGGGTGGAATCCCGTGTGGATGGCTCGTCAAGAACAAAGACGGCTCCAACATGGTTGAACCTCCCCATCCAGCCCTCGTGGCCGACGTGGTTCGCCACGTGGGTGATCAAGTGGCTGTGGTGATCGCAGAAACCAAGGCTCAAGCCAAAGCCGCTCTCAACTTAATTGAAGTTGAATATGACGTTCTACCCGCGGCGGCAACCGTTCGCGACGCCGTTGCTGAAGGGGCGCCCCTTGTATGGGAACAGGCTCCCGGCAACACCTGTTTTGACTGGCATCTCGGCGATCTTGCCGCGGTAGAAGCGGCATTTGCCAAAGCCCACAAAATTGTAGAAATCGAGGTGACCAACAACCGCCTCATTCCAAACGCTATGGAACCCCGCGCAGCCATCGGTGAATACGATGCCGCCGGCGACATGTTAACCCTCTATACTACCAGTCAAAACCCCCACCTCATTCGCCTTCTCCTCGGCGCGTTTGTCCTCGGCGTACCAGAACACAAGCTTCGCGTTGTCGCTCCCGACGTGGGTGGTGGCTTCGGCTCCAAAATCTTCCATTACGCAGAAGAAGCTGTCGTCGTTTGGGCCGCCCGCAAAATCGGTCGCCCCGTCAAGTGGACGGCAGAACGCTCCGAGTCGTTCATGAGTGATGCTCACGGTCGCGATACCGTGATGACAGCCAAACTCGCTGTGGACAGAGAGGGTAACTTCCTCGGCTTCCGTGTACACAACACAGCCAACATGGGAGCTTACCTTTCCACCTTTGCCACGGCTGTTCCAACCTACCTATCCGGTACACTCATGGCCGGCGTTTATAAAACCCCCGCCGTTTACGTAGAAGTTCGGGCCGTTTTTACCCACACAGTTCCCGTAGACGCATACCGCGGGGCCGGCCGCCCTGAAGCCACCTACGTGATTGAACGTATTGTCGACAAAGCCGCGCGTGAATTGGGAATGGACAGGTTGGAGATTCGCAAGAAAAACTTCATTCGAACCTTCCCCTACAAAACGCCGGTCGCCCTGGAGTATGACACCGGCGACTACGATGCCACGCTTGCCATGGCGCTTGAAAAGGCCGATGTCAAAAACTACCCATCCCGAGTAGAAGCATCTAAAAAACGCGGCAAACTCAGAGGTATTGGATATTCAACCTACCTTGAAGCGTGTGGCATTGCCCCGTCGGCTCTCGTGGGAGCGCTCGGCGCGCGCGCCGGCTTGTATGAAGCCGCCAATGTTCGTGTCCACCCCACGGGGTCTGTGAGCGTTTTTACAGGCACTCACAGCCACGGCCAGGGGCACGAAACTACGTTTGCTCAACTCGTCGCTCAGCAACTTGGCATCCCCTTCGACAAGGTAGAAGTTGTGCACGGCGACAGCGATAAAATTCCCTTCGGAATGGGCACCTACGGCTCGCGCTCTCTCTCCGTCGGCGGGTCTGCCATTGTCAAAGCGGTCGATAAAATCATTGCCAAGGGCAAAAAAATCGCCGCCCACCTGCTTGAAGCCGGCGAGGCTGACATCGAGTTTAAAGATGGTAAGTTCGTTGTCGCTGGAACGGACAAATCCAAGGCATTTGGAGAAATCGCTTTCGCCGCCTACGTGCCCCACAACTACCCCATTGATACTGTAGAACCCGGTCTCGACGAGTCTGCGTTTTATGACCCAAAAAACTTTACCTACCCAGCCGGCACCCACGTTGTTGAGGTCGAAGTTGACCCTGACACGGGCGTTGTCACGGTAGAGAGTGTGGTCGCCGCCGACGACGTGGGCGTCATTATCAACCCCATGATCGTCGACGGTCAAATGCACGGCGGTCTTGCGCAGGGTATTGGTCAGGCCCTTTTTGAAGAATGTGTTTACGACGAAAGTGGCCAACTCCTCACCGGTTCGTACATGACGTACTCCATGCCGCGCGCCGCAGACTTCCCCATGTTCAAAGTGGGTAACCACGTTACCGCGTGTACACATAACCCCATCGGTGCAAAAGGGGTAGGGGAGGTGGGAGCTATCGGCGTTCCTCCCGCCACCATCAATGCTGTTCTCGACGCTTTGGCGCCCCTCGGCGTCACCGATATTCAAATGCCGGCCACACCTGAAAAAGTGTGGCGCGCCATCGTTGCCGCGAAAGGAAGCAAAGCCCAATGAAAGAGTTTCACTTCCACCGCGCTTCTTCCGTGGCCGATGCGGTGGCGGCTGTTAAAGGAGCCTCCGCGGGTAAGTTTTTGGCCGGTGGCCAAAGCCTTCTACCCGTCCTCAAACTTGAAATGGCCGAGCCGAGCGATCTCGTCTCCATCAGCCGCATCAAAGAGCTGAGGGGAGTTTGCGTCGACGGCAATAAACTTCTCATTGGTGCTGTCACTACCCATGCAGAAGTGGCGGCCTCATCCGAGGTCAAAAAACACATTCCGGGGCTCGCCGCCCTCGCTGAACACATCGGCGACGCCCAGGTTAGAAACCGCGGGACCATCGGAGGATCTGTTGCGCACGCCGATCCCGCCGCAGACTATCCCGCCGCGCTTGTCGCATTGGGAGCCACCATCAAAACCGATCGCCGGGCCATCGCGGCAGAAGACTTTTTTACAGGTCTTTTTGAAACCGCGCTTGAACCGGACGAGCTTGTTGTGGCTGTCCACTTCCCCATTCCTGAAAAAAGCGCCTACGCCAAGTTTGCGAGCCATGCCTCCAAATATGCCCTCTGCGGTGTGATGGTTTCCAAAACGGGCAGTGATGTCAGGGTTGCCGTTACAGGCGCGGGCCAAAAGGTGTTCCGCGTTCCTGAAATGGAAAAGGCCCTCGCCGCCCGGTTTGAACCTTCCGCGCTCGATGGTATCTCCATTTCCGCCGACGACCTGTTGAGTGACGGTCAGGCCAGCGCGGAGTATAGAGCGCACCTCGTGACGGTCATGGCCAAACGCGCCGTCGCCGCCGCCTGACAAACTTCGCCTACCATCTACCCATGTCCAACTCCCCGCAGCCTTCCGCTGTCCCCCTCTCGGTGGACGAAACCCTCTCGCTCCTTGAAAAAGGGCGTTACGTGGCTGATCGCAGCCTCGCAACAACCCTTTTTCTCGCGCTTCGATTGGGTAGACCCCTTCTTTTGGAGGGGGACGCGGGCGTGGGTAAAACAGAGGTTGCCAAGGTACTGTCAGAAACACTTGGACGTCGCTTCATTCGGCTCCAATGTTACGAAGGGCTCGACATCGCCTCCGCCGTTTACGAGTGGAACTACGCTCGCCAAATGATGGAAATTCGCCTGTCAGAAGTGGCGGGTGAACACAACAAAGAACGCCTTTCCAAAGACGTTTTTTCAGACGCATTCCTCATCAAAAGGCCTCTTCTCCAAGCGCTTGAACCGTCGGCGGGCGGCCCCCCGGTTCTTCTCATCGACGAGTTGGATCGCGCCGATGAACCATTTGAGGCCTACCTACTTGAAGTTTTGTCCGACTTTCAGATCACCATCCCCGAACTGGGGGCCTTTCGCGCTGCAGAACCTCCCATTGTCGTCATCACCTCCAACCGCACGCGTGAAATTCACGACGCCCTCAAGCGGCGGTGTTTCTACCATTGGATAGGTTACCCCGACGCCGCGCGCGAAAGAGCCATTTTACAGCGCCGCCTGCCCGATATCCCCACAGAATTAACCCGTCAAGTTGTGGGATTTGTACAAGCCCTCCGCAAGCTTGACCTCTTCAAAAATCCCGGCGTTGCCGAAACGCTCGATTGGGGAAATGCCCTCATGGCCCTCGACCAAACCGTTTTGGATCCTGAAACGGTTCGCTCCACGCTGGGCATTCTCCTCAAATATCAAGACGACGTTGCCAAGGTGGCCGGCGACAAAGCTCGCGCACTGGTCAATGAGGTAAAGTCAGGTTGAGTGGAGGAACACTCGCCCTCAATGTCATGCACTTTGCCCGCGTGTTGCGTGCGGCGGGCCTACCCATTGGCAGTGCGGCCCTGCTCGACGCTCTCCGCGCGCTGACCGTGATCGACATCACCCATCGCGACGATTTCAGGTCCACCCTTCGTGCCGTCTTTGTTCACCAAAGTGAACATATTGACCTATTCGATCAAGCCTTCCGCCTGTTTTTTCGCGATCCTTTCAATGCCGAACAGGCCCTCAGTCTACTCTTGCCCCAAGCCCCCAATCTCGATTCAACCCCACCTGACATTTTTCAACGGGTGGCCGATGCGTTAAAACCAAAAGGAGCCGATTTACCCCCAGCGCCGCCTGAAGAACTTGTGGAGATAGAAGCCGCGTTTGACGTTTCCGATCGCGAAACCCTTCGAAACAAAGATTTTGAGGCGATGACGGCCGACGAAATTCGCCGCGCCAAAGAAGCCGTTTCCAAAATGCGCTTCCTGACAGCGCCCGTTTCTACCCGCCGCAAAAAACCTTCCTATCGCGGCTCCGTGGATATGCGTTCCACCCTCCGAGCCGCGCTGCGCTCCGGCGGTGGGGATATTCCACTTCGCTTTCGGACCGTCAAAAAAGCGCCTCCCCGGTATGTGTCCTCTGCGACATCTCCGGGTCCATGGGTAGATATACCGAGATGTTTCTCCGCTTCCTTCACGCCCTCGTGAACGAACGCGCCCGTGTATTTGCCTTCCTCTTTGGAACACGCCTCACCAATGTTACCCGCGCCCTCCGGCATCGCGACGTTGACGTTGCCCTCAAAAAATGTGGGATCGAAGTGCAGGACTGGGCAGGTGGAACGCGCATTGGATCAGCCCTTGCCGAGTTTAACCTGCGCTGGTCGCGGCGCGTGCTTGGTCAGGGCGCCGTTGTTCTTCTCATCACCGACGGGCTTGACCGCGAAGGGGCAGAAGGATTGGCTGAAGCCGCCGAACGGCTCCACAAGTCTTGCCGCAGCCTCCTTTGGCTTAACCCTCTTTTGCGTTACTCCGGTTTTGAGCCAAAAGCCCAGGGGATCAAAGCTCTACTCCCCCACGTTGACCACTTTCTACCCGTCCACAACCTTACCAGTTTAGAACAAATTTCCCACGTCCTCTCTACCCGAACCCCCGGTCAATTGTGAACCTCGCCGCGTTCCCAACCACCGGCGGTTCCTCCTTTGCTCCGTGTGTACACTTGTTTGCCGCAGCCTCCACCTTCACGTACGGCGGCGCCGCGGTGATCGCTGTGGTTCTCTTCGTTGCCACCTTTGCGCTTTTTTCAAAGGCAATTCGCAACGAGAGTGAATGGGTAAAACGCGTCGTCAGGCCTGCCACGCCGGAAGCGCTTGCCGCCGTTCGTGTGGTCGTCTTCGGCGTTGTTCTCCTCATGATTCTTCGGGAAGATCTGGCCACCACCGCCCTCATCCCCCGAAGTGTACTCGACCCTCGTGGAAAGGGTATGATCGCTCTTTTGGTGCGCGTTCCCGGCTATCTCGCATTTTCAGCCAATGGGCCCGCACTTTTCACATTTCAACTGGTGCTTGTCGCGCTCACATTGGCCGGTTTGCTCGGCTACAAAGCCCGCATCACCATGCCGGCCACGCTGGTCGGCTATACTCTCTTCGGCGCCGTTCTCAGACAATATACCCATTTCTTTCATCAAGGCCTCATCCCTCTTTACGTGTTATTGGTGCTCGCTTTCACCCCCGCGGCAGAAGCACTGTCTATCGATGCTTGGCTGCGAAAGAAGAAAAACCTACCCACCCTTGAACCAGACCGGCCCAACTGGGAAATGGGCGTCGCACTCTGGTCCATTTGGGCCATGATTGGCCTTGTGTACCTTGCCGCCGGTGTCGCCAAAATTCGAAACGGCGGCCTTGCGTGGTGGAATGCCGACAACCTTCGATCGCACACGTGGACAGCGGCCCTTCAACCTGAATTAGACCTTCCATTCCCGGCGGCCCTCGCCCGCGCGCCCAACTTCGTTCTCGCGGCGTTGGGCGTTGGCACCGTTGTTGTCGAGGTCGGAGCGATCTTTGTGCTTGTGAGCCGCCGCGTTCGACTCCTTGCAGCTCCCGCCATTTTTGCCCTCCACTTTGGGATTTTTCTCGGTCATGCCCTCCCGTTTCTTGACCTTATGATCTTACCCTTGGTGTTTGCTCACCCGCATCACCTGGCGAAAGTTGTCCGATCGATCTTTTATGAACCCGCCCGCGTGAGTGTTCATCTCCACGCGATTTGGGTCGATTCAGGTTTTAGGCATTCAGCATCGGCTGAAAACGCCCCTCCAAAACTCCAAGTGCCTCGTTCGGCGCTGGTTCTTATTGCGTTGATCGCTGCCACCGCCGCCCCCGTATTTTTTAAACTTGAAGGCTACCCTGTCACTTCTTGGCAAATGTACTCCGGCACCCACGCCGAGAAAAAAGTCACCTACCTCGATAGCCAAGCAGAATGCGCCGACGGCACGGTGATGAGCCTGCGGTTTGACGCGCATCTCAAGGCCCTCCACGACAATCGCCACCACACTGTTGTTGCCTCGTACTTTGACAAAAAAGACCCTGAATCAAAGCGCCGTTTGCACGACCTGATCGCCCGAGTTGTTGAACTCCACAACCTTGCCGCGCCAACTGCCAAACAGATTGTGTCGGCGGAAGTATCGCGCCGCGAGTGGAACTGGGGGATCGCCCCATTTGACTTTCACCATGGTCAGATCGTTGACGTGTACACCTATCAGCCGGATAAGTGAGAGCCTTCTCAACCGTTCTTTTTTAGACTACGCTGGTTGTGTGGATGATTCGGGCGGATCGCTCACGGCCGGCGCCGAACAAACATTTCCCCCTGCGCTTGCTGAATATCGCTTCATCGCTCCGCTGGGCAAAGGGGCCATGGGGCGCGTGTTTCTCGCGCACGACACCCTGCTCGACAGGCCGGTGGCCATTAAACTTCTCGACGTTGGCGACTCCAACGTTGAAGAGCGCTCGCGCCTCCTGACAGAAGCCCGCGCCCTCGCCCGGCTCTCCCATCCCAATGTGGTAACGGTCCACCGCGCGGGTGAAAGTGACGGTCAGGTTTTTCTCGTCACCGAGCTTGTGCGGGGCCAAACGCTCGCGGTTCTACCCAAACCTCTCCCCGCCGATCGGGTGTTATCCATTGCCCGCGGTATCTGCCGCGGTCTTTCAGAAGCGCATCGCCACAACGTTTTGCACCGCGACATCAAACCTGAAAACGTGATGTATACCGATAGCGGGGAGGTCAAAATTCTCGACTTTGGTTTGGCCAAAGTGGCGGGAAAATTGGGTCCAACGGAGGGCACACTCCCCACCGAAGACGTGCGTGCAAACCGCTTCTCGCGCGGCAATCAAACCGTGGGTGAAATGGTAGGTACCCCTGTTTACATGGCGCCTGAAACCTTCCTTGGGTCGGCAGCTTCTGTGAGGAGTGATATCTACTCCCTCGGCACCGTTTTGTATGAATTGTGCGCCGGGTTTGCCCCGCGTGACAAGGTTAACCCCAACGCCCCCCTGCACGAATGGATTCATGTCTCACCCCCACCGCTCAAAAGTTTGGCACCGGAGGTGGATCCGTCGTTTGTTCGAGCCGTTGATCGATGCCTTGCCGTCGAGTCCGAAGATCGATTCGCCGGTGTTGAAGAGCTGCTTGATGCTCTTTCCCCCGCTCCCGCGCCCATCCAATCAACGGTAGAACATTCCAATCCATACCGCGGTCTCCTTCCTTTTCAGGCCGAGCACAGGGCTTCGTTTTTTGGGCGCACAGCCGAGGGAGAAGCGGTCATCAACCGCCTTCGTGGAAACCCGCTTGTCATTGTCACAGGTGATTCAGGCGTGGGCAAATCCTCCTTGTGCCGAGCACTCATCCTACCCATGATTCAAGAAGGCGCTCTCGGTGAACAACCTGGCAGCGTCGTGGGCTTTGTGCCTGGAAAAGAGCCCCTGAACGCTCTGTCCACCGCGCTCTCAACGTTTCTAAATGACAGCACCTCCAGTATCCTCACCGCCCTGCAAACATCTCCTGCCGATGTGGTGCGAATGGTACACAAACAATTGGGGTCCGGTAAAATGGTCCTCTTTGTCGACCAGCTCGAAGAAGTGTACACATTGGCCGAGCCCGATCAAATAAACCCTTTTCTTGAAGCTTTGGCTGAATTTGCGGCGCCCTCCCAGCGAACAGGCGTCCTGTGTACCATTCGGGGAGATTTTTTCGCCCGTCTTTCCAGCGCTCCGCGGCTTGGGGAGCAACTCGATCGCGCGCTCTACCTATTGCGTCCGCTCGGCCCTCAAGCCATGCGTTTGGCAATTGTCAAACCGCTTGAACAGCGCGGATTTGCCTTTGAAAGTGACACAACAGTTTCTACCCTTGTCGATGCTGCGCTGCGCGCGCCGGGCGGCTTGCCCCTGCTTCAGTTTGCGCTTTCTGAAATGTGGGAGTTGCGCAATATCGAAAAGCACATTCTGCCCGCTTCCGCGCTTGAATCGATTGGCGGCGTCGCGGGTGCGCTCGCCCGTCATGCCGACGGTGTACTTGCCGATCTACCCATGGCCTCACAGCGCGCGGCGCGCCGGCTCCTCCTGCGGCTCGTCACGCCGGAGGGGACGCGCGCTCGCCGATCAGCCGCCGAGTTGGACTTGGGAGACAATGGGAAGGTTGCCCTCGAAGCGCTTATTTCCGGGCGCCTTGTTGTTGCGCGAGATGGGGAAGGTGGCACCATTGTGGAGCTGTCGCATGAAGCGCTTCTTGAAGGTTGGTCTACCCTGAAACAATGGGTAGAAGCCGAAGGTGGCCAGCGCCTTGCCCGCCGAACTGTTGAAGCGGCGGCTTCTGAGTGGGTCAAAGCGGATCGCCCGAGAGATGCGCTATTTGGCGAGCGAAAATTGGCCGAGGTATCCAGCCTGGATATGGAGCTGTTATCGGCCTCGGAGGTTGAATTTCTGACAACCTCGAAGGCGGCGATCCGCCGTGATAAAGTTGTTCGATGGGCAACGATCGCCGCGGTTCCAGCGGTATTAGCGCTCATCTACGGTGTCGTTCAGTGGAATGCCAAGCGCGATCTTGAAGTGGTGATTCGTGGTCACCGGGAAAGGGCTGCCGCTCACATTTCCAAGGGTCAGGCGGCTGTTGAAAAGGTCAAGTATAGTCGACAGGCCGCGTTTGAGATGTTTGACCGTTTGGGAAAAGGATCGGCCGATGGATTGGTAAGTCAGTTGGCCGAGGCCGAACAAACATGGGCTCAAACGCTCGACGGATTTCGCACCGCCGACGGGGCATTCAGCTCGGCAGGGCAGTCACTTGAAGCGGCTTTTGTTCTCGATCCTACCCGCGCCGACGTGCGAGAAAGTTTGGCGGAGGTCACCTTGCAGCGAGCTGTTCTTGCTGGGTGGTTTCACGAAACCGATCTCCGCGCCGAGCTTGTGGATCGGCTTGAAATCTACGACGTTGCCGGAGATAAACTGCGCGCTCTCACCGCGAAGCCGAGTCTGACGGTGAGCACCGAGCCGGCGGGTGCGGCGCTTTCGGTGCATGTGTACACAAACGATCACGGTGCGTACCGCTTGGCGCCTTTGGGCGAATATTCTACCAAGGCGCCCGTTGTGGTAAACCTGCCATCCGCCGGGTCTTACCTTTTGCAATTCGAGCATCCGGGGCAAACAAGGGTGCGCTACCCCATCCTGATCGAAGCGGGAGAGTCGCTTCACCTAACCATTCCACTTCCAGCGCTCGATCAAGTGCCGGAGGGGTTTGTGTACATCCCAGCGGGTCGATTTTGGGTAGGCAGCAGCGACTCCGAGCAGCTTCGAAAAGGCCTGCTCAATGCTTCGCCTCTGCACCGAGTAGAAACGGGAGCGTACCTGATCTCGCGTACCGAAACCACGGTGGGGGAGTATCTTGAATTTCTCAACTCGCTCGGGCCTGTGGAGCGTTCAAAACGTCTTCCCCAAGGTTCGGCGCCGTCGGGTAGAATTGTGGTTCGCGAGGGGAAAAACGGGGATTGGGAGTACGTTTGGGGTCATCCCGACGTGGAGCAGGTAAGGCGCGAGGGGGAGTTGGTCCACTACGGAGATCGGTCGACGAGAGCGGATCAGAATTGGCGAAAGCTGCCTGTGTTGGCGGTTTCTCTCGACGATGCGCGTGCGTACGCATCGTGGCTCTCAACGTCGGGAAAGGTGAAAGGTGCGCGGCTCTGTACAGAGTGGGAATGGGAGCGCGCAGCGCGGGGAGGGGATGGCCGGATCTTTCCGCATGGGGACACGATTCAGGCCGACGATGCGAATTTCGACGAAACATACGGTCGAAAGCGGGCCGCATTTGGGCCCGATGAAGTGGGGTCGCACCCCGCGTCAGAAAGTCCGTTTGGCCTGTTTGACATGACGGGCAATGGGTATGAATGGGTGGAGTCGCTGCGGCCTGGGGAGGTGATCTTTCGGGGTGGAGCGTGGTATTATGACCGGCCTTCGGCTTGGATTGCGAATCGAACGCCTGGGGAGGTGGGGACGAAGGATGTGACGATTGGGTTTCGAGTGTGTGCTCGTGCGTCGGGTGGGTGACTGCTCGCCACAACGGCGATTCGGCTCAAGCCGCCGCGCGACGCGCCAGTTTGGGCTCGGCCTTATACGGTCCGACCTGAGGGGTGGTGGATGTCCCATAGGTTCGCTCCTGTACTGGATCACCTGATGGGTAGACCCGTCGGACCGCGGCCTCGCCTTTCCTTGCACCGGCGTCTGGGGGCGCTGCGCGTCGTTTCGCCGAACCGCCTTGGCGGCGAGCAGTCACCCACCCTCCTATCGTAGCTATTAAGGTGATGGGCGTTGTTGGCCTTCCCGCCTCGCTGCGCCCTGTCACCCATCCCTCCTTGCTTTCCATTTTTGTAGTGGGTAGAGTGGTGGGTCGGACCGCGGCCTCGCCTTTCTTTGCACCGGGGTCTGGGGGCGCTGCGCGTCGTTTCGCCGAACCGCCTTGGCGGCGAGCAGTCACCCATCCTCCTATCGTAGCAGCGCCCCGCTACATTGCTGTGCGGGGCGCCGATTTTAGGTGTGTACTCTTGCCCTACTGGGAGAACACTTCTTCAATCGTTGTCGCGAATAGGACGCGATCCAGCCATGCGGTTACTTCCGCAGGTGTCGCGTTTTCCAGTCGATCTTTCATGGAGTCCGCGGCGCTTCCGAACTTACGTTGAAGCAGCTGATCCAATGTGGCTCGTTGGCCTTTTTTGACGCCCTTTTCAATGAGTTGCTCTTGGATGGTCGCCATGCTCCGATTCTCCTCCAGTTCGAGTGACTTTGCAAGTGCGGGTAACACGGTTTCTGTTGGGTCTTCGTGCACGGCGGTGATGTAAAGAAAGATCTGTTGCAGCCAATCTGCTCCTCCGGTGGAGGCGTTGAGTGCTTGGAGCAACATGCGCCAGTGCACGATGGTGCGGAGAAGTTCGGGGGTATTGAAGGCGTTTTTGAGGCACCAGAGCGCAACTGAGGCGAGGGAAGAAAGTGTGCGGGCGCGCAAACCTTCGTCGGTTTCGCGGCACAAGTCGTCGATGAGAACCTGAAAACGGGGGACGTAGTTGAGTACACTGGGCTTTAGTTCTTCGGGGATGTTGAGCAGCTCTTCAAACGATAGTGGGCAGGTCCAAGCGCGGGCGCCATGGGCCAATACCATGGGTATGACAATGGGTAGGTGGGTAGCGCCGGGGTGATCTACGAGCCACTCATCCAAGAATCGAACCGTGTATTTGAGTTGACGGAATATCAAAAATCTGTCCGGGGACGACTGGTGTTCCCAGAGCAGGTAGATAAAACACTCCTTTCCTTGCAATTTTACGGTGTACAAAAGGTCTGAGTGGTTTGCCTGAAGTGCCTCATCGACAAATGTGCCGGGGACGAGTCTCAGGGTAGACCAGTCAACATGAGAAGCGATCTCCTTGGGTAGTATAAACTCCAGCTCACCTCGCGGGGCTCGTCGGGAATGGGTGTCAGGTCGCGCTGCGGCGGGGCGGTTCAAGCCGATGCGCAACGCGCCATTTGGGGCTCAGCCTTATGCGGTCCGACCAGGCGCGTGGTGGGTGTCTGTCAGGTTTGCATCTGTACTGGATGATCTGATAGGTAGATCCGTCGGACCGCGGCTTCGCCTTTCCTTGCACCGGCGTCTGGGGGCGCTGCGCATCGTTGAACCTTCCCGCCTCGCTGCGCCCCGTCACCCATCCCTCCTCGCTTTCCATTTTTGTAGTGGGTAGAGTGGTGGGTCGGACCGCAGCCTCGCCTTTCCTTGCACCGGGGTCTGGGGGCGCATCGTTGAACCTTCCCGCCTCGCTGCGCCCTGTCACCCATCCCTGCTCGCTTTCCATTTGGGATGGGTAGATGGTGGTTCCGGTGGGGCCCCGCCTCCCATTGAAATGCGCGAGGAGAGCGGTTGGGGATGCTCGTCGCAGCAAGGCAATGGGGGGCACCACCTGTTTGAGCCCTGCGGTGGGGTAGGGGCCCCAACCGCGGGCGAGTTTGGTGGGGCCCCATTGCCGGTGGAGACGAGCGCCCCAACCAATCTCTGAGCGGCCCCGCGGCTTCGCCTTTCCTAGCACCGGCGTCTGGGGGCGCTGCGCATCGTTTCGCCTCCCGCCTCGGCGCGAGCAGTCACCCCCGCTCGCTCTCTATTTTGGTATGGGTAGACAGCGGGCCGTGCGTCGTTTCACCATCCCGCGCTTCAACCGCATTTTTGGATCTTCTAGAGTCATAACGTGCATCAAATTGAGCGACGGTGGAGTCAAATGCATGACCGTAGATTCAAGATCTACTCGCAGACGCCGCCGTCAAGCACCGGCTCTGGTTCTGGCGCCGTTGGGCAATGGGTGACGTTGTCGGCGACGCAACCGCCATTCCCGCGTGGGGCTTCCCCGTCGTTCGTTTTTGAGCCGACCCAAATCAACGCCGGGCTGTCAGGTGCGCGTCCGTCGACGGGTAGATCCGGGCACGCAGATAGTTGGGGTCGCGTGGAAGAGCACACGGTTCCCGAGGGGCGGGCCAGTTATTTTGATAACGCGGATGGGACAAACAAAGAACCCCGGTATTTGTCCAGCCCGACTCGATGTACGGATATTCCCCTACTTCGCGTTTCTGTATCCCGACAAAATCGAACATATCGATCACGGTACTGTGGCAGGTGTGGGGTAGACCTTCCCCGCTTGTGTAATGGGCTCGGGCGGCATGAATGCACGCTTGGTAATAGTTCGATAGGTCTACCATTGTTTTGCCGGGGGTCTTGTGTTCTGTTTCCCAGGGAAGGTATCCCCAGTGGATGCATTTTCCGAGCACGCCTGTGGAGCAAGAAAGCGTGAAACAGTTCGTGCCGCCGCCGGGGCACGTCGAAGAATAAACACCGGTCCTTCTGTCGACATAACCTGGTATTGCAAAAGCGCGTTCGTCCAATCGCTTCGCTTTCCGTCTTCCGGTATCTTTCGGATCGTCTTGCCGATCGCAGTCATCCTGTGCTTTGCAGGTGTATCGAGTGTACATTTCATTGGCGCATAAGCTCCGAGGTTCGGTGCCGCCATCGGGGAGTTCATACTCAACTTCGGCGCGGTATAGCTGAATGGCACTTCCGTTATCATTCCGGCGACAAGCATCTTCGCGATCCTGCGTGACAAGAATCTCACGAACCGACCCATTTAGGAGGCGCCCCATCACTTTGGTGGTGGTGGTGGCGGTTGGGTTCGTAATGGTGCCTTTTTCAACTGTTCCGTAAAAGTAGGCAAAATCCTCGAGTTCCAAAAGTGAGTCGATGGGGTCATAGAGGCCATTGCAATATTGGGCGGATTGCGGTCTACCCGTCACTATGGCGGCGGCTCTTGCTCCGGCTGCGGTTGCCGATTGAGCTTCTCCCCCCTTTGAAGACGGCTCCGTGGAGGAGCCGGGCGGGCTTTCACAGGCCACGAATGAGGCCACGCCCAAAGGCGTAAAGAAAAGAGCTATGAAAACAGCGGAACTGGCACGCATCGCAAATCTCCTGTGGGTTGTTACTTGGGGCAGGCGGACTGGGGATGCCCACCGGCAAAATGCATGAGGTAGGCGAGGGTAACGAGCGTGTTGTTTTTTACAAACTTGGCATTCCATCGACCTCCCTCTGACGTATCATCCGCAGTGTGAATGCGGGGGTTGGGTTCCTCTTCGAATAACCAAGCAGTTCGAAATCCTTTCAGTCCAAATGCTCGATGATCACTTGTCCCGAAGCCTTTCACCGGCACCGTCACCCATCCTGCGCCGGGGCCTGTATAGATCTTCCCAAGTGAGAAAACGGCGGCTGAAAGATCGGGATCCGTGCACTGTTCAGATCCACGGGCTACCCACACTTTCTCATCGTTTTTTGCACTGTAGAAACTCATGTCGAGTTGGAGCATGGCTTCAATGTCGTTGGGAGCGAGGTGTTCGTTCGCGATCTGACCGCTTCCCCACAAACCGAATTCTTCGGCAGCGTAAGCATGAATTTCTACAGTCCGCTCAAAGGTCACACCGGCCGCCATGAGCGCCCGAAAAATCTCCAGGCCAATGGCGATCCCACTCGCGTCATCGTCTGCGCCCGGAGCCTTTCGGGCTTCCTGATCACCGGAATCGAGTTCGTTGATGCTGTCAATGTGGGCGCCGAGCAACACGCGGTGTCGATCCGCTGCCGGCGCCGTTCCGTGTATTGTGATGATCACACTGGGCTGTTTGACATCGGAAAAGTTGTGGTTCTTCGGCACCACCTCTACGTCGCGTTTATTCCGCTGACCGGCGGCCGTTTCATACCAGTGTTGCAGCTGTTCGCTTGCCTTTCTTCCGGTGTCAGAACCGGCGTGCCGATTGTTCCACTTGGAGAGTTCGTCCACTGTCATGCGCACATTCTTTTCGACGTCCAGATGGCACGCGACTTGTCGTACTTCGTCGCGAGGTTTGTCCACCGGATAGACGGGTGTGAGGGAACCCGGTTCAACTTGCTCGAACGGAGCGGACGGTAACTTCACGAGTGGGGCGCAGCCGGAGCTGATTTTTTGGAGTTCCGCTAGCAGCCTGCCCAACTGGCTGGGGCGAACTCGAAGAATGGTAGGTTGGTCTTGTCCGCAACATACCCTTTCCGCCATGCCGGTCAGGTTTACCTTCGAGGCATCCGCGAGGACCGCGTACAGATCTGCAAAGTCATCGGGCGTTGCATTGGGCAGCGCTTTTACTGCATGATGCTTGTCCGCATATAGGATCTTCATACCGTGGGTACGCGGGCACGCCCACTCGTTGTCCGCCGTGGATAATGGTTCGACCTTCTCCTGGACATCACGCCACGCCACCGCTTGAAGAAAGCTCTCCCGCTGGGTTGGTTCGACAGGCTTCGACTTGTCGGCCCCGCATCCAGCCACCACTCCACCCGCGAGGCACACGACTGCCGCCGAGCGCTTTGCGCTTTTTGACCATTTCATAAAGCCACCCGTTTGCTTGCCGCTTCATCCCGTTGGGCGGCGTGCTGCACTGCCGCCAACGATCTGGTATCAGCAATAAACAAGTTGCATACCAGACTTTTTCCTCCCTTGGAAAGCGCGTATTCCACCGCTCTGACGATTTTTTTCGGCGGGCGGGTTCGGCCTTGGGCGAGGCAGAATGTCCACTTGAGTGGACAGCGGCCAATTTAGTGGACGGGGTAGCCGTTGGCGGTTTGGTCGAAGTCAGGTAAGGTGCGGGCATGAAGGCGAAGCGGCAGGCTCGGAAGGTTCCGGCGGCGGTGGTGATGGACGCCGAGACGGAGGGGCTTTTGGAGAGGGCCTTGGAGCAGCATCGGGCAGGTGAGCTTGGGGCTGCGATTGCGGGGTATGAAAGGGTGCTTGAAAAGGCGCCTGGGCAGCTTGATGCGCTGGTGAATTTGGGTACGGCGCTGACGGCGGTGGGGAGGCAGCGGTCGGCGCTTGAGCATTTGCGTTTGGCGCGTGATAAGGCGTTGGACCTGCCACGTGTACACAATGACTTGGGGGTATGTTTTTTGGAATTGGGGCTTGTAGGGGAGGCTGTTGGGTCGTTTCAGCGGGCTGCCATGTTGGCTCCTGAGGCTGCCGAGCCGTGGACGAATTTGGGGAGGGCGTTAAACGAAGCGGGTAGGGAAGGGGAGGCGGCGGAGGTGGTCTCTCGCGCGGCGATGTTGGATCCTTTGTTTGCCCCGGCATGGTTAGAACTGTGGCGCGCTCTTTTTCGCGAAAAGGAGTCGCGGTCCGTGGTGGAGGTCTTTACTCGGGCGGTGGCGGCGGATCCAGAATTATACTTTGCGCGGTATTTGTTGGGGGTGTGTCTGGATTTAACGAGTGATAAAAAAACTGCGTTGGAGCAGTTTCGAATGTTGAAGGAGCGGGGGAATGTGATGGCGGGGGCGGTGGACAGCTTTGGGTATTACAAGGCGAAGAGAGAGCCCTCCACGCGGATGTTCATGTCTACCCGTCAGACGCTTGTGTACGCACTGTCTCAGGCCCGGGTGGTGGGGCTCAACTTGGAGTTTGGGGTGAGGTTTGGGGGGTCGGCGCGGATTTTTTGTGAGGTCAACCCAGACGCGGTGCTTCATGGTTTTGACAGTTTTGAGGGGTTGCCGGAGCAGTGGCATATTCGGGCGCCGGGCACGTATACTACCCATGGCGAACTGCCGGAGCTGTCGGAAAAGGTGGAGCTGCATGTCGGGCTCTTTGGTGATACGTTGCCGGTGTTCCTTGGCAGTCATGCGGAGTCGGTAAGGTTTATCAACGTGGATTGCGATTTGTACAGCTCTACAAAAACGGCGCTGGATCTGGTGTCAGATCGCATTGTGCCCGGCACGGTGATTGTGTTTGATGAGTACTTCGTGAATGACCGCTGGCGGGAGGACGAGTACAAGGCCTTTCAAGAGTGGGCCACAGCGCGCGACGTTAAGTATCGGTATCTGGCGGTGAGTTTGCTGACGGGTCAGGCGGTTGTTGAGATTCTTCCTTCCGGGGAGTAGAAAATGCGTACACTTGGTTTGTTGGCTCTCCTTGCCGGGTTTTGCATGACCGGCTGTTCAGACGATGGGTCTTCGGGGAGTGGCGGCTCGGGCGGGAGTACAGGTTCCACCACGTCCACATCTGAAGGTCCGGTGAACGGGTCACTTGAAGCCGACTATTGTGCGCCGCTCGCGGCCTTTGTTTGTAGCCGGCTGATTGCGTGCAACTGTGAGGTAATTCTTCCGTCAGGGGCGCTGGAACAGGCCGCATGTGAGGCTGATTACAAAGCGCGCTGTTTGGACGCGTACGCGCCGCTTACCCAGGCGGTAGAGCAAGGTCAGGCGCACGTGCTTGCGGCTGAAGCGGCGGCTTGTATCCAATTATTAAAGGACTCCACACCGGGGTGTGAAAGGCCGCGCGGTTCGGTGGCGCAGGCGCTTTGTCCTGCGTGGTTTTCGGGTGAGGGCGCCGTGGGTGAAGCATGCAGCTTTCCCTTTTGCGGCCAGGGCGCAGGCGTTTGTATAGACGGCACATGTGAAGCAAAACCGGAGGTGGGTTTACCTTGTGCAACAGGTGGAATTTGCGCGTCCGGTCTTTTGTGTTTGGATGGGGAGTGTGCCGCGCCGGCTGTGGAAGGGCAGTCGTGCACGGTGGATGACGCGTGTGCACCGCCGCTCCGTTGTGTGGATGGAGTCTGTCATCCCCTGGTTGAAAAAGGGGGTAGCTGTTCGCAGTTGGAAGCGTGTGCACTTGGACTTGAGTGTATCAATGGGACCTGTTCAGACAAGGAGCCCACAACCTGCGGCGATGCCGATCCATGTGGCAACCTGACATCGTGTTTTGCTCCCCGTGTATGCGCACCCAAGGGGAAGTCGGGCGGACCGTGTTTTGAAGACGCGTCGTGTGAGGAGGGTCTGCGTTGTGAAGGTGGATTGTGTACACAAAACCCGGGTTTGGGTGAGCCCTGCGTGAACAGCGCTTTTGTGCGCCGCCGGCCTCGCTTGTACAACGGACAATGGAACTTGTATCAATCTGCCCGGTGAGGGTGAGGCCTGTGCATTTGGAACAATGGGGCCCTTCATCTGCAAAGATCCGTTTGGCTGTATCAACGGAACTTGTGGTGCACTTCCGGGGGATGGTGAGGCTTGCACGGGTGATTCGCGGTGCGCCGAGGGTTTGGGTTGTGACTTCACAGCGGACGGTAGTTTCTGTGTTCCACTGAAAGATGCGGGTGGGAGTTGTCAGTCCGATCGAACCTGCAAGCCGGGCCTTTATTGTGAGTTCTCCAAGAACGAGTGTACACCTGTCTTACCCGTCGGATCGCCGTGCAATGATGGCAATGAGTGTGGTCCTCAAGGTTCCTGTTTGCCGGGCAGCGGCGGCGCGTTTGAGTGTGCCCCCATTCCCTTGCAGGGTGAGCGTTGCCTTTTTGACTGCGCGGCGGGCCTCACGTGCGCGCCGGATGTGACCAATTCAGCTTGTTTTGCGGAGGTTTGTTTAGAACTGTAGTCCACTGTGGCGGGCTACCGGTAAGGCGGGTTATACTCGCGCTATGCAGCACTTAACTTGGCTTCGGGGCATTTCAGCATGTGTACCCTTCGTTGTGGCGGCCTGTGGGGGTACTGTTGTTTTTGATGATGGCGGCGCAGGCGGCTCCTCCTCCACGGGTGGAACGGGAGGTACATCGTCGTCCAGTTCCAGCTCATCGAGTTCCAGTTCCTCAAGTTCGTCGAGTTCCAGCTCGTCGAGTTCCAGTTCCAGTTCATCGTCCTCCAGCTCCAGTTCGTCGAGTTCAACCGGTGCCGGAGGCGGCTCGTGTACGGGTGGGCTCACAGCGTGCGGTGGGGCATGTGTTGACCTAACCAACGATGCGGGCAATTGCGGGGCGTGTTTTGACTACTGTCAGGGAGGTGAAATTTGTGAAGGCGGCGCCTGCTCCGACGTTGCGTGCATGTCTGAAATTGAGGCTGAAAACAGCGCTGTTGTGACTGCCACAGATGGATGGGCCTTAATGACTGGCAACGTGTTGCACGGCGGTCAAGGGCTCGATACGTGGAGCGACTTTTCGAACGACTCGCTCGCGTTCAACTTTAGCGGAACGGGGTTGATTGTGTACCACGGGCGCGGCCCCAACCACGGAAACTTTACCGTTACCATTGACGACTCGGTGAGCGTTTACGTCAACGGCTACCTGGGTGGGTTTCAATATCAGGTGCCCGCGGTGATCGCCACGGATCTACCCAACGCGAGTCACTCCGTTAAGATCAAATGCGATCCCGGCACGGGGTATTGCTCGGTCGACTATTTTGGAATCCTGTGTGACTGAAGTGCGCCACTTGGGGCGTCACGCGGAGCGCACAGTGTGAATTGCATGACACGGATGCCACACCCTGCCAAAGCCTCTACGCGGCCGGGAGCGCGTATTCTGCGGGAAATGCGCAAGCGGCGCGTGGCATCTGCGTTGCACAGCGGCTCCCCATGCGATTTGCCAGCTCTCGCCTGCTTGCACTTAGTCTTCTCTCGGCCGCGGTTGTTTCTGCCGTGGCATGTCAAACCCCCGACACCATCATCTACGACGATAACGACGTTGTTGTAGCCGACGTTCCGCCGCCCACCATCAGCGGCGGCACGCTCCTTGTCACGGCTGACCAGGTTCGGGCGGTGGCCGCAGATTCAGATCGCGATCTGATCTGGGTAGTCAACCTCCAAACCGGCGCTTTTGAAAGGTCAATTGCGCTTGAGCAGTTCGACGAACCGGGGCGCCTTGTGGAAGATGCGTCGGGGTTGGTTCACGTTGTCCTTCGGCGCGCGGGCGCGATTGCAACGGTAAACGCGGTGACGGGTGAAGTTGTGCGCCGGACAAACGTGTGTGGTGCGCCGCGCGGCATTGCGTTTGACAGTGTCAAGAGTCAAATTCACGTTGCTTGTGCCAATGGTCAACTGGTCACGTTTGACTCCTCAACGTTCAATGTGGTTCGGACCGTCCAATTGGACAATGACCTGCGCGATGTCCTAGTGGTAGGTGAGTTTCTGGTTGTGTCGCGGTTTCGCAGTCCCGAGGTGCTTTCTGTAAACGCAGAGGGCGTTGTGGTAAGTCGAGCGAAGCCCGAGGTCGCGACAACGAGCGACTTCAGTGGTGATGGATCTGGAGGGGCGCCGGCCGTTCACTTTTCGCCGACGGTTGCGTGGAGAACGATCTTGACCCCTGCCGGTCAGATCGCGATGGTTCATCAGCGTGGAAAAGACGAAGAAATCGATACTGAAATCCCCGGTGGGTATGGGTCCGAAGGGTGTGGATCAATCGTGCACGGGGCCGTGACCACATTTGACATTGACTCGGAGGGCAATCTGACAACCTACGGGGCGGCCCTTTCGCGTCTACCATCGGTCTTACCCGTCGATATCGCGGTCAACCCTCTGGCCAATGGGTCTGGAAACGTCGGCGATTTCGCTGTGGCCGTCGCAGGAGATCGAAAAGTTGTAACGTTGAGCGATGTTGACACTCAGATTCCCGCTGACACTGCTTGTTCAAACGAAGGGACACACCTTGGAGTAGCGCCCATTGCGGTTGCCTATTGGGAAGGTCAGATCATTGCCCAAACGCGTCAGCCGCCGGCTATTCAACTCTTGAGCAGCGACGTGCGAATCGCCCTGCCGGGTGAAGGTGTTCGTGACACGGGGCATGACCTTTTCCACTCGCCGCCCGTTTTTGCGGGTACGAAGCCCAATGTTCCTGAAGAGGAGATTCAGGTGATTCCAAACGCCATTGCATGTGCTTCGTGCCATCCAGAGGGCGGAGACGACGCTCACGTTTGGAATTTTATCAACTTTGGGCCTCGCCGTTCGCAAACGCTTCGAGGTGGAATTCTTCAGACCGCTCCGCTTCATTGGGATGGGGATATGGCCGGCCTGGACACGATCATGAACGAGGTGTTCGTGACTCGTATGGGAGGAGCGGAGCAAGGTGAGCCGCGCATTCGGGCCATGGAAAACTGGGTAGATCAAATTCCTGCCCCGGCGTCAATGCGTTCGCCCGACGATGAGGCGGCACTCCGCGGAAAGCTCATTTTTCGAGAGCGAGGCGGTGGGTTGTTTAGATTGTCACAGCGGTCCGATGTACACAAACAATCAAAACGCCGACGTGGGTAGAGGGAAGTCGCTTCAGGTGCCAACGTTGGTCGGCGTTGCTTGGCGCGCTCCGTTTATGCATGACGGTTGCGCGGCCACGTTAAAAGACCGGTTTACCAACCCCGATTGCGGCGGGTCAAAACACGGCGACATGTCAGGGTTGAGCGACTCTGAAATCAATGACCTGGTGGCCTATCTCGAATCTTTGTGACCGCTGGAGTTGACCATGACCCATCTTCCGTTTCAAACGACCTTTGCGGCCCGACTGCGGCGCCTTGTGCGATCTCCAATCGCGCTTGCTCTACTTGCTCTACCCGGCTGCGGGGAGGGTGAAAAGCGCATCGAGTGTATCGATTGGGACTCTAACTTGGGGGCGTGTCTCACCAAGGAAGAAGCGCTCGCTGAATTTCAACGAACTGAAAGCTGCGGAAATTCACACCAATCGGTCGATTCAGAAGCGGTCGAAAAAAACGGTCAGTGCTGTTACGAGGTCACCATTACAGACGAGTGTTGTGACGGAGCCAACTGTCCAATTGAAGGGCGGCCGCTCTTGATCGACGGCGAGTCGGTTCGGGCCGGTGTAGTTCAGCGCGACACGGGATGGAATGGTCAAACACCTGAAAACACACTCGCAGATCTGAGCGCGGAAGAACGCGCAATGATCGGCGCAATGTGGCTTCGCGCTGCGGAACAGGAGCACGCTTCAATTGCTTCATTTGGTCGTTTTGCGCTCGAGCTGCTGCGTTTTGGGGCGCCGTCTGCCCTGGTCGCGGCGGCACACAGCGCGGCGCTCGATGAAGTCAGGCACGCGGAGGCATGTTTTGCACTTGCGGCGCGTTATACCCGAGGCGAGGTAGGACCGGGGGCGCTCCCCGTTCCTACCCATCTACCATTGGCAAAAGATCTCGCCGCCCTTGCGTCGGCGGTTGTTGAAGAGGGGTGCGTGGGTGAAACCGTGGCGGCGATGTTTGCCGCCGAGCAGCGATCCTACGCAACCGACGGTCAGGTTCAGCGCGCGCTCGACGCCATCATGCGTGAAGAAGCCGCTCACGCGGAGTTGGCTTGGGCAACGTTGAAATGGGCGGTTGCGCAAGGCGGAGAACCTGTTCGAAAGGCTGCGGTTACGGCGTTTGAGCGGGCCGCAAAGCGCATTGAAATGTACGGGTCCGATGCCGTGACCATTCGGGCGAGCACTGAAGTTGGGGCGGCTCACGGTAGACTTTCAGGTGCCGTATTCCGCCGAGTGGCTACCCAAACGCTGCGTGACGTTCTTCTACCCTGCGCAGAAGCGATGGGCGTTGCTCCTTTGCGAAAAAGCGCTTCAATCTCAGCCTAACAAGTGGGAGGTGTACCGGTTCTACTCGGGCAACGCAACCCGAATGGGTAGAGCCGAATAGGCCTCCGCGCCAACGCCGCACTGCTCATCTCGATTGTCTCCCCAACAATACACCTGACCCGAGGCGGCGAGAGCGCAGGCGTGGGATGCCGAGTGCCAAACTCCGGCGACGTCGCGCAGGACCGGCGTGCCGACCGGTGGGGAGATCGCGTCGCCGAAACCCAGTTCACCAAAGGTGTTTCGCGTTCCATAGCAATACGCGGCCGATTTTTGCGTTGAACAGTAAAGATCATGTTTTGAAAATGGCACTGCTGCGCTCAGGTCAACCACCTTGGCGCTCACCTTACCGTGGGCAGGCCAAAGCTCATTATCGTTTGTCTCAAGGTTTCTTACTTCTGTTTCGGTGCGTACGGAGCCAAGGTCAAACACGGCCGTCTGACCGTCTTTTTGAGCCACGGTAAACCCATCGTGGTGCCCTGTGATGGTAAGCGGCTTGGTAGGTCCATCCACTTGTACAAAGGCCACGGGCGTCGGGGGAATGGGTGAGCCGAGCAACGTCACGAATCCACCAAATCCTCGAATCTCATTGACCAAACACGAAATTCGACTCCCCTTTGTAATTACACATAGCGCCGGATCTACCCATGCGGCGGCAACGGCGCCGACTACGCCGGGAAGGACGCGAACCTCGACAGGGGTTTCGGGAGGTGACAAGTCACCCTTGAGGGTGAGCTGAGCAACCCTTCCGTTTTCAAAGAGCGCCATGCCGGTTTTCTTGGAAAGAACTACCCAACGTGTCTTGGGTAGACCCGAGAGCCGAGCAGCTCTGGACGGGATTCCTGACGGCCAACACGTGACATTCCCTGTTTTGTGAATGGCGCAGGCAGCGTCATCGACATGGACAGAACGCACGGGGTCAGAAAGTTGCACGCGGGTGGGTGATCCTCGGGCCACTCGCTCATTTTGAAGTGTACCTTCTCGGATTGGGCCACGTCCCCAACACCAAACGTCGTTGGACGACAAAACGGCGCAGCTATATGAGGGTCCGACGGATAGTTGCGTGGCCTGACTGACATTTGTAACTTGGGTTGGGGACCGCACCGACGCGCCATTGCCATCACCCAACGTTCCCCCCTCGCGCGAGCCCCAACATGAAACCCCGCCGGAGCGGTGGAGTGCGCAGCTTGATTGAGCATTGGCGGCGATTTGCACCACTTCGCCGAGCTGGGGCACCTGGGTAGGTTCGTTGCTGGTGCGTGTGGAACCGTTGCCTGTCTGACCGTAAGACGCGTCTCCCCAGCACTTGACAGTTCCACCTCGTTGAAGGTAGCAGGCATGTTTGCTGCCAACCGCAACCTCAACGGCATCAACAGCCCCAAAAATTGGCTGTGAGACAACCTTGCCAAAGTTGTCTTTCTGCCAACAGATCACCTCACCTGTGGGTCTCGCGGCGCACCCTCGCTCGCCGCGGATGTCGAGGTGAACAACTTTCCCCGAGCCGGCGCCCTCAACTCGGCGAACCGGTGCAGGCTCGGTTTCAAGTGCATCACCCACGTACCCCCATTCAAGTGCCTGCCCTTTGCGGTTGATACCGTAGAAACGACCGCCGTCGGCGCGCAGGAAGGTAAGGTCGCGCGCCTCTCGTGCAGCGCTGTGAACATGCGGATCGGTGCAATAGGCAGTTCCGTTGGATAGGTGTGTACACGTTCCAGCAATGGTGCTGGCGGCCAAGAATCTACCCATTGGACTTTCAAGCTTGGGCGCCCTTTTTTCGGACCAACAAAGCGTTTCACCCCCTCGTTGTAAGGCACAACTGCGCAGGCTGTTTGTTTGGATGTCAACCACATCGGTGGGACCGTCAACCAGTTGGGGCCTGGGGAGATGGGTAGATTCAGGTATTGTACCGTTGAGCTTACCCCAGCAAATCACCCTTCCGCTGCGGTGGACAAGACAGGTTTCACCGCCCATGGCGAGCAGCCCTTTGTGCACGCACGCTGTCCCGTCGCACATTTCTGAGGGCGCGCAGGTGACTTTGCAGGGTCCGCAGCAGGTGTTGGGTGCCGCACCTTCCTCGCACGCGGCGGTTTTGGAGGACGCGCAGCTTTCTTCCGCCGGCGGAGCGACGATTGACGCGGTTGGGACGGGCTTACTGTTAACGGCTTCACCCGTGGCGCCGCAGCCGCAAAGCAGTACAGAAGCGAAACAGAGGGGTGGAAGGCGCACATTCGGCACGTGCGCGAGCGTACACCTGTGGCCAACATTTAACAGTGGGAAAATCCGTTTCGCATGAGCGTTGAAAAACATGATAGACGGGCAACATGAGCGACACCGTTGGGTCGAATCGCATGACGGCGGATGAGGAGATCGCGTGGGCGCGAGCCTTTATTTCTCGGGTGGTTGAAGAGGCGCCGCGCCGCATGGCGACTTCGGCCGATGAGCGTCGGGCGCAGGAGATCACCCGCGAAGAAATGGAAAAGTGTGGCCTTGTCACCGAGTTTCGACCCTTTCGGTGGAACCGCAGCTTGTATGCGAATTTGGCGCTCCACTTTGGATTGGGGGCGCTCGGGTCGCTCGCGGCGGTCAAATCTCCGGCTCTTGGGTTGGCTTTGCATGGCGCCGCGCTTGTTTCGTTTGCGGCAGATACGTCCCGCAAAGCGTTTTTGCTGAGGCGTCTCTTCCCATTTGCTGAGTCGCAAAATCTGGTAGGCAGGGTGCCCTCAAAAGAAGCGCCGCGTCTTCGAATTGTGTTTTTGGCGCATGCAGATGCCGCTTTTACGGGGTTATTGTTTCAACCTGAATTTGTAAAAAGGGTGGCTTCAAAGCCGGGGAGTCCACTTTACAAGTCGCTCCGCATTGCCACGCTTGCTCTCTTGGGATTGTGTGCGATCGACGGTTTGGAGCTGGCAACGGGTAAGTCTACCGCTCTTCAAGTTGCGCGGGGCGTGCTTACTCTACCGTCATTTTTAGCGGGCGCGCTCAACCTGGATGTGGTGGTTCGCAATCAGATTGTGCCGGGGGCGGCCGATGATCTGTCAGGTGTGGCCGGGCTTTTACTGTTGGCGCGTCGGCTCGCGGGGCGCGTTCCCGACGATGTGGAGCTTGTGTACGTTGCCACGGGGTGTGAAGAGTCTGGACTGGGCGGAGCGCAGGCGTTGGCTGACCAAATGCGGGGTGAGTGGAGCCCTGACAATACCGTTATCGTGGGGATGGACGGGCTCGCAAATGGTGACCTTTCTTACTACGAAGAGGGGGAGGTCTTTCCGGTGCCCATCCCTGAGTGGCTTCGGGGAGCGCTCGAAAAAGCCGCGGCATCAGACGCCGATTTGGCTTCTGTGCGAGGGTTTAACATTCCTGTTGGAGGTACCGACGCTGTGCCTTTTGCGGTGGCAGGTTACCCCGCCGTAACGATCGGTTGTGTTGATCTCAAGATGGGTATACCGCGTCACTACCACGTGCCCACGGACACGCCTGAAAACCTTGAAGCGGATCAAATTCCGCGCAGTCTAACGATGGTAGAGCGCTTGGTTGGGGAGATTATTTCAGACCGGACAGGTCAAGCCCTTCACCTTCAGCCGTAGGTGACCGGTACGAAAGAAACGATCATTCTTTACAGATTTCAGCGTACTCTTTGACAAACGGTTCAAACGTTGCCGCGGGAATTCCGTCGTCCACGACGGTTTTTGCCTTGCCGCAAACCACCTTGCATTCGGGCGTTTTTGCCTTTTTCTTGCAGTCGCCCAAATCTTTTCGAAGGGTCTCGGCGGCACTCAACTTTCCACACTGTACATCCAACATCATCTTGTGGGTAACTGCCACCAGGCGAATGGGTTCTTCCGCTTTTTCGAATTGAGCCTGGGTAGCTTCAGCTTCGGAAGCGGCGGCCTGACAGGCACCGATCACGTCGGCCGACAAAGCGCCCGGATCTGCCCGTTTGGCAAGGAAGGCCGCTTCCGCCGGACCTGAACCTTTGGCCTTGAGGAATGAGTTGAGTGACTTTTTGGCGGCTTCGGTGATTGAGTCGGGAGCGAGGCGGGGAATTTTTTTGGAAGCTCCCGCCGCGGTGCGTGCGGCTTCGGCTTTTTCAAGTGCCGAGTCGAGTGCTGTGACAGCAGTTGCGCACTTGGCGACCACTTCATGTTCTTGGGTGTCCATACACACTGCCGTGACGCCTTTGAGCGCTGTTTCAAGGTCTTTGGTGCCGGCGGCTCCTGCCCGCTCAACTGCCTGTCGAGCTGCGTTCGCCGCGTGGCGAATTTCGTTGGCCGCGGCTCCCATTGCCCTGTCGAGGTCCGCATGATTTTTGGGTGCGTATTTGACCTTGTCGTCGGGCGGCGCGAGGTGCGGTCGGTAAGCTGATATCAAACCCACAGGTTCCACCAACGCTGTGGCGGCGGCGTCAAGAGCGGCCTTTTCAGCGGCGGCTTTTTCATCGCCGCTCCCGGCGCCGCAGCCGGTTAGGAGCGCGAGAGTTGAAAGGACCAGGCCCGTGCCGTAGGGTAGAATTCGCATTGCGCCAAACGCGCTACCGGACATGGTTCGCGTCGTCAAGTTCGCGCCCGTCAACCTTTGTCTTTCTTGCCGAACAGGCGAGAAAAAATACCCTTGATCCAGGCCCAAATGGCCGCCCAAACGAGCGAGCCGGCGTCGAGGGCTTCGTTTTCAACGGGAGCAATGGCTTTGGAGGGCGCTTTCTTTTTTGCGGGCTTTGCACCGGTGTGCGCTTTGGGTGGTATCGGCGGTTTGTCCGGCTCAGGCGACGGAGTTGATTCGGTTTCCGATTTCGATTGGGATACAGGCTGTGGTTTTTCGTCCGCGCCAGTTTTTTCTTCTGCCGGCTTTGCTTCAACAGGCTTTTCAGACTCCACCGAGGTTTCGAGAGATTGGGTGGTGGAGGTTTCATCTTTCGCCGTTTCTGTGGAGATCGCTTCGCTCGCTGCCGGTTGGGTACTCCCTTCGCTTGTGGAGACAGCGTCGGGAACTTCTTTTTCAGGGGCGGGGGTTTCAGCAGCGGGCGATTCAGGTTCGATCGCCTTGGCTTCTGTTTCGGCCTGCGCCTGCGCTTCTTCTTCCGCTTCTTCAGGTTGAGCGAGTTCGGCGCGGACGCGCTCTGAAAACTGTTTGAAGAGCTGCTTGCTGATACCTTCCATCATCCCGCGGCCAAAGCGCACAAGCTTGCCGGCAAGGTCCACATCGGCGTTGACAACAATGGTTGAGCCGCCGTCGTCGGTGGGTAGAATCTGACTGGACATGACCATTTTTGCGGAACCGCCGCCGCTTTTGTCATTGCCGGTTCCCGTGAGTTTGACACTGCGTTCTTCGGGGTTGATGTCGCTCATGGAGGCTTTGCCCTTCATCTCCATGAGCACCGGTCCCACCTTGATCTTCATTGTCCCAAGGTAGGTATGCGGGCCTTCCTGACCGTCCAGTTTTGCGCCCGGCAGACAGGCGGCGACGCGTGCGGGATCGAGAACAAACTTCCAAACGCGGGCGGGAGGAGCGCTGACGGTGATTCGTTCTTCGATGTGGAGTGCGGACATGTTGACTCGCGGGTGACGGGTTGAATGACAAGAATACTTATTGTGTGCTGTCGGGTTTGGCGGGGCTGGTGCGCAGCGAGGTGAGAGCTTCAGGCGTGTCGACGTCGATGGTGACGCCTCCGTCGGGCATGGGCACATTGCAAACGAGCGCGGCGTGTTTTTCGAGAAGATGGCGCGCGCCGCGATCGCCTTCGATCAGGCGCATTTCAGCAAAAAAATGCCTCGAAAACAAAACGGGGTTTCCGCGCCGACGTTGCCACGTGGGCGCGCAGATGGCTCGCCCGTATCGCGGGTCGAAAGCGCCGCGCAACGCTTCAACATGGGCGGGGCGAATGCGCGGCATGTCTCCGAGCGCGATAAAAGCACCGTCGATGTCTTCCCCGAGTTCTGCCACGCCCGCGGCGAGGGAAGTGCTCATTCCTTCGGCCCAACGTGCGTTGTGTACACAAATTACGTTTTTGCCTGTGAGCGCCGACCGAACGGCCTCACCGTCGTGCCCAGTGACAACCACGACAGGTCGCACGTCCGTTGCCAAAAAAGTGTTCACCGCATGGAGAACGAGTGGAAGGCCGTCCACTTCGGCGAGAAGCTTGTTTTGATCTGTCATTCGACTGCCGCGACCGGCTGCGAGAATGACGGCGGCGATCGCCGGTTCGTGTCTTTCGGTGGGGGCATCACCGGCCCGTGGAAAGGGTCGCGCGGGCGTTTCGATCAGCAGGCCGCCGGTGCCCATGGTCATTAAGTCGGCGCGCGTTACGGGCAGTCGCGCGGCGATGCGCTCCAACACCATGTCAAACCCGCTGCGATCGAGCGAGCGCGCACATCCGGGGACACCGATGATGTGTACATTCCCGCGACGAGCCAACATGAGGAGGTTGCCCGGATCAACCGGCATGCCGAGGTGAACAACGGTGCCGCCGGCCGCTTCAACGGCGCTCGGGATTACGTCGCGCCTGTCGACAATCGCGGATGCACCAAGCAAAAGGATGGGCGAAAGCCCCTCGTTAAGGAGATCGCTGAGCGCGGTCGAGACAGCGGATATCGAGTGATCGCAACGAACCTCGCGCGCGATGGTTCCGCCGAGCCGATCGGCGCGGGCACGTTGCGTACCGGCGGCCCGATCGAGAACACTTTCTTTTGTGCCTGGGAGGCGCGTTAAAATAAGCCCCGCGTTCCACTGTCGAAACTCGGTCACCGAAACGGCGCGGGACTCACCCACGGAAACGCACGCATCGATGACGGCGCGAGGCGCGGCAAACGGAATGATCTTGACCGTGGCCACGAGATCGCCGGCTCGTACCGGTGTCATTGGGGCGATGGTGGCGAGCGTGACGGCTTCGTCAATTAGGTTCAGTCGATCACACGCGGCGCGATCGATTCTGAGCAAACCATCGACGGAAGCGTGCAGGTTGCAGCGCCCCGTCGATGCGTCCGCGAGCGCAATTCCCGGGCCTGAAATGCCTTTTGCCACGAGCGTTGCCGCTTCGTCCTCGTGTACATCGTCGGGCGTCAGGCGTGCTGCGACAACGGTTAGAATGCCGGCAGTGCGCAGCGCGTCCACCTCTTTGGGGCCGAGTCGGGTTCCTTTCTTGACAACACTTGCGGAACCCAATCGAAGCGTGTGACCAAGAATGGTTCCCAGCGCTTCTTCAATGGGTGTGGGGCCAAAGTGCATTCGCAGTGCCTACCCGCGACGAAGTGTTTCAATGATTTGCGCCAGAATGCTGACGGCTATTTCCGCCGGTGTTTGTGCGCTGATCTTGAGACCCACCGGTCCGAAAAGGCGAGCCAGTTGATCGTCTGTGAAGCCGCGCGATTTGAGCCGCGCGAGGCGCGATGCGTGGGTTTTTCCGCTTCCTAGACAGCCCACATAAAAGGCATCACTGCGGAGCGCCGTTTCCAGCGCGGGGTCGTCAAGCTTGGGGTCGTGTGTGAGGGTAACAACGGCGGTGCGTCGGTCGACACCGAGGCTCGCGAGTGCTTTGTCAGGCCAGGTTTCGATGCGCGTAACGCCCGGAAAACGCGCTTCGGTGGAAAATGCGGAGCGAGGGTCGATAACGACGACGTCAAAGCCGGCAAGGGCCGCCATTTGAGAAAGGGGCTGGGCAACGTGCACGGCACCCACGATCAAAAGCCTGAGAGGTGGATTTATGGGGGACAGGAAATAGCCAATTCCACCAACCTCCACTGTGACGCTTTGATCGCGAAGCGCCGCCGAGCGAGCCGCTTGAAATAGATCGATGTGTACACCTGAGGGCGGTTGTTCGTGAGGGTAGAGGAGGATTTCTTCGGCACCGGGCAATTGGCTCACAATCACAACGGCGCGCTTGTTTGCCCGGTCGCGCTGCACCTGCAAAAAACTCGACTGCTTCATTTCATCCGGGCTCCACAAGCTCAACCAAAACGCGAACGCGACCGCCGCATGCGAGCCCAACTTCCCAGGCCATTTCGTTCGTGACCCCAAAGTCGAGAACGCGCGGCCGTTTGTCTTCCATCATGGCGAGTGCTTCGGTAACGACCGCGCCCTCAATGCAGCCGCCCGATACCGAGCCGACGAACGCGCCTGAGCTGTTGATCGCCAGCCGACTTCCGGGCCTGCGCGGCGACGATCCCCAGGTTTCGATCACGGTGGCGAGGGCAACTTGTTTTCCCTCTCGAATCCAAACCTCCGCCTGAGCGAGCGGGTCGAGACTGGCTGCGGTTCCCGGCGTATCCATCGCGGCAAAATATCCCTTTACCTTGTCTGAGCCAAGTTGAGGGAGGTTGGCAGCGGGGGAAGAAAAATCGAAAACGTGCGACAACGGGGCGGATGTCTTTCGACCCCGAAAGCGTTCGCGCCGACTTTCCCGCGCTTTCTCAGCTCATCAACGGTGTGCCCCTTGTGTACTTTGACAATGCATCCACGGCGCAAAAGCCGCGCTGTGTGATCGCGGCGACGGTGGCCGCATACGAGGGAAACTGCGCCAACATTCATCGAGGTGTACACACCTTGAGCGCAAGAGCGACGGAGACATTTGAGGCGGTACGCGACAAAGTGCTCGCGTTTGTGAACGCTCGGGCCCACAGCGAAATTGTTTTTACAAAGGGCACCACCGAGGCAATCAATCTCGTGGCGCAGTCGTTTGGTCGATTGGTTGTGGGGGCAGGCGACGAAGTGTTGGTTTCGGAGCTGGAGCACCACTCCAATTTGGTGCCGTGGCAGCTTCTCTGTGCTGAAAAAGGTGCCGTTTTAAAGCGTGTACCCATGACGCCGTCGGCGGAGATCGATGCCGACGCATTTGAAGCGATGTTGTCTCCCCGGGTGAAGGTTGTGGCTCTGACCCACGTTTCAAACGCGTTTGGAACTGTTTCACCGATCGCGGAGATGGTCGCCAAAGCGCACCGATTCGGCGCGGCGGTGCTTGTCGATGGAGCGCAGGCCGTGTGTCACGGGCCTGTGGATGTGCAGGCGATTGGTTGCGATTTCTACTGTTTTTCAGCCCATAAGCTGTTCGGGCCAACCGGGGTGGGTGTGCTTTTTGGCAAGGCCTCGCGTCTTGCGAGTATGCCGCCTTGGCAGGGTGGGGGTGACATGATCACAAGTGTACGCTTTGAACAATCGGAGTTTGCGGAGCCGCCGCACCGGTTTGAAGCGGGCACTCCCAATATCGCCGGGGTGATGGGGATGGGTGCGGCGATAGACTACGTATCGGCGATTGGATGGGGACCTTTCGCGGCGTGGGAGCGCCGGCTTCTTGTGTACGCAACGGAGGAATTGAAGCGCGTTGATGGTGTACATATTTTTGGAGACACCAAGGAAAAGGCGCCCATTTTGTCCTTTTCAGTCGACGGTATTCATCCCCACGACGTGGGCACCGTTCTCGACTCCGAGGGCGTTGCGGTGCGCACCGGTTTGCACTGCGCCGAGCCTGCCATGCGTTCACTCGGTCTGCGCGGCACCGTCCGCGCGTCGCTGGCCTTCTACAACACGGAGCGCGAGGTGGACGTGTTTGTGCGGGCCCTGCGATCGGCGATAAAGATGTTTCGATGACGCCCGAGGTCGCGAAGCTTTATCAAGCGCTGATCCTAGAAGAGAGTGCCCACCCGCAAAATCGCGGACCGCTCGCAGCCGCGACCCACAACGCATCGAAACACAACGCGCTGTGCGGCGACCAGGTGACGTTGCACCTTGTTTTGGAGGGTGATCGGATTAATCAGGCCACCTTTGAAGGCGATGGTTGCGCCATGTTGCTTGCGTCCGCGTCACTCCTCACCGAAGCGGTGCGAGGCGTGCCTTCGGCGGATGCGACTGCGCTCGTGGATATCATTCGGCGACTGGTCCAACCCGAAGGCGCGTCGGAGGCGGAACGTGCGCGCCTTGGGAAACTCACCGCGCTTGAAGGTGTACGCAACGTGCCTGCGCGTCGCCGCTGCGTGACTCTTCCGTGGGAAACACTAGATGCGGCGTTGTTGGAACACGGCTGAATTCGGCTCAGCAATCAGAGCGGTCGATCGTCCGTGATGAGGTCTTCGTGACGACGGACCATGGCGGGATCGGCGTTGGGTTGTTGCCTTAACCATTCGGCCGCCAGCGAGTGCCCGCACGCTCTGTCTGCGCGGGTAAGCATGGAGTACGCACCCTCTCGAATGAGGTCGTGTCGAAACTGATATTCCGATCTGCCGGCAAGACGGCTCTCCCGCGTTTGAGTGATGAGTTCGCCTGCGACGAGTGCGCCGAGAGCCGTTTCGGGCACTTCGCCGCCCAGCAGCGCGGCCACTCCTTCGGCCCAGAAAGTGTCGCCGAAAACGCTGGCCGCGCGCAGCACGCGGCGCGCTTCTGCGTCGAGAGCAAAGAGGCGCGACTGGACCATGCCCAGGACCGTTTCGGGCAGTGGTAAGGCGGCTGCGAAGTTGGTCTTGCGTTCAAATTCCGCGCGGATGAGTTCTTCGAGAAAAAAAGCGTTTCCGTCGGCGATAGACACAATTCGGTCAACGGTGTCGGCGCCCACCACGTCTCCAAGGATTTCACGAACGAGCTGGCTGCTGGCGCGTTTTGACAGTGGGCGCAGAGGAATTTCTTGAAGGGATGCGAAAGCCCACAGGTTTGGATGCGTATTGTGTACTTCCGGTCGACCGAGCGCGAGCACAAGCCAAGGCCTGTCGTTGAGCGAGGAAAGGGCTTCTCCGACGATGTGTACACTTGCCGCATCGGCCCATTGAAGGTCGTTCAAAATGACGAGGAGCGGCGTGCGTGCCGTTGTGAGTCGAATAAACGCATTTACCGCGCGCCCCGCCATCTCGTGGAGGCGGCGCGCGTCGATGCGCGACTCTTCGAGCGGAACGCTGGCGTGTTCCGGGAAGGGCGTGCCGCCGATCTCACCGAGGATGTGAGCGACCCATGTGTACTCTTGACTCGGCGCGTGTGCCGCGAGCGCGCGGAGAAGCTTTTGGCGGCGCTCTTCAAGCGATTCGGTTTCAGAAAGCCCGACGAACGTGCGAAACATCTCGCCGAGAAGCGACAACGGTGAAGCGTTTCGCATGGGATCGCCGTGGCCCCACCACACCTCCAGGCTTGGGTGCGCGGTTCGGAGCATGCGAACCACCTCTTGAGCGAGGCGCGATTTGCCGATTCCGGCCGGTCCGGTGATGAGCGCCGCGCGCGCCGTGGATTCTTCAACGGCTGAGGAAAAGAGTGTTTCAATCGACCGCAGTTCAAAGCCGCGGCCGACGATCGGCGTCACACGCCCGAGCACCGTTCTCTCGGGTTTTTCGAGCGCGCGACCGGCGACCAGGAGGCGAAGCGTTCCCGCTTCTCGAACGACGAAGCGCGGGGCGATGAGTGCGGAGGTTATTTGATCCATCAAGATCGGAGGCGCTACTTTCGCTTCGCCTGAAAAGACGCGGGAACAACTTTCAAGGAGAAACGCCGCGCGATCGATGGCATCGCCAATCAGGTCGGCGCGCGACAGCTCGGCGCGGCCCGTGGCAATTGCGAGGCAACTGGCGCGCGCAACTTCACGCGCGGAGAGGGCGATTTCTGCGACGTGAGCCGCCTGGTCGGAGACGGGAGCATCGCCCACAACGGTAACGACCAACGTGCCATCGAGCAGCTTGTCGACCCGAGCAATGCTTGGATCTACGAGGATTCGGAGATTGCGTCGAAGCCTGTCCGCGTCCGGCGCTCGAACCAGCAGCACCGAAGCGATACGCAGTTCATCGGTGGTGATGCTGGGACGCGATGACGGCGGCTCTTCGTTCTCGTCGTCCGGCGCGCCGCCGCGTTCGGCATCTTCGCCGATTTGGGCCAACGTGCGCGCCACCGTCACAGCGCTCGCCAACCTTCGATCAGGCTCTTTTTCAAGCAAACGGGAGATGAGTGTTGAAAGGGCTTTGGGAACGTCGGCGCGCTGCAATGGGGGAGGCGGTTCTAAAATGACTTTTGTCAACACCGCCACGAGCTGTTTGCCGTCGAAGGGCGCTCTGCCCATCAGGGCGCGGTAGAGTACACATCCCAATGAAAACAAATCGGCTCGCCCATCAATCGATCGAAGGCCTCGGGCTTGTTCAGGGGCCATGTACGCCGGTGTGCCGACAACAACGCCTGCCGCCGTGACCTCGCTTTCTTCGGAGATCGCGTGATCGGCGCGAGCGAGTCCAAAGTCAACGAGGGTTGCCTGAGTGATCTTTCCGTCGCGGAGAACAATGTTTCCCGGCTTCACATCGCGATGAATGAGCCTGTGCGCGTGAAGGGCCGCGAGCGCTTCGGCAACCCGCTGTCCAAGCTGAGCCGTTTCGAGCACCGACAACGTTCCGCGCATCAGGCGTTTTCTCAGGTCCGGCCCCTCAAGCCATTCCATCACGACGTACGCCGAGCCGTTTGGGGTGATTCCGTGGTCGATATACCGGACAATTGCGGGGTGTTGAATGCGGGCGAGCGTTGCCGCCTCCCGCTGAAATCGCGTGCGATCGGCGTCTCCGAGCTTGAGGAGCACCTTGATCGCCACGCGCGCGCCCGTGTGCGTATCGCGTCCGGGGTACACCGTTCCGTTGCCGCCGGCGGATCCCGTTCCTACGATTTCGAACCGGCCTAGGGTGCGCGGCGGGTCTACCATGGCCAATGCCTCCGAATTGGGGCATTTTTGATTAAGCCTGATGTTTGAAATGAAAGTCGAGACAAAAAGGGAAACTCGGCGATAACGCCAAAGGGAGCTGAGGTGGTAGGATCGGCGCCGTGCGCTTTCTCTACCATATTGTTCCCCGCGGCACGGATGTTGGCAGCCGGTACGCACCGGCTTCCCTCGTCATGGAGGGTTTCGTTCATTGTTCGTTTCGCGATGAAGTTCGAGAGAGCGCTCTACTATACTTTCCTCACGACATTGAATTGGAAGTTTTTCGAGTTGACCCACGGCGGCTGGATGTTCCCGTGGAACTCGCGAGTTCTCCCCGCGGGCCTATGCCGCATGTGCGCGGCTCGATCCCGGCCGACGCGGTGGTAGAGCGCCTTTCGCTCGACGCGCTGGCGCATGCCGCAGATCGGGTGACGGGAACGCGATTTGTGTTTGTTGCGTTTGAAAATATGACTCTGCTCGACTTGGTGGGCGCGCTTGACCCCGTGGGTAGAATTGCTTCCATGGGGTTTGATCCTTCGGCAAAGGTAGAAGTTGTAGGTGCTACAGATCACTGCGTTTGGAGCTGTGAGGGCGCAACTTTAACGGTCGATCGGGTTCGACCCGACCTGACGGAGGCCGACGTTGTGATTGTGCCCGGCGGCCTTGGAACCAGAACGTTGGTGAAAGACGAAGAGGTGGTGAGCTGGTTGGGAAGCTTCCCTCATAACCGACTCATCGCTTCGGTTTGTACAGGTTCAATGCTTTTGGGTGCGGCGGGTAGATTGAAAGGGAAACGGGCAACTACCCATCATTCCGCCATGTCCGAATTGGCGAATTACGGTGCTGTCGCCGTGAATGAACGCGTTGTGGATGAAGGTCAACTGGTAACGGCGGGCGGGGTTTCGTGCGCTCTGGACTTAGGAATGCACATTGTGCGCAGGTTTGAAGGTCAGGCTACAGCTGAGAAGATCGCCGCGCAAATGCAGCTGCCCCCGGAGTTTGGGCGGCGCGCTGTTTAGTGCACTGCCACCGCTTCTTTTTTCATTCGTGCGGGTAAGAGGCGCAGGTGGTTGTATTGCACAACATGGAGTACGTTTGGCCGTGGGGCTCCTGGGGGTCACCCACGAAGCGAATGCCGCCCGGAGATTTGTTTCCGCACCCTTGAAGCACCTCCAAATCGGCGGTTTTGTCGGTGCTGCTTACCACACAAAAACCGTGGAGGGGTTGACCGTTGACTTCAACCGAGTCGGTGGGGTTGCTCCGGCACTCTTCACCTTCGGCTTCAGTCAACTGGACAACTTCGCAAAAGCAGTTGTAGTTGGGTAGATCGGGGTTGGCTTTCAGCTCGTCCACCAATGATTGCCGAATGGAGTTCACTTCTGTTCTACCCTTGTCGCAGTTGCATTCATCATCCATCCTCCCTTCAACAATGACGCATGGGTAGGCTCCTGAAACATCGCCTACGGGAACGCGGGGGAGGCACTGAACGCTGAGTTCGACGTTGGAACCGCCGGAGCTTGACTCGGGTAGAGTGAGAAACTCATGCCACTGTTCCGACGGGCACGGTAATCCACCTCCTGAGCCACGCTCAGTGACTTGAGATTCACACCCTGTCAGGTTGGAAAGGAGCCAGAGAGACGCCGCGGAAAACAGGACGAAGCGAAGCGGAGGGGTTGTCATGTTGCTACCAGCAGCAAGTTCAATGCCCAGGTGTATGCTCGGGTATCTGCGCGGAAAGCGCGGAATTTTGAAACCGATTTTTGCAAACCGGGTTGGCGCCATTTCGCTTTCAAACCACGAAGGTTGGCGGGGGCCCCCCGCGGCCGCGCGGAGCGAAGCGAGCACGGACGCTTGGGGGGCCGGGGCGCGGAGCCGTGGCGAGCAGAGTGAGTTGATTGTCGGCAGGGATGGGTAGATTTGGAGAGCGCTGATGGGAAGCGGCGAACGCGCCCCATTGGGGGGCAGCAAATGGGTTGGAAGAGTTGGCCCGGGGTTGGGCGTTTAGGTAGGCAATGTGGATGTTTGCTGGCAAATTGGGCCCGACGTGGGGAGTCTTGGCGGCGGCGTTTTGTGCGGCCGTGGGCTGGAGTGGAGCGGCACAGGCCGACGTGGTGACGTTTGGCGGGTCGTGTGGAAGGTCAACCGACGTGATCCAGTGGACACCGCAAAAAGGTCCAATTGCGAGGTATGTGGCTACCCAGTTTGTAAACAGTCAACAAACGGGGATATGGATGGCGCTTGGAACCACGAAAACGGCTTTTTGGACGGCGGAAGGTCGCATTCCAAATGATGCGTGTGACACGTGCAGCACGTTGTCGATTGTGGAGACAACGTTCACGGGCAAACGAACGCGACACGTTGTGTTGAGTGAAAAAGAGCACTCTACCATTGGGGACAACACCGTGGCCCTTCAGGCGTACGTGCTTAAAAAACTTTGGAAGTTGGCGGAGGTGAAAACCTGGCCTGTCACCCAGTTGAAACAGGATTATACAATTGCGAAAGGTCAGGTTTCGGCGTCGGCTCCGGACAAGGAACCGCCGTATTCAGCATTTGTAAAAACCAAGGCGGGGGCGGAGATCAAATACGATATGCCGGCCTCCACCGAGATGTGTTGGTGCATTTTTGACTGGCGTGGGAAGGTGACGAAACAGGTGAGTCTCCCGCCGGCTCAAAGTGCCGAATTGGCCAAGGGTAAGGCTGACTGAATTGGGCTCCGCGCGAGAGATGGAGTGCGGGCGAGCGTGGTAGTGTCGCGGCGAAATGTCGGACGGCGAAGGCTCCGAGCGCGAGAGTACACAAGACGGCGAGACAAACTCAAGCCGGGGTGGCAAAGAAGACTCACGCGGGCGGGATGAAAAGAACGGGGGTGCGGGCGGGCGCGAGGCGGCGCTGCGACGGAAGATCGCGCTGGGCTTGTACGTGCTCGTGACGACCGCGTGTTTTTTGACGGCGGCGCCGGAGAGACTGCGTGTACACACGCCTGCCAACCACTTTGCGTTGCTTGCGGAGGCGTGGCTGAACGGGCGGCTCGATTTGGGGGGACCGCCGCCTGTGTACACAGGCAACAACGACTTTGCGTATTACGACGACAAGCACTTTGTGAGTTTTCCGCCTTTTCCGGCGGTGATTTTGCTGCCTTTCGTAAAGCTCGCGGGTGGGGCGGAAAAGTTAAAAGACGGTCAGGTGTTTCTGTGGTTTGCGGGGATCGGGCCGGTGTTTTTGTTTTTTGCGCTGGAGCGCCTCAGAGCCTGCGGGCGGAGCGCTCGAAGCATGATCGAGAACGCGGCGCTCGCAGCGGTGTTTGCGCTGGGGACGGTGTATTGGTTTGTTGCGGTTCAAGGAACGGTTTGGTTTGCGGCGCACGTGATTGGGGTGCTGCTCGCGTGTGTGTACATTTTCGCGGCGATTGAAGCGCATCGTCCGGTGCTTGCGGGGGCTGCGCTTGTGCTGGGGTTTGCGACGCGGACGCCGCTCGCGCTGATGGGTTTTTTGTTTTTGTTTGAAGCGTGGGAGGCGAGCCGCAGTGAGGGCGACGAGCGTTGGAAGTGGCTCGGAAAGCGCGTGGCTTTGTTTGGTGTACCCATTGTGTTGGGGCTCGCGCTTGTGGCGTGGCACAACCGCGCGAGGTTTGGTGATGCGTTTGAAATGGGGCACCGCTACCTGACGGTTGTGTGGCGCGGACGAATTGAAAAATGGGGGCTGTTTTCGTACCACTATTTGGGGCGCAATTTGGCGGTGATGCTGACGAGTTTGCCGTACACAAAGACGGCGGCGGCTCCGTTTCAAGTGAATGGGCACGGACTCGCTTTGTGGGTGACGACGCCTGTGTACGCATGGGCTTTGTGGCCGAAACAGACGGGGCGATTTTTTTGGTCGGTTGCGGCCACTGCCGGGGCGATCGCGTTGCTCGATTTGATGTACCAAAACTCGGGTTGGGTGCAGTTTGGTTACCGGTTTTCGTGCGACTTTGCGCCGCTTGTGTTTGTGCTGATCGCCATGGGCGGTCGGTCGTTCAAAGCGCCTTTTTGGGTGCTCGCTGCGTGGGGGATTTTGGTGAACGGATTTGGCGCGTTGACGTTTGATCGGGCAGGGTCGAACAGGTTTTACTTTGTCGACCCGAGCCAGAGAATTTTGCATCAACCGGATTAGCTTTGCTCGTTTGGGGTTGCTTGAAGGACGAATCTGCGTATGCTCCGCGCCCTTTCGCGCCGCCCATGACCCCTCTTTTTACAGTTACTGTTCACGACATCGACTCGGGCGGTTTGGCGCGCGCTTTTGAGCTGCCGGTCGCATGGCTCGCGCGTGTGCTCGACGATACAGATGTTGAGGCGACAGAGCCGGGTCATGCCGACGTTCGGCTGTCGCGTTCAGGCAGTGATGTGGTTGTGCGCGGTACCGCCAAAGCCGCGCTGATGTTGCCGTGCGCGCGCTGCTTGGCGCCGACGCATCACTCGGTGACGGGTGAGCTTTCGCTGGTGTTGCGGCCCGCGCGGGTCGAGCACGCGACTACAAAAGGTGCGTCGCACGGCGGTCATGGGGCGAAGGCGTCGCACGCGGCCGCCAAAGACGGCTCGAAGAAAAGCGGAAAAGACGGCAAAGACGCTTCAAAAAATGGAGCGCACCGGCGGCCGGCCGAAGAGGACGAATACGAATTCACTTCCGAAGAAGCCGATCAAGATGTGTACGACGGTGAAACGGTTGTTCTCGACGACTTCCTCCGCGAGGCCTTGCTCCTTGAGGTGCCGAGCTTTCCCTTGTGCTCGGAGGATTGTCCGGGTATCAGGCCCGCGCAACGAAACGAGCCGCAAAGTCCCATGGATCCGAGGCTCGTGCCGCTTGCAGCGCTGAAAACAAAACTTGCTCTCGCGCAGGGCCCGTCGTCTGAATCGGCGACGAATCCCGAAGGCGGCGAGAGCAAACCGGGCGAAAAGCGAATGGAGCCCGTTCGATCGTCGCCGCGACCGGCGGCTCGACCAAGACTTCAAGCGCACCGTACAAAGGGCGCTCTCGGCGCCAAAACAGCGTCGAAAAAAGCCAAATCAAAAGCGGCGGATAGCCGCAAAAAAGCGAAGTAAAAGAGCGAGGTAGTTTCGTCATGGCCGTCCCGAAGAGGAAAACCACTCCCAACAAGCGCAACATGCGCCGCGCGAACCACGACAAAGTCACGCCGGTGCAGCTTGTGCCCTGCGACCATTGCAGCGCGCCGACGTTGCCGCACCGCGCGTGCAGCTCGTGCGGTCACTACAAGGGTCGCAAAGTGGTGTCGCAAAAAGTCGACGCCGCCTCCGAGAGCTGATCCCGAAATATCGTCGAGAGCGAATGTAGAGTCGCGGGCAACCCGTCCGCGACAGCATTTGTTTGTGTACACATTCGTCGGTGAACGTGCATTTCGGGCGCGGCCTTTTTTACCGCGGTGCCGCGTCGGGATTGTGAACGCGCCGAGTCGGCCGCGCCGTCGCGACGAACACGCGCGCCGAGATGAGATAAGGTCGGCCTTCGATGAATACTGCTGCCATCTCACCCAAAACCCGCATTCTGGGCACCGGTCGGTACGTGCCCGAAAAGGTTGTGTCGAACGTCGACTTGGAAAAAGTCGTGGACACATCCGATGCGTGGATCACGGAGCGCACGGGGATCAGGCGGCGTCACATGGCGGCCGACGGGGAAGTGACGAGTGACATGGCGGCGGGGGCCGGGCGGGCAGCGTTGCAAGCGGCCGGGCTGAACGTGGCCGACCTCGACTTGATTATTGTGGGCACGGTCACGCCCGACTCGCCGACGCCGTCGTGCGCTTCGCTCGTTCAACAGAAGCTCGGCGCGGAGGAGATCCCGGCATTTGATATTTCGGCGGCGTGCGCGGGGTTTATTTACGGCGTGACGATTGCGGATCAGTTTATTCGATCGGGAAATGCAAACTGCGTGCTGGTGATCGGTGTGGAGCTTTTGTCTCGCATCCTGAACTGGGGCGATCGCACAACGTGTGTACTCTTCGGCGACGGGGCGGGTGCGGTGGTGCTTGGCCAGTCGAAAAACGGCGCGGGCATTTTGGCAACGCAGCTTTTTACGGACGGATCCCTTGCGGGCGCATTGCACATTCCGGCGGGCGGTTCGGCCGAACCTTACCAAAGCGAGGGGATTGGGCGGCAACGGCACAAAGTACACATGAGCGGCTCCGAGGTGTTTAAGACGGCGGTGAAAAATCTCACGTCGGCTTCGACCGCGGCCGTGAAGGCTTCGGGCTTGAAGAGCACCGATATCGACTGGGTTGTGGCGCACCAGGCCAACATGAGAATTCTCGATCAAGTGGCCACGCGGCTTGGCTTTCCGCTAAGTAAGTTTGTTTTGAACATTGAGGAGTACGGAAACACGTCGAGCGCTTCGATTCCGATCGCGCTCGATGAGGCTGTGCGCGACGGGCGCATCAAGTCTGGGCAAAACGTGCTGATGTGCGCTCTCGGTGCGGGCATTTCATGGGGTTCAGCCGTGGTTCGCATGTGAACGATGCGCGCGCCGCTCAATGTCCAAACGATAGAAGTTCATCTCTCGACGAATTGTGGTAAGCGCGCCGCGTGAAGCTTGCGTGGTTGTTCCCGGGTCAGGGAGCCCAAGAAGTGGGCATGGGCAAAGCGGTCTTCGACGCGTCGATTGCTGCGCGCGAAACGTTTGAGAGAGCCGATCGGGCGCTCCTGAAACAAGCCGCGGAGAGCGCGGGCGGTGAAGACGGCGCGGCGCTTCGCGAGCCGATCTCCAAGCTTTGTTTTGAAGGGCCAATTGAAACGCTGACGCTGACCGCCGTGACGCAGCCCGCGATTGTCGCCACGAGCAGCGCGCTGGTGGCGGCGTTGCGTGAAAGCATTCCCGACTTAGTGCCGGCCTTTGCCGCCGGTCATTCTCTTGGTGAGTACAGCGCGCTTGTGGCCGCTTCGGCGATTGCCGTTGATGATGCGGTGACGCTCTGTCGGTTGCGTGGTCAAGCGATGCAGGGAGCGGTGCCAACAGGGCAGGGAGCGATGGCGGCGATCATGGGGCTCGACCCCGATGCCATCGCGGCCGTTTGCGCGGAGGCAGCACAGGGCGAAGTGGTGAGCCCGGCAAACTTCAACGCGCCCGGGCAGATTGTGATCGCGGGGCATGCGGGCGCTGTGTCGCGTGCGTCGGCTCTCGTCGCGGGTCGAAACGGCAAAGCGATTCCGCTCAAAGTGAGTGCGCCGTTTCACTGTGCTCTGATGAAACCCGCGGCCGAGGCGCTTGCGCCTTCGCTCGCCGCGCTGATCGTGAAACCGCTTGCTTTCCCGGTGATCGCAAATGTGGACGCCGAGCCGAGCACCGATCCCGAGCGCGTGAAAGATGTTCTTTTGAGGCAGATCGACGGGCCGGTTCAATGGGTAAAAACCATTGAGCGCATGGCGTCGGAAGGTGTGACACACGCGCTTGAGATCGGTCCCGGAAAAGTGTTGGCGGGGCTCGTGAAACGCATTGCCAAACAAATCAAAGTTCTGAACGTGAGCGATCCGGATTCGATCGCAAAAGTACCCAGTTTCCTTGGGAGTTGAGCATGTCGATGTTCCGATTGGATGGGATGGTTGCGGTGGTAACGGGCGGCTCGCGCGGCATCGGTCGCGCTTGTGCCGAGGTGCTGGCCGCGCAGGGAGCACATGTTGTTGTGACCTATGTGCGCGGTGCCGACGAAGCGGCGAAGGTCGTTGCGGCGATCCAAGAGAACGGCGGCAAAGCCGAAGCGATCGCGTTTGATGTTGCCGATATGAAAGCCTCGGAAGACGCGATGAGCGATGTCGCAAAGCGCCTCGGCAAGTTGGATATTCTCGTTGCGAACGCGGGCGTTGCGATCGACGGTTTGCTCCTCCGCGTGAAAGAAGAAGACTTTGATCGCATCTTTGATGTGAACGTAAAAGGCTCGCTCGCGTGCGCTCGCGGGGCGATTAAGTCGATGATGCGCGCGCGATTTGGTCGCGTGATTTTTCTGTCGAGTGTTGTGGGTGAAATGGGAAACGCCGGCCAATCGGCCTACGCTGCGTCAAAAGCGGCGCTTCTGGGCCTAACAAAGACGCTTGCGCGTGAGTACGCATCGCGCAACATCACCGTCAATGCGATCACGCCTGGGTTTATCGACACCGACATGACAACGAGCATTCAGGGCGACGCCAAGGAGGGCATGCTAAAGGCGATTCCGCTCGGAAGGACGGGGCGCGCCGCCGAGGTGGCGGCCGCCGTTGCCTTCTTGAGTTCAAAAGAAGCAAGCTACATCACCGGCGAGACGCTTCGCGTTAACGGCGGGATGTACATGTGAAGTTTTGCCGAGTGAGGCCGCGCGAAATGTTCTTCGCGTGAAGTCTCGCTCATTACGCACGAAAAAAGACTGTTCAACTCACTGCAAGCTGCGTTAGAAGCGCGCCGCATTTCGTCGGAGGAAGACACAAATGGCAGAGCGAGACATCGAGGCCGAGGTCAAGCGAATTATCAAGGAACAGCTCGACGTCGACGACAAGGACATCAAACTTGAATCGACGTTCATCGACGACCTCGGCGCGGACTCGCTCGGTCTTGTTGAGCTGGTGCTCGCGTTTGAGGAAGCGTTCGAGATCGACATTCCCGACGAGGACACGGAGAAGATCCGGTCGGTCGGCGACGCGGTCGAATACGTCAAGTCGCACGTGAAGAGCTGATCTCTCGCGCCGCCCCGCAAAGTTGCCACAACGGCTTTGCGGGGTTGCCTTTAGAGCCGCGAGATCCCAAAAGCGCAACAAAGCCTTTTCGCTTATTCAACGCGGACAGGTGGAGCGTTCCATGGAACGGGTCGTTATCACCGGAGTTGGCCTCGTGACGCCGAATGGAATCGGCAACGAGGAAACGTGGAGCAATGTGCTCGCGGCAAAGAGCGGCGTGGGCCCCATCGCATTGTTCGACGCGACGGGTTACACAACGCGTTTTGCCGCCGAGGTGAAGGGCTTCAAGCCAGAAGCGTTCATCGGCAAGAAAACGAAAATTCGCGAAATGGGTCGGTATGCGCAGCTTGCGTTTGCTGCGTCGGACCTGTGCGTGAAAGATGCCGAGATTCAGTTCACCGATGAAGACCGCGAGAAGTGCGGGACGATCATCGGTGTTGGGATCGGCGGGCTTGAGTGGCTCTACAACTACTCGGTCATGCTTCGTGAAAAGGGGCCTGAAAAAGTCAGCCCTTATTTCATTCCCAACGTCATCGCAAACCTGGCCGCGGGGCAGGTTGCCATGCACCTCGGGTTGCGCGGCACCAGCTATTGCACAACGAGCGCGTGCTCATCGAGCGCTCACGCCGCCGGTGAGGCGTTTGAATGGATTCGTCGCGGGCGCTCGCCGATCATGCTTGTGGGCGGCGCCGAAGCGGCGGTCACCGGCCTTGGCATTGGAGGCTTCGGTGCGATGTTCGCTCTGTCGCGCCGCAACGACGAGCCGCATCGAGCAAGTCGACCGTGGGACAAAGAGCGCGACGGCTTCGTCTGCGGTGAAGGCGCGGCCTCATTGCTGATGGAGTCGCTGCCTCACGCGCTCGCGCGAGGTGCAAAGATCTACGGCGAGGTGAAAGGCTACGGTGCCACGTGCGACGCGTTCCACATCACGAAGCCGAGCCCCGACGGCGAAGGCGCAAAGCGCGCAATGACCGATGCGCTCGCGGATGCGAAGTTGTCGCCGTCTGACATCGACTATCTCAATGCCCACGCCACCTCCACGCCGGCGGGCGACGTTGAAGAAGCGCGCGCCATTGAGGCCGTTTTCGGTGAACACGCGCGCTCTGGAAAATTGTGGGTCTCATCCACAAAGGGCGTGATGGGTCATCTCCTGGGCGGCGCGGGTGCGGCCGAACTGGCAATGTGCCTTCTGGCGATGCGCGACGGCAAGGTGCCTCCAACCGCCAATCTCGAAAACCAAGATCCCGAGGTGCACCTCGATTGTGTACCTCTCGCCGCACGCGATCGAAAACTGTCGCACGTGATGTCAAACTCGTTTGGCTTCGGCGGCACCAACGTCACGCTCGTGATGTCTCGTTTCGAAGGCTGAGCGATCGACGGCGCCTCGCGCGCCAAGCTGTGTTTCAGTGAAGTGCCCATTTTGCTCCCATCCTGAAGACAAAGTGATCGACTCGCGTACCGGCGGCGCGGGCGATGTGATTCGTCGACGTCGCGAATGTGAGTTGTGCGGGCGTCGCTTCACCACGTACGAGCGAATTGAAGACGTGCTGCCGACCGTTGTGAAAAAAGACGGCGGGCGCGAGCCGTTTGACCGCAAAAAGCTCATTTTCGGCGCTCGCGTGGCGTGCATTAAGCGCCCCGTCTCGATTGAGCGCATTGAGGCGATTGCCGACGCCATCGAACGTGAAATTCAAGAAACGGAGCGGCGCGAGGTGGCCTCCTCCGAGCTGGGCGAACGGATGATGGTGCACCTGCGCGACATCGACGAAGTGGCGTACATTCGTTTCGCGAGCGTGTATCGCTCGTTTCGCGACGTGGATGAATTTTTCGCCGAGCTGAAAAAGCTCGTAAAAGAGCGCGACGGCTAACCCGTCGATGCGAAAGTGAATGGCCGTTTCGGTTGTGTGGACCGAAGACGCACATCACGTGGCTCTCGACTTTTGACACAACCCGCGGATACAAACGAGCAAAATGCCAGCGAGCGCCGAACTTGAGTTCGATCAGTCCGCAATGCGCGAGGCGATTGCGCAGGCGCTCTCGGCGCGGCCTTCTCCCAATCCGCCCGTCGGCGCGGTGGTGGTGAACGAGGGCAAGATCGTTGCGCGCGGATATCATCGCCGCGCCGGTGAGGAGCACGCGGAAGCGATCGCGATCGCGCGCGCGGGCGACGCGGCGCGCGGCGGCACGCTCTACGTCACGCTCGAACCTTGCAATCATCACGGGCGCACGCCTCCGTGCGTTGACGCAATTCTCCAAGCGGGCATTCGGCGCGTCGTGATTGGGGTTGCCGATCCCAATCCGCACGTCGTCGGCGGCGGCGCCACGCGCCTGTCTGAAGCGGGGCTTCAAGTTGATTTCGGTGTGCCCGGCGTCGACGCAAAACCGGTGATCGCCGCGTGGAGCAAGTTCATCACCGAAGGGCTGCCCTACGTTGCTCTCAAGCTCGCGCTATCGCTCGACGGACGCATTGCCACGCGAACCGGCGCATCAAAGTGGGTCACGGGGCCTGAAGCGCGCGCGAAGGTGCAGGAGCTTCGCGTGATGCACGACGCGGTCGCGGTGGGGATCAACACGGCGCTGGCGGATGATCCGCGGCTCACCGTCCGCGATCCGGCGCTCGTTGAACAATACGGTGCACCAGCGCGGCTCGTCTTCGATTCGGCAATGCGTTTGCCGGTCACGAGTCGACTTGTGCAAACCGCGCGTGAAGTGCCCACATGGGTGCTCACAACGCTCGACGCGCCGATTGAAGCCGAACAGGTGCTCGTGGACGCGGGGTGCTTTGTTGTTCGGGCTCCAACGTCGGCCGAAGGGCGCGTGGATGTGTCGGCGGCGCTTCAACTGCTTGCTTCGCAGGGCATTGTTTCGATTTTGGTGGAAGGCGGCGCCGAGCTGTCGGGAAGTTTGCTGGCGTCGCGGCTCGCCGACGAGCTTCACGCGTTCGTTGCGCCTGTGCTCCTCGGGCCGCGAGGCCGCCCGGGTGCGGTGGATTGGGCGGGGCCGGACACGCCTCAAGAGGCGCCGCGCATTCTCGACCCGCGGTGGGAACTTTGCGGTCGCGACGCGTACGTGAGCGGTCCGCTTTCGTTCCCCGCGCGCGGCTGACGCTCCCAACACCGCCGACGCAAATCGCTCTGTGTACACAACGGCCGATGAGGGTTCCCGGCGGGGCGCATCGATCGCCACAGATTTTCAGCGGGAGCAAATGTTGGGTGTGGACGTTGGTGCGGCGTCAAACGCGGCGGAAGAGCTTGTTTTGCCGGGAGAACAGGGTCGTCAGCGCGTGGCTTCGATCGCGCGCTTTTGAAGCTTTCGCTGAACGATGCGGCGTTTGAGCATGCCCATGTGGTCGACCATCAGCACGCCGTCGAGGTGATCGAGTTCGTGTTGGATGGCGACGGCGAGCAGACCTTCGGCTTCAAGCTCGAAGCTTTTCCCGTCACGGTCCTGCGCACGCACGCGCACTTCTGCGGCTCGTTTGATGTCTTCGGTGACGCCCGGAAAAGACAGACATCCCTCGGGGCCCACACATTCGCCGCGGCGCTCAACGATTTCCGGATTGATGAAAACGCGGAGATCGCTGGGCTCATCTTCGCCCGCCACATCCACCAAAAAGATCCGATGAGGCTCGCCGATTTGCGTTGCTGCGAGGCCCACTCCGGGCGCCGCGTACATGGTCTCGGCCATGTCATCGACAAGCTTTTTCATCTCCGGCGTCATCTCAAGAACCGGTTCCGCTTTTTGGCGAAGACGTGGGTCGGGATAGTGAAGAATCTTGCGAATCATGGTCCGTTCGGCGGTGATTTTTTAGTTGGCATCAGCGGGGTTTTTCGGTCGCGGGAGCGCAAACGAAAATCGGAATCGATACTAACACGCTTTATAGCGCTCGATTTGAGGCCCTCAAGACGGGGACCCACTACGGTCGCTTAAACATGGAGAGGTCCACTTGCACGCCGCGGCCGAGCAGGTCGTCGACGACAGCCGGAACCACGCCGGTGGGCAAGAACGAGCCTTCCACAGCGCCGCCGGCCGCCGTGCGTTCGACAACGAAGTTGAACACGTCGCGCGGGACAATTCGGTTGCCTTCGATCGTTAGCTCGGCAACGCGCATAACGCGGTGTCTGCCGTCGCGAAGGCGCGCGATCTCCACGGCGATATCAAACGCCGACACGAGCCACTCGCGCGCCGTTTCGGCGCCGATGCCGGGCCGTGTGGCTGCGATGTCGGCGGTGAGGCGAACGAGCGCTTGACGCAACGTGGGTGCGCGCGCGGCGGCGAGTACACCGTCCACGCCGTCGCCGATGGCGTCGACCACTTCCACGGCGACGCGCCCGGCGAACGCGCCGACAACCAAACGATCAGGATGAATGCGCGCCGCTGCTTGAACGGCTCGAACGCCTTGATCGGGGTTGCCGATCAACATCGAAACAACGTGCGGCTGGTTGAAGATGATCTCGTCTTCTTCTTCGAGCACCATCACGCGATCTTCGGTGCTTCCAGCGGCGGCCAGCGCTCCGAGAAGCGACGTTGCTCCGGCACCGACCGAACCGGTGACCAAGATGTTTGCGCGACCGGTGACAGCAAATCCAAAGAGGCCGGCCATCGCACGCGAGATGGTTCCGCTGCGGCCCAGATCTTCGAGCGTGAGGTCTGCGCGCTGCGGTTTGCGCACCACAACAACGTGACCCTGCTCGGTTGCGGGCGGCATGACAGCAAACAAACGCAGACCACCGAGCAGTCTTCGCTCAACGAATGTTTCACTTGCGTCGAGCGGTTCACCCGCCATGGCACACATGCGTCGCAGTGCGAGAAGCAGCGCGCTTTCGCTTGAAAACGCGAGATCCACGGTCACTTGGCGGCGACCGTGCATCGCGATCACGTGGTCGTATCGAACCACTTGCACTTCGCTCACTTCTTCGTCGTCGAGGAGCGGCGTGAACGGTCCGAGATCAAACAACTCGCGCCGCGCCGTGGCGATGAGCAACTCCGGTCCGAGGTCGCTCGGAATTTCTCCCGACGCCTTCATGGCCGCCGCGACCTCGCCGAGCGTGGCGTCGATGCGCTGTTGCAGCGAGTCTTCGGGCCGCGCGCCGGTTTCGAGCGGCGACAAATCAACGACAGCGCCGAGACGCGTGAGGAGCTGCGCAAGCGCGTGACGATGTGCCGCCGCCTGCGCCGGATCCGCCGGTCGCTCCGGCGTGGGAACCAACGCTTTGCGCGAGCCGGTGCTCGCCCGCATGTCGCGCTGCGGTTGGCTCGATTCGTCCGCCGGTGAGGGCGGCGGCGCCGATGTGGATGGAGCCGGTGTGGCAGGAACTGCAAACGGGGGCGGCGGCACAGCACCCGGCCGAGGGATTGCTGTGGTCGGCGCTCCCGGCGCCACAGGCACGACCGGCTGTGAGCGCGACAACCCCAATCCGCGCCCACCCGACGGCACGCGCGGCGGCGCCGGCACCTGGTACTGCATCGAGTCGTCGGGGTCGTGTTCGAGCGGGAAGTGACTGACGATGTCTTGGCTTCTCGCCGGCGGTGAATCCACGCGCGGCGGGCTTCCCGATTTAGCGAGCCCCCGATTTTCGCTCGACGGCGGATCGAGCGGAGGTGGGCTTGGAATGAGATCTTTTTGAAGAACGTGGCCCGCCGTCACTTCGCGCGGTTGGCTGCTCTCGTCGGGGGCGCGCGGAGGTTCGCTCGTGGACGGCGCGACACTTCCCGAACCGGTTTCGATCCGCAGAACGAAATCGCCGATGTAGATCTTGTCGCCCTCGCGGACGATTGTTGCCTGCGAGATTTTTCGGCCGTTTACGTACGTGCCGTTGGTGCTCTTCAGGTCGGTGACGATGAATCGACCGTCCCGAAAAAGCAGCCTCGCGTGGCGTTTCGAAACGTTGCCTTTCGGCAACATCAAATCGTTGCCTTGAACGCGGCCGACGTTGATTTCCGTCCGGTCGAAGGCTTCACGGCGCTCAGCGCCGCCCTTTTCGCTGATGATGACGGAAAACATCGCCATGGCCCTGAGGTCGTGGCGCAATACGACCAAGGCCCGCGCATCAAGTCAACGTTGCTGCAATTGGGGGTTGCGCCGGCTGACAGCGCGGGGAGCGTTGGAGGGCTCCCGGGAAGGGGATCAGGTAGCCGTCGGAACGCGGACGACGTTCACCGCTTGCAGGCCCTTTGGGCCCTCTTTGATCTCGAACTCGACCATTTCGTCCTCGAAGAGCCGCCGGCGACCTTCGCCGTGAATCTGCGAGTAATGGACAAACACGTCGGGTCCGGTGTCCTGTTTGATGAACCCCCAACCTTTTTCGTCGTTAAACCACTTCACTTTTCCAACAGCCATAGGCCCTCCAGCTTCGTGGGCATGCGCGAAACCCATCCATGTCGCCGAATTGCTCAGCGTCACGAGCGCGCGGTAACTCACGCGTCGTTGTTCTTGAATGTCGATTTCCCCAGTTTCGAGCGGCGCGCACCGTAAACGCGTGAGTCCTAAAAGGTCAAGTACTAGCCGACCGGACAACCGCGAAAGCAGTTCCGCGGCGCTGCCAACCCGCGCGCGAACAACAGTTCGCGTGATGCTCCAAATTGCCGCGCAAAAAGGGCGCTTTCTCCGGGCATGGGGTTCGCATGAACACCTTTTCGATCATGAACCTCTCCACTGAAGAAACGGTTCCCCACAAAGCGGCCCCCACACGGGACGCGCGCGCTCTGCCCATTCTCGCCAAGACCATTTACCGAGAACTCAAGCAAAGCGGCCTTTCGGAAGAGGACATCATGGGCGTCGCGAGTGAGCTTCTGTCGCAGGTCGCATGCGGCCTGCGGGAACGCGGCGCGAAGTAACTTCCGCAACCCAATCGCTCATCCCACCGGAATCGGCACTTCCACAAACACCTCGTCGCCCTTCAGGCGATGCGACGTGATGGCTCCAATCGCGCCGTCGTCCCCAATTTCGTACACATTAAACCCGGCCATCCGCTCATCGCTTTCGTGAATGAGCGACGCGCTTGTAACGCCGATCGCATCGAGATGGCCGCGCGCCGTTGGCACCGTTCGCCGAATGCGTCGATGTTGATGTCCGTGAAGCAAAAGACCGTGCGCAAGATGCTCCAGCGCTTTTGCTTCGGCGGCTGCATCCCACAGCCCTTCAAAAAACAAATGCAACCAACCTTTGTGGTGCCACGGGTGATGTTGAAGAAGCACCACCGTACGCTTTGTCACTTCGGGGTGTTGGAGCGCGCGCTTCAAGCCTGAAATCTGCGCCTTTCCAAGCGATCCCGACGCTACAAAAGGTGGCCGCGGTCGCGCCGTTGAAAGCCCGATGATCGCCGCCGGGCCGCGCAACTTCACGAACGGAAATGCGCCGTCTTCCGCAACGTCGATATCGCTCTTGAGATACTTCGCGAACGTTTGATCAAACCTTCGCGAACGGTGCGCGCCCCTTGTGTACGCATCATGATTTCCCGGAACCAAACTCACCTGCTCGTCGCTGAACCCCAGATCGTCTTCCACAAATCGCCGCACGCGATCCATCTCTCGTTCGAGCGCCAGATTCGACACGTCGCCCGTGATGACAACGTGATCGACATTCAACCGACGAATCGCTCTCGCCGCCGCTTCCACAGCGAAAGGCTTGTGTACGCTTTTGCGATGAAATCGAAGGTTGAGGTACCCCGTCATTCGCTTGTTAAACAGACGAAACGGAACCGCGCCTTCCAAGTCGAGCAGATGCAAATCCGAAAGATGAGCGATGCGCACCGCGCGAGTATGCCACGCAATCTAAAAAGTAGAACCCGCGTCGGCGCTTCGATACGCACAACGAAATCCGCGCCACGACCTGCGTTGATCCGGCATCGCATGACCGCGCGCAGCGGCGCGAACCCCCGAAGCCACGTGCGCGTAGCTGCCCCCGCGAACCACGTGTTCATCCCCCGACGCCGGCCCGCGCGGATTGAGCGCGCTCACTTCTTCGTACGAGGGCGCGTAGTAATCGAGCACCCACTCCTCCACGTTTCCGGCCAAATCCAAGGCTCCATCTTCGCTCGCGCCGTCGGGGAACGAACCCACCGGAGCCAACTCCAAAAACCCGTCCGCGTCGTCGAGATCGTCCCACGCGAGCCGACCGTGGTTTGACAAAAACGCGTTGTACACATTCCCCCACGGAAAACGGCGCCCATGTTTTCCGCGCGCCGCGCGCTCCCATTCCGCTTCGGTAGGCAGTCGCCCGCCCGCCCATTGGCAAAATGTTTTTGCGTCGCCGTAGCTCATGAGCACCGCCGGAAATGTCGGCTCATCAAATCGCGTTCCGCCCGACGCGTACGGCAACTCGTTGCACACCCCGGTGCTCACACACGTTCGGTAGCGCGCCACCGTCACCTCGGTTCGATCAATCCAATACGGCGAAAGGTACACTTCGTGCGCTTCCAACTCATTCGCGTATTCGCCGGTCCGCTCGCACAGCTCCAAATCCCCCATCGGCTCCGCCGCACACGCTTGAATGGCCGCCATCACCTCGTGCGATGTGGATCCCATCATGAACGATCCTGCGTTCACTCGAACGCGCTCCACACCCGGAGGTGCCAGTGCCAAAACCCCGTCGCCCGAAAGCCCTTCCACGGCCGCGGCAACCGGAGCCGCGGGCACCTTCTTTGTCGGACGCGCCTGCGGTGTTTCATCGGTCGGCAACGCCCCCGAACAAGCCGTCACCCAACCCATCAGCGCAAACACACTCGCTGACCGCAATCGCAGTTGGCCTCGACGCGCCGTCACATTGAGGTTGTAGCTTAGCGCCACCGAAGGGGGCACACGCGGCACTAGTTCCGCCATTCAGAAGTTTGGCCCGGGTTCCACTTCTTCGTGCGGAACTAGCCGCGCGCAAGCGCGGGGGGATGGGGCGGAGCCCCATGGGACAAAAGATAGTGCGGCGTGCGCGAAGCACGCCGCGCCAGCGGCGACAAAGTCCGGCAGGACTTTTGACACGCGGCACTAGATCAGCGAGATCTTCTTCATCAGCTCGCCGCAGAGATCTGAACCCGGATTGCGCTCACGCTCGATCGCCAAGCCCGCGCGGTAAATCATCGACGCGCTGTCGTGGTTGCCGAGGAGCACGTGACACATTCCGAGAAGCTCGTGATCCACCGGCTCGCCGTAACGCGACACCAACTCTGTGAGCGGCATCAAAGCTGCCCGATGCGCTTCCACCATGACGGGCGTTGTTTCGCGAATCGGCACTTTGGCATGCACCATCAACTTCAGCGCCTGCCGCTGGTCTTCCGGCCGCTGCTCCAGAAACGCCGGATTCGAAAAGATCGCACGGTAGCCCGCGTACGCCTCGTCGAGCTTGCCCGCACGTGCCTGCGAAACCACTGCTTTGATGCTTGCGACCAGCTCGTCTTTCGTCATCTTCGCGCGCTCATCTCATGATTGCCCGGCGATCTCAAGCGTGGCCTTTCACATGCGGCCGGGCACGTTGATTCCCAGCAAATTCAACCCGTGTTTCAACACCCGGGCCGTCACATCGCACAGCACCAAACGCGACCGCCGATCCGCATCGCTTGTACCGGCCTTCACCACCGGACACTTTTGATAAAACGTCGCAAACAGACTCGCCGTTTCGTACAAATAACCGCACAAATGATGCGGTTGTAGCGTTTCACCAACCAACTCCACAACCGACCCAAACCGGAGCAGCGCGGCTGCGAGCGCATGTTCTTCAGGCGCCGAAATCACCAACGCCTCATCGCCCGCGGCTCGATCGGCTTCATCCGACTTTCGATAAATGCCCAACACCCGAGCGCACGCGTACATGGTGTACGGTGCCGTATTCCCCTCAAAAGCAAGCATTTTGTCCCAATCAAACACGTAGTCTTTTACCCTGTCGCTCGACAGGTCCGCGTATTTGATCGCACCAATCCCCACGGCGCGAGCAATCGCCTCACGCTCTTCCGAGGGTAGATCTTTGCTTTTCTCCGCGACTTTTGCAGACGCCCGCTCTACTGCCTCGTCGAGAAGATTCACCAGCTTTACAGAATCGCCCGCCCGCGTTTTCAGCATCTTCTTGTCAGATCCCAACACCGACCCAAACGGAACATGCTCCACCCGCGCCTCGCTCGTGAGCCAACCCGCCTCACGCGCGGCCTGAAACACCATATTCAAGTGCGCCGACTGAGGTGCCCCCACCACATACAAAATCCGCTTCGCTTTCAGCGTTTTCAACCGGTATCGAATGGCCGCCAAGTCGGTTGTTGCATACCCATACCCGCCGTCCTGTTTTCGAACAATGAGCGGCAACGGATCGCCCTCGCGACCCGCAAATCCGCTGGGAAACACGCACAAAGCGCCCTGACTCTCCTTCGCCAACCCTTTTTCTTCCAATTCAGAAAGGGTAGGCGAGAGCAGTTGATTATAAAAACTCTCCCCGGCAATGTCCGCCTTCGTCAGAAGTACACCCAGCCGATCGTAAATCGTCTGAAAATACCCAGCGGACAAGTCAAACAAAACCTTCCATCGCGAGAGGGTTGCCTCGTCCCCACCTTGTAACAAAACCACCCGCTTTCGCGCTCGATCGGCAAACGCCGGGTCCGAGTCAAACTTTTTTCGTGCCTGTTGATAAAACGCGTTCAAATCCCCCAAACCCAACTCTTTTGCCGCGTCGTCTTCCCCCATGTCGAGCAGGTGCTCAATCAACATTCCAAATTGAGTTCCCCAGTCACCCACGTGGTTTTGCCGAATCACATGGTGACCCTGGGCCTCAAAAACCCGCACCAAACAATCTCCTATAATGGTCGATCGCAGATGTCCCACGTGCATCTCTTTCGCCACGTTGGGAGCTGAATAGTCAACCACCGTTGTCTGCGGTTCATTCGCCTGCACAACACCAAGCGCTTTGTCTTTTGAGAGTGCCTGCACTTGCCGCGTCAGAAACGCATTGCTCAACGTCAGGTTAATAAACCCCGGCCCCGCGATCTCCACCTTGTCGCAAACGCCCTCCACGTTCAGCTTTTCAAGGATTGCCGCCGCCACTTCCCGCGGGTTTTTTTTCAACACCTTGCCGAGCGCCATCGCCGCGTTCGCCTGGTAATCCGCATGTTGCGAAGCGCGCAGCGACGGGTCATGACTCTCGTATTCAGATCCAAAAGCCGCCCCAATCGCATCTCGAAATGCCGCTTCAAGCACCTTCACCGGATCACTCATGCGCCCTCTATAATCCGAAACACCATTTTTGGGTAATCCTCATCAGGCCGTCGCCCTCAATGCCGTCCGATTCTGCGTTTCACCTGCCCACCCCCGGCCTCGCTTCGCTCGGCCTGCCCGCCCAAGCGTCGCGCCGGCGCGCGCCGCGGGCGGGCCAACGCCTCCATCTCGCATCTACCCATCGCAGTTGTGTACACATAGATCCGGAGCCCCCAATTCGGATGTTGCGTCAAGCTCGGTCGTACATTCGCCGCCACGAATATTTGGACCAAAACACCCCGCTCGCGCCTCTCTGCAAAAGGAGGCTTCAAACAATGCGAACAGTTGTGTACATTCAGGCTTCATTGCTCCTTGCAGCGATCATCGGCGTTTCGGCTTCGGGCTGCGGCGGCGGCGACATATCCCCCGGTGATGCGTGTGACCAAAAAGGGGAGCAGGCCTGTTCCGACAACAAAGAAATGGAATGTGGTGATGACCAGAAATGGAAAGTATCGGAAGACTGCGGGGATGATCGAACATGTGTGATCAAAAGCGGAGGCGACGCGGACTGCGAATGAAGGCAGCATTGGCCGCGGGGTTGGCCACGGCAACCATGCTGCTCGCTGCAAGCACGTCGGGATGTGCCCCTACCCGCAATTGTATTCGCGATCCTACCCAAGTGGGCCAAGCAATGGAGCGTGAACAAGAATCGCTCCGATTGTCGCAACAGTCCTTTCGAGAATCGGCCGCGGCGCTCGGCTATCAGGTTCGTGAATTTCCGGTCAAAGTGGTAACCTTGCCGTACCCTCAAGAAGGAAAGGCCCCCAAGTGGCCGGAAGGGGTTTTCACTGGGGATGTTTACGGGCAGAACGGAACCTACCTTCGCCTCAAGTACGGCAGCCCCATGGACAATCCTCCCAACATCGTGCGGGTGTTTCTACTGGTAGACAAAGAAGGCACTCTACACGAGGCAATTCATCAGGCGAAACCTGTCAACCAGCGCGCCATTATACTCTGTGGTTGCGGCGATCCAGGAGGCGGCGCTGTTGAACCTGACAGGGCGGCCTTTGCGATCTTACCCTCTGACGCAAAACTCGGCGATGCCGTCGCCGTTTCGTACAACTTTGACGATCTGAGGGTTCAGCACGATTTTCTCATGGATGATGGTTCGCACTGCACAGCCCCACCGTAGGTCGAGTGCACTGTCTGCGAGCGAGCGTTCCCGAGGAACCCGCCTTGGAGTCCAATACGTCAAGGCAAGGCTGAAACGGGGATGTCTAACGCGTCAGGACAAGACCGAAGCGATGGACAAAAGTCTACCCAGGATCGGGGCTGCCTCGTTTTTGCAAGTGCGAAACACCTTCATTTGGAGCACGTTAACGCGTGTCCTACATGGCACGACATCTGCTTGCGGGACGTCCGCGAGAGCCCCTTCCGCCAGGATGACCATGCGAAACCTCAAACCCATTTTTTGCGCTCTACTCTTCGCCGCCGGTTGTGTTGAAGATAGCACCGGCAGTGATGAATCTGACGTGACAGCCGGCTGGAAAGAAGGCACGCCTGAGTCGCTCGCTGTGGTGGCGGTGGTCAACGATCGCGCAGTCACATTTGATACTCTGAAAAGTGAAGTGGGGCTTTCAAAAACGGCTGCTACCAATGTGATCGCCCATCGCGACGGCAAAGACGCCGTGGGTAGAACTCCCGACGACGACTTGTACGACACAATTACAGAATTGGATGCTGTCAAACAAGTGGGGCCCGCGGCGCTTGACGCTCTACTCGACTACGCTGAAGAAAATGGCTATTTGGCCGATATACTCGCCAAAAAGCGAGAGGTGATCTTTTCTCCCCAACCCGCCGCCCAAAGCCACAATGCCAGGGTGGCTCAGGTGATCAACTCGGCGCAATATTCGGTGGACGTGGCGATGTACAGTTTCTCCGACGGCGGCATTGGAACGGCTCTCGCCGACGCTGTCAAACGCGGAGTCAAGGTACGTTTTCTCTTTGATACGGCGTCCCAAGATAAAAAGCTTACCGGCACCGCGCTGACAAATTCCAAAAGTGGTCAGCTTGAAAAAAAGGGGGTGGATGTTCGGTACGTTAACAAAATTCAACACCACAAGTTCATGATTGTCGACGGCCCGCGCGATGATGCTGAACGGGCCCAAACCGCATGGATCGCCAGTGGAAGCGCCAACTGGTCCACCAGTGCTGCCACCAAGTATGATGAAAACACGCTCTTCATGTACGGTGAAGCCAAACTCGCGCTTGAACTGCAACGCGAGTTTAACCTCCTCTGGGAACACTCGCGCGACTTTGTTTCGGGAGTCACCTTCCCGTTTGAATTGTCTACCCTATCGATCACACCTGAAATTGTGCCTGAAAATCCCGGCGTGAGCGTGTTTCTTACCTCGGCAAACTTCACCGTAAAGGCGGACACCTTTACCACCACCGGGTCCAACGCGGTGGCCGATGTGTTGGTCAAAGCCATTCTAGACGCCAAAAAATCAATTCACATTGCCTCGGGTCACCTGCGTTCACGCCCCGTTGCCGAGGCGATCAAGGCCAAAAAAGCTCAAAGCCCCAACCTTGACATTCGAGTTTACCTGGATGGCCAAGAGTACATCAGCAAAAGTGGCAATACCAGTCAGGTAAAAGACCTCGACTCGTGCCTTGCCACCGCCGGAACCAACGAAAGCAAAAAACGCGACTGTTTAGACAAGGGCTTTTTGTTTGGGTATGACGTGAGTTTGACCGGGGTTGACGTTCGATACAAATATTACGCCTACCGGTGGGATGCTGGGTATGCCAAACAAATGCACAACAAGGTGATGATCGTGGACGGGACCGATCTATACACCGGAAGCTACAACCTCTCCGACAACGCCGAACACAACACGTTTGAAAACATGCTTCGGTTTCGCGGACCTGAATTTCGCGACATGGTCAAGTCGTACGAAGAGCGGTTTGAAGTGCTTTGGGTGACAGGTCAGGCCGAGGGGTTTCTTGCCAACCTTGAAAACCAGGTCAAAACCGCCGAGACGATCCCGCTTGTGTTTGAGCCGATGTCTCTCGACTGGAATCAGGTAACCAATCTCAAGGCGCTCATTCGACAAAACTGCCCCGACGTGGATAGCACGTTGTATCGCACCGATCCCGTGGGCCACCAAACCTGCCCGCGACCGTAGCGGCACTAGTGGTGCGAATGATACCATTTGGGTGATGCAGCGAGTACCATATAGAATGGTGCGCAACGCACCACATAGTTCAAAATAGCTTTAAAATAAGCTCCAGCGTGCTGGCATGCGCCTCGCAAAAGAGGCAAACATGGGCACTTCCACCGAGCTGTTCGCCATTTGTCATTCCCCGCGAACCCTGCCGGAGCGCACGTCATGAATCGTCCAGCCTTTCCCCATCCCTCGTCCAAATCTACCCATCCAACCTCCCACACGTCACCCCCTTCATTGCCGATCTCCACGGCTCCAAGTGTTATGAATCAAGCCGATACACTAACTCTACCTTCCCACGCGCGCGTTGTTGTCAACTCCGATGTGTGGATGGAGGGCGACAGCGTGGCGCAGTTCGCGAAGACCGCCCTACTTCCGGGATGTGTGAGCGCCGTGGGCATGCCGGATCTCCACGTGGGAAAAGGCCCCGTGGGTGCCGTGTTTGCCGTGCGCGACAAGGTGTATCCTCACCTTTTGGGCGGCGACGTTGGATGCGGCGTTCGTGTGTTCGTCACGGGCGAAAATTCCAAAAATCGCGACGCCATTGAGCGACGTGTACACAAGGTCTGGGAGGATGAACCCCTCGCCGATTGTGACGGCCCCTCGTTGCTTTCAGCGGTGCTGCGGCACGGCGTGAAGGGTCTGACAACTCTGGAAGGTGTACCCAATGCCCTCTACTCTTTGGCGGAGAAATTCGCCGAAGACGAGGGTGAACCGGGGGGAGAAATAGGTTACCTCGACCAAGGGTATGAGCAGGCTCTCGGATCGGTGGGCGGTGGAAACCACTTTGTTGAAATCGCCCGAGTTGACCGCGTTCTCAAGCCAGAATTGGCTGAACCGGCCGGTTTGGTCCGCGGAAACCTGGTGGTTATTGCCCATTCAGGTTCGCGCGGATTTGGGCACGGTCTCGCAAGGCGTTGGGGAGACGCCACACTCGAAGGACGGGACATTGAACCTTACCTCCATGATGTAGCGTTGGCGCGGCGGTTTGCTCAGGTAAACCGCTTTGTCCTCGCTTATCGATTGTTGCAAGCGCTCGGTGCGGCGCGCGTTTCAAAGATCGAGGGCACATTTGATGTGACCCACAACGACGTTCGCGTTGAAGAGGTGTTGGGTCAGGGCGCTTGGATCCATCGAAAAGGGGCGGCACCCGCGCAGTCGAGTCAACTGACAATTGTGCTCGGCAGTCGAGGTGCCGCGTCGTGGGTCATGTCAGGTTTGGGAAACGAGGCCGGTCTGCGCAGTGTGGCTCACGGCGCCGGTCGGCGCATGGGTCGAGCCGAAGCTCGCGAAAAGCTCAAAAACAAGTACAAACGAAGCGAACTTTCCACCACCAAAGTGGGAAGCCGCGTCGTGTGTGAAGACGCCGACCTACTCTACGAAGAGCACCCCGACGCGTACAAACCCATTGAGCCGGTGGTTGCCAGTTTGGCTGACGCCGAGTTGGCCGAGCCCGTGGCCTCTCTGGTTCCGGTCATTACGGTGAAACGATGAATCTACCCATTGTCGCCGGAGAACCTTGCACACTCACCATTACCGCCGGTACCGGCCCGGTGGAGGTGAGACAGTTTGTTGCGCTGTTGGGCGATCGCGTAGTCGCTTTTTGCGAAGAGCGGGGCGCGGTGATCAAAGAAGTGGTGACCTTTGGAAAAGAAGATGAACCGTCGAGTATCCAAATTGGGTTGACTGCCGCGCCCGTGGGCATTGGCACCATTTGTGGAACGCACGCCCTCGTAGCGCGCAGCTCATTTCGAGCCAAAAACGCGCGAAAGCGGTGGTATGCAGCGGTCGCGCTTGGGGAGGTTCAACCTGACATCTCCAATCGAAACGGGGGGGCGCGCATGGATGTGCGGCGTGATGAAGTGATTGTGACGGCCATGCGCGCCCCCGGCCCAGGTGGTCAACACGTGAACAAGACCTCCAGTGCGGTGCGGGTAGAACATCCGCCGAGCGGCATTGTGGTGCGCATTTCGTCGGAGCGTTCGCAACGTGAAAACCTGCGCATTGCGCTGGAACGCATTGCGGAGATCGCTGCCTTACGACAAGCGCAAAAGAGGCGAAAAGCAAAAGCGGAACACCGGCTCCTGCACTACCGGGTAGAGAGGGGAAACCCGGCGTTTGTGTACGAGTTGGGTAGAAAAGGTGAGTTATGCGAAACGACATGTTCGAAGTGATTATTGAAAGGCCGCGCGGCGGTGCGGGCTGGGTGAAACCCGGTCGAGGCGAAGAAAACTCGGAGCGGGCGTGGGAGCGCGCACCTCAAAAACAGGGGATGCGACCTTACCGTCGTTCTAAATATCTGAGCGAAAATCTGGCCCCATTGAAGCGTTTTTTAGCGCGCAACGTGGGTAGACCGTGGCGGGTCGTGAGCAGCGAGATCGCAGGGGCCATCACCATGACCTCGGCTGTACAGAAACACGTGATGGACCACGTTCGACAGATGGTTGAAGAAAACCCCGTCTTCGTGAAGGGGCTTCCCCACCATCCCCATGCGAGCGGCGGAAAATATCTGCCCCTTCGCAGCCATCCGCGATGGCCCGACTTTTATGTTTGCCCGCGCACCGGGCTGTTGCGCCAGGCGCCTCATTACCCGCGGCCGAAAAAGCCGAATCCATCGTCAACTTGACAGGTGGGCCGTGGAGGGTAGACGCTTGGTTTATGAAACATACTCGCTTGGGTGTTAGCCCGTTTCTTTTGTTTGCTTCGATTGCCGCTTTGGGGATAACCGCGTGTGGAGGAGAGGTTTCTCAAACGACCGGGGGAACCGCGGGAACCGCTGGATCCGGTGCTTCAGGCGGCGGTGGAAACGGCGGCGGCACCTCGTCCACGGTCACAAGTTCATCCTCCACCGCTACCACCTCTTCGTCTTCGTCCTCCACTTCCACTTCGTCCACTGGAACGGGCGGGACAGAAAATGAATGTGAAAAAGCCGGCGGGCAGTGTATTGCCCTCGTCCCTGACAACTGCATGGACGGAATGTGGCTCGATGCCACTGTGTACCCTTGTGGAACGGGCGACGGGGTAGGTTGTTGCCTTGTTCCGGTGTGTACACCTGGAATGGACCAAACCTGCAACGCCAGCCCGACTATGAGCGCGATCGCCGGCCATTGTGAAGACAACGGCACGTGCACTTGTAGTCCCGGTTACGAAAAAACACCCGAAGGCAAGTGTTTATAGTTCTCGGAATATCAGGCGCGCAGGCGGCGAAGGGCGGCGTCGGTGAGCGCGGGGTCCAAGTTGGTCACCGCAAGCGATCTACCCTTGCGCGGCACAACAAGCACGCGGCACTTGCCTTGGCGAGCGGGTAGAAAATGGGTCAGCGCGAAGTCGAGCGCGACGCCGAGCGCAAAAAACAAGGCGCCCAGGCCAAGCAGGTCAGGTGAGCCTGCGCGCACCCCATCCACAAACACGCTCACGCCGAAGTAGCTGCCCAATGCGAGCGCAAAAAGGCCGGCGTACAGCGGCAAACGCGGGTATCTGACTTCGCGTCGAACGAGCAGAAGTGAGCCTTTGGGAATGTGCGTTTCGCGCTCTCGAAGCGTTCGACCCAGCAGTTCCGTTCGGGTTTTTACGGTTACGCCTGAATCTTCAACCCGAAGCTCCGCGGGCGCCCGATAACGGAGGATCCACTTGCCGGCGAGGCGGGCTGCACGCGCGGCGAAAAGAAGCCCCGTCAGGGCAAGAAAGGTGAACATCACCGGATTGTGCGGACCCGGCGCAACCTCACCGGGAAGGTTGCCAGCGGCCTCTCGCGGCGATTCTCCCGGGCCTGCGAGGAGAGCGCGGACGGCCGGGTCTTTGACTTTTGCGGAAAGAGAACGGGCAAGGGTGGTTGTGGAAGCGACCGGGCTGCCCGCCAAAGCCACCGCTGCAACAATGGCTCCGGCGCGGCCCACCACGGGAAGTGCGCCGTCGTCGGCTCGTTCGATCACGTCGGCGATGGCACGCCACAATCCCTCGGTTTTGTCGGGCAACACAGCGTCGATGTACACAAGCGCGTCGGCTCCGGCGTGGGCGGCAAGCCACACAAGCGCCTCGGCGATGTGTACCTCTGCGGACAAGCCATCGGGAGGGCTCTGCGAAACGCCGCGTGCGAGAAGGGCACCGAGCAGTACGCGGGCTGCGGGCTTGGCGGCGGACCCGAGTTCAAGCGCGCCGCCAACGTGCCCGGCGGCGGTGTCGAGGTCGGCCGCGGTGAGTTTGAGGCGCTCCATGGCCTCACCGAGCCCGTCGGAAAGCACGGGGCGCTTTTCATCGAATGCCGAAAAAGCGAGCGAATGCACGAGGCGGGCGAGATCCTCACCGCGGGGATTTTCGGCGAGAGCGTCGAGGGGTGAGGGGAGGGCTGCCATGGTCTAGGACTTGGTTCACTCGCCCTACCACGAGCGGCGCCCGTGGGGCGAATATTTATTGCCTGAAGCGATCGCGTTGGTGTCACGTGTACACATCCTGCGCCAAGTCAACCTGACAACCGTGACCTTTACTCAGGTTTCTCTTGCTGCTTGGCCGCCCGGCGAGCTTCTTTTTTAGCCTGATCATGGCGAATGCGTTCCTCAATCGACATCACCGTGTCGGGCTCGTGCTTGCCAAAACGCTCAAAATAAAGACGTTCAATGAACTGGGGCAGAGGCGCTTTCCACGGCTCTTGCTTGTGGTTGTCGACTTTCCCCAGTTTGTCCGGGTTCATCCCAAGTTCACGCGCCATTTGAACGTGGGCGTGTGAAAGGTGGTGGCGCTTGCGCGCATCGATCCAGGCTTTTTGCGCGGGGCTTGGTTTTTTGGGTTTGGTGCTCATGCGTTGTGCGCGGTTTGGTGGAGTGTCCATGTCTACCTTACCAGGGTGCGCCCGAGCTGTGGGGGGCCGTTCTTGAGTGCTTCAAAAAAGCTGTCTTTTGCCTGTTTTTTTGGTGCCCGAGAACGGTGTTTTAGAGTAAAAGAGTGGGTATGCCTCCCGCCGCAAGTCGGTTGCTCACTGAAGAACGTGAAAATTTTACAAGCCTGCCACGAGGGACGCGGCGTCACCGGTATGTGAAGGTTGAACCTGCCATCCATTTCCCCTCGGAAGAAAGGCTTGATGAAGCTGTGAGTGAAACCAAGCGGCATTTAAAGGCCCGAACGTCGCTCTTTTTGCTCTTAGAGAGCGTGTTAACAGGGTGCGCCGTCGGGTCTGACCAATTTGTGTATTATAACGCCGCCGATCCCCGAGAGTGCCTTGCTCCCGACGCGTTTGTAAAACGCGGAACGAGTGAAAACGACTTTGACACGTGGAAGGTTTGGGAGAGGGGAGCCCCCGACTTGGCGGTTGAAATCGTCAGTGACTCCGATCGCAGCGAGCACAACTGGTTAGAAAAATTGGCACGCTACCACGTGAGTGGAATCAGCGAAGTTGTGCGGTTTGACCCTGAAAACAAGGCCGATCCGGTGCGCGTTTGGGACAGGGTAGATGGGGTGCTTTTGGAGCGTGGACCGGAGAGCACACCGTTTCGGGAGTGTACAACGTTGGGGATGTGGTGGGTGGTTGTTCCCACGGATTTTGGGCCGCAACTTCGCCTTGCGCGCGATAGGGAAGGTAGGAGTTTGGTGGAAACGCCGACAGAAGCGACAGGGCGGTTGTCGGTGGAGCTTCAAGAGGCGCGGCGCGCGCGAAGTGAGGCTGAACATGCGAGGGCGCTCGCCGAACACGATGCGGCGGAGCAGACGGCGGCAAAACAGCTTGCGGAGCGCGAGCGGGACGCGGCGCTTGAAGAAGTCGCCCGCCTGCGGGCGGAGTTGCTAAAGAGGTCCGGTTGAGCGGCGAGAGGGGGGTGCTGCACAGGTTGTGAACCCGAGGCTCAGTCTGACACCGGGTAACAGACTGAGTATCGGCTGGAGTCAGTTTGAACACGGTGACGGTTTACAGACTGTGTTCTTTGTGGATGGCCTAAAAAACAAGTCAATTGGTGCGGTGGGCTATGTGCTCGAATTGCTGAGTTTGTGGCGCTGAAGCGATCGTCTGGCATGTTGCGTGAATAGGGGGGATCTGACGGTGCGGTGGAGCACGGACATCGGGGTCCGGTGGTCGCACTTTGTCCAAAGCAGCTTCCGATCGGGAGCGGGACGATGAGGAGAAGGAACATGGCAACAGTCAACATTCTGGTGGCGGTCAACGTGACGCAGGCAATTGCGACGGGGAACTTGGGCGCCAACGTGTTTATGATGGATACCAATGGGTACATGGGGAGCGGCGGCGAAGGTACATCCGAGTTGAAAACAAGCTGTTACAACGGCGATACGCTTGTTTGGAGCGTGGTTCCGATTGACCCGAATGATCAGGTCAGCATCACATCGTTCAGCGGGCAGGCCATTCCAAGCATGGTCAACCCGGCGCAATATCCCCAGTTTAACGGCACTGTTTGGGGAGGCCGGGTGAATCAGGCGGGGACCAACGTGCAATACACAATGAGTCTGCTTCTCGCCGGCAGTGTACACCTGAGTTTCGATCCGTTTATCACTGCCAAAAACCCCACGTTGGCGGCGAAATAAGGCGGAAGACGCAGGGGGGTTTTGCTTGTCTGGCCCCTCGGCGGCCTCTTTTAGTGTCCCCGAGGGGTTTTTTAGAGTAGAAGAATGGGTATGGCTCCCGCCGCAATTCCGGTGCTCACTAAAGAACGTGAAGATGATTCAAGCCTGCCACGAGGGACGCGGCGTCACAGGTATGTGAAGGTTGAACCTGCCATCCATTTCCCCTCGGAAGAAAGGCTTGAAGACGCTGTGAGTGAAACGAAGCGGCATTTAAAGGCCCGAACAACGCTTTTTTTGCTCTTGGAGAGCGTGCTTACCGGGTGCGCTGTTGGGTCAGATCAGTTTGTGTATTATAACGCGGCCGATCCGCGAGAGTCCCTTTCTCCCGACGTATTTGTGAAGCGGGGAACAAGTGAAAACGACTTTGACACGTGGAAGGTGTGGGAGAGAGGAGCGCCGGAGCTGGCAGTAGAAATTGTCAGTGATTCCGATCGGAGCGAGCGCAGCTGGTCAGAAAAGTTGGCGCGCTACCACGTGAGTGGAGTCAGTGAAATCGTGCGGTTTGACCCTGAAAATGAGGTCGATCCGGTGCGTGTGTGGGATCGGGTAGATGGGGTGCTTTTGGAGCGCGGGCCGGAGAGTACACCATTTCGCGAGTGTGCAACGTTGGGGATGTGGTGGGTGGTTGTTCCCACCGACTTCGGGCCTCAACTTCGGCTGGCAAAAGATAGGGACGGGCGAAGTTTGGTTGAAACGCCTATCGAGTCGAACACGCGACTAATGGTAGAGCTTCAAGAAGCGCGGCGAGCGCGCAGTGAGGCTGAACACGCGAGAGCGTTGGCCGAACACGATGCAGCCAGAGAGGCGGCTGCAAAACAAGCCGCCGAGAAAAAGGCGGCTGAAGAGGTGTCTGCGAAACAGGCTTTGGCGCGTGAAAGGGACGCAGCGCTCGAAGAAATCGCGCGCCTGCGAGCGGAGTTGGCAAAAAGGTCAGGTTGAGCGGGCGACGGGGCGTTTGTAAAAATGTGTACGCTTTGAAAAACGTGTACACTTTGGAGATGTGTACGCAGTCTGGTGGGCGTAGAACACGCTACTTGGTGGGTGCGGAGGGTGACGCGGTGGACGATGCGGACGGCGCCGCGGTCGCCTTGTCAGATCCTTTTGGACTGTCTTTTCCACCTTCTTTGGAAGGGGGATTGTCTTTGGGGTCAGGCTCCGGGTCTTTGGCGAAGTGGCCTTTGGCGAGCGCAAGAATCAGGTTGAGGCCCTTTTGAGGGACAGTCGCATTGACGCGCAGAAGGTCATTGTCGACTTCTACCTTCATGGGGGGCAATACGTCGGAGCCAATCAGGGTGGCGAGTTTGGCGAGCGTGCGAATTTGGGAAAGTTGTTTTTCAATACCGGGGGCGTTTTGAGCGGCTTTTGCCGCGGATTCATCGGCCATTTCAAGTGTCAGGTCGGCTCCGCCTTCTTTGAGTGGGGTGACCACAAGGCGCATCCACTTGATGCTTTTGGGTATATCAATAACGTTTTCATACCCTGAGAAGGCGTTGCGAGGGGTGGCGAGGGAGATGACAATTCCGGCTTTGGAAGACTTGTTAAACGCCGTCACGTTTTTGAGTTTGGCGAGGTCTTTCTGGGCCGCGGCCGGCATGATGGCGAGCAGCTTTTTATTGGGGATGAGCGCAAACACGCGCATGTGGCCGTGAGCTTTGGCGAGGGCTGCGGGCACGGGGGCGTCGTCGAGCCATTTCCCACCTTTGGTGCGTTTCACAAGGGTGTCCATGGCTTTGCGAATGTCGGCCTCGCTGCCGCGGTATTGCATCCACACCACCACTTCACCCGAGCGGCGAAACTGCGGGCCGGCGATGAGCAGGTATTCGCTGTCGGCAATGGGGTCAATCTCAGTGCCTTCAAAAAACGATTTCCACTCGGGTAGGGCGGTGAGTACACCTCCAAGGGCCGCACCGGCGGTGTTGCCGCGCAGGCGAGAGCCGTTGAAAAGCACTTGGACGTTGGGAGATTTGGGGCCGAACTTGCCGGGGCCGCCTGCCACGGTGAGGGCGTCTTTGGTGCTGGCGGTGCCCTGTTTGGGCTTTTCGAGATCTTCGTAAATGTCTTCGGCCGGCTTGGGTGTACTCACCACCGGGGATGTTTTGGGGGTGGGGTTTGCCACCGGGGTGGGATCGGTGGGGGCGTCACCGGTGGGCTTTTCGGCCGTTCCCGCGGTGGGCGGAGCGTCGGCCGGCGGGGGCGCGGAGGGCGCGGGAGAGTCTTGCGTGCGAGGCTCTTCACCGAGCAGGTCGAGATCGACCGGAACGAGCACTTCACTCGCGGCGGGCGGCGGTTCTGCCGGGGCCGGCGTGTGAAACAGAAGGTGTGCGAGAAACACCGGGTCGATGGGGAGCGCGGGCAGGTGCGCGAGCACGGCAAGCACGATCGCAGCGGCAAACAAGCGGCGCGATGGTGTGCGTAACGAGGGCCAAGCGCTGCGAAAAGCGTCGTCGCGTGCGATTTTCGTTTCGCGGCGCTTGGTTTTTGCCGCTTGAGTCACGGGTGAAACCGTAGTCGTTTGGGCCGGTAAATCCAGGCTGTTTTGACTTCGTTGGTAGGTTGTAGCCACCTGCGTCCTCGCGGCGAAAAGGGAAGGGCACCGGCAACATTGCAAAAGCGTGCCGGCCATTTGGGAAGACGAACGAACCACCAAAGCGTTGCATCCCCGGCAAAACCGCACCCGCGTCACTTGCAATTGCCAAGAATTGGATCCAGACCCCCAACCCCAGGTAAAGACCGGCGAGCCTAGAACAGGTGAGCCTTGGTTTCACGCAATCCGCCGATGAACGTCCCTCAATCGCCCCGCCCGCGCGGCAATCCGCCGAATTCGCCCCATCGCAAAGAAGGGGCGCGCAGGCGCTCGCGGTCGTCGAAAGGGTGGTCGAGCTTGTCGACGGGGCTGGCAACGGCCGTGGGTTTCGGCGCGGCAACGGCCGTGGCGGCAATGCTTCTTTGGTCGGGTGGTTGCGGCGGCGAGCCACCGCCCGGCGCTTCGACAGACAAGCCGGCGCGCGTGAGCTATTTGCCGCCGCCGGGCGCAACGTCGGCGGTTGCCGCGCCTTCGGGTGCGCCCACCGTTGCCGAGGTGGCCGATGCCGGAGCGGGCGACGCTGAAGCTGCGCCCGATCCCGACAAACCGTACACCGGGCCGCTGCTCGGAGCGCTCGCAATTCAAACGCCTGTGTACCCTGCGATGAAGCTCACCAAAGAGCGGCTTGGGTACATTCGATTGGGCGGCAAAGTACCGGTGGATCCCAAGCCTTTGAAGGCCGAAAACTGCCCTTCCAATTGGTACCGATTGCTCGACGGCGGTTACGTATGCGCCAAATACGCGACGCTCGACATGTCGAACGCGGCGCTGAAAATGGGCATCACGTCGCCCAATCTAGAAGAAATTCTACCGTACAAATACGCGTACAACACCGCGCACGGCACCCCGCTTTACAAGAGCGTCCCTTCCAAAGAGGACATGTACAAATACGAGCCGTATTTGGAGGCCGCCAAAAAAGCTAAGAAAAAGGCTGAAAAAGAAGCTCAAAAAGAGGCGCCGGCCGACGATCCCGATGCCGGCGCTCCCGCGACCGCATCGTCGGTGTACGACGAGCTGGACGGCGGCGCGCCCCCGTTGCCTTCGGCCAATTTGCTCGATGCGGGGCCCGCGGACGAAGAGCCCGCAAAGCCCTGGTGGCAACAAAACGAGCCTGGAAAACCCTTAAACGTGAAGCTCTCGGACTTGGAGTCCGATGCCGACGGCACCGTTGCCAAGCGCATGGTGAAGGGGTTTTTCGTAGCGGTCGACAAGACGTTCGGGTGGAACAACCGCGCCTGGTACAAAACAACGGCCGGTCTGGTGGCTCCGTCGGACCGGATGTACATCGTCAAACCGCCTTCATCCAAAGGCATTGATGTGCCCGACGGCGTGAAACAGGTCGGCTTTATCACCGCTGCCAAAGCCGCAAAGTACACATGGGATCCTGAAAAAAAGAAGATCACGGTGAGCGGAAGCGTGGCGCGTTTCTCGGCGTTTGGGCTCACCGGGCAAACGATTTCAAAAGAAACAATTGTGTACCGCCAGACCACCGAAGGCTGGTGGATGAAAGCGATCGACGGCACGTACGCCGAGCCTTCTCCCGCGCCCAGCGAAGTGAAACCCGGTGAAAAGTGGATCGACGTGAACCTGTCGCGAAAAACGCTTCTCGCGATGGAGGGCGACAAGCCTGTGTACGCAGCGCTCATCTCGCCCGGACGCCGCTCCAAAAACAAAAAGAAAGATCATCCCACGGTACAGGGCACATTTCGCATTCGCGAAAAACACGTAGCCGTCACGATGGACGGCGACGGCACCGTGGCGGGCGACTTGCCGTACAGCATCGAAGATGTGCCGTACGTGGCTTATTTTGAAGGCTCGTACGCGCTTCACGCAGCGTTTTGGCATAACAACTTTGGCCGCGAAATGAGCCACGGTTGCGTGAACCTCTCCCCGCTTGACGCGAAGAAAGTTTTCTTCTGGGCCGAGCCCAAGTTGCCGCGCGGCTGGCACGCTGTATGGGCTTCGGCCGAGAACAAGGGCACCGTGGTCCACATTCACGAGTGACCCGCGGCCGGCGCGCTCCGCGCCAGTTCTCGCTTGACGCGCGCCGCCCGTTCGTAAAATTCCACCGCATGGATCAATTTTCGGCGCACCTCGATCGAGGTTGGGAGCTGGTGCAACGCGGCGACACACGAGGCGCGGAGGCCTCCGCGCGGCGGGCGCTTGAGTTGGATCCGGGTTCGCCCGAAGCCCACAATTTGCTGGGTTTTGTGGCCGCGCTTGAAGGCGACGGTGAACAGGCGATTGAAAGTTACAAGCAGGCGATCGCTCTCGACGACACGTATTTTGAAGCGATGCTCAACGCGGCCGAGGTGTTCATTCACCCGATCGGCGATTTTGATCAGGCGCTCCAGATGTGTGATCAGGCACTGGATCTCGCCGAAGTTGACGAAGAGATCATCGACGCGCTGCTCATCAAGTTCGATGCGCTGCTCGGCAAAGGCGACATGGATGAAGCCGGCAAAGTGGTCACGCGCATCCCCAAAGGCCCGTACGACAACCCCAACCACGCGTTTTTAATCGGCCGCGCATATTACGAAATCGGCCAGCCCGACAGGGCCGCGGCGCTGATTGAAGACGCCGCCAAAAAAGACGGCCGCCACGCCGAAGCGCAATATTACCTCGGCCTCATTCGCGACGAGCGCGGCGATTACCGCGGCGCCACCGAGGCGTTTATTCGCTCGCGCGAGTTGGACATGGAAATGGGCATGCCGCCGTGGGCGCCCGGTCGCGACGCCTTTTTGGCCGTTGCGCAGAGTGCTGTAAAAGGCCTCAATCCCGTACTTCGCCGCTACGTTGCCGACGCCGACATCTTTGTAACCGAAGTGCCCGGCATTGAGATCTTGGCCGAAGGTGTTGACCCGCGCGCCCTCGTGCTCCTCGACGGCCTATTTCACCCCGAGCGCGAAGACGGCGACATGCGCCTTTGCCAGCGCGTCTTTGTGTACGCAATGAACGTTGTGCGCCTCGCCGGCGACATCGACGCGATTGAGCAGGAGATCGCCCTTGCCCTTGAGCGCGAGATCAGCGCCACGTTCTTAGAAGCCGAGCAGGCCGAACGCGGCGATCACGAGCTAAACTAACTGCGCCATTTGCTGCTCCCCGGATTCATTTGCTCCGCTGAACGGGATACCGTGCGCGCGGAGGTAAAAAGAAACATGAATTTCCAGCTTTGGTGTGGCGCCATCGGCGCGGCGCTCGCGGCCCTTTTGGCGTCGGGTTGCGGCGGAGGCGCGTGCGGGGACTACTGCTCCGGTGCCGCAAAGTGCTTTGGCGAGATCTCGTGTGAATTGTCAGACCCCGGCGCGTACGAAGGTTATTGCAACGACGGCTGCAATGCCGGCCTCGACGCCCTCAACGCTGAAGAGAGCGCGGCCATTCAAAAGTGCCTCGGCTGCGTGGGCAAAGCCTTTCAAGACTCGTGCGGCGACACCACCGACGCGTTTGCCAAGTGTCAAGTCGAGTGCGGCGACCCCGCATTACAAACAGGCATTCCCAAGTGGGGTGAAGCCGCCGAAAAAGCCGCCGACGATGTTGAACTTACCTGCACAAACGGCAAACCGGCAGGTGGACTGTCCTGTTCTACAGAAGGTGGTTCCGCCGAAGACGGCGGTTATTGCATCATTTCCTGCTCCGGCGGCAACACCAGCCTGACAGTCAACTGTACAGAACCCACAACAGGCGATCCAAGCTGCACCTGTGACGGCGGCAAAAACGACGGAAAGACGTTTGTCGCCACCTGCAACGCCATTTTCGAAGACGACAACCTGATGTGGGACGAGTGCAATTTGTAATCGACTATACCGCAACCCCCGCCACACCCACCTTTCTCGACCGCCCCCCTCCGAACCTACCCATTCCGTTGTGTACTCAGCGTTCCAAGTTGCCCCCACCCGCCGGTCCGCGCGCGGCCCGGCGCCGCCCCCAAATCGCTCACTCGCCTTCGGCTCGCTCGCTCAGGGGGCGGTTCACGCCCCCATCTGCCCCAAATTATGCGATAGTGGCTCGGTGCGCTCTATACATCGGACGAATCGGGGCATGCGTGTCAGCTTGATTTTTGTGGCGGCCGCCGCGTTGTTGGCTGCGTGTGACGGCGGTGGATCGGGCAGCGGTGGCAGCTCCGGCTCCCAAGCCTCCACGGGTGGCACCGGGGGATCGGGTGCAGGCGCCATGGGTGGAATGACCACCACGTCAAGCGGCACGGGTGGAATGGCCACCACGTCAAGCGGCACGGGTGGAATGGCCACCACGTCAAGCGGCACGGGTGGAATGGCCACCACGTCAAGCGGCACGGGCGGAATGGCCACCACGTCAAGCGGCACGGGTGGAATGGCCACCACGTCAAGCGGTACGGGTGGAATGGCCACCACGTCAAGCGGCACGGGTGGAATGGCCACCACGTCAAGCGGTACGGGTGGAATGGCCACCACGTCAAGCGGCACGGGTGGAATGGCCACCACGTCAAGCGGCACGGGTGGAATGGCCACCACGTCAAGCGGCACGGGTGGAATGGCCACCACGTCAAGCGGTACGGGTGGAATGGCCACCACGTCAAGCAGCACGGGTGGAATGACCACGTCGAGTTCCGGCGGTGGAAACGCCATGTCGGACGGTTTTGATTCGGCCCCCCTCGATCCGTCGTGGATGATCATGAACGGCCCCAATTTCAGCTACTCGCTGTCGGCGAGCGCGCTCCACATTGTGCCCACCACAAACACGCTCTGGTGGATGTCCACCAACACCGGACCGTTCGTATACAAAATGGTTTCAGGCGATTTTAAGGTCACCACCGCGGTGCGCGCCCGCAGCAACTCCGACCCTTCCAAACCCGTGGGCCCCATCGATTATCAATTCGGCGGCCTCATGGCGCGCGACCCGGCCGGAGGCACCGAAAACTACGTGTTCGTGGTTGTCGGCGATCGTGGCGCCACCATTGAGATTGAAACCAAATCCACCGACAACAACGCCAGCGAAATTGACAACGTATTCTGGCCTTCGGGCGACGCCCAACTTCGAATCTGTCGGGTGGGCTCAACGTTTCATGTGTACACGAGGCCTTTCGCCGGTGGCACATGGGGCATCGCAACCCCCTACGATCCGCCGTTTCAAAGGCCCGACATGCCGGCCGATTTGCAAGTTGGAGTGATTGCGTACACATGGACAAACACTCCCGACCTGCGCGCGTCGTTTGACCATGTGCTCTTTGACGCCGTTTCCAGTCAGGCCGACTGCCTCGTTGATTGATCCGGCTCCTGTTTCCGGCGCCGCAACCCCTTCAACAAGCCGAGCAGATCGCGTGCGATGGGTCCGGCAACCAAAAACACCGCACCGATGTACGCAACGGCGCCCACAACAATCTCCAAAACGAGCCGCACCGGCGCGGGGATTTTAAACGCCGCAAGGCCGTATTGAGCGCCGACAACGGCTGCGACCATGGGTACACAAGCGAGCACCGGCCGAACAATTGCGCCGAGCACCGCGCCCACGCGAATGCCGTCGGGGCGCAGCAACCAAAAGCTGAAAAGCACACTTAGTAGAAACGCGGCGCTCACGCCAACAGCCGAATAAACAGCGCCAAATGGCGCCAATAGACGCATGAAAAGCAGCACTGTGACTGCCAGCAGGAAGTCGATCACCACAAAGCCTTCTGTGCGACCCACCACCTGAAGGAAGGCGCCCGAAAGATTGCTGAGCGAACGCGTGAGGCTGATGGAGGTGAGAACCACAAGAAACGGCGCAACGCCTTGATAACTCTCGGGGTAGAATACAGCTACAAGCGTCGGAGCAATCACACCCATCCCCGCCGCCATTGGAGCGAGCAGCATCGAAAGCAGCGATGCCGACCGAAGAAATCCGCGAGTGCGAGCGTCGGCCTCGGTGATTCGGGCGAACGTTGGAACAAGCACGTCGTTGATTTGCTCGCCGAGGGCGGTCGCGGGCAGTTCTGCAAGCCGATAAGCCTGGTTGTATACGCCCACCGTTGCTTCATCAAAACGCCTGCCCATGAAGGCGTTGTCCCAACTCATCCCCCCGAGTCTGAACACCGACGCAATCGTGAAAGGTACACCAAAGCGCAACAACTTTTTCATTGTGTCGAGCGTCAGACGCGCGGGTTCCAGGTGATCGCGCCAGTTTGTGACAGCGTAGAGAAAGACAACGCCCGCGATGGATCGAAGAATATTGCCGTATACAATGGCGTTGCCACCATGGCCCAGATGAGCCAAAATCACGCTCGAAACAGCAAAGATCAGCTCACCGACGGCCACCCGCAGGCCGGCCGTCCGAAACCTCATTTCGCGAACAAGCAGGCTCCGCGGCACCCACTGAAAGCGCTCAATATAGTGGGCGGCCGCCATCCCCGGGACGTATTGAGCGAGCCCCGGAACATCGAGCCAAGTCGCGGCGCGATGCCTGAGAGCCACGGTCAAGATCATCGCTGCGAGGCCTGTGGTGAGCACCAAAAGTGAGCCGTGAAATGCAGTGGCCCGCCCTTCTTTGGGCCGCGCCGCAACGTATTGCATCACCCCAAACGCCGTTGCCGCGCCCGCGGTGGACACCACCACGTACGCCAGGTTCACCTCACCTTGTACGGCCGGTGCCAGGTAGCGCGTGAGAACAAACGTCGACGCGATCGTGAGCAAACGCGATCCAAGCGTTGCGCCCGTTGTCCACAGAAACCCGCCTGCTGCTTTTCTCGCGAGCGACACCGAAGAATCGTGAACCCTACCACAGCCTTCGATTTCGCGCGCCGAAACTTGACTTTCGGCCTCTCGCGCTCTGCCTCCTTGCGGTGGGCGCGCTCGCCCTGTACTGTGCGCGGTTGACCTTTCTTCGCCATGAACAACTCCGAGCGCGCCGTATCCGGCAGCCCCAGTGATCGCCCTGTTGCGCCCGACGTTTCGGAGGGACACGACGACGATGTATTCGCCTTTCCGGCGTCGTTTGCTCAGCAGCGGCTGTGGTTTTTAGACCAGGTAGATCCGGGCACAGCGGTCTACAACATTCCGCAGGCGTTTCATCTGACTGGACCGGTGGACATCCCTCAACTCGGCACCTCTCTTCAAGCCGTAGTTGACCGACACGAGTCGCTTCGAACCACGTTTGGTCAAAAAGACGGCGCGCCGCTTCAGCTTGTTTCGGCCTCAGTGCGGCTTGATCTACCGGTGGTCGATCTCAGGCATCTACCCAAAAGGGAGCGCCTGCCCGAGGCGCAGCGTTTGGCCGATCAAGAAGCCCGCGAGCCGTTTCACTTGCACAAAGGGCCTTTAATTCGTGCCTCCATCATCGTTCTAGGCGAGGCCGAACACGTCTTGCTCATGAACGTGCACCACATTGTCTGCGATGGGTGGTCGCTCGCGCTTCTGTTTCAAGAACTGAGCGAGCTTTACCGAGCCGGCGTCGAAAATCGCGAACCTGCGTTGCCCGACATCCCCATTCAATACCCGGACTACACGCTGTGGCAGCGCGATCACCTTCAGGGTGAAGAACTCGATAAACAACTGGCGTTTTGGCGCGAACGGCTTGCCGGTGAGCTTGCCGTGCTGGAGTTGCCGAGCGATCGACCGCGGCCGGCGCTCCCTACATTTCAAGGCGGATGGATCCCGTTCAGCCTTTCGGCGGACGTGGCGCGAACGCTCGGCAGCCTCGCTCGCAGGGAGGGAACAAGCCTTTACATGACGCTTCTCGCGGCATTCAAAGTGCTCTTGCACCGCATGTCGGGCCAGGCAGAAGTGCTTGTCGGCTCTCCCATCGCCAACCGCGATCGCGCCGAGATTGAGAACGCGATTGGGTTTTACACAAACACCGTTATTCACCGAACCAACCTGGCCGACAACCCCACGTTTCGAGCGCTGGTGGCGCGGGTAAAAGAAAACGCACTGGGTGTGTACGCAAACCAGGATGTGCCGCTCGACAGGGTGGTCGATGCGGTGCATCCCCAACGCGCGGTTTCACACAATCCGCTGTTTCAAGCGATGTTTGGATTTCAAAAAGCCCCCGATGAAGCGTTCGCGCTTCCCGGTGTCGCCGTGAAAGCGCTGGTTGTACACAGCGGCACATCCAAGTTCGATCTGCTTCTCGAAATGCAAGAGGTGGCCAACGGCCTCAATGTTTCCTTGAATACAGTGAAGACCTTTTCGAGCGCGACTCGGCCGAACGGCTGATTGGTCACTTTCGCACGTTGCTTTCGGCGATTGCTGCCGACCCGGATCGGCCCGTTTCAGCGTTGCCGTTGCTCACAGCCGAAGAACGCGACCAACTGATCCACGGGTGGAACGCCACGCAGGCGGAGTACCCGCGCGACACTTGTGTACACAATCTGATCCTCGCCCGCGCTTCAGAAAAACCCGACGCGTCGGCGGTAGAATTCGGCGGCCAAACGCTCACGTACCGCCAGTTGAGCGAGCGATCCGCGGCACTCGCCGCCCATCTCCGGTCACTCGGCGTGAGGGCCGGCCATCGCGCGGCGGTGTTCGTCGACCGTTCGCTCGACATGGTGATCGCGCTCCTGGCGGTGTTGCGCTCGGGAGCCGCCTACGTTCCGCTTGACCCGGCATTTCCGCGCGAGCGAGTGGCTTTTATGCTCTCGGACGCGCGCGTTTCGGCGGTGATCACGCAGGAACATCTCGTGGCCGACCTCGGCGACCAAGCGTGTCCCGTGGTGGTTGTCGACGACGTTGCAAATCCTTCAAACGCCGCCGCGCTTGAATTGGAGGCTGTTTCAAGCGAATCACCGGCATATTTAATCTACACCTCCGGCTCAACGGGCAAGCCCAAGGGGGTGGTGGTACCGCATCGCGCGCTCGTGAACTTTCTCACCGGCATGCGCGCCGAACCCGGCTTTTCAGAGGGCGATCGTCTGCTCGCCGTCACCACGCCGTCGTTCGATATCGCCGGCCTCGAAGTGTACCTTCCACTCATTTGCGGTGGCACATGTGTGATTTCACCGCGCGAAACAACGGTCGATGGGCCAGCGTTGCTCGAACTCCTCAAACAGTCGCGAGCCACGGTGATGCAGGCCACCCCCGCCACCTGGCGTCTCCTCATCGAAGCCGGCTGGGAAGGACCGTCGGATCTGAAGGTTTTGTGCGGCGGTGAAGCGTGGCCACCCAACCTTGCAGCGCAGCTTTTGGACCGAGCGCGCGACGTTTGGAACATGTACGGGCCCACCGAAACAACCATCTGGTCCACGTGCGATCGCGTTGAGAGCCCGCACTTGGTCACGCCTGGCAAGCCCATCGCCAACACCCAGGTGTACATTCTCGATGGTCTTCTAGAACCCGTGCCCATCGGTGTTTCCGGTGAGCTTTTCATCGCCGGGCACGGCCTTGCGGAGGGGTATTTTGAACGGCCGGAACTCACAGCCGAGCGCTTTGTGCCCAACCCATTTCGGCCGGGCGAACGAATGTACCGCACCGGTGATGTTGCGCGTCGGCTGGCCACCGGTCGGCTCCAATATTTGCGCCGCACAGATCACCAGGTGAAAGTGCGCGGGTTTCGCATTGAACTTGGGGAGATCGAAAGCGCGCTGGCCGGTTTGCCCGCCGTTCGCCAAGCTGTTGCGGCGGTTCGCGATGACGGCTCCGGCGACAGGCGCATCGTAGCGTACGTGGTGTTTCACGCGGGGCAAACCCTCACAGCAAGCGAAATGCGAAAGGCCCTCAGAAACTCCCTGCCCGACTACATGTTGCCCCACTTGTTCGTCGACTTGCCCGAACTGCCCCTCACTCAAAACGGCAAAATCGATCGAAAAGCCTTGCCTTTCCGAGAAACCGTGGCGCCTGTGGATGAATACACGCCCCCCAAAACGCCGATGCAGCGCTTGGTGGCTGAGATTTTCACCGACGTTCTGAAGGTGGAGCGCGTTGGGCTGCGCGACAACTTCTTTGATCTCGGCGGGCACTCGCTGCTTTCAATGCAGGTGGCTCACAGAATCGAAACGCGCACAGGGCACCGGCTAAACCCGCGATCGCTTGTATTCCAAAACGTTGAGCAACTGGCTGCCGAGTGCGCCGGTGGGCCCGAAATCGATACTCCCTCGGCGGCCCCATCAACGTCCGCGCCGTCCGGGGGGATCGCTGCCACTGCGGCGCCCGCCCCCATCACCCCGCCCGCCGCTTCCCCTTCGCCGGCCGCCGCCGCCACACCCCCACCCAAGGCACCCGCCGAGCCGCTCACCAAAAAACTCTGGGGCGCGTTCAAGTCCAAGCTGCTGGGGAGTTGAGAGCGCCGTGGACCCCATTCACTTTGGCACTTCCGCTCGAACCTTGTTCGGCATTGTTCACGCTGCCCAGGCCCCCGCAAGAAGTGTGGGCGTGGTGCTGTGCAACCCCCTCGGACAAGAAGCCATCCGAGCGCAGCGCGCTTATCGCCAGCTCGCCATGGCCCTCGCCAAAGAACGCTTCTCCACGCTTCGATTTGACTATTACGGCACCGGCGATTCGGCCGGCGAGTCGAACGAGGGCACTCTCGATCAATGGGTCGACGACGTGCGCACCGCCGCCGACGAGCTGAAAGACACTGCCGGCGTCACGCGTGTGTCGCTGATTGGGCTCCGATTGGGCGCAACGTTGGCTCTCCGCGCAGCGCAGGGCCGCGCCGGAATTGACACCGTTGTGCTCTGGGATCCGGTGTTGTCCGGCGCGGCCTACCTGGATGAACTTCGCGCGGCCCATCGTGAATACCTGGAGCGCGAACTGGGCCACGAGCCCGATGTGCGCGCCGGCCGCAGAGACTTTGCGACACGCGGCGAAGTCCTCGGCTTTCCGCTCACCCCCCAAATGGAAAACGCCCTTTTGTCGCTCAAAATAGCAAACGTGTCGGCCGTCGCCTTGCTCAACCGGCTGGTGCTTGTTTCATCGCAGTCGCTCCACAAGCCCGAAGTCGACCGGTTGGCGGCGCTCGCCAAGTCGTTTCGCCACGAGGTCGTCTCGGCTGAGCAGTGGAACTCGGACGAAGCGATGAATGCCGCCACCGTGCCCACTCGCATTCTCCAAGCCCTGATTGCCGCGCTTACCTGAGGCGGACTTCAGCCTCAAAACCCGCAAGTATTGCAGCATTTTGCCCTTGACCTGAAGAGCGGCTTTCAGGCACCCTGAAAGGCTCAACAAAGCGTATTCCGGGGTACGTTCATGAACTCACTTGCGAACGGTACCGATCTCGCCGTGGTTGGCATGGCGGGGCGGTTTCCGGGGGCGCCCAATCTCACCATTTTTTGGCAAAACCTGTGCGGCGGCTTCGACGCGATCCGGCCGCTCAGTGAAGCCGAGCTTCTCGCCGCGGGTGAAGATCCCGAGCAGCTGCGTGACCCGGCGTACGTTCGGGCCTGCCCGGTTCTCGACGGATTGGACATGTTCGACGCCGCGTTTTTCGGGTGGAACCCACGCGATGCCGCCATCACCGATCCGCAGCACCGCGTGTTTTTAGAGCTGGCCTGGGAGGCCTTTGAAAACGCGGCAATCGACGTTTCCAAACACGTGGGACCGGTTTCTGTCTTCGCAGCGTGCGGAATGAACAGCTACATGATGTACAACCTCGTGACCAACCGCGAGGTGATGGAAACGGTGGGTGAATGGCTGGTGCGCCACACCGGCAATGACATGAATTTTCTCGCCACGCGCGTCTCATACGAGCTGGACCTGCGGGGCCCGAGCATGACAGTTCAAACGGCCTGCTCGTCGGCGCTTGTGGCCATTCACGCCGCTTGTCAAAGCCTGCTCAACGGTGAAAGCGACCTCGCGCTCGCCGGCGGCTGCACCATTTTGCTGCCCCATGGCCGCGGTTATTTGCACAAAGAGGGTGAGATCTTGTCTCCCGATGGCAAATGCCGCCCGTTTGATGCGCGCTCAGCGGGCACGGTGTTCGGCAGCGGCGGAGGCTGCGTTGTTCTGCGGCGGCTCGACGACGCGGTGGCCTCGGGGGATCACATCTACGCGGTGATCAAAGGCTCCGCCGTCAACAACGACGGTGCTCAAAAGGTCGGCTATCTCGCGCCGAGTGTGGAAGGGCAGGCCGCCGCGGTATCCGAGGCGCTGGCCCTCACCGGCATCGATCCTGAAACCATCGGCTACGTGGAGGCCCATGGCACCGCCACCGAGATCGGCGACCCCATCGAGATCGCCGCGCTCACGCAGGCGTATCGCGCTCACACCGAGAAAAAAGGCTTTTGCGCGATCGGCTCGCTCAAATCCAACATGGGCCACCTGGGTGAAGCGGCCGGCGTCGCGGGCTTTATAAAAACTGCGCTCGCCCTTAAAAACAAGCGGATCCCACCGTCGCTCCACTACGAAAGGCCCAATCCGCACATCGACTTTGCCAACAGCCCGTTCTTCGTCAACAGCCGGCTGAGCGAGTGGGCCCAACACGGGGATGAACCGCGACGCGCCGGCATCACAGCGCTCGGCGCGGGCGGCACCAATGTACACGTCATCGTCGAAGAGGCTCCGGCCGCCGCGCCCTCGGGGCCTTCACGCGATCACCAACTTATCGTTTTATCCGCAAAAACGCCCGCGGCGCTTGATGCCGCCACCGCAAACCTGGGAGCGTACCTGCGCAACAATCCAAGCGTCGCGCTCGCCGACGTGGCGTACACACTCCACGTCGGCCGCCGCGCCATGCCATGTCGTCGAGCGCTTGTGTGCCGCGCCGACGCGCGCTCCGGCGCCGTCACCGCGCTTGAAGCGCTCGATCCGGGCCAACTTCTCACGGCAACGGTGCCTGCGGGCGACCCATCGGTGGTTCTCATGTTCCCCGGCGGCGGCGCGCAATACGCGTCCATGGGCGCCGATCTCTACGCCTCCGAAGAGGTGTACCGCGAGAGCATTGACGCATGCCTCGACATCGCACGGCGCTTGGGCTTGGCCGACCTGCGTTCGCTCCTTTTTCCCAAACCCGCCGAGGCTGAAGCGGCCACAAAGCGCCTCGAAAGCCCGTCGCTCGCGCTCCCGGCGCTCTTCGCCACCGAATACGCGCTCGCCAAATTGCTTTTTTCGTGGGGCATTGAACCTGCCGCGATGATCGGCCACAGCATGGGTGAATACGTTGCCGCTTGCCTTGCCGATGTGTTCTCCCTGCGCGACGGCATGGCACTCGTGGCGCTTCGAGGCCGACTGTTTGAAACGCTTCCCCGCGGCGCGATGCTGAGCGTGCCATTGCCCGAAGCCGAGGCCCGCGCCCACATGGGGCCCGACCTATCGTTCGCCGCGATCAACGGGCCATCGCTTTGCGTTGTGTCCGGGCCTGCGCCCGCCGTCGATCAGCTTGAAAAAAAGCTTTCCAATGCCGGCGTGGACACAACACGTGTACACATCGACGTGGCTGCCCACTCATCCATGTTGGAGCCGATTCTCCCCGAATTTGAGCGCTTCTGCCGCACCATCGTGCTCCGCGCCCCCAAGACCCCGTACGTTTCCAACCTCACAGGCACGTGGATCACCGAGGCCCAAGCCACCGACCCCACGTATTGGGTTCGGCATTTGCGCCATACAGTCCGCTTTGCCGACGGCCTGGCAACCCTTCTTTCCGAGCCCGGGCGAGTGCTTGTTGAAGTGGGCCCCGGCCGCACCCTCAGCAGTCTCGCGCAGCAACAACCTCAAAAACCCCGTGCCGCGCTGTCCACGGTGCGCCATCCGTCCGCGCTCGGGTCCGACGTGGCGGTGTTGCTTACCGCCCTCGGGCGCCTATGGCTTGCCGGCGTCGAGCCCGATTGGACACTTTTCTACCAACGCCAAGAACGGCGCCGCCTTCCGCTGCCCACCTATCCATTTCAACGCAAACGCCACTGGATTGATGCGCCCTCGCGCAACACGTCCCTTGCTCCCTCCGGCGCCTCTCGGGTCAAACCCGGTGAGCTGCGAAAGCGCCCCGACATTGCCAACTGGTTTCATCTCCCATCGTGGAAACGAACCTTGCCGCCGACGGGCGGCGCCGCGCCCGAGGGCCCCTCGCTCGTGTTCCTTGACGCATGTGGCCTTGGCGAAGCGATCGCCTCTCGTTTGCCAAGTTCCGTGCGAGTCACCCCAGGGGAGCGCTTTGGGCGCGGCGCCGACGGAGTGTACACCATTCGCCCGAGCGTTCGCGCAGACCTCGAAGCGCTCTGGAAGGACCTGCAAACCCGTCGGCAACTCCCCACCAAAATTCTTCACTTGTGGGCGCTCACCCAAGAGCCGGTCATGCCGCTCGGCGCCGCGCAAAGCCTTCTTTTCGACAGCCTCTTTTTGCTCGGTCAAGTCCTCTCGCAAGAAGAGCACTCCGCCGATCTGACCGTTGTCTCCAATCACCTCCACGACGTGGCGGGGGAGGGGAGCGTCGTCGCCGAAAAGTCGCTTTTGCTCGGCCCTTGCCGCGTTATGCCGCGTGAAATGCCGGGCGTCCGCGTTCGAAGCGTGGACGTTGTGTTGCCGCCGGTAGACCGCCGCGCGTTGGTTCTTGAACAACTCCTGGCCGAACTGAATCAGCCGCCCGGCGCGCCGATTGTGGCCTATCGCGGCCGGGATCGATGGGTGCAAACCTTTGAGCACGTCCACATTCCGCCGGCAAAAAGCACTCCTCGTATTCGAAACGGGGGAGTGTTTTTGATCACCGGCGGCCTCGGCGGAATTGGAATGGAGCTGGCAGAAGACCTCGCGCGGGCAGCCAACAACGCAAAGCTCGTGTTGATCGCGCGCACGCCCCCACCCCCCGCAGACAAATCGCCAAATCTGCTTGAAACCGAGCCTGACAGCCCAGCGGCTCGCCGCGTTCAGCGGATATTGGCCCTTCAAAAGTTGGGCGCCGAAGTGGTTGTTGAAGCCGCCGACGTGCGAGACCCAGCGCAGGTGGAAGCCGTGGTCCGCCGAGCGCGCGAGCGGTTTGGCGCTGTGCACGGCGTGATTCACGCGGCCGGCGCCATCGACGACGGCTTGATGGTCATGAAAACGCTCGAAAGCGCCCACGCCGTGCTCGGTGCAAAGGTAGAGGGCGCTTTGGCGCTTGAAGCGGCGCTGCGAGGACAGCCGCTTGACTTCTTTGTCCTGTTTTCGTCGGTGTCGTCGCTGCTCGGTTTGCAGGGCCAGGTCGACTACGCCGCCGCCAATGCGTTTTTGGACGCGTTTGCCCGCGTGTGGACACAGCGCGAGGTTTCGCCCGCCGTCGCCGTCAACTGGGGTGCTTGGCAAAACGTGGGCATGGTGGTCAGCATCGCGTCGCATCAGCGCCCCGCGGCCGCACCAACAGGTGAAGGACGGCCCACCGATCACCCCCTGCTCGAAAGGGCTTTTGCATCCGCGGGCGAGGTTGTGTACACAACAACCCTCCGGCGTGAAGACGTTTGGCTCCTACGCGAACATGTGATTCGCGGCGCCGAAGCGTTGATTCCCGGCACCGGCCACCTGGAGATCGCGCGTGCTGCGCTTGAATTGTCGGCCGAACCCGCGCTGATAAACCCGGCCACCGGAGCGCCCAAAGCCCGCGCAGTAGAAATTCGCGACCTTGTATTTCTGGCCCCCCTCGCGGTGAAATCCGGCGAAAGCCGCACCATGCGTGTCACATTGCACCGCTCCACGTCGGAGTTGACTATCTCCAGCCTTACCACCGATCACCCCCCCGGCGAAGCGCCCGTGGTCCACGTGAAAGCCCACGTGGCGCACGTGGAAATGCCACACTCAGCCTCCATTCAGCCTGACAAAATTCGCGAGCGATGCCCCACGCGTGAAACACCGCGCGATCGCTTCATGAATCAAACATTCCTCGATTTCGGGCCTCGTTGGGCCAATATCCGTGAATGCTCGTACGGAACCGGCGAGGCATTGTTGAATCTGGAGCTGGGGGCAGAATGGGAAGGTGACCTTGCCGTGTTCAAGCTGCATCCGGCTCTGCTCGACATGGCAACCGGTTCGGCGCAGGCCCTTATTCCAGGCTTTGATCGCGAAAAAGACTTCTTCGTGCCGTTTTCGTACGGGCGCGTTCTCCTTCGCAGTGGGCTGCCACGCCGATTGTGGAGCCATGTTCAACTCGGAGAAGCCACCGCCGACACCGCCACCTTTCAGGTGACCCTTGCCGCCGAAGACGGCACCGCAATCGCTCACATTCAAGACTTTGTCATGCGCCGCGTGCGCGATCGAACCACCATGGCCGGCGGCAGTCGCACCGGTTCTACCCATACGGGTGCCGGTTCTACCCACGCCGAGTCTACCCATGCCGGTTCTACCCACGCCGATTCTACCCATGCCGGTGGAGGTTCTACCCATGGGAAGGTTGCGGCCCCGGATCGCGGTGGTGCGCCGCAAACTTCCATCCCCCATGCCGCGGATACCGCACTCACAGTATTCACACAAGGCATGTTGCCGGCTGAAGGTTTGGACGTGTTTCACCGCATCCTTGCCGCCAACGTGGCGCCCCAGATCATCGCCACATCCATTGATCTCGACGATTGGATGGCGAGCGCCGGAGCGCCGGATCGCCCCGCGCCCGAGGCAACCTCAGACTCTCAAACAGCCACACCGCGCGCCGCGCGACCGGGGTTGAGTACACCTTTCGTTGCACCCCGCGATGACTTGGAAAAGGCCATAGCCGAAATCTGGCAAAAGATGTTGGGGCTCGAACAGGTCGGCGTTCACGACGACTTTTTTGAGGTCGGCGGCTATTCGTTGCTGCTCACTCAAACGGCTACCCGCGTTCGAAAAATGGCCGGGGTAGATATCCCCCTTCGAAGCCTGTTTGCGCGGCCCACCATTGACCAAATCGCCGCCGAAATTCGCAAAGCGCGCGGAGGCGCCGCACCTAAACAAGGCTCCCCCATGACAGCCGTTTCGCGCGACGCCTACCGGGTAAAGCGCTCAGAAGTGGGTAGTTCCAAAAAAACCTGAACGGTCCCGCGTGGCCACCTAACCCGGAGCCCGAAGCACCCGCACCGTCTTCCCATCAAAGGCCACAGCAAACGCATGGACCGGCGATGCTCCGGCAGCACGTAACTCCGCGCCGTAATCCCCCGCGGCGATCTGCGACACGCCCTCAGCGAGCGCATCTTCCAAGGTCTTTTTGGCCGGGTGCGCCACTTTGAGTTCAAGCACCACACCCGGTTGACCGGGCCTTACCGGATGAATCAACACATCCGGCCGCCCCTTGCCCGACTCCCGATTGGACCGCACCCGAAAGCCCGGCTCCAACACAGCAAGCAAGCCCAAAACAAACCCCTGATAAACCCGCTCAGGCTGAAGTTTGCCGGGGTCGTGATACGACAGAACGTCCGTCACGAAACGTTGCAACTCCTCCTCAAACGATTCCGCATCTCCGGCAAGCAGTGATGTTGTCAGGCGATGGAGACTACCCCCCGACCGCTCCACGCGATCTTTCATCCAACCCCGAAACGTGGAGCTATACACTTTTCGCACTTCACGGTTGGGGATAGACAAGAGATACGTCGCCTCCTCATCCATCCCATGCGAGCGCTTTTCAGCTTTCAGGTAACCTGAAAATGCAAGCAAACTCCACAAAGCGTCGTCGCTCCGGTGGATCTCGGCAAGCGCCACGTTTTCGTCCAATTCCCGCTCAACTGCCCCACCTTCAAGCAGCGTTTCAAAGGCCGTTTGAAAGGTGAAAGCACGCTCCTCAAGCAGCACTTTGACAAGATCGTTGGAGCTTGTTGACAGCCAATAACCTGCCGGCTCTACCTCCTCCCGATCGAGGTAACACAGCACCGACCATGGATTATAGATCACCTGCCCGCCAAACAAATAACCATTATACCACGCGCGCACCGCCGGAAGATACCCGGCCCGCCCCGTCCTTGTCAGAAGGGCTGTTACCTCTTCTTCGGTGAATCCAAAACAAGTGTTGAACTGCGCGGCCAGCAAAGTGTACACACCCAGGTTATTCAACCCGGAGAACATGTTCTCTTTCGCCACGCGCAGAATGCCCGTCACCACCGCTCGCTGAAGATGGCTGTTGCTCTTCAGCGCCGCACCTAGAAACGCCCGCACAAAATCCAGACTTTCAACCCCATACCCATTCAGAAACCCCGCGTGCAGCGGCTCGTCGTATTCATCAATTAGAATCACCACCTTTTCACCGTGGTGCCGATGCAAATATGCCGACAGATCCCCCAACGCATTTGCCAAAAGCGCTTTTTCGCCCGAGCCCCCCAGCACCGACCTGAAGCGAGATGACTCCACATCGTCCAGGTGGCCCTCATCCAACAAAAACCGATGCTCCTTGTACAGATCCTGAATTTTGAGTTGCAGCGCCGCCCAACACTCCTCCCACGTGGCTGCCCTCGTACCCTTGAAGTTAAAATGAATCACCGGATACCGCTGAAAATGGGCGCGGTATTCATCCCCGGCGGTCCAAATCGACAGATCCGCAAACAGATGTGAAAGGTCTTCCTTCGTCTTCTCAAACCAACACCGCAGCATCGACAGGTTCAGCGTTTTGCCAAACCTCCGTGGCCGCGGAAGGAGCAACACCGGCACGCCCGGCCGATCAAGAATCTCCTTGATCAAGTGGGATTTATCAACGTACTCCAGCCCCAATTCGCGAAGCGCGCGAAAGTCGTCCAGACCAATGGGAAGGCGCAACACCATGAACTCGCGGGCAGGGTAGCCCACAAAGGCCCCGCTCCGCAACGCTCCTTATCAAAAAACGCCCCAGCTTGACTGTCACGATGGGTAGGTTAGAGTCCAGTGCTTCGTGGAGACTTCATTTCAAGGCATTTGCGGGTGCTTCGTCACGAGAGGCAACCTCCCACGTCAAGGCTCCCAACAGTCAGCTTTGTTGTGTCTCGATACCTGCGGGCGAGAAAACGCACTGTTCATGCGAGCTACGTGGTGGACTTGAAAGTGAGCCCACACGGCGCGTCTTTGGAGACGGGGACAATTTCGACGGTGGCCGTCACCACTTGACCGGCGCGCAGGTCCGGCGGAGCGGACTTTGGGTCGATGTACCCGCGCGCGCCATAACCTAGGATCACACCTCGCCAGGTGCCGTTCTTGTTCTGGCCTTCCAGCTTGATTTGGACGGTGGCATTACGGCTCGGCATTCGAACCGTGGCCACGGTGCCGACGGCGTCGTTGGCGGCCCAGGGTCGAATGGAAACCCATCCCATCGGAAGCGTCGGATCCGTCTGGTCGAGCGCAAGGCGGCGCGTCTTTGGGAAGATCGGATATTCGGTCTTTCCCATTCCACTCGTGGTGCGTAACCGCCTCAGCGTGGGCGGGTCGTGGGCGCACACGTTTCGCTCTCGTTCGCCGGTGGAATTGTCCAATCGTTCGAACACGGCGCCCGTCATGCCTCTCCACCCAATGCCCCACGCCACTGGGAGCAGAGCCATATCCCCTGCGGATGATGTGCTTTGGGTCAAGGTGTGGAGCGTTTTCGTGAGCCCAGGTGGGAGGTTTTTTGAGCGTCTCAGGAAGAGCGTTTGATCGTGCTCAAAGATGCGGCGTCCGTGCTTCTTGATCGCGTTGAACAGGTGATTTTCGAGCAAAGCCCGCCGATTGGAGAAGTCTTGAACCACTCGCCCTTTCAAGTCTTCCTTGGGGATATGTAGCCAGTCAGGGCGAAGCCTTCGGGCGTCGATGCGGAGCGGAATTCGAAGCTCCGTTCCGGGGCGGATGCTTTCAAGCACGATGCGGAGACCGCCTTTCCAGTGGGCTTGGTTTTTGGTGGGCCGCTCTTTCCAACCCCAGTCGTCGCCGTCGGGGTTACCCATGCTCGCGATCGCCACCGAACGCACTTCAATGCAATCCGGTGGAATGTACACATCGGGTACGTGCAGGTGGCGAAGAACATCTTCGATCGCCTCAATGGCGTCCTTTTTCTCAGGTTCCTTCCCATTGGACCGGAAAGCGAGGTGCTGTGCGCGCGTATCGGGGGATTTTTGCTTCGTCGCGGTCGCGACCCGAAACGCATCTTTGACCGACTCATTTCGTTCAGCAACCTCCATGAGCAAGGCGGTGCGGATGGCTCCTTTGAGCGTGGAGCCGGGGAGGAAAGGCCGTTGAAACGCATCCCGCATGAAGGTCCGCAGCTCGGCTTTTGCGTCCGGGCCTCGGGCCGCAAGCTCTCCTCCAGTGCACGGCATGGAGTAGAGTACGATCCCATCGCGCGAGCGAGCGCCCCATAGCTCCTGGAAGGACTTGGCGCTATCACGCATCATGACTCGGTCGAGATCTGCCAGGAGAGCGGACTTGTGCCTGTCCGGCGAATTGGATGAGGCTTGCTCTTTTTCCAATGCATCAAACGCACGGCCGAGATCGATCACATGGGCTCGCCCCGCATCAAAGAATACGTCTTTGCCCCACACGAGCTTGTCGCCGGATCCCACGTGAAGCGGGGTTTTGATGGTCATGTGCCAAACGACCTCTTTGTAGAGCGGCTCAGTGGATGGATGACAGGTGCTCATGCAAACGTCTCCGGCAGAAGAAATGCGAGGGTTCGGCCGTCGCGCCAAATGCGGTGCTCGTCAAAGCCGTCTGGAGTGATGTCACGAAGCGTCCCAACCACGTGCCCAATGTCCGGGATTCTTGCGCCTTGAGACACGAGCCGAAGCTCTTTTCGACTTCGCATGGTGTTCTTTTGCCCGCCGAGCGACACGCCTCCTCGCCGCACAAGTGAATAGCGCGAGTCCTTGTTTTCAAGTGCGTTCGCAAGGGCCTCATCGGGTGAGGCAGCACCAAGGAGGCAGCGCATGCGATTCTTCTTCTTAAAGACGTTCAACGACAGATCTTTTCCACTGTGGAGCTTGTCAAACCGGCCTTCTTGAATAACCTTGAACTGGCCCATTCCGCGCGTTCGATCCGCTCCGAGACCTCGCTCTCCGAGGTGCTGAAGAAGGGCGTGCAGCAAGCCCATTTCGTTCTCTGTGTCCGTCAAGGCGAGGATCCACGCCCCGGCCCCCACTGCCTTCCCGTCGAATCCTACTTGATCTCCGAGCCATAGCTCTTCCAAGTGGAATAGGTTGGTGGACGAGGTCACCCGATCGATCGTGACCGAGGGACGAGCCGTTCGTTTTGCCCAAGTCACCTTCTCAATCTTCGGATCTTTGGAGGCGACAAGGCGGCACTTGGACGCATACAGTTTAGGGGCGTTTGCCCCGGGTTTCAGGCTTGAAAGGCAGTCGATCGCCATGTACTCCACCCGCTGAAATGCCTTTCGATCCCCATCGGATCCTATCTGCGTGCCGAGAGGGCGCGGGACGAACCGCATCACTGCGCTCTTGTCGAGTTGAACCCATGGGAGCAACGACGACACAACCCAAGGCGGCTTTTTGGCGAGATCGTCGATAGACCGCCCTTCAACCTCTTTGCCATAGACGGCTGCGGCCGTTGCCACGAGCGCCGCGGACAAGGTGTCGGACGGGCACCCTGTCACCACGTTTTCGCTGTCCTCGCGTTCGGCGCCAATGCGCAAAGCCGAGGTGAAGCGAAGGTCGAATGCCCAAAGAACGCTCACGTCGCCCCCAGTTGAGCGAGCGATTTCTGAAGCGCCTCTTTTTGGTCCCCGCCGCGCTTGTTGAACCACTGGATGCGCTGCCATAGGTCGGGGCCATCTTTGTCGCCGAAGGCTTCTTTGAAAGCGTTTTCGTCGTCGATCTTGAGGTGGAGAGGATCCTCGTCTTTTTTGAGGTTGTTTTTGAGATACGAGTCGCGGTTTCGAAACTCGATCTTGGTCAATGCGAGGTTGACCCGACCATAGCCGCGCGATCCCTGGCCACCGAGCGCGTCGTCTTGCAGAAGGTCAAGAGCGATCAAAAGAAGCTTTAGATCGTCGTTGCGCCCCCAGTCGTTGTCTTTGGTGCGACGGTTGTTTTGAGCCTTGAGTGTTTTCTCAAGGAGGCTCTCATCTTTCCGCGCGGGTGCGGTCGGCTCTTTGGGCGCGCTCGATGGAACCGCCCGCACCTCAAGAACGATCTCAAACTCGAATTCGGCTCCCGCGGGCACGCGCTCCATCGTCCTCGGGTTGGCCGCGGAGGTTACCCGATCGATACAGACCTCCGTCTTCACTTCGCTCATTCGCAGCTCGCCGCGAAGCGTTGAGAGCTGTTTTCGGCTCGGTTCGGAAAGCCGGGCGTCGCGCACGATCAGCCTGGAAGGAATCGCGGCATTGCCATCGGCGGCATTGCCAAACAATTGAACCACCGAGCATTCGGGGTCGTGAGCCGGGCCGAATTGGATCATCTCGCCGTGAGGTTTGCCAGCGATCCCATAGATGCGCTCCAAGAGGCAGCGAAGCTTGCCCTTGAGCGAAGAGCCGGGGATATAGGGCTCATTCAACAGTGCATGCCGAACAAGGATGTTTTGAATGCCGCCGACAGTGAGCCCCTGATCCGTTCCGCCGATGCGAAGGCCGGTCAGGGCTGTGATGGTGCCCTTGAGCGTGATTCGCTCGCGAAGGCCCCATTCGGGGAGCTTCTCGGCGCTGCTTCCAGATTGACTTTCGGTTTTGTCGCTCATGACGATGCTCTCTCCTGAGATGATTTTTGGCTCTGCCTGATCGCTACATGGCAAAAGATGGCCTCCATCAAGTCTATGAGGCGTTGCGTCCTTTCTTCAGGCTTCTCAGCGGCGCAGGTGACCGCGACAACCATCACCTCCACGATCGGTGTTAGCACCGTTGTCCATCGCTTCGCAGGCTTTGCCCGTGACTCGGCGTAACGCAGGCGCGGCCGCAACATTAAGATGGCCCGTTCCCGCTCACTCTTCTCCAGATAGCCAATCTGCTTAACGGCCGTGAAGATCGACCGGACCTGGGTCATCAAGTCGCCTTCCAGGTCTCGTGTCAGCTTTTCTGCCTCATCAACGAGCTTGGCGTAGTCGTCCTCCTCAATGACCTTGCGTACCCAAGAGGTGTCGATCTTTTCTTTCTGCGGAGTGGAGCGCTCGCCCCCCTGGCGCTGAGCATTTGGTCGGCCACCGCGGTGATCGGGATGGCCTCGGTCGTTTCCGTTCATTGTCGCTGTTTCCTTTCCGAGCGCGTGGCGCGGTGGGCAATCTCGCCAACAAGGCCGATCCACAAGGCGGCCTCTTGGCTTCCATCTCGACTTGTCGAGTTGCAAATGTCCTTATTTTCAAGCGCAAAACCTGATAGGCGCTTGAGCAACGCGCGCCCTTCCTGTGTCGCGCTGTGCTCCGCACGGCCCAGCTCATAGGCCCACACCCAAACTCGCTTTTGAGCCTCGGCGGCGCTCTTGACAGCCTCTTTTGATGGGAGAGAAGAGCCGAGAGTAGTGTACACTTCTTCCGCGCGATGCCGAGCGATGTGAATGGACGCGAGCTTTTGAAGAAGGCTGCGCTCCACGTGCTGGGCTTTGATCGCCTCGCGCGTTTGGTGCGCAAGCTCCACCACGAGACCAAAGTCATCCCAGCGCATCGGCACGCTTTCCCAAGCAATAGAGCCCTTCTTGGGGCGGGATTTGGCGCAGTGAATCTGGTCTTCGGCCTGCTCGGCAAGGTGGGCAATAGGCACCTTGGGGTGCGCGATCACAAGGCCCGCCGAGAGGTCAAGCTCGCTCGGTTTTCCGCCTTTTTCCGACGGAGGCAAGACGATCTGCATTTCATCGAACACCTTGCGAAGCGGCAACACCACCGCATCTCGAAGGCGCTTGCAGGTCTCCACAACCTGCCACCAGCCGCCGACCAAAAAGAGGTCGTCGCCGCCCGAGAGCACCCATTGGACATTGACGCCTCTCGGTTCCGGTGGCGGACCCGCATCGCGCTCGTGTCCATCTGATTCTGTCTCAACAGGGCGCGCGGGGAGGGTAACCTGATCGGCCAGAGGACCGCACGCAAAACGCAACGCATCCGAAAAAGCGAGCCAATCGCGAATGCTCTGTAGTCCGCTCTTGGCCTCCAAGATCCTTCGAAACAGAGCACCCATATTGTCGAAGTCCATGCGCACCACCCCCAGCTTGGCATCGCCCTCGGATCGCTCGGCAAGGCCATCGAAATCAATCGGGGCCAGATCGTCGGGCCGCTCTTGATTGTAGGCTCTTTCGACCCACGCCCCCGCGAGAGGAAGGCGAGCGACCTCCATCTCGGGTGTACTTTTAATGTCGGGTTCGCGCCCATCGGTCTGGAGCACAAGCCGTGAATGCGCGCCGTTCTTGAACCGCGACGCGGAGTCTCCGACCTCAACATGGATCCCGAGAGGCAGCGTTCCCGAGCCTTCCGTCACACAGATCGCACCCGCGGGTTGAGCCGGGCTTCGAAGGCTCCGCGCAAGCTCCTCAATGCCGCTCACCGCGCCGTCTGCCTTTTCGGTGTGAGGCTCCATCGGATCCCAAAATGAGCGGGGCTTTCGCGTTGCGCGGCGGTGTTTCTCTATCTCCACCTCCCTGATCCAGTCACCATGGTGCTTGTCGAACAAGTGAGCCCCAGCCTCACAGAACACCTTTTTTGGAAGCTCAATCGACGCGACATCGATCCATAGGTCGTCTTCTGTCTGTTCACGAAGAGCGTCGGCATCCGCCCGAAATTGACGCAAAACCGCATCCACATGTTTCTCTGGAACTACGAGCACCGTCCGACCCGCCGTGGCCGACAGCTCCATCTCAGGCCCCAGATTCGCTGCCCTGCGCGCGCGCCACGCAAGGATCTTGGGCAAAAGGGTGACCAAAAGCTGCGCCCTTTGGAGAGCAGAGCCGCCTTTTTTGTGGGCACATGAAAGATGAAGCGTTGAATCCCTCCAATCTTCATTCCCACGAGGTGAAGAGCGCCTTCCTCTTCTGCCCTAGACCAAGCGTCGAGCTTCTCCTGCGCTCGGTCGCGCAAGGTCTGAAGGTCGGGCATCCTGACAGGCTCTTGTGCATTGCGTCTCATCACGCCTCCACTCGAATGCGGCCGAGGCCAAAGGTGGTTCCCGAGCCAACGCCGAGCACTTCGGCAGCGGCGATCCAGGGCAGGGCGGAAGTAATGCCCGACCCTCCCAGTTGAAGGTCGCCCACAGCCCCCACAAGCTCCACATCACGCCGTTGGGTGGAGCTGAAACGGCGGAGCGTGACGCGCTGAAGGGAAGAAAGCTCCAGCTCCACCGACTCGGCATCTCGAAGCGCGCTCGGCACCGACACAGAGACGTCGGCCGAGGGTCGAATCCACCTTTTTTCAAGCGCAATTCGGCGACGCGCGGCGCCTCCGATCAACCGCTCGGGCCAACTTGGAAGGGGGCGGCCCGGATCGTTCCACGCATCGCCCTTCAAACGAATGTTGACAGGGCTGGCGAGCTGAATCCATAGCCGACCGGCGGAGCCTCGAAGAGCCGAGGTCCAGCGGTCAATGCGAGATTCCATCAGCGCGCCCAAGTCGGAGCGCTCTTCATCGATCGCACTTGCCAGGTCAAACGGAGTTCGGTCTCGGCCGAGGCCACGTTCGGCAGCGGATCGGACGGCCTCATCAAGGTATGGAAGGGATCGAATAGCCGGGCCATAGGCGACAAAGGAGAAACGGAAAGGCCGCCCCTCCGGCATGTGACCGCCCCGATCGATGTCCCGGATCCACACTGGGGGAGGGGCGTGGGCGCCTGAACCGGATCGCCGGTCGAGTGGAGTATGCCCGTCGTGAAGCATCGCATATGCGCAGGCGTTTTGAAGGACGCAGCCGTCACACGTGCTCTTTCGCGTGGCGCAGAGAAGCTTTCGAAGAGCAGCGCCGACAGCACCTCTCACAGTTGGACCTGGGAAGTAGGGCAGGTGCGCGCTCTCTTTGGGGACGATCGTATAACGTCGCACGACCAAGGGAACCTCAGGGACAAGAACCGGCAGATGCATGGTGCTCCTGGAGTGGGTGGCAAACCAAACGAGACAAGCCAAAAATGGGCAGTAGCCAGATCCAACCTATGCCCGGTCAGGTGGGATCAAGCGGACTGTTTTGCAGCGCGAACCTCGGGCGCCTCAGATCCGTCAAGCCGAAAGGCGATCTGATAAGAGTCGCTGTTCTTGTGGTACTCGCATAGCGTGATAGGAACCAGAGTGTTGAGTTGCTGGCCCAGGAGAAACGCGAAGAAGTCGGGCCCCGCGTATGCGAGGTAGAGTCGCCGCGCACCCCGTTGGACCAGATCGTCGATTGTTCCCAGAATTTCCAGGAGGAAGTGCGGGAGGTTGTTCTCCGTGATGATAGGCTTTTTTCCGCCGTGCAGAATATAGCCGCTGTGAAGGGCCTTTTTTGGCGCTCCAGGATCGATATCCTTGGTTCGGCTCAAGTAGAGGTCGCGAAGTTGGTCGGGGCGCGCGTACCCCATGAGGTCCACGGCGAGCACCACCTCGGGGTCCACAGCTCCCCTGCCTGGGAGTGGAGGTTCAAGAGTCAGAAGGTGGAATGGGTTCATGCCGGGCACACCCAGGCTCGGTACAGGCCCGAACGCCTGCAAACCCCCCATCTGACGATAGGCGCGGATACCGTCGCGGCGCATGCCAGAGCCGAGCGCGATCAATGTCGCGGGGCTGACTTTTGCAAACAGGTGGACTTCGCGGGTGCCCTTCAGTGCATCGCATTTGCGGATAAACGCGAGCGTGCGCGCGACCGCATCTCGGCTGGACTCGATATCCTTCACGCCATCTTGGTACTTGGCCGGAATGTCCTCAAGGTCCAGATGAACATGCTCCAGATCCTTGAGATAGGCCAGATCGGGCGGAATATTCGCAAGCTGTGCCTTGGCATCGTGGCTGTAACTGATGGTGAAAAGCACGCCCCTGTCAGCGGGGGCACTTGAGCCGATTCGAGTGGAGGTCATTCGGATGCCGCTGCGTTGAGCAGCAATCATTCCAACCCCGGCCTTGGCCGGAAAGCGCAGGTGAAGTCTCGTTTTCTGCGGCAATTTGGCCCGGCGGGAAGCTTAGTCAGTGAGGCGTTGCGTGGCCCCGAGGGCTCCGTGCGTTGAACAGAACGCGCGCTCTGGCCCATCGCAGGGTGGTTGTTGAGGTGGCGACCACGTTGCATCGAGTCGAGAGGGTGCTTTTTGTGGCGGCGACCAGTTTTCGCCAGTTCCAGAGGGCCCTGTTCGTGGTGCCGACCACGTTTCGCTGCTCATCGGCGGGTGGTTGTTGAGGTGGTGACCACGTTTCGCCGCCCATCAGCGTGTGCTTTTTGTGGTGGCGACCACGTTTCACCTGCTCCAGAGGGCCCTTTTTGTGGTGGCGACCACGTTTCACCGGGTCGAGAGGGTGCTTTTTGTGGTGGCGCCACGATTCACCTGCCGCCGGAGGGTGGTTGTTGTGGTCGTGACCAGGTTTCTTGTTGCCGATCACCACAAACCGCGCAAATACGGTGAAGTTCACCGGTGAAAATGGCGCTTCGTGCCTGGTGAATCATCCGCACCCTGCGCGTTGCACGTTGCCGCTGAAAAGAGCGTCCCCGTGTGAGTTTCACCGCTTCCGGCCTTTCTTTGCCATGCCGATTTTTTTTCAGGGCGATGTCGCTTTTTTAAATAACTCGGCTCCGATTTGACCAGATAAGGGGTGAAAGGAGGCATCTTGAGTTCATCTGAGTTGCCCGACGTTGGCGAAGATGTCGATCTGACTCTTCGCCATGTTTCGCGTCAGTTTCCGAGGTCGTTCGCCAAGGCTCTTTTGCCCAATAGGGAGGAAATTACAGCGGCCACGTGGTTAGGTGGCTGGTGGTTTTCGTGACGAGCAGCCCCGATCACGCGTCCGAGCGAGAACCGGAGCGGAACATACGCTGCGTATTTGAGCACCGGAAGCGCAGCGAGGACGCGTCAGCGGGGCGCGCAGTAGAAAAGCACCAGCCACCGGGATACGCAGGTTACGTCGCGCCAACGCAGGCTTGATCGTGTGATCGAGGTTCTGGCCGGGGAGGAGCGCCGGCTGGAGCATGTGGAGTGGCAATTGGAATGGGAGGCGAATGTCCCAGAACGGCTGTTTGAATATCACGTGCTCGTCGCGATGACAGTGATGGATAAAACAAGCGCGGCGCACTTGCGACCTCCCATTCGGACGACCGTTGTATTGCTGTCCGGTCGCGAGAAACCGTGGCCAGACTTGGGCGAATACCGCACGTCGCCGCAGAACGAGCCATTCTGCGGGGTGGTTTTTCGAATCGACGCGGTTTACCAAAAAACGGTGGCGGAGTTGTGCGGCCGATCCAGCGCGTTTTGGCTGATATTCACACCGCTCGCGGTCGACGCTGATGCGGTCAACATGAAAGTGGCTGTGGACGAGCTGCGGGCTCGTGCTCGCGGCGCAGAACTGGAGGAGTTGTTGGTGGCCATGGTGGTCATGGCGGACATCGACAAAAGAAGTAGAAATTTGAGAGAAGTCATTCTACCTTTATTGAGCGAGGAAACGGTGATGCAGAACTGGTTCTACAAGCAGGGTGAAGCACGAGGCCGGGAGGCAGGACAAGCGCTCGGCGAAGCGCGAGGCGAAGCGCGGGGAAAAGCTGTCGGAGAGGCAACCGCTCTGTTGCGAATCCTTGAACGGCGCGGCATCGCGGTCCCGGCCGAGGCGCGCGAGAAAATCCTCACCTGCACCACCACTGCCGTGCTCGAAACATGGCTCGACCGGGCCCTCACAGCCGCCGGGATCGACGAAGTCCTGACTGATTCGTAGGCCCGTTGTCGGCCAATCCGGGGCCGCAAGCGAACCTCTGCGTGCGACAGTCAAACGGAGGCAAAGGCTCTACCGACACAAAGAAGCCAAAGAACTCAACGCCGCACGCTTCAAACTCAGGCGCGAAAAGAAATCTGCCTGCTGACCTCACTCGGTCGTCCCGTTCCTGCAACGTCTTCACTTCAATACGACCTACCACCGAATCCACCCATTGAGGGTCCGCGCTTTTCACCACCCAAGTGCAAAGTGCAAATGGTGGAATTCACCGGGCACGAAGCGCGATTTTCACCGGTGAACTCCACCGTATTCGCGCGGTTTGTGATGACCGGCAACACCACGTGAGTGGGCGGCGCCGGCGCGCTGTTTCAATCCCCTTATCAACGGGGCAGTGAGTGCAACCGGCGATCGGAACAAGTGGGTACCGCGTCGCAATCGGGCGGTTTCAATCCCCTTATCAACGGGGCAGTGAGTGCAACCTGGTGAGGGGCTCGGCGCGAACGGCTTTCACTATCGTTTCAATCCCCGTATCAACGGGGCAGTGAGTGCAACGCACGAAGCAAATTCTTGGGAAGCCGCCGTATAAATGGTTTCAATCCCCTTATCAACGGGGCAGTGAGTGCAACCCGCGAAGATCTTCAGGTTCATAAATGACCCGCCGGTTTCAATCCCCTTATCAACGGGGCAGTGAGTGCAACGGGCGAGGAGTTCGTGGCTTTCTGTTCGAATGAGGAAGGTTTCAATCCCCTTATCAACGGGGCAGTGAGTGCAACCAGGCGGGACGATCACAGCAATACAGATCCGCAACCCGTACCTGTTTCAATCCCCTTATCAACGGGGCAGTGAGTGCAACGGCTCGTGTACACGAACACGACCGGCGGCACGCTCGACGTGTTTCAATCCCCTTATCAACGGGGGAGTGAGTGCAACCGTGTGCTCATGCTCCGGCGCAACAACAACAAGCTGCGTTTCAATCCCCTTATCAACGGGGGAGTGAGTGCAACCTGCGTTGAAAAGAGCCGCTGGGCGCGAGACGCCGACGTTTCAATCCCCTTATCAACGGGGGAGTGAGTGCAACACGGCGCCAACGACTTCACTTTGCACGTGCGCCTGAGGTTTCAATCCCCTTATCAACGGGGGAGTGAGTGCAACTCTTGACGTTCTCCGGCTTCAATTTTCCGGATCATATGTTTCAATCCCCTTATCAACGGGGGAGTGAGTGCAACAGCGTGTGAGATCGCGATCTTGTTTGACCATGGGTGTTTCAATCCCCTTATCAACGGGGGAGTGAGTGCAACACCGCAGGGCGTTGATTGCGTAGGGGGGCACGCTCAGGGTTTCAATCCCCTTATCAACGGGGGAGTGAGTGCAACTAAAGGCAACCAAACTCGCATAAACCGGCCAGTTCCAAGGTTTCAATCCCCTTATCAACGGGGGAGTGAGTGCAACTGGCTTCCAGTTCTTTGACAAGGCGTTCCAATACGTGTTTCAATCCCCTTATCAACGGGGGAGTGAGTGCAACACGGCCGAAGCGAAGGCCGCGAAGGAAGCGATCCTAAACCGGTTTCAATCCCCTTATCAACGGGGGAGTGAGTGCAAACCGGGAGGGCACATCCACCTGCCCCGGCATGTCCCCCCTCATCAAGGGGGGGGGGGGAAACAAAACCTTGCCCGGGGAAAAGGAGTAACTCCCCCTAAGGGGAGGGGGAAGAGAAGGGGGAAGCTCTGTGGCAAGATGTTTCAATCCCCTTATCAACGGGGGAGTGAGTGCAACCGAAGGATTCAGAGGTCTGTCGAGAGATCTTGGATGGTTTCAATCCCCTTATCAACGGGGGAGTGAGTGCAACACAAGGCTTTCTACCGTATCACCGGGCTCATTGCTTGACGTTTCAATCCCCTTATCAACGGGGGAGTGAGTGCAACCTGGACACAAGACGCAAACCCAGGTGCGCACCCCTCAGCGTTTCAATCCCCTTATCAACGGGGGAGTGAGTGCAACACGGAAAGCAGTGGCGATCTTTTGGTTTTTATCAAGTTTCAATCCCCTTATCAACGGGGGAGTGAGTGCAACCGCAGTTCAGCCATGTGAAGGCTCGGATGCTATTCTGACGTTTCAATCCCCTTATCAACGGGGGAGTGAGTGCAACACCGCAGGGCGTTGATTGCGTAGGGGGGCACGCTCAGGGTTTCAATCCCCTTATCAACGGGGGAGTGAGTGCAACTAAAGGCAACCAAACTCGCATAAACCGGCCAGTTCCAAGGTTTCAATCCCCTTATCAACGGGGGAGTGAGTGCAACTGGCTTCCAGTTCTTTGACAAGGCGTTCCAATACGTGTTTCAATCCCCTTATCAACGGGGAGGAGTGCAACACGGACGAAGCGAATGCCGCGAAGGAAGCGATCCTAAACCGGTTTCAATCCCCTTATCAACGGGGGAGTGAGTGCAACTGACAGTCAAGCGGCGCGACTTATCATCATCTCAGAAAGTTTCAATCCCCTTATCAACGGGGGAGTGAGTGCAACAAGGGCACTCCCGCCGATGTCATGGCGGATGCTCTCTACTGTTTCAATCCCCTTATCAACGGGGGAGTGAGTGCAACCTCGCACAGCTTGAATGTGAGCCCCTGCGCGACCCTGCGGTTTCAATCCCCTTATCAACGGGGCAGTGAGTGCAACTCACAATCGACTGCCTGAAATTCTGGGCTATCTTGTTTCAATCCCCTTATCAACGGGGGAGTGAGTGCAACTACTTCGCGGTGACTCCGGCATTACAACGCATCACGGTTTCAATCCCCTTATCAACGGGGGAGTGAGTGCAACACGATGGCACCGTAGCTCACAGGATCTTCGGCGCCGTGTTTCAATCCCCTTATCAACGGGGGGAGTGAGTGCAACAAGCGCAAGCCCCACAAACGTTTAGGCATTCGTTCCGAAGTTTCAATCCCCTTATCAACGGGGGAGTGAGTGCAACGAGGGATGCGGTGAAGGTCGGGTCAAGCCAATTTGAGTTTCAATCCCCTTATCAACGGGGGAGTGAGTGCAACGGGGAGGCAAAAACCGTCACACCGGAGCACCTGAGTTTCAATCCCCTTATCAACGGGGCAGTGAGTGCAACTGCGGAAGGAACTGCCAATTCGCCGGTGAGCGAGGCTTATCGTTTCAATCCCCTTATCAACGGGGCAGTGAGTGCAACTCCAAGGCACTTGCGCATATCGAAAAAGCAGGCAAAGTTTCAATCCCCTTATCAACGGGGGAGTGAGTGCAACTGAACGCGGCCGAACGTTTCGCGTTCCGCGAGCAGGTGGTTTCAATCCCCTTATCAACGGGGGAGTGAGTGCAACGCAAAATGCGGGGCCTTTTACCCGAACCCTTGGGGCTCGGTTTCAATCCCCTTATCAACGGGGGAGTGAGTGCAACTAGTCACCCTCATAGCGCATCCCTCCGAAAGCCTCGGTTTCAATCCCCTTATCAACGGGGGAGTGAGTGCAACCTCGCTCGCACACGCCTCCAGCAGCAAGGCAGCCAAGTTTCAATCCCCTTATCAACGGGGGAGTGAGTGCAACTGACGCACGTGCAGCGCCACGCGCTGGTGCTCTATGTTTCAATCCCCTTATCAACGGGGGAGTGAGTGCAACTAGGAAGTGAACTTTGAGGTCGCGGTCACTGGCACGTAGTTTCAATCCCCTTATCAACGGGGGAGTGAGTGCAACTTACCGCCGCCCCTTGCCGAACGGTAAGATTTACCGGTTTCAATCCCCTTATCAACGGGGGAGTGAGTGCAACCTTCGAACGATTCGGTCAACTTCGCGGAGATCGACGCCCGTTTCAATCCCCTTATCAACGGGGGAGTGAGTGCAACGCGGATCAAATCGGCGTAATCGTCGGAACCGTGGGGAGGTTTCAATCCCCTTATCAACGGGGGAGTGAGTGCAACCGCGCAAGCGGCCGAAGCGCTCGATACGATCGCGCTTGCGTTTCAATCCCCTTATCAACGGGGGAGTGAGTGCAACCTCCCTGATGAGATTGACATTTACGACTTGGGCGCATGGTTTCAATCCCCTTATCAACGGGGGAGTGAGTGCAACTTCGCCGCGGATAGCGGGGTCAGGCTGACCTTGTATTTTTGTTTCAATCCCCTTATCAACGGGGGAGTGAGTGCAACTCCCGCGGCAAAACAGTTTGCGTTTGCGATTTCTCCCGTTTCAATCCCCTTATCAACGGGGGAGTGAGTGCAACAATAGCAGCGACCACTCCGCACGACGATCGGCGCTGTGGTTTCAATCCCCTTATCAACGGGGGAGTGAGTGCAACCCTGCCGCGCTTCGGCGTCGCCCATGTTTAGCTGAGTTTCAATCCCCTTATCAACGGGGGAGTGAGTGCAACCGACCACCACGCGCACGTCGGCGAGTGCTTGCGCATCCGTTTCAATCCCCTTATCAACGGGGGAGTGAGTGCAACCTTGTGCGGCAGCGAGTGGCCCACCATGCGCTGAGGCTATTGTTTCAATCCCCTTATCAACGGGGCAGTGAGTGCAACTTCGATGATTTTTTTCAATCGGACGAAGCTTTGATGTTTCAATCCCCTTATCAACGGGGCAGTGAGTGCAACAATACCAGAAGAATTTGCCCGCATTCGGCGCGAACATTGTTTCAATCCCCTTATCAACGGGGCAGTGAGTGCAACGTGGGCAAGATCGGCGCGGTGCTTGGGCCGGTATTGTTTCAATCCCCTTATCAACGGGGCAGTGAGTGCAACCTCGGCCGCTCCGGCGCCCAGCGCGTTGTTGGCTCCTCGAGTTTCAATCCCCTTATCAACGGGGCAGTGAGTGCAACCGGCGGAGCTCGGCGGCGAGGGAGGCGATCGCCTCGACCGTTTCAATCCCCTTATCAACGGGGCAGTGAGTGCAACTCCTCAAAAGCCTATCCCAAGCCAAAGTATGAGGAGATGTTTCAATCCCCTTATCAACGGGGCAGTGAGTGCAACGAACGGCGACGGCGAGGCGAGCACGGACGAGCTGGCGTTTCAATCCCCTTATCAACGGGGCAGTGAGTGCAACGGTACTGCCGCCCGGACGGCTCGTGCAACCTCTTCGAGTTTCAATCCCCTTATCAACGGGGCAGTGAGTGCAACCCACAGTCGGCGCGGTAGCGTCCGGCGGATCTTCGCCCTTGTTTCAATCCCCTTATCAACGGGGCAGTGAGTGCAACCGGCTACCCCAGGCGTGTCGGTAAGGAGCCCCTTTTTGGTTTCAATCCCCTTATCAACGGGGCAGTGAGTGCAACCGGGGCAAGGGTGCGGGGGCGAACTGGGGCGGAAGTGGCGGTTTCAATCCCCTTATCAACGGGGCAGTGAGTGCAACCACAATGTTATCGACATGGCCGACCTGCTCACCGTTTCGTTTCAATCCCCTTATCAACGGGGCAGTGAGTGCAACGCGTGCATGCGATGTCGGGCCATTGCCCCGTTGCCTGGTTTCAATCCCCTTATCAACGGGGCAGTGAGTGCAACTGTAGTACGCATGCCGGCCGACCGTTACGTTATCGATCGTGTTTCAATCCCCTTATCAACGGGGCAGTGAGTGCAACACGCTCCCAAGTCGCCGTTTGCTCCGCCGCCTGTTCCGCCGCGTTTCAATCCCCTTATCAACGGGGCAGTGAGTGCAACAATTCAGGGAGAAGGCTCACATGAAGCTCAAGCCCAGTTTCAATCCCCTTATCAACGGGGCAGTGAGTGCAACACGGGTGCGGCGACAGGTGCGGGCTCGACGGCGGGTTTCAATCCCCTTATCAACGGGGCAGTGAGTGCAACCTGCTTGTGAAACACCGTGATCGCGGGTGGGAAATGCCGTTTCAATCCCCTTATCAACGGGGCAGTGAGTGCAACCGAAGATGTCGCGGCGCAGGCGATGCTCGACGCCAGTTTCAATCCCCTTATCAACGGGGCAGTGAGTGCAACGGAGATCGCAATGGACCACAATGCCGTATTTGAGCAATGTTTCAATCCCCTTATCAACGGGGCAGTGAGTGCAACCTGGATGGCCCGTTGGAATCGTGATCGCCCCAATCGAGTTTCAATCCCCTTATCAACGGGGCAGTGAGTGCAACCTTGCTGGGGTGCGCATTGGCGTTTCAACCCCTTATCAACGGGGCAGTGAGTGCAACGCGTTTCAATCCGTGTTTCAACCCTTATCAACGGGGCAGTGAGTGCAACCGCTCCTTCAACGCCGAAAAAAAGCCCCCCTTTTGAGTTCCCATTTTTGGTGAACCTCCAGATTGTCAGAGACCGGGGGGGGTTCACCAGAAATGGGTGAACGCCCGGGGCATTGGGCCGCCGGAATCACGAAGCGTGCCACCCGAAAGTGAGCCCCAAGGTGGCGCCGGCCTGTGCGACGGGCCGACTGCCAACGCTGCCGCAACCCAGGCGCGAGCTGTGGCACCCGCAAAAGCAAGCCGTTTTTGAGGGTGCCGCAAGGGATGAATCGCGCACAACCGGAGTGAATCACACTGCGCTCAAAAACGAAAGGCCTTCTTTTCGCTGGGCGTTCGGCGTCTGTTGTTTCACGAGGTGGAAGGCGTGTGCCTTGACGTTTGGCAGGGGCGTCTGGACACACAAAGCCCGGTGTTGTCCGTTGGCGGTTTTCGTGGGCTTTTCGTTGTGCGAGCACGAGGTGGAAGGCGTGTGCCTTGACGTTTGGGCGGGCGCCGACCCACAAGGCCCGGTTCTTGGCGTTTTGTGGCCGGTCGTCGGCTGTTGTTGGGGCGGGCGTGCGGGTGTGACGTGTCGGGACGGGCGGGTTTGCTTGGCGAAATACGCAGCGTGCGTTGCGGCGTCAGCGATCCTGTCGGGCGCGGGAGGTCGTCGCGACGTTTGGATGCCATCGGCCGGCGCATTTTCAGGTGGTGACCAGGTTTTGCCGCCGAGCAGGGACATTTTTGAGGTGGTGACCGGGGTTTTGCCGCCGAGGAGGGACATTTTTCAGATCGTGGCCGATTTTCGCGCCCGCCGAAGGGCGGTTGTCATGGTGGTCACCATGTTTTTGGCCCCATCGGAGGGTGGTTGTTGTGGTGGTGACCAGATTTCACCGGCGGCAAAGTGCCTTTCTGGTGGTGGTGACCAGATTTCACTGCCATCGGAGGGTGGTTGTTGTGGTGGTGACCAGATTTCACTGGCGGCAAAGGGCCTTTCTGGTGGTGGTGACCAGATTTCACTGCCCATCGGAGGGGGCTTGTTGTGGTGGCGACCGCGTTTAATTGGCTCTGAAGGGCCCCTTATGTGGTCGCGACCCATTTTCTGGGCCCGCGGGGACAAGAACGAAAAAAACGTATTCTCCAATCGCCTAAGACAAGCCTTTTTCCGCTGTGCGCCGATCGCCCGCCGCGGCCTCAACTCAAAAAACGTATTCATTGCAGTTCGTTGGCGACGATTTTCTGTATCATCGCGGGCGGCGAGCCATGCTGTGTTCTATCTCAGCATAATCGCCATTTCATCGGCATCATGGCCGGTCTCGCTTACCGACGAGCCGGCTCTCATTGGAGGAATTCACCCCATGCTCAAACACTTGACTGTTGAAGAAATGGTAGGTCTGCTCTCCCCATGGGTAGGGAAGACCAAACGCCGCGCCGTCTTTTTATCCATTCCTGAAATTGCCCCGCTGCACCCTACTGTCGAAGGGGCGTATCAGGCGGTGTTGGCCGTGCGACCTGTAAGCAATTCCACGAGCCCGCAAGAGCGAAAGTTGACAGAAAAACTGGCCCGCACGGACAATCGGCATGATCACTTGGCCCGCGCTGTCTACCATGACACTCAGGCCGAGGTGGATCACTGCCTTGCGGCCGACCCGCCTGAAACCGAGCGAGCCGCATTGTGTGAGCGCGCGCTTGCGGAGGTGTTTCCAGATGGGCTTGCGGTGCTGAATACGTCGTACCTGAATGAGGCGGGCAATACCGCTCGCGTTGGCAAGCTGTTGAGTGAAGATGCCGAGCTGAGTGGGCTTCTCAAGTCGATCCCTGTGCGGCCAAAAAAGACTCTCCTTGATACGACTCATGAGTGGATTGATACAGGCAAAGCGCTTGAAGCCCTGGAGCATGAGCGCGATGAAATCGCGGCAAACAAGGCGGTCGCCGCGAGTCCGGCTACCATTCAGGCGGCACGCAGCCGTTGGTTCAAGGTGGTTTCTGCCATTCTGACCAATCTGGAGATTTCGTCGGCACCGGCCAAGGCCATTGAGGCGATTCGGGGTCCGGTGGTGCGGGCATCTGACAGGGCCGGCAAGCGGTACGCGTCGGGCAAGTTGGATGAAAACGTGCTCGATAATGAGTCTGAAGATGGGTCGGGCGATGAGCCGGCGCCCGAGAGCAAACCGACCTGAATTTTTGGCCCCGGATTCGAACCCCGCCGGTTCACATCCTCCCGCGTAGCATCCCGTTCCAGTACATCTCGGGCAGCGCGTACGCCTTCATTGCATACATGCTGTATCGCTCCTTCGCCTGGTCGAACGGGAAGCTCTCGCAAGGGTTCCCGTCGTAGTCGAATTCCGCCAGGATCAGCTTTCCGTACCCCGTCACGAGCGGGCACGACGCGTAGCCGTCGTAGCTTCCCGTCATCGGCCCTCCTGCGCGGAAGGCCATCAGGTTCTCCACCAGCACCGGCGCCTGCTTGCGGATGGCCGCGCCCGTTCGCGATGCCGGCAGCGAGCTGCAATCCCCCAGCGCGAACACGTTCGGAAACTTCACGTGCTGCAGCGTGTGCTTGTGCACGCTCACCCAGTTTCCCTCAACGGCCAGCTCGCTCTTCTTGATGACGTCCGGCGCGCTCTGCGGTGGCACCACGTGCAGCATCTCGTACTTCAAGACCAGCTCGGCCCCGGAGTCCAGCCCCTTGAAGACGGCCTCCTTCGACTCCGGCCGTACCTCCACCAGATCGCGGCGAAAGTGCGTCTCGATCCCTTTGCGCGCCACGATCTCCGACAGGGCGCGTGCGTACTTCTTCACCCCGAAGATGCCCGCGCCCGCCGATGCGAAGATGACCTTTGACCTGTCTCGCACCCCCGTCTTTCGAAGCCAGTCGTCCGCCAGGTACATGATCTTCTGCGGGGCCCCGGCGCACTTGATCGGTGTCGAGGGGAACGTGAAGATCGCGTTGCCCCCCTGAAAGTCGCGCAGTGCCTTCCACGTGCTGTCCACCGTTGTGTAGAGGTAGTTGGAGCAGATGCCCCCCTTGCCCACGTGGCCTTCGAGGCCCTTGATCTTGCCCCAATCAAGTTGTATTCCAAGCGCCACGACGAGCTGGTCGTACGTGATGCGCTGCCCGCTCTTCGTTACGACTGTGTTCGCGTCGGGCTCGAACCTCGCGACCGCGTCTTTGATCCACGTCGCGCCGTCCGGGATGTAGTCTTTCTCCGGGCGCTCGGTGGTTTCCTTGTCGAAGACGCCGGCGCCGACAAGGGTCCAGAGCGGCTGGTAATAGTGCTTCTCCGACGGCTCCAGAATGGCCACGTCGGGCGGGCGCTCCTGGTTGCGCAGCCGCGCGGCCACCGAGAGACCGCCTGTTCCGCCGCCGACGACGAGGATGGAGTGATGTTGGGTCACGGTTGTCTCCTGCTCTCTGAACTTTCCCTTGAAAAACTTTGAAACTCGGGCCGCGTCAGCGGATCTTCGCCTCAACGAGCTGCTTCGGCGCGCCCTGCAGGTCTGCGCCGAACGCGTGCGCGAACCGCACCAGGAAGCCCAGCGCCCGCTGCACCTCGGGGTCGCCCGACGCGCGGAACGCCGCCCAGAGGCCCATCGGGGCCGACTGCGAGCTTGCGGCCTTCGCGAGCGCGTCGCCGGCCGTTGCCACCGTCGCGAGGGCCGCTGGGTCCAGCACGCCGGACGCGAGCACCGCCTTCACTGCGTCGAGTCGATCGAGCATTGTCTCCACCGCCGCCAGCGCCTCCGGGGAAGTCAGCCGCTCCAGCACGCGCGTCATCGTGCGAAGTCGGTCCTCGACGTCGATCCCGGCCAGGCCGGCGCGCTCCACCAGGCTGTCGGCGGTGTCCATTGCCGCGGCGACAAGGCCGGGCGCGCTCTCCGCCAGATCCACGACCTTCTCCAGCAGCGGCGCCGCCGCGAGCATTCGCTCCAACGCCCTTTCCGTGCGGGGGTCCGTGAGCCGCTCCACGAGGCGCACCACCCCCGCCATCCGAGCATCAATGTCGATTCCCCTGTCCTGCGCGCGCCGTGCGAGATCATCCATGGTGTCGACGGCCGTCGCGAGGGCACCGGCAGGGGTTGTCCCGGGAGGTGTGAGCCCCTCCACGGCCTTCTCCATCCGCGCGAGGCGCTCCTCAATACGTCCCAACATCGCGGCGAGATCAGGCGGGCCGCCTGCTCCCCGGGCCTTGTTTGATGCGGTGTCCGGCGTCATCCGGCTGCAACGTGTCGCAACAAGCGGGCCACGGCCAGCATCTCGGCGTGATTCACAGAAGGGCTTGGTTCTCCGAAGGATCGCGCGACCTGTGGGCCCCCGGGCGGCCCGGCCTGAAACGTCGTGAACCAGATGTTTCAAAGCGGACCGCAGGCGGTGAAGATCGACGACGGTTTCAATCCCCTTATCCACTTATTGGAGCACGAATCACAAACCAAGCATGGTTCGCGCGAGAGGATGTACTCTTTCGTCGCTGGTCTTGTTTGACAATTGGCGCACACGACCACCGTCACGACTGGCCCTCTTCGTCCGGCTGTTCTCTTGTTTCTTCGGGCTCAAGGTCTGGATGCTCTTGCAAGATTGGTCGAATCAGCTCTAAGTACAAATGTCCCATCGCTAGGCCAGTTCCCTTGCGATAGGCGATGAACTCTTCTTCGGAACATTCCTGCTGAATAAGAAGGAGCGTGGCATTCATCTTGTGTGACGCGTCGTACAACGCGGCGAGTGCTTTTTCTGCGACGTGGCGTTTCATTTCTCGAACCTTTCGTCATCCTTCCCTAGCTTCGCTAGCAGCCGAAGGCCTCAACACATGCTCTGAGGCACCTCTGAAATTTCCATCCAAAATCGGGCGTCGGTAATGCCTTATCAGAACACTTCTCTATACAGTCTGCTTTGACTTTTTTGCAGTCGATTTCGGCCGGACTGACCGTGGGCACACTGGTAGGGGCCACTGTGGCCATAGGCATTGCCGTGACCACCGGTTCGGCCGGCGCATCGATCACCGTGGGCGGTTTGGGTTTGCTGCGCCCTTTATCCACAATCACGTGAACGTACACCGTATAAAGCGCATACCCAACCCCGATCAGCACCATCAACTCCATCAGTTGAATGGCTTGCGTCTGACCGGCTTGTTTTTCTTACCGCGCGGGCTTTTCTGACAAGTCACGTTGGAGACCCTCCTCCCTTTATTGTCCGCAAATCGATGGGACTTCACACCTCGGCAAGTTGGCCAGTGTCCAAAAGAACCCAAGGCGAGTGCAATGTGTACGCATCTGTTCCGCCAATAGTCAAAGGCGGCGCGTTCGGCAGGTATCCAAGGCCCGCGTTGCAGAGTTGCCGGCCCGCATCGGTCAGGAGATAGGTCCACTTCTGTAATGGTAATTGCGGGTTTGGGCCGGGCGCGCGCTTTACGAAAGCGCCGCGATGCTGAGCCCATTGGGTAAGTCGCCAGTCTAGAAACAAGTCTCCCGTGACTGAAAGCCAATGCCGCAGTTCCACCCCCAAGTCAGAATCGTGCGCGTACACTTGCAGCGGCGTTGACGGTTGGTCAGATAGCAGGCGGAGAAGCATTTCATCAAAACGGGACAAACGCAGTTTGCCATCGGCATTTCGTCTTGGAAAAAAGGCCGACATGAATGTCCACACCTGCGGTAACTCAGCAAAGCCCTCTATCCCCTGCGTGCAGCTTTTTGCCAACCGCGACGGATTCGCATCCACGTATTGCTCCCAAAGGCGCGCTGCCTTGGTAAAGCGCAATTGCGGCCACGGCTGCGCCGCGGCAAAACGTGTTAGTAAAGCCTCATCGTCATAGTCAGGTACCGACCAACGGCAGTCAAACGGAGGCAAAGGCTCTTGCGGCGGACCCAGCGAAGGGGTTGGTTCAAACTCCAGAATTAAAACGTTGTCGCCGTCAATTCCAAGGTGGCGTAACCAGTTGCACGTTCGCCACAGGCCAACCCGCTCCGCAATGTTCGTGGATGCCCACAGAACAACAGGCATCTGCCAGCGAACATCCAACGAGTAAAGCTCATCCCACTTTTTGAACGGAGCTGAATGCCAAAGGGCTTTTCGGCGTATTTCCGGCGTTTTCGCTTTGCCGCGAGGGGGTATAAGCACCAACGGCAGGCCGGTCCGCACCACGTTGGTGGCACCCAATTGGAGGAGGCGGTCAGGCGTGATCGGATCGTACGTCACGTGGGTGGCGGAGGTGAAAAGCGGGGGTAGAGACAATTGCTTCATTGGAATCCGCACTGGTAACATTCCTTGTAGGAATAGGGCTTCGCCGCCTGACAGTCCATTTGACAGATTCTACAGAGAGTATGTCCGTGCGTTGTCACACGCGTACACGGTGGTGGCTTGGCGTGGCACTCCACAAACATGTCGACGCATCGCTTCTTCGTGTCAATGGGTGCAACCGTTGGAACAGCGGTAGCGACGGGGGTCGTCGTCGCGTTCGGGGCGACCGTAGCCATGGGCACGGCCGTGACCACAGGCTCGGCGGGCGCATCGATCACCGTGGGCGGTTTGGGTTTAGCGCGCCCTTTATCCACAATCACGTGAACGTACACGGTATAAAGCGCATACCCAACACCGATCAGCACCATCAACTCCATCAGTTGAATGGCTTGCGTCTGACCGAGCAGCGCCTTCGAATGCGGGGCGACGGGGATAGGGTCAAACCCCTTATGTTGCCGCAGGGCCAGAGCTTCGAGCGGTGTACGCATCCCGCGAAGCGCGTCGGCCATGCACGTTTCCACCTCGGGAATATTCAGCGTGGAGTTGATGAGCATCACCTCATCTACCCATGCTTCCCGATCGTCTTCGGCCACGTGCAGAGTATAAGTCAGATCAAAGTTGACTTTGGTGCGCGGCGTAGGGCCTTTTTTTCCGCATTCGTGAAGCCGAGCTACCACCCCATCGGGCAAATTACCATGGGTTGGCCAGGTGGTGCCTCCACACCCTCCCAACGCGGCCATGAATGTGTACACCGCCGCGAGGGTAAGACCCAGCGCACCCAGGTAGGCTGGCTTGTTTTTCTTGCCGCGCGGGCTTTTCTGACAAGTCACGTTGGAGGCCCTCCTCCCTTTATTGTCCGCAAATCAAAAAACGAGGAGTGGCGCATGACGATTTTTTGGGGGCCGTGCGATTTGCGGGACTTCGGAGTGCGATCAACCCGTATTGGGTGGTTTTTGTTGTGGCTGGCCATGATACCTCCCAAAAACAAACCGCGTCCAGTGGTGAGAGGTCGACGGCAGCGGTGTCGTGTTTCAATCCACTTATCAACGGGGCAGTGAGTGGAGCATGGAGACTTCACATGGATCTGTTTCTCGGAATCTTCAGTTTCAATCCCCTTATCAACGGGGCAGTGAGTGCAACCTTGGTTGAGTTGTTTGGGCCCAAGCGTGATACTCGACGTTTCAATCCCCTTATCAACGGGGCAGTGAGTGTGCTGTGTACTGTGTTGTCTGGTAGCTCGTTTGCTCATTTGAGTAAGTCGGGGCGCAAGTCGCTGTTTTGGGCGTAGATCGGCTCCAGCACGTCCAGTAACAAATAGCCCAAAACCTTACCAACAGCGGCGCAATACGCTTGGAACTCCTCCTCGTTGCTGTTTTGTCTCACAATATCGATCGTTTCGTGCAACTTGAAGTAACAATCAACCAACATAGGATTGACCTTGAGGGCCGTCTCTCGCTCCATCATATGAACCTCGCCTTAGGCTCTAACACCCATTTTTAGCCATACACGCCCGCAAACATCGACTGAACTCCGGCTCGTGAATGCCTTTTTCCAGGACACTCTTAGCACAGTACTTGATACAGTCATCCTTGGCTTTCTTGCAACGGTCGCGCTCCTCAACTGCGGGCACGGTAGTCGGCGCGACTGTGACCATGGGAACCGTCGTGGCGGTTGGAGCCACTGTGGCCATAGGCATTGCCGTGACCACCGGTTCTGCCGGCGCATCAATCACCGTGGTAGGCTTGGGTTTGCTGCGCCCTTTATCCACAATCACGTGAACGTACACCGTATAAAGCGCATACCCAACCCCGATCAGCACCATCAACTCCATCAGTTGAATGGCTTGCGCCTGACCGAGCAACGCCCTCGAATGCGGCGCAACGGGGACAGGGTCAAACCCCTTATGTTGTCTCAGCGCCAGAGCTTCGAGCGGCGTACGCATCCCGCGGAGCGCGTCGGCCATGCACGATTCTACTTCGGGGATATTCAGGGTAGAGTTGATGAGCATCACCTCATCTACCCATGCTTCCCGATCGTCTTCAGCCACGTGCAGAGTATAAGTCAGATCAAAGTTGACTTTGGTGAGCGGCGTAGGGCCTTTTTTTCCGCATTCGTGAAGCCGAGCTACCACCCCATCGGGCAACTTACCGTGGGTTGGCCAGGTGGTGCCTCCACACCCTCCCAACGCGGCCATGAATGTGTACACCGCCGCGAGGGTAAGACCCAGCGCACCCAGGTAGGCTGGCTTGTTTTTCTTGCCGCGCGGGCTTTTCTGACAAGTCACGTTGGATACCCTCCTCCCTTTATGTCCGCAAATCAAAAAACGAGGAGTGGCGCATGACGATTTTTGGGGGCCGTGCGATTTGCGGGACTTCGGAGTGCGATCAACCCGTATTGGGCGGTTTTTCTTGTGGCTGGCCATGATACCTCCCGAAAACAAGCCGCGTCCAGTGGTGAGAGGTAGACCGCGGCGGTGTCGTGTTTCAACCCCTTATCAACGGGGCAGTGAGTGCAACAAGCCGGAGCCCAAGAGATATCTGCCGATCGTTGGGTGGTTTCAATCCCCTTATCAACGGGGCAGTGAGTGCAACCGAGCAGAAACGGCGTAGCCGCCATTGCTGAAGCCGTGGGTTTCAATCCCCTTATCAACGGGGCAGTGAGTGCAACAAGGAGTGGGGAGTGCCGTGCGTCGGAGAGGACTCGTTTCAATCCCCTTATCAACGGGGCAGTGAGTGCAACCGGCTGACAACGGCAGTCGCCGGACGGTCGTCGTCAAGTTTCAATCCCCTTATCAACGGGGCAGTGAGTGCAACTCCCGCGAGCTTGTGCCAATTGAGCACGATCACGTCGTTTCAATCCCCTTATCAACGGGGCAGTGAGTGCAACTGCTCGAAAACGCCAAATGGAACGTTGTGATTCGAGGATGTTTCAATCCCCTTATCAACGGGGCAGTGAGTGCAACTGCTCGAAAACGCCAAATGGAACGTTGTGATTCGAGGATGTTTCAATCCCCTTATCAACGGGGCAGTGAGTGCAACCTCAGTGTCGCGTCTGAAGTGGCGCTCAGTCACGAGTTTCAATCCCCTTATCAACGGGGCAGTGAGTGCAAACGGGTCTGTGTTCATGGCAGCCGGCGCACGTAATTTTGAGTTTCAATCCCCTTATCAACGGGGCAGTGAGTGCAACTCGGAATCAGAGTTGCCGGAAGGCCCCCCTTCTGGCAAGTTTCAATCCCCTTATCAACGGGGCAGTGAGTGCAACTTTTGCAATCAAAGTCTTTGTCTCTGTCGCGGTTTGAGCAATGTTTCAATCCCCTTATCAACGGGGCAGTGAGTGCAACTGACAGCGGCGAGTCGAGTCACAGAACCTACCCGCGTGCGGTTTCAATCCCCTTATCAACGGGGCAGTGAGTGCAACCGGTCGCGCCGATCAAGGCGCCGCATGTGAACGACTGTTTCAATCCCCTTATCAACGGGGCAGTGAGTGCAACACGCGTCGTGCTTTCGTCGATAAACTCGAATTGCTTTGTTTCAATCCCCTTATCAACGGGGCAGTGAGTGCAACGAGCAGCCGGCTTGTGCCTGCGACGCTGAAGGTAAACGAGTTTCAATCCCCTTATCAACGGGGCAGTGAGTGCAACTGAGCGCATGCTGCGAATGGCGGGGCGGTAGGCAAGTTTCAATCCCCTTATCAACGGGGCAGTGAGTGCAACTTTTCTTGATCGTGGTCAACGGCGGAAAGGTCGTTTTCAGTTTCAATCCCCTTATCAACGGGGCAGTGAGTGCAACATTGGTACCTTCGCCGCTTTCAGGACTGGGCTCAAAGTTTCAATCCCCTTATCAACGGGGCAGTGAGTGCAACGCCGTGCGCCAGTTGGTTCAGCCGATCGCCGATCATGTTTCAATCCCCTTATCAACGGGGCAGTGAGTGCAACATCGCTGCGCGGTTCTGAGCTGGGTGCTTACTACCATGTTTCAATCCCCTTATCAACGGGGCAGTGAGTGCAACGACCTCCGTTGGCGCGTTTAACGACGCGTTGCGTGTCACGTTTCAATCCCCTTATCAACGGGGCAGTGAGTGCAACAACCGGGTATTTGCTCACAACCGCAGAGATCCGCGCGATGTTTCAATCCCCTTATCAACGGGGCAGTGAGTGCAACGCGGTAGAGCAACTGATCACGTATGCGCGCGCTGCTGCGTTTCAATCCCCTTATCAACGGGGCAGTGAGTGCAACCATGAAGTGCGCCCCGCACCTCACGAGCATATACCCTTCGTTTCAATCCCCTTATCAACGGGGCAGTGAGTGCAACGACTACTGAAATCCTTGATGACCGCGTGGGGCATTGTTTCAATCCCCTTATCAACGGGGCAGTGAGTGCAACAGCAAACCGCGTCGCGCGCCGTATTGCGGCAACGAGTTTCAATCCCCTTATCAACGGGGCAGTGAGTGCAACCAGAGTTGTACAAGGGCCTGAATCTGAGTGTCAGGGTAGTTTCAATCCCCTTATCAACGGGGCAGTGAGTGCAACCACCAATATGCCCGCCCAATATTGCAACAAGCGTTTGTTTCAATCCCCTTATCAACGGGGCAGTGAGTGCAACGACGCGTGGATTGCGGTACCGGCCAAACATTCGCTGTTTCAATCCCCTTATCAACGGGGCAGTGAGTGCAACATCTCGGCCTCTAACCCTTCCACGGCCGCGCGGTGCTCTGTTTCAATCCCCTTATCAACGGGGCAGTGAGTGCAACTCAAGGCCACGGCGGACCGCATTCGTCATCGTGATCAAGGTTTCAATCCCCTTATCAACGGGGCAGTGAGTGCAACGCCCGCACGTCGAAGGGCCGCGCGGAGCACGCGGGGTTTCAATCCCCTTATCAACGGGGCAGTGAGTGCAACTGCTCGAAACGAGCGGGAGGGCATTCGAGATTAGGTTTCAATCCCCTTATCAACGGGGCAGTGAGTGCAACCCCAAGAGCTGGTCAAGGCGATGGCAGACCTGAAATGTTTCAATCCCCTTATCAACGGGGCAGTGAGTGCAACCGCCGGCGGTTCCGCCGCGGGCGCAGGCGGCTCTGGGGGGTTTCAATCCCCTTATCAACGGGGCAGTGAGTGCAACCAGCGCGGGAGGATCCCCTTTCCCGAATACAAACCAGTCTGTTTCAATCCCCTTATCAACGGGGCAGTGAGTGCAACACGGCCGCGGCCGTGAAACGGCTGCGCGAAGAACTAGACGGTTTCAATCCCCTTATCAACGGGGCAGTGAGTGCAACACGACAAGCGCAATGGCGCCACCGCGACCGTTTGAGTTTCAATCCCCTTATCAACGGGGCAGTGAGTGCAACAGTAGGGGAGCGCCGCTCTTCCATATGCCATCTTGGGTGGTTTCAATCCCCTTATCAACGGGGCAGTGAGTGCAACAGGAAGAAGGGGTCACGCTCACGAGCGAGGAAGCCGGTTTCAATCCCCTTATCAACGGGGCAGTGAGTGCAACACCTCGCCGCCGGACCCGATGCGCCCGAACGGCAACACGTTTCAATCCCCTTATCAACGGGGCAGTGAGTGCAACTCCAGATAGGCGGCAACGTCGGCCGCGGCATCGCTGTTTCAATCCCCTTATCAACGGGGCAGTGAGTGCAACTCGGTGGAGTCACTTGGGCGCGCGCTTGGATGCTCGCGACGGTTTCAATCCCCTTATCAACGGGGCAGTGAGTGCAACTTAACTGGAGTTGCCGGCGGCGGAACCCTGACTGACTAAGTTTCAATCCCCTTATCAACGGGGCAGTGAGTGCAACTTGTGGAGAGCGTGAGGCGCACAAGGCCGACCCCCGAATGTTTCAATCCCCTTATCAACGGGGCAGTGAGTGCAACCTCGCGGTGTACACGACGCTTGTGTTGCACCGGTTGCGACGTTTCAATCCCCTTATCAACGGGGCAGTGAGTGCAACCACCGGCTTTTGGGGCGGCGGCCCCGCGACATCTTTAGTTTCAATCCCCTTATCAACGGGGCAGTGAGTGCAACACCGTGATAGGGCCATTGCCAGTGTACGAGGACAACGCGTTTCAATCCCCTTATCAACGGGGCAGTGAGTGCAACCACGATGAGCGGCAGCACCACGGCGAGCCTCACCGCAAAGTTTCAATCCCCTTATCAACGGGGCAGTGAGTGCAACCGAGGTCGTGCACCACGTCGCGCCCCAGCGCCAAGGTTTCAATCCCCTTATCAACGGGGCAGTGAGTGCAACCGAAATAAAACGCCCGCGAAGCACCTTCCTTTGAGTTTCAATCCCCTTATCAACGGGGCAGTGAGTGCAACTTGGAAACGTACAAGCTTCGGAATTGAAGCGCGTTTTCTGTTTCAATCCCCTTATCAACGGGGCAGTGAGTGCAACTTGGCTCAATGTCGTCCGCTTCGTCCGATGTAACAACGTGTTTCAATCCCCTTATCAACGGGGCAGTGAGTGCAACTTTTTGTTCAGATCTGTTTAATTTGGGTTTCAATCCCCTTATCAACGGGGCAGTGAGTGCAACTCGAGCTGGGCCAGGTCGACTCAACGAGAGCGCCCATGTTTCAATCCCCCTATCAACGGGGCAGTGAGTGCAACCCGCGGGGGGCTGAACGGGTTTCAATCCCCTTATCAACGGGGCAGTGAGTGCAACCGCTGCTTCAACGCCGAAAAAAAGCCCCCCTTTTGAGTTCCCATTTTTGGTGAACCTCCAGATTGTCAGAGACCCGGGGGGGTTCACCAGAAATGGGTGAACCCCCGGAGCATTGGGCTGCCATTGTCACGAAGCGTGCCACCTCAAAATGAACTCTGCGGTGGCGCCGACCTGCACGTTGGGCCGGTTGCCAACGGTGCCTCGATTCTGGCGTGATCTGTGGCGGCATCGCCGAAAACGGGGCGTTTTTGAGGATGCCGCACGGGATGAATCGCGCACAACCGGAGTGAATCACACCGCGCTCAAGAACGAAAGACCTTCTTTCGCTGGGCGTTCGGCGCCTGTTGTTTCAAGAGGTTGAAGGCGTGTGCCTTGACGTTTGGCAAGGGCGTATGGACGCACAAGGCCCGGTTTTGCGCGCTGGCGGTTTCGTACATCCCGCCGCCGGTCAGGCTTGCGTCCGCACAAAGCCCGGGTTTGCGCGCTGGCGGTTCTCGTACATCCCGCCGCCGCTCAGGCTTGCGTCCGCACAAAGCCATGTTTGTGCATTGGCGGCTTTCGGCTGCGTCCGGCCCCAGGATTCGGTCGCCGGGGGCGTGCGGAGTTCAACCTGCCCACTCGACGGGCGCGGTTGCTTGACGAACTACGCGGCGTGCGTTGCGTCGTCAGCGATCCAATGGGCAAACGGAGGTGGTGACTCGTTGCGGCGCCCTCGCTGGGCTCAGTTCCAGGCGGTGACCCGGTTCCGCCGTCGTCGGAGGACCGATCTCCAGGTGGTGACCTCGTTCGGATGCCGTCGGGCGGCTCAGGTCCAGGTGCTGACCACGTTTCGCGCGCAGCCGAAGGCCATTTTCCTCGTCGTGTTCGAGTTTCACCGCCCTCGAAGTGCTCATCTTGCGGTGGCGACCACATCTCGCCGACTGCCGAGGGCCCTTTTTGTGGTGGTGACCACGATTCGCGCGCAGCCGAGGGCCCTTTTTGTGGTGGTGACCACGATTCTCCCCCTTGCGGCGGGTGGTCGTTGTGGTGACGACCCCATTTCACCGGCGCCAAAGGGCCAGTTTTGTGGTCGTGACCCCATTTCACCGCCCATCTTAGGCGGCTTGTTGTGGTCGTGACCCGATTTCACCGCGATCGGAGCGGGCTTGTTGTGGTCATGACCCGATTTCACCGGCGCCGGATGTGCTGCACGTCAGGTTCGATCGCATTGCGGGATAGTGCGCGTAACCCGAGGCTCCGTGCTAAAGGGAAACCTCCAATGAATGCGTTGTTCCGGGCCCAATGGTGCCTCAGTTTGTTCGTCACCGTGGTGAGCTGCGCTCAAGAAAACAACCAGTGCGCGCGGCTGCATCAGGTGCTGGCAGAGCGCGATGAGGCGTGCAATGAGGATTGGGTAGATGACTGCTGCTATGACACAAGTTATGAATGCACGGAAGGTCAAACGGCCGTATCGATTTGTAGCATCAAGTGCTTCGAGCTGCCCTGCGACGTTTCGACCGAAGTATTGAGTGCCTGCATCATGTCTTGTAACAAGCTTTAGGTGGCTTCTCGCTCGGACACGTGATCGGGCGGCAAACCCGCATTCGCAAATTCAGTCCAAAAACCGCGTTCAGAAATATTCTTTGGCCAGGGGAGTGCAGCGCTTCAACCGGTGCAACCCAACTTCTGGACTCGCGGCGCACTGTCCTGTAGCCTCAAAAAATGTCACGGATTTCTGCGCTCCTGATCACAAGTACCGCTCTTGCCGCCGCTCTTTGCCGCCCTGCCACTGCCAACGCTTGAGGTGGCTTTTTTGCCCCCCGGGAGGGGGCTTTGCCCGCGATCTCAGTGGAGCGCGTGGCGCTTGTTCACGATGAGCAGGTGGGACTGGAGCATTTGATTCGGGAGGTGACGTTTAACAAGGTGGATAAACCGTTTGGGTTCGTCATTCCGACGCCGTCAAAGCCGGGGGTGTTTAAGGCAGATGGGTTTAGTTGGAGCACTGTGGAGCGCAAGTTTCCAATGGCTGCTCCTTCGGAACAGATGGCTGCCGGGTTTGGTTCGGGGGCGGGTAGGCTCGGCGGGGCAGGGGGCGTCAAAGTGCTTGAGGCGAAGCGGGTGGGCAGCTTTGCCGCTTATGTTTTAAAGGCCGAAGATGGGAAGGGCTTAAAAGACTGGCTTGATCGAAACCGCTTTGTCACAACCCCGTCGTCGGAGGCGTGGCTCAATCGGTATTCAAAGTTGGGGTTTTATTTTGCGGCGCTGCGTTTTGAGCCGAGTTTTTTTAAAGAGAAGGTGGCGCATATCGGTCGTTGGTTTGGGTCTGAAACGCTTCGCATCAGTTTTGCCAGCGCCGTTCCCTATTACCCGTATGCCGAGCCTGACCGTGAGGATGTGGTGCCCGATCGGGTGCTTGTTCTTTGGCTGTTTACAAATGGTCCGGCGCGGGTTCCGGTGGCGGCTGTGCAAGGGCCGGAAGGGATAGTGTACAAAAAGCCTTGGCGGGAAGGCTTTCGGCGCGGCGCTCTACCGGTGGGGGATCTCACGTCTTTGGTAGGGGAAGAAACGTTCAAAGCGTTGCTCATTCCAAAAGGTGGGTCTGACTGGCAGGTTCAGGTGTTTGAGGATCAAAAGCGCAGTCGCAAGGGCTTTGGCGATGTGTTGCTCGTTCCTGAAGCGCCGCGGGAGTTCAGCGCGGATGCGCTTGAAAAAGCGAAGGTGCTGCTTCCCCTGCTTGACCCGGCGTTGGAGGCCAAGTGAGCCGAGTGTACACAACGGTTGAACGTTCGCATGGTGTCATCCCGGCGGCGCGAGCATTCTCGGCAACGGCGCTTCAGGGGTGGGGGCTGCTTCTCGGGGCTGCCGTTGCGTTTGTCGGCTGCGGTGAACCTTCTTCGGGCGTGTCAGGTGCCCATTCAGGCGCTTCGTCGGGCGGTCCGGCAACATCCGCAAGCGGCGCGCCTTCGGCATCGGCCGGCTCGTTAGCAGGCCCTTCCACTGCGGGCGCTTCTGCATCGGCGTCGGCGTCAGGTTCTGCCGCCTCGACAGGTCAGCTTCTTCGTCCTCCGGGCGTTTCGGCGTCGCGCGAGGAGCGTGAAAAAGCGGCTCTTGGCATTCTCACGGGCAAGTCTCAACCGGGCGATCTACCCATGGCCGATCTGACACCCGGTGAAGACTTTGAGCCCATGCTCCGGGCGGCGATGAGTTGGCCGATGGAGATTCGTCTCGACAGCGTTGTTGTGGAGTCACTCGATGAAGGGCGGACAAAACAAGCGCTCGACAATGGGAAGATGCGCTTTCGACTCTGCTACGTGCCGGGGCTCAGGTCCAATCCCAACTTGCAGGGGCGCATTGGCGTTCGCGTGTCGTGGAAAGCCGCCGGTGAGAGCGCGAACGTGGAGAACATGGGGACGGATGTGCCCGACGTTGGAGTTGTGCAATGCGCTGTTCGAGCCATGAAAAAAATAGCGTTTCCAGCGCCCGCCCGCTTTCCCGCCTCGGCCTCGATCACATTGCAGTTTTTGCCGTGATTCGGTAAACGCCGCTACTTTTTTCGCCTAGACCGCAAAAGCGATCATGCCGCCCGGCGGGCGACCGCGCGCAAAATTGTGTTCCCACCCCCGCCCGCCGTCATGTATCCTCAGAGACTTGCGGTTTGCGGCACACACCGCATTCCGCTTTTCTGAGAAAAGACGCATGCTTGCTTGTTGCCTAATTGGCGAAGGCCAACTCCTTGCCCAATGTGCGGAGGTATTGCTCCGCGAAGGACACCGCGTTTGCGGGGTGATTTCATCGGATCCGTCGGTGGTGAGCTGGGCCGCCCGCAACGGTGTGCCGCGCATCGACGGGTCGTCGGACCAAGTGGCTTTTTTAAGCCGCGAACCGTTTGACTACCTGTTCAGCGTGATCAACCACTCGGTCACATCGGTCGAAGTGTTGCGCCTGCCCCGCCTGGGCGCGATCAACTACCACGACGCGCCGCTGCCCAAATACGCCGGCTTTCACGCCACTTCGTGGGCCATTCTCCGCGGTGAATCTACCCACGGCGTCACGTGGCACCACATGTCTGAAGAGGTGGATCGTGGCCAAATCTTGGCGCAGCGCGAGGTAGATATCGCCCCCGACGACACGGCGTTTACGCTTGCCGTTCGGTGCACCGAGGCGGCGGTGGGCACATTTGCCGAACTTGTCGCCGCCCTCGACGCACAAGCGGTGGTTCCGCGCGCCCAGCCCGCCGATGGTCGGAGCTTCTTCGCCCGAAAAGAGCGCCCGCCGGCCGCTTGTTTTATCGCGTGGGATGAACCGGCCGAACCAATTGACGCCCTCGTTCGCGCGCTCACTTTCGGGCCTGAACCCAACACTCTGGGCGTGGCCAAGTGCCTTGTCGGCGATGAGGCCCTTGTTGTTCAACGCCTGTCGCTCACCCAAGAGCCGTCGTCGCTGCCACCCGGAACAGTCGTGTCGATCGACGCCGACGGCCTGCGCGTTTCCACCGCTTCGCGCGACGTGGTTGTCAACGAGTTTGCCACACTCGGCGGCGCCGCTGTGTCGCTTTCAGACCTGACAACGCGCTACGGCCTTACCCACGGATCTACCCTTCCAAACCTCAGCCCTACCCAACGTGAATGGCTGACAGACAAAAATCGCAGTGCCGCCGCGGCAGAACCGTTCTGGTCCAAGCGCCTTGCCCATCTTTCGCCCGCGCCGTTTCCCATTGCGGGTCAACCTTCGGGCGCTGCGGGTCAAACCTCCACGTGGCGCCGAAACCTGCCGCCGGCTGTGGTTCAGGCGCTTGGCAACCGGGCACCTGAGCAACCTGCCGGCGATGTGCTGATCGCGCTCTGGGGAGCCTTTTTGGCGCGCCTGAGCGGTGAGGGAGCGTTTGATCTAACCTATCGAGACGGTCAGACGTTTGCAGATCCTTCCTATAACGGCAAGCCGCCCCGTGTGTTCGCTCCCGCGGTTCCGCTTCGGATCGCGGTAGACACTGCCGACGCGCTTTCATCGGCCATTGGCAACGTGGGTGCTGAACTCGCAAACGTGCGGCGCCGCGGCCCGTTTCTTGTCGATCTCGCCGCGCGTTCCGCCGCGGCCCGCCGCGCGCCTTCCATTGCCATGGGTGTTGGTGTGTACACTTCGCTGGAAGATGCGGCTCTGTTGCCGAGCGATGAATGTGTGTTGAGTATTGCTCAAAACGGCGCCGAGATTCGGTGGGATGTGCGGTTGGATCGCGTGCCTGAAACAGCCGCCGCCGCGCTGTTGGATCACTTCGCGGCGTTTGTGGAGTCGGCTGCGAATGCGCCGCCGGGTGTACTCATTTCAGATCTTTCACTCCTAAACGAAAGCGCGCTCTCTCTGCTCAACGCCTGGAATCAAACCGATGCTGCGCCGAAGAGCGGATTGCGCACCGTGCACGAATTGATTGAGGAGCAGGCCGCGCGCACTCCCCACGCTACGGCGTTGGTGTTTCGCGATCGATCTATGACCTATCGTCAGCTGGCCGAGCGCGCATCCAAACTGGCCGAGGTGTTGCGTACACATGGCGTTGGCCCTGATGAAATGGTGGGCATTTGCGCGCAGCGTTCTATTGAAATGGTGGTGGGGCTGCTCGGCATTCTCAAAGCCGGCGGCGCGTATGTGCCCATGGATCCGCATTATCCTCGCGACCGCATTGCGATGATGATCGAAGACACTCAAACGCGGGTGATTGTCACTCAAGAGCGTTTGGTGTCTTCGCTGCCGCCTCACAATGCCACGTTGGTGTTGCTGGACGGCCCGCAAAATCCCGGCCCGATGGATATCCAAGCGACTGCGCAGCGGCGCGCCGGTCCTGAAAATCCCGCGTATGTGATCTTCACGTCGGGCTCTACCGGTAGGCCCAAAGGCGTGGTGGTGGAGCATCGGAACGTTGCCAACTTTTTTGAGGCGATGGATGAGCGATTGGGCCCCGCCGCCACGCCGGGAACGTGGCTTGCGGTGACAAGCATTTCATTTGATATCTCGGTGTTGGAGCTGTTTTGGACGCTGGCCCGTGGGTTTAAAGTGGTTTTGCTTGAAGAGGGTGACAAAGCTTCTCTCACCGCAGGCACCCATTCAACCTCGACACGCCGCATTGATTTCAGCCTGTTTTACTTTGCGGCCGACGTAGGTGAACGGCCGGATGATAAATACCGTTTGCTTCTCGACGGTGCTCGATTTGCCGACAAACACGGCTTTACAGCGGTGTGGACACCCGAGCGGCACTTTCATGAATTTGGTGGGTTGTACCCCAATCCGGCGGTGACAGGTGCGGCACTCGCGGTTATTACAGACCGTATTCAAATCCGCGCGGGGAGCGTTGTTCTACCGCTGCACAATCCCATTCGAGTGGCCGAAGAGTGGTCCATGGTCGACAACCTGTCGCGCGGGCGAGTGGGCCTGTCATTCGCGTCGGGTTGGCATGCCAACGACTTTGTGTTTGCGCCGCAGAACTACGCTGATCGAAAAGCTATCATGCTCCAGTCGATCGATACAGTTCGCCGTCTTTGGCGGGGAGAATCGGTCAAAGCGCAGAGCGGCAACGGTTTGGAGATCGATGTCAAGATCTTACCACCGCCTGTACAAACCACACCTCCCATGTGGATTGCCGCCGCCGGCAGCCCTGACACATTTCGAATGGCGGGGCAGATCGGTTCGAACATTCTGACCAACATGTTGGGTCAAGATCTTGAGGAGATTGCCCGCAAAATAGCGATCTACCGCGGCGCATGGCGCGAGGCGGGGCACCCCGGCGAAGGGGTTGTGAGCCTCATGCTCCATACCTTTGTGGGCGCGGACATGAACGCGGTTCGAGCGGTGGTGAAACAGCCGTTTATCAACTACCTAAAAACCTCCACCGACCTTGTAAAAAAGGCGCGTTGGGAGTTTCCAGCGTTTGCTCAACCCGGGCGTGACAAAGGGAAGGTGTCTGACAATCCCGAGGTGGAAGACCTGACAGCCGACGAAATCGACGCTGTGATGGAGCACGCTTTTGAGCGGTATTTTCACACCAACGGTCTTTTTGGAACCGTGGATGTTTGTCTTGAATTCGTCGATCGTCTCAAAGGGGTAGGGGTCGACGAAATTGCCTGTCTTGTCGACTTTGGAATTGCTACTGAAACGGTGCTTGAAAGTTTTGTTCACCTGAATGAGCTGCGCGAGCGGTGCACCGCAACGCTTGTGATCGAGGGAGCGAGCCCCGCCGCCGTCGCGGCCCAAATTCGCCGTCATGGTGTGACCCATTTGCAGTGTACACCTTCAATGGCTCGCATGTTGGCGAGTGATCCTGAAGGGAAAGACGCGTTGCGGCTGCTTCACAAGCTGCTCCTCGGGGGTGAGGCGCTTCCGCAAGTGCTTGCCGACGAGCTTTCGCCTCTTGTTCAGGGAGATCTCTTAAACATGTACGGACCTACCGAAACAACGGTGTGGTCTTCCACTGCGCGAATAGACCCTCGGGGTGGGCCTGTGACCATTGGTCTGCCCATTCTAAATACGCAGATGTACATTCTCGATAAACACAAACAAAGGCTTCCCGTGGGGGTTGCCGGTGAACTTTATATCGGCGGTGAGGGGGTTGTTCGAGGGTATCTCGATCGGCCTGAACTGACGGCCGAACGGTTTGTTGCAGATTCGTTTCGGCCGCGCGTGGGGGGTCGACTTTATCGCACGGGTGACTTGGCTCGGTTTCGGCCCGACGGAGCCATTGAGTTTTTGGGGCGCACCGATCATCAAGTGAAGCTGCGCGGCCATCGCATTGAACTTGGCGAGATCGACGCGGTGTTGGGTCGTCACCCCGGCGTTCGTCAGTGTGTGACCGTTGCGCGTGAAGATGTGCCGGGTGATCCGCGGCTTGTTGCTTATGTGGTGGCGAATTTAGACCATGCAGTCAAGGCAGATCTACCCACCCAAGGTGAGGCTACCTGGCAGGCCATTTGGGAAGAAACGTACTCCACAGGTTCCAATGCGAGTGGCGAATCTACCCAGGCCGATCCCACATTTAACACCGCCGGTTGGAACAGCAGCTTCAGCGGCGAGCCCATTTTGGCTCATGAAATGCGCGATTGGTTAAAGCTCACAACAGATCGCATTTTGTCGCTCGGGGCGAAACGGATATTGGAGATCGGTTGTGGCACCGGCTTGGTGTTGTTTCGAGTGGCGCCGCACTGTGAACACTACCGCGGGGTTGACTTTTCGCCGGCCGCGTTGCGATGGGTAGAACGCCATCTACCCACGATGGGGCTCTCCAACGTTACGCTTCGTCACCGTGCGGCCGATGACTTTTCAGGTGTGGAGCCCGGTTCGTTTGACTTGGTGGTCATCAACTCGGTGGTTCAATATTTTCCAAGTATTGACTACCTTGTAAAAGTCATTTCAGAAGCCGCGGCGGCGCTTTCGCCGGGCGGCGCCATTTTTATAGGCGATGTGCGCGATCGCGCTCTTTTGCGAAGCTTTCATGAAGCGGTGGAGTGTTTTCGGGATCCGTCGCTCTCGGGCACGCCCGAACTTGATCGAAGGGTTGAAAGTCGGCTCAACCGTGAAAGTGAGCTGGTGATTGATGAAGCGTTTTTCGCAGCGGCTGCCTCCCATATCGGAGGTCTTCGGGTGGAGTCGATCCTTCGAAAACACGAGGCCCCCCCAAATGAGCTGACGCGTTTTCGGTACGATGTTGTCCTTCGAAAAGAAGCCCATACAACGCGAGCGCCTGACTTGGTTTCCACAGGTCAAACGTGGTCTGCCTATGTGCACCATCCCGCTTCGAGCGCCACGGGAGAAGACCGTGCTCTCGAAATTCGATCGTACCTTCGATCCAAGTTGCCTGACTACATGGTGCCGGCCACCGTGGTGTTGTTACCCGCCTTACCCCTCACCCCAAATGGGAAGATTGATCGAAAGCAGTTGCCCGCACCTGAACGTTCTCGACGTGAAACAACGGCCGTATTCAAGCCGCCGGGCAACGAAACCGAGCGCGCCATTGCGTTGATTTGGAAAGAGCTGCTTGACTTGGAACAGGTGGGGACTGATGACAACTTTTTCGACTTGGGGGCCAGTTCTGTACTCATGGTACAGGCGCACGCCAAGCTTCGAAAAGCGCTCGAAACGCCTGTTTCACTGGTGGACATGTTTCGATTCCCAACGGTGAGCGCGCTCGCCAAACACCTGGAGGGAGGTATGGAAGGTGAGGCTCACAGGCAGGGGCAAGATCGCGCTCTCGCCCGCAAAGAAGCCATGGCTCGCCGTCAGCAGGCGAGGCAGCGCGCTCGAACCCCTCCGGCCAAACGCTGAAGGGAGCGACTGGAAACGGGGCGATTGATGAAGGGCGCACTTCGTTAAAACATGTTGTGGACAAGCGCGTGACTGTCGTGGCGGCTGTTGCTTGTGTGGAGGTAATATGCGCGAAAAGGCTTTTTTCTTCGGCGCCCATGGCACCTTGTTTGGCATTCTGACAGAGCCGAACGGCACTCGCGATGCGGTTCGCCCCGCTGTGATTCTACTCAACGCCGGGGTGGTTCACCGCATTGGCCCGCATCGAAAGTCTGTAAAGCTTGCTCGCAGCCTCGCGGACCAGGGTTTTTCTGTGTTCAGGTTTGACCTGGCCGGGCTGGGTGACAGCGAACCTCGTCGCGACGCGCTTTCGTTTGAAGAGGGTGCTGTGAGCGACGTGAAAGAGGCCATGGATCACCTTCAAAAAATGGGTGCGGCGACTCGTTTTCTGCTCATGGGGTTGTGTTCAGGAGCCGACATGTCTTTTCAGACGACCTGCCGTGATGAGCGCGTTGTGGGGGCGATTATGATGGACGGTTATTCTTACCCAACGCCTGAATACCACGTGCGCCGGTTTGTACAGCGAGCGCGAACCGTGCGATCGTGGCGAGCATTCGGCCTTCGAAAAGCCCGCGAGCTGATGCATCGGTGGAAACATGGTCCGTCTGAAAAGGCGCCGTTGCCCACCGGCCCAATTCGCCAATATGTGCGAGAGTTTCCGCCGAAAGAGCGGTTTATCTCAGACCTGAAACACTTGGTGGGTCGGGGCGTGTTTATGCACTTTGTGTACTCAGGTGGCATGCCTGAATATTACAACTACGAACGTCAGTTTGCCGATGCTCTTGCGGGTGTACACTTCGGCGATCACGTTACATCGGAGATGTTTCCCACCGCCAATCATACCTTCACCGAGTTGGCGGAGCAGGAAGCGCTGGTTGCCGCGGCGGTGAAGTGGACGGTGCGAAGATTTGGTTCAGCCGGGTGAGGTGGAGCTTGTCAGTTGAGCGCTCAGATCCCAAAGTCGCCGCGCGGCTTCCATATCGTACGAAGCGCGGGACGACTTTGTTTCTACCATTTCTTTAAAATATTTGCCGGTGGTAGTGGCAAGCGCCGGGTCTGACGCCAATCGAATGCTGGGTTTGGCGCCCTTTTCAGGCCCCGGGTTGGTAAGACTGTTGAGAAAACCCATGGACCGCGGTCTACCCATGTAGTCTGACAAGAGGTTTGTTGAAATAACACCGGGATGAAGGCAGTTGGCGGTGACGCCGGTGCCTTCCAATCGGCGGGCCAATTCATACGTGAAAAGCACGTTTGCAAGTTTTGATTGAAAATACGCTTCAAGCGGAGTGTACCCTTTTTCCATTTGCAGATCATCCCAGCGAAGGGTGCCTCGGCTTTCTACCTGGGAAGCCACCACAACCACCCGTGATGGGGCGCTGCTTTTGAGAACATCCAGCAGAAGGTGGGTGAGTAGAAACGGGGCTAGATGGTTCACCGCGAACTGCATTTCCAACCCGTCAACGCTCACGCGACGGTGGGGAAGGATGGCCGCCGCATTGTGAAGCAGCACATCAAGCCGCGGGCGCCCGTCGACAAGGGAAGGTGCACCCGAGCGACCGCCCAAAAAATCTGCCGCGAGCCGGCGAATTTGGTTTTGTGAAGACAAGTCCGCGATCATCAGCGACACGGCGGCGTTTCCCGATCGCTTGACAATGTTGGCGCGCGCTTCTTCACCCTTGTCGCGGTCGCGGCATACCATGACCACAGTGCCACCGAGTTTGGCGAGCCCAAGCGCCGTTTCAGCGCCGATGCCGGTGTTGGCGCCCGTAACAATGCAAACCTTACCCTTCATTGAGCCTGCCATATTTTCGGTGCACGCAGAATCGCTCAACAAGCGATCGGGCGCAAGGGTAGAAACGGGCGCTATGCCAGGATACAATACGCACTTGACGCTGTAGTCCCAGGCAATGTAACTCTCAAAAGAAATGTTCTTTGGGGACAAATCAACATGGGTCGGCGCAATCGCGCTTGTGTCTTGTCTTGCTCTCGGCGGCTGCGACACCGGCCCCAAGTTGTCGCCCGCGGAGGTCACCGGGCTCAATGATGAGTTTGACGGTGGTTCTCTCGGCGCAGAATGGAAGGTGGTGAACGCCGATACTGTCAAGATCGCCGTTCAAGCGGGCGAGCTATCCATGGTGCCGCTTCGCAACGTGGTGTGGTACCACGCGGCCCAAGGCCCTCTGGTTTATAAAACAGTGACGGGTAACTTTCGCGTGTCCACCGTGGCTCGAACGCGCAAAGCGAGCAATCCAACCTTACCACCCGATGTGGGGTACCAATTTGGAGGCCTCATGGCTCGGGCGCCTTCGTCCGACGGTGGCAAACAAGATCACGTGTTCAACGTGGTAGGTTACCGCGGTGAGCACCTGTCAGTAGAAACGAAAACAACGAAACAAGACCAGAGTTTTGTGCAAGGTCCACCGTGGCCAAGCCCCGATGCCGAGTTGCGCATTTGTCGCGTTAACGGGCGCGTTTATATGTACAAGCGGCCCATCGGCGGCAAAGCGTGGGAAGAGGCCTGGATGGTGAAGCGGCCCGATCTACCCGGTACACTTCAGGTGGGGTTGATTGCGTACTCTTATACCGACGCGTTTGACCTGCGTGCCACGTTTGAAAGTGTCACATTTGCCCCCGTGACGAGTATGGATGATTGTACCAAAGACATGTAATGGTCAATGGGTGCTTGCGCGTCTCCACGTGCACGTTTGGGGCGTTAACGGTTGGTGTTGTTGGAGGTTATGCGGCGGTTGCGGCATGGGTAGATCCGTCTACCATTTGAGCGTATTGTCCGTTGGCGCGCACAAGTTCGTCGTGTTTTCCCAACTCGGCAACGGTGCCGCCGTCGAGCACCACAATTTGTTCGGCGCCTCGAACGGTGCTGAGTCGATGGGCAATCACCACGCGCGAGCACGACAATGCTCGCAGATGTTCATCTACCCGTCGTTCCGTCACTCGGTCTAGGTGGCTTGTGGCTTCGTCGAGAAAGAGAATGGCGGGCTCATGGGCGAGCGCGCGCGCCAAGGAAAGGCGTTGGCGTTGTCCACCTGACAGGCCGCTTCCACCGTCGCCGAGGGGGGTATCGTAGCCCATTGGCAATAAGGCAATGTCTTCGTCAATCACTGCCAGTTTAGCGGCACTTTCAATGCGATCGAGACTGAGTGCCGAGTCGCCGAAGGCGATGTTTTCGCGGATTGAACCTTGGTGGAGTGCCGACTCTTGGAGCACCACGCCGAATTGGCGGCGCAGGGAGATTCTATCGAGGTCAGTCACTTTTTTTCCGTCGTATAAAATCTCCCCTTCGGTGGGCGCATAGAGCCCCAGGAGCAATTTGAGGAGTGTGGTCTTGCCGCATCCTGTTCGCCCGACAATAGCCAATGTTTGCCCAGGTTCCACAGTGAATGAAACGCCTCGCAGCACCCACGGCGCCGCGGGGCCATAGCGAAATCCAACGTCGCGCACTTCAATCCGGCCGGTGAGTCGAGGCGCTTCAGGCAATGGGGCAGCTTGTTCAGGTTTGGCGTCCACAACATCGCTCAACCGGGCAAGGTAGGTTCCAAGCAGAGGGAGGCGCTGGCCTTGTTGAACGAGTGAACTCACAGGGGCCAAAAACGACGCGCCGAGGGCGCACAAAGCCAACATTGTACCGGCGCTCATCTCCCCACGGAGCACGGCCGACGCACCGACCCACAGCATGGCCAACGGAGCGCCCGTGCGTAACGCTGTCATGGCGGTCTCGACGGAGGCTGCCAAACGCCCTCTTTGGAGAGAGGCTGAAACCTGACGTTGAAAGAGCCGTGTGAATCGCGCTGTGACCCGAGGTTCGGCACCGGCGGCTTTGACAGCGGCGACGTTGAAAAGCATCTCCACGAGGTAACTCTGGGCCTCGGCCTGAGCGACAGCGTGCTCTTGGGCGATTTCAGAAGCGCGTCGGGCGCTCACCGCAAGTAAAACCGCTTGAACGGCTGCCAATACAAGCACAAGTGCGCCAAACAGAGGGGCACGCGCGAGGAGCAGCGCGAGGTAGCCCACAACAAGCGCCCCGTCGAGTACAAGGGAAAATGTCTGACCGGTGAGAATGTCTCGAATGGCACTTTGACTTGCCACGCGAAGGATTAAGTCGGCGCTGGTGCGTTGCTCAAAAAAGCCCAAGGGTAGACCGAGGAGTTGACCAAAAAAGGCGGGTACAAATCGAGTATCAATGCGCGCTTCAAGGCGAAGAAGCAACATGGCGCGGAGTTGGGAAGAAAGCGCCTGCGAGAGAACGATGGCGAGCGCGCCAAATCCGAGGAGGGGAAGGACGCGCAACGTGTTTTGGGGGCTCACATGGTCGAGAACGAGGGCCGTGAATACGGGCAGTGATAGGCCGAGCAGTTGAATGACAACCGAGACAACAAGCGCTTGAATCAGATCGTCGGGGGCGGCGCGCAAATAGGCCCGAATGAAGGTTTTCCAGGGTGCAGCGTGGTTGGACGACACGCGTGAAAAACCAACCCCCGGAGCAAACGTGAGCACCACACCTGTCATCTCTTCATCGAGTTCTTTGGCGCCGACATGCCGCCGCCCGCGCGCCGGATCGAGGATGAGCGCGCCGTCGCCGACCATCCGCTCAATCACAACGTAATGGTCAAACCCCCAATGCGCGATCACGGGCATGGGTAGATCGGTCAGATCTTTGGGTTCTACCGAAAATGACCGCACAACGAAGCCGAATGAGCGCGCCGCTTGGACAAGCGACAAGGTGGTAACGCCGCCGCGATCGCTGCCGACGCGGGTGCGCACTTCGGCCAAGTCGGCGTTGCGACCGTGGTGGCGAAGCAACATTGTGAGGCAGGCCGGACCACAATCGAAAGCGCTCAATTGCGCCACGAAAGGCACTTTGCGGGCGAATAAACCCTCGGCGCTGAAGAGGGCAGTCACGGCGCCTCGGGGGGAGTGGAGGGAGGTTGAGTCAAATGGGTAGAAGCGGGCGCTTGGGTAGAAGCGGGCGCGTGGGTAGACCCATGCGATCGGGCTTGGAAAAGAGGTTTGACCTGTTGACCTACCATACCGACAAGCGTCAACGAAACGAGCAGGAGCGCCCAGACAACTCGCACTCTGCGTGTGGAGGGTACGGGCGGCGGCGGAATAGGTCGCTCACCGCGCGCTCGTCGCCGCGCCAACGCGTGGGGACGGAAGATCGATGGTTTCATCGGCGTTTCAAGGCTCACTTGGGCGGCGCCAAGAGGAGCACCGACGGCACTTGTTCAGGGGCGGCCAGGCGTAACAGGCCGTATCCTATGCCTGCGATCCCGATCATTAACCCAGGCACTTCAGCGTCGAGGGGAAGACCGCAGATGGGGCCTTCGTCCTGAATGCTGTGGAGAAGGCGCGCCGCGCGGCGATCGGCTTCGGCTTGCCATTGCGGTTGACCGAGCACGCGCGCGGCTTCTGTAAACAACTCAATGTCACCCAGGTCGCCGTGACAAAGGCTGTGATCGGGGGCGTATTGTTGACGCATTGTCACAGCGAGAGCGGTTTCAATCTCAGTGTGCGCCGCGGTCTGCGCCTCGGGGTTGGAAAGCGGATTCAACCCATTGGATGACGAATGGAGCGGTGAAGAAACGAGCCGGGGTGGTTCAACTTCCAACAGGCGACCGAGCCCAATGCCCGGCGCACCGTGACACCATGCGGCTTCAAACCCCGGGGTCTCCAGCGAGAGCCCTTCAATCTTCCGCCAGTCGGGCCACCCCTGACCCGGTATAAACGCTGCGCGTTCGTACGCGAAAGCGCGCTGGGCGGCTTTGGCAAAGCGATTTTCTCCTGTGAAACGCGCCAAACGCGAAAGCGCCCAACCAATGCCTGCCGTGCCGTGAGCAAACCCTGTCAGGGGAGCGAGCACCTCTTCAGCGCAGGGCCAAACAAGCGCTTCACCCCGAGATTCGGCATGGGTAAGAAGGTGGTCACCGCAAGCGATCAAGGTTTTTTGAAGCGTTTCAGAGGGAGCTACGTTGTAGAGCGCGAGCAGGGCGGCAATGGCACCTGCCGATCCGCCGATGATGTCAAATGTCTTGTCCTGAGTGAGCAACTCGCCGATTCGCTGTGCAATACCTGCCGCTTCGGTGAGCAACTCTCGATCTCCCCACACCGAGCCGAGATGGGCCAATGTGTACACGTAAGAGCCCCAGCCTTCAAAAGCGCCGATGGTTGTGGTGGGGCCGGCGCCGCGTCGCACGTTTTCAAGCGCTTGTTGGACGGTTGCGTGGGCGAGGGTTGTGGCGCGCGGTTCACCTGCAACGGCGCCGAGATAACCGAGAAACAGAGCGATTCCAAGCGTGCCTTGGTAGAGGCTTGTGTCCACAGGGGCGAGCACCCAGCGGTTTTCGCGGCGCGAAAGCCCCAGGTAGATCAGCTCGTCTTCGGCGATTGCGACCGACTCCAGGCGTTTCCCAATCGCAACGGCTGCATCCATGAAGTCGCTTCGATTGACTTTTGCGGGGGAATCGGTCGGGATTTTTCGCTCGTGGCGACGCCCGCGGGTGCGCGTCTCAATGGTAGCTAGGGCCGCGCGCAAAAACCACACTTGCCGCATTCTATCGGTTTCGCTGAGAGCGCGGATGCCCCGAATGACTTGAGTCAGACTTGTTTCTTCGATCACCCCTTCAATTGCATCTCCGCGGCTGTTGCGAATTGTCGTTTGACTTGGGGTGGTAAAAAACATGGGGATGTCGCCCTGCCAGAGATCGGCGCGTTCCGACGGGATGAGTTTGGCAAGGTGGGGAGTGTGCGTGACCTCGCTCCACAGGCGGTCAAAACTTCGATCGCGATCGAGCGCGTCGCGAAGCAAATTGGGGTGAAACGCTTCGTACCTTAACACGGCATAACGTTGTGTACTCCGCAGGATGAGCCGAACTTCGTCGTGCGCAAAACGCTCAATGGGGCCGCCGGGAGCGAGCATTTCATCGCGCAGGTGGACAATGAGTTGATACGCGTCTGAAAACCCGCTCACGATGTCATGGGTATAATCGAGTACGTCAATGTGCTGTCCGCGCAACGTGGCTCGATTGTTTCCTTCGTGAAGCTCTCCAAAGCCGCGCGAAAATGTCAGTTCATCGGTCCCCGCACCTTCCCATGTGGGCATGGCCACCACCGTTTTTTGACCTGGGCGAGTACCAATTCCACTGATATCCAAGCCGGCAAACCCCAACCCGGCGCCACCCCAATGGGGAAGTAGACCGGATCGCAAGACCATGCGATGGAGGGAAGTGGTTGTCAGGTCCGTGCGTTTGACAGGGTAGGGTTGAAGGAGCGTTTCAAGGTCGATGAGCACGGGATGTTCGCCCGCGGCGATGACATTTTCGTAGTGAAAGTCTGTGGCGCCCAGAACATAAGCGAGAAGTACCAATACACCTTGGCGCCGGTAAAACCGTTGAACCTCTTCGGGTGAATTGCAGGTTTTGCCTTCAACAAATTCTATAAACCCGTACGTGCCCCGATCGAGCACTCGAATGGGGCGCAACGCGGGTGTCAGGCCGCGGTCATTGAGCCAGGCGAGCAACTCCTGAAAGTGTACATCCACAGCCAGGGATTTGGGTTTGTACACAAGTCGCATTCCATTGGCGAAGCGGAGCAGCGCCACGGAGCGTCCGCCGCGGTGCGGATCGCCCATACCGGGCTCCAAGAACACGAGCTTTCCAGGGTCCGTCGCGCCGAAAAACAGAGGGCGCACGGTTTCCCAATCGGCGACAAAGCGCTCAAAAAACTCAAGCCCCGCGGCAACACACTGCTCCACGCAAGTCCATAGACTGCGGGCCAATACAGGGTATTCTCGAAACAGCGCGATCATCCCATCGGGGTTGTTGACGCGGGCAAGAAAGCTCTGAAAGCGCTCTTCGGGCGTGTCACCGGCAAGCAGGCCCTGCAAGCGCGCGACGTGCATTTCCAGGACGAGGGTTCGGTCGATCATTTGCAGCAGATCGACGGGTAGATCGAGAAGCCAGAAGCGTTCGACAACTGACACATCAAATGGGACCGCGGCGGCGCGCGAGACAAGCTTGGCAAGACCCGCCGCGAGCCTGGCGCGCGCCGCCTTCAACAGGGGTATAATGGTTGGGATGAGACCAACCGCGCCGCGTACGCGCCGATTGAGCGACTCCGCGGTGGGGATGAGATCTGACACATCCACGATCTCTGGCGAAGTGTACGCTTCGGTAATGCTCGCCACAAATGCGGGCGGTGCTCCTGCGCGGTCGCGAACGGTGTTTTCAGACTCGGTGACGATGCGTTTCCACTCCGACTCTTCAAGGCCGTCGGATTTGAGGCGCTCGGCAAATAGAGAAGCGTCTGAAAATGGAGACTGCGAGCGCCAGCGCCGCGCTCGATCTGAATCGGCGGCGGGGTTGTTTTCGGCGTCTGTTCGGCGGCGACGCAAGGCGATCCGCTCGTTTAATGCGGTGGCACGATGCCAGTCCGAAACATCGACATTCGAGGTGCTCATTGGCAGTCTCCGCAGAATCTACCCATCTAAGAAAAGGGCCGGCGGGCGGTAGGCGCGACAAGCGCTGTTGTCGGCCTACCGCCGCCGGCGATCAGTTACCGTGAATCACCAGCAGACATCACAGATCGAGCAAGCGAGGCTCTTTGTCGGGCATGTACAGAACGAGCCGCACATGGTGGTGGTGATGGTGGCCGCGAGCGGGCTCGCGTCACCACCGGCACCCGTCAGGTCGGCATCGCTCAACTCGACCGGGCCGGCCGGATTTGCGGGAAGGGAAGCGCGCTCCGCGTCACTGAGGCTCAAGCGGTAAGATTCATCTTTCCAGGCGCGGGCGATATCGATATTCGACATGGTGTTTTCTCCTAAGAAAAGCCGGCAAAACCGGCCGCCACACAAAAGCCGACACACCGCCGCCGTGGCGCAAAAACGGCGGTATGGATCGCGAGAGTCGGCGAGCTTTCGACCATCGAAAGCAACACGACTCTCGCCATCAACTGCGCACCTTTTGTGGACCTACCCTCGTGAGGGTGGTGGGGGCCGCCGGTGCTTGAATGCGGCCCGAAATGCGCGGCGACTTATGCCGCCGAACCTCCCTGTTTGTACGGGTAGATCAGGGATCGATGTGCAGGTTGTAGGTCACGTGCGTTTCGAAGATCACTTCGTTTTTGTTCTGGCAGGTCTTACCACCCAACTCAAGCACGTGATCGCCCGCGGGAAGCGGCGAAACAACGGCGTAGTGACCCGCGGCCTCGGCCGGCATGTTGCCACCCGTTGTACCGGAGGGTACTCCAAACGGGGTGAAGATGTTGTCGCCCGGGTTGACATAGAGATTGAAGGGGTCATCCACGAGCACGTATTGGTTTTCGTACAAGGCATCAAAGTCGCCGCCCACTTCTTCCCCGTCAATGGTAAGGGTCAACGAGCACGTTTTGTGGTGGCTCTGCCTGAAGAAGTTGTCCACGTCGTTTTGGAGTTTCTTGATGGCGTCGGCATCCGGGTAAGCTTCAGGCCTGAAGATCGCCCAGCGATTGATCAGCGGGAAAACAAGCGTTTTGCCCGCCGGGATGGTGCACGAACGCGTGGCCGCCCCACCGGTTGTGCCGGCCAAATACCAGATGCTTCCACTTTGACCGTTGGCGCACGCGGCGCCTGTTGTGTCTTGCACAGGTCCGTTGCTCCATGCCTGACCAAACGCCCATGACATCCAACCCGTGGCGGCGGCGGCGCTGGGCGGCGTGACAAGCACGCCGGCGATGCCCTGTTCTACCGATTGGACGTCCTCTGAATCTGCCTCATCGGAACCGTTGGGTTGGGCGCAGCCGCTTGCGATGGCGCCGAGGAAACAAGAGGAAATGAGCAAGAAAGTGTGCAGTCGGCTGAACATGGTAAGATCCTTTCGGCGAGCGGCCTCAGGTTTGAGCCGCGTGGACCAACCGTTCAGCATGTCACGTGCCACCAAGGTGAATTCTCGAATACGCCCATTGGGGCCGATTTTCGCGTAATTTTCATTGTGCCCCTGCCCCGGTCGAGGGGCAGGGCGCCGCCACATTTGGCGCTGCGACGCAGGCGGTTGCGGACGTCGCGTTTGTCTTCGAAGACAGGGTGCTGGTGCTCTTATCGGGTGTTGCGCACCATGGTGGTGTGGCGCAGGGGGCGACTGTCGGGGCCGATTTCGTAAACGACAAGGCGGGCGGCTTGGTCTTTGGGAACGAGGTTGCCGCGTTGATCGACGGAAACCATGCGCACTTCGACAATGGGTACGCGTTCGGTGGCCTCGTCGGGGTTATAGGTTTCTACCCCGTCTTTGAGGTACACAAATCGGCGGTCTTCAGGAACTTCGTCAATGGGCACGTCGCGGGAAGTGTCGGCTTGCACTTCTACCATGCGAATGGAGCCGGGGTGGGGGGCGAATTGCGTTTGAGTCATGGGTAGGTTCCTTGTTCAAAAGAAGCGCATTGGGCCGGATCGAGCGTTGTTTGGGCCGCGCATATTAGGGTGGGGTCGGCGTGCCGGTTGGGGTGGGGGGGGGGGCGGGGTTGGAACCGGCACAGGTTTGGGTTTGGGGGCGAACAGCTTGTCAAACACGGCAAAGCGGTTTGGGTAGATCGATCGGGCAACGGCTTCGCAGGGTGTACCTTTGGCGAGGGAGTACATGACAAGCGATTCTGAAAAGTCTTCGGTGGGGGCATTTTCTGCGTATTGGGAAGGGGCTTGGTCGTCGGCTTTAATGGCGTTTTCCCACTCGGTTTGGTTTTTGGAGTCTTTCCAAAGTTCTTGCGAGTAGGTGTGGCCGCCTTCGTGGATGGTGTTGGAGTCAAGTCTGTCTTGGGTAAGTTGGTGATCGAGTGGGTAGTGAGTCACACCCCCGTTGCCGCCGGTGGCCGCGGAAACGAAGTTGGGATTGTTGTATTCTTTGGCCCAATAGGCGTCGGAAGGGTTGGGGTTGGGGCTCAGCACCACTTGTTGAATGGTGGCAAGTTGACCCGGTGGAACGGCCGCGAGAGATTGTGCGGTTTGGTCGACTGTGGGTAGGAATTTGCCCTTCACCGGGCCGGCAACAGGTTCGATAATCTTGATGTCTTGGCCGTTGATTGTGGCAGTATAGAAGTTTGCGTCTTGAGGGGCTTTGTCACCCGGGAATTGGTACTTACCGGTGGTTTTTGGGCCGACGGTGACGGGTTGACGGTTTTTGTCAAAGTCGGCTTTGGAACCTGACACAAGAAAGGGTTGGTCGAGAAATTCGCACCCGGCGGGGACAGAGCCCACGTCGACGTTTGGAGAACCGTCTTTGATAAACCCGCCCTTGTGATCGGTGCGGTCATACCGGCGGGCGAACTGCTTGCCATTCACAAGGACCGTGAGCGAGCCTTTGTGGATTTTGTCTTTCGCCGGAACGCAGGTAGCCGGGTCACCTCGCCGGGCGGCGGGAAGGCCGTTTACGTCGACATTGCCGCTTCCGTCGTCGATGGGGCCTCCCACGTGAGCCTGCGGACTGGGTTCGGGGCAGACGTGCGGATCGGTCTTGCGAGCGGCGGGCTGAGCGGCCATGGAGGCATGACAGCATCGAGGGTGGGACCAGTGTCAAGCGAAGCGGCGTTTCGGAGCGACCGCGGTCTTGCATGAAGCGGTGGGGAGTCCCGCCGCCACGACGCGGTGAGACAGGCGAACGTTGACTTGCGGCCCCCAAAAAAAGACGCACTTGTGAACGCCGTTACCGAACGTGGGAACGCGGTTTCCCCGGGGGAAAGAATCAAAAACGGCATGGAATGATTCATCTGCGCGGGCTTTGGGGTACGCTCGCGTCGCCGCCCGCCCGTGGGACCGAGGTGGCACGCGCGACCCGAACGAGGCCATGAGCGATCCCCATCTTGAACGGATTATGGGCGTCCTCCAGGACGGCCTCCTCCTTCGCCCAAAAGACGCCGAGCAACGTACGCGGCTGGCCGATGTGTACATGAAGCTCGGGCGCATCGATGATGCGATCACGGCGCTTCGGCGAGCCATCAAAGATCAGTCGGACCACGCGCCTGCGTACGCATTGCTCGGCGCTTGTTTGGCGGAGCGCGGCGGGTGGGAAGAGGCTGAAAAGCTGCTTTTAGAGGGGATTCGGCTCAAGCCGGATTTGGTGGCCGCGTTTATTACGCTGGCGCAGCAGTACGCGAAGCGAAACGAATTTGCGAAAGCGTCGGAGTCGTATGCGGCGGCTTTGTCGCTGAAACCGGACATGACGACGCTGCTTCGCGGCGCGGCGGATGTGGCGCTGAAATCGCGGCGGCTCGAAGATGCGGCCAGGTTTCTCACGTCGGCGCGCAAGCAAACACCCGACGATACCGAGGTGTTGCTGAGCCTCGGCCTGACAACGGCGGAGTTGGGGCGGCACGAAGAAGCGCGCGATGCACTGCGCGATTACGTGGCGAAAAGGCCGAAAGGGCCGCCGGAAGCGTGGCTGACGTTGGCGCGTGCCTGCGATGCGCTGAAAGACACGAAAGGGTCGGCGTTCGCTTACGACAGGGTTGTTTCGTTTTATCCCAAAGACGGCGAATTGCAGTTTGCGGGCGGAAAAAGCCTCGCCGCGGTGGATGAACACGAAGAGGCGGTTCAGGCGCTTTCGCGCGCGGCTCAGCTTTTACCGGACAAGGCGGATGTACACGCGGCGTTGGGCGCGAGTTTTCACGCGCTCAAGCAGTTTGACGATGCGGTGCTTTCGCTTTCAAAAGCGACAGAGCTGGCGCCGACGGTGGCGCGACATCACGCGGCGCTCGGTCGCTCGAAAATGGCGGGTGGCAATTTGCAAGGCGCCGCGGAGTCGCTGGAACAAGCTGTTCGGCTGAACGGAAGCGATACCGAAGCGCTGCTGCTGCTCGCTGAAGTGTACAAAAAGCTCGATCGGCCGCCGGATGCGACGAACGCGTTGCGACGAGCGATTGCTGTGGAGCCCGAAAACGCGGCGCTGCACTTTGAGCTGGCGACGCATCTGAAGTCGCTTGGACAAATCCCTCAGGCGATGGGGTCGTATCGCGATGCGGCGGCGCGGCGCGCGGGATTTTTTGAAGCGCACATGGGCGCTGCGCTGTGCGCGAGCGACTTGGACCAACAGCGCGAAGCGGTGACGCAATACGAAGCGGCGATCGCTGCGAATTCGGCGAAGGCCGAGGCGCATCGCGGTTTGGGCGTGATGTTGCGGCGCATGGACAATCACGCGGGGGCGGTGAAAGCGCTGCTCGCGGCGACGCAGCTCAACGGTAAAGACGGGGAGGGGTTTTTGTGGCTGGCGGAGAGCCGCTACAAACTCGGGCAGCGCGACGATTCGCTCTCGGATGTGCGGCAGGCGTTGCGGTTGCGACCGAACGATGCGGTGGCGCACGCGCTTCACGGTGCGTTGCTCGCGGATCAAAATCGGCACGCGGATGCGGCGTCGGCGTTTGAAGAGGCGCTTGAACATGCACCGGAAGCGCCGGAAGCCGCGGAGAATTGGTATCGGTTGGGGCTGTGCCGCCACACGCTTGGCAAGCTCGACGTGGCCGAAAAAGCGTTTGCGCGATCGGTGACGCTCTCACCCAAAGAGGCGCGTTATCGGCTCGCCCAAGGCAAGCTGTTTGTGGAAGTGGGCCGCTTTGAAGAGGCGGTGGAGGAGTTGGAGCGAGCCGATCATTTGCGCGGCGGTGATGTGGAAACGCTGCGCGCGTTGGGGCTTGCGTACCTCAAGTTTGATTCGCCTCGCGAAGCGCAGCGTACACTTGAAAAAGCGCTGGCGATTGGTCCGGCGACGGCGGAAACGCACCTGAACCACGCGCGCGCTTTTTTGGCGTTGACGCGCGGTGGAGATGCGAAACGTGAACTCGCGGCGGCGCTCGCTCTCGATCCGAATCTGTCGGATGCGCACTACGAAATCGGTGTGCTGCACGCCAAAAACGGCGATTTGGCCGACGCGCGCAAACACTTGGAGTTGGCGACGCGCACCGCGCACGACCCGTCGGATGCGTACGGGCAGCTCGCGCAGGTGCTTCGCGCTCTCGGTGAAACGCACGACGCTGTGTTGGCGTTTAAGCAGCGCCTTCGGGCGAAGCCGAACGATGCCGATGCGCACTTTGGGCTCGCGGAAACGCTGGCATCGGCGGGGCGCGATTCAGAAGCGCTGCCATCGCAACACGCGGGCATGGCGCTTGATCCCAAGCGAAAAGGGGCGCAGCGCCGGCTCGGTGAAATGTTGGTGCGGTTGCACCGTCATGACGAAGCGTTGGAGCCGCTCGAAGCCGGAACCAAAGAAGAGCCGGACGATCCGTCGCTCTGGTCGATGATCGCCGGTTGTCACGAACGGCTTGAAAATCCGGGCAAAGCCGCCGATGCGCTGCTGCACGCGGTGGACAAGAGTCCCGATGACGCGGCCTTGTTCAAGCGGCTTGGTCTGGCGCAGCGCAAAGTGGGCAAACACCCCGAAGCGATCGCCACGCTGACGCGCGCGCTCGCGCTCGATCCATCGCTTTTGGATCTCGAAGTGCCGCTGGGCGAGCTGCTTTACAAAGCGGGCAAAGAGTCGGTGGAAGACGGCGAGCCGGCGGCGGCCGCGCAGCACTACGAAAAGGCTCGAAAATACCTGCGCGACGACGCGCAGTTGTGCGTGGAACACGCCAAGGTGCTGCGCGCAACAAATCAGTTTGAGGCCGCGGCGGCCGCTGCGAAGCGTGCGAGCGAATTGGCGCCGGATCGCGCCGATGTACTCCATTTGCTCGGCGAGCTTTGCGAAAAAATCGAAGATCACGACGGCGCGCGCGCCGCGTTTGAGCGCGTTGTGCGCCTTACGCCCGAGCGTTTCACGGCGCAGCTTGGGTTGGGCCTTGCGCGCATGCGGCTCGGTAAACCCGCTGAAGCGCTTGAACCGCTGACGCGCGCGGTGAAGCTCAACCCCGAGGATGTGACGGCGCTCGATCAGCTGAGCCTCGCGCAACAATCCGAAAAGAAATTCGCCGACGCGCGCGACACGTTGCTTGCGCTCACCAAGCTGCGCCCGCTCGATACGGCGCCGCTTCGCAGACTCGCAGCGTGCCGGCTCACGCTCAGCGAAGACGAGGGTGAGTTCGCGGCGCTCACAACGCTCGCGCGGCTCGAACCCGACGACATGGATGTGCTTGAGAGCATCGCGCGCTGCGAAAACAGGCTCGGGCGCCTCGAAGATGCCGCCGAATCGTACGAAAAACTTCTCGGCGCCGTGCCGGAGCGCACCGATGCGCGCCGCGCCGCCGCGCTGATTTACGCGCGCCTCGATAAACCCGACGACACCATTCGCAGCGCCAAGCCGGTGTTGCGCCAGCGCCCCGAAGATCAAGAACTGCTGCTGATCTACGCCAAGGCGCTCGCTCAAAAAAATCGGTGGGCCGAAGCGGCCGAAGCCGCGGGCGACTTGGCAAAGCTCGCGCCGCGAAGCATTGAGGCGCGCTGGGAACTCGCCCACGCCGAAGTGGCGCTCGGTCGCATCGACGCCGCGATCGCCACGTTGGAGCGCGCGGCGCAGATCACCGACGCGCCGCCCACCATCCTCAAGAAATTGGATGAACTCGTTCAGCGCCGCGCCGCTGAACTCGAAGCGAGTCGCGAATTTGAAGCGGCGCTGACGGCGTACCAGCGCGCGCGCGAACTCGCTCCCAAAGATCCAATGCGCCCGCTGGCGCTCGCGCGCTGTTTTCATGCGCTCGGCCGCTCGCAGGAGGCGCTCGACGCGCTTCGCCAAAATCTCAAAACCAACCCCGACCACGGCCCCTCGTGGCTCTTGCTCGGCCGGTTGTACACCGACGCCGGCTACGCGCGTGAAGCGTCCGACGCGTTTCGAAAAGCGTCCACGTCGGACGTTTCGCCGGCCGAGCGGCTCGATGCGCTCCGCGGCCTCGGCTTCGCCTGCGCCGAGCAGGAGCAAAACGAAGACGCGATCAAAGCGCTGTCGCGCGCCGCCGAACTTGCCCCCGACGACGCCAAAGTAAAAGCCAAACTCGCCGACCTTTTTGAAGCGACCGGCAAGCGCGACGCTGCCATCGCGGCGTTCACCGAGCTGCGCGACATGCGCGGCCTCGTTCCCGAGGAGCAGCGCCGCCTCGGGCTTTTGTGCGCCTCGGCGCGCCGCCACGAAGAAGCGGTCCCGGCATTCACAGCAGCGCTCGCCAAGTGGCCCGGCGACGCCGACTTGCTCGATCCGCTCGCCCAAGCGCTCGAAACGCTGGGTCGCGACGCCGACGCAACGCGCATCCTCCTTCGTCTTCGCGACGCCGCGCCGAGCCATCCCAATGTTTCGTCGCGCCTCGGCTTTGCGTACACAAGGCTTCAACAACACGCCGACGCCGCCGCGGCGTTTGAAGTGGCGCGCGCCAAAGAAGCGCCGCGCGTCGACGTGCTCACCGCGCTTGTCGCCGCGTACGTCACGCTCGGCGATGAAACAGCGCGCCGCTCCGCGCTCGAAGCGCTCGTCAAAGTTTCGCCCAACGACTTTGAGGCCCATCGCTCCCTCGCTCAGTCGTACGACGCCGCCGGCCGACGTGACGACGCGATCAATGTGTACACAAGGGCCGATTCGCTCGCGAAGAGCCCCGACCTTGCGCTTCGAAAACGCCTCGCGGAGCTGCACCTCGGGCGTGCCGCCGATGCGGGCCCGCAAACCTCCGTCGGCGGCGAAGATCTGGCCAAAGCGCGACGCTTCGGGTCACACGACGCCGTGGTGCTTTTCGACGTGGCGCAGGCGTACGCCGCCGCCGCCAAACGCCTCGAAGCCGCATCGGCGGCGCGCGAAGTTCTCGCGATCGACCAAGCCAATGTGGGCGCGGCGCTCCTTCTCGGCGATGTGCTCACCGCCGACCGCGACGCCCGCGGCGCCGCCGAAGCGTACGAAATCGCCCTTCGCTACCGCATGGATTCGGTGCCCGCCCTCGTCGGCGCCGGCAATGCGTACCTCGCGCTCGGCAAACCCGACGAAGCGATCGCGCGCCTGCGCCGCGCCGTCACCGCCGATCCCGACCGGCTCGATGCGCACACAACGCTCGCCGAAACGCTGCGCGCCCACGGGCGCAACGCTGAAGCCATTCAAAACCTGCGCGAAGTGGTGCGCCTCGCTCCCGACAACGCCGACGGGTGGCGCGCCCTCGGCGAGCTGCTTCTCGGTCAAAGCGCCGCCCGCGACGCAGCGACGGCGCTCATAAAAGCCGTCGAGCTGCGCCCGAACGACGGCGACGTGCTGCTTTTGCTCGCCACGGCCTTGGAGCGCGACTCCCGCACCGAGGAGTTTCTCGACGCGCTCGAACGCGCGTTCCGCGTCAAATCCGACGACGCGAGCGTTGCCGCGCGGTTTGGCCTCGCTCTCGCGCAGGCCGGTGAATCCGACAAGGCCATTTCGCTCCTCACGCGCGCCCGCAATCTCGACGCTTCGCGCCCCGATGTGGCTCGCAAGCTCTGTGACCTTCGAGGCGAGCGCGCCGCGCGCCGCGAAGCCGACGGAAATGCGCCCGGCGCGGAAGCCGATTTTCTCGCCGCTCTCGAACTTGCGCCCGATCTCGTTCCGCTGCGCCTCGGTTTGGCCCGGGCCTTCCGCGCCCAAAACAAACTCAACGAAGCGCTCCTCGCGGCCGAAGAAGCGACGCGCGGCGCGCCCGAAGACGCCGCCGCCTGGCTCATGGTCGGCGAGCTTTCCTCGCGACTCGCCCACGACGCCAAAGCCGCCGAAGCGTTCGTTCGCGCCGTGCGCTACGACGCTCGTCTCTTCGAAGCGCGCGTGGGCCTCGCCGCCGCGCGCATTCGCCTCGGCGAACCCGAAGCCGCCGTCGGCGAACTCACAAAAGCCGCCGAACTCAAGCCCGACGCGGCCGAAGTGCAGGCCGATCTCGCAAAGCTTCACGAGGCCGCAGGCCGCGTGGAGCAGGCCGCGGCGAGCTTCCGCCGCTTGAGCCAGCTCCGCCCGCTCGAAGCCGCCGAAGCTCGCCGCTACGGCCTCCTCGCGGCCCGCCTCGACGACCACGCCACCTGCGTGGACCAACTCACCGCGGCTCGCCCCACGTTCCCCGACGACCGCGATCTCCTCGCAGCCATCGGCACCGCCGAAATGCGCCGCCAGCGCTTCGACGCCGCGATTGAACCGCTCGAACAACTGCTTCGCCTCAACGCCGGCCACCCCACCGCGTCGGCCCTCCTCGGCATTGCGTACATGCGCTGCAACCGCCCCGAACCGGCGGTAGAAACGCTCGCCCGCGCCCTCCTCAACGACCCGCGCAACCACGAACTTCACGATCAACGCATCCTCGCGCTTGAACAGCTCGGTCGCACGGCAGAACGCCTCCAAGCGCTTGAACAAGCCGCGCGCACCTTCCCCGAAGACCCTCGTTTGGCCCGCTCGCACGCGCTCGCCCTCGCCGACGCCGGTCGCGATACCGAAGCCATCCCCGCGCTCACCCGCGCCTTGCAGCTCGACTCACGCGCCCCCGACGTGGCACCCCGCCTCTCGGCGCTCCATCTCGAAGCCGCCAAACGTGAAGCCGCCGCCGGCCGCATTGAACGCGCTGTTGAAGCCGGCAAAGCGTCGCTCGCCGTCGCCCCCGACGTGGCGCCCCCTGCCATTTTCGTCGCCGATCTCCTTCGCGCCCGCGGTGAACACCCAGAAGCCGCCGGCCTCTACGAACGAGCCATTGCCGCCAAGATCGACGCCGTCGACGCCATCTTCGGTGCCGCCGCCTGTTACACGGCGTTGAGCCGCTGGAGCGATTCGATCGCCCCGCTCGAACGCGCCGCCAAACTCGACCCTTCACGCCTCGACGTGGCCCGGTTGCTCGCAACGGCCCGCGTCACCCTCGGCCAAAAACCGGAAGCGTTCGCCGCCTACGCCGAAGTCCTGCGCCTCGCCCCCGACGACTTTGAAGCCCACCGCGAACGCGGCAAAATCGCCGCCTCCCTCGGCCGCCACGAAGAAGCCCTCCCCGCGCTTGAACAGGCGCTCGCCCTTCGCCCAACCGATGCCGAAGTGCTTCTCGAAGTCTCCCGCGTCCGCGCCAAACTCGGCCTCGGCGACAAAAGCGTTGAAGCTGCCGAGGCGTTGGTTCGCGCATCCCCCACCGACCCGCGCGCCCATCGCCAACTCGGTGAAGCGTACCTTTCCGCTCAAAACGCCGAAGGCGCCATCCAAGCGTTTGAACGCACGTTGAGCCTCGATCCATCGCTCACAGTTGTTTCAGAGCCGCTCGGCAAACTCCGCTTCGACCGCGGCAAACGCCTTGTTGACTCGGGCGATCTCCCCCAAGCCATCAAAGACTTTGAGCGCGCAACAGCCTTGTTGCCCCAAGACCCGGAACCGCCCTTTGCTCTCGCCCGCGTTCACGGCAAACAAGGCCGCGCCAAAGACGCAATTGAGGCTGTTTCCATGGCCCTCACGCGCCGTGAAGACCTTGTTCCCGGCTGGGTATTCCTCGGTGAAATGTACGCAGAATCCGGCCATGCAGAACACGCCGCCACCTCCTTTGCCGGCGCCCTCCGCTTCGACAGAACCTTGTTCCCCGCGCAACTCGGTTTTGGCCTCGCCTGCCTCAAACTCGGCCGCGCCCGTGAAGCGGAAGAAGCCCTTTCCTACGCGGCCACCCTGCGCGCTTCCGACCCTGTAGAAAGCGCTCGTGTACACACCGCCCGGGCTGAACTTTTCACCTCTCAAAACCGCGCCGCCGACGCCATCTCCGCCTGGCAAAACGTCGCCTCGGCCCGTGCACTCACCGCATCCGAACAGCGATCCCTCGGCAAACTGTACACCTCCACAGGTGACTGGGCCCGCGCCGCAACCGCCTTAGAACAAGCTGTATCCCAAGGCGCAGCCGACCTCGACACGTTCCTTGACCTTGCCGCCGCCTACCATTCTCAAAACCGCATTCCAGAAGCCGTTTCTTCGTGGGAACGCGTCCTTTCTGTCGAACCTACCCATCCAGCGGCAAACGCCCGACTCGGCCCTTGTTACGCCTCCGTGGGCCGCCACGAAGATGCCGTTCGCGTTCTGACTGTCGTTCGCAAAAACGACCCCAAGTCCAAATCTACCCTCGAAACGCTCGCTCAAAGCCTCCTTCAACTTGGCCGCAAACTTGAAGCTGTCGAGGTGCTCACCGCCCGCGCCGCCCTCACCCCCAACGAAGCGCCGTGGCACGTTCGCCTGGCAGAAACGCTCGCCGACGTTTCCAAACTTGATGAAGCTGCGGCTGTGTACACACGCGTCCGCGGCATGCCCGACGCGCCCGCCAACTCGGCTGAACGACTTGGAGCAATCTACCTATCCGCCGCCGAACAAAACCAGCGTGAAGGCCGCGTCGACGCCGCAGTTGAACGTTATCAACGCTCCATCGCGGCCGATGGTCGATCGGACAAACCGCGCCTCGCCCTCGCCCGCGCTTTGGTAGAACTGCGCCGCCCTGATGAAGCCATGGCCGCCGCCCACGGAGCGCTCGTCGCCTCCCCGGGTTCGCTTGAAGCCGCGCTTCTCCTCGGCGATCTCTACGCCAAAAACAACAAACACGCTGAAGCCGCCGGCCTCTACGAATTTGCCCTTCAGACCCATCCAAACAACTTTGAAATCGCGTTTGGACTTGGAAAAGCCAAAGCCGTTCTCGGCCGCGCCGCCGAAGCCGCAACCGCCCTCAAACGCGCGCTTGAAATCGATCCTACCCATGCGCTCGCCGCCAAAATGCGCGCCCGCTCGCTCGAAACAGCCAACCAACCTGACCAAGCCATCGCCGCATGGAAGGTTGTCACCGGTCTCGAACCAAACGACCCCGTCGCCAACCATCGCCTCGGCCTGCTCCTTACCCGTCAAGGTCAACACGAAGAAGGTGTCAAAGTCCTTGCCGTAGCCCGTGAAGCCATGCCCGATGACATGGAAATCGTCATGGAAATGGCCTCTTCGTTTGAAACACTCAAACGTTTTGACGACGCCGCACCCCTCCTTGCCATTGCCGTCCGCGCTCGCCCCACCGACGCCGCGCTCTGCCAGCGCCTCTCCACCGCTTACCAATCAGCGGGTCGACTGGAAGACGCCGCCAACGCTTACAAACAAGTCATCGACTCGGGCCGCCGCGACGCACCCGCCTACCTTCACCTCGGCAAACTCTACGAACAAGCCAAAAAACTCGACCTTGCCCTCCGCGCCTACCAAGAAGCCTACCGGGTAGATCAGCGCAACGTCGCCGTCATCCGTCAGGTCGCCTCCACCCTCCAAGCGTTGGGTAGAGCGTCAGAAGCCTTACCCTGGCTCCAAGGCGCCATTGGTATTGACCCGCGCGATCCAGAACTGCGATTTGCCCTCGCTTCGTGCTACCTGGCGCTAAACCGCCGCCAAGAAGCCAACACAGAATACACAGTCCTCTGCCAACTCGACCCCAAACTCGCCCACAAACTCTACTACCTATTGGGCGGCCGATAGCCCTTCCCAAACCGCACCTGCCCCCACCCGCGTCCGCGGTGCGGCGCCGCTGGCGCGTCCCCGCACCTTGCGGCGCGCCGCCCCCAAATCGCTCGCTTCGCCTGCGACATCCTTCGCAGCAGTTACCCAATGCGTACACCGCTCTCCTGTGTACGCATTCGCCATGTGTACACGCAGGCTCGCTCGCTCAGGGGGCGCAACTGCCCGTCAACAGGCTTTGAGGACATAAACCCGATTGGAAATTGGAAACGAAGCACCGCTCCTGTATATGATCCGGGTGAGAGCTTTCTTACCCTGTTCACTTCTACCCGTCGCCCTTTTCGTTCTTCTTGCCGGCTGCGGAGCGCGATCCTCGCTCCTTGACAGTGAACCTGTCAGCGATCCTCCCATCGCAGAACCGCCGGCCCCCGAGTTCAACTGTCAGGTATCCAACAGCGCGCGACCGATGTTGGCTTCTCGACTTGGATCGGGCATTTTTTATACCTACCCCGACACATCAAGCGCCCAGGTATTCACCTTCAACGTGCCGCCCGAGATGTACATCTCCCGCTCCGATGTGATCGCTCGCGGTGACCGCGTTGCCGCGTTTGCTTATGTTCGCCCGCTCGACGCCATGTCCTCAACTTCGCCTTACGTCGAGACAGTTGTCCTCGATATGGACGGAATGCCCATTTCACACGGCCAATACAATGTTGACCCACCCAACTGGGGAGCGGACTACCAATTGGTAGGCAACGCCAACGGGTTGTTCGTTTTTACCATGTTTGAGGGTGACACAGGATTCGGTGTTGTCGCCGCTGAAGCGGATGTGTACACATTTGACGATCTATACGCCGCTCGGACCGATCCTGACAGTCAGGGCAACATGGTCGTATGGAAGGTAGGCTCCAATTCTACCGGTGATCTGCACTTTTTTAATACCCAGGCAAAGACGTTTACTCCGTCTGAATTTCTGGCGGATAACACATACAAAGACATTGCCTCAACCCCCACATTTTGGGGCTCCGGCCTGCTCTACCTCATGGGAAATCCCAATCGCCTCATTTTTGAGGATGCCGCCGGCAGGCATGAAATCTCGTTGAACGTGGATCTCCTTCTTCCCGGCTGGGCGTCGGCCGGGTACATCACCTCCAACGGTCACGCAATGTTCGCATTGGGCGGCGCCAACGAGGTGAATGCCCGGTACCTAACAACCCATTTCGCAACGGGTGAGTTCCGCGAGTTCTCGCTCGTGGTTCCGTCAGGTTTCGCAACCCCGGGCGGTTATTGGAATGCCCCCAGCGTCGATGCATCCGGCCGGGCGTTGTTTCCCCTCTACAACAACCAGTTGAGTCAGCTCCATGCCACCGCCGACGGTCAATTGTGGCAGCCCCTGGGAGTACCCACCGCGCTCGGTGACCAACAACCGTCGATCTTAGAGCGGGCGGCTACAATTGTGTACGACGGTTCGGGGCCGCCGGAAGGTGCTCCCTCCAACGCATGGGTAGGTCAGATTCTCGGCCCCGGTGAAGGCGAAAGTGCACTGTTGATCCGCGCCGAACCCGGCGCACCTAACAACCCGTACGGCGCCGAGGATGAATTGAGCGGCGATGGAAGGTGCCTTGCGTACTTTCGCAACGGCTCGCTCACGATTGTTGAAATTCCAGGCTACAACGTTACAGATCTCGGCCTGACAACCGATCTCTACGAGGCCGAGATGGCCTGGATTCCCGTCGCGCAAAAAGCCGCCGACAACTGATGTGTACCCATAGCAGCCAAGAAACAAAGAAACTCCGTGACCTCCGTGTTCCCCGTGATTCCGTGGTGAAGAGACGTCACAGGCATCCAAACGTGTCCGGTCGTTGCGCAATGGCGTCAGTTACCCAGAACGCGTGAACTCCGCGTTGGCGCGATCTGTCATTGGATTGGCGCTCCGGGTGAGTGTCGAACCCCACTCCCGCGCGTATACAAGCCATCCGCACCGCGCTCTTCAGCGAGGTGTCCTTTATAGAGAGGTGGCTATTTTATGCGAACTCTTCGCAGCAGATTCCTTTTGCCTTCCGTCGTCGCTTGTTTTTTCCCAATTCTCCCCATTGCGTGTCAAAGCGCCGACGACTCCAATTCAGACGACCTGAAAGAGATCTCACCCCAAGGATGGGATGAAACACAAGAAGTGGACTCCAAAGACGATGGGCCTATTGCGGGTAGAATCATCGTCAAATTTGCCCCTTCACTCGCTTCTGACCTCCGCAAACATTTGGCCGGCGGCGGGGATTTTTCACGATTTTCATTCCCTGAGCAGCTTGCTCAACTCAACTCCAAGTATAGCGTTGCGGCGGTGCGCCCCGTGTTCCGCGACCACGCGTCCGACGACGCAATTCGAGAGCAAATCGCTCAACGAATTGCTCAAGGGCGCGCCCTCGATCCCAATGTGGAGCTACCCCACCTTCAGGACATATTTGAAATCAGTTTTGACCCAACCGCGCCCTCCACGCGGCTCGCCCTTGAGTACACATTGACTTCGGCTGATGTGATCGCAGCAGAGCCTTTATTTCCAGGTGTTCAAACATCATGTCCTCCCTCTGAACCCCTCTACGGCAGTCAGTGGGCGCCTCCGAGGATCGAAGCGGACATTGCATGGTGCTCCGCCACCGGCGCCGGACAATCCGTCGCAGTGATTGATACCGGTATTGACAACACCCATCCCGACCTTGCCGGGCAGGTCGACAACAACGGCTTCGACTGTGTTGGAGGTCCAGGCGTTCTTCCATCCTTCAACGGTGCCCACGGCACAGAAATGGCCGGCATTATCGGTGCGGACTTCAACGGCGTTGGAATGGCCGGTATGGCTCCCGATGCCACGCTTGTCAGTGTCAATGTGACCGATCCTTTGGGCATACCCGATCCAACATGCACTGCGTCGGGTATTCAATGGGCATCAAGCTATTCAGGCATTCTCAATATCAGTTTGGCATTCCGCGCCACGTCCTTCTTAATTGAAGATGCCATTGCGGCAGCCCACGCACTCGACGCGTATATGGTCGCGTCGTCGGGCAATGATACAAGCATTTTTGCCGCCAATCCGGGCTATACTGAATGGGTAACCACCGTGGGTGCCAGCACTTCGGCCGACACTCTGTGGCCCATGTCCAACACAGGTTCCAAAATCGACGTTGTCGGTCCCGGCGATAACATTCTCTCCACCACTCCCGGAGGAGGGTATGTGTCAGGTTCAGGAACCTCGGCCGGCACCGCCCACGTTTCGGGGTTGGTCGCCCTTCTGCGTGAAGTGCAACCCACGTGGAACGTGGAGCAAATTCGACAAGCCGTCCGCCAAGGCGCCGACGACGCGAACGGCGGCGGATTTGATACAAGTATGGGCCACGGCCGCATCAACGCGAACAAGAGTGTTCAAATCGCCCAATCGGGCATACCGCGCCCCACGGCCAACATCATTGCACCCAAGTTTGATAAACGCATCAAAGGGAAAACCCAGGTGTACGGTTTCTCCGACGTGGACACCGGCGCCTCCGGCAATTACACCCTTGACTGGTCGTCGTCTCTTTCAGGCCCCTATACCGCCGTTTCAAGCGGCTCATTCACGGGTGGCTCCGTCCCCGGCAATCGACTCTTGGGCACGGTGAGCAATTCCACCTTCCCGAGCAGTGGAAGGTACTTCCTCAAGTTGACAAGCCGCGACAACACCAACGGCTTGACAAGCGTCGATTACAACGAAATCGAGGTTTGCGGAGGCTGCGCGCCCAAACCCGCAGGGATGATTGCTTGGTGGAAGTTTGATGTTTCCACCTGGCCAACAGCGGTTGACTCGGTGGGGTCCAACCACGGAAGTTATACAGGTCATGCCGTCCCCGGATATGAAGGGTATGTTCGCGACGCGGCAGGTTTCTTTGCCCGATCAAACGACGCCGTTCACGCGCCGGCGGTATCACCGCCCAACTTCTATGAAATGACGGCCGAGGCCTGGGTACGTCGTCAAAACCCCGTTTCCCAGGGGATTATTGCTTCATATCGCGCAACACCTACCCGTGGGTGGGAGTTGGGGATCACTTCCGGCGACACCCTCTACTTCTCTACCAATATCATGACTTCTTCGGTGGTCACCCACGCCATTACAACAGCCCAGTTTGACGACTTCCGCTATCACCACGTCGCCGTGGTTGTTCGCAGGGTCAATCCCAACGCCCTCGTTCCTTTGGAGATCGTCTTCTATGTCGACGGCGCCCCGCTATGCTGGGGTTCATACTGTGCCACTCAGTTCTCCCCAAGCGCCAACTTCCCAACCCCATCCTCGCCTGAATACGTTCTGGGCGGCGGAACCAGCCTTGGATTCCTGACGGGTAATGCCGCGTTTGACGGCAACCTCGACGAAATTCAGGTATTCAACACCGCCGTCAGCGCGTCCGCCATCGCCGCCACTGCCGGCGCGGGCTGCGGCGGAACCTGCAATTAGTCAGCTCGTCGTCGGACCGTTGTTGACGGCGGCCGGCCCCCGTGGGAATAGCCTTCCCATGAATTCAGATCTACCCACCAACCTCGCAGAGCTTCAAGGAGCGCATCGCCGAGGTGCCAAACTGCACTATTTATTCTTTTGGGGTCACACACCCAAGGCCGGCAACAGTCCGGTGGGTAAAGAGTGTTTGAGCCAATGGTACCCTGCGCCTTTCAAGGCAGAGGGTCATACCTTTCCCACCGCCGAACATTACATGATGTATCAAAAATCGGTTTTGTTCGGTGATTCAGAAACGGCGGCAAAAATCTTGGGAGCGCCCAGTCCAGCCGCCGCAAAAGACCTCGGGCGATCGGCTCGCGGGTTTGACCAGGCGGTGTGGGAGAGCCAACGCCTACCCATCGTCGCCGCCGGGAATGAAGCGAAATTTTCCCAACATCCTGAGTTGCTTTCGTTTCTACTTTCCACAAACAACAAAGTCCTTGTTGAAGCGAGCCCGCGCGATCGCGTGTGGGGCATTGGAATGTCAGAAACCCACGAACACGCTCAAAACCCACTGGAGTGGCGCGGACTCAACCTCTTGGGTTTTGCCTTGATGATCGCTCGCCAACGCCTTGCCAAATAGCTAAAGCGACTGAAGGTACACAATCGCGGCGTTCAACTCAGGATCGTCCCCCGCCGCAAAGTCCAACGGGGACAACTCAACTTCCACGTCAGGTACAATTCCCACGCCGTGAAAAACGCTCTTTTGAGCGTCCGAGTGAAGCACTTCCATTCCGGTAAAGCTAAACGCATATAGGCCCGGCAGTTGAACACCTGTAATGTTCCCATTCGTCCCCGCGCTCTGACGGCCAATTACAGTCACGCGCTCCGCGTCCACAAGCATTGTTGAAAAGTTCTCTGCGGCCGAAACAGTATGGTGACCCACCAGTAGAACAATAGGCTCCACAAACGACGGATTGGAAAGCGGCGTGAGAGACAGCTGGCTCTCATCCACCGTCCGCTCATCGGGCCCTGTCAACACCGGAACGCGAAATACCGGCGAACCAAAGTTTTTTTGAATGAGCCTCCGCGCCGCCGTGTAATGGTCTATCCCTGGGTAGCCTCGCATGTCGATCACAAGGCCCTTGGCGCCGGCCGCTTCTGTCAGCGCGGCGCCAAACGCGCTGTTGGTGGTGAGGACAGTCGCGTCCATGTTGATATAGTATAGATCCGACGCACCCAAATCACTCAAAAACCCGGCCGGCCGATCTGTCGCAACCCACACATTCTCCACGTCGGCAAAGGGTAGGGGATCGACAACCAGCGTTTTTTCAACCCCGTTCGTATCTGTCAGTCCAAACTCGGTGGGCCCTTTCAGGTAGAGCATTTGGCGAGCGGCAATGTCAAATTGATACCCCGGTGTGGCCCCACCCGAGAGGGCCATTTCAGTTGCCATGAACTCGCTCGCAGCAACACCCGCGATCGACGTGATTGTATCGCCCGGCGACACCCCTGCCGCCACCGATCGACGCACCACGGGGGCACCGTTGATATCTTCAATCATCACCCCAAAAAAACCTGTCACACCCGACTCAGGATCGCGCACAAAGTTGTGCCCGTCCACGAGAGCGTTTCCAAGTCGCCGCAGCGAACGAATCCTGTCACTTGCCATTGGAGTCGAGGGTAGATCCTGCGTTGTTTCTACCAGTCGGTCGTCGATCGTGTCGCCCACTGTCTCAAAATAAGGGTAGAAAAGTCGAGCAGCGCCGTGCGCCACAATCAACGCTGCCCGCGCATCGCCGAGCGGTGTGATTTTGGGCTCCTGGTCGTCAAAGGGAAGAAGTTTCTTAATGGAAGGTCGCGCCGCTTCTCCGAGAGGAACATCTCCCGGTGCGCCTTTTTGCAAGATTGTTTCAGCGAAGCACTCCGGCACTGCTGAACGCTCGTCGGCAGGCAAAGCGTCCGGCAAACGCGTTCCGTCCTCCAAAACAAGATCTCGAAAACGGTAAGCCACGCCCGATGTGCCCAGGCCTTGCCAGCGGCTTTCTGCCAATTCCACACGCAGGTCTTCACCCACGAGCCAAGCCCGTTTTGCCATCCGAAATGTGACCGCCGCTTCCACCGCATCGGGCGTCATGACAGCCGATGTCAACATCGCAATGGGTAGATCGGTCGCGCCTGATGCGCTCCATTCCGGCAGCGCAATCTGCTCAACGCTCATTGTGTACACATTCTGAGCGCTGAACATCTCGTCCACCATCCCATTGTGCTTGCGAACTTTAGCAGCCAGCCCCGGAACCGGGGTTGACAGCGCGGGCGCAACAGCAGCGGCGATCGCTTCACGAAGACCCGGCACCCACGGTAGATTTCGAAGGTCCACAAGCACCGCCTGCGTTTCGCTGGGATAGTTGACCTCACCCGTTCCGGGTACCACGATCGCCACCGTTCCTACCATTTTTACTTCAGCCGGCCCAAGGGTAGGTTGCTCCGCGGACGTGGCCCCCGGGCACACAACGCCGGGTAGAGCCGTTGTGTACGCACTCGGATCCGCCCCGTCCCACGCTCCATCCAAAGCCAGCGCGGTTGCCAACGCTTGATCCGCCGCACGATACTCTGAAACCGGACCAAAAAAGCGCACCTGAGCGTGAAGTGCCGACCAGCTCAAGAGGGTAGATTGGGTAGGTGGAGCGCCCCCGGGTAGACGCTCGCACCAGTCGGAAGAGGGCGGCTCGGGAATCTGTGCGTCGCACTCCACCGTTCCTCCTGTGGACCCGCCGGTGGATCCGCCCGCACCACCGCCGCCGGTCGATGTATTTGAACCATCGCACCCACCCGCGATCAGCGGCAGAAACAAGAGTGGGGCAGCCATCGACACAACGCAGGTGACGTTTCGCATGCCCGCGAGCATACTCTGACCTACCCACGAGTAAAAGCACCATTCGAAAAACTTGCCGCCAACCGTCGCGGTAAAACCGCATCTCCGTAAAAATCTCGGACACGAAGGATGGCCTTGCGCTCTTGCCGCAAACCGGCTCTCCTGGTTAACATGAGTCAACAGCCCCTACCCATTCGCTCGCTGGCAGCGCGCCTGCTTGCCGTGTCGTTGGCCGCTGGATGCGGCTGGATTTCGTGCGTCGAGCCTACAGATGCCCCGTCGCCTTACAAGGCCGACATCGCCGAAGACGGTAACGACGAGTCGCCGCCGCAAAAGGAGCCACAGCAGGTATCCAAAACGGACCTATTGCTGGTGAAGGTTCATTATCAAAACGATGAAACGCTTGCCCGCTTGGTAGAACGCATTGACGTTCTTGAACACGCCGACCGCAAAGCCCACACAGTGGACGCGCTGATTGAAACCGATGTGTACCAATCGCTTCTCGCCGAAGGTTTTCAGGTGGACGTTGATGAAGAACAGTCTGAACTGTTGCGCCTCGCGCCGTACATGACCATTTCAGGTTACTCGTGCTATCGCACTGTTGAAGAAACCATCGCTTCGATGAATGCGCTCGCCGCCGCACACCCCAACCTTGTCAACGTTGTCGACATCGGCGATTCGTACGACAAGGTAAAGGCCGGTGGTAACCCGGGTTATGACATGTTGGGCATGGTCATTACCAACGAGTCTATTTCAGGCACAAAACCCCGCTTCTTTTTAATGGGAGGTTTCCACGCGCGTGAATACCCGGGGCCTGAATTGGCCATGCGATTCGCCGAACAGGTGGTTGCCGGATATGGCACCGACGCCGAGGCCACGTGGCTGCTCGACAACTTTGAACTTCACGTTTTTCCGCAAACCAACCCCGACGGCCGAAAAATCGCAGAACAGGGGTATCTGCACCGCAAAAACAACAACCGCTCCAAGGGCAAGTGTTCCGACCCTTCCACTCAAACCAACCACTACGGAATTGACCTCAACAGAAACCACTCTTTCAAGTACGGAGGCGCCGGCACAAGCACCCAAGCTTGCAATCAATTCTACCGCGGTCCTTCCGCCGCTTCAGAACCTGAAACGGCGGCCATTCAAAATTACCTTTCAGCCATTTTCCCCGACCAACGCGGCCCGCTTGATACCGACCCAGCACCGGCCGACGCAACCGGCGTCATGCTCTCGCTTCACAGCTACGGGCCCCAAGTTCTCACCCCTTGGGCATGGAGTTCATCGGCACCCCCCAACAATGCGGCGCTGCAAACCCTCGGTCGAAAGTTTGGATACCACAACGGGTATGAAGTGTGCCAATTCAACAACTGCTTGTACGCCGCCACCGGCACCACCGACGATTGGGCCTACGGTCAACTGGGTGTGGCGAGTTACACGTGGGAAATGGGTACACAATTTTTTGAAACGTGTTCCGCTTTTGAATCTACCCTGCTACCCGGAGCCATGCCCGCGCTGTGGGCCGCATTCAAAGCCGCGCGGCGGCCTTACCAAAACCCCGCTGGTCCCGACACAGTGAGCCTCGCTCTCTCGGCGTCGTCGGTGTCCGCGGGCACGGTTGTTACCGTTACAGCAAACGTTGATGATACACGGTATAACAGCAACGGATGGGGGAGCGAACCTACCCAACCCATCGCCGCGGCTCGCTACACTCTAAACGTGCCGTCTTGGTCCGCTGGGGCCACAACATTTGCCCTCGCTGCGGCGGACGGAACGTTTGACACCTCGGTAGAGTCGGTAACAGGTCAAATCGATACCGCGGGTTGGTCGGCCGGCCGCTACCTGATCCTGGTAGAAGGTGCCGACACAGCGGGCAACTGGGGTTCTCCGACCGGCATTTTCCTCGATGTCAACTGACCACGGTTCAAATCGCCCCGGTGTCGCTCTTCAAGCGTACCGTTCAACGTGAGCAAAGTGTACACTGAAAAAAAGGTATGTTGTTACCCGCCCGCGATTGGCGGTGGAGCCTTGGAGCGAAGTTTTACGAGCATTTCTTGAAAATGGGCTCGCCGCCTGTCATCCTCCGGCAGCCCATTCACTTCGCGAGTCAATTCTGCCTCAGCGTTGGTCAGATCGCCCGCCATCCTATAAAAGACCGACCTCAGATAGTGGAGCCCCGCTACCTGACCTACAATGGCCAGCAACATATCAGCGTATTGCAGCCCTCGCGCTGCTGTTTCGAGGCCCTTCTTTCCAGCCCATTGCCACCATAAAAAGGTGGTAGGCCGTCATTCCACTCACCTTCCGGCGCAGCCGTTCTACCATTTGAGGTTGGAGAGCGGTTGCGGGCCAGTCGAGCAGGGCCGCCCATGTCTCACCCTCCAAATTGGGATCGCCGTACCGGCAGGCCTCGGGCAAAAGAGCGCGGGCAGCGTGCAATTCACCGGCGAAAAACGCCTCCACAAACCGATTCCACCGCGCGACCCGCAACAAGTCTCGAAACGCCGCCGGTTCACTCTCCGCCAAATTCAAAATCACCGATTCAGCAACCACCGATTCATACGTGGCGCTTTCATCAAAGTCTTCTCGGCGCCACTGTCCCTGATAAAAAGAATAGGTAGAATGGCACCGCGATCCCCCGATTTGTACCGACGCCCCTTCTTTCATGCGGAGGAGAGCTTCTTCCACTTCGGCCGCAGATAAAAGAGTCATGCCTGCCCTTTGTAGCGATCGGTTTCGAAAGTCGAACGCGCTGCCATGTGTACGCATTGACGATGGTAAGAAACGATGCCGCGTCTTGCTCGACGGCGGATGGCCGCTTCAACCTCCGGGGTGCAAGCGGTCTAAGGGAATACTATCGTATTGCCTCCCATGCAAGTCTATTCGACACTTCAGGCCCGGGGAAACTGCGGCAATGCGGCGAACAATGAAGTCGCTACGGGAGCACTTGAGGGAGCTTGGCGATCAGCATGTCGGGCTTGTCGGCCGTGACCATAAGTCCAAACCCCATGTCGATAGTCGCATTAAACGATCCGCCCACAACAAGGTACCCACTCGAGTCATAGGCAACACCTTCAAAACGCCTCTCCGGTGAGTTGAGCGCGCTTGGCGGACCGTATAGTTTTGCTGTTACAAAGCTGCCATTTTGGTCAACCGTCACAATCGCACCATTGGTAAGCAATCCAAACGAGTCGAGTGTCGGCCCACCCAAGCCTGTCAGGTCAAACACGTCGGGGGCGCTTCCAACAAATGTCACATTCCCAGACGGTGAGGCGGCCATGTCGTTGACAAATCCAGGCCCCTTGTACTGCTTTGTCCAAACGTGATTGCCCGCGGAATCGAGCCGCACAATCACCTTGGTTCCATTGTTCTCAACAACCTGACCACCGCCGAAATCCACCACGTCGTTAAAGTTTGCGGCCAGGTAGATTTCGCCCTGCGGACCAATTGTATGAGTTGTAATCTGAGCACCAAACTGGCCAAAAACCTTACTCCAAACATGATTGCCTTGGCCGTCGAATTTTGCCAAAAATCCACCGTTCGACGTTGTCAGTGCGCCACCCCCAAAGTTGACTGTGCCTTCGTACGAACCTGAAATGACGGCGTTGCCGTTGACATCGACCGTCAGGTCATTCAACTCTTCACCCCATTGCCCCATCGACTCGGCGTCCCCAAATCGCTTACTGTAAATGTGATTGCCGTTGGGGTCAAACTTGGCTAGAAAAAGGTCACTGTCATATTGACCGGCGGTTGTCAGCGGCCCACCGCCCAAGTCCATACTTCCCCTGAAATCGCCTGCCGCGATCACGTTGCCCGCGTTGTCGAAAGCGATCTCCCCACCCAAATATCCGGGTTGCATGGCGGTGTCGCCAAATCGCTTGCTCCACAAATGATTGCCCGAGCCGTCGAATTTGACAATAAACAAATCCTGTTCAGACCCGGTAGAGGTCAAACCTCCTCCTCCGAAATCGATCGTTAGGCGAAATCCGCCGATCACAGCGATGTTTCCCGCTCCGTCAACGGCCACCCCATAACAATCCTGAGGTGTACCATTGCCAAAATTTTTGGCCCACAGGACGGCGCCCGTTGGGTCGAGCTTTGCCACAAAAATGTCAGAGTCGGTGGGTGGCTTGTTTGGAATTGAGTTGGCTACGAGCGTGGCACCATCCATGGCAAATGTGCCTCGCATGAGCCCCACCATCACAATATTGCCATTTGAATCTACGCCAACGTCGGTTACCTCTTGGCGCGTATCATCGCCGAATTGGCGGGCCCATCCATCCAACATGGGAGGCATTCCACCCGTGCCGCCCGTTCCACTTGTACTGCCACCGGTGCTGCTCGTACTGCCGCCTCCGGTTGCGCCGCTTCCGCCGGTGCCGCTTGTTGTTCCCATTCCGCCTTGACCCGCGGTGCCTGTGCTTCCGCCTGTCGAAGAGGTTTGACCTCCCGCGCCGCCGGTCCCACCGCTCCCTCCTTTGCCGCCCACAAGTTTGTCGTCGACACAACCGGTTAGGGTAGAAAACGCCAAAAGTGCTGTAGAATAAGCCAAAATGCCAAGTATACCACCGGTGCGTTTCATTGGATTACCTCAGAAAAGGGCAAGAGTTGCCCGACTACCCGTTGGCATTTGGGCCTCGCGGGAAGGTCGGCGATCGTGGGTCGCAATACCTTTATGGCGGGGGCGAGTTTCTTTTTTGAATTGCCTGTCGACTTTTTTTTAGATCACTGAAGGCCGGCGCTGTCCGCCGATTCCAATTCTGGAACGATCACCGACAACCGTCGAACATAGGCTGAGTTTGGATTGGCGGTGATCATGACTTTTGCGCGCGCACGCGCTTCTGGAACTCGACCAAGCGCGACCAGCGCTGAGATAGCGATCACTTCCCGCTCTTGACCCAACACCCCTTTGGGAAACTTGACTCGGTGCTCTTCACAAAGGGCAAGCGCCGCATTGCCGTTCAACTGGATTTGACCTTGAGCCCGCGCAAGCAGCGAAGCTTCCGATTCACCCGGTTCTTGAGCCGGCGCGTCGGCGGACGATGTGGATGTTTCAGACGGCGCCGCGATGGGTATTTCGCCTGTTGACACCGGTTTGGAGGCGCCGTTTGCCACCTGCCCATGCGCTTTGTCCACCGGGGCGAGTTTATCCTGTCCACTCAACTCGGTGCGCTCGGGGGACACCGATAGGGTAGGAGAAGAAAGCGCCGAAGCGACCGCGCTCGGCGAGGTTTGAACGGGCTTTGGTTCGTCGAGCCATGCCGGAGTTGACAACCACAAGACGCCGCACACGACGAGGCCCGCAAGCCCTCCGACGGCCGCGGAACCTCCAACGCCCGAGTGGGCAGCTACCGTGGGAGAATGACCATGGGTTGTTTTGTGCGCCTCCCCACCGGTACCGCCCGAAGCGGATCCACCCGATGGAAGCTGCGAAAAAATGCGTTTCAACGCTTCGGGATTAGGAAGATCTTCCCGCGCCTGACCGGCTGCTTCTCGCAAGAATCTACCCATTTCAGAGTGCTCCTGCGACAGCCGCGGGGGATCGCGTTCAGGCGTCATGGCGCGCTCCTTTCGTTTGCCGGTGCCGGCAAGTCTACCCGCCCTTTCAACTCACTCTGAACTTGTTTTCGCGCGGCGTAAAGGCGCGCGTATGCGGTTTGAAGTGGGCACTGTAAGGCCGCGGCCACGTCTGCCATGCTCAATTCTTCAATTTCAAACAATACAAACACTGCCCGCTTGTCGTGGTCCAATTTGTCGAGCGCGCGATCCAGCAGCAAAAGGGCCCGTTTTTGATCAAGCTTTGCCTCGGGTGAAACGTCCGCGGGTTCATCGGGTAGGTCGGCAGTGGGTGTTTCTCTGCGGTGGTAGGGGCGCCTTTTATACTCGGATGCAACCCGTGTACAAATCCCGTAGATCCATGTTCGAACGGTGGATCCACCATGGTAGGTATGGAGCTTTCGGTGCACTACCAGAAAAACCTCTTGGCATACATCCTCCACGTCGTCCGGGTGTACACCGAGACGTTTTAACAACCTCCACACGTAGGGAGCGTGGTCCCGAAACGCCTGTTCGAACGAAACAAGGCTTTCGGTGGTTGGGGTGGGGATCAACATTGCAACTTTCCGGAGGCTCTATGGCGTGGCGCAACCGATTTTTTGAAAATATTTTTGCTGCCCCCCAAATGCGCGGCGCACGCGCCGCGCGGCCCCCCAAGCGTCCGTGCTCACTCGCTTCGCTCGCTCCGCGCGGCCGCGGGGGGCCTCACAGTGCGAAGCCCAACAGCAAGTCTACCTGGCCGGCGACCGGTGAAGCCAGAAACACCTCGCGCTCGCTTCCCGCTTCGTCGGTATAATAAAAACGGTGGCGATAAAAAGGGATGGTCATACCCACGCCCACGGACCCCGCGAGCGCGCCCCAAAGCCTCCTCACAACGCGACCTTCCAACGCCCCATTCAAAAGCGGTTCGTCCCTTGTGAGCGAAACCGGAAAGCCAAATCCACCCGCTCGAATGGCTCCGGCTTCCACACCCGCACACGCCACATACCCAAAACCAAACTTGGTACCCCACAGAGGGCAGCCGAGCACGGTCGCCGTTGCACTGAAAAACTTGGCGCCCGCCTCCGAAAACGAAGCTGTGGAAGGACTCCAAACTCCGGCTCCAATTTGGAATGGGAAGATTCTGGGAGGGGAGATCAGCGCCCGCAAGTTTGCTCCAACGGCCACATCGGGTAAAATTCCAAAGCCCAAAACAGCTCCGAACAGAAGAGTTATCTGCCACGAACGGGACGGGGTTAATATCGCGGGTGGACTCGTTGCCGGAGAGTTTGCAGGGATGGAAGGTGGCAGTGGAGGGCAAGGGGAAGGGGAAGGGGAGGGAGGCGCAACCTGCGAGACAACGACCGGCGGAGGGTGGGACGCAGGGCCGGGATTGAGCGCCGCCTCAGGGTCGATGAGGAGCGCCACTGTCAGAGAAATTTCCTCATCCATTGCGCGACAATTGTCCCCGGCGCGTTCCAACCTGCGTGTACCCAGGATCTTACCTTGGGGATCTACCACTGTCAGATCCGCCCGAAATCCGGCGTTGGACTCAGTGGGTTGCAAGTGCGCTTCGACCACCATTTCGGCCATTGAAGGCATGTTGAAAACGTCTTTGCCCAGTCGCCCTTCCACGGACCGAATCAGGTCGATCGAAGTCAAACATTGTTCGGCGCCGGAAGCGCGTGTCACCGAGAGTGCGGCGCGCCGAGCCGTGTCCGCCGCGGCGCGTGGGGCGAGAAAAAGCTCGCCGGTGAGCGTCACTGCCGCGGCGAGGCCGAATGCCCACCTGCGGCGAGCACCTTGGACGCGAGCACGTGTACACATAGAAAGGGTGCGACCGAGTTGAGAGAGGTTGATGAGGATGACTTTTACATATTCGAAATGCACTGCACGAGGCGAACGTCGTCAATGTTCCAGGAGGAAACCTGATACGCTCCGCCTGAAATCACCTGCACGCCGAAACGTACCTGGAAGGTTGCGTTCTTGAAGGGTGTTACGTCCAGCACTTGACGTGTCCACTGTGCGTCGGCCACGCCGTCGGCCGGCGTGTGCCAAACGGTTACCCACTTGGAGCCTGTGTACACCTCAACCGTACTTGACATGTACGGCACAAAGTCTGAGTTGAGCCAACGTTGAAACACCAGGTACACCGCGCCTTGGTACGCAGACACGTTGACTTTGGGACTGGTTAGATAATAAGGGTCATGCACGTTGTTGGTGGTAGGCCCACCGATCACCACGCCGGCAATCATGTTGTCGAGCGTGGGTGTGGCGTCGTCTGCCGGATCACCGAAAAAGCCGGCCGGTTCGTTGTTTGACGCCTTCGCGGCGTCGATCTCCCATTCGTTGCCGACAATCCACCCAGCGGCGTTTCCGGCGGAAAATGTTTCGAGAAAGATGGGAGCACTCAGGGGATCTTTGACGCCGTCGCAATTGTCGTCCACGTTGTTGCCGCAGAGTTCGGTGGGCACAACACAATACTCCTGCCCCGTGGCGCACGCTTTTTTTCCCGAGCATGTCTGAACGGTGCATGCCGGCCCTTCCACAAAATTGTCAACGGCGCCGTCGCAGTTGTTGTCCTTACCGTCACATGTTTCGGTGGAAGAGGGAGCGGGTTGGCACTCTGGATTTTCGGCGGCCACACACACGAGGGATCCTTTTTTACACTCCCCCAACGCTTCAGGGGCGCTGCAACCGGTATCAAAGTTGTCGTTCTTACCGTCGCAGTTGTTGTCGAGCGTGTCGCATATTTCAGGCGCCGGCAGGATCTCCCCTTTGCACTCGCCCCAAACTCCGTCTTGACAGCTTTGCGATCCCGCTTGGCATTGGCCGGTGTCCGCTGTGCCCACCGGGCCTGAATAGCAAGGCTGCGATGTCCCAGCGGAACAGCTGCATCCCTCGTCCACTGCACCATCGCAGTCTTCATCCACAGCGCCGTTCGGGCCGGGTTCACACACCTCCGTAGCGGGCGTGATCTCACCCTCGCACGTGGACCATTGTCCCGAGACACAGGTCTTTTTTCCAAGTTTGCAAAGCCCCATCCCGGGTGTACCGGCCGGACCTGTATAACAGTCGGCGGTATCACCGTTGGTGCAGTCGCCAGAACTTCCGCCTGTACCGCCCCCGCTTCCCCCCGTTGTCGCGCCTGCGGAGCCCGACGTATCCGACCCGCCGGCCCCGCCTGTTGAAGCGACAAACACCTCACCGCAACCTGAGACGGCTCCTGTACAGATCGCAAGAGCAAGCGGTATCCAACCGGAAGCAAGAAGAGATGTTCGCATGTGGTCCTCGTTTGATCGCGGTGCGCGGAAGTGTCGGCAACACGGAAGCGTAGCGCCAATTGTGCCGCCACGACAAGCCCGCTCCTTCGCGAAGTTTCACGGTTTGTAGCCAGCGCGCTGTTCGGAGCCGTGTTTGCTCAGCTCTGAAATATTCGCGATATGGAGTATTGGTGCCGCCCGATACATGGTTTGCGGGCATTGCGATCCCTCACGCTGAAGGTGGTCGCACGGAGGTTCGTATGAATTCTCATTTCCGCGCCGCTCGTGTATATCAAAGGACAATTTCGGCACTGGCCGGCGGATGTGTTTTAAGCTTCGCTCTTACGGCGGGCGCAGCTTCGCTGATTACCGTACCCAACAACGGGGATGGAACGTTTGGAACGAATATCGCCGGCACCGACACCTACGAAATCACGGTTTACGAAGGGGACAGCGTCAAATGGACAAATCTGACCCCGACCGACTCGGTGGTTCAGATCGGTGCGGCACCTTCGGTTGGAATGAACCTGTGCGAAGATCCCGCGCTTTCAAGGCCGTACAATGTTGTTGCTCCGTATGCCGCCACGGAGTTTACCGGTCCGTTACGCAACAGTCCGGCCGGCATGATTGCGCTCTCCCCCAACAACTGCGGCTATTACACTGTTCCCTCGGCCCAGGCTTGTACAAGTGGTCCGGCCGTCATGACGTACGGTGGAAAAAACCTCTGTGCTCACGCGGACAGTGTATGTGAGCCTGCATTGGGCGGAGATATCAGTCTCAAGTATAAAGTCATGGATGAAACGTGGGCCAACCCCGACGTGGCCGGCGTGTTTCTTCGCCTTGACTGGAAAGACCTGCACACAGGGCCGGGGCAATTCAACTTCAGCTTCCTCGATCGCGAAATTCATCAAGCCGCAAAATACGGCAAAGTAGCGGTGATTGGCGTCCGCGTGGGGAGCAACAGTGTGCCCGATTGGGTATTTGATGAAGCGATTACGGGAGTAGGGCTCGCCGCCGATCCGGTGGACCTGAAGGATGGCAACGGCGGGTCAAGTTCATCCCCGGGATCAAAATGTGGAACGGAGTATACCCTCGGGTCACCCAGCGACGTGAACTACCGAAACCACTTTACAGATCTCTTGTCTGAAATGGGAAGCTACCTTGCCGAAGACGCGCGCAAGTTTCAACACGTGGCAGGCGTAAAAGTCACAGGATTTGGGCTCGAAACGCTTGAAAATCGCGCTACAAAGCGCTGCAACGCAAAAGATCCCACCAATCAACAGTTTATCAATGCCGTCAATCCGTTCGTGAACGGGTCAAACCACACGGCCGGGTTTAACTACTTATACTGGAATCCAATCACCGGCTACCCCACCGTCGACGTCGGCGAGGCGTGTGAATGCAACACTAAAATCTGGTCGGACGCCGGCTATACTCCCTCCGAGCTTTACCGGTTCTACAGGCATGTGGAAGACACGTTGTTTGACGCTTTTCGTTACCGCGCCATGGTGTACATGCTCATCCAAGAGGGATTTCCGCAGGTGGGTGAAAATGGTGGGTACGAAGGCGATACTCTCGCCGAGTATAATTTCGCAACTCAAACAATCACCCAGTCGTCGGTTGCCGGGGTTGACTACCCATTGCCCACCGAACAAACAGAAACGATCCTGCGTGAAGGACGCGAGGGGCGATGGACCGAGCCGGTTTCGGGTGCGTACACATACACATACGGCGGTCGCGCGTTTATGGCATCGCATCAGGCGCTTGACGTTTTGCCGCAGGACAGGGTGATTCCCGCGGCAGCGTGTTCTCAACAGGCGATCATTGACGTCGCCGCCGGTACCAACTTGGGCAGTCCCGTGTTTCCCATTTCAGCCGCCGCCTCGGGAGCCGCCAATTGTCCCAACAAATGGGCGGCAAACGAGGGCATCTTGTATGGTCAAAATACGGGATTCCAAACAACCAACTCGATCGAAACTCCCGACCAGGTCGATTCGACCCTGTGGAACCTCACTGCCAATACCAATGCCACGTATTATGAAAACTATGAAAGAGTATTTTGGCGCCTCGCAAACGAAGTGAACCCGGGCACGGGTCCAACCAGGGCAGTCCTCGATGCTTCGCCTACCATTGCCGGTGCGGTGGCAAAAAATCTAAGCAAATGGGGTGACGTGCTTCGGTGGCGCCGGTACAAGTTGTCCACGTTTGAGCCGCAAAACGTCCACATGATGGATCCCTTTCCAACCACCTGGCAGCGAACGTTCTCCAAAGATCTCCCGGCCGGGCAAATCGAATATTACTACTACATCAACCCGCGCGTCTGCTCGGGAATAACCCCTTCCCGTCACATGCGAATCAAGTATATTGGCCGCTAAACGCGACAAGCCGATACAGCTTGAATAGACTACCGTCACACCCCGCGGATGTGTTAACCTGCGCTCGATGTACACATTTGTTGGAGAATCGCTGTGACCACCGCGCGCGAACTGCGCACGGCGTCGCGGGATGAGCTGCGGGCCCACATCCTTTCCGGCTACCCGGTAGACCCAACCGCTGTTGAAGGCTGGGTCTACCGCGGCACAAGCCTCGGCCTACCCGGGTGGGTCGAGCGGTTGACTTGGAAAACATTTCAAAAAACGTTCTACCGCGAGCCCCAGTCCAATCGACTCATGGGGTGGAATGTGCGGCTCGAACAAGACGGCATTGACGCGCCCAGCCGGCCCAAAATGCGCGATCATGTTCCAGTCACCGAGTGGTTTTATGAAGTGGTAGATCCCGAAGGTTTGCCCATGCCCGCGGGGTTTAACCGCGGCCTCATGATCGACTACGCGCTGGGTCCAAACCCCCCCGGAACGGTTTACTTCACCAAAGACCCGCTCGTTTCACTTTCACCTGACAACGCCGACGAGTTGCTTGGGGTAAGTTACCTTGTGATTGCGGGTCGCTGTATTGAAACCCCCACGTACTTCACCCTCGAACGTGACCACCTGTTGAACTATGTTCCCGCGCAGATCGCTTTCGGCGTTCAAAGTTCATTCCGCTTAACCGGCGTGGAAATGAAATGGGCGGAGGCTCTTTTCAAAGCCATTTTGGGCACAGAGCGCAGTCTACCCACTCTCTCCGAAAATGGCACTGCGGATTTTTTTAACGCCTTTAACGGTTCGGCGGCGCCCCTTGTGGTCATGGGCCTCCGCCCCATGGTGTACACACTCACGTTTCTACCTGTATGGAGCGGCTACCGGCGGCCCTTTCACCTGCTCACGCCGGAGGAGCAAGAGGCCTTTCTCGTCCAAATCGACGGCGATCGGCGCGTCTTCGTGAAGCAGGCACTCACAACACTCAAAACGCTCGCGTGTTTCGCTTATTTCGAAACACCTGAAACGCGGACGTTCTACTCGTCAGCCGCTGCGGGGAGTGCACAGTGAGCCTCTGTGAAGTCGACGGTAGAACCGTTCGGCAGCCCCACACAGCTGAAACCGACGTTGTGATCGTCGGAAGTGGCCCGGCGGGCGCCGTGGTCGCAAGACATTTGTCTGAACGGGGCATCCCCGTGATTGTTGTCGAGGAAGGTCATCCTGCTCCGCCGCAATCGTTTTCCGAGAGCGGCCTTCAGGCCATGGCGTCGCTCTACCGCGATATGGGGACATCCATCGCATTTGGAAATCTATCCATGCCCTATTTGCAGGGTAGAGTTGTCGGCGGCACCTCGGTGATCAACGGGGCGATCTGTTGGAAGTTTCCCAGGGAAGTGTGGGAAGAGTGGGTATCCAATGATCGAACGTTGGCGGACGCCTTACCGTTTGAATCGATATCGAAGGCCGAGGCTCAAATTGAAAAACGTCTGAACATTCACTCCACCACCGAGAACGTCGCAGGTAGAAAAAATCTTCTGCTCGGTCAGGGGGCCGAAACGCTCGGGGTTCAGCACCGCCCCATTGCTCGAAACGTTTCGGGTTGCGTCGGTGAAGGGCGTTGTTTGCAGGGCTGTCCGCACGGTCACAAGTTATCCATGGATCGGTCTTACCTGCCCGATGCTGTGGAACGCGGTGGTCGCATTTGGTCGGGTATGCGAGTCGATCGAGTGGTGATCGATCACGGTCGCGCTCGCGGTGTCGTGGGTAGAACAGCGGCCGGTGCTCCTTTTCAAATTCGAGCGCGGCGGGCTGTTGTGCTTGCGGCGAGTGCCATTCAAACTCCTGTATTGCTGCGCCGGAGCGGGGTTACCCAGGGGCCGGTGGGTGACAACTTATGCGCGCATCCCGGCGTTTCCGTCACAGGGCTTTTCAAAGAGTCGGTCGTCGCCTGGCGCGGCGCCACGCAGGGGCACGAAGTGATCGGGTATCGAAGTGAAGGTATCAAACTCGAAGCGTTGGGGTTTGACCTTTCCATCCTCGCATCGCGCGTGCCGGGTGTTGGAAGCGCGTTCGCCAAGCGTCTCGCCAATTTGGACAAATACGCGGTTTGGGGTGCCGCGCTTCGCGCAAAAGCAAAGGGTAGGGTGCGCCCCGGTGTCAGTCGACCCTGGGTGACGTATTCGCTCACGCCCGGCGATATTGAAAAAGCGCGCCGCGCCGTTCGCATTTTGGCAGATCTGTTTTTGGCGGCCGGAGCGCTGGAGGTCTACCCATCCATCGCCGGATTCCACCCTACCATCCGCACGCCTTCGGAGGCTGCGAGCATTGAGAGTGAAGCAAGCCTCAACCCGAGTGCGTACTCCATGTCCATGACGCACTTGTTTGGCACGGCAAAAATGGGGTCCGATCCGCAGACAAGCGTTGTGCGCCCCACGTTCGAAACGCATCAAACAAAGAGCCTCTTCGTTGCCGATTCAAGCGTCTTTCCAGACAATCTCGGGGTCAACCCGCAGGTACCGATCATGGCGCTTGCAGATCTATGCGCGGCATCGCTTGTCAATGTGGAGGGAAGGTGAAGCCCTTCCGGCGGGCGCTTGTGTACGCATTATTCGCAGAGGTCACCTGCGTTAGTCCATTGGGATGTACACCGGAAGCCGGGGTAGAATGGGATACCGAACACGCGCAGGAGCGGCATCGCGAGGCCGCAGAAAAACTCCGCGAAATAGGGAAAGGTCGTTTTGAGGTGCTGTCGTTTCAGGCGGGTGAAGAATCTACCCGTGTGCTTGAAGACGACTTTCACGCGCGGTCACTTCTTTACAAAGTTCCTTTTTCGGCCCGCGTGAGGTTTTTGGCGGAGTTTACCGTTCTCGAACAGTATGAACTTCCAACGCTCGCAAGCGAGTCGAATTTCAACCCAGAATCATATCGGGAAGCGGTTCAACTGACTCTGCTTCTCGGGCCGGGAAAGCGCCCCGTTGGCACTGAAGCAAACCTCTCGGCTTTGGCTGTTTTTGAAGATCTGGAACCCGGAGTGCGCTTTCGGGTATTTGATACGGAGCGGTGAATGGCGCTCCTTGCCGGCAAGTGGGGATACAGAATGCGCCTGACCGCCGCGTCGGTCGTCATTTTCATGGGATTTGACGCTCCACTTTTTGGCTATTGGATGTTGCCGGCCGCTTTTTTCCTGATTGTTACAGGCACCACCTGGGTTATTCGCCTGCTCATTCTACCCGCTCCGGGCGAAACCGAGGTGCCTCCGCGTCGCCGTCAGATTGCGCTTCTCGTTGGCACGAGTGTACTCATGCTGGTGATCTTGCTGGGGATGTCCACAACGGTGCGGTTTCGGTTGGAGGATCATCGCTACCGTCCACCCTGGCAGGGTGGTCCAATGGCCTCACAAATCTACGATCCTGAATTGGGGTGGTCGCCCTACGGGCCGCCCGATGTCATTGGTCAGCGGCTTGAACGCGTTGATTTGTCGCGTGAACGCGTTTTGTTAATGGGCGATTCAATCTTTTTTGGACCGTCGCTTACAGATGAAGAGCAGGTTGGAAAGCGACTTGAAGCCCGCCTGGCCGGCTACCAGGTGATCAACGCGTCCGTCTCGGGGTATTCGATTGATCAATATTGGTTAACCCTTAAAAAAATCCTACCCATTGTTAAACCCCGTGTTTTGGTTGTGGGGATTTTCACCGGGAACGACTTTCAGATTTCATCTCGTGAAATGGGCTTTGGCAACCACAAGCCTCTCCTGCGGTGGGATGGCGAAAAGCTCGTCCGAGCCGATGTGGCCGGGCCCTGTATAGACCGTCTGTCGCGCAGCATTTTAATGCGTGTTTTGTGGCAAAATCGAGAACTGGCGGCGAGTACAATCGCGTCGATTTGCAGGCCCGCAACTCTCTCCCGATCTGAAGCCGAAAAGAGCATCTCGGCCATGTTTGCTGCCATCGACGCGCTTGCCGCAGAGGTGGGCTCCCGCGTTCTATACATGCTTCTCCCCGTGGATGGAGAACTTCAGACAATGGCGCTTGATCGGTACTTGTACCTGTCGCGGCACTTTGACCTGTATCAATTGCTCGTTCAAGGCAAACATGAATGGGTTGATTTCTCGGCAGAACTCTTTAAGTCGGGCAATGCCCGATCCCCGCTTTTTCTAGAGGATCACGCTCATTTTGGGCCTGCTGGGCATGACTTGATGGCGGAAGTCATCCATCGTGAAATTCAGGCCCGCAAGATGTTGCCCTGAAGTGTGGTGCCAAAATGACAGCGGTGAAGCATCTCGCACAGGTGTATCAGGATCGGCACAACCTTCACACCCGGCACAAAAAAAAAGACCCCACGGCCGCCTGCAACCCCCTCCGCACTTGGGCATGTTTGGTGCAGCGACGCGGAAACATGGCACAGCGAAGCACCGCGCGGGTTTGGCTTTCGGCGTGGGGATGTTTGTTCGCGGCGATAACCTTACCCTCCACCGCTTTGGCAGAGCCGCCTCCACCCACGGTGGTAGAACAAATTCCCCCTCCGCCCCCACCGCCCGGCGGGGTGAATTGGATGGTAGAATTGGGGGATCCGTCGACGTTGCCGCCGCCTCCCCCTCCGCCACCGGGCGTTGTGCCGAATCGGACGAAGGACACAACAGCGGTGGTTGAGTCGGGAGTGTCCGACCGGACCGTCCAGCCGGAACCAAAACCGTCTCCCAAACCCGCGCCGACTGCGAGATCGGAAAACGTTGGTTCAGACGAACTACCCACGGCGCGACCGTTTGCCACACTCGACGACCAAATACCTCTTCCCAAAGAAATGCCGCGTCGCAATCGTGGATTGCTCGCGCTTGGAATTGTTCTCACGTGTACTGTTCCCGTCGGTACAATCGCCGGCGTGCTCGCGCGGCCGTCCGGCGATTCAACTGGAAAAGACTGGGTCGTGGGCGTGATCGGCACGATGGCAACCGCCGCCAGCGTTGGGTTGATTGTGTACAGCGCCAAGCGTATGACACCTGAGGAGTACAGAAACGAGGTCCGCATGAAACAGGCATCCTCGTGGCAAACGCTCCTTCCCACGAATGTGCACGTGGGCGTTGGGTCGGTGCACGCGAGCTGGACTTTTTAGTCCAAAAGGTGAGAGGTGCAGTCGAGGTGACAAGTGCCGCGAAGCCCATTTGCGCGCGAGCGCCTTGGTGTATCAGTTCAAGAAACCGTGCCGGCTTCCATTCGTCAGGTTCGGATGGCCGGGTCGATGAGTTGTGTGAGGGCTGCCGTGGGGTCTACCCTTCATTGAGCTACCGTCTATTCAGTCGATGGCCTGACGCGGAGCGAGTGCGTTGCTATGTTTTCCGGGCCGCTGAAATGTCGCGTGTATTCCGCAACGTGTCACTCATACGTGTGACTGGTGCCGCGCCGCGCCGTCATTAAAGTCGAGGGACTGTTGTTCTTGCTTTGCTACTCACAGTCAAGTTTGCCGCGCCACCGTTTCTAACCGAGCTGCCGACCAAACTTGACAAATTTGACCATACCCCGCTTGCCGGAGGATTCTCAAATGTCTATCAGCATTCGCCGTTTAACTCTTACGAGTGGTTTGTTTCTCGCCTGCGCGTCCATGGCTGGAACCGCCGTGGCAAAACCCAAAATTGGGACGGGTGAGGTTCTCGCACAGATCGGGATCGAAGCGTCGTCCTGCGCCGGTACAGTCGGCTGCAACGGCGGGTTTCCCGAAGGTGTTGCCATCGCGGGTAGCCGCGTGTTTGTTGCCGGTCCGGCCACTTTTGGTACCGCGGGCAAGGGGCCCAGCGTGGTGACGGTCCTCCGTCGATCCAACGGTCAGCTGCTTGATGAAATTCAAATCGAAGGAGAAAACACGGCATTTGAGCACGCCTTGAGTGGTATTGCCGTTGACGCGAACGACAATGTTTATGTTCTTTCTACCCAGTTGGGCGTCATTCGAATTGAACGCAACGGGCACGAGTATACCCAAACTTCATACTCGTGCGCTCTACCCGATCTACCCATCTGTGTAGAAGGAGGTCCGAGCCCGTGTGCCCCGACGCCGGTAGACTTGCCGCCCACCTCCAACGAAATGACATTTGACGATGAGGGTAATCTCTACCTCACCGATTCTACCCAGGCCACGATCTACCGCGTTCCGCCGGGTGGCGGAGAGCCCGAGGTTTGGTTTCAGAGCCCCGCGCTCGCCGGTTCGTTGCTGGCGCCCGCGCCTTTCGGAGTAAACGGTATCAAGGTGAGCCCCGATAGGCAGTGGGTATACGTGACTGAAACGTTTGATCCGGCCGACCCGTCCACCGGTCACGTGTATCGCATCCCGCTTGTGGAGTCGCCCGCTCCCGAAGAGATGGAACTCGTGCACAGCTTCCACGGTTTTTCGGTTCCAGACAGCCTGGTTTTCGGTCGGTCGGGTAAACTCTACGTCTCGCTCGCGGGCGTCTCGTCGTCGATTGCGATCCTCAGTCCGGCGGGAGACCATATCGGAACGCTTCAGGGCCCCGCTGGAAGTGAAATTCCGTTCGATGGGCCGGCGACAATGGTTTTCGACGACGCTCGCAAATCGCTGCTTGTCGCAAACCATGCGATCTTCGGTGACCCCGCCCATTTCGCGGTTCTTCGGGTGTACGTGGGCGAGCGCGGCGACGATCAGCCCATGCCTTGTCTTGACTGACTAACTCGGGTCGCGGGCCCGCTTCGCGTCACGCATGTGTACGCTTCAAAAATGAAAGGTCGGCGCGCAGCCGGCCTTTCGCTTTTTGTCCCTTCAAACTGCCTTCACCGGTGCGGACCAAACGGCTCGCATGGGGCGGTTGCTGCTGGGCCGGCCCCTCAACACGTCCTTCCGAAAAAGTTTCGGTAAGCCTGTTTTCCTCGGCATTTTGAGGCTCTGGGGCGAATCGCTGTGGGGCTCCAAGAGAGTTGTTACACGCGGCGCGGCCTTTGCTGTATGCTCAGGTGTTTGCCGCTTCTCGGGCAATTGCGTGGCCCGGGAGAATACGCACCATGATTCATCCTTGTTGTTTGGGAGAAATCAGCGCGGTCGCCCCTTCGGATTCAGGCGGGCGAGTGAGTACACTTCGTTCGGCATCCATCTCGGCCGAAGAAAAAGAAATGTTTTCGGCGGCAAAAGAAGCCCCGATCTTGGCGCCGGACGAGGCAATTGAGTCGCTCGTCGTTGATGCCGCTCGGCGCGCACTCGAAAGTGCGCGCGTCTCGGGCTCACAAATCGATCGGGTCTACGGGGGCATTACCCTCGGCAAACATGTTGAACCGAGCGCCCTGTATGCCGTTCATCGGGACTTGAGGCTTCGGCGAGACACGCTCGTTGCCCCTCAGGGAACCAGCTTTTCGGCGTTTGTTACCGGGCTGGGATTGGCGGCCGAGGCCGTTCGATTCGGCGCTGCCAAATATGTTCTCGTTGTCGCCGGCGCTCGCATGAGTACACATGTTGAGCCGGAAAGCGGGTACGCGGTCTCCATCGCGGACGGTGCCGGAGCCGTTGTTGTCGGACCGGGTGACCAAAACCAAATTGTCGACTTTGCGACCGACACTGAAAGCGCTCTCTACGATGCGACCGCCATCGATCTGCGTGGGCCCCGCATCACATTTGACTTGTCGCCCCGGGAGCTTTTGGCAACTCGCGAGTATGGTTTCGACGGCCCCGTCGCACTCGTTCGGGCGATGCTTGCTCGACACGCGATCGATCCTTCGAACGTGGCGCTTGTTGCACACCAGGCAAGTCGCGTTCTCATGGACCGCTGGAAAGAACAGATCAACCCCGGTCAATACATCGATTCGTTCGATGAACACGGCAATGCAACCGTTGCTTCCATACCCATGACGTTGGCCTCGAAGGGCCACGAAATTCAAAAGCCCTTTATCGTTCTCATGTCACCGGGCATGGGAATGCACGTTTCCTGTGTCTTAATTCGACGCTGAGTTCGTAATGCCTGAGGTAGTACAGTGAAAGTCGATGACGCCACAACGAGAGAAAAGAGTCCGCATGAGAACAGGGGGGCTCCGCTTCCCGGTTCACCCCCGGCAGCTTCGACGATACTGCGACCAGCCTTTCGCCCGCCCGTTACGGTGGCAGATGCCGTGTTTGCCGCGGTTGAAAGAGAGGGTGTAGAGTACGTTTTCGGCGTACCCGGATCGGCAATCACCCCACTTTACGAATCGCTGCGGGCGAAAGGTACGCCCAAACATATCCTCGCCAAACACGAAGGCGGAGCCGCTTTCATGGCGGGCGGATATGCGCGGGTAAAAGGCAATCTCGGGGTATGCATGACAACGACGGGCCCGGGCGCTACAAACGCGATCACGGGCGTTGCAGCCGCCATGGCAGACTCTACTCCCCTCCTTATTCTTACCGGTCAGAACGCAACAAAAGGCTTTGGAAGAAGCCCACTTCAAGACAGCACGCGCCTTGGAGCCGATACGGTAGGTTTGTTTTCACACGCCACCAAATTGTCGGTGGCCATCCCTTCGGGTGAACGCGCCAATGACATGATTGACCGCGCTGTTCGCTGCGCGATGAGCGGCCGCCCCGGTCCCGTTCACGTCAGTCTGCCCGTGGATGTTCAACAGCAGCCTGTGCCTCCCATTCGCAAAAGAGGCACCGCTTATGTTCGCACTTTTGGGCCCGATCCCGCGGCACTTGCAGAAGCGGCCCGACTGATCGCCGACGCGAAACAGCCGGCGATTCTGGCCGGACATGGAGTCGCTATCTCCGGCGCCCACGCTGCTCTACTTGACCTGGCCGTCCATTTTGGAATTCCTGTGGCATCCACTCCCAAGGGTAAAGGGGTTTTCCCGGAAAACCACCCGCTGTCGCTTGGCGTGTTTGGATTCGGCGGTCAACTCCGAGCCGAGGCATACCTTCTCGGCACCGAGGTTGACGTGTTGGTCGTTGTTGGAACCAGTCTCGGCGAGTTACAAACAAACAACTGGGATGAGCGTCTCCAACCGAAACACGCCCTGATTCAGATCGACATTGACCCCAATGAAATAGGTAAGAACTACCCCGTGGATGTTGGAATTGTGGGCGATGCTCGGTTGGTGTTACAAAAACTTGTTCCACGTCGGCGGCCGGGCGCCAAGGCAAAACTGCCGCGCGAAAGGGTAGGTCTGAAATGGGGAGAGCCGCCGCCTTCCACCCTGAATGGTAAGCTCGATGGCATCTTGAAACCGCCTCGCGTCGTGCGCGAAATGCGAGCCGTCATGCCCGACGACGGTCTTTTGTTCGTGGACAACGGCAATTCGATCATTTGGGCAACCCACTATTTTGAAGCGCGCCAGCCCGGCACTGTGTTTTTGAGCCTCGGATTCGCCTCCATGGGCAACGGAGTCGCAGCCGCGATTGGCGGTCAGTTGGCGGCTCCCACCAGGCCGGTCGTGGCACTTGTCGGCGACGCTGCATTCATGATGAATGGCACCGAGGTACACACCGCCGTGGAGCACAACGTGCCGGTGGTGTGGGTAGTTCTCAATAACTCCGGCCATGGAATGGTGTACCACGGCGAGCGGATGCTCTATGGACACGACCTCGGGGCAAACAAGTATCAAACACGTGTTGACTTTGCCGGCATGGCTCGCGCAATGGGCGCACGAGGCACTGTCGCGCGAACCCCGCGCGAATTTCGAAGCGCTCTCGAAAGCGCGCTGACGCAACGTGTACCCACAGTCATCGATGCTCATGTTGACCCGGATGACGTGCCCGAGCCTCTCGTTCACCGCGCCCGCGCTGTTGCCCGCGCCATTGAAAATCAGCCAATTTCAAGGCGTTCTCCCTGGACAACATAAAGAACGCGCTCCGCTTTTCTTCGCAACACGTTTCGTGTATCGTGGCTCCGAAACGAACCGGTGAGGGAAGCGCCCATGCCCATTCGACCAAGTGCTCCACCCGCAAAAGCCGAGCCCAAGCGCGAGATGGCCTTGGATTTTCACGGCAACATCATGGTCACAATCCACACGGCGTACGCTCCGAGCGATGCCGATTGGAGAGTGTACCTCGACGCTCTGCGCGACAAAGATCTCGATGCACTGAGGTCGATCGTGTTTACAGATGGGGGAGCGCCCAGCTCAAAACAGCGCAAAGAACTGAATGAACTGCTCGGCGGTCGTCAGGTTCGCGGCATTGTGGTTTCAAACAGCATGGCCGTGCGGGGCGTTGTCACGGCACTCAGTTGGTTCAATCCCAAAATCAAGGCCTTTGCGCCCGATGAGCTTCGGCAGGGGCTTCGCTACCTTGAAATCAGTTCCACCGAAGAGGCCGCGGTTTGGGAAGTGATTGAAGACGTGTTGTCGCAGCTCTCCACTCAAGATCTGCGGTCCGTCCCCAAAATTCCCGGAAGGTGAAGGTCCACGTGTTGCGCCGCCGCTCTTTTCAAATGTGGGGCTGCGGATCCGCCGCGGGGTGGTGCGTCCGTGGGAGTTGCGTGGCATCGCCAGTCAACTGGCTGTTGAGTGTTGTGTGTGCTGCCGCAGTGCTTGTTGGATGCGACGGCGGTGGATCCAATACCAACCCCGAGGCCGGTCCACCCGCGGGCAACCCCGATGGTAAGTGTGACATTCCGGCCGAGGCGCAGCCGGCGGATACATCCAACCCTACCCGTGTCATTGGTGATGGAACAACGGAAAGCTGCACTTCACAGGCCGTTGTCGACGCCGTTTCCAAGGGTGGAATCATCACGTTCAACTGCGGCTCCGATCCGGTTGTGATCGAACTCGAAGAAACGGCCAAAATTCGCAATGACACGGGGCCGGAAATCGTGATCGACGGCGGCGGGAAAGTCACCCTCAGTGGTAAGGGCGAGCGGCGCATTTTGTATCAAAACACGTGCGACCCCGACCAAGTGTGGACAACGGATCACTGCAACGATCAAGACCACCCGCGCCTGACGGTTCAAAATCTAACTTTCATTGATGGCAATGCCAAAGGTCAAACAGACCCCGACGGTGGAGGCGCGATTTTCGTTCGAGGGGGTAGGTTCAAAGTATTCAACTCGCGGTTTTTCAACAACGTCGTCGATGAAACCGGCCCCGATGTCGGCGGCGCCGCGATCCGGGTATTTGACCAGTCAAACGGCGACCCGGTGTTTATTGTACAGAGCACCTTCGGCGGTGAAGACGGTTTTGGAAATTCAGGTTCCAACGGCGGCGGGCTGTCGAGTATAGGCGTCTCCTACACCGTTATAAACAGCCTCTTCGCATTCAACTCCGCTATTGGAAACGGCGCCAATCCAGCCAAAGAGGGCACACCCGGCGGTGGCAGCGGCGGCGGTATCTATTGTGACGGAAACACGTTTACACTCACTCTCTGCGGTGTAAAAATGACAAACAACACCGCGAATGAAGGGGGAGGCGCGATCTTTTTCGTGAGCAATGATCAATCCGGCAATCTGATTATCAAAGACTCGGTGCTCAGCAACAACCCCAGCGCCGGGTTTGAAACCAACGGTTACCCGGGCATTTTTGTCATTGCCGCCGGACCTCCCCAGGTAGAAAATTCAACCATTGAATAGGTATGTCATGAACCTCCGCAACTCTCTCTTTTTCGGCGCGGCGCTTGTTTTCGGCATTGCCGCTGCCGCCTGCGGTCCCGATTTTTCTGGGACTTACAAGGGTGATGCCACCGAAAATGGCATTCTCAAGGTCGCTCACGTCGACGCTCCCGCCGTGGCCACCAACGAGTCGCCTCCACGCAAGGTTCCCAACCAAACGGTGACAGTGTCCAAAAATGGGGATGAGTACACCGTAAAGTACAACGAATGTGAGATGAAGGGTAAGTCCACCGGGTCAAACAGCATTTTGGTGGCCAACGAGTGTGAAGTAAAAATTGCAAATTGGTCCGGCAAAATGAAGCTTTCGGCCACCCTGAATTTTGATGAACAGGGTGGTACAAGCATGAGCGTGACCGGCACCGAGAAGAAAAACAACGAAACGGTGGCAAGCTACGATTACAACTTCAAAGGCAAGAAGTAACCCTCAAACGTCGCGCCACGTCGCGTAGGCGTTCGCTGCGGCAAACGACGGTCGGCGCCTCCCGGCTGAATATGCGTTTGTTGGCCAGGGCGGCCTCGATCACGCGGCTATGTTTCAAACGCGTTCCCATTTTATACCCAACGGCGAAGGGTACACTCTGGCGCTCTCGCAGGCGTGGGATTCCACCAACTTGTCGCGAGAACGCGCGCCGGTGCTCATCATCCCCGGTTATGGGATGAGTTCTTTCATCTTCAGTTTTCACCCTTCCGGACTTTCGCTTGAGCAGTTTTTGGCCCAGCGCGGGTTTGAAGTGTGGCGTGCCGACTTTCGTGGCCAGGGTGAGAGCACGCGGCAGGATGGGTCCACCGAATATGGCCTTGAGCACCTTGCGCGTGCGGATGTCGGGTCGGTTGTCGCCGCCGTGCTCGAACGCACGCGCACCGGGATCGACCGGGTAGACATCGTTGGATGTTCATTGGGAGGGACGGTCGCGCTCCTCTACCGCGCCCTCATCCGCGATCATCACGTTGGGAAGATGGTTGCCATGGGTACACCTGTCCGATGGGTGAAAGTTCATCCACTTGTGCGGGCGGCCTTTTTTTCGCCGTGGCTTATTGGCAATCTACCCATGAAAGGTACGCGAACCATTGCCCGAGCGCTCTTGCCTCAGGCGGCGCGCCTCACCCCCGGTCTGCTTCGAATTTATCTAAACCCCGATATTGTCGACATGAGCGCCGCGCGCGAAATGGCGCAGACTGTGGAAGATCCAAATCGGCATGTGAATCGGCAGATCGCCCAGTGGATCAAAGACAAAGACCTTGTAACGGCCGGTGTAAACCTATCCACGTCGCTCGCACAACAGAACGAGCCGCTGCTCGTTGTCATTGCCAACGGGGATGGAATTGTGCCGCGAGAAACAGCCCAATTTGTTCTCCAGTCGTCGGGGTCAAGTATCAAACGGCTGCTCAACGTTGGAACTCCAACGCTCCAAATGGCGCACGCCGACATGTTTGTGTCGAGCCACGCGCACGATCGCGTTTTTCTACCCATGGCAGAGTGGCTCACCGATCCCACGGTAAAATGGTGAGCGGGCCTTTCGTTTCGGCGTGGGCTACCCTATAAGACAACCCATGCCTTTTGTTTTCGACACGACGTATGCGCGGCTGCCAGAGCGTTTTTTCGCGCGCGTCCAACCGACACGTGTCGCTCGGCCTGAAGTTCTCGCGGTAAACGCCGCGCTCGCCGATCTTCTGCATCTGACAGTTGATGAGCTGACCTCGCCCGAGGGCGCGGAGATATTGGCCGGCAATCGCCTTCCGCCCGGGGCCGATTCAATTGCGCTCGCGTACGCGGGCCATCAATTTGGCGGGTTTGTGCCGCAGCTCGGTGACGGTCGCGCCATTCTTCTCGGGGAGATCGTTGGGCGAAATGGGCGCAGGGTAGATGTTCAACTCAAAGGCCCGGGTAGAACTCCGTTTTCAAGGGGTGGCGACGGTCGAGCCGCTCTTGGGCCGGTGCTTCGCGAGTACCTTGTGAGTGAAGCCATGGCGGCGCTTGGTGTACCCACAACTCGGTCGCTTGCAGCCGTTGCCACGGGTGAACGCGTTTACCGAGAAACGCCGCTTCCCGGCGCGGTTCTTACCCGGGTCGCATCAAGTCATATCCGTGTCGGTACATTCCAATTTTTCGCCGCGCGCCGCGACGTTGAGGCGGTTCAAACGCTGACAACCTATGCGCTCGACAGGCATTATCCCAATGCCCCACGCGACAAAGGTCCGGCGCTTACCCTTCTCAACTGCGTGATCGGAGCGCAGGCAAAGCTGGTTGCACATTGGCTCTCCATTGGATTTGTCCACGGCGTCATGAACACCGACAACACGAGCATTGCCGGTGAAACAATTGACTACGGACCTTGCGCGTTTTTAGACACCTACGATTCAAAGCGGGTTTTCAGCTCCATAGACCACGGGGGTAGATACGCTTTTTCAAATCAACCGCGCATTGCCATGTGGAACCTTGCTCGCTTGGCTGAAACTCTCTTGCCAATAATGCACGACGATGAAACCAAGGCGGTAGAAATGGCTACCGAGTTGCTTGAAACCTACCCATCTCGTTTTGAGGCTGAGTACGCAACGATCATGCGAAAAAAGCTTGGTTTCACCCAAGATCGTGAAGGAGATCTGGCCATCGCCAAAGGTTTTCTTGAATTGCTCGAAGAGAGCCGGGTGGACTTTACCACCGCGTTTCGGCGCCTCGCCGACGTCGCCGACGGTGCGGCTCCCTCGCATCTGGGTGACCTTTTTCGGGCACCTGACAGCTTTCTGAATTGGGCCGCCAAGTGGCGCTCGCGCCTTGCCGACGAGCCTGTTTCGTCCGCTGAACGTGCGGCGACAATGCGCCGGGTGAGCCCCGCATTTATACCGCGCAACCACCGGGTAGAGGAGATGATCGCGGCGGCCGTAGAAGGTGATCTCAAGCCGTTTGAGCGATTGTGCAACGTGCTCGGCAAACCTTACGAAGATCAGCCCGACGCAATTGATCTAACGCTGCCGCCGGGTGACGAACAATGGCGGTATGTAACGTTCTGCGGTACATGAGTACACTTGCAGATCGGGGGTGCGCCGACGGTTGAGGCTTATCCTTTTTTTGCAATCTTTAAAATTCCACTTGGGCTCACCGCCCAAATCACACCGCCCGCGGTGGCCAAGCCGGTGATCGACGCGTTGTTGCCCAACGTGTGGTTTACAGGATGAAAGTCTTTCCCATCCCAATGAAAAAGGGTTCCGCCGTCGCCGCCTACCCACACATCGTCGGCACTGATAGCCAATACAGAGCGCAACCACTCCCCCGAAGTAAGTGTTGAGTGACCGGCCGCGCCGTCTTTTATGTGGAGGACCGTTCCACCCGCTCCCACGGCCCACGCCTCAGTTGGGCTCACCGCGCCCACGGCAAGCAGCGTGGCCTGCGCTCGAAATTCAGAGGTTTGCTCGGTTCCAAGTTTGCCGCGCGCATGAAAGACAATACCCTGACCGGAAGGCCCGTCGCTCTGTCCCCCTACAAAAAAGGCGCCGCCGTCGCTCGTCACAGCCACGTCGCACCAGGCAACCGAGGGTAGACCCATCACGGGCTGAAAGGGTGTACCCTTGGCGGGACGGACCATGGCGTGCGCTCCAAATTCTGCCCAAGCGGTGAGCCCCGATCTCAGGCGATCTTGCCCGTCGAGATGGTAAGGTGAACCGGGGGCGAGGTCCGGCGCTTGACCCAAGATCCAAGTTGCTCCGCCCGGAAGGCCGGCGACTGCCACCAAATCATGATGGTAGAGCTGCTCACCGAGGATGGTAGATTTGGTGCCATCTGTTGAGCGAACAACGTCGCGCATGTCAAAGGCCAATCGCTCCGACTCGTCGAGCACAAGTCCTTGACCTTTGGACTCCACAAGCGATGTGCGGCCTTGCAACTTTTGCCCGACCTGGCGGACCACCGCAGCGCGCCCCATTGAGTCCACCTCAACGGTGTTTTGCAACGTTCCAAACCACAAAGTTCCGTCGCTGCCCGCCGAGACGTGCATTGCTGAACGAAGCACTGTTGTGCGGTCGATTTGAAAAGTGACTGGGGTTACCACATGGGTAGAATCGACGCTCCCGGGAACCAGACGCGCTGCATTGGCGGCGGGGATTTTTGCGGATGGGGACGGTAACTTGACTGGGAGAGAACCCGGCCCAACTCCATGCCAAAGCCCGTCGGCGTCACCTACCCATACGTCCGCCGGTCGTATGGTAAACGCGACGGTGGCGGGCGGAGCGCTGTGATGGGTGCTCCATTCTGTTCCATCCCAGTGGGTGCGGCCGGCCCAAACATCGTTGGAAGCGCGGACAAACAGGGTTGTTGCCGGCACTGGAATGGGCGTTTCACTCCATCGCGACGCGACGCTGTGGAGAAGGGTATACTTGTCCTTTACAATTGCCCACGCATGGCTCTCGCCTGCGCCCGCTATGTCGCGAACCGGCAAGGGCGGGGCGGGTGATACAGGTTCAATTCTTTGGCCGTCGTTGGAGAGCCTATGGACGGCCCCGGCTTGATCGATGAGCCACAGCGCCTTACCGACCGTGACCGCTTTGAAAATGGGGTTTGGCGTGCTGATAAAACGCGTTTTTGATGTTGTGTACACCGCACAAATGGGCGACTCCAACCCAAAACAAAACGTATTTGCGACGTCGGTCGGCGAGGCCGCGATGGGTGTGGAAAGCCAGTGCGATGCAAACATCGAAAAGAGATCGCGCCGCTCGCGAACCTTACCATTTACAAGTTCAAGAATTTGACCGGCTCCCCCGAACATACCCATGATGGAGTCAATGCTCTGGGTGCGCTGAAAGCTGATGCGCCGCGCGAGGATCCACGGATCTCCTGTGGGCCCCCTGACAAGACCGTCAATGAAAAACGGCGATTTCGCGGCTTGGGATCCAACCTCAAACACTTCAGACTTGGACGCTTTTTCAGGAACGCCGAAACGGGAGATTTTTGACCCTTCCACTCGGACAACGTCGTATTTGTCGTCGTCGGTCCAGTCATATTCGCTGCGGTCTTTTCGCTTGGAAACCAGCGCCAAAATGGCATTTGGACCGTCGGGGAGAATGGACACCACACTTTCGCGAAGTACCCGTGTGAAGGTCAGGTTAAACTTTGGTTCAAGGTCTGGAACGGGCACATGAGGCCCTTTTATGGGAAAGCGTACGTTTCCTCCGATCACCACGTCGGGCCCATCGATCGTCAGGGGCGCCGGCTCGGTCTCGGTGCACCCCGCTGTATAGGGTGGGCAGGTCACATGCAATGCGGGCGAAGCGTGCGAAAAAACGATCTTCCCATCGAGCGAAATTCCAAACACACCCCGTTGGCTCGCCACAAGGATAAGGTTGTCAGGGCCAATCACAACGGGGCCCAGCGGTTCTGCCGTGACGGCAATCTGCCATTGAACCTTACCATCACCGCGCAGGAGACCTACCACGCCGCGCGACGTTGTAACGGCCACCGCGTCACCCGATACCGGGGTCATGTCGCGGATTGCGCCTCGAAATCCGGCCCAAAACAGGCGTTTTCCGGCTTTGTCAACTCCTGCAACGGTGCCGTCGCCCATTCCAACGAGGAGGACTCCACTGTCAAGGTAACGGAGGGCGGTGGGGCTGATACCGAAAAGCGATCGATCCCCCGAAGGCGGATGTAGTTGTGAAGGCGGAACGGTGATCACTTCACCCGTGGCGAGTTCAACATCCACCTGCGAACCTTGCCGCCTTGCAAGCTCGCCGTTTGGACCTCGATTTCGCTCACGTTTCGCCGGCGATGTTGCGGCGGACACCGGTGTTGTCGGCGCCGCGGTTGCCGACGTGGGTATCCCTCGGGCGGGCGGCGTCTCAACCGGCGGAGCAGGTGTACACGCGGCCACGACAGAGAGGAGCGCCGGCAAGCTTGACCGGCTGCGAATGTGAATTTTCACGGCGTCGCTCCTTTCAACGGTGTGGCCTTTGCGACAAGTCCAATGGGAGAGCCGTCGTCCGACAACGCCGGTGCCAACCAAATCTCACCTTTTCCAACCCACATATCACCAACGGCAAACGGGGCCGATCCGCGGCGAAGAATCTTTCCATCCCATTGATAAAGGGTAGAACCTTCTCCCCCGAACCACACATTGTCGGGACTGTCAGCGCCCACCTGCCGAACGGCAAAAGCAGCCGGCACGGCCACAAGCGCGAGGGTTTTGCCATCCCAATGAAGAAGATCGTTGGCTGGGCCTTCCTCCTGACCATTCCACCGAATGGCTATCCACACGTCGTCGGCGCCGGCGGTAAACATGTCCGCTACCGCCATGTGTTTGTCGAGCGGAGCGAGGGGTGCCCATGCGACCCCGTTAAAGCGGTAGAACCACGGCCGCCCGTCACCCCCTTTTCGAACCATGTAGCCGTTGTCGGTGCCGCGCATGGATATCCCCTGAATGAGCAGCGGCCGATCTTCACCGTGCTCATCGGAGGACGGATCTTCCACGGGAAGTCGTACTTCAGGACCACCCGATGCTCGGAGCGAACCGGATCGGCCCTGCCAACTCAACTCCCATACATGATCACCCGTTGTGGATGTCAGACCCATCCAATAGCCGCCGTTATCGTCGTCACAGTTCCATATTCCGCTGGGCAACAGCGCCGCTCGAAAACTTGTGTACACACCGCGCGACCACGGCCGAAATCCGAGCACAACAACTGCATCCTGTGAAACCATCACATTGCCGAACACGGAAAACGCGCAAGCGTGTCCATACGCTTTTACCTTGCTGCCGTCGTACTGGAAAACCTCGCCGCCGACGGTTACACCAATGCGGTCTGTCATTTCTTCCTGGGTCAATATCCACAGGTCATTGGGGCCGCGGCCGTCGAGTGCCGTTACGCCGCGTTTTACACCGGGGAGGGTGACCTTTACAAAGCTCCGCGTCAGCGGTGCAATTGGTTCCGCCAGGGGAGCAATGGGTGAAAAGGTCAGGTCATTGGGTGGGGAGAGCGTTGCCGCCGGCGGGGAGGAAGAAACCGCCGACGCGGTTGCCTGTGCGTGGGCAACAGGTCTTGCCGTTGGTGCCGGCGGGCCGGCAGGGGGCGGCGAAGGGGTGACCGACGGAGCACAGCCGGTGAGAAGACCAATAAAAAGGCCGGTTAAAATGAGGGACTTTTTCATTCTGACACCAGTCCTTCTGTCACGATGCTCTCCTGATTGGGTATTGTTACGCCCAGTTGGTTTGCGAGTTCAGGCGGCAGACGTTGCCAAACGATCTGCCAAGCGGCGCGTTTGGTGCCCGCCGGTAAGGTTAGTTGAATGGTACGCCGGTCTACTATCCGGGTGTCTGACACAACTTCGCGCGCAAGTGTACCACCCGGCCCTTTGTGTACACCGAAAGTTCGGGCGATAACATGGGTGGATACCGAGCCTATCGGTTGACCTCCCGAGTTGATCGGCCACGCTCTCATTTCGGCTCGGCGAAACACATCCCCGGTTGGAAACGCATGCCCGATGTCGGCGGGTCGCACAGTCATGCGCAGAACATTTGTTTCAAGGTGCACATCTTCAACAGCCACGGCGCCTTTCAACATTGCCGCGTTCCCTTGAACCTGAAACGTGTGATCGCGGTGGGAAGAACGACCCGTTTGCACCGTTGGCATGTGGCATGTTTGGCAGGGTTTGTCGGCCGCGGGGGAGCGTAGATGTTCCGCGATGGTGTCCTGCTGCATGGGTCCATGTTGAGCTGGATCATCGAGAAATGGGAAGGTGTGGCACGCGGCGCACGCGCTTGGCGTGGAGAGCAGCGGATTGGCCACCACCGCATGACCACCTTTTGCCGCCGGCAGGGATCGGGTGCCGACAATGCCCTCAGGGGTTAGATGACAGGTGATGCACCCCACGCCTGCCCTTTGAGCGTCATGGGTAGGTTCGCGATCGGGGTCACCTTCAGGGGCGTGACACGCCCGGCAGGCTTCTTGCGGTTCAGCGGCGTATGACCTTGAAAAATAGCCATTTTGCCACGACTTTTTGTGGAGCGAACCTTCCCATTCAGCGGCGACTTCTGCATGGCAAGATGCACATACCGCGTTGCTGACAGATCCGATATCGCTCAGCGTGGATGGGAAAGATCGCGGCGCCGGACCCGGCAATAAGAGAACAGAGTTTCCGGTGGAAATGGAGGAAAACACCGGTGGGGCGGGTGAGGGGGTTGGCGGTGCGATCGCCGCTTCTGTTGAAGCGCAGGAGAAGGAACCGATACAAAACAAACATCCCACCCACCACGTTCCGCGATGGCCGCGGACGCTCCCATTGCGGGCATGCAGTTTCGCCGCACTTCGCAAATCGCGCATGGCTGCTACTGCATATACCGAAACGCCGATGGGTAGGTGCTTTTTTATTCAGACGTGGGAGGGGTAACCTTTGGGTCGCGGGGCGGGCGGGTTCGTCGAGGCAATCGCCTTTCTTGAGGGGCGAAATTTCCGTCGCGCACGCGTTGAACGAGGGTTCTGAAAACGCGGTGCAATCCCTTTTCGATCTCAGGATTTTCGCCGCAGAGTGTGAGCGCCGCCGCAACCGATTCTAACGTGGAAACATACTCCCGCCGCGGTTCTGCCCGCAGGCGACCGTAGATGGAAGGTTGCACGTGTTTCAGGTTCATCCGATTGAGTTTGGAAAGCCACGGATTGCGCCACCACAGCGTTTTGGCTTTTGACCATGTACCGTCGAGAACGATGATCCCTTCCAAGGCAGATGGATCGAGCGAGCCGCCCCTGCGGTTTGTCACCTGATCGTCGGGGGCTTCTCGGTCGGGAAAAAGAACAGCCCATCGCCTGGGGTCCACGTTTTCTTCATCGAGAGCGTGCGCCAGGTTTCGCCAACTGAGCCCGATAACCAACTTGGCATTTGGAAGGCTTGCGGTCACATTTGGGCGCTTCCCAAAAGAGCGTCTTGCTCCTGTGGGTGCTGTAGAATTAAGACGCGCCTTTTGGTTGGGTAGACAACAATGCGATCACACACGCACGCGGCCGGCGGGCGTCGGCAGGTGGAACAAGGGGTATCAGTCACGTCGGCGGCTCTACCACAGTCGCAGTTGGACTACCAATGTGAAATGCCAAGGTGGAGAGTTTGCCTACCGGAAGTATTTTAGCCGTTGCAGGTGGTTACCGCCGGCACAAAGGGGGAATGCACTTCACCGCAGGAACATGGAAGGTACACACTCCCCACAAATGGCCGCAGATCTCGTCGCGAGGTGAGTTCTTCTCCGCTCGGCAGAGTGACAGTCAGGTGTTTTCGCTTGAAGAGGACGGAGAGCTTTTCATACTCAAAGGGCCCCGTCAGATCGGGATTGTCGAACGCGCCCAGGATCGCAAAAATGCCCTCTTCTAAAAGCGATTTTCGCGACGGAGCATTCAGGTTTTTGGCAAGGGACAGGAGGGGCGCGAGCTGCGGCACGTCCCCTTTGGTGGGGAGGCAACTATACTCCGTCAGATCGGGATGGGTATAATAAAAAATGCCCTTTTTACCAATCAGGCGAAAGAAATAGGGAATATCACCCCGCGCGAGCTGCAATTTTTCAGCTTCGAGCAGAGGTGGCCAAACATCCTTTTTGCCGGAAAAAACATATTCATCCGTGCCTCGGAGCAAGACGCGAATGGGTGCTGTTTGGAGGGTAGGTAAGCTTGAAATAACCCGCGATATGTTCTGCGCGTTGCGATTGAGAAAGCGGAACGCGTGGTAATATGCGGCTGCCATTGCCACTGTCAGCTTACCGTTCACCGGTTTTCCAATGAAGGGTAAGAGCCGCCGGGCGCCGCAGGAGTGGCGGCAAATATCGACGATATCGGGATCTGACTCGGGTAGAAATTTGGTTTGCGTGGGTAGAGTAAACTCGTCGAGCACCATCTCCACGTCGAGCGGTGCGAAGACGATTTCCCCATGATGATCTTGGCCGAGAACAAGATTTTCCCAGTGGAGATCGGCAACGCCGAACCAGCTGAAAAGCGCCGCAAAGCGGCCGGCAATTTCTGCCAATTGCAACACTCGCTCGCTCTTAGAATCTGCGAACGGCTGCAAGTGTACGCTTTCAACCAAGCGGGAAGTGGGCGTTTCGGATGGTTTAAACTGGAGGCGAGGTAGAAACGAAAAAGCCGGGGTGCCGAGTTGCTCTACAGCCAGGTTGTCGAGCAATTGCAACAGCGGACTTTCGGCACCCAGGAAGAGTTCTTCCCAAACCGTCGTGCGCGGTTTTTCTACCCACTCGTCGCGCCGAGTTACCCGACGCCCGAAGTTGTGCGCGTCACCGAGAGAAAGGCCTGAAGCGCCTGGATGCCTGTGACGGCTCTTCACCACGGAATCACAGAGGACACGGAGGGTCACGGAGGATTGGGGTTTGTCGGGCTGCAATGGGTACACATCACCCAAGATCCCAAACCTGACAGGTCGTCGCTGAAGTGGTTGCAAGCCGATGGCAGCCAGAAGTACCAAAAACTCCGTGGATCTCTGTGATCTCCGTGCCTCCTAGGTAACTTCCCTTTAGCGGAACGTTCTGCAAGGCACGGATCCAGTCTTGTCGAGACGTTTGGGACACCCTTGCCCGTCGCCAAGCGGAAAAGCGAACAGCGTGGCGCGTCGGGTTCTCCAGATGGAGTTCTGTGGCGAGCGCAGCCACGACGAAAACGAGAGACCGGCGAGACCGGTGGACGGCGACGTGATGGACATCTCAAGTCGCCGGACCTCCCAGAACGGGCTCTTTTCTGCTGCATCGACAACTCAACCGCAACGAGTTACTCGCCGTTCGAATGAGGCGCATGCGCCGCTGGGGAACTCCGTGTTGATTACGACGTGTCAGGAATCGAGACGTTTCAGGTCGTTGCGGGGCGCTGAAGTTTACCTCCCGGTTGAATGGGGCGGCGGAAGCTGCACCAGCAGCACTTACTCAGCGCGATAGAGCGTTGTTCCTGCGTCAACTCGGCCGTCGGGGTGCGCCCATACAAAGTTGAGTGTGTTCTTATTGACCAAGCTCAGTTTCACCCAGCCGTTGGGTACACATTTTCCCGGCCTGTCAAATCGTTCGCGAAACGCGGCAACGTCTCCGGCTTCCCACCGCACAAATTCAAGCCGGGCAACGCAGTGGTCGGAAGGGTACGCAATGCGACCCGTGGGATTGCCCGATTCATCCCCTTCAAGCTGCATGGCGATGGTCCAACACGGGCCGTCACTTTGGCACCCCTGTCCTTGCCATTGCCCACCAAAATATTCAGGATCGATGGACGCCGACCGCACCGATGCGGGTGCCGCTTTGCGCGGGCAGCTCGGGGCTTCTGCGTACTCTTGAGGGCCCACGCAGCCGGCGGTGAAAAGGGCGGCAAAGGTGATGAGCGCGTATCGCATGATGGGTCTCCCGCGTGGTTTGCGGCCACATTGGAGGCCAGTCGATGCGATTGGTCAAGCGACTTCGCAAAGAGAGCAGGATCGCCGCAACGTGTGGTATCAAACAGAAACCCCCCAATCAGGCGCGGGGGCCGTTGGAACATGATGGATATCCGGTCGCAGGGGCCGTGGCCCGTGGATCATCACGTTTGGCAAATGGGTCCGTCGCGTTGGGCGTTGACGGTCGTCGCCAAGATTACGTACCGACTTGAACCCGGTGTGTTGACGTTGGCGGACGCGCAGGAACCGCTCCATCCGGCGGACGTGCGTTGGGAAAACAAGCCCGACAGAAGTGTGTACGCACCGGCGGATCATTTGCCTTTCAAGCGCCGCGCTGAAGTGATGCTCGTTGGCAATGTGTACGCACGCGGCGGCAGGCCCACGCGATCGCTCGTTGCGCGTGTGTGCGTCGGCCGAGTAGACAAGTCTATTGAAGTTCGCGCGACCCCCGTTCGCGGCCCCGGCGCTGAAATGCTTGAAGGCAAGCCGTTCACGAAAATGGCGCTCCACTATGAGCGGGCCGCGGGTGGGCTACACACAGAAAACCCTGTGGGCGTTTCTCCTTCCGCCGTGGGTGATCGGGCGCCCAATCTCGTTCCGCTTGGGTTTCCACTTTCCGCGGCGCATGCTCCACCGCCCATTGGTTTTGGGCCGATCGCGCGCGACTGGCCAACAAGGGTAGAAAAAGTGGAGCACCTGCCGAGCGAGTTTAACCCGCTGATGACACCGCTTGACTCCAGGTTTGACGCATCGTTTTTTCAGTCTGCACCCTCCGATCAACAACTTGAAACGATCCGCCCGAACGAACGCATCACGCTTGAAAACGTTCATCCCAAACATCCTCGACTTGTAGCGCATCTTCCGGGCGATCGGCTCCGCGCCCACGTTCAACTCGACGACGGCGAGTTGAAAGACATACTTCTCGCCGTTGATACGCTCTGGATCGACACGCGCCGTCTGATTTGTACAGCGACACATCGGGCACATGTTGAAATTGCCCACGCTGATCAACTCGGGGAAATCTGGGTGGAGCGTTGTGACGCGCAGGTGGAACCCGATGTGGGGCGCAGCTCGATTGCGCCTCCATTGTCTGTTCCGCCACCGGCTGTCTACCCACCGGCGCCGCCTCGATTGGTTCAGCCGGCGGTCGCCCCACAACCCATTTTTGCCGAACCTGCCGCAGCTCCGCTCGGCGCGTTTGAAGCATCAAATGCGGCCGCCGCCGTTGTTGTTGAGGCCCCGGCGCGATCGAATGATCTACCCATGCGCGCGACGCGGGGCTCATCTTCGGGGCCGACCGTGGAGACCGTATGGGTAGACGACACGGCGGATGCGCGGATTGCAAGCCGATCCGAGTGGACGGCGTCGCCTCTGGGAGATGCGACGGGACGGGGCGGGGTCAGGATTTCGGCGCGGGTATACCACGCGCTCTCCCGCGGGCCTTTTGAATCGCCGACAACGCTTGAGGCGTGGATCGACAAAGCTGAAAAGGCCGTTTCCCCCGAGCCGCCCGTTGTAGCGATTGCGGGCAACTTGGAACTCGCCCTGGACGAACTGGAAATGCTCAAAGCCACGATCACAGGGGCCGCTCCGCTTGCCGAGTCCGATCCCAAACTTGCTGAAGTTCTCTCGTTGGCAACTACCATTTCAAGCGAATCTATGCACGCACCCGCCGAAGTCATGGAAGGGTACACACAGGCCGTGCGTGAAGCTTGGTCAAAAGTGAATCGACTGTTACCCGCGGACCACCTTGTGGCTTGTACAGAGCGGTTTCTTTTAGAACAGAGGCTTTACCAAGTGCGCGAGTTTGGTGGAGAGACATGGATTCGAGCGCTCGTTTCAAATCCCGCGTGGGAAGGCAGCTTGGTCGTGTATCTCCCCAATCACCTCAAAAAGAGGCTGCCGTTGTTTCGTCGATTTACGGCGCGAATTTTGGGCGAATTGGTATGGCAGCAGGACCAGTTTGAAGTGTACCCATTTGCGATCATACCCTTGGCCGTGGGACGGATCCCGGTGAGGGCGTCAAGTCGCTCGCGCCGGATTTCGACCGCGACGGCCGGTTGAGCTTTGTTGGATTTGTGATCGCTGATAGGCTCGTTTGAAGGCATGTTAGAAGGTACCGTTCTATCAGACCGCTATGCGGTTCAAACGCTGCTCGGCAGGGGCGGCGCCGGTGCGGTCTACAGGGCGCTTGACGTATCTTCGCAAAAAACGGTGGCGCTCAAGCTCGTTGAAAGGCGCGCCGGGGCCGACTTGTCCGATAAGCAGGCGCTTCACTTTCGGCGCGAATTTCACACGTTGGCGGGGCTTGTCCATCCGAACATCGTGCAGGTTTTCGACTACGGCGTTGCGCGAGAAGGTCTGTTTTACACAATGGAACTTCTCGAGGGTCAAGATCTGCGCGCCATGGGTAGATGCCCTATTCCAACGGCGTGCGCCCTCCTTCGCGACGTGGCGGCGGCGCTCGCTCTACTCCACGCAAAAAATCTGGTGCATCGCGATGTGGGGCCGCGCAACGTTCGGTGTACATCGGGTGGAATTGCCAAATTGCTTGACTTCGGGGTGATGGCAACCTGGGGAGTGACGGGAGACGTGGCCGGCACCCCGCCGTGCATGCCACCTGAAACGGTGCGCCTTCTACCCATTGATCACAAGGCCGACCTGTTTGGTCTGGGTGCGCTCGCATATTGGCTTCTCTGCGGAAGGCACGCTTACCCGGCGAAGTCGATCTTAGAATTGCCGCGTTTGTGGGCCGAAAGGCCTGAGCGCCCGTCCGACGTTCGACCTGAAGTGCCGGCGGCGTTGAGCGATTTGGTGCTTTCGCTTCTCAGCTTGGATCCGCTGGGCCGACCTACCCGCGCCGCGGAAGTGATCGACAGACTTGTAGCTATCGGCGGTTTACCCACGGGTGAAGTGGAAGTGCAGGCGCGGCAGGGATATCTTTTGAGTGCGAGCCTTGTCGGCAGGCATGGGGAGATTTCCAAAATTCGAGAACTGGTGGAGCAGGCGGCGCGCGGCCGCGGCGGTGCCGCCGTCATTGAGGGACCGCTCGGAGAGGGCAAGAGTCGCCTCCTCCGCGAGTGCAGTTTAGAAGCTCAACTTGCGGGGCTGGAGGTTGTGTACGCATCGAGTGAAGCGGCCGGTCGCGGACCCTACGGGCTCCTGCGCGCACTTGTAAAAACGCTCCTCTCTCGAATGAGCGGTGAGGTGTTTAGGGCCGCGGCTCCGCACGCGCCCATCCTCGCTCGCGTGTTGCCTGAAGTGGTACCCGAGGAAGCCCGCTCAACGTTGGTTCCGGCGCCCCTCGACGGAGATCCACGTCAGGATCGAATGCGCTTGCAGTCGGCCCTTACAAGTTTTCTGACAAACCTTACCTCAGCTCATTCGGTCGCGTCGTCCAATGGTCAGATCGAACGTCGAGGCATTGCCATTCTGGTCGATGACCTTCATCTCGCCGATGAGGGATCGGCCGCGGTGCTCGCTCAACTCGTTCACGCCGCGCCGGAGCGAGCCCTTCTGACAGTCTTCACTGTGGGCACGGATGAACCCATCCACGCTCAAGCGGCCGTCGCGTCTATTGGGCAGGCGGCGGAGCGTATTCGACTGCGTGGGCTTGCCGCCGTCGACGTGGAACAGCTTGTTGCGGCGCTGTTTGGAGATGCGCTGCACGCCCGCGTTTCCAGTTGGATCCATGAAGCCACACTGGGAAGCCCCATGCGCGTGCTTGAGTTGGCCCGCAGTTTGGTTGACCGGGGAATTGTCAAGTATGAACACGGGCTGTGGACGATCCCTGAGGTTCTTGATAAAACAGCGCTGCCACCGGGACTGTCAGACGCGATGGACCGCAAAGTGGCCGGCCTCCATGCAGCCACGCGAGCGCTTTCGGAGGTGCTTGCCGTTCACGGGGGTGACATTCCGCTCTCGGTATGTGTGGCGCTCGATGAAAGCGGTAACGAAAGGGCAACGTTCGCCGCGCTCGATGAACTTGCCTCGGCGGAAGTGCTCATCGGAGCGGAGGATCGTTTTCGTTTTCGCCACGAAGGTGTAAAAAACGCTTTGCTTCGCGGTCTTTCTGAAGGGCGTCGCAAAAGTCTTCATCTCCGCGTGGCCGAATTTCTTACCCGTGCCGGAGAAGTCTCCCCGGAGCGTGAGGCGGAGGTAGGTTGGCATTTCTACCAGGGAGGTCGCGCATTGGAGGCGGCTCCACTTTTGGAAAGAGCCGGTCGGCGTATGCACGACGCGCAGTCGTTCCGCGACGCCGTTCCACCTTTGGAAGCCGCACTTTCGGTGTATGAGGCGCACGGCGGATCGCCCGTTGTTTGCTTGGATTTGCGGCGGCTATTGGTGATCGCCGGCGTTGTGTTTGAGCGGCGCGTGTTGCTTCGTTACGCTGAAACCACGTTTGAAGAACTTCGCAGGCATGGTGGAATGCACATTGCCGACCGTGTGGCCCGCATATTTGGAAAAAAGGTGGGCTTGATTATCGGGGTGCTCGCCGCGAAGCTTGTCTACCGGTTTACTCCCGCCGCCAAACGGGGGCCTGAACCGGTGTTGGCCCTGACAACACTCGGGGCGCTCGTGACGGTTACCGCATCGGCGTATTCGCTCGTTTTTGACCTGAAAGGGCTGCGAAAACACCTTCGTCATATTGAGCTTTTTTCAGCCTTTCCAGATCGTCTACCCTACGTTTCTTACCTCTTCTGTCAGTCGCTCCTTGCCATACCCATTGGACGGTGGCGGGTCGTGGTCGACAACGCCCGACGGTGTTTGGATCTGACGGCTAAAAATCCCCCGCGCGACCTTTTCTACCGCCGAAACGCGATCGCAACGGCGCATTACATGTTGGCTTCAGCCATTGCGACAGATCAAAATCCGGCGTTTGAAAAAGAGGTTGAAGAAGTAAAAAAGCAGGAACTCCGGTTTTTCGACGTGAGCGCGGAGTTGGTTCGATTGTTCTACCATCGGCTCCGAGGCGAGGAAGACGTTGCCCGCGAAATTGAAAGCCGGGTAGAATTGTCATTTGTTCAACTTGGATCCATGTGGATCTTTGAGTCGCAATTGCCCTGGGTTTCAAGCTTTGCGTACGCCATTACCCGCGACGTTTTGGGCCTGAAACGCTGTATCGAAAAGTTGGATCGATTGTGTAAGGCCGGATACGCGTTTGAACCTTTCTTGGACATTGCCCGGGGCGAATATTTCCGCGAGCGAGGTCAACTCGACGCTGCCCATGCGGCGCTGACGCGTGCTCTCTCGGCGCTGCCCGACGAAGAGTTGTTTCGCAGGCAGAGAGCGCTCACCGCCCTTGCTGAAGTGCTTTTGGCCCAGGGTAGAGCCGCAGAGGCTCAGTCGCTCGCAGACCAGGCGGTGGCACTGTCGCTCGGCCCCGATACCGTACACTTAACCTGGCGCATGCGCTGCGGCCTGATTGGTGCGCTGGCGGTTGCTGCGCAGGGAGACCTGAAAACCGGCGCGGAGCGGCTCGATCGACTGCTTCGTGATGTGGAACCTGTGGCGAGCCCAACGATGACAGGTTCGTTGTCAGAAGCGCGCGCCCGCGTTGCCCTCCTCATGGGAGATCGGTTGGGGTATGAAACACATCTCGCCCAGGTGGACAGGTGCTTTCGCGGCACGCGCAATCCGGCGTTGGTGGCAAGGATAGAACGGCTCGTAGAATTGGGATCCCCAGCCGCAAAACGCGCCGCGGCCGACATGGGAGATGCATCGATGACGCGGAGGGAAGGCGCCGACGATATCGCGCTCGCGATGGCAGACTGCGAGAGTCAAACCGAGAGAGCTGCCAAGGTTCTTGAGTTACTTCTCGCCTCCACATCGGGGGCGGAAGGACACCTCTACCTTTTTGAAAAGGGAAGGTTAGTGCCAATCGCTTCCGATTCCACGCGTGAGCCGAATGCCGAGTGGATGGCGCTGTTGTTGCGGGCGGTTCTTACCAACGATGAAGAAGGCGCAACGGTTGTTGCACCGCCAAAAGGACTTGGTGCGGACGCAGCGTCGTGGATGCCTGTCATCTTGTCGATGTCAGACAAATCTACCCATTCGACAAAAAGCAAGCGCGTTGTCGTTGGGGCGGCTGCCATTGTTCAGGGAGCGATCCCTCTCGAACCTCCCAGCGAATCGGTTGTGGAGGCGCTGGCGCGCGAACTTTCCCGCACCGATGAGAGCCCGGTGGTGTCGGTGGGGTCGCTCGGTTTCTAACACTCCCGCGCAGCCATTTTTCCCCGGATCAAGCGCAGGGGGCGGCCCCAATTGCAATTGCTCCGCGATCATCGGCGCCGCGTGTCGAAATCGCCGAATGGGGCAATGGTCAGATCGCAATACAGGGCCTTCTCGCGAGGGAAGGCCCGTGTTATGTGTCAAGTCCAGTTGTCGCGCACGGCGGGGGTGCGCGTTGTGTACGCACGTCACGAGGCCGAAACATGCGCATATTTGAGGATCAGATCGACAAGTTGGGTCAAGAGCGAGCGCTCGAATTTGAGCGGCGCGTGTGTGACTTTGTTCGGGATGAGTTGGCCGGCGGCAACGCGCGTGAATTGGACAGGATGGAGATCCGCGCGATGATTAAAGAAGCGTGCGACGCCGGATTGGAGAGCGAGCGTCAGATTGCCGGGTATGTGGCCGGCAGTTGGCTCTACGGTGAAGAGTTTTTACAGCGGGTAGAGCCGCTGCGCGATCGCTTTCGAGACGAAGGGATGGCGCCCGAAGAAAAGGCCAGGTTGATACTCGACCTGGTGGACGACCTGGGTGTTCGGTAGGTGGCTGGTGTTTTTCTACTGCGCGCCCCGCTGACGCGTCCTCGCTGCGCTTCCGGCGCTCAAATACACAGAGTATGTTCCGCTCCGGGTCTCGCTCGGACGCGTGATCGGGGCTGCTCGTGACGAAAAACACCAGCCACCGAGAGAGCTTTTACGAAATGAGCGGTCCGTCGCCTTGACCTTGACCGGGCTTTGCCGGTTCTGGTTTGGCGGGCTCTGGATCGTTGCAGGGCTTGTGTTTGGCTTTGCAAAGGCTGTCGGCCGAGTTTTTGATTTCTTCTACAGCCTTGTCGGCTGCCGGGCCGGCAGCTTTAGCCAACTCTTTTATCATTTCAGGGTTTTGTTTATAGATGTCGTACGCAATTTTGCCGGCCTTGTACACATCGTAGGCCAGGGACGCCCACCCAAGCCAACCACCGACAAGTTTCTTGGTTATGTTTTGCGAATAGACGGGGGTTTGCGCCTCAAAAGTGACGTCTTTATCAACCGCGCTTTCACTTAAAATGCGCCCGTCGTCCATACATTTACAAACAAGTTTACCCTTGATCTTAAACTTGTGGCGCATTTTCAGCGAGTAAGACAGGCCTTTGGGGATTGTATCAAAATAGTACGTTCCCTTTGCCTGCGGGCTACCCAGGATGTCAGGTGCTCCGTTGGGGTACGCTTTTGGAATTTCTTTCCACTCGCCCTTAACGTTTTTGCAACATTGACTAACGGCCCCTCCCGATGGGGAGTTGCTAAAGTTTTGGGCGACTTTTGTGCCGGCGCCGTTCGCCATGGTTAGCTCTCCTCTTTCATTTGAAGAATTCGCAGTCGTTCAGGATCGTTGAAAATTCGATCGGCGTTTTCTGCCCGTGCTCGACAAAACTGCACGTATTCTGGCATGGTATGCAGTTCTGTCTCTGTCAGATCGAGAGCGGCGCGTGTGGCGTTGCGCGCTCGATCGACATCTTCCACCATGAAGGCCGACTCACCCTGCGTGAAAAGGTATTGAGAAAGAAGGAGCAGCGTGTTCGATGATACACCCTTTCCACTCGCGCGTTCTGCGTGAACGGCGCGTTGTACAGCTGCCACCGCTTCACCCACCAGCGCATCGCCCTTTTTAAATTCACCGCGTGTGATTTGAAGGTGGGCGGCGTATCTCACCAGCTTTGCATATTCAAGCTCAGCGCCGGGTAGGTTTTGTACACGCTCGGTTGCGTCGGCGAGGATCTGTTCACCCTCCAACGACCTATCATCATGCACGGCAAACTGGGCGAGGGTAAGGTCAACTTCAGCGGAGAGAGTGGGGCTATTGCGAAAGGGTCTGTAGCGCCGCCGTGCTTCAAACGTTTGACGCGTTGCTTCGGCGTGGTTGTCGAGTTCAAGTTGAACGTCGGCCAGCGTTTTGGTAGCGCGCGCCGCGGCCAACCGGTCGACGGGATCGGCAGCGAGCGTTTGAGCAAGGCGTTCTTTGGCGAGGGTTTCAGCTTCTTCGAGCCTGCGGCAAGCAACCAGGAGTAGAACGCGGTCGACCGAACCGTTCGAAGATGCCATGTGCCTAAAGGGGATGACACCGCACCTTCGGCTGCGCTGTCAAGACAACAAAGGCTTCAATGGGGAGGGGCGCTGGGCGAACGGCAAAGGTGTCCCGCGCCATACGGCCAGACCTGAAACCGTCCTTCGCAAAACGTGCTGCCTGTTCTCGCTTGATCAAGGACCAAGGGGCAGGTTGAGGATGGTGGGGGTGCTCAGTTGGTCGATTTGTTTGGGTGCTCCCTTTTCGAAACTGCCCCACTGACTGTTGGCAACATAGTACAGGCTGTTTTCTACCACGACGCCGAGGGTAGGTTCGTTGTGAGCGGGATGGTTTTGTTCAAGCACCTGGGCTGAAATGATCGCGGTTCCATTTGTCGAAAGACCCAGGCGGGTAACCCTGTGCGGTCGACTCCCGTTTTGAATTACGATGAGCCCGCCGCGATGGTAGATGAGCCCGACAACGCCCGTGAGCGTGGCACCCGTCGGCGGATTCAGGTAGGTAAGGTTTTTGTGGCCAGGTCAACACGGTAGAGCCCAACCGGGTAGTCTGACACATACAGGCACTTTTTGTCGGGTGACAGCGCAATTCCCTGAGGCGAAACCAGCCGGCCGGGAGCCAGCAAGGGCTGGAGGTTTTGGCCACCCGCCTTGAGAACATAAATGCCACCCGCGCTTGCGTCTGAAATGTACACATCACCCGATGCGGTGTCGATGGTGAGATCATTCAGGTTGTGTTCAACGCCGGGGTCTTCAAGTGTGACCTTTCGACGGACGGATCCATTTGTCAGGTTAAACTCGAAAAGCGCTGCTTTCCCCTTGTCGGCGTCACTATACCCGTTCATTTCAGGTACGGCAGACGAACACGCAAAAAGGCTCCCGCGCTCGGTATCCACGCTCATTCCAAAAACGGCGTAGAGGCCGTGTTCTCCCTCTTTCACAAAATCTACCACTTCAGTCGGGGTGCGACGGACGATTTTTTCGCTTGTGTACGCTTCCGACAAAGTAGTCAGTCGATTTAGAATCGTGAGCGATCCCCTCGGTGAGAAGGTCTTTTTGCGAAAGGGTAAAGGCTGTTTTGCTCCCGCCGATGGTTTTTTGCACCTCAGCCATTCGACTTTGGGCGGCGGCAAACTCGTTGGACGTTTTTATAAGGTCAAAGTCTGAATCGCGCGCCACGTCAAAGTAGACGTTTTTTTCAGCCAAGTGGATGAGCACTTTGGCGGCTCGGGCCGCGTCTTTGTTAAGGGCATGAGCGCATGCCAGGTTGTACAAAGCACGTGGACTGTCAGGGGCTGCGTTTGCGGCTATTTGGCTCTGTGCCAAAAACTCAGGATAGTTTTTTTGCTCGTAGGCCTGAAGAGCTTGGCGCGAGTGCTCTCTGTATAGAGCATAATTGGGAGGGGTCACCGCCGTTCCCGAGACATTTTCAACCGACGAAGAGGCGGCGTTCGGCGGAACACCGCTTGACGGGTACCGGTTAGACTCCCGAGGCGGCGCCGAGCCGGAGCATGCGGTGACAAGTCCTACAATCTGTAACAACACAGCGACCCAGGTGCGGGGCATTTTTTGGAAGTACAGACAAACGAGCTTTGGATCAAGGATCACGCGACGCTTGACGACGGAACCTTCTTTTCCCGACAGTGACCCAAGAAATTTGTGGGCGCAGATATTCATCCGAGAGGTATTTCATGCGAACGCTCTTGGGTTTGGTTCTCGGCTTCGCGGCGTTTGGTTGTGCGTCGACGCCCAATTCGGCCGAACTTTCACTTCAGCAAAAACGGCTTTCCAGGACTGCGAGTGCTTCGCAACATCTCATTGCGTCCTGTGAGCGCGATGGTGAACCGCGGGAGCGTGCGTGGCTGTGTTTTACGGCAGCCGACTATTTTGAGCGAGGGGTATTCGGTATTCCTCAAGATTTGAATCGAGCGTCGGAGCTTCGAGAAAAAGGGCTCGATGTGTTGGAGGCCAGTTGCGATCGGGGCAGCGTGTCCGACTGCACAGCGGCGGCGATTGCTATTGGTTCTCTGTTGCGGCCTGATGCGAAAGGGTCAACTTTTGCGCCTGACGCCGCCGGTTGGATGGTTGAGTATGCTCGGCACGGTTGTGATGGGGGAGACAAAACCGGGTGCGCATTTCTCGGGCTTCTCTACCAAGGAAATCGATTTGTCAGGCCGAACGGGGCGCTCTCTCAAAAGTATACCGATCGCGCATGTGTCATGGGCCATTCAGGATCGTGTTTGGCGCTGGCTTCCCAGGCAAATGGTGCGGCGACCGTTTCGGCGTATGAACGGGCGTGTGAAGCGGGAAGTGGGTATGGATGCGCTGCGGCGGCGCAGCATTATCGACGTGGTGTGGGGGTGGTTCGCAGTCTAAAACGCGCTGACGAACTGTTTGGAAAAGGATGTGACCTGGGTAACCCAGCCGCTTGTTTAATGGGTGCGGAGATGAATGAGATGGTAGAAATGGCACCGCGCCGCGCGGCTCGACTCGCATGGGAAGCGTGCCAACTCGACATCCCGGATGGGTGCGTTCTCCTCGGGACGTTGGTTGAGCAGGAGTACGGCCCGGCTCGGGCGATTCAGGTCTACCACCGCGCTTGTAAGATGGAAGATGCGCGCGGTTGCGAGGCAGAAAAGCGGGCGAGAGAAGCGGCTGGAAAAGAGCCTGAAAACGGTGGTTGGTTGATCGAGCTTGACGGAGAGTAAAGTGGTCGCTCAGTCGGGCCACACCACTTCGATCTCATCGCGGGCAGCGCATTGATCGAGCGCGACTTTGTGCTCCCGGAGATAGTTTTCTGCGCGCATGTACTCGGCCTCGGCGCAGACCGCCGAGCGCTGGACGAAGGCTTTGTAAGAGCGTTCTGCCAGCCCCTTTTCGCCGAGTTCTTCATACACTCTTCCAAGTTCAAAGAGCGCCTTGGTCCCCCGACTAATCGACTCCGATCCGGTGATGGCAAGCTCCAGCTTCTTTCGCGCGGAGCGCCACTTTTCTTTCTTAAAAAATTGTAAACCTTCGTGGTAATGTTCTGACGCGCCCGGTATTGCTATGTCGGCGATTCCAACCGAATACGCCCCGCCTGACATAAACAAGAAACCTCCCAATCCGGCCGCGGCTGTCATGGGTAGAAAAACAAGGCTTGTTACGATCGTGGCGTTGTCGCGCTTCACGTCGTCGGACCTGATGCGTGTGTGCGCGTCGAGAAGGCGTTCGGCCTCGTCTTGACAGGTTACTTTTTCCCATCAACAGGGTCAACCAAGAGGATGACGTCGGCGTATTGAGTGGGCCGGTCGTCCGTTGCATCTTGGGAAATAACGTAACCGCGATGAGCGGGCGAGTAAAACGCGCGATCACCCCACCGCGCAGTGGGTGTACACGCGATGTTGAGGAGGAACAGAGCGGCGATCACAGGTAAGGTGAGATAGTGTTTCATGGTTCGAAGTTTGAAACGGTGCGATTGGGCGACCATTACAGACTATTTTGCGGCGATCTTGCTTTTTCTTATACTTGTACAGAATGCTTCACACCGTGAATCTACCCGCACGCATGGGTTGAGTTGAGTTCTGCGCAGTGTGAGGTTCAAAAACGTCCGCGTCCCACGCGGATGCGTGTCGCAGGAGATCGGGAGCGTTCGCTCGGGCTTCCAAAAAGGTTGCAGGCGCCCTATAAGGCGAACTCATGGGACTGATTGTGATCGCGTGTTACCGCCCCAAACCCGGCCATGATGCTGAAACGCAGGCGCTTGTGAAAGAACACACGCCAATTCTGCGATCGCAGGGTTTGGCGACAGATCGAACGCCGATTGTCGGGCACAGCGCCGACGGAACCATTGTGGAAGTGTTTGAATGGGTTTCCCGCGAAGCGATTGAATCGGCGCATACAAACCCGACCGTGCTTGCCATGTGGGATCGGTTTGGTAAGGTCTGCGACTACGTGAAACTGTCTGACCTGAAAGAGTCGGCAAACCTGTTTGCAGAGTTTGGTGCGCTCGACGCGGCGTAGTGTCGCCGTGCCGACGTGAACCACCCACCGGAGGTAGGCCCATGGAAATCATGCGTGAGATTCTGCTTGCGCTCGACAAAAAAAGGCCCCGAAAGCGCTCGGCCAATGTTGAAAACCCTTACCTGAAAGGCAACTTTGCCCACGTGGGGGCAGAATACGACGACGAGACATTGGAGGTTGTGGAGGGGACGTTGCCGAGCAACTTGAACGGTACGCTGTATCGTATGAGTCCGGCTCCCAAGTTTCAGCCCCTCAATCCCACGCTCTATCATTGGTTTGACGGTGATGGGATGATCGATTCGTTTCAAATCGCCCGGGGTAAAGTAACACACAAGAATCGGTGGGTAAAAACAGCCAAGCTTGCGCTTGAAGAAAAGGCCGGTCGCGCGCTTTTCGGCGGCATTCGTGATCTCGCGCTTTCCACACCGATGGAAGGTTGGTTTGCCATGGGGTTTACCCCCGGCGAGATTGTGAAAATGCAGGTGAATCTAATTCGTGGAAAACAACCCACTCCCGATCAGATCCGCCGCGTGCTGTCGGTGATGGACCGAGCCAATACAAGCATCGCGTGGATGGCTGGGCGGCTTTTAACCCTTGTGGAAGGCTCGGGGGCGCACGATATCGATCCTGGCACACTTGACACGCGCGGTCCCTTCAACTTCAACGGACTGCTCGATCCGCTCAAAGGCGGAATGGTGGCCCACCCAAAGATCAATCCGCACGACGGTACGATCTACACGTTTGGATATTGGGGAGATCGCGGCGGCCTTACCTACCATGTGATCGGGCCTGATGGTAAGAGTCGGTTGAATCGAGATATTGAACTGCCATACCCAGCGATGATGCACGACTTCAGCGTTACGGAGTCGCGGGCCATTTTTTACCACCTTCCCTCGGTCCTCCACATGGAAGATGTGACAAACTCCAACACCATCCGGTGGGAACCGTCAAAAGGCGCTCGTATTGTTGTGGTTCCCCGCGACAATCTCAATCCGGTTCGATCGTTTGACATTCCCACCTGTTATATTTTTCACGCGTTAAATGCCTATGATGACGGCGACTCTGTGGTGCTTGACGTGGTAAGGTATCCACGCCTGCCCCTGTTTGAACCCGGGGGTGAAAACCCCAACGCCCCCATTGATGAATATTCACCGGGCGTTTTGGTGCGACTTACCCTCAATGTGGTAACGGGCAGGTTGACCGAGCGGGTGCTTGACGACACAGCGTGTGAATTTCCTGTGGTTGATCCTCGGTACGCCACGCGGAGGCACACGGTGGGGTGGGTGGCGGCTCGAAAGCAACCCACTTGTGGCCGCGGTTTTTTCAACTCAATTGGGTACGTTCGGTATGATCTGGGGGAGGTAAAGTATAAAACGTTTGGCCCGTCGCAGTATACCAACGAACCGCTGTTTATTCCTCATAACAGTCAGGCAGCTGAAGGTGTTGGTTACCTTATTACAACGGTGTACAACGCCGACACCGACAAGAGTGACTTGGTGCTGCTCGACGCTCAAAATCCAGACGCCGCGCCGGTGGCTGTGGTGCGCATTCCCCGCAGAGTTCCGTACGGATTTCATGGCACGTGGGTGGACGCCGACGTGTCACAACTGACGTGAGGGCGGCGGGTCATCTTCCCGCTCGGCCTTCGTATCTTCCCAATCTACCCACTCGGCGCCCGTTTGATCTAGAAACGCTTTTACTCCCACCCCGATGGTGGGGTAGAAATAGTCTCTACCAATTTGGGCATGCAGGCCATATTTCGCCAACCTATCTTTGACCGGATCTTTCATTTCTGCGAAGGCGAGTTCGGTCCCGCGTTTTGCCAGCTCCAAGTCGAGTTCTTCGATCATTTCAGCGGCGGTGGTATCCACATCGGTGATGGGTTCTGCCGCGACGATCACCCATTTGACGCGCACTTTTGAATCTTCTACCATTTCAATAATGCGCGCTCTGAAGGTGTCGGCGTTGGCAAAAAAGAGGGGAGCATCCCAACGGTAGAGAAGCAGTCCCGGAACCTGACGAGCGCTCGGATACCGCGTGATGTCATGGTAGCCTTTGACGCCCTGCGCTCTACCCAAAATGGCTTCATACGGGCGCCAAGCGCGCCGAAAAAAGTCGAGAAGGGATACGCCGACGCTCATGGCAATGCCGGTGATTGGACCAAAAGCGGCGACGGCGGCGAAACAAAACACGGCCACAAAAAAGTCTGATCGACGGACGCGCGCGAATACCCGCATTTCTTTGATGTCGATGAGACCTATGGCAGCGGCAATGACAACCGCGGCCAGAGCGGTTGTTGGAAGATGTTTCACCAGGCCGGGTGCAGCGATGATGAGCACCACAATGGCAATGGCACCTACCACGCCGGTCAGTTGTGTTTTTGACCCTGCGGCCTCGGCGACGGGCGTGCGCGACGAGCTGGAGCTGACGGGAAACCCCTGAAAAAAACCGCCGGCAACGTTGGCAATTCCAAGTCCGATAAGTTCATGATTCGGGTCTACTCGTTGCCCGCTCCGAGCGGCGAACGTGCGCGACAAGACACTTGTATCGGCGAACGAAACCAGAGCAATACCCGCCGCACCGGAGACAAGCGCTGTCAGGTCGCTCCACGACGGAATGGGTATATCCGGGCGGGGAACACCCCCTGGAACGGCGCCGACGACGGGAATGGGTAGGTTCATTTTCCAGGTGGCAAGAGTGCCGAGTACAACGGCAACAAGAACGCCGGGAACCTTGGGCGCAAATGCCTTCAACGCAAAAATGAGAAGGAGGCCCACCCCGCCGACAGCGACGGCAGTCCACTTGACTTTACCCTCCATCGCACCTTTAACAAACGCCATGGCAGCCTGTGGAACGCCGTCTCCTTTTGCAGAAAATCCGCACAATTTTGGGAGTTGCGTAACAACGACTGTGAGCGCAATTCCATTGATGTACCCAACGCGCACCGGCTTTGACAAAAGGTCGGTAAGAAATCCGAGGCGGGCGACTCCACCCGCTGCGCACATGAGGCCGGTGAGGATGGCGAGCGCCGCCGCCAGAACAACAGCCTTGTCGGCATCTCCCTGAGCCAAGGGTAAAACCGTTGCCGCGATAATGGCCGAAAGTGCAGAATCGGGCCCGAGGACAAGGATGCGCGACGGACCTGCCAACGCGTACGCAATCAACGGGAAGACTGTGGCGTACAAACCTGTAATAGCAGGCAGACCGGCGGCCACGGCGTAGCCCATGCCCGCGGGGACAAGCAGCGCGGTGAGCACCAACCCGGCAATGAGGTCAGACGCCAACCACGCGCGGTTGTAGTGTTTGAGTACCCAAAGGCCCGGCAGCCAGCGAAAAAAGCCCTTTTCTGGAAGCGGCGGCAGCGGCGCCGGATCGGCCATAGTGGGACTATAGCGAACAAGAACGAGAAAGTCTTCGGGACACGGCGCGTTCCAAAGAAATTTCAAGAGGTCACTAAACGACTATCCCACCACTTCGAGTGTGAGGGTGTCGATGGCAAACCCTTCATCACCGCGGTCGATGAGCATTTCTACTTGATAAACACCGGGCTCTTTGGGTAGGTGCCAGCGCGCTTTGCCATTGTCGGCGGCGGCGATTTTGCCGGCGGTGGGCGTCCACGCCACGCTTTCACCCGCGGCTGCGCCCGAAGCCCGCAGTTCAACTTCGAGACCGTCACGCCGCAACATTTGGATGGAGGCCCGCCGCTGGGGCGACAGCGGGAGGAAGTCTAGTCGGGCAATTTCAACAGCGCCGTTGTTGACGGTTACGGTAAACGTGCGGCTCACGTCGCAGGTGGTATCACCGTCGCTATACTGACCTTTCACGATGATTTTGGTTTCAGTCACGCCGGCGTCAAACGTGCCTGCGATCTCGATTGACCAAAGTTGACTATTGTCCACGTTGGTAATGGTGAAGCCGGCTTCGGCGGTGATGGTGGGCGAATCTTTCCACCCCCATTCATTATAGTTTTGAAGTGTGAGCGCGAGATCGGGATCGCTGAATGTACCCGTCATTTCTAGGTCAACGCCCGGACCGAGCGCATCGCAGTTGAGGGGTTCAGGCGCTGGGTCAACAGCGCCGACGTTGTCACAAGTGGTGAGCCCCGCGGTGGCAACGGCCAATAGAAGTTTGGCGGCGGATTCTTTGTGTCCCATAAAAAACTGTTCCTCTCGTGTACCGTGCAGCCGATATGCTGAAGTTAGGTTGCCAGAGCAGGCATGGGTAGCTGCTCGGTTGAAATGGGTAGACCAACAGATGTTCCGAGCCTTGCTGTCTCCGCGGCCCAGGGCAGAGCGCCGGTGATGGAAGAGCCGGCCGGCATGGGAAGGTTGACACGCCGTTCCAGCTCGGCGCGCAGCGACTTGACCTCCCCAAGCAGAGCAAAGTCGACTTTGGTAATTCTCCTTGTCAAGTCGAGTGTGAAGGTGTGAATGGCCCTTCGATCCGAAAGTGGAACCGAGCGCGCAAACGCCAGCGCTTCACGCATGAATTGAATGGAAGTGCCCCCCACTTCCCGCGACATTGCAACGAGGCGACGGCCCAGATCTTGTGTCCACGTGTGGGGGTAGAAACGTTTCAGAACCTCGGCATCAAACCGAATGCCCATGTTCAGATTGGCAACCCCGTCAACTTTGAAATTTCTACCAAAAAAGGCGGTGGTGGCAATGCGAAAGAGCAACTCTACCCGCTCGTCTCGCATTTGATAATTCCAAGCAAGGTAATCACCCGCGAGCCGCTTTTGCGACTCCAGCGTGGCTTTGAGAGGCGTGCCAGCGTACACTTCGGCTCGGCAGAAATTCCACGGAATGTGGGTATGATCGGCCATGAAGTTGAGGTTGGATTCTACCCCGTGGAGAGTGGCCTCGGGGTCAAATATGAGCATGTTAAATGAGCTGTAGAGGCCTATTTCGTCGAAGACCTGAAGGGCCCGGCGGTTGTCTTCGGAGGTGATGCGCCGATTGAGACTGACGATGCCTTCGTCGCTGTTGGTTTCAATTCCAATGTAGGCCCGGATCATCCCCATGTTTTGGAGCACGCGGAAAAGGTGCGGGTCGACGTCGTTGGGCCGGCATTTGATGACCAGTGCAATATCAGTCAGGCCTTCTTCGCGAAGGAGTTTGGCCATTTGTTCATACCGCTCAATGTTCTTGGGGGCGTAGGGTAGGAAAAAGTTATCGTCGTGAAAAACGAAGAGGCGAACGTGCCGACGGTGGTACTCACTCTTCATTTCTTCGACGATGTTTTCAACAGTGCGCATGCGGTATCGAGGGCCTTTGGCTGCATCGGCGTAGGCGTAAATGCAGCAGAAGGAACAGTCGGCGTAACAACCGCGACTTCCCAAGATGGGGGCGGTGCGTACACCAAGCACTTGCATGGGGGTGCCGCGCCTGTCGGGGAAAGGAAGGGAGTTGAGTTTGGGCAGCGGCCGTTCAGGCCCCACATGAAGGGGTTGATTGGACGATCTACCCGCAATGGGTAGACTTTTTTGAACGGGGGCGCGGGTAACCAAGCCGGCGATTTCGGCTAGGGAACCGCCGGATTGCAGCGCCTGACAGAGTTCTACAAGTGTATCTTCACCCTCGTGTCGAACGATGGAGCTTACCGAGGGGTGATCGCGGAGGATAGATTCATACTCGAAGGTGGCAAAGTGGCCGCCGCTTGTGACATGGCCGTCATACCCCGCAGCCCGAATGTCATTCGCCAAGGTGAGAAGGGCTTGCGCGCGATGTTGGAATGGAACGGAGATACCAACAACCTGAGCTTTGGACTTGAGGATGGCCTCGACGACGGCATTTCGAGCGGTGCCGGCAACGCCGTCATAAGCGAAAATCTCCGCTTCAAATCCAGCTTTTTCAACCGAAGCGGCGAGGTAACGAAGACTCAGATTTTCTTCGTGTTCGGAACCGACAAGCGCGACCTTGAACCCGTTCATGTCTTGCCCGCTTGGCAAGAGGCATGCCCGCTCCCAAATTAAGCGATAACAGCCATGCACGTTTTGCGAAGCACGGATTCAGGTCTTGTCGAGACATGCCAGTCACCTTTGCCCGTCGCCGCATGGAAAAGCGAAAAGCGCAGCGCGTCGGGTTCTCTACATGGAGTTCTGTTGCGAGAGTAGCCGGACGAAAACGTGAGACCGGCGAGACCGGTGTCAGGCCCGTTCCAATCATCCAGAGCCGCTAAACGCTCAAACGAGGAATGCTCTGAAACGCGACGTTTTCCAGGCTCTCCCGAGCTTTCACAGCGCCTCGATTTTCTTATCGCTTGATTTGGGTCTTAGTCTTTGAGCGACTCCATGAGACAACGAAGGGTGTTTTCAGGAAGGAGGCGTTTGAGTACGGTTTCTTCGGCGCACTTGGGTAGATCGACACTGCACGTCAGATCGCTTGTGCACTCATCTTCGATCTCGTCGATCACGTCGTCACTCCAGGGGAGAAGAACCATTCCAAGTCCAACTTTTTCACCCTCTTCAGGGTAGAAAAGCTCTTCACACCCATCCACTCCAAAGAGGCACTTGTTGCAATAGCTGTCTACCAGTTCGTAATGCTCTTCTGTGGGGACAAAGTTGTACGTGGACTTGGCGAAACATTCTGCGGGTGAGCCGGTGGCCTGGGAGCAGGCCGCAATGGCCTCCACAATCGGGTCTGACAAGATGCCGAGGACATCTTCACAATCGGCCGCGATCTGAACGTCGCACAGGGACAATGCTTCACCATGGGCGAGGTTTTTTGCCACTTCGAGGCACACTTCTTCGCGCGCAAGCGCGGCGGGGGTGGATGCCGAGCTGTGGTCGTCTTCAATCGCGGACTCAATCAACTCGCCTGCCACGTCAATCGCTCCGCAACCTGAAAGACAGGCGGATGCGGCGACCAGGGCGGCGAACAGGGTGGATTTGAAGTTCATGCCCAGCGCTATCGCAGTGATCGTGCCGATATTGATGACATGGGAAACCCCGAGTTTTGTGTGCTTCTGCCGGCGAAACGAGGCGCAGTGTAACCGATTGGCCACATGGCGTTTGGTTCACACTCTACTTCTTGTTGCCTCGTTCGAGTTGAAACCGCGGGTGGGACACCACCCGGTGTTTGAGGGCGGCGTTTTGACGCACTGCGGGTTGACGCAAAAGGTGATTCAAGAGATCGGGAGGCGTGGCTCGAAAGCGAAGGAGCTGTTGAATGAGAGTGACGGAGGTCACAGGTCGACTTGTCAAGAGCTGCGCCGTGCGCGCGTCGAGCGTTGCGCCCGGGACGAGGGCGAGGCATCGAGCTTCGGTTCTCCCTATCAGGTCGGCGCGCTATTCGGCGGTAGCGCGATGGAAAGCGCGGGCGAGTAGAGAAAGCAATGTGGGTCGCGAACGGGAATGCACTTCGGCCGAGTTGACAAGGGAGTGGAGGGCGTGCAAACCCTTAGATCCGAGCGCGCGAAGAAGCCCGGCCTCACTCACTGCGCCGTTTTTGAGCAGCGCTCGAAGCACGTCGGCATCGGTCAGAAAATCTACCCGGTTATAAAGCGCATCAAGCCCCGCAGAACTCGAATGCACAAGGGCGACAATCCGGGCGTGGGCCGGCCCTACCCGGGGAGATTGGAGCAGGGCTTGAATTACCTTGGGATCGGGATCGTAGGCGAGGGCCGTGAGCAGTTCATCGGAAGCGGTGGCAATGGCGGCGATGCGGCGCGGCACAGGCAGAACAGCAAACTCTCTATACCAAAGAGCGCGATGGGTAGGGTGCGGATTATAACCGGGGAGAAGGGGCTCTGTCAGATCGGTGGGGAGCTGAGAGTTGTTGCCTGCCGGAGATGATGGCGGAGGGGGCGGATCGATCAGTTCAAGAGCCACAAGCCCTTCTAGAATTTCAAGGATAACTTTTGGTTTATAACCCGTGATCCAGGCGATTTGAACGGCGGATCGAATGCCATTGGCACGAGCGTACACCATGTGAGCGTGGGCCGACAGTTGAACGTCGGTGGGTAGATCTGGAACTTTGCGCGTGGGGATCCAGTTGTAAAGATCGGGGACGGTGGACGACACATCAGGGCCGGGGGACTGTGGAGCGGGCCGATCCCCCAAGCGACGGGAAGGGCGCCGCAGGCGCGGCCGGATATTAAGCCTCACGGTGAGGCGAGAGAGCATTGGATGTGCCGGCGGAGCGGAATTGGTAGAACTGCTTGAAATGGTGCAAATGATGCGAACGATTCTACTGCCCGCCTGACAAAGAAGGGCACCGGCAGCGACCGATGTGACGATCTTCGGCATGCTCCCCGAACAGGGCGGCAGCATTGGAGCTGGGAGTACCCAGCGTCGCGTGTAGAGTGTCTCAACGAACTTTACACTTGCCGGTACGAAACTTTAACAAACCCTCTTGCGCACACGAAAACGGTCGCTGTATTCTTTGGTGGTGAAGCCGATTGGCCGTTGTGTACTCTTGGTAACAGCGCTCGCCGCTGGATGTGTCACTCCGGAAAGTCAACCCGGGACATGGGGAGAAACGCAGAGCGACGAAGGCGAAGCTCTACCCAACCCGCCGCCCTACGGTCCTTTCTTTATTCTACCCAATCAGGATGACGACGACGACAACGGTTCGGTGGACTATTATCAATCGTCGCCTCCACCGGGTGATGATGAAGTGTACATTCTTGATGTGCCGGCCAATCTCTTTTCAGTGCCCGGCAAGGCAATCGGTTTGGCCGCCGCGGGGGACGTGGCAAATCTGACGGTTCGGTATAACGGCGCCGTTGTTCTCGGACCTTCTGCCACGGTGACGTGTCCAGAGATTCCACTGTCAGGCGCAAGCTTGGAGATTGAAATATCTACCCCCGCCCGCTTTGTCACGCTGACGCTTCACCTCATTGATGACAACAGTACGTCGCTCGCTTCGGAGTCCGTTCGCATTGCGTCCTCCCCCTATTTTCTAGATCATCATCTGCAAGAAACAGAACGGGTATGGGTGATGGACGCGGAGTGGTTGAAAAGCGGCAATTCAATCGAAAACGTGCAGATGGTGACAACGCTCAAGTCATTGCTGGGTGGGCAGCTTGAGACAATTGACGGGGCCACCTACGGTCAGGATATTTGGGTACAAGACGAATTTGAAATGGCGTCAGCCGCGGCATTTTATGCAAACAAGAGGCTCGATGTGGCCCTCAACTCGCCGCGCGATCGGGCGCTTGACAAATGGGTGAAGGCGCTCGCCAAGCCTGACACGGCCGTGGACGATCTACCCGGGGCCGGAAGCACTTATGATTCGTTTGGAAACCTTGAAACGTCACCTCCCGTAACGGTCAACGGGGTGGAGTACCCGTTTGGTCGCATTTACTACGGATCGGCGATGGATTCGGCACTCAAGAATCAATTGAAGAGTCAGAAAATCGGCGGCCCCATCAACTTTGAAGTTCAGAAACCATTTGAGATTGATACGTCATGGCTTGAGGTGGGCCACGTGGATGAGATCATCACGATGGTGCCCGATCCGGCTGCCTCACAGGGGTTTCGCGTGCTGATTGCGAGCGGGGTCCGCGCCATCGAAATCATGAAAAACATGGACCCGGCGGACAAGCTTACTCTGTACGGTGAGGCTTACAAAAAACCGACCGTGGGCGACTTTTTGGCGCAGACCAGCCTCGTCATGTTCAACCAAAATCTGGAAACGCTGCATCTTGCGCCCCTCAAAAACCTCCTCAAGGCCGAACTTGGGATCACGGACAGCGACATCTACCCTGTGCCGGTGTTATTCGCCGAAAAAAACCACACCTCGGCCTTGACGCCCGATATTGTCAATCTGCTGCTGATCAATTCAACAGCGCAGGGCACGGTCGCCGTTATTCCCGACCCTTTCTTTAGGGCAGACGTCGGCAACCGATTTGATCCTTACAATGGAAAACAACCCCAACCGTATGATCCGATGAACATCGGTGACCAATCGGCGGACCCGTTTATTGCAGACATGATCGCGGCCCTACCCGCCGGAGTAAAAGCGGTATTTGTGGATGATTGGCTTTACCATCGGTTGGACGGGGAGGTTCACTGCGGCACCAATTCACTCAGAAAGCCTTGGGAACCAGCCGGAAAGGCGTGGTGGCAGAGTTTCACGTTGCCGCCGCTCACTCCCGCTCCGTGGACATGTGGTTGTTCACCTCAAATGTACACAACACCGCCGGCCTTTGTGGGGACGCCCACACCCACATCGGGTGGGAAAATTGACTGGGCCGCGTTGGACCAAGAAATGGTCACTTATACCGATCCACAAAATCTCGCTTTTGTGGCAAAAATTCCGTACGAACCGGGCAACGGCTGCGGGGAGATCACGTTTGACCTTCCCACACCCTGTGGGCCGTCGAGTTATACCGATTACACTTTGTGGCGCATGGGTGGAGCTTCAGGGACGTTGCTGTTTCCGCCTCAGATTCCGCAGTATTTTAACGAATGGGTACACAACCCCGGCTTCACGGCCGATGGGATGATGGATCCGGGGTATACCCATCCTGAAAAAACAACGGTGGTGGCTTGTCAGGGACTCGGAGTGGGCTATTGCGCAATTGGGCCTTACGGTTCGGGGACCGATGACACCGCGCTCATTCCCAGCGATCTGGCCAGGCTTGATACCACGCCCGGCCCGCTTCAACCAGGTGCCTACGGCGGTAAAATTCGAGCGTTTCCGGTGTACCAACGCGCTCAGCCTGACACGACGTTGCCGGTGGGATATCAACTTTGTTTTGATACACTTCACCTCCACGCTCAGGGCGGTGGAGTGCAGGGAACCTGTCAAAACGACGGGCAATATCATGGCTCGATTTATGTCCAATTCCAAGCGACGGAGAAGGTCTGTGCAGCGCCTTAAACTTCGACTTTTTGCTCCCGTCATGGGGATGCGGCTCGCCGCAGTTGCGAGTTTCGGGCTGATGTTGGCGGCGTGTCAGGATCCGGTAGATTCAGGAGGAAACGCTCCGGCGTCGGTCGCGACCGCGGAAGAAGGGGCACCTGTAACGGCTGCTCTTCCCAAGGGGGTAGGTTGGCGCGACTGGGTAAAGGTGGAAACCGAGCGGCTGACACGTGAGGAGCCCGCGTTGGTGGCGCAGTTGAGCGAGCTTGTTCCCCTCACCACACGAAGTGGGAAAAAGCGATTTGTGTCGCCGGCTCTTCAAAACCCGTGGGCAACACCGCTGCTTTTGGGTCGCCTGATGGCACAAACGGATGATGTTTCTACCCGGCGAGGGATCGCCGAGGCGCTCGGACTTACCAAAGGGCCTTATGCAGAAGCGTTGTTTGATCTGCTGAGCACCGAACCTGCCCCGGAGGTTCGCGAAGCGCTGACGGACCTTCTGCGGGACACGGACGTGTACACAACGTGGCAAGCGCTTGAAAAGGCTCTCGGCGACGAGTCTGACATGGTTCGGGCCGAAGCGATCCATGTGACTATGGCGCGATCTGACAGAAAAAAGGTTGAGCCCCACGTGATTAAAGCGCTTGAAAATGAGGGGCTTGAAACGCGACGCGCGGCCATTTTTGCTGTGTCCGTGCTGCGTCCGGCCGGGGCGAAGCCGGCTCTTGAACGCATGGTTGACGGTCGGGGTGCATTGCGTGCGGCGGCGCTGCTGGCGCTTTACCGGGTGGATCCGGCAGCGGTGCGTTCGCGCGGCGATTTGGACATTCTCGCGGCCGATCCAACGATGGTAGGGGTGGTGGCTGAGATCCGCAGGGGTGAACCTTGATCGCGCATCGGGGCTTTCTGTTGAGGGTGTTGGGCTTGCTGCTATGTCTTCCCCTGGGCTGTGATGGGGACGGTGAGACAACAGGCAATTCAACCTCGGCCAGCGGCGGTTCCGGGGGTGGATCATCCACTTCAACCGCGGTGGGAGGTGCCCCGTCCGGCGGTTCCGGCGGCGCGGGTGGAGCCACCACGACGGGGCCCAATCCTGTCACGTTGATCGCTGAAAAATGCGACGCTTTTTGCAGTCAGGTGGCGGCGTGTGGGGGAGAAAAAGCCGCGTGTGAAGAGGGATGTTTGGCCGAAGGGGAGTATAGTTCACTTGTGGGGCTCACGTGTACACCGGCCTTTATCGGCGTGTTAGAATGTGCGACGGCGCTCTCTTGTGGAGCGCTGGATGTGCACCTCATGTCAGCCGGAATGGAAGGGGAGTGTACACAAGAAGTTGCAAGCTACCTGTCTGAACCGGCGTGCTCACCGCCAGCTGTATGCGACGATGCCTGCGCCGTATTGGTAGGTTGCGACGTTAGTCTCACCCTGAACGTTTGCCGATTTGACTGTGGGGCGCACATTCAACTGGGCGCGTTAACCGCTTCGGGGGCGTGTGAAGGATATCAAACCGACTATTATACATGTGTGGCCGGCGCTGCGTGTTCGTCCCTGGCCGATGGTTCGGCGTGCGCCGCCGAAAAAGAAGCGATCGCCGACTGCTTGTGAACAAACTCTGGGCCGAAAAAGCGCTTCGTTAAAGAAGGGCTCGGCGGACCTCAATCAGCCACTCTTCGAGGTTGGCAACGGCGCTTTCAGGTGGTTCTACCGGTAGGGGAGATTTGCCTACCGAAGTGTGGAGCATTTCTACAGCGCGGTCTGCGAGGGCAAGAAAGTGTTCTGCGTCGGCCGGGGTAAGTTGAGTATTCTCACCTTGAAGTTTGGCTTGAATCAGGGCGCTCGCTTCTTCAAAGCCGTAGGGTACACAAAGGTCGGCGAGGTTCGTGACGATTTCGCCGGTGTTGAGGACGTGTACACCTGTCAGGGCTGTGCGGAGGACGTAGAGGAGTTTCTTAGCCGTTGCACTTTTGGTGAACTGGTCGCGTTGGTTTTTTGCAAAACCAATGTAGTGAGCCGCAATTTTCCTAGAAAGTGCGGCATGAACGAGAGGCGCAAGAGTTGGAAGGAGGGGGGTTGATTGGATGGCAAGCTTGCCGAGAAATCGTTCAATATAATTGCCATTACCGTGAATGACACCGAGGAGGACCGGCTTCAGTTCGTTGGAAGTATAGTCGATTTCAACTCCGCTGATCACCTGCATGCGGTCCGCGTGGAAATTGACGTTGGTGAGGCCGAGAAGGCTGCGGGTTGGGGCGATGTGAACGGCTTTGAGGTCAAGGTCGCTGTCGGGGGATGGAAAACCGTACGCGTGAGCGCCGGAGAGGGCGACAACGAGGTGGACGCGTTTGGCGCTTTCTTCGGCCAAAACTTGGGTCATCACCTCGGCGGCGTGGGTAGATAAAAGACCTTGTGGAAGGTGTGTTTGATGGGTAGGCTCGGTCATGGCAGATGGGTAGGTTCGGGCTCCATGGAAGGGTCGGAAGGATCATCCCATACCACCGTGGGCACCGGCGGAGCGTCTTTTCCAAACGGACCCGGTTCTCTTGCCAAGTGGCGGCGAGCAACGTCTTCGGCGATCGATCTCAGGAGACAATCGGCGCGGGCAACGTCGGGATGTCGAGGTAGGGTTGTGCGGCTCCGCGCGGCGTCGAGTTGGGTGGCCAGGCGTTCGGCTTCTGAAAGGGTTTCTGACAGGGGAATTTGTCCGGTTTTGACAGCGAGAAGAAAACTCCTGCGCTCTCCTTCCATGTGGAAGTGAACGTGACCGGTTTCCAACCATTCAATCGCAACGTGGAGGAGGCGCACCAGGTTGTAGGCGTTTTTCGGGCGCAACTCGCGGGGTAGATCGAGATCGGAGGCTCCGGTGCGAGCGAACTCCACCAGGGAGGCGAAGTCGCGTTCGCGGAGTTTCCCCTGATCAAAAAGGGAACGGTAGAGTTGTTTGATATACTCTTTGGCTTGGAGTAGGCGGTCGGCTTGGGTAGGTGCTTCACGCGGGGAGGCCTTGGCAAGGGCTTCTGCGACTTGGTTGAGATCTGGAACAGGGTCGCGCCGCAGCCATTCAAGCACCAACGTTCGGTGCTCCGCCAAGCGGGCAGACTGCGTTCGGCGCGGAGCGCCTGTTTGACAGCTTTTGTAACCTCCCAAAACGTCGTGCTCCCGTCGTCGCTGACGAGATCGCGTGGAGGGTTGATTAACCCTACCGACCATGGGAAGGGTAGAACGAAGACTCCGCGCATGTCATGGTCTGAAGCTTCATCGGCGAGGCCCCATGCGCGCGACCCGACGGTTGTTTCGATCACGGTGCAGGCGCGCAACGCATCCCACGCTTGGCCGCGGCGTTGGGCATACCGAACCTGACCTACCTTTCGCGGTACAAGCTCGCTGCGCTCGTAGCGAATGGTGCCGACGCCGACGATGTGTACATCGAGGTTTGTCCCCTCCGAGCCGACAATGCGGCCGACAGCGCCTTGGGGAATGACGCGATCGGCCGAGAGAACGCGGTCTACCCGCGTGGTGACTTCAGTGCCGTGGGGAAGGGGAACGGAGGTGGGATCAAGCTTGGAAAGCGCCGTGATCCGCAGGTCCATGATGGGTAGATTGCGCGAAGGGAAGGTTTTGTTCAGGGAACAAGAACCGGGTTCATCCCGCGGAACGTGACGGTGGTGACTGAGTCGGGGTACACATGGACCCGTAGGAACCCGAGGCCGCGCATGGAGCCGTCTTTACCAATGCCCGCGGCGCTGATGGATGCTTGCCCGGGATTCACGTCAATGGCTGAATACAGCGCCAGTGAGCTTGTTGCCTTACCGCCGAGGTCGGGCAGCGGATGTTGTTCGTCGTCGCCGAAGTAGGTCAGAACCTTGCGAGGGACGTTCACGTCCACGAGAGCGTTAATGAGGCGAACGTCGCCGCAGTCGTGCACTTCGCCCGCAATGGCGCCGTGGCCCGAGGTGATGGGCGCGCCGATGGCGGTTTGGGAAATGAGTCCGTAGTCATCGGTCGCGAGGGCGCGAACGTCGTGTTCCCAAGCGCCGGCTGTCACGTCGCTGTTGCGAATAAAGATGTTGTAGTCGTAGAGCGCCGTCCACTTTGAACCGGACGTTTTGACGACGAGTTCAGTTTCGGTGGGTACACCCGGATATTCGTAAGTGCACTCGTAGCGGCTGGGATCGCAGTTGTCCTCTTCGCTTGCGACGCCTGCAACCGTGCAATCGCTTGGGGTTGTGACGGCCGATCCGATGAGGTCGCCCATTTCACCGTCGTCGGCGCCGCCTGTGCGTTTTACCTTGTGTACCTCAATTGTCAGATCGCTCGACTGGCAGCCGTGCGAGAAGATCACGGCGAGGCCCTTCATCGTGACCGTTTGCGGTGTGCCGGGTTTTTCAGGGTAGCCCGACGGCTCAAAACAGCCGAGATCGGGGTCGCCCGTGCCTCCGTATTCTTCAACAGTGGAAGAACGCGAAAGCGCGCCCGGGGGCTCTTTGAGGGCAATGCCGCACGCGTTGTATTTGCTTTCTTTGGTGACGAGATCGCAGTTGGGATCGCTCGACTGCGCCGCGCAATAGTCGGCATTGGCGATGGGTTCGAGAGCGGAACAGGGGTCAACCGGGCTACCACCTTCACCGTCGCCGCCGCCTCCGCTACACGCGGCGACGAGCAACGCACCCGAAAAAAGGAAGCCTAGTTGAAGTGGTTTCGACCGCATTGTTTCACCCATTGTTTCGGTTGACCGAGCAGGCGACCGCGCTCAGCATCGGCGCGGCGTGCGCGAGAAGACGAGCATAAATCAGAGCGGGGAGGGCGGCGCAAGCCCGGGCCGCGGCGACATGAAGAGCGCACGCGTTCCCACTGAAGTTGTGCCCGAGGGTGAATCGGTAGATGACAAAGTTCGGCGGTTTGCGCGTCGCCTGGGTTTTGATGCTGTCGGTGTGGCGCGCGCCGACGAGCCGATCGAGCTGGAGCACGCGCGATACGAAGCGTTTATCGCCGAGGGGCGGCATGGGGAAATGCACTACCTCGCAACGGGGAGTGAAGCGCGAAAACGCCTTGATTCTGAGTTTATTTTGAGCGGCGCAAAAAGTGTTGTGTGTGTGGCGATGCGCTACGCGCGGCCCGACGAAGAGGCTCGCGGGGTTACGCCGCTGATCGCTCGATATGCGCGCGGTCGGGACTATCACGGCTTTATGAAGAAAAGGCTGCGCAAGCTCGCCGACTTTGTTCGAACGCTCGGTGAAGGCGTGCAGGCGCGGGCGTTGTGCGACATCGAGCCGGTGATGGAGCGCGTTTGGGCAGTGCGCGCGGGCCTTGGTTTTGTGGGAAAAAATGGACTTCTAATCACACCGGGGCAGGGGAGCTATTCGCTCCTGGGGGAGGTGGTGACAACGCTGCCGCTGTTGCCGGACACCGCGATGAACGAGCGCTGCGGCAGTTGCACGCGGTGTCTGGACGCGTGTCCGACGAATGCGTTTACCGCGCCTTTCGTTTTGGATCCGAGGAGGTGTGTGAGCTACGCAACGATTGAAGCGAAGAGTACACCCGAAGAAGATGTTGGTGTACACATGGGCGAGCACTTGTTCGGCTGTGACGACTGCCAGTCGGTGTGCCCGTTCAATCGTACGGCCATGGCTTCGGTGGAGTGTACACAACCGTTCGCTCCCTTTGATGTGTGGCAAACGATGCGGTTGCCGGACGCTGTTACGATGGACGTGGGCACGTTTGAGCGCGTGAGCGTCGGCAGTCCGATGCGTCGCGCGGGTCGTGCAGGGCTTGCGCGCAATGCCGCACTACTTGCAGCGGGTCGCCTGGCTGCCGGAAAAGAAACCGAAGAGGATGTGATTTGCCTGCGCGCTGCGCTGGATCACGACGAACCTGCCGTTCGCTCGGTTGCTGAGCGAGCGCTCGGCGGTCGAGACAGCGGACGCGATCGCCTTTGAAAAAGCACACCCGCGAGAAACATTGGGTCACGCGGGCACAGGCTGTGCGACACAATGAGGTTGTGCGACGCCTGCTTGATTTTGTTTTGGGAGCCGCGCTCTTGAGCGGCTGCGGTCCGGCCGAATCGACACCGGCGGATCCCGGACAACCGGACGGCTGGGATTCTGAGTTGTCGCTGAATGAAGCGGAAGATCTCAACGCCGATCCGGATGTTGTTGAAATCGATCTGACGGCGAAAGAGGCCGACGTTCAGATTCGCGAAAAGGCGTACACAACCGTTTGGACCTACAACGGCGGCATCCCCGGGCCGCTCGTTCGCGCCAAAGTGGGCGATCGCGTGGTTGTACACTTTCACAACGAGTTGCCCGATCCGACCACCGTTCATTGGCACGGCGTGCGGCTCACAGCGGACATGGACGGCGCGCCCGACATGCCTCATCCGCCGGTGAAAAAAGGCGAAACGTTCACCTACGACTTCGTTGTGCCCGACGCGGGTTTGTATTGGTACCACCCGCATGTCGACTCGGCGGCACAGGTGGGGGCGGGGCTCTACGGGGCTCTTTTGGTGGAGGATCCAAACGAACCAAAAGACTTGGGCGATGAGTTGACGATGGTGCTCAGCGACATCGGCATTGAAGAGAGTGGTCAGCTTCAATCGCCCGACGTCGGCGGCGAGTTAGGCTCGGTGTTTGGTCGCGAAGGCGACAGCGTTTTGGTGAACGGTCGGGTGCGGCCGGAGATGGTTGCGCGGGCGGGAAGGCGGCAGCGATGGCGCCTCGTGAACGCGGCGCGCAGTCGTTATTTTTGGCTGGATTTGGAGGGAACTCCGTTTGTTCGAATAGGCGGCGACGGCGGCCTGATGTCGTCACCCGTAACGGCCGATCGATTGCTCCTCGTGCCGGGAGAGCGCGCCGATGTGTTGGTGGTGCCGGTGGACACACCCGGTGAAACACGAACGCTTCGCTGGATCGCCTACGATCGCGGCTACGGAACAGCGTTTGAACGGCCGCCGGTGGACCTTTTGAGCATTGAGGCGTCGGACCTTCCGGCGGAGGACGCGGGTGAAATAGGTTCCGTCGGCCGCGACATAGAAGTGATCAACACGGTGGGGGCCACACCCGTCGAGATCGCACTGACGATGGATCAATCGGGTGAAACAACAACGCTTGGGATCAATGGAGTACCTTTTGGACAAGCGCCTCCCATTGCCGCTGCGGTGGGCGAAACGCAGGTGTGGACCGTAAAAAACGAAATGGCGTGGGCGCACCCGTTTCATTTGCACGGGTTTTTCTTTCAGCTGTTGGACGCCAATGGGGCCGCGCTTGCCCCTTTGGAGTGGAAGGACACGGCGAACGTGCCGGTGGAAGGGCAAATGACATTTGCGGTGCGTTATGACCCACGACCCGGAATGTGGATGTTCCACTGTCACATTCTCGACCACGCTGAATTGGGAATGATGGGAATGGTGAACGTCGAGAAGTGACGACGGGCTGTCCGTCGCGGTAGTGTACGCACGTGGATTCAAACGGAGGCCACTCCGCGTTGGGTTGGAGAAGTGCGCTGGCCGCGCGTTGGGAGAGTGTTTTGTCGGACCTCCGGCGCCACGACTCAGCGCTTTATCGCAGGGCGTTTCGAGCGGGCGTGATGTACGGGCCCGATGCCTTTGTTCGGCTCAGCCCAATGGTGTTTGGCTTGGCGTTTGGTGCCGCACTTCACGATGTTCGCGAGCACGTGATGGAGACGCACCGTCGCGCGTTGGGACCGCGCCCCAAACACGTGGAATTGGCCGATGCGGCCGGCGTTTTTATGAATTTTGCGTGCAGCATGGCCGACGCATTTGCGGTTGCGGAAGGCCGCAAACATCTGCTCATCGCGGAGCGAAAACACGACGAACATTTCACGCAGGCGTTAAACGAGGGCAGGGGAGTGATTGCCGCAACTGCGCACACCGGCGGGTGGCAGGTGGCCGGCGCGCTCGTAAAAAAGCACCACCCGGACGCCGACATGGTCATCGTGATGAATCGTGAGCGCGACGAACGCGCTCAGCGCATTCAAGATGCGGCGCGCGACCAAGCGGGCATTCGCATTTTGCATGTGGGCCGCGATCCGCTCGATGCGATGCCGGTGCTTGCGCACCTTCGAAAAGGGGGTGTTGTTGCAGTTCAGATCGATCGAATTCCAAATGGAATGCGACGCCGCAAAGTTCAATTTTTCGGTCAACCGTGGGCAGTCCCGGAAGGGCCTTTGCTTTTGTCGGCTCTCTCCGGCGCACCGATCGTCCCCTCGTTTACCCGGCGCCTCGGGTATCTGTCCTACGACATTTTCTCGCATCCGCCGGTTCGCATTGCGCGCAAACCCAAAGACCCCGACCTCGATGCCGCGGCGCAGGCGCTCGCCGATGCGATGGCGGACTTTGTTCGCACGAACCCCACCCAGTGGTTTCACTTCGACATGGAATCACGGCGCGGCGGAGCATAATCGCCCCGTAAATAGGCTGCGCGCGACGTGCCGATTTTGAAACGCGTGGCTTTGGAGAAGCCGTGCTAAGCATCGCCCCCCCATGGCACGACTCCTTGTCGGACCCGCAGCGATCACCGGTGACATGCGCACGGCGCACGAGCGTTTCGACATTGTGGAGGTGCGGGCCGGAGACGGCGCGTGGCCTAAAGACTCCACGCTGAAACGATGGCGAAAATCGGCGCCGCCCGCATTTGTGTTTACGGTGGTGCTGCCGCCCCGAGTGGCGTCGCTCGCGCAGGGAGCCGACGTGGACGACCTGCTCACCGAAACGCTTCACGTTGCGGCCATTCTTCAGGCTCGATGTGTACTCTTGCAAACCCCGCCCGACGTGCGCCCAACCGCCGCCAATCGAAAGCGCATTGCCGCGTTGTTCGAAAAAATTCCGGCCGAGGGAACGGTTCGGTGCTGGGAGCCTTCGGGCTTGTGGGAACCTGAAGATATTTTCGCCACCGCCCGCTCCGCGCGCGTGCTGCCGGTGCTGGACGCTACGCAGGAAGTGTTGCCGCCCGGCGCAATTGTGTACACACGAGTCCGTGCCATGAGCAAAGCGGCCACGAGCGCGCGCGGCCTTGAAAAGCTCGCAAGTTCCATTCGCGGCCGACGAGAAGCATTTGTCGTTGCGGAAGATCCCAAGGTGGCGAGTGCGCTCCGCGCCGCGTTGCCAAAACTTGTCAAAGAGCGTGCAGCGCGCCAGGGCCCGGTACTCGTCCGCCAGTCCACAGCGCCGCTGATTGCCGAGGACGAAGAGCAATGAGCCGTCGTGCGCGGTCCACGAGCGCCGTCGGACTGCCGGTGTTGCGCGATGCCGCGGCTGAGGCCAGCGACATGCGGGCGGCCCATGCGGCACACCTGGCACTCGCGGGCGGCGGCTCGGCCACCGATGCTGTGATTGCCGGCTTTTTCGCGGCTGCGGGCGCTTTGCCAAGTGTACTCCTCGGGTCCGCTGTGGCGATCGTTTCCAACGTTGGATCGGGAGTTCGAGCGTTTGATGGGCGACCGCTGCAACCTGGAAAAGGCGCCGCGCGACCCCGCGGTTATTTGAAAGGTGTACACCCGCCCGACGCCGCCTTTTTGGCGGTTCCGCGGGCTGTGCCGCTCCTTATGTTGCTCCATGCATACGGCGGGCGAACGAGCTTCGGCGTGCTCTCTCGCTCCGGCGTTGAAACAGCGAGCGGAGTCGACGCAAAAAAGCGCGCCAAAATTTTGCGACGCGTCGGCGCGGCAGGTGCAATCGCACTTCGTGCCGAGGGCATCAATGAAGCGCTCCTAACGCGTGGCAACGGCGTTGCCGGCGGCGCGCTGACCGAAGAAGACTTAAACAACGTGTTGCCCGCCGACGCGGAGGCGATCTCTCTTGGAGGTCACGGGCCGGAAACACTGATTTCGGTGGGGCCTTGGAGCGCCGAAGAGTCCGCGGCCGACGAACATGAATGGGACGTCGACGTGATTGCGGCCGCCGATTTTCGGGGAAACCTCGCCGTGATCTCTACGCACATCAGCCCGAAGGCGTGTTGCTGCCGGAGGTTGAACTAACGGCCCCCCGAGCGGCGGTTCCCGTGATGCGCGGTGTGACACGAGTAAACCCGGAAACTCCGTTGTGTACACCGGCGCTCGCGGCGGTCGCTCGATTCGGCAAAGAGCTGGCGCTCGCGATCGGCCTCGCAAAACCCCGAGCACGCTTTCAAAATTTCGGCGCGGAGCTGAATGTGCACTCGTTCGCTCCCACCGAGCAGGGCGCTTCTGTGGAAGAAGGTCTGCGCATGCTTGCTGAGAAACACGGCGCCAACCGATGCGTGGCCGCATTGCGTACACCGGCTTCGACGCGAGCGTGTGTTGTTGTCGCGGGGTAGCAGCTCACCCGGCGCTCGCATTCTGTGTACACAAGTCACGCGGGCTTTCGTCGCCGCGGGGTAACAGCTCACCCGTCGTTCGCGAGCCAACGCTCAATGTCCGCGCGGGTTGGCGCTTGGCGCGCGGCGGTATTGAGCACCGAAAGCGCTGTGAGCGTTCGCAAACGGGGCGCACGCGTAAGCCGCCGGATTGATCGGGCAGAAACACGAAAAGCCGGGCCTCCAACGTTTGGAGCCGGCTTTCGTTTTTTTGCTGGGGCGCGCACGCCCGTTGCCGTTAGAGCGCGATACCGTAGCGCTTGGCGTAATTGAGCAGACCGACCTTGTCGATCGTACGGATGTCGCGCGTGGTGAGCTTGAGCGACACGAAGCGGCCCAGCTCAGGAACCCACAGGCGACGGGTTTGGATGTTCACGTTGTGCCAGCGCTTGGTTTTGATGTTGGAGTGGGACACGTTTTGTCCCAACATCTTGCGGCGGCCGGTAATTGCACTCTTTGCCATGACGATCTCGCGATGGGTCTACACTCGAACGTTGAGATTCGAGGGGCGCGCAAAGTACCTTTAGGGGAGCAGTTGTCAAGTGGTTCCCGCAGGCGGAGCCGCCGCGTGGACGAATTTTGCGCCGCGGCGAAGTGGCCAGTGTTTCGGAACGAGCAGCCCCGATCACGCGTCCGAGCGAGAACCGGCGGGGAACAGTCATCGCTTCGAGGCTTTTTTACTTCGCCGCCCGCCGAAAGGCTGAGTAGACCAAACGCTGAGGCGCGTACGGGTCATGGGCCGCAATCTTGAATTGGCGATCGGTGCGTTGAACGGCGCGGTGGGCGACTACCTGGAGCGCACGAACAACGGTCTTGCAACCGCCATGCAGCTTCTCGTCAACGGCAAACCCGTGGCTCCTGCAGAAGCGTCACGCTCGTGGCAAACCGCGCCTGATGTGTACACAGAGGTTCCGCGGCGACTTGTGATCTTGGTGCACGGCCTCATGAGCACCGAAGATGTGTTTCGTTTTCCAGACGGCGAAACGTACGCATCCATGCTTGCCCGCGACTTTGGGTTTGCGCCGTTGGAGCTGCGGTACAACAGCGGTCGACGCATCTCTGAAAATGGGAGATCGCTCGACGAACTGTTCACCTCGCTTGATCAAGCGTGGCCTGTGCCGCTCGACGAGTTCGTGTTGATCGGACACAGCATGGGCGGCCTCGTGATCCGCGGCGCGACCCACGCGGCAGCCGAGCGAGAATCGGGCTGGCTCTCCAAGGTGCGCCGCGCTTTTTATTTGGGTGCACCCCATTTGGGAGCGCCGCTTGAACGCTTTGGAAACGCCGTTTCGTGGGCCCTTCACAAGGTGGGTCACCCGGTGACGAGGCTCATCGCCGACATCGTGAACCTGCGCAGCGTCGGCGTGAAAGACCTTCGCTACGGAAACCTGCGCCGCGAAGATTGGGAAGGCCACGACGCGGACGCGCTGCTTCAAAACACACGGCATCCGGTGCCTCTTTTGCCGCATATTCGGCACCATTTGATCGTCGTTTCGCTGTTCACGGACGTGGAGTCGGCGATCTTACTCGGCGACGCGCTCGTTCCTGTTCGGAGCGCCGCCGGTCGCGCAAAAGCGGTGGATCGCGCGAGCCCGTTTCCACAGGAACACGTTCGCATTCTCCCCAAAATGAGCCACCTAAGACTTGCTCATGATCCAAATGTCTACGCGCAGATTCGCGCGTGGTGCGAGGAGCCCCTCTGATGAAACGCCTGCGTGGAATGAAATCGCTCGTGACCGACGCCGTTGACAAAGGCTCTCAAGCTGTTGAACGCGTGCAGATCGAAACGGCCAAAATTCCTTTTGATCTGCTCGAAAAAGTTCCTGGAATAAAGGTGCCTGCGAGCGGCGTGCGGCGCATCTACAACATGAGCGTGTCAAACGTTCACAGCATGATTCGGCTCGTGAACCACGTTGCCGGCGAAACGTTCGACGCAATGGTCGACTCCGTTCAATCTGGGCTGGGCACCGCCGCGGCACCTCCCGCCGAAACGCCCAAAGCCAAAACCGGCGACGAAGCGGCAAAAGAGCCTGCAAAAAAGGCCAAATAGGGCACAAGCTGGGGCGGGGGGAACCCCCCCGCAACGCCCCCTGTAAGCGCTCTTGTTGTCGCAAGAAGCGTACACAATGACGCGCCATGATCATGTGTACCGTCGCCCGCCGCGTTCAACGCTGTTGATGTGTACGCATCTGTTCTCGCAAGCTTGTGTACGCGTATTGCGGCTTACCAAGAACTTCGCATGAACGAAAACGAGGCTATGAGCGCGGCGGGCTCATTTCGCGAGAGCGGTGCTGCCGGCACATCCGCGGAGATCGACGCTTGAAAGCGGAAATCGTCGCTGATGGCGCGGCCGGCCGAGATCGCAATTGTAGTGAGTTCTTGGCCGCCGCCTTCCACGCTTCGACCGTCGAGGCGCGCCGGCAGCTCCGCCCGATACGACGCTGAAAGGGCGACAACGAGGTCGTTCTTGAAGGCATGTCCAACCGAAATGCCGGCCGAAAACGCCGGCGCGCGCTGCGTGTGAAAGCCGCTCACAACGCGCGGCGAGCGCCACTCTGCGCCCGCGGAAAGCAGAACAAACGTCGTTTTGAATGCGCGTTCCAAGGCGATTCTTCCAGAGGCGATCACCGTGCCCGTTCCGGTGCTGCCGGCCGCAAGCGGTCCCGACGCGGACTCAGGCGCGACACCAGTGGGAATGGTGAGCCCCGCGAGCAATGCGATGCCGGGCCATTGAGCGAGCGCGCCGGGCTCGACGAAATCGTAGCGCGCGCCGAGTTGAACATCCCCGATTCCGCCACCCGATTCACTGAGCGTGCCGATCTTCCGAAACGTTTGGACGAAGGGCAACACGATGGTGAGCTGAGCGTGGCGCAGCAGGCGCAGCGTGCCGATGAGCTGCTGATCGAGCGTCACATCGTAGGCGTCGGACGGCGTTGATGTGTACGCACCATCGCGACTCATCGATCCGTGGATCCATGAGCCTCGGACGGTGACGCCGAGCATGGCATTTTCGTACGGAACGAGGCGGCCCGAGCCAACCGCCGTTGCGCCGACGCAGCAGGCCTGCGCGTTTGCGGCGACCGGCCGACCGATGATGATTGCGAGCGCGAAGGCGGCGATCGCGGTTTTACTCGATATCCATTTCAATCGACGCACCGTCCGATGCAGGCCCTTCCACCGAGAGGCGCAGCACCCAATGCCCCGCCATCACCATGTCGACGGGAGAGGCCTGGTAGCGGCCGTCACCGAGTGCATCGACCTCGGTTTCGGTGGACGTCGCGTGCGCCATGTCGGGCATGAACGGAGTCACCGAAAGTTGCAGTCCATCGCTCGGCTCGCCGTCGGTGTTGACGAATCGCAGTTCCACGTCGCTGCGGCCGCGCGACGGCGGCTGCGACGGCGACGTGCGCACCTCAACGGTGTACATGTTTTTCTCGGTTTGCAGCACTGCGAGCGGCTCTTCGGGAAAGACAACATCGCCCGGTTCGTCTTGAGGGGTGGAACACCCAAAGGCGGACGCCGCGGCGAACAGAGCAAACGAAACAGGAAAACTTCGGCGGAGCATCATGAGAACAGGCGCACCCTAGTCCACGCCGAGATGGCGGGTGTGCGGCATGTTGACGCATCAAACGAGCGACGAAACGCCGCGTTTTGAGCGAATTGAGCCGTTTATATCGGCGGCGGATACAGATTCACGACGACAGCGCCCGCTGATGGAAGCGGAAAGTCTGCGATCGCTTGGAAGCTTGGTTCACCCTGCTGGGCGTCGAGCGCGCTTGCGTACACAGGAACATAGACCCGATACGTTTGAGCGGGCGCCACGTGCTCTTCGTGGCAACTGCACCCAACGTTGTTTTGGGCGAATGTGTACACAAGCCCGCTCCACGCTTCATCGTGTTGAGCGCCGAGTGCGATTTCCACGGCATCCGTGGGACAGGCGCCGCATTCGATGCACTCGTTGCTTTGTGAGCAGTCAACCGTGCAGGCGCCCGAGAGCCCCAACGAGTTTTGAAATCCGTCGGCGCATTCACGAATGCTGTAGTTGAGAAGGCAGTCTTTGCGCAGAAAAACAGAACCACCCACGGGGTTGTCGGTGGGATTGGTGAACCGAAGCGTTATTTCGTACGGACCCGGCTGGGTGGTTTCGACGGTACACTCTTGAGGCAAAGTACTGCTCGACGTGTTCGTTGTTCCACCGCTGCTTGTCGTGCCGGCGCCTCCTGCTGCGCCGCCGTCACCACCGGAGCCGCCGGTGCCCGAAGACACGTTCCCGCCGCAGCCCACGAAGAAAACAGCGGCGGCAAGACCCACAAAAAATTGCGATTTCATAGGGCAACATTCCTACGGCCAGCGGCAGTCGATCTCGCATGAGCACACGCTTTCTCCAACGCCGCAGTGACCGTCACCGCAACGAATGCAGAACGCATGCCCGTCGTCGGTGGGTACACATTGATCAAGACGCAGAATCGATCCCTTGTACACATTGGCGCGAGTGAGCCCAGCGCAGCAGGGGCGAGCCGCTTCGGGACCGGTTGGGGCGATCTCGATCGCTTCAGCCACGCAGCTTTCCGCGCCGGCTTGTGCCGAAGTTGCGACGGCGGTGCCAGGCGGATCGGGCTCGGAAATCGTTGGAACGTATTCGTATTGCCCCGAACAGGCGCCGAACACGACCGGCAAGAATGTGGCAATTCTGAACGGGCGCATGGCCTCTTTTGAGACTATCAGCATGGAAGGTCATCGTTTGCTTGCCGTGCGCGCGCGGTTCGGCTACGACCGAATGGCCTCAGCTGGGCCCGCGTCACGTCGGGGGACAACGAGGGCCAATGGACCGGCCATCGACCCTTCAATCCGCGGTGGCTTGGTTTCAGTTGCGGATGCGGATTTTTCTGCGGACACCCCTCTGATCCGGCGGCGCATTGGATGGTTGTTTTGTTACTGGCACGGCGCCGCGAATGAGTCGAGAAGAGCAATGGGTAACCGCCTGTATGTCGGCAATCTGTCCTTTCAGACAAAGGCCGATACAATCCGCACCGCGTTCAGTGCTTTGGGGGAAGTGACCGACGTTCACGTCGTGACTGACCGAGAAACCGGTCAACCCCGTGGGTTCGCATTCGTGACAATGGGTTCGCCGCAGGAAGCCGCAAAGGCGATTGCAGAGATGAACGGCGCGATGCTTGATGGTCGCCCGCTTCGCGTAAATGAAGCTGAAGAGCGTCAACCGCGCGGCGGCGGCGGTGGCTTCGGCGGCGGCGGCGGCGGTGGTCGCGGCGGCGGTGGCTTCGGCGGCGGCGGCGGTGGTCGCGGCGGCGGTGGCTTCGGCGGCGGCGGCGGTGGTCGCGGCGGTCGTGATCGCGGCGAACGCGGTGGCCGTGACCGCGGCGAACGCGGTGGTCGTTGGTGAAATAGTTCGCGTGCAATTGCGCGCGACAACGTTCACTTGAAACGCTGAATCCTCTTGAGGGCTCAGCGCTCCAAACTCCGCGAACAAAGTCGATCGATCGACTGAGACGGGTGCCCTAGGGCGCCCGTTTTTTTTCCGCGTTTCCCGGCCATCGCTCGCCGCCCTTCGTCTTGTGGCTTCCGCCCGCGCGTGAAGAAATGTTTCGGTCGCGGCGGCGCAATTGCTTTTCACCCACGACCCTTTAACTACGGCGGTCAGATGTCTTCGCCGCCTGCGCGCCCGTCCGCCAATTCGCTTCGCAGAATTTTGGCTTTGGCCAAACCGGAATCGCCGCGCCTCATTGTGGGAACGCTGTTTCTTGCGCTGGGAAGCGGCGCGAGTCTGCTGTTTCCGCAAGCCATTCGATTCATCGTCGATCGCGCCACGGGCGACGGAAACTCAATGGCGCTCGACAGCGCGGCGCTCTTCTTGGTGCTCGTGGCGGCGGTGCAGGCCGCGGCTGCGGCAATTCGATTTGCGCTTTTTACCGTCGCCGGCGAGCGCGTGGTGACACGGCTTCGGTCGGACTTGTTCACGCGCCTGATGGCTCAGGACATCGCGTTTTTCGACGAACGAAAAACAGGTGAGCTTGCGAGCAGGCTCGCTTCCGACACCACGGTTTTGCAAAACACCGTCAGCGTGAACATCTCAATGGCGCTGCGATTCGTGGCCTCGATTGTGGGCGGCGTTGGATTTCTTCTGTACACATCACCGCGCCTGTCACTGGTGATGTTGGCCATTGTTCCGCCCGTGGCGCTTGGAGCCGTGGCGTACGGGCGGCGCGTTCGAAAGCTTTCGCGCGACGTGCAAGATTCACTCGCCCGCGCGGGCGAAGTGGCTGAAGAATCGCTCGCGGGCGTTCGAACGGTGCGCGCTTTTGCGGCGGAACCCGCGGAAACGGCTCGCTACAGCGGTGCTGTGGAGCAGTCGTTTGACCTTGCCAAGCGACGCACCGTGCTCGCGGCAACGTTCATGGGTGTCGCGTCCTTTGCCGCGTCGGCCGCGGCCGCCGCAGTGCTCTGGTATGGCGGGCATCTCGTTGCGAGTGGTGCGCTCACAACGGGGGGGCTCACTTCGTTTCTGGTGTACACATTGCTTGTTGCGTTTGCGCTGGGCGGTCTGAGTGATCTCTGGGCCGACTTTATGAAGGCGAGCGGCGCCGCGGAGCGCATTTTTGAGCTGCTCGATCGCGAGCCGAAAATTCCGCTCGACGAAGGGCGTGAGCTGACGGACGTGCGCGGCTACATCACCATGGCGAACGTGGCCTTTGCGTACCCAACGCGTCGTGATGCACCCGTTCTCAAAAACGTCGACCTCGAGATCTCGCCCGGCGAAGTGGTTGCGATCGTCGGTCCCTCGGGAGCTGGAAAGTCTACGATCGCGGCTCTTCTGCTGCGCTTTTACGACCCGGATGCCGGGGCGGTCACAATCGATGGATCGGATTTGCGGGAGCTTTCGGCCGCATCGGTGCGCCGCAATATCGCCATCGTGTCGCAGGAACCGCTTTTGTTTTCGGCGAGCATTCGCGACAACATTCGCTACGGGCGTCCGAACGCAACGGACGCCGACGTGGAAGCCGCGGCGCGCACCGCCAATGCGCACTCGTTTATTGAGCGCTTTCCCGATGGGTACAACACGCTTGTGGGCGAACGAGGCGTGCAGCTTTCCGGCGGTCAAAAGCAGCGCGTGGCGATCGCTCGGGCGGTGCTGAAAGATCCGAAGGTGCTTGTGCTTGACGAGGCCACGAGCGCTCTCGACGCCGAGAGCGAGCACTTGGTGAAAGAGGCGCTCGACAGGCTCATGATCGGGCGAACAACGCTGATCATCGCGCACCGCCTTTCAACGGTGAAAGGTGCTGATCGTGTGTGTGTACTCGACGGTGGACAGGTTGTTCAGAGCGGCTCACACGCCGAACTGATGCGCCAGGAGGGGCTCTACCGACGCTTGGTGGAGCGTCAGTTCGTCGCGGCGTGATTTGTTTTTGGAGTGGAGTGAACTGAAGAGAGGGGAGACGGGTAGGAACCGTTGAACCGCAGCCTAAGCGGCGTTGCGGCGCCGTCGCATGGCCAAGCCGGCGAGCAGAAGAGCGATCCAGGCCGCGCCTTCATCTCGGCTGCGGCCCGAAGCCGGTGCTGTTGTGCAAGCGACGCCTCCGCCGAACACGTTGAACTTGTCGTCCGCGCTGTCACCGCCGGATGCGGAACCACCTTGGTCACCGCCATTTCCATTGCCGCCATTTCCGCCGCCGGCTGCGCCGTTTCCGCCCGATCCCGGGCCAGAGGCGCCCGCGCCGCCTTCACCGCCGCCGCCCGCTCCGACGTTTCCACCGTCCACGAAGCATTCGCCCGCGATGCATTGGCCGGCTGAGTTTTGTTTGGTGCACGGGGTGCCGTCGAGCTTGCTTTCGGCGGTGCATACGCCGCTTTGGCATTGGTTATCGGTGCACGGGTTGTCGTCTTCGCAGAGCATGCCGTTGGGGACGTTGCCATAGAAGCACGTGCCGCTCGCGGGCTCGCAAACGCCCACGACATGACACGCATCGGGCGGCGGGCACTGCAAACTCGCATCGCACTTTGCGTCAACACATTGCGATGTTGTCGGATCGCAGACTTGGCCGGCAACAGCACATTCTGACGATTGTGTACACACGTCGTCGAACGGGTTGTTCGGATCGGTTTCGCCCGGATCCACAACGCCGTTTCCGTTTTTGTCTTCCACGCCGTCTTTCACGCCGCCGCCGTCGCTGTCGGGCGTAAGTGAGCTGGTGAGCGTCTGCCCCGCGTCTTCGTCGGGAACGCACATCGGCGCGCCCACGCAGTTCGCAACGCCGAGTTCGGTGCCGTCCAAAAGCCCGTCGTTGTCGCTGTCTGCATCGGCGGCGTTTACCAGGCCGTCGCCGTCATCGTCGGCGGTTGGGTTGGGCTCAAGTCCGTCGGGAATGCCGTCGTCGTCGGTGTCGGGGTCGTTGGGGTTGCTTCCGATCTGGGTTTCTTGGCCGTCGCTCAGGCCGTCCGCGTCGCTGTCGAGAACGTTCACGTCGTCGGCGCCGTGGCCAACGTTTGGATCGGTTTCGCCGCCGTCGACCGAGCCGTTCAGATTGAAGTCCTCGGCGCCGTCGGAAACGCCGCCGTCGTCGGAGTCCGGATCGATCGGTGACGTTGTTGTCCCTGGATCGATGTCTGCGATGCAAACTCCGGCGCCGGGATCCGTGTCGACGAGCTGGCAGTTTTTGCCCGTCTCTGTCCCGTCAAAGAGGCCGTCGTTATCGCTGTCGGCGTCGAGCATGTTGATGAGCCCGTCACCGTCGGTGTCTTGCGTTGGGTTGACTTCGAGCCCGTCCAGCACGCCGTCGTCATCGCTGTCGGCGTCAAATGGATCGGTGCCGGCTGCCGCTTCAAGCGGGTCCGAAGCTCCATCGCCGTCGGTGTCGACAACCGATCCGTCGTCGCCCGTGCCGTTCGATGGATCCGTTTCTCCGGGATCCACAGTGCCGTTGCCATTCCAGTCCTCCGCGCCGTCAACCGCTCCACCGTTGTCCGAGTCGGGGTCAAGCGGGTTGGTGACTGATTGGCCCATATCCGCGTCGGCAACGCAGTTCCCCGCGCTCAGATCGGTGTCGGGGTTGCTGCAATCCAAACCAAGCTCGGTGCCGTCGAACAAACCGTCGTTGTCGCTGTCGGGATCGAGCGCGTTGATCGTCCCGTCGCCGTCGGTGTCGAACGATCCCTGTGGCTCGGCGCCGTCGATCACGCCGTCGTCGTCCGAATCTTGATCGTCCGGGTCGGTACCGATCTGCGTTTCAAAGTCGTCCGCCCAGCCGTCACCGTCGCTGTCGATCGATACGCAGACAACGCCGTTGCCTGTGTACCCATCGTTGCAGGTGCACGTGAATGAGCCCACTGTGTTTGCGCAGGTCGCGTTCGGGTCGCAATTGTTTTGAGCGGGGATCAAACACTCATTTACGTCGGTGCAGACAATCCCGTCGCCCACGAAGCCCGGATTGCATGTGCACTGGAAGCTGCCAGGCGTGTTGGCGCATGTCGCGTCCGAGCTGCAATTATTGAGTTCGGGACTGTCACACTCGTTCACGTCCGTGCAACCCTCGGGCGGAAACGAAAAGGTACACGTCCCGTCGCCGTTTGGATTGGCGGGGTCGTTGTTGCAAAGCGGCGAGCCCACCGTTCCAACGGGGCAATCAGGGATACTGAGTTCGCTTTGATCGCAGTCTTCGATGCCCGATTGAACGAACCCATCGCCGCAGACATTGGGCAGGCAGAGATTGGTGCAGCCGTCGTTGTTGCTCTGATTGCCGTCGTCGCAGGTTTCGCAAAGTTCAATTGTGTTGTTGCCACATGTCGGCAACTTGCCCGCCGCAACCAAGAACTGAAACGCGCCTGTCTCGTTCTTGTTTGTCAGGTTGACCAAATCGAGCACCGCGGCTGTGTTGGAGCCGGGAAGCGCAACCGCATCAATTGTGTTGCCCGCATCAATGCCGGCGGTTGCGGGTGTACCTCCCAAACCGGCGGTACCGCCGCTTGCATCGCCGGTTGTCCACTGGAGCTGCTCGTATCGAAACTCCACACCGAACGTGGGTGCCGCGGAGCACTGATTGGGATCGTTGTGCGTGAGGATGATTTGAAACGCGTTGAGCTTGTCGACCTGCTCACTGAAATAGCCAACGTAGTCCCAGGTGATGATGATCTGGCCACCCACCGGATCGACACAAAGGTGGATGTCGCCCTGCGGGGGCCGCAAATCAACGTCCGCAAAAAACGGAGCGATGGTGGGGATCGTGAGACCGGGAATCGCGTCGGGCGTGTACGTGCTCACGCATTGTCCAAACGAAATGTTGCCGTTGATGTTTAGGCAAAAGTCTGTGTACGTCTGAATGAACGGAATGCCGTTGGGGAACACCTGCGCCACGGTTGCGGCATCGACCGGATAACTTCCGTCATCCAGTTCGTTAATGAACTGATCCACGATCACGTCGGTGGCACCCGGCGGGCAAGCCAACAGATCGGCGGCCCGCGCGATCGTCGGCAACCCCAAAGCGGCTAGAAAAAAGGCGCTGGCCGTCGCTTTCCGGGTTCTTCGGCCCCAGAGCGTCGATATCGCCGGTCGTCTGGTCGTCGTTTTCATGGGAGCCGTCTTTCCGCGGTGGCGCGCTGTCGCCAGCGTACTTTGAGCCGAGGCCGACAAGAAGAACGAACCACCGATGATTGCGGCAATGTTGCTCGCAACGCTTGCGCACGAATATCCTTCAAACTGTGCAGAGCGGCCTCCTCCTTTTGGTCGACGCAGATCGACGGGCTCAGAAGTCTGTCACCCGCGTTGCGACCGATCTCGGGCTTGAGGTCGTGACGTGTGATTCGGCGCGTGCCGGAGTAAACGCCGCGTGCGCTCTCGAACCAATCGCAATCATTACCGAACTCGAACTTCCAGACGCCGACGGATTTTGGTTCATCAAGCAGATCCGCGAACAGCCCACCGATGTGGCTGTGACGCCGATCATCGTCGTCACACACGAGATCGACACGTCGTCGCGTGCGCGGACGTTGCGCGCGGGAGCCGACGTCTTTTTGCAAAAGCCCATCGCCGCCGCGGATCTTTTGGCGCAGGCGAGCGCGCTTGTGGATATGGTCCAGCGTATTTCGGAGCGCCGAAACTCGGTGGCGTTCGCTCTGCCGGCGGTGTCGCGCCCACGCTCCATTGCGCCCGAGAAAGCCGCCTCCAAGACCATGCCGCCGAAGTCGATGCCCACCCCGGCGCCGGCGCAAGCATCGGCGGCAGCCACCGCAGAAGCGTCACTGATGCCGGCGGCGTCCGCGCCTTCAACGCCGTCGACGGTTGCCACTCCGACAGCGCCGTCGGGGCTGTCACCCGGTCCGATTTCGCAGGCGAGTGCGCTCGCGCAAGCCCTCGCCGATGAACTCGAAGATTGGTCGGCACCGGTGCAAACAACATCGGCTCGCTCACCGTCGCACCCACCGGCAGCCCGAGAAAGCGGGCCTCGATCGCGCCGCGGAAGCGCCACGTCGCGCCCAGCCAAAGCGTCCGTCAGTCCCGGTCCCCCGTCGTCGTCCAGCGCGCAGACGCAACGGCCCGGACCCGCCAAAGTTGAGCCGAGCAAAAGCGAAGACGCGCCGAGCGAACCGCAAAAGGGCCGCTCAGGCCACACGAAGCCGCCCAAAGCAGCCACCATGCGACCGCCTCCGGTCAAAGTGCCAACGCCGCGCGTGCCCTCGTTTCCATCAGCTCCAAAAGCAGGTGTGCCCGTGCCCGCGCGAGTGGCGCTTCCCGCGGCGCCTGCGCCCCGACCAGCGGCTCCGCCGGCCGCCCCCGCCCGAGCCGCTTCGGCCGTTCCACGCCGCCCTCCCGGTGTTGCCGGGCCGCCCCGCGCGGTGCCTGCCAACCCGGCGACGCGAGGGCCCGCGAATCAACGTTCCACCGCGGCTTCCGCCGACGAAGACGACGTGATCGAGGCCGAAAACGAGACGTGAGTTCTGCGGCTTTTTTGGGTCGTTTTTCTCATTCAGCTACGATCAAGTTGTGGATCGTTCCGACGCCGACGGGACCGACCGGTCTCCCGCGGACCAAGACAAGCCTGCGGGCGCATCGCCGAACAAGCGATTGCGCATCGTTACGCGCTGCGGTTCGCTCGATGAACTCGTCGCAACCTTCGGACCGTTCGCTGATGAAACGTCGTTGTTCATCGTGACGAATAAGCCGAGGCCTCTCGGCCTCGTGCAGCCCTTCGTCATCCAGCTCAAAGACGGCGCGACCGTCATGCGCGGTGATGTCGAAGTGGTGCAGTCCACGTCGACGGGGGAGGGGCCGGGCGGTCGCAACGGGATGCGACTCAAGCTTCTCACGGCCGACGAAGCAACGATCGACGTGCTTCGAAGGCTCGTCGAGTTCGGGCGCGCCAAAGACTCTGTCGCTCCCCCGCCGGCCGATGCGGTACCGGCGACGCCCGGGATCGCACGCGAAACGCAAGCCGGCTTTGCCTCGCAACAAGCCGCCAAATCAGAGTTTCCCAAGGCGGTCGTTGGAGATCCCACCGCGTCCGCCGCACCCGCAAGCACGGCTCGCCCTCCGACCGTCGCTGTCGTGCATTCAGCGGACTCGTCGCATCGCGCCCCGAGCGAAGCGTCCGATGGAGAACGTGTGCCGGGCGCTGCCTACCAGCTTCCCGCCAATCCGTTCGAGGGCATCACCGCCGAGGCCCTTGAGTCGTTCATCGAGTGTACACTTTACGAAGAGCGCCTTCCTCGCCCGGACGAGGCCCCGATCGAAACCTCCGTCATCGTGGCGCTCTCCAGTTTGGGCCCCGCGTCGACAGCACCTCCCGCGACGCATCAGGCCCAATTGCCAGCCGGTGTACCTCCGCCGCCGCCGATGGCGACGAACCTGATGCCTCACGCGCCGCCGACGTTTGCCGTGCCTGCGGTCGCCCCCACCTATGTGCCCGCTCCCGCCTCGGCGCCTTTGCCGAACAACATGCTCCTTGCTGCGGCCTTGCAAGCCGCGGCCGCTCAGCCGCAACCGGGGCGCAGAACGCTGATCATCGGTGCGACCGCCGTACTGTCGTCACTCGGAAGCCTCGCGGCCGCCTACTTTTTGTGGGGTCGCACTCCCGAACCTTCGGGTGCTCCCGTTCCAACACAAACCGCCTCGGCCGAGGTTGCGTCGGCGTCTGTTCGGCCCCCTGCCGCGCCCCCGACAGCTTCGGCAACCGCCGCGCCGTCCGCCACAACGCTTCCCTTGAGTACACTGCCTCGCGAGTGCCGAGCAAACGTCCGATCGTTTCCAGACGGAGCCACCGTCCTCTGGAACGGTGAAAACCTAGGTGTCACGCCGCTTGAAGGCGCCGGCGTTCCGTGCGGCTCCGCCAAAGTCACATTCCAATTGCGCGGGTACGAATCGGGAGAACGAAGCGCGGGCCCCGTGGCCGGCAAGACCGCTGGCGTATTTTTGAGGCTCACACCAATTCGCGTTCCTGTGGACATCACTTCCAAACCTGCCGGTGCCCAAATTCTTCTCGACGGTCGCTCCATGGGACGCACGCCCGCCACAATCAACGTGATCGGGGGCAAAGAGTCGAAGCTGGTTGTTCGACTCCCTGGATACGAATTGTGGACAACCAAGCTCACCCCTGAGCCACCCAAGGTTGAAATCCAAGCCGAGTTGCAAAAAAATAGCCGCTGACTTTTTGCATCGTTCCCTCGCCGAACTCGACCCCTGCTTTGTGATTGCTGCGCCGCGTTCGTGAGCGCATGCCAAAGGCCATGAGTACAACGCGGCGCGTTTTTGGATTTGTCCTTGTTCTCGCGCTTTCAATTCTCACCGGGTGTCGCACCAACCTCTTGCCCGAATACGCGGGACGCATCACCGCAACCCAGGCTCAAGTGCGCGTGGCAACCATCGGAACTGTGTCGGTTGCCACCGGCCGCGACGAAAAGGGCAAACAATCCGCAGCCGATTCTCTCGCCAAAGCCGCCGTCGGGATCGCCGCCCTCAGCGCCGCGTACAATGCCGAGCGAAAGCTCCAAGAGGCAATGCCGCCCGCTCGCGTGGCGAAAATAGTGACCGCCGAGCTTTCATCCCGGGCGCGCAGCGTAGGCATTCCGTTCATCGCCGAAGGAGCTGGAGCCAACACTCAGCTCATCGTCGAAGTGCGCTCGTACGGTATTGAAGCCGCGGGTGACCTCACTCCCGCAAGCGCGCGCTTTCATTTGTACGGCTACCTAACCTATTTGCCGGAGGCGAAATTGATCTGGGAGTATACGGTCTTCTTGGATATTCCGCTATCCAGTGTACACGTTGCCAATGTCAACAGTTCCATCCCAGGTGACATCAGCAATGTCATGGCCATCGCCAACTTAGAGCGCCGCGACATTCGCCGCCTTTTCAGCGCGGCAACCCGCATCGCCACTCAACGGTTCATGTCCCGTTTAGCCTCAGACTACGAGGTTGGCAGGGTGAAGTGGCAGGCCAAATACGGCCCAATCCCGGTGATCGCGCCTCCTCCTCCGGCTCCGCCGCCCGACGACGATGACAGCGATGAACCGCCCGCTCAAGGTGTTCCGCCCGTTCCCGGCGACGCACCCAACTCCGATGAGATCTGAAAAGATCTTCCCGTAGCCACGGCACGCTCATACCATCCCCTTCCTCCCGCCGGGTGAATAGCCCGTGTGATCGCAGGCATTGTCGATCTGCCACGCTGCTCGCGTCGCGAGCGCTCCGGCAGCCGTTGTGTTCCGAGGCTCATAACATGTCCATCGAGCTGCCCTCTCCGCTGGAGGATCCACCGATCTCAACGCAGCCTGCGGATGACGAACCGCCGATCAGCATCGTGCCGCGAAGCACGGGAACAAGCTGGTGGTTCAAGCGCCAACCTTCGCGTGACACCCTTCCTCCTCCGCCCGTCGTCCCGGTCGATCAAGAAAGGTCGTATGCCGAGCAACTCCAGCGCGGGCTGGAGCGGGCCGTTGATCGCGCGATCTCAACGCAGGACGAGCGCGGCGCGTGGTCAGCCGATCCCGACCCCCGGCTCTTCGACACCGCATTTGTCGCGTACGTGCTCTCTCACGTTGACGTGGGGGAGGCGTCGGCCGCGGTAGAGCGTGCGTACCCATGGATCGAAAGGCATTCACCGCAAAATCACGATCCTGTGGCGCTGCTTCTCGACGCCACGCCGAGGCGACTGCTCATCGGCGATTTCAGCCCAATCGATCTTCGCGGTCCCACGCTGTACTCAAACCTGTACCGACGCAAAACGTTGCTGCTGTACACACTCGGTCTTCACGCGGGCGTGCGCGTGCTCTCTCCGTATGTCGCGCCGCAGCTCAAAGATCAGGTCAAACGCTTCTTTGATCGCGTAGATAAGATCCGCACAAAGCAATGGAACAAAGTCGATCTCATCAGTGTGTACGCAATTCTTGAAGCGCTCGACGGCAACCGATCCATCGCCGCTTCCGTTTGTGAACGCCTTGTGCAACTTCAATCGCCCGACGGCGGTTTTTGCAATAACCCCTTGTCCACAGCGATCGCTTTCCTCGCACTTTCCGTAGGCATCAGCGGCTCGCTCCCGTGGCAAAGGTGTTTGGAGCATCTGCTCCGTGCGCAGTGCGCCGATGGAACGTGGCGGTTTTGTACATGCGATGTTTGGGACACCACCGTGACCGTGCGCGCGTTTGTCGATCACCCGCTCTTTGCGCGCAGAGCGGTACCGCGGGCGCTCGGCTTTTTGCGTGAAATGCAAAACCCCGACGGCGGATGGGGATTTCGCCCAAACACCGAGTCCGACAACGACACAACTTCGTCGGCGCTTCTGGCGCTGCGCGATCACGAAGACGACGCGTCGCTCTTGTCCGCCGAACGTGGGATCGCTTTTTTGCTGGGCCTTCAGCGCGAAGACGGCTTGTGGGCAACATGGCAGGCGTCCGAAGATCACCCCGTCGAAGATTGTGTTGCTCACATCACCGCTGCCATCGCTGCGTTCCGCGGAACGCACACCCGATCCATTCGCGCCGCGCAGCGCTGGCTTGAGGAGCAATACGAGCAACACGGCCGATGGACCGCGGGTTGGTACCGAAACCTCCCTTACTCCACGCTTGAAGTCAGCAAAGGACTGCGGTCGGGTCATCCCATTGCGTATGGGGCCGTGCGCCAGTTGTTGGTCCTCCAAAATCCCGACGGCGGCTTTCCACCCGAACCTTCAGAGCCGAGCACGCCCAGCGCAACCGGTCTGGCCGTAGCGGCGTTGGCCGAGCACTACGATGTACACCAACCGTTTTTGCGCAGAGCCATTGAGTATTTGTTGGGTACACAACGTGACGACGGCTCGTGGCAGGGTGAACCTGAAATGTATGGACCTCGGCCTCTCACAACCCACTACCAAACCACCACCGACGCGTTCGTAGGGTTTGGCCTCATGGCCGCGTGGCGCCGCATGGTCAAAGAGCGCTAATTGGCCCACGTGCGGCCCGTCACGCGTACGGTGACGGTTCATGTTGACTCACCGCTCGGCCCAGCGGAAACTCTTGCGCACGCGGATCGCCTCGCGGCACCCGTTTTGACCTACCACTCGGGGGGAATTGAGTTGGCGCGGCCATGAAGCAGGCATCGTTTTCTTGGAGAATTCTGGGCGACGTGGCGGTGAGCTTCGCCTCGGAAGGGCAAATTCGAGACGCGGACTGGAATCCATTTGTCAAAGAGCTGTCCGACAAGCCGGTCAGAAAGTATGTTTCAGCAACGCTGAGCAATCTGGAAGTCAACAGCGTTCAGCGGAAAGCCATCATCGATGTGCTGCGTGCAAAGAACATTTCTGTCGCGGTTGTGACAGACGACAAGCTGGTGATTGGCATGGTCACGGCTGCGTCCTGGTTTGGTGCGAATGTGAAGGCGTTCTCTTGGGCCAACCTTGACGCCGCACTCCGGCATCTGAGTATCGCAGACAGCATGCTTCAGCAGATTACCCAGACGATTTCAACGTTACGGACCAAGACGCGCTAGGACTGCAGCTGGGAGTGGTTCATACAATGGGAAACGGCGTTCGATCCGTGGAAGGACATGTCGCTGGCGAGGCTCTCGAACGCCTTGTCACGTGGGGCTCCACCGTTCCCAACTTCGAGCGACATCACGCTGCAGACGGGCTATTCGTCGCACTCGGCTGTTGCGACGAAGTGTCGCGCGCGAGGCCCGACGATCTTTTCCTGATGGCGCTCAACATTACTTTTTGGTTCTGGGTAGATGATCGGAGTGACAAATACCTGAATGCCTCAGTTCCACAAGTAAACTGGCCCAATCTAATAGCAATTGCCGAAGACCGCTCCACGCAACAGCAATCCCCGGAGGAAGCTTATCTGACCGAGCTGGCAGATCGCATGCGGAAGCGCTGTCAATTCCGGGGGGACTTTGAGAGATGGCGCGCTACCGCAGCAACTTCACTCGGCGGTATGGCGTGGGAGGATAAGATTTCGCGGAAGGGAGTCAGTCCGTCCTACGTTGAAAGCGTTGAATACGGAGCAGCCAGCGTCACCATAGTCAACATCATGCACGGTGCGTACATCGTCAACGGTACACACCGCGCGGCTCGTCAGGCGGATGAACGGTTGCTTCAACTGGAGCGGTATGTGGGGCTCTTCCAGCGGTTGATAAACGACCTTTATAGCGTGGAGAAAGAGCGCAAAGAAGGCCCGAACGGGCGAGTGTCCAATGCGGTGATCGTCATGGAGCAAGGTATGGGCCGCTCTGCGGCGAAGCATTTTGTCGAGGAGCAGGCAAAGGGTTGTCGTCGATTGATAAACGAGCGCCTTGAAGAACTGGGCTCTGCAGATCCAGCGGCCCGAATGACAAGAAATATGCTGCACGCCATTGATGCTTACTATGAACATGCGCCTGTTCGTTACATCACCTAGCGTTGCAAGAACCCTCACTTTCCCGCCGCCATTTGCCGTCCGAAATTCGAAGTCCAACCACCAACCCGCCATTGTCCTCCCAGTTCCCACCCACGCTCGCGCCCTCACATTCACTCGACCCTCCAAAACCGCAGCGCAGGTTCTCACCGCCTCCCAATCTACCCAAGCAGCCCACTGAGTGCGCGTTTGCGGCCAAGATTCCGGCGAAACGTTGCATCTCACACGCAACCTTCAGGCTCATCTGGGCTCCTCCGTCCACCTTGCCGACGAAACTCACCTTATACTTTTTATACTTTCAGAGGCGGACATGACAGCGGCGGCCACTGTTGGTGCCCTCCCATTCAGGGCGATAGGGTAGATCCCCGAGCCATCCTGACGTAAACCACGCAGCCCCGTTCTCTACAATCTCCCGCGCACCTTACCATACCGCTTTTTACAACCCGCACCGCTCGCCACGCCGTTCACCGCCCACCCAGGGTGTACACTTCCAAATCGTTTCTCTGGCCGCGCAAAACCAAGCGTGCATGAAGAATCGGTGGCGTCAACAACCTCTCCACGGACCTACCACTTTGGAGCAACGCTGTAGAATTCTGGATTGGCACGCGCCGTTCTCACCTTGAAAACAGATTTTTACCTCGCCCGGTTGTTGAATTCGGCGAGCGCCGCGCCCCCGTGTTAGTGGGCGAGGATGAATAGGCTCGGGACCATTTCAATCGCATTCGCGGTAGGCATGTTTCAACTCGGCTGCGACGGGGCTTCAGAAACGGGCACCGCAGGCAGCGCCGGTCAACCCAACGGCGGCGGCGGCGCGGGCGGCACCGTTGCCACCTCCAGCGGTGGTGGTGGAACGGCGCCGGTACCGGGCTCGCAGAGCATCTCTTTCGGGCCTGTCACGCTGGATCCCGGTGTTGAAAACACTCAGTGTATTCAGGCCCGCCTCGCGAATATCGAGCAGCTTCGCGTGCATCAAATTCACAACCAGCTGAGCCCCGGTTCACACCACATGATTGTGTATAGAACCGCCGACACCGAAGAAAAGCTAACCCCCTACGACTGTCAGCCTTTCGTCGACACGCTCGATCCCACAAAGGGGTCACCCCTCATGGTCACCCAAAAACATGACGAGCTGCTCACTCTACCAGACAACGTTGCGTTTACCCTCCAGCCAAATCAAATGATTCGGCTCGAAGTCCACTTTATCAACGCCACTTCCGAGCCCTTGGAAATGAAGGCAACTTCAGACTTCATCCCCATTGCTGAAGCCGACTACAAGTATGAAGCCGACTTCATATTTTTGGGCAATCCCGACATTAACATCCCCGCGATGTCTACCCACACCCTTGGTCCCGTTTTCTTACCCCTTGGCAAACTCCTGCCCGACATTGCCGACAAGGCCACATTTTTCGCCATTACAGGTCACACGCACCAATGGGGGAAAAACGTGAAAGTGAGCGTTGTCAAAGACGCGGCCGACCCTGGCACGTCGGTGTATGACGTTCCTGATTGGAGTTGGGAAGAGCCGGCCACTGTTCAACATCAACCCGGTTTTTCAATCCCTCCCGACGGTGGGTTCAAGTTCTCGTGTGAGTGGGACAATAAGAGCGCTCAATCGGTGGGTTTCGGTGAGTCTGCCAACGATGAAATGTGCTTTTTCTGGGCGTATTATTACCCCTCCGTCGGCTCTTACGTGTGTGCCCATAGCGAACAGGCGCCGCAGTTTGGCACCGATTTGTGCTGCCCCGGCAGCCCCGTTTGCGGCTTCCTCTTCAACTGATATTGAGCAGGCTACCACACGCCATTCCACTCATATCAGGCTTGCTTTCCAGCTTTTCCGTCGGCCAACACACCCATATTTCGCGGGCTGACTGACCGATCAAACAAAATTCCCACATCGACCCGCCGCCCCTCTTCAGCCAGTCGAGCAGCCCTGTCCAGTACCACCGCCGTTTCCACCAACCGCGCCAACATGTTTCGCGGTAGCGAGAGCCGCCGGATCTTTCCAAATTCAACTTTGCCAATCGCTTCAAAATGAGCAATTTCTGCATCGCTCGGCGGTGTCAGGTTTCGAAGTGTACACGCCGCACCCGCCACTTCAGCGAGGCCCTTGTGCGCCCGCCTTCGGTTGATCCCTTTCAACTCTTCACCCGGCACAAGAGTCAGACCCCGCGATCGAAGGAGAAGCAAAAGCGCATGTCGAACTTCTCGGCCCCGCATCATTTGACGGATGTCCGCCTCCACTCCCACGGGTTGACTTGTCAGGTTGGTTAACCCCAACACTTCTTTCCGCAGCGAAAGCCCTTCACACGCAGCCGACAGCGGCTTCCTCGCGGCAGACTCCACTTTTTGCAAACAACATGAAACCAGCGCCACGGCGCAACCCGTTTCCGCCGCGTTCTCCACGAGGTAATCTCCCAGCGACCCGCACGCGTGCAACCCCACTGCCAAATCGCCGCTCATGAGTCGCAACGGCTCCGGTCCCGCATCCACCTGTATAAATCGTACGGAACCTCCCCGCGCCGCCGTTTTTTCAGCGCGTTCCACCGCCCACGATTTGGCAACCTGAACCCGCTCCAAGCGCCGTTCCAAGCCGAGCGCCGGCATCCCAAACATTTCCGCTGCCCACAGCGTGAAATGACCCGAACCGGCACCCACATCCACAATCCGATCGGCCCGTTCAGCGAGTGGGTAGATCGCGGTTAGAAGCGCTTCGATCTGCGGGTTTTTTCGCGCGCTCACACCGCGCAATTTCGGAACACCATCCGCCCGCTCCTGCTCCCCTTTGCCGCCCAAATGTGGAGCATGGAAGGTCAGTAGGGGTAGATTCGTTTGTTCTTTTACCTCAAGCGCCAAGTCTTTCAGGTTGGAGGGCGCACCCGGCAGAAAGTCTACCACCTCGGCCAAGCCGACCGCTTCGCAGCGCGTCAGGTCGGCTTCGCCGAGTGAAAGCAGGAAATGGCAATAGCCACGTTGTTCAGACCAACTTGGAACCGCCGCATCTACCCGTTCGTTGATAATGTCTCGCACACCCAGAAATGTTTGGGTAATGCGTTTTGCAGCGGTAACAGCGTCAAACTTCACGCGTTGGCGTTGTAGGCAGAAGAACCGAAACCGAGCATTGGGTAGAAAATGAAGGGTAGAAACGCCAGTCCAAGCCCAAAGCCGGCGCCCTTTCCAAACTTATTCGCGAGCGAAATCATCACCAAGATCGAGATGATAAAGTTCACAAACGGAATCAGGTATAAAATAATCCACCATGCCGGTTTGCCGGCGATCTTGAGCAAAACAAGAATGTTGTAGATCGGAATAATGGCAGCCCAACCCGGTTCTCCCGCTTTGGTAAACACCTTCCAAATGGAGGCGATCATTGCCACCGCAATCAGCAGGCTGAAAATCATCCCCCCGATTCCGCCGCCCTCCGAGCCGTCGGCCAGAAGCGAAATGTGAGCAAATAGAGCGTTCATGTTGTTCCTCCGGTGAGAGTTCGCCGCCATCCTCATCGGTGTTTCTGTCAACCGCAAGCACATTCGCCCGTGCCAACCTGTTAGAAGTAAACCCGCATGTGTCGAGTTCTCGCCTATCTCGGAGAAGCGATCTTTATCGAAGACCTTCTCTACAAACCCGACGTTTCGTTCGTAAACCAAATGCACCAAGCGCTGCTTTTCCAGCGGTTAAATCTCGCCGGGTCGGGAGTGCTCGCATGGAACACCAAGTCTGAAAGGCCCGAGATTCCGTTTGAATATCGGTCCACAAATCTGGCCATCTACGACAAAAATCTCCGCGCTCTCGCTCGCAAAATAAAAGCCACCGCCCTTTTGGCTCATTTGCGCGGCGTTGCGTACGACACGCGGTCCGTCATCAACGAACAAAACCTCCATCCGTTTTTGTTTGAAGGTGCTCGTCTCGCCCTTGCGCATAACGGTCAACTGGCGCGTTTTGACGAAATGAAGTTTGACCTTTTGCCGCACATTCGGCCTGAATTGTCGCGCAAAATCCGAGGCACAACCGACACCGAGTGGATCTACGCGCTCGTGCTTTCACAACTTGAAGATCCGTACGCCGACTACGCCGCTCAGGACATTGCCGCGGCAGTTGGCTCGGCGCTTCGAGTGCTGCGACAAGTTCGTCGGAAAAACAAAATCACGGCCTTTTCGCCCATGAATTTGTTTCTCTGCGACGGCGATGATCTGGTCGCCGCCTGTTTCACGTTTGACCCTGAAAATTACAAAGAACTTGGCGAAAACTACCACCCGCCTGATGAAAAAGCCCTGCGCATTTGGTACACAACCGGCCACTCATTCGGCGATCACAATGGTGAGTGGCGCATGGATCACGCTGGAAAAGAGGCCACAAGCTCCATCATCGCGTCAGAACCGCTCACGCGTGATGCATCTACCTGGCGAATGGTCCCCATGCAGCATCTCATCTACATTCGGCGCACGTCGGGTGTACCCACGGTGGAGATCGTTTCGCTTGAACAGGTGTAAATCACAGTTCCGCGCAACAAGTGCGAACGGCTGCCCCCAAAAATAGTGCTACGTTCGCCGCCGATGAGTGAACCGACGGACCTCAATGCGCCGAAAGAGGCCAACAAAAAAGGCAGCGACACGCTTGTCGTGGTGCTGATGTTGATCGCGCTCGCCTGTGTGGGAATCACCGCGGCGATCGCCTTTTACGACATGTCGCATTAGCCTCTCGGCCAAACCGCTTCCGGTGTCGCGGCGTCGGGTTTGGCAACGCATCATGCGACTTTTCGCTGCATTCAAGCCAAGAAACGTGCGACTGCTCTCGTCGTAGCGAAGCTCATGGCAAACGTCGCCGATCTCCTCAGTGTCGAGCCGTCGCTCCGTTTGGATCGCGCAGCCATGCGTCAAACGCTGGCTTTTGCGTTTGCCGCGGGTACACAAGCTGACACGTTTGATCGACACCTGGCGGCAATGAGGCTTCCGCCTTCCACATGGGATGCCGCGCAATTCTCCCGAGACTTGTTTTTAGCTGATTTTGTTGATCGCTGCCTTCCCATCAAAGCGCTTGGACGAACGTACGAAGGCAACGCGGTGTACCTCGCACGTGTCATCGCCTCGCCCCCGCGCGACGAGTCGAACGTTGAAATGCGCCGCGCCATTTTTCGAGAACTGCTTGAAAATAAGAAGTTTCGAACAGATCTCGAAGAAGTGTACGCATCTATCTGTGACCTTCGGGCGCAGATCTCCGCGAGTCGCTTTGTATCGCCGTACCTTCGCAGGCTGGAGATCCTGCGAAACATCCACGCCGCCTTTGCCGTGCTCGCAAAATCGTTTGAAGGGGCCCAGTCGGAGCTGTCGCGCGTGCGTACCCTTGGGGCCGATGTTGTCGAGGGAGCCGCCTATAAACGTCTTGATGCGCTCCTCGACCACGATGCCCATCTCAGCACGCTCGACGTTCGTGTACGCGTTGGTGCCGACGGTGAAGTGCGCACCTTTCAAATCGTCACGGTGCGTGAAAACCGCGCCAACCCGTTTTATTCGTCGGCCGTTGGCCGTTTCCTTTCGCGACTGTTTCTGGCGTTTCGCGGGTACCGCATGTCCGGTGGAGAAGTGGCTGAACGCCTCTTCGATGACGTGTTCACGTCGCTCGAAGAGTACACAATGGCCCTTTTCCAACTCCTCGCCGACGTCGAGTTTTACCTGGGGGTGCTGGGTCTGCACGACATGGCCGCGGCCAAAGGTTTGGCAATGTGTTTTCCGGTAGAACCCTCGGGCAACGCGTCCGTGGCCATCAAGCGCCTTTTCAACCCCTTGCTATTGGATGGTAAGATTTCTCCCGTTCCGTGCGATCTGAATTCTGACAAAAGTGGATCTGTCATCTTTGTTACAGGCCCCAATTCGGGCGGCAAAACAAGGCTTCTTCAAGCCATCGCGTTTGCGCAGATGTTGTCTCAGGTGGGTGCGCTCGTTCCAGCCGAAAAAGCGGCGCTCTCGCCCGTGTCGGGATTGTTTGTGTCGCTTGTGGAAGAGGCGCGAAGCGATCAGCCCGAGGGACAACTTGGGATGGAACTCATTCGCATTCGCAAGATGTTTGAGCAACTCGATGTCAACTCGCTCGTTTTGCTCGATGAACTATGCTCCGGCACCAACCCGTCTGAAGGGGAAGAAATCGCTCGACTTGTGATTTCTCTCCTACCTGAATTGGGGGCCAAAGTATTTGTAACAACCCACCTGCTTTCGTTTGCTTCGCGGCTTTCCACGGAGGCGTCGCAGGCCGGCCTGGAGTTTTTACAAGTTGAACTCGACAGTCTCGACAGACCTACCTACGGATTTCTACCCGGTGTTGCCAAAACCTCCCTTGCCCACAAAACGGCCGCCAGACTGGGTGTCACGCGCGAGGAGTTGAGTGAGATCATCGCCCGAAAGCGCCGCCGCAAGAGTTAGCCTCACATCAGGCAATAGACCGGTGAGACGAAATTTTTATTTTGCGCTCGCTCCGCTCAACGTGGCTAATCTGCGCGCGTGAAATCCAAGTTGCTTTCAGAAATGGCCTTTCCGTGCGGCATTTCGGCTCCAAACCGCGTTTGGTTGGCGCCGATGACCAACCTTCAGAGCAATGCCGACGGCAACCTCTCCAACGACGAACTCGCGTGGCTTGAGAGCCGCGCCGCGGGCGGATACGGCGTTATTGAAACGTGCGCCGCCTACGTCGCCGACGATGGCAAAGCTTGGGATGGGGAACTGTCGGTCGCCCACGATCACAACTTGCCCGGCCTTACTCGGCTCGCGTCGACGCTTTCATCGCACGGTTCAATCAACCTGGTTCAGCTTTTTCACGGCGGGGTGCGCGCGAGCGCCGAACTCACAGGTGAGACTCCTTGGAGTGCAAGCGCCGTGGAGGATGGCGGCGTCACCCCGCGTGAAGCATCGGAGGCCGATATTTCGAGAGTGATCGAGAGTTTTCGAGATGCGGCCCTGCGTGTACACAAGGCCGGTTTTCACGGCGTGGAGCTGCACGGCGCTCACGGATATTTGCTCGGCCAATTTCTCTCAAAACACAACAATCGCCGCAACGACTCATGGGGTGGTTCGCTGAAGAACCGAGCGCGCCTGCTCCTTGAAACGCTTCACAGCGTGCGGGCCGCAGTGCCGTCCTCGTTTATCGTAGGTGTACGCATTTCGCCCGAAGACTTTGGCCAGGCGCGCGGTCTTGATCTCGATGAAAATCTGGAACTTTCGCAGTGGCTCAAAGAGGGCGGAATCGACTTTTTGCATCTGTCTCTTTGGACAGCAACTCGCAACACCACAAAGCGCCCCGATACCCATCCAATCCCGCTTTTTCGAGACGCCGTCGGTGCGAATCTACCCATTGTCGCGGCGGGTCATATCTGGACTCGCGCCGATGCTGAGGCGGCGCTTGAAAAGGGGGCCGACGCAGTCGCTCTCGGTCGCTCCGCGATTGGAAATCCCACGTGGCCTCGCGATATCCAAGATGAATATTGGCAGCCGAAACGCCCGCCGTACACAACGCAAGACTTGTTGGATCGCGGGCTTTCAATGAAGTTTGCCCAATATATGAAACGCTGGAAAAACTTCGTCTCTGATTAAATTGTGTACGCAATACGTGTACGCAAGATGTGTACGCGTCGTGGGGTGCGGCGGTCAACCATTTACATACCCTTTGAGCGCCTCGGGATCGTTGGCGGCCGCCCGCGCCGCGTCGAGCGTGATCACCCGCTTTTGAACAAGGTCCGCCAAACACCGCTCCAACGGCAACATCCCTTCGCGCCGCCCCGATTGAACGGCGCTCTGAATCACCGACGATTTCGATTCTCGGATGGCGTTGGCGATCGCGTGATTTACCCGCATGACCTCCACCGCGAGGGCGCGCCCTTCACCGCTCGCCTTGGGAACGAGGCGCTGCGCCACCACAGCTCGCAGCGAATCGGCCAGTTGAACCCTCACCTGCTGCTGTCGTTCCGCAGGGTACACATCCACAATTCGATCCACAGCCGAGGCGGCGTTTCGACTGTGAAGGCTGGCGAGCACCAGGTGTCCCGTTTCCGCGGCCGTGAGCGCCAGGCTGATCGTGACCGGGTCGCGCATTTCACCGATGAGCAAAATGTCAGGATCTTCCCGGAGCGCATCGCGCAGGCCCGTTGGAAAGTCGCGCACATCTCGACCCACCTGGCGCTGCCGGACAAGCCCTTTTCGAGCGCACGACGCAAGTGTGTACTCAATGGGGTCTTCCAATGTGACAACCAGACCGGGCCGCTTTGCCAGAGCTTCTCTCACCAGCGAAGCCAACGTCGTGCTTTTTCCCGAACCCGTGGCTCCACACGCAATTACAAGGCCGTGGGGTAACTCAACAAGATCATCAAATGGAATAGGCGACCCAAGTTCTGCAAATGTGGGCGGCTCACCCGCCAATAGTCGAACGGCGGCGCACGCTCCTCCATCCGCTCTGAACAGGTTGAGTCGCACCCTTCCAACGCCCGCAACTGTCATGCTCAAGTCGGTTGAAATCCCCTGCGAAAAGCGACGTTTTGCTTCTGTGTACACCACGCCGAAAAGTTTTTCCAAACTCACCGGTTCCTCGCCGCTCAGCCGACGCAGTCGACCGTCAACCCGCGCCACCGGAACCTCCCCATCCTGCATGTGTACATCGGTCGCGCGCTGGGCATGCGCCCGCGAAAGCAACGCAGTCAACTCGTTTGTCGGTGCAAACGCTTCTTCCAAACCTGAATACCCCCATTCAACCAATGGCTCGCCCGTGGAGCGCGCCTGCGATGTTGGAGGTTGAGGCATACCCATTCCTGACGATGCCGATGGAAGATTGGTAAGATGGGTAGGCAAAGCCGTTTGGACGTTTTGAGCGGCTTGGGTAGGTGGGGTAGGTGGGGTAGGGGCCGACTGAACAACGGCGGGTGGAGCGGGAGCAGTTTTTCCAGTTCCTTTGAGAAAAACCGCATCTACCTGGAGCGGCGCCCATGCCGGTCCACGCCGTGTCATTGTCACGCGGAATGGGCCGAGGCCGGGCGCTTCGTAGACCATTTGTACCCGACCATTTTCGGCAACCTGTTTTTCACGCTCGGAGTTGAGAATTTCACCCAACAATTCTCGGAGCGTTTCCATTGACGTTTTGGGAATGACAAGCCGTTTGGGTGCCCCGTCGGCCAACATCTGCGGCTCGCGGTCGGTCCCAACCCGAAGTTCATTGGCACCCTGACGTTCTACCAAATTCAGCAAACTGTCGATCGCGGCCATACTGTGTTTCCTCAACAATGAAACGGGCGTTTCGTTCCCGATGCCGAGCATGAAAGTGAAGAACCGGGCACGCGGCGCAGATTTGAATCTGGGCTGGTACAAACGTACCGGTCTACCCGTACTATAGTCAATCAACCATTGGGGATGCACATTGGCTCCACCTTTCTTTTGAAAGGACCGGAGGTATGATCGTGAGTCGATTTCGCCACTCAATTCGGCCGATTTTTGGCATTTTCGCCCTGCTCGTTGCACTTGTCGGGAGTATCGGACCTACCCATGCGGGCCATAACGCGGGGCACAAGTCCGCGGAGAAGGTTCAAACGCTGATCGCGCCCATCAATGCTGAAGACCTGAAGGGCGTGGTTGACCAATTGTCCGACGACATTGTTTACAAGAACACGGGCCTTCCCAGTTTCAGCGGAAAGCCGGCTGTCCAAGCATTTTTAACCCCTGTTTTTTTCTGTGCTCTCCAATGTCCAATTTGACGTGATTGATATCTTGTGCGACAAGGGTGTTGTCATGGTTCCTGCAACAGAGCGCACAAACGGGGCTCGCCGACACAACTTCCACATTCGGTCAAACCGAGCGGTCAAAGTTTTTCGAACCCGGCTGGGAATGCCGTCGCCGCCCCGGGCGTACCGCCGCTAATGGTCCAATGGCTCTCACCGTCTCGGCGCCGAAGCATCCTCCGAGGTGCGGGGGTCGGCGCCGCCGCATTTGTTCTTCTCAACCTCCTGAGTGAACTCACCAACAAGGGGTCACACTCCCTTCGCGACTGGGTGAGTGTACCCGAGTCCAAGGGTTTGCGGTGTACACTTGCGCTCATCGTTGCGACTTTCTTGGTACTCAACTGCACCCGACGTTTTCGCTCCCCTTGTTTTCGCGCTGCGGCGCTTCTCACATTCAGTGCGGTTTCGGCCGCCGCAGTGCGTGACGCATGCCTCAGTTGGGCGGCGTATCACCATGGCCACCTGACATGGATGTTTCCGCTTCCCGCGTCCGCATTCGTCGCTGCATTTTTCGCGGCCTTGGCTTGGGATGTGGCCCGACCCGACAACGCCGCAACCTCACCGTTTTCCCTCTATTCGCGGGGCAATTTGTGGCTTTCGAGCGCCGCCGGACTGGCGCTGATCGCGCTCTTACCCGTCCTTCGAATGGTCACGTTTGGAGCATCGCGCTACGAGCGGTCGGCCGACGTGGCTGTGGTCTTGGGCGCTCGCGTTTGGGCAACGGGTAGACCGTCGCTCGCACTGGCAGATAGGGTAGATGAAGCCGTTCGACTCTACCATCGGGGCCTTGTGTCGCGCATTGTGATGAGCGGAGCAATTGACCATGCGATCGGCCACTCTGAACCTCAAGTGATGCGTGATCGAGCAATCGCCATGGGTGTACCTGCCGGTGCGATTCTGCTCGATGAGCACGGCGACAACACTGCTCTGACAGCGCGCAATACGGCTGCGATTATGACGAGTCGCGGGTATAAATCGGCGCTCATCGTGACGCATTACTACCACCAGCCGCGCACGAAGCTCCTCTTCGAGAAGCGCGGTATTCGAGTGTACACAGTACCGGCGACAATGACCCGCAGGCTTGCCAAAGAACCTTACTTCGTGGCGCGTGAAGTTGCGGCATATTATGTGGCGCTCCTGAAGGGGTAGGGGTGCCGGCGCATTGCGAGCTGTGACCGTGAGCGTCTCACAATGGGAGATCGCCTCGGGCGCAGAATACAATCTGTTCATTTTCTCTCGCCGTTTGACCCAACCTGAAAAATCGAGCCGTGTTTCAACGAGAACAAATCGCGGCGCGAGCACCTCGCCCGCCGCTTTTCGCAGTGGAGAACGGTATGACGCGCGGACTTGGACTCGTGGCCATGGCCCTTTTGTGCGCAACGGTTGGGTGTGCAGCGCAATCCAGTGAAGCGTTTCAACCTCGGCGGCCCGATCTACCCACACACGACGAAAGAGCACGGTTGAACGGCGACAGAAGGTCGGCCAAAGAGCGATTTGAAACGGCGCTCGCAGAAATGGCCGTTCACGACAAAGCACCAGGGTGGACTCAACAAGCGTGCTCGGAGATCGCCGAAAAATTTATCGATGCCGCGACTGCCGGTGGGTCTGACTTGTACACAAGGGCGCTTTTTAACGCAGGCATTGCGTACGAGCGGTGCGCCGACGACGGCAAGGCGAAAGAACTCTTTGACAGGGTTCTGGCAGCGTCGCCCACCTTTTATCAAGCCAAGGTACACCTGATCCTGATTGAACATCGAGGGCGCGGCGGAAAAAATATCGACGACACAATTGCTGCATTAAGGCAAACAGCCGTTGTTGAGGCTCAGTATAAAAGCGTGGAGGGCCTCGTAAATCTGGCCATGTTGTCCCTCCAGCGCGATGGGGACAACGCCGACAACGATGGGAAGAATGATCGGGCTCGCGCGCTTCGTTATCTACAAAGCGCGCTTGCGGTAGACGACAACTTCACCCCTGCAATGAACGGATTGGCGCTCTACTACCTGAGCGAGGCGCGTCATAGTGGAGGAGATGCCGCTTCAAACGCCGAATCACAAGGTACACAAGCCATGGAGCTTGCGAGTTTGGTGTGTGCCCAAGCCATTCGAAAAGATCCCCAAGATGCTCTGATGTATAACACTCAAGGTCTGATCTTTGTTGAGCTGAAACAGTATGGGAAGGCGGCTGAAGCGTTTGGAAAAGCGCGTTCGCTCCGGCCCGGCTTCTATGAAGCTGAAATGAACTTTGCCGCGGTAAATCTTGAGTTCAGGGGATTTGTTCGGGCGGAAGAATCTTACCGTGCCGTATTGAAGCAGCGCCCCGCGGACTACGACGCTTTGATAGGGCTGGCACTGGCGATTCGAGGTCAGATCAACGATACAAACGCCGACAAGATGATCGGGGAGGCCGAAAAATACCTCTCAAAAGCGCGTGAAATCGAACCAAATCGACCTGAGGCGTATTACAACCAGGCGGTGCTCACGCAGGAGTACAAAGCCCGTGGCGACTGGGCAGAAGCTCAAAAACAACTCGATAAAGCAACAGCGTTTTACAAAGAGTTTATCCGGCTTGCAGGCACCTCCAAAGAGTACGCAAAGGCGGTTGAACTGGCGAAAGGCCGCTTGCTCGACATTGACCAGGTTCGAAACTTTGTGGGGCCTGACACCAAAAAGGGCAGTTAACGCGCGATTGCAACCGAATCGGATCACGATTACGCGCCTCTTATGCCCTCTCGCATCCCTGAAGTTGGACGCGATCCCGAAGCGATTTTGAGCGACATGGCGGCAATGAAAGCCGCGGACACCGACTGGCGCGGAGGCCGCGTATTCAGTCTTGTGTACCACGCCGGACACGAACATGAGCGCCTGTTGGAGCGCGCGCACAACACTTTTGCGAGCGCCAATCTGCTCAATCCAATGGCGTTTAAAAGCCTCAAACGAATGGAGGCTGAAGTTGTGCAAATGGCGGCGCGGCTCCTCAATGGCCCCGACGGAACAGTGGGCGCCATGACGTCGGGCGGCACAGAATCGATTTTGCTGGCTGTGTACACTTATCGAGAAAGGGCTCGAAAAGCGCGCGGCCTTCGGGGAACTCCCGAGATTGTTGTGCCCGTTACCGCCCATCCGGCGTTTGATAAAGGTGCGCACTACTTCGGCGTGAAGCTCCGCAAGGTGGACGTGCGCGATGATTTCACAGCCGATCCAAAGGCCATGGCGCGCGCCATCAACAGTAAGACTGTTGCGCTCGTTGCGTCGGCTCCGCAGTACCCTCACGGAGTTGTTGACCCCATCGCCGAGATCGCCGCCGTGGCCAAAAAACACGGCGTTGGAATGCATGTGGACGCCTGTGTGGGCGGCTTTGTCTTGCCGTGGGTAGAACGCCTCGGTCGCACGCTGCCCATTTGGGATTTTCGCGCAAACGGCGTGACTTCAATGTCGGCCGACTTGCACAAGTATGGGTACACCGCCAAAGGCGCCAGCGTACTTTTGTGGGAGTCGATGGATTACATGCGCTGGCAGTTCTTCGTCGCGACCGATTGGCCGGGCGGTATCTACGCGTCGCCGTCCATTCCCGGTACAAGGCCGGGAGGGCCTGTTGCCGCAGCGTGGGCTGCGATGAATTCGCTCGGAGAAAAAGGGTATTTAGACCTCACTCGCCGCGCGCTTGAAACCGCCGATGCGTTGCGCGACGGCGTGCGAAGCATTCCCGAGCTTTCGGTGCTCGGCGAGTCGAATGCCACGATCGTTTGTTGGGGCGCAAATAACAGCGCCGTGGATGTGTACGCAGTTGCCGACCGCATGGAGAGTCGCGGTTGGACGATTGACAGGCAACAGCGCCCGGCAAGTGTACACTTAACAGTCACGGCAAACCACGCTCCCATTGTGGAGCCCTACATCGCGGATCTGCGCGCCAGCGTGGATGAGGTAAAGCGCGATCCCAACCTTGTAAAAAGCGGAAATGCGCCCATGTACGGCATGATGGCAAAGGCGCCTCTCCGCGCCTTCGTGGGGCAAAGTGTACGCAAGGTAATGGAAGCAATGTACGCCCCCGGCGCCGTCACCCCCGACTTGAAAGACGCATCGTCCGGCGGCGGTATGGTCGACCGATTTATTGCGAAACACGGCGACAAGGTGAACGACGTTCTCGACAAGATTGAAGCGGCGAAAATGGCCCTCAAACGCCGGCGCTCGTGATCACGCTCGCAGGGCGAGAACAACGCCTACAAGCGTTAGCAGAGCAAAAACAAGAATTCGAAACGTTCGCTCCGGCAGTTTGCCGTGCAGCACTTCACCCATCACAAGGCCTACCGCGAGGCCTGGAACCAGCCACGCTGTCAACGTGAGCGACGTTCGACCGATGTGGCCTGTGTACGCATGGATGATCAAGAGTACGCCGCCGAGCAAAAACCAGAGCGCGGCGAGCGTTGCGCGAAACACCCGCTTGTCGGGCAGCGTTCGGCCGCAGACGTACACAACGGGCGGCCCGCCCGACGCAAATGCGCCGTGAATGGCGCCTCCTAAAAACAGCAGGAAAAAAGCCAATCCCCGATGGATGGGGCGCTCTTTTGCTTGTGTACGCACGAGGCCCCACAGCTCGACGGCGCCGAGCACCGCGACAAATATGCCGAAAGCCAACCGCACAGTGTTGGGCGGAAGTTTTTGAAACGCAAAAACTCCGAGCGGAAAGCCGAGGCCCATTACCGGCAAAATCCGCCGAAAGAGAGCGCGCCCGTCGACATGGGTGTACGCACGTGAAAGCACCGCGAGCGACAGCGCCAGATTGAGCGGAACGATCGCAAAAAGCAGCTCGTCAATGGATGTAACGAGCGATCCGAGCGCAAGTGTGATCAGCGTTGCGCCGAAGCCGACAGCCGCTTCAGTGGTAAACGCCACGGCCACAACGGTGATGAGAACGATCCGCGCAAGCGGGGTCATCGGTCGCACCCTAGTTGTTTCACGGCTTCTGTGAACAACAATTGTTGGGTTACCCTGCGCGCAACATGGCGCAAACGGTCACCACTTTTTGTCGCATCTGCGAAGTTCTCTGCGGTTTGGAAGCCGACGTGGAGAACGGGCGCGTGACGGCGCTTCGGCCCGACGCGAACCATGTGACGACGCACGGGTTTGCCTGCCCCAAGGGGCTCAAGCAGCATCAAATGTACACAAGTGTCGATCGCCTGCACCGCGTTGAAACGCGCGACGGCGAAACGTGGTCGCAGATCGACTGGGACACGGCGTTGGGCGAAATTGGCGCAAAAGTGAAGCAAATCGTGGGCGAACACGGTCCGAACGCCGTGGCTATGTACGTGGGCACGGCGGCCGGATTCAGCGTGCTCCACCCCATTTTTGCACAGGGATTCATGACGGGGATCGGCTCGAAAAACATGTACGCAACGGCCACGCAGGACTGCGCAAACAAGTTTGCCGTGGCGCGCGCCATGTACGGATTTCCTTTCACTCAGCCGTTTCCAGATCTCGATCGGACAGAGTGTCTGATTGTGACGGGTGCCAATCCGGTGGTTTCGAAATGGAGCTTTCTTCAAGTTCCAAACCCCGCCAAAAAACTGAAATCGATCGAAGCTCGCGGAGGGAAGGTTTTCTTTGTCGATCCGCGGCGCACCGAGTCTGCGAAAACGGCGGGCGAACACGTTTTTATTCGTCCTGACACGGACGTATTTTTCTTCCTCGCTTTTTTAAACGAGCTGTTTGCCCAAAACGGCGTGGACCGAGAGCGGGCAGAAAAGTACACATCGGGCATAGAAGTGCTCCGCCGATTGACTGAGCGCTGGACCCCCGAGCGGTGTGCAGAAATCACTCAAATTCCCGCCGAAAAACTCCGCGAAATGGTGAGCACTTACCGGTTGGCCCGCGGCGCGGCCCTGTACTGTTCGACCGGGGTCAACATGGGTAGTCGAGGATCACTGTCATTTTGGTTGCAGGAGAGTATCAACGCCATTTCAGGAAACTTGGACAGATCGGGTGGAACACTTGTTGGTAAGGGTGTGTTTGACTTTCCCGCGTTTGGTAAAAAAACAGGAACTCTGCTCCGCAACGACCGATCACGCATTGGGGACTTTACCTCTGTGAACGACGCCTTTCCGGGTGGAATTTTGGCGGATGAAATATTGACCCCCGGCCCCAATCAGGTGCGCGCCCTCTTTGTGACGGGCGGAAATCCGCTCATTACAATGCCCAACTCGGAGCGGTTGAAACATGCCTTTTCAAAGCTCGACCTGCTTGTAACGGTGGATCTTTATAAAAACGAGACAGGGAGCTTGGCGCATTACATATTGCCCGCCACCTCCCCGCTCGAAAGGCCGGATCTCCCTTTTATCTTCCCACTGTTTTTGGGCCTTCAAACCGAACCTTACCTTCAAGCTACCCATCGCATCGCCGAACCCCAAGGTGAACAGCGCGACGAGGCGACCATTTACCTCGACTTGTGCAAAGCGTGCGGGGTTAACCTTTTTGGATCAAAAGCGGCTCAACGCACAATGGAGTGGGCGCGCAACTCTCACAGCAAAAAGAGGCCCGGCAAACAGCCCTCTCTACCCTTGGAAGGGCTTCTCAGCGGTCTTTTGCGTTTGACAGGTCAGGGCAGTTTTCAATCGCTTGCCGCGCACAAACATGGTCGAAAACGGCCGGCTCATGCGAGTGGAACCTTTCTACCCGAGCGCGTGCTGACCGACGATGGGAAGGTAAACCTGGCACCTGAAAGCCTCGTTTCTGAAGCGGAGCGAACCCTTGAAGAGAGTTTCGAAGCCGAAAAGCTCAACCGCCGGCGTCTCAAGCTGATTACCAAACGCGCAACCACAACCCACAACTCTTGGACGCACAATCTACCCGACTTTGTGGCCGGAGAACGGGGTACAAACTACCTCTTCATGCATCCTCAAGACGCGCTCGAACGAGAGCTTTCTCAGGGAGACTTGGTGGATGTGACCACGCCTACCCATTCTGTCAGGGTGCCTTTGCGCCTGCTTTCAGATCTGATGCCGGGAACCGTGGCAATGCCTCACGGTTGGGGGCATCAACATGCCCAAGGGCTCAGCGTGGCAAGGCAAACGCGAGGGGTGAATGTGAATTTGCTCGCGGCCGATGGGCCCAACTCCATTGAGCGTATTGCGGGCATGGCGCACCTGACTGGATTCATCGTGGAGGTGACCCGCGCCTCGGGCCCGCAGGCGGCCACATGGTCAGGTTTGGGAAATTCAACCAAAACCTGAAATCTCCACCTTGCCTGACACATCGTGTCCAAACGGGCGCAATTTCGCGCGGCGTCATACTTCATTTTCATGAACGTCATTCAACCTTATTTTTATAAGTTGAAAACGCTGTTGAGGTACATCATCATAGGCGGATGGATGCGATCGATCACCGCATCGTGCAGCTCCTACAGATCGACGGCCGCGCCACTCAACTGGAGTTGGCGCGTGAAGTAGGCCTTTCTCAGCCTGCCGTTGCGGAGCGCATTCGCAAACTGGAAGAAGGCGGCGTCATCAAAGGGTACACAGCCCGCATCAATGCCGCGGAGCTTGGGAAAGACATTACCGCTTTCATCGGCGTGAAGATTGAGCACCCGAAACACTTTGAAGGGTTTGCCAAACGGGTTCTCGCAATCAACGACGTTCTCGAATGTCATCGCGTGGCGGGTGAAGACTCGTACATGCTCAAGGTGAAAACCGAGAACACACGCGCGCTCGACGAGTTGCTTGTGGAAACGCTGCGAACAATCCCCGGCGTTACGCAAACACAAACCATCATTGTTTTGGCTTCAATCAAAGAAGACTCTCGCATTTTTGTTCCCGACAATCTGCTCGGAAACGAGCCTGCCAAAAGGAAAAGTCGATGAGCATTCACCTTGCAAAAAGCGCGGCTCGTTACGCACCGTCGGCTGTTCGCGAGATCCTGAAGGTGGCCGAGCAGCCTGACATTCTTTCGTTCGCCGGTGGGTTGCCCGCGCCTGAACTTTTTCCTGTGAAAGAGATCGCTGAAGCGCACGAGCGCGTGCTCGCTCGTGAAGGTGGGGCCGCCCTTCAATACAGCACAACGGAAGGGTTTGGTCCGCTTCGTGAGTGGATTGCGGCTCGCCTTTCGAGCCTCGGGATCGGGTGCAACGCAGAACGTGTACTCATCACCAACGGGTCGCAGCAGGGGATCGATCTCGCTGCGCGCGTGCTGCTCGATCCGGGCGATCGTGTGGCTGTGGAGAACCCAAGTTACCTCGCCGCACTTCAAGTGTTTGCGGCACAAAATGTTCGTTTTGCAATTGTCGGGAGTGACGACGAAGGGATGCGCACCGACGAGCTGGAGCAAATTCACGCGCGCGAAAAAATCCGCCTTGTGTACCTTGTGCCCAACTTTCAAAATCCGCGCGGAACAACGCTCTCGCTTTCGCGGCGCAAAACGTTGGTGGAGTTTGCGCAGCGCCACAACATCCCTGTTCTTGAAGACGATCCGTACGGCGCGCTTCGTTTTGAAGGGTCGGATACGCCCTCGCTGGCGGCGCTCGATGACCGGGGAGTTGTTATTCACCTGGGCACTTTTTCAAAAACGCTCGCGCCCGGCCTTCGCATTGGTTGGGTCACAGCGCCCGCAGAAATTCTCCGAGGGATGACGGTCGCAAAGCAGGCGGCCGACCTGCACACCGCAACGCTCGCCCAGCGTGCCACCGCGGCGCTTCTTGAAACGTTCGACTACGACGGGCATCTCAACGTCATTCGCGGTGTGTACGGTGAGCGTCGGCGCACCATGTTGTCAGCGCTTTCACGTCACATGCCCAAAGGCACGCGGTGGACGCGGCCCGATGGAGGCATGTTCACGTGGGTGGAGCTGCCGCACGGCCTTTCGGCGAGTGAGCTGTTTTCTGCGGCGCTTGCCGAACACGTGGCGTTCGTGCCGGGCAGTTCGTTTTACTCGGAAAATCCCAGGCACGACACCATGCGGCTCAACTTTTCAAATCGCTCGCCGGAGTGGATTGAAGAAGGGATCATGCGCCTCGGTCGCGTCACGGCGCGGGCACTCGCCAAACACATGGGTACACAACAAAGCGCGACGGCGTAATTGTGTACTCTGCATCCAGGCGCGTTGTGTACGCGCAGCGGTAAAAAGTCCCCTTGCGGAATGTGCGTTCGGGGAGTAGTGCGCGCGCAGTATGTCGGAAAATCCTAATAGTCGTCCCGCGGCGGTCCTCGTGGCCGTTCAACTCCCCGACGTTACAGATCTGGATCACGAAGCCGACTTGGCTGAGTTGAAGCGGCTCGTGGACACCCTCGGCTACGAGGTGATTGCCACCGTCAGTCAGAAACGTCCGTCCCTTTCTCCGGCCGCCGTGGTGGGTGAGGGAAAGTTAAAGGAGCTTTCAGACCTGACGGGTGGAAAAGGGTTTGTGCCCTCGGGCGCGCCCTCCAAGAAAGACAAGGCACGGGCGAAACGCAGAGCGATTGAAGCAGATGCCGATGAAGGGGTGGAGGAGGTCGAGTCAGACTCTCCTGAAAGTGGACAATCTTCCCATTCGCCGAGCCGCAAAGCCACAGTGGTGGTAGTAGACCACGAGATCACTCCCAGTCAGGCCCGCAACTTGGAGCGCGCCACGGGCGCCGAAGTGCTCGATCGAACAGGTGTGATCGTGGAGATCTTCCATCGGCATGCCCGAAGTCGCGAAGCAAAGCTCGAAGTTGAAATTGCCCGACTGAAATATGTTGCACCCCGGCTGCGAGAAGCGGGCGGCGGCGGCGATCGACAGCGCGGTGGAATTGGTGGAAAAGGCGCGGGTGAATCGGCGCTTGAATTGGATCGCCGAAAAATTCGCGATCGCATTGCCGAGCTGCGTGAAGAAATCGCTGCGATTCAAAAGGAACAGGACCACCGCCGCGAAGCTCGCCGCGATCAGCAACGGGTAGCGCTTGTGGGCTATACAAACGCGGGCAAAAGCTCGCTCATGCGCGCCCTCACGGGCAGTGAAGTGCTGGTGGCCGACAAATTGTTTGCCACGCTTGATACAACGGTTCGTGCGCTCCACCCTGAAACCAAGCCCCGCGTGCTCGTTTCTGACACGGTTGGGTTTATCAAAAAGCTCCCGCACGACCTTGTGGCTTCCTTCCGATCTACCCTCGACGAGGCGCGCGAAGCGTCGCTGCTTCTCTACGTGGCCGATGCGTCCGACCCAACATTTCGAGGTCAACTCGAAGTGACACGTTCTACCCTTGGGGAGATCGGGGCCGCGAAAATTGCATCAAAACTCCTTTTAAATAAGACGGATCGGTTGTCGGCAAGTGAGCGAAAAAACCTCGCTCATGAATTTCCAGATGCGATTCTACTGTCCGCAAAAGATCCCGCCGACGTGACTCGACTGCGCGACTTCATAGTTCACTTTTTTGAATCGCAAATGGTAGAGGGTGAGATTTTTCTACCCTACTCAAAGCAACAGCTCGTATCCGAGGTGTTTGAAAACTGCCGTGTCCTGTCTGAAGACTACGACGAAAAGGGGCGAAAATTGCAGGTGTTGGCGCACCCCAAAACCCTGTCGCGGTTGAGTCAGCTAACCGGTCAACTCTGACTGTCCACTCGCTCCTCCACTCACTGACAAAACGCCGCGCCGCCGTCCGTTGCCCGGCATCTGCGACACGAATGTCGTGGTGTCGGGGTGGGGACTGAACATCCCTCCTTCAAAAACAGCTCAACGCACCGTGGCATATCCAATGCCTGCAAAGATTTGCAATACCGGCGCATCGGGCATGCTCCGACCCTAAACGTCCGATGCGGTGGATATGTCAGGCGTCATTCAGGCCCACGGACCGTTGAGGCAACCTATGAAACGAAAATGGATACCGGTAGCCGGTGTGTTTGCCACCGCGGCTATTGTGATCACCGCGTGCAGCGCCGACCTCGGATCAGAATATGGGGGAGGGGGTTCCGCGGGAGGATTTGGCAACGGGGGAGGGGGCGGAAACATGGGGGTGGGGGGGAGGCGGGTTACCCCCGGAAGAAGAATTGGAGTCTACCTATGGGGCGCCGGTGGCCACCGGAAAGTTCGTATGGGTAGCCAACCCAACGAGCGGGCGCGTTGCGTACATCAATGCAGCCACTCTTGAAATCAACGTTGTAGAAGCCGGAAATGCGCCAACCGTTGTGGCGGCAGTTCCAGATCCGGCCGACGACGTGGCCATTGTCCTGAACGTCCTATCCAACGATGCCACGCTGTTTCGGGCAAAAACATCGGAGGTTTCTGCATTGCAATTTGACGTACCCTCCGGTGGCAACGCGTGGGCAATCTCGGCCGACGGTCACTTTGCGATCGCTTGGACAAACTCAAAGCTCATCAAAGAAGCCGACCCAATTGACGGTTTTCAAAACCTGACAGTGATTGACCTCACCGCATCTGAAAACCCGAGTCATGTGCTGACCGTGGGGTATAGGCCTGTGACCATTGGGTTTGACGCGGAAAGCAAAAAAGCGTTCGCGGTATCGCAGGACGGTATCACGGTGATCGGGCTCGACCAGCCGGCTCCGTCGGTGATCAAAAATATCAAGTTGGGTGGTGGCCCGTCCACAGAAGCGGTGGGTCAAGACGTGGCCATTACGCCCGATGGTGCGTACGCATTGGTGCGAAGTGAAGGCAGCCCCAATATCGGCGTTTTTTCGCTCGAAACGGCTGAAAAAGCGGAGGTTACTTTATCGGCGCCGGTGACCGATCTCGACCTTTCGCCTGATGGGAAGGTTGGCGTTGCCGTTGTGCGCGACACCGGTGAAACGGTGCTGCTGCCCATTCCTGAGATTTTTACAGATCCGGCCGGCTTTGCCACAATCCCCATTGCAGGTGTGACGGTAGGTTCGGCCTCCCTTGCCAAAACAAGTCCACTCGCATTTTTATACACCAATGCGGTGCCGAGTCCCATTCTCACCTCGATTGATACAAGCGACGCCGCCAAGGCGCCCGTGTTTTATCAATTGTGGGCACCTATTCAATCGGTGTTTCCAACCAACGATGCATCGCACGCGGTGGTAATTCACTCCACGGCAGATGTTCCCAACTCCACATACCCGGCGGCCATGAGCGTATTGCCTGTTGCCGCCGATCTACCCGCCAAGCTTCAAGGCCTTGACGGGCCCGTTGTGAGTGTTGCCATTTCGCCCCAGGGGCATCGAGCGATTGTCGCCACCGGCGACGAGCAACTCCCTCAATATCGACTCTACGTGGCGGCCATGCCGTCGCTTGAGGTAACCCAAATCAACTTGGCAAGTGAGCCCATTGCAGCCGGCATTGTTGCGCAGGCCGACCGCGGTTATGTGGCCCAAAAACACCCCGACGGTCGAATTACCTTTGTCGACTTCAAATCAGGTGAAGTGCGAACGCTCACCGGGTTTGAACTTGGATCACAGGTAGTTGACGGAAGCGGAGAGTGATCATGCGACGCCCGACTATTGCTGCACTGCTTCTGACAACCTGCATCGCCGGTTGCGGCGATCGCGCCGAGGTCTGGGATGGCCCGCCTCCCAACACCGATCTACCCATCTACGGCATGAGGTCCACCATCGCTTTTCTCGACAACGAGGCCGAGCGCGTGGTGTTTGCGACGCCTGAAACCGTGGGCGAAATGTCGTTTGCCGAGGTGACCACCGGGCGCGGCTACCAAACTTCCGCTCTCAGCTCAGACAGGCAAAAGCTTGTAACGTTGACGGCCGGTGATGTTCCGCGACGAAAAGCGGAAGATCAAGCGCCCGCGTTGCGCATTTTTGATACAGCTGCGAGCCCTCCAACCCAAACCGTTTTTGAACTGGCAGACGCCCTTTCAGGATTGGCACTCGATCCTCAGATGGAATTTGGGGTGGTCTACCCGCGCGGTGCAAGCGTGGCGTTTGTACAAAACCCAAATGAGTTGGTGCTTGTCAGGTTGAACGAACCACCTTCTGAAACCAACCCGCTGCCCGCAACAATTCGGAGCTACGGTGGGCGACCTGAGGGGTTTACCTTTACGGATGAATTGTTGCTGCCGGGTGGGGCGCGGCGACTTTTGGTGGTTCGTACAGATCGCGACGTGGCGCTGATTGATTTGAACCAACCTGAAAAACCTGAAATTACCGTTAAGCTTACCACAGGGGCTACCCAGTTGGTGCCGGCGGGGATTGCCGCAAGCGACGGGGATCCTGAAGATGAAAACGACGCTCGCGTGGCCGTGCGGCTTGCGAACGACAACAGCGTTATTCTCCTCGATCTGCTGCCAACTCCGGCAGACAAGGTGGACACATCTCCCCATTCGTTTTCACCGGTGCCCAACATTGTGGATGTGGGCGGCGTTCCTTCGGATATCACATTTGCCAAAACCGACGGTGGACTCAGGCTTCTCGCTCTGGTTCCAAACGAAAAAGCACTCAAGTTGGTAGACCCTGCAACGGGGGTTGCAACGAGTGTGGCTCTGGGCGCGCCGTTTGAAAAAATGTCGCTCGTGACCAACATTGTTGGGCCAACCGACGCAGGCAGTGATGTGGCCCTTCTTTGGTCGGCCAACGTTGCGGGTGTCGCTTTCGTGGCGCTCGGATCGACAATTGGTACGCCTTACAAGAGTGTGGAGGTTCGACCGGTAGACTTTCCGGCCTACGCTGTTTTGGATGTCCCGGCGCCCAATAACCACCTGAAGATCTTGATGGGTAATCAACTGTCGATATTGGATCTTCTTTCGCGCACGATCACCCCGTTTGTGACGCCTCAAAACCCGGATGCATTTGTATCAAACGATGGTCAACGGCTTTGGATATCGGCGAGCGGTAACGATTTTGCCAAAGTGGACCTAACCACAAAACATCCACAAAACTACTTTCTCAATCAGAACATCGGCGAGGCCATGGAAGTGGAACGGGCCGACGGAGGACTTTCGTTTATTACCATTCGCCGGCAGGGCGCACTTTCGTTGTCCATGTTTGACGCTCTCGCCCCGTCGCTTGAACAAAACACAGAATATTTCGGCATCCTTTACGGCGACTACTCGCAGGAGGGTGAGCAATGAGCCGCTTGATTCTACCTATGGCGATTGTCGCCTTTTCAACGGCTTTTGCCGGTCTTGTGTACGCTCAGCCGGCGTTGCCTCCGGCCGGCTCGGTGGCACCTTCGGCGTCGCCGCCGCCCGCACCCACCGAGGCACCCGTGATTGCCGAGGATCGCGATCCAATGCGTACACTTGTGACGCCGGCGGTACCTACCCAGGCGCCGGTGGATAAGTCACCGCCTCCACCTGCGGTGGTGATCGCCGCGGAGGAGCCTCCGACCGCTGAAAAACCCGCTCCGCAGCCGCAGAAGCCTCACAAGCAACACATCGCACTCGGCACTGCCCTCACCGCGTCGGTTGTAGAAAGCAAAGGGTTGGACGCGTTTTCCGCGGACGACGGGCTCGCCTTTGTTTCGGCGTTTGGAACGTTTACTCCGTGGGACACCAAGCCGCTTTCGGTCCACCTCACCCTGGAGTGGGACTGGACAAAGAAGTCGGCGCTTGCGAGGGGAGCCGACAGTGTACTTGACATTCACCGGTTGGGCGCGGGTCTGATGGTCAGATACCTCCCCATCACTCGAATGGCGCTTTCTGTGCGCGCCGTTCCTTCGGCGATCTCCCTTGCGGGTAGAATCAAGGACGCGGCGTTTGGTGAGGAGTTGCAGGCAAACGCGTGGACTTGGGGGCTCGATCTGACGGGTGGTGCCGCGGCTCGCGTGGGCGCTTTCGGATTGGATGAAGGGCCGCGCGCGTCGATATGGATCGGACTCGACTTCGGCTATCGAATTGCGGGCCCGGCGGCCTTGGCGCTGAAACCGGGCAATGTCCCCGAAACCGACGCGGATCGACAGTTTGGATCTATACCGATGACTCAACTTGATATGTCAGGTTTCATCGGACGACTGAATGTTTCCGTTTCATTCTGACGCTTCTTCCCACCTTGTATAAAAGAGCTGGCCTCGCGGGCGTGAAACGATTATCGACGGCCGCGCGATGGCCAAGCTCTACTTTCGCCACGGCACCATGGGCAGCGCAAAAACCATGAATCTGCTCGCCGTGGCGCACAACTACCGTTCGCAGGGAAAGCGCGTGACCCTGCTCAAACCGCGCCTCGACACGCGTTTTTCAAACAAGGCGATTGTTTCGCGGTCGGGTCTGACAATAGATGCCGACATTCTTCTCGACCCTGACACCGTGCTCTCCCCGCGCGACTTTGAAGGTCAACATTGTGTACTCGTTGACGAGGCGCAGTTTTTGACCGTGCGTCTTGTTGAACAATTGCGCGGACTCACACTGCGGCCGGGCATTCCCGTGATCTGTTATGGCCTTCGGACCGACTTTCAGTCGCACCTTTTTGAAGGTTCGCGACGACTTCTTGAATTGGCCGACAGCATCGAAGAAGTGAAAGTGACCTGCCAATATTGCAATCGCAAAGCGATTCTCAACATGCGCGTGGTGAATGGAAAACCCACGCTTTCAGGCGAGCAAATCATGCTCGGCGGCGACGAGAGTTATGCGCCCGCGTGTTTCGCCTGTTTTGAATCGCGGCTTCCTGAAGCAACACCGGGTGTACACATTTAGTGGTGAGCTTCGTTTGGCGTAGCGGAGGGCTTCGCAGGCGCGAGGCCGAAAATTTCGCTGACGCCCACTTTAAAAAAACGGCCTAATTTCGGCGGGAAAGCCGTATTCAATGGAATTGTTTTCGCATCCACTTGGCGAGAACGGAATTCCGCCGATAGCATCTCAAGCGAACCCCTTGAAATACAAAGGAGCGTGGGCATGAGCGCATCGCCGCGAAAGCTCCACAGCGAGAGCATCCCTCAATTATCAACCGAGGAGAGTCACGTTCGGCACTTGCAGCCGGCCCCGCCCTCGACGGGCGTCGGATGCATCACTCGCGACAGCTTCGCAGTCGCGATCGACAGCGCGCGCAATCCAAACGCCGCTGCGATCGAGGCTCAAGCGCTGATGCTTGCGCAAAAGTTTGGCCTTGTCACACCGCAGAATCGCAACAGGTTTGCAGCGTTCAATTCCATCGTTGGGTACACCTACCCAACCGCCGACATCGAACGCGGCCTTGCAAACGCGCAGTGGAGCAATTGGCTGTTCTTTTTTGACGACATGCACGACGAGGATCTCGAAAGGTGTCGAGACATTGCGAGGGTAGAACGGTCGATGGATCATTATCTCGACCTACTGCTTAACGGTGGATTTAGTCGCGCGAAGACACCGCTCGACGATCTCACGGTCGATCTCCATGAGAGGCTCCGCGCATTCGGCGGCGACGAGTGGCTGAAGAGGTTTTGTGCTTCAGCGGCGAGCTACCTGAAACTCGGTGTACTCAAGGCGGTTGCGAACTGGGCAAGGAACAGCATGCCCAACCTCGATGGCTATCTGATTCAGCGCGAACACGACAGCTCCATGCACGCGTGCATCGACATGATCGAAATCGCTGAGGGCATTCGAATTTCAGATGAGGTTCGCGAATTGCCAGCGATGTCCCGTGCTCGCCGCGCCTGCGCGACAACCGTCGCCTATTTCAACGACATCGTTTCATATCCAAAAGAAGTGCTCATCGCGCGGAACCCAAACAATCTGATTCACGTTCTTATCTCGGATCAGAAGTTGAATTTGTACCAAGCAATATTGTTTGCAGTTGACGTTGTGAATCAGTGCACGATGGATCTGCTTACCGCCGAAGAAGAGTTGAAACAGATTCCGAGCGCAAACACGCCTGAAGTTGAAGCGTATCTTCGGGGCATGAAACATTGGCAACGGGGCAACATTGAGTGGTCGCTTGAAGGTGAACGGTACGCTTCACCATGGTCGCCCATTGCTGAATTAGTGAGGGATCATTCGTCCGGCCGGCGTTGACGACAGCGTGTGTACGCGGGCCGTCGCGCCGCCCGACCTTGGCTACTTGGCCTTTGCTTTGGCCCGAACGTCTTCAAGCCAAGTGCGCGCTTCCATTTCGTTGTCGAAAAAGGCGAGCGGTACCTCTTTGCCGAGGTTCACCATCATGTACACTTTGTTGAGAATTGACAGCGCCACGCGGGCCTTCGTTGAGGCTCCGTATACGGCGCTGCCAGCCGAAATCGGGATCTTCTTAACCAATTTCGCTTCAGCCGACATCGCCCCCATACGTGACGCGTCCACCAGCAGGTAGACTTTTTTGGCGAGCTTGAAGAAGTCACCCAGCGCGCTCAACTCCGCAACGCTCACATCATCGATAAACTGGATGTGGAAGTGATCGGGCGCGGTGAACCGAACAATGTGTTTCCCGATAACCCGCTCTTCTAGAACCGCTTCTTCGCCCATGATCATCTCAACCTTGTTGCGGGACCGCGCATAGGAGGCGGTGATGCTACGCGAAACCGCGGGAGGTCACAATACGCATCTGCGGCTGCGTCGGGACGGCGGGCCCCTTGGCATACCGGCATTCACAACGCTGCGGCGGTTTGATTAAAGGCGAAGAACACGCGCGATAGCATCGTTGTTAGGTGACTGAGGGAATTGGTGCGCACTCCTGTGTAACGGGCTGAACTCATCCTGTGTACACTTGCGCAGCGCATTTGCAGATCGAGCTGAGCGGGTCTGCTCTGATGTACACACGCTCCGCTCTCAACGCCACGTTGCGAGGCGCTGAATAAACGAGATCACAAGTCGGCGTTTAGCCTCGCCAGCTCTGCAGAACGCGCATGTAGTTTCCGCGTTCAAACGCACTGGGATCTGGGCATCGCGCGAGATTCATGCTGCCGCGGAGTTGAGCGAGCGATTCATACTCGTGATCTTCCATCCACCGAACAACGTCGTGCCTAATGGTGTCGAGTTTTTTGGGGCCGTGGTGCAAAAGGGCGCTGACCATTTGGACAACGCTCGCCCCGGCCATGAGCGCTTTGATTGCGTCGAGCGCGGTGTGTACACCACCGGAGCAGGCGAGATTTTGATACCCTTTTCCAGACAAGACAGCGAGCCAGCGCAGGCGCAGTCGCAGCTCGGTCGAATCTGACAGTTGAAGGGCGGGAACGGCTTCAAGCGCTTCAGGGTCAATGTCAGGTTGGTAAAATCGGTTGAAAAGAACAAGCCCCGATGCTCCCGCTGTATAAAGCTGCCTCGCGTGGTTTGCCATGGCCGAGTGGAAAGGTGACAGCTTTACAGCGACCGGGATCTTGAGGGTTTTCTTTACCTCAAAAACGATGTCAACCGAGCGGGCATCCACGTGATCGGGGGTCTCATCCGGGTCGGTGGAGATATGGTAGACATTGAGTTCAAGCGCGTCGGCGCCCGCCTGCTCAATGAGCTTGGCATACTCCAACCAGCCCGAGGGTGTCACGCCGTTGAGTGACGCGATCACAGGGATTTTAACGGCTGCTTTGATTTTTCTTACCTGCTCCAGATATTCATGCGGGCCGAGGTGAAACTCATCCGGGGAGGGTAGAAATGACGACGCTTCAGCAAATGCGTTTGTGTGGGCTTCAATGTCATACAGGGTTCGCCCTTTTTCGCGAACGATCTGTTCTTCAAAAAGCGATCGCATAACAATCGCCGAGGCGCCCGCATCTTCTACCCTTCGAACTGAAGCCAGATCGTCGGCCAAGGGGGGATGCGCCGGGCATGAATGGGTGGGACAGGGAAAGACCCAAATACGTGGTGCGGAGGTCCATTTCAGTGCTCCGTGCGCGGGGTGGAAGAAGCTTGTTGCGGTTCTGCTTTGGGGGCGCCTTCAGGTTTGGGGGATGAAACCGGCGTCATGGCTTTGGCAAGGTTTTCATACGTGGCCCACCTGACATGAATGTCGTTTTGTGCGGAGTCTGCCAAGGCCTTAAAACGAGCAGGATCTTGTTGTTCTACCATTCTGAATCGCGTTTCGTTGCGGGCAAACTCCACCAATTTGCCCTTGGGAGCGTTGGAGTCGAGTTTGAGGGGGCTCTCACCTTCGGCGATACGCCGCGGGTCAAACCTGTAAAGTGGCCAATACCCGGTGTCCACAGCGCGCTTTTGTTGGGCAAGCCCCTGAGCCATGTCATAGCCATGGGCGATGCAATGGGAGTACGCGATGATGAGCGACGGACCGGGGTAACTGTCGGCCTCTTCAAACGCTTTGACGGTTTGAGTGTCTTTGGCGCCGAAGGCAATGCGCGCGATGTACACATTGCCGTAAGTCATTGCGAGCATGCCAAGGTCTTTCTTTTGGCCTTCTTTTCCTGCGGCGGCAAACTTGGCAGCCGCACCCTTGGGCGTGCTCTTTGACTGTTGACCGCCGGTGTTGGAGTACACTTCGGTATCGAGAACAAGAATGTTGACGTCTTTGCCGGAGGCAAGAACGTGGTCGAGTCCACCGAAGCCGATGTCATAGGCCCAGCCGTCGCCGCCCACGATCCAAACGCTCTTTTTAACAAGGTAGTCGGCGATATCAAGCAGGCGCTTGGCGACGGGATCCGCCGATGCGCGCAGTTTTGCTTTGAGCAGTTCTACCCGTTCACGTTGAGCCGAGATGCCGGCTTCGTCGTGCATTTGAGCCGTTGAAAGGGCGGCAACAAGCTCATCACCCACCAGACTCGCAAGCGACTTTAGAAGCTCGGACGCGTGTTCTTGATGTTTGTCAACGGCGAGCCGGATACCCATTCCAAACTCGGCATTGTCTTCAAACAGTGAGTTTGCCCACGCGGGACCACGGCCGTCGCGATTGGTTGTATAAGGCGTTGTGGGTAGATTTCCGCCGTAGATCGACGAGCAACCTGTGGCATTGGCGATAATCGATCGATCACCGAAGAGTTGAGTGGCAAGTTTGATATATGGGGTTTCACCGCAGCCTGAGCATGCGCCCGAATATTCAAACAAGGGCTCAAACAGTTGAACGCCTTTGACATCCAAACTCACCTTTGTGCGTTTGGCTTCGGGTAGGTTTAAGAAGAACTCGTAGTTTTCACTCTCTTGGGCGCGAATGGGGGCTTGAGGTGCCATTTCAAGCGATTTGTGACGTGGATTGGCTTTGTCTTTTGCGGGACAGACTTCAACGCAGAGAGAACATCCGGTGCAGTCTTCAGGGGCAATTTGTACGGTGTACCCTTCACCCTTAAATTCTGACCCTTTATAGGTCATTGTCTTAAAGGTTTCAGGTTTGTTGGACAGGTGCGCCGGGTCGTACGTTTTGACGCGCACGGCGGCGTGGGGGCATACCATTGCGCACTTGTTGCATTGGATGCAGATCTTCTCGTCCCATACGGGGATTTCGAGCGCGATATTTCGTTTTTCCCACTTGGCCGTTCCGGTAGGCCATGTTCCATCGACAGGGAAGGCACTGACGGGTAGAAGATCTCCCTTGTTGGCCAGCATCATGGCGGTGACGCGCTGCACGAAGTCGGGGGCTTTTGCCGACACAATAGGCGGCCGTTGATGGTCGGCTGTAACGCGTCCGGGAACTGGCACTTTGAAAAGGTGAGAAAGCGACTCGTCCACGGCGGCGAAGTTCTTTTTTACAACTTCAGGGCCTTTGTTTTTGTACGTTTTTTCGATGGATCGTTTGATATACCCAATCGCTTCTTCGCGCGGGAAGATTTTGGCGAGGGCAAAAAAGCACGTTTGCATGACGGTGTTGATGCGCCCGCCCATGCCGGCGCCGCGCGCAACGGTGACGGCGTCAATGGTGTACACATCGATGTTCAGTTCAATAATCTCCTGCTGCATTTCGCGGGGAAGTGCATCCCATACCTGCTCGGCGGGAAGGGGAGAGTTGAGGAGCAGCGTGGCACCCGGCATGGCATGTTCAAGAACGTCATACCGCTCGACAAATCCCCATTGGTGAACGGCCACAAAGCTGGCCCGTGAAATCAGGTATTCACTCTGAATGGGGCGAGGCCCAAACCGAACGTGGGAAACCGTGATGGCGCCGCTCTTTTTAGAATCGTAAACGAAGTAGCCTTGGGGATACCTGTCGGTTTCTTCGCCGATAATCTTGATGGAGGACTTGTTTGCGCCCACCGTTCCGTCGGCTCCGAGGCCCCAAAATACCGCACGAACAACGTCATCGGGCTCCAGGTCAAATTGGGAATCGTACGGGAGACTGCGACGGGTGATGTCGTCGTTTATACCCACCGTAAACCCGTGAAGCGGCTTTTCTTTGAGCAATTCTGCAAAGACGGCACGGACCATGGCCGGGGTAAACTCTTTGGAAGACAGGCCGTACCTGCCACCAACGATCTTGGGTAGATTTCCAGTCCAAAGCCCAAGTGTCAGGGCTTGTACAAACGCGGTCACAATGTCTTGATAAAGAGGTTCACCCAATGCGCCCGGCTCTTTTGTCCGATCGAGCACGGCAATGGCTTTGACCGTTTTGGGTAGAACGGCAAAAAAGTCTTCTATTGAAAACGGCCTGAAAAGGCGCACTTTGAGAACGCCGAGCTTTGCGCCGCGAGCATTTTCCCAGGCCACTGTTTCGTCGGTTGTTTCGGCCCCGGAGCCCATCATGACAATCACGCGGTCAGCTTCGGGGTGGCCCGAGTAGTCAAACAGTTGATACCGGCGACCGGTCAACTTGTAAAAGCGATCCATGGCCGTTTTTACGGACGCGGGGCACGCATCGTAGTATAAATTGGCAGCTTCGCGCGCTTGGAAAAACGTATCGGGGTTTTGCGCGCTGCCGCGCAGCACGGGGTGATCCGGGGAGAGCGCCCTTTCACGAACGGCGGAAATGGTAGGTTCGTCGATAAGGCTTTTGAGGTCTGAATCGCTCAAGCAGGCAATTTTTGTTACTTCAGACGATGTTCTAAAGCCGTCGAAAAAGTGTAAAAACGGCACGCGGGAGGCGAGGGTTGCCATGTGCGAAACGGCCGCCAAATCGTGTGCCTCTTGAACACTGCCCGAGCACAACATGGCAAACCCGGTGCTCCGACAACCCATGACGTCGGAGTGATCGCCGAAGATGGAAAGGGCATGGGTAGCAATGGTTCGCGCCGAAACGTGCATGCAAAATGGCAGGAGTTCGCCCGCGATTTTGAACATGTTGGGGATCATCAAAAGGAGACCCTGAGACGCGGTAAACGTTGTGGAGAGGGCGCCCGCCTGGAGCGCTCCGTGAACCGCTCCGGCGGCTCCACCTTCCGACTGCATTTCGGTCACGTTGGGCACGGTGCCCCAGAGGTTGGGCCGGTGCTTTGTGGCCCATTCATCACTGAGTTCGCCCATTGAAGAAGATGGGGTAATTGGGTAGATGGCAATCACTTCACTGAGCCGATAGGCGACGTCGGCAACAGAGGTGTTTCCGTCGAGAGTGACGAGGTTCTGGGGCATGGTCTGGCCCCTTGTGCAATCACCGCGCCCAAGGTGTTTGGCCACGCGAAACCAGCGCATGAGCGCAAACCCGCGCTGTGCGATGCAAAATCCGCGCGGGGTTGAAGCGGCGGGGCAAAGGACCACCACCTTCGTTCGTGGCAGTGATGTTAGGATGGCGCCGCGCTCGATGCGCGGGAGTTGTCATGCGCACGTTGTTCGTTTCGTTCGTCGTCGCCGCGGGGATGTTGGCTTTCGGGTGTACACCGGGAAGTGATGAGCTTTTTACCGGGGGTGGAAAGCCCACGGGCACAGGTGGAGATACGTCCACGACAGGCGGGGCGGGTGGCGGAGGTTCTCACCAGGGTGGCTCCACTTCAAACGTCGGCGGGGGTGGTTCAACATCCACCGGTTCATCTACGGGGGGCGGCGCGACTACCACAACAACGTCGTCCACCACTTCAGGAACGGGCGGGTCAACATGCGCTCCCAAGGGCGATCCGTGCCAGGCAAATTCCGACTGCTGCAACGGTGTGATGTGTACACAGAACGTGTGTGGCACGTTTGGGTGCACGGCCAACGGCGCGCAGTGCGCAATTGACTTCCAGTGTTGTTCGGGGCTTTGCCAAAATAACGTCTGCGTTGTCAACCCTGACACCTGTGTGCCCGACGGTGCCGATTGCTTTACAAGTCAACAGTGCTGTTCAGGTCAGTGTGATCCACTCTCGCAAAAGTGCGGTCAGGCGCCGATGTGTACAGCGGATGGGGGGCAGTGTTTTCAGCCGGCGGACTGTTGTTCGCAGACCTGTCAGAATTTTAAGTGTGTTCCGCAGGGCACGTGCAGCGCCGACGGCGCCATGTGTTTTATGGATAACCAGTGTTGCGCCGGGGTATGTAACCTTGGCCAGTGCGGCTGTTTGCCAGGCGGAAAAGCCTGTTTTCAAAACGACCAATGCTGCTCCGGCACGTGTGCTCAGGGGATGTGCAAACCCTGACGTATCCACCAATCTACCCATTTGATACAAGTCGCTGTGAAGTAGTAAGAACACCGGAGAACACTATGAATCAAGGCCCGCAGATGAATCCGTACGCACCTCCCACACACCCCATGCAAGGGGGTGGGGGCCCGCCGGGTTCACCTGAAGAGGCTGTGCGGCGGGGGATGTGTCCACAATGCGGCAGCACCAACGTGCATCAGCCGAGCTTTACCTGGTGGGGAGGAGTGCTGGGCCCCAAACTCTTCGACCACTGGGTCTGTAGGTCGTGCGGGTTTGGGTATAACGGGTCCACGGGTTTGAGTAACCGTGGGAAGATCATTGCGTACTTTGTAATTCTGAACGCGCTCGTGTTGGCGGTTGTGATTGCAATAAATGTCAGGTGATCGAGCCAAGCCGTCGGAACACTCAACTTCGAAGGACGGCGCCGAAACGTTCGCTTACCGAGGCGAGAACCGCCTGGTTTTTCTTGTCGACTTCTTCGTCTGTGAGCGTGCGGGCGGTTTCAGGATCGGTGGCAGCCCTCGGATCGCGGTAGATCACATGGAAGGCCACCGACTTTTGCCCTTCGCCCACGCCCTGGCCTCGGAACACGTCAAACACTTCAACGTGCTCACACAACTCGCCGGCCGCTTCACGAATGGCGTCCATCACCTGACCGGCTGTCACCGCCTCGGGCACTTTGAGGGCCAGATCGCGCGTGACCGGCGGTAGAATGGGAATCGGTCGAAACCGCGGGGCCCGCGCACTGACCGTATCCAGCGACCGGAGATCGATTTCAATGACGAACGCCGGGCCGCCCAAATCAAGCGTGTCCACAACGTCGGGGTGGAGCTGGCCGAAGGTGCCCACGATGTCGTCGCCGACAAAAATCTCGGCCGCGGCGCGCGGGTGGAGGTGCGAAGGACGCTTGTCTTTGGCTTGATGATCACACGAGGCGCGACGCTTTGTGACGCGCTCAACCAGCTCAAGCGCGACACCTTTTGCGTCGTAGATGTCTACAGGAAGCGGCTTTTCAAGGGGTCTGTAGCGACTGCCGGCGATGACAGCGGCAAACGACGGGATCTCGTCGGGCAGATCGCTGTCTTCAACAAATTCAAGGTCGGGCGAAGACGACGAGCGAGGAAGCAGGCGCGCTCCCACCGCGAACATTCTCACGTCGGGTTCGCCGTGCCGACGTGAACGCGAAAGAGCCTGCAGGAGACCGGGTAGCAGCGATGTACGCATGACGTTGCGGTCTTCTGTGAGGGGATTTTTGATCACCACCGCGGGTTTTGGAGCGCCGAGTGCTTCCAGGTCTTTGTTGGAAACGAACGCGTACGTGAGCGCTTCTGCGAGGCCCAACGCCGCGGCTTCACGGCGCACCTTGTTTTCAAGTTCAAGCGTGCGACGAGGCGCGGATGGTCGAATGGGAGGCAACACGCTTGGAATTGCGTCGATGCCGCGGACGCGCATGACCTCTTCGATGAGATCGGCCTCCATGTGGATGTCGGGGCGATGATGGGGAGGCACGACATCGGCTGTGATTTGCGGTGAATCGCCCGCAACAGATCGAAGTTCACAGCCCAGTTTGGACAAAATCTTGGTGGCCTCTGTGAAAGGTACACTTGTGCCGAGGAGGCGCGTGATGCGCTCTTCTCGAAGGGTGATGGGCGCCCGTGCCTCCGGGCCTTGACCCGCGATGATGGTGCCCTTGACGCCCGTTCCGCCGGCAAGATGAGTGACAAGTGAAGCCGCCTGAGCGAGCACATCGGGAAGGGTGCTCGGGTCAACACCGCGCTCGAACCGGTAGCTCGACTCGCTGTGGAGCCCGTGACGCCGGCCGGTGCGACGCACGCCGCGCGGAGCGAAATACGCACATTCAATGAGTACACGTTTGGTTGTGGCCCGAATTTCAGAGCCTTCACCACCCATGACCCCCGCGAGCGCAACCGGTCCTTCGGCGTCGGCGATCACGAGGTCATCGACCACAAGTGTACGCTTGACGCCGTCGAGCGTGGTGAGAAATTCCCCTTCTTTTGCGCGGCGAACAATGATCTGACCGCCGCGAAGAAGGTCAAGGTCAAACGCGTGAATGGGGTGACCCAACTCGAGCATCACCAAGTTGGTAATGTCGACAACGTTGGAGATGGATCGAATACCGAGGCTTTCGAGCCTGTATTTGAGCCAAAGGGGCGACGGACCGAGAGCCACATCGATCACGGCCGCGGCTCCGTACGCGGGACAACGCTCCAAATCTTCGATTGTGACGCGGATGAGGTCTCCAATTGCGGGGCTCTGTGTGAACCGCGCCGGTGCGTCGGGAGTGGGGAACGACCACGGCAGATCGCAAAGGGCCGCCGTTTCTCGCGCTAGACCCACATGCCCCAAAACATCGGGCCTGTTCGGCGTGACATTGATGTCGAGAATAAAATCGTGAACCGATGGAAGTGCCTTGCGGAGCGGTGTTCCCGCGGGGGCGATCTTCGCCGGCAAAATGAGGATGCCCGGGTCTTCAGACTTATTCGACGCGGCGCTTCCGAGGCCCAATTCACGCTCGGAGCACAACATTCCCTCGCTCACGATCCCGCCGATTTCACGCGGAGTGAGCGTCATGTTGACGGCGGGAAGATGTGTACCCAACGGCGCAAGCGCGACGAGGCCGCCGGGATCGGGCACGTTGGGAGCGCCGCAGACGATGCGTTGCTCGGAGCCGCCTCGGTCAACCGTGACGAGCCGAAGTTTGGGGCGCGACGGGTGGGGCTCGATCTTGCGTACTTCGGCCACGACGAGTGGCTCGGTACCGGCGCCGTATTCGATCAGGCCTTCAACTTCCAAACCGGCGAATGTGAGCCGCGACGCGAGTTCTTTTGCGGACAGCGAGAGGCCGGGACAGAGTGCGCGAATCCAGTTGTACGACGCCTTCATGGGAGGCGGCGTGATAACACAACCCCACGCGGAGCGTGACAAAGAGTCGACTGTCGGTTTGGGCTATTTGGGGCCGAGACAACTTTGATAGGCGCTGATCTGAACGGTGCATTCTGCGAAGAGGTCACCCTGATCGCAGATCTGGCTCGCGTGGCCGAAACACTCCAGTTGCTCCTGATACTCCGGCCCACAACCCAGATCTTGAGCGTCTTCCACGAAGCCGTTGCATTGCTCAACGCACGCGTCTTGGGTCGTCGCGGCGGAGCTGTCACACTCGATAATGCGCTCGCAATATTCAATGCAGGCGTGGTTGTCGTTGTTGCATGCGGGCGCAGTTGAAAAAAGAGCGATCGCCCCGAGGCCGACGAGCGAAAAAACCTTGTTGCTAGGAGTCTGCTTTTTTTCGTGACGAGCAGCTCGGATCACGCGTCCGAGCGAGAACCGGAGCGGAACATACGCTGCGTATTTGAGCACCGGAAGCGCAGCGAGGACGCGTGAGTCGAGCGCGCAGTAGAAAAAAAACAGGCTCCTAAGCGGTTTGTTGTGCGGCACGGTAATCTCCCGGCATGTCGAGAAAGCCTTCGTTGCAAAGGTACTCATAAACCCCATCTGTGATTTCACCGCAAATCATGCTGAAAACAGCGGGATTGGTAATAAACTGAACCGTTTCTTCTTGCACGTTGCCCGCTGTGTCCACAAGCCGCGCATGCAATTGATCTTCTGCAAAACCCACGAGGCGCGTCATGAAACGGCGCTCAAAAGCCGCTCGAAATCTGGGGAAAGCGTCACTTGTGATCTTGTATGTGTACGCACGCCCTTCCCAGCTTCCGCTTTGAGCGATCACTTCTTGGGCGAGATCGGTCACCGCTGGAGCAATTTGTTTGCACAGGAAGTCAACAAGCACCGAGTGAAACGCTGCCACAATGCGCTTGAGTTCGGTGGAGCGCCGGGACAGAAACGCGTCTTGCATGTCTTTTGTGAGCTTTGCCAAAAGCTCAAACGAGCGCTCTTTCACCTCATCGGACGCGTAGTCAAAACCTTGCAGCTCGTTTTTCATTCGATGGTCGTAGCGAACGAGCAGGTAAAATAGCGCCTGTTCACCGTGTTGAATGACTTTGGTGCCGCCGTCTTTTCCGCGTGTTTTATCGTGCAATTCAGATTGAAAAAATTGCCGCGCGAGCTTGCGGTGAATTTCTTTCAGGCGTTTTTCAACAAGCAGCGTGAGGCCTTCGGAGCGGAAGAATTTGCTCAACAGATCGCGCAGCGTCTTTTCGTGGGCTGAGCGAATGGCGTTGCGATCGACCTTTGATTCTGCGCTCGCCTGACCCTGCATTTCACGAAGCTGAGCGACCACTTGAGCCGTGATCGCGTCCAACTCGGGGTTGGTTTCAAGTTCGGCTTTGTAATGAACGATGCGGGCTTGAACCTGCTCTTCGAGGAGGCCGAGCGCCATTTCAGCGATTTGATTTTTGAGCGCCTGCGTGGGCGCGCCGCCCGGTCTTGTCGCAATCGGCGGAGGAGGCGGAGGCGGCTGTCCGGCGGGGCGCGGACGCGCGGCGGGTGGGGGCGGCGGAGGTTTGCGAGGCGGACCGCTGGTGGACATTCGCGGCGAGCATAACCGAGCGCGCCGGCAATTCCGAGAAAGCGTAGAAAGAGCCGCCGGCGGGCGCGCGCCGGGCGCTTTTTAAAGCGATTGGGGAAACGCGCGTATCGCGAATGCGCGGGCGGTGCTAAACCGGCCTCGTGCGAAACGTGTCGGTGTGTACTTTGTGGCTCGCGTTCGGGCTTTGCGCGGCGGGCTGCGGTCCTGAACCTACCCCCGTGGCGCCGCCGCCTCCCAAGCCGACAGTGGCTCCACCTCCGGCGTCGACCCTTGTGCCCGTAGCTGCGCCCAGCGCTTCGGAAACCGCATCGGCGGAGCCAGCGAATCCGCCGCCGCCGCCGTCGGGCCCGCCGGGCAAACTGAATGTGGTGTTGATCACGGTGGACTCATTGCGAGCCGACATGCCGTGGTCGGGATATCCGCGCGATATTGCCCCCAACTTGAGCGAGTTTGAAAAAAAAGCCGTGAGTTATACAAGGCACTATTCTGTGTCGTCGTACACGGCCATGAGTTTTGGTGGATTTCTTTCAGGGAGATATCCCAGCGAAATTGAGCGAAGTGGCTACTTTTTCAGCGCCTACCCTGAGTCTGTACTGATGTTTCCAGAGCTGTTGCAAAAGGCGGGGGTGCGAACCATTGCGGCACACGCGCACTTTTACTTTGAGAAAAAGGCCGGCTTTCACCAGGGTTTCGACGTTTATAAAATGGTGCCCGGCATTGTTGAGGACAACAAGACCGACAGGTCAATTACAAGTCCCGACCATGCAAAGCTTGCTATTGAGCTGCTGGGTGAAAAAGGTTTGGGTGAAAAAGATAAGCCATTTTTTGCCTGGTTTCACTTAATGGATCCCCACGATATCTACCATCAACACGACGACACCAAAAAATGGGGTAAGTCGTCGCGCGACAAATATGATTCCGAGGTAGAATTTACAGATCGCCACGTGGGTGAGATTTTAAAGTTTATCGACAAACAACCCTGGGCGGAGCGAACTGCGGTGATTATCTCTGCCGACCACGGCGAAGCTTTTGGGGAGCACAAGCAGTACAGGCACGGATTTGAAATCTGGAATACGGTGACCCACGTGCCGCTCATGATTCGAGCGCCCGGTATAACAGCGCGACGCATTGAAATTCCAAGAAGTGGAATTGACATGGCGCCGACGATTTTGGAGCTGACAGGCGCACCAGCGGAGCCTTCTTTTCAAGGCAAGAGTCTTGTTCCTGAGCTGTACAACAAACCGGCTGAAGCGCGCCCCGTGATTATCGATTTACCCAGGACCAGCGACAATGACAGGCGACGGGCAATGGTGTGGGGAGACTACAAGTTGACGGCGTACGGGGACGATTTCAGGTTTGAACTTTACGATCTGGCGAAAGATCCGGGCGAGAAAAAAGACCTGATTGATGTGGAGAAAAGCCGTCGCGACGAGATGAAAACTCGTTACAAAGAAACGGTAAAAGGCATTAGGGATATCTGCCCCAAAAATACCGCCAAACTAAAGGGGAAAGAAAAGGGCAGAAAGTGCTAGTTCCGCTTTTCAGAAGTTTGGCCCTGGTTGAGTTTCTTCGTGCGGAACTAGTACCGCGATTCAATCAACCCGATGGGTTGATTGCCGCTGCTTCGCAGCGCTCGAAATCGCGGTACCAGTTTTGTTTCCGTGGGGCATTCGCCCCACACCCCGGCCGCGCAGGCGCGGCCCTAGTGCACCGAGTTGATAAAGCAACGAACCCTTGCTGCAATTCATCTGAACCCATCAGTTCTACGGAATCGGTGCACTAGTACCGCGATTCAATCAACCCGATGGGTTGATTGCCGCTGCTTCGCAGCGCTCGAAATCGCGGTACCAGTTTTGTTTCCGTGGGCATTCGCCCCTCACCCCGGCCGCGCAGGCGCGGCCCTAGTGCACCGAGTTGATAAAGCAACGAACCCTTGCTGCAATTCATCTGAACCCATCAGTTCTACGGAATCGGTGCACTAGCCGCGCGCAAGCGCGGGGGGTGTGGGGCGGAGCCCCACGAGACAAAAGAGAGTGCCGGCGTGTGCGAAGCGCGCCGCGTCAGCGGCGCCAAAAGTCCGGCAGGACTTTTGACACGCGGCACTAGGTGGTTGGTGTTTCGTCACGAGCAGCCCCGATCACGCGTCCGAGCGAGCTGCGAGAGCGCATCGAGGACGCGTCAGTGGCGCAGTAGAAAAACACCGGCCACCTAGACTAGAATCGGCCTGACAATTGAAGCCCACCCGGCCCGACAACAAGCTTGGTGGACACTTTGGGGGCTTGGGTAGATGAGGTGGAAGGGCCGGCGACGGATGGGTAGATCACAAGCCCGAGCCCCGTGGCAATGGCCACACCCGAAACAACAAATGCGACGGTGGAGCCCAAGGCAAGGGACTGAGCGTCTTTGCTGAGGGCGAGGCTCTCGTTTGTGGGACAAAACGCGCCCGAACAACCCGCGGCAATCGCTTCATCGTTTTTGGACTTGGCGCTCATGCCGAGCACACTCGCCACAACCGCGCCGGCAATTCCAACCCCGCCGACAACAAATCCAACGGTCCGGGGAGTGGTGTTTGGAGGAGGCGGCGGCGGTGGGGGAACCGTTGCCGTTGCTGTCACCGTGGGCGGCGGCGGTGGAGGGGCCGTCACCGTGGCCGTTGCGGTTGCCGTGGCGGTTGGTTCAGGCGGCGGCGGCGGCGGTGGTAGATCTTCCAACGACGGTACGACGAACGCCGTGACAGTGCCCGCTTTGCTCGGAACGTTGATGGTGCCGCTCCAAGGCTTTTTTCCGGTGGCAGACGCTTCAAGGGTGTGGTCGCCTGGGTCGACGGGGATCGCGGTTCCAAACAGCGCCGGTAGAACCACGATCCCGTCACGTTTGAGTTCAAGCCCGGGGGGAGGGGAGGTGCCGGGCGGTAAGTTGATAGTCAACTTGACCAACTTGGGCGCGAGATTTTGTGCCCTGAGTTTGGCTTTTACAGCGCGTTCACCCTGACCGGCCTGCCCTGCTGCGTTGGCCGCATCGGTAAACATCGACCAAGCGCTCGCCGTTTGACCGTTTTTTTCGTAACAGTCTGCCAGGTAGAGCATGGTACCGATCGCCGGGTCGATCTTGAGGCTGGCGTTGAGTTTGGTGCACGCTTCGCCGTATTTTTTTTCTTTGAGGAGCTGACGGCCTTCTTCGAAAAGAGCTTCGGCGGTGGCACTCACCTGCGCGTTTGGGGCGCCCGTCGCGGGGGGACCGGGCGGAGTTTGCGGCGGGTCATCTGCTCGAACGAGGGTAGAAACAAGGGAGAGCGAGAGGAGCGCGGCGCCGGCCATGCCACGCGACCATGTGTTGAGATTACCTGTCATTTGCGGCCTCCAAAGTCATCGTCGTCGCCGGTGCTTGGAGGCGGCGTCTTCGTGGCTTCGGGCTTGGTAGTGGGTTGGGAGGTTTGGGTAGGTGCCGCCGTTGCCGGAACCTTACCGGTTAACTTGGATGTTGGAACTGGGCCCGCCGGGGTGATTGCCGGTGTTTGGGTAGATCCGGCGGATGCCGAGGTGGAAGGCGGCGCCGAGCTTGAGGCCGTTGGATCGTTTGTCGGTACCGGGATGACGACGGTTGTTGGGGTGCCTGCGCCGGGCACCGGTTCTGACACGGGAAGGGTGGAACCGGCACCGGCTGCGCCGCTTGGAGAAATGAACTTGAAAGCGACCAGGGCCCCGACTGCGGCTGCCACGGTGATTGCACCTGCGATGAGCAGCGTTCGGCCTTTGGTGGACGAGCTGCCGGTGGGTTTGATATTACCCCAGGAGGTATTTGTAGCGCTGCCAACGCCGGCCGCGCGTTCTCCTTCTCCATCGGTCTTGGATGGAACGGCCGTTCCGGCGGCCACAGCCGGGGTTTTTCCGCTTTGCGAAAAGTCGAAATCGGGAAGACTCGCCCGTGCGTTGGAGCCGGCGGCTCGACTGTTGGGACCACTGACTTTGAGAATGCGACTGACGCGGGCTGTAGACTCACGCGCGGATTCGCTGCCAAATGGCATGAGGGCGTCTGCAAATTCGGCGATGTTTTGGAAGCGTTTGTCGGCTTCTTTTTCAAGGCAGTGCAGAATGATGCGTTCAAGCTCGGCCGGTGCGTCTTTGCGCACCTCTCGAATACGAGGAGTGGGCTGATGCAGAATAGCCCCGAAAATCTCGGCAACGGTGCCACCGCCGAACGGAGGTGCCCCGGTCAACAGTTCATACAAGATGACTCCGAGCGCCCAGATATCGGCCCGCGCATCGACGTTGCGCGAAGCCTTGAGTTGCTCGGGAGACATGTACGTGGGCGAGCCGAAAACATCGGTGGTTTTGGTGAGTGAGGGGTTGGACTGGAGAGCCTCGGTCGACACCTGTTTTGAAATTCCAAAGTCGAGGACTTTGATAATGTCTGTATCGTCGGCGAGCCGAGCAAGAAACAGGTTGGAAGGTTTCAGGTCGCGGTGAACAATGCCCGCGGCATGGGCCTCTGCGAGCGCCTCACAAGCTTCAAGGATGTAGTCAACAGCGAGGACAATGGGTAGATTCCCACGCCTTTCGAGAAGCTCGCCGAGGTCGCGACCTTCTAGAAATTCCATGACGATGTACGGTATGCCGCCGTCAAGCGTTCCGACATCGCTCACTCGAACCACGTGTTCGCTTTTGATTTTGGCTGCGGCGCGTGCTTCGCGTTGAAAACGCTCTACCACTTCTTTGCTGCCCAACATGGCCGGCAGCAGGAACTTGATGGCCACGCGCTGATCGAGCTGCGTGTGAGTGGCGGCGACAACGGCGCCCATTCCACCGATGCCGAGGACTCGGTCGACCAGGTATTTTCCCGCCAGAACGTCGCCGGGTTTCGCGATTTTTTCGATGTCCTTTTTGGCCGTTTCGTTCATCGAAAAACTCCGTGGGTGAGAAAACCGTCGGCCTGGTAACGGAACTCGACGTGCGACGTTAACAGATAGCGCCGCATTTTATGTTGGGCAAAGATCAAAGGCATGGTCCCGCAGGCTGACAGGTTGGGTAGAAGGCGTTCTTACCACCCACAGGACAGCACTGATCCATTGTGTTTGAACACTCGCAGGAGGGTAGACCCATTGTGGGGTTGAAGCAAAGTTCGCTCTCGCCTACGGGACATGAGGCTTTACAAGTTGCACCACCCGTCAACGGCGAGCAGCAAACGCCGCCTGCACAGTCAGACTTTTCGTCGCAGGCATAGTGTTTGCCGCTGCCCTGTGTACACATGAAAGGCACTGTGCAGCTTTCGTTTCCACCGGGGAGTCGACAACAACCGTTGCCGCTGCCGGTGGAGCAGGTGCCCTGTGAATCGCATTCAACTCCGGGATGGGAACCGCACATGCACGCGCCGCAGTCGACAGGACATGTGGCGCAGTCTTCGTCGGGACTTTCACAGAAGGTGTTGCCACACACGGCGCCTCCGCCGGCACCGCTGGATCCGCACATGCAGTCCTGCGGACAAGTCATGCAGTCTTCGGTGGCGATATCGCAGATGCCGTTGCCGCAGCAGCAATCCGCGGCGCATGAAAGACAGGTTTCACCGCCGTCGCAGGTGCCATCGCCGCACGATCCACCGCCGCTGCTGGAAGAGGAGCAGATCCCGCAGTCGGCGGGGCAACTCATACAGTCTTCGGAAGCCATGTCGCAAACCAAGTCGCCGCAGCAGCAATCGCCCGGACAGTTGGCGCAGGTTTCAAACATGTCGCAGATGTTGTTTCCGCAATTGCACGAACCGCAGTCGTTCGGACAAGAAGTGCATGTTTCTGTACCTGTGCACTGACCGTCACCGCAACCCTGACATTGCCCGGCGCTGCACATGTTTCCACATTCACAGCCGTTGCCGGTGAAGTTGTCGCAGTTGGTAAAGTTGGGGTCACATGCAGAGATTACGCACGAGCCGCTGTTACAAGACTCAACCGCATTGGGTAGAACGCACGGGTTGCCGCAGCTGCCGCAATCCATGAGGGTGTTGAGCGCTGTTTCGCAACCGTTGCTAAATAGCCCGTCACAGTTGCCGAAGCCGGGAGCGCAGGTGATGTCGCAGCTCCCGCCGTTGCACGACGCAACACCGTTGATATTGGCGCACTGATTTCCGCAAGCGCCGCAGTTTTGGATGGTCAGACCGTTGACTTCACACCCATCGGCCGTGTTGCCATTGCAGTTCAAAAAGTCGGGATTGCACTGTCCCAATTGACAACTGCTCGGTGGACTGCAGAAAGCGCCCGCGTTGGGGAAGGAGCAGGCGGATGCGCACGAGCCGCAGTGGGGTGGAGTATAAATGTCGGTTTCGCAGCCGTCTGCGGCGCTGCCATTGCAGTTTCCGAATCCGTTGTTGCACGACTGGACAGTGCATTGTCCACTGACACATTGGCCGGTGCCGTTGGCCGGATTACAAGTGTTGCCGCACTGACCGCAGTTGAGGTTGCTTGTGGCGAGTTGCGTTTCACACCCATCGGCAAGGTCATTATTGCAGTTTGCGAACCCGGGTAGACAGCTCACAAAAGTGCATGTGCCCGAGGCACACGACGTGGACGCGTTGTTGATGGAACAGACAGCGTTGCACGCGCCGCAATGGGAATTGGAAGTGAGCGTTTGCTCACATCCGTCGTTGACGTTGCCGTTGCAGTTGTCCCAACCCATTTCACAGCTGAGTTGGCAGATCGCGGGAGTACCGGAGCAGGAAGGTGTCGCGTGGAATGTGCTGCATGCGTTTCCACAAGCGCCGCAGTTATTGGTTGTGTTGAGTTGAGTTTCACACATTCCGTCGCCGTTGCAGTCGCCGGTTCCGGGGTTGCAGTTTGTACTGCCGCAGACGCCGTTTGTGCAAAATGGCGAACCCCCGTTGGCGGGGCAGACAACGCCGCACGCGTTGCAGTTATTGGGATTGGTCTTGAGATTTGTTTCACACCCGTTGCCGTCGATTGCGTCGCAATCGCCGAATCCGGGGAGGCACATGGGTTTACAGTCCCCATTGTTACAAGTGACGTTGCTCGCGTTTGTGGCATTACAGACGTTTCCACACGCCCCGCAGTTGTTGATGTTGCTCCCAAGCTGCACTTCACAGCCGTTGTTTTGCATTCCATCGCAGTCTGCAAAACCGTTGTTGCAGGTGCCGATCTGACAATTGCCGCCGTTACAAACGGCCGTTGCGTTGGCGAAAGAGCAAACCTTCCCGCACATCCCGCAGTGATTTAGACTTTGCGTGAGATCGGTTTCACAACCGGGGCCGCCGTGCAATCACCCTTACCGCCGGCGCACGATTCGATCCGCACATTACAGCTTCACACTTTGGAACGGCGTTGGGTGGAGAACACGGCGAGTCGCACGAGCCGCAGTTGGCGAGCGATGTGGTAACATCCACCTCGCATCCGTCGGAGAGAACGTTGTTGCAGTTACCAAACCCAATATTGCACATGTCAAACTGGCATGTTCCCGAGTCACATGTTGCCTGTGCGTTGGCAAATGCTCCGGCGCAGCTTGTTGAGCAATTTCCGCAGTGATTTGGGTCGGTATTGTTGTTTGATTCACACCCGTCTTCGGCCATTAGATTGCAGTCAGAATACGGGCTGTTGCAGTCTTCTACAGCGCATAGCCCACCGACGCACGCCGGAGTGCCATTGGCCACCGTACAGGGCGTATTGCACTTGCCGCAGTTTGCGATGCTGGTGTCGGTGCTGACTTCACACCCGTTTCCTTTTGACAGATCCTGGTCGCAGTCGGCGTGGCCTGGATTACAACTTTGGAAAACGCATCCGCCGTCTAGACAGATCCAATTGGTAGAGTCGGACGGGACGCACGGGTCATTACAAGCCCCGCAGTTTTGGACATCTTTGCTAACGTTCAGACACTTGTCTGAGCAACATTCCCAATCGCTGTTGGGGCATGGAGCGCCGGCGTCACAACCGGGCAAACACGTCCCTTCCATGCACTTTGACCCCGGTGGGCATTTTTTGCTCGCGTCGCACTCAACACAAAGGTGAGATTCAACATTGCATTTGAGTGGGGTTGTTGCGCCGTTGGAATTGCAGTCACCGTCGTTGGCACATCCGATAAAACACGACTTGGTGGCGTCACAGTAGAGCCCAAAGTCACAGTTATCGTTGGGACCGGGAAGGCACTCAACACACGTCTTTGTTTCAGGGTCGCACTTGGGACCAACTTGGGAGTCGACGCAGTTGGCGTCGACGGTGCACTCTCCCATGGTGCCGCCCGTACCGCCGCCGCCCTTCCCGGCGGTGCCGGTGGTTCCGCCGACGGCTCCGGTGCCGGCTGTTCCACCGGTCCCCGACGAGGTGAGTTCACGGTCTGAGATGCCCCAGATGTCGGCGCAGGCGCCCATGGAGACAACAACAAGCAGCACAAGCAGACTGGCTGCGCCGCGATGGATGGTCGCAAGGCGCGTGTTGGACCGAGTCCCCATGGATTCCTCACAACTAAAAAAAAGAAGCTTACTTGAGCGAGCCTACCAGAGCGCGATGATTATTCGGAGCCATTTGACCCAAAAACCACCGGGCTCTACGTCTGATGCGCGACGACGGGCGAAGGTTCCGGCGCTGGAACTGCGACAGAATCGTGCTGTGGTGACCGAGTACTTATGGGGCTGCGAAAGGGGCCACGACGAAACGATCGTCTTCTCCGTCGAGCGCGCCCGCCAAAACCCGCAGCTCGACGCCGTTACAGGCAAGCCGCAGGACGTCGGAATCGGATGATTTTTTGCAGGCCGGGTCTTTGCCAACCCGTCGGGAAAATATGTTTTGGGCGAGGTCAACCGCGCTTTCAGCACCGCGAAGTTTGGCCTCGGGATCGTCGGCCGACGCGCTTCGAGCGGTGACAGTTTCGTCGATGCGAAGGAAAAGATCCGGGCCGCCGATGTGTACACTGAGTGGTTTGCCGGCTTCATCCTGCCACATGGCAACTTCAACAAGAGCCTGCCGCTCCTGCGGGGTGCCGTCTTCGATTGCGCGGTAGTCAAGTTGCAGGAGCTTCTTGCAAACACGGGCTGCACCGACGCCTTTTTTAGTGGGCTTTTTTTGATCTTCCACCCGTTCACAACGCGGCCATGGAAGACCCAGGCTCCAGGGAATGATCAAGTCGGCTTTGGCAGCTCCAATGGGTAGGTTCCATGCGGAGGGATCCAGGAACAGTCCAATCCAATGTTGGATTCGCTCTCGAACGGCAATGCGACGATTGACCTCCCTGAGAACCGATGCGTCGGCCTCTTCGGCGGCGCCCGCCAAGTCGGCATTTTCGGCTTTTGAAAGCGCTCGCAAATCGCGCAGGCGCAATGTGGCTTCGGCCGCCCTCGGGCCGTGGGGAAGCGCTCTCAGATACGCTTCGAGCCCGGCGGTAGATTCTTTGGCCTTTGCAAAAACAAGCGGTTCGGTTTTTTGGAAAAAATCCTTCAACTCTGATGTGTACACACCGCTTGGATATTCGGTCAGGTAGCGCTGTGATGCGGCCAGGCGATCTTCTACCGTGGAAGATGCGCGGGCTCGCCTGTAAAGGCCGTGTTCGGCGGCATCGACGAGGAGGGTTTTACTGTACGCGCACCCGAGTTGAGTAAGCGCGAAAGCCAATGCGATGGGGGCCGAATGTTTCATGGCGAATCGCACTTGGGTAGGTTGGTTGAACCGTCGGGTGCTCCACCGTCGTCGCACGGAGGGCAAAAGTTGCATTCCGTTGGAATGGTGGGCTGTCCGTCGGACATGTAGAGTTTGTAATCGCCGCATCCCGCAGCGGCCAATGCGTTCAGGCACACTTCGCCGTCGTGCACGAGGGGCCGACAGTCGCGTGGAAAGTCTGACACCTCAAGTCCGGGTGTACACGCAAGCTCGCAGGCCGCCGTGTCGATGGCGCACTCGTCGCACTTTTGACAGTCAATGGCTTCTTTCGACTGAAAAAACTTGACCGGGTCCATTTCGTCGGGTGGCTGTCCGCAGCTTCCGATGTCGCCGACGGTGGGGGCGGTTGTAAAAAACACGAGGAGCACGGCGAGCCGAAACACGGTGGAAGGGCGCACGCGCGAACGGAAGCTTTTCATTGCGGAAAAACCTCATGGTCGAGGAGCAACCCAACTTGCAGGCTGACCACAGGGTAGACCGGGTAGCCGGTTTCTTTTGTGGCAGCGCCGTAGAAAAGATTGCCAATAACCTCGGCGGTGAAAGCTGTTTTTGCCGTGAGGTACACAGCGCCGCCGACGCCCAGTTCTCCACCGACGCCGGGCGAAGGCGCCAAAATGATTGCCGGACCGAGACGGCCGAAAGCCAGAAATCGATGGGAGGTGCCGCGGTACATGGCAGTGTACGCAGGAACCAGCAGCGTTTCTGAAACGCCCGCGAGGGACGTGGTGAGGTTGAGCGCCGCGCCGTGTTTGAGGCCGAAAGCGTTTCCAACAGCGAGTGCGATGCCAAAGTCGACATAGGGCGCGGTGACGCTGACGGTTTTTGCGCTTTCGCCGAGCTGGGATTTGAGGCGATAGGGGTTGTTGAAACGAAGTCCGTCACCGAAAAACAGCGTGGCGGCCAAATGGTAGGTTGGACCGAGAGGCTTGGAAAAGTCGGGCGTTTGGGCCACTTGTGCAGCCGAAGGTACACCTGAAGAAGCGGGGGAAACGGGCGCCGGGCCTGCCGTGTGTACACTGCTTTCGGCGGGGTTGGGCGCGCGCAACGGCTGTGCGAACGCGGCGCGTGACGCAGTGAGGGCTGCGAGAGCGAACGCGATGGGCGACAGGCGCATTAAAAGCGCTTGTACCTTTTCTAACGCCCGCGAGGGAGTGTTTTTCAAAGGCGAGTGGGGTGGCGAGACATCCACGCTGCGGCGCGTTGCCTACGTTTTTCGATGCGACGCGCGAGCGGGCTTGGCCGCCGACGGGGAGAGCACGAGGGGGGCACCCGGATCGGGCGCCGCGCCGAGGATCTTGATTGCCAGTGCCGAGAGTCCACCGGCGAGCGTAGCCGGAGCCGCCCACTCCGACCGATCGTACGGATCGGGAAGCTGTGTGAATGTTGTTTCGGGCGGAGGCGTGGAAAGCGCCGCCGCGGCGACATGAACCGCGAGGCTCCGGTGGGAAAGCACGTGACGGAGCGGCTTGCGCGTGACGATGCGCAGCTCGGTTACGGGGAACAAGAACGGCTCGAAAAACGGGCGAGCGTTTTCGAGCGAAGCGGCTTCAAAAAGCGGGGGTTCCCACATGCCGCCGAAAAGCCCCTGCGCTTTGCGACGCGCAAGAAGAACTTTGCCGGCATGCCAAACCACGGCAGAGACAATGTTCGCCGGTTTTGGCTTAGCTCGGGGAGCCGTTATTGGAAGGGTTTCGGTGATGTTTTCGATGCGCGCTTTGCAGAGCTTTTCGAGCGGGCACATTCCGCATGCCGGGCGTGTAGGTGTACACAAAAGCGCGCCGAGTTCCATGAGGGCCTGATTGAGTACACTTGGTGGTACTGCCGGATCGGCGCGAACGAGACGGGCCGCCGATTGCCAGAAGATCTCCTGCGCTTCCGGGCTTTTAATGTCGCTTTCGACCTTGTGTACACGCGCCAAAACGCGCGCCACGTTGCCGTCAACAAGCGGCTCGGGAAGGTTGAAAGCGATGCTGGATACGGCGCCGGCTGTGTACGGTCCAATGCCGGCGAGATCGCGCAACGCCGCCGGATCGCGCGGCACTTCGGCGTTGTGCCGCTCGACCATTTGTTGCGCGGCGCGCTGAAGGGAGCGGGCGCGACTGTAATAACCAAGGCCCGCCCACAGCGCGAGGACGTCATCAAGGTTGGCTTCCGCGAGGGCGCGCACAGTGGGGAAGCGCTCAAGGAAGCGCTCGTAGTAGGGGATGACAGTGTCGACTCGCGTTTGCTGAAGCATCACCTCGGAGAGCCAAATTCGATACGGGTCGCGTGTGCGTCTCCAGGGAAGATCGCGCGCGGCGCGGCCGAACCAAACGGCGAGGTTGTGGGCGATCTGAGCGTCGCGGTCGGGGTTGCGCATGGGTGGGCGATGGTGGAACGCGGTTATAGAAAAAAAGCAATTTGAGGTGGAGCGCGCTAAGTAAAGTTCATGCCGAATCACGCGCCGCGAGCCCTCGTTTCGCAGCGTACGCCGCGGAAATGGGTGCGAGCGGTGATGTGTGGCTTTTTGTTTGTCGGCGCGTGCGATGAAAAGCCGAGGCCATGGGCGTCGGGCGAGGGCCCGCCGGCGGTATTTGCGCAGGCACCGAGCGGGGTGAGCACCGGCCAGACCACCGTGGCCGACGCACCGTTGGACGCTGGTGATGCCGATGTGTCGGCGGCGCCGGGTGTGTACACAACGGCCGCCGGGACTTCCGCGCCGGCGCCCGGCACCGGTGAGCCTTTTCACCCGGATCACCCGCTGACGCCGGGAGGCCTTTGGGTAACGTGTCGCGACGCAATGAGCTTGTCGGGTGATCCGCTCAAGGACGTGACACGCATCGGACTGTTGTGCGGCCCGATCACCGGGCTGCGGAGAAAAACGGCGCAGGCAATTGTGGGCGTGATCGGCGAAAAAGATCCGCCTGTGTACACATCGTTTCGAGTTCAAAAAGGCGCCTGTTACCGCGTTTTTGCTGTTGCGGATGAAGGTGTGCGCGAGTTGGATGTGGCCGTGCTTTCGAGCAGGCAGGTGCGCGTGGCGGCCGATCACAGCGACGGCCGTGTGGCAGTCGTGCAACCGGATCGTCCGTTTTGCACGTTTGGAGATGACGTTTTTTCGCTGGAAATTGGGGCGGCGAAAGGTGGCGGTCGATTTGCCGCTGAAGTGTGGGCGATCGGTGAACGCAGGCGTCCGGGCGAAACAACGGAGCCGTTGGATGAGCCGCCTCTCGACAAGCCTTGATTGACAGCCATAGCGCCCGCCGCTACGACCGCGGCAACTCCCAGCGAGGCCGGTCAACATTGAGTAGAAACCGCCTTCGGAGGCCGTAATGATCAGCGACGAAGACGAGCCTGAAGGCGCTGCGGACGAGCCCGAGAGGAGCGATGGTGAACGAAAGCGGCGTTTCGAAGGCGCGCTCTCGGGGATGTTAAAGCGCGCCGTTGAACGGGCTGTTGAAACCGGCGTTGGTCGTCTCGCTGAAGGCCCTGAAAAGCTCGGGCACTTCGTGGGTGAGATGAAGCTGCCAAAAGAGGTTCTCTCGTATCTCTACACGCAGATCGATGAGACAAAGACCGGGCTCTATCGGGTGGTCGCCAAAGAAATTCGTGACGTGCTGGAGCACACCGAACTTGCGGATGTACTCACCAAGACACTCACAAAACTGAGTTTTGAGATTCGGACCGAGATTCGTTTTGTGCCGAATGAGGCTGCGCCCAAGGCGCCGGCCGAAGGCGAATCTCCGGAAGGTGCGGCCAATCCGTCGCAACCGCCGCCGCAGCAGGGGCTTCCAAAGCCTGAAGTGACGGCGCACGTTTCTGTAAAAGATCGCTCAAAAGACAAGCCGAAACAGCGCTGAGAGGAACATGAAGAAGCCGAAGACGGGCGGAGAGATCGATTCTTACTGCACCAAGTGCAAGCTCGATTTGACCCACCGAATCATCGCGATGGTGGGTGACACCGTGAAGAAGGTGGAATGCAAAACGTGCGGTTCCCACCACCTCTATCGAAAACCCAAGAGTGAGCGCGACGCGGAAATGGCCGCGGCGGCAAAGGCAGGCAGCGCCGTGAAAAAAACCAAAGCGGACGGTGCGCCGCGAACTGCATCGGAGCGACACGCGGCGGCTGAACGAGCCGAGCGCGAGCGCGTGAGCACGTGGGAAAAGGCGATCGCCGGGCAACCCACCGGCGCGTTTAGGCCCTACAGCGTGAAGACTTTGTTCGGCCAAGGTGAGTTGGTGCGCCACGCAAAGTTTGGCGACGGCGTTGTGGCCCGCGTGATCGACCGAGCCAAGGTGGAGATTCTCTTCCAGGACGGCACGCGCACAATGGCCCACGGCATCGAGTAAACAACTTTTCGAATCGAACGACGCTGCGTTCGAAGGCGCCGCGCGCTCCGCCACATGGCTCGGGCGCGCGGTATTTTTGCGCGAATAGCTGGGGTTAGCCGCCGTGGCCCACGGTGAGGTCATGGCCCGGTTCGCAACGCTCGGCGCCCTCGGCGAGCGTGAGTACACTTCCGTCGGACGAGAGTGCCGCGAGAACTTCTTCTTCCTCGTCGCCCGTCTCCGTGAACTCCATTGTGCCGTCGGCGGAGAGGCGGGCTGTGATTGAAGGCGCGCCTTTTACGCAGAAAAGAACCTGCTTCACCGACCCATCGGTTGGACGCGATGTGCTTCCGGATCCAACGGCGCCGTTTTGCGGCGTTGCGTGCTGGCTCCAGAGATCGTGTCCCGATCCGCTTCCGCCGATGTCGCGCAGGATCACGGAGACGCCGCCCGGCGCGCCCGCCGGTGCGAGCAATTTCCCCGAGCCGGGCGCCCCTTTTCCACGCGATGAGCCCTGCGCACGTGATTGGTCGGGCGTGGGAGGTTGAACGCGCACCGTGACTTCAACAACAAGTCCACCGTTGCCGTCGGGAACAACCCTCAGCCGCGATCCGGCGGTGCTGACGGCGCCGGTTGCCGGAACGCCCGCTGAAGACCCGGCACGAGGTGTCACTCCATAGGCGTCGAGGTTCACGGACGTGACGAGGTGTCCGTCGGCGTCGACGAACGCGGTGACAGGTTGGTCTCCGGGCGCGGCGATTTCTCCCGCCGTACCGAAGGAGCCGCCCGTGAGAGGTACACCTCCGGTGAGTACACTTCCGCGAGCGGCGGCCTGCTGCTCGGACGGGGTTCTGCTCCTCTCGGCGCCGGCGGCATGGGTGCGTACACTTGACTCGGGAGCCGCGTTGGGTGCGGTTGCGGCGCCGGTAGAACGCGGCGTTGTGAAATGGTTCGGTGCCGAAGTGGATTTGAACGCCGGCGCGCGGGCGCCGGGTTTTTCACTGCTCGGTTCGCTTGGTGAGGCCGGACCGACGCGAAATGCGGCCACGGCAAGCGCGGCGGCGCCGGCCGCAACAAAGGCGGCCTTGGCCATGGGTACTCTTGCCGAAGGTGCGAGAAGATTTTCGAGAGCGCTCACAAGGGCGGCGCCGTCGCCGGGGCGAGCATCGGGCGACTTCGACGCGCAGATGTCGGCGAATCGAAGGAGCGCCGCACGCACTCGCTGGTCGGCGCGGCGGACAAACGTCGACGCAAGAAGCTCGCGGGCGAGCACGCCGAATGCGTACACATCGGCGCGCTCGGATGCCGCGGCGCCTCCCAGTTGTTCGGGAGCCATGTACCGACGTGTACCCACCGCCGAAGGATCGGCGCCCGGCGATGCAGCAATGCCAAAGTCGACGATCTTTACGGAACCATCTTCACCTGTGACAACGTTTTCGGGTTTTAGATCGCGGTGAACAATGCCCGCGTCGTGTGCACACGCGAGCGCCGCGGCCACCGACTTCAATATGGCAATTGAGCGAGGCAATGTGAGCGGCGGCTGCTCCGTGAGCCGTTGGCGCAACGAGCGACCGGATGCCCGTTCAAGCGCTAGGTACACAATGCCGTCGTGTTCGCCCACGTCGTAAACGGCCGCGATGTTTGGATGGGTGAGCGAGGCGATCCGGCGGGCTTCTTCGTGGAGTCGTTCACGTGTTGCGGTGCTCCGGCGGTGTGCCGCACGCATGACCTTGAGCGCCACACGCCTTCCGAGCACGGGATCGGTGGCTTCGTACACAACGCCCATTCCGCCTTGGCCGAGCCGCTTTTCAACAACGAAGCGCCCGACTTTTCGACCGACAAGATCGAGATCCACCGGGCGCACAGAGGGCGCCGCGGCGACGGCGCGGAGCAGGCTCTCAAATGCGGGAGCCTCTTTTTCCGCGATGCCCTCGCGGTCTTCGGCCTGCCGATTGTCGCCGTGCTGAGCGGTGGTGTTGTCGACTTTAAGCATCTTCGTTTTCCCCAAAAATGTGCTCTTCGTGCGCCATCTCGCGAAGGCGCTCCTTCAATCGCTCGAACCGCTTGCGAAGTTTTGCTGACCGGCCGCGAAGATCCTCTTCGTCGACGGAGCTGTCGGGCCCGGCCAGGATGCGCGCAATGTCGATCCACGCCATGTCGCGATCGATGCGCAAAATGAGGAGCGTTTGATCATCGGGCCGCAGGCTCTTTCGAAGGCGTTCAATCCCTTCGCGAGCCGCGGTGCGCGCGTGCGGCGGTGTTGGAGTGCGCGCGCCCTGCGCGACGTCAAACACTTCAGGCGCCGCGGAAAGGGCCACCATCCGCCGCTTTTTTTCACGTGAGAGGTGCCGCGCGCATGCATGTCGAGCGAGCGTGTAGAGCCATGTGCGGATGCTCGATTGAAATCGAAATCCGGGCATCCCGCGCACGACGTCTTCGGCAAAATCGGAATACACATCCTCGGCTCGCAGCTCGTCGCGCAACACGGCGAGCAGGTACCCCAAAATTTCGGCCCCATACGCGCCGAGCGCAAGTGAAACCGCCGCCATCGCATCGGCCCGCTCGGCGAGCGCGCGGATTTCGGACTCGGTCTGCTCTCGTTCCGCCGCGTTCACCAATGGAAAATGGAGCTTTGGGGCCGGAGCGCGTCAACGCCAAATTTTTTTATGTCACATCGGCAAAACGCGCTCTCTACCAGTCCAAATCGCCGTTTTGGGTTGCGCGGGCCTTCTCATCAACCGCTCCCGTGCTCCCCAACTCGTTGTTGGAGGCTTTCATGCGACTTGGTCTGGGGTTCTTTGCCGTAGCTTTTGCGCTGGTTCTCACCGGGCGTAGCGCTGGGGACGACCCCACAAAGCCCATTCCCTGGTTCCATATGGAATCAAAGGCCAAGGCCGCGCAAAGCGCCGGACCCTTGGCCGACGCGTCGACCCCGGTCGTCGTTTCTCCCATCGGCTGAAGTTCAGTTCACGCCTGTCGGACGTTTCGGAGCGCGCGCGCTCCAACGGCTTTCGTCTCTTCAACGGCCGGTTGCGCCCACGCGCGTCACAAATCCTTCAAATCCAGCCAATTTCCAGGCTCTCAACACCGCCTTAGCCACATCCGACCCCTCGTCTTCGGAGCCCCCCGGCGCCGGAACAAGCGCGATCACCGAGCCGCCGCCGCCCGAGCCTGTGAGCTTGGCCCCCAAAGCACCGGCGCCGCGGGCAAGTGTACACAATTGTTCGATAGGCTGCGTTGAAAGCAAAAGACCCGCGAGCATCATTTGGTTGAGATCCATCAAACGGCCCAGGCCCACGAGGTCGCCGACTTGGATGGCAAGCGACGCGTTGCGAACCAGCGCACCGATTCCGTCGAGCGTTCGTGCCTGGAGTTCTGGGCGCCGTTGAAATTGTCGCGCCACGCTTTCAACCATTGTTTTGGTGGATGCGCCGCTTCCCGACAGGCCAATGCAGAGCCAAAGCTCGGCCCCGGCCTCGATCGGTTGGCCTCCTCGACCGCGAACGAACTCGAACGTGCCGCCGTTGGCCGCGGCGTACATATCGATCCCCGAAGGGTTTCCATGAAAAACGCGCTCCCATGCGAGCGCGCGTTCGGCCGCGCGCAGCTCTCGTTCATGGGGCGCGGCGCTTGTGTACATTTCAATCGCGCGCGCGATTGAAACGGCGAGCGCGGCCGAGCTGCCAAGGCCTCCGCCCGGGGGTAACTCGCTGTGCGCGCGCACGGAGAAGGCTCGATCGGACCCCACAAGCGCCGAGAATGCGCGCGCCAAGTCGTCTTCCGATTGGGCATCGGCGACTGCGCGTCGATCACCTATTTCGAGTGTGCTCGGGCCGACGTCGGCGAGCGATACCTCCGCCCACGCGCCGCGCTCGATGCCCGCGGCGATTGCCGGTGTCCCGTACACAACCGCGTGCTCACCGAGCAGGATCACTTTGCCGCATGCCGAAGCGCGTTGTGTCATTGCGCGGGCTTTCAGACTCGCAGCGCGTGGGCGGCGCCTACAAAAATGAGCTTTGCGCGCCGCGAAACGGGCAATTCGTCCGCGAGAAGCGCGCCCTCGTCGCAGAGCTTGTGCAAACGAGCCTCTACTTCGGAACGTGCGCCGCATTGTTCAAGCGCGGCGATCGCTTTTTTCACGTCGTCGTCGCTTGCGTCGGCGCGCCCAAAAACAAGGTCGATCGCTTCTTTGTCGGGCCCTGAAAGGAGAGGCGCGGCGGCTGCCAACAACGCCGTTTTTTTTCCGGCGCGAAGATCGTTTCCTTCACGCTTTCCCGTGTCGGCTTCTTTGCCAAACGCACCGAGCAGATCGTCGCGCAGTTGAAACGCAACGCCGAGAGGAGCCGCGTAGCGCGTGAAAGCTTTTAATGCGCGTTTGGGTGCACCGGCGAGCGTTGCGCCGAGAAGCAGCGGCCCGCGCAGTGTGTAGCTTCCGGTTTTGAGTTCGTGCATGGCTTCCACGTCTTCAGCGCGCCCGAGCATGTCGATCTGCTGACCTGCCACCACATCCTGGTGTACACCGCAGAAAAGGTCGATAGCGCGAAGCCTTCGTTTTGCGCTCAGTTTGGCGCTCGCAAGTGTACGCACAGAGAGGCTCCACGTGAGATCGCTCGCCAAGATCGCGGAGCATGCGCCGAGGTGGGCGGAGCCCCAAACCTCTGTGAGCGCGGCGTGTGCGCTCGGTCCTCCGCGTCGTGTCGGATCGCCGTCCATCCAGTCGTCTTGGATGAGGAGGTAGCTCTGCAAAAGCTCCAACGCGACCGCCGCGGTGAGCGCCGGTTCAACGGCGGCGCGCGGCGCGACACCCGAATAAGCCGCAACAAGCATCGCCGCGCGAAACCGCTTGCCGCCGCGCAGCGTGAGATCACGTGCGGCGTCGGCCATGTGAAGAACAGCGCCGCCGTGCCGCGAAAGGTTGTTCCGAGTGTCGTCCCAAAGCGCGGCCAGTTGGTCGTCGACCGCGTTTCGCGTGGCGTTCAGGTGCGAACGAAAAGTGGCAAGCGGATCTTTGGGCGCGCGTGATTTGGACGCCATGAGGGGGCTTACGCTAGCAGAGCCGTCTCAATGCTGCCTGAGCCGATCGCGCATCGAAAAAAGGGCGCAGTCGGTGTAGTCTCGCCCGAGCCTTCTATGGCCACGTGCCCGTCCTGCCGCGACCATTTCTCCGACGATGTCTCTTCGTGCCCGAAAGATGGGTCGACCCTCGTTCCCGACACGGTCATGACGGCCGCCGACACCGAACTGAAAGGCGGTGATTCGGTGGGCGAATACCGCGTTGAAACCAAACTCGGTGAAGGCGGATTCGGCGCCGTCTATCGAGCAACTCACCCGGTGATCGGCAAGACGGCGGCCGTCAAAATTCTCCACCGCCAGTTTTCGTCGAATCCGCAGATGGTGAGCCGCTTCATCGCGGAAGCGAAAAGCGTCAACCAAATCCGCCACAAGAACATCATCGACATCTTCGCTTTCGGCGCGCTCGGCGACGGTCGCCAGTACTACGTGATGGAGCTGCTCGAAGGGATGAGCTTCGACAGGTACATCAAACAACGTGGCCGACTGCCGGCTGAAGAAGCGGTTCCGATTCTTCGACAGATCGCGCGCGCGCTCGATGCCGCGCACGCGGCGGGCATTGTTCACCGCGATCTCAAGCCCGAAAACATCTTCATCCAGTTTGACGAAGACGGTGTACCCACGCCCAAGCTTCTCGACTTTGGCATTGCGAAGCTTCTCGGCGACAGCGAACGCGGACACAAAACGCGCACCGGCACGCCGATGGGAACGCCGTATTACATGTCGCCCGAGCAGTCGTACGGCAAACCCGTTGACCATCGAACCGACATCTATTCGTTCGGCGTCATGACGCACGAAGTGCTCACCGGGCGCGTCGTTTTCGACGGGGAGTCGGTGATGGATGTGCTCTTCAAACACATCCACGCGAAGCCGCCGCGCGTTTCAGAAGTGTGCCCCGACCTTCCCGTTGCGCTTGATGAGCCGGTGCTTCGCATGCTTGAAAAGGCGCCCGAAGATCGGCCGTCAACGCTCGCGGAGGCGGTGGACTCACTCGCCAGGGCGGCCAACGAAGCGGGGCTCAACGTTGCGGCGCCGCACCGTTCGGGCATGGGCATTCCGGCACCGCGCGCGAGCGATCGCGGCGTTGTTGTCACGCCGACCACCTCGGGCGGCACGATCGAATCGGCATCGCTCGCTCAAGCGCAAACAGTCGTAGGTGTACACCCGTCACTCATCGGATCGAGCGCCGACATCTCCCCCAAAAAAGGAAATCGCGGAGCGATCGTGGGCTTGGTGGCCGGCGGTGTACTCCTCGTTTCCGGGCTCGCCGCGGCCGCATTCATGTTTCTTCGCGATCCGCCGCCGGCCGCGGGCGCAAACACTGTCGCTCCGCCCGCATCGAGCGCGGTGATCGTGGCTTCGGCCGAAACTTCGGCTTCTTCGGCTCCAACAAGCGCACCTACGGTCACGCCCTCAAAGCCCGATGAAGCTGTGGAGCCCGATGCAAACGTTGAAGTGACTGTTCAATCAACGCCCAAAGAAGTGGAAGTGTTTATGGGCGGAGAGAGGCTTGGAACGTCGGCTGCGCCCATACGTTTAAAACGGGGTGAAAAAGTGAAACTCACGTTTAAAGCAGCCGGATTTGCGCCCACCGATATGGAGCTGATACCCACGCAGAGCACCCTCCTTCCGGTGAAACTCACAAAGATCGGCGCCGCAAAGAAGAAGTCGGAGGTTGTGTGGTCAGCCGCGCGATTGGAATCTTCGGCGCGGCAGCTTGTGTACTTTTCGCAGCTGTTCCAAGTGTACACGCGCAGGCGGCAGGCGGAAAAGCGTCGCCGAGTGCGGCGTCCACCTCGGCGCCGTCGGCGGCTCCCGCGCCTCCAACTCCGCCCGCCGCTCCGGCCGCCACATCTCCCGCAACCAATCCGGCGCCGCCTACCGCCGACCAAATTGCAAAAGCAAAAACGCTTTTTGATCTCGGCGCCAAAGCGTACGACTCGGAGCAGTTTCCAGCCGCGATCCAGGCGTTTGAAGAGGCGTACCGTTTGTCGCAGCGGCCCGGCCCCATCTTCTCAACAGCGCAGGCATATCGACGCCTCTACACGACGGATCGCAAAGTCGACACGCTGAGGCGCGCTGTTCAAAATTACAAACTCTACATCGACAAACAAAAGGCCGGCGGGCGCATTGGTGAAGCGCAGCAGGCGCTCCGCGATCTCGAGCCGTTGTTAAACGATCTGCTCGCCGGAAATGCGGCGGGCGCAGCCGCATCTCTCGCGTCGTCCGCCACGGACACAAAACCCAAAACGCGCCTCATGGTTTCGTCGTCCACAAAAGGCGCGCTCGCGTCGCTCGACGGTGGCGAGCCCGCCGAGTTGCCCCTCATTCAAGAACTGACGCCGGGCCCTCATAAGCTTCGTTTAACGGCTGAAGGGTACGTCGACGATGAACGCGACATTGTCGCTTTTGAAGGCCAGGTGTTTGGGCTCGATGTGTCGCTGCGTGAACGACCGGCGCTCCTCACAATCGGAACCGACTCGGGTGCCGACGTGAGCATCGACGGGCGCAATGAAGGGACAACGCCGCTGCCAAAAGCGCTTGAAATTGCGCCTGGAACGCGACTCGTGACGATCACAAAAACCGGCTATCGGCCGTTTTCGGCCGAAATTGATTTTCGTCGCGATGAACGGCGCCCACTTGAAGTGAAGCTCCAGCAAACAACGCAGCGAACCGCGTCCTTTGTCGTCGGGGGTGCGGCCCTCGCCGGGCTCGCAGCGGGAGGCATCATTACGGGGCTCGCTGCCGCGGCGGAGGGGCGCGCGAGGGAGATCGAAGGTTTTATCAGCCAGCGCAACCTCACCGCTCAAGAGTTGAACGACCACATCAGCTCGGTGCAGTTGCGCAACGAGCTTCGTGTTGCGGCGGTTGCCACGTTCGGTGGTGCCGCCCTTCTCGGTCTGATGAGCGTCGGCATGTTCATCTTCGACAGCTCCCCGCCGGGGTTACCCACCCGCATTCGCGATGAGCAAAAAAAGCCTGAAGCGGCGCGCCAGCCCAAAGTCGGCTTTTCAGTCACGCCGTGGGTGAGCCCGGCGCTCGCGGGCGGCTCCGTTCAATTTCGCTTCTAATGCGAACGGGTTTCTTCGCGTAGGTTCAGCCGCCCGGCGATGACCTGTGACGTGTCGCCGCCTGACACGTCGTATGCACCACGGACTCACAGAGGACACGGAGGTTTGTATTTTTTTTGCTGCAAGAGGCTCGCACGACGTCGTCCATCACCTGTCGGGCTTTTGGATTGTGAATCATGTGTACCCATTGCGGCCAAGAACAAAAACGCCGTGTACCCCTGCGTCGTCCGTGATTCCGTGGGTGGAGAAACGTCACAGGTATCGAAACGCGTCTGGTCGTTGCGTGACGTTTCAGTTGCCGTTATGGCGTGGGTTTCGCCGGAGTTACTTCTTGGCGCACATCGGGTTTTGGCCGAGCAGCTTGATGTGCTCTTCGCACTGCTTCTTGAGCGCGTCTTTGCCGCCGGGCGCCGCAACCTGAGCCTTGAAGGCCTCTTTCATCTGCTTCTGCGTACCCTCCATGGCCGCCTTGGCCGCGGGGTTTGCCGCAAAACACGTGTTGAGCTGCTTGAAATATTCGTCACATTCCGCAACGCCCGTTGAGTCGGAATCGCCGGAAGCGGCGGGCGCCTCATCCTTCTTGCAGCCGATGCCGAACAAGAACGCGCTGCCCAAAAGCAACACCGCAAACGCCGAAGCACGCATGGTCATGATCTCCTTCTGCCCGGCGTCCGCCGCGGCGCGCGCATCGTGCCACAGGGCGCCCTTGCTTTCGCAAATCCTTGACAGTTTGCGTGTCATTTAGCCCTTATTTCAGGCGTTTTTTTCTTACCGGGCAGAGCCGCCCAAAGGCGTCGTCTGAGGCTCGCCCGTGCCGATTGTGGTCCAAGCGCGATTCCGCCTTTCGGCCCGCGCCCGCTCAGCCACGAGCGACAGCGCGCGATCGCGCTCCCAACGTTCACGCACGTCATCGGGCGCATTTTCAAAACTCACGCGGTCCATCAGAGCCTTGCCCCATGCGAGCGCGCCGGCCAAAGCCACATGCGTTTCGGGGGCGGTCGCGCTTGCCCGCGTGATCGCGGAGAGCGCAGTTGCCGCCGCGCACAGCTCTTCGATCACCGAGCGGCTTTCTTCGTAGAGGCGCGCGCTTCGAATGAGATAACCAATCAACGCCAAAAAAACGTGGCTGTCCTCAATGGTGCGAAACGGCTTGATGTACACATCGTAGCCGTCGCCGACGAGCACATCGCCTGGTGAAACGCGCACGTGATCCAGCTCCACACGCGCATGGGGCAACTCGGGAGCGAACGGCGTTTGAGGCATTGCGCTCCACGTGACGCCCGGCGCGCGCGCATCCACCGCCACAAGAACCAGCTTGTTTCGACCCGCGTCGTCAAAGCCGACACTCGCCGCCACAAGCAGCAGATCGGCCGTTTGAGCGCCGGTTGCCCATTGTTTTCGCCCGTTCAACACGAGCGTTCCATGTGTACCTTCGCCGAGTGCCGTTTTGATTGCGCGCGGATGACCGCCGCCTTCTTCGGTAATGCAAAGCGATGTGGCGCGTCGGGCCCGAGCCTGGTCGAGTTTGCCGGCGACCAAGTTCGAAAGCGCCGCCTCGTATCCGCCGGCAAACGCATACGCGACTCGGTCTGCCAAAAACCCGCACAAAAGCGCCCGATCCGCCGATGATTCCAACTCCAGCACACGTTTGGAACGCGCGCGCCAAGCTTCGACGGCGGTGATTGGATCGGTGTTTATTTTTTCCCGAAGCAGCGTGCTGAGAACCATGGCGGCGCATCATCGCACATTGGGCGGCTCAAAAACCGCGCCTGTCGAGGCTCTCCAGTTGTGTACGCAATAGACGCTGTTACGATGGTGTACACAATTGGGGCGAGTTCATTGTGTACACGTGCGCCGCACTCTCACAGCTGCCAGCGGGGCAGTGAAGTGGGCGTGAAGTCCATCTCGTCGAGCCACGGCTGAACAAGCCTTGTCATGATGTTGGGCAGCACCGAGATCTTCTGCGCCGCGTGTGCGATGCGGTCTTTTGCGCGACTCGGATGTGACTGAACAATCAACCCGCCGTCGCGCGTTTCAATCGGCGGATCCGCAGGACTGAGCGCCGCCAAACCAAACCCCGTGATCTCGCGCAGTACCGTGATCGGCGCCGGAAATCGCTCACTTTCGCTCAGCGCCTCCATGTACACCTGCGACGTGTGCGTAAAGATCGCCAAACACTCACCGCGCCGCGCGCGATCGGCCACAACGCGCCACGGGCCCAAATAATACTCATCCGGCGGAATGGGCCCGGGCGGGCCTGAAACACCGTCGAGAGCCACCACCACGTCCGGCCGCGCGCCTTCTCGAATTTGCTCACGCACGGCGCGGCAACCCCGCCCAAAACCCACAAGCGCAACACCTCGCACGCTGAACGGTCCCGCTTCACGTCGCGCGCGCACAACCACTTTTCCGAGCGGTTCGACGTCCATGGGGCCGACCAATGCGTACGCACCGTTTTGCTCGCCCAACGCGCAGGCCTCGGGCCACAAAAACGACTGCGCGAATTGCGCGTCTTTGACGCCGTAGATCAACACCACGTCACGAAAGGCCCCCGTTCCAGCCTGCAAAATCTGAAGCATCAGCGTGCGCTCCCGTGTGGACTGTTCTTTTGTTCAGTATACACAAAAGAGCCCTAGATCGCAGCCTTTTTGGCCGTTTTTGTCGGTTTCTTTTGCACGGCAAACCGCCTCGCTGCGGTGGGCCCCGTTCCGCTTTGGAGCGCTCGTCGGCCTCGCCGCGAAGTGGCTTCTGTTGGGAGCTTCTTTCCGCGGCGTTTGGCGGCTCGGGATCGAGGCGGACTTATGCCGTTGCTACCGCGGCGCCGACGACGGCGGGTTCATCCGAAATCACGCTGTCCACGCCCATGTCCGCGAGCGTGCGCGCTTCGCTCGGGTTGTTCACCGTCCACACGCTCACGAGCAGGTTGCGCGCGCGAATCGCCCGCACAAGAGGCGCTGTTGCGACGGCGCAGTCAATGTGTACACCATGCACGAAATCGGCACGAAAAAAGGCCGATCCGAGCGCAATAGCCAACATTGTCCTGCGGTAGTCTCGGCGATGCACAAGGAGCGCGCGGGGGATCTCGGGAGCAACGCGTTTGAGCGCAAGGAGCATCCGCGGATCAAACGACGACACGATCACAGGTGTACGCAGCGCCACGCGTCGAACCTCGCGCGCCGTGCGCTGGACGATCGCGCTCCGGTCCGGCGCGTCGTGTTTCATCTCCACGTTCACGCCGGCGTCGTAGCGTGCGGCGGCGTCAAAGACGTCGGCAAGTAGAGGGATTTTGGCGCCGCCGCGCAGCGCGACGCGCCCGAGATCGCTCATGGGTAGGTCGGCCACGCGCCGCGCGTCGCGCCCATCGCTCAGCCGATCGAGCGTTGGATCGTGAAACACCACAAGCTCGCCTGAGGCGCATACGCGCACATCAAGTTCAACAGCGCGCGCGCCTTTGGAAAATGCGTACACAAACGCGTCGAGCGTGTTTTCACACGCCGCGGCTTTGGCGCCTCGGTGGCCGATCACAAGGGGAGGCGCGGCGGGCGCGCGCCGCCAAAACGCGAGATCGGGCGCGATCATTCACACAACTCGCGCACAACCGACAGCGCGGCGGCGCGCGCCGCCTCTTCGTCCGAATTGCGAAACGTGGCTGCGCCCACAACGGCGTGACCGCCGCCGCCGAACCGTTTGCAGATCGACCCGATATTGTGATCCCGCGGAATGCCGCACCACGGGTTATACCCGACGGCCATTTTCAAGTGCTTTCCAGCGCGCGAAAGCGTTACCGAATACATGCACTCCGGGAAGAGCGCGTAGCTCACGAACTTGGCAGCGGTTTCGTTGGGTGCGTCGGTGAGATCTGTGAGGACGACGCGGCCGGTGATTGTGGAGCGCGTTCGAACGCGCTCCACAATCACCGCCCGCGCCTTATCGATCGGCTCCCAGAGCTGCGTGACCCAAGGGTCTTTCGCCACGTCGTAAAGGGATCGCGTGAGCAGTTTGGGGATGATCGCATCGAGAAACGCGCGGTCACCGTGTTGCTCCACAACCGATGAGAGTTGAAGCACCGGTTCATCGCGGCGAACGGCATCGGCCGCGGTTGCGAAGCCTGCGGTGTCGATCACCTCTGCCCACTCCACCAGCTCCCTCAAATGGTCCATGTGTACACCAAAGATCCGCGCGGCTGTATCGGCGATGAGCTTGGTGCACGAGCCGTATTTGGCGTCAAAGTACACCTGGCGTCCTTCGCCCGGTCGCCCCGATGCGCCCGCCAGGGCCTCAGCCCGTTCATCGTCGGTGGTAAACGCCGTGGCGTGATGATCGAAGTACCAAGTGAGCTTGGTGCTCGGTGTGTACTTAAAGTCTAAAATGGCGTTTTCGTCGCCGTCGAGCCACGTTTCGGGCACGTGCGACATGTTTGGCCCGTAGCCGCACGAAACGTATCGAAACGCGAGAGAGCGGCCTTTTCGAACGTGCCGCATCAAGTGCGAATAAAGCGCGGCGCTCGCCATCCCGTCGAAGCAATGGCCGTGTGTTGCAACGACAATTCGATGGGCGGCCATGGCTTTAATGGGTAACACGCCATCTTTGGTTTTTGCCGCCTTTTTGTGTGGATCGCGGCGCGGACACGCATCCTCCATTTCTTATCGCTTCTTTCAGATCTAGAAGCCCTTCGTGCACCCGCTCGCTCAGAGAGTTCTCGGTCGCGAAATGCGCGCTACAGCGCGTGCGTGTCGGTTGGTGGATGATCGCACGGGCGATTACATCGATTTGCTTCGCGACCTTTTTCCGAGCACCGGGCGCGCTTGGACAATCGGCATCACGGGTGTTCCGGGCGCGGGCAAAAGCACGCTCACAAACGGGCTCATTGCGGCGTTTCGCAAGCAGGGCAAACGCGTGGCGGTGGTGGCCGTGGATCCGACGAGCCCGTTCAGCGGCGGCGCGATCTTGGGTGATCGCATTCGAATGCAGGAGCACTTTGAAGACCCCGAGGTGTTTATTCGATCGCTCGCGACGCGCGGAACGTTGGGTGGGCTCTCGCGATCGGCGGGCGACATTGTTCGGGTGCTCGATGCGTGGGGCGCCGACGTGATCTTGGTTGAAACGGTGGGCGTGGGGCAGGATGAATTGGAGATCACGAAGACCGCGCACACAACGCTTGTGGTGATGGCGCCGGGGATGGGCGACGACGTTCAAGCGATCAAAGCCGGCATTTTGGAATGCGCGGACGTGTTTGCGGTAAACAAGGCGGATCGCGACGGCGCCGATTCAACAGTTCGCGATCTGGAGTTGATGATCGCTCTCGGCGGCGAAGTGACAAAAGCGGGAGCGCACTCGCGCGGGCATCACGGCGCGGTGCTCGATGTGGCGAAGCAGGAGGTGAGTCACGCGGGGGGCGCGTGGATCCCGGCGATTGTGCGCACTGTGGCTTCGCGCGGGGAGGGAACCACGGCTCTTTTGGGTCACCTCGAAAAGCACCGTGCTTGGTTGAGCGACACTCCCGAAGGACAAGCCCGACGCGAAGCGCGCCTGCGTGAAGCGATGCGCATGCAACTTCGAGAGAGTTTGCTGGAGATCGCGGAGCACACGCTGGGTCAGGCGCTCGACGAAGCCGTGGCGCGCGTTGCGAAAAAAGAGATCGATCCGTACTCGGCGGCCGAAGAACTGGTGGCCGCGTTCCGCTCAAAAAACTGATGCGTACTCATTTGTGTACGCAATCGCCCTGTTGAATGACGCGCCCAGAGCGACCGCTCAAGCGTTATGCCAAGACCTGACGCGTCTGGGTGACTGCAACGTCGTAATCAACACGGACTATCGACCGCTGACGCGTTACGCCAAGACCTGGAAAGCCGCGATGTCTGTAACGTCGTAATCAACACGGAGTCACGGAGGACACAGAGAGACACGGAGTTCTCTTGTTTCTTTCGCTGCAATGGGTACACAGCACCCATCTTCCCGGCCTGACAGGTGCTCGCTGAGGCTGTGCAAGCCGATGGCAGTCTGAAATACAAAAAACTCCGTGGATCCCCGTGATCTCCGTGCCTCCTGGGTAACTTCCCTTTAGCGGAACGTTCTGCAAGGCACGGATCCAGTCTTGTCGAGACGTTTGGGACACCCTTGCCCGTCGCCAAGCGGAAAAGCGAACAGCGTGGCGCGTCGGGTTCTCCAGATGGAGTTCTGTGGCGAGCGCAGCCACGACGAAAACGAGAGACCGGCGAGACCGGTGGATGGCGACGTGATGGACATCTCAAGTCGCCGGACCTCCCAGAACGGGCTCTTTTCTGCTGCATCGACAACTCAACCGCAACGAGTTACTCGCCGTTCGAATGAGGCGCACCGCCCCTGCGGAACTCCGTGGTGAAGAGACGTATCAGGTGGCGTGACGTGACTGGTCGTTGCGAGGCGCCCCGCTACGAGCGCGGGCGGCGATCTTTGCGGCCGATTTTTTCAGCGTGAAATGCGGCGGGGCAGAGGTCGCTCACACCGCACGAAGCGCAGGCGGGTTTCATGGCGGCGCACACGCGGCGGCCTTGAAAAATGAGCGTGTGCGAAAGCATGTCCCAGTCTTTTTTGGGGAAAAGTGTACATAAGTCGGCTTCGATCTCGGGGGGCTCGGTGTGGGCCGTCCACCCGAGGCGCTGCGAGATGCGTTGAACGTGGGTGTCGACAACAACGCCTTCGGGCGTGCCGAATGCAACGCCGAGCACCACGTTGGCGGTTTTGCGGCCCACGCCGGGAAGTTCAATCAGCTCGGCGAGCGTTTTCGGCACTTGGCCCCGGTGCTTTTCGATGATGCCGCGGGCGAGCCCGACAATGTTTTTGGCCTTTTGGTTGTACATGCCGAGGCCGTTTGAACCGAGAAGCGTCGCCACTTCCTGAGGCTCGGCATCGGCGAGTTTTTTGGCCGTGGGGTATTTGGCAAACAGGTGAGGGGTTACCTTGTTCACCAAAACATCGGTTGTCTGCGCGCTGAGGACGGTGGCGACGAGAAGCTGAAACGCGTCTTTGTGATCGAGTTCGCAGTGCGCGTCGGGGTGCATGGCGCGCAGTTTTGCAAACGTTGTGAGTGCGTTTTTTTTCGCCGCGTCGCGATCGGCCGCACTGATTTTCGTTTTGTCGACGCGCGGGGGCGTTGCGGGGGCGGAGCCCCCGCCCCCTGTTTTTTTGGCGACGGTTTTGGAGGTTTTTTTGGAGGCCATGACGTTGTGTACACCTGCCGGAGTGGGGCGACTTGCAGGTGTTGTGGGAGACGACGATCGTTCAGCTGATGAACGCGCGCTTTTTGCTCTCGTGCTCGTCGAGAAGCTTTTCAACGCTGGCGATTGAGTTTTCAACCGCTTCTTGAACCATTTGCAGAAGCGTGTTGGCCGAGCCCTTGAGCGACTCGTAATAACGCTGGCGCTCGGTGGAGTGAATGATCGCGGGGGGCATGCCGGCCCGCGTGAGCATGAGGTTCATGAACAGGCGGGCCACTTTGCCGCTGTCGGTGGGGAATGGGTACACACGAAGAAGATCGTAGTGTACACGCGCCGCGATGCGCACAAGGTTGCGCGTTTTGCGAGTTTCAGGGTCATTTAGCCAATCAACAATTTGCCGCACTTTGTAGGCGACTTTGTCGGGCGGTGCGTACTCATGGAAGTAGAGACGGTGCTGCGGCACGTCTTTGCGATACTTCACCGTTTTGATGTCGCCCTCTTCCGGGTGAAGGATGAGGTAGAGCTTTTTGATCACGTCGATAGTGATTGGCAGGCGCTTTTTCTCGGCCATGTCACGCACGTATTCGATCGCTTCTTTGGTGCGACGAATATCGTCGTACGTGGGTTGCAGGCCTGAATCACCGCTTGGTGCGGCTTGACCCGAAAGGCCTCCGCGCAGCTCTTCGAATGTGTACACAGAGCCTTCAAGCGCTGCGTCGTGGTAAATCCACGACATTAAAAACGTGTCGTTATAGCGCTTGCGAAAATCATCGGATTGCTCGGCGAGGCGCTTTTCGATGCTTGCGGCGCGCTCTTCGAGTGTGAAGCGTTTGGGCGGCGCAATTGTGGGGAGCGGAATGGCTGCGACGCGCGGAGGCTCGCGCAATGCGGGCTTGGGCGGCGCCGAAGGCCGTTTGGGCGGTGCGCTGTCACTCCTGCGTTTTTCAGAGGGCGGAACGCTTTTGCCGGCGCTTGATTTTGCAGGAGCGGGAGCACCTTTGACGCTTGGCTTGTCACCTTTGGAGGGTTTTGCCGGCGGCGCCGATTTGCCTTTTTTTGAAGGGGGAGGCGGCGGCGGTTCCGATGGAGGCGGAGCCTTTTTGGAGGACTTTGAAGGCGGCGGAGCGGCTCCCTTTTTGGAGGGTTTTGCGGGCGCTTCTTCAACCGCGGGGGCCTTTTTGGAGGACTTGGGCGGCGGTTCTACCGGCGCGCCTTTTTTGGAGGACTTGGGCGGTTCTACCGGCGCGCCTTTTTTGGAGGACTTGGGCGGTTCTACCGGCGCGCCTTTTTTGGCCGATTTGGGCGGCGGTACGCTTTCAGCCTTTTTGAAAGGTTTTGAAGGCGGGGGGATGCTGCCTTTTTTGGAAGGCTTTGTGGAGGGCGGCGGGATGCTGCCCTTTTTTGTGAGCTTTGATGAAGGCGGGGGGATGCTGCCTTTTTTGGAGGGTTTTGAAGGAGCCGGCGGCGGCGCCTTTTTGAGCGATTTTGAGGGCGGGGGCGGCGGAACCGACTTTTTGAGTTTGCCGGCCTTTTTGAGCGATTTTGAGGGCGGGGGCGGCGGAACCGACTTTTTTACTTTGGCGGCGAGGCCCGCTTTTTTGCCGATTTTTGAAGGCTTTTCGGCCGAGACTTTTTTGAGCGTTTCTTTTTCACGCCCGCCTTTTTCGACCTTGAGGCGCTTTAATAATTTGCCGTTTTTCTCGGCTTTTTTGAGCTTTTTAAGCTTCGTTACCTTGCCGGGTTTGGCAGCTTTAGGAGCTTTGCGCGCTTCGATCGCGGCGCGTTTGGATGCGCCGTTTTTCTTGAGCGCGGCTTTGAGCGCCTTTTTCTTTTCAGGGCGCGCCGGTTTTGAGCGGGCGGCCTTTTTGACCACCTTCTTTTTGGCGGCTGCCACAACCTTTTTCTTTTTCGGCGCGGGTTTGGCGACCGCGCGTTTCAGAGGTTTTTTCGCCTTAACCGCGGGCTTTGCCTTTGCGGCCTTTTTCTTAGGCGAAGCGGCAGGGCGGCGCGCTGCGGCGCGTTTGGTGCCAGATTTGGGCCTTTCGGCCTTTTTGGTTTTCTTCGAAGTCGCTTTCGTCGCCAAGGTCGTTACCTATCGGCAGCGGCCGTTCGATTTGGGCGGTTTTGCCCACAGAACAGGGCAAACCGAGCCAGCGCCGGCACTCGCGCGCACCCTAGCAATTTCAGTTTTTGTTCGTCAACGACGAGCCGACATGGCACCAATTTTGACGTCGCTTTTTTGATCGCGAGGAGCCGGGAGGGGCATTGCGTCACCCCAGATCGGTCGCTGGAGCCGTCGCGCAATGACCTGTGACGTCCCGACTCCTGACACGTCGTATTCAACACGGAGGCCAGGCGCTTCAGGTCTCGGCGTGACGTTTCAACCGGGGGACTTCGCTTTTAGGCGTCGATGTTGATGCCGAGGCGGCGTCGCAACGCGAAGTACTCCTCGCTTGTGGAGTACAAGACCAGCTCGCGAAGGCGATCTTTTTGGGGCACCGCGGACGAGCCTTCATCGGCGGCTTTGATCATTTCGCTGGCAAGCTCTAGGTCGTTGCAGGCGACAAATCCCGCGCGATCCGCTGTGAGATCAACGCCGGCAACCCAGCGCTTGAGGTCAATGGCGCCGGCTTGAAGGAGTTTGGTGACGGCGCTCGCGAGGCGATCGCGGGTTTGCCCGGTGACCATCCCCTCAAGCACGTTGAGGTTTTCACGCACGGGGCCCTCAAGCTCGGCCGACACGGGGAACTGGGGCACGATCATGCGAATGGCCGCAAAGAGCCACGCTCGAAGCGCGGTTCCGGTGGCCACCAAGTGCCGCAGGTAGAGCCCCGGCCGGTAGTAGGTGAGGTGCCGCGCCGCGATGAAGGCCGCAGCCTGCGTTGGGAGATCGAGCACGAGCGCCGACGCGCCGAGCACAATCGCAGGTTGATACGCGTGCAAGAACGCGACGCCCGACGGGTCGTTGGGGTTTTGGAACGTGATCGGCGGCTCCATCCCCAAGATGCCGGCCGCGTAAAAGAGCGTTTGCGACATGGGGTAGGGGTGGCGCGACAGATCGAGCTTAAACGCCACGTTGTAGCCGAGCGCCTCAAACGGCTGCCCGTTTTTGCGGAGCACCGCCGGCTCGATGATCGCCATGATCTCGGTGAGCAGCGGATCGGAATCGCTGTGCATCAGCATGCGACCCCAATCATCGTCGCCCATGCGATCTGTGGCGGCGGCCGCACCTTCAGGGCGCATGCGCTTGAAGAAGCGCTCTTCGTCGGGCTCCGCCGCGTTCATGCAGTAGAGCGCCTGACACATGCAAAACGCGGCGTCGGCGCGTTTGTTCTCGGTGTAGTAGCGGCGCAGCGAGCGGTACGTATCGGGCTTGTACGGGTTTTTGTGTACATTTCCGATGAGCGTTGCGAGCGCCTTCTCGTTAAATTGCTCCTGGTTTGACAGGTAGATCTCGGCGAGGAGATTGTTGCGCGCTTCGTTGTCTGGGTCGATGGACTGCGCGGCCTCGTAGGCGTCGACGGCCTCACCGATTTTGCCGAGTTTGTCTTTGTAAAGAGCGCCCAGCCTGTCGAAGAGCTGGAGCATTTTTGCGGTGTCGCCCGTTTCGCTGACCTTTTCGAGTTCAAGCTTGAGGGCGCGCTCCAACCCTTCGTGGTCGCCGCGCAGTTCGCGAATCTCCATCAACTCGGCGCGGGCCTTGTCAAAGGTCGGATCGAGCGTGAGCACTTCGTCGTAGAACTTGGCGGCCTGTTCGTAGTCGCTGAGTTGCTTGGCGCTGACGATCGCGGCGGTGTGCAGATACTTCACCTTTTGCTTGGGGTCGTCGACCTTGGCGGCGAGTTTGAGCACCACTTCGATGAGTTTTGCCCAGTCTTTTTCTTCGCTGTAAAGCTGCATGAGCTTCGTCAGCGTCTTGCGATCGTCGGGGCGTTCATCGAGCGCGGCCACGTAGCTCTTTGCGGCGCGCGTGCGATCGTTGATTTGGTTTGCGAGCACGTCGCCGATTTCGAGCAACAGCGCGGCGCGTTCGTCGCCGACAACCACGTCGAGGCGCCGCGTCTTGAGGCGCACGACCTCTTCCCAGTCTTTTTTGGCCTCGTACACCTTGCACAGCGCGTTGATGGGCGCCGCGCTGTCGGGAAGCATGTCGGCCGCTTCTGTGAGCGGCAAAATCGCTTCTTCAAACTCGCCGGCTTTCATCCACGATTCGCCCAGTTTGAGCATGGCGTCGGCGCGCTCGTTCATTGTGAGTTTTTCACCGAAGCGCTTGAGCAAATCTTGGTAGAGGCGGGCTGCGTCTTTGCCCTTGTTTGAGTCGAAGCTCACCTTGGCGGCGCGCACAATCGCTTCGGAGTCGTCGGGGGCGAGCGCCAACAATTTTTCAACAACGCCGGCCGCTTTTTCAGTCGATCCGCTGTTTGAAAGCGCATCGACGTAGCGCATGAGCAGCTTGGGTTGCTCTTCTTTGGGGAGCACGTCGACGCGGTTGGCGAGCGACGCGTAGTTTTTGGACGCTTCGATAAAACGGCCGTTTTCAAATGCGAGATCGCCCGAGATCCAAAGGCCGTTAATGTTCGTTGGATCGAGGTCAACGGCTTTGGTCGCGGCCTTTTCAGCGCGATCGTTGTCGCGCAACTTGTCGCGGAGCATCTGCGCCATTTCGCCGTAAAGGCGGGCCTTGGCGAGGTTGCCGTCGGTCACATCAATGGTCTTGCTGATGAGTTCGACAGCGCTCGTTGCGTCGCCGCGCGCCAAATAGGCCGAACGCAGATTGGTGGTGGCCACAACGTTTGTGGGCTGCGCGTCGAGCGCTTTTTTGTAGCGTTCAATGGCGCCGTCGCGGTCACCGCGGTGTTCAAGAATGTTGGCGGCTTGGAGCCACCGATCGGCCTTGGTTTCAGGGTTGGTGGCCCTTTCGGCGAGCGACTCCACCGCTGCGAGGGCGGCCATGGCATCACCCGAGGCCGCGCGAACGTGGGCGAGCGCTTCAAGCGCGCCGCCGTGATTCGGGTCGATCTCAAGGACTTTTTCGTACACTTTGCTTGCGCGTTCGGGCGAGCCCACTTGGTCGACAAGCACGCGACCCATGGCGAGCAGTAGGTCCACGCGCTTTTTCTCTTCGGTCACGATGCCGAGGTGGCGCTCGTACATGCCCACCACGTCTTCCCATCGACCGAGCACGCGGTAGTGACGAACCAATCCGGTGAGCGAGTTTTCGTGCGCCGCGTCGATGGACAAAATCGCTTCACGCGTCTCGGCCGCCTTGGCGTGGTCGAGAAATTCTTCCTCGTGAATGCCGGCCATGCGTTCGTACAAATTGATGCGCTGGCGCGGTGTTGCGGCGATGTGGATTTGCTTTTCGAGGTTGTCGAGCAACTCCTTGTAACGCCCTGTGCGGTTGTAAATGCGATCCAACCCTTTAAGCGCCGTGAGGCTCATTGGATCGAGTTCGAGAGCGGCTTCGTAGCGTCGCGTTGCTTCAACCAAGTCGTCGAGTTGGTCTTCGTAAAGCTCGGCGATCTTGCAGATCGTATCGACCTTCCGTTCGCCCTGAAGTGCATCGGCCTCTTTTTCAAGGATCTTGGCGAGGCCCGACCAATCTTCTTTGCCGCGGTAGATTTGAACGAGCGCTTCACCCGCTTTTTTGTGGCCGGGATCTTCCTTAAAGATCTGCTCGTACAAATCGAGCTGACGTGTCGCATCGTTTAGTTTTGCGCCGTACAGATCGGCCGCTTCGGCACGCAGATCGCGCGCTTGAGAAGGCGTGGGGGCGCGGTCGGCGCGGGACAGGAGCACCTGCGCCAATTCCGACCATTGCTGCGCGCGACGGTACACCTGCGCCACACCTTCGAGCGCTCCGTCGTGAGCGGGGTCGACCGACAAAACCGCTTGAAAACAAGGCAAACCCATGTCCGGGCGAGCGATCTTTTCGGAGTACCAAGACCCGAGCAGTGTGAAGAGCGCGATCTTCGCCTCGGCCGGCATGTTGGGATGCGTTGTCACCTCACTCAAGATCTGAAGCGCTTCGGCCCAAAGCTTCATGTCGCTGCCGGCCGCTCGCTCGAGATCCGACGCGTATTCATGGTTTTTTGCGTCTTGAGCGAGGGCCTGAGCAAACGCAAACGTGGCCTGCTCGCGGTCTTCAAGTTCTTTCCAATAAAGGTGACCGATTTGGTTGAGCGCCCGCGCCCTCTCGGTATGACTTTCGTGCTTTTGGCTGCGCTCCAAAAGCATTTCAATGAGTTCTTCGTGTTTGCCCTGAGCGCGGCGCGCATCTTCCAAACCCTGGAGCGCCACTTCGTCTTCGGGATCGAGCGCCAAGATCGCTGTGTACGCTTGCTCCACCGATCCCAGGTCTTTGGCGTTGTGCTCAAACACACGCGCGGCGCGGAACAAGAGCTGCTTTTTGATCTCGGTGCTCTTGATCTTTTCGCCTTCGCTTTCGCCTTCATCAACACCGTCGGCGGCGAGCTGAAGCGCTTCACCCACGCGCTTGGGGTCGGCCCCTTCATCGATGGAGCTTTCAAGCGCCATCGCGTTGGAAGAATCGCCCGGATCCGCAATGAGAAGGTCGACCCGATCGTTGAGATCTTCGTCGCTGATCTTTTTCTTGCCGCTGTCTTTGCTCTTGCCAATCGCATCGATCGCATCGAGCACCGCGGCCACGTCTTTGGGCCTCGCCGACGCCGTTTTTGCGAGCAGCTTGGCCACCAGATCATCCAACTCTTTGGTGACCCAACCGCGCGGCGCGAGCGAGCTGGGAGCCGGCGCCGGTTGCGACAAAATCGCAATGGACACATCCACACCGGAGTCGCCGCTCACGACCGGCTTGCCCGTCAGCACCTCAAAAAGAAGCGATCCGAATGCGTACAAATCGCTCGAACGATCGCCCGCCTGACCGCGCACCTGCTCCGGGCTTGCCGCTTTGAGCGCCGCGGGCACACCCCACGGAAAGCCGCCGAATCCCACGCGATCGCCGCCGAAATCCACAAGCACGGCGCGGGACGTGCCGTCACTTCCACGCGCCACAATCACGTTTTCAAGCTTCACGCCGCCGTGGGCGATCCGCTGCTCGTGAAGCGCCGCAAGCCCTTGAAGGACACCGCGCAACAGCGTTTTCGCTTCGTTAATATGTAAAGGACCGGTGCGGGCGATACGCGCCGCGAGCGGTTGCCCCTCCACCGGCGAATAGGCCACCCAGCCGCGCCCATTTTCAATGCCGGCTTGCAGGTTCGCCGCGAGATTGTCGTGGTGTACCTTTTGAGCGAGCCGCACGTGCGTCATCAGCCGGCGAAACGCTCCACGTCCGGCCCCGCCCGAACGTTTCATCACTTTCAAAACGTATTCGGAACCGCCTTTGTTTGCTGTGTACACAGCGCCGCGCGGCCCTTCACCAAGCTTTTTTCCAATGGTGAACCCGGCAAACGTATCGCCCGGCTTCAGCTCCTCAGCATGCGTCACGCCGGTATTGAGCAGCTCGCGCAATTTCGGATCGATCACGTCGGCGCGCGTGACAAGCAGCGCGTCGAGCAGCGCCGGCGCCGCATCCATCTCCACACACTTGTCTGTGAGAGCGCGCGCAAACGATGCTTTTGAGGCCGCTCCGCCCACTTCTTTGGGATCGAGGCCGAGGAGATCGTTGGACAGAGCGAGCATCTCTTCGAGTGAAAACAGACGCTCCAGCTCACCGCGGATGAGTTCGATCGACATGGCTCTCCTTCAAAGCGGCCGCTCCGTAAACTGCCGTGCGCTCACAAATCGCGCCGCAGCAGGCCCCGGACGCAGCGGGCGCGTATGCTAAAGCGCGGGCGCAAAAATCCCAGCATGAAATTCACTTTCCTCAAACTCGCCCGCTTTGATTGAACTGAATACTGCCAAGTCTCGCTAATGAGCCGTCCGCGAAAACGTATCCGCGAAAGGTCGGGGCCATGAATGGTAGAACCTTCACCGCCACTGCGTTTGCGTACGCATCGCGTTTTCGCCTCGAACACGTGGTTTCTTTCTTCCCGCGTGAACCCGCGATTCGCAAGCACAAAACCTTTGTTGTGGCTGTGTACCCAAACGACGGCCGCGTCTTCGCTTTCGACTTTGGGGCGCTCGTTTTTTTTAACGTTGCCGAAGAGCTTCGAGAGCAGATCTTGGCCGCATTTTGGAAGGGTCTCACCAAAGAACCCCACCCGCCGCTGCGCGAAGAACTTGTTGTGAACGTGCGCGAAGGCAGTCGGATCCAAGTCGATTTCGACAGTGTGACCGTGCCTGCGTACACACCGATCGTGAACGAAGTCATTGCCACCGTGTTGGCTCAATCCGTTGCGCTCGACTACTACGACGAAGACGTTCAAGCGTCGCTCGATCGCATTCAGACCATTGCTCAGATGGTTGGGCAGACGGCAAAAACACCTAGAAAACAAGCCGAAATCGTTCGCTTCGTAGGCGCCTCAATCGCATCGCAGGTGGAGATCATCAGCTCGCTGGCGCTCCTCGACAAACCCGACATCACTTGGGACGACAAGGTCGCCGACGACCTGCACAACAAGCTCCGCGCCGCGTTTGAAATCGGCGAACGCTACCGCGCTCTTGAAGCCAAAATCGTCACTTGCCGTGAAGCCGTCACAGCGTTTTTGGAAATGATCCAACACCGGCGCGCCCACCTTCTCGAAGCCATGGTCATTGCGCTCATCCTCTTCGAAATCGTCGTCGGCTTCCTCAAACTCCACTGATGCCCCCCGGGCAGCATGTGTACACATGCTGCGCCCCCCCAAATGTCCGTGCTCGCTCGCAGGCTCGCTCCGCGCGGCCATGGGGGGGCGGGTGCTCGATCACAACGAAAATCCCCCGTTGCAGTGCGTCTTGGGATTGTCTTTTGCCCTTCCGGGCCCGCCCATTCGATACTTCGCCGCACGATGGATGCCGGACAGGTCGTTGCCGATCGGTTCGAGTTGGCCGAGCGCGCGGGTGTCGGCGGGATGGGTGTTGTCTACCGCGCCTACGACCGCGCGCTCCGCACCACGATTGCGCTCAAGATCCTGCGCTCCGCCGATGCCGCGCGCTTCATTCGCGAAGGCGAAGTGCTCGCCAAGCTCACTCATCCCGGCATCGTGAAGTACGTGGCGGCGGGCCGCCTTGCGTCGGGTGAACTGTATTTGGCGATGGAGTGGCTCGACGGCGAAACGCTCGCTCAACGTTTCGGGCGCGCCGGCCTCAATGTTGAAGAAACCGTCGCGCTCGGCATTCGGCTTTCAGAAGCGCTCGGATTCGCTCACGCGCGCGGCGTCATTCACCGCGACATCAAGCCGAGCAACATTTTTTTGCCCAACCAAGATCACCTCGCCGCCAAAATCTTGGACTTTGGCATTGCGCGCTTCCGCAATGTCCGCAGCGAGATCACCCGCACCGGCGTGATGATCGGCACTCCTGGGTACATGTCGCCGGAGCAGGCGCGCGGCGATCGCCACATTGACCCACGTGCCGACGTGTTTTCGTTCGGATGCGTTTTGTACAAATGCCTCACCGGTCAAAATGCGTTTCGCGGCACCGACCCGATCGCCGTCATGGCCAAGATCTTGGTGGAGCCTCCGCCTCGACCAAGTTCCGCGGGCGTCGAGGTTCCTGAAGCGCTCGAAGACTTGATCGTGCGCATGTTGGCCAAAGATCCGGCGGGCCGGCCCATGGACGGATTTGCCGTTTGCCACGAGCTGCAAACCGTTCAGCGAACGCTCTCGGTGATGGCCGGCCCGCCCAGCCGCAAGCCGGCAACGCTTCTCGAAGGTGAACAGCGCCTCTGCGCGGTTGTGATGGCGGCACACGTTCTTCCAACGAACAGCGGCGGCCAAGACAGCGCCGTCGAAATGAAAGACGTGGGTACACTTCGCTACGACACGAAACAGCCGCCGCTCGAAGCGCCGGTTCTTTCGGACGAAGATCGCGAAGACGAGATCGAAACGCGCATTCACCCCGAAGGGCTGCACACACGTCTCTCCGCGGCGGTGAGTACACACGGCGGTCACCTCGAACCGCTCGCGGAAGGGTCGCTCGTCGCGACGTTTGTCGCTTCGTCGGCGGCGTCGGCCACCGATCTCGCAGCGCGCGCGGCTCGGTGCGCTCTGGCGATGCGCGGTGTGGTGCCCGACTGCTCCATGTCACTCGCAACGGGTCGAGGCACTCTGAGTGAACGATTCCCTCTCGGTGAAGTGATCGACAGGGCGGCGGCCATGCTCCGCAACCGTCCGCGCCGTGTTCCCGCCGCCCAAACCGCTCCCATTCGCATCGACGAAGTGACCGCCGGTCTTCTCGACTCGCGGTACGAATTGTCAGGCGACCATGCGGGCCTTCTCTTGTGCGGTGAACGCGATCACTTGGAGCCGACGCGTACACTTCTCGGTCGGCCCACGCCGTGTGTCGGCCGCGAGCGTGAACTCGGCGTGGTGATGGGCCTCTTCGACGAAGCGGTGGCCGAGCCCGCGGCGCGCGTTGCGCTTGTCACGGCCGAAGCGGGAATTGGCAAAAGTCGCTTCGCTCACGAAGTGATCCAAAAGCTCTCCGCCGCGGGCCACAAATTCCAAGTGTGGATGGGCCGCGGCGATCCAATGACGGCGGGGTCACCCTTTGCGATGATCGCGCCGCCGCTCCGCCGCGAAGCGGGCATTTTGGACAACGAAGCGCCGGTCGTGAAACAGCGGAAGTTGCGAGCGCGCGTTCGCCGCCACGTGCCCGAGTCCGACTTTGCGCGCGTCACCGAGTTCCTCGGTGAATTGCTGCAAATTCCGTTTCCCGACGATCAAAGCGTGCAGCTTCGCGCCGCGCGGCAAGAAGCGGTGCTCATGGGCGATCAAATGCGCCGCGCGTGGGAAGACTTCATTGGTGCGGAGTGTACACAATCACCCATTTTGCTTGTTTTGGAAGACTTGCACTGGGGTGACCTCCCAAGCGTTGAACTCATCGATCAAACGTTGCGCAATCTTCACGATCGGCCGCTCATGGTGCTGGCGCTCGCTCGACCCGAGATCGACGAAGTGTTTCCCAATCTCTGGCAAGACCGAATGATTCACGCGTTTCGGCTCGGACCGATTTCAAGCGCGGTTGTGAAAAGCTCGTGCGCGAAATGCTCGGGCCCGCCGCGCCGGATCAAACGGTGGCGCGGCTTGTGGAGCGTTCCGCGGGCAACGCCTTTTATCTCGAAGAACTCATTCGAGCGACCGCCGACGGCAAAGGTGAAAGCCTTCCCGAAACGGTGCTTGCAATGGTGCAGGCGCGCCTCGAAGGCCTGCGCCCTGAAGCGCGCCGCGTGCTTCGCGCCGGCAGTGTGTTTGGGCAAACGTTTTCAATGGGCGGCGCCAAGGCCCTTCTCGGCGGCGCGGAGCGCGATGACGAGATTCTCGCGGAGCTGAATCACCTCGTGGAGCGCGAGATCGTGGCGCCGCGCGAAGGACGCTTTCAGGGGGATCGCGGCTATTCGTTTCGACACGCCCTCACGCGCGAGGCTGCGTACGCAATGCTCACCGACGCCGATCGGACGATGAGCCACAAAATGGCGGCGGCGTTTCTCGCGAAGGCCGGCGAAACCGACGGCATGGTGCTCGCTGAACACTTTGAGCGCGGGGGCGATGCCGCATCGGCGGTCACATGGTACCGCCGCGCCGCCGGAGCAGGCGCTCGAAGGAAACGACTTCGGCGGCGCGGTGAGCCGAGCGGAGCGGGCGATCGCACTCGGCGCGGCGGGCGAACTCAAAGGTACACTTCGTCATATTCAGGCCGAGGCCCACAACTGGCGCGGGATGTACAAAGCCGGTGAACACGCCGGGCTTGAAGCGATGCAGCTACTCCCGGCGGCGAGCACCGCTTGGTACGCCACATCGGGAGAAGTCGGCGTTGCCCAAAGCCGCTTGGGTCACGCCGAAGGGCTCGATGCGTTGGGTGAAACGCTGCTCGCCATGGAGCCCGATCTGCGAGCGGCCACCGTTCACGCTGTTGCGTGCGCTCGCATCGCCACGAGGCTTCCTTCGGCGGGGCGGCTCGAACTCGCAAAAAAGCTCCTCGATCGCATCGATCCTGTTCTGCAAATGAAGGGCGACGATCCGCTGGTTCGGGCGTGGGCGCACCGAGCGTACGCATCGTACGTCGCGTCGCGCGGCGAAGCCGGCACCCACATCGATCATCTGCGGCGATCGCTCGAAGCGTTTGAAACCATCGGCGATCTCCGGCGTTCGTGTGCGCAGCGCATGAACCTCGGCCACGGTTACCTGCTTGTCGGTGCGTACGCATTGGCCGAAACCGCTCTGCGGGAAGCCATGATCACGGCGCAGCGCGTGGGCCTTCTCAACTTGGCAAGCGTCGCGCGGCACAATCTCGGTTTGGCGCGTGCCCACCTCGGTGCGTTTGAAGAGGCCCGCGCGCTTGAAAGCGAAGCGCTTCGAGAGCTGAAAGCGCAGGGCGATGTTCGCCAGGTGACGCCCGCGCAAGTGTACCTTTCGACCATTCAACTGTTTGCGGGCGACTTTGACGGCGCCGAAGAAACGGCGCGCGCGGCGGTGGGTTCGGCGGCGGCGCCGGCGGCCAAGTGTCTCGCGAGCGCCACGCTCGCACGTGTACACTTGGCGCGCATTTCAAATCCGCCGCCGGGCCAGCGGTCGGCAAGTGAAAGAGACATTCGCGAAGCGCTCATGGCGGCGCACGACGCGAAACGCCTGCTCGATCAAACGGGCGGTATCGACGAAGGCGAGGCCCTTGTGCGCGTTGTGTACGCAGAGGCGCTTGCGCACGCGGGTGATCACGATGCGGCGCGCGCGGCGATCGCAGAAGCATTCGCAAGGCTTTCGGCGCGCGCCGCCGCGCTTTCCGATCCCGAGATGCGCGCCAGTTTTTTGGAACGCGTTCCCGAGAACGCGCGCACCGTTGAATTGTCCCGCGTTTGGCTGGGCCTAAACGAAGCGACCTGACACGCGCGGCTCCCCCCGCGCGGAGCGAGCGACGCGCTTGGGGGGAGCGGGGGCACGCTCGCGTGCCCCGTTGGGGGGCAGGTGGAGTTCGCCCAGGGTGCGACGGCGCGGCGTTCAATCGATTTCATTCGCCCGAAAAATGCGGGGCAAATAGCGGCGCGCACGTGAGCATGTTTTGTTTGCTTTCGCGCGGAAAACTGCGCGATGCTCCGTGCCCGAATGGCCACGAGCTTTGGCTTAGAAGAGATTTGGACCGAGCGTCTCGCGTGTCCGGCGTGCAAGGGAAAGCTGCGCGCTGAGCCGCGCGGTTCGGCCGAGCGGCTGGTGTGCGAGGGGTGTGACAGCGCCTATCCGATTCGCGACGAAATACCGAGTTTTGTTGACCTGAAAAAAACGGATCAAGCAGCCGAAATTGCCCTGCGCGACGATGAAGCCACCGCCTACGAGGGCCTCTTTTTGGCGTGGGAAGGCTTTCTTGAAGTGACGCCGCTCGTGCGCGATTTGGCGCCGCGGCGCAGCGATTGGGTGCTTGAAGTGGGCGCGGGAACGGGGCGCGTTGTGCGTGAGTACATTCGCAACGTGAGCGGCGTCATGGCGATCGATTTTTCAATCGAGTCGTTGCGGCACATTCGGCGTTCGCTGCGTTTGTTGCCCGATGCGCAGCAAAAGCTTGTGCCGGTGCACGCCGATGCGTGTGCGCTGCCCATTCGCGACGGTGCTTTTGATCGCGTGCTTTCGGTGGGAATGTTGCAGCACCTTCCCACCGAAACACATCGAGCGCGGGCCGTGGGCGGCATGGCTCGCGCCATTCGGCCGGGCGGACGCTTCGTTTTGCAGGCGCGTCATTGGAGCAAGGCGCATGCATTTTACGAGACGCGACACGACAGCAAGTGGGCGCGGTCGGTGGCCCAGGCACTCATTGGAAATGCGTCGGGCAGCATCGAGCTAAAGCGCACGGCGCATTACGCCGACGGCACGGTGCTCCTCTACAACACCACGGGTGACGAGCTGCGATCCATGGCGCAAGAAGCCGGGATTTCTGTGGAGCGCGTTGTGGGTCGCATTCACGCCTTGAAGGGAATGCAGCGGCTCGGAGCGGCGCGACCGCTGATTGAAAAGGTGCTTGAAAGGTCGCCGCTGTCGCTTCTCGCCGCGCAGGAAGTGATCGCGGTGGGAACACGCATGGGATAAGGGCGGCGCAACAATGAGCCTCGCTTCCGATGTGCCGACAACCGAGCGGCTGTACTTCGGCGATTCGTTCTTGTGTACATTTGAAGGCACTGTGATCGCTCACGCCGAGTGGGGTGGAAAAGCGGCGGTCGTGCTGGATCGCAGCGCTTTTTATGCCGAGGCCCGTGGGCAAATGGCCGACCGCGGAACGCTCGGCGGCCTCACCGTTGTGGATGTGCAGACCGACGACGTGGGGCGGATGTTTCACGTGGTGGAGGGTGAGCGACCGGCGGTGGGTACATCGGTGCAAGGCACTGTGGACCGCGATCGGCGACGTGTACACATGGCGCTCCACACCGGCCAACACATGCTTTCGCGGGCGCTTCACGACTTGGCGAACGCGGCCACCGTTTCTTCGAGACTTGGTGAATCGACGTGCACCATTGATGTGGACCAAGCGAGCGTGGAAGAGCAAAAGCTCGCCGCGGCCGAAGATCTCGTAAACGCGGTGATCGACAACGACGTCGCGGTGCGGGCGTTTTTTCCAACGGCCGACGAGTTGAAAGGCCTGCCGCTGCGTCGGGCGCCCACAGTGACGGAGAACATTCGCGTGGTGGACATCGCGGGCTTTGATGTGTCGCCGTGCGGGGGTACACATTGCACGCGGACGGCGCAGGTGGGCTTTGTTCAAGTGACGGGCGTGGAGCGTTACAAGGGCAAGATCCGCGTGTTTTTTACGACCGGCCCTCGCGCTCGACGCGAGGCGCTTGTTCAAACCGCAACGCTGCGGCGATTGGGGCGCGAGTTTTCGTGCGAGCCGCTGCTTGTGCCCGGCGCGATCGTCAAGCTGCGCGACGAGATCACCGCGGGGCGGGAAGCGCTTGGCAAAGTGCGCGGCCGTTTGGCCGAGGCGCTCGCGCCTCAACTCAAGGCCGGCGCCGCACCCGACGCGCCGATTGTCGCGCTTGTGAATGATGCGCCGAACGAACTGTTGCGTTCGATCGCTGTGAGGCTCACGGCCGATGCAAATGCGCTCGCGGTGTTGGGCGGAACAACACCCGAAGGCGTTTGCATTGTGGTGTCGCGCGGCGCACAGAACACCGTTGATTGCGGAAAGCTGCTTGGAAAAATCGCGGCGCTCGCCGGTGGACGCGGCGGCGGTCGCAAAGAGCACGCGGAGGGAAAACTCCCGGCGAACATCGCGTTTGAGGCCCTCGCGATCGAGGCCCTCCGAAGTCTCGGGTAGACCGACGCCACCACGCAACGACCGCGCGCGTCCCGCCGAACGCGCCCTGCAGCAGCACGCTCGCTAATGAAAGGCCGGCAACACGTCTTCGGTGAGCGCGCGCTTGAGCAGCCGCAGGTGCGCGCAGTGATCGTCGGGGCCGGCGCCTGCGTACCCTCGAATCACAAATCGGCCCGCGTCGTACATGCGCACGAGGCGCAGCGGCGCGTGATCCGAAGGGTCGTCGCCTTCTTCTTCTTCCACATCCCCCGCGACCGAAACGCTCGTCGCGCCGAGGCCGTCGAGAAGCGCCGTTGCCACTTCACTCGTGGATGCGTACCCATCGGTGCGTACACCTGAATGCGATAGATAAAACGGTGCGCCGCCTCGAGCCGCTTCGCGCGCGGCTTCGACATAACCGCTGAGCGCGCCTTTTGCGATGTCGCGTTGATTGGGCGCGTAGCTCGCGTAGAGCGAATCGAGAAGCACAATGGCGCCGATACGTTTGGGCGATTGCGCGAGGGCGCGCGTTACAGCGGCGTACCCCGCGCTCCACGACGAAACCGCCAGGTGCGCAGCGTGGGTATCGGCGCGGGACGAGGCGCGTGCGATGTGCTGTTCAATCGCCGAGATCAGCCGATCAAACGAGCCCTGTTCCGCGAGCAGCTTTCCGTAATGACTTGAACGCGTGCCGGCGTCGATCGCAACCACAACAAGCGACAAGCCCATGGGTGCCAATTCTTTGCGCACCGGTTCGGCACCGTGAAAGTGCACAAGCAGATCAAACCCGCCGTCGGCTCGAAGGCCCGCGCCCGGCGGAACAAGCACTTTGGCGAGCCTGCGCACATCGTTTGGCGCGGCGTCGGGCACGTCGAAGGACTGCCAATTTCCGTATGCGCCAAAGCCCCGGTCTGGAAAAAAACACCCCGAGATCGGTGCCTCGGTGTCGGGCTCCACGCTCGGCGCGCCTTTGGGGAGAGACCCCGGAGAAGGCGCCGCGGACGCCGATGGAGCCGCCGCGGGTTTTGCCGAAGGGGAGGGGACAACCCGCGCCAGAGCGAGCACCGTGAGCACCATGCTGGCCGCGATAATCGCCGCGTCCCAGCGTGATGTTTTGCGCTTTCCCGGAGGTGCGGAAGAAGACGTTTGCGGACCGTTGGAGCCACGCTCCGCGGGGCGTGGATCCACACCAGCCACCTAGGCTCCGGCAGGGGTCAAAGTGTACACTTAGAAACCGGGGTTCGTGATCTTCGGGACGTATTGTGTACCCGTCGCCGGCGTCACTTTTCCGTTGGACGTACTCGTGGGCGCGCCGCTCGGACCACCCCACTTTTTGGTGCCGGGACTTTTCTTGTCGTCGGCCGCCTCAGCCGTAGCGCTCGATGTGTCGGTAGCCGTGGCCGACGGAGCCGCCGTTGCGGTTGCTTCGGTTGTGGGCTCCACAGTGGCCGTTTGAGTGGGCTGCGCCGTGGGTTTTGGCTCGGCTGTTTTCACCGAGTCCACCTGCCCGGCGCCCTGAACAGGATCCGCATTTGACTTGGTTCGTGACAGGAAGAACACCACCGCAGCCACAGCCACCACGGTCGCCGCGATCGCCGCCATCATTCCGGTGCGACTTGGACGCCGCACAGCAACACTTGTGGTGACCGTTGCCGCTTCACTTTGCGACGTGGACGCGGGCGGAATTTGACTGAGCGAATGTTGCCCTGTGACGCGCAGAATGTCGTCGCGAACAGCGCTCGCCATGCGCGTTGGAATGAGTTCACTCACCGCGTCGTGCTGCACGGGAGCCGGCGTTGCCGCGCCCGAAGGTGCCGACGCGCGCTCATCGAGTGAACGAACCGCATCGCGCAATGCCAGCCGACGCTTTTGACCGCGGTCACCGAGGAGCGATCGAACGACCGATCCCACGTCGTCGTCGACAACCGACGACCCCATTGCAACTTGCACTTTTTCGATTGCCTGATGCAGCTCCAGCATTGTTTGGAAGCGCTTTTCAGGCTCTTTTGCAGGCATTTGAGAATGACCTGCTCCAGCTCCACAGGGAACTGCGGGTTCTTCAAACGCGGTGAAGGCACCGGCCGCCCGATGATGTTTTTCATCGTGACGAGATCGTTTTCACCGAGGAACGGATGCAGCCCCGTTGTGAGTTTGTAGAGCACGATGCCCATCGCAAAAATGTCCGTCTTTCGATCGACATTTCCGCCGCGCGCCTGCTCGGGCGACATGTACGGGACTTTGCCTTTTAGCTGGCCGGCCGTTGTCTCACCGCCCGCGCGGCCCATGGCTTTGGCAACACCGAAATCGACCAGCTTCACGATGCCGTCGTACGTCACCAAAATGTTTTGCGGCGACACATCGCGATGAACGAGATGCAGAATTTGCCCCTCGTCGTCTTTGAGTTCATGCGCGGCGTGCAGGCCTAAACAAGCCTGCGAAATGGCCTTCAGCGCAATGTGATGCTGAATTGTCACATTCAGCTTTTTTGCCTGCTTTGTGATGGTGGACAGCGCCTCGCCGTCAACCCACTCCATCACGATATAGAGAATGTCTTCTTCTTCACCCAGGTCGAGAATTTCGGCCACGTTCGGGTGATGGATCTTCGCGGCCAGTGCCGCTTCATCCAAAAACATCTGCTCAAACTGCGGATCTTCCGAAAGGCTCGGCAGCATCGTTTTCACGGCCACCGTCTTTTGAAATCCGCGGGAGCCTTTTTGACGGGCTGCCCAAACCGTTGCCATGCCGCCCTGCGCAATTGGCAGAAGCAGCTCGTAACGTCCCAGCGTTACGCCCGGTGCGAGTTTGTCATTCGTGCTCACGGTGCGGCCCGATCGGGTTTGCGATGGCAAAGCTTAGCATTGTGGCTTTTTAAAAGACTCAATTTTTGCGTGCCGCCGGCCGCAACGCACTTTCATTTGCGGCTCTCGGCGCGCGGGGACGAATCAAACATACGCGCGCGCGGCTCGATGGATCTGCATCCAACCGCTTTGATTCACCGCGAAACGTTGCCTCAAACGCCACACGGCGACAGCGAAGCAGAGGCTCGCGGTCGCCGCGTTGGTTTGTTCGCACTGACGGTGAAAGGCGTGAACGCAAAGGATGGCCGGGAAGTCGCGCCGCGCGAAGTGTACACACAAAGCGCGGTGCGGCTTTTTTTCACGCGCCCGAGGGAACAGGGCCCCAGAGCTTTTCAAACACCTTGGTGAGGCGCTGATGCGCTTCAGGCGTGAACCCGTTGTACGGGTACGGCCAACGGAACCCGTCGCCCATGGCCTGATTGCACGAGAGTGAAATCAGCAGATCCACCGGGGGTTGCGGGGCTTGATTGTTTTGCGGCGCGCGCTGCATCGAGATGCCCATGCCGGGGAAAAAGCAGTTTCCGCGATCGGCCTGGAAGCTCTTGTCGCTGCCAAACACGTCGAGAATTTCGTTTTTCACGCTCTCGTCGGTGAGCGGCATTTGCGCCAAAATGATGAAGTTTTTGAAGCGCGGCTGCGGCGGTTGAGCCGGCTGCGTGGGCTGCGTGGGTTGCATGCCCGGAAGCAAACCCGGCGGGATGAGCCCCGGAACCACCTGATTGATGGCCGCGCCCACTTGCTGCCCAACGGCTTGCAGATCGGGCGGAAGGCCCGGGATCAGCCCAGGCTGCGCAGCGGGTTGCGCAACCGGCTGGGGAGGCGGCTCCTGACCCTGGAGGCGGAGCACAGTGATTTGCGCTTGGTCCATCTCGTTGAACGGAGCCGTGCGCGAAGCGCAGCCCGCGGCCAACGGGAGAACAACCAAGATACCGGTGAGGGAAAGGAGCGATCGATTCATGGGTTTATCTCCGAGAAGCTTTACCACGGTGGACGTACCGAAGGGCAAGCTAGGGCGCCGTCTTTGTGCTGAAAGACCATGAAAAATGCTGCTACACGGCGCTCCGCACTGCGGAAAATCAGCCGCAGGGCCGCGGCACCGCACAAAAAAAAAACCCCGGGGGGGGGGGGGGGGGGGGGGGGGGGGGGGGGGGGGGGGGGGGGGTGTCGAGGGCCGGGCCCTCTACCCATCGTCAAGGGCCACCCGTGAGCGCCGGCAACAACGAAACGCCCGCGAAACCGGCGCAGTCACGTTGTGTACACCCAGAGCCGCCAGCGTTTTTACATGGTGTGGGCGCCGAAATCGTAAAGCTTGCAGATACCGGAGACGCGGCTCTTTACTTCGTTCATCGCGAGCTGTGAAACGCGTTGTGTACCCACCGCTTCAACACAATACGAAGCGGTGGCGGTTGCGTGCACCATTGCGCGTCGAAGCGCGAGCGGCGTGACTTCCGGCACCGTCGCCAAATAGCCGAGCAAACCGCCCGCAAAGCAGTCACCCGCGCCCGTGGGATCGATCACCTCGTGAAGCGGGAATGCCGGCGCCGCAAAAATGCCCTCTTCATCAAAGAGAAGCGCGCCGTGTTCACCGCGTTTGATGATCACGGTCCGCGGCCCACGTTTGCGAACGTCGTCGGCGGCTTTGACAATGTTGTGAATGCCCGACAGAAGCCGCGCCTCTTCGTCGTTGATGACAAGCAAATCCACGCGGCGAAGCATTTCTCCGAGGATCTTCGCTTCGCCTTGAATCCAAAAATTCATTGTGTCGGCCACCACGAGGCGCGGCCGCTCGACCTGATTGAGTACATCGATTTGCAACGCCGGATGGATGTTGCCCAAGAGCACCAGCGGCGCATCGCGATAGCTCGCGTGGATCTTCGGCTGAAACGACGCGAACACGTTGAGCTGCGTATCGAGCGTTGTGCGGCCCACAAGATCCGCGTCGTAGCGCCCCGCCCATCGAAATGTTTTTCCCGACGCGCGCTCAATTCCGGCCGTGTCGATGCCGCGTGTACGCATGGCATCGAGCGTTGAAGCCGGAAAATCGTCGCCGACCACCGCCACAACGCGCACCGGTGCAAACACGCTCGCGGCGAACGCTGAATACGTTGCGGAGCCGCCGACAACGTCGGTTGCGGTGACGCTCGGCAGTTGCAAATCGTCGAACGCCATTGAGCCGACGATGAGAATGGGGGAAGCGGAATTCACAGGGATCTCCTGTCGAAAAAAGGTTGCGGTGATCGAGACGTTGAAAAATGCCGAGAAGGCAAAACGCGCTTTGGGCGCCTACGAACTTTTTTGGTTTCCCATGAGCCACGAAAGGCGTTCGCGCGCCTCGGGCGTGATCTTGTCGGGAGCGGTCATCACCGCGTTTTTCAGCGCATCTTTGGCAATGCTCTTTGAAACATCGGGCAGGTTTGCCGCAACCCGTTTTGCAACGTCGCGCGCGTACCGAACGTTTTTGGTAAGCGTTGCGATCACCATCTCCACGGTGACGGGCTCTTCGGAGTGATGCCAACAGTCGTAGTCGGTGGAAAGCGCGAGCGTCGCATACGGAAGCTCGGCTTCCCGAGCGAGTTTCGCTTCGGGCATGTTGGTCATCCCGATCACCGAGACGCCCCAGCTCCTGTACACAAGGCTCTCGCCGCGCGTTGAAAACTGCGGCCCTTCGATGCAAACGTACGTTCCGCCCATGTGCGCTTTGGCTCCCGAAGCGCACGCGGCGTCGTACACGGCCGAGGCCATGATGGGACACACGGGATCTGAAAACGCTACGTGGCCGACGATTCCATCGTCGAAAAATGTCGACACGCGGCGCTTCGTCAGATCGATGAATTGATCAACAACGACCAGATCGCCCGGCGCGATCTCTTCTTTCATTGAACCCACTGCGCTCACGCTGAGCACGTGCGTCGCGCCGAGCTTTTTGAGCGCGCAGATGTTCGCTCGATAGTTGATCTGCGTGGGCGACACGCGATGGCCGCGTCCGTGGCGCGGCAAAAACATCATCTTGGCGCCGCTCTCTTTCACGCGCCCAATGATCACCGCATCGCTCGGCGCGCCGTACGGCGTATCGACATGAACCTCCTCAATGTCGGTCATGTCGTCCACGCTGTAGAGCCCGCTGCCGCCGATCACTGCAAGAACGTTTGCCATCTGCACACCGATCTTTCTTTATACCTTGTCGCGTGACTCAAGAAGCAACGCTTCGCAAAGAGCGGCTTTGCGAGCACGGCGGCTTCGTTCAGCGAAAACGATCCCTCGGAGCTTTCCGTATGCCTGCTCCACGTCGTCGTTGACGATCACATAGTCGAAGATGCCGTAGTGCTCGATTTCGCCCTTCGCGTTTTGGAGGCGCCGCACGGTGGCTTGCTCATCTTCGGTACCGCGGCCGCGAAGGCGTCGTTCAAGCTCCTGAAGCGACGGTGGCAGAATAAACACGCCCACCGCTTCGGGCAGCTTCGCCTTGATCTGCCGCGCACCTTGATGATCGATGTCGAATAAAACGCCGCGCGCTTTGGTGCGCGCCAGATCGATCTCTTGGAGGCTCGTACCGTAGTAGTGATTGTGTACACGTGCCCACTCGGCGAACGCGTCGATGCGCACCATCTCTTTAAAATACGCCTCGTCGACGAAGTGGTACTCGCGCCCGTTCACCTCGGTTGGGCGCGGCGCGCGCGTTGTGTGCGAAACCGAAAATCGAAGCTCCGGAAACTCACCGCGCAGGCGATTGCAAAGCGTTGTTTTGCCCGCCCCCGACGGCGACGAGATGATGAGCAGCAAAAAATCATCGATCGGCGTAGTTGCCATTGCGATCTCATTCAATGTTCTGGACCTGCTCCCGCAGGCGCTCGAGTTCGACTTTGAAGGTGACTATTTTTTCGGAGACCTTCTGGTCCTGAGCTTTTGCAGCAACGGTGTGCGCCTCACGCAACATCTCTTGAAGTAGAAAATCCAGCTTGCGCCCAACGGGCTCGGCGGTTTCAGCGAGAGCGGCTTGAAACTGCGCAACGTGGCTCGACAGCCGCGTCAGCTCTTCGGTCACGTCGCTTCGATCTGCAAGCAGCAACAGTTCCGATTCGACGCGCGCGGCGTCGACCGCGACGGTGGTGCCGCCGAGCATGCGGGCGAGTTTTTCTTCAGCCCTTCGCCGAGCGAGGCCGGGCAGGCTCTCGGCGCGCTCCCGCACTTCAACCAACAGATCGGCGATGCGTGCCGCTCGCTGCGACAGATCCTTCGCGAGCGCTTCTCCTTCGCGAAGCTGCATCCCTTCGAGCGCCGCGAGTGCCGCGGCCACGCTCGTTCGAAGCGCCGCGCGCACAGCTTCGGCGTCCATTTCCACAACCGAGAAAAGGCCCGGCACGGCCGCCAAAAGCGACAGCGGAAGATCGGCTCCCGGCGCGATCTCGTCGCGGAGTTCTGCAAGCTCACGCATCGCAAGGCGCGCGCGACTGCGGTCAAGAACGGGTGGACTTGTCACCAGCCCCTCGGCGCGCAGCACCACATCCACCCGTCCACGTCGCACATGTTCGCGAACGAGTTGCTCCACGAACATGGTGAAGTGGGTAAGTTCGTTTGGCAGTCGCGCGCGCACATCCAGGAATCGCTGGTTCGCTGTGCGGATTTCGATCGTGATGCGCCCGCCGGCGAACGACGCGTCGCCGAACCCGAAGCCTGTCATGCTCCGCATGCGACGACGCGCCTCCGTTACGCCGACTTCGACGCTGTTCCGAGCGTGCGCGGACCCACGCCGGCCGAGGTGAGCGTGCGCGCCGCGGCGGCACGACCTTCTGTTCGAAGCGCCTCCAGATACGCGACGGTGGGCGTCAGCCCATCTTCCCAGCGCACGAGCGGCTTGAAACCCAGAAGCGCTTCAGCGCGGGAGATATCCGCGAGCGAGTGCCGAATGTCTCCCGGTCTTGGGTCGGTGTGCAGCACCTCAACCTCGCGGCCGAGCACGCGGGCGATTTCGCGGCAGAGTTCGTTTAAGCCGATTCGCCGTCCACCCGCGATGTTCACCACCTCGCCCGAGAGTTTCTGAGGGCACGTGGCGGCGAGCAAGTTCGCCGAAACAGCGTTGTCTACGTAGCAAAAGTCGCGAGTCTGTTCGCCGTCGCCGTAGATCTGGATGGCGCGCCGCGAGAGGGCGGCGTCGACAAATCGCGGAATCGCCGCAGCGTACGCACCGTCCGGCGTTTGATTGGGACCAAACACGTTGAAGTAGCGAAGGTTGAGCGTTTCGAGTCCGTAGATCGTGGAAAACACCTTTAGGTAGTTTTCACAGGCGAGCTTGGTGACCGCGTACGGCGAGAGCGGCATAGGCGTCATGCCCTCGTGTTTGGGAAGCTCGGGAGTTTCACCGTAGGCCGACGATGACGCCGCGAAGATCACGCGGCGAACCTTTTGGTGGCGGGCCACGTCGAGCACCGTCACCGTGCCGCCGGTGTTCACCGCGTCGGAGACGATGGGCTCTTCGACGCTCCGAGGAACCGAGCCGAGCGCTGCTTCGTGAAAGATGATCTCAACGCCCTGCGCGGCTCTTGCCACCGCGGCAGCGTCGCGAATGTCACCTTCGATGCGCTCGATCTTGGTTTGATCGGCGATGCCATCCAGGTGCTCCCAAAAACCCGTTGCGCAGTTGTCGAGCACGCGAACGTGTTCACCCGCGGCGACCAGCGCTGCAACGAGGTTTGAACCGATAAAACCGGCCCCGCCGGTGACCAAATAACGTGCAGTGGGCATTCGCAGAAGATGACTCGGCTACTTTTTCTTGAACAAGGAGTCAAGCGCGGCTCGGCTCTTTGCGACCCGTCCCGACACATCTTCCGGCGTTCCATTTCGAAAAGTGAAAAACGTGCAGTAGTTCGCCTTTTCTCGCTCGGGGATGTACTCGGCGATGTGCTCTTTGCATTGGTTATGCGCGGACGGATCCCAATATTCGCAGTTCTTGCAACAGTGAAGATCGGCGCCGCAGTGAGGGCATCCGTCGGCACGTTGCAACTTCACTTCAAACACCAACTGGTTTTTGCACTTGTGACAGAAGTGCTTTTTCTCCTCGACCTTCGGAACCCAGCCCATGACGTTTCTCCTGCCGACGCGCGGCCGTGATCAGCTCAGACCTTTGCGCCGTTGAATGTCGCCCATGACCCGCTGGTATTCGACCTCCCAGGTGCGGGTGCCTTCCTGGACGTGTTTGAGTTTCGATTTTACTTCGGCCGCCACGGCATCTTCAATTTCAAGATGCTTGCGGAGCGCCGGACGCATGCGACGGCGAAGCTCGTGATCCTCTGCGTACACTTCTTCGACGTTGCCCGAATGCATCAGCATCTCAATCAGCTGGTCGAGCAAATAATCGAGCATCTCGTCGCCGATCTTGATGCCGCGCTTCTCGGCCGCGAGGCGCCGAATTCTCGGCAACTCGGTTTGAGGTAGTCCCCGGCTCTGAAGCAGATCTTTCGCCTGCTCGTTCACCTGGCGCTCCGACTCAATGTACGCGTTCATGACCGATTCAAGGTCTTTTGCCACCTCGCCGCGGTCTTCCGTTTCGATGTCTTTGGCCTCAATGAGCGCCCGAGCCAGCTCCTCGCTCAACTCACGGACCTTTCCGCTATAAAGCCGCATTCCTCGTTCGCTCCGTTGCTAGTGCTCTTGCCAAAAAAAGCGACGTCGCCGGTCGGGTACACCCCTTGCGACGTGGCTGTCAAATCAAGACGTGCGCGAGCGTTTCTTCCCATCATCTGTGCCGCCGCGCACCCCCAACTTGAGCCGCCGCATGACAGCTTGTCGCTGGCGTTCTTTGTAACGCGCGTGGCTTGCGCTCCCGAGTTCGTTGGCCGCTTCCGTTTCCCGGTCAACGATTTGAAACTCGCACAAGACAAAAATGATGTGACCCAGGGCCCACGCAGCCGGTGGTGACATCTCCATCGTTTCGGCGGGAAGCCTCACTGGGATCTCGGCCACGAAGTGGATCACGCGGTAGTTTTGATCGCTGAACTTGTTGTCGCTGGGGACGTAGTCGTCGCCTTCGGGCGAGTCTTGCACGCCGCGCAACAGACCGCGCAGATGGGGATGCTGATCGCAATACGCTCGGAAGTGAAAGATCGTGTTGGTGCTCTGTCTGGGTACAACGAAGCTGAAGGGGAACAGTCGTTCGGTGAGGTAGAGCACCACGGGCAGAATGTCGTCGGTGGTTCGCGTGACGATCCGGAAACGAAGCTTGTCGTAAATCTGCGCAGCGGTGGTGTCGGCTTTGGAGAGGAGCTTCGTGTAGAGCGAATCGCGATTTTTTCGGCCGCCCACGAACTCCGTGATTGGAAAGCCCGCGGCGAGCATTCCACCGATCACGCGGTACACTTTTTCTTCGACGAGGTGAAACACCTCCTGGTCGCTCATGGGGATGCAAAAGAGCAGCTCTCGTCCGTCCAGGTGATGGATGATGTGCATCGCCTTGAGGATCGTGCATGCGCAGAGCTGTCGATGCCCTTTGGTCGACGCGAGCAGCAGAATCTCTTCGACCGAAGACCGAGCCACCGGGCCCGGAATTGGAAAATCAAACTGCCGTCGCAGGTAGGCGATTGCCTCGTTTTTAATCGCTTCGAGCCGCGCTCGATCGGCCGGTTCGGCGGGACGAAACTCGTGGGACTCTAAAATTTTTTGAGCTTCTTCGTGGGACCGCACGTGAAGGCGGTGCCAATCGACAACCGAATCACCCCGCAGGAGTAACCGCACGCTCTGCAAATCCATGAGCGTGAGTTCTTCAAGTCGTTTGAGGCCGCCGATGTCCGCAGACATGCTGGCAAACGTACCTGCAAAGGTCGCCGCGCGGAGCGTTGCTCCGTGTTCGACTCAAAAAAGGGTGGCGGGGTTTGGAAGGTTGGTCAGGAAGCGCGAGCGCTGGGGGGCTCGGTCGGGGGGTTGTTGCGGCCCAGCGCGAGCGTGCCGCAGAAGATGCCGATTGTCAGGACAACCACCATTGCATGGCCTAAGTAAGCGCCGCTCCAGCCAATTGCTGCGAAGGGGGCTAATGCGGCAAGGTACCAGGGCGTGATCTTCATGCGTCCTCCGTGGGTGTTTTCAGCTTCGCGCTGCGGCACTCGGTCCCGGGGTTGGGGAGCTGTGGGTCGAGGTTTGTTTACGACTTGGCTCCCCGTCGGTCATTCGCCGACTGGGCGCCTGGGTAAGTGCATGTAAGATAAGATGCCACGCTCCTTTGTGACGGGCCAAGAACTAGCGGGAGGTTGGGCGTGGCTTCAAGCGAATTCGTTACTCAAGCGGCGTTCCACAGTTTGGGCCCGGGTGGTTAAAATCGGCAATTTTGCTTTTATTTTAATGTGTTTATGCCGCATTTCTAAAGTGGCTCATTAGATAGAAAAATGCGTTTCCAGAGACACAAGGGTTGCGTGAGAGACACATCACCAAGTAGGCGCCGCCGCGACGCTTCCGCGTGTTGCGGAGCGCGGCGCGTCAGCGGGGCACGCGTGACGCAACGCAACTTATCGAACTGGGATGGTGACGCGCGCTGCGTCGCCCAACGCGACGCGACGACGCGAAGAGTCAACGTGCGTTTCGCGTTCGATCGCGATGGCGACGTCGTACGCACCGTCGGGCACATGCACGTTCGTCATCAGGCTCGCAGGTGCTTTGCCCTGCGAAAATCGAAACGAAGTCGCGGTAATGTCTTCGCCGGAGCTTTCGGGGCTCCACCGAATGTCAACTCCAACGATGTCTTCGGGCGAGTCGAAGCGGATTTCGACTTCGTGATCTGTTGGAACGAGCGGCATCACGAACGACTTGCCTGCAAGCACCACCACGAGTGCGCCGACGAGCGCCACGATCCGACCGGCGCGCGCGCGGTTGTTTGGAGCGCGGACCGGCGGCGTATCGGTGGTCGCGGCGTTGTCGTTCACGAACCGCCCCCGTCGCCGCCCTGGCTCGACGAACTCTCGGCTTCCATGCGACCCGTGAGCTTCTCCCAGAGATGCCACGCGCCCACGAACGCCGAATAAGCGAGAATGACTGCGACGCCGTAAAGGTCGTAGATCATCACTTTGCCAACGTAGTAGTTGGCCGCATCCATGTGCATCACGCGCGTTGCGATCCACGCGATGAAGCTCAGAAACAGAATCGCCGTGACCGTGCCGAACGCGACAAAAAACCAGCGCATGTTGATGTGAAGAGTTGGGCGGGGATGGTGGAGAAGTCAATTCGAACGACGGGTCGTTCGTTCAAACGTTGGTGCTCCCCCCGCGCGGAGCGAGCGACGCGCTTGGGGGGAGCGGGGGCGCGTCCGCGCGCCCCGTGGGGGGCATTGAATGGTCCTGGTTACTTGCCGCGGGCGGAGCGAATTCGCTGCACAAGGCCCTGAACAACTTGGTCGGGGAGATCAAAGGCCGGCATTTTGTTTTTGCCCTTTCGGATTGTCTTCGCCATCTCCTCGTCGGTGATGTTTGCCTGCCAATCCGGCTGGGTTAGGTCGGGTGCGCGGTACATGGGCCCTTGAGGGCCGTCGCCTCGGCCGATCGGACCGTGGCAGGGAGTGCAGTTGCGACGCCACGCCAGATCGATGATCGACGGATCAACGCCGTCGGTGGCGGGCTTTGCTGTGACCTGCCCTGCGGCGGCCGGCGGCTGATCATGATCTCCGGGAGACCATTCGCGAACCTCGGCGGATGGGCCGTCGCAACCAGCGAGTGGCGTTGCGAAAACCACAAATGCGGCAAAGCCGCCCCGAACTTGTCGGAGCGGCCTCATCACACGCGTTGCGAAGTTTCGTCGCGTCACGAATTGCAGGTCACTTGCAGGGGTCGCCCGCGACCTTGCCACTGCCGTCCACCGGCATGCCGCCGATGGCCTTGCCCTTGAGTTCGGCGTTGACGAACGCCGTGCGACGATTTTGCTCGCGACCTTCGGGCTTGGTGTTGTCGGCAACGGGCTTGTCTTGGCCGAAACCAACGGGGAGCAAACGCTTGCAGCTGACGCCCTTTGCGATCAGCCATTGGGCCACCGCCATGGAGCGCAGCTCGCTGAGGCGTTGGTTGTCGGCAGCCACGCCGACGTTGTCGGTGTGGCCCTCAATGCGGAGCAGCGTGATGGCGGGCTTCGCTTCGAGGTACTGGCGCACGATGTCGAGAACGGCGTCGCTCTCGGGCTTCAAGATGGCTTTGCCCGATTCAAAAACGACGGGCCCAGGCAAACGGAGCTGGCCATTTTCAACTTCAAAGTTCATGGCCGGCTTTTTCTCTTCCGGCTTGGGCGCCTCGGGCGGCGCCTCTTTGGCGGGCTCCTTGGCGGGTTCGGTTCCACCGGCCTTAACCTCGCCTCCGGCCTTGACGACGCAGCCGGTGAGGCCCGCGCTCGCTCCAATGAGAACGGTGGCGCAGAAAACGTGAGCGAAGAACTTGCGCATAGAAGTCTCCCTTAAAAATTGAAAGAAGCGAAACGAGCCATTGGCTCTGGTTTTTGAGCCTTTTGAGGCCCCGACGCGGCTTGGACGGCACCTCGCGGGGATTGTTCAACGTCGGAACAGTGCTGGCCTTTTAGCGAATCGCGGAGAAAAACGGAAGCGCGCAAGCGCCGCTCCACGGCTTGGCCGGGCGACCAGTGAGACGCTCATCACCGCAAGGACGGCTCACCGGGACCGTGCGGTTGGATGGCGATTGAGAGGAAACTCGTCTCCGAGGTGCTCGCACGCGGCGCGCGAACACGCACCAATCGGAATCCCGCGCCGGAAGGGGCGCGAACTCGGCGGCAGGTGGAAGGGAGTGGTGGTTTAGGGGAACGAGTGGCGGTTTAAGGGAGGCCGCGGCGCGATGCGCGGCCAGGAAGATCACATATCGCAGGGATTGGGTTGCGGCTCGGCGGCGGGAGCGACCGCACCGAGCTGAACCTGCTGCATGTCGAAGCCGAGGCCGATCGAAATGCCGTCGCAGTCCTTGGCGGGATCTTGGCCGCCGTCGGTGAGGATGTCGGAGGCTTGGCGAATTTGCTGGGCGATGCTCTCGAAGGTGCTGCTCGGCGGGCAAAGGCTGGGATCGAACGAGCCGGCGACCTTGGCGAGTTCGGCAATGAGTTGCTCTGTGTCGAGGATGCCGGCGATGGTGCCGTTTGAGGCCTTGGTGTTGTCCGCGGAAATGTCGGTTGTGATGACCGCCGACGAGATCGTCAGGCCGAGCGTGAACCCACCGACGCTCAGGTTGAGTGTGATGTCGGCGTAGCCGCCGCTCACCCACGTGCGCGCTCCCTCGCTCGAGACGAGATACGCCTTGGGGAACTGCACTTTGGGATCTTCAATGTTGCCGCCGTTGAGCAGTTCAGGAACCACGGGCCACGCGTCGGTGCCATCCCACTTGGGCTGAATCTCCATCATGTTGGCATCGACGAGTTTTGCGCCGCCGTAGAGCTTGCTCATGAGCGGGTTGTAGTTGTCGCCCGTGCCGAGCTTGTCGATCTTGAGCATGATCGTGAACGAGCCGCCCTCGATCGAGTCGTTGACTTGGGTGGACGCGTCGCTCGCGAGGCTTGTGATAATCGGCAAGATGTTTTTGCCGAACGAGTTGTCGCGACCGTCGGTGCCGTCTTCGTACACAGCCGACGGTTTTGCACCCGCAACCGGCTTGCAAAGGTCTTTTGAGTCTTTCGTGCTGACCTTGCCGTCGAGATCGAAGCCGAACTCTTTCCACGCCGACGTGGAGGAGTTGCCGTCGCGATCGGTGTCGCCGAGATAAAGCTTGCGAATCGCAAGGACGGTATCTGTTCCGTCGCCGGGAGCCTCAGGGCCCGGATCCGGCGGTTGGATGCCGACATCGGACGTTGCGCCGGAGCCGGAGGTCGTGCTCCCGCCTGTTCCACCGCCGGAGCCGCCGGTGCCGGTGGATTCTACGGAGCCGTCGCATGCGGAGAGACCGAGCGCTGTGAACGCAAAACCTGCGAGGATGAAACGGGAGCGAAGCATACGAACTGACCTCACTTTCAACAACCAACCAAGGCCGCGGCCGCAACCTTGGGGCTGCGCTCCGCAAGAAAATCGGGGAACGCGAAGAGTAGCCTTGATACCGCGTTCAGTTCAAGCGCCGCGCTTGCCTCAGCAGGATCGCCCCGCGTGCGTTTGGTTTGCGCGCCATGACGCAGCGCTTCCGTTGACGAACCCGTTCGCCCTTTACCCGGTACACGTCCGCCGCTAAGGCAACTGCTTCGCCGTGTCGCAAGAATTCGTGCATCTGCATGTTCACTCGCAATATTCGCTTCTCGACGGCGCTTTGCGCGTGAAGGAACTTGCCGCGCGGGCCAAAGCGCTGGGCATGCGTGCGGTCGCGCTCACCGACCACGCAAACATGTTTGGGGCCATTCAGCACTACAAGGCCTGCCAAGCCGCGGGGGTGCAGCCGATCTTGGGTTGCGAGGTGAACGTTGCGCGCAACTGGGCGGGGATCGGTGCTCGCGGAACGGACGAGGCGGTGGACCATTTGGTTCTGCTCGCAACCAGCAACGATGGGTACCGAAACCTCGTTCGGATTGTGAGCGAGGGGCACGTCAATGCGGCGTCGCAGCTCGGGCCGAGCGTCACGCTCGATTTCATTGAGAAGCACAGCGCCGGCATTGTCGGCCTCACCGGATGTCTCGGCGGTGTGGTCGCGCAGCGCGTGATGGAGCACGGCGAAGAGGCCGGAAAAGACCAGCTCGATCGGCTGCGATCCTGTTTCGAAAAAGGCAGCCTTTACGTTGAGCTTCAAGACCGCGGCTTGCCGGAGCAAGGCGTCGTCAATTCGATTGTTTCGCGTGCGGCGGCCGATCTCGGGCTGCCGCTCGTCGCAACCATCGACGTCCATTTTGGAAACCGCGAAGACGGCGAGAGCCAGCTTTTTCTGTCGTGCATCGCGAGGAATCACGTCTTTGCCGAAGAGCACGAGGCGCATCACGGCAGCTACGAGATGTTCTTCAAGCCCGCGGGGGAGATGATTCACGCCTTCCGAGACAACGAGCGCGCGATCGCGGCAACGTTGGAGATCGCTGAACGGTGCCAAGGGTTGAAGCTGAAGCTCGGGGTTCCGCAGTTGCCGCGGTTCCCTGTGCCGGAGGGGTTCGACACGGCGTCGTACTTTCGAAAAGTGGCGCGGGACGGGCTCGAACAGCGATTTGCCGAGCTGCCTTATTCGCCGGATCGCAACGCCTACCGGCAGCGCCTCGAGCTTGAACTCGACGTCATCGTGAAGATGGATTTTCCGGGATACTTCCTGATCGTCTACGACTTCATTCGAGAAGCGAAAGCACAGGGGATCCCGGTGGGGCCCGGGCGCGGTTCGGGCGCCGGATCTCTTGTTGCGTACGCACTCCGCATCACCGATCTCGATCCGATTCCGTACGGGCTTCTGTTCGAGCGCTTTCTCAACCCCGAACGCGTCAGCATGCCCGACTTCGACGTCGACTTTTGCATGGACAGGCGCGACGAAGTGATTCGCTACGTTGCCCAAAAATACGGCGTTCATTCGGTGGGACAGATCGCAACGTTCCACGAACTCAAGGCGCGCAGCGTCATCAAAGACGTGGCGCGCGCGATCGGGTTCCCGGCGATCGAGGCGCAGAAGATCGCGAGCCTCATCCCGCAAAAGGGGCCGGGCCAAATGTACACAATCCCGGAAGCCCTTGACGTTGAGCCAAAGCTCAAAGCGCTTGCTGAAAGTGAACCCACGGTTCAGGAGTTGCTCAAGCAGGCGCAGAAACTCGAAGGGCTGACGCGGCACGCGGGCATGCACGCCGCCGGCGTTGTGATCAGCGAAGGCGAGTTATGGAATCACGTTCCGTGTTTCAAGAACGGCGATCAACTCGTCACGCAGTATCACAAGGACGACGTCGAACTCGCCGGCCTGGTGAAGTTCGACTTCCTTGGTCTGAAGACCCTGACGGTCATTCAGATTGCGGTTTCGTTAATCAACGCACGACCCGACCTTGTGGGCGGTCAAAAGTTCGACATCAGCAAGATCCCCATCGACGACAAAGAAACGTTCGCGCTGCTTCAGTCGGGTGAAACAACCGGCGTGTTCCAGCTCGAATCGAGCGGCATGCAGGAGCTGTTCAAAGGGCTGCGGCCCGACGCGTTTGAAGACATCGTTGCGGCGGTTGCGCTCTATCGACCGGGGCCACTTGGCACCGGCATGGTCAAAGACTTCGTTGACTGCAAACACGGCCGCCAGCCGATCAAAAAAATGCATCCGCTGGTCGACGACATTCTCGTGCCCACCTACGGCGTCATTGTTTACCAGGAGCAGGTCATGCAGATCGCTCAGCGCCTGGCGGGGTACACGCTCGGTGGAGCCGATCTGTTGCGACGCGCCATGGGCAAGAAAAAGCCCGAAGAGATGGCGAAACAAAAAGCCACTTTCGTTACCGGTTCTGAAAAAAACGGCGTCGCCACAGAAAAGGCGGAAGAGATCTTTGGGCTGCTTGAGTACTTCGCCGGATACGGCTTCAACAAAAGTCACTCCGCGGCGTACGCGCTTGTGACGTATCAAACGGCGTATTTGAAGGCGCACTTTCCGGTGGAGTTTCTGTGCGCGCTGATGACGGCCGACCGCGACAAGATCGACAAGGTCGTGCGCATCATCGCCGAGGGGAGGGCATGGGGCGTCGACATTCTCCCGCCTGAAGTGAACGAATCGAAAATTGACTTCACCGTTGTGTACGGTGCCGCGGGCGCTTCAAAACCCAACGGCGCGCCAAAGGGAGTGCGCCGCTCCAGCCGAATTAAAGATCCGTTGCAACCCCAAATTCGATTTGGTTTGGGAGCCATTCGCGGCGTGGGTGAATCGGCGCTCCAAGCCGTTCTTGAAGCTCGAAAGTCGGGGCCGTTTCTCGACTTGTTCGACTTCGCGCAGCGCGTCGATCCAAGACGCGTCAACAAGGGCGTGTTTGAAGCGCTGGTTCAATCGGGCGCTTTCGATGCATCGCTTGCTGTCCGCGGGATTCCGCGATCGAGGGCGTTTGCGGGCATCGATCGCGCACTCGAACGATCGCGCAGCGCCACAAAAGATCGCGAGAGCGGACAAATGGGTTTGTTTGCGATGGTGGCTCCCAGCGCAACACGCCTTGATGAATATCCGCCCGCCGAAGAGTGGGATCTGCGCGAGGCCCTCAATCGAGAAAAGCAATCGCTCGGCTTCTACGTATCGGGCCATCCTCTCGATCGATACGGCACAGATCGCCTTCGCGACATCACCGGCGCCTCGCAACTCGCCACAATGGACCCGTGATCGAAGGTGCAGGTGGCCGGCATGGTCGAGGGCTATCGCGAACGAATCTTCAAGGGCGGCGGCGGCAAAATCGGGTTTTTCACGCTTGAGGATCAAAGCGGCCGAGTTGAAGTGAAGGTGCGGCAGCAGCAGATCGAAACGTACGCGCACGTTCTTACGAGCGGTGAGCCGATTGTTGTTTCGGGCAAGGTCAGCTTTCCAATGACCGAAGAAAACGACGAGGCCGAAGCGGCGCCGCGGGAGCCGACGCTCATGCTCGACGAAGCGCGATTTCTCGCGGACGTGATCAAGCAGGACACCAAGGCCGTTGCCATTCGCCTGCACGAAAAAAAGACAAAGCCCGAACATCTCGGCAGGCTTGGCGAAGTGCTCAAGTCGAGTCCAGGCGGGTGCCCCGTTCAGCTCGTCATTCAATTGGAGAGCGGAAACGAAGCCGTGCTTTCACTCAAAGGTGTACGCGTTGAGCCAAACGACAGCATGCTCGCGCGCCTCGAAAAACTCTTCGGCGAGAAAGTGGCCGAATTGAGATGACGCGATTAGCCTAAAGCCGCAGCAACATGCGGCAGAGCTTGGCGTTTGCGGGAGTCTTGGCGGTGGCCGCCACCGCGGGGGCGCTCCTCGTAATGCCGGGTCGCAAGGAAGTGATGCTGCCGGCAGCGAGCGTCGCTGAAAGCGCGACCGCCCAAACAGCGCGCGAGCTGCCACAAGCGGCGCCGCCCCGGCCGGCTCCGCCGAGTGCGCCGCCGAGTTATGTACACATTGATCCATCAAGCGCGCAGGCCTGCGGGTCGGGCATGGTTCTCGTGGACGGCGTCCATTGCCCGTACGTTGGGCATCGGTGCGCGGCGTTCGATGAGTCGGTGCGCGATCGTTGTTCCACGTACGCGCCTGAGGCGATTTGCGAAGGCGCGCTTCAACATCTGCGGTTCTGCGTGGACGTTCTTGAGTACCCAAACATCGCGGGTGTGCGCCCCGCTGTGTGGGTTGGATTCAACGACGCGAAGCGCGCATGTGCCGCCGAGGGCAAACGATTGTGCGCGGCAGAAGAGTGGGAGCTTGCATGTGAAGGCTCGTCGATGTGGCCCTATCCGTACGGCCTTGCGCGCAGAGCGGAGGCCTGCAACGACCTCACCGTTCCACCAAGCGAGCGCTCCAAACAACTCGACGATCCGTGGAAGCGCGCGACACTCATCGCTGAACTCGATGGTCGGAAACCATCTGGAGTCATGCGCGAGTGCATCAGTCCATTCGGCGCGAAAGACATGATCGGCAACGTGGAAGAATGGGTTTTTCATGCCGCCGGCAACGAGGACAGCAAACCTTTCAAGACAGCTCGCAAAGGCGGCTCGTTCACTTCAGGAAAAGGGCGCTGCCGGCCCATCGAAGCATCGGAACCCGCTTGGTACCGCGCAAACGATCTCGGTTTTAGATGTTGCAGTGACGTCGCCGGCTCCAACGGCCGCGCCAAAACCGTCAACCCAAACTCAGGCCCCCTCAAAAAGCGCGTTATTCTGCCCGAACCTGAACGATAATTCGGCGGAGTCTTCCCAAAAGCCGTGAAGCTGGACTAGTCTCCGTCCCGAACAATAGGGCCTATAGCTCAATCGGTCAGAGCCCCCGGCTCATAACCGGGCTGTTCCTGGTTCGAGTCCAGGTGGGCCCACGGCTCGTTTACGAAGGAGCGGAGACCGCGGTGAGCATGCGACCAGAGATTGCTTTCCTTGAAGAGCTTTCCTCGTTGGATACCGATCTGCGTCAGATAGAGGAAAAGCTCGGGAAATACCGCGGTGAAATGGAAACGCTGGTCGCCGAAGTAAAAGCGATCGACGCCCGACTGAAAGCGGATCGCGAGTCGCTTGCGACAATCGATCGCACGCGCGCCGAGTTGGCTGCCGAAGTTCGGCAGATGACGCAGCAGATCGAAAAGAGCCGCGACAAGCTCAATCGGTCGCGAAACGAACGCGAGTCAAACGCGGCTCAACGCGAAATGGAGGAGCTGCGAAAGCTGCACCGAGATCGCGAAGACGAAATCGAAAAACTCACCGCAGCGGCCGACGGAGCGCGAACCGCCATCGCCGACTCCGAAACAAAGCAAAAGCAGCTCACAGACACGATCGCCGGCGCTGAAGCGGGTTCGTCCGGTGAGCTTGTTGCTCTCGAAGCGGAGAAGGGCACGAAGCTCAGCCTGCGCGAGAGCGTTGCAAAAAAGATCCCGGTTGTTCTCTACCGTCGCTACGAAAGCATTCGCACAAAACGACCGGTAGCAATCGCGCGGCTTGTGGAAGGCACATGTCGCGGGTGCCACCTCGCAATTCCGCCGATGATGTTTCAACGGCTCCGCCAAACTGGGGAAATCGACCAGTGTCCCAGCTGTCGCCGCATCATTTATTACATGCCCGCGGCCGATAATGCGGCGGCCCCCACATCAAGTCCCGACACTGGGGCATAGGCTGGCAGTCGCTTGAAAGCATGCCCTTCGTGCTACCGGCTTTTCCCCGATGACGGGGGGTTCTGCCCGATCGACGGATCAAAACTCGCGAGCACGGCAGACCTTTCGGCGCCGTCGGATCCCGAAGACAAGCGAGTGGGTCGGGCCGTTTGCCAAGGCCGGTATCGCATTTATCGTCGCGTCGCCGACGGCGGAACCGGCCGTGTTTATCAAGCGCTCGACACCCGCGAGCAACGAGGGGTGGCCGTCAAAATTCTCCATCCCGAAGTTGCGATGGACGAGATCAGCGTGGAGCGCTTCAAGCGCGAATACCAGCTCTCCAAGTCCCTTCCGCACAATCACATCGTCGAGGTGTTTTCGTTTGAAGCGACCGAAGACGAGAGCTTTGCGCTCGTCATGGAGTACCTCGAAGGGGAGGAGCTTCGCATGCTCCTCAAACGCGAAAAGGTGCTGCCGCCCGAGCGTGTCATTCGCATTTTGTCGCAGGTAGCTCTCGGGGTGCAGGCCGCACACGACCGCAAAGTGGTCCATCGCGACCTGAAGCCCGACAACGTTTTCCTCTGCCACACGCGCGACGGTGACAACGTCAAGCTGCTCGACTTCGGGAGCGTTCGCGACAACTCCGAAGGCGCAAAAAAACTCACCGTCATGGGCACAACCATCGGCTCGCCGTTCTACATGTCACCCGAGCAGGCTCAAGGGCTTCAATCGCTCGATCACCGCGCCGACGTGTGGTCCGTTGCGGCCATCGCCTATGAAGCGCTCACCGGACGTGTACCCTTTGAAGGGAGCACCGGTCCCGCAATCCTGTTGGCGATTCTTTCGCAGGAACCAAAGCCGCCCAGCGAACTCGGCGGTTCGCACGCCGTGCCGCCAACCCTCGACGCGGTGATGGAAAACGGCCTCATGAAAAATGCAGAACTGAGGATCGCCACCATCGGTGCGCTCGTCGACGGCATCGGCGCCGCGTACGGCCTCGTGGGCCATCACGCTGCGTGGGCGACAACTCCCCAGGATCAGCTTGCCCACGAAATAAAAGACGGATTGCCGCGCGCTCTCGCAGAACATCAAAAAATGGCCGCCGCCGGCGCCTCACTCAAAGACATGGATGCTGCGTTCAAGGACGAAAAAGCCTTCAACGACGACATCGTGATGGGCGTGCCCGAGAGCCGCCCGAAATGGATCATCCCAACCATCGCGGTCGTGATTCTGGCGCTGGGCGCGGTGATTGCTTTATTGGCGCTGCGGTGATGATCCACGGTCAAAAAAGCGCTTTGCGCGAGGGGCTTCCAAGCCCCATGGGTGGATCAAGGAAGAATCGGTTGGCGTACACCCTCAAGGCGTTGCATCACTTGATGAGCGCCGCCGTCCAACCGACCACCGGCGCACGCTCGGGTCACCAAGCCTGCGCAAGACTCCGTTCACACAACCAATTTGATTGACCAGAACCAGACCAGGAGAATCTGCCGTGCAAAACGCTTCCCCCACCAGCATTCGGCGCCGCAACCGCACTGTCGGAACCCTCTGCCTCGCGGCTGTTTCGGGGCTCGCCATCTTGGTTGCCGCAGGTTGCAAAAGCAGCGAAGCGGCGCCCGCAAACACCCGCGAAACCGCCGGGAATGTGGCCGGGGCGGCAAAGTTCGACAAAGACCAATACAAAGTTGAGATCAAGTCGGGCGGAGCGTGCGCTGCGGGCAAAGAGTGCAAAGTCGAAATCAGCCTTGAGGCCAAGGGCGAGTTTCACATCAACGACAAATACCCCCTCAAAATGAAGTTGACCGATCCCGCGCCGGATGGGGTCAGCTACACCAAAGCCATCGTGAAAAAAGAAGATGGCACCTTCAAAGAAAAGTCCGGCACGTTGCCCATCGGCTTCACGGTTGCCAAAGCCGGCAAAGCAAAGATCGGCGGAACGTTCTCCTTCAGCGTTTGCAGCGATGCAAACTGCGTCATGGAGAAGGTTGATCTCGAAGTCGAAGTCGAAGCCAAGTAGCTCTCCGCTTCGCTCATCGACGCACTTTTATCCCCGCGCGTCGCCACAATCTTCTCCCACGCTCCGTCACAATGCCCCCCACGGTCGCGCTCCGCGCGCCCGCGCCCCCCAAGCGCGTCGCTCGCTCCGCGCGGGGGGCGCCCAACCGCACATCAACCCGGTTGTTTTTCGCGCACCATTTCTTCTCTGCGCGTGGGCAGTCGTCGCGGTGCGCCGAAAGAAGGGCTAAGAATGGATCCCGAAAAGCCAAGGGATCCGTTTTATGACTGATTCGCCCGACGATCGCGCCAAGAGCGCACTGTCCAGACTCAGCGACATTGCCGCGCGCGTGGAGCAGCGTTTTCGAGAAGGTCGGCGCGTACTCTCCTTTCAAGAATCCCTCGAACTCTTCGCATCGGATCCTGCCCGCTACGGACGTGACGCGTCTCACTACGTTCGGGACATGTTCGACTTTTTCGGCACCGAAACGATCGACAGACCATGGGGTCGCGAAACGCGTTTCAAGTTGTTTGATCTCCCGTGGGAGCCCGAGGTCACGCAGGGCGGCAGCCACGGAAGAGACACGGCGCTCGTGGGACACGAAGAAACTCAAGCGGAGGTGTACCGTTCGCTTTCAAACTTCGTGCAAGAGGGGCGCGCCAATCGACTCATCCTCATGCACGGCCCCAACGGATCGGCCAAGAGCACCATTGCCTCGTGCATTCTGCGCGCGCTGGAGCACTACTCCACGCTCGCCGAAGGCGCGCTTTACCGGTTTCATTGGGTGTTTCCGAGCAAAAAGACCGTGCGTGGAGCCATCGGGTTTGGCGAGTCGAAAAAGACCCCAACCGACACAGAGAGCTATGCGCACCTCGACGACCACCAAATCGATGCGCGCCTCGTGATCGAGCTGAGGGACCACCCGCTGTTTCTGTTGGCGCCCGCGGAGCGGCGAGAACTTGTTCACCACCTCTACAATGCGGCGGGATGCAAAGAGGCCCCGCCTGACTGGCTGATTTCGGGCAAGCTCTCCCACAAGTCGCAGCAGGTTTATGAAGCGCTGCTTTCGTCGTACGGAGGTTCGCTTGCCGAAACGCTGCGCCACGTGCAGGTGGAGCGCTACTTCATTTCGCGTCGCTATCGCGTGGGCGCCGTCACAATCGGACCTCAACTTTCTGTTGATGCCGGCGAGCGACAGATCACTGCGGATCGTTCGCTTTCAGCCCTGCCCACCTCGCTGCAAGCAACAACTCTCTTTGAGGCGTTTGGAGAGCTTGTTGAAGCCGCGGGCGGCGTGCTTGAACTGAGCGATCTGCTCAAGCGCCCGCTCGACCATTACCGGTACCTCCAGCTGTCGCTCGAAACGGGTGAAGTGCACCTGCCTCAGCAAACCATCCAAACCAACTTGGTGATGATCGGCAGCTGCAACGAAGTGCATCTCCACGCGTTTCGAGAACACCCCGAGTTCCCCAGTTTTCGTGGCCGTTTTGAGCTGTTGCGTGCGCCGTACCTGCGAGTGTGGACAGACGAACAGAAAATCTACGACACGCAGGTCGCACCGTTCGTTCATCGCCACGTGGCGCCTCATGCGACGGCCGTTGCGGCGCAGTTCGCGGTACTCACCCGCATGCGTCAACCCGATCCGAAGCGCTATCCAGACAACCTCGCGCCGATCCTCTCGCAGCTTGCAGCGCACGAAAAAATGGACCTTTACACAAAAGGTACACCTCCCGATCGGCTCGATTCAGATGCTCGCAAACTGCTCGTCGCCAATATTGCCGCGCTCTATCACGAGACCGACGCTGCCTCGATTTTTGAAGGCTCCTCCGGCGTGTCACCGCGCGAGATCAGAACTGTGGTCCTCGATGCGGCTCAAAGCGTTGAGTACGCATGCCTATCACCGTTCGCCGTGCTCGCTGAGATCGATGAACTTTGCAAGCGCACTTCAGAGTACGACTGGCTTCGAGAAAAGCCGCAGAGCGGTGGCTACCACGACACGCGATCGTTTCGCGACGTTGTGCGAACGCGCCTCCTCGATTCGCTTGAAGACGAACTTCGCATCGCCAGCGGCATTGTGGATGAGGCGCGCTACGCGGATCTCTTTGATCGGTACGTTGCCAACGTGAGCATGTGGGTCAAAGGCGAAAAAATTCGAAACCCGATCACCGGCGAACATGAACCTCCCGACGAGCGAATGATGCGCGAGGTCGAGGTGCTGATTGGCATCAAGGTGAAAAACGATGACGCTCGAAAGGGGATCATCTCGCAGATCGCGGCTTGGGCCATCGACCACCCCGGTGAGAGAATTCAAAACCACGTGGTGTTTCCCGACCTGCTCCGAAAGCTCCGGGACGCGGTGTTTGCCGAGCGCAAGAAGGCGCTCAGCGCGCTCCTCCGCCACCTCATCGGTCTTTTGCGAGAGCGAGTTTCGGGGCAGACCGAAGACCAAGAAGCCGGCGCACTGCGCGAAGAACAGCGCCGAACGGCTTCGCTGGCGTTCGATCGCCTGCGATCCATGGGGTATTGCGAGCGATGCGCGCTCGACGCAGCCACGGCGGTGCTCCGGGCGCGCTACTCCGAGCACAGCTAGAGCACCGAACACCTTGAATCGCGAATGAACTCAGCGATTTGTGAATATTGGAAAATCTTCAACAATCGCGGGGTGCTCTAGCTTTCTTCACCCAGGGAGCGAGGGCTCGCGCCCTCGCTCCCCGCGCCGAGCAAGTCGGCCGCGGGGCCCCTCACTCCGCGATCCGAACTGGGTGTCTGTCACGCGGTGGGAGCTTCGGGCCTGGGCTTTTTGGCTTGCTTTTGCCTGTTTGAGTACACAAGCAAACTATCCATTTGATTACGGAATCAACCTGATCGGTGCTCTAGACCCTAATCAAGCGATAACAGCCATGACGTTTGCGAAGGACCGTTTCAGGTCTTGTCGTAAGGCGAGGGACGCCCTTGCCCGTTGCCGCGTGGAAAAGCGAGAAGCGTGGCGCAACATAGATGAATGCCCAGATTGCACCCGTCGCTTCTTTTAGGGAGTGGTCAAACGAAAACGCCCCGGCGAAACCCGGGGCGCTTGGTGGGTGGTTTTGCTGCTGGGTGCCGAAGGAGGGAGTCGAACCCCCGACCCGGCGCGTATGAAACGCCTGCTCTAGCCAGCTGAGCTACTTCGGCAAAGGGGCGCGGACTTTGCCGCCCGAAACGCAGACTGTCAAGGCCCTTCAGGGCCTCACAAACACAATCGTCGGGCTGTCGCCGGTCTCGTACGTGGCGTGCCACCCTTCGGCAACTTCCGGCGCGGCCCACATCCAAATCCGTCGGGCGTCGATCGGCGACAGAGCAATGTTGTGGAAGCCCTGCGCCTCGCCGACCTCGCTCCAATACGTGCCGGTGATTGCAAAGCCGCCGTCGAGCGCGATCGTCCACGGTGCTTCCGCCACGTCGAACACCTGGTTCACCTCGCGCGGATCGAGCGGCAAACTCACATGTTTGCTCCGAACGCGGAACGTGCCGCGGGGAGTGGATGCCGCCTGTTGCGGATCGCCGAGCACATCGCGCCCCGACGAGATCAACGTGGCGAAAATGGCTTTGCGTCCTTCGTAGGCCGTGATCGTTTGGTTGGCGAGCGAGACGTCGAGCCACTTCTGTGTACCCTTGGCGAACTCGGGAAACTTGCTGCGCCGAACCACCATCGTGAGATCTTGAGCGCGCACCCAGAAGCCCTCCTGGGCTTCTTCGAAACGAATACCGTCGACGGTTCTGAACTTTCCCGTCAAGGGTACGCAGGCTCGCCGCTCCAACTCATCGTCCATCTTATCGGCGTCGCCTTTGTGGAGCTTCCACGTGTGTACACCGTTCTTGTGTACAAATGCGATCGGCAGTCCCGTCTTCTCCAAATCCATTCCGTGCCAGGTGGACCCGAGGGCGGGCTTGAGGCGATCGACGGCCACGATCATTCCGTCGGGCGTGAGTCCAAAGCGCCGCGAGCGGCCGACGGTTTCAACGGTGCCGATAGACGTGATCGCAACGCCCGACGTCTTGCGGAGCTTCTGCGGTCCGTCCCCATTCCCGTCATTGGCTGCCCTTGAAAATGCAGGAAACACCGAGGATGGGCGCTCCACCGGAAACGTAAAAAACGAGGCCCCGGAACGCTTGTTACCCGCATCCACGCCGTCGCTTGTGGGAGCAAGCAGCGGCGGGCCCGTGGGTACACCTCGCGCATCAAGGGGCACGTCGTTTGCCGACGGACCGTACACCTCTTTGTCGAGGTCGAGGCGCGACAGGTACTTCGACAAGTCGGGCTCCGCACTCGCTTGTTCGTCGGCCGTCGGAGCTTTTCGGTAGAGCGGGACGCCGTCGGTTCGCGTGCGACCGTATCGATAGGGAAGGGGACGGCTCAGGTCGGGGCCCTTGGGGAGCCAGCTTGCCGCACCCACATCGATTGTGGCGAGGCCGCCAGCGCAGACAAATCCTTTTGGACTGATCGCGTACCAGCCGCCGACGCACCCGCTGTGGGAAACCGCGTGCGCCGAGCGCGCAACCGTCGCTCCGAGGCGCAACTCGCCCACGATCCTCGCTCCAAACGAAGGCTGCTCCATCACCGGTGCCCTGTCGCGAATCACCACGAGCTTGGCGTTGAACTCGGTGGCCGTGGGTGTTTCCGTCGTCGTTTCGTCGGTTCCCGTTTTTGAAAGCGCGGGTGTTGTCACGGGGTGAGCTTTGCAGGCGACGAGTCCAAAGCTCGCGGCGACGAAGCCGGCGGTGATCGCGGAGACGGACCTCATGGATCGCCCATGCCAGGCGCACTCACGTCGGGCCAAGTTTCCGACGATCGACCGGTGCACGCCGTGCGCACCGCCCATTTGCGCGGTGTTTCGTCGGTGGCGTGGATGCCGCGGCTCGACGCCTCTCGCCTACACCCGTAAGCTCCTGCCAGCTGCCCGCCTCGGGGCGGCGGAGGTCGCCGGTGGTTGTGTCTGCGCGAAGTGTCACTGTCGGACTGTGTCTTCTCGGGGCCATCGCGCTCTCGGGATGCAAATCCGAAAGCGACGACACGCCCCCGCCGCGTGGGAACGCCGAGAGAACAATCGTCACGGTCCAGAGCTATGTGTACGCAACGCCGGACGATGCTCCGGGCAACGTGGCCACACGCATTCGCGATCAGGTTCGCAGCGCTTTCGGCGCGCTCAAGGCTCTCCGGGTCACGGCTTCAAACCGCGAGGTTTCGAATGAGCCGCCCGACGAGTGGTACCGAGAACCATTGGTCCTTCTGTGGCCGGACGGCACTGAAACCGTCGTGCTTCGCGTTTGGTTTCGATTCACCGATGAAGTGACTGCGCCCAGTGCGATCTCGCGTGGAACGCCGATTTTGGTGGGGGCGCTGCATCGACAGGACGAGCCGAATTTCACCAAAATCGTGACGTCGTGCACCGCAAACACGGCGCGCGAACGGGACTTTCGCGGACGGCTGCAACTTGTCTTCGATGGATCGCTCCAGAGTTGTCAGGACGCGATCTTGGGCGAACAAGCGGTGATTGATGCGGCGCGCGTGCGCCTCGATTCGCCCGAAGACGAGATTGTGCCCGAGGAGTACGGGCGTGTGTACATTCCGGTGGTCGCGCGGCTTCTTGAACGCAAAGTGGTCCAAATGGGCCGCTACCCGCGCTTCGAGGCGGTGATGCCGCAGGCGGGGCGATCCGTTTCCGTGGCGGCGCTGCCCACGTCGAATCGCGCAACTCCCGCCGATGACGACGTGGGTGATCCCGGGTTCGGCGTAGAGAACCCGATCGCCGTCGATGAACCTCGACCCGACAAGCCGACCCCGATCGTCATCCCCGGGGCCGGCGTAGAGCAACCTCGGCAAATAGGAGGCGGCCAAGACCCCCCTCACGATCCCGACGCACCTCCGGATCCGGAAGTGCCCGTTCCGGTGGTTGTGGCGGGCAACGCGAAGGGCAATGCAGCGGCTGTCGTTCAGCCACCCATGGTCGACGGCGACAGCGGTTTCGATTGGGAAGACTTGCTCGACAAAAAGTTCTTGGCGTTGTGGTTTGCCGTGTTCGCGCTCTACCCGCTTCTTCGTCGCCGCGGATCCTAAACGCGCGGCGTTTCAGACAGTGCTCACAAAAACGGGGCGCAACGGGCCTCGGGTCTCGCTTCGCCGATGCGCTTTTCGGCGAGCTTCGTTTTCTCATTGGCCACCGCAAACGATGAAAGAAATGTGACCAACCCTTGTCACCCTGCGCGCGCCGGGCCATTTCGGTGCGCATGCGATTTGTATCGAAGGTATTCGCCCTCGCAGTCGTCGTTCTTCCCGCGTCGGCGGTGCTTGCCCAGCCCAAAACACCGCCGCTTCCGTCCGCCGCTCCAACGGCAGGTGTACCTTCGGCGGCACCCAACGCCGCGGCGGTGCCGAGTGTGTCGGCTTCGGCTCCCGACGCCGCGAAAGCTGCACCGATGGCGTCTTCAACGAGCAGTGACGCTCCGCCGAAGCCGCCGACAATCGACGTGGACGATCCGCTGCTTGCGCCGGTGCCGCCCGCGCCGCACACAATCTCCGGTTTCAAAGAGGTGTTGAACCTCCTCTCGAATGAGTCGCTGACCCTTCGCATTGCGCAGATCGACATTCAGCGTGCAAAAGGTCAGGAGCGTGTGGCGCTCGCTGCGGCGCTGCCGAGCCTGACGGCCAACGCGAACGGATCCCTCACCCCCATCTTGCCGGAGCCGACGTTCGCTTTACAGCCTCAACAGCGCATGTCGGGCGGCATTTCGGTGCAGCTCACACAGCCGTTCAGCGCGCGCTCTTGGTACGCCATCGGCACCGCCGAAAAAAGCACCGAAGCGGTGAAGCTCCGCGCCGAGGATGCTCGTAGGCAGGCGATCGCCGCGGTCGCGAACGCGATCGTTTCGATCGTTACGACCGAGCGCCTGGCCGAACTCAATCGCGTTGCGCTTCGTGCGTCTCTACAGCGGCTCGAATTGACGAAGCGTCGTCGGCGCATCGGATCGGGAACCGATCTCGACATTGTGCGCGCCGAACAAGACGCCGCCACTGCGCGCACGGGGATTGTCACCGGCGACGAGAACCTTCGAAAAGCGCGCGAAGCGTTGGGCAGCCTTCTCGGAAAAACGGAAGCGTACGGTGTACCCACAACGTTTACGCTCAACGATATCGAGCCGGCGCTTCGCTCTGCGTGCAAAGCCGCCAAGCCCGACGAGCGCACCGACGTGCTCGCGGCGAAGGTGGACCTCGACGTGGCGAAGCGCGGCGTGACCGATGTGAAGCTGGCGTTTTTGCCCACCGCTCAGATCTCAACTTCGGTGAGCCTCAACGACAGCGTGTTGGAGACGGCGGCTTCGCCGGGCGTGCCCGCATCGTCGCGGACACTTGAAACTTCGTCGTGGTCGATTTCAGGGCTAATCACCATTCCGCTCTGGGACGGCGGCGCTCGTTACGGCCAAATGAAAACGGCCGAAGCGGCGGTGGAAACAGCCAAAACGCGAGTGGCTCAAGCCACGGTCACGGCCACAGTTGAGTCCACGCAGGCTCAACGCGCGATCACGGTGGCGGAACAGGCTCGTCAGGTTTCGGAGAAGGCCCGCGATCTCGCGCGTGAAACGGAGCGACTCGCTCAAGTGGCCTTCAGTTCAGGCGCGGGAACAAGCCTTGACCTCGTGGACGCGGGTCGCGTGCTCCGGCAGGCCGAGCTTGACCTCGCCGTCAAGGAGTTAGAGGTCGTTCGGGCGAAAATTGCCGCGCTCTTGGCGCTTTCAGCCTGCGACCTCTGAGCTGGAGGGCGCAACCGGTGCGGGCGTATTGAGTTACGCACTTTTTCTGTTTCACCCAAACCGAAGCTCCGTATCATCCGCCCGCCGCGTGTACGCTTTTGCGCCGCGCGTTGAGCAAACAAGTTCTTTGGGGGCTTTGGCCGGAAACCAAGCCCCTTGTTTTCAAAAGGAGACATTCGCTATGGCCAACTATCCTCCCGGCGGCGGCTATCCTCCCGGCGGTTTTCCTCCCGGCGGCGGTCCGCCTCCCGGTGGCATGGGCGGTCCCCCCATGGGCGGTCCCCCCGGTGGAATGGGCGGTCCGCCGATGGGCGGCATGGGTGGTCCACCAATGGGTGGACCTCCCATGGGCGGTATGGGCGGTCCCCCCATGGGCGGTCCCCCCGGTGGAATGGGTGGTCCGCCGATGGGCGGCATGGGTGGTCCACCAATGGGCGGCATGGGCGGCCCGCCAATGGGTGGAATGGGCGGCCCGCCAATGGGTGGAATGGGCGGCCCTCCCGGAATGGGTGGCCCCCCAATGGGTGGAATGGGTGGCCCTCCCGGAATGGGAATGCCTCCCATGGGCGGCCCGCCGATGGGCGGTCCCGTCATGGCGAGCGGCGGCGGCTCGAGCAAGATGAAGATCATCGCCACTGCGATTGGTGTCGGCGTTCTCCTCGTGCTCGGCATCATCGGCGCCGTGTGGGCGTCCGGTAAGTCGACACTGCACGTCATCAACAACGCCGGCGGCGGCGCGATCACGATCTACGTCGACGGCGCCAAGGTTGAAGAAAACGTGCCGTTTACCGCCGGTGAAGACGCGTCGAAGGCGCGTTCAACTACCATCCCCGCGGGCAAACACAAGGTCGAGGCGAAAGACGCGTCGGGCAAGGTTCTCGACACGCAGTCCATGGACTTTGACGGGTTCTTTGCCGCATACCTGTTCGCTCCGGCGCACAGCCCCAAAACGTGTTTCGTGTTGCAAACGGACGCGTACGGTACGGCGAAGGTGGCGAGCCCGTACACGCAGCTCGACCCAACCCGCAGCCTTTGGAAAGTACCCAAGTCGGTTGACAGCTGGTGGCGCGACAACCCCGACACCGTGCAGCTCAAAGGTGGCAAGACCAAACAAACAGGCACCACCAAAACCGCCATGCGTCAGATCACATGCGGTGACCCCAACTTCCAAAACTGATCAAACGATCGGATGATCATCGCTGAAGAGGCGCCAAATCGGCGCCTTTTCGCGTTTTGTGGGCTCGAAAACCGGCCGCGTTTCGCGGGGCGCTGCGCGATGCACGAGGATCCCCCGCGCCCCGATGCCGTGCTCCCAACCGCGACGCCTGCGCGCCCTTTGAGGTAGGCTACGCGCCCAATGTTAATCCTGGAAAGTTTCGTCGGGGGCGAGTGGGTTCGAGGCAGCGGCTCACCGCAGGCCCTTGTCAACCCCACCACCGAAGAGAAAGTCGCGGAGACGAGCACAGTCGGTGTCGACTTTGCGCGCGCCGTGCAGTTTGCCCGAGTGGAGGGCGGTGCGGCGCTTCGAGCGATGACGTTCGCCGAGCGCGGCGAGATGTTGCGTACACTTTCGCGAGCGATTCATAAAAACCGCGACGCGTTGATTGAGCTGGCGATCGCAAACGGTGGCAACACGCGCAGCGACGCCAAGTTTGATATCGACGGCGCGTCGGGAACGCTCGCGTTTTATGCCGAACTTGGCAAAGAACTCGGCGCGCAAAAACACCTGCTCGACGGCGATGGAATTCAGCTCGGAAGGTCGCCGCGTTTTTGGGGACAGCACGTGTTTCTGCCTCGGCGCGGCGTGGCTGTACACATTAACGCGTTCAATTTTCCCGCGTGGGGCTTGGCAGAAAAAGCGGCGTGCGCGCTGCTCGCCGGTATGCCGGTGATCTCAAAGCCTGCAACGAGCACAGCGCTCGTGTCGTTTCAGATCATGAAACTCTTTAACGAAGCCAACTGCCTGCCGCGCGGTGCGCTCTCGTTTGTGGCTGGATCGCCGGGGGATTTGCTTTCGCACCTCGGCGGCCAAGACGTGATCGCGTTCACCGGATCAAGCGACACGGGCTCGGCGATTCGACTCATGCCCAACCTGCAAAAAGCGTCGGTTCGCATCAACGTGGAGGCCGACAGCCTCAACGCCGCGGTGCTCGGTCCCGATGTGTCGCAGGGCTCTGAAACGTATCGCCTGTTTTTGAACGATGTGTACCGCGACATGACGCAAAAGGCCGGGCAGAAGTGCACGGCGATTCGCCGCGTGTTTGTGCCGCAGGACCAGTTTGAAAATGTGCGTGACGAGCTTGCGGAAAGGCTGCGCGACACCGGCGTCGGCGATCCTTCGCTGGACGGCATTGTGGTGGGCCCCGTGGCCACCGCTCAACAAAAGCGTGATGTCACCGCCGGTATTGAGCTGCTCGCCAAAGAAGCCGCAATCGTTGTCGGCTCGGGCCCGTTTGAGCCCAAAGGTGTACCCACCGGCAAAGGGTACTTTGTGCCGCCCACGTTGCTCGCCGCACAATCGGCCGATCAGCTCGCTCGCGTTCACGATCACGAGGTGTTTGGTCCGTGCTCAACGCTTATTTCCACGTCGGGCAAAGCCGCCGATGTGGCTGCGCAGGTGGCCAAAGGCGGTGGCGGACTCGTGTCGTCGGTGTACACAGACGATCGGGACTTTGCCGCCGACATGATCTTCGAAATTGGGCCTTGGCACGGGCGCTTGGTCATGGGCAGCGAGAAGATTGCCGACCAAACGCCGGGCCCCGGAACAGTGCTGCCCCACACCATCCACGGCGGACCGGGCCGGGCCGGCGGTGGCGAAGAACTTGGCGGCAGCCGCGGACTTTTGTTCTACTCGCAACGAACGGCGGTGCAGGGCTCACGCCCCATTCTCGAAGCGATTCTTGGTAAAAAAGAAACCAAGGGTTAAACCGCCTTTTTCACGTCTGGCAGGACACCTTCATCGATGAGCGACGCCGCGCTGATTGGGCAAACGATCGCAGGTCGATTTCGGCTCACCGGTTTTATCGGTGAAGGTGCCATGGCCACGGTGTATCGGGGCCTTCAAGACGCGGAGCCGCGCGACGTCGCGGTGAAGATCATGCACGCGCACCTGGCGCGTGATCCTACCTTTGCCGCTCGATTCAGGCGCGAGGCCAAAGCCGCCGCGGTGCTTCGTCACCCGAACACGGTGTACATCGTCGACTACGGGGCCGATCGCGATCGCCTGTACATCGCGATGGAACTCATCAGCGGCCAAGATCTGTTTGAAATGCTCGTTTTGGAGCGTCGTTTCTCCGAAGCGCGCGCCACGCGCATTGTTGCGCAAGTCTGCGATGCGCTCACGGCGGCGCATGCGCGCGGCATCATTCATCGCGATCTCAAGCCCGAAAACGTGATGATCATCCAAGATCCGCGCACGGGCGGCGAGCTTGTCAAAGTGCTCGACTTCGGCATCGCCAAAGTTCTCGAACGTGACAAAAACCCTGGCGCAGGGCCCGATTCATCCAGCGATGAAGCGCCGTCGAGCCTCGTTGCTTCGGCCCTCACCACCGTGGGTGTTGTTGTTGGAACGCCTGCGTACATGTCACCGGAGCAATGCCGCGCTGAAGCCGTCGACGCCCGCAGCGATGTGTACTCATGCGGCATCCTCCTCTACCAACTCATCTGCGGTCGCACGCCGTTCACGGGCGATTCGCCGATTGAGATCGCCATCAACCAAGTGCGCATGCCGCCCGATCCACCGAGCAGCATCGTTCCCGGCATTCATCCTCAGCTCGAACAAATTCTGCTCAAGTCGCTTGAAAAGTGGCCTGCGCAGCGCCAGCAAAGTGCCGCCGAGTTTCGCGATGAGCTGCTCGCTGTGTTGCCGCTTCTTGCCGATGATCGGCGCGCCGTTGCAGAAGGCAAACAGCCGCCGTCGCCCGTTTCAATTCGCTTCGAAGATCGAGCGCCGGCGCCGTCGGGCCCGTCGCCGATCTCATCGCCTTCGCCGACTTCCGGCTCGATGCCGGTTTCAGCTCCTTCGCCGATGTCGCGGCCGGCGCCGTCCTCCGACGAAGCATCCGATCTGGCGGCCACGGTTCGCAAAGAAGAGGGTTACGGCCCGCAGGGGCGCATTCCCGCGTCGGGTCCACACGGCGCAATGCCCACGCTTTCACCGCGCTTGCCTGCCTCGGTTTCAGGGCCCGTGTCCTCCGGTCCCGTTTCATCGGGGCCATTTTCCGAGCCCGATCCGAGTGAGATGTTTCCGCGGCCCTACGGTGCTCCCGTCACCGATCCTGAAGCGGCGCGTCAGCTTCCACAGGCTCAAACCATTCCGCTTCCGCTCGCCAATGTGCGGCCGCCGGCCCCGGCAGCGGTGTACCTTCGTGGCTGATTTTGCTGATCGCGGTGTTTGTGGGCGTGGGCATGGGCGTCGTGGCCCACTTCGTTTTCAATCGCTGATCTCGCTCTTCTTGGAGTCAGATGTACACATTCGGCACCGCCGTTTAAGTTGTGTACACAATGACCAATGCCCCTTTCATCGCTCGATCGCGCACAGGTCACTCGCTCCGTTGCCCCGGCCCCCCAAGCGTCCGTGCTCGCTCCGCGCGGCCGCGGGGGGCCAATGTGTACGCATTATTTGTCGCGCACAAATTCCCCGTGAAAACCGTGCGGAACGCGCTTCGGAAGCTTCACCCGAGCGACCTCTTTCATGGTGCTCGCGTCGGCCACAAGCAGTTGGCTTCGATTGTCGGCGTGATCGAAAACGTAGGAAAGCAGCCAGCCATCGTCTTCGTTTTTGGCGTTTTCATCCGCCACAAAGATCGTCTCATCAAGCCTCTGACCCTCGGCCACAGTGAGCAACGTTGCGTTGCCGGTTTCGCGATCGTGCTTGACGACATTGCGCATTGCAGGCGGTGAATCGGCCCCGATTTGAGACATGCCGTCGCCGCCGATGGAGTACCCGTAGCGATACGAAAGGCCCTGCCGCGCCGGATTGATGCGCGGAAACTCCACGATCTCGGCGCCCAGCACCGAGGTTGTGACCTGACCCTTTTGCGTGTCGATCGTAAAGCGCGTGGGAGTGCCCTGTTGACCAAAGTCACCCGGCCCGTTTGCCCACATGGTTGGGTAGCGAATTGCGTCGAGGTGGATGATCGCGGCGTTCATAGGGTCGTGAAACGCGTTCCACGTGTGGAAGACGAAGCATGTGTCCACATTGAACCAAACCACTTCATCCGCCGTGCCGTACCGTGGCATCACGCCGATGCGCGCGCCGTTTTCAGGAGCCCACTTAAATGGGAATGCCGAGCCGTTGATCGCCGCTTCAAGGTCAAAAACGATCGGCATGTCCATGAACACCGCGTGCGTCTCGGTGAGCTGAAAGTCGTGCATCATGACGCCCTTCGGCAGCTTGATCTTTTCGCTCGCCACGATTTCGCCGGCGCTGTTTGTGCGGTGATACGCGATCGAAGAATCGAGCAAGCCGTAGCCGAAGAAGAACAGCTCCCCGTTTTCGGATCGAGTTTGGGATGCGCGGTCATGGCTGTGGCGAGCGCCCCGCCGAAGTCGTACGTGCCGAGAGTCGACAGATCTTTTGCCGAGATCTCGTAGGGAATGCCCACTTCTTCGAGGCACAAAATGCGGTTTTGATAATGGAGTACACTTGTGTTTGCCGCGTGCGCGGTGAGCCCGGGCGGCCCCGATCCGCCGTCGTCGGTTTGACCCAAGATCTCCGTTTGCACGTAGCGCGCTCGGTAAAACGGCGCTTTTCCGTTTTCGAGCCGAACGCCGTGAATCATGCCGTCGCCCAAAAACCAGTGGCCTGACTCCCCGGAAATCGGGTTTGGGCCGTTGCGAAGATAGAGGCCGAGCAGACTCGGAGGCAGCGCGCCCACAATTTCGAGATCAAACGCTTCGATCTCGTCGACGGGCGCGAAGTTTTGCCGAAGCCACCACGCCTTGTTCGGATCGTCGGGCAACGGGTCAATCGGATCGGGCTGACTCTCGCTCGACTCATCGTTGCAACCCACCCACGGTACCGAAAGAAGAGAGGCTCCAAACAGCCCCGCGAAGCGCAAAAAGCGACGTCGATCCATCATGTATACAAGCGATAATCCAGCCATAGCGAAGTCGCAATTGGGTTGCAGTTCGCCGCCGTGGTAAGGGCCCCCGCCATGCGAAATCTCCGATTTGCGTGGCCCGCTCTCGCCGCGCTTCCGCTTGCGCTTGCCGCATGTCCTTCTGAGCCCACCGGTGGAGCCGACACTCCGCCGCAGCCCACCGGCGCCCCTTCCGTTTCTGCGTCGGCGTCCGCTTCCGCGAGCGCATCCGCCGAGCCGGCAGCAAAAAAGCCAACGTTCGAAAACCCGGGCGGCATGTGGCTGCCCGAGCAAATGCCGGCGCACGAAGCCACGCTGAAATCGCTCGGCCTTCAGATCGATCCGGCGGCGCTCGCCAAAGTGGACTCGCCAACCCTTGGCGCCGTCGTGAGCCTCGGCGGCTGCACGGGTTCGTTTGTTTCACCCGAAGGGTTGATTGTGACGAACCACCACTGCGTCACCGGCTATCTCGGTTTCGCTTCGGGCAAAGACAAAAAGAACTACGCCGAGAGCGGTGTTCTGGCAAAAACGCAAGCCGAAGAAGTGTGGGGCGGCCCGAGCGGTCGCATCTTTGTCACACAGCAAATCAAAGACGTCACGGCTGAAATGCGCGCCGGCATTGATGCCATCAAAGACGACACCAAGCGCCTTCGTGAAGTGGAGAAACACGCGAAGAGCCTCATTGCCGCGTGCGAAAAAGACCGCCCTGAAGTTCGGTGCAGCGTGTTGCCCTTCTTCGGCACCGGGCAATACCGCCTTGTGGAACAGCTTGAGTTGAAAGACGTCCGCCTTGTGTACGTTCCACCGGAGGGCGTGGGCGACTACGGCGGCGAAATTGACAATTGGCGCTGGCCTCGCCACGGCGGCGACTTTTCGTTTCTTCGTGTGTACACAGGAAAAGACGGCAAGCCGGCGGCGAACGACGCGTCGAACGTGCCGTACAAACCCAAGTTCCACCTGCCTTTTGCATCGTCGGCGCTCCGCGCGGGCGACATGGTGATGGTGGCCGGCTATCCCGCGCAGACAAGCCGCCTCAAAACCGCAGCTGAAGTGGAAGAAGCCATTTCGTGGGGATTTCCAAAGCGGATCGAAAGCTTCAAAGCGTTCATTCCGCTGCTTGAGTCGTTCGCCGCAAAGAGCGAAGAGCTGAAGATCAAAACCTCCACGCAGATTCAAGGCTTCTCCAACGGCCTCATCAAAATGCAAGGCATTGTCGAGGGCTTTGGCAAAGGTGCCCGCCTCGAAGAACGCAAAAAGGCCGACGCGGATCTCGCTGCGTTTATCGACGGCGATCCCACCCGCAAAGCGCAGTGGGGTGGTGCTATTTCGGCCATCGGCGACCGCCTTGCCGAAGTGCGTACACATCGCGGGCATGACGCCGCCGTGCGCGAAATCCTCGGCACGCCGCGCATGCTCGGCCAAGCAATGGCCATTGTTCGCCTCGCCGAAGAGCGCGCAAAACCCGATGCCGAGCGCCATCCCGATTTTCAGGAGCGCACGTACAGGCGCTACGCCGACGCCACGGCGACGTTTCAAAACTACTACGACGTGGAGGTTGAAAAAGCGCTGCTCAACCTCGCGATGGCGCGTACGCATCACGGCGGTTCTGAAAATTGGCCCAAGTTTGCTCTTGCGTTTGTGGGCAAAGTCACCGAAGCCGATCGACAAAAGAGAATCGCAGCGCTCTACGACAAGACAAAACTCGGCGACGTGGAGCTTCGCAAAAAGCTCATCAACACGGCCAAAATCGCCGATCTGAAAAAACTAAAAGACCCGCTTATCGACTTTGCGCTCGCAGCGAGGCCCGTTCAAAAAGAAGTGATTGAGCGCGAGGAAGCGTACGCGGGCGCCATGCTTCTTCTCGCGCCCAAATACGCCGACGCGTTGCGCGCATTCGCCAAGAGCAAAGGCAAGGGTGATCTCGCTCCCGATGCGAACGGCTAGCTGCGCATCACGTTTGGAACCGTGCGCGGCTACAAACCCACGCCCGATGCTCCTGTGTACACACCGTTCACAACGCTCAGTGAACTCGTTAAGAAACACACGGGCAAGTCACCGTTCAAGGCTCCTCAAGCCGAACTCGACGCATTCAACGCCAAGCGATTTGGCCCGTATCTGTTTTCCGACGTGAACGATGTTCCCGTCGATTTTCTGTCGGATCTCGACATCACCGGCGGAAATTCAGGCTCACCCACGCTCAACGCCAAAGGTGAAATTGTGGGCCTCGCCTTCGACGGCAACTACGAAGGTGTTGCTTCCGATTGGCTGTTTCTCCCCGAATCCACGCGAACCATCCACGTCGACAGCCGATACATGATGTGGATGGCCGACGCCGTTTCCGGCGCGGCATCGCTGCTCAAAGAACTCAAACAACCGGCAGCGTTTGCCAAGTAGCCGCTGCCTGCTGAAGCGTCCCGCGACGACCGGAAGCGTTTGGACTACTGAAGGTCGTAATCAACACGGGACGCGGAGGTTTTTGTTTCTTTGGCTGCAATGGGTACACATCATCGCGATCTCAACCTGACAGGTGATGGACAACGTCGTGCGAGCCTATTGCGGCCAAAATACAAAAAAAACTCCGTGGAACTCCGTGATCTCCGTGCCTCCTAGGTAACTTCCCTTTAGCGGAACGTTCTGCAAGGCACGGATCCAGTCTTGTCGAGACGTTTGGGACACCCTTGCCCGTCGCCAAGCGGAAAAGCGAACAGCGTGGCGCGTCGGGTTCTCCAGATGGAGTTCTGTGGCGAGCGCAGCCACGACGAAAACGAGAGACCGGCGAGACCGGTGGATGGCGACGTGATGGACATCTCAAGTCGCCGGACCTCCCAGAACGGGCTCTTTTCTGCTGCATCGACAACTCAACCGCAACGAGTTACTCGCCGTTCGAATGAGGCGCATGCGCCGCTGGGGAACTCCGTGTTGACTACGACGCGTCAGGAATCGAGACGTCTCAAGTCATTGCGGGGCGCTGAAGCTACCCTCAGGTTCAAAATAGCTCCGCGGCAGTCCCATCCGCGAAAAGCCACGCTTTGGGCGGCACACTCAACCTTCCCGCACTGATTGAAAGCCACCCCTTGCGCACCAGCTTGTCGGCTGCACGTCGCCGCTCGTTGGTCCACGCGGGCACACCAAGCGCGTCCGCCGCGGCCGATAAATCAAGCCCTTCCGCAAGCCGCAACCCCAACATGATCCGTTCGCGCAGCCGCGTTTCGGCCGTCAGCGCCTCCGCGTGTCCCTCGGTCGACGGCCCAGTCAGCGCAGCTCGAATGTACTTTTCGGGATCCGTCTTGTTTCGATAACGGCGCGCATTCCCATCTCCCGTCGACACCGTTCCGTACGCCGCACACCCCAAACCCACGTAATCAAGCCCGCGCCAATAGCCGAGGTTATGCCGCGATTCGTGCCCGGCCCGCGCGTAGTTGGAAACCTCGTAGTGCACAAAACCCCTTGTTTCCAAGGCATCCCGCACTGCCAAAAACATGTCGGCAAGTTGATCTTCGGCCAACATCGGCAGCGCGTTTTTTCGCGCCAATTCACCAAACACCGTGCTCGGTTCAATCGTCAGCGCATACGCCGAAACATGGGTAATCCCCGTATCCACAACGCGACTCACTTCACTCGCCGCGTCTTCCACTGTTTGCGCCGCTCCGCCCGCAACCCCGTAAATCACATCGGCGCTCACCCGCTCCATCCCTGAAGCGAGCGCTTCTTTCACCGCATGAAGTCCGCCGGTTTCATCGTGCAGCCGCCCCAAAAATTCCAGGCGCTCCCGCCGAAGCCCCTGCACTCCAATGCTCAACCGATTCACCCCCACGCCCTTGAGGGAGCGAGCTTTTGCTTCATCAAGTGAACTTGGGTTGGCTTCCGCTGTGATCTCCACATTTGCTTCAAAACAAGCCATTTGACGCAGATGGTGGAGCACTCGACCAAGCTCTTCAGCCTTCCAGAGCGAAGGGGTACCTCCGCCGAAAAACACGCTCGCCACCCTCTTCCCAACCAACTCATTGCGACGCTGCTCCATCTCGGCGATTACCGCGTCTGCGTACCTTTCGTGGGGCACCTCCGCCCGCTCCGTCGCATACGAGACAAAGTCGCAATATGGGCACTTTTGCAGGCAATACGGAAAGTGGATGTACACACCACGCGGCTCGCCGCCCGCTCCCGGGTCACCCGTTCCGCTTTGACCCGGTTCACTCGGAACAAAGCCCGACATTTGCGACGCCATGGCGTGGGTGTTACCCTTTTTTTCGCCGATCGGCGCGACCCTCGCGCGTTTTTGACCCGGCGAGCCCCTCCACATGCAGACCGAACCAACTCGTGCCCCCCGCGTAAAAGCTTATTCCCCGGCCGATATTCCCAGCGCTGAGGCGCTCGTCGCCCGCGTGAAAGCGTATCAACCCGCCGCCGACACAGACCTGCTCATGAAGGCCTACCGTTTCGGCGACGAAGCGCACAAAGGTCAAACCCGCAAAAGCGGTGACCCATATTTTACTCACCCCATCAGCGTTGCGGGCATCATCACAGAACTCAAACTCGATTCCGCAAGCGTTTGCGCCGGCCTACTGCACGACGTTGTTGAAGACACCCTCTGCACGCTCACCGACATTGAGCGCGAGTTTGGACAAGAAGTCGCCTTCCTCGTGGACGGCGTGACCAAGCTCAGCAAAATCAACTTCACCTCCAAAGAAGATCGCCAGGCCGAAAATTTCCGCAAAATGGTCGTTGCGATGGCACGTGACATTCGCGTGCTCTTGGTAAAGCTCTGCGATCGACTCGACAACATGCGAACGCTTGAGCACATGAAACCTGAAGCTCAAGATCGCATCGCGCGCGAAACCATGGAGATCTACGCGCCCCTTGCCAACCGCCTTGGCATTGCGCGCTTCAAGAGTGAACTCGAAGACCTTTCGTTCAAATACACCGAGCCGCAGGGCTTTCAGCAGTTGGTAGACAAGGTTCAAAAAACCAAAGCTGAACGCGATGGGTATATCAACGAAGTTGTAAAGCTCCTCGCCCCCAAACTTGCCGAACAGGGGTTTGCCTGTGAAGTAACGGGCCGCGCCAAACACCTCTACTCGATATGGCGCAAAATGCAGACTCAACAGTGCGATTACGACCAGGTCTACGACGTGATCGCCTTCCGCGTATTGGTAGAAACGGTGGCCGATTGTTACGCAACCCTTGGGGTGATCCACTCGCAGTGGACCCCCATTCCCGGCCGTTTTAAAGATTACGTCGCTCTACCCAAACCCAACATGTACCAATCACTCCATACCACGGTGATTGGCCCCGGAAACGAGCGGATTGAAATTCAGATCCGGACCCGCGAAATGAACCGCGTTGCCGAACAGGGCATCGCCGCTCACTGGAAGTACAAAGAGCGCAACAGCGGTGGGGTAGATCCCAAAGACGCGCAGCGTTTCGGCTGGCTTCGTCAGCTTTTAGAATTCCAAAAAGACCTCAAAGATCCGGCCGAATTTTTGGAAAGTGTCAAAGTCGACCTCTTCCAAGACGAAGTGTATGTTTTCACACCCAAGGGTGAAGTCAGAGTTTTCCCCCGTGGTGCCACACCTGTAGACTTTGCGTATGCCATTCACTCAGAGGTGGGTGAACACTGCTCCGGCGCCCGCGTGAACGGCTCTATTGTACCCCTCCGGTATAGACTCAGAAACGGCGACCTCGTGGAGGTCATGACCAACCCGGGTCAACAACCTTCCAAAGACTGGCTCGACTTTGTTGTCACAGGCCGCGCCCGCTCCCGCATTCGAGCATTTTTGCGGACCGAACAACGCGACAAATCCTCCAAACTCGGCAAAGAACTCCTCGAAAAAGAGATGCACCAATCGCGTCTCTCCCTTGCCAAACTCCTCAAACAAACGCCCGAGCTTCGCAAAGTCTGTGAAAACTTCGGTGCCTCCACATCTGAAGAACTCTTCGTCAACATTGGGTATGGTAAAATTCGACCTACCCAGGTTGTTGAATTTCTCGCCCCCAAAGACGGCGACAAAGAACCGCCGCCTTCCATCAAAGAAGGCCGGATCGAATCGATTGTTCGCAAAGTCACTGGTAAAGACAATCAAGGCATTGTCCTCAACGGCATCGACGACGTTCTTGTCAGGTACACCAAGTGTTGTAATCCCCTCCCGGGTGATGAAATTGTGGGCTTTATTACGCGCGGCCGCGGGGTCACAGTCCACCGCCGCAACTGTACAAAAGCCTTTGATGCCGATCCCGAGCGACGGGTAGAAATCCAGTGGGATCCCCGCGCCAAAATCAACCGCCCGGTTTCCATTCGCATCACCACCGCCAACCGCCCCGGCATTCTCGCGACCATTGGTGAAACCTTCCATGGTCAGGGCATCAACATCAGTGAAGCCAACTGTCGCGCCGGAGATGACGGTCGCGCTCAAAACACCTTCACCTTCCTCTGTTCAGACCTGGCTCAGCTCAAGAGCGTCATCCGGCAGCTCCAAAAAATTCCCGGTGTCGTCGGGGTCGAACGAACCTGAGATTTCAGGTCATTGCGGGGCGATCGGGGCCTGCGAAGCCGGTCCGAGCGGCTCAACGTTTACCTTGCTATCGGCAGCGCAGCGGCCGGATAATGCCCGCATGCGTGCTTTTCACTTCCTGGCCTTCACCTGTTTGGCTCTTGTCGCCGGTTGCGGAGCGCGCGCTTCTATTGAAGGGGAGGGCGGCTCCGGCGGATCTGGAACGGGCGGCGCCGGAGCATCCAGTGGCACCGCCACCGGGACTGGAACGGGCACGGGAACGGTAACAGGCACCGGAACGGGAACCGGCATGGGCACGGGTACTAGCACTGGAACCGGCACCGGCACCGGAACGGGCACGGGAACCGGCACGGGCACGGGAACCGGCACAGGAACAGGAACCGGCACTGGAACTGGAACGGGAACTGGAACAGGGACATCCACGGGCACCGGAACGGTCACCAAAATCTGCCCATCATTCGGCGACGTGTGTACACAATGCCTGTCGGTGGAGTGCGCCGACAAATATTGCAACTGCTACGACAACCCAGAATGTTTTGCCCTTTTCCAATGTGCCGACCCATGCAACGGCAATGAAGCGTGCGTCCAGGATTGTTATGCCGCTCACCAAGACGGCATTGCGGACGCGGCGCTCGTCACAGGCTGCGCCGCCGATGTCTGCCCCGACGCATGCCCCGGAAACGGCGGCGGCGGCGGAATGGACCCGTGCGGCGAATGCATTCTCAGCTCGTGTGAAGACGAAGCCAACGCCTGCCTCGCCCAACCTGACTGTTTACAACTCTACAACTGCCTCACCGGCTGTCCCAACCTCGACTTGATGTGTCAACAAAACTGTTACAACACCTTTTCAGATGGGGTGGCTTCGCTCCAGGCCATGCTCAACTGCGCCTCCGACAAATGTGAGCCGTGCCAGTAGAGAATGCCTGCGCACCGCGATTTTTGGCATGTCAGCCTTCCATTGCCTCCAGAGGTGAGACGCCGGATCGTCGAAACGCTCCGCAATCATCGCGCCGTCGAGGTTGGAGTTCTGGGGCATATTATCGACCCCGGTCCCATTGAGGTTGTCATTGGAACCTGCCCCGACTGGGGACATGTTCGCGACTTTACCATTCAGCGCCTCAAACAGATCTCCACAACAGAGTCCGCGTTTGTGCTTCGGGCTCACGGCCTGTTTTTGTCCGGTGCCGGCCGCGAGCGATCGCTTTGGGTAGACATCGACGGCGATGTAGATCGCTACCAAAAGCTTGAAAAAAAACTTCTCGATGCTCTTTCCAACCAATCGCCCAAGCTTGTAAGGGACCGCATCAGGCGCGACCGCCCCGGAATTTTTCTACTCCCCGCTTCCGACCTTCCGCCGCAGCCCGAGCGGATTGTAGAGATGTTTGGCTCCACGGCTTTCGGCGAAATTCGAGTCAATGGTTTCTTGACCGAACATGTGTACACCGATCCCGTTCGACCTGAATGGAACTTCCGTCGTCGCGTCGCGTTTTTCGACTTTGCGACCTCCATGCTTCCCAACGAGTCGCTTCTGTCCGATCCCGAACCTGAACGCCGCGTCGCAGCCATTCCATTCGTTGCGAAACAGGGCGCCGCTGCCATCCCCATTCTCATTACGGCTTTCGGCGATCGCTCGCTGCCCGTCCGTCGAGAAGTGCTCCGCGCTCTCGGTCAGTTGGGAAGACTCAATCCGTCGGCCCGCCGCACCGTTCAGGCCGTTCTTACCCGCGTTGCGCAAACCGACGCGAGCGGTGAAATGCGGGCTCACGCCGATGAGGTGTTGTTCGCCCTTCAGGCGCCCACCGAAACACCTGACAGTCCGCCTTTGGAAGCCCTTCGCGAGCGTTTTTTGGCAGCATCGCCCAATGACCTTTTGCCCCTTCTTTTGGACCATTCAAAAACGTTTCCCGGTAAACCTCTCCAGCGCACCAGTTGGGAAGTGGTGAGTCAGGCATTCGCGGCGCTTCCCTCCCGAGAGCGCCTCTTACCGTTGCTTCTGACAGCTCAAACGCGCGGCGATCTAACCCGCCTTGTCGCGGCGGCCCGCACCTCTCTCGAAAAGCGCAGGCGAGGCGCGGCGGGCCGGGCTTTTGCCCCGCAATCTCAAATTCAACTGGGCCGCGCTTCACCCGTTTCTGCCCACGACGATCTACCCAACATCTGGGATCTCGACGGCTGGGAGGTCAACTACTACGGCGATATCTGGGACGAGCACCGTATCTACCAGCGAAACCACCCAGAAGGCCCCGAACACGTGTTCGACCCGATCTCCCCGGTCGAAGAATGTGTACGCAATCTGTATAACCGCCTTGTCAGAAGGTCTGTCGCCCCACGATTTTCGTCCATCGAAGCACGCATTGCGCCGGCTCAACTCGCCAAACTTCGAAAACAAATTGGAGGCCGCCTCGTTGTTCCTCCCGAACTCTTAGACCTGCTGGGTAGGTGTGACCTCGCCCAAACATGGCCCGCTCTCGCATCGCAGGTGGGCCTCGGGCCTGAACATCCCACCGTGTTGCCGTCGTCGGCTCATCGCGTGACCTCCGCCGAAGAGCTGGCCGCGCTGTCATGGTATCAAGAAGAGGGGTTTGCCGTACCACCCCATGAAGTTGACTGGGAAAAATGTCTTGCTTCTATCGGCCTGAAACTCGCCTCGCCCGCGAATTCGCCGGTTGAAGTCGATCACATTACCCGCGCCTGCTTCTATACAATCCTCACGGCTGAACCTGAAACGCTGCGCGATTTTGCCCTCGCGCTCATGACGGCCCACCCCGACTACGCCGCCCTGTTTCGACTGCTTCTGCTGCGCGCTCCAACCCTCAAGTCCCTCCTTTTTGGCAGGTTTGAAAAAAGCGCCGGCTCCACGCTTGTCGTGAATCTGATTGTGTGTAACCTCCACGACGGCCTGCGCCTGACTGCCAATCAACTGCTTGAATATCTCGACCCTGCGGCGCCCACCGACCAAAGTGAACCGGGTGAAGCGCGCACCATCCGCACCCTGTTATTGTCAGGTGCCGGCACTCTTCGCCGCATGGATTATCCCGCGTTTACCCTGTGCTGCCGCCCTGTGTTGTCGGAGATCACCCGGGAAGATGAAGAAGAACTCAACGCACTCAGTAAAGCGCTTGCCGATGTTCACAAAACACTGCAAATAGGCTCGGATCTTGACATCTACCGCACGCTTTTGGGGGCAGAATCTATCCTCGAACCGTCGGACGCCTCCCCGGTGGAGTCGAGTATAAAAGCGCTCCATACCCTCATGTAAGCGGCCAATGAAAACGAAAGAATAATGACCGTTGTCGCTTTTCGGATTGCGGTATGAAGCCGAAAATTTCTTTCAGCGGTTGTGTAAAGCAAAGATAGTGGAGTGATTGCGACAAAAAAGGAAAAGGCCGAGACTTCTCCTCTCGACCTTTATATCTGCGCGAGGGGCGCCGACGTTTTGGGTCATAGTGGAGCGCGTCGGAGTGGGGCAACAAATGTGCGATCACCACGAGGGCTGTGGTTTTCGGTTTTCTCAGAAGTTGCGGATTTTGCCAGTTTCACTTTTGGGTATGTCGGACTTGTAACCGCGGCCAAAGGTACTGCGGCGCAGTGTGCCGCAAGCTGGGGACGGAGCAGCACCTGAAGCAGGCCAGGGCGCGTTATCAACAGAGTGAGGAGGGGGCGGCCGATCATCGTGACCGTCAAAAAGCCCGCCGGGCAGCCGAAAAGCCATGTCGCGTGATGGATGTGGGTAGCGAAGAGTTGGCCCAAGCGAGCACGGTGATCGTGCCAGTGGACCCGAAGCCATCCGATGTGGAAGGAGCGAGTCCAGAGGGCAGGAGAATCGATCATGTCGAAAGTGATGGTAACAATATCTCCCGAGCAGGGACGAGTCAGGCTCTTGGCGAGGACAACCACTCAGGACGTGCTGAAGGCGGTATTGGGACCGGTGGAGAGAGCACATCCCAAGGCGGCAGCAACGCTGCTGGAAGGGCTTTCCCTCTGGTACCAAGAGCCGCTGTCGGTTGTGCTTGTTGTGGACGAAAGGTCGAATTCTGGTGCGATGAGTCTTTGCGACACGCTCGGTTTCGGCGTTTCCACTCTGCACTACGAGGTCGCCATCGCGACGTTGGGGAGAGCCAAACGACATAACCGGCACCTGGTAGGAATGGGAGATTTTCGGGATCTGCGGCAACTGAGCCTATGGGGGGTGGACACATGAGTTGTTCCCCCGAGCTGAAAGCGGAAGTGCTGCGGCTGTATTTGGCGGAGAAATGGAAACGAGGGACCATTGCCGCGCAATTGGGACTCTCCTATGGGAAGGTATACCGGATGCTCAGAAGCCACGGCATACCCGTCAAGAAACAGAAACACCCCGGTGCGCTGAAGAAGTATTCCGAGTTTCTGAGTAGCACGCTCGCGCAGTATCCCACTCTGCGGGCAACTCGACTGTATGACATGCTCAAAACGCGAGGTTACAATGGCAGTTTGCGGACGGTGCGCCGCGCAGTGAAGTTGCACCGGCCCGTGGCCAAGTCGGAGGTGTTTGTACGGGTAGAGACGCTGCCTGGAGAACAAGCTCAGGTGGACTGGGCTCAAGTGGGAAGGTTGAAAGTGGACGGCACAGAAAGGCCGCTCTGGGTCTTCGTCATGGTGCTTTCCTACTCACGAGCGCTCTGGGCAGAATTGGTACTGGAGCTGGATATCCACTCGCTCCGGCGATCGCTTGTCAGGGCCTCCCACTACTTTGGCGGCTCGCCTCGCCAATGGCTCTTTGACAATCCCAAAACGGTGACGCTTCAACGGAGCGGCAGCGCTGTGCAGTTTCATCCGCGTCTATTGGACCTTGCGGCGCAGATGTTTGTCCAACCCCGCGTGTGCGGCGTGCGAAAGCCTCATGAAAAGGGCAAAGTAGAAAGGGCCATTCGATTTCTGAAGGACCGCTTTTTTGCAGCACGTCCACTTCATTCCATCGCACACGGCAATACTCAACTGCTCTCATTTTTCAACGAAGTGGCGGACGTGCGTACTCATCCTTACCAGCGAGAAAAAACCGTGGCCGACTGTTTTGCCGAGGAGAAGTCAACACTCCTGGCCTTGCCTAACCCTCTTCCTGAAACGGGTGAGACCGTCTTGTTGGTTGTGGACAAGACGGCCAGTGTCCACTTCGACAAAAATCGATACTCCGTGCCTCCAAAACACGTGGGCAACACGTTGACTGTCGTGGCGGATGACGACGTGGTCAGGATCTTGGACGGAGCGGAGCAAGTGGCATGTCACACCCGATGTTATGGCAAACACAAGCGGGTAGAAGATCCTCAACATATCGCCCAAATTCTACAAACCAAAGAGCGCGCACAACCGCTCAAAGGCAGAGAGTTATTGTGCACCCACATTCCCGCCATGAAAGCCTTGTTTACTCAATGGGTAGAACAGGGACTCAATGTGGGCAGCATGACCTCCAAAACGATCCGTTACCTCGACTTGTACGGCGTTGCTACCTTGAAAGTCGTCATTGATGAAATGCTTCGACGAAAAGTGACCGACATTGGTGCGCTTGCCATCCTTTGTGAACAGTATAAAAAACAACGCTCGGCGCCCTCTCTCGCCTTACCCTTTGGAAAACACGTGGTCGAGCGCGACGTTGTCGCTCACGACCTGGGAGGTTACGATGACGGACCGCTCTGACCTCCTGACCCTTCTCGGAAGCCTCGGTTTCCGAGCCCCTCGCGAGTCGATTGAGGCTCTCCTCAGCCACTCGACAAAAAACAAACTCTCGCCGCACCAGCTGCTCGAAGCCCTGTGTGAAATCGAATCACGAGAGCGGACCGCCAGAAACCTCGCTCGAAGAGAAAAAATGGCTTCGCTTGGCTCTCCAAAACCACTCGACCAATTCGACTGGAACCATCCGCGACTCATCGATCGCGCTCTGTACGAGCAGCTCCATTCTACTCTCGACTTTATCCATGCCGGTCAGAATGTTTTGTTTCGTGGTCCCTCCGGTGTCGGTAAAACCACCCTCGCCCTGAATCTTGGACTGCGAGCTTTACAACAAGGCTATACCGTCCGCTTCTGCTCTCTTCCCTCGGCACTTGCCGACCTGATGCGACAGGAATCCATCCCCGCCACCGAACGGAGAATGACCCGGTATACCGCCCCAGATCTACTCATACTTGACGAACTGGGGTACGTGCCCGTCGATACAAGGGCAGCCGATCTGCTTTTTCACATCGTCAGCCGACGACACGAAAAGCGCCCGATCGTCATCACTACGAACCTCCCCTATAAACAGTGGACCACCACTTTTCAGGATGCCACTTGCCTTGCCGCGCTCGTCGATCGCTTCGCTCAACACTGCCATACCATCGACATCGAAGCCGAGTCATGGCGCCTAAAACAATCACAAATCCGCACCGGATCCACGAAAATCCGTAAAAACACTTCCTCCTGAATCTCCCCATCCCGCTGCCTTCCGCGACACCCCCTCCAAGTCCCCGCGCCCCACCCACCACACCGCACAGCCCAGTCATAACGTTACCGGTGGAGCAGCGCTGTCGACGAGTCCTCCGCCGACTCCATACTCCACGACTCGCCGCGGCAATGCACCGGCCATTGGATACCTTGCGCAAATGGGTCATTTCCTTTCCGTTGTCGATGGCCGCTTACACCCTCACATTCACGCATGACGTTTATACCCTCTGCGCGTCGCTCACGCCCTATGCCGCGGCGTACGTGGCCCTTAAAACGGAGGTGTTCGCTGGAGAAACGGTGCGCATTCGCAAAAAACACGTTCGGGAATACCTGTCCCGCCTTTCCCAAAGTTCACCTTCCATTGAACGGGGAGCCGCCGAGTCGGGTCGAATGCCCTTTCCGCAAAGCCTCGTCGCTCTGCGCACGAACGTCTCGTTTTCTCTTTTTAAAGAAGCTCTCGCCCACGCGATCTCCGATCATCTTCACGGCGCATTTGACGGCCTCACTCCCACTCTAAAAGAAAATCTGATTGGAGCGCTGCGCCTTCTTTCCGTGACGTTTGAATGGGATGATCCCACGCGCAACCCACCTACCCATCCCGACGCAACTGTGCCTTCCGAGTGGGTTACCGAACCATGGCAGCGCACCATCTTTCTCCTCACGCGGGCGATGGATAACTCACCCCTCGCTTTGTGCGATGCCGTTGGTTTCTCCCATCGCGACGGTGTTCCCCGCCTTCGCGGAGGATCGCGCCTACCCATTGAGCAGCGTTGGCGCAAACTCATCAGGCGCCTCACCGGTGCCTTTAAAACCACCGATCTGACAACCATGCGCCGCATAGAACTTCGACCCATTTCTAAAATTCGAGCGTTGGGAAGGTCTTCTCTCGGGTCGGACTGTTCGTCAAACGCCGTTCCGTTTCGGGCCCTGTCTCCCCACCACGTTTATTATACGCTTTTCGAAAATAACCAACTCATCGAAGGCTACGTGACTGTCTACGAAGCTTGGGCAGAACATTTGGGCTCCAAACTCCCTGTGTTGTGCCTTGAAACGGTAAACGTTCCTACCCATGCTCTCGACAGCGCTTTGCCCGATTTAATAGCCGTTTTTGAAGCAATTGCTGAAATTCGAGGGCTGCACCCGCACCTTGTGGTGATCACCGATATTGGAACATATAACTACAGATCCATGCCCATTTTGCAGCGAATGCGGCGCTTTCGACGCGGAAAACCGGTGGAGCTTACCCCGGCAGACCCGCCCTTGTGGAATGTGTACGCAGCCACCAGCCCCGACGCCTACAAATACAGCGCCTTTGTGGGCCATGCTCAGTCCGGCATTCGCCTCCTCGCGCCGCAGGAGACAGACCGCCCTCTCCACCCCGATACTCTCGCTGAAATAGCTCGAATCAAGGCCCTTCCGCGCACTCAACTCGTTGGTACAACCTTGCGCAATGGGAAGATGGTTGGGTTTATCTCGGGTTTGCCCACTGTGCCGGCGTAACAATTCCAATGTTGCTGTTCGTTCGCGCGCGTGAACAAAAACAGCGCGGCCGGAGCGCCGGCAATGGGGTGCATGGATGGAAGTTCAGGAGCCTTGTGCGATTGATATTGAACACCATGCGCCGAACGTGTTGCGATAAACGAGTGAGTTCGCCGTACCTTTGCAAACAAGGTTCTCGGGATCGAGGCGCCACCGGCTACCCAGGGGGGCTGATACTGAGCGTTTTTGCGTCGGTTGCGGTTCTTGCTTGCGGTGCGCGATCGTCGCTTCTTGGGTCCGGGACTGATGGTGAACAAGGAGGGGCGGGCGGTTCAACAGGTTCATCGACCGGCGGCAACTCGTCTTCCTCTTCGTCATCCACAACATCCAGCACAGACACCCCCACCATTCCCAAGCCGTGCCCGTCGCTCTACTCCCTTGGCACTGTCATTCCCGCCTGGAAAAGTCCCGGTGCGCGTCTACCCTCCATGGGTTACGATTCTGTATCGCGCAACGTCATCGTCGGCTTCTTAGACAAATATCCGGGTCAATCTTCCAATCTTGTCATGGGGCATACCAACGCGTTTTCCGCTTGGCCGCCCGATATTCTCGTTGAAGAGGCGGTCGCCAAATTTGTCACCGATCAGGTTCTCGGCCCAGGGCCTGAAAGGCCGGTTGGACTATTTCACTCCAACAATGAAACGTACCTCGCTACCCAAGTCGTCGACGGGTTTAAGGTGGCCGAAGCTCCCATCAGCCTTGCAAAAAACCTTCTGTTTGTTCGCGCGCTCCCCGATCGGTATTTTTACGGCGCGTTTGGGGAGGCGCCCAACTATCAGGTGCTTGATTTGGGTAGCTACCAACCCAACTCTCTCCCTCAAAAAGAAGATCCGGTGGTTTGTACTCCCTCGCCGATTGTCGCCGACTCAGCCATTTCAACAACCGGCTTTTATGCGGCACTCGCCATTGCACCTGAAAACAAAGAGCTGTGTACGCCGCAGGCTCCGTCGCAGACCGGGGCGGTTCGAGTTTACCATTATCAAGCCCCTGCCGAGCCGGGCAGTTTTCTGGAATCTACCATTGGGGCCTATATTGATCTGCCAGAGCCTGTCAAAGAAGTGCACGTTGTGCCCGCGTCTTTCGGAGCGTGGCTTGTGTACCAAACCAACGGCTCCACTTCTCTGACAATGCCCCCGGTGATCGCAACACGCCTCGACCCAACAGGCCATCAAATCAGCTTGGGTGAGGCGATTGTGGCCGTGCCCGATGGTCAGGCCTTTGGGGAGGTGGCAGTGGCCCCGTTTGGAGATCAAGTGGCCGTGGTGTGGGTAGATTCAGCCGACCCAGGAGCGCCCAAGTTGGTGGTCCAACTCGTCAATCCTGAAGGTACACTTGGTCCCAGCGTTGTTGTTCCCACAGACAACGCTTGGTTTTATGGCGAGCTTCGCGCTCTTGGGTCGCCGTCGGGAGAAACAGTGCTTCTCGCATGGGAAGTTCAGGGGATTGATACTCCTATCATCGCGCTGAGCCGGGTAGACTGCACAGAGTAGAGCCCTTTATCGGCGCTCGTGTTTCTTGGCGGACTCTTCTTCGCTCGCGGCTTCTTCTTCAGCGGCTTGCTCGTTTTTCTCGCCACTGGTCACACGCATTTTAGGCGATTCTGCGCCGTCCGGCGCCACGCGCACGCGACGGCCTTTGACCGCCCGGTAAATGTCGCGCGCCGCCTGCTCAATGGCGCGCTCAATGGCTCTGTCCCGCTCTTCTTTACTCAACTCGTCGTCTGACGGCTTGCGCCCCTCGGACTTACCATCCGATTTGTCAGGTTGATTAAACGCCTTTTCAATGCGCTCTTCCCACTTTTTCTCGCGCTCTTTTTCTTTGCGTTTTTTCTCGTCCGACTCGGGAAATAACGTTCCAGCGAGATGAAGCAACACGCCCATGCCCCAACCAAAGAGCATCCACTTTTGCCAGGCGGGTTGATTGAGGAAGTAGTAGACGAAGCCGTTTACAACAAAGAATGACATCAGATGGCGAAAGAAATCACGCCATCGCTGCGCTGTTCGCGATGTTTTTTGTTCAGCTGTGGGTGCCGCGGCAGTGACAGGGGTGAGGGGAGCGCTCTCCTTGAACGGAGTTTTGGAGGCCGGGTTGTCAGGTGTCTGAACGACGGCGTCGCCCGGCTTCGCCCCCTTCTTTTCGCGCGAAATCTCACGCGCCGCGGCCGAAACAGCACCTTCGTCGAGGCCAACCTCGCGTGCTACGTCGAGAAGCTCCTGATGCGAGATGGCCGCTTCCGCGCCCTGCATTTCACTGGCGCGCTCCACAATTTTGCGAATTTCGTCGTCTGTATAGCGGCGCTGTCCGGTGGTGCGCGCGGGCTGACTTGACTCGCCGCCAGCGTTGCCTCCGTTTCCACTATTGGAAAGCGCCGGTTCGTTCCCGTTGGAAAGTGATACCGCGGGAGCCTTAGTGATTGGACTCGCCGGGCCGGCGTTTTGAAGGGCGGCGAGCACTTCATCCATGGAGCTGAATCGATCGGCCGGGTTTTTTGAAAGACACTTTGCGATCACCTGATCGACCTCCATGGGTAGATCGGTGAGTGTTGTGCGGAGGCTTGGCGCGGGTTGAGTGAGAATTGACGCGACAAGGCCCAACGATTCGTTTTTAGACTTCCATGGAACGTTGCCTGTCAACACTTCATGAACCATGACCGCCCAGGCGAATTGGTCGCTTCGCCCGTCAACGTCGTCGCCGTGAATTTGTTCGGGTGTCATGTAGAGCGGCGTTCCGATCGCAATGCCGTCCCGCGTGAGGGTAGGCAAGGCGGCGGATGCTGTGGCCCCGTGTGGATCGACCGAGGAACGTACGTGCCTCGCAATTCCAAAGTCGAGCACTTTGACAACGCCGTCGTCGCGCACCATGACGTTTTCGGGTTTGATGTCACGGTGAACAATGCCGGCTCGATGCGCGGCGGCCAGCGCCCGCGCCACGTCGGCAAGCCATCCAAGTTTGCGCGGGGCAGACACATCGGGATCTGCCGCCGCTTCGCGGAGCGTCTTTCCCTTGACGAACTCCATGGCGAAATACGGTGTACCGTTGATCTCGCCCACGTCGAAAACGGCCACCACGTTGGGATGGTCGAGTTTTGCGGCGGCTCGCGCTTCGCGAAAGAGGCGGGCGTTGGCTTCTTTGAGGGTGGTCTCGTCGCCGACTCCGGGCCTTACAACCTTGAGCGCAACGCGCCTGTCGAGCGCGGGATCGCGCGCGATGTACACACGGCCCATGCCTCCTTCGCCGAGGTCGGACTCGATTGTGTACTTCCCGATAACGTCGCCGGGCTGCATCGGCGCGGGAGCATACTCTCTCGGACGCGTGATTGGGGCGGCTCGTTTATGCGTTTGAAAAGAGGAGCGTCAAAAGGCCTGTGGCGGCCCGCTTTCGCAGTCCGCCTTCGCCCTCCTCGGCCCCCACGCACATGGGGCAGCCGAAGTCACACGCGCACCCTCGAATGAGAAGGCGCGCGCTTGCAAGCAATTCTGCGGCGCGTTCGTAGACCCTTTCAGCGAGGCCCACTCCACCCGGCACGTTGTCAAACAGGAAAGCCGTTGGTTCGTACAAAGTGCCTTGGGTGCGCTGATTTTCAGGGATGCGTGCGGCCTGCGCATCTTCAATGGTTTGACCCAAGTCGCGCGGATCGCACATGAGCGCAAGGGTGGAGACCGTTTCAAGCGCGCGCGCGATGCCACGGAGCCCGTCAATAGCGGCGGCTCTACCCATGCCGAGTTCTTCACAGAGGCTTTCTGGAACGGTGAGCCAAAACGAAAGCGTATGCATTTGAATGTCGGGGAGGCGAACGTCGCCGTAACCGGTATTTTCGTGAGTATAAAATTTGATTTTTTTATACCCAACCACTTTTTCAACAAGGCTCACCTCCCCAAAGCCGATTTGCGCTCTACCGAGCGGGGAGGTTTGTTCATCTTCCAAAATGGTCACTTTGCGGTGCGACATGGCCATGGTGAAGTAGTCGGGCACCACTTTTGTGACGTACGCCTTGTGGTTTTCGTAGTCGAGCTTTTCTACCTGATATTGCTCACCGTCATGTTGGTATATTGCCTGTTCGTGGAGCATCACAGGGGCGGCCCGCCAGTCGAGTTCGGCCAGGGTTTTTCCCTCGGAGCGATCGATAATCACAAAGTTGTCCCACCCCACACTGCGCAGGCTCACGTGGTTGGCAGGGTAGGCGTCGGTTGCCCAATGAAACCTTCCATCCTGCTCATGAACAACGCTGTTGTCCGCCAAGTAGCGAAGCGCGTCTCGTGTTTCAGGTGGAGGCAACACCGAGTAAGAATCGCCCGCCAAAAAAGGCAATTCAAACGCGGCGCACTTGAGGTGTTGAATGAGAATTTCGGTATTTTGAGGGTCAATCCTTGCGTGTTCGGCCCCACTTTCAAACAGGTAGTTGGGGTGCCGCGCCAGGTATTGGTCCAACGCGGCGCTTGATGCGCAAAGCACTGCAATGCTCGTTTCACCCCGGCGACCGGCTCTACCAAATCGCTGCCATGTTCCTGCGATGGATCCGGGATAACCCGCGCACACAACGGCGGTGAGTTCTCCAATGTCAATTCCCAATTCAAGCGCGTTGGTTGCCACAACGCACAAGATCTCCCCTTCACGCAAACCGCGTTCTACCTTTCGTCGCGTTTCGGGGAGATACCCACCGCGGTAGGCCATAATGGCGCCGTCGGGTAAACCTTCTCCCGAGGTGCCTTCCCGCAGGTATTTGAGCATGATCTCCACCGAGTTTCGACTCTGGCCAAACACGATTGTAGGTATGCGGGCGCGAACCAGGTCTTTTGCGAGATGAACAGCGGCTTTAAGGGTAGAAGCGCGCACTCCGAGTTCGGCATTGACCACCGGGGGGTTGTACACAAACACCCGCCGCGAACCGCGCGGAGCGGTGGATTTGTCCACCACAACAATCGACTCTTCAGGCACACCGAGGAGAGTTGCGGCATGTTCGCGAGGGTTGCCAATGGTGGCAGTGGCGCACAAAAACACCGGGTTTGACCCGTGAAATTGAGCTACCCGACGCAGGCGGGCGATCACGTGCGCAAAGTGAGAGCCAAATACGCCGCGGTACATGTGGAGTTCATCAATTACAACGTATTTGAGGCCCTGAAAGGCGCGCGCCCAATGGGCATGGTGAGGTAAGATCCCGGTGTGAAGCATGTCCGGGTTGGTCATTACAATTGGGCTTTTTTCACGGGCGGCGCGGCGTGCGTCACCCGGAGTGTCGCCGTCGTACACAATGGCCGCAATGGGTAGACCGGCTTCACCGAGCAACGCGCGCAGCGAGGCTTCTTGGTCGCGCGCGAGGGCTTTCGTGGGATACATGTAGAGCGCGGTTGCGCCCGGTGTGGTGGCCAGTGTATCGAGAACGGGTAGATGAAAGCAGAGTGACTTTCCACTCGCTGTGGGAGTGGCAATCACCACGTGTTTGCCCGCGCGCCGCTGCGATCGCTTCTGCCTGGTGAGAGTAGGGTTGATCGATCCCGCGCGATTGAAGGGCGCGCACAAGCCCCTGGTGCAAGTCGGTAGCAAACGGTGCGTGTGTTGCGTCGGCCCCTGGAATTTCCCGATCGGCGGTCAGGCAAGGGCGCACGTAACCGGAGGAGAGCCAATCGTCGAGAACGGCATCGACGCCTTGTCGGCGCTTCCACGGGGGGGCAGGCATGGCGCAAGGCTAAACGGATGTGCGGTAGAGAGCCAGCAAGTCGTGTCGGTGCGCCCCTTGGGGCGAAAAAGGCGAGCGCGTTTGCGTCGTCTTGTGCGGTCGCGTAGAACGCCCGGTGACGCATGGACGTGGCTGAGAAAAAAACCGACGGCGAGGCGGCCCAACCTGAGGGGACGGTAGCGGAACCAAAAAAGGCTGAAGAAGAAGCCAGTTTTGAACTTCGATACGAAACGCTTGAAGATGAAGGCGCAGACGAATCGGTGCGGAAGGCCGCCAACGAAGAGTCTTCGAGCGCGGCTGCCCCAAAAGACGCGTTGAACGTTCCGGCGCCGCCCAAAGTTCCGTCGGCGCTGGCCAACACGATCATGGGCTTGGAGGCTCCAACCGTCGTCCCTCCCGAGTCTCCCCCCGATGTTTCGAACCTTCCCGTTTCAACCGACACAGCCCCGGTGGTTGGAAAAGTGGATGGGGTGGAAAACTCGAATTGGCGACCTTCCAATTGGTTTTTGGTGGTGACAGCGTTCTTGGTGGCGGCTGCGGATCTGGGCTCAAAAGAGTGGGCCAAATGGGCGATTGCCGGGCCCGATCTCAAGCGAACCGGCAAACACATTGAGGTTATCCCCAACTACCTTGATTTTATTTTTGCTCAGAATCCCGGCGGCGCGTGGAGTTTTTTGCGAGGTGTACCCGACGGACTGCGGCGACCCTTTTTTCTTTTCGTGTCGTCGGCGGCCATTGTTTTCATTGTGGGTGTGTACAGAAGGCTCGACAAACAACAGTGGGCCATGCGGTGGGGACTGCCGCTCGCGCTCGGCGGAGCGATTGGCAACTTGGTGGATCGCGCGCGTTACGGCTGGGTGTGTGACTTCATTGACGTGTATTGGAAGGGCAAAGCCAACGAGATGCATTGGCCCACGTTCAACGTGGCCGACATTGCGATCGTCGTCGGTGTACTTCTCATGGCGTTTGACCTGAATCTCTTGCGAAAGCCCAAAACGCCGGACGAGACGAAAGCCGCACAGGAGCCCGCCCGCACTGTCGCTTAACGACGTCGCGCACTTTCATTGCGTAGGCACGCGGTTCGTCGTAGGACACGCGCGCGCATGAGCGACCGCAGCGAAGAAAAAACCGAAAGCGCCGACCCGCCGAACGAGGCCGATGCCGGTTCGACCGAAGAAAAAGGCGAAAAAGCCACGCCGTCCGAGGGCGACAACCTCGCTACAGCCGAGAAAAAGGGGAACGACGACGATGCCCCCGACGTGGTTCCGGCACCCACTCCCGCCTTGGTGCCGCGTCCGTCGTATGTGTTTTGGGGCTCACCGCGGCCGTTTCGCTCGCGCTCGACATTGCCACAAAGTTCTGGGCCGAAAGGCGATTTGAAGGCGCGCGCGGCTTGGAGCGGCGCATTGATGTGTGGGCCGATCACTTTGGGTTTGCGCTCGCTAAAAATCCCGGCGGCGCGTGGGGCATCTTAGGGAACGAATCGCCGGCCCTTCGAATTTCGTTTTTCATCGCCATCTCCCTTGTGGCGGTGGTCTTCATTGTGTCGCTTTATCGAAAGACCGAGCCCGACCAAAAAGCCTTGATGTGGGGCCTGCCTCTCGTGCTCGGCGGAGCGCTCGGCAACCTGTTTGATCGCGTGCGCTACGGGCACGTGATCGACTTTATTGAGGTGAAGCTCGGCACCTATCGATGGCCCACGTTCAACGTGGCGGACATTGCCATTGTGGTGGGCGTGGGCCTCATGGCGATCGACATGTTTACGCCCCGAAAGCGCAAGCCTGCTCCCGAAAGCGCAAAAGCGACAACCTGAGCTTGCGTACACAGCCCGGCGTTAACCCATGCGCCTGATTGTGTACACCCGGTTCATGTGTACACGCCCTGAAGAATTACGGGCATTTGCCTTCTTTGGCCACGCTCACGCCCTTTGCGTTGGCGCTGCACGCGCTGGGGTACGTTTGGTTGTCGCAGCCGCAAACAGGCACGTATTCTCGCGTGCAAATCTCGGGGATGGTTTTGCAAACGCCGGGCTTGTCGGTGGCACCGCACTGAGCGTCGAGCGCAAAGTGGCAATATTCGCTCTTGGCGCACGGCCCCATTCCACGGCTGCCACATGCTTGCCCAGAGGCGGGGGCCGACGTGGTTGTGGGGGCCGTTGTTGGATTGGAAGTAGCGGTGGACGTGGGCTCGCTCGTCGGCGCGGTGGTTGGGGTTGCGGTTGCTGTGGACGTTGACGTGGGCGACGTGCCCGGATCGGGCGGTTGGGTTGCAACCACCAAACAACCGGTACCAAGCGTGAAAACGGCGAGCGCTGAAAGAAGAACGGCTTTTGTCACGGGCGCGCTTTTACCGCGAACAACGAGCGAAAGCGATTGTGTGAGTGTGCTCGCCGGCATTGGTTTTTTTTGGCTCGGTTGCGCAGCCTTTTTTTGCGCTACCGTGCGTGCCGATGCGTCCCGAGCTTTTCCGAGTGTTCGACATTTCGGCGCCGGCCTATTTTATCCTTCTTTTAACGGGCTTTTTGTTCGCAACGGCGGTTGGAGCGATCTGGGCAAGGCGCATTGGACAAGACCCCGATGTGGTGGTGGACCTCGGGCTCGCAACGTTGCTTTCGGGCGTGATCGGCGGGCGAATTTTGCATGTCCTCGCCGACGGCTATTTCTGGGACTACGTGCATCTGTGTACAGATCCCGCCGCGGTCGACTGGAAGATCGATCGCTCGCAATGCACCGAAGCGATGGGTCGCGTTTGGGACGCTGCAAAAGGGGTGTGTCATCCCAACCCGCAAACCACCGAAGATAAAATCAGCCTCTGCTTTTCATGGGCGAAATTTTGGGCGGGCGGCCTCACCTATTACGGCGGTTTTATCGGTGCGAGTGCCGCGGCCTTATTTGGCTTTTGAAACGCGACAAATTCCCTGTGTGGAAAGCGTGTGACATGGCCGGGATGGTCGTCCCGCTCGGCCTCGGTTTCGGGCGCATGGGGTGTTTGCTCGCGGGCTGTTGTTTCGGTCTAAAGACCGATCCGCCGCTCGGCCTTTCGTTTCCGCCCGGCAGCCCCGCGAGTGAAGCCCAATTCAAATTGCATGAGATCGCGCGCGCCCGCGATTGGTCGCTTCCAGTGCATCCAACGCAGATCTACGAAAGCGCGGTTTCGCTTTTGATCTCGGCTTTCCTGCTTCTTTGGCTGCACCCGCGAAAGCGCTACGACGGTCAGGTCTTTGCGGCGTTTATGGCGCTCTACGCGGCCGGCCGTTTTGTGCTCGAATTTCTCCGCGCGGACGACCGAGGTGGCTTTCTCAGCCTTTCAACGTCGCAGCTCATCGGTCTTGCCATCATCGGCGTGGCTGCGTTCATTCACTCACGCCGCGCGCCCACTGGCCAACTCGCGCCCATTCCAAGTTAGGCTTGCCGAATGCGGACTGTTCAATTGTGTACTCTCTGGGCGGGCGTTGCCTGCGCGCTGAGTCTTGTTGGATGCAGCGCTGAAACAGCGTCGCTCACATCACCGGGCGATTGTTTTGTCGACGCACCGTGTGAAGACGACCCTTCGAAAACCTGTAAAGTGCCTTGCCCCAACAACAGCCCCGCGGGAGGTATCGCGGGAGGCACGGGTGGAACAGGTGGAACGTCGGGCACCGGAACAGCTGGATCCGCAGGCGCCGCCGTGATCGATGTGACGGGCAGCGTTGTTGAATTTGTGGACGCGACGTTTGACCAGACGGTGCCTTATTTTGACGAGATTACAGTCCACGCGGAAGGTCCAAGCGGTGAGGTCACCGCCAAAAGTGACAACGGTGAACTTCAACTTTTGTCGGTTTTTGAAGGGGCGCAGTGGATATGGGCTGAAAGTCCCACCCCTGTGCTCGGCTTTGCATACTCAACGTATTCTAGGCCGATATTGAGCGCGGGTACAAACTTGGTTGTTCAAGTTGTCCCCGTTGAAGTCATGCAAGACATCGCGACTCAAATCAACGTGTCGTCGCTTGACCAGGGCAGCGCCCATCTGGTGCTTCGCACGGTGGATTCGTCTGCCAATCCGCTTCAAGGCGTTACGGCGGGCGGTCTTTCAGGTGCGTCGGTAGGTTATGACGTGGGGCCGGGACAGTTTTTTTCAGGAGCAGACGGCACCGGTTCGCTCGGTCTCGCCGTGGTTCTCAACGTGGCCGTTCCGAGCAAAGGAACAGCCACAGTGAGCTTCACCGCCGAGGGAAATACATACTCGCTTGAAGTGCCTGTTGCGCCCGACTCGGTCACCTATACCGACGTGATCTTCGACGCATCCCCGTAGATCAGCGGACTATCTTCACGCGCTTGTCAGGCGGCGTTCGGCAGCGAGAAGCGTGTTGTACATCAGACACGCAATCGTCATCGGCCCCACGCCGCCCGGCACCGGCGTGATCCACGAGGCCTTTTCTTTGGCCGCATCAAAGTCAACATCGCCGCACAGCTTGCCATCGTCGGTCCTGTTGATTCCAACGTCGATCACCACCGCGCCCGGCTTCACGTGATCCGCCCCGAGCATTTTCGCCTTGCCCACCGCGGCAACAAGCACATCGGCTTCCCGACAAACGGCCGGCAAATCTTTGGTTCGCGAGTGGGCGATCGTCACGGTGGCGTGCTCCGCCAGAAGCAACAGCGCCATCGGCTTTCCAACAATGTTGCTGCGGCCCACCACCACAGCGCGGGCGCCTTTCAAGTCGGTTCCACATTCTTTCAACAAGCGCATGCACCCGAGAGGTGTACACGGCACAAGCGCCGGACGACCGCTCATCAAAAGGCCTGAATTGAGTGCATGAAACCCGTCAACATCTTTGCTCGGATCGATTGTTTCAAGCACGCGATCTTCACGAATATGTTTGGGTAACGGCAGTTGAACCAAAATCCCGTCCACGTTCGGGTCGGCGTTGAGTTGCCTCACAAGGTCGAGCAACTCCGCTTCAGAGGTGCTTTCAGGCAGCTTGTGAAGGCGGCTTCGCATACCCGCTTCGGTCGCTGTTTTTTCTTTGTTTCGTGTGTACACAACGCTCGCCTGGTTTTCACCGACAAGCACCACGTCGAGACCGGGCGGCCGTCCCAGCCGCGCCACAAACTCGGCCACGTTCTGAGTTACCTCGCCGCGCACCTTCTGGGCGATGGCCTTTCCGTCGATGATTTGCGCACTCATGGCGCGCAGGTTAGCGCGAGTTGACCTCGCCTCGGTGACCCATTCTCATGCGCCCAATGGATGCACTGCGCACCGACCTCTACCAGCTCACCATGGCCGCGGGCTATTTCCACCGCGGCAAACAGAGCGACATCGCCACCTGCGAGATGTTCGTCAGGCGTGTACCCAAAGCTCGCCGCTACCTCGTGGCCATGGGCAAAGAGCGCGTCCTCGACTACCTCGAAGCCCTGTCTTTTTCGAAGGAAGAAATTGACTACCTCGCAACAGTGCCCGCCCTGAAAGATGCAATGACGCCCGATTTTAAGGCGTATCTGGCAAACTTTCGGTTCACCGGTGATGTGTGGGCCGCTCCCGAAGGAACCATTGTCTTCGCGAACGAGCCTCTTTTTCGCATTACAGCCCCCATTATCGAAGCGCAGATCGCGGAGACGTTTCTTCTCTCCACCGTGAACCACGCCACCATGATCGCGTCGAAAGCCGCGCGCATTGTGAGAGCCGCGGGCAACGCGGGAGTGATGGAGTTTGGAACCCGTCGCACCCACTCTGCCGCGGCGATTGACGCGGCCCGAGATGCATGTGCCGCCGGATTTATCGCCACATCCAACGTGCAGGCCGGCATGAAATACGGGCTTCGGGTGATGGGCACGGCGGCCCACATGGACCATGGCGCACCCCTCGGAAGAAGCTGCGTTTGAGGGCTACGCGGCGGTGTTTCCAAGCGCCACCATCCTCCTCATCGACACGTACGACACCCTTCGCGGAGCGGAGCGCGCGGCCAAGATCGCACGTGAAAAGCTCGCGGGTGTACGCCTCGATTCAGGCGACTTGCTGACACTTTCGCGAGGTGTACGCAACGTGCTCGACGAACACGGGTGTACACAGGCAAAAATCGTCGCTTCAGGCGATCTGAATGAGTACAAAATTGAAGCGCTTCGAAAAGAAAACGCGCCCATCGATCTCTACGGCGTGGGCACCGATCTTGTGTGCTCCATCGACGCCCCGGCGCTCGGCGGTGTGTACAAATTGGTGGAGCACCAATCCGGTGGAAAAACGATGGCGATTGCCAAGTTCTCAGAAGGGAAGGGCACCTTGCCGGGTGCGCACCAAGTCTACCGTTACCAAAGATCTGACGGGATATCCGACGTGATCGCGCTCGCCGATGAAAATGGATCGGACCTGGGTGAAGGCGTGTGTACACCGCTTCTTGAAGAGGTGATGAAGGCCGGATCTCGAACGAGGGCGGGCGACTCTGTGGAAACGATTTCTGCGCGCGTCAAAGAAGGACTGGACGCTCTGTCGCCCGACGCTCTTCTGCTCGCGGAAGGCCCTGTTGCGCTCACAGCGAGTGTTTCGCCGAAACTCGCCTCTCTTGTGGAAACGGTGCGAGCACGATTTGTGGCGGACGGATGAGCCGACGAAAGGAGATCTCCCTGTGACGACAAGTGATCGAGTGCTGGTGGACGTGGACGTTCAAGTGGACTTTTGCGAACCGAACGGGGCGCTCTACGTTCCCAGCTCACCCAACGACCTGTTTCGCGATCTCATTTCGTGGGCGGTAAAAAAAGACGTGCCGATCTTGGGAAGCGTCGATTCGCACGCGTACGACGCGTGGGAATTTGCTTCGAGCAAAAGTTTGGGGCCAAACGGTCAAAAGCCCAATTTCCCCGATCATTGCGTAAAAGGTACCCCCGGTTGGCTCAAGGTATCGGGCACTCTGCCAAGCCGGTTTCGCTTTATCCCCAACGTGCCAAATCTCTCCATCGGCAACTTCGTGGGTGAGCTTTTGCGTGGTGAAACGCAGGGCTTTTACTTTGAAAAGGAAGTGTACAGCTTTTTTGCAAACCCCATCGCCGATCACTTTTTGCAAGCGTACACATCCATGCTCGCGCACGCTCCCGAGTTTTTCGTGTTTGGAGTTGCCACCGATTACTGCGTAAAGGCCGCAGCGCTCGGCCTTGCCGAAAGAGGCTACAAAACAGCCTTGTTGGTTGACGCAATCGCCGGGATCACCCCGCAGGGTACACAAGCCGCCCTTAACGAAATGGAGCGCGCAGGTGTACGCATCACGACCACGACAGAACTGCTCGCCGGAGCTTCGGCATGAGCATCACGTTTGGTCTGACAGGTGGTCTTGCTTCGGGAAAAAGTGCGGTCGCACGCATGTTGCGCGACCTCGGGGTCAAGGTGATCGATGCCGACCTTCTCGCTCGGGAGGTGGTTGAGAAAGGCACCGAAGGGCTGAGTGCCGTTGTGGCAGAATTTGGGGCCGACGTGCTTGCGCCCGACGGTTCGCTCGACAGGGCAAAACTCGGCGAAATCGTGTTTTCAGATCCCGAAAAGCGTCGAGCGCTCAACCGCATTGTTCATCCGCGCATTGGGATGTTAACCGCCGAGCGCATTGCGCAATTCACCGAAGCCGGTCATCCGCTCATCTGCTACGAGGCCGCGCTTCTTGTTGAAAATGGCCTTGTCGAAGCGTTTCGACCGTTGGTTGTGGTGGCGCTCCCCGAAGAGCTACAGGTCAAACGCGCCATGGTGCGCGACAACGTCGCCGAAGAAAGTGTACGCGCTCGCCTCGCGGCTCAACTCCCGCTTTCGGCCAAGATCGCGGCCGCCGACTACGTGATCGACAACAGCGGTGATGAAACTTCCACGCGACAGCAGGTGGCCGATGTCGTCGCGGCAATCCAATCCAAAACGACAAAGAAGTGACAGCAGCCTCGACGTTTGTGAAGGACGGTTTCAGGCCTTGTCGCGAGGCGCGGGAAACCCTCGTCGGTCGCCCAGCGGGATTGGAAAAAGCGCGGCGCCACTGACGACGATCCACCGCGCCGAGAGGCTCTTTGTTAAAACAAGGTTTCCGTGCGCGCCCCAAATGTACACAAACCGAACGCATGAAAAGCCCCAACTTGAACCCGCGCCGAGATGACAAGAAGGCCCGGGGAGAACTGAATACACCGGCCAAATTGCTGGCCATTGGGCTCATTCCGGCGTGTGTACTCATGATACTCTCGGTGATTCAGGCCGAGGTGATTCACGGGACGTGGGACAGGCTCAACGCGGTGCTCGCGATTGTGCATCCGGCGCGCTCCAACGTGAACGACGCGTTGCCGGCAATGGCCGCGGCGCGAAGCCTTTTGGAGACGCCGAACGCTCCGATTTACGACATGACAAAAACCGACACCGCGGCGTTTTTGTATCCGCCCATTGCTGCGGTTTTGTACATCCCACACGTTGTTCAAGAAGAGTTCTCTTCGTGGTCGCTCGTGAGCACCAATCGGCTTGTTTTTCTGCTGATTGCAATGCTTGTTGCGGCGGCTTGGACCGGGCGCAGAAGGTGGCCGTCCGCGGTTGAGGCGATGGGTACACTTGTACTCATGGCGGTATTTCTGCCGATCGCGCGCTCGCTCGAACTCAACCAAGCGTCGCTTTATGTGGCACTTTTTTTGGGGGCCGCATGGGTAAGCCTTGACCGTGGATTCGACGTGGCGGCGGGGCTCTTTCTCGCTCTTGCAGGCGCCGTAAAACCGCACTTGTTCGCGGTGGCGCCACTGCTTGTATTCCACGCGCGAAAGACAGCCATTTCGGCGGCGATCGGAGCGGTGTTTTTGGGTCTGACTTCGCTCCTTGTTGCCGGTGTTGAAAACCACGTGACGTACATCACTCACGTGTTGCCCACCGCGTCGCGTGGGTACGCGTTTTTCCCAAACCAGTCGATGGGAGGCTTTTTGCACAGGCTTTTGACCGATGCGCCTCTCGATGTGTTTGAGCTTTCGGCTCCCAATCCGCTTGTCCAACGGATGACGGCGGCGGTGGGTGCGGCGTTTTATGTGAGCACGTTTGGCCTTGTTTTAAAGGCGCGGGCGCACAAGTGGATGCGTCGCGAAGTGCTCGCGCTCGCATGGTTTGTGACCACAATGATCGCTCCAATTGCGTGGGGTCATCACTACGCCGCGGCGGTTTTTCCGCTCGTTTGGCTCATCGGTCGAACACAGCGGGGCTTGGAAAAAGATGTTTCGCGCCTTGCGCCGACGGCGTTTGGCTGCGCGCTTCTGGGTTCTTACTTCGTTGTGACCGGTCTGAGCGGGACGGGAGCACGCCTGTTTGCGTCGTATGGACTCGTTGGGGCGCTGCTCAGTGCGGGGGCCTTTGGGCGGTCGCTTTGGGTTGTTGCGCGGTCGCCCGGGGCTGAATTGGCGGCTGTTTCCGAAAGGGATGCCGAGCCTGTTTTAACGCGCCTGCGCGATTGAGTTTGTTCGCCTGACATTTCTTATCCGAGCACCCGTGGCGCTTTGGCACAAAGAGGTGCACGATCGGCTTGCCGCGGGCCGCACATGGAAAGAGCCGACGAAAGCTTCGACGAAGTCACCATGAAGCGCGAGATGCTCCACGCCGAGGGCGAGGGACCGGCGCTGCTCGCGGCCGGCGGAGCGTCCCATCCGGGCCGATCTCGGCATCGCAACGAAGACGCGTTTGAAATTGTCGAAGCGCGCGGCCTTGCCGTGGTGAGCGACGGCTTGGGTGGACACCCCGCCGGAGACATTGCGTCGCGGATGACGGTTGACGAAATCGCCTCAAAAAGTTGGGAATTTGATCTGGATCCCACTCAACCCGACGGAGGTGAAAACGCGCCTGTCGGTCCGCTTGAAGTGCTGCGTTTGTGTGTACAACACGCAAACCGCACGATCCACGCGGCGGGTGTTCAATACCCGGTATGCGCAGGCATGGGGGCGACGGTTGCGGCGCTCCTGATGGTTCGAGGCTTTGTGTACATCGCGCACGTGGGCGATTCGCGGGTGTACCGTTTGCGCGGGCGAAAGTTGGAGCGTTTGACGGAGGATCATTCGCGGGCGGCTGAATACCTAAGAGCGCATGGAAAAGAGGCTGATCCCGCGGTGCGCAAGCGGCACGAACATACGCTGACACGTTGTCTCGGGGCGCGCGCGGAGGTGGCGGTCGATCTGCGCGCCGAGAAATGTGAACTCGACGATGTGTACCTTTTGTGCAGCGACGGCTTGTGGAGTGTTGTGGACGAAAAGGCGATCGTGCGCGTGCTTTTGTCGGAAACCGATCCAGGCGCGGCGGCGGAAAAGCTCGTTGACTGCGCAAACCGGGCGGGTGGGCCCGACAACGTGACGGTGGTGGTTGTGAAACCCGCTCAGCTTGACGGTACAGAAACAACGCTGCCTGAAGAGGACTAACCTCCGCTGCCGCCCGTCCCCGCGACGGCGCAGTCTGAATAGGCTTGAAACGTTGTTTCACACGGGGCGAGTGGGTCACAATTTCCCGATTCCCACGTGTCGATAAAACACTCGATCAGGGCGACGTATTCTTCGTCGCAGCCGTCGGGAATGGTGAGGTCAATACCTGTACAACCCAGTTCGCAGTCGGGAATTTCACCGCAGTTTGAGTTGAGTGCGGCGTCGCATAGGTCTTTGCAGGCCTCTGCGGGTGTTTTTTGTCCCTGCGGCTTTTCAACAAGCACTTTGCCGCCGCACGAAGCGACAAAGAGGGCGAGACAAGAAGCAAACCAAATTGAAGCGCGAGCCTTCATGACCACCGAGTCTTGCACGGTTCGGCGCGCATTTCCCAGTTCTCAGGCAATTGCGTGCGCCGCCGCCCGATGCCAACCACTCCGGTTTTTTTGCGAACGTTATTGGAGCGGCAAGAGCACGGTTCGGTCGCGGGCCGATGTTTTGGCGATGAGCTGATCGCTGCGCAAATAAAGGGTGAGTTTGGTTTCACCGAGCGATTTGCTCGTGACGGCGAACCCGGGGCGGTCGCACGTGCGCGGCAGCTCGCCCGGTCCGAGAGTGAGCGCCACTTCGGCCTCGTCTCCAGCCCACGCGTACCGCACAACCCCTCTTAGATCGCCTTTGGCTTTGCAGCGAAACGGTCCCAACTTTGTTGTGTACACCTCGTCGCGTTCAATGTGTACATCTACCCGGTTGTCGTCCTTGAGGATAAACGTTCGCCGCGTCACCACATGAAATTCTGAAACGCCGTTGGGATCCCCTTCGAGAAAGCCTTCTTCGGAAACGGTATCTCCCCATTGGGTGGCCACGCGTCGCACTTGAACACCGGCGCTTTCGCGGGCGACTTTGGGCGGTGGCGCGCTGTCGTTTCCACAACCGACGAGGAGTCCGACAGCAGCGAGTAGCAGGAGCAAACGCGCGCGCACGCGACCACGCTATCGAAAGTTCACACTGCCACGCAACGACCTGAAACGCCCTGCCACCCGTGACGTCTCTTCACCACGGACTCGTGGTCGCTGACACCGCCGCGCAACGACCTGAAACTTCCCTTTAGCGGAACGTTCTGCAAGGCACGGATCCAGTCTTGTCGAGACGTTTGGGACACCCTTGCCCGTCGCCAAGCGGAAAAGCGAACAGCGTGGCGCGTCGGGTTCTCCAGATGGAGTTCTGTGGCGAGCGCAGCCACGACGAAAACGAGAGACCGGCGAGACCGGTGGATGGCGACGTGATGGACATCTCAAGTCGCCGGACCTCCCAGAACGGGCTCTTTCTGCTGCATCGACAACTCAACCGCAACGAGTTACTCGCCGTTCGAATGAGGCGCATGCGCCGCTGGGGAACTCCGTGGTGAAGAGACGTCGCAGGCATCCAGGCGCTTCAGGTCTTGGCATGACGCGTCAGCGGTCGCTCTGGATTACTCGAATCGAAGCGCGTCGATTGGGTCAAGCCTGGAGGCTTTTCGAGCTGGGTAGAGGCCGAAAACAACGCCCACGAACGCGCTGAACGCAAAGGAGATTGCAATCACGTCGGGTTGAACGAGGAGCGGCCAGCCAAACCGAACGGCGAGCCAGCGGGCGACTCCCACGCCGAGCGCCACCCCCAAAAGCCCGCCCATCATCGCCAAAGCAAGGGCTTCGATGAGAAATTGAAGGAGAATGTTGCGCGGTTTTGCGCCGATTGCCATGCGTACACCTATCTCGCGCGTTCGCTCGGTGACGCTTACGAGCATGATGTTCATGATTCCAATGCCACCCACGAGAAGTGAAACGGCGGCCACGCTCGCGAGAAGGGTTGTCATTGTTTCGGTGCCTTCCTGCTGCGCACCTGCGATTTCGGCGAGGTTTCGTATAGAAAAATCATCATCGGCGCGCGGCCCGATGCGATGTCGATCGCGCAGGAGCGCGGTGATGTCTTTTTGAGCGCGGCTTGTTGTTTCAGCCGACGTCGCGGCCACAAAGATGTTTCCTGGGATGTACTTTCCAAGCCCGCTCTGAATATTTTGAGCGAACGTTGTCATGGGTATAAACGCCGTGTCGTCATAGTCTTGACCTTGGGCAGATTGACCTTTTCGAATGGCAACACCCACCACTTCAAATGGCTTTCCACCAATGCGAACCGTGTTGCCCACGGGGTCTGAATTGGCGCCGAAGAGTTTTTCAACAACAGTTTGACCCAGCACAACCACCTTGGCGCCGCTGTCGATATCACTTTGGGTAAACGCCGCACCAAGCGCCATTGGCCAGGTTCGAATTTCAAAATATTCGGGGGTTGTGCCGATAATTTGAGTTGTCCAGTTAGACTCTTCGCCGACAATCGATTGACTGGATCGGAGTTGAGGAGCCGCGGCTTTGACGGTAGAAATTTCGGTTTTAATTGCCTGGAGATCATCCCATGTGAGGGTGGGTTGAGAGCCGAATCCGCCTCGAACGCCGCCGGCGGATGTGGAACCTGACATGACGATCAGGAGGTTGGTTCCCATGGCGGCAAACGCCGACTCAACTTGGGCTTTGGCTCCGGCGCCGATGGCCATCATTGCGATGACGGCACCCACTCCGATAATGATTCCGAGCGTGGTGAGAAACGAGCGCATTTTGTTTCGCCACAGCGCTCGCAGGGCCACTTTCAGGGTTGAAAAGAGGTTGAGTCCGCCGCGCCTCTTTCGTTTTTCAAAGTTCATCGGGTTTCTCCCTGCGGCGCCTGCGATGGTAAGACGGCTGGGCGTGGTGTTTGTACTTCGTCCGATCGAATTTTACCGTCTTTTACGGCGATCACTCTACCCGTCAAGTCGGCGATGTCATGTTCGTGGGTAACAATCACCACGGTGATCCCGGTGGACCTCAACTCCTGAAAAAGCGCCATCACTTCTATACTGGTGCGTGAATCGAGATTGCCCGTGGGCTCATCGGCCAATATCACCCGCGGATCACCCACTAAAGCGCGGGCAATGGCGACCCGCTGTTGCTGACCGCCCGAGAGTTGAGCGGGGGTATGATCCAGGCGCTTTCCAAGACCTACCCGTTCAAGTGCGGCACGCGCGCGTTCATGCCTTTCAGCACCGGGCACACCTTGGTAGAGGAGGGGAAGTTCCACATTTTCAATGGCGCTTGTTCTGGCGAGCAGGTTAAAATTCTGAAAAACGAAGCCCAGAACTTCACTCCGAACTTCTGCCAATTCATCCCTGCTTAAACGCGACACTTCTTGCCCTGCGAGCGTGTAGCTGCCGCTCGTCGGCTTGTCGAGGCAACCCAAGATGTTCATGAGGGTGCTTTTGCCCGACCCTGAAGAGCCCATAATCGATACGAGTTCACCGTGCTCGATCGTCAGGGAAACCCCGTCAAGAGCGCGCACAGAAACCTCACCTGTTGTGTACACTTTGGTGAGATCTTTTACAACAATCAGCGGCCCCGTTCCCGACGGTTCGATATGGGTAGGTTCGGTGGGCGGCGCGGGCATGTCAGAACATCCTGCGCTGAGGGCCGCCCAAACCGGCGGGTGGGGTAGACGATGTGGAAGCACCCTTGACTGTGGCGTCGGTGACAACCTGGTCGCCTTCTTTCAGGTCACCCCCGGTAAGTTCGGTGCTTGTTCCGTCGGTCAATCCAACCTGAATGTTCACTTGTTCGGCTTTGCCCTGCCGGAGAACCCACACCGTTCTGTTGTTCCACCCGCCATCACCGCGATCGCGCGGTCTACCCGTACCGCTCGACGCGGGCGCATCGGCGGACCCCACCTGAACCGCCGATGCCGAGGGAGCACCTGACACATCGGGCGGAGGCGGCGCATCGGCCGAGGCTCTGTCGCGGTTGCGGGATCTACCCGGTCCCGAGGCGCTTGGGGTTGTTGTTCCCGCCAATTCAGGTGGGGCGCGAAATCGAAGCGCCTGGTTGGGTACGGCGAGAACGTCTTCTCTTTCTGCGTAAATGATGGTGACGTTGGCCGTCATGCCGGGGCGGAGTTTGAGTTCACTGTTGGCGACATCGATCACGGCGTTATAGGTGACAACGTTTTGAACGGTGGTGGCGGCATTGCGAATTTGCGCGATTGTCCCTCGAAAACGCTGCCCCGGAAATGCATCGACGGTGAACGATGCGGCCATTCCCTGTTGGAGTCTACCCACGTCGCCTTCACTGATATTGGTGTTGACCTGCATTTTTCGGAGGTCTTCGGCGATGGTGAAAATGACCGGCGCTTGCAGGGATGCGGCAACGGTTTGACCCACATCCACGCTGCGCGAGATGACGACCCCGTCAATGGGTGAAAGGATGTCTGTATAAGAAAGGTCAACTTTCGCTCGACTGAGGGCGGCCGCGGCTTGATCCACTTGCGCTTTAGCGCTGTCAATCTGGGATTTCGCCACTTCTGCGGCCGTTTTTGCTGTGTCAAATTCAATTTGGGTGGCAAGGCCCTGTTTGTAGAGTTCGGCGAGGCGTTCAAGTTGACGGTCGGCGTTTTTGGACTGGGCGGTTGCCTGGGCAACGGCTGCCCGCGCCGCGCGGTGATTGGCGCTTGCCTGAGCCACCGCGGCCTGAAAAAGTTGAGGGTCTATCTTGGCGACCAATTGGCCTTTTTTCACTGTGGAATTGAAGTCGGCGAAAAGCGTTTGAACCCGCCCCGACACCTGAGAACCCACCTGGACTGTCACGACGGCTTGGAGAGTGCCGCTCGCAGTGATGCGCCCAACGATACGCTTTTTTTCAACGGCCGCTGTGCGATAGTCAATTTCGGGGGCTTTGGAGCCCGCCGCAAACCACACATATCCGGCCACGCCCAGGGCAATGATCACAATTGGGAGGAGCCAAACCCATGCCTTCTTCATCGGCGCGGCTATCAAAGCACACCGGGGAACGATTGGGGGCCTCGCGAAACTTTTTTGCGAATGGTGGTATTAGGTTTAAGGCGCTCGGCCCCAAATATCAGGGCGACTGCGAATGTGACCGGGCATATCGCGAGGAAGAATTTGAAAGCGAGCGCGCGCCGCACCTACCAGATCGGCGCAGGCACTTTCGCCGAGGTCTGTTTCTTCGGAGGGGTCTTTTGCCAGGTCATAACACCTGTATCGATCGTCGTTTGCGAGGGCGATCACTTTTCGACTGCCTAGGATCATCCCCCAGTTGGGAAGGCGGTATTCCCATACCCACGACACGTTGGTGAGGGGAACGGGTTTGTCAAAAACGTCGGGCCTTGTGAGCGGTCTACCCAACATCGCGCGGCGGTAAGGTTCCACTTCGGGGGCATTCCACACGCCCAAAAGGTCAAGCACTGTGGGGGCAAGGTCGTATTGCACAAGGTAGGTATCGCGTTTGGAGCGGAGGGCGGATTTTTCGTTTTCGGTTAGAAGTTCGGGAGGAGCGTCTATCCACATGGGCACGTGGACTTCTTCGTCAAATACAGTGGAAGAATGCTCGATTTCGTTGTTGTGTTCGGCGAGTGATTCAGCGTGGTCAGATGTGTACACAATGACCGTGCGGGCACCGCTCGGCGTGGAGCGCACGTGTTTCACCAATTCAGCCGTCGCCAAGTCTGAAAGGTACACAGCGTTGGCGTAGTGGTTTCGCCCGGCGAGCAGGCGACCGCTCACATCCTCCTGGGGTTGAAAAGGCGCCCGGGCGGGGTCAACCCTTCTCGGCCGATGGATGTTGGAGAAGTGTACAACAGCAAAAAACGGCTCTTTGAGCAACGCCCATTCACCAATCACGTAGCGGGTGAGATCTTCATCCGATGCGCCGGTGAGCGTGTCGGAGTCGGGCGCCAGGGTGGAGCCGGAGATAAAGTGGGCGATGGGTAGATCTTGAACATACAGACGGGCATTGCCAAACAGAAGGTTTTGGCTTGTCCAATAGGCTGTATCAAATCCGGCGGCGCTCGCAAACTCCCACAAAAGTGGGGCGCTGTGCAGGGTTTTGTAATCTGCAACAGGGTCAATTCCAGCCCACATGTTGGAAATGGCAACGGCGGTGGAAGATGCAGCAGCCCGCATTTGGGTGAACGCGTACCTGTTGGGTAGGAGAGAATGGGTTGCCCGCGCTGCTTTGGTGCACTCTTTTCTTCAGGCAAACAAACGGAGTCGGCGCGCTGGCTCTCCTGCACAAGAAAGAGCACATTTCGAGCGACGGGAGTGCTGGGTTTGATCGGAGGGATGGGCGGTGGAGTTCGGCGATCTACCCTTACCAGAGGTGTTTCCGCCCCAGGCACGAGGTGCGATTCTGTACAGATTGAAATGGCATGAAAGTAAATGGCGCCCGGGGCCGATGACTGAAGGGAAACGCGGTAACTCACAGGGATGCTGAGAGCGACGAGAATCAACACAAAGCTGAGCAGCGGAAGGTGGCGCCGCAGCGGTTTGGGATAAGCGCGGATTTTTCGAGCGGCGGCTACCCACAGAATGGCAACCACCCCAAGGCTGAAAATGAGGGCCAAAGTGGCCCTTTCACCAAGTGGGTAACCTGCAACCCACAACGTCCAGATTGAATGATGGGAACATTCTGTGTAAGACGAAGCGTACGCACCCCAACGGGTTAGAAATGCCTGCTCAACACCGGTAGAAAAAGCGAAAAGGAGCGCAAAAACGCCGGCAAAAAAGTTTCGAGAAAGGGCGCGTTCACGGGCGGCTGTGGCAAGTAAACTTGCCCACAAAACGCCTTGGAGAAAGCTTGTCGCAACATAACCTACCCAATGGAGCGCATCCAACGCTGAGAGGTGGTGATAGCGCCGAGTCAGGTCGAGCAGCATTAAACCCATGCCGGGCGCCGCGAGAAGCGCGGCACGGGCGAGTTGAAGCTGTCGAACCAACCTGAAACGCTCTCGAGTCAACGGGTAGGTCCGTGGTCAAAGCGATTGAGGGCGCGGCACAAATGGCATGAGGCCGGGAGGGGGTGGCCCACCTTTGTTTTTTTCGAGAACGGCGGCGAGCGCTTTGGCAAGGGTTTCTCCCTCCAGGGTTTGTTCACCGCGGACCGAATAATAAACAGCGTAAGGTTCCGCGAGAGCGGGAGGTTCAGCTCCGCCGGGCGCATGAAGCGCAATGGATAAAATGACTTTGGAACCACCTTTGGTACACACCAGGTCGAGGGTTCCCTGGGTGATCCCCCGCACCTCGGCAATGTTCCAACCTGACAGGGTAGATCCAACAGCGAGGGGGGAAAGAAACGCCAACTCCGCAGCGTTGGGAGGTCGGGGAGATGGAACGTCGCGCGCGCCCGCCTGGCTCGCCGACCCGGTGGGCAAAGGGGAGGACGATACCGAAGAAGAGCCACTTTGCGCGGTAGAATTGCCTGATCCGGAGGAAGGGGCGGGCTCAGTCGAGCATGCCCCAGTGAGCACTATCGCTGCGAGTGTACACAATCTTCGTAACGACGGAGGCATGGAGGGTGAAACTGCTTTCGGCGGCAATGTGTACATCTACGGCGCTCCTTTTGTCGGCGCGTCAAACCGCTTGGCTTCCTGCTCACCAACGAGGAGTGAAAGCACGCGATCGGCGCCGGCTTTGTCGAGGTGAAGGAGGTCGTCGGGGGCAGAATGGCAGTCACGAATTTGAATGCAGAAGAGGCAACCGCTTGTGCGACCGCATCCACCGGGGCAGCGGCGGACCAGTGCCAGCGACCAGCGTACACATGCGCGAAGCACGTCGAGGGAGCACCCCTCCGCAAAGCCGGCTCCGCCGGGGGGGAGGTCGACGAAGGCGATGCTCGGTTCTTTCTCGGAGCCAAAAGAAGGCAGCCACACAACGTCCACGTCCTCTTCTGTGTGGTGCAAAAAGGCGCCGAGCGTTGTGCGAAATAGGTGAGCGAGCGCGTGCAACGTGGCGCCGTTCACATCGCTGAAAGACGACGCCGGAAAGCCCATGAGTGTGGCTTTGCCTGAAAACGAACAGGTGATGGGCTCCGGGTAGAGAGTGGTGTCGCGCACGAGGCCGTTCAGATCGAATCGTCTAAAGCCCAAGACGTGTTCCGTGACATTCACCGGTAAGGTTCGCAGGGAAAATGAAACCCCGCCGAGCGTTCGAGCCGCAGCGGCGCGTTGATAAGCCGAGCGCCGATCTTCAATACGTCGATCATTGACAGATGAACCTTCTTCCGCGACGACGGAGTCACGGGCGGAGCGCCTGTCGCCGCCCGATCGCCGCTCGACGGTGGCCACCTCCATCGAGCGAATTTTGCTGGTCGTGATAAGGCGCTCTTCACGCTCGCAGGCGATTTCACCGCGCGACGAAGCGTCCTGCTCTTCAAAAGGAAGCACACAAAAACGCTTTTTTTGGCGCACAAACACCCGACCCGGATAAGCGGCGGCGAGCGCTCGTTCGCGTTCCACGGCGAACAGAATGTCACCCGTATGCCTGTCGATCACGCGGGCCGGCTCACCCGCCGCACGCGTTGCAAAATCGGAGGTGAGGGGAGTGGAGAGGCGAAATGTACACACCGTTTTGGCTTCACCGGTGGCCGTTTCGATCACTTTTCGCCGACGCTCCAAGAGCCCGCTTTCGCTGTCACTCTTGAGCTGCGCAAGCGTTTCAGCAACCAGCGCCGGTGAAAAGTCGGCGTTGAGTTCTTCTTCGGTTTTTTCTGCCTCCGAAAGCGCCGAACGCAGGTGGGCAAGCTGCACGTTTTCGGCCGACGGATCGATGGCAAGTGTACACCCGTGACCGAGATCGGGGTGGCTCGGGTGAGGCCTCTCTTTCACCAAGAGAGCTGAAAAAGGCTCCAAATCAGGCTGAAAGAAAACAATGATTTTTTGCTCAAGGTTTGCGGCGGCGAGTTACTCCATGGTGAGCGTTCCGTCGGCCGGAGCCTCGGGTTGTAGCTCTTTAGGCTCAATCTCCTCTTCTTTTCGAGCGGCGCCCGCGCCCACCGATTCACCCTTTCCGAGCGCGGCGCGTTTGGCTTTGGGTACACGTCCCACGCGGTACCCCACGTGCGAAACAAGAAGCGAAAGGGCGGGAAATCGAGCCGCCGATGCGCGCGCCACAACAACCTGAGCGTCGGCCAATGCCTTGGAGGATCCACCTGCGTCGGTAAAAGAACGGCCGCGTGTGGCCACGCCGCGCCCGATCATGATCTCGTTGGCGCGGGTGACGTCGGTTGCCGCGAGCACATCGTCGTAGCCGAAAAGCTCGGCGGAAAGGCCCACGCCGAGGGCTTCTCCAAGTGCGACAACGGCGGGGTGCAGGTCGCTCGCCGCCGTGCGCGCCGGCAACAGATACGAAAACGCGTCGGGGCGCGGAGCACCGTCGACTTCGGGGCCGAGCACGTGAAAAGGCCTTCCGATCAAGCGTTCGGCAAATTTGCCGAGATCGCGAAAGAGCGGCGACGCGGTGGCAAGAAAACGAAGTCGCTCGCCTGAAGCGCGCGGTGGAAGATCGGGGCTTGAGCGGGCGGCGGCGCGGCGAAGCCGCCTGACCAAGTGAGCCAAATGCGCGCCGCGCGCCCCGTGATACCGGTCGAGATCGGGAACCACCACAAGGCCCAACGTTCCGAGGTACGCCTTCCAATCGTCTTGATGGCCGCAGAGATCGCGGTGGAGAGCTTCAGGGTCGGCAAACACAAGGCCGGGCTGCGCACGCCCCGGATCCACGGCTCCGCTCTTGCCCGCGATGCGCGCGGCAAAAATGTTCCACTGCCACTTTGCAGCCTCGGCGCGCTCGGCAAATCGCTCTTCCGCCCGCGCGGCTTCGGCCTCATCGGGAGCGAGGTAGAGCACCGTCTCGCTGTCGACGAGCAACGTGTAAAACACGAGCAAGTCAAGAAGTGTACGCTTCCCGGATTGAGGCGGTGTTGTCAGTAAAACGTTGCGGCGCTCGGCAAATGCGTCACACGCGAGGCCCTGGTGTACATATAACCCGCCGGCCATGCCGAGTTCGCGCAACATGTCTTCGAGAACGCGCTTCGCGGCGAGGGCCGTTCCGGGGGAGATCTGAGCGGGTGCGGCGATGGGTTCGGCGGGTGCGACGGCGAGCGGGCCCGCGCTCTTGTGTACCGCTTCGATCATGGGGCGAACGCTGGGCAGATCGATCGCCGCGGCTTTTTGCTCGGCCGGCTGTTCTTCTTTTTCAGGCGGTTTCGGCGGCGTTTTTAGGTTTTTTTGCAAACCGTCAACAAGCAGCAACGCCCCGGCCCAAATGGCAGGGTGCATGTGACCACCCGCCGCTGCGTAGAGTGAAAGAAAAAGAAGCGTTCCAACGCCGAAAACAAGCGGTTTTTGCCACCTGACAAAGCGTTCCTCCACAAGTTCAACGCTCGTCCAATGGCCGAGAAGCTTATAAGTGCGCCCAAACAGATCGTCGTTGAGTGGGAGCGACACCACCTCTGTCTGAGGCATTTGACGCCCTTCTTTGAGCGCGTCGGCGATGGCTTTTTGATGAGCGGCGCGCTCTTTGGCCAGAATGTCGTCGGGCTTTTGTTCAAGACTCACCATTTCGGCGAGCGTGCGCCCGACCCACAAAACAAGGATTGTGTACACAATCGCAAACAGTGCAACGGAGAGCGGAAGGCTGAGCGGCGCGGGCAGAACAATTCTCCCGTCGGGCACGTTCAGCGTTGCTCGAACAACGTCTTCGCGCGCCAAAAGACGCACAAACCGTTCACCGAGTTGAGCTTCACCGCTGAGCGCCAAAATGCCGTCGATGAGCGCCGTGAGAAGTGCGAGAGCCAACGTTGCAATGCCGGACAGCGCAAAAATGGGCCCCGTTGCAACGCGGCTCGCGCGTTGTTCAAGCCAGGTTTGTACCGCCCGACCGGCCGCGAGCAGCAGCAAAAGCACTATAAAAACGCCGATACCCGCCGTCCAAATTGGATGACGCCGGGCCGCCGCCGCCCAAGCGCCGAGAAGGCTCAAGAGAAACAACGCCGCGCGGCTCAATGGTTTTCTCCGCCGGCGCCGTCACCGCTGCGTGCGAGCGATCCGCGGTCGAGATCGGTTTGGACAACGAGCAGGTGTACACGATTCTGATCGTCCGAGGCGTCGAGCATTTCCCACGCCCCACGCACATTTTCAGAGGCAAAAAGCGTGTCGAACAGCGGTCGGGCGGCGGGCGGAATAATCGCGAGCCGTCGAATGTGCTCGGCCGTTGTGCGAACCGCTACCGTTTCAAGCGGGGCGGCCAGCTTGAGCGCCACGTCCCGCAGGAGAGTGCGAACCGCGTCATGTACGGCCGCGGCAAGTGCGGCGCTTGGATGTTCGAACGGTGAAAGCGAACCGGTCGTTGTGAGTTCTCGCAGACCGAAGTTGACCAATCGCGCCGGATCGGCAAATGGGGCCACGGACCACGCACTAAATGTATCCAGTCCGTCCTTTGCGCGAAGATCCCTTTCTTCCTTGAGGGAGTCGCGCAGGAGTCGGGCCGCCACGGCCGTGAGTTCAGGCGGGCGAACATCATTGTATACAGACATCGCGTCGGCCTTGGCGACAACGCCTCGAAGGAGCACTCCGCCGCCGCTTTTCGCCTCATCGAGGCGCTCATCAAGGCGTCGCTCTTCCTGCGCCAAAGCGTGTTCAGATCGCGCGAGCGCGGCGCGGACACCTTCCAATCGGTAGAGCGCTTCTTCAAGGCGTTCTTTGTACGCTCGGTAGATGCGTTGCAACCACAGGAGCCGCGCAAAATCGAGGCGCTCGTAGAAGTAGCGCACCATGTCCTGGGTCACGTAGCGAACCATCGCCTGGTCGAGATCGGCCTGCGCTTCGAGAACCCAGTTGTGGTGGCGCTTTCGATGCTTGTAGAGCCGATAGAACGTGGAAGTGGATGCGAACGCCGCCCCGATCAGAAACGGAGTGATCCCCTTGCCCAAGATCCATGGAAACTCGTCGGGAAGCACCGCCGCGGTGTCAAAAAAATCGGGGTCGGGAGCCGCGAGAAATCGCAACGCACCGCGCACCAATCCCGCGATGAGCAGTGTACTCACGGCCGCTGCGATCAAACCGAAAACGCGCATGCGAAGCGGTCTGGGGCGAGCGAACACGGCACTTTGGAGCGCTTCGAGTTTTTGATCGAGAGGCGACGCGGGAAAGTTTGAAAGGCTCGGCGCTTCGATCGCGGCGCCGATCGCCGACAAATCACCTTTGGTTCGAGACAGGGCCTCGCGCAGAAAATCGATGGCGCGAGCATGCCCGCGCGGACCCGCGGCAACGATCGCATCGGTGCGGCTTGCCAAATCGTTCGTGACGCGTTCAAGGCAGGCCTTGCCTCGATGCTCAATTTCGGCGGCCAGTCGATCCATCTTGAAGCGCTCCACGTCGTTTCGAAACGCTTTGAGCGAATGGATGACGCCTGCGCGCCACAGCGGGCCGAACTTGCGCTCCACGATGTCTTCGGGGCCATCGTCTTCCTCGACAGAGGGAACAACGATCTTCGGCGGATCAAGGTGTTTTGAAAGCAGCGAGGCGTCGCGACCCGGACCGGAACCTTCCTTCCAAAGCTCCACTTCCAAGTCGGCCCGCGACAACGTGAGTCGATCGGCTTCGGCGCCGATCTCCTCAATTGTCGGGGCGTTTCCGGTGCGAAAAACCCCCAGGATCTCGGTTGCCAATCGGGCGGCGCACTTGCGCGCGAGAGAGTGATTGTCGAAAAGCAACGTTGCACACGAAAACGTGGCGAAACAGTGCGACGGATCGCGGCTCTCAGCTTCAACAAGGGGGCGCGTGCCTTCTTCGCGATCACGCAGCCGCGAAAGCAGGAGCAGATGGAGAAACGCGGCAAAGGTGCGCACCATCTCAGCGCGGGAAAGAAGGTATTTCCCGCTCTGATCTTCAACGATGTACACACGGCCGCCGAGCCTTTCGAGCGATTTGCCGGCGCTTGCCTTTTCGAAAAGTGCAAACGCTTTGGTTGCGGCCGCCGCGCTCGTTCGCCTGGGAACCGCGAGGATGGGGACCACTGCGAGGGCGCCGTCACCCGTGCCTAAAATCGTTCTGAACTCGCGACGCAAGTCGGCCGCAAGGCGAGCCGAAACAATTGGAGCGCGCTCACACGCCACCGGATCGCTCAGGTCGGCCACCACCACAACGTCGCACCGCGGGCCGCGTTGGTCGGTTGCATGTGTACTCACCACGAAGTGAGAGAGATCGAGCAGCGTGGTGAGTGCCTGTTTTGCACCTTGTAAAATAGCGTCGGGTTCGCCGTCTGGAACCACGACCAAGTTGGAATTTGTGCGGGCCGCGTACGGTTCGGCCTTGGCACCATGGGTAGATTCAGGTTCTTTTTTTTCGGCCCCGGCAAAGGCCAAACGCACCACGTCGCGACCAAACTCACCCAGCCCAACGAGGAGGGTTGGATGTTCCGGCAAAGCGGCGGACATCGCGTCCGAGGTGCGTTCTACGTCCGTCACACCCCGCGCTCTTTTCGAAAGGCCCCGAGCGCTTCAATTTCCCGATTCAGATGCTCAGCGAGCTGCTTGCCGCCCGGCCCGTCGGATGTTTTCAACAGCCGGAGCAGCTCTGCCCGGTGGATGTCCAAAATCTTACCCAAGCCGGCCGCATCGCGATCTTCCATCAGGCCGTCAAATTTCTTTGCCCAAGCTGAAGCTACCCATTGCCGTTGAACGGGTAGGCGACCTCGGTAGCCTGAAAACGCCTGATCCCTGAATTTGCCAAGTTTGCGCCGTTCAGGGTCAAGGTCGGGATCGTCGAGGTAATACCCTTCACCGGCCGGACCGGATGACTGGAAGGTGATGAGTCCAAACGCGGCGCCGAGGGTAAAGTCGCGAAGGTCGTCCATTGCCACAGCCACGTCCGCCTGCTTGTGCTCGCGTTTTGACATTCGATCGGAATACGCTTGTTTTGAGTCGTTTTGTTTGACGCCTTCAATGGAGATCCGAAAGAGCCGAGTGTCAGAATCGGGTGCACCTTCCCAGTTTTTGTCCTGATGAATGGGGATTTGAGGCACGCCTTTGGGTAGAGTTTGTACTTTGCCACTTTCAGCAAGTTCACGCTCTTTAACCGCAAAATAGCGCTTTTCGTAGTCTACAATGCTCTTGATGGCGTGGAGCGGGCAGCCGATCTGGGCGTAGTAGAAAATCACTGAATGGGGATCTTCGGACCCGATCACCTGACCTCGATCGATTCGATGGGAAGAAAGGCGCGCGAGGTGTCCGCCCAAGAGGCCCGCATAGTCTGGATGGTGAACCACATAGGCTTTGTCAGGTAGGAGCGGCGCGCCCACGCTCAGCGTAATGAACGGTTTGCACTTGCTCGCCGCATGTTCGAGCTTGTCGTGGATGTACGCCGTGATCTCTTCAGCCGTTGTGCGGCGCGCTTCTTCTACCCACGCCGGGTCGTGGGTAGGTGGCAATCCTGTGGCCGTTTTTTCGAGCTTTCGCCATGCGTACGCAAGGCGCGCCTCGTGTTCAAGTTCTTCGTCGAGCCGCAGACCGCGCTCATCGCGATCCCCCAAGATTCGCCCTCGAAGCGACGTACGTGCGATGCGAAGCAACTCCTCAATGATGCGCCGTTGAATGTCGAGTTCGGCGCCGCCCTCACCGGCCACTTCAGCGAGGCGACTCAACGCGCCTGACAACTGAAAGTCGCTCGGTCGAACAAGGCGTCTGTATAAATGCTCCCAAAGTCGCCTGCCTGTGCGGTGATCTTGGAGCACTTCCACATCGAGAACGAAACGGTTGGCATCCCCACCTTCACCGCGCGAGCCGCCCTCCGCGAGCAGGCGCGCGGCGCGCTGTTCAAGCTGGCGAAGCACGCGATCGACACGGGCAAAAAAGTGAAAACTCGATGTGCGGCGTCGATCGAGATCTTTGATCACGGCGGCCGTAAATTCGAGCATGGCGTTGGCGCGAATGCGCCACTTGAGCCCTTCGATCACGTCGCGGTACCAAGCGGCAAATTGGGCCGCGACTTCAAAGTAGTCGTTTTCCCGGCCGGGCAATTTTTCAAGCAGCGTTTCGGGAGCCGCAACGCGAAGCTCTTCAACCTTGCGCTTGAAGTCTTCCACAACGCGCGGGTCGGTGAGCACAATGCTTCGCTCGTACGCCTTGCGCATTTCTTCTTGTTGCGCGAGGAGCGCCTGACGCAAAATCGCCTGCAAATACCGAGCTTCGGTGGGCCCTTTTCCGCGCCCGATCTCCGCGATGGAAAGCTCGCTCTTTCCACCTGACACTTCAACCGCCGCTTGGGCCGCCTGCGCTCGACACGCTTCTTCGCTCTTGGAGATTTGACCCGCGAGAGCGCCCCACGCTGAAGCGGTTTCCGCCTGAACGCGCTCGGGATCTTTCTCAAACGTTGACAGTTCTGCTTCATCCCAAGATCGGAGCTTGATGCAGGCGTCGATGCGCTTGAGTACATCCTCTCGGCACCGCCGGAGAAACGCGGCAACCGCGCCTTCACCACCCGATGTTCCACCGCGTACCCATTCTACCGCGCGACGAAACGGTTCTCCCTGCTCACCGGGTGATGCGGCCTTTGCCTCAAATCCCCGCACAAAAGCATCATCCGCTGAGTCGAGATCCGTGCCGTCGCCGAGTGCGGCGCTGCCTCCCGGTACGGCCGAAAGGAGCAATTCTGACCCGAGGCGCAGAGCGCAATACTCGAGCAAATCCTGGGTGGGCAATACCAGCGCGCTGATGCCGAACGAGCCGAACGTTTTGGTGAACCCCTGCTCATCGAGTTGAGCAAGTTCGCGTGTGTCGTTGTCGAGTGTGGAACCTTCTTTGTCGATGATCGTTGAGAAAATTTGGGCAAACGCGGCGTCGGCGATCGCTGGGTACACACCCTGTGGATCGGCGATGACGACACCGTCGCTCGTTTTTTCTTCAACCAAGTACACTTGGTCAAACGGCGGGCGGTTTACCATTTTGCGTTCTTCGCTGTCGGGATCGTAGTGAAGCTCCACTTCAGATCCGGGCCGCGCGCTCTGCAAAAGCTCCAACTCGGTGAGCGCCGAATAACCGTTTGCCATGATCTTGTCGAACTGGTTGGGCGGCAGCCCTTTGGACTTAAACACGTTCGGCATCACGAACGTTCCAATCATCACGTGACCGCGACTGCCCCCGAGGAGGCGCCGCATGGTGCACGCCATTGTGAGAAATCCGCCCGAACCGGTGCCACCCGCGAGTGATGCGTACACATACACTTTTGCCGCTTTGTTCGCCCGGAAAGGATTGTGTACATCGTATGCGCGACGAATTGCCTTTTCGATCGTGTCGACGATCTTGGCCCGATCGTTTTCGAGGTGGTGATAAAGCGCGAGCCTGCTTTCAATTCGAATTTGTCCGGCGCCTTTTCCCCGCGTGTCGCGCGGCCGATACCAATCGGGCCACCATTGCGAAAACAGCGTGTCAGTTTTGGCGTGAAGCTTGCCGAGTTTCAGGTCCACATATTCAGGTTTGTGGAAGTCGCTCAGCAGAAACCGATGCGACGTGTCCACCCACGAAAGGCGCGCCAAGTCGTCGGCGTCGGTGTCAAACGCGAAGAAGTGCAACAGATCGCGATAACGCTCGTACGAGTCTTCCTGTTTTACCTTGCGCGCGAGTTCATCAACGATGGCGCCGCCGCAACCGCCGAGGCCGATAAAAAATGCGGGTGCGATCTTGGTTTCTCGAAGCGGCATACGTGAGTTCCTTCCGCAGTCTTGAAAGCGGTATATCAAAGGCGCGACTTCTCGACGCACCAATTGCGTCGCTTTGGCGCCTAGTTGTCCTATCCTCGTACGCTGCATGGGCGTTTATCGGGCCCGCGACGTGTTCTTGGTTCCGTCGCTGATCAGTCTTTTGAGAATTCCGCTGGCCGTGGCGTTCCCATGTGTACACAAGGATCCATGGCTTGCGCTCGGGGTTCTTGTTGCCTCCGGCGTGTCCGATGTCCTCGACGGCTTTTGGGCGCGCCGATTCGATCAGTGCACAGCTACAGGTGCCGCGATCGATCCCATTACCGACAAGATTTTTGTTCTGACGGTGGTTGTCACCCTGGTTGTCGCAGGCGACCTTTCGCCATGGTCGGTGCTCCTTCTTTCAACGCGTGAATTGGGCGAGTTGCCGCTGGTGATATGGCTGTCCTTCGACGCCTCAGCACGCAAACGCCGCAGAGAACATCCCCAAGGCAAATGCCGCCGGCAAGGCCGCCACCGCCATGCAATTCGCAGCGGTTGTTGCGGCGCTTTTTCACGCGCAGGTCACCCCGATTCTCGTGTGGATCACCGCCGTTTTTGGAGTTGTGGCCGCGGTTTCGTACTGGAGGCGCTATCACCTTCAACCCAAGCCGCGGTAGAGAGAGCCATGCCAACCCGCCGAACCCGATTTTCAGTCGCGGCTTCGGTGTGCGTGTTCAGCCTTGTTTTTGAGCCTATTTCGCTCGCGCAAAATGCCTCCGCGCGCGAGAGCCCCATCAGCATTTCGTGGGCCGCTCCCGAAAGTTGCCCCAACGAAGAAGCGATCGTTGCGCGAGTGGAGAGCCTTCTCGGCGGAGTTCCCGCCGCGGGCGATCGGCGTTTGCGCGCCGTCGGCACGGTAGAAACGATCGCCCGCGGGTTTCGCATGGAGCTTGTTCTTTCGTCGGGACAATCGGGTTCCACGCGCGTTTTACAAGCCGTTTCGTGCGAGGCGCTGGCCGACGCAGGCGCCCTTGTGATCGCGCTCGCGTTTGACCCTGAAGCGGTCACAGCGCAGGAAATCAAGCGAGCGGAAGCGGCAGCGAGCGCAACTTCAACGCCGCTGCCTTCCGAGCCGGATCCGCACGCCGATCACGATCACGCGGCGCCCGTTTCCACGGTCAAACTCGTTCCCATTCCGGTTCCGATCTTTGTTCCACCGGTGACACCCCCGAGTAGTACACAGTCTGTATCCAGACCTACCTTCGGCGGGTTTGTATCGTTCACGGGCGACGTCGGTTCAACCCCGGCGATCACCCCGGGAGTGATTGCGGGCTTGTCCCTGGGGCTCGGGGCCTACCGCATCGAGCCTGCCTTTCAAGCGTGGCCATCGTCGCGAAAAACCCTCGTTGATCGCCCCGACGTGGGAGTTCAAATCAGTCTTCTCACGTTTGCGCTCTCAGGGTGCCGGCGCGTTCTACCATGGTCGGACGCCACCTCCATGACCGCCATGTTCGGGTGTGTGGGATTTGAAGTGGGCGAAATGAAGGGGCAAGGATTTGGTGTTTCCAACCCGGCGCAGGGCGGTGCTTTGTGGGCCGCTCCAAAACTGGATGCGCGGGTTGAACTGAGTCTTTTGTCGTGGCTGTCGCTCAACATCCATGTGGGCATTGCCATACCCGTTGATCGCAAGCGTTTTGTGCTCGATCTGACATCGGGCCGCGCCGCCGTTCATGAACCGGCGCAAATATCGGGCAGGGCAGGGGCCGGTCTGGGTCTGCGTTTTTAAGCCCTCGCAAAAAATGGACCTAGCGCTGAGGCGTTTTTCCGCGCAATAGGTTCCAACGCCGCCGTTCGTACACTATTAAACTAAACTGACTTTGACTCTGGAGGCTGCTTCATGCCGCGACGCCGCATCGGTTCACTGACTCTTCTGCTCGGCGCCTTTGTTTTGCCCGCTTGTGCAGTAGGCACCCCGCCGACCTCCTCGACCACTACCTCTGGAACCGGAGCATCCGGTGCAACGGGTGGGGGTGGTTCAGGTGGCGATACCACCACGGGAACCGGAGCAACGGGAGCAACGGGCGGTTCGGGTGGTCAGGGCGGCGCCGTTTGCGGCGACGGCTCTCTCGACGGTGAAAATTGTGACGATGGAAACGTTACGGACGGCGATGGGTGCGGGTCAAACTGCGTGGCAGAAAGCGGGTACAAGTGTGCCGGTGAGCCGAGTGATTGTGTACCCATTTGCGGAGACGGCATCGTCCTTGTGGTAGAGGGATGCGACGACGGCAATACAAATTCAGACGACGGTTGCAGCGCGTCGTGCACGATCGAAGATGGGTATAGTTGCATCGGCGCGCCCAGCGAGTGTTCTCCCAACTGCGGCGATGGGATGATTGCTGGTGCCGAAGTTTGCGACGACGGAAACAGTATAAACGGTGATGGATGCTCCTCCGTTTGTGCCGTGGAAGACGCGTTTGACTGCACCGGTGAACCGAGCGTGTGCCTTACCGTTTGCGGTGACGGCAACGCGGGTGGGCCTGAAGGGTGTGATGATTCCAACGCCGTTTCCGGCGATGGGTGTGATGCGCAGTGTCAGGTGGAAGGCGGCTTCACATGTACCGGCGAGCCGAGCACATGTGTCACCACCTGTGGCGACTCGGTCATTGCCGGGGCTGAGGAGTGTGACGACGCAAACGCCATTGCGGGCGACGGTTGCAACATGAATTGCGGCGTTGAAGTCGGCTTTGTGTGCGTAGGCGAGCCCAGTATTTGCTCAACCGTCTGCGGCGATCAAATCGTTGCCGGGCCCGAACAGTGCGACGACGGGGACGCATCTCCCAATGACGGGTGCGATTCTACCTGTCAGATTGAAGCCGGGTACGGCTGTAGTGGTCAGCCGAGTGTCTGTTCTCCCATTTGCGGCGATTCGCTCGTAAAAGCGCCTGAACTTTGCGACGACGGTGACAACCAGTCCGGGGATGGTTGCAGTTCTACCTGTCAGATCGAACCTGGGTATACCTGTTCGGGTCTACCCAGCAATTGTGTCACCACCTGCGGTGACGGCATTGTGGCCGGAACGGAGGCCTGCGACGACCTGGGAACGTTGAACGGCGATGGATGCACGGCCACGTGCGCGATAGAGCAAGGCTATTATTGCATGGGCACCCCGAGTGCCTGCGTTACCCAGTGTGGAGACGGGATTAAGGCTGGAACGGAACAATGTGACGACGGAAACACCGTTTCAGGCGATGGGTGCAGCTCGTTGTGTACACCCAACACCGGTGAAACCTGCGTCGAACCGCTCGTGATGGCTCAGGCCACCGAAATGGGCGGCGTGTACACATGGAACGTTCCATCGGCTTCCGTCGGCGCCACCGACGGCTCTTGGGCCTGTGACCCGAACGGCGTCGGCCCGGATGTGGTTGCCAAATATACCAAAACGTCGGGTAACCTTGCCGGCGGTGGAAAGCTCCTTCACGTAAAAGCCGATACCCCGGCCGCTTCCACGGGCGCCTATTTCTTGAATGTGGAGGTGAAAAGCGGAGCGTGCGCAGCGGGCAGCGGCACATCGCTCAAGTGCCTCTGGTACAAGGACAACTGGGATGTGTACCTTGACGTTCCCGCCGGAGACTACTGGATCTGGGTAGCCAAAAACTCAGCCGCAACGGCCGGTGCACCCTTCCCCCAGGTGACTCTTACCACCGAAGAAGTGAATGCGTCTTCCGCCTCAGGCGAGGGCTGTTTCGCCCCGTTTACCACGGCCAGCAGCAATTATACTCCCCCCGGCGGCGCGGGCCTGCCCCACGTTTGGACAATCACAGACGGCACCATCAACTCGTTTGACATGGCATCCACGTGGGGAGAGCCGGGGTCCATCAGCTGCGATAATACGCCGGCTTACGGTGACATTACAGGTGTCGATGCTGTGATTACCTATCCCAAAGCTTCACCCACAAGCGTTCTGAAAATCGACGTTCAAAATCTCGATCCAGTGCTCACTCAAAGTGACCTGAATGTGGAGTTGCTCAACGTGTGCGATCCCACATCCCCCTCCAAGATCTCCCGCAATTGCCGGGCGAACAAAGACACCATCTCTATGACGGCGCCTTCACCGCAGGGCGATGCGTACATTTGGCTTACGGCAGAAGCCACCGGGGAAGAGTTGAACGGCGCCACGGTGAGTGTCACTGAAATTTTCCCCGGGGTAGGCGAGAGTTGGCCCACGGCGCAACCCATTGCCGGGACAGGACCGATCACGGCCACCTCGGCCCAACGGCTCGATGCACCCAGTTGTTTTCCCGCAGGAGTGAACATTCACTGGTTTGCGTACACATTAACCAACGACGCCCTTTCGCTCACCGCAAACCTGGCGGGCACCGTGGGTATCTACGATCCTTACGGTCAAGAAGTGGCCTGCGTTGCCGACGCCGCGTTGTCTCCCATCGGTGCGTTGGGAGCGCCCGGCTCAACGTTCTATATTGCCGTGCAATCTCCTTCCACGGTCACGTCCCTTACCATCAAAGACGTGGCCTACTCAGGCGTGTCAGATCCAACCGACATGCAAGTGACCTTCCCCACAAGCGCCATCAGCGAATATGGTATGGCCGCCGACGCCAATCAGATCGTGATGGGAGATACGGCCAGCGTTTTCTCCTTCCCCAAGACCATTGGTGCTGCTGCGGCTGAATATGGAACCGCCAACGGCATCACCGCAACGCATCTTGGGTATGATCTTGTGTTTGCGGCGGGCAAACTCTTCAGCGTCGACAGCACCACCACGACAACCGTCAGCCGCTTGTTCAGAATTTACGACGGCGCCGTGTGGGGACCGGGCACCCCGTGGGACGTGACTCCCAGTTACCCGGCAAGTGCACCGTCGCATGCGATTGCCACCGATGGCAGTTTGATATTCCTTTCTACCCGGAAGACAACGGCCAACTCCGACGCAAGTTTTTATACTCTATCACCCGCAATTACAAACATGCCGGTGCTCCTCGGCACAAAACCGGCATTTGGTATGTCACCGGCATGGCCGTTGATAATAGCTTTATCTACGTGGCGTCCAATGGCAGTCAGGGTGAAGGGGTATATCGCATTGCGCGAACCAACTTTGCGGCCGCTATGCCGCAAAAAATCGCGTCTATTGATACGGGAACGATCTGCAACAACATGGATACCGATGCCAACGTCAACCCGGCCAACCTGTATGTTCGCGACGCTCTCGGAAACATCCATGCCGTGGTTGATCCGGGTGGCATGAGTCCCACGCATATTGGCGCAATCTCCACGCTCGGTACATCAAGCGACTACGCCATGACATTTGATAAAAGCGGCGGCGTGCTCTACTTCTTTGAGACCGATACCGACACCGCCGGCCGCATTGTCCGGCTGAATTAGGTTCAGTACCAATTGCGGAGGCGCACTTCGACGCTTTTTTCTCCCTCCAGCGCCTTCGTCAAATCACCCAAATTTGAGTCTCGATAGTGGTAAGGGTACACCACTTTGGGCTTAAAAGCAGAAATGCACTGCGCCGCCTCGGCGGGGGGCATTGTGTAGGGTAGATTCATGCAAACGAACGCCACGTCAATGTTCTTGAGAGCCTTCATTTCGTCGGTGCACTCTGTATCGCCCGAAAGGTACACTTTCTTGTCGCCGAACGTGATCACGTAGCCATTTCCTCGGCCTTTGTCGTGGTAGAGCTTACCGGCTTCCGGCCCGCGAACTTTGTTGTACATGGGGATCGCGGTCAGACTGAATCCGGCGGCGGTGATCGTTTCACCGTTTTTCATCACCTTTGCACCGGGTAGATCTTTGACCACCTCTTCAGGCGCGATCACCACAGTGGAGTCTTTCTTCACCTTCCCAATGGCCACTTTATCAAAGTGGTCAAAGTGCACATCGGTAATAAGAAGCAGATCCGCTTTGGGTAACTTGTCTACGGCGCCTTTTGACCACGGATCCACCACAACAATCTTCCCTCCCAATTCAAACTGAACGGTCCCATGGTACACCGGCTGAATGGTTAGGTCGCCCGCGCTCGTGGCGATTTTTTCAGACGGAGGCAACGTGGGCGGGGCCGCCGAGGCCGAAGCTGTCACCGTGGCCGTCGCCGACGGCATTGCCGTTGGAGCCTCGGTCGCGGACGGGGCAGGTTGGGCCGAAGGCGAAGCCGTAGCCGTTGCTCCAGAGGGAGGAGGGGCTGCGGACGTGCAGCTTGCGAGGAGACCCAAGGCCGCGGCAATCACGGCAAATGTTCGGTGTTTGTTGATCACGGGCCCATGTTTGCATAGGCGCGGCCGTGGTGGCCAAACGATTTTTTCACAGATCTCCGCTGGGCCGGACACTCACGAACTTAGTAGACTCCCGCGCCACGTCCCATGGAAGTTGCTTCGCCCTCCGAACCCGTCGCGACCCGGTCCAAAAAGGCCGACGCACCTGTTCGACCTCCCTCGTTTGATGAAGTCTACGATGAGTACGCAGAAACGGTGTGGCGCGGTCTTCGTCGATTGGGTGTGCCCGACGCAGCCCTCGACGACGCGATGCAAGATGTATTTGTGGTGGTCTACCGGAGGCTCGGTGAGTTTGAGGGAAGAAGTCAACTTCGCACGTGGCTTTTTGGAATTGCTCTTGGTATCGCCCGCAACTACCGGCGCAGTGCCAAGCGAAGGGCGCCGGAAGGTACACAAGCCGCGGAAGTCGACGACGATCTACCCGCGCCCGATTCAAAAGGTCCGGAGGGTAGAGCAGCTCAGGCAGAAGCTGTCAGAACGCTCTACTCGCTCCTTGATGAACTCGACGAAGACAAGCGCACCGTGTTTGTTCTAGCCGATCTTGAAGAAATGACAGCGCCTGAAATTGCAGCGGCATTGTCGCTTAACCTGAATACTGTGTACGCTCGAATCCGCGCCGCACGCCTCGCCTTTGAACAGACTGTTGCGCGACATCGGGCCAAGGAGGGCACATGAGCGCTCACGATGAAGAACCCACACCGCTCGGCGGTGACGCGCGTCGATTTGTGGAGGCAGCGCGGCCTTTTGAAAAGTTGCCTTCCCAAAGAAAGGCCGCTGTTCGCGGGCGTGTTTTGGCTGCGGTGGCAGCGTCGGCGGCAACGGCGCTCGCGTCCGGCAACGCTGCGGCATCGGCGTCCGCAACCGCTGTAGAAACCGCATCGGCGGTAAGTCAGATCGCAGGCGCTTCCGCGGGCACAGCATCGGCTGCCGCCGGTGTAACTGCCAAAGCGGCGGGAGTATCCCTCCTTGTCAAAGTGGGCTTGTCGGTAACGGTTGTAACGGCTGCGCTCGGCGGGTGGATGTACCAGCGTGCTCAAAATGAAGGGAGGCCAACGTTAAGTGCCATCCCATCAAGTTCGGCTGTGTACACAGACATGGACGAACCTACCCATCCTGTCGCTCCCGAACCTTCCATTCAACCGAGCGCCGCTCCAGAACCGTCCGCATCTGTCAATTCAGGTTTTCCGCAGGTCACTTCGTCGCCGGGAGCAGGTCAGGCCCCAACGGTTTCAAACTCCCCGTCAAGCGTTCCCGTCGATACTCTGGCCGAAGAAACCAAGCTCATTTCAGCGGCACACGCGGCTCTTTCAAAAGGGGATGCGAGTCTTGCGTTGTCTCTTCTCGACCAACACGCGACCCGTTTTCCAAATGGTTCGCTTGCTCCCGAGCGGCGGGCGGCCAAAGCGATGGCGCTCTGCAAGCTGGGTCGAGCGGCGGAGGGTCAAAAAGAGGCGGAGAGCATGTTCGGCGCCGACAGCAAGAGCCCGCTGGCCGAAAAAATTCGCCGCGGGTGCGCCAAATAAGGGTTTTTTACTCTTTTTCAAAAAAAGTTTTAACGGCCTCACAGAAATCGAAAACCCCGGACACTCACTCTTTGAACGCAGCCGATGACCGCGAAATGAGTCGCGGAACGAAGCGTTCAACTCCGGCTTGTGGTCAACTCTCTTGTTGAGTGAGGTTGACCATCGCCGCCCTGTTGCGGTCATCCGCTTATTTTTTTGGAGGGTTTTACCATGAACTTCCGTCGCTTTGCTTCTCCGCTCGCCGCTCTCGCCTTCGTTCTCTACATCCCCCTTCTGACAGGCGCCAACAGCTCCGGTTGCGGTGGGGATGTGGTTGTTGGAGGTGAGGGCGACGCCTGCCAAACAACAGCCGACTGCGGCGACGTAACAACGCAGGAATGCCTTGTTTGCTCGGATGGATCGTGTGGTGAACTCGCCTGTGTGCAAGGCACTTGTCAAAAAACCTGCGGCGACGACCCTGTGTCCGACGAGTGTCAGGCCGACTCCGACTGCGTTGCGGCTCAGGTCTGTTTGATCTGCGACGACGGAACGTGCGCCCCGACAATGTGTATCAACGGCGCTTGTCAACTGACCTGTCCAGGCTCCACAGATCCCGGCGGCGGGGGACAATGCAATGCGGCTTCCGATTGCCCCGCAATTGAGATCTGCATGGAGTGCCCCGACGGTTCGTGCGCGGAGGTTGATTGTATCAACGGCGCCTGCGGGTTTACCTGCCCCGACGATCCTGCTCCCACGGGATGCAACGCCGACGCAGACTGCGTTTTTGACGCGGTTTGCCAATTGTGCGCCGATGGTAGCTGCGCTGTGGGTGAATGCCTGAATGGTCAATGCGCCTTCACGTGTCCGCCCAACCCCGGACAGTGCACCACCGACGCCGAGTGTCCGGCAGTTGAGCTTTGCGCGCCGTGCCCGGATGGAAGCTGCGCCGAGACAACGTGCGTCAACGGTGCGTGTGAGCTTGCGTGTCAAGGGGACGACCCGGCGGATCCCGGAGCGTGCAACACTGTGAACGATTGCGCCTTCCCGGATATCTGCCTCCAGTGCCCCGATGGTACCTGCGCCGTGGGCGACTGCGTGAGCGGTGAATGCTCGCTCGTTTGCGGTCTGTAAATCGGCTCTTCCACCCAACCCACGTTACGCGAACGGTGCACGCGCTGCGCAAGAGTTTCAGGCGCGCGCAGTCCCGCTTTCCAATATCCTTCGAACACCGCGGTTCTCGCACAAGTTTGTAACGGCAAACTTCATGCTTTGACATGCGGGTATGTCGGTTCTGCACCCAGCACCGATCGCGTGGTTGGCGCGTCGCCTTTTTCGCGAACTTCACGAAAAGAACGCCGCGTTTGACCTACCCGCTCGAAAGTTCGTGCGGGGTGAACAGGGAGTTGACCTTTCGGTCCACCTGGGCAGTCGCGTTGCCGCATCCCCATTTGGGCCGGCCGCCGGTCCCCACACTCAACTCGCTCAAAATCTGGTTCTCTCCTGGCTTGCAGGTGGGCGCGCCATTGAACTCAAGACAGTTCAAGTGGACGACCACCTTACCATCCCACGACCGTGTATCGACATGCGCGAAGTGGGGTACAACTGCGAATATTCGCAGGAGCTTCAGGTGGAAGAGTCGCTGCGCGAATATGCCAAGGGCAGCCTGCTCATTGCCATGCTCGCAAACAGCGGAAAAGTGGGGGTCGTTCCATCATTTCTACCCACCGTATTTGATGCGAGCGTGGGGTATGATCTTGCGGGCATCCAGAGCGAAAAGGTGGACCGATACCTTCGAGCCCTTCGAAAGTTCACACCCGTTGTCGACGAACAGAGGCGGCAAGTCCCGCCTGAATATGCTGAATACGCGGGCGGCAACTTTCCCGATGCGCTTGTCGACACCGTCAGTTTGAGCACCTTCCACGGCTCGCCGCCCGGCGAAATCGAGGCGATCGCCGCTTACCTGATGGGCCGGTATCGGGTGGGGGTTATTGTAAAACTCAACCCCACTCTGCTTGGAAAGGTCGAGTTGAACGGGCTTCTGAACGATACCCTCGGGTATACCGACGTGGTCGTTCCATCCCAGGCGTTTGACATGGACCTGACATTTCTCGCCGCGGTTGAAATGATCCATCGCCTGACCGTTTTGGCAAAAAAAATCGGCGTTACGTTTGGGATAAAGCTCACAAACACCCTGGTTGTTGAAAATCGCCGCCCCTTTTTCCCAGCGAACGTGAACGTTTCCTACCTGTCGGGACCACCGCTTCATGTTCTTGCAATGACACTTGTAGAGCGGTTTCGGCGCGAGGTGGGCACGCACCTTCCCATCAGCTTCTCGGCAGGGATCGACGCACAGAACGTTGCCGACGCGGTGGCGCTCAACCTAACCCCGGTCACCGTTTGCACCGATTGGCTCAAAACCGGCGGGTACGGCAGGGGGATCCGGTTTTTTGAAACGCTCGTTGCGCGAATGCGGCGGGCGGGGGCCAAATCGCGCGATGCCTTTATTCTCCGAGCGTTCGGTCAGGAAGAAGCTGCGGCGCAGGCCGCGTTGCCGGCGGAAGAAGTGCAGCGCGCGCTTTCAGAATTGCGGTCCACCGGCGATCTACCCGCGGCGATCACGCCTCAAATGCGCACGCGTTGGGTAGGTGAGGCGGCTCGCCTCAACACATACGCCTACGTTGAAAAAGTGGCGGAAGATCCTCGTTACCACAAGGGTCATCACGAAAAATCTCCCCGTAAGGTCGGCTCAAACCTGACCACATTTGACTGTTTGACATGCGACAAGTGTGTTGCCGTCTGTCCCAATAACGCGATCTTTACCTATGTGGTCCCGCACCTTGAACTTCCCACGGGTAAAGTAAAGCCCGCTCAAGGCAACAAGGAGGAGCGCACCGGCACTGTTCGAATTGACGAGCGTCACCAAATTGCGGTGCTCGCAGACCTCTGCAACGACTGTGGCAACTGCGATGCGTTCTGCCCCGAGGACGGTGGGCCCAACTTGGCCAAGCCGAGGTTTTTCGGTTCTAAAGAAGCACTTTTAGCAGACCCAATTGGGCAAGGCATATTTGTTGAGCGCCGAGCGCATGGGTACACAGCATGGGTACGTTCTGATAAAAAGACCTTCTGTCAGACATGGGAAGGTCATGACGGTCGTGTATTGGGGGAGGGATTTCGAGTTCAGTTTCACCCTCTTTCAACCGGGGCAACGGTAACAGGCGATCTCCGGGAGGATTTTGACCTGACATTACCCCGATCGGTTCATGTGGTGGTGACGGGAGTTCTTTCGCCGCGCGAAGTGAACTGGGTCACAGCCATGGAGGACGCGCGATGGCATCCCGAGACGAAATCCGAGTAGCGGTTGCGGCCGAAAAGGCGGCGCCGGACATATTGGCCTTTTTGCGTGCAATGATCGCTATTCCCTCCGAAAGTGCGGGGGAAGCGGCGGTGATCGAACGCATCGCCCGAGAGATGCGAAAGCTCCACTTTGACGAAGTGAGACTGGACGCTTTTGGAAACGTGTTGGGTAGGGTAGGTCATGGGCCGCGGGTGATTGCCGTCGATGGCCACGTTGATACTGTCGGCGTCGGCGATCGAGGAACATGGGCGCACGATCCGTACGCCGGTCAACTCGATCACGGCATTGTGTACGGTCGAGGAGCGAGCGACCAGGAGGCGGGGGTTGCCGCGGCTGTTTATGGAGCCCACATCGCCAAAGACCTGGGCCTTCTTGACGGGATCACTTTGTGGGTAACAGCAACTGTCATGGAAGAAGACTGTGACGGGTTGTGCTGGCAATACCTTCTGAAAGAAGAGGTTCTTTCGCCCGAAGTGGTGGTGATCACCGAACCTACAAATCTGGCTGTGTACCGCGGGCACCGCGGTCGAATGGAAATTGAAGTGCGTGCTCAGGGGCGCAGCGCGCACGGATCGGCCCCGGAAAGAGGCGACAACGCGGTGTATAAAATGGCGCCCATCATCGGCGCAGTACAGCGTCTCCATGCGGAACTGTCAGAACATGCCGATCCGTTTTTGGGCCCGGGCTCCGTCACCATTTCAGATATTCGCTCCACGTCGCCGTCCCTATGCGCCGTTGCCGACAGCTGCACAATCTACCTGGATCGGCGCCTCACACGGGGTGAAACGCTTGAAGGGGCAGTGAGTCAAATTCAAAATCTACCCGAAGTGCGAGCGGCCGGAGCTACAGTAACCGTGCCTGAATATCAACGACCTACCCATACAGGGTATGTATTGCCCACACGCAAGTATTACCCAACCTGGGTGATTGAAGAGTCTCATCCGGCGGTGGAGGCTGCGGTTTCTGTTGCAACGGGAGTTCTCGGGGCTCGGCCGGCCGTTGGAAAGTGGGTCTTTTCAACAAACGGTGTTGCCACCTGCGGACTCTACGGCGTTCCAACAATTGGGTTTGGGCCGGCGAATGAAGTGTACGCCCACACACCCGACGACCAATGCCCGCTTGAGCATTTGCCGAAAGCGGCGGCTTTTTATGCACTCTTCCCACAGATTTACACTCGCCTTGCCCGCCCGGAGAAACGGTTATGACTCCCCATCATGAAAAACATACCCACCACCAAGCATTTGACGCGGAACCTCGGGGACGCAGGCAGGCGAGGGAGCTTCACATGTTGCGGCGTGACTTGGAAATGCGGGCAGCAGTGTTGGCCGGTTTGCGTCCGGGCCTGACAAACGGTGACTTTCTACTCTCCTGGAAGGTGCCCACCGACGCGGTTCAGTTCGTTCGAAAAGCGGCCGTTCTGCTGCAAGACACGGCCCGCGCCGGTTTGTCCACTCGCGTTTTCGACGGTGGTCTCGGAGTATCCATTTTTCGAGACAAGTCTACCCGCACTCGTTATTCATTCCGCGCCGCGTGCAATATGTTGGGCTTGGCGACCGAAGAGTTGGACGAGTCAACTTCTCAAATTGCCCATGGGGAAACCGTTCGAGAAACCGCCGCGATGGTAGGTTTTTATACTGAAGTGCTGGGCATTCGCGATGATATGTTTTTGGGGGAAGGTCACGCATACATGAAAGAGTGTGCCGCCTCGCTTGAAGAAGCGCACGTCGAGGGGGCGTTGATTGGCAGGCCCGCGGTGATCAATCTTCAGTGTGACTTGGATCACCCCACGCAGGCGTTCGCCGATCTCTGCCATTTGGACACCGTGTTTCAGGGCGATCTGACGGGTAAAAAACTTGTCATGAGTTGGGCGTCGTCTCCCAGTTACGGCAAGCCGCTGAGTGTTCCCCAAGGTGTCGTCGCGCTTCTCAGTCGATTTGGAATGGAACTGGTTCTCGCCCATCCTGAAGGGTACGAGCTTGAAGAAGAACCGCTTGCTGCGGCCGAGAGTTTTGCTCGAGAGAGCGGCGGGAGTTTCAGGGTTACCCACTCAATGGAAGAAGCGTTTCAAGGCGCACATGTTGTGTACCCAAAGAGTTGGGCGCCCGCGTGGGTTATGCGCGAACGCACCAAGTTGCTGCGAGGCGGCGAGACTGCCAAGCTCAAAGAGCTTGAACAACAAGCGCTGGCGCAAAATGCAAAACACCGCGACTGGGAGTGTACATCTCGAAAAATGGCTCTTACCCACGGTGGAAATGCGCTCTACATGCATTGTCTACCCGCCGACGTTTCAGGTGTATCGTGCGAATCGGGCGAGGTGAGTCGCGAGGTTTTTGAAAAAGCGCGGCTGGATACCTACCGCGAGGCGAGTTACAAACCGTTCGTGATCGCCGCCATGATCTTGGCAACTCGTTTTGCCGATCCAGCCGCAGAACTGCAACGAATTATCAAACACGCGCGCCCCCGCCGCGGGTTGTAGCCCGGTCTCGCCTTTTTTTTGCAACGGAGCGAGTGACCGATCGCGTTGAGTGATGAATGGGGGGACCGCCATGTTTGAGCGGAGGCGTGGGGTTGGGGCCCCGCGACCCGCGAGTCGGGTGGGCCCCATTCAGAACGAACACGCGATCGGTCAGGAAGCGACCTATTCGCTTTTCCTTGTGGCAACGGGCAAGGGTGTCCCGCGCCTTACGACAAGACCTGAAACCGTCCCTCGCAAAACGTCAGCGCTGGGCGCCTGTAAAAAGGACAAGCACTTTTTCAGAAGAAAGCGGCGGAGCCACCTGACCCCAGGTAAGCAGACCCGCGAGGCCCGACGTTCCCGTGGCGTCTACCTGAATACCGGTGTGGCTTTGGCCCAGCGATTGAGCCTGAAGAACATGTTGTTCAGGGCAAACCACAGGCGAGCCGCCGCTTTCTACAAGCGCTTTTAGAATGGCCACAATGTCGTAGGTTTCATCGTCGAGAATGCCGTGAGCAGCGCTTGACTTTGGGGTAGGCCAGGGCGGGAAAAAACGCCTTCTGTCAGATGCCATTTGGTAAAGGGCAGATTGGGTTGCCAGTTGAACCGACGGTGACCGGAGCGCATCGGCCAACTCGTCACCGGCGCGGGTGGGAAATGCATGATCGGGTAACTGGGCTCGCACCAGGTCCACAAGCGTTGTGTACGCTGCGGCGAGGGGAGCAACCGATTCGGTTTGAACTGCCATGATGCGCGGCATTTGGGGCAAGACTCCAAGAGCGCGGGCGTCGTTGAAACCCCGAGTCAAACTCGATGCAAGCGCGCCTCCACCAACCTGAACGAACACTCTGTCAAAAGTGCTTTCCTGCGTCACGATCTCGTATGCGAGCGTTTTCCCACCGTCGAGCGTAAGTCCACATTCAGTGCCCTGGCAGGCAAAGGGAACAGCTCCGGCCCCGACGGCTTTGAGAAACGCGGCGAATGTGGGGTCACCCAACTGACCCGGTTCACGGTGGCAAATATGGATTGTAGCTCCCAATTCTTTCAGACGTTCAAGCACGTGGGGGTGGGCGTCGGGAGGAACCATGACGGCAAGCTGGCGTTGCGCTGCCCGCGCGAGCGTTGCCGCTGCGAGTGCGGCATTGCCGCAACTGGCAATTGCCAAAACGCGCTGCGGACGAGGCTCACCACCCGCATGTTTTACAAGTTCCAGATGTAAGAGAACTCCAAATAAATGCCTCCCTTTGTGCGAACCTGAAACATTTCCGGTTTCGTTTTTTACCCAGAGTTGACCTACCCTCGCGGCATTGGCCAACGTTGGATATGACTCCAGGGGAGTTGTCCGAAACGCTCGACCGTCCACTTGCTCCACCGCGTTATCCAACGCGTCGAGCACGTCGCAATACCCAACATCGCCCATGCCGAGATCCAGAGCAGCCACGTGAGCGTGGAGCAGGCGTCGAAACGTATAAAATGGATTTGGGTTGTCCGACGTGGGCCACTCCGAAACGGGAACATTTAACGTGGGCGCGAGCACGTGGTCGCGCGCATCGGTGCCGGCCCTGGGGCACCGAAACGGATACGCGGCGAGCCGCATTGGGGGGGCCGACTCGCCGCAGCCTTCACATAAAAGGTGTACAGGTTTGTTACCGAACATACCCATCAGGCCACAGCTCCAAGTGTTCGAATTTCGTCGTTGAATGACGAAATTGTGGCATCGTACGCGGGGAGCAGCTCCACCAGGTCATCCCAGAAGGTTTGACTCTTGCGAGCCTCAAAGTCGGCGAGAGCAACGGCCTGCTGTTCTACCCATGTGAAATACCCGAGGTTGAAAATGCGCAGGCGATCGGCGTGAGAAAGTTCTTTGACATGTTCGGTGTCGGCGCCTGAAAGGTAACGTTCAAGCGCGGCTTCAGCTTTGGCCTGGTTGATCTTCCCATTGAAGAGGCGCTGCCGAATGCGCGGAAGCTCGCTCGGGTACAGATCGGCGCCGTCGGTTGCAACGGTAAAGATCACGTCGTTGTGGCCAAATCAAGCGCTTTTGAGGTTTTGATGGCAGCCAGAACGTTGCACCACGAAGAAATTCCAAAATGGGGAAGTGCCAACTTGACCTCACCTGAAAACCCGCGTGCGTCAAAAGCCGCGGTGGCATTTTCGTCGTTTGCAATACCAAATAGCGCGTCTGTGGCTCGATCGGAAACGGCCACAACAACGTCGGTGGCCATGGCGTTGTGAATGAGGGGAACATGTTTGTCACCGATCCCCTGAATTTGATGGCTGCCGTACCCGTTGAGAAGAAGGGTAGGGCATTCCAGCGCTTCGACAGCGACGGTGAGAGTACCACGCTTTTTGAGGTAGTCGCCGGCCGCGAGCGTGCCTGCAGAACCGCTGGCCGAGACAAAGGCACTCAGATTCCACTGGGAGTGACGTTCTCTCAACTGGAGGTACACCCGCTCCACCGCGGCTCCGGTTGCCATTCGATGAATTAGATAGTTTGGAAATTCACGAAACTGGTTTAAAATAAGGTTATTGGGATCTTTTTCGAGCGCGGCGCAGGCGTCGTAAATTTCTTTGACATTGCTCTCTGAACCTTTGGTTTTGACAATATCGTCGGGGGAACTTACCCAACGGCCCAACCAGTCAAAACGTTCTGCGCTCATTTCTTCGGGTAAGATCGCAACGCCCCGGCACCCCAAAATTCGCGAGATGGCAACACCGCCGCGGCAGTAGTTCCCTGTGGAAGGCCAGAGTGCTCTCTGACGGGTAGGATCGAACCTACCCGTTACAAGTCGAGGGGCTAGACATGCGTAGGCCGCAAGGACTTTGTGCGCTCCAATCATGGGAAATCGGTCACCGAACAAAACCACAATGGGTGATGGGGCGCCTGTGAGGATGGATGGTAAAACAACGTGTTCTGGCACATGGGTAAACTCGGACCGGGTAAGACTGTTGTGCCAGTGCACGCGAAAGAGGTTTGCCGGATTGGGATCGTTTTTGTGAACATGGGCAAGCTCGCCCATTTTTGCGGGGCTGATTCGGCGTGGGTCGCTCAACTCTTCGAACGTGGGGAGAGTAATTCCACGGGAAGCCAGCGCTCGAACGGCGCGGGTGCGAACCTCGGGATTGACAATGGTGCCGTCGGGCACGTTCAATTGAGTTTTCACTGTACATCCTCCATTCGAGCCCACAAAACGTGCGCCGCGCGTTTAGCGTCGGCAACGAGAGACTGCCATGTTGCGTACACAAGCGAGCCGTTTTCGACAACGCGTTCGCCCCCTATTTCAACCGCTGTCACTTCACGGCCTTCCGGGCTTTCACGCATGATCACCCGGTCTGACAAGAGTACCTTTTCGCCAAAAATCTGACGGACGATCTGACGGCCGGCGGCCAGTCGAACTTCGGGGTTTACGACGATGCCGTCGGCACCTTTGATCTGCTCGGCAAGGCATGTTTTTTCAGCTTCCATGTCTGAAGGAAACCCGTCGGTTCCGAGGGCTACACGGCGGGATTTCGCCAACGCCGCAGCATACCCGACGCGGTTATTTTCGTTGGAACGGGGGTTATTGACCAACCACATTCCAAGGCGATCACACTCCCGGACCTCGTCGTTTGTCAGGTGTACACCATGTGCCAAGATGGATCCTTCTGACAGTGCACGTGTGCGAATGAATCGAGCCAAAAGACCTGCGTCGCCGCGGCGGCGGGCGTCGTCCACGTCACATGTGTCTTCGGCCGCATGGATGTGAACTGGAACCTGAAATTGCCTCGCCAAGTTGCCCGCGTCGGTGAGCGTTTGGTCTGAAACGGTAAACCCGGCGTGTACTCCCACGGCGCCTCGAATTTTACCGGTGGGTCGAGTTTGGAGAAAACGCTGACATTCGGCGAGGCCTGCTTGGGCCTCCTCTCGACCGAAGTTGCGCTCTGTGACGCCGTAACACAGGACAGCGCGTATACCCAAGTCGGCACAGGCCGATGCGAGGATGTCGAGCGACCCGGCAATCATTGTGGGTGATTCGTGATGGTCCACGAGCGTTGTTGTTCCATAGAGGAGCGCTTGACCCACATAATACCGTGCAGCGGCGCTGAGGATATCGGGTGTGAGCGCCCTGTCGAGCCGCCACCAGAGCGTTTTTAGAATATCGGGGAATGGTAGGGTAGGGGGGATTTGAAAGGGTAGGTCAAATGGAACAAGACCGCTGTATAGATGGGTATGTGCGTTGACAGCGCCCGCTTTTTCGAGGAGAGTCATTTGTGACTCCTCGAATGGTGAACGTGGGGATGTGCATGGGGTTGATTGTGACCATGGCTCACCGGCGGATGGTGGGCGTGGATCTGACCCACGTGCATGACCTTGGCGGCGGGGCTGCTGCGCATGGGAAGTTCAGTTCTGACTTCACCATCAAACGCTGTGAGCGCAGATGCCACGGCCGCGGCTGTTGGAACTAGGCCAATCTCGCCAACTCCTTTTGCGCCGAACGGTCCTTCAGGCTCGGGGTCTTCAACAAGAATGACCTCAATTTCAGGCACATCACGCGCTCGGAGGGCGCCCAACTCTCGGATCCAAGCGGTGGTGGGAATGCCGTTTTCGCAGGGTAGGCTTTCTGTCAGGGCGTATCCCAAACCCATGACAACCGCGCCTTCAACCTGGGCTTGGCAGAGGGCGGGATTAATCGCTCTACCCACGTCGTGGGCCGCCACCACTTTGGCGAGGTGCCCCTGCTCGTCGAGGATGACCAGTTGAGTGGCAAACCCGTAGGTGGTGTGGGTGCGGGGTGACGGGACGTTTAGACCGATGGGCGTTGTGGGCAATAAAGTGATGTTCCCTGTGTACACACGGCCCACGAGATCACCCAACGTTTGACCGCTGTCAAGCGCTTGTTTCAACTGACCCGCGGCGGCAATGACGGCGTTTCCACCCAGCAAGACGGCGCGTGAGGCGGTTGTTTGGCCACATGAAAGCGGTGAATCGGTGGTTAGTTCCGGCGTGAACAATTGCACCGGCAGGCCGGATCGCTCGGCGGCGATCTGACAGAGGACTGTCCAAAGCCCCTGACCCATTTCTGTAAAACCGCACCTGAGTGAAATGCGCGTGGGCGATTCTACCACCAGTTCTGCCTTGCCAACTTCTTCGGCGCCGTTGCCCAAACCGCTGTTTTTGATGCCGCAGGCGATGCCCAAAGCGGCGCCGCGCGCCCGGGCTTCATCGTAGGCGGGTTTGACCGCGAGGAGTGTTTTTTGGATACCAACGGAGCTTGTGAGGCGCTGTCCGGTTGTGAGTTCATCACCCGGTGAAACGGCGTTTTTGTACCGCATTTCCCAGCGATCGATGCCCACTTTGGCGGCGAGTTGATCAATACAGCTTTCGAGAGCGAAAGTGATTTGGGGCACCCCAAATCCGCGCATGGCCCCGCTCGGTGGATTGTTTGTGTACACAGCGCGCGCTTCAACGTGGGTGTTTGGAACGCGGTACGGCCCGCAGGCGTGACCGGCCGCTCGTTCAAGCACTTTGGCTCCCACCGATGCGTACGCCCCGCTGTCACCGAGGATGTCTGCAATGACGGCTGTGAGCCGGCCCTGAGCATCGCACCCAACCTGAATGTGGGAGGTGACCGGGTGGCGTTTGGGGTGCATGCGCACCGACTCGTCGCGGCGCAATGCGAGGCGAACCGGCCGGCCGGTGAGTTTGGCGAGGAGCGCTGTTTGACCTTGAATGAGAAGGTCTTCTTTGCCGCCGAAAGCACCGCCGGGCGGGACGAGCGTAATGTGTACATTTTGAAGCGGCATGTTTAAGATCGAGGCAATTTGGCGCTGATCGTCAAAGATACCTTGACCCTGTGACCAGACATGGAGATGTTCACCCCGCATCTCGGCGACGCAACATTCTGTTTCGAGAAACAGGTGTTCAATGCGTTGGGTATGGAAGGTTCCTGTGGCCACGTGAGCACTTGCCGCGAGTGCTTCTTGAGGGTTTCCCCTGTGAATGAGGGTTAGACTCAGGAGGTTGGGAGAATTGGATGGGGAGATGGTCGATTCTACCATCGGTGACTTGGGGTTGACGCGGGGAGCATTGTTTGCGAGCGCGTCTGTGGGGGACACCACAGTTGGAAGAACCTGATAGTCCACTTCGACAAGCTCAGCGGCCTCGCGAGCGATATCTTCCGATTCTGCGGCGACAGCGGCAAGCACATCCCCCGCGCATCGAACTTCTTCCCCCGGAGCCACGAATACCGGCCAGTCGTGTTCCAGAAGACCTTGCCACCGTTCACCCGGAACGTCGGCCGCGGTGACAACACGTACAACACCGGGTAGAGCGGCCGCCTTGTCGGTGCGAATAGAAAGCACCTGAGCGCGCGCATGGGCCGACAAAACAAGGGCTGCGTGCAACAGAGCGGGGCGATCGATATCGGCGGTGAAGGTTCGCTTGCCAACAATCAGGTCGGAAGCGTCGAGCCGGAGCACCGGGGCTCCAACTCCACCGATGTGGGTGGGAGTTGTGGAGGCCGCACGCAGGTATTGGGTTGGGATTACGGAATCAGGATCGCGCCGCATTTGGGCGAGTTTTAGAATTGCCTCCACAATGCGCGAATAACCGCCGCACCTGCACAGGTGTTGATCGAGTTGACGCGCGATTTCGGTGGGGGTGGGGTTGGGATGTTTTTGGAGATAGCTATGGGCGTGGAGCGCAATTGCGGGGAGACAAAATCCGCACTGGCCCGCGGCGGCCGACTCAAATGCAGCGATGATCTGGGCGCGGTCGTTCGGGTGGAGCCCTTCGAGAGTGATCACCTCCCCACCGTCCACCGCAAGGGTAGGTTCAGTGCAGGTCACACGGGCATGGCCGTTGACAATGGCCACGCAGGCGCCGCATTGACCCTGTGGATGGCAGCCGTCTTTGAGGGAGGTGAGCTGGAGTCGCCGGCGCAACGTTTCGAGCAGTCGTTCGTCGTCGCGCACGGTTACCTGCACAGGCTCGCCGTTGCATGTGAAGCGAACCACGGTCATCCCCTGGACTATTGCAAAACGTCGGCCAGGGGATGTTCATCGAAGGGCGCGATTCGACGCGGGGCCTATGAAACGCGAGGAGTGCGCGACAATGAAGAGTTTGCGCTACAAAGAAAGTTGAACCTGGGCGCGCAGGCGATCGGTGCCGTTTTGAATGCCGCCGTCGGGGTTGGTTAACGTGTCGTCCCAGAGGCGGGTATAGTCGACCTGAATTTTGTACTGGTGGCCGCCGAAATAATAGCTCAAACCGGCCGCAAGTTCGCTGCGCGAGAGCATGCTGCTTGTGGTTGTGTCGAGGTTGGCGATGGTGCCGTATCTACCCACCGCTTGGAGATCACCGAAGGGCAACATGCAGCCCACCTGAGCCAACAAAGCGACGCCGTTTCGCGGGAGTTCTACCGGGATCGGATTGCCGTCTTCGTCAACAGCGTCGCCGGGGTTGCGCTCACCGTCGCGATAGTGGAAGGATAGATGGGTAGAAAGCCCGCGGTATTTGAAAAGGGCGTCGGCGTTGAAATGGTGGATATCGCTGGTGCCACCGTCTTTGGGAATGTTGCCGTGTACGCTTCGGGTACCGATCGCGTTGTCGTGGAATGCGTACGCAACGCCGATGGAGAGTCCCGGATGGGTAGATCGGGCGAGATCCCCTTCTGAGTAGTCGTCAAATTTGCCAAAAGGCAACCATTCAACGCGCGCCACCCATAGAAGGCCAAAATCGGTGAACTCGAATGCGTTGCGGCCTTCACCCATAAAAACGCCGATATTGTAGGCGAGTTGGTTGAGTCCAAAGAGGTCTTTGGAAAGAAACTGAATACCGAGGTCGCGATCGACCTGCATCTCTTCGTTGACGATCGACCGATCTACCATTTCAAGGTTGCCGGACGAGACGACGCGCTGGCGGCTGAAGGGGATCTTCATTTGACCTACCCATACCGTCAGATCGCGGAGGTGGTCGAACTCCAGCCGGGCGTCGCGCAGGGGGTTGATGCGGGTTTGAGGCACGTCGGCAATGAGGCCACCTGTCATGTCGCGCGGTGAAAGGCCCAGTTGAACATAGAACTTGTTGTGTTTACCAAACGCGTTGCCCTGAAACTGAAGACGCATGCGCCGGACTTGGAAGAGGTGTTCAGGCTCGGCTTCAGGTTCGTGTGGCACTTCGAGGTCATACCGGAGTTGAATGCGAGCGCGAACGGCAAGAGAAAACTTCTCGTCCGCCGTGGAGATGACGGCTCCGGTGCCAGGCTTGAACTTGACGAGCGCATCGAATTTGTTGGAATGACCGGCGCCGGAATGGGCAGCGGGGGATGCGGCGGGTTCAGGAGCTGGATGTGTTTGACCCGTTGGGGAAGGTGCGGCGGGCGCCGCGGGTGGAGGGGTGACAGTTGTCGCCGCCGTTGGGGCACTCGGGGGTGTGCCGGGGGGTGAAGCGGAGGGTAGGGTAGAAGGTTGAGCGGCGGGTGGAGGACTAGCGGGCGAGGTCGAAGAATCGGGTGGTACGTCGGCCCAGGCAGAACCGGCGAACAGAAGGGAGAAGGCCGCGACCGATATGCAGATGCTTCGCATGCCGTGGCACTTGCCTTCTTGAAGTGCGAATTGCCATCTGAAAGTGGTCTATTGTCTCTGAAACGAGAAATTGTCACAAAGGCGACACATGCGCGCTGTTGAGTTGTCGCGTCTGGGGCACCAATCCACGATAAATGGACACAAAATCGACACGAAATGGTCGTTGTGGTGACGAGAGGATGGGGTTGGTGCCCCCCAAAAAGGAGCCACCCGCGTGGGGGCCAAACTGTTATGATTGACAAATGGCGCTGTGGCATGGGGCAGAACGAGCGATGACGCTCGGTGCTGTAGTGACGCTTTTGTTGGGTTGCGGTGAGGCGGCAACAACGAGCGACGGCTCGACTGGAACGCCCAGCGGAGGGAGCGGCGGTTCAGGTGGAATGGTTGCTACCGGCGGCATGACGGGGGCAACCGGTGGGGCGACAGGGGGAACATCAAGCACCACAACGTTGGTATCGTCGTCGAGCACGGGTAATCCGCCCTTTGTGTTGGATGTACACACCGCGCTCGCTCCGGGTGGGGGGCTTGAATTGACTACCAACTTACCCGCTCATCAGGAGGGGTGTTTGGCGGTTCCTTTTGAAGGGGTGCCGTGTGGAGATTTGGATCAGGACGGGCTCACGGACGCATGGGAAGACGTCGTGATTGACCGCCTGCGTCCGCTTCTGCGGTTGGATGAAGAAGAGTCGCTTGTGAACGACCCGGCATTTGTGATTGCAAACGTGGCTCGCGTGGCTCCCGATCCCGTGGATGTAACGGCGGTGCGGGCATTGATGATGATCGGTTATTCAAAAGACTTTGGGAGCTGCGGCTTTACGGCTCACAACGGCGATTCAGAACGGGTGGCGCTCAACCTGAAACTTGTTGGGGTCGAGGGGAATGTCACGGTGCTCGCTGCGTACACAGCGGCTCACGAAGGTACACCGTCTGACCATGGTAAGATGGTAGAAGGTTCCGATCTTGCGGGTTTGGTGTACGAAAACGACGCCGCTACCGGCGAACCCCGATGGGTGGTGTTTCCATCCCAGGATAAACACGGCACATACGCGACCGTGGAGATCTGCGAAAATATCTCTTTTGTGCCTTGTTTTGATGAAGATTGCGGACCTGACAATGTGGCCGATCCAAAGGCGTTTGACAGGTTGCCACCCTATGTGAACGCGGGTGAAGAATCTCACCCACTCGTGACAGATCTGACATCCATTGGGTTTGCCGGCGACGACGCATGGGCAAACCAAGACTTTTGCGGAGGATTGGGTGGTTCAGGTTGTTCGGCACCTGTGCGGGACAAACTCTTGAATGACCCATTTGGTCCGTAGATCGCCGAACATTTCAGCGGCGGCGGCCACCCTTTTCGGACTGCTCTTCCAGGGCGGCGAGTTCGTCCTCCACTTCCTGAAACTCATCGGCGATGCGGTTGCGAGGGTCGGTGGGTAGATTTTCTACCCGTTGCGGCGGTGGGGAGGTTTTTTCGACAACGCCGATGTGTGTGGCGGCGTGAGGGTCCACATGCGGTTCTTGAACCACTCGAACCGAAGTGGCGCCGTGTGGGTCGGCGACAACGCGTTTGCCGCGAAGAACCTCTTTGGCGCGGCCGATAGCTTCAGAAGCGCGTTTGCCCGCGTCTGACACCGCTCCCGCGGCGGAGCGCATGGCTTTGCCGGGGATTGAACCGAAGAAAAGCGCGGAAACGATGTAGAGCACGACCGGTGTGACAACGCGGAGCGCGAGAATCACCGCCAGCTGCGCCACCCCGAGAGCGAGAAGGACAAGCAGCAGGATCGGGCCACCGAGCGGCGCACCGGGGTTTTGCTGTCGACGGCGCTCGTCTCGTTCGCGTTCGGCTCGCTTGAGCGCATCGCGGAGACGCCGCGCTTCGATGACTTTCTCGCGGGCGCGATCCCGAGCCTCAGTGGCTTGCTCTCGGGTTCCGCGTTGGGCGACGCGCGAAGCTTTTTTGGCCTCGCGGCGGGCGATTTCGGCGGCGCGTCGAACTTCACGGCGAAGGTCACGCACGTTGCCACGCGCAGCCTCTTCAACCATTTGAACGAAGGCGGCCCCGAGTTCGGTGGCCACGCTTCGCGCGTCGCTCTCGGCGCTCTGCATGTCGGCCGCGGTGGTGCCCGGCGGCGGCGATTCTTCACGCGGCGGGGTTTGAAAGGGGCTTGGAACCGGCTCGCGCTCCGCTGCGGGCGGGGCTTGTTTTGATGGGCTTTTGCGAAGCGTCGCCAAGAGCGGGGCAATGGACGAAGCGCGTCTGTCGGGGTCGGGTTCAACCATGGAGGCGAGCGCCGAAACGAGATCGGGCCGCACCTTGGGGAGGGCGGCGCGCACATCAATGGCGAGGCCTTTGTGAGGAAGGTCTTCAGGTTCAACACCCGACAACATGGCCACCGCTGTTGTGCCGACGGCGTACACGTCGCTGGCGGGCATCGCGCGGCCCTGGAACTGCTCGGGCGCCATGTACCCGAACGTGCCGACCACCGTGCTGCCCGTGATTTTGAGGCGATCGCGCACCGCCCCGAAATCAATGATCGCGAAAGAACCGTCGGGCCGAGCGATCACGTTGCTCGGCTTGATGTCGCGGTGCACAAGCGGCGGACTGCGCTCGTGGAGGTATTGGAGGGCTGCGTTGGCGTCGGAAAGAAAGCGGAGCACCTCGGCTTCTGAAAGGGGGCCACGTTCGCGAAGTTGAGCGAGCGTTGTTCCCTCAATGTGTTCCGTTACGAGGTAGAGGTTGCCTCGTTCTTCAAAGTGGTCGACGTATACAGGCAGATTTGGGTGGGCGATTTGGGCGAGGACTTTGGCTTCGCGCTCGGCCAATTCGACCTCTTTCCAACTGGAGGCGCCCCGCACTCGAAACTGTTTCAGCGTGACGCGGCGGCCATCACGCTTATCGATGGCGTCGAACGTTGTTGCCTGACCACCTTCGCCGAGTCGACCTGTAACGGCAAACCGGCCGTCGCGAAGGGTATCGCCGACCTGATGTTCCGCCGATTGGACGCCTGGCGAGGGGTCGCTCATGGGGCGGCTCTGCGTATACCGCGTTATCCAGGGAAAGTGCAGAGTTGTGCGCTCAGCACAATTGTGAACGGTTGGGAACCGACCTGCGGGTTCGAAGGTCTGGGCGACATGACCAAATTCGCCAAGGTGCTTGTCGACGGGGTGGTTTCGGAACGATCCTCGCGCGCTGTGAGAACGCTTCGAACGGCTGGGTTGTTTGGGTTGCTTGGAATATTGCCGGTGATAGGGTCGCTCGGCGGGTGTACACCTGAGAAGCCGCCCGAGTCGCCCAAAGTGGAGCCTACGGCGTCTGCGTCGGCGAACCTTTCGGCGACAGCGCAGGCCGCGTCACAACCCGATGTGTACACACCTGTTGGACCGTTTGCAGAAGAAACGCTTCCCGCGCTGGACACCGCTCCGATCGCGGGGCTGACGTTGGGCGCGGCTCCCGCAGGTGTTGAGAAGGCTGCGGCTTCGTGCTCGGAATACGTAAAAAACAAGGGCGCGAAAGTGGCGTGTGGGGATCGGGCGGCCGCGCTCGCCGCGCTCGACAAGGCGCTCGCATCCGTGCCCGATGGAAAGGTCGATGAGGCGGCGGTGAAGTCGCGCGACGCGGCGCTTGCGGCGTTGGAAGAGTGTACACCACTGCCGGCCGGTTTGGTTCGAGCGCTGCGGGCGGACCTCGCGCCTGTGAAATGCGCCGACGTGATTGTGGAGCCCGTTCTTGCGGCGCCTCCAAAGGATATGCGGGGCGACGTTCATGAAGCGCTCGTTGGGTTGGCGCTTTCGGCGCGATTCGCGCGGGCGGGCGGCCCAGCGCCGGTGTTGGCAGCGCCGTTCACGCGCGCTCGCGTGGAGGCGCACATCGCAGGTCCGCTTGGAAAATGGATGAAAGAGGTGGCAACGGCGGTGCAGGGGCTTTCCGATGCGGCGTCGAAGCTTCACGGCTACGGCGGCGCGGTGGCGGCTGTCGGCGCGGGCATGGCCGATCTGACGCTTGTGGACACAGTGCGAAGCGCGCCGATCCCGGAAGAGTTTCAGAAGGACGAAGAGCGCAAAAACATTTATTACGCGTCGCTCGACGAGAAGTTGGAGCCTCGAAAAGCGCGCGGTCGCGATGCAGCGCTGATTGGTCTGAAGCGTTTTTCGGAGGTGGGTGCACTCCACGACGAACGCGTTCGCGAAGCGCGTCGACTGCTTTCAAAGCTCTACGGCGGGCGGAGAATGGATGCGCTCGATCGGTTGATGATTCAGCCCGCGAAACCTTCGGCCGCGGCGACCGTTGAAGATCGTTTGGCGGAACGTTTGCCCACATTTTATGCGGGCATTTTGCTCGACTCGGTGGTGCTGACGCAGCCGTCAACGTTGTCGATATTGGCGTCGCGAGGACTGAGTGTGCCGCATCGCAAAGCCCTCCGAGACGCGGCGCCGACCGCACAGCTCGCTCCGATTGCGGCGCGGGCATTCTTGGATTTGGGGCGCACTTATTTTCGCGCGAGCGACTTTGAGAGCGCGGCAAAAATGATGGCGCTCGTCCCCAAATCGGAGCGAACAGCGGAGTTGGAGTTGCTCGCGGCGCTGTCAATCGCACTTCGAGGTGGGCCCAAAGACGCTGTTGAAATGATGAGCAAGTCGCTCATGGGAATGTCATCAATGGGTCAGCGGCAGGCGCTCGAAGCGCTGAGCACGAAGAGCGGTTTCGAAGCGGGCGCGGCGGCTTTCAACGCGGCTTACATTATGGAGATCACGGCGCCCGAAAGGGCGGACGGAGTGTTCTTCAAAGGGATCGCGCGCAGGTATGAAACGGCGGCAAATCTGCTTCCCGAGGGCGCTGCAAAAACCGAGGCCGCGGAGCGCGCCAAAGCGGCTGCGGCGATCGCCGGCGAAGTGAAATAGCGAGCGGCGCCGAGCGCGACCTTCACCGGCTCGGCGCGGCGATTGTGTACACAATCGCCTACGGGTTTCCAACCACTGTCAGGTTCCACTTTCCGGCGCAGTCGGTACCCGAAACGTGGCGCACTTCAACGCTCAGCCAAAGGCTGTCGTCTTCACCGCCGATGCCCTGCTCGTCATCCCAGGAGTCGGTCACTTGTTCGGCGCCGCCGGACAAGGCGCCCTTTTTCTCAGCGGCGTTGCAGTCGGGGTTGCCGTCTTGGGGGCCTTGGCGAACGTACACATCGTAGTCCATGCCGGCAGGTGAGGTGAGTTTGACGGCGTACGAAAGGTCGGACTCGAAGATGGAGCTGGACGTTTCTTCGATGTGTACCTTAAACCACTTGGAGCCGGTGCCGGACGCGCTTGCGGTGCCCCCTTCGTCACCGGAAACGGAGGGGAGTTGTTCCGCTGTGACGCAGGTGTTGGGCGAGGTGAACGAGCACGGATTGCCGCCGCCGGACCCACCGGTACCGCCCGAGCCGCCGCTGCCACCGGATCCGCCGCTGCCACCGGTTCCGGTGGTGCTGGTGGTTGTCGATGACGTTGTTGTGGATGAGGATGTGGTGGCGCCACCGGATCCGCCGCTGCCGCCGAATCCGCCGCTGCCGCCGAAGCCCCCGTCACCGCCGACGTTGTCGTCGCCGCCGAGATTTCCTCGGCCGCCGAATCCGTCAACGACGGTGCCCTGGGCGCACCCGAAAATAGTCCAAGCCAAAGGTACACAAAGTCCTGAGAGGAGCGCGTACTGCCGCATTGACAGAGGGTAACACCGCTACCCACGCGGAAGCGCGTTTACCCCGCCCGCGGCCGCGCTCGCGCTCGCGATCGAGCCGTCCGCCGCCGGCCCCGTTCGTGACGCATGCGCGCTTCGCTGTCCGCGGGATCGACCGAACTCGCCGGCTGCGGGGGCCGGACCGGCATCTCGGCTCAAACACGGCGGGCGAGCGCGGACGCTTGGGCGGGGCGCCCGCCGCGGCGTTTTTGGGGCAATGATGAAGGCGCTTTTTCGCGGCGGGCGGGGGTGGGCAGTCAAAAAAAGTGTACACAACCCGCGGTGTCCGCGTTTTTCGGGGTGTTCACGATGTCAATTGTGTACGTGGCGATGTGTACGCGTGATGGGGACCGAGCGCGCAGCGATGTGTACGCGTGGCGATGTGTACGCGTGATGGGGACCGAGCGCGCAGCGATGCGTACGCTGCCGGCGCGGGGAATCGATGCGGCCTGGGAAGTGTACGCTTGATTAAAGGGCGCCGCGGGATTGGCCGCCGCCGTTGAAAAAGTCGTCAACGGGCTGGAACTCTGTGGCGAAACGGGGGTTTTCAGCGGCGATTTTGCGAAGCTCTTCGCAGAGTTTTTGGGCGGCTGTCCACGCGTCGCCCTGCGCTTTGAGGATGGTGTCTTCAATGCGCTTTTGAATGTAATAGGCCTCGCGATAGAGGGTTTTGAGGCGTTCGGCGTGCATGAAAGCGTTTTCCATTGAGTCAACGCTGTGGCCGTCGGCAACGATTTTGTGCTTGCGCGCGAGGTGCGCGACGGCGGCGGCCGGCCCTTCACCGCCGGGGAGCATGCGGGGCAATGCGTCGCGTTCAGACGGTTGAAGCACGATGGTGAAGTCGGTGAGTTTCTTTTCGACGGAACGAATTTCGTCGATGATTTTTTCGACTTCTTTGTGGGTAGGGATCCTGGGCGTCGTGTCCACGAAAAGCCTCCGCTTGCGTTCTCGGGGTGCGGCCGACAACGATGCGACCTGCCCCAAGCTGCACCACGGTTACGCAGTCTACCGCCCGAAAGCAAGAGGCAGTACGGGGATGACTGAGAAGGAGCCGGCAAACTCATGCGCCTAGTGAAGATCGGCCTTGCGAGCGTGAACGCCACGGTGGGAGCGGTTCGAACCAACACGGACAAGTGTTTGGAGACGGCGCACAGAATGGCCGCCGAAGATGTGACGTTGGCTGTGTACCCCGAGCAGGTGATTGGTGGGTACGCACCCGAAGATTTGGTGCAGTGGCGTGCGTTCGTGGAGAGTCAACGCACGGAGCTTTTGCGATTTGCGCGCGAGACGCGTGAGCTGAAAACGGTGTTTGCGTTGGGGCTCGTGGCGGCGGTGGGCGGGGATCTTTTCAACGCCGCGGCCGTGGTGCACGGCGGGCAAGTTTTGGGGATTTGCCCAAAAGAAAAGCTGCCCACGTACAACGTTTTTTATGAGGCTCGGACACTGTCGCGCGGCGCTCCAAACCTTGCGCTGGAGGCTCACGGTGTGTTCGTGGGCGATCGAATTTTTGCGTTCGACTTTGGGACGATCGCTGTTGAAGTGTGTGAAGACATTTGGTCGCCCGACGGGCCGATGCGAAGGCGTTGTTATTCGGGCGCGGAGATCGTGTGCAACCTGTCGGCGTCGCCGTATCGCGCGGGCGTAATGGGTACACGTCGCGAGATGATCGCCACGCGCGCGAGCGACAATCAGTGCACTGTTGCGTACGCAAACCTCGTTGGGGCAAACGACGGCCTGGTCTTCGACGGGGGCGGATTTGTAAATCAAAACGGACGTCCGGTGCTTGAAGCGCCGCGTTTTCGAGAAGTGTACACAACGGCGGTTGTTGACTTGGATCGGACCACGCGGTGCAGGCGTGAGGCGACAACGTGGCGCGCCGATTTGGAAACGTTTCGCGAGCGCGAAAAGGTGGTGCCGGCGTGTGTTTCAAACGGTGCGACGGCGTCGCGGGATGGGCTTCGGTATCCGGCGCCGCCCAACGGGACGACGTTTTTTTTGCCAGGAACGAAGGTGAGTCAAGCGTCGGCGCGGGATGAATTGCTCGACGAACTGTATGAAGCGCTGACGTTGGGCGTGGCGGACTACTACCGGAAAACGCGGGCGTTTAAGTGTATTGGGCTGGCCCTGTCGGGCGGGCGTGATTCGCTCCTGACGTTGCTTGTGGCGTGGGGGGCCGCGAAGCTGATTTTGGAGGGGTTGGAGGGTGATGCGCTGGCCGAAAAAATGAAGGCGTCGCTTTTTGCGTTTTATATGCCCACGCGTTTTTCGAGCGATGCAACGAGGGGTGCGGCGGCGCAGATCGCAAAAGATGTGGGGGCGACGTTTCAGGTGTTGCCCATTGAAGAAGCGTTTGAGCGCGAACTCGATGCGACGAAGACGATGTTGGGGGAGGGAGGCCCATTGCCAACCGAGATCACGCAGCAAAACGTGCAGGCGCGTATTCGCGGAACGCGGATGTGGAACTGGGCAAACACGAGCGGCGCGCTGTTTTTGCAAACGGGAAACATGAGCGAGAAGGCGCTTGGGTACACAACGGTCGGCGGCGATTTGGAGGGCGCTTTCAGCGTGATCGCCAATTTGCCAAAGACGGTGGTGATCGCCTTGATCGAGCGGCTTTATCGGCGATTCGGTTTTGAGGGGATTGCGATGACGCTCGGTACAACGGCGGGGCCGGAGCTGGCTGCGAACCAGTCGGGTGAAAGCGAACTCATGCCGTTTGAAGTGTTGGACGCGTGTTTGTACTTGTACGGTGCGGAAAAGCTCGCGACCGAGGAGGTGGCGGCGGCGCTTCCGAGCCTTTTCCCCGAGCGCGACGCAGAACAGCTGCGGGTGTGGGCGCAGAAGTTCTCAAGGCTGTTTACGCAGTCGATCTTTAAGTGGGTGCAGTCGCCGCTGGCAATTCACTTGGGGTCGCTCGATTTGGATCGCGAGCGGGCGCTTCAGCTTCCGGTGGTGCAGCGCACCGAGTGGTCTGCCCGATAGGCGGCTCGCTCGGACGCGTGATCGCCCACGTTGAGACGGGCTTTACTTTTTCCTGTGTTTTTTTGATTTGGGTGCGGGCGCCTCGGCCTTTGCGGGTGGAGGCTCAGGCGGCTTCTCTGCGGGCGGCGGAGTTGGAACCGCGACGCGTCCTTCGGAGTTGCTCTGACGCGCATCGGACGTGCTGGGTCGCGCATCGGGGTTGCTCTTGCGCGGTTCGGGGATGCTTGGACGCCCCTCGGTGTTGCTTTGCCGCGCGTCGGGTGTACTCACGCGCGCTGCCGGAATGCGGGGAAGAGCGCTTGGGCGCGGGGGTACACTTGGGCGGGGCGGAGGTACACTCTGCGATGAGGAACGCGCTTCGTCCGCCGGTTTTTGAGCGACAGTTTCAGAGGAGGAACGCGCTTTGTCGGACGTGTGTACTCCATTGGACGAAGGAGCCGGGGTGACATCGGCGGGCGCTTTTTCGGTTGTTGCCTTGTCGGTGGGCGCGGCTGCGGCCGCCGGGTCAGCGAGCGCTTTGTCGCCCGACGTGGGCACGGCAGCTTTTTCGGCGGGCTTGTCCGAGGCGGTTTTGTCGGGCGATGCGACGGGCGCTTCGTTTGACGGAGCGTCCGGCTTGTCGGAAGTGGCTTGCGATGTGGCGACGGCCGCGTCTCCAGACGTTGCGGCTTCAACACCTTTTTCAGCTTCGGCGGCTTTTTTCTTTTTTTGCTGCGCCTGCACGTACCGCGCGAAGCCGCTCGGATCTTTGACGACCACCAGGATGACGGTGATGTTGTCACGTCCGCCGCGCTCGTTGGCGCGTTGAACAAGGGCTTTTACGGCCTCGGCAGGATCGGGATTGGCGCCCAAGATCTCGCTGATGGCATCGTCTTTGACCATTTTTGAGAGGCCGTCGGAGCACAGCAAAAACACGTCTTCGTGACGGGGTTTGGCGATAACGAGGTCGACCTTGACGGCGGGTGCAATGCCAACGGCGCGACTGAGGTGGTCGGCAAACGGGCCCGTCATTCCAACGGCACCCATGGTGTGATCGGTGGTGATCTGCGTGAGTTGGCCGGAGCGAAAACGGTAACAACGGCTGTCACCGACATGGCCGATGTACACACGCTCTTTGCCCGGCGTAAACCGCGCGCTGACGATGGTGGTGCCCATTCCGTGCAGCTTGGGTTCGCGTTTGGCGCGCTCATGAATGGCGCGGTTGGCCATTTGGATTGCCTGCGCCAATTCACTCCCGCGGCGAGGCACGTTGGGGTAGGGCTCACCTTCAAAACGCTGCTCGGTGAACGCGGCTTGAATGGTGTCGACGGCGGTTTGGCTCGCCACTTCACCACCTGCGTGTCCACCCATGCCGTCGGCCACGACATAGAGGTTGTGTTCGTCGAGGGCGAGGTATCGGTCTTCGTTGATCTTGCGCTTTTGACCGCGATCGGTTTGACCGACGGCGGCCACCAAAATGACGGCCGTTGCGCGGGTGGGCTCATCTTCGGCCGCTTCTTCGTCGTAAATGATGGGCACCGCGGTTGCTCGCGGCCCCTCACTCGGCTCATCGTCGTCGTCGACCAAGTCGTCGGCGTTGCCTGCGTCGGGCAGCTGCGCGGCGAGCAGATCGAGACGGGGCGTGAGCGTGACGATGGTGATGTCGTCGTCGTCGTCCGGTTGCAGGTTTGCGATCGGCACAGTGGCGCGCCGCTGCACCGCCGGTTCGCGAACGGTTTCAGCGCGCTGGAAAGGCGCCGCCACCGGCGTTTTCGACTCGTCCTTTTTCGCCGATTTCGCGGAAGAGGGTGAAGGTGTGCCTTTGGCCCCGGCCTCTTCCGTTTTTGGCGGAGATGCAGCCGATTTTTCGGCCGGAGCTTTCTTTTTTTGTGCCGGTTTTTTCGCCGCCGCATCAAGGCGTCGGCTCCACAGGAAAAGAGCCACCGCGAGGCCTAAGCCCACTACGATCGCGACAACGACCCAGGTCTGTCCCATCGTCTCTCGTCGCCGGAACGGCATCGCCCGCCACGAATGGGACGAGCAGTTCGTCGGAGCGACATGCTAACCGCGAAAGAGTCGCGCGCGCCAGCTCAACACACACGCCGTCCCGTGAACGTGTCTCTTTGCCCGCCGAGTTGTGGCTGGAAGGTGAATTGGCCGGTGCGAACCGAGGAGCGCTTCCGGTGCGAAGGACTGCCCTGTATCGTCCCCCCGGCGCTTCATGAGCACTGAGCTTCTACTGAAAGTCCGAGACGAACTTGGGGCCATCCTCATTTTGCTTTCGGCGATCGCCGTTGTGTTGTGGCGACTCCCGAAGGTTGAACTCGGCCACTCGCCCGCCTTTCGGCGCCGCCGCTTCTTCAACTGGTTTCCACTTGGGCTCACGTACGCTCTGCTTTACTTCGGCAGGTACAACCTGTCGGCCAACGTTGCGGCCCTCGACAAGATCCACGTTCTTTCAAAGCAGGAATTTGGAAGCATTGATACGTGGGGATCGCTCACGTACGGCGTGGCCTTTCTTCTGAACGGACCGCTGACCGATCGGTGGGGCGGCCGAAAGACAATTCTGCTCGCGGCCGGCGGCTCGGCGCTGATGAACCTCGCTATGGCCGCGCTCTTTTCAATGAAGCGCACGGGCAGCGTCGGGCACGAAGATTTCGTTTTGTTTCTCACGTTGTTGAACGCCGCAAACATGTACTTTCAAAGCTTCGGCGCTGTGTCGATCGTGAAAGTGAACGCGCCGTGGTTTCACGTTCGAGAGCGCGGCGTGTTGGGCGGCGTCTTCGGCATCTTGATCTCGATCGGCTTGTATTTGGCCTACGACGGAAGCCGTCTATTGGCGGGTGAAGACGGCAGCCGAATGATGTTGGCGTTTATCGTGCCCGCCGCGGTGCTGTTTCTTTTCTGCGGGATCGACTTCTTTGTGATCCGCGATTCACCTGCCCATGCGGGATTTAAAGACTTTGATACCGCCGACGCATCGAGCGGCGACACGTCGGAAAAGCCGCGCCTTGCCGACGTTGCGCGCAAGATGTTTTCGCAACGCGTGATCTGGATCATCGTCGCGATCGAGTTTTGTTCAGGGTTTTTGCGCAACGCGGTGATGAAGTGGTTTTTGCCGTTTGCCAAAGACACGGGGCTCTCAAAGACATTCGTCTACGAGCATTGGGGCGCTCTTCTCTGCGCGGCGGGCATTCTCGGCGGCGTGTTTGCCGGGTTTATTTCGGACCACGTGTTCCAATCGCGCCGCGGGCCGGTCGCCTCGGTTCTCTACGCCGGAATGCTCTTGGGTACACTTGCAGCGACGGCGCTCTTGGGTACACCTGCAATCGGCTGGGCGTTCATGTTCTCGTCGCTGTGCGTGATCGGCGTTCACGGCATGTTGTCAGGAACGGCGAGCGCCGACTTCGGCGGCAAGAAAAACGCCGGCATCGCCACCGGAATCATCGACGGCTTTGTGTACCTTGGCACGGCCGTCCAATCGGCTGTCTACGGTGGCATCGGTTCGGATCAGTCGAGGTTGCTCAACGGGATTTTGCCCAGCAAAGAAGCCGCAAAGGATCCGGCGAACTGGCGTGCTTGGCCGCTTGCTATGTTGCCGGTGGCGGTTGTGGGTTTGGTGCTTGCCACCCGCGTCTGGAACGCCAAACCCAAGGCGGCTTCTGCTCCGCCGGTTGCCCCGCCCGCGCCTGAAAAGCCGGCCGGTGACGTGACGATTGAAGCGGCACCCTCTGAAGAAGATCCCGCCCTTGCCGCAACCATGGCGGCCAAAGAAGACGAACCGAAAAAGTAACTACAGATGGAGCGTTTCCACACTCACTTCAGAGTGTGAGTCGCCGCGCAGCACGCTGTGTACTTCTTCAACGTGGTGGCGCACGGGCCCGGCCATGAGGTCGGAATATGTGCTCGGCAGAATGGGATCGGGCCTGCGAAAATCGACATCCGCCAGCAACAAGGTCATCGCAACGGCAATGCCTTGATGCGCTGCGAGCCGCTGGCGAATGGTTCCGCCGTGGCGCGCGGCGTAATAAGCGCTTTCGTGAGTTACGGCGGCAGCCAGCGACAGGTGTTTTCCGGGCCGGTGCTCTGTCACGTAAAAACCGCCCCATCCAAGCGCCCGTGCGGCCCCCACCATGATCGCCAGGCGCTCGGTCGGATCGCGACTCACGTGTACACCTCTCCTGCGGGCGTCTTCGATCAGCGCACCGCCCAGCGTGTGAAAGGCGCCCATTGTTGAGGCTTCACGAACCAGCGCAAAATAGGCTGGAAACAAATCCATCATGCGCTTTTCGACAAGGTGCATTGTGTCGAAAGTGATTTGCCCTGTGTACGCAGTAGGCACGAGCGCGAGCCGGACCCCGAATAAGCGTACACTTCCAGCACCGTCGGCGGCCGTTTCTTCAAGGATTCGAGCCGTGCGCCGCGATGCTTCAGCGGCGAGCGCGTCCCGCGACGGGTCTGGAAGATCCGCGGGCATTGCCGCCGCGGCCGCGCGAGTCATGACGAGGCCCGAGCGAGAGTGCATGGGTTTGCGAACCAGAAGAAATGTACACTCCGCATCGCCGCGCCCCACGCACGACACTTCTTCCGCTTCGAGAATTCCCCAATCGGATGGGTACGCAAGGCTCGCCGCCGCAGAGCAAAACCCGGCCGCAAACGCGCACAGCGGCTTTCGATTGGGCATGCGCTCGCCGTACTTTTCGAGAAAGCCGTGGCCGTGATAGAGCGCCGCGCCGCGTGCCGTACCGCCCGCCGCGGTCACTTCAAACTGCAGAAGGCCGTGCCCGAGGGCGCTGAAAACATCGGTTGCCACGGTGAGCACAGCCGCGGGAGTCGCGGCACCCGCTTCACGCACGAGCGTTTGCAAAAGTGCAAACCACGCTTCAAAAGAAGCCTTTTGGCGCACTCCCCAACCTTCACCGCCGAGCGCGTCGGTGATTGCCTGCTCCAAGAAAAGAGCGTGGTGATGACTCTCACACGCGACCAAGTGATCGCTCAGCGTGAGCAGTGCATGCGGTGAAAGATCGCGAATTAAACGGCCGAAGGGCGTCATGCCGTGGACTCCGCAACCGCAAGAGTGAGCTGCTCCCGATCGGTACCGAGCATTTCAATCGCCGCCGTTTCAATTCTCAACACCGCATCGGACGCGAGCGTTTCGGGGTGTTCGAGCGAAAGCCGCGGCGTGTGCGATCGAAGGGCGAGCCGCAGTCGGACGGTGTGCGCCTCGGGAAGGTTGCGTTCCAAATGGGCGATCACCCGTCGAAGATGCTCAATTTCGATCGCCGACGCGTGCGAGATCTTGAGATTTGTTCCCGTTCGTCCCTCGGGTGGAGGCGGCCTCGACGGGCGCAACGTAAGCGACGGTGCGGGCGCGAGCGTCAGCCTTTCGAGTTCAGTGAGCGGCAATTCTGGCTCGATCGCGGCGCACAATCGCGCGGCGCACATTCGAGCCATTCCGAGCGGAAGGGACGCATCAAAAAGGCTCACCACCAAATAGGCGCGAACGCGTTTGAGGAGCGCTGTTTGAGCGAGCGTTTCAATCGTCACGATCGGCTCACCCACCTGCGCCCTATCCGAAGCCGTCGCCGCGAAGATCGCCAATCGACGCGAGGCCGTCAGGCTTGTTCGGTACGCTTCGCGCATCGTTTGAGCTACGTCGGCTGCCGAAAATCCAGCGTCCGCGCGGATCCACGATCCGTAGATCGCGCCGTCGTTCAGCGAGAAAACAACCAGCGCGTCGAGCGGGTCAAGCCCGTGGGCAAACGCATCCAGCGGCACAATCGCCGCTTCCGGCTCACGCGACGTGGACGGAGGTGATGCACCTGCCGGCGGTGGGGGCTCGGGTGAAAATGGAATTGTCTCGCTCGATCTGCGCGGCGGAGACGCCGAAACATCGGCCTCGGGTGGCTCGCTCCAATGTTGAACCGGAGCGGCGGTCACCTCGGGGGGCCCCATCGCCCACGAGTCGCTCACGTTCGGAACGAACAGGCGCGGCCTTGTCGCTTCGGGCGGAGCGAGCGCCCAGTTATCCGCCGCGTTGCCTTCAGGCGCCGTGGGAACGATCGTCTGTTTGGCGCTCGCATCGGCTTCCAAAGCGTTGTCCGGCAAGTTGTCGGTCGACGCTTGTGTACTCTCAGCAGCCGCGTTTAGCGCGGGCGTCGCCGGCGCCAATTCGAGCGTATCTTGTGGACTCAACCCATCGTCCACAGCCGGAATTTCGGGTGTACTCACGACCGGCGCAGCGGGCACATTCACCGCCTCGTGTGTACTTTCCGCCTCGTGTGTACTTTCCGCCTCGTGTGTACTTTCCGCCTCGTGTGTACTCGCCGGCCCGGCTTGTGTACGCATGTCGGGCGGAGCGGGCACATTCACCGCCTCGTGTGTAACCACCGGCTCGCGTGTACTCGGCGGCTCGTCTTGCGTACTCACGATGGGCGCCGCGGGTACGTTCACCGCTTCGTGTGTACTCACCACTTTTTCAGATATATTTCCGGCGATCCCTTCGGAAAACAGCGTCGCGGTTGGCGCATCGAATCCACCCTGTGGACTCGCCGCGCCTTGTATTGAACTCACCTCTTCGGTCTGAACGCTCGCAGCCGCCTCGGTCGGGTCGGCGATTTTTTCGGAAGGTGGGCCGCCTGCGTCGTGTGTACTCATCGTCTCGGCGGGTGTACTCACCGGAGCCGGCTCATCGCCCACGTTGGACGCTTCGGTTCGCACATCGGGATCGGTGCTCGGCGCGCTCGAAGTGACGACCGATTCGGTCGCTCCTTCCTCTTTTTCCACCTCTTCGGCGCGAACTTCGGCAGGCGTTGTCACGGGCGCGTGCCCCCCGTGGTCCCCAACGATTCGCCGAAGGCGTAGCGACATGCCAAACGGATCGCGTGCGCCTGGCGCGGCGTGAGCGCGGTTTGGCGCCACAAGCCAACAACGTATGTGCCGTTTGCGGCCTGAAAGCCGATGAGTTGAAAGTACGGCCCCTCGCCGATGTGTACTTCAAAGAGCGGCGACGGTTCACCTGGGAGCGCTTGCAGCAGGGTGGAGATCGACGAGGCAACAAGGCCTGAAGGCCCAATCACCGAGTCGGCCTGGGCGATGGCGCCGGCAACCGCCAAGCCGTCGGCATCGGCGATAAAAACGCCCATTCCGCCCGTGGCCTCGGCGATCCACTCCACGATTTGTTCGCATCGCACCACCGGGTTCACCACAGCCGAGAGATCTGGAAGGCGCGGCGGCCGGCGTTTTCCGTCGCCGATGTCATCGACGGTCGCCGCCCCTACGGCACCGAGATGAGGTGTACTCTTCTTCAGCGCGTCACCCACCTCGGCTTCCAACCGAGCCGGCATTTCAGGCGCTTTTGCTTCTTGAACAGGCACGGGCGGGGCCGGCTGACCTTCGGGAAATTGAAACGAGACAAGCCCGTCGTAGGCGCCGAGGGGTGCGCCCGGCGTCGCGACGGTTTTCTTTTTTTCCTCGCGCGCCAGCGTGCTCGCGGCGGCAATGGCGCTCGTCAGCTCAAACGAGGAGCGGGATCGGGCCATCGTCTTCCTCCGAGGCGCGGTCGGGCTGCAACCGATCGATCACGTCGTTTGCGAGCTGATCAAAAATGCGAGCGAGCGGCGGCGGCCGACGCTGCATAAGCAGAAGCGGCGCACCGCGCAGCGACGCCTCAAGAAACGTTTCATCGCGCGGAACGATCGTGTCGAGAATCAGGCCGGGCGGAAACTTGGTCCACAACGTTTCCGCCACTTCGAGCGACGCCGGCGTTTGGCGATCGAACATTGAAAGAACGATCCCAAGCAGATTGAGGCGCGGGTTTTTGTCGGCCCGAATGCGCTCGATAAGCGCCAGCAGTTGTCCCACCGACCGCAACGCGAGCGGCTCGGCTTGGAGCGGCGAGAGAACGTGCGTCGCCGATTCAAGTGCGCGGGTGATCACCTTGCCAAGCCCGGCGGGGCAGTCGAGAAGCACGATGTCGAACTCTTGACCAAGCTTCCCGAGCAGATTTGGAATGACCGGCCCGCGGGTAAGCGCATCTTCAAAACCGCTCACAGTGGTTGGATCGACGCGCCCCACGGTGAGCACCGAAAGCTGCGGATCGCGCGTTCGCGTGAGTACATTCTCAAGCGCCTCAGCGCCCGTCAGCACTTCTGCGATTCCCGGTCGCGCTCGATCGGGAAGGCCGAGCGACAACCCCAAACTCCCCTGAGCGTCGAGTTCGGTGATGAGCGTTCGGTGCCCAGCGCGCGCAAGCGCGAGGCCCAAATTCAAGGAGATGGTGGTTTTTCCAACCCCACCTTTTTGGCTGGCTACCGCGATGGCGTGCATGGATTCCTTCGTACGGCCGCGATGGGATTGCCATGGTAGTACACGCCGCACGCTTCCGTCCGCCCGAAACGGTAGCCATTTCCAATAACCCCGTCTAAGGTCGACCCTCGGTGACGTTTTCGCTCGGACTCTCCGCGCCGCTTTCGGCCCGACTATTGGCACTCGCCGGCCCATGTTTTGTGGGACTTTTGAGTGTCACCGGGTGTGCTCCCACGGCGGGCGCCGTCCATCCGCCGGCTCGAATGGCGCCCGCCGCCTCGGCGCCCGTTGTCGCCCCTATTCCACCGCCGCTTCCCGCGGGCGTTCTATCGGTTGAGTCGGGCGCCGAAGAACCTGAAACTGCTGAAGAAGAGGGGCATGAAGACGGGGAAGGCCCCGACGACGAAGACTCTCCCGACGGTGCGGTTGTGTCACCCACTACGGCCACTTCACCGCTTCTTGCGCTCAGCGACGCCGAAGCGCAGGCCCGTTACAAGAAAGACCCCACATCCCTAGGCCCCATTTCTGTAGGAAGGCCCAACGCCGGAGCTTTGGTCAACGGCGTTGTCATGCCTCAAAATCCAGCGAAATGGATTGTGCTGGAGCCCGGCCTCGCGTGGGGAACACAAGAAACAGTAGATGCAATTGCAAAAGCAATTGATCGTGTACACAGTGAGCATCCAAACACGGCCCCTATACCGATTGGACATATCAGCTCCAAACACGGCGGTTATCTACCCGTCCACAAAAGTCATCAAGCCGGTCGAGACGTGGACATCGGCTATTACTTTACAACGCCCAAAGGGGCGTTCATCAGCGGGACGGCAAAAAATCTCGATTTGGCGCGCAATCTTACCTTTATCAAAGCCATGTTTGCCGTGTCCGATGTGGAGATGATGTTTATCGACACATCTATCCAAAAGCTTCTTGTGGAGTACGCGCTCAGCCACGGTGAAGATTCGGCGTGGCTCGACAAAATGTTTCAGGTGCGCCAAAAAGCCGGTTTTGCGCCCATTCGGCACGTTCGCGGCCACAAAAACCACATCCACGTTCGATATGTCAGCCCCGTGGCATCGGCCATGGGTAGAAAAATCGCCGGCATGGTTGCCATTCATTCGGCTCCGCCTTCCGGTGGAAAAGGTGCACCTGTCCCCGCCGCCGCGGTGGGTGAAAAACTTGTTGCGCACCGCGCACGCAGCGGTGACACGCTTCAGATCTTGGCCAAGCGCTACGGCACCAGTATTGAAGCAATCAAGCGCGCCAACGCATTAAAGGGCGACGCTCTCAAGGCCGGCCACGTGTATCAAATTCCGGTTCCGGCTCTACCCAAACCCGGTTCGCCACTGCCCCAAACCGCCCACAAACCGTCCAAGCCGGCCCCGCAAAAGCAGCCCAAAAAAGGCAAGTCAGGTGGGTAGGTCCGCAGATCTACCATTGGGCCGAAAACGGGGATATTGAATGAACCGCACATTTGGGTCGCATTCCGGCTCATGGGTACACGCACTGGCAGTTGCGTTTTCCGCATCTTGGCTTTTCGGTTGTTCGGCCTCCACCGGTGAGTCAACCGGACCATCGGCGGGATCGGCGCCGCCGAACACTTCTTCGGTACCCTCCAACCAAGGGGCTTTCAGCGCATTTTGCGAGGCTTCGGCCGTGGTCGCCTACCAAGGTGGATACGTTGTCGCCGATAATGAATCCGACGGGGCGATCTACCCATTTTCTGAACAGATGACGGCAAGAGATCTGCCCCGCCCCGCCGAGGTGGACGTGCGCGACGTTGAGGCTCTTGTCGCCATGCCGCGGGGGCTGCGGTCGGCGGGATCCCAGAGCACAAAAGACAACGGCGAAGTTCGACCGAAACGCGAACGAGTTCAGATTGTCGGAAAAAAATGGGCGCCTGTTGATTTTGCCGGCTGTGATGAATGTGCGGCCGCGCGCGGGAAACCCCCCAAAATGGGTGGACTGTCGGTGGAAGGTGCGGCCTTCTGGAATGGCGGGTTATGGTTTGGACTGCGATCGCCGTTGGTGCAAAAAAAGGCCATTCTGCTAAAAATGGCCGGCGATCCAGCCACCGGTCTCACGGTTTCAGAAAAGGTTCAGATCGATCTGAACGAGTTTGGAATTCGCGATCTGACGGTTCATAACGGTGCCCTCTGGATTTTGGCGGGCCCCGCGGATGAGTCGCTGTCCGCCCACCGGTTGTACTCGCTGGCAGAAAAAACGGCCGCACCTGCGCTCGTTCGATCCAATCTTCCCGAACGGTCGGAAGGCATCACTTTTGGGCCAAACGGCGCGCTGTTGGTTGTCACCGACGGGAAAGGTAAACCCGGCGAAGCGTGCACCGTCGCATCTACCTGGCGCTGGATCTCCCCGTTATAACTACCTGCGGCGCCTCAAGAGTGCCCGCACATTCAACATTCCAAACGCCGTGGCGAGCGCCAAAAAGACCGCTCCGAAGGCAACGAGTGATAGGCTCGGCCCCAACGGAAAAGTGACAATTCGCATACCCGCCCATTGCTCAGGGAAAATGAGGCGAACCAAAATCCCCGCCCCACACGCCAAAAGTCCGGCTGCCAAAGGGGAAACCCAGCGCACATTGGATAGTCCAAGTCCACCGATTTGTTTGTGGAGTCGAATGCCGAGGGTGATCGTTTCTACCCATCCAGCCACAACGGCGCCGATGACAACCCCAAGCACACCAAGCGGTTTCATGAGCAGCAAAGCGATGACGGTGCTCACAACGACGCGGTAGATCGCATATCGCACCGGGGTTTTTGTATCGCCGAGAGCGTACGAGGCGGTGATGAGAATTCTACCCACGGCGTTGGCAAAGAGAGAGAATCCGTAGGCCGCCAAAAGGATCGCTACCCGTTCCGTGGCAGACTGGTCAAACTTACCCGTTTGGACAATGACAGCCACAAGTTCTCTACCCATCAGCGTCAAACTCAACCCCGCGGGAATACTGAGGGTGGCTACGCGCGCGATCGATTTTCCAATGCGATCGGCCATGGCAATGTTGCGCTTCTCGGCGTCTTGTTCGGCGGTGTCACGCGCCAATTCAGGCAGAGCGGCCGCGGCTTCACCCGTCCCGAGCAGTGCCATGGGCAATAGGTAGATCGTTTGAGCATACCCAAACGCGGCGGTATCACCGGGGGCGAGAAAGCTGACGAGTTGAGTGTCGATCAACCCGGAGATTTGAATGATTCCACGGCCGGCGATGGCGCCCGGCAAGCGGGCGGAAGCCTGTCTGACGTTGGGATCTTTTGTATTTAGGGTGGGTGTTAAACCACCTACCAATCGGCGCGTTGCCGGGAGTAGTATAAAAAGTTGTAATCCGGCCCCCAGAAGAGCGCTGTACGCGAGCACGTGGGCCAAGTCGGCGCCGGTTGTGTGTAGAAACGTTCCAAAAGCGACCATGCCGGCGATCTGCGCCAGGCTCCACACTACAGGCGCGGCGTAGGGTAGAAAAAATCGACGATGTGCGTTGAGTACACCGAGCGCCCATGCCGAAAGCACGAGCAAACCCGTCATGGGGAACAACACGCGGGCCATCGAAACCGTCAGATCGCGGCGTTCCCCGTCAAAGCCCGCGGCAATGATAAACGAGAGCCAAGGGGCGAAAACCGCCCCGACTATCGACGCCAAACCTGAAACGGCTGCGAGCAGTCCCAACGCGGCGAGAGCAAACCTGCGGGCTTCTGCGGCTTTTCCCTCGGCCCTGAGTTTGGCATAAACCGGTATAAACGTGGCTGAAAGCGTGCCTTCGCCGAGAAGGTTTTGAGTGATGTTTCCCAACCTGAATGCCGCTGTCAGAACGTCGGCGAGTGGTCCGGTGCCAAAGTAGTGGGCCTGAACGCGTTGTCGAACAATGCCGGCAAGTCGAGCCAGTATAATCCCGGCGGTGACAAGCGCGGCGCCGCGACCGCCGGCGGGCTTTGGGGCAGGGGAGGGAGGCTCCGGCGCGGGCGGTTCTGTGGCGTTTTCGGCGATTTGATTGGCAACCTCCGCCGATTCAGATGTGGATTCTTCGTCGGCGCCGGCCGCCATTGTCAGGTCCGAATGGAGTCGGGGCTGGGGGGAGGAAACCAAAGTCTGAATCGCGCACCTTCCCCCGGAGCGGTTTTCAAGCTGACAGCGCCGCCGTGCCGCATCATGCATGCGTACACCATGGCCAACCCGAGGCCCGTGCCGTCGGCACCTTTGGTGCTGAAGAAAGGTTCGAATACGCGCTGTTCTACTTCGGGGGGCATGCCCGGCCCGGTGTCTTCAACTTCAATCCACCCACCGCAGCGCTCTTCACCTGTTCGAATGGTGATCGCCCCGCCTTTTGGCATTGCGTCAATGGCGTTGACGACGAGGTTGACGATCGCTGCGAGCACTTCGTCGGCTTGAGCCCAAACCTCGGGTGCGTCGCCCAGTTCATGGGTGATGGTGGAGAGCGCGTTTTGATTGGAGGCCATGCGCGGTCGCGCCACTTCGGCCGCTTCTTGAGCGAGGCGACGCAAATCAATCAGCTCAGCCTTTCGCTCGGGCGCTTGGCGACTGAAAGCTCGCAGCCGTTCAATGGTGCGAATTCCTCTGTCGAGGATTTGTTTCATTTCGACAACGCTGCCTTGCAGGTCGTCTTTGGGTGCACCGTTGCGCAATCCGCGCTCAACAAGCTGCAAATGAAGCGAAAGCGGCGCGAGGAGGTTTTTGAGATCGTGGGTAATTCCCGCCGCCATTTCACCGAGCGCGCGAAGTTTTTCAGAGCGTCTCAGCACCGCTTCCGACTGCTGAAGTTGCTCACGCATGCGCGCTTTTTCTTGGCGCGCCTGCGACTCTGTCAGTTCGCGCCGAACCGCGGGACCAAGCCGCGCGAGGCGGTCTTTCAAGATAAAATCGCGCGCGCCTGCACGCATGGATTCAACAGCGCGCTCTTCACCGATGGTGCCGCTCACAATGACAAACGGTACGTCGCGCCCGCTCGCTTGAACGATTTCGAGGGCGCGGGGAGCGTCGAGCGTGGGGAGGGTGTAGTCGCACAAAACAAGCTCAAAAGCGCGGTTTTCGAGCGCGTCCAGCAACTCGGCTTCGGTTTCGATGCGCGTGACCGTCACCGCAAAACCGACCCTTTTGAGTTCGCGGAGCAAGAGGGCCGCGTCATCTTCGGAGTCTTCGATCAGCAGCAGTTGGAGCGGTTGGCTCATTCCAACGCTCCGCGTGCCGGTGGCGGCGCTTCGTTCACTACGAGCCAAAAAAGGCCCAATTTGCGCACAGCGTCGGCGAACTCTGCAAAGTCCACGGGCTTTCGAACGTAGCTGTTGGCGCCGAGGGAATAGCTCGCCACGAGATCCTCTTCTTCTTTGGATGAAGTGAGGACAACCACGGGCAAGAGCCTTGTGTGTCGCTCGGCTCGAATGGCCTTGAGCACATCAAAACCGCTCAAAAAAGGGAGATTCAAGTCGAGCAGGATGACTTGCGGAGTGTCTGTCGGATCGCGATTGGCGTAGCGCCCTCGACATGTAACGAACTCGACCGCTTCGGCCCCGTCGCGAAGGACGATCACCGGGTTGGCGATGTGCGCTTTTTTCAATGCGCGAAGCGTCAGCGCTTCGTCATCGGGGTTGTCCTCCACAAGGAGCACATGCTTTTCCGAACTCACGGTCCCGCTGTCCTTTCAAAGGCTACTTTGATCGCGCGATCTCACTCGCGGGGCAACGTAAACCAGAAGGTTGCGCCGCGATCAACCTCGCCGTGAGCCCACACCTTGCCCCCGTGGCGGCGAACGATGCGAAGCACGGTGGCGAGGCCAATCCCTGTTCCGTCGAAAGCGGCTTTGGTGTGCAGGCGCTGGAAGGCTGTGAACAGTTTCGGTGCGTATTTCATGTCGAAACCGGCGCCGTCGTCTCGGACAAAAAAAGCGCGTTGGCCGTCCACTTCTTCGGCGCCGATTTCAATTTGAGCGGCGGGTCTCTTGGACGTGAACTTCCAAGCGTTGCCAATGAGGTTTTCTAAAACAACGTGCATGAGGCGCGGATCCGCGTACGCGACGAGGCCGGGGTGAACAATGAGTGCTACCTGGCGTGAGGGCTGCGTGACTTTGAAATGCCGACAAACTTCGGTGGCCAATTCTGAAATGTCCGTATCGGTCCGGTACATTTCCGCCCGCGTCACGCGGGAAAGGCTCAACAAATCGTCGATCAACTGAGCCATTCTCTGTGCGGCGGCTCGAACGCGGCGAAGATGTTCTTGGCCTTCAGCGTCGAGCTTGTCGCCGTAATCCTCCAAAAGCGCTTGGCTGAAACCGTCGATGCCTCGCAGCGGTGTACGCAGGTCGTGAGCCACTGAATAGCTGAACGCTTCGAGTTCACGATTGGCGGCTACCGCCGCCTCGGTTGCGCGACGCAACGCCGCTTGTTGCTCTTCCTGCCGCGTCACGTCGCGAACGGCGGTGATCGCCCAGGTCCCCTTGTCGGTGGTGACGGGGCTCAGACTGATCTCGGCGGGAAATTCCGTTCCGTCTTTTCGAAGCCCGTAGAGCGCCATGTTTGCCGCTCCCATGGGGCGTGCGCGCGCCGAACCTCGATACGCTTCGCGGTGGCCCGGGTGGCGCGCACGGTAGCGTTCAGGAATGAGAATTTCCACGGCGTTTCCCACCATTTCGTCGCGCGGGTAACCAAAGAGCGCGACCGCCTGATCGTTGACGATTTGGATCATCCCCGCGGCGTCGGTAATGACAATCGCGTCCGGTGTTGCTTGCAGCAGGCGCTCAAAAAAAGTGTCCGGGAGCGAACCGTTCTGCGCAAAGAGCGTTGTCATTTATTTGAGATCCAAAAGCCTTTTTACGCCTTCCAACCGCTGAATCACAAATCGCCTGGCGGGCGAATCGCCGGCCCACTCGCGCGCATTGGCGAGGTACGAGCGAAAGAGCATCTTGTCGATGGGTTTGGCCTTTCGAACCGCATCCAAAAGTTGATCGACCACCGCTGCGGGCATCAGGTCGGATCTCAATGTGTACAGTTGAATCGCATAGTCGAACCACTTGCCCGCACCGAGCGCGATCGCGAGTCGCGCACCGAACGTTGCCGCCAACTCGCACGTGGAAGCGTCCAACTCGCCGCGCTTCGCCGATTCAAGCGCATCGAGCAGCGCGCGTTGCATGATGCGTTCGGCATCGTCGGCACGCCCAAGCGCCAAGGCTTTTTCGGCCGCGATCGCCAGCGATCGAAGGTTTTCCGGCCGAGGAAACGCAGGAACGGGAGCGGCCTTCACGGCCCGATTCCACTCACCCTCGGCATCGCGGGCAAGCGGACGCGATGTGCGGGGCGCCGAGTCCGGCGCGGCGTTGCGTCTCTCGCTCTCGGGCGATGGCCGCAGCAGTGCGTCGCGCACGCCGGGCTCAGGAGCATTCCGCCCGTCGCCGCTTCGGGACGAGTCAGCCGGCGGAACAACGCGCGGCGCTTCCTGCGTGCGCCCGTGATCGAAAATCAAGGGCGCGCGGCTTCCCTCCATCGTGCGCGCCAAGTCCTCATTGGGTTCGTCGCTGTCATCGTCTTCGTCGAGTGTTTCCGAGATCCGCGTTGGATCGGCGACGCGCGGCATTCCGAGAGGCGGAGTTGGCGCATAACGCGGTCCGCCGCTTCCAGAACCAAACGAAGGCGGCGCCATTGTCGTCCGCATGCGCGGGTCGGTCGGCTCGTCTTCATCGACCGCTTCCACGATCTCCACGGTGAAGCGAGCGCTTGCGATCTGCATCGTGTCGCCGGTCGACAATCGCCGCGCACCCGAAATGAGAAGCCCATTGACGAGCACGCCGGCCTTGCTTCCAAGATCGGTTACGAACGCGCCGGTGGGCCCCATCGTGATCACGGCGTGGCGTCGCGAGGCGATCGCATCCGACAGCACAACGTGGCAATCGTTTTTTGTCTCGTGGGGCTCCGCCCCACACCCCCCGCGCTTGCGCGCGGCTAGTTCCGCACGAAGGGGTCAATCAGGGCCAAACTTCTGACGAGCGGAACTAGTACCGCGTGTCACTGCAAAAGGATCTGCGTTGGATGTTCCAAAATCTGCCGCAGAACGCGCAGAAATGAGGCCCCAACGGCACCGTCGATCACACGGTGATCACACGAAAGTGTCATCGCCAACTTTCGTCCCGGTACCACCGCGTCTCCCTTCACGACCGGTTCACGCCGCACCTGTCCCACCGCCAAGATGGCGCCTTCCGGCGGATTGATCACCGCGGCAAACGCGTCGATCCCATACATGCCGAGGTTGGAGATCGAAAACGTTCCGTTCGACATTTCTTCGGGAGCGAGCTTTTTTGCTTTCGCGCGCGCGGCGAGGTCACGCACTTCGGCCGAGATCGAAAGCACATTTTTGCGATCCGCGTTTCGCACAACCGGTGTCACGAGGCCGTCGGGCACGCTCACCGCGACCGAAATGTCCACTCGCCGATGCACCAAAATCGCATCGTTCGTAAACTGCGCGTTGCACTCGGGCACGCGACCGAGAGCTGTTGCACACGCCTTCACAATGAGGTCGTTGAAGCTCACTTTCGGCGCGTTTTCGCCTTGCGAAGCGAGATCCTGGTTGATCTGTTCTCGCAGATTGTGGAGCGCGTCGGCGTCCACATCGATCGTCAAATAAAAATGCGGAACCGTCTGCTTCGACTCGGTGAGCCGCCGCGCGATCGCCTTTCGCATCATTGAAAGGGGCCGCGCTTCAGGCTCTGCGAGCGCTCCCGCCGATTCAACCCGGGGCGCGATCGCCGCGGTTGGTGTTTTCGTTTCGCTCGAAACAGCTTGTTTGGCAGGCTTTGCGTTCGAAAGATCCCGCGCGACAATTCTGCCGTTTGGCCCCGATCCGGCCACGCTGACGAGATCCAACCCCTGCTCGCGTGCGAGCTTGCGAACATACGGCGATGCTTTGATCCAGCCCGACGCACCCACGCTCGAAGCCGGCTCGGCGGCTGCCACAGGTGCACTCTGCTCGGGTGCCGCACCAGGCGCGGCTGCGGGCGCATTGTGTACACTCGATCCCGGCGCGAGGTTTGAAATGTCTTCACCGGGTGTACCCAAAATCGCGACCGGTTCTCCAAGTCGCACCACCGATCCCGCGGGCGCCAAGATCTTGAGCAACGTTCCCTTGTCAAAGGACCGGTACTCCATTGTCGCCTTGTCGGTTTCAACCTCGGCGAGCAGATCATCGACAGCTACCGCGTCGCCCTCTTTCTTGTGCCATTTCGCAATCTGCCCCTCCTCCATGGTCGGGGACAGTTTCGGCAAATCTAGAACTTTGGCCATGTCAGGTTTCCTGCCGGTCGGTTGCTCACGCGCGGTAAAGGACTTTTTTCGCCGCTTCCACAATGCGCGGCGCCTGCGGAATCACGTATTGCTCAAGCTTTGCGTTGTACGGCATCGGCACGTCCCGCGTTGTCACTCGCAGGATCGGCGCATCGAGATCGTCAAACGCCAAGCGTTGAATGCGGTCCGCCACCTCGGCGCCAACGCCGCCGTACGGCCAACCTTCGTGCGCCACAATCGCGCGATGGGTTTTGTGTACACTTCGAACGAGCGACTCTTCGTCGAGTGGGCGTAAACTTCGCAAGTCGATCACCTCGGCGGAAATACCCTCTTTTTCAAGGGCATTTGCCGCTTCGAGGGACACGTGCACCATGCGGCTCCAGCTCACGATCGTCACATCGGTGCCCTCGCGGGCAACGTTTGCAACGCCCATCGGCAACACAAAGTCCGGATCCTCCGGCACCTCGCCCTTTACGCCGTAGAGCGTTTCGCTCTCCATATAAAGCACGGGGTCATCGTCACGAATTGCCGCTTTTAGTAGGCCTTTTGCATCGGCAGGTGTTGCGGGTGCCAGCACTTTGAGGCCCGGCACATGCGCGTAAAAGTGCTCCATCGAGTGGGAATGTTGTGAACCCACTTGTTTTGCCGATCCGTTGGGCGCGCGAAACACGATCGGCACATGCAGCTGACCACCCGACATTTGCCTCAGTTTTGCGGCATTATTGAGAATTTGATCAAAGGCCACCGCCGAGAAATTCCACGTCATGTACTCAACGATTGGCCGGAGTCCCACCATCGCCGCGCCGATCGAAATGCCTGTGAAACCGCTCTCCGTGATCGGTGTATCAATCACTCGTTTTTCACCGAAACGTTCGAGCATTCCCTCGGACACTTTGTACGCGCCTTGGTAGTGACCGACCTCTTCGCCGATGAGGTACACACGGCTGTCGCGCTCCATTTCTTCGATCATGGCGGCGCGCACCGCTTCTCGAAAACGCATCACGCTCATCGCGCAAAGGCTCCTTTATACGTTGTCGCTTCGAGCAACTCCAGGGCCCGGTTCGGGGCTTTCTTCCGCGAAACGCACCGCGTCCGCAACAATGTCCTCAATCTCTTTTTCCGCCGCTTCCACGTCGGCCCCCATCCCGGCCGCTTCCAAATCGGCGCGCGAGCGCAACACAGCGTCTCGCTTTTTTCGCTCTTCCAGTTCTTCGGGCGTTCTGTATTTGCCGGGATCGCTCATTGAATGGCCACGAAATCGGTACGTTCGAATCTCAACAAGCGTCGGCTCGCTCAACTCGCGTGCGCGCTCAATCGCCTCAGCAAGCCGATCACGCACCGTCAAAACGTGGTCCGCAAAAAAGCGATCGCGCGCCATTCCGTAGCCGAGCGCTTTCGTCGAAACATCCTCCACCGAAAGCTCACGCGACAGAGGTGTACCCATCGCATATTCGTTATTTTCGCAGACAAAAACGATCGGCAGCTTCCAGAGCGCCGCCAAGCTCAGCCCCTCGTGAAAGTCGCCGATCGACACCGCCCCTTCACCGAAGAAGCACATCGAAACCCTTTTTTCCTCGCGGTATTTGGATGCAAAGGCCGTCCCCGCCGCGATCGGAATGTGTCCGCCGACGATCCCATATCCGCCGAGCATGTGGTGCTCCGCGTCGAAGAAGTGCATCGATCCGCCGAGCCCTTTTGAACATCCGGTGACCTTGCCAAAAAGCTCCGCCATCGCCGCGCGCGGCGTCATTCCCCGCGCGAGCGCCAGGCCGTGATCCCGATACGTGGTGATCACGTAGTCGTCGGGCTGAAGCGCCGCTACAGCGCCCACCGCGATGGGCTCCTGCCCAATGTACAAATGTAAAAATCCGCCGATTTTTCCCTGCGAATAAGCGCGCGCCGCTTCTTCTTCAAAGCGGCGTATGAGAACCATCTGGCGGTACAGCGCGAGGTGAGTTGCGTCGGAAGTACTCATGCGTGTCAGAAGCTCGGGCGGTGCGTATCGTCCTTTGCCGCCGAAATCCAGTCCCCGGCTCCATGGGGAGGCCGTAGACAAACCTCAAGACCTTTGACGCACGGAGCCATTCTTTAGAGAGCCGAACATCGAGCGGGCGCTCGCACGAAAAGGCCCAATGCTAGAATTCTGACTGTATACGATCGGGCGACAACGGATGTGTCATGCCGGAACCTGACGCGTTTCGATACCAGCGATGTCTCTGTCACTGCGGACTCACGGACGACACGGTGGTAGGCGCCGTCTACCCAATGTTACAGAAACCTTCGTAGTCAACATAACCGGTGATCGTCGGGTTTTCACCGCAGGCAGGGCAGTTTTTATCCCTCCTGAGCTTCAACTCACGAAAACGCATTCGAAGCGAATCGTAGGTGAGCAATCTACCCGCCAAGGTGTCCCCTTTTCCAAGGAGGAGCTTCACTGCTTCGGTTGCCTGAAGCACCCCAATAATGCCCGGCAAAATGCCCAAGACGCCCGCTTCCTGACAGCTCGGCGCCAAATGCGGAGGCGGCGGCTCCGGGTAGAGGCACCGGTAACACGGACCCACGAACGGGACAAACGTTGTCACCTGACCCTCAAACCGGAAGATTGATCCGTGCACGACCGGCTTCTTCTTAAACACCGAAGCGTCGTTTACCAAATACCGGGTGGGGAAGTTGTCACATCCATCCACCACCACATCAAATCCCTCAAAAATGCGGTCAACGTTGCTGCTGTCGAGCCGCTCTTCAAACTTGATCACTTTCACGTCGGGATTGAGATCGGTCAGAGCTTTTTCAGCGCTGTCCACCTTGGGCATACCCACACGTGACGTGGCATGTAAGATCTGACGCTGGAGATTGGACGAGTCCACAACGTCGCCGTCCACAATGCCAAGTGTACCCACACCCGCTGCGGCCAAGTAGAGCGCCGCGGGACTGCCCAAACCACCCGCCCCGAGCAGCAAAACCTTCCCGTTGAGGAGCTTTTGTTGGCCAACCTCACCCACTTCAGGAAGCAAAATATGGCGTGAATATCGCTCCCGCTGCGCCTCGGTCAGTTGAGGCGGGTGCTCCATGGGAAACCCCAAATCTTTCCACCGAACAAACCCGGGATTGACAGACTCCACTTTTGAATAACCCAAGTCGAGAAGGGTCTTGGCGGCGAGCAACGACCGCGTTCCGCCCGCGCAGTAGAGCACCACTTTTGCGTTTTTATCGGGCACTTTTTGCTCAATCTGAATCTCCAAAAAGCCCCGCGGCACGTGCAACGCACCCGGAATGTAACCGAGCCTCCACTCGTCTTTTTCGCGCACATCAACGAGCACCATCGGCTCTTTTGTTTCCAACCGGCGCTTCACTTCATCAAGCGACACAGTGGCAATTTGGCGGCGCAGATCGGCCATGAGATCGGTGTACGTCGTCGGCATTGGTTCCTCGAAGGGCGAGGTTAATAGAAAAGTTGCATCGGACAAGTAGGAAATTGATCGCGCATCAAAAAGGCCGATGAAATAAGCCAAATATTTGAGGGCTACGGTTTCACATTGGCCCATGCGGGGTCGTCCGTGACCATTTTTGTGAGCCAATCGAACAGCGGCACCCCGTTTTGGCTGATTGTCTCAGGTGTACCCAAGAGCACATGATCCGACCCCGCCGCGAAGTAGTATCGAGTGTTCGCGTAGCCGTCGAGTTCGGCCGCCAACACCCCAAGACCTTCCGCCACCTTGTCGGTTGGAATGAAAAAGTAATCCGCAATCACCTGGTCATGCGTGTACGAAAGCAACGCCACTCGACTGTTTGGAAGCTGCTGCGAATAAAAGCCAAAAATACCGCTCAGGTCTGTTTGGCACTCGGCACAATTTTCAGGCAGCGTCGCGCTCAAATTCCACGCGGCCCGCCACTGACCTTCCAACGTTTCAGATAGGTAGGGGGAGGGAAGGGGAGGGCCTGAATCGTCCACCAGATCTACCCGCACCGAACCAAATGCCTTTTGCGCCTGCCACAAGTTGAGTCCGGCACCAAAACCCCCGGCGGAAGAACCTGACAATATCACCCGATCGGCATTGGGGAAGGTGGCCGCAATGCGCTTCAGATAGCTCTCGATGTTTTTGAAACCCACGTGTTTGGTGGGTTGACCATCATAAACCGCGTCCGGGTTGTTTCCCGCGTGAACGTCGCCGGTGCAGTAGGGAACAAAGAAATAACTCGCGTTTCGAAGCGGATTTTGACTGTTTGTTCGATTGAACAAACTCCCGCTTAGATACTTTGAATCTTGAGCGAAGTTGGTTTCACCATACCCGCTCGCAATGTTCACCGCCGTATTTGCGATGTAACATGTCAGATTGTCCCAGCACGCGCCGCCTCCCATCAGGTAGATCACCACGGTGCTTGACTTGTCTGTCAGATTGGCGCCTATGCCCGTGGTGGTTCCATTGGCACAAAAAGCATCGTCAAACGGGATCCATGTCCACTCTTCATTCGGCGCCGAAATGGGCTCAACCATCCCGTTTTCGCCTCCCCCGCCGCCCACTCCAAAAGTCTCACCGCCTTGGCCCGAAGCGGCGCCGCCCGGGCCGCCGCCCTCCCCGGTGCCCCCGGCGCCCGTCGGTTCGGTTGAACCCGAACATCCAACCAGGGTCAACATACCAATCGCGAGCAGCAGGCAAGAACGGGGGTACAGCATAATGCAAAGCTTCATCCACCTTCCCCGCGCGGTCAACAAAAGCCGTCACAAGCGCACAGGCAGCGGCGGCACGTCATCTCCCGGCTCCGCAAGGGCGCCGGCCGCGAGCCTCACCAACACACGCCTCGCTCGCGCCATGTCCGAGTCTGTCAGTCGCCCCGACTCCATCATCTGCCGGACAACGGCTTCCATCCCCGCCAATACTCCAAACACAAGCAGCGGATCGACAAGGCTCCTATTTTCTTTTTGAGACGTTTCTTCGACCAACTCAGCCATTTCTGTGAGCACGGCCTTGCGCCGCTCCGCGAGCTTACCCGTGCGAAGCGCCTGCGCCTGAAGTTCCAACATGAGCCCACCGGAGCGCTGAGCCGCCAAAAGGTACACATCCACGCAACGCTCCAACCGTTCGCGCGCCGTCTTGGCACCTTCAAGTGCGTTGCGCATTACAGACATGAGCAGCCCCGAAAGCTCACGGTGCAACGCCACAAGAACTTCTTCTTTGTTTGCAAATGCCTTGTAAAACGTGCGCCGCGATACCCCCGCTGCGAGCAAAATGTCTTCGACAGTTGAAGCATCCACCCCCTTCTGTCGAAACACGTCGGCCGCTCCGGCAAGGATCTTGTTGAGCGAAAAAAAACTCCCCAGCCGATCGCCGGGGGGCGAAACTTCCACCGGCGATTTTGATGGCGGCGGTATGGTGCTCCTTTTCGGGCGTGGCACGGGCGCAGGCTATTCCCGATGGGCATCCCCAAGCAAGATATACACCATGTTTACATAAAATATCTTCGAAATAAGAAATGACTTGCTTGACAGGAGCCAAAAGGTAAACGAGATGTATACTTCATGTCCCAGCGCCTCCCCCAACACTTTCCCTCCGCCGCTGTGCTCTTTGTTCTACCCGTTGCCCTCAGTACCGGATGGCTCGCGTCATGTTCGTCCGAACCAACCGACCCCGAGGCAACCGTCACGTACCACGCTGCCGTGCGTCCCATTCTTGATGCGCGGTGCGTCAGCTGTCACCACAACGGTGGGCCCGCGCCGTTCTCCATGGAGTACACCGCCGACGATTGGAAAAACGGCAAGCCGACCTGGGCTGAAAGTGCCGTCGGCGCCGCGTTGGATGGCAGAATGCCGCCGTGGCTTCCGTCGGGTGATTGCCGCGACCTTGCTTATGAACGTGTTCTGTCAGACGAGGAAAAACAGGCCCTCACCACCTGGCGAGATGAAGGGTTTGCCCAGGGCGATCCTGAACTTTACAACGGCCCGCTCAATGTAGAAACGCCGCCTGATTTGGGGTCACCCGCGCTCGAATTGCAGCCCGCCGAAGCGTACACACCCAACGACGAAGAATCCGACGACTACCGGTGTTTTATACTTCCCACGTCGTTCGACAAAGACACGTTCGTCACCGCCACAAACATCGTCCCCGGTGATACTCAAATGGTTCACCACGGTCTACTCTACTTGGTTCCACCCGACGGAGTGGCCAATGCAGAAAAGCTTGACAAGTCCGACGACGGACCGGGTTATACATGTTTCGGCGGCCCGGGAGGTACAACCCTCTCCACATTGGGGGGTTGGGTTCCCGGCGCTGTGATCGCTCCCACGCCTGAAAATTCGGCCATTTTCGTTCCGGCCGGCTCAAAAATTGTCCTTCAAATCCATTACAACACTCTCGCTCTCAACGGAGCGCCGCCCCCGGCTGAAAAGTCAACCGTTCAGATTTGGACCACCGCCGCCAAACCGGCCTACAGGGTAGAGTCCCTACCCATGGCCCACCTTGGAATGAAAGTTCCCTCCGGCGAAGAAGCCAGCGTTCAGGAACGCGTCTTTCAAATGCCTGTGGATGGTACGATCATTTCACTCGCACCCCACATGCACCTTCTCGGCGCCGCCATTGAGGCGTCGTTTGAACCGGAAGGTGCCGATGCGGCCTGTATGATTCAAATTCCAGAGTGGGACTTCCACTGGCAACAGATGTACGGCCTTGGCAAAGACGCCCGCCTTGAAGCGAAAAAGGGCGATAAAATCCGCCTCAAGTGCACGTATAATAACTCCGCCGCCAACCAACCCATGGTGGGAGGTTCCAAAAAAGCGCCTGAAGACGTCTATTGGGGAGAAGGTACACTTGACGAAATGTGCCTGCTCTACGTGGCCACCATGGTGCCGTTTGACACCCCTGATTTCCGATGCGGCGCCTACCCATCGTGTGTAGAAAAATGTGGCGACGGGGATGGAAGGTGTTTCTTTGATTGCGCTACCGTTGGAGGTGGGCAATGCGCCGGTTGTCTGATTTCGGCGGTGGCCAAGTGCGCTCCACCTTACTGCGCAAGTCAGGGCATTGCCGTTCAACAGTGCAATCAGACTTGTTCAGGCGACGGCGCGGGCTGTATCCTCTACGATTGCAAAGAGGAGTTTGACGCGTTTTACGCCTGTATGGAGCCACATCTTGAAGGTGGCGACTGTGCAACTCAACTCGCTGCGTGTGGCTTGTAATGAATGACAGGGTTGACTGAGGACGCCACGCAACGACCGGACACGTCACGTTGGCTGAAACGCCTGTTCAACACGGAATCGCGGAGGACACAGAGGGACACCCTCCGTGCCTCCGTGTTTAATACGACGTGTCAGATGCCCCGACGGTACAGGTCGTCGCGAGGCGCAAGTTACCTGACTACGGATGAACGAAGACGACAGTGCCGGTCAGGGAGCGCGCGGCACCGTGCCACCCCGCGGGCACCTGCGGCTCGGTCCAATGGAAGATTCGCCGGGCATCTTCGGGAGCCAAATTGATACAACCGTGGCTTTTGGGCTGCCCAAATCCGTCATGCCAATAGGCGCCGTGCAGCGCATACCCATTTTCAAAATATTGAACGTAAGGCACGTCGCGCAGCTCAAACTCTTCACCAACCACGTCTGAATCCATGGTGATCGAGATGTATTTGGTGTGAATTCGAAAGATGCCGCGCTTCGTGCTCTTCGAAGTTTCAGGATCACCCAACCCGGCTTCACCGCTCGAGACAAGGGTTGCGTACACCGCCTTGGTTCCTTCGTACGCAACAAGCACCTGTTTGGTGATGTTTACGTCAATCCACTTTTCGCCGTTTTTCCCCCATGCAGGCATTTTTTTGGCGGGATCTACCCTTCCGGCAGAACGGTCGTCCACCCAAAAACCGTCTTTGGTTTCATAGTGGAGTTTACCACCCACTATTTTTTGTTTACCGGTTAGAGCAATTGCCGCCCGCCACTCAAGCTCGCCCGCTTCTACAAACTTCTTGCCATCCCAGTTGAATTTTTTGGCGCCTTTTTTTCGAACAAGGGCAAACGGAAAGTCAATATCTTTCCCAATTAAATACCCATGAAATGTGCTGCCGCGAATGGGCCTGAATCGATCGGCCGGGATCACCCTCAAATCGGTTGAAAGGTTATACCGCCGACCCTCGTGCAAAAACGAATCGATAAACGCAACGCCGTTGCGCCTGTCGATCTGGTCGATCTTCACCGCCTCTTTTGACTTGACCAAACCTGACAAATTGGGAACCCGCCCTCCGTCCTTCAAAAAAAACGGAATGTCGTCGTCGGTCAGCTTTTGTTCAAGCGCGTCGAGTGCGGCAACGGGAGTGGTCCCCGGCTTCCATTTATACCAAAGATCCACCCCGTAGGTGGCGCCGCTTTCTTTGTCTTTGGCCCACTTTTGTAGGTGTTTTTTAAGGTTTGGTTCAGCCGCTTTGGTTTCATCGGCGGTTGGAATTTTTGCGTACACAGGCCCGCCGCGCATAACGATCCCGTACATATACGGCAGCGTTTGCGAGATATCGGGACGCCTGAACGACGCCTTCACAATCGGATCGTTCAAGTCGGTGGTGGCTTCAGGCCCAAGGCATACAAACCCGGCAGGCTTAATTTGCCGCCAACCACCGGGACACCCGGCCGTTCCCTTTGGCTCGGGTTCCATTTCCACAATCGCACCGGCGCGCAATGCACCCAGTCGTTTGGCCTGCGGGTTGGGCTTTGTACGAATGTCTGTCAACATGGAAATGGCGGCCAAACGCGGCACATTTTCAGCAACGGGCGACGGAAGGTGGGTGTTGCCTTCCAAGTCGACAAGAAGTGGTCCCGACGCCGGCATGGGAGGTTCATCCGGGTCGGCCGAAGCGCTCGCCGAAGGGGTGCCTGTTGTGGGATCAAGCTCCGAACCGGTGGGCGCTTGAGCGCTCAACGCGGGTGTATCTGCATCTTTACTCCCGCAGGCGGCGAGGCAGAGCAGTGTAAAAGGGGCGGCGATCCGACGTAGAGAAACCATGGCGATTCGATAGAATTTCGTATTAGGCAAAAGGAGCAAACTTCGTCAACTTTTGAACCTACCAAATCGAACAACCAGGCCCAACCACCCCCGGCCCAAGTAAAGAAGATTAATGGCGCTATACACCCAAAAAAATACTTCCATGGGGCCCCACACAGCCCACGCCCAAATATGACTTGGATAGTGGTTTAAAAACCGCAAAAACGTGGTTACGGCCCAACCTACCCATCGCACAATCCCTTCAGGTTTGGCAACCTTCACCGTTTCGTAGTGGGCGTCCACCGGCGTGTCTTGACCTGTCAACTCCGGGCGCCTCACAAAGTTGGTGAGTGAAGTGGCCGAAGCAATGATGGCCACCGCTGCCACCGCGGCGAACAAAAATCGGTGGTCGCCACCATTCCAACGCGTCAGGTCAAACCCAAATCCACCCGTTCGATACGCGCGAATGCCGAGCGCCCCCGCGAGCAACACCGCCTTTAGCTCGTCTGTAAAAAAGTCAAACAGATGACCTGTTTTTGAGGCGAGCTTTTTGTGGCGGGCCAACATTCCATCGGAGCAGTCGAGGAGGTAACTCAACTCCAGCACACCCACCGAAATCAACCCGCCGCGATAGTCGGGCAGCGCAATGAGGAGCGCCGCCGAAACCACAAACAAAAACAAATTGAGCAGCGTGAGTTGATTGGGTGTGATGTTGGTGCGCGCCACCGCGGCCACGACATAACCCGCGAGCGGCCGCATGAAATAGTGGTTCCAGAGTTGGTCGTTTTTCTTTCGCGTCTGGAGGTAGATCTGAAAGCCGCTCATTGTGCCTCCGCTCCTTAGCGCCCGCCGAGCGATTTGTAGAGCGAAAAGTGCTTTTCGGCGAGTTCGTTGTCTTTGAGCACGTCGCGGTAGAGTAGACCCAGGTTTTTGTGGGCAAGCGCGTATTTCGGGTCCACCTGAAGGGCCGCTTCGTAGGCCAAAATAGCGCTTTGAGCGTCACCCGATTCTGCGTACACATTGCCCAAGTTGTTGCGCAGCGCGGGGTTGTCGGGAGTTTCAGAAATCGCTTTTTGCAGGTCGGAAATGCGAGGGTCAACTCCCGGAGGGGATGACGGTTGCACCGGTTTGGGTTTGCTTCCGGGCGGCAGGCTCTTGAGTTGAGCGAGGCGTGCTTTGGCCGCGGTATCCTCGGGAGTTACCTTGATAAGCTCTTCAAACGCGGCGATCGCTTCGTCGCGTTTTCCCTGCGAGTCGAGCAGCTTGGCCAAGTTGCGCCGGGGTGTCACATATGAGGGTGAAAGGGCCGCCGCCTGTCGCATCCACTGCTCGGCTTCGGTATAATATTCACGTTCGGCGCAGGTGCTCGCCACGTTGTTGACTGTTTCTTTTGATGCGCTGTGTACACGCACAGCATCGGCGTATCGAGCCACAGCAAGCTTGCGGTCACCACGTTCAGCGTGGGCTTCTCCGAGCATCAGGTAATAATCTGACACCAACCCGCGCACGAGATCGTCGGCGCCGAAAAGGGGGGGACGCTCTCCAAGCACCGGACTTGACAAGATGTCGGGGACCACTGTTTTGGGTGTGGACGTGAGGGGCAATACTTTATAAACAAATCCAAAAGGCACTGTTCGGGCGCGGGTATAAAGGTCACTCTTAGAAGCCACAAATACCGGCCGGGTGCCTTTTTCAAGCCAGAGCCGCTGCACAGCCGAGCGGTCGCCGAGGGGAACATTGGGGTCGAGGCTGAGGGTGTACTCAACGGCTTTTGGAGAGATCTCCGGTGAAATTGGCCAGAATTACATCAGGACGGAGGCCTTCAACAACGTGAAGGTACAGCGCCGGAAACGACGTGTAGTCTCCCGACGTGAGGTAGAGCGCATTGGGTTCAAGCTGGTTGAGAGCCGCCCGATTGTACTTTTCGGCGAGGTCATGTTCGCTGAGATCGTTGTACGAAAAGTGCATGATCACCGGGAATATGGCGGCCGATGCGGTGGCAATCCACAACGGCCTTTGCGCATCTTTCATTCGCAATTCAAGGTACGAAACAAGTGCGGTGGCGCCTTCGGCCATGATGAGCGCGCTTGCCAGGTACACAGGGAGGTAAAGTTCGTCAAACCGCTGAATGTTCTCGGCGTTGTATGGGTAACCCGGAATGACAATCAACCCAAATGCGGTGAGCCCAATAATGCCGAGAAGAAGATCGCGCACCGTGGGTAGATCGCGAAGCTTGTAAATGCCGAGAGGCAAAAAAACAAGCAGCACCGGCGGGGTCCACTGAGTTGTCCAAAGTCTTAAAAAAAGGCCCGCGAACGACAGTTTGTCGGAGAGCGACAGGTCACCTTGAAACTCCGCTTTTCGATAAGCCGAGCGCGTGACATGTTCCCACAGCCGAGCCGCCGTTGAAGGTTCGCCCCAGTTGAGAGCCGGAGCCGATTGAGCCACCGCCCACAGGTAGAGGTAGGCCGTCAACCCAAAAGCCACAAGAAACGCGGAGTAGGCCACCCAGGCCGGGTGTTTCAGGAGCGGCTTCTGCCCTCGAAATAGGAACACCACAAGGGAGGGAAGAGCCAATAAGGCGAGGGGATAATGATGCGCAAGACTCAACCCCGTGAGCGCGCCCACCATGGGTAGGTAAATTGTTTTCTGGAGCCTAGTCCCCCGAAGCAAACACAGGAGCGACGCCGCGAGCAGGGCGCCGTTTAGTGTGTACACTTCAGCGATCACCGACTGCGCCCAAAAATCGCGCGACCCCGCCACGAAAAGCCCCGCCATCATCGGTGCGATCACGGGCGACGCGCTCTTCCCACTGTTCGCTCCCGTTCGAAACGCGGCAATCTCGTGCGCAACAAGCACCGTCAGCGCGGCTGTGAGGGCACCGAAAACCGCCGACATCAGGTTGACGCGGTAAGCGATGTTTCCAATGGGTAGAGCCGTAAAAAAGCGCGCCGCCATGGTGTACACTGGGTAACCCGGCGGGTGAGCGACTCCACCCGTTGCCGCCGCCGTAATGAGTTCACCCGAGTCTTCACATGTCACCGACGGCGCAAGCGTCAGTAAGTATAAAAAGAACGAGATTGCACCCACAAAGAGAGCGCTTCGGTTGGGGGTGAACCATGTGAGTGGGCGAGTTTGACCCGCAACACTTTCAGGTTTTGCGGAGATAACGGCGGGTACAACCGGCTCGGAAACTGCCGGCGTTTGATTGGAAGAAACAACAGGTGACGACAACTCGTCAGCGGGCGGCGACGGGCGGCCTCGCGCTTTGTCAGACTTTCGCCGTTTTTTTTCTTTCGTCGCCACGCGCCTGCTTTGCACCAAAAAAGCCCGCGTGTGAAGGTGCTATTGCGGAGGCTCGGGCAGGGGCGTGAGCCGATCAAAGATATAAGGCCCTTTCACAGCGCCCCAAACCTGCATGTCGTTCGCATCCCAGCCCTGGTCCCACGACTCAATTCGATTGTCGAAAACGCTCACCTTACTGGTGGCGTAGGTGGCACCCTGAAAATCGCTCAGACACTCTTTGCCCGGGGTGCTGCCTTCAAAGTGGTCGGTCATCCAAGTGAGTTCTACCCGGCAACCGTCGCGTTCTGTCAGGTCTGTCGGCGTGGCCTTTTCTCCTGTGCCGGCGCAAAATCCGGTGAACTTCGTCGGCGCGTTAAACTCCCAAACATGGGACACAGCCTGCGTCTCCGGGTCGGCTCCGTCGGTGACAACGTACACCCGTTGCCGGTAAGGATTTTGGATTTCCCCGCTCTGAATCAGCGCCTGCTCCACATGGAGTACACGTGTCCCAAGCTCGGGAATGTCGATGGGGCAGGTTAGAAGATTGATGGGTAGATAGTTGTTTGGGTCACCCTTGGCTTGGTTTTTGGTGTCAAATTGACCGGTGAGATACCGATAAAGCTTGTCCCCGGCCGTTTCTTTGGGAGGCATGGTTGTGGTTCCACCCGAACCTGCCATTCCACCCGTTCCGCCCGATCCACCTCCCTGTCCACCGCCGCCTTGCGTCGTTTCGTTTCCGCCGTCGCAGGCGGTGACCGTGAGTGCCGTCAACACCAATGCCAAAAAGGTTCTCATGCTTCCTCCAACGGGTTGGCTGACTTACACAACTGGAGCGCCGCCGCCACACCGTTTTGTCGCTTTTTATAGGCAAAAAGAGAGCGACAAGTTTCGCTTTATACTGTACGCTGCTCGGATGTTTCATCCCCTCGTCATGGAGTGGTTTCGGCGCCGGTTTGCCTCACCAACACCCGCGCAAGAACTCGCTTGGCCCGCTATTTCGCAGGGGAAAAATGTCCTCGTTGTGGCCCCCACAGGCGCCGGAAAAACGCTCGCCGCGTTCGCTTATTTCTTAGATCAACTGGTGCGACAAGCGGCGGACAACACTCTGACCGCCGGTGTACAAGTTGTTTATGTCTCGCCGCTCAAGGCCCTTTCCAACGATGTCCAGAAAAATCTCGAGGCGCCTCTTTCAGAAATTCGTGCCCTCGCCGCAGAACTCAATGTGGCCCCTCCCGAGGTAAAAACGGCCGTTCGCACGGGTGACACGCCCATGGCGGAGCGCCAAAAAATGGCCAAGTCGGCGCCCCACGTTCTCGTGACAACACCCGAGTCGCTCTACATTCTTCTCACGAGTGAAAGTGGTAGAAAAGGGCTCTCTACTGTTCGAGCGGTGGTGGTAGATGAAATTCATGCCATGTTGGGTGACAAGCGAGGCGCTCATCTTGCCCTTTCGCTCGCCCGCCTCGACAAACTTGTTGCCGGCGCCGGGCACAAAAGGCCTCAACGCATCGGCCTTTCGGCAACGGTCAAACCGGTTGAAACAGCGTCGCGGTTTTTGGTGGGCTCACAGGGCGATTTACCCATTTTGGTAGAGCCGCCGCCCGTGCGCGAGCGCGATCTTGCCATTATCACACCGGCGAGTGAGCTTGGGGCGGTGAGTACACATGAACAATGGGCCGAACTCTATGACCGCGTGGCCGCTTTGGCAGCGGGTGTACGCACCACGTTGGTGTTCGTCACCACGCGAACATTGTCAGAACGCGTTGCCATGCACCTGTCAGAGCGCCTCGGTAAAGAAGTGGTTGCGGCCCACCACGGCAGTCTCGCGCGCGAACGGCGCCTTTCAGCGGAGCAGCGCCTCAAAGCGGGAGAACTCAAGGTGGTTGTTGCCACCGCCTCGCTTGAACTGGGCATTGATATTGGAACTGTTGACCTCGTGTGTCTCATCGGATCGCCGCGTTCCATAGGCACCGCGCTCCAGCGGGTAGGCCGGTCGGGCCACGCGTTCGGCGCCACGTCGGTGGGTAGATTTTTCCACTCACCCGCGACCAACTTGTGGAAAGTGCCGCGGTGGTTTTGGCCGCCCGCAAACGCGCAATGGATTCCACAGCCATGCGGCCCGCCCCGCTCGACGTATTGGCCCAGCAAATCGTGGCAGAAGTGGCGAGCGGAGAAGCACCCGAGGCCGACATTTTCAGCCTTGTTCGCGAGGCCGCACCGTACGCCGACCTTACCCGAGAGACGTTTGAGTCGGTGGTAGAAATGGTTTCCAATGGGTATGCCACGCGGCGCGGAAAAACGTCGGCGCTCGTTCATCGCGATCGCATTGCCGGTCAACTTCGCGCGCGGCGCGGCGCTCGTTTGGTGGCGCTCACCTCGGGCGGCGCCATTCCAGAAGCCGCCGTTGTCGATGTGGTGCTCCACCCCGAGGGAACAAGAATTGGCAACCTCGATGAAGACTTTGCCATTGAGTCGAGCGCGGGCGACATCTTTCTTCTCGGCTCCACGTCGTGGAGAATTCTCCGGGCCGAATCTACCCGTGTATGGGTAGAAGATGCCAAAGGTGCTCCACCCACAGTGCCCTTCTGGTTGGGTGAAGGGCCGTCGCGCTCGCGCGAACTTTCGGCCGAGGTGAGTGACCTTCGCGCCGAGGTTTTTGAAAGGCTCAAAAACACCGGCAAAGGGAGCACCGCGGCCTGGCTTTGCACCGCTTGTTGCCTCGACAAACGGGGCGCTGACCTCATGGTAGATTACCTGGCAGAAGGGTTTTCTCAACTCGGGGCCGCACCTACCCAATCTACCATTGTGGCCGAGCGCTTTTTTGATGAAGCGGGCGGCACTCAACTGATTGTGCATGCACCTTTTGGAGCGCGCATCAACAGGGCTTGGGGGCTCGCGCTTCGCAAACGTTTTTGCCGCACGTTTGACTTTGAGTTGCAAGCGGTTGCCACCGACGACGGAGTGCTTTTTTCGCTCGGACCGCAGCACTCCTTCCCGCTTGAAACCGTTTTTGAAATGGTCAACCCCCGCGACCTGAATGAAATTCTAACCCAGGCGGCTCTCCAGGCGCCCCTGTTTGGAACACGTTTTCGGTGGAATGCCACGCGGGCGCTCGCAGTGCTGCGCATGCGCGGTGGAAAAAAGGTGCCACCATTCAAAATGCGCATGGCATCGGACGACCTTCTTGCGGCGGTGTTTCCTGAGCAGGCGGGTTGTCAAGACAACCACGGTGGAATGCCGCTCACCGCGCCTGACCATCCTCTCGTGAATGAAACGTTGAGCGATTGCCTCACCGAGTGGATGGACATGGAGGGGCTTTCAGAAATGCTCACGTTGCTGCGCGCTGGAAAAATCAAAACGCACGCGGTTGAAACGCCGGAACCAAGCGTTTTTTCGCATGAGATTTTAAACGCCAACCCGTACGCATTTCTCGACGACGCGCCGCTTGAAGAAAGGCGAACGCGCGCGGTCAGCGTGAGACGCGGCTTGTCGGCCGAGTTAACCGATCGGCTGGGTGCACTTGATAAAAACATCATTCGAGAAGTGGTTCTTGAAGCACAGCGCCCCGTTCGGAATGCGGATGAGCTGCACGAGCTTCTGTCAGACTTGGTGATTATTCCGCAGGCCTTTCTTCAGCGCGGTGTACCCCTCGCACATGGGGAAAATGCTCTCGGAGAACGGGGGTTGGACCTGCTCGCAGACCTCGTGGGGGCGTGGCTCAGGGTAGATCCGTCTGACCTTACCATTGCATTTGCCCGGGTAGAATTGTCGGGCAATATCCTCCGCGGTCGGTTCACTGAAAATGCTCAGGGGAGAACCACTGCGTTGGATGAAACAGAGTGGTGTGATCGCGTGCTTTTGGCGCGCATCCATCGGCGAACAGTCGACGGTTTGCGGCGCTCAATTGAGCCTGTTTTGCCGGTGGATCTCATGCGGTTTTACCTTGCATGGCAACACGCAACCCCGAGTGGAATGCTCACCGGTAGGGATGGGGTGCTCCGCGTTGTGGGTCAGCTCCAAGGGTTTGAAACTGCGGCCGCCGTTTGGGAAAGTCAGGTGCTCGCAACGCGGGTTAGAAGTTATCAATCATCGTGGCTCGACGAGTTGTGTTTTGCGGGGGAGGTAAGTTGGGGCCGTCTTACCCCTAAAAACGCCCAAATTGGGCCCACGCGCGCAACGCCCATTGCTCTCGCGCTTCGCCGTGACTTACCGTGGTTGCTCGCGGCCAATCGCTTCTCTACTGATGGTAAGTCCACTCAATCGTCGTTTGAAATGGGGCCCACGGCGGAACAGATTTTGGTAGCCCTTCGAGCACGCGGGGCTTCGTTTTTCGACGATCTGGTGCAGTTTACCAAGTCTCATCCCGCCGAGGTTGAAACGGCGTTGTGGCAACTCGTTGCCTCGGGTCAGGTCACGGGTGACGGTTTTTCGGGTATGCGCGCCTTGGTCGATCGAGCGGCGCGGGATGCGGTTTGGCAAGTGGGGCACATTCGCGGTCCGGCCCCGCTCGTTGTCACGGGAAGGTGGTCACTTCTTTCACCATCCCAAGATGAAACGGAAGAATCTACCCTTGTAGAAAAGCTCGCCAAACAATACCTCAAACGGTGGGGAGTTGTTCTTCGAGACACACTGGCTCGCGAGTCTCCGGCGCCGCCCTGGCGTGACCTGTTGCGCGCTTATCGAAAAATGGAGCTTCGTGGGGAGATCCGCGGAGGAAGGTTTGTTTCAGGGTTTGTGGGTGAACAATTCGCCCTACCTGAAGCTGTCGATGCGCTGCGTGCCATTCGCCGAGCCCCGGCGCGGGGAGAGGTGGTTCGCGTTTCGGCGTGTGATCCTCTCAACCTGACAGGGTCACTTTCACCCGGCCGCATTGCCGCCACCTTGGGAGCAACGGTTACTTACCGTGACGGCTTGGCTGTGGAAGAGCACGTGTCAAACGTTGCCGTGGCATGAAGGGGTGAGGCCATCTGCTATGGGTAGGTCATGACTCAAGGGTGTGCGATTGGTGAGCGCCGCGAAGTAGAGTGGCGAACTCGGGCATCGGCGGAGGTGCAGTTGCAAATTGAAACGCTCTACCGCTCGCAAAAAACGCTCGATGAGGTGGTGCGGTGGGGCCTCGCTCAAAAACCTCCCCAGTTGGTCCTCGATGTGGTGGTGCAAGATGAGTACACCCATGACGTGGTGATGGGCCACCCGAGCGGTGTGTACCTTGTTTATGACACCACGTGACTGGGCGGTATCACGGCGGTCGCCGTGTGGGATCACAAGCCGACTGCGGATGAACTGCTCGACGCTCGCGTGAAACGGGGCTGGGAGCCAACGGCAACGGGGTTGATAGGCGGTGCAAAAGTGCTTGGTTTTGCGGCTAAGTTAATGGAAGAGTCACCGCCGGCTTAACCGTTTAACGTTCGGCGTTTCGCAACGAGGTACGCCGCCGACAAAACAACAAATAGGTACGCGGGGAGATCTCCCCAACGCGCATAAAGGGTTGTTTCGCGCATCCATCGAATGTCGCGCGCGAGCGTTCCCCTTTCGTTGTCGGCGATCGTGCCCACCACGCGCCCCACCGGATCGATAACGGCGCTTTGTCCTGTGAGCGTTGCGCGAACAAGGTATTTGCGCTGCTCGACGGCGCGCATCTTGGCGAGCGCCAAGTGTACCGTCGGCTCAAATGTGCCCATAAACCAGCTGTCGTTTGTCAGGTTGATAAGCAGGTCCACATCACCGTTTTGGTTGAGCTTGCGAACGTGGGATGGAAAAAGGTCTTCGTAACAAATGAACACCGCCACCGTGTGATCTCGAAAGTGAGTGGGCGAGACGTGTACACCGGGTTCAAAATCGCCTGAATGCGGTGACAGAGTTCGAAGCCACGGAAGCTCTTTCTCGAACGGAAGCGTTTCTGAAAATGGCAAGAGGTGGTGTTTGTCGTAGCGGCCGACAAGCTTTTTTTGATCGAAGAAAAGCGCCGAATTTGCAACGCGTCCGCGCTTTTCGTTTTGCGGGTCGTTTTGGACGATCGCCCCCGTGAGCAACGGCACGTCGGGTAAGCGCAACATCTCAAACGTCGGCTCGGCGAGCGAAGCCGGCACGACCCACGGGAGCGCTCCTTCGGCCCACACAACAAAGTCGGCCCCTTGTGTACGCAGGTCTTCGGTGGCTTCACGGTGTACACTCAATATTTCAACTTCACCACCGCGGGCCAGGTTTGGCTGCACAATGGCCGCTTTTGAACTTGGAGAAGAGGCGGCCAACGCGTCGATTTGAGGGATGCGAATGGACGACCAAAACGCGGCGCAGATGGGTACACCCAGGCTCACAACCATCACCCACGGGCGCGCCCGCCGGTGTTCACTCCACGCGGCGATTGTTTCGGCCAATGCGATCGACGAAAGCCCCAAAATGGCGCTTACTCCGGTCGGACCCACGAGTTCAGCCGGTTGAACGAACAGTGGAACGCTGTGTACACAATTGGCAAAATACCAGGGGAAGAGCGACGGAATCAAAAGCTCCGACGCGACGAGGCCGGCCACAAAGCCCACGGTTGAAACGTGTGTACCCTTCGCAAGAAACTGCGCCGAAACGCCTACAAAGAGGCCGCGAAGAGCATGGTAGAGCGCCACCAAAAGCACAATGAGCGCCACCCAGAACGCGCCCAGCCCACTTTCGTTTCGGAGCACGGGATAGAGAAACTGAAACGCGGGCAGTGTTGCAAAAAGTCCTGCAAAAAGGCCGATTGCAGCCGCGCGTTTTGGAGTTTCGCCGCGCAGCGCCAGCAGCAGAGGCGCCCACGCGACGAACGCGAGCGGCCACGCGCCCACGCTCGGAAACGCGAAGTAGGTGAGCAATCCCGACAGAGCGGCGAGCCCTAAACGAAAGGCCACGCAAGGCGTTTACCACTCTTTTGGCGCCGCGCATTCCATCTCGGCGAATGTGTACACTTTTCGAAACGCGTGACAGAATGGAGGCTTGCGACTACCGAAGCACCGGCGTGCCTATTGGAGAACTTTTCGCGCTGACCGCGGCGGCCACATGGGCGGTGGGCTCGCTTATTTTCGCCAAGATCGGGGAGCGTGCGTCGCCCGGAGCGATGAACCTGGGCAAGTGTCTTGCGGCGGCGATCGTTTTGACAACGTTGCGAGCCTTGTTTTCAGGCTCAATCGGCGGTGTCGCGTGGTCAAACGAAGCGGGTTTGCTGCTCGGCGTGAGCGGTATTGTGGGCCTTACAATTGGGGATACGGCCTACTTTGGAGCGATCGTTTCGCTCGGTGTTCCAAGGGCGATTCTCCTGCTTTCTTCGGCGCCTGTGTTTGCCGCGGTGGGTGGACGGGTGTTTCTCAACGAGCAGATCGGCCCGCGCGAAACGTTTGGAATTCTCCTCACGCTTGGGGGAATTGTGTTGGTCGTCACAGGTAGAAAAGTGGCCCCAAAGGCCGATGAAACAAGCCAAAACAAATCTACTTTGCAGCGCGGGGTCGCGTTTGGAATGGTGGCCGCCGTCTGTCAAGCCGTGGGAAGTTTGCTGGCACGCCGAGGAATGAAGGGTGGAATTGACCCGCTCGCGGCATCTGCAATTCGGTTGATTGCCGGGGTGATGGGTCTTGTGATTGTCGCGGCGGTGATTGGTCAACTCAGGCCGTGGGCGCGCGATCTGAAAACGCACAACAATTGGCTCAAAGTGTCGGGCGCCTCGCTCATTGGAACCGTGGGCGGAATTTGGCTCTCGCAGCTTGCGCTTGCCCATTGTTCATCTACCGGTGTGGCAACAACGCTTCTCGCAAAAAGCCCCATTTTTGCGCTTCCACTCGCGCATTTTCTCGGCCACGAAAAGATCCGGGTTCGCGCGGCGGCGGGTACACTTGCGGCAATTGCGGGAGCCACACTGCTATCGGTCAAGTGATATGGAGGGTCTCATTATGCAGCTCAAGACGATGACGTACGAAAAGACAGGTCGTGTGGCGCGCATCACGCTGAACAGGCCTGAACGTGGCAATGGCATCACGCTGGATCTACCCAGCGAGCTTGTCGCGTGTGTGGAGCGCGCCAATCTCGATCCCGATGTGCACGTGATCGCTCTCTCCGGCAGGGGAAAAGGGTTTTGCGGTGGGTATGACCTTGTTGAAACGGCCGAAAAAATGTTTGCCGAAGGTCATCACAACCCTATAGAAGGTTCACCTCTTGACCCAAAGGTGCAGCTCAAAAACCACGATCCTTCCCACACGTGGGATCCGGTTTTGGACTATCAAATGATGAGCCGCAACGTGCGCGGCTTCATGAGCCTTTTCTACTCTGACAAACCCGTGATCTGCAAAGTGCACGGCTTTTGTGTCGCGGGTGGAACAGACATGGCGCTGTGTTCAGATCTGCTTGTGATCGAGGACCAGGCGAAAATTGGATATCCACCGGCGCGGGTATGGGGTGTTCCAACAACGTCGCTTTGGGTTCATCGCATTGGGCTTGAAAAAGCAAAACGCCTTCTATTTACGGGGGATTGCCTGTCAGGGGCCGAGGCCGTTGCCTGGGGTCTGGCAACGGAGTGTCACCCCATTGATGCCCTTGACGTTGCATTTGAGGCGCTTCTCAACCGCGTGGCTCGCCTACCCATCAACCAACTTGTCATGATGAAACTGCACCTCAACCAAACGGTGATGGCGCAGGGACTTCACACCTCTCAAATCTTGGGGACGGTGTTTGATGGGGTGGCGCGTCACACGGCCGAGGGGTATGCCTTCCAAAAAAGGGCTGCCGAAGTGGGCTTTAAACAGGCTGTTCGCGAACGGGATGAACCTTTCGGCGACTACGGATCTTCCACTTTTAAAGGGTAAGCCGCTTCAATGTTGACATCCGCCTTAACTCACCTTCGGGCGCTTGAAGCCGAGAGCATTCATATCTTTCGGGAGGTGGCCGCGAGTTTTGAAAAGCCGGTGATGCTCTACTCGGTTGGAAAAGATTCCACTGTGTTGCTCCACCTCGCTCGCAAAGCGTTTCACCCTGCAAAACCGCCGTTTCCTCTGCTCCATGTAGACACATTGTGGAAGTTTCGGGCCATGTACGAATACCGCGAAAACATTGTTCGCGGGCAGCTCGGGCTGGATGTGATTGTGTACACAAATCAGGAAGGGGTGGCTGCCGGTGTCAATCCGATCACCCACGGCAGCAAAGTGCACACCGATGTGATGAAAACGCAGGCGCTCAAACAGGCGCTGTCCAAGTATCAATTTGACGCCGCTTTCGGTGGGGCGCGCCGGGATGAAGAAAAATCGCGCGCCAAAGAGCGCATTTTTTCGTTTCGCGATCAAAACCACAGATGGGATCCAAAAAACCAGCGGCCTGAATTGTGGAATGTGTACAACACGCGTGTACACAAAGGTGAAAGCATACGAGTTTTCCCGCTCTCAAATTGGACTGAACTGGATGTGTGGCAATATATCCACCTTGAAAATCTACCCATTGTGCCTTTGTATCTCGCGGCCGAACGGCCCGTTGTTGAGCGCAACGGTGTCTTGATCATGGTCGACGATGAACGCTTGCCACTTTTGCCCGGCGAGCAACCTGTGCTCAAAAAAGTGCGATTTCGAACGCTCGGCTGCTACCCGCTTTCAGGGGCTATTGAAAGTGAAGCCGCGAGTTTGCCCGCGATCATTCAGGAGATGTTGCTTGCCACCCAAAGTGAGCGGCAGGGTAGAATGATCGACTTTGACCAGGCCGGCAGTATGGAAGAGAAAAAGCGGGAAGGGTACTTCTGACAATGAGTCACGCGTCCGACCTGATAGCCAAAGATATTGAGAGCTACCTCGCCCAGCACGAGAAAAAAGAGCTTTTGAGGTTTCTCACCTGCGGCAACGTTGATGACGGCAAAAGCACCCTGATTGGAAGGCTTTTGCATGACACCCACGCCATTTATGAAGACCAGCTTGCCGCCGTTGAGAGCGACAGCAAAGTGCACGGAACGCAGGGTGGAGCCATTGACCTGGCGCTCCTCGTTGACGGTCTCAAGAGTGAGCGCGAACAGGGTATTACAATTGACGTTGCCTACCGGTATTTCTCCACCGAACGCCGCAAATTTATCATCGCCGATACGCCCGGGCACGAGCAATACACGCGAAACATGGCCACAGGCGCGAGCACGGCCGACTTGGCTGTGATTCTCATCGACGCTCGAAAAGGGGTGACCACTCAAACCCGCCGGCACTCCTTCATCACCAGTCTCCTCGGCATTCGTCAGGTGATTGTGGCCGTGAACAAAATGGACTTGGTGGGCTATTCTGAGGAAAGGTTTCGCGAGATTGAAAGGGATTATTTGGACCTTGCCAAAAAACTCCCTGAACGCGCCCAGTTTTTTCTACCCATGTCGGCCCTTCTGGGAGACAACGTTGTTTCGCAAAGTGTACACATGCCTTGGTACACTGGGCCTTCGTTTCTTACCCTGCTCGACACTCTGCCGGTTGATTCGGCGGTGGGGCGCGCGGTGTTTCGGTTTCCAGTTCAATATGTAAACCGGCCTTCCCACGATTTTCGAGGTTTTGCGGGCACCATTGCGTCCGGCTCGGTTCACAAGGGAGACGTTATCACAAGCCTTCCGTCGGGTAAGTCGTCTCGCGTGGCGCGCATTGTCACATGGGAAGGTGATCTTGAAACGGCTGTCGCTCCCCAAGCGGTCACCCTCACTCTTGAAGATGAAATCGATGCGAGCCGGGGAGATCTATTCGTTCATCCCGACCAGCGGGCAACCGTTTCAACAAGCGTAGAAGCCATGGTTGTGTGGATGGACGATCGGCCTCTTTTGCCGGGTCGCGAATATTTTCTCAAACACAATGCGCACGAAACGCCGGCTTTTGTGAAGCGAATTGTGGAACGCGTTGATGTGAACACGCTTGAAAAGAGCCCGGCACCATCGCTTGGGTTAAATGAAATTGGACGGGTAGAAATTCAAACGAGTCGTCCGCTTTTGTTTGACCCTTACTCTCAAAATCGAGCCACCGGCAGCTTTATTCTCATTGACCGGATCACCCACGGAACAGCGGGCGCGGGGATGATCACCGAAAGCGCGATTGGTCATTGGGACGACAAAGCGCCGGGCAAACTCGCCGCCACACCCAGCACCGTAACGGCGTCGGAAAGGTCGGCGCGGTACGGTCAAAAACCCGTCACGGTTCTTATTACAGGCCTCGCGGGATCTGGAAAAACGCACTTGGCCAACCTTGTGGAACGCCGTCTATTTGACATGGGCAAATCGGTTGTCACGCTCGACGGCCAGGCAATGCGCTTGGGGATGAACAGAGATCTGGGCTACAGCGCGGCGGATCGGTCGGAGAATCTGCGCCGATCGATGGAGGTTGCCCGCGTGTTAAACAACGCCGGCCTTGTTGTTCTAGCCTCGTTTGTAGCGCCTGAAAAAGAGTCGAGGCGTCGGAGCAAAGACCTGATTGGGCCAGATCGATTTATCACCGTACACCTGACAGCCCCTCTCGATGCGTGCGAAAAAGCCGACAAAAGTGGGCTCTACAGCGATCTGAAACAGGGTAGGGTTACCAATGTGCCGGGCGTAACCTTCCCATACGAGTCTCCCGACGACGCCGATCTGACATTGGATAGTCACAACTTGCCGGCTGATGAATGTGCGGCCCGCATTGTGGCAGAACTCACCCGCCGCGGCCTTTTGTTCTAGGTCATGCGATAGCAGTCACTCTCGTTTTGCGAAGCACGGCTTCAGGTCTTGTCGTGAGGCGCGGGACACCCTTGCCCGTCGCCCAGAGGAATTGCGAAGAGCGCGGCGCTTCAGGTTCTCCGCATGGAGTTCTGTGGCGGTCGCAGCCAAGACGAAAATGTGAGACCGGCGAGGCCGGTGCCTGGCACGTTTTGGTTACCTGACGTCGCCAAACGGCGCGGGTTGGTATTTCTTCGAAACGCTCTAATTTTAGGCTCTTTTCGATGCCGATGAATGTCCAAATCTTCTTGTCGCTTCTTTTAGGACTAGAACGAGGCGGGGCAGTGGTTGCCCTGCGCGAGCCATTGATCTACCACAGCGGCGCGCGCGGAGAAGAACGCTTTCAGGTCATTTACCGCCTGCTGGTGGGCCTGCGTGCTGAACTGTTTGTGGGTGTCTTGAGAGACGGCCGCTGCGATTTGACTCGACCAGGTATCGATTTGAGCGCTCATTTCAGACGGCGAATAGGCCTCCCGAGCGAGCGTGAGTTCGGCCACGAACGCGTCGCACCACTTGGGATCGCTCAGCACCTTTTTCATGAGGTCTTCTTTTTTCCAACCCGGATGTTCGTACAAAATGGGGTCTGAGTAGAGAGCATCGGGCCAAATGAGGCTGCCGTCTGGATAGGCCGGATCGCCGAAAGCGATGTCCATGTCGTAGGGTAAGTATAAAAACCCTCGCGAGGGGTGGTGGTAGAGGTAGTAGTTGATTTCTACCCCTGCCCAGTAGTTGTCCATGGCCGGCAACATGGCTTCAGACGCCCACTCCGACATGGCTTGGTTCATGTCGATCAGTTGTTCAAGCTCGGCGACTGTACCCGCGGCTTGGAGCGCCGCGAGGTCACTTGTATCGCCTATATCTTCATTGGTTTTAAGCTCTACCCCACCTTGATAAAGATTGCCGTCGGCTTCTTCAAAGTTGCGTTGCAGATACTCTTTATCAAGCCGCTCGAGGTTTGCGTACACACCGAGATATTGACCATTTAACATGATCTTGGCGTTGTTCACGCAGGAGTAGGGTAGACCGCGTTTCTTGAAAAATGGGAAGGCCACACGTTCGTGGAGAAACGTTCGATCATACCAAGGGGCGTCAAACACCATTTTGCGCAGGCCGTGAAACCGCGCGTTTGGATCAATTTCGTTGAAAGACACAACAAACTGCATTTTGCCGCAGTCCCACGACCAATTGCCCTTGAGCCTGACCATCACGTCCACCGTTTCAGATCCGTAGGTGAGGGTAGCTGGCCTGTAATTCTGACTGCCGCTCTGACAATCACCCTGCAAACCTGACAAATCGGTGGGGCTGAAGGTTAACTCAAACGTGGGTAGAAGATCTTGGTCATACAGGTCAGAACACGCCTGTGGCCACGTGGGAGGCGCGCCGGCCATTCCACCCATACCGCCGCCGCCGGCTGGGGAGGTGCCACCTGTGGAGCCCGCGCTGCCGCCGGTGCCGCCCGCGCTCGTTGTGGGGTTGGTTGTTGCGGCGCCGCCCGATCCACCGGTGAAGAGTTGAGCGTCGCCGTCGCACGCGGAAAGCGTGGGTAATAAAGCGAGTGAACCAAGCGCGAAAGAGGCGTGAAGAACGGACCGAACCCCGAAGGAACTGGACGAATAAGTCGCACCGCGCGTCATCATGCCATGGTACAGGTCATGAAGAAAAACTGCAACCGAGGCTCCTCTTTTCGACTACACTTCGTGAATGGCAGATCCCTACCGCACGCCGATTCCGTTTGGAGGAGGCAGTAGCAACGACCCGGCGAATACTCTTTCGCTCCATGCGGCGCCAGTGCATCCGGCAGCTCGGCCTGATGAAGTCACCACCTCGTATGTGGTGATCAAAGTCAAAGCAGAAAAACAAGATTCAACGGCAAAAAGGCCGAAGTTGTCGGCTGTATTGGTTCTCGATGCGTCGGGATCGATGCAGGGTGAGCCCATTGCTCAAGTGCTGCATTCGGCGCGGCGCTTGGCAGAAATTCTCGACGATACCGATCGGCTGGGCGTTGTTACGTTTGAAAACGGCGCGCAGACTATTGCACCGCTGTTGCCGCTTGGTCAGGCGCGGCGCGAGCTGATTTATCGGCTTTCGTCGGTGCAGGCAAACGGCGGTACCAACATCGCGGGCGGTCTTGCGCAGTCGGCGCTTCTGTTCCCCAGGCGTGAATTTGGGGAGCGTCATTTGATGATCCTGATGAGCGACGGTGAACCCAATGTGGGGCCTCGCACAGCGCCGGAGTTGAAAGAGCAGGCAAAGCAGTTAAAGTCGCGCGATTTGGCCATTTCAACCCTCGGATTCGGCGCCAACCACCAGGATGAAATTCTAAACGCCATTGCCGAAGGTGGGGGCGGAAGGTACACATTTGTGATCGACCCCAAATTGGCGGAGTCGAGCTTCATCCGCGCCCTTGGCGCTCAACTCGATGTCGTGGCCGAAAAAGTGGAGGTGTTGCTCACCCCCGGACCTGACATTGACATTGTTCGGGTGTTGGAAGATCCACCGTGCGCTTTCGGCGCCGGGGGTTTGCGGGTCACTCTGCCCGATCTGATTGTTGGGGACGAACTAAATATTGTTGTGGAGGTTCGCGTGCGCGCGCCGCGTGAGCCGGGGCCCATGCGAGCGCTGAGCGTAAAACTGTCTGCCACCGTCGCCGGTACAGGGCGCACCATTGCGGCTCAACAAACGGTTGAAATATTGTGTACACGTACGGGTACACTTGACAGCGATCCGGTGGCTCACGCATTGGCAAGCATCGCGTTGGCGGCCGAAATGCGCAGCAAAGCGCGCATCCTTTCGGACAGGGGCAGTTACGCAGACGCTGAAGCGCTGCTCCGCAAAGCGCAACAGGTGCTTGTGGATACTCCCGGGTTTAAACAGGGGGAGAACACGCCCCTCGGCGACGCTTATGAAACCCTCGCGGACGACATTCTTGTGTTGGTCAAACGGCCGGCGCGCGAAGAGTATGAACAGTATAAACGCGCGGCGCGGGACTACATGGACTTTGCGTCGGGTGGTACCTCGGTCCGCGGCGGAGGAAAACTCGGTGATATGCCGGCGTCGACGCGCGCGCTCCTCGACAAGGCGCGGGGCGGTGTTGTGCTTCCGCGGGCGTTTGTGCGTGTCCTTTCAGGGCCAAACGCCGGGAGTCGAATCGCGATTACCAAAGAGCGCTTCGTCATTGGACGAATGGCGGGTTGCGATCTACCCGTTCCCGACCCGAATGTGAGCCGTCAGCATTCGATGATCGAATTTGTGCACGGCGCGTTTCTACTCGTGGATATGGGCTCCACAAACGGTCCAATTGTCAATGGGCAGCGCGTGTCGCGCATTCAGCTCCACAATGGGATGGAATTTCAGATCGGCGGCAGCGTTTTGCGCTACGAGACGGAAGCACCGTCGCCGTGACGGGTGACGGCCGGCAACCTGGGGCGCGCAACGCAACGTTGCCTATCCCTGAAGGTTTGGAGTACACACGCGACGGGGTTCGGACGCGCCGAATTCCGCGGTGTGAAGGATGTTGGCTCCATACCCATTTGTGCGTTTGTGGTGACCTGCCAAGGTTAACCGTCAAGACGCGTGTGGTGATCGTGATGCACCACGTGGAGCTTCGCCGCTCGTCCAACACGGGTAGAATCGCGGCTCGGATTTTGGGCGCGGATATTCACCTGCGGGGCCTTCAAACGGGCTCCGACGCGCCCCCTCTTGAATCAAACGTTCAAGGGGGCAGGCGACTTGTGCTTTTTCCGGCCGAAAACGCTCGACTATTAACCGCCGCCGACGCGGATGAAAATCTGACCCTTGTGGTGCCCGATGGAAACTGGAAACAGGCGAGCCGCGCGCTCCACCGCGATCCGGCGGCGCGCGGGGCGGAGGTGGTCACCTTACCACCGGGTCTACCCAGTCGTTACAGATTGCGAAAGCGAACGAACTCGTCGGCGCTCTCCACGTTTGAAGCGATTGTTCGAGCCCTTTCAATTGTGGAAGGGCCGTGGGTAGAAGAGCCGATGATGCGGGCGTTTGACTTGTTTGTGGAGCGTACGCTGTTTGTGCGCGGGGGGGTTGCCGCCGATGGGTATGACTAGTTCCGCTTTTCAGAAGTTTGGCCCTGGTTGAGTTTCTTCGTGCGGAACTAGCCGCGCGCAAGCGCGGGGGGTGTGGGGCGGAGCCCCACGAGACAAAAGATAGTGCCGGCGTGTGCGAAGCGCGCCGCGTCAGCGGCGCCAAAAGTCCGGCAGGACTTTTGACACGCGGCACTAGTTGAGGCCTTTGATTCTGAAGACCATGCCGTATTGCATTTTGTCGGCTTTTGAATCGACGGCCGCATGGGTAGCAGCGAGGTAGGCTGCGTCGGCTCCAAGGGCAAACGCGCGAGGCCATGGGTAGGAAAGACCGATGAGGGAGCCGATGGCGACAGAGCCCTGAATTTTACCACTCTTGTCAAACGCCTTCAAACCGCGGCAATTGGCGTCAACAACGCAGATGCCGGCGCCGCACGCGGCGACGGTCCCGACGTTACACATTTTGGCATCCCCTTCCATTTCACCCGCGAGGAAGGTTTTTTTACCCGAGCCGTCGAACAAGCCAACTTTGTATACCCACTTGTCTTTGACCTTGCCATTGAAGACGCCGATCACGTCCGCACCGGCGGGGCTCAAGATCTGGGGGCTGCCGTCGTCTTTGGCTACGTCCGCTTTAAATGGCGTGGGTTTGCAGCCGGCGTCGAGGTCAACTTTGTCAGACCCGAGGTAGGCCGCGGAACCTTTTGGATCGACATACAACCGACCCGACTTGGAGCACGCTTCTGAAACCTGACCGCCGGCGACTTTTTTGGCTTTGGCAATGAAGCCCGATATGTACACATTGCCTTTCCCGTCGATGGCAAGGGTGTCAAATGAGTCGGCCTCTTTGGCGTCGGGTAGAATGGTTAGAATGCCGGCCTGACCAAATTTTGTGTCGAGTATCAGGTCGCAGGAAGCGCCTTTGGCCACCGTATATTTTCGCAGTTTGGCCTCGTGGTCGAGCACATAGACAGACCCGTCGGGCGCGGGGGCCACGCCCCGAATGGCTCGATCAAATTTCATGGCGCATCATGGCGCCGTTGGGATCGAGCTTGCAAACCTCGGCCGAAACGTCTTTGCCGGCGAGCTTGCCGGGGGTGGGAGCTTTAAATGGTACGGGCGGCAAAGGTCCGCTCACTGCGGGAGCTTGGACAGCGGGCTTTCCACTTGCGGAAGGCGACCCGGAGGGGGCTGCCGGGTTATCGCCCGAACTCTTGTTGCCACAAGCCGCTGTCGCCAGTGCCAGCAACAGACACGCCGCCGATCCTGCAAAAAAAGTGGTTTTCATGATGGGTACCTTTCAACTGCAAAAAGCGGCCTATCCCTATTTGCCCCTCGGGGCAACGTCATTGTGTGTGTAAGGCGGTTTTCCTTTCGCCGTTCTTTTGGCATGATGGCCCGCCGAACTCTGTTTACGAGGTTTGCTCCCATGAGGAATATCGCTTTGCTCGCCGTCCCCGCCGCCTTCTTGGGCCTCCTCTCAACGGGCTGCCAAAGCGTGGTTCCCTTCACGCATGAAATTCGAATGCAGCACCGCCTCACCGACGACGAGGTGAGAAACCTCCAGTTTTACTCGTCGCACCAAATCACCCTCCGGCGTGAAGCGTCGTCGCAGGATCGCCAGGTTACCCCGGGCCATAAGCTCCGTTTGATCTCTGGGAAGAGTGTTGAAGAAGTTGTCATCCCGGCCAAGACACCGGGTGTTGCGGCGCGGGTAACATCCAGGTCCATTGCCGTCAGTTTTGTGGAAGGTACATCGCTTGAGTTTGCGGTGGGGTCGCGGTCTGTGCCGCTCGGCTCTTGGGGAGATTCGCTCAAGCCTTTTGCCGTTGCTGAAGGAACGTACGCGCCGCGCGCGGCTGTTCGAAGCAATCTCTTTGGTCAATACGCAGAACCGCCCAACAACGGTCACCCCGTCAAAGTTGTGGGGCCTTCCATACCACCTCCTTCTGTCATGGAAGATCTGACGGGTGGTTACTTCTTGGCTGCTGAACCATCGGGTCAGGTGTCGTTTGCGGGTCAACTGTGGGAAGGTGTCGACGACACCATTCGAGCGCACCTTCTCATCGACTCTGACAAGCTCGAAGAAACCGAAGAGCGACGCACCGTGCTTCCCGGCGTTCGACTGGGTAACTGACACCACCCCCGCGATCTGAATGCGCGCGGCGAAAGCTGCTGATGCACGTTCTGCGGCCCCGTGTTGACAGGGTTGTAGAGTTTCGCATACCTGCGCAGTGGCCCGGTTATTGCCGCTCTATGGACCATACCCCAGCGTTTGGAGGCGTCGTCATGCAGTACTCGACGGCAGCGACAATACGGCTCGGCGGCAAGTGGCACATCCCAGCTTGGTTTCTCGTGTTGACCGTGCTGAGCACGGCGGTCGGCTGCAAGAAAACAGGCCCCGACTATCCCGGTCCGCAGACAGGCGGCAGTTTTGCTGAAGGAGGTTCGGGCGGGTCGGGCGGCGATCCCGGTGCGCCCTGCGACGACGGATCCCAGCGCGAATGCAAAGTGGAGTTGGGTGAGCAAGGCGGCGTGAAGAGCTGCTTTGTGGGAGTTGAAACGTGTATTGACGGTGAATGGGGGCCGTGTTTGGAGCCTTCAGATGAGGGTGCGGGTGGGGCGCCCGCTGCCCACAAAACACGTTTTTTGCGCGATCAGGTTTTGTACGAGCTGGCACCCGCTCAAGCTTGCGGAAACAATCCCTGCGACCCCACATGCAAAGTGTTTGATGAACAGCCGAATCAGGCCATCTTACCTGACAAAGATGTTTCACCCTACCAATGGCTCATTGGCAGCGCCGAAGACCTACCCACGGCGTTGCAAGACAAAGGAAGCGTTGAGCCGTGCAGCATGGGGGCCGACTGTCAATTCAATCAATATTGCTCCAATCCGACAAGCGGAGTGTGTACACATTCGAAATGTCAAGTCGGGCTCGGCGCCGGTTTGAGCCCAACGTGTGACCCGTGTGTCGATGCCATTTGTCAGGTTCAACCATCGTGTTGTCGCACGCACGTGGGGCCGAATTGTGAACACGACCTCTGTCAGGTCGGCGGCCCTGTGAAATCCACTTGTGATCCGTGCGCAACCTCGATTTGCAGCGATCCCGCGTTCGCCTATTGTTGCTCCATCGTCGGGCCGTGGGACGCGGCGTGTGCGGCCCGAGTGCCGGTTGTGTGCGGAAAAACATGTCAAGCGGGCAGCTGGACTCAAGCGTGTGTGAATGCCGTTTCGAGCGTTTGCAATGCCTATTGTCCACCCGAAAATTGCGGTGAATCGTGCCCGACAGAAGGCCAATGTCACGTTTGGACCCCGGGCGCTACAAACCCAAAGTGCACTGGTGTAGACCTGGCGGCGGGGATTGCGTGCTCATCAAACGGGCAAACCGTTTTGCCGATCTGTAATCATGGCACGGCCGCCGCTCCCGCCGGAATTGCGATCGGAATTTTGCCAGCGGGGCAAATTCCAGCGCAAGACCCCGATCTGGCGTGCGCTTCGTGGTGTTATACAAGTGTACCCATCCCGCCCGGCGAGTGTGTCAACGTGTCGAGTTGCGGGCAGCTTTCGGACGCTCACGAGATCGTTGTCAACCCGCCCAACAAGCCGGGAGCGGTCGCGGAGTGCCACTCCGATGACAACTGGACAATCCCTCCGGCTTCACCGAAAACCTGCGCTGCACCCGCTTGCGCGGGCAGCTCAACAGCGGCGGCCACCAAGCGGTTAAACCTGTTTTTCAGCGTGGACCGCTCGGGGTCGATGTTGACAAAGAGTATGAATTTGCCGGGCACGCCCACGCGCTGGCAACAGCTTGCGGGGGCGATCAAGGCCTTTGCACAAGATCCTGACTCGGCGGGGTTGGGAGTGTGGGTTCGATTCTGGCCTTATTCTGCCAACTCGCCGTGCCCTCAACCGTTCCCGGCGGGGTGTGACGCTTCGGGGTGTCGCATTCCCAACGTTCCGCTTGGAAACCTGACGGCCGAGTCTGGGTCGGCGGACAGTCAAGAAATGGCCGTTATCAGCGGAATCGACGCTGCCGTACCCACGAACGGGTCAACGCCGATGTACCCGGCCTTGGCGGGCGCGCTTGCCGCTGCGAACACCTACCAGCTTCAACACCCTGATGAGTTGACGGCGGTTGTATTGGTCACCGACGGGCAACCTACCCAATGTGACACGGTGCCATCTCACCTGGCGGCGCTCGCATCGAGCGCGTATTTGAGCGCCGGTGTGCGCACTTACGCCATTGGCATTGCCGATGTGGAAGAAGCGACAATCGCGTCGATTGCCTCGGCGGGCGGTGGAAAACACTTCTTTGTGGACCCGAGCGATGCCACTCCGGTGGAGGTTCAGGTGCTCACCGCACTTCTCGACATTCGCAGCACCGGCGTTGCGTGTGCGTTTGACTTGCCGAGCCAGGCGACGTTTGACGATGAATTGATGACAGTTGAGTTCACGTCGGGCTCGGGGAGTACACATCCGATTGATCGAGTCGACACTGTGGCTGACTGCGGCGCGGGTGGATGGTACTACGACGACAATCTAAACCCGTCTCGGTTGACGCTGTGCGCTGAAACGTGCACGGCAGTGCAGGAAAACCAGGGATCGCTGACGTTTTTCGCGCCCTGCCCAAACAAATACGACAAGTTGGTGATGGAAGAAGTGTACGAAGGAAAGTGTGGACCGGGCACCACTCCACAGTGGGGATTTCTGGCGTACGAGGCCACGGCACCTTCCAATTCGAGTTTGACATTTGCCATTCAAGCCGGCTTTTCTCCCACATTTCAACAAGGGAGTGGAACGATTGTGGCCGTTGCAAAAGGTTCAGACGGCAGCACGTTGTGCGGTATGGGAGGGCCGTCTCCCTGCCCAATCGATCTGACGGGCATTCTTGGAGAACCGGATAATCATGCTCCTTACCTCCACCTTGAGGTGAGCTTCGACCCGTCGGGCGATTCAAACCATGCTCCGTCGCTTGAAGAATGGCAGGTTACCTATTCGTGCCCCGACTCTGAATAGCCCCCAACCTACCCATTGTGCGCGTCCTCGGGTTGCGAGTGCAATCGTTGCCCCGCGGCGCGCACCTCTTGCAGAACAACGAAATTGAGGGCTGCCTGACACGGCGATTCGAGTGCGGATCCGGCGTCGGAACGCGCGACGGATGGTTCGACGCCAAACGCCGCGGTGGCACACAGGTTGATCGGCGCCGCCGACATGACATTCCAAACCGTGATTGAGCCGTTTCGCATTCACTCGGTGGAGCCCATTCGGCTGACAACGCGCGCGGAGCGGTTTCGAGCCGCGGAAGAAGTGGGGTGGAACCTGTTTGGCCTGCACGCCGACGACGTGTTGATTGATCTGCTCACCGATTCGGGCACGGGCGCCATGTCGCGTGACCAATGGGCCGCCGTGCAGCGGGGTGATGAAAGTTATGCAGGTTCGCCCTCGTACTTTCGATTTCGAAGCGCTGTGCAACGCCTTTTTCCGTTTAAACACATCATTCCTACCCATCAGGGTAGAGCGGCCGAAAAGATCTTATTTTCGGTGGTAGGGGGGCCGGGCAAAACATTTATCAATAACACTCATTTTGATACTACCCGGGCCAATGTTGAATTTACAGGTGCCGCGGCGATTGACTGCGTTTGCCCCGAGGGAAGGGTTCCTTCCCTGATCTTACCCTTTAAGGGGAATATGGATGTGGAGCTTTTGGAACGCACCGTTGAAAGCGTGGGGCCTGCCAATGTGCCGCTTGTGATGGTCACAGTGACGAACAATTCAGGCGGGGGTCAACCTGTGTCCATGGCCAACCTGAAAGCTGTGCGAGCGGTAACGCAGAAGTACAAGTTACCCCTTTTTCTGGACGCATGTCGCTTTGCCGAAAACGCATGGTTTATCCATGAGCGCGAGGCGGGTTACGGGGACAAGACCGTTTCGGACATTGTTCGAGAAATGGCTGCTTTGGCCGATGGAATGACGATGAGCGCCAAAAAAGACGGGCTTGCCAATATCGGTGGGTGGCTCGCCCTGAACGACGATGTTGTGGCCGAGAAATGCCGCAACATGCTGATTCTGACGGAAGGTTTTCCTACCTACGGCGGGCTTGCCGGGCGCGACCTTGACGCGATCGCTCAGGGCCTCTCTGAAGTGGTGGAGCACGACTATTTAAATTATCGAATTCGGTCCACAGCGTATTTGGCAAACGCGCTTACCAAGGCCGGTGTACCTGTCATGTTGCCCGCGGGCGGGCATGCTGTGTACATCGACGCGCGGGCGCTCCTGCCTCACATTCCACCCTTGTCTTACCCCGGTCAGGCGCTTGCGGTGGCTCTCTACGTGGAAGGTGGAATTCGCGGGTGTGAAATTGGAACTGTCATGTTCGGGCTGCACCCCGACGGCACGGAGACGCCCGCAGCGATGGACCTGGTTCGGCTCGCCATTCCGCGACGGACCTATACTCAAAGCCACATTGACTACGTTGTAGAAGTGGTAACCCACGTGGCAAAAAATGCTTCCCAGCTAAAAGGGTATGAAGTCGCGTGGCAACCTTCGGCGCTGCGTCACTTTACGGCGCGATTTCGGCCGATTGAGGCCTGAAAATCTGTACTCAAGTGGGTAGGCAACCGCGGCTATTTGGCACCGTACGGGTTGGGTAAGACGTCGGCGGGTTGGGAAGGTGTCGCCGGAACATTCGTCTTTTTTGTTGGGGCGGTTGGGCGCGTGGGTGCGGTTGTAACAGATGCAGATGCGGATGCCGTTGCGCCCGCCGACGCTGTTTGCGACGGTGCGGCGGCAAGCGTACCGACGGGGGAGACTTCGGCCCCGTTTGCCGGGGAACCGGTATTCACGGGCGCAACCTGAATGGGTGCGGGTTGCTTTGCCGGGCTTGATACGTCGGGCGCCGGCGATTCGCGCGGCGGGGCTTGGAGCCTTACAAGTCCGATGGCCGCGGCGGCCCCGATGCCGGTTGCAACAAGAGCCCCAACGGCCCAAACAGTTCGCCTGGAATGGGTAGGCAGGACCGATGACCGTTGTAAGATGCTCGGGCGGGGAAACACCGCTCCCGTCAAGAGTAGATGAAGGGTGGGAAGAGTCATCCTCCCCTTCCACTGTTTGAATCTTACCCTTCAGCGAGCGCGTTTTTTCGGCCTCGCTCTTGACATTGGAAGCGACGTTTGTTTGAGCGTGGGCAACCTCGTTCGGGTCGGTTTGGGAAGGTCCACCTCCGGGCGCCGCTTTGGGCTCGGTGTTGGCTTGACTGGCCCCGTCTGCGGTGGATCTTACCGACGGTGGACCCACGTCGGAAGCCACATGTTCTTGGATGAAGCGGCGGCGCTCGCTGAGTGGAGTTGTAAAAAGTTTTTGAATGAAGGCGCCCACCTCCTCGGCGGAGCCAACGAGATTGGCGCGCCCCGCCGCGATCTCGAGCGCGGTTCCGAGGGCTTTTGCCGTGGCGAATCGTTCACCGGGATCTTTGGCGAGCGCCGCCGAAAGCACCGGATCTAAGTGCGTTCCGATGTGAGGCGCCACCGAAGACAAGAGCGGAGCGTCGGCGTTGACGATGCGCTTGAGGGTGTCCACTTCGTTCTCGCCGCGAAAAAGCCTGCGATTGGCGAGTGCCTCCCAAATGACAACCCCGAGGCCGAAAACGTCGCTTCGCTGGTCGGGCGCCTTACCATCCACATATTCGGGCGCCATGTATGCGAGTTTTCCTTTGAGAGCGCCCGTTGTCGTTGTGGAAGCGTGTTGTGTACTCTTTGCGATTCCAAAGTCTGTGACGCGGGAAACGCCGTCAACCCCGACAAGGAGGTTTTGGGGGGACACGTCGCGATGCACAATTTGAAGCGGTTTTCCCGATGGATCCGTGAGCGTGTGCGCAGCGTGCAAACCCGCGCACGCGTCGAGGGCAATGCGTACACCAAGCCGGGCGGGCAGCGGCTCTTTGGTGGCCATCACATCGGCGAGGCTTGCCCCTTCGATGTAGTCCATTACCAAAAGCAGTGAGTCTTCGGCCTGCTCGACGTCGAGAACCGCGACCACGTTGGGGTGGTGAATGCGCGAGGCGAGGCGCGCTTCTTCCACGAGCATTCTTCGAAAAGAAGGATCTTCGAGAAGGTGAGCATGCGCCTTTTTGATTGCTACGAGCCGCCAAAACCCGCCCGCTCCTCGAATGCGCCCAACGTACACCGAAGCCATTCCCCCCGACGCCAGTTTGAACAAAAGTTCGTACCGCGAGTTCGGCGGAAGGTTGGGTAGAGAGCGCGAGGTGACGGTGGACGTTTTCACCTACTCACCTCAATTGAAAGGCCGCGGCGGCAGGTTTCGCCGCGCTTGAACTCGCGGACGGGGCCGCGCGAAATGTGAAATAACCAAGGAGCGCCGTGGTGATGGCCGCGGCCGCGGTGACGCCGATCATCACGTTGGTTCGAAGCTCGGCATCTCTGCCACCGGCGGCGCGCTCGGCCGTGGGATCCAACACGAAGGCATTGTGTCTGCTCACAGTGTCCAGTCCAAAACCGACAACGAGTGCGCCGGCCACAGCGGTGACACCCACGCCGATTCCAAACCAAGCGGGAGATATGGCTCGGCTGGCAACCGGACCCGGCGAGGCTGTGTCGACGGCGCTGGGAGCCGCGCTCGCTGTTACAGTTGGGGGTGCTGTGTACACAACACTCGGAGCCGCGAAAGTCGTGTTTGTGGCCGCGGATGAAGGCGGAGTCTCAGGTTCTTTTGGAGGCGACCATGTCAGATCGGCACCTGCTGAAAGTTGTACTGCGTACACGCGCGACGTTCCGGCGATCGCAATTTCAATAGCGTGATTTCCTGCGATGTACACACGCGCGACCCCGACCTGCGCCGGTTCGGCCCCCACCTTTGCTTCGCACGGAGCGGCACATTGGATGGTAAGTCGCCCGACTTTGCCGCCGAATTTTTCTTTCGCCCGAGTGACCTGCGCGGCAACGGAAACGTTCGGCTCTCGACCTTCGGCGCGTGCGGCGAGGCGCATTGCGAGTTGTGCATCATCGGCCAAAATGGCTGATTTGATCGCCATTTCAAGAGCAGCGGCGGCCGGTGCAAGGTCATCGGCTTTTGCAAAGTGAGCGGCGGCCGCAATGTAATTGCTTTGACCAAACGCTTTGGCTCCCGCCTCGTACGCATCGTGAGCACCGGCTGCATCGTCGGCGAAAGACGGTTGCGCCAGCGCACAAAGCGCGAAGGTGATGGCCATCGCTGTTCGCCGTGGAAGCGTCCACAGTACCATTTTCAATTCGCACGCTATCACGGCACGCCGCGCGCGATGCGACCAAGCTGTGGTAAGTTGCTGCGGTCGCATGCTCGCGGCATGCGGCCTTCGCAAAAACGCTGACGATGTTGATCAAAACAAAATGGTGTTGGGCGCTGCTGCCTGCTGGAGTTCTCGTCGGATCGAGCGGGTGTCTGTTCGATTGGACTGTTCCCACCGGCTCGGGCGGTTCGGGCGGCGGTGGAGTCACCACTCAACCGGCGTTGGACGTGAGCTGCCCGGCGTTCGGTCCCTGTGAGTGCCCGGCCGGTCAAACGTGTGCAATGACCTGCGAGACAGGTAGCTGCACGATCTCGTGCAAAGAAGACTCCAATTGCAGCGTCACGTGTGTGAACGCCAATTGCACCATTTCTTGCGACGCAAGCGCGTCTTGCGATGTGCAGTGCAACGACGCTGTTTGCACAATGACGTGCGACCCGGATGCGAGTTGCTCGTGTACACCCGACCTCAATTGCAGCTAGACAAGACAAACAATGGGAAACGATTGGGACGGCCGCGCACTGGATTCAGCGGTCTGACCTACCCACGGAACGCGGCTACTTTTTAGCTGGTGGCGGAGGCGGGGTTTTGGAGGGAGAAGGTGCGGGCGCCGGGGTGGTGGACGACGGCGCGGGAGTGACAGTGGTAGGTTTTTGGTCGGTGGATTGACCCTTGAGTTTGACAATGTGAACTTCTACCCGTCGATTTTTCTGACGACCTTCAGGTGTGGAGTTGTCGACGAGCGGGCGTCGCTTTCCAAAGCCCTGCGCAATAAGCCTTTCCGGCGAGACGCCACGCGACACAAGGTAGGCCACAACGCTGCTCGCGCGGGCCTGGGACAAGTCGTCGTTGTATTTGTGAGAGCCGAAATCGTCGGTGTGCCCTTCAATTCGAATTTGCTCAATGTCGGGATTGACCTGAAGGAGCCGCACCAACTCGTTTAGAATGGGGAAGGCGGGCGAAAGCAGGTCAGACCTGTCAAACGCAAATTGAACCTCTTGGAGCACCTCAATCACATCCGAGCCTTTTGCGCGCCGAATAAACTCGGGACAGCCGTTTTTGGAAGGATCTGAATTTCGCGGTCCGGGTTCATGCGGGCAGGCATCTTCAGCATCGAAAATACCGTCGCTGTCGGCGTCGTTTTTCAACTCGGGGCAACCGTCGTCGGGATTGGGGCCCTTGCCGTCTTCTTGGGTGTCGGGGCACAAATCGATATCGTCGGGGAGCTTGTCTCCGTCTGAGTCTTTGGGGATGACGTACTGAAAGTCTCTGTTTTTAGGCTTTGAGTCGAATATGGAAAACCATCCACCCACCGCGGCAACCGCCCGAAAATCGGGAGCATACCCGGCGGAAAGGCGAGTGCCTCCACTCAGGGCTACCCATCCGTGCGAGGGTTCGTCACCCAATCCCATTCTACCCTCAAGCCGCCACTCAATGGGTAGATTGTCCACGTCACCGATGTCGTTTACGCGCGTTCCAAAGGCGCCCGTCACTTCACCGCCTACGCGAAATCGGCCCCCGCCAAGTGGAACATAAGCTCCGAGGCCGTACGTTAACTCGTCGCCGAGTTTAAATTCATTGATCTGTTTTTCAGGTCGAAAGTGGTAACCCGCGTTGAGGACGAGCTGGAAAAACTTTGGGTCGTATTCAACAGCGAGGCCCAGCGCACCCGTTGTGGTAATGTCACCGCCGAACGATCGTTCGTTACCGGTGGGAAACCAAAGCGAGCCAATGGCTCCGAGCTTGAGCGCTTTATCACTTGTTCGGAAGAAAACAACGCGAGCATCAAGCCTCAAGTCCATGGGGACAACCGACTCTTGACTGACTTGCTCAATGATCTGGGCACTCAAGTTTGTCATTGAGTTTCCAGATTGGTAGAGCGCAATTGGAAACGAAACCTGAACGGAGACGCGCTCCAAAACCTCGGCGCCGACGCTCACGTAAGTGATGAGTTGGGCGGTAACAGGTTCACCATTTTCCTGTTCGAGAATGGCGGACTGATCGATTTTATCAACGTAGTTTTCTACCCGGTAAGGGTTGAGGCTGAAACCCACCCCAAGCTGACCGAAAAAGCGTGTTTTTTCTCCCAAGTCGGGGCGCCAAATACCGATACCGTCGCTGGGGGCACCGCCGATGCGAAGTCTATCGAGATAAAACGTTGTTTGTTGCGCGTCGGCGGCGCTCGAAAAAGTGAGAGCGGTGAACATCGCGGATGAGGCGATGAGCGCCGCTGCGCCGCGTTTGACCCTGCATTTCATCTTGATCTCCAGTGACACTTGGACCTGTGCCCATCATTAAGCCGGGACACGCAGCTGAAAATGGCTGTTTCCCAATTCATTCAGGTTCGGGGAGGACAGTCACGTCGTTGATGGGTTGGACGCTCGCCCCCGCGGGGTAAGCGTATGAAACGAGTTTGGTGCCCTGCGCGGCTGTAGAACCCCAGCCCCACACGGTTACCCCAAAAGGAGCTTCACTTTCCATTTCGTGCCGACCATTGGAACAGTTGCCCTGGTCTTGGAAATTGCCGGATACCAGGTCAACCCGGGTATACTCATATAACCCATCGGTGCCAATGGGTTGCCACCCTTGCAAAGTGCCCAAGCAATCGAGCGTTACGTCGCGAAACTTGTTGTCGCTCTTGTGCGGCTTGCGTATGACAACGATGTTGGTTTCAGGGTAGGTTGGGTCTGTGAAGAGCACGTAGTGGTCAAGATATTGCGCGGGCGGCACCACGTTTACCCAGTCGGGATCTCCCTCTGAGTCATAAAGCTCGCCACCTGTCATGTAACCTGAAATATAAAAGGGATGTTTGTCGTCAAGACTTTTGACGGTGAATGGACCTGGGTGTGAAAATTCAACAACCGTTCCGCGGTCAATCATTTCAGGTGCACCGGGAGGTGTGGACGGATGCCAGGTGAGTTGAGTTCCGTTCACGGCGCCGACGATTCTCCACGGCACCGATTCATCCATGCCACCCTGACGACCGCGGTAGCGCACCGCCGCATATTCATTTCCAAGCGCTTTTACGGGTGGAATTTGTTGCTGAGCGGAGTCGCAGGCGTTTTTGTCGAGGGGGACGAAAAGGCAGCTCTGACCACCCCAAACTCCCACCGGTTTGTCAGATTGGATGGGACTGCCGGTGAGTTCTTCAGGTTGTTCGATTTGTATAAACTCACCTTTTTGTAAGGTGTACTCTTTCTTAACGTTGGCTGTGGCCGGTTCGACGTTGGTGCCGCCCACGATGTTGACCTTGGGTAGGATGGTTACCGTTGTATTGTCTTCGTGGGCGAGAATGTCTATAAGAGGCGAAGCGTTGGTGTTGATGGTGCCATTTTTGTAGGCATTCACCGCGATATAGTTGGTATCCCACGCGCTCGTTGGAAGGAGCAACGTTGCCGATGAAAATGCCGACGGACCGCCGCCGTAGGGTAAGATTTGATAGGCAACCACGGGCTTGTCGGTGGTGATATGAAATGCTTTTCCGCGGCCCGTGTCTTCGACGCCCACTTCTGTGGCGATGGCAGCCGGTTTTGGACAGTCGATAACAAATCCAAATTCGTTGCGGGCGAGGAACAAAATGGCCACTTCACCCACGCCCAGGCCAATTGCCGGATCGTACGCTTCGTACGAAAGTGACGTGCCCTGACCGGTAGGTATGTACGCAAAGTCTACGGGTAGGCTAACCCCGTCATACTCCACGTTGATAAAAACCGGAGTTGACCAAGTATTTGCCACAAAGGCTGCAAAACAAGCGCCTTTTGCTTCAGGCAAGAGGCCTGTTTTGAGCGCCCAGTAATCACACCCGTAGGAGCTTTTTGACAGCTCGGCGGCTTGGCAAGGGTTGTCAATACACTCGGCGTTGTGACATCCCTTGTCGGAAGGGCACTCTTCGAGAACGGTGCCGTGGCAGTCCACAATCTTTTTAAGGTCGTTTGAACAAACGACTTCACACGCTCCTCCGTCGACATCGAGGCCGCCGACGCCGGACGCCCCGGTTCCACTGGTTGTCGACGAGGTGGTTGCGCCGCCGGTGCCACCGGTACCGCCCGTGAGGGCATATCCGGAGTTGTCTTTGCACGAGACCGCGGACAAAACCACCCAGGATGCGCCCAGCCCCAACGAGCAAGCAAAGAGTGTAGACAAGCGGGTTTTCATGCGGATAGGGAAGGCAAACACCTGCCCTTGTGTCAAGTGTTTTCGCGTTGTGTGTTTGGATTATCTGCGTCTTCACGGACGCAGCCTCGCCCCCGAGACGCAAGAAAGGGCGATCGTTTCTCACCCATCTGCCGGCGGTTGTGGTATCATCGTTCCCCCGTTTTTGCCGCGTTAGTTGAGGTCGCCCGTGAAAGTGCCCGCACCCGAGGTCGTGATTGCTGGCAAGTACTGCCTTGAAGGGCAACTTGCGACGGGTGGCATGGGTTCGGTTTGGGTTGCCCGGCACAAAGATCTCGATGTTCCGCTTGCCATCAAGTTCATGGGGCCCGAAGTCGCCGCTTCAGAAGAAGGGCGCACGCGGTTTGAACGCGAGGCGAAAGCGGCTGCTTTTTTGCAGAGTCCACACGTTGTCAGCGTTCAAGATTACGGCGTCGACGAGGGCCTTGCGTACATTGCAATGGAGCTTTTGGTCGGCGAAGACCTGGCAGACAGGCTGGATCGGGTGGGTAGACTCTCGCTCGAAGAAGCGCTGTCAATTTTGAGGCAAGCCGCGCGCGCATTGCGACGTGCCCAAGATCTTGGGATTGTACATCGCGATCTGAAGCCTCAAAATCTCTACCTTACAAAGGTTGACGAAGACAGCGAAGAAGTTCTCAAAATTCTCGACTTTGGAATTGCCAAAGAAACCGGACCTACCCTGCTCGCAAAAGGCCCAAATACGGGTCAAATTATCGGTTCGCCGCACTACATGAGTCCTGAAGCGGTGCGGGGAGCCAAAGACATCGATCACCGGAGTGACCTTTGGTCCATGGCGGTGATCGTTTTTGAATGCATCACGGGAAGATTACCGTTTCCAAGCGAAAACGTGGGCGACGTGATGGGTATGATCCTGGCCGACCCATTGCCCAAAGCCACTGCGATTGCGCCCGATCTTCCACCTGAAGTGGATGATTTTTTTGAGGTGGCGCTGGCCCGCGATCGCAACAAGCGCTTTCAAACAGCGCGCGACATGGCCGATGCTTTTGCCGAGGTGATCGGCGCTCCAACGTCGGGTTATCCCGGGCGGCCCCATTCATCAGCGTCCACTCCGGCGCCCCCGCTTGTGGGTGAACTTTCCGGGCCGATCTCGGGAAGACCACCGTTTTCATCCCGTCCGCCGTTCTCATCGCGCCCTCCGCTGTCATCTCGTCCGCCGTTCTCCTCGCGCCCGCCTGAAAACGCGCATCTCGAAGGCGAGCGGTCTTCCATGTCAGGTGCCGGCGGCGGATCTCCCATTCCAGGGTCGGCACCGGCCGCAACCGGATTTCCGGTTGGGGGTGAAGCTCCGTCGGCTCATCCACATCCGCGCGCGCCACATACGGCCAACAACAAGCCCAAAAACCGAGTGGGTGTTTTCTCGGCTGCGGCGCTTCTATTGATACTTACCCTCGCCGGACTCTATTACTTGAGGCCCAAAGGGCAGCCTTCTGCCGCCGGGGATTCCGCGCAGCCAACCCTCACGGTTCCAGCCAGCGCCACGGGAACATCGGGTGACGCGCCACCGCCGGCCGTGGCAAATGCTCCGTCCGCATCGTCGGGGGCGGATGCTTCACCCGGTGGTTCAACCGGAGCAAAGTCAACGTCCGGCCGACCTACCCAAAACAAGCCGTCTCCCGCCACGAGCGGAACGGGTAGTAAGACGGGCACCAAGCCAAAACCCAATTGGGGTTCTGACCGGCATGGTAAGGTTTTTAAAAAAGCGCTTCGTTTTGTGGGTCACATGCGGCGCACTGGCCATCGTTCCGGCCGCCGCACTGGCTCAATCACCGCAATTACCCGGTCAAACGCAGGTTGATTCGGCGGCCAAAAAAGAGGCGCGCGAGCTTGCCAATCAGGGGTATGAACATTTTCAGGCGGGAGATTACAAGAAGGCGGTTGTGCTGTTTGAGCAGGCGGAGGCAAAGTTTCACGCGCCGACGATCATGTACATGTGGGGTCAGGCCCACGAGTTGAGCGGTGGTTTGGTGGAAGCCCAAGCGCTCTACAAGCGAATTGTGGAAGAAACCTTACCATCCGACGCGCCTCAAGAGTTCAGGGATGCCCAAACCAAGGCCCGCTCGTCGCTTGATGGTCTGACGGGTAGAACGTCGTTGTTGAAAATCGTTCTCAAAGGGATGACCGCCGACAAGGTGAAAGTCACGATCGACGACAAAGAGATTTCAACAGCGGCATTGACCGAACCCATTCCTCAAAACCCTGGAACGCACAAAATTGTGGCCTCCATCGGCGGCGACGACGGGGGACGTGCGGTCTTTCAGTCGGTCACTCTGAAAGAGGGCACGACGAAACAAATTCAACTCGTTTTTCGACCGGGTGGCCCCGCGGGCAGTGCCATACCTCCCCAGTCCAACGGGTGCGCGTCGTGCGAAATTGGTGCACGTTCTGCGGCCACCGATGCGCGAGCCAAGACCGTTGCGGCCATGTTGGGCGCTCTCGCACTTCTGCGTAGAATGCGGCGGCGCAAGAGCGAGAACAAAACTCAGCTCAAGACACTTTAGGCAATTCGCGTCAATCCCCACTTTGAGCACGCCGCGCGCAGTAGAAAAACACCAGCCACCTAGTTCCGCATTTCAGAAGTTTGGCCCTGATTGAGTTCTCCGTTGCGGAACCAGCCGCGCGCAAGCGCGGGGGGGATGGGGCGGAGCCCCACGAGACAAAAGATAGTGTCGCGTGGGCGAAGCACGCCGCGCCAGCGGCGACAAAGTCCGGCAGGACTTTTGACACGCAGCACTGGTCACCGCAGGCCGGATGGAATATGACTTGCTGGCGAGCAAAACCCTTGTGGCCGCCGGTTCGCTGAAACGCTGTTTGACGTACGCCGATGCGCGAGCCTTTTTTTTTGAGGCGAGTTGTCCTCATGCCCGCTGCTGGATCCGAGCCTCACGGGTCTCCCCGAACCGGTGAGTTTTATGTCAGGCGTCCTTATGTCATCTTCGCGATCTACCCACGATGAGCACGAGCGAAAAGATGCCGGCGAACACGCGGTTGAAAAAGCGATCGACGCGGAAGCTCTACTCGACGAGGGGCTTGACCTGTATGGTCGCGGCCGAGAGAAAGACGCCATTGCAAAGTGGCGGCGTGTTCTTGAGATCGTGCCCGGTGAGCCTCGGGCGCTTGACTACCTCCACACCGCCGGGGTTGTTACCCCCTCGGCGCAGGTGATTCCGATTCATTCCAGAAAAGCGGTAGAAGAACCGTGGCGGACTGAAGTTGTGGAGCTGGTGAAAGCGAGGCGGTATGAAAGTGCGCTCGCGTTGCTCTACCGTCAACGTGCCGAACAACCGGATGAACCGCAGATTGTAGCGAGCATTCAGAGTGTCAAAGATCACCTTTCTACCCAATACGCAAAGGAGTTGGGAGGGCTTGATCGCGTGCCGGTTCGCGGCGCCGCGTTTTCTATCAACGAGGCGGAGGCGCATGCGGTGCTTCGTTTGGTCGACGGCCGATCGTCGTATGACGACATCGCATCGGCCTCGCCCCTTGGTCGATTTCGAACACTGAAGCTGCTCGTTCGGCTGTTTGTTTCTCCTGCGTCCACTGCGGGCGACTCTTCAATCCCCAACTCGTCCGTCACTCCGCGCCCGACCGCGGTGAGTACACCACCGCCCGCGCGCTCGGCCGAATCAAAAATGCCGGCGGCCAAGGCGGAGCCAACGTTTGATGACTTGTTTCGCGACGCGACGCGAGCCTACTTGGCCCGCAGATACGCGGAGGCAGAAGCGTTGTTTGAAAAGTGCAAGAGCCTCAAGCCCGACGATGCTCGGGTTCGGGTGAGTTTGGTGCAGCTCGCAAAACGACGCGAGGGGACATGAACGCAATTCTCGTCGCCGACCCGGAATCGTCGGAAAGGGCTCGGCTCGGGAGCGGTCTGAGTTCGTTCGGTAGAACGATCATCGTGGCTCCAACGCTTGAAGACGCGCTTGCCAGTGCCGATGGATCCACGGTGAGCTTTGCCGTTGTGGGTATTATCGACCCTGGTGCACTGCCCGCATCCGAATCAATTGAGCGAGTTTTGCGCGGCGGGCAAACAGGATTTTTGCTCGCCGCCGCCGACCCAACGTCGCTTCCCGAGTTAACCCTGGGGTCAAGTTTCTACCTGGATCGCAGGCCTGTTTCAATTAGTCGGCTTCAGGTTCTCCTGCGAAGGCATGTCCGATCATCCATCACGCGCATGCCCATGCTGACCATGGCAGATCTTGTGCAAATGGCCTGCCTGGGTGGTCACAGTCTGACCATCGTTTGCTCAAAAGAAAAACAAGACATTGGTTCGGTGGACATTATTCAGGGCGAGTTGTGGACGGCACGGGATGAGCAAGGAGAAGGGCCCGACGCGCTCCAACGGCTCATGCTGCCCGGCGTTGTTGCCCGAGGCAAACCCCTGCTGGGTTCAACCGCGGGCCCGCGAACGGTATTTCAAACATGGCAAGAAGCTCTTTTGGAGGCGGCGCGGCAAACGGACGAGCGCTCGCGAATTGCCCCCGAGGATGAATTGCAAACTCTCATTTCGCAGGCATCCAAAGCGTTGCTTGAACGCGACCACAAGAAAGCCGGCGAACTGTTTCAACGAGCGGCGCGGCTCGACCCGCGCAACACGGTGATTCGGGTGAATCTCCAGCGCCTTCGTGCGCTCGGGTATATCCCCTTGGAGGATGAATGATAGGCCTGTCGCTACTCAGTCAAAAAGGTGGGGTTGGCAAAACCACCGTGGCCCTGAATCTGTCTTTTGCCTTTGCGAAACGTGGGCTCCGAACGCTTGTGGTGGACGCCGATCCGCAGGGGGCGATTGGCCTCTCGCTTCGCGGCAAAACCACGCGCGACGCGCGGGGACTTTCGGCCTTTGCGCTCGAAGGTGCCACGCTGGACGACGTGCTCGTTTCTACCCGTGAGCCCAATCTGTCACTCCTGCCCGCGGGACGGGTAGGAGGAAAAGAAGTGGACATTCTGTACTCGCAGCTGTCGAGCGACGACGTGTTGCCCCGACTCCTCGGTGAGGCTGCATCCCATTTCGATCTCGCACTGGTGGACGCGCCCGCCGGGCTTGTTGGACCTTCCATCGCGGCGGCCCGCGCAACTGGAAATGTGCTTATCCCTGTGCAGGCCGAGCCGCTTTCGCTTCGCACAATGCCGGCACTGTTGGAACGGGTAGGTTCGCTTCGAGAACAGGGGCATGATATTCGAATCGCGGGTGTGCTTCTGACCATGACAAGTTTTAGGCAGGACACGGCGCTTGCGGTGCTTGAAGAGGCATGGGCGCTCTACCGGGAGCTTGTCCTCGAAACCCACGTTCCGCGTGACAATTTGTTCGCAAAAGCAAGCGCCGAAGGTGTACCCATCGGCCTCTTAACAAGAAGGGCTCCACCCGTGGCGGCGGTTTTTGATCGAGTGGCTGCGGAACTCGAAGAACGTTTGGGCATTCTGCAAGGAGAGGATCAAGGTGAGTCCCTTGCTCTCGTGGATTGATCGCAATGAAGTCAGTGCGCTTCTGGCGCGCGTTTCTCGGCCGCTTGAAAAGCAACCGGAGATTGTCAGGCAACCACCCAAAGTGATTGTCGCCGCCGAACCGCCGCCGGTCCCGGCAAGTGTACGCACGCCGCCGGCGTCGGTCGCTTCGGTTCCAAGTTCATCTCCCGCGGTTCTAAAAACTCTGGGAGTTGTTGCTCAGCAGGTCGATCTACCCGAACTGATTCTACCCGAAGGCTCGGTGTACGATCGGAGTCGAGTGCTTTGCGAGTGGATCGACAAGTCGCTCAAGGCCACTTCGGTATTTTTGGCCGACGAAAACGGCCTTCTTATCCACGGCCTGCGCGCCGATACAGAATATGCGGTGGTGATGGCGCCACTGCTCGCAACCATGCAGCAGGTAGGTTCAATTCTCGGCGGCGCACCGAGCCGCGGCGCGGTTACGGTGCGCGACAGTGAAGTGTTGCATTGGGCGGAAACCAGCACGATTCGCGGTCGTTTTTGCGTAGGTGTACTCTTGTCGAGCAGCCTGGACGACCGGATTTTAGCCCGCCTTCAGCGCGAGTTGACTCTGGCTTTGGAGGAAAAGAACAATGACTGACCCTTTGCCCAGCAGTGAGGTAGCTGCGGGTATCAACGGTTTGCGAGCATACCTCGTGATCACCATGCCCGACTGTCTTCCATATTCCGCCTGGACTCGAGCCGGCTCAGACATTTCGGTGGAAGATTCGGCCGGGTATTTTGGTGACCTCGTTCGAGCAAACCGCCAAGGCCTGAAATCTGTCGGAGCGTGGAGCGCCGACATGCAAGTGACAATTGAAGCGTCGGACACGCTTGTGGTGCTGCGCGAGTTGAATGACCACTTCGTGTGTTGTGCCATGTACGATCGCAACACGGCGCTGGGGTTGCTTCGCTTGCAGCTCAAATCGCTGGTTGACCGCATTATGGCGGGTCTGCCGCAATTGGACGTTGAAGAGCGCCCGCGGGCGGTTCGTGTGATCGAATTTTTGGAAAGGTACGCACCCGATCCGCATGCGGTTCTACTGCGCGTGTCTACCCGAACCGGTATTCCACTGGCTTCGCTTCGCGACCCTCTCGTTCTCAACCCCGACCAGGTGCGATCGCTCGAAGAAACCGCGGCGCGCATTTTGGGCCTGGAGCACATCAACGTTTGAGTTGGGTACGACTCCACTTATTAGGAGACTTCGATGAGTCGCTTTTCACAGTTTGCCACGCTGCTGGAACCGTACGACCTGACGTTTTTGGCCGGCACCCCCTACGTCTACCATTGTCATCACTTTAACCTTTTTCATGACCAGACAATTGATGATGCGGTAGGCGAAAAGGCCGGATTTGAGCTGCGCGCCCGCGCCGCACGCGATGCGTTTGTGCCGCTTTTACAAGCTCTTTTTGAGAGGCTTGGTGCGACAACGGCGGCCGAAAAAGTGGACATAGCTCAGGATCTCTTCGCTTCAATGGGGCAGGGGAGATTGGCTATTGAACTTGGACCGGACGGGACGGTTCGCGGGCGTGGAGCACACCTGCACTACGGGTTTGCCTGGCGTGAGAAGTATGGTGAACGAGTCAAGCGGGCATTCCCGGCCGATGCGGTGGCTGCAGGGTTGGTTGCCGCGGTGGCCGAGCTAACCGCTCAGAGCGCCGGGCCGTGGACCGCATCTGAAACGCAGTGTGTGGGTATGCGCGCGCCCGCATGTGAGATTTCTGGAAAACAGGGAGATTCACACGGGCGCAGGCGAGTGGCCGATCAAGCCGCTTTTGAACGGTATCTGGGTGAGAGCACGGGTGGCCTTCACGAAGAAACCATTTCTGCCATTGCCGACGGTTTGCAGGGTTTCGTGCGTGGTGCGTCGGGAGATGATCGAGGGTTGATGCAGGCGTTTAACGTGTTTGTGACGCAGCATTTTTCTTCGTATTACGCTGATACAGGGTTTGCCGCGGTGAAGCTTGTTGAAGCGGTTTCACCTGCGGTGGCCGGGTCATGTGAAGAGCTGCTTCGTGAAGCCGGGCACGTTTGCGTGTTTAATACTTTTGGCAACATTCTCATGTCCCCTGAATGGGAAGGTATGGTAGGTCCGCTCAAGGGCGACGCTGAAGAAATTGTACAAGGTTGCGCGGCGATCGCTCGGGGGCTCGGTTTTGGTAGATGGGCCATTGCCGAACACGAACCCGGAAAGCGGCTGGTGTTGCGTACACAAAGCAACTACGAGGCAACTTCGTGGTTGGAGCGATATGGTAAGGCTACCCATCCGCGTTGTTACTTCATGCAAGGCGCCGCTGTGGCGTTTATGGTGCTTGCCACGCGGGTTGACTGGGCCGAAAGGCCGAAGTTAACGCAGGCGTACTACGACAATCTGTTTCGAGGCAAAGGGCTCGGGTTTAAGATGCAGAGTCCGCGATGTCTTACCATGGGCGATCGCGAAACAGAGATCGTTGTGGAAGCGGTGTGAACCTTACCCTCGACACGTCGTGCACGGACCGCCGGGCGTTTCGAACGGACCTCCCGACGGGCACCAATGTGGACGACGTGGCGAAGGGGCTCGCCCAGGCAACGGGCGCCGATCGCGTCGCAAGTGTGCCCGGCGTGATTTCCTTGCGCATCGGTCGCGACGAAGTTGTGCTGGTCGCTCGGACCGGGCGAGTTCAAATTCGAGTGGACGCCGAGATCGTTCGGCATGAACGTCGGCTGCGCGCCGAAAGCCTTTTTGTATTTTTGCTCCAGGCAGTGCGTGCAGCGGATGTGAATAACCGGTAACATTGAGGGGTGAATTCGCGGCAACAATCGCAGCTTTTTGCGAAAAGATGTATTGTCCGCGCAGTGAATGGCCGCGGATCGTTCCGCGTCGAGCCCGGTAGGCCTGTATGAAAACAAAAAACTTGTCTTCGGGTGGTTTGCAAAAGGTTGGACTCGCTGCGGTGATGGCGGTCGCCGCGGGGTTGTTCGGTTGTTACAGAACCGTTTATGTGCGGGATCCGGGTCCGCCTCCGTCACCGGATTTGGGTCCGCCGGCTCCGGCCGCCGTGGTTGTGGATGCAAGCGCCGACGGAGAGGTGGTGGAAGATTTCTACCAGCCGCTCAGCTATTACGGTGTTTGGGTAAACGTTCCACCTTACGGTTGGGTGTGGCAACCCGCGAGCGACATGGCCGGGGCCGACTTTCGACCGTACGCAACCGATGGTAATTGGGCGCTGAACGATGACGGTGACTGGGTTTTCGTGAGCCGTTATCATACCCAGTGGGGCTGGGCTACCTACCACTATGGGCGTTGGGTATGGAATGATTGGTATGGCTGGGTTTGGATTCCGGGTACGCGGTGGGCCCCTGCGTGGGTAGAGTGGCGCTACGGCGGTGGGTATGTTGGCTGGGCTCCGCTTGGACCGGCCGGAACCGTGCTCGTCGAAAATCACTACATTTTCGTGCAGCACACCCATTTCTGTCAGTCGAATGTGTACGTTTACCATGTTCCGCCGGATCACGTTCACCACGCCTATACTGCCGCGCAACCTACCATCGGCGGCGTGGGTGCCCCTTACAACAAACCCGGTCCGCCTCCGCTGGAGCTGAAGGCCGCGGGCGTTTCGGTGCCGAGTTTCAAGATCGGAGCACCGGAGCGAGGGTACATCAAGACGCAGGGCAGGCTGGCAATGACTGCCGGATCTGAACGACAGAGGGCTGGGAAGGTCAGTACAACACCGGAGCTTCGAGGCCGCGCTGCGTACACTCAGCCCGCGGCGCAAAATGGTAGAACTGCGCCTCAGGTGGAGCCGGGTACAAATGCGGGGGTGGTCACTCAACCGGGTATGACTCAAACGCAGCCGTCGGTTCATCCCGGATCGAGCACGGATCGGCCCAATGCCTCGCCCAACATGACAGGGCCTTCGGCGCCGGATCCGCGCGCTCAACCCGCGCCCGACCCGCGGGCTGCGCCTGTTCCGAGTGGGTATACTCCGGTTCCCGCGCCCACGGCGACTTCGCGTCCTGGGGCCACGCCGGCTCCAACAACCGGCCCTGCGCCCACGTCGCGACCAACGCCTGCGCCGACACCCACAACCCGGCCTTCGGCGGCACCCACGCCCACTGCCACAACGCGACCGTCACCCGCGCCCACGCCCAAGCCCACCACAACAGCGCGCCCCAAGCCTGCCCCTACCAAGCCCAAAAAGTCAGGTCGCTGATCTACCCGTCAACAAAGCCTCGCCTCAACACTTGAGGCGAGGTTACGCCTTCAGCTTTTCAGCGACCAATCTGACGCCCACAATATTTCGCGCCGCCGGCCCCACCTCAAGCTCGGCCAGGGCACCGGTCACGTAAAGGCCGGGGCGCCACATAAGATTCGGATCGATCTTTGGGTAACCACACGGCGCGGTGGGTAGATTCATGTCGGCGATTGCCCTGTCGAGCCACTGTCCGCCGGGACGTTTCGTTTCAAACCCTGTTGCAAGAACCACCCGATCTGCTGTGAAAGTGCTCCCATCGTCACAGGTGAAGCGCATGAGCCCGTTGGCGGTTTCTCCCTGGACAACACAACCTACCCGAACATTCAACTTACCAATGAGCGAAGCCTGGTGGAGTTGACCCCGAACCTCCGGTGGCATGGACCCTTTGTAACGCGCTTTGCGAATGATCGCGCGCCGCGTTTCAATGCACGGTTCGCGGCGAAACCCCTCGATGTTGAGTGGACCCATCCACCCAGGGCTCGCGTCAAACCAACGCACGCGGGGAGCATGCGGGGTGAGTAGAGTGACCTTCCCCCAGGCGCGTCGAGACAGGGCGAGCGCTGTCTGTGCTGCGGTGATGCCGCCGCCGATGACAACCGCCGATTCAAACTGGGGGACTGTTTCGCGGTTGAACTCGGCGTCGAACACGTGGTCGATCGCGGCTCCCTGCGCTTTGAGCGACCGCGCCCATTCTGGCCAGAGGGGCATATCGGCGGCGCTGATAGCGATGAGCACCTTGGCCGATTCGAGACAACCATGCTCGGTTTCAACTCGGTATCCGCCGTCGATCGCCGTGAGCGCTTGAGCTGTTCCCTGCACGCGCAGCTCGTCGAGCTTGTTTTTGCGGACAACGGCGCGGCTGTGCGCATCGAAAAGGCTTGTTCCCGGCCTATCGAAAGGCTCGGTGAAACGCTTGTGCGGACGCCCTTCGCTCGTGTCTGAAAAGTGCATCAACGCGTACGCGGGAATGTCAATGTGGTGAACCACGGGGGAGCGAAGAAAACGCATCCCGGTGTTTCGGGCGAAGCGGCTCCACAGCGTGAGCGGTTCGGCGAACGGGTCGAGCACCCGAAGCCGATCGCGCGGCACACCGCGCAGCTTGGTGAGGTGAAGGGAGAGGTGCGTGCCTTGAACGCCGCCGCCGATAATGAGCCAGTCGAGCATTGCCCAGCCGAAGAGCTTACTCCAAAACGGGGGCCGCGTTCATCGGAAAGATTGACGCCTTCAGTCCTCTTGTTCTTCTTCGCCGTTTTCGTCGTATTCTTCTTCGCCGTCGCCCTCGTCACCCTGGTCGTCTTCGTCGCTTTCGTCCCCGGCAGCTTCGATCTGCCAACGTTCCACAACGGCGTCGATGAACGCCGCTTCTTCTTCGGCAACGTCTCCGTCGGCGCCGGCGGCTTCTTCGATTTGTGAAGCGATGGATGCGAGCGTTTCTTGGGAGAACGCTTCCCCGAAAAGGTCGACTGTTTCTTCAATAACGCGATCGTCGTCGATGAATTTGACCGCGTTTCGAAGGACTTTTTGTGCACTTTGTCGCGACCCGAGTTGCTCCATCACCGGTTCGAGAAACTCGGCGACGGCGTTGAGTTCGGCGTCGGACAAGTCACCGTCGGCTCCCGCGGCTCGCAGGAACAGGAGGGCCAATCGAACGTCGAGCGGGATATCGCCCATTCGTTCAAGCAGCTCTGTGTACTCTTCGTCGGACAGGTCTGCCAAAACGCTGGACACGTCGTCGAGGACAGACTCGTCATCGTGTGCCCAGGTATTTTCATCAGGGGGCAACACATCTACCCGTTGGATAATCCAGGAGTCACCAAAGTTATACTCGGGGTTCATCAGGTAACGGTAAGGTACATAGCAGTAGCCTTTGTCTCCCCATTCAGGCCCCCACGAGTTGCGGACAATAAACACCTGGTCCGGATCGGAATAACCCACACACAACATGGCATGACCGCCGTGGCTTTCACGTCCGGCTTCTGCCGGGGAGGGCATGGGAACCAAACCGGCCTTTTTTTGCTTGTCGAAACTGCCAAACAGTTTGACTCCAAAAATGATGGGGTTGCCGGCGGCGAGAGCGGTTTTCCAGGCGGTAAGTTCGGTTGGGACAAGTTCTGCCCCTTCAATACAAAACTGGGAAGCTTCTTGGTAAGCCTCCTCGGAAGGTTGCTCGTTGACGACGTTTGGGTCAAAGGGCCAGGTATCTTCAGAACAGGCTCCGTGTTGGTGGAGCCCGTCGATGACGGCTTGCAGAATGCTGCCTTCGTCTTCAATGTTGTCAGGATTTTCGAGCGCCCGGGCGTTGTAATAAATGAACAGGCGGCTCACGTCGTACGCGTCTTCGCCCAAATGACGCTTGACAAGGTATTCATAAGCACCGGCAGTGGCGTTGGCTGCGCAGCTGTTGGTTTCTGCTTGCTGTTCAACCGCGGTCATGTGAGGCCGCAGATCAACTTTGGGGGAAGGCGAGAAACACCCGATCGGGTCGCTGTGTACCTTTGGAAGAAGCCTTGGGGGCCGCGTAGCGGTAGCCCTGCACAACGCGGTTTGAGCCGTCGGCCTGCGTAAATTGGTATGCGCTCATTGGCGCGGAACGTTATCACCCACCCAGGGCGCGCGGCCATAGGATTGGCGCAAGAAGCGTGGCGTGTTCGCCGTGTTTGTAGGACATTCCAAAGTCGGCGAAGATAACGTTCTTGAGGCGAAATGCCCGGACGGGCGGTTTGAGATCAGCCCACAGAGGATCGTCTTCAGCCGGATCAAAGGTGAGGCCGGACGCCTGTTCAATGCCTGTTTTTAGGCCGAGAAGTGATTGCGCCCCGCTTGGATACGCCTTGTTTGGCGCAGCCGACGCGGTTGCTAAAAACAGCCTACCATCGTTGATGTAGTCAAGCGCCAACTTGAGGAACCCCTCAATGGGTTTGGTGGTGCCTTGTTTTTGATTGAGCCATTCGATTGTATAGGTGGCGTCCGAGAGCAGAACCGCATGGATTTGCGCTCGATCCAGAGCGTCTAACCCAAGCCGTTTGATAATTTGACCTCCGGCGCTGAAAGCTCCGAGGGTAAGCTGCGAAACGTCTGCCGGGTTGATTTTGAGGCGTTTGAAAAGGGTAGGTAGCCGACGCCCGGTAGCATCGCGCCACGCTTCTGCCCGATCGGCGCAGGTGGGGCCGCCGTCACTTCCGTCGCCTGTACAAGTGACAAATCGCGGTGTAACTCCGGGGAGTGTGGCGCCCTTCACCTGAAAGCCGTTGACTGGTCCAAACCAGATGACCTCGGGGGTAGCCATGTGAGTCGCCTCCAGAAAGCGAAAAGTGTATGCGACTCGACCCAGAAGGTCACGAGAAAAACGGACCGGCTGAGACGTCTCGCGACGACCCGTGACGTCTTGCCACCTGACAGATCGTATTCAACACGGAGTTCCCCAGCGGCGCATGCGCCTCATTCGAACGGCGAGTAACTCGTTGCGGTTGAGTTGTCGATGCAGCAGAAAAGAGCCCGTTCTGGGAGGTCCGGCGACTTGAGATGTCCATCACGTCGCCATCCACCGGTCTCGCCGGTCTCTCGTTTTCGTCGTGGCTGCGCTCGCCACAGAACTCCATCTGGAGAACCCGACGCGCCACGCTGTTCGCTTTTCCGCTTGGCGACGGGCAAGGGTGTCCCAAACGTCTCGACAAGACTGGATCCGTGCCTTGCAGAACGTTCCGCTAAAGGGAAGTTACCTAGGAGTTCCCCAGCGGCGCATGCGCCTCATTCGAACGGCGAGTAACTCGTTGCGGTTGAGTTGTCGATGCAGCAGAAAAGAGCCCGTTCTGGGAGGTCCGGCGACTTGAGATGTCCATCACGTCGCCATCCACCGGTCTCGCCGGTCTCTCGTTTTCGTCGTGGCTGCGCTCGCCACAGAACTCCATCTGGAGAACCCGACGCGCCACGCTGTTCGCTTTTCCGCTTGGCGACGGGCAAGGGTGTCCCAAACGTCTCGACAAGACTGGATCCGTGCCTTGCAGAACGTTCCGCTAAAGGGAAGTTACCTAGGAGATCACGGAGTTCCACGGAGTTTTTTGTATTTGGGCTGCAATAGGCTTGCACGGCGTCGTGCATCACCTGCCTGGCTTGCGATTGTGGATGATGTGTACCCATAGCAGTCAAAGAAACAAAACCTCCGTGTCTCTCCGTGTTCTCCATGATTCCGTGGTGAAGAAGACGTCACAGGCCTCCAGGCGCTTCAGGTCTTGGCATGACGCGTCAGCGGTCGCTCTCGGGGCAGTTACCAGGGTCTCGCGGCGGGGCCGGCGAACAGGTTGCAGGGCGTGGCGAACAGCGTGCGCGGGTGGGGGAAAGACGGGGCCAATACGGCCTGAAATCACGCTTTGATGGGGGCGGCGTTTGCGTGGCCGAGCTGGCTCGAACCGTGCCCACGGTGAGCAATTCCCCCGTTGTCAAAATCGGAACGTGGGGGGTTCGTCCGGCTTCAAGCTCTGAGGGTGTACCGATGGAAGCTTCTTCTCCCCGTAAGGTGTTGCTTGTTGAGATCAACGAGATCACGTGGACGATTCTGGAGCCGCTGCTCAAGGCGGGTAAGCTGCCGACCTTTCAGAGAATGATGAACGAGGGCGTGAAGGCGGCGCCCGTGGCGATTGAAAGGCCGCCGCACTTGGACCCGTGGATCAGTTGGGTCACTCTCCATACAGGGGTGGATCGAGCGGTTCATGGAGCGGCGGTGCTTGGGCAAGACGAAGTTCACGCCAAACGCACCTGGGAATATGCGGTTGAGGCAGGTAAGACGATTGGCATTTTTGGAAGCATCGGCTCGTATCCTCCCAAACCCGTGCCCGGTTTTATTGTGCCCGGACCGTTTTCTCCCACGTCGGACACATACCCCAAATATCTGTCGCCGGCATTGGCGCTCAACCGGCGGTATACCCAAGTTCACCTGAAAACAGAGGACGAGGGAGGCTTGGTAGAAATGGCCAAACAGGCCCGCGATCTGTTGGAGTTGGGGCTCACTCCGGCAACTGGAATGAAGATCGCGGAGCAGCTGGCGCACGAAAAGTTGCAGCCGCATGTGCGCTGGAAGAGGGTAGGTCTTCAGCCGCAAATCAACTTTGACTTCTTCAAGACTCTGTACGGTAGGTATGAACCGGACTTTGCCACGTGGCATACCGGTCACTGCGCTCATTACATGCACCATTATTGGCGCGCTTGGGATGATTCGCAGTTTAAGGTGAAGGCCACAGACGAAGAAAAACGCCATTTCGGCGATGCTGTACCCTATGGGTATGAACTGGCAGATCAACTCCTCGGGCGGTTTTTGGACATGGTAGATGACCGCACTGTGGTGATGGTGGCGAGTGGGTTGGGGATGCAACCGTACGTGGTGGACATGTACCCGGCTGGTAAGATCGGCGTGCGGATGAAAAACGTGCACCGGATTTTGGATATTTTCGGCGCGAAGGGTGTGGGAGAAGTGGTGCCCGCAATGATGCCGCAGTGGAATATTCGTATCAAAGACGCGGTGGAGCGAACACGTGTCAAAGGCTTGTTTGAAAAGGCCCGCGTTACAGGTGGCCCACGGGTAGAAGCGTTTCACGTTACGGAGACCGGGGAGATCCTGACGGTCACGCCGTATGGTATGGCGTCGCTCGACGGGGAGGTCCGGTATACCTTCCCGGATGCGCCTCACGCCGCGGCGTCGGGTTATCCGTTGGAGGAGCTTTTTGCGACCGACGTTCCCACGCCGAAGGAGGCGATGCATCACCCTGAAAGCGTGATGTTGATGTGGGGTAAAGACCTGCGAGCGGGTGTGAATTTACCCGAAACGAGCACGCTCGACATCGCTCCCACCATTCTAAAGTTGATGGGCATACCCGTTCCGTCGATAATGCAGGGTAGGGCGCTTGAAGAGGCGTGGACGGCGCCGAAAACGTCGGTGTCCGTCCCCGGTCCTGAAACATCGGTGACAACGTCGGCTCACCCGTAAAGTGGGTAGGTTGAAGGGGGGGTCGAGTTAGTCAGCGGGGCGCGCAGTAGAAAAACACCAGCCAACTAGAGCACCGAATAGGTTGATTCCGTAACCAAACAGATAGTTTAGTTGTGTACTCAAACAGGCAAAAGCGAGGCAGAAACGTCAGGCCCGAAGCTGCTACCCGGTGACAGACACCCAGTTCGGATCGCGTGGAGGGGGGCCCGCGGCCGACTTGCTCGGCGCGGGGGAGGAGGCGCGAGCCTCCTCCACTGGGAAAAGACTAGAGCACCCAGCCGATATTTCTCGGCTTTCTCAAATCACTAATCTTCTGATTTTACTCACGATTCAAACCAATTGGTGCTCTAGGAGCGGGCTGACCAGTCTTCGTAGGAGGGCCGATCGTCCATGTGGTCGGCTGCTTTGGGGCGCCGCACGTCAATGAGGCGCGCTTCAGGAGCAAACTTCCACGCGAGAATTTGGAATACGCCCAGTGCTGATAGGAACACGGACGCGGCGAAGGCCACGGCGGTGATGGCTCCGTCGCGAATGGCCGAAATGGTGAATTGGACGGTAGGTGTGGCGGCGGCGAGCGGATCACCGTCCTCGGCGATGGACTCAACAAGGCCAAGCGTGTCGGCGAGCGCGCCGGGGACCAAGGCACCCAATCGTTCGAGGCCGGCCTGAAGGGCAAACGCGCCGATCATTGCGGGCGCGACGAAGGTGCCGGCGGCGGTGGTTTCAGAGCCCATGAATCCCGGCAATCCGGCGGCGAGCAGGGTGAGCGCCAAAACGGCACCGAGTTGGGCAACGCCAAAAGTGTTGTGTTGGGCGACTAAGCCAATGGCGTGAAAGGCGTAGGGGAGCGACACGAGGAAGGCGAATCCAAGCAGGAGGCGGGCGCCGGTGAACGCTCGATAACGTGCCCGAAAGAGGAGCGCGGCGGGCAAGGTTGTGGCGCCGACGAAGCGGGCAACGGACCAAAGCGCGCCGGCTTGGGCGGTGCCTTGCGCTGGGCCCGTGCCGGCCACGCCGAGGACGGCGACAATGGCGCCGAGAGCGACCATCGCAACGGCTCGCTGGCGGTAGGTGACGCGGGCAACGGCTGCAAACAAGGTGACGGCGCCCACAACGATCGAGGGAATGAGGGCGGAATGGCCCCGTTCCACGCTGAGGTGCATGAGCGCGCCGAGGCCGGCGAAGAGTACACCTACGACAATGCACAAGACGCGCGCGCGCTGGCCGAGGGGTTCAACCGGGGCGAGGTCTTCGATGAGGGCCTGCGAGGCGAGGAGGGGTGGAGGCGGCTTGCTGGAGGTGCGGGGCGAAATCGGCGGCGGCGAATCGTCTTCCGCCGGGATGTGTTCTGCGGGGGTTTCGGCGACCGGCGAGGATTCTCGCGGGCCCGGCGATGGGTTTTCGGCCGGTTCTTCCGACGACGGTGCGGCGTTTTCGGCCTCAGGGCCGGGAGGCTCCGGGGGACTGGCCGAGTCGGGCGGTGGTTCGGGCGCAATGGCCGGGTTGCTTCGAGAGCCTTCCCGCGGAGCGTCGAGCGATGGTTCGAAGGGAGGCATTTGCAGAGAAGCGGGGTTGGCCTTGATGGGTCAAACAGAAGCTTTGGGTTTGACCGCGCCGAGGCGAGTGACCAGCGTCCGAGCGAAGCATCGCACACTTTCGAAGCGTTGCGGATCCGCGCTGAGGGTGTCGGGGTCGAGGTAGAGGCGGCGAGCGATTTCGATTTGGACGGCGTGCACAGAAGCGGCGGGATTTCCATAGTGTGCGGTGGAAAAGCCACCTTTGTAAGGTTCGTCGTGCCGGACGCTGTAACCGCTGTCGCGCGCGAGTTGGTCCACAAGGTCGATGACGGTGCCGTTGGCGGAGGTGCGGCCGCGGGTGCCCGGCACGATGTCGGCAACGTTTTCGCTGCGTGGCGCGGCGCGCATTCCGAGGGTGGACGGCCGACGCGGCGGGTCGGGCATGGAGTGAGCGCACACGAGGATGGCAAAGCCGAAGCGGGCGACCTTTTGATCGATGAGTTCACGCAGAGCGCGATGGTAGGGACGGTAGAGCGCGTCCATGCGGCGTTCGAGTTCAGCCCGGGGGAGGCGCCGGGCAAGGAGAGGCGAGCCGTCGGTAGCGGTGCGCCAAATCAAGCCGCGAGGGGCGCTGCGTCCGGTGCCCGTCTCAACGGCTTCACCGTCAAAGTCGCCGGGGCCGCGGTTGAGATCGACGACGTAGCGGCTCCATACGGCCACGAGCATGGAAGCGCCGAGGGCGGGCGCGTCTTGAAACAGGCGATCGACGTACAGATCGGCGTCGCGGCCAATGCAGCGCGCGGGCGCCACGGTGAAAGCGAGCGTTTCGGGGTCGATGTACACACCGGCGTGGGGTACTTCGACAACGACCGGCGTCTCAGCCGCCTGGGGGGGGTTGATTTTGAACGGCGGGGGCACCTGTCCTCCCGGTGTATCGCGATCGCGGTGACGGCCGCCAGCCCCGGGCGCAGTCGGCTGTTTTCTGGCCGGTTTTGGTGCGAGCGGGTAGAAGGGAAAGGCTGTGATGGACTTGGCGGCCTGGGTCGATGCGTACCTTTCGTACCTGCGTGTGGAGCGCGCGCTGTCGAACAACACGGTGGAGGCGTACGGTCACGATCTCGCCCGGCTGTGCGAGCACGCGGAAACGGAGCTGGGTCACGTTGCGGAAGTGGGTGCGTTCGACGAGCGGATCGTGTCGACTTTTTTGATTCGGCTCGGCGAAGAGGGCATCGGTGCAACGTCTGCCGCGCGATATCTGTCAGCGGTGCGCGGGTTCTCGAAGTTTTTGGTTCGAGAGAGGGCGCTCGCGCAGGATCCGTGCGCGTTGATCGATCGGCCGCGGGTGGGGCGAAAATTGCCGAAAGTGCTGACGGTGGGCGATGTTGGTGGGCTGGTGGAAGCGCCGCCGGATACATCGCTGCGCGGGCTTCGCGATCGGGCGATGTTGCATGTGATGTACGCAGCGGGGCTCCGCGTGAGCGAGCTTGTGGGGTTGAAATTGGGTGAACTCGACCTGAAAAAAGGCGTGGTGATGCCCTTTGGCAAGGGGCAAAAACGCAGGCTTGTTCCACTGGGTGAGCCGGCGCTGGACGCGCTCGATGCGTATTTGAAAAAGCGTGCGGAGCATCCGGCGGCGGAGCGAACGCCGATTGTGTTTCTGTCGCCGCGAGGTGGCGCGCTGACGCGGCAGGCGGCGTGGAAAATGATCACGCGTTACGCGCGTTCGATTGGGATTGCGAAGCCGGCATCCCCTCACAAGCTGCGGCACTCGTTTGCGACGCACTTGCTCGAAGGCGGGGCCGATCTGCGGAGCGTGCAGACGTTGCTTGGCCACGCGAGCATTGCGACGACTGAAGTGTACACACACGTGGCGGACGATCACGTGAGGTCGGTGTATCGCAAGGCGCACCCGCGCGCGTGACAGCGTGACGATCTGCGCGTTGGTTATTTGCAGCCGACGCCGAACTTGCTCTTGCAGGTTTTCTTGGTGCCGGTACCGGTGCCGGTGGACGTTTTTGTGGATGTGGAGGTGGCCGTTGTGGTGGCGGTCGCTGTGGATTTGGCCTGCGGCTGAAGGGCGAGCGCGATCTTGTGATCGAGCGGCTTCGTGAGGTCTTTGACCTGCGAAACCTGCGCGGGGCTGCCTTCTTTGGTGAAGGTTACTTTGGCCGATGTGCCATCGACGATTTCAACTTCGATGGTTTCTTCAAACGGTGTGTACCCTTCTTTGGTCGCGCTGAGCGTGTGTTTGCCGGCACCGACTTTGGCGGGTTTGGTGATTTCTTCGACCGCTTTGCCGTTGATCTGAACGCTGTCGCAGCCGGGAGCGCACGCGACTTTGATCTCCACTTCAGGCGGTGGTTTGTCGGCGGCGGCGCTGGACGTTGTGGGTGCGGCGGCGGTTGCGGACGGTGTTTCTGTGGCGGTTTGAGAGGCCGACGGAGTGGGCACTGTGACCGCTGTGGATGTTCCAGCGGCGCCGCTTCCCGACGAGTCACCACCGAGGAACATGAACGCGGCTGCGGCGCCGCCCACGAGGAGCAGCGCAGTCACGCCGAGAAAGATCGGGACCATTTTGGAGGTGCGCGCAGCCCGCGGACGATCGGCTGCCTGCGGCACCATGGTCATGGCGGCCGCGGGATGGATCTCCGGTGACGAAGGCATGCCCACGCTGGGATTGGATTGCGCCGGCTGCGCCGAGCCGGGTTGCTGCCAACCACCTTGTTGGCCGGGAGACACCTGCGTGGCGGGAGCCTGGGTGGGCGGAGCCTGCGTTTGCGGGCTGTATGGAGCTGCCTGCGGAGCGGGCGCCTGCGGCGGTGCAACATCAATGGCCGGGAACGCCATGGTGGCGCCGACCGCAATTTGTTGGTTGGCAGCAGCATCAAACGCAGCCGCCAATTCACCCACGGTGCGATAACGCTGGCGCGGATCGACGGCGAGCGCGCGCGAAAACACGGGATCGAGTGCCGCGTTGAGCGGGATACCAATTTCACTTGCGCGGAGTGATGCGACTGCACGACCGCCGAAAAGCTCTTGCTGCCACGCGTTGAGGTCCGGCGATTGGCCTTGGCATGCGCGCCAAAACGAACGCCCCGTAAGCGCGAAGAATGCGAGGAGGGCAGCTGAAAAAATGTCTGCCGCGGGCCCGGCTTGCTGGCCTTGCTGAACCTGTTCGGGCGCGAGCCAAGGCGCGCTCTGGGCGTAACCATCATGCGTTGGGACGGCGATGCGAACGAGGCCGCCACCGAAGTCGGTGAGGCGCGCTTCAAAGTTGGGTGCACCGCCGACGAACACGTTGGTTGGCTTGATGGCGTGGTGCGAAACCTGCCGAATGTGGGCCGCGTCAAGGCCGCGCGCGAGCGACTTGAGCATGCCCGCGACTTCGGCTGCGGACATGGGGCGACGCGCAACGAGCTGGGCGATCGACGGCAGCGTGACGAAAGGCGTGGCGCTGAACGGCGCTCCGGTGGAAGGGTCGTAGCCGGCTTCGAGAACGTGAACAATCACGTCGCCGGGGAGCTGCATTGTTTCGGCGTAGACCCGCTCCATTGCTCCTGTGATGTCGGGGCGTTGCCTCACCGCTGGGTCGTACACCTTGACGATCGCTTCGCCGCCCGCCGACGAGAGGGCACGGAACGTTGCTGTGGAGCCCGAATGCCCCACAAGGGCTTGCACGCTGAAGTTGTACGTGCGGCCGTTGAGCACCGTTCCCGGTGCCAGGTGAGGTGCACTCATTTCACGTCGCCCGAAGCCAGGGTTTGGATAGACGGCATGATCTTGGTGCCGTTCTGCTCGTCGTCTTCGGGCACGAAAGCGACTGCGACGAGGGCTTTGCCATCACCCGGTTGGCTCGCAACCACGAGCAGCGCGCCCTTTTTGGTTCCGCGCGTGACAGGGTCTTTCAGCTCCCAGACCTGAAGCTTGATCTGTCCAACTTCGATTTTGTCGGAGGGGCTTTTCCAAGTGACTTTGGCTTTGCCGAGCGTGATTCCAAGTTCGCCGACGAGCACTTCGAGAGCTGTTTGACGCGCGCTTTCGAGCTTCTTGGCGTCTTTGGCGTCGGCCGGCGCTTCGTGACCGGTGAGCGCCATGCACGCGCCGTCGTTGCTTGCCTGCGCCACGGTTGCTTTTTCGCCTTGGGCGTACATCCAGCCGGGAACGGGCTCGAAGTTCATGCTGATGTTGGCGATGCGAGCTTTTTTGCCACCTTTCGCTTCGCACTTTTCATCAAGCTTTTCGCACTTGGGCGGAGGGGGCGGCGGCGCCGGGTCGGACGTTGTTGCCGTGTCGACGGTGTCCACTTTGGGCGGCTTTTTGGGACCGCAGGCCAACACGGTGCTCGCAAGAACGAGGGCGAGATACAAAGGGCGACGGTTCATCGGGGTGAAAGCCTCGCAGGTGCTTAGGGCCGACCGCAAGTTTCGAGCGCGGCGCAGAACCCCTCGGCGGTCGAGGGGCATCCTAACACGGGGCGCTGGAACTTCCGGCAAGAGTGATTTCGATTGCCGACGGACAAAACGCCGCGGCGGTTCATTCGCTTGCATGGGCCGCCCTTTGGCAGCCCCAAAACTTCATTTGACCAAGCTGCCAACATCTTGCTCGACCTGCTCGGCCACCGTGCCGGTGACTTTTCCGTGCACACGGGTTCGTTCGCTCAACACAAAGTACGAAGGCTTTCCGCTGTCCCCGGCTGGGCCTCGGACGAGTTCGAGATAGCCAAGCGGTCCACCGGCGCCCGAATATTCAACCCGAACGATAACCTCGCGCGCTTCGATGGGTTCAACCGGAAAATCGGTGGGGCGCAGCCGATCGATTTTGGACATGAAGTTGCCGAGCGTTTCGTCCGCGCTTTCACGCGTGGCTTCGTCGGCCCAAAACCGTTTGCTTTCAAGGCCTCCGCGAACAATTGTTCGCGTCTTTCCTCCGGCGACAAGTTTGGCCGAGGCGACCTCCAAGTCCTTCCATTCGTGCAGATCGCGCTCCATCAACGCTGAATCGGCCGTATCGACCTTCGAAAACACTTCACCTTTGATGACGTAAACCTCGCCGTTCGCAGGGTCTCGAACGTAGCGATCACCGCCGCCCGGCGTGGTCCCGCCGATGAGCAGCCTTTTCTCCGATTCACGGAGCTTCACGAGCAATGTGCCCTCGGGATCGTTCAGTCCGAACTCGGCTTCGCGATCGGCGGGCACCTGCCCCACAGCGCGAACCGCTTTGAGAGGCGCGAGCAAGTCGAGCAGCTTTTCGATAGGCCCAACCGATACCAAGCCCACAACGGTCTTTTCAGCCGCGGCGGGTTGATCGGGCGGGCCGGCGTCGGGAGGCGGCGGCTTGGGCAGCGCTTTTTCTTTTTCAACGGTGCCTGTGAAATAGCGTCCGAGGTCGTCTTTTTTGGCCGACAGGCTCACGCGCTTTTTCTTGCCGTCAAACGTGATGCTCTCCACGTCTTTGGGCTTGGCCTGCCAGATCGTTACGTCGCTTGCGACGAGCGCTTTGGGTTGTTTGTCACGAGTCCACACGGCAAGCGCCACCGCCGCCGAAACGGCGACGAGCCCCGCGTGCATCAGAAAGCCGTTTTTGCGAATCATGCGGCCCTCCTTTGAGGTTGCGTACGCCTGCGGCTCGCGATGAAACCCAAGCCCAGCACCGCGAGGGGAACGGCGAAGATCGTCGCGTAAAACCACACGGCCTGCTTCTGCTTCGAGTGTTCGATCTTCACGTCCTCGTTGGAGGTGATCGCGCCGAGGAAACTCTCATCGCCGCCGAGCCAGCGGATCACGTCGAGCGCCATCAGCCCGTTTGGCGTGTCGCCCACCGCACCGTCGCTGAGCGCGTCTGCGTCGGCGATGGCAAAGACGCGCATTTCTTTGTCTTTGCCGTCTTTGTCTTTTTCGCCGGTTGGCTTGGTGATGGCCGCGGCAACGTTGTACCCGTTTCGCTTCTCGGTTTCTTTGTCGAACAGGTAGTTGCCGTTTTGATCGTCGAAGGTTTCGGCGAGGGCGCGCACCGCGAAGTCGATATTTCCCGCTGCTCCTTCCGCCTTGTCGATGGCCGATGCTCCGCGCAGCACAATGGCTGTGCGCTGCGACATCTTGCTGAGCGATGACACCGATGCGTGCGACGAAAACCGGTTGGTGAGCAGGATCACGTGGTCCGAGTCGTTGTGGCGCAGCGGGTAAAAGTGGCGCGCATCGTCGGTGGCGAGGAGCGTTGGCTTCCACGTGAGACCAAACGCCGCGGCCATGGGTGCGAGATCGATTTTCGGCTCGGGATCGAGCGCCAAGATCAAACGACCACCTTTCTCGGCGTAACGTTTGAGCGACGCGATCTCCTCGGGCAAAAACGCCTGCGAGGGGCCGAGCACCAACACGATGTGAGCGTCGGCCGGAACTTCGCCCGCCAGGCCCTGAGCCAGCCCGAGATCTTTGAGAGCGTAATTTTGCGATTCAAACAGGCGCTTGATGTTTTTGGTCGAGCGCCCCTCGGCGGCGGCTGCCCCCTGCAACTCATTCAATTCACCGTGGCCCACAGTGAAGTACGCAACGCGCTGTGAGCGCATCACTTTGAGAAGTGACTTTTGAAAGTCGGCGTCGAGCGTCTTGAGCTTGTTTTGCGCGGTTTTCATGTCCGCCCCCACCGTGAGCTGCTCTTTGTTTTCACCGCGCTTGAGCACAATGACGCCGTCACCCACCACTTTGAGTTCTTTCGCCAACGCCGGAACGAGAAGGCGATCTTGGTACTTGGGTTGAATCTGCGGAGCCGCCTGTGCAAGCTCCGAAAGGTACCCTTTGACCTCGTCGCCAACATCGTTGAGCTGCGGAAAAACGCTGTCACCTCAATGGGCTCTGACAACGTTTTTGCGAGATTTTTGGTGGATTCACCGGGCCGCGATGTTCGGTAATACGAGAAGTCGAGCTTTTGATCGGACTCGCCCGCCGCGTACGTAAAGAGCGCAACGTAGGTGGCCGCGAACGCGAGCGTGGCACCGGCGATCGTTGCCGACCTCACGCGGCGCGCTTCAAAGTGAGCGGCGCGGCGCATGGGAGCGATCGCCATTTCACCGAAGATCAAAGGCGAAACGCACATGGTCAGCGCGGCCGTCCACCCGATTGTCAACGCACCTGCGAGCCGAGCGCGCGTTTCGGGCTTCATCGACGCAAAGCCGAGCAAGTTGCGACCGGCTTCGGTTGTTGCGAAATACAAGCCGATCGCGAGCGCGCCGCCGATCATGAAATAGGTAAGCGTGCGCTCGACCCGAGATCGCTCATCGGACCCGCCGAACGCCGTGCGCGCTCGAACCGCCGTTGTTGCAACGATACCAAGCACGCCGAGCGCCGAAAATGCGTACCGGAGCGCGTCTTCCGAGGGCACAACACGCTCGCCCACAAGAAGCAGGAGCAGCGACAAAAGGTACACCGGCACAAGCCAGGGGCCCGCCGACTCAAGCGCCGATGTCGCTTTGCCCTTGCGAGCGGAAGCGCCCACCGCCCCAGCGGATTCGCCGATTTTTTTGGCCTTCGCGGAAGGGTCGCTCGGCTCAGCTTTGCGGTCGCGCGCCTGCGAATCGGGTGCGTCGGTCGCGTTGGCGTCGTCCGCCGAGTCGCCCTCGCCTTTGCCTCTTTGTTCGCGGGCGAACGGCGTTTCAATGGCGGTTTCGGTGTCGTCGTCGTGACCTTCAGACACCTTGGGTACACCTTTGGAGGCGGGATCTTTTTTCGATCCGCCGCTCGATCCGTTCAGCGCCATCGCCGTGCCTCCATTGTCTTGGTGGCCGCGAGCAGGAAAAAGTACGCAATGCCCACGTAATAAACGACGTTTTCGAGCTTGAGTACACCTGTCATAAACGGTCGCTGTCGTTCATGGTGGAGGGCCATGGATGACAAAAATCCGTTGAGCGGTGGGTCTGTGATGCGAGCCACCATCCACCACAAAACGAACACGGTGACGAGGGTGGCGCCGATGATCAGCGCCACGATCTGATGCTTGGCGAGCGCCGATCCAAACATGCCGATCGCGAGCGCTGCGGCGCCGAGCAAGAGCAAACCGAAATAGCCCACGCCGATGTGGGCCCACGTCACCTTGCCGTTCACCATCACGAGAAGCGGCATGTGAAGGGTGAGCACCAAGTGAAGCGCCAAGAGCGCGAGCGCCGCGATGAACTTTCCGGCGACGATCTCGCTGTCTTTGATCGGCGCGGTGTTGAGCAGCACCAACGTTCCGCTCTCACGCTCGCCGGCGATGAGCCGCATTGCAAGCACCACCGCGAGCGCCATGGTGAACCCTGACGCCATGTAAAAGAAATCGCGCAACACGTCGGCGGAGAGGCGCGCGGTGCTCCCGAGAACGAACGCGTTAAAGTAAATGCCTTCCACAAGAAGGACTGCGGCGAGAACAATAAAGCCCAAAAAGCTCGACAAAAAAGCCGAAAGTTCACGCCGCGCAATTAAGAGCGCCGAGTTCATGTTTTGCCCTTTCCTCCCTTGGGGGCAGAACGTTCCGCCGCCTGCGGCCGTGCCGAAAGCTCCAGAAACACCGATTCAAGCTCGCGTGCGCTGCGCCGCACTTCAAGCACCGAAACGCCCGCGTGGACCAGCGCGTGAACCAGCTCCGATCGAACATCTTTGACCGCTGAAACGCGGTATGCCCATGTGCCCGCTTCAGGCGCCGACCGATAGGACCACGCATGGCCGTCGCCGCCTTGATCCGCATGCCGTTCCACGTGGGAAACCCCTTCAACTGCGGACATTGTTGCTTCCACAAGAACGTCGCCGCCCTTCTCAACAACCGGTTTTACAACAACGTCAATCGACGCTTCGGTGAGACCGCGCGTCAGCTCGTTCTCGGTTCCACTCGCCGCGATCCGCCCGTCTTTGATGACCAAGATGCGATCACACGTTTCGCTGATTTCCGAGAGGATGTGCGACGACAAAACGATTGTGTGTTTCTCTTTCAGGTTCTTCAGGAGATTGCGCATCTCCACGATCTGCACCGGATCGAGCCCGCTGATGGGTTCATCGAGAACCAACAATTGAGGCTTGTGTACAATTGCCTGAGCAATGCCAACGCGCTGCTTAAAGCCGTGCGACAGCGTTTGGATCGGCTCGTTGTGTACGCTTTGAATCTGCGTCAGCTCTTCGGCTTCGGTTGCGGCTTTATCGGCGCCATTGTGTACACCTCGCAGCCGCGCCGCAAAAACAAGGTAGTCGTGAACGCGCATCTCGTCGTAAAGCGGCGGCCTGTCGGGTAGGTACCCAATGCGCTTTCGCACTTCGTGAGGCTCGTCGACCACATCGCGGCCGTCGACACGCACGCTGCCCGACGATGGCAACAAGTCGCACGCCAAGATGCGAAGGGTGGTGGTTTTCCCGGCGCCGTTTAGGCCAAGGAGCCCCACAATTTCTCCTTTTTCGATGGAGAACGTGAGCGGTCCCACTGCCTTCCGCTCGCCGTAGTATTTATGAAGATCACTGATCTCAATCACGATTTCACCAAAAGAAGCGGGAGATCGGCGGCTTTATAACACCGGTTATCGTTTTCCATTCCGCCCCAAAATCAAAAACCGGCGCGGTGGAGCGATGCGTCTACGGGCCCGTCGACGAAGTGGAGCCTCCCGCGGACGTGGTTGTTGCGCCGCCGGTTCCGGTTGTCGCGCCTGCCGAGCCTGCGGTTCCGCCGGTTCCCGCGGTTCCACCTGTGGCTCCCGAGCCCGCGGTTCCGCCTGTTCCCGCAGTTCCACCGGTGCCTGCGGTGGCCCCTGTTCCACCGGTCCCTCCGGTTCCCGCGGTGCCACCCGTTCCCGCGGTGCCACCCGTTCCAGCAGTGCCACCCGTCCCGCCGGTGCCCGCTGTTCCTGAGGTTCCGCCTGTGCCCGTTGAACACGAGGTCTTGGCCGTAAACGAAAGGCTCGATTCAACGGGGTTTCCGTTTACCAAGTGGGGTGACCCGTCATCGTTTGAAAGCGAAGCCTTCACCTCCACAACGCCGCTGAGCGGTGCTTCAGGCGTGGAGAGAAGGTCAACAACTTTGCTTGAACCGGAGTTGTTTGGAACGAACGAATCGCCTTGTTTTACCGACAAAACAACGTACCCACACGGGTCTGTAAGGCCGCATGTACCCGGCGGCTTGAGCGAAAAATATTTTACCGTCACGCCGATCGGCACGCCCGCTTTTTGGTTCGTCGGCACCTCCACGCAGTCGCCTTTGAGGCTTGTGACAACGACGGTTGCAGGATTTGTGGACCCTGTTGAACCGCCGCCCGATGTGCCGTCCGACGTTTCACAGCCCGCTGCCAGGGCGAGGACACAAAGCGATAAGCGCGCAACGCGTGAGTACATCTCGGTTGCTTTAACACGTTCAAAGCGCGGTTTGGCGCCGCGCGCACGGCAGCGGTATGGTGGCCTTGTGATCCTTCAGAAACGCATCGTCGAAAAGCTGACCCAGGGCCTCGCGCCCCTTTTCCTGGACGTCGTGAACGAAAGCCACATGCACAGCGTGGCGCCGGGCTCCGAAACGCACTTTAAGGTGCTCGTTGTAAGCCCTTCATTTGAAGGGAAATCGCTCGTCGATCGCCATCGAACAGTGAACGGCCTGCTCACCGAAGAGTTTCGCGACGGCCTTCACGCTCTCTCCATTCGCGCGCTCACACCGCCTCAATGGGAAACGAGCGGCGCCGCAAACTTTAAGAGTCCGCCCTGTCTGGGTGGATCCAAAGCCGACGCAAAGGCCTAGCAATGTTCACGATAGGCCTCGTCAGCGACCTGCATTTTGGCCAAGAAACCTACCATCGCGGCAAGCTCCGAAAGCTCACGCGCGACGCGCCCAAACTGGCCAAAGCGTTCGTTGAGTCGATGAACGAAAAGGTGAAGCCCAACCTGATCGTCAACCTCGGCGACGACATTGAGGACGAAGGTCGCGACGCTGATTTGGCTCGGTATCGCGGCTGCCATCAGGTGCTTTCACGCGCGGCGGCAGAATGTGTACACGTTGCCGGCAACCATGACACGGTCAACCTCACGCACGCCGATCTGCGATCGATTTGGGGTGACGGTCCGTGGCAGTCGTCGGCTTCGCGCCCCGATCTTTGTTACTCGTTTGAACGCGGCGGATTTCACTTTGCCGTGCTCGAAACGCACGAAAAAACCGATGTGGATATCACGCTCGGAACCCATCAACTCCAGTGGTTTGAAGCCGATTTGCGCGCGGCGACCCTGCCTGTGGTGGTTCTCATGCACCACAGCGCCTCAGAGCAGGATCTTCGAGGTAACTACTGGTTTGAAGGCCGCGAACACGTAGCGCTTGTAAAAGAGCGGGCGGAGTTTCGCCGCATTGTCAGGGCCGCGGGCAACGTTCGCATTGTTCTCAACGGCCACGTGCACTGGAATCACTTCGATGTGGTGGACGGCGTGCCGTACGTGACCGTTCAGAGCCTCATTGAAAATCTCGACGAAGACGCGCCGGGCCGAGCCGCAGCGGCTCACGCTGTTGTTCGCCTCACGGAGCGCCGAACAACCATCGAACTCGAAGGTGCCGAGCGCGCTCGTTATCAGATCGACTCCACCGTCTGATGTTTCCGACATGTGTACATATTTGTGTACGCATCGTGAACTTGTTGTCGCCGCTCATCTTCTATTTTCCGTATTTTTGGGCTGCCGATCTTATTGTGTACACACGTAGCGCGCCGTCGCCGACGCCCTGTATTTCTTCAGCCCACTTTGAGAGAGGCGCCTAAGGCGGAGGGCCCTGATGGGGTTAAAAACGCCCGGTCAGACAAAGCCCCAAATGGCTTGGTTAAGCGGTTGAACTGCCTTGCCTACCGGATCGCGTAAAGCCGCTTGTCACCCGAGCCCACGTAGATGGTTCCGTCGGGCCCAAGCGCCGGTGACGAAAACACAACGCCGCCCGTGGGAATGCTCCAACGCAAGCGACCTGCTGCATCGATTGCGTACACAACGCCTTCATCGGATCCGAACACAACCGATCCGTCGGAGGCGATTGCCGGGGACGATGCGACCGCTGCCTGCGTGCGAAATCGAAACTTGAGTTGGCCGCTCGGGGTGACGCCGTAGAGGCTCTTGTCGGCCGAGCCGAAAACAATGGTTCCGTCGCGCGCAATGGCCGGCGAAGACTGGACCGGCGCTTCGGCTGGAAAGCGCCACCGAACGCTGCCATTCGGCGCAATTGCGTAAAGAAGGCCGTCGTCGGATCCAACGTACGCGGTTCCATCGGCGCCCACAGCGGCCGACGATCGAATGGACCCGTTCGTGCGAATTTTATTTCGAACTGAACCGTCGCGCGCGAGCACGTAAATGGTGCTGTCGTCGCTGCCGGCCATGATGTCGCCGTTTGGCAGAATGGCCGGCGTGGACGAAAACCCGCCCGAGGCTGCGAATGTCCACAAAACTCGGCCCTGGGAGCTGATCGCGTGAATTTGTTTTGCGTTGGTGCCGATGTAGAGCGTGCCGTCGTGGCTCAGCGCGGGCGATGAGAACGAGCAGTTGTGAATGGGCACTGCCCATTTGAGCTTGCCCTGGTTGACTGCGTACACATGGCCGTCGACAGCGCCGAAGTACACAGTGCCGTCACCGGCTACGGCGGGCGACGAAAAAACGTTGGCGAACGTTTCAAACGTCCACGCTGTTTTTCCCTCGCGCGTGAACGCGTAGAGCTTTCCGTCGAGCGAGCCAACGTACACAGTGCCGTCGAGCCCCACCGCGGGTGACGACCAGATTTGATCACCCGCTTCTGCCACCCACGCAACGAAACCCGATGCCGGCGGTGCAATGGTGTTGGAGCCTGTGTGGCCGGCGTCATGGCGAAACATGGGCCAATGCGGAAGTGCGGTTCCGCGCATTCCGGGGCCGACAAATCGGGGATCACCGGCAAGCGCCGTCCCGAGAACCGCTGTGCAGCCCGGATCGCCCGGAGAACACGGGCCGCTGCCTGCGCCGGCGCACCCCGCGAGGGAGATTGTCAACAGAAGCGCACTTGCAGCACCACAACCGAACCACTTCATGTGCATTCACTTTTGTCGCTTTGAGAACCGAACGCCACCATCCACTCTGTTGCACAGAAGGGGCAGAGTGTTTGCGCCGGCCCGCCTCAAAATCGTAGCGTGGGCAAAACATGGACATCGTGGCCGACGCTTTGATCCCTTTTGCAAGGCCGGTGGTGTTTGCAACGTACCGCGACCATCTGCCGGATCTGGTTCGCTACCTTCCCAATATTCGCGACATTCGCGTTGTTTCGCGGGTGGACCGCGAAAACGAGGTGGAACTCGTCAACGAGTGGAAAGGGGGCGGCGACATTCCCGCCGTTGCGCGCAGTGTTCTCAGCGAGTCGATGCTCACGTGGACCGACTACGCCACCTGGTTTTTAGGCGAATACAGAGTGGCGTGGCGCACCGATGTACACGCGTTTCGGGGAGCGGTGAAAAGCAGCGGGCAAAACCGCTATGTGGAAGTACCCCAAGGCACGCGCCTTGAGATTCGAGGCACGTTCACGTGCGATGCATCCAAAGTGAAAGGTGTACCCAGCCTGCTTGCAAAAACGGTGGGGCAAACCATTGAAAAAATGCTCGTGACGCAGATCGCAAAAAACGCTGTGGAGATCGCGCGGGGCGTTGAGCAGATGTTGAACGAAAAACACTCGCAATAGCCAGCCGCCACCTTTTGCAAGGTACGGTTCCAGGTCTTGTGGCGAGGTAAGGGGCCGGTGATTGGTACGTTCCAATCACTTCCTTTCGGTCTACAGCTTGAAGTTGATCGCCTTGGGACGCGTGAGGTGCAAAAAGCCGAGCGCCGAAAGGCTCGCGCCTTTTCCACTGTCTTTGGTGCCCGTCCACGGAAGGGCGGGATCGAGCGTGTCGCACTGGTTCATGTACACCGTGCCAACGTCGAGCTGAGCCGACATCTTTGCCGCGCGATCGTGGTCTTTTGTGTAAATCGCCGCCGTGAGCCCAAGCTCGCTGTCGTTGATTCTCTCAATCGCTTCTTCGTCTGAGCGAACCTTCACGATCGGCAGCACCGGACCAAACGTTTCAACGCGCATCACGTCGAGCGACGGATCGCAGTTGGTGAGGAGCGTGGGCTCAAAAAAGCGGCCTCGTCCTTCAATTGAAAGCGCTTTGCCACCGAGAAGAATGTTGGCTCCCCGATCGCGCGCCTGGTCGATTTGTTTTTGCAAAAACGCGGGGTGCCACGGCTGAGCGATGGGCCCCATGTTCACGCCCTCGGCCATGGGATCACCGAGCGAATATTGCTTCATGAGCGCAACGGCCGCTTCCACAAACCGGTCGTAAATCGCCTCGTGAACATAGGCGCGCTCCACGGCGCAGCAGCTCTGACCCGCGTTGTAACAAGCGCCGTCGACAACGCCGTCGACCGCTTTTTCAAAGTCTGCGTCGGGCGCAACGTACGCACCGTCTTTGCCGCCGAGTTCAAGCCCTACATCGGTGAAACGCTTGTTTGCCGCGGCCGCATAAATGCGATGACCGCCGTAGACCGAGCCGGTGAACGCGACATATCCAACGCGACTGTCCGCCGCCATGCGCTCGGTGGTTGGATAGTCTGCGTACACCGACTGAACGAGCCCGGCCGGCGCACCCGCCCGCGCAAACGCGTCGGCGAAGTGATCGCCGCAGAGCGGGGAGCGAGGCGAGTGTTTCAGCACCACCGAGTTACCCGCCAAAACCGCGGGAATAACAACGTTCACAGCGGTGAGAAGGGGATAATTCCAAGCGGGCAGATCGAGCACAACGCCCCACGGAACGCGCACGATCTTTCGGTCAAACCCTTCCAACGGCAGCACCGTGTCGGCGAGCGACGCTTCGGCAATCGCGATCATGTGCCGAGCGCGCTTTGCCGTGCCGCCCACTTCGTTTCGAGCTTGGCGCAGCGGCTTTCCCATCATGCCGGTGATGTCCTGCGCGATCGCTTCGCGCGCTGCCTCCATCTCTTCGACAACACGTGTACACAACGCAATTCGATCGGACATGGAGGAGCGAGCCCATGTGCGGGCGGCCGCCTGCGCGGTGTTTAGAATGCGATCGATCGCGGCGTCGTCGGCGTACGGGCGCCGCACCGATTCTTCGAGTGTGTAAGGGTTATCGACAATGAGGTGCGCCATGGGGCGTGGAGCATACACACGTCTAGAGCACCGATCAGGTTGATTCCGTAATCAAATGGATAGTCTGCTTGTGTACTCAAACAGGCAAAAGCAAGGCGCAAAGCCTAGGCCCGAAGCTCCCACCGCGTGACAGACACCCAGTTCGGATCGCGGAGTGAGGGGCCCCGCGGCCGACTTGCTCGGCGCGGGGAGCGAGGGCGCGAGCCCTCGCTCCCTGGGTAAAGAAAGCTAGAGCACCCCGAGATTGTTGAAGATTTCCGATATTCACAAATTGCTGAACTCATTCGCGATTCAAGGTGTTTGGTGCTCTAGCGTGCAGAGAATGTGGTTCACGCCGACACGAGAACGATGCGCGAAACCTCCGGAGGCGCCCCAACGCGCGCTGCGGGACCGGCCGTTCCAAACCCTCGATTGACGTAGATGCGCGAGCCGTTCGTTTCGTAAAGGCCGGCGATGTACCCATGGCGCAACACCAGATCGGCGGGACGCAGGCCGATGTTCACCTGGCCTCCGTGCGTGTGTCCTGAGAGTTGAACAGCCACTTTCCCCGCTGTTTCAACGAACACTTTGGGATTGTGGCAGAGCAGAATGCGCGGCAGGTCACTTTGCGCATGCGCGACGGCGGCTTCCAAATCGGGGCCGCCGCCGAGCTTTTCTGCCCACAGATCATCCACGCCGAGAAGCGCAAATCCGCTCTTTTTCCCAAGTGGAAACGCCGATTGATTCATCAGCGTTGTGCCACCGGCGGCGCGCACTGTTTCAAGAACCGCATCGACACCTGTGTAGTGATCGTGATTGCCGGGAATGGCGACAACCGGCGCGATCGCAGAAAGTCTGCGCACAAGTGTACCCAACGCCGTTGTGTACCGAACGTCGTGATCGATCAGATCGCCGGTGAGAACAATGAGGTTTCCTTTTGCGTTTCGAACGAGATCTTCCGCTATTCGAGCTTCAACCTCACCGACCATTTGCCCAAGGTGAATGTCAGAAAGCTGAACGATCGTAAAACCGTCGGCGGCTTTCGAAAGCCCCGGCACAGGCATAGGCACTGTTGTCACTTCGTAGTCACGGCGACCGAAAATCGACCCGTAGACAGCGCTCGATCCACCCACGAACGCGGCCGATCCAAACGCCGCCTGCTCCACAAATGTGCGTCGCGACAGCGCTGGAGCGAGGTCTTTGACTCTCGTTTCGGGGGCTGCCGCAGCGTTCGTTTCAGGCGCGATCGCTGCCTCTGTTTTGTCGTTTTTTTCGGAGCCGAAACTTGCTTCTTTTGTGTACACAGCACCCGATGCGCTTTCGTTTTTCGCACCGCGCGCTTGTTTTGTGATGCGCTCCGCAGCCCATCGAATGCCCAAAAAGAGCCCGATGAAGCTCGCCGCGATCGCCACTCCAAGTTCGGCCGACGATGCGGCCACGGCCAGCGGCCGCCCAAAATCCATAGGCAGCTTGGAGCCCAGGCCTCTAAAAAAAAGCGTTGCCGCAAACGGCGCACCGAGAGCGATCGCCAATGCTCGGCGGCCCTTGGTTTTGAGGCCAAAGGTGACGCTCGATCGGCGCCACAAAAGAAAATTGAGCAGCGCCAAAAACGCCGCCATCACGACGAGCGCGAGGATCAGCCGACCCAGGTTCATCGCCTACTCCGCCGCATTTTCGTGGAGTACCCGACCACCGCTGCTTGTGTACGCATTACGGGCGACTATCCACGTTCGGATCGAAACAAACAGAACATCGCCCCAAAGCGGTCACTCACAACGGCAAACTGGCCAATGCCCGGAACCTGGCTCACCGGCCTGTGTACCGTTCCACCCAGCTCACTCAACTTGGCTTGTGTACCTTCAATATCTGATGCGTACACATACGCCAACCAGACGGGGGCGCCGCCGGCACTCTCAGGCATGGGCATCATGCCCGCGGCATCGCGTTCACCGCGCCGAAACAGGTGGTATGGGCCCATGGGCGTGGGCACAGACGTGTGGGACCAACCAAACACAGCCACATAAAACGCGGCCAATTTGTCGGGCGTTTTCGCCAGAACTTCCTGCCAGCAAAACGCACCGTCGGGCATGGGGCCTGAATGCTCCGGGATTTCTTCGAGCGTGGAGATGGCCGCCACAATCGCGCCGTTCGGATCGGTTGCGACAACAAAGTTTCCAACTCCGTCGAGAAGCGATGGGCCTTCCACCACCAGACCGCCCGCCGCGGCGATGCGCTCACCCGCCGTCGCAACGTCGTTCACAGTGACATAGCCCCGAAAATACGGGCCTCGCGCGCTTGTTTCCGCCGTTCGAATTGCGCCGATGGCGCGGCCTTCCACTCGAATTTTTCGAAGCGGATCGCCGTTCATTTCGGCGTCGATCTTCCATGTTGGAAAGAGCCGCTCGTAGAAGTCGGCGGACTCGGCGACGCGGCTTGTCACCAGGTCAAACCACACAAAACGCCCGACAGACGCAGCAGAATCGCTCATGTGTACACTCACGAGTCGGGTGGGAAGATCACTTGCCGGGTTCAGGCGCCGGCGGCGCCGTCACTTTGATGCCGTTCACCAAGTCGCGGAAGCGGATCTCACTCTCGCTGATGATGAGGCCCACTTGCACAAGCCGCGGGTTTACCTCGTTGAGCCGCGCCGACGATTTTGTGAGCCTGTCGGTGAGATCTTTACGAAGCTTTTCGGCGTCGTCGGTTTTAATTTTTTCGATCGCTTTGAGATCGCGGCGCACCTGTTCACTTTGGCGCTCAAGCAAAATGCGCTCATTTTCAAGCTTATTTCGCTCATCAATCGCCGTCACAAGCTTGCCTCGCACTTCCCAAGCCTTCGTGAGTTGAGCCACCGCTGTCTTGTCGGAGCGAGCGTCGGCCATAAACGCTTTCACCGCCTCGTCGGCGATGGGGCTTGTCCACGACGCCCACTGCCGCATGCCGCGCCGCTCATCCACGGTGAGCACGCCCGACGCGCGCTTTCCCACCTCAATAGGAACAAGCGCCGAACCGGTGCCCACGTTGTCCTCCGTGTCTTTGGGCGGATTCACAAGGCGCGTTCCCCATTGCCGAGGGTGTTTCACAAGCACTTTGGCGATGTCGTCGCTGCCGTTTTTAATTGTGTACTTTGTGAGCGTCACGTAGTCGCGCTCGATTTCAAGCTGCCCCGCTTCAATCTTGGCAACGCGTGCTCCCTCGGAGTGATCGTCGCGGCTGTGGTCAACGGCAAGCCCGCGTTCAAGCGCAAAAGGCACCGTGGCTGTGGCACCGGGCGGCAGCGGATCGACCATGCCTTGGCCGAGGAAGGAGCCGTTTGCGAACACAGCAATCGGTCCCCGTTCAAGCAGGCCTTTTGTGTCGTTGGTAAAGCGCGCCACGCGGAACGGATGGGAGGCGGACTCGGGAACACCGCCGTCGGGTGAAAACAGAAAGCTTGCGTCGCCGGGCACTTTTTTGGCCACGAGCAGCACCATCGTCGCGCTCTTGTCGGGGATATCCACGGTGAAGGGTAGGTCATACCGAGTGGAACCACCTTCCATCGCCACCGCCGCGAGTGCACTCACGCTGCGCGGTTGAGAGGGCATGACACCCGTGGGCTTGGGAGCTTCCATGGGGCCCCTTGTGTACCCACCCTTGTCGCGCGCTATTCCGGCTGTCAGAGTTGCCGGTGCCGCGGCGGGCGCGTTGGGCTTGAACGCACGCTTCTTTTCGGCTTTGGAGTACTCCGCGGCGGCAACTTCTTTTTCCTCGAGGTAACCCTCTTCGTCGTCATCCCCAGGCATTCCACCGCCTGCCCAGGCCGGCGCGGGTGGAGGAGGCGGAGCGCTCTGCGCGAGGCTTGTTTCACCGGTTGGAATCGATCCAAACACCTCGCCTTGGTCGGTCACCACAGGTCGAGTGGGAATGACCGGTTTGTCGAGCATCGCCTGAAAGGCGAGGGGAGCGCCGGCAACAAGCGACAACGTAATGCCGTGCCAGTTTTCTCCCGACTGGTTTTGAACAATACCCCACACCTGCAAATCAGCCGTTTTCGACGCCGCTGAAGCTCCTTTTGCCAAGCCTCCGTCGGCCGCCGATTTGCCCGATCCGTCGTCGATCACCAGGCGGTATGACGGCCGCCAAACCGGTGTTTCCGCCACATAGCCCACCAGGAGGTCATGCTCGGCGCCGTCGAGCGTGAGAGTCACTTTTTCGAGTTTGTCTTTTTTTGGCGTCGGGCTTTTTGGTGACCGGGGGCTTGAGCAAAATCTCATAACGCGGGTCCACCGGCTCTTCGTCGGCGTCGTCGGCATCTTTGTCGAGATCCACGGGAAAAGAAGCCGATCGAACGCTGCTTCCACCCTGTTCCATCACCGCGAGCGTTGCCAAAAAGTCGCCCACTTTTTCGTTTCGAACGCGGAAGGTCACCTGGTTGGTATCCACGCGACCGGCGCGCTCAAAATACGCCACTCCGTTGCGGTAAATCACCACCCGCCGCAATGCCAGTGCGGGCGCCTGAACGTCGGGGCCGTGTGTACACCCGAGCGAAAAAAGAGAAATGACCGACAGGCCGAGCGCGGAAAGGAGGCCCAAATGACGCATGGTGGTCTCTCTAGCTCAGTCAACGCCGGAACTGAAGGTGAAGCACGGATCAAAGTGAGTTTGCTGTACACTCGCCGCCGGCAATGAAACCCCGCGCGCTTCAATTGGCAGCTTCTCGGTGGCGCGCCGCTCCCGACCGCTCCCAAATGGACGTTCTTTCCACCCATGCGGCCGTGGTGATTCGGTCGCTCGTTTCACCTTCCACATGCGAAGAGTGGGTAGATCGAATCTACAAGGCCAAACGGTTGTGGACTTCAGACTTTCATGGTGAACAGTTTAGTTTGGGTAGAGCGTTTTATACTCACCTTGAAACCGATCGCGACGGTGAATACTTCGCCGGATCTACCCAGTCCGATGCGCTTGTTGAACGTACGTTGCCGGGCATGCAAGCAGAAATGCGGTCGGTTTTGGCAAGCCTCGTCGGCGGCTCGGTGCGGCAACGTTTCGGGTTCTGCGGCCCGGGTGTACACATTTTCCCCGCCGGCGGTAAGGTGGCGCGCGACGGGGGCGTTGTCCATTTTGATGTGGAAGGGTTGACCCCTCACCAAATTCAACGTCGAAAACGCGCTGTTTCACTGGTGATCATGTTGCAAACCCCCGAAAGGGGAGGTGGACTCCGCCTGTGGAATGCCACCTACAGGGGAAGCGAATTTCCGTCTGACAGTCAACTTTCATCCCCCTTTCAGACCGTCAGGTATTTCACAGGTGACGCCCTTCTTACAAACAGTTTAACCCTCCACCAAATCCGACCTTTTTCGGGCAACCGCGACCGAATCAGTATCACCGTTCACGCCGTTAGCGTGGACACCCACGTATGGGAATGCTGGTTTTAGTGCGACCTATACAATGGGCCGAAAGTAATGAAACTTGGGGTCGCGCAGGTCTTCAGGTGTCAGCGCCCAGCCGTCTTCCTGCGGAATGAGGTACAGGGTAGATCGGTCCACAACGGCGAAGTTGATGTGCCGCACAGCCCGCAAAATGCGCTCAAACGTTCGGTGTTGCCAAAGGTACGCTTCAGGAATGTTGCACGCCTCCGCAAGCCGCCGCTCAGAATCGGTTCCGCGCAGCATTAAACACGCCATTGTGACTGTCAGGTACCGTTCGCCCCCGCGGTAAGGTTCGCCTTCCGCCGACGGGACTTTTCGAGCGCCTTCCTCGGTCATCAGGCCTTCTTTCCACATCTGAAAGTCGCTCTGCGCTTTGGCGGCATCATCCCAAAAATCCCAACACCCGAGATGCCACAGCTGCGGGCGCTCCATCACCGCGTTGGCCGTTCGAGTGAACATTTCCCAAAGTTGACCCGCGCTCGGCTCGGCGGTGTCCGCGCGAAGCAAATCGGCAAGCCCGCTCACAAAGGACGGCTCGTATCGCAGGCACATTTCGATGGCGAAAATGGATCGTGTCAACCTGACTTACCCTCCTCCCCATGACGAACCGGATGCTCGATTAAACGACCCACTCCGCAGGGCGTATGGCCCCGTCACCTGATTTGTTTCTTTATCCACCTTCACGCGAACCGTTCCGAGCGTTTGATCGCCCGGATCCGGTAATTGCGGGGCCGCTTGCCAGATCACGGCGGCCTCGTTTTCCGGCACAGGCACCGCGATGGGAGTTGGAACCGGCGGAGGAACCTTCCATTTGTAATGAGCAAAAAAGCCGTCTTGCGCGCCACGCGACCCGCCGAACCTGACAGTGCTGTCCACCCCGGGGTAAAACGCGTCGATATTGATGGCTCGCACTTGAATGCCTTTGAGCACCCATTCTGCCAGTGTGGTCCCAACATCTCGAAGGTCGACTGGGGCCGTTTTCGCGTTGGTCACGTACATTACCCGCTTGATTTCTGCGGACACCATGTCTTGCGCGGAGGGTAGACGCGCCAGCCAGCGATTATCGAACTGGTTTTCGTCATCGGTATAGGGGGCAAGCCTCTGACGGTCGAGAACGAACGCGGGCGCGTCGTTGGGCGAGCGGATCCTCTGCGCCTGGGCAAATTGCGGTTGGTAATAAACCGCGGCCGCAAGGGTAAGGTGGGCCGCCACGACACCGCGGGGATGTGGCCAATTTTCAAACAAACACACCGGCTCAAACCAACTGCAAGCCCCCGCCGCGGCGGCCACCGCCTGCGGACCGTCAAGATCAAACACAATGGCCACTTTACCCTCCGTGGCCAGCGTCAAAAGGACAGCCAACGCTTTGCCCGCGGCTTCAGCCACTTTCATCGCCGGGGTGTAAATGGGCTTGAGCGCTGTTGCCAGACTCGTCGCCGGCCCGTCGTCGGAAAGGACAATCGTTCGAGGGGAGGCCCACGGCGCTTGGAGCAGAGTGGGCACATACCATTTTTGAAATGTCTTACTCACCGGGGTGAGATCACGCATCAGTCGTGGCAACGCTTCAGCCGCATACGTTGTTGTGTACGTTGCATCAAAAGCAACGGTTTCACTCGTCGCGCCGAAATTCCATCCAAACTCGCGCTGAACATCCAACGAAGGGCGACGCTCTTCACGTGCGCCGTCGTCGACAGCTGCGCTTACAGCAAGGCCAATCATCGCCACGCCCACGGCCGAAGCCGCGAGCGCGGTGATCAGTGAGCGCCGCGTTTTGAGGGCCGCTGCTTCTCCCAACTCACGATTCCACCAGTGAGAGCCGATAATCCCGGCTTTGCTGACGTGACCTTCGCGCACGAAGGGATTGCGATTGGGCGCCTGCGCTGTCAACGGCCCCTCCACGTGCGTTCGATGCGCTCCAAAAACGATGGGTCAAAGCGGCCGTCCACTCGAATGGAATACCGGAACCGGTTCGACGTGACTACCCCGTGATAGTCAAAGTCGTTAAACCAATACGCTTGGCAGTTGACCCTGACTTCTTGTTGAAGCGTTTCGTCCCACAAAAAAAGCTCTTTGTCGCCGCCCGGTACAATCGTGATGAAGTGATCCACATCTTTTTGTTCGGCGGGATCGCCGTCGCGATGGACCGTTCCGTAGTCAAATGCTTCAAGCCCCATCACATTGCAGCGGCCTACTTCTACAAAGGGTAGAGTTTTTACAAACGCGATTGTTTTTGGAAAAAACGCCTGCGCCGTGCGGGTAAACGTTTTACCGGTGCCGCTCGACTTATCGGTCCACAACCGATTGGGAATGAGTTCAACATACCCTTTCCAGGGAAAATAAACGCCGTGGCGAACTTTAAGCCATGCGAGTTGACGCCTTGAAAGTGGCACTTTTCGTTCTTCACCGAAGTCGCCGCTCTGAGGGTCTACCCCTTCCCAAGCGCGCGGATCGTCGGCCAGCGATCGAAGGGTTTCAACCTCGGCGGGGCCCATCGATCGAATCACTTCCACATAGTCCACAAGCGCTTCGTCCACGCGCGACGCGGGCATGATGCCCATCGATCGGTGGCTCCCGCCGGTCATGTCCAGGGGAAGTTGCGCGAGCGCCAAACACACCTCTTCGTGGATTTCCGGGAGCGCCTCAAGGTTTAGCTCGCGCGTGACATCGATGTACACATGCCCCCAAATACCCTTAATGCCCGGCCAACGGCGGCCGTCGGGACTTTGGGCGCCGACCATCATAAAAAGACATCACCAAACCTTGATGGTGTACGCAAGGGGAGGTTTCGCGCGCCGAGCCTTGTGCAGCGCGCCGCCCGTCCGATAACGTCGCATTATGGAAGTAGGCACGGGCCAAACCGCGGCTTTCGGCGCGATAACAATTATTGGCCTGCTGATCATACACCGCTTGATCCAGCGGATTTTTGATCCGAAAAGCACCCTGCGAGCCAACTTTTTAGGCGACAACACCGCTCTCGCGCTTCGGGAAGTGGGAGACGTGTTGGCGGTGTTTCTTATCGCTCCTGCCATTGTCAAAAACTGCGTGCTCGGTGAAAACCTCACTCACGACATCACCTGGACCGCCGCATTTGCAGCACTGGGGCTCGTGCTTTTGGAGCTGACAGGTTTCGTGGGCATGCGCGTGCTTCTGAAAAAGAAGCTCCTTGTCGCGCTCGATCGCAATAACAAGGCCGCGGGAGTAGCCGCCGCTTGTCATGTCATCGCCATGGGGCTTTTGGTGTCGCGTGCGATGGCCGGAAACTCGCCCACATCCATTGGCCTGTCGCTCGCTTTTTTTGCGATCGCGGTGGTCACTCACCAGGTGCTTTTGATCGCGTTTCGTGCGCTCACAACGTACGACGAGGCCGAACAAATCGAGGGTGAAAATGCCGCCGCCGCGTTGAGCTGGGGAGGTCTCTCCATTGGCGTGGCCATCATTTTGGCCCGCGCTCTCACCGGCGATTTTGAGAAGTGGTCCACATCGCTCGTTGGGTTTGGCCTGCTCGCCGCCACATCCCTTGGGTTTTACCCGCTCCGGCAAATTGTTGTTTCAGGCTTGATCGCAGGCAGTTTGCCGCGTTTTCGAGGCGGCGCTTTGGATGAAGCCGTAGGCCGCGATCGAAAGATCGGCGCCGCCGCTCTCGAAGCCTCCTGCTACATCGGCGCCGCGCTCGCGTTGTTTTTGCTCGCATGACATCACATCCGGGATTTGACAGTTACGACGCATTTGCAAGGGCGCTGATCGACGACGGTGTACTCACCGACCCGTGGCTCGACGGCAAGCCGCGGTTTGACCTCGATGTGATTCGGCTGAGTGTACACACTGCGGAACGGCTTGCCACCGCAGCGCGAGATGCGGCCTTCCTGTGGAACGAAGCCGTTCGAGTTGTGTCCGACGACGCCGCGCTCCTTGATGACTTCTACGCGCTCACTCCCGTTCAAAAAGTGATGTTTTCGGCGTCCCAACCGCTCTGGCACGGCATCGCCAGGGCTGATGTTTTTTTCACCTCCGACGGCGGGTTGGCTGTTGCAGAACTCAACTGCGATACACCCACGGGTGAGGCCGAGGCGGTCACGCTGAGCGCGTTTGCCCAGAAAAATGAGCCTCATCTGCTCAACCCAAACGCCGAACTCGGAGACCGCTTTGTTGAAATGTTGTTCGTCGTTCGCGATGCGATCGTCGGACCAAACGCCGAAAAAACAGTGGGTATTGTGTACCCAACCGAACTGACCGAAGATCTGTCGCTGGTTCGGCTTTACAAAAAGTGGCTTGAAAAGGCGGGATTGTCGGTGGCGCTTGGGTCGCCCTACAACCTTCGCCGCGCGGACAGCGACGGCGCACTCCGGGTGTTTGACGAGTCCGTGGGGCTGCTCGTTCGGCATTACAAAACAGACTGGTGGAGCGAACGGGCATCGGCATGGGATGACGAAGTTGTCGCCGACGCTGCGCCGCTTGCGGGGCCGCTTCACGCTGCGCTGATGGCTCAGGCCGACGGAAAAACGGCGATCGTCAACCCGTTCGGGGCGGTGGTTGCGCAAAACAAACGCACCATGGCCCTCATGTGGGAGCACATTCATCGGTTCTCGGTGCGCGCTCAAGATCTCATCCGCGAGATCATCCCCGTCACGTTTCGGCTTGAATCGGCGCATCCCGCGATGGTGCGGTCGCGGCGCGAAGACTGGGTATTGAAGAGCGACTACGGGGCTGAAGGTGACGAGGTTGTCATTGGGCGTCAGTGTACACAAGCCCAATGGGAAGAAAGTTTGGATCACGCGCGCCGGGGCAAATGGATCGCGCAGCGTTTTTTTGAAGCGAAACGAGACGAGGCCGACCGCGCGACGAACTACGGCGTATTCGTGATCGCCGGCGAGCCGTGCGGTGTGTACGCAAGGCGCGACACCGCCGCCACCCATGTCGGCTCGCTCAGCGTGCCCGTGATGATCGATCCGGACGCCTGACCGCCGAGGCGAATCACAAGGCCAAGGCGAAGCGCGGTCACGGAGGTTCTTGTTTCTTTCGCTGCAATAGACATCCGCAACGTGACTCCGAACCTGACAGGTCTTTTTTGCGGCTGATGCAGGTTGATTGCAGGATGAAGTACAAAAAAATTCCGTGGATCTCTGTGATCTCCGTGCCTCCTGGGTAACTTCCCTTTAGCGGAACGTTCTGCAAGGCACGGATCCAGTCTTGTCGAGACGTTTGGGACACCCTTGCCCGTCGCCAAGCGGAAAAGCGAACAGCGTGGCGCGTCGGGTTCTCCAGATGGAGTTCTGTGGCGAGCGCAGCCACGACGAAAACGAGAGACCGGCGAGACCGGTGGATGGCGACGTGATGGACATCTCAAGTCGCCGGACCTCCCAGAACGGGCTCTTTTCTGCTGCATCGACAACTCAACCGCAACGAGTTACTCGCCGTTCGAATGAGGCGCATGCGCCGCTGGGGAACTCCGTGTTGAATACGACGTGTCAGGTGAGTGGGCATTTCAGGTCGTTGCGCGGCGGTTTCAGCGGGCAAAGTCGCGTTTGGTGCGCATCGAGCGCTCCAAATCGCGCAGAAACGAAGGCTCAAACGTCCCGTCAATGCGAATCGAGTAACGGAAAAAAGGGTCGGGCAACACGCCGTGGTAGTCCATGTCGTTAAACCAATACACGCGCGCATCCACAACAAGGGGCTCATCGTCCTCGGCGTTGCAGAGGTAAAAACGCTTGGTTTGGCGTGGCTCGATTGAGATCGACTGAGCCACTTGGAGAGCGCGGCCCGGCTCGGTGTCGCGATGAAGCGGCGCGTGATCGTTGGGCTCCAAGCCGAAGATCACAACGCGCCCAATCTCCCGAAACGGCAAGCTTGAGATGTGCTCAATCGTCTTGGGAAACACCTCTTTCGCTTCGTCTGAAAAACCCTTCCCGGCGCCCGAGTGTTTGTCTTCCCATTTGTCGTTTTCGAGCAGGTGGTAACAAACCTTCCACGGGAAGTAGACGCCGTGGCGGTACGAAAGCCACTTCATTTGAGCGAGATTCAAAGGGTGATCCGTTTCATCGCCGAACTGGACGTCACCCGCGTCCAGGTCCACTTCGTCGTCGCCGAGAGCCGCGAGTTCTTCGAGTTCGTCGCGGTTCATCCCCTCCACAACGTGCATGAGATCGATGTAGCCGTCTTCCATTTGCCAAGGCGCAACAACGCCCATCCATTTGAGGCTGCCACCTGTGTACACAGGCGTCACGCGCACCAGACCGCGGGTGACCTCGACATCGATTTCCTCAAGGGCGACGGTCGAAAGCAGGTGCTCCAAGTTGAGAAATGGCTGGCCAAATAGGCCGATAATGGGCGCTTTTCGCTTCACCCGGTTGTCAGACGTCATCGCCGTCACGCTCCAAGTAATAAGCCGCGACGCGTTGATCAAAAGCGTGCTGTCCGTCTTCCACCGGCGCGTAAAACCCGGTGGTGAACGACGGTTGACTCACGCCGCGCTGTTGCCGCTCACAAATGGCTCGATCTTCGGCATTTGTGCGATCCCAAAATGTGTACACGTCGCTCGGGGACATGTCGTCGGCGCGCGATGCCGTATGAAAATAGATGTCGGTCATGATCGTGGTTTTGTCGATCGCCTTGGGGATGAGCCGGTAGCTCAAAAAATAGTCCGGCTGAAGGCTTGTGAGCCAAGCTGGAAAAAGCAGCGCGTCGTGTACACAACGCAGGTCGTCCGCGTGGGCGACGGGCGGGCGTCCGTCCAATTTGCCGGTTTCAGAAACGGTCTCCGCGTCGACCGCAAGCTCCATGGTTCCGCCGAACCACTTGTCACCCACCACCGAGCTGGTGGAGCGGCGCCACGTTGTCCGGGCTTCGAGCGATGGGTGAACCGTTGAAAAGTGGTGCGATTCCTGAAAGTTCTGAACGAGCAATTTCCAATTCGCCGCGGCCTCAAAAACGCGGCGGCGCCCCAATCGAAGCGCATGCAGCGATGCCCGTAGGAGCCACTGCGGCGGCGCCCCCATCCACGCGGGCAAGTCGGGCGTTGTGGGGGACAGGCAAAACCAAACGAAACTCATGAATGTGTACACGCGCACCGGAGCGAGGTGGGAGCCTTCTTTCACGCCGACCCAAGGTGCCGAGCGCGGATCGGCCCGACCCGCGAGGTCAAACTTCAAGCCGTGGTACGGACAGGTGAAACACAAATCACGCAGCGCGCCGCCGGCTCCTTCAGTAAGCGGCGTTGCTCTGTGTACACATCGATCCAAAAAGCCGCGCACCGCGAAGTCGGCACCGCGCACAACGACAATGCGCTCACCGAAAAAGTCGAGCGCACAATATTGCCCCGGCGCGGCCAGTTCACTTTCGTGCGCGATCGGGATCCACGCCGCGTTGAACAGCTCGCGATCAAGGTCAAAAAATGTGGGGATGTGTACACGTCGCGCGGAAGCGCGCGGCCTTTTCAAAAGGCATTCGCGTTCGAGAGAGAGCGGCGCGCGTATCGTTCGGAAACAACGACGTCCACGATACGCTACGGCCATTCCGCCAAACACGTTGCGGACCGGCTATCGCTTCTTTGAGGGTGGGGTGGGGAGGCGCAGACGTATACGGGTCAAGGCGCAGACGTATACGGGTCAAGGCGCAGACGTATGCGGGTCGAGGCGCATACGTCTGCGGGTGAATCACTCCATCGGGTCGGCGCCGTCGTCGGGCGGCCCGTCGTCGTGTTTTTCGTCCTTCTTTTCGCCCTTTTCAAACTTGGTCATCGCGGCGGTGGCCCAGTCGGCCGACCAAGATGAGATTGTGAAGATCACGTCCGAACCGTCCTTCTTGGCGAAACGGCTCGACCCTTTCGAATTTTTGCCCACCGTGACGGTGTAATCGCCCGCGTTGTCCTTGAGCTTGATCTTCACCACGCCGCCTTCGCTCGCGGCGTTGGCGAAACCGGTGTCGCTCTTGTCATCGCCAAAGTCCTCGGCGTTGAGGGCTTTGTAAGCGCGAAGCAGATCTTTCACCTTTTCAGGCTCAAACTTCTCCCACTTTTTCTCGGGGTCTTTGTTGAGCTTGCCGTCTTTGTCGCGAAGCGTGACTGAGGCCGACCACTTGTCGTCGTTTTTCGAAAAGCTGAAAAAGCCGTTCTTGTTTTCAACAGTGACCTGAATGGCGTTGGCGTCCTCAAACTTGAGGATGGTTCGTTCGCGCCAGCTCTTCACGTCACGCGTGTATTGAAACGACGAATATTTCTCGGCGATGTACACACCGTCTTTGCCGCCGATGCGCATCACCTGGCCGCGCGATCCACTTTTGCCAAAGTACAGATCCACCGCTTTTTCAGCGCCTTTGTACGCAACCACGTGCAGCGCTTTTTCGTCGGTCAAATCGTATTGGGCGTAGAGATCCGCGCCTTTCGTGATCGACTCTTTGATCTTCAACTCTTTCAAGTTGTCGATCAGGCTCTTCACGTTGCTCTGCTCGGCCTTGGCCGAAACAGGAGCCGTGACTTCCCACGTGTCGCCCTTCTTTTCGAGCGTCACGTTCGACTTATCGGCGTTTTTGATCTCCAGCTTGGTGACCTTGTCGCCGTCGTCTTTTGGCAGCGCAATGCCCGGCAAATCGGCCGATGCAGCCGTGGGAGCGTGCGCCGCTTCGTCTTTCTTGTCTTTCGCGCGGAACATGAACCACCCCCCAACGAGGGCGGCCAGCGCAACGAGAGCAATAATGAGCTTTGTTTCGGTCTTCATGGTGCGTCTCAGTCGAGGCTGATGGCTTCACGCGAACGCTCGCGGAGCTGCCAGAGAACAAGGCCAAGCGCGAGGAAGATGAGGGCGGGCACCAGCGTGAGCGTCCACTGCACGCGCTGCTGCACAGTCTTGCGTTGGTTCTTGATGTCTTCTTGTTGTTTGGCGATCGCCGCCGGGTCTTGGCTCGCCTCTGCGGCAGGCTTGCGAATGTCCGCGTACGTGAGGTTGGTGTCACCCGCGAGCTTGGCGCTGGCCGCAACGAGCGTTGCGTCGTTCATCGCCCAGTCGAGCGTGTTTTTAAACACCAAGATCGTCACCGTCAGATATTTCTGTGCGTACATCTGAGCGAGCGTTTGCAGGTCTTCGTCGCCGCCCATTCCACCCATCATCATCATTTGAGGGGGCATGGGAGGCGGATTTCCCGAACGCGCGAGCGGGTTCGCGAGGAACTGAGCGGCGCTCACAACGAGCACGCGGCTGTCGGTGGGCGCTGTCGCGTTTGCGGCAATGCCTTGATTGTCGCCGCCGGCAAACGCGCTCTTGATCTTGCCTTCAAGCGCGATCGCCATGGCTCGCTGGCCGTATTCACCCTTCGCGGCAATCTTGTTGGTGAACTTCAGATCGATGTTTTCAGTCGCGTCGACGGTGGTGTTGGGCGACGAACGAGCGACCACTTTCAGCTTCGCTTCAGGTTGCTTGTCGGGGTGAGCCACAAGCGTTGAAGGGAAGGGGAACGAAATCTCGTCCATGCGGAAGAACGGCGTGTAGCTCGTGTCGAGCGTTTGCTCTTTTTCTTCGAGCCCGTCGTCGTGTTGCGCCTGCACCATGCCGTGCAAGAAGCGCCACTCAATGCCGCCCTGCGTTTGGAAGGGGATGCGCATTGATTGGCCCCAATCCAAAATCGCTTCTTTTTTCATCTCCACGCCGTACCCATCGAGGAGCTTTTCAAGGCCCCACGTGTTGAGCGTGGCTTTCATTGTCGCGTCCGACGCCTTGAGGTTCACCGCGCCCGCGAGAACCACGAGCGCCTTGTCACCGAGCATCACGAACTGATCGATGCGACGCAGTTCCTTCTCGGTGAACTCTTTGCCGGGCTGCGTGATGATGAGCCCCTTGAGTTCTTTGTTGACCTCTTCGTCGCCGCCTTTGAGGTCCACGTCCTCAAACTTGTAGAACGGCAGCGCCTGCTCCAAGATCCCGCGCATATTCGGGCCATTTCCACGGCCCGGCTGCGACGGAATCAAGTTCGCCTCGGTCAGCTTGATCTCGTCTTTGCCCACCAAAATGCCGATCTTTTGGCTGATCTCGTCGGCGCGATCGCGAATCTCGCGAATCTTATTGGTGATCCAAAACTCAAGACCCTGTGCGGCGTCGGGCGAAAGTATCGGAATCGCCTCTTTCTCGCTTCCGTACTTAAAAGCCATGCCCATGTAGCCGCGCGAGATCGTCGCCTGATCTTCGCAGGTGGCGCTCGGATTGCCGAACATCGCTTGTTGCAGACCGGCGTCTTTTGGCGCCTGGCGCTGCTCGTCGGTCTTCGGTTCGATCACTGTGTACTTCACCTTGCCGTTGCCGGCGCGCTGGTATTCATCGAGCAAATCGGTGAGATCGGTGATGAACGCCTCGTACTTGGGAAGGCCGCGCGTAACGTACACATCGATCTGAAGCTCCTGCTTCAAACCTTCGCGAACAAGCCGCGCCGACCCCTGCGAGAGCGTGAACCGCTCGTTTTTGGTCACGTCGAATCGCTTGTATGCGCCGAACGAAAGCACGTTCGCGAACACAACGATCCCCGCGACAACTAGTAAGAATACGCCCGAAAATGTGGCTGCTCTGGTTTTGCGTTCCACGTTCAACCTCTCAAGCCCACTTGCGCCGTTCGAGCGCCCAGAAACTTGTCATCAAACATCCGAAGCAGATGCTCACGAAAAACACGAGATCGCGCGTGTTGATCATGCCGCGCGCAAACGGAGCGAGACGCGCATCGAAGCTCACGTACGCCGCCACGTCGCGCATCACCTGATTGCTGAACGTGTCGGCCGCGAGGCCCCAAAACGTGAAGACGAGCAAGGTTGCCCAGGTGAGAAAAAACGCGATCACCTGCGATTCGGTGAGCGCTGAAAGAAGCAGGCCGATCGACACCGCCGCCGCGCTGAAGAGCACCAAGCCCAAGTAGCCCGAGCCCACGGTGCGCCAATCGAGCGCGCCCAAGTTCCAAGGCCACCAGAACATGAAGATCGGGAAAAGCGCCGTTGCCGCAATCAGCACAAGCACCAAACCCCAAGCGCCCAAGAACTTGCCGAGGATCACTTCGTGATCTTTCACCGGCAGCGTGATCAGCATCTCCAACGTGCCCGATCGCTTTTCTTCAGCGAGCAGACGCATGGTCACAACGGGCACCACAACGAACGCAAGTCCGCGCGGCATCCACTGGAACATCTGCGCCATTGTCGCGCGATCGGCCTGCCAGAAACCGCCGCCCCACACCATGAAGAAGAAGATGCCAAGGAGCACCAGGCTCAAGCAGATAACGACGTACGCGAGCGGCGAAAGAAAGTTCGACGTGAACTCCCGCTTCGCAATATTCCACACGGTCCGCATGGGTTAAGCCTTCTTCCCAGAGGGTTTTTCGTCTTTTTCCGACGCTTCTTCGTCGGCGTCGCCTTCGTCGGCGTCACCTTCGTCACCTTCGTCGGATTCATTTTCATCGCCTTCGTCCGCGTCACCTTCGTCCGCGTCTTCGTCGGCCTCTTCGTCTTCGTCTTCACTCGCGGCAACTTCGTCGTCGGGTTCGATCTCCACGCGCCGACCGCGATCCAAACGCTCGTCGCCTTTGGTGAGCGACTTGAAAACGTCTTCGAGCGATCGCGCTTCGCGTCGCAGTTCGAGCAGGTACCAACCCTTTTGAACGCAGAGTTGGAAGATCTCGTGCCGCACATCGCTGCCCGGTGATCCCGCAAACTCAAACGAGTGCGCGCGGTCATCGGTCGGCAGCTCCTTAAAGTGCGAAACGCCCGAAAGCTGAGCCAGCGCATCTTGAACTTCCTGCGCTGTCGGAGCCGTTTTCGAAGCACCTTTGCGATACGTGCCATCGCGATCAAACGTGCGCTTCTCGTCGATCGTCACCACGTAACGAACGCGCCCGCTCTTGGTTCGAATCTCGTCGAGCGGGCCGTCGGCCACCACGCGACCTTTCGAAACAATGATCGCGCGCGGACATGCCGCTTCCACTTCCGACAAGTTGTGCGTCGACAAGAGAATTGTGCGCTCTTTGCCGATCTCTTTAATGTACCGAATGACCTCGGCCTTTTCGTTCGGGTCGAGATCGCTTGTCGGCTCATCGAGGATCAAAATCGGCGGGTTGTGCACGAGCGCTTGGCCCAAGCCCACACGCTGCCGATAGCCGTGCGACAACGTGCGGATGTCTTTTCCGAGCACCTGATTGATGCCGCAGACCTCCACAATGTCGCGCATTCGCTTTTTGAACACGCTGCGATCGAGGCCGCGCATATCGGCCACGAACGACAGGTATTCCCACACGCTCATCTCGCCGTAGAGCGAGGCGCGTTGCGGCAGGTAGCCAATCTTCTTTCGCACCTCGAGCGGCTCGTCGAACACGTCGTGTCCGTGAACGCGCGCCGTTCCGCCGGTCGCGGAAATGAAGCACGTCAGGATGCGCATCGTGGTCGACTTACCGGCACCGTTCGGGCCGAGGAAGCCGACGACCTCGCCGCGATGGACCTCGAAACTCACCTTGTCGAGCGCCCGGAATGCTCCGTAGCGCTTCGATAGGGAGCTTGCCTCGATCATCACATCGCTCGCCAAAGGGAACCTCCTTCGCGCCGGCAAGCTCACTTTGTGAGCTGCCGCACACCGTCACCAAGCGGCCTGGACCGTTTAAAATCCCAGACCCGCTCACTTGCGCATGGATCCTGGCTTATCCAGGTCTCGCGCGGCGCGCATCCTATTCGGGGATGCCCACCTGTCAATGAGCGCCGACCGAAACTTTGCAGCGAACGATTTATTCCCGCGTTCGCAAACTTTGATTGAGGGTCTCAAAACCCTACAAAAAAAGACATTTGGCGCTGGCGCTTTAAGCCTCATTGCCCCTCGTATGGCGCCCACCTTTGAACGTCGGTACCGATCCAAACGCCCAAGCGCCGTTCCTGTCGGTTCTTTTTGTTGTGTACACAACGACCGACGCGTTTCGAGACGTCTCAAGTCATGGCGAGGTGATTGGGATTGTGTACGCATCGGCATCACTGCCGTCGGCGCATCTTTGCCGCCGATCGGCCGAGCAGCTCTCGCAACACAGGCCTCGGAGCGTTGTCCATGATCTTGGCCATGGTGTACACAAGGCCGCCCGGCACAACGCGCGCCGAACCTCTCTTCATTCCGAGAACGGCTTGCCGCGCGCACTCCCGCGCGCTCACAACCATCGCGCGCGGAAGTTTTAGTCGAGGCTCCCGCCGTTCATCGGCGCCCGCGTTTTCCGCCGACGCCGCGCGCACAGGCGCCGCATCGTCTTTCATCGCCATCGCGCCGAACTCGGTGGGCACCGGCCCCGGAAGCACCGCCGTCACTGTCACACCCGTGCCGCGCAGTTCCGCTGAGAGCGCATCACTGAGCGCGTTCAAATAACTTTTGCTCGCGCCGTACACAGCCGATCCGGGCTTTGAAACAATGCCCGCCACCGACCCCACGTTCATGATCGCTCCAAAGCCCCTCGCTACCATCTTCGGCAAAACGCGATGAATCAGAAACGTTGCGCTCACAACGTTCAGCGCGAGAAGGCTCTCGATCTTCGACCACGGTCGCTCATCGAGAAGCCCGCGATCGCCGAAGCCCGCGTTGTTCACCAGCACATCGATCGCCACACCGCTCGCTTCAAGCTCATCGAGCAAACGCCCCGTGGCAGCGAGATCCGTCAGATCCACATCGCGCACGATCACTCGCAGCCCGTGATGCGCCGCTGTCAATTCAGACGCGAGATCCTCCAACCGATCGCGTCTCCGCGCGACGAGAACAAGTGTACTCACGTCGCAGGCCAGTTCCCGCGCGACCTCCGCACCGATGCCGCTCGAAGCGCCCGTCACGAGCGCCGTCCGCCCCGAAAGCGAGATTTCGTTCATAGCGTTCACCATACCCCGCGAACGCGGCGGAGTCGGTCACCGTACGAGCGACCCGCGTCGCACTTGTACTTGGGGCCGTTTCGTCTCTACCCTGACCGCCGCAAGCCGCGCTGTTTGGTGCGGCGGAGGGCAATCGTGGCCTTTCTCATCGACAGAGAAGTTGCCGATCGGGTCGACCGGGTTGAGATCCCGTTCAACTCGCAGGGCGTTGACCCATACGGCATCAGCAAAAAGTACGTCGCACGGTCTTTGACCATGCTCACGTTCCTTTACAAAAAGTACTTTCGCGTGAGCGTTTTCGGCACCGAAAACGTGCCCGCCCGCGGCCGCGCCATGCTCGTCGGAAATCACTCCGGCGGCGTTGCGCTCGACGGCGCAATGGTGAACGCGTCCATGTTCTGGGAGATGAATCCGCCGCGCCTCGTGCAAGGCATGGCGGAGAAGTTCATCAACCGCGTTCCGTTCATGGGTGAATGGGCCAACCGAACAGGCCACCTGACAGGTCTACCCGAACATGCCGAGCGCCTTCTACGCGACAATCGCCTTCTGTTGGTTTTCCCAGAAGGCGCGCGCGGCACAGCCAAGCTCTACCATGAGCGGCATTCCCTTGTTGACTTTGGTACAGGCTTCGTTCGCCTCGCGATGAAAACGCAAACTCCGATCATCCCATTTGGGTTTGTCGGCGGAGGTGAGGCCATACCTACCATTATCAATTCTTATACTCTCGGCGCGTTGGTAGGTGCTCCCTACGTTCCCATCACCCCGTACATCTTCGCCATTCCACTCCCCGTCGCGCTAGAGTTGAGATACGGCGAACCCCTTGTGTTTGAAGGCACCGGCTCGGAAGACGACGAAGTTGTGCAAGGGTATGTCGAGCGAATCAAGTCGGCCATCGCCGGGCTGATTGAAAAGGGCGCCGCACATCGGAAAGGTGGGGGTCAATGAGAGTTCTCATCCCCGGCATTTCAGGGGTTTTGGGGCACATGGTTGCCCATCGCCTCCTCGCCGAAGGTCACGAAGTCATCGGTATTGATAAACGCCCCTGGCCCGATGCTCCGCCGGGGGTAGAAATGCACCACGTAGACATTCGAAAACGCCCCGCCGAAGAGGTGTTTCGAAAGCGGCGCCCCCATGCCGTCATTCACATGGCAACCGTCACTCACCTGGTGGCGCGCACCGAAGAGCGTTACCGCATCAACCTCGGCGGCACGCGCGCCGTATTTGAACACGCGGTCCAATACGGAGTGGAACACGCTATTTTTGTAGGCCGCCACACCTACTACGGGGCCGGTCCCGATTCGCCCCTTTACCACCACGAGGATGATCCTCCCATGGCGGTCACAACCTTCCCAGAGCTGTCAGATCTTGTCGCAGCCGACTTGTACGCGTGCACCTCGCTCTGGCGATTTCCCAACCTCGCAACGTCGGTGTTGCGCTTTTGTTATACTCTCGGCCCCACCGGCCACGGCACCCTCGCCACGTTTTTGAGAGGCCGCCGCGTGCCCACAATTCTCGGGTTTGATCCCCTCTATCAATTCATGCACGAGCGCGATGTTGCAAACGCGATCGTGCTCGCGCTCACGTCTAGGATACGAGGAGTGTACAACGTGGCCGGTCCCCAACCGGTGCCGCTGAGCCTGCTCATTCGCGATACCGGGCGCGTTCAAATCCCGCTGCCGGAAGTGGTTTTTGCCAACCTTCTCGGTCGATTTGGGTTGCCGCGCCTCCCCAAAGGCGCGCTCGCTCATATCAAATACCCCGTTGTGATCGATGCCGAACCGTTCCGCAAAGCCACCGGCTTTCAGCACGAAATCAGCGAAATCCAAGCCATTCAAGAATATCGAAGCGCCTTCCCCGTTCGGTAGAGTCCTGGCGCACCGATCGGTTTGATTCTGTAATCAAATGGATCATTTGCGTATGTACACAAACAGGCAAAAGCAAGGTAAGAACGTTAGGCCCGAAGCTGCCACCACGCGACAGACGTCCGGTTCGGAACGCGGAGTGAGGGGCCCCGCAGCGTTTGCTCCTGATCTGTGCACGTCTCGCGGGTTCGGTTTCTCCCAAGCGCCCGCGGACGGGGCCCCTTCCCCGCCGCAGTGGCGCGTGGGGCCCAAACCGTACCCGCTCGTTCGCGCACAGATCACTCGCTCTCTTCACCCCAAAGGGGGATTGGGGAGTGAGTGACCATTGCGTGATCGAGTGTTGCGGCGAGGGCCCCATTGCGCCCTGCGGCAGGGTAGGGCCCCGGCCGCGGCGCATTGGGTGGGAAGCCGCAACACGAGACATGCAATGGTCACGAGCGACCCGTGCGGGGAGCGAGGGCGCGAGCCCTCGCTCCCTGGGGAAAAAAGCTAGAGCACCCTACGATCTTCGAGGATTTGCGGACATTGATAAACTACCGACTTTACTGGCAATTGAAACCGATTGGTTGCTCTAGCGAATGCCGTACTTTTTCAACTTTTCATAGAGTGTACGCAGGCCAATCCCCAATTGTTCGGCCGCTTTCTTGCGATTCCCACCCGCATTTTCAAGCGCTTTTTTAATTGCCGCCTGTTCCAACTCATCCATTGTTCCGAGCGGTAAAACGTCCGACGAGGCATCTGGGTTGGATGGGTAGGTGGCCACTCCGGCGCTCTCTGCCAATTCTAAATCGGCCCGCGTGATCACCCCACTTTCCGAGAGAATGGCCACCCGCGAAAGCAGATTGGAAAGGTCGCGCACGTTTCCCAAAAAAGGCTGCATACCAAGCCATGCGCGCGCCCCATCATCAAGGGTAAGGTGCGGTTTACCCATTTCACAACCTACCCGGTCAAGCAGAAGCGCCGCGAGTGGAGCGATGTCTTCGCGGCGATTTCGAAGCGGAGGCAACACGAGTGGAAACACCGCCAGCCGATGGTAGAGATCTTCCCTGAACCTTCCATTTCGAACTTCGGCGGCGAGAGGCCTGTTCGTTGCCGAGATCCATCGAACGTCGGCCGCAATAGGCGCTGTTCCACCCACGCGTTCAAAACACCGCTCCTGGAGCACGCGCAGAAGCTTGGTTTGCAGTTCAGGTCGCAGCTCTCCCACTTCATCCAAAAAAAACGTGCCACCGGCCGCCGCTTCAATCTTACCCAGCTTGCGCGCAATTGCGCCGGTAAATGCCCCTTTTTCGTGTCCAAAAAGGTCACTCTCCAAAAGCGTTTCAGAAAGCGCCGCGCAGTTGACCGCCACAAATGGACCCGTTCGGCGCGCGCTGTGCGCGTGAATCCACCGTGCCGCCACCTCTTTTCCAGATCCGCTTTCACCCAATAACAAAACGCTCGCTTGGGTAGGTGCAACCCGCTTCAACAGGCTTTCTACCTGCACCATGGCCGGTGCGCCCCACGTGAGAGTTACCGTTTCACCCGCCGGGGCCGAAGCGGCTTTTTTCACAGGGGAAGATCCCGACTGCAATGCCAACGCTCGGGCGACCAAATCACGCAATACGGCGGGGCTTTCGATCGGTTTTTCAAGATAGTCAAATGCGCCGAGTTTGACAGACAAGACCGCACCTCTGATGGTTCCATGCGCTGTCAGAACAATCACCGTCAGATGGGGATGGGATGTTCGCACGCGCTGGAGAAGATCCATTCCACCCAAACGGGGCATGTGGAGATCGGTGATCAAAACGTCAAACGGCGCTTTTTCTACCTGTTGAAGGGCATCGGCTCCGTCGAGCGCGGTGGAGACATCGTGTCCAACCGCCGCAAGCGCATCGGCCACGAACTCGCGAACTCCACTTTCGTCGTCGGCCACCAGAATGCGCGCCATAGATCCTTCTCTACCGATATCACCTTCCTGCCCGTGGAGGGGAAACGCGGATCACCCTTCGCAAACCGGCATGGGAGAAGCCCGTACTGTATCGGCTCTAAGCCTACACATTTGCATGCATTCCTGAAAAATGAGTTGCATGCGGCCCCACGACTGACGCTATGACTATGCTCGGCGCTTCCTGTTTAGCGCCAAGAAAGGAAAGGCGCATCGTGCCTACCCGTGTTGCCACTGCCGCGGCCAACGGATCGACTTCCAACGCAGCTCACGCCGTTGTATCAAGTCTGCGGGAGGGTCTCGCGGGTGAAGCACCTTCACTCGTCACCGTCTTTGCCTCCACAAAACAACCCCTGTCAGAATTGATGCCCCTCATGGCAGCCGCATTTCCGGGTGCCGTGATTTTGGGATCATCCACCGCGGGCGAGTTCACTGAAAAGGGAGACACCAAAGACGGGGTCAGTGTTGCCGCCGTTTCCGGTCAGTTCCGTGTGTTCGCAGGCATGGGCACAGGGCTCAAAGAAGCGCCTGAAAAAGCGGTGGAACAAGCGCTCGACGGCATTCCACAAAAAGTGTTTGGTTACCCATACCGCACCGCCATTCTCCTGCTCGATCCGTTGGCGGGCAACGGTGAAGAAACCACCCTGCTTGCCGCTGCCATGCTCGAAGAAGACGTGTGTCTTGCCGGCGGCGCGGCGGGCGACGATCTGAAAATGTTACAGACATGGGTAGGTTTGGGAGATCGAGCGGAGTCCAACGCCGTTGTGATCGCCCTTGTTTTTTCAAAATCACCTCTCGGCGTAGGCGTTTGCCATGGTCATACCCCCATGTCACAACCGCTGCGCGTTACAAAGGCCGACGGATCGCTCGTTCAAGAAATTGATGGAAAACCCGCATGGGATGTATGGCGCGACGTTGCTCGCGAAAGTGCGCGCGCCCGCGGGATGGATGTGGACGCACTCGGCCCCAACGATGCGGGAGGCTTTCTCCTTCTGTACGAAGCGGGCCTTGCCGCGGGCAGTGAGCACAAAATTCGAGCACCGCTCGCACCCACCGCAGAGGGAGCCATTCAGTTTGCGTGTGCGATCCCCGAAGGAACTGTCTTTCGAATGACCGAGAGCAGCCCCAAAGAACAAATTAACAGTGCGCGCGAAGCGGCAAAAAGAGCGCATCAACGTTTGGGCGCCAAGGCCGCCGGTGCGATCGTATTCGATTGCATTTGTCGTAACTTGATTCTCTCGCACGAGTTTGATAGTGCGGTCAAAGCTATGAGTGACGAGTTGGGCGGGGTACCTCTTTCGGGATTTGAAACCTACGGTGAGATCGCTCTCGACGTGGGCGATCTCAGCGGTTTCCACAACACCACAACGGTTGTGCTGGCGTTCCCGGAGAGCTGACTCAAATGGCTGTGGACAAGCCCATACCCAGAGCTAGAAAGGTTCCACTTTCGGAGCTTGTCAGTCTGCTTGCGCCCACGCTCGGTCAAGAAAAGGCCGCTGAAGTGGTGGAGCGTGCCACCGAAGAGCTGGCGGTTGGGTCGGGCCCGTTTGATCGGCGAGAGGCCGACATGATTGTCGACAAGCTTGCCGGGGCCCCGTCCATCGTGGGTATTGCCGCCCGCATTGTTCGAAAGCGAGCATCGTTTACAGATGAACCCGCGCCTCAAAGTCCTGTTCCTCCCTCGGCGGCATCGGGTCCACCCTCCAATTCGCCCGACAAAAGGGCCGATATCGTAAACCTCCTTGCCAACGGTATTGGTAAAGAAAAAAGTCGTGAAGTGGTTGAAGCCGCGTGTAAAAAACTGGGAGTTACCAGTTTGGGTGATGCGCGCACCGTCAACCGAGTGCTTGAAGAGTTGGCCACCATGCCAGGTCAAGTCGGCGTCACGGCCAGGTTTGCTAAGGCGCGTTTCGCCCTCCGAAAATAGGGAATGGTCAACGTGCTGTTGCGCACCCCAAATCGTCGGTTGTCGTCCTCAAAATAGCCATTGTATTCCTGCGTCCTCCTCCCTAGCTTTGGGGCGCTCACAACGCACGTTGACCATTCCCGCAATACAGAATGGTCAACGTGCTGTTGCGCACCCCAAATCGTCGGTTGTCGTCCTCAAAATAGCCATTGTATTCCTGCGTCCTCCTCCCTAGCTTTGGGGCGCTCACAACGCACGTTGACCATTCCCGCAATACAGAATGGTCAACGTGCTGTTGCGCACCCCAAATCGTCGGTTGTCGTCCTCAAAGTGCTGTTGCGGGAATGGTGACTGTCAACTCGGCGCCGCCGTTGGGTAGATTGCGCGCCCGCACCGTTCCACCGTGAAGCTCCACAATCCGGCGGGCAACCGCCAAACCAAGCCCCGTTCCGCGCGACTTCGTGGTTGTATAAAGTTCAAAAAAAGCTTCTGGATCGCCTAAAAATCCAGGCCCCTTGTCCCGAATCTGAATGACCAGGTCATCTCGCGCTGCGCTCATTTCAGCCGACACCTTACCGGGGGATGCCTGCTCTGCGTTTCGAAGCAGGTTTTCAAACACCTGACCCATGCGCGCCGCATCGAGCGACCACTTGGCAGGAGCGCGATCCAAATTCAGATCGGCTTGCGGAGCGGCTTCACACGCCGCCAAAAAGAGCACCTCGCCGGGGTCGACCTGCGTTCGATTCACTTCACCTGTGCGGGCAAAATCGAGCAGATTGGTCACCAACGTTTGCAGTCGAACAGCGGCGTCCACAACTCTGTCCGCCTGCGTTCTCTGAAGCGTTCCGTCGGCGTGAGACTCGGCGAGCAGTTGAGCGTTTCCTTTGAGCGAAGACAGCGGATTTTTAATTTCATGCGCGATGACCGCCGACATGGTTCCAATTGAAGCGAGCCTTTCATTCTGTGAAAGCTGAGCCGCAAGCGCGGCTTCTCTACCCGCCCGCCTCCAAAGGAGTGTTGCGGCACCCACCAAAACAAGCGCCGCGAGCGATGACAGCCATACCGTTTGTCGGGCGCCGGTAAGCAACGTCCGCATAGGCATCGGCTCCATTTCAATCACCACACGGGCACCCGGATCCCCATGAAAAATAGGTGATTCTGCGCCACTCTTATGGGGAGGTTGCCGAGGCCCACCGTGGGGAGGTTCACCCGGCGGCGGGAAAGGTTCACCATGGGGAGGTTCACCCGGCGGCGGGAAAGGTTCACCATTGGGAGGAACATCTCCACGTTCAGGTTTGGCAGGAAAAGGCCGTCCACCGCGTGTGTGTTCGAGTTCACGCGGACCGGGCGCGTAGAGTCGAAGGATGTCGCCGATGCGCCGAACATGAGGCCCCGGTTCAAAATCCGAGGGTAGGGAAGGGGCGTCACTCAACTTCCCGGCGCACGTTTCAACCTTCCCATTGGGGGACATGACACCGACACCCAACACCCCCTCGTGTTCTTCGGCCTCAAAAAGAGCCACCAACTGCTCTTTCGATACAGGCCCGCCGCGCGAAAGGGTATGTTGCCGAAGCGCCCGCATCATTCGCTCGCCTTGACCATCGTTCACAGTGTCAAGGAGAGAAACGGCCGACCTGTACGACTGCCAAGCCGTGATCAGCAGGCCCAAGGCACTCACAATTGCCACGATCAGCAGACCGTGGCGAGCGAGTTGTCGGCCTGTGAAATAAGCTCATGGAGGTTGCCGGGTGAGACTATCAGAAAAATGCCGCCATGGGTTGGACCTTTACGGATTCCACAGCGTGACATCCACCATGGTATGGTCCACCAAGTTGTTGAGGGTTAACCCAGTCAACTCGTCGTTGGTGGCTGTTTCAAAGTCAATCCCGTTAAACAAGGTGGCGGCCGAACGCGTGACGGTCACAAAGGCATGCCGCGGTTCGCCGTCGCGCCGCGCGTTTTCATACTCCGTCGATTGTGTCAGATCGCTCAGGTCGACCAGCAGCCCGTGGGGCCACCACGTGTCGATCAAAAACGAAGAACGCTTTCCTTCTTTTTCATAAAACCCCTTAATATAAAGGCTCCGCTGAGCCATATCGGGCCCAATAGCACCTTGGGTAGGGTTGGTTGCGCGTGCCAAAAGCCAGTGCGCTCGACAATACCTCGCCGGTGTAAACGCGGTAGAAAACTCCAAGTTGGAGGGCTTTGTCAGATCTTCCACATAAGACGTTTCCAATGTGGAAGGGTCGGTGTCTTCGGTATGAGCCCACGCCGTATGGATGGGTAGAAAATCATACCATGGGTGTTTCTCCGGTGGCTTATTTCCAGCAAATTGGCTGAGGGTGTCGCAGCTCCCAAAGCTCACGCTGTGGCTTAAAAGCCAGGCTTCTTCAACCGAAACGCGGTAACCTAGATCGGTTGTAACCTCAAAACCACCCCCTCCGAGCGGTGTGACAGAATGGGTATCCCATTCAAGAGTCCACACCGCTGCGGATATTTGAATGCCACGCGTTTCATCGAGCGCACCTGAAACAATGACATCGGGGTCATCTACCCATTTTTCCGGGGCGCAGTTGGTTGCGACAACCACACAGGCGGCCGACACCACGAAACGCAGACTCCTGTGGAGCGGGTGTTTCATCGCTCTTATCCAGGAACGCAGATTCCGTTCATACATTGGAGCGTCATCCCCCCGCCGGACGGGCAATCGGCCGACGTAGTGCACGTTGGAACGCAAATCTTACCCATGGGTGAATCGTTGCACGTGCAGCCGAGTGAACCGGGCGGGCACGCGCCTTGACAGTCCGATTCTGTAACGCACGACTGTGGGCCCATGTTTCCGCCCTGACCCATACCACCCTGACCCGCGCCGCCCTGACCTGTTCCATCCATTCCGGCACCGTTGGGTGTACCTTTGTAACAGCCCAAAATGTAGGGGAAGCCGGCGGTCACATGGTAGTGGTAGTCCCCGTCGGGGCCCACGTGTCCGTTGCACTCGTCGAGATAGGTAGAATCGGTTTGAGCCTGGTATTCATAGGCATCCCACACATGCGAATGGGGATCTCCCACTTTTACATAACTGCTTTTCATCTCCACAACGGTGGAGCATGAACTGTCGGTGCACTCCAGCGAGCCATACACAGGAAATCCGTCCAGCGCCCATCCAATCACCGGGGAACGTTCATCAGCGGGCGGGTCGGCGTTCATCCACGGTTCGGCCACCAAACTCGCTTCGTTCAGGCATTTTACGTCCATGGAGTGGTAGTGGTAGGCAAACGCTGTGTGGCCCAAACAAGGGTCCATCAACCCGTTGTAAATCGGGTCACCGTAGGCTTCATCGGCCGGGACGGCGCCCTCGTTGGGGCCGAAAAACGGTTGACCGTTCACGGCAAATCCCACCGTGCCGAGCAGCGGTATTTCGGTTGTTTGGGCCGCGATCTGAGGGGTCAGCGTGATTTCATAATGTTCGGTGTTGGTCACCAGAGCGTTGGGAGTGGTTTGTACAAATGTGTAATGGGGAATGCCGTTTCCATCCACAATCAACTTGCCACCCTGACAAGCGGCCGTGAGTTCAGGTTTTGGGTAACTTGCTCCCGCTCCTTTGGCATTTGTCAGGTCCAACATGGTTTTCGCTTGCCAACAGTCCGACGTGCCTCCCATGCCTCCGCCGGCTCCCCCGCCGCCGCTCGATACGGTGGACGCTCCCGAGCCTCCAGAACCGCCGCCTCCCGGTCCCGACCCACCTGTTTGGGTCGTTTCGGCTCCACCCGAGCAGGCCGCCGTGAGAGCGGTCATCCAGAGAGCTGCAAGATGGGTAGAAACGAGAGTGCTGCGGCTGCTTTTCCACATAAAAAGGGCTCCATTTCAAAGGGCGTTGTGCCTTTGAACATCTCCCTCAGCACATCGCATGCCGCCTCGAGTGGGTACACAGACTCCTGGGCAGCTGACACCGCCATGCAGCGACCGGGCACGCTCTCGGTCTGGCGCCGATGGTCTCAACGCAGTGCCAAATTCGCAGTCGAGTGCGGAATCCGCAGCTACGGCGCGGGGATTTTTTTGAGGTAATACTCAATACAGGCCGGAGGGTAGTCCCGGGCGCGCATTTCGTCAATCACTCTACCCACGTTGTACTCGGCTTCACACAGGGTGAACTCAAACGTGGAATCGTTGAGGAGGGCGTAGTTGAGCCGATCGATCCGTTTGCGATTTTGGCCCAAACTCCCCGGGTTCACCACCGTTTTGCCACTTCGATTCATAATGAAGGCGTGGTGAGAATGGCCGATTACATAGTTTTTGTCAGGTTCAATTTGTGAGTCAGGGTACACGCGAAGATTGTGATCGCCGATGGTATGGGCAAACGTAAACGGCCCCATCTCAAACGACTTGGGCAGGTTGGATATCAAGTCGCGCCGGGTAAAACTCTTTTTAGACGAGGTAAAAAAGTCACGCACAAGCGGTATTTCGTGGGAAACGTCTTCTGTACCCAAAAACAACCGTTCGTGATTGCCTTCAATAAAACGCAGGTTAGAAAGGCCGACAACCATTTCCAAACATTCATCATTCCAGGGCGCGTAGTTAACCACGTCACCCAAACAAATGTAGCCGTCCACTTGACCCTGAGTGAGTTCTACGAACTTTTCAAGAGCGGGAAGGTTGCCGTGTAAATCGCTGAAAATAGCCCATTTCATAACATTTGCCGCGCGGCTCGAAAGTCAAGAAGGCCCTTGGCCAACGTTCGAGGTTGATAGTCCAGTTCGCGGCGAGCTTTGGTAATGTCAATGGGGGCAAAACTGGCCGCCGGGGCGCCTTTGGGCGGTTCTACATCAAGGGTAGATCCCGTTTCCGGGTAGGTGGCCAAAACCGTTTGAGCCAACGTTAACAACGAAGAGTGTTCTCCCGAACCGATGTTGTAAATCCCGGTTTTTTGCCGCTCCAGCGCTGCCAGAACGGCCTTGGCAACGTCGCCCACATGCACAAGATCGGACGCTGTCGCCCCACCGTCGCGCACGGTGAGCGGTTTCCCCTCCGACGCGAGCGCCATAAATCGCGCCACGACTGAACCCGGTGGCATACCCATTCCGTAGGGTGAAGAAATGCGAAATGTCGAAAGGGAAAGGCCGCGCGTTCGAGCCAGGTGTTCCAGGTAGATTTCACCGGCCACTTTGCTCGTCAGGTAATACGCCGCGCGGTCGGCGGGGTAGGGAGCCTGCGTTTCCAGAACCGGCGCCGAACTGGGGGGGTACGCATTGGAACCGGATGCGTACACAAATTGACCCGAAGCATGGTTTAGAAACGCTTCGCCCAGTCGAAGAGTGGCAAGGGCGTTCACCTCATAGCAGCGGGCTGCATACGTTGAGTCTGTGTGATTGGGTGGAATGAACGCCGCGCAGTGAACCACGGCCGAAACGCCTGTCACAAGCGCTGCATGGGAGTTGAAATCGCAGATGTCGCCCTGCACAAATTCAACCCCCGGGGCTGACACAACGGGGGCCGAACGACCAAACGCCCGCACCGAGAACCCCGCGTCGAGAAGCGCCCGAACAATGTGACTACCCACAAAGCCGTTGGCCCCTGTCACGAGCGCAGACTTCACAGGCGGCTCCCGTTCCCTTCAATTCTACCCGTTGCCGAAAGTTCATCCATTTGAGAGGGTTCCACAACAAGTTCTTTCCAATACCGAAGAAGGGCGATTTTTTTGATGTCAAACGTGGGGGTTTTTCCAAAGAGAAGGTAGTCGGCAACCATTTGAGGTTCATTAAATCCGGCGAGGGATCGGGCGCCCGTTGTGCCCGAGCAGCGAGCGTTGATCTCAAAAATGTACGGTGTGTTGCCCTTTTTTCGAAGCTGAAAATTGCATGCCCCAAACGGTTTGAGGGCTTGGGCAACACGGGTAAGGTAGGCTGACAGTTCGGCATCTTCTTCCACGAAAGCCTTGTATGTGTCACCGTCGCGCAGTTGGCGGCGCATGATAATTGTACCAAAACACTTCCCCTCAAAGTTGACGGTTCCACATGTGTACTCCGGCCCGTCGATAAACTCTTGAGCAATGTAGTTTTGTGGGTCTACCCGACGAATGTGATAGTCAAACTCCGAACGTTCACGAACCACAAACACCCCGATCGATCGGGCGCCGCCGGTTTTGGGTTTGAGTACAAAGGGCAGCGGTAAGTCGGGGAAAGAGTGATCTGCCAGCTCAATTGTTTTGGGCGCAAAAAAGCCATTTTCAGCCAGAAACCGGGCTGTCAGAAGTTTGTTGTCACACGCTTTTATAATCCACGCGTCACTCACCACCGGGATCACACCCGCTTGCTTAAATTGCTCTGCGCCGGCCGAAAAAGCAAAAAGGTCGGGCTCCAAACCGGGGAAGGCAAGGCTCACATTTTCTTCGCGGCAGATTTCAATCACTCGGCCAACGTACGAAGGGTGGTTTGTGTTGGGAACAAGTCGCGCCACATCCACGGCATAAAGCCCCGCGGCCTCTCGCCCGGCGTCGGCGCCGATCACGCGGTATCCGGTGCCTTGTAAGCTTTTGCAGATGCTCTGGCCTACGCCGCCGCCTACCCCCGTGACAAGAATGGTCTTGGATGTCATGTTCTCTCTCTGGTTCAGCGAGTGAGTGTCGCAAGCGGGCTCCCGCGTTCACTCATTGGGCTTGGTTACCACGATGGCAGGCCTCTGAAAACGGCTTGCAACGCGATGTGATGAATACGTCAAAAGGCTGCGGCAACAATGCTGGCAGCGAGGCGGGGTGACGGAGGAAAACATGCGCTTTGTGAGCTTGGCAGTGGCTTTTGTCATGTGTGGATCTTTTGCGATTGTAGGTTGTGACGGCGCGGCCGACGGCACCGGCGGAGGGGGAAGCGGAACCGGAGGCGACTCAACAACCACTTCTTCAACATCGGCTTCAGGTGGAACGGGAGGCACAGGTGGAGCTGCTCCCAAACCTGAACCCGGTTACGTGGGTAAAGCGTGCACCGCAGATTCAGAATGTGGGCCCGCGGGTAGGTGTATCAACTCAGAGCAATATGACAGCACCTTTGGTGGAAAGCCCGTGGGTGGGTATTGCACGGTAAGCTGTGAGGCCGATGAAGACTGCCCCGACGCGGGAAGTTATTGCTCGATTGAGGTGGGAGAAGGCCAGTGTTTGCTTGGCTGCACCTGGAATGAGCCGACCTTTGCTTATGGCGAAACGCCGCTTGACCCAACCAAGTGCCACGGGCGCGAAGACCTGATGTGTCACCCGATTATCGGTGACAAATACGTGTGTATGCCCAACTGCGGGCGGGATGAAAACTGCCCTGCAAACCACTACTGTCATCCCCTCGGAGGATCGTGCGTGGACACTCCGCCTGAAGGAAAGGCGTTCGGCGAAGAATGTACAATCGGGTCCACTGAATGCGCCGGGCATTGCCTGCGGGTGAAAGGCACTGAACAGCAGACTTTGTGTACATCATTGTGTACACTTGGTGGGCTTTTTGAAGAGTCCGACGACTGCGGGGGCATCGAGGAAGGCTGGTGTATCGCGCGTGGAACGAGCGGCGGCGGACTGGGCGACCGAGGGTATTGTGTACCTTCGTGTCTGACCCAGGAAGATTGCCGCGCGCCCGACTTCTTCTGCGTTGGGCTGTTACCCGCCTCCACTGGATTGTGCATGCCGGCAGTGGTGTGCACCGCCGACTCCGATTGTCAGGTTCCGGGCACGAACTGTGCGGACACAACCATGGGTAAGTTTTGTTTGACGCTTGACTACCCATTGGGTGGGTTGACACCGTGATTGGGTAGGTTGGCCGGTCCGCGTTTTGTGGAATAGTACAAAAAAAGAAACGGCGCCTGAATTTCAGGCGCCGCATTTCTACCCATGATGGGCAGATCGTACACTGAGTGATATCAGAAAGCGATCACTGGCAATCGCCGGTAACCTTGACCGCGCTGGCAGCGAACTTGGCGCCGAGCTTAAACGCGTCTTGGCAACCGTCGGCGCTGTTGGTTGTGGAGCACCAGTCGCCCTTGGCGATGATGGCGCCGTTTGCGTCGCGCGAGCACTTCTTCGGGTCACCGCCGTCGCCGGCGTCACCTGTCAAGAGTACACAGAGGCTCTGCTTGAGCGAGTTGATGATCACGGCGTCGGCGTCTTCGAGCGTGATGTACGCATCGAGCGAACCGGCGTCGGTGAAGCGGGTTACGTCACCCGACGGCTCGCAGCTGTCTTCAGGCAGGAGCTTCTCGGCGTTGTACGAGCCAATGCAGTTTTGATCGGCCGAGATGGTGCCGTCGGTGAGCTTGGCGTCGCGAAGGGGAAGAAGAACGAAATCGGCCGTTGTGCCGAGGAAGATCGGAACAACAACGTCGCCGCCGGTGGCCACGGTGAAGTTTCCGTTGGCGTCGGGCGTGGCGTCGACCTCAATGGGCGAAACCTGCTGGCCACCGAGCATTTCGTTCACGAAGCAATAGCCGGTGGTGGGATCGTCAACGGGCTTGGCGCCGCCGGTCTTGAGTTTGCCTGTGGATTTATCGAATTGAAGAATCCACGAGAACGTGCCGTCGCCGGTGAGGTTGCAGTCTTTGAGGTTCATGGTGACGCCCGACTCGATCAGGCCGGCAACGACCGGGTTGGTAAGAGCGGCGGGTTTCTCCAGCGTGAGTTGCGCCATGCGGAGGCCGAACGTGGACAGACCGGAGTTGTCGACGATCGCGATGCAGTCACTGGCCACGTCTTTGTTGGCTTCGCACGAAGCACAACAAGCCGCGGTGCACTCACCGGTGCCGGCGCCCGTTCCGCTGCCGCCGGTTGCGCCGCCCGTGCCGCTGCCGGCCGTGCCGCCGGTGCCATCGTCGCCGCCGTCGCAACCTACCGCCGAAAGAGCGAGCAAACCGACGGAACCCGACACAACAAGAGCAAACAAATTCGACAAGCGCATGGTGCAGCCTCCTGAGGGGCGCGCGACGGGCGCCCCAAAAATGAGGCCCCCCGCTTACCATATTTGTTGTGCCGAAAGGGCAGCTCGCGCGAGGCGGTCGGAAAAATTCAGCGTTGGCCGGCTGTGAACTTTTCTTTGGGGCGGGGGCTCTGCCCCCGCAACGCCCCCGCGGAGACGCGCACGCGAGGGTTTTCAGCGCGTTTCGAATCGAGCGCCGCCTCGCCGGCCCACCGAAACGGCGCGGGCGAGGCGAATGAACGTCCACACGGTGCCGGCGAGTTTGCGGAGCTTGGAGGTGCCCACGCGCTCATCGTATTCAATGGGTATCTCAGCCACGCGATAGCCACATTTCGCCGGGAAAAGAAGCGTATCAATGGGCAAAGCGTCACCCTCACCGTCAAAGTTGAACCCGCGAATAACCGATGTTCTGTAGGCGCGCATGCCCGAGTGAACATCAACGGTGGCGACGCCGTGAGCCGCGTGCGCCAAAGCCGCGAATGCGCGGTTTGCGATGAAGTTGGGCATAGGCATCGCGGCCGGTTTGGCGCGTGTGCGCGCGCAGTTGACAACGTCAAACCCTTCATTTTCAACGAGCGCGCGCACAACGGGGATCATGCGGGTTGGGTAGGTGAAATCGCAGTCGAGATAGATCAGAAGCTCGCTGTCCTGCGCGGCCGTTTTCATGAGCCGCTCCATGGCCGGACCGTGGCCGCGCGGCGGCATTTGGCGGATGACGCGCGCGCCCAAACGCGCCGCGATCTCGGGCGTTTTGTCGCGCGAGCTGTCAATGCAAAGAAGTTTTGCGTCGGGCGCTTCGCGGCGAACGTCGGCGATCATTTTTTCGATGCTCTCTTCTTCATCCATGGTGAGCATGCCCACGGTGAGCGAGAGCTTTCGAGGTGCGGGCGGCCTGCGCGCGACAAAGACGTTTTGAAAGGCGAAAAGCCCCGGCGCGCGATCGGCAACGAGGTCTTCGAGCGGGCGAACCGCGCCTCGGTAGAGCTTGTACGGAAGCGAATCGACGAGCTGTGTGGGCGAAAAAGCGGATGGGTCGCGGGCCGCGTCGGCGAGCCCGTATGTGTACACAATGAGGTCTTTCGCGGCCCGAACGAGCATTGGATTTTGCTCGATGCGCAACACTTCGAGGCCGGCATTTTCAAGGAGTTTTCGACCCGACTCGCGCGTAAAAAAACGCAGATGTGAGTCGTCGAGAATGCCGCTTGGCCGATAGTTGAAACGCCCCGCGAGGAGGCTCGCCCGCACGGTCCACGCCGCGACGTTTGGGACCGAAACGAGGATGTGACCGTCGTTTTCGAGAAAGGGCAAAAGCGATGCGAGCACGCGCGCAGGATCGGCGACATGTTCGAGCACGTCGGCGAACAAAATCAGGTCAAAACGCCTATTTTTCAGAGCGGACTGAAGAGCGTCGGTGTTGGTGATGTCCACGTTGAGCACTTCGTGGAGACGCTTTTCAGCTTCAGCCCGAGCGTACACATCGGTTTCAATGCCGGTGACGTGCGCTCCGAGCCTGCGGGCAACGGCACCGTTGAGTCCAATGCCGCATCCCACGTCGAGCACGGTGCGCGGTGAGCCGATCGCTCGAACGAGGGCGAGGTTTTCTTCTGCAACGAGGTACTTCAATCCGCGCCCTTTCCGCGTGGATTGGTACCGGCCGCGTTTTGATCACCGACGCCCGCGTCGCGCGATGCAGCCCATGCGCTGTTAAACTCGCGGATCGTTTCTTCGGTGCGGGGGTGCTTGAGCATGGCGCGAAAAATGGGGGGCGGCACCGTGACGATGTGCGCCCCCGCCGTGAGTGCCTGCGAAACGTCGTGCAGATGGCGGACAGAGCCCACGATGATCTTCGCGCCGAGCGATTCGCGATCGAGCTGGGCGCGCGTTTCAGAAATCACGGGGTTGGGGTCGTAACCCATGTCGCGAATGCGCCCGCTGAAAATCGACACGTACGTCGCGCCCGCGAGAGCGGCCAAATAGGCCTGGTGGAAGCTCATGAGACACGTGACGTTGGTGGGTACACCAGCGATGAAAGCGCGTGAGCAACGCGGAGCCCCACTTCACTGAAGGGCACTTTGATCACAATGCGATTGGTGCGCGGCGCTGCGGGCGAAGGCACGTCGAACGCCCTGTACGTTTGGGCCTCGGTGAGCATTTCGGCTTCTGTTTCAGACAAAAGCTCCACAGCAACGGGGCACCTGGCCACGCTCAAGATCTCGATGATGCGGTGACCGAGGTCGATGCCGCGCGCTTCACGCGACAAAATAAGCGGATTTGTGGTGATGCCCGACACCACTCCCCAGCGCGTGATCTCTTGGATCTCGTTGGGGTTGGAGCTGTCGAGGAAAAGCATGAGGGCGCGGACGGTACACTAGGCCCAAAAGAAGCGATAAGAAAATTTGGACATTCATCTGCATCGAAAAAAGCCTAGAAACAGAGCGCTTCGGAGCATTCCTACTGGGCGGCGTCCGGCGACTTCAAGAACGGTTTCATCACATGTGAAGAACGGTTTCATCACATGTGAAGAACGGTTTCATCACATGTGAAGGACTAGTTCCGCCATTCAGAAGTTTGGCCCGGGTTCCACTTCTTCGTGCGGAAGTAGCCGCGCGCAAGCGCGGGGGGGATGGGGCGGAGCCCCATGGGACAAAAGATAGTGCCGCGTGCGCGAAGCACGCCGCGCCAGCGGCGACAAAAGTCCGGCAGGACTTTTGACACGCGGCACTAAGGGAGTTCGCCGCGTTTGATGCCGTACGCTCTGATTTTTTTGTGGAGGTTGGTGCGCTCGACGCCGAGCACAACCGCGGCGCGCGAGATGTTCCAGTCGTAGGCGGCCAGCACTTCAACAACGTAGCGGCGCTCGGCGCGTTCGCGGTATTCGCGCAACGTGAGCCTCGGTGCTTCCGCCGCGCGCGCATCGCTCGTGGAAATGCGGTCCGGCGATGAGAGCCGAGCGTCGTTGGCTGCGTCGGCTGCATCGGCGGATGTTTCGTCGTCGAACGGGCTTGTGTGCGGATCTTCGGGCAGATCGGCGATCGTGACCACGTCTTCCGACGACAGGATCGCAGCCCTTTCAACGGCGTTTTTGAGTTCGCGCACGTTCCCCGGCCAGGTGCGCTGCGAAAGAACCTGAACGGCGAGGCTGTCGAGGTGCTTGGATCGAAGGCCATTTTCTCGGCAAAACGCCTCTAGAAAAAAGTTGGCGAGCGCCGGAATGTCTTCGACCCGTTCGCGAAGGGAAGGACTGCGAATGGGAAACACGTTGAGCCTGAAAAACAGGTCTTCGCGAAACGTACCGGTGGTGACGGCGCGGCCGAGATCTTTGTTGGTGGCCGCGAGCACGCGCACATCCACGTGCATCATTTGTTCGCTGCCGACGCGACACACTTCACCCGATTGAAGCGCACGGAGCACTTTGGCCTGAGCGGCGAGGTCCATGTCGCCGATTTCATCGAGAAACAGAGTGCCGCCGTGGGCCTGCTCAAAAAAGCCGCGCTTCTTCGTTTGCGCGCCGGTGAAAGCCCCTTTTTCGTGTCCGAATAGTTCGCTCTCGATAAGTTCACGCGGGATGGCGGCGCAGTTGACTTTGACGAACGGGCCATGTGTACGCGGCGAAAGTCCGTGGATTGCACGGCTCACAAGCTCTTTGCCTGTGCCGCTTTCACCGGTGATGAGTACACTTGCCTTGGTGGGCGCAACGCGATCGATCTCTTTGAAAAGCCGCTGCATCGATGCGCTTTGGCCAACCATTTCGTAGCGGGTTTCAACAAGCGCGTTTAGCTCGCTCACCTTTTCTGCGAGACGTTTGGCGGTGAGCGCGTTTTTGACGCCGACCAAAATTCGCTCGCGCGAAAGCGGCTTTTCAAAAAAGTCCCGCGCGCCGAGTTTGATGGCGGTCACCGCGTCGTGCACGGTGGCGTGGCCGCTGATGCAGATCACGGGCAGCGGGCCGATGGTGTCGTCTTTTTGAATGCGTTCCACGAGTGAAAGGCCGGTCATTTTGGGGAGCAACAAGTCGATGATGGCGAGGTCAATCGGTTCACCCCCGGTGAGCCTTGCGAGGGCTTCTTCGCCGGATGCCGCCTCCACAACGCCGTACCCTTCACCTCGAAGCACCAGGCCAAGGGTGCGGCGAATATTTTTTTCATCGTCAACGATGAGAATCGTGGGCGCGACAGCTCCGCCGGCATCGGCTGTGGACGCGGGCGGGCGGGGGGAAAGGCTCGACATCGGCGCACGTTACCAAAGCGGGGCGACGTCGATTCTGAAAACGCCGACACGTGGGACAAACAATGTCCATCTCAGAATCAAAGGGCATCGAGTTTTTCGGGTGGCCCAACGTCCACAATGGCCTGAAGACGCGCTCGATCGGCGTCGTTTGGAAAGAGCGCGAGCAGGATGCGCGCCCGCGCGCGAGCTTCCTGTTTTCGGCCGAGCGCGGCGAGCGCGGTCACGGCGATCATCTCTCGTTCGCGACCGCGCTCGCTCGACGGGAACTTAGTGGGGTGCGCCTCAATCAACGCGAGTGCGTCGGCCGGTGCGCTTGTCACAAGTGATTCGGCACGCTTGAGATATTCAGCTTCCGAAACGGCCAATGCCGCATCGATCTGCGCCGACGCGGACGTTGCCCCATGGAGAGACGACGTATCGGCCGGCAGGATCGGTGAGGTACCTTGTGTACTCACGCCTGATCCCTGCTTGTTTGGCGTTTGTGTGGGTTCCGCCGGAAAAAGCAGCCAAACGGCGCCCACAACGAAACCGAGTGCCGCACCGATCAGCACGCCCGGAGTCATCGACGTGCGCGTTTTCGCGCGAAGATGATCGGGGGTTGAGCGTTCGCTGTTCATGGGCAGGGCACGCCGAGGCGCGGACTAAAATCGCACGACGCTCTTTCCGAATCCAGAAAAGCACGGAAAACACCGGTATGCTGCCCGCGTGTCCACATCCGAAGCGCGCGCAAATCCAGGTTCGGCGCTGTGCCTGCGGTGTGGACTTTGCTGCACAGGCGAGATTTTTGAGAACGTGCGCCTTGCCGAAGACGAGGTGGAGCATGCTCGCTCGTTGCGCTTGCCGCTTTTGGGTGAACCAACGCCCCATCACTTTGGGCTGCCTTGTCCGGCACATCGGGGTGGTCGATGCAGTGTGTACACAGAGCGACCGCGGGCATGTCGTTCGTTTGTGTGCCTGACGCTTGCCGCACTGGAGGCCGGCGACATCGACAACGCCGAGGCGGATCGACGCGTGGCAAAGCTTCGGGAGATCGCGGACCGCGTGCGAAGCGGACTGCCCGACGAGGGGCGTTCTTTGGGGCTTTGGGCCGCCGTGGCGCGTTTTTCGGACGAGGGGGAAAATGCCGACGACGGCGACGAGGCCTGGCGCGTGCGGCATTCTGCGGTGCTTCTCGACGTTCTTGAACTGGAGCACCAGTGCCGACGTCACTTCACAGCGCGCGGATGGTGATGTTTCACCACCTGACCGGCCGCCTCACCGCTATTCTCCCCGAATGCGGCCCACGCCCCCCGACAACGACGGCCCCCAAAGCCAGCGTGCGTCGTCCGCAGAGCGTTCGGAGCCGCAAGGCAACCCAAGCGATATTCCGCCTTCGGGAGAGGTGTCGTCGCGCGCGGCTGACAGTCAAGTGCGGGCTTCAAATAGCCCCGACACGCGTGAAACGGCGGAAAGACCGAGTGAAGAGCCCTCAGGGGCCATGCCCACGTCGAGTCAGCGCGGGCGCGATACGTCGCTGACGGGCCAATTGACGGCTTTTCGGCGCGGCGCCACAGGGGAAGTTCGCATTGCGTCCCGCGTGGGTCGGTTCTGGGGTGAGCCCGGAAAAGCCGGTGAACCAAAGCCGCCCAACCCGTTTCGCCCTCCGGCAAAACACGCTCATTTGCCTGAAAGCATAGCGGATCTGTCGAGCAGCATCGACGGTGACGACGGCGGCGGTGACACCATCACGCGCCAATGGGAACCCAATCCCTTTCGATCGGAAGCGAATGATCCGCCGGAGCGCGCGGCCGATGAGCGCCCGGAGTCGCTCGTCACGCTTGAACCGACGGCGCTGCAAACGGGCTTTGGTGAACGCTACGTCATGCGCGATCTGCTTGGTCGCGGTGGCATGGGGGAAGTGCGACTTTGCAAAGACCGCCATATCGGCCGCGAAGTTGCGATCAAAGTGATTCGCACAGACCACATGACGCGGCCCGATGTGGTGCGCCGTTTCGAGCGGGAAGCGCGCGTTCAAGGCCAACTGGAGCACCCGGCGATCGTGCCTGTGTACGACTTCGGCGTTGCGCCCGACGGCTCCATGTATTTCACCATGAAACGTCTGCGCGGCGTGACGTTTCACGACGTTTTGTGGATGTTGCGCAACGGTGATCCGCAGGCGGTGGCAACGTACACACGCCGCAAGCTCTTATCGGCATTTGCGCGGGCCTGTTTGGCCATCGCTTTTGCGCACAGCCGAGGTGTACTCCATCGCGATCTGAAACCGTCGAACATCATGCTCGGCGACTTTGGCGAAGTGTACGTTTTAGATTGGGGGCTCGCCAAAATACGCCGCGAAATCCATGTTCCGCTCGAATCGCGAATTGAAACGCCGTCGTCGAGTGAACACCGAACAATTGTGGGCGAAGTGGTGGGTACACCCGGTTATATGGCGCCGGAGCAGGCGCTCGGCGAGGTTGACAGGCTCGACCCGCGAACCGATGTGTACGCACTCGGCGCGATCTTGTTTGAGATCTTAACGCTGCAAGCCCTCCACAAAGAAGACTCCGCCGAAGACGTGTTGCTCTCCACTTTGTACGGGGCCGACCCGCGACCGAGCGTGCGAGCGCCGGAGCGAAATGTACCCATTGAGCTTGAAGCGATCATCGTGCGGGCAACGGCGCTGAAACAAGAAGATCGGTTCGTGAGCGCCCGCGATCTATGCGCCGCCGTGGAGCGTTTTCTCGACGGCGATCACAACCTCGAACAGAAAAAACAAATGGCGGCCGAGCACTCCGCGCAGGCTCGAACCGCCGCGGCGGAAGCTCGAAAAGGTGGAAAAGGCGCTCAAGCAGCGCGCGAACGGGCCATGCGTGAAGTGGGCGCCGCTCTCGCTCTCGATCCATCGGAGCGCGACGCGGTGGCAACGCTCGTTCGTTTAATGCTCGAAGTGCCCGACGTGATGCCCCCTGAAGCGCGGCGTGAATTTTTGCTTTCGCAGCGCGCCGCCGACAAAGAAAAGCGCCGCGCCATGTTGCTCGGATATCTCGCGTGGCTTGCGCTCGCACCTCCCGCGGTCGCGCTGGGCGTTCGCGATTGGGAGTTGGCGGCGGTGATGCTCGGCTTTCAACTCCTCGCCGCAGCCACCGCGTGGGCCAATTATCGAGGCCTTTTGCACGAGCGATTTCGCTTTCTGGCGTTTATCGCCGGGTCGGTTTCAATGGGTTTTTTGAGCTTCCACATGGGCTGGGCCGTGCTCGTCCCCGGAATGGCGGCAACCCACGTGCTCGGCTATCTGCTCTACGGTCAGCGTGAACATTGGCGGCGCGCAATCTCTGTCGGGGCGCTCTCGATCCTGCTGCCTTTCGCCCTTCAAGCGACCCATTTGTTGCCGCCGTCGTACGCGTTCCAAGAAGGCTCAATGGTAATGTTGCCGCGGGTTACAGGCTTTCCTCCCGCTGGAACGCTCGCCTACCTGGTGATCGCCAGCGTGGCAGTCGTTGTGGCCCCCGCGCTCATTGCGTCGCGTGTTCGAATGTCGCTCCAAAAGGCTGAAGAGCGGCTGTTCATGCAGTCGTGGATGCTCAAACACCTGGTGCCGGATCAAGCGCGAAATGCAGCAAACGTGATGCCCGGTCCACCCTCCACAAGCGCCTAGAGGCTAGAACGACTCTCGTTTTCGTCCCGGCTGCGTACGCAACAGAACTCCATGCAGAAAACCTGAAGCGCCACGCTTTTCGCGATCCCGCTCGGCGGCGGGCAAGGGTGTCCCGTGCCTCGCGACAAGACCTGATGCCGGAATTTTTGGCCCGCTTCGATGCGGCTTTTCCTCGCGCAGCTTCGGGGCGGGGGGTGTCCATCTTTCAAAACGAAGCGTTGGGCGCTGTTCAAAACGCAGCACCGTTTCCAGTTTCGAATACGGTCTGTGGTTAACACCGACTGCCGCGTGCGCATGAAGCGCCCAATCGCACGAAGCCGGGTTTTGGCGTGATTGGCTTTGCCCGCAGCGCAATAGTTCGCTAACACGCGCCGCGATGTCGGTTCGAAAGCTTCGAGCGTTGCCACTTGCGGTGGCTGTTTTGTTCGGCGGGGTGGGATGCGCCGAATTCAGCTTTTCGGCCGCCGGAAGGGCCACGCTGACATACACAGAAGATGCGCGCTCCGCTTATTTTGAAGCGCTTGCGGCATTTAAGGCTCGCAACTTCGAAGATGCGCGCGTTCTGTTTTCAGAGGTTCGAAAGCTGTTTTCGTACAGCCGTTATGCCCGCCTTGCCGAACTGAGAATTGCCGACGTTGACTTTGAGCAGGGGAAGTTTTCAGACGCCGTCTCGGGGTATCGCGACTTCGTGCAAAACCACCGTTCAGATCCCGAGGTGGAGTACGCGCGGTACCGCATCTCCAAGTCGCTCTTTAACGACATTGAAGACTCGTTCATTTTGCCGCCCGCCGAAGAGCGCGACCAAGCCACAACGGCCGAGGCGTACCGCGATCTGAAGAACTTTTTGTCGGAGTTTCCAACAAGCCGTTATTTGCCCGACGCAAAGTACATGCACGACGTTGTGCTTCAACGCCTCGTGCGGCACGAGCTGTATGTGGCGCGCTTTTACCTAGCGCAGGAAGCGTTTGCAGCGACGGTGTCGCGCATTGACCACGCGCTGAAGAAATATCCAAACTCGGGGCTTGATGCGGAAGCGCTTCTTTTGATGGGCGAGACGCTCCTCAAGATGAAAAAAACTCCCGAGGCGCGGGCCGTTTTTGAACGAGTGATTCGCGACTTCGACACGCCTTTTGCCGCCGCCGCAAGGGGCTTTCTAAAGGAAATCGGCCCCGAAAAGGCGAGCGACGGCGGCGCGACGCCGAGTTCGAAACCTGCCGCCCCCAACGCCAAAGACCCCAAAGACGCGCCGAAACAACCTCCGGGGCAGGCTCCGGAACCGGGAGCGACGCCCTCAACAACGGCGCCTCCCACCGATGCGCCCACGCCGAATTCGGGGCAGGCGCCGTGAGCACGAGGCCCACGGCGGGGGTTCGCTTTGTACTGATGTGTACACTCCAAGAGCCTGACTTTGCGGTGTACGAAGGGTTTGCCCACTTGCCCGAGCGCGACGTTCCCCTTGGTTATCGCATCGCTCTACCCAGCGGTGCGGTGAGCGTTGTCGACTCGGGACCGACGAACAGCGTCGCTGAAGTTGAGGCCGAATTGCGTCGGACAGGCGCGGCCCTGCTGCGAGCCGCCACCAAGAGCGAAGCCGCGAGCGGGCAGGCATTGCCCCGAAAGGTAGTGCGCTGGCGCGGGTAAAGCGTTTTATGCCGAAGGCGCCCGTGCTAGACGGGGCAGCATGTCTGAGAAAGTCCCGATGACCCCCGAAGGGCAGACGAGGCTTCGCGAGGAGCTGCGTCGGCTCAAAGAAGTGGAAATGCCTCAAGTCGTAAAGGACATTTCCACGGCTCGCGATCACGGCGACCTGTCGGAAAACGCCGAGTATCACGCGGCGAAGGAGCGACAAGGGCTCATTCACGCGCGCATCCAACATCTGGAAAGCGTGCTTTCGCGAGCCGAAGTGATCGATCCGTCAAAACTCGCGGGCGACAAAGTTCAATTCGGAGCGCGCGTAAAACTCGCCAACGCCGACAGCGGTGAAGAGATTGTGTACCAAATCGTCGGCCCCGATGAAGCCGACCTGAAACTTGGGCGCATCTCCATTGCTTCGCCGCTCGCCCGCAGCCTGATTGGTCGCGAAGAAGGGGACGAAGTGAAAGTCAACCTACCCGTCGGCCAACGCATCTACGAGATTCTCGAAATCGTTTACAAGTGAACGAACGCGCGCCGACCGCGGCGCCTCACGCTCCACCCCGCGAAGGTACACAATCGATCACACGTGTGTACACAACACACGCGGCGGATGTTTTCTCCGCACTATGTGTTTTTGCGTTGGTCGAAATTGTTGTTGTGGGGCTGCTCGCGTGGACGCGGTTTGCCGGCCCGTACGAAATTGGGCGCTCGGTGCGACGGCTCTGGCCGTTGTCGGCCGCCGCCGCGGTGTTGCCGTCATTTCTTCTCGCCGCCGTCACGGCGCTCTTGGTGCGGGGAGCGGAGCGCGGCGCACGCGTTTCACTGGCAGCGCTTGCGACGGTTGCCGCCGCCGCAACGGCGTTCGGCGTTTCGACGGGCCGTCATTTTGAAGCGTTTCACATTCGATTCGCGTTTGTGGCCGCGGCGGCGCTCGTCGGCGGCGGGGTTTCGTACGTGGTCATGGCGCGCCTGGCCTCCGCGTTTGTGTACACAAAACGGAGTGTACTCCTTGTTGCATTGTTCGTCGGGGCGGGGCTCCTTTCGGCGGCCAACGTTTTGATTTTGCCGCGCTTGTATCCGGCGTTTCACACCGCTCTCGGAGCGCTGACGCTGATGGTTGCGGCGCTTTTTCCGATCGCGCTTCGCCGGCAGGAAGATCGAAAAGCCCCCGTGTTTTCGTTGCCTCGCGTGGTGGCAACGGTTCTTGCGGCGCTGACGGTCGTCGCGCTGGCTCGGCCTTCGGCCCAAGCCCTGGCGCTCGCCGACAACATTCGCATGGTGTACATCGAGCGGGCGCCGCTCCTGAGCAATGTGGTCCGCCTCGCGGCTGAATTGTCGCCGCCCGCACCGGTGGACGACACGCCGACGCGGGTGATGACGGCGGGCCGTTCGATCGATCTGAGCGGACGGGATCTCGTGCTCATTTCAATCGATGCGCTGCGCGCCGATCACATGGGCACCTATGGGTACACCCGGCCCACAACACCGCGCATCGATGCGCTCGCCAAACAGGGAGTGGTGTTCGAGGCTGCGTACACAGCAACGCCCCACACCTCGTACGCGATCACATCGCTGATGACGGGCAAATACATGCGTCCGCTGCTGCTCCAAGGCCTGGGCGCCGATTCTGAAACGTGGCCCCAACATCTGCGGCGTTACGGATACAAAACGGCCGCGTTTTACCCACCGGCGGTGTTTTTTATCGACGGAGAAAAGTTTGCTCCGTTTCGAGAATCGTTCCTCGGTTTTGAGTACCGAAAGGTTGAATTTGCATCGGCTCAAAAGCGGGTTGACCAAGTCAATGCGTACCTTTCGCGCACCCCGGCAGATCGAAAGTTGTTCTTGTGGGTTCACTTATTCGAGCCGCATGAACCGTATGAGGCCCACCCCGAGCTGTGCGCGTCCGAGGCTCCGCTTCGCAACGATCGGTGTACACAAGAGGTCGCTTTTGGGGAGCGCGACGTCGATCGATACGACGCTGAGATCGCCGCCGCCGACGCGGGCGTGGGCCAAATCGTCGACGCGATTCGCCGCGCCAGGCCCAACGCGGTGGTGATGATCACCGCGGACCACGGAGAAGAGTTGGGTGATCACGGCGGGCGTTATCACGGCACAACCGTTTACGAAGAACAGGTGCGCGTGCCGCTCATTGTGTACGCACCCGGCTTGCTCGCACCCAGGCGCGTTTCGCAACCCGTGCAGATCATCGACCTTTTGCCCACGGTGCTTTCGGGGCTTGATATTCCGAGACCCGCGCGCGTTCGAGGTGCCGACCTAGGTCCGCTGCTGGTTGGCAAGCCGCCGCCAACCGGCTTTGAGGACGGGTTTGCGTTTGCCGAAACCGACGAACAAACGCTTCTCGCGCGCGGAACCCTTCGCCTCGTGTGCGCGCGAAAGGTGGGAGCGTGCGCGCTCTACGATCTCGCGAAAGATCCGGGGCAAACCAAAGATGATCCCACCTCGGGCGGTGCAATCCGCGACGCGCTTCGAAGTGAGCTTGTGAAAATCGCCGCATCGCACGGAACGTTTGAAACGTCGGGTCTTCGCAGCGAAGGCAAGGGACTTCCGCCCGCGTTGCGACGAGCGATCGGCGGCGATGTCGATGCCGCGCCCGACGTGGCCGCGCTTCTCGACGATGCCGACGTTGTCATTCGGCGCAAAGCGGCCGAGGTGTTGTTCGATCTCAAGCGCCCCGAAACCGCCGCCGCGCTGCGCCTTTCGATCGTTCGCGACGAAGACGCCGAAGTGAAAACCCGAGCATCACTCGCGCTCACGCGCCTCGGGGAAGGGGCGGCCCGAACGCGTGAAGTGCTCGATGAACCCGATGTGCCTCTGCGTCGCCTCGCGGCGCTCGCGCTCGCCGAACAAGGCGACAAGGCCGGTGAAGCGGAACTCATCGCTTGGTGGCGCAGGGCGTTTGCGAAAGAACCGGGCGAGCGCGAGCCGCTCGCAGAATCGCGGGCGAAAGAAATTCTCGCGGCGCTCGGAAAGCTCAAATCCAAAGACGCGGTGGTGCCCCTCATTCTCGCTCTCGGTGAAGTGCGACTCCGCCCTTCGATCGCCCATGCTCTCGCAGCCATCGGAGAAGACGCGGCACGCCCCGCGCTCGCGGCTCAGCTTGAAGAGGAGCGGTATCAAGATGCGCGCGTGGCGATCGTCAATGCGCTGCTCACTCTCGGCGCCGAGGACGAATTGGCGCGCCCTCTCGCGCGATTGCTCGGCATGCCCGATCCGCTTCCAAACGGGCTCGAAGCGGCAATCAAGGCCGGCGTTTTGCAGCATGTGGGCGGTCCGAGGCCAAGCGACCAAAGCCGTCTTGTTCGGCTGGCAAAAGCGGGGGCACCCATGCGCCTCGTTGTTCCGAAGACCGAAAAGTTCCCCAAAGACCGCGGTGTGCGCGCCATTTGTCGAGCGCGCACCATCGATCAGAAACCGGGAAGTGTACGCATCGGCCGCGTCATGACCTACGCCAAAGGTCGCTATTCGGCGTGGATTCCCAAACAGGCACCCGAGCTTGACCCCGATCGAAGCGTTGAACTTGTTGTCGCGCCAACCGCAGACCCGAATGCGTTTCGTGAACCCTATGCAACGTTGCCTGCGGCAGTTGAGTTGAAACAGGGTGACCTCGGCGAGTTCGTTGTGTACACATCTCAAAACGTCGAGGTGACCGCGTGCGCCGTTGTCGCGTTGCAGGAAGAGCTGCCCCCGCCGCCTCCCCAATCCTGGACGCCCGGATCCGAAGAAGATCCGTAGCCCCAATGCTCAGTTAAGCGACCGACACGCTTCAGCGAAGCCAATTTCGGCCTCGGAACCACGTTCCAGTGGCCCCGGTTCCAGGCTCGGCAAAAGGCGGTGCACATCCTTGCCCGTTGCCAAGCGAGAAAGCGAAAAGCGCGGCGCGACAGGCTCACTTTGTGGAGTCCTGATGCGTACGCAGCCGAGACGAAAACGAGAGTCCGGCGAGACCGGCACGTGTCGCGTCGTGGTGAAGGAGAGTCGCCAAACCTAGCAGTTGGAAGGCTTTTTCTCTTCGTTGATCAGCAGTGGGGCTAGTGCCGCGTGTCAAAAGTCCTGCCGGACTTTTGGCGCCGCTGACGCGGCGCGCTTCGCACACGCCGGCACTATCTTTTGTCTCGTGGGGCTCCGCCCCACACCCCCCGCGCTTGCGCGCGGCTAGTTCCGCAGGAAGAAGTGGAACACGGGCCAAACTTCTGAAACGCGGAACTAGCCGGCCTTCACAGGACCGGGATCGAAATGTTTCCCTTCGGCGAGCGTTTCGGTAGGCTTCGACCCCATGTTCCAGGACGTGCTGAAAGAAGTTGTCGACGGCACCGAGGGTGGCCTCGCGACACTTCTCATGGACTTCGAAGGCATCGCGGTCGACAGCTACTCGAAGCCCAACGCCCCGTTCGACATCAACACGATCGGCGCGGAGTTCAGCGTCGTCATCAAGTCCATCCAGCGAGCGGCGCAAATGCTTGAAGCTGGAAACACCGCGGAAGTGGCCATTCAGGCCGAAAAAATGATCACCCTGATCCGCGTCGTGAACGACTCGTACTTTGTCGCGTTTTCAATGTCGCCCGACGCGAACATCGGCAAAGCACGCTACATGCTTCGAACGCGCGTTCCCGCGATCTTAAAAGAATTGTCGTAAGGCTCTTTCGCCTCAATGACCGATCGCAACGAAGCTCATCCCACGCTTCGCATTCGCGTTCTCAGCGGGCCCAACCTCGATCTGCTCGGCACGCGCGAGCCCGAAGTGTACGGCAGAAAAACACTCGCCGACATTCACCTCCTGCTCGAAAAAGCCTGCAAAACAAGGTCGGTTGAACTGGAGTGCCTTCAGTCAAATCACGAAGGTGACCTCATCTCATGGGTGGGTCGGTCCGGCCGTGAAGGATTTCACGGCGTGCTCCTCAATGCCGGAGGCTACACGCACACTTCCGTCGCACTTCTCGACGCTGTCCGCGCGAGCGGTGTACCCACAGTTGAAGTGCACCTCTCAAACCCCGAAGCGCGTGAACCCTACCGCCGGAAATCGCTCGTCGGTGCCGCTTGCGTTGCAAAAGTCACAGGCTTTGGAGCCTCATCTTATCTGCTCGCGCTTCTCGGGTTGATCGCGAAACTCCGCGGTGACAGCGACCTGTTTGATGCGACATGACGCAGCGCCAACGGTCTGCGTCAAAATTTGCTGTTGAAACGAAGCGCGATCCAACTAGCGTAGCGCCCGAAATGTCCGGCCAAACACCGATGAACCTCGACTTCGAAGAGCTGGGGCGTTTGCTCCGCCTGCTCGAACGACGCCACGTCCACGAGTTTGAATACGAAGATGAGGCGCGCCGCGTGCGCATTGTTCGAGGGGCCGCCGGTAGACTTGTCGCCGCTCCCGATGCTCTTTATTCGCCGCCGCCCGCCGCGGCCCCGTCGGTTGCGCCGCCCTCACCGTCGGCCGCGCCGCCCAAAGACGATGGAAACGCGCTCTACGTCACATCGCCTTTCGTGGGCACGTTCTACCGATCGCCTTCGCCGGACGCGCCGCCGTTTGTGGACGTTGGATCCACCGTTCGCCTCGGCCAAACGCTCTGCATTGTTGAAGCGATGAAGCTGATGAACGAGATCGAGGCCGACTGTGCCGGCGTGATCGAAGAGGTGCTCACCGATAATGGTAAGAGCGTCGAGTTCGGCCAAAAGCTCTTCAAGATTCGCAAGGCATGATCTCCAAGATTCTCATTGCCAACCGCGGGGAGATTGCCATGCGCATCCTCCGCGCGTGCAAACTCCTCGGCATTCGATCGGTCGCCATTCACTCCGAGGCCGACACCGACGCACTTCACGTTCGCTTTGCGGATGAAGCGGTTTGCGTCGGCCCGCCCGATCCAAGCAAGAGCTACCTCAACATCCCTTCCATCATCGCCGCGGCTGAAATCACAGGGGCCGACGCCATTCACCCCGGGTACGGCTTCCTTTCTGAAAACGCCAAATTCGCCGAAATCTGCATCAAATGCAGGCTGAAGTTCATCGGTCCCAGCCCCGAAGCCATGCGCGCCTGGGGCGACAAAGTGTCGTCGCGTGGCATGGCTACCAAATTCGGTTTGCCCCTCTTGCCAGGCTCGGGTGTGCTTCGTGACGCCGCTCACGCCGTTGAAGAAGCGCGACGCATTGGTTTCCCGGCTATTCTCAAAGCCTCCGGCGGCGGCGGCGGTCGCGGAATGCGCATTGTGCGCAGCGAAAGTGAAGTGCCCAACGCTTATGAAACCGCCACCCGCGAAGCGGAGAGCGGCTTCAAAAATCCTGACATCTATATCGAACGTTTTATCGAAGAACCGAGGCACATCGAGTTTCAGGTCATGGCCGACCACCATGGTCAGGTTTGGACTCTCGGTGAGCGCGAATGTTCGCTCCAACGCCGCCATCAAAAGGTGATCGAAGAAGCGCCCAGCCCCTCCATGAACGACGCGCTTCGAGCCGAGATGGGCGAGCGCATTCGGCACGCCATTCGGGAAAGTGGGTACACATCGCTCGGCACGCTTGAATTTCTGATGGATGAAAACGGCGCGCTCTACTTCATGGAAATGAACACACGCCTTCAGGTAGAACATCCCGTCACAGAAATGGTCACGGGGGTAGATCTGGTAGAGTCGCAAATCAAAATTGCAATGGGCGAAAAGCTCAATCTACCCGACACAAGGCCGTGGAATTTTAGGGGTCACGCTATTGAGTGCCGCATCAACGCCGAAGATCCGCGCACGTTTGCGCCGTGGCCGGGCCACATTACAGAATACCATCCCCCCGGCGGCGGCGGTGTGAGGGTAGATTCGGGAGTGTACGGTGGATGGAAGGTGCCGAGTTGTTATGACTCCCTTCTTGCCAAAGTCATCACCCACGGAGCTACCCGTCAAGAGGCGATCGCCCGCATGCGCACCGCGCTTGAAGAGCTGATCATCGGCGGGATTCGAACCAACATTCCGCTTCATCAAGCCTTGTTGGTCAACTCTGAAATGGTTTCAGGACGGATGAGCACCCGCACAATTGAACGCGTAGTTGCCAGCGGGTTTTAAGCGCGAAGGAGTTTTTTTGACCATGGACGTTTCGGCAAGTCTTCAAAAAGATTTTTCATCCTGGGTAGCCGCCACGCGCGACCCGTCCGAGTTGGTTCTCGGCATCACCGGGTTCACCTACGAAGACTTGTTTCAGCCGGCTCGCCTCGCCGATCTGACGGCCGCGTGGAACGCGTTTTTCAAGGCGGAAGATGCTGAAGCCCATGCCGCTTTTGAGGAGTATAAAACGTCGGGCGGGCAGGGGATGAAGCCCGAGCAAACGAGTGAAATTCTACTCGATGCCGCGCCTTACGTTGCCCGTTTTGTCGCCAAGTTGTTTCAGGTTGAATCGGAGTTTCAAGAACTGCTCAACGCGGCCAAAGGTCGCGACGTTCTGTGGACGTTCAAAAAAGAATTCGCCAAAAAGCGCCTCTTCAAACCGTCGGCCGGCAAAGCTTGGACGGCTTCTTCCGATGATGCGGCGCGCGTTGCAAAAGCCGTATTGACCACTGCCGGCGCCGCTGCAACAGACCTTGGAACCGGGTCGGAAGCCGAAGAAACAGCCGTTGCCGTTGCCACAATGCGGCTCCACCAATTGGACGATACGGCTCGCAAGGCGGCCAAGGCGGGCGGCGTCAAGTGGACAGATGAACTGCACGCGTTTGCCCGCGAACTAAGGGCTTCTGTGAAGGTTGCCCTCCACAACGAGCCGGCACCCTCCATTGCCGCCGCGCTCGCCGTCGCGGGGGATCTACCCACCGACGAAGAAGACTCCAAAGTGGCCGCGCTCGCCACAGACGCTGTTGAAGCTTGGCTTCATGCCCGTCGAAACAACCACCATGACGGGGCGCGGCGCTGGTCTACCCTCAAGTCGCCCGCCAACATTGAACACGAACAACTTGTACAACTCCACCGGGGCGACCCCAAAATCCCTGAGTTATTCGTAGGCCCCGAGCACGAACGTCGCTCGCGTCAGGGGTTTGAACTGACAGATCGCCGCATGGTCGCGCGTGAAGTGGAAAGTGAGGTGGACTATTGCCTCTACTGCCACGATCGCGACAAAGACTCGTGCACCAAAGGTCTGCGCGACGCAAAAACCGGCGCTGTCAAGAAAAACCCCCTCGGTGTTGAGTTAAACGGCTGCCCGCTCGACGAGCGCATCAGCGAAATGCACCTGCTCCGCAAGTCCGGCGACTCGATCGGCGCGCTCGCCATGGTGTGCATTGATAATCCCATGCTCCCCGGCACCGGCCACCGTATCTGCAACGACTGCATGAAGGCCTGCATTTTCCAAAAGCAGGAACCTGTAAATATCCCTCAAATTGAAACGGCCGTATTAACCGACGTTTTGGCGCTTCCCTGGGGGTTTGAAATTTTCGGCCTCCTGACCCGGTGGAATCCACTGGATATCAAACGCCCCCACGCTCAACCTTACAACGGTAAGAACATCCTTGTGGTAGGTTTGGGGCCCGCCGGTTATACCCTTGCGCACCACCTTACCCGTGAAGGGTTTGCCGTTGCCGCTATCGACGGTCTAAAATTGAGCCTCTCCCCGTTGAACTTACCGGTGATGAACAGGGTCCGCCCCGCCCGATCAAACACTTTTCAGAAATGTACCTGGAGCTTGATGAGCGCATTTTGCTCGGCTTCGGCGGCGTCAGTGAATATGGCATCACCGTCCGGTGGGACAAAAACTTCCTCACCGTTCTGTATGTCACCCTCGCTCGTCAACGCCTGCTCCGCATGTACGGCGGCGTCAGGTTCGGCGGCGCGCTCGACCTTCCCGATGCATGGAAACTCGGGTTTGACCACGTGGCCATCGCCGCCGGTGCCGGTCGCCCCACCATTATCCCCATGAAAAACAATATCGCCCGCGGCATTCGCAAAGCGAGCGATTTCCTCATGGCGCTGCAACTCACGGGCGCGTACAAGCGGTCGAGCTTGGCAAACCTTCAGGTTCGTTTGCCGGCGGTTGTCATCGGGGGCGGTCTGACAGCCATTGATACTGCCACCGAACTTCTCGCTTACTACATTATTCAGGCCGACAAAACATCCGAACGGGTAGAAACGCTGATCGCTGAAAAAGGCCTGGACGCGGTAAAGAAGCTCTTCGACGCTGAAGAGTGGGACTTTATCGAAGAGCAACGTGCGCACGGCGCCGCCATTCGCGAAGAGCGCGCTCTCGCCCAAAAAGAAGGCCGTGCGCCCTACTTCCAAAAGCTCCTCGCTTCATGGGGAGGAGTCTCCCTCGTCTACCGCAAGCGCGTTCTCGATTCACCCGCTTACAGGCTCAACCACGAAGAAGTGATCAAGAGCCTTGAAGAAGGCGTTGTGTACATCGAAAACATGGCCCCTGTAGAGGCTTTGGTCGATGAGCGCGACGCCGTTCGCGGCATGATTTTCGAGCGCCAGGCCATTGTTGATGGCAAGTGGGTAGCCACGGGTGAAAAGGTAGAACTGCCCGCTCGAACAGTGTGCGTTGCCGCCGGAACAAGCCCCAACGTCACCTACGAACGTGAAAAACCGGGCAGCTTTACCTTTGACAAGTGGAAGCAATTTTTCGCTTCATACAAAGCCACTGTGGCCGACGACGGTAAGTTGACAGTGGAGCCCGCGCCGCCCAAAGAAGGCTTTTTTACAAGCTACAACGACGGCAAACACTGCGTCAGCTTCTACGGCGACAACCACCCCTACTACGCAGGCAGCGTTGTCAAAGCCATGGCGAGCGCCAAAGACGCCTACCCGCACGTCGTATCACTTTTCAGGCACGACCTTTCCAAACTCCATATTGAGCCTCAAAGCGCCCGCGAAGGCCGCCGCCATGAGCTTTTTGCCCGACTTGACCATGAGTTGGTTGCCACGGTGTACGACGTGGTTCGGCTCACACCTACCATTGTTGAGTTGATTGTTCATGCGCCGGCCGCCGCTCGAAAATTCGAGCCCGGCCAATTCTACCGGCTCCAAAATTACGAATCGCAGAGCCTTATTGCCAAAGGCACGCGCCTCAACATGGAAGGCATCGCTCTCACGGGCGCATGGGTAGATAAAGAAGAAGGGCTCCTGTCGATGATCGCCCTTGAAATGGGTGTTTCTACCCGTCTCATCGGCACGCTGAAAAAGGGCGATCGCGTTGTTGTCATGGGCCCCACCGGCACCCCCACCGAGATCCCGGAAGGGGGTGAGTTGGTCCTCCTCGCGGGCGGCGGTTTGGGCAACGCCGTGCTTTTCTCCATCGCCAAGGCGCTCCGCGCTCGCGGCGACAAGGTGCTCTACTTTGCCGGGTATAAAAAGGGCGAAGACATCTTCAAACGCGATGAAATTGAGGTCGCGACCGACCAGGTTATTTGGTGCACCGACACAGGGGTAGAAATCCCCCCGCGCCGCGACCAAGACCGCCATTATCGCGGCAACATCGTTCAGGCGATGCTAGCCTACGCCAATGGTCAACTTGGGGGTGAACAATTCAAACTGGCCGAGGTAAAGCGCATTATTGCCATCGGCAGCGACCGCATGATGAACGCGGTTCGTGAAGCGCGCCACGGCGTGCTCGGCCCGCACCTCAATCCCAACCACGTGGGCATTGCCAGCATCAACTCACCCATGCAGTGCATGATGAAAGAAGTGTGCGCGCAATGCCTGCAAAAACACGTTGATCCCAAAACCGGAAAAGAGACGATCATCTTCTCCTGTTTCAACCAGGATCAGCTCATTGACCATGTTGACTTCAAAAACCTGAATAGCCGCCTGCGCGCCAACAGCGCCCAAGAAAAAATCGCCAATCTGTGGTTTGAACGCGCCATCGCGGGCGAGCACGGTTTCCGTCACGTCTGATTGAACGGGTAGACACAAACTGTTACCGGGGGGGGGTGACAGATTGGTACCCCCAGTGCACAATCTGTTACTCGGCCGGCGGATCTGCGTGACGATTCACGCATTTTTGCGTGGTACATTGTGTGCAAAACGCCCCATCCGTGTTTCCCCTATCTGCAGCGCCGACGCTCAGCGTCGCGCCGGGAGGAACCGGTTCGGTCGTCTTATGGCGTCACCGCAACCGCAACCACCTGACAGTTGTTGTCAAAGCCACCTTCGCTCTCGTCCCCAACGGTCGAATGGCGTGGGTAGATCCCAGGCCTTTCCACCCGAGTGATGTCCACGCCGGCAATCGCCCCACCCGGGGCATTGTGTACGCATCTGATCGCGTGCCGGTGCTGATGCGGCGCGAAATCTCGTTTGTCGGTCAAGCCTGGAGTTTTGATCCGTTTCTACCTGAAACCACCTCACGACTCCTTGTTTTTCGGCATGGCAAGCCCATCGTAAACAAGTCGCTCCGCGTGTTTTTTCCGCGTGGAACGCGCTCCGTTCCGCTGGATCACGAACACGCCGTCGGCGGACCGGGCGTGAGCGCCAATCCCCTTGGTACAGAAGCGCCGTCTGTACTCCATGCCCAAAACCCCGATCTACCCGGTTCGTTTGCACCCGTTGGAAGGGTTTGGCCGTCGCGCCGCGGCCTTCTTGGTGAAACCCCGCGAAAAGCCCTTTCGGCCGACGTCATCAGTCTGCCCGACCAATTCAACTTTGACTACTTTCATGCGGTCCCCCCCGATCAACAAATATCGCGGTTTCGAGTCGACGACGTGGTTGTGCTTGAAGCGTTGCTTCCCAACTTTCCCCGTCTGACAACCCAATTACCCTATCTGGAGGCATGGGTAGATCCACTTCCTGAAATGACACCCTTTCGGGTAGGCATGCCGAGCATGAGTATCGACTCGGTGGCCATTCAGGGTGAAAGCGCCACCTGCGACATCGTGTATCGCGGCATCTTTGATGTGCCCTCGTTTGAAAGCGTCGCCGGAGGCGTTATTCAATGTGGCCTTCGCCCCATTTCGGCTCAAGATACCCAATTCCCCGCCAATGTGCCCCTCAGCGTTTCATGGGTAGATCCCGCCGATATTGAACCTGAACCGGCCACGCAGCGATGGGATGGGGCGGTTCCTCTCCCCAGCCAAATCGCTGACCCACCCACGACGCCGCTCTTTCTATACACGCCTCCCACCGAGTTGCCGCCGCCTTTGCCGTTGGATCGCACAACAGCACCCGGCATGGACGATTACAGGCCATCGGTATTGCCATTTGACCCAGGAGGCGTGCCGCGGTTGTCCGTTCCCGATCTTACCCAAACCCCCACAGGTCCAACGCGCGATTCACTGGGGGAAACGCGGTTTCTTGCCGACACGGATAACGAACGCCTCGCCGCCGAAAGCATCCTTCCCTTTGTAACGCAGGCCCCGCCGCGCGATCCGACCATTCCCAAGTTTGAGGGGCAGACGCGGTTTGTGCGCAAAAGCGCTCTCATTCCGCTCTTCGGGGAAGACGTTTGGACGGGATGTTCCATCCCCACGAAACTTCCCGGGGTAGGTTTGGCACGTGCCTTTGTTGTAAAAGCGAGCTTTCAGCTTTCCCCAGGCGAAAGAGCGCTGTTTCGAAGCGAGCCCAACGCGCTGACAGGTGATCTACCTTCAGGTCTTGAAGGGGATGTGTACACACCTTCCGACTTTGCTGTTCACAAACCCAACGCCGACATCACTCTCACCGGTGCCGCTCGTCCCACGTCACCCGTCGAGGCAATGGTTGTCTCCTTTGTGTTTGGTCGCGACAAAAAGGTGGGCTTTGAAAGGCAAATCCGAGTTGTGGGTGATCGCATCTATAAAAACGGATCCCCAACGCCTCCGGCTTCATTTTCAATGATGCCGCTTTTGTGGTCGCGAACTCTCGGGGCTGAAAGCTGCGCCGAAAAATCCGCTCGGCCTACCCATTCGCTCAGGGGGCGCTCTACCCAATCTTGAACATGTTTCGCTGCCCGTCAAAAAACCTGAATCTGCGCGCGAGGCTGTGTGTTTTGCCCCTGTACCCCCGTCGTTTCCGCAGCGAAAAATGGCCGGCACGTTCGACGACGCTTGGGTAGAGCAAACGTGGCCGTACCTTCCCTCAGACACCAACTGGGCGCACGAACAACACGCGCCGCGGGCCCAACAGTTGCCCTATCTGCGAGGTGACGAGCCGTTTGAAATTCGCGGAATGGACGCCCAAAACCCTGTGTTTGAAGGTTTTCTTCCAGGTGTAAAACCCCGCGCATTTGTACAAAAAGCATCTGACTCAGGCGGTGATTTTTTCGAAATTCGGCTCCACCTCGACACCGCCCACTTTGACATGGAAGAAAAGCGCCTTGACCTCGTGTGGCGAGGCCTGGTTCCGGTGGTCGACGAAGAAGCGTCCGACATTGCCGCCTGGTATGTGGAAACCGCCGATCTGACTGCGCCGAAAGAGCCAGTCGCCGATGTTGAAGGCCGATTTTTGGCCAAACACGTGCGGTTTGAGGTGTGGCCGGCGCTGCCTGAAACTCCGGCAAACGACAAAGCCGATGAAACGGACACCGTTGGGGAGGTGGTTCGATCTACCCAAGTCGGTCACGGGTTGAACCCGAGCGACACCGGAATGGAAGGTTTGGTCGACATCACCGAAGATCCTCCTCTCCATCGAGAACCCGAAGCGCCCGTTTCACTTGAGTCAACCTCGTTTGAAGGACAAGACCTCCGAGGTCAGAATTTTGCGAACCTTGACCTGAAAAAGCGCTCATTCGCCAGGGCCAACCTCACCGGTGTCTCCTTTCGCAAAGCCAACCTCGACGAGTGTGACTTCACCGGAGCCATCTTGTCGGAGGCTGACTTGTCAGGCTGCTCCGCGGTTGGAGCCATTTTTCTCTACGCTGACCTAACTCGCGCGGACGTTCGCCGAAGCCGATTTGACAATGCCCACATGGACGGGGTTGTCGCGTCCCACCTGAAAGGACAAAATGCTTCGTTTCGCGGCGCGAAAGCTGAGCGCGCTCGATTTGTGGAGGCGCGCTTAAACAGCTCCTGTTTTGACGGTGCCAGACTGCCAAGCGCCGACTTTACCCGTGCCGTGCTCGATAAAGCATCGTTTCAAGGGTGCCACCTTCAATCGGCGCGTTTTTACGATGCGCGCGGGGTGTCGGCGGTATTCAAAAAAGGGGATCTGACCGATGTGCGCGCCGATGGAGCGACCCTTTCAGGTTGTTCGTTTGCGCTCGCAAAAGCGGCCCAGTCCACGTGGGAAGGTGCGGTGCTCGACCGTGCAACTTTCCTGGGCGCTCAACTAAACAAAGCCGGGTTGGGCAATGTTTCCGGCACCGCCACAGTGTTTTCAGGCGCCGATCTAACCTCCGCCGTGCTCGACGCTGCGAAGTTGGAAGGGGCGTCGTTTCTCAAGGCCAACCTGATGGAAGCTTCATTGGAGGGGGCCAACCTCACCAAAGCCGATTTGCGCGCTGCAAACCTTCACGGGGCCGCGCTGTGGCGCACCAACCTACGGGGTGCCCAACTTGAATTGGCCATCACCACGGCCACAAAACTGGAGCGGCGAAAATGATTTCCCATCGCGATCAACTCTTGGAGCGGATGTTACGTTCCGACTCTTTTGCCGGCGAGCGCATTGAGGGAGTAAACCTTGACGGACTTGACCTCGGCGGTCGAAATTTTTCAGACGTGACCTTTGTCAATTGCTCCGCGGTTCATACCCGCTTTGCGGGGGCGCGCCTGCGCAAGACAACGTTTTGCGGGTGCAACCTGACAGGGGCCGATCTGACGGGGGCCGACCTCGCTTGGGCATCTACCCTACCCATGGATGAACAACATCCCATGGTTCTCCACGGCGCTCTTTTGTCGGGGGCGATTGCCATAGGGATGAAACTTGACGGTGCCATTCTGAGCGGTGCCGTTTGTGAAAGAACGCTGTTTACCGGTGCCACGTTCGTCGGAGCGCAGCTTTCAAACGCGGTTCTCAAAGCGGCGGTGCTCGTGCGGGCCGATCTGACGGGTGCCGATCTGACCCATGCTTCTTTTTTGGAAGCCTGTTTAGATGAGTGTTCGCTGAGCGGTGTGACAGCCGACAAGGCGGCTTTTTCGTCGGCTTCTCTGCGCGCCGTAAACGCCGCAGATGCGCGCCTGATAGGTGCCCTCCTTCTCGGGGCCGACCTGACGCGAACGGTGCTTTCTCGCGCGCGCCTCGAAAATGCCGACCTCACCGGTACGTGCCTTGGAGAAGTGTACCTCGACAACGCCGATCTGCGGCGCGCAACCCTTGTTGGAACGGTGCTGACAGCCGCCTCTCTTGAACGAGCCAACCTCTCTGAAGTAAACGCCACGCGATGCGTTTGGGAACAGTCCAACCTGAACGGGGCAGTGGGTCAACTGGCAGACTTTTCACACGGTGACTTCAGGGGAGCGTCGTTTGTGAATGCCAACTTTGACAAGGCGAACCTAACGGGCTCCACATTCATAGGGGCTGAATTTCACCTTACCCAAATGGCCGGAGTCGCCGCGAGCAGGGCTGTTTTTGACGGAGCGCGTCTCCACAATGTTCGTTTTGATGGGAGCGACCTGACTCGTGCAACGTTTGTTGGAGCAGAACTCCTCGCCGTGTCAATGGTCGGTGTAAAGGCCGAGAAAACCCGCTTTTCGCGAGCCAAACTTTCAGACCTTACCACCACGGGCACATCGTTTTCCGACTCGCTCTTTGATGAAGTTTTGTCTGACGGCGTGAGCTTCGCCAAGTGCAACCTCACCGACACCCTCTGGTCCGGCGCCTCGCTTGTGGGAGCCGACTTCACAGAGAGCCTTGCCACCCAAGCTTGTTTTTCAGGCGCAACCGTCAAGAACGCATTGTTTCGTGCGGCCCAAATGGAGACTTCCAACTTCTCGGCCGCCGATCTGACAGGTGCCACACTCGACGGCGCCACCGTTGAAAACGCCTCCTTCGAAGAAACAAACCTGACAGGCGTGAAAGCACGAAAAGCCTGTTTTTCCCGTGTTCGAGCGCAGGGAAGTGTTTTTCAGAATGCCGACCTGCGTCATTCCAATTTTTCGCGCGCCGACTTATCCCATGCGCGCTTCGATAAAGCCGACGCCCGCGATGCCTGTTTCGACCTTGCGAACCTCCACAGGATGGTGCGCACCCAGGCCGCGTTTTCAGGCGCATCTTTTGAAGGTGCGGAGAGCACCGATCCCAGCCGCGCCCGAGCGGAAGACTTTAAACCCACCTACACTCAGGGAGAATAAGGGCAATGGACAATGCGCAGTCCGGTCAAACCAGTCAACCCGATGCCGTGCCGCGTCTCACTCGGGCCACGGCGCCGCCCGATGACATGGAGAACGCGCTCCGGTTTTTGCACCTGATGGATGCTCAAACAAAAGTGCGTCTCGCCGAAGTGGCCGCCACCGTCAATGCGGTTGTTGAAACGCTTGTGGCAACGGGTCAACTTCCACTGGAAACGTTTGAAAAGCGCCGCCATCTCACTGTATTGCGTGAAAACGAGCGCGCTCAGGGTGAAGCATCCATCGCCATCTCCAACGTTGACGACAAATACAGTCTGACAAACCTACCTGACATTGACTGCGCATCGCTCTTGCACCTCTGTAAAGCGCGCTGTTGCAAACTCCAGTTTGCCCTTTCAATTCAGGATCTGGATGAACGGATAGTAAAGTGGAACTACGGAGTACCCTATAAAATTGCCCAGAGGCAAGACGGCTATTGCGTTCACCACGAGAGGGGAGGGTGCAACGTGTACACAAACAGGCCCGCTGTTTGCCGAACGTACGACTGCCGAAAAGACAAGCGAATTTGGGCCGATTTTGAAAATCGAATTGCGGCTGAATAAGTGCCACGCGTGCAAAGTGAGCGAGAAGAAACATGAGCGAGCGATCTGTTGAAAAAGACTATGTGTACGCAACGCTTGAAGTGGACGGCGTTCTTCCAGACACTCTTCACGTCACCGAAGTGCAAGGGGTTGAAAAGATCTCCTCGCTTTATCAATTTGATGTGAGCGCCGTTACAACCGCCCACTTAGACCCGGAGAGTTTTTTAGGGAGCCGGGCGGTTCTCACGTTTCACCGCGGTGAAAAGGTGGTGCGGCACGTTCATGGGGTGATCCGCTCTGTACAAGACGGCACCGTTGGTCCCGACGCTCCGTGGGCGTTTCAGTTTCAACTTGTGCCGGGGCTCACTTACCTCACCCTTCGCGAAACGCTCGATGTGTTTATGGACATGTCGGTCCCAACCATTATCGAGAAAAAGCTCGCTCAACTCACAATGACAGTGGGTGAACATTTTGAATGTCGCCTGTACGGCAACCACACGCCGAGGGAGTTTATTGTCCAGTACAAAGAAACCGATTTGGCCTTTCTTTCGAGGCTCACCGAACACTTTGGAATGAGCTTTTTCTTTGAACAGGCCGAAAAAAACGAGCGACTCATCGTCACTGATGAAAACTATGGATTTCGGCCCATCGCCGGCATTGACCACATTCCCTTTCGTCAACGCGGCGACCGGCGAGACATTTATCAGTGTGACCTTGTCAGGCAGCTCATCCCGTCAAAAATGGTGGTGCGCGATTACAACTATCGCAACCCTCAACTCGACCTGACAGCCACCGCCTCGCTTGACGGCGATGGAGGGATGATTGTTGAATACGGCGCACATGTGAAGACGGTTGAAGAAGCCAACCGAATCGCTCAAATTCGGGGCGAAGAGCAGCTTGCGGGTCGTCAAGTGTACACCGGTGAAAGTGATCTGCCCAACCTGTTTCCGGGTGGAACAGCCTTGCTCGACGGCCATCCGCACGGTGATTTAGACCTGCTATTTACCCAGGTGGAGCACCACTTAACTCAACCCGGCCTCGGCGGCGGCGGGCAGTATAAAATGGTAAGTCGGTTTAAGGCCATTCGAAAGTCAACGCCGTTCAGGCCCGCGCGGAGCACCCCCAAACCCAAGGTCGGCGGCGTACTCACCGGGATTGTTGAGAGCCGGGGCGAGGACAAATACGCAGAAATCGACGACCAGGGTCGCTACAGGGTAAGGTTTTCGTTTGATACTTCAGGCGCGGGTGAAGCGCAGGCGTCGCGCCCGCTTCGAATGATGCAACCCCACGCGGGCGCCGGGTATGGAATGCACTTTCCTCTTCGCGCCGGAACAGAAGTATTGATCGTGTGTGTTGACGGTGACCCCGATCGGCCGATTATCGCAGGCACCGTTCCAAACCCAACAATGGCAAGCCCTGTTGTGGCCGGCAATTCTAAGCGAAATATCATTCGAACCGGCGGAGCGAACGAAATCAATATCGACGATTCAGACGGCGGCGAGCGCATTAAGATCACCACGCCCCGCAAAAACACAGTGCTTCAGCTCGGCGCCCCGAACGACCCAATTGACGGCGTTTCTGTAAAAACAGAAGGTCACTCCACCGTTCATGCCCAAGAAGGTGCCTCTCAAGTGGCCGCTTATGGCATGACAATGTCGGCGATTTTAGACCTGCTGCGTTCACCGACAATTGTTAACATCGCTGCGTTTCCCGGCCTTCTTCCGATTATGGGTGCGGCCGGCTCAGCCGCCGACTTTGTCTACCAGTCCAATGCGCGGCGTATTGAGGCAGAACGGCAGGACATTCTAAAAGAAGAGTCCGAAAAAAACGAACGGGCCATTGCCGCTTCGCAGGCCGCCAAGAAAAAAGCGCTCGAATGTGTTTTGTGCAGAACAAAAGCGCAAGCGCTGATTCCACCCAAACCAACCGTTCCACCGGCTTCACAGAGTGATCTCGACGCTTGGACCGCCGCGTGGGAAGCGGTTTCCACAGCCGCGGCGGAGTATAACGCCGCGGCGGTTGCAGCCGATGATGGGTACCTCACCGCCATTGGCACGATGGAAGATCGCAACGGGATTATCGATGCCAATCGCACCAACTTCCTGAATGCCAACTTTGAACCTGTCATGCAGCGCGACGCCATGGCCGCGGTGGCTGAATATGACTACGTGAAATACACCGACGTGATGCTCGCCGCAGACAAGGCCGAATATGCGGCTCTGTCAGAGGCTCAAAAACAAGGCATTACAGAAGCGGAGTGGCTCGCGGAGAGGCAGCTTTTGTGGGCCCCCGAACCCGACGGCGGTGATCTGAAAACCCAGCGCGACCAGAAAAAAGCGGCGCTCGATAACGCGCTGCAAACGGCCATCAACGCTGCACCCAATGGATCGGCCGCAAAAGCCGCTCTTCAAGCCTACCAGTCAGAGTTACAAAAATGTGTGGCGCTTTGTGGCAGTCAACTCGATGCGGCTCGACTGGATGCCATTGAGAAAAATGACGAATTTGCCAATGCCATGCGCGACAACACCATGACTCTGCAAGAGCTTCAGCGGGAGCAAAACAAAAATATCAAACCTGAACTGACGAAGTTTAATGCGTCCATCAATATCCTCCTGACAGTGTTTGCCGCGATTGAAACCATTGTTGCAAAACGCGCAACCAAAGAACGTTGGCGAAAGGCTGCAACGGCCGTTGTTGATGCGCATCTCGCGGGGGCCGATGATGTTCAAGGCGTGGTAAACAACATCGCTTCGCGCCCCTGGTATCAACCTCATTATACCAACATTGTCGGGTCAGACATGACGGCCGAAGTGTTTGGTCAAGAGGACGCGGTTGTTTGGAGCAAAACGGCCATGTTGCTCGGCATGGGGAGTACAAAAAGGACAACCACCGGTTTGGCTGGAATGGGCGTGGCAGGAGGTGTGATCGGAGCGCCGCTCCCCGGAGAAAAGCCTGATCCTTCCAAGGGGAAAGCGCTCGTCGTCGGGATGGAAGCCGCGCACGTGATCTCCAAAGGAACAGCCGTGTTGCATGGCAATCTGGCATCTGAGGTGGTGTCCAAAACGCGCGCCAGCATTTATGCCAAAAACGTGGGTGAAGGCGCCAATCCGCCCGACGACAACGAACAGAGCAAAATGGACTTCAGCATTGGCGAGGCGCGTCTAGCTGTGAATGACGGCGCGGGGGAACCGGCTGTCAGTATGAAAGCTTCGCTTGCCAATAACCATGGCGTGATGGAGATCGTTACTTCCAACGGGCCTGAACTGAAAATGAACAGCGACACAAAGGCAATGGAGCTGCGGGCGAGCGCGGCTTTCAAGTTGCTCCTTGACCGCCAAAACACCTTCTCAGAATTGTCAGGTGGGCAATGGAAGCTCAAGTTGCACGCCGGCCCAAACAATGGGGTAACCCTGGGTCAAGACAACGCCTGGAGGCTAAAACTCAAACACCAGGAGGTGGATATTGGCCTTCACGGGGGCGCCGGGCCGCAACTCAAGTTAACCCATCAAGACGGGCACCTCACAGCAGGCCATACGTTGCACCTGACAGGACCGCAGAGTGTTCAATTTGTGGCGCAAAACGTGCAATTTGGAGGCGCTCAGCTTGTGGGCGCCAACCTGCTCGTGAAGGGCGTTGTGGAAGGTCAGATTGCCGCCCTCCAAGGCCAGGCGGCCCAGGCCAATGCCACGGCAAACGCTGCGCAACAAGCCGCAAACCAATCTGCAACACAGGCAGGAAATGCGTATCGCCTTGCGGATGCGGCATACAACTCCACCTTCCGATATACCCGCGTACCGCGCCCCGTGGACCAATAACAGTTGCGGCCACCCAGCTCGTCAGGTTGTGTACACAGGAGAAATTATGTCGGCTCTGAAAAAACGTCGCTCAGCCAACCTTCACGTTGTCGAGTTAAAAAAAGAAGCTGCACCCGAGCAGCTTCAGCTCACGGGCGGAGCGTTGGTCCAAAAAACCGAACATGGGGCCGACATTCTCGATGTGGAGGGTAGGCTCTTAATCCGTTTTGAAAACGGCCGAGCTGAAGTGTACGCACCCCAAGGTGACGTTGTGTTTGCCGCACCCAAAGGAAACATTGTGTTTCAGGCGGGCAAAGATCTTACCCTCGAAAGTGTGGGCCCCCTCACGCAGCGTTCCCGGCAAGATGTAGCCATTTTTGCAGGCGATCGTACAAAACCTCAACTCCGGGTAGAAGAGGGATTGACCACCGTTCACACCGACAGGGTAGAGGTGCGATCTTCGGCCGCTCAAGTGGTTGTAGAACACATTTCAACAGTAGCTCATCGGGTTGTCAACACGGCGACCACGGTGCTGACTCGGGCCGAGCGGTTTGAAGTGCAAGCCGAGCACATGGTGGAGCGAACGCGGGACAAATTTGTCGAAGCAAAAGAACTTGTTCAGGTCAACGCAGGTAGAGCGCGCACCCTTGTTAAAGAACTCTACTCAGTGTTTTCAGGTCGCACAACGATGGAATCAAAAGACGAAACAAGCATTGACGGAAAGCGGGTGCTGTTGGGATGAGCGGCGCAAAAATGGGGGTTGGCACCACAAAAAAGAGCAAATGTGTAACTCCAACAAACGTCTGCTTTGTTCCGGCGCCGCCGCCGGTTCAGCAGGTTCCCATGGTCATGGGAAGTATAGGCGAGCTGCCCACAGCCACCGGAACGTGTGACAAAGTTCTTGTTGAACACAAACCCACCGTTGTTTTCGGCTCCAAAATGAAAAGCAGCAAAGGGGACGATCCGGGTACAAAAAAAGGGATGATCTCATCTACCCAAGGGAAAGATGTAACCCCCAAAGAGTTTAGTTCTACCGTTTATTTCGGCGGGAAAAAAGTGTTTCTCCACACCGGCAAAGCAGCCCACAATGGGTCAAACCCCAATCAGCCCATGGGCATGTTTGTGGAGCCCTCTACCGACAAAGTGGTCGCCGGCGCTTGACAGCGAGTAGGCCATGGCGTCTCCTTAGCTCAAACGCGTGGCTACCAACAAGACAATTCCCGGCAACCAAAGCGGCGACCCGTCGTGGCCGTACGGGCCTCCCCCTGAAGAGTCTGAGGCGGGCGAGCCCACGTGGAAATGCCCCGGCGGCGAGTGTGAATGCCACCCCATTGACGAAAAGCGAGAAACCGTTAAACACACCCTCTTTTTTCACGACGACAACTCAAAGCGCATGGCGAACGCGCGCTGCCGCGTGTTTTTAAAAGGTACACTTGTCTCCAAACAAGAAAACGCGGGGGGCGATGGGTCGATTGAAGTAGAAATTCCCGAAGACACACTAACCCTCGCTGTAGAATGGGCGCCAGAAGACGTTCCTCTCGTTGGACCTTTTCCATTTCGGCGCATCTACCATGTGTACATCAGTGACGACGCCGATGAAGGTGCGCGCCAACGCCTGCACAACCTCGGCTTTGGCAGACCCCGCAGTCTGGAAGAGAAAATTGAGGCGTTTCAAGAAGTGTACAATCTACCCATTGATGGGCAGGTTGAATCTGTACAAGGTACACTCACCGACTATCATGACAATGCGCGGCTCCCACCGCTTGTAGAAAAGCCGATTGCGGGAGATCCCGAGGGCAGAACCGAAAGAAAGCCCGATCCACCGCTTTCACCCGATGTTCGCCCGCCCAGTCAGGGGTGCCTCGCCGCGGTAGAAAAAACGCGCCCCAAACATTGCCATTTCTCGTACGTGGTTCTCGACAGACAAAACGAAGAACCTGTAAAAAACGAGCCGTTTATGATCGAGTTTGAAGGGCAGACAGTTCACTACGGTCAAACCGACGGGGAAGGGAAGTTTCAACACGGCGATGTGGAGGCCGGTCACTACCTATTCAAAATAGGGGAGTCTGAAATGACCATCCCCGCGATTGATAAAGAGCACAAAGACCGAAAAATCATCCTCCAAAATGACATTTTCCTCCGAAGCAAAGGAGGACGGGCATGACTCAGATCGTTGCCAATTGGGTCACCACCGGCAGCGGCACCAACGTTGTCGTTGTGGGAGATCCCGCTAAAAATCTGGTGCAGTTTGAGTTTGCGAGTGCGCCCCAAAAAGCCGAAAAAGTGGTGATCACCATCGTCGAAAAAATCTTGGATCTCGATGGTAAGCCCAGGCCGAGTGACGCCGACAACATCAAACTCTTCACCGGAAAGCTTGAAAACGGGAAGTTTGTGGCGTCGGGCTTCCAAATGGGGAAAAAGCGGTCCAACCTCAAAAACAACGAGTTTAAAATTGCCGACCCTGAAAAGAAAAACATCATGCGCGGGTTTATCGATGACCCGGAGCGCGTTTCAGAACATGTTTTGACCCTGAAAACGAGCCACGACATAAAGGGTAAGTCGGTTGAGTTCGTGGGTACACAAGAAGTTCAGGTTCGGTTTCCGCTCGCCATGGTGATCCCCAAAGGGAAAGCCACTCTCGATACCGCCCTGAACATGATCGGCAAATACGCATCCAACTGGAAGAGCAAAGACGCGCCCCACAGGCATGTGGAAGAAACCAAAATGGTTGTCACCAAGTCCCTCAAGGGAACGCTCGAACCAAGTGTGTATGACGACATTGTTCGAGCGATCGCGGCCGCCGCGGACAAAGCCACGGGTGGCATTGTGGCTTTGTCGGTGGGCCACGGTGGAATGGGAACGGTGGACACCGTGCCGTTTGTCAACCTCATTCCTGAAGACAACAAAAAAGCCCAAACAGGTGTACCCTTTTTGGCGCGGGTAGATCAAACCGATTTGGCTCCGTACGACAAGCCTCCCGCCCCGGGATCGGTAAAAAGCACCCCTGGGAGGAATACCCAGGTTCGGCTCGATGCGCTTGACCGCATCGGCGACGCCCTTCAAGGCAAACCCATTCGACGTCTTTTGCTCCACACCTGCAATGCCGGTAACTCTCCCGACTTCATTCAATTCTTGGCCAATCGGTTGCGCATTCCAGTGTTTGCGCAAATGGATTTTATCTGGTTTCAACCGGCGGCTTCGTTTTACGACAAAGATGGCCAACCTGTTCTACCCAGGGATGAAAAGTTCTGGCCCATTCATCGGTCGGGGGAAGTTAAAATTCCAGACCCGGTCGCGCCGCCTCGATTTGGGCCGCCAAAATCATGAACGTCCGGCGTTTGCTCGCCAAGCTCGTGGTTGCGTTGGGGTGCTTTTTCAACGCGACGTGTGATGGTACTCCACCCATCGAACATCCCCAGTCGGCCGAGCAGGCGATCTCCCCATTGGTAAAAGCCAAGGTCGCCGAGCTTGAAAAAGCGACGACCCTGACGCACTGGGCGCTTTATACAGAGCAAACGGCACCGGCCAACTATCAGAGCATTCACCGCAAGGCCGACGTTTTTCAGGTTGGCACCTTTGATGAAGTGCGCGCGTATTATCATGGGCTTGACGCCTGGCATGACGAAGCTGAAAATGTGGATACGCCGGCCGGATGTGTGAACGAAGCCGTGGCGCCCGATGGTAGATTGTGCCCTTCGGTCGTGCTTCCGGGAACAAGTGTACCCATTGAAGTGGGGCACGAACTGATAACGCTTTTTAATACTCCCGCAGCGGGTGAGGTGATGTGTCAGGCGGCTCCCAAGTTGTCGTTCGTGTATCGTTACAAGGGAGTGCCCGTGGGGGAGTTGAGTCTCGACCTGAATTGTCCCAGGTGGTCCGCTTCACCCGGATCTGAAAAACCGTATCCATCGGCCAAGGTGCGGGAGCAACTGGTTCACATTTGCCATCGCGCAGGGCTTTTTTGGTGCAGCGACAACGACCCTGACAGTCAACAAATGTGGTCGGTTTGGCGGCAAAAAAACATGGAAGAGCTGCCGGCTCCCCTCAATCACCCTACCCACGACAAACGTCGCAAAACAGCGCCTCTCCCCGTGGCACCAACCACCGCTCTTTCCAATTTGACCGTCCGCGAGCAAACGCTTTTGTGCGCTTGGAACATGCAACACGTGGGGCTTTCACGGGCCCCGGGGCGTGACCACGCGGGGCTTGTCATGCCGGGGTCAACAACTCCACTCAGGGGTGGAGCGCTGGGCCTTGCTGAATGTGTTGAGAAGTTTCCCAAGTGTACACAAACGCTTGGGGAGATTGCCGCTTGTCAAGAAGCGGCGCAAAAAGGGGATTTGTGGTTTGTGTTACCCAACAATGCCGGGTGTAAACCGATGTTGGATTGTAGGTGGGGATTTCAGAGTGAGAAGTAGAGCGCGCCCTTTAGCTGAGGTCAGGCGGCGACAGGTTGAGTCTTGGTGAGGCCATAATTGGGGAGACGAAGGATCTTCCCATTGGCCCACATGAGCGGTTGAATGAGCCAACCCACGAAACCAAGAAAAAACACGGTGCCCCAACCGAGCGGACCACCGAGCAACCAGCCGGAAACAAGAAGCAATACTTCTAAAACGCCTTTGGCTGCCCAGAATGGAACCTTCCATTTTCGAACCATGGTGATGGCCACCAAGTCCATGGAGCGAATGCCAATGCCGCTCATGATGATCAGCGACGATCCGTAGGCACAGAGAATAACGCCGACGATCATGAGGGGCCACGGGGAGAGCGGGATGAAGCTCGCGACGTTGGGGCCGTGGCGGTACTTTTCACCCATGCAAAGGTCGATCAATGTGCCGCAGAAAAAGAATGTGACAAATGGGGAGAGAAGGGGTAGCCGCCGATTCCAAATCGACCATATCAGCAGGCAAAGTGCGGCGAAACCACCCTGCGCAATGCCAACTGTCATAAAGCTGACGTGTTTGAGCAGGCCGAGCGAAAACACATCCAACGGGTCGGTCCCCAGTTTGGAGTAGATAAAGAAGTTGGCTCCAAACGAAAAGAGGACACATCCGAGGACGTAGATGGCAATCTGGTCTTTTTGAAAGTTGGGGCGAACCCAATCGATAAACCAGTGGGGCTTTTCTTCGTCTTCTGAGGCTGCTGTCGACATACGTTCCTGAGCGCCGGGATTGAAATTGAGCCCCGGCTTGAACCCCTCACAATAGCGGACGGGGCCAACCATTTTCAAGAGGGAAAATAGCGCGCAGCGTCGGGCCGAAAAAATGCAGGCACTTTTGCGGGTTAGGCCCTTAAAAGGCGCACGGACCGGCCCGACGGCGTGGTTTTGTCGAGAAAGACCGGCTTTTGAGCGGCCTTTTTGCGTCGGTCAAAAAGCACCAACGTTCCACGGCGAAGGCCCAGGTGAGCGAGGTAGCCGTCGAGCTGCACAAGGCCCTTTTTGACCGGGTCGGGGCTTTGCGGGCGCCACACTTTGATTTCAATCGCTCGCCGCTGCACGGCCATGCGACCGTTGGCCAACCTGTAAGGCCAACGCACGAGCAGGTCTACCCGACCGCGCCCCACTCCATACTCCCTGTCCACATACCCACCGCCGTTTACGATGCGCTGGAGAAACGCCATAAAAACGAGTTGGGGCGCCACTTCATGGTAAGGTGTGGCGCCGAGAAGGGCGTCACCGTGTTCACGCCAAAACCGTGTGAATGCCCGCAGCAGGCGTCGAAACGCGAGGCGGCCGTCGGGTAGAACAAAGGCCCGCGGTTCGTCGGTGACGTTGGCCTCCACCGCCCCAGCAAGCACCCGCACAATCACTTCGCGGTAGATTGGGTTGGCCACCCTGACGGGGTTTGTTCGCGCAATCAGGCCCAGATCGCGAGCGTATTTCACGTCGTCTTCCAAGTCGTCCCCACCCATTGTATCACCCGCGATGAGGGGCTCGACGATACGCCTCACGCGCGGCTCGGTCAGGCGGGCGAGGAGCGAGTCGAGATGGGTTGCCCTGGCCAGGATGAGCCGCTCTTTCGCCTCGTCCAAGTGCGCCGGGGAGATCGCTTGGTGCGGTGGAATTTTCATCTCGTCCACCACCTCGCGGGCGAGAGCATTTACAAGCCACGGCTGGCCCTGAGAAAGATCAAACGCGCGTGTGATGGCCTCTTCTGTAAAAATCTGACCTGACTCGGCGGAGTGTTGGCCGTAGAGCAGGCGCACTTCTTCCGGTGAGAAATCGCCGAGTCGACTTGACTTGACCTTGATATTGAACGGACTCGACGAACCTACCCTTGGCGGACTCCCGCCCGAAGCCAATTTGTAATCTCGGACATCCCTCATTCCACACAGAATGATGGACCAGGGAAACCGCTCCGGTCGCTCGGGAAAGCCGGCTCGGAGCTGACGAAGCACGCTGACCAAACTGTCACCGACAAGCGAGTCGATCTCGTCGAAGATCAGCACCAGTGGGCGCGGGCAGGCGATGGCCCAGGCCCGAAGGGCAGCTGCTAGAAGCCGCTCATCGGGCGCATCGGGGAAGGGAGGGGGCTGGAGTTCTGGAGGGAGCACCATGGCTGCCATCTGAATCTGATCGCAGATGGCCCGGGAGGCGGCGCCATAATCATCACCTGCAACTGAAGCTTCTTCACACGTGAAATGCAGCGCCGCGTACCGCCCTTCGGCCGTGAGTTCTTTGGCCAAGGCGCGCAACGTGGTCGTCTTCCCAGTCTGCCGTGGCGCGTGCACAACGAAGTAGCCTTTTTGGTCGATGAGATCGCGAGCTTGTGGCAGGCGTTCAGCCGCGGGTACTGTGTAATGGTCGAGCGAATTGTTTGGACCAGCGGTGTTGAAGTGCCTCGGCATGCGCTGCAGACCATTGCCCGAAACACGAGCGAAATGCAAGACGATAGCCGCTCAATTGGGCCGCGCTTCACCGGTGATTCCAATCAGACTGTTCGTTCGTGCGCGCGATACTTCGAGCCAGCCAGCCGTCGACACCACTCACTTTAGGTTCAAGGTAAACGGCTGGTAGAATCGGCATCCGCGTCGCTATCAATGGAGTCTAAACAGGCGAGGGCTTCATCATATTTTTTGCTGCTCCAGGCCGAGGATATGGAGATGTTTGCTCTCCAACGCATGTTGGACATCCCATTGCTGGAGCACGAATCACACACCAAACATGGTTCGCCCGAGAGGAGGTACTCTTTCGTCGCTGGTCTTGTTTGACAATTGGCGCAGACGACCACCGTCACGACTGGCCCTCTTCGCCCGGCTGTTCTCTCGTTTCTTCGGGCTCAAGGTCTGGATGCTCTTGCAAGATTGGTCGAATCAGCTCTAAGTACAAATGTCCCATCGCTAGGCCAGTTCCCTTGCGATAGGCGATGAATTCTTCTTCGGAACATTCCTGCTGAATAAGAAGGAGCGTGGCATTCATCTTGTGTGATGCGTCGTACAACGCGGCGAGTGCTTTTTCTGCGACGTGGCGTTTCATTTCTCGAACCTTTCGTCATCCTTCCTAGCTTCGCTAGCAGCCGAAGGCCTCAACACATGCTCTGAGGCACCTCTGAAATTTCCATCCAAAATCGGGCGTCGGTAATGCCTTATCAGAACACTTCTCTATACAGTCTGCTTTGACTTTTTTGCAGTCGATTTCGGCCGGACTGACTGTGGGCGCGCTGGTCGGGGCGACCGTGGCCATGGGCATCGCGGTGACCACCGGTTCTGCCGGCGCATCAATGACCGTCGGCGGTTTGGGTTTGGCGCGCCCTTTATCCACAATCACGTGAACGTACACGGTATAAAGCGCATACCCAACGCCGATCAGCACCATCAACTCCATTAGTTGAATGGCTTGCGTCTGACCGAGCAGCGCCTTTGAATGGGGGGCGACCGGGATAGGGTCAAACTCCTTGCGTTGCCGCAGGGCCAGAGCTTCGAGCGGTGTACGCATCCCGCGAAGCGCGTCGGCCATGCACGTTTCTACTTCGGGGATATTCAGGGTGGAGTTGATAAGCATCACCTCATCTACCCATGCTTCCCGATCGTCTTCCGCCACGTGCAGAGTATAAGTCAGATCAAAGTTGACTTTGGTAAGCGGCGTGGGCCCTTTTTTCCCGCATTCGTGCAGCCGATCCACCACCCCATCGGGTAATCTACCATTGGCTGGCCAGGTAGTGCCCCCACAGCCGCCGAGCGTGGCAATCGCTGCATAAACGACGAACAGCGCGAACCCCAACGCCGCGAGCTGACGAACGCGCTTTTTCTTCCCTCCCGACTTTCTCTGACAGGTCATCTAGCAACCTCCTCTTTGGAGTGTCGGGCGCGGACGGCGTGAGAAAGTTGGTCGTCGCTATAGGCGTTAGCGAGAAGCCGGCCGATTATCTGCCGAACGCTCAGATCAGCGGCATGATCCATCTCCGAGTCAGCGCGCGCGCCGGTAGTGCATGGCGACCGCGCCGCTGCGGAGCGGCTTCGCCGAGATCAACTCGAGCCGTCGCGTGCTGGGCAGCCCGCTCTCGTACAGGGTCGGGCCGTGGCCGGCGATCCTGGGGTGGACGAGCAACTTGTACTCGTCGATCAGATCCAGCCGGTCCAGCTCGGTCGCGAGCTTGCCGCTACCGAGGAGCACGCCGTTCGGGGTCGCGTCCTTGAGCTTCTGTACGCCTGTGCGCACGTCGCCGACGATGTGGTGGCTATTGGTCCACGGGAAATCCCTTCGCGTCGAGGACACCACGTACTTCGGCTTGGCCTCCAGCTTGACCGCCCACTCGCGCATCGCCGGCGGTGCCTCCGCGTCGCCGCGGGCGACCGCTGGCCAGTAGCTCTCCATCATCTCGTAGGTGACGCGGCCCCAGAGCATCGCCCCGCCCTCGTCCATGAGGCGGGTGAAGAAGGCGTGTGTCTCGTCGTCGGCGATTCCTTCCTGGTGGTCGACGCAGCCGTCCAGGGTAAGGTTGAGGCTGAAGGTCAAGAGTCCCATGGTATCCTCCGTTCGAGATACGCGACGAGCCGCTCGTCGTCTGGCTCCAAGGGCACGATCCCAATTCGCGAGGTGCTCACCCTGTGTCGCCTAACACGTGAATAGGCCGACCTGTCCATCTGCGTCCGCGTCCATCTTCTCCCGCTCGCGGCAAGTATGCAAGCCGAATCTTGCGCGTCTGGTGCGTGTTTTCTGACGCAACGCGCTCGCGCGATCGAGCAACGCGCAACACCGTGCGGTCACGCTTGGCTCACCGCTGCGGTTTCTACCCATTGGCGAGCGGCGAAAAGTGCATCTTGTGTCGGGGGGTTTCGACGATGGGTGCGGTTTGGGCGCCCCCTGAGCGAACGAACCGAAGGTGAGGTGAGCGATTTGGGGGCGGAGGCGGCGCAGGCGCGCCAGCGCCGAGCCGGCCGAGAGGGGGCATTGTATAAACCGGATCTGACTGTCAAACCGGATCTGACTGTCAGGTTGGTTCGTTCGTGCGGGGCTTTTTTTCGATTGCGGTGTTTCGATGGAACGGCAACCTTGCCGCTCGAACGGCAACCTTGCCGGTCAGTCTGAATGTCAGGAGGCTCGGGAGGGTCTGGAAAATACGGCGGTTCAGAGGATTCTTCGTCTGAAGCTTCGGGCGTGAGCGAGCACTCCGGGAGAAAGTCCAGCTCCTCTTGGTGGTTCTCGTGAGCGTCTGGGATCTGCGATTCTGCGTCGAGCCATGGCGCAGCGTCAAATAGCGGGGAGGCGACTCACGGCCTGAGAGTACGTCTGTCCAAGCGCAGGGCTGTGCCGGGCGGGTGAACAGGAATCTGCCATCGTTTCTCAGGCCGATCGATCAAGGGGTGGTGAGCGCTTTTGCCAGATCAACGGCCAACTGGCGACTATCCGAAGTTGAACCCATGGTGATCACGGCTTTGCCGCCCGAGATTTCCGTCTGGATCACTGGAGCGGACACAACGCGACCGCGCACAACAATGGCGAACCGACGTTTGATGTTGGCGGCCGTTACCTGCCGGAAGCGCTCGCCGCCGTCGGTGGTGAATTGCAGTCTCACGAGCCAAGCCCCGCCGGCTCCGCCCTGATCAGGGTAAGCGTGCGCTGCGAGCACGTCTGCCCCTGTGAGCATTGGCTCATCGGCAACAAGAAAGGTGCGGAACCCGTACACGACGGGCGCGCCGTTTTCGTCGTCCGTCTCAGCGTCTTCTTGCAAGGCGAGGTGCGTGCCCGGGGGCACCGGGATCGAGTTGAGCCACGGTCGAATTCGTGCCTCCAAGGCGTCAAGCGTCTCACCTTCCTGGAGGATCGCTCTGGCGAACCAGCGAGGCACAGTATTGCCGGGGCCAACGGGCGCGTTCTCTCTCTCAATCCGCACGCCCGTCGGAAAATTGATTCCGTCCAGTACTGCATTGAACGGGTCAGCGTCGTCTTCCACCCGGACCATTTGCAAGAGCTTGCTGCGTTGCTCAATTTCTTCGGCGGTGGGTGGCCGGGGAGGGCCGGGGCGAGTCGCGTTGTTGATAACAACAAGCCCGAGTAGGAACGCCGCAACCGCGATCACACCTTTTGTCGCGCCGCGCATGGGGCCGAGCGCTGCCGCGATGAGCGGTGGCTTCTTCTTTCGGGGTCGGTCCACGTTTAGCTTGTCGCTGCCGGCTCGCTCACTCCCTTCACGTTGGGGAGAAGCTGCTGTCGTCGGGTCCGGGAGCGCCGCTCGGAGGAGCTTGTGCGCGCGGGAGGCGTCGGCGGTGGGTACACGAAGCTCAATGGGCGCATACCCGGCGCCAAACTGGAACAACGACCGTTGCGCGAGGCCCACGGCGACAACCTCTATCCCCCGATGACGAAGAGCTGCCTCTGCCGCAGCGGCGGCGAAGGGGCGCTCGTCGGTCCACACTGTCACGAGATCCGCTTTTGCGTTGCGCGCGCGGTGGCCGGCGATGGCGTCTATTACCCAGGCTGTGAGGGCCGGCAAAGCCCAAGTGTTCGAGCTGACTCCAAGCATAGAGAGGCACTGTAGACCCACGAGATAGCCAACCGTAGCGGGCATTGATTGCCATACGAGCGTGGCGGCGCCGCTCGTTCCCGACGGGGTCAGCTCGACACGCAACCGATCGAGAAGGCGCGCGACGCGGCCTGGAGAGCGAAACAAGAAGCCCAAGGTGACCGCCGCAAGGGCAGTGAGAACCACCGACCCAATGACCACGGTCGTATCTCCGGGAGAGCCGGTGGGCATCCCTGGAACCCCAAGGGTCGCGAGCGTTGCCGGCAGCAGGAAGAGCACGCTGGCCATGACGCGGGGCGCGACACCGCTTGACGGCGCGGGAATCGCGATCTGTCGAGGCCGAGAAGGTTCGCCTCCCGAATCGGCAGCCGGGGAGTCCGACGGGGAGGGGGCGGAGCGCACGACCAGCGCGTGGCGACAATGCTTGCCGCAATCCCGACAACCAGCACACCCAGCGAGAACGGAGCACCGGGGTTGGCTTGCTGCATCACAGCGGTCGACAAGGCAGTGGCCACCGCGTGCCGCAGCGCCGAAACCCAGACGAGCCACACGATCCCATTGCCGAGGCCATACCTTGTGACGAGCTGCGCGACTGCCCAGAGAAAACATGTCCCCGCTGTCATGGTCAGGGGGAGTGTGAGGAGTCCCGCGCTGATAATTGAACGGTTCCGCAGCATGACGGCGATTCCGTAGGCCTGAAAGAGCGCCACGAGGACAGCGACGACGGCGGCGATTCGGTGGAGGCGCGCCCGCCCATCAGGCCCTGCGTGGCGCGCCCGACGAAGGCTCGGCACGAGGAGCGCCGCCAGTTCGACGAGGGCATACGCTACGAGCACCGGCATCAGGCCGAGCGCTCCGACGCTCACATTTGCGGTTCTGGCGGTGGCCGTCTCCAGTTGAAGGAGGTTGAAATCGACACCGGGCAAGGGGATACTCTCAAGCGCCACCGGAGCGAGCACCGCGCCGAGCGTAATCGCGAGCCGCACCGGAAACGAGAGGCGCGGCGCCGGCACGAAGCTTGGGCCGGAGACAGCCTGTGCGCGCTCAGCCGGATCGGGCGGAAGCTCGCCGCCCGCAACAGGCGGTGCGTACACAGCGTCTTCTTTTGAGTCGTAACGCTCTCCCATTGCGGCAGAAAGCCGTAGGGGCCGCGATGTGTCAAGCTCCACCTTCGAACGGGTAGACGGATAACCGTGCTCCGAGCCCCTCGGGGATCCGTGGGCCAGCCGTGGACTATCAGGATGGGCGGAAAGTGGATCCCACCAATAAGCGGTGATTCCAATCCCACTGTTCGTTCACGCGCGCGAACGTAGATAGGCGATCTTCGCGACTGGAGCGTTGACCTTTCGGTTATTTCCGGGTGGGTTTGTAGAGCCCATCCGCGCGAGCGAGTCAGGTTTTGTGTGCGTCATAGTAATGGTTTTGACCGTCATCCACGTACTCGGCAATCAGGGTGAGGCCCGCAGTTGAGAGAATGGCGCGGTACTCGTCGCGTCCGAGGGAAAGCGACTCGCGGCCGGTGAGTACGTCTTTCCAGGTGCATGGCAGTGCCGGGGAGGTGAACAGGAATTTGCCACCAGGGTTTAACGCGGGCGCAACCTTGTGAATGAGGCGCCGTTGTGCATCGGCTGGCAGCAGGAACATCAAGCCTACCGAGATGATGCCGTCAAACGTTCGTCCGAAAAAACGCGAGTCTTCGACGGTTTCGCAAGCGATCTGCGCATGAGGGAATTGGCGACGGAAGGCCGCGGCCAGGCTGGGCGAGGCATCCACGCCGTGGATGGTGAATCCGTCGTTCATCAAGGCCATGGAGATGGGTACGCCGTGACCGCAGCCGAGGTCAAGAATGGATGCGCCCGGCCGGAGGGATTGGGCCCACGTTCGGACCGTTGCAACACCAATGCTCGATGGATCACGTCGCTCTACGAACTCCGACGCGACTGCTTCGTAGCCGTTTGACGGATCGCGATCGGTGGTTGTTTGTGTTGGGATACCCACGATTTTGCGCTCGGAGGGTACTCCGTTTGTCGCTCAACGGGAAGGAAAAATGCCTTTAGCGGCAATGTCAAACGTCACTGTCAGGTGTATCGCGGTCCTCAATTGCCTTTAGGAGGGTGGACCTAACGGTGTCGAACTGCGTGAGAATTCGTTTCGAAGGAGATGGCGGGTTTTCCACGCGCATTTCGTACTGAATCTACCCATGCCTGCTATCGCCGACGCATTGATCGTGGTCGCGCTGCTACGGCGGCTCACAAGACCGAGTGACTGATGAAACCCGAGGAGGCTAACGACAGTCAGACTAGCCGCTTTGGCTGTTTACCCCGCGTCATTTCTTCTAGAGCAACAATGGCGTCAGAGAGTGAATGCCGGTCTGGCATTTCAACACCATAACGCTCCGCAATGGCCGCGGCAGTCTTTGCCCACTTGGGATCAACCGCGTGTCCAACCTTCGCTGAAAGACGCACCAACTCGGTCAAGGCGCCCAGAACAGATGGAAGATACTTGGGGTCTTCATAACCGAGCGCGTCCTCAAGCGCGACGAGCGCTTCCCTGTCCCTGTCTAACCCCTCCAGGGCATGGGCCCACGCCAGCGCGTGCATCCATCGCTGCGAGACGTCTGCAAATCCCAGCTTAGCCCACACAGCACAGGCCTCTTCGGCTTCTGCATATCGGCCGGCGTCGAGCAAGACGAGCACGCGATGATCGGCGATGCTCCGCGCCAACCACTGCTCATGGTCGTGATCACGGCTTGCGTCTAAGATCGCGTCCAGGCACATCAACGCTTCATCATATTGCCCGTTTCGTTCGAGTGCCGAGATGTGCGGAAGCTTGTCTTCGTAGGCAGACCGCAGGTTCAAACGTTCAAGGCAGATCGCGCAGACCCTCTTGGTGCGCTCGGAACGCGCGTAACTATCCGTTGCGGGTTGCTCTCCACAAAGCGCGCAAAGCAACGGAGTCTCATTCGGGAATTGCATAACGCCTCATTGCTGACAGTACTATCACTTGGTCAGTTGCGTGGACATTTGTAATCCGGCCACATGCCTTTTTTGTGTCGACACTCGCGGGCACATGCCCCGCAATCTTTCATCGACCCAAAGTCCTTTTGATTCCATGCGGGTTGATCCATGTTCTCCAGACATTCATTGAGCCAGACCTGGCATGGGTCATTTGGGGTGGGTTGAACGGTGGCGATGGGAGCGGCCGTGGCGGTCGGAGCCACCGTGGCCATGGGCATCGCGGTGACCGCCGGTTCTGCCGGCGCATCAATGACCGTCGGCGGTTTGGGCTTGGCGCGCCCTTTATCCACAATCACGTGAACGTACACGGTATAAAGCGCATACCCAACCCCGATCAGCACCATCACTTCCATCAGTTGAATGGCTTGCGTCTGACCAAGCAGTGCTCTCGAATGGGGCGCGACGTGAATACTGTCAAACCCCTTGTGTTGCCGGAGCGCCAGGGCTTCGAGCGGTGTACGCATCCCGCGAAGCGCGTCGGCCATGCACGTTTCTACCTCGGGGATATTTAGGGTAGAGTTGATGAGCATCACCTCATCTACCCATGCTTCCCGATCGTCTTCCGCCACGTGCAGAGTATAAGTCAGATCAAAGTTGACTTTGGTAAGCGGCGTGGGCCCTTTTTTTCCGCATTCGTGAAGCCGATCCACCACCCCATCGGGTAATTTACCATTGGCTGGCCAGGTAGTGCCCCCACAACCGCCGAGCGTGGCAATGGCTGTATAAACGACGAACAGCGCGAACCCCAACGCCGCGAGCTGACGAACGCGCTTTTTCTTCCCTCCCGACTTTGCCTGATAGGTCATTGAGAAAACCTCCTTTTTGGAGCAGTCAGGCGCGGATAAGCCGGACGACTATCGGCCGAACACGTGAATAGGCCGACCTGTCCATCTGCGTCCGCGTCCATCTTCTCCCGCTCGCGGCAAGTATGCAAGCCGAATCTTGCGCGTCTGGTGCGTGTTTTCTAACGCAACGCGCTCAGTCGCCGACGCGCTCGATCAACTCGCACACTCGATCGGCGACGCTTGGCCCAGCGCTGCGTTTTCTACCCATTGGCGAGCAGCGAAAAGTGCATCTTGTGTCGGGGGGTTTCGACGATGGGTGCGGTTTGGGCGCCCCCTGAGCGAACGAACCGAAGGTGAGGTGAGCGATTTGGGGGCGGAGGCGGCGCAGGCGCGCCAGCGCCGAGCCGGCCGAGAGGGGGCATTGTATAAACCGGATCTGACTGTCAAGTTAGATCTGACTATCAAACCGGATCTGACTGTCAGGTTGGTCGTTCGCGCAGGTCTTTTTTCGATTGCGGTGTTTCGATGGAACGGCAAGATTGGCCGATGGAACGGCAACCTTGCCGCTCGAACGGCAACCTTGCCGGTCAGTCTGAATGTTCAGGAGGCTCGCGAGGGTCTGGGAAATAAGGCGGTTCAGAGGATTCTTCCTCTGAATCTTCGAGCGGGAGATAGAGTTCCGGGAGAAAGTCTACATGCTCTTCGCGGCTCTCGTCCGCATCTGGGATCCACGATTCTGCGTTGAGCCATGGCGCAGGATCAAATAGCAGGTGCGCCTCCCAAACAACGGGACCGGCGTCCAACATCACCTTTTCAAGAAAGACCTCGAATGGGTCGGGGGACGACCGACGTGCCTTGGAACGAGGCCGTTCATCGTCGTCGGGGGGATTCAGGCGCCGCCATTCTGGCTCCCACGCCGCTCGCGCGAGACGACGCGCGAGTTGGTTCTTCCGTCTCGCCATATACCCGAAGTCACACCAGGTGAACCGTTTGGCAAGCTCCAGAATCTGAATGTGGATGGGGTCGGTTGAGCCGGCTTGACTTTTGTGGCGCTTTCGCAAACGCGTGCGAAGGGGATTGTGGTCTGACCTCACATTGACGCGCGTATAGCCACGTTCAAGCGCGATCTCCATCGCTCGGCGAATGGCGAATGCCTCGACATCCTTCGCTGGCACATCGCGATGCAACTCGGAGATGCGGTCTATGATGGGGCCGCGTCCTCGGTTGCCTCGTTGTTGAACGACGATTCCGATCCCTGTGAGGCCAAGGGGATGGAAGTGCGACGCGTCGGCAATCAGTGTGTGTACCCATTCAGGCATGGTATGTCAGGGGTTCTTCCCAGGTGGTGGTTTCGCGGAGGTCGGCGTGTTGTTCTGTTCACGTCTTGCATGCGTCGTAGTGGTGGTTTTTACAGTTGTTCACGTATTGTTTTGCGCGGCTAAGCGGCCGTCTCGTATGTGTACCCCATGACGTGACTCACATCATCAGGATCGAGGGATCGGTAGAGTGCATTGGCGGCCTGATTGTCCTTGTCGGCGCCGAGCCAGACTTCTTCGCAGCCGTCTGCGCGCGCCATATCGATCAGTTTTTGCATCATGGCCTTTCCGGCGCCTTTTCGGCGTTGGTCGGCGCAAACGTCCACCTCATCGACATAGAGCCAGCGCTCGTTTGCGTACGGCTTTAGTTGAAATCTCGCGGAGGCGATGCCCAGGAGTGTTCTGGCGTTGTGGCGGATCTCATGGCAGACGACGAATAGGTTATCCTGCCGCGCCAAATAGGCGGATAACGCGGCAACGTCATACGGGTCCATTTCATTCGTGTCATCCCATGAGGCTTGGTTGATCTCGCCGACAAGCTGTTCGAGATCGCTGGCTGTGGTGACGACGCTCACGGTGATCATGCTAAATGTTCTCCCAGAGTTTCGCTGTTGAGTAGAATTCGGCGCGCTTGTTCGATGTGTTCCTCTTCGAGCCCATCGTGAATATGGATAAAGTTTTTTCCAAATCCAATGCCGGCCTCGGTTGCATCGTCCAAAATGACAAACGGCGGGCGGACGGTGAATGATGACAGATAGCTTTCAATTTCGGCTTGGCGCGGGTGCCCTGGCATGCGGACTGTGCTGTCAGCGATCTCGTATGCGAAACCCTTTGCTTTGAGGCTGAATTGCGTTTTTTCGACCCCAAAGAGTCTGCGCCAACTTGAAGAGAGCACCACCTCGGCATGTGTTGCGGCGATCAAGCGGTTGAGTCGTTCAACCCGGAGAGGGTCAATATGAGAGGTGGCGTCGAATGCGCCGTCGACAATAATCACGCCTTCACCGTTGGTGTTTTCTGCGATGAATTGTGCGGAGTTGAGTACGCCGTCGATGTCGAGAAAAATTAGGCGTTTCATTGTCGGAGGGTGTTGGGGAGTTGGTAGTGTAACTCGGCAAGGCCGGAGCCGACCTGTCGGACGGACAGTAGTTTCCACGGTGGATTTGTGACTCGGCGGGGAAAAAGCGGTTTGCCTTTGCCGAGGGTGACAGAGGCAATTTGGAGGATCGCTTCATCTAAGAGGCCGGCGTCGTAGAACTGGCCCGCTAGGTCGCCACCGCCGACGATCCAGATGTTTTTGTCGGCCGCGGCGAGCACCATGTCGGCATGGATGGTTTGCACGTCACCGTGGACAAGGCGGATATCGGCGCCGGGAATCAGCGGCAGATGGCGATGGGTGAAGACCCATGTTGGTTGTGTGTAGGGCCATGCGGAGCCTGTGTCGTCTTTGACCTTTTCGGCGTTGCGGAGCATCCACTCGTAGGTGCTTGAGCCCATGGCAAGGGCGCCGACCTGGGCAATGAAATTGGGGTAGCTCGGGTCGTTGACGTCACCCAGTGGAAAGAGCCAGTCGATGGAGTTGTCTTCGGTGGCGATGAATCCGTCAAGGCTTGTGGCGGTGAAGTATTGTGTTTTCATGAGCGAGGGATGCTTGTGCGGATGTTTTGCGGTGGAATTATTGGAACCCTTCCGCCGCGGCTCATCTTCGCTGGGTCACGTTGAGCGCGCAAGGCGAATTTTGTCCGTTCGCGGCGGCGCGGGTGCGTCGGCGCTGAGCCGGCCGAGAGGGGGCATTGTTGGAATTGCTTGTGATTGGTTGCCCATTCACTCGGGTGAACGAACAGTGCCACTGGAAAAGGTGCGGGCGGCGTTGTTCCGGGATTTTGGCCGAGCGCGATGGGCGCGGGCGTGAAATCTGTGTCGCGCGTTACTTGTCGATCCTCCACAAGTTGCCGCCGTCGTCGAAGTAGACTGCCGCGTCGTCGACGGCGATTCTGCTCCCGCTCGCGCCCGCCGCGAGAACGAGCGGTGCGCTGGAGCCCTCCTTGCAAAGGCGGTGGAGGCCGGACGAGCCAAAGTAGTAAAGTGCGTTGGCGTCGACTGCCAGGGCCCGGCCGATGCCTGCGTCCTGTACCACTGCCTGCTGCTCTCCGCCGAGCTTCGGCGCGCGGCGGATCGAGTCTCCAACGGAGGCGGCGTACACAAAAGTATCGTCCAGGGCAATAGGTCCGGCCTCACTGAGCGAGTCCAAGAACATGCCTATTTCGCCCCCCGCTTTCGCGTATTGGGCGACTCCCGCCGACGGTCCTGCCCAGGGGCCGGCCGAGAAGTAGAGAAAGGAATCATCGACCTTCATGTCTCCAACAGAGAACTTGTAGAGGGTGCCGTCGAGAACTTCCGGGGGGCCGCCGTTGATTGGTACGCGTGCAAGCTCTCCGTCGGACACCTCAAACCAGTAGACGTGGGAGCCATCAGAGGTGATCGCGGTGGGGCTGCCGAGGCCGTCCACCAACGTCTGCATATCGGTCGCGTCCAGAGACATCCGAACGATTCTGCCGGGAGTGTTGGGGGAACTGAGTGCTACGTATTCTGACCAAAACACGAAGTCACCGACGAGCACCAGGTCGATAGCGAGCTTTGCATCCGCCACCAGCGTTTCCGCTGACCCGCCGTCCCTGGGAACGCGACGAATGCGGTTGGGCTTGCCCTGGCCCTCAATCCAGTACACGTGTGTGGCGTCGACGCGGAGTGCCTGGACTTCTCCGTCGAGCGGCGCGAGGAGGTGCGCGCTGCACGGTCCGCCCTGACAGAGAGGCTCGCAAGAGCCGGCGGGCGTCATCGCAGTGGTGGCACCCCCGGAGCTGGACTCTCCCGCACCCCCGGACCCTCCGAAGCCTGCGGCGCCTCCACCTGTCGGTGCTTCCCCGCCGAGTCCGCCGCACCCGGCAAGCGAGGCAGCGGACAGGGTCAAAGTGACGGCGAAAGAAGCGGATGAATGGCTCATTGTTGGGCCTCGGGCTCATGGCAAACCGCTTCGATATTGTGGCCGTCGGGGCCAATGACGAAGGCTGCATAGTAGTTTGCGTGGTAGCGAGGGCGCAGACCGGGCGCACCGTTGTCGATGCCGCCGGCTTGGAGGGCAGCCTTATGGAAAGCCTCAACTTGCCGGCGATTCTCAGCTACGAAGGCCAAATGGAGATGCGCAGGCTTCTCGTCGGTTTGATACAAGCAAAGTGAAACATCGCCCTTGGGCCGGCTAAGCTCGACACCGTTCGGGGGCCACTCCCTGACATCTGTGATGCCGAGGGGCTCCAGCGCCGCAATGAAGAACGATCTGCTCGCGGCATAGTCGCTGACGCCGAACTTGACATGGTCAAACATGAGTTTTCCTTGAGGAGCGCGGTCTGCGCGCGTGACGCTCCAGTCTGGAGGTTCGGCACCCGTTTCGGCGCGATGAAGTGCGATGGCCCGTTGTTTGGAGGCTTTTGCGATCAGGCCGCTTGTTCGGGCTCGTTGAGGACTTCACCGATGGACGCGGCGAGGATTGCCCTTTCAAGCCAGCGCTCCAGTTTTGCGGGATCCTTTTCTGCCAGGATGCGCTCGCGGTCGGCGGGCGGCACCACGATGCCGCGGACCCGGAGCGCGGTCAGCACGGCGCGGCTGGCCTCTTCGGCGCGCCCCAGCGCCTGCCCTTCGGCGCGCCCCAGCGCCTGCCCTTCGGCGCGCCCCAGCGCCTGCCCTTCGGCGCGCCCCAGCGCCACGTATTTTTTGGCGAAATCGCTTTGGTATTCGTAGTTTTTCATCATCGTCTCCAGCGTTCGGCGGGCCGCCTCGTTCAGAGAAGTTAGCACAAGATCGCCGTAGAATCTCGCTCTTTCATCATCGAGCCCTCGGATGGCGGGCAGCACGGCGGCGGCGATCGCGGCTCCCTGCTCGCCCTGGCCGTGGGCCATGGCAGACAGCACGGCCAGCTCCGGTCTGCGAGCCGCTTCTGCTACGTCCATCACGACCGGGACGCGCGTGCGGCCGAGAACCGGTGGACGCAGGACGAAGCCCGGGATGCCCGTCTCGATAGGCTCCGCGCACCACGCGGCCACGTCGGGGTCGGGGGCGACCACGAGCAGCCCCACGGGGCAGCGGTGTTTGGCGCGTGCGCCCATTGTGTACTCCGCCCAGGTGAAGCGTTTGTTATCGTCAGCACCGAGCTGAACCTCCACGATGAGCACCCAGACGGGACCGTCACCGCCGAGAAGAAGAACGACGACATCGGCTCGGTATTCGGCTGGGCGGATCTGGGTCAGGTCGATGGAGATGAGGCGCGCCTCGGTATAGGCGGGAAGTGCGACGCCGAGAGCTTCCGTGAGAAGTTCTGCTCCGAGCGACGGGCGGTTTTTGAAGAGATCGACCAAGATCTCGTGAGCCATAGATGCCATTGCAATGAGCCTCGCATGCGCGCGCTGACCGGGCTGGCTCAGATCGCGCTTTGACCTCGACCTGAGTCGGGGCGGTGGAGTGGGAAGGTTTCTCCAACCGCGCCGATCTTCTCCCGCTCACATCAAGTATGCAAGCCGAATCTCACCCATCGCTGCTTTTTTTTTTCGACGCTGGCGCTTCACCTCCTTGAACGTGCCTACCCAAGAACTGCCCGGCCTTTCTATCGTCGCAAGCCGCTTCTACCCATTTGGGGCGGGCCGAAAAAGCACATCGCGGAGCAGGGAGGTTTCGACTACAACAAGCGCTTTGGGCGCCCCCTGAGCGAAACGAGCCGAAGGCGAAGTTGAGCGATTTGGGGGCGGAGGCGGCGCAGGCGCGCCAGCGCCGAGCCGGCCGAGAGGGGGCATTGTCAGATTTGGTTCTGACTATCAAGTCGGGTGCGGCGGCTGGGGAGGTTCGGTCAGGTCGGGGGGGTTGACTATCAGGTCCGAGTTGACTATCAGGCCCGAGTTTGACTATCAGGTCCGAGTTGACTGTCAGGTCCGAGTTGACCGTCAGGTCCGAGTTGACTGTCAGGTCCGAGTTGACTGTCAGGAACTGTTGGCGTTGGGGCCCGCCACCTGTAGTCTGGCCGTTTCAGTCAATGGAAGGCACCGTCATTTTGACTTGAGCGGTATGGCCGCGGGCGCCGGCGGGGCCGCGAAACGAGATGCCTGACAGTTCACGGCGCATGCAGGCGGCGGCGTCGCGATGTTCAGGTTTTACGGCGGTGGCGACGATGTTTTGGGGGGTGATGTACCCATCCACATCAATAGTGAACTCAAGCAGCACGGCGTCGGGGGGGAGGACTTTGCCGTTTTTGTCGCGGCAGCGGGTGACGAGGGGAAAGTAGATTTGGGCGCGCGCTTCGCGTTCGAGGGCGGCGGAGGCCATGTCGGTTTGTACGGCGACGGCGCCGAGCACGATGGTGCCTTTCTTGCTGCGTTGCGGCGCGTCTTCGATGGTGACTTGGGGGCCGCCGTCGGCAACTCCGCTGTCGGTGCCGACGAGGGAGCCGCCGTTGGGATCGGTCGGGGCGGGCGATGACGAGGGCACGGCACGCAAGAAGTCATCGAGCGCGAGCGGGTCGACGGTGGCAGCGGATTGGGGGCCGCCGTCGGGGGCTTCGGTGGCGTGCGTTCCCAAATCGAGCCTGGACCAAGGCTTTTGAGGATCGACAGTGGAGCCGGGCGTGGGCGAAACCTGTTGCTTTGTGGGGCCGCCGTCGCACGCGCTCCACATCGCTGCGGCGCATGCGAGTGCAAACGCGCTGCCCCACCACCGCGCGGCGCGATGCGCAAATCGAGTGTTTGAACGTTCGAGGGGGGCGGGTTTCAACGGGGTGAACTCTGTCTCAAAAGGCGATGAGTAACCAATCACAAAAGGCGCCGCTCGACGAGAGCCTTGCGCGGGGCGGCGCAACTGTGTACACACCAGCGGTGCGCGTTCTTGTCACGCTGCTTCGTCGCGCGCAGCCGTCACTTCGCGGAAGTTTGGCTTCCAGGGTGTTGGCTGCGATTCTTTTGTCGGCGCTTTCAGGGGCGACGGCGGGTGTGTTGCCGGCCCTTGTGGGTGTGGCGATCAATGCGATCACAGGCAAAGCCATGCCCAAGGGGGCGGGGCTAGCAGGTGTACTCACGGCGTTTTTGCAGGGTGCGCCCGCGTGGAAAGTGATGGTGACGGCGCTTGTCGGAACGCTTGTGACGGTGGCTGTTTCGGTGCTTTCGAGTCATCGGGGGACGGCGCTGGGAGCGGAGTTGACGGCGGCGTTGCGGATTGAGTTGTTGCGAACGGTGCTGCACGCGTCGCCGCGGGAAGTGGATGCTGCGGGGCAGCGGCTTTCGAAAAACAAAGGGGGGCCGCCGCCGCCTCCCGGCGTGAAAATGCCTGAAATAAAGGGCGCTGAAGTGGTCAAGCTCGCCGTTGCGCGTGAAGCGGCGCAGGTGGCCGACTTTGTGAGCGCGGTGATCACGGGGCTGCCGCAGGCGCTTTTTACGTTGATCGTTGTCGCCACCGAGTTGGTGATGGGCGGCTTGTCGATGGTGCTTTTGGGCACGGCCGTTTTGTTTATTTCGTCGCGTTTTTTCGCGGATCGCGCCTCCAAAGTGGTGGGCACAAAGATGGCGGCGATGCAGCAAAGCGACGTTGTGATTTTTGGTCAGCTTGGGGAAACGCTGGCGGCGATCGAAGATTTGCGGCTGCTTGGTGCGCGAAAACAAGCGTTGCGTGAACTGGCAGAATCGGCGCATCGGGCGGCGGATGCGCGGTTGGCGTTTGCGGGTGCGATTGCAATGTCGGGGCAAATCAAGAGCGTGTTTGCCGCGCTTTCGCCGCTGCTTGTGCTTGTGGTGTTGAGTGTGACCGGGCTTGCGGCGGAAGCCGGCGATGTGGCCAAACTGCTGCTCTTCGTACCGCTTCTCATGGCTCGATTTGAAGCGTTGGATGCACTTCGAACGGGCTTTATTGAGCGGGGATCGGTGCTGCGCGCCATTGTTGACTTGTTGACCCTTCCAGAATTTCCAACGCCGCATCCAAGCCCTGCAAAACAAGGCGATGTGGCGGGTGGAACAATCACGTTCAACGATGTGAAATACGTGCCGCCGGGCTCGACAAACAAGGTGCTTGACGGGGTGAATTTGACCATTCCCAAAGGCGCTGTGGTGGGGATCTGCGGGCGTTCAGGATGCGGCAAGTCAACACTTGTTCGGCTGCTGTTGCGTTTGGATGAGCCGACCGGTGGATCGATCGCTGTGGACGATAAAGACCTGACGCGGTTTGGTCCCGATACCCTGGCATCCACGTTTGCGGTGCTCGGGCAAGCGTCCAAAGTGTTTGAGCGCACCATCGGTGAAAACCTTCGAATGGGGGTGGACGATGGGCCGCCCGACGGGCGTCTTAGGGAGATCTTGAAGCTTGTAAAACTGGATCAGTTGGCTGAAGAGGGTGAAGGAAAAGGGCTTGCAACGCGGTTTAAAGCGATGCCGCCGAGCCTGTCGGGGGGTGAGCAGCGACGTGTACTCTTGGCGCGAATGCTTGCCCGCGATGCAAAGGTGTTTGTGCTGGATGAGCCCGAAGCGGGGATGCCGAGTGCGACGGCGGAAGAGTTGCTCAAGGCGGTTTCAGAACTGGCGGCGGGGCGAACGTGCGTTGTGGTGACGCATGCGCCGCATCTGCTCAAATCAACGTTCAACGTGGTGATCGACGGCGGCAAGGTGGTCGCCCAAGGTACACACGAGGAACTTGTAGAAAAGAGCGAAGCGTATCGGGCGTTGCTTGCGGAGGGGATTCAGCGCGCGGCGAAAGGCCCAATGGCCGGCCCTATGAACGCCCCGCCAAACGCCGGCCCACCGCGCCCCCCGCCGACATGAATCGCCGCAAGTAAGCGAAAGTCTCGACTACTGAAACGCCGTCCTCTGTGACTCCGTGGTGATCTGGGTTCCGGTGCCAGTGTTGAGACGCATCAGGTCGTTGCGGGAGGTCTTGGCATGACACCCGCGGCTAGGCGTATTACGGCGAGGGCATGACAACATCGCGCCCGTGGATGATTTACGGTGCCTCGGGCTACACCGGAAAAATTGTGATCGAAGAAGCGCTCGCGCGCGGTCACAGGCCTGTCGTTGCGGGCCGATCGCCCGATAAAGTGCGCCCGATCGCGGAGTCTTTCGGTTTACCGTGGGCGGCTTTTGATCTGACCGAGGTGAGCCGCATTATCCCGGCGCTCGCCGATGTACACTTGGTACTGCACTGCGCGGGGCCGTTTATTCACACAAGCGCCAACATGGTGACGGCGTGTTTGGCGCGAGGTGTACACTACCTGGACGTGACGGGTGAAATACCTGTGTTTGCCGCGATTTTTGATCGCGATGAAGAAGCTCGCCGCGCCAAAGTGACGCTCTTGCCGGGCGTGGGATTTGACGTTGTGCCCACAGACTGTTTGGCCAAATACGTTTCTGAGAAGATCCCCAATGCGCGCTTTTTGGAGATCGCTTTTGCGTCGCTCGGGCAGAGCAGCGCCGGCACCGCCAAAAGCGCTATTGAAATGAGCCAACGAGGCAACTTCGTACGGCGCGAAGGAGCGCTCGTCCCCGCTCCGCTCGGCGACAATCTTCATCGCGTTCGGTTCAGCGACCGCGAACGCGACGTGGTTTCTATTCCGTGGGGTGATCTCGAAACGGCGTACAAAAGCACCGGAATAGCCAACATTGCTACGTATTGGGCCATGCCTCCAACCCTTGCGCGCGGCCTCAAGGTGTTTGGTTCGGGCATTGTTTCGGCCATGCAAAACGACCGATTGCGCGAGACATTGAAGCGTTTTGTGGATCGCCACGTAGACGGACCCAACGCCGAGGAGCGTGAACGCGGCCGTTCGTTTGTGTACGCAATGGCCCGCGATGCGGCTGGAAAAACGGCAGAAGCGTGGCTTGAAACCCTCGAAGGGTACGCATTCACCACCAAAGCCGCTGTGTACTCAGTGGAGCGCGTTCTCCAAGAAAACCCCATCGGCGCGCTCACCCCGTCGCTCGCATTCGGATCCGATTTTGTTCTTTCGATCCCCACAACGAAACGATTTGATTCGCTCCCGAGCATGCCATGACAGGACCGTTGAAAAGCGAAACGCCCCCTGGAAAAAAGGCCCATGTGGGCCGCGGTCGAATTGCCACAGGGCCCGTTCCGCCCGCCGCATTTGAGGCTCGACTGCGCGATCTTCTTTCGACAATTGAGGCGTCGGCCCTTGTCGGCGCGGCGGAGGGTCGCATTCGAGGCCTCGGTGAACACCTGCGCTTCGCATGCATGGCGATCCCGGCCGATGAAGCGCTTGTCGCCCTTGAACAATCGGCGCTCGGTCGATTGCAGGTGCCGGTGATCGCCACAGAAAGTGGTTTTCGCAGCCTGGACCTTGAATTTATGCCGAGCGGAACGCCGTTTTCATACCTGCTCGCGGGTGGCAGTGGTCACGCCGCGCGCCTCGCTGAAAACGATCCGATGATTGGTCCCTTCCGGCCTGTGCTTTCAGAAACGCCGACGTCGGGCATTTTTTTGCCCCTGCGCGTAAACGACTCGGTGATCGGCGGCGTTGCGCTCTTTTCGCATCACGAACCGTTCACCGATCGTCAGCTTGAAATGGGTGAGCGTCTGTCAGAAGTGCTCGCTCTCACGGTGGAATCGTTTCGCACCGAGCGCATTGTGTTTGAGCTTTTTGCGCGCGCTCTTCCCGAGATCCTGTCCGACATGCCCACGTCGTTCGGCGCGTCTCTCACAAGGTACATTCACGCCATGCGCCTACCGCCCGCCTATCGGAGAAGGCTCACGCTGGCGGCTTCGGTGGCGCGCATTGCCGATCGGGGCGAGGCCGAGTCACAGCTTGTTGTCGACCTTCTCGATCGCATCGATCAGTACGCAAAAAGCCTCACGGGCATGGGATTTGATGGAGGGATAGAACCGCTGTGAGCGCTTCGGTTCCTTCAATTCCGCCGCCCGCGGCCGAAGGTGTACACATGGATCGCTCCGGTCGAGGTGTACGCGTGGCGATTGTCGATTCAGGTGTGGATCCGCACCATCCATGGCTCGACGGTGCGCGGGTTTCGCACTTCGGCGTGGAGAGGCAAGGGGAGGGGTTTGCGATCAAACCTGTTGAACCGGGCGACCAAAGCGGCCACGGAACCGCGTGCGCCGGCATCATTCATCGCATGGCGCCGGAAGCCGATCTCGTGAGCGTCCGCGCTTTTGGCCCCGATGGAAAGTGTTCGCGTGACGGCCTTCTCGCCGCGCTCCGCTTTTGTGTACGCGAGCGCTTCGGTGTTGTGAACTTGAGCCTGGGGATCGATTTTCCGCGCGGCGCGCCGCTCCGCCCCAACGATTACAAGTCGATTGTTGAACTCTACGAAGTCGCCGATGCGGCTCACACGGCGCACGTGGTGCTCGTTGCATCGGGGCCCAATGCTGCGAGTTACCGCACGTATCCAGGCAAATTTAAGTCGCTCATCGGCGTGGGGCGCGGCGCATTCACCGATCCTGAAGCGCTCAAAAGCGAGATCACCCTCGACTACGAAATCCTGGCTCCCGGCAACGATGTTCTCGGGCCCGCATTGCCCGTGGGGGAGCGGCACTGGACGGGAACGTCGTTTGCCGCACCGCATGTGTCGGCGCACGTGGCTCGCGTTCGCGCGGCGCGCCCCAATTTGAGCGTGGATGCCGTAAAAACCGCCCTGCATGAAATTGCGGCCGCGTGGGAAAAAATGACTTCAGAAAAATCCGGAGGAACGGCCGACCATGTTGCCCTTTGAGCCGATCGCTACTCGATCGCCCATTGAACGCCTGCTCCTCAGCGCACGCGCCGCCGATGTTTCTGCGGAAATCGAGCGTATTGAGGCCCTCGGCGATCTCACCAAAGCAGAACGCGCGAGCTTTGTGTACACACGCGGCGCGTTTTCCCTTCGCGAAGGGTCGCTCGGTCCGGCGCAGTCGGATTTTGAAGAATCGGCGGCCCTCTTTGGTGAACTCGGCGACGCTGAAGCGCAGGGTTTTTGCCGAGCCGAAGGGCTTCTCGCCAAAATGCGCAAAGGCCCGCGCCAAGCGTTTGGTGAAGCCGCCGCCGCCCTTCTTGAACTTGCAGAAACCACCCCGAGCGACCGCGTTCGGGTGGTCGCCACGCACTACCGCGGCGCGGCTCTCCGCCTTCTCGGTGATGCCCAGGGTACACAACGCACGTTGCTTGATGCTCTGGCGAAGGCTGATGTGTACACACACGAGCGCCCCAAAATTCTCTCGTCGCTCGGCACGCTCTACGTTGTTTTGGGCGCGTACGGCGCGGCGGAAGCGTTGCTTGAACACGCCGTTGAACTTCAGCACCAACGCGGTGACGTGGTGGGTGAAGCGATCGCCTGCGGTCAACTCGGCGCCGCCGCACTCGGCCTCGGCGACCTTGTAAAAGCGCGGACGTGGCTTCAGCGCCAAGAGTGGCTCACATCGCAGGTAGGCGACGCTTTCGGTCGAGCGCGCGCCCTCACATTTCTCGCCGACGTGGCGTTGGATCTCGGCAAACCCGACGACGCGCTTGAACTTGCGTCCCTCGCGATCGATGTGGCCCGCACCACAAAACCGCCGCTTGCGATTTGGCTTGCGTACGCAACGCGCGCCAAAGGCCGAGCGCTCGCCGATCTTCGCGATGCAACGGCCGAAGCCGCCCTTCGCGACGCGCGCGAGCGTTTCACTCAAATCGGCAACATTCTCGGCCTCGCCCTCACCGAGTGGGATTTGGTTCGCCTCGGCCCCTCCGACACCCGCGCCGCCGCCGAAGCATCGGCGCCCGGCCTCACATGGAACGGCCCCGCATGGGCGCTCGCTTCGTTGGGCCTTTCAGCGCGCGTTGCCTCGCTCCTTCGAGATCACGCCGAACATGCGGAGGCCGGTGAGGTTGAATCGAGTGGTGTACACTCCGCGGCCGACGCCGAAGAAGCGTTTTTTGCGGTGGCGCAAGCCGCGCCTCACCTAGGTGTACCCCGCGAGATCGACCTTGTTTACGAAGCTCCCAACGTGCTCGGCGACGTTTCAAATCGCCGCACCGCAGGCCAGCGAAATCTCGCGCGTCTCGGCGCTCTCACGCTCGCTGCGCCCGGCCTCCTCATCGCTCGCGCCGCCTGGAAAGGTGCTGTTCGGACGCGTCCTCTCCCACCTGAACGCGCCGCCTGCGCTTCGATCGGCGGCATGCCCGGTGCCGTCGCCTGGGCTTGGCCGCTGTCCACTCCCGACGCCGACGTTGAACGCGACGTGGCCGCGCTGCGCTCCCAGCTTGAAGGGCAGGGCGCCTCCAACGTCACCGTTACCCTTGAAAAACAGCCCAAAGCGCGCATCGTTTGCCCACCTTTCGCGGGTGAAGTGAGCGCCACGCTCGACGGCCTTGAGTGAGCGCATCCGGTCCCAAACCGCTTTGTGTACACATTTGGAACCAAACTGGGTGTGTACACTTGCTTCAGGGGCGCGCAACGAAACCTTGTTGCCCGAGGTGTGGGCGCCTGTGCGCGGGGGTTCCGCCTCGCCCCGCGAAAAAAATCATCTCGCATTTGTAACGCCCACCCGTCTCGGGCCACTTTACGACCGTGAACCTCGCGCCGCACCTCGCGCTCACCGCCGCATCGGCGGACGACGACCTTCCGGGCGTCGTTTCAGCGCGCGTTGTCCGCGATGTTCCGCGGGATGAACCGGCCCCGCTCGATGCGCGAGCGCTGCTTGCGCATCTCTACGCGGAACATTCGGGCGCCGTGATGCGCTTTCTAAAGGACATGCTGGGTGATCGGCACCTGGCGGCCGAAGGTACACAAGAAACGTTCGTGCGCGCGTTTCGTCGCCTTTCTACCCTCAACGATCCCGCGCTGCGCGTGGGCTTTCTCTTTGGGATCGCGCGCAACGTATCGCTCGAAATGCGCAAGGCACGCCGCGTGGCGCGCGGACGTTTCGAGAGCGATGCCGAGCCCGACACCGCACCTTCGCGCGGCCGAAGCCCTGAAGCGCATTTGCTCGGGCGTGAAGCCACGCGCATTGTCGCCCAAGCGCTCGACCAAATGAGCGAAGAGCGGCGCGCCGCGCTCCTGATGCGCGCCGACCACGGACTTTCCTACGAGGAGATCGCCGACGCGCTCCAAATCTCAGTCGCCAAAGCGCGGGTTGAGGTGTTTCGAGCGCGTGAAACGCTACGCCGGGTAATGGATCGCTACGAAGGAGGCGCCCAATGACATGCAAACGGACAATGCGGGGCGATCTCGACGCGTATGTGATGGGCGAGCTTGCCGACGAAAAGGCGCACAACCTCCAGGCGCACTTGTTTGAATGCCAGGAGTGCGCACGTGAGTTGCGGTTGCTCCGGGCCGAAAAACGGGTCTTTCGGGCGCGCGCGGAAAACATTGTGGATGCCGCGCCTCCGTTTGAATCAGTCCTTGCGCAGCTTTCGGGTGCGAGCGTTCCGGCCCGCCCAGCGCATCGCGCGGACACAACACGTTCAAAAATCGGCCCGATCGCCGTGGCATTTGCGGCGCTCGCCGCCGCAGCGGCTTCGTGGGTAGGTGCCACGCGGGGGCCGATCGACACCCAGCCTCCGCATCGAACCGAGGCAACCGCCGTGGAGATCGAACCTGAAAATATCTGCGCGGCAAACGGAGGCGCCGAGTGGACACCGGCGCTGATGGGCGTCGCGCCCGAGCAGGCAGAAAACAAAAATCTTACCTGTTCGACCGGACAACCTGAATCGCAGTGTGAACCCCGGGTGGAGCCCGCGGAACAAACGTGTGGCTCTTGCTCGGAAGAATGTGAAAACGCCGTCGATTCGTGCGGTTCTCCATAGGGTAAACAGGGCGCTTAGCGCGGCATTGGGCTGGGCGGCGTTTCACCTAAAAAAAGACGCCGGGTGATAGATCTACCCATGGGTAGATCTCTACCGCTTTTCAAATTTTCAACCGTCGCTCAGGCGACGACCATCTGCTGTTTTCTACAACCATGACGGGAGACGTGTATGCGCACTACAATGTTTGCTTGGGGTCTGTTTGTTTCGGGTGCAATTGCGTTTGCGGCCTGCGATCGAGGCGGAGCCGATCTACCCATTGATAAAGAAACCGATCCGCAGCCCGCGGCTCATGCGCCGACAAAAACGGTGAGCCCCGCCGAACGGGTGCCGCTTCTCGGCGCGCGGTTGAAAGGGAGCGACAGTGCGCTTGTAACGATTGTCGAGTTGAGTGACTACGAATGTCCGTATTGCAAGAAAGCTCATGCCACTGTCGAAAAACTTCTCGCCGAGTACAAAGGGAAGGTTCGCCTCGCCGTTTTTGAAAACCCGTTGCCCTTCCATTCGCATGCAAAAACCGCTGCAAAATGGCTCTTTGCCGCTGGTGAACAAGGCAAATATTGGGAAGCGCGCTCCGCTCTATTTGACCATCAGAATCGTCTCGACCCAACGGGCCTTGCCGACTTGGGTAGTCAACTCGACCTCGACGCGAGCAAGCTCGACTCCGACATGAACAGCCGCTCGGCCGACAGCTATGTGCAAACCGGCATGGACGCCGCCAAAACATTGGGCGTGCAAGGTACACCTACCTTTTTTATCAACGGCGTTCGCCTCATCGGAGCGCAACCTGAAAGCGCGTTTCGAAAAGCGATTGATAGCGCTCTTGGGCAGGCTCAGACGCTGTTGAATCGAGGGGTCAAACCTGAAAATGTGTACGCAGAAATCCTCAAGACAGCCGCGCCGCCTGGGAAGGTCAAAACCGAAGACCCCGCGGGAGGGTGTGACGATCCCGCGGCCCGCGGTTGTGATCCCGGCGCCTTTGACGACGCTCCCTGCGGCGAAGACAAGTGATAAAAGGGCGCGATGATCGCGCCGACCAGCTTTGATGTGCGCCTCGTTCGGGCTGAAAAGATCTCCCCGTCGGTGAGGCACCTCGTTTTTGAGCGCACCGACGGGCAGATCGTGAATTTTGAACCCGGCCAATGGGTAAACCTCGTGATGCCCGGCGCCGATGGGGAGATCAAACGCTCGTATTCGATCGCTTCGGCGCCGCTTCAATCGCCGGACTTCGAGATCGCAGTCACCCGAGTGGAAGGGGGGCCCGGCTCGGGATTTCTTCACGCGATGGAAGTGGGAACCGTTCTCCGAGCGATCGGTCCTCACGGCCTTTTCACGCGCCCGGCGGGCAGCGACGCGCCCGCGCTAATGGTTGCCACAGGCACCGGCGTTGCGCCGTTCCGATCGATGATTTTGGCGGCGCTCGCCGCACAATCCAAAACTCCGGTGACGCTCCTCTTCGGTGTACGCCACGAAGCCGACATTCTCTATAGAAACGAGTTTGAGCGGATCACTCAACTCCACCCTTATGTACACTTCGCGGCCACTCTCTCACGACCCGATTCTGCGTGGACCGGTTTGTCAGGGTATGTGCAGAGTCACGTGCCGACGCTGCTCCAAAACCTTTCAGAACGCGGTGGCCATTCACCCCACGTGCTGATTTGTGGGCTCGATCGCATGGTGAGCGCGGTGAAAGACCTGTGTCGCAAAACCCTGGGCGTCGATCGAAAACGTGTACACACCGAGCGATACGATTGACCGCGTGAACAGCTACCGCCCATCATTGTCCCATGCGAACGACGTGGGGCTTGTGGGGCGGCGCAGCGGCGGTTGCGCTTTTCGTAGCGGCGTGTGACGGCGGAGATTCGGGGACGACCGGTGGAACCGGTGGAACCGGCGCCGCCGGAGGCAGCGGCGGCTCAGGGGCGGGCGGGGCTCAACCGGCAACGTGTGAAGGCCAACCCGATGTGCTGGACGTTGCGGGAACGTGGGCGGCGTACGGTGTACTCACAGCTTCGATCACCGGCAAACCGGGCAGTTTGGTGAGCGTGTGTCCACCCGACCAAGAAGGGCAGGCAACGCTGCTTCTGCTTGTGACGATGGAGCAGGACTCCGATCCAAAAGCTCTCAAAAATGTGAAAGCGTCGCTTTGCGCCGTGGATTTGCCGGCGGTCACCGCTGTTGCCGGAACGTGTGATCCCGGAACGGAAGCGGCGGTGACCACTCAAATCAGCATCCCACCCGCGCTGCTCGACGCGTTTCCAAGCCTTTCTGCAACCGCTGTATCAGGTTCTTTGGCGGCAACCGCGCCCGGATCCGACGTGACTCTCGAACAGTTTGTGGTCACGGCGGGAGCATCCACAACGGGGGCCAACCTTCCCACGTGGAATGCGGATGCTCCCGGATGTGATGCGTTTGATGTGGGGCACACAAACCAATGCGAAATGGCCTGCGTGAGCGATTGCTCCGCACTTGTGGATCACGACTCGGACACCTTCCCCGGAATCTCCCTCGACGTTTGCGGTCGAACACAGGACGACGAAGGAAAACCGTGCAACACGACCGATCCGGCGGCAGCGGGAGTCACTATCCAAGGCCGCGCGTTTGCGGCGCTTGAGGTCAATCCGCAGTTCACCGGCGTTGCCAAGTCGAGCTGCGAGTTGAGCGGGACCGTTGCGTCCGACGTTCGGTACACCGTTGTCGGCGCCGATGTCACGTTGGCGGGTACACCTATTTCGGTCGCGGCAGCGCTTGATGCGTTGCCGACCCTCAACGTGAAGCCCGACCAAAGCGCTCTCAAACTGGTCCGCGTCGATGGCAAATACGGCACGCCCAATCTGATGATCGATCCGGGCGATCCGCTCGCCGCGTGCAAAGCGATCATCGCCAAGAAAAACGAGCTTTTTTAGTCCAAGATCCCGGCGAGATGCCTCGCCTGTCGCTCTGGGGCTTGAGCCGATCGCTTTCTAACATTGTGTACATAGGTACACATAATGTTGAGTACACATGTACTCATTTGCGGAAGACGAAACCTTCGTTACCGCTTGGATCGTTTGCGCGTTCCGTGAACGATGCGCGACGGATCGCGCGGCGCTTTGGCGCTTTTTGCAAGCTCGGAGCGAAGCGCTTCCACGTCGCCCTTTTTGAACGAAGCTCGGTGCAGCTCGGCAAGCGTCGTTTCAATCACCTCGCGCGTCTCCGGTCGCGTGGCCGCAGCGCGCTCTTTCAGCCAATCGAAAATGGTTGGAAATCGGCCCACAAACGCGGTGATTTGTTTTGGGAGGCCGGCTCGCAACGTGCGTACACCTTGCCACCTGTCGGCCGCGCGGGGAGCGTTGTCCGCGAGAGCAAATGCCGTATCGAGAATCTCCAATACCGGCTCCGATCGCGGAAGAGCGGTGAGTACCTTTCGATCTCGAAGCGCTTCAAGAATCACGTGGGCTTGAAGAAACCCGTCGAGCCAAGGCTTTACATCGACAAACGTCGCCGCGGCGTCGGTTGTGAACAGGTGCTTCAGCGCATCGATCACACCCGCGCGCACAACAGCATGTGAATCGCCCGCCAGTTCTTGCAACGCGGCCATCGCCTCTTCGCGGCGGCCTTCTTCGAGAGCGAGATTTCCAAATGCGACCGCCGAAATCAAACGCGCTTCTTCGCGATCCGAAGCGCCGAGCGCTCGCACCAGTTCACGCCCGCGTCCCCGTTCTGCGAGCAACGCCGATGCGATTTCGCGCACCGCATCAAAGCGGGGTGCCGTTCCGGGAAGGCCCATCGCCGGCGATGCGCGCTCCAAAAAATCTCGAAAGTCGAGGTTTGTGAGAGCGCGGGTAAGCGATGCACTGATTTTGGGATCCACGCGGAAATGCCGTTTCTTGAAGGCTGATTGTTTTCGACGCGCGCTCGAAGCACGCGCGAAATAGTTAGAAACCGAATGTCAGACCGGCCTCGGGGGCAATCACACCCGTCACAACCGGAAACGTGACGCCGCCTCGAACAGCGAGGTGCAAACCGACGTTGCGCAGCGGGTTGTACGCAATGCCGAGACCGATGCTCACAAATCCGCGACCCGCTTGTTTGTACGCTTGGAGATCTTGTCGACGCGGCTCAACGCGGCCGTCGGGGCTTGCGATCTCGCATTCGCTGTTGATGTCTTCAGGGTTGTCGGCGCCGCACTTCAGCCCGTCTTCAAGCACCTGAACGTTCACCTTTGAATCAACCTGGGCGAGCCCGCCGCTCAAAAAAGCAAACGGCCGAACGCCTTTTCCTTCAAACGCGTCTTTTCCGAATGAGTACCCAACGCGCCCTTCAACGTGCACGGGAAGAAAGTCGACCCCTTGTCCGCTCGCGCCGTTGAACGCAAATCCCGCCCTCAAGCCAAGCGTGAAATTGTCGACGATCACCCTCTCGTATTGAGCGGCGACGCGCATGGTGCCGAGCACAAATCCAAAATTGACGTTGTTGCCCTGGCCGAGCGTCGGATTGCCTCGATAACGCGAGTCATCATCGCGCAGGCACACGAAGTTGTTGTCGGTGAGCCCATCGGCCATACACACGTCGGTGCCTGAATACAGGCCAAAATCAGGCGCAAACGTGACCGTCACCCAGTTGCTCAAGATTTTTCGTTCTTCTTTTGAAGCAACACATTGGCCCGACTTGCAAACGAGCCCGCTGTTGCATTGGCGATCATCCAGGCATTGGTCGGGATCGCCCGAGCGCGCGGCACATTGCTCGGGGGCTGAAAACCCCGGCCAACGCGGCGCTTCTGAAGTGATCGAAGCGCGAATCGAAACGACGATCGGTTCGGTTCGCGATCCGATGGTACCGATCACCTTGTCGCCTTCGCCCATCACCGTAACGAAATATTTGAGTTCGCCCTCTTTGAGCACTTCGTCGCATGGAACTTCGGCGCCGTAGCCGCGCTCGCCGAGCTTTCGAAACTCAAGCGGGGTGAACGCTCCGCTGCTTGTTCCGGCGTAACTTCCGGACACTTTGCTCACTTGCCCGATCACGTCGGGCATCACCTCAAAGTAGATCGGGACCGCTGTGTGTACACGTTGCTCAATTGGCTGCTTGTGTACAGTCGGCGATGCGCTCACAGCCTGTGACGTTCCGATTTTCAGTTCGGCCTTGGCCTTTTCAAAGGCGAATTGAACCTGCGCCGACGCCAAGTCCGGGTCGGGAACAGCTTTGGGATCGAGCTTGAGCGCTTCCACGAAAGCTTCCTGCGCGTCGTCCAGCTCTTTGCGCCCGCCGGCGAGGACGGTTCCGAGGCCGATGTACAGCTTGGCCTTCATCCCCTCGCTGCATCCTTTGCCGCACTTTTCAAGGGCGGCGCGGATCTTCTCTTCGGCCTTGTCGAACCGCGTTTCGAAGTAGTCCGACTCCATCGCGTCTTTCAGCACTTTTTCAGCCTCTGCGTCTTTTGCCGGAGCAGCAAAAACGGGGCTCGAAAACGCGGTAGCGACGGCAACGGCCAAGGCGAAACGGACCGGGCGCCGTAACACGGCGGAAAGCAAGCGAGGACCAGGCATTCGCGGGTTACTCTATCTGGGCTCCAAGCGTTGCGCAGAAAAACCCGCAGGACACCACGCAACGACCCGGCGCGTTTCGTTCCTCACAGAAGGTCACGGACCTTCTGAAATACAAAAACGCACAAAAACAACGAGGGCGCTGCCGCGAACGGCGCGCCCTCGGGGGAAGGTTCTACCTGAATGAGCAGGACAACTTTCGGTGCAGTTGCCTTAGACGGTATGTTTCAACCGTTCTCACTCTCCCCGCGGTGCTTGCAACATCCGCGAGGCATCTTTCGTCACGTGTCGGTTTCCCTTCTCAGGGCGGCTTTTCGCGTGGCCGCGATCTGGACAGGGATATTCGGGTTTTTCACCCTTCGCAGTTTGGTTGCCATTCTCTCGCGCGGCGCTGCACACTCTTTATACAAAGGTGCTGTTGGCCGCTCATTCCCTGCGCCCATCGGCTGAGGGAACCTCACGAAAGACCTACCAACCAAGATGCACGATGTCGTTTCGCTGTTTCGACGGCTGGATTCCAAGTCCAAACCGCTTTCCCAACGTTACCAGAACTCTTTTTTTCAGAGCAGGGTTAGTGCTCTAAAACAAGCGGTTCCGTGCACCTTCGGCTAAGTTGCCACTCGCAGATTTGCATTTGCGAGCAGGGATCCATTTCAGGTCAACAGGTCAGTTGATCTTCTATGGAGGGGTATAACCAAGCCTTTCGGCTCACTCACACCCGTCAGCACCCTTACCACTTCTGACAACGGCTGCTCTTCTCGTCCAGATGAGCAGTCTCACCAGTTGCTCAAGAACCCGGTGTTTACGTGTTCTCAAGATGCTGCAACTTTGCTTCTACAACCGACGTTTGCGTTCACGAGCACCCTGTAGCGAGAACCCTCTTCTGTGTACACCCTTACCGCGTCTTCCAGTTACCCAAAAGGACGGTACGTCACACAGCGGCGTTGCGCTTGACGGCGCAAGTTCCGGCTTTGGCCCCGGTTCATACGATTACGGGGTGGCTTCCACCGTAAGATCAAGCCGAGTCGCGTTATCAACGACCAGTCGGACTTGATGAACCGGACACCTCTGACACCCTTTGCACACCGCAGTTGCCTGCGATTTGCCCCTTTCCGAGAGAGCTGCGTTTCCGCAGATGTCGGACTGGGAATTTCAGGTTGAAAAGCCGCTCGTCAAAACGAACTTCTCGAACCTTGAAACCGAGTGCCTTCCATTGCAAGAACCCTTTGAAACAGCCTTTCGACCACCTCTCCGGGAGCGCTTGACCTTGCCGGCCGGCAAGTTTCAGCGCGACCTGTTTTTCACCTGTGAACTTCGAGTTTTTCCCCAACTGCTTTCACACTTGGGATTGCCACCAGAATCTCACCGGCTAGCCTACCTACCCTTGGTTTTTCACCGCGGTAGGTGAGGCATCAGGCCTTGTTGCAACTTCTGCAAGTGGAGTTCTCCACGAGCACGATTGCGGACCGCTCAAACCTCCAGTTCAACGATTGCTCTACCTTATCTTGCGATGCGATAGAACCGTGTCGCTGCTCAGGAAGACGGCCCTTTGAGGGGTTTTCACCCGCAGAAAGAGCCTCCGCCGCAGTGTCTCAAAGCCAGGGGCCGAATCAACGATCCGACGTTCGGCGCTCCTCGTTGCGATTGCTCGCTCCTCGGACTTCGCCCCGACCTCAATGACTGCGGGCACCTTCTTTCGTCATTTTTCAACCCTTTCCGACGTTGGAACATCGGGCTGAGTTGACCGACTTTCACCGGTTCTTTTCTTTTGGCTAGCCTCGCGTCGAAACGCGCTTCTACCCTCAGAATGTTTTCCGGTGCCGCACTTGGACAAGCGCCAGCTAAGCGCTCACCCCGCGGCGGGCAAATGCTCTCTCGCCGTGTTTCCACAGCGAAAGCTCACCTACCCAGAACTTATTTACCCTGCCTCCCCGCGAAGAGAGACTTGATAAACTCCGTTCAAGGTGCCTTTCATTACCTGAGTACCCGTGAGGGTAGGGGACAATCGAATTGAACCGCTTACGCGGCTTTTTTCGAAGGCCCCGGCGCCTTTTTCACCGACTCAGATTCAAACAGGGGGACGCCCATTTGACCCTCGGCGGCTCGGCGAGTTGACTGTCAGATCGTGGGTAAACCACGCCTCGTCAACCTGCCGCAGCGTTTCAGGTAACTTCTGCGTTTGAGTGGAGATCCGCGAACCAGATGTGTCGCAGAACTTCCACCACGCAAGATGCCAAAAAACGACCCCCGTTCGCAACAAAAAACGACAGCGGGAGCAGAAAAGTTATCCACAGACTTGTCCACAGGGGGTGGTTGAATTTTGACTGTCAAGCTTGATTTTTCATTTCGCGCTTTTGAAACAAGTTTTCCCGCCGGTTTCACGTTTTGGTCTGAAGTGAGTACACAAAGCAGCTCCGGGAGCGACCTTTGCGCTTTGCGCTTCGCACGGTCGTGATCTCCGTGCCCCCGTGTTGATTACGGCGTGTCAGGAATCGGGACGTCTCAAGTCATTGCGAGGCGGCTGAAGATACCTCCCCGTCGAACGGGGTCGCGAAGCGCTGGGCTCGGAAGGAGGGCCTTCTCTGGTATGTTGGCGCTCGTGCGTACACAGAAGCGTACTTCCAGCAAACCCGCGGACGACCTGTTTTCATCTCACGATGCCGCGTCGCTCACCGCTTGGCTTGTGGAACGCGGTGAAACGAGCACGGCCGCCAAAGCCACCGTGATGAAGGTCATTCGGCATGTGCACACAAGCCGCGGTGAAGTGCCTTGGTCGGACGAGGCCCTCGCGGCGCTTGGAATCAATAAGAACGCGCGCCAAAAGCTCCTTGCGCTGAGCCCACGTGTTTCGCTGGAGGTCGCGTCGCGCGCGCCTTCCAACGACGGCTCCATGCGGCTCCTCCTGCGCACGCGAGACGGCGCCCTCATTGAGTCGGTTCTCATTCCGGGTCCGGCAAGAACAACATTATGCGTATCGAGTCAGGTGGGTTGTGCTCGAGCATGCTCGTTCTGTGAAACGGGCAGTCACGGTCTGACTCGACAACTCTCGGCGGGGGAGATAGTTGATCAGGTGCGCATCGCGCTTGTAGAACACGCGGCAAGGGGAGGGGAACCGCCGCTTGTAAACCTTGTTTTCATGGGAATGGGGGAGCCTTTTGACAACCTGACAGAAGTGCTCCGTGCGATTTCTCTCCTGACCGATGGGCGGGCCTACGATTTTGCGCCGGCTCGAATCACCGTTAGCACCGTGGGCGTTGCTGACAAAATTCAGGCGTTTTTTGCAGGAACGCGCGCTCGACTGGCGGTGAGCCTCAATGCCCCCGATGATGAACGCCGGTCACGCATGATGCCGGTGAATCAGCGGTTCAACTTGGAAGATCTCAAAAAGGCGCTCTTGCAATATATGCCTCGAACGCGCGGGGTTTTGTTTGAATACGTATTGTTTCATGGTGTCAACGACAGCCCTGAAGACGCGGCAAGACTCGCTGAATATGTGGCCGACATTCCGTGCCGGGTAAACGTCATCCCATGCAACCCGGGCCCCGACCCAACGCTTTTGCCCCCGGAAGATGAAGCCATCACCCGTTTTTTACACGAACTCATGTCTCGGGGAGTCACAACGCTTGTCCGTCGTCCGCGCGGGCGAGACGTGGGCGGAGCGTGTGGTCAACTGGCCGGCGCAGCGCGAAGGGTCTTGCCCCTGGTTGGGTAGATTGCGGAGTCGCGCCCCGATGCTGCGGGCTGTTCTTTTTTGAGTTTTTAGGGCTTTTTGAGGGCAACGTAAAAGGATGCGCTGCCGCGCTTGAGGCGCATGAGCATGTGGCCGTCTTTGCTGGCTTCGGTCACCTGAGCTTTGGTGGGCATTTTTATACCATCCACCTCCAAGATGGTGTCACCCGCCTTGAGCCCCGCGCGATCGGCCGGAGTATCGGTTGCCACGGCGCCCACTTCCGTCAGGGTTTGTTTGGCATTGGAAGGGTCGGTTTTTTCGGCAAGCGTAATTCCAAACCCACCTTGTGAATTGACCTGACGTTGCATGGGTAGAGTGGCGGGCGCCGGGTCTTTGCGCGATTCAAGCGTGACTTTGGTTTGGTACTTTTTACCCGCGCGAATCACTTCAAACGTGAGAACCTTACCCGGATCTGTCTGAAAAACCTCGCGGATGATGTCCTGCGCTTCTTTAACGTTTTTGCCACCGATGCTTGTTAGAATATCCCCAGGTTCAAGGTGGGCTTTGGCAGCGGGGCTGTCGTTCGTAACCGCGTTTACAAGCGCGCCCCCGGATGATGGTGCCCCGGCAATTTCGGCCGCGAGTTGAGGGGTGACATCTTGCAGACCCACCCCCATCCATGCGCGGTCCACCTTCCCATTTTTGAGGAGTTGCTCAGCCACACGTTTGGCCATATTGGCAGGTACCGAAAGGCTGATCCCCTGGGCTTTGGCTGCTGTTTGGGTATTGATACCGAGAACCTTCCCATCAATGTTTACGAGCGGCCCACCTGAATTGCCCGCGTTGATAGATGCGTCGGTTTGCAGATAATCTTCGGCCGGATTGGCCCCCCCGCGGCCCTTGGCGCTGAGTACACCCATGGTGACTGTGTGGCTCAAACCTAGGGGAGATCCGATAGCCAACACAATTTCACCCACGCGCGCCGCATCGCTGTCGGCAAAAGTGACCGTGGGTAGATTTTTGGCGTCGATTTTTAGAACGGCCAAATCGGTTTGAGGATCGCGGCCGGCAAGTGTGGCGGCAAACACTCTACCGTCTTTGAGTTTTATACTCACGGCTTTGGCGTCTTCGATCACGTGATTGTTGGTGAGCACCGCGCCGTCGGCCGAGAAGATCACGCCCGAACCAACGCCGCGTTTGCCCGCTTCACCCGGTTTGGTTGCCGAGTCGTTTGCCACCGTCACTTCAACCTGAACGACCGACGGACTCACCTTTTCGGCAACGTCGGCCATTCCTTCACTTAGTTTTTTGAGTTCTGCCGGGGCCGCCTTTACCGCCGGGGCCGCGGTGGCAGCAGGGGCAGCGGCGGGAAGTTGAGGCTTGGTTTGAGCGAACGCCGGAGCGCTCGCGGCGAGCATGAGGACGCAGGTGGCGAGGACGCGGGGTTTCATAGGGCCTTCGACGGACGAGCCTTGCGCATTCTTCCAGCGGCGCAAAGGCTTTGGCACAATTGGAGCAAAAAATTCCAAAAGCCGACCCAAAAAAGTGCGGCGGCCGGTGTTGGCTGGAGGATGCCGTGGAACCGGACGGCCCTTGCACGTGTCGCCGACGGAGTATGCCTGCACGACCTTTTCGACCTCCTTTTCCGTGGATGAAAATGACCTTTTCTGCATTGGCGGTGATGACTGCGGGATCATTTTTTTACGGTTGCATGTTGCACATGCCCGGCGAGAGCAAGACGCCGCCTCTACCCCCAATAACTTCGGAGGAGAGCAGTGCCGCCGCCGATCTGAAAAGGTATGTGACAACCCTGGCCGTGGAAATCGGCGAACGGAACACGCGCCGCCCGGCCGAGCTTGAACGGGCCGCTCTGTGGATTGAAGCCGAGTTGAGTCAGGCAGGGTATACTCCCGAGCGAAATACGTATTTTGTCGATGGGGTTGCTTGCTCCAACATTGAAGTGAACATCGCCGGGCGAGACAAAACCAAGGTTGTTTTGGGCGCACATTACGATTCGGCGGTGGGTAGCCCCGGCGCTAACGACAACGGTTCAGGGGTGGCCGCGCTCTTGTGGTTGGCGAAAAAACTCAAGAGCAGCTCGCCGAATCAAACCTTGACACTTGTATTCTTTGTCAACGAGGAGCCGCCCTACTTTTTAACATCACGCATGGGAAGTCGGGTGTGGGCCGATGCGGCGAAAGCGCGCGGAGACAGCGTTTCTGCAATGCTCAGCTTGGAGACAATGGGCTTTTATACGGACAAACCTGATAGTCAACACTACCCATTTCCAATTGGTGCTTTTTATCCAAGCGAAGGCAATTTTCTTGGATTTGTGGCCAACATCGACAGCGGTGATCTGGCGCGTGAGGCGGTGCGTGAGTTTCGAAAAGAGGCGAGTTTGCCCTCTGAGGGTACGGCCCTTCCAAGCCACACAACCGGCGTAGATTGGAGCGACCACGCATCGTTTTGGAGGCACGGTTGGCCGGCGCTCATGGTGACCGATACAGCACCGTTTCGATATCCCCATTACCATCAAAGAACAGACCTACCCGACAAGATCGACTTTGAGAGTTTGGCCCGAGCGGTGGTGGGGCTTGAAAAGGTGGTCCGCTTGTTGGCAAACGCTGAAAGAACTTGATGCTTCACGCCGTTCAGAACTGCACGGTAGATCGGTTGAAATCGCGCGCAGTAGGAAACACCAGCCACCTACGGGTAGGGATCTTCCCCGTCGTTACTCAACCATACCTTGTCAAGAAAAAGACCGTCGGGCGGTGCGGTGATGCCCGCATCGCGCCTGTCGAGTGACTGGAGAGCGCGAGCGGCGCTGCCCGCGGGTTTTCTACCGCGAATAATGTCCACAAGAGTTCCAACAATAATCCTGACCATATTGTGCATGAACGCGTTGCCTTCGACGGCGATCCACACGTTTCGCGGATCGGAAGGGTCCACCGACGGTGCGATGGAGTGAACCGTCCGAACGGTGTTTTCGCGCTCATCCGCCGCCGATCGAAACGCGGCAAAATCGTGTGTACCCACGAGCGACGCACTCTCAGCAATCAGCGTGTCGATTGTAGTGGAGGTAAGGTTTTCGTGAATGCGCCATGTGCGCCCCTCAAGAAAAGGGTCGCGCAGCGGATCAAACGTAATTCGATATCGATACCGTTTGCGCACCGCCGCAAACCGCGGAACGAACCCTTCAGGCACGCGCGCCGCGCGCCGAACGGCAATGTCTTCGGGGAGGTGTCGCGCCAAACCCAGCGCCCAACCTTTGGGCGGAACGGCGCTCGCCGTATCAAACGCCACACGCTGATCAAGCGCGTGTACACCTGCATCGGTGCGGCTCGCGCCTCGAACTTCTTTGATTGTCGGGTCCACCGCCTGCAAAGCGCCGAGGAGTTCCCCGGCAACGGTGCGCTGGCCGGGCTGTTTTACAAACCCGGAAAACCGACCGCCGTCGTACGCAATGCTCAGCAGAATTCCTGAAACGAGGGTTGGCTGGGTCACAACGAAGCGCCTTGCGGTTTACGGCGCTTCGTACTCACCAAACGCGAACAAACAGGCGTCGAGCCGACCACCGGTGAATGGGTCGCCGTTTTCGTCAACGCAACATTCAACAGCGTCGGCGCGCTCGCCGTTGACCACGCAAACACCAAAGGCGTTGCACGGGTTTTCAACGTCGTTTTGCATGCCGTCTTCAGTCACGTTGTCTTCACACGTGGGCGTTGCGCCTTGCTCGGAACAACCAAGCGAAAACATGACCGCGGCAAATGCGCCGACGAGCCACAGGGCGGCGCGGAGCGACTTGTGTACACTTTGTGACCCGACCGTCTGTTTCTTTGCGACGGACATCGAAGCGCTCCTATTGCTTGATGGTGAAGTTGATGGGGACATTCACAACAACACAACCGCGGGTGGGCGGTGGAAATGAGCGTCCCTGAAACCGGCTGAGTACGCAAGAGCTGACCTGAGGTGACCCAACGGTATCGTTGGTGATGGCGGCGCCGCATACCTGACCGCTCGAACCGACCTGCACGCTCACGTTCATTTTGCCGCTCACCTCACCCTTTTGGAGCGCACGATTGTAACAGCCGCGCGCCCCCGCCGCGGCGCTTGAAATGGCCGAAGACAGCGACGAATTCCCTTCACCCTCGCCGCACTTTCCACATGGATTGGGGCCACCGGCGCCGGCAACCGCCTTGCCACCCGACGCCGACGCCGAAGCGGTGGGCTCAGGTTCAACCTCAATTTTGGGGGGCGGCGGAGGCGCAAACTGAGGCGGGGGAGGGGCGGTGGTTGATGCAGGCGGTGGAGCGGTGATGATCTGCGGCGTCGGCGGCGGGGATTTAAAGCGCCACACAAGCAACGCCACGATCGCAACACCCATCACAGCGATGCCGGCGATGTACATGCCGGTGCCTTTGGACTTACCGGGAATCTCTGGCTCTTGATCAGTTTCTGACACGGTGATCTCGCTCTGCGAACGCCCCGGGCGCGACGGGCAGTGTATCGGGGTTTAGTGGCGTGTCCATCCTTGGAATGCCTCGGGATGCTGCTTCAGAGAAGTCGCAAAAATCTGAGCGTGGTGTCACCGTACGTGCGCTCGCGTTCAACAGCGAACACCAAGCTTTCCCGAGGTGGCCTCCGGGTTGCGTGTTCGAGAATAATGCGCGCCTGCGGGGCGAAAAGAACGGCGATGCTTTCAAGGGCGGCGAGTGCGTCATCCACGTCGTCGTACGGCGGGTCGGCAAAAACAAGATCGAAGGCGGGCGGAGTACTGTCGGCCTGCAACGTGCTTTTTTGAAACTCGCCGAGCAGGCGGTGCACAGCCCGCTGAACCGATTCGCCCATCACGCGAGCCTCGTTTTCAAGCTGAAGTGTTTTGAGATTTTCGCGGAGGGCTGCGAGAGCCGGCCGCGCATTTTCAACAAACGTCGCGTGTGATGCCCCTCGCGAAAGAGCCTCAATTCCAAGCGCCCCGGTGCCTGCGTACACATCGAGAACGCGGGCATTGTGTACACTTGCGAGAGCTGAGAAAAGAGCCTCGCGAACGCGATCGGTTGTGGGCCTTGTGGACATTCCGCGCGGCGCAACCAACGTTCTGCCGCCGAGTGCGCCGGCGATCACGCGCATGTGTACGCTTAGAACGTGTAGCGGGCTTGCAAACCGCCGCCGTTCATTCCGATGTGCGGCGTGAACGTCCAGCCGCGTGCGGTGGCCGGTTTGGCGTCGGCCGACTGCGTGCCGGAAGTGAGAAGGAGATAGGTTCCGGTGCCGGCGACAACGGCGCCCAACCCGTAAAAGACGAATTGGAGCGGCACGAAGATCGCGGCGCTGCACGCCTTGCCATACTCGGCGATATCGTTGTCGGACGGGTTTGCGCCGTCTTTAAACTTGTGGGTTTTGGCGCAGAAGTCGCCGCTCTCGATCATTCCGCGAAGCTTGGGTTCAGAGTCGGTTCCGAGTTTTGTTTGTGCGTCGTTGACTTGCAGGCTTGAAAAGACGCCGAGGCCAACAAGCAGCGCACCCGCGCCGATGCCGATGAATCCGCCCACTTTGCGAAAATCGATAGGCTTGCTGTCGGTGGCGGGTTGCGGATTGAGTGCCACGTCAACCGTGCCCGTGGGCTTTACAACCGTTGTTGTTTCAGCGTCGGAAAAGCCTGTTGCGCGGACAGTGATGCGGCGCGAGCCCGAAGGAACAGAGAACGTTCCCTCGCCGTTGGTGAGCGATCCGACGGGTTGTCCGTCGACAAATACCTGGCCCGAAACGTTGCCCGCCTTCACGTGAAGCTGGCCTTTGGGCGGGCCACCGGTGAGCCCCACGAGCAAGTCGTTTGCAACGCGTTTGAGTGCTTCGTCGTTGGCCTCCGTCAGGTTGGCGCTGTACTCAACGCTGTGTACACTTGTACCCTGGCCGCGCACCCAATAGTTGAGGTCGCCCTTAATGTTCTCGCCCTTCTTGTTGACAATGCCCCAGATATACCGGTCGGCCTTGATCACGTCGGCGATGCGAGACTGACACCCGGCGTCGGGCGGCTCGGTGCAGTTGAGCTTTAAAACAAGCACTTCGAGCGCGTTGTCACCTTCACCGAGCGACCACCCCGGCATTGCGCGCACAGCGCTGCGCACGGCTTTGGTGAGCGCTTCGGCCTGGTCGTCGGCGTCGCTTGTTTGAAAGGCGATCACGTGAATTGGCAAAGTGTCCGGCCCCGGCTCCGCGGCGAAACTTTGGCCGGGGTCTGCAACGAGGGCGGCTCCAAAAAGCAGGCTTCCCAGGGCGGCGCCGCGCCATCGAACAAACGATTGCGCGTAACGCCCCGCAGGGGTTTCAAGCTGGCTCATGTCGGGCTCCAACGGTCGGTCCACGTTACAGCTATGGGGAGGATCTCGGCAATGTTTAGACGTCTTTCAAGAAATGAATCGCCCCGGATCCCCGCTCTTCCAAGCTTCGGCCGGTATCCAGCCCACGTGACACCTTCCATTTTTTTGGGCCGGCCAACCGCCGCGCACACACGCCACGCATGGGCGCTTTGGTTCGTTGTGTACACAACAAGCGTCACCCGATCTCGATCTTGCTCCACATGTCGCGCCTCATCCGCTCTTTGCGCTTGTCGGTGCGCGTGATGAGACGCGCCGCGCCCCAAGCTGCGAGGAGCTGGCCTTCTTGACCGAGCGCGGGGAGAACCGAGCGCCCCACGAGTAACGTTCGCTCTATCGGGCCGCGAATAGGTTCACCACTCAGACCCAAAAACCCCGGCGGATCCACCGCGATTTTGCGAACCATCGGCTCGGCGCGGCGCGACGCATCGGTCAGCTCGGAGCGATCGACGTCGCGACGCTTTCCATCTTCAAAAAGCCACAGCGGAAGCCCGTCGTGAGGCGAGTCCACAACAAGAATGTGGCGCTCCAAAAAGGGCAATTCGGCAATGAGTGAACGCACCACTTCGGCGCGCGCTTCGGTGATGGGAATGGGCCCCGGAGTGTCGAGGAGAACCTCGGCAACGAGAAGCTCGTCGTCCGGGCCGCTCGACGGGCCACATCGTTGCAAATGAACCACCGGTCCAAAGGGCCGTCCGGGAACGCGGCTCGCGCGCATGGCGTGATAGGCCCCCTTGCGCGACGCGGCGCTCGGATCGCTTGGCAACATGAGCACTTCGCGACCGAGAGGCTCGGGAAGCCCTTCTTTCCGAACGACCAACGACACCACAAAGCGGCCCACGTTGGATGTAATGCGCGGCCATTCGCGCTGCGCGCGGCGGTGAATTCCTTCGCCCGCGGAAAGTTCAGCGAGGTCTTCACCCTGACCGTCGGAAACAACGAACGTGGCGCCGGTCGCGTTTTGATCGCCGTCGATGCGCGTTCCGGCGACTGCGCCGCGTTTTAAAAATAGGGCGTCAACGCGCTCGCCGAGCGCCGCGCGGCCCCCGTACGAGGCGATGCGCTCGATCAAAAACTCTTCGAGTTCATCTTCGCCGCCCGCGATGGCGTGTACACCTCTGGTCCAAGCTCCATGGAGGCGGGCCACGGCGAACGGCGGGGGCAGCGTTGCAAAGTCGGTTGCAAAAAGAACCGATTGCGTCACGATCTGCCTGAAAAGGTGGGCGCGCGGAAATTCAGCGAGCAGGTCGGCGTCGGGCTCGGCTCTCACAAACGGCAGCAGCGCGGCGATGCGATTTGTCTCGCGCCGCTCCCAAAATGTGCCGGGCGGCCACACGCAGTCGCGACTGAAAGCATCGTCGGCCACCGCGTTCACGCGCGACAGTTCCGCGTACAGATCGTCAACGAGGCGCCGCAGCTCCGGCATTTCACGCTCGATCTCGCGCGTGAGCAGACCCACATCCGGTGGAAAATCCAGGCGGCGCCGCGGGGCAACAACTTGAAACATGGGTGAAAGCGGCTGGGCGCGGCGCCGCCACGTTTGCGACTGCGCAAGCTCCACAACAATGCGCGACCATGCGGGCGAATTCGACGCGAGAAGCGTGAAGGCCCGGCGCCGCAGCGCGAACTTGCCGTAGCGATACCCGCAGGGTCTCTGCCCTTGGCCCACCAGGAGCACCGTAAAATCGCGGCGCGCCAGCAATGCGGCGGTTGTCAACGCGCCGATGGAGCGGCCCAGAACGACGACGTCGTAATGCCGGCTCACATGGTTCTCCCTGCTATTCCTCTTGGTGAATGACGACGCGCGCTCGCCGATTTTCGTCCGCGGGAACGAGCGTCACGCGGCCTTGGGCAATCCATTGAAGCACGCGGGGCAAAAGAGTGTGCTCGGCCGATAAAATTCTCGCCGAGAGCGTTTCTTCGGTGTCGTCGTCGAGAACCGAAACGGCCGTTTGCGAAATAATCGGACCGGTGTCGGTTCCGCTGTCCACAAAGTGAACGGTACACCCGGCGATCTTTACCCCGTATTGAAGCGCCTGCGCCTGCGAGTGTACACCTGGAAACGCCGGCAGCAGCGACGGGTGAATATTGATCACGCGACCCGGAAACGCGTTTAAGAAAACGGGCGTGACAATGCGCATAAAACCGGCGAGGACAACCCATGTAACGCCGGCTTCGCGCAGGGTTGCCACGAGCGCCTCGTCGTATGCTTCGCGCGAAGCGTAGTCGCGATGCGAAAGAACAGCCGTGTGTACACCACGGGCTTTGGCGTGAACGAGGCCGCCCGCGTCGGCTCTGTTGGAAAGCACCAACCGCACGCGTGCGTCGAGTCGCTCCGCGCCGATCGCATGGAGGATCGAAAGCAGATTGCTGCCACGGCCCGAAATGAGGACACCCAAATCAAGCGTGCTCATGGCTACTCTTCAAATACGACGCGCTCTTCAAACGCGGCGCCCGGGGTTTCGATCACCTCGCCCAACACCCAGGCGCTCTCACCCGCGCCCCGAAGCGCGGAGATCGCCGCGTCAACCGCCGAACGCTCGGCAACCGCAATCAGACCCACGCCGAGGTTGAACGTCCGGCGCATTTCCGCCTCTTCAACGGGGCCGTGCGTTTGCAAAAAACGAAAGATCGCAGGTCGCTCAAACGACGGCATTTTCAAACGCGCTCCCAGTCCGTCCGGGAAAATGCGCGGGACGTTGCCCGGCAAACCTCCGCCCGTGATGTGCGAAAGACCTTTGATCGAAGGCCCGCAGGCACCGAGCAGGGCGGTCACGGCCTTCGCGTAGATTTTTGTAGGAACGAGAAGCGCCTCGCCCGCCGTTTTTCCAAGCCCCGGCAGCGGGTCACTCATTTTTAAGCCCGCGACGTTTTCGATCACGTGGCGCGCGAGCGAGTACCCATTGGAATGGAGCCCGCTCGACCCAACGCCGATCACGACGTCGCCGGGTTTGATGTTCGACCCATTTAAGATTGCGCCGCGCTCAACAACGCCAACCGCAAACCCCGCGAGGTCGTATTCGCCCGGTGCGTACATTCCCGGCAGTTCGGCTGTTTCACCGCCGAGAAGTGCACAACCGGCTTGGAGGCAGCCTTCCGCAATTCCGCGAATGACTGCCTCGGCAACGCCCACGTCGAGTTTTCCGGTGCCAAAGTAGTCCAAGAAAAACAGCGGGCGGGCGCCTGTTGTGATCACGTCGTTCACACACATCGCAACGAGATCGATGCCGATGGTGTCGTGTACACCTGTGGCGAATGCCACCTTGAGTTTGGTGCCAACGCCGTCCGTACCGCTCACGAGCACGGGATCTTTCATGCCCGCGGGAACGGCGCAAAGACCGGCAAAACCGCCCACATCCGCCAGCACTTCGGGAATGCGTGTTCGTTTTGCGAGCGGCGAAATGCGATCGACGAGCGCATCGCCCGCATCGATATCCACGCCGGCTTGTTTGTAGGTGACGGCCATGTTTGGCGCTCTTCGCACGGCTCCGAGATGCGTGTCAAACCAAGCGGCGCGTTGGACCAAGCCGGGCGTGCTGAAGCGAACCCGCAGCCGGTGCTACCGTCGCTTTTTCTTGGTTGTTTTCGCCCGATCGCGCACGTTTCGTGTGCGTGGACCGTGAGCCGTTTTTGCGGCAGGTCGATCGGTTGTTCGTTTGGAGGTTTTCACGCGGCGCTTTTGGGGTCTTTCGGCAGGCGCCTCTTCATCGCGAACGCGACGCCCGTACACCGTGCGGCGCTCAATGCTCACGTCCTCCACCAGCACGAGCATGCTGTCCCCGAGAGCAACCCGGTCGCCGGAGCGCGGTGCCATGGCGAACAAGCCGCTGTCGTCGATCACAAACTCGGAACCGAGGGCTTCCTGCCGCACGAGCACATCCACGAACGGCTTTTCGAGCGACACAAAGGCACCGCTCGCAACAAACGCGGTGACCGTTCCTGTGTACACTTGGCCAATGTGACTTTGCATCACCAGCGCGCGGTAAAGATCGGCAACCTCGCGTTCGATCTCCATCGCTTTGCGCTCTTGGCCCGACGCCGTTGAAGCGGCGGCTCGGAGTCGCTCGTTTGCGCTTTCGCTTTGATCCACCGTGTCGTGATGGAGCAGCGCGCGCACCGCTCGATGCACAACAATGTCGGGATAGCGCCGGATGGGCGACGTGAAATGCAAATACGCCGGTGAAGCGAGCCCAAAGTGGCCGATGTTGCCCACTTCGTAAACGGCCTGGCGCATGGCGCGCAGCAACAGACCGTGCAGCACATGTTTGCGAGGGTGTTTGGCAATGCGCTTGAGAAACTTGGAGAGCTTCTTCGGATCGAGCGCATCTTCCATTTCGAAAGGAACATCAAGCACTTCACATGCGGCAGCAAAACGCTCCAACTTCGCTTCGTCGGGGGCACCGTGGTTTCGAAAAATGCAGGGCGCGCTCCGCGCGAGCAGCCAGGCCGCCACTTGTTCGTTGGCGAGCAGCATCAACTCTTCAATGAGCTGATAGGCCTTCGCAACGCCGGGATCGCGCGAGCGTTTTTCCACATCGATAGGCGCGCGCGTTTCTGGATCGACAATGATTTTTGCTTCGGGAAGATCGAGGTCGAGAGCGCCTCGACGAAGCCGCTTCGCTCGCAGCAGCATGGCGAGATCGAACATGGTTTGAAGGTCGTCCCGCATGGCTTCAGCCGCGGGATCGGTCGGCATTTCTGTTGAGAGATGAAGCGCGCGCGCGACCCCGGGGTACGTCAGCTTGGCGCGCGACTTCATAAACCCCTCCATGAGTCGCGACGCCGTCGGATTGCCCGACGCATCGATTTCAACTTCGATCGCCAAACAAAGCCGCGTCACATCGGGAAGCAGCGAGCACAGCTTTGATGAGAGCGCCGAAGGCAACATTGGGATCGCGCGGTCCGGCAGATAGATCGATGTACCTCTCCCGAGCGCAGAATCGTCGAGCGCGGTGCCGGTTTTCACGTAGTGCGACACGTCGGCGATGGCGATCCACGCTGTGTACCCACCGCTTTCGTTTCGCACAACCCACACCGCGTCGTCGTGATCGCGCGCATCTTCCGGGTCGATAGTGGGAAGGGGCAGGTGAGTGAGATCGACGCGACCTGCGAGCGCCTCGGGGCTCACTTCGGTACCAAACGCGTCCGCTTCGTGAACGGCCTCGGGCGGATGCGCTTCTTCAACACCTTCGCGAATTAGAATTTTTGCGGTTTCGGCTTCGGGTGTACCCGGCGGTCCCAGCGCTGCGAGCAGACGCGCCTCGGGATTTTCATCAACCGTTTCAGGAAAGCGGGTGATCTCCGCAACGCACGCGTCGCCGTCTTGCCCATCCGTGCCGGCCGTGAGCACCACCGGACCGCGAATTCGGGTGTCGTCCGTCTCCACCCATGCGCTTTTGCCCCGCCGCCGCAGCACGCCGGTGATGCGCGCGTTGCGCCGCTTCACAATGCTCACGACAGCGCCTTCCAAGCCTCGGCGCGAACGAGACACAACGCGGGCGAGCACTGTGTCGCCGTGCAGCGCTCCGCCCATCGCCTCCTGCGGAATGAAGAGATCGCCTTCTCCTCCGGCCGAAATGACAAAGCCAAACCCTCGCGCGTTGACGTTGATCGGCCCTTCCACCTCGTGTGTACGCTCGCCGGCCTGCGCCTTGTTCAATCGAAACTTTTGTCCTGAAAGCGGAACAATGCTTCCGTCAAACGCCAGGTCGTCGAGAAGATGTTGGAGCTTTGTGTACGCACCGGGCTCAACGCCCAGGCGTTCGGCGATTTCTTGAGTGTGAAGAGCGCGCCCGGCGGCAGCAAGCACGTCCACCACGCGATCGCGTCGGATCGAATTGTGCGTTGTCATAAAAAGGAACGGAGGGAAGGTGATGGAGGGCTGCGAACTTTTTGTTCAGCGTTGAAACGCGACGCCCTTTTAGCAGGGATTTCGGCGAACGGTATTTTCAGCCGCGCACAACTCGAACGTTTGGCTCAACTCACTGGTTGATGGAGCTTGTGCCCGGCGGCGGACACGACGCGACGTGAACGTCGTCGATGTTCCAACCGGATATCGTTCCATTTGAGGTGAGCTGCGCGAAACCGAATCGGATTTGAATCTTTTCGCCTTTGAACTGATTCAGATCGTGAACCATCAGCTTCCACTGATTGTCGAATACATCCTGTCCATTTGTCCAAATCATTACCCATGTGAGGCCCGAGTCCTTCGTGACCTCGACAGTGTGCGGCCTTGTCAAATTCGACGTTGTGTTCAGCCAGCGCCAATACGACAGGAAGAGCGTTGTGTACGCAGTGGCGTCGATCTCTTTGCTTGTCAGATACGATGGACCGGTCGACACGGGGCTTCCGCCGATGGCCACACCGGCAATGCCGTTGTCCATCGTGATGGTGTGATCCTCCACTGGGTCGGGATTTCCAAGCGTCGGAGGCGCATTTGAGAGTTTCGCCGGGCCCACCTGCCATTCAGATCCAAACGTCCACTTTCCGCTCTGAGCGTTGGAGAAGTCGTCCTGAAAAATCGCGCCGAGCGGAGCGCACATTTCTACGTTTTGGTTGTTGCAGATGAAGGCGCCCTGACAGGTCACCGGTTGACCGCCCACCTGCACCGTTGCCGTGCACACCTCAAATGCAAGGTCATCCGGGGTTCCGTTGCAGTCGTTGTCGAGGTCATCGCAGATTTCTTGGCTTGGCTCCACCGCTGGAAAACACTCGAGCAACCCCTTGTCCGAGTTGCATTGCTTCTTTCCCGTTTTGCAGACGCCGAGCGCATCCGCAAGGGTACACATGCTTCCAACGCCTTGAACGTCGTCGGTTTCGCCGTCGCAGTCGTCATCGATGTCGTTGCACGTCTCGTCCTTGGCTCCGACAAATCCTTCACACGGTTGCCAAACGCCGTTTTCGCAGGCCGACAGTCCCTTTTTGCAAATGCCCACACCCGGCATGCCCGGCCCTTCAAAACAGTCTTGAACCTCGCCGTTTCGGCACGGGCAGTCTTCGTCTTTGAGACCGTCACAGTCGTTGTCGAGGCCGTCGCAAACGTCCGCCGCGGGCAGCACTTCATCTTCGCAAAGACCCCACTCGTTGTCCTTGCAGGTTTGTGTACCCTTCTTGCACTCGCCCACTTCAGCGGTGTTTGCCGGGCCCGTGTAACAGGGCTGCGTTTCACCGTTGGTGCAGTCGGTCGGCGCGCCGCCGGTTCCGCCGGTCGCCGTGCCTCCAACGCCGCCCGTTCCGCCGGAGGCTGTGGTGGACGACGAAGTTGTTGACCCACCCGTCGCTCCCGCCCCTCCGCCGCCCGCGCCTGCGGTGGCTTGAAACGACTCTCCGCATCCCGCGACGGCCACTGGAAACACCGCCGCGAAAAACGCCCAACGCCACGTGCCTGTGCGCAATGTTGTCATTGTGACGACCCATACAGCGGGAAAGTAAGCATCAGGCGGCGGTCCCGATCCGTCGCCCTCAAGGTTTAAAGCGTACGCCCCGGAACGTAGCCCGGGCAAGGTCGCCGACGGCTCAGGAATGTGTTTGGCGTGATAGGGTCACCGCGCCATGGCGCCTTCGCCCCAGAACTCCGCTCCCACGCCTTCGTCAACGGGCAACCTCGTGCTGGTTCGAGCCGCGGCCATCGCCAAACAGCTCGCTCTTTCCGCGGCACTGATGGCGTCGGCGGTGTTGTACATCGACTACAAAAACGCAGGAGATCCAGCGTTTTGCGGTGTTGCATCGGGGTGTTTTGCCGTGCGCATTTCGCCGTACAGCCACATTGTGGGTGTGCCCCTGCCCACCTTGGCCCTGCCGGCTTTTGCGATCTTGTTCATGGCGTCGCTCTTGTCCAAAACGCGTGACCACCATCGCATCGTGGCCGCACTCGCAACCCTCGGTTCGCTCGCCGCGATCGCGCTGATCGTGATCCAAGGCGCGCTCATCGGGGCGTTTTGCAAGTGGTGCGTCATCGTTGATTCGTCTGCCGTCTTGGCGGGCGCCGCCGCAATCACGATCGCGCTCGGCGCAGGCTCGGAGTCAAGTGTACACAACGCATCATTCGGCAAAACACCGGCCGCGGCGTGGGCAATCGCGGGTGCGTTGGCCGTGCTCGTGCCGTTCGTCTGGGCCCGCTACCCCGAGGTGCCGCCCGCTCCCCCGGAAATCCAAGCGGAACAAGAGGCGGGCAAAGTCACCATTGTCGCGTTTACCGACTTTGAGTGCCCCTACTGCCGCAAGCTCCACCCCATGATCGACAAGGCGCTCCATGACCATCCCGACAAAGTTCGATTGGTCCGCAAGATGAAACCGCTCGGTGGACATCCCGGAGCCATGCCCGCCGCAAAGGCTTTTTTGTGTACACCCGAAGACAAGCGGTCGGCCATGGCGGACTACCTGTACCAAGCCGAAACAGGCGTTTTGGGCGACAAACAATTGGCGGCAACGGCCGAAAAAATGGGCTTTGGTGATCGCGAGAGCTTTGCCCAATGCATGGCCTCCGACCAAACGGCGAAGACCATTGCGCGCGACTCCGAGCAGTTCACCAAGCTCGGTGGAAAGGGATTGCCGTACACATGGATCGGTCCCCGCGTCGTGCTCGGCGCCAACGGTCCCCGCCTCGAAGAGGCTGTGGAAAACGAAATGGCGGGCCCGCGCCCCGTTCTCCCCGTATCGGCGATGTTTGCCGTGTTAGGCGCCGTTTTTGTGGTCGCTTCAATCATCGCTGGGCGCGCCCGCGTACCGATGAACAGCGGTACCGATGCGCCCACGGATCGCGGTACCAGTTCCGATCGTGACGGGACCGTGCAAAGTTAGAGGCGATGAGCGACACCGAGCAAAGCAAGCTGCCCCTCGAATTTTTTCAGCAGCTCCCCAAAACCGACCTCCACGTTCACCTCGACGGTTCGCTGCGCCTCGACACAATCTTGGATCTCGCAGCGAGACAAAAGGTGCAGCTCCCCGCCGCCGATGCGGACGGGCTGCGCAGCGTCATGCACTTGGGCGAAAACGTCGGCTCCCTTGTGGAGTACCTCAAAGCATTCGATGTGACGCTGTCGGTCATGCAAACCGAAGAGTCGCTCTACCGCGTTGCGTACGAACTCGCTGAAGACGCGGCGCGTGAAAACGTTCGGTACATGGAAGTGCGTTATGCGCCCATGCTTCACACCCGGCTCGGACTGCGCCTCACCGGCGTTGTTGAAGCGGTGCTCGCGGGTCTCCGTGAAGCGCACGAAGACTGGGGCATTGAGAGCAACGTGATCATCTGCGGCATTCGCAATATTTCGCCTGAATCATCGCTTGAAATGGCCGAACTCGCGGTGGCGTACAAAGGCCGCGGCGTCGTGGGTTTTGACCTCGCCGGCGGTGAAGACGGCCACCCCGCAAAACATCACAAGGCCGCTTTCCAACTCGTTCGCGACAACAACATCAACACCACCATTCACGCGGGTGAAGCCTTCGGCCCCGAATCGATCGCTCAAGCCCTTCATGTTTGCGGAGCGCACCGTATTGGTCACGGCTGCCGCCTTCGGGAAGACGGTGACCTGCTCCACTACGTCAACGATCACCGCATCCCGCTCGAAGCGTGTCCTTCGTCAAACGTCCAAACCGGCGCTGTTCGTGATCTCGCCTCGCACCCCCTCAAGCTTTATCAATCGCTCGGTCTGCGCGTGACTATCAACACCGACAACCGATTGATCACCGACACAACGGTTTCAAAAGAACTGTGGATATGTCACCACAAGCTTGGAATGCCGCTCCGCGACATCAAGAGCATGATCGTTGCGGGCTTCAAGTCGTCGTTTTTGCCCTTCCACATCAAGCAACAATACCTGCGCCGCATCGCTGAGGAACTCACGCGCTTTTCAGACGACGGGCAGGTCAAACCTCCCACGCCGCCCACGTCGGGGCGCGGCCGATCCGACTGGCGCCGGCACCACCTGGTTGACAACACCGAAGAATTGGGCCCGAACTAGCAACTTACTTGGGCGTCCCGAACCCTTTTCCAACTTCCTACATTTTTCTAACCCTGTTTTTGCCGCTCATTTGGCTATTTGGCAGGGCGCTCTCCAATCTTGTTTCGCGTGACAGAGCAGTGCGCTCCGTGTTGGCCGTTGGTCTGACGGTGAGCGTTGCGTTGCTGGCGGTTCACATTACATCGCTTGCTTTCGGCGATCTGCGGCGCGGCCTTCCATTCGGCTTGTTGATTGCCGCGGTGGCCGGCGCGGCGACGGCCGTTTTTGCTCGACCGATCCTCGCCATGCGCCCCATCTCCGGCCGCGGGCCTTCGCCGTGGATGTACATTTCGGGCTTTGCCGCGACGCTTCTCATGTTTCCCACCACGTGGAATCACCACATCCACGACGAGCTTTTCACAACCGGCCACATGTCGATTGCGGCCCAAATGCAAAATGGGATCTACCCACCCCGCCACCTTTCTTTTCCCGACACTCCGCTTCGGTATCACCACGGGTTCGACACGCTCGCGGCCTCTGTTTCAGCGCTTCTTCATCTACCCATTGACCGCGCAATCGACGTCTTGACGCTGTTTCTGTTCGCGCTTTCCTGGTGCCTGTTTTGGGTGTTGGGCGAGCGTTTCCTCGGGCGTTCACGCGCGTGGTTATTGCCGCTTTTGGGCTTATTTTGCGGGGGAATGCCCATCGTTTGTGACAACGATCTACCCTTTCTGGGCCATGTGCTCGACGCCTGCAATCTGGGTAAGTTCTACGTAAACCCCTCTGTTTCGAGCTATTTCTTTCAACACCCATGGTCATTGGGTATCCCCGTAGGCCTAAGCGCACTCATCGTATTCACATCGCGGCGTACCACACAGCTCGTCCGCGCCATGGTGCTTGTGCTTTCGCTCGCAGCGCTTTCCCTTTCACAAATCACGTTGTTTGCGGCCTTTTTGCCTTCGTTTTTGGTGGTTGAGTTTCTTACCGATACCGATGAATCGCGGGTTCGCCGCACCGCCCGAATGGTCCTTACCCTCGGCGTCGCCCTGCTGTTTGCGCGACTCATCGGCGGCTTTTTCACCCGGTCGCCCGGGTTGATCCCAATGGCCTTCTCGCTGCGCGTCGGTTTTGCCGACACCCTCCGCGACACGCTGCTCTGGAACCTTCAGACATTCAGCATCCTTCTCCCGTTGGCCGTTCTCGGGTTCGCCTCCATGAAACGCGATCGCATTCTTTTCGGCCTGTTGGTGATGGGTTCGCTCGTGGTCGTCAATTCCGTTCGCTACGCCGGCTCCAACGACATCAACAAGTTTGCAACCCTCGGCCTGATCGCCATGAGTGTCCTTGGCGCCGCCGCACTCGCGCCTTGGTTTCCCGCCCGATCCGAAAGTGCAACCCGCGTCTCGCCGTGGATGACGGCCGTCGCCCTGGGCCTTGCAGCCCTCATTTGCACATCCGGCTTTGCTTACGTCGGAGCCATCGCCGCAAGCTCCACATCCATGTCGCTCTACATTCGCCTTTCGCCCGTTCAACCCAACGCGGACGACGCGGCGGCGATTGTCTGGCTTCGGAACCACGTGGGCCCAAGCGACGTTGTGTACCGCGCGTCGCCGCAGGCCTGGTCGTATTCGCAATGGGGAGGGCTCCCCACGCCGTGGGTTCAATGGCCGGTGCGCGCCCTCGGTTTCTCCGACGAAAAAATTGGACGACGTATCGATCTTCTAGAACAAAAACCAAGTGATCCTGAGTTGTGGAAACGTGACGGAATTCGCTACCTCGCCCTTGACGAATCGTTTCTAGACATTGAAATGCGGCGCCTCACCGACTCTTGGGTCAACCTCGGCAAAGCCAAAATCGCCTACAAAACAGGCCATGTTCGAATTGTCGATCTCGGCCCGCTCCCACCCTAGAACCGAGGTGGGTTGGCATTTTTCTACTGCGCACCAACCTAACGCGCGGTGGCAACAGCTTCTTCGTACATACCCACCGTTTCAAACCCGAGTCGCTCATAAACGCGAATGGCAGCGGTGTTGTCGTTGTGTACATTTAAGCCGATGGTGTTGCAGTCGGGCAGCAAATGCAAACACGCCGCGGCAGTGACGACAGAACCGATTCCCCGCCCGCGGTAGGTGGGAAGCACCGCAATGTTGCCGAGCGCGGCCACTCGATAGTGATGTGAAAATACGTGTACACCTGCGGCGGCAACGAGCCTCCCATCGACACGCGCGCCGACGTATCGCTCGGTTTCCAGCATTTTGGGGTCAAACCAGTTGCCCGGATAGGCCTGCTCATAAAACGCCGTTACTTCGCGCTTGTTCGCCACCGTCAGCGGCTCCGCGTGGGACACGTCCACCTGGTCGAGTTTGTCCCGATCGACAAGCACCATTTTTCGATGCAAGCCGCGTGAGGTCACTGTGTACTCATCGGTAAATACGTCGAGCAACGAGGGCGTAATGTGCATGTAGAAGCAACGTGGCAACACGCCCATCATCGACTTCAACAAAGTTCGCATGTCCCCTTCGCGATCGGCGGCAATCGCGTGTATCACAGGGGGTGACGCCCCCATGTACATGAGCACAAGCTGCCGCAGTTGGCCGTTTTCTTCGAGCGCGAACCACGAGGTGTACGGGAAGAACGCGTCGTCCAAATCACCCACGGCGTACACATTGAGCGCGCGGTGGTCGGCGAGTCTCGCCAAGATGGCCGTTCTGTCGTGAAGCAGGATCGTGCGCTGCATCTAACCGACGAAACGTACAACGGCTTTTGAGCGCCGGTCAAAGAACGCGCTCCGCCCACTCGGTTGGAAGGTAAAACCAAACAGCGGCAAACCGGTTTCTGTCCGCCAGCCACCCAACGCGATTTCAAGCGCTGCGGTACTACGTGGGGGAGAAGGCGATTGGGTAGCTCACATTCACAATGCCACCCTCGGGCTGGGGAAATGAAATGCCGTAGAAGGCGCGAACAACGCAGGAGCGAACAGCGGCATTGGGTAGATCGGAACCTCCCTCCGCCACGCTGGATACCGCCCCATCTCTACCAATCACAAAGTTGACGCTGACCCTGCCGGCGAGCGCCGGGTTTTTCAACAGTCCGGCTTCGTAACACGCCCGAAAGCGCCCAAAATTCTGGCGGACAATACGTTGTATAGCTTCCGGGGGCAAACGGCCCGAAACGGAGGTTCCCCACCCATCCCCCCTCCACAGACGCACTCGACGGCCGGCAAGCATCGATCGGTTGCCCCAGGAGCCGCTGATTCCAAACCCCATTCCAAGCAGATTTCCCGTCCCGCCGGTTCCGAGCCCTGGATTGCCATTGGTATGACCAACGGTACCCACCACGCCAAGTCCAATTCCATGTCCCCGTCCACCGCCGCCTTCACCCACACCTGAAAGAGCCAAACCGCCGGCCCCTTCAGATTCACCGACCGTGCGCCCCAACATTCCACCTACCGCCGTCAGAACGTCGTTTGACCCCCAGTTGACTGCCGTCTCGGTTGAAAATGGGGAAGCTTTGTTCATTGACTGAATCAAACCTACCATTCCAAAGTTGCGAGCCAATTCTAAATCGTCGTCGGCGCCCCGAACCGACGCGGTAGGTTTATTTTCAGACCCCCAGTGCTTGTTTCGATCGCGCGACGTGGTGGAACCCGCCTTCCCCGAGTCACCTTCATGGCGTTTTCCCCCGCCGAAAAAGCCATTTCCACTCTGACCATTGGCCTCTTTTGAGTCGTTCGACTTCCCATCGCCGAACACCATTTTGTCCGCGGCGTTGGACCTTTCGTCCGCCGCGGCGAGGTAACCTTTCAATGCCGCGTGATCCAACTCCTGCTCGTTTTCAACCGCGCTTGCGAGTGCCGCTCGCGACCCGGCAAACAAAAACCCCGCGTGCACGGCGGCTACAACAGCGGTGTGTACCCACGCGCCGGCGGCCCACTTTGTCTTCGAGCGCGTTCGCTCGCTTTCGTGGCCCGCAACAATCGCTTCAAAATCTCCCCAATGGATGGAAGCTTCCCAACCCGGTAAAAGCGCCAATCGCAGCGGCCCCGCCGCCAATATCCGATTGCCATTTTTATCGACAACGCGCGCCACGTGCCCCTCGGGAATGTGCACGTGCGCTCCCTCCTTCGTGTCGGCAATGGTTCGAACCTTTGCTCCGATCACGTCAAAGGGTAGGGGAGCCAACGTCTCGGCATCGTCGCCTACCACCGCGCGGCCACCGTTGCTTAGAGCCTTAACCTTGAGCGTTTGACCATTCCATCGCAGGGACACAATCGCGATCGGTGCTGTTTTTTCGGCTTTTTTGGTGGCCATCACACGAACGACAGTCAGGCCGACCGTGCAGTTCCAACGGATTTTCGCGCGAGCGAAGTTCGCGCCCGACTAAACAATTCCAGCATGCCACATCTTTCTTGACAGGGGAGCGCACTAGGTGTCTATGGTGCAATTCTCATGAGTGCCGACGAACTCAAGGTTGAAGTTGTTCGCGATCCTTCCGATCCCGATGGAACCAAAGCACAGCACGGTCACACCCTGCTCGTGCATTACGTTGGCACCTTAACCGACAGAACCGTGTTTGACTCGTCGCGCGAACGGCGCGACTTTTTCACGTTCAAACTTGGTGAGGGTCACGTTATCAAAGGCTGGGATGACGGGCTTGTTGGAATGCAAGACGGTGAGATTCGCAAACTCACCGTCCCCGGCCACCTTGGGTATGGTGAAAAGGGTGTGCCGGGTAAAATTCCACCCAACGCAACCCTGATTTTTGAAATTGAGCTGCTCGAAATCTGGGACTGACAGTCAGGCAATTGTCAAGTGCGGCGCCGCGCCTTGAGCATTACCCCGCCGCCCTGCCCTTGCCCCGCGGCGCTTTCACCATCACCCCACAATCACCACGTCGTCGCGGTGCACCCACCACGTGACTTGTTCACCTTTTGACGGTGTGTCCCGATCGGCCGTGCGCGTGGCCACCACCGCTGTCAGCTCCAACCCAGACTCGGTGATAATCGACAGTTGAGCGAGTGGGCCGCGGAAGATCTCGTCCGTGACCTGACCATGGAAGGTACCATCCATTTCAAATTCAAAGATCTCCACGTGGATCTTTTCGGGTCGAATCGCCACGGTCACCTGACTACCGTATTGCCTTGAACCATCGTCGTTGGCGATCACCTCAATCCCCGCTGCGAGTGACAGTCTCACCTTCCCATCCCCGCGACTCAGTACCCGAGCAGTCAGGAGATTGCTCTCGCCGAGAAAAGAAGCCACAAACGCTGTTTTTGGCCGATGGTAGATTTCCGCCACACCGGCGTATTGCTCAATCCGCCCTTCGTTGACAACCGCGATACGATCGCTCACCACCAGCGCCGATTGCTGATCGTGGGTGACGAACACAAACGTAATGCCCACTTTTTGTTGGAGCTTTTTCAACTCCACTTGCATGGCGTCACGGAGCTTGGCGTCGAGAGCCGACAGCGGCTCATCCAACAAAAGCACTTTGGGCTTGCATACCAAGGCGCGTGCCAGAGCCACGCGTTGCTTTTGACCTCCTGACAACTCGTGCGGGCGCGCTTTTTCTTTCCCCTCAATTCGAACAAGGGAAATGGCATCTTTCACTCTTTCGCGCCTTTCGGAGGCTGAAACGCCCATCATTTTCAAACCAAACTCAACATTTTGTTCCACTGTCAGGTGCGGAAAAAGCGCGTAGCTCTGAAACACCAGCCGAACATCCCGCTCGTACGGCGGCGCATGCGTCACGTCTTTTCCATCGAGAACAATGCGACCTTTGTCGGGCAACTCAAACCCGGCAATCATTCGCAACAAGGTTGTTTTGCCGCTCCCAGACGGACCGAGAAGGGTAACAATCTCCCCTTCGGCTATGGTGAGATCTACCCCTCGCACAGCTTCCACAGCACCGAAGCGTTTGGACACATTGTGGAGTTCAATCATGGCTCGGCTCATCGGTGCAGCGCCTCTTCGCCGTCTTTTTTGAGCGCCCACGAGAGGAGCGCCAAAAATAGGGTAAGGAGCACCACACCAAGCGCCGCGCCGAAAGGCCAATTGCGCCCCTGGCCAAACTGATTTTGAATGACGTTGCCCACCAGTTGATTGCGCGCGCCGCCCATCAGGTCGGCAATGGCAAACATACCCACCGACGGTATAAACACAAACAGCGCGGCAGCCACAATGCCCGGTCGCGTGAGGGGTAAGATCACACTCCAAAACGTCCGAAGCGGACGGGCGCCGAGATTGGAAGCGGCTTCCATGAGGGAAGGGTCGAGTTTTTCAACACTCGCGTAAATGGGTAGAATGGTGAATGGAAGGTATGCGTACACAATACCGATCAGCACCGCGAAGTCTGTATAAAGCAGCTCCAGCGGTTTTGCGATCACGTGGGTATACTGAAGAAGGGCGTTTATCAGCCCCTCCGACCGGAGTAAGATCATCCACGCGTACGTGCGCACCAAGAAACTGATCCAAAAAGGGATCATCACCAAAATGAGGAGTTTGTTTTGCCACTTGGCCGAAGTGCGCCCGATAAAATACGCCACTGGAAAGCCCACAAGCACACAAATGGTTGTGGCAACGCCCGACAGGGCCAGCGAACGCAGTAGAATTTTTAGATAAGAAGTGTCGGCCAGGCGGGTAAACGCTTCGAGCGAAAACTTGGGAACCACCTGACCAAAATCGTCCCGGTCGCAAAATGCGTACACAAGAAGGATGAGATTGGGGAGGATCACAAGCGCAAAAAGCCACAAAACGAGGGGGACCGCCAAAACCACCCCCATCTTTCCAAGCCTTGCTGCCCGGTGATTTTCGGCCATGATTTGCGCGCCGCTTGCCGCGTTTGGGACAGTTACGCGGTTTTTCTACCCAGTGTGACCCCGTTCATGCCCGTCAGTTTTGAGCTTTCAGGTCGGTCACGAGCTTGTCGACATCGGTGGAGATTTTGCCGATATCGCGGAATGTGGAGGCCTTTTTCATGTTGCTCATGAGCGCCGGTGGGTAACTTGCCGGGTTTTGGCGCTGGGCCTCCGTGAGAAGCGCGCGCGCTTCAATATTGGGGTTGAGGTAGGGGAACTTGTCAGAAACAAGCTTGGATACCTCGGGCCGAAGCACGTAGTTGATAAACTTCTCGGCGTCGGTTTTGTTGCCCGCGCCCGAAGGAATACACAAGTGATCGATATAAAGGTGAGCGCCCTCGTCGGGCAATACGAACGTAAACTTTTTGTTCTTTTCGTAGAGAATTGCGGCTTCACCGCTCCACACAACCCCGAGATCGACATCGCCGTTCAAGAGTGCTGTTTTGGGGCTGTCAGAGTCAAACACTTTTACAAATTTTACCCACTCTGACAAAACCGGCTTGGCTTTATCAAGTGTTTCAGGCGTGATGTCGTTGGGCCCAATTCCAAGGGTAGAAAGCGACCACGCCACCATTTCACGAGCGTCGTTGACCGCCACAATGCGACCCTTGTACTTCTCCTGAAAAACGTCTTTGTACCCCTTTACCGGGTCTTTCACCTTTTCAGTGTTGACCACAATTCCAACCGTACCGGCCATGTACGGTGCGCAATACTTGTAATTGGGATCGTGGGGCAGACCGCGCAGATTGGGGTCAATGTTCTTGAGGTTTGGTACAGCCGCCGGGGTTAGCTCCATCAGCAGGTTTTGTTTGGCGAGGGCTTCCACCATGTACTCGCTCGGTTGAATGAGGTCGTACGGGGTGCCGCCCGCGAGCAGCTTGGAGAGCATTTCTTCGTTGGAAGAAAACGTTTCTGACAAAACCGTAACCCCTGTTTCTTTGGTAAACCCCTGAATGACAGCGTCGGGGATGTACTCAGACCAACCGTACACAACCAACTTGCGGGCTTCTTTTTGAGTAGCCTGCGCTGTGCCGCTGGGTGCCGGGCCCGCTGACCCTGAACCTCCACTGCTGCAAGCAAGACCGAGTGTTGTGATGGCGAGAGCCAGCGCAAAAAGGGACCGTCGGTACATCATGAACGTGGGCGCATTTTCACAGAAGCGAGCGCGCATCGAAACAACTATTATTTTGTGTACACTTTTTTGAGTGCTTCGGCGAGAGCCACCATCATCGCTGTGAGCACAATCAGCACGGTGGAAATCGTGTTGAGCGCCGGTGAAAGGCCCACCCGCGCCATCCCGTACACTTTCACGGGCAGCGTTTCAGAAGTGGGGCCGCGCGTGAAATAGGTGACCACCAACTCATCAAAGCTGAGCGTAAAGCTGAGCAGACCCCCGGCGATGATCGCCGGCAAAAGGTAAGGAACGATCACCGAGAAAAACGCCCTCGTCGGCGTCGCACCGAGATCTTGAGCCGCCTCTTCAAGCGAAGGATCGAGGCCTGCCAAACGCGACTGAACGGTGACCATCACAAACGGAAAACAGAACGTTGTGTGCGCCAAGATCACCGTTAAAAAACCGAGATCCAAACGCACTGTTTTGAACAGCACAAGCAGGCTGATCCCAAGCAATATCTCGGGCAGGATCATCGGCACGTATGCCGCAATGCGTACCGCGCGAAGCCACCGCGCTTTGTGTCGATGGAGAAGCCAAGCGGACGACGTGCCGAGGGCGATCGACAACGCGGTGGTCGCCGCTGCAATCTCCGTGGAGTTCCAAAGTGCTGCGATTAAAGACGATCGGCGCTCATCGGCGAGGTGTGCGCGCGTCTCTTCATAAAGCTCGGCGTACCAGCGAAACGAAAGGCCTTCCCACACAAGGGCCATGTCACTCGCGTTGAATGAGTACACAACCAACACAACGATCGGCAGGTACAAAAAGGCGATCACGAGCGCGGTAAAACCCCCGAGCATCTGCCGCACGCGAGATGGCGAATGGCTCACATTCACCTGCGAAGGATTGGCGTGGACGGATCCACAGCGCCGTGATCGACCTTGCCCTCAATGTAGAGTTCTGTCGATGGTCCACCCTGCACCGGGTACCCGCGCGCAATCACTGTGTACGTTTTCTCAGAAACGTTGGTGACAAGTTCGTACTGAAACACCTGGGGCGCCCCCGACAGATCGAGCCGAACACATTTCCAGCCTTCCGATTGCCAGTCTTCAGGTTTGGACGAGTACGGACTTGTCTTCACCGCATCGAGCGAGGGCGGCACCGCGGAGGCCGACGGGCAGAATTTTTGAGGGTCTTTTTCAATGGCGCCCATCAGCCCCACCATGACGCGCCGCAAGTTCATTTTGGCTTCATTTTCCCTGGATTGCCCGAGGTATGAAACGGTGTCGCGTTTCATCAAATCGGCGCATCGCGGAACATCCACACCGGCGATCTTGGGTGGGTTTGCGATCACTTCAAACACGGCGTCGATCGGGCGCTTGGACGATCCATTTTTTTTCGCCTGCGCGGCGACGGCCTCGCTCAACTTCTTGCACTTCGATTTAAGTTCGACGGCTTCATCCTGCGTGAGCGGCTGCGTACCCGGCACGGGCACGCTGTCGTACGGAACGCCGGGTTTCGGCGGCGCCGACGGAGCAGCGGACGGTTGTGGCGCCGCAGTTGCCGCGGGCGTTGCGGGCGTGGACGTTTGTACGGGTTCCGACGTGGGTTGGGTCGATCCGACCGACGTTGGATTTGTGGGTTCGGGCGAAGCCGGGCCACATGAGACAAGCGCGACCACTCCGCAGGCGGCGGCCACGCACAGCACGTTTCGGAGCAAACCGATCATTGCGGGGCAGGGTAGAACAAGTCGGGATTGTTGGGGCCCGCTTTGCGCGCAATGTCGTCGCCAAAAAAAGCGTGGTCGGTGGTATTAGGTGCCGTCCCTTCCTTGGCCCAGGTCGCACCGTGAACGCTTCAAAAGAAATCCTGAAAGACACCGCCCTGGCGCTGTCGTCGGGTCGCCTGTGGTTGCTCCTCCTCGTGGCGGGTGCAGCCTTTTTTTTCGGGCTTGAACGCTTGATGACCCGCCGCCGAGAACGCGTTCGCACCATCTTGTTTTGGAGCCTTTTCACCGTTGCGATGGGCCTGGGTTTGTGGGCCGCTTGGGACACCGCTTTTGTCTGCGACGACGCCTTTATTTCATTTCGCTACGCCAGAAACTTTGCTCTCGGCAAAGGCCTTGTTTGGAACGAAGGCGAGTGGGTTGAAGGGTACACCAACTTCTTGTGGACCTTTTTGCTCGGCCTTGTTGGCAAGCTCGGTGGCAACATTCCAGAAACGGCGTTGTGGGGGTGTTTGGCCACGTTTGTGATCACCCTGTTTGGAACGGCAATCGCCGTTCGCAAAGCGGCTCCGTCCCCTCCGGCGCTTCCATTTGCGGTGATTGCGCTGGCAGCGCTTGTGCCATTTCACACCTTCGCAACGTCGGGCTTGGAAACCATGCCGGCTGCCATGTTGGTAGTGCTGGCTCTCGTGGCGAGCGGGCACAAACGCGGGGCCTGGATATCTGGAATACTTTTAGTATTCGCCACAATGATGCGGCCGGACCACGTTTTGTTTTATGCGTGTTTCGGTCTGACAATTGCGCTCGAAGACGTTGTGTTTGTACAAAAGCCGTTGCTTCGCCGCCTCGACTTTAAACGGTACGCCGCTTACCTCTTGCCGTTTTTCGTTATTTTCGTGCCGTTTTATCTCATTCGCTGGAAGGTCTACGGCGACTTCTTTCCCAACACGTATTACGCCAAATCCGGCGACGGAGCTTACTGGTCCCAGGGTGGAATTTACGGGCTCCACTTCGTCGCATCGTCCACTGCGTGGATTTGGCTCCCCACGTTTTTGGTGGTGTTGTTCGGCAAAAGTCGCAACAGAACTGAATTTAGAACGCGCGCCTTTGCCCTTCTCGCGGTCCCCCTTTTTGCAACCTACGTGATCAAAGTGGGCGGCGACTTTATGGAGTACAGATTTTTTGTACCCCTGCTTCCCATTGTCGCCATCTCCATGGAGGTGAGTTTAAGGTGGAAATTCAGCAAACCGAAACACGCCTGGACTCCCTGGCTCGCGGGCTTTTTTGGCATTCTTTCGCTCGGTACAGCCCTTTTTCCTGTACGGCTTGTCCCCCCTCGCGGCATCCGTTGGGGCATTGCGCGTGAACCGAGTTTTTATAAAGTCCGTCAGGCTCACCCCCTGATTATTGAATGTGGTTGGGAGCATTTGGGTAGAGAACTCAACATCTCTCTCTCCTCCAAAGGGGTGAAACCGCCTCTCGCCGCCGGAGCGATTGGCCTTTTGGGTTATTATTCAGATCTGCCCTTGGTCGACGGAATGGGCCTCACAAACAGGGCCATTGCTCACAAAACAATTAAGGGTAGGGGCCGCGTGGGGCATGAAAAAGTGGCCAACGTGCCCGAGCTGATTGAGCAGGGCGCCGTTGTGGACGTGGGCTTTCGTTTCGACGCCTATTTCCGTGAATCGGCGTTGATTAAGATCGGCCCCTCAAAACTCTTCTTCCTGCGCTACGATCCCACCTGGGCCGCCCGAATAGCCAAACTGCCTGGAACCACCTTACCGTCGCCTGAACGCGATGTTGAAACCCTGGTGCGCACAGCGCCTCGCGAACGGGTGCTCGCGGGTAGAAAGTTTTATAGAGACTTTTTGGCCATTCATCCCAAACGTGACTACCTGCTTTGGCAAATTGAAACGCGTTTGGCTTCTATCGCAGACTTTGAAGAAGATCTACCCAAAGGGTATACCACCGGCAAAGGTCTGCGTATTGAAAGGGCGGAGCGCCCGTCGGGTGTAACGGGTGACGCGTGGCTGGCCTCTCTTCCCGATCCCAAAGGGGGTAGGGTAGGGAAGGTAGAAATTCCGATCGGGCCGCTTTACGCCGAAGAAATCCGATTTGTTCTGGGTGGAAAAAAATCGGACAAGTTAACTGTCAAGTTGATCATCTCGGGTGAGGAGGTGGACTCGGTGAGGCCCACCGGTTTGCCCGGAGCCACCCCCGTATCATTCTCTGTTCGCGACTATCTCGGAGAATCGGGCTCCATCATCATCGAAGACGCCGACCCGGCGCCGAATGTGGGTATCCTGGTCGATGCCGTTCATACCGCGCCCACAGACGGTGATCTGCGAGAACGCCTTCGAAACGCCGGCCCCACGTTTGGCTCGGGCTATGGTGAACTGCTCCGCGAAGCGTTTCTACTCTTACCCCCCGACGACCCCGACAGAAAACGCCTGGAGTCGAAAATCGCCGTTCGCCTCAATCTCGATAAATTGCCTGAAAATGCAGTTATCAAAGGGGAAGCTTTTGGAAAAGGCCCCGTGGGGAAGGCCATTGCAGGGCAAGATCCTATTGTCGGCTTTGAAGGCTCGGCGTTTTTAAACAGCATGCACGGCGGCGATCAAACAAAGGGAAGGGTAGAATTTGGAACGTTGGTTCTACCAGTTGACCCCATCGCGGTTCTCGTTTCGGGTGGGACAGGCTGTCACAAAACGTTTGTCGGGCTTGAAGTGGACGGGAAGATTGTTGCCCGCGCGTGCGGAAAAAACGATCATTTTATGCGGCGTGAAGAGCTGCGCGCCGGAACGTATGCGGGCAAACGCGGCAGAATTGTGGCAGTGGACGACTCCGATGGTCCGTGGGGCCACATCGTTGTCGACGATATCCTGATCCCGCGATAGCGTGGCCGTACCATGTCCAACGAATCTACCCATTGGTTTCGAGACAACGCAGAATCGATTGGCCGCACACCGCTTGTGCGCCTCAACCGCGTGATCGACGGCGCCGACGCGCTGGTGCTCGGCAAAATTGAAGGGCGAAATCCCGCGTACTCCGTCAAGTGCCGGCTGGGCGCGGCCATGGTGTGGGACGCCGAAAAGCGCGGCGCGCTCGGTCCCGGCAAAGAAATTGTGGAGCCGACAAGCGGAAACACCGGCATTGCGCTCGCATTTGTGGCCGCCGCCAAAGGTTATCCGCTTACGTTGACAATGCCCGAGACAATGAGCGTGGAGCGCCGAAAGCTGCTTGTGACCTACGGCGCCAAGCTCGTTCTCACAGAAGGGCCGCGCGGTATGTCGGGCGCCATTGCCAAAGCCGAAGAGATCGTGGCGTCGGATCCAAACAAATACGTGTTGCTTCAGCAGTTTAAAAACCCTGCAAATCCAGCCATTCATGAAGCAACAACAGGCCCCGAAATTTGGAACGACACGGCGGGCAACGTGGACATCTTTGTCGCCGGCGTTGGAACGGGTGGCACGATCACCGGCGTTTCAAGGTATTTTGAAAAGGTGCGTGGCAAAGCCCTTCACTCCATCGCTGTTGAACCGGCGGCGAGTCCGGTGATCACGCAACGCCGCGCCGGTGAACCGAACAAGCCCGGACCGCACAAAATCCAGGGAATCGGCGCTGGATTTGTTCCCGACGTGCTCGACCTTTCACTCATTGATGAAGTGGAACAGGTCACCAACGAAGAGGCTGTTGCGTACGCACGCCGTCTCGCGCGCGAAGAAGGGATCTTGGCCGGCATCTCGTGCGGGGCCGCGGTTGCCGTTGCCGCGCGCGTTGCAAAACGCCCTGAAAGCAAGGGCAAGACGATCGTCGTTGTGTTGCCCGACTCGGGCGAGCGTTACCTGTCGACCGTTTTGTTTGAAGGAATGTTCGACGACAAAGGCTTGGCGTCATGAGCAATACGCTCGTGTCGGTCCCCTCCGTTCCGCCGAAGAGTACACCTCGGCCGGAAAGGGAAGCCGACGCGCAGGCTCCGCATTCCACCGACGCCTGGGGCCTGCGCCACGTGGTCACCGAGTTGCGAGCCGCGAGGCGCGCATTTGACGCATCGCGCGGAAGGCAGTGCGGACGTACACCGCTGCCGTCGCGTGAAGCTCTTGTTCGGGTGATTCAGGGGCTTCGCGCGGCGCTGTTTCCCGCTCATTTTGGTCCGCCCGACTTGAATGAAGACGGCGTTGATTTCTTTGTGGGCCACACGCTCGATCGAACGCTCGCGGCACTGCACGAACAGGTGCTTCGCGGCCTTCTGTTTGAGTGCGGCGGATGCGAACGCGAGCGGTGTACATCTCGCGCGGCGGAAGTGATGCACCATTTCGCAGCCGCTTTGCCGCGCGTCCGCGCCTTGCTTGAAACCGATATTCGCGCCGCGTACGAAGGGGATCCCGCAGCCACAAGCCCGGATGAAGCGATCTTCTGCTACCCCGGCATCACAGCGATCGTCCATCAACGAATTGCTCATGTTCTCTACTCCGAACACGTGCCGCTGATTCCTCGCATTTTAACGGAGATCGCGCACGCCGACACCGGGGTTGACATTCATCCCGGCGCTCAAATCGGTCAGAGCTTTTTTATCGATCACGGCACCGGCGTTGTGATTGGTGAAACCGCCGTGATCGGCGACAGGGTAAGGCTTTTTCAAGGCGTCACATTGGGCGCAAAGAGCTTTCCACTCGACGAAAAAGGGCAACCCATTAAAGGCATCGCGCGCCATCCCATTGTGGAAGACGACGTTGTCATTTACGCAGGGGCTACCATCTTGGGTAGAATCACCATTGGCCGCGGCAGCAGCATCGGCGGCAATGTGTGGCTCACGCGCGGCGTCCCTCCCAATAGCCGTGTTACCCAAGGGCAGGCCAAAGCCGATATCTTTACAGAAGGCTCCGGAATCTAGCGGCCGAACCGTATTGGTCAACCTGACGCGTCGAGCTTCGCTGAAGCGTGGTATTCAAACACGGAGCTTGGGGAGGCCACTGAGGTTACACGGAGGATTTTGTATTTCGGCCTGCAATCGGCTTGCAAGATGTCGTTCCAAGATTTGGATGAACAGCTTCTGACATCCATGGCAGCCCGCTGAACAAGAAGAAATCTCCGTGGATCTCGCTGAAACTCAGTGCCTCCGTGGTCGATCTGGGACGTTCCCGCTACAAATAGCCCTGGGCTTGGAGCGAAAAAAGGCGCGCGTAGAGGCCGTTTTTTGCCACAAGTTCTTCGTGCGTGCCCTGTTCTACAATCCCACCTTTTTCTAAAACAATAATCTGTTCTGCCAATCTGACGGTTGGAAAGCGGTGGGAGATCACAATCGAAGTTTTCCCCTGCGCGAGGCGTTGAAACCTCTTAAACACCGCGTGTTCGGCCTCGGCGTCGAGCGCGGCTGTTGGTTCGTCGAGCACCAATATATCGGCGCCTTCACGCATAAACGCGCGCGAAAGAGCGAGTTTTTGCCACTGACCACCCGACAGTTCAACCCCACCTTTAAACGACCTGCCGAGTTGAGTCTCCAGCTTGTCGGGTAGATTGTCCACCACTTCCGTGGCTCCGCCCAATTCGACGGCGTGGGTCACTTTAGGGACATCGGTCATTTGCGGAACGTTGCCGATCCCCACCGTTTCGCGAGCAAGCAACTTATACTGACCAAAATCCTGAAACACCACGCCGATGCGATTTTGCACCTCTTCTCGCGGATAGTCAGAAAGGTCTTTTCCATCGAGAAAAATGCGTCCCTCGGTGGGCTCATAGAGCCGCGTCAGGAGTTTGATAAACGTTGTTTTGCCCGCCCCGTTATGGCCCACAAGCGCCACCGAGTGACCGAGCGGCAATGTCAGATCAATATGCCGGAGCGCCCATGAGTCACGCCCCGGATATTTAAACCCCACATTTTGGAAAACGAGCCCATGGGGTAAATGGGGAGGTGCGACGATTGCAGACGAAGATATGCGCTCTTTCGTATCGTCAGAGCGATCGGACTTGACATCCATCTCCAAAAAGTCGAACAGGTTGGACATGTACAAGTTGTCTTCGTACATGCCGCCAATCGCGCCCAAAATCGTTTGAAACGCTGTTTGACCTTGCTGAAATGACGCCACGTACAGGGTCATTTGCCCAAGCGTAATGAGCCCGGCCGCCGCAGCCAAACCCATTGATAAAAACGAACCGTAAAACGCACCCGCCGCGAGGAGAGAAAGGGCGTACGCCCAACCCGCTTTTCGAACAGCCAGGTTCACATCCTCTTTGTAAAACTTCTCTCCCAGGCCTTTATACCTGTCGAGCAACATTCTACCAAAGCCGAACACCTTGACTTCTTTGGCATATTCATCATTGGCCAAAACGTATTCAATGTAGTTGAGTTTCCGAGTGTCAGGTGACCGCCAGTTTCTAAGTCGAAAACCCTCCTCCCCAAACTTCACCTCGGCGATGGTTGCCGGAATCGTCGCCGCAACAAGGCCAATAACGATCCAACCGCTGTACGAAGCGATGAGAATGACATACCCCACAAGGGTGATGATATTCTGAACAATTCCAAACGAGTTGAGTACCACGCCGATCGGCCGTGCCGACGCCTCGCGCCGCGCCCGAGTGAGCCTGTCATACACGTCAGGATCTTCAAAATGGGTAAGTTCAAGCGTCAGCGCTTTTTCTAAAATGGCAACGTTGATATTGATACCGAGGCGCGTGCCAACAACCATGTGAATCAAGCTGTACCCGCGCTGCTCCGCCATTTTCAGCGCCACAAGCCCGGCTTCCACACAAATCCATTGCACGGTAAGGGCCGCGTTTTTCGCAATCACCGCGTCGACAATCCACTTGCCCACAGCGGCCATCGCAATGGGAAGCAGCGACGCTATTGCGGTGAGTACACCCAAGGTCAACGTTCCGATGGGAGACGCCTTCCAAACCAGGCCCATCGTCCTTGGAACGTGGGTAAACCCACCGGCGAGGCGCTTTCTAAAGGAGACCGAAGGTGCAGACTTATCGAGGGGAGGTGGTGACATGGGATTGCGACGCCGCCGTGCTAAGTGTACGCCTGAACGTACGTACGGTAATGCGGCCCACTCTACTCTGATCGCAAAACAATCGGATGCCATGCGTTCACTTCGGCAAAAGCTTCAAGACCTGCCGTCCGTGCCTTCGGAAAGGCGCGAACCCGTGCGAACGAGCCGGTTTGCAGCCTTAAACGCGCCGCTTCCCGATGTACACAATCTGCCCGAACCACCGCCGCTCATCGCTGCGCCGAGCGTGCCTCCGCTGCGAGCGCCCGCTCCCGCGCCGCCTTCAAAACCTTCGCTGGATGAACTGCGGGCGCGAATTGCCGCGCTGATCGGTCATCGCGAACCTTTGCCCAAACCCGCCGATCCAAGCGCGAGTGAGCTTCCGTTTGTGGTGGAGCAAACACCGCTCGGCCCGCGGTACGTGCGTCGCGTTCGAGCCGCTCCGGCCGCCCGCGTGGGCCGAGCGCCGCTTCACACAGCTCGCTCGGCTGATGTGTACACATTGAGCCTGCTCGCGCTCGACCCGAAAATCGCCGACTGCGATCCCAAACGTGCGCTTTACGTGGACACCGAAACAACGGGGCTTTCGGGCGGAACGGGCACGGTTGCGTTTTTACTCGGGCTCGCGTTTTTCGACGAGGAACACCAAAGTTTTACGCTGGAGCAAATGCTTCTTCGCAGGCTCGGTGAAGAAGCGCCCATGCTCGAACTTTTTGCAAAGCGGCTCGCCGACGCTTCGATGATCGTCACATTCAACGGCAAAACGTTTGATTTTCCGCTGCTTCGCACGCGTTTTGTGATGAACCGTTTTGCCAAACCCAACGAACCACCGCACCTCGATTTGTTGCATGTCGCGCGACGTGTACACAGTCATCGCCTCCCGAGTTGCAACCTCGCGTCGCTCGAAAGCCACGTTCTCGGGCGCGAGCGCGTGGGCGACGTGAGCGGCATGGATATCGTTGAGGCGTACATGCACTTTCTTCGAAGCGGTGACGAAAGCGCGCTCTCGGGGGTGGTGACGCACAACGAACACGACGTGATGTCGATGGTGGCGCTCCTCGGTTTGTATGGTGAGCCCTTCGGCGTTCAAAATGAGCCGTTGGTTAATCAAAATGAGCCTTTTTCGGGGGCGCGCACGGAGCCTTGTGTACCCAGCGATGCCTCTCGGCGCGCCGATTCGTGCGCGGGGATCGGTGCGGGGTTATGCGCGTCGGATCTTGCGGGTGTTGCGAAAACACTTCACCGCGCCGGTGCGGTCGGCCGCGCGCGCGCTCTCGCCGATGAAGCGGTTCGTGCCGGAGGCGGTGTACACGCGCGTCGAGTCTCCGGCGACATATCGCGCGCGCGCGGCGACGTGGCGGAGGCTCTTTTGCAGTACGAAACGCTTCTCACCGAAGTGGAAGATCCGGCGGTGCGTCTCTTGCTCGCCAAACTCTACGAACACAAAGGCAAGGCGTACGACCGCGCGCTTTCCCATGTTGAGGCGGGTACACATGAGAGCCCCGTGGCCGCCGAAAAGCGCCGGCTCCGGCTCACGCGCAAGCTCGAACTGTTGCGAATGAGAGAGACGACCGGCCCCAAAAAACGTGCGAAACGGAGCTGATACCGCCGGACCGATCCGTTGCGAGGGTGGGGCTTTCTGCGGGCTGTAAAATCAAACTGATATTACCGCTTCTCGCGCGTGACTACCTAAGCTATGGTTCGCCCGATGATAACCGTCGGCTGCGCCGGCTTTCCCGTCCCAGCGACGCGCTACTTCCGCGAGTTCATGTTCGTGGAAGTTCAAGAAACGCACGTGTCGCTGCCCGGCTCTGGAACGATTCGAAGGTGGCGCCGTGAAGCGCCGCCCAACTTCCGCTTTGCGCTCGTCGGACCGCGTGAAATTGGCCAAGAGGGATTTCGCGACGGGAAGGTGATTGAAACGGCGCTTAAAAGCATTGAGGCAATCGCCGAGGAGCTTTCGGCCAAAACGGCGCTCTTCGTGGCCCCCGCTGAATTTGCTCCAACGCGGGCGAACAAGGCGGTGCTCAAAGAGTTCTTGCTGAACGTCAAGGCACGCTTTGAACGCGTCGTGTTTGAACCGGCGCAGGGTTGGGATCCCGACGAGTGTGACGACCTCACGAAAGAGGCCGGCGCGCTTGCCGCGCGCGATCCGCTCATCTCGGGGCTCTCAAAACTCAAAACCGCGTATTACCGGCTCCACGGTCCGGCCGGGCACAAGTCGCGGTACGAAGACCCGGCAATTGAGCGGTTGGCTGAGATCGCGCGCGACGCAAAACACACCGATCACACGTACGTATTCACGAACGTGGACATGTTTGCCGACGCGAAACGCTTCAAAAAAGCGCTCAAGCTCGACGATACAAAAAAGTAGGATGGTTTCAGCCGACGGAGGCAAACGCCGCCATGTCGCGGTTGGCGGCAATCGCATGGTCTTCTTCGCCCACAACGAGCAAGCCCACGTCGACTTCGTTGGGAAAAAGAGCCACGGCGCGCGCCGCGGCGGCCTGGGCTGTCATGCCGTCGGCCAGCCAGTCGTACACCGTTTTTGAAAGAAAACGCCGCACAATCTCTTCGCCGATGCCGGTTGCAGCCACAGCACCTTTGGGGCCTGCGTACACACCGCAGCCCATAAGCGGTGAATCGCCGACGCGGCCTCGAAGCATGTAAAGCGTTCCGCCGGTGGAGGCCGTTGCCGCAAACCCGCCGTTATTGTCGCGAATGACGGCGCCGACAGTGTCGCAACCTTCATCCCCCGGCGGGCGGATGCGGGACTTGGTATCAACGGCGGCGCCTTGTGTACCCAATACGGGCCCCGAGAAATTCCACACTTTTTCGATCGCGATGTCTTTCCAAACGGCCGCGTCGTCGGCGTAGGCGCCGTCACCTTCACCGCGCAGCTCCGCGATTGCGCGGTTGTATTTGGCGCGCGCCCGGTCGGTTGTGGGGTCGTAGTCGCTGAACCCGAGGCGGCGCGCAAACGCTGTGGCCCCGGCGCCCGCAATGAGAAGGTGCGGCGTTTCTCGCACTTTCGCGGCCACCAAAATGGGGTTTTTCACGCGTTCAAGACCTGTCACGGCGCCGAACCGCCCGTCGCCCGTCATGATCGAGGCATCCATTTCGATCACCCGGCCGTCGAGGCGCAAATTCGATCCGGTGCCCGCGTTGAAACGCTCATCGTCTTCGAGAACCACCGTTGCCGCGAGCGCCGCGGCGAGCGCATCGCCGCCGGCCTGAAGCACCGCGCGAGCCGCGTTTGCCGCGGTTTCACATCCGTCGGAGAGCGCTTTGGGCGACGCCGCGCCGCCGTGCGTGAGAATCGCAAACGTCATGAGTCGATCTCGCTTTCAACCTGCGGGCGTTTTTTGCCGAAATAAATGACTTGTTTCCACGTGCGCACCACGTCGTCGGCAAAGATCACCACCAGATCTTCAGGCTCGGCCATTTTGAGCGCACGCTGCACGGCATCAGGCTCATCGGTTAAAAAGATGAGATTTTCTTCGGCCAAGCCGCCTTCACGCGCCCCTTGGGCCAAGAGGTTTGCCACCTCACCCACGGGGCGACCGCGGCGCGAATCGTCTTCTTTGGTGATGAGAATGTCGAACGCGGGCGCCGCCGTTCGCCCAATTTCACGAATGTCCACATCGCGCCGATCTCCCGCGGCTTGAAGGACGCCGATGGCGCGCTTCTTTCGAAGGCTCTTCACAAGCTCGGCCATGCGCTCCATCGCCGCGGGGTTGTGCCCGTAGTCGACAATCACGCGGAACGGATGTTCGTCGAACACGTTGCAGCGGCCCGGAGCTTGAAAAAACGACGTGGTGAACGTTCGAAGCCCGTGGCGAATTTGTTCAAGCGTGAGCCCCATGGAGTACGCAACGGCGGCGGCCGCGAGCGCGTTTTCCACGTTGAACTTGGCGCGCCCCTCCAACGTTGCCGGGATTAGATGCGTCCACGTGACGGGGATGTGTCTGTCACCGTCGTAGATCGTGAGCATGTCGCCGTTCACGCCCTGTTCGATCACCGCGGCGCGGCCGCCCTGCTTCACATGTGTACGCACCACAGGGTTGGACGGCGAGCGCGAAAAGTACATGATCTTCCCCTCGGCTTTGTCGGCCATTTTTACAACAAGGGGGTCATCGGCGTTGAGTACACTCGTGCCGTTTTCGCGAACCACTTCCACTACGAGCTGCTTTACGTAAGCAAGATCTTCCACCGTTTCGATGCCGGCAAGGCCGAGGTGATCGCCGCTCACGTTGAGTACACATCCAACGTCGCAGCGATCCCAGCCGAGCCCTTCGCGCAAAATGCCGCCGCGCGCCGTTTCAAGAACCGCGGCTTCCACCGAGGGATCCATGAGTACAACGCGCGCGCTCCACGGCCCCGTCATGTCGCCTTTGAGTACACGTTCGCCGTCGATATAAATGCCGTCGGTGGTGGTGAGCCCCACGCGCTTGCCGCTCATTTTGAGAATGTGCGCGACCATGCGGCTCGTGGTTGTTTTGCCGTTGGTCCCGGTGATTGCCGCGGTGGGAATGCGCGCCGGAACGCCTTGCGGAAAGAGCATGTCCACCACAGGCGCCGCCACGTTGCGCGGTGTACCTTCAGTCGGCGCCAAGTGCATTCGAAACCCGGGCGCCGCGTTGACCTCCACAATTGCGCCGCCGTGCTCGCGAACGCTCTTGGAGATGTCGTTGCAAATCAAATCAATGCCCGCAATGTCCAGGCCCACCACTTTGGCGGCGCGCGTTGCGATATCGATATTGTCCGGGTGAATCACGTCGGTTTTGTCTACCGCGGTGCCGCCCGTTGAGAGGTTGCCCGTCGCTCGAAGCGCAAACACTTCACCCGCCTTGAGCACCGTGGCGGTTGTGTACCCAGCAAGCTTGAGAAGGCGGCTCGCTTGATCGTCGATTTCAATGCGCGTCAGCACTTTTTCGTGCCCCACACCGCGCCGAGGATCTTGGTTCACCTTGTCGACAAGCTCGATAATCGTGTGTTTGCCGTCCCCCACAACGTGCCCAGGAACGCGCTGCGAAACGGCGATCACTTCGCCGTTCACCACCAAAACGCGGTGGTCGTAACCGTCTTGAAACGTTTCAACGATCACGTAGTTTGAAAGGTCGTTCGCCTTTTCCCACGCGTCGCGAACGCTCTGCGGATCGCGCAGATTCAGAGCCACGCCGCGCCCGTGTGAAAGGTCCATCGGCTTAACGACCACCGGGTATCCAAAGCGCTCAGCGATCTCCACCGCTTCGTCGGCCGTGTCGGCGCGCTCCTGTTTCGGAACGGGCAAACCGGCGCGTTCAAGCAGCGACGCTGTGAGCTGTTTGTCCTGCGCGATCTCCACACCGATGTGGCTCGTTTGGCTTGTGATCGTAGCTTGGATGCGCTTCTGGTGTACACCCCATCCAAGCTGCACAAGGCTGTGCTCGTTGAGGCGCAACGTTGGAATGCCGCGGCGTTTCGCTTCCTCGACCAAGCTGCGCGTGGACGGTCCAAGCGCCACGCGTTCGGCGAGACGCGCCAGTTCGTCCACCTCTTCTTTGAGGTTTGGCGCCGGCGCCAATCGATCCGCAAACCCCACGGGCAGAATCGACCGCAGGTATCGCAGCGCCAAATCGCCCGCGCGCTTGCCCACGCGCTCTTCTTCAAAGCTGTAAATGATGTGGTAAACGCCCTCGCGCCCCGCGCCGCGCGTTTTGCCGTACGTCACCGGCGTTCCCGCCAGGCACTGAAACTCAATCGCCACATGTTCGGCGATGTGGCCAAACCATGTGCCTTCGCGAAGCCGTTTTACAAATCCGCCCTGGTGCCCGTACGAACACCCATGCTCGTCGAGCGATGGAATATCGGCGAGCAACCGATCCACAAATCCGGGGATTTTGTCGCTCGGATATTGCTCCAGCTCTTCAAGATCCACCGTGAGACGAATGACGGGCCGATAGCCGTAGAGACTCGGTCCCCGGTACACGCGGGTTTCAAGCAGCTTCACGTCTCTTCTTCCTCGGAAGGTGCGGATGCGGCCGGAGCCGCTGCTTTTCGAGACCTTCGGCGCGCAGGCCGAGGACAATGATCGGGATGTGTCGGAGGCGGCGGCCACGTGGGCCTGCGCGCATCAATGTCAAATGTACACGCGTGCGTCAGCACGTGAACTTGTACACCGAGCAGCGCCGCCGGCTCACCCTCGGTCGGCGTTTCGTGAATGTCGGTGTACAGAATTTTCGCGCCGTCGATCACCGTTACCGTGCCCGCGCCGAACACGTGCATCTGATGCGTCGGTTCGAGCACGATCGCCGTGTCTTCATCAATCCCAACGCCGAGCAAAAATGGGTTGAGCGCCACCGCCGTAAAGAGCCGCCCAATGCGATGCCGCTGCGCAAAATGTTGGTCGATCACAAGCCGCTTTGTGAGCCCCAACCCCGGCGCCATGGTGATGTTGCTTCGCCGCGGTGCGTACGCTTTTTTCCCCTGCGCAATCATGTGATCACAAATCACCGAAGCGCCCGCCGACGTGCCCGCCACCACAACACCGGCTCGATGCGCGCGCCGAACCGCCTGCGCCATCGGTGTCCCGCCGATCAGCGTCACAATGCGGCCCTGCGCTCCGCCCGTAAAAAAGATCGCCGTCGCATCGCGCACCTGCGCCAGTTTTTTCGGGTCTTCAGCGTCCGATCGCTGATCGACCCACACTGTTTCGGCGTGCGCCCCAAACGACCGAAATATTTTTTCGTAGAGCGGCGCCATCTCGTTGGGAATGCTCGACGCCGTTGGAAAAATCGCGATTTTGGCGCCTTTTCCACCCGCTCGCTCCACCACGAGCCGCAAAATCGCCCGATCGCCGACTTTGTCCTCGGCGCCTCCGATGGCGATGAGCGGACCGCGTGAAAGAGGAGCGGCGGATTTCGATGAAGCAGGCCCGCTGAGAGCCTCGGGCGATTCTTTCGCAGACACGAGAGCGCGATGGGTATCACAGCCCAAAAGAAGCAATAAGAACAAAACCTACCTGGCAGCGGACTCGCCGCGCTCTCTCTCTTTTGCAAGGGAGCGAGCGACCGATCGCGTTGAGAGATGAATGGGGGACCGCCGTGTTTGAGCGGTGGCGTGGGGTAGGGGCCCCGCGACCCGCGAGTCCGGAGGGCCCCGTTCAGAGCGAACACGCGATCGGTCACGAAGCGACCTACCCGTCGAAACGCTAAAAACTTGGCCCTCACAGCGAGGCAGGGCGATGCAGAGCACCATGTCGCGCGGTGCGCTTCTTTAGAACGGGTGCTCCCCATCGGGATCTTGGCGGTGGCGCTCATCGGCGCCCCGGCAATGATCTTCTCGCCCGAAGGCGTGCCGCGCATGCGCGCCGTTGAAAAAGAACTCGCCGACGTTGAAGAAGACAACGCCGCCCTTCGCCGCGAGATCGAATCGCTGCGCGGCAAGGTCGCCCGCCTTCGCGACGACCCCGCCGCCATCGAGCGAATTGCGCGCGACAACCTCGGCCTTGTGCGCCAAACCGAGGTCGTCTTCCAGTTCCCCGTGAAGCGGTAGTATCGTCGCGGACGTGTCCACGGCGCTCGCAACTCGGCTGATCGCATCGGGGGCGGTTTCCACCGCCGACGCCGAAGCCGCGTTGCTCTCATCGCTCGCGCGGCGCATTCCTTTTGTTCGAGCGCTCATCGACACCGGCACCGTTTCCGAAGCGGTGCTCGATCAAGAACTCGAAGCGCTCGGCGGCATCGGCCTTCGCCAAGTCACCGGCATGCCCGAGTTGGTGAACCGCCTTCCGCCGCACTTCTGCCGACGCATGGGCGTGCTCCCGGTGCGCGTCGATCACGCGGCGCGCGTTGTCGAAGTGGCCGCCGCCGATCCGCTCGATCCTCATCTTGCCGCCGAGGTCCACTTTCACCTCGGCGTCCCTGTGCGCGTGCTTCGGGCGCCGATGTCCGCCATCGAAGACGCCATTCGCCGCATCGAACTTGAAGCCGAAGCCGCAGCCGGCCGCGCGCGCCGCGCCACGCCGCCGTTTCCACACGGCGCGCCCGAATCGTCGAATCCGCCGCCGCCGCCTCCCGAACCAACGCCCATTCCACTCGTGCGCAAGACGGGCGGCCCGCCCGACACGCTGCGCATGTACAAACAAACACTGCGACCGGGCTCCATGAAGGCGCTCGATTTCAGCGATGCGCCCGCGCCCGCGCCGACAGGTGAAGGACCGCCGCCCACCGAGCCGTTGCCGCTTCGAACACCGAAGTCGCCGGCCGCGGAAAGCGCCGAAGGGCAGGGAAGGGAAGGCGATCCCGACGACGTGCCGCGCACGCTGCGTGAATCGTCGCCGCGCCTTCGCGATCTCACCGCCCTTCCACCCGAACCGCTGCGCGGAGGCGAGGCGTCGACTCGCGCTGTGCGCGAGTCGACGCCTCGCCTCCGCGACCTCGTCAAGCCGCCCGCCGAAGACAAACTTCGCGACTCCACGCCGCGCCTGCGTGACTTGGCGCGCGCCATCCTCGGCGAAACGCCGGCAACCGCGTTTGGAGTCGAAGCGTCCGCTCCGTCGCCGCCGGCGCCGAATGAGGGCGCGGCGCCGCCGGAACCGCCCGCCGTTTCGTTTCCCTCGCTGCCGCCGCCGTCGGTCGTGGAGCAACCCGGCCTGCTCGCCGCCGACGACGATTGGGGCGGGCTCACACCCCCGGCCGAACCACGCCCCGAGCCGGCGGCGCCGCGCCAGCGCAAACCCAGCCGATTTATTCGCCCGGCGATCGACATTCAGCTTCCACAACCGCCGTCGGAGCGCACCCGCCACCGCCGGTCAGCGTGGGATGGGCCCACCGCGGGCGACGTGCGCGAGCCGCCGCCGTCCACCGGCGAAACACGGCCGGCGGGCGCGGATGCAAAAGGCGCGGACCCGGCCTCGGCCCCCGAGCCGTCGCTGCCGGCGCCGCTCCCTCGAAACGAACCGCTCGATGTTCGTTTGGTCATCGACGCGCTTCGAATCGCCGGCTCGCGCGACGACGTTGTCGCCGCCGGACTGCGAGGTTTGCGCGCCGTCGGTCGTCGCACCGCCATCTTCGTTGTGCGCCGCGACGGCTTTCACGGCTGGGCGTGCAACGTGGAGTTCGGCGACGCCCAGAAATTGCGCGGCGTCTCGTTCGCTGCCGATTCGCCGAGCATTTTTGCAACCGCCGTCGCCGCCGGCTCGTACCTCGGCCCCGTGCCGCAAAACGCGGTGCATGCGCCCCTCCTCGCAGCCGTTGAGGCGCCCACATCCGATGTTGCCGCCGCCGTGGTTCGCGCGGCCGGAAAGCCGGTGATGGTCCTGTTGGCCGACGACCTGGTCGACGTGAAACGCGTTGTGGCACCTCGGCTCTTGCAGCTGGCCGACGCTGTCGGCGCGGCTCTTTCGCGGCTCTTGGCGTCGCGCTTGTAGGGTTTTGGTTTGGCGCAGCGCCCCGAATGCGAGATAAGACGCGCCCATCATGAGCGCTGCGTCGTCCTCCGGTTCAGGTTCACCCAAGTCAGATTCGCCCAAGTCTGGTTCGCCCACGCCCGGCGCCGCTCGTTTTGAGGCGCAATTGAAAAAAGCGGCCGCGCAGGCCCGCCCGCGAACACCGATCTTGGCAGGTGCTCCCGGTTCGGCGGGCGTGGATGCCGACGATTTGTACTCCGCCGAAACGCTTGAGTCGGTGGGGTTCAACGCCGAACGCGACCTGGGCTTTCCAGGTCAACCGCCCTTCACCCGAGGCGTTCAGCCCAACATGTTCCGAGGTCGCCTTTGGACCATGCGGCAATACGCCGGTTTCGGAACCGCGGACGAATCGAACGCCCGCTACCACTACCTGCTTTCGCAGGGTCAAACCGGCCTCAGCGTTGCGTTTGACCTACCCACCCAAATGGGGCGCGACTCCGACAGCAAATATGCCCAAGGGGAGGTGGGTAGAGTCGGCGTTGCGATCGACTCCCTCGACGACATGCGGCGCCTGCTCCGCGGCCTGCCTCTCGACAAGATCTCCACGTCGATGACCATCAACTCCACCGCGTCGATTCTGTTGGCGCTCTACATCGCCGTGGCTGAAGAACAAGGTGTATCCTCCGACAAACTGCGCGGCACCATTCAAAACGACATCCTCAAAGAATACATCGCCCGCGGCACCTACATCTTCCCGCCGCGGCCGTCGCTCCGAGTCATTCGGGACATCTTTGCTTATTGCGAAAAGCAGGTGCCGCACTGGAACACCATTTCCGTAAGCGGTTATCACATGCGTGAGGCCGGCTGCGACGCCGCTCAAGAGATCGCGTTTACCCTTGCCGACGGGCTTGAATACGTAAAGACCGCGATCGAAGGAGGCCTTGATGTCGACGGATTTGCCGCGCAAATCAGCTTCTTTTTCAACGCGCACAACAACCTTCTCGAAGAAGTGGCCAAGTTCCGCGCGGCGCGGCGCATGTGGTCCACGCTCATGACCGAGCGATTCGGCGCGAAGACCGATCGGGCGCGCGCGCTCCGTTTTCATTGCCAAACCGCCGGCGTCACGCTCCAAGCCCAACAGCCCATGGTCAACGTCGTGCGCGTCACGCTTCAAGCGCTGTCCGCCGTTCTCGGAGGGTGCCAGTCGCTCCACACAAATAGCTTTGATGAAGCGCTGTGTTTGCCCACCGCCGACGCCGCGACGCTCGCGCTTCGAACACAGCAAGTGATCGCTCATGAATCCGGCGTGGCCGACTTCGTGGACGCGCTCGGCGGCAGCTACGCCGTTGAAACGCTCACCACGCGCCTCGAACAAGCCGCCTACGACTACATTCGCCGCATCGACGCCCTCGGCGGAATGGTTTCGGCCATCGAGCAGGGCTACGTCCAGCGCGAAATCCAGGCCACCGCTTACCGCTACCAGCTTGAAATCGAGGACAAACGCCGCGTGGTTGTGGGGCAAAACGAGTTCGTTTCCGACAGTCCGCCGGTGCCCATGCTCCGCATCGACCCGTCCGTCGAAAAAAACCAGGCCGACCGGGTGCGGATGTGGCGCGCCGACCACAACACGCCGGAGAAGGCCGAGGCGCTCACAAGCGTTGAAAACGCGGCCAAAGGCGCCGAAAACTTGATGCCCGTGATCCTGCGAGCCGTGAAAACCGGGGCCACCGTGGGCGAAATCAGCGACGTTTTGCGCGGCGTTTGGGGCGAACACCGCGAAAGCGTTACCGTATAACGTCGGCCAGCGACCTCGGCCCGCGGCACCCAGCCGTACGCGGCGCGGACCGCCGTGGGGGTGTCGGCCTGCAACCTCGGCCCGCGGCACCCAGCCGTGTGCGCGGGGCGGCGGCGACGTTGCGAAGCTGCCAAGAGCGACCGCGTGAACATGCAACCTCGGCCCGCGGCACCCAGCCGTGCGCGGGGCGGCGGCGACGTTGCGACGGCGCTTCGAAAAATAGACCAAAACCCCCTGCTTTTACCACCCACAAATCGCGCATAAGAAACATTATGTAAACTAACGCGATCGCCCGACCACCGAAGCAAGTCCGTCGAGAGATTTCTCGGTGCCCACCCCCGGCTCGCACGCTCGCGGCGCCCTGCCCGCCCAAGCGTCCGTGCTCACTTCGTTCCGCGCGGCCGCGGGCGGGCCATTCGAGCCACAATTCCAACGCCCCGCACTCCATTTTCCATGGTATGCTGCACCTATGCACGGTCGCGCACGCGTCATCGATCAAGGCCCTTTCCGGGCGGATCAGCTCCGTTCCGGTGATCCGTATGAGTTGTCGCATGGTCACGCTATCCGCTGCGCGCCAACCGGCGGCAGCGGTTCAGGCCCAAATCAGCTCGGCGCGTCGGTGGTTGGGTGGGATCCACAAGTGACCGAAGCCGGCGTTGACACGGGGTATTCCCCTGCTCCCAACATGTTGCGCGCGCCGGACGTGGCGGTGGGCAACGTGCCCAATCGGCCGGGTTGGGTGGTGGGCGTTCCTGAATTGGCAATTGAATACGCGGATATTGGCCAGGACGAAAAGGAGCTGACCAGCAAAATCCGCGACTTGTTGGAGTTTGGCACCAAGTTCGTTTGGGTGGTTCGCCTGACGGGTCCGCGTCGCGTGGAGGTTCACGAGGCCGGGAAAAAGGTGCAGACAATGTCACCGGGCTCGGTTCTCACTGCGCCCGGCGTCCTGAAAAATCCGGTCCCGATAGAAGCGCTTTACGATCGCGACGCTGCGGCGCGCGCCACGCTGGCCAACCTGCTCCAGCGACAAGGTTACGCCGATCTTGAAGCGGTGCTGGCTGCGGGTCGACAAGAAGGCCGGCAAGAAGGCCGGCAAGAAGGCCGACAAGAAGGCGAACAGCACGCGCTGGCGACAGCGATCGTAACTGTTCTCGATGCGCGCGGCATCAAACTCACGAAAACAGCGCGCGAGCGTATCGAGCGCTGCACCGATGCCGCCCAGCTGAGCGCCTGGGTGCGTCGAGCGGCAACGGTTCACAAAATCTCGGAGATGTTCGAGGAAGGCTGAGGCTCAGCGGGGCGCGCAGCTCGAAAACCCGGGCGAACAAGCGCCGACGATGCCCGTCGGCGCTCGGGCGCTTCGTGCCTCAACCCATGTCGTCGGGCGGCACGTCCGACTCTTCCGGCTCTTCGGGCGGCGGCGGCGGCGCTTCGCCCACTTCACCAAACAGAATGGTTTCGCCCGGTCGAACCACGGGCCGGCCCGACTGCTCTTTGCGGGTAACCCAACCCATCACGTCGTCGGGCAACGTGGCTGTCTCGGTGTCTCGAAAGCCGTTTTTTCGATAAAAGCCCATTGCCCACTTCGCTTTGGTCCAAGCTCGCAGCACAATATGCTTGATGCCGTGGCGTCGGGCGTCGTCACGGACGGCTTCAAGGAGCTTGGAACCAAGCCCGAAGCGCTGAAGCTCGGGATCCACGTTCATCTCTTCGATGTACGCAACGCCGGGCACTTCATCGCGCCAAGCGGCGTAGCCCGCCGGCTTCCAGTCGGCTTCCACAACAAACACGTTGTGATCGCGGGTGAGATTGGCCAGGTCGGCATACGAGCGAACCGGCACTTCGGCCGCGTCAAAGCCGACGGCGTGGTACATCGCCGCGCATGCGTGGTCGATTTTCACCACGTCCGGCACTTGAACCTCTTGCAGTTTTCCAACGCGAACCCGTTCCGGGGGTGTTCTGTCGTCGCTCATAGACGCCGACAATACGCCCGTTTGACCGCGCACACCAAAACGAAAGCGCGGCGGCGTTGAAAGCAGCGAAAACGCTTAACGCGGGCGCCACCCGATGAGCCGCGGCGCAGCGGGTGACAAAGCCCAGGTTTGGCCGCTGACCGACCCCCGGACTTTCTCATCCCGGCCATCGCCTACGAACGTGTTGGGGGCGCGGCGCTCCGCGTTGCGGATCGAGCACTTCATGTGAGTAAAATGGATTAAAATACAAATGTTTAAGATAGAATTGCTTATGTGATCGATGAAATCTGCGCGCCACCCCACCCCGCTCTCGAAATGACATTCAAAAACAAATTGAAATAGCTGATCGCGCAAAGGATTTATGCGATTCGGGGTGACGTGCGACGACATTCGAGCGCGGTTGGCGCCTCAGCGCGGTTGGCGTCTCAGTGAACGTCAGCCGCCGTTGAGATGGTTGATGATCAGGAGCGCGTCGATCGCCGCGACGTAACCATCGCCGTCCACGTCAACCCACGCGGTGGGCAAACTCGCGTCGGGGATGGTCGCCAGCTCACCGTTGCTGCCCATCGGCAGACTATTTAAGAAATTGATCACCAACAACGCATCGATTGGTGCGACGAACCCGTCGCCGTCGGTGTCGAGCTGGTTGGCGTGGTTTTGCCACGGGCGGGAATTGCCGGCCGACTGCGCTTGAATCCACTTGAGGTGGTAAGAAAGGTACGACGAGTTGGAGTACGATGAGCAAGCCGCATCCCCATCGGAAGCCACGGCAAACACCGAACGATGCGAGCCTTGCTGGCCGATGAGACCTCCTCCCCAATCTTCGTCACAGAAGTTGGAAGACCCGTTCACCCGGGCACTCCGATGGGTGGAGTTGAGTGACGCCACCGTGCCGGTTGTCCGGCGCTTTATCCCCTGCCCCACATAGATGCCCTGAGCGTCTTTGCCGGTGGCGCCCAGGCCAATCAACTCTACCGCTTGGTTCACGGTGGGTAGAACCAAGGCGAGATCCATGGGAGTAACGCCGATCACATCGCTGCTCAACATCACAAGCCCCACGTCGTCGCGGAGATTGGTGGCAACAACAACGTTGTTCTGAAGGGTGTCTTGCCACTGGTAGGTGGAAGGGTATTTGTAAGGACTCGAAGTTGCCGACCCGTAGTTGGTGCCGTTTACAACGAACGTTGTCGCGCCAAAAACGGTCGTTACAGTGCTGCTTGTTTTTGTACCATTGCCGTTGGTGGTCTGGAGGGTCCAACCGCTGATGGTGGTAATGCACCGCGCGGCCGTCAGCACCGTGCGACGCCCAATGAGAATGCCTGTGCACTTTTTATTGTTGGGAAGAAGCAAGCGTCCAATTGCAGGATCTCCCGTGTAGGTTGCGGCGTTGGAAATGGCGCTTTCCGACTCTTCCACAGCGTCTTCGGTGTCCACGTCATCCACTTCATCGGTGGACGAAACACAACCCATGAGCCCAAGCGCGACAGCCAGAATAAACCGTTTCATCCGTTTCTCTCCCGGTGTGAAAAGACCGTTGAAAAAGCGGGCGGTGCCCCTCTGGAGGCGACTCCGCAAAAAGCGTATTCTTTTTATTGGAACGCCGGAGAGCACTGGGCGTCAACGGGCCAGTCAGATTGGGCACGGTTTCGGCGTCGGGCGCTCGAAAACTAGAGCAAGCTATCCCAAAAGTCGCAGTTGACCGTGTGTACACCCGCATCGGCAACAATCGTTGTGTCGAGTTGCAGATACGAGTCGGTGACGGGATCGTATACAGGCCACTCCACTGCCCCATTGCCGTTCGGGTCACCTGTCGCGCCGAATCGCGACCAATAACCACCCATCGCTTCAGCCAAGGCCTTTTCGCCGTCGGAAGCCATGTAGTTGGCAATCGTCAGCTTATCGAAAAGAAACAGCAATTCGAGCCCATGGAAGGCGCCGTTTTTCTTTCCCTGCGGGCCCACGTTGTCGAGCACGTGGGTAAAGTGATAGCGAAACACCGTTGTTGAGCCGGCCGCGGCCCGCGCAATTCGACGCGCTCCGCAAATAAACTTGGCGTCGCTCGTGACTGCCACGTACGCATCGCGCGGCGTGGGATAATCGGCTGCGGGATATTGCGCCAACACCTGCGGAGCCAGCGCGGCAAACGTGGCGTTCACAAGCGCCTCGTATTCTGCCTCGGTCATGTCGGGCACCGCTTGACCTGTCTCGTTTTCGTTGGCGCCGACGACAAACGGCACGTGGTTGAAATCCCCCGACGCCAACAAGTCAAACGGCGCTTTGGGGATAAACGCTCCGTCCACATGCGGTTGAAAAGGGCCTTGTTTCCCCGCCAGATCGATCGGGGCCGGCAACAGGCTCACCGCGTCGTTTTCGTTCAAGGCGCGCATACACGCCGCGGGATCCGCATCGTCTTGGCATCCCGCCAACGTCGCCCAATTGTCCGCTTCGGCCGATGCAACCTCTTTCGTTTGGGCCACACAACCGCCGCTTTCCATGAGCGCGCCGGAGAACAACCCCGCCGCTTTCGGCGATGTCAGAACAAGGCATGTATTCAAAGCACCAGCCGACTCACCAAACACCATCACACGCGACGGATCGCCGCCGAACGCGCCGATATTGGCCTTTACCCATTCAAGCGCAAACACCTGGTCTTTGAGGCCGTAATTGCCAGTTTCGTCGGCCTCGCCCTCAGGAGCGAATGTCGAGTGAGCAAGCCACCCAAACGGTCCAAGGCGATAGTTGATTGTCACAACGATCACCCCTCCCCGCTCCGAAAGCGTTTGACCATCATAAATGGGTACACCGGCCGCCTCGGCGGAACTTGACCCCTGCGTGTTTCCGCCTCCGTGGATGAAAAACAAAACCGGCACAGGCGAGGCGGCCGACGCCGTTTCGGGCGCCCACACATTCAGGGTGAGACAGTCTTCCGCCCCAACGGGCGCCCCGTCGCCGTTGAGTTGTTTGCACGCCGCGCCGAACGCTTGGGTAGGTTTTGCATCTTCCCAACAGGCGTGCGGCTCAGGCGCTTTCCACCGCAGATCGCCCACGGGTGGAGCCGCGTATGGAATGCCTTGAAATGCCCACGTTGTGCCGGCTTTTGCGCCGACAACAGCCCCGCGCTCGGTGATGACAGTGCCCGGTTCGGCCTTGACGGTGGTTGGACACGCCGCGGACCCGCCCGCCCCTGCTCCGCCGCTTCCACCGGACGCGCCGGTTCCACCCGTGCCCGTTGTGTCGTTTCCTGAGTCACAGGCGCCGAGCGTGAGGGCCACAACGCCGCCGAGAAGCGCTCCCAAAAAGTGCCTCATGGTGTCAACGTATCAAACCGCTGCCCGTTTTCGAGCGCGGACATTGCCGGTCTTGAGCCGGGTAGGTCAACTTCCGTTCAATCGTTCCGTTGATGGAGTTGGGGCACTCTCTTTTGGGGGCGGGGGCTGCCGCCCCCGCAACGCCCCCGCGTTGTTGCCCGTTTTAGCCCGTGTAGCCAAAAAGGCGAGCGATAGCGGCGCTTTCAGTTTCACCGGTGGCAACAAGCATGGCCACCGTGGCGCCCGCGGGCGGTGCGGATCCGGGGGCGAGCGCCATAACGCGAGGCGGACCACCGCTCTTGGAGGGGATGACGGCCACTCGAAACGCGCAGAACGGTGAGGCACCGGGCTGCGCCGCCGGGACCGTCGCTTCCATTTTGGCGGCGAGCGCTGCATCGGCCGCCGCGGCGTCGGCCGCCATCGACGGATTGTGGATGGTGGGCGTGCGGCCCCGCGCCGGAGGCGGAGGCTCCCAACCGGATTCACTTGGGAATCGAACGGTTTGTCCGGGGTCGAAATAAACGGCTTCCACCCTGCCGGTGGGGTTGCTCGCTGTGTCGGGCGGCGACGTGTACGACAAATCGTCGGTCGGCGTGGGCCGATCGTCGGTTTCCGACATGGTGCGCATCAAGTCGGGATTGGGCGTAAACGGCGCCGTTTCCTTGGTTTCCGAGCCCCACTTGGGCGAAGCGCGGCGGGCTTGGGCCTCGGCAGCTTGGCGGCGAGCCGCTTCTTCCGCCTGGCGACGGGCGGCTTCTTCGGCCTGGCGACGGGCAATCTCTTCCGAATTGCGGCGAGCCGCTTCTTCGGCTTGACGGCGTTGTTCGGCTTGGCGGCGAGCCGCTTCTTCGGCTTGCTTTCGAGCTTGTTCTTCAGCCTGACGGCGAGCCGCCTCTTCGGCTTGGCGGCGCGCAGCCTCTTCCGCCTGTCTTCGGGCTTGTTCCTCGGCTTGGCGGCGAGCCTGCTCCGCCTGCTTGCGGGCCGCTTCTTCAGCGGCGCGCTCTTCGGCTTGGCGGCGGGCCGCTTCTTCCGCCTGACGGCGCCCATGGCTTTCTTCGGCCTGGCGCTTGGGAATCTTGAACCCCTGATGAACGCTCGTGTCTTCGTCGAGGTCGTCCACCGCCGAGTTTCGGAGCTGTTGCAGCTCCTGCAGCGCTCCGAGATCGCGCTGCGCCGTGACTTCGTCGTCGGGCAATTGAAGCGCGCGGAGCGCGGCGGCGCGCGCCGCCCCGGCTCGAACATCATTCCCCGGTTCTGTCGGCACTTCGGACTGAAGACCTTGGCGACCGCCGGGGCGGCGCGCGTCGCCGCCTCGACCATCGTTCGGTTGACCGCGCCCGTCGCCGCCTCGACCATCGCCGCGCTGGGGCTCCGGCCGGCGGCCGGGCGCGAGAGGCGATTGCTCGTTGCGCGACAGTGTGCGGCGTCGCCCGGCTTTTCGAGACGGCTGTTGCTGCTGCTGCGGCGGCGGTTGCGGCCGAGCCGCCGGAGCGGGCCTCGCAAACTCGGGCGGCAGCTTGCCCACTTTGGTGGGAGCGTCACCGTCGTCGGAATCGGGCGCGTCAATAAAAGGCGCCGACGGCATGGCGCTGCCGCTGATCACGGCGCCCTGCCGATGGAAGCTCTCCACCGGCGGCGGCTCGGGCCGAGCCGGCGGCGCAGGCCGAACCGGCGGCGGTTGCGGCGTGGCAACGCGTTGAGGCGGAGGCGGCACCATGCTTCCCGGCGATTTTGGCCGAAGGAGCGGCACGGCCGGCGCCGATTGCACGGCTGGCGGCGGTTGCGGCGTGGCCCCGGGGGGCCGCGACGGGATGGGCGCGGGCCGACCGGGCGGCGCCGACGGCGAAACGTAAGGTGCAGGTGCTCCGGGATTGCTGCCGGGGGCGCGCACCGGATATCCGGGCGGGGATGCGCTCGCCATCGGCGGCGGCGCGCTCCCCATCGCCGGCGGCGGCGCGCTTGAATAATTGCCCGGCGGCGGTTGAGGCGTGGCGTCGGGGCGGCGCGGCGGGGGCGGCCGGCCCGGAGGGCCGGCCGCCCCCGCCGTGAAGCCTTGACCGGGTGGTCCCGGTGCAAGCTCCACAGGAGGTCGATTGGGCGGCGGCGGCGGCCCGCCCGTCCGCGGCGGAGCCGCGGGCGGGGCCGACGCCGCCGCCTGCTGCATGCGGCTCGCGACATCGGCGGCGGCTTTAAACAACTCCAACGCACGGTCGTCCGCGTTGGCGTCGGAAGCCTGTTCAGCGGCGCGCCGCAACCATCGCAGCGCGTCTTCACGCTCATTGCGTGACCAAAGTGCCTTCGCCGTTTGAAGGGCTAGGTACACATCTTCGTCGTCGTCGTCCCTCGGAGGCGGGATCAAGGCTTCCATGGCTGGCCCCGCGCGGCTTGTAACACGATTCGCGTTTTGTCTTGCGGTGAATTGACGAAATAGTCCGCGAGCGCGCGGGCATGCGGGGTTGAGGGGGCCGCGGGCGCCCACAGAACGCGTTAGCCGCGGCGGTGGCTTGTGATTGCCCGCGCGTTCGGGCAACCTTCGCCCGCCGAGGGTGTGGCGCGTAGACGTCCGCTCGTTCGGAAACCGAGGCCTGCCGCGTGTTCACATTGCAAGACATCCAGCCTGGAGCTGTGCTGGGCCGGTACGAAATTCTGATGCCCATTGCCGAAGGTGGCATGGCAGCGGTGTGGGCCGCGCGCATGAAAGGCTCGCGCGGGTTTCAAAAGGTCGTGGCGATCAAAACGATGTTGCCCGACCTGTCCGACGACCAGGACTTTGAAGCGATGTTCTACGACGAGTCGCGCCTCATTGCGCGCATTCGTCATCCGCACGTCGTGGAGATGGTCGACCTCGGCGACGAAAACGGAATGCTCTACATCGTGATGGAGTGGGTGGACGGCGACACGCTGTTCACGCTCAACCGTCGCGCAAAAAACAAGGGGGGCATTCCCCTGCCCTTGCTCCTGCGAATCGCCGCCGATGCGTGCGCGGGCATGCACGCCGCGCACGAACTTCGAGACGACAGCGGCAAACCGCTCGGCCTTGTGCATCGCGACGTGTCGCCGCAAAACATCATGATCACGTTCGACGGGATCGTGAAAATTGTGGACTTCGGCGTTGCAAAGGCTGCGGGGCGCACGCACGAAACGCGCGTCGGCGGGCTGATGAAAGGCAAGGTGCCTTATCTCTCGCCGGAGCAGCTCAACACGGGCAAAGTCGATCGGCGGAGCGACGTGTTCTCGCTCGGCATTGTGCTCTACGCCATGGTGAGCGGGCGCCATCCGTTTCGCGCGAACGACGACGCGCGCACCATCGAAAACATTTGCACGCGTGCGCCGGTGCCGCTCCACGAGTTGGTGCCGGACGTCAATCCCGAGCTGGAAGCGATCGTTCTCAGAGCGCTTGAAAAAGAGCCCGAGAAGCGTTGGCAAACCGCGGCTGAAATGCAGCGCGCGCTCGATCAGCTTCTCGGGTCAATGGGCCTCACGGTGACCGACGGCGACATCGCGGCGTTTTTGCAAGACACGCTCGGCGACATCATTGAGCAGCGTCGGTCGGCGCTCAAAGAAGCGATCAAAAAAGCCGATGGGCGCGCGCCGTCGGAGTCGGGAGCGGGTCGATCGAAACCGCGGCCCAAAGGGGGCGCGCCGCTTCCCGCAACGTTTGATGGGATCTTGCCGGTGTTGCTCGACGACGATGCGCCGCCGCCGAGCCGCACGCCCACGTCGCTTCCGGTGCCGTCGTCGAAGGGTACACAACCCGATTCAGCGCCGCGCGAGCTGCCGGTGGTGAAGCCGTCGAAGCCTGAGAAGAGCAACGCCGTGTTTTACGTGATCACGGTGGTGATGCTTCTTGTGGCGGCGGTGGCCGTCGCTGCGGCAATGGGCAAACTGCCGTTCCTAAAGCTTTAGGCAGCGTTCCCCCCGCGGCGCGCGGAGGCGAAGCCGAGCACGACGCGTGGGGGGAACACGCGACGGAGCGCCAGCGAACGGAGCGTGAAGGGGGGCAGCTAAAAAACGACTAAAAGATCGGGGTGCGCGGCTCGGGCAAACACACACCGGAAGCGCAGAGCATCAGGTCGATGTCGGTGGCGGTGCAGCTCACTTGGCGCGTGCAGTAGTCGTCGTAGGCGCAGAGCGCGTGGCAGCTTTGAGAGTTCGCGGGGTCGATGCGCGTCATGCAGTCGTAGCTGGATGTGAGCCACGAAACGCCTTTGGCGCTCATGTCAAAGAGGCACACGTCTTTGCGCTCTTTCGGGTCGTACACATACGCGGTGCACTGATCGTTGGGCTTCAGTTTGGCGCGCTCCTGCACCATTGTGTTGAGCATGTACGTGAAGTCGCACGGCGTGGGGCGCGACGATTCACGCGTCACGCGATCGCGCAGAACGGGCTGGCGAAGCGAGTAATCTTGCAAGCCGCGAAGCATGAGAACGATCTTGTTGTTGCCTTCTTTGGGATCGTTGCCTTCGGCGATGGTGGTGGTGAGACGCTCCAACCATTTTTCGGCTTCTTGATCCGGAATCGGCGGAGTGCCGCTCGGTTCACGCCCGTAACCCAGGCGAACGAACGAGTCGGGCGTGCGAGATGTACACACGGGCGAATGCTCCCAAACGGCCGCGTTGACGATTGGCGGCTTGCGTGTTTGGGGGCGGCGGCATGTGCCGACCGAGCCCGAAGGCACTGTTCCTTTTGAACGTTCGGGCGGCTGGCCCGGTCCTTCAGGAACAAATTCGGTGGATGCGCAGCCCAGGCCAACGCTCATTCCGACCGTCACGAAGGTGAAAGCCAGAGCAGCAACACGGGCACCAACGGTGTTCAAACGCGCCACGGGGCCCACGGTAGCAGAGGCGCGCCCCAGGCCGAAATCTTCGGCAATCGGGTTTGCGCCGCGGGCGAAAAAAAGCTCAATCGCAGCGGGATTTGGGCGGCTTTTCGTTTTGTGGGGGCGGCCCCCGGCGCGGCGAGGCTTGTCCCAACTTCCGTTGTGGGCGAAGAACGACCGATGCCCCTCACCAAGCTGACCCCCGAACAAATCGAAGAAGAACTCGCGAAGGTGCCCGATTGGGTGATCAAAGACGGCAAGCTTCACCGCGTGCTGACGTTTGACGGGTTTCAAGAAGCGTTTGGGTTTATGACGAGCGTGGCGTTGGCGGCTGAAAAGGCGGACCACCATCCTGAGTGGCGCAACGTGTGGAACAAGGTGGAAATCGATCTCACGACGCACGATGCGGGCGGGATTTCGGCGCGGGATTTCAAGCTGGCGGCGGTGATTGACAAGATGATCGCCGGCCGCGGCCGCGGGTAACCCATCAGCCCAACGACGTGCAGAACGAGACGATCGCCGGATTGACAGCGTCAGGGTGCGTGAGGTTGGGAGCGTGCGCGGCGCCTTCCACGCGAACAAGATCGCGCGCGTTTGGCAGCAGGCTCATGAGTTGTTCGGCGCGCGCCATCGGGATCGCGTTGTCGGCCATGCCGTGAATGAGCAGCGCAGGCGCTTGGATTTGGGAGACGCGCTCGGTGATGTCGTCGCGTTCAAGCAGGCAGAGCGTCGGCCACTTGAAGTCTTCTTTTTCGCCTTTGCGCCAATCACTCACCCACGGCTCCCAGTGCGATTTGTCGGGCCCAAGAATGATGGACGCGATCGACTCCACAAGCGGATCGATGGGCCCCATCCCGAGCCACGTGTCCATCATTTGTTTGTAACCGGCGATGACTTCGGGCGGGTCAATGCCGGCCTGCGTGGAAATGAGAACCAAACCGCGCACACGCTCGGGCGCGCGAAGGGCGGCGCGCAGCGAAAGAAAACCGCCCTGCGACATGCCGCCCAAAATGGCTTTTTCAACGCCGAGATGGTCGAGCAAACCAAACAAGTCGTCGGCTGAATCCCAGTACGAAAACGCCTCTCGCTTCCACTCTGTTTGGCCAAAACCGCGCTCGTCCCAACAGATCACGCGATGGGTGTCGCGGAGCACGCGCACTTGATGATCGAACATTCGATTGTCCATCAAAAAGCCGTGCGAAAAGACCACCGCGGGGCCGTTGCCCCCTGAGTCTTGGTAGTAGAGGCGCTGTCCTCGAACGTCGGCGTAGGGCATGTAACAAGGCTGCCCCAAAACAGGCGATGTGAACAAGGTGTACGCTCATCGGGTTCGAAAAAAGCGTCCAACTCCGACCCAGAAAACTCTCCCCTGAGAGGTTTGGCGGCTCTTGCTCGATTGTCAGGTCGCCACCCACCGGTCTCGCCGGTCTCGCGTTTTCGTCCCGGCTGCTGTGGCCACAGAACTCCTTACGGAGAACCTGACACGCCGCGCTTTTCGTGTTTCCTCTGGGCGACGGGCAAGGGTGTCCCGCACCTTAGGACAAGACCTGAAACCGTCCTTCGCAAAACCTTTTACCGGCGAGCGCGATCGCTTGGCGCAGCGCACGGGCGCTTTGGAACGTTACTGAATTATCGACGCGTGGGGGCGCGCGCCGCTTTCTTTTTGGAGGGCGTTGTTTCAGGCGCCGCTGAAGCCCCAAAAAACGCAAGTTGCGGCGACGGCGGCGGCTCGATCGTTGCCTCGGGGATGTGTACACCTGCGGCGCGCGCCCCCGTTGTGAAGTGAGCGAGCGTCTCAGGTGCGAAGCCGTCATCGGGTTGATGCGCAAAAAAATAAGCGCGACCGAGGCCGAGCGAGCGCCACTCCACAAGCCGCGCAATCCACGCATCGACGCGCGGAAAATCGGTCGGGTGCAAATTGTTTCCCACGAAGCGAACCATCACAAACGGCACCGGCAACGCCGCGTGGCACACATCGCGACGACCGGCGACATCGGTGATCACGGCGCCCGCGCGATGCTTTTGGAGCACCGCAAACGCGCGATCGCTCAGCGTGCCGCTCGCAAACCACGACGCGTGACGAAACTCAACGGCGAGATCAAAGTCGCCGGGCAACGAAGACAAAACGCATCGAGCTGGGGCAACGTCTCCATGTCCGCCCACGGTGGAAGCTGCAAAAACGCGGGCCCGAGACGCGGCCCAAGGAGCGCCAACGTTTGGGCGAAGCGCACCGCTTCAGGGATCGCCTGCGCCAGCATTTTTCGATGCGAGATGGTTTTGTGAAACTTGGGACAGAAGTGAAAGCTCGGCGGCGTATCGCGGATCCACGCAGCGATCGTTGGCTCGTCGGGCACGCGGTAATACGTGGCGTTGAGTTCAATCGCGTGCACCTTTGATGCGTACACATTGAGAAACGCCGCGTCGCGCGTGGCCTTTGGATAAAAGCGGCCGAGCCAATCTTTGCGAGCCCACGCGGGCGCCCCGGCGCGAAGCCACTCATCGGTAGTGGAAGCGGGGGCACGAGCTGCTTCCGCGAGCACCGCGCGGCTTCGATCCTCCAGCGGCGGCAAAACGAACGAAACGTCATCGACGCTTGGGATGCGTCCAAAATCCACAGCGCCACCATAGGGCCGCCGCGCGCAACAAACAACGTGGGTGGCATCCATGATCCAACCGGGTGGCTGGGCGCTTCAGGTCTTGGCTGGGCGGTCCGTGTTGGATACGACGTGATGACAATGTCCGAGGCAACCAGCAGTCGCAGCCCCAAAAATGATGTGTACTCATCGGCAAGGCTTCATCGCGTGATCGCGTTTGCCGCCGGATTGCTTCTCGCCGGGGCCGGCACAGCAGCCGCCGTGTATTGGAAGGTGAACTCCGCCGCCGGTACGGGTGTACACCCGGCCGCTCCTCCCCTGCCCTCGCAGGAAAATCGCTGGGTGAACGGCACGCCCCTCACCGTTGCCGCGCCCGGCCAAGTGCTGCTCATCGAAGCGTGGCACCCCGCCTGAAGCTCGTGTCGAGCGAGCGTGCCCGCGGTCATCGCGGTGGCGCGCCGCTTTGAAGCCCGCGGTCTGCGGGTCATGGGCATCACCAACAGCGGCGAAACGACGGACGAGCGAACCGAAATCCTCGACGCCGTTCGTGAAGAAAAAATGACATGGCCCTCGCTCCTCGACCCAACAACCACATGGTGGAACGCCGCGGATCTAGGCGCAGCGCCCACGTTTTTGGTGGTGAACCCAACGGGCCACATCGTGTTTCGACACACCGGCAAGCTCACCGAAAACACCGAAGCTTTCGCCGCCCTTTCACAAGCGATTGAATCGGCGTGGTGACGCGCGCTGCGCCACTGTGTACGCTCGCCGACCCGATCGACGAGGTTTCCCATCATGTCTTCGATTCATCGCAACGTGGCTGTTTTTGCGAGCGCCGTGCTCGCTCTTTCAATGCCCATTGGGTGCGGTGGAAAAAAGAAACCCGGCCCCAAAGGATCGTCGTCGGCCGCCGCAGTTCCCACAATGCCCCCCGAGCCCGACGGCATTCGGCGCTATCGCGGCATCACCACCGGTCGCGAGATCATGGCCACCCACGCGATGGATCCAAAAGATGCCGTGACCGCGTGGCACTACCGCGTGGAGTGGCTCAACAACAAAGTCATCAAATACGAACGCGTCAGCCCCGCCGGCCACGTGAACGAAACCGTCCTCGTGGAGTACAAACCCGACGGTTCGCGCGTGGAACATGTTCGCAACGCGTACGGCATTGAGATCTACAGCGACTCGGTCGATCGAACGTCCGTCGTCACCCGAACGTGGCGCAGCGGTGAAGTGATCTACGACGGCTGCTATTGGCGCAGGCGCGCTTTCGACTCGTTCGGCCGCATGGAAACCGAAACGTGTCTCGACGACAAAAGCTCCATCATCACCGACACCAACGGCTGCGCGATCGTGAAATACCAATACACGGTCAACAACGACGTGCAGGTGAAGATGTGCCTCAACAGCGATCTGTCACCGGCCATTGATGCCAACGGTGTACACCGCACAACGTACGACCAAGATCTCTACGGCTACCTCACCGACGAAAGTTATTACGGCCTCAAAAACGAGCGCGTGCCGCGCCTCTCCGACGGTTGCGTACGCATTCAATACAAACGCGATGAAGCGGGCAACGCCGCCGAAACCGTCTGCGCCGATGAAAAAGGGCAAAGCACATTCGTTCGAGGCGGCGCGTACACAACCATCGCCGGCAAGTTCGACGCGAACGGCTGCCTTGTTGAAAAAAAGTACGTCGACTTTGAGGGCAAAACCCCCAAGAAGGGCAACTTCGGCTCCGAAGTGTACACCGTAGACAAAACCTGCGGCATCCTCTCGCGCCAAAGCAAAGACCCGCGCGGCCGCGGTGTACAGTTTTCGCCCTCACGCCCCGTGTCCGAAGAGTTCACGCTCGGCCCCGACGGAGCATGGACACAGCGCGTCTGCAAAGGCGCATCCGGCCCCGTCGCCTGTGTGGACCCTCGCCGCGTCGGCGCCCGCGGCTCCATCGTCATGGTGGAGCGCGACGAGCAAGGGCGCATCACACGCGAGCGCTGCTTCCAAGCCGCCGACAAACCCTCCCCGTGTGAAGCCGGCTACCCCCACGAACGCCGCCTTGAATATGGCCCCGACGGCCGCGTTCGGGTCGAGTCGTCCCTCGACGAAAAGGGCCACCCCTCCCTCGGTTTGGGCTCCGCGCAAGTCGAGCGGAAGTACACATCCGTCGGCAAAAAACAAACCGAAAACTCCCTCGACAAAGACGGCCAACCCATGGTCAACAAACTCGGCTTCGCGTCCATCACCTTCCAATACGACGCCCAGCAACGCCTCTCCCTCATTCAACTGCAAGGCATCGACGGACAACCCAAAGCCGCCCGCAACCTCGCCTACGGCGCCATCACCTGGCCGCCCGGCGCCGCCAAAATGTCCATCGACCGCGAAACCGACGGCCGCATCGCCAACATCTACCTCGGCCCCGACGACAAACAGGTCAAACGGGTAGAGTGCACCGACCTGTCCGTGCCTTGCTACCGCCGGTAGACGCTTGGGGTGCGCTCGGCGGGTGGATGTTTGCGCGATGGCCGGCATCTTGACACCGGCACTGTCAAGATGTCACCGGCCCAGCCCGCGAGCACGCATACCCCCGCCGCCTCGAAGGGATTGGATTCGGGCTTCGTGTGCGTGTCCGCTGTCGCTTCCGGTGGGCTTCAGTGTGTGTGCTTGAGCCTGGCTCAGCCGGGAGGTGACTTGGACTCGCTGTCAGGTTCAACCGGAGCAGCGGCGGGAACTTCAGAAACCTCCTCGTCCGCTTCAGGAGTATACCCCTTTCGCCGATCGGCCTTCGCCTCCGCGCGACGCAACGGCCGCAAGATCGCCTCTACCTGGTCCTCCGTAGCCTTCTGGTCGAGAGCCAGATTGGCCTCCAGAGCACGCACAGCTCGTATCCAAGCGTGCCGCGCTTCAAGAGTCTCCGCCCGAGACGGGCCCTGCTCACCCTCCGCCACCTGCTGTGCCAACACCTCCCGCTTTTCTTCAAGCACCCCCAGCGTGTGAGCCTCCTCCAACCACGCATCCACGTGCACCTGAAGCGCCCCGTCCGGCGTGGGAACCTTCCCCAACAACTTGGTAGAAGCCGCATCCAACCGCGAGGGAAGCAACTTCGCATCTCCCGCTTGGTCCAAATAACTCCGCTGAGTCGCTCGCGGACCAATAGGTATCAACCGATCCCGCAAGTCCAACAACCCCTGAACGCTCTCCTCGTCGTCCGCCAGATCCGCCAGCGCCGTTAGCAGCCCGTGAGTGCCCCGCAACTTGCGGTCATGCCGCTTGTCGCGCGTCGCCTGCTCTTTTTGAATCACACCGATTTGCGCAGAAATCGACGACCCCGTTTGCTGCTTGGCCATCAAATCATCGCGCGCCTTCTCCAAAATCGGCACAAGCGGCGCCACCAGAGGCAAAGACGTGAGCAACTTCCGCTGCTTCTTCGCGTCAAGCCACTGATCTGCCACCATCACCATGGTCTCCGTCGTGAGATTTAACAACGCCATAAACACCTCGCGAAACAAGGGAAACAATTCACAATTGCCCGCCGGCACGAAAACCCGACAAAAAACGAACACGTTGACGCTACCGAGCAAAACCCCAATTTGTCGAGGCTTTTCTAATCAAAACCCGGCCAAAACCGCCCTCCACGACCGTTCACAACCTCCAAAGCCGGTCGCAACCGCCTTCCATTTAGACCCAACACATTTGGGGGCGCCTCTCATCTGGGGCATTTTGGTGCACCGCCTAATCAAAACCCGGTCGCACCCGCGTTTGCATTAGCGATCACAGCCGCAAAACAACAACCCCACCGCCTCGCCGATGCTCCAACGCTCAAAAGACGACCCGCCCACCGGCTGCCCCATCCATCCGCCAACTGGCCACCCCATGCCGTCGCCATCCCGAGCCAATGCACCGCGAACACCAGTGCGGGCTTGGCGGGAGCATGTACGCGCACTCCACATCCCCACACGACGAGCAACGTGCCGGGCTCCGCTCCCCTGAGTTGCGAACTCCGTTGTCAACCTGTGAATTTGCATTGGGCCGCTTCGACGCGCCGGGGTTAAACCCCACCTCGTGGCGGCGGGGTTCGTCGTCGCCCATCGCAACTCCCACGCAACGCAAATGGAGAGGTAAGGCGTCGTCCCGCCGATCAAATCGGCGCGCCGGGATGCGCGTTGTGCCAAACGCGTGCACAAGCCGGCTGCGTTGCATTTCACGCGGGCAAAAACCTGAATTCACGGTTGCATACGGCGAGCAAGCCGGCGAAGATGAGGGCGATGAGCGGCGCCGACGGGCTTGAAGCGACTGGGCGGAGCTGGCCTTTGCGTGTTATTGGACCATTCCGCCAGACCACGAGGAACACGACGCGGTCATGAGTCCTGTCTACCGACGACTTTGCTTCCGGAGACTCAGCTAGTCTTAACCAGGTGCTCCACATGCATGTAAAGCCCATCATCGCCACCGTTTTGTTTGCTCTGATTGCCACGTTTTCGGAGAAAAGATAGTGTCCGGGCATAGTGCGACCAAGAGTCACTCTGCAGAGGCTGCCGCCCTGGGCTTCTACTACCAAACGTTCTTCGCGCTACTCACGCTCTTGCGGCGTGACACGGACGACGCAGTGATTGGCGTCGAACAACTCGACGACGTCGTTCTGAATGCCGATGGTCAAACACTACTGTTTCAACTAAAGCACTCCATCCGCGCCGTACCGCCGCCCGTCACCCTGAAGTCTCGTGCCCTGTGGAGTTCACTGAAGGCGTGGATCGATGCGCTTCCCACGCTGACTCTTTCCGAGACGACGTTCCACCTTGTTGCGGTCACTGGCATCCAGAACGGCAGCCCACTGACGGCGTTGGCATCCTTGGACGCGAATCGCGATGAACTCCTGAAAGAGCTAATCAAAGAAGCGCGATATGTCGTAAACGCACGCACCGAGGCGGCAATTAAGAACAAGAAGGACTTACCTCATGCAGACCGCGTGGATGGGTGCGAGGCATTTCTCGCACTTTCGGAGACCGAACGGCGCAACTTGGTCCGGCGCATCGTCATCATGCAGGACACCGCAACAATCGGCGAGATCGAGCACCACGTTGCGAAGAACCTACAGATCGTGCCCCCTGAGCAGCGTCCCGAGGTGGCGAGGCGGCTTGTCGAATGGTGGGACCGGCAAGTCGTCTACTCACTCTGTGGCAGGCGCCACCGCTTTATCTCACGTGCCGAGTTGCAAGTCCAGCTGAGCGCAATCATCGGCGACATCGAGCGCGGGAAACTCTTGGCCGATTTCGAGACTATAAGTGAGCCTGAGAACTATCAGCCGGACGGCATGCTCGCTCGCCAGATCCGGCTGGTCCTAGGGCGGAAGTCTGACCTCTCGAAGGCGATTCGCGAGGAATGGCGGGCGCGTGAACAGCGCTCAAAGTGGATGAACGAGAAGCCTAGTATGGCGACGGTAATCGGCGAGTACGACCTGATCCTTCAGGAGTATTGGCTGGATCGACATTCCCGGATGGTGGAGGATTGCGACGGCGTTGAAGATGGTGAGAAATGTGCATCAGGCCTAAACATTTTGCGCTGGACTCACGACGAGGCGCCCACCGTCGTACGTCCGATCGCCGCAGAATGGACGGCACCGTATTACGTGCGAGGCAGTTACCAGGTTCTAGCGATCAACCTCGATGTCGGTTGGCACCCAGACTATCTCAGGCTCTTGGGAGAGGATGAATGAAAGCCGCCCATGACATCTTTGCAGAGACAAACCCAGCGTTTTGCGCCTACGCGCTGGTTGGCTTCACCGCCGCGTTCCTTTCAGTGAACGCCGGAGGTCCGGAGTTGCCAGTCGCGTACCTCTCGCTTCCGATCGCCTTGTCCGGCGATCTCGCAGGCGCTTTCAGCGGGACGAATAAGAACACCGGCCTCCTTGAATGGTTGGAGCGCAGCCCGCAAATCCAGATCGGGCTGGCCGAGCGCATGAATAGGTCTCTGAGCATTGTCACCGAGGCTGTCCGCTTCGGCTGCTTTTCCCGCGTGCTAACCGTCACTGATGGCGCCCGGCTCCTCTTGGGCAAGCGCAAGGCAAAGAAGAGCGCCACGACTGCACTGAGCGATGGCCCCGCCCAGTCGCTCAGGCGAGCCGAGCGCCTTGGCTACTGGTTCGCGGCGGCTGGATCGACGAAGACGGTGTTTGACATGATGGGACTCACGGTATGAACCGCTGGAATATCACAAAGATCTTCTTCGTTGGCCTGTCAGGACGACGACGCGATGTTTCGTTAGATGTCGGCGCGGTGAACATCATCACCGGCGCATCCGGAACCGGCAAGTCGACACTCATCAAGGCAATTGACTACTGCCTTGGATCGGGCAAGTGCGAACTCCCCGCGCACGTTCGCCGGCGCAGCGTTGCCGTCGGTGTCAAATGGACGAATGGCGAAGCGGAAATGCTGATCGGTCGGCTCATTCCCCCGGTTGGGCAGGCCACCAGCGGGCGCATGTTTGTGGCGTCTGGACACCACCTGACCTTGCCGACAACAATTGATCAGTTCGAGGGGGCCACTACGCTTGATGCCGTCAAGGCCTTCATTGAACGTGCTTTTGGGATTGGTGATCTGTGCGGCGAACCTGATGCATCCGGGAACCTCCGCGGGCGTGCCACCGTCCGGCACGTCACGCTGTACATATTCGTAACCAAGGAGGTCATTTACAGCGAATCGGTCCTGTTACATGGCTTGGAAGTCGCAGATAAGGCGCGCGATATCGTAGAGACGATGCCGTACTTCCTACGCGCCACTGACGAAGCAAGCGCGATCGACGAAAGGCGGCTTAGGCAACTCCAGAGAACGCTGGAGAAGGAGGAGACGCGGGAGCGTACCCGCGCAGCGGCTGATAGCGCCCTAAAGCAGCGTGCGATCAGCCTTCTCACGGAAGCGCACCGGATTGGTCTGGTTCCGTCCCCGCCCGCCGACGGAACTGAGGATGAACTCATCGCGCAACTCAAGGGCATATCCAACACTGAACTGGACGTCTACACCTATCCGAGCGAGGACGAACTCGGGAGCTTGCACGGGAGGCGGCGCGACACGCTAGCCGCCCTGGCTGCGGCACAACGGCGCTCGCGGGCAACGCGTGCCGCGATCCGGGAGGCGTCCGGCTTCGAGACTGCCGTCAGCCGCCAACGCGAGAAGCTGATGCTGGCCGAACACTTGGATCTGGACAAGATTGGCGTAACCTGCCCGCTTTGCGATTCCCCCTCGGAGCGGGGCCGGAAGACGGCTCAGGCACTTCAGGCGACCCTAGCGCAGGTCCGCTCGGAAAGCGCTGCGGTCGAGCGGGTCAAGCCAAAGCTCGTCGAACACGATCGAACCCTCGATCACGAGGTCGCAACGTTGAACGCCGAATTACGCCGCGTCGATGATCAAATCCAGACCTGGCTGCGCCAGAGTGAAGAAACCAAGCGCCTCACCGACGTAGCCCAACTTCGGGCGCATCTCATGGGGCGCATCTCGTTTTTTCTCGAGTCGTCAAGCGACAATCAGCGTCAAGCTGGGCGTGATCTGAACGTGCTCCGAGATGAGATCGCCGCCCTATCGGCGAGAGTCGACCGAGATGCGAAGGAGGTGAAACTGCGCCGGGCCGAGGCGAAGGTCTCGCAGTTCGCATCAGCGGCCTTTGCAGATCTACCCACTGTGGCTCCGTGCATCGGGGCCGAACTCAACTTCTCGGCGCGGCAGCCAGAGGTTACCGTCATCGAGGGCGGAAACGGTGCAGTCCTTCGAATGCCTGATGTCGGATCGGACCAGAACTATCTCGCAATCCACATCGCCCTAGCATTCGCATTGCAGCACTACTTCGAATTCTCAAACTCGCCTGTGCCCGGATTGCTGGTCCTTGATCAGATCAGCCGTCCCTACTTTCCGACTAGCGGAGAAGAGGACGAGACCGAGATTGAGGGCAGAGAGGAGGACGAAGATGTGCAGGCGATGCGCAAGCATGTCGAATTCCTGTTTCTCGAAACCGCGCGTAGGAAGGGCTTGCAGGTGCTATTGATCGAACACGCCTACTTCGCTGACGATCCGCGCTATCGTGCAGCGACGCGAGAGCGGTGGACGCGCGCCTCGGGTGAGGCTCTGATCCCATTGAACTGGCCGGTACGCGCGGATGAGTAGTCGGTTGGCTGGAGCAACAACATTGATGAGAGCGCCGTGCTTCCTATTTCGTCGCGATGAGACGGACCTGGCTAACACTCAGATGGATCCGACAAAGGCAAGCTTACTTCTTGCGCCTGCTTTGCGGCTATCTGAACGTTAGTTAGTCAGGCGGAAGTGAGGAGAAGCGATGTGACTAAATCGTCTGAAAGAATCGTGATTTTTTGGTCTTGGCAGACCGACTCACCGCCTGCGGAGAATCGCAACTTCATAGAGGAGTGCCTTCGGCGCGCCACCAAACAACTCAAGAGCACGAGGGCTCTCGTTGTGCATGTCGACCGAGACACGAAGGGCGTGCCCGGAACCCCTCACATCGTCGATACGATCCTTGCGAAGATCCGGGCTTGCGACATTTTTCTCTGGGACGCGACTCTTGTCTACAAAAGACCACGACCTTCACCGAATCCAAACGTTCTTATCGAACTCGGCTATGCACTGGCAGCCTTAGGGGACGCTCGGATCATCGGTGTAATGAACTTGACCGGAGCCAAACCGTCCGAGCTTCCTTTCGATCTTCGTCATCGTCGGTGGCCACTTCAATTCTATTATTCCACAACGCCGTTACGCAAGCCTGGGCGGCGAAACCAGCCAGACGACGCGGCTGAAAAGGCTCCTCCGAGTAAAGCTGACGCGCAGGCCGACCTGGTTACAAAACTGGTTTCCGCGATACAAGCCGCTCTCGACTCACCCAAGCACGGAATCGGCTGGACTGACGTCGATTCTGCCGTCGCCAAGCGCCTTTGGCAGCTCTTGGATTCCCACCGCTTGGTTGATTGGCACCAAGAGCGAGTCGGTTACCCCAGGACCGAGGATATGGACACGCTTGATCGCTTCTCGGCGTACCTCACCACCGCCGCGCGTCCCGAGAACCAATTCGACGATCCGGTGATCGCAGACCAACATGCAGGCTTCCTCAGAGCGATCGATTCATACATGGTGGTTACCGGGCGAGAAATGGTGCCGCACCCCATCGGCGAGCGACGGATTATCGTTAGTGCGAAGGTCACACGTCTGACAGCCGAGGAGTACGAAGAACTCTATCAACGACAAATGACGGCTATACAAGACGCGGCAGACGGGGTACGCAAAGCGTGGGACGGATACGTCAACGCGCTCCGAAGGAAGCACCCCGATGTCGTCGATATAAGACCGCACGCACATGGTTCGGCCGAAACCTCAGAATCCGGCTAACGATGAGCATTTCATCGCCGACCACTGCAACACCTTCCCATCTTCACCGCGGCGATTTAGGTCGGCGTGAAAGCGTGGGTTGAACAGGCCCGGTCGGCGCGCGCGGCGTCTTGGGTTTTTCGAGGGACTACTGCCGCACCGCGGCCATGTTCAACGGCAAATGACATCAGCAGACTCTCCCTCTATCTCATATTGAAACGAGGAGCCCACAATGTTCAAGGTGATCTCGGCACTCGGAGCGCTCTTTCTCTACGGCTCGCTTGGCATCGCGCCATGGGGGGTTGATGCTCGATCTGAGCAGCACTCGTCACCATGGACTTCCCCACCGGTGCCGAAAAATCCAGATTGTTTGATCAGCGAAGAGGAGAGAGAACGTCGAGTTAAAGTGTGCGAAAAAGAGTTTGAGGATTGTCGTGATTGGTGCACCCGCACCAACGGCGGCAGAGATTGCTACAGCAAGTGCAGTGACAAGATCGCCGAGTGCATGAAGCAGATCCCTTACGCTGACAAGGATTGACATGGATGTCTTGGCGACCCGCGTCCTCAAGTACCGCAACGACCATGGCAGCGAGCGCGACGTTACGCTGACGCTCTTCGCCCCTTCCCGAACGGAGCATGACTGGCAGTGTGGATTCCAGTTTTCACCGCCGGCCAACCAAAAAATCGTTCATGTCTATGGGGTCGACATCCTCCAGGCAATCGTTGGCTGTCTAAAGGTGGCTCGCGGCTACATTGAGCATCCGACAGAACAGCGTTCAAGCTGGCAAGGAATGTCTCATTCAGGTTTGCCATGGCACGCTGAGAAGCCGGCTTCCTACCATCCCCCCGATGTCCCGCCGCCTCAAGAATTTCCAGCCGATCTCGATGTTTTAGCAACGCGGAAACTTGGATATCGCGACGCAACCACCGGCACGCACTCTCTGGTTTTGACCGTGTACAAACCCCTCCAGGCGAAGGACGATGTGTGGCGGTGCGCTTTCGGCCTTGGGTCATCAGAATGCACCCAGGTGCGATATGGGCGCGGTGCGGACATGATAGAGGCATTGCTCAATGCGCTTGCACTTGCTCGTGCGGCGTACGAGGCCGCAGCGCCGAAGGATTCGGTCGCCTCTGAGTCGAGTGACTTCTTTGACTGTAGCGATTTGCCGTACAGCATTGGGCGGGCGTATTTTACAGACCCCGCATAGCTGATTGAAGGAGTGCGAGAAGTGATTGCTATCGAGCAGGTCTCCACGTTTGTGCCCTCGGACGGTGGTGCATCTCGCACGATCACCATTCGCATCAGTGACCTTCGAGAGGAGCCGAACGGATTGTGGTCCGTTGCTGTCGATGTCACCGGGTTCAAGACCGACGATCATACGCGAATCTGGGGCGCTGACTGGTTGAATGCAGTCGAGGGTGCAGCATCGTTTATTCGCGAACTCGCGGGTGGTAAGGTCAGAGATTACGGTGGTACGATCACACCGCCACTGCTGCCACCGTGATGTTGTACGGCGCGTCACCAAAATGAAGGTCGCGCGATTCTGCGGCGCAGCGCACTCGGGAAACCAAACGAGTGTTTGCCTCAGCGAATGGGTAGATGAGGGTGGCGCTTGGCAAGGTTAGATGAATTTGTCGAAGCGCTGCGAGATCGCGTCGCGGGCGTACGCGCGGCGAATGTCAATGCGGGCTTGGCGGGAGCGTGTGTACGCCGTGCCGATGGGAATGTGCTCGGCGTCGGCAATGGTAGACATGGGTAGATTCAGGATGAAATGGGCGTAGAAAACGCGCATCCTGCGTGGTTCTGTCCATTCTGACAGTTCGTCAAGGAGAGCGCTCAACTGCTCTTCTTGCTCCACTTCAAGCAGTTCTTGTAACGGTGTTGGTCGTGGGTCAATGCCTGAATCGCGAAGGCAGTTATCAAACCATTCTGCCTCCTCAAGCGTTTCACGCCGCTCCTTGCGTTTGCGGTGGGCCATGGCCACTCGACTCACGATGGCGTACACAAACGAGCTGAATTCAGGATCGTCCGCGTCGAGCGCCATATTCAGGCGTTGGCGATTTTTCCAGATCACCAGCACTTTGATGAGCGCGACTTGAGTGACATCTTCCAAGTCGGCCTCGGGCACGCCACACAGGCGCACGACCTTACGAATAAACGGCCTTTGCTTTTCTAGCTCGCGGGCCTGCTTGTCAGGTACATCGAGCAATCGCTCGGGGATCGGTTTCACTGCCATCGCCTGACAATGGTCAGTGGCAGTGAAACACGAATGAAAGTCATTCACCGGGTATTTTGAACGGTTGCAACGAGCAACGACGCCGAAAATTCCGGCTTCGGACAAAGTGAGATTATCCTCTTCCATGGGCTTGCGCTCCGGGTCTACGGGGTGCACGTCAAGGAGCCGTTCGGTGTTGGCGCACCGGGCGGCTCCGCCTTTTTTGGGGAGTGCCTTCAAACCTGCTGCGCGCCCCGCTGACGCATCCTCGCTGCGCTTCCGGTGCTCAAATACCAAAGCGTATGTTCCGCTCCGGGTCTCGCTCGGATGCGTGATCGGGGCTGCTCGCGACGGTTTGAAGACACTCCCCCATTCCAGCCAACACTCATTCAATCACACGACGCCGCGGCCGTGACATACCTCCTTGGGTAGATCTACACAAAACCAAACGGTTAGATCCACCTTTCATCCCCCCACTTGTATCAAATTCAAACAGCGAACGAAAGCGCAAAATGGACGCGCTTCGCCCAACCTGACCACACCCGCAGCCGCAGGAGTTTCGAGCCTTTGCCTCCGTTTGACTGTCGTTAGTTGATACCTGACAATGACGACCGGGTTTTGCTCAAACGCTTTGCCGCGGCGCAACCGTGGGCGCGATTGCGTCTACCGCCGCAGCCGGCCTTTGGGAGCAATACGTGGATGCCGATCCATCGCGGTGGGTAAGAAGCTGCTACGAATCCGTCAGGACTTCGTCGATTCCGGCGGCTGTGAGGGCCCGGTCGAGCCATGTTTCGAGCATGGCAGTGGTGGTGCAGGTGAGGATTTTGTCGCGCGCCTCGGGCGGGACCGCGATGCCGCGCCGTTCAAGGATTCGCAACAGAGCGGTCGCCTCTCCGACAGCCTTTCCTCGCGCTTCGCCGAGCGCTTGCCCTGCCTCCCGGCCTCGCGCCTCACCTCGTGCTTCACCCTGCTTGTAGAACCAGTTTTGCATCACCGTTTCCTCGCGCAATAAAGGTAGAATGACTTCTCTCAAATTTCTACTTCTTTTATCGATCTCTGCCATGACCACCATGGCTACAAGCAACTCCTCCAATTCTCGCCCGTTGGCCCGGGCCCGCAGCTCGGCCACGGCACGCTTCATAGTGAGCGGATCAGCATCCACCGCGAGCGGCGTGAATATCAGCCAGAAAGGGCTGGCGCGAGCACACAACTCCGCCACTGTTTTTTGGTAGACCGCGTCAATTCGAAATACGACTCCTGAGAATGGCTCGCCCCGCGGAGAGGTGCGATACGCTCCTCGGCCTGGCCAGGGTTTCTCGCGACCGGAGAGCAAGACAACGGTGGTTCGGATGGGAGGTCGCAAGTGCGTGGCGCTTGTGTTGTCCATCACATTCATGGCGACAAGCACGTGATATTCAAACATCCTTTCTGGGACATTGGCCTCCCACTCCAATTGCCACTCCACGTGTTCAAGCCTTCGCTCTTCCCCTGCCTGAACATCAAGCACACGATCGAGCCTCCTTTGGCGCGACGTAACTTGCGTATCAAGCCACGTGGCAGCCGTAACCTTCCACCTATCGGGCAATAGAGCCTTTGCAAACGACATGGGAAACTGACGCGAAACATGACGAAGGGTCAGATCGACATCTTCGCCAAAGTCGGGCAACTCAGATGAACTCAAGATGCCTCCTTTCAACACTTATCTGTTCAAATCGGGGCCGAGTTATTTGAAAAAGCGACTTCGCCCTGAAAAAAAATCGCCATGGTCAAAGAAAGGCCGAAAGCGGCGAGCTTCGAGCTTGCATGCCGCGAGTGAACAAGAGAAGATGCGGCCATGAGTGGAGACGGCAGGACAACTTTCGCCATCCGCGGCTAACTACTCCATGGGAGGTTTTTTGAATGCCTTGTCAGGGGAAGTTGGGAGGAAGAAAAAGCGTGCTCGCCGGATCACGGCGCTGGGGTTGGCGCTGTTCGTCGTTTATGCAGCTATTGCCACACTCGGCGGCTGTGGGGGCACCACCTGGCCTACGCAGGGCAAGTTGCCCGAGGGGGTGGTGGATAGGCTTCACGAATGCGGAAAAAAAGGGCCCACACCCTTCACCAAAGTCAACTTTGATCTGACTTATACTCTGCACGTGGCCGAAGACGATCGGGAGGCATGGGTAGATGAGGTGATGCTCATCCACTCCACGCTGAATATCCCCGAGGTAGAATCCTGCATGGCCGACGCACTCCGCGGAATGCGTACGCCGTTGGAGGCTCTGGCCCGGATTATTCACGAGGACTCCGCGCGAGAGGGTCCGAATCCTCGCTGCAAAGGCCGTACCTCCGTACTCAGGCGCTCAGCGTACGATAGTACGCTTCGGCCTTCCGTGCGGGGGTGCGGCCTTTTCGCTGCGGATTGGGCCCTTCGCGCAATCGCCTCATGAATAATCCGGGCCGGCGCTGCGGCAACACAAGGAGTTTGACACGACCCCCGTCGCGCCGCATTCGAAGGCGTTGCTCGGTCAGACGCAAGCCATTCAACTGATGGAGTTGATGGTGCTGATCGGGGTTGGGTATGCGCTTTATACCGTGTACGTTCACGTGATTGTGGATAAAGGGCGCAGCAAACCCAAACCGCCCACGGTGATCGATGCGCCGGCCGAACCGGTGGTCACGGCAATGCCCATGGCTACGGTCGCCCCGAGCGCGACGACGGCCCCCGTCGCTACCGCGGTTCCAACGGTTGCACCCATTGACACGAAGAAGCGATGCGTCGACATGTTTGTAGAGTGCCATGCCAAACCACCGCCGTGTACGCGTATGACAACGCACGGACATACTCTCTGTAGAATCTGTCAAATGGACTGTCAGGCGGCGAAGCCCTATTCCTACAAGGAATGTTACCAGTGCGGATTCCAATGAAAAAATTGTCTCTACCACCGCTTTTCACCTCCGCCACCCACGTGACGTACGATCCCACCACGCCTGACCGCCTCCTCCAATTGGGTGCCACCAACGTCGTGCGGACCGGCCTGCCGTTGGTGCTTATACCCCCTCGCGGCAAAGCGAAAACGTCGGAAGTACGCCGAAAAGCCCTTTGGCATTCAGCTCCGTTCAAAAAGTGGGATGAGCTTTACTCGTTGGATGTTCGCTGGCAGATGCCTGTTGTTCTGTGGGTATCCACGAACATAGCGGAGAGGGTTGGCCTGTGGCGCACGTGCAGCTGGTTACGCCACCTTGGAATTGACGCCGACAACGTTTTCATTCTGGAGTTTGAACCAACCCCTTCGTCCAGTCTGCCGCAAGAGCCTTTGCCTCCGTTTGACTGCCGTTGGTCGGTACCTGACTATGACGATGAGGCTTTACTAACACGTTTTGCCGCGGCGCAGCCGTGGCCGCAATTGCGCTTTACAAAGGCAGTGCGCCTTTGGGAGCAATACGTGGATGCGAATCCGTCGCGCTTTGCAAAAAGCTGCACGCAGGGGGTAGAGCGCTTTGCCGAGTTACCGCAGGTGTGGACATTCATGTCGGCCTTTTTTCCAAGGCGAAATGCCGATGGGAAACTGCGTTTGTCCCGTTTTGATGAAATGCTTCTCCGCTTGTTATCTGACCAACCGTCAACGCCGCTGCAAGTGTACGCTCACGATTCTAACTTGGGGGTGGAACTGCGGCATTGGCTTTCAGTCACAGGAGACTTGTTTTTGGACTGGCGACTTACCCAATGGGACCGGCATCGCGGCGCTTTCGTAAAGCGCGCACCCGGCCCAAACCCGCAATTACCATTACAGAAGTGGACCTATCTCTTGACCGATGCGGGCCGGGAACTCTGCAACGCGGGCCTTGGAAACCTGACTGACGCGCCGCCTTTGACCATTGGCGGAACAGATGCGTACACATTGCACTCGCCTTGGGTTCTTTTGGACAGTGGTCGACCTCGCTCACCGGCGCCACCCGCACTGAAAACGCGCCCCTGAATTTGCATTTGGGCCCGAGAGCGAGGCTGACAATTGCGCAAAGGGTCATCCCCAGGCTGGACTTTAGGACGATCATGTCTGAAACGCTTTTCGACGCCATTCGGGCGGGCGACACGGTTCGCCTCGCTGAACTTCTCGGCGCGGATCCCAACGCACACGCAGAGGCGCCAGACGGTTTCACTCCCCTGCAAACCGCGATCAGCGAACTGGACGACGCCCGAAACGTGGATGCGATTGTGCTTTTGCTGCGGCACGGCGCCCAAGTCAACAACTGGGATAGGCACCGCGAATCGACGCCGCTGTTGATGGCCGTCTTTCGCAATCAAGGCGAGGCTGTGCGCATGCTCCTGGCTGCCGGTGCCGATCCGAACGTCCGCGGTGATGAGGGTTATTCTCCTCTTCGTTTCTGCGCGCAGGAGGGTTTCGTGGAGATGGCTCGGCTCCTGCTCCTTTGCGGGGCGACCAAGACCATCAACGAATGGGGCGGGGAGCGCGCCATGACGGCGCTCGGCCTCGCGGCGCGCGGGCTCCACGTTGAGATGGTGAAGCTGCTGCTCGCGTTCGGGGCCGATCCGCACGCGCGGGACGTTGACCGGTTCACCGCGCTCGATTGCCTGCGGCTCGTGGATGCAGCCGAGGCGGCGGCGCAGGACCGTCTTGAACAGATTCGGCGGTTGCTCGGCGCGGCGGCGCGGGAAGATTCAGCAGATGGGTAGATGAGGCCAACGCTTGGCCAGGTTAGATGAATTTGTCGAAGCGCTGCGAGATCGCGTCGCGGGAGCCGGAGGCCACGGACCCGGCCATCAGGAGCCGGCGAAGTGGTGCCTATGATTCTGTCAGGACTTCGTCGATCCCGGCGGCTGTAAGGGCCCGGTCGAGCCATGTTTCGAGCATGGCAGTGGTGGTGCAGGTGAGGATTTTCTCGCGCGCCTCGGGCGGGACCGCGATGCCGCGCCTTTCAAGGATTCGCAACAGAGCGGTCGCCTCTCCGACAGCCTTTCCTCGCGCTTCGCCTCGTGCCTCGCCGAGCGCTTGTCCAGCCTCCCGGCCTCGCGCTTCACCTCGTGCTTCACCCTGCTTGTAGAACCAGTTCTGCATCACCGTTTCCTCGCGCAATAAAGGTAGAATGACTTCTCTCAAATTTCTACTTCTTTTATCGATCTCAGCCATGACCACCATGGCCACAAGCAACTCCTCCAATTCTCGCCCGTTGGCTCGCGCTCGCAGCGCGTCCACAGCCAATTTCATGTTGTTTGCATTAGCGTCGATTGCGAGCGGTGTGAATATCAGCCAAAACGCGCTCTTCCGCGCGCATAACTCCGCCACTGTTTTTTGGTAGACCGCGTCGATTCGGAATACGACTCCTGAGAATGGCTCGCCCCGCGGAGAGGTGCGATACGATCCTCGGCTTGGCCAGGGTTTCTCGCGACCGGAGAGCAAGACAACGGTGGTTCGGATGGGAGGTCGCAAGTGCGCCGCGCTTGTATTGTCCATCATATTCATCGCGACTAGCACGTGATATTCGAACATCCTCTCTCGGTGGCTGGTGTTTTTCTACTGCGCGCCCCGCTGACGCGTCCTCGCTGCGCTTCCGGTGCTCAAATACGCAGCGTATGTTCCGCTCCGGTGACCTTCGCACCGCTTCGCGCTGCTCGGTGTGCTTCGCGCTTCGCGCTCTCGCAACTCGCTCGGACGCGTGATCGGGGCTGCTCGTCACGAAAAACACCAGCCACCTGGGACATTGGCCTCCCATTCCAATTGCCACTCCACGTGTTCAAGCCGCCGCTCCTCCCCGGCCTGAACATCAAGCACGCGATCAAGCCTGCGTTGGCGCGACGTAACTTGCGTGTCCAGCCACGTGGCAGCCGTAACCTTCCACCTATCGGGCAATAGAGCCTTTGCAAACGACATGGGAAACTGACGCGAAACATGACGAAGCGTCAGATCGACATCTTCGCCAAAGTCGGGCAACTCAGATGAACTCAAGATGCCTCCTTTCAACACTTATCTGTTCAAATCGGGGCCGAGTTATTTGAAAAAGCGACTTCGCCCTAAAAAAATCGCCATGGCAAAGAAGCGCCGCGTTTGATGCGCTGTACACCTTCGAACCCGCCGCTCGATTCGCGCGCTTCGAAGCCCGCTGAATGGTCGATTCAGGAAGGTGATGGGTAGATCGAAATGGCGCTCCACCTGGTTGTCAGGTGCTCGATCGGGGCTGCGCGCCAAGGGACGCACCTCGCCCAATCTGACCACGCCCGAAGGTGCCGGCGTTTCGACCGGTGACGACGAACCCCGCCGCCACGAGGTGGGGTTCAACCCGGGCGCGCCGAAGCGGCCCAAGTGCAAATTCAGGGGCGCGACCCCGCGGGCGTCTGTGTGGGGCTCCTGCGATCGAGCAGCCGAACTTTGGGTTGCATGCCGCGAACAGGCCGGCGAAGATGCGGCCTTGGTTCTCGATCTGCCTTCGTGAACTCCAAGGCTGGTGCGGCGCTCGAACGGCAGGCATTGTCGGCGTCGTTTTTTTGGGGCCGCGCGCAATCGGCAGCACTGCCGAAAGGCCGCGGGCGTTCCGGCGCTCAGCCGCCCCGCCATAAGGGTTGCGTTTGATTTCACGCGCGCGCGCTCATCGTTACGAAGCGCAGGTTTGATGAACGGGGGTTGCATGCAAAGCGTAACCGCCAGATATTGGAACGTTGGTAAGCGCGGAGTCGATGGGAATGGAGATGGTTGGGGAAATACCGTCTATTGCGCGTTGGACCGAAAAAAGCTCATTGCGACCTCATAAAAGCGCATCACACGGAGGATCTGACATGAAACGAGCACTCCTGCTTCTGTTCGCGGTACTACCGATTGCTTGTGTCGTCAAAACGGAGCCTGTGGCTGGAGAGCAAGGGCCCGCCGGTCAAGACGGTGCAACCGGCGAAGATGGTATGAACGGAGCCGTAGGCGATCCTGGAAACGACGGTGACGATGGCGCACCGGGTGTATCGCCATTCACGTACGTCGATACGGCCGCCATGACCGATATCTATTACTCCGGCGGAAACGTCGGCATTGGAACCAATGAACCCGGCCAACTACTTCAAGTAGATGGTAACGCTCAGTTCGGGGCAACTGTCACGCTGAACGATGAGGACGTAGCGGGCAATACCCGCCTAAGCCGCATTTCATCAAGTGGCGGCTACTCCGACGCATACAATGGGCTGTGGTTGGCATCAAACGAGAACGCTGATGGAACCCAAAGCAACGTCGTGCTGCCTAGCTGGGCGCTCGACATTGGTGGGTATGACAAGATTGCATATCCTGGATCCTTTGACACATTCAACATTCTTCACCGGCCTGCGAGTACGCCCGGTGCGCCCGACACGTCCTTCACCCGTTTTGTCACGGTGAATGCCTCAGGTGACGTCGGCATCGGCACGAGCAACCCTGGAGCCCGCTTGGATGTTCAATCCTCCCCCACGGGCGGCGTGGGTAATGACGCTCAGATTCGCGCCATCAGCAATCACCCCACGGCAACATCTTACGGCGGCCTTGTCGTGGCGGGAAAACAGCCAGGCCCCGCGGTGTACCTTACAGTGGGCGACACGAACTGGCCCAATACATACTATGCGCACGCGGGCGAGGCTGTTCTTGCAGCAGATGTTGGCAGCGGATTGGCCATTAATACGAACGGAACAGAAAACAACGGCATGACGATTGATGTCAACGGTATTGTCGGTATTGGGACGCCGACGCCGGCGCAGAATGCGCGACTTCACGTCGTTGGCCGTATACGCGCTGACCCAGTCAGCGTCGACGCACCTGCAATTGACGCTGAGCACCACAGCGGCAATTTCGCTTTGGTCCGCCTTTACGAGCGAGCGAGTGGCGCCGGCGCAGTCATTATTCGCGATAACACGGCCACTGATCAGGTAAGTATCGAGGCGGCTGGCTCAAGCTACTTCACCGGGGGCAACGTGGGCATAGGCACCAAAACCCCGATGACGACCCTGGACGTGAACGGCACCCTGAGAATTTCTCCCGGCATCATCGCCACGCCAGATGGTCAGAACGTTGCGCTCAACATTAAGGATGGGGCCAACTTCGCATACGGCCAATTTAGCGTGTGCAAGCAAGGCGATTGCGGTCCAGCCGCACCTGGCGCAACGCATTTTTATGTTGACGGAGTCTCCGGGAACGTCGGCATCGGGACGACCAATCCCGCGTACCCACTCGCACTAGGCAGTGGAGCGCATGTTACGGCGGGCGGCGTCTGGACGAATTCTTCGTCGCGTGACTACAAAGAAGACATTCACGATCTGACTGCACCCGAGGCGATTGCGGCTTTCGACGCACTACGTCCTAAGCATTTTCGCTACAAATTGGAGCCCCATGAGAAGCACGTCGGTTTCATTGCGGAAGAAATTCCTGACCTTCTCGCGACGCAAGATCGACGAAGTATCAGCCCTATGGACGTCCTTGCGGTGGTGACCCGCGTTGCGCAGGTGGATCGAGAACGAATCAAAACTCTTGAGATTAATAACGCCGGGCTTCGGTCTGAAAACAGGGCACTTGCTGACCGCGTCGATGCCATCGAAATGCGACTTGGGGCGCTTGCCTCACGTGACGAGTCAGAAGACGCGAAACTCGGTATCAATGCTCGGTGGGTATTCGTTTTCTTCTTGTTGGGCACCGGGCTGGGTAGCGGACTGTCTTGGCTTCGTATTCGAGCAAAGTACCGCCCAGGCGCAAGTGAGAGGGACTCGGTCAAACAATGAGCATTTCATCGCCGACGCTGCCACTCATTCCCATCGTCCCCATCACGATTCAGGTGGGCGTGAACGGGCGAGTTTATAAGTCCGTAACATGGGCGGACAAAGGCGCGCCGGATGGGCGCCCCCAACGCAAGCCGTTCGCCGGGCGGCGCCACACATAGCCGTATTCGCACCACATTCAATCTGGCGCGCATGTTGCGGACAATGGGGCCGGAGGTGGCCCATGACACACCGCATTTCCTCTCTCCCTCTTCGGAAGGATCGGCGTTTGGAGCGCCGGGGCGAGCAGGCGGAAGGTCGGGGGCTCCGGCGGCTCCGCCCGCCGCATGGCTGGCCGTCACTGTTGTGCGTGCCCCTGTTGCTGGTGGCGGTCGGGAATGGCTGCGACGACAACGGCGGTCCGGGGGGCAGTGGCGGAACCGGGGGAGGCTCGACCGGCGGCACGACCATCGTTTCGTGCAATCCGGCCCAGTGTCCCGAGCCGTCCAGTGAGTGCAAGGTGGCAGCTTGCTCTGCGCAGGGCGCGTGCATCGAGAAAGACGCGCCGGACGGGCAGCCAGCCTCGGCTCAGGTCGAGGGTGATTGCAAACAGAATGTCTGCCAAAAAGGGCAACCGGCGGCGGTGAACGACGGCAAAGATGTTGAAAACGATGGCCAAGACTGCACCACGGACAGCTGTGAGGCAGGGCTGCCCAAGCACGAGCCAACCCTGGAGGGGAAGTGCGAGCAAGCCGGCGGCAAGGTCTGCGACGCCTTTGGCTCCGGCACCTGCGTTGGGTGCAACGTGGATCTCGACTGCGAAGGCGATCCAGAAGGCAAAACGTTCTGCGACGATGCCCAGGTGTGTGTGGTTCCTGATTGCCTGGACGCCGAGCACAACGGAGCTGAAACAGATGTCGACTGTGGCGGGCCTGACTGCGCGCCGTGCCTTGAAGGCTCGATGTGCGAGGTGGACGCAGACTGCCTGTCCACGGTTTGCTCAGAAGGAACTTGCCACAAAAACCCGCTCGGTGCGGCCTGCGGCGACGCGTCTGAGTGTGAAAGCGCGAACTGCGTCGACGCGGTGTGCTGCGATACGCCATGCAGTGGAATCTGCGAGTCGTGCTCCGGTTCGAAGAATGGAGCGGGAGTAGATGGTCAGTGCGGCTGGGTGATCAACGGCCTCGATCCCGACAACGATTGTCCGCAGGATCCTCCGTCCACCTGCCAGTTCACTGGCCAGTGTTTCGCGGGCGCGTGCGCCATGTACCCGCCTACCACCAAGTGCGGGTTCGCCGTGTGCATTGGCCCCAGCACCATCGATCCCGACGATTTCTGCACCGGCGACGGCACCTGCTTGCCGGGGCCCATGTTCGATTGCTGGCCGTACGCTTGCACCAACGGTTACTGCCCGTGGTCCTGCATCGCGGACGCGGAATGCCTACCTGGATTCCATTGCTCGAAGCTGCAATGTGTACCCCAGTGATCAAACTCCCACGCTCGCGACACGGGGCGTGACGCGAACGCCGACGCGGCCGTCTGCCGGGGAGCAAAGCCGGCTCCAGCGCAGAAGCCGCGTCGGCAGCGCCCGCATCCGCGGCAGGCCCCTCACTTGAGGGCGCAATTCTCGAGGATCTGAAGGGCCTGCTCACATCCCACCGGCGCGGGTACCCCGTCCACGCACTGCATCGACTTGGCCTCACAGATGAGAAGTCCGTTGATCTCCCCTGCACAGTCTTCTTGGGGCGATGCGGTGTGGCAGTTGTCGAGGCAGAGCTGTTCGCCCTGACCGCAGCCGGCTTCTTCAATGGCGCGGCACCACATCTTGCAAGGGAGATTCACCCGGCAGAGGTCGGCAGCCGCAAGTTCGTCCGGGCATACCACGAGGCCATCCGGCGCCACCGGCGCCCCATCACAGACATATTCAACACCGGCTGCGCACACATAATATCCCGTTAGCTCGGCTTCGCAGAACCCGTCGAGCCAGGCTTGTTGTTCCTGGCATTCGAACTCACACGAACCGGGCGCCCAGCCCGGGCACGCCGCCGCCGTCTTGGCCGCACACAGGGCCTTGCACGCAGAGAGCAGATCGGCGGGCACCTCGGTACTGGTGGAGTCCGTCACGGTGGTACTCGACCCGTCGGTTGTTGTACTGGACTCGGTTTCCGGTGGGTTGTCGGAGCAGGCGAGCGCCGGGAGCAGCGGGGGCAGACATACAAGAACCCCAAGACAGAATGCGGCGATCTTTTTCACGGCGGACCTCCAAATGATGCAGAGGGTTCCTCGATCTTGGGCAGCGTCTGTGACGCAGGCGCTTCTGTCGATTGGAAGACAGCAATCAAGGTGCCACCGCGCCGCAGGCTGGAACACGGGCGATCACCACTGGCGGGGAGCGGCCGTGCGCCGGGTCTGCGCGGACAGCGCAGAAGGGCGCGCCGCCGGGGTCAAGTGTTTCGCGCAGTTCTTTGCGTTTCTTGTGGGCCGTGGCGACTCGATTCACCACGGTGTACACAAGCGCGCCAAATTCAGGAGCGGCGGCGTCGAGCGCCATATTCACGCGTTGGCGATTTTTTCAAACCGCGAGCACTTTGATGAGTGCTGCTTGTCAGGTACATCCAGGAAAGGTTCCACATCCGCAGGACAGAAGTCTCCACGGGTGACGACGAACCCCGCCGCCAAGAGGTGGGTTCAACCCCGGCGCGCCAAAGCGGCCCAAGTGCAAATTCAGGGGCGCGGTGGGCAACGCAGAATGGAAAGTGTCGCGCCCCCGATTGGTCGACCGGGCCTGGATGCGCGTTGTGCGGAAAGCGGGCCCGAGGGCGGCTGCGTTACGTTTTGCGCCACTAAAAACGCGAAATTGGGGGTTGCATGCGGCGAACAGGCCGGCGAAGATGCGCCGATGAGCATTGACAGCGGGATGGAGATGGATTGGCGGAACTGGCCATTGGGCGTTGGCCCGGCATCTCAAACCTGTCGTGAGTTCTTCCTTGGCATCGCGCAAAACATGAGGCAAAGTTCCCGCGTTGACTCCCGTGTACCTGAGAACGTCGAATGACAACGACAGCGACAAGAACGGCGAAAGACCTGCAACGAGATGCTGAGAAGTGGTCTCATCAAGACCTCTTGAGCCTGTGGAACCAGATCAAGGCCGGTGCTCCAATTCCGGGCTTCGCCAATGGCAAAGCATTTGAGTACCTGGTGATAAGGGCCTTTCAACTCGAGAAGACAGACGTTCGGTGGCCCTTTCATGTCACATATCCACAGAAATTCGGGACGATGGAACAGGTGGACGGAATTGTATACTTACCGCAGCGTGCATTCCTCATCGAGAGCAAGGATCTCTCCGAACCGGCTGCGATCGAGGCCGTCGCGAAACTTCGTTTCCGTTTGGAAAGTCGACCTCCATCCACGATGGGAGTGCTGTTCAGCGTTCGCGACTTCTCTCTCCCCACCGAGGTGTTTACTCAGTTTGCGTCCCCGCTCAACGTCTTGCTGTGGGGCAGTTCCGATCTCGACATTGCCCTGGCATCCAAGTCAATGACTGAAGGGTTGAGACAGAAGCTTGAATTCGCGACGGAATATGGGTTGCCCCTTTACGCATTCGGTGATTCCAAATGAACATTCATATCTTGGTCGAAGGCGAACGCGATCGGCAGATCATCGAAAAAATGCTCGCTGACCTTCAAAAGAGCCACACGTTTAAGGTCACGAAGTGTGGCGGAAGAGACGCGGCCCGCCCTATCGCGAGAAAGATTCTCATTCAATACGGCGAGCCGACCGCTCTTCTTCTCGATTCGGACACAACCGACACCGAGCGTGCCAATCAGCAAAAGCGTGATTTGGAGGACTACCTCCGATGGGGCATTCGTGACATACCGTTCACGGTGCAACAATTCGTTCCAGAGATCGAGGCCATATTCTTTGAGCGTCCCAAGGCTTTGAAGCGCATTTGGGGTCGCGGCCTTCCCGAAAAGACAATCGTCATCGGAAAGAGAGTTCCCAAGGAGACACTCGAGGATCTTCTCAAAGAGAAGCACATAACTGGAACGGATGGCATGCTGTCTATGCTCACCGACGCCGACCTAAGCGATCTTCGGCAACATCCGGTGATCAAGGTGCTCCGTGAGTTTGCCGAACAGCATGGTGCAAAGGAGAAGGCACCAAGGCGGCGGGCGAACATCAAATTGCAACCAACGGAGCGGGCTCGTGGTGCTCGCCCACTCCGCGGCTGACGATCGGCGTTGGGTCGCGCGCAACGCCCGTGCCGAAAACGCAGGATCGCTCAACGCCAAACCCCAGCGAAACCGGCGCCATCCACATTCGCCTGCCCACCGCGCCCATGAATTTGCAATTGGGCCGCATCGGTGCGCCGGGTTGAAGCCCACCTCTTGGCGGCGGGGTTCGCGGTCGCCGGTCGAAACTCCCGCGCAACGCACATGCGGACGTGAGGCGTCGTGCCGCCGATTGGGTCGGAGGGGCCGGGATGCGCGTTGTGCTGAAAGCGAGCCCGAAAGCGCTTGCGTTGCGTTCCCACGCGACCGAAAACGCGAAATTTTGGGCTTGCATGCCGTGAGCAGGCCGGCGAAGATGCGGCGATGAGCGGAGACGGCGGAGCGCGAAGGGACTGGCCGTTGGGCGTAAAGCATTCGAACTCCGATCACAGTCTGAATAGGATCTTTCCATGACCTACTACGTCACGCTATTCTCACCGGAGACATATCGCAGGTTCGCGGAGTCGAAACGAGATACCAGTGCGGTGCGGATCCGCCAGCGAAAGGCCGCTGACCGCATAAACGTCGGTGACTTCCTGGTGGCGTACATGACCGGGCTATCCCGCTGGGTCGGGCTTTTCGAGGTCACCGGACCGGTCTACGAGGACCGGTCACCCCTCTTCGCCGACAAGGACGACCCCTTCGTCGTACGACTGCCCATCAAGGTGCACGCTTGGCTCACGCCGGAGCACGGAATTCCAATTCACGACCGCGTCCTGTGGCCGAAGCTGTCCTTCACCAAAGGGCATGAGCCCAATTCCAGTCTCTGGACCGGCAATGTCCGCACAAGCCTTGCTCCGCTGGACGCATTCGACGCCAAGCTGCTCGATTCGCTTCTACGCGCGCAGACGGCAAGACCAACCGCCTATCCCCTCGACCTGCGAGAGCTTCGATTGATTCAAGAACACCGCGTCAGGCGTGAGGGGGGCGACGTGATGGTCAGCGTGCCCGAGGACGGCGACGAGCCGACCCCGACTTCTCCGAAGCTCGCACGCGAATCCATCAAGATCCAAGCGCTCTTAGCGAAGATTGGCGCCACGATGGGGTTTCGTATCTGGATTCCAGCCGCTGACCGCGGTGGGGTATTGCGCGAGCAACCTACAGTCGAGCCCAGCTTACTCCAACAACTCCCACTCAACTATGACAGCACGACTCTGAAGACAATCGAAAATATCGATGTCCTCTGGCTCAAGGGTCGTTCGATGGCGCGAGCCTTCGAGGTCGAACACACCACTGCCATATACTCTGGAATCCTCCGTATGGCGGACCTTCTCGCGCTTCAGCCGAATATGGACATCCGCCTTCACATCGTCGGCCCCGACGATCGACGGAGGAAGGTCTTCGAGGAAATTCGACGCCCCGTCTTCTCACTGATCGAGGGCAAGCCCTTGCAAGAGCGGTGCACGTTCCTCGCCTACGACAGTATCGAAGAGCTCGCCAAGCTCCCCCATCTAGGCCACGTAAACGACAGCATTCTCGCAGAATATGAAGACGACGCTCGATCGGACGGGGCATGAAAGACGCAGATCGGACAGGCGTCAGCACAGTGTGGAACCGCACAAGACCAGAGGGCATTTATGGCTTCGCACATTATGATCACGATCGTGGCGGTCATCTGTTCGTCTGCGTGTATCGTTCAGACCGAGGCGATGGCGCCGGAGTATTCTATGTTCAGCTTAGTTACGCCCCCACCGCGGAAGGCAACAGCATAGGAGTTAGGTGTGTCCGACCGCAGTGACATTCGCCAGCGCCCCGAAGGCGCCATTCCAACAATGAGTATTTCATCGCCGACAACGCCAGCACCTCCCCATCGTCACCACCACGAGTCAGGTCGCCGCAAAAGTCGGAGTTGATACATGCGCAACGCGGACACATAACGGCGCGCTCCGACCAACATCGATCGGCACCGCCGCTGAGATCAACCGCCTCTCAACTCAAGACGCCCGCGTCGTAATCCGCTACCGGCTTGACACCCAGCGCCGGTTGGTCAAAAGTGCCGCGTGTCGATGGAAGAGCGCGCCATCAAGTTCGTTCCGGCTTTGGGTGAGTCTGATTTTCGAAAGCTTCGAGAACTTGGGGCCGGCTATATTGATAAAACGCACTTCATCGGCCAGGTCATTGCCGATACCAGTTCGGTGGTGCTTTTTCCCCGTCCGCGCAGGTTTGGAAAAACCCTCAATCTTTCGGCGTTGGGCCACTTTCTCAGAAAGTCTGATGAAGATCTGACGCCGCTGTTTCAGGGGCTCCACATCGCTGGCAACGCGCAGGCGATGGAGCATTTTCAAAAGTACCCAGTGGTAAGCCTCACTTTCAAAGACGTGAAGGCTTCTTCTTACTCGTCTGCCATGGCAGGCATTCGCGACCAGATTGTGGCCGCGTACCGCGCGCACGATTATCTGCTTCAAGCCCCCGAGCTTGACTCGACAATGGCGCGCAAGCTGCTTGGTGTACTCAACGGTGAAACCTCCGCCGACGAGCTTCAATATTCGCTCTACTGGCTATCTACCGCGCTCTACGAGCACCACAAAAAAAGGGCTGTCATCCTGATTGACGAATATGACACGCCCATTCAGTCGGGATATCTCAACGGCTTTTTTGACGAAGTGGTGCTCTTTTTCGCAACTTTCTCTCCGCGGCCCTCAAAGACAACCCTGCCCTCTTCAAAGGCGTGCTCACCGGCATTTTGCGGGTCTCCAAAGAAAACATGTTCTCCGGGCTCAACAACATCGAGGTGTTTTCTATCCTCACGTCGGACTATGCCACCGCGTTTGGTTTCACTGAAGAAGAGGTGGCCACCCTTGTTTCACCTTCCCAATTGGAAGAGGTGCGCACTTGGTACAATGGGTACCTGTTTGGCGGTCAGGTGATCTATAATCCGTGGTCTATTCTCAACTATGTCAAAAAGGGTGAGTTTCATCCCTATTGGGTAAACACAAGCTCAACCGATCTGATTGACGATCTCGCCACCAAACACGGTATGGGCCTTTCTCCCAAGTCGGCCGCCTTACTCAACGGCGAGGCCATTGAAACGCGGCTCGATGACAACATTGTGCTCCGCGATGTTGAGCACCGTGTGGACGCGTTTTGGAATTTTCTACTCTTCTCGGGCTATCTCAAACTCGTTTCTGTACAGCACAACGAGGGCCGAACCACCGGCCTTTTGAGCATTCCAAACAAAGAGATTCGAGTTGTTTATCAACTCATGTTTGAGCGTTGGTTTGAGCGCGCCGCCATGCACACGGGTGAAATTGACGCGCTCGTGACAGCTCTCTTTTCAGGCGATGCCGCCGGGGTAGAAACCTACCTGAGTGACATGTTGCTTCGCATTGTGTCGTATCAAGACGGTGCCGGTCGCCAACCTGAAAACCTGTACCACGGATTTGTACTCGGCCTATTGGTGCACCTAGAAGCCCATTATCAAATTCGCTCCAATCGCGAGGCCGGGCTTGGCCGCGCCGATGTGCTGATGTTGCCCAAAACCAAGGGCCGCCCCGCCGTGGTGATGGAGTTCAAAGTGCCCTTTGGAAAAGAAACCCCTGAGCAGGCCATGCAAAAGGCCCTCAATCAAATCGGCGAACGCAAATACGCCGCCGAACTTGAAGGGGCGGCGGTGTCCGCCGTGCATGAATACGCCATGGTGTTTGACGGCAAACAGGTATGGGTAAGACGCGGCGACGACGCTCCGAGCTAACCGCCGCTAACTAACCGCCGCTAACAAGAACAGCTTGCCGAAACGCGCGCGGAGGCGTTTTTGACCCTGTCGCGCGCATTGGTACACATCGAATCGCTTTCACCCGCGAGGCCGCACAAGTGATTGGCCGCCCGCTCCATAGAAGCGAGCGCTCGGCACGCTGAAAAACAAGGATCCGCCGCCCCACCTGACAATTGAGTGGCCTCTTTGGCGGGTTCGCGTGGGACCGGCTGCGCCGCCGTGGCGCCGGTGCCGGTAGGTTCAGTCTGAGGCTGCGGCGGAGTTGTCGGTGCCGCGGTGGGTGCCGCGCTCGCCGCGGGAGCGACCATCCCATTGGGAATTCGGTCGGCGCTGTCGGCACTTCCCGCGCCAATCCCGCCGAAAATCCCTGCGAGCTGAGCCTCTGCCCGATCCATTTCAGCAAGCGCCGAGTTTGCGTCGGTGAACGCCGGCTGCGCGTCTTGCGGTGGCTCGGCCGACTTGCTTTGCATTCCCCCGCCGCAACCGCCCGCGATCAAGCCAACTCCGGTTGCAGCAACCGAAAGGAAACCGAATTGAAGCGTTTTGACGGCCGTTCGTTCAGGGCGCATTCCAATCCTCGAAACGCTGGACGCCCGGACCGGCTTACGGGGCTCAGGGGTATTTTTCAAAATCGCGGGGAACGCACCGGCCCCGCAATGCGTTTGCGGGGCGGCGGCGCTCTTTTTTTAGTTCTTGCTGTCGAACTCAATGCCCTTTTTCACTTCATCCACAGCGTTTTTCACGTGCTCGCGCGCTTTCACGCGGTGGCCGCCTTTGTCGGCCGTCGCTTTTTCAAGCTGTTCATCGGCCTCTTTCAAAAGCTTGAGCGCCGCTTTCATGTGCGGCTGTTTCTCTTCGGCGGTGGCTTCACCAATGAAGTTGCCGCCCACAACAGCCGCAAGCGCACCCGCCAAAACCACTGTTGAAACTTTCCAAACGTTAAACCGCATGGGGCATCTCCTCGTTTCTTCCGTTTCCGAAGCCCACAAGGCTGCCGCAAAACGCCTCCCAACAGAAGCCCTTTTTTTCAACAGCAAAACGCCGCCGACGTTTGCCCAACCCACAGACAAAGGTGTACACAGCTTCCAACAACGTTCACCCCAGCTCGCAACTGTGATGATGAAGCGGCACATCACCCACCGAACGGCACCCGCCGCTGCTACTCTGGCCCCGCGTTTTTTCTCATGCCCGACGAACTGAACCGCACCCCCTCCCTCCCTGACGCGATTGGTCGCTATCAGGTCGCGCGCCTCATCGGTGAAGGCGCCATGGGACGCGTGCTTCTCGCGCACGATCCGGTGCTCGATCGCGATGTGGCGGTCAAACACCTGCGCGCCGACCTTTCGATCCCCGACGACGTGCGCCGCGGCCTTGTCACACGCATGCGACACGAAGCCCGCGCCGCCGCACGCGTCATGCATCCGCACCTCGTCACGCTTCACGACATGGGCGAAGACGACCGCGTCGGCCTGTACCTTGTTTTCGAATATGTCGAAGGGCCTACGCTCAAACAACGCAGCGCCGAAGGGCCCATGCCCGCGCATGAAGCGGCAAAGCTCGCCGAAGAACTCGGTTCAGCGCTCACCACCGCGCACGCCGCCGGCATTCTCCACCGCGACATCAAACCCGAAAATGTGATCTTGTCGAAAAAAGGCTCCAAAGTGGCCGATTTTGGCATCGCCAAAATTCCCGACTCCACGCTCACGCATCAAGGTGGCCTCATGGGTACACCTGCGTACAGCGCGCCGGAAACCTTTCGAACAAGCACTTTTTCGCCCGAAAGTGATCAGTTTTCCCTCGCCGCAACGCTCTACGAAGCCGTGTCCGGCGAGCGCGCGTTTCCCGGCGACGACGCCGTTGCCGTGGCCCAACGCATCTTGCACGAAGCGCCGGAGCCTTTTGCTGCGCGCCTCGGGCTTTCCGCTGCGGTGGATGAAGTGTTCGCTCGGGCGCTCTCCCGCAAGCCGCGATCGCGTTTTCCAAGTTGCGAAGATTTTGGGCGCGCTCTCGCTGCGGCGTTGCGACCTGCCCCATCGCCCACGGAAGGCAATGGCACGTCGCATGGCACTGATCTCCAAAGTCCTTCCAAAAAAGGGGTTGCGTCGTTGTCCAGCGGCCCGCCGTCGGCGCGCGCACCGCGCGCGGCAAACGCTGTTGGGGGCGCTACTGCAACCGACAACGACGTTCCGAGTGAGCGCAAAAACAGCCACGTCATTCTGGGCATCATTGCCGTGCTCATCACAGGTGTACTCTTGGCGCGGGCCGCGATGAAGTCGGCCGAAGACGCAACCGCCGCCCCCACGGCTGGGAGCGCGGTTTTGGCGCCGCCGCCTTCGGCGTCGGCGCCAAGACCGCGCCCCCCCGTTCGGCCGGTTCCCAAGCCAACGCTCACGGCGACGGCTTCGGTCGCGGCGGGCGCCCCCTCCCCGTCCGCGAGCGCGCCGCCGCCCGACCCTTCGGTTTCAGGAACGTCAAGTGCCGAGCCCGCCGGTACCACCACCGCGGCGCCCTCCCCCGACGCCGGCCTGTAGATATTACCCTACACGTGGCCGAAGACGATCGGGAAGCATGGGTAGAGAAGGTCTACTGGCGTGGTTGGCTGGAAACGGGTGTTGGTACCCGTGGCGAGGTTAGTGTCATGGAGCGGGAGACGGCTCTCAACGTGCACTGGTAGACAATGGGAATCTACCCGTCAAACCCCCGCCCCTGCCGCGCGTTTTTTGGGAAGCTTAACCAGCTTGGTAGGCACCCCACTCGTTTCTGACCTTCCCTACCGAGTCGACCCCAAACACAAAACGTGCCTGACACGGGTCTGGCGTTTTCGTCGCGGCTGCGACCGCCACACAACTCCACCGATAGAACCTGAAGCGCGATCGCTGGTAGCATGCGCCGCATGCCTCGTTTCAGCCTGCGCCGAGCCATCGCGGCCGCGGTTGTCGCTTCACCCATCGCAGTGTTTGCACCGTCGGCCTGGGGGCTAGAATCGCTCACCGTAGGAGCCAACCAAACCGTCGTGATCGACGGGTCGGTGAAATACAAAACCGTCACGGTTGAAACCGACGGCGTTCTCGTCGTGCGAACCATCGCCAGCGGAGGATCCGGGCGAATGACGCTCGCCGCCGAAACCGTGGTGGTGAAAGCGGGTGGACAGATCAGCGCAAGTGCCGCGGGTCACACCGGAACCACCGCCGACGGGAGCGCACCGCTCTGCTGCGCGGGAGCGGGTGGCAAAGCCGGGCCGGCAATGAGTACACCCGGCGGCGGGGGCGGAAGCGGCGGCCCAGGCGCCAAAGGGTGCGGGGCGTTGGGTACACAAGTGGGCAGCGGCGGCGATGCGTACATCACAGCATCGGCGGGAAATCCCGGCGCGGCGGGCGGCGCCGCCACTGTCGGCGGATCGGGAGATGTACCCAACCTCGGTGGGCGCGGCGGCGGTTCGATCACGATCGTTGCGAGCGAAGTTCAGGTCGACGGCGCGATCTTGGCCGACGGCGCGCCGGGTGTTGTGGCGCTTGGCGTGGGGAGCGGCGGCGGCGCCGGTGGGTACATTTCGATCGCGGCGTACAGCCTCACGGGCTCCGGTTCGATTTTGGCGCGCGGCGGCAACGGCGCCGTGGGCAAAGTCGCGGCCGGCGGCGGCGGCGGCGGCGGGGTGATTCAACTTTCCGCAGCGCTCACCGATGCCAACGGTTTTGCGCTTGTCGTCGATGCTGCGGGTGGAACTTCCGGGACGTGTCCCGACGGCGGCGTTGGCAAAGAAGACGTGAACATCGACCCGACGATCGGTTGCACCGATGCCGACGGGGACATGCACACTGCCGAGGCGTGCGGCGGCGATGACTGCGACGACACCGAGCCGTCGGTGTTCAACGGCGCGCTCGAAGTGTGCGACGGGCTCGACAACAACTGCGACGGCACCACCGACGGTGAAGAGGAGCTTGTCAAAGATGCGTGCGGCGCAAACGAAGTGTGCAAAGACGGCGCTTGCGAAGACGAATCAACTGGAACCGGTGGAAGCGGCGGCGGTCAGGGCAACGCGCCCGACTACGTGCAATATCGCGGAGCATGTTCGGCAGCGCTTGGCGCCGCAGCCGCGCCGAGCGCCGCGGGCGTGAGCGCACTTTTGTTGGCGGCGGCATCGGCTCTTCGAGCGCGCCGCAGGCGACGCAGCAAACGCTGAACCAATTGTACACACCGATTGTGTACACATGAGCCAGCTCCCCCCGCGGGGAGCGCAAGCGAACGAAGTGAGCGAGCACCACGCTTGGGGGGAGCGCCGCGCGTGTCGCGCGGCGGTGGGGGGCACCGGTGAGAAACGGCGCGGCTACCAGGAGCCCGGAAAACTTTGACGGGCGGCTTTGCGCGCTGTGGCCGGATGCATCGGCGGATACGCCTGCACGACTTTTTTGGCGGGGCGCTCCACGCTGATGAGTTTGCTCGTGACGATTTGGCGCTCTTCGCCGTCGGGCCTTTTGTACGTGAAGTAGATGGCGTCGCCCGGCTCGGGCGCGTTGGCCTGCGGAATGATGCCGCCGTTGGAGTAGATGCGCACCGCGCCGTCCATGCGCAGCGACAAGGCCATGTGCGCCGTGTGAAAACCGCCGCCGTTGCGATCGCGCACCGCAACGCAGATGCCCTCGCGCACGTGGTATTCGGTGTTGCGCGTGATGTACACTTTGTGGATTCGTCGTTCGCTTCCGCTGTAGCTCATGCGTTCGGCTCCCAGATCGAACGATTGCAGCTCGCGAACGCGGGGGCCAAATTCCGGGCACGTGCCGACAGCCAGACGCCTAGCCGTCAACAGCTAGGCGTCTGGCTGTCGAGACGGCGCCGAAACGGGAGTCACAGAACGATTGTGCGCGCCAACTTCTTCGCAAGCGTTGCAGCCGACTTTTCCGTTTGCGAACCGAACAGCCACGATCGCATCACGATGAGAAACGATGTGCGACCCGAGCGACCCGGGCTCGCAAAAACGCGCGGTCACAGGCTTTTTGTGCGCCGCGCCGTGGAGCTTTGGGCGTCGGTGCCGGGCGCCGTTGCCGAACTTGTTCGAGGTGCCGACGTGGTGAGCGAAGGGGCCACGCGAACCGAAGTGGACGGGCGCGCTTATTACGGGTCCACACATTTGCTTTTTAGGCCTTCGGCCCAATTTGCGGCGTCCCCTTCTGAACTGTGCGCGCGACTGGCGCAGGATCCTCATTTTCGACTTCACGTGCTGCGCGTTGCCGTGCGTGAAGCGAGCCATCGAGCGGGTGCGCCGATAGGATCTGTGTCGGCGGAGATCGCCTTTCGCGAGGTGCCGAGCGGAGCGCTTGTCACAATCGACCTGTCGGCGTCGGTGGAAACAGCGGACGTGCAGACGGGATAAAGAAATGGATGCGCTCGCGCGCGGCGTTGTATTAGGACCGCCGTCGTCTGCGAGGCACGCCGCACGTGATGAAAACGAAGGATCAGTCCGGCACGAACGACACCGGGAAGGTGATTCACGTCATCTTTGGCCCCGGCGGCGGACGTGTTTCGACGCCTCCTTCCGCCGCCGCACAAGAACGGGATGAGCCGCCGCAACTCGCGAGCGCGCCGGGCCGCGAGCCTGTTACCGAAACGTTCACGGCGAGCGAAGTGACGAAGCTCCTTGGGCTGTCGCCCACCAAGCTGCGCGCGTTGGATCGGGCCGGCGTGGTGGTGCCCACGGCGCTCAAAGGCAAGCGGCGTGCGTACACATTCCCGGATGTGATTGCGCTGCGCGCGGCGCGCGATCTTTTCGACAAGCGCGTGAAGCTCCGGGAGGTGCTTGACGCCGTTCAAAACTTGAAGCGCGCGTTGCCCAAAGTGACGCGTCCGCTCGCCGAGCTGCGCGTGGTGTCCGATGGGCGCCGCATGGTGGTGAAGGGCGCGGCCGGTCCGTTTGAACCGGCGACGGGGCAGATGTTGCTCGACTTCGACGTGAAAGATCTTCGCGACGATGTGGTGCGCGTTCTCAAGCCGAGCATCACAAGTGAGCGCGCGAAGACGGCGTACGATGTGTACACACAGGCGAGCCGGCTTGATGAAGACCCGGCGACAATGGACGAGGCCGAGGCGCTGTATCGCAAAGCGGTTGAACTCGATCCGTCGCTGGCGATTGCGTACACAAACTTGGGCAACGTGTGTTTTCGCCGCGGCGACGAAGCTGCGGCCGAAGCTCTGTACCGGCGCGCGTTGACGATCGATGCGACTCAGCCCGAAGCGCAATACAACCTGGGCTACGTGATGTTGGAGCGCGGTCAGGCGCGCGAGGCCATCGAGTTTTTTAAGGGGGCGCTGAAGAGCGATCCACGTTTCGCCGACGCGTATTTCAACTTGGCCATGGCGTACGAACAGGTTGAAGAGCCGGCCAAGGCACGGCCTTGTTGGCGCAAATATCTGGAGATTGAACCCACAGGCACGTGGGCCGAAATCGCCCGCCGCCATTTGTGAGCGAGTCCGTGGTGAAGAGACGTCGCGAGCATCGAAGCGCGTCCGGTCGTTGCGGGGCGGAGCCCGACTGGACCGGTGCATGAGGTCGCGGGCATACTGCACCGTATGAGTTTTGGTGGTCCGCCTCCCGGCGGCTTCGGTGGTCCCCCTCCCGACGGAGGTTTTGGCGGCGGTCAGGGCGGGTTCGGCGGCGCGCCGGGTGGCCCGGGTGGCTTCGGCGGCGCACCCCCCGGTGGAGGATTTGGAGGCCCGCCCGGTGGTCCCGGCGGCTTCGGCGGCCCGCCCGGTGGTCCCATGGGCGGACCGTTTGGCCCACCGCCGCCCGGTGCCGGACCCTTCGGCGGCGGACCATTCGCCCCGGCTCCCCAACCGCCCAAAAGCGGATCGAGCCTGCCGCTGATTTTGGGGATCGGCTGCGGCGGCCTCGCCCTCGTGGCGATCATCGGCACGGTCGTCGGCTTCGTGTTCATGAGCAGGCCGGCGCCGCCCCCGCCGCCGATTTCGGTTTCGCCGCCGCCGGTTGCCCCGTCGCCGGCAACGCCGTCCATTCCCACCGGCGATCTCAAAGCCGAACTGCGTGATCTCACCCCCATCAAAAGCAAGTTTGGCAAGAGCCAACGCTTCGTTGCGGAGATCGCAAACACCGGCGCCGGCGAAATTGGCTATCCCGCCGCCAAAGTCACGTTCTACGACGCAGCCAACACCGCCGTTGACAGCGGAACCTGCGCGTCGATCGTGCGTGTACTCCCGGCGGGCGACAAGGTTCCGTGCGGGTTCTCCATCTTCAAAGGCCTTGATTGGAAAACGTACAAGGTCGACCTCATTCCGTTTTCGCCCACGTACCGCGGCCAACTCGCCGAGATCGAAATCACCGACCTCAAATTCACCGAAAAGCGCGGCTACAAACCCGACACGCTTGACGGAAAACTTCGCAATAAGAGCGCCTTCAAAGCCAAAAGTGTGTGGGCCATCGTTACGCTTTACGACGAACAAAAGCGCATTGTGGGTACCGACAACGCGCTTGTCGCCGGCAACGATCTCGACCCCGGCCAAGCCGGCTTGTTCTCGGCCAAGGTGTACGAAACGGCGGCAACCCCCGCGAGCTACCGCGTGGTGGCGGTGGGCTACAGCGAATAGGCACCGGCGAGCCCACCCACCCGCACTAAAAAAACACGCCGGCAACGTACATTTCGTCGCGGCCGATCGAGCACGGTGCGTGTAAGCTGCGCGCCGTGTCAGCTCCCCTCTCACAAGATCTCGCAGCAAAAATTGTCGATGTGCTCACGCAGCGCGGCCACGTGCTCTTGAGCAAAGGTGGCCGCCCGGCGCTCGTTCGTGAAACCGCGGAGCGCATGAACGACACGCTCGCGACAATCATGGGAAAACTGCCACCGCCAGGCATTGTTGAAAACGAGGTCACAAGCACCTTCGGCGATGACGCGCTCGACGAAACGGTCGAAGAGATGGTCGAAGACGTCACGGCGTCGCTCATGGATGCCGACCACGTCGAAGACGTTTTCAGCGACGACGCGGTGATTCGGCGCGACGTCTTTCGGGTCGTCAAAGAAACGCTTCTGTCGGCGGATCGCGTGTGGGCAGAAACCGAAGAAGCCGATGTCGAAGTTTTGTTGGAGTCGCTCGGTTACGTCGCCGCCAAAGCCGCTCAGCGCGCGGCCAGCCACGTGATCGAATCGGCGCTTGAAAAAGCGGCCAAATCATCCCAAGCCCGCCTCCAAAAATATTCGCCGGCCACCAAAACGGCTGTGTTTCGAGCTGCGTTTGCAACTCCCGACGGCCGCATGGAGCTTGAAGAAAACATCGCCGACGAGCTGGCAAACCTCGTTGAAGAGGGAAAAGTGTCGCTCCCCACGCTCGAAAAGCGCTTGCCGCTCGGCCGAGCCACCACATCGGCGGAGCGAGCCGCCGCCCGCGCGCGCCTTGATTCCGCGGCCAACAAGCTTCTGGCGCGGAGCGGTTGCACGTCGAGTTGGGAGTACGTGGGCGACAGCATGATCTCGCTGCTTCTCGTGCCCATGTCTGACCAAGATCCGAGTGCGATTGTGCCCTTCGTGGAGGCATTCGGTCGTGAAGTGCTGCTCGCTTTTGCGCGCCCCACGGCTCGCGACACAGTGACTTCTTCAGGCCTCGACGCGTGGCTTCGGCTCGCTCGGTCAGAACCGCCGCCCCCTCCCAAGGCAGCCGCGAAAAAGCCCGTTGCTGAAAAAGCGCCCGCCGCTGAAAAAGCTTCGGTCAAAAAAGAGAAAAAAGAAAAACCGCCGGCCGTCGCGCCCCAAAAACCGGTGGAACCCGCTGCCGAGCTGGCGCCTGAAAAAGACGGCGGTGAACGCAAGCCGGGAAAAGTGGGCAAATCCGCGCGCGAACCAAAGAGTCAGGCAAAACCCGCTTCAAAAAAAAACAATGACGGCGGCTCCGACGGCCCGACAGAAGCAACGCTCGCGCCCCTCAAAAAGAAGCTCGAAAGCGCCGATCTCAAACCGCTGAAAAAGGTGGTTGAGCCGCCGGTGGAAAAGCCGTCTCCCAAACAGGGCCTCAGCCGCGTTGCGGCCGAGGACGCTCCTGAGCAGGCACACGGCTCCAAGGCCGCCGAGGACGCTCGGCTCGAAAAGCGGCTCGCAAAACAGGCAGCGATTGAAAAGCGGTTGGCGAAACAGGAAGCCGCGGAGAAAAAAGCGGCCGAAGAGAAGGCCGCGGAGAAAAAGGCGGCCAGGCGCGCCCAGATCAGACGAGCCGCACAGGCTAGAGCGCTGGCCAAGAAGCTCGCCGCCGAACGCGATCAAGGAAAGCGGCCCGGGAAACAGGCGGCCGCCGAAAAGCGGTCGGCCAAAAAGGCAGCGATTGAAAAGCGCCTCGCCAAACAAGCCGCCGCAGAAAAAAAGGCCGCCGCCAAACGCGCGGCCAGCAAAAAAGCCGCAGAAAAAAAGGCTCTCGCGAAGCGAGCAGCGGCCGACAGGCTTCTCCAAAAGCGGTTGGCCAAACAAGCGAGCATCGAGAAACGTCTCGCCAAACAAGCCGCCGCGGAGAAAAACGCGGCCAATCGAAAGACGCTGGCGAAAAAGCTCGCCGCTCAGAAAAAGCTCGAAAAACAGCTCGCGAAAGAAAAAGAACGTCAGCGAAAGCTCGCGGGGCAAGCCGCCGCGGCTGAAAAAGCGCTCGCCAAAAAACTCGCGGCCCAGCGCGCGTTCGAAAAGAAATTGGCCAAAGACGCCGCGCGTCAAAAACGCCTCGCCGAGCGAGCCCAGGCAGCCCTCCGCCGCGCGCAGGCCCTCGCGAAAACGGGTGTCGTCGCCGCAAAGGTGCCGCGAAACAAGCCCGCGCGGAAAAAGGTTGTACGGCCTCGCAAAGCTGCGGCTCGCGCCAAGCCCGCACGAAACAAGCCGGTTCGAGCGCGCGCGGCCAGCAAAAAAACCTCCCGCCGCCGCTGACGGTTTCCATTCACCTGTTGCGCAATGTGTACCCGCGCCGCCCGGAGGCACTTGCGCAACTTGCGCGAACAACGCCCCGATGAGGCCTGGATTTGCGCACGTTGCGCGCGTTTTTGTGGCCCGCACGTTGCACACGCTTCGCGCTCGCATGGACCTTTGCCTCGCGTCGCACCGGGCTGTTCTCAAGGCACTTGCCGCTTTCGAGGAGGGAGAACTTGCTCCGCTCGCGCTCGGGACGCTGCGCGTGACCACCGCTGAAGGCGACTTGCGACTTGTCGACGGCGTGTGTTTTGAGGCCCCGCGCCCCGCGTGGGTGGGCGCCGTGCTCATCGGCTGGCTCGAAGAACTCGACGACTTGAGCGGCGTCGGCGCTTGGTGGCGGCCCGGATTAAAGGCGGTGCTCTTCACCAACGACGGCCGCGTCACCGTCACCGGTGAAGCGTCGGACCTCGCAGCGGGCGGCGTGCCGTGCGTCGGTGGATTCGCCACATGCAAAGCGCGCTTTCTTGTTGCACGCGGCGAGGGGGCGCCGCCGGCCGACGCATCGCCGAAAGAGCGTGAAGCCGCGCGCGAACCCAATCGACCCGCAGCCGGTGTGTGGATGTCTTCTCGGCCGGCGGCGCCCGTCCATGCCCCTCCGCGCCCAATTGCTCCGGGTCAACGCCGCGCGCCGCGGTCGCGTGCTTCGGAAAACGACGCCACACTCCGAGCGCGCGGCATGTGGCGAAGTACCGCCGTTGTTCCCTGGGATCTTGGAAACGGCGCAAAAACACCAACCCACACAGCGTTTGGTCCCCTACCCCGCGTTGTGCCGCCGCCCCGCCGCGAAGCGTACTCATCTGAAGTGTTAACGGAGCGGGTTCACTAAGGCAGGGGCCGCGCCACTCGATCAGACAATGGTCGCTCGATGCCGGTGGACGGCGACGTGACGCTTCCGGTTCACGTGACGCGCGCAAGCGGCGCGATCAACGTCGAGAGACGCTTTGACAGCGGCTGACTCGGCGGACCGTCTTTTCGCGCAGCGGCGCCCGCTTCGTGTTGGCGAAGAAACGGCTCCGCCACAAACACGGCAAACGAAATGTACTCATAGAGCCACTGCGCAAGCATCGACTCGGCTTGACCCGGGCCCACCATCACAGTGACGTTTTCGACGATTGTCTCGATCACAAGTGAGCCGTCTTCCTGCGGTCCACCGCGGCGAAACAGCGCATCGTAAATGCCCGCGCCGGTAGCAAAACTTGAAAGCTGCTCGCGCACCTCGGGCCATTTTCCGATCGCCGTCAGCTCGTTGTGTACATTTCGCATCGCTTCGTTGAACAGCGCCACGGTCGCGGCCGGCCCCGTGGGCCTGGGAGCGCGCACGACAATTCGGCCCGACTGCACAAGCTGGAAAAGCGCCTGCGTCACTTCAAACTCGCCCATCGAGATCAACCGGCCGATCTCGGCAACGTTTCGATGCCCGTCGATCGCATCGTAAACGGTTCGCAGTTCATCATCCGGCGCGGCGCGATCTGGAAGCACTTCGGGTACGTGTTGATCCGACGGGATGCGCTCGCGGAAGTAGCGCGTCTCGTCCATGCGACGCACGCCCTCCATGAGCAAACCGTTCACACTCAAGCTCTGTCGCGCGGTGATCCTGGACTCGTCGAACGTATCGAGAAAATAGAACATGCCGTCGCCGACCAGAAGCATTGCGTACACAATCTCTTCGGTCTGCTTGGTCATGAGTTGAAAGAGCCGCTCGCGTGTGATGAATCCGAGCCGAACCGCCGCTTCGCCGAACCGAACATCCTGCGTCATGTGTTTGGCGGTTTCCTCCACCTGTTCGGATGTCAGCGCGCCGTAGCGATACAAAACCTCGCCCAGGCGTTCACCCTCCGCGGACGAATGCGCGCCGATGACGTGACTTCGATCGAAAAAGATGGACCGGCTCGTGTGCCCGTCGAGGACCACAAGTTCTCCGGGCCACCCCGCTTGCCCGATGAGCCCGAACACGTCGCACAGCGCGCCGTCGGCCGTGATTTCGCCCGATAAGCGAAAGATGGGACCGTCTTCCGGATCGCGGCGTCCGTCTTCACCCACGTACCGCATCACCACGAGGTGCGACGGGCTCGGCATGAGCCGAAACGAACCCTGGCGCGCTCGCATGCGCTGGCTCGCCGTTTTGCCAACGGGGTGCGCTGTTCCCGTGCTGTCCACACGCACGAGTTCCGCCAGCTCCTCGTTCATTCGGCGGGCAGTTTACACAACGGTTTGGCTATTTCGCATCCGCCGTTGAGTGTTTTGTTGAACAAAAGGCATCGCACATTGGGATGCGCGCCAAACCTTTGCCCATCTTTCCGCCGCTATCACGGCTGTGTTCCGTACGCGCTCCTGCGCACGCGAAAGGGCTTGAAATGGATCGGAGCCGCCAAAGGTGCTAGCCCTCGCCCCTTCGAATGGACCGTTTGACCGTTCGCGGCGCCCGCCAGCACAACCTGAAAAACGTTAGCCTTTCGGTTCCTCGAAACCGGCTGGTTGTACTCACCGGGCCAAGCGGCTCAGGAAAGAGTTCGCTCGCGTTCGACACGATCTACGCCGAAGGACAACGCCGATACGTGGAATCGCTTTCGGCCTATGCGCGCCAGTTTCTCGAACAACTCGCGAAACCCGACGTGGACGCCATCGAAGGGCTGTCACCGGCCATTGCGATTGAGCAGCGCGCGCTCTCGAAGAGCCCGCGCTCCACTGTGGGAACCGTCACCGAATTTCGGACTATCTGCGCCTTTTGTTCGCACGGGTGGGCACGCCGCATTGCCCCAACTGCGGCAAACGGATTGAAGCGCAGACGGTTCAACAGATCGTTGATCGCGTGCTCGGCCTCGGTGAAGGCCGCCGCGTAACAGTGCTCGCACCTATCGCGCGCGCGCGCCGCGGCGAGTTAAAACTCGATCTCGAACGGTTGCGGCGCGAAGGGTTTGTGCGCGCGCGCATCGACGGCGAGCTGATCGATCTCGGCGACGAAATCGTTCTCGATCGCACGCGTCCCCACGACCTCGATGTCGTGATCGATCGCGTTGTGGTGAAAGAAGGCTTGAAAAGCCGGCTTACCGATTCAGTCGAGTTGGCGCTCAAACTCGGCGAAGGCCGGCTCCTTGTGGACACATCCACCGAAAGCCAAAAAACCGAGCCGATGTGGATGAGCGAGCGTTTCGCCTGCGTTGATTGCGGCGTTTCGCTTCCGCCCATCGAACCGCGCATGTTTTCGTTCAACGGACCGCACGGCGCGTGTCCCGCGTGCGACGGCATTGGAACGCGAACGCGCGTTGACCCGGAACGCGTTGTTGACCCGAGGCGTACACTTCGCGAAGGAGCCGTGCTCGCGTGGGGCCGGCGAGGATCGCTCGCGCTCGCCACCGAAACCGAACGTGCGGTGAGTACACTTTCAGCCAACCCCGACATTGTGTGGGCAAAGCTTCCCGAAGAAATCAAAAACGCCATTTTGTTCGGCACAGGCGACGCCGAAGACGAGGGCGACGGGGCGGCCAAAAAAGGTCGCGGACGCCGCAAAGCCGCCGTTGCCTACGACGGAATTGTTGTCCGGCTCGAAAAAATGCTCGCGAGCGGCGAGGCCATTCGCGAGGGCGAAGACGAAGAAGATGAACTCGACGACGACGCGGGCGTGGGCGACGAGATCGGCCGCTTCGTTACCATTCGCACCTGTGACGCGTGCGGCGGCCGACGCCTGCGCCGCGAAGCGCTCGCTGTGCTTCTTGGCACGCGAAACATGGCCGAAGTGGGCCAAATGCCGCTTCGCGCGCTGCGAAGTTTTTTGACAACGCTCACGCCCGCCACGCCCTCGCCGCCGAGCACTCGAACGCGCGCGGCGGTGAACGATTCTCCCAAAAAAGAAACCGAGCCCGGTATTCTTTCGGGCCGCGATCTCGCCATCGCCGAGCCGCTCCTGCGCGCCGTGATCGCGCGCCTGGGCTTTCTCATCGACGTCGGGCTCGACTATCTCACCCTCGATCGATCCGCGCAGACGCTCTCCGGTGGTGAAGGCCAGCGCATTCGATTGGCAACGCAGATCGGCTCGGCGCTCGTCGGCGTGCTCTACGTGCTCGATGAACCTTCCGTCGGCCTGCATGCGCGCGACAACGCTCGCCTGCTCGAAGCGCTTCGAAGGCTTGTGAACCTCGGCAATACCGTGCTCGTTGTGGAACACGATCGCGACGCGATCATGGCCGCCGATCACGTTGTCGACATGGGCCCCGGCGCAGGTGTACACGGCGGGCGCATCGTTGCCGAAGGTACACCCGACGAAATTTGCAAAGCGCCGCAGTCTGTCACCGGCCCTTATCTATCCGGCGCGCGCCAAGTGGCGCAGCGGATGGCGCGCCACAAAGCTTCGGGCAAATCAATCCATCTCACGGGCGCCCGCGCGCACAACCTTCGCAACGTTTCCGCAGAAATTCCAATTGGTCTTTTGGTCGCCATCAGCGGCGTTTCCGGCTCCGGCAAGAGCAGCCTCATTGTGGACACACTGCTCCCTGCGGCCAAAAACGCCTTGTATCGAAGCGCCGCGCCGGTGGGTGAGCACGACAGCATTGAAGGGCTCACCCACATCGACAAGGTCATCTCGATCGACCAGGCGCCCATCGGCCGCACGCCGCGCTCCAACCCCGCAACGTACACAGGTGTTTTCGGCCTTCTCCGCGAATTGTACACAGGCCTCCCCGAAGCGCGCGCCCGCGGCTACAAGGCCGGTCGCTTTTCGTTCAACGTGAAGGGCGGCCGCTGTGAAGCGTGCCAGGGCGACGGTGTACTCCGCGTCGAAATGCACTTTTTGCCCGACATCTTCGTGACGTGCGAAACGTGTGGCGGCAAACGTTATAACCGCGAAACGCTCGAGGTCTTGTACCGCGGAATGTCCATTGCCGACGCGCTCAGTCTCACCGTTGAGCAGGCCATCGATCAGTTTGAAACCATCCCCAAAATTCGTGAACGGCTGATCGCGCTGCGCCGCGTGGGGCTCGACTACATCACGCTCGGACAACCGGCCACAACGCTCTCCGGCGGTGAAGCGCAGCGAGTGAAACTCGCGCGTGAACTCGCTCGCAAGGCCACAGGGCGCACGCTCTACGTTCTCGATGAGCCCACCACCGGCCTTCATTTCTCGGACATTGAGATCCTCACAACCGGGCTCATCGGATTGCGCGACGCCGGAAATACCGTGGTCGTGATTGAACACAACCTCGACGTCATCGCGTGTTGCGATTGGGTGATCGATCTCGGCCCTGAAGGCGGCGAACACGGCGGCGAGATCGTCGCCGTGGGTACACCTGAAGACATCTCGCAGCATCCGCGTTCACACACCGGAAAATACCTGGCGCCCGTGCTCGCCGCGCTCAACGGAACCAAACACCCGTCGCGCCCCCCGCGCGCTAAGAAGTGATCGCAAAAAAGGGCAGCAATCGCGCCGCTGGTTCCGCAGGAACGGCTCAATCACCGCGTCTAGTGTGTACACGCACCCACGGGCACAAAGGCAATGCGTGTGTACGCATTGCCCAGGCCTTCGTGAAAGCCGGCCACGTTTGACCGGCTCGCCGAGCCAAGCTCAGCCGTAGTCTTTTTCGGCGCGCTCCTGATCCTCTTTGCAGCGGATGCAGAGCGTTGTTTCGGGCCGCGCTTCAAGTCTTTTTGCGGTGATTTCTTCACCGCACTCCTCGCAGTTGCCAAAGCTCCCGTCTTCGATCTTGGCGAGCGCTTTTTCGATCTTGTCGAGAAATGACTTTTCGCGGCCGCGCAGGCGGAACGTAAACGACTGCAAATATTCGCTTGAGGCGAGGTCCATTTCGTCGGGGAGATCGTTTGCGTCGAGCATCATGTCTTCCGACAACGTCTGCTTCGCCTTCCTGACGATCTCGTCCCGCTTCTCCTCAAGCATGGTCTTAAACTTTTTGAGGTGCGCCTTGTTCATTGATTCTCTCCGCGCAAACCGCCCTGAAAGTGCGCTCAGAAGGCCAACATGAACCTGTCCCCTGAACGGATGGCTCTGTCAAAAAGGGCGCGGAACGCTAGGGAGCAACGTGGTCTTTCGTCAAGCACAATATGATCTCGGCTCAATTGACGAGCCGCCCGCTCCGTGAAAAACGACGCGCGTGCTTCAATTTGACCCCAATCAAAAGGCTCCCGCTCCGCGTGCCGCTTCTACGGTGATTGCGTTGCGAAACACCCAACACGCGATCGAAGTGTTTTGTGTTCTGCGCCACCAGAAGTCTTCGTTTCTCGGGGGCGCTGTGGTGTTTCCGGGTGGCAAGGTCGACGCCGACGACGCCGACGAAACATGGAAAACCCTTTCCACCGAGCCTCATCCGCGAACCGCGCTCATGGAGTCGGCCGACGCGTCCGCGCTTGCGCTCACCGTTGCAGCGGCTCGCGAGAGTCTCGAAGAAGCGGCGCTGCTGCCGGCAACCCAAAACCTTTCGGCAGCCGATCTGCTCGCCCTTCGAACTGAACTTTCATCGTCCGCGTTTCGCGGTGTCGTCGCTGCTCACAAACTTCGGCTCGCCGCCCACGCCCTCCTTCCGTGGGCGCGCTGGGTCACTCCGCAGGCCGAGTCGCGCCGTTTCGACGCTCGCTTTTTTTTGCTGCCGCTGCCCGAAGGTCAAGAAGGTGTACACGACAACCACGAAACCACCATGAGCTTTTGGTCGCGCCCGTCCGATGTGCTCGACCGATTCATGAAAGGGGAGATTTTTTTGGCGCCTCCCACATGCCGAACGCTCGAACTCCTCGCCGCCTGCAACTCCGTCGAGTCGGCGGTTCTACTCGCCGACCGCCAATCACTTCTACCCATCTGCCCCACGTTTGTTCCGCACGACACAGCCCCGTTTCTTTCACTTCCGGGCGATCCTACCCATGAAGTGCCTGAAAAACGAGTCGACGGGAAAACACGTTTCGTCCTGCGAAATGGCCGCTTCGTGAGCGAAGACCCAACCTGAAAGATCACGGAGGTTTTTGTTTCTTTCGCTGCTATGGGTACACATCATCCACAATCGCAAGCCAGACAGGTGATGCACGACGCCGTGCGAGCCTATTGCAGTCTGAAATACAAAAAACTCCGTGACCTCCGTGCCTCCTAGGTAACTTCCCTTTAGCGGAACGTTCTGCAAGGCACGGATCCAGTCTTGTCGAGACGTTTGGGACACCCTTGCCCGTCGCCAAGCGGAAAAGCGAACAGCGTGGCGCGTCGGGTTCTCCAGATGGAGTTCTGTGGCGAGCGCAGCCACGACGAAAACGAGAGACCGGCGAGACCGGTGGATGGCGACGTGATGGACATCTCAAGTCGCCGGACCTCCCAGAACGGGCTCTTTTCTGCTGCATCGACAACTCAACCGCAACGAGTTACTCGCCGTTCGAATGAGGCGCATGCGCCGCTGGGGAACTCCGTGTTGATTACGACGTGTCAGGAATCGAGAGGTCTCAGGTCATTGCGAAGCGGCTGAAGTTACCCTCTGTATCCCTTTTCTACTCAGATTCGTCATGGGAAGGTTCAGCCGCCGCGCGCCGCCAGGCTTCAAGCAGCGGGTCCAACCTACCCCGCAGAACATCCCTGTACTTCACAACAATCGCACGGGTTCGCGGGTCACGCGCCCCGGTACCACCGTGCCCGTAAATTCGAGCCGTTTCGTTCGCTTCTGACTGCCAATCCAAAGCGGCGCCCATGTCAAACCCAAGGGCGCTCAATGAGTCGGCATTGGGACCAAACCACTCTACCCAAAGCCCTGCCTGACGATCGACCCGCATTGAATATCTACCCACAAGACCGAGCGGCTCAAGGGTTGATTTTCCACCCGTCCCCCGCGCCGCCGGAAGCTTTTCAGGGCGATTGGACTGCGCTGCAATCACATCGACCCGCACGCGTTCATCGGCACTTTCAGACTTTACAAAGCGGTGAATTCCCTGCTCCATGGCCAGGTAAGGCGCCGCGCCCAACCCTTCCACGCTCAGCACCAATCTCGAAAGAACACCGTCGTCCTGACCAAACGCACACAACTCCGCATCGAGCGACAAATGGGCGCACCAAGCAAGGTACATTCTACCCATGTCTTCAATGCTGCCAGCCGCGGGCTGAAGAGCGTCGGCGTTTCGAATGAGCAGCCACACAGCGCTCGAACCGGATATTAGAACCTGTTCATCCCACGCTCGCAGTGCCGCCAGAGCGCGCTCCACAGATCTACCCAAAGGCTGAAGTTGTCCACCGCGTTCGCGAAAAGCGTCAAGCACGCCCGGCAACGCTTCAAGCGCCTCCGCCCAACGTGAAAGTTGTTGAAGTCGAACATCGAGCGCTCGATACTCACTCAACGTTCGCTGCGCTTCCACCCGATGGTCCCAAAAACCAGGCGCGCTCATTTCTCTCAACTTGGCCGAGGTTTGCTCCCGCACATGGGTAAGCTCCTGCAACTTGACCTGAGCCCTCTCGATCACCATTTCAGCCTCGTTTACAAGGGCTTTTCGATCGAGCGTTCGAACTTTCTCCGTCTTCCCCTCGGGAACGCGAATGGCCTCCACTTTCGGGGTGTCGGCTCCGAGATGGATGATCGTCGCCTGAATCTTCCCACCGCGAACCCCGAGTCGAATGCGCGCGGCGCCTTCCGTCGGCGCTCGAACCACCGCGTGGGCAATGGCCGTGGAAACGTTTCGCTCAATCGCGCGCTTTAAAAAGCGAGCGCCGAAGTGGGGATCATACCCATGGGCAGAAAGCCAGTCGAGAACCGCTTCGTCCACTTCAAGCGTGTGACCATGTTCTCGAAACCCCGACCGCTGGCGCAACGCATCGATCTCGCGTTGCGCAATGGTTCGAATGTCGTCCCGGCCCAGTGGATGAAAGTGAACCACATGGTCAAATCGGTTGAGAAACTCAAACCGGAAGTGTTGGTATAAAAGCCTGTCGAGTTCACGATCCATTGCGTGAATGTCGCTTTTGCCCCCAAAACCTATGGGCTGACCTCGATACACTTCGGCCCCGGCGTTGGAGGTGGCAATCACAATGGTAGAACGGCACAATACCGTTTCACCCGCGCCGTTGATAAACGCCCCTTCATCGAGAAGTTGCAAAAACCTGTCGTGAATTTTTTCGTGGGCTTTTTCAAGCTCATCCAAGAGCAATACGGCAAAGGGGTGGCCCGCCACGCGCGCGTGCAATACCCCTCTTTTTTGAGCCATTGTATACCCATTCGGGTCGCCGAAAACGGTGGCGGCGTCGCCCGCGTCGGGATAGTCGGCCATGTTGAGTCTGACCATCCTCTCGCGGCTTCCAAAAAGGTATTCTGCCAACAGTTGAGCCAGGTGCGTTTTTCCCACGCCGGTGGGCCCCACGAACAAAAACGAGCCAAAAGGCCGCCGATAATCGCTCAACCCGGCCTTGATCAAGCTGATCATGTGCACGACGGCCCGTGCCGCTTCCGCCTGGCCGAGAACACGCGATCTGAAAAATCGCTCGGCTTCTTCAGGGTCAAACGGAACGGTTGGGTCAATCAACAAGCGCGGAACCTTAAAGGTGTCGTGAAACCTGTCGAGTACGTGTTCGCGGGTTAATGTGCCCTGTTTGCCCGTGAGTGCCGCGACGCTTGAAAGTAAGTCGAGCGACTTTCGAGGTTGGCGGGTTCGGGATAAAAATCTGTCCGACAGGCTGATTGCCGACGCGAGCGCTTCCGGCGTAAAATGTACTCCTTTCTCGGATTGAAGCTCCGCGAATGATGTTAGAATACTTCCTGTGCGTATCGGGTCGGGTTCTTCAATTTCAATGGTCAACCAGCGCCGTTCCAAGTCAGGCGTGTTTTCCATCATTCGAGCGATGGTGGGTGCATCCCCTTCGGCGAGAATCGGCCCCTTAAAACGCAGCGCGAGCGACTCCAAGTGCGCTTCGAGATCGTACAGGTAGGCGAGCGCAATATCCCGAAAAAACGGGACGATTGTGCCGTCTTTTGCGACAAGCGCCTCCACAAGCGCTTGCATTTCTTTCCCGATCTGTTCCTTTTTTGGAATGCCCGCAAGTCGGGTTCGAATAGAGATCTGTAAAACCGATCTACCCTCAAACTGGGCGGGCCCCTGCCCCGCGGCCTGACGGCGGCAAAGTTCGTGGATGAGAGCGGTTTTCCCCACGCCGCTTTCACCCGTGAGAATGGGAAAGTGCCCGGAGGCGATGACCTCGGAGATCCGGCGGACGTGGTCGTCGGAACCAAACGCGGGGGGCAGTTCTGAAAGGGTCGCCGCCTCGGTCAGATCGCGTTCTACCCACAGGCGAAGGACGCGCTCGGGGCTTGTATCCACCGTCGCTTTTTTACTTTGGGGCGGAGGCATTACTTACCTTCTTTGTACGCCTTGATGGCGTTAAACACAGCGTCTGCCATTTTCTGTCGGTAGTCGGCCGTGGCGAGCCGACCTTCATCATCGGGGTTGGAGATAAACGACGTTTCAAACAGAACCGCCGGCATGTCGGCGCCCACAAGAACAAAGAACCCCGCGCTCTTCACACCCTGGTCTTTGATATCAGGATACCGAGGGGTGAGCGAGGCGAGCGCGGACCGGTGCAAAAGGTCGGCGAAATGGCGCGATCGCGCGGCCATTTGACCCACATTCAGGTTTGTCAGAATGGCCGACAACTCCGCCGAATCGGACGAACCCGGTTCCTGTTTTGACTTTTGGGTAGAGTTTTCGCGCGCGGCGATCTTATCGAGGGTAGAATCGCGCTCGCGAGACGCATCCAAGTAAAAAGTCTGAACGCCGCGCGCCGTTCCGGTTTCAGAAGCGTTGCAGTGGATCGATACAAACAAATCCGCATGAAACGCGTTGGCACGCGCCGTTCTCAGGTCGAGCGCAACGTACGCATCGGTGTCGCGGGTAAGTAAGGTTTCTACTTTTAACTCGCGGGCCAGAATGGGGGCGAGTCGATGGGCAATGTCGAGCGTGACATCTTTTTCTTTGAGACCCGTGGGGCCGGTGGCGCCTGTGTCGTTGCCGCCGTGGCCGGGGTCCAGCGCGACGCGACGAATGTCGCGTCCGCTGGACCCCGCCACGGCGGGCTTTTCTTCGCTCTGAGGCGCTCGGGTAGAGAGATCCACCACAATTCGAAATGGGTCGGGTAGGTAGAAAATGCGTCGGTAGAGTGGTCCTTTTAGATCGAATACAACCCGTGTTCCAGTTTTTTGTACACCGAGCCGAATGCGCTTGAGGGCTCCGCCCACTTCCACCTCTTTGGAAACACCCTTGGCGGTTGTGTTTTTCATGTCGAGGTAAATGCGAGCGTCTTTGCCGGCTTTTTCGTCGGATCCCAAAACGCCGACATCAAACGCGATGGGCGCTGAAGCGTAGAGGACAACGCGAGCGCCTTCTTCGGTGCCAAATCGTTCTATCGAAGTGAGTTTGGCGGGCCCTTTTGCAACGGCGCTGTCGGGCGGTGAAACAACGAGGCTTTGGCGGTCGCCGGCCACGTTGGGGCCGGCAACCGCCGGAGTTGGCACGTTGGAGGGGGTGGGGGCGCCGGCCGCCCCCGAAGGGGCGGCCGGCGCCCCCACCCCCGGCGCCGCGATCTTGGCTGAGGCCGCGGCCGCGGCAGCGTCTTTTTCGAGCAGCGCGAGGCGATCACCCTCCGGGCGAAAAGCGCCGGTCGCGGCGCGCACGGTGCGCACTCGATCAAGACACGCTTCGGGCGCGCCGCGCGCCGTGAGTACACGTTCGGCAATAAAGAGCTGTCGATACGTGACGGCGGCGTCGCCCGCGACTTCGCCGGCGAAAAGCGCGTCGCGAAGGGCGGCGTCACATCCTTCAACGGTGGGGCCGAACGCATTGGCCGCGGCAGCGTAAAGCTCGTGCGCTTCGTGCGCGTCGGCGACGGCGCGATCGGCGCGCCATAAACGCGCGCGGAGGTTGGCCGCGGTGAGCGCCAGTTTGGCGCCTTCGGGGGTGGCGCCCGCTTTGGCGCTGAGCACCGCAACGGCGTCGGCGAGGGCAACGGTCTCTGCCCGAGTGGGCAACGGCGTATCGGCGGAACACAAGCGATCCGCGCGCGCCACGTCGCTCATGGGTTGAGGCGTTTCGTGCGCGCCCGAAGAAGAAGCAGAAGGATCTGCACACGCTGAAAACAAAAGGCACAAGGCCGTCGCGCGGGTGAGGCTTCCGAGGATAAGATGGCGGGCAAAGCGCGTGAAATCGCGCCGGTGCTTTTGGAGGTTATCGGTGTCGGAATCCCACGGCATGCCTGGTCCCGTCCCTGTCTACGCCGATCGCGAGACGGGTGCGAAGTTCCCCGATGCGACGAGCATGGTCAATGCGTACCTAGCGAAGTTTGCCGCGAGGGCAAAGCTCACGAACGACGACGGAACTTCGCTTGTTCCCACGTTGGATGAAACTGGGTACACACAAATCCAGCGAGGCAGCGCGCTCATTGGGATCAATGTGCTCGAAAAACAAGGCGTGCTCATGGTGTTTTCGCCGATCATGCCTGTGCCGATCGCGGGGCGTGAAGCTTTCTTCAAAAAGCTGTTGGAGTTGTCGTTCGTGCAAACGTCGGATGCGGCATTTGCAATCAACGCCGACCAAGATGAAGTGGTCGTTCGCAATTTGAGGCGGCTTTCGGGGCTCGATTACGAAGAGCTTGAAGACATTCTTTCCACGGTGGGTGAAGTGGCCGACCGTTGGGACGACGAGCTTGTGCGTGACTGGGGAGGCTGAAAAAACCGTTTGTTGGCAGATTTGCGGGCCGCGTTCGGTGGGTGCTACGGTGAGATATCAGCATGGCATCTGCGGATCGCGATGGGCCCCTTTCGGCCGAAGAAGCTGAAAAACACGCTGCACAATTTCGGCCGTCGTGGGAAACCGACGATGACGGGCCGGGCGCGCCGGTAGCGCAGGCAAAGCGAAACGGCGCGGCAACGTTGGTGGATGGCTCGCGGCCGAGCGCGACGCCCGACGTTGGAAAAGCGGTGGTGCCGGGCCCCATCGCGGGCGCGCCTGCCGCGGCGCCGAAAGACACTGCCGTGGATGCGGCGCCGCCGTTTTCGGATGCGAAGGCGGCAGCCGGGGCGAGCGCTTCGGGTGCTGCGAAAGGTGGACCGCCGAGGCCGGCCGCAAAAACGGTGGTGGGCGTGGGTGAGGCCGCTGGGCCGGTTTCGGCGGCGGCCAGTGCGCCCGCGGCGGATGGGAAGCCGGCAACGACTGTTGAAGCGGCACCGTTGGGCGTTGAAACGAAGCCCGCGGCGCCGGTGGATGCGAAACCGGCGGCGACCGTTGAGGCGAAGCCGACGGAGAACGCGGCTGTGGACGCGAAACCGGCGGCGACGGTTGAGGCGAAGCCGACGGAGAACGCGGCTGTGGAGTTGAAGGCCGCTCCCGCTGAAGTGAAGGTTGAAGCCGAGGTGAAGGCGGCACCCGCCGATGCGGCGAGCGCTCCGACGGTTGAATCGGCGGTGACTGTGGAGCCGGCCGCGGCGCCTGCCGCGAAGGTGGAAGTGGTGAACGCGCCGCCTGTGGAAAACGCGGTGGCGGTGGCGCCCGTGATTTCGGTGGGCACGCCGGCCAAAGTGGACGAAGCGGCAATCTCCAAGCGCAAAGCGTTGAGCCGCCGAAGAATTGAGGACGGCGCGGGCGACGGCGGGTCCGGCGATGGGAAGCCCGCAGCCGACGCGAAGCCCGCGGCCAATGTGAAGGCTTCGGGCGATGGGAAAGCCGCGGCGGAAAGCGCGAAGCCGTCGAGCGTTCCTGTGGAGAGTTTCGCGGCGCAAAGCGAACCGGTGGAGATTCCTGTTTCGGGGCCTTCGTCGTCCACGGTGTTCAAAATCGGCGGTGCGGTGCTCGCGGTGATCGCGTTGGCAATCGGCCTGAAGTTTGCGCTCGGGGGCGGTGATGCTCCGTCGGGTCAAGCAGCTTCGGGGAGCGCTTCGCCGTCGTCCAAACCCACCGCGGCAGCGACAACCGCGGCGGCTACGGCCACGGTTGCTTCCACACCCACGGCGGCTACTCCGACTGCGACAGCAACCGCAACCGCAACAGCCACGGCGGCGGTGAGCGCAACGGCGGCGGTGAGCGCAACGGCAACGGCGCCGACAACGGCCACGGCGGCTTCTTCGCCGGCCGCGACCACAACGGCGCCTCCGGCGCAAACGTCGAGCAAGCCCATTCAGGTGGCCGCGCCCGCGGGTACACCCGACAAAAAGCCGCCGCCCACAACGACGGGCACGGCAACGAAGACCAAGCCCGCTTCGACCCTGATCAACACGACCGTTCCGTTCTGATCACATTGCGAGTCGGCGCGACCCACCGGGGCGGCTGCGCCGTCGCTTTTTTTTCTGTTTCGCAGGCGCTCTCGCCCCGTTAAGGTCGTGCGCGATCTCCTCATGAGGGCGCTCCCAACCGAAACTCGCCGGAGCGTAACGAAAACCCGATGAAACGCCGCGTCCTCGTCGCCGCCTCGCTGCTCACTCTTGCGGTCCCCGCCCTTCTTGCAGATTCGGGTCTGCCTTCCCTTTCAGGCTCGCAGGCGCTCGCGCAACCCGCTCCGAGCGATCCCGTGACGGAAGCGGCGCGCGTAAAATACCAGGAAGGCGTCACGGCGTTTAACGCCGGCAAATTCGAAGATGCGCGCAGTGCGTTTTTGCAAGCGTACGCACTCAAGCGCGTGCCGGCGGTGCTCCTCAATCTCGGGCAGAGCGAGATCAAGAGCGGTCACTACGAAGACGGCGGCAACCACCTTCAGCAGTTTATTCGTGAGCACAAGAGCGCTTCGCCCGACGACATTTCAAAGGCGCAAACAGGCATCGCCGAAGCGAAGAAAAAAACCGGCTACGTGATCATTATTGTGAACGCGGTGGGAGCCGATCTTTCAGTCGACGGAAACATCATCGGCAAAAGCCCGCTGCTCGATCCGTACTTCATGAAGCCTGGAAAACACGTGATCTACGCATCGGCGCAAGGTCAGGCAACAACGGCGTCGGTCGACGTGAAAAAGGGCATTGCGACAAGCGCAACGCTGACACTCGCTGTGAGCGGCACGGCACCGACGGTGACCGCACCGCCGACCGCAACGGTGCCGCCCACTGCCACGGTTCCTCCCACTGCCACGGTTCCTCCCACGGCAACGGTGCCGCCCACGGCGACTGCGCCTGTGTACACATCACCAATTCCAACGTATCCCTACCCCACCGCCACAGCGCCCTACGTTCCGCCGGCCGCAACCGATCCGCTGGCGCAACCCACGGCAACCGGTTTGCCGCCCGATCAAATGAGCGGGCAGCGCGAGCCGATCTTTGATTGGTTCAAGCGCAAGCCGGTCGCGTGGGTCGGCGCCGGTGTGACGGGCGTGGGTTTGCTCATGGGCGTTGGATTTTCGGCGGCGGCGGGCGCTGCAAGCGGCAACGTGAACGACTACGCCGCGCAAATCAAAACACAGGCCGCCAAAGACGGTTTGACAATCGCACCGTGCGGAAAAGAAGACGATCCGGCGGACGACGTTCTCTCGCCGACAAACTACCGAGATGCGTGCGACACCATCCGTGAATCGCTCGGCCAATACAGAACCGATGTGGCGCTCGCCGCGACAGGTTGGGTGCTTTTCGGCCTCGGCGCGCTTGGGACCACTGTGTACGCATTGGTCGATTGGTACCCCAAAAAAGGTGGCTCCGCGCACACACCGCGAATTATTGGGGTCACGCCCATCGTCGGCTCCAATCAAGGTGGCATCGGCGTGATGGGCGTGTGGTAATTGGCACTCACGTTTGAAGCGTTGCAAGCGTCTGCGATCGCGGAACGGCGCGCTTCACTCCTCCGAGCGGTGCACCCGACGCAACCAACAGATCGCGCATGGTTGTGCGGGGCAGTCCGGCTCTGCGGGCGGCGGCGCTCACGTTGAAACCCGTTTCTTGAAAAATCTGGAGCGCGCGCTCGTGTGAAACGCGCGCGAAGCCGTCAACCTCGCGGGTCTGGAGAACGGCCGCAACGTGTTCGGCCAAAATGGTTCCCTTGGCGTGCAGCGCAGCTTGAACAAGCACGTTTCGAAGTTCACGTACGTTGCCTGGAAAACGGTGGCGGCGCAGCGCGGCGAGCGCCGACTCGTCGATGGGCGTGGGCCCCACTTCGGACGTTGCGAGGAGATGACGCGCGAGCGCCGGCAAGTCTGAGAGCCTGTCGCGAAGCGGTGGCAATCGAATGAAACACACCGCCAAGCGTTCGTAGAGGTCGCCGCGAAATCGTTTTTGGCGAACCATGTCTTCGAGCGGTTCACACGTGGCGGCGATGAGCCTCACGTCCACGCGCACGTCGCGTTCCGCACCGAGTGGACGCACCGTACCCTGCTCCACGGCGCGGAGAAGTTTGGCCTGCACATCGAGCGGCAGCGACGCGATTTCATCGAGAAACAATGTTCCTTTGTGCGCCTCGCGAAATGCACCGCGGCGCTCGCGAATCGCGCCTGTGAACGCACCGCGCTCGTGACCAAACAACTCGCTCTCGGCCAACTCGGGGCGAATGGTTGCGGCGTTGAGAACCACAAACGGCATGGACGCGCGCGAACCTTCGTCGTGGAGCGCGCGCGCCACCAGATCTTTGCCGGTGCCCGATTCGCCACGCAAAAGCACGGGAACGCGCAACGCTCCGATGCCGCGAACCGACGCAGCGAGGCGCTTCATCGACGGTGATGAGCCCACGAGCCCGCGCAGCGTGGATGCTCCTTCGTCACTCGCTTCGTCCGGCGAATCGATCCGAACCACGCTGCGCCCGATCTCCATCGACGCACCGAGGCCACACTGCGCCTGCGACACGCGCGCGCCCGAGATGCGAACGCCGTTGCGCGACCCAACGTCGATGACTTCAACCGCGTGACCGCGATGAATCAACGCGCAGTGGCGGGCGCTCACGGTGGGATCGCCGACAACGGGGGCCGCCTCGGGACCGCTTCCAATCACCAACTCCTGGCCCGATCGAAGCGAAGCCGTGATCGCGGACGCTCCGCCGGTTTCAACAGCGACGCGAAGTTCGCCGATGTCGACGGGCGGGGTGGGCAAGTCGATCGTTGCGTACATCGCGCTGTCAGAAACCGGCGGCGAAAGCACGCGGCGCGCTCCAGAAGGCGGCGGAACAGAATCGCTCGGCCTTTCGGCCGCAAGAACCTGGTTGGTGAACATGTCGGCACTCCTCAAACGAGTTATCGGAACGGCGCCGCGCGAAGTTGCGTGCTTCGACCATTTTTTTTCTTTCACTGCCCCATGCCGCGAACTAAAAGCCCAAGCACTTGAAACGCTCCGTCCTCTCCGTTGTGTTCTCACCGCGAAAACTGGCCGCGTTTGTCGCGTGGGCTGTCACGTTCGGAGCGGCCGGAGCTGCGTCGGCGCAGTCTCCAAGCGCGCCACCCGCACCGGAGGGCCCTCCCGCCGAGGCCGACGATGAAGCTCCCGTCCGCGGAAGGCCCGTGCCTCGCGACGACAGAACCGGGCACTTCAGTGCGTTTGCCGGGCTCAACGCGGTCGTGCCGGCGGGAGACTTGGGCTCCGGCGTCACGCTCGGAGAAGTGGCGAGCACCGGCGCCGGAGCCGAAGTTGGCATCGCCGTCGGCATCACGCGCTACTCCGGTCTGGAGCTGCGGGGCCAGTTCGTTCAATTGAGCGCAACGAGCGACTGCCCCGACTGTGCCACTCAAATGTTCAGTGGCGGTATGGGCCTTGTGTACCACGCCACCCAAGCTATCGGGTTTGACCCGTGGGTTCGATTTGGCTTCGGTTACCGAGGGTTTAAGGTCAGCGGCAACTTCATTAACTTGTCGAGCAGCGCCCCGCCGCCCGGCACGTTTCATGGGGTCGACGTGGCTTCGTTTGCCCTCGGCGGTGACTTTTTTCCCGTGCCCTGGTTCGGCATTGGCCTGTTTTTCGAGGGAGATGTCGGGGTTATGGCCGCTGCGCCGAGCGTCGAAGCGCGGGGCGCGGTGTACGGACTGTTCCAAGTTGGGCTGCGCATTGCGCTCGAACCGCAACGAAAGGCGGCCACCGTCGCAACGGGCCACCCGTCTTTTCAAACCGCCACCTCAAACCATTCGGTTTTTGGTTCGGCTCTGTATAATCGCGGCGCACGATGACCGAGCAAAAACGCGGCGCGCTGCAAGTCGTGGCGTCAGGGCTGACCGACGTGGGTCGTCAGCGCCGCCACAACGAGGATCAAATCCTCGTGCGGCCGGAACTCGGGCTCTTCGTTGTGGCCGATGGAATGGGCGGTCACAACGCGGGAAACGTTGCGAGTGCGCTTGTCGCAACAAGCATCGACAACTTCTTTCAAGCAACGCGCACCGATCCCCTGCCCGGCCCCAAGTCTGAAGACACCGGCCTTTCCGAACATGCGCGCCGCATCGCGCTCGCTGTGCGCAAAGCCAATCGCGACGTGTACGAAATCTCGTCCACGCATCAGCAACATCACGGCATGGGCTCCACCGTCGTGGCCGCGTATCTCCCGCCCGGCGGTGATGAAGTACACATCGCCCACGTCGGCGACAGCCGCTGTTACCGCGTGCGCGACGGCGAGATGAAGCAGCTCACGCGCGACCATTCGCTCATCAACGACGCGCTCGACATCAAGCCCGATCTCACCGAGGCCGACCTCGCACGCCTGCCCAAGAACATCATCACGCGCGCGCTTGGAATGAAGGACGTCGTCAAGGTCGACGTAAAAAGCGAAAAGGTTCAACCGGGCGACATCTTCCTTCTCTGCTCCGACGGTTTGTCCGGCATGGTGAACGACGCCGACCTCGGCGACGTGCTCGGCATGAGCGAGCAGGTGAGCGACGCGTGTGAAGTGCTCATCGCCATGGCCAACGACGCCGGCGGCACCGACAACATCTCCGCCGTTGTCGTGCGCGTCATGCCCGAGGTCATCTCCACGCGAACGTCCGTTCGGCCGCAGAGCATTTTTCCGCGCACCACACCACCGCCGCCTGAAGCCGAAATTGCGGTTGCCGAAGCCGAGGTTGACGAAGACATTTTCGCCGACAGCGGCCCCAACTCCGCGCGAATCAAACGCATCGTCGGTGAGCCTGTCACCCCTGACACGGCCGACCTTGCCGATGGATCCGCCCTCCTCGTTGCTGAAGATCAAGACATCGGCGCGCTCGCCGAAATGCTCGACGACGGCGAAAACGAATTCGAGGAAGAAGAAGAAGAAGAAGAACCCGAGCGCCTCACGATCCCATTCGACATGCCCGCCGCGCGTTGTTCCAAGTGCCGCGCCGATCTCCTGATCGGAGCACGCTTCTGCGTTGAATGTGGCACCCGCATGCAACTGTCCGCGTAGCGCGCCCAATCCCATCCCATGCAGCACCCATGAAGCGAGCACCGCGCGTACTTCCCATTGCCGAGCGCCTCCGCGCCGATACCCACCTCGCAGGACGCAACGTCACACTCGCGTTTCTCGATTCGGGTTTCTACGCCCACCCCGATCTCACAACGCCGCACGATCGCATCATCGCTTACTACGACGTCACCAACACCGAGTGGCGCAAAGACGTTCTCCACGGCAACGACGCGTCGGCGTGGCACGGCATGATGACTTCGGTGGTTGCCGCCGGAAACGGATCGCTCTCCAAAGGCAAATACAAGGGCCTCGCGTACGAATCGTCGCTTGTGCTCGTCAAGGTCGGTCAGGCGCGCCGCATCCATCACGACGACATTCGACGCGGCCTGGAGTGGGTCACCGAAAACCGCCATCACCACAACATTCGCGTCGTCAACATCTCCTGCGGCGGCGACTACGAAGAGTCGTATCTCACCGACGGACTCTGCCGCGCCGCCGACGACGCCGTTCGCGCCGGCCTGTTCATTGTCGCAGCGGTCGGCAACGCCGGGCACGACCCAAGCCACCCGGTGCTTCCTCCCGCAAGCGCGCCGAGTGTACTCGCGGTCGGCGGCTTCAACGACGGCGGTCACGGCGAAGGCGCCGAGGGTTACCACTCATCGTATGGCCCCACGATCGACGGCCTTCAAAAGCCTGAACTCATCGCCCCGTCCATCCTTGTTGCGGCGCCCATTTTGCCAAACACGCCCACCGCATCGCAGGCCCGCCTCTACAGCATGCTCGATGAAGCCGAAGACGACAGGCTCCACGCCATCCTGAGCGATCACCCAGGCATCGACGGTGAACTCGACAGCGTTCGCGATCGCGACAGCTACCTCATTCGTCAATTGGTCGCCGCCAAAGGCCACGAAGGCAAAGTGCTCAGCGGCCACTACAAACACGTCGACGGAACATCGTTTGCCGCACCGATCGTCGCGAGCGTCGCCGCCCAAATGTTTGAAGCAAATCCCCGCCTGCGCCCGCAGGAAGTGAAACAAATTCTCTGCGCCACAGCGCGCCGATTGCCCGGAATTGCAGCCGAACGCCAAGGCTTCGGCTGCGTTCAGCCACGCGCCGCTGTCGACGCAGCACGTTCACGCGCACACTGAGTACGCAACAAAGCGTACCCATAACATTTTGAGCGAAGCGTACACAATAAAGCGCAACTTCGGCCTTGTACCCGACTCAGCCGCAAACACGCTTTGGAGCGGCCCCGCCGCGCTCACGCGCCGGACGCGACGATGCGTACACATCGCTCGAAGCTCACACCCGCGCTCACGACTCGCGCACGACAATGATCACCTTGCGTACACCCGGCTTTGCCGCGAGTGAAAGCGCCTCGTGCGCCCTTGCGAGCGGCACGCGCTCTGAAACAAGAGATCTCGTGTCAATGCTCGCCGTTTCAATCGCTCGAAGCGCCGGCGGAAAACTCCCGCAGCGCGACCCCACAACCGAGATCTCGTTAATGACAATCGGCGCCAAATGCAGCTTCGATTCATCGGCCACGGTGCTCTTCAACACCAACGTTCCGCGCGGCAACGTCGCTCCAATCGCTGTCGCGAGCCCCTCGGCCGTTCCCGTTGCCTCCACAACCAAGTCCCTTGGTGTGCGGTCCCAATCGCGAAACAGCACCGTCTCCATGCCACGCGCCTTCAAAATGCCCAGTTTGTCCTCGTGTTTTCCAACCGCGAGAACGCGCGCCCCGGCTTGATGGAGCACCTGCGCTACCAGCAAACCGAGCTTGCCGTCGCCCAGCACCGTGCAGCGCGTCGCGGCCGTCACATGCACCTGCTCCAAGATCTCGCATGCGGCGGCGAGCGGCTCGGCAAACACCGCCGCCTCGTCGCTCACCCCGGCGGCCACTTCATGCAGGTTGGCCACCGGCACAAGGATCCGCTCCGCCATGGCCCCGTCGGCGTTTAAAATGCCCATCACCGTGCGCTTCGGGCAATGCCGGCCCAACCCGCGTGTACACATTTCACACGCCCCACACGCGAAATTAATCTCGCAAACCACGCGCTTTCCGAGCCACTCCGCCGGGCCCGCAAGCACTTCACCCACCAACTCGTGGCCCAGAATGCCTTGAAACCCCATGTACCCGCGGCAGAGTTCAAGGTCGGTGTTGCACACCCCCGCGAGGTGCACGCGCACCAGCGCCCAACCCGCTTTCAGATCGGGTTCGGGCCTATCCACAACCTCGGCTTTCGCGCCGTCAAAAAACAAGGCTCGCATCGCCGTCGCAGCCTAATACGGCCTCGCGTCCTTCGTGCTAGCTTCCCGCGCATGGCCGTTCCCTACGTCAGCGAGCAGGACTTCGAGAGCGAAGTTCTCCGCAGTGAACTCCCTGTGTTGATCGATTTCACAGCCACCTGGTGTGCGCCTTGTAAGACCGTGGCGCCGGAGGTCGAGGCCGTCGCGCGCGAACTTGAAGGCAAAGCCAAGGTCGTCAAAATCGACATCGACAAGTCCAAGCGCATCGCCGCCTCCATGCGCATCCAAGCGGTGCCCACGTTCATCGTTTTCAACCGCGGTCGCCCCGTTGCGGCCGAACAAGGCGTGGTCAAACGCGCGCGCCTCCGCGAACTGCTCGATCCGTTTTTGCCGCGCGCCGAAGGCGCCATTCGCGCGGTGGAACTCGCCGCGGCCATCCGTCAGGGCCAGGTCATCCCCGTCGATACACGCGAAGCCGCCGCGTACGGCCGAGCGCGCATTCCCGCCGCTGTACACATTCCGATCGAAGAGATTGAAGGCCGCCTTGCCGAGCTTCACATGATGGGCGGCGCTCCGGTCCTCTATTGCCGCTCGGGCGACAAAACAAAAGAGCTTGCTCAAAAACTCGCCGAAGCTGAAGTGCCCGTCGCTTTTCTCGAAGGTGGGTTTCTCGCGTGGGAGGCCGAAGGTCTTCCGATTGAACGACCGGACTGAGCCGTGCCCGCGTTCGCCGGTCCCCTCGTCGGCCTGAGCATCGGCGCGCTTTTGTCGCGTTGGGGCCGCGCGTCTCAGGGATTTTCGCGCGCGGCGGCGCTCCTTCTATTCGGCGTGATCGTTTTTGCTCCCGCGTGCGCGTACCCGCTCCTTTTTTTCCCAGACTGGGCGTTCGCTTATTGGGTCGACGCAAAGCACATCCCGTCCGCGTTCACGCTGGCGTTGCTGCTCATCGACGCGCTCGCACCCGCCGTTGGCTACTTTCTCGCGCGCCGCGCACTCGACCGTGAAGTTGTCGGTGAAAACGTGCCCGCTCACACGGCCGCGCTCGCGCTCATCGTGGTCCCCGCGGGCATCGCGCTCGTTCTCAGCATCGCCTTTTTTCCAAGCCTCGCCACCGTGGGTACACGCGCCATGGTCCGCGGCGACTTCGGCGCCGAACCGCTTTGGAGAAGTGCCCTCGGCTTCGGCCTCGTGTGGCTCTTGGCCTGCATCGGCATCGGCGCTTGGCGAACGGCGCTCGCCCTTTCCGAACGTGGCCCCAAGGCGCCCGGCGCCCCGCTCGATGCCGATCAAAAGCCCGCGCCGGCATTGCCCAAGGCGTACCTCGGCGCTCGAACAAAGACCGCGGGAAAGTGAACAGCGGCGCCGACGTTTTGCCGGCGAGACCGGTGGATGGCGACGGTGCAGTCACAACGAGCCGCCAAACCTCCATGACAGCGTTTTTTTCTGAGGACTTCTCTGAGACCGGCGGCTCGCGACAGTGCTACTTTCGATTCCAACCGATCGGTGCTCTAGAGCACCGATCGGTTTGATTCCGTAACCAAATGGATAGTTTGCATGTGTACACAAACAGGCAAAAGCAAGGCAAGAAGGCCAGGCCCGAAGCTCCCACCACGTGACAGACACCCAGTTCGGATCGCGTGGAGGGGGACCCGCGGCCGACTTGCTCGGCGCGGGGGGGAGGAGGCGCGAGCCTCCTCCACTGGGAAAGACTAGAGCACCCAGCCGATATTTTTTCAGCTTTCTCACATCAGTAATCTTCTGATTTTACTTACGATTCAAACCGATTGGTGCTCTAGGAGTTTCAATGTCGCACGACGCTCGCATGGAAAACGAAGTTGCGAAGCTTTTAGAAATTGCCTCCGACGTGGTGGCTCGCGCCAAATCCCGCGGCGCCGACGTGGCTGAAGCCGTCGCGCGTTCCGGTTCAGAACTCTCCACAAAGGTACGCTTGGGCGAACCTGAACTTGTGGAAGAGGCCGCCCATCGAGGCGTTGGAATGCGCGTTATCCGCGATCAACGCGTCGCCATGACCTCCACGAGCGATCTCTCGCCGCGCGGCATCGAGCGATTCGTTTCCGATGCAATGGAGCTTCTCGATGTCGCCCAGCCCGATCCGTTTGCGGGCCCCGCCGACGCATCGCTGTACGCAAAGCCGCCGTACGCCGAGTTGGATTTGTATGACCCGTCGGGCGGCGAGATCACCGCCGAACAAGCCGTGTCCCTCGCAAAACGCGGTGAAGCCGCCGCGCGTGAAGCCGACTGCCGCATCACCAACAGCGAAGGCGCCACCTTTTCTCGAAGCGCCGGCGCGTTCGGCCTCGTTCTGTCGTCGGGCTTCAGCGGTGGGTACGCAACGTCGTATTCGTCGCTCGTTGTCACCCCCGTTGCCGACGACGAAGGCGGAAAAAAAGGCGCGGCTATCACTGGACAGCCAAACGCCACCTCGCCGAACTTCTGTCCCCCGAAGAAGTTGGAAAAGAAGCCGCGCGCCGCACCGTTCGAAAGCTCGGCGCCCGCAAAGTCCCCACGTGTGAAGCGCCCGTTGTGTTTGATCCCGATGTGGCGCGATCCATTCTCGGGCTCATCGCGGGCTGCGCCATGGGCAGCGCGATCTGGCGTAAATCAAGCTACCTCGTGGGCCGTGAAGGGACACGCGTCGCAAGCGATCTCATCAACGTCGTCGACGATCCCCTCATTGTTCGAGGCCCCGGATCGCGCCCGTTCGACGGTGAAGGTTTGCCCGCTCGCAAAAATGTCCTCGTCGAAAACGGCATTCTCAAAACGTACCTTTGCGACAGCTACAGCGCGCGCAAACTCTCGCGACAATCCACCGGCAACGCGTCGCGTGGCGCAGCCGGCGGCGTGGGGCCTTCCACAACCAACTTTGTGCTGCTCCCCACCCAAACGCCTGCCGCCGACATCATCAAGTCCACCGAAAAAGGCCTCTACGTGACCGAGATGATGGGCTTTGGCTTCAACGCGGTGACAGGTGATTTTTCGCGCGGCGCTTCCGGGTTTTGGATCGAAAACGGCGTCTTCGCGTTCCCCGTGAGCGAGGTCACCATCTCCCTCAACCTCGATCAACTCCTTCAACGCATCGACGCCGTCGGCGACGATCTCGACCTCCGAAGCGCCACCGCCTCCCCCACCCTGCGCGTCTCCTCCATGACCATCGCCGGCGGGTCGTAGACCGCTCCCCGCCCGTGGCGCGCGAAGCGCGACGCTTGGGCGGGGCACGCGAGCAGCGCGAGCGTGGGGGTGGGCAGAAGAAAATGTGTACACACCAAGAGGTGTACACATTAAGATATGTACATCACGAAGTCGTGTCGTTCTCTCAAGGCGTTTCGATGGTTCGGTAGCAGCAGCGCGGCACATCGTTGAAGTACTCACGCTTGGTGTGCCGTGCGCGCGCCGTCGCCGCCGCGTCAAACGGATCGGCCTCGAAAGGCAGCGGTCCAACGCCGAAAACAATCGCGTTTGGGCACTCTGAAAATGCCTCCGCCGGATACATAGTGCCACCCTGCGGAGCGTCGATGCAGGTGGTGGTTTCGGTGTACCCCGCCGGCGCTATGCGCGTTGATTCGGCCGCGGTGGGCATGGGTGTACACCTTGAAAAACAACACTCGCCCTTTCGTTCATCCCCGTCGGGGCCGCCGCACGCCGTGCTCAACTCGTGCCGAAAGCGCAGCGTCATCAACCTGTCGAACTCAAGCTTCTTTGTGTCGGTATAAAAGAGCATTGTCGGGCCGGCCGAGGCGAGCCGTTTCGGGTCGGCGGGACAATCCAAGAAAGGCGCATCCGCCGCCACATCCACGGGCTCCGGCAACGTGCCGCACACCCGTTCGCGCAACTCATCCACACCGCACGCGCTCACCTTAAACGCGGCGCGCTCCGGCAGGGCACGCGGGTCATCGCCCACGTCGGGCGGGTCGGCCGCGTCGATCATGCCTGCACAACCAAACCCAACGGCGCCGGTTGAAACCAACAGTGCGAAGCCTCGAATTGCCCCAACAAGCTTCATGCGCTTCAAGATACCAACAAACGCCCGCGCCCCGCCAAGCGCCGTGCGCGCGCCCCGCCGCGTTGAATTAGTGCTAAGCACTCGCTCGCATGGATCCGCGCCATCTTCGTGACCTTCTCGAACGCGTGCGCGAAGGCAAAACCGGTGTTGAAGATGCCCTCGCCGACCTCAAACACATGCCGTACAAAGACTTGGGCTTTGCGGCGATCGATCACCACAGAGCGCTGCGCCAGGGCGTGCCCGAAGTCATCTTCGGTGAAGGGAAAACCCCCGAGCAAATCATCGGTATCTCGCGCGAAATCGCCGCCGCCGGGCAAAATGTGCTTGTCACACGCATTGACGCCGCCAAGGCCGAAGCGATCACGGCGGCCCTTCCCGAGTTTAAATACGCGCCCATTGCCCGCACGGGATCGCTTGTTTCAAAGCCTCCGCCCGCGCGAAAAGGCACTGTGGCCGTTCTCACCGCCGGCACAAGCGATCTACCCGTTTCAGAAGAAGCGGTAGAGACCCTTATCGCAGTGGGTCTAACGCCGCTTCGCATGTACGACGTGGGTGTGGCAGGCATTCATCGCCTCCTTCACCGGGTAGAAGCGCTGCGCGCCGCCGATGTGGTGATTGTTGTCGCCGGGATGGAAGGTGCTCTACCCAGCGTTGTCGGCGGCGTTGTTTCACCCCCCTCATCGCCGTTCCAACCGCGGTGGGCTACGGCACCGCTCTGTCTGGATTTACCGCGCTTTTTGCAATGTTAACCAGCTGCGCTTCGGGCGTTGTGGTGGTCAACATCGACAGCGGATTCGGCGCCGCCATGGCCGCCCATCGCATCTTGTCCAACAGATGAATACAGCCTGTTTTCTGCCACCGTCAAGTGTCAACCGACACGGTAAACAGGTAAAAACAAAGCAACCTTCCCATTGAAACGCCGCGCAGCCCACGGCCGTTTCGTGATAGGAGTGAGACTATGCGAAGCCTCACCCAACTTTCCCTTTTGGCCCTTGCAGCACTGCCATTTCAACTCACCGCGTGCGACGGCGGCACCGAATCTACCACCGGCACCGGAGGTGGCACCACCACCGGCGAAACCACTTCCAGCACCGACCCCACGGCCGCCATTGACTACCCGGCCCTGGGCGCGGTTTCAGGAGACTCCGGCAAAGGCTCATTTAGGTTTGGCGCGGCGAGCGCGGCCACCCAAATCGAAGATCAAAATACAAACACCGATTGGTATGTTTGGACTCTACCCAAAGACCAAGGCGGCCTCGGAAAAGGCACGTTCGTGGGCGACGCAGTCAAGGGGTATACCCTTGCCGAACAAGACATTGACCTGATGGTAGAAATGGGGCTTGACTCCTACCGCTTCTCCATTGAGTGGGCACGGGTAGAGCCTCAAAAAGACCAAATAGATGAAGCCGCTCTCCAACACTACTCCGACTTTATCGATGCGCTGATCGCCAAGGGCATTCGCCCAATGGTCACCATCCACCACTTTTCCAACCCGCTGTGGATCGACGATCCGCGAGATGCTGGCTGCGCCAACGGCCCCACCGACCAAAACCTCTGCGGGTGGAACCATCCCCAAGGCGGGGCCATGGTGGCCGAACAACTCGCCGAACATGCCAAACTCATCGCCGAACGGTTTGGTGATCGGGTAGATGATTGGTGTACACTCAACGAACCTGTCAACTACCTTTTGGCCGGGTATGGCGTCGGCAACTTTCCCCCTGGGAAAAGCGGCATTTTGGGCAACATTACAGAAGAGTTTATGCCCGCCGTTCGCAACTTCATGAACGCTCACGCCCTCATGTATGACGCCATGAAAGACGCCGACACCACCGACGCCGACGGCGACGGCGTGGCAGCAAGCGTGGGCTTTACCAAAGAAGCGGGTGAATGGGTGGCCGCCGCCGAGAACGAAATCAGCGAGGCCGAGGTAGATGTCAAAGCCAAAGAGGGTGTGCTCTGGGTCTACCAATACATGTTCGCAGAAGCCTTTATACAGGGTGGATTCGACACCGACCTGAGCGGCGATCTCGACGAGCCCCATCCTGAATGGAAGGGCAAACTCGACTGGATGGGGGTTCAATATTACTTCCGCGCGGGCGTCACCGGCTCACCGGGCCTTTTGCCACTCGTGGCCGCTACTCCCTGTTTTGGCACCTTTGACTTTGGCGCTTGTGTACCTCCGCTCGATCCAACGTATGCGGTACCTGACATGGAGTATGAACATTACCCCCAGGGGCTCTACAACGTCCTTTCAGACTTTGGAAAGCGGTGGCCAAAGTTACCCCTCACCGTTACAGAAAGTGGCATTGCAACGTCGGTCGGCGCGCGCCGCGCAGAAGTCATTGTTCGAGCGCTTGAATCCATCGATCGCGCTCAAAAAGAAGGTGTTGACGTGCGCGGGTATTACCACTGGAGCCTGACCGACAACTTTGAGTGGGCACTCGGTTTCAAGCCCCATTTCGGCCTCTACGAAGTGGACTATTCAAGCCCCGATCTGACTCGAACGCCCACCCTCGGTGCCACTGTTTTGGGGGAGATTATCAAAGCCCGCACGCTCACCACCGATCACCGAAAAACCTACGGTGGTGAAGGCCCGCTCACGGCCGAAAGTGGAATGTAGCTCAATCGAATTACGGCGCCGGATCGCACCGCATGGCGCCGCTTGCCGGCAGCGACAACGCATGGAAGTCGAGCCCTGACGCAGTTGCCAAGTCGGCGCCGGAACGGGCTATCAACGGCGCCACAATCCCGTTGGTTTTGTGGACGTGAGTTGCCACTTCACTCGCCGGCGCCAACGCGGCCGGATCCAGCAGAACAAAGTGCATGTCGTGGTCAGTAATGCACCCGCCGCATATCCAAATGATATGCCCCTTCGTCCAAGTGAGCCCCACCTTCCCATCAAACGGCACAAAACTGGGCCACGCCGCTTCGTCTTGGTCCACCGGCGCTTCCAGCGAGTGGAGCACCGCCGACCCGTCGGATTCAACCACCGCCAGGCGAATGATTGTGTACCCTTTCTCCACTTCGAATTGAACGTTCGTCTCGGTGAAGGCTACCCAATATTGCTCCCCCACTTTGACAACGCTCTGCCGCGGGGCCAACGTGAGACGCGAAGCAACCTCGGTGCTCGCCGCGGCCGAAATGCGCCGCGCTGGAAACCGCGGCGTTCCGTCGGCATTGAGAATGGTAAAGTTCACCTCCGTTTGGCCGAAGTGCCCCTTGGAATACGCAAGGGCAAAACCCCCGTCTCCCGTGGGCGCAACGCCCATCTGAGCAATATAGGTTTCACCCACCGACCCAATTGAAACGGGCTCGCCCATCGCAGCGCCGTCGGCATCCAGGCGAAGAAACAGTAGCTCTGTATCTGAGCCCGACGTGGCGCCATAAAACAAAACGTACCCTGCCCCATCGGGCACCAGGGCCGAAGCCGACGTCTGAGATGCGCTCGTGACCGGAATTTCAGTGGGACCGGCTACCAGGGCAGGCGTTTCGTCCATCCGAGCAAACAGAATGGTCTCGCCCGGCGCCGACCACACCGCGGCAAGGCTCTGCCCGTCGCTCGCCAGGGTGGGAGCGCGAAACGCAAACGGATCGGTTTCCAGATCCACCGGATCGCCGAGTTGACCATCCAACCCAAGGGCGGCCACGGTAAGCTTTTCTTCAGACCGCAGCTCAAAAAATGTTCCACCCAGCTCAACCAACCCCTCTACCCGTCCAGACATCACCCCAAGTTCCTGCGTCATCGCACGAGTCTCGACACAGGTGTGGGTGATAGCCGGCGTTTTTTCTAAAATGGGCACCGGCTCCACCGATGGACCGCCGCCGCTGCCGCCCGAGCCACCCCCGCCGCCGGTAGAGGACGAAGAACCGTCACCGCAACCGGCGGCCGCAGAAACAAGAACCAAGGCCGAAAAGAGCGAAATAAGAGACTTCATGCCCGGTAGTATATCTGACTTGGCTCTCTGCTGGCACCAAACAATTCTACCCAAGCGGCTCTACCCATGGCCCCAAAAACGCCCACGCGGGGTGAGGCGGTTGTGGGGCCGGCGCATGAGCCGCAAACGCCCGCGCGGACCCAACACCCGCTTCGCTGAGGCTCAGGGACAGGCGGATCGGGTTGGAAAGATGGAACCCCCGCGCCACGGTGAACTGTGCAGAACCGGCCTTTCCTGCGCGCCAAACGTGCGGTCAATTCGGATGCAGACGGCGAAAAGAAACCTCTAGACGGACCAATTGCTCAACCGCGGTGCGAGGTCAAAAAAAGCGACGCCGAGTGCGGAAACTCACCTGTCACGAATCGAGAGCGCCGCCACCATCGCCCCAAACGTGGCCAAGTGCGGTGGATCTTCAGCGGCCGCCCGAAGTTGTAATGCTTCAAAGAAATGGGGCTCGGCTGCTTCGCCGGGCCGCGTTTTTGAGAACCTGAGCCCGCGCTCAGCGAACGCCGCGCGAAGGTAAGCCTCGTGGTATTGGGCACGCGTGTTGTGCCTTTGCGGCCGGAGGTTGGCATGGCCTCGGGATCCAATTCGGTCACGTCGTATTCGCGACGAAAGGCCTGCAACGCCTGTGTAGCGGGGTTGCGCTTCACGAACCGCCGATTGCCCAAAAGCCAGCTCTCGACGCAGCAACGCGCCACGACCACGTCCACGGGCACCGGGCATTTGTATCGAGCCACTTCCGCCAGCACCTCCGCGCGTGCGTACTCGACGCCGCGGTCTTCGCTGTCGAGAGCCACCACCAAACGTTCAAAGCCGGGAAAGGCTGAAACGTCTTCCACCGCACTTCCCAGCCGTCCAAGGAGATTGGGGTACCCGTAGCCGGCCACAATGTAAAAACCGGCTTGTGTGGCCGCGTCTTCAGGGCGGGCCAGCCGTGTGGCGCCGGGGCGCATGAGAGGCAGCCAGGCTTTGTACAATGCCGGTTCTGTTCCTTCGCCCTCCACCAACAAATATAGGCTGTTCACGCCCCGCCCGCCCCGTGCTGATACGCCTCGGAGTTAATGAGGCGAACAAAGGCTTCTTGCCGCGAGCCGGTGTTCAGTTCTGGAATGTCGGCGACCTCCAGCACCCGAACTTTGGAGCCGAGGCGCGTAACCACCCGCCAACACTTGGGGTCAATATGGTTGATGACATAGGGATGGTGGCTGGTGGCAATCAACTGCACGTCACGGATTCGACCCAGCAAATGGCGGGTGATAGCGGGCAGGCAGTTTACGCCGAGGCTGTTTTCATACTCATCAATCAGAATGGTTGAACCTGAAGGCGCCAGTGCGAGTTCTACCAAGTGGCGCAGCGTGCGCGCCATTCCCGAGGAGAGATGTTGGAGCAAAATGGGAAGTTCTACTCCTTCTTCCTCCACGGCCACCACCAAACGATTGGCGGCGTCATCGCTCTTGTTCATTCTCAAAAGCTCGCCGGCGGGCCCCACCCGAACCGTTGTCACGCTGGGAAAAATCTCTGTGAACGCGCTCACAATTTCTGCGAATGCCGTTGGGTCGAGCGTTTGAAGCAAATCCAACCGAATTATGAGCGGCAGCCGAGTATCTCGGCGCAATTGCTCGATGCTCGAAAAGTGGCCACGAAAAGGCGCCACTTCGTCGGTGGAGAAAGCAGGCATTTGAAGAGCATCGTTTGACTTGAAGACATGGGAAAGACCGGCGAATAAAGGCGCAATGGTTTCTTCCTGCTGAAAGAGCGAAATCAAACTTTCGGTTTCTTTGAGTTTGGGAGCCACGGAGCCGGCGAACTTGATTTGTTCACCATGGCGTTCAGCCAACATTTGACCGGACGACGTCCACACGCGTTCTTCAAGAAATTTGCCCTTCTTGGTGCGTTGGCCGAATTCAAACCAACTGGCAAGCGCGCCCACATGAACCATCGGCGCGATGCGTTCGTTGGTGGCACTCGTTTGGGCCTCCCACTCAAACGTTTGCCCCGAGGCTCGGAGGCGGAGTTTCCAGGCGCAATTCGGGGGCGCTGCCCAGCGACCCACGCCGGATTCCGCAACACCGAGCAAAGCCGTCAAAATGGTCGACTTGCCCGCCCCACTCACGCCCACCAACAAGTTCACCGCGTCAAACCTGGTGGATTGCAGCTCCCAACCGGTGTCGCGGTCCATAAACTCAAACTGTTCAATCATGGCGCTCGGGTGGGTCTATTAGCTCTAAAAATGATGAATCAAAAATGAAACGAGCATCCGGGTCAGAAAACCGAGAAATACCCGCCGTTCTTCGATCCGCCTGAAAATTGGCCGATCCCCCCGCTCCCGAGAGCCGATCCCCGGCTCCGCGCGGCCGATCCCCGGCTCCGGCCAGTCGATCCCCCGCTCCGCGCGGCCGATCCCCGGCTCCGGCCAGTCGATCCCCCACTCCGGCCAGCCGATCCCCCTGTCGGCGCACCCGATCCCCGGCTCCAAACCGGCGAATCCCCATGGGGGAGTCACGCTGTGGAGGCGGGGAGTGGTTTCTTTGGGCTCAAGCCACAACGCTTTTTCGCCTTGCTTCTGTGGCCCGCACAGCGTTTGGCGAAAGGATCCCCGCGCGGCGGTCGAATGTGTACATCTACGGCTCACACATGCCGTTGCCGGCGCAGTTTTTGGTTGGCGGGCTCACACACTCGTCATCGGGATCTTGGCCCGCGGGGACGTTGGTGCACGTGCCCATAGTGTTGGCGAGTGAACATGCCTTGCACGTCCCGGTGCACGTGGAGTTACAACACACCCCATCGGTGCAAAATCCGCTGATGCACTGGGTGGCGAGTGTACACGTGGCACCGTTTGCCACTTCACAGGCGCCGGCACCGTTGCAATCACCGCCAGCGCATTCCATGGCGGGATCGCTGTTGCTGGGAACGTTGGAACACGTGCCCACGCTGCCCGCTAGGTTGCACGCTTTGCAAGTGCCCGGACACGCCGTATCGCAGCAAACGCCGTCGACGCAGTTGTTGCTTTGGCACTCGCTGCCAAGTGTACACGCCGTACCGAGCGGCAACAGGCTGCCGCAGGTGGAAGCGCCGCTGCAATTGACGGTACCAGGGCACTCGTTTTCGGGGTCTGTACCCGCCGGGATAGGTGTACACGTCCCGGGATTGGAGTTGCACACCTGACACACGCCATTGCAGGCCGTACCGCAGCAGAAACCGTCGACACAGAACGTGGAGAGACACTCGCTCGCGAGCGAACACGAAATGCCATTGGGCGATTTGCACGCCGTGGCGCCGCTTGTTCCGTCGCACACTTTGGGCGCCGGACAGTCGGTTCCGGCTCCTGTTCCGACGAGGGCAACACCACACTGACCGTTTGGACCACCCGTAAGTGCATTGCTGCACGCCGTGCACGCGGTCGTGCACGTGGCGTTGCAGCACACGCCGTCCACGCACGGCCCCATGTTTGGGCAGTCATTGGAGCCGTTGCATGTGCCTCCCAGACAGTTGCCCATGTTGTCGCAAATCCGGTTATTGAGGCACGGCGACCCCGCGGGCACCGGCGGAAACGTCTTCACGCCGCCCGAACAAGTGTTTTGTGTACACGCGTTCGCGTCGTCGGGAGTGTCGCTGTCTTGAGAAACGTTTTTAGTCATCCCGGCGCCGTTGCACACCGTCACAAGGCAATCAGCCGGCGTTTGGGAGCCCGATGGAACCGGCGTCCCATCCGGGATGTAGGTCACAATGCAGTCGTTGTTGGTACACGACCAAAATAGGCAGTCTGTGTTGGTTCCACATTCGCTCGCCTGAACGCAGTTGGAACACTGTCCGGCACCGTTGCAGAAAAGATCATTGTTAATGCCGCACGGCGAGCCCGCCGGGGTCGGCGCGTGGGTCGGTGTGCCGTTGATACAGGCGTCCCCAGTACATGCGTTTGAGTCGTCGGGCAGATCGCCGTTGTCGGCCACGGAGACAGGCACGTTTCCTTGGCAAACGAGCTGCTGGCAGTCTTTGGGGTTTTGCTGATTGCCGGGCAGCACCGTGCCGTCCGGTTGCGCGTCGATCACGCACTTGTTGTTTTCGCATTTTGGCGTGAAGCAAAACCCAACCGGATAACCATTGGGATTGCAGTCGACGGCGTCGACGCACTCCACACACGTGCCGGCTCCGTCGCAGAATTTCTCGGCGTTTGTCGCGCCAACGCAGGACGTTTTCGGCGGCGCAAATTGGTTTTCTGCCGCGCCGTCCACGCAGTACGAACCGCCGCAGTCGTTGGGCGCCGGTGATCCTGGAACGGGGATCCCGTCAAGAATTTCTTCAACGCAAATACCTTGGCCTTTGTCGCAATACGACGGCGCGCAAACGTTGTCCGATGGGTCGCACCCCACTTCGTTTCCGTTGGCGTCGAGGTAGCCACACGCGGCCACGCAAACGCCGTTTGAGTCACATTTGCCAAATCCGCCCTGAAACACGCATTGAGCGCCGGTCTTTACCGCATGGCCGGCGCCCAGTGTTGGGCTGCATTCGTCGTCGGTACAATCATTCCCATCGTCCACGTCGGTTGGTTCATACACCTGCGTGGGAACACCGTTTTCGCACTCAAAAATGGCACAGTTGCCCTGAATGCCGTCGGGCACCAGACCATCCGGGCCGGGGCTCGACGAACACAATCCGTCTGTACAAACATCGTCGGTACACGCATTGTTGTCGGAACAGTCGCCGTTCGATGTGCAGAAGTCTTCTACCAGCGTCAGCGGGTCATCAAGGTCAATGACCTGAAGGCAGCTTGTTACGGTAAGGGCAGCGGGAAAAAGCCCTAAAATAAGCTTTTTCCACACCATCTGAGGTTTCATCAGAAAGCTCCCAAGAGGACAATGCCGGAAGGTGATACAACGGTAGCCACGGGGGACTTGGCGGCGCGGCTGGGCAACAAAAAGAGCACCAAACCCGCCGCAGCAAACACGCCTCCCGCAATGAAACCAACCGTGGAGGTATTGGCCATAATCTGAGTTGAAGCGATGCGATCTTTTGCGCTGCTCCTGCAAACGAATAAGTCAAACTTGCAGTCCTCTTGAGCAAGAGCGCCCTTTTCAGCAAAGGCAATTCCGCCCATGACACCACCCAACACAAGCCCTGCTGCGCCAACTCCCAGCGTGGAGTATACAAGCCAGTTGGGCACAAGTTTTTCGGTGCGTAAGACGGAAGGTGTGGTTGAAGTGAGGGTTGCCGTAGGCGCCGTCGGCCCCGGCGGAAGTGAATGAGTGGTAGGGGTAGAAGGGGCAACCGTTTGACTTGCTGTGGCGGTCAAGGGCGGTTCGGCTGAAGTGAAGTCAAACTCGATCTGTTCAGCAGAGCCCTCCGACACACGCACTTCTTTGCGAATGGAGAGGTCAGCCCCCACGCGCGCAACCACCACATGCAACCCGGGGTTGAGTTGAATGCGGTTGCCGGCAACAGGCACGACCAGCCGTTTTCCATCCACCGCGATGATGGGAACTTCAGAGTGTCCTTTCCAAGAAAGGGCAAGTGTGGGGATGCGTTTGTTCAATAGCGCCATTTCAGAGGTGGCAGTTTTTTTGGCTTTTTTCCAAGGGTCAGGCGCATCGGCAGGGAGTGTAAAGTCGATAATGGATTGATAAAGCTGTTGAGCCTCTATCAACTTACCAAGTTTGTCGTGAGCCTGTGCTGACAACAAACTGAGGGTAGGCGCTCGCACGTGTTTCTCGGCCTCGCGAATGCCTTCAATCGCTCCTTGATAATCGCCCTTGTCAAAGCGCTCGCTCGCTTTGTACGCCCATTCCTTGGCGGCTTCACGATTGCCGTCGGGCTCGTCTGCCATTGCAGGCGTCATGAACCCCATGAGACTTATGAGCAGTACCGTTGTCAGATGCGGTACTCTCTTGTTGGATCGGATCATGGTGTACACAATTTGTGAGGGTTTTATAGTCCAAACCGAGGATCGGGCTTGGCGGTTGTAGCCTTGGGTTTGGCGCTTGCTTTCGGCGTGGACGAAGCGGTTGGAAGGCTGCTTGGTGCAGTTGGAGTCGACGAAAAAACCGGTTTGGGCGCCGCGGCTGACGCCGAAGCTTGTAAAGCTGTAGTCACCGCCGTGGCGGTTGGGATGACGGAGGTGGCCGACGAGCCGACCGCCGTTGGGATCACAACAATAGTGGAAGAGTTTTGCGTGGCGGGGCTCGCCGCGGTGTCAGGTGTGGTAGTGCTCGCAGCCGGGGAGCTTGAAAGGGCCCACCCTACCACCGCAAGTACAGTCAGGCCGGCCCCTGCCAATACGCCGATCAACGGACGCGAGACTTGGGTTTTGAAGGGGTTTGACTCGCTGGCAATGTTGGTGGCAGACCCGGCGATGGACGGCCCGGTCTGGCCCGTGAGCATTTGAGACTGCGCCGAGGCCGCAGGATCGGTGGCAGGATCGGTGGCAGGCGTTGGGCGCGCAAGTGGAACGGTAAAAGCGGATGCCTGCGCCGTGCTCCAATTTTCGCCCGCGGAGCTTGAACCTCCAGAGTCTACCCGGTGGGCTGATTGCCCGACTGGAAGGGGTTGCGCCGCCGTTGGACTGGGAACAACTTCGTCCTTGAGAATGCGGCTCCATCCGTCAAGCAGCTCGTCCATGCTGGAGAACCTGTCTTCTTTGCGCTTCGCCAGAGCACGCTCAAAAAAACCGTCATACTTGTTCGGCAGGCCGGGAACGAACTGCTGGACTTTCGGCGTTGGGTCTACCAAGACCGACGACAAAACTTCTCCCAACACCTCACCTGGGAAAGGGAGGTGACCCGTTAACATGCGGTAGAGAATCACACCGGTGGCCCATACGTCGGCCCTTTGATCCACGGTCTTTTGAGCACGCGCCTGTTCAGGGCTCATGTAGTGGGGTGAACCGAATACTTCACCTGTTTTGGTAGAGTCTTCTACTCGGGACCACGCTTCTTTTGCTATACCAAAATCCAGGATCTTGACAACCTCTTCGTCGTCCACCTTCGCCAAGAAAACGTTGGCGGGTTTCAGGTCACGGTGAACGATGCCGGCTTCGTGGGCTTTTCGAAGGGCTTTAACCATTTGCGTCAAGATTCTTGAGATGTCGGCAATGGGTAAGCGCCGATTGCCCGAAAGCCGCGCCTTCAAATCCTCACCGCGGAGCAACTCCATCACCAGGTAGGGTATCTGATGGTCAACTCCGTAGTCGCTCACTCGGACAACATGGGGAGTGTCAAGGTTCGCAGCAGCGCGGGCTTCGCGTTCAAAACGGCCCAACATACCGGGCGCCGCAAGCAGAGCCCCGTCAAGGAACTTTACCGCGACAGTGTTGCCAAGTTTTGTGTGGCGTGCAATCCACACCGAACCCATGCCTCCGCGCGCGAGCGGTTCGACCATTTCATACTTGTCAGCAATGACAAGACCGGGCGCAATTTGCACAAGAGTCTCCCGCGCGAGAATGCCCGCAGGCTACAATGCACCGTGAACTTGTGTCGATGAAAATCGACGCACGGGGGCGACACGTGCAGAATTGACCCAACACCCGCTTCGCTGAGGCTCAGGGACAGGCGGATCGGGTTGGAAAGATGGAACCCCCGCGCCACGGTGAACTGTGCAGAACCGGCCTTTCCTGCGCGCCGGAAGAGGCATGTCGCACTAACTGCATTCATTCTCAGCACTCAAGACATGAACCCCGCTGAAAACGTGTCGGCACAGGGTATGCGAGAAGTTACAAGTCGATCGAGACTCAACGTGCGCAGGGAGAATATTCCCACGAGGAAGGAGTTTACCATGGCCCTCGCCCCGAACCTAACGGTGATTCAGCTCTCACAGCACGTGATCGGCGGGCAACACCACATCCAGCTGTTGGTCATTAACAACGGCAACAAGGCGTGCCCGGAGGTGAAGCCGGGGCTTTACGTGAATGCCTTGGCGGCGGTTGCGCCAGCCGGCCAAAACATTATTCGCGTGCAAAACAGCCATACTGTTCCGGCCTTGCCGCGGCATGGCGTGGTTTCAATTGTGTCCACATTTGATGAAGACAAACTCTCGGAAGAACACGTGGTGCGATTTGAGGTTCTTGTGGATCCCAAAGTTCAGGTCAAAGAGCTTTCGGAGGCCGACAACATTGCCAGCTTTGGCCGCGCCTGATGGGTAGATTGGCCGGCGAATGATCAGAGATGCGGCGGGCCACAGGCGCTCTACCATCCTGGATTAAGCCGCGGTGCCGGCATGAAGGTTGCCACACCTGACATTGGAAAACCGCGCGACACACCAATCGCACCTACCCACCTGCCTACGAGACACCTTTCGTGAATTCGCCCACCGCCCACCGCCGCGCAAAAGCATCGTCCCCATCCATTGTATCGAAGGTTGCATATTCTCGCCCACCGGGGCGCGGCGCCTTCGCGAGGGCGCTGTTTCACGCTGGAATGCTCGGGGCTGTGTTGGGATGGATGGTCTTGGGAGGATGCGGCGGCGACGACCTTTCTGGAACCACCGCTTCGTCGGGGACCGCCGGTGAAGGGGGTGAATTCAGCTCGGGCGGAACCGGTGGTACATCACAAACCGGCTCGGGTGCGACAACCGCAACGGGCAGCACGTCGACTCAGTGCGACACGCCGCTCGCAGGCGGACCCGCCGCTCAACCTTACCCTTTTGAGTTGAATGGGCAGCAGGCCTGGTCACACGACGACGGCATTGCAGCGGGTTATTTTCATACCTATGACGCGCTCGACGTGGGGGGTAGTGAACCTCACAAAGTACACGTTTTTCTACCACGCGACTACGCCCCCTGCGACGAAGGCTATCCGGTTGTGTACATGAACGACGGTGGCACCGCGTTTTGGCCCGGTGGCCCGGGAAACAAAACGTGGGACGTTGCCAACTCACTCGGTGACTTGTGGAGCGAAGGCGCTGTCCCCCAGCTGATTGTGGTTGCAATTGAACCAAACGATCGAGACTTTGAGTATAGCTACGCTCCGTGGACCGATGGTGTGGTTTGCTGCGGTGCCGACGTTTATGCGGACTACGTAGCCGATCACGTGAAAGCGTTTATCGATACGGCGTATCAAACCCACAAAGAGCGCGAGCAAACAGCCATTGTAGGTTCGTCGCGCGGCGGTCTTTCAGCCTTTTATTTGGCCACTCGGCGCCCTGACATATTCGGGCATGCCGGATGTCTTTCGCCCTCGTTTTGGGCCGGACTTGATCCGGTGTTTGGTGGAACGCTGCCTGGAGGTTCGCTCGAAGAATCGGGGCTCATCCAACCGGTAACCGACACCCTGTCCAATGCGAGCGCGCGGCCCAGGGTATGGATCGATTGGGGCCTTGTTCGAACCGGCGGATTCCACAACGAGGTGATTGAAGAGGCGGCAACGGTTCGAGGTAAAGAAATGACGGCTTTGCTCGAATCAACATTTGGGTATGTCAAAGGTCAGGATCTAGAATGGGAAGAAGACCCGATCGGCGAGCACGACGAGATTTCATGGGCAAGGCGATTCCCCCACGTGATGAAGTTTTTTTTCGCCCCTTGATTCTGCGCCCTGGCCATCAGCCGGACCGCTCCATAAGCCTCGTCGGTCGTGGCCGCCGGCACGCTGCAACCCCCGCTGCGCCCTCAGCCCTCGCTCCACGGCACGCGCCATCGCACTTTGCACGCGATTTTTCTTATCCTGAAGCCCCAAAGAAGCATATCCTTCTCACCATGCGCCGCCTCTTTCCTTTGCTCCCCGCCCTTGCCCTGCCCTTTTTTGCTTCGCAAGCCCTCGCGCTCAGTCAACCCGACGGAACACCCATTCCGCAGGGAAACGGCCTGCAAGATCTTTTCACATCGCGCGGAGAAGCGCTCAACGCCTCGGTTGACGCTCAAATCGTCCCAGAAACGTTCGTCCCCTCGTGCGCCCTCACGTTTGAAGTGCTTCAGCGCAACGCCGGTTATCAAAACGCGTTTGGTTGGTACAACGTGACCGGTGCGGCGCCCGGTATCAACGACCTGCATGAGTTTCTCCACTGCTACGACGGAGTGGGGACCATCAAACCCCTCCCCCAAATCAAAAATGATCCCGCTTACCTCGGCGGCGAAATCGGCTTTTATGAAGGTGTCATCAACAACTGTGGTCCAAACAGCGGACCGCAAGACTACCTGTACGTTTTCTACTCAGAAAAACAGTATAATCCCGACGGTAACCAGCAAAATCCGTATATCCACCTTCTCATCTATAATTCTACCGTCACCCCCAAAGCGTTTTACTTTGGATGGGAAGATCTCATCTCCGGCGGCGACAACGACTTTGATGATCTAACCACCTTCGTCACAGGCATCTCCTGCTCCGGCGGCGGTGGAAAATGCCAAACCGGCAGCCCCGGCGTATGCGCCGACGGCACCCTCCAATGTCAAAATGGTCAACTCACCTGTCTACCCTTGGCCGGCCCCTCCAACGAAAAGTGCGATGGGTTTGACAACGACTGCAACGGCCTTGTCGACGACGGTGACCTCTGCGGGGCCGACGAAGTCTGCGACAACGGCAATTGTGTACCCAAGTGCGGCGGTGAGTTCGTCTGCCCTCCCCAAAAAGAATGCGACAATGGCAAGGGCCTCTGCGTCGATGCAGAATGTATCGGCGTTACCTGCCAAGAAGGCACCAAGTGTATCAAAGGGATCTGTAAAGACCCATGCAACGGCGTCGCCTGCCCAAAGGGTCAGGCCTGCATCGCCGGCAATTGTATCGATCCTTGCCTCGGCATTACGTGTGACGACAGTCAGGTTTGTTTTGAAGGCGCTTGTATCGAAGAATGCCAGTGCGCCGGGTGCACCGCCGGAAGTCAATGTCAGGCCGACGGATTGTGTCTGCCAGATGCGTGCGTGGGTAAGGTTTGCCCCCCCGGAACCTATTGTATCGCCGACGGAACGTGCGCCGACGCGTGCAGCGGCGTCGTATGCCCGTCAGGTCAGATTTGTACAGAAGGCCAATGCGTGACAGACCCCAATCCCGGCACGGGTGGAACGGGTGGCCAAGTGGGCGTGGGTGGATTCGGAGGCCTCGGAGGCGGGGTCAACGGAGGATCTTCCCCCGGTGGATCAGGCGGCACCTCCGCCGGTGGAAACGGTGGAACAGGCGGCTCCGGCGGATCCAACGGCGGCGGATCCAAAGACTCCTGCGGGTGCTCCATGCCGGGCAATTCCAACGGTTTCGGCGGCTTTGGCGTTTTTGCTCTCCTTGCCCTCGCCGCGATCCGAAAGCGGCGTAATAGTTGACGCCGTTCGGAGCTTTGAGGTTCGATGCCGCCGCTCAACATGTCTCGCACCGGCTCACATTCGGTGTCGCTTACCGCGGTTTGTACCAAAACCGGTGGTGCGTCCTACCCGCTGGGCCGGTGTTTTTCGCATCGATCGGCCTCCTTCCCGCACGCGAGTAAACTGCCGAAACGGAGTGAAGGCGCGTGACCGCTCCCGGCGTGTCAACCATTGGCAAGTACCAGTTGATTGCCAGCCTCGGCCACGGCGGCATGGCCGATGTGTACCTCGCGGTCGTGCACGGCCCCGTTGGATTCAACAAGCTCACCGTTATTAAGAAGCTGCGCGCCAGCCTCGCCGACGAACCTGAGTTTCTCGCCATGTTCCTCGACGAGGCGCGCCTCGCCGCGCGCCTCAACCATCCCAACGTTGTGCAAACCAACGAAGTGGCTGAGGTCGACGGCGTGTTTTTCATCGCGATGGAGTTTTTGGATGGGCAGCCCCTCAACCGAATCCTCAATCGCCTACAAAAACAGGGCGAACTGCATCGCATGTTGCTGCTCCGAGTGGTTGCCGACGCGCTCGCCGGGCTTCATCACGCGCACGAACTTTCCGACTACGACGGCACCCCGCTCGGCGTTGTGCATCGCGACGCAAGCCCTCACAACCTCTTCGTCACGTACGACGGGCAAACAAAAGTGGTCGACTTTGGCATTGCCAAAGCCGCATCGCGATCGTCTGAAACGCGCGACGGTGTACTCAAAGGCAAAGTGGCGTACATGGCTCCCGAACAATCGCGGAGCGAAGACGTCGACCGGCGCGCCGATGTGTACGCAATGGGCGTTGTGATGTGGGAAGTGATCGCCGGACAGCGAATGCGCAAAGGCTCCGACCTTGAGATTCTCGACAGAATCACTCGGGGCGAAATGCCCGACGTGCGCACCTATTGGCCCGATTGTCCCGGCCCTCTCGTTCACATTTTGGCTCGCGCCACCGCGCAATCGGCCCGCGACAGATACCCCACGGCCAATCACATGCGCCAAGACATTGTCGCGTTTCTCGACACGATTCCCGAGCGCACCGGGAGCGAAGAAGTGGGCAAATTGGTTTCCGGGTTGTTTGAACACAAACGCGTCGAAATGCGTTCTGTGATCGAAAAGCAGCTCTCCGGCCTGAGGCGCGCCGCCACCGAAGATGTCGGTCTGCGCCTTGTCGACGCGCGCAAACTCGGAGCCACCGACACGCTTGAAGTGCCGCGCGTTTCCATCCCATCTTCTTCGAGTTTGAGCGGCGCGCACACGCCCATGCCGAGTTTGGTCAGCGTTGCCACCCCGAGCCTCGCTCGGCTTGAAAGTTCGGTCACGGGGCTCAACCCCGCCACTCCAAACTCGGGCACCACCGCCACCTCCACCCTCGCCGCGGCGCAACCCACAGCACCTCGATCGCGATTTCGCGGCCCAATGGTGATCGCCGTGGTTGCCGCCATCGCTGCGACCACCGTGTTTGCACTGCGCCGTCGCGACGACGTAGCGGGCCCCGCCGGCGCGCCGAGCACTTCGGCCACAACCACAGCAACGGCCGCGCCTTCCGCATCCACAGACCCCAACGCGGGCATGGTCGAAATTCGGATTTCGGTTCGACCTGAAAACGCCAAACTGTTTCTCGACGACGCCGCCCTGCCCACAAACCCATTCGTCGGACGCTTCAAACGCGACGATCGCCCTCACGCCCTGCGCGTTGAAGCCGAAGGCTTCGCCAATGCAACGCGCACGCTGTCGTACGGCTCCGATCAGTTCATCGAAATCGCCCTCGACAAGGCCGAGCCCACCAAAGACAAACCAACGGCAACGCCCGGTGACCCAACGCCCCGCCCCGGAACTCGCCCTAAAAAGAAGCTGGATTCGGACGACCCCTGGCGCTAGGTGGCTGGTGTTTTTCTACTGCGCGCCCCGCTGACGCGTCCTCGCTGCGCTTCCGGTGCTCAAATACACAGAGTATGTTCCGCTCCGGGTCTCGCTCGGACGCGTGATCGGGGCTGCTCGTCACGAAAAACACCAGCCACCCGGCCCAGGTGCACCCCGCACCGACTTTCTTATCGGTCCGATTCCGGGTGTGTTAGCGTTTTCGCCTTGGGAACCATGCGAAACCGTAACGCGTTGCGTGAAGGCTGCGCTCCGCGCATGAAAGGTCATTTCGCCATGAAAACCGCTCTTTTCTCAGCGGCGTTATTGTCAGCCGCCTCGCTCGCGGGGTGCAGCGTCATTGTCGGCGGCAGCGTCGACGACTCGTGTGAAAACGACGCCGATTGCTCGGCCATCGGATTCGTCGGCGCAACATGCAATCTCGAAAAGAAAATCTGCGAACCGGGCGGCGGAGCGGCCGCGTGTGAAACCGCCGACGATTGCGAAGCGCAAAACGGCGGCAATCCATCCATCTGCCGGGCCGACAAAACCTGCGCGCAGCTCACCAGCACAGACTGCGGTGAAGTGTTCGGCGACTACAAAGATCCCAACGCCATCGTGCTCGGATTTTTAGGACCGCTCGTCGGCTCCGATGCAAGCACCGGTCTACCCATTCGCAACGGCGCCAAACTCGCCCTCAACGAATTTAAGAATTCTGGCAACCTGCCCAGCGTTTCAGGCGGCGGCCCGCGCCCCATCGCCATGGTGTTTTGCCACGACTTGGACGCTCCCGAAGACGACCCGTATCGCGCCGCCAAGCACCTCGTCAACGACGTGAAAGTGCCTGCAATCCTCGGCCCGGCGTTCAGCGGCGTCACCATCAACACCGCAAAACAAGTCACTGTCCCCGGAGGTGTACTCACCATCTCCGCGTCGGCCACAAGCCCGCTCATCACCGACCTCGACGATAACGGCCTCGTGTGGCGCACCTGCCCGTCCGACGCACTCCAGGCCATTCCCCTCGCTCAACTCGTCGGCCCGCTCGAAACACAAATTCGCACCGAACAGTCGCTCATGGCGTCCGACCAAATTCGCGTCGCAATGACCGTCAAAGGCGACGCGTACGGCACCGGCTTGGCCGACGCTGTCACGCCCCAACTCATGTTCAACGGCAAAGACGCGGTTGCCAACGGCGACAACTTCAAACGCGTTGACTACGACGACCCCAACTCCAATCCCAACGTTGATTTCTCAGCCGTTGTGGCCGACGTCATCGCTCACAAACCGCACCTCGTGTTGCTCTTTGGCACCACCGAAACCGCGCAGATTCTCTTCGACGGCATTGAGGCCGCCTGGGGCGACATCACACCGGCAATTCCCCGTCCGTATTACCTCTTGCCCGACGGCGGCAAAGTCATCGAGCTGCTCCAAAAAATCGGCGACGACGACGACAAACGCAAACGCGTTCGCGGCACCGTTCCGGGCGTTGCCGGCGCTCTCTACGACTCATTCAAACTTCGTTACAAAGCCTTCATCAAAGAAGATCCCCTCGCGTTTGCCGACACCGGCTACGACGCAACCTACCTCCTTGCGTACTCCATCGTTTCGCAGGGCGACAAAACAATCACCGGCACCACCATCGCCGACGGCCTCAAAAAAACCATTAAAGGGTCACCCATCAACGCCGGCCCCAGCGACATCAACAAAGCCTTCCAATCGCTCACCTCCACCGGTGAAATCGACTACACGGGCGCTTCCGGCCCGCTCAACTTCGACACCGCCACCGGCGAAGCGAAAGCCGACATCGACATCTGGTGCGTCGGTCGCAACGCCAACAACGAAGCCATCTTCGTCAGCTCCGGCCAACGCTACGACGCCGCCCAAGGCAAAGTTGTTGGCACGTACAACGACGCCGGCCAGTGCAACTGAGCACCACAATAGCCGCCCCAAACGCCGCTTGTTGCAACGCCGTTACAAAGCGCCCAAGCCAATTTGTGTACACGTCGCTCGCCGGCAAGCACAAATTTTAGCCAAACACAAGCATTTTATTTCGAAAACCGCTCTTTCTTAACGGCAAGCCGCCTGGCCGCGTCTTCCCTGTTCCGCTTTGTAACTCCCCACCCCGTCGAAACGCCCCCTCCTCGCAACCGCAAAGTTCAACCTGATCCGTCAGGTTGTCTACCCAACCTTCACTTCACCTGACCCGCTGTGGAAGGGGGTGAGGGAGAATCTGAATCGTCGTCGTCGTCGCCCTCATCCTCCTCAACCCCGTCCCACCATGCTGCGAGCTGGATCTCGACGGCTTCAAAAGGCTCGATACGAACGCAGTCATCTTTGCCCCAAGCCCCCAGTTCAACCCAATGACCTGACACAAACTTGGCGGCCGACACAGCTCGGGCCAGCGGCTCGACATACCATAGGTAAGAAACGCCGATTTCAGCGTAAAACCGGCGCTTCACAACAAGGTCGTAACCGCGCGTACGCGGCGAAAGAATCTCACAGACCCAATCCGGTACGACTGTGATCGCGCCCCTGCGCGGAAGGCGCGGCAAGCGTTCTCGACGCCAGCCCGCAACATCCGGCGAAAATTCTTGGGCGTCCAAAACCTGAACGCCGGGTTCTTCAAGAATCCACCACCCGCCGGGACCACCCCGCCCACGATCAAAAGGGCCGTCAATATCCCCGGCGATGCGCGTTCCGGCCCGTTGATGCGGGGCGCGCGGCCTTGGAAATGCGTACAAACTGCCCCGAATGATCTCACCACGAAAGGTCGCCGGAAGCGCATCGAGATCTGCGGCTGTGGCAGGTCGGCCCAGGTTAACCTTTCCAAACACGCCCGTTGCTGGAAAAGTGGGATCCGGCGCCGACTCGTTTTCTTTGGGGCGCAGTCCGGCCATGAATGGGAAGATACTCCAAGTAGAGCGGCCCGCAAAGGAGCTTCAGCTCGCCCGCCTCGATCCTCTTGTTTTCAAACTGTGCTCCACCAAGTCGGCATAACAACCCGTTTTCTCCTCAAGCCAACGCGCCAATGTTGACTTACCCGAACCCGAATTTCCAAGAATGTCCGCGCGCATTCGCCCTCCAAGCAATTCACGGCACGCAGTTGGCCAGAAGTCCCTCGGTGATCGCGTTCGCCCCCGGCGTTGTTTTCTCCATTTCGTGCTCTGCCCCGTCAATAAACGCGATCTCCACGTTGGCTCCCGCTGTCAAAAGCGCATCGTGAAGCTCGCTTGTGAGTGGAGCATACGCGCCCATGTCAAGCTTCCCGATCATAAACCGAATGGGTAGATCGCCGAGACCGGGGACATCAGGGCCAAGTTCAGGACTGCGCGCCTTGAGAAACTCCAAGTCGCCGTCGGCCGGGGCGGAGCATTTGGGCGTTGGACCAAACGATTTGTCGATGAGACTGCGAGGCCCATTGTTGAGTTGACATTGGTTGGTTGCGCAGTCGGGGCATACCGACGCCACAATGTCCAGACACTCGGTTGGCCACGTTGCGTCGGCGGCTCCCTGACATGCCAAGTCGAGCCGATGAAACGGCCCTGAAGTGGGCATCGCAAAGTCGAGCGACGCGCCCGCTCCCTGCCAAGTTAAAGCGTACCCAAGCTCGGCACTGCCACCCGAGTTTCCCGTAGCGCATAACAGCCCTTCCGAGGCCACCGTGGCGCGCAGATGGCGAATCACCGCGGCGAGCCGACAGGCTGTTTGCTGCGGTCCGTCGGTACCGCCGGTGAACCAACCGTCCGGCCACCGCCGGTCTACCACTCGGTAGCCGGCATTTAAAAGCTTACCCATTTGAGTGAAATTATAAAAGCCCGTTCCTTCCCCGCCCGATCCAAACAAAATGGTTCCTTTTGCGGATCCGACGCCGGTTGGCTCGTACGTGGCAATATCCACAATGGCCGGAGCCAACCCCTCACATTCCACTTCAAACGACTCACACTTCGACGACTGCGGCGGGATCTTCGAGCAAGGCTCGGCCCGGAGCGTCACCGACTCACCCGTTGGATTGGTGGTGGTAGTGCCGCCCGAGCCGGTGCTTCCCCCTGAGTTACCTCCCACCCCCGTTGTTCCGCTCTGCCCAGCCGTCCCGCCGGTCCCACCGGTGCTCGACCCGCCGCCGCCGGCCGAAGAACTCGCCCCATCCGAACAGCCCATGATCATTAAAATGGTAGGAACAACCGCAAATAATCCTGCGCGCATGGCGGCAGCCTACCCGCTCTCCGCCACGGCATTCAAGGATCTTTTTCTCAAACGATTTCACACTACCCAGTCATACTGCGGCGTTCTCGAATTTTGTTCTTGGCCATTGTCACCCCGGCAACGTGTGGGGAGATACCCTGGCCCCGCGCCAGGTCAAACGCCTGCTCCAACAGGCCGGCGATTTTCTCTGTGTCGCGGAACGACTGGGCTTCCTGCTCGGGCGTGGGAACACCTCCAGTGCCGACAACTTCATGGAGTTCGTGCGATGCACCAATTACCCCGCCCGAGTTGACAATAAAGTCAGGTGCGTACACAATCCCTCGGCGGTAAAGCTCGTCGGCGTGGCGCTCTTCGGCGAGCTGGTTATTGGCAGCCCCGGCAATCACCTTGCATGTCAAGCGCGGTATCGTCAGATCGTTTAACACGGCCCCAAGCGCGCAGGGCGCATAAACAAAGGCGTTTTGATCGTACAAAGCGTCGGGTGTCACCACCTTGACTCGACGCTCCACCTGCGGCCCTTCTGAGTTTTTCAGATCGGTGAAAAGGGCTTCTATCGCAGCCTGGTTCACATCTGTCACTATCAAGTCTGCCCCCGCATGAACCAGGTGGCGACACAGCCGTCGACCCACATTACCAAGCCCCTGTACTGCCACTGTCAAACCCGTCAGGTTGGAGTTGCCGGTGGCCTCACGCACCGCTGTGCGCAACCCCACAAATACTCCGTACGCCGTGGGCGGCCCCGTATCGGTGCTCCGACCAACAACGTACCGCGTTTCTTTGGCGATCACCCGCATATCTTCAGGGGTGGTTCCCACGTCTTCGGCGATCACATACCGCCCACCCAACTGCTCAACGCACCTTCCCAACGCGCGGAGCAATGGCTCGGTTTTGTCTTTTGCCGGGTCACCGATCACCACCGATTTGGCTCCCCCCGCCGGCATGTCGCATAGAGCCAACTTGTAAGACATGGCTCGCGACAGGCGCAATACGTCGCGCAGCGCTTCGGCATCGTCGCGGTAAGGGTAGAATCGGCAACCGCCGCCCGCGAGGCCCATCGGTGCGGTGGTGTGTAAGGCCACAATCGCGCGAAGACCTGTTTTTTCGTCGCAGAAAAAAGTGACCTGCTCGTGGTTGTCAAAGTCCGGGTGTTTATAAAGAAACATCGTCTTCACCGTTGTAACAGATGTCGTGAAAATATGCGGCCATCAGCGCTCTTTTGCTGTGTTCGTGCGCTTCAAAGCGGTACTTCAAAACGTGGGTATACGAAAGCAATTGGTAGAGCGCCGGCAACAGATCGTCGGGGTCGGCAAATACCTCCTTGGCCCGCGAAAATAAATGTTTGGCGTCGAGCGGAATGTCTTTCAGGTGCAAAAACATGTCCCGCACAAGGGCAATGGAGTATTTGCGCTCGATCCCCGGCGGAACCACACGGAGTTGCGTGGCAGCTTCATCGCCGAGGGCCGCACAAAAGTCCCCGGCCGCCATCATGTGTACCCCGGCGGTTGGCCGCGGGTTGCACTCAATCAACACCATCCCTCGATCCGTTTGGAGAAAGTCAAACGAGATTTGACCGTGGTAGCCGGTCTTTTCAACAATTTTCTGAACAATGGCCAAACATTCAGGTTCGTCGACGGAACGAAAAACAATCCCCCCGGCGTGCTCGATTTCCCGCGGATGAACGTACGCACTGTGCCCTGAAAGTTTGCCGTGGTGCGCAACGCTAAATGTACACACGTCGGTCCCGTGCACAAACTCTTGCACGATCCACGGCTTTGCGGGCGTCACTTCACACTTGGCAATGTCGAGCGCACCCGCAAGCGGACCTTCATTGGTAAGCAGTTCAACCCCACCGCGTGAGTAAACGGGGCGAGCAAAATATGCTTGAAAAGATTGGGCCGCGCGACTCAACTCTTCCGCGTTGCGGGCGACTGTGCTCCGTGGGGTCTGAATGTGAAGAGAAGTGGCGAGCTGCAACATTTTCCACTTGTCATGCAGCGTGGATAAAACGCCAAACGGAGCGAAAAAGAGCCCCGAAAATTCCTCCAGCCTGTGCCTGTGTTTCGCGAGGTAAATTGCCTCTTCAAACGCGGGCAGAAACAGATCGATGCGCGCGTCGCGCAAGATCCGCACAATGGCCTCCACAAATTCTGCCGTGTGGTAGCGGGGAGACGGCACCACAAGCAGTTCAGAAACATACTTTGAGTGGCTGCCGGCCGCCGATTCAATGGTATCGGCCGCAAAAATTGTGTGACCCAAATGTCCAAGTTTGCGAATTTCATCGATCGCGGCAGGCATCCGCGAACTGGTGATCAAAACACGCATACCCTTGCCAGCAGCAATAGTTGAGCCCACGCTTCACGGGTGAGTCATCGCAGGCATTGGAAGGTGAAACCACCCACCCTTCGAGTGGGCTTGGTGCTGGGTGCCGGTGGACCGCTGGGTCACGCCTACCATGCCGGCGTGCTTCGAGCGATCGAGCACGCGCACGGGTGGGATCCTCGAAGCGCACACCTCATCGTGGGTACATCGGCCGGCGCTCAGGTTGGAGCGCTTATTCGAGCCGGCTTGAGTGGCAAAGATCTCGCGGCCCGCGTTTCAGGTGAAGCGCTTCACCCCGACGCTCATGCCATTGCGCAGCACTATGTTCGACCGGATCATCGAAAGGCCGACCCATCCCTTCCCAAGAGCCGCATGCCCGCGGCACCTCGGTTCTTGTTACAAGCCCTTCAAAGTCCTAAAAATCTCCGGCCCGGCCGACTTGTCTCGGCGTTGCTTCCCGAAGGACGAGTAAACCTGAATGAACAGGCGGTTGGACTGCGCCGCGTCTTCGGTGAAACTTGGCCGGACGAACACCTGTGGATCACCGCTGTACACCTCGATACGGGAGATCGAGTGGCCTTCGGCGCGCCGGGAGCACCAGACATCGACGTGGGAACCGCCGTCACTTGTTCGGGCGCGGTGCCAGGCGTACACATGCCCGTCAGGTTTCGAGGTCGCAGATATGTCGACGGTGGAGTGGCCTCCGCAACCCACCTTGACCTTCTCGCGAACCATCCGCTCGACCTGGTGGTTGTCAGCTCGCCTCTGTCCATGTTTGGACCCATGGGAACCCTCGTTCGAAGCGAAATGCGTCACGTGCCCAAAACCACGGCGGTGGCTCTTTTCGAGCCGCACGGAGATGCCCTCCAAGCCATGGGAAGAAACCCCATGGCCATTGAGCGTTCATCCAGGGTGGCGCAGCTCGCCTGCGAAACCACGCTGCGCGAGCTTGAACGAGCAGACAAAAAAGCGCTCTCCACCCTCCTGCGCAGCTCGGCGGGAGACACATAGTTGGGCGCACGTCCCGAGGTCACCCGAAGTTCATGCTCGCGAACGATGCCGGTCACCACTTCGTTTGCGGGCGCGAAATCCCCTCGCTCTTGAGCCATTTCAACAATGGCGCCGTTCAGATCTCCCATTTCGGTTAACCTTCCATGGTCAAGATCTTGAAGGGTGCTGAGCCGCGCTTCAGGCCGAACGCCCGCAACGGCGCGCGCCATCGGCGTCACAACCCAATTGGGTAGAAGCAATACGGTTGGCAACAAGGCGGGTGGAATTGCTGTGACGCTCGCGGGGCGCATGCCCGCGCGCGACATTTGTACAAGGCCCTCGCGAATGCAGGCCGCGTAACAGAAACGCGCATCTCTGTCGGCCAGCGATGCGGCAATCCCCAACCCTGTGGCCGCGCACACCCCGTTGTTCAGGTTGACAAGGAGCTTCCCAGCGGCCACCCGGTCCATGTCTTTGCGAAGCTCCAACGTTTCACCTGCTGCCCGAAAAGCCGTTTGAAGCGCGGTGAGCCGGCGTTTCCAAGGCTCCGGCGCAATTCCGGCCAGAAGCTTTCCAGTGGTCGCTTGGCATCTCCGACCCAGCTCGTCGATGTACACATTGTACGTGACGATGCCGGGCACCACCCGATCACCGAGGGCCGCACGGAGGACGCCGGCCGCTCGAAGCCCGTTCTGAAAAGAAACCACAACGGCGCTCGGCGCGAGATGCTTTGAAAGGGTCTCTGCGATAGCGGGCACGGCCAACGTTTTAACGGCCACCAAACACACGTTGATCCCGGCCAACTCTTGCGGATCGCTCGTTTGACGGAGCGACGGGGAAGGTGCGTACACAACTCCTTTGGCGTTTACCGCCAAGGGAGGTGGCCCCGGCTCTTTTCCAGCACGCTGAAACAGCGTGACAGGGTAACCCGCAGCCGAAAGCCGCGCCCCCAAATAGCCGCCGATAGCGCCTGCCCCCACCACACCGATTCGCTCGAAAGCCACTCTCCCAACCTATGCCTTTTTGTAGGTGAGTTTATACTTCAGCTCTTTGGGTAACTGGTCAGAAAAAACCCGCACGTTCATTGTCAGGACGTCGCCGCTTTTTGTGAACGTGTTGGTTCGACCTTTGCCCTGCGCACTAAACCGTTGCTCGATTTTTCCAGAGGTCACCGCGTAAGACAAATCGAGTTTGTCGCCCGTGATGCCGGTCACCTTGACCGAAGAACCTGACAGCGGTGCTGTGTACACACGCTGGTCGAGAGAGACGGTGAGCGATGTGTCGTCGGATGCAAACACAACCACTGCGGCAATGACATTGGCGCTCTTCAACTTTTCGCGCGCGATCGTCCGCGACACAATGTTCATGCTCGAAACCACGTCGTCGATGGCAGTGTCGCGAGCTTCACGTTCTTTGTCGCCGCCCGAGTGTTTATACGTGCCGACAAACGGCTTTTCTTCCCCTGCGGCGAGCACCAGCTCGGGAAAAAGAATCCACGCCGACACGGCGCCGCTGCCGAGGAGCCAAGCGCGCCGCGTGTGTCTCAATCCCGAGGTCAGGTCGCTCGCTCCCAAACGTTCCCGACGCACTTTTAACTTGGGCCGCTGGCTCATACAACACCTCGCTGGCAAGAACCCAAGCGTAGCACGAACAATGGTGGCTTACCACTTCCCATGCAGCGATTTCGGCTCCGTTTGCCCGACGGGTGATTTGACTCGAACCACCCCAAACGCGCTCTGGCAGGTCAACGTCAACCCCACAATACAGCTCAGCACGTGCGCCGCCGCGCGAAACATGTCCGCCATTTCGCTATTCAGGCACGCGCCAGACGCCTAGCATCTTTGCCAGAGGTGTCTCCCATGAACGTCGGGAAATGGCTTGTTCGAATCGCATCGGGCGCGGCGAGCGCCGCGCTCGCGGCGGTATTTGTTTCATGTCAGGCCCAGGGCCCCAACCCCGGCTCGTCCGAACCGCTGGGGGTAGTCCGCCAGGCGTCCACCGGTGTGTGCGACTCCAGTCCCACGGCGCCCCAGGCCTGCATCGATGCCATTCAGGCCAACGGAGGCAAAGTCGTCAACGATATTTTCAAAGATTCAAACGGCCTCACCGCCGCTCAATTGCCCCTGTTTGGTCAGGTTTTTAATGCGTACCCCGGGTGTGACACTATCGTGGGAGGCGGCTGCGCAGGCGCCTCGCTCATGCCTTATGACTGTCCGGGTCAGTATAGTTGCACCGCCATGGCACCTACCCTTGCCAACGGCGCCGCGTACATGAACTCGCTTGACAGGTTGTGGTGGCAACCTTGCCGGCTCACCGACCACAACCTCATCAACGGCTGTCCCAACTGGGCTTCTTGCACGGCCGACGGCGTCGGGGGCAATTACTTCCCATGGGAAGGTATTGTGTTTGACCTGGGTGGACCTTCTAACAAGGTGGCGATTTTCGCGGAGAACGATCACGGGCCGCAGCCCTGCGAGTCACTTGAGTACACCGTCTACCTCACCGACAACCCATACGCCAAAGAAAAAATTGAGCAACCCGCTGTCACCGGGGTAGACCCTCAAAAGTGGAATCGGGCCGTTCTCAGCACCATTTTTACAAAAGGCTTTGTTGAAGTTCGGCCCCCCGATCCCGTTGGATACGCGGCCTGCGGCGACACTGCTCTATACAGTGTTGAAGAAGACTCGTTCGCTCAGGTTTTCAGTCTACCCTGCGGTATCACCTTCCGATACGCCTCCATCCTCGCAGGCAACGACGGGCTTGATTTTCCAGAGTGCGCGTTTGACTCCGCCGATGCCGAACTTGACGCCGTTGCCGGCCTCACAGAAGGGGGTGGCGGCGTTTGCCCCGATGCCGACGGTGACCACTTTGTGGACTGCAATTGCCCCGTCGCACCGCCAAGCTGTGATTGCAACGACGCTGATGCAGATGTTCATCCGGGTGCGCCTGAAGCGTGCGATTCGCCGGACCTCAACTGCGACAACGCTCCCGGCTCGTGCGAGGCCGGTCTTTTCTGCAATAACAGCATTTGCATTCCACCCTGCGGGTCGGGTGAAACGCCCTGTCCTGTCGGTTCCACTTGCGTCAATACCAACCAGGGTGAGCTTTGCGTCCCCGACGATTGTTCGGTGGGAGGTTGCCCTCCCGGATCCATCTGTTCCAATGGAATCTGCGTTCCCGCGTGTGACAACGTTGTTTGCCCCGGCAAAATGGTCTGCCAAGACGGGCAATGTGTCGACCCGTGCAAGGGAGTTGAGTGCCCCACTCCACAGGTGTGTCAGGCCGGAGTTTGCACGGCCCCGTGCGACTGCTTTGCCGACAACGCCGGATGCGTTGGTCTACCCGGCACCGTTTGCGACAAGGGAAACACAGACCTTTGCGTCGATCCCGCATGCGTCGGCGTCACGTGCAATCCGGGCGAATATTGCGACCCTGACACCAGCATGTGTGTTCCTTTCTGCAACGAAGACGTCAATTGCCCGGTCGGTCAAAAGTGTGTCGCGCCCCAAGGCTGCGTACCTCTTTGCGAAGGCGTGACGTGCGATCCGGGCCTCACCTGTGACCCGCAAACAGGCCAATGCGTCGACACGTCGTGCGACGGTGTTGTGTGTTTTGAGGGTGAGCACTGCGAAAACGGCGTTTGCGTGCCGGACGCAGGCACGGGCGGATCCGGGGGCGGAGGTACCGGTGCAGCAGGCGGTGCGGGCGGCGGCGGCGCAACGGCCGGCGGCTCCGGTGGAAAACAAGACCCAGGTGATGAAGGCAACTGCGGATGCCGCACCGTAGGCCAGAGTTCAAACTCCTCACCCGCCGCATGGCTCGTCGCGCTGGGCCTGGTAATCGCAGCCTCCCGCCGCAAACGCACTCCAGCCCGCCGCTAACTCAGCACTGAAGAAACTTCAGCACGACTGGCGTACTCATTGCTGGGCTCCCAATTCGTCTGCCCCACCCAAGAGGAAATGCCATGTTTGTGCTTGAACTCAACCAAAGCGAAGCGAAAGACCTGCGTGCGGCCTTGTCCATTCGAGTTGCCAGCATGCGGCAAGAACTAGCACATACCGACAGCCGAGAATACCGGGTGTACGTTCGTGAAACGCTTGAACGGCTTGAGGAAGTGTTAGGCCGGCTCGACGGCATCCTCGCTGCGGGAGAAAAGGCGTAGCCGGCGCTCACTGCGAGTTGACCAACCTCTCTGTGCAGCGGTTGCATCGTCGGCGCCGCGTTTGCCAAAGCTCTTGCCTTCGGGATTGCAGCCGAGGTTCAGCGAGCATTTCAGTGACGCTGTTCGTTCGCACGCGTGAACGAAGTGCACGCCTTGTTAGGGACAACGCCTATCGTCCTCGGAATCGAGTTCGGCCGCCGGCATGGAAGGGTTGACCTGACAATGCTCCATCTCCTTCCAACGCCCGGCCCGGGCATTGTTGAACGCGACAAAGGTGGGTTCAGCGTCGATGGGAGGCGGCTGTCGCGATTCAGGTTTTTATTGCAGGCCGACAATCACGGAGCGGGCGTAGTTGCAATACCCTTCGCCGCCCAACGGGTCTTCGTACACCTTTCCAGCGGCGGTAACTTCGATGAGGAGCCGGTCACTGATGGGATATTTGGCATTCAGGTCGAGCGTCATACTGGTCAGGTCGGAGGCGAGGAGTTTGTTTTGGACGACGCCGTTATTGTTATTCAGATCGTCGTCCCACTCAATGGCAGTGACTGCGCAATTGTTCGGAGCGAGCGTTTGACCGCTGTCCGGGGCGACTCGGTCAAACGGCGTCCAACTGACCAGCAGAGAACCGGGAGTGGTGACAACGTCGGCCGGCGCGGGGGCTGTAATGTCAAACTTTGCGGGGCAGACGATGGGCCCCACGTTCCACCCATTTGAAAATTGTCGCGGCTCAGTTCCCAATTGAGGTACACTTCGGCGGGGTTTGACGCTAGAATTTGTTCCACGGCGTCGAGCTTGTCTTGGGGTAGACTCATCCACGAACTTGGCGGGCCGATGTTGACCGCTGCGGCCGGGCCCGCAATTTCAATGGTAAGATCTTCGTTGCAGTCGAGGTTGGATGGGCAGTTCGCCCAGCCGATGTAGAAAAAGAGCGACGCCTTTTTAATGCCGTCGGGAACCTCGGTGTACGCAAGCGTCACGTCGTTCAGGTGAAAGTCGCCGCCGTTTCCGCCGCCGCCGCTTCCACCGCTTCCGCCCGTTCCACCGTCGCCCGAACATGCCACCAGTCCCACGCTCGCCGCGAGTACAAATCCAAGAAGCGTACGCATGAACCATCCTCCGAAGGTGAATTGCACCGGCCGCATCCAACCGATCGGATGCGGTCCTTCAGAGTCTCTTTCGCCGGGCGGTGTGGGTTTCTGACATGGAACGCTGGTACGCGCAGTAGGTTTTTGGTATGCTGCGCTGTATGAAACATTGCTTATCAGGTGCGGCTCTACTGGCGGCGGCTTGGCTTGTGGGGTGTGGCGGGAAAGTTGTTCTGGGCAACAATACGAGCGGTGAAGCGGGGAGCGGCGGCGAAGGCGGAGGCGGAGGCGGTCAAACAACGGGGGGTTCGGGCGCGGGTAACGCGCTTGTGCTGGAAGGCGACGTTGTAGAACTCCGATTTACCAGCACACCCATCACCTGCCAAAACCCGAGTCCCAACCCAACGTCGTGCGGTTATTGGGAGCTGGCGATTTTATTGCCCGATGCGTCGTTGCTTGTACCCGGACAGATAGAAACCGACGCCGTTGGCGCTCAGGTTTCGTTTCTGGAGAGCGGAAATCCTCAAAGCAGCGATCCCAATGATTGCCCGGGCGGAGGCGGAGGCGGCGAGCTTCCCGGAGCAATCGAGATTGCGGCTGTCACCGATGACCATGTGGATCTGAATTTGGTGGGCTTCAATTCGTATTTTTTTGATGCAAAACCCGACGGGTCATACCACCCGCCGCGGTGCAAGTAGAGTTGGGCGGCGGCTATTGTTCGATCTCCAGCAAAATGCCCGCGAAGCGCCGCGGCACTACGGCACGCAAACGGAGAAAAGGACGGCGACGTCGTAGGCCCCGACAACCGCGAGATCGACCTTGCCGTCGCTGTTGAGGTCGGCAACAGCCAGTGAATTGGGCGAGGCGCCTGCAAAGTAGCTCTGGGGCGCGTCGAAGGTTCCGCCGCCCGCGTTGTGAAACACGGCGATGGAACCGTCCGCGCTACTCTCGACGATCAAGTCCAACTTCCCATCACCGTTCACATCGGCGGCTGCGATAAACGAGGGCGCCGGACTACCGGCAATGTTGACAGCCGACGCGAAGGTGCCGTTGCCAAGGTTAAACAGCAGGCTGACATTTTCGTCTTGGGAGTTGGCCGTGGCAAGATCCAAAAACCCGTCACCGTTCAGATCAGCCGCAAGAACCGCAATTGGGCCTGCGCCCACCGGATAGTTTGCGGCGGACGCGAACGTGCCGTTCCCCTGGTTCAAGAGGACACTGACATTCTGACTGATCGAATTGCCGTTGGCCGTGGTTAGATCGGGCCACCCATCACCGTTCAGGTCGGCAATAGCAACGCTGGCAGGGCCAACCCCAACGGGATAGTTGACCGGCGAAGCGAATTCCCCGTTGCTCAGGTTCAGGAGGACGCTCACACTTTTGGCATCAAGGTTGGCGGTTGTCAGGTCCACCCATCCGTCACCGTTCAGGTCCGCGGCTGCGATCGACACAGGCTGCAATCCCACCGGATAGACGACAGCTGTAGAGAAGGTGCCGTTGCCGATGTTCAGGAGGACGCTGCTGCTATTTGTCATGCGGTTGGCGGTAGCCAGATCAAGCCAGCCATCACCGTTCAGATCGGCGACAACAGTTGCTGTTGGATTGGAGTCCACCGCCATATTGGAGTCCACCGCCACATTGAAAGGCGCCGTAAACGCTCCGTTGCCGAGATTGAAGAGTACACTGATGTTGTCGTCGTAGAAGTTGGCAACCGTCAGGTCGGGTGTTTTGTCGCCATTCAGATCGGCCGCGACGATCGAATTGGGCCCTTCGCCGACGGTGTAATGCATGGGAGCGTTGAACATGCCATTTCCGGTATTGATAAGCACACCGATCCCCTGTTCGTGCGGGATGGTAAGATCCGGTTTGCCGTCACCGTTCAGGTCACCCGAGGCGACGTCGCTGGGGAGCGGACCGGCCGTATATTCAAAACGGGGGCCAAACGTGCCGTCGCCGAGATTGAGAAACACAGACACGGTACCGCTCGACACGGCGGTAACTGTCAGGTCAGGTTTTTGATCACCGTTCAGATCTTCCAATAGAACGGACCCCAGAAGGGAACCCTCGTTAGCGGCGACCCCGTAAACGACGGGCGCATCGAAGTTTCCATTGCCGAGGTTGTTGAACACCCGAATGTTGTCACTGTACAAGTCCAAAATGGCAAGCTCGGGAAAGCCGTCGCCATTCAGGTCGGCCGCGGCAATCTCCGTTGGTGGAAAGAGCAAAGGAACATCTATCGGCGCGTCGAAGAGGCCGTTTCCGAGATTATAGATGACAGCAAACTCGTTTTGACTGGAGTCGGTGACCACGATGTCGACTGCGCCGTCGGCGTTCAGATCCGTCAGGGTGATGACACCGGCGACAAGCCCGGCGACAGAATCGAGAATCAAGTTAAACGTTCCATCCCCCAAGTTGTAAAGCACGTAGACGACATCGTCGGCGCCCACCACAAGGTCGACGTGGCCGTCACCATCCATATCCGCGGCGGCGACCTGACTCGACCACGGCCCAATGGGATAGTTGACAGAGCCGGAAAAAGATCCGTCGCCGGCATTGATAAACACACTTAATTCACCGTCGTCTTGGTTTGCCGTGACAACGTCGGGCGCGCCATCGCCGCTGAGATCGGTCACGACCATTCGGTACGCCCCTCCGCCCGTTGGGTAGGAAACAGGCGCCGCAAACGAGCCATTGCTCAGATTCAGAAACACAACAAAGTGGTAGGCGCCGCCGGTAGCAACAATGTCGTTGGCCCCATCGCCGTTCAGGTCGACAATTTCCGCATCTGACACCGAGAAAACCGACTCCAGTTGAGTTGGGTTTACAAAACTCGTCGAACACGCGCACAACCCGTCGACGCACACGACGCCTTCGGGACACACCACGGGCTCTGCGCCCACACAAACGCCGGCCTGGCAGGCCCCTGTTTGGGTGCAGGCGTCGCCGTCGTCGCAAGGTTCGCCGTCGGGCTTTACGGGATTTGAGCACAGACCGGTGCTCGGGTCGCACTCGCCGGGTAGATGGCACGCGTCGAGTGCATCGCAAGGTGAACACGTTAAAGCGCCGCCTGCGCCGCCGGTGGTCGACGCTCCGCCGCCGCCCGGAGCGTTGTTGTCAATGACAACCACCGAACCATTACACGCTGTGAGATGAACGAAAATCGCGGCGATGGGGGCGATGACCATGCTGAGTGTTCTTCGCATGGCTTCCTTATGGGTGAGAATACGCACAGTGTCAAGGCTGTTGGGCAAGGCCGTGCTACGAACTTGCGCTGGGTGCCAATTCAGCCAGCCGACGCACAGTGGGCTCCAGGCCGCGCACCCAACTGACAGGCTCCGAACCGGTGGGCGGCATTACATCAATAGGCGATTCTGTGGATACCGTTCTTATCGATCTTGTCGGGGTTGGTTTCTACCAGTCCAAAGTAGAGATACCCGTTTCCCAACGTCATGTCGCTGATGCGCGGGAGGCCACACGCGAGGATTTTGGGCGGGATTCCAACGTCGGCGCTGACCTGAAAAATGGTGGAGGTCACCACGCCGTTACCGTCCACAGCGTCCGTTGCAAAAAACAGGTTGTTGCCGTCGGTAGCTGCTTTTCCGGTGAGTTTGCCAGCGCTCGCAGGAGCGTCGCTCAGCGAGAACACATCTTGTACGTGGTAGGTGTCGACGTTTAAGAAAAACATGACTCGAATGCGGTCACCACCATTGTCCATCGCTCCTTCAAACGGACGTAGACACCAGAGCACGCTGTCTCCACGCGCGGCCAGCGTCATACAGGTGAAGTTGAACGTGGGCGCAACCGACGGCGGGTTTTCAGGGTCAACGATGTTTTCGTTTTCGGCAATGCGCAGAATTTTGTAATCGGTAGACCCGTTGTCAGGTGCGCCGACCACATAAAAAAAGTCGCCCATTTTTGCGTACACAAGCCGAAATGCTTCGCCCGAATTGCCGTTGTCGCGTGAGAAAAATATTTTGGGCGCGTCACCGGCGCCGAGCGTGCGCATCAATTGATTTCGCCACGTACCGTTCGGGGCTTGCGTGTTGGCAAAAATCGTGTGACCGTAAAGAGTATCAAAATATTGCTCGATCTCCGGCAAAATCCCCATGTGCACATTGGGGAATTGAACCGACGGAGCCCCTCCCGCGAGCGGCATTTTTACGACGCGACCCGGTTGCGTCTCGGCGTCATACCAATACAGAGACTGGCCGGCCGATACGAGTTGACTGAGCGGCGTGTACTGAGAATTCTGAAAAAAGAGCGTCGGTTGGGTTGTGGGGGTAGCACGGTAGACGGCGGCTCCGTCGAGATTGGCGGTTGTGTAATATAGGTCTTGGCCACTAAGTAGAATTGAATTGACGGTGCCGACAAAATCAAACCCTCCAGGGCCGGGAAACACCGTGCTGACCACCTGTTCTACCGCAGGCGAGGCCGGACACTGAAGGGTTGCTGAACCGCCGGTTCCTCCCCCTCCCCCTCCCCCGCCGCCTCCGCCGTTGCCCGCCGAGCCGGAACTGTCAGATCCGTCGCATCCGCCCAGCAGCGCGGCGAGGGCGATGCCCGCCAAGCCGAAATGGCAAGAGTGTAATAAAGAGGAAGCGAACGAGAGGGTAGCTGCGTTTTTCACAGGGACCATTCCTTTCCCGCGGAGCGGCCGTTTCATGGGGTGTTCGATGCGTCAAACACCCCTTCGCGGCGGGCCACTCCTGTCTGACATGGTCCGTGAGTTCGCTGTTGACAAACGGGCTACGCGGCTTGCCCCACCTCTGCGAGCCGACGCACAGTGGGCTCCAGGCCGCGCACCCAACTGACAGGCTCCGAACCGGTGGGCGGCATCACAATGACCTCTTGAATACCGATTTTTGCAAACGCCTCCGCTTGCGTCACGAAGTCATCGGCGTAGGGTGACGAAACCCACAAAAGGGTCTTGCGAATGGCGTTGTAGTCGCGCTTTTCAGCGTCGCAGTGGCGGCGCAGGATATCGAGTTTGGCTTGCACACCATCGACCCCAAGCATTGAAAACAAGTTGCACGCGTCGGCGTAGCGAGCGACAAGCCTCAAAAGCACCTTTTCTCCACCGCCTCCGATAAGAATGGGCGGACGACGAATGGGCGGCGGAACAAGCATTGTCTCCGCCAGGCGGTAGTGTTTGCCCTCAAAAGGACCGTTGTTGTCACTCCACATTTGCAGGCAGATTTGCAGCGTTTCTTCCAACCGCTCCAATCGCTCGCGCACCGCGGGATACGGCACACCAAACGCATTGTGCTCACGCTCGTACCACGCCGCGCCAATCCCCAACTCCGCGCGCCCGCCGGAAAGCACATCGAGCGTGGTGACGATTTTCGCGAGCAAACCCGGATGACGGTAGGTCACCCCGGTGACCAACAGTCCAAGTGGAATGGTCTTGGTTTTGGCGGCAAGGAAGCCGAGCGTTGTGTACCCTTCCATCATTTCCTGCTCGGGTTTGAGATCTCCCATGGTGAGCTGAAAGTAGTGGTCCATGAGCGACAGGTGCGACATGCCGATGGATTCCGCTGTTTCGGCGACGGCGGCCAAGGTCGGCGCGATCGATCGCGGCGCATCAGGCCAAGTAAAACTGACAACGTGTAGCCCGAGGTGCATGAGAGTCTCCTTGTGGTTGTGCGGCGGCACAATACACGCTTTTCGCATCACACGATAGACCTCAGATTAGATTCAGTCTGACGATCCAACAATGTTGGTAAGGCGGTGGAACCTACAATCCTCGACCCGCGTTCAAAAATACGCGGTTGCGTCGAGAATGACGCGCGAAATCTGTGTTGACATCGCGTCGATCCGACTCACTTTCGAACGCCAAAGATCCGTTCAGTGTTGTCAATGCAAAGGAACCTGCGCCCGCGCGGGCCGGACACAGACAGATGGCACCAGAACGGTGACCATCAAAGCACGAGTTTCGATCCATTAACGTTCGCAGGCAACCAACATGAAAGCAACGCAGCACGGCATTTCTGAAGGAGAGTCGGAAACAATCGTTCGAAGCGCGCAGAACGACAATGGGGAATCGGTTGCGCTCACTTCGGCGCTTGGCGCCGACTACGTTCTGTCCTGCTTGAAGATCGAGCCAATGGCACCGACCTTCAAAGCCGCGTTTAGTCCGTACCCCGGCAATGACGAGTTCAAACGTCTGCGGGAGACGAAGTCCGACATATTCGTTCACCGGCTGCGCGACAGCCGGATGATTGCCGTGCCCCTTACCGCCGACGCGGGGCTCGCCGACCTTCAGGAGTTGCCGGTGGACCAGTACCTGGCCGTTGTACGCGCCCTAATTTCTCACCGTCTTCCAATGATACTCCCTGATCTGAAATTGCAGCGCCGACGCGTCGGGCTAGTGCGTATCAACCGCGACGTGGATCTGCTCGATCAAGTGTTTAGGAAGGCGGCAATTCTCAGATCTGAACGACTGTCAGGGTTTCACAAATATCCTCGCACCATTCTAGGGATTCATGTTTTGCGGCAGCATGGCATCGAACCCAGCTTGGGTATGACTGTCGAGTTCGGTCAGAGGCACGAAATCGCCCCGAGTGCGAAGCAACTCCTCGACAGAGGATTTGACCTGACCGACTGTGTGCTTTTTGACCCTCAAAAAACCGGCATCGATCGTTGGCTCGGCACGGTTCGTGGCGCCAGTGGCAGCTACCTGAAAGTCGAAACGCGGAGTGGTTTGGTAAATGCCTATCCCGAAAAGTACCAGGTGGAAGCGCGGAAAGACGCCTTTCTGCGACTGATGAGTCAGGATCTTTCGAGGGCAGAAATGGCTAAACTTGAAGGGGTTGAAGCCCAGATGTTGGCATCCAATTTAGCGGGAGTAAGGTATTTGCGGAGACTCTGCAAATACGCAGAAGAGAAAAAGAAACATGGAGTTCTGGATGCTGGACTCCACGTGCGATTCCGGTTTTCGGAACTCGTTTCCATCAACAACCGCCGTGGCGTAGATCGTCTGCGCGCCTCACCGCTGCGATTCGATCCCGTCGATGAGACCGCCACCCATCCCCGCGCCTGGGAGGGGATCCAAAAATTTGGACCCTTCCGGCGATGTACCCGCGATCCACGCGTGCTTGTTGTCTATCCATCGGGCGACGAGTCAAGGGTGCGACGCTTCGTCCATCAGCTGTTTCACTCCCAACCCCAGCGAATCGGCGTCCGGTTCGGCCAAGGCTTCTTGCAAACCTTTGGGGTTGAGGGCCTGGACCTGAAGAAAGTCAGCGCAAAGCCATTTCGGGGGGTCGAAGCAGACGCCGAAACCTATCTCAACGCAATACGAGACAGCTGGAGTCCGGAGTGGAAGCCTGACATCGCCCTGATTTTCTTGGGTGAGGGTTCCGACGAAACAGTATCACGAGCGTATTTGGCCACAAAAGCACAGCTGCTGATGCTGGGAGTGCCCTCCCAGGAGGTTCGTAGTGAAACGGTACGAGCAGGGCCGGTATCACTTCCGTTCATTCTCGAGAACATTGCCGTTGCGCTGCACGCAAAACTCGGAGGCATCCCGTGGACGGTGGGCGTGCGCGAGCCCAACGTCCGCGAAATCGTCCTTGGAATGGCTCATGCCGAAATCGGTGCTCGTTTCGCGCCGAAAAAGAGGTACATGGGCATCACCGCGGTGTTCGCCCACGATGGTTCCTACATTCGAGCGGCCACCTCCGGCAGATGCGAGTATGAAGAATATCCCGCTGAGTTGGCGCGGTCAGTGAAAAGCTTACTCGCGCGACTGAAGCGAGACCAAGCCTGGCACCAAGGAGAAGTGGTGCGGCTGGTCACCCACACTAGAAAACCACTCAAGAATACGGATGTTGCGCTCGTGGTAGAGTCCGCTCTGCGGGAACTCTCGGCGGAGATTTCGTTTCAAGGCGCGCACCTGACGCTCTCCCGCGCACATCCTTGGCGCGTCATCGAGCCGCAAGCCAGCGGTGCTCCGAAAAGCGAGTGCGTACCCGCTCGCGGAACGTTGGTCCATCTCGGCCCAGGACAGGTACTCTTGTGCACGAAAGACGGCGGTATGATGTTGCGCGCGACGGATCCGCTGCCGCGCCCGCTCAAGCTGGAGCTTCATGGGGGTTCGACCTACCGCCGTATGGTCCCCCTGGCGCAGCAAGTGTTGGATTTTACATCCATGTCTTGGAAGTCAATTCGTCCGATCTCCGAACCGGTGACGACCTACTATGCCCATTTGATTGCTGACCACCTTAACTGGCTTTCCACCACGAAGGGGTGGTCGGACGAGACTCTTGAGACACAGCTCGCCGGGAGCTGTTGGTTTTTGTGATCAATTCAAAATCGGCCTTGCTCGCTGCTGCGGAGAATTTGCGGCAAACCTGCGTTCCTGCCCAGCGCTCGATCGGTGATCTGCAACGCAACGCGTTTCTATGGTTGGGTACTTGCGCCGGACTGCCACCTGGGACCGCATCGCTGCAATTGCGCGATTGCGCTGACATTGATCTTGGGAGAGTCCAGCAAGCGGGCTATTTGGCTGCCTTAGGCTTTGCTCTCTCGGTTTACCGAAACGCGTGCGGATCTCGGGATCTTGTCGGACCGCTCGCGGAGATTCTCCGGCGTCAGCCAACAACGAAGGAGCAAACAGGGTATGCCGATGATCCGCTGCAGCTGATTGGGCTTTTTCGTCTAGCCACTATCATCGGTGATTTCGGCGCATCCAAGACGCTTGAAGCCCGGGTTCGAGCCGGCGTGAAAAGGGATTGCACATGCGCATTGATCGCACTGGCGACGAACCTTTCGCTGGTGCCCAGTGCAGCGGAGCGTTTGCCGTGGTTTCGAATCGAAGATGCCCCCGAAGTCGCGGTGCTTTCCGCTCATGTTGGCATCAACGTCTTCAACTCACTTTTCCCGGGTCAAACGAGAGAAGACGCAACGCGTTGCTTCGTCGACTTCATTGAGGTGGAGCGATTCGCTGTGAGTGCGCAACCACGGAGTATGTTGACGCTAACCGCGTTGGAGGTGATGCTTACTTTCCCGAATGCGCACAGTGATTGCCAACTGGCTGCATGTAACGTTCATCCAAAAGTAGAGATTACTCGGAATGACCAGCGCAAGAAACTGCACCAGTTCACGAGCCCACCGTGGGAGATTCAAGAAATGCAAGAGCTGGCACGGATACTGACGGAAGCATACCCAATTCCCGAGGCCGAGTACCTGGCAAAAAAGGCCGGAGTGCGCCTCGAAAACTGGGACAATCGGCAAGCTCCGGCGCAAGCATGGCGAGCGCTCCTTGACGTCACCACGAAGCAGGGAAAGCTCCAAACACTTCTGCGGGAAGCGCTCAAAGACGACAATGTCCTAGCTTACCACCCACGACTGCAGGCCTTAGGTGACATTTCGTTATAGAATGAAAGAATGAATGGCGCCGAGTCGCTTTCGTCTGCCGCATCCGATCCACCGTATCCTTGCCCCTGCCAAAGTCCGAAAAGCTCGGGACTTTATTTCGAAAATGTCCCCTCCCTGAGCGAGCGATTTGGGCGGGGCGGACGGCGCGAAGCGCCGGCCGGGGGTGGGCAATGGAAAGCAACTAGGGATGGGTGACTGTTCGCACCGAGGCGGTAAGGTTCAACAACGCTCGTCACCCCAAGAACTACGATAGGAGGGTGGGTGACTGCTCGCACCGAGGCGGTAAGGCGAAACGACACGCAGCGCCCCCAGACGGCAAGTGCAAGGAAAGGCGAGGCCGCGGTCCGACCGCCATCAGGTTATCCAGTACAGATCTGACCTGAAAGACAACCACCACGCGCCAGGTCGGACCGTAGAAGGCCGAGCCCCAAGTGGCGCGTCGCGTGTCGGCTTGAGCCGAACCGCCGCAGGGCGAGCATGCCACCCACCCGACGCACGAGCAAGGAAAGGCGAGGCCGCGGTCCGACCGCCATCAGGTTATCCAGTACAGATCTGACCTGAAAGACAACCACCACGCGCCAGGTCGGACCGTAGAAGGCCGAGCCCCAAGTGGCGCGTCGCGTGTCGGCTTGAACCGCCCCGCCGCAGCGCGACCAGACACCCACCCGACGCACGAGCAAGGAAAGGCGAGGCCGCGCCGATTGGAATGGCAAGCGAGGACGGATGGGTGACTGGGCGCAGCGAGGCGGGAAGGTTCAACGACGCGCAGCGCCCCCAGACGCCCGTGCGAGGAAAGGCGAAGCCGCGGTCCGACTGCCATCAGGTTATCCAGTACAGATCTGACCTGAAAGACAACCACCACGCGCCAGGTCGGACCGTAGAAGGCTGAGCCCCAAATGGCGCGTCGCGCGTCGGCTTGAACCGCCCCGCCGCAGCGCGACCAGACACCCGGTCCCTACGAGCCCCGCGACCAGTCACCCCATCCCGACGAGCCCCGTCCTGAACCGCCCCGCCGCAGCGCAACCGATCAACCGTTCCCGACGATGGAACGCAGGTGCAGGTGGCTGTGCCGGCAGTAAGCGTCCAGGTGCAAATTCCAGTCAGGCGGTTCGTTCGCGCGCGTGAACGGTGAACGGTCTCTGGCAGGCGCGGCGGGACGGCATGTCACTCTCATCTCAACCGCGATCTGCCGGCCGCGGGCGGGGGGAAGCGCATTTCGTCATACCTTTTTGGAGCTTTGTGTTCTATCTTGGTTGCTCATGGGCCTGCCCGCGCGAGCGTTGCCAACGTTTGAGAGTCTGTATGAACAGATCCGGGCGCTTCCTGATGGGATAACAGGGGAAATTTTGGAACCTGGAACGTTGCGCACCATGTCGCGTCCAGGGAAAGCGCATCGATGGACCGCACAGGCGGCACTTCGGAGGCTGGGGCACTTTGATGTTCGCAACGGCGGCACAGGCTGGTGGATTGAGGTGGAGGCCGAGATCCTTTTTCCCCGGGGGCGCCTGGCTGTTCCTGACCTTTCGGGCTTTCGTGTGGAACACGTTCCAGAATTGCCGGACGAAAATCCGATCGCGATCGTGCCAGACTGGTGCTGCGAGATTTTGTCGCCCACCACAGCGCGGGATGATCGACGTTTGAAGCTGCCGCTTTACGCCGCAACCGGCGTTCCTTGGGTTTGGTTGGTGGATCCGGAGCTGCGGCTTGTGGAAGTATTTGAAACGGTCGATGGCAGGCCCGCGCTCACGGCAACGGGGTCGAGCGAGGAGTGCGTGAGGTTGCCGCCATTTGATGGGGAGATTGAGCTTGCCTCGTGGTGGGTTCACGCGCGCTGAAGCGGCACGCGAGATGAAATCCGGTTACAAGAGCGTGCGAATCGGCGTACGGTTCGGTTGAGGAGGCGTCCGTGCGCGCGATTACGACCGATATCAAAGTTCTTGTGGGGCGGCTGGGGCCGCTTGTTTCCAAGGCTCTTGAAGGCGCGATCCGGCGCGCCATGGAGGCGCGAAACGCGGAGGTGACGCCGGATCACTTGTTGCGCGCGCTGCTCGACTTCGCGGACAGCGACTTGAGCGTGTCGATGGCCGATGCGCGGATTGAGCGCAAAGATGTGGTGAGTCGGTTGGATTGGCACCTTGGGCGATTGCCCGGCAATGCCGAAGGCAAGCCGCGTCTTTCGCACGCGATGTGTCTGCTTTTGGAGGACGCCGGGACGTTGACGAAGGACCGTTTGCGGAGCGGGCACATTGTGGCGTCGGTGTTGGGATCGCCGGGATTGTCGGCCTCCGACATGGCCAAAACGTTGTCGGCGCTGCCGCGGATCCCGCTCCACCTGCTTTCGTCGAAGGTGGAAGACAAGGGTGAAGTGGGGCGAATCTTGCCGCCGACTCCGGCTGCGCCCACAACGAACGCCGCGCCCGCCGCGAAAGTGGAGTTGGCCGCAAAAGCGGAGCCGGCGGTGAAAGCCGAACCGTCGGGGGATGCGCCCAAGCCGGCATCCGCCGCGGCAAGCGAAGTTGCCAAACCGGCGGCCGGTGCGACGGCACCGGTTTCTCAAGAAAACGAAGAACCAAAGACCGGCGTGAGCGTGAAAATTGGAGCACCGCAAAGTGCCGCTGTTGAATCCGAAGCACCGCGCGGAAACACCAAACAGCCGATTAATGCCGACGCGATTCGCGCGATGGTGGTGGATCGATTTGTGAGCGAGGACGACGGTGGGCTGACGATTCGCGCCGAGGTGGGCACCAAAACAACCACGCTGCGCCTCGATTGGGATCGGCCGGGTCGGGTGATTGTGCTGAAAATCGCTCTTGTGGGCGAGAGGCCAACGGACGACGTTCGGACGGCGGTGGCCCTTTCGACGCTCAACAATGCCATTCCGCACGGCACTTTCGTTGTGGACGGCGGTCACTTGGCGTTCAGGAGCCACGTGTTTCTGGACTCGGAAGGCATGGCTCCCTTGGAAACACTGGCATTCGCCATTCGAATTTGCGAAGAAGCCGCCGAAGCTGTGTAGCCGGACGAATCTCCTACCGCAGCGGCACGGTACCTGCTAAGCCGCACCGCGTGACAGAGCCCGACTTGTTCGATGTGCTCGGGCCGGCCCTCGCGGGCGCGCTCGAAAAACGTGGTTTTACCAGCTTAACTCCGGTCCAAAAAACCGTTCTTGACCCTGCCCTCGCGGACCGCGACCTCCGAATCACCTCGCAAACCGGGTCGGGAAAAACCGTCGCCATCGGCTTTGCCGTGCGCCATCTCGTGAACCGCGAGGCGAGCAAAATGGGCGGCACCGCGCACCCTTTCGTTGTGGTTGTGGTCCCCACGCGCGAACTCGCCAAACAGGTGGATGATGAACTCACGTGGCTGTTCGCCGAGGTCGGCGCCACCGTGGTTTCGGTGACGGGCGGCACCAGCTCCCGCGATGAACGCCGCGCCCTCGCCCGTGGGCCTCAAATCGTTGTCGGCACGCCGGGGCGCCTGCTCGACCATCTCGACCGCGGCGCCATCGACCCAAGCGAGGTCGGGGCGATTGTGCTCGATGAGGCCGATCGGCTTTTGGATCTCGGCTTTCGCGATGAGCTGGATGCGATTTTCGCGCACATGCCCGAAGAGCGTCGGACGCACCTCGCTTCGGCAACCTTTCCTCGCGAGGTGAAGGCGCTGGGCGATGCGGTCCAACACGAGGCCGCGCTTGTGGAGGGCACGCGCCTGGGTGAAGCAAATCTCGATATTGAACACGTGCTGCACCTGGTGGACGGTCGCGACAGCCTCGGCGCCGTGGTGAACCTTCTACTCGCCAATCCAGATGAGCAAATCCTTGTTTTTGCGCGGACGCGGGCCGACGTGGCCGATATGGCCGGCGCCCTTGTGGCCGCGGGGTTTGCGGCCAGTTCGCTTTCGGGCGAAATGGAACAGCCGCAGCGCGACAGAGCGCTCGCAGCGTTTAAGCGCGGGGATCTTCGTGTTCTTGTGGCGACCGACGTGGCGGCGCGCGGCATCGACGTGCCGGACATTGCAAGGGTGATCCACGCGCAGCCGCCCGGCGACGCCGACACGTACACGCATCGGAGCGGGCGCACCGGACGCGCCGGAAACAAGGGCATCAGCTCCACGCTCGTGCCGCCGTCGATTATGGACCGCGTTCTGCGGCTGTTGCATCGCGCCGGCGTGAAATACCGCTTCGAGAAGATCCCAAGCGCGGAGCAGATTCGGCGCGCGCAGGACGACCAGTTGATTGCGGAACTCACGCGTGACGACGGCCCGGCGGAAGGTGAAGCGGCAGGAAAAGCAGAAACGCCGAAGATTGACGCCCGCGCGCGTGGGCTTGCCGAGCGGCTTGTGGCAGCGGGAAACGTGGAGCGCACAATGGCGCGGCTCATCCAGCGTTTTCGGAGAGCGGAAGGCCCGGAGCCTCAACATGTGCGGCCGATTGAGCCGCCGAGTGAAGTGGCTCGCCCGTCGCGCCGAAGCGTGGGCGCCGCGGATCGGGCGGGGACGCGGCCCACGCGCGCTGAACGATCAGAACGTTCCGTCGCGAGGCCGCGACGCGAGGATCCGCGCGACCAACCCTTTGGAAGCGAAGAAACACCGGCCTTCGACCGCAGCCGCGACTCCCAACGACCCCCGCGCTCCAGCGGCGGACCGCGGGATGCGGCGCGCGGTTGGGCGCTTTTCCAGGTCACTTGGGGAGAAGTGCACGGCGCCGATTCGCGGCGTTTGCTGGCCATGCTCTGCCGACGCGGCGGGATCGAAAGCGCCGACATCGGGGCGATTCGCGTGGGTAGAACGGTTTCAACGGTGGAAGTCGCCGCGGACGTGGCAGATCATTTCGCTGAGTTTGCCGGCAAACCCGACACGCGCGACCCGCGCATCAAGATCGGCAGAGCCGCATTGGGCGAGACAAGCCCGGAGCGTTTCCATTCAGACAGGCCGCCGCCGGGTGATCGACGCGCATCGGAAAGGCCTCCTTTCGAGCCTCGGCGCGCATCGGAAAGGCCGCCTTTCGAGCCGCGCCACCCTTCGGAGCGACCGACTTTCGAATCGCGCGAGGCCGGTGGAAAAAAGGCTTTTGCGAAAAAACCTTTTGCTCGATCACGGCCTGTGCCCTCTATGGGCGATGAAGGGGCGGAGGCGCCTCAAGAGCCTGTCGCTGAAAAGGCAACGCCGCTGAAAGGCAAAAAAGGGAAGCATAAAACGGCACACGAGGCGCCGAAAAAAGGCTGGGTGAAAAAGCCCGCCTCGGTGAAAAGCCACAGCAGCGCAAAGCGGCGCGCCGCGAGGTAGAACGGCGAGCCGCGCGCCACGGGCGCTCCTTGTGAACCGCGGCCTCGACGGCGCCCAAAAAGTGCGTTTGGACAACCAACACCGGTGGTATAAACCGAAAAAGCCCCCATGCGCAGGCGCATCCAAGAGCCAGCCCTCGTGAACGCCCCTCGTTCGTTTGACGAAAAGCGCGCTCGCCTTCGCGAGCTGTATGACCTACCCGACGAAGCTCGGCGCGAACTTCCCAAATACCTCGGCGACAAAAACCCCTATCTTGTGGGCGAAGCTGCGGAGTGCGCCAAAAAGCACGAACTTGAAGAACTCCGGCCCCAGCTTGTTGCAGCGTTCTTCCGGCTCATCGACGAAGTTGGCAATGCCGACCGGGGCTGTTTCGGCAAATTCAAAGTGATAGACACCTTGGTTGCACTCAGTGCATTCGAGCCCGACGTTTACCTTCGCGGCCTGCACCATCGGCAATGGGAAGGGGCTTTTCCAAAACCCATCGATGTAGCCGGCGCGTTGCGCGGGTTGTGCGCTCACGCCCTCCTTCGCATTCGCTATCGAGAAGCCCTTCTCGATGTGGTGCCGCTCCTTTTCGACGAAGTGGCGGTCACGCGCACCGAAACGGCAAATGCTCTTGGCCAAAGTGGGCTTGAAGGCGCCGCCGCGGCACTCCACATCAAAGCCCTTGTCGGCGACCAGGAGGCCGACGTGATGGGCGCTGTATACAAGGCCCTTCTTGAAATTCAACCTACCCGATACCTTCCCTTTGTGGAAAATGCCCTTCTCACCGGGTCGGAAAGTGACGTCGACGCCGCGGCCCTTGCCATTGGTGAAGCTCGCCCTGCCGGTGGATTCGACACCCTGAAAAAAGCGGCTGACGCGCCCAACCGCGCGCGCTCACTGGAGGCCATCTACCTTGCCCTGGCCCTCCTGCGCGCCCCCCAGGCGATCGAACACCTGGTGCAAATCGCCGACAAATCCCCTGAAGCGCGAGCCAAACTGGCAGTTTCGGCCCTCGCCCTCCACCGCCACGACAAAACCCTTGCCGCACGAATCGCCGACATCGCAAACCGTCGCAAAGGCGCCGTTGCCGAGGCCTTTGACAGCAAGTTCAACACCGGGCCCGGATAAGTGGCCGAAGACGAATCGTGGGGTAAAAAGCACCGGGCAGCGACGAAGCATGGGAGATAATTGGAGGCAATTGCACCTGCAAACGTTTCTTGGAATGCGGTGGCAAAGGTGTAATATGCCCCCGTGGCGAACGACGTATTGCCTCTGACCGTGTACGCCCGAGCGCTCGCGTGTACACTTGCAAATCGCGAACAGCCCATCGAAAAGGCTATCGGCTCGCTGGGTATCACTATGGCGGAGCTTCAGGCGGCGGACGCGTTTTATAACCGTCAGCTTTGCGACAGCCATCGACGCCGAAAAGGCGTGTTGGCCATGACGTTTGCGCCGGCGTCTGCCGAGGCCCGTCGGGACATGGGGCTTCTCGGTGAGCACGCGCCCGAGCCGGCGATCTCAAGCGCGCCGGTTCGTTCGGAGGCGCCGGCATTGCCGAGCTATCTTTCGGCCCCGGCAACGCCGCTGCAAGCCGTTCCAATCGCGCCGCCGCAAGCCCTTCCAGTGCCGCCACCTCAAGCTGTTCCGCCGCCCCAAGCTGTTCCGCCGCAGGCATTGCCCGTCGTTCCGCCGGTGTCTCCGCTCAGCTCCACGGCCGATCTACCCATCCATATTCGGTCCATCCCCCTTCCCTTCCAGCCGTCCGCCGCAAAAACCCCGGCCGGCCAAACTCCGGCCTCACAAGCTCCGGCCGCGCAGCCGCCGCCCACCGCACCCAATAGTCAACCACCCTCCAAAATCCCAACGGAAGGAGGGCCTCGCGTGGGTAAGCTAACCCTCGCGCACTACGCCGCGCTCACGGTGGAGATGTCACGAAATCCTACCGATCTATCGCCCGTTCTCAGTCGATATGGCTTGTCTTCGGCCGAAGATGTTCGGCACGTAACAGCGATGTTCCAGGCTCAAATGGCGGTAGATCCAGAATTGAAGTCGCGGTTTGATGCCCTCGTGACACACATGCGATCTATGTCGGCATGGCGTGATCGGTCGGGGGGTACACCTTGAAACGCATGGGAGACAGCCTGTGATTGAGGCGCCTTTTCAACTGCGGGTAGGCACCCTTGAGTCGGCGCTCGCAGTGGCTTCTTTTCAAGGTCGCGAACGCGTGTCCGATGCGTACCGATTTGACATCACCGCTCTGTCTGAGTCTGACACCGACGATGTATCGACCCTGCTCGATCAACCGGCCACGCTCACCCTATTTGACAACGGCCTACCCATCCGCCACGTGTTTGGGATTGTGTGGAGGGCCGAAGAATTAGGCTCTTTTGATAAAAACAGGCGCGGCCTGCGTGTTCGGCTGGTGCCAAAGGCGCAGCGGTTGAGGCTTCGGCGGCAGCGGCGCATTTTTCAAGATCGAACCACGTTGGAAATCGCCGCGATTTTGTGCGCCGAACATCGGGTGTTGGTACGCCCGCTCGTGCGCAGGGCCTCGCCGATTCGGCCTTACGCCGTGCAATACGATGAGTCAGACTGGCAGTTTCTACGCCGGCTTTTGGCCGAAGAAGGGTATTTTTTCTTTTTTGACCACCCGCTTCACGGCTTGGAAGAAACGCTTGTCATCGCCGACGCGCCACAGGATCAAGCTCCGATCGATGGCCTACCCACCTTGCGCTTTGAGCGGCTTGCTGAAAACGCGGCCCTCACCCCACGTGAAGATCAGGTCACTGAATTTGCGGCGGCCAATCAACTCCGAACTGAATCGACAGTGCTGCGCGGGTATGATTTTACGCGGCCCGATGCTCCGCCGCAAAGTGTGGCTGCCTTGTCAGAACAGCGTTTTTTTGCGGAGCATGAAGGCAACTACGAAGCGGACTTGGGGCCGCGGCCGGCCGCCGTGCGGCTCGAACAAATGCGCGTCAAGGCGTTTCGGGCGTCGGGTAGAAGTTTGTGCAAACGGCTTGCGCCGGGCCGAAGTTTCGTGTTGCAAGGGCACGACTCCCCTACCCTCGATCGAGCCTGGGCCGTAACCTCTGTATCGCAGGTGGGAAAAACACCGCTTGTGGGCAACGAACGTGACATGGTTTGGTCGTGCCGATTTGAAGCGGTTGACGCGGCGACCTCCCCGCGAATGCCTTGGAAGGGCGCGCGTCCTCGGCAGGTTGCTGAAACAGCGATTGTGGTTGGGCCGCCCGGTCAAGAAGTACACACCGACGCAAGCGGTAGAATTAAAGTCCAATTCCACTGGGATCGCAGTGGCGTTTGGGATGAAAAATCAAGCTGTTTTGTGAGGGTTTCTCAATCGTGGGCAGGCCCCGGGTGGGGCACTCAAATGCTGCCACGCATTGGGATGGAGGTGGTGGTCACCTTCCTGGGGGGTGATCCCGATCGTCCGCTTGTGACAGGCTGCGTGGTCAATGCCACTCACCCTCCGCCCTTCCCATTGCCCAACGAAGTTACAAAAAGCGGACTTCGCTCTAAAACGTTTGGCGGTGATGGATTCAACGAGTTGAGCGTGGATGATACTCCGGGGGGTGAGAAAATTTATGTGCGCGCGGAGCGCGACTTTTTGCAAGAAACCGAGAACAACTACACATCGCATGTGCGCGGCGGACGCTTGTCCACGGTCGCTCAAGACTCCACAGATCGGGTTGAAGGATCGTCGGTTTTTCAGGTGGAAGGTTCTCGAACAACAACCATCAAGGCCGATGACGAGCTGACAGTGTCAGGCAATGTTCGGAGGGTGTTTGACCAGGCTGAAACCAAGGAGGTGAACGGAACGTCGTCCGTTCGCATTTTGGGCCGCCACGTGTTGGACGTGCGCGATGGACGGCTGGTGATTGTGGGGTCAGAACAAACACCTTCCGCCGATTCTTTGGTGGTGTACGGGCCGGCGTCTACCCAGGCTACGGGTGAAATCTCGGCCCGCTCCGACGAGGGCATTCTACTATCGTGTGGCGAATCTTCGATTCAGATCAAGAAAGACAAAATCGTTTTTTATACTCCGACGTTGGAACTTCGAGCCACCAAAGAGTTGATCGCAACGGCCAAAGACGGGCCTACCATGACACTTGGCGACGATGTTGAAATCCTCTCCAAAAAGCTGCGCGTGTTCACCGACGGTGCCGCACTGGAATTGGATCAAGACGCCAAGATCGACGGCGCTCAAATTAAACTTGGGTACGATCCATCCAAACCTGACAAGAGCAATGACGAAAAAGAGCCTGAAACGGTGCCTTTGCAGGTGAAAATGTCAGACTACTTCCTGGAGCCATACGCGCACAAGCACTATCACCTGCTGGTGGGGGGCCAACGGATTGAGGGTGAAACCGACGGTGATGGGATGGTCAAAGCCGACATTCCAAAAACAGCTACCCAAGCCACGGTTCGGCTTTGGATTGATGACTACCCTGAAGGTCGGCAAACCACGTATAACCTCCAGATGAAGGGTGAACCTGCCGCGCTCAACACAGTGATGGGCGCCAAGTGGCGGCTTACCAATTTGGGATATTACAGCGGCCCCCAAGACGGAACCGAGGGGCCTGACTATCGCGATGCGATTCAACAGTTTCAGGCCGATCATCACGACTCGCACGGTCTTGACCCAACGGGTGAATACGATGAAGGCACCCAGGGCGCGCTTGAGGAAGTGCACGGGAGCTGAAACATGGAGGACGAAAACGCGGTCTATACAGCAGACATCGGTCCCGTGGGAAACCCTGCGACGACGCACCTCAGCGTGCCCTTTCCAAGGCATCCGCCCCGGCTTTCGGTGGCGTTGTTTTGGGCGCAACCGGGGTCTAAGCCGTGGACCAAAACAGCTCTCGAAAAAAAGATTGCCAACAAAGAGCGGGGGCTTGTCAGCCTGGCCGATCCGACAACGTTTGACGACGAGGTGAGAGCGCTGCTCGAACACATTCTCGAACGGCTCAAGGCCGGCTTGTGGGAAGCCTGGATATCCAAATACGGGTATGACCTGCGCTATCCCGTTCGAAAAAAAGAAGAGAGCGACGAGCAATACAAGGGACGTGTAGAAGAGTATAACTTGAGCGCCGTCGGAATGGCTTTTATGCGCAACGAGCCCGAGGAGCTGTGGGCGCGGCAAGTCACCGAAATGTTCGTGTTTGCACCCTACGGTGGAACAGGATTATTCACTGTCGGCGTTCAAAATGATCAGAAGGTGTATGAAAAATACCCGTCTGTTCATTCGCTGCTTGTGGCCTGCCAACATCTCTCCACGTATATCGCGTTGACACGCGGTATCCCACCCGCCGATATCTCACCGGGGCTCGACGCAAGTCCTATGGCGGGTAGCAGCGGATTCCAAACAGGCGTCACAACTCGCCCCAACTGGGTGAGCGCCGCACCCTCCACATGGCCGTCGCAGGATCTCGCGCCGGGTGATTGTTTTGCAGGCGATGACGGAGCACCCAACCGCGACAAGTTTGCCCACATTGCTTCGGTCCTCCGCCGCTGGCCTCTTCAACGGAACTTACCATCAAACGCCACTTACAAACTGCAATGGTTTGATACAGGCGTGCTCACGTCGCAGGGAGACAAAGTGACCCAGGATCACGGCTGGGATAGTCAACCTCCAAACGACCGGTTGAGTGCGGCTTTTTCACAAGCACCCAACCGCCGGGGCTTTGGGCGCATTGCTGAGGCGAAAAACCTGACCGACGCGGTCACCAAGGCGTCCAACTCTCTACCCTTGGGTTTCGCGCGTCTGGTGCTATTCCACAAAGATGGCACCGTGCGGTATGTGAGCGCGCTCTTGCCCATGTGGTTTACCGATCTTCGATTCTACATTTCAACCTACCTATGGTCGCTTCGCAATCTTCCCGCCGACGGACTTGTTGCAGCGTGGTCGATCTACGGGGTGAATGGGAAGGCGCTTTTTCAAGAGGTTTTAAACGAGGCCCAAAGTGGACCTCAACGCAGCGCGGGTGAGATTCTCCAAAAGGCCGGAGCCACCAACGATGCGCCGCTGCTGCGAGAGCTGGCGGTGGTCACCAGCGAGCCGCGTGTGCTGCGCGCAAATATCAAAACAACCGAAAAGTGGGTGAGTGTCACGCCCAACCAAACAGGCGCCGACAACCAATATGGGGAGGATGAGCCGCAGAACACCTCTCAAGCCCCCACCGACGTCGCAGAAAAAAAAGGGGCTGCTCAACACCGCACATGGATACCATTAAAGCTTCCTGCCTCGGGCAAACGCCGTGGGGGTTGGGATTTTTTTATCCAACCTGCGTATGCCGACAAAGAGCTTCGAGTTCGCGACTTGTCCAAGGTAGAGCAACAAAAGGCTGAAGAACAGGCGGCTAAAGAGGAGGCTGAGCGAAAAGCGGCGGAAGAGGCCGGCAAACCTTATACCGAACCCAAACCGTCCAAACCCAAAGAACCTGTGATCGACGCGGTGGAGGTAATTGAAACCAACCCCACGCAATGCGGTGTTCCGTACTTTGACCTTACCGTGAAAACGCCATCGGGCGACACCACATTTGAGTCAAGTGGGGCCGGCGCGGGAGAACACGAAAAGTCGCACCAGGCTTCGTCATGACAGAAGCGAGGCAGCTTACCTACCCATGGCCATGATGAGAGAAGTTGGATTGCTGGAAGTTGGGCCGCGTTGGCGTGGCATTCACTTTGGCCGGTTGCGCGCGCTGATTCCGCTTCCGGTCAACTCTGATGTTTGTCTTGCCGAGGCGGGGTTGCGCGATTTTGCCGACACAGACGACGCATGGGACAAGGACTTTGACAGACTCGTTGGGATCATTCTCGATGTGCTTCAAAACGCCGGCCCGGCGGAGGTGGTGGCGCCGTTGCGACAGGCCGACTCGCCGATCAACCGGGTGAAGCGGTGGTTGACCTTTCGGCCCAGCGGCCCCCTGACAAATCGAGACAATCTCGACGCGCCACGCGCGCTGTGCTCGGCGGCTCGCGATGACTCTCACCTGCGGTTTGCTTCGGTAGAAACGCCCGGCATGTGCGTGGAGGCGTCGGACGGTCATCCCATCTTGTGGATTTGGACGAGTATCGAAGACTCTGGCTGGGAGCGGCTTACCACCGCCATCGCTCAACACTGGCCCACCCGCAAATTGACACTCGACCTTTCGGGCCTTCACCCCTCGACGCATTATGCAGAGGGGCCGACGGTGGTCGACGCGATTGGCAAACGCGTGTTTTGGACCGACGGGGTTTCTGTCCTTCGACTGGAAGGAAAGTTTTCGTTTTCAGGGCGGGACCCTGAAGAAATTCGAGAGCCGCCCTGCGTGTATCTGCCACCGCATGACGAGTGGAAGGACGTTGCTCCCGCGTGGGCGGCCGGGGTTTATACCCTGGTGCTGCGGGACTTGGAGGCCCTGCCTATCCAAGTGGTAGAACGCATCGGCGCCAAGGTAGAATCGGTGAACAGCGCCGCGATGGGGGAGGGTTTCACCCCTCCCCTACCCATTTGAATGTCAGCCAGTCCAACCGTCCACTTCGTACAAGAAGCGCGTTTTACCAATCAGCCGACGGTTGACCGACGTGCTTTGCACAAACACAACATATTTGTCGAGATGGGCAGGTGGCACGCGAACGGTCACCCCTTCAGGCAAACCCAGGAGCGATCGTGCGCGATCTCCACTCCACATGTCGCCCGTTTTACGGTCCATCAGCACGACCTCTTTGCCACCCTGAATTGTTTCGGTCTTTGTCATTTCGTAAAAGCCGCGGCCTTTTTTAAAGGTAAGACCGTTTTCGTTGACAAAGTCGCGAATGGCGCAGTCTCGATCGACCTCCAACACTTGAAAGCGACCGGCGGGAACAGCCGTTAGATCTACCCCAGCGTCGGCCGCTTTGGACTCGCGGTTCATCATTGTGTCAAACATGCGGTGAAGACCGCGCTGCATGCGGCCTTGTGCGGCAACTTCACGTTCGTACGACTGGAGCTTTTCGTCGGACGCTTGCTTCATACAGATGGCAAGGATCATGTCTGTAATGTGAGCAAACTGATCGAGCCCGAGGTGAAAGCCGCCGGACTTGTCTGCGAGTTCTTTATAAAAAGGTGTGGCGTGCCTTCGATTAAGGGCCTGAACGCCGTAAACGGGAATGCCCTGTTCACCGAGCTTGTTTACTTCAGCCCGCCAGTCGAGCTTTTTGGGGTTTTGCATGGGGCCGTGGGGAACGTCGTCACCGATGAGCACAAACACCTTATGGTAGGCCGGCGTCCACGACATAGTCCGCGCCTCGTGCAGGACAAATTCATAACATTCAGGGGCGTCACCACCGCCGGTGGGGCCGACTTTTTCTACAAAGCGGCAGACCTTACCCTCATCATCGGTAAGGTCGAGCAATTTGGTGACGTAGGTGGAGCCGGCGTCGCAATAGTCGCCGTGAGCGATAATACCAATGCGGATGCCGGGGATTTCTTTCATGAGGCGGCTGACTGTGCTGCCGATCTTTTTGCGGACCTGAGTGAGGCAAGGGTACATGCTGCCGGTGGTGTCAAAGCTGAAGACGACCTCAATGCCGTTGTCGATCATGGTGAGAGTTTCCTTCCCGTGTTTTGTGTGAGAAGGAACGTAGTCACCGAGCGCTCAAAAGACAATCAATATGACGGGTAGATAGGACATTAAACGTCCCCGAATACGGCCTGCGATGCACTGCCCCGAAGAGGGATCAAGCGCGGCGTGATTTGGGTATGACAACCAATGTCCTTCGCGTTTTTGTCCATGCTTGTGGCGTTTTTTAGAATGCAACAGCGTGGTTCTATGGGTAGGACAATTAATGTCTTGATCACAACATTCGGCGGAGCCGGCGTTTTGAGTCTTCGTCAGGTTGAATGCTGCGCTCGAACCGGGGGGGTGCGCAAATTGACAACCCACGCTGAAACGGAGCGGAGAACCACAAGCGCGTTGCCATCCGCTTCAGGATCCTCGGCGGTTCGTCCAAAAACACGATTTTGGATCGGCCCCGCCTGCGGTTGTGCTAGGGAGCGCGCCCATGACCACTTCCGCTCCCGTTGTCGATATCGCCGCCAAGACCGTCACCCACGAAGGCCGGACTTTCACGATGCGTCCCCTTTCGGAGGACTCCTACACCGTGCTCGTCGCGGGCGTCCCGGTCGGCCGCGTCGTTTTCTCGTTCGGCGCCGCCAACCCCGTCGTCGAGGGCGACATCACCGAAGACGCGCTCGCCGCGATCGGCGATGCGTGGTTCGCCGCCATCGAGAGCTGATCGCCGTCGACACGTGTTGGGATTCTCACGCGGTTTCGCGAGGCGCTGCGCGCCGGAGGTGCCCTCGTGCAATTCGTTCCTGCCATCGGTCAGTCTGATTTTCGCTCGCTTCGTGAAGCGGGGCTCGGGTACATCGACAAGACAGACTTCATTGCGCAGGTGCTGGCGGACCCAAGCGTGGTGCTGCTGTTCCCGCGCCCGCGGCGGTTCGGCAAAACGATCAACATCTCGGCGTTGGGTCACTTCCTACGGAAAACCGACGAGGATCTATCGCACTTGTTCGAAGGCTTGGCCGTCACGCGCGACCCCAAGGCAATGGCGCACTTTCAGAAGTATCCAACGTTGTTCGTGACGTTCAAGGATGTGAAAGCGACCTCTTATGCGGCGGCCGTCGCAGCCATTCGCGATCAGGTCGTGGCGGCTTACCGAGCGCATCGTTATTTGCTCGACGCCACCGGGCTCGACTCGACCATGGCCCACAAGATCCGGCGCGTGCTTAACGAAGAGATCTCGGCGGACGAGCTTCAGCATTCACTCTTCTGGCTGTCGCTGGCGCTCTACGAGCATCACAAGACACGGGTGGTCATCCTGATCGACGAATACGACACGCCTATTCAATCGGGCTACCTGAATGGGTTTTTCGACGACATCGTCCTGTTCTTTCGCAACTTCTTATCCGCCGCGCTCAAAGACAACTCGGCCCTCTTCAAGGGCGTGCTGACGGGCATCCTGCGCGTGTCGAAAGAGAACATGTTCTCGGGGCTAAACAACATTGATGTGCATTCGATCATGAGCCCCCACTACGCGACGTCGTTCGGGTTTACCGAAGAAGAGGTGGCGAGCATCATTGACCCGGCGCACCTCCAAGAGGTCCGGTCTTGGTACAACGGGTATCTCTTCGGCGGGCAGGTGATCTATAACCCCTGGTCGATCCTCAACTACGTCAAGAAAGGTGTCCTAGGGACGTATTGGGTCAACACGAGTTCGCACGATCTCATTGAGCGCCTTGCGACGCGGCAGGGAATGGGACTGTCCGCGACGAGTGCGGCGCTGCTCAACGGCGAGACCATCGAAGTTCCCATCGACGACAACATCGTGCTCCGGGACATCGACCATCGGCCGGATGCGCTTTGGAATTTTTTGCTCTTTTCGGGGTACCTCAAGCTGGTCGATCTCCACCGCGACGACATGGGGGACCTCCAGGGAAAGCTCGCCATTCCCAACATCGAAGTGCGCATGGTGTACCGCACCATGTTCCGCAATTGGCTGAGCAACGCCGTCCCCAATCGGAGCATGCTCGACGAACTGGTGCAGGCGCTGCTCGGTGGGGATGCCGCCAAGGTGCAGAAGCTCATCGAACGAGTCTTGCTCTCGGCCCTGTCCTTCCAAGACCCCGGGGGGCGCGAGCCCGAGAAGCTCTACCACGGGCTGGTGCTCGGGCTGCTCGTGCACTTGGAATCGCACTATGAGGTTCGCTCGAATCGCGAATCGGGCTATGGCCGTGCAGACGTGCTGATGCGACCCAAAACCCCGGTTCGTCCGGGGGTGGTCATCGAATTGAAGGTGCGTGACGACGACGAGACGCCCGAGGAGGTGCTCGCCGACGCCGCCAAGCAGGTTCGAGACCGCAAATATGCGACGGAACTCGAGAACGCGGGAGCTGTTCCGGTGCACGAATATGCGATGGCCTTCGACGGCAAACGGGTATGGGTGAAGCGCGTCCAGGAGTGTTTGGCATAGGGGCACTCGTGCATGCCCGCGCAGCAGTCTTCGCCCCAGATGGCTATGAGCAATGGTCGCCCAAGATTGGCGAGATTGCTGTCTCTGTCATCGTGAGCAAAGCGCGCACAGGCATCATTGAGGATCGAGCGTGATGAACTGGGAGCGGGCGTACACAATCAATGATTTCTACGACTGTCCACGTTTCGGCGTCGCCGACCTTGGCGGCGTGCCACACATCTATAGCTGCCGGTTCAACGAAGGCGCCGATGAATACGACGATGTGTACCTTCTCTCGCCGATCACGCAAGAACTCTCTGCCCTTGTGATTGAAGACTGGAGCATCTGGCTTCGGTGGGAAGCGCATGGAAGATTCAAGCTGGGAGCGGCTTACCACCGGCATCGCCCAGCACTGGCCTACCCGCAACCTGAGTGAGGCAAGGGTACATGCTGCCGGTGGTGTCAAAGCTGAAGACGACCTCAATGCCGTTGTCGATCATGGTGAGAGATCCACCTCCGCCCTTCACTGGCAAAAGCGGCCGAAATAGCGAAGAGGCTGCTCGGGCTGCGGGATGTCCAAAGCCAGGTAAAAAAAGCCGAGGCGCTTCTTTTCGACAAGTGGCATGAGCGCAAGACCGATCCCAGACGCTTCATCGCTGGGTTCAACCTCCAGCCACCGCAGTTCACCCCCAACGGGGTATCCGACAACGCCCGTCAGTTCTGTTTCGAGGGAAAACACCGGCATGCCGTTGTGAGTACGCACCACGGCGGGTGGGGAGATTTGGGTATGGGGCCACCGTCCCAACCATTCTGTGTCGCCCTGTTTCATGCGAATCTGAAGGTCATATTGGACAAGGGTATTGTTGAGCCCGCCCATGGTTGTCCAACCGGGGGGAAGATCCTGCGAAACGATGCCTTGGGGCTCTATGCGAACCATCAGGTTGGCCCCTGAGTACACATCAAGCGACGACGGACCGCGAACGCCTTGGAGAGAAATGACTTTCAGGTTTTGGCTCAGACTCACCTGAAGGGCAGAATCGCGCAGCTCAAACGTGGCTTGTCCGTCAATGAGTCGGGTATAGGCCAGTGCAATGTTGTCTTCGAGGAGGGCGATCGCTGTGACAACGGTGTATCCCGGGTCGGCGGGGGGATTGCCCATAGGAATGTGGACAACTTCGTTTGTCTGACGGTCAATGGACCACAGTTCCAAGTCACCGTTCCAGTTGTGTCCACTTGTTGTGAGGAGTACAAAGCGCTTGTCGCTCACGTCGAAAGCCACTGGGTAGACTTGACTGTCAGGAATTTCAAACGAGTTGAGAATCTCAATGCCTTTGTCGGCCGAAATGGCCACCTCGCGCAACACGATGTTGCCGTCGCGGATTTTGAGTGCGATCCAGGGGACTTCACTCGTCGCCGCGACGGCCCGTGGGTAGTCACCGAAATCGCGGAAATGTTCGGCCTTCCACGATAGAACGTCGTTGAGATCGCAGTCCGGCGCACCGCCGGTGCCACCGCTGGAATTGGTGGAATTGGTGGTGGTGGCCGGTGAGCCGCCGCTTCCCGCGGTGCCCGCATCTGCGCCGGTGCCGGCCGTCTCGTTGCTGCTAAAGCCGGGCAATGTCGAACGTGAACCGCACGACGCGAGGAGAAGAAAAGCAAGCGGAAGGATGCGCACACTTCATTGGACACCAATTGGGAGAGCATGGCCAGTCAGAAAAGAGGCGCACGGGGCTGCCATGTTTTTTGCGCTTGCGCAAAAGCAAGTTCGTCGGCGCTCCAAACCTCGCACGTGCGAAGCTCCAACCTCGCACGTGCGAGGTTGCGGTTTGATGCTTTCGGGCGCATTTGCCGGGGAAAGTGGAGACAGCCGCTGAAGTCGGCCGAACGGCAATTCCAGTGACGCTGTTCGTTCGCCCGAGTGAACGAAACGCACCTCGGGATCACTCTGGGGCGCAGCGAGTGATGGTGACTCTTTGGATGTACACCGGCGTGAGCGGCTTGTCGTTGCTGTTCGTGGGCACGTGAGTGAGCGCGGTCACCACCGAAACGGGCTCGCACTCGCTGAAGATGTTGTACACCGAATCGAGCTGCGGTTGCGCGGTTTCACAAACATAGAATTGCGAGCCGTTGGTATTGGCGCCTGCGTTCGCGTACGCGAGCGTACCGGGCTTGTGCGTGAGGCCGGCAATTTCGTTGATAAACTTGTATCCGGGCCCACCAAAACCCGTTCCGAGCGGGTCACCCCCCTGCGCCACAAAGTCGGGGATCACGCGGTGAAACGTGAGTCCGTCGTAAAAAGGCCGCCGAACCCACTGATTGGTGCCGGTGTCTTTAAACGCACGCCGCCCGCGGGCGAGCCCCACAAAGTTGGCAACACCGATGGGGGCCTGATTCGGGAACAAGGTGCATGTCAGGGTTCCAAGGTCTGTCTCGATGATGGCGCGCAGCGGGCCCGGCCCCTCGGGTAGATCCACAAGCGCCTCGTCCATGGTGAAGTCGCCTTGCTCGGGATCGGTGGCGCCGGGAACAACCTCGTTTGGCGGCGTCACATCGTCGCCGCAAATGACGCCACCCGTGCCGCCAGTGCCGGTTGTTGCCCCGCCGGTGCCCCCCGTGCCGGTTGTTGCCCCGCCGGTGCCGCCGGACGAAGTGCCGCCGGTGCCGGTCGTTGCGCCGCTGCCGGCGCTTCCGCCGGTGTTGGTGGTGGAGACGCTTCCGTCGCAGGCGGCAACGAAAAGGAACAAGCTTGGCAAAACGAACACGGGGGTAGAGCGCATGGAGCGAGCGTACGCCGGGCGCGCGGCAGATTCTACGATGAAGTTTGCATGGGCTGCCTGAGGCGCGTCGGCGCCCTACCCTCCATGAGTGTCGGTGGGGAGGAACGCCGGCAAGAACGCCGCTCCGATGTCTGAACGAGAAACAGTGTTGGCCCGGTCCGGCATGACGCCGAAAAGTGTACTTCGGTCGAGCGGCACGTTACCGTCGAACACGCAACGAATGCAGCTCGAAAGAACGCCAATGCCGAAGACCGCCGAGGAGATCGCTTGTCGCCCGGATCCGCTGGATCCCGACGGTTTCAACCATACGGCGAGACTGCCTCATGGGCTTTCAATCGACCACGTTCAGCGTACCATGGGGGATTTTCTCGATTTCCTCGGCTTCGTGAACAGTCAGCTCCACACCAAGAAGATCCAAAGGTTGGAGTCGATGCTGATGGCAGCTAACTTCTCCAGCATGGTCGGGGAGTTCATGACGGCGAACATGCCGAAGTATTGCGCGACGATTGCCAAAAATCGGTACCACAATGGCCACCCGGACATCATTCCTAAAGGCAAGCACGCCGGGGATGCAGTCCAATACGATCACGATGGCATTGAGGTGAAGGCATCGCGTTACGCCAAGAACTGGCAGGGTCATAACCCCGAGGAAGTGTTCTTGATGGTCTTCGTGTTTGACTGCAACGGACCCCGGGACGATTTTCAGGAGGTTGAGCCCCGCCCGTTTCGGTTCAAGATGGTGGTCGCCGCCGATTTGAAGAAGTCTGATTGGAAGTTTGCCGGCCGCTCGGAGCAGAGTCGACGAACCATCACGGCCAGCGTGACAAGCTCCGGCTACGAGAAGATGATCGCCAACTGGATCTACATGGCGCAGGACGTTCGCGCTCAGATCCTCGGGCGGGACATGGGCTCGCGCGGCTCTCGCTAAGAACCCCGCCAGTGCGTCAGTCGAACAGGCGCTGTTGGGCCGGCACGAAATCAAGTTCGTCGGAGGTGTTCTCAACGTCGGCGCGACCGGGAACATACTTCCTCAGCCTCGCGATCGCTTTCGCCGCCACAGCGAAATACGCCTCGTCCAGCTCAATCCCAATGCTTGAATAGCCATTAAACTCTGCTGCCGCGAGCGTGGAGCCGCCGCCCATGAACGGGTCCAGCACAACGCCTTCACCCAGAGGTAGACTGGCCCGCACGATCTGACGCATGAAGCTTTGCGGCTTGAGTGACGGATGGTTTGCGATTCGTCGTTCGGCCCCTCGGGTGGGCGAGCACGCGATAACGTCGGTGAAAGGTCGCTCCTTCGACTCGCGCCGCAAACCGCCGGTTTTCCATGTTCGTAGGTTCTCTTGAACTAACCCTTCGCACGGCTTACGAAAAAGCCCCAAGGTTCCCATGCGGAACGCGGCATGACCGTCACGTCTGGAAATTCTTCGTGGGCGTTTTTCGGCCGGTCTCCACCCCTCAGGGTCTGAACTAGGCGAATGATCTCGCCGCGCTTTTCAAAACCCGCATCTATCATTGGTAGGTAAGCCAAGTGCGACACGAGGGGGTTGGCGGCGATGAAGACGTGTCCCCCCGGCACCAGCACTTTGAGCACAAGCTTAGCCCACTCGGTGAAAAACGCCCTCATCGCGAGCTGCTCTTTGGCCGTCAATGTTGTGAATCGCGGCAGCGGCATGCGCTTGCTCCCGTCAAATTCGGGCGGGATGCGCCACACGCCCCCGCGACCCGTGCGGAGCTTGGCCTTTTCGACCTCGCCAAACTCTCGCAAGCCGTACGGTGGGTCGGTGACAACTGCGTGAACCGAGTTCGGCGGGCGCTCTTGCATCCAGGTCAGGCAGTCGGCGTTTATGAGCGTGGCCCGACCCACAACGACGGTTCGCGGGCTATTTGTCGGGTCGGCAGAGGCTTCGTTTTTTGCCATGTTAGTTTCGCTGCGCGCCTGGGCGGACTGTTTTTCCGCATGTCGCGCCGGGCGTCAAGCATGGAGCCGCAAAATTGCTCGCTTCAACCACGAACTCAACGCACCCCCGCGTTTATTCATCGCACGCAACTGCCAAGTGATGACCAAGCGCGTTGACTGGCCCGCGTCCGCGTAAAATCGAGCCTTTCCTGGGGCGGGGGGCGGGGGGCACGCCCCCCGCAACGCCCCCCACCTCGTTCCGCATGGGTTGCTGCTCGCTCGATTGGCGACGTTTCGCGCGCCCAAGGGGAACATTTGGGCAACAAGGCGCTGAAGGCGCCCCAAAGTGAGCCTTCCAGCCCGTGCGCTCGTTGTCGGGCGCTCGAAAGTCCGTGCAATCGGCCGCCGGTCAGTAGGTAATCCGCGCTTTGCCCATCAACCAGCCCGCCAGCAACACCGCGGGGCCCACCAGCACCCAAACAAACGCGAGGGTCCACGTGCGGCTGCGGGCAGTCTCTTTTGCGGTGCGAAACGCGTTGAGCGCATCGTCAATGCGCAAAAACCGTTGGAAGTCGGCCGCGCGCACGTGCGCAACCCACGCCGGCGGCAGCGCCACGAGATTGTCGGTGCGGCAGTAGGTGCAAGCCACGCCCAGCGCCCCCGCGGGCACGTCGAGCGGAGCGCCGCATCGGCGGCAGCGGCTCGGTCCGCCGGGGCGCTCGGGCAACGACGCGGCGAGGCTCGCGTGAATGTCGCGGCGCACGCCGTCGAGAGAAGCGTCGCGCTGCTTTCGGATGATCCACACGCCAATCGGCGGGACGAAGAGCACCATGGTCACGAGCAGCACCGTGAGCGCTTCGAGCGGCCCGGCGTGCGGCCGACCGGTGAGCCAGTAGAAGCCGCGCATCACCCACGAAACGGGATAACCGAGCACCCAGAGAGCGGCGAGCATCATCGGGATGCCGAGCGGCGGGTAGTGAATGGCTATCCCCCCGAGCAGCATGCCGACGCCCGTTAAAGGGCCCGACGCTCGGGCGACGCCGCGCAAGATCTGCTTCTCCCACGCGCGCGGCGCGGCTCCAATTTGGCCGTACAGCTCCTCCGCCATGCGCGTGTCGCGGGCGGCACTCTGCGCGACGCGCTGCAACTGTTCGTATTCGGGAGGGATCGGCGTGCCGGCGCCACAAGCGGCGCACCGGGCGACCGAGCCGCTCCCGAGGGGCACGGGGGCGCCGCAACCGGAGCAGCAAAGCGGGTGGAGCCTCATCTCATTGGCGGCGGGATTCACGGGGCGAGCATGCCATTTCGGCGCGCAAATGGGCAGACGTTTGTGCGTCGAGGCGGGCGGCCGACCTCGAAATCCCCGTGACCACCGCCGGGATCGCGAAACTCGCCTTGAGGATTCTGGAAGGCAGCGACCTGGCCGGCCAAATGAGCGAAGCCGAACTGTTGGACCTAATTCGCTGAGCAACGTTGTAATCGGCACGCCGGGTCAGACACCCGACGAGTTGCGGTCGCAGGGCAAGTGAACGAGGGACTTTGCGCCGGCGACGCCAACGAGTAAAGTCTTCCCCATGGCCACGCGCGCGCGCACTCTCGACGACGCCATCGAACTGCTCGATCTGGTGCCCCTGGAGTTTATTCGCACCGAAAAACCGCTTCCGCAGAGCGATCCGAGCTTTTATGTCGCGCCGCCTGACGACGGCGATGGAGATCCACAGACTCAATGGCCGACGGTTCCGAGAGATCCTTGCTTTCAACCAGGAACGCCGTTGCTGCAGGTACACAATTCCGTCCACCTATTCCATTGTCCCGAATTTTTGAGGATATGTGATCTGAAAGGGCCACCGAACGTCTGTTCTCTCGATTTGAAACGCTCTGATGACCAGATATTCAAACGCTTTGCTGTCGGCAAAGCCTGGAATTGCAGAGCCGGCCTTAATCCGTCCCCACAAGCTCAAAAGATACTGATGAGACCACTTTTCAGCATCTCGTTGTAGGTCTTTGGCCGTTCTTGAAGATGTCGTTGCCATGCGACGCTCTCTTCGGCAGCAATACCCGAAAACTCAAACAAGGCAAGAGCGATCGCCATCTGGGATCTGAAACGTCCGACTCCCGGCGTGGCGAGTCAAGCCCGGGTGGCGCGCGAGTGAAGTGCAACCAATGCCGGGCCCCAGAGCAGCACGTCAGGGAGATAAGTCGGTGGTCGGACAACCACAAACGATCGCGGGTTAGAGCGATCGCCTCGCAAACGCGGCAAACGAGAGAACCTCGCACGTGCGAAGCTCGAACCTCGCACGTGCGAAGTTGGCGGTCCAGACGCCAAGAGGCGGGATGGGGGATCGTTCGCAGTGACGGGCGACCGCAGTGAGTGCAGCGCCCCCACCGGGTGCAAGCATGGGAAGGCGAGGCTGCGGCCCGTTCACCTACCCGGTCAAGATCTACCCATTGCGTCCGACCCCTTCGCGACATCCACAACCTGACAGAGGGCCGTATAAAGCCGAGCCCCCGTGGGCGCATTGCACGAACGCGCGGACGCACGAACGGAGAACGATCCCCCTCCCGCTTCGCCGACTGTGGTAAGATGCCGCCGTGTTCACCTCCGCTCCCCTACCCTCGCGCGCAGCCCTTCGACCCCACGCTTTGGACGGCGCGCTCTTGTGGTTTCAACCCAGCACCGGCCTGAACCTGCGTTGGGATGCACCTGCTACCCGGCATATTGCGCGCAAAGCGCCGCGCGTGGTGCTGTTTGGTATTACCAACCGCTGCAACCTGACATGTTCGTTTTGTTCGCGTGACCAGTCGGCAGCGAGCGCGTGGACAGTGGAAAGCGCGTTTGAGATGTTGTCGGGTCTGTGGCGGCGCGGCGTGCTTGAAGTGGCGTTTGGCGGTGGCGAACCGCTGGCATTTCCAGGGTTGGGCGATTTGGTAGAGCGACTTGGAAAAGAAACGTCGCTCGCCGTGCACCTGACAACCAATGGCACGTTGTTAACCGATGATTCTTTGGCCCGGCTGCGCCCGCACCTGGGTGAAATTCGTCTGTCTGTGTACGACGATTCACCGTGGGAAGATGCGTTGAAGCGGCTTGCCCGCGCGGGTGGAACGTTTGGGGTGAATGTGCTCGCCACGAAGCCGCGTCTCCCCAAGTTGCCGGCTCTTTTGCAACGGCTTGCCGAGTTGGGATGCAACGACGTGGCCGTGCTGCGGTACGTGGGCATGGAGGTGGACAATCACCTCGGCCCCGACGGCGAGCAGCAGTTGGCGGAAATCTTGAAGCAAAGCCCGTTGAGGGTGAGGCTTTCGGTGTGTTTCGGTGATCGGTTGGCCCTGCCGCGACTCTTTGAAACGAGCGACTGCGCCGCGGGGTTGGACTTTGTCACCATCGGGTCTGACAAGACAATCAAGGCGTGCTCGTTTCAGGCGGCTGCGGTTCCTGTGTACACCGCCGACGACGTGCTGAATGTCTGGAAGCGCGAGCGCGAACGGCTGCTTGGGCCGGCGAAATTGCCTGGCTGCGCGCGTGGACCTCGGGGGCACCTTCCCATGGACCGAGGCCCGGCGCGGGGCGCGAAGCACCTGTCCCCTGGGCTGCGGGTATGGCGGGGTTATTCAGGCAACAACAGCGGAGACTGCGTGCTTGTGGGGCGGTTTGAGGAAGTGGAAGAAGCCGATCGTTACTTGGCCGATTTGCTGCCCGGATGGCTGCCCGGCGAGCCCTTTTCAGATGCGTGGAAGGAGCGCTTGGCACACGAGGGGATTGTGCTCGACGCAGCGACACGTGAAACGGACGAGGGCGAAACGGACAGTGAAATATCGCCCCAGTCGATCGCCAAAGTGGGGCGCGCCGTGTTGCTGCACACCGACATGACCCTGGAAGACGACTTCCCATCGCTGCGGGAACTCGTATGGAAACGCGGCGGGAAGGTAGTTTACTCGGGCGTGCATGAACATTCACCCGTGCAGTTGGTTACCGGTTTGCGGTTTGAAAATACCCGATCGCTCCGGGCAATGGAGGCCGAGTTGGCAGAGCAGGACATCGCTGTGTTGGAGCGGCGTGGGCTTGACCTTTATGGCTCGGTGCGAATGGCCCCCGCGCGAGACCTGATTGGTCCTCACGGCGGCGGTACAATGGAGGCATTGGTCGCGCGCCTCCAATCGATTGCCCTTCGGCATGGGGCACATTTTGCGGCGGAGTTGATGCCGTTGGAGGACGACATCCACTGGCCAACCATCCTTGCGGCGCGCCCGGCCTCGCCCACCAAAGAGCGGTTGTGGGCACGGTTTCCCGATGAAAAAAAGGCCGAGGCCGCAGCCCAAGGCGTGGGCGAACGTGCGGTGCGAGCGGGAAGGTGGATTGTGGTAGAGGCCACACGCGTTCCTCCGCGGTGGGGTTATTTCATCCAACGCTGCGGCGGAACGGTAGAGTGGATGGGGGCGGGCCGGGTAGAATTGACGGCCCAGTTTTATCGAAAACCGGCGGATGGCCCTGAACTGACCATTCGGGACGTTGGCTCGGCGCTTCGGGCATATCTTCAACCCGGCGACGATCTGAAAATGGACCTCCATTGGCGTGTACCGCGGGCGCGGGTAAACACCGATGAACCGGCTCGGGTGCTTGTATCGATAGTGAATTGCGCTGCGAGCTACGGGGCGGAAACATGGGTAGGGGCGGCATCGCACGATCGACTTGTCGCGGTGATTGACCGTTTGTATACAGACCTTTGCAACGCTGAAAAAGTCGCCCGCCGCGGGTAGGTCAGGCGCCGAGCACCGGCGGCGGCGCTTGGGTAGATTGTGTACGCATTCAGCGAGAGCAGGAGGCCACATTTCCCCCTTTGCAGGCTTTCGCCCAGAGGGCCTTGGCCTTTGCAGGATCGGCCTTGACACCCACCCCCTCGTCGTAACAGCCTCCGAGGAGACTGCAACTGCCCGCATCGCCGAGATTGCAGCCCTTTTCCAACACGCGCGCAGCGAGTTCAAACTTTTTTGCGGTGAGCATGTCCCCTCCAAACATGAAACACGCGCTCGCATCGCCGGCTTCACACGAGCGACCGTAGAGGTCCGTGGCGCGACGGCGCAAATCAGCCTCTTTGGCAGAGTCTTTGAGCATACCCTGACCTGAAAGGTGCATGTCCGCAAGGATGCTGCAACTCTCAGCGTCGGCACCTTCACACGCCGCAATGAGCAGGGGAATTGCTTTGGTGGTGAGCTGTTGAGCTTTTTGCGGATCTTTGGATACGCCCGACCCCAACTCGTAAGCGGTAGCGAGGGAGTAGCAACCCTTGCCCAAGCCGCCGGTGCACGCCCTGTCGGCCAAGGCGCGGGCCTTGGGTAGATTTGTACGAACGTTGGCATTGCCAAACGAGTAGATGCGGGCAAGGCGCACACAGCTTTCTAAATCGCCTGAATCGCATTTGGCGGTGCAGCCGGCTTCATCATCGTCTATGCAGGGTAGAACATCCGCCGCGGCCGATGTACCACTGGTTGCGGGTTGAGCGGAGGGGCCTTCTGTCTCTGCGGCAGGTTCACTGGGAGGTTTGGAGCCAGACGCGGAGCAACCGGCCGAAGAAATCAGCGCCAGAACAATGGGAAGGTGGCGTTTCATCGGAGCGGGGATTGACCATAAAGGCGGCCTCCCGTCAACCGTTTCGCGCGCCCAAGGGGCATGGTTGGGCAACAAGGCGCTGAAGGCGCCCCACAAACAGCCTAATGACAGCACGTGCGAGGTTCTTGGCTTGCATCGCCAAAAAACGTCGGTGCCCATTCGCCGGGTGACAAATTCCGTCCAGAACGCCGACTGGCTGGGGCGTATTTGAGCCCCAAAAACGCGTCCGGTGACTCGGCACATCCATTGCCACGCCGCGGTCATGCAAAAATACCTTCTCCCCAGTTTGGCATTCGCTCTCGCGGGCGCCGCGTGCGGCGGAAAGGTCGTCGAATCCACGGGTGGATCGACGGCAGAGTCCGCTACCGGCGCTGGCGGCTCTTCCGCGAGCAGCGCCGATTCTTCGAGTGGAGCAAGCGGTTCATCCACGAGCAACGGCGGAGATGCTTCATCCGCGGGTGGAGGCGATTCTACCATGACGGGCGGAACCACCGGCGGTGCTGGGAATGGCGGAACAGGCGGTGGGGCAAACACCCTGTGCACAGAACCCGGCCCGCTTCCGCCGCCGGGTGCCGCCGGAGGAAACCCCGCATGCAAGTGCGCCGACGAAGCCATGATTCTCCTGCCCATGCTGGCGCTCGCGGCGCAAACCAATCTCGGGGCGAATGGCTTTGTGTGTGGCAGCGCTTTCCCAATTCCAGCCGTGGTACCTTCGGGCTCCTATTATGTTCCGTGGGTTGCCGACGGTATGGATTTTCAAACGGGCGACGAAAATAACGGCTGGCAATGCCTCCAAATCACTATGCCCGAGACGATTCACTGCCAATACAGCTTCACCAAAGGCACGTCGCCGGTGACCTCGGGACACGGCGGCTTCCCGTTGGCGATCTATGCCGAAAGCTTCGAAGTCGCTGCCGAAGGGGACGATGACGGCGACGGGATTCGCAGCGGGTTCGCGATCGTTGCCAATCCCGACCCGAGCGGGCAGTTTATTGTCGAGCCGATGTTTATCGACCAGCCGGACGAATAAGCGCAGAAAACACCGCACATTCCAAACTCCAGAAATCGTCTTTGGGGGCGGGGGATCGGTGGAGCAAGCCTCTTTGCCGAGGTAGCCGGGCGTGAGGGCGGCGCCTTCGCGAGAACGTTGTCCATCCCGTCAGCGCGGCGCGCCCATGTACGTCCAACCATAGGGCGCCGGATCTTCGCGCAATGTGCCCGTGGCAAGATCCATCGAGATATAGATCGACGCTGCGGGCTGCGTGCGTTGGAGCAGCGCGACGACGCGAGTAGGTCCGGGCTGCGTCTCCCTGCGATACATAAAGCCGTTGTCGTCAACGAGAGCCACATGCACGATCGCGTAGGCGGCCGGGTTTTGGCCGACCTCGGTGAGCGGGTACCGCCCGCCGGCCTGCGCGAGAAGCGCCTGCGCGCGCGGGTCGGCGCGCATCGCTTGGAAGTACGTCTGTAGATCGGCACCATACGCCTGCCCGCCGCGAGGACGGCGCCGGCGCGACGCCACCTCCAAAGCACATAGGCGGCGAGGAAGCCGACCGAGAGAACGCCGACGAGGATGCGAACCAGAGGACTCATGTTCGAGACGCTGCTCCTTTGGAAGACGACGACGCTATCATGGGTGCGCAGCGGTGGGAAGCCGCGTTTGGCCCGGAGTGAAATCCGCCGTCTTTGTGGGCGGGGGGCGGGCGCCCCCCGCAACGCCCCCCACCCTGTTGCTACGTCGCGACTTCGGCGCCGTTTGTTCGCGCTATGCGCCGACGGGGCGCTGATGGGTAGATCGACTCAACTGACAGGCGGATTGGTCGGTTCACCTGACTGGGTAGGTTGACCGGCTTCCGGCGGTTTTGACGCGCTACCGTTGGGGGTTGGCGCGGCGTCGTCGGTATAGCCGTTGGACCCGGAAGGTGGGGTGTAGGCGGTGTACTCTTTCATTCGTTCGGTGCCCCCGAACCAATATTCGGCAGCGGCTCGAATGCGGCGCTCGGTGTTGGCGACCAGCGTGAAGGCCCGGTCGCGCGCGAGGCGGGCGGTGCGAGCCTCTTCGCCGAGGGTTTTGGCGCCGAGGAGGTGAGAGAGTTTGGGCGAAAGCTGCTCCAGGCGCTCTACCATTTGGGCCTCGCCGCGGGGGCAGGAGGCGAGATAGGTCGCGTGTTGGGAGGCGAGTTGGAGGAGGTCGGAGACGTCTTGGACAAGGTCGGCATCCCCCTCCCCTTCGCGAATCTGACGGAGGCGCTTTTGCCCAGCGGGATCGGCGCGGAAACGCAGGTCAAACGCGCGGAGAAGGCCCTCTTTGGCAACGGTGGCCTCGGCGGCAAGTTCGGAGAACTCTTTGCCCGCGGCGGCTTGTGAAAAGCGCGCTGTTTGATGCTCCGATTCGCGCAACCTGAAAAACTCGATGCGGTCGCGTTGGGCAAGCACTTCCTCTTTGGTGAGGGGCGGCTCGCCGTAGAATGGGGCTTTGACAAGGTTGTCGACATCGCGCTCGGCGGCGATTCGAATTCGGTGGCTCCACCGAACACGGTCCCGACTGCGCCCAGGGAACGACAACACGTCTTTGCCGAGCGCATCCGCATCGGCGGCGAGCTGTTCTTTTCGCTTTTGGGTGAGGGTGTACACATCGTCGTCGGACCACTCAATGGGCTTGTCTTCGGTCGGGCCTTGGGCGGGAGCCTTGTTGGAGCCAACGGGGGTGACTTTGGTCTTTGCCTTTGCCATGGGAAGTCTCCTTTGGGCGACGGTGCGCCCGGTTGAGAGTTGTTCGGATTGTTCGGGCGGCCTCGTTTCACCTCCCCAGGGGCGGTGCATTTTTTTGAAGTGAGCAAAACAATTCATCTTTGGAGGGGTCCGGGCGGGCTTTGGCGGCGTCCGGGGGAGCTTTGGCGGCGTCCGGGGGAGCTTTGAAGGGCTCCGGGGCCTCGCGGAAGCGAATCCGGGTGGGCGTTGGCGGGGTCCGGGGCGCCGCGGAAAGCGATCTGGGGGCGCGTTGGAGGACTCCGGAGCGCCGCGGAAACTGATCCGGGTGGGCGTTGGCGGGGTTCGGCCAGCCTTTGGAGGGCTTCGGAGCCCGGCGGAAAGCGATCCGGGTGGGCTTTGGAGGACTCCGGGGCGCCGCGGAAAGCGATTCGGCTGGCCTTTGGACGGGTTGGGGCCGCAGCGGAAACCTATTTGGACCGAGTGACCGCAGAAACCCGGGGCGCGGGAGAGACTCGAGCCGCGCGCACGTGCGCAACCCACGCCGGCGGCAGCGCGACCAGGCTGTCGGTTCGGCAATAGGTGCCACGCCCAGCGCCCATGAGCCGCGGACTGCCCCTTGCAAGCCTTGTTAGCGCCTTTTCCCCCCGACGCGAATCCTGCCGGAACCGCCCGCTCCCCCAATTCCCTCGTGTTGGGCCCCTGCTTGCAAGCCTTGTAAGCGCCCCCACACGCGCGACCGCCCCAGGTACGTTCAGCCACATCGCAACGACCTGAAATGCCCTGCCACCTGACACGTCGTATTCAACAAGGAGGCACGGAGATCACGGAGATCCACGGAGTTTTTTTGTATTTTAGGCTGCAATCGTCTCGCACAACCAAACCAACAACCTGCCAGGCTCAGGATCGCGGATGATGTGTACCCATAGCAACCCAACAAACAAAAAACTCCGCTCCGGGCCGTGAACCGATTGCCTCAAGCTTCGTTTTCCCTACTCATCTACCGCGCTTTGTGCGACAAGCCCGGTCCTTGTGACTGCCCCCGACGAACCGGCGAAACTCCTTGCGGCCTTCGACCCGATTGAACGCTCGCTCATCGAGCTGATGGCGGTGTCCTACCAACCCGAGTCGGCCACCTATTTGGCGACCGCTCTTGGCAAATTGGGGCTCCGGTTGGACGGTCGAGCGATTAAGAACGACGCCGTCCGGGCCCTTGCGGATCGGCTGAAAGCGCGGGGGATCCTCTCCCAAGGGACCGATCTCAGCGTGCCTGAACGGCTGGCCCACGAAACAATGCTCCAGCTCGCGAGGGAGGGCCGGCTCGAAAAGGTCGCGGAGATCGTTCGGGCGCTCCGGCCGGCTCAAAAGGAGCCCGGCGCTCTAACGGCGACGTGGCCGCTCGCCGTGCGTGAGCTTCGGATTGCTGTGTACTCCAAGCAGTGGGATGCGGCGCGCGCGCTCAGCAAAGAACTCCCGAGTTCTGGCTTCTGGGACGTTTGCAACCCGTTCGACCGCGCGTTGGTGGCCCAGATGCCGGCCGATCGGCGCAGCCGCGCCCTGGCGGGCATTGTCGCCACTGGGCTCAACGCGGCAGAATCGGTGGAGGAGGCGTTCGCCATGTTCGAAGCGGAACCCGAGCTGACGGACCACGAGCATCGCGCCCTGGTGGAGGGCCTGATGTTCCGCGGCCGGTTCGACGATGCGGAACGGCGGCTCGCCAATCACAAGTCCATCGAGTCGAAGGTGGGACGCGCGTTTCTGCTGCTGCTCCGGGGGCGGATTCCCGAGGCCATTGCAGCGTACGATGCCGCGCGGACAGCCTTTCTCAAATGGGCGGGCAAGCGCAATGTCGTTTTCCCCGACCGCGCCGGCCTGTTCTTCGTTGTCGCGCTGCTTGCGGAGGGTAGTTCGGCGAGCCTTGCCCGAGCCGCTGGCCTCCTTGCGGATGTCAAGAGTTCGCACGCGCTGCACACGAGCTATGAGATTCTGAGAGAAGTTCTGCTCGTCTTGGATCGCCGAAAACAGCCGGACTATGAGCACTTCAGCCCGCGCGCTCCGAGTGATGTTGTCGAAATCCTCGTCCGCTCCGCAGCAGCCCTCTGGACGGGCGCCCGCCTGTCCCCCGCGGCGCACGAAGAGCTGGAGAAGCTCCACGCGCGCTCCAAGGCCACGGGTCTTCACTGGGTCGCCGCCCAGGCGGCGGATCTACTCAGCGCGCTGTCAGGGAAAAACGAGGTCGCGGCTCCCCTCCTCCCTGCGGGCGGCGGAATGCGACTCGCCGCGATCGTGCAGCGGGGTGACCGTTGGACAGACACGCTGCAGAAGCTCGCGGAGGTCGTCGCCGAAACAACGCCCGCGGAGTCGGCGACGGCGTCACCCAAGGGAGAACCCGATCGCCGCCTCGTCTGGGTGGTAAGCAGCGAGTATACACACGTCGGGATCGAACCCCGCGAGCAATCACGGACGAAGGGAGTGTGGTCAAAAGGCCGGCCCGTTGCGCTCAAGCGCTTGTACGAAAGCGCGGACCAGCTTGACTACCTAACCGCCCAAGACCACGCGGTGCGCTCGCTGATTACGCTGTCGATTGCGTTTTCGCGCGGATATAAAAATGAGTATTTCAACCTGGACGCAGCGAGCGCTCTGCGCGTTCTCGCGGGCAGCCCCAACGTGCTCATCGAGATGCCGGGCGGCCAGCTCGAACCATGCGAAGTCCGCGAGGCGTCGCCGCGACTGGAGGTCACGCGAGCCAATGGGCAACTTTCTCTCTCGCTCTCGCCGCGGCCGCTGAATGAGCAACAGAGCGTTGCGGCCGAGAAACGTGGCCCTCGGGTGGTGGAGATCGTCTCCTTTGCTCCCGTCCATCACGCGATTGCAAAGGTGCTTGGGGAGAAGCCTCTCGACATGCCGGCGTCCGGCGAGGGCGAGCTTCGAGCGGTTCTCCAGAAGCTTTCGGGTCACGTCGCGGTTCAAGCCGATCTCTCCGGCCAGGCGGAGGGCGCCGAAAGCGTGCCGGGAGACCCGCGCCCTTGGTTCGTGTTTCGCACGCTGGGGGACGGCTTTTTGGCAGCGGGGCGCGTTCGCCCGCTCGGCGTTCAAGGTCCGCTCGCGCAGCCGGGGCAAGGCGGAACAACCCTCCTTGCGCAAGTCGCCGGGCGGCAGACGAGCGCGACGCGTGACCTCGGGGAGGAGGCTCGAAGGTTCGAGAGCGTCCTCGCCGCCTGTCCGGGCCTTTCCGCGTGCCGGAGCGCCGACGGTGACTTCCTTTTTCCCGATGCAGAAAGGGCGCTCGGGGCGCTCGCAGAAATCCGCGCTCTTGGGGACCAGGCGGTCGTCGAGTGGCCGGCGGGCGAAGCCCTCCAGTCCTACGAGCCTGCGGGGGCCGACAACGTCCAGTGGACCATCAAGAGCCAGGCCGGGGGCTTTTCGATGCGAGGGGTGCTATCGATCCCGAACCACAAGAACATCGATATCACGGATCTGAGCGAGTATCTGTTGGCCTCACCGGGCCGTTTTTTCAAGCTTTCGGGCGATGAGCGCTACCTCGCGATCACTGCCGAACTTCGGGCGCGGCTCGACGAACTCTTGGGCCTTATGGATCGGGCGGGCCGCGACTTGCGAATTCACCCGCTTGCGGTCCCGCTGGTAGCCGATCTCCTCGGCCCCTCCCCGGTCAAGGCCGATGAAGGCTGGCGGACTCAACTGGCGCGCTTCACGGCGAGCGAAGCAGATGTGGAGATCCCGTCTACCCTGCGTGGCGAGCTGCGGCCGTATCAGGTCGACGGGTTTCGATGGTTGGTGCGGTTGAGTCGATGGGGAGCCGGCGGCTGCCTCGCCGACGACATGGGCCTTGGAAAAACCATCCAAACCATTGCGCTGCTCTTGTCCCGTGCGACCGTGGGCCCGGCCCTTGTGGTCGCGCCCACCTCGGTGATCCCCACATGGGTCGATGAAGTCCAGCGCTTTGCACCCACGCTCCACGTGAGGACGTTCACGGGCGCCGCACGCGCGGCCGACCTGGATGGACTCGGCCCCTTCGATGTGCTCGTGACCAGTTACACCCTCCTCCAGATGGACATTGACGCGCTCTCTACCATTGAGTTTGCCACGGCGATCCTTGACGAGGCGCAGTTCATCAAAAACGCCGACACCAAACGAGCGCGTGCGGCCATCCGCCTGCGAGCGGGCTTTCGTGTGGTAACCACCGGGACGCCCATCGAGAACCGCATTGACGACCTGCACAGCCTGTTCTCGTTCTTAAACCCGGGCCTCCTCGGCTCCGCCGAAAGCTTCCAGGCGAAGTTTGGCCGACCCATGGATCGAGGTCGGGACGGGCAAGCGCGCGCAGCCGGCGCATCGAACATCGACGCGAAAGACGCTCGCACCCTCCTCAAAAAGCTCATCACCCCGTTTGTGCTCCGCCGCACCAAGACGCAGGTCTTGCCAGAACTGCCCGCGCGCACCGAGGTCACCCTGCGAGTCCCGCTCGACCCCGCTGAGACCGCGGCCTACGAGCTGATCCGCGAAACGGCGCTATCCTCGCTCGCCGGCGAGGTCACGACCGGCAAAGAAAAGGGAAAGGCTCGCATCCAGATCCTCGCCGCCATTATGCGGCTTCGCCGGGCCGCATCGAACACCCGCATGGTCCTGCCCGACGCACAAGGGCCCAGCTCCAAGCTGGCGGCGCTCGGCGATCTCCTGGACGACCTCTTGCCCAATCGGCACAAGGTGCTTGTCTTCAGCCAGTTTGTGGACCACCTCGCGCTCGTGAAAGAGATGCTCGACGAGCGCGGGGTGAGCTACCAATACCTTGACGGCAGCACCTCAATGGCTGCCCGCAAACTGGCCATCGACAGCTTCCAGGCCGGTGGGAGCGACCTCTTTCTCATCAGCCTCAAGGCCGGTGGTTTTGGCCTCAACCTCACCGCGGCGGACTACGTGGTTCACATGGACCCATGGTGGAACCCGGCTGTGGAGGATCAGGCTTCGGATCGCGCGCACCGCATTGGCCAATCACGCCCCGTTACGATCTACCGCCTTGTCGCGCGCGACACCATCGAAGATCGGATTCTGCTCTTGCACCATCGAAAGCGCGAACTCGCCTCGGGGATTCTGGAAGGCAGCGATCTCGCCGGCCAAATGAGCGAGGCCGAACTGCTGGACCTGATTCGCGGCGCAACGTTGTAGCGCAGCGTCAGTGAAATAGCGTCAAGTATGACCAGGTGCGTTTGGCAGCCAAGCTGTCCACGCGAGAGGCGTCGACCGGAAGGTTTGGCGGCTCCGGGTGTATACAACGTTATTCTACCGGTCTCGCCGACTGCTGCGGCGAGCGCGCGCTGCAACACCCAAGTCGAGGTCAAGTCTCATAGGCGGGGGGCACGCCCCCCGCAACGCCCCCCACCCTGTTGCCCTTGATGCGCCGCTGTGGCGCGTCGGTGCGGGGATTCGTTGCGGCGGCCAAGAACCTCTCGACAGTGCCGGTGTCGAGATGCGATTGGAGGTTTCGCGCGCCCAAGGGGCATGTTTGGGCAACACGGCGCTGAAGGCGCCCCAAAAATAGGCCAATGACAGCACGTGCGAGGTTTCCAGCTTTGCACGCGCTCGCACGGCGGTGTTCGGCCTTCAATCATCCCACCAAGTGGGATAATAAAACCCCCAATGAAACCCATCCACGAGCGCGACGGAGTCCCCTGTGTGGGTTGTCACGTCGAAGAGCATCAACTCCAATACTATCACCTCTCCCCCAACGACAGGCGCGCTGGTGGGCAACCATTGGGTAGCGGCCCCCATCCCGGTCCCGGTCAAACCGGCGTCGCCGCTTGGGCACCCCATGCAACCGGAAGGCGAACAGACGTCAAACCACGCATTGTTCACCGATAGAGGGTTACCCTGCCCGTCGAAGATGATGTTCTTGTCCGCTGGGAGGCCCTGGGCTCCGCTCGCGAGCAAGCCCAAGGAGAAGTCGTTCGAGGTGGAGCACAGGTTTGCCGGGTACTCGGCCGTGAGAAATCGGAACACAAAGGCCTGGCCAACGGCATTTGTCGGAGTGCGGATCGACAGCCGCAGCGAAACTCCGTCGTTGGCGCCCACCCCGGACGGGCAAATGCCGCTGCACCCGCTCGATGAAGGCAGCGCCCCCGAATGGGTCGCGAGGTAGCTGCTCGGGGGAGAGCCGGCCCACCCGAGATCCGTCCCCGGCACCGGAGGAACGTAATCCGGCATCGACTGTGAGCGCATTCTACCCGTCGATAGCCCCGCAAAGGTAGGGCCGGTTGTTGGTCCGATCGATCCGTACGCCGGCAGCACGGCTGTCTGAACGTTTTGGAAATCAGCCATTTGAGCCGCGCTTGGCGAACTGCCGTCCGGGCGCACCAGCTCGGCCGAAAGGAGGCCCCACTTTTTCACTGACAAAGGCGCATTTGGGTCGGCGATTTGGCAAAGATCGAACGCGCTCGCGAGATCGAGGGGCAACACGCCGGTGAGCTTTTCGGCAGAGCTGCAAAGGGGGGCGGACCGAAATCCGGCGTCGAAGGATCGCAGTCGTCGTCAATACCATTGCCTGTATACACGATGATGGGCGGCGTGGCCGGATCGAGGTCGTGGTCGACCAAGGCCTCAGTGTTCTCGATTGCGCCCGGATTGACCTTCTTCTGATTGTCGTCGCAGTCTCCATCACAGGTTCCAAAACCGTCCCCGTCCACATCGACATTTTCGTCGATCGCACCGTTGCAATTGTCATCAATCCCGTTGGTGCAGATCTCGGCCGCGGGTAGAATATCTCCTTCACAGGGACCGAAGCTGAGGCCATCCGGGTTACAAACGCGCTCTCCGGCTTTGCACGCCCCAACTCCCATTGTGCCCGGCGCGCCCCAATAACAAGCGTCGAGCGAGCCGGGCGCACAGACGCACGGCCCATCCGCGACCGTGTTGTGCTCGCAGCCATCGGCAGCGATTCCATTGCAGTCGGCATGTGTCGCCGGACAGTCAATGGTGCACGCGCCCAGCGAGCATTGAGGAACGCCCATTGGGCCGGGAGGACAGACGTTTCCGCAACTGCCGCAGTTGTCATTGTTGGTGGCGAGATCGAGGCACGCGCCGAAACAGCACGTCCACCCGGCCATGCAGGGTTGTTGAACGTTGCATCCGGACACGCACTCCTTGCCTTCGCAAACAAGGCCGGGACCGCAGTCGCCATCGACAAGACAGGTAACACACGCTCCGGTTTCGGGGTTGCAAAGCGAACCATTTGGGTTGCCGACACAATCTTCGTTGTCGAGACATCCGGGCGCACCGCCCGTACTCCCCCCGGTGCCGAACGACGTGGTTGTGGCGGTGGCAGTAGAGGTGGCTCCGCCTGTGCCGGAGTCTCCCCCTGCGGAGCTTTGGGAAGACGTTCCCGCGGCTCCGGCTGTGCTCTCTATGGATATTTTCCCCGAGCACCCCGAACCGGCAATGACAAGGGCGAGGACAGACCATTTCGCAACGGCATTGTATTCTCGCATGAAGACATCGGAGCAGCATGATCGCGCGCTGTCAAGCGGTGAGCATCGCAAGCGCCCCTCGACGCGAAGCGCGGTGGAGCAAGCCTCTTTGCCGAGGTAGCCGGGCGTGAGGGCGGCGCCTTCGCGAGAACGTTGTCCATCCCGTCAGCGCGGCGGGCCCATGTACGTCCAACCATAGGGCGCCGGATCTTCGCGCAATGTGCCCGTGGCAAGATCCATCGAGATATAGATCGACGCTGCGGGCTGCGTGCGTTGGAGCAGCGCGACGACGCGAGTAGGTCCGGGCTGCGTCTCCCTGCGATACATAAAGCCGTTGTCGTCAACGAGAGCCACATGCACGATCGCGTAGGCTGCCGGGTTTTGGCCGACCTCGGTGAGCGGGTACCGCCCGCCGGCCTGCGCGAGAAGCGCCTGCGCGCGCGGGTCGGCGCGCATCGCTTGGAAGTACGTCTGTAGATCGGCACCATACGCCTGCCCCGCCGCGAGGACGGCGCCCGCGCGACGCCACCTCCAAAGCACATAGGCGGCGAGGAAGCCGACCGAGAGAACGCCGACGAGGATGCGAACCAGAGGACTCATGTTCGAGACGCTGCTCCTTTGGAAGACGACGACGCTATCATGGGTGCGCGGCGGTGGGAAGCCGCGTTTGGCCCGGAGTGAAATCCGCCATCTTGTGGGCGGGGGGCGGGTGCCCCCCGCAACGCCCCCCACCCTGTTGCCCCCTGATGCGCCGTTGTGGCGCGTCGGTGCGGGGGTTCGTTGCGGCGGCAAGAACATCTCGACAGTGCCGGTGTCGAGATGCGATTGGAGGTGTCGCGCGCCCATGGGCTTGACGCTCGGCAACAAGGCTCTGAAGGCGCCCCCAAAATGATCTGATGACGGCAACCGCGATGCCTGATTGCTCGGCCCCACGGCGGTCAGCCGATGCTTCTTTTCAGGCTTTGCGCCATGGGTAGATCGGATCAAGTGACAGGCGGATTGGTCGGTTCACCTGACTGGGTAGGTTGACCGGTTTGAGGCGCGCTTACTGAGCTGTCGTAGGGGTTTGAGGCAGCGTCGTTGGTAGAGCGATCGGCTCGGTCGCTACATCAACTCGTTCCAGCAGTGGCCCCTGAGGAGCGCGCTGTAACAATCGCTGCCGAAGAAGTTGCTCTTCTTGCCGTTGATGCAGTCCGTCCCCCAGCCGTTGTAGTCCATGCAGACGGTCGCATCAAAAGCGCAGCGCCCGTTGTTGATGCCGAAAGCAGTGCTGCAATTCGGCCCACCGTGGTTGTTCATGCACGAGACATTGGCATCTTCGCCGCCTTCGCCGTCGCCGCCCTCGCCTTCGCCCCCGTGCCCGCCGCCATGGCCACCGGATCCTGTGGTGCTGCCCGAGCCACCTGCGCCCGTGGTGCTGCCCCAACCACCTGCACCGGTGGTGCTGCCCGAGCTGCCGGAGCCGGCAACGCCGCCGGACCCACCGTAGCCGGCCACACCGCCGGACCCGCCACCGTAGCCGGCCACACCGCCGGACCCGCCACCGTAGCCGGCCACACCGCCGGACCCGCCACCGTAGCCGGCAACGCCGCCGGACCCACCACCGTAGCCGGCCACACCGCCGCCCGAACTGCTGGAGCCGGCAACGCCGCCGGACCCACCACCGTAGCCGGCCACACCGCCGCCCGAACTGCTGGAGCCGGCAACGCCGCCGTAGCCGCCCAAGCTCTCGGAACTTGGAGGATTGGAGGAGGGGTGCCCCGCGCTCTTGTGGTGGTGGTGATTATGATCCGCCGGAATGTCTTTGATGCCGAAATCGAAGACGAACACCTGGTCAAAATGGCGAATGGAGTCGTTCTCTTTGGCCAGGTAGATGATCCCATTCTTAATGATGTTGCCCTCCACACCACGCACCTTGTCGGTCTGCCTTCTGCCGAGGACGTGGAGATCCCTCGCGTGCGTTTGAACATTCAACTCGCCGAGCGAGCTGGCTTCGGCCACTTGACCCTCCACGTCGACGAGCGCGCCTTCGACCGGGAAGTAGATCCATACCGAGCCCGACGATTTGTCCCAAAGGCAAGTTTTGTGGCCCTCTTCGTATGTTTTGTAGAAGACGTCGAACGATTCGATCTCCCCCGTGGGGATCGAGACTTTCTTGAAGCCGATCAGCTTAATGCTGTCGCTCGACTCGTAGGACAGCGTCTTGACATACTCCTTCTCGAAGGCGAGCCGGTCAACCGGCGGGGCGCCGACGGTGCCCGCGGGCACGTCCGCGCTGCACGCCACCAACCCCAACGTTCCTGCGAAAACGACCTTCTTCCAGACGCTCTGTCTAAAGGTGTTCGTCATAACCATGGATCTCCCCGGTCATCAAATGCCGAACGATCAGGGTAACGGATCGCGCTTTCGGATGTCAACCCGTATTCGTAAACAAAAGACAAAGCGAGTTTTCCCGCGGCGACGGCCGGGCAAGTGTCTCGTCTCCGCGTGCGGGTGTACACTTGCCACGTGTACACATTTGGGCCTTCCCAGTGGTTGATCCCGAATGCGCCCCCCCGGGCCACGCGGTGGGCCTATTCGCGCTCGCCGAACGAGCGCGCTGGAGGCGGCTGGGCGCCGCTCACCGATGGAGGTGGCCCCGGATCGTGCCGCAGCACCGGTCAATCCGAGCCGGGGTGCCACGGCGGCCGCTGGGGAGCGCTTCAAGAGCGGGGGCCGCCGGACGGCCCGGGCTCAACGGAATCGACGGCATTGCGGGAACGAGGATCTTGCGCCGCTCGAAGTGGCGCTGGAAGGGCGTGCGCCAAGCAACGTCGTGGGCGGCCGCCCCCTGCACAATCTCATTCGCCACGTTCGAGAACACCGCGTCGTCGGCCGGCGAGGTGAAGAAGGCCTCTACGACCACCCGAGCGAGATCGTGAGCGCAGTGGGCGAGCACGCCGGCCGGGCTCTCTCTGCGGTGGCTGTGGAGGGCGGACTCGTAGATGTCCGCGAGACTGTCGTAAACCGCGCCCGTGAAAACCTGCGCGAGAGCGTGGCAGTCCGTCGAAACGTCGTCCATCGTCAGCTCGTTGAGCGCGGTCCGGAAGCCGTTGGTGAGCCCAAACGCCAGCCCATATTGCTCACCGAGGCTGGAGAGCGGGCTCGGGACGTGCAAGTCGGCCCCCGTAAGCGCGACCACGTATTCGACGAGATCGAGCTGGCTGAGGAAGAAGAAGATGTCTGCGAGATCGCAGAACGCCTCGTGGAGCGCCAGGGTCTGGGGCGAAGGCGCGCCGGAGCCCGACACGGGAACCAGCCAGTGCGGTCGGAACGCGTCGAGCACCGCGTGCGCGGTCTCGTGGACCACGATATCGGCCGAACGGCAGGTGTAGACACGGGCGCACTCGGGCCAACCCGGCGGCAAGAAGTGGAAGAACTTGAGCACCTTTTCCCCGCGGAGGTACGCCGCGTTGTCGGTTTCACCCGCTCTGGGCTCGATACGGATGGGCGCCCCGAGGTCGGTCCCGTCGGCCCACTGCCAGGGAATGGCATGCCCGTGAAGACGTTCGAACATGCTGAGGGTCGCGTCGAACGCCTCGACGGCAGCGGCGTTCGCGGCGCACGCCTGGGCCGGGCAGGCGCCGCACGGCCCATGACCGGCGCGGGCATTCCACGGGCCGCATCCTGCGTGAGAGGCCCAGAGCCCGCTGCCAACGAGCGAGGCCCACAGTCCATTGGCGAGGAAGCTGCCCCAAATGCCGCTGCCGAGGCCGCCGCCCCGACAAATGTTCCCGCTGCCGCCGCGGGCGCCACGGGCATCGCATCCAACCGCCGGAGCCACCGTTCAAACCGTGCCACGCCTTGAGTCTACACCAATCGGCCGCCGGTCAGCAGGTAATTCCGCGTGTTCGCCATCACCCAACCCGCCAGCCACACCGCACAAATCACCCCGTCGGGGAGTCGCGCCCGGGTCATTCAGGTTTGGCGGCGGGCGGAGGATAGCCAGGCGTACCGTAGGGCCATGTTTCGGGCTCGAATTTGTGGTTTGGCGGAAACTGGCCGGACGCCACGGCAAACTTCTTGTAAGCCCGTGATGCCCATCGCTGTTGATCGTAGTCCGTTGTCTTGACGTACTCCTCCAACAGAGGCTTCACTCGAGGATCGCCGGTGTACCCAAGCGCTGTAATGAGCGAGCCCTTGGCCTTGGCGTCGTTTTCCTCCGAAAAGCGGCTGAGGAGGAGTTCAATAATGTCCGCGGGTAGACCCTGCTGAGCGCGCGCTTGTGACTCTATGTCTCTGGCGGCGCGCAGGCGAACTTCTGCGTCTGGAGCGCGCAGGTCCGTGGCTGCTTCGTGGGCAGTCCGGCTTGGACCGCAGCTGATCAGCGCGCTCCCGAGAAGCAAAATGAGCGCAACCCATCGAGAAGGGCGGACCCATGCAGATGATTTCTTCATGATGTTCTTCCTTTACTTCACCAAACCGGCTTGCCCTTGTCGTTTCAAGGATGCGCAACTCGCAGTCGAGCACCTCACCGGGCAACGGTTCTGAGCCCTCCCATCCTTGGGCGTTTACTCGTCGCATGCAACCCCCAATTCAGCCAACACCGCGCTGAAGGAGCCCAAAAAAAGTCCCCTAGCGTGCCCTCCGGCCGGCGATTCACAACGTTCCTTCCCGTTAGCCCCGATCGTGGTAATGTGCGCGGCGATGCGGCGATTCCATTCCTACGGTCCTGTTGATTCAAGCGAGCATTTCTGCGTCGTGCGGCCAACCATTGTTGAGCGGTGCGTTCAGCAGCTTGTTGGAAATCCAGGCAAACCGGGGCACTTTTTTACGATCTGGGCGCCTCGCCAGTGTGGAAAAACCTGGCTTATGCGCCGCGCGATTGAAGAAATTCGCGCCAGACACGGCAACGCGTTCGCCATCGGCGCCCTGTCCATGCAAGGGCTGCTCAAGGCCGATGAGGGCGACGAAGTCTTTTTTCGCAGCGTGCCCGACATGTTCAAAGAGGGGTTTGCATTCGAGCCGTCCGCTCCGGCCGATTGGAACGGGTGGCGACGCTTGTTTGCCAAAGAAGGGGGCCTGTTTGATCGGCCGCTCATTCTGCTCATCGATGAATTCGACTCGCTCCCGCCCGCAGTGATCGACTCGCTGGTTCAAGGGTTTCGCAAGATTTATCTCGCCCGCGAAGGGTACACATTGCACAGTCTGGCGCTCATCGGAGTGCGCGCGGTGTTGGGTGTGGACAGCGCTCGGGGATCGCCGTTCAACGTGCAGCGGTCGCTGCATGTCCCCAACCTGACCCGCGACGAAGTGTCGGACATGTTTGCCCAATACCAGGGCGAGAGCGGTCAGGTGGTCCAACCTGAAGTGGTGGAGGCGTTGTACACAACGACACGCGGTCAACCCGGCCTTGTGGGTTGGTTTGGCGAGCTTTTGACCGAGAAGTACAATCCCGGCGATGGTAAGCCCATCACGGGGGCGAACTGGGACGAAGTGTTCATGTTGGCGTGCCGCGTGGAGCCAAACAACACCATCCTCAATCTCATCAAAAAGGCGAAGGGGCCCCATCGTGAGCAAGTGATGGGGTTGTTCGGTAAGTCCGACATACCCTTTTCGTTCGATCAAGACTGGTGCAACTATCTCTACACAAACGGCATCATCGACTTTGAAAGAACGCAGGACGAAAAAGGCATGCCTACGTCGGTATGCCGCTTTTCAAGCCCGTTTGTGCAGTTTCGACTGCACAGCGCGCTCACCGATGCTCTGGTGCCCGGTCTACCCATTTTGGCGCTCGACCCGCTCGATACTCTGGCCGATGTATTTACCGACCAACCGCTCAATGCCGCGCCGTTGCTTGAGCGGTATAAAGGGTATCTGACTCGCCTCAAAATCGCCGGCCAAGACCCTTTTCAGGGAGAGCCGCGCCGCAACGACATGGGCCTGCGTGAAGCCGTGGGGCACTTTCATTTGTACGCCTGGCTGCGTGAAGCCGTGCGCCCGCTCGCCTCGGTGAGTCCCGAATTTCCAACAGGCAATGGCAAGGTAGACCTGTTCATTCGGTCAAGAACCCACCGGGCCGTGATTGAGGTAAAGAGTTTCCGCGGCGCGGCCGAATTGCCCATGGCTCGCAGGCAGGCGGCGCGGTATGCCAACAGTCAAAATCTACCCATCGCGACACTCGCGCTCTTTGTGCCTGTCAGCGACGAAGAGGTATTAAAAAAGCTGTCGAGCGATGAAGTGATTGACAGCGTGCGCGTCATCACTGTGGCCATTGGCTGGACCTGATTCACGCTGCCCACTGTCATTGTTCGCCGATGGCCCAGCCAATCGCCGGCCGAACGGCCCCCGTGGTGACGTCTTGCGAAACGCCCGCAAAGCCGCCCATGAACACCATGGGAATGGTGGTACCCAAATATTGCCACGGGAAGGGTGCGAAAGACAACCCGTTTGGAAAGTCGGACATCACCGTGCCGCCCTCGAACCCGCGTTTGAGACCTTCTTCCCAGCGCAAAGCGAGCAAGTTCAGCACCGGCTCGGGCTCTTTGGTGCCAAAATCCCGTGTCTTGACGTAAGGGAAGAGAACGTTGACCCAGCCGTTCACGTACGGTCCGCCTGACTCATCCTTCCACTTGAAGAATGACCGCCAAAAGGTGCGATCCACGTCGCCGCGAGCAGACCGCACAATCGCGTCGAGGATGGGCAGGAGCGCCGCCGTCCAGTCGCCGAGATCGAATTCAGCGAACACCTCGGCCCTCTTCCGGATCGACAGCCAGTCGTCCACCGTGCCGAGGAGGGTGATCTCCGGGATGCCGCTCATTGTGACAAGGAAGACTTCGAAATACGCTTGTACCGCATCAAACAGGACAACCTCGGATGCCGCGCGCTCGATGGCACCGGTTGTTGAGAAGTCTGCAACGACGAGATCCCTCTTCTTGCCGATATGGTCCCGAACGCGGTCGGACAGCTCAGAGAACATCCCCTGCCAATCGTTTGAGGGCGAGCCTTTGACGAAATCGTCTCTGCGTACGGAGATCCCGAGCTTGCCGTCGTGCTTCACGAATCGGCCGCGCAACGCCTCGGCGTGGAGCTTGACATGGGTTGCAAACCCCTGTGCGAGGCAGAGCCAGACATCGTCCGGCGAGAGGACGAGCGGGTAGTGCCAACAAAACGCCGCGTGCGCCGCCGCAACGAGCCCGTGCGCACGCGAGCCTATCAGATTGGGGAGATTGCACGCCGCGGCCTCGAATACGCGCCCCGACCGAGCCTTGAGCGACTCTTCGAGCGTGATGGGCGGCTGCCCTGTTTTGCGACGTCTGACATCCGACACAGCAAAGGTGATCATGCGGTTATTCTTCCTTGCTCTTTATGTTGCACTTCCCACATGGGAGGCCCCTTACCACCCATGAAACGTGTCCCGTTTACGGTCCGCATGCAATCAAAAAATTCGAAAAAAGCCTTGCAAGAGTGAGCCGACCGCGGAAATCCAACGCTGTGTGCTGAACGGCCTGTGTACGCGCTGCCAACTGGCTTGCAAGAGTGACCGCAAGTGAGAGATCCAACGTTTCGCGCGCCCGAGGGGTTGACGCTCGGGCAACAAGGCAGCGACGGCGCCCGAAAAAACGCTTTCCGAACCGTTCGGAACGCCTTGGGCGAATTGCAGATCGCCTTCCGAACCGTTCGGAACGCCTTTGGCGAATTGCAGATCGCTTTCCGAACCGTTCGGAACGCCTTGGGCGAATTGCAGATCGCCTTCCGAACCGTTCGGAACGCCTTTGGGGAATTTTTGATCGCGTTCTGCACACGGTGTGCGACGGCGCAGGTGCGGCGGGATGGCCGTTTCAGGCGCTCATGGTGCGGTGTGCGGCGGGGATCCTGCGGCGCGGGGCTCTCGAAGGGAGGTATTCCACGGCAACTTGGCGAGACGCAAGGTGTGCTGGGAGCGTCAGTCGTCGCCCTCTTTGATGTTTGTGGGTTCTTCTTCTTCGTCTTCTTTGGCGTTGTGAACGAGCAGTCCACTCACAAAGTACGTGTGGCTTTGGTCTACCGTCAGGTTGTATACCGTTTTGGGTGTGGGCAGGGGTTTCAGGTCGCTGACCGCTTGGGAAGCCAACTCGCTTTTGTCGTTTAGCCCCGCGAGCTGCGTTCCCACAGTGGCATGGCGAATGGCGCGCCACGCGTTGTTGATAAAAAGCGATGCACCGGCGTTACCTGAATTTCAGCGGCCACACCCTCCACGCTCAGGCTCCCCGTGGGCCTATCAACGTGCTCGTGCACTTTGGTCACTTTTTGTGTACACAACTTGCCGGCAGACTCGTTAAACGCCAATACCTCGTCACCCACCTGAATGTGCTCAATCGGCTTGCGGGATCGATCGGCCATTGTCACAAGGGATCCGGCCGCAAAACATCCGCCGCCACCGCCGCCTGGAGCGCCGCCGCCGCCGCCGCCGCCACCTCCTCCACCGCCTCCACCGCCGCCTCCGTCTCCATCGCCCCCCTTTGGCGGATCGCCGGGATCCTTGGGGGGTTGACCTGGCACGGGAATGTCGGTTTCCAATTTTAGATCATCCCCGAAAACGCTTTTTTCGGGCTTGGTATCTGCGGGTAGATCGGTTTTTAGATTCAGGTCGTCACTCAACGGGGTTTTTTCAGGTGTGGTACCGGGTGGCGTCAGCTCTTTTCCCGGCGCTTCAGGCTTGGGGCCGAGGTTGCCCCAAATCTTGTCGGCATCGGACGTGTCAACAGGGTCTTTGGCGGGCTTTTTGGAAGGGTCGCCCAACCCGTCTTTGACCGCATCCTCCGGTGAGATCGGAGTGGGCTCGTCGGGCACTTTGGGCGGCTGAGGCTCCTTGTCGGTGGAGGTGATTTTGGTGGCTTTGACGCCCTCCGTTCCGATGGTCAGTCCTTTGCCCGAGACACTAGGTTTGAACTTGATAGGCATTGGGATCCTCCGCGGCGACCTTGTGGCAAGGTCAACGTGCGAGGTTCCGCTGCCTGGTCCGTGATGTCAACTTCTTTTGCCGCGCGTCTGCGTTTGTGGCGAAATTGGCGGGCAAAAGCTGCGTTGGTGAATCGAAACGGTGAGTGCGGTGGCCGGCCCGGCCGTCGTTGGTGACGGTTCGCGGCCCCCATGTCACCAGAGGGTAATCCAAACGCTTCAGCGTCTTTGCGTGGCGCTTCGGCACGGCGATCTTTTTTTCAGTCCAGTCGTTTTTGAAATAATTCGGCCCCGATTTGACCAGATAAGGGAGAAAGGAGGCATCTTGAACTCATCTGAGTTGCCCGACTTTGGCGAAGATGTCGATCTGACTCTTCGCCATGTTTCGCGTCAGTTTCCCAGGTCGTTCGCAAAGGCCCTTTTATCTCATGGAGGAGAGATCTCGTCGGCGACATGGTTAGATACGCAGGTAACGTCACGCCAAAGAAGACTTGACCGAGTGCTTGATGTTCAGGCGGAGGAAGAGCGGCGGCTTGAACATGTGGAGTGGCAGTTGGAATGGGGGGCCAATGTCCCAGAAAGGCTGTTTGAGTATCACGTCCTTGTGGCGCTAACCGCGATTGGTGACACAAGTGCGGCCCATTTGCGACTTCCTATTCGCACCACCGTTGTCCTGCTCTCCGGTCGCGAGAAACCTTGGCCAGACTCGGGCGAATACCGCACTTCGCCGCAGAGTGAGCCATTCTCAGGGGTGGTTTTTCGAATCGACGCGGTCTACCAAAAAACCGTGGCGGAGTTATGCGCTCGCGCCAGTGCGTTTTGGCTGATATTCGCGCCGCTCGCGGTGGATGCCGATCCACTCAACATGAAACTGGCTGTGGACGAGCTGCGGGCCCGGGCCAGCGGGCGAGAATTGGAGGAGTTGCTCGTGGCCATGGTGGTCATGGCGGATGTCGACAAAAGAAGTAGAAATTTGAGAGAAGTCATTCTACCCTTATTGCGTGAGGAAACTGTGATGCAGAACTGGTTCTACAAACAGGGCGAAGCAAAGGGCGAAGCGCGCGGACGGGAAGCTGGAAAAGCTCTGGGCGAGGCGCAGGGCCGGGAAATTGGAAAAGCGCTCGGCGAGGCCCACGGCCGGGAAATTGGAAAGGCCATGGGCGAAGCCACCGCTCTGTTGCGAGTTCTTGAGCGGCGCGGCGTCGCAGTTCCGGCCGAAGCGCGCGAGAAAATCCTCACCTGCACCAACACGTCGCAGCTTGAAACGTGGCTCGATCGGGCGCTCACCGCCACCGCGATCGATGAAGTCCTGACAGAATCATAGACATCCCTTCGCCGGCTCCTGGCGCAGCGACCTGAACGGGTAGCTATTTTGATTGGGTTTCTGAGTGAAACTCGGTCAGTTGATCTCGAAAGACCTCAAACCGAACCTGGCCCGCTTTGGATTACTTCGCCGATAGCGCTTGCAGTCGGCGGGTAGACCGTATTCAATCCCGCCATGCCGCAAACGAATGCAGGGCTGGGCGCGGACGAAACGTTTGACGCCTTTCTTTGCCACGCAGGAGCCGACAAACCGGCCGTGAGAGCGCTCGCCGAGCGGCTGCGCAGCGAGGGATTTTCGGTGTGGCTCGATGAAGAGCAGATTGACCCCGGCGTGGTGATCCTCGATGCGATCGAGCTGGGGCTCCGAGCGAGCCGCCATGTTTTTGTGTGCGTGTCGAGGGAATTTCAAGGGTCGAAGTGGGCGCGGGTGGAATGGCAAGCCGCTCTCCACCGGCAGATCCAGCTCGGAGAAGGGTCGGTGGTTCCGGTGCGCGTCGCCGACGGGCCGGACAGCGACGTTCCGCTGTTCCTTGCGAGCCGCCGCATTGAAGATGTGCGCGTTTCCGAGGGTTTTGCGAAGCTGGTCGCTCTGCTCGATGCAACGAAGGGCGAGCCGCCCCCGAGCCGGCGCAAGCCCACCAAACCGCCGCGAGGCCCGACCCGCGAAGTGCGCCTCACGCTCACCGAAAGCCCCGCCGGCTTCGAGGCGAAGTGGATCCATGCCCAAGGGGTCGGCAGCCCCTTCGTCATCGCGCCGCCCCTCACCGTTGAAGACCGCTCCAACCACAAGTGGTATCTCGAAGAGTCCCTCCGTTGGAGCGGTCCCGGCGATGAAGCACGCGCCCGCACCTTCGAAACGCGCATGGAGGAGATCGGCAAGAAACTCCACAAGGAGCTTCGGGGCGACACCGACAGCCATCCGCTTCTTCAGTTGGCGACCGACGGCGAACATCGGCTGTTCACGATTGTGTCGGACCAGTCGGGGCCGCTCGGGCTCCCGTGGGAACTCGTTCACGACACCAAAGGACCGCTGCTCCTGCGCGACATTATCCTCCGGCGCCAGCTGCCGGCGAGCTCAACCGCGAAGCATCCCCAGGTAGACCTTCCGCTTCGCATCTTGTGGATTGTGAGCCGGCCCGAAGACGTGAGTTTTCTCGATCCGCGCTCGTCGCTGAAAGCGGGGCTCGATGCGCTTGCGGTGCTGGGGGATCGCGTCGAGATCGAGATCTGCACCCCGCCGACGCTCGCCGAGGTGGAACGCCGCCTCGACGCCGCCAAACGCGCGAACAAGCCCATTCATCTCGTCCACTTCGATGGGCACGGGGTGTATCTGCCGCACCTCGGGGTCGGGGCGCTCTGCTTTGAAAAGGCGGACCAAAAGAACGACCTGGTCCCAGGCAACCAGTTCGGCGCTCTTCTGTCGCGGTACAATGTGCCCGTTGCGCTCCTCGAAGCCTGCCAAACGGCGGAGGTCACCACGTCGGTTTTCGGGTCGGTCGCGCCCGCACTGCTCCAGGCGGGCGTGGGCAGCGTCATCGCCTTCTCGCACGCGGTGACGATGTCGGCCGCCCGCGTGCTCGTCCGGGCGATGTACGAGGCGATCTGCGAGGGCGACACCATGGGAGAAGCCCTGGCCGCAGGCCGGCGCGCCATGAACGCCGACCAAACGCGCCGGATCCTGCGCGGCGGCCGGGAGGGCAAGCTCCGCGACTGGCACATTCCGCAGCTCTACCAAACGGGGAGGATATCGCGCTCGTGCCCCACGGCAGGCCGCTCCGCAAGGTCGAGCCCCGAAAACTCCGCCTCGCAGGCGAGGGATTCGACCTGGAGCCTATGTACGGGTTTCATGGGCGGGCGGTGGAGCTTCTCGACCTGGAGCGCAAGCTGCGCCGGCACAGCGCCGCGATCGTGACAGGCATGGGTGGCATGGGCAAAACGTCGCTCGCGATTGAGGCCGGCAGGTGGTGGGCCCGCACGGGGCAGCGGGCGGATGGCGCGGTGTTTGTGTCGTTTGAGCGGCGGCCGAGCGTGGAGCAAGTGGTGCGGTCGCTTGGCGTGGCGTTTGAGGGGGAAACGTTTTTGCGGAAGTCCGACGAAGAGCAACGCGAGCGGGCGGTGGCGCTCTTCCGCGAAAAGGAGGTGGTTTGGATTTGGGACAACTTCGAGAGTGTGTTGCCCCAATACCAGGAGAACGCGAGCGAAGGCGGGTTTGATCCGGTCTCGGACGAAGAGCGCCAGGCGGTGAGCAAGCTGTTTCGAAAGCTTGTCGCGTCACATTCGAGCAAGCCCAAAGGCTGGTTGCTCGTGACGTGCCGGCCTGGGCAACAGCTGCTCGACCCTATCGCCGAGCTTCCGCTCTTGGGGCTTGGAAACGTGGATGCGCTGGAGATGCTCCAACAGATTGTGTCGCTGCGGGGGATCGACACAAAGCGCGACGGGTACAACCGCGAAGCGATCGAAAAACTGCTCGCAGCGCTGGAGAGGCATCCCCTGTCGATCGAGCTGGTGGCGCCGCACCTCATCAAGTCCACACCGGACAAGCTGCGGGGCGATTTCCGGGCGAAGCTTGATACGTTTGTCAATCCCGCCGCCGAGGAAGATCGGAACAAGAGCTTGCGCGCGTCGCTTGGGTTTTCAACCGACAGGCTCGGCCCCGAGGTGAAGGCAGTGCTGCCGTATTTGGCTTGGTTTCAAGGGGGAGCGTTGGAGGCGCTGATTCTCGCTTTCACCCAGCTCCCGCCCGAGAAGTGGAACGAGGTGCGGGATCGGCTCGTGGCGGTCGCCCTGTTGCGGGTGGACGATGAGATGCTTGTGGGGAATCGGCCGTTTTTGGTCTTTCACCCGACCCTTCCGTTTGCGGCCAAGCCCGAAGAGGTGCCGGATGTGGATGCCGCGGAGGCGCGGTTTGTGGAGGTGTACACAGCCCTTGCAGGAGCGGTCCACGATGCGTTGATGGGCAAAAGTCCGGCGGGTGGGATGGCGGTGGTGGCGCGTGAAGACCGCAATTTGCAGCGCGCCACCGAACGCGCGCTCTCGCGGGGGTTGTTCCAGGAGGCCAGCCGGCTCGCAGAGGTGGTGGGCTCCTATCTTCAGAGTGTGGGGCGACCGAAAGACCAGGCGAGGTGGGCCGCATGGGTGCAAGCGCACATGGCCGCGGCCCCCCCTGGGCCCGCTCGTTGGTCCCGCGAACGGAACCACGCCCGGGGTCTCTTTTTGGAAGGCCGGCTCACCGAAGCGGTGGCGTTGCTCGAAGCCCAGCTTGGGGAGATCGAGCGAGCGCCGGGCGACCTCCAGCAACGGGCTTTGTGCTTGAGTTATCTTGGCCAGATCTGGAGGGAAGCGCGACAGCCCCAACGGGCGCTCCCCCCGGTTGAAAAGGCCATTGAGGGGTTTGAGGCGTGCGGGGACCAGGCAAATCTGGCTACGGCGCTCGGCGACCAGGCAAACGCGCTGATGGACCTGGGGCGCCTCGCCGAAGCGCTCGACAGCGTCGACCGGGGCATTGCGCTCGATCGCGCGCTGGGCCAGACCCGGAACGAAGCTGCGGCCCTTGGACGGAAGGCTCAGATTCTCATGCTCCAGCATCGCTTTGCGGAGGCCGAAGCCGCGTCCGAAGAGGCGCTTTCCGCCGCGAACAAGGCGGGCGATCCAGCGTTGGAAGGCACCACGCTCCAACATCAAGGGGCTCTGGCAAGCGAACAAGGCCGGTTCGACCTCGCCGTTCAGCGCTACCAGGCCGCTCTGGAACGCTTCCACGCAGCCTGCGACCGACCGTCCGAGATGCGAACCGCCGATGCCCTTGGCACGGCGGAAAGGGCCCGAAACCAGTTCGAGGCCGCGGCGGCCTGGTACAACCGGGCCGAAGCACTGGCCACAGAGTTTGGGGCCGAGCACCAGCTTGGCGTCACTGCGCACAACCGCGGCGTTCTGTTGCAGGAGATGGCGCTCCGTCTACCCATGGAATCCGCCCGAGCCTCCCTCTTGCAGCAGGCCGTGGCGAGCATCGAACGGTCCCTCGGCATTGACCGCAAGCGCGGCGATGCCTTGGGGATCGCCCTATCGCTTTTCCAGCTCGGTGTGCTGCACGGCTACCTTGCCGAGCTGCACACGGCGGAACGCAATCCAAACGCGGCGCACCGCGCGCTCGACACCGCCGAAGGCCATCTCCACGAAGCCCTCACCATTTTCGAGCCGCTGGATTCGCCCCATCTCGCAAAAGTCTACGCGAACCTCGAAGCCATCGCCGAAGCCCGCCGAGCCCTAGCCAAGAGCGCCGGCCAAGAGCGCGACGCCCAAGCCCACCAAGACCAGGCCGCCGCATGGCGCGCCAAAAAAGAAGCCAAGGTCGCCGAGCTGGAGAAGCTCGCCGGCCCCCGCCGCCTCCCCGACAAGGTTCTCGAAGCCTTCGCCGCCGTCTGCCAAGCCATCGCCTTCAGTCGCCAGCTCGGAGCGGCCCTCTCCCTCGACGCTGCCGAAACCATCGCCTCCCTCCGCAAACAGCCCGAACCCTTCGGCGCGGTCGGCCATTTCCTGGACGCCATCGCCAAGGCCGAGCCTCCCCCGCCCCTGCCCAACACTGTTCCGGCCGAGCTTCGCGAGTTGCTGGAGCTGCTTGCGCAATCCTTCCCGCCGAAATCTGCCAAATGAACGACGAGTTCAATAAACAATCCTGGCCCTATAGCGATGAAGCGTCCCTCCGCAGCTTCGCCTTGAGAATCGCGTTCGAAAACGAGGTGAGCGCGACGCCTTTGGGGCACCGTACCTATGAGATGCGCCAAGAAGCGCGCCTGCTCCACGGAGATGGCAAGGAAGAAGAGGCGTTTGCGCTGTTCGAGCGCGCCGCAGCGCTCCATACGCCCGACGACACGAGCGCAGCGGCGGCCATGTGCTGGTACGACCTTGCAGAAACCTATACACGCCGCCGCGACGGAATCCGATTTGCAAACCTTCGCTCGGCAGAGTCCCTCTATCGACGTGCGCTTTCGTGTCCCGCGGTTGAACGGGATCTGCACCGCTCTGCAAAAGTGCGCAACGCCCTCGCATCCTGTCTGCGGCATCTCGCAGCGGAGCGGCACAATGATGGTGGGCGCAAGGAGCTTCTGTCGGAGTCGTCGAAACTGTTCAAAAAAGCGATCGACCTCGCGCGGCAATGTGGCGAGGTCGAGATGGAATCTTTGGCCGGCTACCTCCACAACTACGGAAACCTCCAAGCGCAACGTGGCAAGCTCGACGCGGCTATCAAGCTGTTCGACGACGCCGGCAAGCACGCGCGACGGGTGCTCAGGGAGGTCACAGCGGGCGATCTCGCCCACCTTCGGTCGCAGATTCTCGTTCACGGGGCCGAGGCCCGCACGCGCCGCTCGGCGGCAGGGGACTATGAGCGGGCAGCCTCCGGTCTCCGCGAAGCCATTGCAATTGGTCATCCGAAGCTGCTTGATCGCGCGCATCTGGCGCTTGTCGACACACTGCGGAAGATGGGCCCAGCGTACCGAGAGGCCGCCGTCAGAGCGCTGCAACAGGTACGTTATGATCGTCTGGATCCGTTGCTTCGCCCACAGTGGGTTTCCGCTCATGAAAACGCGGGGCTGGACACGGAGGCACTGCGCGTCCTTCACCTCGAGATCCACCGTATCATGCACGACCGGCAGGGCACGTTGGCCGATCACACCGCCGACACAATGGCTGTCGATGCGCAACGTTCTGCACATTGGGCGGCGCGCATCGAAGCCAAGCAGGGCAATCCACTGAACGCATTCATTACGCTTGAATATAGCGCGGCGCCAAGGTTCGCGGAGGCTGTTGGGCACTATTGCGAACGCGCAGATCGGCCGGCTTCGCGGGCTCTTCATGAAGAAACTGCGATCGTGGGGTCAGCCGCATCGTTGCTTGATCAAACGGCCGATTGGTTGGCGATTGCTCCTCCAGAGGCACGAAGGGGGGCTCTGCAGATCCCCAATAACATTGCGACCACGGTGGACACATTCGAACGGCCAGCGGACGCGCGAATGCGGCTGCGCCTTGATGCCCTCCAAAAGGAAGCCTTCGAGCGAGCGCGTCACCACGCTGATCCCGCCGGCGCGCTGAAACAAGAGGCTCAGAAGCTGAAAAAGCGCGCCATGAAGCTGGGCGATCAGCTGCATGCGATGGCGCCGGAACTCAACCAGCCCAAACCTTGGCTCGGCAAACTGAACCGGACTGTGCTTATCAAGCTCCTGAAGGAGCACCCGGGATATGCCCTGATCCACCTCAGCATAGTGGAGGATCTTCTCGTCGTTGCGGTCTGGCTCGAAGGCGACGAGCTTGTCGCAAAGGCCCACCGCACGCACGTCCCGCGCGACCTTTTCTCGGCCCTCGCTCGCGATCGACGCGATGACGCCAATCTGACCGCGATTCAACATCAGCTTTCAGCGATCGATCTCTCGTCGGCGCTTCCCCCCGACCCCATGGAGCATGGTGTTCTTCTCCCCTCTTTTGTCGCCTCGTTCCTCCCCCTCGCTGCTCTCGGACCTCCGGGGAAGACTTTGCTTGATCGATTTCATGCGCTCTCTTGGATGCCCTGCCTTTCTCCGTTGTTCGAGCGACAACCCCCTTGTCCACCGAGAAATGGCACAGTCTCAATTGCCCCCGGTGGGACAGATTACCACGATATTGCGCTCTCCACAATTGGGGTACCTCATGAAGCTCAGCTCATCGGCGACTCCGCGACAGTTCCAAACGTTCTCGATGCCGCGTGCACTGCCGACGTTATGTGTTTTTTCGCCCACGGAAAGCACAAGGGGAAACTAGGTCCCGAACTCGACCTCGCCGGAGGCAAGCTTGAGCGCTCCCACCTTCTCTCGCGCTGGATTGGCATGGAGCGCGTAGAGCTGTGGGCGTGCTCTTCGGGGGTGAACCTGCCATACGATCCTCTCACACCGCCGGTCGATGAGGCGTTTGGCCTGGACTACGAGATCCTGCGAGTGGGAGTCCGAAGCGCCATCGGAACCCTCTGGCCCGTGTCGGACCTGGAGACAGCGGTACTCGTAGCGCGCTATCGGTTGGAGCTGAACCGCGGAAAAAGCGCGCCGCGAGCCCTTGCCGATGCCCAACGAGCCGTTCGCGACAACCCAGCCGAAGTCCTGCGCAGCCTGGATCCGAAGGCGCGTCCAGTCGAAACGAACGGTCTTTCATCGGATCGCCCAAAGTCTGCTCATCCACGCTCGCTGTTCGCCACTCCCCTCTCCTGGGGCGGATTCCGATTCTGCGGGGTGGCAGAGAAGCGCCCCCTCCGCGCATGGACCGCCGAGGACGAGCGTGAGCTGACCCCCGAAGAAACGGCCAAGCTGGACGAGATTCTGTCGGAAGAAGAGCCCAAACGCATTTCACTCGATGATTGGCAGAACGCCCAGCTCGCCGAGGCGGCCGACCCGAAGCTCCAGGGCTCACCATCCCCGGAGCGCGCGATACGCGTGGCGCGGCTCTATCGGGATCGCCTGTTTTCTTCCCGCGCGCACAATCTCCTTTCGGGGCTTGCCTGGCTTCACGAGGCCATGGCTGCCGGGCGCGCTTCCGAATCGGCCGAAACTCCTGGCGAAGCGCGACAACGGCTGGCGTTAGAAGCAGCATGGCTTTGGCTAGATCTCGCCCGTGGAGAGCGGCTGTCTTGGCTAGATTGGATTCTGCTCCCGCAAGATCCGATCGCAGCGGAACGCGCCCACGCCCTGATTGAAACCCTCGCTGATAGTCCACACGTGCGGGCCCTTCGCGCGTGGCTCCACTTACTTCGTGCGCCGATCACCAATCCAAAACAATTCGAGTTGACAGCAAGAGCGGCCTGGATCCAGATGAGCCCAGTCCTGAAAGCACACCCCGAAGGCCATGACGGGGTCCGTACGTGGACGGCTGCATGCGAGCTTGCGCTCGTCATGAAAGAAACCGCCCCGGAGGTCGTCGCTGAATGTCTCGAACGCGTGCGGGAACTGCCCAAAATGACTGCTGGTGAGATGGCCGAGATCGTCCCCTACGCGCGACTCAATAGCGCAATAGCGTTGCTCGCGGCAAACGAACAAGGCTCCGGAAGCGGCGATGACATAGACGAAATGCGCCAGCCTGATGCCCATAATCTGCCAGCCTTCGAATGTGTTCGCCAGGGACTGAACGCGTGGATTGCTTTGTGGCACGCTCCGCTCGCACAGCAGCCCGAGCACCTCTCATTCGCCAACAAGTACTTCGACCATGTCGAAGGGATGCATTGGGGCTACCCTGACGATAACCGTTTGCCCCTTATCGCTTCATCTGGAACGCTAGGAGCGGCGTATCGGCAGGTTCTGGGGACGTGGACGGAACAGGTGAGTCGCTCGGTAGGTGCGAACAACATGGCTATTCACGTGATGGCCAGTCTCCAGCCGGCGACGGACTTGCGCCTCGCGGCAATAGCACGTTGGAGTCGACTGTGCGGTCACATCGGAGAGCAGGCAGGTGACCGTCTAGGTCGTCTCGCGCTCTTTCTCCGCGATCGGGAGACGCTCTTTGAGCGGCTCGAAGAAGCAGCTCTATTGCCGGACTACGCGCTGCTCGCTCAAGATCCCGAGCACCCTCAGTGGAGACCTTCGAGGCTGGATCCGTTCGCGCGACCGGTGAGATTCCTCCAGAGTGGCACGACCACCGACGATCTGGTCCCGTGGTTTTTGGGCGAATCCTGCAAGGACGCGCCGCCCGGACCACCAGACGCGCGCACGGCGGCGTTCTCGGCGGTTCGAAAAGCGGAGCTACTGACAAGCGCTTTGTCCACGATGTGGAATGACGTCTGTGAGGTGGGCGAAAAGCGACGCATCGCGAACATTGACGCGAGTCCCGTGTCGTTTCCTAAGCTCTTCGATACCGGCATTCGGCTCGCCGATCGGGAAGACATCCTACGGCGTATTCCTCCCCGGTGGGTTGTCATTACGCTTTCGATAGGCACGGGTGGCCGGCTGGTTGTCGCCTCGGTGAGGCGCAACAAGGCCGAGCTTTTGCAGAATATCTACGCGACCGACGGGCCCGACGGAGCCAAGACTCGACACGCTCTCGCACGGCTGCATTGTGCTCGCACGCCGGGAGAGCGACGGACACTATGGACAACCATTGAGGAAGTTCTCTCGCCCGCCCTGTCGGACGCACTTCCGCCGGCAATCGAGCGTGAGGCGCCGGTCGTTGCAATCGTTGCCCCGGGAAGCCTTCGTTCGGTGCCCTACGTTGGGGTCAGGGTCCGGGGGCGTCCTCTGTTCGAGTTTGCGGCGGGGGTGCTTCACGTCCCGTCGATAGGCGTCGAGCCCCGGGCCGAAGGCGGAAACCGCGAGGCTTGTGCATTCGGTAAAGACCCGGCGGAGGGGGATACAACGTTCGGCGAGGCCGTTGTAGAGACGCTTCGACGTTGGTTCGAGCCCAGTGTGATCCGGCCACCGCGTGAAGTGACGACCGACATCATTGAGGCTGGCCAAATCGAGGCACTTGCACCGCAGCTCGGCGCGCTCCGTCTCTACGGCTCGGAAAGTTCCGAGGCGCTGAGCCCAGTCCTCGCGGCGCTCAACATTGGCGGTCGACGCAAGTTCAGCGACCAGAACACACGCGGGACATTCTTGCCTCGCTGCGAGGTCGTGGAGCTGTGGGCCGACACGGCGGGCGCTGGGCCTGCAATGAATGCTCTCCGGGACGATCGCGATAGGATCCCAGGGCTCGCTCGGTCCTTTTTGCTGTCCGGCGCGGCCCATGTCGTGGATCTGGCGTGGCCTATCCCGGATATTGTGAAAGCCCTCCTCTGCGAGCGCTTCGGCGCGCTGCGCAAGATCGCTCGCGAACGCCCGCCCGTGGTCCTTGCGGCCGCCACAATGGAGATCGCCAAGTGCCTTGGTGATCTCCATGCTGCTGCGCCAGCGCTGTCCTCGATTCGCGACGTTCTGGGATGGCTGGATGAAGCCCGCCGGGCGCGAGCGCGCGATCTTGGGTTGGATGCGGCGTGGGTGATTCGGTTCGCCGATCGCGCTGATGCGCCAAGTATCCGTGATCGGACGCTCACGGGGCTTCTCGACGAACTCACGGACCCCACCCACCTCGCGGCCGTACGGTGTTGGGGTTGGCTTTGCCCGTGAAAGCGTTCACTGTTGCGCGAGACAGTCGATTATGCGATCTACCGCACTCGAACGCGCGGACGACGCTGAGCGAACCAGCTGGAGAACCATCGTGGACCCAAAGGTAAAGTGCTTGGAGTGCAATGCGGAGCAAAATGCTGACGAGTGGTTTTGCCCACGCGACGGTGAGCCGTTGCTCGGTGGTCGCGCCGTCGGCGGCGAGTGGGAGATCGAAACTCGCCTCGGGCGAGGCGCCATGGGTGCCGTTTATCGCGCTCGTCATCGCGTCGATGGGCGGCTCGCCGCCATCAAGATCCTTGGTCCACGCGTGATCGAGAACAGCGCCGCCGAAGACGTTCAGCGTTTCCTTCGCGAGTCGCAGGTACGCGTGCAGCACCCGAGTTGCGTCGAAGTTCACGATGTTGGTCGTCTTCCAACCGGCAATGACAAGCGCGTTTTCTGGTGGATGCGAATGCAGTATGTGGAGGGCGCGACACTGGAGCACGAACCGGCGCCCCTCGCCTTCGATCGGTGGCTCGCTTTCGGCATCCAGATCTGCGAGGCGCTCGAAGCCTGCCACCAGGCGGGCGTCGTTCACCGCGATCTCAAGCCCTCCAACGTGCTTGTCGACAAAAAGACGGGGCGACTCGCAATCACGGATTATGGGGTCGCGCGTTTTTTGGGCCATCCCGCGCTCTCGCTGCCGAATACACCTATTGGAACGCCTCTTTACATGAGCCCCGAGCAGTGGGCGGGCAGCGACATGGATGCGCGCACAGACCTCTTCGCGCTGGGCGTGCTTCTGTACGAGTGGATGGCTGGAAAGCACCCATTTTTCCCGGACACGAGCGTCGATCCAACGCTGGCGGAGATGAAGAATTGGACCACTACGCAGGATGCATTTCCGTTCACGACGCTGGATCCGAGCTGCCCCAAAGCCGCCGAAACGCTCGTGCTGCGGTTGTTGCGCCGCGATCCGGCAGAGCGCCCCCAATCCGCGGCGGAGGTGCGCGAAGCTCTTCTCGACTTGTCCCCGGTGCAGATTCGCCTGGTCAACCACGACCTCGACATTGATGTTTCCATGCCCGTCCGTCGCACGTTCACACTGGCAGAGGTGCGCGCGATGGCACAAGAGCGCACCGACCTCCAGTGGATCGCCCGGAGAATCCTCGAAAACCCTCGAACCCACTACACATGGGAGGCGAACGGCGAACGGCTCAGCGACAGCGATACAATAGCTTCCGTTTGCGCGATCGCAAAAGACACGCGGCCGATCGAAATCTACCTGCGCGTTCACCCTGATGTGATGCTCCAAGGCTGACCGTTGCCGATGGATGCTTCAAGCTTGGGCGCGCTGCAAGCGAAGAATGCCAACGCCGTCGATTCCTCCATCGCCCGCACGTCCAAGAACGCGCACTTCCACGAATCCGCTTTCGCGCAAGATTCGTTGGCAAAGACGCTCGAAGGCGGCCGGAGGCATCCCAAGCAACTTCACCATAGTACGCTGGCGCCAGGTCGCCACGGCCTCTGGTGTTTCCAGCGAGTCAACCGGCTCGAACGAGGGTGCGCCTGGAGTCGCTTTCAGCGATGCATTTCGCTGAGGTGCAGGGGACGGTTCGGGGATCCGTCGTGGTCCGTAGCTCTCGCGCACTTGCTCTACCACACGCGCAGGGTCTACCTTATCGCTCATGCCTTTCTTGGTGAGCGCCCAGACGCCACGTTCGCTGTTCTCCAGGAAGCCGGCCTTTTTGAGATAAGTCCGCGCCCACGCCATCCGGTATCCAACCTCCGTTTGGTTTCCGCGGTCGGATTCGTGAAGCACGGATAGTGCTGCGATGCGACTTACCGAATTGACCAACTCGCTCGATCGGCAACGTATCCCGCACCCGGCGGATGCTTGTAGCAACAAGGCGGCGATGGCGCCCGAGGAGACGGTCATTTGGGGGCTGCGGAGATATCTATCAGTAGAGCGTTCACGGAGTGCGCGGGATCGGTTAGCCGTTGTTGACCTGGCCGCAAGAACTCGATATCCCAGCTTGCGATCGGATCGTCGGCAGCGAGATCCTTGTCAACGATAGAGACAGACAAGTGATCGCCGCGGTTGATGGTCACTTGCCCCGATTCTCGCCAATTGGGCGAGGTAGTGTCCTGCAACTTTGAACTGCGAACGGTGCCACTGCCGGCTCCCCGTACGGTAACGGTGACAACCGGATCTGGGGGACCATTGCCGACGTCCCACCCCCGTCCGTCCGGTTTGGAAGGCGCGATATCGGCGGAAATGATGGTAATTGTATAAGGTTGAGCGCCCACGCTCACCGGCGCATCGTTCACCGGTCGCGGGGTCGCAACGGGCGGTGTGGGTTGTTCAGGCTGTTGAGGCGTAGGGCTTGGATCCGGCACAAGCGCTTGAGGGCCCGTGGCACGAGGAGATGCCTTTGCACATGCACACGCCTCCCATCGTGAGCCGTCATCGGCGCATGACTGGGCACCATGAGCACCGTCCGTGCAAAGGCACTGTTGAGTTGCTCCCGCATCGCATACCGGTTCTTTCGAACAACCGCCCAGTGCGCCGAGGGCAAGACCGAGAATACCAAGAGTAGATAGCCGCATTCATGTGCTCCAGAGAAAAATGCCTTGAACTAAGCTACGAGAGCGCGCCCGATGGTCGCAAATGGGAAGTTGGCTTCATGAGATTATCGCCGCGCGCATCCCAGCGACCCAAGTGAGTTGGCCTATCGATGTCGTGAAGTCATGGATGGTGGGCATGATACCCCAGTCTGCCGGAGTGTACACTGAGCACCGCATCCACTGCATGATCCGACGAGGCCAGCATTGCCTTCATGTAGGGTTCCCGTCGTTTGCAGTACGGGCGGCGAGAATGCGTCGTACATCTTTGTTGTTCAGGTGATGAATCGGACATGTGCCGTGACGTAGAAGCGCTTCCTTGTGCTGCGGCGTCAGGTAACCCTTGTGTTGCTCAAAACCATAGTAGGGGTACTCCGTCCCATACGTACGCATGATCTGGTTGAAATGCATGTTTGCAACGATCGACGCGGCAGAGATGCTCAAGCTCGTCGTTGCGTCATTTTCCTTTGGAATTCGACGATAGAGGAAATTGCGCCTCGGGATGTCCACCCCGCCATCCAGCAAGACCGCGTCGGGTGGGCGCGGCAAGGCATCAAGGGCGCGTTCGGTGGCCAGAAGCGTCGCCTTGTTCTGGTCAGTGAAAGTCGCGCGCTCTGCAACCTCTACAACACCGATGCCGATGCCGACGGTGACAGAGCGCCGAATCAGACTGTCCAGTCGTAACTTTTTTGAGTCGGCAATGTCCTTGCTATCGCGAACCTCCCACCACTCGTCCGCAAGTGCCTGGAAGGCTGCGGCAATGTCGACGCCGTCGTCAGGAATTGGCAAGAGGATTGCCGCAGCGACAAGGGGCCCTGCGGCGGCTCCTACGCCGACCTCATCTGCCCCGGCAATAGCGCGATGACCAGCGCTCCACAGTTCAAGCTCTGCAGCAAAGGTCGGACGCGGCTTACGCGAGGCTGCCATAGCGACTATCCCTTATGCAGCGGGCCGTTGATGCAATCTGCCCCTGACCAACGGTCAATGGGCAAGCACCGCCCATCCGCGTCCATCCCTGTGCACTCCGTGGGCACCATGGCTACAATCTCTCGCGTTTACTCTTTGCATGCAACCATAAATTCATCAAAAACGCGCGTTGGATGCTGAGCTGAGTGCGTGAAATTCAACGCGGATGAGCCCCAAAACGCGTGCTTTCACGCAGCGGGCCAACCGTCTGATCATTCTTTGTGGGCGGGGGGCGGGCGCCCCCCGCAACGCCCCCCACCCTTTTGCCCGTTGCTGATCCGGCGCCGTTTGTTGACGCGGTGGGTGACGTTTCGCGCGCCCGAGGGGCTGCGGCGGGGGCAACAAGGCGGCGATGGCGCCCCAAAAAACACCTTGATTGGGCACGTGGGCTTTGTCGGACGCGGCTCCAAGTTTGCTCACAAGGCGGCATTGACGGTCGTCTTTTGCGCCGCTTTCGATGTTGGCGGGCGCAACGAGCCGGTGCGCTAACAAATCTGATCCCCTTTCGGCCCCTTTGGGAACACGTCTGGCGAGGCAGCTCAGGGCGTCGACGTCCTCATACTGAGCGCCATCGAGCCTGCCATGGTCTGGGAAGCGGTTCGGAGAACGGGCGCGACGGCATTATCGTGGAATCGGGCGAACACAGCGGAATCCGACGTCCAAGAGTTGGCCTGTTTCGACATATTGCCCTCTGTAGCCATTTCGAACGAAGCCGGCGTTGGGGCTTCTCCAGTGGCCTCCTCGGGTGACGCGCCGCATATCAGGAGCCGTTTCCCGGACAGGATTGATGAGCTGGGTGGGGTCGTAGGGAGCATACCCATCAGCCGTCCACTCAGCCACGTTTCCGGCCATGTCTAAGAGTCCCCAACGACTCGCACCGGCGGGAAAACTACCCACCGGGCAGGTGCCCTCGTTGCGCCAGCAGAGCTGACCACCAGCTTCTTCCCGACCCCATGGGTATAGGCGCTGCTCGTTGCCACCGCGCGCAGCATACTCCCATTCTGCTTCGGTAGGTAGGCGCTTCCCCGCCCAGCGGCAGTACGCGCCGGCTTGACGCCAGCTAACGCAATTCACCGGCAAGTTCGGATTGGCCTTCAACCTATTGCAAGCGGGGTCGGCGAGCGGCTGTGTGCATGAGCCGGCTTGAGTGGACGCCGCTACACATGTCGAATAGGCTTTCACTGTGACTTCCGTCCGATCCATGCAGAATGCATCGACGGTGACGCGACGCTGGGGCCGCTGGGAGTCTTCTCCCTCCTGCGGTGGCGAACCCATCATGAATGTGCCGGCGGGCATTTCGACCATCTCCTCCGAGCAGACCGGAGGTGGCGGAGGAGGGACAGGCGCTGTCACCGTATTGGCGCTCCAACTGGCGTCGGGGGTGTCAAGAACCGGGGGCGGTCCGGGTCTCAGAATTCGCACCACCATCCCCACAATCAGGATTGCGACCGAAAGGCCCAGTACTATTGGAACTGAATGGCGTATTGTTTGTTTAGGAACCGCCGTCGGCTCGGGCCTGCCATCTGGGCGGCTGGACGACGCGGGCTGGAACGGGACAACGCGGTTAGGCACTACGGCGCTCGGCGCCTTTTCCCCCGTGGATTCCCGCTGTATGAGCCTGCTCGGTTCGGCTTCCTTTGGTCGTTCAGCGTCGACAACCTTTGTTGTTGGTGCGGGATCTCCAGCGAGGGTCGGTGTCGTAGGGTGGCCCCCTTCGTCTCGCTCAACCCCATCATTGGCATCGCGCAGCGGATTTGCTGGCAGTCGCGGCTGTCTACGCAAGCGGCTGACGCTCCTCCGCTCGTGCTGATCCACGATAGGCCGAGTTGGCCTGGTAGCCCGCCCAACCGGCATCCGTATCGACGTTTCTTCCTCGTCAATACGCACCTCTTCGGCGGAGGCATCCGACGCCCCGGCGGCATGGTTCGGATCGCGCGATTCGTCACGGAGCATGTCCTGAATGGCGTCCGCGATATCGGCCCACGCGGCATCCTGATCGGATGATGAACTTACCGGCCTCCTATCTTGTGGGAGTGGCTTGAGGTCGCCGAAAGGCTCGTCCTCCCAGACGCAGTGTCGCACGAGGACGGGGATCACCCTTGTGTCCCGTTCGGCCCGATATTGAAGCGCTTTCCTGGTCTCATGCTTGCACAGCTCAAAGGTAGAGCGGGCTGAACTCACGAGCAGGAGCACGACATCTGCCATCTGAAGGTGCTTCTCGACCTGTTCGGAGAGCTTGTCGCCGGGCCTGATCATGCTCCGGTCCCAGACGCGCACGGTCTTGCCGATGAGCGTCAAGTGTTCCGCGAGCGCATTCTTGAGGTCGACGTCAAGGTCGGCGTATGAGATATAGATCAGCTTTGACATTGCCTCATCCGACCCGGTGGATTTGTCAGTGCGCCGCATGGTCTTGCGGGGTGAGAGTGCCTGGCTGGTGAGCGGGTGGCGTTCGCTCAGGGGCGAAGAGCATGGAAGGGTGGAAGTTGCACGCTCGTAGAGTGTCGGCAGAGTCGCGCATCCAGTGTTCCATCTTGAAATGAGAGCCCAGCGCCCAATGGGCCGCATCCCCCCGTCGGTCTCCATTGCTTTTTCGCTGGCGAACCACCACCCCAATCTCTCGCGTTTACACTTCGCATGCAACCGCCAAATTCACCAAAACGCGCGTTGCATGGCGGGCGCTCGCGCGTGAAATCCAACGCACGCTTCATGGGCGGGGGGCTCGCGCAGCTCCGCCCCCCGCAACGCCCCCCCTTTTGCCCGTCGCTGATCCGGCGCCGTTTGTTCACGCGGTTGGTGACGTTTCGCGCGCCCAAGGGGCTGTGCCTGCGGGAACGAGGCAGCGATGGCGCCCCAAAAAACACGTTGCTTGGGGGTACAGACCGGGTGCTCAGGTAACAAAGTAGACCGGGAGCCTGGGTGACGAATCAGACCGGGTTCCTGGGTGACATCTCATCCAGGGCGGTAAGGCACGGGTTTGGAGGAGCCGGTGCCCTGGAAAGTGACCTGTCCTGTGGAAGAGCGGATGCGGTTTATCACGATGGTGAACGACACGGACGAAACGTTTACCGAGCTGTGCACACGTTTCGGGATCAGCCGAAAGACCGGCTACAAATGGGTGGAGCGGTACGAGGCGCAAGGCCCCGGCGGGCTGGACGAACGGCGACCAGTGGCGCGCTCGTGCCCGCACCGAACAGCGGGCGAGGTGCTCGATCGGGTGCTGGAGCTGCGTAAGGAACACCCGACGTGGGGGGCCGAAGAAGCTGCGTGCGCGGCTGTTGAGCATGGGTATGACGGAGGTGCCAGCGGCGAGTACGATTGGAGATGCGCTAACGAAGTACGGTCTGGTTCGGCCGCGTCGGCGTCGTGTGTGCGCACCGATGACCGCGATGCCGATGGCTGAGACGACGCACCCAAACGACACGTGGTGCGTGGACTTCAAAGGGCACTTCGCGCTGGGAGACAAAACTCGATGTTACCCGCTTACGATGACAGACCATGTGAGCCGCTACTTGCTCAAGTGCGAGGCGCTGGTCAAGACAGACTTCGCCGCGGTGCAACCGCACTTCGAGCGGGCCTTTCGCGAGTTTGGGATGCCGTGGCGGATTCGCTCCGACAACGGTTCGCCTTTCGCGACGACTGGCCTCGGAGGGCTGTCTGAGCTGTCGGTGTGGTGGATTCGATTGGGCATCACGCCGGAGCGCATCGAGCCTGGAGAGCCCCAACAGAATGGCCGTCATGAGCGCATGCACCGCACGCTGAAGGAGGACACAACGACCCCTTCATCTCCGACACGAATAGGTCAACAGCGTGCCTTTGACTGCTTTCGCCGGATGTACAACCAGGAGCGCCCGCACGAGGCGCTGGAGATGAAGACGCCTGCATCGGTGTTCGTACCGTCGCGGCGGCACATGCCGGAAAAGCTCTTGTCGCCAGAGTATCCAGACACGATGAAGGTGCGTAAATTGGATGAGCAAGGTCGTCTGAGGTTTGCCGGACAAAACAGCAAGACAACCCTTTCGAAGCTCCTCGCACGAGAACCTGTCGGGCTGAATCCCATTGACGATGACACATGGGAAGTCTTCTACGGCCCGGTATTAATCGCGGAGTTGATGCTGAGAGGCAAGGAGATTCGACTCGACAAGAAGCGTTGAGTAGGCACAAAAGCGCAAGCGCATCGCAGGGCGAGTTCGACTCGACAAGAGCGCAACCCGCCCCCACTCCTTCTCCACAGGCATTCACTCAACTTGTCAGTCTCCCCCGGCCCCCCTCGAGCCACGCTGCGCCGGCCCGCTTCGCGGCACTTACTCCCATATCGTTATCGGGCGCGACCGCGCGCTCCCAGAGGCGGCGGTCCGATAGCTTCGCTCGTTCGGCCGACAGCAACCGCAGAGAGAAGAGTGTCACTCTCGGTTCGTGTTGACAGAGCACCCGGCTTTCGCCGATAAAGAGCCCGGTTCACGCTACCAGATATCCTGTCCGTGTCCCTCAACCACCCGGACAGCGGCGACGTGCACCCGGTACGTGCGACCCATCCTCCAGGTCCACGTCTCCGCACACCAGGATTCTGTCACCCAGGATCCCGGTCCAAAATGTTACCACAGCACCCGGTCGTTCACCACTGCGGTGGGGGTTAGGGGGCCCCGCCGCGGGCGCTTGGGAGAAACCGACACCGCGAGATGCGCACAGGGCACGCGCGACCCCCGACCCCGCCACGAAGAAACGAAAGGCGCGCTTCGGGGTGGCGACTTTTTTTCCGCGCGACGTCGTTTTTCAAATAACTCGGCCCCGATTTGACCAGATAAAGGTGAAAGGAGGCATCTTGAACTCATCTGAGTTGCCCGACTTTGGCGAAGATGTCGATCTGACCCTTCGTCATGTTTCGCGTCAGTTTCCCAGGTCGTTCGCAAAGGCCCTTTTATCTCATGGAGGGGAGATCTCGTCGGCCACATGGCTGGATACGCAGGTGACATCGCGTCAAAGGAGGCTTGATCGTGTGCTGGAGATTCAGGCGGGGGAAGAGCGGCGGCTTGAACATGTGGAGTGGCAGTTGGAATGGGGGCGAATGTCCCAGAAAGGCTGTTTGAGTATCACGTGCTTGTGGCGCTAACCGCTATCGGCGACGCAAGTGCGGCCCATTTGCGACTTCCTATTCGCACCACCGTTGTCCTGCTCTCCGGTCGCGAGAAACCTTGGCCAGGCTCGGGCGAATACCGCACTTCGCCGCAAAGTGAGCCGTTCTCCGGCGTCGTTTTTCGAATCGACGCTGTCTACCAAAAAACCGTGGCCGAGCTGTGTGCTCGATCCAGCCCATTTTGGGTGATCTTCGCGCCGCTCGCGGTCGACGCCGATCCACTCAACATGAAAGTGGCTGTGGACGCGCTGCGGGCCCGGGCCAGCGGGCGAGAATTGGAGGAGTTGCTCGTGGCCATGGTGGTCATGGCGGATGTCGATAAAAGAAGTAGAAATTTGAGAGAAGTCATTCTACCTTTGTTGCGCGAGGAAACTGTGATGCAGAACTGGTTCTACAAACAGGGTGAAGCAAAAGGCGAAGCACGGGGTGAAGCACGGGGAAAATCCCTCGGCGAGGCCCACGGCCGGGAAATTGGAAAAGCGATCGGCGAGGCCCACGGCCGGGAAATTGGAAAGGCCATTGGCGAGGCTACCGCTCTGTTGCGCGTTCTTGAGCGGCGCGGCATCGCGGTCCCGGCCGAGGCGCGCGAGAAAATCCTCACCTGCACCAACACCTCACAGCTTGAAACGTGGCTCGATCGGGCGCTCACCGCCACGGCGATCGATGAAGTCCTGACAGAATCATAGATAGCCATCCCTGCCCCAGGGCCCTGATGGTCCGGTCCGTTGCCGGCAGTCTCAGCCACCCCAACGGGGACTGCTCGACTCTACCCAATCTCACCCGGCGCGCGATTGGCGAGGTTTCGCGCGCCCGAGGGCTTGCGCCCGGGCAACAAGGCAGAAACGGCGCCCCAAAAAACGCCTTCCAACGAACTTGAACTCGTTTCTCCAGCCCGCCTTCGCCGGGTCGTGTCGAACACTCGCATGGTCCTTCCAGACGCGAAAGGGCCGAGCGAGCGCACCGCGGGCGGCAAGCGTCCGAGGGAACTGTTCACGGCATTTGAACAATCCGAACATCGCGTCTGTACCGATTGTTCATCGGTTTGAACAATTCGCTCAATCGACGGGTGCTTTCCTTTGATTTCCCCAGGGAATTTAAGTGGCCCAGCAGATGCAATAGGTACTTTTCACACGGGACACACCCCGAGAAAAGAGACCAACATGAAAACCCAGAACAAGCGCATCGCGACCATCCTCAACTCCACGCTTCGCAACATGACCAAGAGCGGCACACGGCACCTGGCAGTCCCGATGAGCGCGGCGTTTCTGCTGGCGGGCTGCGCGAATTTCGACCAGGAATACGACGTTGACGGGCAGGAGCAAGAGCTGATGGACAATGACCTCGCGGAAGCGGCGATGATCGGCGGCGACAAGGATCAGGTCTTGGACGAAGCTCCTGTCGCGGACACCCAGCAGGATATCGAAGCCGAGGAGGCCATTGAAGAGCTTCCTGAAGAAGTCGTCAGCTACGACGACGGCCTTGATTTCGTGCCCGAAGACCTTCAGGCGGAGGATCACGGCGTGAGCGCTGAGGAGATGTTCCGGGATTGGCAAGTGCGGAACAACCTTTACGGTTCGGCGTCTCCAGACGAAATTTCGAAGGACGGCGGCAATGGCGAAGGTGCGAAGTTCGACGCGTGTGGCGCCTCGACGACAGGATGTTTGGTCACCGGAAAGCTTATTGGCAGAGCCGCCTGTGCAGCGGACCTGATCGCAGTGATCTTTGGTCAAGCGGAGTTCGTTCCAACGCTGTCCGCGGCGTGTTATACGGCGATCATTGCGACCACTGGCACGTGCGTGACTGCGGGTGGCTTCTGCGGCGGCGAACTGATCAAGACCGTCAGCGACATTGTGTACCACAAGCCGGAGCAGCGGAATCTGACGGAAGCCGGGGATAACTGGGAAACAGACACGGAGGCATCCCTCAATTGCCCAGGGAATGAACGAGCCAAGAAGGTGACGATTTGGAAACAGGTCAGCGGTGGCCAGTATGTGACCCGGGTTAGTTTCCAGTGCACGGACGACTCGACCATCAGCTTCGGCAAGAACGCCGCTTCTGACCTCGTCGCAGCCGCGACCTGCAATCAGGACAAGGGGAAGCTGTTGTCCGGCCTGCGTGTTCGTCACGGTCAATGGATCGATGCCGTTGGTGGGCGATGCCAGTCGGCGGGCTTTGCCGACATCAACACGAAGTCGGAGTATCCGGTCACCAACTACGCCACCTTTGGAGGAACGGGGGGGACGCTTGAGACGTTCGAGTGCCCCGCTCATCAATATGTTCGCGGCATGAAGGCGCATTACAAAGACATTCCGGGCGTTGGCAAGGTTCTCACATATATGCGGCTGCACTGCCGCTGATGGTATGCGAAACCTTGGCAGGAGTGCCGATTCCGCTCCGCGGTGGAGCCGGATCGCCGAGATCGAAGCGAGCTTTGGGGCGCCTTTCGTGTCCGCCGCGCTTAGAAATGGCCCAGCCTATTCCGAGCACGAAGGACTCGAAGGGCGCGCTGAAGCCCGCCCGAATCTTCGTCAAACTCCGGCGTCAGATCCTGCCCACCTGCGCTCAGCGCCAAGCCCCATCCTCGGGGGTGGCCACCCCGAATGTGCATTCCTTCTTTTCTCGCTGGAGAAACCTCCATGTTACGCTTGCTCCGTCTGGCTCCGCTCAGCTTGGTCGCTCTGTTTGGCGGGGGTGCCCATGCCCAGGGACTACCAGATATCGATCGTGCTCTGAACGCACCGGCGCCGACCGCCGGAGACACCCTGGCCTCCCGCAATGGCGTGGTCGCTTCGGTCGCTCCGCACCGCGGCGTCCCAACTTTTTTTTGGGCCGACCGCGCGCGTGCGGCGCTGGACGGACCACTCACCCATGCGCCTCCCGCCGAGCAGGCTATGGCATTTGTGCACCGGAACGCCCGCCTCTATGGGCTCTCACCCGCCGCATTAGAGGCGGCCTACGTTCGCGAAGTGCACGACACGGGGCGCGGTGGCATTGTGGTGATCTTGGGCCAGCGCATCGACGGCGTGGAACTCTTCCAGACGGAGATGAAGGTGCTGCTCGATCGTGGGGGTCGCCTGGTGGCCATCGGCGGCAACCTGCATGGCAGCGCCACGCCAACGGCGAAAAGCGGCGAGCTGGCATTCACGCTCGATGCGGCCCAGGCCGTCGCGGTTGCCGCGACAGACACTTTCCGGACGCCGCTCCAGGCCGGTGACCTCGCCAGGCTCGACAGGGAGAAGGCCGGCTATGGTTATTTCGCCCTTGCGCCGGGCCCGAAGACCGCCGGCGGCAAGCTGGCATTCGCCACGCCCGCGCGGGCCAAAAAGGTCTTTTACGCCTTGCCCGGCCGCCTGGTGCCAGCCTATTACCTCGAAGTGGACGCGGCCCAAGAAGCGGGCACTTCGTCGGAGCTGCGCGGCTACGTGATCGCAGCCGACAACGGAGAGATCCTGGTGCGACGCAATCTGGTCCAGGACGCCTCCTACAAGTATCGGGTCTGGGCCGACAGCGCCGCGCCCTTCGTGCCATCCTCGGGCGGCCCCCAAGCCGACTTTGCGCCCCACCCTACCGGTGTCCCCGACGGCAGCTCACCGGCGTTCACCGCGCCGGGGCTGGTTTCTGTCGAAGCTTTCAATACCGGCCCCAATGGAGCCCCGGATCCGTGGCTGAGCGATGCCGCGACCAAGACCGATGGCAATAACGTGGACGCGTATGCTGACCTGGCCGGTCCCGACGGCTTCACTCCGGGGGCCGACCTGCGGGCCACAATCACGAGCGCGTTTACGTTCGATCGCACGTTCGACACTTCGCTCGCGCCGGACGCGTCAAAGGACCAGATCATGGCGGCAACCACGCAGATGTTCTTTGTGACCAACTGGCTCCATGACTACTTCTATGACTCCGGCTTCAATGAGGCGGCGGGCAATGCGCAAGCCTCGAACTTCGGCCGTGGCGGTGTGGAGGGCGACTCGATGCGCGTCGAGGCTCAGGATCTGGACGGCACCAACAACGCGAATATGACCACCCCGGCCGACGGCGGTCGGCCACGCATGCAGATGTATCTGTGGGACGGCGTCACGAGTTCATCCCTGGTCGTCAAGCCTTCGAACCTCATGCCCGCACACCAGGTGGCGAGCTTTGGCGCCAGTTCTTACAACGTCACCGCGAGCTTGATCCTGGCCAACGACGGCGTCGGCACCAAAACAGATGGCTGCCAAGCGCTGATTAACAATGTGGCCGGGAAGATCGTTCTGCTCGACCGCGGCTCGTGCACCTTCGAGTCAAAGGTGTTGCGGGCGCAGCAAGCGGGCGCTGTGGGTGTGCTCCTCGCCAGCAACAACGGCAGCAGTTTGCCCACCATGACCGACGATCCCGCCACCGACGGCGTGACCATCGGCTCGCTCGGTATCTCGCTAAGCACCGGTAACACCCTCAAGGCCTCTCTGGCCAATGGCGCCCCCCTGACCGTGACCATGGTGGTCGACCCCGGACCCATGCGCGACGGTTCGATCGACAACGACATGGTGGCGCACGAGTGGGGTCATTACCTCCACCACCGCCTGGTCGCCTGCGGATCCGAACAGTGTGGCGGCGAGAGCGAGGGCTGGGGCGACTTCAACGCGCTGCTTATGAAAGTGCGAAAGGGTGACGACGTGGCGAACGGCACTTTCGCGCTCGGGAGCTACGTGACCGCCGCCTTCGGTGATGCCGGCTACTTCGGCATCCGCCGTTTCCCTTACACGCGCGACCTGAACAAGAACGGCCTGACATTCGAACACATGAGCAACGGCGAGCCGCTGCCGGCCGGGCCGCAGCAGGAGTCCGCTTCCGGCAACTGGGAGCGCCACAACATGGGCGAAGTCTGGGCCAGCATGCTCTTCCAGGCCTATACCGGCCTGCTCCAGAGCGGCAATCACCCGTTCGAAGAGAGCAAGCGCCGCATGGCCGATTATATGGTCGCCGGGATGAAGATGGCCCCGGTGGACCCGACCGTCACCGAGCAGCGTGACGCGATCCTGGCTGCCGCGGCAGCCAACGATTTCAATGATTTTTTGGTGCTCGCGGAGGGTTTCGCCGAACGTGGGGCCGGCACGTGCGCCGTCTCGCCGCCTCGCAACTCGGCCGACGGCCATGGCGTGGTTGAGGACTTCTCGGTGTCGGGCAGGCAGGTGCTTGCCTCGGCGACGCTCGACGACAGCGTGCAGAGCTGTGACGGCGACGGGATCCTCGACGCGGGCGAGATCGGCAAGCTGCACCTGGAGGTGCGCAATGGCGGGGCGGCGGTGCTCGCCGGAACCACCGCGGCGGTCACCTCGGTCACGACGGGGATCTCGTTCCCCAACGGCAACACGGTGACATTGCCCGCCCTTGCGCCGTTCGAGGCCGCCACGGCCACGGTGGACGTGGCGCTCGACGGCGGCGGGAATGTCCCGCTGGAGGCGGTGCTCACCGTCACCATGACCAACGCCACGTCGTGTAGCCCGTCGGTGAAAGACGTGGTGTCCATCCGCGTGCATCACGACGACGTGCCGGACGACAGCACCACCGAGACGGTCGACAGCGACGAGGCTCCGTGGACCCATTGGGAAGCGCCGGGGTACGAGGATCTCGCCGCCGACATCTGGAGCCGGGTTGAACAGCCGAGCGGCAACTTTCGCTTCTACGGCCGGAATTTCGCGATCTACTCGGACACGGCCCTGGTTTCGCCGGACCTCGTGGTCGGCGCGGCGCCGTTGGTCATCAGCTTTGCCCACGCCCACGATTTCGAGTCTTCGCCGGCCAGTCCGGGCCAGGCTAATACTCACTGGGACGGTGGTGTAGTTGAAATCACCGGCGACGGAGGGGCTACCTGGCAGGATGTCAGCGCGTTCGGCAATCCGGGTTATGGCGGCGTCATTGCCGACGTGGCGGGAGCCGACAACCCGCTGGCCGATCGTCCGGCGTATGTGGCGCGCAATGCGGCGTGGCCGCAGACGAACTCTGTGACCCTGAACTTGGGCACGGCGTTCGCCGGCAAGACTGTGAAGATCCGATTCCGTGTCGGCACGGACGTGGGCGTCGGAGCGCCGGATTTCCACGGCTGGTACCTGGACGACATCGCTGTGCAGGGCATCACCAACAAGCCCTTTCGCAACGTCATGACCGAAACGGGCGAGTGCAATCTCGCCACCAAGGCCAATGCGGGTGCCGATCTTGTGGTGGACGAGGGCAGCTTGGTCGCACTCGACGCCTCGCAGAGCACGGACCCCGAGAACGACGCACTGACGTTCGGTTGGATGCAGATCGCGGGACCCAGCATCGTGCTGGCCAACGCCGCCAGCCTCGCGCCAAGCTTCACGGCGCCCGAGGTTGCAGCCGACACGACCCTCACCTTTGAACTCACGGTGAGCGACGGCGTGAACAGCGACACGGACTCGGTCAGCGTGCTGGTGAAAGACCTCTCAGGGAGCGGCGGCTCTGCCGGCGGCGCTTCCAACGGCGGCTCCGACGGCGGCGCTTCCGACGGCGGCTCTTCCGACGGCGGCTCTTCCGACGGCGGCTCTTCCGACGGCGGCGCTTCCGACGGCGGTGGCCGAAACCCAGTGAACAGCTGCACCTGCCGCATGGCCGGGGGCGACAGCCACGGTCCCGGCGCCTTGCTGTCACCCCTGCTCGGCTTCGTGCTGTTTCTTGCGCGCCGACGGCAGCGAGCGGCGCGGCTCTGGATTTCTCGGTGGTTGCGGCGGCGGGGGGGAGCCGTTTTTTTCTTGGCTGCTGTGGTCGGGTTGCTCAGCGGGTGCAATGGCAACGTGGCGGCGGGCAGTGGGGATGGCGGGAACGGCGGTGATGGAAACGGGGGAGCCGGTGGCAACGGGGGCAGCTCCGGCGCGGGGGGCTCCGGTGGCATTGCATGCGCCGGGTTACCTGAGATTGCCTGCCTCGGCGCCTTCCCCGAGTGTGTGCCGGTCTACGACGATCTCTGCTGTGCGAGCTGCGACCCAGCGGGGGGCTGCGCCGACTGCTTCGAGATTCGTTTCGATCACTGCGAGCCGCTGAACCAGGCCTGCAACAACGGCCCTGAGTGTGGCCTCGTGCCCGAGTGGGCCTGCAATGGCAAAGACGCCGGTTGCGACATCGATCCCGGCGCCTCGCAGACCCCGTGCGCGTCGGAGGCCGGCTGTGTCCCGGCGTATTGCCCCACCGACGGTGAGTGCGATGTCGACCCGATCTGCCACCCGGTGAAAGCGGGCATGTGCGTCGTCCAGTGCGATGCCATTCCGCCGAGCTGCCCTGCGGGGACTTTCCCCGAGAGCGACGGGTTCTGCCACACGGGGCGATGCATCCCTGAGAGTCTGTGTGTGCTCGGGCGCAGAGGGTCGAATGCTCGCTCTTCGGGCGGCTGCGTAAGTGGCTGGTGTTTTTCGTGAAGAGCAGCCGCGATCACGCGTCCGAGCGAGTTACGAAAGCGCGAAGGGCGAAGCACACCGAGGAGCGCCCGTCACTTCGTGTCGCCGCCGCCGCGAGGACGCGGGATATCGTGGCGGTTGAGCCGGGCGATCAGCGTTCCTCGGGAAATTCCCAGCAGTCGCGCGGCATGCGTCTGGTTCCCGGCGCACTTGTCGAGCGCGGCCAGGATGCGAGCGCGCTCCTCCTCGCTTCCCGAGCCACCGGAAGAAGACGGTGGGGGTTGTGGCGGCGCGGCGTGAAAGGCGGGCTGCGTTGGCGGCGCGGGCGGGATCGCCGGATACCACGACGGCGGCGTCAGCGTTGGAGAAGGCGCCCGAGCCCGAGGCAGGCTGTCCATTTGCAGGTTTTGCGCGGTGATGACGTTGTTCGCGCACAGAACGAGGGCGCGCTCCATCGTATTGCGCAGCTCGCGAATGTTCCCCGGCCAGTCGTGGGCTTTGAGAATGGAGACCGCCTCGGGTGACAGATGCGGCGCGTCAGCCAGTCCAGCCCGGCGGGCGGCCAAGCCGAGAAAGTGGCGCGCCAGCTCCTCGATCTCCATCGTACGTTCGCGGAGCGGCGGGATTGCCAGGGAGATTCCGTTGATTCGAAAGAACAAGTCCTGCCGGAACTCCCCGCGCTCCACTGCCTCGCGTACGTTGCGGTGGGTCGCCGCGATGAAGCGCACGTCAATGCTTCGCGATTGGCGGTCGCCAATTCGAGTGATCTTTCGCTCCTCAAGGACACGCAGGAGCTTCACTTGCAAAGAGGGCGGCATTTCGCCGACCTCGTCGAGGAACACCGTGCCGCCATCGGCGCTCTCCAAAAGGCCGATCTTCGTTTGCACCGCACCGGTGAACGCGCCTTTCTCGTGCCCAAACAGCTCGCTTTCGAGCAGGTTCTCCGGGAATGCGCCGCAATTCAGGCACAAAAACGGTCGTTCTGCGCGGGGCGATTGGCGGTGGATTGTCTCCGCGAGCACTTCCTTGCCGGCGCCCGTCTCGCCGAGGATGAGAATGCTGATTTGACTCTGCGCCACCCGCCCGGCGAGTTCGTACAGCTCGCGCATCTGCGGCGATGCCACAACCACGCTCGGCCGCTCAGCTGCGCCCGAACGGTCCGGCGGCACGGGTTCGGCGCTCAGCTCGCTGACCAAAACCTTAACCGACCCGAGTTGAAGGACGTCGCCCATCGCAATCGGAGCGCATTGCCCCGGGTCGACCTTGCGATCGCCCACCCAGGTGCCGTTGGCGCTGCGCGTGTCCATAATCTGCGGCACAGCTTCGTTGTTGTAGAGGATTGCATGCCTCCGCGAGATTGAGACGTGGCCCAGTTCGATGTCTGCCTTGCCGCCGCGCCCAAGAACAACGACGCGCCGCGGCGCGATCGGGTACGTTGCCGGGCTGCCGATGACTCGGAGCAGCAGATGTTTCGGCGCATTTGGCTCGCCGGACGGAGGGCTTCCGTGCTTGAAGGTCTCCTGTTCGGCGTACGGAGCTGGCCTTTTGGGGAGCATTGGCCGAGCCATGTTAGCTTGTCTTGGGCGTGACTGGCAGTGCGCAAGCGCGAAAGCCCACGGTCGTCGCGGCACTTCTCGGCCTCGCGCATCGAAGTAGGAAGTTGCCGCTTGACGCGGATCTCGTTCTCGTGGTAGGCGACCCGTCGTTCGGCCCGGCAAACGTTGAGCCTGGGCTTGCGAACCGAGACTGGCGCACGGACGCTCGGAGCCGGCTTCGCATACGAGTCAGCCGCTTCAATCTCGGCTATGCTGCGCCGGGATGTCTCTCCGAACCGACGCCACGCGGCAGCTCGAACGAACCGATGCGGGATCAGCCGAGCGCTCGGACACCACGTCGCAGACGGTTGAACTTCGCTCCGCTGAGGTGCCCAAGTCGGACCCAAGTGCCTTGTCTCCAGGCACAATGGTCGGACCTTACGAAATCATCCGGCAGATTGGCGTTGGTGGCATGGGTCGCGTACTCCTCGCCCGCGACACCCGCCTCGGCCGCTTGGCTGCGCTCAAGTTCCTGCTCCGGGCTCGCTCCACCAACGATGCGAATCGATTTGTCGTGGAGGCGCGCGCCACGGCGCAGCTCAGCCACGAAAACGTCGTCGTGATTTACGACGTGGGTGAGCACGAGGGCTGGCCTTTTATGGCGCTGGAATACGTTAAAGGTCAAACCTTGCGGCAATGGATTGCAGACCGCAAAGCCAAGAAGGGGGACGCCCCCGGCCTGCTGGTGCTGCCGCGGGTGGCGGCGGAGTTGATGCTTCCTGTCGCGAGAGCGCTCGCCCACGCGCACGAGCGGGGAATCGTGCACAGGGACATGAAGCCATCGAACGTGGTGTTGACAGACACGGGCGGTATCAAAGTGCTCGACTTCGGGATCGCCAAGATTCTGTCCGCGATCGAGCCCCGGCCCGAAATCACGCTCCGCGATGTCACCCTCCGCGAGCTGGTCCAGCGAGGGCGGGCCCCTTCGGCGGTTCAGACCAGCTCCGCGATCGGCACCGCGATGTACATGGCGCCAGAGCAGTGGCAGATCGGCGAAGTGGACCACCGCGCCGACATCTGGGCGCTCGGGCTCATGTTTCACGAATTGCTCTTTGGAGCGTCCCCTCTGCGCGCTTTGCTCGACAGCGATGGCATGGTGGGAATGGCGAGTCTGCTCGATTTGGACACGCCGCTCTGCGACCTGCGCGCCGAACATCCCGAGCTGGGAAAGCTCGGGGCGATCATTGACCGCTGTTTGATCAAACGCAAGGAAGACCGCCTGGGTTCGGCTGCGGAACTCGCCGAGGAACTGACCGCTTTCGTGGCGGCGCAGGCGTCCGGGACGCTCGAAAATCACGACCCTTTCGCGGGCCTCTCGGCGTTTCAGGAGGGCGACGCAGTGCGCTTCTTCGGTCGCGATCGCGCGATCCACCAGGCCGTTCAACGCCTCGCCGAGCAGCCGCTCTTGATGGTCATGGGGGCGTCCGGCGCGGGCAAGTCGTCCTTCGTTCGTGCGGGGCTGATCCCCGCGCTCAAACAAGGCGGCGACGCCTGGGAGGCTTTCGTCCTGCGCCCTGGGCCGTACCCGCTTCTTTCGTTGGCGGAACTCTTAATGCGGCACTCGTGGCGGTTGGCGGGACGCGACCGAAACAAATCGCTGGTGGAAGAAGAGTCGACGGCCGAGTCCAGCGCATCCGACGCGCCGCCGATCGTGCTCGCGCCACGTCCGATCGACCCGCGCGCTACGGGCACTGAGCGCGAACTCCAGAGGGATGTGCTCGGCTCCAGGCTTTCGACGGAGCCCGGCTTCCTCGCGAAGCAGTTGCGGGCGCGGGCGCGCCGCAAGGGCGAGAAGATCCTGCTCGTCATCGATCAGCTCGAGGAGGTCTACACGCTCGCATCCGCGCGGGATCGAGCCGCGTTTTTCGCGTGCCTCGCCGGCGTGGCCGACGATGTCGGATCGCCTCTGCGGGTCGTTACGACGCTCCGCTCCGATTTCCTCGACCGGCTGGTCGACGCGCAGTCTATCCTCCCAGGGTTGGGCTTCCTGCTCATGCCGCTCGACAGGAACGAGCTGCGTGAAGCTCTCACGAAGCCCATTGCGGCACTCGATTACCGCTTCGATCCGCCGGAGCTGGTCGAACGAATGCTCAATGAACTCTCCCACACGCGCGGGGCGCTCCCCTTGCTCCAGTTTACGGCGGCGCAACTGTGGGCGAAGCGCGACACGACTCACCGCACGCTGACCGAGGCGAGCTACCTGGCACTCGGCGGCGTCGGCGGAACGCTTGCGCGGCATGCGGACGAGCTTCTGTCGGCCATGCCGCCCAAGGACAAACCGATCGTGCGCTCGCTGCTGCTCCGCCTGGTGACGCCGGAGCGCACCCGGGCGCTCCCGAGGTTGGGGGAACTCCTTGAACTTCCGCCGGGCAGGCACGACATACGCCGCACGTTGGACCGGTTGATCGCAGCGCGCCTTCTGACAGTCGACGGAAACGGCGAAGAGGACAGCACCGTCGAGATCGTGCACGAGTCGCTGATCATGCACTGGCCGACGCTGAACAGGTGGCTCGACGAGGAAACCGACGACGCCTTGTTCCTCGCGCGGCTGAGGACCGCCGCGCGCGAGTGGCGAGCCAGCGGCGAGCGTGCCGGGTTGCTCTGGACGGGTGAGGCCGCTGGTGAAGCGGCGCGCTTCCCCGCGGGGCGAATCGCCGAACTTGCCCCTGCGGAAGCGCGGTTTCTCGCAGCGGTAATCGAACGCGCCGACCGCGCAAGAAAGCGACGCCGCAGATCCATCGCCGGCGCGTTCGTGATGCTCAGCGTCGCCGTGCTCTCGGTTTCGTATTTGGCTTTCCGAGCGCGCACAGAGGCTCGGCGTTCGGCCGAACTCGCCGCGGAGATGGGCGCCCAAAAAAGCGAGTCCGAGCGCAACGCCGTGCGCGCCCGTAACGCGAGCCGTCTCTCGGCGGCCCGCGAGCGACAGAACGACCCCACAACGGCGCTCGCCCTTCTGCGCGAGATCGAGCCGGGGTCCATTCCACCGGGGTGGGTTCCGCTCGCGCACTGGGCGCTCCACGCGGGCGTCGCTCGCTTCGCGCTTCCTCATGTGGACGTTGTCCTGTCGGTCGCTTGGAGCGCCGACGGTCGCCGGATCGCCACCGCGTCCGCCGACAACCTCGTGCGGCTTTGGAGCGCCGACGGCTCGGGCGAGCCGCTCGTCTTGCGCGGGCACCAGAAGCGCGTGACCTCCGTGGCATTCAGCGCCGACAGCCGACGCGTGGTTTCTTCGTCCTTCGACAAAACGCTACGGCTTTGCAACGCCGATGGCTCGGGCGAGCCCCTCGTCCTGCGCGGTCACGACCACATCGTGAGGGGTGTCGCCTTCGCTCCCGACGGCCGTCGCATCGCCTCCGCGTCCGACGATCACACGGTGCGCGTGTGGACGGCCGACGGCGCAGGCGAGCCTCTGGTGCTGCGCGGTCACGAAGCCGACGTGCTCGCGGTTTCGTGGAGCCCGGACGGACTTCGTATTGCCTCCGTGTCCCGCGACAATACGGTGCGCGTGTGGAGCGCCGACGGCTCCGGTACGCCCATCGTGCTTCGCGGTCACAACGCCGCAACGGCCGGATTGGCCTGGAGTTCGGACGGACTTCGTATTGCATCGGCGTCTCACGATGGGACGGCGCGCGTTTGGAACGCCGATGGCTCGAACAAGCCCGTTGTCTTTCGGGGCCATGGGGCACGCGTGTATTCGGTAGAATTCAGTCCCCGGGGCGGTGAACTCGTCACCACGTCGGCCGACCACACAGTTCGCCTGTGGAATGTCCACACCGCGCAGCCGGTCCACGTCTTCCGAGGTCATGGCGATCACGTCGTTTCGGCGGCCTTTAGTCCCGACGGACGCCAGATCGCCAGCGCCTCGTGGGATCGCACGGTGCGAATCTGGGATGCTGTCGACCCGAAACGACCCCTCAAGTTGAGTGGCCACGAAGGCGAAGTCATGGCGGCTGAAATGAGCCCGAACGGCCGAACGATCGCGTCCGCCGGCGCCGACAAGACCGTTCGAATCTGGAACTCCGATGGGACAGGGGTTCCCCTCGTCTTTCGCGGCCACGAGGGGCGCCTGTTCACCGTGTCCTTCAGCCCGGACGGCCGCCGGGTCGTATCCGCTTCCGCGGACCACACCGCTCGGGTTTGGAACACCGATGGAACGGGCACTCCCCTGATTCTGCGCGGCCACGCGAGCCCCCTGGGTTCTGCGATGTTCAGTCCGGACGGCCGACACATCGTGACCGCCGGGGACAACACCGTGCGAATCTGGAACGCCGACGGAACCGGCACGCCCCTCGTCTTTCGCGCCGCCGATCTGGGTGTCTGGATGGTGACCTACGGCCCCGACGGTCGGCAGGTTGTTTCCACTTCGAGAGAGAATGCGGTGCGGATCTGGAATGCCGCAGGCGCGGGGGAGCTGCTCTCGGTTCAGAAACTCGACGCGGAGCCCCGCGCCGCCGCATATTTCAGCCCCGATGCGAAGCGCCTCGCCTGTGGATTCGCCGACCGCGTCCTGCGCATCTGGAACGTGGATGGCACCGGTGCCCCCCTGCTATTGCGCGGCCACGAAGGTGCCGTTGGCTTGACCGGAGGGAGGCCTTGGAGCCCCGATGGCCGCCGGCTCGTTTCACAATCGGACGACGGCACGGTGCGGATCTGGAGCACGGAAGGTTCGGGCGAGCCGGTCGTGCTGCTCGACCCCAAGGACACGGCTGCGTTCAGCTCCGCTGCGTGGAGCCCGGATGGTCTTCAGATTGTCGCAGGCTCGGACGACGGAAGAGTGTGGGTCTGGAGAGACTTCGAGCCACCGCGCAGCCCGGACGATCCCCGGCTGTGGACCGCCACCCGCCATTGTCCCTCTGTCGAAGACCGACAGCGCCTTCTGGATGTGAGTCGGGAGATGGCTCAGCGGGATCTCGCCCGCTGCGAGCAGAGAATCCGGGACGCCGCGGAGCAGAGAGCCGGTTCTCGGTAGATCTGCATGCCCATCATCGACATGCTGGACCGAAGGGGCTTCCACCGCGACTGCGCGAAGTGCGCCTCGCGCTCACGGCGACCGAGGCGGGGCTCGAAGCGCGGTTCATTCCACAGGCTCTTCAACAATTTCAAAAAGGCCTAGATCGTAGGGATCGCCGGGGGGCGCAAGCTTGCGTGTGAGGCGCTCGCGAAGCCCCTTTTTGCGGAGTTCTGTGGCGCGGTGATAACAAAAGGGGTTGTTGCCCCGGCGGCCGAGCGTGGCGTGGGCGGTCCACGAGCAGCCGCCCAAACACTCTTCGGCATAATAACAAGTCTTGCAGTGGCCCCAAGGCTCCGATGAGGTGCGGTCGCGCGCAAACCCGACCTCCGGGGACCGCTCCCAAAGCACAGAAAGCGAGAGATCGCGCACGTTGCCACCGGCATAAGGTTTCGTCGGAAGGGAGGGACACCCTTTGACAGTCCCATCCGACTCGATTCCAATCACCTGAAGTCCGGCCCTGCACCCTTGCCAATGACCATCAGGCCCGCCGGGGCGAGAGCGCAAGATCTGTTCATGAGGGCCGAAATACCCCACGTTGTTTCCAAGAACTACGTTGAATACGGGACCGGAAGGGGCCTCTTTTGCAGCATCGAGCTGGATTTGGGCAAGCGCGTCGATGACGCCCACAATCTGGTAGGGCTCCAAGATCCACTCGGGGCGATCGGCTGCTCGCCCCATGGGGACAGTGAGCTGCACCTGCCAAGAAATGGCGCCGTGGGCGCGAATCTCGGCGGCGGTTTCGGGGAGGCGTTCGTGGTTTAGTCGATTGATTTGTGTGTTGGCCGAAACCGCCAGTCCCGCGACTTTGGCAGCGTCCATCGCGCGAAGGGCGGCCGTATGACTTCCGAGGTTGCCGCGCAGACGATCGTGGATGATCGCCGGCCCATCAATGGAGACGCCGAGCGCGGACAAGCCTGCTTTTCGCAGCGCGCGCGCCCGTTCTTCGGTCATTGCGCGACCGCCTGTTTGCATGGTGACGCGCATGCCGGAAGCGGCGAGAGCGCGCACAATCTCGTGGAGATCAGGGCGCAAATAAGCCTCACCACCGATGAGCACAATCTCCCGGCACCCCAAACGGCCCAATGCGCTCGCCACCTCGACCGCTTCTGCTGTGGAAAGCTCCCGAGCGCGGGTGGGGCCGGCGCGGGAGCCACAATGTTCGCAGGGCTGATCGCAACGGAGCGTCAGCTCCCACACGGCGTACACCGGGCGTGGCACCTCGAAATCCTCGGGGCGAAGGGCGCGCACCGGCGGTTTTGTGGGCTCCATCGCGTGAGCTTACCATAGAAACGATCGAGCTTTGAATCGGCGCTTGACTTTGTGGCGGAGCGATGGAGTCATGGCTCGATGCTTCGTCCCCCGGTCACACTTATCGTTTGTCCGCAATGCAGCCGCCACGCCAAGGCGCGGGAGCCCCTGTGCCCACACTGCGGTCATCGGCTTGAAGGTCACTCTTTGCGCAGAACGGCGGCCGCGGTAGCTCTCGGCTTGACCGCAGCCACAGCGATGTCGTCCGAGCTTGTGGCGTGCGCCGTGTACGGGGTCGCTTGCACGGGCGATGAGTGCGGTACCACCGGCGGAGCGGCGGGCCAAGCGGGCGCCGGGGGGAACTCCACAGGAACCACAAGCGATATCAACGTGTCTTCCAGCACGACGGGTGGCACCGCGGGAATGGGCGGCGGCGGAATGGGCGGAACCGGCGGCGGCGGAATGGGCGGAACCGGCGGCGGCGGAATGGGCGGAGCCGGCGGCGGCGGAACGGGCGGAGCCGGCGGCGGCTGAAACGACAGCTTGTTCAACCCACACTTCCACGCCGACCTGAATCGTCATGGTGACGATGGGAAGGTTTTGCAGGCGAGAGCTGATCGCCGGTCGCGCCCGCCCGATTCAAGGTCGGGACATGCAGCAAGGCAATAGATTGACTGCGAGCGAAGGCGGTTGGCATTGGTGCAGGCAGCAAAAGACCGCGGCACAAGCCTGATGCCGGTGGTTGTCCGCGCGACCGCCCAGCATTAGCGCGGGAGCACGCGCACAACCTTGGTACCGGCAAACTGGTCGTGAAGGCACCGCCGGTCTTCACGGAAGATCATCAGACCATCAATCAAACCGATGACGTTGCCAACCATCGGAATGAGGCCGAAGACCATCATGAGCCACTCACGTAACACGACGCCGGATGTAAAATTCACCGCGGAACCGTTGGTCTTGACCACTTTGATGCGCAACCACTTTTTGCCAAGCGACTGGCCGGTTCGGGATAGCAGGGTCCACTGATAGATGTTGAGCGGCAGCGATGCGCCCCCAAATACGGCCATCACAATCAGCTGGTTCTGGGCATCTTCCATCGTGATAATCTGCTGAGTATAGAGCAGACCGGCCACTGGCACCACACATAGCAAGTTGAGCACTCCGTCGACCAAACGCGCGAGATAGCGCGCGCCCCGGCCGGCGAGTTGTGTGTCGCCGTAATTGTCGTTGTCATTGTGGTTGGAGGTCTGAGCCCTGGGCGCGGCATACGGATTTGGATCGCGGTCGAATTGCATTGTCGCCTCTAAAACCAGTGAAAAGGATGCTTGCTTCGTTTTCCGCCAAACTCACAATGAGCGGTAGAAACGGCTATTTCGCCGGGTAAAATGTAAACGCCATGGACGCAAAAGCGGACCACCCAACGCCCGAAGGGCAGTTTCGGTCACCGGTCTCCATTCGTGTCCACTCGGCGCGAACCATCGGTCGCGGTCAGCCCCTTTGCATGAAGCTCGCGACGACCTCGTGCGTGACGTCTTTGCCGCCGCCCAAATTGGTAATCACCGAGCTGACAGTATAGATCGGCCCCCACGGTATACCCCACCATCCCAACACGAGCGAGAGGAGCGTGTACCCAAGGCCCTTGCTCACCGCACTTTCACCCGCGCGAACAAAGTAGATGTCGCTGGGCCGCCGAAACGTGAGGATGAAAACAGAGATGCAGTATTGGTAGATCACAAACTTCCCTCCACGTTGCAGTTCCATGGCGAGTTGTTGTCCGTCCATTCCTTCAATGCCCTCAATCTTCATGGCTATCTCTTTCGGTTGGGTGAGCGCATCCTCGCCCGCTATCTTCCCGTATGCAAGTCCTTTCATGGGGCGGGGGGCTCCCGCCCCCCGCAACGCCCCCCGCACTGTTCAAGCGCCATCGCTCGCGCGCCGATGGAGTGTTGCGAAGGGCCCAAAGACATCTCGACAGTGCTGGTGTCGAGATACCATTCACGTATTTTCAAATACTTGTACGAGAACCACGAGGTGCGTTGTGGAGCAGGCAGAATAGGGATCGCGTAATTTCAAGCACTTTGCCCCGATTGCGACAGTGGCACTGTCGAGATGTTCGCGCCCCTTCGTGCGACACATTGCCCACCGCGCGATGGATGGCGTTTCGCGCGCCCGAGGGGTTGCGCTCGGGCAACAACGCTGCGACGGCGCCCCAAAAAGGGGGGTCAATGGGTCCGAAGGGGCTGGCGGCCGTTCGGCAGCGGGTCCGAGGGGGCTGGCCGGCGTTTGACTGGGCGTCCGAAAGGGGCTGCCGACCGTTTGGCACGGGGTCGCCGACGGGCTGGCGGTTCCGCGGACACGGGCGGCACCTCACCACCAAAGGGCGACAAGAAGCGAGCGGTTCTGATTCGGCGGGCTCAAGTCTACCCTCCCAAACTCATCCAAACACGAATGTTGCGTTGGCAGCCACCCTCCGCGCCATTTGTCGAGCATGGGCCCGATTTCGCCGCCGTGATCCCCGAAGCAAACGCGGGTCGACCTCAATGTCTTACGTGGACCAGCGGTGTCCGTCGGTTGAGAGCGCACGGGCGATGTGATCATCTTGCAGGGTGTCGTCGGCCACGTGCTCTATTGCAAGTCTCAAGGCTTTTTGGGAGATGCTCTTTGACGTGGTCCGAAGGGTGTCACGCGTTTGCGTATCCGGCTGGCCGGTTAATGCGAGGGCGGCGCCGATGCGTTCTTCTGCGCTGAGTCGATCATCGGCGACGGCAGCAAAAAGGTGTTCGACGTTTGACTTGCCTCCCCGGTAGCCGCTAGGCGCAGCCAATGAACGCAGTTGGCGCGTCCATTCAGGCAACGATTGGCCTTGCCGCAGCAGATCGGCGCGGATGCCGGACGCTTTGAGAACGCTAGGCACTTTGCTACCGAGTGTCCTGATGAGGGGGAGCCCCGCCGTTTGGTCGACTTCAAAATACAGCACATCCATGCCGGCTTCGACCGCGAAACACGTTGTGCCGGGCCGAGCGCCATCGCACGCGCGGAATGCCATGACGCGAGCGAGAGGAAGAACAATGTGAATGTCTCCGCCCTCGACGCTGAGCACATCTTCGGTGACGGTCAGGAGCACGCTTCGGTGTTTTTCGCTCGGGGCGAGGCGAACGATACCCACAATCACGAACAACAGTACGAATGCCGCCAGGAAAGAGGGCAGCCCGTACTCTTTACCCCAAATGGCAACCACTCCCTTGGCGATAAGGATGGCCAGGCCGCCGGAAAGAAACATTGTCCCGCCGAGGAAGGACTTTTTCGCTGGGGTTGATTCGACGGAGGGCTTGTTCCATTGGCTGACACCCAAGCCCCCCCACGCGCGTGCGTTCACCGAGGGGGAAACATCGGGCTCTTGGGTGAGCGGATCGAGCGGCGCAGACGGAGGCGCGATGATCGGATCGTGAGAGCTATCGGTCTTCGTCGGACGACTCATTCATCACCATCCTGGAGTTTCTCACCCGTGTTCAAGTCGAAGCGCGCAACCACAGAAAAGGTGACTTTGCACTTGCCGGCGTAGAACGAACACCTGATGAAGTCCTTCGCTGGGAGATCGGGATGGCTCGCAAGTTCGACGTAGCCAAACCGTTCGTCGCGAAGGATTGTTCCGCTCTGCACGCGCGTCAGATCGAGGTATTGAACCTTCCATGACGTGTCGTCGCCCCAGATACATCCCCAAACAAAGCCAAAGTCGCCCTTCGGCAATTCAAGCTCCGAGCGCCAGTGTTCTGAGCCTGGAAGAATTGACCCGTCGTGGATGTCCCACCAATCGGGCACGTAAAAACCTGCGGGGCAGAACCCAAAAGAGTTGGGTTCTTCCGCGGCAATCACCTCGCCTGTCGACAGATCCATCACGGCAGTGGCGGTGTAATCGGTTGAGATCAGGGCGAGCATCCGATCGCCTTGGCGAAACGGCTCAAACGTTCGATATAGGTTTGGGTAATTGCGTGGGTAGGTTGCGACGATGCGGCCGGTTTCGTCCACCACATCGACGCGGAGCGAGGCCCACGTGCCGTTGCCGCTTGGCACCTCCGTGACCTTGGTCGAGAACCGTTCACGTGGAGAGGGGCGCGGCGGAATCTCGAAGAGGCCGGTGGTGTCGATTTCTTCGATCGACCATTGCTCGTGATACTCGTCTGCCCACTCCCGATTCTCAGTCTGTTTCGCCAGCAGAGCTTCGGCCTCGGCGCGCGAATACCGGGCTCCCCACGCGTGGATCTTGCCATTGCTGCGCGCGACCGACCGAACCTCGTATATCTTGCTCAAGTGGGTGTTCTCCTGCGGTTTACCCTGCGGGGCGTTGGTGTGGGTGCCAATCAGATCACCCCCGTGCTCCGCGGAGCCGGGGATCACCCGATGAATTGGGAAGGTATCACAGAAGGGCCGCGGAACCCAGCGATTGGTGCCCGGCGCTTTGAACGCTGGTCAGTCGCGCCGATACAGTAGGTGGTCCGGCCATCACGGTCACGTGTTGGCTGCACCATCAATGCTTGCCCGCGCGCCGAAGCTTTGACGGCGCGGTCTTTCTGTTCTCCGGAATGTGCGGTCCGGTGGGCTCCTCCACGGGCGGCGCACGACGCCACCCCGGCTGTTGCATCGCCTCAAGACATTTCCGACAGGTCACGTCGCTGAGCTGCTCGGTTGCGATCCCCTCCACTTCGGCGCGGTGCGCCGCTTCGCGGTCCCTCGGATTGCAAAGGACCATGCCGTTCTCGTCGAGGGCATGCAGGTCGCGCTTTTCACGATTGTCACGCATCTGGGCTCCTTATTATACAGCATTAAAGCGCGGCAGCGCATGGCGATCTTCATAGCGCGCGAGAAAATTCTCACCTGCACCAACACGTCGCAGCTTGAAACGTAGCTCGATCGGGCGCTCACCGCCGCGGCGATCGATGAAGTCCTGACAGAATCATAGAATACTTGGCAGCAAGAGCCTTTGCGTCTTTCGGGTGAAGGGCGATTGTCTCCACGGCTTCAGGAGCCGGGATCCGTTACGCACGGATCCGTGTGGCGCCTATCGATCAAAAAAGAACGAGGCTTGCTGAAACCTCATGCCGGCGAGGATTTGCTCTACTCGCTCATCGGAGAGTGCGCCAATGCGCTCCCCGAGCTGCGCTTTGTCGACGGAGGAGACGTGCGAGACGACGACGACGCTGCGCTTGGTGAGGTTGCCTTCACCAACATCGAGCAGCACGTTGCCGGGCTCGCTCGCGCGGCTGAGATTGGAGGTCAGGGCGCAGACAATCACGGTGTGGATTCGCGAGCGGTTGAAGACGTCATCTTGGACCACCACGTGCGGATGGGGATGGCCGGGGATGGATCCCCGCGACTCGTCCGGTTCGATCCAGAAGAGGTCGCCTCGTCGGACATTGGGCGGGGCAGGCATATCGAGGCGGCTTCGGTCAGACACTTACTCGTCCCGCGCCGGAATGGATTCCAAAAAAGGCGCACCTACCCTGAGCCGGAGCAGGCGGTCTTCTATCCGCTCTGGGTGCGCCACACGTGCCATGCTGACCCCCGCAACCGGCAAAGCGACAAGCATGAGCAGTCCAACCCATACTGCCGCAGACGAACCACTTCGTTCTGCCAAACCTAAAACGACGAGGGCCATAACGACGCCTGCCCAAGCTAGGATTAGCCCATTGCGGCGCCGTGAAAGCGGGAGCTTACCACGACGTGATGACGGCGCGGGGAATTTTCCTATTGCGCGCGGTCGGGTAGCGAAGGTGGGACGGCATAGGGATCGACGGCTGCGCCTTTGCCCGCAAGCGCGTTTGAAAACGCCTATGTCGTCATGGCATCTGGAGCGCCGAACTCCTTGAGAATACCATGCACGCCGCTCTGCGCCAGAGTAGCCTCTCGCTGCCGCAACGACGCGATCTCCGTCGCCCGTCGCTCATGCGCTTCCTCCGTCACCACCCGCAGGGCCGCAACGAGCCGCGCCTTCAGGACACGTCGCCGCGCGGAGAGCAGCCGCTTTGCGAGGTTCCGCGCGGACTTGGCTTTGCTGCGACGCTCCTCCTCGGATGTCGCCGCTGTGAACGCATGGATGGCCAGTCGCAGCGCGCCTTCGAGATCATCGACACGCGTCTCATGGGTGTGTCCGCTGAACTGTCCTTGCCACTGAGCCATTAGATCTCAATCGTGGTTGAAGTTTCTCTCGCCCGCCACCCGTGTAGTCTTGCGCGAGCTTGTTCTGCTTCGAGACGGAGGCCGCTGTCAGAAGCTTCCAAAGCCTGTCCGACATGAATAGCGGACATGACTCTAACTTTCATGGAATTGAGAAACTCCCCAAAACTGTAATACCGGCCTTTTTGTAGAGAGTTCCAAGTCCGGCCTTGCTCCTCCTTTTCTTGTCCAAGGCAAGAGGTCGGAGTCGAGAGTGCAAAAGGTCAGATCGGTAGCCCCGTTGGCACGCTCGACTTCGGCCTGCACAAGGACGGCGGCGAGGATAGCCTCGTCGTAGGGCCGCATCTGGTTGACCTCGACTACCGAGCGCCGAAGTTCGAGAACGCGGTTGAGCATGGCCTCGGACAATGCAAATGCCTTTACGTTCGGTTACGGATTCGGCGCCTTCGCGAAGGCAGATCGCTGGAATGTGAAGGGTCAGTTCGCCCGCCGCGGCGCGATCGACGAGACGGGCTGCCGAAGGCTTCCTCTTGAACTCAGGTTCCACGTACGCGAAGACCCAGTTCGACTCGACGAAGACGTGTCTCATGCCAAGCTACCCGAAAGCACCCTGCCTTCGATGAGCGCGGGAACGATGTACTCAACGACGGGCTTACGTGGTCCGCTCGCAAGGGGCAACGCAGAAGCCCATGCGGAAGCCAGATGTTCCAGCCACTCCCGGACGGCGTGAAACAGGTCGACTTCGTTGGTAAGAGACCGCTTCAAACCAAGAATTTCTGTGGTGTCGAATTCCCCAACTTCCCGAATGCTCGCTTCCGTGAAGTCGTGCAGAGTGTCGCGGTAGATCCAGGTCTTGGATGGGGTCACAAGCAACGCAACGCTGCACCTATTGTCGAGCATGTACTCCCGGAGCTGTGCTTCAATGGCCTGTCGATCCAATAACTCTTGCCGAACCTCGGCAATAAGCGCGACATCCGGCACGTCAGGGGCGAGAACAATCAGGTCCGGCTGCATGTGCTCAGGCATAGCACACATCTGCAAGCTCCTCTACGTTTTCTTGGAGTCGCTCCCTGTCCCCTCGCACGCAACCGCCAAATTCTCCAACCGACACGCGTTGCAGAGCGAGCGCTTCTGCGTGAATCAATGCCATTTCTTCCAAGCGGGGCGCCCCCCCGCGCATTTGCCCGCCGCTGCGTCGGGTGGCTTTCGCTCGCGCGAGGGATGAGGTTTCGCGCGCCCAAGGGGTACGCTCGGGCAACAACGTGGTGACGGCGCCCCAAAAAAGCAGCTTGATGACCGCAATACCGATTTGATGCAGCAGCGAAGATGCACTGACGGTCGCCACCGCGGCCGATCGCCCTCTCGGCGGCCGATTAGCTCCGTTTCCGACTGCCATTTCGCCGGCCATTGGCCCGGGTCGATGCCTCCCTTCCGCCATTTGCGCGCCTTTGCGCCCGCCGGTCGCCTTCCTTTCAGCCATTTACGTCTCTCCCGCCGCAAAACTCCCCTTCTTGGCCGACAAGAACAACGGTTGGAGCGTGGGAGTGGGGCAAATGGCTCCCAAGAAGACCTTTTTCAGCCGCGGGGTCGGCTTTTTGGCAGACATTTACGCGATGTTTCGCCAAAAAATCGCAAAATTGGCCGATCAAACAAGGCCATTGGCGCCAAAACGGCCGTTTTGAAGGCCCATTTTCAGCTACCTCCCCCACCCGGTCGGCCACCGTGGTGATTTTTCATCCCTTTTGGCATCAAGATCTGGTAGGCGTCGCGGCATGATCTCAAAAACCGTAACGGATCGTCTCAAGGCGAATGCGAGTGTTGTGGCCCGATTTGGCGGCTGTCGCGGTGTTGATGGCGCGGCTTTTGGAGCAGCGCGGCGAGGGGATGGAGAAGGCGGACGCGGCACACAACGCAGAGTTGGCAGATGATGCGGAGCCTCGCAATGAGAGGGATGTGGCGGCGCGGTCAGTATACGCGCAGTTGGTGAGTTTGAAGCAAGGTGTCGGTGCGGTGTTTGGAGAGGCGATGGTGGGCCAACTCCACCTCTCGGGCACCCTTCCGCAAGATGCTGCGGCGTTGGTGAGATTGGCGGATCAAACGGTGAAGACGCTCAAGGCGACCAAGTTTCCCAAGCCGACTCTACCCGGCGTGAAGGCGTTTGATGTGGATCCATGGGTAGATCCGTTGGCTGAAGCTTCCAAAGCGTTGGCGGCAGCGCTGAAAGGGGTGACGCGAGAGGCGCGGGAGGCGAATGCCACGTTGGTGGAGAAAAACCGTTCGATGGAGGCGTTTGACGACTCCTTTTCCAAGGTCACAGCGGTGGCGGTGGCCCTGTTGCGTTTTTGCGACGAGGAGGAGTTGGCGGGCAGGTTGAGGCCGAGTGCTCGGCGGCCGGGTACGTTGGAGTCAGACTCGTTAGCCCCCGAAGGGCCGGGAGAAGGCGCACCTGAGGGGTCAAGCGGCGGAGAAAACGCGCCGGCTTGATTGCGGGTCTACCCATCGCGGTGGAAAGAAGGCGCACCTGACAGGTCAGGCGGCGGAGAAAACGCGCCGGCCTGATTTATAGATCTACCCATCCGTCGTTTCGCGCCGTTACACGTCGCGGTGGGAGAAGGCGCGGCCGGGCTTCACGCGCGGCTTTCAGGTGCGTGGTTGTCTTGGCTGCTTTCCGTGCGTGGCTTCTTCAAGGGCGCGAATGGCTTCGGCGGCGGACTCGCGCGCCGGCATATCAAGCCCATAGCGCTCGGCGATCGCCTCGGCAACGCGGAGCCACTTTGGATCTACGGGTTGTTGGACCTTCTCCGAAAGGCGCACAAACTCGGTCAAGATCCATAGGGCTGAGGGTAGATATCTGGGATCTTGGTGGCCGAGCGCATGCTCGATCACGGCCAGTGCTTCTTGATCCCTGCCGAGCGCCTCCAACGTACGGGCCATCCCATCGGCGTGCATCCAGTGCTGTGAAACGTCTTCGAAACCCAGCTCGGCCCACGCGCGATAGGCCCGTTCCGCGTCGGGATACCGGCCCGCATGAAGGAGAATGACCGCTCGGTCTTGTGCCACGTTTCGAGCGAGCCACCCGTCGTGATCGCGCGTGCGGTTCGTTTCCCAAATCGCGTCCAAGAAGGCCAGAGCTTCATCATATTGCTTGCGATGCTCCAGTTCAAAAACGCGGAGAAACTCGGCCTCCAAGGCATTTTGCATGTGGTAGCGTTGGAGGCAGGTGAGGCAAGCCGGCGCGTTGATCTGTTGATGAGTATATTGCTCGGTTGGCGCGCCTGGGGGCGGAACGGCCCTACGGGGACCAGGCTTGCGTTGCCTCAGCGCCAGAGCTTCCAGTGGCCAAAGAGTGCGTCGGCCATGCAAGTCTCCACCTCCTGAAAGTGGAGCGTCGAGCTGGTGAGCATCACGTCGTCGACACGGGCCTCCTCGGTGTTTTCCGTAACGTGCACGACAAAGGAAAGGTCATAGGTCATTGCCTCGTGGGGCGTGGGGCCCCTCTTGCCGCATTCTGTCAGCCTATCGACCACAGGCTCCGGCAACTTGCCCTTCGACGGCCAGGGCGCTCCCGCGCAGCCTCCGAGCGCCAAGGCGCCGAGGGCATATCCCATGGCCAACATGAGCCCAACGGCCAAGAAACGCGTTGACCTGTGGCTCCTCCCGTGGTCGCTAGGACGCTTCACCATAGGCGCTCTCTACCGGTGTTTGCGTGGTTCACGTGGCCGCCGTTCCTGCCCGCCCGACGTCAAATTGAGCTGCGGGCGGGCGACGCCCGACCGTCAGATCCGATTTGTGGTTGGGCGGAGGCCGCCGCCTTCGAACTGTGGTTCGTTCCGCGTTCATCAACTTCCTTCTGCCGTACGCTTGAGCGCAGCGCAGAAGGTGTTCATGTCGGCGAAACGTTCTTCCGGACTCAGTTGAACGGCCTGCGCCAGGACTTCGCCAAGTCGTCCAGGCGCGACTCTCGAAATGAATTCTGCGGTGTCGCGAAAAATCGCGTTCATAGGAAGTTCGGAACCATATAAACAAAACAACGTGGTCATCGCAAGACTGTATATGTCTGTACGCGCGTCTGCATCTTGTGGCCGCTCCATCATCTCTGGCGCGGCGTAAACAAACGTGCCGAGCGCACCTGTTCGAGTTCCTCCGGTAGTATCCATACCACCCACGAGGTCAAAGTCGGTGAGTCTTGGCGACCCGTCCTCGGCTAGAAGGATGTTCGCCGGCTTCACGTCCCGATGCACGAACCCATGGGAGTGCGCTGCCGCCAACGCACTGCCAACTTGGAGAACCAGCGGAACAACCTGCGGTCGCGGGAGCCTGTGCTCCAGAGTCGCGTGTCGCAAATCACCTCCACGGATGAGTTCGATGACAAAGTAGAAAAAACCATCGTCCTCACCTTCCGCTAGCAAGACGCGCGCGATTGCCTCGTGGGCAAGCCGTGCCATCGTCCTAGCGCCTCGGAAGAACCGCTCACGGCGCAATGGATCATTGCCGAACTGGCTGTGTAGCACCTTCACTGCAACCTGCTGATGATCTACCCGATCGTGGGCCCGCCAAACTGTTGCGAAGCCGCCACGTCCGAGCATGTTGAGGAGCACATAGCGCCCGTCTCCGAGGCTGTCGCCTTCCCGGAGCCGCCCGCCCTCGCGAAGGCGGCGCCTTAGCTCGAGGACGTCGCGGGTCGCCTCAGTCGTGTCCGCTCCTCTTTCGAGAAGCGCGCTTTTCCGATGTTGAGCCGCAGCAAGCGCCTCGCTCAAGGCACGGACTTCGGAATTCGGGTAGTCGGGCGTAGGTTGAGCGGTATGCGCATCTCGGGCTCCGACGCGGGTTCGACGCATAATGTGAACAGCGATAGATGGGGGGTTGTTCGCAACCACGCACCGGATGGCTTCGCGCCCACGTTGGGCGACATGCTGGCGAATAACGCCAAAACCTCGCCCAATTCCCTCTGATGCGAGAGTGTTCGTGACGTAGAGCACAATGGCCGCATCAACTGGGGATGAGCCGTGATCCTCCGCGAGTAGAGCGTCCCATGTTATCCCGTCCGGGAAGCGACCGGGGCTACGCACTTCGAGGGCGTGCTGCGTCAGCCAAATGCGAACGGTGCCGCTAAGGCCATAGTCCCGATGAACAATCGCGTTTGATATCACTTCTCTAACCAAGTCGAGTGGGATGTCGGGCTCCTCCTGCCTTAGTCCACCATCGAAGACAGAAATCGTCTCCACATGGCTCTGCACTAGCTCGACAAGCTGTTTGACCTGCAAACTCAATGGCCCATAGACATCAATTCGTTTGAAAGCTTTTCCAGAAGGCGTGCCGGCAACAAAGACGCTGCGCGCCTGTGGCGTGTGCTTCTCGGGTCGAACAGAGAAGCAGAGCGCGGCCGCGTTGTGGAGAGCAGGTTCCCCATAGGAAAGAGGAGAAAACATTCCCAGTCGACGTAAAGTGTCAGCGTCTCTCGATGTGCCGGCGGCGACGGCTTCCTTCGATCTCTCGATGTAGAGGTCGATGAGATCCCAATCGATGTCAGCAACCGAGGCTCCCTGACATGGGTGCTTTGACCTTATCGTGGTCTCGTACGCGAGCCGCAATTCATCAACGTTTCGAAGAAAAGTGGAACCCTGAGCGACGGCAACCTGCTCGCGTTTCTTGCTGATGTTCCGCGCGACCCATATGCTGCGATCGGCGTGATTGACCTTATACATTGGACTCTGCGGATAACGCGCATATGGATCCTTCTGAAGCTTCTTCGTGATGTAGTCAATTATGTCCCCCACTGCCACGAACCCGTCATCTGTGGCACTGCCGTCTAGTCCCGTCTCAATCCCGTCACAGAAGAGCTTCGTGAAGACACTGCCCGCCTCTTCTGTGAGCTCATAGCTCTTCTGAGTCAGCCGTGACGATACGAGTATGGCGATTCCTTGGGGTATGGTGCCGTCAGGAACGGGACTAAGGGGCGAGGAGCTATCGCTCTTCTCGGTCAACGCGCCGCCGCTGTGACATGCATCTAGCACGATGACCGAGCGGGAAACACCGAACGCTCGGAGGGATTGAAGAATGTTCGCAAACGGCACGTTCTCAGTCTGAGCCTCGCCGAATTGCAAACAGTAGACGCCGTTAAGAACGTTCCCGTGGCCTGAAAAATAGAAGACGAGCTGGTCCTCGTTTTTCCAGTCTGCCAGCATCGCGTGTAGGGCCTGATGAAATGCTGAATAATTCGGACACCCGTGTAATGGCGGAGGGCTCGCGAGGTCGCATGCCCCCAGTTGAGAGCGCGTCAGCAGACCAAAGACTCGCGAGACGTCGTGGTGTCCGGCCTTTAGTTCTCCGCTCGTGCGAGAGTTCACGACCAATGCGAGGCGGCGTGCCATCTTAATTCACCTGGGATACTTCAACGCTGGTGTCGCCTGATGCTATTGCCGTCTTCAAAGACTCGATTTGGTGTAGAGCCTCAGCTGAATCAAGATTGTTGATAGTAAAAGTGACATCCCCTTGCTTCACGGTCAGCGTGTAATTCGGTCGAGTGCTCCTCCAGAAGGTAAGTGATGCGATGAAAACGCCGATGCTCTGCAGTGCCAGGCCCGTCACCATCAGTGCGAGGGGAATGTCGCCCTTCTCGCCAGGATCAGGAGCCCGGCGCATTCGGGTGCAATTGAGGCCTGCGTCGATGAGAGTAGTAGCCAGTTCATCCGCGGAAACAGCCAACGCAGAATCGTCGGTTGCCCGGAAAGTAACAGTCACGTTCATATGGTCTCCTGTCGATATAGTGATCGCGGTCCTTGCCATCGTCCTGGTCTGAAAAACTTCCGTCGTTCCGGTAGGGACGGCCCTTTCGGGCCGCCCCCCGGACAGAACCCGGCGAGCGGATTTCCCGCACCGGGCTCCCACCTCGGGTCTGACGCGTAAGGAAACGGACACGAGCGGGCCCCCGCCCGAACAGCGGCATCCGTCCAACTTGGTGCCGTTCGGTGGTGGCACCTGAAGGGACGCATCGAGCAAGAGACTCGTGTTCGTGACGCTCCTTGGCGTATCCGCTGCGTTTGCGTGGTCGCGCGGAACTCGCTCAGTGTCGAGCGCGCGTTTCGTGCAGCGGAATTCCCCTTGGCCTCGGCCCTTCCCTCCATCGACTCGAAGGGCGTTACCCGCATCTTCGCCGACTTCGCCGGTACTACGGCCTCGTCCGACTTCTCAAAGGTCATCGTCACGGCGTGTCGCTTGTCGCTTTCCCGCAACTGCCTGCCTCCCACCACAGAAGGCGAGGCCCCTTTGAGATCTCCCAGCTTCCGGTGAAAAGACTTATGAACGCGCCGAATTCCTTGGACCCCGGGGGGAGCATCTTCTCCACGTCCATTCTTCGGAGAGACACTTTCGCCTTCCACGACGTTAACCGCTTGGGCTCCCGGCGACGATATTCTTTTCGGCGCTCGATCACCCGGCTCGCTCATTCGCCTCCTACGCTTCGCCCCGTGGATCGCTCCACGAAACGCAAGGGTTAGCTACCCGGTGGATGGACTCCTTCCGGGGCAGGACTATCGATTTGTGAGTCTTGTTACTCTTCATCGCCTTTCACCTGCTGTCTTCTCCCAGCTTTCGCTGGCGCACCAACGCGAAATTGAGCCGCAAGTGGGTGAGCAACGCGAACCCACTTGCCGGATCCAATTTCTGGTTGGGCCGCTCGTCGACAGCAAGAACAGGCATGATGCGGCGCCTCGCACCGGTTCGGTAAGCTGATGCCCCCGGGAGGGTCGAAGTACTTCATATACCGCTTCTACTTCGGCACGCGAAACACTGACGAACCGCCACCGGGCCAGTTCCGTGCCACGAACAAGTGCGACTCGTCGATAACCATGCCAGCATACATTCCATAGAGAAACACGTCAGCAGGTTGTCCGCCCAGTTCTGACACAGAGTGAACTCCACAAACGGCCTCGACACTGCTGGGATCCTCGCTCCAGAAGATCGTAGAACTGTCAACTGCAATTGCAGCAGAGATGCAGTAGCTGTGAATCCCGGCGATCTCGGTCGGACCGCTTCCGTCCAAAGGACACGAGATCACAGTGGACACTCCTGGGCTTGTCCCCTTGGAAGCGGTGCAGTATGCGTGTGTGTCATCAACCGCGAGTGCAGAACAGCCGCGACTGGTTCCATCAATAGCTGTCGCAATAGGCAATACATCATTGCCGTCGAGATCGCATGAGAAGATGCCGCCGGCCGCCTGTTGAGTCCAATCGATCGTTGCCACATATAACCGATCAGCCTTTAGATGCATCGACGATACATTTGACACGGATACGATCGATACGCTTGAACCGCCGGCCTTTGGTAGCTTTTGAATCGTGCTACCATCCGCCCAAAAGACGCTCACGTCGTCAACTGCAATCACGCCCGCTTCCGATTGACCATCGACCAGTGTCGAAGGAGTGCCGCCGCCGTTAGGCACCCTCATCACCGAGGCGGCTCCGAAGTCACCAACCGTCCAGTAGACGTCCGTATCATCAACCGCGAGTCCCACCGGATAATTTTGCCGACTCGCAAGTGTTGTGACTGCTCCGCCGAGCTTTGGGACGGCCAGAACCTTACTGTCTGTGACCCAGTAGATTGTAGTCGGATCACTGACCATGGTTCCCGCGTAGTCTGCGTCACCGGCAAGCTCCACAGGGTCCGACGTGGTGCTCGTCGTTGAGCCGACAGTGCCACTCATGGACGAGCCCCCCGCTCCAGCGCCACCGGTGCTCGAACTGCCAGATGGAGAGGCGGCTCCGCCATCGCAGGCCATGACGGTGACCGAGGGCGCGATCGCAAGGATAACCCAGACCGGCTTTGAGATCATGGAGTGCAACTCGACCGAGAGCTGGCGGAGCTTCCAGTTGAACTGATCCTCTATCCTAACATCAGGCACGTTGATACCTCGTTTTTCCGTAGAGCGCGTCACCGCGTCACTTCATGATAGGTTGAGTTCTAGCGTATTGACCCCTTCTGGGGACAGCGGGCGCCGCCTTGCTCGCCGGCCCAACGTTGCGGTGTGCTGCGGCCGGGCGGCGCAAGCAGGGCGGACGAAGGACGCCCTGCGCAGCAAGCCTGGCCGTCAGTACCAGCGCATGGTTGGGCACCTTGTGCTGGATGGGTTGTTTTCGAATTTGCAACGCCGTATCCCACGTTTTGAAGGGATGACGCGATCGCGACAAATGTACACAAGGCCATCTCGATGGCGACGATTGAATGTGTACACTTTTGAGCATTGCCGCTATCAACCCCACCGTGTCCTCCGCACAATCCGTAGACTATCTGTATCAAAATGGCAGTCAAGCACAATTTGCCCTGCGAGAGTGATGCACTCGGGGTGCGCATCCACAACGCCGACGTCTCAAAATGTCGTGCGTACACTCGACCCACTCCGACACCGAAAATAAATTCATCAGGCCGAGCCGCGGCCTACGCGCGGCTTGGCCCTTCGAGTGCGCACGAGGAGTATCGAAGGGAGTGAGTTCTCGACGCGCGGGAGCAAAATACAAGTTTGCTCACCCGAAGGCGCAAAATAAAGCGTTTCGTGAACCCGTGCGGCAAGAAAAAATACACCACCGGATCTGACATCCAGCGAAGCGCGATATTGCGTACACGCTCCGCGGCTGCGCACGCCAGCGTGTTTCCGTTGTGTCGCGACGCTGCAAAAACAAGCGAAGCGCGACAAGTGTACCCATAAAGACCTGGCCAATGCCATTTCGTACACGTGGGTACACATGAACCTCTCGGGGAGAAATGGACCGCTGACCGATGAAACAAAGCTGATAGTTGAACAACCGCGCCCCCGAACAGAGGCACAGAAATCAGTCGAATCTCCACCTTCGAATCTACCCACTTCACCAACCAACTTGAACGCAAATTGAAGGTGAAGTGATGCAGCAGCTCCGACACAATTCTGGGTCGCTTCTTTTGTACAATATGACCGCGGATCTACCCATTCAATCGATCGACGTTACACCAGTTGAGAAGAGGTAGATGCGAGGGAAAGTCCTAAAAAGCGCCTTTACCCAAGCGCAATCCGCGTCAGTCTCTTTGTAAAAACGAACCTACTCACTTTGCCACTCGACCAAGCCGCGGGTGAGGAACAGTAAGGTGCGCACCACCTTGGAAAAGCGCCTCGAACGGTCAACTACCCATACCGCTTTCTGAAAAAACTAAAACGACTCTACCCACAAAATTCTGTGTGCCCAACGCCCAATGGACAGTTCTGCATAACAAGTTCCATCCCGCCAGCTCCGCTCACCGCTTCATGTTCTCCGAGTTATTTGCTGCATGCAAGAACAAAAGCGACTACGTACCGTGTTGTCTTCACCGCCGGCCGCGTGAAATCCAACGCAACACCGCACCGCGCCCGCCGGCCGACGTCCGCCGCGCCCCGGCGCAGGCCGCGATGGCGAGGCCCGAGGCGAACGACGCGCGGCGCGATGGGCGGACGTTTCGCGCGCCCAAGGGGCCGCCGCTCCGCAACGACGCGGAGAAGGCGCCCCAAAAAAGCAAGCGAAGAGCAAGCCGCAACGATTCCCAACCTACCAAACCACTCTCAACCCGGCCGCCGCGTTTTCCAGTTCGTTCGGCTTATCGGTAAACCCGGCCCAACGACCAGCCGCCCGTTTTCCAGCTCGCTCAGCCTTTGGCCGACCCTGCCCTATCGCTCGCCCCCGCCTTTCTAGCTCGTTCAGCTTGCCGCCAAACCCCTGCCCGCCCTGCCCTTCCGAGCATCGGCAATCCAGCCGGTCACCGCCCATTTTGCCCTTCCGAGCACCGGCAACCCGCTCCGGCACCGCCCTGCTTGACCGCCGGAGCATCGCCGACCCGGTCTGCGCCTCGGTTTTTGACCTTCCAAGCATTGCCGATTCGGCCGGGGCCTCGGGAGTTTCCGCGATAGTTCGGCAAACCACGCTCGCAGCGGCGACGGATGCATGATATCGAGCATCATGCCTACTTTCACCGCGCGTCCCGCTGGCCTGTGTGTCGTGGATCCTGCCTCGTTCGAGCCGTTCAAGGATGACCCGCCGTTCGTCTTCGACGGTGCGGCGGGCACCGGGTTGATCGTCCTTGTGCAATGCGATAGCGGTGTGTTTGTGAGGCTTGTTGAGAGGGATACGACCATTCATTCGTTCGCGGATGATAAGGGGACGAATCTGACGTTCAACGGCGGCTCACCGTGGTTTCGGCAACTGCCCGCTTTTCGGGATACGGGTTGTCTTCTGATGGAGATCCGCAGCACGCTGATTCCCGCACCCGAAGCGACGGAGATCGTGTTTCGCGGTCGCGCCCGGCTGCATCACGCCGCCGCGCTGGAGACACGCGACTTTGAGGGGGTGGCGCTCCAACCGGGCTGGAAGCATCCGGATCTCGATGTTCGGATCAAGGAAGTGAGCACCGCGGGCGAAGCGCTCAGCATCACGTTTGAGGTGACTGCGGAGGCGTCGCTGCTCATTGAGGGGCTCACGCTGGTGGACGCGAGCGGTCAGGAACTTCAGGTGGACACCGCTCAGTTTCCTCTCGAAAGCGGGGCGTGGTTGCGACGGTTGAAGGTGGCAAGCCCATTGGAGGTTGCCACGCTGAGGTTTATCCAGTGGGCGAACCTTCAAGTGGTGGATGTGGACATTCACACCGCTGCGCGGCTCGGTGTTTTCCGCGCTCTGCCCGGCTGATAGAACCGACCGCTCATGGGCAGGGGCTGGCGCCCCCCGCAACGCCCCCCACGTTGTTGCGAGCGCCGCTCGTCGCGGGCATGGCGACGTTTCGCGCGCCCATGGGGATGTTTTGGGCGTGACGCCGGTGAACACGGAGTAGCGGCTGGTCGACTCCTAAGACCGGCAAATCCGCGCCAACCAACTTGCGGCGCGGCGCGCGTTGCGCTCTTATCCGGCGAGAAGAATCATGCGTCACACCATCCTTTCGCTGTCACTGGTTGTCCTCACTGCGTGCTCCGCCACTGGGAAAGAAACAGGAACAAGCGGCGGAAACGCCGGGAGCGGCGGAAATGGCACGGGTGGAATCGGCGGCGCGCAGTCGACAGGCGGCGATTTCCCGGCGGGCGTGGGCGGCGGCGCGCCCAAGCCAACTGGCACGTTGGCCGGTAAGGTGGTTGCGCCGGAGGGAACAATCCCGATCAGCGGCGCGCTTGTGTACCTCACTTCCACCCCGCCTCCGGCAATCCCCGACGGCGTTTATTGCGACACATGCGTCACGCTCTCGTCGGGCGTTCCACACGCTTTTTCAAAACCCGACGGCACTTTTGAGTTGGAAACCTACGGCGCGGGAGAACAGTTTCTTGTCGTTCAAAAGGGTCAGTTTCGGCGCGTCCGCCCCATCACGATCACCGCGGGAGCGATGCCGGCCGATCCAACGGCGACGCGCTTGCCGTCGCGCATGGATAAGGCCGCGGGAGATGACATCCCGAAGATGGCTATTCTGTCGGGAGCGTGGGACGACATTGGAACGAGCCTTGTGCAGCTTGGCATCGACGCGGACCAAATCGCAACGTACGGCTGCCAAGGCTTCAACTGCACCTCGCCGTTTGAAAACTACGCCGAGCTGTCAAAATTCCATATCGCGTTTGTGCCGTGTTCATCGTGCAATAGCGGCGGCAACGGCGAAATCGACAACATCCGCAAGTTCGTGGGCGCGGGCGGCAAGCTGTACGTAACCGACTGGTCGTACAAGTGGATGGACTACGGCTTCCCGGGTTACGTCGACTTCGAACTCATCAGTTCCGAGGGGGATGCTTGTACGGTAACTGAATACGACGCACCGGCAACTCAGATGGACCCGGATCTCGCGGCCTGGCTCGGCGCTCAAGGCATCACGAACCCCGTGTTCGAAAAGGGCTATACGCGCATCAAAGCGCTGCACTCCGTGAACACCACGGATCTCGAAGGTCAGCCCACCACGGTTACCCCCAAAACATGGATTTCGGGACAAACGCCGAATGGGGATCGTCCCCTCACCATTAGCTTCGAACAGCAGTGTGGCCGCGTGCTCTTCAGCACCTACCACAGCGAGTCGTCGACGGGCCTATTGCCTCAAGAGCTTGCGCTGCTTTACGTGTTGCTTGAGGTGGGTGTGTGCATTGAAGACCCCATCCCCGAATGAGGCTGAGCGATGGTCTGCGCACGGTCGTGAAGAACCTTCACGCGGGCCGAGCGCCCGTGGCGGCTTCTTCTCCTCCGCATCCCTCGCACAAGGGTCATGCGCCCGCACCCGCTTCGAGTGTCGCAAACTACGTCCCCTCTCCCAGCATCCTGGGCCAGTGCCCTTTCTCTGGGCCCATCCGCAGGCGGTCCCGTTGCGGAACCTCCTCGTGAGCGCCTATGACGATATCCCGGACATCAAGCACCTGGCTAAATGCGTCAACATTCGCATCGGCACGTGGCGGCGCGAGGCCCCGGAGCCAGCTTGGAACCATCTACTCGAACTCGCTGCCTCGCAAGGCAAGCTGCGCGATCTACTGCGTTACGTGCTGGCGGATTCCAACACGCTCGCCTTTCACGAGCGCATTCGGCTTTGCCTCTCCCCCGAAGTGCTTTGACGAACCTACCCATCCGGGCTCCATCGGTGCAGAATCGGACAAGAGTTCTATCCAAGCGCGCGGTGATGCGCGCGTTCGCCGTCGGCAAGCTCCATGGCGATCTGTTCTACCCAAGCGCGCGCGGTGATGCGGCGGGGTCTGGCTGGCGATAAGCAGCAGACCGAGAGCGCGTTTCGCGCAAGGGCCTGATCTACCCAGATGAGTTTTTTTCAGCGCGACGTCGTTTTCGAAATAATCCAGCCCCGATTTGTCCAGATATGGGTTGAAAGGAGGCATCTTGAGTTCATCTGAGTTGCCCGACGTTGGCGAAGATGTCGATTTGACCCTTCGTCATGTTTCGCGTCAGTTTCCGAGGTCGTTCGCGAAGGCTCTTTTGCCCAATAGGGAGGAGATTACAGCGGCCACGTGGCTCGACACGCAAGTCACCTCTCGTCAAAGAAGGCTTGATCGTGTGATCGAGGTTCAGGCCGGGGAGGAGCGCCGGCTGGAGCATGTGGAGTGGCAATTGGAATGGGAGGCGAATGTCCCAGAAAGGCTGTTTGAATATCACGTGCTGGTCGCGATGACCGTGATGGACAAAACAAGCGCGGCGCACTTGCGACCTCCCATTCGGACCACGGTTGTCTTGCTGTCCGGACGCGAGAAGCCGTGGCCAGAATTGGGCGAATACCGCACGTCGCCGCAGAATGAGCCATTCTGCGGGGTGGTTTTTCGAATCGACGCGGTTTACCAAAAAACGGTGGCGGAGCTATGCGGCCGATCCAGCGCATTTTGGCTGATCTTCGCGCCGCTCGCGGTGGATGCTGATGCAAACAACATGAAATTGGCCGTAGACGCGCTGCGGGCCCGCGCTCGCGACGCAGAATTGGAGGAGTTGTTGGTGGCCATGGTGGTCATGGCAGATATCGATAAAAGAAGTAGAAATTTGAGAGAAGTCATTCTACCGTTATTGAGCGAGGAAACTGTGATGCAGAACTGGTTCTACAAACAGGGTGAAGCAAAAGGCGAGGCGCGCGGCGAAGCGCGGGGCGAGGCGCGCGGTGAAGCGCGTGGAAAAGCGCTCGGCGAGGCGCAGGGCGAAGCGCGCGGGAAAGCGCTCGGCGAGGCGCACGGCCGGGAAATTGGCAAGGCCATGGGCGAGGCCACTGCTCTGCTGCGCATTCTTGAACGGCGCGGCGTCGCTGTCCCCGCCGAGGCGCGCGAGAAAATTCTCACCTGCACCAACACGTCGCAGCTTGAAACGTGGCTCGATCGGGCGCTCACCGCCAACAAGATCGATGAAGTCCTGACAGAATCTTAGGCATCAAAGCCCCGCGGCCCGGCGAGCGCATGAAGTCAAGCCGGCATCCGGGCTTCGGGGCGTTGATTGGGGCAACTGCGAGGTTAGAAGATGTCTACCCATGGGCTGGCTTCACCGTATTCGTCGCGCGCGCCTTGAACGATGATATGGTAGACGAACGCTGCGTGGGCTTTTCCGTGCTCGTGGCAGATGAAGTCAAACACGCCTTGTTCCAGCCCTGAACCTGACTTGGCGATACGCGTCTCCATGCCAACGTTGGCCGCGTGATCACGCCATTGTTTCTTGCAGGTGGCAAAGTCAAACGCGCTGATGGTTTCGTTTACCATGCCACGCCCGCCATAGCCGGTGTAGTGTTTGCGATTGGCTCCAGAATAGCGCCATTCGTCGAGTTGACGGGTAATATCAAACCAGAACTGGGTATTATCAATCATGACCTTCCTCCTACACGAAGCCTATGGGGTGATCGTTTCGGAGCGTGACAGTTGCAGCACGCGTGCCACGGGATAGGCGCTCTTATTCCCGGCGTTTATAATGGAGTGAAGTAGCGAGCAGGCTGCGACTGTTTACAGTCTGTAACCCTCCCCCGGTATAGTTTCTAACCGCGAACATTTTCTCCCCAAGCGCGGCGAGTTCTTCGGCTGTCAGTTCGGAATATCCGCGGTGTCTGTACTCTGAACGCATTTCTGTCCGCCGAGGTGGATGTGTCAGTGGGTTAGTTATGCAGCGCCCGCACGGTCACGGTATAGGTCAGCATTCGCTGGATCAATGCCTGCTCTTCGTCCCCGTGGTTTTTCGCCGGCAGGTTGGGTTGGCTGCGGTCTTGGGGCACCATGCTCGCGCGACCGCGGGAGCACGAATCCGTCGGCACAGGGGTGTAGCCTACAGCGCGTGGGCGATGTTACTTCGGTTCAAATGCACCATCTCGCCCCACTTCGTGCGCCAGGTTCCAGCTCACTCCCCGGCCCGACAAGGGTGGCTCAGCGGTGGATAACCGCCTTTGCGCTCTCGGTTGGGCTGCTCGGCTCGACCGCGTGCGCGGGTGGCAATGGGGTTGGGTCGCCGGATCCTGCAGCAACGTCAGCGGCAGCGGTGACCGCTGCGGGGCCGCTCGTCATGAAGCCCGGCGGCGCCGCAATCGAGGTCGCGGGCACGGCGCGAGGGGACGGGCGCATGCCGCCCTGCGAGGGAAACATCCCCAGCGCGGCGCAGTTTCAGATGGAACTGCCAGAGAACATGCTCGCGATGACCGTGGAAGTCGAAGGCGAGCGCCTCACCCTGCTCGTTCGCGCGGGCCAGGGCAAGTGGTGCGGCAAGGCCGACGGGGGAAAAGTCGCCGTGGGCCGCGGCGCGTGGACAAAAGGCACCTACGAGATCTTTGTTGGTACGGAAGAGGCCGGCGGAGCGCGTCCGTTCAAGCTGAAGATCAGTGAAGTTCCGCGCTAAGCGGTCCACTTGAAGCGGCTGGCGGCCGGTCGGCAGCGGGTCCGAAGGGGCTGCCGATCGTTGGCAGGGCGTCGCCAAGGGGCTGCCGATCGTTTGGCAGAGGGTCGCCGAGGGGCTGCCGGCCGTTCGGCAGCGGGTCCGAAGGGGCTGCCGACCGTTCGGCGGGGCGTCCGAGGCGGCTGGCCACCGTTCGGCAGGGGGTGCGAGGCGGCTGCCGGACGTTCGGCAGCCGGTCCGAAGGGGCTGCCGGCCGTTCGGCAGGGGGTCGCCGAGGGGCTGCCGGCCGTTCGGCACGGGGTCGCCGAGGGGCTGCCGACCGTTCGGCACGGGGTCGCCGAGGGGCTGCCGGCCGTTCGGCACGGGGTCGCCGAGGGGCTGCCGACCGTTCGCAGGGCGCCCGAAAGGGGCTGGAAAGGGGGGCGGTCCCTCTTCAGGGGCAGCCGCATTCGGTCACAAGGCCCGACGCGAAGGGTCGACACGATACAACGATGGCACCGGCTTCGTCGAACAGGGCATGGGAATACGGATGATTCCCGTTAGCCGGGCTTGCGGGCGAACCGCCGGGCTTTGTCGGGATCTTCGGATTCAGTTGTCCATCCGCGTGACATTTTAGGGCCGATGGCGTAGGCAACCATGATGGAAGGCACTTCCGGGGCACGCCCCGAGCCGAACGCGAATGCTGCCAGCATCGCCATCTATTTCGCCGAAGAAAATCGTGCATTTGCGGTGGACTTCGAGCGCCACCTGGAGCCTCTGCGGACGGAGGGTCTACTCGCCTCTTGGAGCGAGCACCCGGTTGATCACGAAGCGGAGGGTCCAACCGGCGATCGCGATGTCGCCCCCAATGCGGACGTTGTGGTGTTGCTGGTGAGCGCATGGTTTTTGGCAAGCTCGGATGGCTCAACGGTGACTTCGAACGCGCTGCGGCGGAACATCCCTGTGGTCCCAGTGCTGGTCACACCTTCGGTTGTGGACGTCACCGAGCTGGGAGGGATCCAGAGCCTGCCCCGCAACGGGCGACCGGTGAGCCAATGGAGGCACGCGGAGGACGCCTGGGAGGATGTGGTGGCCGGGCTTCGCGGACTTCTCACGGCCGTCGCACACGACGCCCGCCGAAGGGCGCAGTGGAGTGGGCGCGTCACGAAGGCGTCCCTCCAGCATTTCACGGTGTTCGAGGACGTAACGATCGATGCCTGTCCAGGCATCAACGTCTTTATCGGCCGTAATGCGACAGGAAAATCGCACGCTCTCAAGGCGATGTATGCGCTTCTCCGCGCGCCGCTCGTACCGAGCGAGCCAGGCGACTTTCGGGTGAAGCTCCACGCTGTGTTTCGCGGCAACCTCCGGCGAACGCCGGGACGCCATGACGACCGGGAAACCGTGCAAGTCGAGTGCGACCACGGTCAGATCCGATGGCGGGAGGCGGACCCTGGTGACCCTTTGGAGAAGAGCCCCTCTTTTTCGGGTTCGCGCGCCATTTTCCTTCCTTCGCGAGAGGCCCTGTCGATGTATGAGGGGTTCACCAGCGCTTATGAGCGCCGGGAGCTATCTTTCGACGAGACATATTATGATCTGTGCAAAGAACTGAGCGCGCTGCCCCTCCGGGAGAAGGCAATGGGAGCGCTCCGTCCGATACTCGCCATGCTTGAGGGCGCGCTCGGGGGCACCGTGAGCCTCGCAGGGACAAGGTTCGTGGTCCGATCGTCGCTGGGCGAATTCCAGGCTCACATGGTGGCCGAGGGCATGCGCAAGATCGCCAGCGTGGCATACCTTATCAAGAACGGCGCGCTGACGACGCAGACAATCCTCTTCTGGGACGAGCCGGAAGCGAACCTGAATCCAAAGCTCGTCACGCTTGTCGCGGAGATCCTGCGTCAGCTCGCGGGTCGAGGCGTGCAGGTCTTTCTGGCCACGCACGACTACCTGCTAGCGCGGGAAATCTCAATGGCCTCGGAGTACCGGACGCCGCCGCGGTTTGATCTGCGCTTCTTCTCCTTCCATCGCGAGAGCGAGGCGGATCCCGTACAGATCGAGGCTTCGCCCACATTCTCCGGCCTCTCGCACAATCCGATATTCGAGGAGTATTCAGCCCACTACGAACGCGAACAGGCGCTGTTCTATGCGCCCGAGCCGCCGATTGAGGGACGTTCGTGACTTCGCTCGTTGAAGGGGCGCTGGTGTTCGAGTTCTCCGAGGGCTGGCTGATCGAGAAATACGACGAGCACGCCATCTATCGCGGCGGGGTTGAGCGCCTGAAAGATCGGCTCGTCGTGGAGGTGGATGGGCGTTCTCACGTCCTCCGGGCGGGGACCAAGGCCGTCGACTTCATCGGCCTGTGGCGCGGCGAGATCCACTTTATTGAGGTGAAGGATTTTCGCGGGCACCGTATCGAGAACAAGAAGCGACTGCGGGATGGGGAGCTTGCGATCGAGGTGGCTGTCAAGGTGCGCGACACGATCGCGGGGCTGGTGGGAGGCTTCCAACGCACCGGCGCGCCGGAGTGGCGTCCTTTCGTCGAGGCACTGGCGCGGCACGGACGGCCACACGTTTGTCTGTGGCTCGAAGAGGATACACTGGGCAGGGCGCCCATGGAGCTTGGCCATCCGGGGCTCTCTCTCGAAAAGGAGCTGGACAAGCAACTCTCCTGGCTCGCGCCTCGTCTGCTTGTTCAGAATCGGCGCCAGACAGCGCGGCTCTCGGGTATTTCGGTACGCAGTCTGCCGGATGGAATCGTGGAACTCCGGGCTCGAATGCGACGTAACGGCTGGATCTCGATGGCCGACTACTGCTCGGCATTCGGGCTGTCTTCTCAGGCGACAGGCACACACCTCAAGGAACTTTGCGCGAGAAAGATCCTTGTCGAGACATCAGCGCCCGCGGCCGCTTATCACGCGGGGCCTCAGTGGCTCGAATGGCTCATCCCCCCGTGATGGTGGCCAAACTTCTGATGAGCGGAACCGGGCCGGGCGTAAACGCGTTAGGCGCCGGGGGCGCGGAGTTGTTTGCGGACTTTTTTGACAAATGTTTGGGTGCATTTGCCATGGGTAGCTTCGTGCTCGACGATTTCGATGAGGAGTTTGGTTTTGGTGGCGTTGGAGATGAAGGCGCAGCCTTGGACCTCTTTGGCCATTTGCATGCCTTCAAGCGTGGAAGGGCCGGCGGCGGCCTGGGGCTCTTTGGCTTTGTTGGGCTGGCGGTGGTGGGAAGGTTTTGTTTTGGTGACATCGCGGAGTAACCCGGTGTCTTCAGCGCGTCTACCGGTGCCGTGGCAGCCGGGACAGGTGGCAGTGGTGCCGGAGAAGGAGTTTGCGATGCGGCCGTCGCCGCCGCAGATGCCGCACGATTCACCGGGCATGGGCCCGGCGATCTACCTGTGAGGGATGTTGAGGGTTGAACATGTTTGGAAGGATACACGATCGGGGCGTTTTGCGGGGTTTTCTTGACCGGCGGTGAGACGATTTACGGAAACCGGCGGTTTTATGGGTTTGCGTGGGGAGCGATCGGCCCGTTACAACCGCGGCGGGCCGCGTGCCCTCGGACGAATTTACCGGAAGTGCGGCCGACGATGAGTACACAACGCGGCGCGCGGCGGAGGGGATGCATGCGTACAAAGCAGATTTTCGACGGCGGTTGGAACACTGCGGAATATGGGTTGTCTGGGCGGCTCTATGAAACAGAATCGATCTTTGAATGCTGTCACTTTTGGAACGGGCGCCTCTCTTGTGCGCTATAAGCCGCTGGGTTTTGCGATGGCGGTGATCGCGGCGGTGGTGGGTTTGCCTTCGTGCGATGGCGGGGAAACGGGGGCTGGTACCGCAGGTTCGGCGGGGGCGACCACTTCCAGTTCGTCCGCAGGGGGCAGTACAAACACGGGTGGAACGGGTGGAATGGGCGGCTCGGGGGGCATGACAACCAGCTCAACCACAACAACCACAACAACCACAACGACCACTTCCAGCTCGACAACCACGACAACCACCACGTCGTCGAGCACCACCACAACAACGTCGGGAACGGGGGGTGGAGTGCCGATGGGGGCAAAGCGGGTGTTTGTAACGTCGAGCGTCTACACAGGCAATTTGATGGAGAACGGCAATGGTGTGGATGGGTTGGATGGGGGTGACAAGCTGTGTCAGCTCGCGGCGGACGCGGCGGGGTTGGGTGGTCAGTGGACGGCATGGTTATCCACAACCGACGTGAATGCGATTGACCGGATTGGGGATGTGGGGCCGTGGTATAGGTTGGATGGGGTGAAGGTGTTTAACAACAAGGCGTCGATTGTAACAACGGGTCCAGCGGTGCCGATTGATGTGGATGAGCAGGGTGGAACTCCAATGGTCAATACGTGGACCGGCACAAAAGACACCGGGATGAAAAACCTGTTTCGGTGCAACGACTGGACAAACGATGCTCCGATTAACGGGTATGAAGGAAGCGTGGGGATCACTGCGGGGCTGAATTTCTGGACCGAAGGCCCTTCAAACCCATGTAATCTGAAAAACACGCTCTACTGTTTTGAGCAGTAGTGCGGACTCAGGGCACGAGATTTGCCCCTGATAACGGGCTGTGCGGAACATCGTTACTGGATTGACGCTTGTCGTCTTGTTGGGGTGTGGCTCCTCGCCTGCGCCTGAAACGCCCCACCCTTTTGCCTCCGCTTCGGCGAGCGCTGCGCCGCGGGCGCAAGGTTCTTCAGAATCGAGAAGCGGGCCGCCGGATACGCCGATGCGGGATGTGGTGGACACGTATTTTGGTGTTCAGGTGCATGATCCGTATCGGTGGCTGGAGGCTCAAGAAGATCCCGAGGTCAAAACGTGGATGAAGGCGCAGGCCGATTATGCCCGGCGCACGCTGGATGGGTTGAATCATCAAAAGGAGCTTCTTGAGCGGGTGACGGCGCTCAATCAGGATACGGTGAGTGTACCGGCCGCTGAAATGTGGGGGGGTCAGGTTTTTTATAAAAAGGCGGCGCCTGGGAAGGATCAACTGAGTCTGTGGGTGCGGTCTACCCAACCTGGCAGCAGCGAGCGAATGTTGATTGACGCGGGGGGTTTGTCCACACCTACCCAGGCAGCGACGATCGACAAGTTCTACCCGTCTCCCAATGGGCAATATGTGGCGTACGGTGTGTCGCTTGCGGGGTCAGAAGACTTGACGCTTCGAGTGGTGGAGACGGCGAGCGGAAAGGTGTTGTCTGAAGCCATCGATCGAACGAGTTTTGTGTTCGTGTCGTGGCTTGATGAAAAGCGGTTTTTATACAATCGGTTGCCACCGCTCGCCGCGGGTGCACCTGAGAGTGAGCGTTACAAGCGAACGCGGGTGTATGTGCACACTGTGGGGACGGATCCGAGTCAAGATGTGGCTGTTTTCGGCTGGAAAGTGGCATCAGAAATAGCTGTTCCCGAAGACGACTTTAGTGACGCGGTGGTGTTTGAGGGGGGTGATTTGGTGGTGATCCGCACGGGGGGTGGGGTTTCGCGCGAATACGATGTGTACGTTGCCAAACGAACGGAGCTGAATGGTGCCAACACCAAGTGGAAAAAGGTGTACTCGGCGGCGGAGCACGCAGTGACGGATATCGCGGTGGTTGGGCAGGACATGTATTTGTTAACCCATCAAGGTGCGGCGCACTTTAAGGTGCTGAAGACAAGTTTGAAGAAACCTGACTTTCAAACGGCTGAAGTGGTAATTCCTGAAAGTCAGGTGATTCTGAAGGCGCTCGCGTTGGCGAAAGATGCGTTGTATGTGCAGGGGCTTGACCGCGGTGAGGGGAGGCTTTTTGCGGTTCCGATTGGAGACAAACGGGTAGGCTCAAAAACGCCGGGGGTAAACTCGCGATTTGTACAACTCGCGTTGCCGGAGCGCGGGCCTATTCGAACGTTAACGGCCGATCCAAAGGCCCGTGGGGTTATGTTTCAGCAGCGCTCGTGGACGCACGCTCAAACATGGCAGACCGCGGCGATGGGCGACGCAAAGCCAACCGATTTGGGGCTTGTTCCGGCGTCTCCGGCGGACTTTTCGTCCATTGTCGAGGATCACCTGACGGCGGTGAGCGCTGATGGAACCAAGGTGCCTCTGACGGTTTTGTATCGGAGGGATTTGAAAAAAGATGGGAAGAATCCCGTTTGGTTGGATGCGTATGGGGCGTATGGATACTCGAATGATCCATGGTTTGACCCAACGCGGTTGGCCTGGCTTGAGCGAGGTGGGGTGTTTGCGGTGTGTCATGTTCGAGGCGGTGGAGAACTCGGCGAAGATTGGCACTTGGCGGGGGCGAAAGCGAACAAGCAGCGGGGGGTTGAAGACGACATTGCGTGTGCAGAACACCTTATTTCGCAGGGGTTTACATCAAAAGCACACCTCGGCGCGGCGGGGGCGAGCGCGGGTGGGTTAATTGTTGGAAAGGTGATTTCTGACAGGCCGGATCTGTTTGCCGCTGCGGTGATCGAGGTGGGGTTGGCCGACACGCTTCGCATGGAGTTGGAGGTGTCAGGGCCGGCAAATGTGCCGGAGTTTGGCTCAGTAAAAGTGGAGGAGCAGTTTCGGTGGCTGTACGCGTCAAGTCCGTACGCGGCGGTAAAAGATGGGGTGGACTATCCGGCGGTATTGCTCACCGCGGGGATGCGAGACGCGCGCGTTTCGCCTTGGCAGCCGGCGAAATTTGCCGCGCGTTTGCAGCGGGCTTCGACGAGTAAAAAGCCAGTGCTGCTACGGGTAGACTACGAGGGAGGTCATCACGCGCTTCTTGTATCAAAGGCCCAGTATAGTCGCGACATGGCCGATATGTACACATTCATGTTTGCGCAAACGGCGGGCGGCGCAGACCGCTAATCTACCCATTGACCTTCCCACGTGTTTTGGGGCCCCCGCGGCCGCGCGGAGCGAAGCGAGCACGGACGCTTGGGGGGCCAGCCGCAGGGTTCCCTGCGGCGGTGGGGGGCATTGATTGTGGAACGTGACGGCGGGGGGAGAAGGCTATTTTTTGGTGAGGATGCTGACGATTTTGGAGGCTTTGAGTTTGGATAGGCCGAGGCAGCTGACTGTTTTTTTGCCTTCGAGTAAGAAGTTTTTGGCGCCGGGTTCGATCTTGATGAGTTCTACCGAAAGGCGGGTGCCGTCGAGGGTGGCTCGAAGCGCGGTGCCGCCCACTTCGGTGCGGACGTCTTGACAGGTGGAGCGGGCGCGGCCCCGATCGTATGGGTAGGCGAGCGGTGGGTCGGGGCGGAGGCGGTCTTCGACTGCGAACTCCACATCTTTTTCAGGTAGAGTTCGGAGGACGAAGCGGGCGTCGCCCACTTCGTAGTCGGCGGGGGCGAACTGCGTAGCGTTTTTCACACGGAACTCGACAACGTCGCCGACGCGGATGGCTTCGAGTTCACGGTTGCCGCCGCCGACCCAGGTGCCGACCACTCGGTCGAAGGGATGGGCCGGCGCCGATGCGGTGGGGGGCGGCGGGGCGGTGTTGGCGGGCGGTGCACCGGCGCTGGTCGAAGCGGTCACGGTGGCGCTGGCGGTGGGCCGAGATGGGCTGGTGGTGGTGGGGGCGCTCGATCCCGATCCGGTCGCGAGGGCGAGCCACTTGTCGGGAGCTGGGAGGACGCCGGTGACGATGAGTGTGGTGACGCTGCCGGTGGCGGCGAGCACGAGGCCAAGGGTGATCCACAACCCGACGCGGCGTTTGGCCGGCTGGCGAGTGGCTGTGGTGCTTTCGCTTCCCGATTTTGTGGAGGCGACGGGCGGCGTGGTGACGTCTTTGGACGGCGGGGAGCCTTTTCGCTCGGGCTCGGTGGCGCGATCGTTTTGATTGGCTTGTGTACTCAGCGTGGCGCTCGGCGGGGATGTCTGCGCGGGAGCCGTTGTGAGCGCGGGTGGAGGTGTACTCTTTGCAAACGCGGGGTGTGCGCCGCTCACTTCGGCTTCGATCGGTGCGAGCGCCGCAAGCACCTCGTCACACGTTTGAAAGCGGTCTTCGCGTTTTTTTGCGCAGAGCTTTTGGAGCAGGTGATCGAGCGTGAGCGGTACGTCGGCGCGGAGGCTGCGAGCGAGTGGAAGCGGCGCTTCGGCCTGGGCGCGCATCACTTCGTAGTCGCTTTCGGCGTCGAAGGGGACGCGGCCGGTGAGCATTTGGAAGAGCAAAATGCCGAGGGCGTAGATGTCGACGCGTTTGTCGAGATCGCGCCGGCCGGTGACCTGCTCGGGCGACATGTACCAGATGGAGCCGATCACGCCGCGCGTTTGCACGCGGCCTGTGTCGCTTTCGTTTTCCACTTTGGCGATGCCGAAGTCTGTGACTTTGGCGACTTGATCTTTGCGCCGAATGAGGACGTTGGCGGGCTTGAGATCGCGGTGGATGATCCCTTCGGCGTGCGCGGCGGCGATGCCGCTCACGACTTGGCGAAAGACGCGAAGCACCTCGGCGATGGGGATTGGTTTTTTTTCGTCGTTGGCGCGGTCGATGGTGCGTTCGAGGCTTTCACCTTCGATGTATTGCATTACCAGCCAAAGGCTTTTGTCGTCGACGACAACGGCCTTGAGGTGCACGACGTTGGGGTGATCGATTTGGCCGAGCACGCGTCCTTCGGCGAGGGTGCGAGCGCGCACGTCGGCGCGATGCGCAAGTTCGGTGCGGACCGATTTGAGCACCACGTCGAGTTGGGTGTGGATGTCGCGCGCAAGGTACACAACGCCCATGCCACCTTGGCCGAGCATGCGCACGATGGAGTATTTGCCGTCGATGACGGTGCCCGCCGCCAGGTAACTTTTGGCGGCGTTTTGAGCGCTCTGCGCGGGCTTGATGGGCGGCGCCAAATGCGCCGGGTTGATTGCGGCGGAGACGGGTGCTTCTGGCACGGTGCGGTTGCGCTCGGCGCCGATGGGTTCAACGTCGTCGACGGTTTGCGCAACGGGCAAAGCCGTTCCGCAAACACCGCAAACGCGCGCTTCAGGCGGTTGCGATGAGCCGCAGGAAGCGCACTTAACCGGCATGATTCACCGGGCGAATGCGCGCTGGGCCACACGCGCGGCGAGACGGTGAATCATGCGACGGCACGCTGCACCGGTTATGTCCAGTGGCCGGCCCGCAGAGCGGCGGCGTCCACCGTTTTTATTTTCGGGGCGAGCGCTTCGCGGAAGATGGCTTCGTCGTCATCGTCCATCACGCCCGAGCCGAAGCCGTTTGCCACTTCCATTCCGATCGCGAGGATGCGGAGAAACTGCTGGAAGCTCGATGCACACAACTCGGGCTTGAGCGTGTCGGTGCCCGTCATTGTGGTGAACACCGGGCAATCACCTTCGGCATCGAGTTTGGAGATGTCGAGGAAATAGGGGTCACCGAGCAGCGCGGAGCGGCCGATCAGGATCCAACTCTTGCGCCACCCGTTCATGGCGGGCGTGGCGTCGGTGCCGACGCTGTAGCCCGCCTGCTCGGCGGCGAGGTTTTCAGAAGAGATGAGTCGCACACGCTCCACCGGCGTGGCGGTTTCGACATCAACGGGATCGGCTGCGAGCAGAAAGGCGCGGTAGCGCGCTGGAACCCTGAGCGTCTTGCGGAGATTTTCCACCGTCGCCGGGTTGGCCTTTCCGAAAGTAGCGGGGATCTTTCGCCGATCGAAGATGTCCTTGAGCGAGGCAACCGCCTCGGCCAGGTCGCTGTCCACCGAACGAATCCTTCCTTCGATAGATAAAAAACACGGAGCACCCACTGAAAGTGCTCCCGGAGAACAACCCTGCGGTGTTGCCGGGTCGCTTTCGTTACGGGTCTGTGAAACCGGTCCGCAACGAGAGCGCCCAAGGCATACCCCGCAAGGGGGGCGTTAGTGTAACAGAAATCGCGATGGTTGATATCGCGTACGCTGAGAGCCGGTTCAGGGCCCCGGAGATTCGCCACTCCTACGGCCCGCAAGTGCACCTCCTGGACGACCCTTTCGCCTGGACATTGCTTGCCCGGGCGTGTTCACCCGACACCGGGCAGCCCGACATGGGGCGGCTCGTTCGGATGCTTTACGAAACGCTCGCCCGCACCGTTTTAGCTGCGGAGCTGCCGCGCGCCAGGGTCGATGTGCCCACGCGCATGTCCGCATCTCATCCCGAGGGGATTTATCGAGGATTGGCGCTTTCGCGGGTGACGAAGGCCGTGACGGTGGGCATTGCACGCGCGGGTACACAACCTTCGCAGGTGGTGTTTGATCTGCTGAACGAAGTGCTCGATCCGATGTTGGTTCGGCAAGATCACCTGTTTATGAGCCGCCAAACAAACGCGTCGGGCGAGGTGATCGGCGCCACGTGGCACGACGCCAAAATCGGGCGCGATGTGGGCGACCGCTACGTGCTTTTCCCGGATCCAATGGGCGCTACGGGCTCGTCGATGATCAGCGCGCTTTCGTATTACAAGACCAAGCTGCACGGCACGCCGGCCAAATGCATCGCGATGCATTTGATCGTGACGCCGGAGTACATTTCAAACGTTCTCGCGGCGCACCCGGATTTGGTGATTTACGCGTTGCGGCTCGACCGCGGACTCTCCACGGCGGCGGCGCTTTCAGCCGAGCCCGGAACCATGAAAGCCGAAGAAAAAGGCCTCAACTCGCACCAGTACATTGTTCCCGGTGCGGGCGGCGTCGGCGAAATTCTCAACAACGCCTGGGTCTGAACGCTAAGATCAAACACGTTCCCCATGGGTCCACCTCGCGGGCTATCCAGATCTGCGTCGTTTGGCGCGCCCGCGCGAGGGGATCTCATTGCCGGCCGCTACCGCGTTGAACGCAAGCTCGGCGCGGGCGGCATGGGCGTTGTTGTGGCCGCGCGCGACGAACAACTCGGCACGCGCGTCGCCGTGAAGTTGGTGCTTCCCGAAGGCGTTTCGCCGGCGTTTGCAAGCCAAGACGACTCGGGAATTATCGCGCGCAGCAATCGCCACATCGAAATGTCGACGCGGTTGATTCGCGAGGCGAGCGCGGCGTCGCGCTTGTCGAGTGAGCATGCGACCAAAGTGCTCGACGTGGGGCGTTTGGAGCACGGCGATCCGTTTGTTGTGATGGAAATGCTCGAAGGAGTGGACCTTGGCCGCCACGTGAAAGAGCGCGGTCCGCTTCCGATTTTCGACACGGTGAACTTTGTTCTCCAAGCGTGTGAAGCGATCGCCGAGGCGCACGCGCTCGGCATTATTCATCGCGATCTCAAGCCGGCGAACCTGTTTCTCACGCGGCGCGCCGACGGTTCGGCGTTTGTGAAGGTGCTCGACTTTGGCATCTCCAAAGTGCTCGGCGGCGACGACAATCAACTCACCGCCACAAGCGACATGCTCGGCTCGCCCCTCTACATGGCGCCCGAACAAATTCGCAACGCGCGCGATGTGGATGCGCGCGCGGACGTGTGGTCGCTCGGCACGATTTTGTATCGATTGCTCGCCGGGCGCGCGGCGTTTGAGAGCGACGGCGCGGCGGCGACGCTGGCTGCGATCATCGGCGATCCGCCCGAGTCGCTGCGCGCGATTCGGCCCGATGTGCCGGCGGATCTCGAAGCGATCATTTTTTCGTGCCTCGAAAAAGATCGAAATCGCCGCCTCCAAAGCGTGCGTGACTTGGTCGCCGCGTTGCAACGTTTTCTCGCGGTTCAATCGGGCCAAGTGATTGCGGTTCCCCTGCCCTCACCGCCCGCGTGGCCCACGGTTTCAACCACAGGTTCGGTGAGCACGGCTCCCAACGCCGTCACTGTCACGGGTACACAACGCCGGCCGGCAACCGTGGCGCTGGTCACTGTTGGACTTGCCTTGGCGCTGCTGCTCGGCGGGATCGTCGCGTGGCGCGTGACAAGCAGCTCGGCAGCAGCCGCTTCGGGACCGGCACAAAGCGCGGAAACGCCGTCGACGCAGCCACCTGCAACAGCACCAACCACCGCTGCTCCATCATCGACAGTGGCACCGCCGGCCGCAACCTCCGCTGCGCCCGCGGTTTCCGCGACAATGGCGTCCACCGTTGAACCTGCGCCCACGGTGACCGCATCCACCGGCACACCGCCCGTGAAGCCAACGGTGAAGCCGCGCCCCAAACCCGCCGACGATCCGCTCAGCGATCGATACTAACGCGGGCGTTGCGTACACAACGGAGCCACGTGTACACAATGACATCGCGTTCAACCTGGGGCTTTGTGTACACATGCCTCGTTCGCAAATGGTGGCGCCCAACCGTCAACGTTTTGGCAGTTACTCGCAGAAGTCGGAAGTGGGATCGGTCCCGGGGTCGCACGGATCGCTCGGAGGCCCGGCCGCGGGAACGACCATGCCAAGTTTCGCCGGATCCGACGCGAACGTGGCACCGAACGAGAGCGCGTCGCACGTTCCTTCGCCGGACTCGATGCGGATGTCGGCGTTGCCGCAGATAGTGCTTTTGACGGCGAGGTAGTTGTCGTCGCCGATGCACAGTTTGTTGCCGCTCGCGTAACGAATGGACGAAAGACCTTTGAACGCGTCGACGAGCGCCCACTTGCCGCTCACAACGCCGTTCGTGAATTTGTATTGGCCCGCCGCCGTGCCCGGCTCCAAGTTCGCTCGGAAGGTCACATCGCGCAGATCGAGATTCATTTCAAACAGGGTTCCGCGGATGCGAAGTTGCTCGCTCGGAATGTGAACCACGATGACGTTGTCGGCGACGTACGCGTCTTCGGTGCTGATGAGCGCGGAGTCGAGATCGGGCGGGGCCGCGAGCGAGGTGTCGTCCACGGGCCACGCGTCGTTGCCGTCCCACACGGGCGTGGGCATTCCCGCGTTCACTCCCTGCGTCATGTACACTTGGACGGACACTTTGGGATCGTTCGCTTCGCCGTTGTAGCCGCGCACGCGCACCAAGTTTGTCCATTGGCCTTTGCCGGCCGCGGCGCTGAGTTGTCCCGAGGTGATGGCGCCGCTCGAAAGATCGTACACAGCGGCGAAAATGATCCCGAGCGCGTTGTCGATGCCGTTCGGGCCGTCGCAAACCAAGTCGGCAATGGGTGTACACATGGGCGGCGCGCCTTCGAGACATGTACACAAGCCGTCGATGTCCATGCCGAGCGTCACATCGGGGCTTTTTTCGTCGAGGTCGATTTTGCGCATTGCCGTGACGAACTCGATGTCGCCGCTGTCGGTGCCACCGGGATTGTCAGGCGGATGAACGGGTTGGCAGGCAGGGCCGGTGGTGGTGGTGCCGCCGGTACCGGCGGCACCACCACCACCGGCCCCGCCGGTCGCACCCGTTCCGCGCTCAAAATCTTGATCGAGGCCCACGAGCGCCGCGCAGCTTGCGGCGCCGAGCGCCGCAAGGAGCGCGGCGCTCGCCGCAACGAAGCGACTCACCATGTGCCCTCCAAGCCGAGAAAGGTTCCGTACGGCGAAACGCGCGCGGTGGGCGCGACCACGAGTGAGCCTTTTGCGGGCGGCGGCGCAACGGTGGTGGTGCCGCCGACGAAAAAGAGCACCACGCCGACCGCGGCAAAGCCGCTGCCCGCTCCGAGAAGAATGTCGGAAGCGGTGGCCGACGTTCGGCCCTCTTGCACGGCGGCAAGCCCGCTTTCGTTGCACGCGAGATTGGGGCAGTTTTGTTTTGCCTGGTCGGCGAGCGACAGCGCCCTTCCGCCGAAGATGGCGCCGACAACAACGGCGGCGAGGCCCACCGAGCCAACGGCGATGCCGGAGGGGCGCATCCACGGGAATCGAAGCGTTGGTTCGGCGGGGGCGGGGCTTTCGGTGGCGGCCGGTACGGCCGCCGCCGAAAGCCCCGGCACCCTCACGGTGACCTTTTTTCCTTCGGTCGCTTCAAACGAAGATTCAAACGGGGTGTGGTTGGGGGCCGTGGCGCGGACCGTGTGTTTGCCGGGGTCCACGGGGATTTGAGCGCCCCACCCTTCGTTGGCGATGGGGTCGTCGTCGACGGTGACGGCGAGGCCGGCAATGTCGGGCTTTTCGACGACGATGAGAAAATAGGGGAGCCGCGGTTCGAGTTCTTCGATGCGTTCGCGGGCGATTTTTTCGCGGTCTTTGCGATTGGCCTTTTTTGCGAGCGCGAGGGCTTCTTTCAGCTCGGCCCAGGCGCTTGCGATTTTGCCTTCTTTTTCGTGGCAAAGGCCGAGGTTGAGAACGGTGCCGCCGGCGGGGTCGATCTTGTAGCTGCCTTCAAACTTGCGGCACGCTTCGGCGATTTGGCCGGCGGCTTGGAGCTTTTTTCCTTCGGCGAAAAGAGCTTCCGCTTGGCGGCGGTCGGCGGCTGTCTGCGCATCGGCGAGATGCGGTGCGAGCGCGAGGCTCGTGAGCGTACACAACGCGACGGGCGCGCGCGACAGGCGGGCGAGTGTACACAATGCGGCGGGCGCGCGCGGCGGGCGGCTTTTGTTTGGTTGGGGCGTTTGGCGCGCGCGCACGCCTAGGTTTTACCAATGGATGCGGCGGCGCACCACGATCGAACGCGGCTTGCTCCCCCCGCGGCCGCGCGGAGCGAGCGAAGCGAGTGAGCACGGACGCTTGGGGGGAGCCCGCGTGCCGGAGGCGCGCGCGTGGGGGGCAGCTGAAAAGGAGCGTTTTTGAAGGGTGAAACGCTTATTTTTTGGGGCGGCGTTTGTTGTGTTGGTGAACGAGGCCGGTGTAGTCGATGGCGACGGGCGGTTCGATCGGCACCGGAGGTTCGGCCGGGAGCGCGCGTTCGATTTCGCCGATCATGGCGTGCAGTTCGGCGGCGGCGGCGATGCGGCGTTGGCTGAGTGCGGAAAACGCGACGCCGAGGGTGGGCGCTTTTTCGCCGCGCACGTGTCCGCGGCGGAGAAGATCGTGGTAGCTGCGAGCGAGCGCGGCAGGGTCAAAGTTGTGGGCAACCACGAGATCCTGCGCGACGCGCAGCACCGATTCAGCGGCGAGGCGGCCGTCTTCGTGAAGGACAAACGCGGCTTGCAGGTAGTTGTAAAAAGGAACGACGCGCGGGCCGTAAATGCGAATTGAAACGGGGATGACTGGCGCTCCAGGTGGATGAGGATGCGCTCGACGACGGGGCCCTTTTCAACGAAGCCGGCAAAACGAAGGGTGTCGCGAATGGTGTCGTCGTAGGCGCCGCCGCGGCGCATGACTTCGGAAACGACGTGCGGGTCGACTTTGTCAGCGCAGAGGTCGGCGTAGAGTGAGTACACAAAGGCGTCGGCTTCGGCGTCGTCGCCGAAAAGCGCTTCGCGAATGAGAGCGCCCGACATGTCGCGCTGAGAGGGCATTTCACAGCGGTCGCGAAGGAGGTTTGGGAGCTTGTAGCCGAGCTGGCCGCGAAGCGCGCGGAAGCGCAGGCGGAGCATGTTTTGGAGGTTGGGTTTGAGGGTGAGCGACGCCCAGCGCACGCCGTCGAGGCGGAGTTTTTGAACGATGCGCGAGCGGAGTTGTTCGGGGCTGCCGGAGAGAAAATGCGTTTCAACGGAGGCGCGGCCGAGTTCACGAAGGAGGGCGGCGGCGCCGGGGACGGTGCGTTTTTGATCGGGGCGCTCGACGGCGGTGCGGAGCAGATCGCGCACGGTGTCGAAGTCGGTGCGCAGGTATGTTTTGTCGAGATCCCAGCGCGCGACGAACGGGGCGAACACGGGTTTGTCGTCGGGCGGGGTTGCGCCGAGGCTCATCGCTACCGTTGAGTCCATTCGCGGCGCATGCGATCGAGGGAGAGCATCAGATCGGGCGAGTCGGCCTGGCGAGCAAGTTCAAGCGCTTCGCGAAGGTACACCGTCGCTTCAATGGTGCGGTCACGGCCGCGTGCCACAAACGCGAGGGAGCCGAGCACTTTGGCGCGATCGATTCCGCTCGGGGCGGCGAGATCGAGCGCTTCGCGGAGTACACCTTCGGCGTCGGTGAGATCGCCGGAGGCGGCGAGCGCGTCGCCGAGTTTGCGACCGAAGATGAGAACGGCGCGCACAGGGTCGTCGAGTTCACCGCGGAACATTTCGCGGCGGGCGAGATCGAGGCCGCGGCGCAGCGCGAGAATGGCTCCGCCTTGATCGCCGCGGCCGGCGGCGCGATCGGCCACTTGTTCGAGGAGCATGAGCGCTTCGAAGGAGTTTTGCGCGTGGTACGCGTGAAGGGCGTGCACTTCGATTGGGAGGCCGGCTTCACCCGCAATGAGCGCCGCCTCGGCATGGAGTTCACGGCGAACGGCGGCGGGAATGGTGGCGAGCGTGACATCGCGAAAGAGCGGATGGGTTGTGCAAATGCCCTCGGGCGACTCGTTCACCATGCCGGCGGCGCGAAGGGTGGCCACGTGCTCAACGAAGTTGCCCTGCTCGGGGAGCAGGCGATCGAGGTACGCAAGGCTGGTGGCGTCGCCCAACACGGCGATGCCTTGAAGTGTACACCTTGCGTCGTGCGGCAAACGTTCGATGCGTTGAGCGATGAGGTCGGCGAGACGAGGCGGAGGATTGCTGCCGCCCTCCATGGAGAAGCGCACGAGCTGATCGAGATAGAGCGGAGGAACGCGGTGGTCGGCGGGCCTTGAGAGCGGTGAAACCGACGACGGCGGCTCCATTTGGTTGACAGCGTCGTTGTTGGCGAGGGCCGCCGCGACCGCGGGAACGAGGCCCGTGAGCACCCGCTCGCCGTCGGGCCATCCGGGATCGAAGCTTGGAATGTGCGCGGCCACCATGAGCGTGGGGCCGGCCGGCGGATCGGTCACGATGTCGTAGATGGCGTTTTTGCTGGCGCCGTCGATGGCGTGGAGGTCGTCGATCATCACCACAACGGGCCGGTCACCGGCCTGCGTTTGAGCGCGCGAAAACGCCCAGCGAAGCGCCTCGGCGACAACGAAGCGACGGTCGTTGGGCGTGAGGCCGGGGCGTTGGCTGCGGCTCCAGATTTCTGAGCGCGGGCCGATGGGCTCACCGCGGCCGAAAATCTCACCGAGGCCCTGCCGAGCTTCTGGGCTCGCCGCGTTCCACTGCTGGGGGGAGCCGCCGTCGGGCGGCAGATCGGAGAGCTGGAGAATGAGGTTGCGAAGGGTGTGGTAGCCCACTTCCGCGCCCCACGGATCGGGCCCAACGCGCACCACAAATTCGTCGGTGAGCGAACTCGACAGCTCGCGCAAAAGACGGCTTTTGCCGGTGCCGTGATCGCCGGTGACGCGAACCGCGACAAACGCGGACGAGGCCTCGTGCAAGCTCGCCAAAAGCCAGTCGAGATCGTCTTCGCGATCGGTGAGCGCAAGTGGCAGAGACGGCAGGCTCGGGCGCTCACGCTGACGCGCGGAAGTGATGGTTTTGGGCGCCGGCGTTGTTGCGGTGCCGACGCGCGCGCCGCACTCGCCGCAGAACTTTTGACCGCGTGGAACGAGCGCTCCGCATGCGGCGCACACGACGCCGAGGCTGTCGTTGGTGACGCGCGCGGGCGTTTCACTTGCGGCAAACGCGGCAAGGATCCCCTCGGACATTTCATCGGCGGACTGGAAGCGATCTTTGGCGTCTTTTTCGAGCGCTTTGAGCGTGACTTCAGCCAGCGTGCGCGGAATGTTTCGCGAGGGTGCGGCGTCGCGCGGATCGAGCGGACGCTTGGACATGTGCATCAGCACAACCTGCGTGGGCGAATCGCCCTCGAACGGCAACACGCCTGTGAGCAGTTGGTAGAGGATGACGCCGCACGCGTAGAGGTCGCTTCGCGCGTCGATGGGATCGCCCCTGCCCTGTTCCGGCGCCATGTAATCGGGCGTGCCGCAGACGATGCCGGGGCTCGTGACGTTGGGAGCCACTTCGGCGCGCATTTTTGCGAGGCCGAAGTCAACCACTTTGACGAAATCGCCGCCGGAGCGAAGCTGCTCCAACACAATGTTTTCAGGCTTTAGGTCGCGGTGAATAATGCCAAGGTGGTGCGCTTCACTGAGGGCCGCGAGCACTTGGCGAAGGATGTCGACGCAGCGTCGAAACGGCAGCGGTCCTTCTTCAAACGCGACGCGCGCGAGGTCGCGACCGCGCAGAAACTCCATGACGATGTAGAGCTGCGAGCCGTTTTTCCCGAAGTCGATGACGGCCACCGAGTTGGGATGGTTCATGCGGCTTGCGGCGCGCGCTTCGGTGATAAAGCGCACGGAAGCGCTTTCATCGCCGAGCAAATGCGGGTGAATGATCTTCACCGCAACGGTGCGTCCGAGCGCTTTTTGCTCCGCGCGGTACACACGGCCCATGCCCCCGACGCCCACAAGTTCAAGCAGGACGTAGCCGCCGGGAAGTGTTGTTCCGATCAGCGGATCATCGGTGTTTTTCTGAAAAAACTCGTGAATCGGAAAGCCGCACACTGGGCAAAACTTGTGCGATTCAACGCACAAATTACCGCACTGCGGGCACACGACTTCGGACACGGCGGGAGACGTTAGCACGGACCTGACCCGCGATGCAGCGACCCTTTTTGTCGAGTAGCGCCCAATTTGGGGCTGCCGCGTGGGCGAAGCTCACGCTGAGCAACGTGGTCACGGCTCGCGCGATTTTCCCCGGGGAAGTGGTAACCTGATTTTCCAATGACCACGCCGTCGCGGCTCCGCCTTGGTCAGCTGCTCGTCGATGCGAAGCTGATCACTCCGGAAGCCCTTGAGGATGTGCTTGCGGCCCAAAAAACGGATGGGCGCCGCCTGGGGCAGTTGCTTGTCGAGCGCGGGCATATCAGCGAAGTGCAGCTCACGCAGATTCTGTCGCATCAGCTCAGCGTGCCGTGGGTGTCGCTCCATCGAATTGAGTTTTCACGCAAGCTTCTGAACCTCGTGCCGCGCTCGCTGGCGGAGCAATACGGCGTGTTGCCCATCTACGTGCGGCGCATTCGCAACCACGGCGACACGCTGTACATCGCCACGGACGACCCTTCCAACGACGAGGTGCTTCGAGCGTGCGCGGCGTACGCAGGCCTTCCGGTCCGTCCCATGATCGCGCCGCCGAGCGACATTCGATCTGCAATTCGAGCGTATTACTCCCCAGAGTCCAACGACGAGACGCCCGCGCCGGACGGGGGTGCACGGGCGCCTATGAACCGTGCGGCGGAGCGCGGCGAAGTGAGCGCCGCCGCGCCTGCGAACCCAACCGCGGAGCCGCTCGCGACCGAAACATCGCCGGCCAGCGCGGCTGACAATGCGAGCGCGGCGGCGGCTCAATCAACGCTTCCCGAAGGAACAGCTCCCGAAAGTGGGCCGCCGGCGTCGCCCATTGCGTACACAAGCGCGGGCGCGGCGTCGGAGATTCACGTCTCGCTCTCGGAACCGAGCGCCGCCGAAGCGGTGAACAGCGATCGGCAAGCGGCGCTTCCACAGCCATCGCCCGCGGCGGGCGCGCGCCCCGCCCACACGCACGCGCAAACGCTTCGATCAGCGGTCTTCGTTGAAGATGTGACGGCGAGCAACGTTGCGGACGAGGCGCCCGCGATCGTGCGCGATTCGCGACCAATGTCCGAGCCGCCGCCGAGCATCGAAGTACACCAAGAAGAGGATCTGGCGGCGGTCCTGGCGCAGCATCGACAGCGACGCACAACGCCGCTTCCCGGTGAACGCCCGGCGCAGATTCCGGCGCCGCGCGGCAAAGCGCCGAAAATGATGTCGCTCACGTTTCTCGATGGGACGCAGATCTCGCTGCCAACGCCCAAATCGAAAGCGGCGCCGGAAGCGGTCGCCGAGGGAAGCGGCGCACCGTCCCCGCTCACGGCGCGCGACCTTGTCGATGCACTGCGCGCCGTTGCGGCGGGCGCAGAACCCGGCGAAGTGCTGGGCGAAGACGTGCGTTGGGAAACAATGTTTGCCGCGCTTCTATCGGTGCTTCTCAAGAAGCAGCTCATCGCGGACTGGGAGTTCGTTGAAGAACTCAACCGCCTGAAGCGCCGATAACGTGTACACATTCTCGGTCGGCGTTTTCCACTGGAACCACGTCGCAGACTGACCTGCGACGTCACGATTCCTTACACGTCGTAATCAACACGGAGTTCCCCAGCGGCGCATGCGCCTCATTCGAACGGCGAGTAACTCGTTGCGGTTGAGTTGTCGATGCAGCAGAAAAGAGCCCGTTCTGGGAGGTCCGGCGACTTGAGATGTCCATCACGTCGCCATCCACCGGTCTCGCCGGTCTCTCGTTTGCGTCGTGGCTGCGCTCGCCACAGAACTCCATCTGGAGAACCCGACGCGCCACGCTGTTCGCTTTTCCGCTTGGCGACGGGCAAGGGTGTCCCAAACGTCTCGACAAGACTGGATCCGTGCCTTGCAGAACGTTCCGCTAAAGGGAAGTTACCTAGGAGGCACGGAGATCCACGGAGTTTTTTTGTATTTCAGACTGCAATCGTCTCGCACCACCTAACCGATCCCTGTCAGGTTTGGGATCGCGGATGATGTGTACCCATTGCAGCCAAAGAAACAAAAAAACTCCGTGTTCCTCTGTGTCCTCCGTGAGTCCGTGGTGAAGAGACGTTCCTGATGGCGCGACGTGTCCGGTCGTTGCGTGACGTTTCAGCCGTCGCTCTGGGGGGAGCTACCTAGGAGCTGCGTGGAAAACTAGAACTTGGTGGCGGCGGTGGCGGGCTTGCCGGGCGTGGCGTTTACGGAGACGCTCTTTCGACCCTTTTCAGGATGAATGAACGTCACGGTGTGCGAGCCGCACGACACGCTCACGCCGACTTTGGGCGTGCTGCCGAGCGGACGGCCGTCGAGCACAACTTTGGAAACGGGAATGGAATTGATGTTCACGGTGCAACCGCCGCCGGCCGCGGCCGTGGAAGTGGGCGGCGTGGTTGCGGTGGATGTTGGCGGCGTTGTCGGTCCGGGGCCGGGGCCCGGACCGGCCGGGGCCCGGACCGGGGCCCGGGCCGGGGATATTCGTGGACGGCGGCTCTTTACCGGTTTCAGTCATATCGATCTTGATCGTTTTGACTGCTTGGCCGTCGTCGAACGAGATCTCCTGCTTGAAGTCATCGAAGCCTTTTTTGGTGGCGATGAGCTTGTAGCCTTCACCCGGATCGAGTTCGATTTTTACCGGTTGCGACTTCCACTGTTTGTCGGAGATTTCGATCTTTTTGCTCTTGTCGGGAACGATCGCCACGTTGGCGCCCGCGGTGCCCAGCTCCAACACCACCTGGCCCTTGAGCACCTTGAGTTTGATCGTGCCGAGATCTTTTGTTTCGCCGCCTGCGATCTCGACCGAGCGCTCCACCTTTTCGTAGCGATCGCCGGCCTCAATGCGAACCTTGTGCGTGCCGGGCGCGAGGTCTTTCAGGTCGATTGGCAGCGTGCCTTTTTCAGCGCCGTCAATGAACACCTTGGCGCCTTCGGTGGCGCCGGCGATTTTAAGGCCCGCCTGCGAAGCCGACGGTCCGGACGCGGTGGCGGGCTCGTTTGCGGGCTTGCCAACCTCCACCTGAATCAGCACGGCTTTTTCTTTGCCGGCTTCCACCATGCCGGTTTGCTCAGCGGGCGCGAAATCGCCAAGCACTTTGATCGACACGCTGCCCGCTTCGAGATCTTTTACGAGGCAGGGAGCGGTGTCGCACTTCTTCTGGCCGTTGATGAAGATCTCGGCTTTGGCAACGGGCCCGCCGGTCTTCGATTTCACGTCAATGTTCAGTTCGCCTTTGCGCGGAACGAGCATGAACGCGGCGAGCGCGAGCACAACAACAAGCGCGAGGCCGCCAAGCACAATGCCAGCTTTGCTGCCTCCCTGTTGCTGCGGAACGACCGGCCGCGGACGAATGGCGGTGGGCTCATCAAGGCGCGACGCTGGCTGGGCCGGCACGGGCGGCTGCGGCGCCACAGATTGCGGAATTGTGGGGAGCGGAGGCGCCGGGGGCACGGTCGGCGGCTGCACGGAAGGTTTGGCCGCGCCGCCTGAAGCGGCGAGGAGCGACGCCGCCGCGCTGGCTTTGGAAACCGCCGGGAGCCCCGCCGCGGGCCGCGGTTGCGGCGGCGCCGGCATAGGCATTCCGTCGGTGGCTTTGTCGTAAACGTGTGTGGACTCTTCTTCATCGTCCCAGTCCATGTCGACGGCTGCACCACCGGCGCCGCCTTTCTTTTTGGGACTCAGACCGAGCTGACTGCCGAGCGAAGCCGCGGGCGGCGGCACGGGCGGCGGAAGCGGCGCGGGGGCACGCGACTCCGCAGAAAGGCCCGGAGGCGGAGGCAACGGTGGAGGCGGCGGCGCCGAGGGCGGCGGAAGCGCAGCACCCACTTTTGACGGCGGCGGAGCTACCGGCGGAAGCGGCCCGAGCGACCCCGGAGGCTTGGGCAGCGACGGTGGAGGAAGCGGCGCGCCGCCAGTGGGCGGTGGCGGCGGCGGGGCGCCGGGTCCACTCAATCCACCGAGCAGCGTTTTGCCGCGAGGAGGGGGCGCCGCAGGAGGCGGCGGTGCCATACCGGGGGTCGTGGGCCGGGCGGGTTTCTTCGCGAGCCCTTCGAAGACATCCAGATCGCTGCCGCCCTTGTTGTCCGCCATTTTCTGAGACTCCTCACACCTTGCGGCCCATGGGCCGCGAAAAACCTTCAGCGGTGCACCGGATGGACTCTGCCATCCATTGTTCTACGTTTGCGGATGCGCCGGCAAAAAAGCGCAAGGCGCCGAAAAACTCAAGCAGCATCCGGCGCACTCACAGCCGATTGTCTGACGATCTCCACTTTTTGCACGTGGGTTTCGTCAGCGTCCAATACCTTGAACCGCATCCCAAATTTTTTGATTTCGGCCCCTCGTTTCGGAACCTCGCCGGCCTCGTGCTGAAGCATCGCCCCGAGGGACTCAAAGTCGGCGTCGGCTTGGATGTCGGTGCCGAGGTACACACCGAGATCGCCGATGGACACATCTCCGGCGGCCAAGAACCGTCCGCCGCCGAGATCCTGCACCGGAGCTTCACTCGCATCGTCGTGTTCATCTTGGATATCACCGACGATTTGTTCGAGCACGTCTTCGAGCGTGACGATGCCGGTAAGCTGCCCGAGTTCATCCACGACGATCACCATGTGTTGGCGCTTGCGACGCATGAGACGCAGAAGCGAGACCAATTGTTGTGACTGAGCAACAAAGTTTGCGGGCCGCAAAATGTCGCGCAGCGAAACTTCACCACTGCGAAATGCCTCGCCGGCCTTAAAAAGATCTTTCGCGTGGAGCAAACCCACAACATTGTCGATTTGGTCTTTATAAACCGGGTATCGCGAGTGTCCGCTTTCAGCCACCAGCCGAAGAACCTGGTCGGGCGGCGTTGACAGCTCAACCCCTTCCACCTTGTTGCGCGGGATCATCACTTCGCGCGCCATTTGGTCGGCAAACTCAAAAACGTTGCGAATGATCTCGCCGGGGCCGCGTCCGAAAAGGCCGCTTTTTTCGGCCTGATCCACCATGTTGCCCACCTCGTGTTCCACGAGCTTGGGGTTGGCGGGCAGCTCTTTGGTCCGATCGACAAGGCGGCGCCCGATGAAAACCATCGGCAGCGCAAAAGGCAGGAGCAGGATCTCAAGCGGGAAAAGCCAGCGAACCAGCGTGGGCGCCGCGCGATCGGCGTGCCTTCCGCCGAGCGTTGTGGAGATTTCAAACAGGGTTCCGCAGATCACCACCGTTGCGAAACAACCGAGAACGGGAGCGACGGTGGGCCACGGCCCGCGAAAGACGTCGGTGAGCACAACCGCAACAATCGCAGCTGACACAATGCGGCCGAGCAGGTAGCGGGAGCGAAGCGCCACCGCGTCGTCTTGCACGCGTTCGAGGGCTTTGCGGGTGGAGCCGGAGGACTCTTCAACGAGGGCCGCGAGGCGTGCCGAACTCAACGTTTGCACCGACGTATCTGCGGCGGCGAAAAGCGATCCAAACACAGCGGAAACCGCTGCCCCCAACAGCGGCCCAAGTGGAACCGGGGCCTCCAAGCTCTGCTCCTTAGCGAGTCATCGTATCGAACCGTACTCTCGCGCGCAACCAAGCGGCTCGCTCCAAATCAAGCGACACAGCTACGACGTTTTGCGAGGCACGGTTTCAGGTCTTGTCGCAAGGCGCGGGACACCGTTGCCCGTCGCCGCATGGAAAAGCGAAAAGCGTGGCGCTTCAGGTTTCTCTACATGGAGTTCTGTGGCGACAGTGGCCGGGACGAAAACGTGAGACCGGCGAGACCGGTGCCTGGCACGTTTTGATCACCTGAAATCGCCAAGCGTTGCCGGTTGGAATCTCTTCGAAACGCTGCGTTTTCCTGGCGCTCCCGAGCTTTCACAGCGCCTCGATTTTCTTACTGCTTTGATTAAGGGCTAGACGAAGCCGCGGGCCACAGTGAAGGCGCCGCCCTCACCCACAGTGCCAATCGCTGCGAGAGCCCCCGACGGATCGAACCACGCGGCGTTGCCATCGGCCGGCGGCGCCTCTTGCGGAAAGAAGTCGGCTTCGTCGAGGCGCTTGCCGTGGCGCGCGCGCACGGCGCCCAACTCTGTGAGCCGTGCAACGGGAAGCGCGCGCGCCACGGCCGCTTCGATCGGCACGATCGCTTCGATGAGTACGCTTCGTCCGGCTTCGAGCGAAACCGCATTTTCAACGGTGAAAGCGCCGCTCGCCGTGCGCCTCAATTGCGAAAGATGCGATGGGACGCCCATGTGTACACCAAGGTCGCGCGCGAGCGAGCGAACGTAATATCCCTTTGAAACGTACACATCGAGATCGACGCTTGGAGCGCCTTCGGGCTCATTGTGTACGCACGTTACAGTGAGCGAGCGCACCTCAACGGCGCGCGGATCCAACTCCACTTCTTTGCCGGCGCGCGCAAGCTCATGGCTGCGTACTCCATCTTTGTGGATTGCCGAGAACGCGGGCGGCACCTGCAAGCGCCTCGTGCGTTCAAGTTCGATCCCCCGCGCCAAGAGGTCGCCTTCAAGCAGGGCGGCGTCAATGCGCGCCTGAGAAACCACTTCACCTTCGGCGTCGAGCGTTGTTGTGGAAGTGCCAAACGTGACCGTTGCCGAATATCGCTTGTCGGCCGCGGTGAGGTATTGCGCAAGCTTTGTGGCTTCGCCCACGAGAACAACGAGTACACCTGTGGCCATTGGGTCGAGCGTTCCGGCGTGGCCGATGCGTTTTTCACCCAAGATGCGGCGCACGCGCGCGACCACATCGTGGCTTGTGAGCCCGTGCGGCTTGTCGATGATGAGTACACCCGGCGGGACTTTGGTGTGCGGATCGCGCGAAGACATGGGGGATTTTGAGACGTTTATCCGAGCCAAACGCTGCGGCGCGTGGCGAGCATGTTGCTCAACATGTCTTGAATGACGCCGCGTACACCTTCCGCCAAACGGCTCACCAAGAGGTCGTCGTCGGCCGATTGAGGACCGTACGAATCGAGGCGAATCGGCGAGCCGAAACGGATTTTCCACTTGGTCGGCGCGGGCAAAAGACCCAGCGGGCCGAGCGCCGGAAACGTGGGAGTCACCGGCAAATAAGGCAGCCCAGCGAGTTTGGCGAGCGACTCCAAACGGTACACCGTGGGGTTGGCTTCTTCGGCGCCGACAATTGCGCACGGAACAATCGGCGTGGAAGTACGCATGCACAAACGAACGAAACCGCCGCGACCGAAACGTTGCAGGCGATACCGCTCGCCGAACGGCTTGCCAATGCCCTTGGCGCCTTCGGGAAACACGGCGACGACCGCTTCACGCGCGAGCAATCGCTCGGCGTTTTCAGGGCAGGCGCGAACGGCGCCGAGCCTGTTGAGAGACACGCCGACGAACGGCAGATAAAAAACGAAATCTTCGGTGAGCCAGCGCAAATCACGTTTTTGCGGATGTTCGCGTCGCACGGCCGCGCGCAGCATGAGCCCGTCGTACGGCAGCGGACCACCCGCGTGATTGGCCACAATCACACATCGGCCGGTGCTTGGAATATTGTGTACACCTTCGGCTTGAACGCGGAAAAAGTAGCGGTAGAGAAAGTCGATAAAGGGTCGACGTTTTTCTTCGTAGCTTGCGTCGAAGCCGAGTTCGTCAACTTCTTCGGCGCGCTCACGCATGCCGGTTTTGCCCCAGCGTTTTGCGTAAAATTCCGACGCGAGCACTTCATCGGCGGGGCTCACCGGAGTGTCGGCAGCGGCACCGGCGGCAGCGGCGGCGGCAGCTGTCGCGGCGCGTTCGGCCGAAAAATCAAGGTCGGGAACGCGCGGCGCTCCAGGCGTTGACGAGGGACGCGAGCCCGGTTGAGCGGCGCGCCGCTCATCGAGCATGCGATCCAGTCGAGCCTCAAGATCTCGAATTTGTTGCGTTAATTCTTCAACAGACGGTTCACCTGTGCGCGCCGTTCGCGAGCCCGTGCTCGGCACCACACTGTCTTCCATCACTTCGGCGGGAGCCACCGGAGCGATGTCGGCGATGTCGGCTACGTCGATTGTTTCACCTTCAGGTACATCGTCCGAGGCGCTTGGTGTGTACACACCGCTTGTGCCGACGGCGTCGCTCATCAGCGCGACACCTGTGTACACTCCGTCGGCTTCATCGTCGCCTTCGTCAGCGTCGGCTCCGTCGTGCCCCTGGTCCGCGTCGGCGTCCTCGACGACGTCGGCTGCGTCCGCAGCGGCGTCGGCGGCGGCGTCCTCAACGGCGTCGGCTCCGTCGTGCCCCTGGTCCGCGTCGGCGTCCTCGACGACATCGGCTGCGTCCGCAGCAGCGTCGTCGGCGTCCCCGGCTTCCACGTTAAAATCCTCATCGTCTTCCGAGGTGTTTGAGTGCACGTTTAAAGAATCGGTTGCGTACACAGACGCGGACGTTTCTGGGCCGCGCTCACCGCTCGGAGCGGCGGCGACAGGTGTACGCATTGAAAATTCACCCGCGGCGCGAAGGGGCCACGGCGCGGGCTTGGGCACGACGAAACCCCCACCACGCTCGTCGTGTTTGCCCTTTTTCTTGTGCTTTTCTTTGTCCTTCTTGCCCATAAATCCGCCGCCTTACAACGCTTCTCACGCGGAAGCGGATCCGCTTTCATTTGAAGGGGTTGCGCCGGGTTTGTCCGACAAAAGGTTCACGTCGCGCAGGCGTTGTGCACCCAAAAAGTCAACGAGCGCCTCACGCGTTGTGAACGCCGGGACGAAGCCCATCACCTCGCGCGCTTTGGCGCCGTCGGCCACGCAGAGGTAGCGCAAATACCGAAGAAAACTGGGCGGCGCGACGCCGGCCTGCGCGGTCCACAACGCGCCCACAGCGAGACGCGCGGCCGATGTGAACATGGGCACCGGCCTTCGCCCCGCGAGTTTCACAATTGTTGAGAGCGGCAAGACCCCGTCGCCGACGATGTTAAACGTGCCCGGAAAATCACGAATAATCGCAAGCTTAAACGCGGCAATCGCATCCACCTCGTGAACAAATTGCCAAAGCGGATCAAACCCGAGAAGCGTGGGCACAACGCGCTGAGTGAGGTACCGCGTGACGTAGTTTTGCACCGTCGGCCCCAAGATCGGCGCGGTTCGCAAAATGGTGACCGTTGTGCCTTTTGCTTTTGCGGCAAACGCATTTGCCTCGCGCTCAGCAGCGATTTTATCGGCAAAAAACGGCTCATCCATGTCGGCGCGAAGCGGATGGCGCTCACTCAAGAAGTTGGGATTTTCAGGGTGCGCGCCGTACAAAATCGTTTGGCTCCACACCACAAGTTTGGCGAGTTGCGCCTGCCGAGCCGCTTGAAAAAGGTGCATGGCACCCACGCTTTCAAGCTCGTGAGCCCACGCGACCTGCGGCGTTGGCGATGACAAAAATGCCATGTGTACAAGCGTTTTTACGCGCTCATTTACAAGCACTTCTGCAACGCGATCGGCCGAACCGGGCGCCGTGAGATCGATCTGAAAGACCTGCGTTTTAGGGCCCGCCGTTTCAGGCGCACGCACATCGATCGCGACCACTTTTTCGATCTGTGGATCTTCTTCGAGAATGCCGATGAGGTTTCGGCCGATAAATGACGCCGCTCCCGTGAGGGCAACAACGCGCCCACGCCTGCTTTCCGCGGGGCGAAGCCGCCCTTCATCTGCGGGTTTGCCCACAACCTCGGCGCTCCGGTCGCCTGTCCGAGTCATCTTGAGTTGACCGTAGTACACCGCGCGCCGCGGGTGAAATTCTCATTTTGGTGCACACGTTAGGCGAAGCCAATCCGTGTGATCGCCGCGGATTGTCCAGAGATCCACATCGCTTCCAACGGCGGCCACAACGAACGTGTCGCTGTCTCCGACGGGGATCGGCGCCGAAACCGGAACGCCGCCTTCGTCGAGCACCACCGCAAAGAGTACACTTCGCTGTGAGCCGCAACCGAGCGGAGAAAGCCACAAAGCCAACGCGCCGCTTTCCAAAGCCCGCAACGCGGCGAGGGACGGAGCACCGGGCGCTCGCACTTCAGCCGCATCTTTTCCGGGCCTCAAGAATCGAACGCGCGCGCCTTTTTCATCGAGCCCTTCACGCGCGCAACCCTTTTCATCCACGGCATTTCCGTGCGCCATAAGCACGGGCGTTTCACCCAACATCGCCGCGTCGAGCACGCCGAAAGTGGTTGGCACCGTCGCAACAGTCGCCGGACTCCCCTCCCCTTCGGTGCGCCAAAACGTTGCGTTTTCGCTGTCGGCCAGCACCACAATGGGGCCTTGCGTACTCTTTATCGCCGCCAAACCAAACGGCCTCGCGCTGCCTTCGGCGGGCTCGATCGTCACGGTTTTAAGCGGTGAGCCTGCTGCGCCGCCAAACATGTGTACATCAGCTCCGGCGGGTGCAACGCGACCTTTTCTGCTTGTGACAAGCACGCACGTATCTTGTGTACACCCGAGATCCACCGCTGAAAATGCGTCCCCTTCACCGAGCGAGGTCGCCGCGCCGCCGCGAAACAGCACCACCTCCGACGAGCCTCCTTCGCGCGGAACATCCCACGCAACCATCCACGTTTCGCCTATTTTTGCAGCTCGGGGCGCGTGCCCGACAAACGGCCAAGGCGCCCATTCTCCCACCTCGGATTTGCCGTTTTGGTCAAAACGAAGCGTTCCCGAGCGAACAACGGTGACGGGATCGCCCGCGACATCGGCCACAAGAAGTGTACCCAACGTTCGCGGGTCGGCGGCGATATGCGCCTGATTTGGTGCGCGCACGAGCGGCGCGCGAAATCGGCAATGATCGGGCGCGGCAATTCCGGGCGGTCCACGGACGGTTGCAAACGTCCACGGGAGCGGCGGCGGAACCACGCTTGGAGCGATTGACGCAGCGCTCGTCGCCGCCGCGGTCCCACCGGTGGTTGTTTCGTCGGGGCCACATTGTGTACACCCCATCACCGTGAACAATGCGCCCGCCAAAACGGCTTTCACTGGCGGAAACGCCCAGCGCGACAACCAACGCGTACACATATCGATTTGCGTACACATTCGACCGAGTGTACACATGCCGCTTTGAGTACACATATGCTCGCGAGTACACACTTTGCAATGAGTACACAAACGATCGTGCGTACGCACACCACAATGTGTACACGTGGTCGCGTGGGATCGACCGGGGTTCATTTTTTCTTGCCCGCCCCCGGCCGGCCACGCGCCGGCCGCCCCACCCAGGCGTCGTGCTCGGCCTTCGGCCTGCGCGCGTCGCGGGTGGGGGCCACGTTGTGAGGAATGGGAGTGCGGTCGCCCAATCGAAACCCCGATGCGCGCAGCGCCGCCGCCGAGAGCACCGGCTCGTCGGCGGTGAGCGCGGCGCGCACGAGCACCGCTTCCATCTCCGCGTCGTTTCCGGGCCAAGGGTGCTCGGTGAGGGCGGCGAGCGCTTGGGGGGCAAGCCCCAGAGGCTTGCCCCCCAAGCGCTCGCCGATGCGCGCGAGTCGATCGAGCAACAAGCCTCGCAAGTCCTCGGCGCGCGCCGCGAGGGTTGGAAGCGCCACAGCGCGATCACCGAGTTTGTCGGCGAGCGTTTCATCGAGTTTGCCCTGCCCCACAAGCGCGTCGATAGTGCCGTACGAAGCGACGATGATCCCTGTATCGTCGCCCGCGGCCACCGCAACAAATCGCTGCACGTCGAGGGGAAGCGCCTGCACGTCGAGAAGCACAAGTGTACCCCCACGCGCGGCCGTGAGCGGAGAAACCGCGGAATCGCGCCAGCGGGCCACATCAAACAAATCGCGATTGCCGACAGCGTTGACGAACACAAGCGCGCCGTCGCGACGCGGTGACGCGAGGTGCGCAACAGCGGCCCAGGGGATCGGATCCAGCCCCGGCGCAACAAGCAGCGTGACGGGTTTTCCCGCATCGCCGAGGCGTTCAAGCGTTTCGATCGCCACGCGCGCGGCGGGGCTGTACGCCGCGACGCGCGCCGGCCGCGCGAGCATCTCGGCAACGGCGCGGAGGCGGCCGGCTTGGTGTTCAATCACGCCCGCGAGGCGTTCGGCCTCGGCGCCGTGCGCCTGGGCGCGCTCGCGCTCCGAAAGTTCACGCGCCCGCGAGCGGGCCAGCGCGGCGCTCACCGCGGCGGTGGCGGCGAGTTGATCGGCGAGCGCGCGAATCTGCGCCACCTCGTCGACAGTCATCGGGCCTTTTCGGTCGGCATTGGGAAGCGCAAGAACAGCAATCGGATCGCGCTCCTCAAAGAGTACACATAGCGCGTCGAACGAGCGCTCATCCATCCATGCGAGCATGGGGCGCACATCGGGGCGTCTTACGGCGACGGCGCGCAGCACTTCGGCGCGAAGGACAGCATCGGGTTCGTTTTCGGCAATCGCCAAAAGGCCATTTGGCAGGATCGCGGGCTCCACGTGGCCGTATCCGGCGCGATCGACCGTGACCATTTCCGGCGGATGCAACCGAAACACCGCGGGTGAAAGCCACGCGACGCCGTCGGGGCCGGTGCGCGCGAGAAGGCGCAGAGCTTCTTCGAGCGCTTCGTCGGGATCGGTGCGAGTGGTGGCGCGCGCAGCGGACGCGAGCGCGGGCGCTCGCGTCCGCTGCGCGCGCCACCACCGCGCATCGAGCAAGGCGGCGGCGAGGCCAACGGCGGTGCTCGCCGCGCACGCGGCGAGCACCGCCGCCCCACCTCGCTCTGGAACGCGGTCCAATAAGAGAACGGCACCGATCGCGAGCGGCGTGGTGCCAAACGTGACGATCGCGGCGACACGCAGAACACGACCAAGAAGCAGCGGCGCGAGCGTGACCGCGGCCCAAGCCACAGCGCACGCCGCCGCACACGCGGTGATCGGCAGGATCTGCGGTGCGGCTGCGGCACCCGATGCGGCCACCGAAACGCCGACAACGAGTGCGAGCAATGTGAGCGAGAGGGCCGCGTTGGTTCGGTCGGCGGCACCGAGTTCAAGCTTTCGACCGGTGCGGGCGCGCACGAGCGAAACGAGCGTCACCCCCATCGATCCGATGGATGCCGTGGCGGCGGCATAGTCGTCGGCGACGGGATCGAGATCGCGCATGCGATCGGGGGCAAAGGCGCGAACGGCGGGAAGCGTGACAGCGATCGTCCAAAAGAGCGACGCAAACGCGGCGGCGTCGAGCCTGCGAGCGCCCGGATCTTCGGGAAGGATGCCGCGTTTGCCTGGGAGGCGCGCGAGAGCCCACAGCGCGGCGATCGACGCGGCCATGGCCCCTGCGTTGGAGAGCGCCGAGAGAAGTGGGTCATCGGCGCCGGTTTTCGCGGCGATGAGGACGGCGGCGGCGGCCGCGCAAATGCGCGCGGCCGCCGCCGCCTCCGAAGCCGCGCTCGGGGGTTCGTTTGGGGACGCGGTGCGTCCCCAAACGAACCCCAACACTCCCACCGAAGCGACGAGCACGAGCCATGCGAGCCATGCAGTGGGCCCACCCGAGCGGATCGATGCAAATGTGGTGTACGCAACGGCGAGAAGCGCCATCCAATAGGAGCGCGACCGCCACATCCTTCAGCCGACCTTTCGCGAATGCGTTCGCGCGTGGCCGGTTCGGTCCGTACAGGCGCCTGTATGGCCCGTACAGGCGCCTGTATGGCCCGTACAGGCGCCTGTATGGCCCGCGGGGGTGCTGCGTTCTGGGCTCTTTTGTGTACGCATCACTGAAACGCTGGGTCGGGGCGTTGAGCGGTGCGTACACATAGATGGGCCCAGCGTCAGTCCAAAAGTAGCAGTAGCAGCTACGCACATTTTGCAAAGCCCCCCCGCGGCGCGCGCAGCGCCGAAGGCCGAGCACGCCGCCTGGGGGGGCGGTAGCCGGTGTACACCGGCTGCCCGAGGGGGCACGAAAATGATTCTGCCAATGATGCAGGGGGTAAAGAAGCGAGTGACCTGTGCGCGTTCGAGCGGTGCGGTTCTTGCGGCCAGGGAGCGAGTGACCTCTGCGCATTCGAGCGGGCCCACGCGCCACCGTGTTGGCCACGCGCACCCTACATGGTCGAGCCACCGGTGGAGCCGCCGGTTCCGCCTGCACCGCCGGTGGACGAGCCGCCTGTGGAAGTGCTGGATCCGCCCGTGCCAGCGGTGCCTCCTGTGCCCGCTCCGCCGGCGCCGCCGTTGACGCAGCTTCCGTCGAGGCCGGCGATCCACGCGCGGATGATTTCTTTGTCTTCGTCGTAGAGTTCGGCGGAGCCGAGGGGCATGCGCGTTCCGCACGAAGGGCCGTCGAAGAGCTTTGTGTAGAGGAGGCTGTTTTCGGGCTTTCCAGGATCGACAATGGGGGTGCCGCAGCTGGACTCTTGTGTACGCAGTCGAGGGCTGAGGCCGGCGCTTTCGAGGTCGATCCCGGCGATTTTGTCTTCGGCGTTATGGCAACCGCCGCCGATGCAGCTCGCTGCGAGAAGGTTTGCGGCGCGTTGTTCGGCCCAGAAGCACTCTTTTTCAACGAGGGTGCCGGGACAGCCGAGGAGCGTGAGGCCCGCGGCAAACAATCCGATAAGTGTACATGTGGCTGCGTGCACTGCGGATTTCATAGGCCAACCTCAATAGACGTAGCCGACGCCGAGGCGTGCGCCGAACATTTCATCGGTCATGCCGCCGGCAACGTACGCATCGCCGAGCACTGGATCGAAAGCATAGAAGACGCGTGTGTACTCACCGGCCAGGCGAATGTCGAAGCCTTTGGGAAGGCCGACAACGAACAGCGCGCCGGCGTCGAAGGCCATGGCCGATGTGTCTCGAAAACGATCGCCTGTTTCACCGACGCTGAGAAGACCGCGGTAACCGCCGTTGAAACCGATGCCAACAGGGCCGATAGGAAAGTACACTTCGCCGCCGGCGCGAAGGTATTGGTAGTTCACTGTGGGGACGGAATCGGCGAGATCGCCGGCGTCGTCGAAGGAAAAAGAGTCGATGCCAAAGTCGCCGGTGAGTGCGAGAACGGGGCCGGAATCGCTGCCGGGAACGAAGCGCCATTTGAGGCCGCCTCGAAATCGGTACCAGGTGTTTCCTGTGGAAGCGGCCTTGTCGGTGGTGTTGGAGGAGAGGCCGAGCGCCATGCTGAAACGCGCGGCAAGGCCGATGTTTTTGAGGACGGGGATGCCGGTGGTTGCGGCGGGAAACACTTCACCGGCAACGTGAACCATGGGTGCGCCGTACACTTGGTAGGGGCGAATGTTGGGGGAAACGGCGTCGGTGAATGCGGCGTTGCGGCCTCCGACTTCAAAGGCTGCCGTGATTGAAAAAAGGGAGGAGCCCGCAACGTGGGGGGTGCGCGAAGAAGCGTCTTTTTTGGGTTCGTCGCCGGGGCTTGAAGAGTCGTCGGGTCCGCCGCCCGAAGAGGAGCCGCTGCCGCCGAGCGTTGGGTCGGTGTTTGAGCCGGAGGAGGACGGCGGCGGAACGAGCGCATTGGCAGGCGTTTGAAGGGCTTCGCCAAAGTCTGCGCGGTGGTCGTCGCCTTTGAGGCTGACGGCTTGGTCGACTTCGACGGAGCCGGAGGACGAAAGCCAGACGATCCAAACTTCTTTGCCGAGTTTGCCCATGCGTACACGTCCGAGAACGGCGGCGTCGGCGGCGGTTGTTTCGAGCGCTTTTTGGACGCGCGCAAAGATCTTGTCGCGAAGTGTACCTTTCACGGCGAGGGTGTTGCCCATGGGGGCGCTCTGCCCCGCTTTGCGGAGCGCATCGCCGAATGTTTTCGCGTCGACGGAGCCGAGTTCGGGGGGCAGAACACTTTGAATTTCGGCGGCAACGGCATCGGCGTCGGCGCCTTCAACAAACACGGCGACGCTCTTTGAGCCTGCGGCAAACGTGGCCGAAGAGAGGAAGAAAACGGCCGCGGCGCTCATGAACCAAAAGGCGAATTGAAGGGCCGCGCGAAAAGAGCAAAAGCCTCGCACGCGGCGAGCCTATACTGCCCGCGCGGGGCGACGATCGGCTTTCTTCTTCGGAGGTTGTGATGCGGCTTGAGTTGCAGGTAGGCCTGGCGATGGTGGCGATGGCCTTTGGCGCGGCCATGGGCTGCGGGGCCAAAGTGAGTGTTGACAAAGACGGCGACGGTGGAAGCGGTGGGTCGGGCGGAGGAGCTTCGCAGGGCGGCGCTCAGACGACGGGGTCGCCGACGACGACTACGACGACAACAACGACAACGAGCATCACGACGTCTCCAACGTCGGTGACAACGGGCACGGGCCCGGGTTGCGACGCGGAGGGTTTCTGCGGCGACACCGAAAGCGGGTGTGTTGGGTGTGCTGTCGGGGCCGGTGGACCTTGCCAAAACGCCTACGCCGGGTGTGTCGACACGGATGCCTGCATTGCGTACGCCGACTGCGTTTCGAGTTGCATGGATCCGCAATGCGCGGACAAATGTGCCGAGACATATCCCGAAGGCGCGCAGCTCTACAGCAACTTGGTGGTGTGTGTGATCTGCGACGTTTGCCCGATTAGCTGCGACGGGGCAAACTCCGGCTGCCCTTGAAATTAAGGGTGTTCAAGCGCTTGAAGCGCTGCCACGTCGTCACGCGCGGCGTCGGGTGACGGCGGCGCCAATGGGTACACAAGGGTTACGTCGCCGGACACGATGTACACATGGTCGGCGTTGATGTGGCCATGGGCGCCCCCGGCTGCATGGAGAGCTTGGACCGCTTCACGCAGCCTTCGAAGCTGTCCCCGCGTGAGCGAAAGAGCCTTTTTTCGAAGGGGTTCACCGAGGGGCGGTGCAACCCAGATTTGTTGGGCGGCGAGGTCGGCGCGCAAAACGAGGGGAAGGCTCGCGTGGCCGGCGCGTGCAAAGGCGCGGGCGCGGTCGAGTTCGGCGTCGTTGAGGGGGAGGACGATCACGTCGCGCTCCATCCAGGTGTCGCGGGCCATGGTCGCACCGTCGATGCCCGTTGCGCCGGGCGGGGGTGAAAGGCTGAGGACAAGCCGAGCGGCGTCTTTGGCGGTTGGGCGTGCGCTGGGCGCGCGAGGCCGCGCTTCGTTGCGAGGGGCGATGCGCGCCGGCCAATGGACCGAGGTGAGCATGCGGCGCGCTTCGAACGCGTCGGCAGGGCGGTTCTCGGGGTTGGGGTCGACGAGGCGGCGATACACGGCGTCGTGCGCGGTGGACACATCGGGATGGCACTCGCTCGGGAGGAGGTTGCGATCGTCGGCATCCGTCCAAGCGCCGGGAGCCGGGGGATCGCCGGTTAACATTTCGCCGAAAACAGCTCCGGCGCCGTAGAGATCGCTCGCGAGGGTGGCGGCGCGGCCGAGCCTTTGTTCCGGGGACATGTACGCAAAGGTTCCAATGGCTCCGGCGGTGGCGGTGCTGGAAAGGTCACCGAGGTGGGCCGCGCCGAAGTCGGACAGATGGGGGCTGCCAGCTTCATCGAAAAGGATGTTGGAAGGCTTCACATCGCGGTGAAGGATGCCCAGGCGATGGGCTTCTCCGAGCGCGGCGAGCACGGCGGAGATGATTTCGGCGGCGCGCGCGGGCGCCATCGGCTCGGCGGCGAGTACGTCGGCCAAGGAGCCGCCGCCCATCCACGCGAGCACCATTGCGCCGGATTCTGGAAGGTACGCACGCAGCGGAACAACGTGCGGGTGGCGCAGCAAGATGAGGGCGCGCGCCTCGCGTTCGAAGCGGAGCCAGGCGTCGCGGCCGGCGCCCTCCGAAGCAGTGGAGAAGGTTTTCACCGCGACGCGCTCGCCGGTCAGACGATCGATCGCTTCAACGAGACGTGCATGTGGAGTGGCGGCGACTTCGCGCACCACTTCGTAGCGACCGTAGAGCACGGGGCGAGCCGCTGCGCCCGGCGGAACCGACGCTTTCGCGGGGGGCTGCGACACGGATCGAGGCGCGGCGGAGGTGGGCGCGGGTTCTGTTTCGGGAATGCCACGCTCGCGCATTTCGGCGGCGACCTCGCGGGCGGCCTCGTGCAGGTTGAGCATTTGCAAACAGCGGAGCAAGTCGGGCAGCGCGCTGACTCGATCGGGCGACGGCGGGGGAATCTGCTGAAACGCTCGAACCGCGCCTTCGATTTTTCCGTGGCGCGCGAGCAATCGACCCAGGGCGAGATGTTGACCTTCGCGATCGGGCGAGCGGCGAATGGCGGCTTCGAGGGCGCGCGCACCGTCGGCGGGGCGGCCGGCGCGTTCGTAACAGGCCGCGGCGCGAACGGCGTCACCTCCGGCTAGGAAGGCAACGGCGGCGTCGATCGGCGAGTCGGCGCGTTCAAAGAGCTGACCTGCATGGATGTGGAAACCGCGCGCGGAAAGATCCACGGCGGCGGCCAACACTTGCTCGCGGGGGCTTTGCGCAACGAGCGCATCCATGGCGGCGCGGCAAACGTCGTTGTCGCCGCCCAACGCGGCCAGGGAGGCGGCCCGGCGCGCATCACCTGCGAGGAGGGCGTGGCGCGCGGCTTCGGTGAAGTTGCACTGCGTTTCGAAGACGTGGGAGAGCGCGGCGTGATCGACGGCGCCGACGGATGGTTCGGCGCCGACGGTGCCCGCGCTGCCTTCGACTGGGTTCGCCCCGTTCACGGGCCGGCGATGTCGCCTGTGCGTTGAGGCGCGAGGGTGATCGCGGAAACAACCGACACGTCGAACCGCACTTCACCGAGGTCGATGCCGGGCACCTGGAATGTGCCCTGCCGAACGCGGTGCACAGCGAGTGTGGCACCGACCGGAGCTGCGCCGAAAACAACGCCGCGGATAAGTGAAGCCGGCACGGTGCCGCGACCGCGATCTTCAAAAGCGCAGCGCGCGGTGAAGCCGTTTTCAGTGATCAGCTCAACGTACGCGATATCGTCTTTGTTCTCGCCGACGCGCCAGGAGAGCTGAAGGTCGGTACCGCCGAGCCATTCAACGCCGTCGAAAAGCGGGGTGCCGTTGACCGAGATGTCGCTCGGAACCTGAGGCGCATCGGCCTCGACGGAGAAGCGTTCAACACCTTGGGAGCCGGAACCTTCGACGATGTATTTGCCGGGCGCAGGGAGGTTTCCGCGCGTGTCGGGTGAAGTGTAAAACATGCCCGAAACGCGGTCGCCGACGTCGGGAAATGCGCGGGCAGCAAGCGGGATCGCGCTCGCTCGGGTGCGAATTGTCACGTCGCCCACGTCGAACAACTCAATTGCGAACGCGGCGGGACTTTCAGGCCCGACAGGATCGGCGTCTTGTACAACGGAGCATTCGCCGGGGGCGGGCAGTTCAAAGTCGGATCCGACGAGGCTTTCAATTGCGTCGGCGTCGGCCGAAACGGGGGCGCGGAGGAACTTGGCGGAGATGGAGGTGCGCGCTTCTTTGCCGTCGCGGGCTGCGCTTTGCAGGGAGATGAGCGCCGCAGTTGTGGTGGCTGTGCCGCCGTCGGGCGACGGCTCGACAACCGTGGCCGCACAGCCAACGGTTCCAAACAGCGAGGCCGCTGCCGCGAGCAATCCAAGAAGACGCATGTCAGGTGCAGAATAGGGCGCAACGAGGCCGGCGTCAAAACTCAAAACGTGATCAAGATGCCGGCGGCGGGCGTGAACGTGAGCCCCTGGAGCGCGGCCGACGCTGTTCCGAGGCTGCCGGCAACGTCGTGATAAGTCAACTCCAGCTCCAGGAAGCCGTGAACATGTCGAAAACCGATGCGGCCGCCGAGAACGCCTCCGAAGCGGAGGTGGCGGCCGCTCGCCGAAACGGGGTCTTGATCGGCTCCTAGGTCGAGCTGACCGCTGAAAAAATCGGCTCCCACGCGGACGCCGCCCCACGCCGAGTACAAATCGGAGCTGGAGCGGAGACCGACAATCAGCGGAACATCAAACCCGCCGCCAAATACGCCGTCGGCGTTGCGGCTTTGAGGCCGAGCTGCGAGCAACGCAGACCCGCCGAGTCCGACCGAAAACGCAAATCGCTCCCCTTCAAACGCCCTGCGGCCGTCGAGACGCAGGGCCCGCGTGCTGGCGGTGAGCCCACCTTCAAAGCCGTTTCCGAGCCCGGCGCGAGCCGACACCCACGGCGCAACATCCGGCGCCACAGCGAGATCTTGGAGTTGAGCCGAGTTGGAGTCTGAAGCGTTCGACCCCGTGTTCACTTGCGCCGAAACGCCCGCGCCTATCGAGGTTTTACCGCTGGGCAGAACGTGCGCGGGATGCCCAAGAGGCAGGCCGCCTCCGCAACCGACCATGCCGACGCAAACCAGTGACGCCCACGCCCTATTTGCGGAAGCGGGACGGATAGTCATTCTTGGCGGCTTTGCCCTTCAAGTCGGTGTCGTCGGGGTGCAACTTGAGCGCCCGTTCAATGAGCACCGCTTCGGCCTCGACGTTTTTTGGATCGGGGAGGCAGCACTCCACTGGGCAAACAGCTTGGCAAGCCTCGTGATCGTAAAAGCCGACACACTCGGTGCACAGCTCGGGATCGATCACGTAGATGTCCTCCCCTTCGCTGATCGCTTCGTTCGGGCACTCAGGTTCACACGCGCCGCAGTTGATGCAATCTTCAGTGATGTACGTGGCCACGTTGACGGTCCTCCAGCGGCTGCCACCGCAGCCGAACAATTGGCGGAGACGAGTGTTTTTTATCGGCCGTGCGGAGCGGTGTCAACGTTCCGACCGAGGCGCGAAGGGCCAATTTTTTCGCGTTCCGCGAGCAGCGTTCCGGTTACGAGCGGCCCCGCCCCGAAACGCCTCTCGCGCGAGCGAAAGCTGCCCGCTTGCATTCGCGATTGCGTGGGGCTGCCTGCCCGGCTAACTAGCGCGCGTGATTCGTTCCGCCGTTCGGGTTGGTTTTTTGTGCGCGCTGGCGCTTGCCGCGGCGGGATGCCTTCCGAAAATCGGCGACCCTTGTTCAAATTCGCTCGATTGTTCGCAGCGGGGAGAGCGGCTCTGCGACGTGACCCAGCCGAGCGGCTACTGCACCGTGTACAACTGCGAGCCCGATTCGTGTCCCGATACGGCCACTTGCGTGGCGTTTAATCACGTTCTCGATCCGGCCTGTGGAACGACAAACGACGGCTCATATCCCAGATTCGAGCGGACCTTCTGCGTTTGGCCCTGCAACGAAAAAAACGACTGTCGTGAAGGCTACGACTGCATTGAGGTGGGTGCGCTCGGGGGCATTGTTCTCGACCAAAAAAATCCGCGTGAGAAGGTGTGTTTGGTCGATCTGAGCGACATCCAAAACCCGGATCAGACCGGCCTGCCCGGCATTTGTGACCCGGGCGAGCCGGGAACGCTCCCAACCCCTTACGAGCCGCCGACAACAAGTTCGGCGGGAACCGGGGGCACGGGCGGCACCGGTGCGGCCTCGGCGAGCGGGGGAACAACTGCCAGCGGTGGCACGTCGGGCGCGGCCGGCGGAAACTAGCACCCGTGCTTGGCCTTCCGCCGCTTCCGCGAACACTTCCAGCCGCGCTGCGTGACATCTCGTCGAAGAAGCCCGAGATACGCGCGGAGGCAATTCGCGACTTGGTGCGGCATTCCGCCGACGCGCGATCCGAAGCGGTTCGAGCGGTGGAAGGTGCGTTGCGCGATACTGACCCGCGAGTGAGGGGCGCTGCCGCCACAGCCCTTTCCGACATGGAAGCGAAAGAAAGCCTGCCGGCTCTCCTCGTGGCTGTGGAAGACGACGATGCGTACGTTCGCCAGATGGCTATCTCCGCGCTCGGCGAAATCGGCGATGTGCGCGCCGGGGAGCGCTTGCGGCGTGCGCTCACGGACACTCGGCCGGAAGTTCGTTTCCAAGCGGTGATCGCTTTTCCACGTGTGACAGCTCGAAAGACCGACGCCGCGGAGGCGGTGCTCGCGGCAATGGACGACGACGACGCGCTTGTCGCGCACATCGCGGTGCGCATGGCGGAGGAGTTGTGTGAAGACAACGCGGCGCGGACGGAGCTTTTGTCCAAGGCCGAGTCTCTTCTCAAACACGACTCCGACCGGGTGAAATTGGCAGCCGCGGTGCTGCTCGCTCACAACGGGAACGACGCGGGGCGCTCGCTTTTCGTGAAGGCCGCAACGCGCGCCATCAAAGACGTGGACGGCGAAGATGAAGCGGCGGCGATTGAACTCTGCGGCGAGTTGCAGCTCACAGAAGCCAAGCCGGGCCTTGAGAAACGCGCTTTCAGCGGGCTGCTCGGCTTGGGTCGCGATCCCTTTCGGTGGCACGCGCGCGTAGCTCTGGCGCGCATGGGCCACGAACGAGCGGCCCAAGAAATCACAACCGACCTTGCGTCGTGGGATCGAGACAAGCGATCGCTCGCCGTCGCGGCGGCGGGGCGCGCGCGTATGGTTGCGGCGCGTGACACCATTCGAGCGATGCGCGGCGATCCGGCGCGAGCCGATCCCGATGCGGTGACAGAGGCTTTGCTGGCGCTTGATAAAAAGCCTGCGAAGTAGGGGTTATGAATCACAACGCCTTGAGGTACACCTCCGATCAACCGCGCGATCACGTTGAGAGCTATTTTCTCAAGGCCAACGAGCCAAACGGGGAGCGCGCTTTGTGGCTCCGCTCGACCATTTTTTCGCGCGCATCCGAGCCGGGCGGCACCGTGGCCGAAGGCTGGGCAATTGCGTTCGACCGGCGAACCGAGGCGCGGCGGCACTGCGCAATCAAGCGTACGCTTCCGATTTCGCGGGCGCACTTCGCGCGTGATGCGTTCAGCGTCCGTTGGGATGAGCCCAGCGAGGGCACGGCGCTGGACGCTCGTGAAGGTGCCTCGAAAGGCTATCTGCGCCGCGGCGACAAAAACATCGCATGGGATCTCGCGTACACGTCGAGCGGCGCCGCGCTTGAGCTTCTGCCGTTCTCGTGGATGTACACAGCGCCGTTTCCCAAATCCAAGCTCGTAACTCCCGCCCCGGACGCTGAATTTTCGGGCGAAGTGGTGGTGAACGGGGAACGCTGGGCGCTCGACGGTTGGCGAGGAATGCAAGGTCACAACTGGGGGCGCGGCAACGCGGATTTGTACGCTTGGTGCCACGTGAATGTGTGGGAAGAGAGCGGTGAGCCATGCGTTCTCGAAGCGGTGAGCGCGCGCGTGCGCACCGGCCCCGTTCTATTGCCAATGCTGACCGGCGTGGCGGTTCGTTTGCGCGGCGTTGACTACAAGTTCAATCGCCCCACCGACATGGCGCGGGCAAAAGCTTCGATCGACGGTCTTGTGTACACATTTGAAGTTGGGAGCGACCTCGGGCGCGTGCGAGGCGAGATCGAAGCCGACCCTCGGGACATGGTGGGCCTTCACTACGCCAATCCTGTGGGCCCGATGACCTTTTGCGAAAACTCAAAGCTGGCGGCGGCGCGCATCACATTTGAGCCCGCCGGACGACCGACAATCAACCTCGTGTCGAAGGCGGCGGCGCTTGAAATCGGAACGCACGATCGCCACCCCGAGGTGGTGATGATGGCCTAACGTTGCGCGCCCGGATCAGCACGAGCAAGGAGAAGAATGTGTCGGAACAATTGGGCGAAGAGCGCTTCAGCGCGAGTGATTTAGAGCCGAGCGCCGACGAGATCGCCGCGCGGCGCCGCGGCGTGATCGATCGAGTCGCCGCCGCGGTGGCAACCCTCGGCGCGGGAACACTGTTTGGAGGGCTTTTCGCGCTTGGATTCTGCGCGGCGCCGATGGTGTTTCGAATGACGCCCGCGCCTTTTTCTGGAAACGCCATGGGCGCTGCATTCGCGCGATGGGACCGCGTGGCGGTGATCACCGCGGGTGTTGTGCTCGTTTGCGAGGTGGTCCGAACGTGGGCGGCGCGCGGCCGATCGAGGCAGCTTTGGCCGCGCATCCGTCGGATTGCCGCGGTGGTTGTGGCGATCTGCGCAACGTACATCGGCACTTCGCTGAGCCCGCGCATCCTTGAACTTCACGAAGCGGGCGCGCGCCGCGGCGACGGCGAAAAAGGTCTCGAACTCGACGCAGTTCATAAGCGGGCCGAGATGTTCGGCAAGATCGAAGCGGTGTTGGCTGTGGCGCTCGTGGGGCTCCACATTTTTACGCTTCGAACGCGGGACGACGAGGACGACGAAGAGAACGACGCGCCGGCGCCGCTTGCCCCGGGACCGAGATAGGATCTCCGACATGCCCCGCGACAACCGCCTCTACAGCGGCTTTGTTCTGCACGACTATGTGCTCACGTTTCAAGTCCGCGACGACGCTCGCCGCGCTCAGTTGATCGAGCTTTGCCGAGGTCCATGGCAAGGCGACGAGGTCAATCCAACAACGTGGGAAGTGTCGAACACGCTGAGCCCCGATCAGATGGAAAACACGCTGCTGGACCTGATCGATGAGGGCGATCGCGTTGTGTACTATTACCTCTCCGATTCGAAGCGGATGTTCCGCGTGGTTCTCGAATAAAAGGGCCGACCGCGCAAAAAGCGACGTCTCCCCCGCCCGCGCGCAGTGAGCACGCGAAGCGCGCGGAGCGAGCCGGGCTTGGGGGAGAAGCGCGCGAAAGCGCGCGTGTGGGGGCAGGCCCAGCAGCGCTTGCGACGTTGCGGAGCCAGAAATCAGCAAGGACTTTTGACACACGGCACTGGCGCAAAACGTGCGGCTTCGGCTAAGGTAACCATGCGCGCGAGGCATTTTGCGTGCGCACGAGAACTTCCTCAAACACTGAACTTTTTGCTGGAAACAAGCTGGAGGAACCCATGCGGGTGGATCGAATTGGAACTTTCCTGTTCGCAGGCGCGCTGATCGCGGCTGGATTTTGGGGCTGTGACGGCGGCGGAGACGGTGAAACCGGCGGCGGCGGGAGCGGCACCACATCGAGCACCACGACGACGACAACGACGACCACCAGCGTGGTCAGCTCCACAACAACGGGCGGCGGAACGAGCTTCTTGGGCCTTGAGTGCGCGTCCGACGCGGACTGCGGCACCGACGGCAAGTGCAGCCAAGTCACCGACAACGATCCGATTCTCGGCGGCGGTCCCGCGGGCGGTTATTGCACCAAGGCCTGCACCGAAAACGCTGAGTGCCCGAGCGGCACGTGTTTGACCGACGGAAACGGCGGCGGCGAGTGTTTCCTGAATTGCGCATTCGGCCAGCCCGAAATCATGTTCCTCGACGACCCGCTCGACCCGACAAAATGCCACGGACGCGAAGACCTGCGCTGCCAGGAGCTTGCGAGCGGAGAGCAGGTGTGTCTCCCCACGTGCGGCAGCGATGTGCAATGCGACGGGCGCGTTTGCGATCCGCGCCTGGCGATTTGCGTCGATGACCCGAACGTTGGCAAAGCCCTCGGCGAGAAGTGCGACACGGAAGCGATGACCGAAGAGTGCGCGGGAACGTGCATCGGCATCACGGGTGGCAAGTCGATGTGTACGAGCCCGTGCGTCATGGCGGGTGAGATCCTCGACACGTTTGATTGCGGCGGCGTTGACAAGGGCGTTTGCCTTTATTCGCCGTCGGGCACCGGGGCGGGCGATCTCGGGTTCTGCGCCGAAAGCTGCACGCAACACGACTTTTGCCAGTTCCCCACGTTTATGTGTTTCAACATCGGTTTGCCCGACAACGGCGTTTGTTTGGACACCGACATGTGCAACACCGACGCCGATTGCGACTTCCTCGACGCGACGTGCGTTGAGACGAACCTCGGGAAGTTCTGCGCGTCGGCGCAATACCCGCTGGGTACGCTTGAACCGGGAACGGGCGGAACGGGTGGCACCGGCGGAACCGGTGGCACGATGAGCGGCTCGGGCGGCTCAATGGGCGGGGCCGGCGGCGCAATGACCGGCTCGGGTGGCTCGACAATGAGCGGGACCGGCGGGTCGATGATGAGCGGCTCCGGCGGCTCGATGATGAGCAGCTCCAGCGGCATGTGATTGCGGATGAAGCGCGCTGCGTTCTTCACGCTGTGGGTTCTGCTTGTCGGCGGTATTGCCGCCTGCGGGGATCCAAACGCGACCGGTTCCGGGGGTGAGTCCACCACCTCGGGAACCGGTGGAACGGGGGGCGCCACAACCACTGAAACCACAAGCAGCACCATTACGAGCACCACGTCCACCAAGCTCACTTGCAGCGTGAACGTGGCCTCGCCGCCGTTCACGGGCGGTGAATGCGACATGCTCGCTCAGGACTGCCCACCCGGCCAAACGTGCGTGCCCGGCCCCAACGCAAAAACCTTTTGCAAAAAGGGCGGCGGCCTCAAAGGGCCGGGGAAACCGTGCAACTTGGTGTCGGGCGTGGAGGAGTGCCAAGCGGGCCTGTTCTGCATCGGCGCCGGCGGTATCGGCATTTGCACGCGACCGTGTTGCCGCACCACCGATGAGCCGTGTGAGGGCGGTGACTGCAACGGCAAGGTCGACTTCGGCGATGTCGTCATCGACATGTGTTCGTACGCTGTGCAGTGCCAGCTTTTCGCCGAAAACTCGTGTCCGAACGGGCAACAATGCCAGCTTGTGTACCCCAATCAAGGTCTCGCCGTGTGTACACTTCCTGCGCCGAAGAGCGTTCCGGAAGGTGAGCCGTGCGAGTTCGTGAACGAGTGCGACACCAACTTGGTCTGTTGGGTCGACACGTGCCGGTACAACTGCCTTCTCGTTGGGGGTGACGGCTTGCCCCCCGGTGAAGGTGGCTGCCCGGCGGGCCAAACCTGCATGCTTGTTTACCCACCCGAGGCGGGCGACGTCGGCGTTTGCCAATAGTCGTCCGTCATCTTTCAATTTGTCGTTTGCCCGGCGCAGTCTCGGGGTAAAAGCCCCGCGCCATGAGTGAGCTGCGAGCCCCCACCGGGGGACGCGACGCCCAAAGCGACGCTTCCAAGTCCGAGATCCCGCCCGATTTGGGCTTGTATCGAGTGCTTCGCGACGACGGCTCCGTCGATCCGACAACCGATCCTCTGATGCCCGAAGCGCTCGTGATGCGGGCGTACCGCGAAATGAAGCGTTTGCGTCTGCTCGACGCACGCATGATTCTGCTTCAACGCCAGGGGCGCGTCGGCTTTTACGGCGCATGTACGGGCCAAGAAGCAACGCCGATTGGCACGGCGCTCGCGCTTCAAAAAGACGACTGGGTTTTTCCGGGCCTGCGCGAAAGCGTGATGATGCTCGTTCGCGGCTTTCCGCTTTCAAAGTACATCGCACAGATTTTCGGCAACAGCGGCGATGTTCTCAAAGGCCGCCAAATGCCGTCGCACATGAGCGGGCGCGACGTGAACTACGTTTCGTGGGGCAGCTGCATTGGTACACAACTGCCTCACGCCGTCGGCGCCGCGTGGGCCGCAAAGCTTCAAAAGAAAAGCGGCGTTGTGGTGGGCTTCATGGGCGACGGCGCTACGAGCGAGCCCGACTTTCACAACGCGATCAACTTCGCGGGCGTGTTTCGCGTGCCGTGTGTACTCATGTGCCAAAACAATCACTGGGCGATCAGCGTGCCCGCGGCGCGTCAAACGGCGTCGCCTACGTTTGCCATCAAAGGCCGCGCGTACGGTGTACCTTCGCTGCGCATCGACGGGAACGACGTGCTTGCCGTGTACGGCGCGGTTTCCAAAGCTGCGGCGCGCGCTCGCGACGGTTTGGGCCCCACGTTTATTGAGTGCCTCACGTACCGCATCGGCGCGCACTCCACGAGCGACGATCCCACGCGTTACCGTTCGCAGGATGAAGTGGACGGGTGGATGAAAAAAGACCCGGTGGGCCGGCTTCGCCGCCATCTTGTGCATCGAGGTCTCTTGGACGACGCCCGCGATCAAGCGCTTGAAAAAGAGCTGAATGCGGAGATCGTCGCGGCGGTTGCCGAGGTTGAATCTCTGCCGCCTCCCGCGCGAGAAACTCTTTTCGACGATGTGTACGGTGCGATGCCGTGGCACATCGCCGAGCAACGTGACGAGCTGCTGCGCGGCCCTGAAGCGCCGGCTCACGGCGGTGCGGGCCACTGAGTCTTCCCCGCGCGCTCAATCTTCTCTACGCATCTCTCGGATGAAGTTTTCGAAGGAACACGCATGAAAACGTACGACGCGATCGTCATCGGTGCTGGCCCCGGCGGTTACCCCTGCGGCATTCGCTTGGGGCAGCTCAAACAGAAGACCCTGGTGATTGAAAAGGTGAGCCGGGTGGTGTGTGCCTGAATTGGGGTTGCATCCCTTCAAAAGCGCTCATCGGCGCGGCGCACATGTACGAAAAGACAAAGCACTCGGCCGCCACAATGGGCATCAAAGTGGGCAGCGTGGAGCACGACCCGGTGGCGATGCAAACGTGGAAAGACGGCATCGTTAAAAAGCTCACCACCGGCGTGCGCGCGTTGCTCAAAACCAACGGCGCCGAGCTGATGATCGGCGACGCTGCGCTCACCGGCCCCAACACGGTAAGCGTCAAACTCCCCACCGGCGAAACCGAAACGGTCACCGCCACCAAAGGCATCGTGATTGCCACGGGCGCCACCACCATTGAGCTGCCGGCCTTCAAGTTCGACGGCGCTCAGGTGATCGGCGCCAAAGAAGCCGTGAGTCTGCGTGAAGTGCCGAAGCGCCTATGCGTGATCGGCGGCGGCATCATTGGGATGGAACTCGGTCAGGTGTACCAAACGTTCGGTTCACAGCTCACGGTTGTTGAGTTCCTTCCGAGCATTCTCAACGGCCTCGATCCCGATTGCGTGAAGCTCGTTGAACGGCGCGTCACCAAACGCGGCGGGACCATTCTTACGAACGCGAAGGCCATGGGGTACGAAAAGCAGGCCGACGGATCGCTTGCCGTTCGCGTGGATGTGGCCGGCAAAACCGAAACGGTTGTGTGCGACGTTCTTCTCGTTGCCGTGGGTATGCGACCGCACTCTAAAAACCTCGGGCTTGAGGCGGCGGGCGTAAATGTCGACAAACGCGGGTTTATCCCCACCGACAAAGCGGGCCGAACCAACATCCCCAACATCTTTGCCATCGGCGATGTGAGCGGCCCGCCGATGCTCGCTCACAAAGCCACAAAAGAAGGCGAAATTGTGGCCGAGGTGATCGCCGGGCACAAAGCCGAAAAAGACTGGGTGTCCATCGCGGGTGCCGTGTTCACCGACCCGGAGCTTGCGAGCGTCGGCATGACGGTTGAAGAAGCGCAGCAAAAAGGCATTGAAGTTCAAATTGGCAAATTCCCCTTCTCCGCCCTCGGAAAAGCAATGGCCATGCTTGAAACCGAAGGCTTCGTGAAGATCGTTGCCGACAAGAAAACAAAGCAGGTGCTCGGTGTACACATCGCCGGGCCCGAGGCCAGCACCATGATCAGCGAAGCCGCGTTGGGCCTGGAGATGGCAGCATTCCTTGAAGACTTCGCCCTCACAATTCACCCCCACCCCACCCTCGGCGAAGCGCTGATGGAAGCTGCGGCGCACGGCCTCGGTCACGCCATTCACATCGCGAATCGCTGAGCTGCCGCAGACGCCGACGACCTCGGTCAACGACGAACCCCCCGCCCCCAAAGCTCCGGCGGTTCACTTCCTCGCCCCGGCGGCCCAAGTCGGTATACCCTAACGAGCCGGCTCACCGGCCACCATGTCTTCGTCCCCTTTGGCAGCGCCCCCGGACGGTGGCGATCTGGCTTTGCATGTCGCATCCACGGGTGCGCCGGGGGAAACACGCGCGCCGACCGCACCTGTCGAAAAAGCCCAATCTATCGCGGCAAAGCCGGCACAAAAGGGCGACGAAGAGTTGGAGCACGGCTGGACGGGGTTGGGTCTGCCGGCCTTTGACGAGAACGAAGCGAAGGCTGCTTCGGCGCTGGCGGAATCCGCTCAAAGTGTACACATTGAAGAAAAAGCAAATGTACACACTGCGCCAAGCGTACACATTGCTCCGGCGGTAAACGAGGGTATTTCGGCGCCACCGGTCGCGCCCGCGGCGCCGACTGCCGCTCCGAACGCACCATCCGCTGAGCCTCCCGCCCCGCCCCTCGCGCCCGCTGCCGCCGCGGCGACGACGACCGTGCAGAATGCTCCTTCCGCTGAGCCCGCCAACCCCGCTCCGGTCCCCGCGCCCGCTGAGCCCGCCAAGCCCGCTCCGGTCCCCGCGCCTCCCAATCTGCTCGCGAAAACAGGCCCCAACGCAGCGGTTTCCTTTTCCAAAAGCGGCTCCACGCCGGCCGCCCTGCCCCCTCGACCCACAGGTCGCAGCGGCGCGTTTCCCGCCGTGGCCCCGCCGCGCCCCGCGGGAGCACCTGGCTCGCCGCCCGCAGCACCGGCGCGCCCGTCGGGCCAAAGCGGTGCGTTTCCCGCTGTTGCTCCCCCGCAAGCCACCGGTCGCAGCGGCGCGTTTCCGGCCGTTGCTCCGCCGCAACCCACAGGTCGCAGCGGTGCGTTTCCAGCCGTTGCGCCCGAACGCATCTCCGCTCTGCCGGGTGAGCGTAGTTCCGCGTCGTCGCCTCCGCCGCCCGCGCCTCAAAAAGTCGCGCCCGCGTCACTGCCTCCGCTCCCCGCACCTCAAAAAGCGGCGCCTGCATCACCGCCGCCTCCCGCGCCCGAAAAGCCGGCCCAGCCCGCGGTCGCGCCGACCTTTGCCGCGGCGAGCGCTCCAGCGATACGTGCTGAATCCCCCGCACCGGCTTCGAGCGACGAACACGAGGTCACGCTCGAAGACGAGGGTGAACTCGGCGCGACGATCCCCGACAACGGTCCGCAATTCCTGCAAGATCTTTTTGCAACGGTGCCGATGTTGCCGTTGCCGGTTGCGGCGCCGAGCTTTGGACTTCCGCCGCCGAACCCGCCGCACCCCGCGGCTGCCGCCCCGTCGGCCGTGGCCGCGGAGCCGCCCGCTTCGGCGCCTCGCGCAGCCATCCCGCCGCCCGCCCTCGACGCGGTTGAAACCACAAGCGACGCCGGCCCTCCGCCGTACGGCGCCGGCTCGATCATCGCCGACAAATACAAGCTCATCAACGTCATCGGCCGCGGCGGCATGGGCGCCGTGTGGGTTGCTCACAACACGGCGCTCGACGTGGACGTGGCCGTCAAACTCATGCGCCGCGATCGCGCAAGCCCCGAGGCCACAGCGCGTTTTACCACCGAAGCGCGCGCCGCCGCCAAGCTCGGTCACCCGTCGATTGTTCGCGTGTTTGACTTCGGCGAAACGTCGCGCGGCGACCCGTTCATCGTGATGGAGTTGCTCCGCGGTGAGTCGTTTGCGTCGCTGCTCGCTCGCAAGAAAAAGCTCAACCCCACCGTCGCCGTTCAAACGTTGTTGCCTGTCGCGCACGCTCTCGCCGCCGCGCACGCCAAGGGCATCGTTCATCGCGATCTCAAGCCCGACAACATCCTCCTCGCCAAAGACGAGTCCGGTGTACTCACACCCAAAGTGGTCGACTTTGGCATTGCCAAACTCGTCAGCGCCGATGTCGATCGCCACTTCACCATCGCCGGTGAAGTGCTCGGCAGCCCCGACTACATGTCGCCCGAGCAGGCCCGCGGCGAAGACGACATCGATCATCGCACCGATATCTGGACGTTTTCGGTCCTGCTCTACGAAGCCATCGGCGGACGCCGCCCGTTCGACGGAGCCAACTACAACGCGCTCCTCGCGGCCATCATCGCCAGCCGGCCCACGCCCCTCACCGATCTCGGCGCGTGTGACGCCACTTTGTGGTCGGTCATCGAAAAAGGCCTCGCCAAAGAGCGCGACGCCCGCTGGCAGTCTGTGCGCGAAATGGCCATGGAGCTTGCGCGTTGGGCCATTGAAAAGGGCGCTGATCACGATCTTGTGGGCGCGTCGCTCTCCGCGCAATGGCTTGAACCCACGCGCAGGCGCCTCTTCACGGTCGCCGGCTCCGGCCCTCCCGCCGACCCACCGGCGGCGGCTCAATCCACCGATCCCGTCATTCCCCCACCGCCCCCGCTTGGCAATCTCGCCGCCGACGTTCCCAAAACCGCAGCACTCGCTACGGCCAACACCATGCCGCCGTTCGTGCCGCGTCGGCGCCCCTGGGTTGCCCTCGGCATCGCCGTTGTGATCGCTGGAGGCATCGGCGCAGCGTTGTTGCTGGGCGCCTTCAGCGGCCCGCCTTCGCCTGATCCATCGGCTTCATCCGCGTCACCGGCCGCTTCGCCTGAACCTTCGGCGTCGGCGGCCTCCTCCGCATCGGCAACCGCCGCGCTTTCCGCTTCCGCCTCCACAAAACCGTCGGCGTCGAGCACCGCCAAGCCCAAGTCCACCTTCACCGGCAAACCCAAAGCTCCCCAAGTGAAGGGCCCCATCAAGTTTTAAGCCCCACTGCGTACACAAGGCGCATCGCATGTCGCCGCAGTGTGTACACATTTCACCCCGCCGCAGATCGCCGCATGCGTACACATTTGATCGCTCTCGTCGCCCTCGGTCTCACTGCCTGCCAGCCCGAACCGCCGCACACCCCGGCGCCCCAACCGTCGCAAACAGCGGCGAAAGCGGCTCCCACGGCCCCCCAGCCACCGCCGCGCGCCCCCGCCACCGTCACGCTCCTGTACACAACCGATGAACACGGTTGGCTCTTCGGCAAAGGCCAAGGAGAAAAACTTCGCGGCGGCGCCGCCGAAGCGCTCGGCCAATGGATCGCCGACGAACACCACTGCCCCAAAGAGCCACCAACCGCGGCGCCCTCCCCCGCCTGCGCCAACCCGTCCACGCTCCTTCTCTCCGGCGGCGACCACTTCACCGGCCCGGCCATCAGCACCTATTTTCGCGGCCTCCCCATGGCCCACGCCATGGCCCGCATGGGCTACGTCGCATCGGCTTTTGGCAACCACGACTTCGACTTCGGCCGCGACGCCTTCGAACAAAATCGCCGCGCGAACGGCATCACCTACCTCGCGGCCAACGCGCGCGTCACCGACCCGGCCAAAGACCCCAAGTTCAGCGCCTCGATCATCGTCGAACGCCGCGGCCTCCACATCGCCGTCATCGGCGTCGCCACCCAAGACACAGCGCGCGAAGCCCTCCCTTCCGCGTTTGAGGGCATCGCGTTCGACCCACCCGAGCCCGCACTCAATCGCGCCGTCGACAATGCGTACACATCCGGCGCCGACGCCGTTGTTGTTCTCGCCCACGCGTGCGAAGACGAAATTCTCCCCATCGTCGAGCGCCACCCGGAATGGGCGCTCGCATTTGTCGGCCTCGGCCACTGCCACCGCCGCTTTCAAAAAAGTGTACACAACACACCCGTCGTCATGCCGGGCTTCCGTCTCGATGCGTTCGCGCGTGTTGAACTCACGGTCGATCCGAGCCTCCCCATTCGCCACCGCGTCACCCAAAACCTCGCGACCACTGTGAATGTGCGCCCGCGGGAAGGCCTCGGCCCCGACGTAGCAGTCGACCAAATTCGCGCTGAATCGCAGACAAAACTCCTCGCGGCCCTCGGCGATGTCATCGGCTTTTCCGCCGAAGGAATGGACGATGACAGCCAAGCCATGGGCCGATGGATCACCCGCGCCATGCGCGAAGCCGCTCACACCGACATCGCGCTCACCAATTGGACGGGCATTCGCGACTCGCTCGCCGCCGGCCCCATTCGCAAACTCGACGTTGTGTCGATCCTCCCCTTCGACAACACCCTCGTTGTTCTCCGCGTCAAAGGCTCCGCGGTTGACCGCATGCTCGGTGAACGCGCGTACGTCGCAAGCGGCGCCACACGCACGCGGCTCCCCGCGCCCGACGGTGCCAAACGCCACCCCCATGAAACCCGCCTCGACAACGGCACCCTCATCGACCCCGACAAAGTGTACACCGTCGCCGTCACCAATTTTCTCTACGACGTGAGCCGCGACTTCAACTTCGTTGCCGCCGATCCGTCGCCCACGCGCACGTCGATCTCCCTTCAAAACGCCGTCATCACGTGGACCGCCAAAGCAAAAAGCACCGAGAAAAAACCTCTCGAACACATTCTCGGCGGCTCCACAAAGCCCCCGCCTCGCACTCAAAAATAACGGCGGCGCGGTCGCCGAAGGCGCGAACAGTGCGTACACAACGCATGCGTACACTTTGCTCACTGTCGGAAATACGGCGGCCAACAACAATCCCGCTGACTGTTCCCCAAAAAGAAACGTACACAAACAACATGCGTACACAAATGTGTACTCATGGTTCTCACAACTTTTGGTTTGGGCCTTTGTGCATCGCACCGCCCTTCCCACAATCTGGGGCCCCGCTTTGCGCGTTGTTCACCGCACGAAACGCTCAGGTTGGGGGCGGCCTGCCCAATCTCACCTGCGCCAGCTCCAACGTGTGCCGACACTCCTCGTTGCGATAAAGGTACGCATGCCGGCAGTCGTCTCGCCGAATCGCGCGCGCCCGATCGAGCAGCACGCGGTGCGCCACGTCCAACACCATGTCGGCCTCCTGCGTGGCGCCTGCTTCCAAAAGCGCCTCGGCCAACGTCAGCCGAATGTACTCTTCCCACTCCTCAACAGGGCCGGCCGACGCGCGCCGATACGCATCCCGCGCCGCTTCAATTGCCGCACCCAAATCGCGCCGCGCGAGCTGCACCCGTGCGTACGCAAAGCTCGCGTTGATCTGAAGCGAAGGCACATTGCGCGTCTCCTCCATCAGATACCGCGCCATTTGCACGGCCGCCCCGAGATCGCCCGGTGCCCCGCGCCACACCAAAAAGACCGTTTCGTACACCCGCGCGTTGATTCGCAGTCGCGCCGCATTGCACTCATCCGCAATTCGCGCCGCCTCACGTTGGTACTCAATGCCCTCATCGAGCTGCCCCTGCCGCGCGCACGACATGCCCCCGTTGTGCAACGCAAACGCTTCGAGAATGCGGGCGCGGCGCGCGCGCGCGTCCACAAGTGCGCGATCGGCCATTTGCTGCGCTTCTTCAAACATCCCCGTGTGATTGAGGAGCGAACACGTGTTGAGCCGCGCGCGCGCCGCAATCGTCACATCCCCAATATTTTCCGCCGCCGGAATCAGCGCCGTTCCACACGCGATCCCTTCGGCAATGTCCCCCACCGAAAGCAGCGCAAACAAACGCGCATCCATCGCACGCACAAGTACATCGGGCGCGCCGCACGCCCGCGCCGCTTCCACCGCTTGATCCGCGACGCGAAGCGCCTCCGTCGGCATCGACAAATCCACAAGCCCGCGCACGCGCGTTGCGAGTAGCAATGCTCGAATCGGCATCGACAAGTGCGCGCCAAACTCCGGCCGGAGCGCCCACGCGGCACGCGAATCACCGTCCGCGCTGCGCCCCGACTCAATCAACGCCGACGCCGCCACGCGCTGCGCTTCACCCCAGAGATCCGATCCCTGCGCTGCCGTCACCGCCGCGTGCTCGGCGGCCTCCACAGCTTCGGTCAAACGACCGAGCCACTGACACGCCTGCGCTTTCGCCACGAGCAACTGCGCCCGAACAACCCCGTCGGCACCACACGCAAGGCCGCGGCTCGCAAGTTCGAGCGCCGTCTCCAACTGCGCACCGTTTTGATACGCCTGCTGCGTTGCCCGCGCGTACAAACCCGCCGCCCGAGGCAGATCGCCGCCCGCATCCACATGCCGAGCAATCAGCCCCGCATCCGCATCACCCGCCGATTCCAACCAAGCGCCCGCCGCCAAATGCAGCTCCGCGCGATCTTCATCCAAGATCGATGCGTACGCAGCGTCGCGCACAAGCGCCTGCCTAAAAATCCACTCCTGTTCGGCGGAAATGCGCGACTGCGGTTGCCGCGTGATCGTCTCGTTTCGCTCCAGCTCCGCGAGTTCCATCTCCACGTTGCGCTCCAAAAGCGCCTGCACACCGCCCGTCCAAAACACCTGACCAAACACGGCCGCCGCGCGCAGCACCCGCCTCGTTTCGGGCGACATGCGATCCAACCGGAGCTGCACAACGGCTTGCACGGTTAGCGGCAAATCATCCCGCCCTTCGGCGGCACACCGAATCAACTCCTCCAAAAACAGCGCATTGCCCGCGGCGCGGCTCACAATGCCCGTTCGCACCGACGCATCCGCTCCCGGCAGCGCCGCCGCCACCAATCGATCCGCGGCCACCGGCGACAGCGGCGCCAACGTCAGCCGCGTCACATTTCGCCGATCCCACAGGCCCGGTTGACGCTGAAGCAAATCCGGCCGCGCAAACGCAAACACAACAAACTTCAAGTCGGCGCAGCCAAGCAGCCAATCCACAAGATCCAACGTTGTGTCGTCGGCCCAGTGCGTGTCCTCAATCACAAGCACCTGCGGCGCGCTTTCGGCCTGCGCCCGCACAAATGCTTCAAGCGCCATTTGCAAGCGCGACTGCATGAGCTGCGCGCTCGCCCGCGCCGCCCGCAACGGCTCGTCGTACTGATCCGGGAAAGGTACACCAATTAATTCGCCCAAAAACGCCGCCAAAAATCGCAAGGTCCGCGGCATACGCGCCGCCACATGCGCCTTCACCTTGTGTACCTGTTCGGCCGCCGCTTCGCCGTCGTGTACACCCATCATCGACCTGAGCGCCCGCCCCAACGCCGAAAAACTCGATCCGCGGCTCATCGGATCGCCCCGGCAAATCAGCACATCCGGCCTTCGATGCGCGATCTCAATTCGCTGGAGCAGCTCAGCGCGCACCCGGCTTTTTCCAATGCCCGCCGGCCCTGTGATGAGCGCGGCGCGCGGCGTCCCATCCTCCACCAATTCAGCAAAAATCCCCTGCAAAAGCGCAATTTCTTTTTCGCGCCCCACCGTCGGCGTCGGCCTACCGAGAAGCAGCCGCGCGCCCGCGCTTTGCGCATCTTCTCGCAGCAGCGTTCCACCGAACGTGTCCGGCTGAATAATAAACCGCCCCTCCAACACCGCAGCCGCGTGCGAATCCACACGCACCGCGTGCGCCGAAGCCGCCTCGAGCTGGCGCGCCGCGCGTTCAAGCGCTTCACCGGCCAAGTTCGCCCGACCCAAAATCGCTCGACCCACAGCCACAGCCACGCGCGCCTGCGGGATTGAATGCGCCACAATCAGCGCAGCCCGCGCGGCGCGCAACGCTTCGTCCCCCGTCGAGCGCTCCACCCCAATCACCGCCACCATCTGGCCGCCCACAAGCGGCTCGTACCGAACGTCGTCGCCGAGCACTTCGCGAATGGCGTAGTCGGTGTACGCATCGAGCGAGCCGCCGTTCAGCTCGTAAAGCAGCACCGCCACAACGCGACGCTCATTCATCCCCGCGCGATTCGGCTTGCTTCCCTCGGGCGGCGTCATTGTCGCGCGCCGCGACTCCGGCACCGCGGCCCGAATTGACGACGCGGATCGATCCGTCGCCGGTGGATCGTTGTGCAACTGACCCACCCGAGCGAGCGCGCGCGCAAGCTCCCCCCCATTTTCAAATCGGGCGTCTTTCGCGCGCGCCACCGCTCGCAAAATCACCTGAGAAAGCGCATCCGGCACATCGAATCGAATCGACTGCGGATTGGGCGGATCCTCCAACACAAGCCGCCCCAAAAGCGCAATCACATGCTCCGTCTCAAACACATTGCGCCCCGTCACCAATCGAAACAGCGCCGCACCCAATGAGTACACATCGGCCCGCGCATCGATCCCCTCGCCTCGCGCCTGCTCCGGCGCCATAAAGTGCGGCGTCCCGATAATTGTCCCGCGCTCCGTTTGGTACTCATCCGGCACCGCCGGCTTCACAACGCCAAAGTCGATGAGCTTGACGCTGGTGCCTTTGCCTCGAACTAAAAAAATGTTCGACAGCTTCAAGTCCCGATGCACCACCCCGCGCGCGTGCACCGCCGCCATCGCCGCCGCACTGCGCCGCACAACCTCCACCGCATCGCGCATGCCGAGCGGTGCGCGGCGCTGTCGCTGCGCCAAATCTTCGCCGTCGAGCCACTCCATCGCAAAGTAAAGCCGCCCGTCGTCCCACGTGCCGTGAGCGATGTACTGCACAATGTTCGGGTGCCGCAGGTCGGCGAGAATCGCGATCTCGCGCATGAATCGCACGCGCTCCGCCGCGGAAGCCGTGGGGCGCAGCAACTTGATCGCGATCGGCTGGCCCGTCTGCTGGTCAACTCCACGGAAAACGTCGCCCATCCCGCCGCCGCCCGCTCGGGCTTCCAGGACAAAGCGATCGTTGGGCGTGTCGAGTTCCGGTAGCACCGGATCTTCAGGCTACGCGAGATTTGCAAAAAAAAGCCAGATCGTCGTAGCCCTATCCCTCGCCCACGCTTTCATCCGGCGGCTTGTGTACACATGACACCCCCGAGACACCGCCTTCAAACCTCGGCTCAACCAACCCCGCCAAGCAAGCAACCAAGCCCCACCCGGCGCGATGCGCGAACGCGCCTTCGCACCTTGCCATCGCCCGAGCCACAGACATCTGACATATCAGGTTCACCTTGCCTCTACCCAAACGCACACCCTTCGAGCAGACTCAACCGGAGCCAAGCCGCCGCGTCAGATCGGCCGCTCGCAGCCGCAGCTCGGCGGCAGCCTTTTCGGTGCGCCCCTCAAATTTCGCCAAACCGTTTTTCGCCATCAACAAAGCCTCGGGATAACGCCCCTGTTTCAGCAGCGCATCCACAAGCGTCAGGTGCGCTTCAGTGTTATTCGCGAGACAACCGGCGGGTTGAGACAAGAGGCGCTTTACAAAAAGATCATCCTCCGATGGCGCTCCCGCTTCCGCCCGAAGATTTGCCTGCGCCGGCAGCTGCGTCGCCGTCAGGTGAACAAGAGCGCGCGTGGCGTCGAGAGCGCGACCCGTTTCAGAAAGAAGCCGAGCCACGAAAACCACAAATTCATCCGGTAGAGCGGCGTTGTCCCACACCACCTGAGCGCGAATTGTGTTGAGCGCCTCCTCGCGGCGAGACGTGGTCAGAAAGTGATCGGCCAGCGCAAACGACGCCGCGTACGTGATGGGATGATCCGACCCCAACTTAGCTTTCGCCTCAGTATGAATCAATTCCAGTTCTTTCGCGGCTTGTGGGGAGCGGTCCCCGGCGTAACGCTCAACGGTCTTCGGGATGCGCTCCCGCAGCTCCTCTTCCTGTTGAATTCGCCGTTTCAGCGCATCCAAGATGGGACGCTCCGCCCAATGGACCTCCACCTGTGGAACCTTGTGAATGCGACCGTCGAGCAACGCCAAGACCGCACAGACCATGGCAAATCCTATGAACGCGGCGGCAAGAAGCAAAATGGCAGGTGGCACAATCATGGGCTGCAAAAAAAAGAGCACAACGATCCCGCAACCTGGGATCGCTGCGCAAACAGCAAGAAACACCAAAGCCTGTTTTCGGCCGGCTGCCCTACGCCGGTGCGCCTTTTCAACCCGCAGCTCTTCAGCCGTCTGAAGCTCCCGAACTATACTCAAAAAAACATCCAAAATACCGCTCGCGGAAGTCTCTTTTTCGATCGCTGCCAGGTGCGGTTGAACGACCACTCTCAATTCCGAGACTTCCACCGTGCGCAGTATAAACGCAGCCACATCCCCTTCCCCAAGCGACGCCACTGCCGATGCCAAATGGAGCCGATATTCATCTCGTTTGCGAGCGTCGAGCGCGCTTTTCCCAAGCGTCGACGGTTTCAGGAGCCATTCCAGGCTCCGCTTTTGCGCGCCCCAAGGGCGGAGTCGTTCGGTAAGGTAACGCCCCTCATCGGTATCACCTCTCAACACCGCCCGTCCGTGAACCCACCATAGCGGCTCGACGTCTGCCGGAATGTGCCAGCCATATCCTATGCTGAGGCGCATCGGCAGCCGTGTTTGCCACTGCTCAAACGCCCCTCGGATTTGAGCCAAACCGGCCAATCCTCGCAGTCTCGCGGGTGAGGGGACGTCAAACACGTTTTCCCACGACTCCGCCTCCCCATAAGCCACCCCCAATCGAGCCACCGCAGCGCCCGCGTCTGCCTCTTCCACGGCGCCTGCCAGTTGAGCGCCCGCGATGCCCTTCTTCAAGAATTTCTCGGCCAAGCCAATCGCCTCAGGCTCCAAATCCAACAGCGCCGCCACACGCCCCGACGCTTTCACACCCGCCGCTTTCAACTTCTCACACGCTTCCAAAAGAGGCATTTGCCGGTCATGAACAGGCCAATACCCTGGGCACTCCAGATTGCCTGCCACAAGCACCACTTTGGGAGGCAAGTCACTCTCCGCCGCTGCGCGGGCCCACCGAGCGCGCCGAAGCTGACGCACCGTGTTCACCTCCACGATTGTCACGTTGCCCGCGCCAATGGCTCGCACCAACTCTTCAAAGGGTAGGTCGGCCTTCAACCATACCACTTTTTCCCCAGGTACCGCCGCCCGCACCGTTTCTTCAATAGCGGCACGCTCCTTTGACCCCGTCCACACCACCGGCCACTTCGCCTCAAACGCCGCACGCACCCCAAACACAGCAAACGGCACCGGCCCCGTTGGACAGTCTTTGTGCCTACCAATCCAATCATAAAAGTCGGGAGCCTGAAACTTGAGCGCCAACGTTGTTTCGTGATCGCAAAAAAGAATCACTTTAAGCGACCGCTCCGAAAACTGACCCCGCCGCAAATTCAACCACGTTGCATCGTCACGGGTAGGCGTCAGAACAATGGTGCTCCCCGGCGAAACATCGGCCAACCCATCCACGCTCGCAACCACGTCTATGTCCGGCCAATCGTGGCGAAGTGTACGCACAAGATCGCCCAAACGCTCCGGCCTCGCGTTGTCGATCAACACCAGGGCCGCGGCTCGCGAAAGCCGCAGGCTCAGTGCGACTTCGTCGAGCCAACCGACGGCTTGATCCGGTGGATCGTGAGCAGCGGGTTCGGATAATACCATTCTGACTCGTTGGGGTATGGAAGCAGCGAGTGAGATGCCAAAAGCTCATCCACCAAAGAATCTTCAGGCAAGCTGTGCTTCGGGTCATCGGCCACAGATTGAAGCACTCGCAAATGCCCCGTGTGGAGGCCGGTTTCTTGTTGAAGACGCCGCTCTCGCAACACGCGCTGCACAATGGCCGGCGTAGCTGGACTGTCTGCGATATACCCTTCCTCCGCTGTGCGCTGAATCATCTGCATAAAACTGCGAGCGCGCCCGCCGCTGTAATAAGCCAATTCGTCTAAGAGTGCCTCGGGCAAAAGCGCCGCACAGCGATCCCCCAAGTCGCGCACCCTCCGCTGAAACAAGCCGCGAAAAAACAAAATCCCCGGCCCTCGCAATGTCGGATCGTCGTGCTGCAACACGGGTAGATTTACGAGAGGTGCCACTTGAGTAAACTGGGGAGAAACAGCCGCAGCATACTGGCTGTGCCGAAGCGCAAAAGGCCCGCAAACAACAAGGCGACACCCCAGATTGGCAATCATCTGCGAGTCCACAAACAGTTCTTTGGCCTTCAACTTATCCGCGATCAAATCCAACCCGTCCAGAACCACAAGCAGCGGACGGGCATATTGCTGGACAAGCCCAATCAGCGTATTCACACTCTGCAAAACAGTCCGCGCTGCATCATCCGAATCGCGCAGAAGCCGAGGCCGCCGCCCGAGAGATATCGACCAGCGACCCGCCTCAGCCACCGACGCTAAAACCTGCAAACCCGCACCGATCGGCCCCGCGACCGCCCCGGAAACAAGCACCGCCATTTGCTTTGCGAGCCGCGCAATATCCACCTGCGGATCGTCCTCGGCTCCCGCCGCGCGCGCCGCCGCCACGTACGCAGCGGCAAGGTCGGTTTCAATGCTTTTTGGCGCCTTGTAGCCAATGTTCTCGGCGGCCCGCAACACAGCAAGCCCAGCAAGAAAACACACCTCCCACGCGCTGATTGAAAGCAGCGCCGCCCGATCGCCCACGGTTGTTTCAAAGTGCTTATCGAGCCGCAGAAAAACAACCAATTCTTTCTGTTCGCGTTCCTCCGCCACCCGAAAAAGCTCGGTGGTCTTGCCCGTTCCTACAGTGCCAGTCAACAAGAGCCGCGGTGTTCCAAATGGCAGCTCCAAGAGCTTCATGATGGGGGCCGCAGGGCTTTCGTCCCGATCCATTCTCAGCGCCCGCACGCTCGCGGGCTCCAGAGGATCGAACCTCGCATGAACCTTCTGCCACAAATCGCGCGCCGTCACGCGCCGACGCTACCACGAAACCGCTTGGCCACGCCAGCAGTCTTCGGGCCGCTCAAAAGCTTTTACTGCCCAGGCGGCGGCTCCCACAGCTCCACTTTGTTCCCCTCCGGATCGATCACCCACCCAAACTTCCCAAACTCAGACTCATCGATTTTCTCCAGCACGTTGCACCCCTCGTCCCGAAGAACTTTTACCAAAGCGTGCACATCTGCCACCCGGTAGTTGACCATAAACGGAGCGGAACTTGGGGCAAAATAGTCATTATCCGCCGAGTTAATCGACCAAGCCGTTGTCCCAGCCACCGGCTTACCCTCGGCATCTGCCCATGTGAATGCCGCCCCGCCCCACACCTGCACATCAATCCCCAAATGCCGCTTGTACCAATCCCGCAACGCCGGTGCATCTTTCGCCTTAAAAAAGATGCCGCCAATCCCAGTGACTCGTTTCATGATAAACCTCGGGCGCACCCTACCCCGACGATAAAAAAAATGCGAGTACCTCCCTCGCCGTTTCAAATTCCCGCCCGCGCCGCCGGCTCACCTGACGTCCCAAATCCCCCGCGCCACTAACCCTCACCATCCCCAGGGAATTTGTTCTCCCCGCCCGGCAAATTCCTCAACGCCAATTCAACCGGGTCATGTTTCTTCCCCCGATTATCAATCACCTTCCTACCCACCACTTCACCCTTCTCAATCGTGATATGCAACTCCTCTTCGTACACCGAACCAAACCCCATGTGTACATAATGCAGCCGCTCTCCCCTCGGAATCCTGAGCACCCCAGAAAACCAGTCCGCAAAAATCGGCCCACCCGGCAACACCCGAAACTTACCCCGCAACCCCACCAGGTAGAATTTTTCGCCTTTCACTTCCCATGTGCCCACATATCCGCGCCAACAAGACGTTACAAACCCCAGACCGTCGTTGCGGGTGGCAGACTCAAGAACACGCGGATGCCCCTCGGGCAACGGAGGACAAAACGCCATTGACGTTTTCTTCCCATCCAAAATAAGCACTTCATGAGATTGAGCTGTCATCCGTCCCTCCTATGCACGGCGATCCTCCCCCACCGCCCTGCTGCACGCAACTTCTTTTTCACATGCCCTCGCAAAACTCAACCGCCCGCCACACGCCGGTCAACCTGCCCAATCCAAAACAACTTAACGGCAAACCCTTCCAATCGTCGGCAGGCCTCTCCGCTTTGCAACCACCCCAAGACCCAAAACTCCCGATCTACCCATCCACACTCTACCCGCTACTCCCCCGGAGCGCCCAGTCGCCGACGCACCCGCGCAATCACCAATGGCACCAGCGCCTCTTTCCACTTCGCTTCCTTGCGCAGCGCCCGCCCCGCCTCCCGAAGCGTTGCGCCCGACCCAATCAAATCATCAAGCAACAGCAAGTCACCGTTCCTCACCGTCAACCCCGATCCAATGCGCATCTTCCCATCCACATTTTGCCGCCGCTGATCGTTGTTCGATAAAGTGCCCTGTTCCGCCGGCATCTCGCGCCACACAAGCGCATCCACCAACGCCGGAACCCCCAACACGTCGGCCACCCGTTGAGCAACCGCTTCACGCTGAGCCCACCGCCGCGAGGGCACTACCACCACCGCCGCGAACGTGTGCCGACTACCCAATTCTTGAACACGGGCAGTAATCAGCCCCATCAGATCCTCCGGCATCACCCCGGCATCCCCCACCTCCTCCCGATGATTCATCCACCAACCAAACAGCCGGCCCCCCACATCCCCATCCAAAATCGCAAGCCCCTCTGACATCGGAGGTCGAGCACTTTCCGCAATCGGCGACGCTCGCCCCTCCAGCCAAGCGGCCGCAGTCGCAATCTCGTCTCCCAACTCCACCGTCGACCGCTGCCCCTTACACATTGAACAACGCCCACAAGCCCGCGCCTCCCCATCTCCCAACGCCCGCCGCAACGTGGCCATTAAACAACCACTCTCCTCATTCCCGAAACGAAGCATCGCGCCAAGTTCACGCACGCGCACCTCGTTTTGCCGCCGGTAACGCTCCAAATCCGGCATGCCGGGTTTCCCCGTGGGTAGATACACCTGCTTCCCCTTCGCCCGCTTCTCCAAAAAGCCCTGCTCACACAGTTCAGCCACCACCACCGTCACCCGCGTTGGATGTTGCCCCGTGCGGATCTTAATCGCCGTCAGACCCGGTGGCTCCCCGTCACCCCTCACAGCCGCAAGCACTGCCTCAAAGTCCCGAGCTTCAGGCTGCGCTGAGCCGATAAAATGCTCTTGAATACGCCTATCCTCCGCGTCGCGCAACAAAATCCCGCGCGCCGGTTGACCATCCCGCCCCGCTCGCCCAACCTCCTGGTAATACGCCGTGATCGACCCGGGTAGATCCACGTGAATTACATAACGAAGATCGCTCTTATCAATCCCCATTCCAAGCGCATTTGTCGCCGCAATCACCGCGTACCGCCCCCGCAAAAAGTCACCCTGCAACTCCACCTTCCGTTCCGGTTCAAGGCCGGCATGGTAAGCCGCTGCGTCCACTCCCCGCATCCTTAAATATTCAGCCACCAACTCAGTGCGTTCCCGCGTGGCGCAGTATAAAATCCCCGGCCGAGGCAACCGCGGCACAAGCTTCGCCAGGTATGCAAGCTTGTGGGCCATCCCCTCCACAGGCACCACCGCCAACGCGATATTCGGCCGATCCATACTGCGCCGATGGATGGTAAGTTTCGGCGCGCCGGGCCCTTCCAGTTGACACCGAATATCGTCCTCCACGCGCGCGTCGGCCGTTGCTGTGAGCGCCAACACCCGAACCCCCGGAACGCGCTCGCGCAAGGCCTGAACGAGCCTCACAATCTGACGGTAGGCCGGGCGAAAATCGTGCCCCCACGTGGAAATGCAATGCGCCTCGTCCACCACCAGTAGAGCCACAGGCAAACGGGCAATCTCCTCAAAACGCTCCACATGATCCAAGTGCTCGGGCGACACAAACAAAAGCCTCACCCGCTGCTCCGCCGCGGCCCGCCGCGCAGCCTCATTTTCTTCGTCAGACTGATCGCTGTTGATACTGGCAGCCGGAATTCCAAAGCGATCGTTTAACTGCCCCACCTGGTCACGCACCAGCGCCAACAGCGGCGAAACGACAATGGTCATCCCCGAAAGCACCGCCGCAGGCAGTTGGTAGAGCAGACTCTTCCCATGCCCCGTGGGCTGAATTGACAGCAGACTACCGCCCCCGAGAAGCGCCTCAATCCCCTCCCGTTGCCCCGGCTGAAACGCGTCAAAACCAAAGCGCTCCCGGAGCACCCTGTCGATATCGAAATCAGGCGAGACGGAAACCATAGCGGGCCTCGTAGCACAAGACCCACGCCCGCGGATCTTTATTAGACCCCAAACATCACTTCACGGCAAACCCTTCCAATCCTCGGCCCCCCGTTCCGCTTTGCCACCTACCCAACACCCGCAACTCCCAATTCTACCCACCGCGCCTTTACCCGCTCGTGTCCACCTACCCAACGCCCGCCACTATCCATTCTACCCATCGCGCCTCCACCCCCAAATTCCAGCCCCACTGTTCATTCACCCACGTGAACAACCCCGGACGATCGTTTCAGGTCTTGTCGCAAGGCGCGGGGCACCCTTGCCCGTTGCCAAGCGGAACAGCGAAAAGCGTGGCGCTTATCTGAAGTCGCCAAGCGGAACAGCGAGGAACTCTCTGAAACGCTATGTTTTCCTGGCTCACCGAGCTTTCAACAACGTTTCCATTTTCTTATCGCTTGATTTATGCCTAGACACCGCCAATGCGCCTCCACCTGATTGACGGCACCTTCGAACTCTACCGAGCCTACTATTCCAAAAGGCCGGCCCACACAACGCCCGACGGCTGGGAGGCCAAAGGGGTTGTCGGCGTCGTCGCATCCCTCCTCGCGCTCCTCCACGACGTGGCCGAGTCCGTCACTCACATCGGCGTGGCGTTTGACAACCCCATCGAGTCGTTTCGCAATGAGCTGTTCGACGGCTACAAAACAGGCGAAGGGATAGATCCCGTTTTATACTCCCAGTTTGGCCCCGTCGAAGAGGCTGTGCGCGCGCTTGGGGTCACCGTCTGGTCCATGGATCGATGGGAGGCGGACGACGCTCTCGGCAGCGCCGCCACCAAATTCGCCGACGACTTTGAGCAGGTTCGAATCCTGACTCCCGACAAAGATCTCGGGCAGTGTATCCGCGGCCGCCGCGTCGTTCAGGTTGACCGCGTTCGAAAGCGCGAAATCGACGAAGAGGCCCTCCGCGCGGCATGGGGCGTCGCACCCGAGAGCATCCCCGACCTCCTTGCCCTCATCGGCGACAGCGCCGACGGCATCCCGGGATTGCCCGGAATCGGCGAAAAAACCGCCGCCGCACTTCTCGGCTCGTACCTGCACTTGGAAGCTATACCCACGGACCCCGCCTCCTGGAATGTACAAGTCCGCGGCGCGGCAAAAGTGGCAGCCACCCTCGCCGCAATGAAAGACGAAGCCCTCCTGTACCGCAAACTGGCGACACTGGCGCTCGACGTGCCCATGCCCCATTCACCCGAGGCGCTCGCCTTCCAAGGGGTGCCCCGCGCCGAGTTCGAGGCTTGGTGCGACCGCCTCGGGCTCTCAAGCATGAAAGACCGCCCCAAACGCTGGCTCACCAAAAAGGCGGACTGAGCCAAGCTCACTCGCTCGCCGCCGGCGTTGGAAACGTATCGTACGCGTCTTTCAAACTGCCACACTCATCGGGCCTTGGCAAAAACCTCCCCATCGGTAACAATGAGCATTCACCCCCCCATGATGCTTGAACCCACGAACTCATCGCACAACGCAGACGGCGATGCCGATCCGCGTTCGATCAAGCTGGGTGACGTGACCTTCTCGCCGACCCGCGTTGTATTGACTCGTGACGGTCAAGTCATCACCTCCGTGCGGCGCGATGCGATCGAGTCCGTATAGATCGGCGAAGGCTCGGCCTCCAGCCACTCAGGGCGCGAGGTCGTTTGGGGGGTTCTCGCCATTTTCGCTGCCCTCGCAGGCGGGGTTGCCTCACTGAGCAAACCCCCCGTGAGCGTTGGATCGATCATCGGGAGCGCCCTTCTTTTCCTGTTTGGGGTCTTGCTGCTGCGCTCCGCAACGGGAACCATCACGGTCGTGCGTCTCCGCGGATCCGCTGGGGAGGTGGTGCTTCCAGTCGGGCGGCCCGTCAATGACGCCGACGCAGCAGCCCTCCGGGAAAGGCTTCACAAGGAACTCGACTATCCCCCAACGCCGCCACCTCCCCCCGAATGATTCATTCGGTTCGTTGGGTACACAATCTACCCGTTTGCGCCCCGTTCGGCTCGCCTCTCCCGTTTTGTTGTTGACAGCCGCATGCGAACCGCGGACCATTGTTGCATACGCCCCGTGGCGTGTGTTCAAAGGTTTCGCGCACCCGCTTTGTTCAGGAGGCCCCGTGAGCACGCAACAACAACTTCGAGTCGATGCCCAGGCACTGACGTGGTACCAGCTTGCCGGCACCCAGCGCGACGCCGTGGTGCGCCTCCTGGAGATGCTGGAGGATGCCACCGAACACGCCAATGACGGCGAAGACGTGCAGCGGAGCCGTTTTCTCTCCATCTCAGGCGCGCGTGGAACTGGCAAAACCACCGCCCTTTTAACGGCCCGCAACTACTGCATGCAGAAGTTTCAAAAGCAGGGCCCCGGCAAGCTGCCTGAGACGCCTGACGAACCGACTGCCGAGGCGAAAAAACAATGGGACACGGCCCACAAGTTGTTTCAGAGCGTCGGTGAGCACCTTTTTTGGCTCCCAGCATTGCAAATGGACCCTTTGCCCCGAGATACCAACTTGGTAGGTTCGGTGTTTGCCCGCATCCGCTACGCGGCGGACGAAGCTCTCAATCACGGCGGTTCGCGCTGCCGGTCCCGCGGTACACAACTCGATGCCCGCAACGAAATGGAAGAAGTGTATCACCGGTTGGATACGCTTGAAACAGAGGCAATTGCCGCGTTCGACGGCAACCTCGGCCTGCGGGCCCCCCACCTTGATGCGGAGGTATTCTCCACGGTTGCGGCTGAAAACGAAGAAATCAAGCTCCGCTTTCGGCGGCGCCTGAACGCCGTGTTGGGCGACCTCGCTCACCAGATCGGCAACGATCGCGATCATACCGTTTTTGTCTTGCCGGTGGATGATTTTGATACAAGCCCCGCCCGCGCGGTGGAGCTGATGAAGCTCCTTTACAGCCTTTCGGTCCCGCGCCTTTTTGTGGTGTACCTCGGCGCCATCGACGTCGCCGACAAAATGCTCTACTTCGAGATCCAAAAGCAGTTTCGCGATCTCCTCGGCGGGATGGAAACCGCCGACAGCGTTGCCAAAGACGAAATTGCCGCAGCGGCTAATGAAATCGCCTCCACCTCGTTGCGAAAGATGTTGCCTCCCTCGCAACGGGTGGTGCTTGAAGCATTGCCGTTGGACGAGGCGCTTAACTATCAGCCGCGAACCGCCCGACACGAGTCGAACGAACCCAACATAAAGGCGCTGTTAGACCAAATCACCATTCGCACGTCCGGTCTACCCACCATCAAGGAGCGACTCTCCGCCCAAGTGGCATCCCCCGCCCAGGAGGAAGATCCTGAAGCGTCGCTTTGGGACTTGTTTCAAACCCGTTTGCACAAACACCCGGTGTACCAAGCCGCCGACATATTGCGCGCTCCCACGCGACAGGTGGCTGACCTGTGGTTGGCATTGCCGCGACCTCAAGAAACCACCGGCACCAACAAATCGGAGGGCGCCCAATCGGGCAACGCACCGAACGACCTCGCCGCGCTGTTGATTCACAAAGTGGTTGAGACCGTCTCCACCCTGATTGATGAAGACGCACGCCTCGACGTATCTGCACAAAAAGCACTTCGGCGAGCCATCTTACCCAGCCGCGAGGGCAGTGATAACAACACCACCCCTGAGTGGGAGCTTCACCCGTCCGATCTTCTGGTCCGTCCACAATTTGGTGATGTGCTTTCGCTCGACGTGCTTGAAAATGCCGGCTCAGCCAAGGGAGCCAAGGAGGCGCCCGACCAAACCAAGGAGGTGTTTAACTATCGCGAAGTGTTCGACCGAAAAATTCAGGCCCGGCGAGTTCGCAAGCTCGATTTAATGATTCGCGATCCTCAAAAAGATCCCAACAAGAATGAAACCACGGTGTCCGATCGCACCCGCGCCGCCGTAGTGTTTTTGCACGACTTGCTCATCATGACCGAGAGCGGTGTCGTGGCAGGAGAGTTGCGCGACGACGGCCTGCACGAACGCGCGTATTGCCAGTGGAGTGACGGTCTGTCGGACGGGTTTCAGGTGCCATGGAACATCCGATCTTGGTGTACCTTTTGGCACGGCGATGTCGCCACCGCCGTGTGGAATCAGACAGAACGCCTCACCCGTCGCATTCTGCGCGAGCCCGCTCAAATGGGCGCCAACGACGCGGTGCTTCTCTTGGCCTACGGATGGATGGCCGGTGGGGTGGCGGCCTTGTTGTCATACGAAAATGAGCACGTGAAAAACGCCATCGAACCGTTGTTCAAAGAAAAACCGACCAAGGATTCCGCAGGCGGGTGGACCTGGACTGCTCTTGGGCTGGATAGTCGTTGGCCTCACCTGCAAGAGGCCATTGATGAGGTGATAAAGCTGGCCGAAAAGCGACGCACGGACCAACGCGACGATCGCTATACCGACGAGTTGGATGCGTGGCTTGTGAGCCTCGCGTGCTTGTGGATGCCGGAATGTGGAATCCCCTGGGACCACGTTCCAACACCACCAACAGTAGGTACGAAGGTACCACCCGCCACGCCGCCAGAAGCTGAAGCAGCCGCAGCGAACGTCGATTCAAATGCAAACCAGACGAAGTCAACGCAAGACGCGGGCAGCACCGAAACATCCTCGGATCCACCCTGGAAAGCCATGATCACATCGGTATTGAGAAACGCCCATCACAAATCACGTATCGGCGAAACCGTATGGCAGCGGTTGGCCCGCAAAATCAAGCGCGAACGGCTCAAGCGCCTTCAGCACTTTGCCGCCACCCCCCTCGCCTTGGTGCTCTTGAATCCCGAGTGGGCAACGAAATGGCTCGAACCCCCAAAAACTTCCGGTGCCGGTCGAAGACGCTCGCCGAAACCAAACCCTCCCAAAGGCGCACGTGACTTCAGCGCCCTCCGCAAAGAGTACTTGAACAACCTCGGCCAAGCGCTGTTGGGCGCTGATGCCATTCCCATCAGACCATTCTGTCCCGACGAATATGGCCTCCTCGCCGTGATTGAAAGCGCACGCACCACGCGGCCCGCTGACATTCACCCGGCCGATCTGGCAGAGGTGCAAACCTGGCTCGAACAGAAAGCGCTATGACCTCCCTTCGAAGCGCCCATTTCCCTGCCGAACATGTGATTGCCGAGCTGGCCGCCTTCCCGCTCGCGTCGGTGGCTGCCCTGCAAACCGCCGCCATCGACTTGACGCCTACCTCCCAAAACGGCGCCGGCCTCAACCTCTGGCGCTTTGCCGAGCGTGAAGTGTTGGCCGCATCCCCTTCATTTTCCGTCGATGAACTCACCTCCCTACGCGACGCCCTTTGGTTCGGCGGCAACGCCCAGCCGCTTACCCTCAGCCAATACGTGCGACGCCTTGCCAAAGACACGCTCGAACCGCGCGGCAACGTGCTTGTGCCTCGGGTGCCTGAGTGGTCGGCGCGCCCAGCAGCAAGCGCACATTCCGGCGCCGACGATCGCAATGCCTTGGCGCGCCGGGTCTTTCGATGGCTTTCGTTTGCCATGCCACCCGATCTGCTGGTGGCCGCTCACCCCGACCACGGCGCCGCCGCCCGCATTGACCTGGTGTCCCCTACCCTCGCCGGTCAACTTCGTGATTGGGGCTTTTCAGAAAGCCATTTGCACTTCAAAGGTGCCTTTGATTTCCCACTGCTTTGGATTTCTGCCATGCACTCCATGGCCAACCTTTCACAACCCCAATCCTACCATAGCCCCGGCGCGGTTCTCAACGAAGGACGCGATCTACCCATCTGGCTCGTGCGCGCTTTTATCGCCCGCCTTGTGCTGGCTTCGTTTCTCGATCGTCGAAAAAAATCGGCCCGCCCGCAGTTGTTGAGCGACGCTCTCGTTGAGATGGGCATCACCGTCAACGCTCGCCGCGCCCCGGACGCCACCACCGATAGGCTTCGGGAAACCACAGCCCGCAGTGTGTGGTGGGCTTTGTCCGACCTTCAGCGAGGGGCGGTTGACCCCCGCAGCCCCTCCCTTGCCGCCATGCGCCGCATGTTTGCATCGGTTGGAAACCTCCGCATCCGCTGGCCCAACTTCCCCAATAACCTCGACGAAGCGTACACCGCAGATCCCATTTCCCACCTCTTTCCGGCATCGGGTGAAGGCTGGCGCTCGTCGGAAATCGGCTTCAGCGCCGAAGCGATGAACTACGTCGACAACTTTGCCCACGATCACTTGTTCAGGCGCCTCTTCTGGCAGGTCATCCGCGTTCGCGGCATTTTATACCGTCACGTTGTGCAGCGCCCGCTCACCCCCGGATTGCAATGGTTCACGCGCTTTTATGCTCGAATGGCCGCCGCCAGCCGCCCCATGTCCACCTCGCTGCTCGTGCGCAGCGCCGCAGCAACGAGCGGGCGCAAAGCCGGACTCCGCGCGATTGAACTTCGAACCTCTCCCGAGTCGTCGTACAGCGGAACGCGCGATCTTGTCAAAAGCGTGGCCGAAACATGCCGACAACTCCAAAAGGAGCCCGTGTTCCCCACTCCACGCGCGTTTTGGCGCGATGATCCATCGCCGCGCAAAAACCGCCAACCCGAACCCTCCCCGCCCGAGCATCACACCATTGAATACGGGCTTATCCTGCATCTCAGCCGCGAACGCGGTGGAGGCGCCACGCGCGGTCTACCCGGTCCAAACTCCGTCAAAAGCCACGCCGACCCTTCCAACCGCTCCAACCGGGGTTACCGGTACGCCCGTTTCTACCAGTTGCGCCGACGCGAAGCGCTGACGATCGGCTGGCTCCTTCGCACCTACCCACAGGCGCTTTCCACCATTCGCGGCATCGACGTGTGCACCGATGAACTGGGCATTCCCACCTGGGTCATGGCGCCGCTCTACCGGTACCTTCGCGCGGCGGGTCAACACGCCTCCAGCCGCCTCGCCGAACATGGTAAAAATGTGCCTCGGCTTCGCGGCACCGCCCACGCCGGCGAAGACTTTGTACACCTGCTCGGCGGCCTCCGCCGCATCGACGAAGCGGTCGAGATGTTCTGCTTATGCGACGAAGACCGCATCGGCCACGGAATCGCCCTCGGCGTTGATGTCGAGCGCTGGGCTCGCAGCGCCGGTGGGCTGATTCTGTCGCGCGAAGAACGGCTGTTTGACCTCGCCTGGGAGTGGAATTTCTACCATGAACGCGGCGCCAAAGCGTCGGGCGGACGCGTTCGTTTTCTCACGGAGCGCATCGCCGAACTCACCGAACAATCATTTGGATATGCACTTTCGCCCCACGAAACAGTCGCTTTTGTTCGCCTCCTCCACAATGACAAAGCCTTGCACCGGGCCGGCTTTCCCGGAAAATTCACCGCCCATTGGGATCGGTCACCCCCAAAGGACAATTGTCAAAATCCCGATCGAACGCCGGAGTCCCTGCTTTACAAGTATCTCACCGACACCCGCGTTTTTCGCAACCTTCAAGTCACCACTGTCGAAGATCCCTCTTCCGAAGCCGATACTTTGTTGCTGCTCCAAACCGAGCTGCGCCGCAAACTTGGCTCACGGGGCCTTACCATTGAACTCAATCCCAGCTCCAACCTCCTGGTCGGCAACCTCGGTGACTTGGAACATCACCCCCTCTGGCGCCTCAAACCGCCTCGCCCCACCAACGAAGCACCCATTGACGTCTGCATCGGCACCGACAATCCCCTCACCGCCGTAACCCGCACCCCTGAAGAATACCAACTTGCCTACGACACCCTGATTCTCGGCGGCGCTTCACATGCCGAAGCGTTCGGCTGGATTGACGGTGTACGCAAGGCCGGCCTCTCGCATCGCTTCACTCTAGGTGGATACCTTCCCCCAATTGACCTCATTCGCGAAACCGGCCGGCACATCCCCGCCACCCTACCCTGAGTACCCTATCTACCCCAAACCCAAACCGGGCAACGTTACCGCAGACCCATTCCCAAACGACCGCCCCATTTCAATCACCTCCTTTCATTGGGCGCGCATCGGTCCGTTGCTCTCACAATCTACCCACGTGCGCGCGAGCCTCCCCGTTCCCAACGGCAACCATTTCAACGTCACTGTTCCTTCACGCGCGCGAACGTCCCGACGGTCAACACTCTATCAACGGGTTCGCCACTCATCATTGCCCAGCGTTTTTTCCGCCGGCCGAACCCACATTCTCAGGCGGAGACGACTCACCCAACAAGCCAATCGACCGATGCCCCACGCGCTCCATCTGCCCAAGCACAAACGCATCCAAAAACCCTGCAAAAAAAGCCATCATCCAATTGAGTGCAGGCTTCACTTTGCTATCGACGGTCACCGGCAACTGCAACACGCCCGCTTTCACCACCACAAACAAAACCAGCACAATGGCCGCGGCAATCACCAGTCGAAGTCCCGTTCGCACTTTTCGAAGGTGAAAATCAACCGCCGTTGCATCCGTGGGATCTTTCTCCCGCACCATGTTCACCAGCGACCCCAGCACCCCCGCGGCAATCAGCGTCACCAGTTCAAGCGCCGACCAAGCCCATACCCACCAAGGTGACCACGAATGCATGTAGCCTGATACCAACCCCACCGTCACGACGACCGCCAGCCCCAACCAGTTTCGGAGTTTATAAATCCGATCCTCAATTCGATGTACGCGCCGCCACATCGACTCGCGACTGCGCGCCGTTCTACCCGACAAGTGGCGCAGGGTTACTCGAACACCTTCCCAATTCTGATTTTTTAGGAGAGTGGCCTCAACCGCCGCGATCTGCCCAATAAAAGCGCCTCGCTCCACCTCCACAGGCACATACGCGGCATCGCGAAAAACGTCGTGCACAATTTCCAACAACCCCTCGCGGTCGGTCAGCGTACACAAGAGGTGCCGCGCTTCGTGCAGCTCCGACCAAACCGCATCATACTCCGAGCCCGGCGGTTTTTCTTTCAAAAGACCTTTCCATGCTCGCGCGAGCAGCGTGTTGCACCGGTTTAGCGCCTGCTGCTTCACCTCCCCGTCGGGTCCGTGTGTACCCTTTTTCTCGCACGCGTCCACCAAGGCCTTCAGCGCGTGATACCGCTGCGCCATGTTGGGTTCCTTTCCGCCCAGTTGTTTGGCGGAAAACACAACTTCCTCATCCCCGCCTTGGGTTGGCGCTTTCTGCTCAGCCCTTTTCCGCTCCGCCTCGCCCGTTGATGACTCTTGGTCAGTCATTGCCTATCCCTCCTGTCCATGAGCATGTGCAAGAATTAGAATACAGCAACTCGCATGCCGATCGCAATTGCCTATTCAGTTCCTCAACGCCAACACAAATGCAATTGGAGCGCCCCGAAGCGCACAACAAGCGCGCCTGGCTGCACGACCGATTGCGCGACGAGGTGGCCGGCCGCGGGATTGTGGTAGAAATCAACCCGTCGTCCAATCTTCTTATCGGCAACCTCGGCGACTTGGAACACCACCCCATGTGGCGCCTCAACCCCCGCGTATTACACCCGGCCTCCGCCCCGTCTCGGTGTGCATCGGCTCCGACGATCCCATCATTTTTGCTACCTCCCTGCTTGAAGAATACCAAATTCTCGCCGACGCTCTCACCCGCGGCGGAGTGTCCGACGACGAAGCGCGGGGCTGGATCAACAAAGTGCGCCGAACCGGGCTCGACACCCGCTTCACCGTCGACCCGGCAATGTGGCCATGTTCGCTTCACGACGTTCCCCGCCTGCCCGACCACGTCGGCGATCGCGTGGCCGATCCGCCTTAGTTGTTGGAAGCCCAACTCAAACCCGGCACCCGCAGCCACATTCCAACGCCAGATCCACCGGCGAAGTCAGCCGGCGGACTCCATCCCTTCGAACGTGCAACACCAGCAGGGTTGAAGGGTCAAACACAACCACGTCTTTCACCCCCTGTGACAGGTAGAACCGCGGCCCAATTTCCAAGTCTTTCGCCTCATACCCTTTGCTGACTACCTCAATCACCGCCTCAGGAAGCAGGAAGCAGCGTCACCGCTTCTTCTTCCTCATTCGGCTCGCGGCAAAAAATAGAAATATCCGGCCGCTTCAGCGACCCATCGGCAAACTGAACGTACACATCCGCCGCGTGTACACAGGCGCAGGCCCCCGGCTCCTTCGGTGCAATTGTCGCTCGAATCCGATCCACGGCTTTCTGGTGCTTCCACACCGGCGGCCCTTCCCAGAGTGCCAGCCCACCCACGATCTCCAGGCGAATCCCAAGTTCTTCGGCCCGGACAAACTGCGGTTTCACGGGAGCCAACCTAGTGCGATTCCGACCCGACGCCTGACGCAAATGCTCACAACAACCATCACGGCATGCGCAAGCGCCCCGTTCGAAGAGCGGCGCCACCGGCTCCGGCTCACAACCACGTTCTTTCACCGACCCAACGCCCGCGGCTGGGAAGCCGAAAACCAGCTTGCCGCCATGCGCGCGCCGATTGCGATCGACCGCCGAATGCGACTACCCTGCGCGCCATGCACCATCGCCCCCTTGTTCCCCTCGCGCTCACACTGCTCCTCACGGCCTGCGGTCAAGATCCGCCGGCGTCCGGCAGTGGAGCGCCCGTGCCCACCGCCACCGCCGGTGCCAAAGCAACTGCCACCGCCACCGCCGCCGCGAGCGCAACCGCCGCCCCCACCGCCACCGCGACGGCGACGGCCGTTGCCGCCCCCGCCCCACTCTCCGCCGAGCCCTCCGTCGAAGACTGGGAGGCCGCCAAAATCGACCTGACACTCGTGAAAGGCGGCGACCAGACCGGCTGTTTCGGCCGCCGCATCCGCGAATGGATCCGCGTTGGTTGTTCGGCCGGCCAGTCGAAAAACGGCACCCCCGTCGCCGTCCAGGTCGTCAAAGGATTCCTCCCGTCCAAGATCAGCATCCTCAAAGAGCGCAACGGCAGCATCATGCTCGTTTTCCCCGCCCAAGCCGGCATGGACGGCGAAGCTTCCTTCCTCTTCGAAGAAGGCGCCTTTCGCCTGACCGCCAAGTGGCCTGCCGGACAACCCGAGCCAAACCCCATTGCCTCGTTTGAGTCCGCCCCCAGCCCCGCCGCCCGCGAATCGGCCACCGTAACCATGACCGATCCGCTCCCCGATGAGCCCGCCCTGGAGGGCGCACCCGCCCTCAAAGATTGGGCGGCAGCAAAAGAGGTCGGCGTGAAAGGGTCCAGCGCCGTTGGGTGCGAAACCAGGCTCAGCGGCGACTGGTTCAGAATGGTGTGCCGCCAAAGCTCCGGCACCGGCAAGGCCGTCTCCGGCGCGGCAATCTCCGGGTTCGATCCCAAAAAGGGCTACGTGGTATCCGGCAAAGGAGCCACCGTCGTTGTGACCCAGTTCGTCAAAGGCTCAGACATCGCCGTCGACCTCGCGTGGGAGAAAACGTTCGGCCGAGTCAACCTTCTCTGGCCCAAAGACATGTCGCGCACCCCGGCCGTCTTGGGTGAAATCGTCACCCGCCTGTAGCGGATTCTCCTATTTGCCCCTCCCCCATTCGTCGACAAAATCCTGGGTTCGGTTGAGCATGCGATGCGCAAGCGTGCTCAATCGTGCTCAAAGAAAAGCTCGCGCTGCCGGTCCGAGCCTGAAAAAGACAGCCGCTTGGAGTTTACGCGTGTCTGGCACTGAGCTTGCCAAACCGCAACCTCCGACGCGAGGGATGCCGCCCCTCCAAAGAAGGGCGCCGGTGTCTTCCTTTGCTCTTTCCCGGAGGTCTTTGCGATGAAACAGCTTTTCAAGCGGATGGTTCATTGGGGTTCAACGGCGCTCTTGGCTGGTGCGATTTGGGCGGGATCCAATGCTGCAGCCCCCAGCCAAGCGCATGCCGTGGAGCCCACGGTTGTGTGGTGGGCCTACACGGTCGTGATCGACGGCGTCGAATACCTGGCCTTCATTGGCCTCGCCCCAGGCGTCAACCCCAACACCATTGCCGCTGCCGAGTTGATGAGCATGAACATGGCCATCGACACCGCTCCGATCGCGCTTGGCCCCGTGGCAGGCCCGCCGGCAGGTGCGGCGGGCGGCGGCGCGCTCGCAACGGGCGGCATTATCGTGGGTGCCGTCCTCGTGGCGGTGGCGTCCACGATCGCAATTGACTACGCAATGAACGGCAACTTCTTCTGGGAGCCCGTCAATGATGCAGGCGGATGGGGCGTCGTCCTCGGCACGGCGCCCAACCCGGCCGCGGCCCCGAATCCGGGCTGGGTCACCGTCAACTGCAATCCCGCCGCGGGCGATCTCACCACGCAATGCCAGGCCGCTCTGGCCAATGTGATCACGGGATATTATTCGTGGTTCGGCGGGAGCTACTGGACCTGCGGTGAGATGTGGGCTTCAAGCGGCAGCTCGGATCTCTGGAACCAAGAAATGGCGAACTGCAACGCGCAGGTGCAGGGGTGCATTGCCCAGACACAACAAGTCTGCATGGCAAACAACCTCCAGCCCCCGCCGGCCGTCCCCTAATACCCCCCCGCGTTTCCACCTACCAAGAGCGATCGCCCCAAACAACGGTGATCCGCGCCGCCCCGGTGCATCGCTCACCCAGCCGCATGGAAGCGGCCCCGCGTGGGTAGATCGGAGCAGCGACGCGCGGCAAAGTGCAGCTCGTACCCTGCATTTGGGCCGCATCGGTGCCCCTTGGTTGAACGACGCGACGTGGCGGCGGGGCTCGTCGTTGCTCATCGAAAAGCCCACGCGCCTCGGAGGATCGAAAAGCCCGCCCAACGTAAGGAGACGAGCCGCGCCGCGGCCATTGGAGTCGGGGGCTGGGATGCGCGTTGTTTCAAACGCAAGTTCGCGGGCGGCCGCGTTGCGTTTAACGCGGGAAAAATCGCGATTTCGAGCTTGCATGCCGGTAGTAAACGGGAGAAGATGGGGCCGTGAGAAAATCTGGCTGTATGAAAAGAGGCAGACAGAACGGTCTGCCGCGCGTTGGGTGGGCCGAGCGCATTGCCCAGATAGATTCGGGTGTCACATGGGCGCGGCAGATTCCGCAAAAACGGCTCGAACACAGCGAAACTTCTACCGAGCGGAACGAGTCGTTGGCATCCGTCACGCAGTTTTAGTGTGCGTTCATTCGCACGACGAACGAATGAGGAGGTATTATGAGTCAGGGCAATTGGAGCGGCGGCTACGGCCCACCGGGAGGCGGCGGCTACGGCCCACCGGGAGGCGGCGGCTACGGCCCGCCTCCTTCAGGGGGCGGAGCGTATGGGCCTCCGCCGGGTGGGCGGCCTCCGGAAATCCCGTTTTTCACCGACCACATGGTCAACATCACGAACGCGCGTGCTGTCCTTGCTGGGACAACTTACGCACTCGCGAATATTACCAGCGTCCGGTCGTGGACCGTAAGCAAACCGCTGCTCCCCCTCCTACTGGGCATTCTGTGCCTGGTTGCCGGAGCCGCCGTCGCCTTTTCCAGCGGTGGCTGCGGGGGCGCGATCCTACTGGTCGGCGTGGTGCTGGCAATTTTCTACTTCCTCTCAAAGGACAAGCACTACATTCGCATTGGGACAGCGGGTGGAGAGGTCGATGCGCTTCAATCGGCGGACCCTGCGTACATCAATAAGATTGTCACAGCGCTGAACAATGCGATCATCCATCGTGGCTAACTTCGGCAAACGAAACGCGTGCCAGTCAGCGCCATTGGGTAGATTGATACATGCTCCGGCGAGGGCGGACAATCAATCATACCACCACGACGGGCACACCATCGGGATGGTCCAAGACCGTCGTGGTTTACCGCGAATTTCTCACGGTGCACACTCGCCCTCTGACGCTCAAACTTCCGCCCGCCAACACTCAGGTAGACGCCGGCGGCCCGCCATCCTTTTTGACAGCTCCCCCCTCCGCCGAGGCCTCCCCCACCACTTCCGCCGCCCCAGTCGCCCCAAGTTGCACTGGATCACCTGCTCCAAAAATGGCACTCGGCCAAGACGCCAGTCCTCAAGGTGCTTTCGACTCAAGAGCCCCATCCCCAATGAGCACCTCCACAGGAGCCACAACTTTCCCGTGCCGCAGAATCTCATCCACCGCGCGCGTGCGCGGTGCCCGCCACAGCCGTTGATCCATGGCCCCCGCGCGTGCGCGGTGCCCGCCACAGCCGTTGATCCATGGCCCCCGCGTGTGCGCGGTGCCCGCCGCAGCCGTTGAAGAAAAGAATCGGCGACGTTGGCAGACGAGGGCGCGCAGGTGGGCGCGACTGGCTATAAGGCCGCGCCCGCCAACAACGGACGTATCAATCTGTCAGGACTTCATCAATCGCGGCGGCCGTGAGCGCCCGATCGAGCCAGGTTTCGAGCTGTGACGTGTCGCCGCAGGTGAGGATTTTCTCGCGCGCCTCGACTGGAACCGCAATGCGGCGCCGTTCAAGGATTCGCAATAGAGCGGTCGCCTCGCCGACGGCCTTTCCTCGCGCTTCTCCCCGCGCTTCGCCTTTTGCTTCACCCTGTTTGTAGAACCAGTTCTGCATCACAGTTTCCTCACGCAATAAAGGTAGAATGACTTCTCGCAGATTTCTACTTCTTTTATCGATATCTGCCATGACCACCATGGCCACAAGCAATTCCTCCAATTCTCTATCGCGAGCGCGGGCCCGCAGCTCGTCCACAGCCAATTTCATGTTGTTTGCATCGGCATCCACCGCGAGCGGCGCGAAGATCAGCCAAAACGGGCTGGCGCGAGCGCACAACTCCGCGACCGTTTTCTGATAGACCGCCTCGATTTCAAAAGAAACGCCTGAGAATAACTCGCCCTGCGGCGACGTGCGGTACTCTCCCGAGTTTGGCCAGGGTTTCTCGCGACCCGAGAGGAGGACAACGGTGCTCCGAATGGGAGGTCGCAAGTGCGCCGCGCTTGTTTTGTCCATCACGGTCATGGCAACCAGCACGTGGTACTCAAACAGTCGTTCTGGGACATTCGCCTCCCATTCCAATTGCCACTCCACATGCTCCAACCGCCGCTCTTCCCCGACCTGAACCTCGATCACGCGATCGAGCCTGCGTTGGCGCGACGTAACTTGAGTATCCAACCACGTGGCCGCTGTAATTTCCTCCCTGTTGGGCAAAAGAGCCTTTGCGAACGACCTCGGAAACTGACGCGAAACATGACGAAGGGTCAAATCGACATCTTCCCCAACGTCGGGCAACTCAGATGAACTCAAGATGCCTCCTTTCAACCCTTATCTGGACAAATCGGGGCTGGATTATTTCGAAAACGACGTCGCGCTGAAAAAAACTCACCTGGAAGATGGCGAGATGGCCGCCGCCGACGCCGCCCATGAGGCTGAGGTGAGCGATGACACCGCCGCTCGAACAGGTCAGCGGCATTGGCCACGGCGCTCTCGGGCCTACTGCTCATCGCCGGCAAGCCTCGGCCGAAGCGAACGCCTATCACGTGTTTCGTTCTCTGACTATTTCGCCGACGCGGAGCGGGATGTTGCCCTTCCTTTGGGCCTGACAGTAGGCCATTGGACCGACGTGAAAGCCTTTTTCGAGCGCGAAGTTCCGCAAGCGTTCGATCGCTTTCGGTCGTAACGAGGCTGAGGGATGAAGCCAGCCCACGACCTCGGCATCGCGTCCCGGCAGGTTCAACCCCGCTCAAACCAGCCACCTCGTCTCATCTGTTCAGGATCGACCCCCAGGCAAACCACTCGCGGCGTCCCATTTGTTCACGTCGAACCTACCCCCAAGCTACGCCTTGCGTCCCATTTGTTCACGTCGAACCTACCCCCAAGCCACGCGTCGTGTGCCCAACCTGGGGCTCAGGTCGCAAGAACCCCCAAACCGGCTCGCCCACCGTGGTGGCACTGCCCCATGCTTGCGCTTTTCGCCAACCCCAAGGTGACTGCAATCATTGACCAAGCCATGGCTCCCGAGGGCCGTCCACATCCATCTCCCCAGCCCGCCCCCCGAAATGCGGGCCGCCGATATCTCGACAGTGGCGGTGTTGCCCGTCAGCGCTCAGGTAGACGCCGATGACCCGCCGGCCTTTTTGACAGCTCCCCCTCCGCGGCGGCGCCTCCCTCCGGCGAGGCGCTCCCCTCCGCGGCGGCGCCCCGCTCAACTGCCGCCCCGGTGGCCTCCTCAGCTCTCCCCGCCGCCCGCTCGTGAAAAGCCATCTTCCCAGGCCACACGAAGTGCGTCGCATAAACCTCCTCCAGCTTTTCGTCTCCGGTTTTCGTGAACCGCAAACGTTGCTTCGGCCCCTTGCCCCAGCGCATATACGCCGTCCACGAGGGCTTCAAATTCAGGTCATGCGCGTGGAATCGAAGGACGTGGAGCAAGCGACCTAGCCGCCCCAAGTTGCACTGGATCACCCGCTCCAAAAATGGCACCCGGCCCAGGCGCCAGTCCTCCAGGCTTTTCCGACTCAAGAGCCCCATACCGATGAATACATCCACTGGAGCCACAACCTTCCCATGGCGAAGAATCTCATCCACCGCCCTTGCGATGCGCGGGTAGAGTTCATCATTTCGATAATTGGCGACGGTTGGCTTGGCTGCCGACATCGCGCCACCATGCCCCAAAACGAGCGCCCAAACAAGCACCCCGAGACGTGTTGCGCCCGGCAGCCACATTCATCAGCCCCACCCGCCCTGAATTTGCATTTGGGCCGCATCGGTGCCCCTTGTTTGAACGACGCGGCGTGGCGGCGGGGATCGCTGTTGCTCATCGAAAACCCGGCCCCCACCCGCGCGATGGGTAGATCGCGGGCCGCGGCTGTTGAGCGCGTTCAAAACAAACAGGAGCCGCCGCCCACTTTGTGGTTGCATACCAAACGGGGGCGGAAGAAGATGGCACAGCGTGGGAACAGGAGTCGACAAGTGAGCAAAAACGCGCTGATAAATGGGGATTTTCAGATCTGGCAGCGTGGAGCCAGAATCCTCAACCCTGGGAATCTCCAACATACAGTCGACCGCTGGAATGTGGCGTGGGGGAATGCTTCAACCTCCGGTGGCCCTTTGAACGGCGCGTTCCGCATTGTTCGTGAAGAATTTCCGTTGGGACAAACCGATGTCCCCGGAGAACCGCGTTACTTTGCCAGGTGGGTGCAATTGGAACGGGGTTCCGGGAACACTTTCCGTGACTTTTCTCAGCAAATCGAGAGTGTTCGAACGTTTGCAGGTCAAACCGTTACGATCTCGTGTTACCTTCGCTCGTCCGGCAAGGTGGTTCAAGGGCACGGAGGAGTTGGCCGCCCACCCGCGGTCCCCGTACCCAAGGAGACAGTCCACTTGGTCACGGAGCAATTCTTCGGGGGAGGTGGATCGAGTCCGCTATTCAGGACGAGCGATCCCTTCGTTGTCACTGGGCAGTGGCAAAGAGCCATTTTCACAACCACGCTTCACAGTATTGCCGGCGCGCGCATCGGATCTGTCGGCGATGACAGTCTCAATGTGATCATCAGCCTTCGCGGCGATTCCGCGAATGACGTTTTTTCCCTCGACATCGCGGACGTCCAGATCGAAAGCGGGACGGCCGCCACCCCCTTCGAGCGCCTCAGCGTCGGTCAGCAGTTGTCAGATTGTGAGCGATACTTTCAGAAGAGCTACGATCTCAACGTCATGCCCGGGTCGCCCTCTTATCCCGGTACCGAAAACTGTCGTCAGAACACTCCGTACAACGTGATGGGAGTACGATTTCGCACGACCATGCGCCGTGCACCCACCATCAAACTGTACAATCCGGCGACCGGAGCGGAGGGAACATGGCAATCCCTCTCAACGCCCATCGCCGTTTCAGCAGGCGATGTTGGCACCAACGGTTTCCATGTGGATGTCGCCAGCGGCATCCCGGGCGAGCCACTGGCCGGACACTGGACCGCTGACGCCGAATTCTAGCAACGTTCTCGATCACACTACAAGGCCGCGCCCGCCAACAACGGACGTATCAATCTGTCAGGCTCTCGTCGATCGCGGCGGCCGTGAGCGCCCGATCGAGCCACGTTTCGAGCTGTGACGTGTTGATGGGCAACTCAGATGAGTTCAAGATGCCTCCTTCCATTCATTCGCTCGGCGCACCCGCACAACGTTGCCAACGTCGATTCACCCCCCACCAATCGCTGTGCTTACTCCGCATGGAACGTTCCTTCTACCCTACCCCGGTCGTGGGTAGCTCGCCCCCCAAAGGTCTAACGCAACGTGACTACCCGCATCCAGTTGAGCATGTACGTGCCAGAACCTCAGGCCGCCGAAATCAACGCCGTTCGTAGGCTTCTCGACCCAATTCAGGCCAACCTCATCCCCGCCCACGTGACATTATGCAGGGAAGATGAACTCACCTCGATAAACACAGCCTCGCTCGCCTGTCGATTGTCCGACGCTCGCGCAAAAAGCTTCACCCTCCATTTCGGCAAGCCCCAGATCTTCCACCAGCACGGCATCCTACTGCCTTGCATTGCGGGGGACGAACCATTTCATGCCCTCCGACGCCACGTTCTCGCTTCTACCGCCGTCCGACACCACGCTGCCCACATCACGCTGGCGCACCCACGCAACCCAAAGTCCGCTGGAAATTCCCTGGCGAGCGCAAACCTCCTGCCGGAGATGCTGGCCATCCATTTCACTCGCGTCGCACTCATTGAACAAACCGGCGCCATGCCGTGGCGCGTCCTTCAAACGTGTGAGATCCACGCGTCGAACCAACAATGAGCATCCCACCGTCGGCGTCTTGGGTTTCAACAAGGTTCCAAAGCGGAACACGGCGCCGATGAGCAACAGCGTTTGCCGTAATGTATGTTTGGGGACAAGGTCCATTGGGCCGCACGTACGCCAAGTGGTGCAGCGAGCCCCTTGGCGGCGGGGGTGTTCTGCGGTTGATCGAAACGCCCACCTAACGCGGGCGAAAAACCTTGATTTCGGGCTTGCGTACCCAACGTAAACCGGCGAAGATGGCCGGAGAAAATCGCAGGCACAAGGCGAACCACACCGCAGAAACGGCTCACCTCTATGGCCTTCGATATGTCGAGGAGCGCACCATTGATGAATGCTTGTGATCGGGCTCGCCTCTCGCTCGATGGTCTGTCGGTAGGCGACGCCTTTGGAGAGTGCTTTTTCGGCGACACGAACGTGGCAGTGGCGCGCATTCTCAGGCCGCCTGACGAGAGAGAGAAAACCACTCACAACTTGCCGCACAAGCCGTTGTTGCAGGTGAGCCCCAAGCCGGGACAGCACACCGAGCCGGTGGGGGCTTGGGCGCCGCATGGGCCACCTTCAGGCATGCAACACTTGCCTTGAGAACCGCAGATCTCGTCACCGCAGCACTGCCCCGACAAGGAGCACTGGCCGTTGCCGCCGACACAGCATTCAGGCAAAAGCTTGTCTTTGGTATAGCACCAGCCCGCGCAGCAGTCGGCCGCATTGGAGCATTGGACACCGAGCATTTTGCAGCAGTAGGTGCCCCCTTGGCACTCCATCGACTCACAGCAGTCGGACGTGGCAGAGCATGCCTCACCGCTCATGCGGCACAATTCGCAGACGCCTTCTTTGCAGTGCAACGGCGAACAGCACTCGGCATCCGCAGCGCACGGAACCCCCGCGGGCCGGCACGCTTCACAGCCGTTGGCCCCGCAGATTCCCGAGCAACAATCCATCGGCGCCACGCAATCTTTCCCATTGCCCAAACACGCCGAACAAAGGCCCTCGGAGCAAGCACCGCTGCAACACTCGGCGGGCCCCGCGCACTCGGCCTCCGCCGGGGTGCACGCAACGCCGCCTGCCCCTCCGCCTGCGGCGCCGCCCGTTCCGGTGGTGCCTGTGTTGGCGGCGCAGCCGTTTGCAAGGAGGGCCACAATGGGCGCGAGCCGGAACATTGCCCCGATCACGCGGTGTGCTGTGAGAAAAGAGCGCATTCGAAGCGAATAGTCTTCCCAATCGCGTGTCGTGTCAACCTCCATGCAAAAACGGCAAACCCTTCCAATCGTCGACTCACCGCTCCGTGCCCGCGCCTCAGCGGCGCCTAAGCCGCGCCGATCTACCCGCCGGCTCAATCTACCCATCCACCTTTCTACCCATCGCCCCCTCCCCAATTCCAGCCACACTGTTCGTTCGCCTGCGTGAACGGATCAGTGGGTGAGAAAAAAAACCGCTGCTCGCCACCTGCTTGCTGACCATCACCCCAAAGGTGCGCTAAACTCACAACCATGGCAGCTTCCGCGAAACTTCAATCCGCACTTCTCTTCGCTCCCCTTCTTTCAGCTCTTTTGCTCGGATCCGCCGCATGCGACGGCGGCGGTGACGGCTCCGGCGGCACGGGCGGCGGCGGCAACGGCGGCGCCCCAGTCCCCGTGGCCGGTCACCCCAGACTCTTTGTCACCGAAAACGACTTGGAACGCCTTCGCTCCTGGGCCACTCCTTCCAATCCCATTTACACCGATGGCTTGCTCGCCAACGCCACCGAGTTCAAGCAGCTCATGGATGAAGGCAAGCTCATCCTCGACCAAGACTGCGAAAACGACGACGGCTTTATTTCGTGTGAATGGTTTATGGAAACCTTCGCATTCATGTCGCTCGTCAGCCCTGACGCCGCCGAGCGCGACGACTACGCCCAGCGCGCCAAAACCATTCTCATGACAATGATTGACCAGGCAGCGCTCGGCCCGGCAGAAGGCGCGGGCGACATTCGACACCCCTCCTTTGCCGTCCACGACAGATCCCGCGGTTCAGGCCGCTCCTTCGGCCTAACGGTAGACTGGATCTACCCATACCTTACCATTTTAGAAAAACAGAAAATTCGCGAAGTCTTTTTGCGTTGGTGTGATGAAAACGTGCATGCCGAAGTCACAAGTCACAACCACCCTGAACCCGTCGGCGTGTTCAACGATCCGGTGCTCCTCCAAGACAAAGACGCCGTGCGGTTCGCTTCCAACAACTATTTCACCGGCCACGCGCGCAACCTTGGATTTATGGCCATCGCGCTCGACGACGCCGACGACCCTGAAGGGAAACTCCACGCCTACCTCGACAACTCCACCGGCGCCTTTTTATACATGACAGACTACTCCCTTCGCGAAGATGCCGCCGGAGGCATCATCCCTGAAGGCAGCGAGTACGGACCGCTCACTTCCAGTTACACCATGGAACTCTTGTTTGGCCTTCACACCGCCGGTCTTAACGACCCGGCAAAGCGCGGCGAGCAGGTTAAAGTCCTGGGGAACTCGTTTTGGGACACCGTTGTGCCGGCGTACATGCATTCTATGGCACCCAGCCTCAATGACCTTGACTGGCCCGGCCCTTACCACGACTACGCCTCGTTTGGAGACATGGAAACGTACGAACCTTACACTGGTGTGTACACCGACCCCGTCTTGACATTTGGCCCCCTCGCCGTCATGGCCCGCGAAAAAGGCGATACCGAACTCTACGACACCATCCGGTGGATCGAGCTGAACATGCCCCCGGGCGGACCTACCCGCGTAGCCGAGCGCATTGGCAGCATTTACGCCCCGCTCAACTCCATTGCTTACTTTCTACTCATGGACCCTGCCGCCCCCGCCCCGGCCGACCCTCGGTCCAAATTCTCAACCAACTATTACGCGCCCGGCATGCGGTTTTTGTTCGACAGAACCGGTTGGGAACAAGACGATTCATACTTCACCTTTCAGGTTTCGTGGACAGGCATCGACCATCGCCACGGCGATGCCAATAACTTTGGCCTTCATCGCAAGGGTGAATGGATTACAAAAGAACACTCTGAGTACGCAACCGCCTTGTCCGCCCTCCACAACACCGTTTCTATCCAAAACGATCCACCGGCCAAACCCGGTGGACTCACCGACTCGATCGCCCAGTCAGGTTCGCAAGTCACCTACGGCGCCGCGGGCGACGGCGCAATGCTCGCCCATTCTGTCACCGACAAATACGCCTACGCCCTCGGCGACGCGACAGAACTCTACAACTGGCCCTACAACATGATGGCCGATGTGACCCATGCTACCCGCTCGATTGTGTGGCTCAAACCCGACCACGTGGTTCTGTACGACAGGGCAGAAACCAAAACCGCCGGCAGGTTTAAGCGGGTTCATTTTCAAACCCCGAGCAACCCCCAAATCAACGGTAACTTCGCGTCGGCCTCCACAGAAAAAGGTCAACTCCTGTTCGTCACCAACCTCCTCCCGCAAGGCGCGGCTTTCACCTCTGACACCCCCAGTATTGACTATCCGGCCGGTGGAGAGCCCATGCAAATGCGCCTTACCCTTGAGTCCACCGATACGAGTGCTCGCTTCCTCACCGTGGTTCAGGGCGCCGACGCGGGCGCTTCGGCCGACCCTGCCACCCTCATCACCGGAACCGGCCCCACCGCCTACCACGCAGCCGTTGTTGCCGGCACATTCGTGGCCTTCCCCGTCAGCCTCGGAGCTTTTGCCGGGGCCACTTTTCAGGTTCCTGACAGCACCACCACGTTCATCGTGACGGGCCTCATGCCCGGCGGGATGTACTCCATCAACAAGGGCTCACCTACCAACGGCATGGTAGAAGTGACAGTGTTGCCCGGCGCCTCCACTTCCGCCGATGAAGGCGGCGTCCTCGCATTTTAACGGCAAACGCTCATAATCCCAGGTGGCTGGTGTTTTTCTACTGCGCGCCCCGCTGACGCGTCATTGCGTAGCTTCCGGTGCTCAAATACACAGAGTATGTTCCGCTCCGGGTCTCGCTCGGACGCGTGATCGGGGCTGCTCGTCGCGAAAAACACCAGCCACCTCGGCCCGCCGCCCCGCTTTGCAACCTCGTCACCACTCGAAACGCCCCACTCTACCCACAGCGCACCTACCCATCCCGGCGCGCCTTTCCAAGACGTGCCGCCTCGTCCACACGTTCGGCACTTCAAGCACTACGGCCAATTTTTTTGGCTTTGCAGGTGCGCGAGCAGCTGCTCCAACTCCTGAGCGCCGAGACGATTCAGGTGGTGGCGCCGCTCGTCCGTCCATTCAATACCGAGCGCACCACAAAGAGCTTCAATCCCCAACCGCAGGCCCTTCTCTGTTCCGCGAGCCTCACCCCGCGCCTCACCCCGTTTTTCGGCCACCGCCAACGCACCTCGCTCGTTCTGAATCGCAATCCCCGCCAAAATGTACGCCTCCCAATCTGCCTTGCTAAACCCTGCCGTTCGCGCCGCCTCCAGCGCGTCAATAAACGGGTGCTCTCGCAACACCTCCGGCACCACATTCAGGTTGTCGGCCTCTCGGAAAAAATAAGCCCACTTCTCCACCGTGGTCTGGGGCGGACGGCTCGCGTCATACTTGGGCAATTCTAGAAACACCAGCTTGATCTGCCCCAGCTCCTTTGCACCGCTCTGCTGCTCCGTCATTCGCCACCGGCTCAACATCGGAATTTGCCGCTCTTCGCGATTGGGCCACAACTCAAAATCACAAATCGTAATTCCCACCACATCGTTCAGGTTTGGATATTGTTCGCCGCGGGCGATCTGATTGACATAGGCCTTGGCAACATTGTACACCACGCGCTTTTCAAACCCCTCCACCTGCAGCACCTGCATCTCCACCACGTACGTGATGCCTCGCGCATCGGTACACATCACGTCCACAATCGACAGCTTCAGCTCCGACACGGGTGGCCGCTGCTCGGGGGGAAGCAATTCCACCGAAACAATCCGATGCGGGTTATCCAAATCCAACATGTCATTGAGAAACGCCACCAACACATCTTTGTGCTCTTCCGAGCCAAAAATCCGCTTAAACGCAAAGTCGGTTTTGGGGTCTGCAAAAGTCGGTTGGTGCATGGCTCTCAACAGTCGATTTCGTTGCTCAATACACTACTCCAAAACGCTTCACCGCGAAATCTCTTTTTGCGACGGCGGCAACCAGCTATCGGGAAGGTAGACCAAATGCCGAGCCTTGACGAGATGCGCAATGTTCAAACATGCGCGACGCAAGCCGATGTGCACGTTTTGTTCTTCCAAAAAACTCCACCAACGCGCCAGGTGCGAAACTTCAACAACGGTCCGAAATACGACACCTATAAACCCGTGCGGCCCCAATAGAGTCAGTTGATTCGCTTCAAACAACTCCTCTTCAACGGAACTAAACGCCCTATTTCTGGCCCAGCACCAGGGCGCCGTATCTTGACGCAAGTGCTCTTGAACAAAGCCTTCAAGCTCTTCCGGCAATACCCAACTCTGCGTCAAGGCCGCCGGCAGCGCATAAAGCCCTGCCCAATCCAATTGATGATCACACACCGCTGTGAAGTCGACTCCCATCTGTGCAACCTCATTTATCAAACCACTTTCACCCGAAAGGTTTCACCCGCCCCCAATGCCCACACCCGGCGCGAAAAATCGGCCAAAAACGTGAGCGCTTCATTCACCGGCACCGCTTTCAACGACACGCCCTTGGCCGACTCTTTTGTACAGAACGGAGGGTACACATGCAACACCTGACCCGGCATTAAACTGGCACCTTCCGCTTGGTAGCGAAGCAGCGGATCCATGCCAAGAAACTCAACCGGCTCTGCCTGCACTGCGCCCAAAAACTCCGGCAAAGAAAGGCCGAGCGACTCGAATCTACCCGTTTCAGACTCCAGTTTGTACACCACCCGCTCGCGAAGCACGAATTGATCTGCCACGCAGTCCTGCGCAAAAGGAACATCTGACGGTAAGAGAGCCGGATAATTCGCGTGCAGCGCGCCTGAACCTGTCATCACCGACTCCAGACTATGCCAATTGGGGCTGGAGCACACCCCTCGAACATGTAGCCCACCGTCAAACAGAATAAACCCATTGATCTGCCGAAGCAGCCCAACAAGGTTATCCGGCAGTAAGTCAAGCAACACCGATCCCCCATCAAAAGCAGGCCCAACAAATGTGACACCGTCAAGTTCCATGGCAACCGCCGCGCTTGCTATCCTCTCCCGATTCACCCCCCCAAAGCAAGCCCAATCTCACGGGCGCCTTCGGCGGCAACCCTCGAACCTAACTCTACCCACTTCCCAACCCTATAACGGCAAACGCTTGCAATCGTCGGCCCGCCGCTCCGCTTTGGAACCTCGTCAACACTCGAAAGTCCTGATTCTACCCATTGGCGCATCTACCCATCCCGGCCCGCCATTCCAATACGTGCCCCTCCGTCTACATGCGCTCAATCACCTTTTTGCGCCGGCTTTCCGGCGCGGCGGTGCTTTGCGCCGCACCCGAACCTTGGAAGCCGTAGCTGCTTTGACAAAGGCTCGCTTCCCGTCAAACACCACACCCAACTCATGAATCGGGTCGGCCCCCATCGCTCGAAGGTCCGCCGCGTAGTTGCCATCTCGAATCTGCCGAAGCGCCGCGGTCATGGCGCGCGCCGCCGTTTCCCGCTTGGCACTGCGCACTTTCAATTCGAGAACAACCCCGGGTTGCCCCGCGGTTCGCGGCAAGATCATCACATCATACCGCCCACTGCCGGACTCTCGATTGGAGCGCACCAAATATCGCGGCTGAAGGCCGAGGAGCAGACTCACAACGAACACGTGGTAGACTTGCTCGGGCGTGAACACGATGTCTTCGTCGACGCTCGTTGGCTCCGAGTGCACGGTTCTTGCCACTTTTGCCGACCCGCGCGATATGCGTCGCGTGGCCAGGTCATGGATTGAAAGCGATTCAAGAAGCTGGCACAAAAGCCTCTCGCAAACCGCGGCACCGCCCGAGATCACAGCGCGAAGCAGTTCTTCCACCTGACTGGACCCGATCTGTTGCTCCATCCACGAGCGAAAGAGCGTGCGATACGCGTAATGAACCTCTTTGTTGGGCACCGCCAACGTGGCAAGCGTGTTGCCCTGGTCATCCACCCGCACCGTGTTGGCCCGGAGATACCCCGTGAAAAGTAGAAAACTCCACACCGACTCGGAGTTCAGTTCAAGCTCGCGAAGCGCCACTCGCTCGTTCACAACCTTTTCAATTTCGCCCCCACTCAGCAGCGTTTCCAGCTCACCGCTGTTCCCCACGCCATGCATCAGCAGCGCGCGCCGAAGCAGATCATCCGAACTTGTATGGACCCAATAAGGCCGAAGCACCTTGTCTTTGCTGGTAAGGAAGTTGAGAATGGACCAGGGATTATAAATAACCTCCCCTCCAAACCGGTAGCCATTATACCAACGTTCAAGCTCGCCGAGCGAAGCCTCCGCGCCCATTTTCGCAGCGAGATCTCTCACCTCTGCCTCGGTGAAACCAAAGCTCGTGGCACACTCTTCGGCCAGCAGCGAGTACACAGCCAGGTTGTTGAGCCCGGAGAAAAGACTCTCTTGGGCAATTCTCAAAATGCCCGTCAACACCCCTCGAAAGAGGTGCACATTGTCCTTCAGCCCACCTGACAAAAACACGCGAAAAAAGTCGAGCAAACGGCGCTCATCTTCCCCAGGAGAGATGGAGTGGATCGGCGCGTCATATTCGTCGACAAGCACAAACACTCGCTCACCGTGGTACCGCGCCAGAAGCGCCGTGAGTTCTCGCAACGCGTAGGCATAAAGGGCCTCCGACCCCTCCGCCGCGAGGATCTGCTTGAACCGCGCCGCCTCATCCTCCCCGAGCGCGCCTTCACGGTACAGATAGACATGCTCCTTGTACATCTGGCCAATTTCGCGCCGAATGGCAGCAAATGCCTCATCAAAGGTGCGAGCCTTGACATCTTTCAACGTGAGCCAAATCACCGGATACCGCTGAAAGTGCGGCCGCGCCTCCACCGAACCCCACACCGAAAGCCCCTCAAAAAGTCCACTCCTATCCACGTTGGACTTTTCTACAAAATACCTGACGGTTGACAAGTTCACCGTTTTGCCAAACCGACGCGGGCGCGGAATGAGCATCACAGCGGCGGACGCGGAAAGCACCTGCGTCACAAAGTTGGTTTTATCAACGTACAAAACACCGGGCTCGCGCAGCCGAGGAAAATCGGACTGTCCAATTGGCAGGCGGGGCAATTGTGCGGGGACCGGATTCACAACGAACGGTGTACCACCGCCCCGCCCCTCAATGCAAGACGCGCCGCTACCCCAACGCCCCTCCCCCTTCCAGCCGGCCGCAATGACACCTGCCCGGTGCTCTTCCCAAGCGCACGGTGAGGTGAACACAAACCCAAACAGCTTCACGGCAAACGCTTGCAATCGTCGGCCCGCCGCTCCGCTTTGCAACCTCGTCAACACTCGAAAGTCCTGATTCTACCCATTGGCGCATCTACCCGTCGCGACCTGACTATTCCAGCCACACTGTTCGTTCGCGCGGCACGCTCGCATCCGGCGAGGTGGAACGATCCTGTCCGCCGGGCTGGCCCTTGGAATCGACCAAATCGACGGGCCGCGGTGACTCTGGTGCGATTGGGTAGACAAGGTTCTAAAAATCATTGCCGCAGGCGTTGAACTCGTTGCCACAACCAGCCCCGGAGTCGGCCACGCAACCCTGACATTCCTTGGTGACGTCGCCGCCCTGACAGAGCGTTTGGCATTGTGCGGAGCAAGCGCCGTCGCATATACAGGTCACGAGATTGTTGTATAGAAACTCGGACCCTGAACAGAGGGGCTTTGCCGGGTTACCGCTTGAGATGTACTCACCACATCCTTGACAGTTTCCCGCATAGTCAATGTTGATCACCACCGCGTACGCGGGCCCTGTGTCGGCAACCAGCAACACTGGTTTGCCGCCTTCGAGATACACGCTCATTGACGCACCGAAGGAGTTTGGCGCGGTGGCGGCACAGGCAAGTACGAAGCATTCTTGGTTGAGAATTTCAAGCGTTGTCGGGGTGCTTGTGCCCAACGAGTCGATGTGGTACTCTGCCGAAATTGGGGGCACGAAGATTAGACCCGCATCCTCCCCGCTCGGACCGCACGAAGGATCCCATTGATTCGCAACACCGACAGTATTGAACTGCTGAATACTTATCGGAATGCCATCAATAGCAACGTTAAACAGAGACATTCCGCAAACGAGTTTTAGGGAACAAGTGCCGAGATCGCACGCGCCGCTGCTGCAAACAATGTTGCAACCGCCGCAGTTGTTGGGGTCGCTGTTGATGTCAGTACACACGCCGTTGCATAGGTTCTCGTTCACGGGACAGGTCTTGGGGGCGCACTCACCGCCGGAGCACGTGCCGCTATCACAAGCCACCCCGCAGGCACCGCAGTTTTCGGCGTCCACCTCCAAGTCGATACATTGCCCGTTGCAGGTGACCAAACCCTCTTCGCAGGGCGGACCTTCCACAAGCACCTTGCCGCCGCAGCCGGTACAAATGAGGGCGCCTAACATGCCAATCAAGGCGAGGGTGAGGGTCTTCATGCACGTATTCTGAATTGTGCTGCCGCGCATGTCAAAGTCTATCGATCCTATCTCACGGTTGAGGGCGATGCGCGTTCAACTCAACGCGCCCCGCTTGACCTACCACGCAATCCAAACCAAACCGTCGACCCAACCAAAATAACGGCAAACCCTTCCAATCGTCGGCGCCCCGCTCCGCTTTGTCACGTCGTCAACCCTCGAAACGCCCCGATTCTACCCATGAGCGCTTCTACCCATCAAGCATCTCTAACCCACTAAAGGTCCGAACGCACGGCGCTGCGGACACCGTGTCCGCTTTGGCGGCGCTCGCCACAATCGACCGCTGTCGTGCCGTGAATCACGCCTTGGGAGGATGCCAGCCGGCGGTCACCCAACCTCGACGCGCCTCCACAAGCTCAACGCGATTCAGGCGAACAGCAACAATCGTAGCTCTCCCGGTCGATGTTTTGCCCACGATCACGTCTCTTGGCAATTTGCTCGCGCAGCGCTCGGCCAACGTGGCTACGGCTCATCTTCTTCGAGTTCGTCGACAAGCTTGGACACGTCGTGGCCGCGCTCTTTAAGAAGGGCAGCGGAGCGCGATCGAACCAACATCAGTCGTGTGTACTCTTTCATGAGAGCGGTGAGGGCCTCGCCCTCCGATGGGGATAGCCCTTCATTCCGACGTTTGATGTGGAAGTCCTCAATCTGATCTGCCTTATTCGGCGCCAAGCGCTGCCCGGCGGCCCGCCACAGATCTTCGTCCGCAAGCAGGTGGAGCGACGCGATGGCCTCCGCCATGTCTGAGGGAAGTGCATCGGGTTCATCAGGCAGCGTGGCGACCGCATCGATGAGTTCAGCTTCCACGGTCCGGTGTGTTCGCTCCGCACGACGACTCAATCGCTCAAACAGCGAAGTGGGTAGACTCACGGTGACAGCTTGCACGGCCATAAGCACACCATACACGCATTGCTCGGCCAATTCAACCGTCGGGTAAAAATCATGCGCGCTCAGCCCAGACACGCGAGGCGAAACCGCTGCAACCAACACACCGCCCGCCAATCGCTCGTCGCGCAAGTGACTTGCACAGAACCCGCTTAACAATCCTATAACGGCAAATGCTTGTAATCATCGGCCCGACGCTCCGCTTTGGAACCTCGTCAACACCCGAACCTCCCGATTCTACCCATGGGCGCTTCTACCCATCGCGGCCTGACTGTTCCAGCCACACTGTTCGTTCGCGCGCGTGAACAACGACATCCTTGCATCTCGCACGCGGCATTGATAAAGACCCAAGACATTCAGAGGCACTATCAAGGCACACGTGGCAACCGGAGCGCGCAAAGTGGATCGGCGATTTCAGGGGGTGATGCTCCCCTGGTGGAGCGCGCGCGCCTTGGCTGTGGTCCTCGGCCTCGGCGCGGTGGGTTTGCCGTGGCTAGCGACATGGCAAGGCGCGTTAGAACCTCCGTCGGCTCCCACAAAGGTCGAGGTGCAACTTCGGCCGGCGTTGGTGGAGTTGCCGGGGGGCACGTTTTGGATGGGGAGCCCCGAAGATGAAAAAGGTCGCGGCGAAGACGAAAAGCGCCATCAAGCCACGGTCAGCGCGTTTGCGATTTGCCAGACCGAGGTGACGTTGGGCCAGTGGGAAGCAGTGATGGGCACCCGGCCGAACGACTGCAAATACGGCTGCGACAATGATCACCCTGTGCACAACGTTTCGTGGGAGGATGCGGTCCGCTACCTGAATCGCTTGACCGATCGCGAGAACAAGCACCTTGCCAATGCCGAGGGAGAAAACCTCTGACGCCTTGTTACAACGAGTCCACCTGGGAGTGGGACCGAACCTGCACTGGGTACAGATTGCCCACCGAAGCCGAGTGGGAATACGCCGCACGGGCCGGCACCACCACGGCATTCAGCTTTGGCAACGACTTCAACGACGCTTGCCAATTCGCCAACGGCGCAGACAACTCGGCCAAACAGAAGGAGCCCAGCTGGACGGTAAACGAAGCGTGTGATGACGGCTTCGCCTACCTATCGCCGGTGGGGCATTACAAGCCCAACCCATGGGGCCTTTTCGACATGCATGGCAACGTGTTGGAATGGGTTTGGGACCAGTATGGAACCTACCCTGACCAACCTGTCGCCGACTACGCCGGCCCCTCCGACGGCCTGGGACGCGTGTTGCGCGGCGGTTCTTTCAGGGTCGTGCCCGGGTGGCTGCGCTCTTCGGTCCGGGACTGGGTCGGGCGCGCGGACGTGGTCATCGGGTTTCGTTGTATTCGTGTTCTCGCCCCAGCTCCTTGATTTTTGAACTTTGCCTTTTTTTCTTTTCAGGTTCTTTCTTTCCTCGTCTTTCGTTGTCTTTTTCTTGCCCGCGCGAAGCGCGGCCGAAAAAATCTGGGGACCGTTCCGTGACAATTGTCGGCTCCCATGACAACGCCCGACACGATGTCGGAAACGCCAGGGTACACAACTGCAAACCAGCCGGGATCCAGCGCGGGCACGCTCATATCCGGTGAGGTGGAAACGATCCTGTCCGCAGGGCTGGCCCTCGGAATCTACCAATCGATGGGCGGCGGTGACGTTGCTGCGATTGGGTAGATAAGGTTTCGCCGCTTTCAGCTAAGTGGGAAGCCCATTCTTTTGGCCTCTTCAGGGGTCAGCCCCATTGCCACGGTAAGAGCGAGCGCTTTGTCGTCAAAAACTTCCCAATACGCGTCCGTAATCAATTCTGACCGCATTCTCTGATCGCAATCTCCCCAGTCGCTCCACACCACGTAGATATGGACGATATTGCCCTGCGCGTCCGTTTCCTGAATGATCGTAGGCCTCGGTTCACGCGCGTCACCGTTTTTCCACTCGGCGATGAGTCGTTGTTTCAACTCATCGTTTGTAACTGTCTCATGGAGGCTTCTCGTTACGACGGGCATGGTAGACTATCTCCACAGCAAAGGATGATGCTTTTTGATCCAGGCCACGTCTTCGAAACAACGACGTGCGTGTTCAATAGTCACTTCAAAGCCGAAGTAGCGCAGTTCGACGGACCATCCACGGTTAAGACGGTGCGCAATGCGCATGAGGTTCTGTGCCTCCGGCTCCGGAAGCGCGCGACCTCTTTCAGCGCGTTTCTTGCGGAGCACCCAGGCCCAAAAAAGAATGTCGTGAAAGTTGGTGAACGGCACGCCCGGCATCGCCTTCTGAGCCCACTTTTTCGCAGGACTAAGGCGCGGATAGACAAGATCGGAAGGGCGGGCGCCGTCGAATAAGAATACCGCGCTCTTCAAGAGCATCTCAGCGACGTAGCCAACAACATAGGCTGCGCCCGTGCCGTGCCCGCGAGCTAGCAAAGCCTGAGCGTCCAAGAACCGTTCTTCTGCGGCCAGCTCGAAATCCTGAAGCAAGCCTTCTCCATCTCGGACGCGATCCTCCAGCTTCATCGGTGCGACGGTGGGGATAGACCAAGGCGGCTCTTTTGTCAAGCAGCTGCGCTTGCTTCCGCCTTTCCCCACCAGACCCATTCACGCGCGCGAACGAACAGCGAGAACGGAATTGCCGGGCGCTTGCCATGGGTAGAACGTGGGCCGAAAAAACTGGGGTCGCCGCGCTTCGCGCGGGCAAAAAAACGACACAGAAAGATGAGAAGAGAAAGAAAGAAGGGAGAAAGAAAGAAATCAGAAAGAAGGAAAATGGCACAAAGAGCAAAGATCAAGGAGCTGGGGCGAGAACACGAATACAACGAAACCCGACGTCCCCGACCGTGACCGTGGGCACGACCCTGACCCGGAGCGAAGAGCGCAGCCTCCTGGGCACGTACCTGAAAGAACCGCCGCGCAACACGCGTCTCAGGCCGTCGGAGGGGCCGGCGTAGTTAGCAACAGGTTGGTCAGGATGGGGGCCATACCTGTCCCAAACCCATTCCCACACGGTGCCGTGCATGTCGAAAAGGCCCCATGGATTGGGCTTGTAATGCCCGACCGGCGATAGGTACACCGAACCGTCGTCGCAAGCTTCATTCACCGTCCAGCTCGGCTCCTTCACCTTTGCCGACCTGTCCGCACCGTTGGCGTATTGGCAGGCGTCTTTCGGGTCATCGCCAAAACTGTACGCCGTGGTGGTGCCGGCGCGCGCTGCGTATTCCCACTCCGCTTCGGTGGGTAGCCTGTACCCCGTGCACGCTCGGTCCCACTCCCAATCGGCCGGCCCTTTTTCCCGGTAACAACGGGTGCGCTGCCGGTTGAGCGGGAGGGCCTTGTTTTCCAGGTCGGTCAGAGCGTTCAGAAACTTCACGGCGTCGATCCAACTTACCATATTTGCAGGCAAGTCGTCGCCGCAACCATATTGGCAGTCGAAAGGCGTTGTACCCATCACCACCTTCCATTGCTTTTGCGTCACTTCGTGGATGGCGATTTCAAAAGGGCTCACCTCGGCGGGGTGTTGGGTTTCGTCGTCAAAGGCGTTTTGGCTGTCAGGCCCTAGATCCTTCAAAAACCGCGCACGCTCTTCTTTGCTGCTTCCCATGGTGAACCTCCCCCATGGAAGGTGAACAAACCGCATCGGCGCCTTGTCCGCGAGCGCCACCGTGGTCGCGTCCAGCGGCTTTTTCTCGGCTTCTTCGAGCACCACCTTCCACGTCGGCGGAAGCACTTCCACTTTCTCAGTCTGAGGTTTCGACCTTTCCCACCCCCACCACGTTGCCCAGCTCACCGCCCCAACGACCACCAAAGCTACCAACAGCCCGGCATCTTTTTTCCCCCACCTGCCCCACCGCACCAGATCGCCGAGCCGGGCTTTTCCCCTGCCTTCTACCCATCCGCGGGCTGACTCTTCTTCGTGGACCGACCACGCTTTTTCAGAATCGGCGGGGCCGGCCACTTCGCGCAGTTTCAACTCTTCACCGAGCAGGTCGCGGAGTTCGCGCGCCACGGGACTGTCTGCCAATTCATTGAGCAACAGGTCCACTTTTGTTTCACCCAAAATCGCGCGGTGAACCGCCATTTTCATCGCGCGTTTTTCTTTTTCAAACGCGTCGTCGCCGATTTTGGCCGCCTGGAGCTGGCGGAGCAGCAGCCGGCGGGCGCGGTGCTCCAAACGCTCGGCTGGAGCATTGGGCCAAAGCGTTTGATCTTCCCTCCGCAAACCCGCGAGAAGTGTACACCGAGCTTCAGGGTTGAAACGCAGGCTCGCGCCCAACCCCACTTGACCTTCCCCATACCCTTTTTCGCGCACCCAGTCGATGAGGCGTTGGACAAACCTCGCCTCCGGTAGCACTTGATGAATTTCAGGCAATTCGCGGCGCAGACTGTCAAGATGTTCCCATGTCGGGTCGGGCACGCAGCACGCGGTCGCCGCCCATCGGTGAAGCGCCTGTTCCACCCCTTCGTCGTTCAGGCCAACAAAGGCGTGCGCTCGCGGAGAAAGCCGTCTCTGGCCGCCACCCGACAGCGCCGTCGCACACGCGACCAACCCTTCACGGGTAAAGGGGAATCGCGGCAGTTTGGATTGGACAATTCTGTCGGCAATGCGTTTTTGGTCTTTGCGCCGTTCTTCCACAGGGCGCGGATCCAGGTCTAAAAAAGCGCGCGTGGGCCACGCGCCAAGTGTACGCAACCAATCCATTCGGCCGCGCAGATCTTGAGGGAGCGCCATGCGCGATACAAGCAGCAGAGGCATGCCCTCGGTTCGGCGCGCCAAGTCGGCGAGGGCAATAGGATGGTGGTCGGGGTAGCGCAAGAGGGTGTCAGGTCGGTCGCGATAATCATATCGAACGAGCGGCACGCCAAGCCGTTTCCAGCGGTCGAGCATCCACTCCACCCCGGCCAGGTAGGGATGGCTCCCCTCTTCAATGTCCACCAACACAAGCAGCGCCTCGCGCCTCCCCCCGGGGGCAAACACCGCGACCACCTGTCCCCCAGCAGCTATGGTCCGATTTACGGTCGGCGGCACATCCAACTCCCACCCATCTTCCCTTCGCGCGATGCGCCCGAGGAGAGTCGCCGCGTCGTCGATCGCCCCAACGGCCATGGGTGGAGCCCGATCCACGTGGTAAGGTACACCCAACGAGGGGGTGTCGGACATCAGCCGGGCGCGTTCCTTTTCGGCCCGCTCGTCAGACTCTAGCATATCGCGGGTAAAGTCGCGATCCGCCATCCACCAGCGCGCGGCGAAAATGGCTCCCAGGGCCGAAGCCAATATCAACAAAATTCGCAGCCACCAAGGGCCGGGCACAGCGCTTGATTCCGTTGGGGCACCGGGCAGCGGGGAAAAAGTGGCTCCATCCTGTACCAATTCTAAGTGAGCACCGTCCGGCGGTTTCGGGCGAACCTCGACTGCTTGCCCACTCGGATCAGGGGTAGGTTGCGCGCTGGGACCGATGGTAGGTTCACCCGTCGGAGCCGGCTTCAATGGATTCACTATCTCCGACTTCACCCAAATTCCAGCTTTTTCAAGCGCGATTGGTAATGTCAGAATTCCCAGAACCAACACCACCCCCACGATCGCCGCCCACGTCACCCCTCGCAGCCGCCTGGTTAACTTCGACCAAAAACCAACCTGCTCAGGCTCATTCAGGTTCAGCTCGCGACGCGCTGGAGCCGGTGTTTTCTCGGTCTTCGATGAGATCTCCCCTTCGGCGCTCCCCTTCCCTTTGCCTGTCAGGTCAGACTGCGCCTGCGTTTCCTCTACCCGAAATGTACGCCGAAAACTATCGAGCACTTGCTGGTAGCGCGTTTCGTCGGTCGCCAAGAGCGACGCGAGGCTCTGCCCCACTTCGTTCAGGTCGGTCACATTTCGCGCTCGCAGCACGCGCAATAGTTCTTCCACACGCACTGAAAGCCGCGGGTTCAACACAATCAGCCGCTCGGCCGACAAGCGCCCGAGCCACGCCGCCACACTCTGCCGGTCAGCGGTCACGGGCCCCGATCGCATCCAGATCTTCGTTCAACTTGAGTAGGCATGGTAAACCGGGAAGGTCACCCCATGACATGCCGTCGGGAAGTTTTCCTCCCGCGCCGACGATTCCACCGGCAAACGCTCGCACTGTCGGCTCCACATCAGCTGGATTGTACAATCGGTGCAGGGCATCTACCCAGTTGAGCATCTCCGCCGTTGTGGGAGGTTTGGCAATCCCCCGCTCTGCCCGAAGCGCCATAAAAATCGAAGACAGACGTAACATCATCTGCAAGTCCCCGTCGGGAAAACGCGCTTTGGCAATCTCAGCCAACCGCGTTTCAGTTGGCGGGGGGATGTGAAAAAACACGCACCGGCGAAGAAACGGTTCAGGCAGTTGGCGCTCGGCATTGCTCGTGATCACCACCAACGGGCGCTTTTGACCTTCAGGGCGCTCCATGTTTCGTTGGAGCGGCACGTTTTTATAGGTTCGATCCATCGCGCGCTCTTCACCGACAAAATCGCCGATTTCAGGGATCTCAAACCGCCCCTCATCCAACTCGTGCAAGAGGTCATTGGGGAGATCGCGCGGAGCCTTGTCAATCTCATCCAACAAGATCACATTCCGCGGCCCGGGGCTCATCAGCGCGGCCCCCAGCGGTCGCAACGCGATGTACTTTCGCGGGTCGCGCGCCCGTTCGCGGTCGCCGTGTTGCGCATCGCCGAAACGCGTCAACGCGTCGTAATGGTAGAGCAGATCGCGCGCTTTGGTATCACTCCGAATGTGACACCGCAGCGGCTCAGCTCGTCCAATCGCGTGCGCCGCGACCCACGCAAAGTCAGACTTTCCACACCCCGGCTCGCCCGTGAGCAACAAGGGTAGATTGAGGCCCAGCGCCGTGCGCGCCGCGTGCACCAAACCTTCATCGGCGAGGTAAGGTCCGTATTGACCGCGCAGACCAGTGTAGGGAATGTTTTCCAAGTCAGAATGTTCGACAAAACGAGGCAAGGCACTGGACATGTCAAATCACCGCCCGACGTAATGGTTGGTTTCTTTCCACTCGTTAACCAGACTATCCAATGCGTCCCCCAAACTTTGCAAGGTGGTGCCGGCGGTGGCCAGCGCTTTCGAGTGGAGGTTCTTGCACGCCTGAATCAGTGGTAGATCTACGTCCGAGTTGTCTTGCCGGATATGGTGCTCCACATCGGCCCAGCTCGGCAGCTCAAGCGCCGGCAGCGAGATCAGCCGCAAACACCGTGCGCGCGAGATTGCCGACGCCAATAAGTCTACCCATGGGTCCATCTTCCCAACCGGAGCGGCTGGATGCTCGATGGGTAGAACAAAGCGTACTGGATGTTTCAACTTCTTTTCCTGACTCAGCGAAGCGAGCACCGGATCTATCTGCGAACAAAGGAGCTTTACCAACTCCATTGCAAGAGCCTTGTCCACTCCTCGAATAGGGCCGTCCGTTTCGTTAAAAACCACCAGCGCCGGTTCTTTGGCGGCCTGCTCTTTCAGCACAAAGTCGAGATCACCGCGACGAACGCGACTGCCGGCCACCAGGCACCTCTTCCACTCGTCCGCGGTTTTTGCTTTCGTTCCGTCTTTGGTGCGCTCCACTTTCAGATGACTGTGGGTCCACTGGCAAGCTTCGTTAAAGTACGCCTGAATTCGCCTCAAAAACAAGTGAATGTCCTGCTCCATCGACCCGTGAACCAAAAACACAAGGTGCTCGGTGTCGCGCTGTTTGCATCGCTCCACAAGAGTGGACCACTGGGTGATGCGGTCGAGAATAATCGACGTGTGAGTCGGATCGCTTTCGCCAACTGGCCCCCTCTCGGACGGAGGCGCTACATCAAGCCGGCGTCCTTTCTTAGCGGCATCGAGCGCCCGTTCCAACTCTAGGCGAGCGCTGCGGAAAACCGCCTCTTCAGGTGTGTCACTGGCCGCCCATTCCGCCGTTTTCAACCACTCTATCAGCGGGTGCTCGCCCCGAGGCCCGCGGTCTGGTTTGTTGAGTGCGCACAAGTCCAAGTACATTTGATCAAAGGGCCTGCCCGTTTGGGGAATTGTCGCGCGAACCAGGTGCGCCACGCCGGCAAACAACACCGCGCGGTCGAGCCCCGCATCCACCGCTGTCTTTGCCAAAGTACGCAACGTGTCGTTCGTGAGCATCACCAACCCTGAGGCCCACCATACCCCCATGCCCGCCCTCAAGTCCATGCCAATCGAGCACAACGAACGCTCGCGCTTACAACTCCGCCTCACGCCGGCATTGTTGCGTCCAATTCAACGCGCTCCGCTTGACCTCGCACGCAATCCAAACCAAACCGTCGACCCAACCAAAATAACGGCAAACCCTTTCAATCGTCGGCCCCCCGCTCCGCTTTGGAACCTCGTCAACACCCGAACCTCCCCATTCTACCCATGGGCGCTTCTACCCATCGCGGCCTGACTGTTCCAGCCACACTGTTCGTTCGCGCGCGTGAACGGTGAACGCTCCACTCCACCCGCAAAGCGAACGACCGCCGGCGCAGAAGCCCGCTTTGCGTTTTTCGCGAGCCACATGTCCCGCATCTACCAGGTAGAAATCAAGCGCACTCCGCGCTGTATCGAAGGGCAAAATTGCTGCAACCAATGCACTGCCCACCAATCAGGATCGCATCAAAATAGTCTTGAAGACCCCGGCCCGGCGCAATGTTCGGCGGTTCTCCCTGGTAGGTGACCACCACCGCCGGACGCCAGACAGTTGTTTTGCAGCCGCGGCAGTGCAAGGCGGCTTTGGCCGGTGGAGCGGCGCGGACCTTTTTCTTTTTCTTGGCAGTCTCGGCGTTATACCCGTGAAGCGAAGGGTCAAAAATGAGCCCGCGCGCGGCGCACTTGGTGCAACCGTAAAACACCGGCGCGGAAAACTCTTGGTCAACCCCAACGCCGAAAATCTTCCCTTTTTCGTCACCGCACGGGCAACCTACCCGCCACACCTCCAATTCATCCCGGGTAGAAAGCCACTCTTCCGTTCGCTCCAATTTGCGATGCCGCTCAAGCGACTCCGCGTCGTCGACGTCTGAAACAAATTGCTCAATCAACTTTTGTCGAAAATCGCCTTCTGCCCGGGTTACTCGCACAGAAGCCAAACACGAAGGAGGTGGGATTTCAATCCCGGTAATGCGCATCGCCGTACGATACACAGAAACAACCCCCGGCGTCCACCTTCATACAAATCTACCCATGTCCTGTGTCAACCGCATCGCACACGGGTAGGTCAGTAATCTCTTCGAGCGTGCGACGTTGGGTTGGAGTGAGCCGGTTCATGACAACAATCAGCTCGGCGTGTGTCGCCTCGCAAAGCTCTTTCAGTTCGCGAACCTTACCCGATCCCAGAAATGTCGACAACTGGAGTGGGCGCTGCAAACGCGCAGCTCTCGCACCGCCGGGACGATTGGAGCGCGAAACGCCGCGACGCTGAACAAGGCGACCTACCACGGTGGCGCCCAGTTGGCGGAGATGCAACGCAAACTGGTCCATCTCGTGGACCGCATCCACACGAGGGGACAAGAGGCCAACGACCAGAACCCGTTTTCCAACTAGAAAACTCTTCTCAAAGGCCCGATTGTGAGCAGTCATCTGCGCGTCCTACAATCTGTTCGTACTCGTCTTTCACGTCGGCATCCACTGGTAGGGTAGCTTCGGGTTAACTCCCCTGCCACCCATTTCGCCTTCCGCGGCTCTCTATCGTGAGCCTACCCTTCGCGCACCGGGCTGATCGCTTGATCCACCAGCGAGTCGGTTAATACAACGTGCGGCGAGGTCCACCCAAGCCCGGTAATCGTCCCAAATAATTCTACCCTCGCTCGACAGGTAGGTTGCAGGGCCCATCCCTGGGTCGAGAAGAAACGCATTATACTTTTCCGTGATATTGTCGTGACCGCGTTCATCGCGGTCTTTTCGAAGCGCGGCCACAATGCTCTGGGTGAGTTGAAATAGCGGAATTGACACCACGATGCGACGAGAAAACGCACTCATACCGCCCCCCATGGCACGGAGCCTGAATCTCCGACCGACATTACCAGCGTGTCATCGAAGGGCCACAGATCGCCAAACGACTGGATCCACCGCACTTCAGCCGGATGGGTATGAACCCACGGTGCCAACAGGTCAGTGTACACTGTCAACCCGCTATAGTTGGCAAGGGCGTCAAACAGCTCTCGGTAGACAGCTTGGTCTGCATGCATAAACGTACTCAAGAGAGGGTGGATGTAACATGCCGCGCCCTACCCCACAACATTGCCTCGTGCACAAGCACAATCAACATGCTGCGGGCCCGGCAACTCCACAAACCGCCGGTCACAAATAGTTTGCAGACCTGCAACTTTGCAAGTTTGCAAACCTTGCCTATCACGGCAAACGCCTTTACAACCCAATCAGCCCACGGTTCACCCTTCCAAACGAATCAATCGAGCGGTCTTTCGGGCAAGTCCCATCTGGCGGGGCTTGCCGGAACATGTTAATGTCCATCCATGAGTCTCAACGAAGTCTTGAACCAGCGCAACGAAGAGAACGCGATCGACCTCAAAGAATTCGATAAGGTCGTCGATGCGCTGATGATCGATATCCGAAAATGGCTCGAGGGACTGCCATTGTCTCTGACAGACTGGAATGTGCTCGTTCAGCATGTCGACAAGCGGCTCAGTCTGCCGGCCTTGACAATCCATTTCAAAGACGACCAAGTGACAGTACAACCGCGGTCATTTCTTGCTGGACGCCGACCCCAAGTGGAAGTCAGCTCGGGCGCGCGGGTAGCGCTCCTAGAGCACGTCCGCGCCACCGGGTGGATGTATTCGTGGGAAGGTATGCACGGTCCGCTCAAGTCTCTCACCGCGGAAACCTTCCGCGACGACATCCTCGCGGAGCTGCTGAGATGAATCGCCTTAATAGCGCAAAAGCGTGGTACGATGCCCAGCTTGCCCGGCTGAAACACATTCAGGAACTTAGCGAAGAGCATGACCAGGAGGCGCATCTGAGAGCGCTGCTCGGTGACTTGTTGCGTGTCAAAAAAGGCGAGCGAAAAGTCAGGCTCAAAGAGGAGCGCGAAGACTTGTATCGAATTGCCCTGATGCGACTGTTTGCCGGGTTCGAAGCCGACTTCAAAGAGGGCTTCTTTGAGTACGTCGCCAAGCGGACCGGCATGTCGCATAGGCAGGTCGCAGACACGCTGCCAGACGCAGTCTCTACTTGGTTGGTGATGTATCGTGTATTGGAACCGCAGCGCTTCTCAGAATCATTGCTGGGTCAGATCAATCGAATCCGCGACGAGCGTAATCGGCTGGCTCACGGCGGGTTCCACCAGGCGATCGTACACACCTCTCCCGACGAGGCCTACGGCGCCCTAAGGCTGCCGCTCGAAACCCTTGCAGTGAACGCCTGATTCCGCGAGTAGAACGCGCTTCTACCCATGCCTACAACCGGATTCAGTGGTTTCCCTAGGTCTCTGCGGCACGTTCTGCCAACGTCATCTGAGCCGGAGGCGCCTCGCCATTGTGGTCGAGCGCCCAGCGCAGCACGCCCACAAGCGTTTGACCTACCCATTCTATTTCATGGGGTGTTTGGGATGTGGCGAGGCGGGGTGCCGTGCGGTGTCTCGGCCTCTTTTTGGCAGGCTTTTCATCGGGCAGGGTAAAAATCGCATCGGCGCGCATGCGCACAATAAAGTCGCGCGCATGCCCTTGAACCCACACTTTCGCCAAAAAAGTTTGATCGGGTAGATCGATGATGCGTGTTGCCACCATGGCCCCTTGGTGCCGCTGCGTTGGGTCAACCGGAGAAACGGATATTGCGTCGCGCGCTCCCACCGGTAAGATATGCCATGGACGTTGCGGCTCAAATAGCCAGCCCTCCACGATATCACCGAGCACAAAATCACGCGGATCGAAGGAGTTTGTTTCTCCGTCTGCGAGTGCCTCGCTCGATGTTCCCCTGTTTGCCCGGTTGATCCGGTGGTTGTACAAATCAGGGATGACCGCCCGAGCATGCCAACCGGTGTCCCATGAATGGGGAAGGTAGTCGAGCAAGGTTTCGCTCTGCGGCCATTGGACATTCCCCTGTTTGTCGAGTGCGAGCGACAACAATTGAATGAGCGATTTCCCCACGACCAAAATGGTGGAAGCGTCTTGGGAGCTGAGTCGAGCATATCGGGCGTTTTCTGCACCGAGCGCGCTTTGAGTGACCTGAACGGTGTCGCCGAGAGCCGCGGCCCGCATGAGCACAACCACCATACCGTTGTCTGAGCGGCCCACGCCCAAGAACATCCCATCTGGTAGATCCACAAGGCGTTCAAACTCCAGATAGTCCACGATCGCGCGGTCGCCATATTCACGCTCTACGGTGATGGTTTCCCTTTGATTGGGCGCGAGAATGCGCCAAGCGTGGTCGCCTGAAAACAACGTGGCGTCGTGAATCTCTTCAAACAGAACACGCAGCTCGGCGTGGTCGCGCAACCAACCCGGATCGCCCTCCATGCTCGATGCCTGGTGTTCCGCTCGAATGCGCTCCACAAGAGCGCGCGCATCAGCCCCGGCCCGGCGCAAAACAAACCCAGCGCGCGGCACCATTCGCCCCTGCGGATCTTGCTCCACGGCCAGCATACCCCCCTCCAAGGCCAAGACGTCAACCGGTGAGGTACCGTCTCGCACGCAAACAAGCACGCGGGACGGCCCCGGGGGCACATCGTGATTTCGGATACCGGGGCCGCCCATTCGAACGGAAGGGTCGTTTTCGTCGGTGGGAGGCAGCTCAAAATCAATGGGTAGATCCAGCAGGGGATTGCGCTCTGTGTACGCACCGCGCGCGGCGATGTACGGGAAGAGGCGCCCAATCCAACCGGTGAATCGGTCCCATCCGTACGCTTGGCGAGATTTATAAAGGCGTCGAAAAAACGCTGTATCCGGCCGACCTTCCGACGCGGCAATCAGCGCGTCCGCAATCGGCCGAAGCGAAGCTACCCAAAAATCCAACCCAAGTTCTGCCAGCACTTCAATCCGGTCTCGAATGATTTTCCAGTCGTTTGGAACACCTGTCACTGTGACCGACGGAATGCCGCAGATCACCGAAATCTGATAGTCAAAATACGATGACATCAGATCCATCAGAACAATTTCACTCGCGGCGCGATCGACATCGGTGGTGGTTGAAAAGTCGCACGTGAAAAGCCGCGCAATCCCCTGCCCCACGTTTTCTCCAATAGCCGACCTGAAGAGACTTACCACCTGACTCCACCCCTCGGCGTCAGTGGGCAGTCCGACCAGGTCAACGTTGAGGGTTTTGCGCCCTTCATGCCGAATCCACCGCTCGCGAAACGCGTCGGGGAACAGGCGAGCATGCTGGGCAACCCCTTGAGCGATGGTGATCCATACGGCGTCGGGGGTGAGCACCAGCGCGCGATGGTCCACAAACGCCTGATGCGCCGCCGCGACGACGGGATGAATTCCGCGCACGGGTAAAACGGGTAGATCGCCGGGTAGACCGAGGCACAAGCAATCGCCGGCCATTTCGGCCATGCGGATGGTTGCGGCAGGGGTTTTTGCCGGCTCAACGTCGTCCACTAAGAACGTGCTCATGCCCTCTCCGAAAGCGCTCATGGCGCGGACCATAGCAGCGCCCCAATTGAAAAGGAAGCCTCGTTCTCAACAACCTATCGCCGCGCAAGGTAAGGTCGAGGTTGGCGAAGTTATCCCCTGTAGCCGGTGCCAGGAACTCGCCGCGTGAAGTCTGAACACAAAAACGTTTCTTGAACCATGCGGTCGTGATGGTCCTGCACTTCAAAAAAGTCATCTTTGGTGCGCACGGCGAGGTATTGCTCTTTGATATTTCGAAAACACATCATCGTGCCAAAGAGGCCGTGGCCGATTGGACTATAATCAGAGTAGAGACAGTTGATACAAGACTTGATAAATGCACCTTGCGGAAGCGCCCCCTGAATCTCAAGCAGCTCATCTTCAAACCAGCCTGATTTGCCTGATGAACAGACCGATTGACCTTCCCACCCCAATTGAAGGACGAGGACCTCTTTGTCGAGAGCGCCGTTTGGCTTTGGGTCGCCCAGTGTCAGAGTTACCTGCAAAACACCGGCACATTCGCGATTGTTCAACACCACGGAGATGCCCATTTCAAAGGCAAATTTGCACGATGCCAGCGCACCAAAGTGCAAGCGAAACAGGTTGAGGTTTTCGGGTGGCGTGTTGTCAACGGGCTCCAGCGAGTCAAAATCGCGGCCGGCAAACTCCACTCCTCGAATGGTCACCTTGGGCTTCTCGCCATCATTGCGAATATGGATTGGTTCTACACCGTTCGCATCGGAGTACGTGCCGGGATAGATATTTATCGGCGAAAGATTGCCACGGTCGCACGTAGTACCCACGTTCTCTCCTCAGCCACCACGCTACTGCCGCGCACGTCGTTGTCGCGGAAGGTTAAAACCAAACATCATTTTCTAAAACGTTTTTCGGGGCAAGTTCAACTGCCGTGATCCGACTGCACGCGCCACTGCTGGACGTGACCGCATCGCGGACACGCCTCGTTGACCGTCACCACATCAAACGTTCCCATCGCCTTACTTTGGAATGGGCAACGCTTTGGCTGCCCATTGCGGCACGTGGTTGCCAGTGGGGTTTTGCATGTCTTCGTTTTGCAGGGGAAGCCATACAGGAGCAAAGCTTGGGTCGGCAATGCCTGTCTGCGAGTCGAGCGCAATGGCACCCAGCCACAACTGAGGGACAGAAGCGCCCGTGTTTGACCCGTCGAGCCGAAGGCCGTAGGGGCGTTTGGAGGAGAACGCGACAAAGTAGATTGCCTTGCCTCTGAATTTGCCGTGGGATGGACTCCACCGAGGCCAGGAGTTTGTCCATGTATCGGTGCCGTTGAGCCGGTTGAGTGCAATGGGCGCCCCGCCGCTTGTACTCACCGCATAAACGCGCGCCGATGCGTCGTCGTAACCGTCGCATGGGTCGTTGCCGTAGGGGTGAAAGCCGGGTGGACCATCACACGATGAGCGGTTGAAAATCACCCACTCCCCATCATCTGAGATGGCGGGATAATAGTTGCTTTTGCCCTGTTCTCGCGCGACAAGAACGGTGGTGTCGGCGAGTGAGTCGGCGTTCCATTGTGAAAGGAAGATTTGGGCGCCTCGCGCCACGTCGCCGTTGAACGAGCCGCTCGCGCCATTTTGGTTGGGCACCCATCCCACGTAGGCGAGCATGCTTCCATCAGCCGACCAAAACGGTTGAGTGAGCGCTTCACCCTGGGTTTCAGCCGGTGCCAGATCACCCGTGTTTGCCAGCGATTCGTTCGCGGCGCGCAAGGTCAGCTTTCCGCGGAGTGCGGTCACCACGCGCGAAGCATCGGGTGACAGCGCGCTGAACGTTGCAAAGCCGTTTGCGTCGGTGTTTTGCACGGCGATAGGATCTGCGGTGGCCACGTCAATCAAGGCAAAATCTGACGGGTCAGATCCGCCGAACGAAAGGCCCATTTTGGTGCCGTCGAGGCTCAGCGAGTGGCACCCCACACACGGCGTTTGTGTACCATCGTGAAGGGGCGGCGACATGTCCTGCGAGAAAAACTTTTCCGGCGGCGTCCCCTGGGCGTCCAAGTCAAATCGAAAGATCGCCGTTGCGCCATTATCAATCGCCGACCAATAGTAGAGCCCACCGCCTACCCCGGTGAATGTCCACCGCACGTCGACTGGTTCACTCTCGCCAATCGAAGAGCCGTCGGGCGCCGCGACGCGCACGCGGATTTGCATATTTTCAGATTCACTCGCGCCCGCAAGAATGGGTACAAGTTGACTGGTGAGAACCACCGCACACGCATTGGACTTACCCACCATGGGTTCACACGGGCCAACGATTTGAAGGTCAATCAAGTCGCCTGTCACGTCAATGCGGGCCACTGTTTGATTGGGGTCGGCCTGCGCAATATGAAACTCTGTATCGCCCAGGTTGAACGGGAAAAGCGCACCGTCGAGTGGGTAGGCAATGGTTGGCTCGGCGGCGGCCTCGGGTGTGCCGTCCAACGCGGAGCCGGCACCGTCGGGCGTACCAGGTAGGTCAATCACGCCCGCCACTTTGACAGTCACATCAGCGGTGGCGTTGAGATCGGCCGCGGCAGCAACAACCATCCCCTGCCCCGGAGGACCAACAACCAGGTGCCCCTTGGTCACCGTCGCGTCTTGGAGATCTGTCGTCCACTCCACAAGGTTGGTCACGTCGCGTTCTGAACCGTCGGCAAACGTGCCCATCGCCACAAAGTCGCGCGTGGCGCCCTCCCCCACCGGCACATTGATCACCGCCGTTTCAGGCGTGATGCGCAGGGCTTGAATGCCTTCAAGCGTGCCGTCTTGACCGGTGGTTCCGCTGTCGCACGAGGGAAGAACCGCTGCCGAAATGCCGGCCTGCGCGCACGCCAACAGCATCGCGACCCACACCGAAAACTTGGGGAACGACTTCATCCCCCCATGATACACGAGGCCGCGCCGCAACGTCAGGGAGAAAATGTCGCTTCGATTTGATGGCCAAAGCCCACCTGGGTAGAAACAAGCGTTCCATCGGACAACACTGAATTGGAAGCGTTCAGGTTCCAGGCAGTGACGATCACCCCAAACGACCCTGAGCCCATGCTTGTGGTCAGACTGCCGGGAACCGTTACCCCGGTGGTTTGAGATGGTAAACAGATAATCGCGTTTGGCGTGCCGGGAATGAGTACGAGCACGTAGGTAATGGCCGTAGGCGGGTTGAAACTGATGGGAATCGGCTCGCCTGACTGAACGGGAGGCGCGGAAATGGTGAACGACGCCGGCGCGACTTCAGCGCTTGAAAACGCCGGGAAGGTAGCACCTCCCGGTACGGTGAAAGTGACTGTTTCACCGGCCGAAAAAATGTCCATATTTGCGGCGCTAACCTGACAGTTGCCGGACAGTGCGCTCAGGGGAATCGTCGAAGCCGTTGGACTCTGATACGTGATTTGACCGGCATCGAATGGCAGAGCAGGCTCGCCGTCGATCGCGCCAACTTGGTAGGCCGCGCAATCGCCTTCGGCGGCTTTCACCAAGAACGTGAACGAAAGCGTCTGTTGGTAACAAGCCCCCGCTGTGGAGGTCATGGCTGTCTGAAGAGTGGTTTCAATGTTGGTCTTATACGCCGAGAGGCGAAGGTAAGGTTCATGAACGCACACGTTGCCCACGCACGGGTAAGGTGTACACGACAGGTCGCAGGCGCTTTGAAAAGCCGACCCACCCGGCGCCCAAACTCCACCCGCGCCGCCGCTTCCTCCGGCCCCTGTGCCTCCCGTGCCCGTTCCGCCGCTGCCTCCGCCGCCGTTACCCGTGGTGCCCATCCCACCTGTGCCGGTGGTTTCCATGCCCCCACTGCCCGTGCCCCCCGTTGCTCCCGTGCCTCCCGTTTCTACCATGCCCCCCGTTGTACCCAAACCACCGGTAGACGGGGTGGCCCCCGAGCTTTCTCCTCCTTGGGTAGAGTCCCCTGCAGAGCCGCCGATTGTTGAAGATCCCGAGGATGACGTTGTGCCTGTCGACTCACCCGATCCGTCGCACGCAGCAAGCGCAACGCCGAGGGTAGAAAAGAAAACAACGGTCCAATGGGTAGATCGCTTGACTGTGCAGAGGGCGCTCATGAAGCCGTCGCGCATCAAGAGGTATGCCGCACCCAAAAATCGCAACAATCGGCAGCGCCAAGAGCTTGGTGTGCGGCGCTCCGCACAAAGTCGTATGGTGCTTGAGACAGTTTTTTTAACGGCAAGCCTTGTCGCTCCTCGGCCCACCGTTCCGCTTTGGAACGTCGTCAACACTCGAAACGCCCATCTCCCCATCAGGTTCTTACCCGCGAAGGAACCTCACATTCCAGTGGCACTGTTCGTTCGCGCGCGTGAATGAGTGGATCACCGCGCCCCTCCGCCCCGAGCATGTGGTCCTCAAGAAACCGGCCCGCCTCCGCGAGGGCCGTGCGCGCCTCGGGCAAAAACGACGCGCACCCCTGAAACACGTGCGGCATATCGGGCCAGACGCGCAGCTCCACTTCCACGTTTGCCGACTTCATCTTTTCGGCGAGCCGGCGCGAGTCGTCGAGCAACACCTCCGTCGAGCCCGCATGGAGAAGCGTGGGCGGAAGGCCGCGAACATCAGCGTAGAGCGGCGAAGCGTAAGGGTTGGTCGCCGAGGCCGAGCCGAGGTACCACGCGGCTGTTTGCGGCAGGGCATCTGCCAGGACCATTGGGTCGATATCCCTATTGGTCGTGAAGGTGCCGCCGGTGAACGCCAGATCTGTCCACGGAGAGAAACAGCAAGCCGCCGCCGGCATCGGCGCGCCGTCATCGCGCAGCTTCACGAGCGAGCCGAGAGCGAGTCCGCCGCCTGCCGAATCGCCGGTGAACGCGATCGCGCTGGGTGCGAAGCCGCTGGAGAGAAGGTGATTGTATACAGAAGCCGCGTCCTCAATCGCGGCGGGAAACGGATGCTCCGGCGCAAGGCGGTAGTCCACAACCAGCACCCGGCAGCGCGCGGCCTGCGAGAGGCGCCACGCGAGATCGCGGACGCTTGCTGGCGAGCCTGACGCGTAGCCGCCGCCGTGGAAGTGGAGCAGAACGCGCCGCTCATCGGCGCCGGGCACCGCCACCCACTCGACAGGTACGCCTCCGGCGTTCGACGGCGTGACCGTGACCCCGGACGGCGGCTTGGGGAGCCCTCGAGCGAGGTCATCCACGTTGGCGCGCAATGCGGAAACGGGCGCGTTTGGGTCGAGTCGGCGTTTAAACCAATGGCGGAGATAAAAGCGGAGGGCGAAGGCCTGGAGGCTCATGGCCGAACATCTTTACCGCAAAAGCGGGCTTGTGAGATCGCCATTCCACCCCGATCAGGCCCTGCGAATCCCGGGCGGTCAACCAGCCGCATGGCGACGCAGCAGTCACGTTAGTCGGCGCTTGCCCCCGCCCGACCGATGACATCACACGCTTCAGCCCGCGCCTTGGGCCAATTGAATTCATCAGCGCCGGCCGGCGCGGGAGGCGGCGATTCACCGGCCTCCAGGTGGACCTCTGCAAGACGTTCAGCCCGCGAGGTCAGTTCTTTGGTGGATGGGATGGTGGAGCCGGCGAGACGCAGGAGGGCGAGCGCGCGTTCACCCGCAGCGTTGTCCTCAGCCTCGGTGAAGCCGGGGGAGTGTTTTGGGTCGGCGAAGTCGAGCATTCGATCGCGCAGGGCGGAGAGATCGCCGCGAAGAAAGGCCACGGGAGAGTGCCAGTTGACCGCATCCGCCACGCTGTGGGTTACATCGCGATTTTCAAGGTGGGCGAGCTGAAGGGCGATCGCCTCCACCACAAGATCGGGATCGGCGGCGGCGCAAACGAGACCGGCGGTAACAACGATGGCATCGGGGGGCAGGTTAAAGCTGTGAATGTCGGCATAATTCGCGAGAAGGACGCGAAACGAACGACTGGAGGGCGCCGTCTGCGGGCGGAGTTTGTCGGCGAGGATGGCCAGGCGGCTCTCGGCGGTTGGCGCGACCCCCGAGGGCAGAGCGAGATGCTCTTGAGCCGACTTGCCAATTTGATCGGACAAGGCGGGGATGCCTCCGCGCACCGCCCACCGAAGAATGGGAATGCTGACGGCGAACACCAGGCCCGCCGCGACAAGCGCTTTGGCGACGCCCCGAAGGAAGCGCGTGCGGCGGGCCAGTGTACACCTCGTCACGCCTTTTGATAAAAGTCCACCACCTTGTAACTCCTGGCATAGAACGCCAGGCCGATGCCGGCCACAAGCGCGAGGCCGGCGTACACAAAGAATTGGTCAGACCCCACCACCCACTTGTGGCGCTCGTTCAGCGGGGTGAATTGCGAAACACCAATATTCGCAATTGTGTTGGTGAGGCTCCAAAAGGCCATGATTGTGCCTTTCATCTTTCGGGGCGCCTGACTATACGCAAACTCCAACCCCGTTGTGGACACCAAGATCTCCGCGATGGTCAGAAGGAGGTAGGGAGCCAGTTGCCACAGAATGCTGATACTCTGACCCGCTGCGACGGGCCGATCGATCAGGCCCGCGACCACGTAGGAACTGGCACCGATGATCATCCCAATCGGAATTCGCCGGAGAGGCGTCAGCTCGTATCCCCATCGTTTGAACGCCGGGTAGATCACCTCGGTGGTGAGTGGAATCAGGATCATCACGAGGGCAGGATTAATCGACTGCATCTGCGACGGTTCGATGTTCCAGGAACCGACTTTTTGGTCCATTTGTTTTGCCTGAATGACCCAGGTGGAGGCTTTTTGGTCAAAAAGCATCCAGAAGAATGGGATGAACGCGAAAATCCCAAGGAGACGAAACACGGCCCGCGTGCCCTCCACAGATTCGGCCCCGTGCTTTTTTTCAGCTCGATCCCAGAACGAATCCCCTTTTCCGAAAAAGCCTGTCCAAATCACCCGAAGAAACGAGTCAGGGTCTCCCGGCGCCGGCGGCACACGCACGTAGTAATCCCGGCCCAGCCAGAAAACGACCACCGCCGCAGCCATCAACACCGCCGGCAGGCCAAACGCCACCGACGCGCCAAACCACTTTCGCATTTGCGGAATGAGCAACGACGCGAAGAACGACCCAAAGTTGATGCTGAAGTAGAAATACGCGAACACCTTTTTTGCAAGGTGTTTGTTCTTGTCGGTGAACTGGTCGCCCACCATGGACGAAACGCACGGCTTAATTCCACCCGAGCCGAGCGCGATCAAAAACAGGCCGGCATAAAACCCATTCACGCTGTTTTCAAACAGAGCTAAAAACACGTGGCCGACAACGTACAAGATCGACAGCCACAGGATGGTTCTGTACTTTCCAAAAAATTTGTCGGCCACAAAGCCGCCGAGCAACGGAAAAAAGTACACACCCGCCACGAACAGATGAAAATGCTCTTTCGCCAGCGCTTTGCGCGCGCCCTCGTCAGGCACTTGCGTGAGAAGCAGGCTCTCCACAAGAAAAGCCGTCAAGATGCTTCGCATCCCGTAAAAGCTAAACCGCTCACACGCTTCGTTGCCGATAATAAAAGGGATCTGTCGCGGCAAACGCTCTTGCGGCTCCGCGGTTTCGCTCGTTGACATGGCCGTAGTTCAGCGCGTCTCGGCGCCGAGCACAAGCCCCCACGTGCAATCGCGCAGCGGGTTCACATCGGTTGCGTTTGGTTCATCACGGCAAACGCTGATTATCGCCGGCCCCGCGCTCCGCGTCCGTGGCCGATTCGCTCAATGGAATACCCACGCCACTGGACGAGATCATTGCCCGATCACCCATTGTTGGAACACTCGCCCGTGAATTGCACCCAGCTTCACCGGACCATCGGCGCGACTATCAAACGCATGGTGGCGGTTATCGCCCAGAAGAAAAACCGACCCGTCGGGCACAACGATGCTCGGATGATTGGAGTCCTTCGCGCCGGAACGGGTATGCGGCAAAGCAATTAAATAGCTTGTCTGCTCGGCATGCTCCCGCAGGATGTCAGACTCACCCTCCACTTTCACAACTTCTTGCCTCAAGGGGCGGCTGTTGATGAAAACAACATCGTCCCGAATTTCAATCGTCTCACCTGGAAGTCCAACGACTCGCCAGATAAAATCGTAGACCTTCCCATCACGCTCTCGCTCGTACACAACCACGTCACCCCTCTGGATGTCTGTTGGCGGCCCTTGAAGAAATTCGCGACCCAAGACCATAGAGCCTTTTGGGAGGGACGGGTACATGCCGTTCTGAGGGATCCGCCACGTATGAAACAGCATTCTCGCGGTGACCAAGAGCACAATCACCGCCCCACATACCAAAGCGATTTTCAGTTTTTGGCTCATCGGTGGGCTCGCCACGCTTTGTTCACATCAACAAGCGCACAAGCACATTCGTGTCGAGTGTGCTCCTCGGGATCCCTTTGTGCTGCGCTTGAATTTGTCCCTTGGTCGTGGTGGCTGTCGTGGCAGACATTTGCCCTTACCTTTGGTAACTTTCCTTACCAACGTAACGGAGAGCGCTCGGGCTTGCAAACATAAAAAAGACTAACATTCAGCGTCAGTCCGAGAACTGGAGGAATTGCTGGCGGCCATGGTGGTGATGGCTGATATCGACAAAAGAAGTAGAAATTTGAGAGAAGTCATTCTACCCTTATTGCGTGAGGAAACCGTGATGCAAAACTGGTTCTACAAACAGGGTGAGGCGCGAGGCGAAGCGCGTGGCAAAGCCGTTGGTGAGGCGACCGCTCTATTGCGAATCCTCGAGCGGCGCGGCATTGCGGTTCCGGCCGAGGCGCGCGAGAAAATCGTCACCTGCACCACCACATCCACGCTCGAAACCTGGCTCGATCGGGCGCTTACCGCCACCGCGATCGACGAAGTGCTGACAGATTCATAAGCCCACTGTCGGCGGCTTCGCGCCTACCCAATCAGGCCTGCCGGCGAATCTTCGTCTACCCACGTCACGAACTGTTTATCCATCCCCGGCGGAAGGCCAATGCGTCAAGTGCCGGCCGGTCAGCCGTCACGTCGAAAAAAACAAGACGCGCCGCACGCCGATCCAGCTTGTTCAAGTCGGGCTTTCACGCCGACCTGAATCGTGGTGGTGAAGATCGGAAGGTGTTGGACTCGTATTCTTGGTAGGTTTCACCCTGTATGGGCTCGGTGGCTGGTCCCATGTTGCCCACCACCCTGGAGTCTTCGACAGTCTAGCGTATATTGCAACTCATCGCTTCAGCGAACTCTCCCAGTTGATGAGCTGACGAATCCGGTCGTCAATGCTGTCGCTGTGATCCACCATAACGCCCTTGGAGCGATAGATTCTCACAGACTCGCGGAAGAGCCACTCGAATTCCTCGTAGAGTGTGGAATCCTTTTCCTTATCCCGGATCGCAACCAGCGCATTTTTGGGCCTGGTGAGGGCGTAGTAGTATCCAACGGTGATCCAGCCGAACTTGTTCCAGACCATCATCTTGTCGATCGCTCCACGGCGAGCAAGGTATGAAAGGTTTTCGAGGAATGAGAGAACCGGAAACTGCCCTGTCAGATCGAGATCCCCGCTAGTATGATGTCGTTCCAGCAGCGCAGCACAACCACGCCGTTTGTCAATCCACTCATCCGACTCCACCGGTCGACGAGCTGCGTAATGAGATTGGCGGAGTTGAGGAACCACTGCTTTCGAAATTGCCACCATAATCCTGACACCGAGACAATGTGCTCACCCCTCCGTAGGCTAAAACGTCAGCGTCAATGCACCGGGTGAGATCTGCAGCATCGCGGAAGGCGGCGGATCTCTCACGATTTTGCGCGCTCCGTTGCGAATGAGCGGGACGCCGAACGCGAGCCCACAGGCGCCGGCCGCAAACGTCCCAACCGAGCTGAGCATGATAGCGCTCCCTATTCCCCCGTGGAAAAGTGCTGCGACGGCGCCCACGACAAACATGGGGGGGCTGATGATGACGGCCGCGGTTCCCCCGCCGACGAGCGCGACTCCACCCACGATTTTTCCAGGGCTTCGGCGTGGTTCGGGCTTGGGCACCACGCTGTAGGAAAGTCCGGTCGGCGAGAGCGTTACAGGACGACTCAACGACGCTCCAACGGGTGCAGCTTGCAGCGGTTGTACAGGCGGTAGGAACACCCGTGAGGGCGATTCATGGGTAGTAGGGGCGACAGCGCTGGATGTTGGCGCGGCGTTGGGTAGATCGGAAGCGGCCGGAGGTGCACTCGCCGCGTTGGGTAGATCGGAAGCGACCAGAGGTTCACTCGTCGTGTTCGTGGATGGGGTAGAAGCCGCTCCCGCCGGATCGGCCATGGCCGGACCCACTGTGACCATTGTTGCGAGGGCGAGGGAGAGAGCAAGAGACCTGCGCGCCGCGGATACGGGCGAGCGGCTGGCGTTTGTGGCTCCTTCGAATTCGATCGAGGTGTTCATGGTGTTCTCCTCCTCCCACGGAAAGTTAGATGACGCATTGTATGCGCCGATCCGCCTGAGCAAAACCCCGGCCATCGCCGCCTTTGGCTGAAAAGCCCCGCAGCTTGGACAATCATCTCAAGGCGTGAAGAGACGGCGCCTCGAATACCGCGCACGTGTGCATTTCACCGCACGCGTGCCGGGCAGATAGAACGGGCAAGCGACCACGGACCTGACAGCCGGCGCGATCGAGAGGAACGGGTCCGACACGCTTGGGCCGGCAATCACGTGGAATCGGCGATGGCGGCGCCCCATTCGGGCGTCGTTGTCATACGGCTGCATCGGGCGCAGGATGCCAGTCGATCACACAAAGATCGGAGGACCGATCGCGTGAAACCATTATACGCACCCACACTTTGGGTGAAGGGCCACCTTCGATAATGGGCGTGCGAGATCCCACGCTTCGTCGTACGTGCGACGCTTGTACCGAGGAGCATCCGGATCTCTGGACTTCTATACTGACCGAACATTCACGCTCGCGAACACCTTTGCTCGCCGACCCATTCACGCGCGGGGCCGGGTTGGGCCCTCGCGAGCGTGAGCGATCCGCCCAGCGAACTTATCCAACGGGAGCATGAACATATCGGTCGGGATAGTGCCCTCTTCTCCGGCCCACCGGCTGCCAGTAACTTCGTTGCCTGATACCCGGATGCACCGCGAGGAAAGAGCGGGCTTGGAGAAGCCGAACCGGTGTGGCACGATCGCTGCTGAAGGCCAAGTTGCCTCCGTCGCTCAAAAGGAAGAGCACCGGAAAAACAAGACATCACCGGCCCTCGAAAGAGGCGTGGATAGACCTGCTACCCGGCGACGGGGTGTGGGGCAGAGCAGCGGTTTACGGATGCACCGGACAGGGTCAGCGATGGTTCTGTAGGGAAGCGCGTTCTCCGAAAGGCTCTCTTGCTACCACGATGCGGGTTCGAGCCCCGTCGGAGGCACCTTTTCACGTCTGACCTGTTGGAAGATTGCGTACACAGCCGAGCTACCGCGCCGAGCTTGGCTGTCAGGTTTCTACCCATTGAGAGCGCCCCGCTGTTCGTTCGTCCGGCGGTGGTCAAACCCCCCTGTTTGCAGTTATGTCATTCTCGCAGGATCACCAAGGTACCCACGTGGCAGGAAGCCGTCGATGCCTTTATTCGTGTGGCAAGTGCACACCATTTTTTCGCAGCCAAAGCCCCACTTAACACAATGGCAATTCATCACATACCCTTCGGGACAGGCGTAATATTCAGCAGGCTCGCCACCGTCTGAAACGTCACCATACTCGGTGGCAGGGCTGGTTGGGTCGACTGAAATGGCGGCGTTGAGTTCAACAACGGCGCGTTGCAAGTCGCTTGTTACGTCCGCAAGATGGGCCATTGTCTGATGATCTTCGGCTTGTTTGGCCGACAACTGGGCTATTTGAGTTTGTTGGTAGTCAATGATGGCCGGCATACCGCACACGTTTTGCCCGTCAGGACCGGGCACGCACATTTGGTTGGGTCCCGCGGCCGAGCCGACGGTAGAAATCCCCATCAGGACAAGTGCGCTGGCAGCAATAACACCCAACAACGAAGAAATTGTCTTTTTCACGGATCACCTCGATCACCTGCGAAAACATCGCTCGCAGGCGCCGAACAGAGGAGTCGTCCCAAGGTTAACGGCGTTGAGGCAATCGCATCCGAAGAACCTGGAATGAGTGTGTCCAATGGTAGATGCTACACACCCGGACTATCCTTTCAAGCTCTTTTAGGACGGCGCGGCGTTACTCTTGCGATGAGGGTTTTCGCTTGAGACGGCGGCAAATGGCCCTTTTGTGGCCAATCCCGTGCGTGCACGCTCCGGGGCGCACCCTCACCGACCCACAACCTCCTCGGGGGTCAGCTCCGGGCGAATACGTGTCTTTTTGACGGATGGAAGAAAGCGTTTGACATTCTGTCCGCGGCGGTCGGCGCCTCAACTTTTTGCGTGAATATCAACTCACCTGAATGATGCCCACTCGATGGGGCGCTCCAAGTCAATTGCAATCGGCGTCTACCGTCAGGTTCGTGAGCGCGCCACACGATGGACAACCGGCGAGCCGCACAGTCGGGTTTTCTGCCTCTTCCCATACATGGGTACACCGAGCACATTGCCGAAACTGTTTGTCTATCCGAGTTGCTGCGATGGGTACGCTTTCCCCGTGTCGGCCGCGAGCGGTAGTCACCCAAACACCTCGTTCGCAAAACCCTGTGGCGTCTACCCATTGGTCGCAATGGTCGCAAGTTGTATAGATTTCAAAGCGCTCAGGCAAACGTTCCGCAGTCCTTACTTCAAGCCAAGCTTGGCACTCCTCATCAACTTCTTGATCGATCGGCGCCACCACGCCTTGTCTCCACACCCACAGCGCACACGCGCCGTCTTTGCCTTGCCATCGGCCGAGCGGTGCACCGCACTTGCGGCACATGAGGGTGGGTTGGGGTTCATACCAGTCAAACATGCCCATTGGCAGCTACCTTCCAGCGTCGCGGCCCAGATGCCGTGGTTGAGGTGGAATGCTAATCGAATCAGCGACGGGTGCATTTTCTTTTTTTGGCAAGACGGCTCTCGGTGTTGAGGGGAATTGCTTTTGGGCGCATGCGCGCTTGACAACGCCCTGTGCGCTCTGGTCTACTATGGGGTTCACGCGCGGCCCGCCGCGCCGTTTGAAACCGGAGGCCCTTGTCATGTCAAATTCAAAATTTCAGGTTCTCTCACTGCTCGTTGTCGGTGGTTTGGCACTGTTGACTATGGGCGGGGGCGCCCGCAACGCGGAAGCAAGTGGAGCCGATTTTTCAGGTACGTACGTGTGCAGTCTACCCGAGCGAGCGGAGATCATGACAATTCAACGGGACGGCACCGCCACAATGACACTGTCCGATCAAGTCACGTTTGGGGCCGGTGGTTTCACGTTTAGCGACAGCTTGGGCGCTTGGCGCGTCACGGGCCCCAATGAGGTATCCATTCGGATGACGAACCTGAATTTTGACCTGACAGGGGTGGCGCCGGCCTTTTCAGGTATCGCTGTCGTTGATTATTCGTTGCACTTTGCGCAGGGGAAAGATACGTTCACAGCGAGTTGTGACGGGGCGATTTTTGCACCGGGCGACGACCCGCTTTCGCCAACCTCCACGCCGGTAGCCACGTTTGATTGCGCGTATTTGGCGCCGTTCCACTACCGGCGGGTGACAGTTCCCTGATCGTGAGTACACAACGCCACGTGCGTACACTTTGGGCGCTGCCAGTGGATACAAACAACGCTGCCATCCTATGCGGTTTGCCGCGAGCTTTCACGCGCGCGAAGGCGCATGAGCCTCGTTTGTCAGCGGGACCAAAACGCAACGGATCGACCGGAAAAGTCCTGCTGCACAACGTCAATGTCCACGTTGATGCCCATACCCGGTAAGATGATGTCGAGCGGGTGGAGTTGGTACATTTGATAACCGCGCTGAAGCGCGGGGATATACCCACCGGCCTGCCAAAAACCTGTAAACTGGGTGATCGAGTTGATTTGCGAGCTGGACAAGAGGCTTTGACCACCCACATACAGGGCCGGGGCAAAGCCGAGGTTTGCCGCCGCAATGGCCCAGTTTTGGAGGTAGGCGATCATGTTGGCGGGGGTGACGGGTTGGCCGTTTGGGTCGGTGAAAGAGCCCTCCAAGTCACACCAAAGGGTCATGGCAGCACTTTGGCCAACCGGCGCGCCGAGCGCCTGGGCGGAGAGTGCGGCAGACTTGCCATCCTCCAAACCTTGGTCAGGGGTAATGTCCTTGTTGCGGTAAGGCTGGTAGATTCCAAGCGCCAGCCCTGCGGACAGGATGGTGTTGACCTCGTCGGAGGTGAGCGTGCCGGCGCTGGATCCCGCCGGGTTGGGCAGAGGCACCGTTCGAATGGCGTACTTGTATCCCGCTTGAACGAGCGCAGATGCCTGGTTTGCAATGGTGGCTCCTCGATCAATGCCAACGGTGCCTACCGGCAAAACAACGACGGAGTTCGCAGCGGATGTTGTCATGGTACACCTCGTGTGGAGGTGTCCCCATGAGCAAACAACGCGCCGACGCTCAGCGCTACGCTGGGCCGGTGTTTTGGCCTGGATTTCACCTCCCGCACACTTGGGTGAACGTTGCGACCGGTTACAGTTTGTGTACCCGGCGTTTCCAATTTGGCTCGGGCGCGCACAGGCTGTTCAGCCTTAACCTCCCCTTCCCTTCCTTTCCCTTCACCGCGGCGCAAAGGCGGCGGGACCGTCTCTCGCGCGCACCAACGGCGTGTACACAATCGTCGCGGGCCGGTTTGTTCGGCTCGCTTGGCTGACATTTCTACCCATGGTTGATCTCGCTCACATCGGTTTGGTGGCTCGGACAAATGCGCTCATGATGGCGCCGCCCATTTGGGCAACAATGGGCTCCACTCCTGAAAGGCCGGCGGATGAAGCCATTTCTGTCATTTCATCCGTTGAGTACACACGGGTAGGTTCAACCTCGATATGGGTAAACCCGGCGGCGCGGAGCTTGGACACATATTCGTTTTCAAGGAGCGCGCCGGCAACGCAGCCTGTCCACAATGCCATGGAAGCTTTGGCGGCTTCGGGGAGATCGCGAGTGAGAACAATGTCGGAAACTGCGAAGCGACCACCGGGTTTGAGCACTCGGAAGGCCTCGTTTATCACGGCGTCTTTGTCACCTGACAAGTTGATGACGCAGTTGGAAATGATGACGTCGACCGAAGCCCGCGGGAGAGGGATCGACTCGATATGACCTTTTAGAAACTCGACGTTGGTGGCTCCGGCGGCGGCTTTGTTCTTTTGCGCGAGGTCGAGCATTTCATCGGTCATGTCAAGACCGTAGGCTTTGCCAGTGGGGCCAACCCGTTTCGCGGAAAGGAGCACGTCAATTCCACCGCCCGAACCGAGGTCAAGTACCGTTTCACCCGGCTTGAGTTGGGCGAGCGCCGTGGGGTTTCCACACCCAAACGATGCGAGAAGAGCCTCCGCCGGGACGCCGGCGGCCTGCTCGGCATCGTACAAGTCTCGGGTGATCGGATCTGTCCAGTCAAGGCCGGCTTCACCTGAGCCGCAGCAGGAGGACTTACCACCCTGCAATGCGGCCTTTGCTGCGGCCCCGTATCGTTCTTTGACGGTTTCTCGAATGGCCTGTGTGGGCTCTGTGGAAGCCGATGTGGAGGGTTTTGTTGCTTCTCCACCGCAGCAACTTGGAGCGCAGCAAGATCCGCCCTTGTTCATTTCAACCGATGTGCTTGTCATGGTGTTTTCCTCGTCACGATTCGTTTCTGATGCTCGTTGTTATTTCGAAAAAAGTCGAACATAAACGTAAAAAAAGACCCCCACGCTGGGACAATGGCCCAAGGCAGTGCAGCTTGTGAGTGGTGTGATCTACCCATGGGTAGACGAACGTGATGGTCGGGATCATGAGCAGCACCCACCGCCCCGTTTGCAGCAATCTTCCCAAATGAAGTTTGTCAGCTCGGTGAGGGCCGAATATTCAACGGAGTAGTAGTGGAACGTGCTCTCCAGCCGACTCGACAAAATGCCCGCTTCAACAAGCCGTTTGAGGTGGTGGCTCAACGTGGAGGCGGGCAGTTCTACCTCTTCTTGAATGGCTCCGGCGCTGGCTCCGCTGGGCCCGGCCTGCACAACGAATCGAAGGATGGCGAGCCGCACCGGGTTGCCAAGCGCTCCAAGTTGTGCGGCGAAATGATCGAGTTTCGTTGCCACGGCGCTACTTCTAAACTTTTCGAAGTAAAAGCGCAAGGGGTATTTCGATTTTTTTCGAAATAGATTTCTTGGAAGAAACTTGACGCCTCGGCGCGCCTATCTCACTGCTCGTCGGCGATGTTAAGTCTCCCCCCGAAGCGGCCCTCGCTCAATTTGATGCAGATGTAGAGGTGACCCAGCGTGACGGGGCGTCCTCGTGACGGTGTTTATCGAATCGAGTCTTCACTCCCATGGTGCTCTCGAACCTGGGCGGCTCGCTGAGAGCCTGTGTTCGAGCGTGCGCTAATCTGCTGGGCCTGAACGTTCAGGTAGAACTGATCGATGCGCGCACGGCGGAAAGATACCTTCCGTTGCGGTTGGAAAGTGAATGAGCGCGCGACGGCGGCGATGCGATGGCTCAGTCAGCGGGGATGAATGTCATTTTGGGGCTGACCGCAAAGTCGACGGGGTTGGCCGCAATGACATGGAGGTAAGGTTGGTGTTCGGGCTTGGTGGGTTGAAACGCGCGAATGCACATCACGAAGATGGCGTTGGGGTTGGAGTACAAATAACCGTTGGCGTAGAGCGTTTCAGACGAGTTGCCGCCACACGGTGTTTCAAACTTGGCTTTGGGTAGTTTCCACAGCTTGCTTGTACCAATAAAGGTTTGAAGGCCGGCGAGTTGCTGGCTCACTCCACCTTGCTGCGCGCACGAAAAGGCCGACCAAATGTTGAGCGCCGTGGAGATGAGACCCATGATGCCGGCCCGGGTGTTGTTGGCATAAATACCCGTGGCGGGTGCGTTGGGGATGGGATTGCACGGCGCTTCAAGTGAGATGAGGCCATTGGAAGATTTTGAAGGGTCGCTGACAGGGTCAATGTCGAGGTCAATCACGTACGGATCGGAAGAGTCCACCAAGGCTCCGCCCACGCGGTATACCTTCCATTTGCGGGAAAGAAACGAGCGGCCTCCGTAGAAAAAGTTGTGAGGCGTGTGCGTGGGAAGGTCGACAACCGTTTTTGTACAGAATCCATTCGCTGACGCGGCAAACAGCCCGGCGGTGTGGTGTGTGACCTGAACGCTGGGTTGACCGTTGGACTTGGTATTCCAAGCGAGGGTAAGTTTGGTCCCGTCCGTGAAGGTACCATTGGACTTTCGGGAAAGGGAAACGCCGCCGAAGTCATCGACTCCACCTTGAGGTTTCCATCGCTCGACAGAGACGTAGACACTTGGGGAAGATGGGGTGAAGAACGACGTTTGATAGACCCACTTGGCGCCGTCGTTGGAGATGGTTGCTGTTTGACAGGAGTAATAGGTGGTGGCGACTTCGCCCAAGTTGGCGCCCACGTCTTCGTCGATGTCGCCGTCACTGTCGCCCTCAGATGCTGTGGCGGCGCATCCCAGCGCGAGCGCCGCCATCACGGCCGTGACCAACCCTTTAAGAGATACCGTCCAGTTCACGACGCGTCGCAGTAGCACACCATGTGCCGCGAGGTCGCACAGTCATTTCGGCTGATTTTTGGGAGATCGAACCACCCGAACCACCGCCGGGTCGGGTCACTGGATCGCGTATACACCGGTGAACACGACCCCCACCCGGTGGCGTACGAGATCGCTGCGGAGCGGTTTCAGCCGGTGAATCCAATCTTTTTGTGGGTGCCGTCGCAGTAAGGTTTTTTCTCGGACGCACCGCAGCGGCACAAAAGCACTTTTGCGTGCGGTTTTGCGTACGCCCTGTTCCTGTAACAACCTCCAGATTTCCCTCCACCATCAGCGGACCGTTGGGCGTGGGCGTGACTTTTAGATCGCCGTCGCGCGCGGCAAGAGGTGTGGAGTCAACCGAGTCAGGTTCACCTGTCGCTTTGAATCCGTGGGCGGTGTGACTGCCGTCACAGTAAGGTTTGTTGGCGGAGGCTCCACAGCGGCACAAGGTCGCTCGAAACACAGCTTTGTCGCCGATGGTTGCTTTGGCGTGAAGGGCGATGGGGCCGTTTTCTCGAATGCGGGCAGTGTTGACCTTGGGCGGTTCTTCCTGCGGCCCACCGTCGAGCCGCTCGTAGGTGACCGCCCCGGAGGGACACGCGTGGGCCAGCGCGGCGATTGTTTCGGCGGGGGCCGCGTCGGGCTGAATCCAGTCGCCGGGTGCGTTGGGAACAAATACGTCGGGCCGACCCAAAACGCAGTTGCGTGAGTGGATACACTTCTTCCCCTCGAAGCGAATCAGCACCTTGCTTCCCCGGTATTCTTGCGTGTCGTCGCTCATGGTTTCTCCCTTGTGGCGGTGGTGAAGGCGGTCGTGCCTTGCAAACGAAGGGGCAACAATGGTGCGGCAATCGCTTAACGTCAAATGATTTTTGCGGAAGCCCGACATCGATGAGGGTCGTTCACACGCGCGAACGAACGGGGTGGCTGGAATTTGGTTAGGTCCACGCTGCGCGCGAAGCACGCCGTGATAGTTATCGCAAGCCGCCAAACGCCACAGTCAGAAGGTTTTTTCTCTAACTGACCAGCATTGGAGCTAGTTCCGCTTTTCAGAAGTTTGGCCCTGGTTGAGTTTCTTCGTGCGGAACTAGCCGCGCGCAAGCGCGGGGGGTGTGGGGCGGAGCCCCACGAGACAAAAGATAGTGCCGGCGTGTGCGAAGCGCGCCGCGTCAGCGGCGCCAAAAGTCCGGCAGGACTTTTGACACGCGGCACTAGGGTTTGAGATCTTGTTTGACAATCACAAACTGGACGCGGCGATTTTCTTGGCGGCCTTGATCGGTGTCGTTGGAGGCGCGTGGAACCTTGGATCCGTAGCCTTTGGGTGAGAGTTTTGCCGAGGGCACGCCCTTTCTTACGAGCCAGTCGCGCACGGCGTTGGCCCGGGCCTGACTAAGCGTGAGGTTGTACTCTTCAGGACCGACAACGTCGGCGTGCCCCTGAACCTCGATTTGCTTGATTTCAGGGTGTTTGACAATGGCGTCGCGAACCTCGGTAAGTAGGTCGTCGGACACGGGGTCAACGGTTTGGTCGAGGGAAGACTTTCCAAACTTGAACTGGATTTGGCGTGTGATGACGATCTCGCTGGAAGTGACCTCGACGTGTGGACATCCGTGTTTCTTGGGGTCGGGGTCGGGGCTACCGGGTTCTTTGGGGCATGCATCCTGAGCGTCGGCAATGCCATCCCCGTCGGTGTCGGGCGGGCAGCCGTTTTTCTTGGGGTCGTCGCTCTTCACGCCCGGCACCGTCACACATGCATCTTGCGGGTCGACAATTCCGTCCCCGTCGGTGTCCGGTGGGCAGCCGTTTTTCTTGGGGTCGTCGCTCTTCACGCCCGGCACCGTCACACATGCATCTTGCGGGTCGACAATTCCGTCCCCGTCGGTGTCCGGTGGGCAGCCGTTTTTCTTGGGGTCGTCGCTCTTCACGCCCGGCACCGTCACACACGCATCTTGCGGGTCGACAATTCCATCCCCGTCGGTGTCCGGTGGGCAGCCGTTTTTCTTGGGGTCGTCGCTCCTCACGCCCGGTACGGTGACACACGCATCTTGCGGGTCCATGATGCCGTCGCGGTCGGTATCTGAGTCAGGTTGCTTTTCAGGTTGGGGATCATACCCAAGCGAGCCGACCATTGCGAAAACGGGAGTGCCCCACCCTTGGGTAAGGCCCGGGCCGGCCCCCGCGCCGATCACGAACGACTTCAAAAAGCGGAGTTTGGCTCCTAGCAGTAGCTCAGCGGCAACGGGTGACGCGATGGCAATTTTGGCTTGCTCGTTGTCGAGAACAACATCTTCGGTGAAGGGAGCCGACACCGAAACTTCAGGTCCGATCTGAAAGAACGAATCACCGAGGACGAGGGCCGCGCCGGCGCGGGCATCAAACGTATGCGGCCGAGCGGATGAGCGAAGTGTGGTACCTAGAGACAGGCTGTATACGACGTGATCAGAGCGGCCTCCGACAAGAAGCTGGGGCGACCCTCGAACGGAGCCGTCTCCCGAGTAAGATCCGGCCGGCGCAGTGGGAACCTGAACGTGACCGCCGACGCCGATCTGAAACGGATCCCAATAGTCACCCCAAAGGCGCAGTCGCGCCCCAACGCGGAGATCTCCGGCCTCAACACCGGTGGGCGATGCGAAGTTGACGTTGGCAACGGTGGGGTTTTCACCGCCTTGGGCAAGCGCGATGGGCATGTCGGCCGACAGCAAAACGCGATTGAAAAGGGCCAGCGAGAACGCGGCGTGAAGGAAGAGTTGGTCGGAAACAACAACGGACCGGGTGTCGCCGTCTTGGATGGACAAAGGTCGGTAGGCGTAGCTTCCGACGATGGCACCGCGCGGAACGAGGTGTCCACCAACGGCCGGGGAAGCCACGCCTAACATGGCGTCGCCGGGCACCGAGGGCTCGAATCGTTCCAGCGCGCCTGTGGTGGGGCTCGGCTGCGCGGCGGCCTCAACGGTTGAACACAACGTGAGGAGCGCGGCCGCCGCACGGGCCAAGCGGACGCGAAACGTCGCTGTGAACACCGGGACGCCGCAGGCTCGCAACGGGCGCATAGGGTCAGAAGAGCGCGAACAAGTGAACAATGTCAAGTCACCTGCTACGAGGAGGGGGCGCGACGACTACGGCGGACGACGCAGACGGGGGTGCTGATGCGGTTGCCGCGCTTTGCAGCGCATCCAGGCGAGCCTTCGACTCTTTCTGGAGTTCTTCGATAAGGGGTTTTTGCGGGCCCGCCGCGGCAAGTGCGAGTACGCGGCGGTAATAGTCGAGCGCTTGGTTCGGGCGCCCGAGGTCTTCGCTCGAAACCCCGGCGCCGTAAAGGGCGGACGCGGCCCCAGGGTTCTGTGCGAGCACCTGCCCAAACACGCTGAGCGCCTGGTCGGACTTTTTAAGCCTTGCGAGCGTGAAACCGTACGCGATGGCCGTGGACTCGTCGGCCCTCAGCGACATGGCCGTGCGCAACGCCTGCTCCGCTTCCTCAAGCCGCGATGCACCGAGCAGAGCCTGGCCCAGACCGCTCCAGGCGTCCGCGCTTTTTGGGTCGGCGATTGTCGCGCGTTCGAACTGTACCGCTGCATCGTCATGTCTGCTTTGCTGGAGTCGCGCCTTACCAAGCATGGTGCGAATGGTGGGATCGTCCTGAGAACGCAGCGCTGTTTCAAACCGGGCGGCGGCTCCGGCGGTATCACCTTCGCCCAGCGCAATCTGTCCGAGCGCCAACAGGGCGGCCACGCTGGGGGGCTCGTGTTTGAGCGCAAGTTCGAGTTCGGCCTTTGCCTCGGCGGCGAACTCTCGTTTGCCCATGAGGAGCGTTCCGAGGGCGGCGTGCGCAATTGGCGATGTGGAGTCGGCTTTGACGGCCTCTCCGAGCTTCGTCCGCGCGCCGTCAAAATCGCCCCGGCGCGCGAGGACGTTGCCTTGCGCCGCGAGGCAAACCGCTGTGCGAGCGGGCGTTGGATTCTCAGTGGCGAGGAGGATCTGCGCTTCGTAGGCGATGTCTTCCAGCGACTCCGCGGAAGCGTGGCTCGGGTTGTCAGCCATGATGTGTACACGGGTCCACATCTGAGCGCGTTGCACGCGGGGTGACGTGGGCGCGAGTTCGCGCGCGTGGCCGTAGGCGGACATCGCTTGCGCGTAGCGGCCTTCGGCGAGCGCTTGGTCGCCGCGGCGCAGGTGCTCATGAAGCAGCGCGGGTTCACCCTCGCAGGCGCTCGCGAGTGTGGCCAGCACCACGAGCGCAAACTTGCCGGGGATTGTGGGGGGTTGTTTCAACGGGAAGCTGTTCGGGTAGGGCGGCTTGACACATCCGGGAGATGCGTCCGCCGATCAATCAGCGGTGCATGAGGTGAAGGAATGGGGCGAGCCACAGAAGCTGCGGATCGCCGCCCTTGTTCGCGGGTGTTGGCGAAAGGCTGGGCGCCATTCCGGCGGGCACGGTGTCACCCGCGTCGGTTGGACTTTCGAGCCGCGGCGCTCGGCGGGCGTCGCCGCTCGTTTTCACGATGTCGGTTACGATCTCGAAGCGGGCGTCTGCGTTCTTCGATAGTCGACCATTGATGACTTCGTCCGCGCGGTTTGCGACGATATGCCACTGGAAGGGCATATCGGACGTGCCGCCGTCCAGCTCCAAAACGTCGAAACCGGTGGCTGTCTTGTTTTTCACAACGACGCCGCGGGTCCATTCATTGTCTTCGAGCTGAATGAATACGCGAAGTGGATGACGTTCATCGATCAGGACGTTGCCGGCGAAGATGGGGTCAATGTCGATGTGCGCATACCCGTTTTCCAAGTAGCCCTCACCGTAGTCTTCAAACAGAATTTCGGGCGTTTCCGGGGCGTGGAGCGTGACCATGCGCTGGCCGGCCGGATCGGTTGGGTCTTTGACAATGGTGGATACGGTGCCGGCGCCGTTGATCTTGTATTGGACGCCGTTCCAGTAGTTGACGCGAACAACGGCACCAAACTGGTCGGAGTAGATCGCCTGTCCGTTGCCGCTGGTTGCTGACCGAGCGTAAAGGCCGGTGACATTGCCGGTGAACTGGCCGCCGGCGCCACCCGCGAACAAGGTGTTTCCGATGCCGTTGGCAACACCTACGACCCCGACGCCGTTGGCATTGGTGTTTTCGCCCCAGACAGCGCCCGCAAGTGCGTTGTTTCCCTGGTTAATCAGACCCACGATGCCCGCGGCTCCGCCGGATCCGGCGGCGGCGGTGTTCTGTCCCCAAAAGGAGTCGCCGCTGGCGTTGCTGTTCTGTTGCAGAATGGATATGGCGGCGGCGTTGACCACGTGGAACGGTACAGTGGGCGCCGCGGTGCCGAGGCCGACGTTGGTGCCGTTGTCAAACAGCAGCGAGTTTCCGCCGGTTGTCGCGCTGGTGAACTTGATGATGAAGTTTGTGGTGCCGTTGATGTTGGCGGATCCGGCGGGCCCTGTTGGTCCGACGGCGCCCGTGGCACCTGTGGCGCCGGTTGCGCCTGTAGCGCCTGTCGCTCCCGTTGGGCCGGTCGGGCCTACCGCGCCGGTTGCGCCGGTTGCGCCCGTCGGGCCGGTCGGGCCTACCGCGCCTGTGGCGCCGGTTGCGCCCGTCGGGCCGGTCGGACCTACTGCGCCTGTGGCGCCTGTCGCTCCTGTTGGGCCCGTCGGGCCTACCGCGCCCGTTGGACCCGCAACACCCTGGGGACCGGTCGGGCCTACCGCGCCCATCGGACCCGCAACACCCTGAGGACCGGTCGGACCCACCGCGCCTGTTGCGCCGGTTGCGCCCGTCGGGCCGGTCGGACCTACTGCGCCTGTGGCGCCTGTCGCTCCTGTTGGGCCCGTCGGGCCTACCGCGCCTGTGGCGCCTGTCGCACCCGTTGGGCCGGTCGGGCCTACTGCGCCCGTTGCGCCCGTTGGGCCGGTCGGACCCACTGCGCCTGTGGCGCCGGTCGCTCCCGTTGGGCCGGTCGGGCCTACCGCGCCCATCGGACCCGCAACACCCTGAGGACCGGTTGGACCCACTGCGCCTGTGGCGCCGGTCGCACCCGTTGGGCCCGTCGGGCCTACCGCGCCTGTGGCGCCTGTCGCACCCGTTGGGCCGGTCGGGCCTACTGCGCCCGTTGCGCCCGTTGGGCCGGTCGGACCCACTGCGCCTGTGGCGCCGGTCGCACCCGTTGGGCCCGTCGGACCTACCGCGCCCATCGGACCCGCAACACCCTGAGGACCGGTTGGACCCACTGCGCCTGTGGCGCCGGTTGCGCCCGTCGGGCCCGTCGGACCCACTGCGCCTGTTGCGCCGGTCGCTCCCGTTGGGCCGGTCGGGCCTACCGCGCCGGTTGCGCCGGTTGCGCCCGTCGGGCCGGTCGGGCCTACCGCGCCCGTCGCGCCTGTCGCTCCCGTTGGACCGGTTGGACCCACCGCGCCCATCGGACCCGCAACACCCTGGGGACCGGTCGGACCCACTGCGCCTGTGGCGCCGGTTGCGCCCGTCGGGCCGGTCGGACCTACCGCGCCCATCGGACCCGCAACACCCTGAGGACCGGTCGGACCCACTGCGCCTGTGGCGCCCATCGGACCTTGCGGGCCGGTTGGACCCACCGCGCCCATCGGACCCGCAACGCCTTGCGGACCCGTCGGACCCATTGCGCCGTCGGCTCCTGTTGGGCCGACCGCGCCTGTTGCGCCCGTTGGACCGACCGCGCCTGTGGCGCCCATCGGACCTTGCGGCCCCGTCGGCCCCACTGCGCCTGTGGCGCCGGTCGCTCCCGTGGGGCCGGTCGGACCCACTGCGCCTGTAGCGCCGGTTGCGCCCGTTGGACCGACCGCGCCTGTTGCGCCCATCGGACCTTGCGGCCCGGTTGGACCCACCGCGCCCATCGGACCCGCAACGCCTTGCGGACCCGTCGGACCCATTGCGCCGTCGGCTCCTGTTGGGCCTACCGCGCCTGTTGCACCCGTTGGACCCACCGCGCCCATTGCACCCATCGGACCTTGAGGCCCCGTCGGCCCCACTGCGCCGTCGGCTCCTGTTGGGCCGACCGCGCCCGTTGCACCCGTTGGACCGACCGCGCCTGTCGCGCCCATCGGACCTTGCGGCCCGGTTGGACCTACCGCGCCCATCGGACCCGCAACGCCTTGCGGACCCGTCGGACCCATTGCGCCGTCAGCTCCTGTTGGGCCGACCGCGCCCGTTGCACCCGTTGGACCTACTGCGCCTGTCGCGCCCATCGGACCTTGAGGCCCCGTCGGCCCACTGCGCCGTCGGCTCCTGTTGGGCCGACCGCGCCCGTTGCACCCGTTGGACCGACCGCGCCTGTCGCGCCCATCGGACCTTGCGGCCCGGTTGGACCTACCGCGCCCATCGGACCCGCAACGCCTTGCGGACCCGTCGGACCCATTGCGCCGTCGACTCCTGTTGGGCCTACCGCGCCCGTTGCACCCGTTGGACCGACCGCGCCTGTGGCGCCCATCGGACCTTGCGGCCCGGTTGGACCTACCGCGCCCATCGGACCCGCGACACCCTGCGGACCCGTCGGACCGATGGCGCCTGTCGCACCCGTCGGGCCAGTCGGACCTACCGCGCCCATCGGACCCGCGGGGCCGGCAACACCTTGTGGACCCGTTGGACCCACCGCGCCCATCGGACCCGCGGGGCCGGCAACACCTTGTGGACCCGCCGGGCCGGCGGGCCCCGTGGGCCCAAGTGCACCGGCGGGCCCGGCTGGACCCGCCGGACCATCGACACCGGCGGGCCCCTCGGGGCCGGTGGGGCCCGTGGGCCCGACAAGCCCGAGCGTGGGGCCCACCCATTCACCGTTTTCGTTGATGACTTCAGTGCCGTTGATGGTGACCGAATTGGGGTGAATATCCCCGTTGACATCTTCCGCCAAAAGTGCATACGGCACGCTCTGCACGGGAGATCGCGGCAACAGTTCGGGCTCCTCGCCGATCGTGATGCCGAAGTAGCGAAGCGATCCATCAAAGACGGTGTCGCCGAACGGCACGACTGAACCGAGCGACACGGAGTAGTAGCCCTCGTCGAATGTGATCGTGTGCTCTTCGGACCAAATTGGGGTTTGCGCGTCGGGAGCGTCGTAAATCGAAAACACCACGTTCAACGAGCCGCTGATCGGGGCGTTTTCGGCATCGAACAAGCGCCCCTGGTTCGTGATGGTGTGCGGCACATCGGCTCGCGCGGTTGCTACGCTCAGCGACAGGCTCCCGGCCAGCATCGCAACGGATACCAAGCGTCGAATCGTGCGAGTCCTCATGCGCGCTTGTCCCTTCATTGGCTGGGCGTTTGACCCAGCGGTGAAGTCAGCCCAAGGGAACCGACCCCACAAGCTTTCAGGCTACGGGAATTCGCCGCAAGCGGTCAACATCTCGATTCGGTCGGCCCCCCGCGCGGCCCATTTTTTCTGAGCGCCCGGCACGAGCGGTCGCCGATGCGGAGACGTGTCGCGCTCGGGCGTTGCTGCAGCACGGACTCGCCGAGGGAGCCCGGTGTCACACTCACACGGGTTCGGACGTGTCTAGGATACAGTCAGTGCTCAACGCGCGTCAATTTGAGATTGGCTTTTTCTACAACGATTTTTTTCTTGCGGTTGGCTTGTTCACAGTGGCCTTTGGCGCGGGTGACACCTCTTTTTTCGCTGGCTTTTTTGCTGAGACAACCTTCTTGGCGACGGTTTTTTTGGAGGCCGCCGGCCCGCCTTTCGATTTCATTTCACACCAGGCTCGGACGATAGCGCCAATATCGTCTTTGGCCGCGTCGGCTTCTTCCACACTCGCCACGTTGAGAAAGCGCGCGGTATCACCCGTTCCGATGAGTCTGGGATGGTTCCCCGGGATCGTCGCGCCGGTATGGAACATGAGACTCGCGTGCTTTTTGGCGCGAGGGTAGAAGCTCGCCAAGTTGCCTTCAAACGTGAAGGTGGGCGCTTGCCATTTGATGCACTCGTCGATGCGGTTGTCGGCGTTGAGAATGATTTCGCGCACGCGAAGCACCACGTTTTTCATGGGGCTTTCGTACTTGTCAAACCACGCGTCGACCTCGGCTCGTTTGGGCATGACGATCTCCTCCGGCGCGGGAGGAGATCCTCTCGACGATGGGTTGTCAAGCTTTCAGGAGGCTCGGGGCGACGACGGGTCGCGAAGGTTCGCGGTGCGTTGGATAGACGGCGCGTTCACGCGCGCGAATGAACAGTGCGACTGAAATTGGGGTGGCGAGGGATGGGTAGAAACGAGGTGCTGGGCCTGTCCGAAAAAATCTGCTTTACTCTCGCGGAAGTTGTGGACCAGCCGCCCGAAACAATTCTCCAGCGTCTAAAAGCGCTCGTTTTCCCGGCCAAGCTCTCTGCCGAGGATGCGCGGTGCGTGGAGGACGAGCGCACGGAAGCCAATCGAGAACGGACAGCGGCGATCCTTCCCATTGTAGCGCTTATCGAAATCGCGATGTTGTGGGTGTTTCGCCCGCTGCCTGAAGCGAAAGCCGCGCCGTTTCGGGAGGGCGTGTTCTTCATTCACCTCGTTGTGTTGCCCATCAACCTGGCACTTCTGACAGTGGCGAATGTGGCAAATCGCTGGAAAATGCGGGTCATGTGGCTCGGTGATGCGGTGTTGGTAACTGCCGCGGCGCTTGGCCTTGCCATTAGTCTGAATACCCACAAGTTGTCGCCCAACCTGAATGGGCTGATCGTTGCGCTGCTCACGGGAACGATCGCCATGCGGCCCACGATTGTCGGGTCTGCTCTCGCCTACGGGGGCTCGGCGTTGGGGCTTGTCGTGGGGCTCAACTATGTTCAGTCGGATCCCGATTTGCGGACTGCCAGTTTGCCCACTGGAATGGCCGCGGTCGTGCTGGCATTTGCGCTTTCGGTGCTACAAAAAAGGGCCCTGGCGCGTGAAGTGGTGCTGCGGCAAACCATTGCCCGTCAGAAAAATGAGCTGGTAAAGTGGACGGCTGAATTAGAACGTCGGGTCCAGCAACAAGTGGCTGAAACGCTGGCGAGGACCAATCAGGTGCGGGCGCTTGATGCTCAACTCCGGGTGAAGGTGCAGGGCAGGTCGAGGGAGCTTGCGCGCGCACTCCAGGCCGGTGTTTCGCCGGATGAACTCGCGCCGGGCTCCGCGTTTGCCAATCGGTTCGTGATCGACAAGCTCATTGGTGAAGGGGCGATGGGCGATGTGTACGCCGGGCGCGATCTGACAACGGGGCAGGTGGTGGCAATCAAGCTTTTGCGGCCGTGGGAAGGAATGACGACGGTCGATGTGAAACGCTTCGTGGCGGAAGCGGGTGCTGCGGCGGCGGTGGTGCATTCGGCCATTGTGCGAACCTTCCATATCGATGTGACTGAAGGCGGGCAGCTCTACCATGTGATGGAGTTGATTGAGGGGAAAACGCTGGAGTCGATGTTGGTCCGAGGTCGATATGATGCGGGGCAAACGGCTCGCCTCGGTGCGGTTGTTGCCGAAGCGTTGTCGGTGGCGCACGCCGCGGGGGTGGTTCACCGGGATATCAAGCCGGGGAATCTGATGTTGTGTACCAAAGCGCCGGGGGTAAAGATCTTGGACTTCGGCGTTTCAAAGCTGCGGGATGAAGAGCACGCGGCGGTTACCCACGCAGGTCAGGTGATTGGCACTCCGCTCTACATGGCGCCGGAGCAGGTGGTGACCGGCGCGACAATTACGGGAGCCGCCGATGTGTACGCATTGGGTCAGGTGCTTTACGAGATGCTGGTGGGCGAGCCGGCGTTCGCGGGCCGAACGGTGGGCGACGTCATGCGCGCTCATGTGTCAGAAGCGGCCGTACCGGTGCGAGTGCGGAGCGGAGGTACACCGGCGGATTTGTCAGGTTTGCTCGACGCGTGTTTATCCAAAGACCCCGATCAGCGGCCTTCGGCCGAGACTCTTGCCGCGGCGTTGGGCACGCTGGCCGACTCAATGGGCGCGCCGCCGCTGCCGGCGCTCGGTCCGCCGCGGTTCGCAAAGACGGGCACGGGGATCGACCAGCTGCCGTCGATAGGCGACTTTGGGGATACCGAAACAACGTTGCAGCCGGCGATTCACTTTCGCCGGCCGCGTTGACCTTCGCCCGACGCGTCTACGGGCATGAGCAGCCCTGGAGTTCAACCGAGATATTGTCGACCCAGAGAGCGTTGGTGCCTGTGCCGTGTTCAAAGCGGAAGTAGATTCCCGCGTTGCCGGCGAACGTGACAGTGGCGCTTTGGCTCACGCACGCCTGGGTGGTGGGGTGAGTGAGGAGGCTTGTGAATGTGCCGGTTTTTTCGCAAACCTCGTTCGCATCGTTGGAACGTTGGTAGTTGAGTGTGGTGTTGGCCGCCGCGAATTGATAATATGAATAGGTGATTTTCGCGCTCGTGCAGGGTGCGGCCCCTCGACTTACCCAGATGGTAGGATCGATGGTAGAGTCGTTGGTGCGCAGCGTTCGACCGAGCATGCACAGCGGGGTGTTGGAAGCGACTGGAATGTACGTGTCGCACCAGCCGATTTTGTAAGCTCCCGAGGTCACTTCGGTGGCGGTGCCGTCGTCAAAGTTTTCGGAGTAGAGCGTACAAGTGGCCGCAGCGCAGTTTTCGTTGGCGGTGCCGTCGCAGTCATCATCGGTGCCGTTGTTGCACGTTTCGGTGGCGGGCAACACCTCACCTGTACAGGTTCCCCACGCGGTGCCGGAAGAGTTGCACGTGCGCGTTCCAGCCTTGCAAATGCCAACTCCCGCGGTGCCAACCGGACCGCTGTAACATGCCTGCGTGGAGAACGGTGTACACACACAGCCCTCGTTTGTTTGACCATCGCAATCGTCGTCTCCGGTGGTGGCGCACGACTCGGTGGTGGGAAGAACCTGACCTGTACAAGCGCCCCAGGCGGTGCCGGCCGCGTTGCACTGATGGGTGCCGGCGGCGCACAGACCTACCGCAAGGGTGCCCGCGGGGCCGGTATAACAATAGTCAAGTTCGTTGGGTGTACACACGCAGCCTTCGTTTGCTTGACCATCGCAGTCGTCGTCGGCGGGCGTGGCGCAGGTTTCCGCGGCGGGCAACACCTCACCCTGACACGGACCGTAGGCCGATCCTTCGGCATTGCAGGTTTGCAAGCCGGCCGCGCAGGCCCCCACTCCCGCAGTGCCGGCGGGGCCGGAATAACAAGGGATCGCAGACCCAGGTGTACACACGCAGGGTGGGCACGACCCGCCGCAGTCAACACCGACTTCCCCTGCGCTTTGGACTCCATCATCACACGAACCCTCGGTGTAACAAACCTGAAGCGAGGGGCGAAGGGCTGTATTGCCCGCTTCGCTTGTGAAAAAGTAGTGCCGGTTTACCGGGGACTCCACAAGGGCAACACCGTTGTTGGGCGAGGCGCCCGAAACCCAGTCTTGGACAAGCGAGCTGAGATCGACCGAGCGAATTCCCACGCCGCCCGCTGCAAAGCTCGCCTGCTGTGCGAACTCAATGGCCGCGGGATCAAAGCTTGCGCCTGTAACTGTTGCCTCGGACCAAGGCGCCGTCACGCGGTGAACGCCGACCTGATTGTAATTGGCGCTCCATGCTTGGTAGACCGAAAACGTGGCCGACGTGACCGTGGCATCGGGCGGGATGGGTGTCAGATCAAAGCTGTAAAGTGCCTGGTTGAAATTGCCGCCCGATGAAATACCCGTCCACACTCCAGGCTCGGATCCGGGCGCCCAGGTCGGGTAATCACCGCTCAAAAATGTATCGCCGATATCGCCCGCGCTGCCTCGTTGGATGGTGACACACACCGGGTCAAGCCCTTGTTGGACACTCCCCACTTCATCGGGGGGCTCACCGGGGGAAGTGGCGCACGCGCCGACCGCCACGGCCACGGATGAAAGCACAACGGGGTACGCGAACAGTCGACGGTGAAGGCGGGGCATAGGACGAACTCCGGGTAATTTTCCGAGAGTCGGTCAAAACGCCCGCCGCGTCAATGGGAGATTTTGAACGGCAGGCCGTATCAACTCAATGCGCGCTTTTTCGCTTTGTCGCGCGCCCGTTTTTCAAGGCGTTTCACCCGTTTGATTTCGAACCGCGAGCGCCGCTGTGCACCCTTCCAAGTCGGTTCGATGCAATGTGGCAAGCATGGATCCGCTCACCGCTGGAATGGGTAGACGGAGGCGAACGAGCGCTTTCATCCCGGCCAAATCCACGATCGATACGCGCACGTGTTTGCTCCCAGGTTCGTCGGCAACCGCGATGAGCACCTCGGAAGCGGCGGCTTTTGCCGCGTCCGCGGTGGGCGCCGCTTCAAAGTCTTTGCGCAGTTTTTTGAGGGCGAGCGCCTCTTCGGCGGCTTGAACCCGCGCTTCGAACTCGGGCAAGAGTACACTTAGCCCAACTCGGGTGCGGTTGAGTCTTCTGACGTTGCTTGTTTCGTCGTCGACCTTTCCACCCGCAAAGTACACGCCGCGAATGGAGTTGAGCAGCTCTTTTTCGCTTTGGGCAAGCGGCGGATTCATCAGACAGTATAAAAAGGCGTCTTTGTCCGATGCGGCCGCTGCATCATCCCGTCGGTGAGAATCGGCCAAATCCGCCATTGGGGCGTGAACATACACGGCCTTTTTTCCAAGCCACGCATCGAGCGCACCGGGCTCCTTTAGTTCAGGATCGACCCAATCGGAGGCCGGGGTTTTTGTGGAGATCTCGTCGAGGAACGTATCGACCCTGGCGAAAAAATCTTGATACCCCTGGGGAAGCTCGGCGCGATGCTCGGCGATGGTGGTTAACAAAGTGGAACGATCGTCTTGGATTATCCGGCTCGCGTGCACGTAGGCGGCGCCGCCCAAACCCACGACAAAAAGCAGGGTGACGAATGGAACAAGGCGCGCCGCTCGGAGCCTTTGGGCGCTCGCGAAGGTGCCTTTCATGCCGAGTTTACCGGCGTTGTGTTTGGCGCGCGTGCGGTAGCTTACCGATCGCTCCACTCGGGCCCTGAGCGCAGGGTTCATGCGCGAGGTGGTGAGAAAGGTTGCCATTGTCAGCTCACCTTTCCGTGTGCGTTTGCCGCGCGGAGATTGCGATCGATAAGCTCGGTTAGTTCGTCGCGGCTGACGCCCAATCGAGCCGCCGCTTGGCTCGCGAGCGAGGTGGTGGCTACCCCGTTTACAAACTGGTAGGTAGGCCGGTGGTGAGCGTCCATCTCCACCTGAATAAACCTGAGCCCGGCAATTGCCTTTTCACGCGAGAGTCGACTGGCGAGGGTTAGAAAATGCGTGGTGATAAACGCCTGCGGGCGGAGTTTGGCGAGGAGCGACACGACCAACTCGAAAATTTCCTCACCCTCCGATGGGTTGGTTCCTGAACACAATTCGTCGAGAATGACCATGGCGTTTGGACCCAACTCCTCGAACAGCGCGCGAATGCGGAGCAGTTCCATCCCCAAACGGCCTTCACTTTGGTCAAATCGCGTTTCTTGCAGAAGCGAAACAACAAGGCCCGTCACGCGGACAAGGCTTGCGGCGCGGGCGGGCACAAAGAATCCACCCTGACCCAACAGTTGAGTGAGCGCAATGCCCTGAAGAAGCCGAGTTTTCCCACCTGAATTGGGTCCGGTGACAAAGAGGGTGCTCTCTACCCTGTCTGTCACGATATCGCACGGGACGGGCTTGGCGCCGTGAGCGAGGAGCAATGGGTTGAACAGGCCAAACAGAGCGCGCGGACCCCTGTCAGCCTCGTCCTGAGAACGAAGCTCGGGCAGGCTTACACTGAGCCCGGCGGCGCGCGCGAGGTCGGCAAAACCAAGCGATCCGAGGTACACTTCCATTTCGCCAATCAACGGCAGGAGTTTGAGCACCTGATCTTCAAGCCCTTCAAACACCGCGTCGAGCAGGCGGGCCATCACCTCCCCTTCCCCAAAACTATACCCCCTGAAAAACAGCTCAATGCGCGCGAGCCAGCGTTTGAGGGGCGAAAGAACAAAGGGGTTGTCTGTTCGCTCTCGCACGTTTAACACATTAAATTTTCGAACGCGACCGTCGGCCCCAACCTGAATATCCAGTTTGAGCGAGGCGAAGTTTTCATCGTAGTCGAGCAGGTCCGTCATGGACTTGTACGCCTCGGTGGCGCACACCGCGCGGCCGAGATCCCGCAACCGTGAAAGGCCTGACTGGGCGCCGTCAAACGAGCCGTTCATGTGGTCAAACACATGTTTTAGCAGGCCCAGAATATCGAGCTGCCTTCGAATGGGATCGAGCTTGCGGCCCGCGGTTGCACCCTCCAATGCCGCGCGCAATCGGCAGCACAAGGCGTAGAGTTGCTCCAGCTCGTGGCGATACGCGGGGACGGTTGACAGCTCGTGAAGAATGCCGCGACGAAGCTCCACCACCAAAGGGTCACTGGGTGGACGTGACAAAACCCTCAAAATGAAGCCTCGATTGACAGCGGCCTCGTGCCCAAAAGCGCGCACTTTGAAACAGCGCGCGACAAGCTCTTCCAGAAACAGATCGGACAAGAAGCTTTTGGGATCCCACGTGGACTGGGCCATGGGCGCTTTTTCAAGCGCCTGATTGAACAAACCGCCCGAAACACCGCTGGAGAAAGCGAACGAGAGCGACTGACGCAGCTCTTCAAGGTCGGGCCTTGGAATGGGGTCAACGAGCAACAAACTCGGGAAAACGTCGGCCGCAGAAGCGGCTTCGGGAGCGGGTGGGTTGGGAGGAGGAGTGGAGGCTGACACGGGCTTGGGGCGAACGGTAGGCGAAGGAACGGGTGAGCTGGGAGCCTGGGGGCTGACCGCTGTGGTGGAGTAGTGCATACCGGCGCCGAAACGCTGCGGCGAGAGAAAGTTCCCAAAGGCTTTAAAAAGGCCGAAAATGGTGGTGACGGCGGGAAAATACACAAATGCTGGCGCGGTTTGGGTTGGGTGTACCTTCAGAAATCATTTCCGCGAACATTTGAATGGAGGCGGATTATTCGCTTGAAGGAACCCTTTTCGGGGCTTACCTTGGGAGGTAACCCACCGCTCGATTTGGGCGCACCTCGGGGGGACTTTCAACGTCCCTGCCGTCCCTGCGGATGAGCGAGCGCCCCTTTTCCCCCCAGACCTCCACTCCAAGGAGCCAATATGGATACGCCTCGCTATCTTGCAGGATTCCTGTGTGCAGGACTGTTGGCTTCCGGCTGCTTGGGGAGCACCGAAAGCGAAATGAGCGTCGCTGACCTGGACGTCGACTACGAAGCCGCAGGAACACCCAACCTTCCACCTCCCCCTGCCGATTCCACCTGCGTGTTGATTCAACGTGGCTTGTTTGGAGCCACGGGCGACGCTGATATAGGGCTCGGAAACGGCCTGAACTGGCCTACGGGCTCAATGCCCTATTCCTGGACTGGAAACAGCCCGTATCAACATTGGAGCGCGTACCAATTCGACATCAGCGCCGTGCCCGCAAACGCAAACGTTACCATGGCGGTTTTTACAACCTATGCCGCCTGGAATTCTGTGAGCACCACGGTGCGGGCGCACCGGATCTTGAACCCGTGGGCTGAAGCAACGGTCACGTACAAGAGCTTCACCAACAGCGGCACCATCACGAACTGGTCGCCTACAGTGCTCGGGACGTTTGATCCGAAAGGCGGCGGCTTTCGCTCGGTGAATGTGACGGGCCTGGTTCAGGACTGGGTCGGCGGTCTTTCTGCGAACGCCGGCCTTCTCCTTGAAGAAAACAATGGCGCGCTTCACATGTATTTCGGGAGCGAGTCGGGCACCGTCGACAGGCGCCCAAGTTTGTTCGTTTGCTGGTCGAATGTCCCGGCCTGCGGTGAGCTTGGCGAGGGTTGCAGCGAAAGTGTGCCCTGTTGCGATGAGGGCGCGATCTGCAATGACGGCGTTTGCGAAGAGGGCGGCGGTGAGTGCGCTGCCGTTGCGACCGCTTGCCAAGCGAATGCCGAGTGTTGCAGCGGCGCGTGTTTCGACGGAGTGTGCATCTCCACAGACTCGTGCGTGCCGATCGATTCGCCCACGAGCTGCAACCCGATGAATCCGTGCTGCGACGGCGCGCATTGTGTTTTGGGCACGTGTTTTTCCGTGGCCGACATCCCCACGTGTTCGCCGCAAGGTCAGAGTTGCGATCCTGACAACGGCATGTGGTGCTGCTGGAGCATGCTCTGCGGCGAGACCGGTCAGTGCGAATAGGCTGACAGCATGGGAAACCGCCTTCAACGGCGGTGGCTGCGGTACATCCGGCGGGCGAAGTGGCCCGCGGGGTGGGCCTGAAGGCGGCGCATGAACGCGGCGGCATCGGCGGGTAGATCGTCGGGGCGAGGATAGGCTATTTCCATCTCCTCCAGGCCCAACACCGGCGAAGCAAGGCTCGCAAAGGTGATGTCGGCGGCGCTTGGGCGCGAACCGACAAGGAATGATCGGCCGTCTGCGAGGAGGGTGCCGACGGCGTCGAAGACAGATTGGATTCTGATGATCGAGCGCTCGACGGAGGCGGGGTCGATCTTCATGCCTCGGCGCATGAGCGGTTTGACGAAGGGAACCAGCGCACGGAAGGAAAGGCGCTCCCAGCGAGGAACGCGGTGATCGAAGAGGCGCATAAGCAATTCGGTGCGGGCGAACGCCTGAAAATACCCCCAGCGGCGGGTGTGAGGGCCGAGTTCTTGATCGAAGTGGTCTTCGAGCGCGGCGATCTCCAGCATCGTCGTGGGCGCTGTCGCCGTAGAGGCGGCGGTCCGACGGGGCGCGTTGCGAGGCCCATCGAAGGATGTCGGTGGAGTCGCCGAGCACAGCGTCGGACGTGATGAGCGCGGGAGTGGAGCCGGCCGCCCCTGTGTGGCGCACGCGCCGGCGGTGAAACCCGGGGGCGTGGCCTTCTTCGTCGAAAGCGATGAGCGCGCGGTCGAGGCCCCAGCGGGCCTTTTCGCAGTAGTGGCTGAATGGGATGGTGATGAGAAGGGGGAGCTGGGACATCCGGCCCGCCATTGTGAGGGCGTTTGCCCGCCGCGGCAATTGTTGGGGCGCCGGCCAGCCGCGGCAATTTTCAGGTGTATCGCTTCCGGGCGCGGAAACGCAAACCGTTCGAGCCAAAAAGCGCTCAGGGTTTGACACCCCTCGCGCGTCAACGCTAGCGTGCTCGCGTGGACGAGCGGACCCTGAAAGAGCGACTCCGGCTGGGAGAAGATTCGACGACCGAGCTGAAAAGCGTCGCCCACGACGGCTTTGAGTTCACGAGCAAGCTTCAGCAAACCATCGCAAAGGAGATTGCCGCGTTTGCCAACAGCGGCGGCGGCCTGCTCATCGTCGGGGCAGAAGACGACGGAACGCCGACCGGCACGGGCACAGCCAAGCAAACGGACAAGCTGGTTCAACAACTCAGCGCGATCTGCCAAACGCAGGTTCATCCGGCGCTGTTCTGCACCATCACCAAAGTACTTATTGACGACAAAGTGCTTCTACTGATGGAGGTGCCGGCTTGGTCGCCGAACCGGCCGTACAGCGCTGGATCCAAATTTTATCTCCGCGATGGGAGCAGCGCCCGCGAGGCGAGCCGGGATGAACTTGTGCGGATGCTCCAGTCGCAGGCGGTTCACTTGGATGAACAGCCGGCCCGCGGCGCCGTTCGGGCCGACCTTGACGAAGGGGAGATTGGTCGGTTTCTCCACCGCGTCTACCCCCACTCCACCCGGGATCCCACAGCGTATCTTCGGGCGCTCAAGTGCTTGGAAAATGACCAGCCGACGGTCACCGGTATCCTCTTTTTCGGTATGGATCCGCAGCGGTTTTTCCCGGATGCGCGCATCACAGCCGTTCGGTTTCCCGGCCCCGGAATTTCGGCGACGATGCAGGACAAGAAAGAAATCGCCGGCACCGTGTTTCGGCAGATCGAGGCGGCCCAGCGATTTCTTCAGGACCACGTGCCGATACGGAGCGCGATCGTCGGTTTCGAGCGAAAAGACCGAGGTATTCCAGAGATTGTGCTTCGCGAAGCGCTTCACAACGCCCTGGCGCACCGCGACTACAACGCAGCCTCCCAGGTGAGGATCTTCGTGTATTCCGATCGAGTGGAGATCATTAACCCCGGCTTGTTGCTCAACCGCCTCACGATCGACAGCATTAAGCTCGGCGGCATCACCCAACGGCGCAACCCCGCCATGTCGGCGTTGATCGCCCGCAACGCCGGCTCTGAAAACGTGGGATTGGGCATGCCGCTCATGTTCGAGCAGATGAAGGCGGCCCGTTTGCCTGAACCGGAGATTGACCTTTCGGGCGGTCATTTTCGCTTGGTGTTGCGGTGGGAAGCGCCTGAGGCGGCCGCATGACCGATTCGGCGGACGATCCGACGGCGCGGCTGGCAATGCGTGATTCCGTGGAAGGGCCGCGCAACATCCGGGTGCCGGTGGTGGTGATCGCGTGCTCCTTCGGCCCCGACGACTTTGCGGGGCCACATCCGCGCCGGGCGAGGCATCTGGATGGAGTGGAGCGCATCGCCGCCGCATTTGAGGTTTCGGATCCGGTTGTATGGGAGGGTGACCGCGCGTGGCTCTTGTTTCGGCCGAACAAGCGCGTCATCGACGCGTGGAAGGTGGCCCTGGAGCTTTGGAAACGCAGCGCTCTTGAACTGAATCTCCCAACGCGGGTGGCGGTGTTGTTCGGCAGGGTCGACTCGGAAGGGTCCGGCTCGGTTCGTGAGGAAGACTCCAGAGACGCTCATGCGCTCCTCGACCACGCGCACACGACCGAAGGCGTCGTCAACGCGAGCGAAGAGATCGCCCTCAGTCTACCCCGGGATCAGCGCAACGCACTCGCTTGGAGCGGTATCACCGGCGCGGGGCAACACGTGTACACATTTCCCGCGGACAGCCCACCGGACAGCGCGCAACACCAAGAAAGCCCGCTGGCTCTCTGGACCGACTTTGAAGCGTACGCGCTTTCGCCGGAGATCCGCGAGGTACACTACGTGGGTTTTCGGTTGCCGCGGCGGGCGCCACCCGTGCTGGACCTATTGGATGTCTTCGTGGTTCCGGCCGCCGCGGCTCATCGGCAAGAAGGGTCGCACGAGCCTGAAAGCGTTCTCAACGCCCAGTCCCTCTCGCAGTTGGAGTTGACGGCTTCACCGCTGCATGCCTGGCTGCGGCGAACCCAACATCTCGTGGTGCTGGGGGAGCCTGGGTCGGGGAAAACAACGCTTCTCAAGTGGCTGGCGATTGTAGCGGCGCATGGAGAGTGGGCAGACCTGACTGGAGAAATGGGGCCCAAACTCCCGATCTTGCTGAGCGTGGGGCGGCTTTCAGAATGCCTTGTTTCAGACAACCAATCGTACCCAGAGGCCATTGCGCGCTACTTTGAAATCACCGACAGCGCGACCGCCTCCGCCGTGAGGAGCTTCCTCGACAATCAATTGCGCCTGGGGCGCTGCGCGGTGCTCTTGGACGGCCTGGATGAAGTGCAGGCCAAAAACCGCGCTTTGGTGGAGGCTTGGCTGCGAGATTTCGCCGCCGAATTCCCACGAAACACGTTTGTCACCACGTCGCGCTTCGTGGGGTATTCAGGCGTGCGTCTCCCTAACGACGCCACGGTTGTCCAACTTGCACCGCTCGACGCGCGCGGACGCGAGCAGTTCGTTCGGGCATTCACGCGGGCGTACACAACGTGGGAAACGGGTGAAAACCGGCCTCACGACGCTAAGGTTCAAGCGGACTTGCTTCTGACGGCCATTGGGGCGAGCGAGCGCCTTTCCGCACTCGCGACAAATCCGTTTATGCTTTCGGCGCTGGCGTTGATTCATCGGGCGGAAGGCCGACTGCCACGCCACCGGGTGCAGGCGTATCAGATGTTTGTGCGCGCGCTTTGCGAAACGTGGACCGAGGCGCGCAGGCTCGTCCCCGGCATCGAGCCGCGGGAAGATACCGCGGCCGTGGCCTACGAGGAAGAAGCCATCCCGGTATTGGGTGAACTCGCGCTGGAGATGCACGAGCGTTATCCACGCGGGGTGGCGCCCACGGAGGTTGTGCAAAGGACCATCGCCGATGCGCTCACAGCTCGGGAAGAAAATGAGTGAAACCGCAGCGCGCGGTGCGGCGGAAAGATTTCTCAAGCGCGCGGGCGAGGAGGTGCAAATTCTCTTGGAGCGCGGCGCCGGGCAGTGGGGTTTTCTCCACTTAACCTTCCAGGAGTTCTTCGTGGCGGCCGGCCTGCACGCAAACGAGCGATTTGAGGAAGTGGCCCTCGCCCACCTGCTTGAACCGCGTTGGGAGGAAGTGATTCGACTGGGGGTGGGCTACCTGGCTCTGGTTCAGGCGCGGCCGGTGGCGGCTCAACGTTTTTTGGAGAAAGTTCTCGACTACGAGGCGCCCGAGCCCTGGCGGCAGGCGGTGAAGATTCTGGGGAAACACATTGGGCTCGCGGCGCTGCTCGCCGTGGAAGCCGGCGAGGCGCTGCCCCTACGCTTGCAACGCCGCATTGCAGATGCGTTTGTGGCGTGGATTTGCCATGGCGGCGCGAGCGACGCGCGCGATGGATGGATTCCAATGCAGGCGAGAATGGTTGCGAATGTTTGGCTTCGCCAAGTCGCTTTGTCAGACTTTGCGGCACCTGTGGCGGAGCGGTTCATTCACCAGCTTGGGCAGGCAGACCCACAGGCGCGGCTTCAAGCAGCGAGGGCGCTTGAAGTGATGGGCACCCACGTACCTTGCGCGTCGATTGTGGAAGCCATGTTGCTCGATCCGGAGAGGTCTTGGACTCTTGGCAAGCTACTTTCTCAAAACACCTCAGCGGACGAACTGCGGAGCCTCAGTCATCACCCCGATGGGCATATTCGGGACGCGGTCGCCGCCGCCACAAGACATCGACCCGAACCGGAGCAACAGCACATTCTCGCGAATTTGGCAAACGACCCATCGGAAGAAGTCCGACTCACCATTGTCGACCTCTTAACGGGATCTTCGTGGCAAAAAGAGGCAAACCGTCTTTCGCCTTTCTTGCGCGACCCATCCAGCAAGGTTCGGCTCGTGGTGCTCCTCAGCCTCCACCAAGCGACCGACGAAGCAACCAACCCTGAAGTTCTGTCCGAGGTGCAGCGGTTGCTCAGGGAAGATCCGGATCCCAACGTTCGCTGCCGGGCTGCGGTCCACCTGGCATCCCAAGGTGACTTCGCCGGGTTTCAGACGGCGTTCGACGCCTTTGCGCAAAACCTGGGCGCCTGGGATTCGGACCTTGCTTCTCTCATGGGCTGGAAGAACATCGCGGAGCGCGTGGCGTTTCTCGATCAAGAGCTAACCTCCCCAAACGCCAAAAGGCGCGCCGTAGCCGCGTTTCTTTTGGGGAGGTGGCAACGGAACCTTCCTTTTGAGGCAATTCCCAACCAAACCGAGCGCGACGCGCAAATGGCGGCGCTCGTCGGGGATCCCGATCCGCTTGTTCGCACATTCACCCTTCGGGAGTTGGATATTCGCGGCGAAAAGTCGTTCGCCGCTGCAACGCAGGCCACACGCGAAGCCGATCCCCAAATAAGACGGCTCGCCTATGAAGCGGTCGGCCGACGTTCGGTCCCGGTCGAGCTGCTGAAACCGGGCCTCAACGATTCTGAAGGGTCTGTGCGCACGTTCTGCTTGAACGTGCTGGGATGGCTCCCTCCATCGGAGCAGCTTGCCCGCCTTGAGGCCGCAGCAGAAGACCCGGACGAGAGAGTGCGAAGCGCTGCTCCGCGATTGCTCCGGTTGGCTCCGGGCGACGTTCAAGAGCGGCTCATGCGGCGCCTGGCGGCGGACCCCTCCACAGACGTTCGGTCGGCGGTGGCCTACGCAGCGCTCAATCGAGACGTGCCCATTTTTGTGGATGTCTTGGCGCCGTTAGTGAACGATCCAAGCCCTGGGGTTGTGCGGGCGGCAGCGCACGCCCTCGCGCTCGGCGGCGACGAAGGCATGCGCGTTCTTGTGGAACACGCAGACAAACCCGACGCGCGCGCCGCGTTGTGGACCTGGGCGGAAGCCCGTTCGTGGTCCTTCGTTTCTTCGTAGGGCCCCGCGCGGCCTGGATGATTCGCGTGCAGTGCTCGCGATCGACCCTGGGTGGGGGGCGTTGCGGGGGGCGCCAGCCCCCCGCCCTTTGAAGGGATTGGGTTGGATTTCACGCCGGCTGGCTCGCCGCGGCGCGTGACAAAGGCACATCAGGGCCAAGGGTGCGCACACCCATGTTGGTCAGGCCGGGGCTCCCCCGCTTCCGCCACTGCCGCCGCCGTCCTTCTTGACCGCCCGCGGCCTCCGGTCTGCCACCGGAAAAAACGAATCTACCCATTCAAGCCCGAGCCGCCGCTCGCTCGCGATCTTTTGCAGCGCGCCCTCCACGCCGCGCAACGCATGGTTCGCGTCGTCCCGCCACGAAGCCACCCGCGCACTCGTCCGCCCCGCCTGCGCGAACGCCTCCTCCCGGCCCTTCACCGCGGCATCGCCCCGCTCCGTTGCGTCCGCCAGCGGCTTGGCGTGGGCCTTTTGAATGGCCGCCGGAGTCTCCTCCTCGCCGAGCTTGTGCGCCAGCGCCCGCATCACCGGAAGCTGACTCTCCAGCGCCATCCGCACCACGACCGACAGCGGATCTGGAAACAGCCGCGCAAACAGCGGATCATCGCGCCGCTGCTTCACATGCCCAAGCACGTCATTGTGAATGTCCTGCACGACCGCGTCGGCCTGGACATCCCTCCGCCGGACCAGCGCGTGCGCTCGCCCAATGCCCCGCCGCTTCGACCGTCGCTCCCCATCCAACGCTTCCCACTGCGCCAACAGCTTCTCGATCGGCTTGCCCAGCGCGCCCACCACCTTATCGCCGTCTTCCCCGGCAAGGCTCAACGCATCCGCCGTATAGGCCACCCGATCGTACGAATCATCCCACGACGTTCTGTCTGTCAGTTCAGTGCGTGCCACCTGTTACCTCCTTATCGCCCCGTAATCTCACCCAAAGTTGGCGCACCTTGCAAGGACAAATCGCCGCCCCCGGCAATCGGCGCCCGCCCTCGCATTCGCTGCTTTGGGCATTCCGCGGGTGAGCGGTGCCCACCGCAGCCGTTGTTGGGTGGCCCCCGCGCTTGCGCGGTGCCCACCGCAGCCGTTGTTGCATGGACCCCGCCCGTGTGCGGTGCCCTCCGCAGCCGTTCCTGCATGGACCCCGCCCGTGTGCGGTGCCCTCCGCAGCCGTTGAACATGGCTTGCGCGCACTCCCAGCCGCGATCCCCGCGGAAAGACTGCCGATCTCATCACTGCCAACGCCAAACCGCACAGGTGGACGGGCGGGATTCTCGTTCGCGCGTCCACCCGACCCTGAATTTGAATTTGGGCCGCGTCGGCGCGCCTTGATGAAATCAGCCTCTTGGCGGCGGGGCTCATCGTTGCTGATCGAAACCGCTCAATACAGATGCGGCGTCAGGAGCGATGCGTGAGGAGTTGTGCACTTCATACGCCGCCCAAATAGGACAACCTATAAAGGCACCGTGCGAAAGCGTCCAAAGCGCGGCGGATCGAGGTATAACTCGGTGCTTCCGGGCTTTCGAATTGTGCGTGCCATCTCGCCGGCCTTGGCCTCAACCTCCTGAGCGGTGAGCGGACCTTCGGGTTGAGCCTTTCTCCAGCGCATATACTCGTCGAGTACAGGCGATTGACTTGTGTCGAGGGTGGTCCAGTGTTCGGGCGCTCGTTCGAGTTCTACCGCCATCGCCACGAGGGCTCGGCGAATATGCCACAAGCCCCAGGCCTGAATTTGGCCGCCTTCGCGGAGTCGCGATTCTGAAAGCCAGACCAGATGGTTGATGGCCGCGAGAAAGCGCCAATGGAGATCTCCCCATGTGTCGAGGTAGATGGTGTCATAGGTGTGGGTGCCGCCGGACGAAAGAAACGATTCAATGGTGGCCTCGACGAGCGTGATGGGCGGCGCCCCACTGCCAACGCTCTTGACCCAGGGCTCACCTATCAGGCGAAGGATGTCGGGGTTGTTGTCGACAACGGTGATGGACGTGACCGGGCGAGCGAGGTACCGCACGAACTGCGGATAAATGGCGAGGCCCAATCCGCCCACGAGCACATCCCCCCGGGCGAGGCGGGCGGCGTGAAACATCATACTGCGCTCCATGGCACTGTCGCTCATCCACACCCGCGGGGGGAAAGCGATGTCGTGCAGCAGATCGGGCACATGCTCCACGGGCTTGCCCGCAGAATCGAGCCACTGGACGCCCCTTCCTGCCTCTGAACGCCGAAGCACATACGTTCGGCGTCTTGGCCCGGGGTGGACCAAACGATCGTCGAACAGATCTTCTTCAAAGACGGTCCGCTGGTCAATCCAGATGGATCGGCCGGGCGTTCGGGCGATGGGCTCCGGCAGAAAGAGCCGAATATCGTAGGCCTCCGGCGCGGGTAGATCGTCGCGGAAAGTGGGGTCCAACGGCGAAGCGCTCATGCCTTTGTTTTGAGTCTATGTCGCGCTCGCAAGCAAGTCCAAAAGACGCCTCCGGCTCAGCAAAACGTGTTAGCCACCAAGGCGGGGGTGGCGAGCGGCAACGCGGTTTCGCATGCAGCGCCTTCGCTACGGCGCGTTGGCGTCGATGCGGACGGCGTGAATTTTGGCCCCGGTGCCAAGTTGTTCGGGCTCTTCTGACCATGCGATGAGCAGGCTGTTGCCGGAAGGCGACCCGAGAAGCGCGGGCGCACCTGAAAAGAACGTCTTGGGAAACACTTGAACCTGACCGGCCAACGAACCGTCGGGCGCAAACGTCCTGACTTGTAAAAAAGGCCCCTTGTCGCCGGTATAATCTACCCATGTCACAGCAAGGCAGTCGCCGAGGTTGGTGGCGGCGAGTGTGCCTGAAAGCGGGTTTTCGGTGTTGGGATCTCCCACGGTCACTGGAAACGTGAACTGGATCTTCCCACTGGGGTTGATGCTGGCGCCGATGAAGCTTCCATTGACGACTTGACCCGGTGGAGTGCCGGCGACTACCCATGCGCCGTCGGAACGGGAAGCCATTTTCACGTCGGTGGCGCCGCCGGGGGCGCCGAATGAGTCTTTTTGGACATACCCTCCGCCGCTCGCCGCAACGATGTACACAACGTCGGGCCAGGAGAGATCGGCATTTGCGCAATCGACTGTTCCAATGGGTTGCCCCGCCGACACAGCCATCAAGAAACCTTCGGCCCCGGGCACCGCGTCGGCATACATAACGCCTGATGCGCACCCGACGGGAAGAGAAGGCGCAAGCGGGCCGGCATTTCCCATGAGTCGCGTCTCGACAGAGTACACAAGGCTCCCATCGGGCTTTGGGATTGGTACCCGCATTCCAGTGAGGTAACCTACCCATGACTGAGCTGCGAACAGGGCCTCATCGGCGGTGGGGTGTACACCGTAAACGTTCGGAGTTCCGCTTTGGGAAGGAATAAGTTGGCTCGTGAACACCATGCCTCCGCCGGGCGACATGGCATCTCGCAGGAGAATGGACACCTGCCCTTCGACGGAGTGGGTTGTCGCGAACGATTCACCCCCGCTCGGAAATGCTTCAAAACTCTGGCCCAGCGCGCCTCCAAACGGAAAACCTTCCCACGGGTCAAGGCTTGTGTGTACCACACTGAGCGGAAAGTCTGCCCCGGGTGGTCCTTCTGTGGCTTGGCGCGAATTCAAAAGGGTCACGCTAAGCCCGTCGCCCTTGGAAAAGGCCCACCGCGGGCGTTGTTCATCCATCCATTCGTTACCCGTTAGGGTGGCCGGAGGGCCGGCGATTTTGAGGTCCGAACACGCCTTTGCGAAACCACCGGTGCCTCCCGAACCCGCCGCGCCACCGGCGCCAACGCCTCCCGTTGAAATGGTGGCGCCGCCGGAACTCCCCGTGGCGGTGGTGCCGCCGGTGGAGGTGCCCGTGGATCCGCTTCCTCCGTTGGGGACAAGATCGCTTTCACCGAGGTTTGATCTCGATCCGCAGGCCGAAGGTAAAACGCATGCGCAAAGCGCGGCGAGAAGAGTTGCGCGGCTCGCGCTTCGTCGGCCGGTCGGTGACGACGCGAACGAAAGGATGGCCCCAACAGCGGAAAACATGTTTGGAACAATACACGAAGTCGAGCGGCGAGTAACGGCTCGTGACGAGATGCGATGCGCCTCGATGTCCCCGCCCTGAGCGAGCGAAGCGAGCGATTTGGGCGGGGCGGCCGCGCGAGCGAAGCGATGCGCGGCCGGGGGTGGGCAGGGCAGACTTCTTGATGAAGCGGCGTTTCTGCGCTGGAAACTGTTGGCCGCTTTCTGATACGGTGGCTCGATGCGCTTGGGGATGTGCCATTCAACCGAACGGCCGCCGCAAGAAGAAGGGAGTCGAGGCACTATGACCGTCCGCCCGCTGAGCTGCATTCTGGTGCTGTTGCCGCTGTCGTTGGTCGCTTGCACGTCTGAAGAAACAACGCCGCCCAATGGGGATCTTGAGTGTGACGTGGTGATCGTCGGCGGGGGCGTCGGCGGTCTTCACACAGCGTTTCGTCTCGCGCCGTCGCTCGGCGACAAGGTTTGCCTTTTTGAAAAGGAGGCTCAGGTCGGCGGAAGAATCAAGGACATTTCGCTTGACGATTCCGATCCGAACGCGCCGCGCGTGGGGGCCGGTGCCCGCCGGGTGATGGAGGGGCAAACAGTGCTGCTTGACCTCGCCACCGAACTTGGCATCCAGCTCGAAACGCCTCCCATCACGCAGGACTTGATCAACGCACGGGGCGGTTTTGCGTTTTCAAAGGAAGGTCTTGTAAACCTCTACCCGGGGCTCACGCCGGACCCAGGCGGTGACACCGAAACAGCGTTGTACGACAAACTGCGGTTTGGTCCAGAGCGCGCCAACGCGGCGAGTTACGCCAACTTTGAGGCGTACGTGCGCGCTGTGGCGGGTGACGAAGGATACGAGTTTTTGCACGATATGTCGCGCTTTCGCGCCGATTTTAAGGTGCCGCTCGATGTGGCGGGCTATCTCGACTACCTTGACGAAGAGTGGGATGTTTGTTGCACGCCGAGTTACCCAATCGGCGGTATGTCGCAGTTCCCATTGGGTATGGCGGCGGGGGCCACCGAGAAGGGCGCTCAGATCTTTACTTCGGATCCGGTGGCTTCAATCGACCGGAACGCGGACGGGGGATTTGACATTGTCAGTTCGAGCCACAAAGCGCACGCAGACAAGGTTGTGATTGCCGTTCCGCCCGTTGGAATGGACAAGATCAAAGGCGACGTGGTGGACGATATCAAGGCTCAGCAGGTGTATAAAGACATCGTGGGAGTGAAGGTTGTAACCATTACGCAATGGTGGGAAACGGCTTGGTACGCCAACATTGTGAATCCAAACGCCACCGAAAACGCGCGGGTTTGGCGCGGTTGGACCACGGAACATTGCCTGAACTTTATCGAAATTCCACTGGAGCCTTACGCGGCGGCGGCCAATGTGACGCGCAGCGTATACAATGATGATCCTGAGTGTTCAAATATTGGGAAGACCTTGCAAACAAGGGAAACGACGCTGTGGAAACGGCTGTGATGGAGGGGCTCACTCAACTCTTCAACGAAAACGGGGTGAGTTCACCGGCCATGGTGAGTGTTCCCAAACCTCTCAAAACAACGGTGCAGATTTGGCCGGCCGGTTGGTATTGGCTGGGGCCCAAGGCGTCTGTGACCAACGCCCAGTTGTTTGATTGGGCGGCCAATCCGCTGGATGGTGAAGAAGTGGGTCTTGTTGGCGAGGCGTACAATGTGCAGCGGTCGGGTTGGAGCGACGGCGCGTACAAATCGTCGATCCATTTGCTGCAAACCCGGTATGGTTTGTAACGGCGCGCGGTGCGCGGTGCGCGATATGTCCCCGCCCTGAGCGAGCGAAGCGAGCGATTTGGGCGGGGCGGCCGCGCGAGCGAAGCGATGCGCGGCCGGGGGTGGGCAGCAATGCTTGCGATGTCGGGTTTGTCCGGCTACCGTGCGGACTTCCCAGTGAGTTGGGCGGAAACCGATGATCCGCGTTGGTTACAGTGAGTGCGTTTGAAGCGCTGAGGTGAAGGGCGAGAAGGTGTACACGAACCAACCCGTGAAAGATGAGGACAATGCTCATCCCGTGGCGGAGGTCTGGCGCCCAACGTTGCGTCAGATTGTGGGCGCGTTGTGTCGAGGTGACTATGAGGTTTCTGAAGGGATTGAGGACGTAGCCCCGGTGGCACAAGACGTGGCCCATCAGATGCGGGCGAGTGTGGCCGATTACGGTGAACAACTTGTTGATTTGCCCGAAGAGACGTGGAAAACGTCGGTGTGTCAGTGGATGGGAACGCGCTGGGAAGTGCTGGTGGATTTGTGGACCGTTGAGTCGGGCAGGAGCGATTTGGTGCTGTTCGTGAATGTGTCGGAGTGCAAGACGGGATTTAGGTTTGAGGTGTACTCACTGTATGTTCCCTGACGAGGGTCGGCAGCGGCGGTCACGGGGTTGGGTAGGTGTTCCGTTGGGTAGTCTGTAATCACTCACCGATTGTCGACCTGAATGGCTTTGCCGAACACGGCGCGGCGGTTGACCCAGCCGTTGATTCCACCGCGGTTGTTGCCAATTTGATATTGACGCGCTTCGGCCCCGCCGCGAATGGCTTTGATCAGGTGGAGGTACACAACGCCGCGCACTTTTACAAGAACGATGTCGCCCTCGGCGGGTTCTTGGTTGGGTAGGTAAGGTGTAAGTGTGGCGGTGGCTCCCGACTCAACAAGTGGACGCATGGAGTTGCCGTGGGGAGTTACCTGACAGGTCTGACCTGCCGCAAGGGCGGCGATAGCGTGGGTTGCCCAGTTCATTGGAGTGGTCCGATGGTTGTCGAACCGGTCCGCGGTGTCAAGCCACGCGGCGTTGGAACAGCTGCTTTTTTCGGAGTTTTGCGGCCAGCCGTGGTGGATGCTGGCTGTGCTTTTTTGATGGGTGAGTCGAAAACGATTCGACTGCCGCTGAACAGTCGTGGTAGATGGGAAAGCGCACATGCCGTCGCTTGAGCACAACGGAATGGTTGAACTGTTCCGCGAAAACCCCCGTCTTGCTCCCCATTTCCTCGACACGCTATTTCATATCGACCTGCCACAATTCGCTTCCGCCGATGTGGTGGATGCCGCACTCGATAATTTGATACCAGTTGAATTTCAAGCCGATCTGGTGCTTGAGCTACGCGATCCTGACGGTCGCGCTGTTCTTTCTATCGTGCTGGAAGTGCAGCGGAGCGTGGACCCAAACTGCCCTGAGCGCACTGACGCGACTGGACATCAGGCACGCCTTGGTCTATTTTCAAATCATACTGAGTTCGCTGCGTGAACCTGTGCGTACGGCAATGGAGAAATTGATTATGGAGCGTCAGATTATAAACGAAGACGACCTGCCTCCGTTGCTTCGCCACTTGTGGCTCCAGGGCGAAGCAAAGGGCAAGCTCGAAGGCAAGCTCGAAGGCAAGCTCGAAGGCAAGCTCGAAGGCAAGCTCGAAGGCAAGCTCGAAGGTACGCTTGACGGCAAACGCGGCACGCTCCTGCGCATGATGAACCGCGCCGGGTTGGCACTCACCGATGCCGAGCGCAGCCGAATCGAAACATGCACGGACGTGGAGACCCTCGACGGTTGGCTTGACAATCTCCTGGGCGCCAAAACCGCTGCTGAAGTTTTTCGCTGAACGCCCCGACACCCGGCCGCCTCGCCAGCACTCGCGTTTTCGTCCAGAACTCGATGCAGGGAACCCGAAGCGCCACGCTTTTCGCTTTCCACGCAGCAACGCGCGCGGATGGTCCACCACGACATTGCCCAATGGTGTACACATGATTCCCACCACAGGTGACCTCGTGCGCGTTCGGTCGCGCCAATATCTGGTGGAAGAGGTGGAGCTGCCGCCCCGCCCTGAAGAGAGCACGCTGGTTCGCCTTTCGTGCGTGGAGGATGATGCGCAGGGCGATCCGCTTGAAGTTTTGTGGGAGCGAGAAGTGGATGCAACGCTCCTTCGCCATACCGATTGGCAGCGGTTGGCGAGCCGCGGATTTGACGAGCCGCGCTTGTTTTCGGCCTATTTGCACACCCTGCGGTGGAGTTGTGTCACCTCGACAGATCCAAAACTGTTTCAGGCTCCCTACCGCGCCGGCATTGAGGTGAAGGATTATCAACTTCTACCCCTGCGTATGGCGCTCAGTATGCCGCGGGTAAACCTTTTTATCGCCGACGACGTGGGTCTTGGTAAAACGATTGAAGCGGGCTTGATTTTGCGTGAATTGCTCATGCGCCAAAAAGTCCGCCGCGTGGTGATCTGCGTGCCGCCCTCGGTGGTTCGCCAATGGCGCGATGAAATGGAAGAGCGCTTTGGTCTTCCCTTTGTCATCTTCGATCGCGACTATGTTTCCCGCGTTCGGCAGCAGCGCGGCTACGCTGTCAACCCTTGGAAAACCCACACCCGGTTTATCCTTTCGCATGCCCTTGTTCGGGATGAAGTGTACTCCGCCCCGCTGCGTGACTGGTTGGGCGATTTTGCCGGTTCTTCTCTGCTCATTCTCGACGAAGCGCACAACTTTGCTCCCGCAAGCGCGGGCCGGTACGCGGTGGACTCCAAGTTAACCAAGGCCATTCGTGATTTGGCTCCCCGGTTTGAACACAAACTGTTTCTCAGTGCCACGCCCCACAACGGCCACTCAAACAGCTTTTCCGCTTTGTTAGAACTGCTTGATCCACAGCGGTTTGTGCGCGGCGTTCCGGTAGACCCAAAGTTGCGCGACGCGGTGATGGTGCGTCGGTTGAAAAGTGATCTGCGCGCCGTTGGGCAAAACTTTCCTACCCGTATTGTGGAGCGCGTGGTGATTGACCATCTCCCCGATAACGCGCCGGAGTTGGCCCTTTCACACCTGCTTTATCAATACCGCAAAGCGCGTGAGGCTCGGCTTGCCAATGCCACCAAACCCCAGCAGGCGTCGGCCATGTTGGTGGTCATGGCCTTGCAAAAACGCCTTCTTTCGTCAATTGAGGCATTTGCCCGCACGCTGGAGGTACACAAGAAAACGGCGGCCAATCCTCCCAAAGCGCGCAAAAAATCTACCCTACCCATCGCCCCCCAAACCCTTGATTTGCTCTTTCGCGCGCCCGACGCCGACGATGACCGGGCCGAGATTTCTGAAGAAGAAGTCACGCAGGAAGAAGATGCGCAGATGGCCGCGGCCACGCAGCTCTCTGCCATCTCTGAGTCTACCACCGCCGAAGGTACACTTGCGGCCGAGCTTACCCTCCTTGATCAAATGGCCGATATTGCGCGGGCAAACCGCTACAGCGCCGACCCTCGTGTGGTGTACCTATTGGACTGGATCAAAAAAAATCAGTGCCCCAATCTCGGCCAAGAAGGGGCCCAATGGCTTCCAAGGCGGGTGCTGATTTTTACAGAATATGCCGATACAAAGCGCTACTTGCAGCAACTTTTACAAGACAAACTCCGGGCAACCGATTGTGGGGCGGAGCGCCTGGCCGTATTTCACGGCGGCATTGGCGAAGAAAAGCGTGAAGCCATTAAGGCCGCTTTTAACGCCGATCCGCACAAACATCCCCTTCGCATTTTAATTGCGACAGATGCCGCGCGTGAGGGGGTAAACCTTCAAAACAACTGCGCCGACCTGTTTCACTTTGACGTGCCGTGGAACCCCGGCCGCATTGAACAGCGCAATGGTAGGATCGATCGCAAATTACAACAATCGCCTGAAGTGCGGTGTATGTACTTTGTCTTACCCCAGCGGCCTGAAGATCGCGTGCTGGATGTGCTCGTTCGAAAAACCCGCACCATCCACGAAGAACTTGGCAGCATGGCCCCGGTGGTGGAGCGCCGCATTGACGAGGCTCTCGCCTGGGGCATTGAACACGACCGCGCCGATGATCTGGCGTTGGCCATTGAAAAGGCCGATTCTAGCGAGCAAACTACCCAAGCCCGTGTACGCACCATGCGGGTAGAAATGGGCCACGAAGAGTCTGACGCGCGCCGGGGAAAGCTCCAGCGTCAATTGGTCGATTTGCAAGATCTGCTCAAGCGGTCGCGTGATTGGATCGGCTTGGATGAAAAGCATTTTCGCGACGCCTTGTCGGCCGCGCTTGAGTTTGCCGGGGCCAATGGGTTGACACCTGAAAACACCGCTGAGGCCGCGGCCGATCCCGCGCGGGCGCGGTGGGTATTGCCCCATTTGCACGAGCGCAAAGGGGCCGATCCCACGTGGGCTGCAACGCTTGATACCCTTCGCATTCCTCGAAAGAAAGATCAAACCCCGGCGGAGTGGCGGCGCGACTCTCCCATTCGCCCGGTGGTGTTTACCGATCCGGGCAATTTGGATGGGGAGGTGGTGCATCTGCATTTGGAACACCGTGTGGTGCAGCGCTTGTTGGGCCGATTTTTATCGCAGGGCTTTCGCGAGGACGATTTGCGGCGCGCCTGTGTGCTGCGCACGTTGGAGCCTCAACCCAAGGTGGTGCTCTTGGGTAGACTTTCGCTTTTTGGGGAGCGCGGCGCTCGTCTGCACGATGAAGTGTTGGCCGCCGCGGCAGAATGGCAGCCGGTGGAGCAGCGCCGCGGTGGGCTGCGCCCCTTGGGTGAAGGCGACAAAGCCGACGTGCTGCGGTTGGTAGAGCAGGGCTTGGGTGAACCGCGCCTGCGCGAAACCAATCCCACCGTGCGCGAGATGCTTGTCAAAAACGCCGCACGCGACGTGGCCGAGCTAACCCCCTCGCTTGAACGGCGGGCCGAGGTATTGGTGGAGCGCGCCTGCCGCGATCTGAAAAAGCGCGCCGACACCGAGGCCGATGAAATGGCCGCCATTCTCACGGCCCAGCGCGACCGCATTGTGGCTCGTCAAAAAGAAATCGAGGTAGAGTCGCAACAGCAAAAGTTTGCCTTTGACCAAGATGAGGAGCGTCAGCTTTCGGCGGACCGGCGGTTTTGGGTAGAAAGGCTTACGGCCATTGCCAAAGAGTTGCGGGTGGAACCTGACAGAATTCGGGCGGGCTATGGGGTAAAGGCTACAAGGATTGAGCCTGTAGGATTGGTTTATTTGTGGCCGCTATCGAGTTGAGAAACATTCCATGGCTCAATACAAAGCGGATTCAGGAGAAGAGATCTCTACCGGCAGGTTTGGCGGCTCTTCCAACTGTCACGAGCTTGGCACCGGTCTCGCCGAACTCGCGTTTTCGTCTGGCCGCATGCGCCACAGAACACCTTATGGACAAACTTGGTGCGCCACGCTTTTCGCTTTTCCGCTTGGCGAGGGGCAAGGGTGTCTGACATGTTGGGGTGAACCTGAAACGGGGATGTCTGGGACGTGGTGCCAAGACTGAGGGAGCACAATTGTGGCGAAGTTTGATTCTGAACGGGAAGCGCACAAGGCTTGGTTGGGGCTTTTGCAGCCGGTGGGGCTCGTGGTTTCACCTCCGGCGTTGGTAAAAGCGCAGGCGGTGCTCAGTGAAAATGTGGTGGAGTTGCAGACCACACTGCAAGGTGTACTCACGCAGCCAACATCCATCGGCGCTGACGTAGCCCCCGCGCTCCTTGATTTTCCCCGGTTTGCCAACGAAGTGCTGGGATGGTCGGTGGAAGATTTGGCCGGGGCCGAAGGTGGGCCTACCCTACCTGAAAACCTGGCCGTTCCCCTCCCCGACTATGGGGAGACGTTGCTACCCAACTACGCGGCGGTAGACAGTTTGGGCAGCGGTCAACCCCTGCTGCTCATTCAACAGGTAGAAACCGGGCTAAACCTCGACGCTCCTCCCGACGATTCTAAAAAAACCCACGGTTGGGCCACAAGCCCCCACGCCCGGTTTGAGCGCCTTCTTCGCGATACCCAGGTGCCCGCCGGCCTGCTTCTCAACGGCCGCGAGCTGCGCCTTGTGTACGCACCGCGCGGTGAGTCGTCGGGCCATATCGGCTTTCCCGTAGCTGAAATGCTCCATGTGCAGGGCCGCCGCATCCTCGCCGCAATGCACATGCTTTTGTCAGAAAATCGCGTTTTCAGCGCGCCTGAAAAGCACCGTTTGGTCGATCTTTTGGCCGAAAGCCGAAAATACCAAAACGAAGTTTCTACCCGTTTGGCCGAACAGGTGCTCGGCGCTTTGTGGGAACTGTTGCGCGGCTTTCAGGCCGCGGATGAAGCGGCGCACGGCAACCTTCTTACGCTCGACCCGCGGCCCGATCCTGCGCAGATCTACGGCGGCCTTCTCACCGTGATCATGCGCCTTGTGTTTTTGCTGTACGCTGAAGATCAGGGGTTATTGCCCGATGATCCTGTGTACACTCGCAACTATGCTGTGGGTGGTTTGTTTGAGCGCCTGCGGGAAGATGCCGGCCGTTATCCCGACACAATGGACCAGCGGTTTGGCGCGTACGCCTGGCTTGTCACCACCTTTCGCCTGATGTTTGACGGTGCCGCGCACGGTGCTCTCCACCTCCCCGCTCGCCATGGTCAACTGTTTGACCCTGACCAATACCCGTTTTTAGAAGGCCGCCCGCCCGGCGTGCCCCGCGTGATGGACCAACGGTTTAGCCCTCCGCGCGTGTCAGACGGGGTGATTTGGCGCGTGCTGGAGAGTTTGCTCATGTTGGGGGGCGAGCGCCTTTCGTACAGGGCGCTGGATGTGGAACAAATCGGCTCTGTGTACGAGTCGATGATGGGGTTTGACGTGCGATCCCTGCCGGGTAGATCGATCGCCGTTCGCCCCAAAAACGTGGTCGTCGACCTCGATGCTCTGCTCCAAACGCCCGCCGCCAAACGCGCCGCGTGGCTGAAAGAACAGGCCGAGTGTGATTTGGCGGCGGGGGCCGTTTCTACCCTCAAAGAAGCGCGCACGGTGGACGATGTGGTGGTGGCGCTCGGCCGCAAAGTGGCTCCCCAAACCCCTCGCCCGTTGGCACCAGGAGCGCTGTTTTTACAACCGGGTGAAGAACGCCGCCGGTCGGGCTCGCATTATACTCCGCGTGAACTCACCGAGCCCATTGTGTACACCACCTTGCACCCTGTGTTACAAGGGTTGGGCCCCAAACCTACCCCTGACCAAATTCTTGACGTGAAGGTGTGTGACCCGGCCATGGGATCGGGAGCGTTTTTGGTGGAGGCGTGCCGTCAACTGGCCGCCGCGCTGGTGACCGCATGGGAAGATCACAAGTGTACCCCGCGCATTCCTCCCGATGAAGATCCGCTTTTGTACGCCCGCCGAGTGGTGGCGCAACGGTGTTTGTATGGGGTGGATAAAAACCCGTTTGCCGTGAGTTTGGCCAAGCTGTCATTGTGGCTTGTCACCCTGGCGCGCGACCACGCGTTTACGTTTTTGGACCATGCGCTCAAACACGGTGATTCACTCGTGGGCCTTACCAAAAGGCAAATTGGCGCCTTTCACTGGAACCCGCCGGAAGACGACATTGGCCCGCTCTTTAAAGGCATTAGCGCCGACGTGATCACCGTCGCCAACTGGCGCGACAAAATTCAGGCGTTGGGTGAGGTACCTTACGACGAGCGCAAAGACGCCTGGACAAAGGCCGAAAATGTGGTGGGTGACGTGCGGCTTGTGGGTGATTTGTGTGGCCGCATTTTTTGGGGCTGAAAAAGACAAAGAGCGAGAACTGTTGCGGCGTGACCATTTGAATGGGGTCAACGGTTGGAAAAAAACAGGGCTGCGGGGAGAGGTGGAAGATCAGTCTGACCTGCTCCGCAAGGGCGAAAAGCCCGTGTACCCATTCCACTGGGAGATAGAATTTCCAGAGGTGTTTGGGCGGCAGAATCCGGGGTTTGATGCGATGGTGGGTAACCCGCCTTTTTTGGGGGGCAGCTCCATTTCATCCAATTTTGGCCCCGGCATGTTGCAATGGTTGCTCGCATTGCACTCTGAATCGCACGGCAATGCCGACTTGGTGGCGCACTTTTACCGCCGGGCATTTTCACTGGTCCGAAAGGATGGAATGTTTGGGTTAATTGCCACCAACACCATTGCCCAGGGCGATACCCGGGGCAGTGGCTTGCGGTGGATCTGCACACACGGTGGGGAAATTTATACAGCGACCCGCCGGGTGAAATGGCCGGGCCTTGCCGCGGTGGTGGTGAGTGTGGTGCACGTGAAACGGGGTGAATGGAAAGCTCCACGATTGTTGGATGGGCGTGAAGTACCGTTGATCACGGCCTTTTTATTTCACAAGGGCGAGCATGGAGATCCCCAAAGGCTTCATGCGAACGACAAACTGAGCTTCAAAGGCAGCATGGTTTATGGCCTCGGATTCACATTTGACGACACCGACAAAAGTGGAACCGCCACGTCGCTCGCGGAGATGGAACGTCTGAAGGCCAAGAATCCCCGCAATGCCGAACGGATCTTCCCGTATATCGGCGGTGAAGAGGTGAATACCAGCCCTACCCATACTCATCATCGGTATGTCATCAACTTTGGGGAGATGACCGAAGAAGAAGCTCGATGTTGGCCCGATTTGATGACTATCGTCGAAGCCAAGGTGAAACCGGAACGCGACCAACTGGCAGACAATCCCGACGGCCGAAGGCGAAAAACCTACTGGTGGCAATGGGGCCGGTATACCCCGGCGCTGTTTCGCGCCATCGTTGGGTTGGATCGCGTCCTCGTCATCGCCAGAGTGAGCAACGCATTTGCCTTCACATTCTTGTCAGCACGCGTTGTTTTGAACGAAAAAATTGTCGTTATCCCCACCGACAAATATTCTTCTTTTTGTGCACTTCAGGCACAGGTCCACCAGGTTTGGGGTCGCTTCTTCAACTCAAGTTTGAAGGACGACATGCAGTATACTCCCTCCGATTGTTTTGAAACCTTCCCTTTCCCCCCCAACTGGCAAACCGATCCGACGCTCGAAGCCGCTGGCAACACGTATTATCAATTTCGCGCCGACCTGATGGTCAAAAACAACGAAGGCCTGACCAAAACCTATAACCGCTTTCACGACCCGAACGAGCAGAGCCCCGACATACGCACCCTGCGCAACCTCCACACCGCCATGGACCGCGCCGTTCTGGCCGCCTACGGCTGGACCGATATCCCCACCGCGTGCGACTTTTTTCTCGACTACGAAATTGACGAAGAAACCTGGGGCGACAAGAAAAACCTACCCGCTACCGCTGGCCCGACCCCATTCGCGACGAAGTGCTCGCCCGCCTGCTCGACCTCAACCAACGCCGCCACGAAGAAGAAACCCTCACCGGCACACTCGCCTCCGCCAAACCCACCCCCAAAGCCAAAACCCCCCGCAAACCCGCCAAACCCCGCACCAAACCTACCCAACCCAAAGGCACCCCCACCCTGTTTGACCCCGACGACGACTGACCACCCGCCACCTTGCCCGCCACACCTTCCACGTTTCCCACGCAGACTTCACAGACCGGCGCCGGTCCGTCCACAGACCGCCGCCGGTCCCTCCATAGGTCTCGTCCGCGCAGGGCAAGCCGCTCGCGTGTAGCTTCAGATACTACAACCTCGAACTCGCGCTCTGATATCAGCACGCCACCCCGATCGATTGACCAACAGACGGTCGCAATTCGACGAAGAAGGGGTGAACTTTCGATAGTGGGCACTTGATTTCATTGCTGATTCCCCGGTGGCATCAACTCTGTCGATAGGGTCCGATCTTTTGGGTGCCTTGATGTGGTGCGCAAGCAGCCGCTCGCAATGACCAGAAGTGCCCAGCCACCGGGCGGATGCCTCACCTCCCCGGCAGAAACATTCTACCCTTTACTCAATTGTAAGCGTTATTTTTTCCAGTGTGATTCCGATCCACAAAGTAGTTGTGGTTGCGGGCCTCAATGGCGTCAATCGCTGCGCTAAGGTCACCATCGCTGTCATTTTGTGCGGTGGTTGCGGCACGGAGCGCAGGCAGGGCGTCCGCTCTCTGCGCATAAGCGAGGAGCATAGCCCCGCGGTATCGGACATATTTTGCTCGATCTAGAATCGCCTCCAATCCCAGATGGAAAGCATCGTCATTGGTGCGTGCATACCTAATGGAATGGTAGACGCACGACATGCGGATCTTCCATCCCTTTGCCGTTTGGAATTTCCTGCGCAATAACATGGGTAGATTGCCCGCCATAGCGCGCAACCTTTCAACTGCGCCCCATTCGACATCGGAACCGCTACCGTCAAGTTTTGCGAGCAGAAGCTCAGTTTCGTTCTCTTCCATAGGGAATCACCATCATTTGGGGCCTTCCTTTTACGGAACACGCAGATCTACCGTGGCGTTTGGGTCATTGCCGGTGACGACTTTCTCGTGCCGAATTGCACTGGCACGATTGTTATCAAATTCCACACAATGATGGCAACCGTCTTTGTCATATTGAATATCCGGCCTGTTCGTGCCAACCTTCTCACCCTGCGCATTCACCTGCTGCTGGTTTTTGCGAATGTTTGAAACGCTCGGATCGCTTTTCAAGCGATCAATTTCCTGACTAATCGCTTTATCATGTTTTTCGCCGCCATGGGGCCGTGCCTCACCCTGGTTCGGTTTGGGTCCGGTTGATCCCCCTCCTTTCGGTGCCGACATCCAAGCGTTGAGGCCTGCTAAGATGTTGGCCGCCCCACCCAGCACCCCCACGGTAGAAACTGCAATCGCCGGAACACCCACGACCGCTCCAACACCCGTTGCTGAAAGCAACCCGCCGCCGATCTCCCCACTGATGGAGGTGGCAGTCGTGTACAACCCTCCACCGATCATCCCAAGGGCTTTCCCGCGTTCAAAGGCGACCGAACGGCGCTCGATCAAGCCGTTTTCTTGGGCGAGCTGTTCTCCTGCTCCGGCAAACGGCACAATGCCCAAGAGAGCACCGTTGAAGGCTCCCGCCATGGCTTGCACTACGGCGTTCTTATACCACGGTTGATCGTCTTCCCCTGCGTCTTCTGGGTCAATCAATGGGGTGATCAACCCGGTTGTGTTGACATCGTTTTCGCCTTCACCTACGCCGTGTTTCTTTTCTTCTTTGGGCTTGTCCTCTTTGGGTAACCCGGCTCCGCTTGCGGGCACTGGCACCTTGATATTTGCCTCCGGCATGTACACCACGCCGGGCTCGCGCTTGGGTTCGCCATCAAATCCGCTTGGATCGGTATAGGTCAACGGATTATTGAAAACGTACGAATATGGATTCCACGCTTGGCTAAATGTCCAATCCTGCACAATCGGGTCGGTGCTCAAAAACCTACCCAACTTGGGATCAAACATCCGCCCTTTCATGTTGACTAAACCGATCTCCCCATCGTCCTCGTGGCCTGTATAACCAAGCGACGTCGAATCGGGAAAGCTCGCCGGTATCGGTGCACCCCATTCAGGATTGCGCCTTTGTCCAAACGCGTCGTAACTGCGCCGCTCGGTGACCTTCCCATCGGCGTCGGTGAGTACATCCACTGATCCCAAGTGATCCGCGTGTACATACGTTGTGCCCGGTTGATTGCCTCCGCGTGTGACAATTGCGACCACGCGTTCAGGCGAGCGCACATAAAACCGCTCGGTGATCGCGTTCGCTGCGTCTTTCACACGTTCATACAGGTCGGCCAAATAAAGCGTTTCATGCGTTGCGGTTGTTTTGCGTACGCGTTTTTGATCGCCGTCATACCCGAAGCTGATCTCCCCATTCGGCTGGGTGATCTTTCTGGGTAGATCAAATGCGGTGTACACCACATTCACCCCTCCGGGCCGGGCCGTTTGGTTGCCGGTCGCGTCATACTGGTACGCGGCGCCTCCGGCGGTTGTTGCACCGTGAGGATGGTTAGCGTCGTTGTACTCCAGCGCGCCAACGTCTGACTTGTAAATCAAGTTACCATTCGCCGCGTATTGGTAGCTCCCCTCAACGAGCATCTCAACGCGATCGCCGACAAACAGGCGGGTGTACACGCCGCGCTTGACCGGGTAAACGCGCAAGTGGAAGGGCTGACCTACCAGCTTGAAGGCCCACAAAGCATGCGCCGTCCATCCCCGCTCGCTCTCCCCGGTGATGGGTAGATCGGCCGTGCACCGTGCTTTCCTGTCCGCTTTGTCGCGAACGCGTGCCCCCACGCGTCGCGCTATTCTCGGCGGCCTTCTTGGGATGGTCGCCACCCTGACCATCGGCGATGACTCAGGCGATGCCGATCCGCCTCCAATACCCAACAGGCACACCGATCGATCCCAGATTCCCCGGACCTCCGATAAGGTTCATGGGGAACGCGAAACGGGCCAAACACCGACGCTCTCGGCGTCACAGATCCCTTTTTCCAAAGAAAGGCACATCGCGTATCCCAATTTCTGATACTGAACATAAACACAGCGAAAGGATCCCCCCATGCCTCCCCGTCAATCGGGGCTCAAACGCCCCTCTCGTTCTCCTTTCAATCGCGCCGTGGTCCCGTGGCTTCTTTTCGTGACCGGCGTATTGCTTCAAGGTTGCTCGGGGTTTCAATGCATCACCAGCGCGGTGCCCCCGCCGCCGCGGATCTACGCTTGTGTACCCCAACACGAAACGCGGCCTACCATACTCCCCAAAGCGCCGGCAATTGAAACCGTGTCCGCCGGAGGGTTGGACGGGACATACTCTGTCACCCCCACGGGGGAGGCGTCGTTTGTCCTTCCCCTTACCGTTCCTCCGGGGAGAGCGGGCGTTCAACCTTCCATCACTCTGGCCTACAGCAGTGGTGAGGGTGACGGCATTGCGGGTCAAGGTTTCAGCGTGACCGGTGCGTCTTCTATCACGCGCTGCCCCAAGAACCAAGCGCACGATGGGGAGATCCGAGCCATTCAATTCGACGATTCCGACAAACTTTGTTTGGACGGTAGACCGTTGGTGACGGTCAGTCAAGCCGGCGACCTGACAGAATACCGCACCTTTCCAGATTCGTTCGTGAAGGTGGTTGGGCATGGGAAGGCCGACCGTTTGCCCGACTGGTTTGAAGTGTTCAACCCCAACGGGATGATCACGGAGTATGGGCGCGATCTCCGGTCAAGGCCCAGTGGCCCGAACCATTCCACCCTCGCGTGGTTGGCATCCACCACCAAAGACCGCCGCGGAAACGCCATGACGTTTGGCTATTGTTTCGCCGAAGCGGGCGACCATACCGCGGAGTACGCGTTGGATGAAATTCGGTATACCTCGTTTGAAGGATCGCCCGCGGTAGAGGCAAACCGCGCAGTCAAGTTTGCGTACACCGAGCGGCCTGACAATCAGAAACGGCTGATGTTTGCGGGTGGAGCCGCTTTTCAAAGGTCGCTTCGGCTTGCTGAAATTCAAATGGTCGGCCCCGGTGAAGAGCTGATTCGCTGGGTCGATCTGAACTATGAGAACAGTCCCACAAGCGGGCGGGCGTTGCTTGCATCCATCGAAGAATGTGCGGCCGATGGAGTTTGCAAACCGGCCACACGGCTCACCTACCATCAAGGTCAGCTTGAATTTGTGGACCAACCGACCGACCTTCCCTCGCCCACGTCGCGCAAATCAAGCCCGATGCTGCTCGACGTGGATGGCGACGGCTTGGATGATCTGGTGGTCCCTGACGTGGTACCGGGCTTGAGTACATCTACCAACCCGATCACGCAATGGAAGGTGAGCCACAACCAAAACGCGAACGGGCTGGCCCCATTCACGGTAGCCTTTGCGCAAGAAGACCTGTTTTCATCGGGCGACGGGAACAGCGATCTCGCCTTCATCCAGCCTGAACTTGGCACGGTGTTGGACTACAACCAAGACGGCCGCAAAGACATCTTGCTTCATGACGTCTACCAGTCCTCCACCACTTGGCAGGTGCTTCTCTCGGAGCCGATTCCGCAGGTAGAGCCCAACAAAGCGCCGTCGTTCAAACGGATGGATACGGGCATTCCGCGCCCCTTTGGGCTTGGCTTACAGCCGACGCCGCCAACCCTATCCAGCCGCGGCGGGTCGATGCATTTGGCCGATGTCGACGGTGATCGCGCTGTGGACTTGATTCAATGCACCGATCACTCGGACGAGTTGACAGGCGATCCCACGAAGCCTCAATGGAAGGTGTACCGATGGTTGCCGGCGTATGGGGGTGTACCTTTTGGTTTCGACACGGAGGGCGAAACCATTGAGGCGCTCTCTTTCTACCGGTGTGATGTGGACGTGCGCACGGTGGACCTCGACAATGACGGGAAAGTGAGTTTGTTGGTATTGCCCCTTCAGGTGGGCGCCGACGGTTCTGAAATTCAGGGTGTGTATTACGACGCACTGACCCGTATTGAAAATGGCAAGTGGGAGGTGATCGAAACCAATCTCCCCGTGGTCAACCCCGGTGGACGCGTGGTGTTTCTGGACGTGAACGGAGATGGAAACCCCGACGCGGTAGAATCGGGCTTTTCCAACCATGGGCTTTATACCTTTATCAATCAAGGTGGCACCTTCGGTGGACCGATTGATGCCCTTGGAAATCCGGGGTATGGCGAACAAGATGCGTTTTTCAGGTTTGCAACGGTGTTGGATGCCAACGGGGATGGCCGTCAAGATTTGCTCGTCCCCATGCCGGCCGAAGGAGTGGGCAGCACAGGTGAGATTCCGGCATGGACCATTTTGCAAGCCGAGGGAGGGTTACAGGCCAGCGCGACCTTTACCCGTCACGTCACGGCGATCCCTTTTGAGCCGCTGTTAATCGATGCGGTGACCCTTGCAGAAGCGCACGCGCCGCGCATCGGCGATCTGAACGGGGATGGTGCGTCGGACATTCTGATTTGGTTGAGCGGTCAGCTCCACATTTTTCAGAACATGACCGCGGACCATGACATTTTATCGACCATTCACAACGGGATGAACGAGCGTGACCCCGGCGAAGAGGGGTACATTCCCGACGTCGCGGTAAGCTACGGCCATTTGGTGGATGATTCGATCACCCGAGGGGCCGACCCAAAGAGTGCGGAAGTACAGGCCGACTTGTACTTGTCTAAATTGGACGCTCTGAATGACTGCGCCTACCCGCGACGGTGCACCGTTGGATCCCGCCGCGTGGTAAAAGAGTACACTCGAAGTGATGCCGCAGGTGGGGAGCGCCATACGACGATGCGCTACCGCGATGGAAGGTTTCACGCGAGCGCCGGCTTTTTGGGCTTTGGGCAACGCATTTCCACCGATGGGGAGACAGGCGCGCTCACGGTTGACTTTTACGACAACGTGACGTTTGACGCCGGCCTTCAGGTGCACCCCTTTGCTCAATGGCCCGCCAAAAGATGGAGGGGCCATCCGGGGCTGAAAAGTCAACCCAACCCCGCCCAAGTGGAAATGTCCTTCACCGACTGGTCACGCGTGGTAGTGCCCACCAGCAACAACAAAACATATTTTTCTCTGACAAGTCAAACCCGAGTGCGGAGGGCGCAAGGAGCGTACACCGACAATGGGCAGGCGCCGACGTTGTTGGACTACGCGATGGAGGTTGAATCGGGAAGTGGAAACGCGACGATCCTTCGTGATTCTACGGCGCACGTGTTGGATTTCGACGATTTTGGAAACATCACTTCCGAAAAAATGGCCACGGCTGGGGTGGACCTTGCCATGGTGATGGATCGCTCATTTGATAACCATCCTTCCACGTGGCTCATCGGTCAACTCACCTCCCAAAAAGAATGTTCCACGGCGGCAATGAGTACACAATGCCGCGCCGTCAAAAGAAGCTATACCCAATATGGGGAGATCGAGAGTGAATCGGTTTCTGCCGAGGATGGAGATCCGTCCAGTCAGCTCACTGTCCATTACGACCGGGACGGTTTTGGAAACATCACCAAAACCACCGCTACCGATACAACCGGCGAAACCCGCACCAGCACCACCGCGTTTGACCCCGAGGGGATCTACCCGGTCACCATGACCAATGCCGCGGGGCATCTGACCAGCTTGGAATTTGACCCGCGCTTGTCGATTGTGACTCGCATCACCGACCCAAACGGTTTGATCACCGAACACTTCGCCGACGGATTTGGAAGGTTGGGCCGCGAAAAACGGCCCGACGGTACCGAGACGCTGTTCACCGTGGCGCGCGTCCGGGTAGACACTCCCAAGGGCGAAGTTTGGCGCGTTCGAGAGCGGTTGGTTGTGTCGGGAGGGTCCGATCACGAAGTGGAACGCGACCCGATCGGAAGGGTGATTCAGTTCTGGACCTTTGCCCCTACGCCCCAGGGTGCAAAAGAAAAACGGCTCACTCAACGGGTCGAGTATAACCGGTTGAATGGTCAAGTGGCGCGGCGATCTCTCACCATCGACGAAAACGCGGCAGAATCGAGTGTGTTTTGGAATGTGTACGCACACGATGCCGTGGGTCGTGAGGTCAAACACACTTCGCCGTGGAACGCGGTGACCACCACCGAGTACACCGGCCTGACCGTCAAGAGCACCGACGCGGCCGGCCATGTCACTACGGCAACGCACGACCCGCTTGGCCGCAAGGTCACTGTGACCGATGCGGCGAATGGGATGGTGACCTACCAATACGGTCCGTTTGGGCGCTTGACCGGGGTGATTGGCCCCGATGGAACGGTCACGAAAACGACGTTGGATTCATTGGGTCGCGTGCGCGAAGTGGACGATCCCGACCGCGGGTTGACCATCAAAACGTACAACGGTTTTGGTGAAATGGTGAGCCTCACCGATGCTCTCGGCCGTGTTGCCGAATTTGAATACGACGCGTTGGGGCGAGTGACGCAGCGGATAGATTCACTGGACTATGCGCAGGAGATCACGCGATGGACGTTTGATACAGCCGCGCACGGAGTTGGAAAACTCCACACCGCCGAGAGCTTCGACGCCAAAAGCACCTACGGGTATGATGCGCTCGGGAGGCTTGAAACGCAGAGCCTTGCGATCAAAGGTACGCAAGAAACGCTGCAAGGTTTGCTTGGGTATGATGCCTTCGGCCGGGTTGAAAAGCTGACCTACCCAACGCGCAAGGGTGAAGCCCCCTTTGTGGTCAGCCATGAGTTTGACAGTCACGGATTTGTGCGGCGGGTGCTCGATCGAAACAGCGATCTCAGCTATTGGAATCTAACCGCGGTGGACAGCGCCGGAAGGGTGGAACGTGAAGACTTTGGCAACGCCGCCACCACCACGCATCGAAGTTACTTCGGCGCAAAACAAAGGCTCAAAAGTATCACCACCGAAACGGCAGCGGGGCTTGTACGGAGTCTCGCGTATGACTGGGATGGTTTGCTTAACCTGAAAAGCCGCACCGATGAACTGCAACCAAACAACACCACCGAACGCTTTCGGTATGATGCGCTCGACCGTCTGACATGCGCCTATTTTAGCCCAAACGAAGACGTTTCAGCCCCGTGCGCGGTTGGATATGACTATGCGCTCAATGGCAACATGATTGCCAAGTCCGACGTCGGGGCGTTGGAGTATAGCGATCCTACCCATCCGCACGCCGTCACATCGGCCGGTGGATCTGTGTACGCCTACGACGCGGTTGGCAATCAAATCACCCGGCCGGGCAACGTCGCGGTAGCGTACACACCGTTTGACCTTCCTCGAAAAGTCACCCAACCAAACGGCGCGGTGAGTCTTGGGTATGACGCGGATCAAAAGCGTGTCCGCAAGAGTACACCCAACGCTGAAACGCTTTATTTCGCCGACCTCTACGAGCGCACAACCACCCAAGCAACAGGCGAAGTTGTACAGCGCTTTCATGTCCGATCCCCGGAACGAGTGATCGCCGTGGTGACCCGCGGCGGAGACAACCCCGGTGTAACATATTTGCACGCCGATCATTTGGGATCGGTGGATGTGATCACCGACGCCCAAGGGAAGGTCACCGAAAAGCGCAGCTACGACGCATTTGGACAAAGACGCAATCCCACGTGGGGAGATCCTACCCCTGCATCGTTTTCAGACTCCACAAACATCGGGTTTACCGGTCACGAAAGCGATGGGGAGATGGGCCTCATCAACATGAAAGGGCGGGCCTTTGATCCCAAGTTGGGCCGGTTTTTGAGTACCGATCCGATTGTATCCAATGCGCTAATGAGTCAAGCGTGGAACCCGTATAGTTATGTGCTCGGCAACCCGCTCGCATGGGTCGATCGCAACGGTTGGGAACCGAGTCTACCCGTCGGGCCCGATGGGGTGGTCGATGTGTACATTCATGGTCAATCGATTGGGCCCCCTCCTCCCCCGAACGAAGACCCAATCGTTGAACCGCGCCCGCAGGACTCGCCCGTGGAGGAACCCGCAACCGACGTGGATACCACGGGATCTGAAGACGATTCGGCCGAACCTGACGATGACAAGCCGTGGTATGAAAACGATGTCCTTCAAGCGATGTCGGGCGCTTTCGAAGGCGCCATTTTTGGCATTGTCCCAGGGGCCGGCGCGGCGGAACAAACCGCCCTCGCGAAAGGGTTGATCTACCCAGGCCCGCCCGCCTACGAAAAGGGAAAATCCGCAGGTATCGTGCTCGGTGGAGCGTATCTCATGGCCGCTTCGATGAGCGGGGAGATCTTGGGCGTTGCGGCGAGTTTGACAGGCGGCGGTGCCATCGTGGGAGTGCCGGCGATCGCCATTTCCGGTGTCGGTGTGCTTGGCGGATTCGCAAACGCAGCGGCCGGGTTGAACTCGCTCATGTCCGGCCCGAAAAACGGGGATGGACAGGTCCACCACGTTATGACAAACAAGAACCGTGTTTCGTCATCCAACGGCGGGCCGTGGACCCCGCGGTTTGAAGACATGGCGAAAAAGGCTGGAATGACTTTGGAAGACGCGGCCAACAAGGTGAGGGTGCCTGGACACAAGGGGCCGCATTCGCAGGCATATCACGAGGCAGTGTACAAGCGTCTTGAACAGGCCACCGATGGCCTCACGGGCGAGGCGTACAGCAAAGCGTTTACGTCGGAACTGGACGCCATTCGCACTGAGTTGCAAACGGAAGGCTCAACAATGCAAAAGTTATTGGTGCAAAAATGAATTACTTTGAGACGTTGGATGACATGACATCTCGATCGCGATGGCATATTGGGGATATCACCCTTTCGGATGGGTCCATACCGCGTTTGAGATCCGGTCACCGCGTCAGTGAGTCAACTGGTTTTCGCGCGCCCATTACTCATCCAGGCAAGGCACTGGACTTTTGTTTTACGAGCTTCGCTGTACCAATTCTGACACCGCAGCTTGGCAATGTAGTGGCATCAATTGCGGGCGAGAATATTCAAGTCCTACCGGTACAAGTTGAAAGTCACGATATGCGGATAATGAACGTTTTGCGGATTATCGATTGCGTAGACGAGGCGCGTTCTGAGTTCATGAAATGGACTTCGGCCGATCATCGCGCCGATTTGGCCGGTCAGTATCGGCTAATCACAAAGCTTGTTCTGAATGCTCGGGCGATACCCGCCGATGCTCATGTTTTCCGAATAGCAGGATACGAAGTCGCGCTAATTGTGTCCGCGAGTGTCAAGTACGCCATGGAACAAGCCGGGTGCAAAGGGGCCGTGTTTCGCGACGTGACGCCGCCCCTGAATTAACCATCACGCCCCGATGGGCGAGTTCTTCGCCCGTGGTCCCATAACGCTTACAATTGACTAATGGGTAGAAAACGCTGCCACGCAGGGTGGGGCGTTCACTCGCTTATCGGTTCTATCAATGTTGAGGACGCGCAGAGGCGCGGTAGGAAGATGAGTAAGAGCGAGAATCATTGGTACGTCGCGGGGCTGGGCGCGGAACTGCGCCGCCGAAGCAGACCACCCAAATGGACACTTTTGGGTGTGATATTGGCAGCGATGCTGCTCGCCGGTGCGGTCGAATTGTACAGGGAATGGGGAGGGCCTCCCCTGGTGGACGGTCCGATCGGACTTGTACCGACGTTGATCGGTGGGCTCGTTCTAACCGGGCTGGTGCTCGTAACGGTTTTCGGGTTTGTAAGATAGCAAGCGGCGAAGTTACGCCGGGAAACCCTCCGAACGTTGCTCACGCCGGAGCCGGCAAGTGTGGCGACGGTGCTTACAGATGCGCTTGCGGCCGCGTCGGCAATGCCCGACAGCGACGCCCTTGTGGCGTATCAAAGGGCGTTTGCTTTTGCCATTTATGGGCGTGGCCAGGACGCGGTGAACATGCTTGCCCAAATTGACTGGGAAGGTAGAGCACCGGTGATTCAGGGGATAGGTTTGAGCATGGAAGGTGTGATCGAGCTATTGTGCCGACGTAACGTCTCGGGCTCCGTTGAACGATGCTCGAAAAGCGATTGAGTTGGCCTCCATGAGTCACTTGGTTCCTGGAGCGGCTCAAACACAGAGGCTTATTCGAGCGTGCGCCGCTGTTGGGGAAGCGGCGGGAAAGAAGCTTTCGGCCGAAGGTCGGGACGTCCTGAATGTCACATTTGCGGATCAACGTTTCGTGCTGCCCCAACTGCTCGCGGCGTTTGGCCTTGCGCTGGACGCGGAAAACACGGGGGACGCTTCACGCGCCGAACAACTACGTACGTTCATTCGCCAAACGGCGCCCCACTGCGGGCCGCTCGCGATGAGTACGTCAGACTTTTCTGACAACGCGGAAGCTCACCCACCGTTGGTGTCTCCGGTTTCAAACGCTTTGGCGCGCACACAGCAACTCGGTTCAGCTTACCCGACGCAACGGGCAAAGACCATTCGCCCGCGGGCTCACCTACCCATTCCGGCGCGTCTCACGGCAGGTAATTTTTTAGGTGCGTCAACGGTCGAGCCGGTGCACTGATGGCTGTCGCATTCGTTGGCGTTACTTGCGGAGCGCCCTATGCAGTCGGCGAGTGTACACAGAGCGGCGCGCCGTGCACATCGTTGCCGGTTCAACGCATGCCATTGCAGTGTGTGCGTTTTGTATTCGGGGAACGGCACAGACCGGCGCCGGTCCCTCCACAGACCGCCGCCGGTCCGTGACGCCCGACCATGCGGAAGGCGTTGCCATGGCGGCGAAAATCGTCTTTTCTTACCCGGTATGCCCAAACCGTCTGCCAAACTCACCGGCAAGGATGCCGCTCCTGCCCTGACAGCCAAAGCCACCAAAGTTCGCGAGGGCGATAAACGCCGCGCCGAAGAACTCCTCGCGAGCATTGCGCGGCGCAAAGAGCGCATTACGGAGGATTTTTATGAGATCGGCACGGCGCTCCGCGAGCTGCTCCGAAAAAAGCTGTACGTGGCACTGGGGCACGCGAGCTTTGCGGACATGCTGTCAGCGCGGAACGTGATGGGCGCGATGACCGCAAAGCGGCTGATTGAGGTGGTAGAAAAGGTGCCGCTCAAGCAGGCACTCCAGCTCGGCCCCGAAAGGGCGTACGCGCTTGCCCGTTACACGGCGGCCACGCCTGAACTCGACACCCCCGCGGGTTTGCTTGAATCCGGGGCCAAGATTGGCGGAAAGAAGGTGGCCGACGCAAGCCTGCGCGAGATCACCCAAGCCGGAAAACAAGTCCGCGCCAAAACGAAGCCCAACGGCGCCGCAAGCCCTGAACAAACCGCGGCGGAAAAGGCGGTTCGCGAGGTTGGCGCGTGGCTGAGAGGCCGGAAAGTGCGGGGCGCAAGCGTCACTGCCAAGCGCGGCGCCAACGGGCACGAGGTGGTGATTGTGCTGCCCGTAGCAGCGGCGGCGGTGTTGACTGCCATCCGCGACTGATAGAAGGCGACGCTTCGCCGCCACGTTTGGACGTGTAGACTGTGGGGAGCAGCATGATCGCCGATGGGGATAGACGCGACGCTACAGCACCTCTGAAAGCGCGTTTGCCGAGGCTGCGCGCTTTATCCAACCATCGAGTCGGGCACGTTGCCAACGGCAACATCTGGGGCGCGCAACACGTCAGCCAGGGTAGCGTGTCGCGGCTCGTTTGTAAACCGCGCTGTGGAGGTTTCGTCGCAGAATGGAGAACCCTTGGTCGCGGGTCACCCCTGTTTGTTACGCCTCCGTAAACCGTTTATGATATACACCGAAAACACTCCATTTCTCCTCAAAATGCCCGTGTTCTCACCGTTCAGGTCGCAGCGATTCCTGAAAGGCACCCTCAATGACAACTTCCAACGATGTTCGTCACCAACTCCTTGAGGCTCTGCGACTTGACTTGGTGGGCCCACGCACAGGTGACGCGACCCATTCGGCCTTTCAAGAAGAAGAGCTGCCCACCGCCCCTTCCACCTGGTATCTCACCGGTTTTCTCATTCCCAAAGATGCGCCGGCTCACGAAAAAGCCGACTCCGACGTTGACGACTTGGACGATATCGCCGCCTCCACGGGAGAAGCCGACGATGACGCGACACCTGACCAAGGCCCAGCCCAAAAAGAATATTACCCTTCCTCTATCGGCCTATCGGTATTGGTCACCGCCGCCACCCAACAACTTACTGTCAACGTGGCCTGGGCAGATTACACACGGATCCCCGCGCCCCAATCGGTCACTTTACCCAACGCCGCTTCGACGGCGCCCCAAACAAACGCCTCACCTGAAACGACCAAAACCCGCCGTGCGTCGGAGAGGCCGCCTGCCCCACAACCCCGCGCGGTCTGGAAGCGTACACCCCGCTCCTCAAGTTGCACCATCCCCATTCGCGAAGGAACCTACCAGCCTTCCGGCCTACCCCAATGGCCTGACTTGCAGTTGATGGTATCGGTCCGAACAGTACAAAAATCCACCGAAGGCCCTACGCCGCGCCGCATCCTGCCCGAGGGTACACGTTCGGTATCGGTGTTTTTGGTCAACAGGCGCCCTCCCGCGCCCGATGTCAAACGCGATGAAGCGTACCTTTTTCAGCCTGAATTAACCCTCACAAGCGCCGACCCGTTTGTTCCCCGCCCTGACGTGCGGGGACAAAACAGCGACGATCGCGACGAGGAGTTGAATGATCTGCAATACCGCGATGTGGTAGAATTTGCTGTTGGGCACAACGTGGCTGCGTTGGCTGAGAAACGCGGGGGCGAACCTTGCCGTCAGGCTCGCACCGAGTGGATGCCCACAGCCCAGGTGGAAAAGGTAATCCCCCGCGATCTGAAAATGGACTTGGGGATGGAAGCCCTGGGCAATGCGGCCACGGCTGCGGCGGTTCAACTCCAGGTGCGGCCTATGTTGGATGCGTACACTAACTGGCTTGACGAGCAAAAACAAAACCTTCCCACCGAAGCAGGCCGAAAGCGGCTTGCGTTATCGCTCATCGACAGGGCAAGACAGGTGCACGGGCGCATTCAGGCCGGCTTGGATGCCCTGAGCGATCCGTTGGTGTTTGAGGCTTTTCAGATCGCCAACCGGGCCATTGCCAGCGCCATCCGCCAGCGGTTGAGCCAAGAAAAACCCGGTGTACACCCAAGCGCGCATAGGCCACCCGAGTGGAGGCCTTTTCAGCTTGCGTTTCTGCTGATGAACCTTGCCGGTGCGGCGCAACCTACCCATGCTGATCGCAAGGTGGTAGATCTTTTGTTTTTTCCCACCGGCGGCGGCAAAACCGAGGCGTATTTGGGCCTTGCCGCGTTTGTAATGGTGCTTCGCCGGTTGCGCGATCCTTCCATCGGCTCAGCGGGCGTAACAGTGCTGATGAGGTACACATTGCGCCTGTTAACGCTCGACCAGTTGAGCCGCGCTGCCACGCTGATGTGCGCGCTTGAACTTGAACGAAGCGCCGATGTACGCAAGCTTGGAACGTGGCCGTTTGAAATCGGTCTTTGGGTAGGTCAGAGCGCAACGCCCAACCGCATGGGCAGAAAAGGCGACAAAGACGAACATTCGGCTCGCGCGCGCACCATGGCCTTTCAACAAAATCAAGCGCGCAATCCGTCGCCCATCCCGCTTGAAAACTGCCCATGGTGCGGTGCCAAATTTGATAAAGACAGTTTTCGGCTTCTTCCCAACACCGACGAGCCTACCGATCTGCGGGTGGCCTGCCGACAACGCGGTTGTGAATTTTTTGGTCGAAAGCGGCAAACCGGCCTGCCCATTTTGGCGGTGGATGATGCCATTTACCGGCGTTTGCCAGCATTCTTAATCGCCACTGTGGACAAATTCGCCAACCTCCCATGGGTGGGTGATACAGCGGCTTTGTTTGGCCGGGTTGACCGGGTTGATAACGATGGGTTTTATGGCGCAAACCACACTTCGCGCGGAAAAGTGTTGCCCAAGGGGCGCCTTCCTCCGCCCGACTTGGTGATTCAAGACGAGTTGCACCTGATTTCAGGTCCGCTTGGGACAATGGTGGGGCTCTATGAAACGGCGATTGATGCGCTGTCGGGTACCGATCTGACGGGGGAAGGTCCACGGCCCAAAATTGTGGCGTCAACCGCTACTGTGAGGCGCGCGGAGCGGCAAATTCGAGCCTTATTTGGCCGCGCCGTGGAGATATTTCCACCGCCGGGGCCCAACCGGCGTGACTCGTTTTTTGCGCAGACCGTTTCACCTGAAGAGCGAAACGCGCGCACCTATTTGGGAATTGCGGCCCAGGGTAGAAACCTGAAGGTGGTCTTGTACAGGGCGTGTCTTGCGCTGATGGCAGCGGCGCAAAAAGCGTGGGATGAACAGGGAGGCGCCAAAAACCCTGACAACCCGGCCGATCCGTACATGACACTGATGGGGTATTTCAACTCGTTGCGTGAACTGGGCGGCAGCCGGCGCATTGTGGAAGATGAAGTACACAACCGGTTGAGCGACTACCATTTGCGGCGCGCTCGGGGTGGGGGTGCCCCGAACTTGTTTGCCGAGCGCTCGCGCTGGGCCGAACCGCGTGAGTTGACGAGTCGTGTGAACACCAATGAAGTGGCCGATATTAAGCGGCGATTGGCGCTTTTTTACGGGGAGGATGAGCGGGTAGATGTGGCGCTTGCCACAAACATGATCTCGGTGGGGTTGGATATCCAACGCCTTGGGTTGATGGTGGTGAATGGGCAACCCAAAACCGCTTCAGAGTATATTCAGGCAACAAGCCGGGTGGGTCGCGATGAAAAGCGGCCCGGGTTGGTGATCACGTTGTTAAATTTGCACCGTCCGCGCGATCGGAGCCATTACGAGCGGTTCGGCGCCTGGCATGAGAGTTTTTACCGCGCGGTGGAGGCGACGAGTGTGACGCCGTTTTCAAAGCGGGCCATTGACCGGGGCATTGCCGGTTTAACGGTGGCGCTTGCACGGCTTGGACACCCTGGGATGACAGCACCGCGGGGTGCGCTTGCGATTGGTAAACACCGGCCTGAATTGGAGGTGGTGGCCGATGTGATTGCCAAGCGGGCCGAGGGGCACGATTTGCAGGCGAGTCGAGAACAAACGGAAGAACTGCGCACCGAGGTGAGGCAACGGGTGATGGACCTGCTGGACGCTTGGCACCGAATCGCTACCAAAAAAGGCGATTTGCAGTACCAACGTGAGATTGGGGTGGCGCCGCCGCTTTTGTTTGACCCGCTGGATCCTGAATTGGAAAAACAAACCCGCGAGGCGCGGCAATTTAAGGCCAATCGCAGTTTGCGCGATGTGGAGCCCACCGTCAGCCTGTGGCTCAATACCTCCAGCCTGAGCGGAGAGGACAACTGACAATGAAGCAAAAAGTACCCGCGGCCGGGCAAGTCCGGCGAAGTCAGGTGCTCACGTCGTTTGGGCCGGGCTCAATGATCGATTTGCCTGAACGGTCGGTGATGGTGTGCGGGCTTGACCAGTGGTTGGGTAACCGTGAACGGGTATACGAAGAGCGGCTTGAGTTGTGGCTGCGTGAAACGCTGGCGCGGCCCGACTTGGTATTTTACGGTCCACCCATCGATTCTGGCGATGAGACGGGCCCGCGCTCGGGCATTGAGGTGGTCCTTTTTCCCCTTTGGTTTTTGGGTCAGATCGACAAAACGTACACCGCCCCGGACGGTAGAATCTACCGTACCCGGCCGCTGATTCCGGCGGTTCGACGGACGAAAGGTAGCTACCTGGATGATGACCGCAAGGTGAGGCCGGTGGTACCGGTGCGTTTTGTTCAAGCCTGTGAACGGGGGCATATCAGCGACATTGACTGGTATAGCTTTGTGCGGGGAAGGTCAGACGATAACCAGGGGGATCTGTGGCTGGATGAGGGCGGCGCGGGCAACGACTTTTCAGAGATCTATGTGCGGGATGAAAAGAAAGACAACTTTCGCCGCGCCCTTTCCGAAGCGACTTTCCGCGACAAACCCACGCTTGGGTATTGCAAGGGAGCAAGTCCGTGGTTGGGGCCGCGCGTGCGGGAGGACTGCGATCGGCACAATCGCCTGCTGACCCGGTCGGCTTCGAATGCGTATTTTTCGCATACGGTCAGTGCCATTTCGCTCCCCGACAGCGATAAAGCGCTGCGCGACGCGGTGGACAGGGTATGGGAAGATTACTTAAAATATTGCGAAAACGAGGGAGATCTTCGCAAAGAGCGGCGCAAAGAAAAGGTGGCTGCGGCGCTGCACGAGTTTGGCGATGCCAAGGTATGGGCGGAAGTGAGCCGGCGCCTCGCGGGGGTAGATGCGGTTCCGAAGGGCATCCGCCGGGTGGAGATTGAAACGTTGCTTGCTCAACCCAACGCGGCGCCGGAAGACAATCCCAACGGGGATTTTTACGCGCGGGCGCATCCGTTGGGCCCGCTTCCCGCGGGTGCGGTTGGGAAGGTGGACAAGTTGGTGCTGGTCGACCGGTTGCGCGAGGTGAAGGTGCAAATGGGGTTTAGCCGGTTTGAAGCGTTTAACCCACCGGTCCCAGATGAGGTAGACTTGACGGTAGATCGGGCGCCGCTTGCGGAGCAGGCAACGTGGCTTCCGGCGGTTGAAAATAGGGGTGAAGGGGTGTTTTATTCGTTTTCAAAGGCCGCAATGCTCAAATGGGAATCTGCCCAAAGGAACAGACCGCGGGCCTCCCAATTGAATGCGGGGTTTGACTTGTGGAAACGTGATCACCCAAGCTCAAAGGCTTATTTTCCAGGGCTTCCGTACATTCTTTTGCATTCGCTCTCTCACTTGATGATTACGGCGCTTTCGCTGGACTGCGGTTATTCGGCCAGTGCCATCCGCGAGAGGATTTACGCCGACGAGGCGGGTTATGGGATTTTGCTTTATACCAACACGCCGGGGGCCGAGGGGAGCCTGGGCGGGTTGGTAGAAGTGGGTAGAAACGTGGGGCGGTTGTTGGAACGGGCGATGGATCTCGGGCGGTTGTGCTCCAACGATCCGGTGTGCGCCCAACATGATCCGGCCGATAAAAACGAACGTCGGTACCTTCATGGTGCGGCCTGCCACGGCTGTTTGCTGATTGCGGAAACGAGCTGTGAGCGGCGCAACGATATGCTTGACCGCGCTTTGATTGTTCCCACGGTGGCCACGCCCGATGCGGCGTTTTTCACCGAGATTGGGTAGACGAACCTACCATGAGCCACCCCTTTCGTTCGCTCGGGCGGTCGTCGTTGGTGAGCCTTGCTGAAGCGCTTGCCGCGGGACGGCTCAACCCGCCCGTATCAAAAAGCGCGCTTGGCACGCTGGTGCCGGATGTGCACCTCGAATGTGTACACAATGCCTTGACGGAATGGTTTGCCGACGGCGCCTCCCCTACCCATGTGGCGCGCACGCTGGGTGTACTCATTGAAGAGCGCGCCGCCGCTCAACGAATGGAAGATCGCGTTCAACTGGTATGGTCGCCGCCTGAATTGGATGAGGTGCACGCGCGGGATACGTCGGTTGTGGTGCAAGAACTGTTCGCACGGGCGCGCGCCACGGTGCTCATTTCAACCTACGCGCTCGATAAAAAAGAAAAGGCCCTGGCGCTTTTCGGCGCGCTTGCTTCTCGGATGGATGCCGAACCAAACCTGATGGTGCGGGTGTTTGTCAACATTCACCGCACGCCGGGCGACACTACCGATTCTGACAGGATGGTGCGCGAATTTGCGGCCCATATTCGCAAAAACGTGTGGCCCGGCGAGCGTCTACCCGACTTGTACTACGACCCGCGCTCGCTCGAAACCGAGGGCAACCAACGCGCGGTGCTGCACGCCAAAGCGGTGGTGGTTGACGGGCGTTATACCCTTCTTACCTCGGCCAACTTCACCGAGGCGGCGCAGGAGCGCAACATTGAGGCGGGCGTGTTGATTGACGACGTGCGGCTGGCGGGGCGGGTCACCCAGCAGTTTGACAGGCTGGCGGCGATGAAGCTGGTGCGCCCGCTTCTCTAGTGCCGCGTGTCAAAAGTCCTGCCGGACTTTTGGCGCCGCTGACGCGGCGCGCTTCGCACACGCCGGCACTACCTTTTGTCTCGTGGGGCTCCGCCCCACACCCCCCGCGCTTGCGCGCGGCTAGTTCCGCACGACGGGGTCAATCAGGGCCAAACTTCTGACGAGCGGAACTAGCTGTCAGCGGACATGAGAATGCGGGCAAATTCGGTGAACACCGCGTGACGTGATTGGCGGGGTGAACTGGGCTTTTTTGGTGCGTGGGCGCAGGGTTAACCCACGCCTGAAAGCACCGGAGCGAAGCGCTCTTGCAGATGCTCCACGAACGTTTTTACTTTGGGTGAGAGCAGGCGGGTGCTTGGGTAGATCGCTTGAAAGGGAGTGTCAGGTGACCGCCATCCGGGAAGGACCACCTGAAGGCGCTTTTCTTGGACGCTGTTGTGGCAGCGCAGCGCCGGTAGAAGGGCTATACCAATGCCCGCAACGGCCGCTTCATGCAGAATGCGGAAGTCGTTGGCCACCAAACGTCGGCGAGCTTGAACGGTCACTTCATCCTCTTTTTTGAGGAGTGTCCACCTGCCCCTGTCTGCACCGGCTCCAAACACAACCGCGGGAAAACGCTCCAACTCCTGCGGGCGTTTTGGAATACCGTGCGTTTTGAGGAAGGCGGGGCTGGCAACCACAACGCTGTGGCTGGACCCGAGGTGGCGAACGATAAGCGACGAATCGGTGAGGCGGCCGGCGCGCACGGCCAGGTCAAACCCTTCATCCACGATGTCCACAAGGCGATCTGTACATACCATTTCAACGTGAACTTCAGGGTAACGGGCCATATACTCGGCAACGATGGGCGCCAACAGGTCAAACGCGAGCGGGGTTGTGACCCGAAGCAAACCGCGCGGCGCGCCCTGAAGGTTGGAAACGGCAAGGCCGGCCTCTTCAACGTCGCTCATGATGCGCGACGCGTATTGATAATACGCGCGGCCCGCATCTGTCAGACTGAGCTTGCGGGTTGTGCGCTGGAGCAAGAGTGTACCGAGGCGATCTTCCAATTCTGACACTTTTCGACTAACGGTGGACTTGGGTAGACCGATGGCGCGCCCTGCTTCGGTGAAACTTTGCGTCTGGACCACTTTGGCGAAAATGGCGATCTCGTTCAGATCCATGATTGTTCCATACGTAGGACAATTCGTCTCGATTTGATAGACTAATCATTCCGGCGAAACGATGTATTGTAGGGAGGTGGCTGGTGTTTTTCGTAACGAGCAGCCCCGATCACGCGTCCGAGCGAGACCCGGAGCGGAACATACGCTGGGTATTTGAGCACCGGAAGCGCAGCGAGGACGCGTCAGCGGGGCGCGCAGTAGAAAAACACCAGCCACCTAACGGCGTCACGAATAGGAAAAGTCTCATGCTGAATATCGATACAACGCGTGGACCAGTCACAGAAACTCGCCAAATCATTTACCGAACGAAGGGTCATCGGCACGGTCCAATCACGCGCCTCATGAGCCCTGGGGACTTGGGGGAGCTTCTCAAGCCGTTCGTGTTCCTCGATCTGTTTGAGTCGTCTGTTGAAACGCGCGCTCCTTTTGCGATTCACCCTCACTCGGGGTTGGCAACGTTTACCACCTTGTTGAGCGGCTCGACCCTGTACGCCGACTCCACTGGGAAGGCCGGTCTGCTCGCCGCGGGTGACGTGGAGTGGATGCGCGCCGGCGGGGGCGTTTGGCATGGTGGAGTGGGTCTACCCAATGGTCCAATTCGGGGCTTTCAACTGTGGGTAGCTTTGCCGCCGGAACTTGAACTTGCGCCCGCCTTGAGCCAATACGTGAAGGGAGAAGACGTTCCCGACGACGGTAGCGTTCGTGTTCTACTGGGTAGTTATCAAGGGCGGCAAAGTCCGGTAGAAGCGCCGTCGGACATGACTTATTTGCATGTGCGGCTCGCCGACGGGCAACGTTGGTTGTATCAACCTGAACGTGGACATACGGTGGCCTGGACAGCCGTTTGTCGCGGTGGCGTGATGATTGGTGAAACGCGAATTGGGCGCGAAATTGCGGTGTTTGAAGAGGGAGACGCCGCCATTGAGTTCACCGCGCACGGCGACGCCGAGTTCGTTGTAGGTTCGGCGGCAAAACATCCCTACCCGCTGGTGACAGGAATGTACTCGGTCCATACCGGTCCTGACGCGCTGTTTCGCGGCGAGGCGGGTATTAAGCGCGTCGCAAAAACAATGGAGCTGACGCCCGGTGGTATGGTCACGCCGGAGTTGGTTAGGCGAATGGGTGGGCAGACCGAGCCGCGCCAACTTCCCGCTGGTACCTGACGGCTCCCTTCCCTCATTTATGACGGGTAGAAACTCGCGAACAAAAGCAAAACGCCTGCTCTGGGGATGGAACAGGCGTTTTGGGTTTGGGTGCGTTGGCGTCCCCAGCGGGATTCGAACCCGCGTAACGGCCTTGAAAGGGCCGGGTCCTGGGCCGGACTAGACGATGGGGACTTGAAAAAGGGAGCGCGTTAATACACACCCCCGCGCCGCTGCGCAAGCCCCCTTGATCACTTTTTTTCGATCGAGCGCCAAACCGCTTCGCAAACCGCCTTATCCTCGCCGCGATGTCGTCCCCTGCCCCGCTTGCCAACGCGCCCCCGCCCAGTGTCCGCGCCGCAACACGCGACGATTTGCCTGAAATGGCGCGCCTCGCAGCTCAGCTTGTGCGCTTGCATCACGAGTTCGACCCGCTGCGTTTCTTCGTTCAAGAGCCCATCGAGCCTGGGTACACATGGTGGTTCGGGCGTGAATTGCAAAACCCGAGCGCGGTGCTTCTCGTTGCGGAACAGCCTTCCTCTCAAGGCCCGCGCATCGTTGGGTACGCATACGGTTGTCTCGAAGAACGCGATTGGAACGCGCTGCTCGATGCGTGCGCTTACCTCCACGACATTCTTGTGACGCCCGAAGCGCGACAAACGGGCGTGGCGGCGCAGCTTCTCGAAACGATCGCTGAGCGTTTCAAAGAAAAAGGCGCGCCCCGCATGGTGCTTCAAACCGCGACCAACAACATTGCGGCGCAGCGCCTTTTCAAGAAACACGGCTTTCGCGAAATCATGATCGAGATGACGCGCGAGCTTGGATTCGCCTTCGAAATAGGCGGCCACGACGTTGCCCACCACCGGGCTCGCTGCGCTCGCCCTGGCCTCCCAAGCGTCCGTGCTCGCTCGCAGGCTCGCTGCGCGCGGTCGCGGGAGGCCCTTCTCTTCGGGGCGGAGATGGTGCAATGCGCATAGTGCATGCTCATCAACAAGATCGACTTCGGCAAAAAACACGAAGTGTTCGCCGAGCCCACTCCCCTCGGCTTGATCGGACTGGCACTCGGCTGCGCCGCGCTTACGCCGATTGCGTTCGGTTACGGTCTCACGCCGATGGGCCTCAAAACGGCTGCAATGTTTTGCCTTTTGTTCGGCGGTGGATGCCAGTTTCTCGCGGGCGTCATGAACTTCGCGAACAAGAATCTGTTCGGCGGCACGGTGCTCACAGCGTTTTCGTTCAACTGGGTACTCAACTGGTGGTCGCTCAGCCAGGTGGCTTCAGGGGCCATTCCCGATCACACCATTTTGCTCGCGACCGACGTGGTGAGCCTGGTTTTGTTTTTGGTGATCACGTACGGATTTGGCTTCTTTTCAAAGCTTCTTTTTTACTTCCTGCTCGACATTGACCTTCTGTACGCCGCCAAAATTGTCAAAGCGGTGACTCACACAAAGTCGATGGATCTACCCATTGCGCTGCTCACTGTGGGCCTGGGGCTTATCGCGCTTTGGATTGCGTTTGCGTCGCTCATCAATCCCACAAGCGGCCGAACTGTCTTTGCGATCCCAGGGCCGATGTTCGCGGTGAAAAAGAAGCAGGCCTTTGATTGGTCGCTCCGAAACGCGATGTTTGAAGTGCTTTTTAAGCATTGGACCGAAGTTGCTTTTAAGTCGATGACGTTTGAAGAGTTGAAAGAAGGCGTTCAGAAAAAAGTCGGCGAACGCAACATCCTTCCGGACCTCGCTTACTTGATGGAACTCGGCGCCGTTGTTGTGACAACCGAGGGAGAACGTGTTGTCAACGTTCGGCTGAGCGCGCAGGGGATCGATCTCTACGAGCAGATCGCGCTGCGAAAATACGAGTTCTAGGCTGCACAATTTCATGAGCCGATCGCGCGGACGCCTTGCGAATCCCGCCTGCGAACCCGCATCGGGTTGTCGCGTTTTCCTTCAAAACGAATAATCTCAGCCTCGCATGACGGACGACTTCCCGATCGAGTCGCGGTTTGTCCTCGACGCCAAGATCGGGCGCGGTGGTTCGGGAGATGTACACCGCGCGACCGATCGGGAAACCGGTCGAATCGTGGCAGTTAAGAGGCTGCTCGCCATCCACGACGATCCGAGTTTGCTCGATCGATTTCGTCGCGAAGCGCGGCTTTTGGCGCAGATCAACGATGAGCGGATCGTTCAATACGTGGCGCACGGAGTTGATGCTCAGGGTCGCGCGTGCTTGGTGGTGGAGTGGCTCGACGGCGAAGATCTGTCGCGTCGGCAACGCAAGCATCGGCCCAACATCGCTGAATCGTTGCACATCGCCGAACAGGTGGCGCTTGGCCTTCACGCGCTTCACCAAGCGGGGATTGTTCATCGGGACATTAAGCCCGCAAACATCTTTCTGCTGCCGCGTGAGGGCGGATCATTCCGAGTAAAACTGATCGATCTCGGGATCGCGCGCGCCGCGGGAGAAGCCACGCTCACAACCGTCGGGAGCATGCTCGGAACGCCGTATTACATGTCGCCCGAACAGGCTCGCGGCGAGGACAGAGTGTCGGCGCGCGCGGATCAATTTTCGCTTGGATCCGTGCTTTTTGAACTGCTCGCAGGCAAGCGCGCGTTTGCGGGCGACGATGTGTTCGCGGTGCTCGCAAAGATCGTTTTGGCCGATCCGCCGCGCATTCTCGACGTGGTGCCGGGCACGCCGTCGGTTGTTGAAGCGCTGCTTCGCCGCGCGATGGCGAAAGATCCCGATGATCGCTTCGCTTCCGCGCTCGAAATGGCGCAGGCGATCGCGCAGATCGACCCGTGGGACATCAGCGACGCCGCGCCGACGAGTGTACCTTTCGGGGACGACCCGACAACGCGCATCGCGGCAATGGCATCGGCGGCGGAGCGGCGCGTGGTGACAGCGATCTTCGCAGGATTCGCCCATTCGACAACCGAAGCGGACATTCGTGAATTGGGTGTTCTCGCGGCCGAACACGGCGGCGTTGTACACCCCACCCTGGGACGCCGACGCATCGTGGTGTTCGGCGGCGCGCGTTCTACCGGCGATGAAGTGATGCGCGCCGCTCGCGCCGCGCTGTCGTTTGTGGAGCACGTTCCAGGTGTACGCATTGCGATCGCGACAGGAAAAGCGATCACAAATGTGGCTGGTTTGTCGGGTGATCTCATTGAGCGCGGCGCCGCCGAAATCGAACGCGACGCGGCGCGAGCGGGCGCGCCGCCCATTCGAATCGATGAGCCGACGGCGGAAATGCTGGCGGATCACTTCATTGTTGAAGGTACACCCGGCTCTCAAATCCTCGTAGGCGCGCGCCCATCGGCAGCGCCGCCGCGCACACTGCTCGGAAGGCTCACTCCGTACGTGGGTCGTGATCGAGAGCTGGCTTTGCTCGAAGCGACATTTGACGAATGTGTGAACGAGCCGGTTGCGCGCGCCGTGCTTGTCACTGCCGCCGCCGGCCTCGGGAAATCCAGGCTGCGCCACGAGTTTCTCAACCGCATCTCCAAACGCGGCGACGCTCCGGCGGTGATTCACGGACGCGGTGCGCCCCTTTCCGAAGCTTCGGCGTTTGGGTTGCTGGGCCCCGCACTGCGCCGTTTCGCGGGCATTTTGGACGGAGAACCCGCGCACGAGCAGCGCCGAAAACTCGCTTCGCGGCTTGGTTCCCACGCTGCGGATGATGTGCTTGAGCGCCTGGCAGATCTCGCTCAAGTGCCTGGAATCGACACCACGCGCCACCGCGCGGAGCGCGCGAGGGTCGATGCGATGGTAAGCGGCGATCGCATGCGTTCCGCCTGGCTCGAATGGCTCGAAGCGCAGACCGACGCGGGGCCGCTGGTGCTGATTCTCGAAGACCTTCAATGGGGCGACCCGGTAAGCGTTTCGTTCGTCGACGCGGCCCTGCGAGCGCTTGAACAGCGGCCGCTGTTCGTGATCGCGCTCGCGCGACCGGAGATACACGAGCGTTTTCCGGCGCTGTGGTCGGCGCGAAGCCTTCAAGAAGTGCGACTCGGCCCACTCACGCCCAAAGCGTCGGAACGGCTTGTGCGCGCGGTTCTCGGCGCAGATGCGTCGTCCGTTGTTGTGGAACGCGTGGTGAGCCGAGCGGAGGGCAACGCGTTTTACGTCGAAGAACTCATTCGCGCCGTGGCCACCGGCTCGGGCGATGCGCTGCCGGACACTGTGCTGGGGATGGTGCAAGCGCGGCTCGATTCACTCGGCCCCGGCGCCAAAAAGGTTCTTCGCGCGGCGAGCTTGTTCGGCCACGTTTTTTGGCGCAGCGCCGTTGCAAAACTCGCGGGTGAACACCCCGGTGCGCTTGAAAGACTGGCTACGTCGGAGTTGATCACGCGCCGCGCACAGGCCGCATTCCCAAACGAAGAAGAGTTCGTCTTCCGCAACGCGCTCGTCCGCGAAGCTGCGTACTCCATGATTCCCGACGCGGATCGCCGCGCAGGTCATCGCCAAGTGGCAACGTGGCTTGAACAGGCCGGCGCAACCGATCCGATGTTGCTCGCGACGCACTACGAACTCGGCGGCGATCCCGAGCGGGCCGCGGGCTATTACTTGCGCGCCGCGATCGCTGCCCTCGCCGGCAACGACTTCAAGAATGCTGTGGCGCACGCGGCGCACTCCAACGCGCTGGGAAACGCCGCTTCGGGCGGTACCGACGCCACGCCACGCCGCGGCCGGGCTCGGCTCATCGAGGCTGAAGCGCGCCGATGGCAAGGTGACCTTCAAACAGCGGAAAGCGCCTCCAGCGAGGCGATCGCGCTGCTGCCCCGCGGGAGTCCGGCCTGGTTTCACGCGCAGCGAGAGAACATCGCAGCCAACGGCCGTCTCGGGCTTTTTGAGCGAGCCCTGGATCGAGCGCGCGAAGTGCTCGCCGAGCGCGCCGGTGAAGGAGCGGCAAGCGCGCGCATCGCGGCGCTTGTGCCGGCGGCAGGTCACTTGTTTTATGCAGGCCGCGCGGACGAGGCGATCGCGCTTGTTCGTGAAATCGAGGCGATCGCGCGCGCCGCGGGTGATGTCGATCCCAACGCGGCCGCGCGCATTCACCAACTGCGCGCGCTTCACGCCGATCGAGCGGGCGATCTTGAAGCGGCGCTCTCGCACCACCTCGCGGCGCTCGGAGCGTTCGAAGCGGGCAAAGACGTGCGCGGCGCGTGCCAAACCCTTTCCAACGTGGGCTTCATTCAAGCCGCGCTGGGTGACTTTGCGTCAGCGGAAGATGCGCTGCGGCGCGCGCTTTCTGCGGCCGAACGAATGGGCCTCGGTCCCGCGGCCGCGCTCTCGCTCCACAATCTCGGCGGGGTGCTCGCAGCGCTGGGCAAGCTCGCCGAAGCGCGCGACGTTGAAAAGCGCGCCGTGGCTGCGTTTGAAGCGAGCGCCGACCCGCGGCTCGAAGGCGCTTCGCGGGTGTATTTGTCGCGCATCCTCCTCGCCGCCGGCGACATCGCCGGCGCCGAGGAGGAAGCGCGACGCGTCATCGAAAACCCGCTGGCGCCCACGCCCCTGCGCGCGGGCGCGCAGGCGGCGTGGGCGCTCGCCCTCCTCGCCAAAGGTCGCCCCGACAAAGCGCTCGCCGCGGCCGAGGCGGCGGCCCAAACGCTGGCGGAACTCGGGTCGATCGAAGACTTTGATGTGCTGATCGGCATCGCTCAGGCCGAAGCGCTCGACGCGGTGGGCGACTTTGAAGGCGCCAAAACCGCCGTCGCGCGCACGCGCCGCTCGGTTCTCGAACGCGCGGATCGCCTTCGAGAACCGGCGCGAACGCGCTTTTTGGAAGCGGTTCCCGACAACGCCAGGTGCCTCGGCCTCGCTGCCGCCTGGGCCGTGCCGTGATGAAACGAGCGTGCACTGTGGGCGCCTTTCAAGCGCGATCACCCTTTATTTATAGGCATTTCTAACATGCGAAGCCGCCCCGATCTTCAGGTTTATTTTCGGCCGGGTGTACCCATTCCGGGGCGCACGTTTCAAGTTGATGCGCGTTTCGAGTCCAAATCCGAAACACCGGTGGACGGCGTTTCGATTGAACTGCTCGGGACCGAACTGGTTCGGGTACCTCGCGGCAAAAGCGAAGCGCGGCACATGCGTACACATGTTCACCTTCGTTCGGAGCAACCTGGAAAGGTGTTTTCACCGGGAACGCATGTGTATTCTGCCATGTTCCAGCTCCCCGCAAATCTGCCGCCGCGTCACGCTGGAAGGTACACCGTGATCGACTACACGGTGGAGGTTCGCGCCTCCATTCCTTGGTGGCCCGACGCCGTCCGCAAGTACGACGTACCCGTCGGTCGCATCCCCGAGAATCCCGCGACGGCGCCGGGCGTCTTCGTTTCGCGCAAAGGGGGCCCGGCGGCGGGGGAACTCTACGCCGAGTTGTCCCTGGCTTCGACGGTGGTCGCCCCCGCCGGCCATGTGGTTGGCACCGTGGCGCTTATGAACGCGTCCAAGGAGCGCGGTGTACGCATTTCGCTCGTGGGCTATGAGCACGTATTCGTCAACGCCGACTTCTGGGCCGGCGGAAATATCGACGAGATGCGCGAAGTGTACCGTTACAACTTCGCTCCCCAGGGCTCAAAGCCACGCGAGGGTGAGGCCATTCCGTTTCGATTTGCGGTTCCGCCCACAATTCCGGCGAGCTTCACGGCGCAGATGAGTTCGCTCATTTGGGTTGTGGAGGTGAGCACCGAGCGACTGCTCAGCTGGCGCGAAATGCTTCGTGTACCCATAACGATTGTGCCGTCGCTGGGGGCGCGCGGAGAAGCGCCTGCACTCGTCCCCGCGGTGGGCCGCGCGCGCCGCTCCCAGAGTTTTCAAGCGATCGCTGAGAGACTTGGTTTGGTCTACGACGCGGCCGCCGAGCAAATGCACACGCGCATCGGCCAGGTGCATCTGCTCATCGCTGTGGAGGCCCGCGCCGACGGGAATTTGGCAACGGTCGCAACGATCTCGTGGCCTGCGCTCGGGATGAATTTTCGCGTCGCACCAAGTTCATGGACCGACGCGTTCAGTCGAGCCGAAATCGAGGTGGGCATTGAACACTTCGACAAGAAGTTTCACGTCGAGTCCCGTTTCGTGGAGCAGGCCCGCGCATTTCTCGACGCGGCGTTTTGCGACTTGATCTTGGGCTTCGACGAAGCCTCCGGCTCGGACGACAACCTCTCGCTCCTGGTGAACGTTGCGTTGAGCGACGCGGAAGCGCTCGCGTCGTTCACCGATCGGGCCGTGCGCGCCGCCGCATTGGCCAATGCGGCGCTGGGGCGAATTCCGCCTCCACCCGCGTTTGAACCACACGAAAACAACTGGAAAGTGTACACAGAAAAACTCGGCGGACGGTACGAAGCGGGGCGACCGGCAATTGTGGACGGAACCCTGGGGCTCGAACGGGTGAGCCTCGCGACCGAGTGGACGAGCGACAATCAGCCTGCGGCGACCGAAATCCGAGTGGACATTGGAACGCGAATTGATCCCGCGGCCATTTCGCCCGCGGCCCACACTGCAAAAGAAGCGTTGGAGTTGACCGGACAACCCGTGCTCATCACCGAAGACGCGGTGATTCTGCGCGTGGTTCCGGCGGTGACCGATCCACAGGCCATTGAGCCCACGATCGAATCGCTCGTGCGTTTGAGTCATTTGGTGCGCGGGCGGGGAGCCGCCGGGCCATTCCGCTCATAGACGGAATACGGCGTATCGAGGAGCAACACTGAGCCGATGCGGAGCGGTGTACATTTGGGGAATGCCGTCTGCCGTTCAATGCTCGTGGATTTTGAGCCCTGGGATCGATTGAACGGCGGAGATGTCGCGCACCAAAGAACCCTCAATGTAGAGGTGTTTGAGCGCGGTCAGGCCGCGAAGCGGTGATACGTCGCTGACGCGCGTTCGCTTGATTTGAAGCAGTGTCAGCTTTTTGAGACCGGCGAGCGGTGTGAGATCGGAGACTTCGGTTTCGTCGAGTTGAAGCTCCGTGAGGTTCACGAGCTTGGCGAGCGGCGTGATGTCTTTGACGCGCGTTCGGCCGAGATCCAGGCGATCGAGTTTAATGAGGCCGGCGAGCGGGGTGATGTCGGAAACGCTGTTGGCCGATGCGCGAAGCGATTCAAGCCGCGTGAGCGTTTTGAGGGGGGTCAGGTCGTTGAGCTTCCCCGGCGCTAAGTAAAGGCCGGTCACGCCGGTGAATTCAGGCATCAAACACACGTCGAGCGCATCACACGAAGGCGCGCTTGCCAGATTCAGGGTTTTTACTTTTTTCAATTCAGCTCGGGAAATCGAGCCTTCCTTTTTCTGGAGCTGCACGCGAACCACCGCTTCAAGCGTGGGGTCGTCAAACGTGATGATCGCGTCTTTTTTGCAAACCACCTCTTTTTTAGGAGGCGGATTTTCAGGTGCGGAAGACGTTGTGTACACAGCGCTTGGAGTTGTCGCGGGGGTTGCCCCGGTGGCGCTCGCGGCGGCTGTGGCAATGCCTGTGGGTACACTTGAGGTTTGCCCACTGCCGCTCGGCGCGCCGTCGCCGCATGCCGCAGCGAGCAGGGCCACGATCGCGGCGCAAAACGCCGCCCATTTCGATTGATTCATGCGGCGAGCATATCGAAAAGTGTTCGCCGCTCGGTGACCACGTGGGCAAGCTACAATCGGCGCGTGGCCGGTTTGCCTTCAAAAACAGCCTTGAAAGAAGAACTGCTGCGGCTGCTCGAAGACGAGCTTTCGGCTCTGGAACGAGCGCAACGCGAAACGGCGAAAGCTGCGACGCACGAAGAGGCCAAGCCCGAAAACGATAAAGACACGCGGGCCTTGGAGCAGTCGTATTTGGCGCGGGGGCAGGCTGCGCGTGTTGAGGATCTTCGAACGGGTTTTGCGGAGACCCAAAACCTCCCAACGAGGGCGTTTTCAGGGGGTCAGCCAGCGGCGTTGGGGGCGCTCATCACGGCGGAGGAAGGTGACCAGACGCATGTGTACTTTTTGGCCGGCGCGGGAGGTGGACTGCGACTCGGGGGCGGCGCGGTGCAAGTGGTAACGACGAAATCGCCGCTCGGTCGCGCGCTCCTCGGAAAGCGGGAGGGCGATGATGTGGAAGTTCCGCTGGCCGGAAAAATAAGGGAATTGTCACTGCTGACGGTGGAGTAGCGGCGTTGGATGCGTACACACACGCATCGATCGCGTACACATCTAGCCTCAACTGTGTACACATAGTCCAGGACATGTACACATAGTCCCAACTGCGTACACATTCAGTCCCGACTGTGTACGCGTTCAGGTTCGGCGATTCGCCGTCGGTTGTGTTTGATCGCGAAGTTGCGCCGGTACGTTGTGGTGGCTGGCTCTTATGCGCTCAAGATGGGAGGTTTTTTGTGAGCCCAGGGCCGGGCAGCTTCAAGCTGCGATGCCAGGCGAAACAGCGCTGCTTCGCCCCCGAAACGCGTGGCAAGTTGCACGCCGATCGGCAATCCCTCGCTGTTCCAATACAAAGGCACGCTCATGGCCGGCTGCCCCGTTTGGTTAAAGAGCTGGGTGTTCGGTGTGTACGCAAGCTTTCCACTACCCATTTTGTCGAGTGCGACTTCCAAAAGCGCATGAATGGGTAGACTCGAAAGAAGCGCCACCTGAGCGCGTTCGCCGCGTGAAACGGCCAATTCACCCACCTTGGCCGGCGGACGCGCCAGCGTCGGCGTGAGAAACATGTCGTGCACTTCAAAAAATTGCGCCACGTCGCGGGCGGCACGCTGCATCACTTGTTGGGCGGCCAGCAATTCAGGCGCGGTGGTTTTCCACGCGATGAGCGCAAGGAGCCACGTTGCCGGCTCAAAGTCATGCGGTTCAGGCTTTTTTCCGGCTTCTTCGGAGGCGATCTCCACAAATCGAGCGACACCTGTTGCCACCGTCAAAAAGTACGCACGCACCATTTCTTCGCGCGGAAACGGAGGGCGCGCTTCAGTCAAGTCGTGTCCCAATTCACCGAGAAGCGCGAGCGCATCGTCGAGCGCCGCCATGCAATCGGGATGTGTACTCCCAGCGTAAAGGGGGCTTCGCGTGAAGGCGATGCGCATTTTGCCAGGGTTTTGCCCCACTTCTTCAAGCCAGGGGCGGGTCTTGGGGACAATGCCATACGGTTCACCGGGGGTGGGCGCATCCACAACGTCCAGAAACAAAGCACTGTCGCGAACGCTGCGCGTGAGCACGTGTTCTTGAACAAATCCTCCCCACGCTTCGCCCGCAAACGGCGCCATTGTCACGCGACCACGGGTAGGTTTCAGTCAAAATAGTCCGCAGGCGGATGCTGGAATACGAATTGATCCACCTCCGTCTCCGCCATGCGCGGCAGGCACCATTCGTGCCCCAACGGCCGAACCTGAGCCACCTGAACTGCCGCCCGGTGTGTGCGCCGGATTCCACGGATTGCGGCACGGTTTGCGAACATCCGGCTCGGTGATGCCCATGATTCCAAACTCGGGCGTGTTGGTTTTACCCACGATTTGTAGGCCCGCGGCTTCATACCGCTCGGTCAAAACACTCGATCGCGTGGCGACACGACGCATTTGGAGTCTTGTGCTGTTCGACGTCGGCGTGCCCGCGATCTGAAGTTTCAGGTCTTTCACCAAGAAAGGTACACCGCGCAGCGGCCCGGGAGGCAGCGCCGAAACGCGTTGCCGTGCGCGATCGAACATCGGGTGTACAACCGCTTCGAGGTGACTGTTGCGCGCTTCAATGCGATCGATCGCGGCTTCTAAAAGCTCGTCGGGCGACACTTCTTTGCGTCGCACCAGATCGGCCAAACCCATCGCATCAAAATTGTCGTACTCGGGAAAATGCATCGCCCGCAGCATAGGCCTTGCGCCGCGCGGCGTTCAAATGTCCCGGTAACGTCGGCCCCAGGGAGCGTCGGTTTCGAGCACAAGCGAGGGCAATTCAACATCGAGCGCAGCGGCCAGGCGGGCGATGAGTTCAAACGTGATGTAGGCGGTTGCACCGTACAAAACTCGATTTTGCACGGGGAAATGAGGTGCAACCACCGTTGTCCCGCGCCATTCACCCGTCACGGCATGAATGCGTTTTTCACCGAGCACATACGGCGAAAGCGGCATTGTGAGCACTTCATCAATTTCACCGGACGCCACAAACAGCTCTGTTTTGTGGTTCAAAAGAGCCACAAACGGAAAAATCAAATAGCGACCCGTGATGACCGGAATGGCCGAAAGTTCACCCAGCCAGGTGACGCCGCTCTCGTCCACGCCCACTTCTTCACGCATTTCACGGGCCGCAGTGGCGCGCAAATCGGCGTCATTCACATCGGCCTTTCCACCTGGAAAACCGATCTCCCCTGCGTGGTCGGCGAGGTGGCTCCCGCGCAAAACAAGGTACAAAAGCGGCTCCGGTTCAAGCACGATGGGAACCGCCACTGCCGCCGGCCGCGCGCCCGATGTGTCAATCGGTCCGGTGTTTAACGGCCGCGCGCCCGCCAGAAGGGCTTTTTCGAGAGCGGCTCGGGTGATACGCACGGGTGCACCGTAGCGAGGATCGAAGGCACATGCATGTTCTGTTGATTGGGGGAACACGTTTTATCGGTCCGTTGCTCGCGTTTCGGCTCCTAGCAGCGGGACACCGACTGACGGTGCTGAACCGCGGTACACAACCCGACCCATTCGGCGCATTTTTGCCGCGGATTGAAGGGTTGGTGGCCGATCGGCGCTCTGCTGATTTCGCCAAGGTGCTCACCGGTCGCTCGTTCGACGCCGTGGTTGATTTCGCCGCTTATGAAGCCGAAGACGTGCGCGGCGCTGTTCACACGCTCGCCGATCGAACGGACCACTACATTTTTGTAAGCACCGGCCAGGTGTACCTTGTTCGCGAAAACTGCCCGCGGCCGGCGCGCGAAACGGACTACCTGGGGCCGCTCTTACCGCGACCGCAGAGCGAACCTGACTTGGGGCAGTGGGACTACGGAATGGGCAAGCGCGCCTGCGAAGACGCCCTCATCGAAGCTTGGGAGACGCGCCGTTTTCCCTCGACGCGCGTGCGCATTCCCATGGTGAACGGCGAGCGCGACGACAAACGCCGAATGGAAGGGTACCTATTTCGCATTCTCGACGGCGGCCCCGTGATCCTGCCCGACGGCGGCACCATCCCAACTCGCCATGTGTACGCAGGCGAGGTTGTGCGCGCAATCACCGCCATGCTCGGTCGCCGAGACACGTTTGGGGAAGCGTTCAATGTGACCCAGGATGAAACGCCCACGCTCTCAGAACTCATACAGATTTTGGCTGAATTTGTGGGCGCTCGCCCCACGCTTGTGAACGTTTCATCGCAGGCGATCGAAGACGCCGGGCTGTCGGTCACTGCCCTATCGCGCTTCACAACGCGGTGGATGTCATTTCTCGATCCGGCCAAAATCAAGGCTCAGCTCAACTTCAACCACGTGCCGCTGCGCGAATACCTGGGCCACATGGTGGCCTCTTTTTTGGCGCACCCTCCGGTCGAGCCGCCGCGTGAGTACGCACAGCGCCCCGCGGAAATCGCTCTCGCTGAAGCGATCCTGCGCCGTTGACCCCAAACAAACCGATCGAGGTGATACCGTGCGCGTTCGCGCAATCGCGTGGTGAACAATGCGGCTCGTTTTTCGATTTGTACACATCGCCTGGGTGTTTTTTTTGGCCGCCGTTGTGTACATCTTTCGCCGAATTGGAAAAGGTCGCCTTTCGCGCGATCAGGTGGAGCAGCTTCGCGGCGAGCAGCTCGCGGCCGCCTTCGAGCGACTGGGCGCCACGTTTATCAAATTTGGTCAGATTCTAAGCACGCGCCCCGACCTGCTCGGCCCCGGGTATACCCAAAAGCTTGCCCGCCTTCAGGACGCCGTTCCACCCGCACCATTCAGCGCTGTCCAAAAAGTCATTGAGTCAGATCTACCCATTGAAGCTCGCCGCCGCTTGACATTTATCGAATCCACTCCCATTGCCGCGGCGTCTGTCGCGCAGGTTCACCGCGCCAGGCTCAACACAGGTGAACATATTGCTCTCAAAGTGCAACGCCCCGATGCCGAAAGTCAGATCGAACGTGACCTTGCGATCATGGGCTTTTTGAGCCGTTTGGTGGACCGTCTACCCTCGGTTCACCTTCTGTCACTCCCCGGTTCGGTAGAACGGTTTGCCCACGCCCTTCGAGGTCAACTCAACTTTCACCAAGAGGCTCAAAACAATCGCCGCTTCGCCAAGAACTTTGAAAATGTGGCCGACGTGGGAGTGCCCACTCTCTACCCGGACCTTTGCTCTCGTCACGTGCTTGCGATGGAACTTATTGACGGAGTGAAAGCGACCCAACCTGAAAGCGTTCTGGGTGATCGAAAAAAGCTCGCTCGCATAGGCGCTGAAGCCATTTTACAAATGGTCTTTCTCGACGGATTTGTTCACGCCGATCTGCACCCGGGCAACATTCTCCTTACCAAAGAAAATCGGGTCATTCTAATCGACCTTGGCATGGTGACAGAAGTTCCATCTGACATGCAGCGGCCTTGGATCGAGACGTTTATGGCTCTTTCTCAGGGCGACGGTAAGACAGTGGCGCGGCTTTTTTACGAACTTGCCCCCACGGTAGGCAACACTGAATACCGCCAATTTGAGTCTGAAGTGATTGAGCAACTCAACACATTTTTGGGCAAAAAACTCGGTCAGATTGAGGTTGGAGCCGCCGTCAGTGGAATGATGAATGTGCTTCGCCGCCACCACGTTCAGGTGGACCCATGCCTAACCGTTGTACACATTGCGCTGCTCGTTGCCGAAGGACTTGGAAAGCAGCTCGACCCTGAGATTGACCTGGTTCCCATGGCAGTGCCCTTTCTCATGCAGGCCACTCAAACCGCACCACAGGGACGCAAACCCAACCGTACACCGCCGCAAACACCGGCGCTCGCGTGAAGGTACAAACGCTGCCCCGCGCCCAACATTTGCCGCATTCTTACCATCCACAAAATCGAGTTGGGCCTTTGAAATAGCTCCGGTTTCGGCTCAGTGAAATGGTGTGAAATGGCGCCCGCGTGTTTGCGTGAGATACTTCGCCCATCGCTCTTTCGAGCGAGGAGGTGGATATGCCCGCAAAACGACCGAACGCGGAAGTCAAAGAAAATGATCGCGGCAAGGGGAAGTACATCCCGCGCGTGATCGTCAAATTCAAAGACCACATTCAAATTCCCACGGAAGAGATCGGCACAAAGCTCGACTCTCTTGGCATCGCTCCGTGGGAGCAACTGTCCAAGCGTTATTCTGGACTCAACATCGTCTCCCTATTTGGCGGCGGCAAATCGGTAGATCTGCACAGCCTGGTTTCACGCGCCGTTGAGCGCGACCCTACTTACCGACCGCGAAATCTACACGCCTACTGCGCGCTTCACATTCCCGCCGATGCCGAACCTGAATCGATGGTGAAGGAACTCTCCACGTGGCCCAATGTGGAAGTCGCATACGTGGAGCCGCCGCCGGTTGAACCGCCGGTTGTCAACCCCGCAGACGATCCCCGTGAGCCAAACCAAGGATACCTTAACCCCGCGCCGGACGGTATCGACGCTGAGTACGCATGGGGGTTTGCGGGAGGCGACGGCGCCGGCCAATCGGTTGTCGATCTCGAATGGGGATGGACATTCAATCACGAAGATCTGACAGCCCACGGGATCACCCTGATTTCTGGGTTGAACAATTCATACTTCTTCCACGGAACCGGAGTATTGGGTGAAATCGCCGCAGTCGACAACACCCGTGGTTGTGTTGGTATCACTCCGAACTTGGCGTCGATTCGGTGTGTTGGACAGTGGCTCACTGGAGGTGGGTACAGCACGTCTCAACCCATTCTCGACGCCATTGCCGTCATGAACTTCGGCGATGTGCTCATTCTCGAAGCTCAAACAAGCCTCTGGGGATACACACAAGTTCCAGTTGAAATTGAGCCCGCGGTGTTTGACGCCATTCGCCTTGCCACGGCGCTCGGCATTACTGTTGTGCAGGCTGCGGGCAACGGCGGAGTTGACCTTGATACCGTGGTTAACCCCGGCGGCGACCGCGTCTTCAACCGCACCGCTCCGGGATTCCAAGACTCCGGGGCGATTATAGTGGGCGCCGCAAGCTCAACAGCACCGCACACTCGCCTCGGGTTTTCGTGTTTTGGAACCAGGGTAGATTGTTACGGCTGGGGAGAAAACGTCGACACGCTCAGCACCGATGCGGCGGGCACGGCAACCACTCTATACACCACTGGCTTCAACGGCACTTCCAGCGCCACGCCGATTGTAACCGGTGCCGCGCTTGCCGTTCAGGGCCTCGCTCAGGCGAACCTCGGAAAGCGTTTTGCCCCTGGCAAATGCGCGCGATCCTCAGCGATCCTGCCAACGGTACACCTTCGCAAACACCCGCAACCGACCTCATCGGCGTCATGCCCAATCTTCGCGCCATCATCGACGGTACGGTCCTCAACCTCGCGCCCGATGTGTACATTCGCGACTACGTGGGTGATACAGGAGAGCCCCACGTGGGTGCGATATCAGCCAGTCCCGACGTGATTGCTGTCCGCACCGCCGTCGCGAACCCGCAGGCCACCTATGGGGAGGGAAGTGGGACCGAAAACAGCTCCACACTGGGCTACGAAGTGGAAGCCGGTCAAGACAACTACATCTACGTTCGCGTTCGGAATCGCGGTGGATCCGCCGTTACAAACGTGAATGCCACGGTGTATTGGTCGCCCGCTTCTACCCTCGTCACGCCGGACCTTTGGACATTGGTAGGTTCCACAACTCTACCCAACGTTCCAAACGGCGACATTCTCACTGTTTCAAACGCGATCGTCTGGCCGTCGGCGGCAATTCCGGCAACGGGCCACTATTGCTTTGTGGCACTCGTGGGCCATCCTTCCGACCCGGCGCCCTCCCCCGCCGACTTCGTCAACTGGGACAACTTTCAGCGTTTCATTCGCGTCAACAACAACGTCACGTGGCGCAACTTCAACGTCGTCAACAACGTTCCACCTCCCAACGCTTCACCACCGGGGTATGTACCCATACCTTTCATGGCCGCCGGCGCACCTGACAAGGCCCGTCCCATGCAACTCGAAGTGATTGGCAAACTTCCCAAGGGCGCAAAAGTCATTCTCGAAATGCCGCGCGCTCTCGCAGATCAAGCGCGTGAACCACTCGTGCCTGTCAAGGGCGCCAAACTTCGTCGACTGGCCCACGTGCAAATCAACCCCGCGGGTAGAACGCGTTTCAACCCGGTTGTTTTCCCTGCAAAAGGTCGCATTCCAATGCGCCTTTTGGTTCAAATTCCAAAAGAGCATCTACGGATGTTTTTTGAAATCGCAGTTCGCCAAATGTATGAAGGTCAGGAAGTTGGACGGATCACTTGGCGAATAGGACCACGCGGTGATCAAGAGCCCAAATGACTCTCCGGCGACTCCGTTTGAGTTGAACGCCGCGTAAGAACACCGGCCGCTTCAAAACCCGCTTCCACAGCGGCTTCGATACAACCCACATTCAACGTTGTCTTTACCCAATCGCCCGCCAGGACGAGATTGGTAAACCCGCTTTCACCGGGGGCAAGCCTGTGACGCAGACTGCCGGCGCTTGACAATACTACCCGATCGCTCGGGTCAACGTTGGCGCTGTGGTGTTGGGTGACCACGAAGTCCCACCGAAACCCATGCCCTTCCGACTTGGCTGCCAACGGCCAAATTCTACCCACATCGTTTTCAAGATATTTGCGGGCGAGAGAGATCACGCGGGCCTTTTGTTTGGCAGGAAACCCAACATCGGAAAACGGCGAAGTGGGCCCCAACTGTTCCAGCGGTCCGTGAAAATGAACGAGCGTTTGAGGCGCCCCTTCCCCACCCCACGATTCATACTTGAGGTGACTGGACAGGTCACTCCAACCTTCCATCGGCATGACATACGAGGTTGTGACGGGGCCCACCGAGTTTTGAGAACCGAGGCTAAAACCAACCTCAGGGAGTGTTTTGTTCAACCAAAGCTGAAACGATAGTGTCTGCACCGTTCCAACGTTGGCGATCATCCCTCGAAATGCAGCGTTTTCAAGCACCAACTCGGGTGCAATATACGGGATGGCTCCAATTGAAATTCCCAGCACCACCTCATCAAAGTCAAGCCCTGAGATGAGCGTTGTGCGCTTCGCATCTTTCCAGGCTGGACTATAGGGAGATTCAAGATCGACCCCTGAAAGCGCCAATTCATCCCCGTCCACAATTTGGTCGTACAACGGTTCGTTTGGCCAACAGGGTAGATTGTTTACCATAATCAGGGGATCGTAACTCCCCTTGTGGAGTTTCACCTGTTCGACAAGCTCAATAGCGCTAATGGCTTTTTTATCGGGTGAAAGCGAAAGAGCCGCCACCTTGTGGAAAAATCTGAACTTGACTCCTCGCTTTTTGAGTACCGCGTAAAGCGGGGCAAATACCGTATCACCGGCCCCCGCCGCGAGCTGCCAAAAGACAGACCCCTTGTATGTACAGAACGCCCACAAGAGCGCGCCCAGGCATGTGCCCGCCGCGAGATTTCCCTTTTCAGGATCGCCGTTCACATAAGCGAAGACAGCATTGTAAATCGCTTGAACAAGCCCCGATTCCAACGTGACGTTGTTCGCCCCGTGTCGCTCCAACCACTGCCGAAAATCGAGGTGATCCACCGCCGAAGATTCATGAAAAAGAAGGCCGTCGGTGAGCATTCCGAGCGCGATGGATCCGGCCAGATTGATGGATACCCAAATCTTGTAGGCCCAAGGGTCAACTGCAACGTACCCGTGCAACAGTTCCCAAGCCCTATCCATCAACTTTCGAATGAGAGCCGCCAGCACATGGTGCGCCCATGCCGGATGATCGTTTGGACTGTCAGGGAGAAATCGCACCACATTTCGAACGGCGGCCACCAATCTACCCAAGCCCAATTCGTTTATTCCAGAGGGCTTGTTGTTCTCGGCAATCGCCTTCCCAATGAGCGGGTGGTCAATTGGTCCAAAGCCCTCTTTTGACTCCATCTCCGCAAGCCGCGCCTGCACCCACGCCGGTAGATCACCCGTGACGGATCGATTGGCATCTTTGACAACAATTCCAAGTGTACTCACCTCATCCGCGGCGTTCCAAACATTCCAAAGCCACTCCACCGCCAAGCGAAACATCACCCATTTGTCGGCGCAGGCAGCCCCATCACCTGGCTCCGCGCTGTTTTCCGGAAAGCGGAGCACCCACGGAAACCAGCCGCCGTCGTAGGCACTTTCACCTGAGAGTTGGCAAAAAACAACCGCGTGGTTGTGCCGGACGAACGCATCCTGCCATTTTTGGATCGGCGCGTTGTGCGGTTTTTCAAGGGCCTGGTAACACTCTCGAACAAGCCGAAATGCGCTGTCGTAGGCGCCCAAAAACATTTGGCCCGCCCCATCCAAGATCACATCGTGCTCTTTCTTGTTGCGTCCCGTCGCGGCTTTTCCCCCGAGGCGAAAACCTGCCTGGTGCACCGTGACATCAAAGCGCGACCTCAAATCTTCGGTCGCTGATAGGGCAAACGCCGCTGAGAGCGCCCCCGCTCCGCCGCCCAAAACGGCAACCTTTGTTTTCTTGGCGATCATGACGACGCGCCCATCCTACCAGCTCAAGCGCGAAACGGAAATGCCGGTTTTGCCGGACGAAAATCCGAGTCTTATAAATGTTCAATTCCTTGTCGCTTCTTTTAGGGCTAGCCTCGCCCGCCATGAACACGACCCGTCTCGGACGCACCGGTCTCAAAGTCAGTCGCGTGTGCCTCGGCACAATGAACTTTGGCCCCCAAACCGACGAAGAAACATCTCACGCGATCATGGATCGCGCGCTCGAACTTGGAATTAACTTTTTTGATACGGCCAACGTGTACGGTTGGAAAAAAGGGGAAGGTTGGACAGAACAAATTCTCGGTCGCTGGTTTGAAAAGGGGGGCGGACGCCGCGAAAAAGTGGTGTTAGCCACCAAAGTGTACGGCGCCATGGGCGATTGGCCCAACATGTCAAGGCTCTCCGCCCTACACATCACCCGTGCGTGTGAAGCATCGCTTCGCCGCATGAAAACCGACTATATCGACCTCTACCAAATGCACCATGTCGACCGCGACACACCCTGGGAAGAAATCTGGCAAGCCATGGAAACGTTGGTTACCCAGGGTAAGGTGTTATACGTCGGCTCTTCCAACTTTGCGGGGTGGCACATTGCCCAGGCCAACGAAATTGCCAAATCGCGGCACTTTTTGGGCCTTGTTTCAGAACAGAGCCTTTACAACCTCATTGATAGAACAGTTGAGTTGGAGGTGATTCCGGCTTGTAAAGCGTACGGGTTGGGCTTTATCCCCTGGAGTCCACTCAAAGGTGGTGTGCTCGGCGGCGCTCTTCAAAAAGCTACAGAAGGCCGCCGAACAGCCGATTTTCAACTCAAGAAAATTGAAAAACACCGCGCTCAACTTGAAAAGTATGAAGCGTTGTGTACACGTATCGGCGCGCCCCCCGGTGAGGTTGGGCTGGCGTGGGTACTCCAAAACCCCGTGGTGACCGCTCCCATTATCGGACCGCGTACACATGAACAACTCGACTCCGCGTTGCGGGCGGCTGAACTCAAATTAACCGACGACACGCTCAAAGAACTCGACGAAATCTTCCCAGGTCCGGGCGGCCCCGCCCCTGAAGCGTACGCTTGGTAGGTGCCTCCCCAATCGCCACGCGGCCTCCTACGGATCGATCATCTGAAACCGGAGCGTTGAGCAGTTTATCCCGCGATCTTTCAGATGACGTTCAACTACTTTGGCGCGCTGTTCGGCGCCCCTCGAATACCCAATCACAGCGTCTTTTTGGTTGGTAGAAAGGCTGACGTAGCAATCGGCTCGATCTTTCGGAGACTGGAAGGTTAGAAAAAAAGTGTCGGGGGCAGCCCCAGCTCGGTGCTGAAAAAACGTGTCACGTTTTCTTTGTGTACGCTTACCGTCGACGATGAGTTGTTCCACATCATTTAGTTCAGGCTTTTCGTGCGGCAACCGTTGGTGATTGTAACGCATCGTACGGCTAACTTTCGACGAAATGTACGGGTAGAGTTCCGCTTGGTGGTGGTATTCAAGCGGTAAGATCTCAACCCCCTCCTTTTTCGCCTCTTCAATTTTTCTTCGATTAATTTGTGCATTGTGGGGCATCAACAACACGCCCTGAATCACCGCGCGTTTCCAGGAAGCGGGTAGGCATTCTGACATGGCCTGCCGGAGAAGTTTGTACATCGCTCGGATCTGGTCCACACCATGTTCCACCGCGTGCTGTTCGGTTCCCTTCATTTCAACAATGGTGAATATGCAACAACTGGCCGACACAAACACAACCAGGTAGTCAGGCCGAGGCCCTTCAGCAACCACAGGCGCGCGCGCGTCGTCGACCTTAAAAATGAGGCAAAGCCCCGCTTCTTTTGCCTTGGTGTTAACTGAAAAAGAAACTCCGCTTTCTTTTGGAACGGCACGGTTAGGCAGCACTCGGAGCACCAACTTTTCGAGAAAAGTGAGCCCCTCGCCCGTCTCCTGCTCGCGAGAATTCGTCGGTTCGGTGTCCCTCTTATTTCGCCTGCCCACGACGCCTCACCGTTTTGGGTTCTTCCATAATGGAGAAATAACGGCGCTGAATTTCGGACGACACATCACTCAGTGTATCCCATCGAATGCCATAGTCGGGATCTGCCAGCGAAACCAAGCCTTCTTCCCTCATTTCGTAAGCGCTCACTTGATCGGGAGCTAAGAACGCATTGGCGTCTTGCGTGTACAGGTGTTGAGCTTGCCGCCGTTTTCGGGCCACAGATGAAACATCAGCGGCAACGAGACTGTTCAGGTGCGACATGAAATAGGGGCTATGAGTCGTGAGGAGCACTCGCACCCCGAGGTTGGCGAGCATCCCCAGCGCCTCAAGGAGCTTCGCTTGGCCTTCTGGGTGAAGGTTCATTTCAGGCTCATCCACAATAAGCGTTTGCCCTTCTTCGGCCCGGTAGCGAAGATACAAAAGCAGCGGTGCTAGCTGTTTGATTGAAGAAGAAGCGTTGTACAAGTCAATTCGCGCGCCATCTCCTATGGTGAGCGCCAATTCACTCCCACCCAGAGCCGTTGGTTCAAAACTCGTACGATGGCCACCCTGAATATGCTCCTCAATCGCCGAGGCGAGTTTTCCAAAAGGTGAGTTGGGCGGATTTTTAATCCGGGTAGATGCAAGTTCCACATCCGTCAGAAAGTCGAGAAAATCTTCCACAGGTTGGGGATATCGAACGTCTCCCTGCTCACGCAGAAGAGCGGCCTGCCGCTCCGCAGCTTGGCGCTTTTCCGGCGATGCCAACCGGTGGCGAAGCTGGCGAGCGCGATCGCGAAGCACGCGGTAGCGGCGTGTGCTCAACATCTTGTACGTGATAATCAGCGCGTTTCGTTCCGCCGGAAGAGTAATGGGGGGCAAAAACAGCTCGTCGAGGACTCGCACAACCAGCGAAGCTGAATCGTTGAAGTCGGCCAGCGCTTTGGGAGCAACCGGTGCGTTGGAAGAATCAAACTCGTATCCAATCCGCTTCAACGCGCTGACTATGTCGTCGGTGTCAACTTGCCAACTGACTCGGCTGTTGGTAAACAGATGACCACGCGTGTCCTGAAAATATTCGGTCAGATTCCCCGCCAGGTCTGCTCCTACCTCACCAAGCACTTCGTCTACCATTGAAACCAGCGTGTTCACTTCCGGCTTTTTCCAATCCACTTGAGCCTTCCACCCGATAGACCCCATGCCGGCGCAGTTGGCAATCAACCCATGAACGCAATACGCGAGGTACGTTTTGCTCGTGTTGTTCGGCCCAATAATCACTGTCAGCGGGCGCAGATCGAGTGTCGTTTTCTTGATCGTTCCCAAGTTCTCGAAAGTGAATTTCATGCGGGCGCCGCCGTCCGCCACGTGTTTAGGCGAAATTCACCCTAGCCGTCAACGTTCTTCGGTTCAGATAATAGAGTCAACTCACAATTGAGACACGGGTGCTCGTCCGGGGCTCCAAGCAGCGTCGCCCACCGACGATGGGTAGGAGGTAAGCCGCCGCACTTGCCAATGGCGCAACCCATCGCTGCGAAGCGCTCGGTATGTCTCATGTTCAACGACTACTGCGCCTTTTTTATTCGCTCCAACTCAGCAAGCGCCTCTGCCAAACGGCGTTCTACTTCCACGCGTGCCGCCGCTTCTTCTTCCGCGCGCTTCGCCTCTTCCTCCGCGCGCTCCTCCGCCGCTTGGACGCGCTTTTCAACAACGTTCAGAGCGCTTTCGAGGCGCGTGATCAGCTCCTCACTGTCGGGTAAAGGCAGCCCGGCATGGTAGAACCGCAGACCATCCTGGTCCAAAAATAACTCCATCCCCAACACTTGAGATGGGTACATTCCAGCGCGAGTTGAAATCGGAATGTACACCGACGGCCCCTTGGCATCGTCCGGCAGGCGGTAACCTGTGAGCCGCATTCGACGTAGGTCGAAAACAAAATACTCCTTTATACCCAACCCCGCGTAGCGTTCCACATTGTGTACAAGATCTTTGCGCCGACGGCCCGACCAGATCACTTCCAACGCAAAGTCGATCCCGCGCCCCTCCGCTGCCACAATCCACGAATCGCGCTTGTGAAGCGACACGTCGACAACCGCCATAATGTCGGGCGCAAACATGCGCTCGCCTGGATAAAAAATGGGTAGCTCGCACCCCACGTAGACCGACCGACCGCTTCGACCAAAAAACTTTTTCAGCCTTTCGCGCACGCCGATCTTTGCATCAAAGTGTTCGTCCCCTTCAGGTGGTGATGCCTCACTCGCCTCAAACTCCGATGGGAGGTTGTCAATCACCCACTTTCGTTCCCCCGGCGACATCGCGTCCCACACATCTTGCGGCGGAGCGCGCGGATCGTCCTCGTCGATCACGTATCTGTTAGCCCGTTGAGCAAGCCCACTCATCACGCCCACCATACCAGCTTCGCGTCTTAATGTCACGCGCTGGCGAATTCGAACCCTGGGCGTACACAACCAGACCGGAACCGGACAAAAACCGACTTGACGGAGCTGCATCACCCCATGGGTAGATGTTTTTTCGCGTCACCAGGAGCCGCAAGGATCTCGGCAAAAAAGTCGTTCCCCTTGTCATCGACAATGATAAACGCCGGAAAGTCTACCACGTCAATCTTCCATACAGCTTCCATACCCAATTCAGGGTACTCAAGCACTTCTACTTTTTTGATACAGTCTTGAGCCAACCGGGCCGCCGGCCCACCGATGGACCCCAAATAGAAGCCGCCGTATTTTTTACAAGCCGCTGTAACCGCACCTGAACGGTTTCCTTTCGCGAGCATGACAAAACTGCCTCCCTGAGATTGGAACAAATCCACATACGCATCCATACGTCCCGCGGTGGTAGGACCAAATGAACCTGACGCCATTCCCGAGGGCGTTTTTGCCGGCCCCGCATAATAGACCATATAGTTTTTCATGTACTCGGGCATCCCCTCGCCGCGATCTACCCGTTCTTTGATTTTGGCGTGGGCAATATCGCGCGCCACCACCATGGGCCCGGTGAGCGACAGACGCGTACGAATGGGGTATCGCGAAAGTTCGGCCCGAATGTCGTTCATTGGGCGATTCAGGTCAATTTTGACAACCTCCCCACCCAGCGCTGCATCTTGAACTTCGGGTAGATATTTGGCGGGCTCGGCTTCAAGTTGCTCCAAGAAAATACCTTCCCGCGTGATCTTACCCAGCGCCTGACGGTCGGCCGAACACGAAACCGCGATCCCCACAGGGCACGAGGCACCGTGTCGCGGCAAGCGGATAACGCGCACGTCATGGCAAAAATATTTTCCACCAAACTGCGCGCCGATGCCCGTTTTTTGAGCTAATTGAAGGATTTTTTGCTCCCATTCCAAGTCGCGGAAGCCACGCCCGAGTTCGTTTCCAGTGGTGGGTAGAGTATCGAGATATCGAGCCGACGCGAGTTTGGCGGTTTTCAATGTGTACTCCGCCGACGTTCCACCGATCACCACCGCCAGATGGTAAGGTGGACACGCCGCCGTACCCAACGACTTTAACTTTTGCTCTATAAAAGTGAGGAGACTATCGGGATTGAGAAGCGCTTTTGTTTCTTGGTAGAGGTAACTTTTGTTGGCACTCCCACCGCCCTTGGCCATAAACAAAAACTTATATGCATCGCCGTCGGTTGCAAAAATCTCAATTTGCGCCGGCAAATTGTTCTTTGTGTTGGCCTCTTTGTACATGTCAAGCGGTGCAAGCTGCGAGTAGCGCAGATTGGCGGTCAGGTAGGTATCGGCCACGCCCCTGGCAATTGCCGCTTCGTCCCCCCCTCCGGTGAACACGTATTGACCTTTCTTTCCCATCACGATGGCGGTGCCGGTGTCTTGGCACGATGGCAAGACGCCGCCCGCCGCAATATTGGCGTTTTTCAAAAGGTCAAGCGCAACAAATTTGTCGTTTGGCGAAGCCTCCGGGTCGTCCAGAATGTGGCGGAGTTGAGCAAGATGTCCCGGCCGCAGGAGGTGCGCGATGTCTTTCATCGCCTCGCGGGTGAGCAGGCGGAGCCCTTCGGGTTCAACGTGGACAAACGTCTTTCCGCCCGCTTCAAAAGTAGAAACGTGGTCGGAGGTTAGCTTTCGGTACGGCGTTTCGTCTTTGCCGAGCGGCAACATCTCTTGAAAGGGAGCGTCGTTCATGACTGTTCTCGCAGGCTGAGAAGGGTGAGCGGCTTATACCACGAGCGGCGGGTCTTACCGCGAACGAAGTTTTTTCACACAAACGAACCGCAGTTCGCGGTAGACTACGCTTATGGCCCCACCCTCCTCCGATCGTGACAGCGCTCCCGACGACGCGCGCCCAAGCGACCCGGGGCCGCTTCGCAGGGGCGGGCAGTTGCCCGCGCGTCGCCTAACCACCCCTCCCCCTCCCCTTTCGCCCGAAGATGCAGCCCGGTTTGACGATGAAGGGGAGGTCGCGCGCGGTGGCATGAGTTCCATCCATGCGGTGGTAGATCGGCGCCTCGCGCGGCGCGAGGCAATGAAAGTGCTAGAATTGCCGGCCGAAGCAACGCTTGAAAGATCCCATCGGGCCGCCCATCGGTTTCTGGAGGAGGCGCGCATTACAGGTCAACTTGACCATCCAAACATTGTCCCGGTGTATGACTTGGGCTTGTCGGTGGACGGCGCGCCCTCGTACATGACAATGAAGCTTGTGGAGGGAGAGGCGTTCGGCGATTGGATCGACAGGCTCGGTGATGCTCGGCTCGACCCAGATGCTCTGGAACACGCGATCACCGTGCTTCTCAAGGTCTGCGACGCCGTCGCGTTCGCCCACGGTAAGGGCGTAATTCACTGCGATATCAAACCCTCCAACATCATGGTAGGTAGTTTTGGTCAAGTCTACCTGATGGATTGGGGGCTTGCGGTCACCACGTCACTCTACTCCGCCACAAGCGTCAAAGGGTGGCAGCCGCGCCCACTTAGGCCCGGTACAATCGCCGGGTCTCCCGCATATATGGCTCCCGAACAGGCGCTCGGTTTGGTAGAAAAACTCAACGAAACAACCGATGTGTTCGGCCTCGGCGCCACACTCTACCGCGTCCTAACCGGACAGTCTCCCTACAACGAACCTACCGTCAAGGGCACCATCGCCCGCGCCCGTGAGGGTAAGATCATGCCATGTGATGCGATCGTGATCGATCCCCGCCTCCCTCCCGAGTTGGCTCGCATCGCGATGAAGGCGCTCTCGTTCGAACCTACCCACAGGCATCCATCGGCGCTCGCATTTAAGTCGGATCTTGAAGGGTTTCTCCGCGGCGGCGGCTGGCTTCCCACCCAAACGTTTGCGGAGGGCGAAGTCATCCTGCGCGAGGGTGAAGAGGCGCGGGCCGCCTATGTGTTGCTCGACGGCGTTGTTGAAGTGTACAAAACGGTAAACGGAAGGCGACTCGCCATCCGCCTCATGGGGCCGGGTGATGTGTTTGGTGAAGCCGCGGTGTTCAGTTCACGTCCGAGGTCGGCAAGCGTGGTCGCCAAAAGTGATGTGACAGTCAAAGTGATCACGGCCGAGTCCATGGAACGCGAGCTTTCCAAAAACGCCGCGCTTAAAGCTCTCGTGCGGGCGTTGGCTCACCGTTTTCGTGAACTTGACATGGTACTCACTCAACACGAGCTGGACTCGCAGGGATGACGCGTGGACAGGCCAACCGGTCGCGTGTACACTTCTGAGAATCGATGGGCCGGGAGGCACCGGTGGGTCGGGCTGTTGATTTTGTGTACACTTTTGTCGTGTGAAAAAACAACCGCCGCCGTGGCCGTTCCACCGCCGCATGCGGCCCCCGTTCCACTCGACATGCCCGGTCCCGGCCGAAATAGAGGCGATTTGATGGCGACGCGCAACGCTGAGTGTGAGGCGTGCCATCCCGTGGAGGCAGCCGAATGGCGAGCTTCGCTCCATAAACGCGCCGACACAGAACCAACTTACCGGCGAGCTTTTGACATTGAGCCTCTGCCGTTTTGCCGCAGTTGTCATGCCCCCGAGGCCGATCCCAATGAGCCCGAGAGTACGCAACTCGCCGCACTCGGTGTCGGGTGTGTCACATGCCACATTACCAATGGGGAGATCCTGGCTGCCCCCTGGACCCAATCTTACCCTCCGCCTCCGGCTCCCCATGCTGTCGCCCGCGAGCCCCAATTTACAACGGCAAGCGCCTGCGCCAATTGCCACGAGTTTGGTTTTCCAGGCACGCGCGGCATGGAGATGCACGAAAAAATGCAGGCCACGATCACGGAAAATGCTTTGTTGAGTACACCCGCTCGTCCCTGCGCCGAGTGCCACATGTCGGCCGGCACGCGAGGTCAAAAGAGCCATACATTCTCGGCATCGCGCGATCCTGTGGCTATGGCGCGCGCCGTTATCGTGGAGGCCGAACGTGTGAGTATGTCAACCGTGCACATTCGGTTGATTCCCGGCGAAGTGGGCCATGCTTTTCCAACGGGGGATTTGTTTCGTCGGGTAGAGGTGGCTGTTGAGGTGGAGGGCCCCGACCACATGTCTTTAAACAGCGAGTACCGTTACCTAACCCGGCACTTTGAGCCTCGCCGCCACGGCGCGGGGAGACAACTTGTCCGCGACGACCGCATCCTTGGGAAGGCCGTAACCTTGACGTTTAACCTCGGTGAAGCCGCCGAAGGGCGGTCCATCACTTACCGCGTTTCCTACCAGCGTGTGGAACATCCCAACGGTGTCGACGAAAGCGACGCAGTGGTAGATGGTGAACTGGTTCTAGCGCACGGTCGTTTGCTATAATCGCAGATTTCAACTCCAATACTCAACCCAACATCTCTCGTCTCCAACCCCATGTCCGCGCCCTCACATTCAGGAACACGCCAATGACGCTTCGCCCGACACTGTTTTCAAGGTTTGCCGTGCATGCCGCATTTTCGGCTTCTTTTGCCGGGGCGGCGCTCCTCGCCGCATGTGGTCCCTCCCCCGATCCGCAAAACCCATCGGGAGTTTCTTCGGCTACCCCGAGCGCAGCGCCAACGGTCGCACCTACGGCGGAGCCCACGGCGTCGACAACGGCGTCGGCCGCGGCAAACAGTCCGCCGCCCGCCCCAACCTCCAAGTTTATAGCGGTGTCCACTCTACCCGCGCCGACGAAGCTCTTCGCCGTCGATGGTAGACTCATGCTCGCTTTGGACGAGGCCGCCGAGATCAAGCCGACGGGAAAGTGGGGTATTCAGCTCGGTTTTGTGGACGGAGACAAAGCCGAGTTTGACACGCGGTATGTGCTTGAAGGCTTCCACAGCGTGGTAGAAATGCGCGGCAGTTGGCCGGGCACAATTCAGGTTTTGGCCACGGGTGATACAGGTAGAACGGGTATCGCCGAACAGTATGTGATTGATAACAAAGGCCTTCAAGCCAAGAGCGCTCGCGTTGGGAATTACTACGCAGGCGTTGCGCAGGTGGGCGGGAGCTTGGTGGCGCTTGAAAATCCAAGTATGCCGTTTTCTCCTCCCAAAGTCGTCACCATCAGTGGGGCCGCGCTGAGTTACAAGATCACCCCGCATGACCCGAAAAAGTGTGAATATCAAAAATCGGCGGTGGTATTTTCAGCGTTCGGCGGTACCGGGAAAGGGACGTTGATCGGCGTGGGTGATTCGTGCAGCGGTGCCCCCTCGGTAGAAACATGGACGGCCAGTGGATCGCCTTCCACCATTGCGGACCTTTCCAGCTTTGGAATTGAATCGAACGGCGCCGCCATTGTCACCGGGCCGGGCGACAAAGCGTGGATCGTGTCTAACAAAATCCTTGAGTTTGACGGCTCCAATTGGAAGGTTCTTCCAAACCCGGCCGACAAAGAAAGCGTTGTCGAAGCCGCCTCAGATTCGAGCGGAAAGCTCTGGGCACTGGCGTCGAGCGGCAGCGTGTACACATTCAGCAGCGGCACTTGGCAAAACGAAACCTTGCCATCGGGCGTCAAAGGTGTACACATCGCGGTTTCAAAAGACGGTACCGTTTGGGTGTCTACCCAGTCGGCTCTTCTTCGCACAAAGCGGGACAAAGACGGTGAGGGCCTCAGGGTGGAGGCCAAAGATTCAGCGCCGGTAAAGCGGAAACGCGCATTTACTCCCGGCGGGCCTCGGTGCACGTCCAACGTCGTTGTGCTTTACGCGTTCACCAAAGTCACCCCGGACGACTATGACTTTCCGCTGACCCGGAAGGCGCTCAAAGGCCACGGTGAGTTTTCAAAGCTCAAGTTTGTTGTCACCAAAGACAACGGTCAAAAATATTTTACCGCCATGGGAGGCGACTTTGCTTCATCTGAGAAGCTGCGCGCCCACATCGAAAAAGAAGTGCAAGGCGCGAAACCTACCATTGTCTGCACCGAGCCTGAAGTGGTGCGTGAAGTCAAAATCAACCTGACCACAGGCGACGTTATCAAGTAGACCGCAGCCGGTCTTAACGTCGGGTTGCCTGGCGAACAACCCTACCCAGCGCCCACACAACAAACGCGTCGGCGTGCGATTCTTGAGCGTCTTCGCGCGGCCGCAACTCACCCAACACAACCACCGGAAAAGTCCCCAACATGGGTAGCTTTGTCACCACCGTGCCGGTGACATACGCCGGCACGGTTTCCCCGCTCGGCGTTGTCAAATCGGCGCGAATGCGCTGCTCCCAAGAACCGTACGCCGCTTAAACTGCCGCTCTTCGAGAACCACGCGCTGCACCTGACTGTTCAGGTACCCCCACATATTTCCCGCCGCCTGTTCGGCCTGACGGAGCAGCGCCGCCATGGCTTCACCCGACGGAGCAATGCCGCTTTCTACCGCCTCTTCGAGCACTTTGAGCGCCGCTTGCAGGGGTTTGTTGGTGAGACTCAACGGTCCACCCGCCCTCACCGTCGCTTTGAGAACGGCAAGGTCATCATGGGAAGGTTTCAGTTGACCCGCCACCACAACCAAGGGAAGGTCAAGTTGAGTGGCGTCGTCAAACGCATCTTCCACAAGCTCGCGAACCTTGGGTAGATCGTTCGGTGCTGTAAACGAAAGAACGCGCAAAACATCGGTTCGATCGCGATCGTCTCGACTGCGCTCGTCAATGGGCTCGTCGGGCCTTACCCATGCAGGTCGCTCGGCTCCCGCGGCCAAAATGCGAGCAAATCCAGGTGTACGCCGGAGCCTCGGTAGGAGCGCTGTGTCATACGCGAGAAGGTCCACAAACGCATGGCGACGCAATTCTTCTGTTCCCCGCGGGGCCGGAGGTTCCACTTCGCGACTCTCCTTATTTCGCTCGGCGGGCTTTGGGAGGACCGAATCGGTCCCCGCCGCGGCGTCGGAGAGAGCGCGTAGACTCATCCATGCATCGCCGCCCTTGACGCTCGATTTCGACTCCAACGGCGCGGCGCCTTTGGGCTCCACCGGGGGCGCCCACCCCAGCCCGCTCGCCCGCAGGGGAGGTGGAACGGGTGGACCGGAGTTGGATGCCATGGGTACACTCGGTCCGGGCGACGCGTGTACACTCGATGGAGGAGGAGTGCGTACACTTATCGACGAAGAACTCGCAAAACTGGGCCGCGGCGGGGGCGGAGGGTCGGGCGCGGCGACCGACGGCGGCGGATCGACCCGGAACCGCATTCCAATGGACGACTTGGACTCAACGGGGAGAGCCGCCGTGATGCCAAGTGCCGCCTCAGGCGGCTCGCGAGGCCCCTGCATGGAAGGTGGGGGCGGCGGAGATGGTTCAGGCGGCAGCGGCGTTGAACGGAATGCAGGTCGCGGTTGAGTCTGCGACAGGTCGGCATCCGGCGTTCGAAATGGAAGAGCGTCGTCGTCGTAATCGGGGCTGGGCGTGCGCGCACCGGGCGAGGCAACAGCAAAGGGCAATTGAATTTTTGCGAGACCGTCTGGCAAGGTTTCAACATGGGTTGTTTCCACTTCAGCCAGCAGTTCTGCCCGTTCTTGGGGAGTTGGAGGTGGAGGGGTAGATCCCTTTCCCGGCACGCGGGCGATCGCCACGGTAAAACGGGTAGTGCGCCCGTCGACAAGTACCAAACCTCGCCAGGTGAGCGTGACGACCGCGCGATCTGTATCAATAAACAAAGTGTCGGCAATCAGTGGAACACGCACTTCTTTGGTGCCGAGCACGGTGGCGTAGGGAACCACCCCGTCCAGATTGGTGACGAGGCGAGAATACGAGGGTGACAAATTTTCTAGAACAAGGCGTTCATCGGGCCTGATTGGACCTGACAACCAGTTTTGATGCGGCGCCGACTGAAAAAACCGAACGTCAAATGCGGCAGGCATGGGCGTGCGAGCCGGATCCGCAAGCCACGCGCGATCTTCGGTTCGGAGGCGCCGCGCCCGCGACGGCCACGTGGGCGCGATGGGCCCCCACCCCGCCACGTCAACTGAATCTGAAGGATGGGTAAGTGACATACCGAGCGGCAACACGCTCGGTGCCCCCCGCCTACCCCACCCATCCACAAGCTCCGTGTCAATTCCAACGGGGTTGTCACTGTCAGATCCGCCCGCTGCATACTCATACGCGAGCGGCATGCGCGACGCCTGGGGCTCTTCAAGCTGATCGTCGGCGAGAAAGTGGCGGGGTGGAAAAACCTCAAGGGCCGTGTCGAGATCACCCACCAGCAGGCGCACAGCGAGCCGGCTCTGTGGCACTTTTTTGGGTGCGTACGCATGGCCGACGAGCATGACTTCAGGCGAGTGTTTAAACGGAACGAGGTCGCCGGGAGTGCGAATACTGCGATCGACGGCGCCGTCCCAGGGAGTATCCATTGGGCGCAGCGGATCGGAAGGCTCCACAATCGGCGCGAGCCGCGGAAGAAGCGCGTACGTTGTTTTGGCGATGATCGAACAGCGCAACTCGCCCCGTCGCGCGCGCCAAAATAGTGTGGCGGCGGAAAACGGGCCTTCAACTAAAACTTCCGTTTCGAGAGCGTAAGTCATCCAAAAAGTGCCGTCCAAGTGCGACGACCCACCTCCCCATCGGGGTCGAGATGGCGACGGCGCTGGAACGCACGTACCACCCTTTCCGTGTCGGGTCCAAACACTTTGTCGACGGAGATCTCCCAACGAAGCGCTTTGAGCCGCGCTTGGACAATTCCAACAAGTTCACCCCTCATCCCGCGTTTGAGTACAACACCGGGAAACGCCCTGCGATCGGCCGGCGTGGGTGACGAATCTCCGCCCCGCGGCGGCGAAGGCGGCGGCGCCGGGGTGTTTCCACCCGCGGGCAGCTCAACGCCGGAGGGTAGATTTCCACCCTCGGGCGACCAGGCCCACGGTCGAGTATCGGTGCGTGAGCCGGCGAGAATGCTCACATGGCAATGTTTTGTGTGAGGGTTTTTGCCACGGTAAGGTCGAAAATGAGAATCTCCCCTCTGGCGGTTAAAAATCTGACGGTTCCAGATCACGTATTTGACTCGCGTATCGCGAATAGCCGCCGCGGCAATGACGTGACCCGAACAACCTGAGTCGGGATCATGGGTAAGATCGAAAGCGTTTCCCATGTTGTGGTCGCTTTTTGTTTTTTGATGGCGCGCATCTCCCATGATTCCATCAGAAGCTTTTTTTCGGGAAGGCCACCGTCGATTGGCGTCGCGAATTGCTTGGAGACATGCGGCTGCGGGACTTGCCATGGTCTTACCTCTATAGATCAAGAGAAAACTCAGATTGGCTTACGCTGCCGCCTCTTGCGGCCCTGCCAAACCAAACCGGGCTTGATGTTGGTCTCGCCAAATTCCCGTTTTCGTTTTGGCTGCATACGCCACCAGACTCCATGAAGTGAAACCTGCCGCGCCACGCTTTTCGCCTTTCCGCGGGGCTACGGGCAACGATGCCCCGCGCGTGGTGCCAAGTCAGGTAGATCACTTGGCGAACAGGTTGCCGCTCCACATGTTGAGCAGATCGGCTCCCGTCGGAGTGCTGGGCATAAATCCGGGCAACGTGGACATTTGGGGGCCCAACGCGTCTTTTGCCCAAGCGGGCGGCGCGTTCAGATCGATATTTCCAAAGGGTGATTGCGGTGGGTAGGGCTTGAGCCCCCACAGGGAGAACGGATCTGCCGGCCCCGGTTGGGCGCCCTGCGAAGTTGGATTTCCAAACACGAAAACTGTGCCTTCACCGCTCACCACTTTTTGACCACACGTGCACGCGTCGCCGACGCGCACCGCGGGTCTACCATCGATAAACACCGAGTCGCTTCCCAACGCGAGTGGGCAACCACCTTCATGAAAACTGCGAGGATCGGCAAAAGCGGCCGGCCTTTGCCCTTTCCCAACAAGGACAGAATCTTTGCCGGCGACAATCACGTATCCGCCTGAAACACTGCGTTCTCCCGCGGCGATGCGACCCGCTTTCTGAATTTCTTCGGAGGTCTGTTTTTGAATGCGAGAGCCGTTGGGTGTACGCTTTCCCGATCCGGGGTAAAATTCGTAATTGAGATATTGCGAATCGGTCATGGTTGTAAAACCGCCGCTGATGGGGCTGTCATTGAGACCCAAGTCGCGGGCGGCGGCCATAGAGATCTCCCCAACCTCCCCAGAGGGCCCATTTTCACCCCAAATGGCATAGACAGTGTTGCCGTTGGCAGGATTTGTAATTTTTACATAGTCGCCTGGTTTGATACCGGCGTCGCCGAACGGATTACCCTTGACGTTGTGGGCAGATGCCCAATTTCCCGCAGAGTTTTTGGCCTGTGGCAACACCACATACGGTATGGTGTCGGCGTTGATATACGAGCCGTCGCTAAACTGAAACGACGTTGTCGGTTGGTAGGTATCCCCCGCGACGCCTTTGGGAGCGCCGTCGGCGCAGATCGCCGCCGGAGCCTTAAAACCCATGGCATTGACGTTGCCGCTGTCATCGGTCGACTGCCAAAAGTCGCGACCTTTTTTCTTGTCATATACCTGGGTTTTGTCTTTTTTGCTTTTCGGTTTCCCAGGCCCACTCTTAAACTTGGAAAACTTGGCGTCCGCGTTTTGAAGCACGTAGTGACCAACGTGAGCCATCTCAAACATAGGTCATTGTCCTCTCGGCCTAAAGCGCAGAGTAGAAAGCAGCGCGTCCATCCATGCGTCACACGCCGCGGCGCGTTCCCAGCGTGACGAAGCCGTCATTGTCAAACACGAGTTTCCAAGCGCCACGTGCACCTGACGGTGGTACACAGGGCCTTTGGGGTGACGCCAGCGAAGCCTTGTTTCAAGGGCAGCAAGGCCGTCTACCCTGCACTCTCCTTCGGCCAGGGATATGTGCCCTCGCAACTTCACTTCTTGCTCACGCCGAATTTCACCCACCACGTCGAGCAAACTCTTGCCGGGTAAGATCGGCTTTCGTTCCATGGTCAACCCAAGCTCGGCACCGTCGCCGCCGGGGGCCTCAATCATGTGCACCGAACGGTCAATGTACGAAAGACCGCCTGGCAACTCAAACGCGCCCTCGTCAAAGTAATACGCGGTCACCGCGCCCCTCCGAGGGTTAGAACCTGGTTGGGTTTGACAGCGCCGAATGCCTGCGGAGCGCGCGTTGCAGCGATCACCTGAACGTCTTCACCGAGGGAGACAAGTCCGGCGGCAAGGTAAGGCACAAACGATGGATCCGTGTATAGATCCGGAAGGTCAATAAGTACCACCGAGCGACTCAACCCAATCAATACCGACACACCTGCGATCAGCACCGCGTCGCCTTCACTCGACGACAGCTCACGCACGGATCTCGGACCATATTCCCCGGTGAAACACCGAGGAAACGCATCGGTAGATGTGGCAGCCTGAAACCTGACTGTGGGCGAAAGCCGCTCAAGCAACGCGGCAAAGTAGTCAGCCGTTGGCCCACCCGCCGAAAGTTCATTCACCACGCGGACCACACTCGCAAACTTTCTCGGGTCGGCTGTGGGTCGCATGGGCTTTTGTTCAAACGCACTCAACCCCGCAGAAATCCCGGTCAGGTTGATGTTTCGACTCACCGGGAAGTACTCCATTTTTCCGGTCGTATGACCGTGTTCATACCTTCCCAAAACGCTCACAATCCCGTCGTCTTCAGGCGGTGGGAAATAGGCGCTCGAAAAGATCGACTCGGTATCCACCGTTGCCTGCCCAAGCGCTCCGTAGCCCTGCTCTTCAGGGGTAAGATGCCATGTCAGGGAGATCTTCGCAGCGGGTTCTCCCGGACGAATCCACCCCGCCGTTGTGGGCCTTGCCGCGTACGGCGCGATTAACTCTTTTGCCGCAAAAATCCCCTCCAAAAAACGTGTTTTGCCCGATGCGGAAGGCCCGGTAACGAACACGAGAGAGTGGGGCTCACCGGTGGTAGGATCAGTCAGGTCAAACGCACAATCGGAAACGCCGCGAACCCCTTTGAAGACAATCCTACGAAGTTTCATTGGCCCGCCGTGGAAGGAATGGAACCCGTGAGAACCGCCGATGCAAGCACATCTTCACCCGGATTGAGAAGCACTTTGGGAGATTGGATGATCACCGCGTCGGGCCCGATATAAATGGTAGAATTTCCAACCTGCAGCACCGTCCCCTTTTCGCTCGTGATTGAGTGGGCGGCGGCTGAAAGGGCGTGGTTTCCTTTGGTGCGCGTCAGTTGATGGCCACCCACGAACGACGCGGCGTGTGAAAGCACCTGCGAAACCGCCTGCTCGACAACCGTTTGCGCCAGGTTTCCAAGCACGCTCTTTGATTGATTTCCACCCACTGTTTCTTTGTCGTCACTCTCCACGTGGGTAGATCGCTTGTTTCCGATTTTGGTGTCTTGGTCATTGTTGACCAACGTTTTCATGTCTTTTTCGGCGCGCATGCGGAGCAGTTCTTTGCCCGCCGCGTCTTCAAACATCAACTCATTAAACCCGCCGGTAGCCGGCACACTCGCGCTCTTAAAGCCGTTTTGTGTTTTGTTGGCCGGGAGCGACATAGGTGGACGAAGTAGATGGGTAAAGATCCTACCCACAATCACAGGCTCTTCAGGGTTGCCGCCCAAAAAGTCGACAATTACCTCTTGACCGATGCGTGGAATATTGATGGCTCCCATTCCATCACCTGCCCACGGTTGGTTGACATGGATCCAGCACGAACTCTTGTGATCGCGGCTGCCATACCTGTCCCAGTGAAACTGCACTCGAACTCGCCCAAACTCGTCGCAATGGATGGTTTCACCCGACGGCCCCACCACCGTTGCCATTTCCACCCCTTGCACCACCGGCTGCGGGGTAATCATTTCAGGTCGGTAAGGGTTTTTCGCACTCACAGCGTCTACACTGAGGGTAGGTTCCATTTCTGTCGAGGCCGACAGAGTATAGCGGGTTATCAAAAATTTCTCAGCTTGTTCAGCGCGGGCGTGCCCGTTCATTTTGAGCACCATACCGGAGGCCACATCGAGCGCGTTTGTTTGAAAAGAGTAACGCTGCGAACGCGCAATCAGGCCCGCCGCCTTTTGATCCGCGAGCCGTTTTGCTTCACCCGGATCGGTGCGACTGCGACCGCGATCGTCGGCGGTGGGGGTGTCGGCCGGCCCTTTTCCTCCAAACCTGAAAGCGCCCGGTGTGTACTCAAACCGTTCAAGCTTGGCCTCCACCGATGTTCCACCCGCGCTCGCCTCACCCAGCAGCGGTTCGTTGGGCATGCGGTGATCATGGTCGGCAAAAGTAACCTTCCCATGTCGCATGCGCCGCGAGGCTTTGAGCCCCGTGGCCCACAGCGTTCCAAGTGCAGGCTCCGACAGATGTTGGAGAGGCTGTTTGCGCGCATCGGCCTGTTCGGGCGAATCTGACAAAACAAGCACCGTCTCTTCACCGTCCTGTTTGTGGAAAAAGGTGATGCCCGCCGACTCAAGCACGCGACAGAGAAACACGAAGTCGCTCTCGTGATATTGCACGCGATACTTTTTTGTTTTGAGCGTGCGTGCCACCTGAACCTGCGGGGAGATTCCCCACTCTTTCAGGAGCGCCTGCGCAATATCCAGATCAGTCATTTGCTGAAAAACGCGGCAATTGGTGCGCTGCGAAAGGAGCCACAACTTGGGCACGACGGTGATCGAATAACTGGAAAGGCCATCTTCTTCGGCACCGAGTTGGTGAATTTCAGAGACAATGCCTTTCCACAGTCGCGGCCCCTCTCCAGGATGCGCCGCGGCGGAAAGCTCCACTTTCATCGTCGCGTCGCGCCCAACAAGCGCTTCAAAATCCACGGCGGGATTGTCGCTCATGGCAACCACCTCCACCTGAAAGAGCGACGAAAGGCCGTCTTCGATCGAACACTCGCGAACATCAAACTTGTCTTCAGTATCGATCTCGATGGCGAGGCCGGCGGGCGATTGCATCATAGCGGTCGACTCCTAAGCCCTGGTTCCGCAAACCATGTGCCACAAACACTTTGTGAAGTAGACGGCAACGGGGGCGGAAATTCACACCGCTGGGTAACTCGTGGATCACTTTGGATGGATCTTTGGTTTACCATGCCGCCGCGTTCATGTGATTGATTGCACAGTTGCAATGAGGCAAAGTGCAAGCATGAAGCTCCGGGCATTTGTGGTCACCCAAGACAGCATCGTTACGCTTTCGCCGGCCCCGTCCAAACGTCAATGGATGGAAGATTCCGCCGAGCGGTTTGCCTACCGCTGCTTGCCCCTGTTGATCGCCAATCAGGCGGGGTGGTTTGTGGAGCTTACAGAAGACGTGGAACTGCTGTGGAACGGTAGAAACGGTATGGACGATATTCAGGTGTTTGGATCCGACCTGGTCAAGTCAAACGTCGCAAGTCACTTCGGCGGCGGCATTCTGACATTCAAGCTTCCTTACCTTTTTAGAACCGAACCGGGGTACAATCTTCTCGCCCGCGGTCCGGCCAATGTGTACAAAGACGGCGTTCATCCCCTTGAAGGATTGGTAGAGGCCGATTGGTCTACCGCGCCGTTTACAATGAACTGGAAAATCACGCGCGCGCAAACCCGCATTCGGTTTGAAAAGGGTGAACCGATTTGTATGTTGGTGCCCATGAGGCGCCGCGAGTTGGAGAGTTTCAACCCGGATGTGTACGCATTAAACGACGACCCTGAAGTATCCAAAGAATATCGGCTCTGGCGTGAAAGTCGCAGTAAGTTCATTTCCGACCTGGCGGCGCGCGAAGATGAAACGGTCAAGGTCGGGTGGCAGCGCGACTACTTTTTGGGGCGTGGACCTTCCACCGAAGCAGATAGTGGTGAGCACCAAACCAAACTCACCCTCAAGCCGTTTGTTCGCAAAGGTGAGTGAGATCGCGCAGCGACAGGATTTGTCCCAGGAAAGGATCCTTCATGTTCACAAATCGAGCGAGATTGGTGCCCATTTCAGGTGGGGTTAAAAGTGGCCACGGTGGCTCGGGTCGCTCAAAACGGCCGTCAGGCTTTCTCATGTGGGAGCGATCTGTAACAAGCTTGTTTTTATACTCGGTCGCGGTGAGCATTCGAAAAATGGGAAGCCATTGTTCATCGAGATTGTAGTAGAAACTCGCGGCAAGGTAGTTGAGAGCGGCCGAGGGGAGAGGGAGTGTTGTATCAAGATCCCACACCATCCAAGGATCGCGCGTGAGTAAGATCACATGGTAGTCCCAAAAAATCGGGCCGCGTCTGCCCATGCCGGCGCGTTGCCGCCACATAAAAAATCCGCCTTGATTTCCGCCGATGACGAGGACGAAGCGGTCCCGATCTTTCACGAAAGGATGATCACAAAAATGGTAGATGTTCTCTTCGCAGTAAAACGGCTGGTGCATCACGCCTGCGGGCAACACCGGACCATCAAATCAGAATCCAAACAAATCGTCGTCTTTTTTGTGCGGCCTTTTTTCACGATTGGCCGCTCCATCGTGTAGGCTCCCGGCATGACCGCGCGGCGACTTTGGGTTTTGGTCATCACATGGGGGTTTGCTGTGCAGGCTTGCATTCCTCCCGAGCTTGTATCGCAAACCGGAGGTTCGGGGACGGGCGGCAACGCCACAGGGGGAACGGGGGTAACGTCCGCGGCCGGAGCCGCCGGGCCGGGAACGGGAGGTCAAGGCGGCGAACCCATCCCTTTGTGTGAAGAAGATCTGTGCGCCACGTTTGGTGGAGTGTGTACACTTGGAATCTGCGTAATTTCCTGTGTCGAATTGAATTCCTGTTCAACTCTACTCACCTGTCCTCCCAACATGCCATGCCGGGTAGAGTGCTCCGGTGAAAATTCGTGCGCCGGAGGCATCGTCTGCAAAGACGCCAGCCAATGTGACGTGGTGTGCACAGGTCAAAAAAGTTGCGGCGACCTTCAGACCATCACAATCAACTGCCCTGATGCCGGCTGCTCGCTCGAATGTGGAGGCGGCGCCTGTCAAAATACCGGGGTAGACTGCCCGGCGTCAAAGTGTACAATCGAGTGTTTGCAGACCGCTTGCAAAGCCGTGCTCTGCGCGGGCGATTGCTCAATTACCTGCGGCGGAGAAGGGTCATGCGCAAGCGTGGGGTGCACCGAGGGGCCGTGTGACATCAAATGCGCCAGCACATCGTCATGCAGCAATGTCCTCTGTACAGATCGGTGCAACGTGACGTGTGCCGGCGACAAAAGCTGCGGTGATGTCGCCTGCAACGACGCCTGCGCCTGTGACGTGACATGTTCGGGACCAATGTCCTGTCAAACAGTGCAGTGCGCAGGCGGCGCGGCATGTCAGGTGGCAGACGGATGTGAAGGCACCGGCAGTTGCGACACCTGCCCATAAGACCTTATGGAAACTCTGGGTAGCGATCGCCCGTTGCAAACCTGTACCTGAATCCCAGCTCACCAAATTGGGCGCCCGCCGTACCAATGGTGTCACGGCTATGTACAAGCAAAAGCGCCGTGCCAAATGCTTCCAAGTGGTGGGTGATAAGTGCAGTGACCGAGGGGCCTGCTCGCACCGACACCAGGTCGCGTTCGGGACTCCCCAGAACTTCGACGACGGCTCCTACCCTGAATTGATCCCACTTGTCCACGGTCACCAAATAACCGGCGCGGGCGCGCCACATTAGGGACGGTTTCGCCACAATTTGGAGGGTTGGGTCAAACACGTAATACCCCGGCGGAGGGTCGACAATATGGTAGATCCCTGCCACACCAAAAATGGCGCCGCGAAACAGGGGATATCCCGCGGCCAGTTCAGCCTCCAATGTGACATACCGCAGTTTGGGCCCGTCTGTATGTTCGAGATCCTCGCGCGTGTACGAGTGTTGAGGCAAAAGGAAATGTTGCGACGCGGTGAACGCGTAACGCGCCCCGGCGCGAAGATCGGCGTATGGCCACGCGAGGCGCAGTCCCCCGTATGTCACACCGCCTCCCGGTGAAATCGCCGACGAACCTTCCACACCTACCCATGACCAGTGGGGCTTGCCATACCCAAGGGCTCCTCCTCCGCGAACAAACAGGTTGCCCACTTCAAGGCTTGAAGCGAAAAACCAACGAGTTTTGCCGGCTCGCCAGAAAGCTCGTTTACCCGCCTGTTCAAACTCACCGGTGAAAGGCGGCGGCGCAATGCTCGGCGTGGGTAGATCCAACACCTGACTTTGGCCTGATGCGCCGCCGGCGGAAAAGAAAACAAATGCTCCAAATGCGCCCGATAGCAGGGCTTTTTTGAAGCTCGATGTGAAGCCGCGGGGAGTCATATCACATCTCCCCGGCAAGCCCAATTCCCAAGGGCATTGGTACAAGCCGAACTGAAAAAGTGGAGTTGCTCTTGCTGCCGGCGGCCGTGACATCGGCACCGCCTCGGTAGTGGAGGAGCCAGGGTATACCCAAGCCGCTCAACGTCCCCACCGCCGCGCCGACGAGGGCATCGGTCACAAAGTGTTGATCTGATACAACGCGCAACATACCCACCGTTGCAGCCGCGGCCATGGATGCCGCGCAGGTTAACCCTTCTCGGGTGCCACCTCCGTACAAGGGTAGATAGGCATGATGGATGCACATCAATCCGGCCACGGTGAAAGCCCCCGAAGTGTGACCGCTGAAAAAGCTGCGAAATTCCTTGTTGTCGCGGCAATCGCGCGTCTGCTTCTCTTCAGGTCCAACGCAGGTGTCACGGTAAGGTCGCCATCGACTCGCCACACCTGAAACAATGGCCTGAATTCCACCCATAACTGCCATCGCCTCAAGATCCATGAGAATCAATTCACGCGCCACGCTCGGGCGATCGTGTCCCCACCAGGCCACCAACGTGGCGTCGACAACCAGTTGGTTGACCATCAATGTGAGCACCAGATCGCTCGCATCACGCGCGGTGTTTCGCAGGCTGTCGTCTTTGATGCGGAGCACGCTGCGGGCCTCGGCATCAAAACTGCCCATGTCGCGCCAACGATCGGGTTCGGGTGGAATGGCGAGCGCCGCAAAAACGGCCACCCCCATCACCCCGGTCGTCACGTATTCCCAGGTTCTGAATTTGGGCCAAGCAGGATCCCACCTGATTTTGTTGGCCTTGGGGTTAAATGACGAAACGGGGATTTCTTCGCGGTGCGCGCGCGTTTTCAGGGAAGGCGCAATGGGACGATCGGATGTTGCGCCCTCGACTGACGCGGTGGCCGCTGGAGTAGGCGCCGTGGGCGACGCCTGCGCGGATGCGGTAGGATTTGGAGTTTGGGCGAGACTTTCCGGGGAGACGCTCAAGAGCCCGAACGTGAACACCGCCGGGCCGATGATGCGCCTCGCGAGGCCCGGAACGCCGGTGCCTTTCTGACGGTACATTGCTACCCCGAGCAGCACGAACCGTGCGAGGCGAAATGCCGTGTTTTGAAGGGCCCGGTGGTCGCATGCGCGAAATGTTCTCCCAACGCGCGCGCCGTTTGCGTTTTTTTATGGAGAGCTGTGGTAAGAAGCGCACCCTGAAATGGAACGACGGACACTTTTGAAACTGGGCGTCAGCTGCGCATTGCCCCTTTCGGCCTGTGGCCCGGCTGTCGAGCCGCAACCGCCCAAACCGCCCACACCCGCGCCGTCGCCCTCCCCATCGCAAACGGTCCAAACCACCCCCACAGCGGTGCCTTCCGGCACGGCCGAGCCATCGGCCGGCGCGCCCCCTCCTCCCCCGCCTGAACCCGCCAAGCCGAGCTTTACAAGGGTAATCGCAAGGGTAGGTAAAAACCACGGTCACACTTTTGAGGTGACAATGACCGACGTGACCGCCGGGGTAGAAAAGACCTTCCCACTCGGCAAAAGTGGAGGTCATGACCATGCGGTAACGCTCTCGCCCGACGAGTTGAAAGACCTTATCGATGGGAAGTTAATCCGCACAAAAAGTACAAAAGGGCTCAATCACGCGCATCGCATTGTCATCCGTTGCGCCCCCGCGGTTGACCCGCCGGAGTGGGTCACGGCTTGCAGCGCTCAATTCAGCGGGCAAGACGAGCACGAAGTGATTATTCCCGTTGCGGATATGTCGGCCAAATCCGACAAAGTGTACGAGGTTCAGGGGCTCGCCGGGCATTCTCACCAACTGGCGCTCACGTCGGGCGACTTTGAAAAACTCTTGAAGGGTGAGGGCGTGTCGATCAAGACTTCTCGGGAAGAAAGCGACGCACACTTGCACGTTGTTTTTATACAGGCCAAGGCCAGCGCAAAAACCTGAGTTGACGCACTCCTTTTTTACCTACCAACATGATCTCAGTTAGTCAGCTCGCCAAAGGCTACGGCGCCCGAGTTCTTTTTGAAGAGGTCAACCTCAAGTTGACCCCGGGTTGCCGCTACGGCCTCGTCGGCGCCAACGGGTCGGGAAAAACAACGTTCTTAAACATCCTCGCCGGGGGCGAGGCACCTACCCATGGATCGGTGGCAATTCCACGCACGGCGCGCATGGGTATCCTTCGTCAAGATCGCTTCCTTCGCGACGAAGACCCGATCTTGGACGTTGCGTCTCAGGGAGATGAGCTGGTTTGGAACGCGCTGCAAGAGCAAAAGCGCCTTGTGGAGCACGGTGAAGACCCCGCGCGTATTGCCGAACTCGAAGATGTCATCCGCACCCACGATGGGTACACATTGGAGTCGCGTGCGAGTTTTGTTTTGGAAGGTTTGGGTATACCCGTCGCCCAGCACCGCATGCCGCTCGCAACACTTTCAGGTGGTTTCAAACTCCGGGTGCTTCTGGCCCAGGTGCTCCTCGGCGGGCCCGATGTGGTGCTTCTTGATGAACCTACCAACCACCTGGACATCCTCTCCATTCGGTGGCTCGAAAAGTTCATGGCAGCGTACTCAGGGTGCGCCGTGATTATCAGTCACGACCAGCGATTTCTCGATAACGTCGTTACTCATATTCTGGACGTCGATTACGAAACCATCACCTCGTACGTTGGGAACTACTCGGCTTTCGTGCGCGAAAAGCAGGCGATTTTGGAGCGCAAAGAAGCGGAGATTGAAAAGGCCGAAACGGAAATCGCGCACAAGCGCGCCTTTGTTGAGCGATTTCGTTACAAAGCGAGCAAAGCTTCCCAAGCTCAAAGTCGCCTCAAACAAATTGAAAAAATCGAAGTGGAGGAGCTTGCACAGTCGTCACGGCGAGCGCCCCGTTTTCTATTTGAACCCGAGCGTCAGAGCGGTCGCGATGTACTCAGCGCCGAGCACATTTTCAAGTCGTACGGCGACAAAGTTGTACTGCGTGATGCGAGTATCGTTGTGCGCCGGGGCGAGCGAGTCGCCATTATCGGCCCCAACGGGTTGGGAAAATCTACCCTGCTCCGCATTTTGGTAAACCGGCTTGATGCCGACGCCGGTGATGTCGTGTGGGGGCACGAAGTGCGAATTGGATATTTCGCTCAAGATCATCGCGAAGTGTTGACCAACGGTGAAGCGACGGTGCTCGATACTCTGTGGGCAGTCAGGCCGCGCGAAGGAAACGCCTTCGTGCGCGGTCACCTCGGAAGAGTTTTGTTTTCGGGCGATGATGTACACAAGCGCGTAGGGATGCTTTCCGGCGGTGAAGCCGCGCGACTCGTTTTCGCGTGCATCGCCGCCGCAGAGCCCAATGTGCTTGTGCTGGATGAGCCCACAAATCACCTGGATCTGGAGGCGATCGCCGGCCTCACAGAAGCGCTTTCCAAGTTTACCGGAACGATCCTTTTCGTGTCGCACGACCGCTGGTTCGTCTCTCAACTCGCCACTCGCATTTTTGAAATTACACCCCAGGGGCCGCGCGATTTCCCCGGCACCTACAACGAATATCTAGAACGGTGCGGTGACGATCACCTTGATGTGGACGCTGTTGTCCTGAAAGCGAAAAAAGAAAAACAAAAGGATGCACCCTCCGCCGCCCCTGAAAAGGAGGCGTCATGGGAAGATCAAAAAAAGCGTCGAAACCGCCAAAAGGAGCTGCCCGCGCGCCGGGACAAAGTTCTCATTCAGATCGAAAAGGCCGAGGCGCGAAAAAAACAAATCACCGATCTGTACGCATCCGAAGGCTTCTTCGAGCGCACCTCGCAGGCCGACGTGAACGCGCTCGTCGCTGAAGAAAAAATATTGGCGGAGCAAATCGACGCAATGGTCCTTGAGTGGGAAGCGCTCGAAACCGAAATCGCTGAACTGCCGACAATGTGAACCTTCACCGCGATGTGTACTCCTTGCAGCTCGACAAACCGAGATCTTCGTCTTCCTCCGCGTTCTTTGTGATAGTCTGCCGTCATGAGCCCGTCGCCCACCGCGAGCAGCGCCGATCGTCATCGCGTCCTCGTGGTCGACGACGACACGGCAATGTTGCGCGTGCTTGAAGCGCTGCTGGGCGGCGCCGAAATGGACGTGACAAGTTGTTCGTCCGGCGCCGCCGCACTGCGGTTGATGGAGGCGCGCGTTTTCGACATCGTGTGCGCCGACTTTTTAATGCCCGACATGAATGGACTCCAAGTCTTGAAGGCTGCGGGACATCTTCAACGCGATGCCGGCACCGTGCTTATCACCGCGGCGCCCGACGCGGTTCCATCCGAAGATCGAAGGCGCTTTTACGTGGTCGCCAAACCATTTGATCCCGAGCGCCTAATTCGATTGGTAGATCAGTTGGGTCGGGTGGCGCGCGTCAAACGAGGAGTTCGAACGGGTGGACAAAAACAGGCCTCCCCAGGTGAGCGCGATTCAAACGCGCCGCCTCCACCTTCTTCGCGTCCAACCCCCACGTCGTCAAGAACGACGAGGGCCTCGGAGCGTCCTCCCGCATCTGACAGGTGGCAAAATCCCGCGTCCGACAGGCAGCCCCCCGCGTCATCGGGACGCGGTGAAAAAAAGGGCAACCGGTATTAACCTGCAACCGCCGTTTGCTCTACCCATGGGTAGATCGTTATAGATTCATTCTAAAAAGGCGCCCTTCTTCCACCGACGCATCCAGCACAGGATCAAGAAGCCACGGGCTGCGGCGAAGGCTTTCAGGCGGCGGGGTTGTTGTTGTCAGGATGTACTGAAAACCAACGGCGTCGGGATTTGGAAACGCGCGCTCCGCTTGCTCGGCGAGCAAAAAAACGCGATCGTATACTGCCTGATCCATGTCCGCCTCGCGCGGACCGTCGTGCAACAAAAATCCCGGGAAAAAGGCTCGATCTTCAAATCCAAGACTGAGCGCACACAGATCAAAAGCCACCACACAAATGGTATCGAGAGCGGCGCTTTCCCGATCTCCCTCGGCGATCACGAGCGGTCGAATTCCGTCGCGAGTGACTTCAACACGGCCCTTCACGCGATCACCGAGCAACGCTCGCAACACAAATTCAAACCGGTTTGAAAGACGTTCCAGCGCATCCGCGTGCGATTTTCGAAGGACGCCGCGCCGCTCGGACACTTCCGCCATTTGACGGGTGCGATCTTTTTTTCGTTCTTCCACGCTGTTTTCGTCGCGATCGGCGGCACGCATTTCTTTGAGCAACGCCTCCGCATCGCGCCACTCTCTGTCGGTCGTGAGTACACGCGCTTCGGCTGCTGAAAGGGATTTGCGCCGCTCCAAGAACGATTCTCGGGCACGTTGCAAATCTGCCTCGGCGGCTACCCGTTTTTGTTCAAGCGCATCGATCTCCGCACGGTTGTCTCGCGGTGGCACCGCTCCGCGCTCAAAAGCGAGTTTGCACCCGTTTTCTGCGGCAACGCTGAGGGGCACATTGCACCTACCCATCGCTTCAGGTCCAAGGGTAGACTCCGTTTTGAGGGCCGCCAATCTACCCATTGTCTCAGCGTGCACACGCATCGCTTCGTCTTTGTCATTTTCAGCGTCGGCGGCCGCCGCCTGAATTTCAGCCAAACTCGCACGGCTTGATTCGGCCCGTTTGCGGCGATCGGCCACTTCGGCGGCGGCCGCCGCAAGCAACATCACCTGACTATCCACAACACTTTTGGGTAGACCGAGTTTGTCCGCCAGGCGTTTCCTGCGATCGTCGGCGCGCACCTGCGCCACAGTTGCGCGGTGATCCAGGCTGTCCTTTTCGCGGTCGAGTTCTTCCCATTCGCGAACGAGGTTGGCTTCTTCGTCGGACACAATGTCGAGAACCGACCGGATCAACGTAAACCTGTCCATTGCGGGAGGGCTTGGACTGTCCGACTCGCTGCGCGGACTGCGCCACTCTTCAACCCCGGCAAACCGCGCTTCTTGGTCGCGCGCCAGCCATGTGAGAAGCAGTGGAAAGTCAACCTGACGCCCCGATGTGGGAAGAATGGCAGCAGGCAGACCGGCCAAACACGCCGCCGAGAGGGCGTCTAAAAATTCTTGAAAACCGCCTCCTTTTTCGAGCGCTTCTGCAAATGTTTTTCCCTTCGCAGCCACCGGATGAACGTGCAGAGCAAACGGTCTACCCACGGTCCACGTTTCACCCGAGATATGTACCGTACCCACCACCCAACCGTCGCGAAGATCCCCACTCCTCACCCTTTCTTGAACCCGCGGCGCCGCAAATCGCGACTCTCCAAGCAAATAGCGAATGAGTCTGCAAAAGGTTGTTTTCCCCGCGGCATGCCCCGACAGACCTCCCTGATTGAGCGCAACTTGAGCCGTTTGGGTAGGTCGCGCCCAAAGGATATTTAGGCCGCGGCGCAATGAGATCTGCCGAACCACCGCATCGGCATTGGGCTCCCGAAGAATGGTGATGTTCGAGATCCAGAATGTGGGCTCGTTTCGGCGCGGTTCGAAGGCGCTCTCCACGGGTCGGGCAAAGGGAAGGTCCAATTGGGCCATGTGTTTCTCCGGTTTTTTTCCTAAAACCCAACTTGTGTACGCACATCGCGTTCATAAAGGAGGCCCGCTGTAATGCCTGTTGCGAGCCCCGCCGCCGTCACTGTGACGGCCCAAAACCAGGGATTTTTGTAGAGAGGTTTGGTTTCAACAACACGCGCGTTGCGAAGCAGTTCTAAAAAAAGTGGCATTGCCTGCTCCGCCGGCGAGGTCGGTTCGAGCAGCGCCCGTTCCGCACGGAGCGGGGCACCTCCCGAAGCCGTTAACATTCCACGAAGCGGTTTGGGTAGATCCCCTTTTTCAGCAACAAACAGCGCAAAATTGCGGGCCGCGACACTTTTGGCGAGCAGCATTATCGATGGCGTACTTTCAATGGCGGGACCACTGCCATATTTGACCTTCCATTGGGATGCGGCCTGTGCGGGAGACGCGGCAACGGGAGAAAAGCTCACTTTCGTCTGCTCGGGCACTGTCACTCTCACAACGGCTGAGGTAAGTCCGTCACCGAAAACCCCTATAAAATGAGATCCCGGGCGCACCTCCACAGAACAGGGGGTGCTGCACGAAGCCGGTTCACCGTCCACCGCCACTTCGACAGCAACGGTGGAAAGAACCTCTACCGAAACTCTTTTTTGAGAAGCAGCGGTACGCATCGCGTTGCCGATCACCCTTTCAACCTCGGGGGATGCGGCATCGGCGTCGGGTGGAACGTCGAGCCCCAGGGCCGCAAATTCAGACGCCTCACGCTCCGCTTCGCGCGATTCACCTTCCACGACTCGACACGCAACGCGCCAAAACAATAAGCGCGCCGCCTGCGTTCTCCGGCCGTCCATAAACAGCGAAGAAAGAAGATCCTTGTTTCCCGTGGACGCCAAACACGTGGCCACGTCGGCGCTCACGTACGCGCTGCGGGCGGCGCTGACCGCGGACTCAACATCGCCCGAGTTCCCCGCTGGAGCCGACACTTTGGGTAGGTCAACAAAACGAACCTCCACATCTTCAAGTTCGCTCGCGGAAAGTGCACGCCGCGTCACATCGGCGACGGCCGCATCACCCAACAACATCACTGCAACGGGGGCTTTGATCTTGGGCGCCGACGCACATCCGAGCGACCAAAGCGCCGCGCCGAAAAGTGCGCAACCGGTCTCGGTGATCGCCGTTCGCCGGTGTCCAATTCGCATGCGGGCGCAGGCTACCATCAGTGCAGGGTGTCTGACGACGGCACGGCACCCATGGTAGGCTCCCAACGGTGTTGGGCGATGGGCAACGTTACCGTTTGGGAGGCCTCTTGGGCCGCGGCGGTATGGCCGAAGTGTTTGAGGGGCAGGCCATAGGTTCGAGCGGCGTTACGCGCCGAGTGGCTGTGAAACGCCTTCTTGACGCCTCGGATGTTGCGGCCACGCGAATGTTCCTGGACGAAGCAACCATCGCGAGCGCGCTCCATCACGGCAACATCGTCGCGCTTGTCGACTATGGAATTGTCGACGGCACGCCGTTTCAAGTGTTGGAATGGGTAGACGGTCACAACGCGAGTCACCTGCAACAACAGGGAGCAACCGCAAATCTACCCATGCCGGTAGAAGTTGCTCTCCACCTGGTGGTGGAGGTCGCGCTCGGCCTTGAGTACGCACACACGCTCTGCGACGGATCGGGCCAACCGCTGTCGGTTGTACATCGCGACGTGAAACCGTCAAACATTTTGGTCTCGTGGAGCGGAGACGTAAAACTCGCCGATTTTGGCATCGCATTTGCGCAAAACCGATCTGAAAAAACTCTCGACGGATCGGTGAAAGGTACACCTGCGTACATGGCGCCGGAACAACTTCGCGGTGGCGCCGTCGACGCGCGCACGGATATTTTCGCGCTCGGGTGTACACTTGCAGCCCTTTGCACAGGCGTAAGCCCCATGTCGAAAGATGAAAACGTATCGCGCGCACTTCTAGGACAAGACCCATTGAGCGACCCCGAACTTGCGCCGGATGTGGCTCCGCTTGTGGTGAAGGCAACGCGGGTGTCGCCCGCTGATCGCTACGGTTCGGCCGCACAGTTCGCCGAAGAAGCGGCAAACGTCTTGGCCAGCCGCATTCGCCGCTCACCGCGGGCATTGCTTGTTGAATGGCTCGGACGTCTTCGCACAGCGATGGCACGAGAGCCATCCGCCAAAACGGCTCCGAAACGAGCACTTTTTGATGATCTTTTGGGCGTTGACCTGGCGCCCGACCCGTCGGTTCCACACAAGTTTGTAAGCGATCATTTTCCGCCGACACGTGTACACAATCCGCCCGTCTCGCCCCCCAGGGTACACACCGTGAGCACGGCGAAGCGGGAAGACGCGCGCCCAAAACGCGCTCGAATCATTGTCGGTTCGTTGGGATTCGCCGCCGTCGGCGGAGCATTGGCTTTTGCGTTGACGTTGGGCCAAGGCGAAACCAAGCCATCAAGTGACCTTGCCGCCCCTCCGCCCACTTCGGGCCCCGCGGCGGTCGGCACGTCCGAAACGGCTCGATCGGTTGCACCGAGCGACTCGACGCCCACGTCCCAAAGTGTACACACGACCTCAACTACCGCTCATGTGCCCTCCATCGGAACCGCCGCCCGCTCCGTCTCGCCGAATCCCGTCGAACCTGTAAACACAACACCGTCCGCAGCGGCTTCCGCGGCCGCCTCGCCTTCAACGTCCGATGCTGCAACAACGGGTTTTCTCGTGATCCGCGGTCCCGGCTCGGTGGGTGCAGAAGTGCTCGTCAATGGGGCATCTCGGGGCTTCGCACCCAAGCGGATCGAAGTGCCGCTTGGCTCTTATTCGGGTTCGCTTGTGCAACGCGACGGCACGCGCCTCGGCCCGAGGTCCATCACCGTGACGGCTCGGAACACACCTCATTCACCCGCCGCGTGGGACGTTGCTTTGCCTTGATCAAAAGGCTTTTTATTCACCACGGCGCTTGCGTAACACATCAATCAGGTACGTGCGATTGAGACCGGCGTCGCGCGCGGCTTTCGAAACGTTTCCTTCCGATCGCTCCATCAGCCTTTCGAAATAACGACTGTCCAGTTCTTCAAGAACTCTGGCGCGAGCACGTTTGTAAGGAAGATCCAGCACCGAATGAAAGAGGTCTTTGGGATCTTCAACCTGAACTGCGGAGGCGGTTTCACCTTCCAACGAAGCGTCGATGGAGGGCACTTCACCCAGCGCGAGGGTGGCTTCCACAAGGTTGCGAAGCTCGCGCACATTGCCCGGCCACGCGTGTTTTGCGAGCGCCGCAAGCGCCGCGTCGGAGAAAAGCTCGTCAATGGGGCCGTCGTGTCCCGCCTCGCGAACAAAGTGCTCCACAAGCAGGGCCACATCTTCCGGTCGCTCGCGAAGTGCAGGTGTACGCAACGTCACAACGGCAAGTCGATAATACAAATCCAGGCGGAAACGCCCTGCGTTCACCTCGTCGCGCAGGTCGCGATGTGTGGCGGACACAACGCGCGCTTCGAGAGGTATCTCCACCTTGCCACCCACGCGGCGAAATTTTTTTCTCTCCAAAGCGCCCAACAACATCGCTTGAACCGGCGGTGGTATTTCGCCGATTTCATCGAGAAACACAGTGCCTCCGCGCGCCCTTTCAAACGCGCCGATGTGCTGCCTGTCGGCACCGGTAAAAGCACCGCGCTCGTGTCCAAATAGTTCACTCGCGACGAGCGCGGGCACAAGCGCGCTTGTATCCACCACCTCAAGGGGAAGCGTTTTGCGCGTGCCCGCTCGATGAATTGCCGAAGCAACAAGCTCTTTACCGGTACCGGATTCTCCTAAAATCAACACAGCCGCGGCTGAATTGGCAACCCGCTCAACCTGCGCCATGAGACGCCGGAGCACGGGAGATCGACCTCGCAACCCGTGAAGTGAATCGCTCGGAAAAATCTCCACGCGCTCTGCCGCGCCCATTGAAAGCCGCAACAAACATTAACCGAGTTGAACAACTGTCCCCGGCGGAACCACCGCGCGTTCTACTCGAACTTGTCCAACAAAGGTGCCGTTGGTGGAGCCGTGATCGACAACCACTAGGCCACCCCGATCCACACTCACTTCAGCGTGGTAACGCGAAACTGTGGGATCGCGCAGCACAACCTGGTTGTCATCGGCGCTTCCAATGCTCACGCGCTCGCTCGTTACCGACGATGAGCCGGCGGCCTTTCCGGCGATAACCTCCACGCGGAGCGTGCCCACTTCATAACGCGGCGACGTCGCACGGGGCACAGTCTCTTCCGATCTCATTCCGATCCATCATGCCAAATGCGCGTTCGGCTCCGCACCAAAATGCGGAGTGTGTACACACAATAAACAATTCTACCCATGGGGGATGTCACCTGACGCAAACGCGGGTACCACCTGTCGGGTCCACCCGACACCCTGTTGGGTCTACCCAACACGATCGCCCGCGCTGTTTTTTTTCATTCACAAAAAGTCCTTATTTTGCGGCCGTTATTCGCACCAACGCTCGATGGATCACCGATTGCTAACGCCTACCCATCCACCTGTCGATCGGAGGATCGCATGTCGCCTACCCGTTTAAGCCTCGTGATTTTCGCGTCTGTATTGCCCCTCGTTGCGCTTGTCGGATGTGGAGATCACGAAGAGCAACCCACGGGAGGCGGCGGTGGAACCGCTGGAAACGGCGGGAGCGGCGGAGCAGCTTCAAAAGCTCCCACCTACTACGAAGACATCGCCCCAATCATGAATACGCACTGTGCAAATTGCCATATAGAAAGTGGCATTGCGCCCTTTGCTCTGACCACCTACGAAAGCGCAAAGGCCGTTGCAGGTCTGGCGAAGTTGCGAACTGAAACGCGAGAAATGCCCCCATGGAATCCATCCAACACGGGCGACTGCAACACGTACGAAAATGCGCGCTGGTTGACAGACGACCAGATCGCCCTCATTGGGGCTTGGGCCGATGCCGGAGCACCTGAAGGGGATCCCCAAAACGCTCCCCCAGAACCCGAAGCCCCCAAAGGTCTGGCCAAAGTTGACCTGACTGTCGACATCGGGTTTGACTATTCTCCCGACGACAGTTTGGCAGATGAATATCGGTGCTTTGTTGTTGACCCCGGTCTTGCGCAGGACGCATTTGTAACGGGATATGAAGTGGTGCCCGGCGACAAGCGCGTGGTACACCACGTCATTTTGTACACCGCTGAAACCCCGGAGGGAGACGCTCAGGCAGACGCAAACGACGCGGCCGATCCCGGCCCCGGATACGAATGTTTCGGTGGTGCGGGCATTGGCAACGCGCGCTGGACAGTCGGTTGGGCGCCCGGAGGCGGCGCGCAAATGTACCCTGAGACAACCGGCCTTCGCTTGAAGGCGGGGAGAAAAGGCGTCATTCAGGTTCATTACAATACTGCCAACGGATCGTACCCCGACAAAACCAAGATCCACCTTACCCTTGCAGAACAGGTAGAAAACGAAGCCCAAATTTTTTACACAGGCACGAACGATATCAACCTCCCCCCGGGGCAAGCAGATGCCGCGGCAAAGGGTGTGATCAACATTCCCGCCAACGTTGGCAAATTTCGCGTTTGGGCAACGTTACCGCACATGCATACACGGGGCAAAACCCTCAAAGTCAACTACAACCTGAACGGCGCCGACACCTGTCTCGTCGATGTTCCAAACTGGAATTTCCACTGGCAAGGTGTGGCCATTTATGACCAACCCGTCGCATCTGAAGGTGGTGGGACCATCACCATTCGCTGTGGATACGACACCACCAAAGACATGGAAGAGATCTTTAACGGCGAAGGCACCGACGAAGAAATGTGTATCAACTATCTCTACGTTTCCAAGTAACCTTCCCCTGCTTGTCGATCGCGCCGCGCCATTCGCAACGGAGTTCCGCAGGAGCGCGCTTCGCGACCCCGTTCGACGGGGAGGTAACTTCAGCCGCCTCGCAATGACCTGAAATGTCTCGATGCCTGACACGTCGTAATCAACACGGAGTTCCCCAGCGGCGCATGCGCCTCATTCGAACGGCGAGTAACTCGTTGCGGTTGAGTTGTCGATGCAGCAGAAAAGAGCCCGTTCTGGGAGGTCCGGCGACTTGAGATGTCCATCAGGTCGCCATCCACCGGTCTCGCCGGTCTCTCGTTTTCGTCGTGGCTGCGCTCGCCACAGAACTCCATCTGGAGAACCCGACGCGCCACGCTGTTCGCTTTTCCGCTTGGCGACGGGCAAGGGTGTCCCAAACGTCTCGACAAGACTGGATCCGTGCCTTGCAGAACGTTCCGCTAAAGGGAAGTTACCCAGGAGATCACGGAGATCCACGGAGTTTTTTTGTATTTTAGGCTGCAATAGGCTTGCATCGGCTACGCAAACCCCGGGCCCCAACCGTCCGGCGGTGTGATAGAAGAACTTATGTTCGGGCGTCCAACCTTCCCATCGTCTTCCATCGCCGCGGCCGCCTTTTTTTCAACCCTGCTCGGCTTTCTTTTCATCGCGTGTGAGCCGCTGGTTCACTCGGTGGATCTCACGTTTACCGACGACGGCAACGGTACACGTGGCTTCGTTTGCAAAGAAACAGACAGCGATGCGTACCTCGCAGGTCGAGCCGTCAAAACGGGCAAGGCGAGCTTGGTCGTTGACTACATTCAACTGGGCGGTGCCCCCTTGTGCCGTCCGATCAAATTGCTCGATTGGTGCCGTAAAGAAGGGTGTACCCTTCTTGAAAACGAACGAGCATGTATCGACTTTCAACCCATTGACCCAAACTCAACGGCAAGCCCACAGGAGCTTGCGCGCAATGCAATTAACCTGCTGAGCGGTGAGATTGTCACCAACGAGGCGCCCGAAGAAACGGTGCTTGTCAGGGTGGTTGTCATTGCTCAAACATGCGACGAAGTGGAGCAAAATGGGCCCGCTTTTGATTGTACAAAGCTCATTGGCTGCGCCAACAGTTGCCCCGTATTTCTACCCGATGTGGATGCAGTGCCGCTCGACCTTGATGTGCAAGGTGAACATTGTGAGAGTGCTGTGATCGTTTGTGCCTCAGCCGATTTGGGCAGCCCTCAATTGGAGTGTGGCAACGGCGGTTGAACGCGGGCAAAACCGGCGGGAGAACACCGCGATTCAAATAATCGAGCGGAGAGACATCAAACCGCCTATTGTACATCTCTTCATGGTTCGAGCCTTCGGCTTGTGTGCTCTTCTTGCGGCTTCCTGTCAAACCCCGCCGGTAGAAACACCTGCCCCTCCCCGTCCCGAACCTACCCAATCTGCAACAACCGCCCCCACGTCTCTACCCACTGCCATACCTTCGCTCTTCACATCGCAGGCGGGGCTCTGTCCCAAAGAGGTGGACCACAACCGCCGGCGTGACTCGATCATCGAAACAACCTGGCCCGCCGCATCCATGGGCGCTTCAAAAGGGCCGCCGGTATGGATGCTGCGTCAGGTTCCCGATCAAAGGGGTAAGACTCAGCTCCACCTTTTTTTGCGCTCCAATCCCCTGGTGCAAACCCAATGGGTGGCAGAAGACAACTACGCCGTTGCCTTTCAGCCTCAAGGCAAAGTGCTGGTTTATGTCACCCACGCAATGCACTTGATGGCTATTGATCTACCCACCCTTACCATTCGTCACAGCGCCGAGTCATCCACGGGCACGGAGTCGCTCTTTAGTGCGGTGTTTTCTTCGGATGGGCAACGACTTCTTATAAACACCGACGCAGGACCGCACGTCATCGATCCAGCCACGCTGCGCCGCGTGGGACCGGCATACCCGCCTGACGAGATTGAGGCCGGCGACACCTCTCCCGGAATGAACAGGTACGCGTTTTCTACCACAAAGGGCGCCGTTTATTGGGTAGACATCACGGCATCCAACCCAAAGAGCCTCCTCGTAACTCGAATCAAAGGTGGTCTTTCGGTTGTTCAACTGGCCTGGCTCGGAGAAAAAGATGTATCCATTCTCACCTCCGACGGCGGCGTGGCGGTTTGGAGTGTAGAAAAAAAATCAACCGTCAAGCGGCTTGTTTTGCCACCAAAAAACAATGAAAACGCTGTCGTTTCAATCGCCGCCTCCCCACTGGGAGTAGGGCTCACAACGGTTCGTGAAAATGGGGAGATCTCCCTGTTTGAGCGGTCCACCTGGACAGAACGGGTCTTGCCCGGGGCCGCCGATGATGCCCCCTCCGTGGCATGGGCACCCTCCAAAGACAGGTTTTTCGCAATCGCGAGCGATCGAATCCTGACATGGGATGTTCACGGGAAACAACTCGCCGACCTACCCATGCCATCGTTTGAGCCGCCGGAACCTCCCGCCGTCGGTATCGGGATAGGCTGGGACGAAACGAGTGAGCTCGTAGCGATCACCCAACACCGCGAACATTCCGTGCGACTTGCAGACGGTGCAACGCTGACCCTTATCACTGTGGAGTGGGAGGGTACACTTCGCGAATTTGCAGCGCTTTCAAAGGGAATTTTCAGCGGCCCCCCGGAGCTTGCCGCTTGTTATTTTCCAAAACAAACAGTTGTCAGGTTTGAGCCCAACCTGAAGACCGACTTTTTCGCCGGCAAAACATTGGAGTGACTTTTCACGGCGGTGGGAAGACCACCATTGCCACTTCCTGCGCGGCGCGAAACGCCGACGCCACGGCATTTTCAAACGCGGGCAACCCGTCCACGTCGGTGTTGGCAAACGAAATTCTACCCTCGGGCACCTGCGATCCCACGCGTGACGGGCCAAACACAAACCCTACCCGCGACTGCAACATGGCGTGACCCCACCGGTAGATGTCTACCCCAGTCACTGTTTCTCGAATGCCGGGAAACACAATTTCCAGGTCTTCTAAGATCTTCTTTTCGTAATCTTCAAACGGCGTGCTCAAAAGTTCTCCCCGGTTGGCTTCACTGGGGAGGGGACAATAACAGGAGAGCGTGTTTTTACGCGTGAGCGGCTCATTCGCCGGGTCGGCCAAGCCTGCCCAATCGGCCACAATGATGTCTGTGAAAAACTTCTCGTCCTGAATCCAGTTGTCATACCCAATGTCAGGCGGTGTTTTATCCACGTGCACTGCGGCGACAATGTACGGAGTATAGTGAAAGTCTTTTGCTTCGTTTCTACCGGCGGCAACCAAATCGGGCAACACGTATTTGGCAAGATATCGCGGCCCTGCGTACACAGCGGCTTTGGCGCGAATCGTCTTTGAAACGTTGTCTTTCAGGTAAGTGACATGAACTTCATCCCCTTCGTTTTTAGCTCGAAGAACGAAGCACTTTGTTTGAATGTTGGCGGCCCCCACAAGGTCTGCGAACTTTTTGGCAAGGTAGGCGTTTCCACCCGGTTGCGACATGGAAGGTTGAAATTCTGACCCGAAAAAGTTAATGGCCGCCCAGGCAGAAAGCTCTTCAGGTGGGACGCCGAATGCCGACCGGCAATACGGAATATAAAAATCCGACACTTCCTGCGACCAACCTTTGGTTTTGGTAATGTAGTCGGCGAAGCTGACATTGTCCAAAGCGCGCACGTCGGGCTCTTCTGTCGATGCGTCGCTGGGAGTATCAAATGCAAACTTCCCCTCCGCATCGGCGTAGTTATACCACTCAATCATGTCATCGCGAAACGCCTTGAGGTCGGCCTTTACCTGATCTGAAAATGGTAACCCATCAATGCCCTTGTCCCACGCCTCTGGATACCACTTGCCATCGATAAACGCGCTGTTCACCGGCTCTTTTAATACAAATTGATCGTTTAAAACCGGAACGCCGTCGGCATCGATTTCTTTAATCACCCCAAGGTCAGTATAGATCTCAATCAAATTGTCATTATATGGGAAAACTGTGTACGCGGCGGCCTGACCCCAAGGAGACTCGGCCGGCCCGTCCTGGCTTGAAAACCCACCCACGGGATCTTCTTTTTCAAGCACCAAAACGTTGGCAACGCCGAGCTTTTGAAGTTTATAAGCCGCACAAAGCCCGCTGATCCCACCCCCGATCACGATCGCATCGTACAGATCGCCCTCGGCCGCCGGGAAGTCAAACATCTTCCCATCGCGCACCTGATGGCAAATCGTGTTGTTGTCGCCCTTGTAACTGCCGGGCGGAAGCTCGTCAATAGGGTCGGTACCGCCGTCATCACAACCCGACGCCGACGCACCCAACACGGCTGCCGAAGCGCCCACGAGCAAGCCATTCAGAAAATCGCGCCGACGTACTGTTCGAAACCCGAGTGAATTGGGGAGCGGTCGAATTTCAGGTTTTTCGGCATGCGGATTGGGTAGAAGCGAAGGTTGTTTTTTCATGTCTGGCCTCTATAAAAAAAGTGCGCAAGGGCGCTTGTAACCGGAAAATCGCTCACTTAGACTCTGTCAAAGCGTCGCGAAAAAAGGCGTTGTACTGAGGGTCGTTGTACCGGGCATAGTCAATGGCAAACGGCGCCACTTCACTCACCCCACCTTCGTGACGAATGGTAAGGGCCATGGGAGTTACCTTGCGGTAAGCCGCTTCAGGTGGAAGGTCTTCGTTGGTGGCGCCGCCCGCCGAAAACAAGGTGATGAGCTTGGCCTCAGGGTCGTCATAAACAAGCCTAAACCCTTCAGCAACGCTCTCGTGCCCTCGAACAAGTGTACTCACGCCGAGCTTGTTTAAAAAGTGTTTGAGCTGCTTTCGACCAAACGGAAACCGTGCGTTCGCTTTTTGAAGATCAATCGGAATGGCATCTGCGTCGCTCGGATCGCTCCACAACATCTGAAAGCGAATCTCGGGATCGTTCAGCGACGACAAGCCTGTGTACTTTTCTGCGAGCGTATCGTCGCGCGGAATTCCGGCGTGAACGAAGAGCGTTTTGTCAAATGCGTACGCAGTTGGAAGCTCTTCAAAAAGCCGCATGTAGCGCGCAAACACCTCCGTCGGCGCCACATCTTTGATCTCGTTCATTGCTTCACACGGGCGCACAGGTGCAAGCACCCGACCGTTGATCTCCACGTAATATTCGTGGTTGCCGCGAAGCATTCGCACATGATCCGGTTCACTCACAAAGAGCTGCATGGCCGTGCGAAGCACGCCGTTATAACTGAACCGACCGCGATCGATGTAATCACCCAAAAGCACCACCATGGGCCGCGGATGCTGCGTGGGATCACTCTTGTAAGCCGAAAGCTTTGCAAAAAAGTCGGCCTGCAAAAGCGCGCCTTTGAGGCACGAATAACAGCCGTGCAGATCCCCCACAACGAGCAGCTCACATCGCTCGCCCTGCGCGGGTTTGTCTGCGTACACATGCCCGTCGAGAAAACGTGTACCCGGCGCCGCCGATGAAAAATCGCTCAAGGTGTCGAGCAAACCTTTGCCCGCGGCGCGCTGTTTTTCGAGCGTTGCGACAACGCGATCGATGAGTTCCATATCGGCTTTTGCCTGCACCAAAAACGACTCTTTGTCTTTGGCGTACGGGTACTCAAACTCGCGGAAAAAAGGATGATCGGGGAGCGACGGTGACAGCGTTTTCGGCGTGGAGATGATCACCGCGCCGGGCTCCACTTCAGCGAGATCCGCATCACTCAACTCTTCAGACGCGGGCTCAACCTCGGCGAGATCGTAGTCTTCAACCTCCACCGGCACGAAAAGAAGTTTGTAAAGCTCACGCCGAAACGCTTCTTCGTTGGGGTGGGTTGTGCCGTCGGCGAGCATTAGGTCGTCGACGCTCGCAAGCAGCTGCGAACGCGTTTTGTCATCAAAACGCCTGAAAAGCTCAAAGCAACGAAGCTTGGGTTTCGCTAAAACAAACTGCTCGGAGCTTTCACCCTCGGCGACACTTTCGGTGAAAAGCTCTTCAATTTGCCGCTGCGTTTCATCAATCACCAGATGAAAGTGATTGATGGTTCGCTCAATGTCGGCGTAGTGCTGATCGAGCTTCTCGCCCAAAATCGCACGCGCTCGCCCGACAACGAGCTTTCCAACGTAGTCGCGCACGTACGACTTTTCGGACTTGTCAAAGTTGCCGTCGATGTAACCGAACGCGGTGAGATAGAAGATCACCGCGAGCATTTGTTGCTCGGCAATGTTGGGGTCTGAGTGGAACGTGATCATCTTTGGCCTTGCTGCGCGGCGAAGCATACGGCATTCGAATCACTTCGCACCGGCATTGTGACTCCGGGCGGCACGAGGCATCGGCGGACATGGAAACTTTGACGCATTGGATCAACGGTCAGGCAACCGGCGGCACGGGTGATCGCCGTGGTGAGGTGTTTAATCCCGCCACGGGTGAAGTACAAAAAAACGTTGTGTACGCATCGGTGGACGATGTGGATAACGCCGTTTTAACGGCCAAAAAAGCCGCCGCTGCGTGGAATCATTCATCCCTCGCCACGCGAACGCGCGTCCTGTTTTCGTTTCGCGAACTCGTGAACAAACACAAAGACGACATTGCTCGCATGCTCACGATGGAACACGGAAAAGTGTTTTCCGACGCCCAGGGTGAGGTGCAACGCGGGCTTGAAGTGATTGAGTTCGCCTGCGGTCTTTCACATCTCCTCAAAGGGGAGATCAGTGAAAACGTTTCCACCGATGTGGACTCTTACTCGCTCCGTCAACCCATTGGAGTCGTGGCCGGGATCACCCCATTCAACTTCCCCGCAATGGTTCCCATGTGGATGTACCCCATGGCCCTCGCGTGCGGAAACGCGTTTGTACTCAAACCGTCCGAGCGCGATCCGTCGGTTACCAATTTTTGTGCAGAACTCCTTCAAAAAGCCGGCCTACCCGACGGCGTGTTTAACGTTGTCCACGGCGACAAGGTGGCGGTAGACAGGTTGCTTGAGCACCCTGACATCGGCGCCGTCAGTTTTTGTCGGGTCTACCCCCATTGCCAAATACATCTACGAAACAGGCACCAAAAACGGCAAACGCGTTCAGGCTTTGGGGGGTGCAAAAAACCATATGGTCGTTCTGCCAGATGCCGACATGGACCTGGCGGCCGATGCCGCAGTGGGGGCCGGTTACGGCTCGGCGGGAGAGCGCTGCATGGCTATCAGCGTTCTTGTGGCCGTTGGAAACGCAGCCGACAAACTTCTACCCAAAATCAAAGAACGTATCGCCGCCATGAAAGTTGGAAACGGGCTCGACCCCGCTTCTCAAATGGGGCCGCTCATAACCCGTCAACATCGCGACAAGGTGGCAAGCTACGTTGCCAAGGGCGCCGAAGAAGGCGCTTCTGTTGTGGTAGATGGTAGAACGTTGCGCGTTCCCGGACACGAAAATGGCTTCTTTTTGGGGCCGTGTTTGCTCGACAACGTAGAGCCCAACATGGCCTGTTATCAAGACGAGATCTTTGGGCCGGTGCTCAGCATCACACGTGTCAAAACCTACCATGAGGCAATTGACCTGATTCACGCCCACCGCTACGCAAACGGCACCGCCCTCTTTACAAACGACGGCGGCGCCGCCCGCAAATTCCAACATGAAATTCAGGTGGGTATGGTAGGTATAAACGTACCCATTCCCGTGCCCATGGCCTATTACTCTTTCGGTGGGTGGAAACAATCACTCTTCGGCGATTTGCACATTTACGGGCCCGATGGCATCCGTTTTTATACTCGCAACAAAGTGGTCATCGGGCGCTGGCCTGACCCGCGTTTCCGCGGGGTAGACCTGGGCTTTCCGCAAAACAAGTAAACCCACAATCAGCGCGTCGGGCCTACTGCAAACGAAGCCCGCATTTGATCGTTGACATGCGCGGCACATGCGAACATGTTTCGCACATGCCAGCGATGGTCCAGATCCGCAACGTTCCCGATGACGTTCACGAAGCGCTCAAAGTCCGGGCGGCAAAGTTAAAACTAAGCATGAGCGACTACGTTCTTGCCGAGTTACGGCGCGCTCTCGAAACGCCGACGCCTGCCGAGTTTCTCGAAAAGCTGGCAAAAGGCCCAAAGAGTGCTCCCCTGAATCCGTCCGCGGCTGCAATCATTCGGGAAAATCGAGAAGTGGGCGATCGTAAACGACCCGCACGTTGAGCTTCCACAATGCTCGTCTTGGACGCATCTGTCATTGTTGAATTGCTACTTCAGACCCCGCTTGGAGAAGCGGTCGCCACCGAACTTGGCCGTCGAGTGGATACTTGGCACGCACCCACCCTATTGGACATTGAGGTGCTGCAAACGCTGGGTAGATTGGAGCGCTCGCGAGCTGTACCTCCAAGACAGATCGCTCTGGCCATGGAGCGTTTTCGGGAGATGCCCATTGGCAAACATCCCCATGAGCCGTTCTTCGACCGCATCTGGCGCCTGCGCCCAAACCTGACGGCATATGATGCCTGTTATGTGGCACTCGCGGAAGCGCTGCGCGCACCGCTGCTTACCGCGGATGAACGGCTTGGCCAGGCCATCCTAAAAGCCAAGGCGCGAGTGCCGGTTGTTCAAATACGCGCCACCTAGACCATCGCACTTCGAGGCACTACACCAGCGAAACCGGCCGGGTTTCTCGTTCAAATCAAGAATAACAGCTCTTTTGCGGCGCGTTCACCTTCTGCGGAGCCGCCGTTCATGTACCCTTGAAAGTCTACCGAGGTGTGCTCGCCGCCAAAGAGAATGGGGCCTTGACGCGCCTTTTCATACCCGCAAAACGTTGTGTATTGACCGGGTTGATAATAAGCGTACGCCAGCTTGGCGAATGGGCTCTTTTTATAAATCGATTGAATGGCCTTGCCGTTCCACTGGCCGGTCGCGCCGGGCAACACCTGTTGGAGTCTACCCAGCATGGTGCTGACGTCGTTGGCCACACCTGAATTTTGGATGGTGCCGAAGGGTGTGTTGGCTTTAAGAGCTTGGGTAACCGAGCCGCCGGAGAAACAATTGATAATACCCGCCGCTCCCGGTTGAGCGCGGCTGACTTCCCAACTCGACTGTAAACCGTTGTCAGAATAGGCGGCGCCGTTGGCAATGCCGGGCCAAGCGCCCGTTTGATTCCAATACCTTTGGTTGAATTGAAGTTGAGTCTTGCCGTTGTCGCTGCGCCCGAGGTTGTTGATCGCGCAGATTTTGAGCAAGTCAAACCCGGCCTGCGCCGTATCAAGTTCACGCAATATAGCAAAGGGTACACAAAGGACCGCGTAGTCCACCGTTTTGACCACGGTTGACATACCCACCTTAAACGTAAGTTCTACCCTTGTTGCCGGCGTTTTTTTGATTTTGACAAGGGAGTGCCCAAGCTTAATGCTAGACCCAATTCCCAGGTGATTGGCAATAGCCTGGGGCAAGAGCTGGTTACCACCTCGAATGTGATAGGCCTCGTCCGACTCGCCGAACATGGCAAACGTGTTGGGGTTGGGTTGGTAACCGAGAAGGTAGATCAGGTTGAGCGACGCCTGTTGAGTGGTGTCCGCCCCATATTCAATGTTGTAGGCGGCATCGAGAAGTTGACCCATGGGGGAGCCGTGCCCACCGGGAACGCGCGTTTCAATCCAGTCGTAGATGCTCAACGCGTCGAGCGTTTCACCCTCGGCGGTAAAGTCGTTATAAAGGGTGGGAAACGGCGCATCGTCAACATCGGCGGAAACGGCGTCGTACACCGGTTCAAAGTCGATTTCAGCCTGAGCGCGTGGGTAATAACTTCCAAAAAACTTGTAGGTATCTTCAGACCCGGGCGGCTCGGCGGCGACAACGGCGTCAATGGAAGGTTAAACCGTTTGCACAAGGCGATAATGCTCTTGTGGCCGCTGTCTACGAGTTCACCTCCCCATTCTGCAACTTGACCACCAAAGTAGTCAAAGTTGGTGAACATGCGCCCGCCGATGCGGTTTGACGCTTCATACACCGTGCTGGAAACGTTTTTGTCTTTGAGCGCCAGCGCACACGCGAGCCCGGCAATACCACCCCCAACAATGGCAACCTCGGCGTTGTTGGCAGCTTTTGCAGAACGAGGCAACGCCAGCGCCGCCGCCCCCGCCGCCGCTCCAAAGAGCACATCACGGCGGCCGACGCCGCGCACTTTTTCAGCGCGAACGGCGCGCTCTTCTCGCAAACCTGAAAGCGACAGGTTGTGTGCACGTGCGGCGCGCATGTCTGAAAAAAGGCTTCTGAGAGCGCGCATGAGCGGAGTTTTCGCCATGGAACAACATCCTCCTGGACGACGGTTGCGGGCGGGGGCCGCGACTTAAAGCGAACGAAAAGCATAACCTTTTGCCATTTCGTTGGAAACAGTTCTCACGGGCTCTTTCGACTTGTACAAAGGGAGCGTGCTTTTGCGCTTTTTTCACCGGGGCAACTGGGCAACCTTCGTACTCGCGTTTGCGCTCGGATGTGGAATGCCCGCCGAGGCCAAAGATCACGAGCGTCGCGGCAATGCCGCGCTCGCTGCCGGCCGTTACGGTGAGGCGCTCGCCGCATTCAGTCGAGCGCGTGAACTTGCCCCCAGCGACCCTTCCCTTCAGCGCGCCATGATGCGAGCACGTGTACACTTAATTGCCGACGATCCAACAAGACTCGCCGCCGATCAAGTTGACGACGCGCGGTATGAAGCGCAAACGCTGCTCGACGTTGAGCCCGACAAAAAAGCCGTTTACCTGACTGCGCTCGCTCAACTTTCACTTCGGGAAGGTAAGACGGACGACGCCAAAACCAAACTGGATGAAGCGCTCAAGGCCGATGCACAAAACGCTTTGGCGCACGCCGCGTTGGGTACACTTTACCTAGCGCGCAAAGACGGTGCGGCCCTCGCCAAGGCTGAATTTGCGGCGGCTCTCAACTCCAATCCCAATCACTTCGGCGCGCTTGTGGCGCTTGCCCGTATTAAAGCGAACGAGGGGGATCTCGCGGGAGCGGTTGAAAAACTGCAAGCATCCCTCCTCGTGCGCGACGACGCGGCGGCGCGTCTTACCCTTGGAACGGTGCTCGCGCAGCAGCAAAAGCCCGTCGATGCAATCCTTCATTTGCAACGCGCCGTGGAGTTGGATCCCAAAAACATCGACGCGCTTTTTGCCTTGGGTCAGGCCTTTTTGTCTGCCGGTAAACTCGACGAAGCGGAACGCGCGCTGAGCGCCGTCGCCGCTTCAAGGCCCGATGCGAACGTGCTTACCGCGCTTGGATTTGCGCTCTCTCGACAGAAAAAATGGGAGCAGGCGCGATCGGTATTCGACCAGGCGCTCGCGCGGGACCAAACGTTTGCGCCCGCACACTACGGCATGGCCATGGCGCTCGAAGCGCTTGGAAAAACCGATGAGGCGCTCACCCATTATCGAGTGGTTGTAAGCCTGGGCGAACGCGACAAATCGCTTGGCGACATCACCCGCGATGCCGAGAAAAAAATCGCCGGTCTGACGGCGGATCCCGCCGCCTCCGCCTCGGCGTCGGCTCGCCCCGCCGCACCATTTCAGGGACCGTTGGGCGCCGACCCCCTCAACTCACGACGTTAGAAAAATTGGATGTGTCGCCGGCGGGCTTGGAAACGCCTCGCAGTCGATGTGTACACTTTTTGACCTGCCTCAGCTTTTGACAAATCGGCGTACACGTTCACAGTGCGTACGCTGACATGCGTACACATGTTTATCATCCGCCGTGGCTCAAATACACGCGCTCGGCGACGACGATGTAATGGTATGCGTACCCAAGCGCGCATGCGACGAGCGCCGCCGGCACCGCCGCCGTCTGGAAAAAGCGGTGCGCGTTGCGTACACGTTGCTCTTCAGGTTTTGAAAGCTCGGTGCGTGCGGCAACGAGCACCTTTGCTGAAAACGCCGCGTCAACCGGCACATTCTCAAGCGCGCGCACGGCCGCGTCGGCTTGTTGAAACATGGCCTCCTCGTGACCGCTCTCCGACTCATTCCGACTCATACGATCGGCCCTTTCAAACCATGCGCTCCACCTTGACGATTGCCTTTTTCGAGCGCTTTCGCAAGCTCCAAACGCGCACGCCGAAGCCTCTGCCTGACTGCCTCGGCGCTCAGACCCAACACTTGTCCCGCAGCGTGCGCTTCCATCCCCTCACCCACAACGAGCAAAAGTACCTCCCGGTGATCGGCGGCAATGGAGTTGAGTGCCGCTTCGGCTCGAAGCGCCGTTCGACGCGCATCCACCTCATGATCCGGCGGCGCAGCCACTTGGGTAGATTGGCTGCCAAACTCAAAAATGCGTGCCACGTCCAGTATCGACCAGCGGCGAAAGCTTCTGTATCGATTGCGAGCGACCGTAAAGATCCACGCGGCAAGATCTGAATCGGGCCGCAGCTTGACCGCATCACGCGCGACCTGAAGCCATGTGTCTTGAAACAGGTCGTCGGCCACGTCGCGCCGACCCGACAGTCTCAACAAAAATTGATAAATGCGGCCGTGGTACAAAGTGTACACACGCGTCAGCGCAGTTGCGTCGCCGCTCTGGAGGCGCGTGATCAGCTGCGCGTCGTCGGAACCCACGCCCGTCACAGCGCACCAGGAAAACGAGCGTGACAAGTTTTTTTGCGTTGGCCGTTTTTTTACCGATCGCACTTTTTTTGTCACGCCCCCCATCGGTACGCGCTGATCCCAAAAAACGGCGCTTCGGCGCCAAGGCGAGGAGACGAGGCCATGTGGGATTTTTTTATTGAGGGCGGCTTTGGCATGTGGGCCATTCTTTTCATTGGCCTGGGCCTTTTGGCCGCCACGGGACGATTTGTTGCCAAACCTGAAAAAAGGCGGCTCGCTTTTATCGGCTCACTTGCCCTCGCGACAACGTTTTCAATGTTGTACACAACGGTTGTTGACCTCGGAACCGTGTTCGGGGTGATCGCGAACCCCGACAAAATTCCCACCGAACAAATGAGCCGCATTTTGCTCCAGGGGCTAAAGGAGTGTACACGTCCAATGTCATTTGGATTGGTGATCCTGACAGTGGCTGCTCTGCTGTTTTCAGCCGGTTTAGCTCGACTCCGCGCGCCTGCTCCCGAAAAGTGAGGTTAGGCCAATTAAGGGGGGACAGCGGCCGGATCTGCAACAATGGCCTGGGTAAATCGCTGTCGAAGATAAAATGCGCGCGGAATCGTAGAGAGCTTCTCACCGTCTTGACCGAAAGCCGACGTGCGCACACCGCCGTTTCGCGCTTTGGGTCGCGCTTGCAACCATCTACCCACGCGGCCGTTTAAACATTCAACCTTACCTGCGCCGACGAGCCCCACAATTTCGTCAAAATCGGCGGCGAGGACGCGCTCCTGCTCTTGGGTAGGTTCCCAAAAGACAGCGCGGCCCACCCGGCTGGGGCTCCCCACACTTTTGATAATGGGTAGCCAAAGAACCCGCGCCAATTTGTGCCGAATGTGCGAATCTACCCAGCTTGCATATTCGGCCTGAAGAAGAGAAAATGTACACACGAAAGTGGCTTCCAAAACTCGGCCCGAATCGCTCACCGGGACGGTTTTCAACTCCACACCGAGCGTTGGGAAGTCCACTTCAGAATGGACGCCGGAGGCACCCAGCGCCGCTTCTATCAAACCGCCTATCTTTCCTTTGGCGCGCGATCTACCCTCGGCGTGACCGGCCAAAGCGCTCGCGATTTCGACCACACTTCGACCTTCAAGCAACGCGGCACGCATGGCAAGTTCCGCCACACTTTGGGGCGGCGGCGGCCACTGCTCCACGTTCTACCCTACCCGTCCAATCTGCATGGATCGATGGTCTGCGAGCGTACACCTGTCTTGTATAACATCCACACCGATCGCCTGAACCGCCTGCGAAAACGCATCGTTTCGAATGCCCAGTTGAAGCCAAACCAACTTGGGTTTGGGGGACATGGCCCCCAGATCGTCCAGGTGTCCCATCAGGAGATCGGGCCGGCGAAACACGTCGACGATATCCACCCGTTGGTTGACCTCGGCAAGTGTTGCGCGAACATTTTCACCCCAAAGGCGCTGACCCGCGAAAAGAGGGTTCACCGGAATGATGTGGTACCCCTGGCTGTACAGATACTCCGGCACGTAACACGCCGGTTTTTCAGGCTGGTTGTGCGCGCCGAGAACAACAACTGTTCGGGCGTTGCGAAGCACCTCGGAGATCTGTTGTCGGCTCAAAAGTTCGGCCATGAGTTTATCCTCGTGCAGAAAGTCGCCGCCGCGTTGCGAATCGACTAGCCTCTGCACCATGGCAGATCCGAGAGCGGCACGAAACCGTTTTTCTCACACGCACCCGCAAACCCGCTCCGTTTCGGAGGGGTTTGACCCCGCGTTGAGCGTGGGTGTCGTACGGTCGCCGATCTACCCGGTGTCCACATATTGTTTTGAGTCCGCCGAGCAGGCGGCCTATTGGTTTGAGGTGGCATTGGGTAAAACGGCGGCACCGGCGGGTGCTCGCCCAGAACTGATCTACGCGCGACTAAACCACCCCAACGGCGAGATGTTTGAAGATGCGCTCCGCGCTGTTGAAAAAGGCGCTCGGGCAGCGGCGGTTTTTTCAAGTGGGATGGCCGCAATTACAACAACTGTGTTGACCCTTGTAAAGCCGGGCCAAACCCTGCTTTACCAACGGCCTGTGTACGGCGGAACAGACCACTTTTTTCGCCACATGTTGCCCGAGTGGAATGTCAAAGCGGTGGCAGTACCCGAAGGTGGATGGGATGACGCCCTTTCTACCCATGCAGCCGAGTTGGCGCTTGTGTACATCGAAACGCCGGCCAACCCAACGCTGCATATGATTGATCTCCAAAACGTGCACGAAAAGATGAAGCGGCGCGGCGCTCAAAAGGCATGGCTCGTGGTGGACAACACATTTTTGGGGCCGGTGTTTCAATCACCCCTTTTGCACGGGGCGGATTTGTCGGTGTATTCCGCCACCAAGTTTTTGGGCGGTCATTCAGACTTGGTAGCGGGAGCCGTCACCGCCAAAGATGTGGAGCTGCTTGCGAAGATTAAAGCAACAAGGGCATTTTTGGGGGCTATTTGTGAGCCCTTTACCGCATGGCTTTTGCAGCGAAGCATGGCAACGTTGTGGCTGCGGATGATCAAACAGAGTAAAAACGCGGTGAAGCTCATTCAGGTATTAAAAACGCACCCAGCTGTAAAAAAAGTATACCATCCCAGTTTGTTTGTGGGAGAGCAGGCTCGCGTTGCCGAAAAGCAGTGCAACGCGCCCGGCTCGATGATCGCTTTTGAGTTGGAAGGTGGGCAGCCGGCGGCATTCAGATTTTTAAATGCGCTTACCCTCGTTAAGTTGGCCGTATCACTTGGAGGGGTAGAATCGCTTGCCTGTCACCCCCGCACCACCACCGCGTCTGAAATGTCAGAAGAAGATCTTGCCGCCGGAGGCGTGACCGAAGGGCTTGTCAGATTGTCTGTTGGAGTTGAGTATTGGCGGGACATCGCAGCCGACTTGCAGCGCGCGCTGGACGCGGCCATTGCCGTCCCCACGAACGAAGGCACCTGAGACAACCATGGGTAGGTGACCGGTTTGGCGGGCCACCTCGGAGATGTACACATGAGAAACAAACGCGGAAGTTGCCCTCACTACAATGGAGAACCCTCAACTGCTCCGGCCACGCCGCACTGCGCCGAATGTGGCTCCACGTCGAGCCTTCGGGTATGTGTCACGTGCGGGCACGTGGGGTGTTGTGAATCTCAAAAGGGTCACAATACGGCTCACGCCAAGGCCGCGGGGCACCCGATTATCAAATCACTGCCCCTCGGTGAACACTCGTTTACGTGGTGCTACACGTGCAATAGCTACGTTTAAGCCGCAAGCACCACGTCGGCCTCGTTCAAGAGCGGCGAGCGTTCATGCGCGTCATGGTGCGCGGCCCTTTGCAACCCCTTGCTTGAGCCCCTCTTGGCGTCCCTCTTCAATGAGCTGCTACTTTACTTCTTCACCCACTGTATCGATGACATTTGAGTTGGCATTTTCAGGGACCGGTGGAAGATCACTGTCGACCTGAATATCACCTTCTACCGCCGCGCGAAGCACACCTTCCATTGCGGTGACCTTGTTGGGATTGGCGGAAAGCGCTTTGCGCAGCTTGTCACCCCCTTCAGTGAACACCTCACCCTTGTCAGGTTCGACCTGCTGACCCAGGGTAGAATGCTCTACCTCGTGGTTGAGCGCGGCGCTCAAGGTTCGACGGAGGGCTCCCCGATCTTCGCGAGCGGCAAGCTTTTGTTCAAACGTGGATTGGGCAGAAGCAAGCGGGTCAACCTCGGCCTTGTCTTCTACTCGCTTTTTGCCTTCTCCCCCGGAAAATGCGGCCGCAGCCGCGGCGAAGGCCCACCCCGCTTCTTTTTTGACGGCGGGATCGTCGGCGGACACAACGGGTAGAAACGTACCTTCTGCCGCAACGGCTTCGTCGTAAGAACTTTCAGGCGGCGCGTCCCCCGAGAGAATGAAAAGCCCCCGGTCGTCGGTGTGAGCATCGAGCGCTTTTCCAAGCAGAGAACGAATGGCCACCGCCACTTCTTCTACCGAGTCAAACGCGGCGAAGGGAACCACAAGCGACCCGCCCGAGATCGCAAACGCATGGAAGATTGCCCCTCCGGCGCTTGTGTACCCTTTCCACCCATCGGAGGAGAAAGGCGCGCGCACGTCGGAAGGTTCTAAACCGGCTACAAGCGAATTGAGCGGAGCGCGAACAACGGCAATTTTTCCTACCGGCATGGGGCGTTGCTACCAGAATCGAATGGCGGCGTCACCGGTAGAATCGGTTTATTTGTGATAACCGCCGGGCGGAGGAATTTGCAAAATGGGATACCCAGGATCGGTCCCGGCAGCCGGCGTTTGCGGGGCCGGGGGCGCCGCGTAAGGAGCCTGAGGCGGAGCGCCGTAGGGTGGCATTCCATGGGGGGGTGCGGCAAATGGCGGCGCAGCTTGGGGAGGTTGGCCGTACGGACCCGTCTGGGGAGGTTGACCATACGGGCCCTGGGCGGGTTGACCATACGGACCCGCCGGTGGAGCGTGGGGAGGTTGGCCGTAGGATGAACCACCGTAGAGCGGTGCCGCAGCGGCAACCTGCGGTGGACCCAGCGCGGTGGGAGCGGCCGGAGCCGACTGGACGGGCGGTGCGCTGAACAGCAGACTTGTCAGCTTGCGAGGCGCCTCCACACCCTGGTTTGCCACCAGATCGATCGCCCATGTTGCCTCTTCAAGATCAAGGCCGGCCGCACGGCGAGAAACACTTACAAACAAGGCATTTTCAACAACGTTGACAATCGCACCCCCCACCTCGGGGCCACCCGACAATTCTAGAAGTTTGAGTAGAAATGGAGCGTTTTGTCGTTCACCGGGCCCGAGCGCCAAAATCTGACATCGAGTTGTAAAGAGCCCTTCTTTGAGACTCACGGTCACCTGTGCACCCTTGTACTTGAACTTGATCCACCCCTCTTCCGCCTTTTCTTCTTCAATGGCTCCGCGACCCGCGATGACCAGGGCATTCACCGCTCGCTTTACAACTTCTTCGGTATTGGTGCGCTCGTCGGCTTGAGTCAGAAGCTCGGTTGGAATGCGCACAATATTGGACCGGAGGAGCCTGCGGACATGCCGAACATAGTCACCGGCAATGTGGCCCGGTACCGCAAAACCAAGGCCCTGCGAGTTGGAAAGGATCATGGTGACAATACCAATGAGCCTACCCATGCGATCTACCAACGGCCCACCTGAATTGCCGGGATTGATGCTGACGTCGGTTTGTACGTAGTACTCTTTTTCAAACTCGCGGTGCGGGTTTGACACAATGCCGCGAGCCATGGAGAAACGACAGCCCCGCGGGTGACCCAGAGCGAACACTTCTTCCCCCACCACATAGTCGTCGGCGATGTCAGTATTCACATCAAGAAACGAGGGAGAATTGAGAGCGATCTTCACAATGGCAAGATCGTGGTGCGGGCTTTGGTGTACACCCACTCCGCGCACATCTTTGCCGTCGGCCAAGATGACGCGGTAGGGGCCGAGGCTGGGTGCAACGTGTTTGTTGGTAAGAACAAACCCGTCGGGGCCGACGAGCACGCCGGTTCCAACCCCTTGGGCATCTTCAATGAGCACAATTTGCGAAGCGCGCAGGTTGAGCGCGTCCCGCGAGGGATCGGTGGCATTGGGTAGAGCCGACGACATGTCGCGAACGTAACTGAAACCCCGCTCAAGACGCAACGACCTCTGTTTTTCAACGGGGTGGAACAATCTCCCTTGACGCCGCGCTTCGGGCGGAAAAGGGTGCGGCGAACACTGCACCTACGTTGTTTGGAGGATGGTTATGGGGCTTTTCGATGGTTTCGGAGGACAGGACATTCAACTCACGCCGAAGCTCGCCCTCGTGGCCGCCATGGTGTACATCAGCGCAGCCGACGGTCATCTCGATGACAACGAGGCAAGCGATATTCTCAAAGTTGTTCCCGATGGGCGTACACTTGAGACGGCGCTTCAATATTGCCGCCGAACCGGCTTTCAGCAGTACCTTGACGCGGCGACGCGCATCCTTTCGCCACAACAAAAAATGTGCATCATTGTCAACTGCGCCGACATGGCCATGGGTGACGGTTACCTCGCACCTGAAGAGCAGCGCCAACTCATGTACATGGCGCAATACTTCCAAATCCCGGAAGCGCACCTCCACCCGTACATTCAAACGCTCATGCTCAAAAACAACCTGTCGATCTTCGGCTGACAGGTTTGCCAACTGGCCGAGACGTTTCCTACCAACTCGCCGGTTCCATGTCCCTATAAAATCCGCCGCTCGGGCCACCGTCGGGTAGAAGAGCAGCCCACACCGGCGTCTCGGCACCATGCTCCACCGTGCGCGAAGCCCCCGCACCTCCCATGGCTGTTTGTACCCATCCCGGGCAAACAGCGTTTACCAAAATGCGCCTCGGGTCGTTCGCGAGCATTCGCGAGAGCACCAACGCCAGCGCGTTCAACCCGGTTTTGGACACCGAATACGCCGAGGACGGCCAGCCCTGCGCGGAGTGATTTCCAGCGGCGACATCGGTGACAAACTTCCCCATGAGAGACGAGAGACCGGCCACCGTAAGATGGGGATCGGTAAACTTCGCCGCGAGGGACTTGGACATTCCCCTTCGATCTGCAAGGCCGCTCGACAGAAGAACAATTCGACCCCCGGCGCGCATTTGCGGCAAGAGTTTTTCGGTTACGCGAAGCGCTCCAAAAAAATTCACGTCCAGGGTTTTTCGAGCCACCTCACCGTTAAATCCATCCATCGCAATGCCGGCGTTATTGACAAGAATGTCGAGCCCGCCGTGCTCCGCGATCACATGGGCCGAAAGCGCGAGAACGGTATCCGGTTGAGTTACATCCAAAGGGTAAGGTTCTGTTTGGATGCCTTGACCCTTCAAACTTTCAGAAGCGGCGCGCGCGGCATCGTCGCTGCGGGCCGTGAGGATGACATGCACGCCGTTTTGAGCCAGTTGGCGCGCAATTTCAAGCCCGATTCCACGATTGGCGCCCGTGACAACCGCCACTCTCATTGCGTTTTCCTTTGTGTACACAAAATCAACAATGGACTTACCGTTGGGTAGATCGAAACATGGTACTCACCACACCGTGCACGCGTCGGCGCGGCGCATGGGCGAGCCCACTTTGCACTGAAACGCTTCAGCAAACGCGGGGAAGTTGGACAGTGACCCGTTCACACGAAAACGCGGATGTGAATGTGTGTCGGTGCCTGCGCGCAGACGAGCGTAGTCGTCTGTCATGACCGTGCACCACACCTGCCCAACGCTCAAGAAGAACTGCTGGTCTTCATTAAACCCGCCGGCTTCGAGCAGTTCAGGCGCGTCTTTTCGGAGCGATCGGTACGCCTGAAATGCGAGCATCACACCCGCGTTATCGGCGATGTTTTCACCGAGGGTGAGTTTGCCGTCCTGCTTTACACCGGGCAACACTTCATAGCTTCCATATTGTTTGACCATGCAGTCGGTGCGATCTGTAAATTGTTTTCGAACCGTGTCGGTCCACCAATTTTGGAGGTTTCCCTGACCGTCAAATTTGGAGCCTTTGTCATCGAACCCGTGGGTAAGTTCGTGCCCCACAACCATACCCATCGCGCCGAGATTTACTGGAACGTGGGCCTTCACGTCAAAGAAGGGTGGCTGCAAAATCCCCGCAGGAAACACCATGTGATTAAGGGTGCCCCGGTAGTAGGCGTTGACGGTCGGCGGCGACATACCCCATCGCTCGCGATCAACGGGTTTACCCACTTTTGCCATTTTATAATTGAAGTCAAACGCGCGGGCGGCAAGCGCGGTGGCAGCCCAGTTTTTGTTGTCCACTGCAAATTCATACGTTCTGAATTTGCCGGGATAGCCTACGAGATAGGCCATTTTTGATAGTTTTTCTTTGGCCTTTTCTTTGGTGGCTTTGTCCATCCACGGCAGCTTCTCAACCTCTTCGCCAAACGCTTTGCCTACCTCGGCAACGTATTTTTCGGTGGCTTCTTTGGAGGCGGGGGTAAAGTATTTTTTTGACATAGGGCTGAGCAAGCACTTCACCCAAGGCTTGATCTGTGGCGGCAACGCAACGCTTCCACCGCGCGCGCTGCTCTTTTTGGCCGGAGATGGCGGCCTCCAACCTGAAGCTTTCTTGGTCAAACACTTTGGGCAGATGCGGAGCCGACGCGCGAAGGATGTGCCAGGTAAGGTAGTTTTTCCACAACGCCGGTTTTGTCGACTGAATCAGCTTTTCAAATCCTTCAAAAAAGGCGGGCGCTGTGACGTTGATATCGCTCACATCGGCGAAGCCCAACGTCTTGAAATAGTCGGCCCATCTGAGACCGGGAACAGCCTTTTCAACCCCTTCGCGATTGAGCTTGTTGTACATTTTGTCGGGGTCGCGGCGTTCGGTACGCGTTTTTGATACCTTTGCGAGTTCAGTCTCCAGCGCCATGATCTCGGCGGCGGCCGTTTTGGCATCTTTGGTAGAAAGTCCGCCCAACGCGAGCATTTTTTCTACGTGGTCAAGGTAGGTTGCCCTGTGTTGTTTCGACTTGTCGTCCTCCTTTACGTAGTAGTCGCGATCGGGTAGACCGAGGCCCGCTTGGTCGAGCTGGGCAAGCATTTTGGTGGCATCTTTAAAGTCCTGCTCTTCAGCAATCTGAAACACCGCCCAGATTTTTCGCCTGTGAAGTTCTGCGAGCGCAACCGAGAGGGTCTTTGCGTCTTTGACTTTTTTCACCGCGTCGAGGAGCGGCTTGATACCCGTCAGACCCGCCTTTTCAACGGCGGCTTCATCCATACAAGTTTGGTAATAAGGCCCTATTTGATCGGCAATTGGGTCTTCACCCCGCTTGGCTTTCACCGCGTCTTCCAAGATTGCCCGGAGCGCTTCTTCGTTGCGATTTGTGATGGAAACGAACGAGCGACTGTTGATCGGCCGGTCCGCGGGGACGGGATTTTTCACCATCCAATTGCCGCATGCGTATTGATAAAAATCGGTGCACGGATCGATCGACTTATCCATGGCCTCGGCCTCAAGCCCGACGGCTGCCATGTCCACTTTTGTAACGGGTTTGGAGGGAGTTGCCGGTCCGGCGGAAGCGCTTGCCGATACGGTTGGAACGGGAACCACCTGGGGAGTTTCCGGCGGAGGCGGCTCACACGCGGCGGCAAATACAAGAAGGGAGGCAAACGAAGCGGCAACGACGGTAGGTGAGCGCATCGCCGCGCGTTCTAGGCGGACAGCGAGGCGACGTCAACCGGGTGACACAAATGCGAAAGGAGCGATCACAAATTGCCCACAAATCGCGTGAGTTTAAACGGATCCGGGGTTTGGTCGAGCGCGTAGCGAATGGCTTGACCGTTGAGCAGGTAGAGTCCACCGGGGGTACTCACAACGTCGGTCATCCCATCGGGAACATCGACGGCTGTGGCATTCACCGAAGAGAAGTCGGCCAGGGTGGGTGACACTTTTACAAGTTCGCTGGAAAATGCAACGTAGAGATCACCGTCATGGTAGACCATTCCGTCGGCGCCTGACAAAAACGCCGCATCGGCAAAATCGCCGGAGATGTCAATGTCCAACACGTCACCGGTATTGAGATCTACCCGTGCCAGACGAGAGGGTAGATAGATCGCCGCGATGATTGCACTTTCGTCTGGGAGGGTTACGGCGGCGTTTTGCCCGATCAAAGCGGCCACGAGAACATCGCTCCAAGCAAACAACGAGGCGCCGAAGTCGATATCCACTTTGTACACATTGCCAAAGTCGCGATCGACTACGTAGGCCAAACCGTCGCTTGTCAGGGTCAGATCTGTACACGTGGCTTCAGGATCGGCGTCTGACAGTGGAAACACGGCCTGGCGCGTTCCCGTTTCAAGGTCAAAAACCCAAACATACCCATCGTACGCGGGGTCGGCATCGGTGTCCGTCAAGTCCTCCATAGCGCATACCCACAGGCGTCGCCGTTGTTCGTCGACGGCCATTCCAAGGGTCCACCAAGCACCGGGCGCGGTTTCGGTAAAGAGAACTGTTTCTTCGCCTGTGTTCGCGTCTACCTTGTGTACACTTCCATCACCGAGGCTCCCCACGTAGAATGCATGATCGACCGAATCGTAAATTCCACCTTCGGGGAACTGGGCGAAAAGCGGGTAGTCGTCCTTGAACGTCGGCTCAGGCTTGGTTGTACCGGTGGAAGTGGAACCGCCGGTGGGGTTGCTGCCGCCGATGGGGTTGCTGCCGCCGGTTGCGCCCGTGCCGCCGGTGCCTTGCCCACCGGAGCCGCCGACATTTTGGCTGGAGGTTGACTCGGTACTCGATGTGCTCGAAGTGCCGAGATCGCCGCAGCCGGCGAGAAACATCATGGCCAAAACGCTGTACGAAAAATACTTTGATTTGGAAACGGTGGGGTGCCTGCGCGTCATCGCGGCACCATGCGTTCACTTGGGCGCGATGGGTAGCATTGATGCTGCGACACCCTTTCGCAAAAATGAAACACCCCGGTTTTGCCAGGGGCGCCCGCAAAATCGCTCGCGACGGGTTTATGTGAGGGCGGCAACCAGCGCGTCCATCACAGCGCGAACCGGCGGTGATGATTGGATGTCGGGGTGCGTCAATATCCAGGCAACGCGATCAAGGCTGGCCATGTCAGGTCGGTATGAAACGACCTCATGGAACGTGGGCTCCAAAGCGGCGAGGCGGCGAGGTAAGATCGCAACGCCCGCACCGCTTCGAACAAGCGCCATCATGAGGGAAACATTCGCCGTTACGAATGCCGGGCTTGCAACATGTTTTTGTTCAAATTCCACCTGAGCTGGGTGCGAAAACGTGGGGCCGCGAACAAGCCACCTGAGCGGGGTGCGGTGGATGGCCGCCTCGACTCCGTAGACACCATATTGAACGGTGAAGAGTTTTCTACCAAAGAGGCTCGGCGGTGGGGATGGGATGAGGCTGAGGGCGATGTCCACTTCACGCCTGCGTACACTCGGTCCTTGATCGGCAATGTGAAGAGCGATCTGAAGATCGGGGTGGCGCTCCGAAAGGTGAACCAACGGAGGGGTGATGAGCGGCAGAAAGCCCTCGGTCGTGGTAAGCCGAACCTGGCCTGAAACCGAGGTTTCAGCCGCTCGAACCAGTTGAGAAACCTGTGCGATAGAAGCCGATGTTTGACGCGCCACTTGGGCAAGCGCTTTTCCAGTTGGCGTAAGGCGAACGCTCTCGCCGGATTCAACACAGCGGGCGCCGACGCCCGCTTCCAACGCCGCGATGCGCCGGTAGACAGTGGAAGCGGAGGCTTTCAGCTCGCGACCTACCTTACGGGTAGATCCCAGACGATCCAGCGCTTCAATAAATCGGAGATCGTCCCACGAGACGGCTTCGGGAACCGCGGAGTTCGCAGGCTTGGGAGACGGCGACGCGTTTTTTTTGGGCGCGGCGCACATGTTTATTTATTACAGTCGCTCAAGCTGCTTTTTTGCGAGTTCGGCTACGTCGGCAGAGTCTACCGGGGGACCGTGGGCCGTCACTACCACCGTCGGCGGCTCTTTTGTAAGCCTGTCAAGGGTCCACTCGCGGACGACTTTTTTGTCTTTTACAAACATCCATACTCCGGGCTTGAAGAGCTTGAAACCGGGCGCAGCATCGAGCCACTTCATCATCATCCCAAAGACACCGGGGGCTTTTTCAATGTTGGTGAGGAGGTCGCCGGTGAACCAAACATACCCATTGGAACCTTTTACACTGAGAAGCGCTTCTCCCGTTTTAAACCCGGGAGGATCTTCCCAATGAACGGTGGGTGGAAGTTTGAGTTCGCTGAGTGACTTAAACGGAATACCGGGCGCTTTTTTGGCGAGCCGCTCAATGGAACCGGGTGGACAATAACTCTCCGCGTTTGGAAAACGCTTGCGCCAATCGGCCTGGCCCATGTGGTGAAAGGAGTTGTTGGCGATGAGCGCTCGAACCTCACCCACCTCTTTGAGCGCGTCATAGTCGCGACTTTCAAGGCCTGTCGCGGGGCTCACAACGACCAATCCGTCGGTTCCCCGAAACACGAGGGTTGTCGCTTGGGCGTCTTTAGTAAAGTGATACGATCGCCACAAAATCGAGGCGTTTTCGTCAACGAAATTCCACCCGGCGAGTTTCATGAGCTTGTCTCCGCGTGCAGCATACGTCAGAAATGCCGCGGGGTGTCAACTTCAGTTAGGAGTTCCAAAGCGGAACGGGTACTGTGTACGCACGGCGCCTGCCGTTAAGGAGAAAGGGTAGACATAATGGACCTACATCAAACGATAGCGTCCGGGACGAAAACGTGAGACGGGCGAGATCCGGCAACCCACTTATACAAGTGCGAAAGAGGGCGGAGACGATTGCGATCTGAAGCGGCATCTGTACCATGGGTCGCTTCGAAATCACCGGCGGAGCGTTTGAGCTTGCGCGCGCGTGATTTCGTCGGAGCATGGCGCAATGGAGGGCAACGTCCTCACCAAAGTTGTGATGCCGCTGGCGTTGGGCGTGATCATGTTGGGCCTCGGCCTGGGGCTCACCGGCGCCGATTTCAAGCGCATCATGGTGATGCCTCGCCCCGTCATTGTTGGGCTGGTATGTCAAACGATTTTGCTTCCGGTGGTGTGTTACGCCATCGCTGTGGGGTTTGGTTTGCCGCCGGAACTCGCGGTGGGATTGATGTTGCTGGCGGCGTCGCCCGGCGGTGCGAGCGCCAACGTTTTCAGTCATCTGGCGCATGGGGATGTGGCACTCAACATCACCCTCACCGCAACAAACAGCGTGCTTTCGCTGCTGACGTTGCCGGTACTTGTGGGCCTCAGTATGAAGGCTTTTTTGGGTGCTGATAAACAGATCCCACTTCAAACAAACAAGTTCATTCAGGTGTTTGCAATCATCTTGGTGCCGGTGGCAATCGGCATGTTCGTGCGTGCAAAAAAGCCGGCATTGTCAGAGCGTCTCGCAAAACCCGTACGCTCGCTCGCGTTCATCTTTCTCATTTTGGTGATCGGCGCCGCTGTGTACACTGAGGCGGCAAAAGAAGGCGGTACACAAATGTTGCTCACCGCGTTTAAACAGGTGGGCCTCGCGGCGTTGGTGTTTAACCTTACAAGTTTGGCTGTTGGCTATTTCGTGCCCCTTGCTTTTAAAATGCCTAAGAAACAGGCGGTCGCCATTGGAATGGAGATCGGCATTCACAATGGAACGTTGGCGATTGCGGTGGCAACAACGGTGCTGAAAAACTCGACCATGTCAATCCCCGCCGTTGTGTACTCTCTCATCATGTTCGGTACGGCGGCGGCTTTCGGAACGTGGGTTGGGCGCAAAGTTCAGGCAGAAGAAACCGAAAAACAGGCCGCGTGAAATCCCGTGCCCGACTGGTCCTATCATCCATTTTTTAAGCCCGTTTTCTTTCGGATGGCTCCAGAAGAGGCGCGCGCCCTCACCATGCGCCTCTTGGAAATTCAAGCGACAACCGCGGCCGGAAGGCGACTTTTTAAGTGGTTGTCGCCAAAACCACCTCAACCGTCCGACGCGGTAGAACTGTTTGGCCTGAAGTTCCCGAGTCCGGTGGGGTTGGCGAGCGGCATTGACACCGAGGCCACCGCTCTAACTCTACTCCAACACCTGAATTTTGGATTTGTACAAGTGGGGCCCGTCTACCTCCAGGGTAGACCGCGGCGATATGCCACCGACCCCATGCGTATCCGCGACGCTCACGCGCTCGTGCGATCGCCCAACGAAAAGGCGCTGCGGGCCGATGAACTTGCGTTGCGCGTGGGGCAAACGGTGGATCTTTCGCGACCGGTGGGTTTTTTACTGGGGGGTGAAAACCCGGCGGAGGAGATCGCGTGCACCAATTCGGCGGCAGCTTTTTATACACTCCGTGCCAATGGGAAGGAACGGGTAGAATCGCTGCGGCGGCTCCGCGGTATGACCAAAAAGCCGCTGCTTTTGCGGTTGCCTCACGGGTTGTCAGACTCGGAGATGGACGCCTTGACCGATGCGATGGTCGAGGCCGGGATCGATGGGTGTGTTGCCCTTCGTGGAATGCCGTGTGCACTCCTGGCCGATGGGGAGATGGATGGACCGGGAGCATTTGCGTCCACATTGCGAGCCACAGAACACATCGCGCGCAGGCATGGGAAAAATCTACCCATCATGGGTTCCGGCGGTGTCATCACCCCGGCCGACGCTGTCGCGCTTTTCGATGCGGGCGCCGGGCTGATTGAACTTTACGCGGGTTTTGTTTTTTCGGGGCCGGGTCTTCCAGCCCGAATCATGAAAGCCAAGCAGGCGTCCACAGTTCAGGCAAAATTGCCTATAAATAACGGCGACAGTTCATCCCCTGCCCTTCAACATCCAAACAATGCCCCGAGAAGTGCCGCGGGAGGTGGGTTGGAAAACGTGATCCCAACCAGGCCGAGGCTTTTTCCTGAACTCGGACCTTACCTTGTTGGGTTTACCGGAATTGTGCTGATCGGGTCTGGCATTTTTGCGCTGCTCCTTGCGGCCACAGTTAAAATGCTGCCGTACGACGTGCAATTTTTAGGGATGACGATGGAAGATCTGTGCTCGCGCAACGCATGTCGCATTGTGCACTTCATGGCGCATGATCGGGTTTCGTTTGGAGGGTCGATCATTTCGGTGGGGGCCATTTATGCCTGGTTGGGCGCCGTTCCACTTCGACGCGGCGAAGCTTGGGCGTGGTGGACGGCGTTTATCTCAGGGGTGTTGGGGTTTGGCAGTTTTCTAACCTACCTGGGGTATGGCTACCTCGACGTGTGGCATGGTCGCGCGACGCTGGCGCTCTTACCGGTCTTCGTGATTGGGCTCATTCTGAGTTTTCGAGATTTGAAGGGGGTTCGAGGCCCACGTGCCCTGACTCAGTTGGGGGCCAAGGCATGGGTATACAGTCCGGCCGGTATCGGTCGACTTGCCATGACGTTTACGGCTTTCGGCATGATCCTCGGCGGACTCATCATCATGGGGGTGGGTATGACGCGGGTGTTTGTTCCACAAGACTTAGAGTACATGGGGGTTACGAGGGCGGAATTGCAGGCGCTCAATCCGCGGCTCATCCCATTGATTGCCCACGATCGGGCCGGCTTCGGCGGCGGATTGTGTTCCACCGGCCTGGCGGTCATGGCGTGCGTTTGGCTCGGCATAAAGCCCGGAGCAGCCGCGCTGTGGCGTACACTTCTTATCGCAGGAGTTGTCGGATTCGCTACCGCGATAGGTGTACACCCGGTGGTTGGGTACACATCGTTTGTGCACCTCGCTCCGGCATATGCAGGTGCGCTCGCATTCACTGTGGGTATGGCTTGGCTTTATAAACCGATGTGCCGTTCCGACAGCGGTTCGCGGCAATTTCCAGATATCTGACTGTCAGGTTCCGGGGGCACGCGGCGAGCCCGTTCGCAATACAGAACAGAATTGGCTGGGCATTACCTGGGGGCCTTTGCCGGTAACCACGTTGCCTACGAGGGGGTAGCCGTCTTTGTCGCACAGCGGGCGAAAGTGTTCTTTTTTTAGGAGCGCTTTTTCGATTCGACCCAGGCTTACAAGCTCATCGCGCAAGAGGGCGAGCGGCGAATTTTGCTCGGGCTCGGGCGGTTGAGGTGACGGCACCGGGACCGCCACGGCTTGGGCACTGTCCACGGGGGGCGCGGGTTCCACCGGCGATTCTACTAGAGCCACGGCCGCGGTGGAAACCGCCGCCGGGGCGACGTCTGAATGACCTATTTCCACAGTGGGAACGGAGGTTTCTGAAAGTGTACCGGAGGCACTGTTGACAGTTGTACAACCGGTGGCCGCGGTGAGGGCAACGGTCAGAATTTTGGTGGCAACAAGAACACGTCGTCGGGGTTGGTTCATACTCCCAAAGACGCCTGTCAGAGAAAAGCGTTAACGGGTCAGATAAACTTTTTGTAAAACACCGAGCGCACGCTCTATCGAGGTCTACCCTACCAATGGGTTACAGGTTGGGCGGCGGGAGCATTTCCAGGTTGAATCGGGGGCGCGCTGCCGGATGGGGCCGCGGGCGCATTTCGTTGAGGTGTCGGCGATGGTTCGGGCGGCGACTCAGCAAACCAGTCATTTTCAAGGTTCTCTCGAAGCGCCTCCATCGCTTTTGCATCGCCGTCGATAAGGCTCTTGGGACTCACGGATTTGGGGACAAGCGCGAGTTCAACCATCCGTTTGACCACGTCGCTTCGAATTTCACTCGACCCGTTGGCAAGCAGATTCCACAGCGTGATTGAGTCGACTTTTTTCGCGGCGCCGAGAGCAGCCGCCAGCGAAGCGCGATCATCCTGTTTCAGGTTGGATACCGCCGTTTTGAATGCCACATCGGCGTTGTCTGAAATGACGGGCCCCGGTCCACCTTCAGGGTCGGCAACAATACGCGCGCGCTGCGGCACGTACGCTGCGCGACCCTTGCCTTCGAGCGAAACAACGCCGGTCAACACGTGAAGGTGGGTGCGGCCACTGTCATCAACGGACAATTCATATTCGCAGCCGAGATCAACCGCGGTTGCGGCGCGGGTATCAATCACAAAGAGGCGGGGCGGCGCCTTCACTTTTGCGTGAAGGCTGCCGCGAACAAGTTCAATTCGATGTTCCGACGCCGACGACCGAACAATACGCATGCGTGAATTCGCGCGCAGAGTGATGGCACCGATGTCCGCCACTTCCACTCGCACAACACCGGAAGAGGCCGTCTCAAGCCAAACGCCGACCGGCAGCTTCCCGGAAGCTGTGTACACTCCATCGCACGAGACCTTGTCCGTTGCTTGAAACGCAAACCCGGACCCCGAAGCGCAGGGATCGGCCGGCCGAGGCAAAGCGTTTGACGCGGACGGTATGGGTGAAGGCTGCGGGGCGACAACTCGCTCGGGCTCACGCAGCGACCAAACGGCAATGAGTACACTTGCTGCGATGGCCGCGGCGCCTGCAAAATAAGCCCATTTCCGGGCCGCGCGCCGGGGTGCGAGCTGCACAACATTGGTTGGGCGGTCTGGCCCCGAAGCGTTTTTTTGAAGCGGCTCGGCAGCCGCCGCGCGCATCGAATCTTCGTGTCGAAGGGGAGCAAGCGCCTTTTCAAGCGCCACAACCTCGGGATCGGGTTCACCACTTTTATCCCAGAGATAGTCGTCGCTCATGATGGCTCCGGGGTTTCATCGGCTTTGGAATGACCGAGCTGCGCGCGCAGAAGCTTCATGCCACGGTGCAGGTTCACGCGCACCGATTCGGCTGTGAGGCCCGTGCGCTCGGCGATTTCCGGACCTGTCATGTCTTCAACGAGGCGCATGATCAGCGTTTCGCGATACGCCTCGGGCAGTGCGCGAAGGGCGCGTAACACTTCCATGGCTTCAAGATGCGGCGGTGGATGGAGGGGCACGTCTGCCACTTCTTGTGTTGGGCGTTTTCGACGATTGTGGTCGGTCGCACGATTGCGCGCCATGGTCATGATCCAGCCCGGAAATGCCGCCGCGTCGTCGAGATCGCCTATTTTTTCAAACACCGCAACGAACACATCTTGCACAAGATCGCGGGCGTCTTCGGAGCCGACGCGCGCGAGAAGGACAGCGTGGACCGCGCGGTGAAATGAATTGTAGAGGTGGACAAAATCGGCTCGATTTCCGCGCTGAACCGATAGGACAAGCGCGCGAACATCAACTCTTTTTGGATCTGCTGCCGCCACCTTTGAAACACGCTGCTCCACCTCGGGCGGGATCACAAGCCAAAGAGCGTGATGCACCGTCATGCGGTGAGTTCAACCGGCGGGTTCGATCTGGAAACGTCGAGCCCGATCGCTTGCAGATCCGTTTGAGGAATCTCAATGCCGCGCAGGGCAAGAGGTGCCGCAACGCGCTTTCGCACAGCCCGAGCGAAAAGCGGATCAAACGAGGCACAGTCCAATATGCCGAGGTCGCTTGATTGTGTACACTCACCTCGAAGCATCGGTGCAAAAGCCACCAAAGCCCGTCCAGCCACGTTGCCGAGGTGTACACGATCGGCATCCGACAGTTGAGAATCTGCCCAATCAAGAAACCACGCTCCAATCTGCGCATGCGCCGATTCGTCTTTGACAATCTGACCGGTGACGGCGCCTATGAGGCTTGATCTGGAGGCTTTCTGAGCAGCCTTGAGTACCGGAACAGTGAGCGCTTCACCCACGCACGACGTTCGAACGATCAACTCGGCGGCACGCATCAAGGGTCGCTCGCTTACCGGCGGACGAACGAGCCGCGTCATGTCCACATCAAGGGCCACCGCGCCGCCGAACGCATTCGCGACGTGGGCTGAAAGTTCGGCATGCAGCACTTCGTCCACAACAAATTCGCCCGACGCTGCAACCAGATCAATGGGAGCCGAGGCAGCAAGCAATTGGGCGGCGATTTCGGCAAACGCGGCAGCACTTGCAATTTCGCTGAACGCGCTGCGGGTCCACACGACACGCGCCGCGTTTTTTGCAATGGGAGACGCCTGCGCACCGAGATCATGCCAAGGAAACGTCGTCCACATCCTCCGGCGTTTGTCGAGACGTTTGGCCCAGGGACCACCGAGCACAGAAAGCTCCAGCAGCGTCATGGTGACAAGGACGAGGCAACCGCCTGAGCCGTTAACAACTATAGTCGAAAAATCACAAATTCCCTTTTTCCACCGGCAAAGAAGCGTGGAAAGGCTTTCAGCTTGATCGATGCGCCCGAGGGCAACGCCGTGGGTTTGGGGTCGGTCAATGTCCATGGCCCGCCCGCGGAGAGCACATGGAGATAAGGGGGCACCGAACTGGTCACGAGAGCAACAATCTCTTTTTCACCGCTGCGACCTGTCACTTCCAAGCCATCGGGCGAAAGTCGCGCCCCCACGAGCGACGTGAGTTCGTAGCCCGAGAAGCTCATTCGACGCGCAAACGCCAGGAGATCGAGCGAACGCATCAGCGCTTCTCGATCCGGCTTTTCAGGCAGTCCCAACCAAAGCGGCGCAGGCCCCGCGGCGACACCAAGAGGCTTGTCAATGGGAGCAAATGCGAGCGGGCGAGCTTCAATGCAAAACGCCTGCGAGGAGCCCACAACCAACTCGGGATGACACACGACATCGGCACCCAAATCGCTCGTGGTCAGCATAGATTTGGCCCCCGTCGAAAGCGCAAAAGTTGAACCGCGCTTGGCCTCAATTCCGGGCAACGGCGGTGTGACTCCACTGGCGGCCAACGCGGCTTTTGCGTCGTCCGCCATTTCTTCGTCGGGGCTCCAAACTGAGATCGAAATGCCCGCGCGCGCCGCCGCTTCGCGAAGTCCGAGGAGCCCGCCCACTTTCGTGCGAGGTGTCCGAAAGAGGAGCATCGGCCCCTCTCCTTCGCGCCAGAGGCTCATTCCGGCCGGGTCTTTTACACAATACCCAAGAGCGCCATTTGCCGCTTTTAGAGGGCGATCGCCCCCCTTCAGCCTCAATGCAATCGGGCTGTGTCCGCGTGCAACGGCAAGTGTACACACGTCCGTCCCGGGAGGATTGACCGCAAAGGGTACACCTTCACGGGACATCGCGACGGCCGTCAGACCCACGGCGGCGATGGTTTTTTCCTCGGCAGTAAGGGAGTCGATCTTCGGCGTTTCGGGCGCGGGGGCGGAGGCTGCCCAGGCATCAAATGCGGCTTCGGCGCATGTTCTGTCGAGTGTTTCAACGAACATCGCGGCAGGTCGCAAAGGTGAGACGGCGAGCACATCCGAGCCGCCGATTCTTCCAACATCCGCATCGAGGATCACGGCGGCGACGGGCGCCGGACCCGTCACTGTTACGCGGGGCTCTTCGGCTTCACAAGCGCAGAAACCCACGGATCCGAGCGCTTTTCGTGAACCAATGTTGCGCTCCACAAGAACCTCGGCGGCGCCTTTGGAACTTGCTCCGACAACCACATAACAACGACCCTTCGCTGCTTGGACAGTGAAATTGGGCTCACCGACAAGTGTACGCACCGCGGAAAATCGCCCTTCAAACGGCGCAATCGCCGAACGTACGTTCGCTGAAGCCTGATCGCGTAGCCCCACTTCTCCCGCGAGCATGTTCGCGAGCGGCACGGCGCCCGCCGCCAAGATGCCGACAGACAAGACAGAAAGGCCTATTTTGTAGGGCAGGAGCCGCCGTTTGCGTGCGGCGTTCTCGCGCGCCTCAGCCAACTTGCGTTCAAGGAATGCCCGCCTCTTCTCCGCGTCGCGACGAATCGCGACCAAGTGTTCGGCATTGTCGACGTTGCGGCCTTCAATCGATGCGAGCGCGCGTTCGACTTCAACGAGTTCGGCCATTGCCGACTGCTCTTCTTCCGAAGTGGCCGGGCCCTGCGATTGTGGATCGCCCGACGCGCCTCGTGTGGAGTTGGACATCGGCGAGGAGCGTACCAAGCCGCAGGGCGCCGGGCCAAACCGACGAGGTTATCTACCCACCGGAACTTCAGCCCAGAGGGCACCGCGCAGATCACCCGCCTTGTATCCGGTAGCCTTGTCTTCAGGGTACTTTGAAGCCAGAACCGTTTTTACAGGTTCGCTGATTGAATCGGGATCACCGTGGCAGGAAAGGCACGTTCCGTCGATGCCAATCGGCTTGAGAAAACGAGCTACCCGACCCACAGGAGAATCGAAAACGCCCTCAATTCCCTGCGTTTGATCGGCTTTTTTGTCGCCCTGAGCAACAAGCCACGTTTGGACCCAACCGGGCGGAGCATCTTTGACATTGCGGAGCTTGAGAGATGACCGTCCAACGCTGGCTCCGGTTTCTTTCGCCACTCGTTCAGCAATGGCCTGCGCTTCGGCCGAACAGACTGTCACCGCGTTGGCCGGTCCACCGTTGTTGAGTGCGTCAACCAACTTGGTGCGCGTCTCTGTGCCAAGCTTGCCCGCCGCTGATTTTGCAGCCGCGAGCGCAGCATCCTCTTTGGACTGCGCCGAAGGCTTTCCACTCGAAGCGCCGCTCGGCGCGCCCGAACCCCCTGAAGAACATGCGATCATCAGAAGAGGCAACATTGCGATCAATCGACGACTGGACATGTTTCTCTTCTATGCGCTGAACATGCCAATCTCAAATATCATTCTGAATCATCGCGTTTCATTGGGTGTTTCGCTCTTTACAAATGCCCCCGATCCCCTTGAAGATGCCCGCCTATGTACGATCTCGCAATCACGTCCGGTACCGTTGTCGACGCCCTCGGCGGCGAACCTTTTACAGCGGACGTTGCCGTCTCCAACGGTCGCATCGCCCTCGTCGGTAAGCTCGACGGCCCCGCACGCCGCACGATCGATGCGAGCGGCGCCATCGTCACGCCAGGCTTTGTGGATCTTCACACCCATTACGACGGTCAGGTCAGTTGGGATGCCGAACTCTCTCCATCGTCAATCCATGGTGTAACCACGGCCATCATGGGTAACTGCGGCGTTGGATTTGCACCGGTGCGCGAGGCCGATCGACAAACTCTCATTCGCCTCATGGAAGGCGTCGAAGACATTCCCGGGTCGGCACTGTCAGAGGGGATCGACTGGAGGTGGGAATCATTCCCGGAATACATGGCCGCGCTCGACGCGCGCCCCCACTCCATCGACTTTGCGTTGCATGTTCCGCACGACGCATTGCGCGTGTACGTCATGGGAGAACGAGGCGTGAATGGGGAGGCCGCAACAGAAGCCGACATTGTGCAAATGCGGGCGCTTCTTCGCGAAGCAATGGAACAGGGAGCGGTTGGATTTTCCACCGGTAGGACAGACAACCATCGATCCGCAGATGGGAAGGCAACTCCCGCCGCCGAGGCAACCATTGCTGAGTTGACGGGTATAGCGAAGGCGCTCAACGGCCTTCCCTACGGGGTTTTGCAAGCGGTGAGCGATTTTGACATTGACGCCGGCCCAGCGCGTTTTGAGCCTGAATTTGAAGTTGTACTTGCCATGGCCAAAGCCGCGCCGGGGCACCGAACCAGCATGTCGCTGCTTCAGCGTGATGCGGCCAGCGACCAATGGGAACGCATTCTAAAGGGCTGTGAAAAAGCCAATTCGGAGGGCATTCCCATGCGCGTTCAGGTGGCTGCACGGGCGATTGGTGTACTCCTCGGGCTCGAAGCGACCTTCCATCCGTTCGTGGGCTTTCCGTCGTATAAGCGCATCTCTCACCTACCCTTGGAAGAACGGGTACGCATCCTTTCCAATCCTGAAGTCAAAAAACAACTCCTCACAGAAAAGTCAGAACCGCTTGCCGGTGATGGAAGCGCGGTGCCGCCGCTCGCTGACAAACTTCTCGCCAATCTCGACTTTGTAGCAATGCGGCTTTTTCGCATTGGAAAAACCCCCAATTACGAGCCCAACGTGAAAGACTCGCTTTACGGCGAGGCCCTTTCCACCGGACGCCCCGTGCTCGACGTTGTGTACGACGCCATGTTGGCCGACGCAGGCAAAGAGCTACTCTACTTCCCTCTTTTCAACTACACAGGCCGCAATCTCGACACCGTTGAACAGATGTTAAAACATCCCCTCGCCCTCGCCGGTTTGTCCGACGGCGGGGCGCACGTGGGTACCGTTTGCGACGCAAGTTTCCCCACTTTCATGCTCATGCACTGGGCGCGGGATACAAAGAAAATCCCGCTTCAGAAAGTGGTAAGTATGTTGTGCCGCGAAACGGCTGAACACGCCGGAATGACCGATCGCGGAACCATCACCGTCGGCCGGCGGGCAGATCTGAACGTGATCGATCTGAAAAACCTCTCCCTTTCGCGCCCCGGTCTTCACCACGACCTTCCCGGCGGTGGAAGGCGGCTTATACAACAGGCCAATGGGTATATCGCGACCATTGTTGCTGGTGAGACCATTCGCGACGCCAATGGTCTAACGTCTGCTCGCCCCGGCCATTTAGTTCGTTTGGGTCGATCATGACCGTTTATCGCGTTCGCCGGGTTGGGCCAAACGTGTTCGGGATCGACACAACTGCGGCCATGAGATGATGGCGAACGCAGCCACGTCAGAACGTTGGATGCGGTCAGCTCCGGTCTTGCCATGCGGCAACCACGGCGGCGATCAGATCTTGGGCAAGGTAAGGTTTGTGCACAAAGCCCGTGGGCCGCTCGTTGCGCAGCCGCGCGGTTGTTTCAACCTCGTCATACCCGCTCGACAAAACCACAGGCAGGTCGGCTTGAATGCCACGGAGCACTCGAAGCGTTTCCTGACCATCCATCACCGGCATTGTCAGGTCGAGCAATATAAGTGAAATTTCCGCCCCTTTTTCCCTAAAAACGCTCACACATTCAGCACCGTCTTTGGCCGTGAGAACTCGAAAACCATTGGCGGCTAAAATCGCCGCCGCCGTCTCGCGAACTTCCGTTTCGTCATCCACAACCAAAATTGTTCCATCCGTCGGTAGGGATACCGTTTTTGCCGGAGGCGGTTGCGACAACACAGAGGCGTTTGACGCTGGAAAAGCGAGGCGAAACGTGGTGCCGTTTCCTTTCGAGGACGTGACAGTGATGGCACCTCGATGCCCCTTGACGATACCCAAGACCGCGGACATTCCAAGCCCGCGCCCGGTAAACTTGGTGGTAAAAAATGGGTCAAACAAGCGTGCTTGAACGTCTTCGCTCATTCCACAACCCGTGTCTGAAACTTCAAGACAAACGTATTGACCACCGGGCAGCGCGGGCGCGCCTATCGCCGTTTCAAGCTCAGCTGAGCTGAGCTGCACCGATTGAACTCGAATTGTCACAACGCCCGCTTGATCTTCAAGCGCTTCGGACGCGTTGGTAATCAGGTTCATAACAATTTGTTGAATTTGATCGCGATCGGCCACAATCGCGGGAACGTCGTCGCCCAGGTCAAGCCTCAAAATAGCCTTTTTTGAAAGCACTATTTCAAGCATACCTACCATCTCACGCACCACGTCGGCGAGGTTCACCGGTTGAACCACAAACCTGCCGCGACCTGAGTATGCCAAGAGCTGACGGGTAAGCCCAGCGGCTCTCGTCGCCGCCTTTTCGATCTGTTCGAGGCTTTCGCGCACCTGACGCGGTTTCTTTTCGAGTATAAGTTGAGCTAAACTCGCCTGACCCAGAATACTGGTGAGGATGTTGTTGAAGTCGTGGGCAACGCCGCCCGCAAGAAGCCCCAGGCTTTCTAACTTTTGAGCGTGCAAAAGCCGCCTTTCCAAGTCCCTACGTTCTTCCTCTGCCTGCATCCGCGAGGTAATGTCCACCACGTATCCCAAATAATGAGTTGCAGTTCCTTCAGCATCGCGGAGCACCTGAGTTACATCGTGCAACCACCGAATGGATCCGTCGCGATTTCGAACCCGGTAAGGTTCATGAACAAAGGAGGCCGCTCCGCTCACCGTTGCGTTCGACACCTCCGTACCGACGCGCGGCGAATCGGCCGGATCAATCAGCTCACCATACGCGACAGTGCCGTTGAGAAAGTCTATCGGTGAATGACCAAACACTTCGGCCGCATTGGGCGACACGTACTCCACCGGCCAACCGGGCGCGTTTCTCCACTTGAAAACCACCACCGGGCCCCGCACAAAGACCGCTCGTTCGTCGAAGTCGGCCGTCATGGTTCGATCCTACGCTCAAACGTGCTGCCTCGAAAAGCGGATTTGTCCGGGCAACCACAAGCCACGTTTCGGTCGGCCCACTTGCCAATTGACGAATCCCCTCGTTTCACTCCATCGTCTCGTCATGAACACGGTCAACGGGCGGTGCCTGTGCGGCGCGGTTGAGTTTCAGGTCACCCTTCCAGTCAAATGGTGTGCACATTGCCATTGCACCATGTGCCAACGCGCGCACGGCGCCCCCATCGTTACTTGGTTCGGGGTCGATGACGGATCATTTTCGTGGATCAGAGGCAAAGACCAAGTGCGCTTTTATAAGTCCTCGGCCGAGGCCGAGCGCGGCTTTTGTCAGGAATGTGGAAGCAGTTTGTTCTTCAGATCGACGCGGTGGGCGGGTGAACTTCACATCAGTCGCGTCGCCGTGGTGGATGACATCGGCGCGGAGCCCGCAGCGCACGTGTTTTTCGACAGTCACGTGCCGTGGCTTATCCTCGGCGACTCACTTCCGCAACTTGGCGGGCCCACAGGTACCGAACCGATCCGCATCTGACACCCCGATTATTGCCATTGTCAAAAAAAAGAGCACCCATTTCGCCGCCCGCGAAGGACTCTGCTAGCATCGACCAATTGTATCCATGAACCGCCGCCAAAGAGCCTCGAACGAGCGCACCTCGCGCATCGAGCCCCTCACGCGGTTGGCCACGGGAGGCATGGCCGACATCTGGCTTTCGCGCGAAATCGGCGCCGCCGGCATGGAAAGGTTCGTCGTTGTAAAGCGCCTCCTGCCTCACCTCGCGCGCGAACCTGAAATTGTCAACATGTTCGTTTCTGAGGCGCGATTCGTTGCGCGCCTCACCCATCCCAACGTCGTTCAAATTCACGACCTCGGTGAAGACGACGAGGGGTATTACCTCGTGATGGAGTACGTCGCCGGTTGTTCGGTGAGTGAACTCCTGACAGCCGCGGCGCAGTCCACGTTCCCTCTACCCTTTGCCGCGTCGCTCTGCATTGCAGAACAAGCCTGTCACGGTGCCCATGCCGCTCATGAATTGTGCGATCCAACGGGTAAACCGCTCGGTCTTGTCCATAGAGATATCTCCCCGCACAACCTGATGATCGGCCCGAGTGGGGAGGTTAAGTTGCTCGACTTTGGCATTGCCAAAGCCACGGCCGCAGCCGAAGCAACGCGCACCGGATCCCTCAAAGGGAAACACGGGTATATGTCACCGGAGCAGTGTTCCGCCACCCACGTCGATAGGCGAAGTGACATTTTTGCCCTCGGCATAGTCACATGGGAACTTCTCACGGGAGCCCGCCTTTTCAAGCGTGAAACGGAGTACGCCACCATGCACGCCATCGTGAACGGCGACATTCGACCGGCAACTTCCGTGCGGCCCGATCTACCCATCGAGATCGATACTGTACTCGCCAAAGCGCTCGCAATTGACTTAAATGAGCGCTGGCAAACGGCCGACGCATTTCGCCGTGCACTCATTTCAGCGGCGGAGAAAAATGGCATTCGATCTTCCCGTGACACGCTCGGCGCGGTGATGGGGGATCTGCTGGGTAATCGCCTGAAAGAGCGCGAACGCGCCCTGCAAGAAGCGGCAAAGAGTGATCGTCCAGTCGAACCACACGTGTTGCGGGCCGCATTGATCCACTCCGACACTTCGGCTCCCGGCTCGCTGGAGCGTACCCCCGACGCGGCGGCGACGGTGGTGCAAAGGCGCGCGCCCATCCACACAGAAGAACCTGAATCGGATATCCCCTCTTCGCCGGCACTTCAGCAGGCAGCACCGCCACCCGACCGCGACGCCACGGTTGTTGATGCCCGCCCGGTTGTCTCGCCCGGGGTACAATCGGCTTCGTCCTCACCGTCAACTCCCGCACAATCCGGCCAAAGCGCGTCCACCGGTGACGAAAGTCAGCCTACCCAAACTCTACCTACCCAAACTCCACCAGCGGCGGTTGTTGATACGCCGCCCGCCGGCTCAAAGCGCAGGTTGTGGATCGCCGCGGCCATCGGCCTTGTGGCCACGGTTGGGGTTGGACTGGTGATAAAAGTTCAAACCGCCCCGACCCCCAACGTGCCGAGCGACTCCAACCAATCTACCCGTCAGATTCCCTCGGGGCCGCCGCTGCGATTTGTGGTCGCACCCACGGTTGATCCGGCAGTCCTAAAAAACGAACTTGCCCCGTTCCTGTTGTGGCTCGGACGTACACTTTCGCGCCCGACAGAACTGTTAATCGCCGACAGCTACGATCATACAGCCGAGATGGTAGCTCACGGCCGGGGCGACTTCGCGCTCATGCCGCCGCTGCTTTTTGTTCGGGCGTTTCGGCGTGAACCGGGTTTGCAACCGCTCGCCGTTCGACTGTTTGACGGCTCGCGCGCCAGCGATGGATACCTTCTCATTCGCGACGACAGCCAAATCACTCAGGCCGCCGACCTGAAGGGTCATCGCATCTGCTATGTCGACAAGGCTTCCACTACAGGTTTTCTACTTCCCCGCATCTGGATGCGAAAAGCCAATGTGGTGCCCGACAAAGACGTGCAGTCGATTGTGAGCGGTGATCATATTGCCGCCATGCGCGACCTCGCGGCCGGAAAGTGCGACGCCGCCGCTGTGTACTCAGGGGCTTTTCTAACCGCACGGCAAGAAGGTATACCCGTGGGTAGACTGCGCGTTCTTGCCATTACAGGTCGCGTCCCTCAAGACGCTGTCGTGGCGTCACCTTCCATGCCGAGCGACGAGATGCATGCCCTGCGCTCGGCGCTCCTTGGGTTTGAGCCCAAACGCGACATCGACGCAGGCCGCATTGGTGAAGTGCTTGGGATCACCGGGTTTGCGCCTTTCCAAACGGCCGAGTTCAACTCCATTCGTGAAGCGGCCGAGAGTGAGGGGTTGCTCGCTCCTCCAGCCGGCACCACGCGCTGACAGCAGCGCAACACGGTAGTGAACGGCCCTGCGGACGCTTGTTCAAGTTGTCCAAAAGATCTGACACCTCATCCACACAATTGGACTTCAACGAAAGGGCGGCGCGTCGGAAAGTACGTCGACGCGTCGGGCCCAACGTTCGTTCTGTGACCCGACAAGCCGATCCGCGCCGCTTGAATGCGGTTCCTCGGGCTGTAAATCGCTCTGAAATGCCCCGCACTTCGGTGACACGAACGTGTGTACACAACTCTGAGCGATGAGCAACTCGACCCGTGTGGCCTACCTTTTGCGAAAGCTGTTTCGCGAATTGGGTGGTGTCAACAACGCTGCCCCACGGGAGAGAACCAAAAAAATGAATCCGATTCTGTATTGGAACGAAGTTGCCCTTGAAGCCAATCGCCGCGACTTTAGCAACGTCCCGGAAACGGGAAAACCCAAACCGGAGCAAGGTGGCCCCACCCTGTCTTCGCGTGCGCTCGCGATCGTTCACCTTGCCATGTACGATGCCCATGCCGGTGTCGTAAACAAACCTGACCTACCCAGGTACCTTCCCAATCCCCCCAACCCGGCGCCCGGGGCCAACGCCGCTGCCGCCGTGGCGGCCGCAGCCCATGCCTGTTTGGTTGCCCTCTACCCACGTCAGGCTCCCCACTTTGAACTTGCACGCGCAGGTGCCGGAGTGGCAGGTTCTGGTATTGCCGCTGGCGAGGCTTTCGGCCTTGCTGTAGCGCAGGCCATGTTGGCTGATCGCGCGGCCGATCCCGGTGCCGGCGCGGGTGGGTACACATCCTCCAATGCTCGTGGTCGCCACCGCGAAGATCCCGCCAATCCGGGCCAGGGGTTTCACGCTCCTTTCTACGGAGCCCAATCCAAGTGTTTCGCCGTCACAGCCAGGCACGAGTTGATGGCACCGCCGGCTCTCACCTCCAACGATTACAAGAAAGCGCTGGAACAGGTTCGTCACAAGGGAATTTCGCCTGAGTTGACAGGTACTCTACCCAAGGCACAAGACAAGCGATCGGTGGATGAAACGCTGATTGGGCTTTACTGGGCATACGACGGCGCGCGCAATCTCGGCACCCCTCCGCGCCTCTACAACCTGATTGTGCGCGAAGTTTCGAAAGTCAAAAGCAACACCGTGGACCAAGATGCTCGACTGTTTGCCTTGGTCAACGCCGCCATGGCCGACGCCGGCATTTTGGCGTGGGATCAAAAGTACATTCACGACTTTTGGCGCCCCGTGGTGGGCATTCGTGAACACGATGTGTCGATGGGTCCGGCGTCAACAACGCCCAAGAACAACATCGACGACAATTGTGATCCCAATTGGCTTCCGCTCGCCGCGCCTGCGAGCAATTCTTCAGATCGCAACTTCACCCCACCTTTCCCGGCCTACCCGTCGGGTCACGCAACATTTGGCGCCGCAGCGCTCCACACTGTCAGGTTGTTTTATGGAGTACCCAAGGGTAACCGCGGTCCAGACACCGTTTTCACCGGATCATTCGTGTCTGAAGAGTTGAACGGCGTAACCCGCGACAATGACGGCAACGTCCGCCCGCGCCACCGCCGCTCTTTCACCGACGGGCTTTGGCAGGCCATTGTGGAAAATGGCCTGTCCCGTGTCTACCTCGGTGTACACTGGTCGTTTGACGCTTTTGACCTGACAAATGGTGGCAAACCCGACCTAAGCAAAAACATCGGTGGCGTGCCCTTGGGCCTCACGATCGCTGAGGACATCTTCACCGCGGGATCCGGCAAGGCTCCCGTCAAGTCCACTGTCGGCCCGCGCTCATAGTCATCCGTTGGGGTAACCCGTAACGATTGCCGCGCGACACGACGGTTTTGCGGTCAACGGCTCCCGCTGATGGCTGGCATGGCGCAGTTTCCGCATCGAATTGTCGTGTCGTTGCGCGCGTCGGTTCATTCTTGTCGAAACGCAAACTGAAAACGGACCTACCCATTTGCGTGAAGCCGTTCTCAACTGCGCACAACGGTGTAGATGCGGCTCGTATTCTGTCGGCATACTCATTGCTCATCGGCTGCACGAGGAGGTGGGCGTGATGATGACCAGGTACATCAACGCAAAAACGGCAACCGCTTATCAGAATTCGGAAAAAGGGCCTGATGGGCATGACAAGCAAGCCGGCACACTGATTTTTGGAGATGAGGTCACCCATGAAAACCGTGTGGAAAATGGGCGACGGCTTATCCAATTCAGGGGCTATGAAAAATGGGTCGACGACTCGAAACTGGGTGATGAGCGGGCGCTCGAAATATACTTTATTGACGTGGGGACCGGTGACGCGACATGGATTGTGACACCGGCAGGCAAGACCATTTTGATTCACGGTGGACTCAACCGCCGCGCGTTGGGTTTTTTGGCTTGGAAGTACCGGCTCCATAAAACCGGCCGTGAGCTGGATGTGGACCTGATGGTGCTCACCCACCCTGACGACGATCACTTGCACGGGCTGGCCCCGATTATCGGCGATCCGCAAGTTCGAGTTCATCGGGTTGTCCATTCGGGCATTGCCACGTTTGCGAACTCAAAAGCTCCCTTGGGTAAGGTTGTTACAGTGGATAACCACAAGTATCTGGTGGGCCTTCACGATGGGATTACCGACCTGGCACCCAACGAACTGTCTACCGAATATCGAGACTTTTATGAGGCAGTTCGTCGGGAAGAGACCAAATATGGTGCGGTTAATTCCGACACGGGTGAAATCGATATTGGTGATTCCAATGTCAAAATCGAGGTGCTTGGGCCGCGACTGATACAAGATCCCAAACATCACCAGGCATGTCTACCGTGGCTCGGTTCCGAAGGAAAAACTGTCAACGGTCACAGCGTTGTCATGCGCCTCACATATAAAAATGTGAGTGTACTCTTGCCCGGCGACATCAACGAAGCGGGAGCAAAACACTTGCTTGCAGACGGTGCCATTGCATCAAAACTTGACGCCCATGTGTTTAAGGCACCCCACCACGGCTCTCACGATTTTTTGCCGGAGTTTATCTCCCTTGCGCGGCCTCAAATAGCAGTCATCTCATCGGGTGATGATAGGGATCACGGTCATCCGAGGGCGGTGTTTACCGGTGCTATTGGACGCGCTTCCCGCTCGGATACCCCCCTCGTTTTTTCAACCGAGATAGCGGGTAGATTTGTTGAGGCCGGCGGATGGAAGGAAGATGCGGGTCGCGAAAAAGTGACCTACGGCAGACTGGCAAAACCCGCGGCGCTTTTTAAGCGCAACCTGCATGGCATGATCAATGTCCGAACCGACGGGACATGCTTGTACGCTGCGCGACGGGTGGCCGCTTCTTACCAATGGGAAGCGTACGGTCCCATGGAGGCGATGGCGTAAAGCAAAGGGCAACAACGGAACGGGGCTGGATCAGCCGCTTTGGGGCGGAGTTTACGGAGGAGTTATGTCTGACATTTATCAACAGTTGTGGGACGCGGATCTTCTTGAAGACCGCAACGGTTGTACGGTGAGCGGCCGAACCGACGATGGGAATGGTTGGGTCACCCCGGACGCCGAGATCCTTGTGGATGTTCAAGTGAAAGCCAGCGGAAAGCGCAATCGGGATTTGGCCGGCAAGCCACTTTTTGCGCGCGTTCCTGAGGAGAAGTTGGCTTCGAACGACGTGTACAAGACGTTCATCAACCTGCTCGACAACTACGTGGCATCGGCTCGTGAAGAAGAAGAAGAAACAGCCGAGGAGCGGCGCGAGATCAACGCGTTTTTGAATGAGGTGGCCAAAACAAAGGTGTTTGAACGAGGGCTCGCTTATATCAACGAACAGTTGGGTGAAAACCTGACGCCGCAGGCATTTAAGGCAGTGCTCAATCGTTTGTGGTTTGAGCTTTTTACAAACTACTTTGGGGGTAACTCCACCGAGTATGCTTCAGGGTTTGAACATGTCTTTGTGGGTGAAGGCAAATACGACACTCACAGCGGCGGTGAGTTGAATTTGGGCGAAATTTCAGGTTACCACTCTTGGGTGAAGTTTTACTTGGACGAAAAGCTCGAACGGGTAAACTTCCTCGGTTACAAGTATGATCTTCGGGGAGGAATTATCCCCACAACGCCCAACGTTGTGACGCTGCAAATGTTGTGGAATCTCATCGATATGCAAGGTCGAGTGGTGGCGCAGCTCTTTAAGAAAAAGGGCGGATTTTTTGTTGGACCGAGCCCGGCCTGTGAACTTGTGTCGGGCGCGGTGGCTTATTACGAAAGTGTGCACGGACTCGTTGTACAAGACAAACGCCGCACGCTGATTCACGACGGGAAGTATGACCTCGTCATCTACCGGAGCACGACACCCCAAGGCGCCCGCGGTGAGTTTATTCGATCCTTCTACCCTGAATTTCTCGGCCCGGCAGAAGGCGGAGGGCGGGTCGTTCGCGATCCGCTCATTGACGAGCCCAAGGTGACCAAGGTACCCAAAGCGGGTTATCACCGTGGTCCAGTTGTCATTTCGGCGGCGTTGCCCAACCCGGCGGGTGACGATCAGGGCAAAGAGTGGGTGGAGTTGACAAACCGGTCCAAGGAAGCTGTATCCATTGATGGGTGGGAGCTTCGTGACCGGGCGAGCCGCGCTCTCACGTTGTCAGGTTCAATTGGAGCCGGTGAAGCGGTTCGCATTGAAGTTCCAGCATCGAGTGGAGTTGGCTTCGCGCTGAGCAACAAAGGAGGTTTCATCTCCCTGCACGACTTTGAGGGTATGGCGTCAGGTGTCAACTATGACAAGGCCGACTCTGACGTGGTGCTCAAGTTTGCCATCGATTAGCGAAATTCGCGCGCCCGGCAGGTTATTTTGCGAGGCGGGGATCTGGAGTTGGATCGGGCGACAATACTGCATAACCCGAGGCGGTTTGTGTGAGTATAATTTCATACCCCGGTCCGCACGGATCTCCCCTTCGCTTGACGGTGGCAACAAGAACACCGGGTAGATCCAAAGCGTAGCGAGCATCTGCCGAGCCGGGTATAAAATCCGAGGGAAAAGAGGTGAGCGCCTCTGTCAGGGCGGCCGTTCTCTCGGCTTCACCGTAGCTGCATGTGTCCGCTGCGCCGCCTTGGTGTACACAGTCAACCGAGGTTAACAAATAGGCGCGCGCCTTGGTTTCGTCGCGTTGCCACAAGGCCGTCGCATAATCGGCGGCCGTTTGTGCGGCGTTTGCCAGGGGGGCCGGCGGTGGAACACTGTCGGGGGCGGCGGGAAGATCGCTTGTGCCGGTGCGGCTTGCATCCGGTAAGATCTGAACTGAAAAACAGGCCGATTCGTAAGCGGTTTGAAAGGCTCTGTCGTCACCGAAAAGAAACGCTTCACACGAAGCAACGGTGGAGTCTGAAACGGGGACAACAAACCGAAATGCGGAGAACGTGTGGTTGCCCCGATGACCGGTGAGGCGAGTGATTTGACCCGAACCCACTCGGAGGCTCTCCGTGTGTTCGATCGCGGTCGAGTCAATCAACGCTTCGGTACCGAGATCAACCCCGAGTTTTTCGTGTTCAGCGCACGACGGCGTGGTGCACAAGCGCAATCCGATAAATAGCTCGCTCGGCGACGAAGGGCTGAGTTGACAAGGGCGCAGCGACTTGAAGTTGGCTGTGGAACGCACCGCCCAAGAAGCCGGCACGTCCAGCGAAAGGTACACATGTGCGCTCGGACCGATCGGCGCCATGTCAATGACTCGGGTAGCCGTTCCAGAGCGCGACGGCGGGTCAACCCCACCTGGGTCGGGCGAAAGGGTAGGTTCAGGAACTTTGGCAGCGGTGACGGGGATGACAACGGTGCCCGCGTCGGGCGGGGAGCCCGCACACCCCATGAGGATCGGCACGAACAGTCCAAAGCCTGAGCAAGACAAGAGGGAAGCGCGCATTGGGCAATGGACAATCGACCCGCTCAAGTGTTGGCTCAAAATGTGGAAGAAGGGTGAACTTTGCTGATTAGCACTATTGCGCGACGACATTACTGCACGGCCACGAGCCAAAGTTGAGCCCCCTGCGCCGGCGTTGCATCCCATGTGACATCATACGTTCCGGCGGAAGCAACCTCTTTGGCGGCCACAAAACACTGCACGAGCGGACCTGACATTCCAATCGACTCAATCACGGTGAAGCCGTTGTTTGGAATCGCGACTTTGTCCCCCTGTGTTCCCGCATCACCCCACCAGAATGCCACCAGCGTTGCGGGCCCGGTGGTTGTAACGGGGAGGCTGGTGAGCGGTTGACCATTGAGGCGTTCTACCCATTGGAAGTCTTGAATGCCGGTGGAGTTGACCACTTCCACCGCGGCGAAAGTGATTTCATCGCCGGGCGGCGTGGATGCGGTAAGAACGTGATTGTTTCCGCCGAGTGCGTTTTCAAAGGCGTAAAGGGCGGTGCCCGACGAGCCCCACAATGTGTACGTGTGGCCTTGGCCAAGCTGCTGGTAAGGATCGTTTCCTTTGTTGTCGGTCGGTAAACTCGACGCAAAGAAGTTCCCCCGACCCGTGCTGACAATAAGTGTGCTTCCCGTAGATTGTGTACTGAGCGGCGGCGAGTCGATTGTTGTGAAGCTGTTATCATCGAGCCTATAATACGACAGACCGTGAGCGCCGAGCTTGGCGCCGCCCACGGAACCTCCTGTACCGCCCTGTCCACCTGTGGAAGTTGTTCCGGCCTGACCGCCCACCCCTCCGGTGCCGGTTGTGGTACCTCCACCTCCGGACGAGACAGTGCCACCCGTGCCGCCGGTGGCAGTGCCGCCCTGTCCACCCGTTGTGGGGCTGCCGCCCGACCCACCGCTTGTCGCCGACGAGTTTGTTGCGCCCGCCGCCCCACCTTCGGTTCCACTGGAACCGTCCCCGTCGCATGCGGGCGTTAGCCACAATAAGAAAGCAGCGCACGCAAACGCGGCGCGCCGTGTTGACAATTGGAAGGATCGCATCGCCGCCAGGCTACCATACCGTGGTAGCAAAGGGGACCTTCATTCGCGCCGTTGAATATCGATTGGGATGAACGGGGCGCCGCGCTCCGCCGAGATCGAGCGTTGAATTGGCGGAGTCGGCATTTTGTGCGGTGGCTGTTGCGAACCCACTCCAAAGAGGTGTACGCTCCACATATGAACCGCGCTCGCAGTTTGGGGGCATCGGGTGTGCTGGTAGGTTGGATGATTCAGGCCACTTTTGGGTGTGGTAAGGCGGCTGAAAAAAAGGAGCCGTCGGCCACTTCTTCCCAAAGTCCGAGCGGCACAAGTGTACCCACGGGGTCCACCTATTCTGCGCCGCCGAGCGCAACAGCTGTGGCTGAACCTCCCAAAGTGAAAGGCACGCGCGTTGTTTTGCCGGCGTGTGAGCTGGGGCCGGTCCACCCAAAATCTGAAAAGGCGCCCACTGTCAAAGAAAATCTTGCCAAAGCGCCGACTCAGGTGTTTTCGAAAGTGCGGGTGGGGCTGGGTACACAATACATCGCTCAACCAAACGATCTACCCGCCCTGTACGAGCGGATGACTGCGGCAGTGCCGCCTGACAGTGCTCGGTTTGTCGCATGTCAGGTGCAACCTACCAGCCAAATCGCCTCAGGTGAAACGTTTGAGACAACGGCTCAAATGGGTGATGCTCCGGTGTTCACCAGTCGAGAAATGGTGTTTGCTATAGCGGGTAGAGGCATTTCTTCGTCGCGTGGTATTCAACTCACTGCGGCGGCCTCCTCCTCAAACTGCACGTGGAGCATCCCTTCTATGCTTGTTCCAATCCCGCAAAAAACATGTGTAGATTCAAGCAGGTCAATTGGAGTTGTGTCCACCGCCGCGGGGTTCACCTTCCCAGTCAAGTTGGTTGACAAGGGCTTCACGGCTGAGTGCCGTGCGCTCGACGCCGCCGCCGCTGAACGAGAGAGCGCGCCTGCGCGGAGCGCTGTTGAGTCCGGTTTTGCGCAACTTTGCTCCATGACAACAATTGACCCCACGGGTGGAACATGGGGATGGGTGGGCGGCTCAACCATGGACACAACATGGAGCGCGGCGTTTGAAAATGCCGGTTCGCTCTTGGGTTTTGCCGACGACAGGCTCGTTCAGTATCGTGAACGTCGCGACGCGGTGAGTACACAATGGTCAACCGCGTTTGGGGATTGGGTAAAACGAAAGGCAACCGAACTACCCGCGGGGAGCAAGGTCGATGGCGACAGCGGCGCCCGTTACCAAGTGGTCGGGCCGCTCGAATGTGCGGCCTGGCCATTCAGCCCGGCAGATCCGGTGCCGCTGGGGAGAGAGCTACCCAAAGGGCACAAGGCATGCTGGTTTACGCTGGAAGTGGTAAATGCGCGGGCTTCAAATCTGACTGTCAGCGATACAGCGGGCGACTTTACGGTTGGCGGCAACCCGGCCACATTTCGATTGGCTACGTCGCGCGGTGAGCAGCCTGACCTCTACTTTCGGGGCGTCGAAAACGGTAAAGAAATGCGCTATGTGGCGCGGGTAAACCAGGAGGTTCCAGCGGGTGGTTCAGTGCGATTGATATTCACCACATTTGTAACCGATGCGACTGCTCGGTCAAAAGAGCCAATTCTGCTCGGGGCCGACTTGAATGCGCTGCTTCGCGTCCGGTAGAGGTTTGCCATAAACAATCGCCAATGGGCCCTTGTTGGTGTAAGAAAGCAACCATGCGCGCCTGGTTGTCTTCGTGTGTACTCTTTGGTCTAACTGTTGCAGCCTGCGACGGGGGTGAAACCGGCTCCACTTCAGGTGGTGCCACGTCCACCGGAGGTGCCGGGGGTCAACATTCAACAGGCGGCACCACGGGCGGCACCGGTCAGACAACGAGTTCGGGCGCTTCCACAAGTGTGGGTGGAAGCACCTCCACCGGCGGATCCACCACAAGCGGCGAAACAACTTCTTCAGGCAGCGGAACGAGCACCGGCGGATCAACGGGAGGAGGAGAACCGCTGCCTTACCCCACGCGCACCGACGACCGAATTAAGTCGCTTCAACCTGACTTCTGGCCTGACAAAGACGAGATCGCAGGAAACAACACCGGCGGCGTGTCCATGAACCTTGTGTGGGCTTTTTGGGAGCCCACCATGAAGCTTGCTCCGTGCGCAGCGGGCGAAGAAGAGTATGATGGCCACTGTTTTACCGTGGACGGTGGGGTAGATGCCGCCATTCAGGAGTGGACCAACAAGGGGCTGGTTGTGACGGCCATTGTCTACGGCGTGCCCCAGTGGGCTCGCATTGACAACTGTTCCCCGGCGGGGCCCGGATTTGACATTTTCTGCGCTCCAAAAAATGCTGCGGATTACGGGCGATTTGCCGGGATGTTGGCACGTCGATACAACGGCAAAAACGGGCATGGGCGCGTGGCCGACTTTGTCATTCACAACGAGGTCAACTCCAATACATGGTTTGACATTGGCTGCGGTCAGGGAACACCGTGCAACGCGAACGCGTGGATCACAACGTACGCTCAAAACTATAATGCGGCGTACGACGCGGTGATGGCAGAGCAATCCACTGCAAAAGTCCTTATTTCATTGGAGCATCATTTTGGTACCGTGTTTGATCAACCCGGCGCGAGTGATGCGCTTCTTTCGGGAATGACCTTACTCAGCGGTGTGGCGCCGCTCATTGCGCCGCGGGCTTGGAGGGTCGCCTACCATCCCTACCCACCCAATCTTCTCGCGCCTCAGTTTTCGGCCGATGATTTTCCAAAAGTGACCTATGGCAACATCGGAGTTTTGGCGGGTTGGCTTTTTCAAACGTTTCCCAATGTGCCTTCTGCGCGTGAAATTCAACTGACGGAGAGTGGCGTCAACTCACTTGCGCCGTCTTCCCAAGCCGCGCAGGCCCAGGGCGTATGTGATTCGTTTCGAAATGTGCTTGGAACGCCTGGGATTGAAAACTATGTGTACCATCGGATGAAAGACCATCCCGACGAGACGGTAGCCGGTCTGGGGGTAGGTTTGCGGGACACCGCCGGGGTTGCCAAACAGGCTTGGGCGGTTTGGGCCCTCGCCAACCGGGTTGACCTGAATCCGCCGATGGTTGACTGCGGATTTGAGCATCTACCATTTACCCGATTGGCGCGCAGCTACCATCCGGTGCGGGGGCATTGGGCCTCCACACGCCTTGCGCCGGCCGGGTTTGCGTTTGAGCAGGCGTTTAAGCTCTACCGAGGAGCGCAACCTCAAACGGCCCTGCTGTTTGAATGTGGGGCGGGTGAACACAACTTCTTGTCACCCGATCCAGGTTGCGAGGGCCAGTTTGCCCGCGGGCCCGTTGGGTATGTGTACACAGTTCAAATGCCCGGGACAATTGCGCTCTACCGTTGCCGCGTGGGTGCGGGCACAGACCACTTTATCAGTCCCGACGCGGGGTGTGAAGGTCAGGTCTTTGAGCAGCAGCTTGGCTGGGTTTTTCCGGGGTAGTCGCCCTACGGCACGAGCATGCAGCCATTTTCGCAACCCGGCGAACCGGCTTCACACGGGATTGTACAAACCCACTCGCAATCGGGAATGCCGCACGGATAACAGCATGCGAGCCCGGCCTGACACTCTGCCCCGTTAGCTGATTGTCCGCACGGCTCTCCAACCGGAACTGTACCACCGCCGCCTGTGCCACCGGAGCCGGTAGTGGACGTGGTAGACCCTGTGCTTGCGGTTGAACTGGTTGACGTGGAGCCTCCGGTGCCGGTTGCGCCCCCACCTGACCCCGCCTGTCCGCCGGTGGCCGTTGACGTGGAGCCGCCGGTGCCGGTTGTGTTTCCAGCCCCGGAGCCGCCGGTTCCGCCTCCTCCGTCGTCACAAGCCGGTAAAAGTAAAGCCAATGCGAGAATGACCAAGTTTGCTTTCATGAGGGGTACATTATCAAAACGCGCCCCAAAGATCTCTTTTCTTGATGTCACCCGCGTGCGATAAGACCGCCGAGAGGTGAGCCCCACATGTCGATTGTTTTATACCATCACCCGTTTTCCCGCGCGGCGACCGTTATCTGGATGCTTGAAGAAGTGGGCATTCCGTACGAACTCAAGTTCGTCGACATGTTCAAAGGCGAGCACAAAACGCCTGAAATAACAGCGTTGAATGCCATGGGTAAACTTCCCATCCTCACCGACGGAGAAGCGGTTGTTACAGAGGTGGCGGCCATTGGTCTATACCTGGCAGACCGCTATTCAATGGGTAAGCTCGCCCCTTCGCCGGAGGATCCCGCGCGGGCAACCTACCTGCGGTGGTCGTTGTTTGCCCCCAGCGTAATTGAACCTGGATCCATGGCCAAAGCGGCCGGATGGGAGTATAAACCCGGTCAGGCCGGTTGGGGTGATTACAATGCCATGCTCACTGCCATGGAGGGTGCACTAACGGGACATGACTACATCGTCGGAAACAACTTTACCATGGCAGATGCCATTTTCGGCGGCACCCTGCGCTACATGATGATGTTTAAAATGATCGAGCCCCGCCCCGTTTTCAGCGCCTACGTTGAGCGGCTCAACGCCCGCCCGGCACTTCAACGGTCAGACGCCAAAAACGCCGAGATCGCCGCATCCCACGGCCTCAAACGCGGCTAAACGCACGTTGACCATCAGCAAGCCTCTGCGGTGCCGTACTAACGCTTGGGCGACACATCTTTGCCGGCCATAAAGTCGGCGAATAGTCCGGGATGGTAAAACTCCTTTTCAAACGCCGACGCCGGCTCCATCGGCGAGAGCAACACGTGGGGCCCCCGGCGCACCAGCACAGCTCCGGGTTTTGATACATCCCCGTCAAACACTCCCTCATCTGTCAAATCAAGATCGGCGTTGGGCCACCGTCTGCGCAGCGCCTGACCGTCGGAAAGCCGATGGATCGTGAGGTGACTACCATGCTCATATAAAACCTTACCGTCGTCCGAAATTCGCCCAAGGCTTTGCCGCGTTTTGAGCGGGATCCGTTCCCACGTGGACGTATTGTACAGATAGGGTACACCCCTCACCAAACCGATAAAAAAAGCTCCATTGAGAGACAACGCCGTGACTTCATCAAGCCGGTCAAGTTCTTGAACCGTCTTGCCAGTTGCGTAGTCCAAGATGAGCGACTTTTCACCCAGCGTAACCAAGAGTCCGGCTTTTACTACCCAGGTGTCTACCCAAGACCCAATCGGAGCGTCGGGCGGTTCGGCCGCTCCCAACTTCGCCCCTTTGGGGAGTGACCAAACAGTCTTTCCACTTCGTGCATCGAACATCGTCCCATCCCAATAAATGTGCTGGCCGTCGGCGGTGAAACGCGACAACCCTTTCACATCGGATCGGCTGACGTCGGTCACTTTTTTACCCGTCACCGCGTTGTACACTTCAACCGTCCAGCAGTCTTTGCAAGCCTTTCCAGACTTGTCCTTACCGCTCGAGGCGTGATGCAAAATGAGAGAATCGTCGCTGTTCCATTTTGGATCGGTAAAATAATTCCACGGAGCCGCAGGGTAGTTTGCCACGCGTTTTCCGGTGGTCACGTCAAAGAGCCGAGAGTTTTCAGGCTTTGTGTACACATCCAAACACTGCACCCAACGGCCGTGCGGTGAAAACACGCACCCGCTCGTTCGAGTTCTGGCGCCCTCCACTGTTTGTTTTTTTCCGGTCGAAATTTCTCGCAGCTCAAACCAGTCTTTGTCAACCGGCTCCAAAAGCCACCGGTCGCCATTTGGACTCAGACGGGCGCGAACGTCCTCGGTGCTCGGAATGGGTAGAATTTGCAGCGTTTGAGGCACGACCGCCATTGCCGTCGAATTAGAATCGCCCAGCAGGCTATGCACCCCTCGATCGGAACTCGATGTACCAAAGCCATGTGAGGTTCCGTACAGGCGCCCACTTTGAAAGTTGTTGGACCCAACCACCGAGAAGTCCGTGGGCCGTTCAGCACCAAAAATCACTCGGTCGAGCGACGCAGAAACGATGGGTAGGTCGCGCTGGACAGCTTTATTTTCAAACCGATCCAGCGTTTTCCCCGTGGCGACATCGTAGATCGTCACCTCTTGTTTCTTCTTATTGATGACTGCCACCTTGTTGCCGCTCGTTTGCACAAAAGCGGTGGAGTCCGCCTTTACAATCGGCGTGCGTGCGCCGTTGGAGAACTGAAGCGCGAATACCCTTCCCTGGCCTTTCGCACCGGCCTCACACCCAACGACAAGGCGCTGCTCATCTCCCGTGAACGCCAAAGAAGCATCTTCCCCTTCACAAGCTGAAAAACGCCCAACTTCCTTTTGATTGGCAAGCGCTGTCACCACCACGCTCGTTCCGTCGATGTGGGCTAAATATTCGCCCTGCGGACTGAGCAAAAACCCTTCAGGACCGGTGGGTCGATCCACCTTGTGAATCACCTTCCCTGCCTCGTTGACAACAAACAAAGTGCGTTTGGAAATCGCCGCAAAGTGGCCTGTTTGAGCCGCCTGAACGGAGCCCACAAGATCTCCCGTCGCACCCACCGGCACCACCTTTGTTGTTGCCCCATTCACATCCACAATCGTTACACCGTCAAAGTGGGGAATGTACACTCGGTCTTTGACAAAGGTGGCAGTGGGCCATTCCATCGGTTCGGGCAGTGGAATGGTCCGAACAGTGTCCAATGTCAGATCCCATACCCGCACCGCGGTTTCACCCACCAAAATCACGCTTTTTCCGTTGGAGGAAAATGAGCCCACCCGCTCCCTTCCGGGCAAAACACCTCGTGAGTGGCCACTCTTCAATTCAACAAGGTGAACAAGACCGTCATTCGAAAGGGCAACAAGTGCACCATTGGGCGCCCAACCCAAAAAAAACGTGTACCCTCCCATAAATTGAGGGACCACTTTTGGTGGACCAATAACCGGTGCTTCAGGCTCAGTTGAGACCACCGCGCTTGCAACCGGAGCGCTATGGGTAGGTGCCGCCGGCTTGCTTGCCGGCCCTGGCTGGACGGCGGGTGCCGGGCAACCTGCGACTGAAGCTGCGAACAACAATGCGGTTGTGACGGTGGGCGTGCGCATGGGTAGGTTAGATATTGCCTGTTGTCAGATTCGAGTGGCTCAATCGCCCGCCGTAACACATTCTCATTCAATCTCTAACAACTTTGTGCGCCCTGTCCGCGAGAGCGGTCACCCGTGTCAAGGTTCTGTCCTTTGGAGCGGACACTCGGTTTTGTTTGCGCCGGTTTTCTAGGTCAATTCCATTGCAACAACGTTCGGCACGCCCTGCGCAATGCTCACCGCCGGAGGTACGGTGATGCGTTTGTATGATGGGATTGCGTTGGCACTTGCAGCGACCTTCGTGGGGGGATGTGATGGGTCCAATGAAACCACCGCTACCGGTGGATCCGGCGGCTCCGGCGGCTCCGGCGTGGGTGGAACGGGCGCAACCGGAGGCGGCGGGGCCGGCAATTTCGAGGTCCAAGTCGCTTGGGAGAAGTGCCCTCTCGATTCAACAAAAACAACGGGGACCGACGCGGAATGTGCAACCGTCAAGGTGCCTTCCACGTGGGAAGATCCCGCCGGACCTACCATCGAGATCTTTCTCAAACGATGGCCGGTCGTGGACACTCCCTCCGATCATCATGTCTGGTTGATCCAGGGCGGGCCGGGTTCTTCAAGCGTGGAGTGGGAACGGCGAGTGAAGCAGATGAGCGGCTCTTTTCCTGGGGCCCAGTTCTACCTTCAAGACCCGCGAGGCACCGGACGATCTACCCGCCTCGGTTGTCCTATACAAGAAGACTTGGGCAGTGAAGAGGGGCTTGAAATTTCGCTCAACGAATGGCCGGACTGTTTGGAGGTTGTCAACTCGCAGGTAACCCTGTCTCACTTTACTACCACCGAAACCGCCAAAGACCTGGGTGAAGTAATGAAAGTCCTCAGCGGCACCGCGGCAAAACGGACGCTGCTTGGGCAGTCATACGGAACCTACCTGCTTCAACGGTGGCTCCATTTCTACCCTGGGTTTGCAACCGCTACCATTCTCGATTCACTTGCAAACCCAGGCAATACGTTCACGTTTTACTCCGAGCGAACCGACGAAGTGGGGCACGATTATCTCACCCTTTGTGGACAAGATCCCACGTGTGCGGCGCGATTTACCCTACCCCCGGAAAAAGCGATTGATGCCGCTTTTAGCAACGCGTTTGATATGAACGGTTGCCCGGGCCTCGTCGCCGCTGGAATCGACAGAGCGGCGCTCGCTCTCGACTTGTTCACGTTGATGGTGTTTGCAGAATATAGGTCCGTGATCATCCCCGTTGTGCATCGGTTAGAACGGTGCAACGCGACCGACGTGGATGCCCTGGTGCAGTTTCACTCGGCTTTTGTAGCCGATCCTCTCCCATCGCTTGAAGAAAAATATTTTGGCAATGTGCTCTACTACAACATTGTTTTCGGCGAAATGTGGGAAGCATCTCCCCCCACCCCCGAGCAACACTTGACCGACCTGAGTCAACTCGAATTTGGATTTTTGGATGTGGTGAGTGACAAACTCTGGCAAACGTGGCCCAAGTATAGTGAACCTCTGGCCGCTGTGTACCCTGAAACCACCGATGCCTTGTTGCTCCTCAACGGAACGCTCGATCCACAAACGCCTCTTTCCAATGCGATCGGCGCCAAAGACCATTACAAAGCCGAGCACCAGACCTTCGTCACTGTGCCTTACGCGTCGCACGGCGCCATTGGGGGTGAGCCGTGGAGTCAACCCTCACCTCCATGCAGCATTCAGCTCACACTTGGCTTTATCGACGACCCTTCCGCCCCTATTCAGGATGACTGTTTTAGCCTTGTGGATACCCCTTCGTTTGAACCGGACGCAGCCACTTCGCAACTCTTTTTTGGAACGACCGACCCATGGGGAGACGGCGCGCCGCCTCCTCCCGCGCCCACAAAAGAGAGCCTCGCCGACGCTCGACAAAAGCTTCGAAACAAGCTCCTCGTTCGCCGCGCACCGGGGCTGTCCGCCGGCCGATAACGAGCGGCTTTGCATCCAAACACGTTTCAGGTACGTTCGACCGGGTGAGCGATACGTGGGACCAACTGTACAAGCCGCCCGAGGCTGAAAAAACCGCCAAACTCAGCGAGAGTGACGTGGTAGCCGAGCTGATTCAACGCACCACAGCCCTTCGAAAACGCTTTTTGTGGTTCACCCTGGCAGCATCACTTGCGGGAGCGCTTCTAAGCGCGGGGGTGCCCGTTCTCACGGGCGCCATCGTCGGCAAAGTGATTGGAGCGTTTTTCGCGGCGGGCGCGCTGGGCACATTCGGCGTTTCTAAGTTTATCACCAACAAGATGGCGCGCGGGGCCGAACATTTGTGGATTTCCAGGCTCGCCAAGCAGCACAATCTGTCGCCTGAATCGTTGAAAGAAGCGATGGGTATGTTTGACTGAAATGGGATGATTGTGTACTCAAGCGGACAGCGGTAAGGTTGAGGTTCACGCACGCGAACGAACAGTGGGATTGAAATTGGGTCGCATTACCCTTCCACAAGCAAGTGCTTATCTGCCGTCGTTTGGTTGAGTAGAGCGACCAGCGTTCCCATCTCAACCAATTCAGCGAGCGTACCGGTCGGAGTGCCCTCGCTCAGCGCGCGCTTGCTCACCTCCAGAAGAAGCGCGGACAGCGTGTCAAGATCATGCGGAGATTCCAACGAAACGAAAAGCGCCGCCAGCAGGTCCGCGCTGTTCAATAGGCGCTCTTCCCCATTTTCAACCCATGCATACGTGAGCGGCTCAGCCAACGTGCAAAGCGACCCTGGCACGGCTCCTCTGCGCTCCACCCAATCCGAGGTGCGTTGAATGCGATTGACCGTGTCATGATAGAAGCGACTGCCCGGCGACCCTGGTATCGACAGACCATCCAACACCACCTTGAACACGCAGGTCTCCGCGGCTTCGTCAATGGGATATGATACGTACGCGTAACACCCAATGGGCCGCCCGCCGGACACTGGACAACTCGCGCATTCTGAAATCCCCTGGGGAAACGCCCCCAACACCTCCACCATGGCTGAGTAGCTCATTGTGATTGGCTCCTCGCCTCCTATTCTCACCCGGATCTGCAACTGCTGCCGACGGTCGGAAGGGACTCGTGAGTCCGCAGCGTCCTTGTAAAATTTGAGCTTGATTTTCTGCAAAAAACCAGCTTGACCAAGCTCTACTTGAAGTGGACAGTAGCGAAAAGCGACAACGTCGGCACCCACGGTATTTCTGTACTACGGGTGTGGGTGGAAGACAAGCTACTTGGAAATGCGTTCAAAGTCCACCCGCGCGGACGCGTGCACATTTCGACCGCTGCGACAGGCATGGCTCCACGCATGTTGGATGCGTTCACGAAACCCCGCCTCGTCGGCGGGAGATAACTCTACTCCTCGACCGATCTCCACCAAAAATACTACTCCCTGATCTACCCTCTTGAGAGCGGCATTAAACGCATCGATCTGCAGTTTACGCTCTGGTTCAGAAAGACGACTGAGTTTCGCGCCGATCCGCTCGATGAGGGTCAGCGTGTCGAAGGTGAACGGCGCAAGGGCATACCCTCCGGGCGCAAGTGGCCCGCGGCCGGTCACCTTGACTTTTAAGTGGAGTTCGGGGCCGCCTCCGCTTTGGACAAGTTCATGGGTAGCTTTGCCGATCTTTACCTGAACTTTTTCACCCGAGGGACCGAATATAGACTCGTCTACATCGCGCGCTCGACCGTTCAGCAACTCCCGCAATGATGTTCCACCAGAACCGTGCCACAGTGCGATGACGAGCGGAGCCGCGCTGTCCAGGATCTTATACTTGAGCGTGGCCGAACAAATGCGAGCAACCGAGGTGCCACAGACGCGATGAGAAAGTGGATGATCCGCGCCGAGGAGAAATAGGGTTTCCTCAAACAACTCGTCTTCGTCAGGGGTGGGAGTCGCCTCGGCCTGGGTGAGCCAATGATCAAGCGCGGACTTGTCGCCGACACAAGCTGCCGCGCCGCACGCCTCAAGCGCGACCTGGGCTGACCCCACGCTCTCTGTCAACGCCCCCGCTGTCAGATCCAATGCCGCCTTTGGGTTTGTCCCTACGGGCCTTTCCAGAAGTAAGGCGCTCGCAGCCAAACAAACATGCCGTCGTAGATTGGGGAAATGCCCCTCTGCCGGCGGGAATCCGACCTGAAAATTCTCAAACTGCTCCAGTCCAATGCTCAGATCTTGACCGGTCAATACGCGTGCAAGAAGCCATTTGAAATAACTGATCGGGCTATCGGTCAACTCGGGAAGTTCTTCGCGCCGACCCAATTTGCACAAATCATCAAAACATCGGTATCTTTCTTCAGCCATAAATCACCGTATCCGAGTCTTTGCCGGCTTCTCGGATCACCGCCTCGATCTGAGTCTTTGTGCCTTCCATTCGACCCTTGAGCGCATCGAGAGCGTGTTTAATCAGCGCTTTCGCGGCTTCGAGGTCATTGGCGCTAAATGATGCGCCCTTGTCAAGATCGATCACGATGCGTACAAGTCCACCCTTGCCGGCGAGAATGCTCTTTACCTTTTGCTCTACGGATGGGTCGACCTTTTTCTTTTTCACTCCGTTTTCAAGGGTCTTGAACATCTTATCGATGTTCCTTTTCAGACTTGACGTGATTCCGCTGAGCTGATTTTGCTGCTGTCTGCCATCTTGGACAAGCACAGCCTTGTTTTCGGCGACCTTCTTAGCAGTTGCAGGATCGCTTGCAACTTTCGCCGTCGCTGAGCCCTCGCCCGTGGTTTTGATCGGTTCTTTTTTGGTAGGGTCTGGCATTGGACGCGAGGACGCGTGGCCCAACATCACTCGGGGTGTCCCAGCCTTTTCCTCGAAAATTTCAAGAACGTCGCCGCCCTTTTCAGATTTTAGAGAGGCTGCATCAAACCCAGGCCCTTTGACCGTTGGATCGTCTTTGATATGGCCGGGTTTCGTCGGAACAAACGTTTGGTCTTTGGATCCCTTGATTTCATCGATTTTTGCTTGTTCCTTCGCCTCGCCGGTTTCTGACGGTTTCTTGGGCGCCGCCGCAGCGTCAATAGCGCCCTTTAACTTGTCAGCCTCCGCCAATACGGCGCCTGCGTCCCCTTTTGCTGCCTCGCCCGCAGCCGCCACATCCTTGTTGTCGGTCTTCTTGAGTTGCGCTTTCTTTCGAGGGTTTACAGTGAGCGTGACTTCCCAAGTGTCCGCCCCAGGGGAGATCGTCGCACTCACCTTGTGCTGGGAGGCGACGCGTTGGATGATGGCTCGAGCATCCTGCCCTTTCTTTGGCCTCCTGAGTCGACTGGTAATGGCTTTGTGCGCCCGCTTCAGGCGCTTCTCCGCCTCCTTTTCCTTTTTCTTCTTGTCCTTGTCCTTGTCTTTCTTCTTGTCCTTCTTCTTACCCTTACCCTTCTTCTTTTTTCCGAAGAGCTTCTTTCCAGCCTTTTTTAAGGCTTTTCCGATCTTCTTAAACGCCTTCTTGAGTTTCTTACCGACCTTCTTCAGGGCCTTTTTGATCTTGGCGATGATCTTCTTCGCCATGGCCGCAAGCCCGCTCGCCACCTTTTTGGCGGGCTTCATCAGGCGCAGGATCAGCCAATTGGCAACGAAGTCGATCACGGCAATCGCCGCGGCAGCAACAGCATTTGCGAACGCGGGGCCGGCCCCTCCACCCTTCACTGCTTTCAGGAAGGTGATAAACATATCAATCGCAGCGATAATGCGACTGATGGTTCCCCACGCGGCCTGAATGCCTTCGATAATCGCCATCACGGCGCCGGCCGCGGGCACGATCATCGCCACCAGTTTCTCAATCAACAGTTGAATGAGAATGCCTGGAATGGCTGCTTTTAGAGCCTCCCAAGCGATCTTACCAATTTTCGCGAGAGTGATTCCACCCTTGAAAAGCGCCTTGAGAACGTCAACGGGTAGACCAAGAACCTCTTCGATCTTGCTGTTAAACCATTCTGTCAGGGCCTTTTTCATTGCCTTGACGAGATGGTTTTTAATGCCGTCTACCACCGCTGCGCCGAGATTGGATATCCACTGTCCCGGCCCCGACGCGATGTCTTTAATCAGCACCATAAAGGTGCCAAGCGCTTTGGCGATTGCCTCAGCGGCTTTGATCACTTTATCAACCACCGACGCAACGGCATCGACAATGGCCATTAACCCTTTTTCTAAAAGGTCAAATGCCTTGTCCACGGCGGCGGCCATCTTGTCATACTTCTCGTTGGTTTCTTTCTTGAGCTTGTCGGCGCGCTTGTTGACCTCATCTTCAGCGGCCTGCGCTTCGGCTAGAATTTCAGCGCGGCGCTTTTCACGCAGTTCAGGAAAGTCTGCCAACGCCGCATCGGCTTCGGCGAGCATTTTGTCGCGGCGGGCGCGAATTTCATCCACAGCGCGCTGGCGTTCAGCTTCAATTTCAGCCAATGCCGCGCGCCTTCGCGCTTCGATAATTTCTTTTACAAGTGTTCGGAGCGCACTGATAATGCTCTTAATGGCCTGTTTGATCTTGTTGAAAAAGGCTTTGGCCTTCGACGCGAGCCATCCAAAAAACCCGCTCGACTCTTTTTCGCCTTTCTTCTTTTCGTTCTCGGCTTCTTCTTCTTTTTCGCTCTTTTTTGCTTTGGCCTGACGCTCGCCTTCTTCGAGTTCACCCTCCGCTTTTTCTTCAGCGGCGGCCTTACCCGTGTCTATTTTTTCTTCACCTTCCGTTTGTTGTTTTTCCGCTTCTGTCTGAGCGTCGGTAACTGTCTTCTCTTGTTCGTCGCTCCAATCGGCGCGCGTTTTGGTGATGTTTTTCTTGGCAGAAGCTTTTTTCGCAACCTGTTCTGACTCGGCGTTGGCCTCGGCTTGGTCGGTTTCCTGTTCTGTCTTTTCGCCTTCTGCAGCTACTTTTTCTTCATGCTTTTGCTCTTCAGCCTCAACATCCCCTTCCCCCTTTTCAAGCGCTGTATCAATTTCGCCGGGGCTCTTTTCTTGAGCGATAATTGAAGCGGTTTCTTCATCGGGTGTGGCCGCACCTCCACCCGGTGCACCTCCCCGTCCACCCGCTCGACTTGATACTTTTGCAACGGCCGTTTCGTCGGTTTCTTGGGGGGCAATTTCATCTTCCCCCATCGGCTTCTGAGCGTCGGCCTTCCCCTGCTCGTGAGCCTTTGTCAGACTCTCATCCATCTCCGCCCGCTGCGCGGTCATTTGCGCGGGATCGGCATCGCCTTCCAAAGCGAGTTTAGGCGCCGGGCCGGGGTCCGTCGTAACCTCCGGGTCGGTGGTGGGCATGTCGCTGACGGCGCTGCCCATGTTTTCAGCGTCGGCTTTGGACATCTCCCCGCTGTCGTCGCCCGATGTCGCGGGGGTAGAAACAGCATCTACCGCTGCCGGACCCGGTTCGGGTAGAGGCTCGGGTTCGGGAACTTCTACCTTCTCCCCTTCAGGCGTTTCTTCGGTTTTTTGTTCACCTTCCCCACCGCCCTGGTCAACTTCAGTTTTGCCAGCCTTGCCTGGCATACCGGTAGAAATGGGTCTGCCGGGAGGATTGTCGGCAATGGTGTTCTGTTTTTCAGAAACGCTTGATTCAACCGACTTGGACACTCCGCCGATCGCCTTTTTCACAGCGAGCGGAGTTTGACCTTTCAACGCCCCCATGGCGGCGGCCGGCTTCTGACCTGACACATCGGGCGGGGCTTGTTCTTTCTTGTCAGGGATGGCGCCGCCACCACCGCCTCCGCCTCCCCCTTCGCCTCCCCCACCCACACTTTCAGACGCCGCAGCAACACCGGCGCTCTCCTCGCCGGGGCTCAGTTTGGCATCTTCTTCACTCGGGGCAGCCTGCGTTTTTTCGCCTTCCTCTTGAGCTTTATCAACCTCCGCTTCTTCTTCGTTTTCCGCTTTTACTTCGGCATCGGCTTCTTGTTCTTTGGCGGCAAGTTTGTTTTCTTGTGCTGTCTCTTTGGACTTGGCGGCAGATTCACTTTCTTCCTTGTCAGGTGCGGGAGCAGTTTCACCACCGCCGCTTCCGCCCCCTTCGGCCGCACTGTCAACGTCCGCTCCACCGCCTCCGCCTCCCGCATCGGTAGGTTCAGGCGTCGGCGCTTCACCTCCGCCTCCTGCTTCGGCTTCCGATTCTCCACCCCCACCACCGCCGCCTTCAGCGTCAGACTCTCCACCCCCACCACCGCCGCCACCTTCCCCTTGCGACTCTTGGTCGTGTTGTTCTTCGGCAGCCTTTTCATCTTCAGGCTGCTTTTCATCCATCTTTTCTTCGGCGGCTTCCCCCTCTTTTGATTCGGCCCCACCGCCTCCTCCACCGTCGCCGCCGCCGCCACCCGCGCCAGGCGCACCGCCGCCGCCTCCCCCACCTGCAGGCGCGCGCTCCGCCCCAGCAGGGCCGCCGTCTTTGGGCCCACCTTCAGGTCCACCCTCTAAGCCTTTGGCGTCGGCCCCGGTGACGCCCTTCTTTTGTGCAGCATCCTCTTTGGCTTGTTCTCCTTGGGCGGCTTCCCCTTTCTTTTCTTTGCCGTCTTCAGGTTCACCTTCTTTTTTCTTACCCTCTTCCTCGCCGGGTTTTTGTGGGCCTTTGGCTCCTTCACCCTCTTTGCCTGGAACACCTTCAGCTGCCGGCCCAGCTTCACCTTCAGGTGTACCTTTTCCGCCTTTGCCTTTTTCTTCAGCTTTTTTGGCCTCGCCCGGTGTTGAACCTTCACCCGGTTTTTTGGCCTCGCCCGGTGTTGAACCCTCACCCGGTTTCTTAGCAATGGCCGTCAGATCAGCGCCTTTGCCTGCCGCCCCTTCCCCCTTGTCAGGTTTGGCAGGTTGCGAAGCTTCACCGGGTTTGTCAGGTTCACCCGGTTTTTTGGCGACGGCCGTCAGATCGGCGCCGCCCTTCCCCGCGATCGTTTCACCCTTGTCAGGTTCACCCGATTGTTTACCGCCCGCTTCACCCGGCTTCTCGGTGCCTTTTTTGGCCGTGACGGCGCCCGCTTTAAGCGCATCTGCAAACGGCGCGGAGGCCGGTTTTTGAGCCTTCTCGCGCGCCTCGTCCTCCATTTTTTGAGCGGCGGAAGCGGCGATCTTGTCGCGCAGCGTTTTCGGCCGTTCACGCCCTTTACCCTCTTTTTCACCGGCCTTTTTACGACGCGTTTCTGAAACAGGCGCCTTTTCACCGGCCGCTGCATCAGCCGCTTGTGTACTCTCACCCTGTTGGGTAGGTGCCCCCTCTTGGGTAGGAACACCTTCTTGGGTAGAGTCGCCCTTTTTTTCTTTGTCAGGCGCCCCACCTTCCATCGCCCCGGCTGCGGCACCCATGGGTTGATCGGCTTGTGGACCCGGTGTTTCAGGGCCCGTTTCACCGGGGCGTTTCTTCTTTTTTTGGGATGGTCCTGAAGGCCCGGCCGCTCCGGTGGCTTCTGGAGCGGGCGTGGGCCCGGCCGTTTTTGCTGCATCGGCGCCGTGAGGTACCGGCGTCACCGGACTTAACCCCGGCGTCGCTTTGCGCATGAGCCGACTGCGAGTGGAGTAGAGTCCCGGTGAAACACCTGCTGGCTCACCGCGCGCCGCGCGATCTCCCGCGGCGTCGGCCTGAACTTCCGCAGGTTCGTTGGGGGTAGAAACTTCACTTTTCGCTTGGACAGCGCCGCCTCCAGTGGACCCCTGTTGAGCCACGTGGGCAAGTTCATGTCCAATTAACCGCTCGCCGGACTCTGTGCCCGGTGCGTACCTACCCTGTCGAAAGGCGATATGTTCACCCGATGTGACGGCCTCGGCTTGGTGAGATTTCGCAAATTCTCCCCCTTGGGCGTCGTTGTGTACACGCACCGAGTCAAACGGGCGGCCAAACGACCTCTCCATTCGCTGCCGCGTTGTGGGAGGTAAGGGTGAACCTCCACCAGAAAAAGAAGGCTCTCCGCCCGCGGAGACGGACTCGGCGGATGTTTGGACTTTCGGCGCGGCCTGGGCGGCCACCTTTGCGGTGGAAGGAGAAGGTGCCGAGGTACGCGCCGGTTGCGACATGGGTAGGTCAACCGTTCATTTTGGTTTGGCGTTCGGTGGAGAAAACGGCTCGACGGGTTGAGCGGGCTTTTCAGGTTTTGGCGCGGGCCCGGGTTTAGAAGGCCGGAACCCTCCGACGGCAAGATCCGGCGGAACAAGGTGATTGGGTAGATTTTTCAATTTGGGAAGCAAAAGCGTTTTTTTGCCGGGCGGCGGCCGCTCGGCATGGGTGGCCGGTCCACCCTCTGCTTCAATCTGAAGGTCAATCGCCCGAAGACGCGCCTTGAGGGCGGCGCTTTGCTCCTTGAGAGACGCCTGATACTTTTGGAGCGTTTTTTCGGACCGCGCGAGCGCATCGCTCACTTTTTCACGGGAGATTGTCTGCCGCTCACCCACCGCTCGTTTGAGCGCTTCTTGAGCCGCTTTTGTAACCGTGGCAGCGGCATCATTGTCCGCGAGATCACTCAAACGCCGGAGTGAATCTTCCGTTTGTTTTCTCTCCAAGTATAATTTCTGTAATGCGCTTTCGTTCGACGGCTTTTTATCGACGCGCGGAGGCGTTGTTTTTTGGCCGTGCAACATTTTGGCACTGGGTCGCATGGGTCGATCTCCGCTCGCTTAAAAGTCCAAGTTGTGAATGTTGTACAGACCTGCCGTTGACGGCCCTTCGTAGTCTGACGCCACGTTGGAAGTGGCCACCAAGTGTTGGTAGGCAGAATTGGTAATCATCCAATTTTGACTCCGGTTGCCAATGACCTGAACGACCGAGGTCGAATCGGGCACTGTGCCGGGATAATCGGTCGCGTTCGTGGATACGGTGATGAGAGGCCAGCCAACAACCAAATCGCTCACGGCGCAGTTGCCTGAAACAAGAGCGTTAAATGGGTACTCTTTCCAGTAGGGTAGAGCAATGGCGGACGAGATGTCGATAAGCAGGCTATTGATAAAATCGCTCACCAGGAAAAAACCCGCGTCTTTGGTAACTGCTTCGTAGGTCGGGCCCGTCGATTTTGACTTGCCAAACAGCGCACCCAATTTGGCCATGGGGGTGAGCGGTTTTACCTCTTTTTTGCCCGCCGCATTGGCCTCTTCAGCTGAAGCATCGGCTTCTGCGCCCTTTTTTCCAGGCACAAACATCTTTGCCTTGATGGCATCGGCGATTGTTTTTTCGGTGTCGAACTGATTGTCCACCACTTGAGTGAACGTTTCTTCAAACGTTTGGAGCGCCTTTTCAAAAGGAATGCCCCCGGCGTAGAAGAAATTATCAAAGCTGCCTCCCGACGGGTCAACATAATACCGTTCGGGCTGAATTAAGATTCGCCCGCCTGAAACGTTATTTTCGATCTGCCAATATTCATAATTCGCTTTGTTGACCTCGAGACCGGCACTTTCGCACCAATTGCCCGAAATGTGACCTCCCGAAGAGCTGTCGATCAACAATCCTCCCCCCGTGGATTTGCCCGGTCCGCGCATAAAGCGGTTATCGTGGACGTGAAGCTGAGTTGAATGGCCGACAAGCGAGAAGAGCCCTTCACAGCGATTGCCGGTGATCGTCAGGTCAAAAAAGTGCCCTTCCTGGTTGGCGTCTACCCAGATAGGGAAATGGAAGCCACCATCGGCGGCCTGAATGAGAATGTTCGAGTCAATAGTCAGATCGGAAACGTTGCCGAGGACGTTGCCTGCCGACACTCCAACGTGAACACCGTTTCCACCCGGAGCCGTGACATGGTTTCGGCGAAGAACCGTGGACGACGGATCGAACAAGGCAGCGCCGAACCACACGGAGCCGACGGGCGCGGCGTCGACAAAGTTATTGTCGAGGTAGAGTCCCGCGCCCCAGATGTACACACCAACAATACCGACCTTGGAAATGCGGTTTCCTGAAATGCGGATATTCCGGGTGGAAGTATTGGAAGGCAGGAGAAGCGTACACAACACGCCGATATACGCGCCTTGAATAAGGTTGTCGGCAATGTCGATGGTGCGAATGGTTGCAAACACCGGCTCGGCAACACCGTCGTCATCGGTATCGACAGGTATGGGACCAAACGAGATACCCGTCAGATCGGTGGCTTGAGCGTCCTCGTTGCCGATCAGCGTGATTGTCGATTTTTCAATGCGGATGTTTGAAAAGCTCAGTTTTGCGTTTGGAAGAGCTGTCAGATCGATCGCTGAGCCAAACACCATGCCGCGCTGCGCACTCAGATCCGCGCTGCGAACCTGAACCGAACCAACCCTCCATGGCACAAAGAGCGCCGCGCGTTGGCTCTTCAGCCGGTCACCGGTGATGCGGCTGCGTAGTACGCTGTCCGCACGGACAGCCACCGCGTCGATGCCAAGCCAAAGGTTATTTTGACAGACGACGTCGGCTACCGAACCGAGTCGAGCGGCGGTGCCGGCTTCAAACAAGCAGTTTGAAATCTCACCTTGCTGCCAGTCGATGACGGCCAACGCGCACGAGCTGCCCAATATTTCTTCGGATGCAATGTTGTCGAGAATGGCATTGAGACCCGCTTCCGCAGAAGCGAGGTCTACCGCCTTTAGGGCACTGGCCATTTCAATGGAAAACGACGTTCTGAACCGACTGTCGCGAAGGATTAGCCCGGTGATGGACGAACCAAAGAAGCAGCCCTTTCGACCCACGAGGAGCGATCCCATCACAGCGCTGGGCCCGGCCAATTGGAGAGCACAGCACCATCTACCCAAAACAATGGAGTCGCGGATCTGAACCTGTGGCAAGAGCAGATCACCATATTCGTTGGACTGCCAGTCTCCGGGATCTTCAGGGTCGGTAAAGCCCGGCTTGGCGTGGACCGACCGAATGGCCAACCCTTCAGGATCGAGGGCAATCACAGCAGTCTCGAGGAGCGTCAAGTGGGCATCGGTTCCAAGGCCGGCACCCACCTCGGGTAGGTCGATCAGGGGAGGCTCGCCACCGCTTGCCCACGCGATCAAGTGGCACAGGGTGAGGTCCGAACCGGCCGTGACCTCGAACATTGGACCATTCAGGTCTTTGTCGCGTACACATGTCGCCGACGGACAACCCACGATCGCCACGCGTTTTCCAGCGATTTGAACCTTTGACTTAAAATGGTAGACACCCGTTTTGAGGCAGATGACTCCACCCTGCGCGGGAAGTTTGTTATCAATCGCGTCTTGAATGCGCGCGGCATCGTCAACGAGCGTTTTGGAAGGTGACAGGTGAACGTCACAACATCCACCTTGTATCTTTGTATAAAGCTCATCGATCGCTTCTTGGACAGTGTCGGCATCGGTGCCCGTTTTGCCACCGTCGTAGGCGATATCGTCGGCGTTTAGCTCGCAGATCGCCGAATATTGATGGTCATACCAGCGCACAAGCAACAGCGGACTGTTGGCTCCCTGATATTGAAACATGGCGAGCGGCGCAAAAAGTCGCTCGGGCCCGTGGGGAGATTTTTTCCAGTCGCCGTTGGCATTGTCCTTCAGGCGGCGCGCTTCGTATTGCCAATAATCGCCCGCGCGAAAGTCGGATCCTGACAAAGTGACCGAGATGCCATCTCCCAAGTTAAACTTGTAGGGAGCCGCGCCGGCGGTGGTGATGAGGCCGTGCCATCTGCGGATCTTAGGTAGGCGCGCCGCGTTGAAAAATGTGGCATCGACGAGCGTCACCGGATTTTTTGTCGTCAGGTCAAGCAGCTGGATTTGACCGGTTGTCGCTGTGCTCTTGGCGTAATAAAGTGTACCCACGCTGCGTTCCGCCGGTCGAAATGCCGGCGTTCCCGAGGCGATCTCACCGTCGGCCGAGTCACCCAGGTCGATCTTTTCATTGAGCAGCTCCACCAAGTCACCGTCGGTGACGTCGCTTGTGCCGAGAATGGTGATCTCGCCGGAGGGTAGATTTGCGGCGGCCACATCAAAAAGATCACTGCCGTTGTTTTTCGACCACTTGATGGAGCAGGTGCCGAGGTTGCCACCCACGTGCACTTCAAACCTGTAAAACCTGTTGTCAGGGCCGGTGTACCCACCCTCCACCGGCAACGCGCACGGATCGGGATTGTCGACTTTGGGTGCTGTTTCTACCGTCAGCTCGGCATTGCCCCAGTTGATGTTGGCAAAGGCGGGCACCACTTTGTCGGGACTCGCACCTCCAATTGGGTTAAACTCGGCCACCTTGACTTGGCCAAGAGCCTGACTCCGAACGGTGGTGTCCAAACCGCCCAACGCCTGCTCTAAAATGCCTTTGTCTTCAACGCGGGTGATGAGCCTTTCCCATGCTTCAAGGTACACAACAAAGCGCTCGGCGTCGACCAACGCCGGATTGGGAGTGGCAAACCCAAGAACGGATGGGAAGGTCACCTCGGGGTACGATGCGTCCTGCCCATTGGCAGTGAGCTGAACTTCAAGCCCCTGCGCATAATAGCGACCCGATGTGGACCAAAATGCCGGTGCGGTGGTGGCCGGTTCTACCCCCTCCACCATGGCTACCCATGCTTCACCACCCGCCGCGGTAAAGCCGAGTTCAAGCGTTGTGATCTTGGCGGGTGCAAGGGCCGAGAAATCTACAAGGTAGGCTTCAAACTGGCCCGATCCCGAACCATTTGGCGTTTGAAGGGTGGTGCCGTTCGCGCGAACGGATAGCTTGACACCTGACGGTAAGATCGCCCAGACATGAATCTTACCATATTTGGATGTATCGATGGGTTGGCGACATTTGATTTGTACAAACCCATCGTCGGCTGTGGCGTCGATGTGGATCGACGGGAAACGTTCTTTATACTTTTTTCCGTAGTCTCGAAACGCTTTAAAAAGGCTTGCGGGAGCGGGTAGCGTCACCCCCTCAAGCGTCTCAAAAAGCGCATAGAGCGGACCGGGAGTGACCAGGTACCCCAAATCGGGGCTCCCTGTTTCACACCCCAAGTCGCGGGCAACGTGACGCACGAGCGTATCAATTGCGTCTACCCCCGCGGCAACGTCGCTGTCGGTGACCAGGCGGCCTTCTTGAAGCAGGACGCGGCGGTACTGTTTCGCTCGCTTTTGGTCGGGCCTGTGGCCTCTGGAGAAATCGCCTTTCATGGTTTCCTCTTTTCAGTCCATTCTCACAAGCCCGGTGACCAGCCCCGCCGGGGTGTACTCCAACAAGCGTCGCACGAGCGCCTCGGTGCGTTGGCCAAGGCGCACGTCGTGAAACGCACCGATCTCCGCGCCGTCTTCAGCTCCTTTTAACAGAGCTTGAGGGCAGCGCTCGGAGAGGCGCAAATGCGCGGGATTGAGACGATCCCGCGAAACAAACATGGGTAGATCAAACACCACGCGGTGCCTGCGCGGAAGTTGACTATTCGGGTTGACACGGCAATAGCGAATGCAACCGCGGAACCTGTCGAGCGCAGTCACGCGTGTTTCAAAAAGGCTTTCAGACGCCTCTAAAACAAGCACCTTCACACCTTCGGTGAACCCCTCCACAACCACGGTAGACCTTTCTATTCGAAGTGTGGAGTCAAACGCATCGATGCCTGCCGCCGCGCGCGCATCAATGATCGAATCAAGCACCGAAATGTGCAGCTCACCCTGGAATTGAAGGCGTCCGAAGATGCTTCGGTTGAGCACAATGTTCGACTGCTTAAAGGTGCCGGCAGCAAACCTCCAGAGCGCCGCGGGATGATCGACAGTGACAAACGCGATGGTTGTTTGAGCCGCCGGTGGAATGTGTACATGTTGTGGTCCCTGGGCGAACAAAATCCCCGTGATCGCGAGCGACTTGTATGAAGCAGGCCCCGCGGTAAAGTCTGTTTTTAATACCACCACCGGGCGCTCTCGCTCCGCAGCCTGAAGGGTTAGAGAGATAGGTTTGTCGGGCCACGTGAGATTGGACTCCACGTACGTGGCCGAATCTTGAATTTCGATCACTTCGTGGTTTGCCGGAGTCGCCGCCGCGGCGATAGCGTCGAGAGCGTCTTTTAGACTTGAGTACACAGGGGTTGTGTACCAGTTGTTGTTTGCGGCCTTTTGATGGTAGCCATTTCGCAAAACGATGCGTGTTGGAGCCGGCGGCGCCGCGTCAAGCCACGGCGCACGCGCATCGGGACGAGCGCCCGTATGAGCCGAATACCCCTCTTGCATATCGACCGTCACCGCGGGCGCCGGCGTTAAACCTGACACAACGCTTGTGGGTAGAACGGGAGGCTCCGACGGGGCGAGCGAAAACAAGCCCGCGTGCGGGTCGATGTCTAAATATCCCGGCAGCGTGGCGGGGAGTTGTTTGCCCGGACTCTCATTTTTCCATGGACACAAGCTGCGCTGCCGAACCCGCCTTCGAAGCAAACTGACGGCCGAGCGAATGGGTGCAATGGGTCCAAACGCGTAGCGAAGCACCTGGGGAGACGCGGGAAGGTAGGTGGCCCCGTCGGCCGCCACAACAACCGCGGTGCTCCGCTCGGCGAGAGAGAGGGGCCACGTGGGCCCGCCTGGATTTTGCGTGCTGAGCGTGGGAAGGTAGATCAAGAACGAGCGCCCGACTTGATCGGTAAACGCAACTTCACACGGCGGCAACACAATGTCGGGGAGGTTGGTTTCAAGCCGAACCAACATTTCTACCTGATCGCGATGGTCAAACGCGAATTGCGAAATGGCTGCCAAACGACCGCGCGCTGCGGCCCCGGGAACCACCGTTCCCGCGGCGGAAAGAACGCTGCACGAGGTGGCCGAAGTGGGATCGGCACCGGTGATGTCTAAACGGAGAAACGGTTCGACAACGTTGCCCGCGCGCGCGGCAAACACGACTGCCATGGTAAGGCCTCCCGGCGCGGGATCGTAGGCCGGGCCGGTTTTTTCAAGCGCGGGAGCACCGTGAACAACCACCGGACCCAATCCTTCTGCACAGGGTAAGGCTGTCCAACGATCGAGCGATGCGGTGGGTGGAAGGGGCGGCCAGGCCGGGCCGGGCCCCGATGTTAACAAGGCACCGGGAAGGAGAAATCCACCCGATCCATCGGAAATCAACGGCACGATCGAAGGGGGTTGATTCAGCCCGGGGGGTGGACCTTCGGCGTCGGTGATCCCTCCGTCGGCCGCAATGTACACATACTTTTCACCCGGAGTCGGCCCGAGAGATGCTTTGAAGATCCACCCCGCCGGAACCTGAATGACAAATGCGCCTCGCAAAAAGCCGAGCGCCGAGAGTGCGACGTGTTCTGAATCGAGACGAGCGTCCACCGCGCTGCCCGCAACTTCAATGGTTGCGCCGGGAAAATAAGCGGCGGAAGCGCCAAATGGTTTGAGGCGCAACATGGCAACGGTGGTGCCGGCAATCGCTGTCGCCGATCCTGCAATTGAAGTGGCGGTGGCCGCGTCCATGCGTACACCACCGCGAACTTCCGCCCCGGCAATGTTGGGTACACCCGCAGCGTGTGGAACTTCAAGCACTTCAATATCAACTGCGGACTGCCACTTTTCGGTGGGATGTTCAAGCACTCTGACAGTGACGACGTTGCTCGCAAACGCACGACTCGCGGGCCTTCGGCTCGCGGACCGCTCTTCCGACATCGGCTCCGCAACACCCATGGGTAGACCCAAGTTGCGTACACAAAACCGCGTTGTTGAAAGCCCTGTCTGGTCAAAGTAATTGCCGGGCATCGCGGCGAAATGCATGGGAGGAACGCGATCGGAGGCAAACCGATCACCTGCGGCGGCCGTCACTGTTGCCGCCGGATCTGACCGTCGAACGCGCAGATCTTGTTCGTGATTGAGCGGATGAAAGACATACCGAAGATCGGGGTCGCCCACTTGTGTACGCTCCACCGGTTCTGACCTGACAAGTGGGAACAGCTCCGTGGGGAAAGTATAATACGCGAGGTGTTTGGGGTGGTATTTGCCCGTGCCTGGAACGCTTGGCCCAATGCGCCGCGGATCAATCGCGTGTGAAAGCACGTCGAGTGGGCCCGAACCTTGTTCTGCCACCGTGGGCGGCTCATAAGCGACGACCGTTCGTTCAGGTCGAACAATGTCCAGATCTTGGGACAGTAGAACGAGCTTCCAGCCTTCTTTGAGGGTGACCGCGTGCCCTGAAAGGTCAATCCCCATTTCTTCGAGCATGGAAGGTGTACCCTTGCGGCGCCGCCACCCCACGGTTCCGCGCACGTCGCGCCGATTGGAAGGCGCGTCGGGGAACACAAGGCGCGTTCCCACCATTTCGGCGAGGTACGGAAGAACCCAATCAGCCGATGTATCAATAAACAGATCGGCGTACAGCTCTTCAATATTTTGCCGAGTTTCGGCGAGTGGAGCCGCGAGAATGCGGAGGCTCCTATAAAACTCGCCGTCTTCGGGCTTGCCAAGGAGTTTCGTGGTCCCTTCAGGAATGTCGCGCACCCGGTAGAGCGCGGGAAGGAGCGCGTAAAGCGCCTCGGTCACGCGCTTTCGCACATCGGGGTCAAACGGGTAGGTCACGTTCAGGGCCCTCCCTGTGGCAGGGGTTGGATCTTGAGATTTTCAGGGAGCAAGCGGAGCCATGTGTGAGGTTCCACAGCGATGGTGTCGGCCACCTGAACCGGTAGGTTGACCAGGTCAAAGTGCCAAACAATGGAAGAAGAGATGCCCTCCACCTGCTCCAACCGACGGTAGACTTCGCTTAAAAATGCCGGCTGTCCGAGATCCCGCGCCCCAAATGTGAACATGCCCGGATTGTCGGGATCGGTACCTGCAAATGCTTCAACAACACGGCTTTTCACAACGTCGGGAAGGTAAGCTGAATCAACCTCCACGTGTACACGCAGGTAGATGTTGGCGTATTGCGGTCCCCTGACATGGAGAGGCACCGACGTGTCGCGCCGCGCTTGCAAAAACGCCTTTACCTCCTGAATAGGAGGCGCCGCGCCGAGAGCGTTTGCAACGATCACGAGCACCCCTTCTTCACCCGATGGTAAAGCCGACCAGAGCGACCGAGCGCGCGCCACGCCGGGAAAAAGCAGCGCGAGGTCGCGATGGTCCACAATGCTGACAGCGCGATCAAACGTTTTGATAGGCCCCGTGGCCTGCGATCGAACAGCGTCCGCGTCGGCGGGATCGGCGCCGTTGGTTACCGGGAGCGGATTTTCTACCCTGTCGACAAGGGGGTGAGATTTTTTAATGCGCGAAACCGCTTTTTCATGCGCGTCTCCGTCGGGCCCTACCCCAATGCGGTACACCGCCTGAATGTGTTTTTTTCCGGCGGCTGGGATAGCACCGTTTTTACCATCGCCGAAAACAATGGTCACAGCCGCCATTTCATCGCGCTGAACCAGGTAAACTCGGTCATGGGAAGATGAACTCTGAAAGTCAACAACCCTCTCCCACAATACGCCGGCAACTCGAATTTCAATCTCGGGTGTGGCCCCTTCGGCCGAGGGCAACAAGGTGACAGGCTTTTGTTTGAGAACAAATCGCTGGAATGCGGTGACGCCGTCTGAGTCACCGAGCACCTCCGAGATCGTCTTACCGTGGGAGATCGGCGCCACATTTCCCGAGATTTGAAGGTTGCCACGCTTCCAAACGTTGCCGTTTTGGGTGGGGTTGACCATTTCCCAGGTGATCTGAATATACCCATTGGCATCCCGACCCACCGAACCCAAACGCACCACTTCGTGCACTTCAGGAGAGTTACCGGCGAGGGTAGAAAAGAGCGCCAGCGTCCCCGGTTTCCACCCCTCGGCTTTCGTGTCGAGCGTCAGCGGCTGCGATGCGTTTGCAGCGCTCGGCACAGTTGTCAGGATTGGGGCCGACACCGACCAATCCAATAGCCAGCGCGACGACCGAATTTCTTGATTGGTTCGAACTTGACCACTCACCTGAAAAGCGGTTACCGCGCCTGAAATGGACGTTGTCGGCTTGGTGTCGAGAACAACAACGGAGTCCACCACCGCCTGAATATGTTCTACCCGCTTGAACGTTACCGCCCGCGTGGCGGCGGAGGAGATCGTGAAAAGAGTTGTTCCACCGGAGTCGATTCTGACAACCGGGGTATTCGCAAGATTCGACTTCAACTCTTCGGCGAGATAAATGTCGCTGTTGGAGTACAACGGCGCAGCGGTGTACCCATAGGCGACGGATCCCACGGCGGGATCTCCCGGGTAGGCTCCCAACTGGAGTTTGTCATCCGGGTAGGTTGATCCGTTGCTGTCCCAGCCAAAAAGGTGCAGAGACTTCGGCCTTGCAAACAGCGTCGGATTGCTCCCAAACCCGACATTGGGTAGGGCCGATTTGAGTTGAACGGCGGTGGTGCCCGTTTTTGGATTTTCGGTCGCCGACTGAACAATGCCGATGGCTTGCTGAGACGCCCCTTTCACAACGACGGTGTCGCCTTCTTCAAGCTGAAGGCCCGTCGCGGACACGGTCAACAGACTCTTTCCACCCGGAGAAAACGTTTCGGTCCGAAAAAGTGGCAACACACCGTGACGCGCGAAATCCACCTCCACGTCGTCGGTGGTTTCATAATCTTGGGCTTTTTTCTCACCCACCGCCGCGGATGAAATGCCAAACCCCTTGAGAATTTTTCCTGACAGATCCTCTTTTGGAACAATCAGAAGGTGGCCCGTTGCCGAAAGGCCCGGATCCGGCTCGTAAGCCAATCGCCTTCCATGGCGCACAAGGCTTTTGGCCAGTTGAGCCGTGGGTAGAAACGCTTCGTTTGCGTATCGGTCTTGGTAGAGCGACAAAACGTGCGCCACCAACGCCGACATCTCCATCAGGGTGCCGGCAAAATCACCTTCGGCGGTGTTTTCAGGAAAGCCCAACTCACTCGTGGCGAGCCGGCGCTCCATTGCCAAAAAATCGGCGTATTCATCGGGCAGATAGTCAATAAACGTTTGGCCCGGAAGCGGTTCACCCGTGGTAGAAAATCGGGTTCGAAAGCGGGGCGGCTTGCTCATGGGGTCACCTCCACCACAAAGTCGGACTCTTTGAGGGAAGGATCGAGCCCGACAACCTTGACAGACAACCTTCCATTTTCAGGTCGGTCATCATCGGCGTCGAGGCGAAGAACTTCTGTTGGTCCGAGAAGAATTCGATTGGCGACGGTGGGCGAACCGGGCACAAACATCTTGCGGAACACCAGTGCTTTCACAGCCCGAACGCCCGCGATCCCCTGCACATACGCGAGCAGATCTCCCAAGTCGAGATCGTCGCCGAAAGTTAACCTGTCGGGGTGGAAAAAGCCGGGCGATGCGTCGCTTCCGGGGCGGAGCGCGGCGAGAACCGCATCCCGAACGCGATGACGCAGGGTGCCCGGTTGCGCGCAGAGCGCCAGCTCCACTTCGATTGGAATGTACACAGGCGGTTTGACAACGTGTTCGCGTCCCGCCATGCGAACCAAGTCAACCCTCGCGTGGACGGCTTGCTGAAGTTCGGAATCGAGGCTGACACTTCCCTTGGGATCGACAAGTACAAATACGGTTGAGAACGGCGTGACAACCGCCTTGGCAGCAGCGCGCGCCACACCCGGAACCGTGCGAGCCGCGGCCGCATAGTCAGGCAATGTGACCGCTCGTTCAAGCGGGCCGTTGCGAATGGTGGCGGGTAGACGAAGACGGGCGGCGTCGCGATTTTCAGGTCGGCGCCCGCGACCGCCGGGCGTAACGTTGATCACCGTCAGATCGAAGAAGTCGGTGATTTTTGTCAGGTCACTGGGTAAGAAACGGACGAGTACACCGTTGCCAACATTGCCCGCGACCGGATCGCCGATGCGGTAGCGTACCTCGATTTCCTGAGTGGAAGCCGTGGTGCCCACCGGCACACCCATTCCATTCTTCCCATCACCGAACTGGAGCCAAAGGGAGCCGTCTTCGTCGGAGGTGGCCACGTAATGACGGTCATACGACCGTGAAGCGTGCAAGTGATCCCGGCGTTCCCAAGGCTCTTTGTTGATTGTCAGCAAAACTGTGGGGGCCGACTCGGGCTTACCGGGTAGATCGGGCAGCGCCTCGTGAACCACCGGTCCATCGGGGAGGCGAGTTGCCCTCAGATACCGCGTGACGCCGCCGAGTGAGTCGGTGCGCACTTCAACCACGTGATTTTGAGGATCGCGCCCAAATTCAGACTCCAGAGCGCTTACCTTCAGTGTCCGTTCAGCACCAAACCGGGCTTTGCCAACGTTGCCGTATAGAACAACCGATTGGGCAGAATCCCACGGCGCAAGCGGGGTAGAGAGGGGGATGTCAAACACCACCAAGGTCACGTCGACATTACCGACAGCCGGAGACTGTGAGGGATCGGCAACCCACCCGGGGAGCGCCAGATGGGTTACCTTGACAATAGTGACCACCTGAGAAAGGAGACAACGCCGCCCGCACCCGTTTGTACAAATGCGATGGGTTGATCGGGGCGAAGATTTTCTACCCTTCCCCAAAGCAATACTTCGCTCGCGCCGGCCGGGATCACAGCGGCGGCGGCTCCGGGCCACGCCGCAAAAGGAAGCTCGCTGTGGGCCGCGAGAACGCGAGTACGCTCGGCAAGATAAAAAACAACTTCAGCGTTTTCGGGACCGGGGATGGGAGTTACCTGAACTCCCGCGGGAACATACCCATCTGAAGACGCTTGAAATGCGAGCCATGTTTCCCCGGCGGTTCCATCAAACAGGTGAGTTCCAAGCAGCGTCGCGTGTTGCCTCAGCGCGTGCCTTTGGGACGCGGTGTCCACAAAGGCCTCGTTGGCCACGCGATCCTGAAAGTAGCTCAACATGTCCCCTTGGTAGGCTAGAAGCTCCAATATCACCCGCTCCAGGGCCGCGGCCGCCAGATCTCCCATGGCCGGATTTCTCACTCTGGCCCATTCTGAAAGCAGAGCAACAAACCCGTTATAGTCCTTTGTGAGGAGGTCAATTGCCGGACGCTCCGCGAGCCGCCGAGGAGGTTTTTCTACCAACGGCCGGCAGTCACCCCGTTCACAGTCGATGGTGAAGACGAACGCGGCGTTTGCAAAAAATGCGTCGATATTGGGACCGCCCCCCTGGAGGAGCGTAATCACCACGTCGGAGTGAGAACGGATTTGATCATCAAGCGGTGTGAGGTTGATCGTTACCGTCTTTGCGGGAATGCTTTGTGCGGCAACGTTGAATGTGACGGGTCGCCCTTCTCCGTCGACAATTGAAAAACTGGCATTTGTGTACGCATTGGACCACCCCTCAAGCATGTGGACTATAAGCGTGGCATGGGTAGGTGCCTGGGGCGTGGGTAGGAGGGTAAGATCCACATACCGAATGCCCTGGTAAGAACCCAGCGGTTCGGGATGATCCCATACGAGCCAGGGCGCGTTCACAGGGCCACCGTGATAGTTCGGGGTTTGCGGTCGGTGCGGCGTCGGAAGGTGATATCCACAAACAGCGTTCCTTCAGCTTGTTCGGCCCGCACATTGACACTGTCGAGAATCAACTCGTCGCCGATGTCGCGACGCAGCGCTTGAGTCACTCGAAACTCAAGCGCGGCAATCGCCAGTTCATTCATGGCGTCAAATACAGCGCGATCGATGCCCACGCCGAAGTCGGGGCGATTGACCCGTTCCCCCGGGGAGGTGAAAAGCACAGCCTCGATCTTGTCGCGAAGGTGGCGATCGGGATCGTCGATCACGGCGACGCCGCCCTGAGCGCCGAATCGGAATGGATGGTGGAGGAAGCGGTCAGCCACAAATCACCTCATTCACACAATGGGCGCCATGGGAGTTGGAAAAGCCGGCAGCGGAAAACCCGCTGCCTGGGTAGATGTGGCAAGAATTGTACATGCCGACGCAATGGTAGATGCCTTTTGAGAAATGCTGCCATTCACGTCTGAAAAAGCACCAATCATCATTGAAGCGGCCGAAGAAGCCGCGAGTGGAAAAAGCGCCGCACCGGGTGGAAATGATTGACCGGCAATATACCCGGCAACTCCCATGGCAAGTTGAGTTCCGGCCGCTTGGGCACTTTGGGCGCTGAGCGCTCCCGTGGCTGATGCCACCAGTTGAGCTTTGCGCGCCATGGCCGTTGCGCAGGGAATACCGTTGGCCTGAGCGAGCGAAAACCACTGCACAACCGCATCGGCAAACCGCTGCGCGGACTCAGCCACCGAGTTGGGAAATTGGCCCCCTTCTGGAACGAGCCAGTTATTTTCCAACTGCGATTTGAGCGAGTCATTCATGAGCGCCATAGGTCACTCCGTGAAGGTTTTTTGCGAGAGGTGACTCGACTGCATGGGTGGAGTGGGAGGGCCTGACGGTCCAACACCTGTTGGATGTTGATGCTGGTTGAAAAGCTGCATGAAGTCATCCCCCAAGATCACAGCTTTGTTCGCGCCCATACCGAGTTTGATCTTGTCGGCCTTGACGGTAACCTCCCCATTTTTACTGAGTCGAACTTCTGTTTTGTCAGACCCTTCGGCAATGACGATGACCCCACCGTCGTCGTCGATAAAAATCCTGTGGCCGGCTTTGGTGCGCAAAATTGCCTTGCCGGGGCCGGCTTTTGTACCCTCCGACGTGGGCACTTCGGCCCCGGACTCGGTACCCAAGTCGTCTTTTTGACCAGTAGAATCGGGCGCTCCCCAAAAGGCACCCGTCCAAATGGGACGGGAAGGATCGCCCGCGGCAAACTCGATCCATACCGTGTCGCCCACCTCCGGGATGAACAACATACCACGGTCTTTTCCGCCGCCGAAAGGTGCACATGGTAGAGCCCACCCACTCTCCACTGTGTCTCCCAATACGGCGGGCACCTTCGCTCGAATACGGCCAATTTCAAGCGGATCGGTGTTGTTGGTCACCACCGCTTCGTATTTGCCGAAAAAGCGATTTTTGTAGCGCTCCTCGAAGGTGCGCAAGAGTTCTTCAAGCTTCATTGCGGGGGCACCTCCTCGGCCGACTGTCCAAAGTCTTCTTTTCCTGATAGGCCGAGAGCATTTTTCTCGGCGACAAATGTCTGTGAAATGACTCCCTCGTCCACCGTTGTTCGAACCGCTTTTACGTAGTAAATGCCGGCAAACGTGCGCCCTACCCCCTTGATAAGCACGGGGCGGCGCGCGCGAAGGAGGCCGCGGTAGAGGGTAGAGTCGATCTCCCCACGCGCTTCGACGGCCATTTGGGCGCGATCGGTTGCTCCCGAGCCCTGCGCCGCAATGGCTGCTTCAAGGGGTAGACCGTCGCGGAGGAAAGCCGTGGCGCCGGTGGCTCCGGCCTGAGTCAACCGCTTTTCTAAATCGTCGCCGAGCAGAGCATCGCCCAGCGGTTCGGCCACGGGTTGACCATCGGCCCGCACAATCCGCTTGGCGATCGGGTCAATGGCGGCACCTACCACTTTGACAGGACCGGTTAGAATTGCTTGCAAGTCTAACCATTTTAGATTTGGGCCTTCTCGGAGGAGCGCGAGGTCAGGTTGAGGGGTATCCTTGAGGCCGCGAGGCTTGAAATAAGCCTTGACATCACCCGATTGAGGATCGGGCTCAATGTAACAGACATACCCATTTCGGCGGGCGAGCTGTTGGGCAAATTCCCAGTCTGTGCCGCGTTGCACGAGAAGTTGACGATCTTCTTCGTGTCGGGCGTTGGTGGCTTCACTTGTGAGCTGAATCTGATACCGGTCAAACACCGTCTTTACGGCCTCTTCATCGGTGGAACCTGGGTAGGCTTCTACCCGTTCCTCAGCCGACAGAAGGACCGCCGCATCCATTGCCAAAATCTCCAAATAGCTGTTGGACTCGATCACTTCAAAGTGGGGGCGCACATGCGTGACAAAGCCTTCAAAAAGGCGCACGGCGTTGCCGCCCGGCACCTGAACAGTGATAGAGATCTTGGCCGCCGGAACAAATAGATCGTCGTCGAGCGGTGTGAACTCCCCACCGGGGTTTTGTGTACAGTTGAGCCGCAGGGCCGCGACCGTTGCGTCGGAGTCACTCTCACGCACTTCCACGCGCGTGAGGAGGCCCAATACCGCTTGATCGAGCGGCTGGCCATCCACAGACACGGTGAGCGCAGGATCCGGCATTGGACTTATCTTCCCGTGAAACCCTTATCAACTTGAAACTCGCAGTATAACCAACGTTCGAAGATTTTGTTGGTACTTACCTTGGGTAGATCAGCGGTTGGGTGGAATGAGTACCTTTCTACCCGGCACAACAATGTCGGCCGGATCAAGCTCGTCGGCGGCGTCCGCTATCCGCCAGAATTTGAGCGGATCGCGGTAGTAGCGATGGGACAAATGATCGAGTCGCTCGGCGCCCGTGGGCGTGTGCGAAAAAATGCCTGTGGTCGCGGGAATGTCCCGCAACGCAAGCAGGGTAACTTCTTCACCGGAAGCATCAACGGCGCTTGCTGTTGGGACTTTGGCGTAGCGGCTTGTTTTGTCGATCACGGAGCCCTCACAGCGGTAAGATGTTGGTGTTCTGCGACGACGTGTTGTCTAAAAATTGTTTGGCCATTTCAGCCCGTTTACTCGCGGTAAACGAGAGCGCATCCATCACCGCTTTGTTGTCCTTGGCGTCGGGCTCACCCAGCACTTCAAGCTGGACGTCAATCTCGGCTCGCAGTGGGTAGAGTTCAGCGTTAAACCGCGTTTCGTTCACATTCATGGCGGTAATGCGAACGGGCAACACGCGTTTTTTACCCCACACAAAGAGAACTGTGGGGCGTTGTTGGCGCGCTTTTACCGGTTCTTTCCCGTCGGATGGAGCGTCGGTTGGGCTTTCTGCCGGGAAGAGCAACCCTTCAAGCGCCGACACTTCAGGTAATATGCCGTATTCAGCAGGTAGATTGGCTGCGGCATCGTGTCTGTCGTCAAAGTCAAACCGAACCTGAACGGTAAACGTTTGTTTGACGGTTCCACTCGTGGCATCGGCCCCTTGTTCGGCATTGCCACCTTTTCCGCCTTTTTTGGCGCCTTCTGTGCCCGATCCGCTTTTGCCCTGCTCGACCTGAAAAGCGCGACTCAAGGTTTCAGGGTTGAACCGAAACGGGATAACCCGCTTGTCACCATTGGGGTAACCGCCGGGTTCATAAGCGATAAAAGCGCCGCGCAGATAGCTTACTGAGTCGCCCATCACATTCTCCCAGAGCCGGAAATGGATCTACCCAATGCGGTGTACAATTCATCGGCCAATAAGTCGGCCCCGCGATCGCTCAACAACTCTTCGGCTGACAGGGTGCCAAGTTCAAGCTTTTCGAGCGCCAAGCGCTGAAAACCGCTTCGAGCCAAGGGAGAACGAGCGAGCTTTTCAGCCGCCTTGCCGAGCGCCTGACGGAGCGTTTCAGCCACGCGCTCTTCAGGTAGACCGGCGGGCAAGTCGCGAATGACCAACGCATCTGCCGAAAGTTCAAACGTGGCGGGTTTGGTGTCAGGCATTAGCCGCTCCCCTTTCCGAGATGACGGGCGAGCGGCCCAAAGTCGTCGCGCGAACGCGCCAGGCCGACCTTTTCAAGCTCCCGATAGGTTGCGCGAACCACATGTTCGGTGCTCAGCAAGCCTCGCGGGCTGGCAACTGCGAGGTGAGCCGAGGCAACTCCGATGTTGCGAATGTTGCCACCTGAAATGGGAAACCGTTCAATAAAATCGGTAAGGTCAAGATCGCGGTCGCGCTGCGTTTTGGGTAGAAGCGACTTTTCCCACAATTCGGCGCGCATGGAAGCATCGGGCATGGGAAACTCAATGACAAATTTGAGCCGACGAAGAAACGCCGTATCAATGTTGGAAGCAAGGTTGGTTGTCAGAATGGAGATGCCGTCAAAACTCTCCATGCGCTGAAGGAGGTAGGCAACTTCCACGTTGGCGTACCTATCGTGCGCGTCTTTTACCTCGGATCGCTTTCCAAATAAGGCATCGGCTTCATCAAAAAGGAGCACACCGTGACCGGCCTCCGCCTCTTCAAACACGCGCGAGAGTGACTTTTCGGTTTCACCAATGTACTTGGAAACCACTTGAGACAGGTCAATTCGATACAGGTTGAGGCCCAAATCGTTTGCAATGCACTGCGCGGCAAATGTTTTTCCAGTGCCGGGACTGCCTGAAAAAAGGCATGAAAGACCGCGCCCCAACACCTGACGGTCAAATGCTTCCCACCCCGCTTTCACCCGACTTGTAACGCGATGGTAAGATGCGAGGTCACGCAATTGGTCGCGAACCACCGAGGGAACAACCAGATCATCAAAGCGCGCCCGGGCGGGAAGATGGGTAACCAGTCTACCCATTGTGCGAGCGCCCTGCGCCAAAATCTCGGCGGCCAACTCGTTTGAAGTGAGGGGGGCGTCGCTGTTGAACGACGCATCGGCAAGGCGTTTTTTGGTGCGTGCCGCGCGGGCGGCGGACCGAATTTCATCCAAGCTCACGCGAAAGCGCTGCGCCAAGTCGGCCGCGGCGTCTCCGGGACCTACCACTGTGGCAAAGAGGCGAGCGCGACCTGACAGGTCAAGATCGGAAGCGTCGACCGTGGCAATGTGTTGAGTGGCAGCATTGCGCGGACCCAGCGCAATAAACGTTGGAGCGTGCGGATCGGCGCGCAACGACGTTACGTACGCATCGGGAAAACCGCGCGCCTGACTCGCTGCAAAAAGGTCCAGCACCACAAGGCCCCCGCGCAACTTGACCACGTCGGATGCGTCGGGCGGTTCATCGGCGCCGCGCACAACAAGAGCTGTTTCACCGCGGACGGAAGCGATGTCGAGCGCCAGTTGACGAGCAATACGCGCGGCGTCGGCTCGAATACAAAGCACCTTTTCTTCAGCCAGAATAGCCGCCGCGCCGCGGACAACCGAGTCAGGTAGACCCAACACGTGACTCGGTGCCTCGCGGCCAACGGCGAGGCGTGTAACCTCTAACATGGGAATGCGGTCGAGAAGTTGAATGCGCATTTCGGCCGGCGTGAGGCGCAGAGGAACATGGGTGAGAGGCCGCCCCGATCCCTGATCCGCGCGCTCAATTAAACCCAACCGTTCTGCGGGCCCGCCGGGCGCGGCTTCATCCAGGGCCGCCGCAAAAGGTACACCGAGCGCGGACCTTACCAGTCGAGCGAACGAAATCGGCGTGAGAACATGGACCCTCTCGTCTTCTGCAAGCAGGCTCAGCGCGGCGGCTACCTCGGGGTTGAGTTCACCCGCGGCGGCGAGGGTCACAAGCCAATACCCAATGGGCGACAAACCGAGCCGGCCGCAAAGCCTTTCTACCGAAGAAGGTCGCGCGTCGACGTGGGCGGCCATGCGTACACCCAACTCGCGAAACTTGTCTGCCCCGTGCGCAAAACCCGCCGCCGGATCCAGCGCATCGTGGTCTTTTTCAGCCACGATCGCGTGCGCTCCGAGCAGCGCCAGTTCGCGGGCAAGGGCGAGCGCGCTCATGGGATGATCTCCAACAGGATGAACGGGGTAAACTGCTTGGGTTTACCCACGCCGAGATCAATGCGGGCCGAAACCCGGTAAATCCCCGGCCGAAGGCCCGTTGCGGCAATGGATATACTGGTTGCGTTGGAGCCTGTTTTTGCAAACCAGTGCACATCGGAAGGGTCGAAAATACCGGATGCGGGCCAGAAGTAGAGCCGATCGGCGCTGGTCAAGCCCTGACCGAGCAAAACAAGCGCTGCTGCGGCCGAGTGTTTTAGGCTGGAGTGCGCTTGGAGAGACCATGTACCCGACGGTTGAACAAGCAACTCAATGGGTTGAGAAGCTTGTTTGTTTGCGTACACCGTCACTCGGGCTACCCCCGGTTTGACAGCAACAGGGAGCTGAAAACGCAGTGAATGTTCGGCATCAAGCGTTGTGAAAGCGCCGATCACCTGCGAACCTACTCGAATGGAGGTGACAGGCTCCGGGAAATTTCCCTCAAGCCGAACGAATGATTGTTCTGCCGCCATGGTAGGCACCGCAGCCGAGAGTGTGGGCGGCGGCGTTGCGGTGGGCCCTTCAAGCGTGACCCCACCGGGTGCCACCATGGCTCCCGCCGGGCCGACGGGTAGAAGCGATTTGAGTTGAACCGGCCACACTTCAAACAGAGCAAAAGGCCTGTGCCGGATTTGAAGGGGCGAAAACACTTTCTCCATGACTTCAGGCGACGTGGGCACGAGAGTGATGTTGAGTTTACCCTGGCCGCTGTTTCCCGCCGGACCTCCGAGCAGAGGTAAGGTTAGGGTAGGTTCCGCAGAAAACACACGGATCACTTCACCCAGCAAACGATGGGCACCGTCGGCGTTTTGGCTTGGACCGTCACCGTAGGTGGTGACCAGGTAGAAAAGGGAAAGTGTGGTAGGCGGCGGCGTTGTCGTCCCGTCGGGATTGCGCACATACCCATCGTTCTTGTGATCGGCATGTTCGTTTACCCACAGAAGCGAAACTCGAATTTCTTCTTTGTTGCCAATGGCTTCAGGTGGAATGTTGGCGAGCACTCCGTTCACCGGTGCGGGCGCAACCTTGTTGGCCAGCACAAACCGGAGAATATCAGATGCGTGGTAGAGATTGGTAAACGTGGCCATTTACCACCTCCCTCCCCGTTGCGATTCAAACGAAAGGCCTGGGTCAATTTCGTGGGCACGCGGTGACCGCACTACGGGCGGCGGGCGTGCGGCATCGGCCGGGCGGGTATGAAGTTCTATCCGACCGATGGTGACCGACACTGAAGGCGTGCGCGGCGGCGCGGCAGGCGCGCTGGGAGTTTTGGAGGAGCCGGCCCGCGCGGCAGTGGGCGCCGGGCGAACGGTGGGCTCGGCGCGACGCTGAGGCTCGCGCGTTGCGACAGGAGCGGGGCGCAGAACCGGCGCCGCGGCGGGTTGACCGGGTTTGGGTTGAGCTTTGTCGGCCCCCTTGTCACGCCCGTTGTTTTTTTGACCGCCGCGATCTACCCGTTCACTCGGTTGTGTACGCATTGCGATTGGGGCGGCAACCGATTGACTTGGTTTGTCAACCTGTGGAGGCGCCGGGCGGGGCGAGGGGGTGGGGGCGGCCGGAGACGGCGGGCGCGCGAGCGCGCCCGCCGTCTCCGGCCGCTCCCGCCTTTCGATGGGAGTAAGGTCGCGAACGGGCGGGAGTGGAGGCGCGGGCGGCCGCGCAAGCGCGGCCGCCCGCGCCTCCACTCCCGCCACCCCCTCGCCCCGCTCCGGCGCCGCAACGCGGGCCTCACGGCCTGCGTCCGCCGCGCCTGCGCGCTCCTTCGGGGACGTGGGCACCATCACGCGCTCCAGCACCGACACGGTTCGTTCAATCACCCGCTCACGCACCACCAGAGGCGCTTTGGCCAAGGACGCGGCGGCATTGGAAGATGTGTACACATTGGACGGCGACACCGGCGCGAGAGGGCCGACGGGAGGGCGCACGACAGGCGCAGCCGGCCGGTCTGCAATGGGTAGAACCGGTTGAGCCGACCCTTCGAGCTTGTTGGAAAGCCCACGACGGTTTGCCAAAGTGGACATGTCAGGTTCGCCGCGATGGGGCGGTTGCGCCGGCCTCGGCGAAGCCGCAGGCTCAACGGGCGCGACAGCTTTGGGTAGATCCGCCGGAGGTGCCGCGCGCACCTGTCCTTCAGAAGAACCCGCGCGGAACTCCCCTTCTACCCCTTCACCCTCCGGTGTCACTTCACCCATTTCAACCGAGGGTTTGACTGCCGGTCGCAACTCGGTTGATACAGGAAACGCGGCTGGTGCGCGCTGGGCAGGCCGCTCGCCGGGGGCCTGCGAAGCAGCCTGCCCAGCGCGCACTGCACCGGCCGTTTCGGCTTGCCGAAACGGCCCCTGAACCATTCGACTCAAAGCGCCGGTGCCCATTATTCGTCAGCTCCCAAACCGAGTTCTGAAAACAGGGCTTCATCGTCGTCGGCTTCAATGAGCGAGAGGTACACACGCCGCCGCTTGAGAGAAAGACGCAAAATCGCTTCTTCACTCCAATGGTAGCGCGTTGCGATCCGGTGAACGTCGCGAAACACCGCTTTTCCTCGTCGCCTCATTTCGGCAAAAAAAAAGCCGCCACATCAAACGGGGCCACAAACGAGCCACCGCATGCGTTGCACGAGACCCCCATGCTCAGATCGAGATCGGGAGTGCGCTCTTCAATTGCCTGCTCAAGCGCGCGTCGCTCGCCGATGCCAAGCGCTCGCACGCGATTGGGTTCAAACGGGCCTTCTTCGTCCCCGAGCTTGAGGAGTACACTTGCAAGCAAAAAAGTGCGCCGCTCCGACTCGGTTTCAGGTGGATTGGCCAAGAGTTTTTCTTGATCGCCGGCAGTGGGTAGACGCATGACAGCGTTCACGCCCGACGGCAACACAGTTTCGACCCCGGCAGTGGGGTTGAACGTCGGCCCAAAATCTACGGGGAGTTGACTCAACAGAAAGTCAACCTCGTTGTTTTTGCCGCAGACCGGACAATTGACCTCGCAGATCACTCGATCTCCGAGCGAGATACGGCGCAAATCGAGCAATGCTGCATCACGTTCGGCCACGGTAAGGTTTTGAACCTGACTTACCATTCCCGATGCGTCGGCCCCCGGCGGTACCAAACATCGCGCGAGGATCTCGTTACAGAGAGCCGCTGTGTTTGGGTTATTTTGGTGCCGTTCAATCACCTCTTCTTCAAACCCGGTTAGGGGCCGAAGGACGAGACGACGTGGGCCGATCGCATGGGTAGACTGGACCTCTGACGGGGCGGCTGGGCCGGCGATTTGCGGCGAAACCTCAGCGCGAGCCGGTGCACGGGAAGATGCACCTCCGCGACTCGAAAACGGATTTTCGAGTACAAGGTTGGATCCCGAAGCGCCGGCCCCTCGCATGTCAGGTCTCCGCAGGTTCCGTCAGCGTGGTGTCACGCTGGAAACCTTCGTGTTCGATTTTGATCATGGTGATCGCTACCGCGTTGGCGTTGGCGTCCATTTCAGGCGTGGCTTGATACTCACTGATCCAAGCGCGCCGCACTTTGAACCGCAACACCGGTGTACCCTGAAGATTCATCACCTCGATGGCGATGTCTTTGCGGTACTTGGCAAGCGACATGGCAGCCGACCCATCCAAGTTGTTGACCAGGTTGGCCCAGTCTTCAAACGTGGTGTCATGGGTAAGTCCGGCTTCCATCGTAATGGCTTCAAACTTGGTGCGGCCGGGCATTTTGCGAACAATGGAGGGGTCGCCCGCCTCCCTCCACTCAATGGCCTCGGTGGTTTTTTTGAGCGCGCCCATTTTGGATAAACCGGCGACCGGTCTACCATCAATCAGCACGCGGAACTTGAAGTTCTTGTAGGGGTCGCTGCGGTGACTGTTAACCGAAAACAGAGCCATGGTGCTCCCTCACAATGACCGGTTAGGCCTTTTGATTAACGATTTGGCTCAAGCGAACCACAACAAATTCAGCCGGCCTGAGCGGGGCAAAACCTACCCACACGTTGACAATGCCGGCGATGCGATCGGGCTCGGGCGTTGTTTCCGAGTCACACTTGACGAAAAACGCTTCACGCGTTGTGCGCCCCGCAAACGCTCCCTGACGGAAGAGCTGCTCCATAAAACCGCCGATGGTTAGCCGAAGCTGTGACCAAAGCGGCTCATCGTTGGGCTCAAAAACAGCCCACTGAATGCCATTATAAATGCTTGTTCGGAGGAAAATGGCCATGCGCCTGACAGGCACATACCGCCATTCTGAATCGGGACGCAGCGTGCGGGCGCCCCACACCACATTTCCACCGGCCGGCATGTCGCGAAGCGCGTTGATCCCCCGCGGATTCAACTCGTCTTGGTGGGTGTCGAGCAGTTTATACTCAAGCTTTCGAATGCCGAGCACCGTTGCGTCAAGCCCGGCGGGCGCTTTCCACACACCGCGCCGTTGATCTGTTCGGGCAAACAAACCTGCCACAAACGCGTTGGGGCCCAGCATGAGTGTAGGGTCGCGACCGACGCCGACGGGATCTCCCACTTCCATCCATGGGAAGTACACACCGCCGAATGTTGTTTTGGACTGGCTGCTAAAAGCGGTGATTGCGTCGTTTGTGGCGCTCGTCGGGTCGCCCGAACCTTTGAGCCGAGGCATGTCAGCCACGCAGAACAGATCTTGACGGAGCCTACCCTCAGCGTAGTCAAGCCCAACTTTTTGCATGGCCGTCACGGCGGTATCGGCATCGGCCGGACGCGATGGGATGACAAGCAACGCCGCATCGGAAATCTCGTCAAGCCGGCCCAAGATCCCTTTGACCTGAGTATCTGTCAGGTTGATATCGCCGCCTGTTCCGCCGACGAGTGCGGCTCCGGCAACAGCGATCACCTGAGCGTCGGTCACAGGGTTTGCCGCAATATCAAGTGCCGGAATGGCCACCGCGACATCGGGATTCCACCGGATGTAGAGCGACCGCTGAAGCACATCGGACGCGTAGTTTTCATCTGAACCGCTCGCGCTCAACCGATCCCACCGTTCTACAATGACGTCGGGAGCGCCGCCGGGTGATTGGTAGATCACAAACAACCTGAATCGAGCGGCATCACCATCGCTCGAAACGGCGCTTATGACGCGCACGTTGGTGGACCAGGTACCGGGCGAAGAAGCCACGATTTGAGGGGTGAGAGCGCCGCCGAAAGTTCGACCTCCGGTGACCGAGCCGCTCAAAATACCCCTCAAAATGTAGGCTGTACTGCCCCCGTTTTGGAAAAACGCGTCCATCGCGTAGCGAAGCGTACACACGACGGGCGGTGCCCCGTGGCGTTTATACCCGCCGAACTGCCGTTCATAGTCGGCAACGCCCTTGATTTTGGTGGGGGCAACGGGCCCCCTTTCTGTTTCTCCAACGAAGATGGCGGTGGACGTTCCCGCGGCTTCAATAGACCTGGCGCCTGACGGCACCTCTTCCACATAGACACCCGGATGCAAACGAGCAGGCATGATCTTTCATCCTTGCGCTTGGGTTACCTCAACAAAACCGGATCTACCCTCAATTCGGCAAGGCCAAACCGCTTGCGGCATGAACGCGAAAGCGTTTGACCTTACGCTCAACTGCCGAGCACGATATACTCAACCGTTCCGGCCTCGGGCGGAGCCGGCGGAGCGGGATTCGCCACCGTTTTCGTCACCACGAATGCCGCTTTTGTGAGCTTTTGCGAACCCGCGGCTTTGGGTGCCCAATGCATCCACATTCCACCCGGCGCAAGCCGGTAGATGGAAGCCGACGTGGCCGGCGCGACAACCGTGGGTAGGTCATTCAGGCGAATACCGATATCGATACCGGTGTTGTTCTTGATGACCACGCCCTGGGCCTCGACGTTGACTCCCCCAAACGGAATTTCAATTGTCGTATCAATTGCCGTGCCCACCCCAACGTCAATTGTCCCAGCGCTGATTGCCGCGTACGAAACATTGACGCCGAACGATTGCGTGAGCGACCCACCGCCGCCGGGCGCGTACGTAAGCGTAGAAGCAAATGCCGCTGCTACCATGTCCACCTCCGCCAAAAGTTGTAAAACAACTAACCCCACGCAGGCTTTTGCAGAGACATGGGGCCGCGTCAATTCTTTTTTTGAACAATGCGCATTCTTTCCGGCGTTGCCAAAATCCACACTGTTACAGGATCGCCGCTTTTCGCCCCCGCTCTTGCATCAACCATTCCTGTTCAACGTTGCACGCTGCGATGAACCTCTGGTGAGACTCTGAAATTCATTTGTAAGATTCCTTCGCTTCAGGGGTTCCGCGCGATCTGACGCATGGCAGATCTGCGGTCCGTTGCGGGAATAAGGCACCTGGAGTAAGGCGTAGCCACCCATGATGACTTACCATCGCCCGAGGCGGGGTGCCCTTGTCCTTGTTGCAGGCCTGAGTGCCGCATGTTCCCAACCTACCCTACCCCCGCAATCCACAACCACTGTGGTCGCCCCCACCGCGGCAACAACGGCATCCGTGGCCCCCACTTCCGGCTCAACGAAACAACTATCCTGCCCGGCCACGAACACAATGAGCAACTTCGCACTCTCCGCAGATCGCGCATGGCTCACCACCGGATGTGCCGGGTATGAAGGCTGCACGGACGAAAACCCCGACACCAACATGGATGTGTGGGACGTTCAAAAAGGTCAGATCGGCGCCACGCTCGATGCGGGTCAAAACAATATTTTGACCATGGCATTCGGCCCCGGAGGGCACTTCGTTTCGGTCGCCAACCCGCACACGGGAGTTGCCACCGTGCGACTTTTCTCGGTTGGAAGTTGGGCTCAAAAACACGACATGAGCTTTTATTGCACCGGAACCGCGGAGTTTGATCCGATGGGAAACTTCCTTGCGCTCGTTGGGTGCGACGGAAACATCGCCACTGTCAAACTGAGCGACCTGACGGTATTGTATCGGCCCGAGTCTGAAGCGCACTTGGGCGGCGATTACGGCGTTTCTCTCGACTACACTCCCGACGGTCAAACCATTCTTGTCATGGACGAATACAACGGCTTTCAGGTGCTCAGCGCATCTACCCTTATTCGCAAAGCACCTCCCCGGGATATCGGTCGAATTGCTCGGGAAGCTCTTTCTCCGGCCCGAACGCAGTATGCGGCGGTCAACGACGCTGGGGAACTTTACGCGTTTGATTCACAAAAACCCACTCAAAAGCCTTCACGCCTTTCAGTCGGCAAAGCGGGCGACGTCAAACAACTGTTGTGGCTCGGCGAAAAACGCCTCCTCGTTTCAGCCGAACCTTCCATTCTGGCCGAGTGGGATCTTTCCAAAAAGTCCACCTCCAAAAAGGTGGTCGTTACAGGCCTCCACTCCACTCCCTACCTCTACAGCGATCCGTCGGCGTCGTCGGTGGTGATGGTTGACGAGCGCGGTACAGTCATCCTGTGGGACGCAGCCACCGGCGCTGCAAAACAGCTTGATCCGGGGCGTTCTGCCGCCAATTCCGACGATCTACCCAAGGTCGAGTGGAGCCGCGACGGCGATCGCGTCTTGCTCCAAACCCGACAGACTCTCCGGGTGTTTGACAAGTCCGGCAACCTGGTCGCCCAGTGGCAACTCGGGGGCGACCAAGCCAACACGAACATGACTTGGATTCACAAAGGGGAGATCATTGCCGACGCCAATCAAACGCTCCACTTGTACAGGGTGAGCGATGCGGCCGTGCTCCACCTTCAGTCTGTTGTACACAACGACCATCGCATCGGCCTTGTCAGCTCCCCAAACGGCACGTGGTCGGGCCCGGAAGAGCTTGCCCACTGCGCCCTCCCCGACGGCACGTTCAAGGGGCGGCGTGTGCAGCGCCCGTCCCTCCTTTCAGACTTTTTGGCGGGCCTACCCATTACGCAAAACTGATATTGAGCCCGCTCGCTCGCATCCGCGGCGTTTCGCGACGCGGCCGCTCAAATTGCAGCACAACATCCCGCCGAACCTGAAGTTGTACTCATTGTTGACTCGATGGAGCACCCGTGGGAACCTGGGTCAACGATCGGGAAGTGCAGTCGTCCGTGGTCAACCTGTTTGACGCCCACGCCTCACGGCTGAATTTTCCGGGTGTACACGTGGTTTATACTGTTCCACCTTACCTCAAGGTTTTATCACCCAACATTGGCACTTTCTATGGAACAGGCGCTGTACAGGTCTTCCCGGCAATTTAAGATTGTTCAGTGCGATACGCGGGAGGCCCATGACAAAGGCATCTCGCACCTCGCCCCCAAACGGTGTTCCACGTCATTCACAGAAAGCAGCCGACTGCTCAACGCCGCTTCACTCCCAGGCGATCCGCAGTGAAACTTTACCCCATCGTCGGTCAACGCCGGCCATGGTTTGATAACGCTGATCACAGCCGCCCGCCGCCGTGAGTTCCAATGGCCAACCTTCTTCGGTCACCGTTAATTTTCCGCTTAGTTTCAAGGCCGATCCAAATGTTCCAACGGGCAAGTCGCGCCCCAGATCGAAGCGCAGGACGGCGACTTTTCGGCCTTGATGAGCGTTGATCGACTCGACTGTCACCGAAGCCGGCTCACCTTCTACCCGCAATGAATCAACAGCGACGCGCGCCCATGTGAGTTCACTCGCGAGAAGCGCCCGAAGTGCGGTGGTCAGTTCATGGGTAGACGCACTTTGGGTAAGGTGTACACTTGGCACTTCCAGCTCAGAATGCTCTTTGCCTAGGAAGCCCCCCGCAAGGGCCTGAAAAATGTTTCTCCCATCCGAGTCTGCCGGCCCGTCGGCTCCAAATTCGATCTTGCCACCTTGGAGGGTGAGACTGGCGGTTCTACCAACGAGCTTGATCGGAGCCTCTGTCAGAGGGTGGCCGGGAGCAATCCACGCGTCGGGCGTGAGCACCGTTTCATTTGTGGTGCGGGACGCGCGCTCAATCCGCGCATCGAGCCCTTTTACGCGCCCGCGCTCCACTTCTCGAACGGTGATCTCCACGGCAAAGTCAAACTCAGTGGTGGACGAAACCTCCCCATGGGACTTTGTATCAAACGAAAAGGTACGCTCACTTTTGCCTTGGACAACACGCCGAAATCGACGCCCTGAAACCACGGGGACGGGCTTGAGATCCATGGTAATACCGCCTAGGTCTGAATGAGTTGAAGAGGAGGTAAGTTGAAACATCGAAGGCGCTGAGGCGGCAGAAGTTTGCGAGCCATCCCCTCCACAGGCGACCTGTAATAAAAGCACTGCGAACACAGCGCTCCATCGACTGAAGGTGCCCACGCTCATGAGCCATCCGGGTCAATAATCAGATCCCAAAAGTCGTTATTGTTGATGAGCATACTGGGACTTGGAAGGTCATTTTTCGGATCGGGCACAAACGGAAGGGCAGAACCCCGCGCCGTCTCCCAGTGAACCGCGGACGCAATGGGATCGACATAGTCAATTGGCTTGCCGCCCAGGTGTTTTTTCCACAAATTCATCCGCAGTTCGTGCGGCCAAAACCACTTTTTGCTCTTGTTCACGTCAAAAATGGTCACGGCCTGCTCGCTGTCATGGGTATAGCCGCGACGATTATTGTTAGCCGATCCAACAACAGCCGCCTTGTCATCGACAATGACGACTTTGGCATGGATAAACACGTTGGAGGTGCTGACAAACAACTTGCCACCCGGTGTATTAAACGTGCCAATGTTGTCAAGAAACGCTTTGCGACGGCTGTCAGTCTGAAATAGTTCGTTGTTAACCGACCCTGTTGGACAGATAAGGATGATGAGCTTTTGGATATTGGGGAGGGCAGCCTTGAGAGAATTGGATATGTCCATACTGACAAGGTATTGGTCCTCAACATAAATGAACTTTTGGGCCTTCGAGATCACGTGTTTGATCTGCGTGCCCACCCCCTGTTTCCCCTGACTTGGCGAAGCTGTAGCCACCGGGGATCCCGGGGTGTTTTGTAGCGTTGCCAAACGTTCGTGAGACGGCGGCCACCACATCGCGTTTTACGCTCAACGCGGTGCTCTGACCTACCCCGCCGTTGACCGTACCGGCACCCCCTGATGGATGATCTTTCCACCTATCCACGAACGTTTTGTACAAGTGAAAGGCAATGGGACCGCGGACCCTCGTGTGTACATCGTGAAGCGAGCCCGCGCCGCGGCGATTGGCGTCGGGATCCATACCACCCTGGAAGGTAATCAGCCCCTTTTCTCCAAGCGTGATGATGATTTTTTGGTGATGAGCGCCGACAATCGCGCCGCCGAGAAACGTGGAGGCTACCAGCGAAAAAACGGCATTTTGAATTTCAAGAAGCCGCTCATCGTGAATGGCAATTCCATTGGTAAGGCCGTTGATAAACGTGACCATCGGCGCGTTGTTTTTGCTTGCGAACTTGGGATGCTGCTTAAAGAGCATCGCCCGAATCTGAACGTTTCGCCCGTCGGCATCGCTGAGAAGTTTGCTAAAGAGCGTGGAAGGATCGCCGCTGACCAGCTCAAAGTCTTCAAGACTCCAGGCGAGAATATAAATGAAATGTTCGTTGGTTTTTGCGAACGAGAAGGCCGCTTTTAGATCTGTAAAGAAGTTGTCTCCCGAAATATAGGGGATGATTTCATTGCCTGTACTGACTGGAAAGGTTGAATTAAACCACTGGCTGAAGTTGGTGTCGACTGGGTCAAATGGATCGACGAGAGTATTGGGCGCGTTTTTTTGCACCGCCACCGACGGATCCGGAACAATTTCAGGCTCGGTGGTGGCACCCAAATCGTCGCTCATGCGCCATACCTCTTTCGAAGCGCTTCAATCGCTTCTGCACCCAGCGCTTTTGCAATGGGTAGAGCTGCCGACGCCAGAAACCGCTGCACGGCGCTTTCCTTGTCCACAATTTGACCGGGCCCACCTGACCCGAATGCCAGGTTTTGGAGGCGCATGGACGACCCCGCATCTTCGTCGGCGTCCACCTGCGGGCCGATCAGCAGTGTTCGCTCAAAATCGTTCATGGTCAGTTTACCCTGAACCGCATCCACAGGGATGGCATGTACCAACACGCCGTCCTCTCCGGTAAACCCATGAAACGTGAAGTCGCCCACCTGGAGCTGATACGGTTGGTGCTTTTTCGGCGTACCCTCACCATCCAAAATGCGAAGGTGTAAACCGGCCAACTGGACGGAGCGCTCACAAGGCGATTTGTCCACAAATCGATGGTAAAAGCGGCATGCCATCGTGTCACGTGTAGATTCAAATAATCGGCGCTTGTCCGAAGGACTCCGTCGAGCCGGCCCATTGGACCAAAAACGTGACTGACACTTGTCTTCACCACCCACAGCACTTGGACAGGGCCAGCTTTGGATGTCCACTTCCGACCCAGGCGGAAAGAAAAGAACCAACACGCGCCGGTTGGCGGCGTTCTCCGCGGACCGCTGGATTTCATGACCTTGACTGTCAAACAGGATCTGCTCGGCACTGGAAAAAACAACAAGTGGATTGAATTCTGAACAACCCTGAACATCTCCCCGGTAGTCCGAGCCGGAGAGTTTTGCCAAAAATGCCTCGGATCCAAGGACTTTCGGCTCGGTTCCCTCTTTCGTTGTCAGGTAGTCAAAATACCGCTGAAATAGCTTTTCCAGCGTTTCATCACTCAACTCACCGTTTTTGTCGAGCCCTTCATCGGCCTGGAAATCACCTACCGCCTGGGCGAGCGCATTGTTTTCATCGGGAGAAAAGGTGCCCGAGTAATACGGCTCACCCGCGGCTTTGCCACTCTTCTTGGTGAGTACACTCAATATGATCAACGCCGCGGGTGGACCCCAATTGTCGCCCTCAATCGGATTCCGGTAGAGGTCTTTCCAAATGGTAGGTTGGTGAATGAGTACACCTAAAACGGCGCGACCGCGCCTGCCACTCCACTCTTTGTTGCGCGCATCGTCCCCTGTTGGATCGGCGTGGGAAAAGAGCGAAATCACCGCTCCTTTGCGCTGTTCGAGCATGTCATGCAAGAGCAGTAGACTCTTCTTGGCGCCCGGCAAAACAAACGACATCCCACTTGCGAAATGCGCGTCGTCCAGTTTGAGGCATGCCGTTGGAAAGAGCCCTGGTCGAAGCGTGTTACGCGACGCGTTTTCTGTGGCTGCAACGCGATAGTGGGAGAAAAAGGCCCCGGTTTGTTGGGCGTTCTGCTCATCGCCGAAAAGCGGTTCGCCAAGCTTCTGTTCCGCCACAACTTCGTGTAACGTACTTTTCAGAGGACAACAAGGGTTCATGGTTGTTCACGTTGCCAAAGATGGAGATCATATCCACGGCATCGCCGCCGCGGCGGGATTTCGTCGAGTCTCCACCGTCTGGAACGCCCCTGAGAATGCAAACCTGCGGGCATTGCGGCCCAACCCAGACACGTTGCTTCCCGGCGATCGGGTAACTGTTCCTGACTTCACGTCGCAGACGGACGAAGGCGCTACAGAGAAGCGGCACCGATTTGTGGCGCTGACGCAGCGAACGGCCGTCCGACTGCGATGGTTGCGCTTTGGCCACACCGCGGACGCGCAGCTCCAGAGCGCGTTCGAACCCACCAAAACGCCAACTCCGCCGGCCGACGGAGCGGGCGACGTGACAGTCAAGATCGACGCAACAACAAGCCAAATATCGGTGAGTACACCTCGCGGCGATACAACGCTGCAAGTTGGGTTTCTCCACCCTTTTGATACTGAGTCAGGGTGGCTTGCCCGGCTGCACAATCTTGGCTATTTGGCTTCGTCTGCAATTGTTCAAACACAAATTGACGCCATTGAGCTTGCCTCGGCGATTGAAGAGTTTCAGTGCGACCACGGGCTGACGGTAGATGGTCAGGTGCAGTCAACCTTTCTCAGTGCCCTGCGAGACGCGCATGGTTGTTGAGTTTCTCATTATCAAACCGGCGCAACCATGAATCCGCGGTGGACGCTTGACGGTTTAACCGGTGAACCGGTGTTGGTCGTCACCAAAGACGCCGACGAACCTGAACGGCATGAGCGTCTCCCGCCCGATGTCGCCGCGCGTTTGGTTCGTTCATGGCTGCTCGCTCCTGAGGCACGCGGCGCTTTGCAGGACATGGTGTGGACAGTTCGTGGAGGGTTGTGCTTTTCCACTCCACCCAGTTCAGACGCGGAAATCGCCGTGGAAATCGATCTTGTGCGCGCATTTGACGTGGGCGATTTGGTGCTTCTGCGCATCGCCGATGTGGAAGGCACCGGAGGTCCAAAACCCAAACGCCCATCCACCATCCCACCCATTCAACCTGTAAAAAAAACCTGGATCGAGGTGGAACTGCTGGACGAGGATGGTAAGCCGGTGGCCACCGATCTGCTCCTCACCTTACCCGATGGAACGAAAAAGACCCTTCCGATCGAAGGGTTTGTTCGAATTGATAATATTGATCCCGGCACGTGTGACATCCAATTTCCAAAAATCGACGCTCGCGAGTGGAAACGCTCTCAAGGAAGGTAGTTTTATGGCTTTGCGTGTCGAGGTCGACTTTCCCGACCACAGTGCACTTGCCGGTGTGTTTGAAGCGCATCGTGTTACTTTGGTAGACCAAATCAGTGAGTTTTTTGAGCTGTCTTTGTCACTCACTTCGGAGCAACCCGATATCGACCCCGAAAGCCTGCTTGGCGAAAAAGTCGTTGTCACTTTCCGCGACGAGTTTCTGCTTCCCTCCATTTCAGGCATGGTCAGCCGAGCGCAGCGTCACACCGCCGAAACAACGGGGGTTACCAAGTTTGACCTGACGGTCGTTCCGTTTGAATGGTTGTTAACGCGCGCGCGGAGTACTCGTATTTTTCAAGCTCTTTCCGCACCGGACATCGCGGCCTCTGTCCTGAAAGACCACGGGCTTTCTATCAGCGCTCCCGCGGGACATCCCGTTCGTGAAGTGTGTGTTCAACACGAAGAAACCGATCGTGACTTTGTGTTTCGAATTTTAGCGGAAGATGGAACAGCCACATTTCATGATCCCGCGAGCGGGAAATGGCTGCTTGTCGACGATACAACATCCGGCAGTATTGCGGCGTCCGCGAGTGTTGTGTTTAACCCTTCCAACCTCACCCCCGGTGGGCCGGCCGTGCTCAAGTGGACAGAAATGGCCGATGTGGAGACGGCGGCGGTCGCCAAGCGCGACTACGATTATACAAAACCCAATTTTCTACTCCAGGTATCTGAAACGGCCCAAAACAAGGGCAATAAAGAAGCCTCGCTCGAAGATTACGACTACGAAGTGGGCTCGTTCGCAGGAGACGGCGACGGCAAGGCGCTCGTCAAACGCCGCCTGGAAGCGCTCCGGGCAACCCGACGCAGACTGCGCCTCGTCACCAACTTTGCTGCCACCGCAGGCGCACGCCTCAGCATTTCAGGTGCCGACATTCAGGGCGATTGGGTGGTGGTCCGCAGCGCCGTTTGGCTTGAATCCGACGCTTCTGGAAAAACCGAAACCCGGTATGAGTTATTGACGATACCGTCCAGTGTCCCATTCCGGCCTCGCCTTCGACCAAAGCCGCGCATCCAAGGCGCGCAAACCGCTTTTGTTGTTGGTGACACTCCGGCCGGAACGGTGGACACCGATGCGATGGGTAGAGTCAAGGTGGAGTTTCGGTGGGATCGCCGTGACCTTGGCAAGGGCAATCCCACCCGATGGGTTCGCGTTTCGCAGGCGTGGGCCGGCACCGGGTTTGGATTCGTAACTTTGCCACGGGTGGGTGATGAAGTGCTTGTGGCCTACAGCGAAGGTGATCCCGACCAGCCGGTGATCGTCGGCCGTGTACACAATGCCGTGAGTGTAACGCCGCTGGCTTTGGCCGAACCCGACAAAACCAAGTCGATATGGAAGAGTCAGTCGTTTGGATCGGGTGGCCCGGTGGACGGGTACAACATGATCATGATGAACGACGCGGCGGGTGAAGAGCTGTTGGAGGTCAAAGCCCAACTGGACTATCGAACCAGCGTCGGCCGCGACATGGCAACCCAAGTCGGTCGCAATCGATCAACCTATATTGAGGGCGACGATGCCACCGAAATCAAGGGCAATCAAAGCCTTGTCGTGCACGGCAACTCGTCGAGCAAGACCAAAGGTTCGGCAGGGATCTCCGGTGGGTCCGTAAACATCTCCTCGGGAAGCACGCTCAAAATCCAATCCAAGGGAGATCTGACAATTTCGACCGAAGCCAATCGGGCCGATTCTGCCACCGGTGATCATACCATCAAGGCGGCCAACTTATACATTGACGTGGGCGGCGGCGCCGTGGAGGTAAAGGCTGGCACCGTCCTGATTGAAGCATCCAGCGAAATCAAGCTCGTTTGTGGAGGATCGTCCATTGTGCTAACCCCCGGGGACATCAAGATCACCGCCGGCGGCAACGTGGAAGTCAACGGCGGCCTCATCAAGCTCAACTGCTAATAGCCATGCACCCTGCGCTCCGTTCAAGTGTTTACGCGATCGTAAGTTGTTTGGTATTGGCGCTTCCCGCTTGCAAAGGAGGAACGGTGGACACCACCAAAGACTATTACGAGGATTCTGAATGTCCTGCCGAGCAGGTGCAGGTGTTTAACGGCGTGGAGCAGAAGATCCCGTGGAAAGACGTGCCGCCCGGTTTGCGTTTCTTTTTGGAGTATGACAATCCTCCCAAAGACAAACCTCGGGTTCGTGTACCCATTATCAAAGTGGTGACCACATCGCTCGATGCTGAAAATAAGCCTGTTCCGCTCGACAAAGCGGCCTGGTATCAACTGACAGAATTCGGGATCAACCCGAAGTATAAACGCAACTCCATGGGTGGTAATAAACACTGATCGGAGGGACCATGCACCCCGCGGCGCGCGTCGGCGATCCTCATCTATGTCCAGCTCACGGCGGAGGGCCGGTGGCCCCTGCCGGCTTTCCCACCGTTCAGATCGGGGGCGCGCCCGCCGCTCGTCAGGGTGACGTTTGTACATGCCCGGTTGGGCCCGACGCCATTTTGGATGGCAGTCCCACCGTGCTCATCGGCAATCAGGCTGCCGCTCGTATGACCGAGCGGTGCGCGCACGGCGGGTTTGTTGCGTTCGGCTTTTCAAAAGTGCTGATCGGCAACCCGGCTGTGGGGCCCGACGGCAAGGCCATGACCGTCCCGCCTGAATGTGCCTGGCTGTACAACTTCGGCGACTCCGGCCCGGGCACAGCAACCGGCGGCAAATTGGATCGGCTTCGTGACACGCCGGTTGTAAAGAGCACAGAGGTGGTTCAAAAAGCGCCGCCCGGTGAGAGTACACCGCTTGAGTACACCAAGCGGGTCGTCAGCATTCGAGGTCACGAAGTGACCATTTATGAGCCGACAACCGGCGTCCCACCTCCCCAGTGGCTCCCCACTGGAAACAACATGGCCAACGCCCTCGCATCGCTTTCCGACGAACAGCTTGCCGGCATGAAAGAAGTGTACATTGTGCCTCACCCCTACCCTCCGCGCAACAGCGACGTGGCCAACCATTCCAACGGCGTTGTCCAATATTTTCCGCGCGCGGCAACTCACCCCCAGTCTGACGTCGATTGGGTATTTCACCACGAAAGCGCGCACAATATCTGGGACAAAGAAATGGCCAAAAACCCTGATTTTGAAGCCGAATGGAGGCGCGCCGCCGACAAAGACCACCGGTCGGTAAGCGCTTACGGAGACAGCGGCATTGGTGAGGATTTTGCCGACTTCATGGTTCTATACGCCAATGTGATTGGCACTCCCTGTGAAGCGTCGGCTCGAGGCCTATTTGGAAACCGGATGAAGATCATGGACAAAATCTTTCCAAACGGCATTCCCGTGCGAAATCCGGGCGGCGCCTCCAATCCATTTTAGGTGCCCGAGGATCGCTGCTTTTGGACCAATGGTAAGGTGCGACAATGCAACTTCTCGAACTGACCAGCCACGGATTCAAAATTCCCGACGGCACCTATTCATTCAGAGAAAAAGAGCAGCCGTCCAACGTGGTGATTGTTCGGGGTGATCCCGGGTCTGGAAAAACCTTGTTTCTGCGGCTTCTCGCCGCGTGGAAAGAAACAGTGGCACCGGTAGGTTTGGCGCCCGATCTGCGCCGCTTTTTGCGAATCGACAAGACCACGGGTAGGCTCAGTGTCACCGTTCTTTTCAACGAGGCGGAACGCAAGCGGGCGAAACTTGAAACGAGCCAACACCGCGTGGTTGTGGAGGTTGAACCGGCGGGTTCAGCCTTTCAACTGCCGCCCAACATGGAGTACGCATTTCACCCGTTTGAAAAAACGGAACCGGCCACACGGTGGGAGTTTTTTCCCGCGCACCGAAGTCTCCGGGTAGAGGATTTTAGACTGCCTCATCCACCCGTCTCACCCGCGTTGGAAGCCGCAAAAAGGCTCACTGTCAATTCCGACAAATATGCCCTATTTCGAAGAGTATTTCACAACATCGCGTTGGAACAGGCTGCGGGTATTGCCACGTTGCTCGACCGTCGCGGTGTAGCCCTGCGCAGCGAACAACCTGACCTGTTTGCATCTTATAAGAAGGCGCTGGCAACCATGACGCCTGACCTTCGGCTGACGGGCGTGGAAATTGGAAAAGACTGTTCAACGCCGCGTTTCTTGAGGCGCGACGGGCATTCTCTACCGATTGAGGAGTTGACCGCTTCAGAAGAACAGGCAGCGCTTTTTGCCTTCGCGTACGTGTGGCTTCAGTTGAATGGAGCCGTGGTGCTTATCGATACTCCCGAGCTTCACATTGCGCCGCCCGATCAGCTTTCGTTCTTGGACAACGTGCTCTGTCTCGGTTCATCCAATCAGACGTTTATCGCTACGCAGTCGCCTGAGCTGTTCAACTTTCCGGGCGCCACCGTGATCCACCTGACAAAACCGGACGGTGAACGAACATGAACGAGGGGCATGACGTTCGAGCTTTTGCGCGCTTGTGTGCACAATTGGACGATCCGTTTCAGCAGCCTGACCACGTTCTGGCTCAGCGGGGTTTAACGCGGGCCGGTTGGGTTCAAATTCGGGAGAGCTGGCTCTTGCGATGGGGCGACGACAACGAAAATGCGGTCCAATCCGCCATTATTTTTGGCGAAGAGTACACTTTGGCTCGGCACGGCGGACAGGGGAAAGAGGGCCCCGAGCCGCCGAAAAACCAGGTTCACCTTCCCACATCGCCCGTCGATTTTCCGGTCGCGGCTCAACTTGAATCTACCCATGTGGCGCAACTTCCCACGTTTCAGCGAACACCGCCTCCCGCGGCTCCTTTGCCTCCCGCGGCTCCTTTGCCTGCCGCGGCTCCACTTCCGCCCGCGCCCACTCACCTCCGGTCCACCGCCGGTTTTGATTTGTCGCATGTCATGGGCGCCAAGCCCAAAGACGCACTTCCTTTTCAACCCAATGCGGCGCCAACCGTGTCCGCTTCGCTCTCGCCCGCAGCTGCACCGGCGGCACACGCCAAAGGCATTTCCGGCGAAACGGCCGACGTAAACCTGGCAGAGATCGCGCGTCAGGTGTTGGCTTTCGTACCCAACCTTACCCTTCAACAATACGCGTCGCTTTGCGTAGATCTAGAATTGGCGCCTACCCAATCGACCGAGATCCTTCGACGGTATGGAACCAATCCCCACGGCAAGACAGCACTCGACGATCGATGGCGTCGCAGCTTTGAAGATGATCCCGCTCAAAGGAGTGCGTTTGAACAAGCCAAAACCGCCTATCGGGCGTGGCTGTCAAATCAGCGACGGCGCTGAGGAACATCCACAGCGGGACATCATCGCGAGGGCCCTCGCATGCGGGCGTGACGATAGGTGGAAAGGTCTGGAGGGTCGCTGCGACGACACGCAAAACCTGATGAGTGAGATTCGATTCGTCCCGAAGTAAGACCAGCACCTTTTCAAAAAAGATCTTCGGTCTTGCCGCCGTATGCTAGCCTACGCACATGCAGCGGCGTGCAGTTGGGGCTTGGGGGGTATGGGCTTTCGCTTTGCCTTTTCTTTTCTCGGCGTGTGACGGTCAGCTTGACTCTTCCACTTCCACTGGCACAACCGATCCGGATCAAACGTCTTCCACGGGCGTTGGTGCATCATCAACGGGCGGAGTGGTCTCTACCGTGGGAGTGGGTGGCACGGGAGGCAACTCGTCCACCGCTTCCACCGGAGGGATGAGTACAAGCTCTACCGGTGGAATGGGAGGTCAAGCCGGTTCAACCTCAGGGAGCGGGGGTTGCACCGATGCGTGTGAAGTAAGCACCGATTGCCCCGATAATAAGCCATTTTGCGCTTTACAAGGCGGGTGCGCGGCGTGTTTTGGAATGTGCGATTCCAGTCAATGCACCGGATCGAACACGTGCGTTTCGGACGCGGACTGCAACAGTTCACCGAACGCGAAGTGCGTGTGTGATGCGAACAACTGCACAATGTGCGTCTTATCAATTCCATCCGGCCCGCCTGAATTTCCGGCGGAGTTGGGCGAAGGGGTATGGTTGATTGGATGGTTTGGCGGGCTTGACCATTTTTCGTGGTTCAAGTTTGCTTTTGCGGGGCCTGACGTTGGAACGTTTGACTTGTTGGACCCGCTCGGCGTTACACTCACGCCGTTTTATCCCTGTCAGGGAAAGGGGCTATTTACCACCGATGCGGCGCAGGGGATCTTGCATTTGACCTTGCCGGCCACGTGCAACCTACCCGTTCAACACTTGACATTTGAGGCGTTTTTTCCGCCGGGTGATTTTCCACCGCATGCCACGTTGGCAGCCCAAATCGCGGCGAACCAGGGGCCGTTGGGAGGGTATCAGCACGCGGCTGATTTCTGTAATGCTGACTTCACTGCGTGTGGTGACCCATTCATGCCGTAGTATCAGTCGAGATCACGCGGGGTGGCTGCCAACCCGTTTTGGGCGACGGCTCATGGCTATTTTCCCACAATTGGCAACGTTGCTGCGAGGTTCACGCTCTCACCCTGCCACCGAAACAACGGCCGGCCGGAGGGTAGGCCAAAACGACTGGACATCCACTTTTGGGCGCGCTCCAGCGCGCGCATGCAGCTCATCGATGCGTTGCTCGGCAGACTCACCCGACAAGTTGAGCGACGCCAATTCGGCGGCAACCCCTTTGGCCGACCACGGAGCGCCCATTCGAAAACGCACCGGCCGTGCCAGGTCAAACGCGGCGGTCGCATGAGCCCACGCCTGGGGATCTGTCACGGCGTCTCCGGTGACAACCGGCCCAAAAAGTGTTGTGAGCGCCGCAACTGCATCGTCGGTAAAGTCGGGCTGAATGAGTGCGTTGAGGAGGTAAGGTCGCGCAGCGGGGTGACCAAACCTACCCACAGCGGAAAGCGCCTCAGTTGAAAGGGGCAACGCTCGGGTCAAGGTCAAAAATCGGTCTACGTCGTCGGGAACACCTGCCAAAATAAGCGTTTCAAGCACCCGTGTTCCCCACTGTATACCCAAGCCGTTCATGCGAATTTCAGTGCAGGGAACGCGATCTCCCCATAGGGTCAGCGTGCGGGCGGCATTGTACGCGATGTCGATATCGGTTGAAACCAAGAGCGAACGCAACTCTTCCCACGGGAAAGGGATTGCCGCTTTGCCTTGAAAAACAGAGGCGTCAAACAAGCTGAACGCACGCGCCGCGGCGGCAACGACGATTGGATGAGAGCTTTTGAGAAATGGGCGCACGCGATCGGGCCCACAAAAGCCGCGCGCTGCTGAAACGAGCAGCGCGATTGCGTTGGATTGTGGTTCAGACGCGTCGAGTAGGTCGGCAACGAGCGAGTCTAACTCGGGATGGGGAGAAGCACATAACGCGGCGGCAGCAATGGGTGGAACGCCGTGCACCGGTGGAACCGCCGTTTCAACCAATGTGTACACATTGGAGAGTGGTTCGGGGCCTGCAAAACACGACAGGGCAAACGTCGGCGCCCACACGGCCCAGAGATCGTCTTCGGCTTCGTTTTCAAGGTACACCTGAGCGTTGTCGAGTGTGAGGCCGGCTACAGCGAGACCGTCCACCTGGGCCAGGAGACGCTCTTCTATTCGCGGGCGAAAGCGCATCGGTCGGACCATACGGTGCCGGGCAAGCATGGCCACTTTGTCCAAACAATCGGCCACAATTCCAGCGCGAAATGTTTCAAACGGTTCGGGCTGGGCGCGGTCTTTTGCAATGGATACAGGTTGGTCGTTGCCAACTTTGGCACCCAGAAGTTCATCCAAGTCAAAACCGATTTCCCCAAGGGTAGGTTCCACATGGGAAGGTTTGGTAAAATTGGGAAGACTGGGCTGATGGGCCGACACACGAGGGGACAAAAGTCGAGGCGCGTCCCGCGTGGCGGTTTTGACTGAAGAAGCCGGCGCGAGGGGCCGCGCGGCCAGAGCTTGAAGGCGGCGAGGTTCCACAGTCAGGTACCTTCCAGCGAGGACACGGCAATGCCCCCTCGTTCCGTCGGGGGAAATCGCCCACGTTAAAAACGCACCATCGGAGGCGCGAGGCTCCGTCCACGTTTGGTGTTGATGGGTAGCGATTCCAAATACGAGGGATGAGAGGGCCGATGCGGCCCCTACCCTACCCAAGACGGATTCTATACAAACGGGAACGGCGTAGGAGTCAACCTTCTCGGGCAGTCGGGCAGCAGCCATCTCCCACTCTTTTCGACGGAGAGAATCGCCTCCGTGTGGCCCAAAACTCGAAAAGACTTTGTTCCCGGGAAATGACGCCGCGCGAATGAGATTTGTCAACGCCGACCCATCGACGGGAAGGTCATTGTCGTCATTGGATTCTCCTTTTTCGGTACCCGCGCAGTGGATGTTGGCAAGCACCTCCAATCGTTCACGCCGCGCCGCTTCCGGCAACATGACAACAACGCAGGCGGCCGCTTCACCCGGCCTGGGAAGATCGGGCGCCCAAGGCGATCTGAAAATGCGCTGGTATTCAGCAAGCGCCGGGAGCGAGATGAAGGAGTCCACAGCAAGGATCACCGCCGCTTGTTCCGATGCGCGAGGCAACCTGTCGGCGAGCGATCCAAGGGTAGAAAAGAAGGATGCCTCACCGGTCCCGCGGCCAACCCGCGATGGATCAAATCGGCTGGCAAGTTGATTTTCAACCGCCGTTCGATCATCGGTGGAAAGACCGGGGCGCGCCGCGCCGGTGATGAGGTGAAGAGATGCGCGCAGTCGACCGGAAGACCCGACAAACAAAGTGGTAGAAAGAGGTTCAACCGCTGTAACAAGAGCGGTTTGAGCCAAGGAAATCAAGCGTTCTGAAATGGGTAGATCGGCGCCCAACCATGGGCAATAGACCGCGGGAATCAGCTCGTTTTCTTGGTTGACAAAGCCACCCGGAGCGCTCGCCGCAACCTCCGCCCGAACAAAAAAGGCATGTTCTTCGGGGGTGAGCCCAAGAGGTGAACAGAGCCCCATACCAACAACTGCGAGTTTCATTCGGAGTTGGTCGCCTTCCCCGACTGGACGGCCTTACCGTTGATTGTCACTTTGGAAGCTTTGAACAAAACTCCTCCCGAGTGGATGGCAACAACGGTTCCGGTCCCCACGGCAAAGACCACGGCGCCACCTTCTACATTCATTGATCCGCCGACTTTGAGGGTGAGAGCACCGCCCGCCTTGAGGACGTAGGGGCCGCCGGCCTTCACTTTTAGACTGCCGGCAACGCTTGTTTTCAGCGCTCCTTTGATATTTCTACCAATTCCCTGGGTGGTGGTAATGGAGATGCTCGCTGCGGTGTCCGACGAAATTCCAGCTGTCAGACGACTGATTCGAACCGCTTTTGTACTGTGCCCCCCACCGATGGCGAAGTTGGCGGCGCCGAGGGATGTCCACTTGATCGAGCCGGGTGTGGTGACTGTATGCGCGGCGCCGATGCTCTCGGCCATGATGCCGTCGACAATGGTCTTTCGATGCCCTGGAGCGGCTTGTGCGGCGCCGGCCGCGGCACCCCCCGGTCCGCCTGTTCCACCGCCCGCCGCGGCCGCGCCGGCGGCCTGCTGCGCTTTGTCGGACCAAGGTGTGATGCCGGCGGCGTCAAGGCCGGCAAGGACAGCATCCCCGCCCACAATTTCACCGGCTATGGCTCCGGCAACCTGTTGACCGCCGGCCATTAGGGCACCTGATAGTCCACCCGATTTATACCCTTCCACAACGCCCTTGCCAATGGAGTACGCTTTGGTAAGGGCGTTTCCAACAACGGGAATGCTGCCGGCGGCGGAAAGCGCGGCGGCTTCGGCAAAACCGGCCGCGCCGGCAACGGGATTGCCCACCTGTTCAAGCAAAGCGCCGCCGACAAGCACATTTTCGCTGCCGGTTGTGGTTCTACCGGCGGCCTTGAGCATCAACGACTGGTTGGCGCCTACCGAGGCCGACTGCGATCCGACCTTGGTAACCGCGGTGCTTTTAATGCTGACCGTTTCGTTGGCACCGATGGACCACGTTTGATTTCCAGTAACCTTGGTTGCTTCAAACCCGATGGTTTGAGTGACCATGTTGTTTGCCACCGTGGTTGTTTTGTTAAACCCGGCGTTCCATACCATGTGCTGTCTACCCGCGGCGTCGTCGATGTGCACTGCATTTGGGCGAGCGCCTCCGGGAGATGCAACGGTGGAAAGGGCCGTCATCGTTTTGTTGGCAGGCAGCGCAAACGGCGGCGCATGTTTGCCGTTGTACAACCTACCCAGAATGTAAGGTCTGTCGGGATCGCCGTCTTCAAAGGCCACCAATACTTCCCACCCCACGCGGGGAATAAGCATAGATCCGGGAGTATTCGGCTGCACAACTCGAATGGGGAGACTGCTTTTGTCGTTGCCCGCCTGTTCGCGATCCCAAGGAAATCGAACTTTGACATGACCACCCGCATCGGTGTGGATCTCTTCACCCGGAGCGCCCGTGATCATCGCATTTTGAAGCCCCGGCGCGTACGGTCGAGGTGTACTCATGGGCAGGCGGAATGGGGTTTCAAGGGGGATCGCCTTCACTCGATGGGTATGTTTTGGCGGCTCGCGGCGATAGTCGTGGTTTATCTCCACAACAAAACACTTACCTTCGGGGCGCGCGGTTCCGTTGTAGTTGGGCCCCACTTCCATCTCAAAAGAAAGCCCGGGTGCAAGGGCCGTGGAAGTGGTTTCAAAGTCAAAGACCCTCGCTTCTGCTCGAAGGCTCTGGAGGAGCACCTGTGCTCTGGTTTTCCCTTCTTCGGGTGTCGAAAAGCGGCCGGGAGCGCGGTAGATCTCGCGTCCTTTTTCTTCATCGGTTCCCCCCTCGGCAACCCCTTCGAGCTTGACGGCGGGCTTGTCGGGATTGTAGTCGCGCAACGTCACCTTCCCTGGGCGGCGTTTTCGAACCGATGAGCACGAAAAGGCGGCGGGAGCGGTGTGGTTGGTTTGACCGGCGTCGGACAAAACCAATTTTGCATCTTCCGCTGCGGGAGCCTGACTGGACGTGTCGTCAAATTCAATTCGGTCAAAGCCGTCTTTGGCCTGATGGTGAAAATAGATCCCTTCCTCTTCGCAGAGGCGGCGAATGAAGGCAAGGTCGCTCTCGTCGTACTGGACAACGTATTTGCGGGGTGGATGCGTTTCAGTCAGGTGAACCGCAATGCGATCGGCTGAAACCCCGGCCTCGGGTAGAATTTTTTTGGCGATATCAATGGCCTTCAGGTTTTGAAAAATGCGCCGTGTTTTTCGCAAACTTAGGCGAAAGATTTCAGAGCAGACCCGCACCTTGTACCGACGCGCCGCCGCGGCATTGGAAGTGGCGATCGCCGTGAACCGAACGATCACCCCGTGGATATTGCGCGTACCAAACGCGCCGACAAGCGTGATTCTACCCGGCAGTCCAATCATCGGCGCTGGGTCAACCGCTTCGGCGCTGAGCAGTTCGATCTCAAAGTTGGACGGTTCACCGATGCGTTCATGCCCGGACAGGGCTTGAACCTGAAACGACGTTTCGCCCGCGGCAAAAAGGACATCGCCGTTCATGCTGCCCTCACGTCTTCGACGCGATGGATGAGCGCGTCAACGCCGTCGGGGGTAGTGTGGAGGCCGAGTATAAAATCCCCGCCTACGGACACATACAGCTCGGGTTGTACCGCCCGCCTCCACAATTGATCTACCCAAGCAGTGCGATCGTGAGTGTGCACTGTTTGCCAAGCCAAGGTGCCAACTGTGCCCCCCGCCACATCAAAAACGTTTTCTCTGCGAGCGCGGTTTTGGGGACTTTCCATTTCCAACAAAGCGGTAAGCCCCTGCTCAATGTCTCCCTCCTGACAATACACGCCCAGATGACGAATGCGTGCGGTATTGGCGCGGTTTGTTAGCGCGGAAACCGCCACAGCGGGACTGAAAGTGACATGAGTTACCCTGATGATAGAGCGACAGATCTGAGCAGCCTCTTCGATTTGCAGCAGCGTTTGGGCGCGATCCAAAAGCGCCGACGTCGGGAGTATAAACGCGAAGATCTCGTCTTCTTCGGTGGCGAACAGCAGGGCACGTGTGCCGTCGACCGTCAAAAGGGTGAGATCTTCGACCCCGTCTCCCCAGCGCGAGCGAATGGGACTGCGCTCATGCCCCTCAGGGTGCCCATGATCACGGGTTATGGCGAGGTGATATAACCAGTCCGCCGAGTGGAGGGTGTTTACGGCTTTCCACACCGAATGGGTAGGCCCAACAGCAACAAAGCAGATCGGCGTTGGTACAAAAGCGGCCAACGCTCCCCGAAACCACGCTTTGTAGTCCCGCTCGCGCACGTCGGCGCTTTCATGCCTTCGAAGGCGATGTTGGGCAAGGCTGGGGAGTTCCCAACGCGCTCGCACGGCGGACCGCAACAAGTTCGGCGCGGGTAGATCGCGAGGCGGTTTGACCGCGGCGGTGGCGGGAAACGCAGCAAAAATGCGCTCAACTGCCTGCTCAAAGTTGGTATTGGAGTGGGTCATTACCATGCCGATGGGTTGGGGTTTGCCGGGTCGGATCCTGGGCCGTAATAAATGTGGTGATCGCCGCCCGCGGGTTTGTTGACGGTGTAGGTACCGGTTGGCTCGCTGATCGGTATGGTTCCCGCGTGGGTATGGGGAGGCCTCGTTGGATCGGCGTTGTGGGTGGCAACAATGACCACTTGGTTGGGATCCGTTGGGTGAAGGTGCACTTCGGCAGGACCGAGCGCACCCAACTTGGATCGAATGTCCGCGGCCGACATGTTGTTGTTGATCACAACGTCGGTGGGTGAACCGGTGGGGTGTTCGACAGGGACTTTCACGAACGAGTCCACCGGTTCTGAGTCGCGGGGCAATCCCGCCCGTTGCCTCGCATCGGCCAGTGCATCGTCATGCGATCGAGTGATGCTTGTGCACACGGCCAAACCGAGCGGATCCATCACGCGGAGCGGGCTGCCGTTAAACCCGTAGAGGTCGGTTCCACCCGCAAATCCAAGCGGATCGGGGCCCAGAAACCTACCCGTCTTTGGATCAAAAAGGCGATGGAGCGACCACGTAAGACCCGTTTCAGGGTCGCTCAACTGACCCGTCATTCGAAACGGGGGTTCCACTTCTTCGCGCGGTAAGGTGGAGCGTACGGCGAGCACGTCTCCAAAAGCACCGTGGTTTGCCGCCCAGGCCACTTTTCCAGACTCGTCGATGAGTTCTTTGATCACCCCGAGCCGGCCTTGAACGCATGCGTACACGTGCGTCAAGTGGTCTTGTAAAAGTGGCATGAGCGCGCCGGGCACGCCTGCGTACACCCGCTTTCGATCTCCCGGACCCACCTCGGCGGCAAGCGCGTTTCCATCCCATAGGTAGGTGGTGACCTGCGGCTTTGGCAAGGCGGCTTTGCCCTTTTCAAGGGTGAGTGAAACAAGTTTGGGTAGATCGCTGTGAATGGCTGAAAAGAAGACTTTTTTGATGCGTCTACCAAAGGCGTCGTAGGCGTACACAATTCGCTCGCCGTTGGGCAACGTGACTTCGCGAAGTTGACCTCGGCTGTCCCAAGCGTACACCGTGCGGACGGTTGCACCGTTTTCCCCTTGTTCCAATTTTTCTACCCGCCGGCCGCGTTCATCGTTGATGAAGCGGGCGGTGTCGGTGCGCACCAAAAGGTTGCCGGGGCGAACTCCCCATTCCAACGGCTCACCCACCTCGGCGGCCCGATGGGCGCCTGAGAGACCACCGCCCACGTCGTACGAAAACGTTTCTGTGGAAGCGGGCGATGAGCAGGAAACAAGTCGATTGAGGGCATTGTGCTGGACTCGGCAGAGGCCCCAAAGGGCGTCTTGAACCGCATTGAGGTTGCCACCCGCGGTGTACCCAAACCGGCGGTCAACAAGCACGTCGGCTTTTTCGCCCGCAGTCACGCGCTCTGCCGTGAGTCTGTCGGCCGCATCGTATGCGAACAGAATATCGGCCTTGGGGGTGTACAAGTGGCGGCGCGTTTCACGACCGAGAGCATCGCGCCCCAGTGAAATGCGGTATCCCTCGTGGTCGACTGCTGCGACGGTACCGGCCACGTCATAGTAATATTTGGTGGTTCGACCGAGCACCGTGCGTGAAGCGCGACGGCCTTTGTGGTCGTAGGTGTACTCAATGACCTCCGTGCCCTGGGTTTCTCGGACGACGCGCCCCAACGCGTCGCGCTCAAGCGAGATGGAGTGTTTGCCTACCAAATCGCTCATGGCAGCTTCTTCTACCCTGCCCATGGCGTCACATTGGTAAGTGAGTGTACCGTCGTGCGCTCGCGACTCGGTTAGGTTTCCAAGCGGGTCGTATGAAAGTTCGCGGTAGGTTCCATCTGGAAACTGAATGCGAGATACGCGGCCCGCGGCATCATAGCCGTATTCGATCACGCGGCCATCAAAGGGAATTTCGCGCTCCACTCGGCCCAACCGGTCAAATTCAAATCGATACCGCTCGGCTCTCGGGTTTTTTACTTGAACGAGGCGGCCATCAAGGTCGTGGTCAAACTCCCACCGCTCATTGTCGGCGGTGATCACCGCGCCCAGTTGCCCCACGCCTGTCCACTCGTACGTAGTGGTTCGGCCATCGGCATTGGTATCGCGCACCACATTCCCGGAAACATCCAACTCAAACAGACGTTCTGTTCCGTCGGGAAACCTGATTCGTGTGAGGCGCCCCAATTCGTCCCGGTCAAAACGCATGGGACCATTCAAGTCTGTTCGTTCAAGCACGCGGCCGAGAGAGTCAAACTTGTATTTGACCTTCCCTCCTCGCGAGTCGACAACGTCGGTTCGATTGCCGTGCGCATCATACCGAAACGCGGCAATCACCCCGTCTCCGCCCGATACCTGAACGACCCGACCGTGCACGTCGCGCTCGATAAACACGGCGCCGCGTTCGTTTTCAATGCGCACCAGGCCTCCGTGAGCGTCGGACAAAAATCGCGTCTCAAGGCCGTTTGGATCTACCCGTCGAAGGAGCTGCGGCGACATGGCCTCAAGCACAGTTTCATTGCCGGCGGGATCAATGAGCTTGGTGATCTTTCCCTCGTCATCCCGTTCAGTCACCCACACTTCGCCCGCGCCGTTGCTCTCGGCAACGATATATTGGTCTTCATCGTAGGTGCGCTCTTCGAGAAGCTCTTGAGGTGCCTCCACTTTGTGTACACACCCTTTGGCGTCCCACGAGTAGAGCCGCGGTTCATGCGTTCCTGTGGAGCGAGTGGTTCGCTCTTCAAAGTTGTAAGTAAGTTTAACAGCGAACATGCCACCCGAGCCACCTGCCTGCGTACACACGCCGGTGTCGGGGTCGTATTTGTAATGAAACGAAAAGCCGTTTTTGAGCGTCTTCTTCATGAGCCTGTGCAGCCCATCGTAGTCGTAACGTTCAGTGTGACCCAACGCGTTGCCCACCGAAGCCAGCTCCCCTTCTGGATGGTATGTGAGGTCAAACCAGGTGGTGAGAGTTGGAGAGAGAGATTCTGCCGTGGGAGGTGCTGTCCACACCTCAATTCGATCGATGCGGCCGTTGGACCCGAAAAGGCGAACCTCACGCCCCGCGCTGTCGGTGATTTTGGAAAGGTTGTTGCCCGTATAGTCAAGGAGGAGCGTGTGCCCATAGGCGTCGCGAACCGAGCGCAATACGGCCTTTTGACCTGTTATGGGCGCGAACGACAACGTCCGTCGACGAGCGTGTTGAACCACCTGAAATGCACCCGACCGTTGAGCGGTGAGGGTGAGGCGCTCGCCTCGATGGAAAGCCGTTTTCCCGGCCTCTATGAGGGGGAAATAGATGTCTCTACCGTCGGCTCCACGGTAGATGAGCACCTCTTCCCCCTCGGTTACCCACTGCTCGAAGGCATGGGTCCACCCACCTTTTCCGAGCGACGTGCGCTCCCGACTGCGGTGAGAGGCGTACGTTCTACCCCAGATCAAGGGCAAGTCACCTGGGATGGTAAAGTCAACAGCGCTGTCTACAACCGATCCACCGGCAACGGCGACCGGGTCGCTTTCCAAGTCAGGTTCGGGCGGACCCGCGGTCTTATTGCCGGTTTTGGCCGCCTGTTCTTTGAGTGCGGTGCGTACCGCTTCTTCTTTTTTTTCAGACCCGGTTCCTTTATCACCCGCAAAAGCACCGCCGCCTGCCAACAAGAGTGGCACCGTTGCCTGCGCCACCTGCTGGCTTTTCATCACCAGGCACATGCGCACGTTGTCCATGGTTTTGCAGACGCGTTTGCCCCCCGAGGAGGTGCCCGCGGAGCCGTCGATCATGACAGCAACACCGCAGATGGCGTGGGTTACCACGTCGCCGCCACCCATGGGTTTGACGGACTCGCAGGGCTTGTTTCCCGGCATGTCCACCTTCATTTCGCTCCGTTCGACAAGGCACTCTTTCTCTGAAGCCTTGAGAGCTGCTTCTGTCCCCTCGGCGGTGGCGGAACGAGCCACGTAGGGAAAGGGTAAGGTGATGGGTCCGGCGGGCGGCGTGGGAGGTGCCACGCTCATCACCGGTGGGGAGACGCAACCATGTCCACTTTTGGGAGTGGCGATGTCTTTGTTACTCAGCGTTGTTCCCATATCCAATCCATCTTCCGTTGCAACCGCGTGGTGTACACCATCGAGCTGTCAGAACGCTCTCACACAGGAAGCAATCTACCCATGAGAGGTATTCATGGAAGTTCGCACATCGCCGCGAGAATGCGCACCAGCTCGGCCACGTCCATTGTCATTTTTTGGCCAACGACGCGCACGTTGCCCTGTGGATCGAGGCGCAACGCACTCTTTCCAACCTTGAATGAGATGCCGTCTTTTGCCTCAATCTCAACCCGGCGCCCTTCTACCCGAACTGTGTCATGACCGTCTCGGACGACCGTGCGGCGCGACTGGATGGCGCCGAGGATAGCGACGCCGTCGAGAGAAGGGCTAACGAGAACAGTGCGACGCTCGGCGAGACACTCTTCGACAAAGGCCTCTTCTACTTGGTCGCCCAGGGTGGCGGCCCATATCTGACCATCGAGCGTGCGCACAGCAAAGCCGGCACCTTCCCTACCCAAAACCTGCGCTCCGTGAATGCCGGGTGGCAACGCCGGGACCGCCGCATTTTGGTTGTTTGGCTTTGACGGACGCGGGTGTAGAGAAACCGGCTTTTGTGTACCTTTGGGGGACAACTTCACAACTCTTGCGCGCGACATATGGGTTTCCTCGCTCCCTCTACTCGTTCACGTCTTTACCGGTCACGATGCTTGCTTCAGTGGACTTGAAGTCACCTTTGATTTTGATCGAGCCGGGCGTCATGGTGATGGTGGCTCCACTCGCCTTGATTGTGAGTTTGCTTTGAGCCAAAAAGTAGGCGTTTGCGCCTTTCATTTTGAGAGAAGCGCCGATGGAGTACTTTGCCGCGGCGCCAAAATCTTCTGTCACGGCCGCTTTGGCATCTACCGTGCGTGAAGCGTAGTCTTCTTTGAGCGCGCTGGCCTTGAGACTATACTCTTTGGCTTTGATCTGAATGGGGCCTCCCACGTTGAGAACCGATGCGCCGAGCACGCCCGTTCCTGAGTGTAAGCCGCCGACTTCTACCCAACTGCCACCCACAAGTACCGTGGCAACTCCCGTCACGTGACGCGCCACTTCTTGAATGGCAACTTCACTCTTGAGGGCACCGACGGAGCGAATCAGGGTAGAGGCCTGGGTTTCGTAGTCGCCGCCGACTTTGAAGATGCGCGCCCCGCCGACGGTTACCGATTCTGACCCGGTTTGGATGGTAAAGTTACCCACGCTTGTCACATCACGATTGGCGGCCACGCTGTACGTTTGGGCGCCGTCCACCACGGCGGAACAAGCGTCTCCCACAATCACTTTGTGATCGGCCCCGACGGAGTGTACATCATCGCCGACAACCGTTGTGCCTTTGTCGTTTTCAGTGCGCTCGTTGAAATCGCGGGAGGCGTTGAGGGTCATTCCTTCCGACCCAGCGGCATCGTCGAGTTTGAGGAGGTTCGCGCTGCCACCCCCCGGTGTGGTTTGTGTTCCGAATGTGGTGCACACCTTTTTTCCCGGCAAACCTTCCGGTGGTAAGATTTGGCCGTTGTACAATCGACCCAGCTCGTAGGGTGTGTCGCCCGAAGTGCCTTGAAACCCAAGCAACACTTCCCACCCAACACGCGGAAGTAGAAACCCTCCGGACGTGGGAGCCTGAATGGGGCGAAGCCAGGCAGAGCTTTGGTCGTCGTCGGGGCGAAGCCGATCCCACCGGAGCAGCGCTTTGATTCTACCGTGTTTGTCAGGATGAATTTCCGACCCCGCACTGCCGGTGGTCACGGCGGTTTGGACTCCGCCCAGTGTGGGTGATGGGAGACGTTTTGGGCGGTACGGTTTGTTGGCCGGAACGGCGGTGATTTTCGCCTCATACATCGGTTCTTTCGACGCTCCCCCGAGGCGTTCAGCGGCGCGATGGGTGACTTCAACAACGAGCCAAGGACCGGCAAGATCATCTCGCGGGGCACCGTCCACCCGAAATGACAGACCGGGGCGCATGCGGCGAACAGTTGTCAGAGCGGTGAGAACCACTTTTTGTCGCTGCGCCTCTTCAAGCCGAAGTTGGGCCACCGTTGCCCCTTCCGACGGGTCAACATACCCACCTGGGTATTCGTGAATTTCAAGCGTCCCGGTGCCGGCGCCGGCCTCCTGATTCACGTCGGGCTTTTCAAAGTCAAAGTCACCGAGGGCTATTTTTGTGGGTGTAACCGCATGGCTAAGGTGCAATGAGTACACCGCTTCCCCCGCGTTCATGCCCTCGCCATGGGAGTCGGAATACGGTATTAAGTCAACTTCGGCGAGCGGCTCGACACTGCCGGGATTGTCGCCGATAGTCACCTGTTTGTTTCTGGCCCCGTGGGGTATGGAAAAATAGATTCCCTCTTCGGCGAGCAGGCGTTTGATAAAGGTAAGGTTTGTCTCAAACGCTTGAACACATTGAAAGCGCGGAAGCGGCGTTCGATTCAAACGTTTGTCGAGTTGAATACCGTGGGGGCGAGCACTTCTTCAACAATGGAAACGGCATCTTTATCGAGAAAACACGGTGATCTTCTTCATCATCGAGAAGGTTGATGGCGGCAACGATGGTAAACCGATGCCCGAACGCCAGGTGCTCCACCGCATCGACAACACCTCCGAAAATGCGAGGCGCTGTTTCATGCGTGAACTCGACTTCTGCGTCTTTTCCAAGGAGATCGTCGGCAAGAAGCGCCGCTACTTCAGAATGGGAAGCGCGTGAGTCAACCGTAATGTCAAAAGCGTACCCGTCGTGCAACCGCTCAACGCCCGTCAGTTGAGTGACTCGCAAAGGGTCGGTTACGCCGTCGATTTTGAGCAAAATGCTGTCACCGAGCATGTTTCAACCCACCTTGCTGGTTGACTTTTTGGTTGTTTTGGATGCGTCAAACTTGGCAGTTCCACCGCTGACCTTGACATTGCCTCCGACAGTGAGTTGACCGCCCGCTTTGGCTGTGAGCGACCCTCCCACTTTAATAGTAATCGAGGCGGCTTTGACCATGATGGCCCCCGACGCGTTGATGTCGGCACCTGCCCCTGTAGAAATGCTGCCGAGGCCGCCCACGTTGGTTGCGACCACCGTGCCGGCATTGTCAGAGCTTTTGCCGGCTGTGACCTTTTTGGCGCCGATGACGCTGTCTGCGTAGGCGTTTGAGCTGGTAAACGAGCGCACGCCGCCGACGTCTTCAAGCCTGGCAGCGGCGACTGTATTGTTGGTTCCGAGCCCGGCGGTGATGCTCATGGCACCGGCCACCGTTTGAGTATAAGAGCCTTGGACGGTGGTGTTGGACTGGTTGCATTCAAGCCCGTAGAGTCCACCGATGGCTTCTGTGTACGCACCGTTGCAAATGAGATTATAGCTGCCGGTGACACCGATATTTTCTACGGCACCTATGCTTTCAGTGCGGCTGCCTTTGACAATCAGCGCATCGTCGCCGCCGACGGTGATTTTTTGGTTGGCTCCGATGGATGTGGTTTGGGAGCTGGCAATATTTAAGACTGTACTCTTTTTGACATCATGCGTTTCATTCACCCCCACTGTCACCTGATTGGTTCCACCAACTTTGACGCTTTGATCTTTGGTCGCGTGAATAAACGCTTCCATGGCTCCCGCATCATCTGAAAGGCGGATTTCCTGCGTTGTTCCATCACCCGGGGAGGTGGCCGACTGGAATGTGGTGGTAGCTTTTTTGGCGGGTTGACCGTAGGGCACCGGAGCGCCTCCGTTATAGAGTCGACCCAGGCAATACGGCTTGTCGGGATCACCTTCGAGATATGCAACGGGAACTTCCCACCCCATGCGGGGCAGCAACATCGCGCCCTGCATGTTCATTTGCATGGTGCGAACCCAACGGGAAGATTTGTCATCTCCAATGCCCGACCGATCCCAAGGGAAACGGACTTTTACAGCCCCGAGGTCATCCACATGAATTTCTTCACCGCCGGGACCGGTAACGGTGGCTGTTTCAAGCCCGAAAACGCGTGGGGCCGGCTTGGGTAGATCGGGCCGAAATGCCTTTTTATCGAAGGGTACCATCCACACCTTGTTTGTATAAGGCCGACCTTCAGCGGCGGCGTTTCGACTGGCTTGCCGAAGGTCGTGCTCTACCCGCGTGATAAGAAACGGGCCGGCAAAGTGGTCATCCATCACACCGGCGATTTTGACAACACGTCCCGCTGCCAATCGAGCACACATGCTTTGGCCAACCGCTGTTTGCGCGAACCGCGAAAGCTGTTCGAGTCGGACGGCGGCGCGATAGGCGGCGGCATCGGAGTTGAGGACTTTGGCCGGGTATTCATAATAGGCGAGCGAACCTGAGCCGGTTTCGCCGTTGATGAGCACGTCGGGCTGCCGAACATCAAAGTCTTGAATGTGTACACGATCGGTAGACAGTTCGTGGGTCAGCTCCAACGCGAACAGGGTGCCTGCCGAACCGACAAGCGCGCCCGGGTCTTCATACAGAACGCCCGGATCTCCATCAATTGAAGAGTGCGCGCCCGTTCCATCTCCAAACACAAGAAGGGATGTTCCATCTTCCTGATAGTCAAACCAGAGGTTGATTCCTTCATCGGCGAGGAGACGTTTGATAAAGTCCCACTCAAACTCGCCGTATTGAACGGTATAGACGCGCTTACCGTATTTGCCACCGAGTCTCCATTTGACTTCACTGTCGGGTATGCCGGCACCGCGCAGAATCTCGGCCACAATTTCTTGGGTAGATTTTTCTTGAAAGACCCGGTGGGCGCGGCGAAACGTGAGAACGTGCGCCGCGGGAGTGAGGGTAAGTTGGTAGCGATGTCCATCGCGATGGGGGCCGGCGTAAGATGCTCGACTCACAACGAGGCTTAGATTTCGAAGCCCTTCAGCCCCGTCGCCAAAAGTTAAACCGGCGTTGGTAGCCATGAGGGCCGTGGGGTCATGTCCCGGGTCGGCGCAGATCACGTCAACATAGAATGTGGACAAGTCATTCATCGCCTCGGCGCCGCGAATTTGGATGACGGCATTTTCTCCAAGGGCATCACACGTGAGGACAGCCTGCTCGATCATGACGCGGCTCCTGTGGGCGGAAGTTGAGCGGGTGATTGAGGCGGTTTGCGCGGCAGTTCTGGAGGCAGAGGTGAGGGTTTTGGAAACGGCTCCGGGGGCGCGGCGAGGAGGCGAACGGCCTCCAACTTGAGGGCGGGGTCAGATTCAAGCCGAGCGGACCACAACGTTTCAAGGCGGGTAAGGTCGGCGGGGCGCATACCATGTTCCTGCAAAAGAGCATTTACCTGGGTAGATTCGGCAACGACGCGCCAAAAAGCAAGCCACGCGCTGAGGCTTGTGTCGAGCGGCGGAATGCGCCGCAGCCAACCTCTTTGGGCATTGGCTTTGGCGGTATAGAGAGCTTCATCCAAAGAACCGCCCGCCTCAAGATCGGTGAGTATAAACTCGTTGAAAAGAGCGTCGGCGCGAAGCCATTTCGGCCTTGAAAGGCCGACAAACGCGAGCATTTGGTCAAGGTTGAAACCGTCGTCGACCCCGGCAAGGACCGTGGCATATTGCGAGAAAGAAACTCCCGCCAAGGAGATTTTGAATGGGTCAATCATCGGTGGTAACCCTCACTTCACGGAGCGATGTTTTGCCTCGCCCCATAGGAAAAATGGCGCGTGCCACCAGCTCAACTCGGTTTTGCCCCGGAACAACCAACACGGTGTCTACCGCCGGGCGTAAGGTGAGAGTTTTTCCGTCTTCTGTGCGGGCAAACGAGGTAATTCTCAGATCGGGAAGGTCAAACCGAAAGACGGGACCGTCGCGCATGCCGAGAACCGCGATGGGCGTTTGAACCGGTAAAGAGTCAACCTGCATTGTTGGATGAGCGATGTTCCAATACCGAATGTCAAAGTCGAGCGGCATGAGGGGAAGGCGCGTTTTTCGCCACGTTTCATTGAATGTTCCGGCGAAGTTGGACCTGGGTTGCCAATGGGTGGCAATGGCTCCAAAGCCGACGGGAGAGGGTTTGTCGGCGGCGGACGTGATAGGTTCTGCCGGGTGTTCTATACTGGGCGCCTTGGTGTCAATCAGATCGGTTTCGTGGTGGCACACGCCTCGTCCCACCGGGTTGCGGCGCTCGATCACCTGAAAATCGGCCGTGGCGCCACCGTACGCATTTTCATAAACAATTGCTTTGCGCTCAAAAGGTGCGGCGGGACCAACGGCAACTTTACCCCCCGATCGATAATAAACGCGCTCGCCGTGGACCCGCAGGGAGACCGTTTGTTTGCCTATTTTTGCCGCGACATCCAGCACGCGAACGGGCTTGGAAGAAACGGCTTCACCAACGACCAGAATGTCAACCCCGCGTTTGGCGAGCCCCACGTCGGACGGGAAGAGGATGCTGCTATCAATGCCATCATCGCGGTAAGGTTGGTCACCCAAACGGACTGGAATTTGGTCATCGGCGATGACCAATTTGTCATTGGGTGAGAGGGTAAATGTGGCCTTGACAACCAGGACAACCTGCTCCCGCCCGTCGGGCGCAAGCAAGGGTACACCGGTCGCCGCAAACGGCGAAGCGTTGGCAACGCTCACAGACAAACCCTCCGAAGAAACACAAACACCTCACACACGAAGGTCAAGCACCCTTACCAGAGCACAGCTCCCTTGGAAGCTCAAGCCTGCGACAGCATCGGGGCGTCATTTGCAACGCTTACCGTTGGGTGCGTCGGCGCTGTCGCATCGTTTTGCGGTGGATGAGATGGAAACGGCGGGCACATGGCTTGCGATGGTAAGGATCACGCGCGCACGTGACCCGCCCTTGACCCGTGCGAAGCGAAGGATGTTGTGCGAAAAATCCTGGCTGCTGCGAGCGCCGGTGCGCTGTGGGTTCTGACCGCTTTCACCACCAATTCTGCCTTGGCGCTGGAACAGCCGGATGGGAAGACAATCCCGGCGCCTCCCGGTTGTAACGGTGGTCAGACAACGGGTTTGGCGGCCGAATTTGCCTGTGTTTGTGTGGAGCCGAACATTTGTAATCAGGGAGCGGCGTGCCCCGGCGGATCTCCCAGTTGTGACCCCGGCACGAATGGAACGTGCGAAACGACCACCTGGCACAACGTGAACGACAATCCATGCATTCCCTCCAATCAGAGTGGGATTGATCCACAGGCAGATGCCAAGATTGAGCCTGAAACCTTCCATCCAACGTGTCCGCAGACATTCACGGTTCTCTCGCGCGGCACGGCAATGTTTAAGAACGGGTTTGGTTGGTATAACGTGACGGGTCAAAAACCGGATCTGGCCGACCTTCATGTGATGATCGGCTGCAATGCTCAGGCGGGAACAGAAGCTGTTTTAGACCTGAAAAGCGAGCCGGACTATTTGGGGGGCGATGTTGGATTTTTCTTGATGACGCCGGAGAGTCACACCGCACCGGGCACGTGTGACAGCGGTGATTGCTGCGCAACGCTCGCTAGTGTCGCGGCGGGTGAGGGGCACGTGTACTATTCGGAGCGCAAGTACAACCCGGACTATGTGGGGGACAATTCTTGGATTCACCTTCTCATTTACGAAAGTGAGATCTTTCCAAGCAAATATTACTTTGCATGGGAAGACTCAAACAAAAGCCCCAACAACGATTTTACCGACCTGTTAACCGGGGTGAGCGGCATTGAATGTTCAGGCGCCGGCGTGGCCTGCGACACAGGAAAACAAGGGATCTGCGCGGCGGGAATTACCACTTGTAAAGGAGGATCGCTTTCGTGCATTCCACTTTTTTCGTCGAAAAATGAGGCTTGCAACGGGGTGGACGACAACTGTGATGGTAAGATCGACGACGACGCTGTGTGTCTCAATCCCGGGGAGATTTGCGATCATGGAACATGCGTTCCACCTTGCGATACGGGTGAGTTTCCCTGCCCCGCTCAACTGACCTGCGATGACAAGACAGGCCTTTGTGTGGACCCGCAGTGCGTGGATGTCAATTGCAACGATGGGGAGGTATGTCAGGGCGGTGAATGCGGGGCGCCGTGCGCCGGGGTGATTTGTCCAAAAGGTCAAACGTGCGTCGCCAACGCGTGCGTGGATCTTTGCAACGGGATCGATTGCCCATCAGGTCAAGTTTGCAAGGCGGGCATTTGCTTTCCCGGCTGTGCCGCGTGCGATGGTATTTCCTGCGAAGGCGCAACCAAGTGTGACGTTCCGAGCGGGGCGTGTTTGGATCCGTCCTGCCCAAACGGTTGTCCCGACGGAACGTTCTGCTCCATGGGCGAGTGCAAGCCTGCGTGCGAAGGGGTGGTATGTCCTGGAAGTCAGGTTTGTACAGACGGGCAGTGCGTCTTTCCAGGTGGGGGTGAGGGCGGATTTGGAATGGGAGGGCTGGGCGGTGCGGGTGGAATTGGAATGGGAGGTTTTGGAATGGGCGCGGGCGGCAGCGGAGCCGACGATGGGGAGTTCAACCCGCTTCCAGGCAAAGCTTGCAACTGCCGCGCGGCGGATGTCGAAGGTTTGAACAGTTCGTTGGAGACGTTGGCCATCGGCGCTGTTGCGATTGGCTTGATGCGGCGAAGGCGTCGCTCTTCAAAGAGATATTTCGCCGAAAAGCGCAGGGCGTGATTCGCCGACGGTAAACTTCGGGGGGCCGGTGACAGCACGATTTTATCTTTTCTTCGTTCACGTGTTGTTCATCTATTGACGAATGTTTGTTCGTGAGCTATCCCTCCACCGTTCGCGCGCTTATTGACCGTGCTCGCCATTGCTGCGAGCGCGTTCTGGAAAGGTGCGCCCGACGGCCGCTGAGGCCGAGGAGTAGCCATGCCCAAGTTCTCCGTTTCCACTCTTCTACCCATCGTTGTGGTCTTGCCGTTTGCGCATCTCGCTTGTGAATCGGCGGCGCCTGTGGAAGCCGAAACGCCGACAGAAGAGGAACAGGGGCTTGGCCATTGTGTGTACACAAACAAGTTTTCGAAGGCCGAGGAGTGCAGGCAATATGTCGGCACAGAGTGGACGAGCGCTCTTGTTGAAGAGGACTGCGCATCTCAGGCCGGCACCGTGAACAAGGGAGACTGTTCGTACGAGGCTACCCTTGGAACGTGCGTGTTGGGCGAAGGGGAAAAACAGACGTGGGTGGTTGCCCCGGGGGCGGATGCCGCGGCATGCAGTGGGCAAAAATTGGGGTGTGAAACGTTTGCCGGCGGCGCGTGGCAACCCGAAGAAATCTGTAAAGACGATGATTACCAACCGCCGACAACGACCGTGTTCCAGCCGCCGGAATTGATTTGTAAAGACCCGGTGAACGGAGAAGCGGCCGGACAAGGTGAAGACGGGAAAGTTTGCACCTGGGGGATGATCAGCGGTTGCACCGAGCCGGGGCGCAAGTTCACGGAGTACGCGTCGTGCGAAGATGTGTACACGCAGCGACCTTACTACCCTGTTCCGCCGCCTCCGAACGCCGCCGAACCGGATCCCAGAATGGAAGATCCAAACTATGTTTCAGAACTCAACTGGGTGAAGGAACAGGTGGAGGCTTGCGCCTGCGTGTGTTGTCACCAAGACAGCGTGACGCCCCAGGGCGCGGGAATGTGGGACATTGAGGGGAAAGGCAACTGGATCAATACCTTTACACCTTACGGTTTGGCGTTTGCGGGCGGCTTCGTTCCCTCCTGGCCACTGGGAGCCTACCCAAAAGAAGAGAACAACGGATTTGACCGTTCTGTTACCGGCCTACCAACCACCGATGTTGCAAGGATGCAGGCTTTTTTTGAGGCAGAACTGAAGCATCGCGGCACGAGTGGGACCGACTTTGCGGACTATGACCCTACGCCGTCTTTCTTTTACGATCAGCACACGTTTAACCCCGGTTCCTGTAACGACGGCGAAGGGGTGGGGGCCGATGGGAAGATGACCTGGAAAGGTGGATGGGCCCGGTACGTTTTTGTTCTCGAAGACGGGTCTGACAATCCGGGTGTCCCGCCCAACTTGGATCTCCCCGAGGGCACGGTGTGGAAGCTCGACGCGCGGCCTGAATCGAATCCTCTGAAGAGCGGCGATTTGACATTTGGGAAGGTTCCGACCGGTACGTTTCAGGCGTTTCCAGCGGAAGGGAGCCCTGAGCTGACAAAGGGGAAGACGTATTATCTGTACGTCCTTGCCGACGTGGGGATTCCGATCACCCGGTGCACGTTTGAAGCGAAGTAGGTTTTTCTCGCTTCCCCTCCGGCAAAAGCGCTGCTAGCAAGCGCGCATGGCGAACCCCACCGCTCTGTGCGAAACATCGCTCGGCAACTTCACAGTCGAGCTTTTCTTGGACAAAATGCCGATCACCGCCGGCAACTTTATTAAGTTGGCGAAGAGCGGCTTCTACGACGGTCTGCACTTTCACCGCGTGATCAGCGGCTTTATGTGCCAGTTTGGTTGCCCATACAGCCGCGATCCGCAGAGCCCCCGCGCGGGCACGGGTGACGGACCCGACGGTACAATCAAAGACGAGTTTCCCGACAATGCCAAGCTCTCCAACGAGCCCGGCACCTTGTCAATGGCCAACACCGGTCGACCCAACAGCGGGAGCTGTCAGTTCTTTATCAATACAGTGCACAATCCCTATCTCGACTTTTTCACGCCGGGTGCGTCGCGGCATCCCGTGTTTGGAAAAGTGACTTCTGGAATGGACGTTGTGCAAAAAATCGAGCGCACGCCCGTTGACGGCGATGATAGGCCGCGCACTCCGGTGAAGATGGTAAAGATCACCGTCACCGGTGCATAATTCGGCCATGGTCAAGGTGCCGATGCGCGCCCCAGTCTTACAAGTCGAAAGCCGATGGTCGGGTCTGAGTGTTTGACTGGGTCCATCCCCATTCGGAAGGCAACGCGCACAGCCGACGCGCAGTCGGCCCAAGATCCGCCCCGAAGAACGCGTTGTTTTAGATTGCCCGCCACAATTGGATTTCGAACCGTGCCGCGGTTGTACGCGAGCGCATCATATCCGTCGGCTGTCCACTCGCGGACGGTGCCCGCCGTTGCGTACACTCCGTAGGCGTTGGGGGGAAACGTTGTTGGGGGTTTGATTGAGAATTGATCAAACCGGCCAAAGTCGCAGCGGTCCAGGGTGGGCGGTTCATCACCCCAAGGGTAGATTTTGCCAACAAGGCCTCCGCGGGCGGCTTTTTCCCACTGAGCTTCGGTGGGTAGAGCGTACGAGACGGTTTTCGTGGACAGTTTTGCACCGAGTGCCTCGGCCTGTGTCACAGACATGGCTACCATGGGTTTTTGGTCGTATGTCCAGGGGCGTTTGGCATCTTCCCGTTTTACTTCACCGAACAGCTCGGAAGCGGGGACTTCTTTGTCACCGGACCTCCATATTTGGTTGGGGTTGTGGGCATGCCAGTCGCGCGCCACGAGCGTTTCTGTTTCACAGTATTGGGCGCGAATTTTGTTGTCGTTGTATAGTGAAAAACGATCTTGATCAAACTCACCCTCTTTTAGATTGGGAGTTGGAGGCGGCGCACCAAACGGCGGCGGATCCCACCCCATGAGGGCGTGGTAGGCCGACCATGTGATGGGTATGTGGGTGATCCAATAGCCGGTGAGTTCTACGGGGTGAACAGGCTGTTCATCGGGGTCGCCCACGGTGGAACCCATGAGAAACGGGCCGGAGGGAATATACCGAAAGACGAGGCCGTGTTCTTCAACCTGAAGGCGGCTCAGGAGATCGGCTCGGCCGATGCGTACACCTTCGTGGGTAGGGTCGACGGCGAAGGCCGCATCGAGAGCGCTCGCCGCCGCTTCGATCTGACCGTGACTTTCAAGGTTTTCCGCGTAACGCAATAACTCGGCAGCGGTGGGTAGGTTTCGATTGGCGACGAGGAGCCACTCGAATTCTGATGCGGTCAAGGGAGTCTCCTTTCTGCTCGCAAAACGGTGAGGGGATGACGGCGGGGCGCGGCATCGGCCGTGAGCCACGGATCGGGTGCGTTGACATCACCGGACATGACGAGGGAGCGCGCACGGCAACCGCCGTTGAACGTGGACGAGTCACCGGGGAGGTTGCGCAGTGCTCGAAACGTTTCTCCCCGGTGCCATATTTCTTTGAATGACTCGCGTCGAACATTTCCGGCGACGAAAGTGGGGCCCAAGAAACTGCACGGGTTGACATCACCGCCGACGGAAATGGAACAGACCGTATTCGCTGCGCCGCAACCCCAATTGGAGGTGACATTTGCGCGGGTTTCGTTGCGGCTCTTGGGAGTGAATGGGTCGATGGCGCGGGGAACAATGGGGCGGCCGTCGGAAGTTTGGCCGAGCGACCAGATGGCGTCGAGCGCCGATTCATAATCGGCGAGGGTAGGCCAGAGGTGACGCGATTGTTCGGCCGTGCCAACTGGGTAGAGTGGGCGGAACACCGCGGTTTGCGCGCCGACTTCGGCGCAGAGTTCAGCGAATTGTTTTGCCTCGTGCGCATTGTGGCGCATGACGGTAAACGCGAGGGTAAACCGGGCGTGCTCGCGCAACATGGCCAATTTGTCGAGCACCTGGTTGAATGTTCCCTCACCTCGCACGGCATCGCTCGTGGAAGGGGTGGCGCCGTCGAGACTGACATTGAGCCAAACAAGGGGCCTTTCACCAAGTTTTTTGGCAATTTCAGGGGTGAGCAAAAGACCGTTTGTGGTGAGACAAGGGTGGAGTCCGTGGCTCGTGGCAAGGTCTAAAATGTCAAACAGGTCTTTGCGAAGCAGCGGTTCACCCCCGGTTAGGCCCAGGCGAAATGCACCCATTTGAGCGAGGGTAGAGAAGAGAGTGTCAAGTTCATTCAGGGTGAGGGGCGCTTCACGCCGAGGAAGTTCACCCGCGAAACAATGTGTACACGTGAGGTTGCAGGCGGCGACCACTTCCAGGTGGGTGGCGAGTGGGCCTGTCAGGTGGTTTTCAGGCGGGGTGAGGTGAAGGGCGGTGCCGTCGAAAAAGAGGTCAAACGTGAAGTATCCGCGGTCGTAAAAGACGTTAAAAAAGCTGGATAAGGCTTCTTGCTCGCCGGGCGCAGCGGCCTGAATCACCTCGGGGATGGGTGTGGTAAGGGTGGCGAGTAGGGCGGCGGTGGTTTGGTGGTCAAACGGAACATAACGTGACGTTCGACGGTCAAACACTGTGGAGCCGAAGTATTGCGGAACGAGAACAAGGGGCGGCGTGGTCATGCGATCACCGGCCCTTCTTTTTTGTTTTCTTGGGAGGATGGGTGACTGTGCCTTCGGTGGGGAGATGGAGGGTGAACGCCATGCGCGCCCACAGGTGAGGCGTGTGAAAGGGAGAACCCACCACAATAGCTCCGGCGGCTATGACGCGGCGGAGATGCCAGTCGAGTTTTCCATTGTCGTCTTCGTAGGGTTTGACATGTTCGAGCGACTTCCATCCGTTGGGTTGAAAGTCGGGCGCCGTCCAATTGGAAGGCGGGGCTTGATTTGTAGCAAGAATGTCAACGGCTCTACCCGACAGAAAAGCGAATTTTTGACCCAGGGCGCCAACGCGACCCGGTTCATCGGATGTGGCCGGGTCATACTCGCCTTTGGAAACTTCATCGGAGTAGGTAAGCGCGATGGCGATTTGAAACGGGCGGAGGTCGTTGTCTCGGGGTTTGACCTCCATAGCGAGAACGTGGTTGCCGGGTGAAACGTCGATGCGGCCGGAGCGAACCTGCAAGCCGTCAAAGTGGATGGCGGCCACACCGTTGGACCAGAAACGGAACACGAGTGGAATGGCCTGGGATGGGTCAATCCAGCGCAAGATTCCACCCCCGCAGCCGGCCGGAACTTCACAGCTGGAGTATTCTTCGAGCACGAGGCGGCTGGACGCTTTTTCGTACCGAGCGAGTTCGTTCAGGCTGAGCTGTTTGTTACCCACGAGGAGATCGTATTCGAAGATGGAGAGAAGGTGAAGGGCGCTTTGTGCAGCGGGAGCGGCCGCCATTAAGAACCGCTTTTTTTGAGTTGGCTTTGGCCTGGGATGGAGCGGTATCCTGACGGACATGCGGTCACGTGCATGGAACAGGGGCGCGAGCACTTTGGCTATTTTGGTGGGCGTTTTTGGAGGCGTTTCGTGCGATGGGAACGAAACGGAAACCACCGGGACGGGTGCCACGACAACCACCGGCGGCGGCGGGACCGGGGGTGCAACGGGCGGCGGTGGAATGGGTGCGGGCGAACCGGCACCGGGGCCGCAGTTTGAGAAATGGTGCGGCGGGGAGAATTGGAAAACGTCGGCGACTCCGACAACGTTGGGTAAGTTGTACGGGCAATATGTGGGCTACCTTCAGTCAAATCAGATTATCGGCGGGGTGATGGAAGGTCAGAAGTTTATACCCGAGCATCCATTTCATGTGACCAAACTGCGGGTCGCATTTGCGGGTGAGGCGGGCAAAGCGCGGCTGCGCTTGCAAAAAACATTTGGCCGAACCTTCCCATGGCCATGGCCCGACACAACGGACATCACGCAGGATCTCATGCCACCTGTAGAAGTGGATGTGACGGATCCAAAGCCTGAAGACTGGGTGGAAGTGGACGTTTCTTCGGCGGGGATTTTTTTGGAGCCTTCTCAACATTACATTTTGGTGTACGAACATTTGGACGCTGCACCGGCCCTGGCAGTGGAAGGTGTGGTTGCGGCGGAAAGAGTTGCCGAACGCGATTACAGTCGAGCGGGGGTGTTTTTTCCGAAAACGAAAGACGGGGGCGGAATTGCGGGAACGGCTGAAGTTCCAAGTGTGAATTATCGAATGGAACTTGAAGGAGAGAACTTTTGCGCATGGGAAGATTCTGCCCGTTTGTTTGAAACGGTGGACGCGGCGTTTGCACCCTCCCCTTCCCCATACTTGACAGTGGCCGACTTTGACAACGACGGGCATGACGACGTTGTAACGTACGAAGCCGGGATTGGAGCGGTGGCGTGGAAGGGTGATGGGAAAGGCACTTTTTCAAAGGCGAACTGGGATCCATTTGCGAGCGCGCCGAGCGCGACAATGTTGATTTTCGGAGACGTGGACAACGACGGCGATAGGGATGCTTTTGCGTCGACGTGGGTTCAGGTGGATGCCGACTCCGACGGGCGGGATGTGATTTCGGAACAGGACTGCAACAACGCCCCGGGGCCGGATCCAATGGGCGGAACGCGTGGGGAGAAAATCTACCCAGGTGCAACGGAGGTCATGGGAAACGGAAAAGACGACGATTGTGATGGCATTGCCGACGACGGGCTCGACACGAGCGATGCGGACGGCGATGGCTTTTCAATTGCGGCCGGGGATTGCGACGATGTGGAACCGACAATGTTTCCCGGCAATCCTGAAGTGCTTGATGCGCTGGACAACGACTGCAATCAGGCCGTGGACGAGGTGTTTGTCAACCGGGTGCTCATCAACGACGGAACGGGGCATTTCACGGCGCTCGATGCGAGCGGCGTGGAGGTGATTGACCCTTCAACTTCGGGCGCTTTCGGTGATGGAAACGCTGATGGGAAGCTTGACTTATACTACGGTAACTGGCTTGAAGTGTACCCCAAAGACAAGGCTGTCCAGGACAAATATTTTGGTGGAAACGGGGATGGAACGTTTGTGGACCTTACGGATGCGAGCGGGCTGATTCTACCCAAAGCGTACGCTTGTTTCGGGGTTGTGTGGGGCGACTACGACAACGACGGTGACCAGGATATTTTGGTACACAACTACCATTTGTCTCCCAATCAACTGTGGCAAAATCAGGGTGACGGAACCTTCAAAGATGTGGGGGTGAGCCTTGGAATTGCGTACGACGATATTCCCGACCCCGGCTCATACGAAGGCGGACACACGTTTGGGGGCGACTTCGGCGATGTTGATAATGACGGCGACTTGGACATGTACGCATGTAACCTGGCGCATCCGCGGTTTGCTCCATGGAGCGATGTCAGCAAGATGTTTGTGGGCACAGGGGCGCCCAACTACGGATTTGAGGATCAATTCGCCAAGCTCGGCTTTGAGTACGACGAGGGCGATGCAAATTCGAGTTTCGTGGACTTTGACAACGACGGGGACTTGGACCTTGCCATTGCGTCGCTGTATGAGTCGCACCATACGCGGCTCTATCGAAACGATGGGGAGGTTGGATTTGTGGATGTCACGTACGAGGCTGGAATCAGCGTGCGCGACGCGGTGAGCCTCTCTTGGTCGGATGTGGATGAAGACGGGGATATGGACCTGCTCGTGAGCGATCGAGGGGGAGATCCGTGGGTACACTTGTTTAAGAACCGGGCGCCCGCGGACAATGGATGGGTAGAATTGGAGTTGAAAGGGACAGCATCCACGCGCGATGCGGTGGGGGCGCGGGTAACGTTAACGGCGGGAGGTCAGCTTCAAATGCGCGAGGTGCGGGGCGGAGGCGGGCACGGGGGAGCACAAATGACCCATTGGGTACACTTTGGCCTTGGAAAGTCACCCGGCATTGATTCTGTAAAAGTGCGATGGGTAGGTGGGGCCACGGAGACGTTTACCGGTGTTTCGCCGAATGGAAGGTATGAACTGACGGAAGGTGCGGGAGCCGCTGTGAAGGTCAACTGAGCGACCGGGTAGACTTGGTTGATTGGGTAGACTCGGTTGATTGTGTACACTCCCCCGCTTGCGCGCAGCGCGCGGACGCGCGCGAGCACAAGCTTGGGGGAGAAGCGGGGGAACCCCGCGTGTGGGGGCAGCGGGTTGAATCAGGGATTCAGCTAACCGGATCTACCCACGGCTTTCCACTGACGAGCCAGGGTGAGGGTGCGAGCGTTTTCAGGAACGCGGGTAAGAAAACTGGTGCGCCAGATGGGTGAAGCGATTTTGTCGGCGCGCGAGAGGAGGCGGTCGCGCGCTTTTGCGATGGAGGTTTTGGCTTGGTCATGATGACCAAGTTGGGCGAGGGCCACGGCATGGACGAGACGAACAAGGGCTTCACCGTCTTCGATTCCACCGAGATCTTCGAGCAGGCGAAGGGCTTCTTCCGCGGGTTGAAACGCGTCGCGGGCGCGGCCCAACAGAAGCCAAATGTCGGCGAGCGTGGCGAGAGCGTGGGCTTGCACAGGAGGGTGGGCCGATGAGAGAGCGATGGCTTCTTGGGCTTGCTCTTCAGCGGTTGTCAGCTCTCCCGCGGAGGCAAGGATGTTGGCGAGGTAGATGCGTGAGCCACCTTCCATGCGGCGATTGCCTTCAGCTCGATACGCCTGGGCGGCTTGCTCCTCCATGCGGCGGCCTTCATCAAGGCGACCTTGGCGACCAAGTGCCAAACCGAGGTTGTGTTTTGCGAACGCTGTGAGGCCTGCCAGGCGGTAGCGATCAGCAACTTCAAGCGCTTCACGAAGGGCGCGCTCGGCCTCGGCGTATTCACCCAGCTCAACATGCATGAAGCCGACGTTGCCGCGTTGCGTGGCGGCGGAGAGATCGTCGCCGACGTCACGAAATGCCTTTGCGGCGGCTGAAAACTCAACGAGCGCGGCACCGGGATCTCCGCTGTAGTGAGCGCGGACAGCGCGGGCGCGATGGATCGATGCGGCCACTTCAGGATCGCTCGCAATGACGTGACTCGGCACGTGCGAGAGGTCTCGAAACGCGAGATCGGCGACGGCGTGGCGGCCGGACTGAAGAAGCTGCAACGCGAGGCGCGCGACGGCGATCGCGTGCGGCGCGGTGACGCCGTCGATCGGGGCGAGGAGAAGATCGTGGTACGCGCGTTCTAGGCGGACGTGATCGCCGATTTGTCCCGCGGCCTGTCCGATTTCGCCGATGGCGCCGTACCAAAGCGCACTGCCACGCGGCAGGTGGCTCATTGCGTCGCTCGCGTAGCGAAGGGTTTCAGGGTGGTCACCGCGTTGACGGTATGCCTCGGCCTGGAGGAGGCGCACGGTGCCGAGCAGATCGCCCGAGGCGCCGAGAGCGACGGCTCTGTCGGCCCACAAGAGTACACTGTCTGAATCGCCGCCTTCGAGCGCCAACTCCGCCGCACGTGCGCTGTAACCCGCGGCGCGCGCGGAGTCGCCGGCGAGGCGAAAGTGCTCGGCGAGTGTGCCGGCGTCGGCTTCACCGGAACGCTCCAACCACTGACCGGCCCGCGCGTGAAACTGGGCGCGCTCCGACGATTCAAGCGTTTCGTACGCGGCTTCACGCAGGAGATCGTGGCGAAATCCGAGTTGGTTTTGCTTTGGAAATGGGCGCGTTCCGATCGTGCGGAGAACATCGCGCTCCAGGAGTTCTGTCATGGCGCTGCGATTTTCGAGAAGGCCGCCGAGTTCGGTCGTGAGCGTTCCACCGGTGAGCACCGAGGCGACAGCGCCTTCCCAAAACACGTTGCCGAGAACGCTTGCAGCGCCGACAACACGCCGCGCTCGATCCGAAAGGTTGTCGATCACGGCGCGAGCCACGGCCGGCGCGCTTTCAATCATGGTGTCGGGAAACGCCGATGGGCCGACGCGCGCGAGTTCTTGCAAATGAAACGCGTTGCCGCGTGATCGCTGGAGCAAAACGGGAAGTGGAAGCGTGACGGAGTGGCCCGACTTGTTGACGAGCGCTTCGCGCACGAGGTGCTCGGCGGCTTCGGCTTCAAGCGGTGCGAGTTCAACCTGAGTGACTGTGCGTTCGCCGAAATAGGGAGCGAGGCCTTGAAGCGCCGGGCGGCCTGTCGCCACCACAAGGAGCGGACTGTCTGCCAAGTTTTTGCGCGCCGTTTCGATCACTTCGAGCGAAGGTTTGTCGCCGTCGTCGAGATCTTCGAGCACGATCACGATCGGTTGTTGAGCGGTTTCAGCGGCAAGCCATTCTTCAAAAGCGCGGCGGATTTGGGCGCCCATGAGGCGCGCATCTTGAACGGCTGCGACGACGGGAAGGCTTGCCGTGGGCGCAAATCGAATGCGCGCGACCTCGCCGAGAAAACGAGAAACGCGATCGACGTCGGCGGGCGGCACAACGCGCGCAACGCGCTCTTTGAGTTTGCGCGACTGAGCCTCCGGCGATTCACCCCCTTCAATGGTGGCGGCTCCGCGAATGAGGCGTGCGAGCATTCCAAACGGGGAGCCTTTGCTCATGGCGTCGCCGCGCGCGACCCAAATGTCGGCGGGTTGTTCGTGCGCTCGAACAGCGGTGAGCAGCTCGCGAACGAGGCGCGATTTGCCGTAACCCGAAGGCGCTGTGACGATTACGGCGCGCGCGCGCGGCGACCACACGCAGTCACCGTAAACGGCGGTGAGTACACCCAGCTCGCGTTCGCGGCCGACGAACGTGGACTGAGCGACCGGTTGCCCCGCGGGAACCGTGTCGGCGCGCGCCGGCCAGCCGTCTTCCGATCCCGGCTCGGTGTTCGCATCGGCGTTCACCTCGCTGTCGCCGAGTGCGTTTTCAACCGCGCGAATGGCGGCCGCCAACTGCTTTCCGTCGCGCGGGCGTTCGGAGGGATCTTTTGCGAGCATGCTCGCGACGAGATCGTCGAGCGCGGTGGGTACACCCGGCCGCGCAATGCGAATGCGCGGCGTTTGACCGAGGATGATCTTAGCGAGCACCACCATCATGTGCTCGCCGGAAAATGCAGCTTCGCCGGTGAGGCACTCGTAGAGTACACATCCAAGGGCGAACACATCGGCGGCGGGCGTGAGATCTTTGGAGCCGAGGGTTTGCTCCGGCGCCATGTAGCCGGGCGTTCCGAGCAACATGCCGGTGCGCGTGGCCGGTCGCGTGGCCTCTCGCGATCGTGCGATGCCAAAGTCGAGGAGCTTGGCCTTTTCGATGTTGCCTTCCACAAGGAAGAGGTTGCTCGGCTTGATGTCGCGGTGAACGATCGCGCGTTCGTGTGCGGCGCCCAACGCTTCAGCTGCGCGGCGCACGAGAGCGAGGGCTTCGCGCACGTTGAGCGGCGACTTCTGCATGCGCTCTTCGAGATCGACGCCGTCGAGCCACTCCATGGCAAGCCAAAGAGTGCCGGTGGGTGTGCGGCCGTGCGCCCGATACTCCACAACGGCCGGGTGCCGAAGCTCGGCGAGGATCCGAGCTTCGCGAGCAAAATAGGTTTCCGCCTGTTCGCTGCACCCGGACAGCATTTTCATGGCCACCGCGCTGCCGTCGTTGCGATCGGTCGCGCGGTACACCTCGCCCATGCCGCCGGACTTGGCCAGGCGTTCGATCACGAAGCGGTCTGCGACCACATCGCCGGGGAGCATCGTTTGAACTGCCTTTTCGTTACAGACCGAGGGATGTTTGTTGAATCAGGTGGTCGACGACGGCGTTGATGTTTCCCGTTTCAGCGAACACCTTGATCTGTTTGTCGGCGCTTGTTCCCTCTTTGAGGATTTGGCGAATGCGATCGAGTTCGTTCTGCGATTGGAAGATGTCCGCCGCTTCCGACACGAACTCAAGCAGTTCGTGAATGATGTCGGCGGTGGGCACTTCTTCCTGTTTGCCAAAATCGATGAATTTGCCCTCGATGCCGTAACGCACCGCGCGCCACTTGTTCTCCTCAATGAGTTCACGGCTGTACTCGCGAAACGCCCAGTTTCGCCGATAAAGCAGATACAGCTTGCCCATGACTGCCTGAACGAGCGCAACGATAGCCATGGTGTCGTCGAGACGCGTGGTCATGTCGCAGACGCGAACTTCAACGGTGTCGAAGAACGGATGCGCGCGAACGTCCCACCAGATTTTTTTGGCGTTGTCGATGCAGTGCGTTTTTACGAGCAGATCGACGTATCGCTGAAACGCGCCGTAGGAGTCGAAGGCGCTTGGAATGCCGGTGCGCGGAAAGCGCTTGAAGATCTCGCTGCGCAGGCTCTTGAGCCCGGTGTTGCGACCGAGCCAAAAGGGCGACGACGTGGACAGCGCGAGAATGTGCGGCAAAAAGTATCGAATTTGATTGGCCATCGCCATCGCCACTTCGCGATCGTTGATGCCCACGTGCACGTGCAAGCCGAAGATCAAATTGGCGCGCGCAACATCTTGGAGATCTTCAACGATGCCTTTGTAGCGCTCACCGTCGGTGATCTCCTGCGTCTTCCAATCGCTGTAGGGATGTGTACCCGCAGCGACAATTCGCATTCCGCCTTTTTTGGCCAAGTCGCCCAGGCTCTGCCGAAGCTCGCTCACTTCAGCGCGGGCCTGCTTGATGTCACGACAGATGCCGGTCCCGGTTTCAACAACCGACTGATGCATCTCGGGTCGAACACGTTCGCGCAGGAGCGCATTTGAACGCCCCTCTTCGAGCAGCCTCGACACGTACGACCGAAGTTCACGTGTTTCGGCGTGGACGATCTGAAATTCCTCCTCGACTCCGAGCGTGAACTGACCGTCCAACAGGCCCTTCGGGATATCCATAAACTCGCTTCTCCACCTTTCGCGCGTGCCCACGCCGCACCCGGCGGCGGTTCGCACGAGGACGAGCGTAAAGGTGAACGCGCTGTCAGGAAATATTTTCGAGAACGAACGTGGGAACCGTTCCGGCCCCCGCCTGCACATTGCACAGGGTTGAGGCCGAAAGCCGCGTGAGAACGCCGCGGGTTTCGCCGCGGAATAGGTACGGATCGAGTTCAATGAACCGGCGGGAGAAGAAAAGTTCACCCGCCGCCCCCGTCTCCGGGAACATTGCGCTCGGGAGGTGTACACGTTTTTGAACGATTGACGGATCGACAAGCGCCAGCTTGACGGAGCGCTCCCAGACGCTCGGCTCAAGGTTGGCGCCGATGACAACGCCTCGACCACCGACCTCATCGTTTGGCTTCAAAACAAGGTCGTTCTTGTGCTGAGCGATCCACGGAACGAGATCGATCTCGGTGCCGTCGGGCCCCTTTGTTTTGCCTTCGGCAACGCGGCGAGTCCACGGAACGTGCCGAGCGATCGCCGCAGCCTCTTCGGCCGTGTAGAGCTTGGTGACGCGGCTGTCGTGCAGCATCGCAAACAACATTTTCTTGTCGAGAAGCTTCGCCCTGAAGCTGTTGACGACGCACACGACACGCGCCTTGTACGCTTCAAAGAACGCTTTCACCTCGTCTTCGCGCGCGAGAAGCTCACTGATGAGCGCCCGTCGGTAGATGAGATCGATGGGCTTTCCGCCCGCCGAAAGCTCGCCGTCTTTGTACTCAAGGTCGCGCGGATCAACGAACGACGCGGGGATGCCGTGCCGTTGAAACCGCTCACACACCGCTTCAAGTTCGGCGCGCGTTGCGACCTCTTTCCAATCGACGACGGCGATCCGCGGCACGCGCGTTCCACCGAACTCGTGCCATGTGTCGAGGATCGCGCCGACCATGCCGTTGCCTGTGTACATCGGCACAACGCTTCGTTCGCGGGCGAACTCGCGCATCGGCTGAAACCCTTCGAACAGGTCGGTGAGGCGATCGGCGTAACTTACGCCGAACGCACCTTCGGCGTTCAGTTCAACAAGTGACAGCTCGTCGTTTTCCAAAATGGTGTCGAGCCTGGTAATCACCCCGAAGCTCTTAAACTCGGGGTTGATCTCCAACATTTTTCGCTCGCCGTCGGTGAGCGCCATTTCTTCAAGCAAATGCGGATCGGCCAAGATCGCATCGCGCGCCTTCACAACCGCCGAACGAAACAGCCGAACAGCGCCCACCATGAGGTCGTATTGCTGTCGCAACAAAAACTGCGGACGCAAGAACGAACAAATGGGCCGACCGGCAAACACCGCTCCCCGCTCCACCATCCGCTCCACAAGCGCGACATGATCGTCGCCCCCGCGGTCAACATAGGCGGTGAGGATCTCGTGATAGCGATCGATCGCTTCATCGAGCGCTTTGGCGTAGGGGTGCGGCGCGGGTTTCGAAGCCGCGCCGCCGACCGAGTTGACCATTGAAACCTACTTCGCCGCGTCGCCGAGGAGCTTCGCCCAGTGATAACGATCCCGCGTGCGATAGCCTTCTTTTGCAGCCTTCACCGCAAACTCGACCATCCAGTCAACGGCGATGTCGAAGTACCGCTCGCCGAGGTGCTCGATGTGCATGTCGGGCGCGGGGTTCGTGAAGTCGATCGCGTACGGGACGCCGTCTTTGATCGCGAACTCCACCGAGTTCATGTCGTACTGGAGCGCTTTGTTGATCGTGATCGAATCTTGCACGATGCGATCGTGCAGGTCTTTGGGCAGCCATTCTTCTTCGTCGCGGAAGATGTAACGACCGCGAAGGCCGGTGGGCCCGATCAACTTGGGGTTGTATTCGATCTGCAGGATGCGGTCTTGGCCGATGCAAATGCAGCGAATGTAGTGATCGAAGTCGATGAACTCTTGGAGTGTCATCACGTTCAGGCCTGATGCGTCGTACGCACGGAGCAATTCTCCAGGTGTACGCACCACGGTTACGTCGCGCCAACCGCCGCCGTCGGCGGGCTTTAAGATCGCGGGGAATCGCACGTGATCGACGATGCCTTCCCAGTTGAGCGGAAACTCCAAATTGCGAAGGCTGCGCTGCTTGTCGATCGCCGGGATGTAGTCTTTTTGAGGCAACATCACCGTGCGCGGAATGGCGCACTTGAGTTGAGCCGCAAGTGAATAGCCGAAGAATTTGTCGTCGGCGCTCCACCAAAATGGATCGTTGATCACGAACGCGCCGCCGAGTGCCGCCGCCTTCAAGTAGAAGCGGTAGTGCTTCACTTCTTGGCTGATGCGGTCGATGAGTACGCGGTATGGGCTCTCGTATTTCTCAGGCGTGCCACCGATCTTCGCGAGTTCCGCGACGATGCCCGGAACCTTGTTGGCGCGTGTGATGAACGCCTCGGGAAACGACTGCTCCCAACCCACCAGAATGCCGATCCGCTCCGCCATGCTTCACTCCTCGTGCCGTCGCTGTTGCACGAGCGGAAGAATGCTCGGCTGTGCGTCGGCTTCTGTCGTGCGATGAAATTGAACACGCACGCGGCGCGAATATCGCGAAACCCGCCGAGCGGGAAAACAAAGCAACCGAACCCCGCGATTGATATTTTGTTGACGACCCCCGACCCCGTGTGCCAAAAGGCCGTTCCTCGCCGCGGATATGCGGCTGCCGCTTGGGCGGGTAGCTCAGCGGTAGAGCGTCGGTTTTACACACCGATGGTCGCAGGTTCGATCCCTGTCCCGCCCACCGGGCTCGGGTTTCGAGCCTATTGAAAATCAGGTCTGATCAACCGTAACCCCGGATCCGCACAGCGCGTATCCAAGCGATGCGGTAGCGTGCACTGGTAACGCAGCAGCACGATACCCAGCGCAAAGCGGTGCGGTAGCGTGCGTCGCGAGCACGCCGAAGCTAGGGAGGCCCCCGCAGGCGTACAAAGGTACGTCGAGGAGGCTGACCGACGATTCGGCGGGCGCAGCAGCACGATACCCAGCGCAAAATGGGGTGGTAGTTAAGTCGGTTATAACGCCGGCCTGTCACGCCGGAGGCCGCGGGTTCGAGTCCCGTCCACCCCGCTCGGTTGAAACAGCTCTGACGCCCAAAGCTTGTTTGGTTCGCCAAACAAGCTTTTTGCGTTTTGTCCTCCGGGTAGCGGCCCCAGAGCGACGGCTGAAACGTCACGCAACGACCGGACACGTCTCGACATCTGTGACGTCTCTTCACCACGGACTGACAGAGGACACGGGGGGACACGGTGGATTTCGGTTGTCGGGCTGCAATGGGTACACATCATCCGTGATCCCAACCTGACAGCGGATCGGTTAGGTGGTGCGAGACGATTGCAGCCTAAAATACAAAAACTCCGTGGATCTCCGTGTTCTCCGTGCCTCCTAGGTAACTTCCCTTTAGCGGAACGTTCTGCAAGGCACGGATCCAGTCTTGTCGAGACGTTTGGGACACCCTTGCCCGTCGCCAAGCGGAAAAGCGAACAGCGTGGCGCGTCGGGTTCTCCAGATGGAGTTCTGTGGCGAGCGCAGCCACGACGAAAACGAGAGACCGGCGAGACCGGTGGATGGCGACGTGATGGACATCTCAAGTCGCCGGACCTCCCAGAACGGGCTCTTTTCTGCTGCATCGACAACTCAACCGCAACGAGTTACTCGCCGTTCGAATGAGGCGCATGCGCCGCTGGGGAACTCCGTGTTGATTACGACGCGTCAGGAATCGAGACGTCTCAAGTCATTGCGAGGCGGCTGAAGTACCTTTTGGTGAAGCCGCGCGTAAAGAAGTGTGACGTTCTGTTACGGCGTCTCGATTGCGCGCCGCGCGTCTGCTACTCGCCGCTTCATGACAAGGCCTTTCCTCGCAGCTGACAAAATTTCTCCCCGCGCCCACGAGATCGTTTCCAACCTTCACGCAGACGTTGTGACCGAAGTGGCCAACGCCGTCGCAAAAGATCCCATCGTGGTTGTCGGAATGGCGCAAAACCCTTACTGCAAAAAAGCGCGCAAACAGCTTGAATCGGAGGGGATCGCGTTCACCTACCTTGAATATGGAAGCTACTTTTCCAAGTGGCGCCAACGCCTCGCAATCAAACTTTGGGCCGGGTTTCCCACGTTTCCAATGGTCTTCGTGAACGGTGTACTCATCGGCGGAAACTCAGAACTTGAAAAACTGCGCGCCGAAGGCGGCTTGAAAAAGTAACCGCCTCCGACTGCCATCCCCGGCGCAAGCACATCACCTCCCAAACGGATCGAGCGCGCACCATCTATCGGCGCGCTGTATAAAAGCTGCGCATGGCGCACATCGTTGAAACCGCAAAAAGCGGCCGGGCACGGTGCCGAACCTGCGGCGAAGGCATCGCCAAAGACGCTCTCCGATTTGGCGAAGAAGTCCCCAACGCCTTCAGCGAGAGCGGCGGCACCACGTTTCACTGGCATCATGCGCAGTGCGCCGCCAAGAAAAAACCCTCGCAACTCCGCGAGGCTCTCGCAGTGTACACAGGAGATGTACACAACCGGGAAGAGCTTGAACAGCTCATCGCCGAGAACGAACTCAAGCAGCGCCCAACAACATTTCCGTTTGCAGAGCGCAGCCCATCGGCTCGCGCCAAGTGTGGTGAGTGCCGAAATGTGATCGAAAAAGGAGCGCTTCGCGTCGCCGTTCAACGTGAACCCGACGGCCCATCGCTCATGATCATGCCGGCAACGCCGCGCTATCTGCACGCCGCGTGCGCCCGACAATCGCTGCCGGGCGCAACCGCAGACGTGCTCGCAAGCATCAAGAAAAACAGTCGCGGCCTCACCGACGCCGATCTCGCCGAGCTTGGTGCCGCACTTTCAGATGCTCACGGACAGTAGCTCTTGTCCTTCTTCGCGATCGCCTTGCAAACCTTGTCGCTGCCGCAATAGCTGGAGTCCATGCGGGCAACGCCCTTGCAGAAGTCGCTCTTGCAGTAGCTCGCGTCTTTTTTCACGATGCCTTTGCAATCGTCTGTTTTGCAGTAGCTCGCGTCGCCTTTTGCCCACGCTTTGCAGTCATCGGTTTTGCAGTAGCTCGAGTCTTTTTTGGCGATTCCTTTGCAATCGTCGGTGGTGCAATAGCTCGCATCGCCGCTCGCGAGCGCCTTGCAATCACCGCTGCTCCACGCGGTGACATCGGCCAAACCGTCGGCGGTAAGAAGCCCCAAAAGGCCGGCTGTTGTGGCTGCTGCGCACAATAACTTCACAAAAGGTCGCATGTTTTGCACCCTACCCAGAGACTTTGGCCGAGTCACCTTGATCTTTTCTTGATGCCCTCTCGGCGCACGTTGACGACGTCCTGACATCAACTCCGCTACCTTCATTCGTGTGTTGAAGCGATTGTTCTCCGTCGGCGCCGCTCTTGTGGCCGCAACGCTCCCCCTCGGCGTTGCGCGCGCCGACGTCACTGTGGGAAACCTCCCCATCGTCCTCGGCGGGTACGCCGAGGCGTATTATCAATACAACACGAACCAGCCCCAAAACGGCATTACCAATTATCGCGGCTTTGATAATCGCAGTCAGACGTTCACCATCTCCAACGTTGCGCTCGACGCCTTGTGGGACTGGAAAGATCTTGTGGGTAGGTTAACCCTCCAGATCGGCAGCACACCCGACACCTATTACGCCGCCGAACCTACCCGTGCGGGGTCCGCGGGGGCAAACGCCAGCGGCCCGCAGATGTGGAAGTACATTCAACAGGCATACGCTGGATACCGCATTCCTCTGGGGCGGGGCCTGCTTGTTCAAGCGGGGATTTTTTTGTCGCCCATCGGGCCGGAGAGCATGGCCGTAAAAGACAACTACAACTTCAGCCGCTCCAACCTGTTTTTTGGTCTGCCGTTTTACCATACCGGAGTCCGCATTTCATACCCTCTGTCAGACCGATGGTCGGCGACCGTTGCGGCGTACAACGGCTGGAACAGCGTGGTGGACAACAACGACGCCCCATCCGTGTCCGCCCAACTTGTGTACACAATACCGCAAAAAATTGCGTTTTCGTTGCTCTACTTCGGTGGGGTTGAACGTTCTACCGACGCGCCTGAAGGCACTCCATGGCGTCACCTCGCCGATGCTCATCTGACATGGTATCCCACGGACAGGTTATCGTTCATCGCGCACGCCAACGCAGGGTTTGAGCGCAACAACTTTGGCACGAGCGCGTGGGGAGCCGGCGCTTTGGCGGGTAGAGTCAACATCCTGCCGTGGCTCTACGGTGCCGCCCGCGCAGACATTTTCGGCGAAGAGGTCGCTTCTAACCCTTCAGGTCAGGCGGCGAGCATTTTTTGGCCCGTGAGCTGGGTAAGCTCAGCAACCGCCACCATCGGGATCGAACCGCACGAGCGCGTGTCGTTCCGCCTTGAGTACCGACACGACCACGCGGCGGACAACATGTTCTTTGGCGGAAACATAACCGGTGACGGTACAAATCTACCCTTTCAACCCAACCGAGACTTCCAGAACACGGTGACCGTGGGCGCCGTTTCCTGGTTCTGACATCTTAGGCAACCTATATGAATCCGTACCGCATCAACGATGAGTCAGACTCGGACGCCGTCGATCGCAGCGACGATGAGAGCGCTGTTTTGTGGCTCGTTTTCGGGGTGGGTATTATGCCACCTGTCTACGCAGCCGTTCAAGGAAGCACGTGGGAGCCGAGCCCACTCTCGGTTTACTCTTTGCGGTTTTAGCGATGCTTGGATTGGCGGCAAACGCACGTAGCGCCCGCCTCAAGAACCGCGGCGGCGGGCAATTGAAACATCGGTAGAATCGCCGTCAGGTTTCTACCATTACAACTTTTGGAGCGTTGCGTGGATACCCTCGTGGCGGCGGGAGCCGTTTTGTCACTACTTCTGTTGGTGTACCTCTTTTTTTGTGCTGCTTTTCCCGGAGAAACTCTCGTGAGTCTACAGTCGAACCTCACAGTGGTTGTGTACATCGCCTTGGTCACCGCCCTCGCAATACCACTGGGCCTCTACATCCATCGTGTATTTTTCGGCGAGGTTCCCGTTGTTCGCCGCGTTCTTGATCCCGTGGAAACAGCCCTGTTGCGCCTAGCGGGAGTACAAAAAGACACAGCGATGGATTGGAAAAAGTACGCTGTATCCGTGTTGGTTTTTAACGGAGCCGGCGTCGTGTTGCTCTACCTGCTCCAGCGCTTCCAATCCAACTTACCCTTGAATCCGGGGCAGCTTCCCTCCCCTTCCCGCTCCCTGGCGTTTAACACCGCGGTGAGCTTTGTCACCAACACCAACTGGCAAGCGTACAGCGGAGAAACAACGCTCAGTTACTTGGTACAAATGCTCGGTTTGACAGTGCAGAACTTTCTCTCCGCAGCAACGGGTATGGCCGTGCTGGCAGCCCTTATTCGAGGAATTGTTCAGAAACAAACCTCCACACTGGGTAACTTCTGGGTAGATCTGGTGCGCATTGTCCTGTACGTGCTTCTCCCCTTGTCCTTTTTGTTTGCCCTGTTTCTTGTGGCAAACGGTGTTGTCCAAACGCTCGATCCTTCCCCACTCACATCGTGGATCTCCCCTTCGCCAAGCGTGGGCGAAATGGGAGCAACCGGTACGGGTGTCGCGCTCGGCCCCGTGGCCTCCCAAGTGGCCATTAAACAGCTCGGCACCAATGGCGGCGGCTTTTTTAACGCCAATTCTGCCCACCCGTTTGAAAACCCAACAGCTCTTTCCAACCTGCTTCAGATGGTGGCCATTCTGTTACTACCGGCGTCGCTGTGCTTCACTTTCGGCGCCGCCGTGAAAGACAAGCGCCAAGGGATCGCCTTGTTTTCTACCATGCTCGCGCTATTTGTCCCCGCTGCCCTCTACTGCATCTGGGTAGAATCGCAACCCCATCCGTTGCTGGCCGGTCTACCCATTGACCACACCGCTTCTCAACTCATGTCGGGCGGAAACATGGAAGGCAAAGAAGTGCGATTTGGAACCGATTTGTCGGCACTTTGGGCCACCGCAACCACCGCTGCTTCGAGTGGAAGCGTCAATGCTTCTCACGACAGTTTTCTACCCATGGGTGGAATGGTTCCGTTGTGGATGATCCTACTCGGGGAAATTGTTTTCGGAGGCGTAGGATCCGGCCTGTATGGCCTTCTAGCCTACGTCCTTGTGGCGGTATTGCTCGCGGGCTTAATGGTAGGTCGCACGCCTGAATATCTCGGGAAGAAGATCGAAGCGTTTGAAATGAAGATGGTATCGCTTGTCATCTTGATACCGGCTTGCACGGTTCTTGTGGCTACCGCTGTTGCCGTGAGCATTCCCCAGGGAACCTCGGCTGTTGGTAACCCGGGCCCACACGGGTTCACGGAGGTCTTGTATGCTTTTGCATCGGCCGCCAACAACAACGGTTCAGCATTTGGCGGCCTCACTGCCAACGGAACTTTTTATACAACTTCCATTGCCATCGCCATGTGGATTGGAAGGTTTGGGGTGATCGTACCTGTGCTGGCTCTCGCAGGTTCGCTCGCAAAGAAAAAGACAACACCCCCCGGACTGGGTACTTTGCCTACCCACAGCACCCTCTTCGTGGGGCTCCTGATTGGGGTGATTTTACTTGTGGGTGCGCTCACCTTTATACCAGCTCTGGCGCTCGGCCCCGTTGTTGAACACCTGAGTTTCACCTCACCCTGACGCGATCCCTACTCAACTGTTTCGGCGGCGGCGGACAAACCGTCTACCCCATCGTTCTGCCAGTTTTTGGAGAAAAACAACGTGTCTGAGCGCGAATTAACAAATAGTAACTCTGCCCGGCGACCACTCTTGCCCATGCCGATATTCAAACGGGCAGTCGTTGGTGCCTTTACCAAGCTCGATCCACGCAAGATGGTAAAAAACCCCGTCATGCTTGTTGTGGAAGTGGGCAGTGCTTTTACAACTGTGTTGGCCATTTCGGCCTTGATCTCCGGCAAGGCCGAACCTGGGAGCGGCTCCGCGTGGTTCGTACTCCTTGTGGCTGTTTGGCTTTGGTTCACAGTGTTGTTTGCCAACTTCGCTGAGGCCGTTGCCGAAGGCCGCGGTAAGGCGCAGGCCGATTCGCTCCGAAGCGCGCGTAAAAGTGTCAAGGCTCGCCGCCTCGCCGAAGCGCGCCGCGACGCTTCGATCACCGAGGTTGATTCAGCAAACCTGACAGCCGGCGCATTTGTACTTGTTGAGGCGGGTGACGTGATCCCGGGTGATGGGGAGATTGTCGAAGGAGTCGCCTCGGTCAATGAGAGCGCAATCACCGGCGAAAGTGCGCCCGTTATTCGAGAGGCGGGCGGAGATCACAGCTCTGTAACGGGCGGCACGCGGGTGATCTCCGATTGGTTGATTGTCAAAATCACGCAAAACCCGGGTGAGAGTTTTCTCGATCGGATGATTGGCATGGTCGAGGGCGCAAAACGCCGCAAAACACCCAATGAGATTGTTCTCGACATTCTACTCGCGGGTTTGACCATTGTGTTTCTCCTTGTCACAGCCACGCTCTACCCATTTTCAAAGTACGCTGTATCGTCCACGGGTCAGGGAGATCCCGTTGGTTTAACAGTCCTTGTGGCGCTGCTTGTCTGCCTTATTCCAACAACCATCGGCGGCCTCTTGTCTGCCATTGGAATTGCGGGGATGGACAGAATGATCCAAGCCAACGTCCTTGCAACTTCGGGCAGAGCCGTGGAGGCGGCGGGTGATGTGGATGTGCTGCTGCTCGACAAAACAGGCACGATCACGCTTGGAAACCGTCAGGCAACCGAGTTTATACCGGCGCCGGGAGTAGAAGAAAAAGACCTCGCCGACGCCGCTCAACTGGCTTCTTTGGCCGACGAAACGCCCGAGGGGAGGAGCATTGTTGTGTTGGCCAAAGAGCGCTTTGGACTGCGAGGCCGCGATGTGACTGCCCTCGGCGCGCGATTTGTACCCTTCACCGCTCAAACTCGAATGAGCGGCGTCGATCTGAATGATCGACAAATCCGAAAGGGAGCCACCGACGCCGTTGAACGATTTGTAACCAACCTCGGAGGTCAGGTTTCTGCCGAGGTCAAAAAGCAAATTCATCATGTTGCCAAAGACGGTGCCACCCCTCTCGTTGTGGCACAAGACAACCGCGTTTTGGGCGTTGTTCGCCTCAAAGACATCGTGAAAGGCGGCATAAAAGCGCGCTTTTCAGAAATGCGCAACGCCGGGATCGTGACTGTGATGATCACCGGCGACAACGCCGTTACCGCCGCAGCGATCGCCGCCGAAGCCGGGGTAGATGACTACCTTGCCAATGCCACGCCTGAAATGAAACTGGCACGCATTCGAGACTATCAATCCAAAGGTCATATTGTTGCGATGACAGGTGACGGCACCAACGACGCTCCGGCCCTCGCTCAGGCCGACGTTGCTGTGGCCATGGGAACAGGTACACAAGCCGCCAAAGAAGCGGGAAATATGGTCGACCTTGACTCCAACCCAACCAAGCTGCTCCAGGTGGTTGAAATTGGAAAACAAATGCTGATGACGCGCGGCGCGCTCACAACCTTCAGCGTTGCAAACGACGTTTCCAAATATTTTGCTATTATTCCAGCGGCATTTGCAGCCACCTACCCATCGCTTGGCAAACTCAACATTCTGCACCTCCACTCACCTGCAAGCGCCATCTTGAGCGCTGTCATCTTTAACGCCCTGATTCTGGTCGCGCTCATCCCCGTCGCCCTACGCGGTGTTCGATATCGCCCAGCGCCGGCGGCGGAGTTGCTTCGCCACAATCTCCTTGTCTACGGTTTGGGAGGCCTCGTGTTGCCCTTCCCGTGCATTAAGTTGATTGATATGATCATTGCCGCATTGAGGCTTGTATGAACCGATTTTATGCGTTGCGCCCCACCCTTGTTTTGTTGGGAATTTTCACCCTTCTTACCGGAGTGATCTACCCTTTGTCGGTAACGGCTGTTGCGCATGCCGCGTTCCCCAAGCAGGCCCACGGAAGCCTTGTTCAACGCGACGGTAAGGTGGTCGGGTCCGATCTCATCGGTCAACCGTTTGCCGATCCCAAATATTTTTGGTCGCGCCCGTCGGCCACAACGCCGTTTGAGTACAACGCCGGATCGTCGTCCGCCTCCAATCTGGGGCCGTCAAACCCGGCGCTTCGACAGCGGGTAGAAGAGCGTATTGCCGCCCTGCGCGCGGCGGATCCTGAAAACCTTGACCCTATTCCGATCGATCTTGTCACCACTTCGGCCAGTGGGCTCGATCCACATATTTCTCCGGCGGCCGCTCTCTACCAGGTTTCCCGGGTTGCAAAGGCGCGCGGTTTGGCGCCGGACCGGGTGACTCAGCTTGTGTACACATTTGTCAAACGACCGGCTCTGGGGCTTTTGGGGGCGCCCCACGTGAACGTGTTGCACCTGAATTTGGCCCTTGACTCAATGGTCGAAAATCAACCCTCGACCAAATGAAAAAAGGCGACGATGATGGGCACCGACCCAACTGCCGGTGAACTCGTGAAATGACTGAGCGCGACGATCGCCCCGATCCCGACAAGCTCCTAGCGCGAGTGAGCGCGGAAGAAGCTCGGCATCGTCGCGCCAAACTCAAGGTGTACCTTGGGTATGCGCCGGGGGTTGGCAAAACCTTCACCATGCTTGAAAACGCGCGCGAAATGCTCGCGTCCGACAAGGAAGTTGTGGTGGGGCTTGTGGAGACGCACGGTCGTTATGACACTGCGTCGCTCGTTCTCGGGTTACCCCTTTTGCCGCGTCGAGCGATTGAATACAAAGGCAAAATCGTTGAAGAGTTTGACCTAGAAGCCGCCCTTGAACGACGGCCTGCGGTCGTGTTGGTGGACGAGCTTGCCCACCACAACGCGCCCGGATCGCGCCACGACAAACGCTGGCGCGACGTGATGGACCTGCTCGACGCCGGAATCGATGTTCACACAACGTTGAACGTTCAGCACATTGAAAGTCTGAACGATGTGATTGAGCAGATCACCACCGTTCGGGTGCGTGAAACCGTACCCGACGCTGTGTTAGAACGGGCAGATGAAATTGAGCTGGTAGATATTCCACCTGAAGAGTTGGTCAAACGCCTGAAGGACGGCAAGGTGTACGTTCCAGAACAGGCCGCCACCGCAATTGACCACTTTTTTAGAAGGGGTAACCTCCTCGCGCTGCGCGAACTTGCCCTTCGAAAAGCGGCCGATCGGGTAGATCTCGATGTTCGAGCGTATCGAGAAGAGCACTCTATTGATATACCTTGGCCCGCGGGCGAGCGCATCTTGGTGTGTGTGGGTCCAAGCCCGGCCTCAGCCCGTTTGGTGCGCGCTACACGTAGAATGGCAGCGGGACTGCGGGCGGCATGGGTCGCTGTCTATGTTGAAGATCTGCGCGTGCCGCTCGATGCAAAGGCCAAAGAGCGGACAGACGCTCATCTCCGCCTGGCAGAATCGCTCGGCGCGGAGGTGGTTCGACTGTCAGGTGTCGGGGTTGGGGAAGCTCTACTCACCTATGCTCGCCGCCACAATGTCACACGAATTGTTCTTGGCAAACCTACCCATGCTCGCATCCTCGACAGGTTAAGGAGTTCTGTTCTCGACGACGTTGTCCGCGGAAGCGGGCCTATCGACGTGCACGTGATCTCGGGGGATCGATTGGATGAGTCTACCCAAGCGCCCCCTCCCCCAAGAAGGCTCGAACCGCGGGGTGGATTTTTGTGGGCAATCGGCCTTGTAAGCGCTGTCACACTCGTCGCTCACCTCGCGCGTTCGTTTGTTGCCGAACCCGATGTGGCCATGATGTACCTGCTCACTGTCGTACTCGTGGCAACCCGCGTTGGACGTGGAGCGAGTATCCTTTCGGCCGCGTTGTCGGTGGCCGCGTATGATTTTTTCTTCGTACCTCCCCATTTCACGTTTGCCATCAACGAAGCGCGTCACCTTCTGACATTTGCAATGATGTTCGGCGCCGGACTATTACTGAGTTCACTCACCATCCGAATCAGGCAGCAGGAACGAGGGGCGCGTGAACGGGAACAACGCACCGCCGCGCTTTTTACGTTGAGTCGAGAATTGGGGGGCGTCACCGACGCAGTTGGGGTGGCCACCACGCTTTCCAAACAGGTTTCAGAACTGCTGGGCTGCGGCGCCGCCACCGTTCTACCCGACGACGCGGGTATTTTGCACGTGGCGGCGGTCGCAGGAAGTGTACCCAAGGGGATTGAAAACGACGGCGTCACGCAGTGGGTCATGGAGCACGGTCAGGTGGCCGGATTGGGTACTGGAACACTGCCGGGCACCACGTTCACATGTGTACCATTGGGGTCAAGTCCGGCCGTTCTGGGGGTGCTTGTGGTGGTTCCACCCGATGGCAGACCGCTACCCACAGAAGAGCGCCATTCGGTGATGGCTTTCGCCAGACAATGTGCGGTGGCTTTATCGCGAGCGCGCCTGGCTGAAGAGGCAAAAACATCGGCGCTGCGGGCTCGAACAGAAGAACTCAGATCTTCGCTTTTGAGTACCGTTTCACACGACTTGAGGACACCGCTCGCTACCATCACCGGGGCGGCCACCACCCTGCGCGACAAAACAGTTCAACTGTCTGAAGATCAACGCTCCGACCTATTGGAGTCGATTACCGACGAGGCCGATCGGCTAGAACGACTCGTTCGAAATTTGCTCGAAATGACGCGGATAGAGTCGGGCGGCATTGAGGTCAAACGGGAGTGGTTGCCGTTGGAAGAGGTGATCGGCGCGGCGCTCACGCGGCTTGAGTCAAAACTCGCGAGCCGAAAGGTTCAGGTGATCCTTCCTCCCGACCTACCGCTCGTTTCGGTAGACCCTCTGCTCATGGAACAGGTATTTGTAAACCTACTCGACAATGCAGAAAAGCACACACCACCCAACTCACCCATTGAAATTCGAGCGATGGAAGGTGACGGGGATGTGACTGTGGAGGTGCTGGACCGCGGCCCAGGATTGCCGCGTGGAACCGAGTCAAAAGTGTTTGAAAAGTTTTTTCGCGGACCGTCGCGTGAAGCGTTTGGTGCGGGGCTTGGGCTTGCGATCTGTAAAGGTGTCGCCGATGCGCACGGAGGCTCGATCGTCGCTGAAAATCGAGAAGACGGCGGCGCCGTGTTTCGCATTCGCCTTCCCTTTTCAGGTCCACCCCCCCTGGTCCCCTCTTCGCGGTCGGTGCTCGATTCAACCCCGGAAGCTGCGCCTGAATCGCAGTCTACCCAAAATGCGAGCGATGATTCAAAAGTGGAACCTTCCCAGTGAACGCAGGCGACAAAACTATTCTACTGGTAGAGGACGAACCCCAAATGCGACGCTTTCTTCGGGCGTCGCTTACGGGGCACGGCTTTCAACTTATTGAAACAAGCACCGCGCGTGAGGGTGAAACGCTCGCGGCAACCAACTCACCCGATTTGATTCTTCTTGATTTGGGTCTACCCGACGGTGACGGAATTGACCTTGTAAAAAAGCTTCGTCAGTGGTGCAAAGTGCCCATTTTGGTGGTGTCGGCGCGGGGTCGCGAAAGTGATAAAGTGGTGGCGCTTGACGCGGGCGCCGATGATTACCTGACAAAACCGTTTGGAGTGGGTGAACTGCTGGCGCGCATTCGCGTGGCGTTCAGGCACGCCGATGCTGAAAAAAACGCTCGGCCTGAACCGTCGATTCAAATCGCCAACGTGGTGATTGATGTGCCGCGCCGAGAGGTCAAAGTGGATGGTCAGGTGGTTCACCTGACCCCCATTGAGTATAAATTGTTGGTGCTCCTCGCCAAACACGCGGGCAAAGTGCTCACTCACCGCCAGATCTTGCAGGAAGTGTGGGGCCCCGCCTACGCGGGGCAAACCCATTATGTGCGTGTACACATGGCTGAGCTTCGAAAGAAGATCGAGAAAGATCCGGCTCAGCCGAAGTTGCTGATCACCGAGCCGGCGGTGGGTTACCGGCTGAAGGATGACGTTTTCGACTCAACTGAGCCAGCCCAATAGAACAACCAGCATGAACACCGACTCTACTCTTTCTTCTCATCTCGATCACATTGAGCGCGATGGGTACACCATTGTTGAAAATGCCATTGAGCCTTCCCTCCTCGACAGCCTGACGGATGAACTTTACCGTATTGAACGCGACGAAAAGATCGTTCCGGCAAACAACCCGTTTGAGGGAGATCGCACGGTTCGCATTTATAATCTCCTCGCACGTGGAAAGGTGTTTGAAGAGATTCCCGTTCACCCGGCGGTGTTGCCCATTGTAGAAAAAGTGTTGGATCGGGGCTGCCTGGTATCGTCGCTTTCTTCCATCGCTATTGACCCAGGTCAAACCGCACAGCCCATTCACGCCGACGATCAGGTGATCTCCATTCCAAAGCCGCATGTGCCGGTGATCTGCAACACCATGTGGGCCTGCACCGATTTTACAGAAATGAATGGGGCAACCCGCGTTGTGCCCGGTTCGCACAAGTCGGAGCGTTCTCCCATTCCATTTGAAGAAGTGCCGTCTATCCCGGCCGAAATGAAGCGCGGAAGTGTACTCATTTGGCATGGTAGTTTGTGGCACGGCGGCGGCGCCAACCACACGCAAACAAGGCGGCTCGGCATCGCAATGAACTACTGCGCCGGGTATATTCGCCAGCAAGAAAACCAGCAGCTTGGCATTCCACTCAACGTGGCCAAAGGCTTTTCAGACCGGCTTCGAAAGCTGTGTGGGTTTACCGTTTATAAAGGGCTGATTGGCCACATTGATAAAGCCGCCCCCACCTACCTGCTCGACGGAACCGCCCCGGTGCCGGTGGTCGGCGTTATCAAAAATCGCTAGAGCGTGATGAGGCACTCGCCATGCAAGGCCTCACCGCCGAGCTTGTCTTTGCGTTTGTCGCCGCTCGGTGTCCAGTAGAGCCAGGTGGCTACCTGCTTATCGTCGGAATAGGTGCCTTTTGAAGCTTTTTGGCCGTTGTCATGCCAGGTCTCCCAACAGCCGTTTTTCTTACCACCGATGTATTGACCTTTGGCGGATACCTCGCCGTTAAAGTGCCAGGCTTTAAAGTCACCCTCGGGTAGACCGTCACGGTAGACCACTTTGGCGCGGTCTTTGTCGTTTGCGTAATACGACTTGAATGTCCCTTCAAGCTTGCCCTGTTGGAAGGTGGCACTCCACTCGGTGGCACCGTTTTGATAATACGCCTTCCACTCGCCGACCATGAGGCCACCTTGGCAGGTGCCTTTGAAGAGCTTTTACCGGTATCCCAGCTCTTTTGAACCTCACCATCACCGAAGCCGCTGGGGCAACGGTTTACCTGCCCTTGGAACTCGGCAATACCAAACTTGCTGAGGATAACAACGCTCGACGCGGGCGTGGCCAATGTGCCGTTGTGCGCGCAACCTGCACCCAAAAGAGCCGCAAAAGAGCCAAGTGTACCGGCCACCACGTGAATCCGCATGCGCGTTGCGTACCCTTGACGACGCGCAGCGTAAAGAACTTTGTGACGGGTGAAAGACTCGCGCTCAGGTAAGCAAACGACGCGCTGAAACATTGTTTCAACGCGTTTCACACAACGTCTCGCCAGCCGGCGCGCGCCCTGGTATAGAGACGGCACCGACGTTGCAACATCGCCGCACTCAAGCGGCATCACTCGCGCGGAGTAACCATCCATGAATATCAACGTTCCCTACGGCATCACGGCTCGCATTTCAAAAACAACTCTCGGGGCGGCGCGTGAAAAAGTGACAGCGGCGCTTTCGGCCGAGGGGTTTGGTGTACTCACTGAAATTGACGTGGCGGCAACGCTTCAAAAGAAAATCGGTGCCACTATCGATCCGTACGTGATTCTGGGCGCCTGCAATCCAAAGCTCGCGCACCGCGCCATTACGTCAGAACCTGGAATTGGGCTTCTTTTGCCTTGCAACGTGGTGCTCACCCAAGACGGCGACGACGTGGTGGTGAGCGCGGCTTCACCCAAAGCCATGTTCACCATTGCCGAGGGTAAACCTGAAATGGCAAGCGTTGCCGCCGAGGCTGAAGAAAAGCTCTCACGCGCCGTTGCGGCGGTGGCAGGGTAAGTTGACCCCGAGTTGAGTTGAGTCGACTTGAATGGAATGGTCCCGCCCGCGGCGCGCGTGCGCGACGCTTGGGCGGGAAGCCCGCCCGTTTGGGCGGGCGTGGGTGGGCAGGGTAGATCAGTTCTTGTTTGTGGAGGACGGCGCGATCACTTTTGCGGCTCCCGCAGCCAAACCTACCATTCCCAAAGCTCCCTCTCCAACACTTTGACGAAGTCGGGTAACTCGGTGTTGGCACCCCGGCGAAAATCCGGAGTTTCTCCATTGTACACTTGCGGTTGGGTAGGTTCTTTGGGAGCGAGTGAATTGAAGATCACCCCCAATTCATACCTGTCAAACCAGGTGCCGTGTTCGCCGCAAACATCTATCCAAATTCCAGATTCGCGCGACTTGGTGCGAACCAGAATTTTCTGACATACGGGGCAGGCCACCGGAGGTCCGGGATCCACGTTGAAAGCCGCTCGTTGAGCCGCTTGATCGGCAAGGGCAACGACCGCTTGATCAAACGTCTGAACAACTCGTTGCGCGGAGTCGTTGGTGAGCCAAATCCCACCGCATCGGCCGCAACCGAGCATGGCGATGTCGTTGGCTCGCCCTTCGTACATGGGCAATCCACATCGTGGACAATAAGTATTCTTTGATTGGAGTTGTTCCGTCGCGACCGCAACGGCCGCCTTGGTGGAAACGGAAGTCGGAGGCGAAGTGGGCCCAGCCGCAACCTGGGAAGGTGCACTCACCACGCCGCAGAAAGCGCACGTAACCGTTTGCTCCAACGATTCAGGCGGCAAGGGGGCACCGCAATGGGGGCATTTGAGGGTAAGGCGCGGCGGCTCGGACATACCCGTCAGGTGCCAGCACCCGACCATGATGTCAACAAAGTGCGGTTGACGGCCGATGCGCTCCCGCGGAGACAACCGAGCAACTACGGCGATTCACTCTTGGATTTTTGCGGCAGCACGGTGGGGTTTTTGGCGACGAAGGGTACACTCACAGTGAACGATGTGCCGAGATCGGCAGGGACCGCCGGCATGGGACCGGCGCCGAGGGCGATGCGGCGCACGTTTTGATCAAACTCGTCGACACCGCTGCGACGGGCGATGGATGCGCTTGCGATGGATCCGTCGGCGCGAATCACAACGGTGACGACGGCGGTGCCTTGCAACCCTTCAACAATGGCCCAAGTGGGAAATGGGCGCGGCGCGGCGTTGTAGGCGGCTTGGAGTTTTGACTGAACTTGGCGAATGTACATTTGGCGGCGCGGGTCGGTGAGGCTGTTGTCGAGGCCCGGCCCGTGGCCTGTTCCAAGCGTTTTTGAAGAGGATCCGGGGCCCGATGTTCCGCCCGATCCGGTGGGGCCCGGTCCATTTTGGCCGCCTACCCCAACGCCGGGCGCTCCGCCTGCGGTGCTCGCATGCACGATGGATGTGGTGCGCGCGGTGGACTCCTGCTCGCTGTCTTGAGTGTCGCGCGCGTTGCCCGTTTGGTTGGAAGGTACACTTGGGTCGCCCTCGTCGACCATGGGGCGGGCGCGGGCGATCTTGGCGCTGCTACGAAAATCGTGGCCGGGTTCACCGTCGCGAACGCCGAGGCCAACGGATGCGTAATCGGCGCCGGCTTCAGGTTCACCGGGCAAACGAGCATCAAGCCCTTCACCCGGTGGCGGCGCCGCCGCGCCGATCGCCGCGCCGACTTGCTGAGGTGTACCTTTGTCGCGAGCGCCCTGCGATGGGTCGGACTGAGCATCGGGGCGTCGTTCAGGCCTTTCGCCTTGTGTACCATTGGCGAGAAACGTCAGCTCCATAGGCTCGCGCGAGGCGCGCCAATCTTCCCACGAAGAGCGCTCTTTGCCGGAGCGAATGCGAGGGATTTGATCGCGATCGGTGCGCGTTTGAAGGTCGCGCGTGAGGTACGTTCCATCGTCGCGATCGGCGAGGTTGGTGGCGCGATGTTCGGCGGTGTCGGTGCCGCCGCGGCCTTTGCGACCGGTATCGGGCCTGGGTTCGCCTTCGCCTCCACCGCGATTGAGGAGGGCCGGGGCGTACGGCAAACGAAGGGTGTCAGGCGATTTGGATCCGTCGGTGGCAACGAAGAGATCGACCGCGTCGGCGGTGATCAAGGTGGTGGGCACCGTGGGTTTGGGCGGCGGCGGTTCGGAGCTTGAAACAAGCGAGCGGGCCGCAAAAAAAAGTGCGCCCGCGGCAACGAGACCGGCGTGCGCAAACAAGCTTGCCGCCCAGGCAGATGCGAATCGGTGCTGTTCGCGAAGGGGCTTTTTCATGCAGGCCTGCGGAGCGACCACTCGTAGGTCAGCCCAGATTATGGACGCGTTTCAACGCAAAAGCATGGGTCCGCACAGTTTCGCTCTAAAAAATCCGGAGCGCCGAAGGCCGTCGCGAAACGCTCCTAGCCTGGCAGGTTTAAGCGGCGGGCGGTGTTTGCGCGCGTGAGATGCGCCAATTCTTCAAAAGCGATGTTGCGGAGCGACGCGACGCGTTTGGCTGTGTGAACAAGAAAGGCCGGTTCACAAGGCTTTCCGCGCACGGGCACAGGCGCCAGATAAGGGCTGTCGGTTTCGATCAAGATGCGATCGGCCGGAGCCCACGCGGCTACCTCATGCACCGAAGTTGCGCTCTTGAATGTGACAATGCCTGAAAAAGAAAGGTCAAACTCAAGGTCGAGGGCGCGCTCGGCAAAGGCTTTGTCCTCTGAAAAGCAGTGAATAATGCCGCCTACATCGGCCGCGTGTTCGTCTTTCAGAATGGCGATTGTGTCGTCGGGGGCCAATCGAGTGTGTACACAAATTGGTTTTTTGACGTCCCTGGCGAGCGCAATTTGCCTTCGAAATGCGGCTTTTTGAACTTCCATCGGCGAGCGCATGTAGTGGTAGTCGAGGCCCATCTCTCCAACGGCCACCACTTCGGGAGCGCGCGCGAGTTCTTCCAACTCGGCAAACATCGCATCGTCCAGCACCGAAGCGTCGTGCGGGTGAACGCCCACAATCGCCCGCACGTCGGAGCGCCCTCGGGCAAGCTCGATCGCGAAACGCGCGGAGTCGAGTGTTTCGCCGACACCAATGACCACAAAAAAGCCCACGCCGGCCGCTTTGGCGCGGGCGATGGCGTCGTCCGCCGACGCAATGCCGGCACCGTCGAGATGGCAATGACTGTCGATGAGCATTTTTTCCGAAAACTTTGGAAGAACCTGAGGCATGCTGCGCCCGCCCAGTATGCGCTACCTGCCCCACACGACTGAAGAGATCGACGAAATGCTCAAATTGGTAGGCGTTTCGTCGCTTGACGAACTGTACGCCTCCATTCCGTCGGAAGCCCGCTTCAGCAAAAACCTCGATTTGCCGGCCGCCATGGACGAGCCGTCGCTCATGCGACACGTCGGCGAGCTGGCCGAAAAAAATCGCGGCGCGGCCATGCTCTCGTTTTTGGGAGCCGGTGCGTACCACCACCACTTCCCCCCGGCGGCCGATCAACTGCTTCTTCGCAGCGAATTTTACACTGCGTACACACCGTACCAGCCTGAAGTGGCGCAGGGTACACTTCAGGTCATTTTTGAATTTCAAACGATCGTGAGTGAAATCTTGGGCCTCCCGGTCGCCAACGCCTCCATGTACGACGGCGCTTCGGCCGCGGCTGAAGGTGTACTCATGGCGCGCCGGCTCACAGGCCGCGAGCACACAGTGCTCTCGCGCGGGTTGCATCCCGACTATGCGGGCACCATCGAAACATTCGTCCACAGCCTTGGACAAGGCCGCAAATCGCTCACCTACGTGAACGTTGGGGCTGACGGGTCACCCGACACAAACGGCTTGATTGAAGCCATCACCGATCAAACGGCGTGTGTTGTGATCGGTTATCCAAACTTCTTCGGCTGCGTTTCCGACATTCGAAAACTTGCCGACGCGGCACACGCCAAAGGCGCGCTGCTCATCACCACAACCCAGGATCCGTACGCGCTCGCCCTCATCGAGCCGCCCGGTGCTCTCGGCGCCGACATCGCCGTTGCAGAAGGTCAACCGCTCGGCCTTCCCCCTCAATACGGCGGCCCCGGCGTGGGATTGTTTGCGTGTCGAAACGACCGCAAATACCTGCAACAAGTGCCCGGCCGTTTGGTCGGCGAAACCGTGGATAAACACGGCTCACGCGGTTACGTACTCACGCTTGCCACGCGCGAACAACACATTCGGCGCGAGCGCGCGACGAGCAACATCTGCACAAACAGCGGGCTCTGCGCCACCGCGCTCACCATCAAAATGTGCATGCTCGGCAAGCGCGGATTTGTCGACTCGGCAAAACAATGCCTCGCCAAGGCCGAATATCTCAAAGCCCAAATCAACGCTCTTTCAGGCTACGGCCTGCGTTATTCGGCACCCACGTTCAACGAATTTTGCGTGAGCGTCCGCGGCGGCGATGCGGCCAAACTTGTCTCGGCGCTCGCCGCTCAAAACATCATCGCCGGGTTTGACCTCGGCCGTGTCGACCCCGCCCGCAAAGGTGAACTGCTCGTTGCCGTGACTGAACGCCACAGCCGCGCAGACCTCGACACGTTCGCAGCGGCTCTCAGCGGATTTGCCGGCTGAGAAACGGCGCGCGCTTCCCAAAATCGAGCGAAGTGCCGCGGCCCCCTCAAATTGGTCCACCGCAAATCACCTGCGCTCACTTTTTGTGTTGACCAAAGAACACGCAGGGGGCTAAACATTGTGTTCGCGGTTGCGGCGTCGACCTTCCCCCCCCGGGTCCGCCGCGACCGCTTTTATTTTTTGTCCCCTGGGTTTCCGCAAGGCGCTCACAGCGGTTGAACCCACATGACACCTGGGCCCGACCGGTGTACACAAACCCCGTGCCGCGCCGCGCTTTCAGGGCCCTTGTTCTCGCTTCGCTTGCCGGCTTCGGTTGCGGCCCCGCGCAAACCAACTCGCCCCAGGCGCAACCCGGCGCATCGACCGCCGGCACGGCCAACGCGGCCCCGTCGTCGGATGCTTCCGCGCCCAACGGCGCCGCGGGCACAACAAACGCCGCCGGTTTGCCGCGCGTCGAGTGCGATCGCTTCATGGATGTCGTCGCGCGCACAACCACGTTGCGGGCCTCGATCCATCGCGAGGTTTCTTCTTTGGCAAGAGCTACAGAATGGGCCGATGCCGCCATGGTCCTGTCGGCCGATGCCAAAGCGCTCGTCGTAACGCATCCAGACTTGGTGATCGAAACCGCCAATCTGGCAACGCGCCTCAGTGATTTGGGACGCCAACTGAAGACCCTTGTCGCCGCCGAAAAAGGCTCCGATTCGAGCAAAAAAGCCGCCGCCCACACCCTGGTGATTCAAACATCGGAGCAGGTAGAAGTGCTCACCCGAGAGCCCGCAGCGCGCTGCGCCGGTAACACCAAAAAGCTCCTCGCCACATCGGGCAAACTGCCCATCGACGCGGTTCAGCGAGCGCTCCAAGCTCAATTTCCCCAAGCGCAAAAGTGCTACGAAGAAGGCCTGAAACGCAACAAAAAGCTCGAAGGCCGCGTGCTCGTTCGCCTCGTTGTGGGCCTTTCGGGCGCCGCGACAGAAGCAGCCGCCGTGAGCGGAAAAGCCGCCGAACAAGCCGATATCGTGACGCCGAGCAGCGTGGAAGCCCCCGCCCTCGCCGATGAAAAGGTGGTTGCGTGCGTTGTTGCGGCAATGGCCGCCGCCAAGTTTCCACCGCCCGACGGAGGCACGGTGAGCATTGTGTACCCAGTGACCTTTTCGCGATCACCTTAGGCCGGCTACCCTGAAGTTGCCCTGGGTGCTCAAGATCGGCAGTCGGGCAGTGCGCAGGTGACCAAAAATGTCATGACAGTGGGTGCCGGCTTTTCAGACAGTTTGCCATTTTGCCGATGTTTGCAGCCGAAAACCGCCGTGGCATTGACATTGCCATGAGCGCCCGGCATGAAAACTTGGACCGGGTGGATGGGTAGAGTCGGGGCCCTTGGCGGTTGTCTTCTATTTGTATCCCTGAGCATTGCGGGCTGCAAAACGGAAGAGAACTTGCCACCTCCGATTTGGACACAAGAGGACGCGTTGCCACCTTTAAGCGGCGGAACGTTGCTCGTCACAAAAGGTCAGATACGCGCCGTTGCGTCGGATCCTGATACCAATGTGATTTGGACGGCTCGACTTGACACCGGCGTTCGAGAACACGTGATTGAGCTAAAAAAAGGGGATGAACCCGGCCGTTTGGTAGAATCGAGCGATGGGAAGGTTCATGTGGCGCTGCGCGGTAGTGGGGAGATCGCCACCATAGATCCCACATTGGGTAAGTTGATTCGGCGAACGCCGGTGTGTCAAATGCCGCGGGGTGTGGACTACAGCGCGGAGTCTGACAAAGTGATTGTTGGCTGCGCCGAGGGTAAGATCGTTACTTTTGCCGCTAAAACCGGCATTATCTCAACCAGTCTGACAGTTGAAAACGACGTTCGCGACGTGTTTTATCACAATGGTCACTTTATCATGACAAGGCTCCGTTCAGCGGAGTTGATTACCGTGGACGCGTACGGGCAAGAAATTGATCGGGCAAAGCCGGTCGAGGTTCAGCTTCCATTCAAAAATGCGCTCGACCAAACAACCGAGGCCACGTTTTTTCCAACCGTTGCGTGGCGAACTGCAAAAATGCCGGACGGCTCGTTTTTAATGGTGCACCAACGGGCTTCGACCGCTCCTGTAGAAGTCAAAGAGTCCAACGGATACGCTTCAAACAACGATTCGTGTGCCGGCATTGTTCACGCCGCCATCGCACGATTTAACGTCGATGAATTCGGTCAAATCCAAGACCCCGCGGCGACTTGGGCCCGACTGGGAGGGGCCCTTCCTGTCGACATCATGGCCGACACCGACGAAGATTCCATGACAGTGGTCGCGGCGGGCAGCCGTCACTTGTTGACCGTCAGTGGGCCAGTGCTGTCTCAAAAGTACGCTTCGTGCGTGGCTGGAGTCCCGGTCGAGTCTGGTATGCCCGTGGGTGTCAGCGAGTCCAATGGTCAGTTGGTTGTCCTGCTGCGGTCTCCCATCGCAATCGAGGTGCCTGAGCGGTCCGTCCGCATCCAACTCGACCGCACGGCAGTCAACCGGGGCCATGCGCTCTTTCACCTGGCTCCCAATGGAATGGTCGCTTGTGCATCCTGCCATCCTGAAGGGCGCGAAGACGGTCACGTATGGAACTTTGCAACGATCGGTCCTCGCCGATCCCAATCGCTGCGAGGCGGCATTCAACGCACGTTGCCACTGCACTGGGATGGCGACATGGCCAACATGCACGAGATTGTGAGTGAGGTGCTTGTCAACCGTATGGGCGGATCAATGCCTTCAGCGGAAGAAGAATTGGCACTTGCAAACTGGATTGAAGCGTTGCCAAAGCTCGCCCCACTTCGCGACCCGGAGGATGAATCCGCGCTTCGTGGAAAGGACATTTTTGAGCGCGATGATGTGGGGTGCCTCGCCTGTCACTCGGGTGAATACCTTACCAACAACCGAAACGAAAATGTCGGGCTTGAAAACATCCTTCAGGTTCCTTCGCTCAGGGGCGTGGCGTGGCGAACGCCGCTCATGCACCACGGGTGCGCAAAAACCCTTGCGGAGCGGTTTGACCCCGATTGCGGCGGCGCCAAACATGGGCATACCGATCAGCTCTCGGCGAAGGAACTGGCCGACTTGATCGCTTACCTTGAGAGTTTGTAGAGTCCTCGGCCTAAATCACGCGATCTCAACCACTTTCGTTTTGGCAGTCCGGGCGCCTACCTGACAACGTGTAAAACTCCGGCGAGCTGAAGATTGTCAGGCGGCTGGGGTACACTCGACAAAAACCGTCACACCTTGACCGGATCCGCTTTCTTGATAGGTGAGATTTGACAAGAATACGCAAATCGCCCGCGGCATGCTCGTTGCTGCGTGCCAATATATGAAAAAACAAAACCGGTGCATGGGTAGATTTGGCGCGTTGCTCGGCAACACGCTCTTTGTGATGCTCCATACGATAGGATGCGAAGCGGATGAGCCATACCCTCCGCCGATTTCGGAACAGCCCACCACCGGCGGCGGACACACCACGAGTGAAGAGCCATCCAGCTTGAAAGAACCTGTCCTTCCACCTGTGAGCGGCGGAACGTTATTGATCACAGACGGGGGCATGCGCGCTGTTGCCTCTGATCCCGACGTGGACGTGATTTGGACGGCGCGCCTTGATGCGGGTGTGCGAGAACATGTGATCGAGTTGCAAAAGGGGGATGAACCGGGTCGTTTGGTAGAATCGAGCGATGGGAAGGTTCACGTCGCGCTGCGCGGCGCGGGCGAGATCGCAACGATTGATCCCGCGGTTGGGGAGTTGATTCGGCGAACCGCTGTATGTCAAATGGCACGCGGGTTGGAATATGACGCGGCCTCTGACCAGGTGGCTGTTGGGTGCGCCGAAGGCAAAATTGTGGTGATAAACGCTCAAAGCGGCGCGATTACAAAAAGTCTGAGTGTCGAGCCTGACATTCGCGACGTGTTTTTTCTGGGCGATCAGTTTGTTGTAACGACGCTCCGCTCTGCGGAGTTGATCTCGTTCGATGGCAACGGACACGAGATTGACAGGGCAAAACCGCCCCCATTGCTGCGATTTGATGGGACAGCAGAGCGCTGGTTCTCACCCGCCGTGGCGTGGCGCACCATCCGAATGCCGGACGGCACGTTTCTAATGGTCCACCAGGGCGAAAGATCGGAGGTGATCGACCTCGAGTCGCAGCAAGACTACGGTTCTCACTGTTCCGGTATCATGTACACCGGATTCACCCGGTTCGTTCCAACGGAGGGAGGTCAAATCGACGACCCGTTGCCGGGCACATACACCATTGGTGAAGCCCTCCCAGTGGACCTGTTGATATACGACGCTGGAAAAGAGCTTGCCGTTGCAGCCGCCGGTGGCCGCACGATCATCAGGCATTTGGTTGCCAATTTAAGCGATCCCGGCTTCTTTTGTGACGCACTTGGGGCAGAGTCAAACGGCATGCCGGTGGGGCTGGGCGAGTCCAATGGCGAGATCATCGTGCTTTTGCGTGACCCGCCCTTCATAGCGGCCGTCAATAGCAATCTTCGTATTGATCTTGGACTGCCTGCCACCAATGCGGGTCATGCCTTGTTTCACTCGGCACCCAATGGAGTTCTGGCCTGCGCTTCGTGCCATCCAGAAGGCCGGGAGGATGGTCACGTTTGGAATTTTTCCACGATGGGGGCGCGGCGATCGCAGTCGCTTCGCGGGGGTGTACAGGCAACCTTACCCCTCAATTGGGACGGTGGCATGGCAGACATTCACGCGATTGTGGCGGACGTGTTTGTAAAACGTTTGGGTGGATCTCCGCCCACCGCCGACGAAGAAAAGTCCCTTGTCGATTGGATCAACGCGTTGCCGCGCCTTACGCCGCTGCGAAACCCTCAAGATGATGCGGCGCTCCGAGGGAAGAAAATTTTTGAAAGCGCCGAGGCCGGGTGCAACACCTGCCACTCGGGTGAACACTTCACCAACAATCAAAACGAAGATGTGGGGTTGGGCGGCGCGCTTCAGGTCCCATCGCTGTTGGGCGTCGCGTGGCGAACGCCGCTCATGCACAGTGGATGCGCCAAAACCCTTGCAGATCGCTTCGATCCCAACTGCGGCGGGGCGAACCACGGGCATACCGATCAGCTCTCCGCGCATGAACTGGCCGACTTGATCGCTTACCTGGAGAGTTTGTAACCGCGTCGCGATCTACCCATGGTCTACCCATGAGAGGGAGCGAAGGTTAAGGTTTTTTGATTCTATACACGGCGCCGGTTGTACCATCGGACTCTACCCAATACACATGTGAATCATCCACAACAAGTTGACCGGGCCCGTTAGACGTTGTCGCGAGGATCTGGGGCGCCTGTCCTGCGTCGGCAAAGTTGATTCCGTAATAGTCGGGACCGGCGTACGTCCAAAAAATGCGTTCTTGATCGTCCACGGCGATGTCGATCGATTCCACACCCTTTAAGACAATTTCTGCACCCGGAGCAACGGGAGATGCCCGGGCAATATACATCATTTGATCCTGCCAATAAGCGTAGCCGGCATGGGCCGTTAAGTTTGAGTATTGCCAGTCCGACTTGCCAACCAAGATATTTGGAGAGGCGAGGTCCGGTTCGAAATACGTAATTGTAAAGGCATTGTTTACGAACACACTGTTGCCATCGGCCGCAATTTCCGTGGCTGTCGGAGCTGCGTACACTTGGACCGATTCCGTGGCCAGGTCCACGTGGTGGAAGGCGGAAGAGGTGATCATGTTCACGTGCCACGGCCCGGCTGCCACGCGACCCGCCGCTTCGCCCTGAACTTCAAGCACAAGAGCGGTTGAACCTCCCCATTCTGATATGGACTTGATCCACGCTTTTCCCGGCGGGCAGCCGGCGCAAACATTCTGGGGCTCCGAGTAGAAAATGGTGCCCCCCACAACATCAAAGTCGAGCGCGTTTACGTATAGAATGGAGACTTCGAGTGTGGCTTTATCAATGCGCAATATCAGTGGCTCTTCGGGACCGATTTGCTGCGCAAACACGGCCGTTTCGCTTTGCCGGAGTTGCCACGGGATCGCAAGATTGGCTAACAATTGAACGCCCGCCGGTTCACCCGCGGCGCCGCCTTGACCCGACGTTTCACCGGCCGACCCCGACGACGAAGATGCGCCGCCCACTCCACCCGCGCCGCCGTCCGCACCGCTTGAGCTTACTGAAGCACTCTCAACAATGACATCACCCCCGCAACCGCCGACCAGGTGCAGAGCCGCTAAGGCAGCCAACGAAAAAGTGGAGCGGAGGCCGGAGAAAGCAAAGTACATCGGTGAAGTGGAGCGGACTTTTCGGGCCTATTCAAGCTTCAAAAATGCCGAGGTTCGGCTTCGGTGGCAGTAGTCTTCCGCATCTTCCGGCGGTTCCGGCACGGGGGACAACACCACAGGAGGGGAGAATGAAGGTTGCACACTGTCGCACTCACAACGCCCGTTCAACAGCCGACCGTTACAACTTACTCTCCACCAACCAGTCCACAAAAGCCCTCACCCGAGCATTCAGATGACGGGTAGGTGGGTACAGAACAAAGATCGGCAGCTGGCCCACGTCCCAATCCGAAAGAACTCGAACCAATTTTTTGCTGCGAAGAAGCGAGTTGACATACGCCGAGCGCGGCGTTTGAAAAAGCCCCAACCCTGCCACCCCACACGCAATCAACGTGTCGGTGTCATTGCACGCCGCGAGGTGCGATACTGTTACTTCCCGCGCGACACCGTTTCGCTCAAAGTCAAACGTGGCGACCTTACCTGTGAGGGGCGACAAAAAGGCCACGGCCTTGTGATGTGTACACTCGTCGGGCGTTTGGGGTGCGCCGTGTTTTTTGATGTAGGCCGGAGCAGCGCAAGTGATCATGGGTAGATTTTTTAACCTTCGAGCCACCAAAGTCTCATCCACAACGGGGCCGCCCCGAACCACACAATCCACCGATTCACGCAGCAGATCCACCGGCCTGTCAGAACTGCCCACCTCCAGTTGAATGCCAGGAAATTTGGCAAAAAAACGCGGCAACGCCGGCGCCAGAATGTGTCGACCAAACGCCGCGGGCACATCTACCCGCAACCGCCCTGTCGCGGCACGGGTTGCTCCACGCATGCCCTCCCCCAAGTCGGTCACGTCTTGAAGAAGCCGCTCCACCCGCTCCAAAGCGGCGGCACCGTCGTTGGTGAGCGTCACGCGACGCGTTGTCCTGTGAAACAACGTGACGCCCCAGTGCCCTTCAAGCTGTTGCACCAGCCCCGTCACCGTTGCGTTTGACACGTTAAGCGCATGCGCGGCCCCGGTAAACCCCGAGTGAACCGCCACCGCTTGAAACGCCAACATGCTGCGAAAAAGGTCCATTATTCGATTATTCTAAAAAGTATTATCAGATTTTGCCTCTTTATTCAAGCAATGGCGGGTAGTAAATGCAACATCGTTCACCCAAGTTGAAAGGAAAAGCATCATGTCCACCTCCCCTCGCCGGCTTGGCCACACGGGCCCAACTGTATTTCCCATCGCCCTGGGTTGCATGGGTATGTCGGGCATGTACGGTCCCGCCGATGAAAATGAAAGCATTGCCACGATCCATGCCGCGGTTGAGGCAGGGATCACTCTGTTTGATACGGGCGATTTTTATGGCATCGGACACAATGAACGCCTGCTCGCAAAAGCGCTGTCAGACAGGCGAAAAAACGTTCAACTGAGTGTCAAGTTCGGAGCGCTCCGGGCACCGGGCGGCGGATGGCTTGGTGTGGATGGTAGGCCCGCAGCGGTAAAAAACTTCTTGGCCTACAGTCTTGACCGCTTGGAAACCGACCATGTGGACATCTACCGCCTCGCGCGGCTCGATCCGCAGGTTCCAATTGAAGACACCGTCGGCGCGATGGCTGAAATGGTCAAAGCCGGGTATGTGCGTCACATCGGTCTGTCAGAGGTCAACCCTGAAACGGTTCGCCGCGCGCAGGCAGTTCATCCCATTGTGGATGTTCAACTGGAATATTCGCTCGCCAGTCGCGGGGTTGAAAGTAGCTTGCCCGCCCTGCGTGAAATGGGAGTGGGCGTCACCGCCTACGGTGTGTTTTCACGCGGGTTGCTCACCGGTTCCAAACCAAAAGGGCCGGCCGACTTCCGGGCGTGGCTCCCGCGCTTCAAGGGTGAAAACGCGGCTACAAATCAAACGGCCCAAAACGCTCTCTCTTCCCTTGCCGACGGCCTTCATCTCACCCCCGCTCAACTGGCTCTCGCCTGGGTTCTTTCCAAAGGCAATGACATTGTGCCCGTTGTGGGCGCGCGCACTCGCAAGCAACTGGCCGATGCGCTCGGCGCTCTGTCGCTTGATCTTTCCGCTGAAACGCTCGCCCTTGTTGAACGCGCTGTCACCCCCGAGAACATCGCGGGCACGCGATACGCGGCAGAACAAATGGGTATGCTCGACAGCGAACGAACCTGATCTAGAGCACCGAATAGGTTGATTCCGTAACCAAACAGATCGCTCCCTGGGTAAGGAAACCTGATCGGTGCTCTAGCAACGATTCTACCCGTCAGGTAATTACTCAATCGGCCCTTCAGCTCTACCCGTTATAAACTGCTCAATAATCGGATCAGGCGCTTTTTTAAACTCATCCTGAGAACCGATCATGCGAACAAGGCCCTTGTAAAGCATCACAATCCGGTCAGCGATGCTGAAAATGCTCACCAGATCGTGGCTCACAACAATGCTTGTCACCCCCAGGGTATCTGACAGTTCGCGAATGAGTTTATCCACGCGGCGCGCGCTCACCGGGTCGAGGCTTGTTGTCGGTTCATCAAAAAGCACATACCTCGGGTCGAGGGTGAGCGCGCGGGCGATGGCGACGCGTTTTCGCATACCGTCGCCGAGTTCAGGCGGGTACCGATCGCCGAACTCTTCCATGTGTACCTGAACCAAGCGGCGCTTCGCTTCTGCGAGCGCTTCACGGTGGGAGAGTTTTTTGTGTTTTCGAAGGGGAAGCGCCACGTTTTCGGCGCATGTCATGGAGTCAAACAGCGTGGAGTGCTGAAAGACCATCGCGCACTTTTGCCGGACTGGGTACATCTGCTCTTCGTTGAAACGGCTTATTTCTTCGCCGTCGAGCCAGATTTCACCCCCGTCGGGGTAGAGCAGACCTACCAAGTGTTTGATGAGTACACTTTTGCCAACGCCCGACTGGCCGATGATAAAAAACACCTCGCCGTCTTGAACATCAAACGACACGTCCAAAAGAACGTGTTTGTCGCCGAACGACTTGCGAACGTGTCGAAACGAAATCACGCCGACCTCTCGGCGATGAGCCCCGCGAAGCGATTATGCCGACGGTTTCGGTGCTTCAAAAGCGCCGGCCGCAGCGAAGAGGACGCGGCGCGCGGATGCATTGGCTGAAACAAGCAGACTTTGGCCGTGCCACAAAACCCCAAAATCGCGGATGATGCGCGCATGGCTAGCCCGCGTTCTATTGAGGTCAAGGTCGGCATTCTGATCCTGACGGCCATTGGGTTGCTCGCCGCATTCGTGATCATCATGGGCGGAGTGAACTTTCAAGCCACGTATCCCATCTACGTTGAGTTCGACAACCCCGGCGGCCTTCAAGCCGGAGCGCCGGTGAAAATCGCGGGCGTGAAAGTTGGAAAGATCAGTGAGATCCAGTTTCGCGGCGCTGAAGTGTCCGACTCGGGAAAGCGCGATCCGCTCGTGCGGATGAAGGTGACAATCGAAAAGCGCTACCAAAAAAGCGTTCGCGAAAACTCTCTTTTTTACGTGACGACGCAGGGCGTGCTCGGCGAGCAGTTTCTCGCGATTGAACCGGGTTCGCAGGATCGGCCGTCTCTTCCCGATGGGGCAATCGTTCGCGGGATCGATCCGCCGCGCCTCGATATGTTGCTCTCCGAGAGCTACGAGCTGTTGCATACGAGCGTTCAGGCGATTCGCGAAAACCGGAAAGAGTTTTCAGAAGCGTTCGACGGTCTGCGAAAAACGCTCAAAGGCACGGGCGAGTTGATGGACAAAAACGGCGACAAGTTCGATCGCATTGTGACCAACGTGGAGACAATGACGGCCGAAGGCGTGGATACGGTGAAAGACGCGCGGGCGAAATATGTGAACAACCCGGCGATCGACCGAATTGTTTCAAACGCCGACAGTTTGGCGGCCGTTGCCGCGCGCGACACTCCGCCGATTCTCGCGGACGCAAAGGTGACAATGGCCAACGCCAAGCGCATTTCAACAACGCTGGGCGGCGAAGAAGAGCAGGCCAAGATGAAGCAGGCCATTAACGACGTCGTGGAAGTGACGGCCCGCGTGAAAAAGATCACCGCGGACGCCGAGGTGATTGTGGGCCAGATCAAGCGCGGAAAAGGCACCGCGGGCGCGCTTTTAATGGACGAACAGCTCTACGACGATCTCCAAGAGATGGTGCGCGACGTGAAGCACAATCCGTGGAAATTCTTCTGGCGCGAGTAGAACGCGCTGCGTACACATCGAACCCGACAGTTCGGAAGTGCGTACACATCCCGCCGCCGGCTTTGGCTCAAGTCACTTGCTCAGCGTGATTTTGTAGTCGGACGCGAAACACGTTCCCATGCTGGACGTGAGTTCTAAAAACGAGGCGTTTTCACGGATGGGGCCCTCGCCGACGGCGAACGCCTTCACAACGTCGGAGCAGGGAGAGGCCACTGTGTCGAGGAGTTTACCCGATGCGTCGAACGCGCTGAGGTGTACACAACTCTGGTCACCGTCTTTGGGTGTGCGCAGTTCAAGCTTCAGCATGCCGGCAACGGGCTTTGGGACGACACGAAACCACACGCTTTGCTTGCCGGGTTCACATGGGAGTTTGCCGGTGACGGTGCTGCCTACCTGAAGGCTCCTGGCCGATTCACGGCTGGTGCCGTCGCCCCCCGGCGAGGCTGGTGCGGTGAGGCCGGCGGCGGTGCCCGAACCCGAATGACCGCTCCCTTCTTTCGATCCGCAGGCGGTGAGAAGCGAGATGGAAGCAGCGACCACGATCAATTGTGTACACTTCACGATTCTTGTCCTCCGGGCTTGTGGATTTGTTCGACGGCGTGGAGCCGTTTCTGACATGACGACATAGCCGCCCGTTGCGATGTACACACGAAGACCGGCCGAAGACTATATTGTTGTGGGTTGGCCTTGTGCGGGCGGTGGTTGCGCAGGTTGTTGGCCTTGAGGCACCGGCGTGTTTGCGGCAGTGGCTGCCTGTTTGAGCGCGGCGCAGCGGATGCGATCGGCGGTGACTTTTTTCTCCACGTCGAGCACGAGCTTTCTCATTTTTTTGTAGTCGGCTTCCGAAGCGTTTTTGTCGTAAGCCGGCTTGGCAAACGGCACTCCGGGATGAGTGAGGTCCGCCCAGCCGGGTAGGTTGTACCCACCGCCCGTGGAGGTGGGAAAGATGAACGCGTTGCCCAAAGTGGCCCCCGTTTTGCGGCCAAAAACGCGCGGCAACACGTAACAAGCGTCGCTGGAGTTGGTGTGCGGCGGGTTGTAATAGCGCCGCCAACCTTCCTTGCCGTCTTGAAAGTCGGTCGTCTTGTCGGGTTGACCACCGTCGGCGCAAAGCCACAAATCGCCGCTGAACGGGGATGTACCCACGCACATTCCGCTGTGGTGCTTGGCGCCCGCGTCATCGGCGAGAAAGAAAGAATCGCCCACGCTTGGGCAGAGCCCCTCTACCCACTTCGTGTAGCCGGCGCTCACGTCAATGTCGTAACCGTATTTGCCGGTGGCGCCGGCACCCGGGATCGGTTTGCCGGAATTGGGATCCACCGTGCCGGTGGCGATACCCATCATCGTGTTGTTCACAGGTGCGCAATTGTTTTGCCAGGGCATTCCCGGTGGCGGCGGCGTCGTTTGTTGAATGTAGCAAGGCCCGTAGTCCCCCTGGTCGTAGGGCGCTTTTTTCCCTTTTTTCTTCGCCTGAAGATCGGTCGACATTGGAAAGAAATGGGCATACGCGGCGAGCGTTTTGCGGCGGCGCTGCATGATCGGAACGTCGAGATCCAACAGCGGATCGGCCACCGAACGAATGGGCCACGTCGCCGTTGTGCCAACGTACACAACCGAAAGCAGGCCCTGTTTCACCTCAAATGGCGCGCTTCCGAGCGCATAAGTTCGCGCCGAGTCGGGCACATTCTTGATGTACGCCATCGCTGTGTACTCACCGACAGGCAAATCGATGAACGCAAATGAGGCGTAGTTTTTACCTTGGTATGCACCCACAACGCCGGCACCGGTGGGCGAGATATGTGGGCCGTGTTCGTAAGCCTCTTTGCCGGGATCGGGTTTGCGGCAAACGCGAACAACGATGTCGTCGAGCTTGAGCGGGCCAAACTTGGGCTCGTAAGCGACCAAAAACCAGAGGTGGCCTGCGGCTGCCACGAGCGCACCTTTGGTGTTTTGCCCGCCGGAGCTTGCCCCCACACCGCCGGGAGGATTTGCAGACGATCCTCCACCGTCATCTTGGAGAAGGTTGTTTCGGTCCTGCGAGTGAAACGCCACAGGCATGAACGAGCTGCGGTTTGCAAAGCTGTGCGGACCGTCTTCAGGCGGCGCCGGCGGCGGAAATTCGTGCACATCGGCGTCGTCGTGGCGCTGCGCAACGTCGGAGTACACATCGTGCAATTTGCCGGTGCGCTCTTGTTTGTAAACGGTTTGGTAGTCGCGAATGTTGTCGTCACGCAGACGGCGTTGACCGAAACCCAAGTTCCATAAGCGTTTGTCGGTAGCAACGCCGGGATCGGTGCCAAGTGCAACGTGGTAGCGCCTGCGAAACGGCATGCTCTGCACTTTGGGAAGAGTGGCCGGCGCCCATTCAACGCGCAGACTGGCCGTCGACTTGCGAATCTGAATATTCACTTCGCCGCCGCCCGTTGATTTGGCCGATGGTTCGGTGATGAGTCGGCCGTTTTCAAAAACGCGGACGCGCGCGCCGCCCATGCGTTTTCCTTGGGAGTCGTAGAGGACGATCGTGTGATCAACGCGCGGCTCTTCTTCGGATTTTGCGTGGCAATCGCACTCGCCGCCCGGGCACTCCCACGTAGGCTCCGAGGTTTCGTCCGCGGGCGCGTCTTCGTAAGGCCAGGGCGGATCTTGATCGGGAGGCTGCTGCGAGGTGGAAGTGCCGTCGCTCATGGGGCGCGATTCTAGCCTTTGATTTGCGGCAAATGGAAAACCTCGCACGTGCGAGGGTCCAGCCTCGCACGTGCGAGGTTCTGCCAAACGCCGGGAAACAAGGCGATCGCACACGCCCGTTCGAGATGACGTAACATCGGCACATGGTCGCGCGTCGACGTGCCGCGGGGGCGGTGATCGCTTTGGGCGCATTGGCAGCCGCTTCATGTGGCCCCGAGCCAACACCGGTGATTGCTCCGGCGCCCACGGCGTCGACCACCGCGACCGTTTCGCAAACGGCGACGACGACGGCGCTTGCCGCGACCCCGCCGCCCTTTGAGCCGCCGCCCACGTGCAGCGCCGACGGGTATTGCTGGGAGAGCCCCAACCCTGTGGCCGACGTGTTCACCGAGGTGTTCGCTTTCAGCGGGCGCAATGTGTACACCCTCTCCGAAAGCCACATGGCGCACTTTGACGGCGCGACATGGAAGGCCGAACGGCTGCCCGTCCCCGTCGATGCCGACCCTCAAGGCGAGGCGTTATTTGCGCATCTTTGGGCATCCGCCACTCAGCCCGCTCAAACAACGGATCCCAACACCCGCGTGGACGGTTTTGGGGCTCAATCCGCCAAACTTGGGAGCGTTTGGGCAGCAAACGCCTCGGCGGTGTACACCGCCGGCGCGGGTGGCAAAATCGCCCGATTTGACGGCAAAACGTGGTCCGCCGAAACATCGGGCACCACGGCCGATCTCGCCGCCGTGTTTGGGGTGAACACCGACCAAGTGTACACCGTTGGCACACTCAACGACGTCGGCGTGGTGTTGCGGCGCGACGCTTCGGGATGGAAGCCCATGCCCAGCGTCGGAACCTCGCTGTCCGGCGTGTGGGCCAATTCCAAAGGCGACGTGTGGGTCGCGGGCACCAACGAGCGCAACGCTCTAAGCGTCTGGCAGTGGTCGGGTACGCAATGGAACGCGCTCACCGAGTTCAGCGACGCGATGCCGATCGGCTTTTGGGGCAACAGCACCGGTTTAACGCTCCTCGGCTTTCAATTTGCCGACAAAGAACGCCGCAACTTCGGCCCCGCCGACGTGCTCCTCTTTTCAAACGCGAGCGGCCGGTGGGAGCGCAAATATGTGTACACACAAGCCAACAACGTGATCGGTTCGGCAAACCGGTGGACGCTCTCGGGGTCGGGCGATGGCACTGTGTACATCGCCGGAGGTTGGGGCCTTTTTGGAAAGATCACCTCGGCCGGCTTTCAAGACCTCTTGGGAAACGTAAGCCCCACCAAAAACCTCCATGCGGTTTGCGGAACAAGCCCCACCGATGTGTACGCAGCCGGCAACGGAGTTCTGTTGCATTACGACGGCAAAAGCTGGAGCGCCGATCCCGCCGGCAAAGATCTGAACGTCACCAACATGGCCGGATCCAAAGACCTCATCGTTGCGGCGGCCCCCAAAGGAAAGCTCTTTTTTCGCCGCGACGGCGCATGGAAAACAATCTCCACCGGAACGAAAAAAGACCTCTACGCCGTGTGGATCCAGGGCGACGAAGTGTTCGCCGGGGGCGCCGACGGCACCATCGTCCGCTGCAAAAACGACAAATGCGCGCCGATGAAAACGCCCACTACGGAGGGTATTTTCGCGATCGCCGCCACCGCCGCAGGAGGTGTGTACGCTGTCGACGCTCAGGCAACCTTATTACGCTTCGACGGGAAATCGTGGGTGATGGAGCCGACGCCCGGCTATCCCAACGTCAAAGTGGTGAACCCCGAAAACGACAACAAGCCGCCGTATCACGAGGGTGTGCTTTACATCTCCGCGATTTATCCGGCACCCAAATCGGGAATGCTTGTGGAGCGAACCGACGGATCCTGGCACTTCGACAACGGCACTTGGACGCTCGTCGGCCACGGCGGCACGCTGGCGCTCAGCGGTCGTCCCGGCGGCGATGTGTACGCAGCCTACGGTGGACAGTTCGTGCAGCCGCCGCTGCGAATCCGTCGTTTCGACGGTGAAAAATGGCGCGAAGAAAGCCTGCCGACACGCGCGTTTGACTCCGCCGGCCTATCCATACGCGACATCGCGGTGGTGGGCGAAGACGTTTTTCTTGTCGGCGATGCGGGCGCGATCATTCACCGCAAAGCGCCTGCACGTTAGCGAAAGCTCCGCTACTCCAGCTCAACAAGCGGTTCGCCTTCTTTCACCGCCTGACCCTCTTTCACAAGCACCGCACTCACCTTGCCCTCGTCTTCCGACTCGACGGGCATTTCCATTTTCATCGACTCCAAGATCGCCACGACGGTGCCTTCGCTCACGTCGTCGCCGACCTTCACTTCAATTTTCCAGACGTTGCCTGTGATGTGCGCCTTGACGACCCTTGCCATGGTTCGCGGAAGCTACAGCCGACAGGACGTTCAGCGGAAACGAAATCGGGAAGGCTCACAATCGGCGAGCGCCTTCCGAGCAACGCCGTTCGCCGAACCGCGCGCAAATCCGCGGCTCGCAGCGCCTCGGCCCGCCTTTTTTTTCCGTTCGCTTATCACCAACCGAAAAGTTCGTTTACACTGTCCCATGTGCTCTCCTTTGCGAGAGCGCGACAGGTAACGGGTGAAGTTCTGCCCGTACCCCCTTAGGAGCCACGAGGTCATGTCGGAACAGAAAGAAAGCTCGGTCCTGTTCTCCCTCAAAGAGCTGATGAACCTCGAAGAGGATCGAATCAAGCAGGAGGAGGATCAGAAGCGGGCCACCGCCGAAGCCGCTGAAAGAGCGCGCGCCGATGCGGAGCGCCGCGCCCGTGAAGAAGAAGAATCCCGCATCCGGGCTGAAGAGCAGCGACGGCGCGCTGAAGAGCAACGCTCTCGTGAAGAGGCCGCTCGACTTGAAGCGCTCCGTCAAGCCGAAGTTGAAAAGGCGCGCGTTGAAGCCGAACAGCGCGCACGGCTTGAAGCGATGCAGCAGCAACAGGCGCACGAAGCGCAGCTTGCTCGCATCAAACAAGACGAGTCGAAGAAAAAGCTCCGCAACATGATCATCGGCATCAGCGTTGCGGGTGTACTCGTGATCGGCGGCGGTGCCTTCCTCGGTGTCCGCGCCTACAACGAATCCAAAGCCAAAGAGCAGGCGCTCCTCCTTGCGCAGCAGCAAAAAGAGGAAGAAGCCAAAAAGCTCGAAGCTCAGCTCAAAGAGCAACAGGCCAAGGTTGACCGGCTTCTCGCCGACCTCACGAGCGCCAAGGACGAGGCCCAGCGCATCGCCATCCAAAAGCAGCTTGAAGAGGCGCAAGAGGCTCAAAAGAAGCTCAAGACCGGCGGCGGCGGCGGCAAAGCCAGCTCCGGCTCGGGCAGCCCCGGAAAGAGCTGCAACTGCGCTCCCGGCGATCCTCTCTGCTCCTGCTTGTAGCCGCGTCGCGGGCCAAAACACCGCCACACAAACGATCGGCGCGCCCTTCGGCGGGAAGCGTGCCGCCCTACGCCCTCACGCGCGGAACATCAAACGTCCACCCCAATTCGTAGCGGCATCACCGACTGCGCGGCATCACAGGCTCCACAGCATCACGAGCTGCCCCTCCCGCGCTCCGTTCGCTTCGCTCCGTCGCAGCGGGCTCCCCAAGCGTCCGTGCTCGCTCGCTTCGCTCACTCCGCGCGGCCGCGGGGAGCCCACGCCTGCGGCTGCGTCGAGCGCATGCCCCGCGGCTGCGATGCGTACACATAACACCCGTCAATTCGCGTGAATGGAACGCGAAGCACAGGACGGATTATCAGCGATCGAAATTTTCTAGGCGCATCGCGAGCGAAATGGATGACTTACGCGCGCGGGCACAACCCTCAAGATGCGCTTGAACGAAAGGCGAAAAGATCATCCATCGCAGTTCAAGTGATCGCTATGTGTGCGGAAACGCATCCATAAGTCCGCGAGGTTCCATGGAGATCGGTCATTCCATTCAATGGAATTTGCGATCGCTCGGGCTGGCAAGGCGTTCAGCGTTGTCAAGCAGAAAAACGGCGCCTCGAAAGTGCATTTAATGTGGAACATATCCCATCGATATTGATTAGAAATTTACTCATCGTCCAAGATCGGATCCGAGGCTGTCTCCGAAACCGCTGAGCGGGCGTTCTCCATGGTTGCCGTTGCCTCGGAGGGGCGTGCGGCGCGGCGTTGTTGCCCCACTTCGTAGAGAGCGATGGCCGCGGCGACCGACGCGTTGAGCGCGGTGACCGGCCCCTTGAGAGGAAGGCGCGCAACGTGTGTACACGCGGCAAGCACGGGTTTGCGCGGGCCGCGGTCTTCGGCGCCGATGACGATCGCGAGGGGGCCGGTGAGTGACAGGTCTGAAAGTTCGGAGGTGCCGCGCACGTCGAGCGCGATGGGCGTGACGCCGCGATCTTTCAGTTCATGAAGTGCCTGCGGAAGTGCCGGCACGCGGCACAACGTTGCGTGTTCGACAGCGCCGGCCGATGCGCGAAATGTGGCCGGTGAAAGAGGCGCCGAGGCGTGCTCCGGCCACACGATACCGGTGGCGCCGAGCGCAACAGCGCTGCGGATCGCGGCTCCGAAGTTGTGCGGATCCATCACGCCGTCGAGAGCAAGGATGAGCGTGTTCGGATCGACCTTGAGATCGTCGAGAGCCACGAGCGCAACTTCAGGGGCAATCGCAAGAACGCCTTGATGGAAGCCGTTTTTGGTGCGCCGATCGAGTTCGCCGCGGGGAACGCGCTCCACAGCGATGCCGTGATCCGCGGCGAACCTCGCGACCGCGTCGAGCTTGGGGCCGCCGTCGTTTTGCACGAAAACGCACCGCAGCTCGTTGCCGTGGGCGCGAATCGCTTCGCGAACGGGCTGCATACCGAAGATTTGGCGGGTCATGAGGCGCTCGAAACGGCGGCGGCGACTTCGTCGACGATGGCGAAGGCGGCGGCGCGCGGATCCGAAGCGTCGCGGATCGGGCGACCAATGACCAACAAATCGGCGCCTTGTTGAAGGGCCGACGTGGGTGTCGCAACGCGTTTTTGATCGCCGGCGCCCGCGCCTACCGGCCGAATCCCCGGCGTCACAAGAAACGCTGTGGGGCCGACTGCCTCGCGAAGCGCCGCCACTTCTTGGGCGGAAGTAACGAAGCCTGTGACGCCGCTGTCGAACGCGAGGCGCGCGAGCCGAACAACGTGTTCGCGCGGCGAGTCGTTGGTCCCGAGCGACGCAAGGTCGCTTTGATCGAGCGACGTGAGAACGGTGACGGCGAGCAACGTGAGCGGCGAGGGTGCTCGCGCGGCGGCGTTCGCAGCGCGTTCGAGCATGGCGCGGCCGCCGGAAGCGTGGAGGGTTAAGTAGCGAGCGCCGAGGGCGGCCGCATTGTGCACGGCGCGCTCAACGGTTTCGGGGATGTCGTGGAGTTTCAGGTCCAGAAAAACAGCGCGGTCGTGGGCGGCGCCGATTTCAACGGCGCGCGGTCCTTCACGCACGAACAGCTCCAGGCCGACTTTGAGTACACCCACCGCGGGCGCTGCGAGCGCGGCGCCGGCGGAAGCTTCTGCGAGGGTCGGGTAGTCGAGCGCAAATGCAACTCGGTCGCGGGGTAACATGCGGTCGTGAGTAGTCGCAAAAGAAGCGGTTCGAAATGAAGATCCGAGCCGGCGCGGTTTCAACGACGCCGAATCACGCGCTGAAACGCTTCGATCGCGTGATCGATGTCGGATTCGGTGGTGTTTTCACCGAGCGATAGGCGCACCGCGGAGGATGCGCGCTCGGCTCCGAGGATGGCCGTGATCACGGGCGACGGCTCGGCGGTTCCAGCGCTGCACGCCGACCCGCTCGACACGGCCAACCCCTCGAGGTCGAGCGCGGCGCACAGCTCATCGCCGCGCCAACCCGGCCAGGAGAGGTTGGCGACGTGGGGGGCGCGTGCGCCCCCCACGTCGCCAACCTCTCGGCGCTCCGAATTGCGCAAACCACCCAACTCAGCCAATGCCGCCTCCAAACGATCGCGCATCGAGCGCAGCGCCGCGTATCGAGCCGGACCGCTTTCGCGCGCGCGGTTCGCCGCCACGGCAAACCCGGCGCACGACACGGGATCCTGCGTTCCCGGGCGCAAACCGCGCTCTTGGGCGCCGCCGAAAAGAATCGGCCGCACTTTGAGGCCGGGACGTGTACACAACGCGCCGATGCCTTTGGGGCCTCGAATTTTGTGAGCGGCGACGCTGACAATGTCGGCGCCGGCCCATGTTGTGGGGGGCAACTTGCCAACCGCTTGCACCACATCCACGTGAAGAAGCGCGCCCAAGGTTTTGGCGACGGCGGCCACTTCACCGACGGGTTGAATCACGCCTGTTTCGTGGTTCACCGCCTGGAGAACGAGGAGTTTGATGTCGAGCGAGTCGTTTGCGCGCGCGGCTTCCGCCGCGCGCGCAAACGACTCGCCCAACACAACGCCGCTCGGTTCGGGATCGATCCAAATCACGCGCACGCCCTCGCGCGCGAGCGCTTCGGCCATGCGCACAACCGAAGGGTGCTCGATGCGGGACACAAGCATTGCGGGCGTTTTTTGGGGCGATGCGGGCGAGGCGTTTGCCGCTGAAGCTCCAAGGTTGGGACTGGGCGAGGCGGCCGGATGTGCGCCCGTGCGGACACGTTCGCGAGGCGGTTTACCGGCCCCTTTTTGAGGACTGGCACTGCGGGGACGGTGGGTTTTTGCAGCGGACGGCGCGGCGGGAGGCTCGGCCCGATGCGAGACGGCGTCGCAGAAAACAAGCCAAAGCGCGAGGTTGTTGGCCTCGGTGCCCCCCGACGTGAAAACAATGTCGCGCGGGTGAAAGCCCGTGAGACGGCCAACAGCTTCGCGCGCATCTTCGATAAACGAGCGGGCTTTACGTCCGGCGCTGTGTACACTCGCAGGGTTGGCGAAACCCACCTCAGAGGCGCGGACCATGGCCGCAAGCGCGTCGGGATGAAGCGGGGTGGTGGCGTTCCAGTCGAGATAAACGTGCGGCACGGCAGCGCTTCGCATTCTGGCTATTTTTGAAGCGCCTCGTTGGGCGCGCGCCAAGCCACTGTGAGTGAAAATGCGGCGCCGGTGAGGTGTACACCGTCGATGATTTCGTTGCACGGCGAGGTGAGGCGAACATCGCCGCCGAGTCCGCGCGCGGTGCGGCGCACGATCGCAAGGCCGACACCGACGCCGCCGTGCAACCGCGTGGGTGAGCCGTCGACTTGGTAGAACGGTTCAAACATGCGCGCCTGGCGATCGGGAGGAATGCCCGGCCCTGTATCGGCCACGCAGATCTCGTAATGGCCCGAGGCAATGCGTTCAACGCGCACGCCGACGGTGCCGCCCGCGGGGGTGAATTTGGCGGCGTTTTCAAGCAATTGAACAATAGCGCGTTGAAGGCGGCCGGCATCTCCGATCGCTGTGAGCGGGCCGCGCGGAAGTTGTTCAACGAGGGTGAGTTTGGCTTCGTCGAACTTGTCGGCGGTTTGTGCGATGGCCCGGCGCGTGGTGTCGAGAAAGTCGTATTCGGCGTGCAAAAAACGGAGCTTTCCGGTTTCGAGGCCGGTCACGTCGAGGAGGTTGTCGATGATGCTTCGCAGGCGGCGAACGCAGTCGTCCATGGCGCGAAGGGCTTTGCCCTGCGCTTTGGAAACGGGGCCGAGTTCTTCGTCGATGAGCATTTTCACGTAGCCCACAATGGGGGTCATAGGCGTCGCGAGTTCGTGCGAGACGTTGCGGTAAAACTCGGTTCGAGCGGCGTCGAGGTCGCGAAGTTTTTGGTTGGCTTGGCTGAGTTCGGCGACCTTTTGTTCAAGGTGCGCAACGATGCGTTGGCTCTGCTGGCGAAGGTGATTGGACGTTTCGGCGGCCGGCGCCGTTTCGCGGGCGCCCTTGAGATATTTGCCGATCACCATGGCGAAACTGCGGGCGTCGATGGGCTTTTGAAGAAAGCCGTCACATCCCACGGCAAGGCTTGTTTCGCGGTTGCCCTCGGCGGTGATCGCAACGATGGGTACACCTGTGAGTTTGGGTTCGCCGCGCAGGCGAAGCGTCACCTCAAATCCGTCGAGCCCTGGGATGTTGATATCCACAAGCACGAGATCCGGCGGATCTGCCACGGCCAAGCGGACGCCTTCGAGCCCGTCGACGGCGTCGATCACTTCGTGACCGGCGCTGGTGAGCAACTTGCGAACGAGGAGGCGATTCGCTGCGTCGTCCTCAATGTGGAGGATTTTCGCCATTCGACATCGGATCCGAGCACGGTTTGCGGCTCATCGCAAAAAACGAGCGAGAGTTACCCGGATCGGTGCACTAGCCCCAAAAGAAGCGACAAGAACAAACTGGACATTCATCTATTTCGAAAAAACCTGGAAACGGAGCATTTCGAAGAAATTCCAACCGGCGCCGTTTGGCGATTTCAGGTGATCAAAACGTGCCTGACACCGGTCTCGCCGGTCTCACGTTTTCGTCTTGGCCGCTGTCGCCACAGAACTCCATGCAGAGAACCTGAAGCGCCGCGCTTCTCGCTTTTCCATGCGGCAGCGGGCAAGGGTGTCCCATGCCTCGCGACAAGAACTGAACCCGTGCTTCGCAAAACGAGAGTGGCTGCTATCGCTTGATCTGGGACTAGCCGAGAGCTTGGACGAGGCAGCGGTACACGTTGGCGTGGGCCACAACCGAATCTTCAATGTTGCGGTGGTAGCCGCCTCCAAGCGTGACGACGAGGGGCACGCGAAGGGTTGAAGCCAATGCGTACACACGGGCGTCACGTTTCATGAGGCCTGTGTGGGTGAGCGCGAGGCGGCCCAGTCGGTCACCGGCGAGAGCGTCGACTCCGGCTTGGTAAAAGAGCAATTCGGGCTTGTGGGCGGCCACAGCGGGCAGCGCGGCGTCGAGCGCGGCGAGGTACACATCGTCGCTTGTTTGGTCGTCGAGCGGAACGTCGAGCGCGCTTTGCTCTTTGCGAAACGGGTAATTTTTGGCGCCGTGAAGCGAGAGGGTAAACACCGTGGGATCGGCTCGAAACATGCTTGCTGTGCCGTCGCCCTGATGCACGTCGAGATCGATCACGGCGATGCGTCCAACGTTGTAGTGTCGGCGCGCGACGTGGATCGCGACGGCGATGTCGTTGAGTACACAATAGCCCTCACCGCGATCGGCAAACGCGTGATGTGTACCTCCGGCCATGTGGCCTGCGGCCCCGTGAATCAAGGCCCATTTGAGCGCTGCGAGCGTTCCACCGACGGAACGAAGCGATCTGTTGACGAGCGATTCGCTCCACGGAAAGCCGAGTTTGCGAACCGCGGCGGTGGATAACGTTCCGCGCTCCAAGTCGGCGAGATAGAGCGGATCGTGGGCGAGGGCGACTTCGTCCCATTCGGCGCGGGGCGCATGTTCGAGCAGGGTGGGATGTTCAACGGCGAGGGTTTGCCAGATCCGCGGGTATTTGGCGGCGGGAAAACGATGGCCCTCGGGGAGCTGAAGGCGATCTTGGTCCGAATAGAAGAGCCGCACGCGGCACCAACATGCCTGATTCCAAGGGCGTGCGCATAGGGGCGTGGTTCACCTTTCGGTTAAGCGGTTGGGCCGATATGGTGAAGGGGATGTCCGCTAGTCATTCTTCGAGCGCTCGACCGAGCCTCATCACCAAGCAGGACGTGGAAGCCGAAGTGGAGCGGCTTTTTGGCACCGACGGCCTGGTGGTGCGCGTGCTCTCTGACGACCCATCGCAGTCGGCGCGCGACGCGGCGTTCGGCGAGCTGCTCGAATCGCTGCGCATGTATGGGTACACCGACGCCGTAACAGTGGAAGCGCCCAACACCGATGCGATCTGGAAAGGGCTCGCGGTGTTGAGCAAAGAGCATCTGCAAAGGCAGCTCTTTCAGCGCATTTTGATGACCTTTGGGGGCAAGGTTGTAAACCCGCTTGTTTCGATCTTGGACTCAACGCCGGAAGGCGTGCGCGCCCGAATGAACGACCTCCGAACGAGCTTGTTGGGGTCGGTTGGGCAACTCAAGATCAGCTTTGAAACAGCCAGTTTGCTGCGTGAAGACTTGGGCAAGCTGCTCACGGACGACTACCTGAACATGCTCGCCGAGCACGAAGAACAGGTGCAGCGCCCTCTCGCGGAGAAGCTCGCTCATGAAGTGCTGCACGTGATCGGCGCTACGTTTCAGCGGGCTTTCAAGCGTTGGCCCGACAATGCGCGAACGATCGCCGACAGCGTTTCGCGGCGCATGGGGAGCCGAATGTCGTTGCGAACAAGCCCCAAAGTGATTCGCGATCGCATTGTGGAGGGGATCGAGAATTTCTTGTGGGTTGAAACAAGCAACGAACTCGACGGCGCGTTGCAGCAAATGTTGAGTCGGCACCAGTGGAACAAGCTTGTCGATCGACCGGCGCCGGAGATCGACCGCGAGGTGTACCGCGAGTTTGCCGAAGCTTGTTGGGATCTGGTGTCCAACAACGCGTAGTTCGCGGCGGGGTGTTTCTGCCAAGCCAGGATCCCAGACGAGAGCCGAGCGCGCATGGCGCACGGGACCCGGGGGCAAGGGTTGAGCACCCACTTGCTCCAAAGGCCGTACCGCGCTCTCCTTGAGGTCTATGCGCAAGCTTTCGGCTCTTCGAGTTGCAAGTGTACTCTTATTCACGTTCACACTGTTTGGCTGCTCCAACGAAGGCTCGTCTTCGAAGGGAAGCGGCGGTTCGGACTCCACCGCAACGACAGGCGGAACGGCGGGCAGCACCACCGGTTCGGCGGGCACCAGCGCCACGACGAGCAGCACCGTGGCAACCACCACGTCGAGCGGCACCGGCACGCCCACGGGTGACTGCGATCCGCCCGCGGAGATCGGCAGTCTGTACGAACTTCAAGACATGGCACTCGACGAGACAATCACGACGATGTGCAAATACCGGGGGGACGTTTTACTCATCGTCAATACCGCCGAGGCCTGAGGGTACACACCCCAGATGGCTCCGTTGGAGACGGAGAACGAGCAGAAGTACAAGGATCAGGGCTTTCACGTGCTGGCCTTTTATTCGAATGACTTTGGAAACCAAGGAGGCGATCCCGGCACATGCGCCGGAACGGTTGGACTGAACGAAATCACCATGCCGTCGTTCGTGCTTGACCACGTGATTGGGGATGAAAAGCGCCCCGTGTTTAAGTGGTTGATTGACGACAACATGGCGCCGCCGCCCACGTGGAACTTCCACAAATACCTTATCTCGCGTGAGGGTAAGTTGGTGGGCGCGTGGGGCTCGGGCACGGAGGTGGGAGATCGTTTGAATACGCCCAACGTGGTAGAGCCCAACGAGCTGGCGCCGTACATCGAGGCCGAGCTGGCCAAGCCTAAGCCGTAAAGGCCTTCCTACCCTACTTCCCATCAAAGCGGTTATTCAGGCTCGAACCTGCCCAACCTACAATGCTTTGAGCAGTGAGGCGGGTGTCGGCTTCGCCTTGGGTAAGCGCGTTGGGGCTTGGTCAGGTTCCAACCCCAGTCCAGTTGAACGGCGTGAGTGGGCAGTCAGGTTTCAACGTCAATTCAAGTCAACGCGTTCAGGTCGAACGAGGTCCGAGCCTCATAGCAGGTCAACGCGTTCAGGTCGGGTGAGGTCCGAGCCTCAATCCACCTCAACGCGTTGAGGCAATCGAGGTTCGGACCTTGAAAATGACTTGGGATTTTCAGGAGCCGCGGGAACCGCACGGGTTCAGAGCCCAATCGGTTGGAGGCGCCGCCCCGTCACATTTTTGGATCCCATTCTCGGCCATCGATCTGCGGAAATTCAATATCACACGTGCCTGGATCAATATCGTCAAGCCGCAAGAAACCGCTGAATGCCGGGCGTAACTTGGTTCCGTTGGGCAAGGTGATCAGCAGATCGGCCGCCACCCTCCGACCATCGGGATCCAACAGTTCTACCTCAATCCACGTGCGCTTATTCTGAACTTGAACTTGCGGTCGTGACGGTCCGGGCCTGTCGAGCAATTGCGGCGCTGTAAGCTCCGCAGGGCTGAATAGGACAAGACTCCCCCTGTCAAATGCCTCTACAAGTTCCTCGATCATCCACTGGTGGGTTTGCCCGTCTTCCCATGCTGCCCAGTGCTCACGGAATGTGATTTGTTTGTGGAGATCAACGACCTTTCGCCTGTCAACCGGGTGAAGCAACCATGCGCGCAAATACCTTTCCGCCAACACCGGGGGAAGCTTGACGACGTTTGCATCCAATGTCTGCCCTGCCATGAGGACAAACACTTGTTCGCCTGCGAAGCCTTCGAATTGCCAGGTCATCCGTTCCCTCGCCGGTCCAGGTTACCATGCGATTCGCGCTCCAGACTATGAACCATGTTTCTCCAGAAGCTTTTGCAGAGTGGTTCCGTCGGCCAAGCCCGTCACGGTAAGCCCCACATCGCACTGAAATTCTTCGAGCGCGGAGCGCTCCTCCACAGGCGTTGAGCGGTCGACCGGTCCGGCTGCATAACCCAGATTGTTGAGCCGCGCTTTCCAGCCCGTGGGCGAATCAACGGGATCGAGAAATCCAACGTGAACCGCCACCGATTCCCCCAAGGCCGTGAGCGCTCCTGAACCCGCCGACGGTGAGATCCGCCGTTCAAACATGCCGTTTCCGTCGGTGGTGGGTTGATCGATCTGACCGTCCAACGTGAAATCTACCGTAAGCTGCGGCTCCGCGTGATGGACTCGGTCCCGAATGGCAATACGCAATTTCAAGGGCGATCGGCGCAGCACAAAGGTATGTCGACGCTCGGTGGGTCGTTCTTCTACCCGGCGTTCTTTGTCGGGAATCGTCACCCGGTCGCCGGGAAGGAGCACTTCAGGGTTGGGGCGAATCTGACGAAGACTGGCATTGGCCGGGTCGTTCCAAATGGTCGCCCCGTCCAGAAAACCAAACTGGGCGGCGATTTTCGCCAAGTAGTCTCCGGGAATCACGGTGTATAGCACTGGCATGCAACGGACCTTCCTTTACCTCTACTGTGTCAAAACCGTTTTTCCAAGCCCATTTCACCTCGGTTTCTGACACAGCAGGGCTACCGTGGAGATGGCAACGGTGCACATCGCTCATCTGCGGGGGGATCTCCATCGCAAGGGGGTCTCGCAAAAATCTTGCCGTCATCGCGGCTGACGGCCCAAGGGCGGAGTTTTTGGGTGTACTTAATCAAATGGTCCACGGTGGTGCCCCCGGCGCCGTATTGAGCCAGATCGGCGCGGACCCGGTTTTCTAACGCGGCGAGCCCAAATAGGTTGAGCAACGCCCCGGCAACCAACCACCAGCCGGCTCGGCTTGGGTAGGTGGGCTTGGCGCGCGTCCCGGTCCAAGACCAGGCGAGCGATACCAGCACCACCAGCAGGGGGGCGACCCACATCAAGCTGGGTGTTGGCCGGTAGGCGTACATTTTGACAAGTTCTTCCGGCGTCGCGGCCCTTTCCCCTCCGAGATCCCACACGAAGCTGCCGAGCTGATTCCAATTCCAACAGGTTCTGGCCAAACCAAACGACCAGACTGACAGCGCCAACACTGCGGTGACCAGCGAAGTGGGCAGTTTGGTGGGTCCAGGCCGAACTGTTCCCCGCAAGGCGATCAGCGTTGACGCGAGCGGTACCGCCCATTGAACGGAGAGTAGAATCCACCATCGGTATTTGCTCGAATCGTTATACACCCACAGAGCAAGCGCGGCACATGCAACGGTCACCAACCACGCGAGGGGACGAGAAGGCTTCCGTTGACGGAAGTCTCCGCTTTTGGGGCCGGGCTCTGGTGGGGGAGCGGAAAGGACATCGATCAATACCATCACGATCCCGCAGAGTCCCACCCAGATGCCGGCATACCAAGCCACGGTTGTGATTCGCTCCGCCGACTCGCTTGCCGACCCCGCAGCGAGCCGAAATCGGTCCGGCGATACAAACGACGAAGATTTCTCAACGTATTCAACAGTTGCGAGGTACATCTTCACGGTGTACGCGTACGCCGCCCCCAACCCCAATAACCCCAGCCCCGTCACGCCCGCGAGAAGAGCTGGAAGTCCCGATCTCCCCTTGGAAGGGGAGGACTCTCCCAACATGGAACGTTGTGAATCTACCTTCTCGTTTTCGGTCATTGAATGGCTCTCGGTGGAAAACCAACCCGGTCAGTATCTACCCAATCGCTACGGTTTGCCTTTTTCTTCTTCTTTGGGCCTGACCCGCACCACCAAAATACTTTCGATCCACAGTTCTACCACCCGCCAAATCCAATACTTTGTCAGTTCTTCTTCGTGAATTCGAATTTTGTCGGCGGTGGTTTTTCCAGGAGGATCCAAAAGCCCACCCACCTTGATGGCTGGTGTTTCTCCTTGGGCCACCACATCAAAGTTGGAAGGAACAATGTCAGGGTGAAACGCGTCCATCACCGCCAATTTCACCGCGGTCGCCCTTCGGAGACTGAGATCGCGGTTGTGATCGGGAAGGGCCTCGGGAGAGGCGTACCCGAGCACCCGGGCCTTGGTGATTTCTTCTCGAAACGCGGCCCGAAGCATGGCCAAACGCCGCTCAAAGTAGTTTCGCTGCTCGAGCACCGCGGAGTCGCGTTGAAACAAAGCGTACACCCGAGCACCGGTGTCTTTCCCCTTGGCAATGTCGTTGGACGTGTCGTCCGGTGGCTTGTCAGCTTTGGGAAGATCGGTCAACAACCGCCCCACCCCACCCGCCAGGGCAAAGAGCGACCAACTGGGCTTTTTAGGCAGCGCAGGTTTCACTTTGGGGCCCACATCTTCAAATACTGCCGAGAGGCGAACCCCATTTTTCAGCCTAAACTGCACCAACATGGTTTTGGTTGAAAAGCCGGCTGGGCCCACCGATGCGCTTGGGCCCGATACTTCGGTCACGGTGAACGTGGCTTCGTTAAAGTCGGGAAGTTGAAGATCGGCAAAATGGTAAAACTCGGTGTCCCCGGGCAGACTGCCTGTGAGGCCGGGCTTGCCTTTGCTCAAACCAATGCCAACGGCCCCAAACACCCCGTGAAGCGGGACTTGCTCCCAGCCGTGGCTTTGCCAATTTTTTTCGGGCGTGCGGGTATGGTCTGGGTTCTCGACTTCTTTCTTGATGGTGACGGTAAACCAAAAAACATTCGGCGCGGGAAGCTTTTCTGTGCCGAGATATTTTTTGAATTTCATGGTGTAGATGAAGCGCCCCTGGGGAACCAACTCAATGTCTCTAAACCCCGATTCTACTCTCTCATAAAGTTCTGCGTCCGACTTGCCGACAAAATCACCAATGCCCGCTTGGCGCTGTCCGATCATCCACGTCATATAGTCGGTGATCATGTTCATCAGCCAGCCATAAACGGAATCGAAGACATCTCCCGCTTTGACCTGGTGATAGAGCGCTCCGGCTCGAATATGCTCGGCAGCCCGGTGTTTGTAATCCCCTGTCAGACCGCGGAACGGGTCTATTAAATGGCCCAGATACGTTGCCATTTTTCCCCGAGGGCCAGCTCGGTTGCCACCCTGCGGCAGGGCCTTCCAATCGCGGATCACCGAAGCCACCGTCGCCTGCGGCGGGCCTTTTTCGATTTCTGCATCGGGGTGGAACTGTTTTCGCAGGCGGGCCCATACCCCCGTGGCCACGGGACGAACCTCGTCGGTAATAATCAGATCGCGCTCTTCGGGTGTGAAATATTTGGGATCGTTGATGATGGCCCACGGCCAGCGTGGGTAGGGCCACACAAGCCGCAATGTTAACACGGGAGACGTGGTGCCGTCGGCGTGCTCAAAGGTCAGGTTGACCGCGTCGACGCTTGCATCGGTGGGATCTTTGGTTTCTTGGATCCATCCCGTGCCGCCCAGAGGGTTGTTATCTATCCCGTCGGGGTCCATGGTGTTGACTGTGTTGTTGGGTAAACGGGCCCACAAAAACTGCCAGCCGCGCACTTTATCTTCATTCGGCAGAGAGCTTACCCACAAGCAGCCCGGCGCCGCCGGAAGGCCCACAATGGGAGCCGGGGCAAACGGCGCTGGCATGGGAATGGGCAGCGAAAACCAACCTACCAATGCGTGTCCCGCCTGATTCAAGTGAAGAACAAGCGCCGCGTCTTGAGCGCCGTTGATATGTTCGTACCGACCCGTCAGGTCAAACGGCATCACACGCGGATTGGGCGTGGGTGAAACCAGCGGTTTGTCTTTGTCCTCGCCTATCGGATGAGGCTTGCCCGACTTGACCGCCGCCGCGTCGAAGAGGATCACGCCTCTGTTTTTGATATTGTTCTTATCATCGGGCGGACACGCGGGGTTGTGTTCTGGGCAGAGCGACGCGGCGATCACCGCGCCCTCGGAGATTCCAGCGTGAGGGTGGGTGAGCGCCATCCGAATGGCCAGTCGGTGATCTGTCCATTGGTATTGATGGCTGTCGTCGAGAAGAATAATCCGCCCCACCGCCTTGGGGTTGACTCGGCCCGATCGCGCGTCTTCATCGGTGGTGGCCACGTGAAATCGGCACACGCTGAAGGGCTTGGACGTGTTTTCTTCAGGGGTGCCGCGGGGGCTTAACCACCAGGCTTTCACCTCTTTTTTCTTACATTTGAAAAGGGTGCCATCGATCTTCAACAAGACACCTGTGCCGATCCCAAGTTTGGGGTTGAGTTCAGAACCGTATTTGTCATCCACCGCGGTGGTGCTTAGAAACGCCCGATTCAGATCGCCCTGTTTAAACTTGTGAAACACCCCTCCCCCTCCTTTCGGTTGGGGGATAGTGGAGCCTTTGTCCTCGTTTTTGAGGAGGGGCGACTTCTGATACATGTCCAAGTGGTACACAACCAGCCGGACCTTGGCGCTGTCGTAAAAATCGGGGAATGCCAAGAACAGGTCTAGCCGGGGTTCTGTGGCGTTCTTGCGGTTTGAAAGCGTCTGAGGGTAGAACACCATGCGGGCAGCAACGTTGGCCATGGGATTATTGCTCGCTTGATTCAAACGAATCGGTATCCAGGTGTTCTGGGTACACTCGAACCGTCACACCGCCGGCTTCGTCGGGATGGATCTGAAATGCCGTTCGCTGCGGATGCCCGTCGGCAACAAACGAGAGGGCGTACGGGCCCGGCGGCGCCGTTAGACGCAATGTGCCGTAGCGACTGGTAGTAAGGGACGCAAGAAGAACCTCCCCATCCGCATCGTCGGGATACCCATAGAGACTGACTGGAAGATGACCGAACACCCGACCGACCACGTCGACAATGCGAACGTTCATTGTAACAGTGGAACTCGCGTCGAGTTCTTTGGTCACGTTGCGGCACCAGATCTCATAGGGAGTGCACCGAGCGTGACGGGTGGGTGGACACGTTTTTGTGGGCGGCAGCAATGGATCTTCCCCCAAGAAAATCTCAACGCGGCGAAACCCCGGAAGCAAGTCGGTTTCATCCAACAGCTCCGTACTCAGTGTACTCTCGGAACCAAACGTTCGGGGCGGATGCCACGAGCCCCCACCGACAATTTCAATCTGGGAAGGTTTGGGTCTGATTGGGCCGAGAAGATCCAAATACCCTTGAATGAGCGCCGTTAAAGTGGCGTTGTCACACTCGTGCGACGCTTCCATTCCCGATGCAAGTTGAAAGCTCTGAATGGCAGTTAATGTCATGTCAGAACAGTGACCGTCAACAAACCCCGCGTAAAAAGGATCACCGTCAATTTCAAGGGCGGAGAGCATCCATTGCACTTCTTCCCAGTCCCAAGCCGCTACCGGATCGGCCTGACGAAAGCGCTGTCGAAAGTAGTTTGCATCACCCACAAGAAACGCTCTGACAGCGGCTGCTCGGTTGCGCGAAAGCTCCAAGTTCATGGCATCGGCCCCCGTGCGATCGGTGTGTCCAACCACCAACACGCGAAGCGATGGATGTTGCGCCACGTGTTCCACCACCTGACGAAGCATGGGTATGGAGGATGGTTTCGGAAACGTCTTCCCAACCGAAAACCTGGAACGGAGTCGCCCCGCGACAAGCTCGCTCACCTTGGGAAGAGGTACGTCTTCACAGGGCGACGCGTGGACGAGCCGATCGTAGAATCGACATAGAAATGTGTTGTGATCGCGCTGAGCTTCACGCCGTGATTCGGTAAGTTTTCGTCGTTCACCCCAATCTGACCACAGGCGCTTTTTGCAATCGTTCAGACCCTCTTCCGCTCGCGGACAAGGCCAAGCGCTTGCCTCCACGCGTGCGCCCGCTGCAAATAGGTAGATAACAACTCGCCTGTTGGGCCCGTTTTGTCGATTGCGCTCGGTTTTGTCGGCGGATGCGGCAAACGCCGTTGCTTCAGCGTGGCTGAAGAGCATGACCGGATTAAACTCGCCGCATCCTTGATAGTCGGCCTTACCACCGGCGTCGGCACCTCGACCTAGAAATTGCGCCTTGTCAACTGTGAAGGGCGCCCCCTGGGGATCCCGACACAAGCAGTCCATGTACACAGCAAAAAGCTTCGCCCGAGTTGCACTATCCGCGTTGCCCGTGGGGGGCAGATCGCTTTGGGTTTGAAAGGCCGCCAGCGCCTCCGTGGTGGATATGTCAGGCACCAAGTCAAGAGACCCGGGGGCTATCTGAAGAGCTTCAAGCATGGATCGGATGGCGGGAAGGCCCCAATCGTCTCCCCCCAGCGGCGAGGAGTAGAGTTTTTCCCACAAGGCCACGTCGCGCACCAGAAGGCCGTATACTGCCATGGCACGACGACCACTCAACAACTTGTTAAAGTCGTCCGATCCAACAGGGTCGGCATGGCCGAAGATGGACAACACCACACCCGGTTTCGAGTTGAGAAGCTCTCCAAGCCGTGCCAGTTCGTTGGTCGCGCTCATACGAACGAACGAAGACTCAAAGCCAAACCGAACATCGTCCAACCGGCAGCAGGCAACGGGATTTAGTTCAGGCCGGAAAGTGTTGTGGAAAGACGTAGTGGTCGGCGCCACGAACATGGGAAGTCGAACCCGCGTGGGGCTTTCAGCGGTGACTCCGCCCTCAGGGCGGCCGGGTATCCCGGCGTTCGTGGCCATGCGCGCGATCCTGCCAGAGCGCAGTGTTCAACGCAACGCTCATGTCAGCTTGGCAGACAAACAGAAGTCGAATGCTGTTCGCTGTTTACTCCGCCCCCGGTTGGCGTTATGCACCCGGGCAACGCTCCACTCAACCCCAAAAGGCACCCATGGCCCTTCGCGTTGATCTTCATTTCCCCGATGCCACTCACCTTGACGGGATGTTGGAGATTCACCGGGTGGACTTTACAGATGTCCTATCCGAACTCTTTCAGTTGGCTTTGGTTGCTTTTTCGCCCAACTCTGACTTGGAACCTACCCAACTGATTGGGCAAACCGTTCAGGTCCATTTCCCAGACCAAACACTGCTACCATCGGTTACGGGTATCGTTCGTCAGGCGCGTCGACACACGGCCGTCGGCGGCGGTACAACAGAGTATCGCTTGTCCGTTGTCCCCAGAGAGTGGCTTCTCACCAGGGCGCGCAACACCTGTATCTACCAACAGCAGAGCGGGCCCGACATGGCGGTCTCTGTGCTCCGACGACATGGGGCGCAAATGGCTGCTCCAAGCAATCTTCCGGCTGCCAGAGTGAGAGAATACGCTGTTCAATACGGAGAAACAGACTATGACTTCGTGCTGCGCGTTTTGGCTGAGGACGGAGTCACAACACTCTTCGATCATCGCGCAGGTGGGGCATGGTTATTCACCGATGACACCGCGGGCGGCTCGGTTCAATTCAATGACGTGATCACGTTTAACCCATCGAACCTAACCCCAACAGGGCTCGCCGTCCTTCGCTGGGCCGAAGTTGCCGATCTCGAAACAAGCGCGATTCGTCGGCGCGACTACGATTTTCAGAAACCGGGCTTCACTCTCCAGGCGTTGGAGAGTGCCAGCAACGGCGGCCCTGTTGAGGCGTCGCTTGAGGACTATACGTACGCAACGGGGGCGTTTTCTGTGGATGCCGAAGGCAAGGATTTGACCCATACCCGCCTGAGTGCGGCCCGCGCAAGTCGTCACAGACTCAGGCTGGTCACCAACTTTGCGGCCGGGGCCGGCAGTCGGTTCACCGTCGCCGGATCGGACATCGCCGGAGATTGGGTGGTCGTGCGCAGCCACTCAATGATGGAGTCCAGCACGCCCGGACAAGCGAGTCTTGTTCATGAGTTGATTGTCATCGCGGCGGACATCCCGTTCCGGCCGAGGGTGTGGCCCAAGCCGCGTATCATGGGGGTCCAAACGGCTTTTGTGGTGGGCGACACACCGGCCGGCACGGTGGATACCGACGAATTTGGGCGCGTCAAAGTGGAGTTCAGGTGGGATCGGCGCGATCTGGGCAAGGGCAATCCTACCCGCCGGGTGCGCGTGGCTCAAGCGTGGGCCGGCCCCGGTTATGGGTTAGTGACCCTACCCCGCGTGGGGGATGAAGTGCTGGTTGCCTTTAGTGAGGGTGACCCCGACTTACCTCTTGTGATGGGCCGTGTACACAACGCCGTGAGCACCACGCCGCTGTCATTGCCGGAAGAGCAGAAAACGGTCAGTGTTTGGAAGAGTCAGTCATTTGGGCCGAGCGGGCCTGTTGAAGGCTACAATTTTATTTTTATGGATGACGCCGCGGGCGAAGAACTTCTCGCGTTTCGGGCGCAAAAAAACTTGTCAGGGCTGGTCCTGAAAGACGTTCACCTCCACGTGAAGGGCCACGTTGACTCAAACGTTGTCGGCAATGTGGGTGGTAAAATTGAGGGCAATCAAACCCTCAACGTCAAGGGCAACATGGACATCAACGTGGATGGAGATGTCACCGCCACCCTTGGCTCGCTGGATCTCACGGCCAAAGCGCACATGTTTCTTAGGACAAACGACCTGCGTGTGGACGAGAGTGTCAATCACGTGGTGAAGGCGGGCGCCGTTTATTTGCAGGGCAAAGACGTCGTACAGGTAACAGGCGCCAAGTTTCACGTTTTCTGTGACGAAATTGTTTTGCAAGCCGGCGGCTCGGTCATCAAGATCACGAAAGGTGGAATTGATATTCACTCAAGCGGGCCCGTAGACGTCAAAGGTACACCTATCAAACTCAACTGCTGATCGGGAGCCGGGTCTTGAAACCGCTTGCACGCATTACCGACCCAACGGCGCACCTGTTGCCCGGCACGATTACAGGTCCAGGCGCACCGCTGGTCATGGCCCATGGTTTACCGGTCGCGCGAGCGCTTGATACAGCCGCATGTGGCAAGCCGGGCGACCCGCCGGGTTCCATTCAAACCGGTTCTGCCGATGTTCTGATTCACGGTCTACCCGCATCAGCCTTGGGTGATAGTGTCGTTTGTGGGGCCACGGTGAGCATGGGTGCGCCCCAAGTGTTCGTGGGTGGAGCTTCGGTCACGATCCCCCTCAATATTCAGGGGTCAGACGACTTTATCAAACAAACACAGGCCGCTGTTGCCACGTTGTACAGCACACCCACGGGCAAACAGCTTTTCGCGGACATCGCCGCATCCGGCCATCAAGTGACCATTCAAGAAACAACCGATCCCAACGGGTATTGCAAGCCTCACTTTGACCCTCTCGGCAATGCCGCCAAGCCGGGCAAGGGGGTGGGGAGTACCGTTTCGTGGAATCCCTCCCATCCGGCGCCTGGGCTGGCAGGTAATCCCAATGCCGCTGCGGTTGTCCTTGGGCACGAGTTGGTCCACGCCCATCACAACGCCACGGGTACACATGGCAATGGCCCCGACGACAGTTACCCAGGACAAAATGGTTCATCCAGTCGAGGTGAAGAACGAAAGACGGTGGGCTGCAAGGGTGGTACGATTACTCAACCCAACGGCGTTCCTACGGCGGTTCCAGACCATTCGAAAGACATCCCCACTGAAAACTCCTTTCGGCGCGACCTCGGCCTTCCTCCCAGAAATTCGTACTACCCAAACAACTGGCCGGGAGGGCCTCCATGGTAGAAACCGGCCCTCAAGCAAAACAACGCGGCGCTTTTTACAGATGGCTCTTCTGCTCCGTTATCGGGCTGACGGCGATGGGCTGCGAAAAGCCTGATTCGCCGCGAAGCAGTTCTCAGGAGACAATGATGGTCACACAAGATGGGCTTGAATTCAGCGCCAACCTGACGGCGGATGATTCACGCATGACAATTCACTATACTGTAAAAAACAAAGGGGACTTAACCGTTCACTTGATGAATCGAGTTGTTGCGTACAAAGACGGCTTGCCCACTTTCAGCGCCGACAATGCCTACATTTATACTGAGTCGTCGTCCCTGGTCGTTGAGAAAGCGATTCCGCCGGTACCCGTTGGCCTTGCGCCTACCGAGTTGATTGTTCCCTATTCAACTCCGCTCTACCCGGGAACTACATTTGAAGAATCGGTTGACGTGGAACTGCCGGTGAAGGAGAACCGAGCCTACCAACGTCGCCGAGCGACGGACGAGACATTTACCGTTGAGGTCGTTCTGTTTCGGCTGGGGTATGTGACAGCTCCCCAAGGATCCATTGAAACAACGGAAACGGTGGGGGATCAAAAGGTCGTCCTTTTTCGGGCGCCTCCGGGAACTTTGGCGAGGCCTGAGGTGATAGAGATATCCGTTCCCGTCACTCACCGTCAAACGGGCAAGCCGTCGAGTGTCAAGGTGTTCGTGCCCAGCTTGTAGAACGGGTGGCCGCACATGAAAATTCGAAAATTATGCATCAAGAATATTTGCGGCTTGCCCGACATGGATGTCAATCTGACGGATCGATCCGGCCAACCATTTGACGTTGTCCTCTTCACCGGCCCCATGGGGTGCGGAAAAACGCGCTTGTTGGAAGCCATTGCAGCGTGGAAAGAGATTGCCGGTTCTTACGGTACAAAGGTCGGGGGAACTTTCTTACCGAGAGATCCAAAGCAGCCCGCTGTAATCGAGGGGACGTGGCACGTGTCGAGCAACGAAATCACCTTCGGCGCATTGTCAGATGCAAACATTCAGGTTGCGGTTGACATCTTTGAGCGCAAGGCCCTTTCCGACGTGCCGACTGGATTACGAAAAGTCCTGAGCGCCTTCGAACGCACAAACACCGTAGGCAAGGTCGAATACTTTCCCGCTTCGCGGCAGATTTATTCCGGCCCTTTGCCTGTGCCGATACACGCCGTTTCAGAAAAACTGGACGCGTCCCTGCGGCTCACCAAAGATCCAGAGAAATACGGTCTGGAAAGGGCTTGGCTCACATCTGAACTTGCGTCTGACCTCTCGACAATGACGACTTCTTTGGAGGAGCGGGGGATCGTTCTTCCAGGGCAGGTGATTGACTCTCTTACCCATTTCAAGCGGTCATTTGCTCGACTTGCACCGCATCTTCGATTGTCCGGTCTATCATCGGTCGGTGAAAAATCGGCGCCGACGTTTGTGCGATCCGATCGCACATCGGTCCTCATCGACGAGCTGTCAAGCGGCGAGCAACAGGCGGTTCTGTTTGCCGCTACGTTCGAGCGACTCGGACTCTCCAACTCACTGCTCCTCATTGACTCCCCTGAGCTGTTCATTTCAGCAGGCGAGCAGATGCGCTTCTTCCAGACGCTGACAAGACTTGGGCAGGACAATCAGGTCATTGGAGCGACGTCTTCGACGGCCATTGTCAATCAAGTTCCTGCCGAACAGGTGGTTGAGCTTGGAGCCATTCAACCGCGGTAAATAGAGCGAGAACGAGATGAAAGACGTTCCCTTTTTCACAGACTCTCAACTGAGTGAATCGGTGGAGGCGTTTGCAACGTTTTCGGCGCGTTTGGCGGACCCATTCTCTGACAAGAACATTCTATTCGCCAAAGCGAACCTGACGGAAGCTAGGTGGTCGGAAATTCAGAATGCGTGGAGCAATCGACTGAGAAAACCTGACGCGCCGCAAACGGACGGGGTATCCGAAAAGTCACACGCGGCAACGGTGGCCAAATTTGTCGCGGCATTTACAACCACAAGATTCGGTGAAAAAGCCCCCGGCCAGATACAGATAAGACACTCGACAAGGCTGAAAAGAACGAGGTCATCGCTGTGGTTGAACCGACCGCCGCGGTCGAATCTACGCTCGCTCCCATTGAGCGGCGAGCCGCAGTAGAAATTCCCTCGTTTCTCAGAGAAAAATCGACTCCCGCGAGTGTTTCCAAAGCGCCTCAAACCATCCCAACCTCCACGCCTGCTCCCGTTCCAACAGTTGTGCGTGCCGAGGTCGCCCACTCAACAGCAACCGCGGCGGTTGACGTGGCCGCGATCCTAAAAAAAGCTGTCCCTTTCGATCCATTCGCCAAATCCGCCGCGGTGGCCACCCCCAGTCAAGCGGGTCCAAACCAGTCTAAGTCAAACGGTATGTCAGGTGAAACAGTCGACGTTGACGTGGGTGCCATCGCCCGTAAGGTGCTTGCATTCGGAGCATCAAAGCCAACGAGTCCGGCAACCCCGCCGCCGAAGCGTGTGTTCACATTGGACGAATATGCCGCTTTGAGCGCGGAAATCGCCATGGTGGGAAATGACCCAGTCGGACGACAGGCCGTATTTCAACGCTTCGCTGTGTCCAATCCAGACGCGCTCATCGCTGAATGGCGCGCACGTTTTGGGGAAGACCCTCAGTTGGCGGGGCGGTGGAGTGCCGCGTACGCCGCCCACTACGCTCGTTTGAGAGCTGAGCGATACGGAATACGGTAAGGGTTTCTCGACTGACGCCAGCCTCAATTCAGGTCAACTGGCTGGCCGTGGGTTAGGTGGCAACCCTTCTCCGGGCCAGTGAGTTGAGTGACCCGTCAGGTTTGGACATCGATTCAGGTCAACGCGTTCAGGTCGCGCGAGGTCCGAGCCTCATAGCAGGTCAACGCGTTCAGGTTGAGCCAGGTCCGAGCCTCAAGTCAAGTCAACGCGTTCAGGTTGAGCCGGGTCCGAACCTCGATCCACCTCAACGCGCTGACGCAATCGAGGTTCGGACCTTGAAAACTACTTGGGATTTTCAGGAGCCGCCGGGACCGGCGCCGGCGCTTCACCGCCCGGCTCTTCATACCCTTACGAGCCCGCGGCCGGCGATTCCCACGTGGTGAGAGGCCGCAAGAGTGCTTCTGCAAGCGCGTCACTGCCCGGCACGCTGGGATCGCTCACATTGGCCACGCGGGTGGCGTAGTCACGAATGGCATCGAGCACGGCAAGGAGTTTGGTGCGTACGTCTTGGTCGGTAGGCTCAGGTGCAGCCTTGGTCACGTGAATGGCGTCACCGTAGGCTTTGTGAGCGTCGCGCAGATGGGTAAGAAAAGGGGTGCCACCGAGGTTTTTGATCAACTCCACGTTTTTCTTTTCGTTCAGGACGTTGAGGCGGGAGTCTGACTCTTGCCACTGAATTTTATACCGCTGTTGAGTGAATTCGAGTCCGTCACTGAAGATGGCATCGGTGAGGGCGTTGACCTCGGCGTGGTGGGGATTGTCAGAAGGTGGCAGTTTTGCCCAGCCCGAAAACCAGTCTGACGTTGCGGCCCAGGCGTTGTCCAAGGTGCGATCCGCTTTGCGTTTGGCTTGGGTATCCCCACTGCCCTGCGGGGCGAGAATCGCTGTCAGGGGCGCGGCGGCGTCTTTGAGGCGACTCGCGGAACTGACCACCTGCGGGGGGAGGTTTTTGAGTTTGAACGCGGTTTTGGCAGCATCGCGCGCGCGTTGAGTGATGGGCGGGTTTACTCCGCGGCGGTGGTAAGGTTGCGATCTACCCATGATGGGTAGGTTGTTCTACGGGGCGAGGTGAAGGACGAAGATGTCGTCACCTTTCGGCATAAGCAAACCCGTCCCGTAGTCAACAGCCTTGCCGATGGTGCCAGACACGAGGATTGTCCTATCGGGAGCGGGCGCGGCGCCGATACCATAGTCGGCATCCTCAAACGCTCGACTCCAAACGTGAGCGCCGTCCTGCCCCTTGATTTTTGCGACGAATCCATCCGCATAGGCACTCGCATTTAGCGGCGCCGCACCGTTCAGACTTAGCGTGCCCTGGAATCGCCCCGCGAGAATAACATCCCCTTCTGAATCGACCGCTACCCTTGACCCTGCCTGCTCGGTTGAGTCCCCGAAACTCCATGCCCAAAGCGGTGTTCCAGAGGCGTCGAGTTTGAACACAAATCCGTCAAACGCGTTCAGATTGGTGAGATCGGGCAAAGTGGGTAGTTCAATGGTCCCGGTGAACGCGCCGGTAACAATTGCCGCGCCCAGACCATCAACGGCGACATCTTCCACGAACAGACCGAGGCTTCCACCAAACTGTTTGACCCAAATGACCGACCCGTCGGCCCCGAGCCGCAAGACGAAGGTGTCACGGTCACCTACTGCGACCAAGTTTTGGCCCGCCACGGTAACGCCGTTTTCGAACGTTCCGACGCCAACAACTTGACCCGCTGGATCTAAAGCAAGAGCCGTTATTTCTTGGTATCCGTTCAAGGTGGTTCCGTAGGCGCTTAGCCAAGACAAGCCGCCGCTTGTGCCATCAAACTTCGCGACGAATCCGTCCGCTGAGCCGGTTCCGGCTTTCGCTCCTTGGCCACAATCGATGCTCGTCCAGTAGGATCCCCCAACAAAAATGTCCCCAGTGGAATTGGTGGCAACGGAGTGAGCAACGCTCGCGGTGCTCGGCGTAGCGCAGGACGCGGACCACACGGGCGTCCCGTCGATCCCGGAAAGCTTGACAAGAAAGATACCGGCCGAAACCGGCGTCGTGCCGATGCTGAACGAAACGCCGGACGAGCCTGCCACAATGATCTCATTCTGATCGTTGATGACAACGTCGCCCAAACGACTCTGTGTTGACCCGCCGATCTGAGTAGCCCAGATCACCTCGCAATAGGCATTCAGTTGGGCGACAAAGATAATGTCTTGTCCAACCAGCACTTTTGGGCCGAAGTCGATCGCGCCGTTCAAGACGCCCGCCACGACAAAAGAACCGTCGTTGCCCCCTACCACGCGTAGACTAACCTGATTTGCGCCGTCGCCGAACAGGCGGGCGCACAGAGTTTCTCCCGGTATGTACCCATCACAAGCTTCGTCCCCAAACACGGAGGGAGCTTCGGCTTGCGGGGTGATCTCGCCCACACAAGTGCCCCAACTCTGTCCATCCGCAGCGCAGGTTTCGGTGCCGGCCAAGCAGTTTCCCACTCCCTCTGTGACGGTGGGCCCCGAGTAACATGAGCGCGTTTCGTTCGGTGTACACAACGGCGCACCGCCCGTGCCGCCTCCCCCATTTCCCCCAGAGCCGGCAGTCGCGCCGCATCCGGCCGGCGCGCACTTGTCCTCTTCCGCTTTTTCCAAACCGAGCAGTTCAGCGCAGCCCACTCCCCAGGCGACCCATGCGGTGACAGCCCACACCGCTGGGCGATATCTCTTTCGGTCCATTCAAAGGCTCCTTCATTTCAAGCCAAATCTTTCTGCGACCCAGTCTCATCGCACACCGTTGACGGCGGGAGATCAAGCCGCGAAGAAAAGGGCGGTTCAGCAGGTTTGTGCGGTTGCAGGCGCATCCGCGCTCCGCGTACCATCGTGAGCAGTGCGGTGTCCGCGCCGGTGGGCTGCCGGTTGCACGCCGTTTTTCGCCGTTCTTTTGGAGGTCGCAAATGCCTCGGCGCTTACTCAAACATCTATTCGCGATCCTGGTCTTACTCATTGTCGCCGGTTGTTCCGGCGGCGGCTGCGGGGGATGCGCCGGGTGCGGCGTGACACCGCTTCCCAATGGTTTTCCCAAAGAAGCGCGCGTGGAAAACGCGGGCTCGGTGCGGCTTACCCAATCGGGCCTTGGGTTTTTGTCGCAAAACTTGGGTCCGCTTGCGGAACAACTGCTGGGCGGAATGGGCGCCGGTGGTGTGGTGACGTTTAACGTTCCAACAACGTCAGGCAGTACGTCGGGCATCGACTACGAGATCTGTCCAGGCGGGCCAAACCCCAACGCCAATCCACCCAAGTGTGTGGCCGAGATCAATATCGGCGGGGCGCAGCTCACCATCACAACCAAGGCGCCAAACATCCTCCAGATTTCGGGCCCGCTTCCCATTCGTCTTCAAAACCTACCCGCCGATTTTGTGTACTTCTTCATTCCCGACTCAACCGACATCGTGTTGAACGGCAATGATAACTGCCCCGGCGAAACGCAAACCTATGCCAACGTCGACGTAAACATTGAGCTGGCCATCAGCCCGGAAAGTGAGGCGGCGCTGGCAGGTTATTCGCGCATCGACGTCGTCAGCGCAACCATCAACGAAAACCAACTGAAAAACTCCCTACACTTCTGCGGCGGATTGCCGGGAGCAGTAGAAGGCCTTTTGAAAGACCTGGCGTTTGGCCAACTCGTCGGCCCGCTGCTCGACACTCTCAAAGATCAAATCGGCGACCAGCTTTGCCGCAAAGCCGATCCGACGCTCACGCCCGAGTGTCCCGCCGGTACATCGAATGACGGCGGAACATGTAAATTCGCGAGCGGGAAATGCGTTTCGATCGCGCTCGGGACCGAGGGCAACATCAATCTCTCGTCGCTTCTCGCATCGATTTCACCCGGAACCAAAGGCGGCCTCGACTTCTTGTTTGCGGCCGGCGGATCCGGCACGCCGCCCAACGGCGGGCCCCCGTATGGAAGCCTTAATCCCATTCAAGGCGGCGCCACGCTGGGCATGTTCGGCGGTGCGCTTCCGCAGCCGGTTTCATCGTGCGTGAAGCTCGCCAACATGGATCCGCCGCAGGGCGTTCCGATCCCGGAGGTGCTCAAAGGCAACACGGTGCCGAATTGGCCGATGGGTCAAGCCGGTCCGCACGTGGGCATCGCGCTGAGCGAACGGTTCTTTAACTACGCGCTCTCGGGCATGTATGACAGCGGTTTGCTTTGCATCGGCTTGTCGCTTGAAACGCTGGCGGCGTCGCTTCCGCTGCCGCTTGATTCGAAGTTGGTCGACAACCTTCTGCAAGCGAAAGGTACACAACGCCTCGGCCTGCAAGATGAAGCGCAAACGCTGGCGCTTGCAATTCGGCCCGGCGCACCGCCGACGGCGGAGTTTGGTTACGGAACCAATCTTGAAACCGACCCGCTCATTCGCATTGGAATGAAACAATTCTCGGTCGACTTTTACGTGTGGTCGCTGGATCGATTTGTTCGTTTCATGACGTACACAATCGACTTGGACGTGCCGATGAACATCACGGTGACGCCCGATGGGCTCGTGCCGGTGATCGAAAAGATCGGCATCGTAAACGCCAAGATCACCAACGCCGAACTGCTTGATGATGATGCGGATCTCGACGCAATCGCTGCGATTTTAACCGACTTGCTTGCCAGCCAAATTGGCAGCGCTCTCGGTGGCGCGATCCCGGCAATCAACCTCAACGATCAGCTCGCGGGTCTTGGGTTGCAGTTGAACATCCCTGAGACAGTTGAAGGACAAGGTTCACCGGGGCTCACCAAAGTCACCGAAGGTACCGACGACTTCCTGGGGATCTTCGCAACGCTTGCCGTGGCGCCGCCGCAACCGCCTCCTTCGAATGAGACGAATGCGGTGGTGACGAAGAAAGAGATCGATCCCGCGGGCCTCACGCTTGTGACGGCGACCAAGGACAACGCGCCGCGCGTGGAGCTTTTGCTGTCGTCGCCGCAAGACAACGGCTCGAACAAGGTCGAGTACCAGATCCGTATGAACGGCGGCTTCTGGCGCCCGTGGACGACCAAACGCAACATCGAATTGCACGAAGGCATTTTCCGTTTGCAAGGTCGTCACAAGATCGAAGTTCGCTCGCGCATTGCGGGCGAGCCGATGACAACCGACATGACGCCGGCCGTTGTCGACGTTGTGATCGACGGTGAAGCTCCGGCGATCGCCGTCAAAGAACAAGGCAACAACAAAGCGAAGATCGTTGTGCGCGATGTGGTTTCGTCGCTCGACGCAACGTTTGTTCGTTACCGGATCGACGGCGGATCGTGGTCGGGTTGGACGCGCGCGAGCGAGCTTCAGCTCCTCGACGTGACCCCCGGCGGCGATGTGGATGTCGAAGCGCGCGACGAAGAAGGCCTCGTAGCGACGGCTTCGCAGGCGATTCGCGGCAAGCCGCTTCCGAGCGACGGCGGCTGCGGCTGCACGGTGGTCGGAAACGATTCGTCGGATGGCAAACTTGCCGGTATTCTCGGCGTCATGGTTCTCGGTGCAGCGCTTCGATTTGGCAAACGCCGTTCGTCGAAAAAGGCCGCGCCGTCGGCCGCCCTTTCGCCCAAAGCCAAGGCGATCCGATCGATGCGCGCGCTGACGGGCATTGCGGTGGTGACAACCGCCGCAACGTTTGCCGGCTGCAACTGCGGAGAAGAAACGCAGTCCACAACCGGCACCACCACAACAAATACCACGAGCAGCGTTCCCGAGTGCCCGTCGTGCGACAAGCTAAACCCCGGTTTGGCGGGTGCGTACACATCGGCCACGGTGGTCGGCGACACGATCTGGGTCGCCGGCTACGTTGAAAAGGGCCTCAGTGAAAAGGGCGACCTTTTCAATTGGGGTGATCTCGCGGTGGGCAAGTTCGACGGCACAAGCGTGCAGTGGGAACTTGTCGACGGCGTTCCTGAGCAAGAAGTGGATCCCGAATCGTACGATCCCAACGGGTTCCGCGGCGGCGTGACCGATCCGGGCGATGACGTGGGTCTTTGGACCTCGATCGCAGCCAAAGACGACGGCACGGTGGGCGTCGCTTATTACGATCGCACGCATCGCTCGCTCAAGTTTGCCTTCCAAAAAGAGGGCGCTTGGTCGGTATCGACGGTGCAAGAAAAACCGACGAGCGACATCGGGCGCTACGCGAAGCTGGCGGTTGTCGGCGGCGCGTGGACCATCGCCTATCTCGCCGTGGAGCCCGGCATGGGCGGCGCAGTCACTTCAGGTGTACGCATCGCTTCTTCGAGCGACGGCGGCTCCTGGACCTTTGAGGATGCGGTTCAAAACACGGCAACACCGTGCTCGGGCCGCTTTTGCACCACCGGCAATGCCTGCATTGTTGAAACGGGGTTGTGTACACCCAAGGCGCAGGGGTGCGATCCGAGCTGCTCGGCCGGCACCGCGTGCGTGAGCGACAACGGCAATCCGGTCTGCAAAGACGAAAACGGGCCGAGCAAGCTCGAAACCTACCCGAACGCAACGGGGCTCTACATCTCCGCGGTGCCCACCGCGGGCGGTTTGGGGCTTGTTTATTACGACCGCGTGATGGGCAATCTGTGGGCTGCCAGCAAAGCGAGCGGTTCATGGGTCACAACACTCATTGACGGCGAAGCCGGCGGCACCGACACGGGTGACGTGGGCATCGGTGCGGCGCTGGCCATCGACGGGCAAGGCGTTTGGCATGTTGTGTACTCCAACGGCTTCGACGAGTCGGTGCAGTACATTCAGGTCAAAGACGGTGTGCCTGGCTCACCCGAAGTCATTGACGACGGCGCTGGGATTGAAGGCACGCTCAACGCCGACGGCAGGCACATCGTGGGCGACGACGCCAGCATCCTCGTGACCGCGAGCGGCGACATTCACGTGAGCTACCAAGATGCGACCGTGGGTCACCTCCACTACGCGGTTGGAACGCCCACTGCGAATGGGCACACCTGGGCCGTAAAAATGGTGCCGCAGGAAGGCTTCGCCGGGGCGTTTTCCAAGCTGGTGGACGCGAACGGCACCATCAACGCGGTTCACTGGTGGCGTGCGTTCGGCGGCGCTTATCAGGGTGATGTCGCGGTCGTGAAGCCGTAATCTACCCATCCACTCTCCCCCTCCGTCCTTCTCCCCTCCCCTTCCAATCTTCCCACCCTGGTCGTGCCTGCTTTCGATAGCGGGCACGTAGGTCACTTCTTTCAACAACACGTTGTGCGAAGTGCGGGTGCAAGTGTCGTCGCACCGTGTCGCGATCGCGGCCGCTGTCCCGCTCTGACATGTCAAACGCCAAGGAGAGTGGCAACGCGCAAAACACGAAAAGCGTGGCGTTTGGGGCGCCCCCGCGGCGAACGAAGTGAGACGCTTGGGGGCGCAGCGGCGCCGAAGGCGCCGCGGGTGGGGGCAGCTACCCAGTTATGCAGATGGGTAGATTTGGGTGATGATGGGGAGATTGGGCCGGCGATGGGGAGGGGGCCGGCCCGTTGGAACTTAGGCCGACTTGGCGTTTTTGCGGCGGGAGATAGCGAGAGCGAGCGCCAGGACCAAACCGGCAAGGGCGCGGTTGTCGCTCGAATCGCCGACGTTGGAAACGGTGCAGAAGCCGTTGCCTTTGAGTGTGTACAGATCGGTGTCGCTGTTGGCGTTGGCGCCGGAACCGTTGCCGCCGCTGTCGTTGCCGCCTTGACTGTTGGCACCTTCCCCTGCGCCGCCTTGACCATTGCCACCGTTGCCGCTTCCACCGCCGCCGTTTCCACTGCCCGCGGCGCCGCCTTCACCTCCGTTGGAGTCGGTGAGGCAGTTGCCCGCGATGCATTGGCCGGGAACGCCGTCCACGTCACAGCTTTCGCCGTCGAGTTTGCTGATGCTAACGCACGCGCCACCCTGACAAGAGTCATTGGTGCACGGGTTGTCGTCGGTGCAAGGTGTACCGTTGGGTTTGTTGTTGTAGCTGCACTCACCCGACGCGGCGTCACAAATGCCAACGTAATGGCACATGTCAGGATCGGGACATGCAAACGTGACGGGATCGCAGATCGGGTCAACACACTGGCCGGTGGTAGGATTACAAACCTGACCTTCAAGAGCGCAGTCAACCGATTGGACGCAGATGTCGTCGAGGGGGTTATTGGGGTCGGTTTCACCCGGGTCGACAACGCCGTTTCCGTTGGTGTCTTCAACGCCGTCTTTGACGCCGCCGTTGTCGCTGTCAGGGTTGAGTGCGCCGGTTTGGGTGGTACCTGAATCACCGTCGGGCACGCAGTTGAGCGCACCTTGGATGGCGCAGGGTTGACCCATTTCAGTTCCGTCGAAAATGCCGTCGTTGTCGCTGTCAGGATCGGCCGAGTTGATCAGGCCATCGCCGTCAAAGTCACCGGTGGGGTTGACTTCATCGCCGTCGAGAACGCCGTCGTCGTCGGTGTCGCTGTCGAACGGATCGGAACCGTAGTTGATCTCCTCGGCGTCGCTCAAACCGTCGCTGTCAGAGTCAGTCACGTTGACGTCGTCGGCGCCGTTGCCAGCGGTGGGATTTTGTTCGTTGGCGTCGATGGCACCGTTGTGATTCCAGTCTTCGGCGCCGTCGGCTGCTCCACCGTCGTCGGTGTCAGGGTCGATCGGGTTGGTCTTTGTGAGACCGGCGTCGGCGTCGGCAACGCAGTGACCAGCGGTAAGGTCGATGTCAGGCAAGAGGCAGGGTAGACCCAACTCTGTACCGTCAAAAAGCCCGTCGTTGTCGCTGTCGGGGTCAAGCATGTTGATGAGGCCGTCTCCATCGGAGTCGAGCGCTGCATTCAACTCAAAGCCGTCGAGAACGCCGTCGTCGTCGCTGTCAGAATCGGTGGGGTTGGTTCCGAGTAGAATTTCTTGGTCGTCGGAAAGGCCGTCACCGTCGGAGTCAACCACGTTGGTGTCGTCGCCCTGACCATTGGACGGGTCGGTTTCACCGGCGTCGACCTGACCATTGCCGTTGGTATCTTCGGCGCCGTCGGATGCCCCGCCGTTGTCGGTATCGGCGTCCACAGGGCTTGTGGTGGTGGCGCCGTTATCGGCGTCGGCAACGCAGGTGCCTGCGGTCAGATCGGTATCGGGATGATTGCAGTTGAGGCCCAGTTCGGTGCCGTCATACAGGGTGTCGTTGTCGCTGTCGGGGTCGAGCCCGTTGACGATGCCGTCGTTGTCGGCGTCGCCGCCCGGATCGATTTCTTGACCGTCAAGTGCGCCGTCGTCGTCGCTGTCGGCATCTACTGGATCTGTCCCGGCGGCGATCTCCTCTGCGTTCGTCAGACCGTCGTTGTCTTGATCGCACGGACCCGCCTGAATGTTGGGCTCGCACGGATTGGCGTTTGTCGGGTCAAACTGGTCGGCCGTTCCGTCACCGTCGTCGTCGGCGGTGGATGATTCAAGTGCGTCGGGAACGCCGTCGAAATCGCTGTCGAGTGGGAAGTTGGGTGAGCCGGTTTCAGCGCCGTCGGGAATGCCGTCGCCGTCGGTATCGGGATTGCCGGGATCGGTCCCAACCAAGATCTCGCCGGGATCAGTGAGACCGTCGCCGTCCTGATCACACGCGAGGCTGTTGGGATTGGGATAACAAGGATCGAGCGCATCGATTTCGCCGTCGTCGTTGGCGTCGAGCGGGACAACAACGTTGGGTCCCACTTCGTCGCCGTCGTCGAGGCCGTCGCCGTCGGTGTAGGGGTCGTTTACGTTGGTGCCGAGGATACCTTCGCGAATGTCGCTCAGACCGTCGCCGTCGGTGTCGGGGCCTTGGCACGTATTGCTGCAAGCGTCGCCGTTGTCGTTGTTGCCGTCGTCGCAGTCTTCGTTGCCGTTCACGAGCGAGTCACCGCAGTATTGAACAGCGTCACATTCACCGGTGCAGGCGCGCAATCCGCCAATGAGTACACCAGAGTCGAGCGACGTATCGAGCGCGTCGCAGACGACAATGGTGATTTCGTGCATGACAGCGGGACCGCTCGGGAGCGGGTACGTGGTCGTGATGTGCGGGGTGGACCCGTCATATTCGGTGATCGGAAATTGCGCGGTGGGCACGATCACGGTTGGGCCGGAAAAGAAAGGCCCGTTGATGGTGACTGCGTTGCCACCTGAATCGAGCGCGATGTTCTCATGCGGCGACCACACGCCGCCGATTTCGGAGCGGATGAAGACGCCGACGGCGTCGTTAAACGAGCCGACGTACTCGGGGTACTCTTCAGACCCGAACATCCAATCGAACGCAATGCCGTCGGTCCCGGGGTCGAGCCAAAACTGAACGGTGAGCGTGTTCGCGTCATACGTTGCGGTGCTGCCGGCGCTTGGAATTTCACCGCCGTCGTCACCGCCGCCGTTGCCATCCATGACAAGCGCGCAAAGTGTCGACCCGCCGAAGTTCGACGAACCCGTCATTCCGCTGGAGTCGTTGGGAGGTTCGGCGTTTCGGGCGGTGCCTGAAGTAATGACGATCCCGTCCGGCAAACCCAGCGGCCCGGCGTCGTACGTTCCGGTGGGCGGCGACGGACCTTGGTCATCGCTGAAGTCTTGGCCGGGAGCGATGGTGTACGAAGTGACGTTGATCCCCTGCGAAACAAGGGCTTGGACGAGTGCCTGCGCACTGTTCGTGGGCGTGATCGTGAGCGCTTGGGCCGGAGCGGCCGAAGTACCGATCCCTCCGACCACCGCAGCGGCGGCACAGAGCTTCGCGATTCGTGCTGTTTCGCGACGTCGGAAAGAAAATAGCGAACGAGCGATCGACCGTAAGGCATGCGTCATGGCGCGCATCTCCAGGAAAAGGATCAAGCCATGGTACGCGAGTCGGCAGGCGAACGGGGCATGAATCGTCCGCGGCCGTGCACAACGCAAAAGCGGCCCGGCCGAACCACGAACGAGCGTTGACGCACATGGAAACGCTTGGCGCATGTGGCCATTGAGAGTGCAACATCGACGTGACACCGCACGATCCTCCACGGCACCGCCCGGCCCGCTGGTAACTTGTTTCCATGAGGCGCTTCTCACTTCTCATGTCCGTGGCGGTCCCCACCGTCACATTAATGGGACTCGGCTGCGCGCCGGGTGACTCTGAACCGCAAGACGAAACGGAGGTATTAAGCCAAAACTCGGCGGCATTGGCGCAGGGCTTCGCGCCCGAGGTTGAACCGAACGGCTCTACCGCAACGGCGAAACCGACACCCAAAGACGGCGTCATGCTCGCCAACATCTTTGACGTTGCCGATAACGACTATTTCTCCTTCACGGGAGCTGTGGGCGAAAAGGTGTACACAGCCACGGGAACCACGTGGTCGCCCGCATCCACCGATACGATCATTCAACTGATCGCGCCGGACGGAACTACGATCATTGAAGAAGACGATGACAACGGCGTGTTGTCTGGAACATCGTCCACCATCGCCGGCGCAACGCTCACCACCGCGGGTACGCACTACATTCGCGTGAAACAGTTCTCGGATGGCACCACGATCCGGCCCTACCACCTGCACATGAAAACGCAGACGGGCACGCCCGCGGCGGAGACAGAACCCAACGACATGGCGCCGGAGGCGCTGCCGGCAAGCGGTTGGATCGCGGGAACTGTTTCGCCCGCAACCGATGTGGACATTTTCTCGCTGAACCTGAACGCGGGCGACACGGTGTTTGCCAGTTTGGATCTCGATCCCGAACGCGACGGCACTGAGTTTAACGGTCAGATCTTGTTCGGCCCATTCAACAACACGTTCCTGCAAAGCAACGACGGCGGCGGGACCGCAGGCCCCGATTCAGAAGCTTTTTTCGTCACGGTACAATCGGCGGGACAATACGGCATCGCCGTCAACTCAAGCGGCGGAACAACAAGCGGAAACTACGTTCTCAGCGTGAGTGTACACCCGGCCACTGCGCAGGGAGTCAACTGCCAAACGTATTCGAGCGCGGCCGGAGCCGTGGCCATTCCAGTGGGGCCCGGTCAGATCACTTCGACGATCGCTGTTCCGGGAAATCCGCGCATCGCCGACATCGACGTCAAGTTGAATCTGACGCACGCCGCGCCGACGGATCTCGACATTACGCTCACATCGCCGAAAGGTACACAAACGCCAATTGTGACGGACATCGGTTCGGCGACGTTCCCTGATTGGAACTTCACTGTGGACGATGAGGCGGCGTTCACGGCGAGCACCTTCACTCTGTTGAACGGCACCACGGTGCAACCTGAAAGCGCTTCGCGACTTGACTGGTTTGACGGTCAAGAAGCGGGTGGCACTTGGACGTTGACAGTCATCGACGACCTCGCGAACAACGGCGGCTCGCTCACCGGCTGGAGCATGACGATATGCGAGCCGCCCGCGTTGCCAACGTGTGGTGCGGGAGCCGCATCCAATGTACTCAACACCGATTTTGAGGCGAACGATGCGAGCTTCACCTCAAACGGCACCGCCAATACGTGGGCATACGGTACACCCGCGCAAGCCGGCATTTTCACCGACTGCGCAAGCGGCACCAAGTGCTTCAAAACCAACCTGACGGGTACATATTCGGCCAGCTCGGTGAACAACCTTGTGTCGCCGCCTATCAACCTGGCCAACAAGCAGGGGCCAATCCTCGCCACTTGGGCGATGAAATATCAAATGGACACCGCCTCCAGCGACCACCTCTGGGTGGAAGCTCGCGAGGTGGGCGGCGCCAACCCGAGGCGCGTTTGGGAGTGGACCGGCCCGGTCATGACGCAATCGGTGGCAAACCCCACTGTCACCGTCAACGCGGTGGCCGGCTGGGGTCAATACACTGCGGATCTCAGCTCATTTGCCGGCAAAAACATTGAGCTTGTGTTTCATCTCGATGCGAACGCGTCGACTCAACTCGCGGGCGTGGGCATCGACGACGTGAAGGTCAGCGCGTGCCCCGCTCAGGTGTGTGGCAACAACACGATCGAAGGAACCGAAACGTGCGACGACGGAAACCTTACGAACGGCGACGGCTGCGATTCCAACTGCACCGTCACCGCGTGCGGAAACAACATCGTCACCATGGGTGAAACCTGCGACGACGGCAACACAACAAGCGGCGACGGCTGCGACGCCAACTGTACACCTACCGGCTGCGGCAACGGCATCGCCACGTCAGGTGAAGCCTGCGACGATGGAAACGCCACCGAAGGCGACGGCTGCGACTCCAACTGCACCGTCACGGCGTGCGGCAACAACATCGTCACGATGGGTGAAAGCTGTGACGACGGAAACACAACGAGCGGCGACGGCTGCGACGCCAATTGTACACCTACCGGCTGCGGCAACGGGATTGTCACCATGGGTGAAACCTGCGACGACGGTAACGGTATTCTCGGCGACGGTTGCGATGACGGTATGATGGGTAACTGCACCGTCAGCGCATGTGGAAACGGCATCATTGCGGGCACAGAAGTCTGCGACGATGGCAACCCGACCGACGGCGACGGATGCGACTCCAACTGCACCGCTACCGCGTGTGGCAACGGCGTCGTGACGCTCGGAGAAATGTGCGACGACGGCAACGGCATTCTCGGCGACGGTTGCGACGACGGCATGATGGGTAACTGCACCACAAGCGGCTGTGGCAACGGCATTGTCGCGGGCGGTGAAGGGTGCGACGACGGCAACGCCGTCGACGACGACGGGTGTGACTCCAACTGCACCATGACGGGCTGTGGAAACGGCATCGTCACCATGGGTGAAGACTGCGACGACGGCAACGCCACAAGCGGCGACGGTTGCGACAACAATTGCACGGCCACCGGTTGCGGCAACGGCGTTCAAACCGACGGCGAACAGTGCGACGACGGAAACCTCGACGAGGGTGACGGCTGCGACACCAACTGCACCATCAGCGGGTGTGGCAACGGCGTTCAAGACTCCACCGAAGCGTGCGACGACGGAAACACTGTCGAAGGCGATGGTTGCGACACCAACTGCACCGCGACCGCATGTGGCAACGGCATTCAAACCGACGGCGAAGCCTGCGACGACGGCAACGCCGTGGAAGGCGACGGTTGCGACACCAACTGCACGGCGAGCGGCTGCGGAAATAACATTCAGGATCCCTCTGAAGAGTGCGACGACGGCAACACAACCGACGGCGACGGGTGCTCCGCTACGTGCACCACCGAAGGTCAAGGTGGTGCGGGCGGCGGCGGCGCCGGTGGAACCGGTGGAACCGGCGGTGGAACCGGTGGTTCAGGTGCCACGGGACCGGGCGGTTCAGGTGGCGGCGGGGCCGGCGGTGGAATCGGCGGCGGTGGAGTGGCGCCTGAAGGCGGATGCGGCTGCCGTGTAGCCGGTGATCAAACAGAGAGCCCGTGGGCGCCCGCTTTGGCAGTCCTCGGCCTCGCCATGTTGCGTCTGCGGCGCCGTCGAAACGCGGCGTAAATGTCAAATCCAAAGATGGGGCCACCTTCTTGGCCCCATCGACATCTACCCATCGAACATACCTTCCCAATTGTCGCGCGCGCGGCGTAGCATGGGTGTTCCTTTTCTGTTTTGAGCTTTCGAGTTCGAGGAGCGCACCATGCGTCGCACACACAAATGGGCAATTATACTGGCGACTGGTTCACTTCCGGCGGTGATTGTCGCCGCATGCGACGGTGGTGGAGAAACAACGGGCACTGCGGGAAGCACCGCTACAACCGCGGGTGCCGGCGGAACGACCACCACCGCAACATCCGGGGGCGGCGGCCTTTTTGAAGACGGCGGCACCGGCTGTACAACCGATGACCAGTGCAACGGCGGCGTGTGTGTCAACGGAATTTGCTGCGAAACGGTAGCTCAAGCATGTGCAGGAATATGCTGCGCCAAAAGCGATGTTTGCCTCTTCGACAAATGTGTTACCCCCGGTAAACCTTGCCACACCGCCAATGACTGCGATCCCGGCCAATATTGCGAAACAGCGCTTGGCGACAACAACGGGCAGGGTGGAGCCGGCGGCACAGGAACGGGCGGATCCATGTGTACAGCTCCCGTTCCCCTTGAAGGGAAATGCCTGGATTTGCCGCCCAAATGTGACGAAAACGGTCAGCCTCCCGGTTGCATCCCACCGTGTGAATACCATCCACCGGTGGGTCAACTCGACGCCGTTGTCGAGTGGGAATGGGGTACCAACGCCGTCGCATTCCCCAACCACATTGACGTGTGGTCCACCCCCGCCGTGGGCCGCATTTACGACGGCAACTGTGATGGGAAGGTTGACCAACTCGACCCGCCCAACATCGTATTTGTGTCGGGCAACGCAACCCACACGACCACCGGGATTGGAACGTGTTGTCAATGCACCGGCGCGGCGGTCAGCGCTTGTCTAAAAGGCGTTTTGCGCATGCTTGACGGCAGAACCGGTCAGGAGATTTGGTCGCTCGACAAGCCGTCACCCAACTCCGCGGGCTTCGCCGGATTGTCTACTGCCATCGGCGACGTCGACGGGGACGGAAGCATGGACATTCTCTCCGTAACGGGTGAAGGTTTGGTGGTCATGCTCAATTCAAAAGGGGAGGTGGTCCGCACAAGCGATCTACCCATTCCCGGCTATACAAACGCCACATTCGGGTGGGGCGGCGGCCTGGCGCTGGCCGACATGGATCACGACGGTTTCCCCGAAATCGCGTACGGTCCCACCTTGTTCTCAACCCTCAACGGAACGATCACGCGCATGTGGTCGGGGGCGGACGGCAAAGGCGCCCCCCAAATCTACGAAGCGCTTTCCACTTTCACCGATCTTGACGGTGCGCCCGACAATAACCTTGAACTTTTGGCGGGTAGGACGGCGTATAAATTGGATGGTACAATTTTGTGGAATCGAACGGGCATTCCCGATGGATTCCCCGCTACCGGCGACTTTGACGGTGATGGTCTACCCGAGGTTGTTCTTGTGGCCGCCGGCACGGTTCGCATTGTGGAAGGAGCCACCGGAGCAGACGAAATGCCATCTATCACTCTACCCGGCAACGGCGACGGCGGCCCGCCCACCGTGGCCGACTTTGACGGCGACGGCAAACCTGAAATCGGCGTTGCTCAGCAAAATCTGTACTCGCTCCTCAAACCCAACTACGGCACAAATACCCTGGATCTCGTATGGCAAACAGCCAATCATGACCTTTCGTCCTCGGTCACAGGGTCCAGCGTTTTCGACTTTGAGGGCGATGGGAAAGCCGAAGTTATCTACGCCGACGAATGTTTCCTCTGGGTATTTGACGGTCAAACCGGCGACGTGCGCTTCTCGGCGCCAACCACCTCGTTTACCGCCACGGAAGCTTCGGTAGTTGCCGACCTTGACGGGGACGGGCACGCTGAAATCATCATGGTTTCCAACCGCGCCGACCCAAGCAACGCCGGTTGGAAATGCCTCGACGCGGCCGGTCAGCCCTCCGTTGTCAACGGCGTCGCGTGGACACCCAGCGCGTCCGCAGACAAGGCGTATTCTGGCATCCATGTTTTTGGGGACAAAGCCAACTCATGGGTAGGAACGCGCACCCTTTGGAGCGAACATACCTATCACGTCAGCAACATCTGCGACGATCGCGACACAGCGTGCGACGCGCCCAACATCTACGGCTCCATTCCAAAAACCGAGAAAAAGAACTGGACGCTGGGTTGGCTCAACAACTTCCGCCAAAACGTGCAGGATAAAGGCATTTTTGATGCGCCCGATGGTACACTGAAGTTGTCGGTGGAATGTGCCGACCCTCTTCTTGCCAAGGTCAGTGTTCGCAACCAAGGGCTTTCCTCCCTCCCCGGCAATGTCTCCATCGGCGTCTTCAGAACGCCGGGCAACGCTCTCGTCGGCAGCGGCAACACCACCCACACGCTTTTCCCAGGCCAAACTGAAATTGTGGATGTGCCGCTTGACCCAACCGCTACCAAAGACGAAACCTTCGTTGCGCGCATCTTGATTGACCCGCAAAATCCAACGTTCCACGAGTGCAAAGAAGACAACAACGAAAGCAATCCGGCCACCCCGAGCTGCGTGAGGTAAGCAACCTACCCGCCTCGCAAACCGCTCCACACGCCCAAACCTGAAAGACCCCCCTGATGATCGATCTCTACACAGCCGCCACACCCAACGGCCAAAAGGCCTCCATCATGCTCGAAGAGGTAGAGCTGCCGTACGAAGTTCACCCGCTCGAACTTAGCAAACAGCAACAAAAAGAAGCGTGGTATCTCAAAATCAACCCCAACGGCCGCATCCCCGCGATCGTTGACCGAGCCGAAGACAACTTCGCTATTTTTGAGTCGGGCGCCATTCTCGTTTACCTGGCTGAAAAAACGGGCCGCCTTCTCCCCAACGATAAAAAGGGTCGTTCTCTGGTGCTCCAATGGCTCATGTTCCAAATGGGCGGAGTGGGCCCCATGCAGGGTCAGGCCGGCGTTTTCTACCGCTACGCACCTGAAAAAATCCCCTACGCTATTGACCGCTACCAGCGCGAAACCCGCCGTTTGTATGAAGTGCTCGACAAGCGCCTGGGTGAAGCGCAATACCTCGCCGGTGAGTACTCCATCGCCGACGTGGCAACCTTCCCATGGGTTCGCAGCCACACATGGGTAGGCTTAACCGTTGACGGCCTACCCAACCTTCAGAGGTGGATGGCCGAGATCGAAGCGCGCCCCGCAGTGCAACGCGGCCTCGCCGTTCCCAAGCCGCGCGCTGTGAGTGAAGAACAGGCCTCCGCCGACCGCGTCGCCGCGGCCCAAAAAATCCTCGTTTAGCGCCTGGCCGATCCCTGTCAGGATCGGAGGCCCCCACAACAACCGTAAAATGGTCGCTTGCGCCGGACACGTTTAGGGCGCACTTGTTAGGGGTGTTATGAAAAACCCCCGTTTCCACCTCACCTACTTCCTCATCGCCGCCATGGCGATTTGGATCATTCACGGCGTGTGGGAACAGGCCAACGCGGTCGCCCAAATCCCATACAGTGAACTCCAAACGCTCATCACAGAAAAAAAAGTCACAGACCTCGTCATTGAAAAAGACCGCATTGAAGGCAAATTCGTGGAGCCGCGCGAAGGCAAAGCGCGCTTCGTCACCACCCGGGTGGAGCCTGAACTCGCCGCTCAACTCGACAAGGCCGGTGTAAAATACGCTGGGCGAATTGATAACAGCATCTTACCCGCCATCTTGTCGTGGGTTCTCCCCGCTGTTATCTTCTTTGGAATTTGGGCCTTCTTGCAGCGAAGAATGGCTCAAAGCGGCCCCGGAGGCCTCCTCTCCATCGGCAACAGCAAAGCCAAAGTGTACGTGGAACATGACACAAAAACCACGTTCCGCGATGTAGCCGGAGTCGATGAAGCAAAAGCCGAACTTGAAGAAATTGTCGCCTTCCTCAAAGACCCGAAGAGCGTGGGTAGACTCGGCGCTCAGATGCCAAAAGGTGTACTCTTGGTGGGCCCGCCGGGAACGGGAAAAACCCTGCTCGCACGCGCGATCGCGGGTGAAGCCGGCGTTCCGTTCTTCTCCATGAGCGGGTCAGAATTTGTCGAGTTGTTTGTCGGCGTGGGCGCTGCCCGCGTTCGCGACCTGTTTGAACAAGCGCGTCAAAAAGCGCCCTGCATTATTTTTATCGACGAACTCGACTCCCTTGGTAGAGCGCGCGGCAGCGGATTTTTGGGCGGCCACGACGAAAAAGAACAAACCCTAAACCAACTCCTCGCCGAAATGGACGGGTTCGATCCCACGAGTGGAATCATCCTTCTCGGTGCCACAAATCGCCCCGAAGTGCTCGACCCGGCGCTTCTCCGCGCAGGCCGATTTGACCGTCAGGTTTTGGTAGACAAACCCGACCGCAAGGGTCGAACTGAAATCTTAAAGGTACACATTGCCAAAGTTCAACTCGCGGCTGAAGTAGAGCTGGAGAAAATCGCGGCACTCACGCCCGGATTTACCGGGGCCGATCTAAAAAACCTCGTGAACGAAGCCGCTTTGGCAGCCACCCGGCGCAAAGGCAGCGACATCACCATGGCAGACTTCACAAGCGCCGTCGAACGCATTGTCGCCGGGCTTGAAAAACGGAGTCGCATTTTAGACCCGCGAGAACGCAAGATTGTGGCCGTCCATGAATGTGGTCATGCGCTTGTTTCCGCGGCGGTTTCGGGCGATGGCAAGGTACACAAAGTATCGATCATCCCACGCGGTGTGGGTGCCCTGGGGTATACCATTCAACGCCCGACAGAAGATCGATACCTCATGACCAAAGAAGAGCTGGAGTCAAAAATTCAGGTTTTGCTCGGGGGTAGAGCAGCAGAAAAAGTGGTGTTCAACCACCTCTCCACGGGTGCCGCGGACGACCTGGTTAAAGCCACTGAAATCGCCCGAAGCATGGTCATGCGGTTTGCCATGGTGCCTTCACTCGGCCCCCTTGCCTTTGATACCGAACCGAACACGTTTCTAAACGGCGCGGCCATTCGAAGTGAACGCCGTCACTCCGAAGAAACAGCACGCGAAATTGACCTTGCCGTTCGAAAAATTGTCGAAGACGCCTTCGACAAAACAATTCAGGTTCTCACTCAAAGCCGCGCCGCCCTTGACGAGATGGCGGCCGCCCTTCTTGAAAAAGAAACCCTCGATGAATCGGAGTTGGCGGTGTACCTCAACCGCGTCGCCCCCCGTTCAAGCACCCTGGCAAGTGAGATTCAGCCTCAACCCAACTCGCTTTAGCCCCAGCGCTGCTCCGTTGCGAGAAAAGCCTGTGTCGGCTCGGCGACGGGACAAGGGTGTCCCCGACGCACGGGACAAAAACCGCTTCTCGTAGGCGCTCCGCAAATTCCAAATCGACAAACATGCGCTTCGCAAAACTTCGTGGCATGGTCCGCCTGTGAATCCCCCCGCCGACACAGTTGTCCGTGCGCTCACGCAAGACGGTTCGTTTCGTGTGATTGCCACCTTCACCACCCAAACCGTTCAAGCCGTCATCAAGGCCCAACAAACCTCCGGCACCACCGCCGAACAGCTCGGAGAGCTTGTTACCGGAGCCATTCTTGTCCGTGAAGCCATGGCCCCCGGTTACCGCGTGCAGGCCATTCTACAAGGCGCTCAAGGGGGCGGGAGCCTCGTGGCGGACTCCCATCCCGACGGCACAAATCGCGGCATCGTCAACTTGGGCGGTCGACGCGAAGTCAACCTCTCCAACGGCGGCCTGCTCCAAGTCATGCGCACCATGCCCAAAGGAGTTCACCAGGGCGTTGTACAAGTTCCCCGCGGCGGCGGCATTCCCGGCGCCCTCATGGCGTACATGCAAGAGTCTGAACAGGTTGCCAGCGTGATCTCCGTGTGTACACTTCTAGGAAACGACGGAAATGCCCGCTCCGCCGGCTTCTTTGTGCAGCTCCTCCCCGAGGCCGAGCGCAGCCTCCTCATGATCATGACCGAGCGACTCGACTCCTTCCCTCCCCTCCGCTCCCTCCTCCAAAATCCCGACCTTACCCCCCAGGGCCTGCTCGACGAAATTCTCTACGGCATGCCCTTCACCGTCACCAGCAACACAGAAGTCAGGTTCGGTTGCCAATGCAGCCGCGAGCGCCTCCTCGCCTCGCTCGCAACCTTACCGCAGGCTGAAATCGCTTCCATGATTCACGACAACAAGCCCCTCGACATTCGGTGCGACGGCTGCGGCGAAGAATACGTCATTGGCGTGGATGAACTTCTACCCATGGTCCAACCCGGTGGAATGTTCGGCCGAGCCACAAAACCCGGCGACGCGTAGTCCAGGTCCGCATAATACCGCCTCACAACGACCTGGAGTGCCGGCATTGGGTGAGCTAAAGCCGATCCAGGTTGGATCTTTCCCCATCGACCCGATGTGCGCGGATTGCGCAGCTCCAAAATCATGCCACCCCAATCTACCCATTTTGCACAATCCCACGGGTGTACCTTTGCGCAACCTGCGCAAGCGCCTGCGCAACCTGCGCAGCGAAAAAACCCTTTGAAATAAGCCTTTTGTTGGTCCGAAACGTGCGAACAACCTCGGGCATGAACGCCGCCCGAAAGTCGTTTGGACTCGCCCTGGTTCTTGGTGCCCTTTCCCTCTCCCTGTCCGCGTGCGCCAACAGCGCGTGGGAACTTCCCGAAGAAGGAGGCGGCGGTCAGGGCGGCTCACCATCCATCGGCGGAGAAGCAGGAAGCCCGGACACCAAACCTTCCGAAGAAGATCTGTGCGGTCCTCTCACCGATGAGCCGCTCGACAGTCTACCCAAGTGCTGTTCCGAGTACGGCGGCGCCCATTGTGTACCCAACGTGCCGTCGGACTTTCAGGCTCTTGTGGCTGAATGTCCCGAGGGTGGATATTGCGTCCCCGACGACTTCATTCTCAAAGGTGGCCTCGTTGTCCCCGAAAAGTGCGTTTCCATCGGTGATGCTGAAGGCCGATGGATCAGCGGTTGTGTTCCCGAGGTGGCGGCCAATGCAGCTCTCCTCCCTGAAAAAGAAGACCAACCCGGCATGTTCTGTGTACCTTGTACCAATCCGCTGGACATGACCGACACGGGCGTTTGCAAGCTGGATGGAAGCTGCGGCGGCACTACCAACCCTGACAACCCCAATCCAGGTGGGCCCACATGTGACAATCCCGGCACTCCCATTGACCCCAATCTGTTTGCTCCCTGCCCCAATCAATGCGGCGGAAGGTGCCTGGACAAAGCATTTCTACCCGACCCCAACGACCCGTCGGTCGCTCAACTGGCCGAGTGTGAACCCGGCTCCGGCGAGCTGTGTGTACCCGATGAATTTATCGCTTCAAAGGGCCTTGCCGTACCTGACTTGTGTGAGTGGTATGGTTTGGAAGGTCGCTGCATGTCCACATGCATTCCCGAGATTGCCGAGCAGGGAGCCGCCGGCTTTTTGATACAGGGGAGCTGCGCCGCCAATCACTTGTGTACACCCTGCTTTGACCCAATGACAGACGAGCCCACAGGGGCGTGCGCGCTTGAATGTGACGCCGGCCCCGACCCCAACAAGGCTCACGATCTACCCACCTGCTGTGAAGGCATTGGAACGTGCGTTCCCGGCCAGTTGGCAGGCGATCAAGCTGACCAACTGGGTGAAGATGCGTGCCCGCAGGACAAAGGTTTCTTGTGCGCTCCGAACGACCTCATGCCCGGGTCGTCGTATGTCCCCCTCCCCCTGCACGCCTGAATTCAACCTTGTTGACGTGGATCCCGACCACAAATACGGCGTATGCCTTCCCGGTTGTCTACCCGCGCTTGACTCGCTCTTCTTGAACGATACGGGAGAGTGCGGGGACAATTACAAGTGCGCCCCGTGCTGGCAGCCCGGACTCATCGGCGACAAGAAGAGCGACGCGCCGGGGTGCGCCTATTAGAACTAAACTGGGTGGCTGGTGTTTTTCGTGACGAGCAGCCCCGATCACGCGTCCGAGCGAGACCCGGAGCGGAACATACTCTGTGTATTTGAGCACCGGAAGCGCAGCGAGGACGCGTCAGCGGGGCGCGCAGTAGAAAAACACCAGCCACCTAGGGGGGGATTTAGGCGGCCTTGGGCGGCACGTGTTTGGCGAGATCGCGAACCGTTGCCTCAACCGCGTCGAGCCGTTTTTCGCAGTGATCCTGCCTATTCAACACCGACATCATTGCATAGAGCACAACTTTGTTCCGCGCGTTTTGCTCTTCGACAAGAAAAATAACCCGCGCAACATCGGCTTTGACGTCCTGGATTTGTGAGGTGAGCGACCGTTCCAACTGCACGAAACGAGCGTCAACCTGCGCGAAGCGAGCGTCAACCTGCGCGAAACGAGCGTCAACCTGTGCGAAACGAGCGTCGACCTGCGCGAAACGAGACTCCATCCGCGCGATCACCTCATCGCGAACGGCCCATAACATGCCACACGTGGCCGGCACGTCGACAGCAACGGGAATATCGCTTGGTAACAACCGCGCCGTTTGTGGCGCTGGACCTACCGTTGGAACGGCTCCCGGCGCCGACGTGATCGGCGCGCCCGAATCTTGAGTTGAAAAAACAGCCTCCTGATCGATATGGGATGATTTTGTGTTCGTCATCGCCACCCACCAAGCCACAATCCGGCGAGAAGAGTCAACGTTCTTGAACACAAAAAGCCTGTGGAAAACTCACTTTTTTGTGGGTCATGCCCCTCAAAAATTATTTCAAAATCGTCATGACAATATGTTTTTCTTTGAGGCCACGATCTACCCATCCACTCATCTACCCTTCCCCACTCTCCACAACTCCGCTACGCTGGAACGCGCCCAATGGAAAACAGCGCGTACTCGCCCCCGTCTCTGAGCATTCAAGAAGTGGCAGACCGCCTAAAGTTACCCACCGACCAGGTCATGGGCTTGGTAGAATCGGGCGACCTGAAGTCAATAAGAACAAACGATGAAGTGCGCATCGCCGTCGACAGCTTCGTCATCTATATGATGCGGCGCGCATCCAGCGACATCGACAAATACAACGCGCCGCGCGATCGCGTGGGTGAAATCACGTCCGCATTTCTACCACTCACATTGGGCGGGTGGTTTTTGGCAACGTGCGTCATGGTGTTCTCCATTCGCGGCGGAAAGCCGATCTTCCCCGTTCACCTGGCCGTTGGAGTGTTGGGCGGCTGGCTCCTCGGCGCATGGTGGATGGCAACGCGCGCCCACGGCTTTCATGCGGTCAACGGGCTCGGAACAACCATCTACGGAAACACGTCCAGCCCCATGGGGAGAGTGGGTACACAATGGCTCATTTTGGCCGGCTTGCCCCTTCTACCCATTCGTTCCTATGTGATCCTAGAAGCGACAGATGAAAAGCCCAATTGGGTAGGTACCATTCGCGAAAAAAGCTACCGACTGCGCAATGTGAAAGGCATTTATTGGCGCCAGGCGGCCCCTTTAATGATCGCCGTGTGGCTTGGAGTGGCAGCGCTTGTAGGCGTCGCAGTGGCCTTGTAAAGCGGCATTTCTTGCTACGCGCGCGCTTCTGAAGTAAGGCTCCACCATGGCGCCGGTGACAAATCTCTTTGATGCGTACGACGTGCTCGATCCGCAGCCGATCGATTTTGCTACCCAGGCGCACTACTACGTTGAGCCGCCGCCCAAAGTGCACGACTATCAAACGCGGTCGCCCGGCCCAATTGACAAAATCAAACGTGCCCTTCGCACCACCATTCCCACCAAAGTGTTTTTGGCCGGGCATGTGGGCGCCGGAAAAAGTACACAGCTTCGAAAGCTTGTCACAGAACCCTTTATTACAGAAAAGTTCTTCGTTGTTTCCATTCAGCTTGAAACGTCGGAGCTACCCTTTCTCGACACACCTCAACTGTTGTTCCACATCGCGCGCGAACTGTACGAACGTGCGAAAAGCCTGCAAATCAACGACCTGGATAAGACCGTTAAAAAGTATCTGACGGTTATCGACCGTCAGCTTTTTGGGCCGGATGGGTTATCGGTCGAAGCTGGAACGACCAGCCTCGAAATCAACGCGTGGTTTATCAAGTTGCGTCAGGATCTGAAAGGCAGTGAAAGAGCGCGTCGACAGCTTCGAGACTTTGGTGAAACCCAACGCACGGTGCTCCAAGATCTTCTGAGCGATCTCACTGTCAGAATCGAAATGGAGCTTTTGCAGGCCAACAAACCCAGTTCACTTCTCGTGGTCATCGACGATTTGGATAAAATTCGCTCGGAAGAGCAGCAGAAAGAACTTTTTCAGGTGAACCTCGGTGCTCTGCTGTCTCACCGATTCCGAGCCATTGTCACCCTTCCCACCGCCGTCAGTTTTGATCCTTCCCGTCGAGAGTTGTTGCAAACGGTAGAACATCTCTACCCTGAGAGAGTGCTTCAGAAAGCCGGCCAGTCGTTTGACCCAATGAAAGCGTTTGTGGACGACAGCTTGGGCTTCTTTCAGGATCTTCTGTATAAACGGGTAGACCGCTCACTTTTTGTGGACGATGCAGTGAAGTGGGCCGTAGCCTATTCAGGTGGAGTGGTTCGCGATTATTTTCGGCTCCTCAAAGAAGCCGCTGCGATTGCGGAACAACTGGGTCAACCGACGGTGGACGTCGCTGCGATGAAAAGTGCGATCCGAGAACAGCGCCTTAACTGGACCCGAACCTTGGATCACGAAGACTACTTGGCGCTTTTGACTGTTCACCAAACCCATGATCGGGCGGATAGTGACAGGCACCGCCGCCTGCTCGACCTGGGCCTTATCCTTGAATGCTACAACGACGAAACGTGGTATGAAGCGCACCCCATTTTGTGGGCATCGCTTGAAAAACGATCGCACCAATCTGACAGTTGACCATGGAAGCGCCGGAACCCCGTGCGTGGAGATTGCGGCGCCGAGAAACGGAGCAGCTCCTCCGTATAGTCCACCGCATACGTGAGAAACGCCGCGTATTTGCGCTACTCGTTTGCGAAGCTGACCATACTGGAGAAGTGGTAGAATTTCTATCGAAAGAGATTGAAACACCGATCCACCTTACCACCCCAACGGATGGCGAGCAGATGCTTGAAGCGCTTGAAAAAGCGGCTTCGCAAACGGTGGATGTTCTGGTGGCAATAGCATTGAATGGGCGGAGTTGCTTGACTATTGAAACACTCAACTTGCACCGAGAAAAACTGCGCCGAGGTGCAAGTGTACTCCTTTTTCTACCCCCTTCGGCTTTGTCAGATCTTCAGACCATAGGCCAAGACGCCCATTCATTTCGAGATACAACTGTTTTTATCACCGGGTTCCGTGCCCCGGCCATTCACATTCCAAGTCTTGATTCACCGCTGATCACGCTGGCCCGCGCAAGGGCAGAATTGCCGGGCACTCCGTATGAAAAGGCTCTCGCCGCGGCGGATTTGGCGCTGCTGTTGTTAGACCGAGGGTATGCCGCCGAGGCGTACGAGGTGTGTACACAGTCAATCCAACCGTTTGTCCGAGGAGAGGCTTGGGAGAATGCCGGGCGCGGGACCATCGCCCATCTCGCTGGAACGGTGGCGGCCGTGGTGGCAGCCGCGGGCTTTGTTCTTGGCGCGCGACATTGGTTCGCCCTCGCCCACAATCTCCGATTGGAAACCGGGCACCATGTGCCCGACGAGTTTGGCTACGCGGGCCTCATGACAGCGGATTTGTGGCAATGCTCCACCTTGACACGCGCCGTTGAAACGGTCGCCTCAAGCCCGGACTTACCTGAATATGAGGCGGCCCACGGGCGCATCATGGCGCTGCTCTATGACCACCTTGGTACTCCCCACCAATGGTTTCGACCTGGGGATCCGCCCAAATGGGATGTGAATGAACCGATCGCGCGCGGGATCATCACCAGCGCGATGGGAGATTTCGCCGAGGCAGAGGCAGCCTGGTTGCAAGCCGCAGAGCGCGAAAAAAAGGCCCACCAAGACAATCGGAGTTCTCTGGCAAAACTCGCCATTTGCCTGATGAACCAGGGTGAGTCCCTGGCCGCCGCTGATGTGTACACTCAACTATCTCAACGAGAAACCGAGCGATCTTCCCATGCTCACTTAGCGTCGGTCAGCGCTCCAATTCTCCTTTCAACGGGCGACCTTCAGCGCGTTTGGGATCTTCGGGAGGCGCCGGCCCGGCCAGCAACCGTCGGCGATGGCCTGCTCTACGAATGGATGGTTTCTTCCACCCAAGTTCTAATCGAAGCCGTGAACAGTGGACGCTGGAGTGGAGAACAAGCCGCTTCTGCGGACGCCTATTTGGACGAGGTGCACGGCTGGTTTCCTCTTCCGCCGGAAAACGATGCGCCCATCTACCAAGTTCTTCTCCCATTATTAAAAATCCAGCGCCTCAACCTCCATCCAGAGCGGCGCGGTGAAGCGTTGAAACTGGCTCGGTCCGCGTTTGAGTTGGCCAACGAAAAGGTACAACTCTTCTACTTTGAGGCGGCTCTGGCACTGATTGACTGCCTGTTTGCAATCGGTCAACTGGATGAGATGGGTGCTACCATTTTACAGGTTGAGTCGGTCGCAACGGAGGCAGGGTATGTCAAACACCTCGCGGCCCTTCGTGCGCGGCGTTTCGTAGCAGAAGTCCTCCTTGGGGTAGAGAGCAGTCAACTCGACAAAACGCTCGCATCCCTGCGTGAAACGTTTCAGGCGTCGGGGTCAAACAAACTTCGGGCCGATACTTTGTGGACCATTGTATCAATGTTGCCCGAAACAACCGCGGCCGCCAACCTGGTAGAGTTGCTCGATGAAGCGGCGGATCTATACGCCGCCATGCCTTACCCGCTCATGGAGGAGCGTTGTCGCGAGCGCAAAGCCGATCTCTACCTCGCGCGCGGGAATCGAGCCGAGGCAGCGGCGCTCTACTCAGCCGCCGCAAAGCGCCTCACGCATTATCAATTGCTACTGCGAGTGCCGCTTCTTCACAAAAAAGCTCAAGTCGCTTTGGGGGCCGGCAACGCCTGAAGCTTTGACTCCACAAGCGGCATGCGCAATCTCAGCCCGTGGCGCGTGAAGATCCCCAACGCCAGACGAAAACAAGATTCTGCCTGCGCAATGTCGCCCCGCGCGGCGTGGATGTCTCCGAGCCATTCATAACAGCGCGAGGCCGGCTCGGGCATGGGCATGTCTAGAAACTGCGAAAGCAATTGATCGACAACGGTGGGTAGGTCGGGCAACGCCAAGTTGAGCGGTAGGTAGGGTTGAATAGTCAACCACGTTTCTCCTTCTACCCGGGGAGCGTTCATTTCTAAAAACGTGGCGTTGAGCGCCTCCAGCGCGGAGTTCATCACCTTTTCAGGCGCGTGCCGCTGGGCGCAATATGCCACTCGAAAGGCTTGTATTGTGGCAAGTTCCGCAAGATATTCTTCTTCTTTTGCCGCGCGTTCTGCGTTGTCGAGGAAAGGTTCCATCTGATCCCATCGATCTGCGTCGGCAAGGCACACCACCCCAATTCGCAATATGCGCGGGAGAGCTTCTTTCCAAAGGGTTTGTGCGAGGTGCGCTGCCCGTTCACAAAGCGCCAACGCTTCATCGTGACGGTGCGAGAGCGACAGGAGTTCAGCCGTGAGAGCGGGACAGAGAACATCGTACCAAGGAGGGTTACCCCCGGCGAGGTTTGTCAGACCTGTCGAAGCGTTTTCGATCACCTCCAGGGCGGCCTGCAAATGCTCTGGTAGGAGGGCTTTTGCGAAAGCGGCAGCTCTCAAATGATTTACAAAAAACGCGCACTGCGTGTAAGCTAGTCTGTCTTTGCCCTGAGCGAGTGCCCGCTCCGTTTGGAAACGAACGTTTTTCAGAACGGTGGGTAATTCACCACGCCAAAGGGGTATTTGAGCAACAGTTAGGTCAAGGTTCGACACCTCGGTTTCAGGGCTGGTGTGTTAGTTGTACAAGCGCTCAGCGGCGTCCAACTCACCCCGAGCCACGAACAACCTGACCTTACCAAACAAAAAGTCAGATGTCTGAGCCTGACTGCGCAGAGCGGCTTTTTCAGCTTCAGTCAACTCGACTGCCACTGCTTTTAGGTTGCCTGTGCGAATTTGGATCTGAGCCCGTTGCGAGCGAAGGTTTGACTTGTAAAACACTTTGCTTTGGGGGGAATGCAACGCCTCGTTGAAGTGGTCGAGCGCCGCCTTGAAATGACCGCGCTGGAACGCCGATGCGCCCAAAAAAACGTGTGCGACGCCCGGCATCTCTCCACCATCGCTGAACGGCCAATGAGCCACCTTTGACGCTGCCTTCGCCCCCAAATGGTAAGGCCAAGCGTCGCCGGACATCATCTCAAACCATAAGTTCAGATCTGGAAACGATGTTACAAGGTCATCGCCCAATTCCATCAGTCCCCATCGGCAAAATCGGTACGTGTGTACACTTCGCCCGCTCGCGGATGCGCTCTCGGCAAGCTCTTGGTAGAGCCGCACGCGCGCACGCCGCGCTCGGGTATCCGTCAGGTCAGGTGATGAAACCAAGTCAAGACCGGTTTGAGCAATTTGGATTGCTTCATCAAAGCGACCTGTTTCGTAGAGAGTTTGAGCCAAATCGCGCGCGGCCTCGGCTCGTTCAACAGCGGTGCGAGGCAATTCAAACAGGATTCGCTGGCTTTTTATCTGGGGCGTGTCTTCCGTGTCAGGTTCATAGGAAGGTTGACCATCTCCCTCAATCACCAATACCGCATCGCGAAACGAGTACGCATCGGGGGCGTGTTCGCGAAAGTTCTGAAGATCGGCAGTAGAGTCGAGCCACAAAAGAACCCGTCCACCGCGGCGAAGTTTTTCGCGGTGCCAGTTGAGGGCAGTCCAAAAAGAGATGGGAGGGTTGGTTAGACCAACGCTTAATACTGCTTGGGAAGAATGTTGGATGGATGTCAAACGGTCAACAAGTTGGTCGTCCGACAGCGGCGCTTCAGGTGGCGGAACACGCCGCTCGACCCCGCTCGGGCACTGCCCATGGATATAGTCCAAGGCACGGGGCCAAAGGGCCTGGGGACACGTAATCACCAAAAACCCCGGGCGCCCCGACTGGACGAGCCTCACAACGCGATCGAGTTGTTCCCTGTCGTGAGCGAGGAGTTCTCTACCGGGTGAACTGGCCATGACTCACGGCTTGAGAAGCGACCACAAAACGGGGTTGGCAGCGTACCACACCTTGTCATTGTAACATTCAATCACGTACGAATAGTCGAGGTAAGAACCGTCAATTCCAGGGGAGAGATCATTGGAATTGTGAACTTCAGCCAGCGCCTTGTAATGGGTAGATCGAAGCGACTGTGACTCATTCAGGCGCTCATTTTTGATGGCAACGTTCATGATCCTGCCATCTACCACGGGTAAATCATTGGCCTGAGCTACGTCTACACCTGAGCGGAGCAGCCAAAAAAATGTGCGCAACACGCCGCCGGAGTACACAGCGGCCTTGCGAATGGCGGCAGCGTCAAACAATCCCGGTGCGACGCGCGACCGGAGAACCGCCTCCAAAAAAGGCAGCCCAACTTCATTGAAGCATAGTTCAGGATCAAACACCGGATTGCCTGGAACCTGTTTTTTGAGAACGGGCACCGGGTAGAGATGAACACGCGCCTGACGAAGCGCCGGTGGACACCTGTCAAACGCAACTCCAGTGGGCACTGTGTAGAGAACAGGCACCGGAGGGTCGAGCAGGATGGGAAGGTTGTTACGAAAAATGTCGTCTTGTGCGGTTGGTTCTCGCACTTTATCGAGATCGTCGATTAGCAGGAGCGGCGGCCGGCTGTCACCCTTGAGGACAAGGTTTTTTCGAACGTCCAAGTCAAGCCCGCGAAAAAGGTCTAGCAGGATTGTCAGGTTGTTTTCACCCAAATGGCGAAACTGGCGGCGCCGGTTTTCTTCAAGCTTTAGATCTTGGCGGAGTTTAAAAAATAAAGCGTTTACCTCCACCGAGGTTGACCCCGCGGTCAACTTCAATCCACTGTCGCCGAAGATGCGGCGGTTTAGCTCTTTCAGCGGTTCTGCCCAGGCGTTTTCACTGGAGAGAAGCTTGTGTTCGGCGGCGTGGCGGTAGAGCGCATCGGCCATTAAAAAGAGGAGTTGAGCGATATCGAGATGCACTCGATAAGCCTCTTCAATGGCGAGCACAATGGGGGTGAAAGCTTTTTGAATGGTAGGTTGAGCGGCGAGACGGCGAATTTCTGTGCTTTTGCCACTCCCCACGTGACCTGACAAAAACACCTTGGCAGGTAGTGCGGAGCTGAGGAGCCGCCTTTCAAGTGTTTCAGATGGGCTGCGCACGCGCAGACCGTCTTCATACCGTTCTGGCCGGGGGACGTACAGGTTGTTGACGGCGACCGTTGAGTCCACAAAAGCGAGCGGCTCGGGTGTGAGCGCTTCTGTCGCGGCGGCGAGGGTTTGGGCAACAGCGTTTGTGCTGGAAACAAGCACGAAAGAACTCTACCGCGAATGGCAAAGGGTGTAAAGCAACGGGCAAGAGCGAGGTTAAGCTGTTTGGGGCGCCGCGCTTAATCTACCCGTCAGACGTGAAGGACAGTTAACTAAAATCCAAGGATGTTTTCGGCTGCGCCTTTGGCGCCGGCTCCGTCGGCTCCCTGACCAAGCCCACCGTCTCCAGCCGCTCCCAGGGTAAACGTGACGCCCTCCATGGAAGGTGCCGCACCGGTATGGGCAATTCCAACCGCGTGGCCGCCGCGACCGCCGCCGCCTCGACCACCGGCACCGCCTGCGCCGCCGTTTCCACCTTTGCAAGCGATGGCGGAAGCGTCACCCATGCCGGGGTTTCCACCCTTGCCGCCGGGGCCACCTTCCTGACCCGATGCTCCACCGCCGCCGCTTCCACCCGCGGCAACGGTGATTTTGACATTTTCGAATTGGAGGGTGGCGCTCAAGCTGACAATTCCAATGGAAGCTCCACCGGCATACCCACCTTTTCCACCTACTCCACCGCAGCCGCCGGCTCCGCCGCCGCCGCCGCTGGGGCCGGCATTCGCGGTGTTTGTGCACTGTTTGGCGCCGCCGCCGCCTCCACCGCCCTGCCCTACTTGACCGGGTGCCCCGTCGATACCACGAGGGCCGGCAATTCCTGAAACGGTCAGACTGCCGGGCATGGTATCCGGTGCACCTTTGCCTGGGTCACCGGGTAGGCCGACAATCCCGTTTCCGCCGTTTCCACCGGTGTCACATGTGATCTGACTGGTTTGACCGAGGCCACCCGCGGCGGTCGCGCCGGCAGGCAGACCCTGACTACCGGCACCTCCGCTGGCGTTCTTTGTCCCGCTCCCGCCCAACCCACCGCTTGCGTCGGTTAGATCGCAAGTATTTTGACCACCGTCCCCTCCCAGTTTACCGGTGGCGTCAACGCAACCCATCAAACCGTCCATGCCATCCGGGCCTTGTGTACCCATTCCCGCCGGAGGTTCACCCGGGGCGCCCGCGCTGCCGTTTCCAGCACTCAGATCGCACCGTGCCATGTCCAAGCTGGTTCCACCCTCCGCCACGACGGCAATGGAAGATCTACCCTCTGACAGTGTTCCCGCCCCAAGCTCGGGAGCGTCCTGCACCTTGATTGAAAAGTCCTCGATCCTCAGGGTTCCATCACCGCTGACCTTGAGTGGAACCTCCCCTTTGGGGCCCTCAACGGTGGACTTTGTGTTGGGGGAATAGGCCCAGGTCTCGCAGCTTAGCCCGCCGAAAAGAAACACACCCGCCTGACTTACCACAACGGCCTCTGCGTACACTTTGGCCGCGTCGGCGCATGCGTACACACTTATCCCCTTTGTCATTGCCTTTGTAAAGGTGGCAAACGGTTTTTCTTTGGTGCCGTCACCCGTCATGTCATCACCCACGTGACTGACAAACACGCCGCAGCTGTTATCGACCGCGCTGCTTGTCATGCTGGGTACACATTCTACAGCCACAGAAGAAGTGGTAGACGACGTGGTTGTACCGCCGGTTCCACCGGTGCCGGAAGTTCCGGTCGTGGTGGAGCCTCCCCCCTCCCCTTGCACGAAGTAGTCAGGATTGGATAGTGGGTCGGAACAGCCGCCCAAAAGGGCGCCGAATGTGAACGCAGCCGCGGTAAAAAGGTGAGCGCGCATGGGATGATCTCCTAAGGTAAGGTTAGAACGACCCGCTCATTACAAGCCCACCCCCCTGGTGGCTTGCAACCGGGGTAACGCGGACTTGACCCGACTTTGGCGAGGAAGATGGGAGGAGGAGCCAAATGCCCCCGGCGGCGGCAATGGCGGCCCCACCAATCAACATTCCCAATCCTGCGCCGCCGGCCGTTGAAACGAAGCCCGCTTTTGATCGCAGCTCTTCACACCCGGGGTCTTCACCTGAGCGAGCGGTTCGACCACATTGGGCAGGTTTTACCAACGGACTGGAGGCGATCTCACCTTCAGTGGAAGCCGACAACCCAAGCAATACTCCCCCCACAATCGCTACAACTCCACCGCCGCCGAGAAGCACATATCCCGGCATTTTGCTGCGGCTTTCCACAACCGGCGCCGTGGTTGTGGGCGTTGCAGTAGGTGTACCTTTTCCACCAAAACCGGCGGCTCGCTCAAGTGCAATGGGCACGTCGAGCGTTTCACCCTCTTTCAACTCAAGAACTTTTTCTTGACTCTCATACCCTTCCCGCCAGATCCGAAATGTGGACTTTCCGGGTGCGACAAATACAGGGTCGAGAAGAGGTGTTTGGTATTTCTTCCCATCGGCGGTGTCGACCAATTCAACCCCGTCAACCGGGTCGTTTCCACTTTTGACAGTAAAGTTGACGGTGCCCACTTTGGCCCGCGCTTCAGCGATGTCGCGCTCAATACTGGGGCGTTTGGGATCTTTTGGATCGGCGAGGCGGAGCGCGATGGTGAGATGTTCGGCGGCGTCGCGGTACATTTTGAGTTCAAGCTCGGTGACGCCGAGATTGCGGACGATGCGCTGATTTTTGAGGTCAAGCGCCCATGCGGATTTGTACGAAGCGAGGGCTTGCGCAAACTTGCCTTCACGAAAAAGGGCGTTTCCCTCTTTGAACTGCGCCGTGGCTTTTTCGCTCATCGCAGCGTCCACGTCGGTTGCGATTTCATGCGCGTTGGTGGTTGAGGTGGGCGCCGCGGAAGCGGTGGGTTGCGCCGACGCCTTGGTTGTTCCAGCCGGCGCGGGACCACTTTTCGTCTGGGCGACGGACGCGGCCGGCACGAGCAAAAACGCCGTTAAAATAAGCGCTTTTGCAGCGCGCGCACATCGCGTGGGCGGCGACTTGGAGGCGGGCTCTTGGGTGTACACAAGTGCGGAACGAAAACGCATGGCGAACCCTCGCTTTGGATCTTCATAATACGAAGCGACGGCCGAGAGGAAAATTCGTGTCGCTTGGGGGCGATTCGCTCCAGGTTGTTGCTTCGTTTGCGCGGGACCGCCCCCTGAGCGGGCGAAGCGAGCGATTTGGGGGCGGCGCGCCGCGATCGCGGCGCGGGTGGGGGCACTTTAGGAAGATGCACTTTCGGCGATGACTTTGTTTGCGTACACAAGGAGGTTGTCTTCGAACACTTTCATTCCTTCACGCGCGGCGCTCGGAAAACCGGCCAAATCGGCAACTTTGGCTGCGGCGGCGATCTCGGTGCGAATGCGCTCGGCGCAGGCGGAAGCGATGCCGCTCTGCTCGATAATGCGAAGGAGTGCACCGCGCTCACCCACGGCGACAACCTGTTTTCCAACAATGGAATCAACAAACGCGAGGTCGTCTTCGTTCAGGCGTTCTCGCAACAAAAGCAGCGGCAAACTCGGTCTTCCAAGCAGGAGATCTTGGAGCGCGTCTTTGCCTGTGAGAGTGGCGGGACTGAGAAGATCGGTGAGATCGTCGGTTGTTTGAAACGCGACACCGATGTGTTCACCCCATGTCATTGCGCTTTCGGTGGAGGCGTTTGGATTGGCAATCACAAGGCCCGCGGCAAACGGCGCTGCAAACGAATGGTGAGCAGTTTTGTCGAGAACGGCGCTCCGAAGGCCGGCTTCGCCACCTGAAATGGCCTTGAAACCAAGCAGATCTTGAAACTGCCCGGCGCCCGCGCGTACACATGCGTTGAGCATGATGTGAAACGCTTTTGACATTCCCGCGGGAGCATCGGCGGGTGGCGTCATTTTCTGAACGGCCACCATGGACAATGTGCTCGCGACAACGGTTGCGAGATCGCGCGCTGTTTGCCAGCCCGACGAGGGCTCGGCCTGTTGAAGCGAGATGCGCAATGCCGGCTTGTTTCGACGCAGCGTGGCGTTGTCCATCACGTCGTCGAGCACAAGCATGAAGAGGTGGAGCAGCTCCACTCCCGCGGCAAACTGTTCAATGTGTACACCTGACGGACTGCCGCCGCCGGCCATGCTGCCCAACAAAACAAGCTGAGCGCGAAGCTGGTGTTTGGGGCTTTGATGAACGGCAAGCGTGCTCTCAACAGCTTTTTTCCAGGCCGCGGTGGCTCCCAGGCTTTCAAGAGAGGCAATCGCTTGGGACGCGATTTCATCAATGCGTAGAAGAGGCTGTCGCATCTCTTCGCGGGCGTGTTGTAAAGGCATCTTGTCCTTGTTGTCGGTGAAGGCTGTTCGAAAGTGTAGAGCAAAACCTCGGCGAAACGACAGAGCACGGGTACGCTCCGCGGCATGTTGGATTGGCCGATATCGCTTGCCGACGTGGAGCGCGCGCGTCTGCGAACAAAAGCGTTTCTGACAAAAACTCCCCTGATGGCGCATCCGCTCCTCGACGAAGCGGTGGGGCACGACATTCGGGTGTGGGTTAAACACGAAAATCACCAGCCAACAGGGTCTTTTAAAGTTCGAAACGGTCTGAGCGCTGTGACAGCGCTGGGCGTCGAAGAGCGCGCTCGCGGGGTGACGGCGGCCACGCGTGGCAATCACGGTTTGGGGATTGCGTACTCAGCGCGGGCGCTCGGGTGCAAGGCGACGATTTGTGTACCCATTGGCAATAACCCGGAGAAAAACGCTGCAATGAAGGCGCTCGGGGCAGACGTTATCGAGCGTGGGAGGGACTACGATGAGGCCGTTTTAACGGCGAACGAATTGGTTCATCAACGTGGAATGACGCTCATCCACTCCACGAACGATGTGAGCGTTATCGCGGGTGCTGCCACGATGAGCCTTGAGATTTGGGAAGACGCGCCTGAGCTGGATGCGCTTGTGATTGCTGTGGGCGGCGGCTCGCAGGCGGTGGGCGCTCTGACGATTGCGCGCGAACTGGCTCCGCATTGGGATGTGTACGCTGTGCAGGCGGCCGGCGCTTCGGCAATCTGCGACAGCTTTCACGCGAAAAAACCTTTAAAAAAAGACTCGGCGGATACGTTTGCCGACGGGCTTGCCACGCGGTCGACCTACGAAAAAACGTTTGGCGCGCTGCTCGCGGGGTTGCGCGACTTCGTGACGGTGACCGATGCCGAGATTGCCGAGGCGGTGCGTGCGTACCTTTCGGCAACGCACAATCTGGCGGAAGGCGCCGGCGCGGCGGGCTTGGCGGGCCTTATGAAACTTGGCCCGCGGCTCGCGGGGAAACGAGTGGGGATTGTTTTGTCGGGTGGAAATATCGACCGCGAAACGCTCAAGCGGGTTTTGGTGCAAAAAGACGCGATGTGAGATCTGCCTTTGGGGAGGTGTTTTTGTGTACACACGGCGATCGCGAAATCTCGGTGGCGAAATAAGGCGTTTGCTTGCGATGCGCGACGCCGACAGGGGGGTCGTGGTATGCGGCAAAAATGGTCTTTTGCGTGCGAACCTTGAAAACGGGGTTTTGGGCTTTACCGGTGCTGTTGGCTTTTTCGGGGGCCGCTTGTGACGACGGCAGCTCGTCTACCCAAGGTGGCAGCGGTCAGACAACGTCGAGCGATCCGCACGTGTACCCTGAGCCGAACGGTACACACATCTCTGAGAAAGAGGCGTGTGACAAGCTGACGGATAAGCAGGCCGACCTGCTGTTGGAACTGAAGTGCGTGGGTACGGGCCAAACCTGCCCGGCATTTTTGCGATCGCAATTTCAGGTGGCTTGTATGGAGTATGACTTGGGCAGTGTGAACGGCTGCATTGCCTATTACAGCGAGCAAAAAACGTGTGATGGGCTGAAGTCCGCGATTGATGCATGTGTGATCACGGCTTATCCGGGTACAGAACCCGCGGGCTGTCCAAGCGGAACCGGTGGAACGGGCGGAACCGGCGGCGGTACCACTTCAAGTTCATCAAGCACGGGTGGAACGGGCGGTACGGGTGGAACCGGCGGCTCGACAACGAGTGGAATGGGTGGAACAACGGGCTCCACGTCGATGGGTGGAACGGCGGGTTCTACAACGAGTGGAATGGGTGGAACGACGGCTTCGAGCAGCAGCGGTATGTGATGGGTAGACGACCCGTTGGGTAGACTTTGTCAGGGCATGGCCTCGGCGCGCTTTTTCATGGCGATGAGGCCTTTTTTGGCGCCGTCCAGGTTGGCTTTGTTGACAAGGAAGTCGGGCAGAGGCAGCGAGGGGTGCAAAAACACCTGAAGGGTCAGCTCGGTGCGGTCGGCCGGCAGTTCTTTGAGGGTCCACAGAGCTTTAAACTGTTTGACATTCCCATCGAGAAAACGCGCTTCGTGAACTTCGCGTTCACCGTCTTTGCGGGCAGGTAAGATCTCAACGTTGGCGTACATCTTGGCGACGCCGCCGAGGGTTGTGATCTCCATGTACACCTTGGAGTTGCCCGAAGGGAGAGGCGCGAGAATTTTGGCGTCTGAATATTCAGGCATGAACTGCGGGTAGTCTTCAAACTTGTGGATGGCGACGCGCAGCTTCTCAATGGGCGCTTTGACAACTCCGGTGGCTTTGGCCTCTACCAAGTCACTGCCGGCGATGGGGACAGCCACGGGCTCAACCTCTTCGGTTTGACTTGCGCTCGATGACTTGCCGGCGTCGCTCGCTGTGGGCCCGTCGGCACTGGCGACCTGGTCCACAACCGTTTTGGGGCTTGGCTGAGCGGTGCACGCCGCGAGGTAAGGTGCTGAAAGGACAACAGCTAAACCCAGAAATTGCCGACTCTGTGACCAAGCCATGACGTGGAATGTGGCCCACCCAACGTGTGCTGTCCAGGTTTGTGCAATGCTGTTTTGAGCGCGAAATTGGCTGCGCGGCACACCTGTACAGTGCAGCCTGCTGGTTACTCTACTGGCTCTTGTACAGGAGGGGTAAGACGGCGAGGCACATTTCGTCGAGGGTAGATTCACCCAAATACACATCGACAGGGCTTTGGAGATTTTGGTCTTTGAGAGCTTTTTGCACGTACGGATTGTTCATTGTGTTGTCGTAGGTGCAGCGCATTTTTAGGACGTCGCCGGGTAGAAAACGGGGTAAATCGTTAATGGCCGCGTCGTACGCGTAGGCGCGCTGCCAGGCAAAATTCCAGTCGGGTGTTTGGACTAAACACTCTTTTCCTTTTTCGGGTGACTGGAGGTTATTGTGTTCGACCTCAACGAGCATGTCGCGCCCGACGTAGTGCATGTGGGTGCCAGCGCCGTAAACGAACAGCTCGGGCATGGGACCGCCGTTGATGGTGGATGGTAAGGTGAAGAGCATTGTTTCGGTGTGATTTGACGCGTTGGAAGGAATGCGAAATTCGATTTTTGCCTTGTCGTTGGGGCCGGGTTGAAGGCCGTCACCGTTGGGTTGAAGGCCGGGGAAGTTACCCAAGAGTACAAACGCCATTTGATACTCGGGCGATTCTGTAAACCGCATTTGGACGCGGGTAGAATCGGGGTCATGGGTAGTGCCCGCGGGATGATAGTGAATTTGCATGACCAAGCGCGATCCGGCGGGTAGGCGTGTGCCGATGTTGGGGGCGAGTTCAAAAGGTACACCTCCGGGCGCCCAGGCTCCAATCAGGTCGCCGTTTACCCCGGAGCCGCCGAAGCACTCATAGCTGCCTGTTTCGTCGGCGAGCGCGTCACTTTCGGCATTGGGGTCAACAAATAGGAGGGCATGGTGAACCACTTTGGAGTTGCCGGCAACAAAGTGCCAGCCGTTCATGAACATGTCTTTGGTGAAGCCCGGGTCCATGACGAAGCAGCGAAACTGGTCTTGATCGCCGCTGGAAACGAAGGGTTTTACCGGTTCTACCTCCAAGGTCTTACCGGGTAGATCGGCGCCCTTTAAGTCGATGGGAGGCGGAGCGTCGGCGGGATTACCTTCAGGTGAGCCGGCGTCATGCCAGGCGGCAATCAGGTCAATGTCAGATTGCGAAAGGCGGAGGTCGTCGCGGAAGCCGTGTTTGGGCTTGCATTCGTTGGTTTCAAACGCGCCCCAGGGCGGCATTGTGCGCGCCTGAACTTGCTCTTTGATGAGGGTAGAAACGAGTTTTGCCTCGTCGTATTGCATGAGGGCGAACGGGGCGATGTTGCCGGGCGAGTGGCAACTCTGACAACTCTTCTGAAGGATGGGTTCAATGTCCTTGTGGAAGGTGGGGCCAGACGAAGGTTCTGTCGTGGTGCTGCCACCCTGACCCCCCTGCCCTCCGGCGCCTGAAGTGGATGATCCTTGCTCGCAGCCGGCAAGAGCCAGGGTCGATGTTGCAAGGAGGAGCGTCACCGTCGTTCGCAAAGACATGCTGAAAGGTTATCCGATGCTCCGTGCGGCCTCACGTCAAAATCAAGGCCCGATGCGAAAGGTGCGCACCGCGTGTACGTGCTTGGAATTGCTCGGACGAGTGTGTACACAACGCGTTTGGGGCGCGCAAGTCGGGCGGTGACAGGCGAATTTTTCAGCGAGCCGATGCCGCGCGATTGGGATCCCACAGGTGTTCGGCGATGCCGGCCAGGTGGCTGGCCCAACGACTCCACACAAAAAAAGCGTCGGAAAGCCGATTTAGATAGGCCACAGCGAGCGGATCGACGTTTGATTCCCGACCCAGCGAAACGCAATGGCGCTCGGCGCGGCGGCAAACTGTTCGGCACACGTGAAGATCGGCGTTGAGCCTTGTTCCGCCGGGCAAAACGAACGAACGCAACGTGGTTAACTCGGACTGACAGGCGTCCATTTCGCGCTCCAAAAGGTCAACCTCCACTTGGGTGACGCGGGGTTGTTTGGGATGAACATCTTCGGGCAACGTGGCCAAGATCGAACCCAGATTAAAGAGTTCGTGCTGCACGCGGGCGAGCGTTGCGTCGAGCTTGGCGAGGTCTTCGGGGCGGGGAAATGAGCCGGAGAGGCTTTCAGAAATGCTCTGCCTGGCTGAGCCGACGAAGGCATTTAACTCGTCGACGGTGCCGTAGGCCTCAATACGAAGGTTGTCTTTGGGTACGCGTTGACCGCCCACAAGGCCCGTTTCACCTTGATCGCCGTGCCTTGTGTACACACGGTTGATGGTGACTTTGGGGTCGCGAAAGACGGGTTCGGTGGCGGCGGCGGGGCTGTCGGCCATATTGAGCGCCCGCTCTAAGGGCGGAGCTTGACGTTGACAAGCGGACGGTGAAAAAGTCCCCGCCATGCTCCGAGGCTTGTCGTCCCCAATTCTCCGCGCCGTGTTCGCGATGTCGCTGGTTTTGGCGCCTATCGGCTGTGAAGAACCGCCGCCGAAAGATCCGTCAAATAAGCTCGACCCGGCGGAACAGGCGAAAATTCAAAAAAGTCGCCAAAAGATCGATGGAGCGAAGGAAGCGCTCGACACCAAAAACTACGATCAAGCGCGCAAGCTGCTTCGCGAGGCGGCGGAGCTTGGCGTTGAGTCGCACAAGTTTGAGATCGAGGAAACGGCGGACAGGATCGACAAGCGCCAGGCCAAGATGTGGGCCAATGAGTCGCACGACCTCTTTGAAGCGAAGAAATGCAAAGAGGCGTTTGACCAGCTTGCCGAGCAAATCAACGGCTTGGAGAGCGAGGCCTTCACGCGTGAGATTCGAAAGCTCACGGGCCCCGAGGCGGCGCAATGCGCAAGCAACACGGTTGATTCGCTCATGACGGCGGACAAGTTTGCCGATGCGCGCGCGTTCGTGAATGCGGCGCCGACAAAAACGGTGCTGGGCCCGACCGGATCCAAAAAACTCGTGACGGAGTTGGATCTCGTGATCATCGAGGCGATGAAGGGCAAAGTCGCCGACGATGTGAAAAACAAGAAGTGGGGGGCGGCGCTTGAAAAGGTGGACGCCGCGGTGAAGGCGGGGAGCGCCACCGATGAGATCGCAACGCAGGTGATTGCGAGCATCCGTGACGCGGCTGCACCCGACTTGGCCGCGCAGGCGGTGAAATCAATCGGCGGCGGTGACGCGCCCAAACAGCTCGCGGCGCTCGATGCGACGATGAAGTTGCTGCGCTGGGAAACAACGGGCGCCGACGGAACACCCGCGTCGAAAGAGAAGGCGGCACCGGACGACCTTTCGAAAAAACGCGACGCGCTTGCAACGTGGGTGGAGGCGCAACGCCTAAACATCAAGATGGGGAAAAAGCCCGAAAAGAAGTACCTGCACGGCAAGGTGGCTCTCATGCCGGCAATGAAAATCGATGCGGCGTCAAAGCGCGACTTGGCGCCCGGCACCGAGTTGTGGCTGCTCGGCGTGTCGAAAGATCGAGCGCTTGTTGCCGACTCCGACCCGGGCACGTACGCGCTGTCGCCGCAGTTTGAGCGCGCCATCGGTTGGGTGAGGTTGGATCGGCTGATGAAAGATCCAACCGTCGAATGGCTGCTACCCGATGATCAGCTCAAGGGCGAGCAAGTGTGGGGCCCGCTTCGCACAGGTGAAACGCTTTTGGAGCTTGGAACCGTGACGGAAGTGACGGGCAAAGAGATCAGTGTGAAGCGACTCACGGACGGGCAGGTTTCTAAACATCCGCGCGCAAAACTTCGCCCCGGCAAAATCGCTCTCGGTGTGAAGCTCACGGGCGTTTGCACCAAAGACAAGCCCAAGGTGGTGACGATCGACGAGATCATTCCGCCGGGGCGCAGCGTGAAGTTCAACTGCGAAGGCAACGAAGGCATCAAGGAAGAGGTGCTCGAAAACCTTCGAACGAAGGTTGAGTTGCTTCCGAACTCCAAATAGCGGCGACTCAAAGTCGGCTTGGCGGCGCGTTTGACTGTGTACACAGTTGGCGCGCCGTGATTGCTTTTGTTTACGCGGTCTTTGGAAGGCGTTCGAGGAACCCTGCGGTGATTTCGGCCCATTCTGAGGGCCTTTCGAGCATGGGGTAATGGCCGAGATCGCTGAGCCAGGTGAGCTTGGCGGTGGGAATTTCGGCCGTGATTGTTTCGGCCATGAGCGGCACGGCGATGGGATCTTGTTGGCCCCACACCACATGCGCGGGACGCGACCAGCGCGTGAGCGCTCCGATCCAGCGTTCGCGAAAGCGTATCCGTTCATCCAGATACACGGATATTTCAGGGAGGCGAAGATTGCCCCCGGCGTGCTGGATGCCCGCCCACATCGCGTCGAGTTCGTCGTCTGAAACGGACCCACCCGAACCGAGGATCCGGCGGATCTGAAGGCGAAAGATGAAGCGATTGGCGAGGCGCGCGAACACGGGCCCAAAATTTTTGTGGAGCAGAATCTTCTGCGACGGCTGGAGGTGGGCAAGTTCGCGATGCATGCTGCCGTTGGTCAACGTGAGCGACAGAAGATCGACGCTGAGAAGACCGCGTTCGCGGCGCGCGCATAGTTCGGTGGCAACGCTTGTCCCGTAGTCGTGCGCAAGCAGATGACCGCGCGACAGGCCCAGCGCCTGCCACACCATGACCGCCATGTCGGCCTGTTCAACGAGCGAATACGAGTAGTTGTCGGGCTTGTCGGAAAAGCCGAAGCCGATGTGATCGTGCATGATCACGCGATGCTTCTCCGCGAGACGGGGCAACGCGAGATGGAAATCGAACGATGAGCTTGGGAAACCGTGGAGGATCAGAAGCGGTTCGGCATCACGCGGGCCCGCGTCGACGACAAACACGGTGCGACCGAGAAGGCGTAAGAACTGTCCGCGCGCGCGCCACTCGGAGAGCGCTGTGGGCATCTTCATGGCGGCGGCATGCTAACCCGAATTGTGCTGGGGACCGACCGGCGAATCGTGCGCGATGTGTCGAGGGCTAGCCTCGGCGGTGCGTACTCGGAACCGGTTCGAGATCGCGCGGCGATGCAGGGGAAACGCTGGCGGGGTCGTCTTCGAGGTGGCCTGCCCAGCGGCGTTCGAGCACTTTGCGGTCGACCCCGATGAGCCGCGCCGCCGCGGTCTTATTGCCACCGCAGGACTCAATGGCGTGATGCAACACGGCTCGTTCAATGACGCGAAGCTTGGATCCGAGCCGTTCGGGTAGCGCCAAAATGATTCGCGCGAGCTTGTCGATCTCGGTTGTCGCATCGAGGTTCGGTCGTTCGCGCGCGTGTTCTTCAAGCGTACGCTGGTCGATGAGGTCTTCGTCGGCGAGGAGCACCAAACGCTCGACGAGGTTTCGCAGCTCGCGAACATTTCCGGGCCAGGGGCGACGAATGAGCCATTCAATGGCGTCGTCGGTGAAGCGGAGTTTGCGCTGAAATTCGCCTGCGAACGCGTTGAGAAGCGCAACAATGTCGTCGTCGCCCCGCTCCGCGAGCGAAGGGATGTAGATGCTCACCACGTTGAGGCGGTAAAAGAGGTCTTCGCGAAAGCGGCCTTCGGCCATTCGCTTTTCGAGGTCAACGTGGGTGGCGGCAACAACCCGGGCGCGGAGCGTGATTTCTTGCTCTGCGCCGAGAGGGCGAAACCTTCGATCTTCGAGAACGCGTAGGAGTTTTGCTTGAAGCTCGATCGGCATCTCGGCGATTTCGTCGAAGAGAATGGTGCCGGCGCCGGCGAGTTCCAATTGGCCGCGACTGCGTTTGTCGGCGCCGGTGAATGCGCCTTTTTCGTGGCCAAAAATGAGCGATTCAATGAGCGTTCCGGGGAGGGCCGAACAGTTCATTGCAACGAACGGCTCGGTGCGGCGCGACGACATCTCGTGAAGCGCTCGCGCGACCATTTCTTTTCCGGTGCCCGTTTCACCGCGAACGAGCACGGTGGATGGAGAGTCTGCGACACGCTCGATCTTGCGCCGCATGCGATCGATCTCGGGTGACGAGCCTAGGATCGCGCGCGTTCCATACGTGCGGTCCACGCGTTCTCGCAGGCGCGCAACTTCGCCGCGCAATGCGAGACGCTCACGCTGGCCCTCAATGATCGGGAGGAGCATCTCCGGGCCAAGCTCTTCTTTGAGAACGTAGTCCTGCGCTCCGAGGCGCATGGCCTCGCGGATCTCGGCCAGCTCGTTGACACTTGTGACAACGATTGCCGGAGTGGTGCGGCCCGAGGTGCGCACGCGGCGCAGGATCTCAAGACCGCCGCGATCGCGCAGATCGCTCGGGTTGAGGCGAACATCAAGGAGGAGCAGATCGGGGTGATGGCGCTCGACGGAAGCAAGCGCCTCGTCGACGCTCGACGCCTCCACACATTCAATGTCGGTGAGTACCGAGAGGTAGTCTTTAAGGACTTTGCGAGCGCTGCGTTGATCGTCAACGATGAGAATTTTCATCCGGCCTCGGCGGTGGGTTCATCCACTGCGTGCGGCGGAAAAGAAGGAGGCGTGTCGAGCACATCCACTTTGGGAATGGTGATCACGAAGCGTGTCACTCCTTCGCGGCGCTCAGGATCAATCGACCATCCGTGAGCACGCACGATTCGGTGCGCGATTGCCAATCCGAGACCGGTTCCGCGTTTCTTTGTGGTGAACCAGGGCGCAAACAACTGCCCAGGTTCGCACGAAAAGCCGCTCCCTGTATCCCAAACTGTCAATGTGCCGCGGGCACCGCCGCCGGACCAACAGATCCCAACTTCACCGTCGTCTCCAGCGGCGTCGATCGCGTTGGAAACGAGGTTTACGAGAATCTGGGTGGCCTGGTCCGGGTCACATCGAATGGTGAGCGGCCCGCTTGTCTCTATCACCAGGCGGCGCGGACCGAGCTGATCGCGAAGGAGCATTTCAACTTTGGAAGCGAGGTCGGCAACGCTCGCCGATCGACGATCGATCCGCGTGGAAACGACCTTTCGAAGCCCTGAAACCAGCCGCTCCAGGCGTTCGACCTCTTCACATCCGATGTCGATTTCTTCTTCGTCGAGGCGATCTTTTTTGCGCGAGAAAATGGAGCGGAAAAAGTTGATTGGGTAGCGCACTTCGTGGGCGATTTCGGCCGCGACCGTTTCAACGAGAGCGACGCGTTCGTTGTGCCACGCAGCCGCCTGCTCGCGGCGCCGTTGTTCGAGTTCGGCGTAGCTCCGCGCGTGGGCCATCGCGAGCGCGGCAAGGTTGGCGATCGTCCTGAGAAGGTCGATGTCTTCACTCGTGAAGAGCGCTCCGCCGGGTTTGCCACCGAGGTGAAGCTGCCCGAGAAGGACGCCGTTCCACATCACGTCGAGGTACAACTCGCTTCGTCGCGTAACGGCTGGGCGATAGCCGCTTTCCTGCATGTTCGTCGCATCGGGATCTTCGGGCGGCTCGCTCAAGTCCGTTCGAAACTCGATGACTTCACACGGAAGCCAGCGCCGCACAGTGCGCTCTACAGCGGACGCCACACCTTCGGGCGAAGACATGAGAAGCAGCTCCGCGGACAACTGCTCAACGGTGGGCTTGTACTCAGCGCGCGCCGGGAAAAGGCTGCGATCGCCCGCGTTGAGAACGATTGTGACAAGGACCGCGGCAACCGTGGCGCCGGCCGTTGCCCCGAGCGTTGCGACTTTGAACGGCACGTCGCCGAGCCACGCGACGAGAATGGCGGCGACAACGATGCCACCGACGCCGCCCGCCGCAGCAAGCGCCATGCGCGTGTGGATGCGCGGCAAAACGCGGCGTGAGCCCCACAAATTGTAGCGAATGAACGCCAGGAAAGTGGCGAGGGGCGAAAGGAGGAACAGCGGCAACGCGCAGAGGATGGTGGTCGATCCGGGGATGCCCGCCAGGGCAAGAAGGAAGGCTACGCCGATGGGTGCGTGCGCCGGGACCATGGCGCCGACGAGCATGCGCAGCGCTTTGCGGCGCGGTCCCTTTGCTCGCGCGAATCGGTAAAGGATCGCGGACGCAAAAAAGATGAACGATACGCCGAGGAGGACCGCACACACGTTTCGAAGGCCGACGGTGCTTGCTCCAACGGCGTGCGCGACGAGCAGCGCGGCGGCGAGCGAAACGCCGACTCCGTAGGCCGCTGGAACGAGCCATCGGCGGCGCTCCAGAACAGCCGCGTCGTCCGGGAGGCGCAGCGGAAGGATGAAACATCCGAGCGGACCGATTGCGTACGCGAGGTGGAACAGCGGAACGAAGAGGCGGCTCGTGTGGTAGTCGAAAAGCGTAAATAGAAAGAGCGCGTACCAGGCCGACGAGAAGGCGAACGTCCGCGAGAGGCGGCCGCGGGGGCTCGCGAGCAATGCGGTCACGCCCGCCGCAACAAACGCGGCTCCGATAATGAGTGGCATCCCCGCGAACAGCCACCAGGCGAGCGGCGAGAGCGGTTGTACGGGCAGGTCGACGCACAAGGGTTTGGGCTGCCGGCGCGTCTCAAAGCAGGCGTGCACAAGGCCGCCCTGCCCGGCGCGCTCGGCGGCGCTGTCAAGAGCCTTTGCGCGGACTTTACCGGGTTCGCCGGAGAGGTCTCGGTTGCCGACCGACACAAGGCGATCGGGGAACGCAAGCCCTTGCCGGAACCCGGGCCACGACGGAAGACCGAGACTCGACACCACCCCGTCGGCGTCCAGCAGAACACCGGGGAACGGTTTTCGATAGTAGCCGGTGGCGGAGAGCCCGATCACGGCCATGACCGCGACGGTCCCAATCATGGCGATGTAAAAGGCCCAACGCCGTCGCAAGCGGAGATTCATGGCGACACGTGGGAGCGGGCACTGAGAAGAACCCGCGCTGATCGTCTACGACCGTACGCCATCGCGAGCGATTTGTGTACGCCGAGTTCACAACGGAGCCGGGTCGCGCCCTTTTTTTGTATCCCCTCGTCCTACATCCCGTCGTCCCGAGTGTCAGAAGTTTGGGTTCCCGGTTCGACTCCTTCGTGCGGAATATTTCGTGGGTTTCAGACGGTCATTTCCGACGGCGCCACAAAAACGCGCGCTCCCAGATCGAGCCAAGCGCGTTCGATCGCGGGGTTTCGTTCAATGTGGAGCAACCAACTCGCGATCTCGGCACGAATGGACGTTGACGGGCGCTCCGAAGCGTCCAGGCACGAACGCAACACGATGGTCACTTGCCTTGCGAGAGCACCCGCCGGAACTGCCGAAGCGCGGCTCGGATGGCGGGCGACAAGGCGTATGTGTCGCACGATCGCGCGCACAGCGTGAGCGAGATACGCGTCGCGCAGAACGAGGTGGAGCACCCACGCACGCAGCGCGTGAGAAGGCGTGCGCGCAGCGGTTCCACGTTCGACCTCGGCCATTTGCAAGGTGTACACGCGAGCAGCATGGACGGCGCCGATGCGTACCAACGCCCATGCGATAGGACACACCGCTGCCATGCACGCCAGGGCCGCGGAGAGCGCCCCGTAACCGTGTTTGGCGTTGTGTCGGTCGGCGTCACGCGCCGCGGGCAACGTGTCGTGCGGGTCGGCGAACGGTTCGAACGCGGCGTCCGCCACGGGATTCACGTCGAGCGCAGTTTGTTCGAGCAGGGCGTGGATTTCGGCAACACGGAGTGCCGGGTTTTTCGCCAGGATGAGGAGCACGACACCGGCGGCCACAGCGGAAGCGCCGCTCGATTCTGCGTGACTCAAACGGCCGTGGTCACCGAGGGCGTAGGCGATGTCGTCGCCCGGGGCGAGAACGCGGACACCGGGGCCTCGATTGGCGAACGGGCGCGCTCGCTTTTTTCGATCGCGATAGAAGAACCAGCCGCCGCGCTGCGACCCCGGCGCAATGCAAACGACGCGCGGATCGGCCGCGGGTTCCGCGATCGACAACGACAAGCTGGCGTGCACCGACGATGGGGGACTTGATGTGTCGCGCCCTGTTGGGAGAAGCACCACCGTTCCGCGTCCGGCGCGGCCGAAACGCCGGGCGAACTCGATCGCGTCGTCGAGGAGCGGACTCGTTGTGCCTTCGATGTACGTGGCGCAGACGATCGCGTCGGCCCCGTCGTCGACTGCGCGAACGATCGCGAGGGGCAGTGAAACGACCGAAATTCCAGGCTTCGGAATCAGGTAGAGCCGCGGCGAAGAATCGGGGGCTACGCCGCGGAAAGGAGGCGTTGCGCGCGGCGCGCCCGACGCCCACGCGACCATCAGAGTGCCGTGCGTGTGGGCGCGCGGCGCGCGTTCGAGATCGATGAGAACCTCGCGGTCCAGGCCGAGCGCGTGGGCCCCGGCGGCGTCGTCGTCAATCACAGCGAGGCGAGTGCCAGCGCCCGTTCCGGTGAATCCGCGATCGACGTCGAGCCCTCCCGCGCCCGATCCGAGGAACCAACTCCCACCGGAGCGCGGCTCGACAGCCGACGTCGGCTCGCGGTGTGGCCAGTCTGTCGGGCGCGCCAAGCGGGCGCCTACGCTCGAAAACGGGGGCGCCCACGCTTGCGATTCGACGACGGCCGACGTGGCGTAGCGCACCGGCAGGCGCGCGGCGCGCATCTCGCGATCAAACTCGTCGACGGCGATGGGCGCGCGCGTCGTGACGCGAAACCAATGGAGCGGAGGGCGCTGGATGATGCAGCGGGCGTCGACAACGCTCGGCGCGAGCGCGCAGAGCTTCTCGGCAGTGAGCGCGCGCGTGCCGGCCACAACGAAGTCGGTGCCTGCGTACACATGGGCGGTGGGCGGCGCGGCGGGCCGATAGTCGAAATCCCACGCCGGTCGCTCGGGTGTGCTCACACTTTCACTGCCAAAACGGCGCGTGCCCACGGGGCCAAGGCGTGCGCGCGGTTGACGTAGCCGGCGTGTTTCGATTCGCGCTCGGCGAGATCTTCGAGCGCGCGGGCGCGATCGCTCGCCCAAGTGCTCGCGCGCCTCGATCCCACACCGCGCGCACGTCTCGCAGCGGCGTGAAAATGAAAGCGTGCGCGGCGCAACATGCGGGTGAGAACGCCCGAGACGTGCACTTCGGCGCGCCGGCCGACCGGATCGGTTGCGACGCCGCGCGCGGGCGGTCGCAATGCCGATCGAGCCAGCGAAAGGGCCCACGACCGCCCGCGCGCGGCGTCATCCTCCCAATCGACGACGTCGTCGTAGATCTGGAGTGCAAGCGCGATATCGAGAACGGCGCGGCGAATGCTTTCACACGCCGCGGGGTCCATCCCGGCGCGCTCGGCGAGCATCGTGGTTGCAACGAGGCCCGGCTGTTGTTTTCGCTCGCTGACGCTTTCGTACGTGCCGAAATCGACGGCGCTGCCACCCGCCACCATGTCGTGCTCGTCGGCGATCGCGGCGCGCAGCTCACGGTCGGCGGCAAGCGCGGTTCGAATGGCCTCGCGGCTTCCCGAAAGCATCACGAGTTGTTCGTTGCGCACTTCACGAGCGGCGGAGAGCACACGTTCAAGCGCGGCCGATGATTGAACTTGGCCGTCCTCCACCCGGTCGCGGCCCATGGCTTCGATCACCGCCAGCGCGTGCGCATACAGCGCATGCTCCACGGCGGACCGGGGCACGTTTGGCATCGCTTCGGCGAACATGGCCGGTGCGGCGAGCGTGATCTCGTTCGTGAAAACGGCGCTCCACGGAACGTAGGGCTCGGGCGCAAAGCCGAGCGTGTACGAAAGACGGCGAGCCTCGTCGCGCAAAGTGCCCGCGAGAGCGTTGCAAAATTCGGCAAAAAAACCGTCAACCCAAAGAAGTGCGCTCATAGATGCCTCATCGAGCGCCTGCCCTCAACGGAGCGGCAAACCGCTTCCGACGAGCACCGGCGAACCTGGTGATCGGCGTGTCTCGTTTCACCGCCCGCACGGCCGGCTGGGCAACCCGAACGGGGCCACGCAACGCGGTTCAAGTTCGAAGAGCGACGGTGCATCAGGGCGCGCCGAAAGCGCGTGCCCCGGTTAATAAATGTTGGACTCTTTCCAGGGCGAGATGGACACGTTTAAGCGCTCATCGACAACGATCGCGCGCCACTGAAGTACTTGGGCGACCGACAGATCTGCAAACGGGCCCGCAAGCCAGGAGCGGATCTTGTTGTTGAGCGTGGCACGCACTCGGGCGCACTCCACCGGCTCTTCATCCACGTGCTCGGGCGGCAGTGAGTACAGCGACAACAGGTGCTTGAACTCGTCGAAGTAGTCTTGGTGCTCCAGCAGGGCGATGTAGAGCGCCCGAAGTTGGGCGTGCGGGTCGTGTGCAATTGGCAAAGACGAAGAAACGGGAGCGGCCATCGTGCTGGGGGAGAAATTCATGACACCTCCAAGACCTCGACCCTTTCGGGTCGACCACCAGCCGGTGAAACGGGCTGGGCAAGAGGGGACAAAGCAGGGCCCGGGCCAACGTCAACCCGCACACCAACTACCGGAAATGAATGAGAACCGTGATTGAGGGTTGGGGTCGGGGTACCCGAAAACGACCACTGGGCGCCCGAAATCGACCGTTCACGAGGGAGCGCAAACGTGCGCGTGGAATACTCACGAGTATTCACGCGACGGTGGTTGCTCGGGGAACATGCGCGAGAGCTTGCGTGAGTTGCAGGCGCTTAAAGCGAGGCGCCTTGACGTGGGCGACGGGGTTTTGAGACGGAAGCGCCAAAGGCAAACGCATCTCACCGTGCCCGCGAGGTATGAACGATTTGTCACGCGGACGAGTTATTTGCCGCCGCCGAATGACGGGCCGCCGAACGATGGTCCGCCGATGCTGCCACCGCCGCCGCTTCCAACGCCGCAGAAACCAAGCGCGATCACAAGAACGACCAGAATGATCACAACGAAAATGATGGTGCCGCACGATGCGCCTTGAGGCGCGTCGGACCCCGAGCCTCCGAAGGAAGGCATGCGCGGAGGCCCTGCATTTTGCGGCAAAGCAAACGACTTTGAGATCTCGCCCCAACTCATGGGCTCGCAGAACGACACAGTGACCTCGGTGGGAGCAGTCTCGACGCTGACGATGCCGCCGGGGCCTGAGTACTCAACGGCGCGCACTTGTTCGCCGACTTCAACGCGCCAGTAAAGCTCACCCACAACTTGCTCAACTTCAGCGAAGTTTGCCTGTTTTTGGTGGTACGTGCGGCCGCGAAATCGAACGCTGCCGCCGAGCTGTTGCACGTCGCCGGGTGCAATTGGCGTGATGTACTTCCAGCTGCCGTCCTCCTCCATGAGCCACAGGTACCCAACGCGTGGACCGGCATAGATGAGGTACTCGCGCCATCGGTAGCGCTCGCCGTCGACGGTGCAGCCTCGAACAAGAAACGCGATGCAGATGACGCGATTGCCTCGGAGGTACCCTTCTTGGCCAAGCGGGATCACCGGCTGCACATTGAGGCGAGGAGCGGGTCGCAACGCTTGAAGCGCGCCGCTCTTGAAGTCGCTCGCCATGCCGCAATAGCGGCACACGATTCGCTCGGCGGTTTCGGGAGCGACCAGCGGGAGGTTTCCGCCGCAGCTCGGGCACGACACCGATTGCACTTTTGCCTGCGCGGCTTCAATGGGCGCGCCGGAGTCAAGTTGCATGACGGCGGGATCGATTTGCCTGCCGAGATAGAGCTTTGGAGGGATCGCTTGGCCGTCGCCGTAGTCGATGGTGCCGAACGCGCCGTTGGGGCCGGCGATGTCGGCGAACGGTGTGGCGACGCCGGGCGCGGCCACGAAGGGCAGTTCACCTTCGGCTGAAACGACGCGGCGTCGGCCTGTTTCGGCAACGCTCCAGGTGCCGTGGGGCCCGAGATTGACCGAGCCGCCGGGACGGAGCGCGCTGAGAGGAGGCAAGCCGCCGGGAGGCAAAGGCGCTTCGGTGGTTGCGTACCAGCGGCCCTGCGCGGATGCGACCCACGACCAACGGCCGCTCTGGGGAAACGTGATGAAAAACTCTTGCCACGGCGCGCCGGGCGCTCCAGCTCGATCGAGCTGAACGCGGCCGTCGACCATGAACGGTTCGTTGCCCCACCGACCTGTTGTTTCGAGCGTGAGCGGCGACGGAATGTCGACGAGATCCGCCACGCGGCCCACCGCGGCCAGGTTTCGGTCGGAGCGGACCACAACGAACTTGCAGTGTTTGCAAACCTGCGCGGCCGCACCTGCGAAACGGAACGTCATTGGCGCTCCGCACGACGGGCATGCTGCTTGGCGATCGAAGGGCGAGCGTTGGCTCACGCGCGGCATCATAGCGTCCCTGGGGATTTGCGCCGCGCATTTTCGATTCGAGGGCGCGATGGTAGAGCGCGATGCCGATGACGAAACAACGACGCTTCGTGGAGCCCGCTCTGCTGGGCTCGGTGTTCGTCATTGCAACGAGCGGCCTTGTGTACGAACTCGTGAGCGGCACGCTGGCGAGTTATGTGCTGGGCGACAGCGTCACGCAGTTCAGCCTGGTGATCGGCCTCTACCTCTTTGCGATGGGCCTCGGCTCGTATTTGTCGCAGTTTTTGGAGGGGCGGCTCATCGATCGATTTGTGGAGATCGAGCTGGGCGTGGCGCTCGTGGGCGGCTTGTCGGCGCCGCTCCTGTTTCGAACGTACGCGGTTCAAGGAGCGTTTCGGCCGCTGCTTTACGGCTTGGTGGTGATCACCGGAACGCTTGTGGGCCTTGAAATTCCGCTGCTTCTGCGGCTCCTCAAGTTTTCGCTCGACATGAAAGAGCTTGTCGCTCGGGTGCTCGGCCTCGATTACGTGGGCGCGCTCGTTGCCTCGCTGCTTTTTCCAACGCTGCTTCTGCCCCATTTGGGCATTCATCAAACGAGCCTCTTGTTCGGCTTTCTCAACGCGGCGGTGGCATTCGCCACAACGTTTCTTTTTCCGATCGAGCGCGAGCGTTTGGTGCGGCTGCGCGTTGAATGCGTACTCGTTTTGATGCTGCTGGGAAGCGGCTTTTTCGTTGTGACCCGCTTTGTCGATCGCTTTGAGGCTCAATATTTCGGCGCGCCGATTGTGTACTCCATGCAGTCGCCGTATCAGCGCGTCGTTGTCACGCAGTCGCCGCGCCAAACGCGCCTTTTTCTCAACGGGCAGCTGCAATTTTCGTCGGATGACGAATACCGGTATCACGAGGTGCTTGTGCATCCCGCGGTGGCGGCGCTCGGTCGAGAGCCGCGCCGGGCGCTTGTGCTCGGCGGCGGCGACGGCCTCGCGGTTCGCGAGTTGCTGCGGTACCCGTCGATTGAGCACATCGACCTTGTCGACCTCGATCCGGCGGTGACGGACACGTTTCGCTCATTGCCGCTGGCGAAGGCGCTCAACCTCGGCTCGCTCGACGATCCGCGCGTCACTGTTCGCAACATGGACGCGTACAAGTTTCTCGAAGAGCCGGGTACCGCCGTGGATCTCGCGCTTGTCGATTTTCCCGACCCGGGCAACTACGCGGTGGGCAAGTTGTACACCGACACGTTTTATCGACTGCTGCGGGAGCGCGTCGGCGTGCGCGGTGTGGTTGTTGTTCAAGCGACAAGTCCGCAATACGCGCGTGAATCGTATTGGTGCGTTGTCACAACCATGGAGGCCGCGGGCTTCGTCACCGCGCCGTTTCATGCGTATGTGCCGAGCTTTGGGGAGTGGGGATTTATTCTCGCGGGCGCTGAAGGGACAGCCCCGCCGACGGCGCTTCGCATCGATCCTTCACAACTAAAGTATCTCGATGCGGCGGTGCTCCCGTCGCTGTTTTCGTTTCCGCGCGACCTCGGCCGCGTGGAGGCTCCGGTAAACCGGCTCAACGACCAGGCGCTCGTCGCGACGTACACACGCGAATGGGCGGTGTGGACGCGCTAACGTGCAGCGCCGCGCCTTTCTTTCCGCGGTGGCGGGTGGCTGGGTGGCAAGCTCGGTGCTGCCCGATCGCAGGCCTGTTCACGGCCGAATCATGGGCGCATCGCACTCGGTCGGGCACGCGCTTCGAGGCAACGACGCGCGGCCCGCCGCGCTGAACCCCGCGGACATCGACGCCGCTCTGCCGGGGCGCGAGATCGCGGCGCCCGCGCCGTTTCCCGATCGCACCGACGTGCTCATTGTCGGCGGCGGCGCGAGCGGTTTGTCGGCGGCGTGGAGGCTTGCCGCGCTCGGCGTTGAAAGTGTTGTGTGCGAGCTTGAACCGTTTGTCGGCGGAACAAGCACGTATGGCACCGCCGGAGCGAGCGCTCACCCGTGGGGCGCGCACTATCTCGCGGCGCCCAATCCCGAGGCGCGCGCCGCGCTTCGACTGCTTCGCGAAATGGGCGTTGTCACCGGCTGGGATGCCGCGGGTCGCCCCATGTTCGACGGCCGCCACTTGTGTCACGCGCCGGAGGAACGCCTGTTTTACGCCGGGGAATGGTGGCAAGGCCTCGTTCCAGTCGATGCGCTCACCGCCGACGAGCGCGAAGAAATGCGCCGCTTTCGGTCGATCGCCGACGAGTGGACAACGCGCATCGGATCCGACGGGCGGCCGGCATTTGACATTCCGGTGCGGCTTTCGTCGAAAGACCCCGACGTGCTCGCGCTCGATCGCCGGAGCTTTGCCGAGTGGCTCACGGCCAATCGTTTCACGTCGCCGTTTGTTCGCTGGTACGTGCGTTACGCGGTTCTCGACGACTACGGCGGTGAGCCCGAAACCATCTCGGCGTGGGCGGGCCTGCACTATTTCGCGGCGCGCAAACTCAAGTCGCAGGAGCTTTTGGGCTCGCACTTTTTGGTGTGGCCTGAAGGCAATGGGCGCCTTATTCGCGAATTGTGCGAGCGCTCGCAGGCCAATGTGTACACCAACGCGCTAGTGACCTCGCTCACAGAAGAGCGCGGCTCGGTGCGCGCGACGGTGCTCAATGCGTACACAGGCGAGCGCAGAACAATCGAAGCGCGCGCGGCGGTTCTTGCGATCCCGGCGTTTGTCGCTTCAAAGATCACGCGGATCGGCGGCGCGCCGTGGCCGAAGCGAACCGCGTCGCCGTGGGTTGTGGCCAACCTTCACACCGGCTGGCCGGCAAACCCCGACCTGCCGTGGGACTCGGTGTTGTTTGATGCAAAAGGCCTGGGCTACGTGCACGCCCAACATCAGCAAACGGTGGTGACCGAGCAGCCCGTGGTGACGTATTACCGAGCATACGGAGATGCCGACGTTGCGGGTGCGCGCCAATCGCTTTTGGCAAAGCCGTGGATCGCGCTTGCCGAGGAGATCATCGCCGACCTGATGCCCGCGCACCCGCACATTCGCGATGAAGTGGAGCGGATGGACATCATGGTTTGGGGGCATGCGATGCCGCGGCCAGAACCGGGGTTTTTGGGGAGCGATCCGTTCGCAGGGTCTCCTTTGATCTCCGAGCGAATCGCTTGGGCGCATGTGGATCAAGCGGGCATCGCATTGTTTGAAGAGGCTCAAGATCGAGGCGTTCGCGCGGCCGAAGCGGTGGCTCCGTTGGTGGGCAAAGATCCGGGCGAAACCTGGCTGTGAAGTTGCGCAACCTGCGCAGGGTGGTTCACGCCCGCGCAACACAGATTGTGCAAAAGAACGCGGCCTCGCACGCGGCCCCACAAAAAAAAGCCAATTGAAACGAGGGCGCCACCCACAAAGCCAATTGGTACGCGTTTCGCGACTGGGCCTTTTTCATGCGAGCGCGAACGGGACTCACGATCGGCGCGGCCTTGATCGCGATCCTCTTGGCCGGCGCGTTTTGGGTTCGATCCAGGGCATTTGTTGAAAAGCCGCCGGGCGGCGCAAATACATCGGGCCAAAGCGTACTCACGGGCGACCGCTTGGGCGCTGACAAACATGCGTACACTCCGCAGGGGCGCGCCGGTTTTCGTGAGCCCAAAGAGTACACATTTGCTCCGGCAGGCGGCGGGTCCAACACGCCGATCGACGTGGAAGCCGCGCGACGCGCCCGCGCCGAGTTCACGCTGGGTTCGTATCTCGATTGGGCGCAATATCCGCCTCACAGCCGACCCGCGCGCGAGAGGCCGGACAGAATGATGCCCGTGCGGGGCAGGCGGCGATCGCTGCCGCTCGCAGGTTCGGAAGGGGGCACCGACAGCGCCCGCGTGATCCTGTGGCAAAGCCGTTCGCATGTGGCCGGGGCCGAAAACGTGGGTTTTGCGATCGCCTGTGAACGCGACGGGGCTCCCCTGCCCTGCGCTGTTTCGTCGGCGGTTGCAACGCCTGAACTCGCAGGCGGTCCGCAGCCTTCGCCCGTCGTGTTTGTGCCCGATCCAAAGCATATCGGCGCTGCGTACACATTGGATTTCCACCCCGATGTGGAGGGATTTCATGCGTACACAGGGCCCATCGGTGTCACCGCGCTCGTGACCGCCGGCGCCGAAACTCAAACCGCCTCGTTTGTGTTTGAGTACACATCCGATCCGCCGGCAACGTTCACGGGTCGCTTCACCGAGGCGATGAACCACGGATCACTTTCCATTTGCGCGGGCCTGCTCGTGCGTGAAACCGGCCGTTACCTGTTCGAAGCGCGCGTGGCCGATGCCGAAGGAACGCGCTTCGCGTTTGTGACAGCAGACGTGAATCTCGCAGCCGGACCGGGTGAAGCGTGTTTCGTTTTGTTTGGCAAATTGGTGCTCGACGAAAACGCGGCGGCGCCGTTCACGCTGCTCGACGTGGAAGGGTTTGTTCTGTTGGAGGAGGCATTTCCAGACAGGCACACGGTGCCGGCATTGCCCGGAAATGTGTACACAACGCACTTTTACGCGGACACTTCTTTCAGCTCGGATGAGTGGGAAAGCGCGGCAAAAACGCGCATGGCAGAAGGGCTTGCGCGCGCCGTGGGTGAGTGATCCGCGCGTTCTCCATGCTTCGGCCGCAAGCGGGAGCTGACACCGGCGGAAGAGTTCGGATACCGTTTCCGTTCCGCAACGGAGATCGTCGAATGAGCAACCAAGGACCGGGATGGCCCGGTGGTCCGCCAGGTTACGGACCACCGGGAGGCGCACCGCAAGGGTGCGGACAAGCGCCGCAACAAGGCTACGGACAAGCACCGCAGCAAGGGTATGGGCAAGCTCCGCAACAGGGGTATGACCCAGCGGCTCAACAGGGCTACGGACAAGCGCCGCAACAAGGCTACGGACAAGCGCCGCAACAGGGTTACGGTCAGGCGCCGCAGCAGCAGGGCTACGCCCAACCCGGAATGGATCCGTCGCAGCAGTACGGCGCGGCCATGGGCGGCCAAGCTCCCATGCAAGCGTACGGTCAGCAGGCCATGGCCGGTGCGGGTGGAGGCTCCGTACTCGGCATTCCGCTCCAACCCGGTGAGCGCGTTATTTACTTTTATAAGCCGAGTTACACGGGCGACAAAATCGCGTTCTGGATCATCGGCATCCTCACGTTGATTGTGCTCATCGGCGTCATCTTCATTGTGCTTGCGCTCATTCACGACAGCCGCAATCCCAAGGCGCAAATCATCACGAACATGCGCGTGATCGAAGTGAGCGGCAAAGGTGTACCCACGTGGGTTGCGCTGGCCGACGCGGTGGATGTTGAACCCGAGCGCCAGCAGGTGCAGGGCGGCGGCGGTCTTGTCGGCGCGCTTGTGAGCGTGGCCGCAACCGCGATCGCCAACAGCATGGCCGACAAGAAATCCAAGATGGACCCGAAATACTGGGCCCGCGGCATCGGCGCGCACATCATGACGCGGTCGGGCCAGAAGTTTCACATTCACTCGCGCCAAGCCAACATCTTTGGCCCGTTCCTCGCGCGCTGCATTCTTGAACCGGGCGCCGCGCAGATGGCTCCCGCCGTTCCCGCCGATCCCTGATCCAAATCGCACCTACCCGGCGCGCAGCCGTTTAGCCAAACGCTTCTGCGAGGCCCGGATCCTGTCTTCTTTTTTTCTGAGCCTGCTCTGTCATAACCCTTGCGCGAAGGCGTGGGTCTGAGTCTACTTGGCCCCATGCGATCCCGGTTCGCAGGCCTGACCGACACCGGTCTACTGCGAGAGCACAACGAGGACAGTTTACTTATTTTGCCGGAGTACCGCGTGTGCGCCGTGGCCGATGGAATGGGTGGCCATCGCTCCGGTGACGTGGCGAGCCAGCTCGCTGTTTCAACGCTCTCCGACTTTTTTTCGATCACCGTGGGTCGCGACGCGACGTGGCCATTCCCGGTCGATCCCAATCTCACAGAAGAAGAAAACTATCTCGTCACCGGGCTCCGGCTCGCAAACCGCCGCATTTTTGATCGCTCGCTTCGCGCCGTGGCCGACTTTGGAATGGGCACCACGATCGTCGGCGCCATGTTCAACAAAACGGCCGAGAAGGTCACCGTGGGACACGTCGGCGACAGTCGTTGCTACCGCGTTCGCAGCGGCGACATCTTGCAGCTCACACGCGATCACTCGCTCATCAGCGACGCGGCTCACATGGCGCCGTGGATGACGGAAGAAGAAATTCGTCAGCTCCCGCCCAACGTGATCACGCGCGCCCTCGGCATTCGCGAAGAAGTGCTTGTCGACATTCTCACCGATGAAACGCGCGAAGGGGATGTGTACCTTCTCTGCTCCGACGGGCTCTCGGGCATGATCTCCGACGAAGAGATCCTCGAAATTCTCTCGAGAATGGCCTCGCTCGACGACGGCTGCCGAGAACTCATCGCGCGCGCCAACCTGGCCGGCGGCGCCGACAACATCACCGCGGTGCTGGCTCGCGTAGAAGCCGATCCCACCATCGAAGAAGAAAGCACCGTCGAGTCCAAGTAGAAGCGCAGCAAGCCGCCAAACCTGACAGACAAGGCTTTCTTCTGTTCTGCTCTTCGCCCAATTGCCGTATTCTTCCGCTCGCATGGAAGAAGTTCATCTCCGCCCTGGTGACATTGTTGCCGGAAAATACCGGGTGGAAAAAGTGTTGGGCGCCGGAGGCATGGGCGTTGTCGTTTCAGCCCGCCACACGGCTCTCAACAACCTCGTCGCCGTCAAGATCATGCAGCCGCGCGCCGTCGCCGTAAAAGGCGCCGTGGAGCGCTTTCTTCGTGAAGGCCAGGCCGCCGCCCAACTCCACAGCAAACACGTCACCAAAGTTCACGACGTGGGCCAGCTCGACTCAGGCGCTCCGTACATGATCATGGAGCACCTTCAAGGCCGCGACTTGGCTGATCTCGTCGAGAAAAAGGCGCCGTTCCCCTCGCCGACGCGTGTGAGTACCTTTTGCAAGCGTGCGACGCGATCGGTGAAGCCCACTCCAAAGGCATCGTTCACCGCGATCTCAAGCCTGCCAACCTCTTCTTGCAAACCGAGCCCGACGGCGCGCCGCTGATCAAAGTTCTCGACTTCGGAATCGCCAAAGTCTCCGGCTCCGATCAAGGCCTCACCGGCACATCCCAAGGCATGGGCTCCGGCGGATACATGTCCCCCGAGCAAATGTCGTCCGCCAAAAAAGTCGACCACCGGGCCGACATTTGGGCGCTCGGCGTCACCCTTTACGAGCTTGTCACCGCGCACCGCCCCTTTGAGGCCGACTCGCTCGAACAGTTCGTCACGCGCGTTTTTTGGGAACAGCCCACGCCCCTCTCCACGCATCGGCCCGATCTGCCGCGCGAGCTTGAAGCCATCATTTTGCGCTGCCTCGAAAAACAACCCGACGGGCGTTTCTCCTCCGTTGCTCACTTCGCCCATCTCATCGCGCCGTACGCTCATCCGCGATCCCATCCGTACGTCGCGCGAATCGCCAAACAACTGGGCATGGAGGCCCCTTCGCTTTCGCAAACCAATCCCGGATCCGCTCCCGCCGCCGCAACCGGGCCCGTCGCCACCGCGTTTGGGCCCGCTCCGCAGGTGGCCGTTGCAGCACCTCCACCGGGCACCGGCCCCACGCCTCCCATGTCGGCTTCCGCGGTGTCCGCGCACGCGCCCGCTGCATCAGCCCAGGCCTCCGGCCCCTATCCCGTCGCCGTTTCGCAAACCGGCCCACACGCTTCGGCACCGGCAATCAGCGCTCCAATGGGCATTTCCCCTGCGGCCGCAAGCGGGCCGTTTCCCGCTCAAGACGGCCGCGGATCCACCGTTCCGGCCATGGCCTCCGGCCCCCATCCCGCCGTCGACGGCCGCGGATCCACCGTCCCCGGATTGCCAGGCGTACACACGCCGACCACCGATCTCACCGCGGCGCGACCGACCCAGCCGCCCGCTCAAAAGCCTCCGGTAGCCCTCTTTGGCATTGCCGCCGTCGCGCTCCTCGGTATCGGCGGCGGCGCCGTCTATTTCCTCACGCGCCCCGCTGCGAGCGCTTCCGGTGATTCGCCGCCCGTACCGGCCGTCACCGCCGCAGTCACCGCGTCCGCGTCGGCCGCCGCCGGCTCGCTCATCCCCACCGCACCGCTCACGGCCGACGTTCCGCCGGCCACCCCTTCAGTCACCGCCGCGCCCGAGCCATCCACCACCGCAAGCGCCAAAACCGCCGTCGCCAAACCGGGCACCAAGCCCACGGCCTCCACAAGCACCAAACCTGTTTCCACGTTGCTCGCGTCCGATCCAGGCGGCGTCGCCCCACCCGTGGGCGGCCCGCGCAATTGACGGGGCGACAGCCAGACGCCTGGCTGTCCACAGCTAGGCGCCTAGCTGTCCGCGCCCGTAAACCCACTTTAGCCTCTTTTTAGGGGGGTATTTGCAAACGCCGGTGCCCGCGCCGGCGGTGCGGCTCCCGCTCCGTCTGGGCCACCCAGCCCGCACGCGCGCCCCCGACCCAGAGTGGCAGCTGCAATGGGTACACATTAATCTCATCACGAGGCCGAGAGCTGATGGTCAACGACTGTGCAAGCCGATTGCAGCCTGAAATACACAAAAACTCCGTGGATCTCCGTGATCTCCGTGCCTCCTAGGTAACTTCCCTTTAGCGGAACGTTCTGCAAGGCACGGATCCAGTCTTGTCGAGACGTTTGGGACACCCTTGCCCGTCGCCAAGCGGAAAAGCGAACAGCGTGGCGCGTCGGGTTCTCCAGATGGAGTTCTGTGGCGAGCGCAGCCACGACGAAAACGAGAGACCGGCGAGACCGGTGGATGGCGACGTGATGGACATCTCAAGTCGCCGGACCTCCCCAGAACGGGCTCTTTTCTGCTGCATCGACAACTCAACCGCAACGAGTTACTCGCCGTTCGAATGAGGCGCATGCGCCGCTGGGGAACTCCTAGGTAACTTCCCTTTAGCGGAACGTTCTGCAAGGCACGGATCCAGTCTTGTCGAGACGTTTGGGACACCCTTGCCCGTCGCCAAGCGGAAAAGCGAACAGCGTGGCGCGTCGGGTTCTCCAGATGGAGTTCTGTGGCGAGCGCAGCCACGACGAAAACGAGAGACCGGCGAGACCGGTGGATGGCGACGTGATGGACATCTCAAGTCGCCGGACCTCCCAGAACGGGCTCTTTTCTGCTGCATCGACAACTCAACCGCAACGAGTTACTCGCCGTTCGAATGAGGCGCATGCGCCGCTGGGGAACTCCGTGTTGATTACGACGTGTCAGGGTGGCAGGGCATTTCAGGTCGTTGCGAGGGCTGTTGCGAGGAGGATTTCCTGGATCTTTCCCTTAGTGCCGCGTGTCAAAAGTCCTGCCGGACTTTTGGCGCCGCTGACGCGGCGCGCTTCGCACACGCCGGCACTATCTTTTGTCTCGTGGGGCTCCCGCCCCACACCCCCCGCGCTTGCGCGCGGCTAGTTCCGCACGAAGGGGTCAATCAGGGCCAAACTTCTGACGAGCGGAACTAGGCTTCAGTTAAGTCATGAGTCCGTTGCGTACACATCTCGGAGCTTTCGTCGGCGCGGCGCTCATCGCGTGTACACCCGCCGCGCCTCCTCCCACCCCGGTAACGCCCGTCGCGACCGCTTCGCCAACGGAACCGAGCGTACACATCGCCTTTGAAATCCCGCGAGGCGACGGCCCTGTCGACATGGCCAAGACGCCTTGGCCCACCGAAATGGCGCGCACAACAAAAGGGGGCATCGACCTTCGAGCGCACCCAGGCCGCGGCTCACCGCTCATCGACGAATATTTGGCCGTCGCAGCCGAAAGTCTCGACGGCTTCTCGATTGCGCCCGTTGTGTACTTTCGGTTCCCGAGCGCCAAGGCGCTTCCAACGCTTCCGCCATTGGACCCCGCGCATCCAGAATCGGCGCCCATCGTGCTCGTGGACGTGGACGAAAAAAGCCCCGAAAAAGGCACATTTTATCCGCTCACAGCGCGCGCCGTTCCGCGCGATATGCGTTACCTCAAAGCCGGCACGCTGGCCGTGCGGCCGCTCGATGGCTTTACACTCCGCGGCAGCACCCTCTACGCCGCGGTGGTCAAACGTTCGCTCGGAACAGCGGCCGCACGGCTCGCGCCCCCACCCGATCTCGAAGCCGTCTTGAGCACAGCGCCGCGCACCAACGCCGCCGAAGAGAAGGCGCGCGCGATTCATGCGCCGGCTCTTGTCGCCCTCGAAACGGCTGGAATCGCGCGCGCCGACATCGCATCGATCGCCGTGTTCCGCACCGGAAATCCCACGTTGCGTACACAACAGGTTGTCGCCGCCGTCGATGCGCTTTTCGCTTCGAAAAGCCCGTCCGGGCCGCGCATCGTGTCCGCCGCCTGGACTCCTCCCCACGGCTCAAACTATCGAGTGATCCGCGGCACGTATTGCACCCCCAATTTCCAAGCGAAAATCGAAAACGCCCCGTTCATTGAAAACCCGGGCGGCGGACTTTTGCGCGGCCCGGACGGCCTGCCGAGCGTCGTCCCGCTCCCGCCCACATCGAAAGTGTACACAAAAGAATGCGGCGACTTTATCCGCGCGCGATTCACGCTGAGTGTACCCAACGCGCCGGCACCGCCGGACGGCTACCCATTGCTTGTCACGGCTCACGGAACCGGCGGCAACGCCGACACGTTCCTTGGGCCGAACGACTTCGCCGGATGGGCTGCCGAAGAGGGTTTTGCTGCGATCGCCACCGATCAACCGCTCAACGGCGGCGCAGCAAGCGGCCGGCCCGGCGCCGCCGGCCCACTCGTTTTACCCAGTGGAATCCCTATCGCCGTTGCCGAAACCGGAGTGCCTGCCGCGTTCTACAACCCGCTTTATCCCGGCGCCGCCGTGGGCAACCTGCACCAAGCCGCAGCCGATCTGGCCGTCCTTGTGCGCCTGTTCGGCGGCGCCGACCTCAGCGCGGTTCTCACAACAAAAAAGCCTGTTTTCACACCGGGCCCAGGGACACCCGCGCCCAAATTCAATCAACGGCAGACAGCGCTCGCCGGTCATTCGCAGGGGTGTCAGTCGGCAGGTGTACTCGCCCCGCTCGATCCCCACGTTCGCTCGGTGATTTTGTCCGGTTGCGGGGGCGATGTGCGCCTCGGTCTGCTCTACGGCAGGCCCGTTGAAACACCGCTCGCCCCCTGGGTGACCCTTCTCCTCGGCCTCGATCCCGACGAGCTTTCGGAGTTTCATCCGCTCCTCGCCCTCGTACAAAATCTCGCGGATCCAATCGATCCCCTCGCCTACGCGCGGCTCTTCTGGCAATCGCCCGCACCTCAAACCCCGCCGTTTCTGCTCCACGTGGAAGGGCTTCGCGATAGGTACACACCCGAAGCTTCGGCCGAAGCGTACGCAATTGCATTGCGCGCCGAAACAGTGGGACCGGTACCCAAACCGATCCCGCTTTTGCCCCTCGCGCGTTCGCGATCGCCTCAAACCCCGGCCAATCGGTGGCTCGCCCAATTTGCGCCGGACCCCGGCCAAGAAGGTCATTTTGTTCTTTATCGAAAACCCGACGCTTCGATCCTGTTTCGTCACATGTTGCGCCGCGTGGTCGAAACGCCTGGAAAACAGCCGTGATCGTGATCGAAAAGGTCACCACCGAAATGCAGCGCCTCAACGGGCTCGTTGACGAGACAAAACAATCCCCCCGCGCCGCGGCGGCAGAATTTTTGCGCAGCCGAGGCACCAAGTGAGTTTTTTGCCCGCAAAATCGGCCACCTGCTTCACTGTTACCGATCGCGTTCTTTTGGTGGACAATGCGGCGTCAAGTGAGCCGCAGATCCGAGCAAGCCGACATTTTGATCGTCGATGATCATCCGACGAGTCGTGCGCTGCTCTCCGCGATCTTGACCGAAGACGGGCACCACGTTCGCACAGCGGCAACCGGGGACGAAGCGGTTCGAACGGCGGTGAGTACACCCCCCGACTTGATGCTTCTCGATGTGAATATGCCTGGAAAAAACGGCTACGACGTTTGCCGCACGCTCCAGGGTGAGTCGAGCACCGAGTCGATCCCCATCATTTTTATCAGTGCGCTCGATGCCATCGGCGACAAGGTCATGGCGTTTGAAGCCGGCGGCGCCGACTACATCACCAAGCCGTTTCAGGTGCGTGAGGTGTGCGCCCGCGTGCGTACACAACTTGCTCTGCGCCGCGCTCGAATCGCGCTCCATGAAGCCGAACATGAACTCGCGGAGCGCGATAGACAGATCGATGAAATGCGCTTTGCCCTTCAAACGCAGGACAGTCCAGCGTCGGCGCCCGCATCTCAAATACCGCCGCCGCCCCAAACCACGGTGACGCGCCCCGTTCTCACCGTGATCGCCACCGGCATTCACGGTCTCACGCGGCTGGCTGAAGAAACAAATCCCGAAGAATTCGTTTCGTCGCTGCACCAATACCTGGCGCTCAACGCCGCATCGCTCACAGCCCACCAGGCTGAAATCAAACGCCTCGATTGCGACGGGATCGTGGCTTTTTTCAAGGACGCCGCCGTGGGGTACACCGGCGCGGCGGCGCTTCAACGAGACATCGCCGTGTGGAACCACGCGCGCGAAAGCACCCAAAAGATGACGTTTTCAACGCGAATCGGCGTAGCGACGGGGCCCACATTGCTCGCCGAAAGCAAGTCTCGCCACCGGCGTGAAATTCTTCTTATCGGCGACGCGCCGCGCGTTGCCATGCGTTTTCAGGCCGATGCGCGCCCGGGGTCGGTGCTGCTCGACAGCACCACGTACAACGCCGCCGGACAACCGGCCGAAGCCCGGCACATTGCCATGCGCGTTCGAGGCAAAACCGAGATGGTACGCGCTCACGAACTCCCGCCAATTCGACACTTCAAATGACTCTACCCAAGGGCAACCCCACGCCGAAAGGTGCGTTCGTCACACTGCTCTCGCGAGGAGCCGGCGTCGCAACATCCCTGATTCGACCACCCAATACAGGCGCGCCCCACGCAGAACCGTTCTCCACGTACAACCGGCTGCTCCGCGAACATGGTGAGGGCAAACCTACCCTCCTCATCGACCTGAACGAACTCAACCGCAATATGGAGGTTGTTCGTCGCTCGGTTCCGCCTGAAATCGCGGTGCGCGTCGTTACCAAAAGTTTACCATCCATCCCCTTGATCCGCCGCGCAATGGAAGGTCTGAACACCAACCGCCTCATGGTGTTTGACCATTCGATTTTGCAACTTGTAAAAGAATTTCCGCGCGCCGATTTTCTCATGGGTAAACCTCTACCCGTGCGAGCCGTTTCAACCTTTCTAAACGCACTCTCGCCGAGCGAAGGCCGCAATGCCGCGTCCCAAGTCGCCTGGCTTGTGGACACGCCTGAAAGGCTCGCAGAACTCATTCAACTCGCGCGATCTACCCGTTTGTCGCTCCGCTTTGTTGTGGAGATCGACATCGGTCTCCACCGAGGCGGGGTAGAAACGCCGTCGGAGCTGACGGTCCTCCTGCGCGCCGTTGATGCCGCCGGAGGCGCCGTTTCATTCGCGGGCCTCATGGGTTACGACGCGCACGTGGGCTCGGCGCCGCCCGTTATTTCCGGCACCGACAAAGCGTTTGCCCAGGCCAACGAACAGTATAAATCTTTCAAAGACGCCGTGACCTCCCACAAATCGGCGCTCGGCACCTACCCATTGATCTATAACGGCGCCGGCTCTAAGACCTACCCATTTTATAACGCTCGCCACCCCGTCAATGAGGTTGCCCTCGGCTCGGTACTTGTAAAACCGACGGACTTTGACGTTCCATCGCTCAACGACCATCGACCGGCCTGTTTTATTGCTGCCCCGGTTCTCAAATGCCTGCCGGGCCCGCGTATCCCGTTTCTCGAAAAGGCTCAAAAAGCCTGGCGCCTCTACAACCCCAACCGTCGCGTTTCGTATTTCATTTTCGGCGGCGGTTGGCTTGCCAAACCGGTGTCACCGGCCGGTTTGTCGCCCAATCCTGTGTATGGCTTCAGCACCAACCAGGCCCTCCTTTCAGGGTCGGTTGAAACGGCGCTCCAGGTGGACGACTACATCTTTTTCAGACCTACCCAAAGCGAGCGCGTATTGATGGAGTTCGGCGATCTTCAAACAGTTCGAGATCAAACGCTCGGCGAACGTTGGCCCGCCCTTCCATTTTAGGAGACAGGCGCGGCCATTGTTGCACCACATTTCATTGACTCTACTTCGCAGACCGTGCACTACGCCCGCATGAATCGCCGGTTCGCTTCACTCTTTTTTATCCTCGCATCCAGTCTCGTCGCCGCATGTGACAGTGGGGCGGAAACGGCCGGCACCACCGGCACCGCGGGCACCGCAGGCGCGGGGGCCAACGGAGGCAGCGGAGGTTCGGGAGCCACCGGAACCGGCGCAAGCGCAGGCACCTCTTCCGGTGGAACGTCCACCGGAGGGTCCACCTCGTCTTCCGGTGGAAGTACAGGTACAGGTGGGCTCGACCCGAGTGGCCTCGGCCCCAACGGCGCGTGGTGCAAACCCATCCCGGCGTGTGATGCCGCACCTCCCACAGTCAGTGAACTCCCGTGGAAACATGACATTCTGTCACCCACAATTGCCGCGGGAACGCCGGGGCATCGCGGGCGCGATCTGTTCCTGAATCCGGGCAATGCACAGTGGATCATCGGTAAGTTTGCGTACAGTTTTGTCCCGGTTGAAATTGATAAAGATCTCAAAGACGAACAGGTTGACATCTACCTTCTTCGCAACTGTGAAGGTGACTGGGAACATCTCGGTTCAGGTTTCACCACCGAAGACAACGCCCACCCCACCGTTGAAGGGGTGGATGATTCAGGCGGGCGGATTTACTTTCAGATCCCCGGCGACAAAACTCTCGGACTCGGCCGTCATCGTGTACACATGGTGGTTCGGGGAGATCTCACCACGGCCGACATGTTCATCGAGGTTGTGCCAAACGGTACACCCGTTTTTGTGAGCGATGTGGATGGAACACTCACCACCTTTGAAACAGAAGAATTTGTCGATCTTCTCACCGGAACCATCCCCGACATGAATCCCGATGCGAACAAGGCTTTTCAGATTCTCGCATCCAAAGGTTACCATCCCTTCTACCTAACCGCGCGGCCTGAAGATTTGGTTCATCGAACACGCGAGTTTTTGGCTCAAAAAGGCTTCCCGCCGGGCATTGTACACACCACGCTCAGCTTAACGGGAGCGCTCGGCGGTTCGGCAGAAACCTATAAAACCGACGAGCTAAACGCGATTGTGGCCCGCGGCTTATTCCCCACGTACGGTTTTGGTAACACAGAATCTGACGGTGCCGCGTATGACAACATCAATATCCAGCCCAAGAGCGCGCGCGTCTTTTTCCAGTTTGACGACCCGCTCGGTGGGCGCCGCATTGAGAGTTATACAGAACTTCTCACCGAGTTTGAAAATCTACCCAACCTCTGTTCGCAATAGTTTACCCTCTTCGCCTACCCATGCGCTCTTCTTCCCAAAACGGCAACGTTGAGCAGGCGATCACGGAGGTGGTTCGGCTCGCCAAACTGTTTGGCGCGCGAGGTTCTGTGCCTGCCACCAGTGGAAACTTTTCGGTGCGAGCAAGCGCGACTGAAATCGCAATCACGCGCTCCGGGGTTGATAAATCCAACTTGGGCCCCGCCGACGTTTTAATCATCCCGTTGGGGAGCGAACCGCCGCGCACCGCCTCGGCGGAAGCGGCGCTGCATCTCGCACTGTACGAAAAATGGCCCGATGTGGGCGCGGTGGTTCACACCCACGCCGACTCAGCCGCGGTGCTTGGGTTGTTGTTTGCCGAAGCAGGTGAGCTGCGCCTAACGGGGTGGGAGCTGCTCAAAGCGTTTCGAGGAATTACCACGCACGAGGCAGAAGTTCTTTTGCCCATCTACCCAAACACGCAAAATGTCCCTAGCCTTGCTGATCGGGTTCTTCAGCATCTTCCCAACGGGGTTTATGCGTACTTAATTGCCGGCCACGGTCTCTATGCTTGGGGATCCACACCTGCGGAAGCTGAGAGACACGCCGTCGCTGTTGAACACCTCACCCACTGTGAACTGCAAAAACGGATGTACAAAAAATGAGCCGCCTGCGCGTTTTCACGGCCGAAAAACCTCAAAGCCCGCTGCTTACAACCACGGAGAGTGATGTGATTGTTCGCGCGCTCGCCGCGCACGGCGCCGAGTTTGAGCGGGTGTCCTCGGTGCTCGACCTTTCGCCAAACGCTTCGGCTGAAGATGTGCTTCGTGCCTACGAGCCGTTTATCACCGGTCAAAAGGCCGCGCGAGGCTACAAAACAGCCGATGTGGTGAGAATCGCGCGCGGACAAACAGGGACAGAATCCATGCGCGCCAAGTTTTTGAGCGAGCACACCCACTCTGAAGACGAGTCTCGCCTATTTGCCGAGGGAAGCGGCGCTTTTTTCCTCCACTTGAGTGGTCAGGTGTTTGAACTCATCTGTGAAAAGGGTGACTACCTTCGCGTTCCGGCGGGCACAAAACACTGGTTTGACATGGGATCCAAACCTTTTTTTACGGCCGTTCGCCTTTTTACAGATCCATCCGGTTGGGTAGCTCAGTTTACCGGCAACAATATCGCCTCGCGCTTTCCCAAATTCGAGTAGAGTCGTTTCTCACTCGATCATGACCGGTCTAAAACGCGCGATCGTCACCGATATCGAAGGCACAACCTCGGCCATTTCGTTCGTTAAAGACGTTCTTTTTCCGTTTGCCGCGCAGCACCTACCATCGTTCGTTGCCGAACATGCTTCGTCCGCCGAGGTTTCCGCGGTCTTAAAGAGCGCGCGCGACCACCTTGGCAATCCCAACCTCCCCACCGATGAACTTGTAAAAACGTTTTTGCAGTGGATCGCCGAGGACAAAAAAGTCACCGCCCTCAAAACCCTCCAAGGGATGATCTGGAAAAGCGGGTATGAACGCGGCGAGTTGAAAGGGCATCTCTACCCTGAGGTGGCGCAGGTTCTTGCCACATGGAAGGCCGGGGGCCACGCCTTGTACGTTTTTTCGTCAGGCTCCATCGCGGCGCAAAGGCTCCTTTTCGCCCACACAGAATACGGTGATCTTACCCCATTGTTTTCGGGGTATTTTGATACTACCACGGGCTCCAAACTAAACGCTTCTTCTTATACTTCCATTGCTCAGGCAGTGGGCAGACCGCCCGACGAGGTGGTGTTTCTTTCTGATCACGAAGGGGAGATCGCCGCGGCGCAAGAGGCGGGCATGCGCGTGGTTTGCCTTGTGCGTGAAGGGCAAAACACCCATCAAAATTCACCTTACCTCCGCGCAACGTCGTTCCGCGAGTTTGACCCGCAGGCCATCTAAATATGGTATCGCCGTTCAGAAAAAACCTACCCATTATCACAGTGCTCTTTTGCCAGGCGCTGCTCGTGGGCTTGTGCCTCCTCCTCTACTTTTTTACCCTACCCGCATTTGCTGAAGCCTACAAATCTTACCCCGGCAAGTTTTCGTTCACAACCCGGCTTGCATTGCAAAAGTGGTTTCTATCCGGTCTACCCATTGTCGCCCTCGGGTTTGACCTGTTGTCGCTCGCAGCGGGCAAACGTTCGGTGCGAAATTGGCTCCTCGGAATGGGTCTTGTCATTCCGGCGATTGGGTTGGCCATTGGAGTAGATGGATTGTTTGCTCCGCTTTTCCAACTCGCCGGACCATAGTACACACCCCGCATGAAGCTTTGGCAGCTCGCTCCTCTCGCCCTTGTCGGGTGCACCGGCAACGGTGAACTCGGTGGGACACTCGCGTGTGATCCCGACGGCGAAGAGGAGCGCACCGCGAGCTGCATCGAAGAACTGTCGCTTGGGCCCGGCGCGGGCTTCGGCGCACTCGATTTCCCCAACGTGATCTTCGGCGAACCGCGGGGCGGCGGCGTTTCCAAGGGAAGCACCGATGTTTTGTCGCTCGGCAGAGGCGGTGTTGTCACAGTGGGGTTTGACGGCGGCGTGATTTCAAACGGCCCGGGCCCGGACTTTTTGGTGTTTGAAAATCCCTTCGCCATCGGCGGCGACATTACACATCCCTTCAAAGAACTGGGCGAAGTGAGCGTCAGCGAAGACGGTGAAAACTGGGTCACTTTCGTGTGTACACAAGACACCTACCCATTCACCGGTTGCGCCGGGTGGAATCCGGTGCTCGCCGGCAGCGATCCTACCATTGACTCATTCAACCCCGACGAAGCGGGCGGCGACCCATTTGACCTCGCCGATGTGGGCCTCGAAAGCGCTCGTTTTGTGCGCATTCGCGACATCTCCAACGCGGGCGACGCGGGCACCGCCGGCTTCGATCTCGACGCCGTTGCGATTATAAACATCGCGCCCCCATCGCGAACAGAGTGAGCGATTTGGGGGCGCCGCGCCGCAAGGTGCGAAGCACCGCGGACGCGGGTGGGGGCAACAAAAAAGAATCATGATAACGTCGCCGCAATGACCTCTGAACCGAATGCCGCCGCAGGCTCGGTTGATTCGGGCGAGCGTGCCGCCGCCGAAGGAGACGTTCTCGACGGCCGGTATCGCCTCGTAACGCTGCTCGGCCGCGGTGGATTCGGCGATGTTTGGCGAGCCGACGAGCTTCTCCCTGACGGAACGCCGTTTCGTCAGGTGGCTCTCAAACTGCTCGCGCCTCACGTGACCGACGCCGCAAGTTGGGTGGAAGAAGCCAAGCTGCTCGCTTCGTTCCGGCATCCGTCGCTTGTCACGATCTACGCAACCGGCGTGTTTCACGGCGCTTGGCCGCAGCCGTTTGTCGCCATGGAGCTGCTTGAAGGTTCAACGCTCGGCGACGTTCTGAACGATCGCGGGCCCATTGCGTGGCGCCGCGTTCTCGCTTGGGCGCGTGAAGCGGCGGCCGCGCTCGACGTGATTCACGAGCGCGGCGTTGTACACTTGGATCTCAAGCCGGCAAACCTGTTTCTTTGCAAAGACGGCACTGTCAAAGTGCTCGATTTTGGCATTGCGCGCCGGGCAACGAGCATCGCTGTCAAAGCGCATGAAGACCCCGGACCCCCCTCGTCGCGCGCGCATTCCGAGAATCGATCCTCCGCGCGTTCTTCGAGAAAAACGCCCGAACCCGGCTTCGTTGAAACGGGAATGATGCCGGCGTCCCTTCCGCGCTCGTCCATGCTCTCGCAACGCGAAGCGGAAATGAACACGGCCGCATTTGTCGCCGAGCAGTCGCTCGACGCAATGAGTACACCGCCGCCGCCTCCCGCCGTAACCGCCGCGCAACAGTCCACTCCAGAGGCGTTTGCGCACACATTTGCGATTTCAAACACCGATGCTTTCGCGCGTACACAACACCACGGAAGCACCACGGCGCGCGCGATCATCGGCACGCCGGGCTACATGGCGCCCGAGATTTTTGAGCAGGCAGAACCGTCGTGCGCGACCGATGCGTACGCATTGGCGGTGTGTATCGCGGTGCTCACAACAGGCCGACTTCCGCTTGATGTGCCCGAGGAACCTGAAGGTGGATGGTCGGATCCAACGTCGGTCACACAATGGTGGGCCGCCGTTCGAAACGCCACATTGCGCGGCGCCATGCGCGATCTGCGTTCGGGTCCAAAGCGGCTGCCGGCGGGGCTTGCACGTGTACTCAATCGGCTTTTCTCGGTGGATCCAGCGGCGCGCGGGGTTTCACCGGGTAGGTTGCGTACACTTCTGGATGAACCGTGGGAGCGCCCATACGGCGCGCCGGAGTCGCCGTTTGCGGGGACTTTGTCGTTCACCATTGAGCACGAAGGTTGGCTGTTCGGTCGCGACGAGGAGATCGCGCGCCTCGGCCGCGATCTCGAACACGAACCGTGTGTGGTGCTGGTGGGGCCCGATGCGTGCGGCAAAACATCGCTCGCGTTGAGCGGCTTGGTGCCCCATTTGGGCAAGCGCCAGGTAGACGAAAAAGACGATTTTCGAGCCATTTTGTTGAACGATGTGGGGCGCGGCGATGCGGCTCTCGACGAAGCGCTTGCTCAAGTGTACACATCGCTCAAAGGCGCTTCAATCGATCAACTGATCGACCATTGCGAAAAAGAACGCGTGGGATTGGCGTTCGTTGTCGACCCTCTCGAAGCGGTTGCAAAAGCGCCGGTAGAAAAGCGCGCGCGCCTCGGTGAGCTTCTGTCGCTCGCGGGCGATGGACACGTTCGACCGGGGCTTCGCGTCATTGCGGTTGTCGGTGAAGACCACGTAAACGACGTGCAGTCGCTCGCTTTTGGGCCCGATTTGCGTTCAAGCTTGAGATATGTCGGGCCGCCTTCCCCGCCGTCGGCGACCGCAATTGTAACGCGACCCATGCGCCTCCTGCGCGTGGATCCGCAGGGCATTGAGCTTGTGATTGCCGAGGTGCAGCGCGAGATCACGGCACCGGGTCGATTGCCATTTGTCGGTCAGGCACTGTCGGATTTGTGGGCCGCGCGTGAACGCGGAGCCAAAGAAAAAACTCCCAATTTCGCCCAAAAGTGGAAAGAACTTCGAGGCGTCGTGGGCGCCGTTGCCCGCGCGGGTGATCGCGTTCTCGATCAAATGACGCAGGCCGATCGCACGCTTGCAGAAGAGATTTTGCTCTTTTTTACAGGCACCGACGGAACCATCGTGAAATGGTCAAGGGCCGAACTGTTGGAGGCTTTCGGGCGCGACAAAGGCGCCACCGAGAGTGTCCTCACATCGCTTCTTTCAGCCGGTATTCTGCGCGAACAAAACGATCTGTATTGCCTGTGTCACGACGGGCTTCTCACCGGTTGGCGACGGCTTCAAAACCTTCGAGATCGTCATTTGGTTCGCCTGGCTTTTGTGGAGCGCCTGCGGGAGTCAACGCACAGCTGGGAAAAAAGCGCCAAAAGCACAGAGGCCCTTCTGCGCGGCGCACTTCTCTCCGAAGTGCTTGAAAAACCGGACCAGATGGCGCACGGCCTGGTTGCGCGCGAGCGCGAATTTGTCGAGGCGAGTCTCTCGTTCGCGCGTCGGCAGAAGGCTTTCAAAGTCGCCGCGGCCATCCTCGGTGTTGTCACGATCGTCCTTCTTTTCGTGGGTAAACGGGCGCTCGATCGCCAGCGCGATCAAGCTCGGCAAGAACAGGCGGCCGCAGAAGCCAAAGCCCGCGTGTTGGGCCTTGTTGCGCACGCCCGGCGCACCGACGATCCATTCCACCGCGTGGCACTCATGGCGGAGGCAATTGGTCGAGGTTCCGACGACGGACTTCTACCCGTCGAGTTGGCCGACGCGGTTGCCAACGTTCCCAAGGCTCGATTTCTTACCCTTGAGCCGGTGGTTGCTCCGGGATTTGACTGGGAAGATCGGTGGCTCATCGCCGGCCAAACAAGCACCACGTTGCTCATCGCAGATCTGCTCCCAAAAGAACCCGACGTGATCGACGACGTTCCACTCGACGCCGATCCTGACAAAATCAAACGCAAGACCTACCCAACGCCTCGTGTACACCTGCTTCGACCTTACCAAGAACCAATCGCCGAACGTGCGGCATTTCCGTTTGACTCCACGTTCGCCACGCGATCTACCCTTGGTGAGGTTCGGCTCTTTCGCCTGACAGATGATGGGGAGGTGGCGCTCGCCGCCGTCGCACCTATCAAGTGCACAGGCGCCATGCACACTGCGGAGCGCGCACCGGTGCTGGCGTGCGCGTCAGAAGACGGGCTCGTCGCGTGGGATCCCCGCAAAAAAGGCCCCGATGCTATTCATCGCCATCCGTGGAAAGGCTCGGTCGCCGACGTTTCGCCCGATGGCAAAACCGTGGTGGCCACCGCCGAACGTACCTTGTTTTTGTGGAAACCCGGCGGGGGTAGAACGCTTGAAGTCAACCTGAATCAGTCAATTGTCCTCGCCAAGTTCAGCCCTCGTGACAGAGTTGTCGCCGCGGTCACAACCACCGCCGTTGAAGTGTACAATATCGACGAAGCGGCAGATCCGCTTGTCAGGGTAGATCGCCTCTCCCATCGCCTCGATCCCATTTCTACCCGTTGGGATGCCGGTGGACTCGACCTGGGTTTGTGCGGTCGCGACGGGCGGGCTGCCTGGATCTACCTGCGCAACGGCGGGCGCGCCAAAGGGGAGCCGCCGCCGGCTGGATCTCCCTGCGGCGCGGCACCTGGAAAACGTGTTCCTACCCGCATTACCCGGTCGGACGATCTCGGCGCCTTTGCCGATTTGGTATTGGGCTCGCGGCCCGCTCTGGACGGTTTTCGCCTCCCCGATGGTAGACTCGTCACCCGCGACTTGATTGTGTTTGACGAACCCAAACGCGTCGCGCGCTCGCTGCTCGAATTTCACGGCCTCGGAGAAGACGGCAAAGAAGACGAGGGAATTCCAGGCGTTTCGGTGGCCAACATTGTTCGCGACGGATCAAAAGTGGCTTGGCAGGTGGGCGCCGAAACCATTCTTTTTGACTACGCAACGGGCAGGCGGCTTTCAGGGCGCAAGGGCAATCTTCTGCGCCGCTGCGCGGATGGTAAACTCGCCGGATGGCGCAAAACCGACAGAGCATACAAGGTATTTGACGTTTATACAGATGCCACGATCGGAGAGGTTCCAAACGATCCTCAACTCATTCTCGGGATTGACGCCAAGTGTACATCTCTCTTTACCCAGTCGCTTGAAGGGGAGATTTTCGCCCGCCCGCTGGGCACGGGTGAACCTCCCAAAACGCTGGCGCTGGCAGATGGGTATGTCTACGACGTTCGCTTGGCCGCCGAGCGCGGCGCCGACGGCCCCGGGCTTTACCTCCTTGTGTCGTCGGGCGCGATCGCCCGGCTCGACGAAACGTCGCGCACCATTCGCATGTTGACGTATACAACCCCGCGCGCAACGGCCGTGGCCGATGGTCCTTCGCCGGGGGAGGTGCTCTTTTCCGACGCCACCGGTGTGCTCGTTTTGCGAGCATCGGGCTCCATCGACAGGCTCAGTGAAACCGACGCCGATGTGACAATCAGCGACGTGGCCGCTGCGTCCGATGGGAGAACGGTCCTCTTTTTGGGAGGTCAAAAGCTCCACGTTCTTGACCCGGCGAGCGGCGAACGCCGCGCCATGAAGGTCAAAACCGTGGAACGCATTCTCAACTGGGATGAGGAAGGCACCGTTTTATTGTGGTCCAACGATAGGGTAGGTCCCCCCGCCGGAACCATTATTCCAAGAGCCAAAGCGCTGGCCAAACGCGTCGCCGAGTCCACTTCCAACTTGAGCGTCACAGAAAAAGGCGACCTTCAGATTCGCCGCTAACCCTTGGGGCAACGGCCTCGGCACCGTGATGGTCGTTGCAGGCAGATCAAACAAGGTATTGCAAACCGTTTGTATTCTGATTATTGCCGTCGCCATGCGAGGCTTATTCGTCCGCTCTCTATTCGTTGCCGTTGTTGTTCTACTCACCGCCTGCCGGGTCACTTCCACGGGAGGGATGCTCGGGCCCGCCGTGGGAGAGCAGCCCTGGTGGTATGTTCGGACAAAACACTTTCATGTCAGATCCGATACAGGTCGTGACGAAACGGCAGAAATCGCCGCCGACCTGGAGCGATTCTACCGTTTGTTATTCGACCTTGGGTTTCCCATGGAAAAAGACCCAGGGTTTGTCACCGACGTGATCGTTTTTCGCACAAAAGAGGCGTATCAACGCATCGGTCCCAACACAAGCGCCGGTTTCTACCAGGATGAATTTGGCTCCCTCACATTCGCCCGCCCAACTTTCGTCACATTCGGCGGCATTTCAGAAGCCGCGCGCCGCACGTTTATCCACGAACTCACCCACCGATTTGTCCACTACGCTGTCCCCCAAATCCCTGTGTGGATGAACGAAGGGCTCGCCGAGTATTACGAAACCATTGAGGTTGATAACGGTAAGGCAACCCTCGGTCGAACGTTTCAGCCTTTTAAACGCGGTGAATCGTGGACAATGACCCCTTATGGGATCCCCATTGATGCTTTGCCATCGGTTGCCGATATCATGGCAATGAGCCCCAAAGAGTTCTACGCGGGTAGGTCCGTCAGCTTTGATGATGACTCTTCCAAAGCGCGCGACCTCCGAAACAAACAGGTCGCCAATTATCAAAGCGCCTGGTCGCTGATTCATCTGCTCAAAAACAGCTCACCCGACTACGCCGACCGCTTTGAAAAGTGGCTTCAAAGGCTGGCTGCGGGTGAACCTGTAAGCACCTCGTTTGACGCGGCCTTCAGCGGCATTTCAGTAGAAAAACTCCAGGCCGAAAGAGCGGCAATGCTCGACAAACTGGCCCTTCGCGACATTCAACTGTTACGAACAGATTACAAGTTGGAAGGTGAACCTGCTCTTGAGAGTCGCGCGATGCGCCCGGCTGAAGTGAGCGCCACATGGGGATGGGCGTTGCTCGAAAAAGGGAAAAGCGAGCTTGCCGCAGCGGAGCAACAAGCGCGCGCCGCTGTTGAATCAGAACCAAACTCGGTTGAAGCGCACCACCTGCTCGCGGCGGTTCACCTCGCCAAAAAAGACGCCACCGCTGCCCAGCAAGAAATAGACAAAGCGTACACACAAAATCCAAATGACGAGGCCGCAGCCTATGGCAAATTCATATTTGCTACCCAGTTTCGGGGCACCAACGATGCGGCGGCGCGCGGAGAAACGGCTGAACGCATCGCAACTGAGTGGGCCACCCGAACAACCCGCCCTGACATGTTAAATTCGCTGGCCTGGTACTTTACCAAACACCGCCAAGCCGCAAAGGCTCTACCCATGGTTCAACGAGCCGTGCAAATGGAGCCAAGTTGCGCCGTGTGTTTTGATACTTTGGCCGTTGCCTTGTTTCGAACGGGAGATTACAGAGCCGCCGTCTCCGCACAAACCCTGGCCGTCGCGGTCGAGGGTGAAGGTTCAAACGCGACCTCGTTTCAACAGCGACTTGACGTATACCAAGCCGTGCAGTCCGCCGTGGTGCTGGCAAAAAAACGCCCCGATCCTAACGACTCACCGGATCTCATTCCAAAAGCGGTTCTGGCAGCCGTCATGAACGCCGCCGGCCCCGACGTGGATGAGTGTTATCAAATAGCGCGTCTCCAAAACAAAGACTTGGAAGGCTCCGTCTTCGTTCAAGTTGTTGTGGACTCCGCCGGGAAGGTTGCCGAGGTTAAGTCACCGGCGCCCGGCGCCGACACCCCACCTTCGTCCCTTCCACATATTACCGATCCTGAAATGACCCAGTGTGTGTTGAGTGAGGTTCAATCGCTCCACTTTCCGGCAGCGTTGCAGGGCGCACGGCTCACCTTCCCATTCCAGTTTCAAAAGCCCAAGTGAGACCCATCCGCCGGCCGCTGTTTAAGACCGCCGACGTCGACGAGCCCAAACAAGCCCCGGGCCCAACAATCCCAACCCTACCCATCCATCCGGCGCCTTGACAGGTGCCGTTCGACAAGAACAACCATCGTTTGATTCAGGCGTGGGCGTCTCCGGTTCTACCCCGACTCCCTCTTTAAATTCTACCCACAAATACCCCGTGATCGTGATGGGTTTTCCACTCCGCGCCACTTCTACCCTATACCGATCCTGACCTTCCGTTGGAACCGATACTTCAAGGGTAGACTCAAACGGGTCGCCCGACACCTGCTCCACAAACACTTCTTCCCCATTCTTAATCCAGCGCACAGCAGCGCCTTCTTCAACCTGGCTCACTTTTGCGGTGAGCTTGGTTCGCTCTGCAAAAACGGTATCACCCTCCCGCGGGATCTCACTTGTCAGATCGACCATCGGGCCGGTTACCCCATCCAACTTGACTACCGTTCGACTGTTGCGAATCCCTTCAATCAACGCCGGAACGCTCAGCTCCTTTGCGTACACATAGGTTGCGGGTTTACCCACAGGGCTTGAAAACTGCCCATCATCTTTACCGGCGGTATGATCGTCGCTCCCTCCAACCGGAGCAATGTGTCTCCCCGTGTCACAAAGTGAGTCCCAAAAAGCGAGCGTGTCGTCGATCAGCAAGAGCGCCGCGCCGGACGTGGCTATTTCAACGGCGTCAATGGCTTCGGCTGAAACGTCGTGATCCCAAGCGCACCCAATACACAAGTTCCCCAAATCAAGCCGCGGGTGGTTGAGTGAAAAAAGCGCCCCTTGATCTCGAAACGCTTTTGCGGCGCCGGCAATGTCCACACCCGGCTGACCTATCTTGTGATCTACCCATACCGTTGCACCAATCCCATTGGCATGGCCCGCGTACGTTGTGTACTCAACACCCGGCAAAATCAACACGTCTTTATGAGCCGCCTGAACGCCTGAAATAAAGTCGAGTTGGCTCACCGTGTTGTGCTCTGACAACTCCACAAAGTCGAGCTGTTGAGACTTGGCAAACAAAACCACATCTTCGATGCTGGGGCTCGCATCACCACTTTCGCGCGAGTGAACGTGAAGATCGCCGGCGTAAAAGCGCTCGGTAGATGCAAGCGGTGGGCTTTCAACGTACGGCGCCCGTTCAGGTTGAGGGGGTAAGGTAGCAACATCGCGCAACGTGACAACAATTTGATAATTGGCCGATCCGCCTCCTATCTGGGCCTTACCGATCACCACCTTCCATTTTCCCGCAACAATCGGACCTGCCAAATAGCTTCGAGACGCCGCCGACACTCCAACAACGGCCGGCTCACTGTTGCCGCCTCCCCATCCACGAAAACCGTTTGGATCGTTGAGACCCCAGTCCAAAATGTCTTCGCCCGAAAGGTCGTCGTGTTCCACCTGAATTTCAGCCACCCCTTCGGGAACGTCAAATTCCACGAACTCGTGGTCAAGCTCACCTTCCATGACGGTGCCTTCAAAGGTCAACGTTTGATCGGCCCGCGCCGACTGCGCCGTTCCCAGCAGCACAAACGCCGATGTTACCGCGCCCACACACCCATAACCCACCGAAAAACCGCGCGCCCAACGTGCCATTGCACTGTTCTATCACTATCCGGCGTTAAAAGAAGCGGTAGCTGCCTCATTCTGTGGTGCATGCAGCCTGGACGAAAACGTGAGACCGGCGAGACCGGTACCTCGCAACGTCACAGTCATCCAGCGTCGCCAAACCTTTCAGAACGGAGTTTTTTTCTGGGAGAATCCGAGGGTACCCGTCGCATTTTGCCAAGCGTTGTGGCAGAACAGCCGCCGTTATGGCCACCGAACATTTCGACGTGTTGATCGTGGGGGCCGGCCTCTCCGGTGTGGGCGCGGCGTGCCACCTTACCCTCAAGTGTCCGGGCAAAACATTCGCCATTCTTGAGGGGCGAGCCACCATGGGAGGCACGTGGGATCTGTTTCGCTACCCAGGCATTCGCTCAGACTCAGATATGTACACATTGGGCTATTCATTTCGCCCCTGGACGGAGGCCAAGGCAATTGCCGACGGATCTTCCATTCTCAAGTACATCCAAGACACGGCGCGTGAATTTGGGGTAGATCGGGCCATCCGATACAACCACAAAGTGGTGCGCGCCGAGTGGAAAAACGGAAAGTGGCATGTGGAAGCCGCGCGCGGCGACACCGGAGAAACGGCGCACTTTACCTGCGGCTTTCTTTTTGGGTGCACCGGATATTACCGGTATGATGAAGGGTACACACCCCCGTTTGCCGGGCGCGACCGTTTCAAGGGTCAAATCATCCATCCCCAACATTGGCCGCAGGATCTTGACTATACAGGCAAGCGCATTGTTGTCATTGGCAGCGGTGCCACCGCGGTAACCCTCGTTCCCGCCCTTTCGGAGCGAGCCGCACATGTCACAATGTTGCAACGGTCGCCAAGTTATATTCTGTCCCTCCCCGGCAACGATCCCATCGCAGACAAACTTCGAAAGCGCTTTTCTTCGAAGACAGTATACCCAATTGTTCGTTGGAAAAACGTTCTCTTTTCAACCCTCATGTACCAAGTGAGTCGGCGCGCGCCGAGTGTTGCCAAATCCCTTATTCGCAAGGGCGCCGAGCGTTTTCTACCCAAAGATTACAATTACCAAACTCACCTCAACCCGTCGTACCAACCTTGGGATCAGCGGTTGTGTCTGGTTCCCGACGGTGACCTTTTCAAGTCAATCCGTGATGGGAAGGCCGACATTGTCACCGACCATATTGACACCTTCACAGAAACCGGAATCAAGCTCAAATCCGGGCAAGAATTGCAAGCCGACATCATTGTGACCGCCACCGGATTGCGGCTCCTCGCCATTGGCGGGATGAAACTTTTTGTGGATGGTAAAGAAGTTCAACTGTCAGAAACGGTGGGCTACAAAGGGATGATGTTCAGCGGTATACCCAATCTGGCAGTCGCCCTCGGGTATACCAACGCTTCGTGGACGCTCAAGTGTGATCTGGTGGCGGAGTATGTCTGTCGCCTCATCCAACACATGGATAAGCTGGGGTACACTTCATGTGTACCCAAAGCCCCCGACGCTTCGGTCCCGCTCGAACCTTTTTTGGACCTTCAGTCGGGGTACGTGCAACGGTCCATTCAGGATTTTCCAAAACAGGCCAAACGCGCCCCCTGGCGACTCAACCAAAATTACATGAAAGACCTGCGGATGTTTCGGCATGCCTCGGTAGAAGATGAAGGGGTAGAATTCCGTTAAAGCGACCTGACAGCAGCGCCTCGCAATGACCTGAAATGTCTCGATGCCCATAGCTGCCAACAAACCGAAATCTTCCGTGACCTCTGTGTCCTCCCGGTGGTGAAGAGACGTCACAGGCATTTAGGTGCTTCAGGTCTCGGCGTGACGCCTACGGCTTGGCGTTGAGATCGATGACGCGGGGATTTGTTGGTGCAAAGCAGATGGGGCGGGGATTTTCATCTTTCATGGTGGCGCGAACGTGCGCAACAACGGCGTCGGCCTGCGCCTTTGTTTTCACAACAACACCGAGCCTTCGGCGCGACTCTTCTTCAAAGTCAACCAGTTGAATTTCAGATGCCTGGGCAAATGACTGAAGCGCTTTGCGGGTGCTTGGGAAGGTGAAGTTTTTTTGATTTTGCGCGCTCACGTCGTACAAAAAGACAAAGGGGGTTGTGCAAACATCTGTCAGATCGATCGGAGCGCGCTTTTCAAGCCTCGACATGCCGTCTACCCAAATGGTTTCTCCGTCAATCGCAGTGCGACCAAGCCATGTGGGCCAGGCAAACTTGGCGATTGGAACCCACTTGCCCCCTTCCATTCGGTAGAGCATACCGGCCGAGTTGGCGTGGAGTTTACCTTCCTGCGACGCCATGAGTTCCAACGGTTGGCCGGGGGAAGGAGGGGCGACGGTTTCAAACTTACCATCCTTAAACCGCAATATCGGGTCTTTCCCCTTGTTGTGGAAGTAGAGGTCGTCATCCTGCCCCACGATCAACGTGGGTGAATATTCTACCTCTTTGATCCACTGTTTGAGTTCTACAATTTTTGCTGTACCATTTTTATCCCAGATTTCGGCCGCAGCGCCGCGTTTTTCACATAGGTTGCCAAAGGAGACAACCGTTCCACCGGTTGTGGCAGCCACCACCTTACCCACCATTGCCGGGTCTTGAGGTTGGGCATACGTCCATTCCATTTCTTCTTTTGTGCACCCCATTTTTTCTACCGATGTGGGAGTGCGTTTGACGAACGGGCCGCGCATGTGACTAAAGGAGAACCGCGTGGTCATTGTTCGGTAAGCAACAAGGGTAGATTCACCGAGGCGAATAACCCCGTTGATGTCGCCGAAACCTCCCCCTTCCGACAGCATGATTTCTTTACCTTTACCGGTAAGTGCCATGAGCGTCGGCTCGCCGACTCGACCGTTGACATTCTGATAAAGAACATCTACCGCATCTGGATACTGTCCGTATACGTTGGTAATATACGTTGGCCCCCAGCGCCTTTCCGCCGGGATCCTACCAATCCACTCCACCTTGTCACCGACGAGTCTACCCACTTCAATCCCCGAAGAAACCATAATGGCCCCTTTGATGGGGTAAGGTCCGGCCACCTTCCCACCGTCAAATTTGACCTCTTTGGGCGCCAAGGTTGGGATTTCTTCAAGGGGTGCGGCCGTCTTTTGCGGCGGCGCGTTGATGACTGCCGCGGTGACGGAAGCCGTTAATGCGGGCGGGGGATCTTTTTGCGGGGGCGAGTCTTTTGGGCCGGAACAGCCCGCCGAAAGGAGCGCGGAAACGACACACGCGAGCCCTGATATCCAACGCCTCATGATCGCTTCCTAGCCGGACAACGCCCCCGGATCAAGGGTCGGGTGCGATTCAAACCTGCCCTTTTGCGGGCTCTTCAGGGTGAGCGGTCTACCCATCTGGCGAGGGGCTGACCCAGCAAACGACTTGCAGTCCCAGCGGACGCCGCGATTGCGTCCGATGCGCCGCAAATTCGCCACCTGGACAGAAACACCGTGCACTCCCCATGAAACACCGGGCGTTCGAATTGTGTCACCTTCTTGGCATATGCCTTGCGGTCGGCCGGACAAGCTTGAGGGCGCGGTGCGCCCAGCCGAAGGAGAAGCCATGGGAGCCTTACTGAGAACGACGCGGGGGGCGTTCTGCGCCGCCGTTGCCCTCATCTTGGGGTGCTCTGGTGCCGACGGGAAGAACGGCATAGACGGTAAGGACGGGGAGTCCTGTTCCGTCGTCGACAATGGGGACGGCACAAAAACCGTCACGTGTCCCGGATCTGATCCGGTGACAATTGCCAATGGTAAGGACGGTACGGAAGGCACGTCCTGCACAGTCACGGACAACAACGATGGAACCAAAACCATCAATTGCACCGACAACACATCGGTGACCATTTCAGACGGTACGCCGTGCAGCGTCGTGGACGACGGCGGCGGTACCAAAACAATCACCTGCCCCGGCTCAGACCCGGTTGTTGTAAAAGACGGCTCCAATTGTACGGTGGTAGATGCGGGCGGTGGAACGAGCATTTTGAGCTGCGATGACGGCACCAAAGTGTTTATCTCCCCACCGATTGATACAAGCCTTGACCCATGGGAAGATCTTCCCGGCATTGTGCCTACAATTCTCGCCGTGGGCGGCGGAACCAATGCCGACATGAGCTTTGCGCCCGGCGACACAATGGGCGTCACGTTCAAGGTCACCACCAAATCCGGCAAAGTCATCCCGCTTAAAGAGATCGACGCGGCCGGCATTTGGGTCGCGGGCCCAAACACCAACTACCAACACATCATTCCCAACACTGCCGACGAAATCATGATCATCGACGTGCTTGAAAAAGCAACGTTGAACGACGACGGCAGCTATACTTACAAGTTCGACACCGCCATTCCAACAGATTACGGTGTACCCATTCACGACACGGCCAAGTTCACCACCGGTGAGCTAAAAGGCCCGCTCGACCCGGGCACGTATACCGTGGCCATGACCTTTGTAAAAGACTATACTACCCAAGGTCAACTTACCCAAGACGCCAACAGCACCACCTACGACTTCGGCCTAAATACAAGCACTCTGCAAACGCGTGAACTTGTTACCGTTGGCAACTGCAACGCGTGCCATCAGCGGTTTGAAATGCACGCCGGCCAATTCAGGTCACCTACCGCGTGCGTCACCTGTCATACCTCGGGCGCTGAAGACGAGGGTAGCACCGACGTGGGAGATCCCACTCCGGTTACCATCGACTTCCGGGTGATGCTCCACAAGATCCACAACGGCTTCCACCTCCCCTCGGTTCAGGGTCTGTCGACCGACGACACCGGCGCCCGCGTTTACGGCACGGGTACACCTTACGTGGTTGGAGAAGACGACTACTCGGCAGTGCTTTTCCCGTCGTTCCCCAACTTCAACGTTCGCATGCCGCGCGACAGCGGTTATTCAACCCTTTCGAGCGCCAACAAAACCAAAGAAGACAACGTTAGAACCGGCGTGACTTCCTGTTTCAACTGCCATGGCGATCCCGATGGAACGGGGCCGCTCCCCGCGCCGATAGACGGAGAAAAAGCCTACGATACGCCCTCCAGTCGAGCGTGCGGATCTTGCCACGACGATCTTGACTATACCAAACCGTACACCGCCAACGGTCAAACAATGCCCGCCAACTCCACGGAGGCTCAGTGCATTGTTTGCCACAAGGCAACGGGTGCATTGCTTTCTACCAAAGCCGTGCACCTGCATCCCAACCTTGATACAACCATCTCACCGGTCACCACGCTCAACATCACTTCGCTCACGGGTGGAACGGGCCCCAACGGCAACTTCGTAGCGGGTGATTCTCCGGTCGTTTCGTTCACGGCCAAAGACGAGATGAACGCCAACGTTCCGATCACCTATTTCGACTCGTTCAGCATCGGTCTAACCGGGCCTACCCAAAATCGTCAGGTGGTTATTCCGGGCGCTCTCACAGCCTCCCCGTTTGACATCACCGGTCGCCTTGCCGCCGCCTCTACCACCAACAAGGGCGTGATGAGCAAGATCTACCCAACCGGCACCGCGGTTACAGAAACGATCACTGTCGACTTCACTTCCGCAACGGCGTTTAACGTGTCGGGTTCGGTGAGTGGAGCGCTCGGCTCGGGCGCTTTGCCGGCCTCGCCAAGCACCTTCCCAACAGGCGCATCGGTAAGCAACATCATCCTTTCAAACACGGCTGTTCCGCAAAACATCACCGTGACGTTCAGTGGACCTACCACCTTCACCGTCGCCGGCTCGGTTTCCGGCGCCATGGGTGGGGGCGCATTCCCGGCCTCCACAAGCAACACGGTTCGGTTCAAGAGCACCGACAATACCGTTTCGTTTAATATCGCGCTCGGCAGCACGGCCGCCGCCGCGGGCAACGCGATCTATACAACGGTCTTTAAAGGCAGCGCGGCCAACGCCGGGTTGTTCATGATCGTTGCGGGTCGAACAAGCTTCGCCGTGGCCGACCGTTTCTACTTTGACTTCGTTGCCCCCGCCGCAACGTACACAATGCCGGTTCCCATGGACCTCGCATTTGAGTACCTCGGCGACGCCGACGGCAACGCGGGTCAGGTTTTCACCGCCGGTAACCTTCCCGTTTACCGCGGCCGTCAAACCTTGTGGGAGCGCACGGCTTTGACCGGCGCCGCAACCTCCACAAACGCGGCATCGATCGCGCTCGCTCGCTATCTGTTCGTCAACACCATCGATCCGGGCCTCGCTGCAAACGACTACATCGTTGTTGAAGACGGCACCGGAAACGAAGAGTACGCACGCGTGTCGGGAATCGACGCCAACCTGAAACGCCTGCAACTCCAAAGCCCGCTGCGGTACGCCCACGCGGCCGGCGCGGCGGTTCAAGAAGCCACGTTCACCTACCGTCAAGAGGGCGCAGCCAACTACTACGTACTCAACTCGGCGGCGGGCACAATCACCCTGAACGCTGCGGCCACGGCCGGAAACGCGTTTATCCTGTCGTACCGTTCCGACGGGCGATTCGGTTGGAAACGTAAGTTCGGCGACACCCTTCAATCGTGGTATTTCGCGCCGCTTCAAGAGGCCCCCGGCCTTGACGAAACATGGGGTGATTGGCGCAACAAACCGCTGGTGGACGGCACCTATACAGTGGCTGTTTGGGGCTACCGTTCCATTGAGTATCAAAGTGGATCGACAGGTGCGTTTGAATGGCAAACCTACCGCGACACCACCTTGCCATCGCTCAAAAACTTCTTGTACGGCGCAACAGCGACCACGCTTGAGCCTTATACAAAGATCGATAATGGTGAAAACTGTAACAGCTGCCACGATCGCATCGCGTTCCACGGCGCCGGCCGGCTCAGTGCGGATACCTGCATGATGTGCCATGCGACGCCGGGCCCCACGGTCAACTTCCGCACGATCGTTCACGGCGCGCACGCGGAGGCGTTCCCGGTGTTCCCCAACGGCGCGGGTGAATGCTCCAAGTGCCATGGTGAGAGTGAAGCGTGGAATCCCACAAATCGTTCGCACCCGACAAAACAAACCTACCCTGCCAAAGACTGGACAATCGCGTGCACGGGTTGCCATAACTCGTCGGCTGCCCAGGCCCACGCAGACACAATGACGGCATCGTCGGGCGCTGAGGCCTGTGAAACTTGCCACGGCTGGGTAAAGATCTCGACGTGCAACAGATGCACAAAGCCCGGTAAGTTTTCTACCCTACCCAGCCTTCCCTCCCCTACCCCTCTACCACCAGACGCGTTGGGATATAACCTGACGCGTCTCAAACCCCCGCAACAAGCTGAATGGCCAAGCGCGACCACTGAAGCGTCGCGCCAAGACCTGAAGCGCCTGGATGCCTGTGACGTGGCTACGCCTTACCGTTTGGCCACCTGTGCGAATACCCATGCCATGTCGCGACCGATTTGGGCAACGCGCTCGTCATAGCGGGCCGTTTCTTCGGGCGTGTTGTCAGCCACCTTTGGGTCTTCGTACGGTACGGCAACGCGCGCCGCCGCGCCGGGAACATAGGGGCATGACGCATCGGCCTGCGAACATGTCATGACAGCCACAAACCCTTTGGAGGGATTGGAAGAGTCATCCATTTTTTTGGAAAAGGCGTTGGTAGGCTTTAAGCCCGGCGAAATGCTCACCGGGTAGATTGGGTTTTTGCCTTCTGCGGGCGCAATTTCTACCCCAACACGCTGCAAAGCGGCAATGGCTCGTGGGTTAAATGCGGTTGCCTCGGTACCCCCTGAAAACGTTTGGATGGTAGAAAGGCCAACTCGTTTGGCCGCAGCGAGAGCCAAAATCTGCGAGATGTGGCTGCGGCGCGAGTTATGTGTACACACAAAGAGCAGGTCGGCCGAACCGGCGGCGCTCAATTGAGTTCGCACGGTTTCGGCCAGTTTTTGCAGCTTTTCGCGATGGGTAGGGTCACCCGTTGGACCCAGACCTTCCCATTGGGAAAACGACGCTTCAAGTTTAGGATGAAGTGCAACGGGGGTCATAGGCGTCACAGGCACCGCAGCGGACAGGGGCACAGGTGAAGGAGGTTGGGTGGGCTCAACCGGGTCAACTGCGGCTGTACAACCGGCGAAAGAAAGTAGCAGAAAACAGAGCGTTCGTGCGTGAGCCGTCATGGTGAGCGGATATCCGATCGGTGTTTTGCGTTCAATGCCATTTTTGGGATGTCATAAAGCCGACACCCGGGCGCAATCGCGTCAACGTCAGGTTTGATTGGGAGGCGGCGGAAACGCGTTGGAAGGATGGCCGGGGGGTAGACCCTGTGGATTGTTTGGCCCCTGCCAATACGGGCCGGGTTGGTAAGGATTGGGCCCCTGGGGAAACGGTCCCTGGCCAAATGGCGACGCACCAAACGCGTTTGGTGGGGGCGCCGCTTCAGGAAAATAGCCGGCAAGCACCTGAATAAAGGCGCCCGCCGGTGAAAGAAAACAAATGGCCGTGAGCCCCACCGAAATTACAGGATAATGTTCACCGTTGAACAGCGCGGCCTGCGCATCGGCAATGAGACTGTAAGGTGGAAGGTCGGCCACAATTGTAAACACAATGGCGATCACAGCAGCGACCATGAACAAGGCTCGAATGACCGCCGGGACGCGCTTGGCGCGCAAAGCCATTCTTCCCATGATAGTGGTAGGATCGGGTTCGGCGCTGAGCATTGGAAAACAAGGCATGCCACAAACAAGCGCCCGCTGCACCTCAATTGTGAAGCACCTGGTAGGGTCGCGACTGTGTTATTTCATCCGCGCGGCCCTGAGCCTCGGCACGTTGGGAGCGGCCCTGGCAACAAGCGCGTGTACACAACGTCCTCCGTTCTGGGCGCCCCGTTCAGCTTGTGAATCGGATCCAAGCGCTTTTACAGAACTGCAAAACGAGCCTCTTTGGGGCCGGCTCGAAAAGGCAGGTTTCTACCCAACCGCGCCCGATTCTGCCGCTCCTATTCAAATTCGAGTAGAGCGCGTTCGGTGTGACTTTCGCGCCCACGTTCAAATGGGTGGTCGATTGTACACAATGGGCCCGTTTGCATCGATAGATGAAGGTTCGTTCCGGGGAGATCCGGACCACCATCGGTTTGGCTTTGTGGTGACCGGAGAGCGAGGTCAACAATCTGCGATTATCGACGGAGAGCGGGGCGCCGCGTACCGGCAGGTTCAAGCTCCGCAATTTTCTGAAAACGGTCAACACGTGGCCTACCTTGCCCAAACGGAGCGAGGGGCGGTCCTTGTATCGGATGGGAAGGAAGTTGAAAACTCGCTGGGTAAGGTGGAGCGTTTTTTGGCCGTGTTGAACGATGGGCGAGCGGTGTACGAAGAACCGGTGAATGCTCGCGAAAAGGTGCTTCACGCGGGGACTTGGGCAAGCAAACCTTACAGCACGCTTGCCAACTTCACTGTGTGGCGCGGCGAGCGTTTTGCGGGCCTGCTGATGGGTAACCCAACCGAGGCGGTTATCAACGGAGTCACGTTTCCGGTGACGGATGGAGTTGTGAGCGGCTTTCATTTCAGCGCGGACGGCGCGCATGCGCTCATGGTGCTCAAACCTTCAAACCTGAATGACCAGTTCCCGCGCTTCGACGAGGGGTTCGCGGTGCTCATCGACGGCGTGCGGCTTACCCCAACAAGGCTCCGAGGGGTAACTCAACCGGCAGCCACGTATTGGGGAAATGTACCCGTTTTTTTACTGTATCCAGATCCCCGAGGGAGCGATGCAGGCCTTCCACCCGCGGTCATGGTTTTGGGCGTTTCAACACCGGCAAGCGCACCTACCCATGATGACTACACACAAGTGCACTCGGGCAAACTGGGGACGTTCGTGTGGATTGGTGAGAGTCGTGGCCCCCGGTTTGATCGAATTGAACCGTCGAGTATGTACATCGACGAAGAGGGGCGGGTGCGGTATCGCGGCTACCGCGGGAACGAGATGTACGACGTGATTGATAATCAAATTATCATGCGCGAATTTGTATTAAAGCACGGTCAGTTTCAGACGGCGGTAGAACCGGAAACGCCTGCGGTTGAGAAGAAGGCACCCGCCGAGGAGTAGAGGGGTAGATCGCGGCGGCTTTATTAATCGCGGGAGATAACGAGTTCACCCGTTCCAATCGCTTCAAACGAGGTGACGCGAATTGTGTACGCACCAGACTCGGGAGCCGCCCAGTCGAGCCCTGCGAAAAATCCCTCAAAATCGTCGCTTCCGATCACAGGTTGACCGTTCGCATCTTCGATCACGAGGATGGTGTCCCCGATTTCACCCGACGGGCTGGCGGTGCGAAGGGTGACAGTCTCTCCTTCTTCAACAGCCACGGGCACCGAAAAAACGCGGCCTGGAACGAGCGCCAAGGCACGAGCTTGCCCGTGGTTGAGAGCCGAGTCTGAAACGATCTGACTCGCCACGATGTCAATGTGCTCCGCGAGGTGAAACGCGGCCGACTCCTCATCACCCGATGACTTGTACGCTGCGGCCAAGATCGCATGAATACGAGGAGTATCTAGGCCCGCCTCCAGCGCAAACTCAGCCTCTTCGAGAGCACGTTCCGCATCGGGAAACGCGTATGTGTACGCATCGGCCACAATGAACCGGACATGCGGGTTAAACGGCGCAAACGAAATGGCCGCGTCGAGTTCTGCGTGGCCTTCAGGCCCTTCCGTTCCCAGGAAAAGCAGGTTGGATCCGCGGAACAAGTGACCGTAGACACTCCAGGGGTGAACGTCCACCAGGGTGTCAAGCAGCGGCTGGGCGGCTTCATAGTCAAAGAGCCACCAATAGGCAAAGCTCGCCCCGATAAGCGCCGCTCGATTATGGGGATGCTGGGCCAGGCGCGTTTGATACCCGGCAACGATAGAGTCGGGCGCGTCGGGAATTTGGGGCCACACATAGGCCGAGAATTGGGCGTAGTCGCGAAGCGCGTCTGAATAGCGACCGAGAAGCAATTGAGCCTCAATTCGACCGCGATAGGCGTCTACCTCAAGCGGGTTTTGCTGCATGACACAGCTGAAAATTGAAACCGCTTCAACGTAGCGGCCCTGATCAATGCGCTGTTGCCCTTTGGCGAGTGTGGAACCGGGCCCACACCAGACATTTTCGGGCTGGGGATGGCACTTTTTACCGTGCCCACCGTGCGCTTCAGCCACCGAAGCAAACAAGCTGAGGACGAGCAGAACGAACAAAGCAACAAGGCGGTTTTTGCTCTTTTTTTGTTCGCCCCGCGCGGCCAAGATCGAAGAAACCGAAGAACGGGCCTGCGTCATTTTACGGAACCTCCACAAGGGGGTTTATTGTGGTGCCGGTGAGCTAACGCCCGGCGCCAACGATTGAAGGAATTACAGTAGCACCGCTCTTTGGATTTGCAGTCCCCTAAATATGTCCGACCCTAAAATGGGGGAGATAATGTGGCAGGGCGGAACAAACCGGCGCCGAAAAAAGCTTGTCTTTGGGTGACCTCACGCGCCTTGCAGGGGCGTTTGGCAAAGTGGGCAAGTTGACTGGAAACGCTAGAGCACCGAATAGGTTGATTCCGTAACCAAACAGATAGTTTAGTTGTGTACTCAAACAGGCAGAAGCGAGGCAGAAACGTCAGGCCTCGCTCCCTGGGTAAAGAAAGCTAGAGCACCCCGAGATTGTTAAAGATTTCCAATATTCACAAATTGCTGAGTTCTAGAGCTGAGTTTTGCGGTTTTTGCGACGGCGTGCGGCGGCCAGGCTCGCGGCGGCTCCGAGGAGAACCAACGCGCCGGTGGACGATCCGCCGTTTGACGCGGCGCAGCTCACCGAAGCGCTCGCCTCGGCTTTTACCTCAAGGGTAAGCTCGTAGTTTTCGTTCAGGTATTGAATGCAATCGTCGATGTTTTGAATGTCGATGTATTGCCCGTCGCAGAAAAGCGCGCCTTCGGGCTTGTCACAGGCCACTTCACAGCCGCCTTGAAGGTCAACGGAACAGTCGAGTGAACAGTCAAAGTTGGCGTCGGTTTCGCACGATCCGCCGCAACATCCTTCACACTGAGCAACGCAATCGGCCTCGGCCGCCACAACGGAGCACTGCGCATCGCAGTTGGACTCGCAGTCGGCTTCACAATAGTTGATGCAGTCTTGATCGTCGGCGGGGCAGCGCGTTTGGATATTGGCGTTGCAGTCGGTAACGCACGAACTCTTGCACTCAAACTTGGCCGGGTCGACCTCACACTGAGCCTGACAGTCCACGTTGCAGCTCGAGGTGCACTCGGTGGTGACCGTGGCGTTGCACTGCCCATCACAGGCGGCCACGAGATTGAGCGGCTCACACTTGGCTTTGCACCCGCCTTCAACCTCAAAGTGGCATTCGCCGATGGCGACGAGTTCAAGGTTGCCACACGCCTCGCGCGTGGGCGCGGCCGACGCGTTGCCGGCTAGAAACGCAAGCGGAAGGGCGGTCATTGCGGCAAAAGCCCAAGTGGTCACAGATCGCATTTGGTTCTCCTCGGTGGCGCCGCTCATGCGGCGACTGAAACGAAGGTTCGCCCGCAAGGCCTCCGTGGGTCAACCTAGTGCCGCGTGTCAAAAGTCCTGCCGGACTTTTGGCGCCGCTGACGCGGCGCGCTTCGCACACGCCGGCACTATCTTTTGTCTCGTGGGGCTCCCGCCCCACACCCCCCGCGCTTGCGCGCGGCTAGTTCCGCACGAAGGGGTCAATCAGGGCCAAATTTCTGACGTGCGGAACTAGGTGCCATATTCCGGCGCGCGGTTTCGTGCGCTCACAAAAGGCTCAAAAATGCCTTCAATGCTTCACGTTCATCCGCCGAGAACGAGCCCGTTGCGACACTTTCGTGCGCGGCGCTGTGAACAAAAATGTCCGCCCCAAATCGGGCTGCCCGCAAAACGTCATCGAGCGTTTTTGCCGATCCATTGGTGAAGTACGGGCCTTTTTTGTGGAGCCGACGCAGCGACGAGACGCGCGCCCCCTCCTCGTGCACGTACGGCTCCACACCGGTCTTAAAATATTTGGCCTGCGCCCACACAATCGGCCCTTTCGACGACAAAATCAGCGCTTCCCACTGTTGAAAAGGTACACGTGACGCAGGGTCGTCGCTCACCGTGCGCGCCTCGTGGCATGTTTCGCAACGGTCGCGAAACAACGCGGCCCCGACCCGCTCTTGCGAATCAAACGCGTTTCGATCTTCAACAAAGGGCGACGAACGGTGGGTGAACTCCGACAAAAACACCATAAAAGCGCGCCGAAGCGACAGCGCGTCAAGGTGTTTGTCGGCCGCGCCCAGGTGGGAAAGCCAACCGCGGTCGGCCACATGAAGATCAAAAATGGGGCTGTGATCGCTGCGCGCTCCGGCCACTCGAAACTCGGCGTGGGCCACGGCTGCCAAGTCGGGGTCGAGAGCGCGCGTGAAGTGAGGCCGATTGTTCCAAAGCCCAAAAAGAGGCTTGGTTGTGGCTCGAACGTCGCCGCGCCCTGTCGAATGTGTACGCCCGTCAACGTACCCTTCAAAGTGACATGTCTCGCAGGTAAACCGCGAGAGCGGCCCGTCGGATCGATTCCACGGCGCCATGAGCGACGTGAAGATCAGAGCTTCGCCGATCCGCGATTCTATCGAGCGCTTTGAATCGGCCTCGCCGCTCACCGAAACCAAGCGCCCCGGCGGAGGGCCCAACACCCAGGCATCGAGCAACGGATTGGCGCATGCGTACACATCCGGCGCCACTTGGACAATGGACGCTGAGCCGGGCGGCCACGCGATCGTTTCGATCTTCGGCTTTCCTCCGGCCATCGGGATATCGATTGCGGCCGCGTTTTCACCCCCGTAACCCGTGACGAAGAGATGCATATTTTCGCCGCGAATCTCCGCCGCAATCGCTTTTGGAGTGAGAACGCCCTGCTCGGAGACGTTGATCGCTGCGACGCGCGAGACGATCGGCGGCGAGCCCCACTCGACGCGATCGATGTACACAAACGAATCGATGTTTTCAAACGAGCCGTGCGTGCGATCGAGGCGCTTGTTCTCGGTGCCGCCGGTGACAATCCACGTTGCGCCGGGGGCATCCACCGCGGAAAGCGCCCAGAAAGGCCCGTCGTTTTCAATGGAAACCGCGTGTACACTTTCGGGCTTCCCCATGGCATCCAAGTGAAAAACGCGCACCCGATGTTCGATCAGGCTCACCGCTGCGACCGCGGTTTCCGTGGTCACCACGCGAAACGTCCCAGCCCCCACCGGGGCAGATGAAGGCGAGTAACTTTTTGAAACGTCGCCTTTTTCTCCCGCCTTTCGAGGAGCTTCCGCCGACGTGGATTCGGGAACGAGGCTGATGAGCGACCCGCCGATCTCGTCGGCCACATGGAGTACACCACCGGGCCCGGCGGCAATGTCACGCATTCCGAGCGCCCCAACAGCCACACTGCCGATCGGTTCGATCGCTCGATCGCGCAATGCATAAATGTGTACACGCGGCGATCCTTCGCCGACGGCAAACGCAGTGTCCTCGGAAACGGCCACACCCGAAGCCGCTCCAATTCCTTCGGCACGCGCGATTTCCCGAAAGTCCGAGTCGAGCAGCACAAGCGCGCGGGCGCCTCGAAGCAGACCGACCCAGCGATTGTGCGATGCGGGTTTGAGAACGTACGGGTCGGCGCCGAATAACCCATTGGAAGGAGGCGCCGCGGCCATATCCACACCGCGGCGCCTCTCGGCGTCGAACGTTCGAAGCTGGGAAACAATGACTTCGTCTTGCGAAGGGGCGTCGCCGGGGCCAACGGTGGAAGGACTTTCAACACCGCAACCCGCGCAGATCACCGCCGCGGCGAGCCATCGCTTCCACATTCTTTTTTCACCAGCCGCCGGTGCTCGCGGGCTTTGCTGCCGCGGTGCCAGTGCCCGCCGCCGCCGTGGAAGTAGCCGCCGGTTTGCCGTCTCCCGACGATTTTTCACCGCAGCCGATGAGAACAAAAGATGCGACGAGAAAAATGGCGACGACCGTCTTCATAATGATGCGCTCCTTAGGCAGAGGCGCGACAAAGCGCCCGTGCGAAAAGGCTAGCGGAAACGTTCGCCGTCAAGCAAAAACCTCAGCGTTGGCCCAAAAGCTGACAACCGAGCGCGAGCCGCCTATCCTTGCCCGACCATGGCCGAGTTCGTCTGGGAAGCCCGCGGCCGCGCGGGAGAAGTCAAACGCGGCACCATGGAGGCCGATAATGAAGCCGCCGTGCAAAATCGGCTGCGTGCGCAGCAGCTCAACCCGACGAAGGTAAAAAAGAAGGGCTCGTTTCAGCTCAACTTCAACTTCTCGCTCGGGTCGGGGGTTGACGCCAAAGACCTCGTTAAGTTCATTCGCCAGTTCGCCACGATGATCGACGCGGGCTTGCCGCTCGTTCAGTGCCTCGAAATTTTGTCGGCGCAGGAGCCGAACAAGATTTTTCAGGCCGCACTCCGCGACATCAAATCCACGGTGGAACAAGGCGCAACCTTCAGCGACGCCCTTCGACGCCATCCCAAAATTTTCGACGACCTGTTCACGAACCTCGTTCAAGCCGGCGAGGTCGGCGGCATCCTCGACACGATCTTAAACCGCCTCGCTGTGTACATCGAGAAGCGCGTTAAGCTCGCTCGCCAGGTGCGCGGCGCGCTCGCGTACCCCATCGCGGTTATCTGCATCCTGATCGTCGTGATGATCGTGCTCCTAACGTTCGTCATCCCGGCGTTTGAAAATATGTTCGCCGAATTCGGCGCCAAAGACGCCCTTCCAGCGCTCACAAAAGCGGTTATCGGCGTTTCCAAAGGTTTCGTCACGTACCTGCCGCTCACAACGGTTTTGAGCATCGGCCTCGGCGTAGGCGCCGTTTATTTTTATCGCACGCCGCGCGGAAAACGATTTGTTCACGCCGCGCTTTTGAAGCTTCCGATCATGGGGCCTGTGCTCCAAAAAATCGCGGTAGCGCGTTTCACTCGCACGCTCGGTACACTGCTCGCCTCGGGCGTTTCCATTCTCGACGCGCTCGACATCGTTGCAAAAACATCGGGCAACGTGGTTGTTGAAGAAGGCCTTCGCTACGCGCGCGACCGCATTTCTGAAGGAAAAAACATGGCAGAACCGCTCGGCGAGATGAAAGTCTTTCCGGGCATGGTCGTGCAGATGGTCGCCGTCGGCGAGCAGACCGGCGCGCTCGACACGATGCTCAACAAGATCGCCGATTTCTACGAGGAAGAGGTCGACGTCGCCGTGTCCTCGCTCACCTCGCTCATCGAGCCGCTCCTGATGGTCGTCGTCGGCGGCATGGTCGGTATCGTCCTTGTGTCGATGTACCTTCCGATCTTCGAACTGGCCGGCAAAATCAAAGCCGAATAACAAGCTGCGTCGCAGGAGCGTGCGTACACATTGAACCGCAACGACTCTTCCGCGGCGGCCGCGCCTTTAAACCCACGCCCTGAAGCGGACAGCCCCCTGTCGGCGCGGCTCGCGATGCTGACGGCGTTGCGGCTTGCGGTGCACACCGTTTTTCTGGTGTTCACCATCACGCTGTATCTCGGCGGCCTTCCTGCGGGCGGTTATTCCTCCAAGTGGGCCGCTTTCAGTTTGGCGGCTGCGTACACAACGGCGCTCATTTTCGCGGTGCTGCTGCGGCGCGGCAAAAACCTTCCCAGCGTAGCGCTTGCTCAGCTCGTCACCGATCAACTTGTGTGGACCGCATTTGTGTACATCACAGGCGGCGCCACCAGCGGCGGCACTTCGCTCTACGGCCTCACCTGCCTCACCGGAGCCATTCTTTTGGGGCTTCGCGGCGCCGCCGTCGCAACGGTGGCCGGCATCGCGGCGTATGGCGGATTGTGCATCGCGTTCATCACCGGACTCGTCCCGCGCCCGCCCGATCAACCGGCCGAAGCGTACACAATCGAGTGGGCAAGCGCGCGCTACCCAATTCTCGTGAACATCCTGGCGATGGTGGTTGTCGCTTCGCTCGCTAGCTATTTGGCCGAGCGCCTTCGCACCACCGGCGGCCGCCTTGTGCAGGCCACACAGCGCGCCGAAGAGGCCGAACGGTTGGCCGTGTTGGGCCGCCTCGCCGCCGCGCTCGCTCACGAAATTCGCAACCCGCTCGGCTCCATCGCCGGCTCTATTGAGCTGCTCCGCACAGGTGGAACGCTCTCGGAACAGGACCAACAGCTGTGCGGCATCATTCAGCGCGAAACCCAGCGCCTGACAGACCTGATGAACGACATGCTCGACCTGTCGCGCCCACGCGTTCCGAGCAAAGAGCGGTTTGACCTCACCGCCGTTGCCCGCGAAGTTGTAGAACTTGCCGCCCGCTCCGGCCGCGGAACCGACGTGCGCGTTGTGTACACAGGCCCCGATCACGCCGAAATCACCGCCGATCCCGCTCAAATGCGCCAAGTGCTGTGGAACCTCGTCCGCAACGCCATTCAAGCCAGCTCCGCCGGCGACGAAGTGGGTGTACACATCGACGTAACCGACAAAACAACCATCCTCTCCATCTCCGACCGCGGCCCCGGCATCGCGCCGTCTGCCCGCGACCGGCTGTTCGACGCCTTTTTCACAACCCGCTCGCACGGTGTTGGCATCGGCTTGGCCGTCGTCAAACGCATCGTCGACGACCACGCGTTCACCGTTGAAGTCGACACCGATCAAGACCGCGGCACCACATTCCGCGTGATCATTCAATCTTCGGCGGATCCGGCGGATGAATTGTCAACGACGCGTCGTGCAGTACCACCGACCCCGCATCGATAAAAATCCGCGGCTCCGTGCCCACAGCGGGCGGCAAACCCGGCGGCAAACCCATTGTCGGAGCCGGCGCAGGCCCCCACCCCAAGCCCCGCGCGGCCGCCAAACCAAGCCCAAAACAGCCCACCGCAAACAGAAACAACATCAACGCCCGGCGCGGCTTCACCCCGCCATCCTCCCCGCTCCCGCTGCGTTCGTCGAGAACGAGCAAAGCGGTGTTCGGCCGCGCCGCTTCACGATGCGTCCGACTCACGCCCCAACTGTTAACGCCCGTTCTCACACCTGCGTCATGATCACGCGCCCTGTGAATATCGCGTTACTCCCGCCGTCCCTCCCTCGCAGCTCAGACCAAAAACAACGGAGCCTGCGCGTCTTTGTGGCCTTTCAACGCCGGCACCAACCCGAAAAAAAAGCCGGCCGATCCGTTGGAAGGTTTCTTGCTCAGTGATGTAACCGGCGCTAACCAAGCGCACCGAGGAGACAGCCCAGTGAAACGCACGATGAAAACGTTTTTGACCACCGCCGCCCTGGCCCTCTTCCTTTCCGTCGCCGGCTCCGCTCTTGCCGGCCCCGCCACCGACGTTGTCAAATCCAAGCAAACCGCGCTTTTCGACCTGATCGGCAAACCCAGCTCTCCCGACAACGACAAGAAAATCGCCGCCATTTTCGACGAAATGATCGATTACGGCACCCTCGCGGAAGCGTCGCTCGGCACCGAATGGGCCGCCCGCACCGACGCCGAGAAAAAAGAATTCACCGACCTTCTCAAGCAACTCGTTCGCAAAGCGTACGAAAAAAACCTTAAAAAGACGCTCAACTACAACATCGAATACGTGTCTGAAGAGCAAAAAGACGGCGCGTACGTCGTGAAGACAAAAGCCAAGAGCAAAACCGACGCGCGTGAAGAGGCCATCGAAATCGCCTACAAAATGGCTCAAAAAGATGGCAAGTGGCGCATGCAAGACGTCACCACAGAAGGCGTCAGCCTCGTTTCAAGCTACAAATCGCAGTTCACCAAAATCATCAAAAAAGACGGCTTTGCTACGCTCATCACCAAGATGAAAGACAAAATCGCCAAAGGCGACGTCTGAGTCTTCCCTCCCACGGTCCAAAATTTTCCGTCGGACCGTCTACTCCGCCGGCTAAACCCCGGTCCGCTCATCCGCCGCCTTCCGCTTGTGGCGCAACAGTGAGAGCCCGGCCGCCTTGGAGCGCACGCAGGCGCCTAACCTACCCATGCGTATCTCGCGCCCCCCGTTTGTTCTACCCACGCTTTGACAGCGACCTGAATCGCAAGCTTCGGCGCGACCGAGATCGGTCACCAACGAGCAATTGATCCCAAAAGCGCATTCAAGTACCTTTAAAGGTTAACCCCGATGCCTGCGTCCCGAAGTTCCGCTTTAGCAAAAGGCGATGACGTTGTTGTTGCACCGCGATGGCTTGGCCACCGCCCCAACACCACGCGGGAATGCCGTTTTTGTAATGTTGTAGCGGAAATGAGGTTTTCGTTATGAATCGCGCTCTAGCTTTCTCGGCGTTTGTGTTGGCATCCGCGCCCGCGCGCCCACAGGCGACTGCACACCCGTCAATCAATGCGTCACCCTTCGGCGAGGAACCCTCGGAACTGTCGAAGACACCTTCCTCTCGGGCGACCAGCCCAACTGGGTAGCGGGCACCGAAAGTTCGCTGTGGACCGGCAAATCAGGCGGCGGCAACGAAAACAGGATTCTACTCAAGTTTGACCTCTCCTCCATTCCCCCTTCCGCGGACGTGACTTCTGCGATCCTCACCGCCGGAATCTCGTGGAACATGGTACCCACAGGACCAAGCATCCATGAAGTGCTCGGCCCCTGGAGCGAAGCGACCACCTCCCTTTCCAATTTCACCGCCGCCGTCGACCCCGCCCCCATCGCATCGTTCCCAGCAGGTTTTGGGTATTTGAGCGCAAACCTGACAAACGTTGTGAGCGATTGGGTGCAGTTCCCCAGCTCAAACTTCGGCGTTCAGATTCGAGACACCCTGCCCGCCTCTCACCTGATTTGGAGCAGTGAAGCATCGCTCACAAATCGCCCCAAGCTCGACGTTTGTTATACCATCTGCCAATAAACCTACCCAGTTCGCTGCTGCATCCCCCGCAACGTCCAACCCCAAACCTTAGGGCGGGGGGCGCGCCCCCCGCAACGCCCCCCACCTATTGCTCGCCGCTGATCCTGCACCGTTTGTTCGCGCGTCGCCAACAGGTGTAGAGCGTGGCCTCCTACGCGCCGTCGTACGCTTTTTCAAGCGCCGCCACGTCCAGCTTGACCATCTCCATCATGGCCTCCATCACGGCCTTCACCTTCTTTTGGTTCTTGTCGCCGATGAGTTCCATGAAACGCCTCGGCACAATCTGCCAAGTGACCCCGAACGGATCGGTAATCCAGCCACACTGAGATGGCGTTGCCCCCGCACTCACGAGTTTGTTCCAATACTCGTCCACCTCTTCTTGGTCTTTGCAGTCAACAAACAGCGAAAAACCTTGTGAGAACGTAAAGTAAGGGCCCCCATTGTAGCCCATAAAACACTGACCACCCACAACGAATTCAGCCGAAGTGACGGGGCCGTCCTCGCCCCTGCGAGCCACGTTTTTGATCTCCGAGTCCGGGAACGTGGCTGTATAAAACGCCATGGCGGCTTCAAGCTGGTCATTGAACATCAGAAACGGTGTCACCTTGCTCATCTGCGCATCTCCTTGTTTTCGGCCTCCGCCGCGCAGCAGGTTCTGCGGCCTCACGACCACCTGACAGTGTTGCTCAAACGCTCTCCTGCTCGGCGCGCTCGACAAGCTCCTCAAACTTCGGCCCGAGCGCCGGCGCATTCGTCGCAAGCCAGGCGCGGCACCGCGCGCGGTCGATGCCCGCCTTCAGCAGTTCGATCACATCCGCCGCATCCTTCAGGCGCGGCGACTTGAGCTTGAGATGGATCAGCGCCTCGATCGGAGCGACAGGCACCTCAACACCTGTCCGCACAACGGGGACAGCACCGAGCGCACCCTCGTCAGGCTGAGCCGAAAGCAGGTCCACAAGAACGCCGCCAATCTGAATCGGGATGCCCGGCTTCATCGTTACGATCCCCCCAGCGTGGTGTTCAAACGCCTCGTCGCCCACGAGAAAGTCAACGTCCTTCGTGGCGCGCGGGTAGCCATGCGCGCCCACCGCAAGACCGCCCACAAGCACGTGCCGCACGCCGAGGCGCGTCAGCTCGTCCGAGGCCGTCCGCATGGCATCGAGAACTCTGGGCGCAACGACGCCCTCGACGATCGACAGGTTCGCACCCGCGTTTCGCATTGCACGGCTCCGCAAGATCGAAAGGTGAGGGGTTGCCAGCATGGTCGTTTTGTCCCCCAAGAAGATCCGTACCCTCGGGAGCGCCGGATGTCCACTGGAAGCCGCGTTCGGCGATCGACCGTGAGTCCTTTTCGCCTGACCGTCTGCGGATTTTCGCTTCGACTTGCTATCCAAACACCCCGTTTCTTCGGTCCAAGCGCCGCTATTCCACCGATAAAGCGACCACGATTCGAGTCACCCCGCCGAGGCGCACCCAACCATCCTTGCGAAGCGGCTCCGCCTCTTCCACCAGCTCCGCTTCCCACGCCCGCTGAATCTCCTCGGGCAGGCCGTTCAAAAGCCGCGCAAGACCGAAAGCGCGAGTCCACGCAACGAGTTCGGCGCCCGTCTCGGCCTCCATGACGGCCACCTCCTGCTCCTCCACGTGGTCGATGGTGAAGCCCGCGGCGCCAAAGTCGCGATGGAGCCGGCCTATATCGGCGTAGCGAAACGTTCCCGGTGCCTCCGGATCGATCGGCGGCAACGACGCGTACTTCCCAAGCACGCGCCTCGGCAGCGTGAAGTACGGAACCCGCTCCGGCTCCGCCCAGACGGCCGCGACGAGCACTCCGCGGGGCACCATGGCGCGGCGAGCCGCCAAAAGAGCGGCCACCGGCGACTGGAGGTACATGAGGCCCCAGCGTGCGAGCGTCGCATGGAAATGAGCCGTCGGAACCCCTTCAAGCGATTCGGCGTTGAGCGCGCGGAGTTCGAGGTTGGAAAGTCCCTCGCGATCCGCCCGTTCGCGAGCCATTTGGAGCATCCCCTCCGAAAGATCCACCCCGAGCACGGCGCCTGTCGGACCCACGCGGTGAGCCGCACGCACGGCCGGCTCCCCTCGTCCGGTCGCAATGTCAAGAACGCGCATCCCAGGGCGAAGCTCCGCGAGATCCAGCATCCGTTCGCTCAAGGGAGCGCTCAAACGCTGCTCGACGCCGTCGTACGTTCGCCAGATTTCTTCCGGCGTGAGGAGCGCTGCCTGCCTGCCTGCCCGTTGCGCGTTCACCACGGGTCCAATGTGGCGCCCGTTACTCGCATGATTCATGACGCCTCCTCCCACCTTGAGGGAGTGAGGTCGGCACGATCGTCGGCGTCGAGTGCAACGAACTCATAGGGTGACAGGTCGGCGAAATAGGTCATGATGTCTCTTCACTCTGACTGCATCGCTGCCAGCTCCACGTTCACCGCTGCGCCAGTTTCGCGCGTGGACTCTTCGCATGCAAGCGCCAATTCATCAAGAAAACGGGTTGCGCGGGTGGCGAAGTTTCGCGCGCCTGGGGCGATGCCTGCGGGCAACAAGGTGTAGAAGGCGCCCCAAAAACCGCGTGAAACAACGGCAACCGCAACGAGGAGCCATTCCCTACTCCAGTCCAAGGGGCACCAGGGCAGCGAGAAGCTCCTCGCGCGTTGTGAAGGACAGCATCAGGAGGCTCATCGCCAGTTTCCGCTCAGCATCGGTGAGAGCGCGCGAGCCGTGCCCCGCTTCCACGCGCTCGGGCTTCCTCACGCAGTCAGTGAAGCCGCAAATGGACATCCACCACCTCCCCGACGCGGTCTTGTCCCTCCTCATCGATGTACCCAAAGCGTGCCCGTTCAACGCCGCAGTTGCCACGCGAGTCACAGACGTGCTGGACGCGATAGTCCAGCGCGATCCACCGGACGCGATACGAGTTGAGCGACGCCAGTTCAGAAGATTGGCTGTAGCGATCGGCGTTGCCATCCGCCCACGCGCCCAGCGACGCCCACGACAAATCTTGGGGCGTCAGGAGCCCATCCAGGTTGTCGTCAAGCTCCGAAAGCGCTGCGAAGCCCTGCGGCGCAAGGTTGCCATTGCGCAATCGAGTGGCGGACCCAAACAGCTCCCCGCCGTCGTCAATGGCCCCGTTATGATTGAGATCTCTCGTCAGCCAAGGAGTGGAAGCGGTCGGCCAATCGCTCCCGACGCACAAGCCTCGACCCGTCAAGTCAAAAGCCCCTCGAACCTCGGATGTATACTGGATAGGATCGCCCCCGAACACCAACACAAGAGGCGTCCAGCACGTCGGATCGGGATCGCAATCACATACATCCTCGAAGGTGGGGTACGTGCAGCACTCGGTCCATTTCCCTCCCCAACAGAACCGCTCACTGATGCCGGGCTCTGAGCCCACGCACGACTCGGTATAGCCGTCGGTGCATTCAGCCTCAGGCTCGTTGGAATCTGACGCCGTCCCAGTCTCGTTGGAGTCTGATTCAGGCACGGTTGTGGTGCAACCCGCGAGAAGGGCAAGGAGCGCGACAATAACGGATCTCGTCATCACAAATACCTCCAGGCAAAGAGGAAGGGCATCTATTCGGTGTTCATGTCATTGTCTCCGGGTATCCTCCTGTCGGGTACGTAAGGCAGCCCCCAACACGCCATGCCCGAATCTCCCGCGTTTACTCTTCCCACGCAAGCGCCAAATGGATCAAAAACGCGCATTGCACAGGGAAACGGGGCTGCGTGAAATCCAACGCACCTTTTTTCAGGGGCGGGGGGCTCTCGCCCCCCGCAACGCCCCCCCACCCTATTGCCCCGCCGTGCCTCGGCGCCGTTTGTTCGCGCGGGCGCCGAGGTTTCGCGCGCCTGGGGGCGATGCCTGCGGGCAAGAAGGCGAGGAAGGCGCCCCAAAACAGCTTCCGAACCATTCGGAACGCGTTATGCGGTTTGCACATCGCCTTCCGAACCATTCGGAACGCCTTTGGGGGATTTTTGATCGCCTTCCGACCCGTTCGGAACGCCTTTGGGGAATTTTCAATCGCCTTCCGCGCACGGTGTGCGACATGCCCGTCTATCTTGTCGGCGGCCCCGGCGGCCTCTGCGTGACCTGTGCACGGCGCGGCGCTTGGCCGAGCGCGCTCGCTTGAGCGCTTATCGGCGCGGCTTCAGCCACGCGAAAAAACCAGCCAAGGGATGGGCTTCGGGTGCAAGCTTGGCAATGGAGCCGCCGATAATCAGAGCCAGTTGCTCGCGGAAATGGTCGGCCCGCATGTCGGCTTCCCACCGCGGGTTGGGGAGGATTTTCGACCATAGGGGTTTGACCTTTGCCACGGCGAGCAGCGCCCTCACGAGCCCGTCGTAGGCGTTGTCATCGGTGGCGCTCTGGGCCGCGGCAAGCCAGGAGGTACAGAGTGTATCACCATCCACACAGGTCAGCGCCGCGCCGGCCTCGAAGCGACCGACACGTTTCTTCACAACATGCAGGTGCCTGGCGAGATCGGCATCGGTGGTGAGTCGCTGAGCGATGGCTGTATGCACGTTCCGAAGCGCCAGCGGTGCTCCGTCGAAAAAGGCCGACGTTTCGTCGCGCCATACCGCCTCAGTCGCCGGCAGGAAGAAGAACGCCTCTTTGTGGACTAGGGCGGTGACCCAGATGCGGTGACCAGCGTCGGGATCGCCTTTGATCAGGCCGTTTTCGTAAAGGGTGGCGTGCACGTCTTCGGTGGTTCGCCATGGGTAGCCTTCCGGCATCTCGTTCGCTTGGATGTCGAGATCCACGAGCGCGTAGAGCTTGTCGGGGGTGAGGTAAGAGGTTTCGGAAGCCAGGCGATGTTCTTCGAGCAGTGCCTGATAGACTTGAATGACTTGAGAACGTCCGCCGCAGCTGAAGAACTGGGGCAGGCGATCACCCTGCCAGTCGTTGGGGACGCAGGCCTTGTAGAAGTTTGCGTCGGGCATCGCTTCGAGGCGCCGGTAGGTCTGCGGGCTGGGAGGACCGCCCGTGCCTACGGGGAGGAGATCTCCCTCGCAGAGGATGACGAGCCTGTTTTTGATTCGACGTGACCGCAGAATGGCACTCACGAGGGCAGCAAGGTCATCCATGACCGGCGTCAGCCTCTTTCACCTCGGGGGCGGATGCCTCGCTGCGCCGCAGGCGAGGTTGAAGTTCGCGCACGTGGCGGGGGGTCAGCGCTTGGCAAAGCTCGTAGGAGTGGGTGGCGAGGAGGTATTGGTTTTTGGGCCCCCATTCGTGAAGGTCGCGAACGATGCCTACCTGCCAGTCTGGATGAAACGAAGCCTCGATCTCGTCGATGAGCACAAGGGCCTCACTGGCGCTGTTCGCCCGGAGCCATGCGTAAATCATGAGGCGCTTCAGTTCCCCTTGGGAGAGGTCTTCGGGGCTCAACAGCGTCTCGGCACCGCTCTCATCGGTGATCACGAACTCAACACCCGCCACGTTGCCAGACAAGTTTACCCGCGGGCGAACTTTCTTCCCGAAGAGAAGGTTGTTCACCTCCTCCTGCAAGGTTGTGTACCGATTGCCGTAGTGTCCGCTTTTGACTGCGTTCTTGAAGTCTTCGTCGCGCGCGGACAGAAAGAGTCGAACGAGCGGCTCCACGGACAGCCAGTCATAAGCGTAGAAGCCGTCCATCGCTCCTTCCGCTTCATCGAGGCTGGTGAGGTATTCGATCTGCGGCCTTTGCTTCTGGGTCGGTGCGGCGGGGTACTTCGTCGTTTCTGGTCGTTGCTTCGTCTTGAGCAGCGCTTTGCGGGCGTCTCGATGCAAAAAAAGATACTGCTGGTTTGAAGGGCCTAACAAAAAAACCTTGGAAGATGCCGAAGAAAGGAGTTCTTCCACCTTCGCAATGCCCAGGTGGGGCGCACGACAGACAAGGGCACGCGCTTGCTGCTCCGTGGGCGGCGTGCCGCGATATGTGGTGATGTACTTATAGTCGAGCGCCGTCAGAATGCCGGTCGTTCGCTGCCAGTCGGCGACCAGCGCCTCGAATTCCACATTCCTTTGCTTGGCAGCTTCTCGACGCTGCGCGATCTCGTAGCTCAACGATTGAGCAACGTCTTGAGGGGTGCGAGCTGCTTGTAGAATACGCGGCCACCGCGAGTTCCAAGGTAGTTGCCTGATCTCTTCGGCCTGGCTCTCGGCGGGGAGGTTGGCGATTTGCTCCAGGTCTGCGAGTTGTTCTCGGACCTGTGCAAGTGAACTGCGAGCCATCTCCATCTTTCGCTCCCCATCGAACCCCGCTATCAGCGGGCTCTCAAGCTTTTCCGCGAGAAAGCGATTGCTGAGCGACAGAAACTCCAGCGCATACGACTCCCCGCCGATTCGGATGGTCAACCGGGCAATCACCTTCTGGTCACTGGCCCACGCGCCGGTGTCGCTCGCCAGAAGGTTTTGCAAGTAGGCATGGCGGCTCGGCTCGGCGCTGCAATGCAGCAGCACGAAGATGAGTTGCAGCGCGGTGCTCTTTCCCCCGCCGTTTTCGCTCCCAAGAGGAACCACCTGCGTGTCATAGACTCCCCCGAACTCCAGCACCACGTCGTGAAGAACTCGAAAGCTCGGAATCTCAATTTTCTCTACGTACATTTCGAGCCTCCTTCAAAGCCGGTGAACTCGCGGAAAAGCGGCAGCGCAGAGACAGAACGTTGCCGGCGTGCTTGGGTGTTGGCGGTTTCCTCGCGATTTCCGTGCAGTGAGTATCACGGCGTTTTTTTTCTGACAAGCAACCGCTCGCGGTGGGCGGCGTTTCGCGGGTCCGCCGCTCACTGTTGCCGCCGCTCGGCCCGAAACTCCCTTCCCGGCTGCCATTTGCGCGACCCGCGGCGTGGGCACTCGGCTCCTTGGCTGCCATTTGTGCGATCTGCCACCCAAAACTCCCCTTCTTGGCTGCCATTTACCCCACTTCCACCCGCCAACCCCCGTGCTTGGTCGCCAAGAACACCTTTTTCAGCCGCGGGGTCGCCTTTTGGCAGACATTTACGCGATGTTTCGCCGAAAATCGCAAAATTGGCCGATCAAACGGGGCAATAGTCGCAAAAACGGCCAATTCCCAGTCCTATTGGCCGCGCTTCCCCGCTCTCGCAACTTTGTTCGGACGCATCACCGGGGCGGCTTGTCGCGAAAAACACCAGCCACCTGGACGAGTTCGACCGTAGCACCGAGCCTGCGTACCTTTTTTGTTCCTCGGCAAAATGATCAAGCACGACGTCGTTTTTGAAATAACTCGGCCCCGATTTGTCCAGATATAGATTGAAAGGAGGCATCTTGAGTTCATCTGAGTTGCCCGACGTTGGCGAAGATGTCGATCTGACTCTTCGCCATGTTTCGCGTCAGTTTCCGAGGTCGTTCGCAAAGGCTCTTTTGCCCAATAGGGAGGAAATTACAGCGGCTACATGGCTCGATACGCAGGTTACATCGCGGCAAAGAAGGCTTGATCGGGTCATTGAGGTTCAGGCCGGGGAGGAGCGGCGACTGGAGCATGTGGAGTGGCAATTGGAATGGGAGGCGAATGTCCCAGAACGGCTGTTTGAATATCACGTGCTGGTGGCCATGACCGTGATGGACAAAACAAGCGCAGCGCACTTGCGACCTCCCATTCGGACCACCGTTGTATTGCTGTCCGGACGCGAGAAGCCGTGGCCAGAGTTGGGCGAATACCGCACGTCGCCGCAGAATGAGTCATTCTCTGGCGTGGCTTTTCGAATCGACGCGGTTTACCAAAAAACCGTGGCGGAGTTGTGCGGCCGATCCAGTCCATTTTGGCTGATCTTCGCGCCGCTCGCGGTGGATGCTGATGCAAACAACATGAAATTGGCTGTGGACGAGCTGCGGGCCCGCGCTCGCGATGCAGAATTGGAGGAGTTGTTGGTGGCCATGGTGGTCATGGCAGATATCGATAAAAGAAGTAGAAATCTGAGAGAAGTCATTCTACCTTTATTGAGCGAGGAAACTGTGATGCAGAACTGGTTCTACAAACAGGGTGAAGCAAAAGGCGAAGCGCGCGGCGAAGCACGTGGAAAAGCGCTCGGCGAGGCGCAGGGCGAAGCTCGCGGCGAAGCGCGGGGGCGCGAGGCCGGCAGAGCGCTTGGCGAGGCCACGGCTCTGTTGCGCGTTCTTGAACGGCGCGGCATCGCTCTCTCGGCCGACGCGCGCGAGAAAATCCTCACCTGCACCAACACGTCGCAGCTTGAAACGTGGCTCGATCGGGCCCTCACAGCCACTGCGATCGATGAAGTCCTGACAGAATCATAGGCGTCATTGCCGCGGGCCCCTGATGAGCGGTCCGCTCCTGCCAGTCTCAGCCATCTGGCCAAGATTGCCGGCCTCTACCCAATCCCACCGGCGCGCGGTGCGCGACGTTTCGCGCGCCCAAGAGGTTGACGCTCGGGCAACAAGGCGGCGACGGCGCCCCAAAAACGCCTTCCAATATCGTTAACATGCATCAGCCATCTCCTTAGGATGTTGCCGACTTTCGCCGCCGCTTCGGGGCCGGCGCCAGGGCCCGCCGCATGCCAGCGACTTTGATCTTCCCCAGAACACCATCGAGTTGTCGCTGACTTTCGAATGCCGTGAATCCCGGCCTTCGTACTGCCCGGCGGCTTGGATCGTAGAACACCCCGAGGATGCCCGTGAGGAGATGCTGGAGTGTCAAGTGGCGCTCGCTTTCGCGATGAGCCATGTAGAAGTAGCGGGCTGTCCTCGGGGCATCTTGGGGGCTTGGGCGAGACTTGATGATGCTCCACTCGTCAATTGCCCCGATGTAGCCGACCGTTTCCTCGAACGTCCTGGCTGGGTCGGCCTCGTATGTCGCCCTCAGCGTGTCGAAGATCCAGCGCTGCGGGGTGATCCGGCGCTTCATGATCATGGACGTCATCCCGACCAGGGCGAGGAAAGGGCCGCGCAATGGCCTTCGATCCGGTCCTTCGCACTGACAGAGGAGTGATGTTTGTGACAGAGCAAGAGCTTCGTGCGCGATGTCGCGCGGCCTCAGGGATTTCTTGACGGAAATGACCGCAAGCACGCCTTCTGGTGGCACAATGGCGGCGTCCGAAAAGCGCTCGTAGACAGGGTACGTTGCCGAATCGTGCACGATGATATCAAGTTGACCCGAATGAGCATCTTGATCATGGCGCCGCTCGCGCCCGTGCATTGCGGTCTTAACCGCTGGCCTCAAGACGAAACCGGAAAACACCTCCAAGCTGCGCGGGAGGAAACGTTGGAGGAACTGCCGAAGGAGGGCTTCAACGTAGCGGCCGTCTTCAGGGGCGTGCGAAGCGCCCCGCGTCGGGCCATTGGGCAGGAGCGTCTCGAAGTGGCGATATGTAGCAAGAACTGCCTCAGCCTCAGCCGCCCAAAAATCTCTGATTCGCTTACCGTCCATGGTCGTTGCTTACAGAAGTGCCTCAATCTGTAGGATGGTATCAGCCCCTCGAACGGGCTGTTGAGCTGCAGACATCCTGAGCAAGCACAGCGGCCGAAGGACGCTGTGCGCCGCGATGGTGACTGCCAGCTCCAACAGCATGTTCGGCTGTTCTTCCTCTCACGTGAGTGCCAGTTATCCTAGAAACTCGTTTGCCGTCGATGCAAGCAACTTCCGCCTTGTAGCCAGAAAACGGTCATAATTCCCAACGCTCCAGAGCGACTCATCATCTGGGATGCATTGAGCCGCCAGATCCTTCGCTCGGATTGTTAGACGAGGAACGTAGGAAGCAGGCTCCTCGTCGGAGATGTCAAGATTCGTTGCCTTGCTGATGATCGCATAGTTCGCGAAGGTGTTGATACTGGAGCTGTCGTACCCGGCTTTGATCAAGAGAGCGCGCGGGAAGAAGTGATGCACTTGAAGCTCAGCGTTGTGACCGAGAACCGTGCCGTTAAGGGGAGTCTGCTTCTTCCAGTCCTTGGCTCCTCGATCGCGCAGCATGGAGACAAAAAGAGACATTGCCGGTCCGCTTCGATGGCTGACGTCGAAGTCCACCGGTTGGAGCCGTCTCAAACGCGCCTTCGTGACGGCATACAGTTTTTCGATCGACGGCTCTCGTTGCAATCGACGTAGCACATTGTCAAGTTCACCGTGCCCAGAGCCGCTAAAGAAGCGGCGCACACATATCAGAAGCAACCATTTTCGTGCGAGGTGGCGCTGCTCGGCACTAAGAGACGTGCCGTGGACAAGGACGTAAATCAAGGGTATGAGGGCATTGACTGAGGGCATCCATAAGTGTGAGTCCCAATGAACCGTACCAGTGACGAGTTCGACTACTTTTCCAACGGCCTTTGCGGTATTGGACCATGACTGCTGGATGGCGCTATCGTCGCCGTCATCCCACACATCCGAACCACGACGCATGTTGAGTCGTCCAGTATGAACGGCCGCAAGTGCGCTAACAAGGAAGTGCCGGGTGAATTGAAAGTTATCGTAATTTGCGGTCACGGCGGACATGCCATCAGACACAATTTGGGGTACTCGAAGTGCTAGTTCCGCCATCGCGAGGTCGGCTTTCTTTAGGCGAGTGCCGGTAGAATTGAAGCGAATGAACAGCTCAGTGGCGTCGCGATAGTTGTCCGAGCCGTACTCGGTCAACCCGATTTGATAGGACAGAATGTTTTGTAGGCGGGTGAGCGCGGCGAGAACACGGTCGCCATGCTGCTTTTCCACGTAGCCCTCCGCGTCGTCGCGTAGCCGCTGCAGAATAGGCAGTGGGGAAAAACCTTCGTGAAGGACTTCGTCTACAGCGATGTACCAAGGATCACCCGCAAGGTTCTTCGTACGCCAGGAAAAGCGGTTCGTATCCGGCTTCTGCTCGTCATCGGGCCAGAGGGCGAACAACAAGGGGTAGTTGTCATCGCCCGATCGAACAAGACTAATGGCGGTCAGGCGTTGCTGACCGTCTAGCAAGTAGCCGTAGAAGTTACGTGAATTGCCCTTTGGTCCGTGCTTGAACTTGCCAGTCGTGACGTCCATTTTTGTTTTCCACACGAGCATGTGCCCGATGGGGAGACCCCGATAGAGGGAGTCGAAGAGCAGGATGACGTTCCGCGGTAACCATACAAAATCACGCTGAATTTCCGGGAGAAGGAGGTTGCCGTCGTCGACAAGCTGCAACAGTTCTTTCAGAGGCTTACTGGTCGTTCCCATTGGACTCTCTTGCTTGATGCGGATGTGATTACGTGAGAAAGACGCGACTTGGCGATTTCGTGTGCCCAACGCGCAACGGACAGTTCCGCCCATCTGCCTCCATCCCTGCCCGTCTCGCCCTTGCCGCCCCTCCAATCTCTCGCGTTTACGCCCCGCATGCAAGCGCCAAATTCATCAAAAACGCGCGTTGCAGGACGAACCCTCGTGTGAAATCCAACGCACCTTTTTTCAGGGGCGGGAGGGCTGACGCCCCCCGCAACGCCCCCCACCCTGTTGCCCCGCTGTGCCTCGGCGCCGTTTGTTCGCGCGATTGGCGAGGTTTCGCGCGCCCGAGAGGCTACGTTCGGGCAACTCGGCGGCGACGGCGCCCCAAAACAGCTTCCGAACCGTTCGGAACGCCTTTGGCGACTTGTGCATCGCCTTCCGGGCCGTTCGGAACGCGTTATGCGGTTTGCAGATCGCCTTCCGGACCGTTCGGAACGCGTTATGCGGTTTGCAGATCGCCTTCCGGACCGTTCGGAACGCCTTTGGGGAATTTTTGATCGCGTTCCGCGTACGATGTGCGACAAACGCGCGTTACTTTTCGGGCGGCGATGCCGGCGAAGCGGTTTCGGGACTTTCGCCAGCTTCTTCGGCGGTTTCGCCCGGCCGGCGCGACGATGGTTTTACGCGAGCGGCGAGTTCAGGCTTGCCGGCGATGAGCAGGAGGCCCGAGAGCGCCGTGGCGATTCCGCTGAACAGCGCGTCGTGGGCGGTCACCGCGGCGTTTCGTTCGGCAAGGGTTTTTTGCGCTTCTCGCACTTCGCGCTGAACGCTTTTGAGGTGTTGCTCCAACACGTCGCGCTTTTCGCGAAGGGAGGCGGCCACCTCGGCCACATCGAGCTTGGCGCCCTTCAATCGCGGTGGTGGAAGCTTGTTTTTCTCAAAATGGTCGGCGACTTCACCTGCAAACCGCGCCAACACCACGGGGTCATCCGGCGCGGCGCCCTGGAAGATTGCCGCAGCGGCCTGGGAGCCATACGCGCCCACCACGATCTCGCGAAGCTCCACAAGCTCCTCCCGCAGCGCCGCGTGCGCGTTGTCGCGGGCTGTTCGAACCGCGGTGTCGTCGCCCAACTCAGCCTCATGGGCGGCATCGGCGGCGACCATCTTGTTGGCCGACGCGTCAAGCGCGGCGCATAGAAGGTGCACCAGTGCACCAGTGTCAGGTACTTGTTGGCCCTTTTTTGCAAGCGGTTGCAACAGGGCGGTGACGGCTTCAGCGACGATGGTCGCATTGGCCTCGCCGGAAGCCATGACGCTGGATGCGCTTTTCTGACGGTAGGTGACTTGTTTGGATGCCATAGGCTCCTTGTTCCGGCCATGGCCGCGCCCCGCGCGCGACCCAGAGGCTCGGTGAGCCGCGAAAGTTATCGGGATCGCGCGCGATTGACAAGTGGCTTGGCAATCTTGCAGGAGAGTTTTTTTTCAATTCAATGTCGTTTTCGAAATAATCCAGCCTCGGTTCGACCAGATAAGGGTGAAAGGAGGCATCTTGAGTTCATCTGAGTTGCCCAACTTTGGCGAAGATGTCGATCTGACTCTTCGTCATGTTTCGCGTCAGTTTCCGAGGTCGTTCGCAAAGGCTCTTTTGCCCAATAGGGAGGAAATTACAGCGGCTACATGGCTGGATACGCAGGTCACTTCTCGTCAAAGAAGGCTTGATCGTGTGATCGAGGTTCAGGCCGGGGAGGAGCGCCGGCTGGAGCATGTAGAGTGGCAATTGGAATGGGAGGCCAATGTCCCAGAAAGATTGTTTGAATATCACGTGCTCGTCGCGATGACGGTGATGGATAAAACAAGCGCGGCGCACTTGCGACCTCCCATTCGGACCACCGTTGTATTGCTGTCCGGACGCGAGAAGCCGTGGCCAGACTTGGGCGAATACCGCACGTCGCCGCAGAATGAGCCATTCTGCGGGGTGGCTTTTCGAATCGACGCGGTTTACCAAAAAACCGTGGCGGAGTTGTGCGGCCGATCCAGTCCATTTTGGCTGATCTTCGCGCCGCTCGCGGTGGATGCTGATGCAAACAACATGAAATTGGCTGTGGACGCGCTGCGGGGCCGCGCTCGCGGCGCAGAATTGGAGGAGTTGTTGGTGGCCATGGTGGTCATGGCAGATATCGATAAAAGAAGTAGAAATCTGAGAGAAGTCATTCTACCTTTATTGAGCGAGGAAACTGTGATGCAGAACTGGTTCTACAAACAGGGTGAAGCAAAAGGCGAAGCACGCGGCGAAGCGCGCGGCGAAGCGCGCGGCGAAGCTCGCGGCGAAGCGCGGGGGCGCGAGGCCGGCAGAGCGCTTGGCGAGGCCACGGCTCTGTTGCGCGTTCTTGAAAGGCGCGGCATCGCTCTCTCGGCCGACGCGCGCGAGAAAATCCTCACCTGCACCAACACGTCGCAGCTTGAAACGTGGCTCGATCGGGCCCTCACGGCCGCCGCGATCGATGAAGTCCTGACAGAATCATAGAATACTTGGCAGCAAGAGCCTTTGCGTCTTTCGGGTGAAGGGCGATTGTCTCCACGGCCTTCAGGAGCTGGGATCCGTTACGCACGGATCCGTATGGCGCCTATCGATCAAAAAAGAACGACGCCTGCTGAAACCGCATGCCGGCGAGGATTTGCTCCACCCGCTCATCGGAAAGTGCGCCGATGCGCTCACCGAGCTGCGCCTTGTCGACCGAGGACACCTGCGACACGACGACGACGCTCCGCTTCGCAAGGTTGCCTTCGCCGACATCCAGCAGCACGTTGCCCGGCTCACTCGCGCGGCTTAGGTTGGAGGTCAGTGCGCATACGATTACCGTGCGGATGCGCGAGCGGTTGAAGACATCATCCTGAACGACCACGTGCGGATGTGGATGGCCCGGAATGGATCCCCGCGATTCGTCCGGCTCGATCCAGAATAGGTCGCCTCGTCGAACATTCGGCGGCGCAAGCAAATCGGAGCGGTTTGGATGGGACATTTACTCGTCCCGCGACGGAATGGATTCCAAAAAAGGCGCTCCGACCTTGAGCCAGAGCAGGCGGTCATCAATCCGCATCGGGTGCGCCACACGTGCCATGCGCACCCCACCAACCGGCAAAGCGACAAGCATAAGCAATCCAACCCATACTCCCGCAGAGGATCCACTTCGTTCCGCCAAACCTAAGACGAGAACCAGAACGACGCCCGCCCAAGCGAGAATGAGCCCATTGCGGCGCCGTGCTTGGTGAGAGGAGCAAAGGCCGAATTCGACCCTCGCCCCCTTTCGCGCTGCCACAGCAAAGATGGCATAGGGCAGCAATCCGCAGAAAAGGAAGACATACAGCCACGGAGGATGCCAACTCAACTGGTGGACTGCGAGATCGCCCGCAATGTCCGAGTTGCATACGATGCAACGTTTTGGCAGGCGCGTACCCTCCTTGTTCATGACAACGCAGTCACCTTCGCGCCAATAGGAGGGGTCTTTCTTCTGCGCGCCCTTTCGCGTGTCGGCCTTCCGCGTGGGTGACTTTGTCGAATCGTCGGCGGCGGGCGGTGCGTAGGGGTTCGGTTCCTTCATGGTTGTCGACCTTGAGCACGGGCGTTGACTCTTTGCATGCAATGGCCCATTCGTCAACAACGCGCGTTGCCCGGCGAGCGCCCGGCGAGCGCCGTTCAGCTTTGGCCGCTTGATGGGATGATCTTCTGAAGCCACAGGTAGAGCAGCGGCGGTAAGACGAGTTCCGTAGCCAATAAGCCCATCACCAGCGGAGCCGGTCGCCCGTGAATACCCCACGACACCAGCCGCGCGCACCCAGCAAGGAAGAAGACGGCCAACACTGCTTTCAGGATGGGCCCAAACCGGACCAAGTCTTTTGCACAGATGTAGAGCGCTACGCCATACAGCGCGAAAGCCACGCCGTAGAAGCGATTTTGGCTGTCGAGCGACGGTTCGGTGAGCGCTCCCGGCGGCACCACCGCCCCAAGCATTTGGTCGGCGCCCAGGCCAAGGAGCAGGTGGACAGCGGCGACAGCAATGAAGATCAGCGATGAAAGTTTCAGGACCGTTGAGTAGAGCCGCATCCCATCGCTTTTGAACTGAACGCAACCCGCTGTCTATCCGTTCTTGGAGTGTTTTTCGGGGGCACGGAGCAAGGCCTCACTTTCCAAGGTGCCGCTTCTTAGGCTTGTTGGGCTGCGCGGCACTTGGCCGCTCAGTCTACCCACTCCCTCTGAATGACTTCGACCAAGAAATCGCGAAACGCCGCAACCTTGCGAGCGAGCGGCCGGGTGGACGAGTAAAGGAGGACAAGCCCGCCGACGCTCACGCTGACGGACGGAAGGACGCGCACGAGGTCGCCGCTCGTGACGTATGGCTGGGCGATGAACGACGGCAATGTGGCGATGCCACTGCCGGACGCCGCCACACCGCGCAGGAACAGGAAGTCGTTCGCGACGATTCTCGGGGTCAAGGTCGCAGGAAAATGGAAAGCGCGGCGCAGCGGGCCGGCAACGAGCCACTCGTGATCGGGCGATGCGAGCCCGTGAGGGCTACCGCGCCGCGAGAGGTAGGCCGGCGACGCGTACAAGTTGAGTTCACCTCGCTGGACGAGGCGTCGCGCCGTGAGCGACGTGTCTGTGTGCTTCACGCTGTCGCCGCGGAGCGCCACGTCGAATCCCTCCGCCGCGAGGTTGACCGCATGGCTGCTGAACTCCGCCTGCACGTGCACCTTGGGATAGCGAGCGATAAACCGCGCGATCACGCTGCCGAGGAAGGTGGCGCCGAGGTCGTAGGGCGCCGTGAGCTTGAGCGTGCCGGCCGGCTCGCTTTGGTGCTCAGGCAGCTCCTTGGCGGCATGCGCCAGCGCGCGGAGGTGGGTGGCGGTTCGCTCGTAGAGCGCCGTTCCAGCGCTGGTGAGCGAAACTCGGCGCGTGGTTCGATGAAAGAGCCTCGATCCGACGGCGTCCTCCAGCTTTGCAATGCTGCGGCTTACGGTCGCCGTCGTCGTGCCGAGAGTGCGAGCGGCGGCAGAAAAGCTGGCCGCATCGGCCACCTCGACGAAGGCCGCGAGCAGCGCGACATCGATTGTTGCAGTCATGCAACGGTATGTTACACCGTTGCGTATTGTGGGGGAAACCGAGTTGACTCATAGTGCTCGGATGACAGAAGCGAGCAGCGGTTCATCGGCGGCCCCTACCACGGGACGCGGCCTCAAAATTGGTCTTTGGGCGGCGCAGGGCGTGCTCGCGCTCATGTTCGGGATGGCCGGCGTGATGAAGTCCACGCAGCCGATCGCCGAACTCGCGCAGAAGCTCGTATGGCCGGGCACCGTCCCCGCGGAACTTGTTCGATTCATCGGGATCGCGGAACTTCTCGGCGCGGTCGGCCTGATTCTTCCGTCGGCCACTCGGGTCAAGCCGGGGCTCACTCCTCTCGCAGCGGTTGGGCTGCTAACTATTATGGCCATGGCGGGCGTGTTTCACCTGACGCGGGGTGAGTACGGCGGGATCGCCTTTAACGTTGCGCTGGGAGCAGCCGCCTCGTTCGTTGCGTGGGGCCGGTATCGCAAAGCACCAATCGAGCCGCGCGGGTCGTGACAGAACGCGGCCGCGCCGCGCGGGTGATGAGGTTTCGCGCGCCTGGGGCAATGCCTGCGGGCAACAAGGTAAAGAAGGCGCCCCCAAAAGCCGCTTGATGACAAGCAACGACGTTGGCCGGCCATTCCCGAGAGCGATGAACACGCTTGTCCACGGCGGGTGGCCGTTTGCGGGCGTCCTTGAGGCTGGCGCGCGGAGCAACTCTCCGAAAACGAGCGTTTGCCCCTTGGATCTGCTACGGCGGAGAGACACTCCACCTTCGTCCTTGGGGTTTGGGATGGCGCTTGTCTTCTACTCGGTCGTTCGCAGGCACATGAAGCACACGGGCCGCTACTTCGAGCCCGGCGGCGAAGCGACACCTCCAAAGCTGCCAGACCTGGAGCCGAGCGAGTCTCTCATCGGCTGGTACCAAAACCCCGAGCCGTGGCCCCACTCGGCGATCGTCTTCACCGACAAGGCGCTCTACTCCGTCGAGGCGGACCAGATCGAGCGCATCGCTGTGACCGACGTCATCGACTATGAATTCCCAAAGTCGAAGAGCGACGTGACCGGCGTGCGCGTGCGGACGCCCGAGGGCTTTCGCTTTCTTCGGGCATCGGGCTCCTTTGGGCCACACGGAAACTGCAAGGACGCCTTCAGTCTCCTCATGGTTCTCATGGTGCTTACCTCGCAGCACAAGCAGGCTGTTGAAGGCTGAAAGGGCCTTTCTCCTCGGCGGGCGCCAAACACCCAAGTTGACCCTCCCGGATGGTGGAGTAGCTCGGCGTTGCACGGCGAGCCGCTCGCGTGACGAGGTTTCGCGCGCCCGAGGGGTACGCTCGGGCAACAAGGTGGCGAAGGCGCCCCAAAAAAACCAGATGAATAGTCTGCGGCAACGTCATCTTGGCCGCCAACTCGCCGCCTTTGCACCCGCCAGACGCTGGTCTGGATCCCACGATCGGTCAGCGCTTTTCGCTTCCCAACGGTGAGAGCACGGCTCTATTGCGAATCCTTGAACGGCGCGGCATCGCTGTCCCCGGCGAAGCGCGCGAGAAAATTCTCACCTGCACCAACACGTCGCAGCTTGAAACGTGGCTCGATCGGGCGCTCACCGCCGCTGCGATCGATGACGTCCTGACGGAATCATAGGCAGCCACCAGAACGAGAGGGCCTGCTCTACCCCAATCTTGCCCACCGGCGCACATTTCCAATGAGGTAGGCGTTCAACTCGGTGCGCACTCTACCGAGAGCCCCGGTATCCGCCGACAACTTGAGGCGTCGCAAGCCGGCATCGAAATGCCGTAGTCTTACTTCGGTTCAATCCGAACACCCCACGACCTCGGCCCCTGCACTGGATCACCTATGCGCAGCGTGATCGTTCGTGGATGGCCTTCTGTAGGTGTGAACTTGGCGTTGAGTTCTTGCATGTCATCGCGTTACTTGTACTTGTCTTTGTGGGCAGCCAGGAACGCAGGGACAGCGGCCCGCACCGCGAAGGTGCCCTCCAGGGCGGGGCGTGCCTCGGCGACGCCGCTCAACTCTGATAACGCCGCTCCTCGGGCGCCTTTGGCCCGCCCGATTGACAAGATTTCGCGCGCCCAAGGCGTACGCTCGGGCAACAAGGTGGCGACGGCGCCCCAAAAAACAGGTGAATCATCCCAACACCGAACCACAGGCCCCCTCCCCTACCCGTCAACTCCCCTCCTCCGCGCCCGCCAATCGCTTCCCTACCCGCCAACTCCCCTCCTCGGCGCCCGCCAATCGCTTCCCTACCCGTCAACTCCCCGGCTCCGCACCCGCCAATCGATTCCTTACCCGCCAACTCCCCTCCTCGGCGCCCGCCAATCGCTTCCCTACCCGTCAACTCCCCGGCTCCGCGCTCGCCAATCGCTTCCCTACCCGCCATTTGCCCGCCTCCGCGCCCGCCAATCGCTTCCCTACCTGCCATTTCGCCGACTCTCACCCCCAAACTCCCCTTCTTGGCGGACATTTGCCTCACTCCCAGCCCCCAAACCCCGTTCTTGGCTGCCAAGAACACCTTTTTCAGCCGCGGGGTCGCCTTTTTGGCAGACATTTACGCGATGTTTCGCCGAAAAATCGCAAAATTGGCCGATCAAACAAGGTCATTCGCTCAAAAACCGCCATTTTCATGCCCGATTTTTGGCTGCCCCCGACAGCCGGCCGTCCACCTTGGCGATTTCATTCCGTTTGCACCAAGTCGCCCGCCCAACGACCCAGCAAAGGGCCACGTTTCTTGACACCGCCGCTGTCGAGATGTGGGCCCAGGCAGCTCCGCCTGCTCAATCGGCCGGATCCGTCTCAAACTCCGAGAGCCGCCGTTCAAAGTCTTTCACATCCAGGAGCCCCGTTTCTCGATCCACATAGGCCGTCGATGCCGCATGAACGGCCTTTCTGAAAAGGGCATTGGTCGACATCAGGTGCGCAAACCGCTCCTCCTCTACCAAGACCACAAGCGCCTTGAGTCGCACCACGAAAGCCGTCACCACCGCGTCGCTGAAGTCGCACTTCAACATGGCGCGAAGGTCTGAAAAGTCGTCGGCCGGTCCGTTGCCGCGGGCTTCTGAAACGAGGTCCGACGGCGACGTGGAAGGGTGGTATTCCGCAAAAGCGCCCCACAGATTCCAGGGCCCCACGGGAATCACTCCCGTTGCCGCCTGATGGCGGTAGTCCTCCATTGATTCCTTCCAGACACCCAGATCGCCTTCGTCGTATTTGTAGTCGTCGTCTTCGTTCTCGTCGTCGTCCATCCACGGGTACACACCCGTTAAGTCGGCTGCATAGATCGCGTCCGCACGAAACCCGGCGCCTGCAAGAACCCTATCCACAAGGCGACGATTGCCTTTAAGCCGCACCTCAAACACACCGTGACGCTCACGTTCACGGTCCCAAAAAAGCGGATCTTCCGGCCCCGGCTCGCGCCGAAAAACCAGTCGAAAGAGCTGTTGCTGGAGGGGTGAAATGTGGTCTTCTTCGTCCGACTCCCAGATGGGTCCACGTTCTGCCCCGCACTCTGGGCAGCTGGTGTCTGAGCAGCCGGTGTCTGGGCCGCTGGTCACCAGGCGCCACGTGGTCATCGCCGCCTCCAATGCAGCCTCGATCGCCTGCTCGGTGCGCGGCAACGCCGGGTCAAATTGAGGCGGCATGAACTTCACGGTGGCCTTTGTGTGGTGCGCGGGCTTGGGAGCCTTTTTCGCGAGCTTTTTCTTTCGTTTCTGGTCCCTGCTCAGTTTCATAACGGCCCGACCTCACCTGCTCGCCTGTTTCGCTTTTTCCGGTCCACATTGCAAGGCCCCTTATTGCCGGCCACCCGCGTTTGCGAAACACGGTTTGGGCGAGGCCGGTGTATGGCACGTTCACCCGTTTCTTGGCGCTCCTTCCCACATGGGTTGCCCCCTTCTTGGGCGTGTTGGGCGCGCCCAACACGCGCGCCCCCAAACGCCGTGCTCGCAGGCTGCGCGCGGCGCGGGGGCGCCCCGCCGTCGCGCGAAGCACCCTTATGCGCCCGCCGCCCCCGCGCCGCGCGATCGCAAAAAATACCACGCACAATTCTGCCTTCTCACGACGCCCTTGCTACGATCGCCGCGCGCATGACGCAGGCTTTGCCCCAACGGCGACTCGAACGCCCTCAGCCTCCCGCGGCTGCCCCGACCGAGGGCGGACCGAGCGACGCGCCGCGGCTTCGACTTTCGGCGGCGCGCGGCACGTTGGGCCTCGAACTCGACGAACCTTTCGTCGCGCGGCCCGTGCGCCTCGTCGCGCTCACGCTCACGTTCCCGAACATTCGCTTCCCCATCGACCTGACAGGCGGCGTGACTCGCTTTCGCCATCGGCGCGGCGCGCTCGCGCGGCTTGTGGTGGATGTGAGCGCCTCGGAACTCGCTTCGTGGGTGGCCCCCAAGCTGCGCGGGTTGCTGGGTGCGGGCACGCCGGAGGTGTGGCTGGCGCCGATGGAGGGGGGGTTCGCCGTCGGCTTGGCCGACGGCGAAGCCGCCCTGGCCTTTGATGTGCTCATTGTGCCGCGCGCCTCGGGAGTGACGCTCACCACCGAGCGAGCGCGCGGCATCGGGCTTGGGGGAGGGCCGCCGCAAGCGCTCGCTCTGCGAGCGCTTGCGGCGGCCCTCCGCGGCGTTTCCACAATTCAAGGCGGTTGCGTACACATCGCCGACGCGGCGGCGCGCGTGCTTTGTGATGTGCTTCCCGCTGCGGGGGCGCGTGCACCGGCCACTTCGGGCGTTGTGTGGGATGTGCCGCGCGCCGCGGGCGATCGTTTGGAGCTGGAAGCGCAGATGGATGTGCCGCCGGCCGCGCTGCCGGATCGGTTGGTGCGCGCCGCCGAAACGCTTCTTCTTGCGGCGGAAGCCGACGATGCGGCGTACCGGGGCGACTTTGACAGCGCGCGCGATGCGTACCTTTCGGCGTTGGAACGGGCGCCGCGGCATCCCGAGATCTCGGAACGCTTGGCCTGGCTCGATACGGTCGCGGGCGAGCGCGCCGAAGCGGCGCTTTCCACGCTGATTGATGTGACGCCGGCGGTGGACGCGGGCCTTCTCGGCGCGGAGTTGCTTGCCGCTGTGGGCGATGTGGAGGGTGCGCGCGGCGCGCTGGCGCGCGCCGCGCGCGCCGAACCTTTCAGTCCTCTCGCGGCGCGGGCGTGGATGCGCGGCGCGGCGCTCGCGGACGAAGTCCGCGAGCGCCGCGCCGCCCTCGACGAAGCAGTGGCGCGCGCACCCGCTTTTGGGCTTCTTAGGTGGGCTCGGCTCACGGCGCGTTTGCAAGCGGCCGACCCGGCGGGCGCGCTCGCCGACGCCGAGCACCTTGAGGCGGCGGCGCGCGGGGCGCGGATGCGGCACGACGTGGCGCGGCGCGCGGCGCGGGCCTTTCTTGCGGAGGGCTTCGTTCGCGAGGCGCACAAGCTGTTTGAACGGGCGCTTCGCTATGTGCCCGACGATGCCGAGGCGGTGACGGGGCTGGCCCGCACGTTCGCGGCGCAGGGTTCGCCGCGCCGGGCGCTGGAGCTGTATACACGGGCGCTCACATTGGCGGAGCGCGCGGCGAGCCCAACGAGCGCGGTGGCGATTGATCTCGCCAAGGCGCTTGTGGACGTGGCGCACGATCGGCCGGCGGCGATCGCTCGGGTGCGCACGGTGCCGGCCGACGCGCCCGAGGCCGCCGAGGCGCGGCTTCTCGAAGCGCGGTGGCGCGCCGAACTGGGCGACCTGGCGGGCGCTGGCTTGGCGATTGGGCGGCTTCGGGACCACGCGGAGCGCGATCCGCTGGCGGGCACGGCGGCCGCGGCGCCCGGAAGTGAAGCGGCGGCGCGGGCCGAAGGGCTGGCGGCGTTGCTTTTTGAAGCGGCACTCATCGACGAACGGCAGCGCGACGACTTGGCGGGCGCGCAGCGGGATCTGGCGTTGGCGCTTCGGCTGGCGCCTCGAAACGGGCGCATCGGGGCGGCGTTTCGCCGGGTTGCGCGGGCGCACACGGAGCGCGCCGGGGCCGGGGCGAGCGTCGCGGCGGCGCCGGCTATGCCGGCGCCGCCGCGACGCTCGCACGCAATGGTTCGCGGGGCGCCCTCGCCTGACATGCACGGGGCGCCCTCGCCTGACATGCACCGGGCGCCCTCGCCTGACATGCACCGGGCGCCCTCGCCGCAGGTTCGGCCTGAACCTCCCCCCCTCGACACGCTCGACGAGGACGAAAACGAAAACGACTTCACGGAGACGCGAAGCCCCGAGTCGGTGCGCGCCGAGGACGAAGCGCTGGCGGAGCGTCTTTCGGAAAAACTGCGGGCGGCGCCCCACGATCGCGACGTGGTGGCGGCTCTGTGTGACGTGCTTGAGCGGTTGGAGCGCGATCTGGAGCTGTTTGCGCTTTTGTCGGCACGGATGGATGAAGGTTCCGACGATGAGCGTGAATGGCTCGGGCCGCGCCGCGCGGCCGTGCTTGCACGGCTCGCGCGGCGCGCCCGTTCCGCGGGCAACGCGTCCGAGGCGGAGTTGTACGAAATGATGCTCGCCGCCGAGTCAGGCTGAGGTTGTCTCGACGGGCGAGCGTCACGGTTGGTGTCTTCTTGACACCAGCGGCCGGGAGCCCTTGGTGACACTCGCGGTGCAGCCCGGCGGCGACAGGTGTCTTCTTGACACCAGCGACCGGGCGCCTCGGTGATACTCACAGTGCGGCCCGGCAGCGCGCACCTGCCCAGTCACTCGACCGGTGCCCAATGCGTTCCAGCACGGCGATCGGCATGGCCGCCCCCTGAGCGAGCGAGACGGTGTGTACACAAACTTGTATGGGGGCGCAGCGCGGGCAGCCTTTAAGGAACGATGCGTACACAATTGCGTACACGAATGAGTACACACGGCGAGGGGAGCGATTTGGGGGCGGCGCGCGAGCTTTTGCGAGCGCGGGTGGGGGCAACTGCCGCCTCAGTGGCCGGATTTGCCGAGAAGTGCCGCTTGGCGCGCGGCGACGGCTTTGATTTGCTCTTCGAGTTCGTTGAGCGGATTGTCAAAGTGAACCGCGATGCTGAACGGCCAAAGCCCGGCGGTGGCCGGGTCGCGACGTTCGTGGCGCACGACTTTGCCGCTGACTGCGTGCAGCGTTTCATCGCCGACGATGTAGAGGTTGAGGGTCACTTGATCGCCGACTTGTACGCGCGCCCCGGTGAGGAGCAACGCGCCGGAAACACTGAGATCGCGAATGACGGCGGTGCGAGCGCCGTTCCATCGTTCCATCTGAATTTCGGCGGCGAAACAGGCAAGGTGGCGCGTACCCGCGCGGCGTTCACTGCCTGGGCTGGAGTCCACTGAGTCGGCCGACGGATCGGCTGCGTCCGCGTTTTTTTTCCCGGTGGCCATAGGTATTTCGTACGGAAAATTGCGCCCGGTGACAAGTACGAGCGGCGCCTTTGAGGGCGCGGCGGACAGGAAAGGTCCACCCGAAACAGTTTTTTCTCGAAGCGCTGCACGCGCGCTCATGTGCACACGCGCAGGCATTTGCGAATGTGCCGGAAAAGGGGCGGCGGGGCAATTTCTCGGCAACGCGAAGAGGACAAAGCCCTCCGCGCCCGGATCGCTGTTGCGACGCCGTGTGGGGGGCACGATCGCGCCGTGACGCTGGACGACATCACGCAGCCGGTTGAACGCGGACCGAAGAGCAAGGAATCTACCCATGGGAAGGATTCGGAGTATTGATACAACGTTCCGTCGAACAACCTGACAACCATCTACCCATCAACGATCAACTCAGCTTTCAGCGACCTTATGAGGGGACGGAGAACAGAGGTAAGGTCAAAAAGCTTGACATGCGGAAACTGTTTGCGGTTCTGTCTGCCGAGATGGAGAGCGACAGCAACATGACCAGCCCGCGCTTGGCAAAGATCTCGCTCGATGGAATTGGCCCATTTCAAGGCGCCACGTTTGAGCCGATTCCGGCGGCGGGTCGTGGCGAGCTGGTGCTTTTTGAAGGGCCAAACGGGTGCGGGAAGACAACCCTGCTCGAAGCGATCGCTGTCTTGGTGGGCGCGGCGGGGAAGTCCTTTGGGTGGGAGTCGGACTGGGTGTCTCGGTCAGCGGAAGAAAACCACAAGGAACGCCTCCGGTTTCTGGGTCAAACGCCGGTGCCGGGAGGTCTCCTGCCCACCGTACCTCCGGTCACAGCATTTCTTCGCCGATTGAGGGGAGGAGGCGCGGGCGCAGATCTGGAATTTGATACGGGGGGTGTTGCCTTTTCGAGTGCCGCAGCGAGCGAGGTAAAGTGGCGAACGGCACCGATTTCCGAGGTAAAAGAATTTCAAGAATGCGCGGCGACCAATACTCCCACAAGCTGGGCGGTGTTTTCGTATAGGGGTAGTGTTTCCACGGCAAAGGTAGAAACAGAGGGCCCAAAGCGAATCGAGCGGCCGTTGCTGCGCGGAGTACTTTCGTTTGGGGAGCTATTTCCAGCTTCGGATGACTTGGGTCAGATTCTTGTCAACTTGTACTTTGATCAACTTCATGCGTTGAGTTCTGCGGAGCGGGTAAAGGGCACCGCACAGGAGAACGAGTTTCGCGCCGCAGCGGCGGCGCATCAGGCCGCTTTGGATCGAATTCCGCGGGCGCTTTCAGAACTTCTCGATCGACAAGTAACAATCGACTTTCAATTCAGGCAACGCCCACCCGAGGTTCGATTGGATGGTCAGATCGTCCCGCTCGATTTGCTGGGGGAAGGATTTCGTCGGACGATCGCCTGGGTTTCCGATTTGTGTACACGACTTGAAATGACGCCTTGGAAGGACACAAGCCGATCTCCTTTTGATCAGGACTTTTGGCTACTCCTGGACGAGATCGACCAGAGTCTGCATCCGCGCCTTCAGGTGCATATTCTCCCCACCTTGCGTCGGCTCTTTCCAAACGCTCGCATCTATGCGACGACGCACTCGCCTTTCGTTGTGGCTTCGGCTCCGGATGGGTGCGTTTTTCCAATTCGTCCCAACCCGTCGAACCATCTGGTTGAAGGGCGGGTAGCACCTGTAAAACTTGGGACGGGCCATTCTCTGACCTGGACGATTGAAGAAGTTTTCGACGTTCCATCCGCGTTTGTCGACGAGGCCACGATTGAGCGGCTGAAGAAGCACAAAGAAGCGGTAGACAAGTTACGTCATGGAGAGCTGGGTGGGTTTGACTGGGCTGCGTTTGCCGCGCTGCGCGCCCCACTGATTGAGGCGGAAGGTGACGGGCGAGCGATCGTGATGTTAACGGAGCACAGGATCCGGGCGCTGATCGATGAACATTTGGCAAACTTTGCGGTGAGTACCCGTGAAAAAGCTTGACCGGCAGAAGCCTCCGGCTTTTTGGAGCGATCGGATTTGCCAATGGGTAGATCTATGGGCACAAGGTGAACCCGCCGGCAACAAGCTTCACGACTGGCAAACAGAGGGGTTGACGCTTGCCAGGTGGTTTCACGAAACCGTGCGCCCTTTGGGTGAAGGCCACTATTGCGCATACTGTGATGGTCTGTTGGGTGCGCAGTCGCCGGAGACGATCGACCACTGGGTTCCTCAAGAAAAATGCCGCGCACTCGCTCTGTGGTGGGGCAATCTCTTTCCGGCTTGTGTTGGTTGCCAACAATCGAAAGGTACACACTGGTCGATTGGGTGGCTTCGGCCGGATGTGGATAACGTGGAGGAGCTGATTGTTTGCAACTTTGAGGGAAAGTTGGAACCTGCTTACGGGTTGGATAACAATCTAACAGGCCGTATTCAAGACACCATCAACGGGCTGGGCCTTAACCGCAGAGGGCTTGTTGAAGAGCGCCGGAGGATCCTCATGGATCTGACTCGCCTCTATCAAAAGGGGGTACTTTCCACTGACGAAATCGCCGAGCAGCTCGCCCAGGGCTCTTATCGATTTCTACTGGCGACAGTCGGGGCCGCGGGCTAATCCGGCAGGCGGTTGACAGTTCGATTTCGCCGTCTACCCGCCTTTTGCACCCCGGTAGATTCAATCCTTGCTCCCGGCACGATGTCAGGGCAATCTCCTCGCCATGACTGATTTCGCCGCGCGGCGTTCCGCTGTTTCGAGCCCTCCGCCGCCGTTTGAAAATGAGGTGGATCTGACGGCGGTGGCACGGGTGGCGGTGGTGGAGATTGAGGCGAGTCCGTGCGCGGTGGTGGCAACGGCGGTGCGCAAAAACGGGCGGTTTCGGTGGGGCGCGGGGGCGTTTGGGCGCCTTTCGTTTAGTCCTGTTGCGTCGGCGGTGAGTACGCATTCGCCGTTTGACTTGGCGTCGGTGACGAAGCCGTTCACGGCGCTTTCGCTGGCGAGGCTTGAAAAAAAGGGGATGTTGAGTCGAAAGGAGCGGCTTGGAGAGGTGGTGCCTGAGTTGGCTGACACGTTTGCGGGGAGGTTGCCGCTGGACTTGTTGGCGTCGCACAGGGCGGGGCTTGATGGGCATCGGCCGCTTTATGCGCCGCTGGTGACAGGTGAACGGGTAGATCGAGCAAAAGCGCTTGAAATTGCGGCAAGCGCGCGACGGGTAGAGGTGGTGGGGGATGTTCCCGACGAGGGGTATCCGGCGGTGTATAGTGACTTGGGTTACCTGTTGTTGGGAGAGGCGATCGCTCGGCGAGCAGGTCGGTTGATAGACGAAGTGGTGTTGGAAGAGGTGGTGGGGCCGCTCGGGCTTTGGGTAGGTTCAGCCCGTCAGTTGTCGGCCTCCCAGTCTGATTTTGACGACAAAGTCGCCCCGACAGAAGAAGTGGAATGGAGAGGCGGGGTCATCCGAGGTTGTGTACACGACGAAAACGCTTGGGCGATGGCGGGGCGTGGATCGTGCGGGCACGCAGGGCTTTTTGGGGATGCGCGGAGTGTTGTGCTGTTGGGTGCGGCGATTTTGGAGGCGTTGAAAGGGGAGCGACCTGACTGGTTGGCGGCGGAAGACTTGGAGCCGGTGTTGCGGCCTCGGCCCAACGGATCACACCTGGCGGGCTTTGACAGTCGAACGGGGGAAACGCCTTCTTCCGGGCCGAAATTTGGGCCCAAGACGTTTGGGCATTTGGGGTTTACGGGGACAAGTTTGTGGATTGATCCCGAGGCGGAGCGGGTGGGAGTGCTATTGACAAATAGGGTCCATCCCACGCGGGCGAAAGACGCGATTCGAAGAGCGCGGCCGGCGGTATACGAGCGGCTTGTCGACGCGATGGAAGGTCAATAAGGCGGGGCGACGCGTCTGAATCCGTGCGCAAGGACAATCAGGAGAAATACAAAGTTTCGGATGGGTAGAGCGAGCAGCCGCGGTATGGTGCGAAACCATGCTTGGGGAGGTTGCGTTGGGGGCGATTGACCCTTGAGTGGGTAGACCGCCGCGAGTTGGTCGGCTATTTCAGTCAAACGATGGGTTGAAAGAGGCCAGTCGAGAATGTTGTCTACCCACGATTTGGGAATGGCCGACGCTCCGGCGGTTGCCCCCGCGAGTGCCCCGACAATGGCTCCGGTGGTGTCGGCGTCCCCTCCGAGGGACACAACATTCTCTACCGCGGCGCGCACATCGCCGGGGGTTTTGAGCCAGCAAAAAAGCACGGCAGGAACGGTGTGGAGCATGTATCCTGTGACTCCTTTCTCAAAACCCATGAGGGTAGAAAACTGAGAAAGGGTGAGATTGTCTGACAGCGCGGTTTCCACTTTTTTGAGGGCGGATCGCAGCTCTTCGTTGCGTACACAAGACTCTACACTTTCCCAAAACTGCCCCGCATTGAGTGATGGACCGTGCTCAAGTCCGTGAGCGGCGGCGAGGGCGATCACCAGGGCGCCTTCTTGAGCGCGCGGATCGGTATGGGTGATTCGAGTGGAAACCTGAACGAATGGTAGAATTTTGTCAGGTTGGTTGGAAAGGAACGCGCCGAGAATGGGGGCGCGCATGGCAGGGCCGTTGCCTGCCGAAAAAACGCCGCTTTTGGCGGGTGGAAATCCAGCACACAACTTGACGAGCGCGCGGAGGGTGGCCCACCCAAGGGCGACTGGTAAGGTTAGAAACCAGGCTCGGAGTCGCCACGCGAGCGAGCGGGTGAACGAGGTGATTTCGCCGCCGGAGTGGAGCAACGCGCGGGCAGTTAACGCGGCATGTTCGGTGTCGTCGCTCACCATGCCGCGACCTAAGAAAAAGCGGTGTTGAAGTGGAATTGGGCCGTAGAATAGGGCGGCGCGCCGGGGCGACAAACCTTCCCTGGGCAGACCGATTGAGTCGCCGACGGCGGAGCCGAGCAGGCAGCCTCGGAGGCGATCGCAAATCCGTTGTTCCGAAGGTGACATGGTAGAAACCTACCCTTCGATGGATGGTTTACTGTGGATGGTAGATTTGGAGGATGGTTGAGCCGTGGATACCCTTGCAAGTGGCAAGCCGGCGCAGTTTTCGGCGTTTCTTAAAGGTGATCGTTGGGCACGGAGGCTTGGCTTGCCATTTCGTCAGCGGCAGGGCGCTGAACCTGAAAAGGTGTCAACGCGAATTTGAAGAGAAGAGCGGACCGCGCGCTGGGTAGATGGAGGCGCGGTCCGTTTGGGGCGGGTCAGATCACTGGCAAACGACGTCCGTCAGGGCGACGTCGTCCACGTTCCAGCCGCCGCCGGCGATGACGCCGGAGCCGCTCGATGCGTAACAGAAGCGGATGCGGAACGTGGCGCTCTTTTGAGCGGTCACGTTGAAGGACGCCTGGGTCCAGTTGGCGTCGTTTTGGAATTGACCTGAAGGCACGCTGTAGACGGTGGTCCAAGACGTGCCGCCGTTGGCAGACACGTCTACCTTGCTGGTGACGAAGCTCGGGTAGTCTGTGTGGAGATGGCGCCAGTAGCTCAAAAACACGTTTCCGGGCGCGCCTGACAGGTTGATGTTGGGGCTGGTGATGCACGTGTCGCCGTACGCGGTGGTCGGGTAACATCCACCGATGACAGCGCCGGCAATGCCGTTGTCGGCGGTGGAGGTATGATCGGTGCCGGGATCATTGCCGGTGGTGCTGCTGGCGCAGGTGCCGGCTACGGCCGGGCCAATGCCCCAACCGGTGCCCAGGGTCCAACCGGCGTTGTTGTTGGCAAACGTTTCGCTGAAATAGGTTGTGGGTGCGGCCTGAGCCACGCCGTCGCAGTTTTCGTCGATGGCGTTGCCGCAGATTTCGGCGGAAGCAAGGACGTTTTGTTTGCAGGAGAGCTGAGCGCTTTGACACGTGATGGTGCCCGCGGCGCAGACGCCTAACAAACCGGTGCTGCACGCCGCGCCGCCGCCGGGGTTGCCGTCGTCGATCTGACCATTGCAGTTTTCATCGAGGCCGTTGCAGATCTCGGCGGTCGCGAATACAGTCTGATTACAAACGACGTTGCCGTTGGTGCAACTTGTAACGCCGGTCGCGCAGAGCCCCGGAACCATGGTGGGGCAGTTGACTCCGCCGCCGGGGTTGCCGTCGTCTACGGTGCCGTCGCAGTCGTCATCTTGAGCATTACAGGTTTCTGTAGCGGGCATGTTGTCAGCGACGCATTGGATAGCGCCGTTTTCACAATGGAGTACACCGGGTGCGCAAATGCCCTGCGCGCCGGTGTTGCAAACGCCGCCGCCGCCGGGGTCATTTTCGTCGGAAAGGCCGTTGCAGTTGTTGTCGAGTCCGTCGCAGACATCCATGGAAGGCTGAACCAACGGGAAACAGTCAACTGTATAGTTGCCGTTCATGTTCAGGCAGGAGATCACGCCGGGTGCGCAAACGCCGGGCTGACCCGACGAACACATTCCACCTGTGCCTGGGATGTTGTCATCGGTGGCGCCGTTGCAGTCATTATCAATACCATCGCAGGCTTCTGTGCCGGGCATCGCACCCACACATTCAAGCACGCCCGCGTTGCATTGAAACTTACCCGCGGCACATGCACCGGGTAGAGTTGTAAGGCAGTTTTGATTGACCTGAGGATCTGTCTCGTCGACGATTTGATTGCAGTTATTATCAATCCCGTCACAGACCTCGTTTTGCGGTTGTCCTGGAATGCACTGCTGCGCCTGACCATCTACACACGCGGCAACAGTGACCTGACACGCGCCCACGCCGCAGGTGATTTCGGTTAGACCGTCGTCGACAAGATCGTTGCAGTCGTCGTCTTTCAGGTTGCACGTTTCACTCGCTGGAACAACCTCACCGGTGCATGTTCCCCATTGGCCACCGGTGCACGTTTGAGAGCCTTTTTTGCACTCGCCTGTGCCCTCTGTACCGGCGGGACCGGTGTAACATTCCTGGGTTTGACCGTCGTTGCATTTACAACCGTCAGGGGGTGGATTGGCAATGTCATCCACGACGCCGTTGCAGTCGTTGTCCTGCATGTCGCAGATTTCTGTCATGGGTTGGCAGGTGCTTCCCCCGGTGCCGGCCGTTCCGCCCGCACCTGTGCCGCCGCTTCCGCCGGCCGCGCCCGCTCCGCCTCCACCGGTGGTGGTTGAGTTATTTCCCGGACAGCCGGCGGTCAACACTGAGATGAGCCCCAGCGCTGAAAAATGCAGGCCCAAACGCACCCAACTAAGCTCCGTCATGATTGATACCCCTTGTGGTGGGAACTGCACCGGCTGACCTTCGCCCAAAAAAGGGGCCCGTACAGGTTGGGGCATGTTAGCCAACACGCTCGCCGGGGTGAAGCAAACCGCAGCGTTTCGGTGCAGAAAAATGCGACGACGAAAGCACTGTTCTCACACATTGTTCGAACGCGCGCCCATACGAGTATGCTGCGCGCGTGACAGCCGCGCCGTCTCCCGCACCCGAAAGATCCGCTGAGCAGCGGGCTGCCGGGGGTGACCGCGTTTCGGCTGCGCGCTTGTCGTTGTCGAGTGTGAGCGGTCTCGAAAAACCGCAGAGCCGGCTGTCCGCAACTCCGATGCGGCCGGTGATTCACGCCGGGGGAACAAAGACGTTTCGCGGTCGAGCAGCGCAGCGGTGGCGTTTCGTCCGCGCGTATTGGACGACCTTTCTTGTCATTGGCAGCTATCTCTGGTTTTCGTTTTTGCGGCGGATCTTAGGGTCTGCGTGGGCCGAAGCGCGCGAGACAAATGTACACTCGCGCAATGCGGTGCGCGTGGAACGCACAATCGTGGTGCTGCAGGGGCTGTTCATCAAAGTGGGACAGCTCCTCAGCATCATGGCCAATTTCCTGCCCAAAGAGTTTCGTTCGGGACTTGAAGGGTTGCAGGATCAGGTGCCTCCCCGCCCCTTCACCGAGATCGCCGAGCGTCTCGAAGGTGAGCTTGGAAAGCCTGTGGGAGAAGTGTTTGCGAAGCTTTCTCACGAGCCTCTCGCGAGCGCATCTCTTGGTCAGGTGCACGAAGCTTGGCTCGCCGACGGTACACATGTCGCGGTGAAGGTGCAGCACCAAAACATCGACGAGATCGTTCGGCTCGACCTCACCACGATTCGCCGAATTATGGCGATTGTGTCGTGGTTTTTACCGATCCGCGGGCTCGACGCTTATTACCACCAGATTCGCTCGATGATTTTGGAGGAACTCGATTTCTTGCGCGAAGCGCACAACATCGAGCGCATTGCATCGTGTTTTTCAAGCCGCGACGACGTGCGCTTTCCGCGGCCGATCGTGGGGATGTGTACCGAACGCGTGATGGTGACAACGTTCGTTGAAGGCACGAAGGTGGGCGACACGGCGCTGCTCGATGCAAAAGGGATCGATCGCAAAGCGCTCAGTCGAAAAATTATCGAAGTCTTCTGTCAACAGATCTTCATCGACGGCGTCTATCACGCCGATCCTCACCCCGGAAACATGTTGGTGACCGACTCGGGAGCGCTCGTGCTTCTCGATTTCGGAGCGGTGGCGGAGCTGTCGCCGCAAATGCGTGAAGGCATCCCCGAATTTTTGGAAGCGGTGATTCGGCGCGACACCGACGCGATCATTAAAGCCCTTCGAAAAATGGGTTTTTTGGCGCGCACGGACGCTGTCGACGTGAGCGAAAAGGTGATCGAATTTTTTCACCAGCGCTTTCAAGAAGAGATCAAGCTGGAGAGCTTTAACCTCAAAGACATCAAGATCGATCCGCAAAAAGGCATTGAGAGCCTGGTCGATCTTCGCAAGATGAACATCGGTTTGCGCGAGCTATCAGGGGCGTTTCACGTGCCGCGCGACTTTGTGCTCTTGGAGCGCACCATTTTGCTCTTAACGGGGGTGTGTACACAACTCGATCCCGAGCTGAATCCGATGCAGGTAATTCACCCGTATATGCGGGAGTTCGTGCTCGGAAATCGCGACTGGGCTCAAATCGCGCTTGATGCCGCGCGCGAAACGGCACTCAAGGCGCTCACCCTGCCGGACGACCTTCGCAAGTATCTCAACAAGGCCAATCGCGGCGAGCTTGAATACAAGGTCAAAGGCATGCAGCAGGCCGCCGGTCTTGTGTACCGCGGCGTGCGCCAACTGATCTACGCGGTCTTGAGCGTGGCTCTCGGTTTCGGTGCGTTGCAGCTCTATTTGGCCGGCCACCTGGTGCTCGCGCGCTATTGCATCTACGGCGCGGGAGGCATGTTGTTCGTGTTGTTTGTCAGCATGCTTGTTTCGCGAAGCCGATAAGGTCAATGCTGCGCCTCGAACGTTATGCAGCTTCCGCGATCCATCTTCCGTGAATACGACATTCGAGGCGTCGCCGATCGAGATCTCTCCAGCGAATTGGCAACGGCGCTCGCCCGCTCCTACGTGTGTACACTTCGTGACGAGCTGCCCGCGGGCCTACCCATTACGGTGGCGCTCGCGCGCGATGGAAGGTTGTCGAGCCCGAGATTGCACGAAGCGGTTACCGAAGGGCTTTTGCAAGCCGGCGCCAACGTGTTCGACGTGGGGATCGGGCCCACGCCGCTTCTCTATTTCGCAGCCCACCACTTGAGTACACACGGCGCGATCATGATCACCGCGAGCCACAACGACGCGCCCGACAACGGGTTTAAGATGATGCGCGGAAAAGGCTCTTTCTTCGGTGCCGATATTCAAGCGTTGGCGGCTCGCATTGAGTCTGACAAGGACAACGACGTGCGCTTCGACGACGGCAACGTGACCATGCGTGACCTTTCGAGCGCGTATATCGCCGCGGTGAAAACGTCGGCGCGCATTGAGCGGACCGACATCAAGTTTGTTGTCGACGCAGGCAACGGATCGGCCGGTCCGCTAGGCATCGCCACATTGCGCGCGCTCGGGTTTTCACCCGACCCACTCTTTTGCGATATCGATGGCACGTTTCCCAACCATCATCCCGATCCGACGGTGCCCAAAAATCTCACGGCGCTGATCGCTCGCATGAAAGAAACCGGTGCGGAACTAGGCATCGCGTGGGACGGCGACGGCGATCGTTTGGGCGCGGTGGATAAAAACGGCGACATCGTTTGGGGCGATAAATTGCTCATTTTGTTTGCTCGCGCGCTGCTCGCTGAACGGCCTGGCAGCAAAGTGCTCGGTGAAGTGAAGTGTTCGGCAACGCTCTACGCCGACATCGAGAAACACGGTGGGAAACCGATTGTTTGGAAAACCGGACACTCGCTCATCAAGACAAAGATGAAAGAAGAGGGCGCTCTTTTGGCCGGCGAAATGAGCGGTCACATGTTCTTTGCCGATCGATGGCCCGGCTTTGACGACGCCACGTATGCCACCGTGCGCCTCTTGGAGATCTTGGGTCGCGAGCGCAAGACAATGGGCGAGTTGCTTTCAAACGTGCCTGCCACATTTGCCACTCCCGAGATTCGATTCACGTGCCCCGACGCGGTGAAGTTTGAGGTGGTTCGCCAAGTCACCGAACACTACAAAAAAAGCCATTCGGTGCTCGACATCGACGGCGCGAGAATTGACTTCGGTGACGGCGCGTGGGGGTTGTGCCGAGCCTCCAACACGGGCCCGGTGCTTGTTTTGCGCTTCGAAGCCGCCACTGAGGCGCGCCGCGATGCCATCAAGGCCGAAGTTGAAAGCGTTGTCGCCGGCGCCGTAAAGGGGCTCACCGCGTCGTGACAGCCGACCCCTCGCGTGAAGATCCGTGGACGATTCGGCGCGTGCTCGCATGGGCCGCCGACGATTTGAAAAAGCGCGGCAACTCAAGCCCGAGGCTCGACGCGGAGTTGCTTCTCGGCAAAGTCCTCGATCTGCCGCGCGTCAAGCTCGTCATCGACGCCGATCGGCCGCTTTCAAAAGAGGAACTCGCGCAATACAAAGCGCTGCACCAACGCCGACGCTCGGGTGAGCCGGTGGCTTATTTGCTCGGCGTTCGCGAGTTTTACGGGCGACCTTTTCGCGTCGACCCACGTGTACTCATTCCGCGCCCCGACACCGAGATCCTTGTCGAGGTCGCGCTGGAGCGATCGCAAAGTCGATCCCTTTCGTTGCGCGCTCTCGACCTATGCACGGGTTCGGGGTGTGTCGCGATCACCATCGCTCGCGAACGCCCAACCGCGCGCGTGATCGCGACCGACATTTCACCCGGCGCGCTCGAAGTGGCGCGCGACAATGCGGTGCGCCTCTGCGCGTTTAATGTGTCGTTTTTTCAGGGCGATCTCTTCGCTCTGCCAACAACAGCGGGCCCGCTCGTTTTTGATCTGATCACTGCAAATCCGCCGTACATCCCCAAAACCGAAGAGCGCGATTTGCCCATCGACATTCGCAAATTTGAGCCTCACACAGCGCTTTTCGGCGGCCCCGATGGGCTCGACATTCTCCGACGCATTATTGACGGCGCGCCTGATTTTCTCGACGAAGGCGGCGTTTTGGCGCTCGAGGTTGCCGCCGGCCAATCCGGCGTTGTCGCCGAAAGAATGCGCGATCGAGGGTTCGCGGGAGTTGAAACCCGACGCGACTACGGCGGTCACGAGCGCGTTGTGTCGGGTGTACAGCGAAAGCGTTGAACATCACGGCAACGCGTGTACGCACAACACGAAACAACGCCTATTTAGGGCGCCACGCGATCGTTTACAACGTCGCGAGACAGAAGCGCCGATGGATGGTGTACACATTAAATCAACGCTTTGTATGCGTACACACGCGACGGGCGCCGTGCCGTTGATCAGAAGTCTTTAATCTTCCAGAGCCCGTGTTCGCGAACAAACGCAACGGTACCGCCGGCCCCGTATGACATGGCAGCGCTGTCGCCCGTCTCTTCGATCTGTGCCGTGGGAAGGGCGGCTTTGACGGCCACAACAATGCGCGTGATCTGCTCTTTTTGAGGCCCTTCCCAAGCAGCTTTCAGCTTTTCGGCGGTGAGTCCGTCGTCTTTTGGAAGTGTACCTTCGGCCGTTGCCGCCGGTTCTTGCGGGCGCCCTTCGAGACCCAAAGTGCCTTCTTTTTCAGCGTCGGGCACGTACCGCAACACCATGTCGTAACGCTTGCGCTCAAAGGCTCGCAAAAATCCCAAGAGCGCTTGACGCGGTGTTGACTGCCCGTAAAGGTCGACGGCGGCTGCATCCACGCGCCACTTTCCGCCTTCGTAAACGAGCAGCAGCTCGTCGCCGTTGGGCATTGTCACCGTGGCGGTCACCACAGGGTCGGCGGTTGGACGCGCGAGCGCGTGCGCGATCTCCTTTACTTCCAGGGGATTTTCAACAACCGATCGCCGAAACGCCTCCAGCGACATCGACCGTTTCGCGTCATCGGAAAGCAGTCGGTACGCGTCGTCGACGCGGCCTTCTTCAAGCGCCCGCGAATAAGCCCGCAGGGTATCGCTCGGCCCCTGCTGCACGATCGCCCCACCGCCGCACGCCGATAAGCCGAGACACAGCCCCAAGGCGGGCAGGCCAAAGCGCTTTCGCATTCGCATCACGGGCATCGGAATATCACAGAACGAGCGTTTTCACGCCCCCGTCGCATCCGGCAAACGTCTTTCACGATTCAGTTTGGGGCTCGCCGTTTGCCAAACGAGCGATGTTTTCGCCCTCCACGCGCATGGTGATCCACTCTTTGAGGGCCTTCGCCCCAAGGCTTTCGTAAAACGAAATGGCGGGAGTGTTCCAGTCGAGCACCTGCCACACGAACCGCTCGCAATGCTCCAAAACAGCCACTTTGGCGAGTTCGCGGAGAAGCGTCAGGCCAATCCCGTGGCGGCGCTGCTCGGGCCGCACGAACAGATCTTCGAGGTACAAACACGGCCTGCCGCGCCAGGTGGAATACGTAAAAAAGTAGAACGCAAACCCGGCCGGCTCGCCGTTTCGCTCCGCGATGAGCACGTGAAAGCGCGGCTCGCTTCCAAAACCGTCGCGAAGCAGATCGGCTTCGGTGGCCACTGCCGCTTCAGGCTCGCGCTCGTAGGTCGCGAGTTCGCGGATGAAGTCCAAAATCAAAGGTACATCGGCGGCAGCAGCCTTTCGCACGCGAATCATTTGCCGCCCATGGTGCCACCAATTGACGCGCCCATCGTACGAGGATATTTCGCACGCAAACATTCTCACCACGAAGAGGCGTCCCAATGGCCAGCGAGCTGCGATTCGACGGAAAAGTCGCGATCATCACCGGTGCGGGCAACGGTTTAGGCCGCGCACACGCGCTGCTTTTCGGCAGTCGTGGAGCAAAAGTTGTCGTCAACGACTTGGGTGGCAGCGCGTTCGGCGCAGGCAAAAGCTCTTCTGCCGCCGACAAAGTGGTTGAAGAGATCAAGGCACTTGGGGGCGAAGCGGTTGCCAACTACGACTCGGTGGAAGACGGCGCCAAGATTGTACAAACCGCTCTCGACTCGTTTGGACGGGTAGATATTGTTGTCAACAATGCCGGCATTCTGCGCGACACAACCTTCCATAAAATGACGCAGGACGATTGGGACTTGATTTATAAAGTCCACGTTCTCGGCGGCTTCAGGGTTACCCACGCGGCGTGGCCCCACCTTCGCGATCAAGGGTATGGTCGAGTGATCTTTACCGCTTCGGCCGCCGGCATTTATGGCAACTTTGGTCAAGCCAACTACAGCATGGCCAAACTCGGCTTGGTAGGCCTCTCCAACACCCTGGCGCTTGAAGGGAAAAAGCGCGGTGTACACGTAAACACCATCGCCCCCATCGCCGGCTCGCGCCTGACAGAAACGGTTCTACCCAAAGAGTTGATTGACGCGCTCAAGCCTGAATATGTGAGCCCGCTGGTCGCTTGGCTGTGCCACGAAAGCTGCACCGAAACGGGCGGTTTGTTTGAACTGGGCGGCGGATTTTTCTCCAAACTTCGCTGGGAGCGCACCGCGGGTGAAACCATTCGGCTCGGCCGCCCCATGACCGTAGAAGCGGTCAAAAACGCTTGGTCGAAAATTACAAGTTTTGAAAAATCTACCCATCCGCCCAACATTACAGATTCAATGGGCGCCGTTTTGGCCAACGTGCAGGCCGGCCCCAGCAAAGGTGGCAATCAGTTTATCGACGTGGACAAGGCCCACGGGTATGAATACCCGCCTGTCAAAGCCAAATACGACGAGCGCGACGTCGCCATTTACGCTCTCGGCGTTGGCGCCGCGCAAAATCCCCTCGACGAAGAAGAGCTTCGTTACGTGTATGAAATGCACCGTGAAGGCTTTGTGGTTCTACCCACGTTCGGCGTGGCGCCGGTGCTCAAAACTATTTTTGACCTTGCCAAACAGGGCATTCAGGCCCCGGGGATGAACTACGGGTTTGACCGGATCCTGCACGGCGAACAATACCTGGAGATCAAACGCCCGCTGCCTCAAAATGGCACGCTTGAACACCGCCTCAAGGTCAAAGACATTTTTGATAAAGGCAAAAACGCCCTCATTATCACCGAAGTAAAGAGCTACGACGACCAGGGAGATCTGCTCATGGTCAACGAGCTTACCACTGTGGTGCGCGGCGCCGGTGGATGGGGAGGTGACCGCGGACCTTCCGCCGACATCAATACTGCGCCCGATCGCGCCCCCGATGCCACAATTGAAGAGCGCATCAGCGAAAATCAAGCTCTCCTCTATCGCCTTTCAGGTGATTGGAATCCGCTCCACGCAGATCCGTCGTTCGCCACCGCATTTGGCTTTCCAAAGCCCATTTTGCATGGCTTGTGTACATTTGGGTATGCCGCCCGTCACGTTGTCAAGTCGTTCGCCAAAAACCGTGACGCGCGCTACTTCAAGAGCATTAAGGCTCGTTTCGCCGACAGTGTTTTCCCGGGTGAAACACTCATTACAGAAATGTGGAAAGAGAGCGACGGTAAGGTTATTTTCCGCTGCAAAGTGAAGGAGCGCGACAAGGTTGTGATCTCCAATGCCGCGGTAGAACTGTACGCCGAAATCCCGCAAAAGAAAGCCGCTCCCAAGGCTCAAGCCCCGGCCGCCGCCAAACCGGCCGCCGCCGCTTCCGCCCCGGCGTCCACGGATCCGACAAGCTCCGACATCTTCGCCGGAATTGGTAAATACATCACCAAAAACCCGGAACTTGCCGCCAAAGTTGCCACGGTTTACCTGTTTAACCTGAAGGGCCCCGACAGCGCTTGGACGGTTGACCTGAAAAACGGATCGGGAAGTGTCAAGTCGGGCGCACCTGACAAAGCCGACTGCACGCTTTAACTGACCGACGGCGACTTCATGGACATGTGCACCGGCAAAGCCGACCCGCAAAAGCTCTACTTTGGCGGAAAGCTCAAAATTTCGGGCAATGTCATGGCTTCGCAAAAGCTCGACTTCCTGAAAAAGATGGACCCGCAAATGGTCCTCGACTCCATGAAGGAGCGATTGGGTAGTTCAGGTGCGGCGGCCCCTGCGGCGGCGCCTGCTCCTGAAAAAACGGCCCCCGCTCAGGCAGAAGGTGGAAGCGCCGACGTGTTTATCGCCATTCGCGATCACGTTGAAAAACACCCTGAACTCGCTGCCAAAATTCAAACGGTCTTCCAGTTTAAACTCAAGAGCCCCGAAAGCACCTACGTGCTCGATCTGAAAAACGGGAAAGGCTCTGTCAGTGAAGGCACGGTTGAAAAAGCCGACTGTACATTGGAGTTGAGCGACGCCGACTTCATTGGCATGGCAACGGGTAAACTTGACGCTCAAAAGCTCTTTTTCGGGGGTCAACTCAAGATCTCCGGCAACGTGATGGCTTCTCAAAAGCTCATGTTCCTCAAAGAGATTGACCAAGAAGCGGCCAAAAAAGCGGTGCTCGCGGCCCGTCAAAAAGGGGAGGCTCCCAAAGCCGCCGCCCCCGTCGCCGAGGCGAAAGGTTCGGCAACACCCTCGATTATTGAAGCTCTCAAGGCGCGCCTCGCCCAAAATCCGGCGCTCGCCAAAGAGGTTGACGCGGTGATCGAACTTCGCCTCACGTCACCCGATGCCGAGTGGACCCTCGACATGAAAGCCGGCGAAGTGCGCATCGGCCGCAGCAAAGGCGCGGATGCTGTTCTGACCTTGTCCGATGCCGATTTCGGAGCCATGGTAAAGGGCTCCGAACCCGCCGCCCACCTTTTCCAAACCGGAAGGTTGCGCGTGGACGGCGACGTTCGAGTGGCTGCAAACAAGCTCGGTTTTCTAAAAGGTCTAGTCTGATATTCCTTCCCGTGGGTGCGTACACAACGCATCCGCGGGAACATCACGTAACGTCGTTCGTCGGTGGTTCAGTAGAGTTTGAAAGGAGCGCGGTAATGGGCCGTAAAGTCAATGTGATCGGCGTGGGTATGGTCAAATTCCAAAAACCCGGCGCAAGCGACGACTACCACGTGATGGCTTCCAAAGCCGCGCGCGCCGCACTTGCCGACGCCAAAGTAGAATATGGAGACGTTGAGCAGGCGTACGCCGGGTATGTTTTCGGCGACTCCACGTGTGGGCAACGCGCCATTTACGAGGTGGGCCTCACCGGCATTCCGGTATTCAACGTTAATAACAACTGCGCCACGGGTTCTACCGCTTTGTACTTGGGCCGCCAAGCCATTGAAGGCGGTCTGGCAGAATGTGTACTCGTTGTCGGTTTTGAACAAATGGAGAAAGGCGCGCTCGGCTCCAAATTCAACGACCGCACCAACCCCATGGACCAACATGCCGGTGTGATGGGTCGAGTTCAGGGGTTTAACCAGGCTCCACCCACCGCTCAGATGTTCGGCGGCGCCGGTCGCGAGTACCGCTGGAGGTATGGAGCAAAGCGCGAAACCTTCGGCAAAATTGCTGAAAAAGCGCGCGCCCACGCTTCCAAAAATCCGTTTGCGCTTTTCAACGAAAAGCTCAGCCTCGAAGAGGTCATGGCCTCCCCTGAAGTGTTTGACCCGCTCACCCGCTTCCAGTGTTGTCCGCCCACCTGCGGTGCCGCCGCCGCCGTTTTGTGCTCTGAAGACTTTGCCAAGCGCAAGGGCATTGCCAACGCTGTGTACATCGCCGGTCAAGCCATGACTACCGATTACAAGTCGAGTTTCGGCGACAGCATGATCAAGATGATCGGGTATGACATGGCCAAAGCCGCCGCCGACAAAGTGTACGAACAAACGGGCATCGGCCCCAAAGACGTTCAAGTGGTAGAACTGCACGACTGTTTTACCGCGAACGAACTCCTTACCTACGAGGCGATCGGCCTCTGCAAAGAGGGCGAAGCTGAAAAATTCATTTGGGAAGGTGACAACACCTATGGTGGTAAGTTTGTCACCAACCCGTCGGGTGGATTGCTCTCCAAAGGTCATCCCCTCGGCGCCACCGGTCTTGCCCAGTGCACAGAACTTGTGTGGCAACTCCGCGGTGAAGCCGGTGACCGTCAGGTTCAGGGGGCCAAAGTCGCCCTTCAACACAACCTCGGCCTCGGCGGCGCGTGCGTGGTAACCATGTACAAACGCGACTAGAGCACCGAAGAGCCACCGCGCACCTACCCATCGTCACGTGTCCCCTACCCTTCAGATTGAATCTGCCACCCTACCCGATCTACCCGTGGTCGTGGAGCTGCTCTCGCGTCAGCTGCGCGACCACGGGATTACCCAATCAACCGATACGCTTGAGTACGCGCTCCGCGGAATTTTAGAGGTGCCTGCCCGCGGCCACGTGTTTGTTGCTCGCTTGGATGGTCAGATCGTGGGCCTCGCCTGTTTGAGTTTCCTCTGGACTCTTGAACACGGCGGAACTGCTGTGTGGCTCGACGAGCTTTATGTTTTGCCTGAAAAACGAGGGGACGGCGTGGGTGGGGCGCTGCTTCGTTCCGCTTTGGAGCGCGCGCGCCAAATAGGCGCTGTAGCCGTGGATCTTGAAGTGGACGTGGACCACGCGCGGGCCGAACGCCTCTACGAACGCGAAGGGTTCGTTCGTCACGAACGTCGCCGCTGGGTAAAATTTCTGTAAATTCTACTTTGCCCAGAGGGTAGATAGGTCGAGTTCGATCTCCCCAAACGGTTCTGCCTGAACCACGGCCGACCCTTCATACGTTTCTAGCAAAAGCCACTGTCCGTTGGTTAAACGGTACACTTCAAGCGTTTGGAGTAGAGGGGTAAGGAGCCACAGGTGTTTCACCCCTTCCCTCCTATAAATTCGCATTTTTTTGCCGCGATCTACCCGCTCTGTGCCAGGGGAGATCACCTCACATACCCAGTCGGGCGCTTGATCGTAAAATGCCGGCGTTGTTTCGTCCCCAAACGCGTCGGACAAGTTTTCACGTCGCCACCCCGCCATGTCAGGCACCATGCGATCAGATGACGAGCCAAGGCGCAGCTCGGGCTCAAACAAGATCACCCAACCACCGGGCCCACCTCGGCCCAAGTCAAACGCACCGCCGATGCAAAGGGCTAAGCGCGACGCGCTGCGCGTGTGTGGACGCGCGGGGCGCGGCAGGGCGTACAACTCACCGTCGAGAATTTCGGCGGTCATCTCGGGTGGGACCGCATTAAACCGTTCTTCGAGATCGACAGCGGCGGGAGGCGCGAGCACAGCGTTTTCCAGGCGGGGGTCCACGTTTCAAACCATACCATGCCGCGCCTAGGTGGCTGGTGTTTTTCTACTGCGCGCCCCGCTGACGCGTCATTGCGTAGCTTCCGGTGCTCAAATACCCAGAGTATGTTCCGCTCCGGGTCTCGCTCGGACGCGTGATCGGGGCTGCTCGTTACGAAAAACACCCGCCACCTAGAGCACCGATCGGTTTGATTCCGTAACCAAATGGATAGTTCACATGTGTACACAAACAGGCAAAAGCAAGGCAAGAAGGGCAGGCCCGAAGCTGCTCCCCGGTTACAGACACCCAGTTCGGATCGCGTGGAGGGGGGCCCGCGGCCGACTTGCTCGGCGCGGGGGAGGAGGCGCGAGCCTCCTCCACTGGGAAAAGACTAGAGCACCGCGCCGATATTTCTCGGCTTTCTCAAATCACTAATCTTCTGATTTTACTCACGATTCAAACCAATTGGTGCTCTAGGGCTTCGACGTTTTTGGAGCGTCGGGGAGATAACTGTTTTCGGGCACGACAATGCGCGGCGCACCTTTGTCATCCACGCGCGTGGAAACCAGTTCAAACCCGAAGAGAGTTTCTTTGGAGAGTTCCACTTCTAGAATGGCGCCTCGGCGAAAGCGCTCTTCGGTATTCATCCCCATAAATACAAAATTTCCAAGCCCGTAAGCGATCAACTTGCCTTTATACATCTCGGTCGGTTGAAGCACATGCACGTGCGAGCCTACAACCAGGTCACCCCCGGCATCGATCACCACTCGGGCTTGACGCTTCTGTTCAGGGGTGGCTTCTGACTGTTTTTCACGCCCCCAATGAAAATAGGCCACCACCAGATCGGCCTCTTTTTTTGCGGCTTCCACATCCCTTTTCAGCTTGTCATCTGTCTCCAGGTAAAACCCCAAAAACGCTATCTTCGTGCCCCGGATTTCTACCTTCCAGGGTTTTTCAGGTTCGTGCGCAAGTTCTTGTCTGTAACCGCGACCAAGCACCGGTAGATTTTTGGCATCGAGATTTTGGAGCATGTCATAAAAGCCGTCGGCCCCAAAATCCCACGAGTGGTTGTTGGCAACGCTCACCGCATCAATCCCCGCTGATTTGATCACGTCTATACCAATCAGAGGTGAGCGAAACGGTTTGTGCCAGGTAGAAAGTGTACCTTTGGTAGAAACGACACACTCCAGATTTCCAATGGCCACATCGGCGGCGCTGAGTCTCTCTTTGACACCGGCAAAAGGAAACCCCGGCTCCATATCTTTTGGGGATCTCCCTCGGCCAGTTTTTCAAGGTCTTTTGCAATGGAATAGTTGAGCGCAATATCACCGACAAAGGCGAGCTTTACGGGTAGACTCGGTGGCGCGGCAACCCCGGTGGATGGTACCGAACCCGCCTGCAACGAAGGCTCCGGTGTACACACCGGAGCCGAAGCAGAAACCCCTGCCTTTACGGACGCCGGTTGTTCCGGTGCGCTCAACTCCTTGGAGGAGCAACCAAGAAGAACCAGGGAAAAAGCACCGATGGAGAGCAGCCGGATGCGGCTAAAAACATGGCTTACCTTACCACATCGCGTTGCGACGTGGAGCAACGTTCCAAAGCGGAGTTTACACCCCTGGACGAAGGGCGTTGGCCGTTCAAGAACAAGCCTTGTGAGATATTTGGCCGGCAGTTCCACCGTACCATCCGCTACTCAAAATCCTCCCGCGGCTGGGCTTTGCCGGAGGCCGACGGCGTCGGCGACGAAGGGCCGGGCGAAGGCGAAGGTCTGTGTACACTCGGCCCGCCGGGCGACCTGACAACCACCACGGTGGACGGGGCGGAAGCGGCGGCGCTCACGCTTGCCGAAGGAGATGTTGGAGGTTCTGACAATTCTAATTTTGCCGGGAAAGCGCCTGAATCGGTGATGCTCACTTGACCTTCCATGAACAGCGTGCCCTTTGTAATTTTGGCTTTGTGTACACTCCCGAGCGACCCGGAAATCACAACCTTCCCGTCGACGGCTGGGGCAGGTAACCCGTCGATTTCAACCGTTGCGTCGGCGGGCAAAATCAGAAGTGGAACACGTCTTTCGGGCCCATTGGAAGCGGCCGGGGCAAGAGCGGCTGCTTGAGGTGCGTTCGCGGTCTCCAGCTGAATGGAAGGTGGAGAGACGGGCGTGGGAAGAGGCGGAACCTTGTTTGAGCGAACCCAGGCGAATGCGGCGGTGGCTACCAAAAACAGGGATCCGCCGACAATCCATCCTCGCCTGCCACGCGGGGGCACATGGGTAGACTCGCCTGTCAGAACCGCGGTGGAGCTGGGCCGCTGCGAAATTGAGGCGCTTTCACCCGTACTTGTAACGGACGCAGAACCGTTGGAAGGTTGAGCCTCCACCGTGGGTGAAAGAGCAATGTCGGTTGGGGTAACCTGGGGTGTTCGATCTCCCGAATCACTGTCGATGGAAGGTTCTACCCACGGTTCAGAAGACCCGAGAACCATGGCCAGGGCATTGGCGCACTCGGCAACTGTTTGAAAACGGGCATTGGGATCGCGCTCCACTGTCTTGGCAAACCAGGCGTCAAACCCGGGTGGTACAGGGCTGATGGTGGACGGTATAACGATGGGTTCGGAGCAGATCTGCATCATCAGCTCACCCAACGCGAGCGAGTCAAACGGGCGCTTTCCTGTCAGACATTCAAACGCGATCACGCCAAACGACCAGAGGTCGGAGCGGGCGTCGATTTCTTTGCGTCCGCGCGCCTGTTCGGGGCTCATGTAACACGGGGTTCCAAGCATGGTTCCCGTTTCAGTGCTTCGGCGCTCTTCGGAGTCGAGCGCCATCGGTCCAATCACTTTCGCCACCCCGAAATCGAGCACTTTAACGGTTTCGCCCTCGTCGTCTTTTGCCAAAAAAATGTTGTCAGGTTTCAGATCGCGATGAATGATCCCATTCTTGTGAGCGCGACCGAGAGCGCGACCCACGCCTTTCATAATGCCGGCAATGGTAGGTGAGTTGAGTTTTCCTTCACGCGCGAGGCGAGATGCGAGGGACTCTCCTTGCAAAAACTCCATGGCGATAAACGGCGTTCCGTCATCTACCCCGTGATCGAGAATAGAAACAACGTTTCGACTTCGCAACGAAGCGGCCGCTTTGGCTTCCCGAACAAATCGCTCAAGCATAAACGGCCGCGCGGCGACATGAGGATGGATGATCTTGATGGCTACATCACCGCCGAGCGTTTGATCTTCGGCGCGCCAAACAGTGCCCATTCCTCCGCGTCCAACGGGCTCCACAAGGCGATATCGCCCCGCGATCATCTGTCCCGCTCCGCCTGTGACCTCGTGCACCGAGTGAGTTTACACCGGATGGGCAAAACTCAAAAATCGTAACGCGCGCCAATGCCGGGTGCGACGGCAACAAGCACCGCACCGGTGAGCGATTCGGCTGAAAAATAGCCTTTTTGATTGGATCCGAAAAGCACATCGCGGTCTTGTCGCCACACAGCCCTGTCGAGCGCAATGAGCACCGGAACCTCCAACCCGGCGGTCAACTCCACTTTTGGGGCAACCGGAAGGCCAATTTTCAACTCGGGCGCGAGGTACACAAATCGCGCGTCGAAATTTTCAACGAACGTGCCAACCTGAAAGACTCGACTGCCGTCATTGATTGAAGCGAAACGTGCATCTGAGAGGTTTCCGAGAACGGCGGCCGCGGTAAACCGAAAAAAAATGGGCTGCGGCGTTGCCAGTCGAAATCCAAACCAGCCCCCAAAAAGGAGAGTCTGTAATGTCAGTGTGTCGCTGGCGACGGTGGGTAGATCGGGCAAACCTTCCATCTTGAGGCCGGTTTCGCGGTTGCGGATCGACTGTTTTGCGGTGAGCCAACCGGCCACTCCACCGGCACCAAAACCGCCCCCGAGTTCATACCCGAGGCGAAGTAAACCGTGCGTTCCCACCCCCGTGCCGAGAGAACATGGTTCGATGCAGTTGGCGTTGATGGCGCCGCCGAAGGGAACAACGGGAACCGATGCCACCACTTCAAGCATGAAGCGCGCAGTGCGAGGAGGCTCTTGAAAAAAAGGAGAATTGCGATCGCGCTCTAGGCCGACAACAAGTCGCTCGGCGGCGCCGCGTTGAAGAACAACTTCTCGTTGGGCAGTTACAAACCCGCGTTCGGCAACCTCCACAGTGTGTTTGCCAAGTCGGAGCCTTCCCTCCCAAATGCCGCGTCCAACAGCCACGGAATCAATGGCAACGTTGGCGTTGGCGGGGGTGGGTACAACGGTCAACGTCGCGGCCAGCTCCTCCGCGGCGAGGGTGAGAGGCGCCGTCGCGTTGGCGGCCACGGCGATCGATACAGGCTGCGTTCCAACTTCGCCTTCACCTCGCAAAAAAACAACGTGATCTCCCGCGGAGACTCGACCTTCCCATGGGGCTTTGCCAACAAAGATCCCATCTACCCATACCCCGACGGAAAGGCCGTGTTGCTCAATGACTTTGAGGCGACCCGAAGCCACAACCGGCCGGAGTTTTGCGGATAGGTGAACCGTTTTTCTACCCGCCACTTCAACGAGGGTTTCAAAGGGTTCAAACCCCTCCTTTGTAAACCTGACAGCGTGACTGCCCGCGGAAACACGGAGGGTTGCAGCGGTTGGATATTCGCCGCGTGCTCGACCATCGATCGATACAAGCGCACCGGGTTCAGATTCGTCGATTTCCACGGTGCCGACCAAACCGCGGAGGTCAATCATGGCTCGCTGGACTTCTTCTTTCAGGTCGGGAGCGACATCTGAAAAGTCTGTCAGGAGCGATTGGTAAAGGTCCAGCGCTTCGTCATACCTACCCAGTTTTCGCAGGCAAAAAGCGGCGTTTGCCGTTGCGTTTTTGGTGGGTTTCAGGCGCCTCGATTCAAGCAACTCCGCAAGCGCGGCGGCCCACGCTTCCTGTTTAAAAAGCTCGTTGCCTTTTCGAAAATGGGCGAGCGCATCTGCCGTCGCATCGTTTTCGGATACAGACTGTGCGCGAACGGCCCCGGCGCACGTCGCGCTCAAAGCGATTGCAAGAGCCGCCGGGTAAAAGCGCCGCATTCGCGTGTCGGGTTACGAGTGACCCAACCCTCCAAGGCTTTGGATGCGCAGTTTGAGGCCGTGTTCAGAAACCCGAAGCTCGGCGGCGGCCTTTTTCAAATCGCCGCCGTGCGCCTGAAGCGCGCGTTCAATGTCGGGGCGCGCAAGGTCATGTGTACGCACCAGTTTTTTCTCGGCAATGAGCGCGTAGAGCGACGAGCGGGCGATGCCGAGAAGATCCGCGGCGGCCGCTCGCTTCCACCCCGTTTTTTCGAGCGCTTCGAGAATTTGTTCGTCTGTGTACTCATGCGGTTTTTTGCTTTTTTCGCGCGGCGCTTCTTTGGCCGGCGGATCGAGCGCGCGCGTTGTGAGCAACTCATCGGCGGCGGTTTTTTTCTCCACCGACGGCGGGGTGCGCAACGCGTTTTCAACGTCGGGCACAAGTCGAAACTCCGATTCTTCTCGGCACAAAACAGCGAGCTGCCGCACCACATTTCGAAGTTGGCGAACGTTGCCGGTCCACGGGGCGCGCGCCAACCGCGCGAGCGTCGCGGATGACAACCAAGGGTGTTCACCGATCTCGGCGTCGAGCAATTTCGCCTGTTCGTCGGCACTCAAAACATCGCGAAGGAAAGAAACCGCGAGGCGACCGATATCGTCGCGACGTTCGCGAAGCGGCGGAACGCGCAGCGAAAGCTCGCTGATTCGATGCAGCAGCGGTTCACGAAATCGGCCTTGTTCCACAGCGGTTTCGAGGTCCGCATCGGTGGCGGTGATGAGTCTCACGTCCACGGTTCGCGCGCGCCGGTCACCGACGCGCATCACTTCACCCGTTTCGATCGCGCGGAGCAACATGCCTTGCACGGTGGCGTCGGTGTCGCCGATCTCGTCGAGAAAAAGTGTACCTTTGTGCGCGAGCGCCATGTGCCCTTCGTGATCGGCAACCGCTCCGCTGAACGCACCGCGCACACGTCCGAAGAGCGCGCTCGCTGCGAGTGCCGGTTGCACAAGCGCCATGTTGACAGCGACAAACGGACCCGTTGCTCGGCTCGAAGCCGCGTGTATCGCGCGCGCAACAAGCTCTTTTCCTGTGCCTGTTTCGCCGCGAATGAGTACACGCAGATCGGTTGCGGCGAGGCGGGCAATGTCGCGACGCAGGCGTCGTGTCGCGTCGCTTTCACCCACGAGATCAAACGCCGGGGGCTTTCGACCCGGAACGGCATCCACGTTGTGCAAAAGCAGCGCGCATCGATCGGCGAGTTCAATCACAACGCCTTCGTCGAGATCCGAAGCCGAAAATGTGACCTCTCGCGACACAACGTGTCCGCCGACGACCACGTGGGCATCTGCGCGCTCCAGTTTGAGCGTGACGGCGGCGCCTCGCCTTTCAAGCGACGCAAGCGGTGAACGGCTCAAAAATGGATCCGCGAGCGGCGTTGATGCACCCCCTTCCGGGCGTGAAAAACCGGGCGCCGTTCGCGACAGGTTCACCACTTCGCCGGCCGAAAGCCCGAACAAAGTGGCGCAATCACCAATGCGCGCCGCGAGTGGATGGCCCACGATCGTCAGCGCGGCAACGCGTTCACCGCGCGCATCGGGCGCACTTTTCGACGCGCGCCGAGTTCGCGTTTCGAGAGCTTCGCGAGGGCCGGACCGAGACTGTGACACGCGCAGATGCTACTTGAACTCGACCGAGTCGTCTTGAACCCGAATGGTGCGGCTTGGTGATAGCTTCCACGTGTGAGCGACGACACTCTCCTGCGGGGGCGGGTTATTTCAAATCGCTACAAGCTGGTGGCTCCGATCGGGAGCGGTGCCATGGGTGTTGTTTGGCGCGCCGAAGACACGCGACTCAGCTCCTTCGTTGCGGTGAAACTGCTGCTCCATCACGTCGCCGCCGACCCGGAAATCGAGGCCCGCTTCCTTCGTGAGGGCCGCGCGAGCGCATCCATTCGCGGTGCACACGTTGTCGACGTTTTTGATTTTGGCATTGACGATGGCACCCCGTTCATCGCGATGGAGCTTTTAAAAGGTGAAAGTCTCAAGGCGTGCCTTGACAGAGAAAACGTGCTTCCTGAAAAGCGCACAATTCGTATTCTTTCGCAGGTCGCCAAAGGCGTTGGGCGCGCCCACAGCCGCGGTGTTGTGCATCGCGACCTGAAACCCGCCAACATTTTTCTGACAGTTGACGAAGACGGCGAAACCGCCAAAGTGCTCGACTTTGGGCTCGCCAAGCTCACGCATGAAGTGAGCACCCAAAGCCTTGTCACAGAAACGGGCGCCGTTATGGGGACCGCTCTCTACATGAGCCCGGAGCAGGCCCGCGGCAGAACCGACGTGGATCACCGGGCCGATCTCTGGGCGCTCGCGATCATCACCTACCAATGCCTTACCGGGCGTTTGCCACTGACTGGTAGAACCGAAGCAGACCTGTTGGTGAAAATTTGTACAGAACCAATGCCCATTCCAAGTCGAATCAACCCCAATCTACCCAAAGGGTTCGACGAATGGTTTGCTTGCGGAACACGCCGATCGCCCGATGATCGATTTCAATCGGCGGCGGAGTTGGCTGAGGCTCTGCGGGCAGCCTTCACGCCTGCCGGTTTATAAGAGACTTTCCAAGTCGGGGCGCCGATCTCCCATTCCCACCGGCCAGCCCATTGAATAGCGAGCGTTGATTTCGCCGCGAGGATGAAAACGCTCGCACCCTTCCAGGTCGATGTAGCGGTAAGCATCCACCCCGAACGGACCCCAATAACCGGCGCTTTTGAGCGCATCGGCTGCAACGGCTGCTTCTTTCCGAAGCGCGACGGCTTCGGCTTGGGAGAGCGCTGTACCATCGGCCCGATGGGTAGAACACCACGCCCCACCCTCGTCGCATACCTGGGCGGTGATCTCTCCCCAGACGATCTCCCCATGTCGGTGAATATACCCATGCAACGCAAAGTCGGCCCGGCGGTTGACAAGCGGCTCCACTTGTAAACCGTCGCCCGTTCGAAACGAGGCCTTGATCCATGGCTGTATACGATCCAGGTCGCCGCCCATGAGCGGCGTGACCTTCATTCGCCCGCGACCGGCATAACCGTACGGTCGTTTCAGAAGCCAATGTTCATGGCGCGATGTTTCGGCGAGCGTGGTGAACACTTCCGCTTCCGACGCGGCGAACGTGGCGCCGGGCAAAAATTGACCGAGATCCGCACAAAATTTTCGGTGGTTCACGCGACGAATTGTTGCAAAGTCAGGGGCGGCCACAATGCGTACACACGCTTTCTGAAATGCCTTGTTTGCGCGCGGCGTTGGGCACCAGGCTCGGCTTTCAAACGTCGAATCGAGCGCCGGGCACCCGTCCTCAATCACCACGTCGTCCGGCCCGAGAAGCGCTGTCACATGTTTTCTCAGATCGCGAGAACGTTCGCGCATCGCCAAAGGCGGTGTGTACCCCTGCGGCCTCGCCAACTCTTCTTCGGCGTCGAAGTTTAAGAACCAGGCACGTCGCACGACCATGCGCCGAGTTCCTCCAAGAAACGTTCTGAAAGGCCCGCCTTTGCTCGGGCCACGCGGTTTTGAGGCTTGCCGCGCATCAGCATGGGTGAAAGCGGCGGCGGCAACGTGCGCCACCAAACATCAAAGTCGAGCGGGGTTTCCGCTCCTGTTTCGGTCGCCAAGAAACGCCGCAACCAGCGAACTGCAAAGCGCACGTGTGGGATCTCTTCGGCGCCCACGCGCTCCTGAATTTCGGCTCCTCTGTGATCACCGATCGCTCGAAAACGCTCCGCAAAGCGCGCTGTGTGATCGAGGTTCGCGCCCTCAAATCCCACCCCCATCACGGCCACAAACTGCGCAGGCGTTTGGGCCGACGGCACCCGCTCCCAAAACCAATCACGCACCGCAAACGAGCCGAACCGGTAGCCAAGGTCGCGCAGATAGTCGTCGTAGAGGCGCATGTGCCGCACTTCGTCGGCCAGAATGTGGAGAAGGCCGCCCCGAAACGCGCGCGGTGCCGATGCAAACGCGAGGCTTGCCCACGCCATCAGTTCAGCGGCTTGCAACTCGTGGTGCAAAAAGGTGTGCACGAGTTGAGCGCGTTTTTCAGGCGATCGAAGCGCTCCGGCACTCGGTGTTTTCGACGCGTGGAGCACCACCGAAAGCTCGGGCGGTCGGCCGGGGGCTTCAATTCTCCGCGACTTTGCGTGAGGTTCCCAAACGCGAGGCAGCGGCGGGGGCGCCAGTTTGTGGGCGAGATCTGTTGTGTACACATAGTCCCAAGCCCAGCGCTCCACTGTGCCGGCCGGGGGAACATCCAACAGATCGATATCGACGGGAGAAGCGGTCGACTCCACGGGCGGTGTGACCTCACCACAGCCCAGGTCGACCGACCACGTTTTTCGCTCTGGTGCCCGCCACCGGCCAAGGATGGCCCAACGGTCGCGCCGAGTTCGGGGACAAGCCATCCGAACCGCCGTTTTGAGCCTGGATGCGCAGCGAGGGCACAAAACCGGGTGAATCCGGCGCCGGTCGGTGTAGGCTCCGCGCCGATGCAGGATCGCGATCCCCCCGCTCCCCCGTCGTCGCACGAGGTGGCCGGCGAGGATTTTTTGTTTCATCTCTACCGCGGCAGCGAGCTGCTCCAAGACAACCGCGTCCACGACGCGAAGGCGGAGCTTGAGCAGGCGCTGCGATTTCAGCCGAGCGACCCCAAAGGCCAAGACCTTCTGGGCATTGTGTACTTTCGGCTCGGACTTTATCCGCGAGCGATCGCCATCTACGAGCAGCTCGTTCAAAGCCACCCCGATGCGATCGAACCGCGGGTGAATCTGGCTCTTTCGTACATCAAGACGGGTCAAGCAGCCGCCGCCCGCTCCGAACTGGAGCGGGTTGTGGAGCAAAATCCAAATCACAGCCGCGCATGGGGATACCTCGGTCTCGCGTTTCAAAGGCTTGGTGATTACGAACGGGCGAGTCACGCGTTCGCCGCGGGTGGGCACGACGCCATGGCGCGACGCCTGCTTGAAATGGCTACGCAGTCGTCGCCGGGAGTGAGCCCCACAACGCCGGCCTCGCTTGCGCCCGAGCCCCTTGCGCCGCGTGAAAGTCGACGACCGACAGCGCCTGGATTTGAAGCGGCTACCGGTGGACCAACGGTGTCTGTCGAGATGCCGGCAAGTTCGGGAAGTGTACCCACGACCGCTTGGACAGCGATCGATGCCGATGTCACCGCTCCGGCGGAAGCAGCTTTGGAGCACGAAGCACCGCCTCCGTCGCGCGCCGCGTTGATGCCGCCGCCCGCGCGCCTGCCAACAACGGCTGCCGTCGCAGATGAAGCGCCGCGCGCGGTGCACCTACCTCGAACAGCGCCACCGACGGGTGTACGCGAAACATTTCAAAACGCGTTGCTTGTGTACCCACGCGCGCTGCCTGTGGCACTTCACCCGTCGGGCATTGTTCTCGTGCAAGCCGCGTCGGGATTTGCTGCTCGGCTTGAATCGGTGCGTTCCATGACCCTGCACTCACCCGCGGGTGAAGCGCTTCGCCGTCGCGTGCGCGGTCGCGTGATCGATGAATCACTCGGCGGATCGCTGGCACCGATCATTGACCTGCCGGGCAAAAGCGAGATCATTTTCTCACCTCAAAAAGATCACGATCTCTCCGCGCTCACGCTCGACGACGACGCACTCTACCTTCGCGAAGATGCGCTTCTGGGCTTTGAACCCGGCGTTTCGTACGAAAACGGCCGCCTACCCGTCGGCGATGGAGACGCGATTGCCATGGTCCAGCTGCGCGGATCCGGAACGCTCGTTGCGCAACTCCCCGCAACTCGGCACGCCGTAGAAGTGATGGAGGGCCACACACTTCTTGTGCGCGCCGCCTGCGTTTTGGCTTGGTTCGGACGCCTTTTGCCCCGCGGAATACCACCGAGCGAGGCGCCGGCGGGTGCACGCGGTCTTGCCGCATTTTCGGGTGAAGGCATGGTGCTGCTTGATGGCCGCGCTTGATCGAACCCCCAAAGCCGAACAACGCGAACGCGCACGCGCTCGGCGTCAAACGTTTTGGCAGGACGCCAAAAATCTCCCCAATCTGCTCACTTTCGCTCGGATCTTAATGATCCCCGGCGTGCTCGTGTTGCTGTCTCAAGGCAATCCGCGAGCGTGTTTGTGGGCCGCCGTTGTGTACGCATTGGCCGCCATTACCGACGCGCTCGACGGATGGATCGCCCGCCGTCAGGGCCTTGTGAGTGTGCTCGGCAAGTTTCTCGATCCCCTTGCGGACAAGCTCATTGTGGCCGCCACGCTCGTTTGGCTTGTGCCCATGGGACGGATCCCCGCGTGGGCCGTCGTGCTCCTGCTCTGCCGCGAGATCACCATCACGGCGCTCCGATCGATCGCATCGGCCGAAGGCATCATCATCGCAGCCGGCGACGGTGGAAAAGCCAAAACCGCCCTTCAAATGGTCGGCATCATCTGCCTCATCCTCGGCTACCCGTACCGCCTCCACTTTGGCTACGACTTCGGCGTCGTTGACCTTGTGCACGTCGGCCGCATGCTTGTGTACCTTTCTCTCATCTTCTCGATCACAAGCGCGCTCAAGTACCTGGGCCTTTTCGTCGACGCGATCGACGCCGAGAAAAAGCCGCCCCACGATGGCGCTTCGTGATCTTTTTTGCCCGCGAAAAAGCGCGCTTTTGTGCGCAACGCATGAAGGTGAAGAAGGTCGGGGCCCCTTGTGCTAATCATCGCGCCGTGAACCGTTCGCCGCTCCTTTCGAGTCTTGTCGTGCTCTTCGCCGTCTCCGTCAGTGCGCTTATTCCGGGCTGTGACAAGCAGGGTGAGGGCGAACGGTGCGACCGCGAAAACGGCGACCTCGACTGCGCGTCGCCGCTTGTGTGTACACAAGGTTTTGTGCTCGGTCAAACGTCCGATGTCTGCTGCCCCGGTGACTTGGCGAGCGCAACCGCGCCTGAATGCAAGCCCAACAGCGCCACCACCGGCACGGGCGGAACCGGCGGGTCCACAACGTCGGGCTCCACCGGCGGGACCACTTCCACAACGGGCACGGGCGCAGGAGCAAGCGGTGGAACCGGCGGAACCGGCGGAACCGCGGGCACCGGTGGAATGACCACCGGCGGCACCGGCACCACCACATCGAGCATGTGAGCATCTTCGGATGGACCGGGAGACGCCGCCGCCGCCCTCGGGCCAAACCGTTTCACACGCCCCACCGCCGCCCTCTTCATTTGTCACCGAGCTATCCGCATTTCTCGGCCATTTCGGCCAGATTGCACGCATGACTGTCGGCGCTTTCGCCGCCATGTTTCGCCGCCCGTTTGAGCTTCGATCCACCATTCATCAAATGGAAATGATCGGAGTGAACAGCGCGAGCCTCGCGAGCGTCACCGCTCTTTTCGTGGGCATGGTCATGGCCGTTCAGTTCGCTTTCGGCCTGCAAAAGTTCGGCGGCATGGAGTACACAGGTCGCATTATCGGCCTTTCATTCGCGCGCGAACTCGCACCCGCGCTCACCGCCGTGATCGTGGGTGGACGCATCGGTTCAGGCATCGCCGCCGAGGTGGGGTCCATGGCCGTGACCGAACAAATTGACGCCATTCGCGCGCTCGGGGCCGACCCGATCAAAAAGCTTGTGGTTCCCCGCCTCCTCGCGAGCACCCTTGTCATGCCCGTTCTCGGCGCCCTCGCCTTGGTGCTCGGCTTCGGCGGCGCCATGTTGATATGCGCGGTTGAATTTGACATTCCCCCCGGCTTTTTCCTGCGAACGGCACTCGGTTCAGTCAATTACAAAGACTACATCAGCGGTATGTATAAAACGCCGTTCTTCGGCGCCATTATCGCCCTCATCGGCTGCCACTTCGGCCTCATCACCCGCGGCGGTACTGAAGGGGTAGGTCAAAGCACAACCCGCACTGTGGTTGCCGTCTCCATCGCCATTCTTGTCGCCGACTTTATCCTCACCAAAGTCTCCGTCCTCGTCTTCCCTGGAAGGTAGTTTCCAGTGTCCGGCCTTTCTCCCTCCAACGCGCCTTCGGTGTACACACCGAGCGATCTGCCTGAACTCGAAATACCCTCCAAACCCGTCAAAGTGGGCGGCCGAGTCATCCAGGTAGAAGGTCAAACCTTTCTGCTTGTCGACGCATTCGGCGCCGTTCAGGTCGAGTTGAGTCAGCCCGCGGAGGTCCACATCGGCGACCTCGTTGTGGTGTCAGGTCTAATTCGACCCGGTAAACTGGTTCGATCTTCCGTTGTAGAAAAAGCAAGCCCTACCCGTCCACCTGGTGCGTACACATCGCCCGACGCCGCCCCGCGCATCACAGAAACCTCCCGTTTTCAAGACCGCGGCGTGGGTAGAACGCTTGCGGCCCGAGCGGCTCTCCTCCGCACCATTCGCGAGTTTTACGACGCTCGCCACTTTGTGGAGGTGGACACACCTTCCCTCGTTCCCTCCCCCGGACTTGACCTCCATCTCGACGCGTTTGAAGTGCCCGGCAGCGGCTACCTCATCACCAGTCCAGAATATCAAATGAAGCGCCTCCTGGTGGGCGGCATCCCCCGATGTTTTCAAATCGCCCGGTGCTTCCGCCGCAGCGAAAAGGGCGATCGCCACAATCCAGAATTTTTAATGCTCGAATGGTATCGCGCTTTTTCAACCATGGAAGAAGTCATGGTCGACACTGAAGAACTTGTCCGGTTTGCCGCTTCTCAAATTTCAGGCGGCACCGAGATTGAGGTGGACGGTGTACAAGTCGACCTCGGCGCCCCGTTTGAACGGCTGACGGTCGCGCGCGCGTTTGAAAGGTATGCCGGCATTGACGAAGAGCGCGCCCTCACTATGGCGCACGACGATGAAGACAAGTTTTTTCGCATCCTTGTCGAACGGGTAGAACCCAAAATCGCTCAGAACAAACGGGCCGTTTTTCTCACCCACTACCCTGCCAAACAAGCTTCTCTCGCACGACTTTCTCCCACAGATCCCCGGGTTGCCGAGCGATTTGAACTTTACGTCGGCGGCCTGGAGTTGTGTAACGGCTTTGGTGAACTTACCGATCCCAAAGAGCAGCGCGCCCGGTTTGAACGCGACCAAGAAGAACGGCGCGCGCAGAACAAACCTGTCTACCCAATTGACGAGCGCTTTATCCATGCGCTTGAAGAAGGCATGCCCCGCGCCGCCGGCAATGCCCTGGGTGTCGACCGCCTGCTTGCTGTGTGCCTCGGCGAAAAGTCCATTTTCGACGTGATGGGATTTCCAGCGCCGTGGATCTAACCCACCCTACCCGTCTCGAATCCGCACCCGCGCTCCACTCGTTGGTTTACAAATACCTTACACTCCTCTCCCTTCGGCTTTCGCGCGAGCGCGGTGAACCGCCGCCTGAAAAAGCCTTTTTTGTTCGCTTCGCCGCCCAATACCCCGGAGCGCTCTACGAGCTTGACCGCCTACCCATCACCGGCATTCAGGCGCGAATTCAGGGTCTAAAAGCCGCCCTCTCCGGCGCCCCTGTAGAACCGTGGATGTACCCCATGGCCACCTACCATGCCCTCTACCGCGCGGCGCTGTTTATCAAACGGCGCTCCTCCAAAACCCGCCCGCTGAGCACCGACGAGCGAACTCGCCTCGCTGAAATAGCAACAAAAGCCGCCCAAATCCAAGTGGAAATCTCCCTTGTAGAACACATCACCAAGGGTACACAAGGCCGCATCGCCCCCATTGTTCTCCAAGAAACCGCCCGCCGCCACGGCCAAGATCCGGTGTCGCTGCTCACCTCCCTCTTCCCAACCCGCAAGATCTTCCCTACCCCTTCCACCGCCAAGCCCGACTCCGAGAGCGAGGTTCACCGTGTCGAATGATCGCGTTGTTCGCCGCCTGACAGTTCTCAAAGAAGACGCCGGGGCAGAACCCGCGCCCCAGCGCAAGTTCTTTCACATCGGCCAACCTGAAGTGCTCGACGATTTGGGCGAGTGCATCCCCATGATCTCCTGGGTAGATGAAAACCTATCCCGCTTTGTCGTTTCCGATGCACCAAGCGCCACGTGGGGCAAAACAAGCCCATTGCCCAAAGTGTTGGCCCTACCCAACCGTCAGGTTCACGTCGAAGACGGCATTTTTCTCATCACCGGCCCCGGCAACGATTACAGCGCAAAAAACCCTTCAGGCAAAGGCCATATCCACTTTGTCCACCTCGGGATTACGGGCAAACTGTGGGACCGCGGCCTTGTCAAAATCTACCTCTACCGCCTCGACGGCGTTCAAATGAAAAGCCTCCTCGAAAAAAAGAAGTAACGGGTATCAAACCCGTTTTCCGCGATTCCAAAACGGCGTCAGTATCAACGCCGACACCGCGGTAAACACCCCCAACATCCGAAACACCCCACCCCAGTCTGATACCGACGCCGCGTCGGGCGCGAGCTTTCCAGAAGCGATTTGACCCAGGGATCCAAGCCCGTTGATCACGCCGGCCGCAATCGCCGCCGCACGGGGCCCACCCAAATCTTGCGCGGCGGTTGCCGACACAATCGCGTCGGGACCGAAAAGGAAAAACCCAAACACCACGAGGATCACCACATTGGGCAACACACCCTGAGCGGATATCGAACCGTAAGACCACAAAACCCCGCCGAGCAGAAGTGTACTCGCCACCGCCGCCGGCATTCGCCTTCCCTTCAAAAAGCGATCACTTACCCATCCAATAGTCGTCGCCCCCAACACTCCACCCACCTCAAATGCGAGCGGAACCCACCGAGCGTGCACCTTGTCGTAGTGCAGAACCCGCTCCATATAAAACGGCGCCCAGTTCCAAAAGAAGTACCGAGTGAGCTTTAGAAAAAAGTAAGACACACCCAAAGCCCACAAAAAAGGGCTTTTCAACACGGCATTTCGAGCTTCGCGCCGCGCCGCCGCATCCTCCACACTTTTTTCTATAACGGCAGACCCTGCTCCCGTGCTCCCCTCCACGTTCCGCTTTGGAACGGTATGAAGCTCGGGTAGAAAAAATAAAAGCACGAGCCCCACAAGAAACACGGGCAAAGCCGGGCCGAAAAATACCCACTGCCAAGCGATTTTCTCCATGAAAAAACCGCCGAGCGGATTTGCCACGAAACTACCCACAGTATAGTTCGTCGTCCATAGTCCCATCACTCGGCCGCGATGCGAATCAGGAAACCAACCCGCCATCGCTTTGACATTGGGCGACCACCCGGTGGCTTGTACAAAACCGTTGAGTGTCCAAAACGCGAGCAGCGCCCAAAACGTTGTGGACATGCCAAACGCGACGGAGAAAAACGCCGTTGCCAACATGCCCACGCCGAGCACGCGTCGCGGCCCAAATCGATCGGCAACCGCACCCCACACAAACTGACCCGCCGCGTATGCCGCGCTGTACGCCGAATCGATGGTGCCGAGTTCGCCGGTTGAAATCTTGTAGTTGTCTTGCAAACTGGTTTTTGCAAGCGCGTAGTTTTTCCGGGTGAAGTAATACGACGCGTACGAAAGCCAGGTGAGCCCAAAAACCAAAAATCGCCGCGGATCAAGCTGGCTTTTTTGTGCGAGCAACGGCGGGGCGGTGGATGAGTCTTCCGTTTTTTCGCCGCCGGGCGCGTTTTCCTTCGTGGCCACGGCGCGAGCCTAACACTACTTCTGTGTCTTCTGCTCGGCGGAACGGTGACCCATCGCCTACCGCAAACAAATGCGCGAAGCGCGTGACACGCCGAGAACGCGGCGCTACATGCCCACCGCCATGTTGGACGCAATCGTGATCGGCTCGGGACCCAACGGCCTTGTCGCGGCCAACTACCTTGCTCGCGCCGGGTGGAAAGTGCTGGTGGTAGAAACCAACTCAGAACCCGGCGGCGCTGTCGGATCGCGCGAGTTTACCCTCCCCGGTTTTATCCATGACGTGGGCGCCGCGTTCTTCCCATTTGGTCAAACGAGCCCTTTTCTACTACCCCTTGACCTACCCGGTGCCGGCCTCGTTTGGAAACACGCTCTGTTCGACTCGGCGCATGCGTCCGCCGACGGCACCTGTTCTGCCATCGGCCGCAATTTTGAAGCCGTTTCCAGCGTCCTCCGAGAAGATGCCGCGGCTTGGCTCAAAGTCGCCGAGTGGCACCAAAAAACCCGCGATCGCATGTTGCGGGCGCTCCTTTCTACCCTGCCCGCTATCGGCCCCATGTTGCGGTTTGGTCCCCAAAACCTGCTCAAACTGGCGGGCGTTGCTTTGTCGAGTGGGCGTGGGTACTCGTCTCGCCTTTTCAAAACAGAACCCGCGAGGCGCATTCTACCCGGGCTCGCGCTTCACACAGACGTCGGCCCCGACGACGCATGTGGCGCCATTGTCGGCTTTATGTTGGCGGTTCTCGCCACAAGCGGCGGGTTTCCAGTCCCCGAGGGCGGCGCCCGATCCATCGCAACGGCGCTCGTCAAACGCCTTCAAGAGCACGGCGGTCAGGTTCAATACAACACACGGGTAGAAAAGGTGGTTGTCAAAAATGGTAGAGCCGTAGCAGTTCGAACGGCGAACGGCGTTGAAATCGAGGCAAAACGCGCTGTACTCGGCGATGTGGGCGCCCCCGCTCTCTACCTTCACCTTCTGGACGCCGGTTTGGTTTCAAGTCGAATGGTCCGCGCCATGACAAACTTTCGCCGCGGATTTGGAACATTCAAAATGGATTGGGCGCTTGACGGTAAAGTCCCCTGGCAAAACGAAACTGCCGCTCGATCGGCGGTCATCCACGCGGGCGACAGCCTTGATGACTTATCCCACTTCACGCGTGAAGTTCGAAACGGCAAAATGCCGAGCCACCCTTACCTCGTGATCGGGCAACAATCGGTGCTCGATCCTTCCCGCGCGCCTGAAGGAAAACACACTTTATGGGCCTATTCGCGGGTACCTTCCACTGTCGAAGGCGGATGGGAACATTCCAAAGAAGCGTTTGCCGATCGGGTGGAAAAGCGAATTGAAGAACTCGCGCCCGGCTTTCGAAAACGCATTCTCGCGCGGGCGATTTTCGCTCCCCACGACCTCGAAGCGATGAATGCCAACCTCGTCGGAGGCGACCTGGGTGGAGGCTCCGCCGACATTCGCCATCAACTCTTTTTCAGGCCCGTTTTTCCCTATTTTCGATACAGAACTCCCATTCGAGGGCTCTACCTCGCGTCGTCCTACGCCCACCCCGGAGCCGGTGTACACGGCGCATGTGGACACAACGCAGCCCTAGCCGCCCTCTCCGACGAAAGCTAACTAACCCATCACAATGGCAAACAATGCCCGTCGGCTGCGCAATAAGCACCGCTCACGCAGTCTATTGTAGAAACGCAATGCCAACCGAGAGGGCAGCCGGCGCACGGCCCACCGCAGTCGGTATCGCTCTCTCCCTGGTTCATATACCCATCGGCGCACGTGGGTGTACACGTTTTGAGAACGGGGTGGCAGATCCCACCAATGCAGTCGTCGCTCTTTAGACACTTGTAAAGCGGCGGGCATTTTTGAGCGCACGATCCGCCGCAGTTGATATCGGTTTCATCCCCGTTTTGATAATTGTCAAAACACGACGGCGCCGAACAGGTGAGCACCGTCGCCCCGTGGCACTCTTTGCTTTCACAATCCGCCGACCCCAAACACGCGGCGCCTGCGGGGCATCCGGGCGGACACACCGCCCCGCAGTCCACATCGGACTCACCGCCGTTTTTTACACCGTCCAAACAGGTGGCTTGAGTACACATGCCACCCGCGCAAATCAAACTCGCGCAGTCCGACGGCCCCGAACAAGTGCTTCCCGCGCCGCACGGCATTGGACACGCCGCGCCGCAGTCTACCCCACCTTCCGTTCCATTTTTTTCTCCATCTGTACACGTCGGAGCGCAGTGGCCCAAAGTACACAATCCACCTTTGCAATCGTTCGATTGCGTACACACTTTGCCCGCCCCACAGGTAGATCCACAATTTCCGCCGCAGTCCACATCGGTTTCAACTGCGTTTTTTACTCCGTCCGAACAGGTGGCGGTTAAGCAGGTTCCCGCACAAACGCCGCTTGAGCAGTCACCCGCGCTCAAACACTCTTTCCCGTCGCCGCACGGTGCACATTCCGGCCCGCCGCAATCCACATCGGTTTCAAGTTCATCCTTTTTCAGATCCGCACACGCCGGGGCGGGCACACACACCGTTCCCTGGCAAGTGCCACTCCCGCAGTCGACTGGAACTTTGCAACCCATTCCGATCAAACATCCCAAACAAGTGGCGCCACCACAGTCGACATCGGTTTCAGAACCGTTTTGGGTCTGATCAAAACAGCTCGCCGTGCAAATGCCACCTTCACACTTGCCCCCCAAACAGTCGAGCGGCAAGGCGCACATTTTTTCAAAACCGCATGGATCGCAGTTGTCTCCGCCACAATCCACGTCGGACTCCAACCCGTTTTTTACGGCGTCTGTACAGGTTGGTGTACACACGCCGCCTTCACACGCGCCCCCGATACAATCGGCCGCACTGCCACAGGCCGCCGAGGGTGGACATTTCAGATCGCACACCGCGCCGCAGTCCACGTCGGATTCAGATCCGTTTTTTACCTTATCCGTGCACGAAGGGGCGGCACACAATCCGGCCACACACGACAGGGTTTCACAGTCGGATCCAAAGACGCATTCAAACCCTTCGGGACATGCGACGCAGTCGCCGCCGCAGTCCACATCGGACTCCACTCCGTTTTGCACGCTGTCTGTACAAGTTGCCGATGCACACGTTTCGTTGACGCAGACTCCACTCACACAATCGGCAGGCACAACACAGGCCACACAAACGCCGGCTCCGTTGCATACGGCCCCGCCGTTTTCAGAGCAGTTTGCCCCGGTGGGTAGGTTGTCCAGGCCGCACAGGCCATCGTAACACCGGGGTCTGCCGCACTCTCCAATCGGCCCAGGGCAATCGCCGTCCGCCTCACACTGAGAAGACGCGGTTGCTCCACCGGTGGAAGTGGTGCTCTGTCCGCCGGCACCGCCTTGAGTTGATTCTGCGGGTGTACACCCAGCGGCGATCGCAAAAAGCCCCCACCAAAACAGGCGCGAGAGAGTTTTCACCATCACATTGCCAATCGTGCCATAACTATTGCCAAACGGCATGCCTTCTTCAAAACCGCCCCCCAAATCCGAGCGCTCGGCCAACGCATTTTTGGCGCAAAGTATGGTCGCCAATTTTGTGGTGCACGGCCTGGCGATCGTGATCATGGCGTTGGTTCTTGCCCCCATGTTGCCGGGCGGCGGAGAGCCTGATGACCGCTTGCGTGTGGCCTCCATTGCTAACCAGCCGCTTCGGTTTCGATTGGGATGGTTGCCGTGGCACCTCTGCGCTGTCGCCGACTTGTGGATGGCAGTTGCCATGCTCCGGGTGAAGTGGATACCCAAACTCCCCGCCGCGCTTGTATTGGTGCTCACACTCGGCGCTGTTTTTCCAGATCAATACGCGCAGATCAGTTGGGTTACCCACGGTGTTGACCTGGCAAAGCAGGCCCATTCAGAAGCGGGCCTCACGCGTTATCTCAAGTATGAATCTTCCATTTTTGTAATGACAGCCTCTTACGCGGCGTTTCTCTACACCATTGCCGCTCTCGGGTGGACATGGGCGTTCGCCAAGGCCGGCACCTGGTCGCGCGCGCTCACGTGGCTCTCCATCCCCACGTGGGCCATCATGTTGACAGTCACGTCGGTGTTTTTTCTACCCCCTTCGTTTCGCCTTCCGCCTGAATGGGTAGCCGGCGGAAACGCGCTGGGATTTCTACTTTTACAAGTGTGGCTCGCTCTCGTCACAGAACAAGTGCTTCGACGCGGGCGACCCATCGCACCATTTGGGCGCGACGCGCGCTGGCGTCATCCTTCATCAAATCCTATGGCCCGCATTCTAGATTGGGTAACCAACAGCCGTCTTGCCGGTGTTTTTTTGGAGCCCCTACCCGCCTTCGCCATGCGGAGCGACATCACCGATGTTGTGTACGTCAACTACCTTGTACCGGTAGAGAAACTTCTACCCTTGGTGCCCCCCGGGCTTGAACTTCAACGCCTGGGTTCCAATTCACAATTTGGACTTTTCACGTTTCTCACGTACCAACACCATCACTTCGGATTTCGCATTCTCGGCCCTCTTCGACGCTTCATGCCCTCCCCTGTCCAAACCAACTGGCGTATTCACGTGCGCGATCCTCGTCGGGGAACGTTGGGCATCTACTTCGTGACAAATGCCATTACAAACACGTTTCAAGCCGTCGGTGCGCGCATGCTCACCGAGGGAATGCCCATGCACGTGCTCGCCCGCGGGGAGGTCAAGCGCGATCACAACGGTCACATGCACCTGACTCTCGACCCCGGTAACGGAACCGGACCCAAAGCCGAGGCTCACCTTCAGCCGGCTCCTTCCCTCGCGTGGGAAGATGTTTGGAAAGAGTGTTTCCCTTCGTTTCAAGCCTTTTTGGAGTATTGTGTACCCCAAGATCGCGCGTTCTCAACTCAACTTGCCGCGAACACAATCACGCGCCAAGAAATTCACCTCGGCATTCCGCTCTCCATTTGTGAACCGATGACAGGAGAGGTGAACTCCCCTTCCGCCGCTGCGATTGTGGGCACTGCCCAGCCCGTTTGTTTTCGAGTACCCAACGTGAACTTCGTTTTTGAAACCGAAGAAAAAGACGAGTTGACCTGACAGTGTTGCCCGCACCGCGGCGCACATCAATCAGTCGGTCGCTCCCACTCTTCCCTTTATGAAACTCTCCACGGCTTGCTGAAACGCAGCCGGTTTTTCAAGATGCGCCAAATGCCCGGCGCCTTCAACAACCACGCGGACAGCCCCCGGGATGGTTGCCGCCAAGTGCTCTTGATATTTGGCGGGTGTCATGAAGTCTAAATCACCGCCCACAACAAGGGTGGGCAGGCGGATATTGCCCAAGTCTGCCATTCGATCAAAAAGGTTTACCGCATGAAAGTCCGTGAGGGCCTGCCTATTTGTTGAATGATCCGGCAGCGAAAGGTACACATCAACAACGCTGTCGGGTGTCATGGGCGAAAAGAACGGGCGCACTTGCTCCCGCGTTCGAACGCGCGCCTCTTGGGCTTGCAACACTTCAAAAATAACAGGGCTCACCTTCAGCCTGGCACCGGTGGAGTATAAAATCAGCGCTTTCAGGTTAACCTTGCCCCGCAGTGCCGTCTCAATCGCAACGGCCCCGCCCATCGAGTGCCCTAAAAGCACCACAGGATGGTCAAGCGTCTGAAGGGCCTCTTCGAGCGCTTCCGCCATAGCCGAGATGGACGTGCACAATGATTCTGAATTGTCGCCGTGACCGGGTAGATCCAGCGCCGCAGCCCGAACGGACGTGCATTCAACAAACGATTGAAAGTGTGCTGCGCGCGAGCCGGCGCCGGGGACAATCCAAAGGTCGGCTGCCGGGTCGCCGGAGAGCGTGACCTTCCCTCGCCGATACGATGAGTACACATTCATGTCAACCTGCCTATTTCACCACCGGCACCGACGCGAGGGATTTTATTTTTTCGCGCAAGGCCGGTTCTTCATGTGGAAGCTCGTCGGGCCAGCAGCGAATTGTAGCATCCGCCAAGGCCGCACACACCATCTTCCCATCAGTGGTAAACGCCACCGTACGAACAATATCCCGTCCACCGCGCAACGCGCGCGTTTCACCGGTGGCCACGTCCCATAGTCGAACGGTATAGTCCGCGCTTCCCGACGCGAGCGTCTTCCCGTCGGGAGAAAAAGCAACCGTGCCCACCCTTAACTCGTGCCCTCTCAGCGCGCGACTGTTGCCGGTTTCCATATTCCACAATCGAACCACCCCGCCGTCGCTGGCCGTTGCCAAAAGGCCGCCGGTCGGGGAAAAACGCGCCGAGAAAAGTCCACCATCCGAAGCCGAAAAAATCCGGGCTTCCTTTGTGTACACATTCCATATTCGCGCGGTGCGATCCAATCCCGTTGTGACCAGTTGGGAGCCATCCGTAGAAAAGCTCGCGCCCATCACGAGCGACTCGTGTCCTTTCAACACAGTTGAGTTTCCGGTGCCTGTTTCCCACAATTCAATGTTGTTTTTTTCGGCCCCGTAGGTGGCAATCCATTTTCCATCGGCCGATATTGTCAACCGCACAGGTGTGGCACCGGCCATTTGACCCTTGAACACCCAATGTTTGCCTGTGGCCGGCTCCCACAGTCGAACCGAACCGTCGGCAGATACAGACGCGAGACTCGTCGCATCGGCGGCAAACACCACCTCGCTCACCGAAGCGGAGTGCCCCACAAGCGTTTGAATCAGCTTTGGCGGTGATGCGTACACATCCCAAATCGCGATCGAAAAATCGGCCTTGGGCACGGCAGCCATGCGCCGGTCAGGCGACACGGCCACGCGAGCAAGCTCGCCCGATGACGGCTCCAACACATCACATTTGGGAGGCTTCATTGCGCAGACAGAAACTTCGGTGTTGACCGTGCTCGCAAGCAGTCGATTGGCTCCGAGCGGCGCAACAAACAGCGCCGGCGCACCGGTCGAGATCACAACATTACCATCCTGCGCCGGTGTCCACACGCGCACCGTTTCATCAGAACCGGTAGAAAGAATCCGATCTCCCTGCGCCGACAGGCTGATATGGGTGATCGGCGCCGAGTGTGCTCGCAATATCTGACTGTCTCCCGTAGCCACATCCCACACGCGCAGCGTGTGATCAACGCCGCCCGAGTATACCTTTTTGCCATCGGCCGAAACCGCAACCCCTACCACTTGTCCTGAATGACCGCGCAGCGTGGCAAGCGTTTTACCCGACTCCGAGTCTAAAATGCCAATGGTCCCATCGCCGGCCCAGAAGGCAATGGAACGATTGTCAGGTAGAAAAATCGCGTCTTGCACTTCAATTGTAGGTTGGGCAAACGTGGTGAGCTTGTTGGTTTTCAGATCGACCACAACCACGCGCTGGCCATAATCGCTGACCACCGCCCGGAGCCCATCTGGAGAAAAATGGGCGCGCGGATCAAACACTCCAATGTTCCGGGCAATCACCACATGTTTTGCTGACAAAACATTCCACACGCGGACCGTACCATCTGTGGAGGTTGTCAATATCCGTTCGCCGTCGGGCGAAAGGTCCAACGCAACAACCCTCTCATCGTGACCGGCAAATACTCTTGAAGTGGGGGGCGAATCGGCGAGATTCCACACCCGAACCGTTTTGTCCGCCGCCGCCGAAACCAGGGTCTTCCCGTCATTTGACAAGATCATTTCTGAAAGCCAGTCGGTGTGGCCTTCCAACCTCGTATGATTCCCCGATTCTAAATCCCAAAGTCGGAGTGTTCTATCGTAACTGGCAGTGACAACACGCTTGCCGTCAGGCAAAAAAGCCAGTCTCAACACCTCGGCGGTATGCCCGGTGAACACGCGCATTGCCCGAGTTTCCAAGTTCCAAACGCGCAACGTTTTATCATACCCAACCGATGCGACGAGCTTCCCGTCGGGCGAAAAAGCTGCCCTGAAAACTCCCCCTGTGTGCCCCCGCAGGGTGATGGGTAAGGTTCGAGACAAGGAGTCCGACGCGATCACCCGTGCCGCCGAGATCCGTGGGAATGCCGGGGAGAGATTGGCAAGGAAGTCCAAACTTCGCTGCGGGTCGTGTTCGAGCGACATCCGCGCCTGTTCCAGCGTCACCTCATCGGCGCGCGTTCGCTCACGCGCTTCGGCTTCTTCGGCCTTTTGCTGCGCCAAGACAGCCGCCTTCCTGCCTTCCTCCGCGGCCCGACTTCTGTCGAGAATGGATACGACGCTGAGTACACCTCCCACTGCCAGGATACCAACGAGCGTTGTCACCAGTTTGTTTCTACCCAACCAACGAAGGACCAACTCGCGCGTTGTGTATTGGTAAGCTCCAACGATCTGACCGGTTTGGAATTTTTTCAGGTCGGCCGCCAACTCGCGGGCGCTCGGGTAGCGCTCAGAGGGTTTTGGGGCCATTGCTTTGGCAACAATGGCTCTCAAATCGTTGGGTACACCTCGCACGCGCTCTTCCAAGGGCGGAGGCGGCACGGTTGGATTTGCCAGAAGCTTTTGTAAAATGTCGCGCAGTTCAGGCTCGTCGTACGGGGGAACACCCGCCAGAGTGTGGTACAAGATCGCCCCAAGTGCGTACACATCGGCGTGTTCATCCACCGATTCGCCCCGTGCCTGCTCCGGCGGCATATAGGCGGGCGTTCCCATAACGGTGCCTTCAAGTGTTCTGACTCCGGCGACCTGAGCGACAAGACCGGTTGCATTGGGTGCCGCCGAACCTGAATCAGCCCCTTCGCTGGAAAGATCTTTTGCAATGCCCCAGTCGATGACAACGGTCTCGCCGAACTCTCCCACAAGCACATTTTGAGGTTTCAGATCGCGATGGATGATTTTCTTACTGTGCGCGTAAGCAATGGCCTCGGCCACGTCAATCACGTGGGGCAGGAGTGAAAGCCTCTCTGTCAGATTCTTCTTTCTGTAGATGACCTCTTCAAGTGAATCGCCGAAGACGAGCTTCATGGAGTAGAAAAGGTCACCCGCCTTGCCATACCCCGCATCGTAGAGAGGGATGATCGAAGGATGCTGCAAACGCGCCGTGATCTGCGCTTCTTGCAGAAATCGAGCTTCGGATCCTGACTGGGGTGATAACAGTTCTTTGAGCGCCACCGGCCGCCGAAGGCGCTTGTCGGTCGCCCGCAGAATTCTACCCAAGCCACCCCGCGCGATCTCCGAGATGACCTCGTACCGCTCGGCATCTCGCAGGCTCAGAGCCAAACCCTCGCGGGATGAGCGGGCCGGCTCCACAGGTCCGTCGAGCGTCGCGGCATCCCGATCCACCGGGCCGACGGCTCCCACCGCTTTCGGCGGGGCCGCCACGGTGTCCGCGACTGCGGCGTGAGGGTCGCCGGCCACCCCGAGGGCGGGAGCGTCCACGGCCCCAGGTACGCGCTCGGCGCCCGCAACAAGGGTATCCGCGGTTGCGTCGGACTGACGCGGATTCGCCCGCAATGCGTCGCGCGGTTCACTCATGGGCGCTTCTTGGCGCTACGAGCAAAGCGCGCGCGTGTCAAGCGCTCTCCGAGCCCGGCCGGAGTCAGGCCCTTTTGGGAGCAAAAATCTCCTGCGGCTCAAGTACGCCTTTGAGCGTGTGTACACCTCGGCTCTCCACCGCCGCACCGGAACAATACCGCGCGAATGCCGCGGTAAGTAGAATTGGAGAATCGAGCGTTCTACACAGCGACTCCACTCGACAAACTTCGTTCACAACAGAACCTATCACGGTGAAGTCAAGTCGATCGCGGGCGCCAATGTTGCCGTACATCACTTCACCCACATGAAGTCCGACCCCCATGTCCACCAGCGTGTCGCCGCCTTCGGAGTTGAGTTTGGCAACGCCGTCGACGGCCGCATTGGCCGCCTCAAGCGCACGTTCACAGGCGTCTTTTACCCCCGCACTCCGCACGGGAAAAATAGCCAAAACAGCGTCGCCGATAAATTTCAGAACCTCCCCACCAAGCGGCCCGATTGGGCCGGCGACGCACTCAAAAAACCTGTCCAAAATCTTTACCACCTCGTGTGCCGGTTTTCTGTCGGCCAGGGTTGTAAAGCCGCGCATGTCACAAAACCATACCGCGGCGTGAATGCGTTCGCCGGTTCCCCTCAAAAACGAGCCTGCCAAAACACGCGCCGCGGCGTTTTGACCAAGGTACACCTGAAGGAGACTTTTGAGCGCCAATTCTGCCGACTCAACTTCAATACGGATCGCCAATGCAGGCGCGATCTGTTCAAACACGGCAAGGTGAGAATCTGAAAAACCTCCCTCTCGACGCGTGGCAAACGAAAAGTACGTGCGCTCTCCGCTGCCGAACTGCATTGGGTAGACAACGTAGTCGGTTAACCCTTCCGCCGCGAGTTCACCGCAGATGGAGTACGAAAGATCGGCCTCGGGGCCTTGGAGTCGGCACCGGACGACAACCCCTTCTGCCCTGACTTTGGCCACAGGACTCGCTAGAAACGTGGGAGTGGTAAGGAGATCGCGAAGCCCGTCGCGAACGTCCACCCCCAACGTTTCATGCCACATCACCGCGCGAACAAACACTTCGGGGTGTTTGGTTGTCACGCTCGTCCGCATGCGAGCCACCGTGATGTCGCCCGCTCGCAGCCGCACAGACAGCTCAGCGAGAAACCCGTCAAGCGGTAGAGACCGGGTAGACGGAGATAATATCCAACGGATCAATTCGTGGACGAACCGCTCATCGAAAGGCGCGTGTGTACTCACGGGCTTCATTCAGCTTCACTCTGTCATGTTTAGGGGCAGGCAATGGGAGGATCCCACTTCCAGGCGCCCTCGACGCACTTGATACTTGCCGACTCGGCACACATGACACCGTAGAAACACTCCAAGTTGGCTGTGTCGCAGGCGGTTCCATCGTTTGGTACCACCGCCGGACAGCCCGCCTGCGGCGCCGTTCCACACGACCAGAAAAAGGGAGGAGGAGGACAACCCGCTCCGCCGCACGGGGCACAGACACAGAAGTTATCGCCGGCAATGCACAAAGCCTGTTGAGTTGCGCACTCCACACCGTCTGTTGGACTTGGGCAGGCGGCCGGATCTTCTGTACAACCGAGCCCATCGGGTTGCCACTGATTGCTCAGACACTTGTACCCGCGCCGGCAACTTGGAATTACACTTTCACCGTAGGAACACCGGAGTTCATCTGAATCGCAGGCATCACCCACCTGCGGTTCTACCGTTGGGCAGCCTGTTGACCCGCCGGACGTGGTGACCGTTGCACCTGTTCCCGCGGTGCCGCCCGAACCGCCACTGGCACCGGTCGACTGGGTAGATCCGCCGGTCCCTCCGGTGGATGTCGATTCGCCGTCACAACCGGCAAAAAAAGAAACGACGACAACGCTCAAAAAAGCAACTAAGGTTTTCATTCTGATACTCCTACCATCCCACCGGTTCGAGGTCCAGTTCTGGATAGCGGCGAAAAATCCCATTTTCATTGAATGCCAGGCGACGTGGAGATTGCAGATACGCCGCGATTTTCGGCCGCGCCGCAACGCGTTCTGCCAATTTGTACAAACCGGTGTATTTTGACTTGGCGCGTTCCGACGCTTTTGGAAATGCGTACTCCAGTCCGGCGAGCGTGTGGAATATAGAAAGGTCCACATAAGAAACAGCGGTGCCCACCATAAACTCACCCCCGTTTTTTTCTAAAGTGCGCGCAAAATAGCCTAGGAATTTGGGCATTCGCTGGTCGACAAACGAACGCGCGGCCCGTACCGCTTCCGGTACCTGCTCGTGAAAGTAGAGCGCCGTGGATACCGGATGATGGGTATCGTGCACTTCTGATATCAGATCTGCAATTGTCAGTTGGAGTTGATTTGCACCGAGCCGCCCCCCTTCATCCGCCGGGGTAAGATCGAGACGCGGCCCCAGAAAAAGCAGAATGTTCGCCACCTGCGCAATGGTAAGGTTGCCACATTTCAGAAACGGCGGCGCAAACGGTTCAAGCCCTTCCGTTGACTTCATCGCGGCCATCAGCGCGCCGGGCCCACCGCCTTCGGACGCGGGCTTGCGAGCAACATCCACATAGGGTGCCCCCGCATCTTCCAACGCCAGGCGAATGTACTCACCGCGCCCGGGTAAGCCGGGCCAATAATATAGTTCGTAGGTCGGCTCGTTCATGCTCACTCTATACAACCCAAACGGGCTTGGTCACAACAGTTGCCGTGTTTCCCGCGTTATTAAGCAAAACCCGTGGAGTTTTTCGCAGAATGCCACAAGTTTCGTGGTAGCCTCCGGGGCGCATGACGTTGGGTGAGCCCATTCTTTCGCTTCGCGAGCGCCTCCACATCGATCCCGAAACAACAGGTCGCGGCGTGACTGTCGCGTTTGTCGATTCGGCTTTTTTCCCCCATCCCGATCTTGTGCGCCCACGCGACAGAATTCGGGCGTTCGCCGACATGACAAAAGACAGCCCAACTGTCGAAGACTTTCTTCAAGCGAGCCCGCACGTGTGGCACGGCACAATGACGGCGTGTTGCTCCGCGGGCAGCGGACATCTTTCTCAGGGGCGCTACAGAGGTATCGCCAGCAACGCCGACCTCGTGCTTCTCAAAGTTCAGGCTTCCGAAAACGAGCCGATTGTCGGCGAAAGCGTTGCCCGTGCGCTTCGGTTTGTGCTTCGACACCCTGAGTTGGGTGTCAACGTTGTCAACATTTCGGTAGGCGTTTCATGGGATGATCCCGACGCACTCGATGTTGAAGACGCCGTGGCAGAACTGGTTCGATCAGGCGTTGTGGTTGTTGCCGCGGCGGGCAATATCGACGGTTCGCCCCCATCACCCCCGGCTTCATCTGCCCATGCCATCGCGGTGGGTGGTGTGGATGATCGAAACACTCTACTTCCAGGTGACGACGCTCGTTTTCCTTCAAGCGCCGGTGCTCGATCCAGTAGAAATCCCAAGCCCGATCTGCTCGCACCGGCGGTGCGTCTACCCGCTCCAATGGTGCCCGGAACACTCACGGCGCGTGAAGCGCCCCATCTTTTTCACCTGCTGCGTTTGCTTGAAGAAGTTGAGTCTGACATCCGCTTCAGAAAGGGTAGACCACTCGACATGTCAAAGCGCGAGGAGGCAAGTCTCTTTCGCACGCTTGAAGCCATTCAACAACGAATTGTTGACCAAAAATTCATCTCCCCAAGCTACCAACATGTTGACGGAACGTCGTTTGCGGCCCCCATCGTTGCGGCCGTTATCGCCCAAATGTTGGAGGTCGATCCTACCCTCACTCCGCAACAGATCAAGTTGGGTCTGACAGAAACCGCCCGACCTCTACCCGGGGTGGCCAAACTGCTCCAAGGCGCGGGAGTTGTCGAGCCGCGCGAAGCCGTTCAGTGGGTTAGAAAGCGTTTGCGAAACGCAACTTAGGCGACGGGTGTTTTTTATCTTTTACAAAATTCTACAACGTGGCCGGCGAGCGTTTCACCATCGTCTTCTTGTATAAAATGGCCCGCCCGCGTGAGCGTTGCATGCGGTTGACCATTTGCCCCGGGGATCTGCTTTTGTAGCACCAAGTCACCTCCCCGCGTGATCGGATCGCTGTCGCCGAAGAGCGTTAAGAACGGTTTTGTAAACGTCCGCAAAACCTGCCACGCTTTGCGATTTGGTTCACTCGCCGGGTCATCTGGAGTGACGGGTACGAGGGTTGGAAAGGCGCGCGCCCCCGCTTTATAACTTTCGTCTGGAAAGGGCGCGTCATACGCGGCCATTACCTCGGGCGAAATGTCGCGCGCGGAACCGCTTTTGATAATAAAGCCTACCGGAAATTCAGGCACGGTTTGCGAAAAATTCCGCCACGCAAAAAACGCTTCAGGTACCTTTTGATCGCCGGTGGGTAGAAATGTGTTGGAGGCGACAACGCGGGCAAACCTGTCAGGTTCTTCCCCCACAATCCTAAGCCCGATCAAACCTCCCCAGTCTTGGCAAAAAAGAGTTACATGCTCAAGATCCGCGGCGGAAAGAAAGGCCTTCACCCAATCAACATGTCGCTGGTATGTATAATTCGCACGGTCAACCGGCTTGTCAGATCTGCCAAAACCAATGAGGTCGGGAGCCACAGCGCGCAGACCCGCACCGGTTAAAATGGGAATCATTTTTCTGTACAAATAGGACCACGACGGTTCGCCGTGGAGGAGCAGAACCACCTGCCCGTTGCGTGGCCCTTCATCGATATAGGCCATGCGAAGAGCCCCTTCTTCTCCGCTTGGAATCTGCACGTACTTTGGTTCGTAGGGAAAATCGGGAAGGCTACCAAACCGTTCTTCCGGCGTCCGCACCCATTTCATAAGGCCACTTATACCACAGGTCCGCGGCGGCTCGCCACGCTTTCAAAATGGGTGCGCTCACCGGGGCAATCACTTCGGGACCGGGTGCCCGCATTCGATCCAGCCACGCCGGCAAAACATTTCTGTCAACCCCACGAAGACAGCAGGCAGGTTAAAAATTCGTTCTTACCACGGGTAGGTTCACAGGCGCCTCCCCATCAAGTGCAACGCTCTTCCATGCCCTAACGGTGGGAGCACGCGCCTCTCGCCGCTCGCAGCAAAGCGCCACCAAATGCTCATTTGAGCCGCGAAAAAGGGCGCAATTCCACCTGAAAGGGTCGTCTCCCAACGCCGGATCAATTGTCAAACATACTTGACTATCCGATGGGTAGGTATACCCAAATTGGTCAAGTGGAATGGCAAGCCCCATTCCCCTCGCTTTGATGTACGCTTCTTTAAGAGTCCAATACCAAAAAAATCGCTCGGCCTGCTCACTCGGCGGTAGACGCGCCAAGTCGGTCGCTTCAACAGAAGAAAAATAACGAGGGGCAAGCTCAATTGGGGCCTTGCGCTTCACCCAATTTTCTGCATCTACCCCCACCCCTTCGCGAGCCACCGCCAGAACAATCAACCCATCGGTGTGTGAAAGATTAAATGACAGGGGAGGCGATGTTGTAGGGGCGTTGATGAGCATCGGGCGCCCATACGTGTTCGTATCAAATACCCAATGGGTAGGTTTTACCTGGTAATACGACGCGAGCACGGTGCGAACGAGCGCCCGCGTTACCACATACCGGTTTCGATCTCTCTGAAAGTAAAACCGCCGCTCTTTCTCGCGCTCTTCGGGGGACAAAATGGTTTGCCGGTAAACTTCCAACCTGTCGTCTGAAAATGTTTCCGCCCCCTCCACCAGCCGGAGGTGAACCTCTCCAGAGACGGGGAACATATTATTATTATACGGAGGGGTCGTAGCCCAGGTTGGGTGAAAGCCAGCGCTCCACCTCGGCAAGACTCAACCCTTTCCTCACATGGTAGTCGAGCAATTGATCTTTATCGATCTTGCCAAGCGAGAAATAACGTGCTTCGGGATGCGCAAAATAAAGCCCGCTGACACTGGCAGCCGGCCACATTGCAAACGACTCCGTTAGCCGAATGCCGATTTGACCTTCCACATCCAGTAACTTCCAGATCGTTTCTTTTTCAGTGTGGTCGGGACATGCCGGATAGCCGGGCGCAGGGCGAATGCCTCGATATTTTTCGGCAACGAGATCGTCTTTACTAAGTTGTTCAGCTTCACCGTATCCCCAATCACGGCGAGCGCGTTCGTGTAGATATTCCGCAAACGCTTCAGCCAGTCGATCAGCCAGCGCTTCGATCATGATCGCGCTGTAGTCATCGCCCTGAGCCTTCAGCTTTTCACACAACTCTTTCATTCCAATGCCGGCTGTAACGGCAAACGCACCAATGTGATCGAGCGCGCCTGAATCTTTGGGTGCAACGTAGTCCGCCAGGCAACGGTAAGACTCCGACGACGCCTTTTGCGATTGCTGACGCAGAAAATGGAAGCGCGCGGCGGGATGTGTACGCTCGTTGTCCAAAAACACTTCAACATCGTCGCCCACAGAATTAGCTGCAAAGATCCCGTACACACCTCGCGCGGTGAGAAGCGATTGTCTCGAAATGCGATCGAGCAACATCTGACCGTCGGCGAGCAGTTGCTTCGCCTGCTCACCGTAACGCTCATCTTCCAAAATCCGCGGGTAGACGCCTTTTAGTTCCCACGTGTGAAAAAACGGAGTCCAGTCGATATACGGCCGCAGGGTATCGATCGAAGCGTTGACAATAATGGGCTTTCCAGGAGTGCGCGGCTCGGCCACTTCACTCTTGCCAAAGCTCAACTTGAGCGCCGATGCGCGCGCTTTTTCAATGGAGCAGAGCGGTTGTTTCGGTGCGGAATACCGAGCGCGAAGCGCGTCGTATTCTGAATCGAGCTGCCGCAAAAATTCTTTTCGACCATCGTCGCTGAGCAGGCTTGTCGCCGCGGGTACAGCTCGACTCGCATCGTGAACGTGAACAACCGCACCTTTATAATGAGGAGCAATTTTCACGGCGGTGTGAGCGCGACTTGTGGTGGCCCCTCCAATGAGCAAAGGGATTGTCCAGCCTTGACGCTGCATTTCACGCGCGACGTGCACCATCTCATCAAGGGAAGGTGTGATGAGTCCGCTCAACCCGATGATGTCAACTTTTTCTAAACGCGCTCGTTCCAGAATTTTTTCACACGGGACCATGACGCCCATGTCAATCACTTCATAACCGTTACAGGCGAGCACCACGCCGACAATGTTTTTTCCAATGTCGTGAACGTCACCTTTTACCGTGGCGAGTAACACGCGACCCTGCGTTCGAGCGGCACCGCCCGCTGCAACAGTGGCTGCCTTTTCGGCCTCCATGTACGGAGTCAAATACGCGACGGCCTTTTTCATGACGCGCGCGCTTTTCACAACCTGGGGCAAAAACATTTTACCTGCCCCAAACAGATCACCGACCACACCCATCGCATCCATAAGAGGCCCTTCAATGACAGAAAGAGGTCTCCCCAATTTCTGTCGTGCCTCCTCGGTGTCGATCTCAACGAATGTGTCGATGCCTTTTACAAGCGCGTGCGAAAGGCGCTCCTCTACCGTGCCGCGCCGCCATTCTTCCTCTTTCTTTTCTTGGCCCGATGTTCCAAGACTCAACGCTTTGAGTTTTTCACCCAGCTCCACCAATCGTTCTGTCGCATCGGCGCGTCGATTGAGAAGAACGTCGAGCACTCGTTCTTTCAACTCGGGATCGATCTCTTCATACACTTCGAGCATGCCGGCGTTGACGATGCCCATGTCCAATCCTGCGGCGATCGCGTGGTAGAGAAACGCCGAGTGCATTGCTTCGCGCACGGGATTGTTTCCGCGAAAGCTGAATGACACGTTTGAAATTCCGCCGCTTACTTTTGCGTGTGGAAGGTGTGTTTTGATCCAACGTGTCGCTTCAATAAAGTCGACCGCGTAGTTTGCGTGCTCTTCAATTCCAGTTCCGACAGTGAGCACGTTCGGATCAAAAATGATGTCTTCAGGATGAAATCCTTCTTCGATCAAGATGTGGTAGGCGCGTTCGCAAATTCGAATTTTGTCGGAGTAAGAAGCGGCCTGTCCCTGCTCATCAAAAGCCATGACAACAGCACTCGCTCCGTACTTTTGGATAATGCGGGCGCTGCGGCGAAATGGCTCTTCTCCCTCTTTGAGAGAAATGCTGTTCACAATGCCTTTGCCCTGAAGACATTTGAGGCCGGCTTCGATCACCTCCCATTTAGAAGAGTCGACCATGAGCGGGACGCGCGCAACTTCAGGTTCGCTCCCGATGAGTTGAAGAAAGCGCGTCATGGCCGACACGCCGTCAATCATCCCTTCATCCATGCAAACGTCGATCACGTTTGCGCCGTTATCAACCTGTTGGCGCGCAACGCTCACAGCCTCTTCAAACTTGCCTTCCTTTATAAGTTTGGCGAAGCGCGGTGAGCCGGCAACATTGGTGCGCTCACCGACCATGATGAACACTCCCTGCTGCTGAGCAAACGGTTGTGAACCTGAAAGTGTGAGCGGACGAAACGACGACAATGAGGATGGTGCGGCGTGATCGGAAGGGCGCACCGAAAATGATCTTGGAGGTAGATTTTCTACCGCTTTTGCGATTGCCGCGATGTGCTCGGGAGTTGTTCCACAACACCCGCCGGCAATGTTGACAAGACCGTCGCCGGCGAATTGTGCGATCGATTTCGCCATGTCGGCGGGTTCAAGATCAAACCCCGTTGGTGACATTGGATTGGGCAAGCCCGCGTTGGGATAACAGGAGATGGCAGTGGGAGCGTGCTCCGCAAGTTCTGACAAAAACGGATACATCAAGTCAGGACCGAGCGAGCAGTTGAGCCCCACGCTAAACGGCCTTGCATGCTCCACCGCGGTCCACAAAGCGCGCACGGTTTGAGCCGAAATCATTGTTTCACCGCCGCGCCCAACCGCGGCGGAAATCATCAGTGGAATGTCCACTCCAAGTTCTTTTTGCACCTCACTCACCGCCACAAGAGCCGCCTTGGCGTTGAGTGAATCGAAGATGGTTTCAACCAAAAGAAGATCGGATCCTCCTTCGATCAAAGCGCGGACTTGATGAGCGTACGCTCTCCTTACCTGATCAAAAGTGACAACTCTAAAACCCGCGTCGTCTGCGTCGGGAGAGTTGGAAAGCGACACAGTGAGCGGCCCGATCGCCCCGGCGACAAACCGTTGTCGACCGTCCTGATTTGCAACCCGATCCGCCCACGTGCGACAGAGGCGAGCGCTCTCGAAATTGATCTCCCATGCGAGGTCTTTCAAAAACGGATCGTCGATAATCGACTCGTAAAAAGTGGGATCTTTTCTACCGCCGTGCTCTCGCGGATCGTCGACAAAGAGTTCACTCTGGGCAATGGTGGTAGCTCCAAAAGTGTTGGTTTCGATAATGTCGGCTCCCGCTTCCAAAAAGCGCCGATGGATGTCGCCGATCATTTTCGGTTGCGTGAGCGTGAACAGATCACCGTTGTTGAGTAGATCTTTTTTTGCATTCGCAAATCGTGCTCCGCGAATGTCGCTTTCCTTCATTCCATACGTTCGGATGGTGGTGCCCATAGCACCGTCAATCACGACAACTCTGTCTTGAAAGAGTTTGGAAAGCGCCGCGCGAACGGCTCCATAGTCACGTTGAGTGGACACGATCAGACCTACCTTTTGTACTTTTTGAAACCTTGTTCGCGACAGCTCCACTGGAGCTTTTTGAGCCTTGTTTTTGAGGCTTTTCTGCAACGGCAAGCACAACAGAAAAGTGCGGTTTTTTCGACTCGCGACACGCGACCAAACACTCGCTCACGCTGAACCCCGCGCGCGTCAACATGCCGCGCAGCGCGCGGGGAGAAAACCCGGCGCGAACTTCTCCATACGGTGCGGTGATCTCCTCGTGGGGATGTTCGTCGAGCGACAACACCACAACACGTCCACCCGATCGCAACACACGAAATGTCTCATCGAACACTTGGGCAGGCTGTTCGGCATAGGTCAGAGTATGAAACAGAATGGCAACATCAAACGTGGCCGGCCGAAACGGAAGATCAGATGCGTCGGCGACCAACGCGTGAACGTGTGGATCCTTACGAAACCGGTGTTTTGCCGCTTCGATCATGCGCGCGCTTGTATCAATACAAGTGAGCGATTTGCATCGTGCGGCAAAGAGCGATGCTGCCGCACCGTCACCCGATCCGACATCAAGCACGTCACCCAAATCGAGAAGACCGGCAAGCCCGGTGGCGAGTGACTGCCAAGTTCTACCAGGCGAATAATGACGCTCCATCTGTCCAGCGAAAGACTCCGGCAGCAGACCTTTGCGTTCAGCGTCAAGCTCCCTGAGGCGAACACGATCGGCGTTGAGAACCGGATCGTCGCTCTGTAACGCTTCGGTCAGTAGAGCTTTGGCGGAAGGCGCCATGGACTCCATGGAAAGCCCATAAAACGCGTGCAATCCATCACGCCTGTCCCGCACCAATCCGGCGTCGCGCAATCGACCGAGATGAGTCGACACGCGCGACTGCGCTATGCCCGTTAGGCGCACCAGGTCTGTGACACAAAGCTCCCGCTCGTGAAGTAGAGCGCACAACCGAAGGCGACTTTCATCGCCCAGAAGGGAGAGCGTTTCTGCGTAATGGGTGAGGTTCATTCATCACTATATTCGGATAGACGGATACAGTTCTTGAAAGTTTGATCGAACGGCTGCGCGCGTCAAGTGGAAGAACAGAACTCGACCGACAAATGAACAAAAATGCCTATAAATCGTGGTTGAATTGATCAGGAAGAAGCGTGCGCCATCGCCCCTGACCGAGCGCGTTTACGAACTTTATGGGCCTACCCGACTCGCGGATCGCGAGAGCCAAAGCGCGGGAGAGGTGCCCGCCGACGGTAGAGTCACCACAACGTTTCAGGCGACGCGGAGAGAAGCGCGCGGAGCCGTACGGTAGAAAAAGGAAAAAAAGGCCGGTGTTACCACCGGCCTTCTCAACAGGTTAGAGTTTAATGATCAGGCCAAAATCGCCTTCTTCACGCGGGCGCGAACCTTGGCGAGAAGCTCTTCCGCGGTGCTGAGACCGAGGTCGAGAACGAGGTCGACAAACTTCTCTTCAGAGGCGCGCGACACGGCAGCCTTGGGGGCGGCGGCAACGGCGGCGGGGGCGTCTGCAGCGGGCTTGGCGGCGGCTTTACGGCCGGGGCCACGCTTGGCAGGGCCCTTCTTGGGGGCAGCGGCCTTCTTGGCGGCAGGCTTGGCAGCGGCGGGCTTGGCAGCGGCGGGGGCGCCACCCTTCTTGGCCGCGAGACGCTCGTTTGAACGAAGCTTGTAAACATAAGCCTCGCTCAACGTGATTCCTGCCTCTTTCGCTTTCGCCACAACGTCCTTTGCGGGGACGCCGGCGAGGCCGCGAATGAAGTCTGCTTTGGATGAATCGCTCTTGGTAGATTTGTTGTTATCCATGGTTGGTGCTTCACACCATAGCTGCTTTCCCGTCCAGGAGAAAGCACAACTTTCGATTCATCTGTTCATTGTTCAAATGACCATGGATAGTAAGGGGTTTCTGACTCTTTTTCCTCCCCTTGGGAAGGTTTGGAGAGTCGATAGAACCTGTATGACGAGTAGGATTTTCCACGGCCGGGTAGAAGCGCGGATGCGCAAAAACAAGCGCGGCTGTGATGTCGAACAAGAAAGTTCGAGTCACCGGACGAGCTGAATGTGGCGGAAGATCTTGTATGGAGTACACACGATGGGAGGCGAAAAAGTTGACCGAGGGCAGGTCAGCCTCCCATCGCGGTAGTGGAAAGGCTAGCGGAGGCTGACGCTCTTCGCGCGCGACCGAACCTTTGCGAAAAGCTCTTCTGAAGTGGCAATACCAAGTTCGAGAACGAGGTCGACAAACTTCTCTTCGTTGGTTTTTCCACCCGAACGCGCCGGGGCTGCGGGAGCTGCGGCCGGGGTTTCCACTTTCGGAGCGGCGGCCTTTGCAGCACCCTTCTTGGCAGGCGCCTTGGCAGCGCGCTTCTTGGGCGCGGCAGCCTTTTTGGCAGCTGCTTTGGGAGCGGCATTGCCACGCTTCGCGGCAAGACGTTCGTTGGAGCGAAGCTTGTACACGTACGCCTCGCTCAGGGTGATTCCAGCTTCTTTGGCCTTCGCTACAACTTCTTTTGCAGGGGCGCTGCCCAGGCTGCGGATGAAGTCGGCTTTCGACACGCCGGAGTCAGAACCTTCTTTGTTAGCTTCCATGTTTTTCATACCTCAACCGAGTTTCGGTTTTGTTTTTGATGAAGGAGTGATTGGTGTCCGCACGTCGTCGGGGCACATCGTCGGTCAGACGGGATTACCGAGCGGCGGGACAAGTTCCACTCCTCACCTATCAGTTTGCTTGGCAGGTCGCAAACTCTGTCTGACATGCCGACAGCGGATTGTCTTTGAGGAACAGGCAACGCAGGGCATCTGAAACGACTTTTGACTTTTCAGGTGCCGAATCGAGAACACATTTTGTGATCTCCTCAAACACCTTTTCACCATTGAGGGCGCCCTGCACGCACGTCATGGTTTCTTTGCAAGTCTTGGTGCCGTTACCAACCCACTCGCCTCCAAAATTATTCACCACCGTGCCATCGTCGAGCACCGCCGAGCAACCTGAAGTGGTGGGATCGGCCGGGTAGTACGATCCGATCGCCATGCACATTTCGTCGGTGGAACGTGGACCTTGGAACACGTCGTTGGCCGCCGGATTGTTGTAATCGCAGTGGTAGTCGAGCACGCTGCCCTTGGCGATCTTCTTTCCTTCGCCGAGGTCGAGCACCGGAACACCTTCCCAGAGATCGTTTTTGTAAAACGCGTTTTGTCCTGCAACAGTCGCCTCGTATCCAACGCCACGCCGATGCATGTGCGACTGGAAATTGGTGAGCGTGATGTCTTCGTTGATGGAACATCGCATGCGTGCGCGCGACTCAGATCCGGCCAGAACCGCGATGAACGGATTATAGTAAAAGATGATGTCGCCTTCGTGTTCGACCTGACTTTCGGGGATTGTGTAAAGGTTGATCCTCACCTCAGGCTCCAAGTCTTCAGACGATGCGTTGACGTAGTGCGCGTTCATGAGGAGCACCGCGTCGCTGTGCACTCGCATCGCAACGTTCTCTGGAAATTTTAGAATGGAGCCACCGTCGGCATTTTGTGATCCGCCGACCAACTTTGTAACGCTCCACCCGTTCGTGGCACCGTCGGAGCAGTCAAACACTCCGCTCGTATCGACCTTGGTGCCGTTTGTCTTTTCAGTTGGAATTTCTGAGTACGACGTTTCGTACAGGAGGAAGTGATGGCTCCCCGGAGTGAAGCGAACTTCATCGCGCTGCACCAAAAGATCGACGGCGGGAGCTTTCACGAAGAGACATTTTTCAGATTCCGTTCCCGCTTCGATCTTCACCGTCATTTTAAACTGCACTCCTTTGCCTTCGGCGGGCGGAGCCAAAAGTTCATCTGACGGGTTCGGGTCCGTGTCGACACTTTCAGAAGTGCACGACACGAGAAGCAGTGGAGCGAGGACAAAGGCAAGATGGGAGGGTTTGGTTTGCATACCGAGGTTACTCTGAGGGGTGGTGGTGTTTGATTGGGGCATGCGAAACTCCGAACGCGGCCGGTGGGCACGTTCGTCGAACGCGCAGTAGAGGTACGTGCGTCCTAGCGCGTACTGAAAAAATCTCAAGGGGCACTGTCACGTCAAAACGTTTCTTTACGGTCGCGCGCAGGGACACGCGGCACGCTGAAGTGTGCGCAAGCGTCGCTGTTGAGTCTTCCCACCTGCAAGGCGCACAATACAAATCATGCGTCACCTCATTTCGTGCTTCTGTGCCGCCTCCATCTCTTTTTCTGCGCTCGCCGCAAATGCGCAGGTTGCCGTGACGGTCGATGCGTCTTCCAACGCCCATCCGATCTCCTCCGCCATTTACGGTCTCAACTTCCCAAGTGAAACCCAGGTGACGTTGGCCAACATCACCGCCGCGCGGTGGGGTGGAAACAGCGTCACCCGCTACAACTATGAAATCGATGTCTTCAATACAGGCGCCGATTATTACTTTGAGAACATTGCAGGGTGTTGGGAGGCAGAATCAAACTACTGCGCAACACCACCGGGTAGCCCAAAAGAGGAGAGCAAGGCAAACCAGTTTTTGGCGTTCTCGGCCGAAAAAGAAATGATTTCTCTCTTTACAATCCCAACCATCGGTTGGGTATCCAAACCGCCGCCCAAATATTCTCATCCGTTTGACTGCGGTTGCCCTAAAACTCTCCTCCCAAATCAGTCGTCATTTGATCCCTACGACGACAACTGCGGTGACGGGCTCAACCCGGTGACCGGTGAATATCTCGACTGCGGAGCGCCCTCCAATACAAGCGTCGCAACGTCACCCGACTGGGCAAAACAATGGGTGAGCTACATCGTTCAGAAGTTTGGACCATCCAATGGCAAGCGCATCTACGCACTCGACAATGAACCCGCGCTCTGGCGTCACACGCATCGCGACATTCGAAAAGATCCTCTCGGGTACGACGAGCTGTGGGAACGGATGCGCGACTACTCACTCGCTATTTTGGAAGCCGATCCAACCGCTGAAATAGCGGGTCCCGCAGAGTGGGGATGGCCCAATTATTTTTGTTCTGACAAAGACAACATCTCTCAGGGATGTTCTCCAAATTCGCCCGATCGCGCGGCGCACGGCGGCAGCGAGCTGGTCGCGTGGCTCTTGAGTCAAGCCAAAAAGTACGAAGACGAAAACGGCAAACGAATTCTCCACTACCTCGACCTGCATTATTACCCGCAGGGAGGAAACCCTCCTGAAATCACGCGCTCGCTTTGGGATCCTTCCTACGTCGATCCATCGTGGATCGGGGACGCAATCACTCTTTTGCCTCGAATGCGCAGTTGGGTCGCCGACAACTATCCCGGCACCAAACTCGCGATCAGTGAGTATGACTTCTACTCCCACAACGAAGCTGTGGGCGCAGTCACATACGCCGAGGTACTCGGACTGTTTGGGCGTGAAGGTGTACACCTGGCAACCGCGTGGTCACCTCCCAATCCAGACGAAATCGCATTCGCTGCCTACAAGCTCTTTCGCAACTATGACGGGGAAGGTTCGGCGTTTGAGTCGACCGGTGTGTACGCAAGTGCGGATGTCAACTCAGGCGTCAACGCGTACGCATCGGCCGGCACTAACCGCTTGACAATCGCACTTGTCAACGAAAACCCAACAGCGACATCGGTCACGGTCACGATCAACCAATTCGAACCTTCGTCGGAGCCGGCCCTCTTCTATAATAATGAGGGGACGGCCAACCTTTCGCTCTTGGAACAACCCACTCTGGAGGGGCAGCAAGTCACGTTATCGCTTCCACCGGTGTCCATTGGCATGTTGGTGATCGCAGGGAAAAACCCCAACCCCGTGGGCACCGGCGGATCCGGCGGCGTCGGCGGCTCAGGCGCAACGGGTGGAACCGGGTCAGGAGCCGCCGGCGGAAGCGGTTCTGGAGCGGGAGGAGGAGGCAGTGGTAGTTCAGGTAGCGGAGACTGTGGGTGCCGAGCAGTCGACTCCGGGGCGTCGGGCGCTCCACTCCTCCTTATAATGGTAGGAGCCATGGGTGCAGTTCTTCGGAGGCGAAAAGCCACAAGCGGACGGCGCGAACGACGTCGCTGATCATCCCCGACGAACAGTCCAAACCGTTTGACATGCGACAGTCGAGCAGCTGGGGTGTTTTTCTTCTTGACATGCCAAAAGACACGTATCGAGTCCGCTTGGTGTGCAGGCGGAAAGCTCGGCCGCAACGCAATATCCTTCACAGGTATCGCTTTCTTGATTGCCAACACACTGGGCGTAGTCGGTCACCTCTACTGCGCGCCCCGTTGCGCGCCTCGGCGCTACCAGACTTTCACGGCATCGGACATGCGAATGTACACAACAGGGCCTGCCAGTTGAGAGGCGAGGAATTGGTCGGCGTGCGCAAAAAACTTGTCGAGGCGAATGTATTCTGACTTGGAGTAGTACTGCTCGGGTGCCGGGTGAAATCCGGTAGAAACCTGAACGGGAGCGGAGAGCGCCTGTCCGCTCCAGTTGGCAGTAAAAATGGCTGTCATTTCGTCAACAGTCCAATAGTCAACCATGATGCCATTGTCAGGCAGGAGTAGAAGCTCCACCGTTTCTCCCGATCCGTCGGGCAAGACACTCTCCGTTGTGGGGTAATACGGTTGACTTGTGTCACCGATCGGCGCCCACTGCGCCTGATTCCACGAGTACAGATCATACCCTTCCCACTCTTCGAGGTATGGCCAGTTTACCGGGGACGAATCAACAACAAATCCCGAGTCAAAAAGTGCCTGCGCTACGTGCGTTTCAAGCGTCCATGCGCCGGCTCGAAATGCGGTTGCCTTTCCAAATCCGACACTTTGCCAGATGTCCGCCGCTTTGGAGAACATGACGTTCCATTGGTCGCGCGAGTACGCTCCAAGCCGAACAGTATAACCGGTGGTATCGCCTTCAGGGTAAGCGACCGACGGCGTTGTCAAACAGGGTAAACCGGCCGCTTCTACAAACGTGCAGCGCGGGTGAACGTGCAGCCCGATTTCATCTCCGTGCACGTCACGCATGCCCTTGGCCCACTCCACAATCAGATCGCGCCGCGCTTGTGGAACGGCCGAGTCGGTAAATGTGTACGGGCCAATCAAGTGCGTGATTTTCAGCTCCGGGTGAGTTGTGTGGAGTTCTTCGTGATGGTCAAGCACGCGATCGTCAACGTCGGAAAAGTCCCAATCTGTCGACACGACCATGTAGAGAGCGTGGCCTTTTTTGAAACCTGAAAAATAAAACCCGCTCTCGGCGTCGCGTTCGGCAAGCATCACAGAATGGTCACCCACCGCAAGCGGTAGGGCATCGACGGTCACGACCCAGTCGGCGCCGTCTTGGCTCATGGCAATTGGATCGCCGTCATCGAGCCAAAGATCCAATTGTTCTACTGCGGCCGGAGGGGTTACCCGAATTGTAAACGACGGAGTCGGCGGGGTGAGATCGTCGCCCGCGAGAAGATAGTTGGGTACACCCACGACTCCAAACGCGGTATCATTTGTGGTAGGAACCGAGGGCCGCGGCGGGGTGGTTGTTTGACCGGTTGTTCCGCCGCCGGGACCACTCTCACCCCCATCGCAGGCTCCCAATAGCCCAGTTGAGAACGCAACCGCCAACCCCGCCACGCGCACAAATCGGTGCATCGCCCGCGTCTACCATAGAAAGCGCCGGGATGGGAAGGGCCGACACAGCCGCGTCAAAACGATCCCCCTTCGATCCCAAACCGTGCTAAAGCAGCCGCCCTCTTCGAAGGAGATTTCTCCCATGGCCCGCGCTCACAATTTTAATGCCGGCCCCGCCGGCCTTCCCCTCGCCGCCCTTGAACGCGCACAGCGCGAACTTCTCGATTTCGAGGGGACCGGCATGTCCATTATGGAGCACAGCCACCGCGGCAAGTCTTACGAAGCCGTTCATAACGAGGCCGTAAGCCTGACCAAAGAGTTGTGTGGCATTCCAGATGGGTACGACGTTCTGTTTTTGCAGGGCGGCGCCAGTCTCCAGTTTGCCATGGTCCCCATGAACTTTCTGCCCGAGGGCAAAACGGCCGACTACGTGATCACGGGTGGATGGTCAGAAAAGGCATACCAAGAAGCCGGTCGCCTCGGCAAGGTGCGTGTTGCGGCCACCACAGAACAAAACAAAAAGTACACACGCATCCCCAAACAGGGTGAAATTCAGGTCGACCCAGCCGCCGCGTATGTACACATCACCACCAACAATACTCTCTTCGGTACGCAGTGGCATTACGACCCTGAAGTTGGCAACGTTCCCCTCATTGCCGACATGTCAAGTGACATCATGTGGAAGCCGATCAACGTTTCAAAATACTCGCTCATTTACGCGGGCGCGCAAAAGAACATCGGTCCGTCGGGTGTGGTGATCGTCATTGTCAAAAAGGACTTTTTGGCCACGGCGCGCAAAGACATTCCTGTGATCCTGCGCTACGGCACCCACGCAGAAAATAACTCGCTCTACAACACACCTCCCACGTTTGGCATTTACCTAGTCCGCAACGTGCTCGCGGTTACCAAAGAAATGGGCGGGCTTTCAGCAATGGAAGCTCACAACCGCAAAAAGGGAGATCTGCTCTACTCCACCATTGACAGCGATCCCGACTTTTTCCGCGCCCCGGTAGAAAAAGAGAGCCGCTCTTATATGAACATTGTCTTTCGTCTACCCACTGAAGAGTTGGAGAAAAAGTTCGTTTCAGAGGCGGCGAAAAAACAAATGATCGGCCTCGCCGGACACCGCTCCACCGGAGGCATTCGGGTCTCCGCTTACAACGCCGTTTCGTACGAATCCATGGAAGCACTCACGTCGTTCATGCGTGAGTTCCGCAAAACCGCCCCCGCCGCCTAACACACCTCGACACCCGCCTCGACACCTGATTCGCGGCCCATTCACCGGACTTCAGCCGCCTCGCAACGACCTGAAATGCCCTGCCACCTGACACGTCGTATTCAACACGGAGTTCCCCAGCGGCGCATGCGCCTCATTCGAACGGCGAGTAACTCGTTGCGGTTGAGTTGTCGATGCAGCAGAAAAGAGCCCGTTCTGGGAGGTCCGGCGACTTGAGATGTCCATCACGTCGCCATCCACCGGTCTCGCCGGTCTCTCGTTTTCGTCGTGGCTGCGCTCGCCACAGAACTCCATCTGGAGAACCCGACGCGCCACGCTGTTCGCTTTTCCGCTTGGCGACGGGCAAGGGTGTCCCAAACGTCTCGACAAGACTGGATCCGTGCCTTGCAGAACGTTCCGCTAAAGGGAAGTTACCTAGGAGGCACGGAGATCACGGAGATCCACGGAGCGTGTCCCTCCGCGTCCTCTGTGATTCCGTGTTGATTACGACGTTGCAGTCATCTGAAACGCGTCAGGTCGGGGTGGGCACCTAGCAGCGGATTTTTTTCATGTCAGGATCGTACATGGGGCGGAGCGAGGCAGCCGCCGGGTAGAGTTTACCCGCGATGTCCACTTCCCAAGTGCCTTTATCAAGGTAGTTTTGATCAATCGGTTCACCCGCCTCGATCATGGCAAGACCCACTGCACCGCCCAGGGTAAACCCATACGAGGCAGCGCGAATATACCCGAGCGCCTTCCCATTTCGATGCACGATTTCGGCATGGAACATGAGGGGCTCCGGGTCTTTTACCAAAATCTGAACAAGCCGCTTATGAAGTGGCCCAGCCGCCTTTTTTGCGAGCACCGCTTCTTTACCCAAAAAGCCACCCGGCTTTTTTAGGTCAACCGCAAAACCGAGCCCCACTTCAAGCACCGAGTCGGTGTTGTCTATGTCATGGCCATAGTCGCGGTAGCCCTTTTCCATGCGCAAACTGCCCAACGCCTTGAGGCCCGCGTGACGGAGTCCAAACGCTTTGCCGGCCCCCACAAGACGCTCGTACACATGGGTAGCCTGCTCCGACGGAACGTACAGTTCATACCCAAGTTCACCCAAATACGTAATGCGTACACACAGCGCGCGGGCAAACCCAATGTCGATTTCTTTTGCCGCTCGAAACGGGAAGGCCTCATGGCTCATGTCCTGCGTGGTTAGACCGGCAATCAGGTCACGCGACTTGGGCCCCTGAATATTGATCTGCGCATAACCCGACGTCACGTCCGTTACAAACACGTGCGCGTCGCTTGGGAAATGGCGCTTCATCCACGCTTTTGTGTGCCCGTGGGTGTTGTCCGACGACACAACAAAAAACTTGTCTTCCGCAAGTTTTGTAACGGTCAGATCGGCCTCCAGCGTGCCACCTTCGTTGAGCCACTGGGTATAGGTGATCATCCCGGCCGGTCCATTCACACTGTTGGCGGAGATATAGTCAAGTAGCCGCCCGGCGTCGTTGCCTTGCACCATGAACTTGGACATGAACGACATGTCCATCAAAATGACACCTTCTCGCGCGGCTTCATGTTCCGCTTTCCACTGTGGAAACCACTTTTGCCGACCCCATGAAAACCCGTCCACTTTGGCTTCCGCCGGGGTGGGCGCATACCAGTCGGCACCTTCCCATCCGCTCACGTCTTTGAAGTAAGCGCCTTGGGCAAGCAAACGGTCGTGCAGGGGTGATCGCTTGGCGCCGCGCGCCGTCAGCATGGATCGTGTTGGGTAGTGAACCTGATATACCATGCCAAGCGACTCCACCGTCCTCGTCCGGCGATATTCAGGGTTGCACTGGTAAGGGTGAAGCCTGTCAATGTTGAATCCCGTCACGTCCACATCGGGCCTACCCGTCATAATCCAATGGGCGAGGACTCGACCCAGTCCGCCCCCGGTAAGAATGCCAATGGAGTTGAGTCCGGCGGCAACAAAGTAATTCTTGATCTCAGGGGCCTCACCGACAATGGGTAGAAGGTCGGGAGTAAAGCTCTCGGGGCCGCAGAAAAACTTTCGAACCCCAACTTCAAGCGAAATAGGAACGCGACTCATGGCCCTTTCCACGTAGGGGCCCATGCGATCCCAATCGGGTGTGATCTCCCCAAATGAAAAGTCTTCAGGCACACCCTCGATCTTCCATGGGGCACACACCGGCTCAAACAAACCGATCATGAGCCCGCCCACTTCTTCACGGTAATACCCGTGGCAGCCCGGATCTTCAAGCACAGGGAACGACGGTGAGATCCCCGGCACTTTGTCGGTAATCAAGTAGTAATGTTCAGCCGATTGGAGGGGTATTGTCAGACCGTTTTTGGCTCCGAGTTGACGGGCCCACATGCCGGTGCAGTTGACAACGTATTCACACTCGATGGTTCCGTACGGCGTGTTGACTCCCGCTACCCGTCCGTTTTTTTGTACAACGCCGGTGGCGGGTACGCCCTCCAAGATTTTTGCCCCTTGGAGCCGGGCGCCCTTGGCCAAGGCGAGCGTTACGTTGACCGGATCGGCCTTGCCATCTTCTTTGACATAAAACCCGGCGAGAATGTCATCGGTGCGGGCCAGGGGGAAAAGGTCTTTTACTTCGGACGCCGATATTTCATGAACGTCCACCCCACAGTGACGGTTGAACGCCGAGACGCGTCGATACTCTTCAAGCCTGTCGGCATCGGCGGCCACCTCAATAAACCCGACAGGGCGAAACCCCGTGTCAAGGCCTGTTTCAGCCTCCAAACGTGAGTACAGATCGCGCGTGTATTTGCGCATCTCGGTAGAGGTCTCCGACGTGGAGCCAAAGGTCACCATGAGGCCGGCGGCGTGCCAGGTGGTGCCCGACGTGAGCTTGTCCCTTTCAAGGAGCACCACGTCTTTCCATCCGGCATGTGCCAAATGGTAGGCGACAGAACATCCGATCACTCCGCCGCCGATCACAACAACGCGCGCCCGTTCGGGTAGATTGGGATGGGTAGTCATGCTGCGCGATTGCTACATCAACTGAGAAGAAACTTTCCAGCGAGAAACGTGCGCCGTCCAAAAAGGTTCGCGGCTCTTCAGATCGCACGCGTTGCGTTAAGCCGAAAGCGCCTCGTCCTTTTTTCCCCTCGGCGCCGGAAAAAACTTCCAGCGCGGCGCTTTTTGGGCATCACGAGGGTTTCGACCAACGTGTCACCTTACCCGCGTGCGCGAGGGCGCGCACCCCACCGTGACCCGCATGTCACGGTCTTCCCTCCCCCTCGCCTCGCCTTCTTCGTGGATCCGTCGACTGCGCCGTGGAGTAGCAACGCTCCCCCCTTTTGCGGCATATTGGTTGCGTAGCGCACAACCATGGAACGAACTTCTTGGATGCTTGGGTTGGGTGCGGCGATCGCGCTCATGGGAGGATGCCTGCCCGGTGGGGAGCGCGCTCAAAACAACAACCCTTGGGGAGACGGCGGATCCACGGGAATAGGGGGGTCTGGAGGGGACGGCGACAATTGTCTCCCCGGTGAAACGTGTTCTGACAAAACCCCGCAGGGACTCCACTTTATGGGGCCGAGCACGTTCGATTCGTTTTTTTCCGGCGGTCCCAAAGCCATGGCGGTGGGAGGTACACAAACAATAAAAGTATATTGGGATAATCAAGGCAATTTTCCGTTTGATCTACCCTTTGACGCTCATGGGACGGGGGTTGTAGAAATTAAAGAAACCTCCCCATCGGAAGTGTTGGTTGGGGCTTCCGATCCCGGCACCGGCTATCTTCGTCTGACAGAAGCGGGAACCAACCTGCTTTACGATCGCTTTCAGTTGTCCGCTTTCAACATCGACAAAGTTGAACTTGCACCAATTGACATGTATCCGGCGCTCGGCGCGGAGCCGCCGAGTGCACCCTGGGTTGCCCTCGCTTCATCCACAATGCCGGTTGCGCTTTTGCTGTGGAATGGTCAAACGCGCCTCGTTGACGAGGGCGTCACCTTGACACTCGCGGGAGATGCCACGCCGCTCGAGAACTCGGCAAAGTGGGACGCGGTTTGGCTCACCGCGGCGGCCACGGGAGCTTTTACAGTGGAGGCCAAAGCCCCGACCTTTTCAACCCAGAGCATTACCGTGAAGATTGTTTCAAAAGCCGACAAGATCACGCCTTTGGTTACCGCGTTGGGTAATTTTCCCACTGGAAAACTTGGTCTAGAAGAGTCTGAATTCTACTGTTTTCGTCCCTATTCGGGAACGAATCCGGTGGCCGGCACAAACTGGGAGTATAACTCGTCCGCCGGTCTTGAAGTTGCAGACGAGTTCTTTCCGGGATGTGTTACAGTCCGGGGTTTGCAGTTGGGTACACAAAGTCTAACCGTCAAAGGCGCGGGCGCTCAGTTGACACTTGACATTGAAGTGATCACCGCGGCCAGCGGTAACAAATCTACCCTACCCAAGCTCCCCAAGCCTGGGCGCCCAATTTACCCAGGCGACCGTGTTGACTCCAATTGACACTACGGCATTGAAAATACCGTTTTCTCCGTGACCCCTGTCCTTCACTCCTGCGTCTGACCGGCGCCGGGGCTCAATCGTTTGGCCGCCGGATCATCCACGTAGTCTAAATTTTCATCAAGCCCCGCGCGGAATGTGATGGGTTCATCGTCGAGAAATGTTTGAAAATCTCGATCTGCTTGGGCCTTTTTGGGATCACCCACAATGCCGTAACATTCGGCTCGCTGCCTCAAAAACCCGAACTTGAAGGGAATGTGAGGTTCAAACGCGGAGTACGCCTCACGGCAGTGTTTGGCAAAGTCAATTCGCTGTGAAAGCCTCACCCGCGCTCGAAGGCGTTCTTCGTCCAGCAGATGCATCACAAAAGGCTCCGCCAGCGCTTCAAACAATCGGGCGCCCTGAACTTTATTGCGCATGGCAATTTCAATCACTGTCGTTTCAAGAAACCCATCTACCATTTTCATTGTAGGCCACGGATCTGACTGATAAACCGTGATCGCCCGCATGGCCGCTTCAGCCGACTTCTCGATCTCCCCTTTTTTAAGGAGGTAACGAGCCAAACAAACGTCGGCCTCGACGGGTTGGTACACTCGCAGGGCATCAATGGCGGCGAGCGCTTTTTCGTCGGCGGTTTCTGCGTATCCGGCTGCCAAGATGGAAAGGTCATAAACGCTCCGCGGTGGAATGTTTTCGGCCTCCCAAAGCCTCTTGAAGAGGGCGAAGTTTCCACCCATGAGTTGATTCCACCCTTCCATCCACATAAGCTGCTTGTTTGTATAATGCCGAAAGAGCGGCGGCTCTCGCCCGGCGTCAAAAAACATCGCCATACGAAGGTCGTCAATGCGCGCCGAGTCAACCTTACCAATCGTGCGCGGGCGGTCCTCTTTTCGGTTGACCGCCGCTTCTAGAATTTCGCGCTCGTCAAACGTGTGCCGCTTACCCACCGTTCGAGCAAACGAAAATTCGAGCATGTTGCGGTCATCGGTATTGACGTTGCCCTTCTCCTGTTCATAAACCACCTTCGCCAGCGACTCCGCCGCCAAAAAATGGGAGAGCACACCTTCCACATCAAACACACGCCACACCTTCGTAACCGCGGTTTTGTAAGGCTCTTCGGAGAGCCGCCGTCGAATGGTTTCAACGTCAACGGGGGTTGGCTCCACCGACGCAACGAGCACCAGGTCACCGCCCTGACTTAACCATGTCTGCACGTTTGGAAAAACCGACGCGAGTGTTGCGTACACAATGCGCACTGTTTGACCATCCACCTCGTACGCTTGCATCCACTGCAAAAAGATCCCACCCGGGGCAAGCCGTTTGGCAACCGCCTGGTATACCTCCTGGGTAAACAGGCTCGCAATGCCCGCGCGATATGGATTGGATGGTTCAGAAACAACAATGTCGTAGGTGTTCTTGGTGGTGAGTAGAACTTCACGCGCATCGCCCGTGGAAATCTTCACTTTGGGGTTGTCGAGAACGTTTTGATTGATGGGCGCGCAGTCGCGGGCCACGCGCAGAATCGCGGGCTCCAGTTCAACGGCGTCTACCCTTTCCATTTCAGGGACGGCGCCGAGCCAACCGGCCGTGCTCCCGGTTCCAAGGCCAACCACAAGCGCGCGCGTGGGTTTGGGATGAAGCAGGGCTGCGATGAGCCCGCTCATCACCTGAGTACCCGCATCCACGCGGGAATGTCCATCGACCTTCCCATTGACAACAAACTTGTACCCGCTGTCTTTGTTAACAGCAACGCTGCTTTCTATACCGTCGGCTTCCCAGTGAATCACGCGCCGCTCATGGTTAAACCAATCGCGCAATGTGTTGGGGGTTGCGTTTTGAAGACGCGCGTCGGATCTACCCGCGCCGATGGGGGTGTGCCTCCAACCGGCGGTTGGCCCCACCTGAATGGCCAAGAGTACACACGCCGCCACCACAATCGCGGGCCACACAAGGCGAGTTCCCTTTTTGTCCGATAGGTAGAAAAGGATGGCCGCCGCGGTTCCCATAAACACCAAAAGAAGCGCCGAAAGGCGCCAAACCCCAGGCGCCCCGAGCCACGGAATGAGCCCAAATCCACCCGCCAATGAACCGACGATCGACCCAACGGTGTTCCATGCGTACGCAAGCCCAACGTGTTCTCCCACCTTTTTTTGACCCTGCCCCAACAGGGCCATGAGCAGGGGGAATTGGACGCCGGAAACGAACGCGGCCGGCAAAACAACAATGGCTGTGATCACCGCCCAACCGGAGGCCAAACCGTAGAAACCAAGCGCTTTGAGAGGTCGCAGAGTGAGAGCCAAGAGAGCAATTCGATCCCCCAACGCAAAGGGTAGAAGGAGGAAAAAAGCTTCTAAAAGGCAGGTGAGAGCAAAAGCGCGGAGACTGGGAGAACGGTTTCGCATGATCCATGGGTAGACCGCTCCTCCCAACCCAACCCCGAGAAGAGCAAACACCAGAATAAGCCCAAATGTGTACGACGACCCACCCAGAATGGGCCCCAACATTCTGTAGAAAACAAGTTCCATCAACAGAAACGCAAACCCAACAACCGCCGCTGAAGCGAGGACAAATCGAGGAGGTGCGACGAGCGGCACATCAAGCACCGCGGGCGCTTGGGTAGGTTTCTTTTCTTCTGTCTCTTCCTCTTTCGCCGATTGGGTAGATGCCTCTTTGGCACGGGCTTCTTCAGCATCGGCCTCCAACCCTCGGGCAATACCACGCGCGATCACCGCCAAAAGAGCGTTGAGCAGACAGATCATCCACAAGAGTAGGCGCCCTCCAAACACTTCGAGCAGTATAAACGTGGATGTGAGGGCACCCACCACGGCGCCCAGAGTATTGACACCGTAAAGCGTTGCGAGATCACGGCGCCCAGGATCGTCTTCAGACTCCGCGGCTCGCGCGGCGGCGGGAAGAGTTCCACCCATTAAAAAAGTGACGGGAACGAGCACAATCGCCGACAAAAGAAGGCGAACAAGAGTTCCACCGACGGTGCCAAGAAGGGCTGTTCCACCCAGGGCACTGTACAAGTAACGCGCGCCGTCGGTGAGAAATGGCGTGACCGCCGTGAGCGCCGCAACACCCAACTCCAAGTTGGCATACCAGGTGAGGGGGTTCTTTTTTTGGTCAATGCGCTTTCCGAGAACAAGCCCCCCCGCACCGAGCCCACCCATGAACATGGCGAGCACGGCGGCCGATGCCGACGTGGAGGCGCCGAACACCAACCGCAGCTCACGCAGCCAAACGGTCTGGTAAATAAGGGCGCACGCGCCGGAGAAGAAAAGAAGCGGCGCGATCTTTTGGACGGGGCGGAACATGGGCCGCCATTCGACAGGGGATCGCGCCGCAATTCAACCGTAGAGTGAAAAGCGGAGCAGGTTTTACGGTTTGGGTCGCACGCAGAACCCAACGTGCTCCCGGTCTTCGCGGTAACTGCCGCTGTTCACGTTCACGCGGTTGTTGACAATGATCGTGAGCGAATACCCGCAGGGCTGCATGTTCGACGTGTTCAGTTCAAACGTGCCGGCCAGGGTGGGTACACCTCCGGTGGGCAGAGACGGGTAGCTCGTTGCGGCCGTGGGGCTGCCGCTCGCGCTGGGCGACGAGATGGTGATGATAGACGCCGGGTTGGATGTGCCCACCAGACCGGCCGGGATCGGGGGTAGAAGTTCAAATCCAAACGACGCAAAGTGGCGAGCGGATGCAGTGAACTTACCCCTGACAGGATCGCCCTTGTTTGTATCGGTACACATGCCGCTTCCGGCGCCATCCAGCACCAACTCGGCTGTCGGTGCACTGTTGTCAATGCGAATGGCCACCACTCGCCTTCCATCGGGCGCCGTGTCTGACAAGCCGTCGCTCTGCACTTGCATGTAGAGTTCAAACAAGCCTTCGTCTTCTTGCGGACCCGTGAACCATACACCGAGGATGTCTTCGTCGACATCATTCAGGGCGGTATAATACCCTTGGCTGTCACACGTCAGGGTCACGGGAAGGCGAGTAGCCGTACCCGGTACCCATTGGTAGACCGTTGTTGGTTGAATGAGGTTGGAGAGCAATGGTGCAAACGATGTGACCCCCACTTTTCGGAACATGAACCTGTAACGTGCCCCGGCGGGAACCAAACCTTGAAGTAGGATAAACCCGCCAAACGGTGCGTTGAAATAGGTTCGACCTCCGTAGATGGTGGCCACATGTTGACCTGTCTTTGTGTACCCTTGGTTGGCATGACCCGGCGGCTCGATGTCGTCGAGAGCGACGCGCCCCGCGGCTCGCCACAATGCCCCTGTCGTTGTTTTTTCGCGCGGTGGAATTTCAATCTTCCCTTCGAGCCGATTGCCCCAGCGCGGGGGATAATTGGGATCTGTCGTGGACGGAGCGTCTTGCCATGACAAGATCGCACGCACCCGGACAATGTTTGCTCCTTCACCGCACGGATTGCGATGACCTGACATGTCCAATCGCTGCGAAAGAGCGTACCGAAGGCCACCCGCCGGCATGGAAGAAATGTCGTGCGCGGTGACAAACGACGTGCCTACGTAGTTCCAGCGACCGTCGCCCCAGTCTACCCAAAATGCGACGTACTCTTTGCTACCGAGATCGCAGAGCGAACCTGAATAGCCGTTGGGAAGTTTGACATGAATCACTCCTACCAGCGACTCGGTTTTGGGGTCAAACCCAACACACGTGAGCTGCTCAAACTGGGTATCACCCACAGTGGCGATAATTGCATCGCCAATCACTTTTGGATCGAGCTTGAGGTCGCCAAGCGACTTGACAAGTTCGTTTGAAATGGCTCCCGACGATGCTTTTGCCAGCATTGTCATCTCGGGGAACACCGTGCGATGCGCCGGAACCTTGGCACCATACTTGGCCACCAAATCCGCAATACGAGGCTTGTTTACAAGCGCTTTTGCAGCAATGGGTAGATGCAAAGGAAGCGGTTTGAGATCTGAAAGCACCGTGCCGAGCGGCTTGATCTTAATGGGAGGCAGAATGGGGGTTAGAGCCGGCTTGGAAGGTTTGAGCTGAACATCCACTTCAAGCCGATTGCCCCAGCGAGGTGAAAAGCCGGGAGTGTTGGGCGGCGGCAAGTCACGCCAGGAAAGAATGGCGCGCACCTTGGCCATGTTCTGCGCTTCGTTTTTGCAGGGTTTCTCGGGCAGATCGATGCGCAATGTGACGGCATATTCAGTGGGCCCGGCTTGACCCAAGTCGTGGGCTTGAAACGACGCCACACCCTTGTCTTCCCACGTGGCGCCACCGTCAAACGACATGTAGAAACGCACAAATTCAGGTGAACCTGTGGAGCAGACATCACCCATGTAGCCGGCGGCCTGTTTGACGGCAACAACGCCGTGCAACTCTTCGCGATCGGGATGATACCCGACACATGTCAGCTCTTCGTAGGCGGTTTTTGCCGAAGGATCGATTGCGCTGAGAAGGCCGAACGTGGAGCGAATCTTCGCGAAGGGAAGATTGTCGGGCATCTGAAATTGAATGGGCATAACTCCTCCGTGCTGCGCCGCTCGTACGGGCAGATTGAGTTCAACAATCGGGTAGCGCGCGGGAGGAACGACAAAGTGCCGCCGCCCGCCGCGCTGCCCCGATGAAGAGGTATTCGCGGCGGGCGGCTGGAGTCTGACGTGAAGGGTAAAAAAAATTGTGAGGTGAGACGATGGGGCGATTTGCTGTGGACTGCTATTGGTACACTGGAATTTCTTGTGTGTACACTTGTCCGCTGCCACCGAGCCAGCTCAGCACGGCCGACGCTGGAACCAGAGTTGAGGAGTACGTGAGGGTGATCGCTTCTGGAGTGGAACGCTTCACGTAGGGTCCGCCGGGCGTGAGATTGAACGAGCCAATGTTTCGCTGACTCGAATTGAAAAGACTGACCGAAGGCTGGCCAACAGACGTTTCACCTGTGTCGTCGAAAAACTGGGGCTCTATTTGACCGATCACGGCGTCGGCCTCTGGATTGCTTGAGTCCCCACCGAAGTTGAGCCGCAGGAAGCAGGCCGGGCACGGGTTGACCGGTTGACCACTGACAGCCCCGCCCGAGAGCGTGGCACCAGCGCGCCGCTCAGTTATCCCGTTTGAAAAGGTCGCAGGAGCTGAGCCGCCACGGTACGCGGGCCGCGGCTCGCAACCTGAACGTGTGACGCAGGCACCGGTAGACGCATCCTCGCATGTCAGGGCGTTGCAGAGCGATACGCGGTGCATGGGTTGCTCCGCTCCGCCAAACCCAAAATTGGAACTTTGAGAAAGAGAAACGCCGGTGGCGTACACATTGTCCATCAGTTGGGCAGCGGTCAAATTTGGGTATTTGGCCCAAACCGCCGCAGCGACAGAACTCACAACGGTCGCTGCGACCGACGTTCCGGTCATGGGTGCAGACGGTAGACAGGGAGGGGTCTTGCCATCCGCGCACACATACCCGTCACGGACGATGTCAGGATAGCCCACAAGGAGAGAAGCGGGCGCGGCAAGCTTGGAGCGAGAGTCTCTTCGACTCACAAGGATGGGTAGATCATTTTCATCAACGCCATATACAGCATGCACCAATGGGCGCCCTTCGCTCGTGGGGGGCCTGGGAAAGCCGAGCGCTCGACAGGTGGGAGCATCGGGAGCCGGCATGACTTCCCAGCCTGCGGGAAGTAGAGCGCCTGTCGGTACCAACGCACCTCCGGGATCGTTGCCAACGGCGGCAATCACCACGGCCCCGGCGCAGGTTGCCAGGCGCAAAGCGTCGTAGACTTCTTGGCTGGGACGACTGATCCGTTGCGCGGCCGTGGCTGAACAAGTTGATACCGGGTATTGAAAGTGCGTTCCACTTTGAAGCCCCTGCGCAGAAGGGGTCATAGGAAGAACATCTTTGGTTGGCTTTGGCTGCTGATTTGACTGAAAGGCAGCATTTGCGTTGGGGTTGGCCGGATCTACCCACAGCGGTTGCGCACACTCAAACGTCGGCTCCCATCCTGCCGCGATGTTGATAATCAGGTGTTGATTGGAATTGGAAGTTCGCCACCGATCCACGATCACCTTGATGGACCGCGCAAAGCCGGTTCGCGACCCGTAAGCGGCGCCTCTACCCGTTCCTGACCTGGGTGCATCCGCCGCCGCCCGCCCTGCGTCGAAAGCGTCGATCCCCAACTCCGTGATGGGCGTGGTGTAACACGCCGGTGAACCGGCGACTGAATTCGCCAAGTTCTGACAGGTCAGGAGTCGAGATAGCCATGCTAAGTTGTAACCGTGGGCGTTGCCACCGACAGGAATGAGTGGACCCGATGGTGAGGATGCCAACGCGGACGCATTGGAAGGTGAAGAATCTGGAAAGCCAACGAACACGTTGGCCGAAGCCGGCGGCCAGGAACTGAAGTTGGGCATACCCACCGCAACGCGAAGTTTTTGCGGGCATCCTCGGTAATTGTTCGAAAGGCGGGATCTTGGGCGAGCGTGACCACCGCCGGGTCGGCATCGATCTCCCACAGTTGATCCGTGGGTAAGCCGGACGGGTCGGGTTTTGATGTTCCTTCCCATGTACACACACCTGTCTTTCAGTGAATCGGGCACCGAATCACCCTGAAATACAGGTTCAACCTTCCATTGCCCAGGATTTGTCGCCCTCGGTCGCGGGCACGATGGAGTTTTGGACAGTGCCGCGACACGGGGTGGAATCACCGCTGGAAGCTGCGGCGAGATGGGACCGACAGTTACCTCGCATGGGCAACCCACGGCCACAAACGCGAGCGAAACAATCCCGGTGACAAACAAACCTGAGACTTTACGGGTCGGCATAGTGCTCCAGGGGAATGGGGGCTCATTGCAGTTCGCCGATGGACGCACGTTTCTGACACGCTAAGGCACAACCACTCGAAACGTTGCCCAGTCGGTCCCGGGGTTCGCCGTCCGTTCGGTCAAGGCCGCGTTTCGGAGACGGGCCGCGACGTTGTCGGCCAGCGCCTCCCCCGGAACGAGATCGGTGTATACCGCTTTTGCGATCCTTTCTGCCAGTGAATCGTTGACGAGACGGGGTGACGCAATGACAGCACGACTGCCCGCCACTACAAATGCCTGCGCCAGCCCAAGCTCCTGCGCCGTCCCGGCGTGTGCGTTACCTTCGGTTTCGCAACCCGACAGAAAGACAACCTCCGGCACATGATGCCGGGCTAGAACATCTCCAATCGAGAGAGTGGCACCGTTTGCGAGTGCCATTCGACCGTCCCATCCCGATGCGGTTCCCCGCTCACCATGGCCGGCGTAATGAAACAATCTGACACTCCGCAGAGCGGATATCACGGCTTCGTACGTTGCGGCTTCCCTCTGCAATTCTATGACCCGAAATCCAGAATTTCGAAGCAGGGACGCTATCTCGCGAGCTTCACTCTCCGACGATGGAAGGTCTGTGGACGGGTTGCCAACCACAAGCGCAGTATCGTGAGAACGCGGTGAATCCAACTTGGATTGACCCACATCGGTAGTGTACACAATGTGTTTATCAACCCAAAGCGGCGCGTCATTCCAAATGAGGGTATGCAGATCGCGACTGACAAGCGATCCACTTACGATCAGCTTGATTTTTCGGGCGTTTTCTATCCAAGCCTCCAATTTGGTAAACAGCTTCCTTCCAAGTTCAGCATCGGAGACATCGGTGGAAAACGGCTCAAGCCAAAACGCTGCCGTGTTGCTCGCAGTTAAAGCAAACGCGGCGTATCGATTTCCCACGGGATGGTACACAAGGAATAGTTCGCTTGGGCCCGGAGTAGAAAACGACGTTTCGCGAGTATGGGTAGTATTCAAAATCTGACTGATGGCGGTATCCAGCTCGGCCTCGAGGCGCGCCTGCTGTTCCCTGCGCACAGAGGTCGTTTGTTCGAGTTCAACACCCGTCAACTTCCACAAGTCGCCCGCTGAAACCTCCAAGTTGGCTCTGCCCAGTTGGTAGGTCGTCACAGCCTCCTCCCACTTTTTTCTCTCGTCTCCGCGGAGTGCCGCGACGCGATCTCCCCAGCGTACCAGTTCCAACGCCCGTGCGCGTGCGCGCCGTGCAAACTGGGCGGCAAGCGCCGGGCGTCGATCTATAAAAAATCGAATCGCTTCATCCGAGCTTTCGGCGAAGCGAACCAAGAACCCCACCCGGCCTTGATCCCCCGGCACTTTCAGGGCGCTCCGTGTGAGAATGGTCTCGGCCTCTTCGTAAGCGGCGGCGGCCTCGTCAACGCGCTCCAACCGCTGAAGGGACTGTGCGCTGCCCAACGCCGCTCTCCACTCAAAGGTTGGCAGAAGCCCAGACACGGCAATCTGACGAAGTCTTTTGAATGTGTCCAACGCTGGCAAGACATTACCCCGGCGAAGCGCAATTTGACCGGTCAGATCGAGCCAACTGGCAACCAGCGATACTTCCGGTTCAAGTGCCAACTTGCGCGCAGATTCAAGCTTTTTTTCGGCCTCAACAACTTGACCCGCCCCCAAGCTGATGTACGCCTGGTCGGTCAGCACGTGCGCTCTAAAAGGTGAGTCTGGGCATTGGGTATCTAGAAGGTTGAGAGCCTTTGCGAGGAGATCACCCGCCTCCGTGGATGACCCGTTGTCAGACATTCGAAACCACGCAACGTTGATCCAGAGAGCTGTTTGTGTGCATGGGTCGGCCAACTCGACAACGGCCAACGCCTCGCGGATCAGCTCCTCACTCTCCTCGGCTCTACCCAGGGTCCGAAAGGTTTCTGAGAGCTTGAGCAAAGAACTGAGGCGGTACGATCCATCTGCGTCATTGCGACTCTTCTCGAACGATTCACGATAGAGAGTGAGAGCGGTTCGATAATCGCCTGTCTCTGAGGCAAGCAGCCCTTGATAATAACGCAACCCCGAGAGCCCCGAAGGAACCCTTTGTGTAATGCGCTCCGCTCTACCCAACGCTTCGCGCGCGGACGAAAAGTTTCTACCGTCGGAAATTAATGTGTACGCAAGCGCAAATTCATCCCGGAGAGCGTTGTCCAAATCCCCCGCCTGAACATTCATCTCCGCGGAGCGTTTCAACCCATCGATCGCTTCTGTACTGCGCCCCTGTTTGAGTCGAATGCGCGCCACAACCCCAATCGCTCGCGCCCTCACCCGCAGCTCACCGTCGTTCAGCAAGGGTAGGACAGCAGCCTCCGCTTCCGCGAGCTTTCCCTCTTTTCGCAGGAGTTCTGCATTTTCTACAATGGGTAGATTGGACACTCGGCACGGGGAGATAAAAACCGATGCGAGGCAGATTAAGAGCAATGGGTAGACAAGCACCTTGACGCGCGAAACGCTCCGCGCGGCCGATCGCTTGGAAAGCGCGGCGAGTGTACCCATTGCTCGCCAACATACCGGAGGGCGGGCGAATCCACACACGTTTCTTGCAATGCGAGCCGACTCGCCCGATCCTTCCGCCCCCCGTGTCCCCTCAGCGCCGCGCGATCACCCGAGACGTGCTCGACAATGCGCTCGCCGGTGATCGCAGCGCCGTCCGAGAGCTGATTGCGAATTTGCGTCCGGTGGTGCAAACGGCGGTGGTAGGTGTACTCGCTCGCTCGCGCGGTTCGGCCCGCGGAAGGCCTCTCGCACAGGAAGTGGACGACTTCGTACAGGAGGTGTTCGCACGCTTGTTTGCGAGCGATGCCAAAGAACTGCGACGCTGGCAGCCGGCCGTGGCTCCCCTTGAAACGTTCGTTCGCGGAATCGCGTATTGCGACGCTGTATCGATTCTTCGCAATCGGACAACAAGCCCATACACCGAAGATCCCATTGAGCCTGAGCAGTTTGATCCGATCCCAAAAAGTGAGCCGACACCCGAAACGCGGGCCATCTCGCGCGATGCGCTCCTTCGACTTGTGGACGCTATTCGAAACGGGTTGGGACCGCGGGGCGCGGCGGTGTTTGAGTTGCTGATCCTTCGCGAAAGACCTGTGGAGGAAGTGTGCGCAACGCTCGCCATGAGTGAGGACGCTGTGTACGCATGGCGCAGTCGTATCGGAAAAAAGGCGCGCGAAATTCAGCTCGAACTTCTGTCAGAATAGTTTAACCCAAAGCGAACACGATCCCGGTGACCATGCCCTCGTCTCTTCTCGAACAGTTGACCGAAGCAGCACGCGACGACGTGCTCGCGGATCCACGTTGGGAAGACTACGCGGCGGGTGTACTCAACGCCGAAGACAAAGCGAGCCTCTTGGAAAAGGCAAAGGCCGCCGGCTTAGACGAAGAGACGATCGAAGCGCTCGGTCCGCGCGAAGCCGCCTTTGACGAAGCGATCGCCGACGCAGCTCTTTTGACGCTCGCTTCAGCGGCCGAATCGAAAGGTACACAAGCCACGGAGGCGCCTCCCAAATCCGCTTCCACTGAAGAGAGCGCGACCTCAACAAAACCGATTGCAGAAGCCTCCAACGTGATTGCGCTCGCACCCAAGCGAGCCTCGCGAGTGGCCAGATGGGTATCGCTCGGCGGCGCACTTGCCGCTGCGGCGGCTGTCGTTTTTGCGGTGACAAGGCCGCGCGATCTTCCTGTGTACACAATGAACATCAAGGGTGGAATTGCCGATGTTCGAGCAACACCTGTGGACACGCACGACCCCGTTTTGGTGAATCGAGCAAGTCAACTGTCCATCACGTTGCGCCCGGCAACCAAAGTGGATGGCCGCGTTTCGGCCAAAGTTTTTTTAATGCAGGATTCAACAAGTTTTGAGCCCAAAGTCTCGCTTGAATTGGCTGAAAGCGGCTCCATTCGAATAACCGGCACGGCGCAGGATTGGTTCACTGGAAAGCCTGCGGGCACCTGGCAACTTTGCGCGTTCGTGGGCGATCCATCGAAATTACCTACCCACCCGCACGAGCGTTCTTCGAGTGATCGATCAAGCGTGATTGCTGTTTGCCGCGACGTGCAATGGACAGGACAGTGAGGCCGTCGAGCATCGCTGGGTAGGGCTGCGTCGCCGGAGGAATAGCGGCTCCTCGCACGGCGTATTGCGAGGAGTGAGCTTTTACATTCGGACGTCGATGGAGCGAAAAAGTGCGGATAGTCTTCGGTCAACGATGCTGCGAAAAAGCAAGTTGGGTGGTTTCGCAAATCTCGCTTTTGGACTGATCGCTCTCGGCACTCTTGCTGGCGCGTGCGGGGGAGAAAAAAGCGGTGAAGTCGGCTCAACGGGCGGGCCCGCGGCGGGCGCGGGGGCTTCAGCTTTGCCGCCCGAAAAGCGGATTCATCCGCCCAAAAGAGGGAGCGGCAGCGCAGCCGCACTTTCCGATTCGGGCACGCATGTGTACATCGCGGACGAGGATCACGAAGTGCTTTTCGTCGTCCCGACAATGTTGAGCAAGGCCGCTGAAACGAAGGTTGTGAAGGTGCCGGGGCCGCCTGCACAAGTGGTTTCGGCGAGTGATCTTGTGCTTGTGACGGTGCGTACACTTCCCACAGAAGAGGCGAAAAACGCTCGCGCAGAAATCATCGGGCCGACCCCCACATCTGCGGGCGTAAGGCCGCTCTTTGGGGTGGCGAACAGAGTGCCCGCGCTGTTTCTAAACAAGTCGGAGTTTGAAAAGTTCGCCGCCGAAAGCTCTCTTGAGGCTGTTGAAAAAGCTGACCTCGCGGCGGCGGCATCGGCGGCGGCAACTGCCGCAGGCGCGCCGTCGGCGTCGGGTCAAGCATCAAGTCAACCCGCGGCGTCAGCATCGGCGTCGGCGTCGGCGTCGGCGGCTCCCACCGCAAAACCGTCCGCAAACGCATCGGCAAAACCCGGCCCCACCCCACCGCCCAAACTGTTTGACCCACTGGTGGTTCGGCAGAGTCAGGGTGGGTTGCTCTTGATCATGAAGCCCGACCCCGAAAAAGGACTTGTTGAAATGGGTAGAATTGCACTACCCGCCGATGCATGGGGCCTGGGAGTCACCCCCGACGGAAAACGCGCGATCGTGACCTCAGCTTGGACGGCTCAGGTGAGTGTGGTGGATATCAACACTCAAAAGGTGATTAAGTCCTTTCCTACCCATCGCGAGCCGCGAGGCGTGACAATCACTTCAGACGGGAAAACAGCTTATATCTCGCATATTATCGGTTCTCAACTCACCAAGCTTGAAAGCTTGGACGGCGAGCCCACCCTCTCCAAGTTGGATGTTCCCACCGCGCCTTCACGCACGCCTTCCAAGACAACGTTGACGGCCAATTTAAGCTACGCAACAACCCTGTCTCCCGATGGTCGATTTTTATACTTACCACGTCACGCAATGGGCGCCGAAGGCCGTGACGCGTGGTGGGGATCACCCACTGTGGACGTGTTTGACCTGAAAACATCCAAAAATATTGCCCCCGTCAGAATGCCTGGATCGCCCGGAAATGTGAGCCAAATGGGCACCATGGCGCCGCCTGAATCATGGATGGTTTCTCCAGGAAGGTTGCCCGGCGTTGTTGAGATATTGCACCAGCCGAGGGCTGTGGTGTACCGCAAAAAAACAGACACTCTCCTTGTAGCGAGCGAGGGTGAGGGAAGATTGGTGGAGCTGAGCGCGTTGGCCCCGGATCCGGCTCTGTTCGTGAAGAAGGTTCACTACCTTGCCGCGTACGACGACCGGCTTGAGTACGAGTTGATGGGTGGGGCGCCGAGTGGCATTGCGCTTTCGGAAGATGAAGACACTGCCTTCGTTTATTGCCGTTCGACATTTGACATTGCCAAAGTAAACCTGAAAACGGGTTCTCGACAGTTTGTGCGGCTCGCAGAAGATCCGCTGCCGCAGGTGGGCGCCATTGGTCGCAGGCTGTTTTCCAATTCGTTCGCGCCCACACTCAGCGGTGGAACGGCCTGTTCTACCTGTCACCCCGAAGGCCGCGAGGATGGGTATGTTTGGCGTGAAGTGACCATTGATGAAGAAGCGGAAGGCGCCGGAGCCACGTTTATTGCGCTCAAATCAAACATGAAAGAGCCGGCCTACAGGAGAATGCCCGACGGCGGTGGAATGATGCACCGTCAACCCGGCGACCCACCCGCACCACACAAATATTACCCTCGTCAGACACCGATGATCGCGGGTAGACTGCGGGCCGACGGACCTTACGGTTGGCACGCCGAAGCCCCTACCATTGTGGAACGGTTGCAACGGGGAATTTTGCTGCACAAGCCGCCGTGGTTTGGAGGAGGTGAGATCTCCAAACTTGAAGTCCATCGGTCTGAATATGGGATGATCAAAGCTCTCGCCTATTACGTCCAGTCGGCGCTTTTGCCACCTCCCGTGGTTGTGCACCCTCTCACCGACCAAGAAAAAAGAGGGAAAGAAATTTTTGAGAACGACGAAAATCAGTGCGCACGGTGTCATATTCCAACCACCGATTGGACAGACAGAACGGCCTACCCGCTTAAACCTCTACCCGTTTTACCCGGGTTTGACGCGGAGAAAAACAGCTCTTTTAAAACCCCTTCGTTGCTTTTTGTGGCAGGTACGGCGCCCTACTTTCACGATGGTAGTCAACCTACCCTTGAGGACTTGATCAAGAACAACGGCTCACGAATGGGCCACACTGAAAAGCTGAGCCCTGAAGACCAGGCCGCACTGGTGGCCTACCTGAAGACTTTGTGAGGAGGCGACCATGGGTAACAAAGCTCGATTTTTTACCATCGGGACGGCGGCCATCGCGGGCGTTATCGGCGCTTCACTGGGTAGAATGGCGTTTGCCGATCCAACCGCTTCCCCTTCGGGTTCGGCGGCTCCATCCCCTTCGGCAAGCGCGTCGGCGGCGGCACCGGCCACCAAGTTAAAAGGCTCAGACATCCCAACAGCCACCTCTGACATGCCGGTGATGAAACAATTTTCAGACGAGTGGACCGCGGGGCGTCAGGTGCTCCCAACCGAGGATCACTCGGGAACCTGCACATTCACAGTGGTCCGCGAGTGGCTGAGAATTCGCTGTATAGAGCGACTGGGTGCAAGCATGATCGCGGGCGATCCGACCGACGTAAAGATCTACTCGGCCGGCTCAAACCTCTGGGAAGCGCACGGTAGAATTGCCACCATTGTGATGCGCCTTCGAAAAGGGGACAATCGGATGTTTTACCTGATCAACTTTGATGAAGGGTATGATTCAGCCTCCCTCACCGAAGCTGAAAAAATCGCTGTTTATTGGCGCGAAGACGCGGACGATCCCGTTATTCTGATGAGTTACTTTTAACGTTGCGTACACACCGAAATCCGAGTCCCGGCACTTTATAGGTGTGAATTGCCGCGCCGCGAAACCACGACATAATGCCTTTGTGACTGCGATTCCACCCACCGCCTTTTACAACGTGGGTTAGATCGCCGGCTGCCTCGCGCACGGGATCGACAACGGGTTCTTTGTCAAACCGGCCGTAGGAGTCGAGCGTCCACTCCCAAACATTGCCGGCCAAATCGTGGATCTTCCCAGCGGGCCAAACTCGATCCCCTTTGGGATGTGTACCCACGGGCGACGGGCCGCCGCCGTGACACCCGGCGTCGCCGCCCGGACTGGGTAGATCACCTTGAGTAAAGTCGGCATGTTCACAAGTGGGCATTTCATTGCCCCAGGGCCATTCGCGCCCATCACCACCGGTCGCCGCCCATTCCCACTGAGCTTCTGTGGGTAGACTTTGCCCCTGTTTTTCGCAAAAGTCCTTTGCGATATCCCACTCAACCATGTTGACTGGATAGTCCAATTTTTTGGGGTAGGTTGACCATCGGTCGCGAATGGAAGGTTCGCGGCACCCCTGCTCCTGTACGCACTTTACGATTGCCTTGACCGTGACTTCTGTGGCGTCCATACAAAACGGCTTGGTCAGCACCACGTTGTGCGGAGTGTCGGCAATGCCGTTGCCCGGTGTGCCGCCTTTAAGCTTACCAAAGCCGTAGGGGATCTTGCCTCTACCCATGGTAAACCCTTCTTTCGGAGTGCGCGGAATGTACACTTCACCGGCGGGACAATTGGGTACACATTGGCCACCCTCGCAGCGTTCAACGGAGAAGCATGGGCCACAACCAACTTCGGGAGCAGGCTGAACGGCGGATGAACTCGACGACGGGAGCGCGGCGGCTGCGGAAGGAGCGCCCGAAAGAGCGGCGGTCGTAGAACCATCCGAGTGTGTTTTGTTCTCGGTGCCCGATGCGGCGGTGCCGCAACCAAGGGCCGCAATTGCTGTCCAGCCAACCAACCTTCTCACGGCGCGCACCATAGCCGAGGCCGCGTTGAAGAACCAACTTGACATGTGCCGTGAACCGCTTGTTCCATCGGCGCGATGCTAAAAGAAGGCGATAAAGCCCCGGCGTTCAGTTTGTAAAGTGATTCGGGAAAAAAAGTTTCTCTGGCCGATTTCGAGGGAAAAACGGTGGTTGTCTACTTCTACCCCAAAGACAACCCACCCGGTTAGAAAAGGCGCTTGTCGGGGCGAGGTAAGGTCATCAAAAAGTCCTTCTCCATGCGAGGGATCAGGGTGTTCATATACCCTTCCACTTCAGCCTGGGAGCTTCCCTTTAAAATAAACCCCACATGCTGCTTTTTGTCGAGCAGCCGACGAGCGATGTATGGCTCGGTGTACGCAGACGCATCGGGATGTTCACTTTGCGCGAGGCAAAACAGAACCGCACCGCAACTTGTGTCAGGTGTGGGCGGAGTATACGGTTTTTCTCCCTGTCCAATTTCAATATTGGCCCACTCTTCCCACAGCTTTACACCGGTAGATATTTCTACCATGTCGGCAATGTGGCCTCCGCCCACGCGGGCCGCCGTTTCCAAAAAGTAGAATTGGCCGTCTTCTTCCGACCGAATCATCTCGGTGTGGGTCACCCCGCGAACCAGGCCGAACTGGTCTACAAGATTTTGCAAATGGGCCCTTAACTCCGTGGCTTCGGCCCCGTTTCGATCAAGTGTACGCGTTGCGAAAATCCCACCCGAACTGATGATCTGTAAAATGGGTTGATGATACTTGTGCGCGTCCGCAAACACGACCTTCTTATCGAAAATCAACCCATCCACATGGTAGACAGGCCCGGCAATCATTTTTTCGATCAGGTAGAAACTTTGTAGATCTCCCAACTCGTGAATGGCTGCCCACGCCTCGTCGGCGGTTTTTAATACTTTAATGCCCACCGAGTTTGCTTCACTCCTCGGTTTGATCACCCATGGACCGGCCACGTTGTTCAAAAAACTCTGAACATCGTCGTGATTGCACACATGAACGAAGTCGGGGCAACGAATGCCGCGGTCGCGCGCGCGCGCTCGCATGGCGAGTTTATCTCGAAAGTAACGGGCCGTTGTTTCACCCATACCGGGAATTCGAAGGTGTTCGCGAAGGAGCGCCACCGTGTCAACGTCGCAATCGTCGAGCGGCGCAATCCTGTCAAAGTGGCGTGTTCGAGCGAGGTAACTGACTGCTCGGAGCAATGCCGGCCGATCATTGAAGTCGGGCATGGCAAACACTTCATCAATGCTGTCTCGACTCCATGCCTCGTTGAGCACCGCTTCGCGCGTGAGCAGCACCACTCTTGCACCTTGACGTTTGCACTGTTCTAAGAAGCGATTGCCCTTGAAAAACGATGCGAGGCACAACATGGTGACGGCACTCATGGGTGCAGCATACACCTAAGTTGGGTAAGAAAAGAGCTATTCTTCAGGTTTTGAACCGAAAAGCGCGGTTCTGAAATAGCCGAGTTGACTTTTGGCCAACTCTTTTACCTGGTCGAGGCGGTCCACGTCGCGGGCGCTCGTTCGCATGTAGAGTTCACCCGTTTCGTAAAGCTCGCGGGTTTTGGCGCGTTGGAGTTTGCCCGAAGAGGTTTTGGGCAAAACACCCACTTTGACAGCCACCACATCATCGGCGGTTAGACCAATGCCTTGTTGCACCGCTTTTCGAACGTCGGCTTTGAGGGTGTGGAGCGCATCTTCACCCGCCACCTGCGTTTCAAAAACAACCACCACCCGCTCGCGATCGCCGTGGGGTTTCATGGTGCCAAATGCGATCACATTCCCTCGGCGAACCCCGGTCACATTGCCGGCCTCCCACTCCAAGTCTTGGGGATAATAGTTGCGGCCGTTGACAATAATCACTTCTTTGGAGCGCCCGCAAATGTGTACAAGTCCGTCGGCAAGGTATCCCAGATCACCCGTTTTCAACCAGCCGCCCGCGAAGGCGTTCTTTGTCAATTCAGGTTCATCCCAATAACCTTCCATCACGCTCGGCCCGCGGAGCCTCAACTCACCCACTTCCCTATTGCCAAGGGGTTTCTGTCCCTCGGTGTCGTCGGGGGCAAACACCGCAATGTCATGATCTGTAAAAGCCGAGCCGCACTGTACAATAGGAGCCGCTCGTTCGGCGCCGGCCGCGACAGGTTCAGCCTTGTGTGCCGACCACAACTTGTCGCCTTCCACCACGTCCACATTGACGCCCGTGCCCAACTTGGAAAACGAAATGGCAAGGGTAGATTCGGCCATGCCGTAGCAACAAACGAAGGCTTTGGGGTCAAACCCCACGGAGGCGAATTTATCGGCAAACGCCTTCAGGTTTTCGGCCCGAATGGGTTCGGCCCCACACCCCGCGACGCGCCAACTGGAAAGGTCGAGCCCCGTCATTTCCTGCTCTTTGATACGCTTTACGCACAGTGCGTATGCAAAGTTGGGCCCAAAAGAGATTGTACCCCGGTGGCGCGAAATAGCGTCAAGCCAGCGAGCCGGCCGCTTCAAGAACAGGAGGGGAGGTAGAAACGTGATGGTGTTCTTATGGTAGATCGGCGCGATCACAAAACCGATCAAACCCATGTCATGGTAGAGCGGCAGCCACGAAACCCCGCTGTCCACCGAGTCACGCACACCAAGCCCCAAGTCCATAATCGCATGAACGTTTGCAGCGAGGTTGCGATGGGTGAGCGTTACTCCCTTGGGCCGCGACGTGGAACCGCTTGTGAACTGCAAAAAACAAACGTCGTCGAGATTGATTTTGGCGGGAGAAAGCTCTTCTTTTGAAGCGCGCAGCGGCTCCACATTCACCACCTTCTGAAGCGCGGGTGCTTTAGCCGCGATGGTGCCGAGCATGAGCTTGATTTCAGAAGACGTGATCAGAACCTTGGCGCCGCTTCGCTCCACAATGTGGAGTGTGTTTTCCAGGTACCCGGCGAGCTTTCCGAGCCCTGTGGGTGGGTAGATCGGAACGGGAACAATGCCGGCGCGCACCGCCCCTAAAAACGAAAAAATAAAGTCCGCGTTGTCGGGCAATATCAATGCAACGCGGTCCCCTTTTTTGAGACCCAACGCCTGCATCGCACCGCCGAATCGAGCGCTCGCCCGTTCGATCGCCCCGTGTGAAAAGAAAGGCTCCGCGTCGGTGTTTTCTTCAACAAATCGGTAGCCGTTTTTGGTTGTGCTGGCCGCGTCTTCAATGGCCTGCGCAACGGTGCGGGGTTGATGCACGCTCATCCTTCGAGCCTTCCCTCTTTTTGAAGCCGCGTTTCGATCGCTCTCACAACGCTGGCGACAGTGTCCACATCACGAAGCGCGTCGTCCGGGATCGAAAGGTTGAACTTGTCTTCAATGTCGGCGAGCACTTCCATCACACCGAGCGAGTCGATGCCAAGGTCACCGACCAAATGACTTTTCTCGGAAACGGTGGAGCCCGCCTGCGCGTGCGCGCTCAAAATGGCGATCAGCTCTTGTCGCACTTTTGCCGGCGAAAACTTCATACGGCGGCTCGTTAGTACAGCGCGCGCGCGGAGTCGATAACCGAGGTGAGTCGACCCAATCCGAGGATGCACCGCGCGCCGTACCACATGGCGTCTTTGCCGTCGCAAAAGTACACAGCGGAGACCTTCGCCGCCGGAATGTCGAGCACTTTGAATCGCTCTGCATCGGCCTGCGAAAAGGGATGTGGCTCGTCGGGCAGGAGGATCACCTCGGGGCGCGCTCGTTCAACTTCTTCCAATGTGATGCGCGGGTACCGAGTGTCTTTGCCTTCGGTTCGATAACTCGGAAACGTTGCTGCCATGCCAAGATCCGCAGCGAGCGGATAGCGTCGCTCTCGGTCGAAAAACACATTCGTGCCACCGGCGAGATCAAGAGCGTCCGAGAGAAAAGCGTCACCGTTGGCAGTCATCAACGGGTCGGCCCAAATGGGCATAAAAACGCGCAGCGTTCCTTGTTTTTCTCGCTTTTCCTGGGCCGCCCGCAAGATCTGATAAAGCTCGCCGAGGGCTTTTTTTGCGCGTGCTCCAGCGATCTTGTCCGTATCGAATCCAAGCAATTTTGACAGTCGCGCGAGATGGGCGAGCCCTTCCGCAACGCGTTTTGGAAACGAAAGGTACACAACCAAACCGGCGGCTTCGAGCTTCTCAATGTCGGTTCGACTGTTCTCTTCTTGGTTTGCGATCACCACATCCGGCGCAAGATCCACGATCTTTTGGATGTCCGCGTCTTTGGTGCCGCCCACCTCGGCAATTGAATGAACCTCGGGTGCCGGCTCCACGCAGTAGCGCGTGCGCCCCACAATGCGATCGCCCGCGCCGAGATAAAACAAGTTGAACGTGTCGCTCGGAACAAGCGACACAATGCGCTTAGCCGGGCCGGGAAAATAAAGCACTTTGCGTCGATCATCAAACACGCGAACAGCCGCCATGAGCCGTCCTTACCACAAAACAAAACCCGCGCCCTACAACGAATGTGTACACATTGGGCGCTGAATTTTAGAACGAGCCGCGAACGGTCAATGCGCCCGTGCCGGGGGCAATGGAAGGTGCGACTGAAAAGTCGAGCGCTTCATGTCGCAGCACCTTGCTTGGGTTGCGAGCCGCACCGATAAAAAGGGCCCACCCAAAGGCTTGGAGCAGACCATCTGCGGCGAGAAGTGTTGACGGCCCGGCCGAAGTATTGAGCGTTTGTATTCCAAGGAAGGGCCCCAGGACGGGCAAAGCGAGCACCGCCCCCGCACCGGAATCACTGTTCGTTCCTCCGATGGTCAACCCGGCCAGCGCGCTGACAAGCCACAAACCGAGGGCACTTGCCGAGCCCGCGGCCATCAACCCCCGGCGCTCGCGAACAATTCTGCGGTATCCGGGTGGAACGCCCACGTCGGGGTCAAACTCAAACTCGGCCGGAACCCGAACGATATCCCGCCCGAAAGGCACGTAGGCAAATTCGCGATTTTCATCCAGGTCGGTGCGCCGCGCCTCTGCCTTTGGTTTGAATACCCATTGTGGCTGTGGAGCCGCCAATGGGTAGGGCCGGGGAACTAGAGGTGTTGCCGTTGTGGGTTGAACGGGTAGATCGCCGGCGGTAGCAGACGGCGGTGCAGGCAGTTGAGCCCGAGCCGCGGACGTTGTCAGGAAAAGAACGGCAAGGACGGAAGCGGTTCGAAGTTTCACGTTGCGCCTATGGTCTACCCGGAGCAAGCCCTATTCCAACAGCCGCCCAAGATCAACCGGCGGGAGGCGAGGCGTCTGCGCTGACCCACTCTTCCGCAGAGTTTCCTTGTCCGCCGGATCGCCGCAAATGATCAGCAGTCGGTCTCTTTCTTGGCCCCGCCGCGGCATCGGTGTCATGGGCTGTTCGTGCTCACCGCTCCCACGTCTACCCTTTTGGCGGCGCGTACCCTGTCGCGTCCGCCGGCCCTTGGTACACGGCCACTACCCTCCAGGGTAGGTCGCTACTTGCTGTTTGACCACGTGGGACGCGGCGGTATGGCGGATATCTACCTAGCCCGCGTTGAAACGGAGCTGGGTGGAAGTCGCCGGGTTATTGTCAAAGAAGTTCTTCCAAAACACGCTGAAAACTCGGTGTTTTCGGCCATGTTGGTGGCAGAAGCTAAACTCGCCGCCGGTCTTTCCCACGCCAACGTTGTCACCGTGGAGGATCTGGGTCGCGAAGGTGGGGCGCTCTACATTGCCATGGAGTACGTTGAAGGGTTTGACCTTCGCGAGCTGTGCAGGCGATGTTCTCAGGCGGGTGTTCCACTACCCATTGAGTTCTCTTTGTTCATGGTCATGGAGACTCTGCGCGGGCTTGACTATGCCCATCGAAAAAAGCTTGTTCACCGCGATGTTTCACCCTCCAATGTGCTCATCTCGTTTGAAGGTGAAGTAAAGATTTGCGACTTTGGTATTGCCCGCGCCAATGCGGAAAGCGAGCTGGACGAAGAAACGGTGCGCGGCAAAGCCGGGTACATGAGCCCCGAACACGCGCGGGGCGGTGATGTGGATGCCCGCGCCGATGTGTACGCTGCCGGGATTATACTTTGGGAGCTTTTGTCAGGGCGCCGATATTACCGAGCGGCGCAGGGTGAAAAGCTGATCGATGTGGCGAGGCGCGCTGAACAAAAGCCGCTCATCAGCCGCGGTCTACCCAAAGAAAAAGAACTCCACAACATTGTGTACCGCGCTCTCGAAATCGACCGCGAGGTTCGTTATCAAACAGCGGGCGCCATGTTGCGCGATCTCGAAGCGTACGCAACCCGTTCGGGTCAATACACAAGTCCACTCCGGTTCGGCGAGTGGCTTATGGAGCGGTTTGGGGCTGAAATTGTCGAGCTTCGCCGCACACGTGAACGCGCCGCGTGGGGTCTCACGCACAAGGCGCTGCCCCGTGTCATGTTGCCCGAGGGCAGTCCAATTCCGCCGCCGGTCGCGCCGGTGGAAATTCGTAAGACAGGCACGTTTGCAAAAGTGGCCATCGCTCGAAAAGCCAAGGCGACCGCGCGCGCATGGGTAGCCTATTTGCTTGCCGTTGCCGCGGCGACGGTGATGGCCATTTGGTGTGCGCTGAGCACCGGCTCGGGCTGATCGCGGAGCCTCACAATTCGCGGCGCGGTTCTCCAAGCGCCGGGAAAGCGCTCGGGCCTCGACAAATCACCCACAGTTTTGTAGCCATAAAGTTGTGAAGCGCGGCGCCTTTGTTTCCATTGCAGCTTGTGCCCTGTTTGCGGCCGGTTTCGCCTCGGCCGACAGTTCCCCCGCACCCACAGCTTCAGCAACTCCGCCGGCACCCGTCGCTGCTTCCAAAAAACAAAAAGTAACCGTTGCGGCCATGGGCGACTCATTGACAGACGCCAAGTCGCACGGCGGCGGCTACATTGACTACCTGAAAAAAAAGTGCCCCAAAAGCCGGTTTGATAACTACGGCAAAGGGGGCCAAATGGTAAACCAAATGCGCAAGCGGTTTGCCGCAGATGTCTTGGGTGAAGGGGTACCTGACAAACCCGCCTATACCCATGTCATTGTTTTTGGTGGGGTAAACGATCTATACAGTGACGATACCGCCGGGCGAACACCTGAAAAAATTGAGAGTGACCTTTTGCGAATGTACAAAGCCGCAAAAGGCAAGGGTATGAAAGTGGTGGCTCTCACCATTGCGCCGTGGGGAGGTTTCACCAAATATTTCACTGACCACCGGAAAAAAACCACCGGTCAACTCAACAAGTGGATATCCGACCAGGTGACCGCCAAAAACGTCGACTACGTTGTCGACGCATTCAGCCTCCTGTCCTGTGGCGACGCAAACAAGCTGTGCCCCAAATACGCGGAGCCCTTTAAAGACGGGCTTCACTTTGGAGCCGGTGGGCACGAAGTGCTTGGAAAAGCGCTGTTTGATAAAGTCTTTTCTGACTGCGAATAGTCCGGCCTACCCTACGTACTGTTACGTCCGCTTCAGGTGGGGTGACGCGTCAGGTCGTCGCAAGGCATGTCAGGTTTTCGTGGCGGGTGACCCGACGTTCATATCGCCCACGGCGCGGCCCAGGCGGGCCCAGGCGGCCGCAAGTTTGACCTCGGCGATCACTTCTTCCATGCGCGCATCGCGAACAGCTTTGGCGGCCTCAAGCACCGAAACGAATGGAACGTGGCCGGTTGCGTAGGTAGAAATGGTAAGGGTGAGAACCGACTTTGACAGCGGCAACACTTTGTCGCGAACCGTTGCGAGCCGCGTTCTAGCTGCAACAACGCCTTGTCGAGCCGAACCAACCTCCCCTTCAATCATTGTCGACATCGCTGTTGTTTCAGCCGATGCCATTTGACCCATGGCTTTTGCTTCCGCCACGCCGGCTCCGAGTTTTTCACGCCACAGAGGAATGTTGACACCTACCATCAACATCACGCCCGGACCTTCCATCATTGTGGTGGCTCCACCGAGCCGAACAAACGCCATGGGGCCGTACATGGAGTTCATCACGTCCACTTCGGCCTGCGCTTTGCTGACGGAAGCTCTCATTTGACTGAGTTCAGGCCGTTTTTCGAGGGCAAACTTGACAAGGTCGGGTAGAGTCGGCGGTTCACCCGTTGGGAAGGTCAAGTCACAAACAGGTGGATCTCCCTTGACGGGTCTACCCAATGCCGCTTCCAACATGGACGCCGCGGCGCGCAAATCGGAGTCGAGCGCTTTGCGCTCCCCTTCCATTTTGGCGGAGTCAAGCTCGGCGCGGAGAATGTCAAGTGTGGCCGCTTCGCTCGACAAAAGCCGGGCTTTTGTGACGGCTACCATTTGTTTTGCAATGGCCACCTGCTCATCGAGAACGGTCGTCATGCGCTGCGCTTCTACCACCATGAGGTAAGCGGCCAATGCCTGAAACTCCACATCCAACTTGACTGTTTGGGCCTTTGCAGCGGCGCCTTTAACATCGGCTTCAGCCGAGCGTTCGCGCGCTCCGAGCACCCCCGAAAGGGGAAACTCCTGCTGCACCATCAGACTCAAATTCACCCCTTCAAGTGAGATGGGTAAATGGTCGATCGATGCCATGACCATGGGCTCAGGTAGAGCGCCCACCTGTTTTGGAACTTGCGCGAGAGCGGCGGTTTTTGCCGAGGCTGCGGCGATCTCCGCCCGATGTTCTGAAGCATATTTCACAACATCGGCGGGCTTGAGAGGTGACGGCAATGCCGGCAACGCGGCCGCTGTCGTTGTTGCTGTTGTTTCTGCCCGCGCAGCGGAGAGCGTGGGTAAGGTGAGCGCGGCGGCCAAAACCGAGGTACGAAACGTGCGGCCCAAATGGGTAGATCGGCGTTTGGGTTTCATTTGGCAATCACCTGACCCTTGTACATTTCCATACTGCACGTGAACACCACACCTCCCGAAGAAGGCATGGTGATCTCAACGCTCACAGGTTCGTTAAAAGGAAGGTCACGACGGAGATGTTCGCTGGGGAAGAAAAGCTGTTGACCACATCCGTCGTCGGCCGTGCGCGTAAACGTGAGGCGAACGCGCTCTCCGGCCGGAGCATCGACCCACTCGGGGTGGTATCCGTGGTCATCGACTTGGATAAAATATTCGTGAGCGGGTTTGTGTTGATCGAGTTCAGCCCGCTTTTGCCGAATTCGAAAAAAAGTGATCCCACCAAGCACCAAAAGCGCAATTGTCAGACCTACCACTTGAGCGAGCAGCTTTGAATAGGTGCCGGTTTTCATGAAACCTCCCCTGTGGGCGCTTCAGCGGCTTTTCGAAGCAGGGTGGAAGCGCTGTGGCGCGTGACAAGGTAGAAAAAGATCGCGGTGAGGGCAACGGCCAGAAAGACAATGGGTAGATACCTTACCCAAGCGGGCAACTGCTCCACGTAAAACCGAACAATCCAAAGCGAAAGTGCCGCAAAAAAGCCGACTCGAATAAGGATGGAGGCCGCTTCCAACCGGCCGAGAATCACCTTGGCGGCATCACCCGCGCGTTCCACAAGGCGGCGCCACAGGAGCTGTTCGTTGCGCCAATAGGTATAAATGACCGGGATGATTTCGAGCGTTAGAAATGCGCTTGTCACAAGCCCGCCCACCATGGGCGCTGCAATTCGCTTCATGACGTCGGCACCCGATCCCTGCGCCCACAGGAGTGGAATGAGCCCAATCAGCATTGTACCCACCGTCATGAGTTTGGGCCTGACTCGCTCAATGGTGCCTTCTGAATGGGCCAGTACAATGTCATCCAAGGTTTGAATGCGGCCCTCTTTGAGCCGACGTTCATACGCATGGTCGATGTACACAATCATCACAACGCCGGTTTGGGCGGCGAGCCCCACAAGGGCGATCACACCTACCCATACGGCGGTTGAAAGATTGTACCCTAAAAGCCACAAGGCCCAAACGCTCCCCACAAGGGCAAAGGGTACACTCAAGAGCACGATCAGCACTTCGGTAAAATTCTTGAATTGGAGGTAGAGAAGCACCACGGTGACAAGCAGGGCGAGCGGTACAAGAAACTTCATTCGCTCTTCCATGTCGGCGAGCAGTTCATACTGGCCTGTCCACTTGAGGTAAGAACCGGCGGGCAGTGTGACTTGTCCCGCGCGTTCGGCGGCGTTCACCGTGCGTTTGGCTTCGTCCACATAACTTCCCACGTCTTTGGAGGCGTCCATATCCACGTACACGTAGCCGACCAATAGGCCCGCTTCGTCGCGGATCATGGGGGGCCCGGTGTTGATCTGAATGTCGGCAATGGACCCAAGGGGTACCTGACGGAGCGGACCGTCGGATGTGGAAGTGGGGGCCGCGGCTCCCATGCCGTCCCCGGCCATGGAGGGAGCGGATTTTCCAAATTCGGGCAGAGGCACAGGGATCTGACGTAGGCTGTCAAGACTTGACCGGTAGTCTTGGGCGTATCGAACGTTGACGGTGAATCGATTTCTACCCTGGACGGTTGTTGTGACGGGCATTCCACCGAGGGCGGTTTCAATAACGCCGTTCACGTCTTCGACAAGAAGCCCGTGCCGCGCGAGAGCATTTCTGTCGGGAACAATGTCCACGTACAATCCACCCACGCTGCGCTCAAAGAGTACACTTCGCGTGCCGGACACGGCGGACACAACGCGCTCCAACTGGACGCCCGTTTTTTCGATCTCGTCGAGATCGTGGCCGTAGACTTTAATTCCAACCGGGGTGCGAATGCCGGTGGTGAGCATGTCTACCCGGTTTCGAATAGGTTGGGTAAACGCGTTTGTAAACCCGGGCATTTGGAGTTTTGTGTTCATCTCCGAAATGAGTTCATCGCGGGTGATAGTCTCAAATTCAGGCCAAATGGCCGATGCCATGGGTCGCATGAAGTTGGGGATGACGCCCACGTAGAATCGGCGAACATACCGCGTTCTCCACTGCGACCGCGGTTTGAGTCGAACCACCGTTTCAACCATGGACAAGGGCGCGGGGTCGGTGGGCGTTTCAGCGCGGCCGACCTTTCCGAGAACCGCTTCCACCTCTGGAAAGGCGCGCAGAATTGCGTCTTGTTTTTGAAGCTGAACCTTGGCTTCTTCGATGGAGATGTTGGGAAGGGTTGTTGGCATGTACAGAAGGTCACCCTCGTCGAGCGGGGGCATAAATTCTGACCCCAACTTGCCGGCAATGGGTAGAGCCGAAACGAAAGCCATTAAACCGATGAGAACGGTTGTTGCCGGATTTTTGAGAGCGACATGAACGAAAGGCTCATAAAAGCGGCGAATGACGCGCGAAACGGGGTGGTTGGCCTCTGCGTACACCTTCCCTCGCAAAAGGTAGTCACGAAGGGCGGGAGCGACCGTGACAGAAAGGAGCGCCGCGGAGAGCATTACAAACGTCTTTGTGTACGCAAGCGGCTTGAAGAGCCTGCCGGCCTGACCGGTAAGGCCAAAAACGGGTAGGAACGAAACCGCGATAATACAGAGCGAAAAAAAGATGGCCGGTGTCACTTCACGGGCGGCCTCACTGAGCAGCTTTTCACGCTCTTCGCTTGAAATGTCGGGCGGCGCGTGCTCCAGCTTTTTGTGGGCCGCTTCCACCATGACAATTTCAGCATCGACGGTGGCACCAATGGCGATGGCGATCCCCCCGAGGGACATGATGGTGGCGGGTATACCCGCAAAGTACATGGGGATAAACGCTGCAACAACGGCGAGGGGTAAACTGATAATGGGTAGGAGCGCGCTTCGAATGTGGAGGAGAAACAGCACAATCACCACAGCGACAACGAACATCTCCTCGAAAAGCGCAACCTTGAGCGTGTCCATGGCGCGTTCAATGAGGCCCGCGCGACTGTACACAGTGACAATTTCCACCCCTTTGGGGAGCGACGGTTTGATCTCTGTCAGCTTTTGTTCAACCCGGCGAATGACGTCGAGCGCGTTTTCGCCGTAGCGCATGACAACCACGCCTGAAACGGTTTCTCCCAACCCGTCAAACTCGGCTGCTCCACGGCGAATTTCACCTCCCACAGTGACGCGGGCCACATCGCGAAGCAATACGGGTGTTCCGTTTTCACCCGAGCGGAGAACGATCACGTCAATGTCTTGGGCGTTTTTCAGGTAGCCGCGCCCGCGAACGAAATATTCACGTTCTGACATTTCAAGAACGCGACCGCCCACGTCGCCGTTGGACCGTCGAACGGCGCTCGCAACATCGGCAAGGGTTAGACCGTATCCGCGGAGTCGAACGGGATCGATCACGATTTGATACTGCTGTTCATACCCTCCCACCGAGGCCACTTCTGAAACGCCTTCCACACTGGTAAGCGCGTAGCGGAGCGAATAGTCCTGAAGGGTTCGAAGGGCGGCGAGATCGTTTTGTCCAGAGCGGTCCACAAGGGCATATTGGTAGACCCATCCAATTCCTGTAGCGTCGGGACCAATACGAGTGACGGCGTCTTTGGGTAACTTTCCTTGAACGGCGTTGAGATATTCAAGCACGCGCGATCGCGCCCAATAAACGTCTGTACCTTCATCGAAAACAACGTAGACAAAACTCATCCCGAACATTGTCTGACCACGAACGTCGACAACATGGGGAGCACCGAGTAGAGAGGTGACCAATGGATATGTCACTTGGTCTTCGACAAGAGTGGGGGATCGCCCCATCCATTCTGTGAAGACAATTACCTGGGGGTCAGAAAGATCTGGAATGGCGTCGAGCTTGATTCTGCGCATGGCAAACACGCCGGCAACAGCGAGAGCCACCGCAAAAAATAGCACCAAGGCTCTGTTTTTGGCCGATGCGTCGATGAGCTTTCCAATCATGACGCGCCTACCTGTGGTTATGCGGAGTGGAAGGTGACGTCACCGGCATGGCCGACGCGGATGAAGAAGGGGCCGCGGAGGGCTGGGATGTGGCGGAAGCTTGTGGAGTGGAAAGAGCGGCTCGAAGTCGGCTTTCAGAGTCGAGAAGGAACCCGCCGCGGGTCACCACTTGTTCGCCGACCTGAAGGCCCTTGAGAATGGCGATTTTATCACCAAGGGGGCGCCCCACTTTGACAAGTCGAGGCTCAAATCTCCCCTCCCCTGCCGCAACGAAAACGTATTGATCCGCGCCGGTGTCCACCACGGCATCACGCGGCACGAAGAGAGCGCTCTCATCGGGAAGGGTAAAACTCACCTCGCCGAGTTGGCCGGGCTTGAGCGAATTGTCCTCGTTTTTGAGCGTAATTCGAACGCGAGCGGAGCGCGCCGATCGGGTTAGATCCGGTTCAATCAGGTCCACATGAGCCATGTGTACATCTGCCGGTCTACCCATTGGGGTGAACTGAACGGCGGCGCCCGGCTCCACGTCGGCAAGGTTTTGTTCGTTGAGATTGGCAATGGCCCACACACTTGTCAGATCGGAAACTTCATAGAGGGCTGTTTCGGGCATGACGCGAGAACCGAGCACCACCAAAACTTTGGTGACAACCCCGGCGGCGGGCGCGCGAACAGCAACGGTGCGGGTAGGTTTTCCGTTTTTGAGAACCGAATCGATCTCCCCATTGGAAACCCCTAACAAGACAAGTGCGCGGCGCGATGCGGAGAGCATATCGTCCGATGTTTTTCCGAGGGCTGCGGACACCGCCGGGTCAGACGCCATGCGATTGGCGGCGAGCAGTTCTTCCTGCGCTCGTTGAATGTCGGGGCTCCAAATGTACGCAAGCGGTTGACCGCGTTTGACGGTGACCCCGGTTTCACGAACCGTAAGCCCTTCAACAAAACCCGCGGCTCGAACGCGAACTTCTGACATGCCGCTCTGAGGCGCTTCGATCACCGCGGGAACTCGGAGCACGCTGCTCGACCGACCTGACTCAACAGCCACGGTTCCAAGTCCGATGAGTTGTTGACGATCGGCGGAGAGCGTAACGACGGACAGACCCTGCGGTGCGGGCGCGCTGGACGAGGGTTGGGAAGGTTGCGTGTCGCGCCGGTCGTCGGCAATGGGCTCCAAGTCCATGTGGCAGATGGGGCAGGTTCCCGGATCGGGCGACCGGACTGGGGGGGGCATGGCGCAGTAGAACCGGTCGGGCCGAACCTCACCTTGGCTGGACGATGACGGCCCCCACATGGTGAAAACGTTGTAGCCGGCGAGCAAGGTGACGAGAGCCAGCAAAATCCAGCGCACAACCGACATGACACGCAGACCGCGAGCGGACGGGTGGTGGGGCGCGTGGGTCTCCGTTGAATTGGAAGACGGAGCGGACATGGCGTTTCCTCACGGAGATCGCCCCCCGACATGGGATCATCCCATTTGGGGCACGGCGATCTGACAGTTAGAAAAAAACCTGATGAACAGCGATCACGAGGCGAAATCCACCCTTCGGCGGATGATTAAGACGCCCCGTGGGAGAGCTTTCAACAGAGGAAACGCGATGTTTTTTGGTAGATGGGTATGGGAGGCGGCGCTCTACCGAGAGGCGGAGGCGCAGGAGTTAGAATGACCGCCTTTGTGTACACATGGCCGTGATCAGGAACAGGGGCGGCGATGGGTAGAACGGCAACGACGGGAACCGCCGGTTCCAACAATTCTGACTGGAAGCGGAAGGTGTCAGCCGTTTCAAACCGGCGCGATTCACAACATGGGGTGCGATTGGCCTGGGGTGCTTCGGTGACCTGAGTGACCTCTTCAAGCGAAGCGCCGGGCTTGGGGCAACAACAGGTGAGTTTGGCCTGCGCCAAACCAAAACACCAGACGAACGAAAAGCCGCCGAGACCCGTGGCTGCAAGCAATGAAACGAGCGCCACCAGGGAGAACAGAGTTCTCCAAGCAAAGGTTTTGCGCGCAGCGTTTCTGGGCATGGCCTGGGGCACGGCGTGCACCGCCGACGAATGGAGCGTGCCACAAGTTGAAAAGGTGCACCAGAGGAGAATGCGACAATTCGTCGCAGGGGGCTGGGAGCGCTTATTTGGCAGCGGAAGCGGCCTGATTAAACCCGGCACCCTGTGGGATGGGTTGAACGCGCGACTTGAGGAGCGCGATCACTTCTTCGTCGGATTTGGGCTTCCCGTCGAGGCGGACATACAGTTTTGCAAGCGTCTTCCATTGACCTGTCCAAAGGAGAATGGACACCAGGAAAAAATCGATCTTTTCGAACACGATGGCGCCTTCACGGGCATATCGGTCGATGTTGTCGCGAAACTCAGTGGGTAGTTCGGTCCAGTGGCGGGTAGCCTTGAGGTGATGACCGATATGGTAACCGTCGTTGAATGCGCGGCGGTTGTAACCGCTGTTGATGCAGGTGATGGAGTTGGACAGGCCATCGTTTTTGCGGCCTGTGTTGACGAATGCGTGTTGGCCCCAGTTACCTACCATCATGAGGAAGCGAACAGCGCAGTAGGGAATGGCAAACGCGACGAGGCCAAAACGCCAGTCGAGGAGGAGGGAGGCCACGATAAGCGATTGGTGGCAAAGTTCACCCACCACGGCTCGCTTGGCCATGAGCATGCGGCGCTTGCGAACAAAGTAGAGCGTCAGCTCAATGAGGATGAAGAAAAAGAACCGGCCGAAGTACACAAGGAAGTTGAGAAAGCTGTCGCGGCGGTAGCGCATTGTCGACGACAGATCTTCAGGCATGTTGTCTTCAACATGGTGCATGCCGAGATGATGTTCGGCGTAGCCGGTGGGAATGCCGAAGTAGAACGACATGGCGTAGGGATGCATGCGATCAAGCACTTTGGGCCGCCGAATAAACGGCCTGTGCATGGTGCAGTGGAGCATGAGAATAACCGGCGCGGAGTACCAAGCCCAAACCGTGATGTACACACCGGCTGCAACGAGATGGCTCCAGGCGGGTAGGCCGGGCCAGTGGAGCGCGGCCCACAAGCCCCCCATGGCAACGGACATGATCGCGATCACCTTGAGGGTGAGCCTGACGAACACTTCATCGCGCGGCTCGTAAAGGGCGCGTTTGCACCAGCGGGACAAAAACCCGTCTCCGTACGTGGGAGATTCGGTGATGTCGGTGATCTGGACGGGCGCAGTGGTCGCCATAGCGGAGTGGTTCATACTCCATCTCTCGCGTCGGAGAAAGAGCGCATTTCTGCGTAAATTTCCGCCGACGCGAAGGCCTTTACGCGCGTCAAATTCGCGCACTGTGAGCGGGCAGGCTTACAACGTTTGGAGGCCGCTTATCAAAGCGTCTTCACGTATTCGATAACGGCTTTTTGGTCCGCCGCGGAAAGGTCGAGCGACAGGTTGTCATTCAGGTGCTTGATCACGTCGTTTAGATTGTCGTACCTACCATCGTGAAAAAAGACGGCGTTATCCCAAACGTTAACGAGCGCCGGTGCTTTCAAGTCAACCGCTTTGCGATTGGGTCGAGGCCTGAAATCGAGCGTTTCTTGTACAAAGTCAGAATCGCCCAAGTCGCGGTCGCCGCGCAGTTCTTTGAGGAGTTGAGATTCAAGCGGAGGAAACAAGCTTTCAAAAAAGGTTCCAATGAGAACGTGGGAGTTTTCTGAAAGTGTACCCACGTTGTAGAAGATGGGCCCCGACTCTTTGCCACCTCCAAACTCGTTGTCAGGATCGGGGTTACCACTCGTGAATTTTTCACCCATGTGACAGCCGGCGCACTTTTGCTCAAAGACACCTTTGCCCTGTTCCGCAAGGGTTTCATCGACAGTGGGTGTTTGGATTTTGGGAATTCCAAACGCGACCCATTGGGCCAGCGCATCGGTGTCATCGGGCGAAAGGTTTCCACCGAGGCGCTCTGTTACGACGACGGTGGCAAACTCGGTTACGTCGTGATGTGTACCCTGCGCATGAAGCCAGCCGCGCCCGGCCACGCCGCCGTAAAGGGAGGTGGTTCGGCGCTCACCTTCCATTGTGGCCCACAAAGTTCCGTCGTTTCCACCGCCTGGATGGCAGCTCGCGCATGTGCCCAGTCGACTTTGAGTGAGGCTCGGATATTTGTCAGGGTTGGAAGATTCAAACAAAACCTTTCCTCGCCGCAACGCCGGGCTCATCGGGTCTGAGTCAACGAGGGTAATCTGCGCCGTTTCTTGGAGATCAGGCAGATCGGGAACATTGCCAATGTATCTCACCATTTGTTGACTTGATACTACCGCCCCGGCGGCCGGTACTTCAGGGACGTCGCGGTATTCATACGGTACAAATTGGGGCTTGGGTAGATTGGCTGAATCGGCGTAGGCGGAAAGGTCGACCACCGAAGCGAACACCGAGTTATCGTACACAACGTACGCTTTTTTCCCGTTGGGAAGAACGGCAAACCCGGAGGGATTTTGTCCGCTCAAGGTGAAATGATGTTGGGTAGATGGGTGGAGCGTTGTCGCATCAAAAAGCGCCAGTTCATCAGACATGTGGGAAAGCACAAGTGCCCTGCGTCCGCCGCGGGTGAAGCCGATGAACTTGACCATACCCAGGTCTGTCAGACCGTTGCTGCCCGTTGGAAATGCTGGAAACCGGTTGACCTGTTGGTCTTCTTTTCCAGGGATGAGCGTGCGCGCGACAAATTCGGTCTCCGCGCCGAACTTTTCACACTGGAGGTAGCTGTCGGCGACAGGGCGTTCCACATTTCCAATGGAGAGTTGCTCCTCAGGTTCGTCGGTGTTGCGGGCATCGATAAAAAAGATGAACGGGGGAGCAAGTTCACCCGGGCGGGGAGAAAACGCCGCGTTCAGTTCTGCGGCGTTGGGTCCGCGCTCAACAACCGGTTGACCGGCAACGCGCGTTCCGGGCATCCATCCGCGGGTGCCGGCCGGGTCCAAAAATACGCCCCACAACTGGGAGGCGACCCCTTCTGACACCATGCGAATGGGCTGCACAGCAAACACATCCGCGAGACACTTTGCCTTTTCAAGATTGAGCGTGTCCTGGAAAACAAGGTCTTTTTTGACTGTCAGATCGGGCGCTGAAATGACCGACACATGCCCGAGGTTTTCCATGGTGGTGCCTTCGGGTAGAAAGTGAGAAACAATAACTGTTTCTGAATCTGGGAAAACGCTCAAAGCCATGGGACGGCGGCGAACGGCAATGTTGCCTTCTACCCAGTAGCGTTTTTCGTTGCGAATGAGGGATGTCACGGTGTCGCCCACGTACGAAGAGACAAAGGCGTGACCACCGTCGGGGCTCACCACCAAATGCCGAGGTTCGCGCCCAATTCCGTCGGCCTCTCCGAGCGTTTGAACAACCTTTCGTGCGGCGCGATCGATCACTGTAACGGTGTTGGCCCGGGAAGCGGCGACAAGTACAAATGCGCCGTCGGGTGTGATTGAAACGCTTGTTGGGTGGCCGGAGATGGGTAGATCGCCGACGCGTTTGTCGGTGGAAGAGTCGACAATTACAACCTTGTCGGCATCGGGAACAACGGCCCACACTTCAGCTCCGTCGGGTGAAACCGCGACAGGGGCGGACGACGTGGCTTGTCGAATGGTGCGCTTGGCAGACAAGGTTAACTTGAGTTGACTGGGCGCTTGATTGGAAACCCCGACGGCGATTCTACCAACGCCGCGGGCCGCAATTCTACCCACTTCAATATCGCCGGGAGGTTCTGCCTCGGCAAACGGGTTGTTTGTAAAATGATAGATTTGAGCGGCGCCGCCCCGTCGCCGACATTCACCACAACGTCGCGGAGGGCTGTGTCGGCAAGGTTTTCAAAATAAAGTTCTACCCACAAAATCCCGGGCCGTTTGACAACGGGCTTGACCCACGCGGTGAGGGCAAGCTCGCTCGATTGTCCCACCACCGTTGCCACGCCGGGCTTTGGGTCGAGGGTGGTTTCTAAAAGCGCGGGATGGGTAGGATCGATACTGACGGTAAAAGTTGCTTCCACAGGGTCGGCGGCAATGTCAGGGACCGTGACAGCGGGCCCCGGTTGCTCCGAGGGAGTGGAATCGTCAACGACACAGGCGGGGACGGCCACGCCAAATGTCGCAACGAGAAGCCAAGGTGAAATTCGGCGGTAGATCGCGGTAGTCATGACGATCACTTGTCCATGAGGGTCAGTTCGACCGAGATCTCCCCATTGGGAACAATCTCTTGCGCCATGGGAATAAAGGCGACGAGATCTTCAGGTCCGGGAGATTGGGGGTTATTGTCTCCAATGTCGAGAACCGCGGCAACATAGTATTTTTTGTCAGATTCCAACCCAACCAGTTTGCCCGCCTGCGGGAACATGGGCATGGGGAACGACTGGTATGCCGACGGCGGGCCCTGCGGGGGAAAAGACGTGACCGCCGCGAGGCTGAGGGTGCCGGTTTGAGTACCGGTATAGATCACGTTGAAAGCGATATCGCCCAGGGCCACTTCCATGGTGGACCCGCCGGTGGAGGCGGCGCCGGCCTGACCCCCGGTGCCCCCGGTGGATGAACCACCCGAGCCACCCGATCCGCCATTTCCACCGCTGGCGTCGGCACCGGCCGAACCACCTTTTTCGCCGCCGCCGTCACCACAGGCAGCGGAACTGAGAGCGAGGGCTAAGGCGAAGAGAGAGGGTATAGAAAGCTGTAGAGTAGACCGAACCATGACGCCTCCTGAAGGCGGACGGCGGCCTCTGGACCACTCCAGTCCAAATCAACTGCCGCCCGTTTGAATGGGGCGGTCGTTTAGACACCTGACACAAACCTTTCAAGCAAATATTTTCTATACGAAACTTTTTCTCACGAAAAAGAAACGCGTAGTGCGCTTCGCGCGCCGCGCCTCGTAAAGTGTCGCCCGACACTCGATTGTAGAAAGTTTTACCGACGCTTAATTTCGGCCTATTTTGCGGCGTTCAAAGCAGTCAGGTTCAATGTTTTTTTCGCGACGGTAGAGCGCTGTTTCAGACACGAATTGGGCAGTCACAGGGTCGTGATAGCCGCTTGCGTTGGGAACGTTGAGCCCGGCCTTTTTATAATATTCGACAATGTTCAACATGAGCGCTTCGCGAACGTATTTACCCACGAGCGAAGCCAGGCTGACAAGGAGATCGCTGTCGTCGGCGTCCATGACAAAGGCAATCTCCCCTACCCCGGGAAAGTAGTAGCGACTGCTTGCGCGTTTCTCTTCAATGACGCTGCGAAGTCGGCCCGAGAGTGGTCCAAACGCGGCTTCATAGTTTCCAATTCCGCCGACTTTTCCGCAGATCGCAAACACCTCGGCACCTGCCATTTGACGGTAAGATAAAATGAGATCTTCCATTGAATGAAGGTCAACGGCAAAGCGACTTCTTCCCTCGGCAACGGCGTCGTTGAGACGTTTATTGCACACCACTTTTGACCTTACCGCCATGATGCGAATGCCCTTTGATTCGAGCTTGTCGAGGTCTGAATGGAGGGTAGATATCAACTCGGCATCGGCGAGGAGGGGGTGATTGCCTTCTGCCCAACATTGGTGTTCCGCATTTCCGCGGCACGGTAGGCGCAGCTCATTCTGCGTATCGGGGCTGACGGCGTGCACCAGGTCGAGCGCTGTGCCGGCGGTCTTGGGTAGATCGGGGCGACCACATCCCCGTTCAACAAGAGCGCGCGTCCACGCTTCACCCAGCGCAATATTGCCGTGGGCCACAAGCGCTTTGGAGTCGCCGAGCCTTTCGCCCATTTTTCCGCGCGGTTTTCGCGATGCGGCCGCGTGTCCTTCGGCTGTCACTTCTGCCAGAACCGCAGTCACGATCATGGGGCCGAGCAGCGGTCCAAGGCCGTTTTCATCGGCGCCGATGCGAAAACGCTCGCGGGGAGGAAGCTTCGCCACGGGGCGAACACTACTCCAGTTTGTGACGGTGCAGAGCGGTTTGCGGAGCCACTCGAAATGCGAGATAAGTCGTCCCCGCTATGAAAGTGACAATCGTGCCGTGCCTCTCGGACAACTACGCGTACCTCTTGTCATGCGGGGATGGGAGCGCGCTGGTGGTAGACCCGTCGGAGGCGGCGCCGGTGGTGAGCGCTCTCGAACGCGAAGGCCTGCGTTTGGTGGGGATTTTAGCAACCCATCACCATCACGATCACGTAGGCGGGATTGAAGACTTGTTGGCCAAATATGGAAAAATGCCTGTTTTTGCGCACGAAAGTGATGAAGGGCGGGTTCCGGGTCAAACCGAAAAAGTGAAGGAAGGTTCAAAGGCCGAAGCCGGGGGCCTGACGTTTGAACCACTGCACGTTCCGGGGCACACGACGGGGGCCGTTTCGTACTTTGGTCACGGCGCTGTGTTTACGGGGGACACGCTGTTTGTGGCGGGGTGCGGTCGCCTTTTTGAAGGTACACCGGAGATGATGTACACATCGCTCTGCGAGAAGTTGGCAAAGCTGCCGGGCGACACGAAGGTGTATTGCGGTCACGAATACACGGCGTCAAACCTGCGATTTTCACTTTATGCCGAGCCTGAGAACGCGGCGGCGAAAGACAAGCAGACGCGGGTTTTGGCCATGCGCGAGCGCGGTGAACCCACGGTGCCGTCGACGATTGCGGAGGAGATTGCAACGAACCCGTTTTTGCGCGTGACCGAGGCTGCCTTGCGGGAGCGTTTTCCAGGTGAAACGGCAGCCAACGTTCTCGGTGCCGTTCGCAAAGCGAAAGACAATTTTAAGGGCTGATTTGTCGCGAAAGCGCGAGGGAAAAGCGATGGGACAAGCTCCGATCTTCGGGTTTAACGATCACCGCGAAGAGATTGTTCGCGAGGTGGTTCGGCGCGTGGTTTCTGCCACCAGAGATCCCCTTCACGTGCTCAACGACGCGGCTTACCACGAGACAAAGAGGCTCGAAACTGCGCGCCGGCCGGACGATGTGAAAGAGCGTGAAGAATGGCGAACGCTCGCGCGCTCACTCGGTCGAATGGGCGACGGCGAACGCAAACAAAGACTCACGGACCTGACAGAGCGGTACGCGTGGGACGTGGCCGGCAACTTTAATCCGCGTGTGTACACATTGTCGAAAAGGCTGTTGCCGCCGATTGTGACGGCGCTTTTGCAGCCCACGATGTTTGTGCGCAAACCGGGGGAGTTGTTGAGCCTCGATGTGTTGCGATCCCACGTGACAGTACAAGGGCCGATTCAGAAGATTCAACGCCTCGTTGAAAACGGCACAGCGGTGTTCGTGCCGACGCACCTATCCAACTTTGACTCGATTGTGTTTGGGTACGCTCTTGAGGCGGCTGGATTGCCGCCGGCCACTTACGGCGCCGGAAAAAACCTTTTTACCAATCCGGTGCTGTCGTTCTTCATGCACAACTTGGGCGCTTACCGGGTAGACCGGCGGCTGCGTCACAACCTGTATAAAGACATCCTCAAAACCTACTCATGTGTACTCCTTGAACAGGGCTACCACTCGCTGTTTTTTCCGGGTGGAACGCGATCGCGCTCCGGTGGTATTGAGCGGCGCCTCAAGCTCGGTTTGGTGGGAAGCGCCGTTGAAGCGTACGCACGCACGCTGCTCACGGGGAAAGAGCGACGCATCTACTTTGTGCCGGCAACGATCAATTACCTCATCACCCTCGAAGCGGAGACTCTGATTGCGGACTACTTGTCGGAGGCTGGCAAGGGTCGGTTCATTATCGAAGACGACGAGTCGTCGCGCTTTGAACGGCTGTTCGCGTTCACACGAAAACTCTTTGATATGCGCGGTTCGGTGGTGATTCGGTTCGGTGAGCCGATCGATCCGTTTGGAAACGCTGTCGATGACGTGGGCGACTCGCATGACAGTCGCGGTCGAAGAGTGGATCCTGCGAGTTATGTGAAAGATCGCAACGGCAACGTGACGCTCGATGCGGCCCGCGACACTCAATACACGCGCGAATTGGGTGATGCGATCTGCGCCGCATACGCACGCGACACCGTTGCAATGAGTACACATGTGACGGCCGCCGTCGCATTTGCGAGGTTGCGTCAGATCTCGCCGGCGCCCGATCTGTTCACGGTGCTGAGGCAGCGCGATGTACTCACGGTGCCACGGGATGAACTCGCCTCGGACGTGGCCATGATGCGCGACAAAATGCGGCAAATGGAGAGCGCCGGACAAGTTCGACTGGGCGACCTTTTGAGAAACGCGTCGGGCGGCGACATTGTGGAGCGCGCGGTTCGAGCGTTTGCGGGGTACCACACAACGCGCGCCGTTGAGCCGCGTTCAACCGGGATCGCGCTCTGCGATCCGAACCTGCTTTTCTACTATCAAAATAGGCTCGCCGCGCACGGCCTTGGTTGGGATCAGATCGCGCCGCCGGGAATGTTGCCGGCGGTTCCTGTGCAGATCAGGCCAACCGTTGTGAACGCGGGACAAGGCCCCGTGTCGGCCGAAGCCTCGACCGAAAGGAGCGCGTCGTGAGCGCACAGAAACACGTGGGCGTGATTGGGGGTGGACCTTGGGGCGTTGCACTCGCGCTCGCGGCCGGGCGTGCCGGGGCTCAAGTGACACTGCTGTCGCGCCGGGCGCCGCCCCCAAACGACAATGTGACTGTGACGACAGAATACGCCGATGTTGCCAAGGCGGGTCTTGTGATCGTGGCTGTTCCTTCAACGGTTGTGCGCGAAGTAATGCGTACACTCGGCGATCACCTGGACGGTCACCACTTGGTTGTTCACGGCATTCGTGGGCTCTCACCCGATCGGCTTGAAACGGTTTCCGACATCATTCGCGATGAAACGCCTGTGCGACGTTGCGGAGCGCTCGGAGGACCGGTGCAGGCCACTGAGTTGGCTCATGGGCGGCCGAGCGCAATGGTTGTGGGCTCGCGTTACCCTGAGGTGATCGGCGCAGTCACCGAGGCGTTTGCATCACCCTCGCTTCATGTTCGAGGTACACATGATGTGCGCGGGCTTGAATGGGCGTCGGCACTTGTGGGTTGCGTCGCCATCGGAGTGGGATTTGCCGAAGCATCGGGAGCGGGACCGGGTCTTTTGGCCGCGCTGATTTCAGGCGCGGTGGAGGAGTGCGGTCGCATCCTTGTGATGGCCGGCGCCGAAGAAAGGACCATGCTCGGCCTCGGTGGATACGGTGACCTGCTGGCGTCGATCGCCTTGGATCACAGGCCTGAGGTGGTGATCGGGAAAAGTCTCGCAAAGGGAAAGAGCTTGGATGAAGCAGTGGCGGAAGCGAAGCTTCGAGTGGAAGCTTTAACGCTGATTCCACGTGTCACAGCGTTTGCGCGAGAGCACCGCGTGAAGGCTCATACGTTTGACATCCTTCTTGAGATTCTTCAGGGAGCGCGCCCTGAAAAGCTTATTCCGAGGCTCTTTTCGTGACACTTTCGTGCGAAGCGCTGCTCTGGGACATGGATGGTTTGCTGGTGGACTCGGAGCCGCTTTGGTTTCTCGTGGAGAGAGATTTTGCGAAGCGGCGCGGCGGTGATTTCACGGAAGAACATGCCCGCGAGAACATCGGCAAAGGGATCAAAAACACCGTGCGCTTTATGCACGCGCTGTTTGGGTTTGATGTGGATGTGGACCGCGACGTCGATGAGTTGATCGGCGATTTTATGGCGCGAACGAGCGAACTTTCGCTCAAGCCCGGCGCGCGTGAGTTGCTTGAAAAAGCGCGCGAAAGCAAAAAACTCGCTCTCGCATCGTCGTCGCACAAGCGTCTTGTGATGCGTACACTCGATCAGTTTGGTTTGGTTCCGATGTTCGACGCGATCGTGAGCGGCGAAGATGTGAAACATCCGAAGCCGGCGCCCGATCTGTTTTTGCTCGCCGCCGATCTCGTCGGTGTACACATTGAACGATGTGTCGTGCTTGAAGACTCGATTGCCGGGGTCACCGCCGGTCGGCGAGCGGGCGCGAAAGTGATTGCGGTGCCCGAAGGTCCGCTCGAAAATAGGCCATTTGAAGCGTTTTCAGACGTGATCGCGGTCGATCTTTTTGAAGCGGCCGACCATCTCGGTATGCCGACTCGGTCCCGCTGAACTGAGCCGCAGCACCGCAAAGATGTAGGCAGACTTTAATTGTCTCCTGGATCTTTTTTTCCTCCCCGTGGTGCACGACAATCTCAGATCAAATGTGGTTTGCGCTCGGGGTTGAACGAAGCTGTTCACTTCGGTTCAAACTTTCGTGGAAACCACCGCCGCCGAGCAACGGTTCGAAATGGCACGACGCATGATGAAGGCAACCAAGATGAAGCGGATGCGACCCATTTCTTTTGGAGCCTTGGCGATCGGCGCTGCGGTGGCGGCCTCGCCGCTCGCGGGTTGCAACCTCCTCACCGGCGCCGAAAACCTCGAACTTTACGCGGAGGGTGAGAGCGGTGGAAACGGCGGCAAGGGAGGCTCGGGGGCGGGCACCGGAGCCGGTCCAACGGGCACAGGCGGTGACTCCACAACCACCACAACAACACCTCCTGTTGTGGAGATGTACGGCGACGCGCCGGGCGTGACGATCACGCAGCTCGCGATGTACCAAGGGGTGAAGCGGCCCATTATGGAGAACGGCGCCGCGTCTTCCACAAAAGTGCCCGTTGTCGCGGGCCGCGAAGGTGTACTTCGAGCGTTTGTGGCTACGGATGGGAATTTTGATGGTCAACCGGTGATTGCCCGCCTGTTTCTGAATGGCAGCGAAACACCGGTGGAAGAAACGGTAAGCATCAACGGCAACCCGCAGGAGGCGCAGCTCAACTCCACGTTGAATTTTAAGTTGAGCGGGGCGGACATACCGGTGGGCTTCTCGTTCAGGTTGGAGCTGACTCGAAAGTCGACAGAAACGTTGCCGCCCAATCCGGGTGCCAAATACCCCGCTCAGGGGTTTGCTCAAACGGACGCAAAAACCCCAGGGAACGCCCTCAAAATCACGCTCGTGCCGGTGTCTTACGGGGCCGACGGCTCCAACCGTTTGCCCGATACCTCGGCGGGTCAGATTGAAGCGTATCGAAAGCTTTTCTATGGCATGTACCCTGTGCCTGAAGTGCAGATCACGGTAAGAAATCCGGTTCAATGGGATTCTACCGTGTCTGCCAACGGCGGCGGATGGGAAGATTTGCTCTCGTACATTGGCAATGTCAGATCGCAGGACAACGCACCGTTTGACGTTTATTACTACGGCATTTTCTCGCCGGCTTCGAGCGTGGGAGGTTTTTGCGGCGGCGGTTGTGTGGCCGGGTTGGGCAACATCGGCGGCGTGAACGACGCATACGCGCGGGCTGCGATTGGTCTGGGGTTCACGGGGGATATTGCCACGGAAACCGCGGTTCATGAAATTGGACATACCCACGGGCGCTACCACGCTCCCTGCGGCGGCGCGCAGGGCACCGACCCGAACTTTCCCTACTCGGGCGCAAAGATAGGAGCGTGGGGGTTTGATCTGACAAACAACAAGTTGTGGTCACCGTCAAACACGGTTGACCTGATGAGTTATTGCACACCGATCTGGGTAAGCGACTACACATTCACCGCGTTTTTTAATCGGATCAAAGCGGTGAACGGCGCTCAGCTCATTGTCCCCGAGGAGTTGAAAAACCTTACCTACGACCGGGCGCGAGTTTACGAAGATGGGAAGATGCGCTTTTTGCCACCCATTAAGCTTGAAACGCCGCCCTTTGGTGAACCGGTGGATGTTGCCGTGGAGAGCGACGTGGGCGGGTCGACCGTGACCGCGCAGTATTATCCGTATGACCATTTGCCCGGCGGTGTGCTTGTGTGGCCGCGCGCCGGGGGTCCAACAAAAATGCTGACAGCGGAGTTGTTTGGGAAAGTGAATATCCTCTCGGCAGAATAAACAGTCCGTATTCTACTCGACTTAAAATGACGCGCGGGGCGAACCGGACTGAAGGTTCCTTTGAGCATCCATCGCGGCGCGCTAACCTGCGCGCCGTGAGTCAGGCTCCACTGCCGTTTGCAACACGTTTATGGTTCGCGTGGGTGTGCTTCTTTCGAACGCTTTTTGACGGCGATTTTGCGGCGCACGCTTTTTCTTACCGAGCACTCGGGCCGGCGGGCTCGTCCGGCGATCCGGTGAGCCACCCGCCGCCCAAAGGCGCCGCGAAGGACGCGATGCCCGAGCGCGCAACCGAAGCGAAGGCCCCAGAAAAGCCACCCGCTGAAAAAGAAGTGGTAAAAACCGTTGATCCGAAGATCGCCGCGTCAGACAAGCCCGACCTGACAAGCGCTCTGCAATTGCTCGCGTTGCTCCAGCGTGAAGGGCGATTTGTGGATTTCTTGGAACAGGACGTGACCGGATTTACAGACGCCGACGTGGGCGCGGCAGCCCGTGTTGTGCATGAAGGTTGTCGAAAAGCGCTGCGAAGCCACGCGAAGATCCTCGCCCGTTCGAACCGAGGACGAAGGCGCCAAAGTCACGATCGCCGAAGGGTACGCAGCGCACGAGGTAAAGCTGATTGGCAATGTCGCAGGCAAGCCGCCGTACACCGGAGTTCTTCAACACCGCGGATGGAAGGTGCGTGACCTGACAGTTCCTGTGCCCACTCAAAAACACGACGCATCGGTCATCGCCCCTGCGGAGGTGGAATTGTGACTGCGAAGCTGACCGTTGGAATTGACCTCGGTACAACCCACTGTGCGATCGCCGTTGCCGATCTCAACTTGGAAAAAGGCCGCTCCACGGTGCTCCAGGTTCCTCAATTGGTGACTCATGGAGCGGTTGAAGAACGAGCTTTGTTGCCGTCGTTTCTATACATCCCGCACGAGAGCGAAGGAGCGCAGGCGCTGCCGTGGGACGCGGAGCGATCGTTTGCCGTAGGAGAGCATGCCCGTGTGCGCGGTGTGGACTCGCCGACAAGGCTTGTTTCAAGCGCCAAAAGCTGGCTTTCGCATTCAGGCGTCGACAGGCACGTTGGCATTCTTCCCATGGGCGCGCCGGAAGACGTGGAGAAAATCTCCCCTGTCGAGGCGTCGTGGCGCTACTTGGAACACCTGACCGAAGCGTTTGAAAATCACTTCGCAGAAAGTGGTTTAAAGCTCGCCGAACAAGAAGTTGTACTCACCGTGCCGGCGTCGTTTGACGCGGCCGCGCGCGAGCTGACGGTGGAAGCGGCGTTGGCGGCCGGCATCGACAAGCTCACTCTTCTCGAAGAGCCGCAGGCGGCGCTTTACGCGTGGATTGAAGCGATGGGCGACCGGTTTCGAAAGGAGCTGCGACCGGGCGATGTGATCTTGGTGATCGACGTGGGCGGTGGAACCACAGACTTTTCGGCAATCGCGGCGGTGGAGCGCGACGGAAATCTCGAACTGTCACGCATCGCCGTGGGCGATCACATTTTGCTCGGCGGCGACAACATGGATCTCGCGGTTGCGCACATTGCAAAGCGAAAGCTCGAAGCCGATGGCAAAGAGATTGATCGCTTTCAAATGGTTGCGCTGACGCACGCCGGGCGCTCGGCAAAAGAGCGGCTTCTTTCGGAGCCCGATCTCGCGAGCTATCCCATCGCCGTTGCCGGCAAAGGCTCGAAGCTGTTCGGCGCCGCACTGCGAACCGAGGTGACACGCGACGATGTGTACACAACACTCGTGGACGGCTTTTTTCCGGTGGTTCCGATGTCGGCGAGGCCGGCCGTGAGAGCACGCACAGCGCTCACGCAGATCGGTTTGCCGTACGCCTCGGATCCCGCGGTAACAAAACACCTCGCCCATTTTCTGACGCGTCAGGCTGACGCGCTCTCGAAGATCGAAGGGTTTGGTCACCACAAACACGGCGATGCGCGCGACCGCGCAAAACTCCTTCACCCCACCGCGGTGCTTTTCAACGGCGGCGTGATGAAATCGAACGTGTTGCGCGAGCGGCTGCTTTCAACGCTGAACGCGTGGCTTTCGGAAGACGGCGCCCCCCCCGTGCGTGAACTTTCGTCGGCGGATCTCGACCTCGCCGTCGCGCGAGGCGCAGCGATTTATGGGCGCGTAAGACGCGGCCGGGGGCTTCGAATTCGGGGTGGTACGGCTCGCTCTTACTACGTTGGAATTGAAGGCGCCGTGCCCGCGGTGCCCGGTGTTGAGCCGCCGATCGTTGCGTTTTGCGTGGCGCCGTTTGGAATGGAAGAAGGTACACATGCGGCACTGCCGCCCCATGAGTTGGGCGTAGTGGTGGGCGAGCCGGTGCGTTTCCGATTTTTCGGTTCGAGCGTGCGGCGCGATGACAAAGCCGGCGCCGAGTTGGAACGTTGGAAAGAGGGTGAACTCGACGAACTCGCGCCTATTGAAGTGACGCTCCCCGCGGAAGGAAGGCGCGAAGGCGACGTTGTTCCGGTGGAGCTTTCGTCGCAGATCACCGAGATCGGAACGCTGCTTCTGGAAGCCGTGCCCAAAGAACCGGTGAAGGACAACGAGCGTTTTCGCGTGGAGTTGAGCGTGCGAGCAGAAGGCTAGTTGTATGGCGCGACGGGTGGTTGGAATCGACTTGGGGACAACGCACTCGGTGCTTGCGTGGACGAACGAAACCAAGCTTTTTCGAGCATCGGAGGCGATCGAGATCTTTCTTGTGCCTCAACTGGCGTCGCCGACAGAGATCGAAGCGCGCCCTCTTTTGCCGTCGTTTTTGTACGCCCCCGCCGCCGGTGAAAGCGCTGTCGATCCGTGGGGCGATCATCCGTATTGGGCGGGAGCCGTTGCGCGGAGACGCGGCACCGAAGTCCCAGGTAGGTCCATCGCGTCGGCGAAGAGCTGGCTTGGGTACGCAGCCGTCGATCGCACGGCGCCGATCCTGCCGTGGGGAGCCGACGATGAATTGACGGATCTACCCAAGATCTCCCCTCTCGATGCGAGCGCAAAGATCCTGCACCACCTGCGCGCGGCGTTTGATGCGGCTCACCCGAATGCACCGCTTCCGTCGCGCGAGGCACAAAACGCACAGGACGTATCCGAAACAACAATTGTTCTGACGGTGCCCGCTTCGTTTGATGAAGATGCGCGTGAGCTGACAGTGGAAGCGGCGCGAAGGGCGGGCCTCTCGGTTCGCCTTCTTGAAGAGCCGCAGGCGGCTTTTTACGACTACATGAGCCGCGCCCCGGAAGGTGAACTGCGCTCGATTGTGGAGCGCGCAGGCGGTTCGGCAAACGTGCTTGTGTGCGACATCGGCGGCGGCACAACCGACCTGTCGCTGCTCCGCGCTTCGATTGACGAGTCAGATCCGACCGGCGTGAACGTGACGCGCATCGCGGTTGGCAATCACCTGCTTCTCGGCGGCGACAACATGGATCTCGCGCTCGCTCATGTTTGCGAGGGCCGATTGGTTGCGGCGCCCGACAGGCTCGCTCCGTCGCGATTTGCGCAGCTCGTTCTCGCGTGTCGAACCGCCAAAGAAGTGCTGCTCGGCGAGAACGCTCCCGAGAGCTACGCGATCGCCGTCGCGGCCCAAGGATCCAAGCTGTTTGGATCCACGTTGCGAACCGATCTCGCTCGGAGCGAAGTGGAGCGCCTGGTGCTCGACGGTTTTTTTCCAAAGGTGGACACATCGGCGCGGCCGACGCGAGGCCGAAGCGCGCTTGTTGCGTTTGGTCTTCCGTACGAAAAAGATCCGGCGATCACCAAACACATCGCTGCGTTTTTGGCACGCCACAGCCTGTTTGGAAGAGATCACGACGGGCCGCGCGTGGACGCGGTGCTCTTCAACGGCGGCGTGTTTCGGGCGCAGGCGATCACAAAACACCTCATCGGTGTACTCAACGCTTGGACGGGACACGAAGTGGCGGTTCTCGGCCACACCGATCCCGATTTGGCCGTGGCACGAGGCGCGGTTGCCTACGGTTTGGCGCTCGCGGGCAAAGGTGTACGCATCCGCGGCGGCGCGGCACGGGGCCACTACGTTGGTCTTGCAAGCAAGCCAAACGAAGTGCGCCAGGCCGTGTGCATTGTTCCACGCGGTGCGGAAGAGGGCGTTGTGTACACAGCGCAGAGCCGGACATTTGCCTTGGCGCTCGGCCGGTCGGTGCGGTTTGACCTGTTCACTTCCGACAGCGCATCCAACGCACCGGGCGACATTGTGACTCTTGCTGAAGATGTTTTTGAAAAGCTGCCGCCGATCGCTGTTCGTTTCGACGCGGGGGCGCGAGCATCGAGCACTGAGGTCATGGTTTGTATCGAAGGTGAACTCTCCGCCGTGGGTACGCTTGACCTTGCGTGTGTGGAGGCGAACGCCACGTCGCCGCGGCGCTACGCGCTTGCTTTTCAATTGCGCGATACATCCGAAGAAACGCAGGCGCAGAAGTCGCGGCGCACATTTTCGGAGCAAAAAGTCGCGCAGGGATGTGAAGCGATCTATCGGGTTTTCGGCCCGGGAAAGGCCGACGTTTCACCTCGTGAAGTAAAAGACCTGTTTCGCGATCTTGAAAAAATTCTCGGCGACCGCGCAGCATGGACAATTGAAGTGGCGCGGTGTCTTTTTGATGCGCTCGCGGCCAACGTAAAAAGTCGCAAACGCTCTTCGGATCACGAGCGGCTCTTTTGGCAACTGGCGGGATTTTGTCTGCGACCGGGGTTTGGCGATCCGGGTGACGCGACTCGCGCCGCGCTGATTGCGCCTTTATTTGCCGAACGGCTGAGCTTTCAAAACGAAACGCGCAACTGGCAACAATACTGGATCGCCTGGCGGCGTTTTGCGGGAGGGCTGAGCGAGTCGGCTCAACTCGGTATTCGCGACGCGGTTGATCCTTTTTTGGCGCCCGCCGAACAGCGCCTCAAAAAGCCCAAGGGTTGGAAGCCCGATGCCCTGGCCGAACTGCTCGACATGGTGGCGTCGCTTGAACGCGTACCGGCTGGGAGGCGAGCCGAACTCGGTGCGTGGATTCTCGAAAAAACATGGACGGATCGCGATCCGCGCTGGTGGGGAGCGCTCGGACGAATCGGGGCGCGTGTACCCGCGTACGCAAGTGTACACCACGTGGTGAGCGCAACCGTGGCCGAGCGTTGGCTCGATCAACTGCTGCGCGACAAATGGGAAGATCTACCCACCGCTCCGGGCGCCGCTGTGCAACTCGCACGCGTGACCGATGATCGCGCTCGGGATGTATCACCCCGCATTCGGGCCGAGGTGGAGAGACGCCTCGTGAAAGTCGGCGCAAAGGCCGAATGGGTGCGTGCTGTGCGCGAATTTTCACCGGTTGAAGAGGGCGACCGCGCTGCATTTTTCGGCGAAGGGCTCCCGGCCGGTCTTCGCCTTTTGGGTTAGACTGGTTGCGTACACATGAGTTGCGTACGCATTGCGGCGGCGTTCAGCCTGAGCCTGTCATCCAGCCGGCCCTGACAAGCCAATACATCACCAGCAATCGCGGCACTCGAAACAGCACCACAAGCGCCAAGAGCTTGGGCTTCACTTTGTACACACCGGCCACGTAACACATCAAACTGAACGGCAGCGGCGTGGCCGATGCGATCGCAAATGCCCACACGCCGTAGCGCTCAAACAGCTTGTCCATGCGGGCGCGCGTTGCGTCGATGCGCCTTCGAAAAAAGGGACGCGCCGAGAGGAGCGATGCCATGTGGTACCCAAGAACGCCCGCCCCCATCGACGCAAATGAGATCACCGTCATTCCCACGAGATGGGACTCGGTTCCGGTAGCGACGATCACAATGTAAAAAAGTGGCGGCGGCGGCAGCGAAAATGCGTCGGCGGCAATGGTGCCAAGTGCCAAGCCCGCAAGGCCGAACTTGTCGACGAACACCTGTCCCGCGGCCTCAATGCGCGGACCGGCGAGCTTGGCCAGGGTGGCCATGAACGCGAAAAACAGAACAAGGCTCACAACAATGCGGATGATGCTGCGACGCGCATCCCAGCGGACCGGCTCCGCATTGCCCGCATTGGCCTGTGGTGTCTGATCCGCTCCGGCCTCCGACTTGGATTGCACCAAGACCTCACTCGGGGCGAGCGCGCTGCGCGTCAAGAGCGGTTGCCGATCGCTTCCCTTTCAGGCCTCGTAGCACTCGCATCTTCGCGTTAGCGTAACGGCTCGCAGACGTTCTGCCGCGGAGGATCACAATGAGAACCCTTGCTTATGTTGGGACCGCAGCCCTGCTTTTTGTTGCGGCGACAGCACACGCCGAAACGTACGTGGTTGCACCGGGTGGCAGCGACTCAAACTCGGGGCTTTCAGGCAGCCCGTGGGCCACGCTTCAACACGCCGCGGACACCGTCGTTGCGGGTGACACTGTGATCGTTGAGCCGGGCGACTACGCGGGTTTTTACGTCACAAAGAGCGGTACAGCGGGCTCTCCAATCACATTCAGCGCCAAACTTGGGACGGTGATCGTGAGTGAGAACGATCAAACCGGACAGGACGGAATCAATATTGAGGACACCGAAAACGGCGAAACAATCGCTTATGTTGTGGTCGAGGGTTTCACCGTCAACGGCATGGCACGCGCCGGCATTCGAACGGCTGTCAGCTCTCATATCACCATTCGAAAAAACATCGCCGACGGCAACGGCAGTTGGGGCATTCTCACGGGTTTTGCAGACGACGTTTTGATTGAATACAACGAGTGCTCAAACTCCGTGGATGAACACGGGATCTACGTGAGCAACAGTGGTGATCGTCCGGTAATTCGAAACAATGTGCTTTGGGGAAACAATGCCAACGGCATTCATATGAATGGGGATGTCAGTTTGGGGGGAGACGGCACCATTTCGAACGCGCTTGTGGAGAACAACATTATCTACGACAACGGCTTGGCGGGCGGCAGCGGTATCAACTGCGATGGGGTGGAAGGCTCCCGCATTCAGAACAACCTCATTTATAATACCCATGCGAGCGGCATCTCCCTTTATCAAATCGACGGCGCGATCCCCTCGCAAAACAATGTGGTTGTGAACAACACAATCCTCGTAGCTTCCAATGGTAGGTGGGCTCTCAACATTCGCGAGGGAGCGGTGGGCAACAAGGTGTTCAACAACATTCTCCTGAACGCCCACAGCTTTCGGGGTGCGATTGATATCGCCGCGGACGCTCTCGCCGGATTTGAGTCAAACAACAACCTGATGATCGATAGGTTTACCCTGGACGGTGATGCCATTATCAACCTGACTGAGTGGCAGGCGGCCACCGGTCAAGATGCAAATTCAAGCACCCAGGCCCCGAGTTTTGTAAACATGGGCGCCGACGACTACCATCTGACAAATGCCAGCGCGGGTGTCGATCAAGGCACCTCCACCGAGGCTCCTTCGGCCGACCTGGAAAACACTGCTCGGCCGCAGGGCGCGGGGTTTGACATCGGCGCCTACGAGTTTTGTCCCTCGGGTATGTGCACAATGGGAATGGGAGGTTCGGGGGGCGCTGGAACGGGTGGAAACGGCACCGGCGGCGGCTCCGCGGGGAGTGCAGACGGCGGCTCTGGAGCAACCGGAGGTGCTGGAATAGGAGGGTCAGGCGGGTCGGTGGACTGCTCGGGGGGCGAAGGCAACTGCGATCCCGGGGCGGATGGCTGCACGTGTCGAGCCGCACCGAAAGGCGACAATCCAACTTTCTCTTTTATGGCGGCCCTACTGGGCACAGGCCTTTTCGCTGCTCGCCGTCGGCGGCGCCGCCATGGGTAGATCGCAAAACTTTCTTACGGCTGAGCTGCGACGCCGATGGGACGCCTCGGGGCTTTTGCAGAGCGCTCGCAGCCTCTCGTTGCGACTTCATTGGGGCGGTTTTTTTAACAAAAAGTTCGGCAAAAGCAGGTGACGGCAGCCAAGTCATCCCCTAAAGTCAACCATCATGTTGCGCCGTTTTGCACCTTGCACTTGGACAGCACTCGCAGCCTTCATTCTTGGTTCAGCCGGTTGTTCTGACAACTTGGGCACCGGCGGTTCAGGCGGAATCGGCGGAAGCGGGGGTTCCACCTGGACGCCGCCGAACACAACCTCCGGTGGAACCGGTGCGACAGGCGCCGGCGGGTCCACCTCATCCACCGGCACCGGGGGAACAGGCAACGTTCTTTGCACCACCGTCATTTCTACCCATGTACCCACCGGCGTTTCAAACCCTCGACTTGCAGGCGAGTGGAATGGGTTTGACCTGTCAACGGCCACCGCGCTTTCCGGTCCGGGCGCCGATGGGGAGTACAGTGCGGAGCTGAAACTTCCGCCGGGGCTCCATGGGTATAAGTTGATATACGACAAAAATGGTGAGACCCAGTGGGTGCTTGATGGGGATCAGGGGCGCCGAAAATACGTGGGTGGGGTAGAAAACAGCGCTGTCAAAGTGGCCGATTGTTCAAGGCCCGGAGTTATTGCCGAAAAAACTGAAGTGAAACGGCCTGCCGCGGGCGACGGCACCTTCACAGCAAGCCTCGTTTATCAAGACGCGGTAAACGGGGGCGGGGCCGACGCCGGGGCCATTTCGGCGGTGCTTGTCAACGAGGATCAAACCAAAACGCTTGGACCGACGGAGCTTCTTGTCGATCAGTCAACTGGCAATGCTCAGGTGGTGTTGGCCAATCTGGCGGACGGTAAGTATAAACTGGAGGTAACGGTAACCTCGAAGAGTGGTCAGGTTTCTGAACCGCTCAAGCTTGTTTTCTGGGTAGAAAGTGAGCCTTTTTCGTGGGACGGCGCGCTGGTTTACATGGTGATGACCGACCGTTACAAAGACGGCGATCCGACCAACAACGGGTCACCCACAAACGGGGCAGATCCGCGGGGAGATTTTCAAGGGGGTGACTTACAGGGACTCACCCAATCCATCGCCGCGGGCAAGCTCGATGCACTTGGCGTTCGAGCGATTTGGTTGACCCCTTTCCAAACAAATCCCCAGGGAGCTTACCTCGCCAGCGATGGTGTACACAAGGTCACCGGTTACCATGGGTATTGGCCCACAAAGGCTCGCGAGGTTGAGCCGAGAATCGGTGGGGAAGCCGCGTTGAAAGCGCTTGTAAAAGAGGCCCACAAACACGGCATTCGAATTTTACAGGACTTCGTTTTAAACCACGTTCACGAAGATCATGAATATGTAAAAGCCCACCCCGAGTGGTTTCATACGGTAGAAAACGGGTGCGTGTGTGGCACCGCCGGGTGCGACTGGACAGAAAAAGCTCTCACCTGCCTGTTTGCCACGTACATGCCGGACATCAACCACACAGTGCCCGAAGCGAGCGCGCAATTTACAGCGGACGGGATTTATTGGCTCGACGAATTTAACCTTGACGGGCTGCGGGTAGACGCGGTGAAGCATGTGGAAGAAGTGGCCACGCGCAATTTGGCCGCCGACGTGCGTGAAACCTTTGAAAAAGCGGGCACCCGCTATTTTCTCATGGGTGAAACAGCCATGGGATGGAGCGACTGCCCAGACCCGTGCAACGACCAAAACTACGGAACGATCTCCCAATACATCGGCCCCAAAGGGCTTGATGGTCAGTTTGACTTTGTGCTCTACCACGGCGTGAGCTACCGCACGTTTGCCTGGGGTGAAAAAGGGATGATTCACGCCAATTACTGGGCGAATCACGGCCTTGGCAAGTGGCCCAAAGGCGCGATCATGACACCGTATATTGGCAGCCACGATACATCGCGCTTTGCGTCAATGGCGGACTACCGCGGACAAGATGCGGCCCACGACAAGGGGATTCCGGGCAATCAGTGGAACAACACAGCGCAGGCCCCCACCGATGGTGAACCTTACTGGCGCACTCGGGTGGGTATGGCGTGGCTCCTGACTCTACCCGGTGCACCGCTCCTCTACTACGGTGATGAGTATGGGCAGTGGGGCGGGGCCGACCCGAACAATCGACAATTTTGGCGGGATGAAAACGTTCTGACGGGGGATGAAAAAACCACCCTGACGTTCGTTCGCAAGCTTGGTCAGGCGCGGCGAGACATTCCCGCGTTGCAGCGCGGTGAGTACATCACCCTTTCGGTGAGTGAAGATACGCTTGTAGTCGGCCGAAAAATCGCTTCGGGTGACGCTGCAATAGTTGGGTTGACGCGTGCCGCATCACCCCAAACGGTAACGGTAGACGGTGCTCAACTCGGGCTTTCGTCGGCCATTCCACTCAAAGACGCTTTGGGCGGCCCCGACGTTTCAGTGTCGGGTGTTGGTAAGGTTACCCTTACCATTCCAGCTCGCAGCGCGGTGATCCTGGCGCCGCAGTGACGTGTTGCTGCGTTCCGCCCAAAAGTGGGCCGTTTTGACGGGACGAATTAGGGTGTTTGCGGCCTATTATGTCGCGACGCCTTTTCCCTCTGATTCCAATCACTTGGCTCGCCGCTTGTTCGAGCACTCCCCCCGCGGCTGAAGTTCCGCCTCCCAAGCCGAGCGCGTCGGCGACAGCATCGGCGCCGGCGCCTCTACCCACCGCAACGACCACCGCGGTTGCGACAAGTGTACCCTCGGTTGAACCGGAAGCGCCTCCCCCTCCCCCTTCCAAGTGGGCTGCCTGCGAAGCGGCACCGATGGGGATGGTGTGCATCCCCGGCGGGTCGGCTGTGATTGGGTCAAACAATCACGAATCGCGCGAAAAACCGGAACACACCGTGGAAGTGAGCACGTTTTACCTCGACAAATTTGAGGTAACGAACGCGCAATACGAGCCGTGCGAAAAAGCGGGGGTGTGCCCCACTCGAATCTTACCTGACAAGACCTTTTTGGCCGCCGATCAACCGGCTGTACCCATTACATGGTACGGCGCGGAGGCCTATTGCAAGTGGGCGGGCAAGCGTCTTCCCACCGAAGCGGAGTGGGAAAAAGCGGCCAGGGGCGCGGACAATCGAACCTACCCATGGGGAAACGAGGCGGCGACATGCGAGCGCGCTCAAACCGAAGGATGTGCGCCCGGAACCACCAAACCGGTGGGGAGTCTACCCGTTGGACCTTACGGCTTGTTTGAAATGGCGGGCAATGGGTATGAGTGGACAAATGACTGGGCAAGCTCGTGTTACAGCGGTTGTCAGGAGTCTTGTGGAGCCAATTGTTCCGGAGAAGATCCTTGGGGCCCCTGCGGTGGAGCGCCCGTTTGTAAAGGGAAAAAAGAGCACGTTTTAAAGGGCGGTTCGTGGCGTTGGGCAGCCAACGAAGCGCGCGGTTCGTGGAGGCGGTTTGAAGCGCCGAACACGGGCGCCCATCGGCTGAGCGCGCGCTGCGCTTCAAGCTCGGCAAACCTATCCACGTGGCCGCCGTTGGCGCTGTCAGATCCGCCGGCATCGCCGGGCGATCCGGACGCGCCTGCGCAAGAGCACCTGACAAGGTTCAAAGACGTAGTGGAAGACACGGACATCCTGAAAATCCCGTCGTGTGACAAACCGGGGGGATCTACCCATACATGTCGCGATCCGATCAGCTATGTGACCACGAATGAACCCGACCTCCACTTGTGGGAACCCTACGTTCGCAATCTGGGAGGTGGGTATGTGGGAATTGGCGCGGATCAGAACTATAGTCTGATCGCATCGGCGAAAAGCCGCTTTGTGTGGCTCTTTGACTATGACCCGATGGTAGTCAAGCTCCACCACATGCTGCGCGCGGTGATCTTGGCGTCACCCACAGCGAAGGAGTTTGTGGAGGCATTTGCGCCGGGAAATACGCAAAAAACAAAGGAAGCGATTGCCGCAAACGCCGTTCCTGAAGAAAAAGACGCCGCTCTGCGGGTGCTTCAACAAACGCGCGAACTTTTGTACGCCGACTATACGAAGCGACAAGGCGTGAAAGATTCAGCCCGAAAGAGCTACGATTGGCTCGCGAATCCCGAGAGCTACCGGTACATTCGGCTGCTCTACCAACAAGGGCGAATCTTACCATTGAAGGGCAATTTGCTCACCGACAAGATTATGCCGAGCATTGCCAAAAGCGCGCGTAGTCTGAATGTGCCGGTGAAGATTTTTTATACTTCAAACGCGGATGATCAATGGAAGCTTTTGCCGCAGTTTCGCACAAATGTGTTGGGTTTACCCTTTGATGAGAGAAGCGTGTGGCTGCGCACGGTCTACCCACGCGACAAACAGCGAACCAAAGTTCTACCTTGGGACTACGTGGTTCACGCGGGGCTCGATGCGCAGCGCAAGATCAAACATGAAGGTTGGGACTGGGTTTGGTATTTCAACAAAGACGCCAAACGGGTAGGCCCCGACAATCTTCTGGCTGTTGGTTTGCCGGCAAAAACGCCGCGTGAACCGGCTCCTTCCAAATAAGTACATCAAAAGCACGTTCGCGCGCCTGAGCCGATCTGGAAAGGTGATCGCACACAAGGCATGTGGAGGGGCTAGCCGCAGCGCGGCGGTTTGTGGTATGGGCGCGCTTTGTGGCTTCGCCTGAACTCGCAGAGCGCGTGGTTGAACTTCACGGGCTTTCTAAAAAGTATGCGTTTGGTGACTCGCACGTGGAAGTGCTGCGGGGGATTGATCTAACCCTGAGTGCGGGCGAGTCGTGCGCCATTATGGGGCCGTCGGGTGTGGGGAAGAGCACCCTTCTCGCTTGCATTTCGGGTCTGACGGTAGCCGACGGTGGAAGTTTGACCGTTCTCGGCAGTGACCTCCTGAAAGAAAACGATCGAGGGCGCACGCTGCTCCGCCGGAAAATGGGAATCATTTACCAATTTTTTCATTTGGTTCCCAACCTGACGGTGACTCAAAACGTGGCCCTACCCTTTCTTGTGGACGGGCTCGCGCCAGACGATCGTGCCGTAGAACAGTTGATTGAGCGGGTGGGACTGAAGGGACGGAAAGAACATCTACCCAGTCAGCTTTCAGGTGGGGAGATGCAACTTGTAGCGATCGCGCGCGCCTTGGTTCGAAAGCCGCGTTTGGTGCTCGCAGATGAGCCGACGGGCAATGTGAATGTGGAAACGGGTAGACGCATATTGGCCCTGTTTTTGGAAGTGTTGCGTGAATCCGGCGCAGCGCTTCTACTTGTCACGCACCATCCCGAACATGCAGCTCGATTTGGACGGGTAGAATTTCTGAAAGACGGGGTTCTCGCCGGCGAATCGGCACTTCGCGGCGAGGATGTGACGGCCGACGCAGTTCACGATCGTCTGCGATCGCTCGGGATTTAGAGCAACGTGTACACATTTCTTCGCGCCCTTTTTGAACGGTTCGCAGTTCTGATTGCGTGGCGGAGCCTGCGCGCGGATCGGTTTGGAACCTTCGCTGCGATCGTGGGCGTGGCGCTCGGTGCGGCCACGGTCAACGTGGTGCTGGTTCTCGACACCAACACCCGCGTGATTGAGTCGCGATCGTGGACGCTCAACCCTGACTTGGATGTTCGAGCGAGCACGGTGGAGTTGAAAGGCATTCTGGCCGATGGGACTGAAGTTCTACCGGCCGATGCAAAAACCGAAACGCACGAAGACTACGTGGTGATGCGTTCGGCGATTCGATTGGGTTCGCTGTCGGCATACCTGGTGGGCGCGCTGATTGTGTTTTTCACGTTCGCTGCGGTGATTGAGCGCCGAAAAAGAGAAGTGGCGCTCTACAGGAGTTTGGGTGCGCTGCCCGAGCAAGTGGCGGCGGTTCTTGTTCGCGAAGCATTTATTGTTGCGGCTGCGGGCGCGGCGCTTGGAGTGCTGGCCGCGGTTCCGCTGTCGTGGCTGGCGGCGGCCGCGGGAATGACGACCACCGGGAGAGCGCGCATTCATCCGGGCGAAATGACGTGGCCGCTCGCGCGGATGGCCATTGTGTCGGCGGTGGGCGGTTTCACCGCACTTTTGGGCGTGATTCGACCGGTGCGCGACGTGCTTCGAGTTCCGGTTGCCGACGCGCTTGTCGGGCGGTCGGACACAAGTGTACACACTGAGTCAAAAAAAGTTCGGGGCCTCGCGCGCATTGCGTTGCCGTTTACCGTGTTGCTCTTTGTGTTGATGCGCCCGTTTTTTAAGAGCGCGCTGCCGTCGCTCGCGTTTTTCGCTGTTGAAGCGGGGGTTGTTTGCGCGCTTGCGCTGGCAACGGTGGTGCTTGTTCCCGATGTTGTGGGGTACGTGGGAAGCCTGTTTTCAAAGCTTTTGCCGACCAAACGATCGGCCGTGCGTTTGCTTGTCACGCGGCGGATCGAGCAACGCGGGCATGAATTTGGGCTGCCTGTTGCGGGGATCATGCTGGTGCTGGCGCTGCTCCTTTCGCTTCATATTGCGGTGTATGCGCTCAAACGAGAGGTGATCGATTGGGCCAAAAGCGGCGTGGACAAATGCCTGTTTGTGGTGCCCGACAAGTTGAAACTTTCGGCTGAACCGGTGGTTGCCGTGCTGCCTGAGCGCGCGCTGGTGATCAAAGCAACAAGCCGGACGCCGTGGCCCAACGCGGTTCACGCGGTTGAATCGGGTGGTCTTGTGCGGTGGGCCAACGCGCTTGGTAGAGACGATCTGAAGGCCATTGCCGCGCGCGGTGGGCCGGGAACGGTGGTGCTTTCAACAATGATGGCGCGACGGTTCGGCGTGCGTGAAAACGATTTCCTCGAAGTTCGAGGCAAAGGTGCGGCGCGGCGTTTGAAGGTTGCCGGTGTGACCGACGCGCTTGGGTACACATTGGCGTTGGATGCGTATCGAAATGGAAAGACGTACGCCGTGCTCGACGAGGCGGACGTGGACCTCATCGCGCCGTACGTGCAGCCGATCGGTTGGTCCGCGGTGGTGATCGATTCTGAGCGGCCGAACGATCCCGATTTTCGGACGCTGATGAAACCTGTGCTCGATCGCGAACACGAAACGCGCGGCGTGTTTTTGCGAGGGCTGCACGTGCTTCCGGGGGAAGGATTTATGGCCGAACGCGTGCGGGAGACGGGCCGCGATTTTTGGATCTTCGATGTGATTTTGGCGCTCACTTCGGTGCTTGCCGCGGTGGGTGTGGCCAATCAGCTCGGCATCTTGGTTCACGCGCGGCGGCGCGAGTTGCTCCTCTACCGAACGTTGGGGATGACCGCGGGTGAAGTGCGCCAAATCGTTCTCGGTGAAGGGGCATTCACAGGTTTGGTGGGGGGCTCGCTCGCGGTGCTGTTGGGCGTTCCGCTGGGGTACGCAACGATCGGCGCGCTTCGGGCGGTGAGCGCTTTTGATGTGTCGTTTTCGTTGCCGCTTCGATACGTGGCGGTTGTGATCTCGGGCGCGGTGGCGCTCTCGCTTGTTGCGGCGCTCTATCCGGCGCGCAAAGCCGCGGCGTCTCTCGATCGTGTTGAACACGAGGGGTAGCGTACACAATGTGCACCCACCACCGATGCGTACACTCGGCCCCCCCGCGTCGCGCGCAGCGAAGCGAGCACGACGCTTGGTGGGGGCGGCAGAATGCGTACACATTTGCCCAGGGGGGCAGCTAAAAACGCACGGCCACGATGGTCTGGGGCGTCACGGAGCGAGTGACGCGTACGCGTTCGAGCGGTGCGGTTTGGGCCCCACGCGCCACTGCGGTGGGGGTTAGGGGGCCCCGTCCGCGGGCGCTTGGGAAAAACCGACACCGCGAGACGCGTACACGTCACGAGCGACGCCTTTGGGCCCCACGCGCCACTGCGGTGGGGGTTAGGGGGCCCCGTCCGCGGGCGCTTGGGAAAAACCGACACCGCGAGACGCGTACACGTCACGAGCGACGCGTGGTGGGGGCGGCAAATGTGTACACATTTGCCCAGGGGGGCAGCTAAAAACGCACGGCCACGATGGCCTGGGGGGTCACGGAGCGAGCGATTTGTGTACACGTATTATTCGGGCCTTTTTCTTGAGAAAAAGCGGCCCATAATGGGAGCGCCCATGAGTGACGAAACGTTGAAGCGCGACGATGGACCCATTCATCAAGGCCCTCGGCAGGCGGCGCCGTATCCTCTTTCGCGTCTTGCGCCCGCTCACGACTTGGTGGACGTGGCGCGCGAGATTCAAGAAGCCGATCGAATGCTTGGGACGGTTGCGTCACAAAAACTGAGCCTCATCGCCAAGCAGATGCGGGCGCTTCAAGAAGAGGCGCGCGCGATTTTGGAGACCGCTCATCGCGATGCGGACTTGCATCGGGCAACGTGTCGATTCCAGCGTCGGCCGGGGCACACGTACCACTTTTATCAAAAGCCCGATGGGGGCCTGTACATCTCGCTGCTGTCGCCGGACGATTGGCGTGGAACACCACCGCATACGTTTTTTGGCTCGTACAGGCTTGAAAACGATATGTCGTGGACGAGCGCGGAAGATGTGGCGAAGGTGGATGCGGACCGCGCGAGTTTGAAAATTCTTGAAAAATTCTAGGAGAAGGCAGCGGGCGGGGTGATCTATTCTTCTCGATTATGCCTTTGGCTCTTCGCTCTCTGACTCGACGTACGGCGCTCGGTTTTGCCGTTGGATCAAGCTTGCTGCTGGGATCGGGTGCCGCATCTGCGGTGGATCCGGTGCTGCGACATCAGGAGGACACGCGCGGTGACGTTGTCGTGTTCGGCAGCACTCTCGCTTATGACTGCGGCTCGGGCGTTGCGGCTCCAATGGCTGCGGTGGCGTCGTGTGCAAATCAATTGCTCGTCGACGACACGGCGCCGGACATTTATTTTCGGGACAACACGGCAAACGCTTCGATCTTGCCGATCGAGGCTCGAACGTCGGCCACGTTGAGTTTGCCCGCGGGCGCGAGCGTCACGTACGCGCGACTCTACTGGGCAGCGTTGAAGCAGGGAGAAACGCCGGACACGGATGCAACGCTCGACTGGTTGGGCGGCCCGCAGCAAACGATATCGGCCGATCAAACGTGGGTGATTCCGTACGGTTTTCCGTCACACCCCGACTGGTATTATTACCAAGCAACGGGTGAGGCGACCGACTTCGTTGCAACGTGGGGCGCGGGCGATTTTCGCGTGAGCGACGTGGAGTCGTTGGTGCTCGCGAACATTGAAGTGGACCGCGCTTTTTCGGCGTGGACGTTGGTTGTGTTTTACGAAGCTCCCGGTGAAGAGCTGCGAAACTTGGCGCTGTTTGACGGCTTCACGCCGATTGATCCGGGGCTTCCCGGTTTGGAAAGCGCTCAAGTAACGCTGGATGGATTTGTTGTGCCGCAAGGTTTTACCGCGAAGATGGCGGCGTTCACATACGAAGGTGATGCGGCTTACAACGGCGATCACTTCACGTTTAACGGCGGTCAACAGAGCGACATGTCGAATCCGTTCGACAACTTTTTCAACTCGTCGCGATCGTATTTGGGGCAGCCTTTTTCGGGGAATTTTGACGTTCCCAAATTTACGGGCGCGCCGGGAACCATGGCCGGTTACGACCTCGACACGGTGGACGTCACCGAGTTTTTAAACCCGGGAGATACGTCGGCAACGGTGGGTGCGGACTCGGCGCTCGACATCTTTTTCTTGGGCGGGTTCGTGACGAGTGTGCAGAACTTGGCGCCGTACTTTACGGTCACCAAAGATGTGACCGATCTCAACGGCGGTGCGGTATTGCCGGGCAAAGAGCTTGAATTCATCATCAAAGCAACGAACGAAGGCAACGACACCGCAACGAACGTGAACATCACCGACGCGATCATGCCCGGGATGCACTATGTCGCGGGCACGCTGGAGATCACGGCAGGCGGCGGTGAAGGGTCGAAGACCGACGCGGTGGACGTTGACGAAGCCGAGTGGGAATCGGCGCTCAAGCGCGTCACGTTTTGGGTTGGAGAAGGCGCGACGGGCGGTCAGGGCGGAACGGTTGCGCCCGGCGATTCGGTGGAGGTTCGGTTTCATGTGACGGTCACCGCGTCGAAGGGTGACGTGCTGCTCAACCAGGGCAAAGTAGGGGCCGACGGGAAAGCGGGCGGTCCGTACAAAGAGTACCTTTCGGACAGCGATCCGTTGAAGGTGGGTGCGCAGCCGATCGAGATCCCTGTGGATGAATGTTCGGCTGACAGTGAATGCCCCGACGAAAAGCCGCACTGCGATTTGCCTACGCATACGTGCCAAGGCTGCAAGACCGATGCGGACTGCAAAGATCCCGCGGCGCCCGCGTGCCAGCCCAATGGATCGTGCGGCGAGTGCTCCGCAACGAACGACACGTTGTGCGTGAACGACAAGCCCGTCTGCGATGTGATGGTCGGGATATGTGTACTCTGCACAAGCATGGATAACTCGGCGTGCATCGGCTCGCCGGACGGTCCGCAATGTGTGGGCGGCTCAATGGGTGTACACTGCGGCTGCTTCGAGGATAAAGACTGCGGCGCCGCGAACAGCGGACTTGTCTGCGATCCGAAGACCGAGATCTGCATCCCCGGTTGCAAGGGTGAAGGCGGAAACGGCTGTCCCGATGGGCAGGAATGCACCTCGAACGACTCCACCATCGGCACGTGCGTGGACATCACGGGCGAGGGTGGAAACGGCGGCGGCGGCGGAGCGGCCGATCCGGGAGATGAAGGGCCGTGCGCGTGTTCGTTGCCCGGTCGTGAAACGCGAGATATCGCGCCGATCGCGGCGCTCCTCGGGCTCGCGGCATTGGGTGCGCGGCGTCGGCGTCGAAGTTGATCGGCGTTCAATCCAGCGGTGAAATTTTCATCCACTGCTAAATCTTTCACATGTAAACAATCGTCTGGACGCCGCGATCGATTTTCGCGTAATGGTGGCGTTGGAGCATCACCGACATGCATCGCGCCCACAGTGTTCTCTTCTTCGGTAGTCTTACGCTTTTCGTGGCCGCCGTGAGCTGCGCCACCGGTGAAACCAGCCCGCAGCCAACCACCAGCGGCACGTCAACCACGTCGGGCACAGGTGGAAACGGCGGCAGCGGCGGGGACGGCGGCAGCGGCGCCGGAACCACCACGAGCAACACGACCACGTCGAGCACGACAACCTCCACGACGACCACGACGAACTCCACCTCGACGACGGTGAGTTCCACCACCGCGACAACGAGCATGAGCAGCGGCGGCGGCTGCGACATGTTGACGTGCTTGGCTATGTGTTTCGCCGACCCGAACAATCCGTGCGGCACCTGCATGGGAAACCAGTGCGTGTGCGTTCCGGTGGATCAGTGCTTCCCCTCCGGCGGCATCGGCAGCGTGGGCTCCGGCTTCCCCTCGGGCAGCATCGGCTCCGGTTTCCCGGCCGGCGTGGGCGGTTTTGGGGGAATGGACCCCACATCGGGCTCCGGCGGAATGGGCGGCGCCTCGTCGGGCAGCAGCATGACAATGACCGCTCCCCCGTGAGTTTTTTTCAACAGCGGTGCGGTTCGTCCACTTGGCACTTGGCCATTGAGCCAACCCCCAGATATCACTTGCACGTGTGCGCCGAGAGGATCTGATCGGCCGAACGGTCGCGAACCGGTTCCGCATCAAGAGCGTGATCGGCGAAGGCGGCATGGCGACCGTTTTTGTGGCCGAGCAAGATGCCGAGCCACACGAAGTCGCGCTCAAGATCCTTCGAGCCGAGCTGACAAAGGACAAAACGTTCGCCAAGCGTTTTGAGCGCGAGGCGCGCGCCGCAGCCCGCGTAAAACACCCGGCCTCCGTTTCAATCTTCGATTCGGGAATGGACGGCCCGCTCAGCTACATCGCAATGGAGCTGCTGCGCGGCGACGATCTGTACACATTGCTGGAGCGGCACGGTGTACTCAGCCCGCGCGCCGCGGCCACGATTCTGATCGAAGTGTGTGAGGCGCTGGCCGTTGCTCACGGACTCGGCATTGTTCACCGAGATCTAAAGCCTGAAAACATCATGATCGTGCGCGAACCCTCGGCGGCGGAGGACGGCGCGCCGCCCAGCGCAACGCCGCTGCCTCCGGGCGCGCAGGTGAAAGTGCTCGATTTTGGAATTGCCAAGCTGCTCGATAAAACAGCCGAGCGGCCGCCTCCCGTCGGTGATCGGCTCGATCCGCCGTCGGCTCTCACGGCCGTCACGCGAGCGGGAACGTTGATCGGGACTCCGGCGTACATGTCCCCCGAGCAATGTGCGCTCGCGGCGGTGGACACGCGTTCGGACATCTACACGTGCGGCGTGTTGCTCTTTCAAATGCTTACCGGGCAGCTCCCATTTGACGGCCCAACGCCGCTGCATATCGCGACCAAACACATTCACGAAAGTCCGCCGCCGCTTCGTTCGATCATTGCCGACGCCGACCCTCGGCTGGAAACGATTGTGAGCAAGGCGCTCGCAAAAAAGCCGGCCGAACGTTATCCAACCGCCCGCCACCTCACCGCCGCGCTGCGCAAGCTGCTGCCCGACCTGCCCGACGTTGCGTACACATTGGCCCCGCCGCCGGTTCGTGACCTTGATGAGGTCACCACCGATTCGTATTCGGTTGAAGTGCCCGTGTCGGTTGCGCCTTTGGGAATGACCTCGGCAAAAACGCTCGTGGCCGACGGTGTGGCTGCGCCGCCGCCTTCGGTTTTGGTGCGCGATCCCAACCTGCCGGTGCGAAGACCGCTCGCCGTGTTGGCGCGCCACCCGCAAAGTCCCGAGCAGGCTCCATCAATCGGTGATGACGCTACCGAAGTCGAAACCCCCAAAGGCGCGCCGCTTGTGGAGCCGGAGCCGGATGAGTTTGCGGCCACCCTTATCCGAGGAAACCCGCCCGGCGAGCCGGATGTGTCCGACCTCGCAGCGACACAGCAAGCTCCGGTGATTTCCACCGTGGGCCGGCAAACCACAATGGCCTCGGCAGCCTCACCGCATGTGGGCGAGCGCGCGGCCCGCGTGCAGGTGGTGGATGTTGTGGAGCGATCGTCCCAAACGCCGAATCCACCGGCCGCGCCGAATCCGCCGGCGAGGCGTCCTGCGACCGAAAGCGCCGCGATCGGAACGGCGGGGCCCGTGGCTGTTCCTGAGATGGCGCGCCCCGTGGCAATGCCCACGGCAAGCGTCATTCTGGCGCCGTCGCTGGCAACACCCGCTCCGCCCGTCGCAGCGCCCGTTCCTTCGGCGCCCTCGATCGCAGCGCCGCAGGCACCCACGTTTGGAGCACCCGCGCCCGGTCCGCTCCGGTTTGGACTGCCTGCCGGCACGCCCGAAGAGCCGCCCAAACCGGCTGTCTCGCGATCTCTTTGGATCGGGATTGGAATCGGAACAGCGATCTCAGCGCTGCTCTTTGCTGTGGCGTACGCGCTCTTTCTTTCGCGTTGATGTGGCTATCGCCGCCGCCCGCAGGCGGGATATCTTGTTCAAACTGGCATGCTTCGAGTGGGAGACAAAGCTCCGCCGATTGACGCGATGACGAGCCTCGGCACTCGTTTTGTGCTCGCGGAGCAGCAGGGGCTTTGCACCATTGTGTACTTTTTCCCAAAGGCGTTTACGCCCGGGTGTACACGCGAAACCAAATACTTCCGCGATAACCACATGGAGCTGATGCTCGCGGGCGCTTCGATTGTGGGCGTTTCAACCGACAAACACGAAACGCAATGCGAGTTCGCCTCCTCCATGAACGCGCCCTTCCCCATGATCGCCGACACCGATCTTTCGATCTCGCGTTCGTACGATGTGCTTTGGCCAATCGTGGGCCTCGCCCGACGCGTCACCTACGTGGTGAGCCCCGCGGGAGTGATCGAGGCTGTGTTTCACTACGAGTTTGACGTCGAAGAACACCGCAACGATGTCCTTCGGTTTGTGCATCAAAAATTTCGCGCCGGGCAAGTAGGGAGCCGAGCATGACGACCGATCGCGGAAACGGCGGCGCGCTGCGCGTAGCTTCCGCGATCTTCATTGCTGTTTCGCTCGTCGCTTCGGCGTGCATCCCGCCCGAGTTGGTTTCGGCAACGGGCGGCGTGGGCGGATCCACCTCCTCGTCGATCGGCGGCGGCGGCAGCGGAGGAAGCAGCGGCGGGACAACATCCACAACCTCCGGCGCAACGGGCGGCACGACCACGGGATCGACATCAACAACAACGTCGGGCACCGGCGCAACCACCTCTTCAACCACAAGCACCGTGTCGTCCACCACGTCGAGCACGCTGGATCCCTACGCGGCCTGCATTGCGGTGTGCGAAGGCCAAAACCATTTGTGTACACCCAGTGGCGAGTGTGTGATCAGCTGCAACGGCGGAGCCAACTGTGACTCTCTTGTGAAGTGCCCCGCCGGCGTTCCCTGCGTTGTTCAATGCTCCACCATCGACAGCTGTCCAGACGGTGTTGACTGTTCCGACGCGTCGAGCTGCGAGGTCACGTGCAGCGGCTCAAAAGCGTGCCGCGGAACGGTGGCCGCTCCGGCGGCGTTTCAGTGTCCGCCGGGCGGTTGCGAGATCACCTGCGTCGGCGGAAACGACGTGTGTGAAGAAGTGTCGTTGACGTGTGCCGGAGAGTGCACTCTCAAATGTGAAGCCGGGGGTTCGTGCAACAACGTTGCTTGCACAGGCGACTGCAACGTCGAATGCACTGGGAGCAATAGCTGCCATGTGGTTGCCTGCGCGCCGGGGGCGTGCACCGTTGCCTGCGAGGGCACAACGTCGTGTGACCAGGTTGACTGTTCAAACGCGTGCGCCTGCGACGTTGCATGCACGGAACCAACGGCCTGCTACTTCGATCCGGTATGCCCGGCCGGCTCAGGACCACCGGGCACCTGCAACCTCAACCCCGGCTGCACAAGCGCGCCGTCGGTTTGCTCAAGCTGCCCGTAGACGGCGCCGAGTATCACTGGTCCTCGCTCGTCGCATGCGTACACCACGCGGCTGAGCGCCCAATGCGTACACACGACAACCGATCGTTCAGCGTGTACGCAGGGGGCGCTCACACATTGCGCCAAACGCGCCGTGTGTACACAATCAATGATTGAGGGTTAGAACGAGGCGGAAAAGATCGGAACGCGAACCTCGGTTCCCTGCGTCACGCCGTATTGAAACATCTCGCGTTGCGAATACAGCGGCCGCACTTCAACAGCCGGCGCCGAAAGCGCGAGCTGCCCTTCAGAAACGCCGACAATCGACATTGTGAGGCGCGTGCGCGGCGGGGTCACCGTTCGCCGATGAGACTGCGTTGGCGGAGGCGGTTGCACCGAACCGGGCGCGGGCGCGGGCGCATTGTTGGCCGGCTCCACCGTTGTCACCGTCCCCTCCGGGGGCTTGTACATGGTGGCGTTTAACGAAACGACAATCGTTGGAATCACAAGCGCCATGCCACCTGCCAGCATGTAGAGCGGCACTTCAGGAGCATCGCGCGTTTCTTGTTCAACGAAATAACCGCCCACGCCGCCGCCCGCCGCACCGAGCGCGCCGAACACCAAATACGGCCATCCGCGGTTAATCCCGATGATGCCCAGCGTGAGATCAACCACCTCGGCACCGAGGAGTGCTCCGCCAACAACCCCTTTTGCGTCGCCGGTGGCGGGCGCTCCCTGCGCCGCGGCAACTTCCGGCGCCAAAACAACCGCAGCCGAGGCCGCAGCCGCGGCAACCCAAACAGGCCACCGAGATCGCGCGCTGAACGAAGAGGACGAAAGGGAAGAAACGGTCAGGTCTTGGGACATGTTTTTTTCCGTGACGCGGAGGCTGGCTGCGATCCTTGTAAGAAAAACCGCCGTCGGCTTTTCTACATCGAGTTTCAGCGTGCTTCAACGCAGGCGTTGTCACGCGCACGCTCGAAGGGGAAGGTCGCCACAGGTGCCCCAACCTTCGTGGTCGGATGGGACAAGGGGGTTGTTGCGCCAAAGCGCGAAAACATTCTGCCGGCGGGCTGCTCGGGGTGTGGGAGCAAGCGTTGCGATGATCAGATGGGGGTGGTAGCAATGAGAAGTGCCGCCGGATTGCGGCACAGGCGCACACAAGCGCCGGGAGCACTTCGTATGGGCCGTCTGGGACCGATGGAAATCATCCTGATCCTTGGGGTCGCACTTCTGCTGTTCGGTGCTGGACGCATCGCCGACATCGGTAAGGGCCTCGGAGAAGGGATTCGAAACTTCAAAAAAGGCATCAAAGACGAGGATCCGCCGAAGTTGCCGCCGAAAGATGAAAAGCCCTCCGGCGAAGATCAAAAATCCGCATAGCCCATTCCGCTTGTTGAGAACGTGCTGGGCAAGCCCCGGAAAACGTCACAACGACACCGCTTGCCCGCTTTGTCCCCTCCTGGACGTGGCCGCCGACACCTCGTCAGAACACCGGGCGTGACCGGCGCCGTGCTGCGCGCGTTCGACCGCTCGCAGCCTCGCTAAAAAATCACACAAGTATATTTCGCTACGGCCCAAGTCGACCCCGGGGCTCCGGCGTCTATACTCCCCGATGATGCGAATCTTCGAACGCCTGGGCAAAGTCCTGGTTGTTGTTGCTGCGTTTGCTCTCGCAACGTACTTCGCCCTTGAATTTGGCTCCGGCGGACTTTGGAAAGGGTTTGAACCGGCCCTCGCCGTGACCGGCCAAGCGGCCCGTCCACCGTACGACCTCACGCGACTCGAAGCCGTCAACGAAACCCTTCGGATGATCCGCGACAAATACGTGGATCCCGATCGCGTGAAGCCCAAAGAAATGCTCCTTTCCGCGCTCAACTATGTGCAGCGCGACGTGGCGCAGGTCATCGTGTCCAACGACGATCCAAACGAAGTCACCGTTCGCGTCGAAACAGCCGAAAAGAAGTTCCGCATCGATAACGTGCAAGCCCCGTGGGACGTCGCGGGCCGGCTGCGTGAGGTGTTCGCGTTCCTCCAACAAAATCTTCGAGGAAGCGAAGTGGATCTGCGCGAGGTTGAGTACGCAGCGTGCAACGGAATGCTCCACACGCTCGATCCGCACAGCGTGTTTCTAAGCCCCGAGGCGTACCGCGAAATGAATGTGTCCACATCGGGCGCATTCGGCGGCTTGGGGATCGTGATCTCCATCCGCGATCAGCAGCTCACCGTGATGAATCCGATGCCCGATACACCGGCCGGACGCGCGGGGCTCAAGCGCCTCGATCGCATCGTGAAGATCAACAACGAGTCCACGCTCAACATGCCGCTTGAAGACGCGGTGCGCCGCCTGCGCGGCGAACCCGGAACCAAAGTCACCGTGTGGGTGCTTCGCGACGGCGATGCCACGCCCAAGGCGTACGAACTGTCGCGTGAAGTGATCAAGGTGAAGAGCGTTGAGTTCCGCGCTCTCGAAAACGGCATCGGCTACGTTCGTCTGAAGCAATTCCAACAATCGTCGCTGGACGAAATCAGCTACGCGCTCGACGAAATTCGCGCCCGCGGATCCATTCGAGGCTTGGTGCTCGATCTGCGCGGCAACCCCGGTGGGCTTCTCGATCAAGCTGCCAAGATCGCCGACAAGTTCTTGAACGAGGGCGTGATCGTTTCAACGGTGGGAGCGTCCGAGGGGCGCGAAGAAAAGCGAGCCAAGGCTCCGGGGACAGAACCGCCCTACCCCATTGTTGTGCTTGTCAGCGGCAACTCGGCAAGCGCCAGCGAGATCGTCGCCGGCGCGCTCAAAAATCACGACCGCGCGGTGATCGTTGGCCAGACAACGTTTGGCAAAGGCAGCGTGCAGCTCGTTTTCCCCGACGTGACCCCTGAGAAGGCGGCGCTGAAGCTCACCATCGCGCAATACCTCACTCCCGGCGACGTTTCGATTCAAGGCGTTGGTGTCACCCCCGACATCGAACTTGATCCCATGACCGCCGACGATCTTGAAATGGACCTCACGGTTCAGCGCGACGGACTGCGCGAGCGCGACCTGTCGGCGCACCTTTCCAATGCCCGCGCGCAGCAAGGCGGCAAACCGCTCGAAACGCTTCGCTACAATCTTTCGAGCGCCGACCGGGAGGCGTTGCGCGATCGCGGCGGCGACATCGACGACGAGTTCGCCCTCGATTTCCCCATTCGATTTGGACGAGATCTCGCGCAGCGCCTCCCGGTCGGCGCTCGCCGCCCCGACCAAGTCAAAGCGGCGCACGACTACATCGAGCAGGTTCGCAAAGATGAGATCGGAAAGATCAGCAGCGACCTTTCAAAGCTCGGTGTCGATTGGGGCGAGCCGCCGGCCGGGGCCGCCGAGAAGAAGTCCACGTTCGAGGTGAAGGTTGAATCCGATCGCGCCGGCAACGAAGTGAACGCCGGCGAACCGATGGAGCTTCGCGTGACAGTGAAGAACACCGGCAGCGAAACCGCGTATCGCCTCCGAGCGGCGACCGAAAGCGACAACCCCTACTTCGATCGCAAAGAACTCGCTTTTGGAAAAATCGCTCCGGGCGCCAGCAAAACGGCAAAGGTGCCGCTCGGCTTTTGCGAAATCGAAGGCCGCAAGATCGACTCCACAAAGCCTCGCTCGGCCAACGACAAGCGCATCTGCAAAATCCCAATGGATGCGCTTTCACGTGCCGACGGGATGAAAGTCACGTTTGAATCGCAGGGGGGCGGCATCCCCGACGCCGTCGAGCTGCGCTCCACCATCAAGGCCCTTGAGCGACCGCTCTTCCAGTACAGCTACCAAATCGTCGATGACCGCACCGGCAACGCCGACGGGCGTGTTCAAAAAGGCGAGCAGGTCAGCATGTACCTGACCGTGAAAAACGTTGGCAAAGGAAGGTCGTACGAAACGCAGGCAAACATCGCCAACCTTTCCGGCGATGGTCTGCTCCTTCGAGCCGGCCGTTTCGACATCTCCAACATGCAACCCGGCGACACACGCAAGGTGGCATTCACTTTCGATGTGCAGCCGCAGCTCGCCGATGCCGAAGCCACATTGTCGCTCTCCGTCGGTGATCGCGATCTGCGCGAGTTTGCGATCGAAAAGGTAAAATTCCCGATCGAGAGCAGCATGGCCGTTGAGAAAACCTCGGCTGTGAAAAAAGCCGCCGAAGGGGCAATGCTGCGGCCCTCCGCCGACGCAAACGCCCGCGCGTTTGGCAAGCTCGCCGCTGGAACGCTTCTCAACGTGACCGGCCGCGCGGGCGATTCGTTCCGGGTGGATCTCGGTGGAAGTCGATTCGGCTTCGTCGCGGCGAAAGACGTGTCCGACGCAACGGGCACAGCGTCCGCCGTCACCTTCGACGAAGTGTACGCACATGCGCCCCCAACTCTCGACGTGACCGCCGCTGAAATGGCAACCCGATCTGATAAGGTGAAGATCAGCGGAAGCGCGTCCGACAGCGAGAAGCTCGCGGATGTGTACATCTTCGTCGGAACGCGAAAGCTCTTTTACAAATCAAATCGCGACGGCGCCGATCCGCGAAAGACAACATTTGAATTGGAGGTTCCGCTCCGCCCGGGTGTAAACCTCATCACCGTTGTTGCTCGCGAAAATCCCGACACGGTGACCCGACGCATGATCATCGTTCGCAAAGACGCGGCCGATGGAGCGATTCTCAAGACACCGAAGAGTGACGATCCCGTCGACGATTGGCTCGGCGGCGCTGCTCTCGACGAATAATTCCTATGTGCCTCCTAAAATTTAGGTAACCGAGCCGTGGGCCTTCTTTCCTGGCTCGGTCTAAAGAGCGGCGACGGGTACCCCAATCTCGACGCGCTCATGCGCGATCTTCGCAAGGCGCTCCCCGAAGACGAGAGCGTCTTGCTGCGGTACATCGGCACCGTCGTCGTGTTGCTCGGACGCGTGGCGTGGGCGGACGGGCGGGTAACGCCGAAAGAAGAAGAAAATCTGCGCGCGCTCCTCTCCCACATTGAGGGCATCGCACCAGCCGGCGTCGACGCCGTATGCGCAACACTTCACGGCAAAATCCCCGCCTTCTCCGACAACGAGATGGATGTTGTGTACGCAGAGCTGCGCGCGATCTGCGACGGCAATGAACGCAAACAGATCATGCGTCTTTTGCTTCGAATTGCGGCAGTCGACGGACGGCTCGCTGAAACCGAACACGCCGAGCTTGCAAAGATCTCCGATGAACTCGGTGTTTCGCTCGCCGAAGTGGAAGCGGAACCCGATGCCTCGTCTCCGCTTTGAAGCGACGTGATGTGTACACACATCAATGGGGTACACACGGGCGTCAGAGCTGATTGCCCGAACACACCGTCACAGGCGCGCTGCGTGTACTCTTGATGTCAGCCGCCGTTGGGCGCTGCCTTGCGCTGTTTCAGCGCGGAAACGGCTACGAACAACACGAACACAACAGCGCCGACGCATGCCACAAGAGTTCCAACGTTGAACGCGTAGTGCGCGTTTGCGGCGCCGGCGACACCCATGATGAAGATGCCAGGAGCGTCAGCCCCGCTCCGATCACCGGATCGGGACCGCGCCGCACAATGGCGCCCGCAGCGTTTTCAGCCGGCGGTTTGGGAGTGGACGGCAAAGGGCCGGCGGGTAGAGGCGCCTCGGACATGGCTTCGCAAGTTTAACAAATCGCAGCGGCAAAAGCCTGAGCGATCATGAAAAGGCGTTTTTTTCGCGCCTCCCTCGTGCCGCGTGTCAAAAGTCCTGCCGGACTTTTGGCGCCGACGGCGCGGCTATTTCCGCGCGAAAGACTTGGAATCAGGGCCAAACTTCTAACGAGCAGAACTAGGTTTAGGCCAATGACGAACCAACTCTTTCGGCAAATGCCCGTCATCGCGTTTGAATCCCGCCGAGCAAACGAGATGGCGTCGCTGATCGGCAGGTACGGCGGCATCCCCGTTCAAGCCCCCGCGCTTCGCGAGGTTCGACCGGAACACAATCCGCACGCGGTGACCTTCGCTGAAGCGCTGAGCGCCGGCAGCTTCGACTACGTGGTCTTCCTCACAGGCGTTGGAACCCGGGCTCTCACCGAAGAGGTCGGGCCGCTCTTCACGCGCGAGCAGTTTGCCTCGGCGCTTGGTAAGACCGCGGTCGTCGCGCGGGGCCCCAAACCCACCTCGGCGCTGCGAGAGTTGGGCGTCTCGCATTTTCATGCCGTCCCAAGCCCCAATACCTTTGCCGAAGTGCTCGCCGAACTCGACCGATTGGCCGGAGAGCGCGGCCTCGCGGGCGCTCGCATTGCAGTTCAAGAGTACGGCGGCCCGGCAAGCGAACTGCACGTTGGCCTGTTGGCAAGAGGAGTACACATCACCTCGGTACCGGTGTACACATGGGCGCTTCCCGAAGACACAACCCCGCTCCGAAACGCGCTTCGGATGCTCGCGGACAGACGCGCGCAAATCGCACTTTTTACAACCCGCGCGCAAATCGAAAATGTGTTTGAAATAGCGGCTGAAGAAGCTCTCACCGAAGCGGTTCGCGAGGCGCTCGCAAGCGGTGTTGTGGCCTCCGTCGGTCCAGTCTGTTCAGCAGCGCTCGTCGCTGAAGGATTCCCGCCGGACGTGGAGCCGAGCGTTTTTAAGATGGGGCAGCTTGTGAAAGAAACGGCCGAGCGCTGGGAAGAGATTCTGCTTCGAAAGAAGGGCGCGGAACGCTCGCAGTAACGCTCACAATCAATACTCGTCGTCGGCGCTCGCAACGGCCGGCGTCTTGGGCGCATCGTGACCGGCGTCCACAATCTCCGCCTTGTAGATGAGCTTGCCCGCGGCGGTCGTGATCTCGGCACCGAGATCGCCCCATGCGAATGCGGCGCTCTCAAGTGTACGCATCGTCGCGGTTTCGTTTCCAACCTTCACTCGGAAGGTTGTCTTCTCGCACGCCACCGAGCCGTGACCGGTCACCTGAACTTTCACTGTTTCGGAGCTGAGGCGCGCTTCATTTTGATCGGCAACCAACGCCACGCGGGCCAACATGTCTTCATAGGCTGTCGCAGCGGCGGGTTGCTCGGCACCTTTGACCAAACGAGCGACACGGAGCACCTCGGCTTTCGCAGGCGAGTCACCCTTCATGTGCGCTCGGATTGACTCTTTGGTCTTCCCATCGTCGTACGTCACATCGAGCGTGAACGTATCGCCCTGACGAGCAACAACGCGCTCGGTGAGCGTCACCGCAGATTTGTGGAAGCTTCCGGTGAAGCGATACACAACGAAGTCGCCGGCTCCCCACGGTGCGGGAGACGCATTGTCTACGGCGGCGACGATATCCATCTTTGCGCCGTCTTCTGCGTCGACGGCGGCATCTTTGGCAGCTTCAGATTCAACGTCGTCGCCTGTTTTCACGTCCTGAGAATCGGCCGGCGCGGCCGGTGCGACGGTTTTCGCATCGCTTTCGGCTTTGGGCTGAACCAGGGCGGGAGCACAACCAACGGCGGCAAGAACGTACAGCAGGGCGGCGGCGGAGAAGCAGCGGTTCATGCGATCGCCCCTATCGAGTCTCGCGTCCAAGGGCCGAGTTTTGTGCTTCGATTTTTTTCGATCCCCACATTTTCAAGCGTGCACTCGCACGTGGCGATCACCGCCCAAGCGCTGCGAGGTTGAAAAGGTGGATCGCCGCACTGGATCCGTGCTTGCCCATTTTTCTTATGAGCGCGGCAAAGCATCGGTGACGCCCCGCTGCGCGAGCGAAAAAAGCCTCCCTTTCAAGCGAATTTTGCGAAAAGCGCTGTTTGGCGCAGCGGTTGCCTGAAGTTCGGCGTAGGTTTTGGATAATGAAGCACCATCGCCCCCGCCGTACCTCCCAGGGCCCTTGGACTGTTGTTCTGGTATGCGCCGTCGTCACCTGTTCCGCAGCCGGCGTCTCAGCCGTCGGCTGTGAAGACCAGCGACCAACGCTCGAACCCACGTCGGGTGAAGGAGGAACAACGGTCACAACCACGTCCGCAACAGCCTCCGTCGACAAGGGTGAAGAACTCTTCAGCGGTCTAATCGACGACCTGATGGGTGCGTGCGGAGATTGTCATGATGCGGGCGGCTTTGCCGATACTCCCTTCCTACGAGAACCTCGGTACGAGTCCATTACAAGTTGGCCGGGAATCATCACAAAAGACCCGCAGGAAAGCCTGTTTCTTACCTATTCAATTATCGGTGGAGGGCACAGCGGGATAAACCTCGATTCAGATGCTCTCAAAGATACCCTTCTACCCAAAATCTTGGAGTGGCTAACCGAAGAATCCAAAGCCATCGCCGACGTTCCCGATGAGCAAAAGGGTAAAAGCGTTGATCCCTTTGCGCCCATTATGGGCTTTAACGCGGTTTACCTCACCGATATTGATAAAACACTTGAGGGCATGGCCATCACATTCAACGCCAACGAACTTACCCCCTCATCGCTTGAACTTACCAAGGTAGAAGTTCACACAACCTCCAAGATGGGGATTCACATGGTCCATCCCCTGTTTTCTGTCTACCCAAAGGGCGGTGACCCCAATCCCGACCCGGCGGACAGCTTTTCCAACGTGGATCAATACGTTGATTTCGGCCAATCTGCGCCGCTTGGACCGGGCACACTGATCCTTACCAATTGGGTGCAGGGTGGTAAGCTCCAAATATCGTTTGAAGCGATAGAGACGTATAGCTCGTCGGACCCCGATGGTGGAACCGACGGCGGACCTACCGGCGGTTGCAAAGATCTTGACTCATTCAATGCAAACGCCAAAGCGTCGTTTGGACAATGCCTGGGCTGCCACGGAGGCAACAACGGACAGGCCACCGCGGCGGTGGACATGCAGGGGCTCAACGGGGACGCCGATGTGGCAAACGCCTGCGCTCAGATCCGAAACAGGGTAAACCCCGGCGATCCTCCCAATAGTCAGATCTTCATCACCACCGATCCCAACGGAAACGCCGCCCACCCTTACAAGTTCAACCAGAATCAGGGCGCGTTTAACACGTTCCAAACCAACGTTTCGGCATGGATTACGGCCGAGCAGTAGGTGATGTGACCTAAAACGTTTCTGACATCAGTGTCCGTATACCCGCAAACATCTCCTGGGGAGACGGGAATCTACCCACCACTCGATTGATTTGGAGGGGCGAGGAGAAGCCCGCGGCGGCCTTCTTTGCCCGGCTTTCCTCGTCCTCACGCCGCAAATCATTCAACAGCCCTTGTACGGCGGACTGAACGGCAGCGTCATATTCGGTCACCTGTTCCGGCGTAGGCTCCTGTCCACAGACCGTATCCACTGGAACTGGAACGGGCGCTCCGATCTTGTAACGAAGGGTAACCGGAGTGGGTAGATGCGGCAGCGGGCCAATTCCGAGCCCCCACGGAAGCGAGAGATGAACGGGGAAGATCTCCGCCCGAGCAACATCGTACAGGCCCAGTGCGCGCGCGATTTTTCTGCCATCGGTCAACACAAGAAGTGTTTCGTGAGCGCCCGCATTGGCAACCGGAATGACTGGTACGCCCGTCCGCAATGCGAGCCTCGCATATCCGCGGCGCCCGCCGAATCGCACGGTGTACCTTTCACTGTAGGGCCGCCACGTGTCGAGGTCGCCGCCGGGCATGACCAAAAGGTCGCGTTGGAAGCGGGTGATAACGTCGGCCGCCACCCCTGGGTGGGCCTTGAGTACACCGCGCCTTGAGAAGAACTTGGCGGTGAGTTCGGTACCCAAAATAATTTCGTGCGCAAGGGGATGGCAGGGACGCTGCGTTCCAAAGTGGCGGTACCAGCCCACGAGCAGCCCCCAAACATCGGGGATGGTTGTTCCGCCCGAGTGATTTGAAACCAGCATGGCCGGTGCGTTCGGCACATTTTCCCAGCCTTTGATCTCCAAACCAAAGTATCGGCCCGCGCCAAACAACCGACCCATGCTCGAAAGTGTCTCTTCTACGGCGGCCGGGTTATACTCAGCCGGGTTGGTTCCCCAGTTGGCGCCTCGGTCCCCCAAGAACCACTTCAAAAGTCGTCCTTTGGGGATCGTGGCGTGGGCATTCTCACTCATTGGACAACCTCAGTAGGTGTATACCATCCCTACGCATCGGGTGCGAATACCAATTCGCACTTATGGAGAGACTTGTGCCTGCAATCTCGGACCATCTGGCGCGTGCATCCCTGAGAGCCCGTTTTTTCAGAAGCCGAAACATACGAACATCCGTGGGTAGATTGCATGTTCTCGACGCCGAAGGACACGGCCGTCTTCCCCCGCTGGTTCTACTGCACGGACTGTCATCCACAGGTGTTCACTATCTTCCGCTCGTTCGACACGTCCAGCCACACGTGCAACGGCTTGTGTTGCCGGATCTTCCCGGTCACGGATTCAGCGACGCACCACCCAACGGCATGCGCGGTGACGCGTTGGCGCGGGGACTTCGCGAGGCGCTTGATGAAGTGCTTCACGAGCCCGCCGTGATTTTTGGAAACTCGCTCGGCGCGCTGGCGGCGATTCGCTACGCGCGGGAGCGGCCCGATCGCGTGCGCGGTTTGTTCCTGTGCTCGCCGGGCGGTGCCCCAATGAGCGAACAGGATCTAACCCGGTTCCTCGACACTTTTCGGGTCGAAACGCACGCGTCTGCTGTTGCTTTTGTCGACCGCGTTTTTGGCAGGCGAACGTCGCTTCGCCACGTGGTCGCGTGGGGCGTCCGTCGGCGCATGCGTCACCCCACCATTCGAAACCTGATTGAGTCGGTGACTGTCGACGGACTGCTTAGTGCCGAAGAACTTTCGGATCTGCAGATGCCGGTATGGCTGAGCTGGGGTCGACGAGACGGCGTGTTACCACGCGAGCACTTCGATTTTTTCCGAGAACACCTGCCCGGTCACGCGGTTGTTCATGAGCCCGCTGATCACGGCCACAGTCCGTACCTCGAAGACGCACAGGGAGTTGGGCACGCGATTGTCGACTTTTTGGTTGAGGTGCAGCGCGCCCAATTGCCTGAGTAGTGTCACTCGGGAACCACGATGTCTAACTCGGTGTGTACAATCTGAGCGACCGGGGTGTCGTATCCCTCAAAGGTCGTGGTGATTGAGAGGTGCACCATGCCGGGCTCGCTGGACTCGGAGACGTCGATATCGGTGGTGGAGCCCGACGCTTCGTAGTCGAGCATGTCGGCGTCGCTGCCTGTGCCCGAACATCCCCATGAGTACACACTCGAACTGTACCCATCGAAGTGCAGGGTCGCACCGGGCACGAACGACGTGTTGCTGATGCCGCCGTCCGAGATGGAGATGGCGGCCATGGCTGCCCACTGTTGCGCACCGTTTCCACTCGCCCAGAAAGTGAGGTTGGTGGAGTAGCCGTCGTGCCACGCATCCACCTGTTCGGCGTCGCCGCTGAAGGCAATCGCGTCGCCCAGGCTCCCATCAATGCGCGCGTTTTTGGTTTGGAGCGCGCTGCCTTCACTGCCGTAATAGCCGTCGCCGTAGTAGTCGTTGACGTATTCGTCCTCGTTGTTGATGTCGTCGGCGATCATCATGGCAACGGGAATTTCACAGCCCGTCATCATCGGGACGAGCGCCGCTACAGCAAGAAGCGCAAGGCGAACTGAGGAGATGGAGGTGTTGGCAAAAGCACGAGAAGGCATGTGTGGTCTCCTTCGAAGGTTCCCAGTCGTTGGTTTCTGGACCCGCCGTGACGCAATCAGGATGCCACAGTCCGCATCCCCGCACAGCCGCAAACCGCGTACGTTCAGCGGGCGTTTGAAATGCCTGGTTTGGCGCCGAGTTCGTGCCTTTTGGGGCATCGCGCCCGAGGTCTGCCGCGGGCGGGTGGCGCAGGATCGCCACGCACTGACCGTGACATGCGGGTCACACTGCCCGGTTTTTCGAACGGGCCCTCATCCAACATGTGAAGTCGGCCGCACAAACGCCGTGCAAACACGCGCACACGGGCACATCGACACGACCGTCCGATGCCGCGTTTTTGGACCGTCCAAAGAACCGGACCGGATTAGAGCTTTTGAAGCTCTTGGATGCAGGCCTGCGGGTTCACGTTCGGATCGCTGTACGCGCCGGTGATCCAGCTCACCAAACACGTGTCGCCGTCGTCTCCCTCGTTCCAGACCAAGCCGCCTTTGTGCTTTTCGCGAAGGCGGGCTTTGCGCACGAGCGTCAGCCTCTCGGGATCTACCGCTTCAGGATCGGCGCAGTTTGCGGCGTAGTCAAAACCGCCGCACACGTTTTCACCGGCCGCGCAGCAATAGACCACCGTGAAAAGCTCCGGTTCGATTCCGCAGATGGCGGCCCAGTTGTCGCGTCGCTCCGACGGCGTCGTCCCAATGCCTCCGCCCGGGTAATACTGCGCGTAATTGGTGATGCGGTCGTCGATGCAGCCGAGCCCCTGCTTGCAGATGCGCCCCGATCCAGCGGGTCCGCACTCTTCATTCACGGTGCATCCTTCGGACCCGAGATCGGGCTCGGGCCGGCGCAGGCCGGCGTTGCCGTAAAGCCGAAGCGGGCGCGCAATCGCGCCATGACAGTCGAGCGTTCCACAGCGACGCTCAAGCACTTCAGACACGGCGATGAAAGCGTCTTCGTCGTCCTGCGCATCAAAAGGTACACATGCGGTTTTGACTGTCGCGGTGGCGTTTTCGCCGAGGCATCCAGAAGAAACCACGGTGACCCCAATGCCGAACAGCGCCGCCGCGCACAACACGATCGAGCGCTTCATTTCAATCACCCCGTGTTGGTGTACACGTTTCGGGTTTGGTGAAAACGGGCGCATCCGCGGTTTTTTGAGTGCAGTACACCCAACCGGGCGAGCCTTGGTTGGGTGCGTCCTCGTGGCAGCCCGCGCATGATCCATCGCGGCTGATGCGTGTACCCATCGATACACGTTCACCGTCTTCGTCGCCTTCAACTGGGTAACGCATTGCCACGCGCAGTGGGTACGCCGGGTTCCACTCTTCTTTGGTGATGTAGAAGTTCCCCGCGCAGTTTGTTTTCGGCGTTGTGGGCGGCGTGCTGCCGAACGAATCGCTGATCTCCAGCGTCACGCCTTCTACCGGAATGGGATTGCCGTCTTCCGCGCCCAGATCAAAGGGGTACGCAAAAATGGTCCCCGCCACGACCATTTCCGGTTCCACGCCTTTGTAAGGCCCGTGGCACATCAAACACGGTTGACCGGGACGGTGAATTTCGCTCTGCGGAACAGCCGGATCTTCAGGACCGAGGGCTTCAATCGCGGCATCGGCGACGGGGTTTGCACACCCGATCGTGAAAAGGAGCGCAACCGAAAAAAGCGCGGACGCTCGCATGATCAATCAAGCTCCACTGCTAGGTTTGTCGCGCCGAAATATCCAAATCGCTGGAGGATGTAGAGGTGGTCCAAAAATCTTGTGTACACAAAGTCAAACGTTGCTGAGAGCCCCCAGTTTTTTTCTTTGCCAAATGCCAAACGCGCGCCCGCGCCGAGGGTCAGCCCAACCATCGGCCCGAGTTCGCGATCGCCCGTTCGGTAAAACGGCACCACAAGGCCCTTGGATGTCTGCTCGGCGATGTAAGCGATTTTCCAAAAATCAACGCCGTCTTGAACGTGCAAGCGAAGGTGCGGCCACGCCCTGAGATCCTTCGTCGCGTCAAAGATGAATCGCGCATCGGTTGTCGACGCGATGAGCCCCCAGCTGTCGGCGTACACACGCTCCTCGGCTCGAATGGTGCTCGACGAAAATCGGTGCGCAATGCGCGCTGCGAGCGCGTATCGCTGACGCGAAAGGGGGAGCTGTTCAAGCGGTCGAATGCCGAGGCGGTAGGTATTCACCGCTTCGGGAGTGAGGCCCGGCAACCCTTGAATTTGCTGGGCGAGGTCTTCGCTGAACATCGGGATGTAGCGATACGGTTTTGACGAATCACCGTTTTCAAAAACCGCGGTGAGGCTCGGCGTAAAGAACGTGGCCTTGTCGACAACAAATGTGATCGACGCATCCACACTGTGCCGCGTGATCGGCCGCCCGAACACGCTGTACGAAGTGCCGGCTCGCCCCGAAATGTCGTAGCCAAATCCGTAGTTCAATGCCGGAGTCACCGTCTTTTGGCGCAGATCTATCGACGCGCCGATGCTCCCGCCGGCCGAAACATAATCGGGTTCAATCGATGCGCCGCCGCCGATCGACACGTCGATATCACCGATCTTTTTGTGTCCACCAATCGCCGGAACGTATCGGACCTCCGTCCATCGGGGCGACGCGTTGGCGATAATGTCGGCCGAAGCGGTTGTTACCACGTCGACGAGAAACGAAGCGTTCGCGCCCCAACCGCCGGTAACGCTCTCGACTTTTCCAACAAGCGCAGGCGTCACAACGTCGGTGAAGTTTGAGTCGTGGTAACCCGACAGCTCAAAACCAACCGTGTAATTCAGGTTGCCTTTGTTGCCTCCGGAGCCGACACATCGAGCAAACTCATCCGGTGTTTTCGCTTCAGCCATGCACTTGAGCACGGTTGCATCTTTCAGCCTCGCGCCGGGGGGCAAGAGCTTGATGTCCACCGAAACGCTTTCAAACTCGGCGACGTCAACCACCTGCTCAAACTCGCCGTCGACACCGTCCACGCGGCCTTTTGCAAACACGGTGCGCTGGCCCGGGTTCACCCAAATCTCACCGCCCAGTTTTTCGTTTTCGATGACAACGTTGTTGAGCTTGACCACGAGGCCCGTGGCTTTGGCGGGCTTGCGAATAATGATCTTCGGAATTTTTTGAGACAGCTCTTCCGCCTTGGCGCGCGCCTGCCGCGCAACGTTTCCAAGGCCTGTTGCCTGGCCTGTATCGGCAACGATGTTGTAGTCGCCGTACGCTTCAATCCAGAGGCCCGCCCGCTCTTCACACGAGGCTGCGAGGTAGCGCGTTGTCACTCGATTTTCAGCGGTTAGCGACGCTTGTGCGTACGCCGCGCAGTCCGCCCAATCGCGCGAGCCTTCAGCGCTCACAGCTTCTTGGTAGTAAAAATACCCTTCGCCGGTTTTCCATCCGCGAGCGGGCTTCACGTTGCCTGGATATTCTTTTCGAACCTTGGGCGTGCCCGCTCCGCCGTCGGCTTTGGGAACCTGCGCCGTGCCGGTTGACGCGTTTCCAACTTTGCGCGCCTCATCAAAAGCTTTTTGAACGTCGGCCCCTTGAAGGTTTGGAAACAGCGTTGCTGTTGGATCTTCTTTTAAAGCCAAAACGAAGGCTTCTTTTGCTTCGCCCGGTTTCTTCTTTCCGATCGCCAGAACAGTTCCGATCGCGATGTACACCTTGGCGCGAACCTTCGGACTGCACGAAGCCCCCTCACACGCTTGTTTTGCAAACGCCAACGTTTCAAGGGCTGCATCGGGATTCGCGGCGATTGAAGCCTCGTCGGTGAGCGTGCCGGTCAGCAGCTCGGTGACTTCTTTGTCGTTGGACGCTGCACGCACCGACAACGGCGCAGCCGCGACGAGAAGAGTGACGAGGATGGCGAGGAAGCGAAAGCGCACGTGCGCGGGACTATAGCGGTAGCGACAATTTGGTTAAACCGATCAGTTGCATCCGCAGCCGGATCCGGTGCCGCCGCTGCCGCCAATCGCGCCCTCGGAAATTGCGCGAAGGTGCGATTCGCCAAAGCCGGTCATGTCACCGGCGGCCATTGTTGGATGCGCCAACTTGCCACGTTCGTAGGGCTGAACCGTTCCACACCCGGTCGCCGCTAGAAGACCGATTCCCATGATCGCGACGGTGACAACGTAGCCGACAATCTTTTTCGTGGTCTTCAGCATGGTGCTTCTCCGCGACAACAATTCTATCAGTTGCAGACCGCATGCCATCCATTCAACGCTCGAAAGCGCCGTGACTCTTCGAGAAGAACAGAGGAGCGGGCCCTGATCAAAGAGGATCATTTTTGATCCAGGTTGGGAATTTTTTTGATCTGCGGAAAGGTCACACCCGCTCCAACGTCTGGAGGTTCGGCCAGGTCCGACTCCATACGTCTGGACTCGCAACTCCATACGTCCGGAGGCGCAACTCCATACGTCTGGAGTCGCAACCCCATGCGTGGCGTGCAGAAGTCCCAGCTAATCCGCTCCACCCGAGCCACCGCCGCCCGAAGCGCCGCCATCACCGCCGCCCCCGGACACAACTTTGGTTGCCGCGCCCAACTTCGCCCCGCACGCGAGCCACTTCTCCACCAATGCAATGTCGGCGGCTTTCATTTTTGGAGTGCCGCCCGTGGGCATGAGCTTTCCGGCGTCGCCGCGCAGATTGCACACCCACCACGATTTTAGGGGTTCTTCGGGATCAAAATACTTTCGACCCACTTCGCCTTTGTACACAGCAAGCCCGTCGAGCATGGCCTGTTCACCGTTCAGTGACGCAATGCCCTTGATCGATCCCGTGTGGCAGCCCTGCCCGCCGTTCGAGCAATTGCCTCCGTCCGCCGCATCAAGCCTTGCGTACACTTCGGTGAACGTGATCGCGCACTCCGGCGAAGCCGAATCGAGCTTGGCAATCTCAGGACATTTCGGCGCGTTTTCACCCGTGAGTTTTGGACCGCCCGGTGGCCCGTAGGGGCAGTGATCGCCGAAGTCGTTTGGATTGTAGGCTTCACTGCACGACTGATCGCCGTTGTAGCAAGCAGAAATGGCGAGGCTCACCCCCAGAGCCGTGAACGCCGCGCAAAGCCACGCGACCCGAATTCGGTGCGTCATGCATCTGGAATGGTGCACGCGGCGCGCCACAAAGTCGATGGACTCATGTATCCTCCGCCGCACCGAAGGAGACCTTTTGATGACTACGAAGCTTCATCGCATCCTGGCCGCCGTTTTTGCTTCGTCCGCAATCGCGCTCGCGGGTGCGGGCTGCGGCCCCCAGCAGGATGCCAAGAGCCCGTCGGGCGACATCGCAGCAATGATCGGAAAGCCGGCTCCCGACTTCACCGCCGAGTCCGTAACCGGCGAAGGCCCCACAACCCTCAAAGATGCCAAGGGGACCGTTGTGGTGTTGGACTTTTGGGCAACGTTCTGCGGACCCTGCAAAAAGAGCTTCCCCAAATACCAATCGCTCGTTGAGCAGTTCGGCGGCGAAGTAAACGTGCTCGCCGTGAGCACCGATGACCCAGAAGACGCGAGCAAAGAAGCCCTCATTGAGTTTGCCAACTCAACCGGCGCCAAGTTCGCAGTCGTTTGGGACAAAAACAAAGACGCCGTAAAACACTACCCCACGCCCACCATGCCCACGTCGTACGTGATCGATAAAGAAGGCGTGATCAAACACGTGCACGCCGGTTACAAAGACGGCGAAGAAGATGAAATCATGGCGGAGGTGAAAGCGCTGCTCGGCAAATAGTCGAGAGCCGCTCGGGCCGCGTCAGTCGCGCGCGTCACTCACACTTCGCCACGCACGCAGCAAACTCACCGTCGTTTGCGGCAATGTCTTCACAAGGCGACTGCTCCAAACAAATCGCAATGCAGGCCGACTGGCCCGTGCAGTTCAAGTCGCCGCTCACAGTGGCGTCGTAACCGCATTCGGCCACAAGTCGCTCGATCGCACGCTCGCAGGGATCTTCTCGACCACCGCTCGCGCACGCTCCCAAACACAGGGCGCCGGTGACCGCCCAGCCGAAAAGCATCAAGCGCATCACCGGAATGGTAGGTGATCCAAACCGCCAAACCCAAACATCTCCGCGACCCAACGAGCCCCAACTATCAGCCTGATCGATCTGTGCGCCTCGTTGGTCGTGGCCGCCGGCATGCTGCCTCTCACGCTGCGCCCCAGCCCAAATCGCACGCGCGTTGTGTACTCTTCCAGTCTTTGATCTTTAGGCCGCGGCGATCTCAGCCGCCGAATCCACAATTCGCAAAGCGGGACCGTTGATGCGCGCGCGCTCGGTGGCCACAAGCTCCAAGAGTTCTTGTTTGGTCGCCTGACCACCTTCCAACATCGCACGCATGTACCCGTCCACAAATCCGTGGGCGCGGGCGAGCTTGGTGAAGCTGCCTCCTTCGGCCTGGGCGAGAAGGCATTCTCGCAGTTGCTTCCGAAGCTCGGCCATCATCTCCACCTTCGATCGCATCGCGTGCTCCTTCCAAGTCGAGCGGTTCGCTACGTCGCGAAACCGCACGTGTACACACGCCGCGTCATTGCGGCTCCCTCATGCCGCCGCAAAACCAAACGGCGCGGCCGACACCCCTGGCCTTATCGAAGCTTCAACCCTCGGGCCAAATTCGCGACGCTAAAATCGAAACGCCGGCCCATTCGAAGCGGTTGGAAGCTTTCGCGTTCGCACTTCGGGGTTGGGCCACCAGTTGAGAAGTGTCTCCCGGTAAAGCGCCAAACGAAGCACATCGATCGACAGCGAGCCGCCGAACGAAAGCAAGTCATCGGAGCCGGCCATTGTGTGAAACGAAAGTGAAAACCCCAACGGCGCGCCGAGCGAAAGCGATCCCGCAAAGCCCTGCGAAGGTGTTCCCCACGTCCGAGCGTACACACCCAGGTCCGCGGCAACCCCAAACCCGCCCACTTGATAACCTCGTGTACACACGCGGGCCAGCCACGCCATGTCGGCTCCGGTGGCTCCGCCCGTCAGCGGCGTGATGCGAAACAACCCGCCCGCGATGATCGGATATCGCGAGGGCATGCCCACACCCGCTTCCATGATCACCGCACCGTCGGCCCGAAATTCAGGCGTTGACGTGCCCTGCTTCCAACCCACGGCACCGCCGCCGACAGCGGTCCACGCCGAAGGCTGCGCTGCGGCGCTTGTCGCACCGAACACGCAAAGAGCCGCGGCGGCACCGGAAATCCAACCCGAAAATCGCACGCGCCGCCCTTACCACGCGAACCGGCGCGCGGCGACAGTCCGCTTATGTGGCAGGTGTGCCCTTCGATGCAGCCCACGCCCGCATCGCATCGATTCCGTGGGCTTCAAACCTCGGCTTGTAATCACGCGTGACAGTGCGTTCGAGCACGTCGGCGTATTTGGCCGCCGGCATGAGCCCCCAGACGCGATCGCCCGCCGGAATGGCTTTCTGCGCGGCGTCGCCGAACGGCGCATAACTCCGGCGAAGGCTCGTGAACATACGAGGCAGCTCGCGATCGACGAGCGCGCGAACGTCCGCGGCAAACGCCTGCTCCATCATCCAATCGAGCAAGGTCCACCCAAAGTCGCGATGGCGCACCTCGTCGCGAAGTACACGATCGAGCGCGCGCCGCGCAACGGGCACCGAGCATCCATCGCGCAGCACCTTGAAGAGCGGCACAGCCACCGTTTCACCCAAACAGAACACCTCCACACCAGCCCGCGCGACCGACAAGAACAACGGCTCGGTGGGCGGCCGCGTGAGCCCCAGCGTTTCTTGAACCAGCGCCGGCGGCTCAACTCCGCCCGCAACTTCATACGCTCGATGGCTCATTCGAGCGTGAATCAGTTCATCTTTGACAATCCGAAGGCCGGCATCAATCAAGTCGGGTGAAGCTCCAAGTTGAATGAGCCACAACGTCAAGTGATGGGTAATGGCGGCGGATCGGTACTCCGCCGCGGCACGCCGCATCCATTCCCCCCGTACCGCGTCACTCGCTTTCGCGCGCTTCGTCGGTGCTCCACTGGAAGTGTCCGATCTACCCATGGTCAAAACCTGAAAAAGAAACTTACCACCCCCCCATCGGCACTTTTTAGAAGCAGAGATTCACTGCTTCGCCGCAGGCGTCACACCCCATTTCAACGCAGGAGGGCAACACCATCACCTGATTACAAGTGCCAACAGTACAATTCAGATCATCCTTACAAGGAATCGCTGAGAAACACCCTGCCGCGGGTAGAGACGGTATGGAAGCAGGATCGCCGCACCCCGGCTCGTGCCACACGCAGTCGGGAAACGCTGTGCAATCTGTTTCGGTCGTCCACGCGTTGCACGGAGGCGGCGGATTGCATGTTCCTGCGTACACAACCTCCCAAGCGCTCCCAGGGCATGTCGCCGTCACTGGCAACCCGCATTCATCCGTATACTGACACTCTCCTTCACCGAAACACGTGTCGCCCGAAACTGGAATTGTCGCAGGACACTCCAGTACCGGCGGCGGATTACAGGACGACGCCGACGTGATGGCCCATGTTCCGCCGTCGCAGGTGGCGGTCATTTCGTTGCCGCACTCATCGCTGTACGAGCACGACCCAACATCGGGATTGCAGTCATCGCCCTCAAGCGGCATGCCGGCTGGACATTCAACAAACGGTGGGTTGGTGATCACTTCCGAGGTGCAACCGATCGCGGCAATTGCCGCCGCGTTCGCCGCCACTGTCACAACAAACGATGCTTTGAGTGTCTTTTTCTTTTTCACGGTGCAAGCGCTCCAGCAACCCACGCGCCATCGAGCACGGCGCATGCGGCGTCTCAAAATGATGCCGCAAAAAAAAGCACTTTAGAAGCTCTTCTTCAATCGCCGCTTCCCTTTGTGCACGTCGCCGCGTTCGCGATCTGACACACGATGGCACGGCCGGAGACCTGAACAACTCGGAACGCGGGAAATCCAGCAGGCACCGTTTGGCGGCTTCAGGTGATTGGAACATACCAATCACCGGTCTCGCCTCTTTCTTGCAACGGAGCGAGTGACCGATCGCGTTGAGTGATGAATGGGGGGACCGCAATGTTTGAGCGGAGGCGTGGGGTTGGGGCCCCGCGACCCGCGAGTCGGGTGGGCCCCGTTCAGAACGAACACGCGATCGGTCAGGAAGCGACCTTTTCGCTTTCCCATGCGGCAACGGGCAAGGGTGTCCCGCGCCTTACGACAAGACCTGAAACCATTCTTCCCAAAACGTCATGGCTGTTATCGCTTGATTAAGGACTACGCCCGGCGGCGGGCGCGCGCGATTCGCTCTTTTACCAGGCGTGCGGCCTCGTCGTCGAAGAGCAATGTGTTGTGCCCGCGCTCCTCAAGAACGAACACTTCGCCGCCCGGAAGAGCGTGCGCGCGCGGCGGTCGAACAACGTTGTCGGCGCCCGCAAGAATCGACAGGTGCGGAATGGCCACCGTGTCAGCCTCAATGCGGAGCCGCCTCAAAAGTGGACTCTGAGGATCGAGATCCCGCGCCGCCCCAAACGCCAGAGCGCCCGCCCCGGGTATGCCTGCAAAAGGGCTTGCGAGTGAAATTGTCTGAACCACGCGCCCATCGCCTCGATCGTGCGCGTACGCGCGCGCCACGACCCCTCCCAGACTGTGCCCCACCAAATGCAGGCGAACGGAGCCCGGTAACTTTGTAAGAAGTTCAAACAGCTTGGTCGTGAGCGCGTCAACGTCGGGTCCGGGCGCGTATGTGAACGTTGCCGTGTGTACATTCGCCATTTTTGCAACAGCCTGGCGAAGCGGCCTGAGAACCCCCGCCGTCGCAAACAAGCCGTGCAGAAGCACAACAACGTCATCACCTTCCGCCACTCGATCCGGCAATACCGGCTTGTCGACATCCAAGTGGAGAAGCGTTGCCTGACGCGCGTACGACAGGGCTTCTATACCCGCAACGCGCAGCTTTGATAGAGCGTCTTTAAAGACCAAAGCCTTTGGTTTTTACCACATCCGAACGCACCAACCACACGTGAAAATTTCGGAACGCGCCCATTTCTGAGCGGATCTTCACCATCTCACCGCCGCTCAACTCAGGCAACTCCACTTTTGCACTCGACCAACGGTCCATTGGGCGAACGGGCAGTGTCAATGTCCAACTCGACAGCTCTCTGCCGAGCCGCCAAACGCTCACGATGAGCACCTGTTCCGGACCGCCGTCGGTTCGAACCACCAGATGAAACGCCGAAATCGGCAGGGCCGCCGGCAAGGTAAACGCCTCTTCCCTACCCTGCGGCAGAATTCTCCCGCCGTCGAATCGCAGCGTGCCGTCGACTCTCGGGAGAACATTCTGAACGACCCATCCTCCCTGCGGGAACGCCGGCTCATACCTTCCATTTTTTTCGCTCACCAAATCGGCCACGTCCAACTCAAAGACAACCCCTTCCGGTTGCTCCCGCGGAGCCGCCAGTGCCGAAAAATCAGCCCTGTAGATCACCTTTTCTTCCGCTCCACAAATCACGTTGTCGGTAATACGAACCGCATCGATCGGTGTTCCAAAAACATCGGCCACACCTTTCCACCATGATGGGTAGATCGCCATGACGTCCGGCCGGTCTTCCAAAGGGAGACGCTCCATCAGCTCCACCACCGCCGGAATTCCATGCACCGAAGCGCGCGCAAAAGGCAGGTCATGAAACCCTCCCAATCCCAAGCCGTCGAGCGCCGGCAAGTTGGAAAAGTAGGGAATGGCTCCCGCGTCTGAAAGAAACACGCGGCGCGGCGCCGGCTGCATCAGCGCAAGCCTTTTTCCAACCTCCACCTGCTGCTCGGCGATGTTCGCCGACGCTCGCGCAAAGTGATCGATCTGACGGGAGAAATGGCGGACAGGTGCAATCGCGATGATGGTCAGAGCGATGGGCGCGACAAGTTTTCCAATGGAAACCCGCTTGCGATCTACCCAATCGGCAATCGCCGCGGCACCCACAAAAGCCGCAAGAACCGCCATGACAAGCGACGGCATGGCATATCGCCAGTTTTGATACTGGGCAGTTGTATTGAGTGCCACTAGTCCCATCGCTCCGAGCGAACCTACCCAGAGCGCTGCCGCCGGCCGTCGATAACGTGAACTCAAGATTGCTGCCAAGCCCAAAATCCAAATCATAAGCGACCAAGGAGATCCTCCAAGTGCCGCATCAAACGCAGTTGTCCGCAGCGCAATCAGATTTTTTATAACCACGAGCGCTTTGTCGAGCGGGGTCAAATACGGATCGGAAAGCACCAACTTGCGCACCGCACCGGCCGCACTCCACTCACCTGTGTACACCCGACTTGCGAGAGCTTGAGTACACATAAGCAAGGCCGGAGGAGCGCCCACCCGGGCAAGGGTAGAAATCGCCGACACCGAGCCTGCTGCAAATGCCGCCGCCACGGCCACAGCCCCAACCAACACTGCGGTTTCAGGTCGTGCGGCAACGAGCGCGGCAGCCCACAAACCCACCCGCCACTGAGCTTTGGGTCGATCTGCGGGAGTTGACAATTCTGCCTTTCGAAGCGCTCTCAACAGCCGTCCGACACATGCCCCCAAAAGCGCCACCTCCATCCCTGAAAACCATGACCAGTCAAGCAGCGGTATCCCCACCCATACAGGAGCAATCACAAACGCCGCCAAACCGGCCGATCTACCCATGATAGAGCGCGTAGAACGGCACAGATCCCACAGACAAAGACAAGCTACACCGGCCGCGAAAAGCCCCAACCACGCACCGCGAAATCCAACCAGGTATCCCATCGCCAGTACAAATGGGTAGCTCAGACTGGTTGCCCCCGAAGAATACCCATTTCCGGCGATCCACTCAAACGGGTGACCCTGCGCAATCGATCGCGCAAAATCGAAGTGGATGTACACATCGTCGAGAGGCGCCGGCCACATACCGGCTTTGGAATAGGCCGGCATATAAAACATCGCGGCGCAGGTTGCGATCCAACCTACCGTCCAAAGGTGCCAGACGGCCGCTCGAACCCTGAACGCCACACCCGTGCGTATCATCGATTGCTTCGCGGAGCGAGAGGGCGCTTGCCGTCCGATCGCATGTCTGCTCTGAACGGCGCCCCGTGGACCGCACTTACAACATGCTATTTCGCAAACGGTGAACTATAAACACTCATGGTCGCGAAAATGCCGTGGGGTGAAGTTCGCACTCCGTTGTGTACACTTCGAGATTTTCGCGACACCGACGCGCCCGCGCTCGCGGGCTACAGGTCCGATCCTGAAGTCGCGCTTTTTCAAGGGTGGACTCCTCCATTCACCGAAGAGCGCGCGCTCGCCCTCATTCACTCCGTTCGCAGTCTGCCTTTTGGAACCGCAGATTCGTGGTTTCAGGTCGCCCTCGCCGACCCGCTCGAAGACCACCTGCTCGGCGACATCGGTCTGCACTTTTTAGCCGACGGTTTTCAAGTGGAAATCGGATTTACCCTCGCCCGCGCCAACTGGGGTAAAGGCATTGCCGCCGCGGGGCTGCGCGCATTGCTTGACAAAGTATTTGTCTACCTAGGCAAACACAGGGCTATTGCCGTGATAGATGCTCGAAACACCGCCGCCGAAAAGCTCTTGACCGGCGTTCGATTTCGACAAGAAGCCCACTTTGTTCAAGGTGCCTTTTTCAAGGGACAATGGGTAGACGAAAAAGTCTTCGCGTGCCTCTCGCATGAATGGCAGATCGAACGCGAGGCCGCCGGTTAGAACCGCGTGTCAAAAGTCCTGCCGGACTTTTGGCGCCGCTAACGCGGCGCGCTTCGGGCCAAACTTCTGAAACGCGGAACCAGAGCACCGATCAGGTTGATTCCGTAATCAAATGGATAGTTTGCTTGTGTACTCAAACAGGCAAAAGCAAGGCAAAAGCTTAGGCCCGAAGCTCCCACCGCGTGACAGACACCCAGTTCGGATCGCGGAGTGAGGGGCCCCGCGGCCGACTTGCTCGGCGCGGGGAGCGAGGGCGCGAGCCCTCGCTCCCTGGGTAAAGAAAGCTAGAGCACCCCGCGATTGTTGAAGATTTCCGATATTCGCAAATTGCTGAACTCATTCGCGATTCAAGGTGTTCGGTGCTCTAGCCGGAAAAGCTCGACGCCCGCAACGGTCGTATTATGCTCCGCGCGCAATGAAGGCCGACAACGACAACAGCGACCGCGATCGCGAACATTGGGACGCTGTGGACGAAGCGTGTGAGTTGCTCCTCGAAGAGCGGTATGAAGACGGCCTCCGCGCTCTACGCGACGTTATCAAGGCCGATCCACAAAACCCATACGCCTACCACTACGCGGGTGTGGCTATGGCAGAACTCAAACAAATCGAACCGGCGCGTGATGCGTTTCGGGCGGCCCTTCGGTATGCCCCCAACTACCTAGCCGCGCGGGTTGCCCTTTCGCATGTCCTTCGTGAACTCGGAGACGCGCGCGGTGCTTTAATCGAAGCGGAAGATGCGCTTGCCCGATTTCCGCGCGATGCTGAAGCAATGCGCGCCGCCGGCCTTGCGCATGCGGCCCTTGGGCAACGAAAAGCCGCAAAACGAAGGCTTGAAGGCTACCTCGGCAGCTCACCTGAATTGGAGCAGCAGCTCGAAGTGCAACAGGTTCTTGAAATGTTGGGCATTGGCGAAGAGGGTGACCCCATTGAATTTTCGTAGCCCGCCCGCGCTTTCTACCCACTGCCGACAGACCTGACATGTCAAGTTTCTGCCCGCGCTGGGTCAAACGGCGGGTCGCCATTCTATTTGGGTTCACCCGAAGAAGACGCAAAACCCAGCGTCAAACGAAGCCTCTCAGCGGAGCCCACCGTGTTTCCCATGGTGGTATGGGTCTGTAAATCGCCGTCGATACAATTGCCAACATTGGCTTCTACCGAATTGTCACCGAGCACTTTATAACTTGCCACGTAGTTACCAAATTCGGTGGCGGCGTCGGTATAATGCAGACCAATTTCGGCGAGATTTAGTCCACCGCCGGCGGGCAGAGCAAGTTCAAACACACCCGAAATGGTAAGGTAGCTGCCATCCAGGTTAAACGAGCCGTCCTCGTTTGAATAGTACACATCGTAATATTCGCTGGACGCTCCCGCGATATCAAACCCGTTCGTCCCAAGCGGATCATCCAAGCGAACGGTCAATTCCGCGCCCTCGATCGCGAAATCATACTCCGTTGGTTCTGTGCCACCGGTGCGTTCATAAAACGAGATGGCGGCCAGGCCGGGAATCTTGCGAACCGGCGTCATAGGCGCGCCTCCAAAGCCCCCAAAACCTCCAAACCCTGTGCTCGATCCAGTTGTACCCGACGAGGTGGACGCCGCACCTGACCCACCGGTGCCACCACTACCGGTGCTCTGCCCGCCTGTCCCCGCTGTACCACTTGACGTGGACGCGTCTGTCGCCCCGCAACCGAACACCCCAAAAAGCGCAGGCAAAAAACCAACGGCTAAAAAAGCGCGCATGAGATCTTCTATCATGCGGCGCCGAGCCCTAGAGGCATTTATTTTTGTCTGATTTCAAGGTGGGCTTTTTCTTATTTTTTGGGCGAGCACCTTTCAGATCTGAATTTTCAACTCTCACCTTCAATCCCAACGTGCTAGGCGGAAACGGATTCTTCATTGGTGGGATCAAACCTGCGCGCTCGACGCGCCGGCCACTCATTTTCTTTTCATGGAGAACTTATGATCAAAAAAACATTCTTTTCAGCTTCGCTCCTGTTCGCCGCATTTGTTCTACCCATCGGCTGCGACGACGGCCAGGGCACTTCAACGGGTGAAACAACCACCACTTCTGCGACCGGTGGTTCGGGTGGAACGGGAGCAACCGGCGGCGGCGGAACAGGGGGCAGCACCGGTGGAACAGCCGGAACCGGCGGCACCGGTGGAACTCCGGTGTGTGAACAGGGAAGCCAACAATCTTGTTACGAAGGTCCAGCCGGCACCGCCGAAATTGGAATTTGCAAAAGCGGCGTTGCCACCTGCCTTGAAGATGGAAGTGGGTATGGCCCCTGTGAAGGTCAGGTTTTACCTGCTGAAGAAAACTGTACAACACTGGAAGACGACGACTGCGACGGCGTAGCCAACGAGGGTGATGCCGGTTGCGTTTGCAACCCCGGTGATCAAACAGACTGTTACGAAGGCCCGGATGGAACGGTCGGCGTCGGCCTTTGCGTTGGTGGCAAGAGCACCTGCGCCGCCGATGGTAAGTCGTGGGGAGCGTGTGAAGGTCAAGTTCTCCCCGCCGACGAAACATGCCTGACAGCAGGGGACGACGATTGCGACGGTGAACCCAACGAAGGCGGAGCGGGGTGCACTTGCGTCCCCGGCTCGATGTCCACTTGTTATTCAGGCCCGCCCGCCACCCTGGGGAAAGGCTTGTGTACATCCGGCATGCAAATGTGCAACGACCAGGGCACAGGGTTTGGCCCCTGCATGGGTGAGATCTTACCCGAGGCTGAAACATGTTTAACCGCCGTTGACGACGACTGCGACGGTCAGGTTAACGAAAGTGGAATGGGATGCGTCTGCTCCCCCAATGCAACGGTAAACTGTTATACCGGCCCGCAGGGCACTCAAGGCGTTGGGATTTGCAAGGCAGGCACTGCGCTTTGCAACGACCAGGGCACTCAACTCGGCACTTGTATGAATCAGGTGCTCCCCGGGGTTGAAACCTGTAATACAACGGTGGACGACGACTGCGACGGGCAGGTCAACGAAAGTGGAGCCGGCTGCGTGTGTCTACCCAACTCCACGGCGGCCTGTTATTCGGGCCCCATGGGCACAAGCGGAGTCGGAATCTGCAAAAGTGGAATCCAGACATGTAATGCTCAGGGCACCGCCTACGGAGCCTGTATCGGTGAAGTTCTACCGGCCACAGAAACGTGCGCCTCGCCCGGTGATGAAAACTGCAACGGTCAGTCAAACGAAGGTTGCCCCGTCACGTACACCAACGACGTAAAGCCCATTTTCGCTGCAAAATGTGGTGGATGTCACACCGGCGGCGGCTCCGGTGGACACAACATCGGGCTCAACTACGCCGACACCCAACTCGCGTCTTATTACTGCCCGGGTCTGACCAAAGGACAGTGCGCTCTCGTTCGCATTCAGAATGGTAGCATGCCCGGCAGCCCGCCCGTCACCGTTGCCGAGCAGGCCATTATCCAAGCCTGGATTAACGCGGGCATGCCGCAGTAAACTGCAATGCCTGTTATGGGATGGTACACGTGGAGACGCCTGCGCCGACAACTGTCCTGTTGAGCGTTGCCACCACCTGCAAGCTGCCATCGCTCGGCTTGTATTGAGTCACCGTTGTTGTGTCCCCACTTTGACCATTAAAGATATAGAAGTCGCCGCTCCAATAGGCGAATGCGAGAGCGCCTCCCGCTCCCACGGGAAGCAACGTTTCTGAAACGATCTCCGCTGTGTTTTTGTCAATTTCGACAACTGTCCCACCCATACCCCCGCTGTTTAGAAAATACCCGTAAAGCTTCCCATCATCGCTGCTTGTCATTTCAAGCGCATTGCCGGGATTTTCAGAAAATGGGCCCACGTAGGTAAGGTCAAAGGTGGTCGTTTCAATACTCCCCAGTCCGAGCGAGGGATTTTGAAAATTGATCTCTGCCACATACAACGTTTCACCCATACCGTCGTCGTCGATCGCGTATCCCATACCAAAGTTAAAGAAACCTTGATTACCCACTTCCCAATCTGTGGGCTCACACGATGCGTCGGCCGTATCTACCCGGTAGAGTTGACCATCTGCGTACACAACATACGCTTCCCCTGTGCGCGCAACCCCCATTGAAAAAGGGGAAGATGCCGGATCACAATTGAGGTTACCTACCAGGTCGAAAACGCCTGTGTCGGGGCGGTACCGATACAGGTCTGTTTCCGAGGTCACCAGGTAGATGTAAAGGACTTCAGGATCGCAGGGAGGTAAACCATCGGGTGGAACGTCCGGCGGAACATCGGGCGGAACGTCCGGTGGAACATCGGGTGGAACGTCCGGCGGTGCATCAACAACGTCGGGCCCCGCGTCTTCCACTTCATCCGGCGGGGGTAAGTAGAGTTCACTCCGGGCACCGCACGAGGGGGCTGCCATTGCCACCGCCGCAGGTGCAAAAACGGCAAGAACAACCAGCGACAGACGTGATTTTCGCATCCGGGAACCTCTCCGCTCGATGGGCAAAATTCTTACCGTTCGAACGCCATCACAAACCCGTCGAGGCTGCCATCAACGGGGGCATCCAAGACAACGCCCTTCCCAAAGTCAATGGCAGTTCGCCAGGAGCCAGACAAAAATAAATGACTCTCTGCAAGCGCAATGCGGATTAACCGGCGTTCAATGGGCTCACTCCCGTCGCCGAAAGCGCGCGCCCCAAGAGCCTCACCGGCGGCGTCAAGTTCAACAACAAATATTTTGATCCCGGCGGTGCCGCCCGAAAGGGTAACCCCACTGCCGAAATCGATATTGCCTGAGAAAAAGCCTGCCACAAAGATGTGTTTGGTAACCGGATCTGTCGCCACCGACGTTGGAATCTGAATTTCTGAATCGCCAAACATTCTAGCCCACAGAAGGTTTCCATCGGCGTCGAGCTTGGCGACGAACGTGTCGGTTCTACCCCCGACGGGTAGAGCCTCCTGACCCGGCTCAAACACCATTGCGTAACAAGCACTGCCCACCGCAATGACGTTTCCATCGGTGTCGACGGTGACGTCTGTGCCGGTGGAAGTACCCAGATCGATCATGGCACTGCACACTTCGTTGGAGACGGAGGAGCGAACAAAGCCCGCCTCCCACCCGCCCATTGGCTTTTGAGCGACAACAAATGGCGTATCAGTGGCGCCGGACGGGGGTGGAGTGGGCAGCGAGCTTCCTTCCCATGGTTGATGGTACGAACCGGTGATAACCTGCCCGTCCAACATTGGAGCGATGGCGCGAACGGAATCAACTCCCGTTCCCCCCAAAAGCTCCACACTGGCCATGTTACATGACTCATCGAGACAGGTTACAAACCCAATGTCGGGATCGGCGCCGGAGCCTGCCGGGACTGAATTGAAGGCAATTGAACCGTCACTCGCCGACGCTACGAGCACGGGAGTGGACGAATCTGACAATTCAACATCCACAATTTGGTGGTTCCCGGTGCTTGCCACCACCGACTTGGCGGTCCCTACCACGAGCGGAGGTGTCTGACTTTCAGACCGGACAAGATACCCGGTGATGGTGCCCATCACGTCGGAGTAGCCCCCAGCATAAAACGAGCTACCAACGAAGGGAGCAATTGTGAGAAAGGCCGCCTCGCCAGATGGCCAGCCGGTGGGTAGGTCGGCATAATACCACGTTAGATCACCTGAAAAATCGAGCTGCGCCGCAAATGGGTAAGACACCCCAACTTCAGGGGGCGGAACCAAGGTTGAATGGAACTGGAATCCTTGGTAATACGCGCCGGCAACCCAAACGTCGGGACCGTAGACCTTTAAGTCATTGATTGCCTGAGCGCCGTTTCCATTCATTTGGCGGAGCCAGAGCGGCGTTTCTAAAAATCCATTCAACCCCCCTCCCGCTCCACCGCCACCGGTCGTAGCCGTCACCGATGAGCCGGATGTGGGCGCTCCGCCCGTGCCGCCTGTAGAGGTGGCGATGGAAGACGTGCCGGCCTCCCCGCCGCCGCCCGTACCGGACGCCTCCTGATACCCGTCATAGTTGAAAATCAACCCACATCCGCCGACTGTAACCAACAAAGCAGCTGAGGGAAGAAGCGCAAGAACAAGGGAAGAATGTCGCATCAGAACCTTCCGGTCAACGTGGCACCACCACCGTGGGGATGAACAATCGGAGTAAGCGCTGCTTTGGGCGCCGATCCGCCGGTAAGGTACAAAACAACACCCGCTCCCAAACCCGCCAAACCAACGCCGAACAACACGCCGTTTGCAAGGCGAAGGGGCTCACCGTCGCGTATCAATGACATACCAAGTGGTGTACACAATTTGCTTCCGGGCTCTGCTCCCGGCTGGCACTGTTTCTGAATATCCCCGTCCTGCCCAACGATCATCCCACCTGTGATACCCGCACCTATCAACGCGGCAATGCCCAATCCGCCGACGGCGAGTCCAACAATGCGTTGTGTACTCATCCCCGCAGGTGGAGGGGGCGGTGGAGGGGCGGTCGCAGACACGGTCACCGTGGGCACCGCCGCCGGGGCCGGGTGGATGGGTAGGTTTTTTTTCTCCCCTTCAGATAGGGTGACGGCAAACCTCTGCTCTTTGCGGCCCGGAACGTCGACCACCACCGAATGTTCTCCCGCCGCGAGAAGAATGGCATTTGTCCACTTTGACGACTCGACAACCACACCGTCGACGGTGACCTTCGCGTCGCGCGGAAAGTCGGGTGGAGTGGTCAGCGTCAGTTTTGGAATTTTCGCTTCCAGCGCTTCGATCCTACCCAATGCCGCCGTTCTTCGCGGATCACCCTCTGGAAGTTCGGGTAAGAGCGCTTTCCAGGTGTTGAGAGCGGCAATCCAATTGCCCTCTTTTTCGTCGCACTGGGCCACGTTGGCGCGCGTGTTGGCAACCGGAAAAAGAGCCAAGCTGCCCCTGAACTTCACGCAGGCAATTTCGTTTTCACCCCTCGCGAGGGCGTCACGTCCTTCTAGAAAAAGCTTTTGAGCTTCTTTCTCCTTTTCGCTCGGGTCATCCGCAAGGGAGACTTGGGCTGTACAAAATAGCGAGCCGAGAAGGCTCAAGCCCAACGCAGCGCGGAAGAAAAATTGAGTACGCAAGGTCACTCGTCGAGGTAAGACGGTCATGGGTAGATTTATTTGGGCCAGGTGCCAAACGGATCTGTTGTTGGGGCGGACTTTGGCTTGACAGGCGCCGCGCTGGCACGCGCGGAACCGGTAGGTTTTGTGGACGGGGCAACCGGCGCGGAACTCTGCGAAGGTGCGGCCGTGGCCGGCGCAGCGGTGGGCACGTCCGACGAAACGGGTGTGGGCGTGACGGTGATGCCGCCCGTTGGCATGGGAGAACCGACGGCGGCACCGGAATGGGTAGATTCAGGAGCGATCGCGGCGTTGCCCAACGGCGAAGTTTCCCACGGTTTGATTATAAACGCTGCCCCTGCCCCAACAGTCAGGGCAATGAGCGCGACCACTGCGGCGACAATCACCCTTCCACCTTTTTTCTGCGGTGGAGCGTGATGCGCCCTCATAGTTGAACCGGCCAGACTTGTGCCGGCAACAGCGGTGGGGCGATGCAGATCGAGCATGGGCAAGGCCTGCGCCGGGGCGTTCAGCGGGGCGAGAAAACCCGGCACTTGAGCACCGGCCTGACGCAGTGCAACCCGCATTGCGAGCGCGTCGGGAAAGCGCTTGTCGCGTTCGAACGAAAGTGCTCGATCGATCACCGCCGCCACCGGAGGCGGAACTTCAGGCATGAGCGATCGAATGGGTGGAGCGTGCTTCGTCATTGCCGCAAGCATCATCTGCTGCACCGTGGGCGCGTCGTGCACGAGTCGCCCTGTAATCAGCGTGAACATGCTGGCGGCGATGGCCCAAAGATCGGTGCGCGCGTCCACGTCGTTCCAGTTTCCGAGCGCCTGCTCCGGTGGCATATACGCCGGTGTACCCATTGCATCCCCGGTGCGCGTCACTCGACCCGAATGGCCTTGCAGCTCGCGCACGCGGGCAATGCCAAAGTCGAGAACTTTCACTGTTCCGTCGGTGGTGAGAAAGAAATTTTCAGGTTTTAGATCTCGGTGAACGATGCCTTTTGCGTGCGCCGCGATGAGTACATCAAGCAACCTATCGGCAACCGTGAGCGTGAAACCCACGTCAAGCCGAGCCTTGGGTTGCCGCTCCGCCAGCGCGTCGATTGTGGAGCCTAAAAGCAGCTCCATGACCAGAAACACGGAGCCGTCTTCGGCCACGTCATCGTCGAGAACCGACACGGCACCCGGATGTTCAACGCGATTGGCAGCGTACCCTTCTTGTAGAAAACGACGGCGCGAGTCTTCATCCTGCGACAATTCCAAGTGGAGGATCTTGATCGCGCCGCGCTTGCCATTTCGATGAGTGCCTGCGTACACAGCCGCCATCCCACCGATTCCGAGAAGTTTATCGATTCGCCATTTGTCGCGCAGAGTTGTGCCTACGCGCGCAAGTGCCCGCCGCGTGAACGGATCGGGGGGCGGGGACGGCGGATTCATGGGCGGGCGAAGCATACTCGGTCACCGCCGCCCGTCGAGAGTCAATGTTACAAAAAAGCACGCGGCGAACGTCGAACACAGTTCGTATTCTGTTCACTGCGCTGAGAGGCTTATCGGCGCCTCACCCGGTGTCCAATTATTGAAGACAGACTTCGTACATGGCCATGTACGAGCTTCCGGGGAAGATCATCGGCCCCTCGAAGCAGTCGGCGCTCACACCGCGCGCATCGAGCGTGCCGGCGAGGTCAACACCGTCGTAATACTCAATGTGCAGGTAGTCAGGTCCGACGAGAGTCCAGTCTCCGCCCAAACCGGGATCGGCACCGATGAGTGTCACACTTCCATCTGTTTCAAGAATGCTGTCAAAGCTTGAGATGGAGCTGGGGAACAGTTCACACTCATAGAACGACGAAAGGTTCGTTCCGGTGCAATGCCTGTTCGTGGCATTTTCAGGTGCGCTCACGGCAACGGAGTAGAGTCCCAACGCCGCTGTGTGACTTGCATCGTTGTTTGCGAAATTCTCCTCGTGGGTGCTTGTGGAGGCAGATGCGTCAAACACGATCGGGTCAGTGCTGTACGGCAGGGTAATGTTGACGGTGGATGACTTGCTCGTATTTTTGTTGATGGTTCCCAAATTACAAGTCACCACGGTCCCCGTTCGAGTGCAGCCGGCACTGAGCGAGTTGACAACGCCCATCACGTACACTTGGGGGCTCGTATTCGTTTCAGGCAGTTGGATGGTTAGAACAACGTTCGAGGCATTGCGATTGCCTGTATTGCCAACGGTAAATGTGTAAGTTGCCGCGCTGTACACATTGACGCCGCTGGGCGCCGAAATGGACACGCCGAGGTTCGCGGCAGGCGCGGCCAGAGCGGGCGCGCTGACAAGGGTGGCGGCGAGGGCGACAAGCGAACCGGTCTTCAATTTCATGGGCTCTCCTTCAAAAAGCTCAGTGGAACGTGCCCACTATGCGCTCCGTAAAACCGCTCCGCAGTCACACCTCGCGCCAACTTATTGACCCATCGCGCCACGTGCGCGCCTCAGCGAAAGCCTGCGCGCGGAGCGAAACCCATGCTAGGCTCGCGCCTTATGCGAAGACTTGTTCGCGCCAAAAGCGCGCCCAATAGCTTATTTTTATCGCTTTTTGCAGCTTTTCTCCTGGGGGTCACGGCGCTTTTTGCGGCGTGCAGCGCGGCTGAAGCACCGCCCACGGGCAGCACCTCCACTACAAGCGGAACGGGGGGCAGCACGAGCACCGGTTCAGGGGGCAAAGGTGGCGAGGGCGGTGACATTATCGATCCCAACCAAAAGCTTGAGATCAAACCTTCCAATCCCCTTCTTGTCATCGACCTACCCCCTACCAAGACCGTCCCGTTTTCATGTATTGATATTTCGTCGGGTGAACCGGTTTCAGCCACCTGGAAAATCAATACAAATACCCTTGGGGAGATCTCCGACACGGGCGTTTTCTCACCCAACGGCAAGGGCATTGGTGAGGTTCTCGTGGAGTGTGAACACGGGGGCTCCAGCGCCGCCACAACACTCAAAGTGTTGATCCACGTTACCGAAGGTGACGAAACACTCACCCCGTCGGAGTTGGATACTCTCAAAGGCCCGAGTGGCCAGAGCGATCCTGCCTGGTCTTTTTTATACCCCTACGACGGAACGGTTTTCCCTCGTGGTATTCTACCACCTGAAATTCATCTCAACTCCGGCAACGCCCCCGGTGATGCCTACCATGTTCAGATTGTTGTCAACGGGTTTGAGTACGAGGGATTTTTTAAGACAAACGCCACACAAACGCGGTTATTAATGTCTCAGATGGCTTGGGATGCTCTCGGTCTCGTGGCCGGAGGACAAACCGTTGTTGTTCAGGTTTCCAAGTTGGTCGGCGGGCAAAAGTACGGTCCCATCACCCGAAAGTGGATTCTCGCCAAGGGCAAGCTCCATGGCTCCATTTATTACGAAAGTTACGATACTCAACTCACTCCGAGTCCGGGCGCCATCCTGCGGATTAAGGGTGAGTCTCCGCAGCCTGAAGTGTTAATTGACAATTGTACAGTCTGCCACGCCGCCGCGGCCGACGGGTCTACCTTGGCCACAGCTCAAGGCACATTTGACCTCAGCGGTGGAATGCTCAACCCCCCCAACCTCTGGGCCGGCGACGCATCCTTCGGTGCACTCTACCCAAAGCAGGGCGCCGTGATGGTCACTTTCTACGCTGGAAACCCTCAGCTCGTCACCAAAAACGGCACCATTGTCAGCGAAAGCGGAATCGAAGGCTTCAAGGTAAGAGCGCCGACATTTTCGCTCGATGGAAAACACCTGGCCTTCTGGGACCAAGCGGTGAGCGGAACCGGCGGCGTTTTGGCAATGGTAGATTATGACGAAGCCGCCCAGAAATTCAGCAACTACGACGTGCTCGCCGCCGTTGTAAGTCAACCAATTTCTACCTGGCCCGCCTTTACCCCCGACGGTAAATGGGTTGTTTTCCAAATCGGCACCACAGAAATGACCGGCGGTGGAACGGGTAGACTCGTCGCGGTTCATACCGAGTCAAAACAACTTGTCGATCTCCTCAAGCTCAACGGTGATGGGTATATGCCCGCCGGACCACGCGATGAACTCAAAAACTACGAACCTACCATCGCCCCAATCGCCTCAGGCGGGTATTTCTGGATTACCTTCACATCGCGGCGCACGTACGGCAATGCCCTCATTGGCCCGCCTGAAGTCACCAAGCGCCTTTGGATTGCGGCCCTCGACCTGAATCCCGCGCCCGGCAGCGATCCTTCCCATCCCGCGTTTTATGTTTCCGGACAAGAACTCAACGCTGGAAATAGCCGCGGCTTCTGGTCACTCGACGCTTGTAAGGCCACCGGCGAGGCTTGTGAAACGGGCGACGAGTGTTGCGAAGGTGCCTGCATTGAGCTGGAACCAGGCTCAGGAAAAACCGTATGTGGAACTCCGCAGGGCTGTTCGAACGAATTCGATACCTGCGAAACCGACGGCGATTGCTGCGAAAACAAGGGCCTTGTTTGCATCGGCGGCAAGTGCTCGCTTGAGACTCCCAATTAGTCCGAAGGAAAGTGACGCCGCGATCACGTTTTCCACCGGTCTCGCCGGCAAAACTCATGACGAGCGGAACTTTTATTGGCAGCGTTCGGCCACGCGGGCGCCGTTGGGATCTTGATTGAAGAAGATCTCCACACCCGTCACATTGAAGTGCACTTGGGTAGGTGTGATTTCTATAATTTCCAACTGCCCTTCCTCAAAGCCCCCGCCCCCGCCGCCTGAGCACAAGCCGTTTCCCTCATCAATGGTTTCATACATGTTGATGTCCAAACCGGGATCCGAAAACGGAATGACCCCAACCTGAAACAATGCCGGATCAACCGAGATACTCACATACCATCCGCCGCAACTTTCACTCGACCCGTAGGGATTGGTACACGCCGGGGTAGAATACCCGCCGCCGAAGAGTAAAAATTGTTTGTTTGGATCTACCCCACCGCCGCTTCCGGTGGTTGAGCTTCCACCCGACCCCGTTCCCGCTGCTTCCATTTGAGCCCAGGTCATTGCCAATGCTTGAGGCGCCGGACAACCCGGATCACAACCGCCGCCTTCACCCACCGAGCCGCCCGCACCACCGGAGCCACCCGAGCCGCCGTCACCCACGAAATTGTCACCGCCCTTCGAGACAATGCCTCCGCAACCCGCAAGAGAAGGAGCGGCAAGAACGAGGGAAAGGCAAACGGGCCATCCAATGTGTTTTGTAAGATTCATAAAACCCCCCTTCGCAAAGGCCATACCGACGTTCCCGTTCGGCCCGGCGCGGCCGGCAACATGCCCCGCAAAGCACCGCAAAGGCCCGGCGTTCGCTCCGTTTGAACAGGCGCTCCAGGCTCGTGCACTCTGCTCAATGCTTCAGAGTGTGCCATTCTGAGACTGCGCTCCGGCAACATCTTGCCGTTTGAAAACGTCCCCCTCAGGGAGCGGGCACCTTACCCTTGGGATCGGCCGCCAGGTTCTTTAGAAACTCCGCGGCTTGATCGGCGGCCTTGGGTTGGTCAAACACCACGAAATGGCCATCATCCCCGGCAGAAATGGGCCATTGCGCAATAATGCCCGACGCCTGACCGTTGGCAAGATTGCCACTCAACCCAGTGGGTGGAACGGTCACCGGTTGCGGACCTCCCCATGCCGTTTGGACAATTGGATGTTGACCCGGCAGTTGCAAGGGTAGACCCATCGCCACCGAATGTGCCTCAATTCCAGCCGGAGGTGAATAGCTGTCACCCTTCCCATCCGGGTTAATGCCCTCGGTCATATAAATGCTCTTAGAAGCAAACGTGGGGCGCGGCTCGGCCGCGATCATCCGGGCGTAGTTGATCGGATCTGTAACGTCGACAATCGCCTGAGCCATGGAAATGGCAGGATGGAACAAGTCAAGTTCTGCCGCTTCTTCTGTGGAAAGGCTCAAAAAGATCGTGGCCACCAAGTTTTTTATACTCGGGCTCGGCTCTGTTTTTTCAAGCAGCGCAATGGCAAAGATGGCAGACGAACCGGACAAAACCCCGCCGCGTGCCGCACTGTCAGAGGCGAGAAAAAGTGGGCCTGAAAGCCCACCTTGACTGTGGCCAAAGTAAAGAACCTTCGACGAGTCGAATTGAATTTCTTGACCTGTCGTTGAAACCGAGGCCGGCACTTTGATTTTTGTTTCTGTAAAAAGACGCGTGCGTTGCACTTCATCAATCGCGCCCTGACGGGGATTGGTGCGCGCCGCAACTGGATTTTCTACATTGAAAAAGAGAAGCTGAATGGTCCCGGTGTCGCCGCTTACGGGGGCGCCCGGACGTGTACCATGGAAGATTTGATCTACCCCCATGCTTGCCAAACAACGCTGTGAAAGCTCCCGCGCGGTGCCATCCGCAATATAGCTTTCAAAGTCACCGCCTGTGCCGTGGGCGTACAGAACAACAGGGTAGCCGTTGGCGGGCATTGGGCAGGTTTGAGCTTTGGGAACGCTCAAAGAAAATCGCAGACTGAAGGTGTCCACGACGCTTGGAATCCCGTCCTGAAAGTTGAAGTTGCCTCCGTCGCCGTAGTTTTTAAAGGGTAGAGTGCCCGCCTGAAAGTTCGGCGATGGACCGTAAATCCCCCGGTAAGTGTCATAGGTAGGTTTTTGCGCGGCCCAAACCCAACTCTGTTGCTCGGCGGTTGGCGCAGGCACAAATTTTCGCACGTGATCGGCAACCTGAAAAAGCTCTGTCGCCGGGCTTGCCGTTGTAAACGCGGTGAAGTGCACAATGTCGAGGGTTGAAATTCCGGCGGCCTCCACTTCTGAAACCGCATCGCCGAGCGACCCACAAATGCCGGGGCCGCTTCCCCCAAGCACGGCGGCAAGAGTTTCATTCTGAGCAATGGGCGAACCGTCAGCCGAGTGGAGCGCGTTCGTTGCGACCAGGGCATACCGGGTAGACGGCCGAAGCGGAAACCCCGGCGTCGGCATGACAGCCAACGTGTTTGGCAGCCAATATACACCGGCCTCGGCTCGAAACTTGACGCTTATTTGTTTGCGCTGACCATGTTCAGGTGAACTTGGATCGATATCGATAAGCTGTACAGACGACGAAGCCTGCATCGCAGCAGCGGGATCCACGGGCAGCGTCGAAGGATCGATCGGACCGTCAAATCGCAAAAAACCGGCGGCGACGGGCGAAAATCCGCTCACCACACCGTCCATCGATTCAATGTATTGGTTCACGATCGGAACGGCTTTGGGGTTGTAATACCCCGTGAAGCGCGTTTTCCCGTTTTCGATACGGGCGTCGCTCGGCCATGGATGATCAAAAAAGGTGGCTTCGTTCAGGTCGGCGAGCGAAGCGGGACAGGCGAAAATCGCGCTCGCCGATTCAGCAGTTGGTTCAGACCCACAACCCAACGCCAAGGCGGCGACACACGGCAAACAGGCGGCTAAGCGGCGCATAAAGGGAATGGTGCCCGAAGAGTGACGCCGCGTCGACAACCACCGCGCAAATGCGGCACCAAGCCCCACTCGTTCCCACGCAACGTTGTACTTTACACATAAATCATTTACATGAGCGACATGTCTCTGGCGGGTCGAAAAGCGCTTGTAACGGGAGGCGGCCGCGGAATTGGCCGAGCCATTTCACAGAGCTTGGCCGAGGCCGGAGCGCACGTGATTGTCGCCGGGCGCACCGCCAAAGAACTTGAAGAAACGGCGGCGCTCGTGGGTGGAACGCCTCTCGTCCTTGATGTGAAAGATCGCACCGCGCTCGCGGCCGTCCGCGAACGCACAGGAAGTGTACACATCTTGGTCAACAACGCCGGCATCGCCGAAAGCGCGCCTTTTGATCGAACGAGCGACGCGCTGTGGGACGACATGATGGCGGTGAATGTGTCGTCTGCGTTTTTTCTGTGCCGTGCACTTGTGCCCGATATGGTGAAAGCAGGCTGGGGACGCGTTGTAAATTTGGCTTCAAACGCAGGCCTTTCCGGCTATGCGTACACAACAGCGTACTGCGCTTCCAAACACGCCATGGTGGGTCTAACGCGGGCGCTGGCCGCGGAGATCGCGAAGAGCGGTGTCACCGTCAACGCCGTGTGCCCCGGTTGGGTGGACACTCAAATGACAACCGACGCCGTGCTGCGGATCGCCAAAAAAACAGGACGCTCCGAAGCCGACGCCCGAAAGCAGCTTGAAAATATGTCGCCGCAGGGAAGGCTCGTTTCACCGCTCGAAGTGGCGCATGCGGTGCGAATGTTGTGTGACGACGCCGCGCTCGCCATTCACGGACAAACCATCGTCGTCGACGGCGGTCAGGTAATGAAATGACAGATCACATTCAAACGGTTCAACCTCCCGATTGGGCGCCCCCGAAAGGGTATGTCAACGGAATGATCGCCCACGGACGCACGCTCTATGTGGCGGGCCAAGTCGGGTGGAACAAAGAGTGCGTTTTCGAATCGAGCGATTTCGTCGCTCAGTTCGCGCAAGCGCTCGACAACGTGCTCGCCGTCGTAACCGCGGCCGGCGGACTGCCAAGTCACGTGGTTCGCATGACTGTGTACGCAACGGATCTCACCGCTTACCGCGACAATCTGCGCTCAATCGGAAAAGTCTGGAAAGAGCGCTTCGGAAAGCACTTTCCGGCCATGGCGCTTGTGGGTGTCGCAGGCCTTGTTGAAGAAGGGGCCAAAGTTGAAATTGAGGCCACCGCGGTATTGCCGCCCGGTGCTTCATGAGACGCGGTGCTCCCGCTCGGCGACCGCTCGCCTCCGCGCCGTCTTCGTCGGCAACGGGAAATACGCCCGAACAAGTCGCAGTGCGCGTGTGGGTGAGACTTCTCGCTGTACACAAGCGAGGCCTCGCCGCAATCCGCGACGACCTTGAAAAACAAATGACATTGCCGCGTTTCGACCTGCTCGCAAACCTTGTGCGCGCCGACGGTCAAACGCTCGCCTCGCTATCTCGAAGCATGCTCGTTACGGCCGGCAACCTCACCGGCCTTGTTGATCGCGCCGCGCGTGACGGCCTGGTTGAACGGCGAAGCGATCCGAATGATCGACGCGCGTGGCGTGTACACATGACACCCAAAGGGGTTCGAGCTTTCAGCGACGCCGAGCGGCGCCACGCTCAAAAAGTGGCAAAGCTGTTTTCAGGTCTGAGCGCTGCTGAACTTGAGACAATCATTTTGCTGCTCGACAAGGTGAAAGCCACTCTCCGCGAGGCTGAACCCGAGCCAAAGCTTTTCCGTGGAATGTCAGGACGAAAAAACCAAACGCGTGCGCCCCGCCCCACGCGTCGCGCCGCGGCTCCCCCGCCCGGTTTACCCGACAAGAAAAAGAGGCCCTCGTGACACTCAACCCCAAGACATTTTCACTCGAACTCTCGCGTGGCATCGCCGCGATCACACTCGACAGACCCGAGCGTCTCAACGCGCTCACCTTTGAAGTGTACACCGAGCTTGCAAGTACATTCAGGTCGCTCGACAAAGTGCCTGAAGCACGCGCGGTTGTGATCACGGGCAAAGGCCGCGGTTTTTGCTCCGGCGGTGATGTTGAAGGAATTATCCGAGAGCTGTTTTCGAGGGACGTTCGCGCCCTCCTCGACTTTACCCGGATCACCGGGGCTCTCATTCAGAGCATCTGCGAGTTGCGACGACCGGTGATCGCGGCGGTCAACGGAGTCGCTGTGGGCGCCGGCGCGGTGATCGCAGCCGCATGCGATCTGCGCATTTTTGCCGAGTCGGCCAAAATTGGATTCATCTTCCCAAAGGTGGGTTTGTCGGGCGCCGACATGGGCGCTTCCTACCTTTTGCCGCGCATTGTCGGCCACGGACGCGCCGCCGAGCTTTTGTTTTTCGGCGACATTGTCCCTGCAAAAGAAGCGTTTTCAATGGGCCTTGCCAATCGCCTTGTTCCCGATGCCGAGGTTTTACCCCTCGCCATGAACTGGGCAGAAAAGCTCGCTCGCGGCCCCGCGTTTGCGCACACAGTCACAAAACAAATGCTCGAAAGTGAACACGCCATGTCGCTTCCGCAAGCGATTGAAGCCGAAGCGCAGGCTCAGGCGATCTGTATGGCTCACCCCGATTTTCGAATTGCGTACGACGCCAACAAAGCCAAGCAGACACCGAAGTTCACAGGCAGTGAGATCTGCGACGCTCCCGCTCAAAAAGAAGGAGCGTAACGCTCGTGCGCCTGCCGCTTTCAACCGACGATCTCGGCCTTTTCTTCAATTCTTCTCACCATGATTTGGCCGCCGATCTGCGTCAAAAATTCGAAAACGCCGCTCCCTTCTCAGATCGCGACAACGCAGCCCAAGTCGCGCTTGAAATGGGTACACATCTCGGGCTCTACAAACACCTCGTTCCTGAGAACAGCGCGTCGATCGATGTTCGATCCCTTGTGCTCATCCGTGAAGCGTTGGGTCAGGTAAACGCTCTCGCCGATGCGATCTTCGCGGTGCAAGGCCTCGGATCCTACCCCATTGTTGCGGCCGGAAATGCCGAACAAAAGGCGGCGTATTTGCCCGATATCATCTCTGGAAAAAGAATCGGCGCATTTGGTCTTACCGAACCTGAAGCGGGGAGCGACGTCGCGTCGATGAAAACAACGGCCCGGCGTGAAGGTACACATTGGATTCTCGACGGCGACAAAACCCTTATTTCCAATGTGCCGATCGCTCATCATCACGTGGTGTTTGCCAATGCCAACCCAGCCGCCGGCCGCAAAGGCATTACCGCCTTTTTGGTAGAAAAAGGTACACCCGGGTTTGAAACATCTACCATTCCAATGAGCGCTCCCCACCCCATCGGCCGCCTCACATTGCGTGAATGTAAGGTGCCGGACAGCGCGCGACTCGGCGATGTGGGTAGAGGATTTGCAATCGCCATGATGACCCTCGACGCGTTTCGCATCTCGGTCGGCGCCGCCGCCAATGGGATGGCGTGGCGCGCGCTCCTCGCGTCGATCGACCACGTTCAGAAACGTGTCCAATTTGGAAAACCCTTGGCCGAGCAGCAGATCGTGCAGGCCAAACTCGCTGACATGGCCACCGAACTCGACGCAGCGCGCCTCCTTGTGCTGCGAGCCGCTCATAAAAAAGACACCGAAAACGCGCGCGGGGGAGCTGAAGTGGCCATGGCAAAAATGTTCGCCACCGAAGCCGCCCAGCGCATTATCGACAGCGCCGTTCAACTTCACGGCGGGCTCGGGGTCACGCTCGAAACCGAAGTCGAACATCTCTACCGAGAGATCCGGCCGCTCCGCATCTACGAGGGCACCACCGAAATTCAAAAGCTCATCATCGCCCGCGCGCTGCTTGTCGGAGAAAGCTGACCCACGGGTATGTGGACACCGCCCGATCGCATTCGATGGTCCCTTCCGAAAGAGCGGATTGTCACTGCTGAAGACGCGCAAAAATGCCTGCTTTTTAAGCCGATTTCGCTCGCGAGTGGCCTTATACTTCGCCAACGATCATGGGTGCCGGCAATGGTCCCATGGCGCGCCACCGAAGACGGCTTTGTCACTCAAAATGTTCTCGACTGGTACGGTAGGTTTGCCGACGGTGAACCGGGTGCCATTGTTGTTGAAGCCACCGGCATCCGCGATGTTCCAAGCGGTCCGCTCCTCCGGGTAGGAAGCGACAAAAACATTGCCGGCCTGAGTGAACTGGTAAGTGTTGTCCGCAAACGAAGCGGCGACAAAACCCGCCTCTTTTTGCAAATTATCGATTTTTTGCGCATTCGCAGACGCCCCACAAAAGAACGCTACATCATGGAGTATCTACCCATCACGGGTGAACTTCGTGATCGTGTGGCCCAAGCGCTGGGTAAACCCGATCTTACCCACCTGACCGAACTTGAACTGCGCACCGAGTTGAGCACTCTGGCAGAATCTACCCTTCTCACGATTCTCACCAAACGCGACGCCGAAGACCTCCTTTGGGGTGCCCGTGAACGCGTTACCGATACTCACCTTTCGCACATTCGCGACTTGCCCAATACCCTCCCCTCCCTTTTTGCGGAAGCTGCGCTCCGTGCGCAAAAAGCCGGGTTTGACGGGGTGGAACTTCACTTCGCCCATGCGTACACAATGGCTTCTTTTCTCTCGGCGAAAAACACCCGCAATGACGGATACGGCGGCCGGCGTGAAGAGCGCGTTCGCCTCCCGCTTGAAGTGTTCTCCGCCGTTCGAGACAAGGTAGGGAAACACTTTACGGTGGGGTGCCGCTTCTTGTGCGACGAGATTATCGAAGGCGGCAGTCGCCCCGACGATGCCGCTTATTTTGGGTGGAATTTGCGCGCGCTGGAATGGACTTTTTGTCGCTTTCCACCGGCGGAAAATTCGAAGACTCCAAACAACCCAAAGTTGGAGACGCGGCCTACCCCTATACAGGTCAAAGTGGGTATGAATGTATGCCCACCGTCATTTCCGATGCCCGCGGACCTTTCCTTCGAAACATGGCCAAACAGGCCCACGTCCGTCATGCCGTTCGCAAAGCCGGATTTTCTACTCCTACCATTGCCGCCGGTGGAATTTCAACCTTCGCCCAGGCAGAACTGGTTCTCACAGAAGATTGGGCGGATATCGCCGCCGCGGCACGCCAATCCCTTGCCGACCCAGACTGGTGGAAGAAGGTAAAGCTCGGTCAGGCCGCTTTTGTGAGGCGATGCTCGTTTACAAACTACTGTGAAGCGCTCGACCAAAAACACAAGTCGGTGACCTGTCAACTGTGGGATCGGCAAGATCTTACCGCCGCCGATGTCCGCTTGACGGCCGACGGAAAACGCCGCCTTACGGCCCCAGCCCACGATTTTAATCATCCCCGTCCACCCCTCACGTCACGCTCCACCGCCGAGAGAGAAGAGTCATGACGTTTACGCGCCCCACTTTTCCTGAAACGTTCAACCTTGCCGACTACTACCTGTTTGACCGCCTGAAAGAAGGTCTTGACAACAAGGTCGCCGTCCGATTTGGAAAACAACGTCACACCTACCGTCAGATTGCGGAGCACACCCGCAATTTGCAGGCATTTTTTGCCCATCGCGGTGTACCACGCGAATCGCGTGTACTCATTGTATTGCACGACACACCGGCCTTCGTGTGGGCTTTTTTTGCAACGCTCTACCACGGCGCTGTTGTCGCCATGGGCAACCCAGAAGCGCCGGCCGAAGATCTGCGCTACCTCGTTGAGTACACACGCGCATCGGCCGTCATCACCATCCCCCGCGTGGCAGAAATCATGTTGCCCGCACTTGAAGCGAGCGACACCCTTAGAACCCTTATTGTGGCGCCTGAAGTTGCCACCGGCGGCGACGTTTTTGAAGAGGTGACAATGCCCGCGGGCCTCGGCGGAGCGTTCGTGGCGGTGCTCGGTCAGGCTCTCGCTTTCGGTGAAAAACTCCGGTTGGAAGGTGCGCCCCCTCCCAAACCTACAAAACGCGACGACCTTGCCATTTGGCTCTTCACGTCGGGTTCCACCGGTAAGAGCAAAGCGGCCATGCATACCCACCGCGACTTTGCATTCAACACCGAAGTGTACGCAAAGGGCACCGTCGGTTATACTCGCGACGACGTGACAGTCAGCATCCCCCGACTCTTCTTTGGGTATGCCACCGGAACCAACTTAATGTTCCCATTCGCCGTGGGCGCAACAACGGCTCTTTTTGCAGAAAGGCCTACCCCCGCCGCCCTGACAGAAGCAATTCTACGCGACAAACCTACCATCGTCACCAACGTTCCCACAATGATGGGTAAACTCCTCGACGACGATGATTCTCGGCGCGCATCGGGCAAACCACCGCTCGACTTTTCAAGTGTACGCTTTCACCTCTCCGCCGGTGAAGCTTTACCCCCTTCGCTTCTCACCCGGTTTACCGAACGCTTCAAAAACGATGTGTACGACGGCATCGGGTCGGCCGAAATGTTCCACATTTATTGCACCAACCGCCCCGGTGATATCAAACCCGGCTCACTCGGCCGCGTTGTGGATGGGTATACCATTAAGATCTTACCCTCCGAGGCTGAGGGCCCCGGTGAACCTGAATTGCCGCGTGGTGAAACAGGTGTCATGTGGGTCAAGGGTGACAGCGTAGCGCTTGGATATTTTCAAGATCGCGACAAAAGCTGGGGCACCTTCCATGGTCATTGGTGCCGCACCGGCGATCTCTTCAAACTCGACGACGACGGGTATCTCTGGTTTTCAGGTAGAGCCGACGATCTCCTAAAGGTGGGTGGAATTTGGGTAGCTCCCACCGAGGTGGAAGAGTGCTTGATGCAACACCCCGCTGTGTCGCTCGCAGCGGTGATCGGCGCCGATGATGAAGGCCTTACCAAACCCAAAGCGTTTCTTGTCCTGCGTGAAGAAGCCCGCGCCGCGCTTGTGGATGATGAAAAAGCGGCCCTCCTGGCAGGGGAGATCAAAGAACACGTGAAGAGCCGGCTCTCCAAACACAAATACCCCCGATGGATCGTTTTCGCAGAAGACATTGCCAAGAACGATCGCGGTAAGGTAGACAAAAAAACCCTCAAAGATCGCGAAAAACGGGGCGAAAACCCCCGAGGAATCTGACGGGTATGTCCACCTCCGGGCGCCGCACTACCCACTTGGCCGATCTGACAAGCCCTGAAGTATCGGCCCTACTTTCCGGCAGTTCACCTGTCGCCGCACTGCTACCCGTGGGAAGTGTTGAACCGCACGGACCTCACCTTCCCTTGGCAACCGACACCATTTTGAGCGAATCAGCTGCGGAAAAAGCCGTTCCGCTCTTGTCAGAAAAAGGGATCACAGCCCTTGTTGTACCTTCCATTCCCTACGGGGTTACAAACTTTGCCGAGGGGTTTGCCGGGGCCGTGACCCTTCCCGCCGAGGCCCTGACATCCTTTCTAAAAACGGTGATCGCCGCTTATCTACAAGCCGGTTTCGCCCATGTGTGTCTTGTCAATAACCACCTAGAACCTGCCCACGACGCCGCTGTTCGAGCTTCGATTTCAACCTTCCCTCCGGGCAAAACGTCGGTCGCCTGCCCTCTCACTCGCCGGTGGGGCCGCACATTAAGTGCGGAGTTTAAGAGTGGGGCATGCCACGCCGGCAGGTACGAAACCTCGCTCGTCCTGGCGGCCGCGGCGCACTTGGTACACGCTACGTCGGCAGCCGTTTTGCCAGAAGTCAATGTGAGCCTCTCCGACGGCATTAGAGCCGGCAAACACACCTTTATTGAAATGGGTATGACCCACGCGTATGCGGGCGCGCCGGCCCTCGCCACCAAAGAAGAGGGGCAGGATCTATACTCCGCCCTCGCTGCCATGGTCGCCGGTGAAGTGCTCGATGCCTTGAGGCCCGCGGGTGAGTCAACGTGAGATCTTCCATCGGCGCTCTACTCGCGCTTGCAGCCGGAATCACCGCGCTTCTGTCCGGGTGTGATGGGGAGCAATCCCCCGCGGGCTCCACAGGGGACACAACCTCCACAACCGGCGGAACGGGTGGTACCGCGGGTGTTGGAGGCTCGGGTGGCTCGGGCGCAACGTGCGACGGCTGGGTGGTTGAAAACGCCGACCTTACCACCTGCAACGGCTCCGCTCTCCTGTGCAATCGACGGGTAGACGAAGTGGTGTTTCCAACAACCCACAACGCCATGTCCAACATCGACGATGGGTGGATCGCCCCCAATCAACCCCACCGCGTGACCACTCAACTCCACGACGGCGTGCGCGGACTCATGCTCGACACGCACTCCAATGCCGACGGTGTACCCAGCCTTTGCCACGGCAGTTGCGGCTTTGGTCAACAACCGCTTGTGGAAGGGTTGGGTGAAATTGCCCAATTTCTCCGCTGTAACCCGCGTGAAGTGGTGGTGATCATTTTTGAAGCGTACGTTTCGGCCCAAGAGACCGACAAGGCGTTTCAAGACAGCGGCCTTGTCGAGTTTGTACATACCCAACCAATGGGCGATCTTTGGCCTACCCTCGGTGAGCTGATTAACCAAAATCACCGGCTGATCGCTCTCACCGATGACCCGGCTGGAACCCCCGCGTATTACCATCACGTGTGGGACTACGCCTGGGACAACCCCTACGCGGCAGAAACTCCCGCCGATCTGAAGTGTGAACTCGGCCGCGGGTCGCTCTCCAACAGCCTGTTCATTTTCAACCATTTTCTCACCGCGCCGGTGGCCGACATCAACCTGGCGGAGCAGATCAACCACAATCCGTTTTTTATCGATCGCACCACGGCTTGCTCCGAACAAATGGGCGACCTACCCAATTTTGTGACCGTGGACTTTTATACAACAGGCGACTTATTTCCCGTCGTGAACCAGCTCAACGGGTTGTAACAAAACCCCCGATTCGCGCAGGAACTTCGGCCTCGCACATCTCCGAAGCGTGGTAGACGGGCGGCGATTGTTGCCATGACTGAAACGCCCCGCCCTCAAACCGCAAGTGCGCCTCCGGGCGCCACGTATAAAGTGCTCCTCCTTGAAAACATTCATCCCAGTGCGGATGAGCGTTTTTCAGGCGCCAATCTTGAAATTGAAAGGCTCAAAGGAGCGCTCAAAGAAGACGAGCTGATCGAAGCGCTGGCAGGAGTACACATGCTGGGAATTCGCAGCAAAACCCAGGTGACGAAACGCGTTTTAGAATCGGCATCGAGCCTGCTTTCAGTGGGCTGCTTTTGTATTGGTACAAACCAGGTAGACCTGACCACCGCCAATCGGCACGGCGTTCCGGTGTTTAACGCCCCATTTAGCAACACGCGCAGCGTGGCAGAAATGGTGATTGCCGAGATTATCATTCTCGCCCGTCAGCTCGGCGATCGCTCGCGCGAAGTGCACGTTGGCAAGTGGCGAAAAGTCGCCACCGGCTGTTACGAAGTGCGCGGAAAAACCCTCGGCGTTGTGGGGTATGGTCACATCGGTCCTCAACTCGGCGTGCTCGCAGAAGCCTTGGGAATGCGAGTGATCTTTTACGACATCGCCGCCAAACTACCCATGGGTAACAACAAGTCGGTCGCGAGTCTGAATGACCTTCTTTCGCAATCGCAGTTTGTTTCCCTCCACGTACCTGAAACGCCCGAAACCAAGAACATGATCGGTGCCGCTCAACTGGCTGCCATGCCCAAAGGGTCGTATCTCATCAACGCGAGCCGAGGCACCGTTGTGGACGTGGCCGCTCTCGCAACAGCCCTCGCAAGCGGTCATTTGGCCGGGGCCGCCGTAGATGTGTACCCATCTGAGCCTGAAGCCAATACCGATGCGTTCGTTACCGAGCTGGCCAATCTACCCAATGTCATTCTCACCCCTCACATCGGCGGTTCTACCGAAGAAGCGCAAGAAGCCATTGGTAGAGAAGTCAGCAATACCCTCACCAAGTTTTTAACCAGCGGTGCAACAGCGGGAGCGGTTAACTTCCCCCAGGTCGATCTACCCCCTTATAAAAACGCTCATCGCATCTTAAACGTCCACAGAAATGTGCCCGGCGTCTTGCGCGACGTAAACCGCATTGTCGGCGACCGCAACGCCAACATCGACAGCCAATACCTCTCCACCGACGCCAACATCGGCTACCTGATCATGGATGTAGAGGGTGACGCCTCGGCCGACATCAGCCGCCAAATTCAGGCTCTACCCACCAACATCCGCACCCGCGTTTTGTACTAACCGGCCGTGCCGCAAAGGAGCCTTTCTCGCGGGCATTATACTAATCAAAAATCTTACCGGGGTTGAGGAGGCCTTTGGGGTCGAGCGCCGATTTGATGGCGCGCAAAAGGCTTATTTCTTCGGGCGAACGCGAGTATGAAAGGTAAGGTTTTTTGAGCAGGCCTATACCGTGTTCGGCCGAAATCGACCCTTTGTATTTTTTGACAAGTGTAAAAATGTCGTGGTCGGCCTCGCGCGTTTTTTGCAAAATTCGGCTTTTTCCAGATTGTCAGGCTTCATCACATTCAGGTGGAGATTGCCGTCGCCGATGTGACCAAAAAGTGCAATTTCCCAACCTGGGTAGCGCTTTTCAAAAAACGCTTCCAGCTCTGCACAAAACGCCTGAAGCTCGGCAATGGGTAGAGCGATATCGTTCTTGTGGGGCAATCCGGTGGCAGACAAACTCTCGCTGATCCCTTCCCGCAATGCCCACAACTCCGCCGCCTGGGAGCTGTGTTGCGCCTGCGTTCCGTCGGTGGCAAGCTCACGTTCAAACACCGAACCTACCCATGCCTCCATCGCTTCAGACTCGGCGCGTTCTACCTCCAGCAACACATAATAGTCCGATGGGGATGACAGAGGGTTTGCCGCTTTTCGATGACGGCGAAGACGCGTGAGACACTTTTCTGTAAAAAACTCGTAGGCCATGACGGTAAACGGCCCTTTGCGAGCTTCACGAAAAAGGCTTAAAACACCGGCCAAATCGGGAACGGCGAACAACAGAACTTCTACCTTTTCAGGCAGGCGAGTGAGCTTGAGGGTGGCCTCTGTAATCACACCCAATGTGCCCTCACTGCCGATAAAAAGCTGACGCAGGTCGGCACCCGTGTTGTTTTTTTCAAGCGCGCCGTTTAGCTCCAACACGTCGCCGTTGGCTAAAACAACCTGTAATCCAAGCACCCACTGGCGGGTAAGGCCGTATCGAATGACGCGTACACCTCCCGCGTTGGTGGCAATGTTCCCTCCCACCTGACTTGACCCTTTGGAAGCAAAGTCCACAGGCCATGTGAGCCCATGCTCCGCGGCGTGGGCGTGCACCGCTTCTGTCACTGCGCCCGCCTGAACGCGCACCGTTGCACCGAGCAGGTCAACAGGGAACATCTTGTTCATTCGCTGAAGCGAGAGAACCAACTCACCCTTTGCGGCAACGGCGCCGGCCGCCAAGCCCGTTCTACCGCCCGATGGAACAATGTGTACACCGTGCCGGTGACACAACGTGAGCAGGCGCGACACTTCGTCGGTGGATCGAGGGAGCGCCACAGCGGACGCGGCGGGCTCGATCACGCGTGTCCAGTCGCGGCCATATTCTTTGAGATCGGCGGGATCCGTCAGAAGGAAATCGGCGGGAAAATCAGCCGCGATCGCACTCAAAAAGTCGCCGGGGAGCGAAAACATGACAGCGCACTTACCAGATCTGGACCTAAGAGACGCAAGAAGAAAATATGGAGGTTTATCATGGCTCGAAAAAGCCCGGAAACGTAGCGTCTCAGAGCATTCCTTGCTTTCAGGTTTGGCGGCTTCGGGTGATCAAAACGGGCCTGGCACCGGTCTCGCCGGTCTCCCGTTTTCGTCCCGGATGCCGTCGCCACAGAACTCCATTCAGAGAACCTGAAGCGCCACGCTTTTCGCTTTTCCACGCGGCAATGGGCAAGGATATCCCATACCTCGCGACAAGACCTGAACGCGTGCTTCGCAAAACGGGAGTGGCTGCTATCGCTTGATTTATGACTGGTGGAAAAAGTTGGCCCAGGCGAACGGCTCGGGATAACGCCGGGCCATGCGCGCTCGCGGGCTGATATTTGTTTCGGCGTTTTTGGTGCCGTCGGCGGGCGTTTTCTTTGTTCCCAAGGAGCAGCTGACGGCGGTTTCCACTTTTTTGTCGACCCAGATTTCGGCGGAAAAGCCTGTTGCTCCAACACCCACAGAACCACCTGCAAACCCGGCTCCAAAACCGGTTCAGGTTCCGGGCCCTTCTATCCACGTGCAGGGTGTTGGAACCGCAATGCCCGATTCAATTCCAGGGCAGTCGAGTTCTCAGGATCCAACAAGGGATGCGACGCAGACAGGCGCGGATCCTTCGACCTATACAACTCTTCCGGCGGCGCTGATCGACGACGGTTCAGACGACCTTCCCGCGTTGGAGTTGGAACCTGAACCGCCGGCTCCAGAACCCCCGAAAAACAGTCCCAAAAGCGACAAACCTACCCTATCGAGCACCGCGCGTGAAACATGGGTATTCGCTGAGCCACGGTGGGCAAGTAGAAAGCTCGGTTACCTGCGCGCGGGCGCGTCGGTTGAACGGAAAGCGAAACCCGCCGGGTTTACTTCGTGTCCAGAGGGTTGGTACAAGATCAAACCCCACGGGTATGTGTGCGCCAACGAGTTGACTTCTCTCGACTCCAATCATCCCGTTGTTGTTGCATCCGCCACGCGCCCCAAAAGCGACGGGTTACCCTACGTGTACGTGATGGGTCGTTTTCCAACTCCGCCGTTTTATACTCGGCTCCCTTCAAAGGCTGAGCAGCAAAAGGTGGAAAACGATCTGGCAAACGCCCTTCGAAAAGCAGCTCTACTCGCAAAAGACCCTTCGTTCGTCGCACCGCCTGAGCCTGACGCCATCCCGAGCTTTTTGGAAAATGGTTCTCCTCTACCCGGACTTGCAAACACCTTTCGACCGCGCGATGCGGTCACCGTGGGTAGAGCGCGTGTTCGATCAGGGTTTGCGCTGCTGGGCACCTACGAACACGAAGGTCGCCGCTTTGGCCTGACAACCGATCTGACCTTGATTCCACTCGACAGGACCAGGGTGGTAAAACCGTCGGCGTTTCACGGTGTAAAGCTGGATGAAACGGTGAATTTACCCATGGCGTTCGTCCGAAGCAAACACGCGTTTCGGTACACCCAGACCGAAACCGGCGCGATTGTTCGGGGGGAGCCCATTGCTCATCGGGAAGGTGTACCCATTACCGACGTTGTGAAACGGGCAGGTGGAGTTACCTACCTTCAAGCCAAAGATGGAAGCTTTGTTGCCGAGGAGCAGGTTGTGCGCGTGGACCGCTTCAAAAAAGCTCCAGCCTGGGCCACAGCGGGCCGAAAATGGGTAGATGTATCCATTCTCAAACAATCGCTTGTAGCGTACGAGGGCGAAAAGCCGGTGTACGTCACACTGGTTTCTACAGGTGCGGATGGAATCGGCGACCCCAAGAAAACCCACTCGACAATTCAGGGCGCGTTTCTCATTCACACAAAACACGTGACTGTGACAATGGATGGGGACACAGCCGGCGACGAATTTGATTTTAGAGATGTGCCGTTCGTGCAGTATTTCACTGAGGGTTTCGCGCTTCATGCGGCGTATTGGCACGACGAGTTTGGAACGCCTCGCAGCCACGGCTGTGTCAACCTTGCTCCCATCGACGCCGCTTGGCTTTTTGGATGGACAGATCCGCCGGTCCCTGAAGGATGGCACGCGGCCCTTTCTCTCAAGCGCGGCACACTTGTGTACACACATCCCTAAAACGTCACGTTTTTGCGCCGCCGCCCCAAACAAAACAAAAACAAACTAAACTGGCCCTCGCCAGGCTTTCGGGAGATGATCAACACATGAAAAAGCGGCCTTTGAGTTGGGTATTATTGACGGCGTTTTTCGCCGGACTTTCGATTTTGGTGGCGCCGGGATGCAGCCGTTCGATCCGCGGCGAGTATGAAAAAATCTGCATCGCCTACTGCGAAGCCGGCGACGACTGCGAAGATTACACAAACGTCCCGGTGGACCGCGACGACTGCATTACAGACTGCGCCAACGACGCCGAAGACGCTGAAGAGGCGGTTCTCGATGACTGCGAAGACGGCGTCGATATCGACGGCAGTCAGGTTGACAGGTGCCTCGACGCCATCAGCGTGCTTGGCCAGGTGTGTCGCGACGATGACGAAAGTGAGTTGCTTGAGGCGCTGGGCGATGTCGCCGACGAGTGCCAAAACCAAGACTTTTACGACTGCCGCTAAAAGTTCTTCCATTCAAAAACGTTTGCCCTGATACTCCTCGGCCATGGGCGGTTTGTCGTCGTGGTTGTCGCGGGCATTGGTATCGATCGCGTGCGCCGGTGCGGCCGTTGTGTACACACCCCAGCAAGCGGACGCGTTCTGCGGCTTCTACGTGGGCGGTGCCGACAAAAAGTTGTTCAACAACGCCACCATTGTTGTGCTCATGCGGGACGGCACACGCACCGCGCTGTCCATGCAAAATAACTATGAGGGCCCACCTGAAGGATTTGCCATGGTGGTGCCCGTGCCTGTGGTCCTTCAAAAAGAAAATGTCAAAACCCTTCCCACAGAGGTGTTTGACAGAATTGACCAACTCGCCGCGCCTCGCCTTGTGGAGTATTGGGAGCAAGATCCGTGTAGGGTGCAGGCCCCTCACAGCGACAGAGCAAAGGGCGCGGTTCCCGCACCTCGCGCGGCAGCCGCAGAAGCGCGCGAAGACTCCAAGTACGGCGTCAAGGTGGAGGCGCAGTTCACCGTCGGCGAGTATGAAATTGTGATTCTGAGTGCCGAAGACTCCACGGGGCTCGACAAGTGGCTCAAAGACAGTGGGTATAAAATTCCCGACGGCGCCGAGCCGGTGCTCAAACCCTACGTTCAGAGTGGAAGCAAGTTTTTGTCGCCAAGGTAGATGTCACCAAGGTGACCATGAAAAACGGGCAGGCGAAACTTTCGCCGCTCCGTTTTCACTACGACTCTGACACCTTTAGCCTACCCATTCGCCTTGGGCTATTGAGTTCACCGGGTACGCAGGATCTTTTGGTACACATTCTTGCCAAAGGCCAGCGGTACGAGTTGGCCAATTATAAAAACGTCACCATCCCCACCAATATTGACATCGACGAGTCGGCCAAAGCAGAGTTTCCCGCTTTTTATGCGGCCCTTTTTGATCGCACAATTGAAGAGAACATGGACTCTGACAAGAGGCCTCCCGTGGTAACTGAATATTCGTGGGATGCCGGCACATGTGACCCGTGCCCCGGTCCGGCCCTGTCTCCGGGCGACCTTACCACCCTTGGTGGGGATGTTATGCCGGGCGCCGACGCGCCTCAACCCGGTCGATTTCGGTTTGGTGGTGGGTATGTGGTAACTCGACTGCACGCTCGGTATAAAAAAGATCAGGCCACCGAAGATTTGGTCTTTCGGGCGGCACCGCCGATCGCGGGTGGACGAGAGTTTTTCAAAACGGAAGGGGCTTCAAAACAGCCCAAACTTGAAACTGGGTCGACCACGTCGTCAATGAACAACTTTCAGGGAAGGTATGCCATTCGCCACCCGTGGAAAGGCCCTATTGAATGCTCCAATCCGAGGCGCGGAATTTGGGGTGGTCCCCCGGCCGGCCACGGAGGTTCAACCCAGCCGCAGGCCGCGCGTGACACGGCGTTTGCGCCAAGAGGAAAGGTGCAGCTGGCGTCGCTTGTCAAACACGACGTTCCAGAAATCGGTCTGAAGGCCGCAAGCCAAGTGGTTGAAGGGCCCGGCCAACCTGTCCTACCCGTTTCAAAAGAGGGGGCGAAGACGTGCTCGTGCTCGGCGGCCGGTGAGCACGAAGGCGGTGTAAGCGGTGCGCTCCTCGCGGCGTTCGGCGCCATCATGGCTTTGGGCAGCAGGCGCGGCGGCCGAAACGGAAATGGTCACGGGGCCCAGTCGCGCCGCAAATCATAGGCTGAAAGGCGCCACACCTGACTCTTACCTTACCATCGTGCTCAACCGTTCTGACAAAGTGTACACCCAGCGCGAAAGAACAATTATGATGAGAGCAGCAAAGTTTTGGGCGGCGGCCGCATTGGCCTTAACAACAGTGGCAACCATCCCTGACACGGCAAGTGCCTTCTGCGGTTTCTACGTGAGCGGGGCTGATACAAAACTGTTCAACAACGCCACCCAAGTTGTTCTGATGCGCGACGGAACGCGAACTGTTCTGTCCATGCAAAACAATTATCAGGGCCCCACTTCAGACTTTGCCATGGTCGTGCCGGTCCCCGTGGTTTTGCAAAAAGAAAACGTCAAAACCCTCACCAAAGAGGTGTTTGACCATATTGACCAACTCGATGCGCCGCGCCTTGTGGAGTATTGGGAGCAAGATCCCTGTTACGAACCTCACTACGACGAAGAAGAAAAGTCCATGCCGAGTATGGCCATGGCAGAAGCGCCTGCGGCCACCGCCGCGCCGCGCGACTACGGCGTGAAAATCGAGGCTCAGTTTACCGTAGGTGAGTATGAAGTGGTGATCTTGAGCGCCACCGATTCGTCGGGTCTCGACAGGTGGCTGCGGGACAACCAGTATAAAATCCCGGCTGGGTCGGAGCCGCTCCTCAAGCCCTATGTGGAAGGTGGAAGCAAGTTTTTGTCGCCAAGGTTGACAGCAAAAAGGTGACATTCAAAGACGGCCAGGCAATGCTCTCGCCGCTCCGCTTTCACTACGATTCAGAGAGCTTTAGCCTCCCCGTTAGATTGGGGCTTGTCAACTCAGGGGGTAAACAAGACCTGATTGTTCACATTTTGGGCCGCAATCAACGGTATGAAGTGGCCAATTATAAAAACGTCACCATCCCCACAAACCTTGATGTGAACGAGCAGGCGCGCGAACAGTTTGGAGCATTTTTCGCGGCACTTTTTGACAAAACGGTCGAAGAAAATCCGGGCGCCGTTGTGACAGAATACTCCTGGACGTCCATGTCGTGTGACCCGTGCCCGGGCCCGGCGCTTGACGTGAGTGAACTGGCGGTGTTCGGCGGTGACGTTATTCCAAGCGCCAACCAGGGTATGTATGACTTTGTACTAACCCGTTTGCATGCGCGCTACGGGAAAGATTCACTCGGTGAAGATCTGATTTTCAAAACAGCAAAACCCATCGGCGGTGGGCGTGAAAGGCCGGGCCCCAACGGTCAACTTGAAACGGGGCCCACTCCCGATTCATACAACAACTTCCAAGGTCGCTATGCCATTCGCCACCCGTGGAAGGGTGCAATCAACTGTTCCAACCCCAAGCGCGGCGTGTGGGGTGGGCCGCCCTCGGGTGAAACCTCGGGTGGTGGGTTGAAAGTTGCAAAAGACCTTGCTTTTGCGCCTCGCGGTACACTTCAACTCGCATCGGTAGTTACCCACGACGTGCCTGAAATTGGGCTCAAGTTGGGTGCGCCCGTGGTGTCCCACGCGGGTGAGTTGCCTCCCGGAGTTGCCTTGCAACAAGGCGGCACCTGCGGCGCGTGCCGCGTGGGTGGAGACAACGGCGGGCCTACCCTCGCTGCCATGATGGCGTCGTTGGTGGCCGCGCTCGCGTGGCTTGTGCGTCGTCGCGACAAAGCTGAAAAGTAGAAAACGTGGCCACCCCCGCACCCGTATGGGCGTTTGTTGCTTACCAGGCGCTTTTGCCGCGCGCTGGAAGCACGTTTGCGCCGTCGCTGTTGGAGGTGGAAGGAAACCCGCGCGGGTCTGACATTGTGGAGGTTGAGACCTGCGCGGGCTGCCATGCCGACGTTGTTTCGCAGTGGAGATCGTCAAGTCACGCGTTTGCCTCGTTTAACAACCCGGTATACCGCGCTGTTGTTGACCAGTTTCGAACCGAGGTCGGCGCCGAAAAGTCTCGCTTTTGCGGCGGCTGTCATGACCTTGCCCTGATGGTAGATGGTGCCATGGACGAGGCGATCCCCCCATCTGACAGCCGGGCGCACGCGGGGATCACGTGCCGTACATGCCACTCCGCCGGGCATTTTCGTCCCGATGGAAACGCGAGCTTCACCCTGAAGGGCAGCCCTATACCCATTCCACCCAAAGGGGATGCCGCCGCTCTTCTTGCGCACAAAGAGCGCGCGGCTCCGCCCGACCTGCGATCCGAGGAGTTATGCGCAAGTTGCCACCGGGCTTTTTTGGATCGCTCCACCGGAAACACCCACCACCTGATAGGTCAGGACGATGTGACCCCGTGGCAGCGATCTCCCTATGCCGGGTGTGAACTTCATCTGCTTGACGAAGAACTTCCTCAGCAAGATTGTCGCGGCTGTCACATGCCCATGGAGGAGAGCATCCTCGGTGACCAAGCTGCTACCAATGGGAAGATCGCTTCCCACCGTTTCTTGGGTGGTCACACCTGGCTCGCGGCCATGCGGGATGACAAATCTACCCTTGAACGAACGCGGGCGTTTCTCAAAGGCGCGGCGAGTGTGGACGTGGCCGCCGTGGTTCTACCCAACGGAACGCGTCACATTCCGGCCGACGGAGCCAACGTGGGCCCCGGAGATCGGGTTCGTTTTGACGTGGTGATCCGCAATCGCCGCGTGGGACACCGCTTTCCGGGCGGCGTGATGGATGCGCAGGACACATGGGTAGAACTGGTGGTGCGCGATCGGGGTGGGCGCGTCGTCGCCGAGGCCGGGGGCGACCACGAAAATTCGGGGGACGACCCCACGGCCCACGTCCTTCGATCGGCCATGGTGGGAGAAGACGGTGTACCCTTGTGGGAACGTCAAACAAATCGGTTTCGCGCGGGCGTTTTCAACCACACGCTTGCCCCTCGGGAAACCGCTGTTGTGCAATTTGACCTGACTCTTCCATCCAATCTGACGGATCACGATCTACCCATCTCAATCACGGCGAATCTAAGACATCGAACCCGCAACCTGCACCTCGCCGAGCTGTCTTGTGAAGCGTCTGAAAATACGCGGGGGAAGGCGTTTCGCAGTCAACACGCAAAAAGTGATCTCAACGCGTGTACACCCCAGCCGGTGACCGAAATCAGTTCGTCAACTGTATGGGTAGGTTCGGGCTGGGAGAGTGAGCCCACCGACCATCTGTTACCCACCTGGCAACGTGTTTACGAACACGGCTTGGCGTGGCTCCGAGCACTTCAAGAACGGATTGATGAGGGGCGGCCGAGCCTTCTTTTGGCGCTCGACATGGTGGAACAAACCGGATCTTACCATGAGCGCGCAATGGTTCTTTCGGCGCTTGGAATGCTCGCCGCCAAAGAGGGTCGTACCGAAGAGGCGCTGGCATGGCTGGGCCGAGCCGAAGTGTACGCACCCAACCACCCTGCCCTTGCGTACCTGAGAGGGTTCGCCAACGCGGAAGTGTGGCGATGGGAAGAAGCGGCAAAACACTACGAACAGGCGCTCCCCGCGGCCGGTTACGATGATCGATTTTTTATGGAGCTTGCCCTTGCGCGCGGCAGTTCGGGCGACGAAGTGGGAGCGTTGTGGGCCGCTCAAATGGGCCTATCCATTCAACCGCGCGACGCGGACATGCTTCGAATTCAGGCTCTTTCGCTACGCGGATTGGGTGCCAACGTGGCTTTGGCGGCGGCTGCAGAACAGGCGTATTCAAACGTGCTTGTGGCCGACATGGTGCCGGTTGTCAGAGCGCGTTGCAGTGCCAAGGTGGAAGGGTGCGCCGAGGAGCGAAACCCGGCGCATCAACACTCTGTGCGTCCAAGCAACCGCTGAACGTTTCAGGTCGCTGCGAGGCGGCTGAAGTTTCAGGTGCCGGAGGGTAGATCGCGGGCGGCGGCACGCAGTTCGTCGGAAACGTTTTCAAGCGGGCGCCACGCCAGATTTCGAACGAAGTCGCGATCCGTTTCGGCCACTTCTGAACCCAAAACAACCAAATCGGTGGAGCCGTTTTCGAAAACAATCTGACTCGGCATTGTCAGACTCGAACGGGCGGCGAGCACTTCCACCGAGCGAACGCGCTCACCCGCGCTGGCCGCGCGCCGCGCGATCCACACCTGGATGGCCGTTGCGCCGGCGGCCTGCGGCGCGATGTCGCCGTACAAATCGCCCACCATCCACGGGTGGTCGTTCGCCACGCGAAGGGTGCGTTCTGAACCGCGGTCCTGAACCTTGACTTCTTCAGAAACGACATTGAACTGAACCGATCGGAGCAGCTCCAAAGCACCCGCGCCGCCGAAGAGCTTGCTCGACGCGCGCACGAGGCGGCCGCTTGAGGCAATCTCCGCCTCTTCAACAATGCGAACCGGTTGAGAAGAAAACGCGAGAGTGATCACCGTCTCACCGCGCAATACTTCAGCCTTGTTCGGCGCGATTGAGCGTTCTACTCGACTTGTGGCCTCGGCGCCTTGAGCGCGGAAGTTGAACGACGAACGGGCTGTTTTTTCATCCGAGGACGCCAAAATCGCGTCGTTTTCCGAGGGACTTGCTTTGGATGTGTCGCAGCCGACAAGTGCAGAAAGAGCTGTCAGGATCCCCACCGCAAGCATCTTGTTCGTTTTCATGGTTCCTCTTTCGGGCGGGCGCGTGGGTTTATTTCAGCGCCCCGTTTTTTTTTTGAATAGCGCCGGCAAAACGAGCGCGTGACAGAAAAAGTGTTTCCCCCGCACGCAGCCCTGGTACTACGGCGCCATGGCTGTGAACGAGCCCCTCTCCCTCGACGATCTCATCGCAATTGACTCCCTTCTCAGCGAAGAAGAAAAACTGATTCGCGCGTCCGTTCGTCGCTTCGTGCGCGAGCGTTATTTGCCGCGATCCGCAGAGCTTTTCGCGAAGGAACAGTTTCCCACCGACCTCATTCCCATGATCGCCGAAATGGGGATCTTGGGCGGCTCCCTCAAAGGGTATGGCTGCGCCGGCATGAACTCGGTGGAGTACGGTCTGGCCCTTCAAGAGTTGGAGGCCGGCGACAGTGGTCTCCGCAGTTTCGTGAGCGTTCAGGGATCGCTCGCCATGTGGCCGATCTGGAAATATGGTTCGGAAGAACAGAAGCAGCGCTGGCTACCCAAAATGGCGGCAGGTGAGATCATCGGCTGTTTTGGTCTGACAGAGCCCGATGCCGGCAGTGACCCGGCGGCCATGAAAACCCGCGCCCGCAAAGACGGTGACGGCTACGTCCTCACCGGAACCAAGATGTGGATCACATCTTCGCCCATTGCTCACCTCGCAGTTGTATGGGCCAAAGTGGATGACGGCGATGCCTCGTCCATTCGAGGATTTGTTGTGGAACGTGGGATGAAAGGTTTTGAAACCCCCACAGTGCACGGCAAAATGAGCCTTCGGGCGAGCCCCACAGGTGAAATTGTTCTCAACGAAGTGCGCGTTCCCGCTGAAAACATGTTGCCGAACGTGCAGGGTCTAAAAGGCGCTTTGGGGTGTTTAACGCAGGCCCGATTTGGAATTGCGTGGGGCGCTCTCGGCGCCGCGCGAGCCTGTTTTGAGTCGGTTGTAAGTTACGCCCGCGAACGGGTAGCTTTTGGAGGGCCAATTGCTGCAAAACAGCTTGTTCAGCAAAAAATTGCTGAGATGGCCATGGAGATTGCCAAGGGTCAGATCATGGGTTTGCACTACGCGCGGCTCAAAGACTCTACCGGAATTACACCTGTACAAGTTTCACTCTGTAAAAAGAACAACGTGGGTGTGGCGCTTGAAATCGCGCGCTCTGCACGCGGCATTTTGGGTGGAAACGGCATTTTGCTGGAGTACCCGGTCATTCGTCACATGCTCAACTTGGAAAGTGTGTACACGTACGAAGGCACGGATGAAGTGCACACGCTCATTTTGGGGAACGCGCTCACAGGGCACAACGCCTTTTGAACGAGAGTTCGTTTCATACAATCGCTTCGTGGGCGATGATCGCAACAGGGGTTCTGACGGCCTTGTCGCTCCACTTTTTGTCCGCACCTTACGGCCGGTATGATAGGTCGGGTTGGGGGCCGAAAATCCCTTCACGGCTAGGTTGGATTGTGATGGAAGCCCCGGCCTGTTTGGGGTTTCTGGCCGTATTTCTGCAAGGTCAACACCGGTTTGAAACAGTGCCTCTCCTGTTTTTGGCTTTGTGGCAACTCCACTATCTTCACCGCGCTTTCATCTTCCCATTTCGAATGCGGGTGAGTGGAAAAAAAATGCCGGCAAGCGTGGCGCTGATGGCTGTTTTTTTTAATACCTGGAATTTGTATATCAACGCGCGCCACATTTCTCACCTGGGTACCTACCCATCGGGGTGGCTCACGTCGCCGCAGTTTTTGGTGGGTGTTGCCCTTTTTCTGGGTGGGTACGCGGTAAACCTGTGGGCCGACACGGTGCTCCTCAACCTGCGAAAGCCGGGAGAAAAAGGCTATAAAATCCCTCACGGTGGTTTGTTTAACCTGGTGGCCTCACCCAACTACCTGGGTGAAATTGTAGAATGGGTAGGTTGGGCCATTCTCACCTGGTCGCTTTCAGGCTGGGCGTTCGCTGTGTACACAGCGGCCAACATCGGCCCGCGCGCGCTCACTCATCTCCAATGGTATAAGAAAACCTTCCCCGACTATCCTTCAAACCGCAAAGCTATTATCCCGTACATTTTGTAGCCAAGGCGCCGCCTGGGTAACTCCCCCCGGAGCGACCGCTGGGCGCTACCAAAAAGTTGGCCCGCGTCGGTTTGTAACTCTACACCCGCACGACTTTGGGAGCCATTCGCGGACCGGTCACATACAGCCGTTTTTTTGTTGCGGGTGAAGTGCCCGACGACATCTCGGCGGCGAGTCTAAAAAAAATCAGGGCGAACGCCTTTCGAGATCTGGTGCCCGACGAGGATGAAAACTCGCGCCACGGGTGGGCATCTATGACCGACTCGATGGATGTGGATCTCGACCACGAAAAGGTGTTTTTCAACGAATATGTGAACCTTACCCTTCGGATCGATACATGGGTTGTTCCGAAGCCGCTTCTGACCGCTCACCTGCGAACCGCGGAAGCAACGCTGCTTGAGAAAAAAGGGTTGGAAAGGCTCGGCAAAAAAGCCAAAGCCGAGCTGAAGCTGACGGTGCTTCGCAAACTGCGGCGTCAGCTTGTTCCATCCACAAAAAGTGTTGATTTAAGCTGGAACACTCGAACGCACGTGGTCAGATTTTTTAGCCAGTCCCCGCGCATTCACCTGCTTGTTCAGGAACTTTTTGAAAAAACATTCAACCTTCGACTCGTTCCTGAAAGCCCCGGAACCGCTGCGGAGCGATGGGGGCTCGACGAACGCACCGAAAAAATCTGGGACAACTTGGAGCCCACAGTGTTGGCTGAAGTGGAAGGTGCCGAGTGACAGATTTGGTGGAGCGCATTGAGCGCAACCGATTTGCGGGCCGAGAATTTATTTTGTGGCTCTGGTTTGAGAGCGAAACGTTTGAGACAAATCTGCGGCCGTCGGGCGGATCGCCGATTGCCCTGTGGATCGAGACGCGGATGACGCTCACTCTCGAAAAAGACGAAAGTGTACTCAAGAGCGCCGCGCCTGCCGCGTCGCCCGAGGCAAAAGAAGCCCTGCGGCAGGGTAAGTTACCCAAAGAGGCAAAGTTTCGCCTGAGCAACGGCGAACATGAATTTGCATTCTTGTTTAAAGGCGACACGCTCGGCATGTCGAGTGTATCGGTCCCGGCCGAGCTGAAAGACAAGGGCGACGAAGTGTACGAGGTGTTTTACGAACGAGCGCGCCTTCTCGAAGAACTCGAAGCCATTATAGAAGCCCTTTATAACGACTTTTTGACGCTTCGGCTTTCAGATGGGTGGAATAAAGAAATTGTGCCTTTTCTAAAGCGTTTCGCCAACGAGAAACGCGCCGACGACGGGGCATACCTTCAGGTGAAAAAGCGCCTCCTGTCGAAAAAGTCAAAACGCTGAGAGTTGCTCGGTGCACGCTTCAATGTCTGCGAAGAGCGCCGATTCATCCCCTCGGCCACCGTAGCGCCAAGCCGAATATTGTTCGAGCAACGCGGCGGCTCTTGCCATGACCTCGGCTTGGGGAGATGGGTAGGTGCCGCTCGCTATGCGCCGCGCCAGAGCCTCAATGGGTTCATCGGAATCTCGTCTTATTCCCTGTCGCGTGAGAGCGGCAAACAGTTTTTCAAGCGCCGGAGGAGAGTTGGGTGTTTGGAAAAATGCGGCGAGCGACGAACCTTGATGCGCCTTGCGCTGTTGCCAATATCTGACTATCAGACCGAGCACCACAAGGATCGAAAGTCCGGCGATGATCTCGGGTAGACTCGGCGTTTCGAATCGAGCGATCGCGGTTTTGATTGTTGAAGAAATGAGATCGGCAAGCGCCGCAAAAAAAGGCGTTTTTGAGCGATTGTTTTGCCCCGTCGGGTCAGGAGGAGTGGCGTCGACGGTGACCCACCCCTCCTCGGGAAGAAACACTTCTACCCATGCGTGCGCGTTTCGTTCTCGGACAATGGAGTACCCACCCAACTCATTGCGCTCGGTCACCCGGTAGCCTGCAACAACGCGCGCCGGTATACCCGCCGACCGCGCCAACATCGCAAGCGCGGAAGCGAAATATTCACAATGGCCCTGGGGATTTTCGAGCAAAAAATCCAGGACGGGATCGCCCGGGCCGCGCTCGGCATGGAGCGAATATCGGAGGTCGTTGCGAAGGTGATCGGCAATGGCGTTGATTCGATCGCGAGGAGTGGAAGCCCCGCGAGTCCACTCGCGCAAAATGGGTGACAACTCTTGCGAGATCTTGAGCGGCCTTCGAAGATCGTCAACCGCCGGTTCAATGGGTGGAAACGACGCTTTTTCGGACGAAGTGGGTAGGTCAAACTCGATTATTTTTGTGGAGCCGCGAATGGGCCTGAACGCTCCAAAGCGGTCGACGTGGAGTTGACCTTCAGGAACGCCGACGTGCGCGGCGCCGAGGACTGTCAGGTATCGTTCAGGTACCCCGCCGCCGACGATTTCCACCCGGACGCGGGCGTCTGAAAAGCCGCGGGTAGACTCCACGCTCACAAGGCGCGAGCCGTCCGAGCTGGAGGGCGCCCATTGACCCGCTTGATAGGCGTCGTACACAACGCCGCGAAGGTAGTCGACAGGCGGTCCGTAAACGCGCGCGACGATCTCGTTTGATTCTAACATCCCATCGAGCGAACCGAGAACCATCCGTTCGCCGAGACCGGTGGTGGGCATGCCCACCGAGGTCAGAATGCGATCGCGAACGCGAAGACCGATGGGAGGTAAGATTGTTGAAAACCCGATTGTTGCACCAGCTGCAATGACCAGGAGAATGGCCGCTGAGATGGCCGTGCGGGCGGAGAAGCCGCGAAGGGGACGGCGACCTCTGTCGGAAACATGGAGAGTATAAAAACCTAAGAGCAGGTAGAGAGCACCGAAGGCCGGAAAAATCGGTCCTGTGTACACTTCTCCACCGGCCACCACCGAAAGTAGGCCAAACATGAAGGTGGCGAAAAAGCCCCCCTCGGGATCGGACAGCCAAAGTCGAAAAACAGCACCGAAAAGGCCCGCGAGCGCCATGACAGACCAGCCGCGGGCGAGCAGGTTTTGGGGAACACGTTCAGGAGCTTCTAGAAAGCCGAAAAAACCACCCGCTGTGAGGGCGAAAAGCGTTGCGACGCGCTGTGAAAAAATGCCGAGCGAAACCCTGGATCGGACAACCGCGCTCACAAGAGCAAAGGCCGCGCCCGTTGCCGAACCTACCCATCTGCCGGCCGCGAGGGCGTGCAATACCGCCGGTAGAAGAAGGGTGAAGATCGGAAAGAGTCGAGCGTTCACAACGGCAACGCCTCCCCTTTTTCAACAGAAGCCACGCTGAGAACGGTTGTTGAAGGAGCATTGGCGGGCGGCGGATTTTTTTCAGGTCGAACAATGAAGGTGGAGCACGCAACGCCGCGCCTTCGAATTTCTTCTGCGAGGGTTGACGTGGCTTCTGTGGTAACCACAAACACGCAGGATAAACGGCTCAGGTGGGGGGCGAGTTGGGCGAGAAGATCTTCGGTGGAAACAGGCTTTTTTGACATTTCGGCAATGGCAAGCAGGTCAAGCGCCTGTTCTAAAAATCCGAGGTGTCGACCAATGGTAAGGTCGTACAGTTTTGTACCGAGCACCAACAGGTCTATCAGGGCTTCACCCCTGGAGAGGCGAGCAACAACGCCGGCCGTGAGTGAAACAGCGGCTTCAAAAGCGGCTTCTGGTGCGGGACCGTTGTCAAGAACCACCCCTACCCTGCTAAAATATTCTTCTTGATACTCGCGCACAACGGGTACGCCCGCGCGGGCCGAACTTCGAGCGTGAAGGTGTTTTACAGGATCTCCTGGACGGTAAGGTCGCACACCGAGCAAATCCATGGATTCGCCTGTTTTGGAGGCAAGTGCCACACCGCCGGGTTGATGACGCTGACCCATGGGCATGGAGAGGCGAGCCACGTTGGCGATTTTGGGAACAACAAGAAATTTTACCCCGGGCGACCAAACCGACTTGCCCACCGCAATTCCAAGGGGAACCAAAGCGCACGCGCCAAACGGGTCAAGATGGTGTTCCCCGCGCGACGAAAAGCGGGCGATCACTTCAACAGTGCGGGTTTCACCCATGGGTAGATGAGGTATGCCCGGTGATCTCCCTTCCCAAACACCATCCCAAGGCAGAAATGGTCCGCGAACGCGCACCGACTCCACATCTCTCTGTGTGCCGTTTCGAACATTGACTGCGAAACGAAGGGGATCGCCCACCGTAACGCGACGAGGGATGGAGACGGTCACCTCGGCATCGGGCATTCTAAAAAAGCGCCGAATTAATAGAGAAGCAATGAGTACACCGGCGATCGCCGACCACAAGATGTACACTTGGGTAGATTGCACATCTACGGCGAAGAGGCCGACGATTGTGGAGCCGACGAGAAGGACGCGGCCTTCATCGGTGAGGGCGTCGTAGAGCCATGTGAGCGGTGAAAGCGCTTTGCCCAAAAGCCCATTTCGAAAGCGATCACGGCCCGCTTTTGTGTTGGGCAACAGAATGTGGTTGAGTCGGGCAAAGTTGATGTCCATCGCAAAAATCGGGAGGGTCGATAATCAGGTAGGAACCTTGGCGGATTGGACGATCTGACGAATAATGGAGTCTGCCGTTGTACCCCCATATTTGGATTGACTTGTAAGGAGCAACCGATGCGCCAGAACAGGGCCGGCAAGGGCTTGGACGTCGTCGGGGGTGGTGTACGATCTACCCTGGAGAACGGCGCGGGCCTGAACCGCCCTGAAGAAAGCGAGCGCACCGCGCGGGCTGATTCCCAGTTCAAGCGAGCGATGGTCCCGCGTTTGAGTGACGATTTGAAGGAGATATTTGGCGACCGGTTCTTTTACTTCGACATCTCGAACGCGAGCCTGAATTTGCAGAATGTCGTCCACACCTGCCACGGCCTCTACCCTGGAGAGAGGATCGGCCGTTTTGCGGGCGTAAAGCATGGCCAGCTCATCTTGTGGAGATGGGTAACCCACACCGATTCGCAGCAAAAAACGGTCTAACTGGGCTTCGGGCAATGGGTAGGTACCTTGATAGTCCACCGGGTTTTGGGTGGCGATGACGAAAAATGGTTTGGGTAGAAAGTGGCTCACCCCGTCGACAGTGGCCTGCGACTCACTCATGGCTTCAAGAAGGGCCGATTGGGTGCGGGGAGAAGCGCGGTTGATTTCATCCGCCAAAAGAACGTTGGTGAATACAGGGCCGCGATGGAAGGTGAATGTTCCTTCTTTGGGGTTTAACACTTGAGCGCCCAAAATGTCGGAAGGGAGCAGATCGGGCGTAAACTGAACGCGGGTAAATGTGGCCTGAAATGATCGGGCAAGCGTTTTGGCAAGGGTTGTTTTTCCCACCCCTGGTACGTCCTCAATCAAAACGTGGCCACCTCCCAAAACACCCACAAGAACAAGGTCAATCACGTCGGGTTTACCGTGGATGACCTGGGCGAGCGACTTTCGAATTGCGGTGAGGAGAGTATCTTGGGATTTGTCCATGATGGGATGGTGGCTGCCAAACGAAACGCCTTAAAAAGCCGCTTGGGTTTGGGGTGAAGGCGCCCCTTGAGTGCGCAGCGAGTTGCGAACCTGAACAACCGCGTTGAGTTCGTTTTGCATGCGCCGCTCAACGATCTGGTAACACTCTTCCAGTTTTTGAGGGTTTTCAGCCGCGGCCGGCCCACCGTCAAACTGAATTGGCTCTCCAAATCCGATGGTGATCTGCGACGGGAAGGGGATGTAGGGTAGAAATCCGGTGGTAATACCCCATGGAAACGATAGAACAATTGGAAACACATCCGTGCGCGCGAGGCGATGGGTAAGTGTCACTTTTGCGAGCGTTTCGCCGCGGGTTAACACAACAAACTGTTCGTGCGAGCCGGCTGAAAGAACAGGAACAATGGGCACCCGTTCGCGGAGGGCCAATTTGATAAACCCCTTGCGGCCTGCGAGGACCACCTTGTTTCGGTCGCGGTAAGGTCGAAAGGCATCCCAGTCAGACCCAGGGTAGACCAAGACGGTATGGCCCGCTCGGAGTGCCAGCTCGGCGCTTTGATGTCCTGCGCGCAAAATGCCTATTTTTGCAGCGTATCGGCGCACCACAGGGTCGTCGAAAAGCACGTCGTGCCCAAGGGCATACGGCGCCCTGTGAGCGCCGTGTGCGTCGGCAATGGCCACGCCGGCGAGAAACGAATCGATCGAAACGAGCCCGCCGTTGTGATTGCCAACGAGAAGGACTGGACCACTCGGAGGTACATTTTCTACCCCAAGTGTATGCGTTCGAAAGTAGTGGGTACCGGCAATGCGGAATAAGTCTAAAAAGAGGTGGATAATTTCAGGATCGCGGGCGTTGATGTCACCGGCGAAGACCCGATCTCCCCTGTGTAGGAATGCGAATTTGGCAAACGCTCGGAACAGGCGAGCCGGAGAAAGAAGCACTTTGCGATCTTCAGGTGGAATGAGAGCCGACGCTCGATCGGCCCAGTCACGGAGGGCAGCCGCCACCTGAAGAGCGCTCCCTATCATTTTCGCCCCGCTGAAAATCCGGCCGCTGTGGGGGTTGTTGTAACGCCCGGACCGGCTGGACCACCGGCGTTTCCAGGTGCGGGCGGAACGGGAACCGCGCCGGGTGCTCCCTGGCCGGGAGCGTTGCCGGGTGCCGCACCCGGGCCTTGATTGCCACCGGGTAGACCTCCTAAACCGCCCGGCGGACCTGCTCCGATGGCAATGGTAGGTGCCGCAGTTGTGGGCGGGGGCGCCGAGTTGGACGACGAGCCGCCGGAGCACGCTGTGAGGAGGGATGCCGCCGCGACGACAATGGGAAGGTAGATGGGGTAGATTCTAGCTTGCATGGGTAGATCTCACGAGCGATTTAGGTCGGATTGTGCGGGTTGGATGAGCTTTTCGCGAAAGAACGAAAGCACTCGCTCAAGGGCCAGCTTTGTGGGATGGCCGTCGCGATCGACAAAATCATGGGCCACAACAGAATGGGCGATGCGGGGGATGTTCCACGGGTTGCCCGGCGCCGAATCAATCTCGATCGCTTCAAAACCGCTACCAAGTTCACGCCGGAGTGTATCAAACCGTTCGGCGGGCACCAACACGTCATGGGTAAACCGCATTCCCAGCACTTTGATACCGGCGGCACATCGGGCTTTGACGGTGACTAGGTCTTCATCGGAAAGGTGAATTCCGGCGCGGTGAGCGGAAGAAACTCCGAACGGGAGGGAAGGTTGACTGAGAACCGGCGCCATGACCGAAGGGTCTACCATGAGCGAAAGAGCAAAGTTACCCGTCATACACATGCCAATGGCTCCCACGCCGGGGCCTTTGCATTCTTCATGGGCATGTCGGCAAAGGGCGCGAAGCCAATGGGTAACAGGGCTCGATCCGCGCGCCGCGAGAACATGAAACTCTTTGGAGATGCACACGCGGGCGATCTGCGACATGGAGTACGTTGGAGAAAATGCCTTGCCTGGTTCACCAAAAAAATGAGGCATAAACACGGTGAACCCGTCGGCGACAACACGCTCGGCGAAGCGAATAACCGCGGGGGTGATGCCGGGAATTTCGGTCATCACTATCACTGCCGGCCCCTGCCCTTTGCGGTACACGTCGCGCGTTTTGCCCTCGTAAGTGAAGGGCGCGCACGAGAAACCTTCGATCTCGGTCGTCATTGGGCCGCGAGTTTAACACCGCTGCGCTTCGCTCCAAAGACGCTTTGCGAAGCACGGCCCGTTCCAATCGCCCAGAGTCGCAAAACGCTCAAGACAAGGAACGCTCTGAAACGCTACGTTTTCCGGGCACTCCCGATCCTTATGAGCGTCTCCATTTTTCTTATCGCTTCATTCAGGGCTAAAGAAGATTCGCCGCGAGTTCGGCGAGTTCGCTGCGCTCGCCTTTGGAAAGCACAACGTGGCCGGCGATTTTTTCTTTTCGAAAGCGGTCGGCGACGACGCTGAGGCCGTTGGACGCGTGATCAACGTAGGGGTTGTCGATCTGTTGAGGGTCACCCGTCAGGATAATTTTGGTGCCTTCACCGCAGCGGGTGATGATTGTTTTCACTTCGTGCGGGGTAAGGTTTTGTGACTCGTCGATAATTAGATATTGGTGGGGAAGACTGCGGCCGCGAATGTATGTGAGCGGTTCAACCTGAATGGTTCCATTCTCTAAAAGATCGAGAAAACCCCTGTCTTTGTTGCCTCGATTGGGGTTGCCCTGGGTAAACAGGATCTCAAGGTTGTCGAAAATCGGCTGCATCCATGGGTTGAGTTTTTCATCCACGTCACCGGGTAGAAAGCCGATGTCGCGCCCGAGAGGCATGACAGGTCGACTCACAAGGAGCCTTGAAAACACGCCGTCTTCGGTGGTGCGTCGAATGCCGGCGGCGAGCGCCAACAGGGTTTTGCCGGTGCCGGCTTTACCAATCAACGTGACAAGTCGAATGGAGTCCTCAAGGAGCAGTTCAAGCGCAAACGCCTGCTCTTTGTTGCGGGGCCGAATGCCCATGACTCCGTCGCGCGGAACGCGAAGCGCGACGATGGCGCCTTTTGCCGAGTCGTAGCGGCCGAGCGCCGTTCGATTGGGAGCGGCTGTGTCGCGCAGGAGTACACCGGCGTTTGGGTAAATCGGGGCATGAACGGGAACGTCCACCTGACCGTTTTGGAAAAACGAGTCGATCGTGGAGGCGGGCACAGCCACGTCGAGGACGGACTGTTCCAACTCAAGTGCGTCGACGCGCTGGTTTTCGTACGTTTCGGAGGTGACACCGATCGCATCGGCTCGGATGCGAAGATTGGTGTCCATGGTGACGAAGATGGTGGGGCGACTTTTGTCGCGATCGCGCATTTCAATGGCGACGTGAAGAATTGCGGCGTCCTGCGAGTGCGAGGGCAGGCCGACGCTCAACTCTGCGGGTCTGCGCTCGGGCATGGCGATGCGAAGCACACCGCCTTGATCAAGCGGAACACCTTTGGAAAGGCTGCCGCGCGCGCGAAGTTCATCAAGCAGGCGCGCGATTGTGCGGGCGTTGCGACCGCGTTCTGAACCTTCGCGTTTGAACTGATCGATCTCTTCGATCGCAAAGATCGGAATGACTACGTCGTTGTCCTCGAACTTAAAAATCGCATGCGGATCGTGGAGAAGGACGTTGGCGTCGAGGACGTAATTTTTCTTCATGCGGTGCGGCGTGCGTACTCATGGGCCCGATGCGCCGCAAGGGCCGGCGATTTGTACTGTGTGTTTTTTTTAAAGGCGCACCGCTGGATACGCTTAGTAAACAACTGGGGACACTAAGGTAGTTCGAGGACTTTTTCGGCGAGTCCGTCGGCGCCTACCCCTTCATTCAGGGCGTCGTTGAAAATCCCGCCGGGGCCTCCAAGACCGCCGCTTCCAGCGGTGATCGTGACTCCATCCATGGGAGGAGCGGTGGTGTTCCAAGCAATGCCGATCGAGTGTCCACCTCGGCCTCCACCACCGGCCCCGCCCGGACCGCCGTCGCCTCCGGTGCCTCCGGCGCACGCTCCCTGTTCACCTTTTGCACCGCCGCCTCCACCGGCGCCTCCGGCTTGTCCGCCGCCGCCGGTTCCGCCCGTTCCGCCGTTACCCGCGGTGATTACGACATTTGTAAAGAGCATTGATTTGGCTTGAAACGCGAGGATTCCAATGCTGGCTCCACCGCCTCCGCCGCTGCCGCCTCCAATGCCGCCGCAGCCGCCGGCTCCCCCACCGCCTCCGCTGGGACCGGCTTTTCCAACCGAACATTGCCGCGCGCCGCCGCCGCCGCCGCCGCCGTTGCCGACGCTGCCAACAAGGCCCTGCGCTCCAACGGCTCCCACAAAGCCCATGTTTGAAAGCGTTCCGAGAGCGTCGGCGCCCGCACCTGAAACGCCCACCATTCCGGGGTTGCCATTGCCGCCGATGAGGCACGGTGTGTTGCCGTTTTGCCCTGTGCCTCCGTCGCCGCCCGCGGGTTGACCTTTGCTGCCGTCGGCCCCGATGGTTCCAGCCGTGCCGTTGCCTCCCGAGCCACCTTCGGGCGCAACGTCTCCGCAGGTGTTGAGGCCGCCGTTTCCGCCGATCACGTTGTCAGGCCCAACGCAGCCGGCTTTGCCTGCGCCGCCCGCTTCACCGTCGGCGCCGGTTCCCCAAGGCGTTTCCCCATCAAGCCCGAGGGCTCCCTGACCGGCGGTGATGTCGACGCGCACAAGTTCAATGGAGGCGCCGGCATGCACAAACAGAGCGACGGACGAACTGCCGGGGTCCGACGCATCCGGCCCAACGACGGCGATGTCTTGTGCGTACACAAAGGCGTTGTCGGCGACCTGAATGGGAACGAAGTCCGCGACGGAAGTAACGGTTGGTTTGACGCCTGTGTACTCCCAGGTTTGGCAGGCGAAACCGCCGAAGATGTGCGCCGATCCCTCAACGTTGACCAAATCAACAAGTGTACCTTCGCAAATGTACACAGGTGCACCCTCGCCGATTTCGAGTGCTTTTTTAATGGAAGCGACCGGCGCGTCCCGGGTGCCCGCGTTGTTGTCGTCGCCGGTTTGGGGCATCACGAAGACGCCGCACGCTTTGTCGACAACGTCACCCATGGCAAACGTGGAGCAGGCCGGTGAAACGGTGCTCGACGTTGTTTCGGTGCTTGTCTCGGTTTGCGTCTCGGTGCCGGTGGTTTCGTTTGACGACCCGGTGCAGTTGCCAAGCGCTTCACAATCGTCGGCGGAAGAAACCGGACAGCCGCCGAGCAGCAGCGCAACGGTGCCGAACGCCGGAAGGGCGAGGAGCGAAGCAACTCGTTTTCGAATCGAGATGTGCACTCGCCATTTGTAAACCAAGTCCACGGTGACAGATACGGCCCCGAGGTGGCCGGTGTTTTTCTACTGCGCGGCCACCGACGAGGCTAAAACGAGCCTTGGATAACGATGCCGGCGCCGGTGGGGCTTACCGCCGGGATGACCGCTGTTTTGGGCGGGGGCGACGCTTCACCGGGTCGAGTGACAAACCAAAATGCCGCAGTTCCAGCGCCTGTGAGGCCGCCCGCGAGAAGCGTCCAAAACGCAATGTTGCCAAACGCGTCCTGCTCCTTTCGCGACGCAAGAAGCGTTTCACACCCGCTTTCTGCAACAGGTGTACACGGGTAAGTTCTCCCGCTTTTGGCCTTGAGGTCGGCAAGCAAACTGTCACTCTCCGAAGCTTTGACGATGGACAAGATGCCCGTGACCGCGCCGACACCGATGCTCACCGCGGCCACCGCGGAACCTACCCATACAAGTGTCATTCGCGAACCGCCGGGTGTGACGTCCACGGGCCCTGTTCCGCCGCCGGGCGTTTGCGCAGGCAACGTGAGCGCGACGTTGGCTGTGGCTCCTTTTTCAACCGTCACAACGCGGCGCACGTCGCGATATCCCGACACGCCGCCGCATTCGACACGCACGTCTCCGGGGTCGGTGTACACACCGGCCTCGCGTTCACGATCGCCCACGTTTTCACCGGCGATTGAACACTTGGCCGAAAACGGATCGACAACGAGCTTGACCATTCCCAGGTTTTTTCGGGCTTGATCAAGCCAATCAATCACCTGCTTTTTGGTTTCAGCCCGATTGGATGGGTAGAGCGACAGGCTGTATTCAAAATGCTGACTCGCCGCTTTGTACCGGCCGAGTTTCAACTCAACAAGGCCGAGATTTCGAGCGATGTCGTAGCTTCTTCGGAGCTTGAAAGCGCCTGTGTAAAGCTCATAAGCGAGCTGCAAATCACCCTTGTCGTACGCTTCGTTTCCTTGGTTGTAGAGCGAATCGGCCGTTTCAGGTGCGGCCGGGGTGGATGCCGCGGCGGAAGGTGATGCCGATGCAGTTGGGGCGGTGGGCGGCGAAGATTTGTCTCCACCCGCGGCGGCGGGCGACGCCATGGTTGCCAGCGCGACAAGTGGGAAGATCCAAAAACGCCGCAAGGTAAACCAATCAGTCTTCAATGCGATCGCTCTTGGGTTTTGCGCGCGACGTGGGGACGGCGTTCGCAACGCTTTTTGCGGTGGCAGAAGGACGCGGCGCGCTCGCGGGGGCGGTTACCGAAGGTACACTTGTGTTGGTCGGCGCATCAACGGCAGGCGGCGGCTCGGCGGGCGCGGCAACGGCAACCGAAGAACCGGAACTCGGCGCGGGTGGCGGGGCGACTTCAGACGTTGAAACCGTTGGCGTCGCCACATCGGCGGGCGCCGCTTCTGAACTGCCGCGGTCCGTGACAAGAAGGCCAACGGCTGTGGCGATGCCGCCGCTCACGATCGCAAATGCGAACGCCACCACAAAGTACACTTTGGACGAACGACGCGCCGGCACGGTGAGCGGAATGGCCTGCGTCGACACAATTCCCGGAGCGAGCGGCGGCCTCGCGCCCGACGATACCGGTTTTGGAATTTGCGGCATGTTCGGCGCGATTGACGTGGGAGGCTTGCTCGAAATGGGAGCCGCGTCACCCACGGCGGGCACCATGGGAGTTTCAATGAACGGGAGGGGTTGGAGCGGCAAACCACCGAGATGGGCAGGCGGTGCAACAACGTCGATCGCCGCCGTGCCGAGCGCGCTCGCGTGGGCAGGGGAAGCGAGCGCCGCGGGATCCAACGATGCGGAAGGAAGCGTTGTGGGCACGGGCGTTCCTTCATCAACGCTGTCGTCGAAAGGGTATTCCGCCGTGGTGCGCAGATCGCCGGTGGGCGGCGCGGGCGGCGCACTCCACGGCTCAAAATCCATTTTTGGCAGCGGCGGCGGCGTTGACGAAAGGCGGCCGCTCGCGTGAGGTGTACACACCGTTGAGCTGACGGGAGGTGCGTCACCACCCCTGTTTTCACTGGGCCGAGCACCGCTCGCGGGCACACGATCTCCCTTGCCGTGCGCGGAGGCGCGGGCGCCTGGCACGGGAGGGGGTGCTGCCGGGTGAACTTTTTCGTCGGCCATGGAGGGAGTCACGCGAGGAGACCCCAGCATGACAACAACTCTTGCCCCGTCGCAATAGATCGCGACGTTTTCCATAGGACATTGATCGACACACCTGCGCAGTACATACAGCTTGACACCCCACACGCGTTCACTGGATGGGCTCCCATCGCTGGGCTTGCTTTCGTCGAGCATGCACCCCACACCTCCAATTCATTTGCCCGGGGAGCGATGCTGGAGACTCATGGTTCGGCTGATTTTTATGGGGGGTAACGGTCACTGTGAGGGCCGTCTTGCCGCCGCGAAAGAAGCCGGCGCCGCCGTAGGCCTCGTTGCCAATTCCCTTCCCTACCCCGGTTTTGAGCATCGGCCGCGGGCAGCCTCATTTGACGAGTTTCTCGATCGCGTGGCTCAGGCGCACCAACACATGGCGTGCGCATCCGTTGAGTACACAGGTCTCAGCGTACACAACGGCACCGCGTCGAGCGATGCGTACACATCTGCCGGCGATAACGCGTACACATTCTCTTCAGTATCGGCTTCTTCGGCGCCGGATCACATCACCTACGCCACGGGAATCGGCGGACTTTTGTTCTTGTGCCTCCGAGCGCGAGGCCACCTTCAAAGCGAACGCGCCATTTTTCAGGCGCCTGTTTTGTGGGGCCTTGAACATCGCCTCATGCCCAAATTCATGCGGCTTGGGTTTGCTCAACTGCTTCTCGCGCGCGCCTTTCGCTCCGGCTTATTTCAAAGGCGATTTGTAAAGAAACATTTTCTCAGTCCACCCGACGAAACCACGGTTGAAACGTTCTTCAGTGGGTACACATCGTGCGCGGCGCTGCCCGATTTTTTTGCGTGGCTCACGCCCGCTCTGCTTCGGTCGTTGGAGCGTTCTTTCGCAGAAAACCCGTCCCTTTTTGAAAATATCCAGTTTCTTTGGGGCGAACGCGACAGCGTGGTGCCCCTCGCCGATTTGCACTTCACCGAGCAGGCCCTCGGTGTTCATTTTCCCGTTTCGGTGATTGCCAATTGGGGCCATTACCCCATGATCGACGACCCTGAGAGTTGGGTTCGCGAGGTGCTCCGTGTGGCTTCCGCTGCGCCGGTTTCGTGATTCTTCCGTTCCAAAGTTACATAACCTCGCCCGAGCGAGCGCTCGCGGAATTCGGGTTCCCAAAACGGTGTGGTCCGCCGCGCGCGAAGCGCCGCCTGAAACACCCAAGGGCTTTGATTTCCCGCTCATCGTGCGTTCGGGCTCCCCCACCGAAGACACGCACGAGACATCCAACGCCGGCCAACTCCTGTCACTCGTCGTGCGAGATCGCGCCCAGTTTGCCGAGTCGGTTGCGCGGGTTGTGGACGCGCTTCCAAAAGATAAAAGTACACCTCTCGGGGTTGTGTTTGTGCAGCCGCTCGTCCTGGCAAAAGAAGCGGGGATCGCTTTTTCAGACGGCTTTTATTTCGAAAAAACGAGCGCCCGCGGTTCAAATGAAGCGCTCACGTCGGGCAAAGACCGCGGCGTTGTCACGCGGGGCCATTACCACCGGGGCGACCCTTGGTGCGAGTGGCTGGGTCATGTGTACACATCGTTCTCCGACGACATTGAGCGCATCGATATCGAGTTTGCCGAAGACGATGCGGGGTTCATTTTGCTCCAAGCGCGGCCGGCGCTGTTTCCCATCACCCGAAGCGAAACGCTCAGTTTGGCCAATCACAAGGAGATCTTGGGTGACCCGCCGAGCCCGTGGATTGTGAGTGTACTCATTGAGTCGGGCCGCGACGTTCTCACTTTTTTTGCCGAGATTGATCCCGCGGTGCGCGCGTGGGACGAGGCGTACGCCATTGAACTGGGCGAGCGCGCGTGGATGAACTTTTCGTTTTTCTTTAGGCTCATGGATCGCTGGGGTTTGCCGCGCACATTTGTGACGCAGGGCGTGGGCGGTGAAGGCGGCGGCCCAAGCGATCACGCGCTCCTGCCGTGGGCATTTTTCAAAAACGTTTGGACGCTCTCGCGACTTCAGTTTCAGAGTCTTCAAACGGTGTTGAATGCCGGGGCGGCGCTCGCCGCACTCGACCAAACAATTGAAAAAGCCGCCTCGCTGCACGATGTGTACACATCAAATATCGCCGCCATGAGCCTCGCGATCCGCACAAACTTTGCAATCGGCGGCGTGCTGTCCGGGGTGAGTCGCGTTCGCAATGCGCTCGGGATCGAGGGCACGGCGCGCGTGGTGACCGAAGAAATGATGGTGCGCTATCAAGCCATTGGAACGCTGAAAAAACAGGAGCAACGCGCCCAAGCGCTCGACCAATGGCTGCGTGAATACGGCCATCGCGGCCCGCTTGAGAGTGATCCCGCCCGGCCTCGTTTCGCGGAGCTTCGCGATCTTTTGTGGAACGACCTGGAGGCTGCGTACACATCTCAATTTGGCGCTGACGGTCCCAACGTTGCTGCCCACCGTCGTGGCGCCCCACCTTCAAGTCTTTCGCTCGTGCGACCGGGCGTGGACGACGACGGGAGCGTGTTTTTTTGGATCGACAAGCGGCGCGAGTGGTTTCGCGACGAGTTGATGAAGCGCTGGAGAGTCCTTCGATCCAAGGCTCTTTCGCAGGGAGAGGCCCTTGTGAAAGCGGGCCGACTTGAAAGCGCTTCAGATGTGTTTTGGCTGCGAGGCGGCGAGGTGTTGGAGTTGACGGCGGACCTCGCGTTTGACGCGAGGAGCGCCGTCAACTCCGCCAAAGCGAGGCGCGAAGCGGTGAGCGGCAGCAAGCTGCCGCTCACCGCTTCGCGCCATGAGATCGTGGAGGCGCTGGGGGCCGCGCGCGCAAGCGCGCGCGGCCCCCAGCGCCTCCTCCCCGGCATCGCCCTTTCGCAGGCGGTTGTGGAAGGAACGGCGCTGTGTGTACACGATCTGACAGATCTGCTTGCCGATGCCGGCGCTTCGGGGGGAATTCGCCCGGACTCGGTGCTTGTTGTCGGCGCGCTTGAACCGTCGTGGGCGGTTGTATTTCCGCGCGTGCGGGGCGTGATCGCCGAGATCGGAGGCGAACTTTCACACGCGTCGATCTTGCTCCGCGAAGCCCGAAAGCCCGCGATTGTGAATTGCAAAGATGTGATGGTTCACGTCAAAACGGGGGATCGCGTGCGCATCGACGGCGCCCGCGGCGTTGTGGAGATCATCGAACGTTTCGGGTCGTTGCCGGCGATCCAGAGCGACGGCTGAAACGTCACGCAAATGACCGGACACGTTTGGATGCCTGTGACGTCTCTTCACCACGGAGTTCCCCAGCGGCGCATGCGCCTCATTCGAACGGCGAGTAACTCGTTGCGGTTGAGTTGTCGATGCAGCAGAAAAGAGCCCGTTCTGGGAGGTCCGGCGACTTGAGATGTCCATCACGTCGCCATCCACCGGTCTCGCCGGTCTCTCGTTTTCGTCGTGGCTGCGCTCGCCACAGAACTCCATCTGGAGAACCCGACGCGCCACGCTGTTCGCTTTTCCGCTTGGCGACGGGCAAGGGTGTCCCAAACGTCTCGACAAGACTGGATCCGTGCCTTGCAGAACGTTCCGCTAAAGGGAAGTTACCTAGGAGTCACAGAGGACAGGGAGGTTTTTGTTTCTTTCGCTGCAATGGGTACACATCACCCACCACTCCAACCCTGACGGCCAGCATCTCTATTGCAGTCTGAGACAAAAAAACTGCGTGGATCTCCGTGATCTCCGTGCCTCCGTGTTGATTACGACGTGTCAGGCGGCGAGGCGTCTCAAGTCATTGCGCGGCGCTGATTCGATTGCACGGCGGCTGACTATGGTGGGAGTAACGTGTACACAATGGTCGCGTTCCCGGGCCCCTGAAAATTGTGTACACAAATAGCGAAAGCGTGACGACAGAAGATCAGTCGGCTGTCATTTCAGGGGCACTGCCGTCGGGGCGATTCCACCTGCCGAGAGCGTCGTAGGCGGCGTATTTGTAACACTCGGAGAGGGTTGGGTAGTTGAACACCATGTCAATGAGGGTGTCGACGGTACCGCCGCAGAGGATGAGCGCCTGACCGATGTGTACAATTTCGGTGGCGCGATCACCGATGCAATTTGCGCCGAGCAGTTTGCGCGAACTGCGCTCGAAAACGAGTTTGACCATGCCATCGTGGTCACCGATGATTTTGCCGCGAGCATTGTTTTCGTACATGCCGCGGCCAATGACGACGTCGATGCCTTTGGCTTTGGCATCCTCTTCAGACAAGCCGACGCACGACACTTCGGGGATGGTGTAGATGCCGTAGGGAAGAAGGTCGCTGACGCCTTTTTTGTAGTCAAAACCGAATGCGTTGCAGACAGCAACGCGTGCCTGCTCCATGGATGTGGAGGCCAGCGCCGGAAACCCGATCACGTCTCCCGCGGCGAAAATGGTGGGTACACTTGTTTGATAACCGCGGTCGACTTCGATGTAGCCGCGCTTGCCGAGTTTGACGCCCATTGCTTCGAGGTTGAGTTTTGCGGTGGCGCCGCTTCGGCCCGCGGCAAACAAAAATTTGTCGGTTTTTACGGAGTCACCGGTGGAAAGAACGGTGACAATGTGACTGCCTTCACGTTTGACTTCTGTGCCGCTTGTTTTGAGGCGAACGTCGACGCCGAGGCGAACCAGCGCAACTCGAAGCGCTTCGCTGACTTCCATGTCCAAGAAGCTGAGGAGTTCGTCGCGGGGTTCGATCAGGGTGACTTTGACGCCGAGCGCGGCAAACATGGCTGCGTACTCACAACCGATCACGCCGCCGCCCAGAACTGTCAGGCTTTCCGGCATGCGATCGATCTGAAGAATGGTGTCGCTGTCGTCGATGTCAGGATCGGCAAATGGAATGTTGGAAGGTTGAAATGGGACCGATCCCGTGGCGATGAGAAATCGGTCACCGGTGACAATGCGCGCGGTGTGGTCACCGTGAATTTCGATTGCGTGCGGAGCTACAAAACGAGCCTCGCCGAGCAGGTAGGTGACGTTGTGGCGCTCCAGATTGCGGTGGATGCGTGCCACTTCTTGTTGGATGACGTCGTCTTTTCGAGAGAGCAGTCGTGGGACGGCGCGGGTTCTGTCGAGCGAAACCTGAATGCCGTAGAGTTCGCCGGTGCGATGACCTGACAAAAACAAGGCTGTTTCGCGCAGGGTTTTGGAGGGCAATGTTCCTGTGTGAACCGCGGCGCCGCCGGGTTTGGGTTCTTTTTCGATGATGGCCACGCGCTTTCCAAAATAGGCGGCCTGCGCAGCGCCTTTTTCACCTGCGGGGCCCGAACCGATGACCACCAAGTCGAAGTCGTAGTTCACGGCGGCGGAGCATATCAAAGCCGAGCAGGCAAACGTGGTTTTGCGCGGGGCCTATAACTTGCAACCCGGCGCGAGCCTCGCAACGAGGCCCGAATACGTGCTTTTCTGGGAGCAACGATGTCCCTTTCGTTCCATCGAGCACCGTTTCTTTTCGCTGTTGTGGCGTCGGCGATCGCGGCTCAAAACGCCGCGTTTGCTCAAGCTCCACCCGTCCCTACCGCCGCGACAACGCCCACCGCAACCGTGACAGCGATGCCAGGGCCGACCGCTGCGCCGCCTGCCTCGACGGGTGTACCCACGGGTGAACCGTCGGGTGGGGCGGCTCCAACGGCTCCACCGTCTTCCACGGCTGGGACCGCGCCAACGTTGAGTGCGCCAACCGCAAGTGGAACGGCTCCGCCGCCTACCCAAACGGGCGCTCCACAGATCTACCCATTGCCAAACGGTGGAACTCTGCCTGCGCCGGGCGCAGACCTACCCATTGGAATGAACGCGCAGGGTGAATTGGTGGCGCGATGGCAACCGGGGATGCGGTGCCGTATGGGTATCGCGTTCGATACACGGTTTCTCCCAAGTGGGTGATCGGTGGGGCGGCAGCTTTGGCGTTGAGTTATACAATGACAACTCTGATTACAGGGGGGATCGCTTCCAACGGGTTTGGGGTGGTGTTTGCGCCGGTGGGAGGGATTCCCCTCGTGGGTGGGTATGCGATGTCAGGATTTGGCGCTGCGGTGAGAGCGGGGCCTGGAACAATTGCGGCGCTGATTGCGCTGAGTACAACCCAGATTATCGGCTTCTCGATCATGTTAAAGGGGATCGTCAGTCGAAAACCGGCGGCGCTGGTGCCCACGTGTGAAGAGCCGATTCTGTCGTTTTCACCCATGGTGGTACCGGGGGTGGCGGGCGTGACAATGGGAGGTGCGCTGTGAACATGTGTACACAAAAGAACTTCCCGATGGGTTGGGTAGGCGGGACGAAGATGAGGCGCACCTTACGGGTAGGTTTGAACGCGGCGGCTTTTGTTTGTGCGCTGACGTTGAGCACGGCGGCCACGGCCGATGCGCCGTTAACTCCAGCGGCAGGTGGAAGTCAGGTGCCCGGTTTTGCGCCGCCGGGGGTAGGTCCGGTGGGGCCGGCACCCATGCCTATGTGGGGAGGTGGGCCATGGGGAGGGTTTACGCAGGGTGAAGCGGAGCAGCAGTTTAAGCGCAAGAAGTCGATGATTTTGGCCGGGTCGATTATTTTTGGGTTGACCTATTATACAACAATTGCGTTTGCGAGCGCGGCGGTGTCGAGGGGTGGAATCAACTCGCGGGAGTTTATACCTGCGTTGTTTCCATGGGTAGGACCATTTGTGACGGCGGTTCAGCGGGCCGAACCGAATAGGATTACGTTGAGCGGTTTACCCGGTGAACCTGACTATGCCGGGATGGGGGCGTTTATTGCGTCCGGCGTAGTGCAGCTTGTGGGCACCGGCATTGTGATAGCGGGTCTAACAATGCCAACGGGGAAGTCTCCCGATCCCTGCGCGGAGAAGCGAATGGGGGTGGAGCCGCGATGCCGGGAAATTAAGATTGCGGTGTTACCAACGGTGACGCCCACTTCTGCGGGCGCAGCCCTGACGGGTAGTTTCTAGAGGGGCTTTTCGAAGTAATATTCTTCGGTATTGCTGATGTCGTGGAGAAGCCGGGTGGTGGGGCCTTTTATGTAGCCGCGTTTTTGGTAGAAGCGGTGGGCGGTTTGGAAGCGGGTGTCGCTCCAGAGGTCGATGTGAGTATAGCCTTGTTTTGTGGCTTCGTTTTCAACAAGGGTGCACAAGATTCCACCGAGGCCGTGTTCGCGGACGCGTTTATCGACATAGAGTTTTTTGAGTTCGGCATAGCCGGGCTTTTTGCCGGGGGTGTACCCAATGCACCCGACGACCTCACCGTGCTCTACGGCTACCCAGAAGTGGCCTTTCCAGTTGGAAAAGGAGGTGGCGATGGAGAAGAGTTCGGGCAGCTCACCTTCGGCGTCCATCAGGCAGCCTGGGTATTCGGCAAAACAGCCGCCGATGAGAGTGATGAGTCCCTGAGCGTCGGAGTCCTTGGCGTCGCGGATCTGAATGGAGGGAGGGAGCATGATGGGTAGATGGGTAGATGGGTAGATGGGTATTTTCGTGGGCGGGTTTGGTCCAACAGAATGGGGTAGCGATGGGGCCACCGGCGAAGGTCAGGGGCTCTCCTGAAAGGCGCTGCTCGACATCACCTCTTCGCGGCGACGCCACCAGGAGTAATAGGCTCCCTTATACCCCAGGGCCACCGCGCGCTGGAGGAACGGGTTGTCCGCGTAGTTGTTGTCGTCTTTGCCGTCTCCCGCCACCGTGGGCAGCGCGACCCGGTAGTGCTCCGACGCGGGGACGCGCTCTTGAATCCATTGGATGGTGCGCACCCATCGACCGTCGGGGCGGGCGATGGTTTCCGGATCTTCGGGCAGATCCGGGGAGAAGTAGAACACGGGGCGCACGCGGCCTTTTTCGTCGAACCAGAACTGGCGCTCGTATTCGGTCAGCGACGCGCAGCGATCGAGCGGTTTGAGCAAGATGGGGCCCTGCGCGGTGTTCGACTGGAGCCCGCGCACAACCTTGTGGCCCGCGGACTCCGCCGCCATGCGCACTCCGAGGGGGGCATGCGGAAACACCTGCAAACCAAGCGTGAAGCCGACGACGGTGGTGGGGAGAAGGAGGGACTCGTCGACGGCGCGCCGGAGGGTGTCCGTCGTCTCGCCGGGCAGCCCGATCAAGAGTTCGGCGGTGCACTGAATGCTGCGCTCGGAGAGCAGCCGCGTCACCCGCCTCACGTCGTCGGCCTCGTACGCGAGGCCGACGGTGCCGAGGGACCGATCCCACACCGCCAGATGCTCGCGGCAGAAGTGCTCCGCCGAGAGGGACGCTCCTTTGCAGCCCGCCTCCGCAAGGAGGTCCGCAAGTTCCTCGTCGAACGGGACGGGGTGGGCGTAGATCCAGAGTCGAAGATCGCGGAGTGCGCTCCCGGCATTGCGCCGAGCGATGATCTCACGCAGGAGGGCCTTGGAACGGCCGATCTTCAGGTTGAACTCGCTGTCGGTGGTGTGGATATCGAATACACCCTGTGACACGAGTGACTCCAGCTCGTCTACCACCGCCGGGACCGTCCGCACGGCGACCGTCGCGCCCTTTGCGTCCGGTTCGATGCAGTGGTTGCATAGGAACGGACAGCCATTCTTGGTCAACACGTTTCCGAGCCCGCCACGATCGTAGTAGACCCGATTGTCGACGCGGAGAGGGACACCGGAGCGCCGCATGTAACGAGCCTCGACATGACGGCCCAGGGTGGCACCCGCCACCGGGTGTCCGCCGCCGGCGGCCGGTCGAACGGTCTTGCCGTCGTAGAGCAGGAGGCCGGCGATCGCCTCGGGCGATTCACCGGAGGCGAGCACGTTCGCCAGCGCGCACAGGAGGATCTCGCCGGGGCCCTTCACGCCATAGGGGACGTTGAAGTACTCCATCGCCGCGTACGGCATTGACGAGAAGCCGGCGCCCCCCAGCACGATCGGGGCTGGGGTGGCCTTGCGAATTTCATCGATCACGCTCCGGTGATCCGGCAAGAAGACCCGTTGCTCCTGAGGTTGCACGCTCCCCGCATTGCGGAGGGTGACGCCGACCAACATTGGACGGTGATCCGCGAAATACCGGGCGATCAGACTCGGCCACTCGTCAGGTGTCCACGTCAGATCCAGCACGTCGACGTTAAAGCCCTCGATTTCCAAGTGAGAGCAAAGGATGTCGAGCGCATAAGGCGTCACGCCGGGCTTGACGAAGTTGGGGTTGATGAGAGTGACGAGACCCTTGGCATTGGCGCGGCGATCGACATTAGTTCTCTGGATCGATGGTTTGAGCAGGCTCACACTCACGTCACTATCAAAATTCCGGACAACCTGCTATCGCGATCGGGTGTCCGCTGCCGCTCGGCCCATTGTGCTCTTCGAAACCGTCTCGTTTGCGGTGGGCGGGCGCCGGATCCTGCACGAAATCGAACTCGATGTGCGCGAGGGGGAAACCGTGGTGCTGCTCGGTCGCAGCGGCTCGGGAAAGACAACCACGCTGCGGCTCGTCAATCGTCTCCTCGATCCAACCTCCGGCACCGTCCTCGTGGAAGGGCGGTCGACGCGCGACTGGGATCCGATCCGGCTCCGCCGAGGCATTGGCTACGTCATCCAGGAGACGGGCCTCTTCCCGCACTTCACGGTCGCCGAGAACGTCGCACTGGTGCCGAGGCTCGAAGGGTGGACCGAAGCGCGGCAGAAGGCCCGGGTGAGAGAGCTGCTCGAGCTGGTTAATCTCGACCCCGAGGAGCATGCGAGTCGGCTGCCGGAGGATCTGTCGGGTGGGCAGAGGCAGCGGGTCGGGATCGCACGGGCCCTGGCGGCCGATCCGCGGTTGCTGCTTATGGACGAACCTTTCGGCGCGCTCGACCCGCTCACCCGCTCGGAGCTGCAGCGAGAACTCAAGTCGCTGGCTCGTCGCCTCGGAAAGACGATCCTCCTTGTGACCCATGATGTCCGCGAAGCGCTGCTCCTGGCGACCCGCATCGCCCTGTTTCGCGAAGGGCGCCTGGTGGTGCTCGCCACGCCCGCAGAAATCCGGAGCGCAAGCGACCCCGAGGCTCGCGCCTTCCTGGCTTCGCAGTCCGCCGAAGAGCCGTCTGCGGAGGAGCCCGCCGCGGGTCAGCCGGCCACGCAGGAAGGAGAATAGCAGTCTTGGAGACGCTTCGATTCCTGCTCGACAACCGCACCGATCTCGCGAAGCTCTGCCTCGAACACGTTCGGCTCGTCTTCTTTGCGACCCTTGCCGCCACCCTCGTCGGGGTGCCTACGGGAATCCTCCTCACCCGCAAGCGCTGGCTCGCCCGCCCTGTGCTCGCACTGGCCAACATCGCGCAGACGATCCCCAGCCTGGCTCTGTTCGGCTTTCTGATCCCAGTGCTCGGCGCCTACGGCATCGGGGCTCTGCCTGCGGTGATCGCGCTCTTTCTCTACGCATTGCTGCCCATCCTGCGAAACACCCACTCCGGGATCGACGGGGTGAACCCAAGTGTGCGCGAGGCGGCGCGCGCCATGGGGATGACCGACTGGCAGCAACTGCGGCTGGTCGAACTCCCGCTCGCTGTCCCCATCGTGCTCGCGGGGATCCGCGTCGCGGTCGTGATCTCCATCGGCACCGCGACCATCGCAGCTGCCATCGGGGCGGGTGGACTTGGCACCTGGATCTTCCGTGGACTGCGCATGAGCGACGACCGGCTCATCCTCGCCGGGGCCATCCCCGCGGCGGCGATGGCGCTCCTGGCCGATCAGGCCCTCGGCGGCGTCGAGCGCTCGTTCAAGCGCCCCCGGCGACAGCTCGCGAAGGCGGCGGCCACCATCGCGGCAGTGATGGTAGCGCTCGCGATCGCGGTCTTCGCGGGCGCCCCGAAGCCCGCGACAAGCGGCACGGTCACGGTCGGGTCGAAGGACTTCACCGAGCAGGTGATTCTGGGAGAGCTGGTCGCCCAGATCTTGGAGCGCGACACAGGCCTGCATGTGGAGCGACGATTCGAGCTGGGCGGCGACCTATGTCATCGCGGCGTCGTCGCAGGCAACCTTGATGTCTACGTCGAATACACGGGGACCGCGTTCACGACGGTCCTCAAGCATCCGCCCATCAGCGACCCCGCGGTCGTCTATCGGGCCGTGGCCGAAGAGTACCAGTCCCGGTGGAACCTCGTCTGGCTCCCACCGCTGGGGTTCGACAACACGTTTGCCATCCTGGTGCGGGGCGCGGACGCGCGTCGGCTCGGGCTGCGAACGATCTCGGATGTCCTCCCGCTGGCGCCGCAATGGCGCGCCGGCTTCGGGCAGGACTTCGTCTCGCGGGAGGACGGTTATCCTGGGTTCACTCGCGCCTATGGGCTTCGCTTCGCCGGTCCACCCAGCGAGATGGACCTATCGCTCACATACCGGGCCCTCGCCACCGGGCAAGTCGACTTGATCGCCGGCAACGCGACGGACGGCCTGATTGACAAGCTCGGGCTGGTCCAGCTCCAGGACGACCGTCGTTACTTCCCACCATACGAAGCGGCCATGGTGGTCCGAGGCGAACTCCTGGAGCGCTCTCCCGAGGTCCGGACGGCGCTCGCCCGCCTCAGCGGCCGACTCACCAGCGAGCACATGCGCCGCCTCAACGACGCATGCGACGGGGAGCACCGCTCGCCGGCCGCGGTGGCGAAGGAGTTTCTTGACAACCTATAGCCTTCGGCCTGCGGGCCGATGTGACGGCTCTCGCGCGCGGAGCGCACCTCCGCCGCCAGCACGAGAAACAGCAACGTTACAGTGATGAGCACATAGGTTGCCGCATAGAGCACCGATCGGTTTGATTCCGTAACCAAATGGATAGCTCACATGTGTACACAAACAGGCAAAAGCAAGGCAAGAAGGCCAGGCCCGAAGCTGCTACCCGGTGACAGACACCCAGTTCGGATCGCGAGGAGGGGGGCCCGCGGCGTTCGCTCCTGATCTGTGCACGTCTCGCGGGTTCGGTTTCTCCCAAGCGCACCCGGACGGGGCCCCTTCCCCCGCCGCAGTGGCGCGTGGGGCCCAAACCGTACCCGCTCGTTCGCGCACAGATCACTCGCTCTCTTCACCCCAAAGGGGGATTGGGGAGTGAATGACCATTGCGTGATCGAGTGTTGCGGCGAGGGCCCCATTGCGCCCTGCGGCAGGGTAGGGCCCCGGCCGCGGCGCATTGGGTGGGAAGCCGCAACACGAGACATGCAATGGTCAGGAGCGACCCGTGCGGGGGAGGAGGCGCGAGCCTCCTCCACTGGGAAAAAGACTAGAGCACCCAGCCGATATTTCTCGGCTTTCTCAAATCACTAATCTTCTGATTTTACTCACGATTCAAACCAATTGGTGCTCTAGGGGCTCTGGAGCGACCGAGCATCACCAGAGCGAGCCACACCGCGAGCCTGTGCGGGGGGCTGCCCTTGTTCCGACCGGCCAGTGCCGCAAGCACGACAAGCGCCGCAGTGTACAGCCGACTGAGCGTGCGTGTCTGTGCCCATCCCCATCCGGGGATCGGTCGAGAGGATGGCACCGTGGAGATAGGCCGTCAGGCACGAGTGGCGGAGAAGGAACGGATTGCCGGGAGCGAGCCAATCATCAAGGGAGGCTGGGAGCACCGCGGCAAGTCGGGGTAGAGCCATAACCAGAGCCGGCCCGGCGAGGATGCTCCCCACGACGACCGCGGGGATGGGCAACTTGGCGAAAAGACCGGCGGCGCGCGCCAGAGGCACCCAGATCGCCAGCACGAAATAGGGCATCGCAAGGGCGGCCCACAGCGACGCGACGACCCGCCGGCCGATCCCGGGAGTCACAGTGGAAACGGTGGCGGACGTCGTGGTCATGATCTCTCACTCCGCACAAATCAGAGGGTTTTCAAATACTCGACAAGCGCGAGGCGATCTTCCTCTGAGAGCTTCGTGCCGAACTCGTACCCTCGATTGCTATTGCCCGCGAGAGTCGTGTCTACCACAAAAGGCACCTGGCCGTCACTCACATACCCCACGTTCTTGGGGTCGTATTCCGAGCGTCCCACCGAGAAGCGCGCAGACCGCGACGCCGACGGAAGCAGCAGATCGTGGAGCGTTGGGACCGATCCTTTGTCGGGGAGGTTGCCTTCCTTCTGGGTTTCCTCGACGTGACCGCATTCCACCGGGCGTTCAAGCGATGGACCGGGCGCACTCCAGCAGAGCACCGGCGGGCCTAGGCGTGAACACCCGGCGGTTTGATGGGTAGGTTTTATAAGTCGATTTGATAATCTTTGATTTTGTAGAGGAGGGCGCGGTGGCTGATTTCTAAGATTTCGGCGGCGCGCGTGCGGTTTCCACCGGTTTTTTGCAAAGCGCGGCGAATGAGGATTTCTTCGATAATGCGGGCCGTTTTTTTGATGGAGAGTTCACCGCTCATGAGTTGAAGGCGAACCGGGTCGCGCGCTTCGCGCAGGCGATCTGGAAAATCTTCGATTGTCAGAGTGTCATGTTCGGCGAGGACCATGGCGCGTTCTACCGTGTTTTCAAGCTCGCGGACGTTGCCGGGCCAGCCGTAGTCGAGAAGGAGGCGCCGAGCTTCCGGGGAGATGCCGCGAATGGTTGTTCCAAACCGGGCGTTGTTGCGCGCAATAAAATGGTCAATGAGAATGGGTATGTCGTCTTTGCGGTCACGAAGGGGTGGGATAACGATCTGTAAAACGTTGATGCGGTAGTATAGATCTTCGCGAAAGCGGCCTGCTTTGGTTTCTGAGATGAGGTCGCGGTGAGTGGCCGCAATGATGCGAACGTCGACGTTGATGTCACGATTGTCGCCGAGGCGGCGAATGTGTTCTTCTTGGAGGACACGCAGGAGTTTGACTTGGAGTTTTTGGGGTAGTTCGCCGATTTCGTCGAGAAAAAGGGTGCCGTTGTTGGCTTGTTCAAACAAACCTACCCTGTCTGAAGTGGCGTCTGTAAATGCGCCGCGCTTGTGACCGAACAGTTCACTCTCGAGGAGATTTTCTGGAATTGCGCCGCAGTTGACCGCACAAAACGGGCCTCCCTTACGGGTAGATCGGGTGTGGATGGCGCGGGCGACAAGCTCTTTGCCGACGCCGCTTTCACCCATGACAAGGGCGGTGGTTTTATAGTCGGCGATTTTGGTGATTGTTTTGAAGATGGCCTGCATTTCGGCGCTTTTGGCGAGGATGTCTTCAAACAGGTCTTTTTGGCGCATTTCCTGTTTGAGGGCGCGATTTTCGCGACGCAGGCTTTCACGCTCTTCGGCTTTGCGAATGACGAGGACGAGCTCCTCCGGCTTGAAGGGCTTCTGGAGGTAGTCGTAGGCGCCGGCCTTCATGGCCTCGATGGCAAGATCCACATTGCCGTAGGCGCTCATGACAATGACAACGGCGTCGTTGCCTTTGGCTTTGAGGGTGGTGAGAAGGTCAAGTCCGCCCATTTTGGGCATGCGAACGTCGGTGAGGATGACGTCGGGACCAAAGGTTTCTACGAGCAGGAGGGCTTGATCACCGCTCGCGGCGACTTCAACCTCGAAGCCTTCGCGTCGCAAAATGGTGCGAACGAGAAGCCGCAAATTCTCTTCATCATCCACAACAAGGACGCGTCGCATATATGCAAAAAGGTTATACCGCTCTCCCCTTTGCGGCGCAACCGCGGGAATTGGGGGGTGAAAATGAGCGAAATATACCGCCCAAAATCGCGTAGTCCGGCGCAGGGTGCGCCGCTACTTTTTGCGACTGCGTGGGTAGATCGACGGAGGGGAGATGGGTAGAAGCGGCGTTATTCTGACGCGTCGCTCTTTGGATGGAGCGCTTCGGCTACGCGGCGCGAGATGTCTTGTCGAGCGCGGCGACGAGCTTCAATGTTCGATTCGATATTGAGGTTGGCGAGGATATCGTCGGCCAACTCGTCGGCGGCAATGCGAGCAAGCGCTTCAAGTTGAGGGCCGAGGCGCTCACGCAAACGCGCTTTGATCGCTTCACGCATGAGGTCACGACCGGCTTCTTTGGCGAGTTCAGCAGCCTCGGAATACATGAGCTTGGACATTTCCAACTGGAGGAACGGAGTGTCGGGAGGGCCGCGACGTTCACCGCCGCCCGCGCGATCACCGCGTTGATCTCCTCGCCCACCGCCGCCGCTTTGGTCGTGATTCATGGCTGTGCCTCAGGGGAGCAGAATGAGTTTGCCCGTGGTTTCACGGCCGCCGAGTTTGTGGTGCGCCACGGCGGCATCTTTGAGTGCGAACTCGCCGCCGATCTCGATTTTGAGAGAGCCGTTGGCAACAGCGCTGAACACGGCGCCGGAGCGCTCAAGCAGTTCAGCCCGCGTGGCGATGTAGTCAGCGAGTTTCATGCGGGTGAGGAACAGGGAGCCCTTTTGAGCAAGGGTCTGAACTTCAAAGAGAGGCACGGCACCGCTCGCTTGGCCGAAGAGTACACATAGGCCTCGGCGGCGAATGCAGTTGAGGCTTTTTGCAAAGGTGTCTTTGCCAACGGAGTCGTAGGCGACGTTGACGCCGACGTTGTTTGTGAGGCGGCGCACCTCGGCCTCAAAGTCTGTCTGGGTGTACAGGACAACTTCGTGCGCTCCGAGGGCGCGCACTTTTTTGGCCTTTTCTTCGGTAGAAACGGTGGCGATCACGCGGGCGCCGGCTTGAGCGGCAAACTGAACGAGCAGTTGACCCACTCCACCGGCGGCGGCGTGAATGAGGCAGGTGTCGTTGGGGCCGAGCGCGTGTACACCATGGGCAAGCGCGTGCGCGGTCATGCCTTGAAGCATGATGGCGGCGGCGAGTTTGAGATCGCAGCCGGCGGGCACCGGAACGAGTTTGTCGGGGGTTGTAACGATGTGCGTTGAGTACGAGTTGGGTTGAGCGCACCAGGCAACGCGGTCACCGACTTTTGCATCGGCGCCTTCACCCACGGCTTCAACAACGCCGGCGCCCTCAAGCCCGATCGGTACGGGCATGGGCGTCGAGTATTGCCCGCTGCGATGGTAGATATCGACGAAGTTGACGCCGACGGCGGCGACCTTCACCCGCACCTGACCTTTGGCCGGTTCAGGCGTGGGTAGCTCTTCGTACACCATGACTTCAGGACCGCCATATTGCGGCGCGCGAACGGTAAACATGGGGCGAAGGTTTTGAGGAGCGGGTGTTCGGCGTCAAGCGCGCTTTTTTGAAGCGGCGAGTGTGTACACCTTTGCGTTTCAGTTTTGGCGTCAGCGGCGGCCGAATCCGGGAAGTTTTGTTTTGGCGCCGACGACCAGGTCGCAGTCGATGCAGCGCACTTCGCCGTCTACCTCTTCGAGACTGCCGAGTGCGCCGCACTCGGGACACTTGGGCGACAGGCGATCTTTTGACTCGGCGACGAACGCCGCGTGTTCACGCTCTGCGTCGGCTTCGCGGCGCAGTTTGTCGGGGTCGGTTTTGTAGTTGGGGTTGCCGATCGTCATGACGCTCACTTTTTGGCGTTGAGGACGCGCACCACTTCTTTGTACGCGGGGTCGTTCACAACGCAGCAGTCGGTGGGGCCTTTGCCACACTTGGCCATTTGGAAAAGGAATTGATTGCAGCGAAGATCGCCCTCTTTTTTGATGCGATCAAACATGGCGAGGCGCGCTTGGCAGGTGGTTGCCGTTTTCATTTCGTAGGCGACTTTGAACGCAGGTGTACCTTGGGCGCGCACGTCTTCGCGGCGTAGAAGTTCTTCTGCGTAGGCGGCCGCTCGGGTGCCGCCGCGCGTTGTGACAAGTTCAAACATCACGTCGGGCCCCGCGGTGCCGGCACGTGTACTCAAGAAGACGAAGAGCCTTTCAGCATCGGGGTTCATTCCGCCGACAAGGGAAACCACGGAGGCGTCGACCATGAGGCGGCGAACGTCGGCTCGATGAACGGCACTGGGCTCGATTTCGATGAGCTTTTCGAGGTGGTCCACGAAAGCGCCGATTTTTGCGAAGCTGCACGTCTTTGGAGAGGCTGTCGCGAATGGCGAGGGCACCGAACGGATTGCCGCCGAGGCCGCCGCTTCCGTTGCCGGGCCCCCCGATGGAAACCGATGTTGCGGTGGACGTTGGAGCGAGCGCGCCAATCGAGGCGGGCGCGGTGGGAGCGGGCAAGGTGCTTGCGGTGCCCGACGCCGAGGTGGCGGTGGTTGGTTGGGCATCAACATTGCCTGGAGTGAATAACGAACGAAGCGCGGCAGCGCTGACAACGAAGCAGCACGATGCACGCAAGACCGACCCAAATGCCCTGGATTTCGAGCGGAAGCGCGCTGATCGCCTTGGCGATCGGCTCACGCGTTTTCGGACTTTCGAAACCGTGCGCAGTTGTGGCGGAGGCTGCGCGCGCCTTGCCGGCAAGCAGTGTGTCGCCGAACGCAGCTCCCGCAGATGGGTCTGCATTCGGTGCACGAGGTTCACGGCCGGTGGGCAAGTTCACAAACACCGGCGTCGTAGCACATTCTTCGGTGAAACGAGACGGCGGGGCACGTAGCCCGCACGAGGAGCGGCCTCTTCGCAGAAAATGGGGCAATCAAAGCTTCTCACGCGAAGTGCACCTTCGGGGTTTCGTTTCATCGGATGACTGTTCTAGGATGCCCGCGCGGCGGACGGCGCGGCGCTATCTTCTGTGTCGGGGCGTGCTCGGCAGAGGGAACACGGCGGCGCGCAAAATCAACCACGGAGAGAGACGATGTACATCGCACGATGGCTGCTAACGGCGCATTACGGGCACAAGGACGCGACGATTGCCCTTCTTCGGAAGTGGGAAGGTGACGTTGGACAACGAATCGGCTGGCGCGCGGCGGCTATTCGCGTGCTGACCGGCACAATCGGCGTGGCCCAATCGCACGTGGAGTTCGAGGTTCGGGTGGACAGCCTGAACGACCTCGAAAGTGCGTGGACAGATATGGCCAAAAACCCCTATCACGCGCAGTATTTGAAAGAGCTTGAGTCCCACATCGTTTCGGGGTCGAACATTTGGCAGATCTACGAAGTTGTGGATCTGTCGAGCGCCGACTGACAAGCGTGTGGGCCGTGTCGCGCGCGACGGTTGTCGCGATGGGGGGGAGACGGCAACGCCGAAACGAGCGATAGTGATCGGCTGTTGTGCAAACTTCGCTCGATGAAGCGGCAGAACTCCTTCGACACGCGGAGGAACTCGCATCCAATGGCAGGCCCGAAGCGGCCACCGCCATTGCACTCACCATCGCAGAGCGCACGGGAGAACCTGGGCACGACGCGGGCGCGGAAACGCGGGCGGGTGAGTCGCTTGGGCTTTTGCTTTTGCGGCTGGGCGCGTTGTTTCGAAAGCTCGGCGCCGCGGAGCGTGCGGTGCTCTTTCTGGGCCGCGCGCAGAAGCGTTTTGATAACCCGTCGTCCATCGAAAACGTAGCGAGGCTTGCGGAAGCGCGGCGTGAACGGGGTCTCGCGTTGCGAGATTTGGGTCGCCTCGGTGAGGCGGAGGCGGAGCTGCGGGACGCCCTCGACGGCGATCTCTCGTACGCCGAAGTGCCTTCGATCGTTGGGTCGCTGCGCGATCTCGCCCTGGTGCTGGCGGCCATCGGAAAGTACACATCGGCGGCGAAGTGTTACGAGTGGGCCGTTCAACAGGCCATGGCGCTCGAAGATCGCGACTTGGAAGCGATCGTTCGCCACGGATACGGGGAGTTACTGCTCGAAGCGGGTCGCGCGGATATCGCGTTTCTAAGGTTTTGGCGGGCGTTTAATATTTTTCGGCAGCTCGGCGACGACGATGGGCTTGCTTGTTCGGCGCGCGGGCTCGGCGATGTGGCACTTGCCGGAGGAAGAGGCGCTGAGGCGCGCGAGTCGTTCCTTCAGATGCTTGCGCTGGGTCAGCAAAATGGTCGGCCAAGCATTGAGGCGTACGCATTGATCCGGCGAGCGGCCGGCTATCGAACCGACGGTTTTTTGGAGGATGCCGAGCGCGAACTCCGAACGGCACTGTCGATTTTGGAAGCCCACGAAACCGATGCTTCGGAGATGCCGCAGCGACTCGCGGCGTTTGTTCCCGCGCCGGTGGATCTCTTGTCTGAATGTGTACACACGCTCGGATTCACATTGCTCGGGCAGGGGCGGCATCGAGAGGCGGAAGATCTGGCTCATCGGGCGCTGCAAACGCGAACGAGGCGCAAAGACAAGGCGCTTTGGAAAACGTGCGCGCTGCTTGCGGAGATTGCGGCCGCACAGGGGGAGACGGTGCTGGCGCGCTCATGGCACGAGCGGGCGGCCCAGTCGTTTCGCGCCCCGCCGATCCTGGCTCAGCCCGCCGCCGACGTGGAGCAGATCGTGGACGGGCTGCGGCCGCTTTTGGCTATGGCGCAGAGCGCACGTCGCGGTGTGGATGTTTGGGTGGGGCCGGCTTTTTCATTCGGCGGCGCGGTGCCGTGCGAGGCCGAACTTCGCGAGCACCTGGCGCGACTCGCGGAAAGAGACAGCGCGGCGCCGATACCGTCGAAAGATCTGATGCCCGCGATCGCCGCCGCGCTCAGGCACGCTTGGAAGCTTGGTCCTTGGCCCGAGGACGACTTGATCCCGGAACGAGACGACTAGTCACATGTGTACACATGCAGACTTTGTCCCGTCTGTTCGCTGACGGTGACGTAGCCCGAGCCGTCGAGCGTGAACGTGACGGCCTCGCCCTGCAATTCAAGCACGGCAGGTATGATGCACGGCGCGGCGGAAAGAGCCTGGCTGAGCGTCTGGTCGGGCGTCATCGGGTAGAAGAACAAGTTTGTGTAGGTGCGCAGCAAAATACCCTTGGCCTCCGGGTGGACAGAGCCGCCCGTAAACCGCGCGCTTCCGTCGGGCGGGGATACGGAAGGCCCTTTCACAAGCGTTGCGGTGGCTCCCGCCGAGAACGCTTCAGGTGTTGTGTACACAGCGCTGACGCCCTCGTTCACTTTTGTCACAAGCGCGATTTCGCCGGTGATCGGATGAACGAGCAGCGCTTCGGAATCGTGACCGCCGTCGGGGTACACAAGGGTCATTTTTTCGGAAAGGACATCAAACTTGCCGTTTGAAAGGCTTGGCGGCTCGTAAACGCGGTAGATAGCGACATTGGGCCGCTCGGCGAGGTTGTCTCCGATGTCGCCGAAATACAGGCAGACTTTTGGCCCACACGGCGCGCGCGCCATGTCTTCCCAATCGACGGCATCGGCTCCTTGGACGTTGTACTCACCGAGGTCATCGCCTTTGCAATTGGTCGCAAAGAAGCGAGCCGTGTCGCCCGAATCGTTGTGAACGAAATAGGCCCCGGCCACCGAGGCGGGCGCGATCCCCGAAGCCTCGTTCAAGTCGTTGTTGGCGAATGAATCGCAGGCATTGCCGACTTTGCAGTCGGTACAAAAGTCCACGACACCGCCGCCCGCGGATGTGGTGGGCAACGAACCCGCGCCGCCCGAGGTTGTGGAGGCTCCAGCCGCACCGCCGGTGGTGATTCCGCCCGCGCCGCCGCCGGTGTTGGCAGTGGTTCCGGTTCCGCCGCACGAGATGAGGGCGCCGACGGTGCAGAGGAAGAAACCGCAACGTTTTAGGCCGTTTTGAACCACCGTCACAAGATCCCCGCGAGATAGTCGCCGATGGCGCTGAGGGGCATGACGTCTGAAACGACTCCAGCGCGCACGGCGGCTCCGGGCATGCCGTAGACGACGGCGGTTTCTTCGCTCTCGGCGATCACCGTGCCGCCCGCGTCGAGGATCGCGCGCGCCCCGTCGGCGCCGTCGTCGCCCATGCCGGTTAAGATAACGCCCACCGCCCGCGAACCCGCCACTTCAGCAACGCTCCGAAACAGGCGGTTGGCGCTCGGAACGTACCGATCGCCGCGCCCCGGGGCCACAAGCCGAATGCGAAGATCGGCTTGGACACCGACACCCCCGCCGACACCGACAACAGACTCCATGCAATTGCGACCCGGGCAAATGTACACACGACCCCGGGCGATCGGGTCGTTGTCCATCGCTTCCGTTACGTGTACACTTGATTTTTTGTCGAGTCTTTCAGCGAATGTTTTTGTGAACTTCTCGGGCATGTGCTGCGCGACAAGAATGGCTGCGGCGGAGCGTTCTGGAATGCGCGGCAAAAGTTCCATGAGGGCGGGTGGACCGCCGGTGGAAGCCGCCACCGCGACAACGTATCGAAGCTGCGGTTGTGATGCGCGGGGTGTGACGTCTACCCGGGCGGGCGCGGCGGGGGCCGCCGACGCCGCCGAGGGCATTGGACGAAACGAGAGCGGCCGCAGCGCTCGGACAAGGCGCACCTTCTGGAGGATCTCGCGCCGAATCGGGCCGTTGAACGAGTAGCGCTGCTCGGGTTTGGCGACGAAGTCGATCGCCCCAAGTTCAAGCGCTTTGAACACGTTTTCTTTTTGGCTGTAGCTCGAAACAACAATGACCGGCGTGGGTTGCCGGGCCATCAGAATTCGCAGGAATGTGAAGCCGTCCATGCGCGGCATTTCGAGGTCGAGCGTGATCACGTCCGGCTTTTGTTGAATTGCCAGACGAAGCGCTTCTTCGCCGTCGGCAGCCTTGCCGATGACTTCAACTTCGTCGTTTTCGCCCAAAATGTCCGCGATGTTCCGACGGTTGTACGCGGAGTCGTCCACCACCAGGACTCGAAGGGGGGCGTTCGTGCGGGCTGCCGTCACGCGGTGTGCCTCCCGCCCATAGTAACAGGCTTTCGATAGACAAGATCTTCGCGCAGATGCACGAGTTCAAAAGCGGTGGACACATTAAGAAGGGATTCGGAGTGTCCAAGCATGAGATAGCCGCCCGGTAGCAGGCGCTCATAGAACATCTCAATTACCCGGCGGCGCGAAGCGTTGTCGAAGTAGATGAGCACATTCCGGCAAAAGATGACTTGGACGCGCCCCACAACGGCTGCTCTCTCAGGGTTTACCAGGTTGAGCTGCCCAAAGTTGCACAAAGCCCGAAGCTCGTCGCCGACGTGTACTCCATCGGCGCGCTCGACAAAGTATCGACGCCGCAACTCCGATGGCGTTTGTCGAAAGGACGAGGGGCCGTAAACGCCGCGACGCGCCGCGGCGACGCAACGGCGCGAGATATCCGATCCGAAGATGCGCACCTCACCCTGGGTGAAAAGGCCGCTTTCTTTGATCAGCGCCGCGATTGTGTACACCTCTTCGCCGGTGGAACAACCGGCGCTCCACACGCTGAGACGGCCTCGATGTCCGATGTCGCGCGCGACGTCCGGCAGAATTTCGCTCTGGAAGCACCGAAGTTGGTAGTCCTCGCGGAAAAAGTACGTTTCGTTGACGGTGACGAGGTCCACAGCTTCATCCAGCTCGGCCTTGCCTTTGTCGCTGCGAAGAAATTGGCAATATTCGCCGAACGAAGTGAAGCGCTGGGCAACCAGTCTTTCGCGCAGTTTCCGCTCAAGGATCGCGCGTGAATCGATGCTGAAATAGATGCCCGAGTGTTTGTTGATGATTTCCCGAAGGAGCCGATATTCGTCGGCCTCGAGCTTCAGATCTTCGGGCTTTCCGCTCACGACGCGCCGGAGCCTTTCTTCTGGCGCTGGGCAACCGACAACGCGAAGTCGATAGCCATGAGCACGTCGGAGTCACGTTCCGACTGCGCGCGCTCCACCAACGCGTCGCGACCGCGATCGGGATCGAGCAGACAGATCGACTCCGCCACGAGAAGGCGCACGTCGGCTCGTTCGTGATCGAGGAGACCTCGAAGTTTTTCCCAGACATCGCTCGATAGTTCTAACGGCGCGGCAGCTGCGTCTGTCAGCGATCGGCGCGCGCCGGAGAGCTTCACAACCGCCGTTTTCACAACGTCCACTTCGCGATGCCCGAGCGCCCGCGACGTTGCCAGCACGCGCACTTCGGTCGGAGCGCGGCGAAGCGCATCGAGCGCGGCGTTGGCCACGTCGGGCGACGGGTCTTCACACATGACCGAAAGCTCGGCGATGAGATTGTGGGTGCTCGGAGCCACGGGCACTGGAGACTTGGGCGCCAAATGACTTGCGATCCACGGCGGCGCACTCGATCCGCCGCGCGCGCGCGGGCCGACAGGCGGCCGCGATGGGGGCAGCAGAATCACTTCGGGAGGGGAGCCGTCGGCGATCAGGTAGTCGCCCGCGCTGCGCACGGCGGCCGCGAGCAGCTCGGGATCACTCGACGCTCTCACAACGTTGAGAAGCTTGGCGTTGTCACCGAGCGCAGCGAGTTTGCCAATGCCGCGAGCGGCCGTGCGCCGCACTTCACGTTCTTCGTCGGCCAATGCGTACACAAGCGCTTCCACAGCCGGCGCGCCTCCAACGCTCGCGAGCGCGGACACGGCGGCGCGGCGCGTGGCGGCCTCGTCGGACCCGGCCGCCTGCGAAAGAAAATCGAAGCGCGCGCGGCTCGCCGTCGCCGAGCTGCTTCACTTCGGCGAGGGCTCCGAGGGCGACGGCCGCGGGGCGCGCGCTGTGGGGCGCGGCCGTTTCGGCCGCGTCCCACAGCGCGCGCGCCGCGGCCGGATGCCGCGCTGCGAGGGCCGCGAGCGCGGCTTCCGCCGCGTGCGCGGCCGGGGTTTGCGATGCGAGAAACTGCGCTTCGGCGAGAGCGAGGTCTTCAGCGTCGCCCAGGGCGCCGAGCGCATAGAGCGCCTGCGCCGCGACGCGCGGAGAACGCACGCGAACCGCACGACGTAGGGCGGCAAGCACGGCCGGCCTGGATGTCTCATGCTGCTCGGCAATGTGGGCCAGCGCTTCGATGCACTGGGCGCACGCATCTCCATCAAGATCGGCATCACCGCTGCAACGACTGTCCAGCCGCGCGACGAGCGCGTCCACGGCGGGTGTACCCAACCTTTCGAGCGCGGCCTGCGCGGCGTCTCCGAGATCGGGATGGCCAAGTGCATCCACGGCAACGGCAATGATCGCCGGTGCCCCGAGTGCCGCCGCGACAAGCAGTGCGGTGCGGCGGCGCTCCACGGCGTCGTCGTCGCCCATGGCAGCCGCGCGCACGAGGCGCTCCGAAACAGCCGGCTCGTACGGGCGCAGCGCGCTGACTGCCGCATCGGGCAGCGGATCGAGCGGCACCAGCGCGAATGCGGCCAGTGCGGCATCAAATGTGCGCCCCGACGATGCGCCGAGGGCGCGCGCAAGGACCGCGGGCGCGCCCGCATGTCCGGCGCGCGCCACGGCGCCGAGCGCCAACGGACGGAGCGTGGCGTTGTCGAGCAACGGCGCGAGCCGGTCCCACGGCAACACAGCGCCGAGAGTGTCGAGGCCGGCGAGCGCCGAAAGCTTCACGATCGGATCGGGGTCATCGAGCAAACGAAGAAGCACCGCTTCAACCTCGTCGGGAGCCACCGCCGAAAGCGATGCGATTGACTCCGCCGCGGTCTGGCGAACGTTTGCATCGGCGTCGTGAAGCGCAGCCGAGAGCGGTCCGAGCGCAGCGCGATCACGCGATGAACCGAGGGCTTCAACGGCGAGTTTGCGCCCGTCGGGGCCGAGCGTGGCCATAGCCGCAACAAGGTGGGGTGTGGCCCCCGCACCGGCGGCACCGAGCACGTCCACAGCAGCGTTGCACAGGCCTATGTCGCGCGAGTCGAGAACGCTCACGAGTGCGCTCAAAAGTTCATCGGCCGGCAGCAATTCACGCGCGGCGAACGTGGCTTCTTTTCGAACGCGCCAGTCGTCGTCGCCGAGGGCGCGAATCAGCAGCGGAACGGCTTCCTCGATCGGCACCGCTACCACAAGGCCAACCGCACGCCGCCTCTCCTCAGGATCCACCGACTGGAGAGCGCGCTCCACGTGCGCGGGCGCTCTGCGCTCCTGCGTCATTGGCCTCCCCCGAGCATGCCCTGCTCTTCGAGGAGTTGGAGCACATCCAAAAATTTGTTCGTGTCGAGAACGAATGTGAGCGCGCCGTTGTGCGACGTAACGCCGGTGATCCCTCGCGCGTGGCGATCACCGCCGACTTGCGGAGTCGGCCTCAATTCACCACCGGCGGTGCCGAACACCTCGGTGACAGCATCCACAACGAGGCCGATGGGGTTGCTGCCGCCGTCGACGAGAATCCACTTGGTGCTGCGGCTTGGAGTGGTGGGCGGCAAGCCGAAGCGCACCCGCAGATCGATCACGGGAACAACTTCGCCCCGGTGGTCGGCAACGCCTGCAACTTCAACAGGCGTGTGTGGGAGCGGCGTGATCGGCAATGGATTGACGATCTCGCGGACCACGCTGATGTCGATGGCGTAGAACACGTCGCCCACAACGAAACCCACCAAACTTTTTTGGGGGTCGGTTCGAACGGGTTGGCTCCGCGTACGCATGGGCAGACCGATCTTCCTTTCACGAGGCCAGGAGCGAACGGAGTTCTAACAAGATGACCAGCGATGCTTCCGTGGGCGCCGCTGAAGACGATGCGCTTCCCTGCACAATGGGCCGAGCGATCCCGGCGATATACGGCGCAACTTCACCTCCGAGCGCAGCCGCCGCGTGTTCAATCTCGTTGTCGGCGAGACGGTACACTTGGAGCACCTCGTCCACATAGAGCCCCAGCACTTCGGTGCCCTGAGGGTTCACAAGAAGCACGCGCGCCCGACGCGTGGGGGCCGATTCGGGCAGCCGCAGGCGCCGTCGCAGGTCGATCACCGTCACAAGCTGCCCGCGCACACTCACGATCCCCATGACGGCGAACGGAGCCCGCGGCACAGGGGTGAGAGGCGGTGGCTTCAAGATCTCGCGGATGAGCGCCACGGGGCCTGCGTACACATCATCGCCCAACCGGAATGCGAGAAACTCTGTGCGTGGACCGCGGTCAATGGGTGCGCCGCGACGCGCCAAATTCCCTCGCGCTCGCGAGCGTACGAGATCAGCCATTGGTCCCTCTGAAATCAAAACGACCGCGATCGGTCGATGCGAGCGTCTCTTCCACCAGGGCCTGCACGTCCAGCACCAAGGCGATGCGTTGATCACCCAGCTCGGTGGCGCCGGCGAAACCGCGAACCCCTTTGAGCGACGGACCAAGCGCTTTGATCACGATGTCCTGTTCACCAACGAGCGACTCCACAACCAGACCGAGCCGACGCGAGCCCACGCTTGTCACCACGATGAACTGGCGATTGGATCGAGGTCCGCTCCGGTTCACGTCACCCCAACGCGAGCGACCGCTCCCCCCGCCCACGGATCGAACGGCGTTTTCAGCCAACATCTCGCCCCCTTCTTCAGGCGGCGGCAAGTCAAATAGGCGCGTCAGCGAACACAGCGGAAGTGTACTCCCGCGCAGCGTGATCATCTCGCGGCCGTCAATCTCGCGAACGGTCGGCAAGTCGAGAACGACCGCCTCCTGAACGTTTGCGAGAGGAATCGCAAAGAGCCGATCGGAACAGCGAACCATCAGTGCGCTGATAATCGCGAGCGTGATGGGCAACGTGACCGTGAACTTCGTTCCAATGCCCGCTTCACTGCTGATGTCGATCACGCCGCCGAGCTTGGCGATGTTGGTCTTCACAACGTCCATTCCGACGCCGCGCCCCGACAGTTCACTCACGGCCGCGCGCGTTGTGAGCCCCGGCAAAAACACAAGATTTAGCACCTCGCGAAGCGAGAGCGATTTGGCCTCGTCCGGCGCCACAATTCCGCGTTGAACAGCCGACTCAAGCAGCCCCTCGGTGTCGACGCCTTTGCCGTCGTCTTCGATCTCGATCACGACGTGGCTGCCCTTTTGGAAGGCATTGAGCGCAATCGTACCCACAGCGGGTTTGCCAACCGCTTCACGTTCAGCGCGCGGCTCAATCCCGTGATCGATCGCGTTTCGCATCATGTGCATGAGCGGGTCGCTCAGCTCTTCAACGATCAGTTTGTCGACCTCGGTCTCAGCGCCGGTGATCACCAAGTTCACCGACTTTTCCATCTCACGGCTGATCTGCCGAACAACACGCGCGAGTTTGTCGAACACCTGGCCGAGCGGCACCATGCGCACTTCGAGAATGCCCTGCTGCATCGACGCAAGATGCCGATCAAACGTGCGCTGGAGCCGATGCAAATCGGTCGTAACAGCCCGGTCCGACTGACTTGCGCGCAGCCGTTCCACGAGGCGCGCGAGTTGTGTACGCACAATCGCAAGCTCGCCCACGATGTTCATCAAGCGATTGAGCTTGTGAATATCAACGCGGACCGTCTGCGCAACGGACCGCAGCGACTGACCGCCCGCGTTTCGCGAAGGACCGAGCGCCGCCGACCGATCGCTGTCGGGCGCCGGAGTGATCCCCGGCTCGCTTCCCGGCGATTCGGGCGCATCGGCAATCACCTCCACGTGCACGGCGGGAGCCGCCGACGGAACCGGAGCGCGCCCACCCGTCCGCGGAATTTCCTCCACCGCAACGCCTTTGCCGGCGAGGGCGTTTTGCAAATCAAACGTGGCGACTTTGGACGCGATGAGAATGTCGAGTTCGATCGAGTCGGCGTCGGCGCCCGAGCCCGTGGGCAGATACGTGATGATCTACCCCATTGGTTTGGCGAGGCTTTTCAGTTCGTCGAGGGCCTGATCAATCGTCGTGAGCGAAAACACAACGCGCAGCCGATAGAGCGAAAGCCCCTGCGCGATGTTCGTTCGGAGCCGATGCTCCTCGTATTCTGTGAGTACCGCGAGCAGACCTGGATCGAGTTCGTACTGGCCGAACGGCGACGGTGAATTGCTGCTTCCGGTCGCGCGCCGAATCAGCGAAACGAGCGCGTCCACCTCTTTGCTCGGAGCGTCGCCGCCTTCTTTTTCGGCCTGAAGAAGATGCGAATAAAGCTCAACGCTTTTAAAAAGCGTCACGAGCACATCGGCCGAGAGCGGCACTTTGCCAAGCCGCAAATCGTCAAGCAGCTCTTCGAGTTCGTGCGAAAGCGTCGAGATCAAGTTCGCGCCGAAAAGGCCCGCGAGCCCCTTCAGCGTGTGTACAGCGCGAAAAATGTCGTTAACGAGATCCGGATCCGACCGATTGGCCTGTTGGGCAGCGTCGAGCGCGAGCAGATCACGCCCCAACCCTTCCACGATCTCCTGGGTCTCTGAAAAAAATTCCTCGCGTGCGCGGTCGCCCGGTTCGGCCATCAGGCAGCCCCTCCGGCGCCGGACCTCAATTCAAGGCATTTCGCGATCGCTTCTTGCAGCGCCTGTGACGAAAACGGCTTTGGCAGAAACGCGTCTGCGCCCAACGCCAGCGCGCGGTCGCGGTCGCGGTCCGACGACATTGTCGAGATCACAAGCACCGCCGTGTCGCGATGCTGAGGCCCTTGCCGAACAAATCGCAGCAACTCCAGCCCATTGATATCGGGCATGTTGATGTCTGTGATCACCAAGTCGTACGCGCCGCGCGGCAAAAGCCGCAGCGCATCAAATCCCGACGAAGCTTCTTGAACCTCAACGGGCTCCGACCCCTCCTCCAACACCGCACGGACGAACGCCCGCATGGCGGTGGAATCCTCGACGATCAACACGCGAAGCATCGGCCGAGTACGTTAGCGGAAAGCGAGCGCGGTAGGCATGCTCGTTGACGAGGCCCATGCCGCACAACCGGCGGCGGCGCGCAATTGGTCCCACCCGAGGGTGACCGGGCTTTCTGCTGCGCGCCCCGTTGCCGAATGCTCGCCCCAAAAAATCCGCCCACTTTGTGCCCCTCGCTCGCCGCGCGGCGTGACGGACCGCGTTAGCCCCTAGTTAGCTTTTTTGCACCTCCTTGGAGGCTTTTGCTCGCGCAGTTGCCTCGTCCAGCCTTGTCCGCGTTTCGGTTGAGGCCGCCCCTCGGGCAAACCCCACCACCCGTGGGTTCAACACCGGTTCAACGGTTCACCTTGAGTTTTTTTTCCACCCGATTTGCGTTGGGGCACATTTTTCTCGCGACCCGCCAAACGCCCACGAATTTTCGGGCAGTCTGTAGGACTACGCGCCTGTCAGCGCCCGAACCGCATCGGCAACGGCACCTTCGTTGGCGGCCAACTCAGTCGGCGGGTTTTTGAAACGGCTCACAACGTTTGAAAGTGCCCCCTCGTGGTAACGCACCTTCGCATCGGTGAACTTCAGCCCATTCGCTGTAGAAACCACCACCACGCGCTCGCCAACACCGATCACCCCGCGACCGCGCAGCTTCTCCACCGCGGAAAGCGCAACCGCTGTGTGCGGACACACGTACAGCCCGGCTTGATCGGCCCGAGCGCCCACGTCCGCGATTTCCTGCTCCGTCGCGTGCTCCACCACCCCACTCGTCGCCGAAAGCGCCCGCATCGCCCGAGGCGCGCTCACCGGATTGCCAATCTGAATCGCCGAAGCCACCGTCTCCCCGGCAACAACCGGCGCCACTTCCTGCTTGCCAGCCGACCACGCGCGATAGAGCGGATCAGCCTGTGCCGCCTGCGCCGCCACAAGCCTCGGCAGCTTTTCGATCAACCCAAGTGTACGCAGCAGCTCAAAGCCGCGAAACATTGCGTACACATTGCCCAAATTTCCACTCGGAACAACCAGCCAATCGGGCACCCCACCGAGCTGCTCCACCACTTCAAAAGCCACGGTTTTCTGCCCCTCCAACCGCAGCGCATTCATCGAGTTTGCAAGGTACACAAGCCCGCTCTCGGCCAAGCTCCGAACGAGCTTCATGCACCCGTCAAAGTCGGTGTCGAGCGACAGCACCTTCGCTCCCGCCGCAATCGGTTGCACAAGCTGCGCTGTTGAAATTTTTCCGCGTGGAAGCAGCACAATCACCGGCAATCCGGCCCGCGCTCCATACGCGGCCAGCGCCGCCGAAGTGTCTCCCGTCGATGCGCACGCAACCGCTCGAACGCTCAGCGTCCCCTTTCGCATCGCGTGCACCACCGTCGACACAAGCACGGTCATTCCCAAGTCTTTGAACGACCCCGTTGGGCTCTGCCCGCACTGCTTGATCCACAGTTGCTCAAGCCCCAAACGCTGGCCCAATAACCCCGCTTTCACAAGCGGCGTAGCCCCCTCCCCCATCGACACAATCGACGCGTCGCCCACCTCGGGCGCCACCCATTCGCGCCGCAACCACACCCCTGAATCGTACGGATAGCGACCATCCACGCGCCGATCCTGAAACAGATCGATCCAGCGCCGCGCACCGCGTTGCTTCAACGCCTCCACATCGTGCACAACGTCGAGAAGGCCACCGCATTTCGGACAGCGGTAAAACGCGGCGTGGAGCGGGTGCTCCCCCGGGCACCCTTCAAAACAACGCAAAAAAGCCGAGTACGTCATCGCGCGGCGAGCATACACCGTCCACTGTGTACACAACTGTTGTGTACACAAACGTCGCCCGCACACTTCCGCGGGACGGTGCGACCCCGACGTCCTAGTTGTTTGCCGCGCCCTGACAAATCCAGTCGATGATCTTCTGCTTGTTCGCGCTCGAAAGCGGTGAGTTCGGCGGCATCTTCTTTTCGTTCGGACAGACATCCGTCGCCGTGATCTTGTTTACCAAGTAGCTCCCCGACGCGCTCCCCGGCTCCACAAGGTTTTGACCGTTGCAGGCTTGTTTCGCAGGCTTTCCAACCAACTCCGCGTACGCTTCACCGGTCTTGAGCGACAACCCTTCCGACGGCAACGCCCCAAAGTGACACGACGAAGGTGCGCCGCAGCTCTGCCCAAAAATCGGCATCACCTCGTTTGCAAAAAACGCCGTTGTGGTGCTCGCCGATTCACACAAATCGGGCGCCCCCGTCGACGAAGTTGTCTCCGATCCCGTGCTTGAAGTGGTGCCCGCGCCGCCCATGCCGCCCGTGCTCCCCGACGTTGTGCTTCCGCTGGTGCCGGGACCGGAGCCGCCGCTTGTGCTTCCGCCGGTGCCCATTCCTCCAAAGCCACCGTTGCCCGTCGTGCCCGTCCCGCCGTCGTCACATCCCGCCACAAGAGCCAAACCGAGCACACCGCAAAGCAAAAACAAACGCATCGCCGACCTCCAACAGAGTCACCCGCAGACGCGCTTCAGCCGCCGACCCGCGCGCAAATCCGCCGCCTGCACAAGATAGGGAGCGGCCTTTTAAGGGAGAAATAAGAACAAGTAAAACCCCGCGCGTTCTTTCAACTATCACCACATTTTTTCAGTCTCGACCGCCCCGGCCCCTCCTTCTTCCCCTTCCTTTTTTCCTGCCCACCCCCGGCCTCGCGCATGGGAAACGACACGTTGCGTACACACCGTTCACCCGTCATGTGTACACTTTTTTGCTATGCGTACATTGCGCTCGGCCGCCCCGCCCAAGCGTCCGCGCTCGCTCCTCGCTCTTGGGTCAACCAAGTGAGGGAATGAAGCGCGCCGCCGGCCGGTGAGTGTACGCATGCGCGATTGAGCTTTCCGCGGGGAGACCGCCTTGTTTGAGCCGTGATGCGGGGTGGGGGCCCCGCAGCCGGCGAGTTCGGTCGATCCCGCGGAAAGCGAAACGCGCACGCGTCACGAACGGGGGGCCGGCGGCGGGCGCTCAATCGCGAGCGCGGCCGCGGGCGGGGGCCCTGTGTACACAACGTCAATGACTTTGATCGTCGCGCCGCTCCGGCACCGGCGGCCGACGTTCCAACATCTCGCGCGCGGCCGCGCGCACCGCGGTTGGAACGTCCGGCGACCGCAGAAGCGCAAGCAACTCGGGCCGCACAAGCAGCCGAACAAGCGGCAGCGAAATATCCAAAGGCGTCCCCGGATTCTGCAAAATCGCCATGCGAAGCCGAGCGCGCTGCGACCACGACGGATGCCTCGCCACTTCGGCGATGGCGCTCGCAACCGCCGGCCGTCGCGTGACAAGCCGCATCACGTCGTCCTCGGTCAGGCGCGGATTCCCGAGCACATTGCGCACCACCATCGGATGCGGATCGAGAAGCACCCGGTCGAGGGCCGCGCGCGACGGACGGCGCGCGAGGGCCCGCCGCTCACCCAGGGTGAGCGGCCGGCCATCGCGCGCCGTCGCCACGCGCGACGGCGGAGCATCCTCCTCCAAGCGCTCACTTCGGGGCGGCGGAGGCCGGCGCAACAACCTTCCGAGCGGCAAGAGCGCATGTTCGTCCGCCAAACGCCGAAGCGCCGCGAGCCGCCCCGCCATCCCAGGTTCGGCCATCAACGTCACAAGCGCGCCCAACACCTCGCGCGCGATCGGATCGGCTTGTTCTGAACGACCGCAGATCGCGTCCAGCGCGAGCGCCGCCTTCAGTTCGTCGTGCCTGTCCAACTCGCTGCGCAGATACGAGACACGCGCCGCCGACTCCTTCAGGCGAGGAATCACCAGACAGAAGCGATTCTCCAAAACCGATGGCACGCCTCCAATTGTAGCGGACACTCACTGCGGATAATGAAAAAGGGGGAGCGGGAGCGAGTCACCTGTCCGCGTTCGAGCCGTGCGGTTTGCGCCCCGTGCGCCACTGCGGCGGGGTTAGGGGCCCCCGCGGCGCGCGGAGCGAAGCGAGCACGACGCTTGGGGGGCCGGCAGAATGTGTACACATTCTGCCAAGGGGGGCATTAAAACCAGCACCCCCGATCGTGAGGGGGCAAGGGAGCGAGTCACCTGTCCGCGTTCGACCCGTCCGGTATTGGGGCCAGCGAGCGAGTGACCTGTGCGCATTCGAGCGGTGAATGAGGGCCAGGGCGCGAGTGACCTGTGCGCGTTTGAGCGGTGAATGAGGGCAAGGGCGCGAGTGACCTGTGCGCGTTTGAGCGGTGAATGAGGGCCAGGGAGCGAGTGACCTGTGCGCGTTCGAGCGATGAATGGGGGGCCAGCGAGCGAGTGACCTGTGCGCGTTTGAGCGGTGAATGAGGGCAAGGGCGCGAGTGACCTGTGCGCGTTTGAGCGGTGAATGAGGGCCAGGGAGCGAGTGACCTGTGCGCGTTCGAGCGGTGAATGGGGGACCGCCGTGTTTGAGCGGTGGCGTGGGGTTGGGGCCCCGCGACCCGCGAGTCGGGTGGGCCCCATTCACCGCGAGAAGCGCACAGGTCACGAGCGACCCCTTGGGGCAGCCCTCTTGCGAATATTGCTGCGACACCCGTAGAGTGCGGATGGGGACGCTCCTGAGCCCCGCCCCGGCACGGCATGAAGATCTGCCCTCAGTGCAATCAGCGGTACCCCGACGACAGCGCGTTTTGCTTCGTTGACGGAAGCACCCTCAACGTCCCCGACGACCCGCGAATCGGCACCACCATCGCCGGCCGCTACGTGCTCGAAGCGCGCATCGGCCGTGGAGGAATGGCGACCGTTTATCGAGCGCGCGCTCGGCTCCTGAACGGTGCCCGCGCTCTGAAGCTGCTCAGCCCTGACCTCGCGCAAGACCCGACAACGCGTGAACGGTTTCTTCGCGAAGTAAAAAACAGCCGCCGCCTCGTTCACCCCAACGTTGTTGAGATTTTTGACCACGGCGATTCCGAAGACGGCATCCCCTACATGGTCATGGAGTTGCTGCAGGGATCGAGCCTGTCGCAGATCATTGAACAAGGCCGCGTTCCGGTGCGCCGCGCGCTTCCCATTTGGATTCAAATGACGCGGGCGCTCGCCCGCGCTCACGACTTCGACATCATTCACCGCGATCTCAAGCCCGAAAACGTTTTCATCCTCCACGGAGATCGCGTCAAACTTCTCGACTTCGGCATCGCGCTTTCGAAACAAGACGCCCGCCTCACAAGCATGGGTGAAGTGTTTGGAACGCCGCAATATATGGCTCCAGAACGCATTCGCTCGGCCGACGCCACGGGCGCGTCGGACCTCTACGCGCTTGGCATCTTGATGTTCGAGATGCTCGCCAAGAAGCTTCCTTTCCAAGCGAGCGATCCGACCGCGTGGCTTGCGGCGCATCTCAAACAAACGCCTCCGCGCATTCGCGAACTCGTCCCCGACGCACCCGATTCGCTCGACAGCTTGATCGCGCAGCTCCTTGAAAAAGAGCCGATGTACAGGCCGGTCGATGCGCACCGTGTGCTGCTCGACCTCAACAACATCGCAGGCGAGCTGGGCATTCAAATCCCGCCCGACGCCGAAGCGCGCGCGCCGGCACTGCTCGGAGCGCCGCCCGGAGCCGATCTCTGGGCGCGCCGCGGTGATTTATTTGACCGCATGTTCAAACGCGCCGGCTCTCCGCCTGAACTCGCGCGCCAGGCCGAAAGCCTCAAAAACGACTCGCTGCGCCTTTCAGAAATTCTCACGCGCGCTCAAAGCCTCGCGCAGACGCTCGCGTCGCTCGAAGAAGGGGGCTACCGCGATCGCTTTCAAATCGGCCAGCAAATGGAGGCTCGATCGAGTGAAGCGTCGTCGCTCCGAGCTGAAGCTCGATCGGCGCGCGCTCGCGTCGTTCCGCTTGCAAACAAGGCCAAAGCGTACCCTTCACAAGTGCAGGCGGCGCACAAAGACCTCATCTTTTGGGAAGGTCGATCCGGCTTCACAGAGCCTTACCGTGAACTCGCTCAGGCTTACAAAAAGCTCGCCGACCTGTGTCAGCAGTGGTTCACCGTTCGCCAACAAGAACTCGAAGCCGAGGCAATGGCCAACGATCGCGAACGCCAGCTTGGCGAAATCGACGCCCAAATTCGTGAATTTCGAACACGCCTCGCCGACGTTGACGGCCGCGTCGAGAACGATCGCAAGCCCGCTCTCGAAGGGCTCTCCAAACTCGGTTCAGAAGCCGACCAAGTGGAGGGCCAGCTCCTGATGGTGGCGTCGCGTTTCTGCGGGCCGATGCGCTCCAAACCCGAGTTGGGTCAGCTCTTTCAAGAACTGCTCCGCGACAGTCAAAAAGCCGCCGGCAAATAACGGCGTCGCCCCGGCCAACGTTGGGGCCGCTGATGAGCCACGCTGCTACCCTTCGCGCCGATGACCTCCCGCCTCCGCCGAGTGTTTGCAACTCTCGGAAAGGGCCTTGGCATCACAGCCGTCTTCACAACCGCGCTCGCTGGCGGCGCGCTCCTTCACATCAACACGCCCGCATCGCGCCGCGCGCTCGAAGTCGTCGTTCAAGACGCCCTCGCGTCGGTTTTTGAAGGAAGTGTACACATCTCCGGCATCGACAATGTTGGCCTTCGCGGCGTTTCGATCCAAACCGTCATCATCCGCGATCCCGCCGGAACCGAGGTGATCGCCGCCCGCGGGGTGCGCGCCGAAACATCGGTTCCCGCGCTCGTTCGCAACATCCTCGGCTCGGGGGATCTCCATATCGTGCTTCCGCTTGCGCGGGTCGACGACGCCAACGTCCTTGTTGAACCCAACGCGGCCGGACGCAACTCCATCGCCGCCGCATTCACCCCGCGCCCCAAACCGCCGCCCACCGAGCCTTCGCGAAATGTACACTTCGTGCTCCAGCGCGCCGAAATCGGCACCGGCCATGTCACCGGCAAACCCGACGGAGCGCGCCCGCTCAACGCCGATGTGCGCCACCTTGTCGGCTCGGTGCACGTGGAGCCCGGCCTTGTCGCCGTGGACGTGGAGCCTACAGGCGTCATCGATCGCGCGCTCCTCCCCGGCGAAATCGCCGGCACAGCGAGCTACCACCTTCGCGTCTTCGGTCCCAAAGACGACGCGGATCAAACCTCGCCGAGCGGCTCGCGCATGTGGGCAAACTTCGCCGGCACCGTGGGCAACATTGAAACCAACGTCCGCGGTTTGCTTGAAGGTGACCACGTAGAACTCAACGCGCACGTGCCGCGAGCACGCCCCGAACACGTCAAAGCGCTCATTCCGCGCTACCCCGTGATCGACACGGTCGCCGCCACGGTCGACCTCAAAGGGGATCTACCCAAACTCGCCTTTGCCATCGACGCCTCCACCGAACACCACGGCAGCGCCCGAGCCGAAGGTTTCGTTTCGTTCGGTGTACCTTTTCGCGGCGAAGTTCAGTTTTCCACAACCGCCTTCGATCCCGCGGTGCTCTCACCCACCGCTCCCTCCATCGCGCTCACCACCCACGGAAAGATCACAGCCGACATCGGAGCGCTCGTCTCCATTCGGGCCGATGTGTACACATCTCCCACGCAGGCTTTTGGTCAGCCCATCCCCGCTGTGGAAGCGACAGCGATCTTCGACGGATTCGCCTGGTCCGGCAGCGCCCGCATTTCCGAACCCGGCGCGCCCACGCAACTCACTTTTTCAACCGTTGCGCCCAACGCGCCGTCGGCCCCCAACGCGCCGCCTCCATCTCCACTTCTCGCCCTTCTTCCCGTCGACCCCCGCATTCGATTCGACCTTTCCACAGCGGCGCCGTCGCTCCCCAAAGTCACACGCCTCGGCGGGCGATTCCGCGGCTCGGCGTCGGTCAACGCATCCGGCACTGCCCACCTCAAAGGTGTTGACGCCACCGTGCGCGGCGCCGTCTCGAGGTTTGCCACGGGCACCGTTCACGTGGATCACGGCCGCATCCAAGGTCGCGTTTTCGGCCCGTGGAACAACCTCACCGTCGACACGCGCGTCACCGCCGACGAAGCCGCCGTCGATGCGTACACAATGCACGAAGCCTCCGTCCGCGTTCAAGGCTCGCTCCAATCGCCCACTGTGAATGCGCAATTCACCGATCGAAACGGCACGCACATTCACGCTTCGGCCCGCGTCGATCCCCGCGCACGTGCCGCCACCAATATCGAATTCCAGTTTAAAAATCAGGGCCTCGCGGCCCAGGGCCAAGTGGGCCGCATCAGCGCGCAAAACGGCCGCATTTCTGTTCAAGGCATCTCCCTCACCGGCGCCGATCTCGGCCAGGTGCAAGGCTCGATCGCGCTCGTCGGCGGCGAAATCAACGGCACCCTCCGCGGCCGCGATATCGATCTTGCGGCCGTTCGAAAACTCCTCGGTGTACCCATTTCGCTCAGTGGAAAAACCGACGTCGACATTGCCCTCGCCCCCACAAAATCAGGTCGAAAAGGCCACATTCGCGTAAAGCTCCGCGACGCAGCCGCATCCCTCATCACCGGAATTACAAGCGACGCTTCCTTCGATTTCGACGGCGATCGCGTCCGCGGCAACGCCAACGTCGCTGTCCGCGGCATCTCCGAGAAATGCGCCAAAACCATTGCCGGCATTCAACTTCAAAACGTTGACGGAACCGTCGCAGGCCCGCTCATTTCAGCCCAAACGTGGCGCAAATTCGCAGGCTCCGCGGATGTACACGCCGACGATTGGGATCTCTCCTGCATCGCAGAATTTGTCCCCGTGGGCCTTCCCATCTCCGAAATTTCAGGCCTCCTCGACGTACGTTTTCACCTCGATCGCCCGCGCGAGCAAACCTACCCAACCCTTGAAAACGTCGCCGCGCGCACTCACTACCTCACCGTTTCGGTCCCGCCGCTCAAAGGTACACCTGCCTGGTCCTCCCGCGACATCGACATTGAAGTGCGCGGCCACTTCAACGGTGAAACAGGTCACACCCAAGCGAACGTTCAACTCTTTGACGACTCGCTTCTCGCCGACCTGAACGTCGCATCCACGCTTCCGCTCGCCGATCTTGCCACCGCAGAACGCCGCACCAAAGCCGCCACGCAAACACCCATCGCCGCCACGCTTTCCATCCCGCGCCGCGCCGTCACCCACCTTCGAACGCTCCCCGACATCGTTCGAAACCGCATTCCCGCGCTCCTCGGTGACATCGCCGCCGACCTGTATTTCACCGGCACGCTTCACCAACCGAGCGCCGTCGTTCGCTTCCGCGGATGGGACATTGCTACTCCGCCCGAGCAATACGGCGTCACATCACCGTGGTCCGTCCCCGTCACGTTCGACACCGCCGCTTTCTACAACGGTACACAAGCCAACCTCACCGCCTTCGCATCCCACGCGGGCAACCAAGTGCTCACCGCGCGCGCCGATCTCCGCGCTCCGCTCGATGCCCTTCAATCCGCGGATAGCCCACTCAGCGTTGTCACCGGCAACGCCTCCGCGTCGCTCGCATCGTTTCCCCTCGCCCACATTCCCGCGCTTGCCGACTACGCCGTCGCCGGAAGCCTCTCGGCCGACATTGCGCTCACCAACATCGGAGCCGATCCAACGCTCCGCGCTTCCGTCACAACACGCGACCTCACCGTCGGCGATCGCGTTCGATTCCCCGTCGCCACGGCAAGTGTGTACACATCACCCACCAAGAACAGCAACGCCGCCGAGGCCAAGATCGCCCTCCAAGATGCGCAGGGCGGCTCATTCAACGCGGCAGCCAACTTCCAATTTCACCTCCCCATCGCAGGCCAAACGTTCTTGCAACCGAACGAGCCCGCCTCCCTCCAAGCTTCATTTCACCGCTTTCAAGCCGCCGCTGTTGAACCGCTTCTCGCCGGCTCTCTCCGCCAAATCAGCGGTGTACTCAACGGCGAAATCGCCGTCTCCACACCCACCCTCACCGATCTCGAACGAGGCTCCGTCACCGCCGAAGTCACGTTGGAGGGCGCCGCGGCGTACGTCCCGCCCCTCGGCCAAACCTTTCAAATAAGCGGCGAAAACAACACCCCCATCACCCTCGTTGTCAAAAACAACCGCGCCGCCGTCAACCCCATCCTCGTTCACGGTCGAAGTGGACGTGTACACATTCGCGCCGACGCCGATCTTCTCGGCCTCACCCTCGCCTCCGCGCGCAGCCAAATCTCCATCGCCGAAAGCGAACCTCTCCCCATCACGCTCGAAGGCTCCTCCCTCGGCGACGTGTGGGGCGCTCTCAACCTCACCGCAGCCGTGCGCGAGAACGCCCTTGCCGTGGATGTCACCTCCAACAACCTCCACTTTGCGCTCGCATCTGAAACAACCCGCAACGTCCAAGACCTCGCCCAACACCCCGACATCACCTTTTCTCACGCCACAGAAGCCCCCAAAGAACGTGTACCCCCGCCGGCGCGTCCGCTCGTCGTCACCGTTCAACTCCAAAACGCCGTCGTCACAGGCAGTGGCATTTTCATCTCCCTTCGCACCGAACCCAACGCTCCAGCCCGATTTGTTCTTGGCCCTCGCATCCTCTCCACAGGCCAAATTCGCCTTCAAAATGGCTCCGTAGAAATCGCCAACCGCAAGTTCGTCCTCGACCAAGGCCTCGTTCAACTCAGCGAAGCCGACCTCGCAAACCCCTACGTCAACATCGGAGCGCATTGGGACAGCCCCGACGGCGCTCGCATCTTCGTAGACCTCATCGGCACCATTCGCCCCTTCTCCCGCGACAAACTTCGCTTCCGATCCGACCCGCCGCGCGCTCAACAAGACATCCTTGCAACCCTCCTTTTCGGCAGCGAAACCGGCGGTGAACTCCTCAATCCCTCCACCCCTTCACGCGGCGTACAAGCCACCGTTGGTGAAACCGCCGTCGACATCGGCGGCGACTTCGCCGCTCAACAAGTCAACGCCCTCCTTGGCACAATCACCCCACTCAAAGGCCTCTCCACACGCTTCGGCGCGTCCGAATCGGGAGGCCTCAAAGGCAGCCTTGTGTACCAACTCGGCGACACCGTCACAGCCCTCGCCAGCTACGAAGGTGGAAGCCTCTCCAACGCCCCCACCACCACGGGTACACAAAGTTCCGTCGGCTCCCTCTCCGTCGACTGGCGCTTCTACAAAAACTGGCTCATCCGCGCCAAAGTCGGCGCCCGCGACGAAAGCACCGCCGAAGATCGCTTCACAGGCACCGTCGAAATCCTCTGGCAATTCCGATACTAAATTTAAGCCGCTCGCGACGACTTGCAGTTGTGTACACACCAAATCAAGCCTATGAAACCCGGCGACCATCCCAACTTTTTCCGCTTCGCCCCACCGCCCGGCACATCGCGCGAGAGCACCATCACCCTCGATCGCAACGGCGAGTTCTTTCACAACGGTGAACGCGTCGATCACCCCGCGTTGCGGCAAGCCCTTCGATCCTGGGTCGCGCTCCACCCCGACGACCACCGCCCCATCCTCACAAACGGCTACGACTGGTGCTACTTCCGCCCTGAAATCGCCCCCATCTTCGTCACCGCGGTAAGTGTACACACGGACGCCACCGTCACCCTCACCCTCTTCAACAACACCACCGAACCCCTCAACCCCAACGCGCTCTTCATCGACGCCGAAGGGATTGTGTACACACGCACCCAAAACGGCATGCTCGCCCGCTTCACCCGCCACGCCCAAACAGGCCTCCTCCCCCTGCTCGTAAACGACGATCCCCCGACCATCGAAATCCAACAGAAGACGTACCCAATCGCCCCCCTCACCAGCGGGTGACCTGTGTGCATTCGAGCGGTGCGGTGTTGGGGTAACGGAGCGAGTGACGTGTGCCGTGCGCCACGGCGGCGGGGGTTAGGGGGCCCCCCGCGGCGCGCGGAGCGAAGCGAGCACGACGCTTGGGGGGCCGGCAGAATGTGTACACATTCTGCCAAGGGGGGCATTAAAACCAGCACCCCCGATCGTGAGGGGGCAAAGGAGCGAGTGACCTGTGCGCGTTCGAGCGCTGCGGTGAAGGGGCAAGGGAGCGAGTGACCTGTGCGCGTTCGAGCTACTTCTTTGGAGCGGGCGCCGGAGCCGGAGCAGGCGTTGTCGCCTTCGGCGCGGGAGTCGCCGGCGGCGTTGTCGCGCCGGGCTTGGCGGGAGGCGTTGCCGGCTTCGTATCCGAGCCCGCATTGAACATTTGAATCACCTTGTCGGTGACCTCCAAATCCGACCTGAAATACGGCACCACCGATTTGTCCACGATCATGTCGTAGCCCTCGGTCGCCGCCAAACGCTTCAACAGACCCAAAATCTTGTTCAGGATCGGCGTCGTCAGCTCCGCCTCTTTGCGCGACATCTCGCGCTGATAGTCGTACGTGAGCCCCTGCAACTCCGCCGCCGTCTTTTGAAGGTTTTCAAGCTTCTTTTGAAGCGCATCCTGCGGCGTCTTTTTCGCTTGGATCTCTTTGTCGAGCGCCTCTTTGTCTTTTTGCAACTGAAGCTGCTTTTGATCCAACTCCTGCTGACGACTATCAAACAGCTTCTTCAACGAAGCCTGCACGCGCAGCCCTTCTTCGGTTTCAAGCACCGCGCGCCGCACGTCCACAACCGCCATGCGCACCGCCGCAGGTGCCGGCGCCGTTTGAGCCGCCGCAGGTGCCGCCCACATGGCCCCGGAGAGCCCAAGCGCTCCACCCAAGATTGCGCCCCAAAAACGCGCCGACCGACGCCCAACCATCACCTTCGCACCAGCAGTGAACATATTGCGGGTGGCCTTACCTGCCGCTCGAAACCCCGTCAAGAAAACCCGCACAGTCCCGCCGCACAATGCCGCAAACACCGCTGGTCGGCCCCTGCCCCTTCACAATCTGTCACCCCCTGGCGTGACAGACAGTAACCCCGCGGCGGTCAACCTGACCGTCGAAGCGCTTTTTCCTGCGTATTTTTAAGTATTCCACTGCGGCAGACATTTTGCTGACACCGCTCTTTCGGCTCCGTTTTCGGCGAGGTTGTTTATGCGCGCACCCCTCACCCGACTTCCCCTCCTTCGCTCTCCACAAACTGCTCAGTCACCCCTACCCACATTCCAAACCGCGGCTCTACCCAGTCAGATCGCGATCCAACGGATGGAAGATGTCGCCAACGCCGCACCTTCCCAAAAAACACTTCAAAAGTACACACGCGCTCTGGAAGGATCCGCCCCGGTTCAGGCCGTTCAGCGCGCGGCCAACCTTGCCAACGGGGCACCGAACGGACTGCCCGGTCCCCTCCGGGCCGGCGTTGAACAACTGTCAGGTTTGTCCATGTCCGACGTTCGGGTTCATTACAACTCGCCCGAACCCGCTCAGATGAGTGCCCACGCATTCACCCGAGGCTCCACAATTCATGTCGCCCCGGGTCAAGAAAACCACCTAGCCCACGAGGCCTGGCATGTCGTCCAACAAAAACAGGGGCGAGTGGGAGCCACAACTCAACTCATGCGCAACGGCGAAACAGGCGGCTCATCGGAGGACGAGTCCACAGAATACGACGAAGAGTCTGACTATTCCCAAGAAGATTATACTCAAAACGACAACGAATATGACGTTGACTACCCCGACTTCGACGAGCCGGACAACGACGAAGATTATAACTACGACGATGTGGATGTGTACGCAGAAGAGTACATGGACAAGTACACATCGGGCCGCAGCAAAAAGAAAAACAAAAAAGACCGCCCGCCCAATCGCCCCAAAATCTACGACAGGTATAAAAACCGCCAATCAAGCCACAAACAACAATGGCTCACCCAAACTCTACAGTCCGCCCCCACCGAACCTGACACTCCAGTCAATGACAATCCACCCCCTGTGGAGAGCGTTGAGGACGAACCCCTGGGTGGCTACGGCCCCGAGGTATGGCGCGGTTACAAAGACAGTGGTCAACGTGACAGGGTAGGCTCCGGATCGTACCTCATCCCGTCAGAAACCGGTGAGCGCACAGGCATTGTCGGCTTCCCCCAAGATGTATCCAAAAACATTCTGGATAACGTCTTTCGCGGCGAACCTCCCTTCCGGCCTGAACTCGGAAACCACGGCAAGGTCACTTGGGCAACCGTCACTCACCACGGGAATGACCCACTTCCCTCCAGAGCTTACAGCGGAAGGGACGACCCACAAAACGCCCTCACCCAAGTTACCTACCAAATGGAGCCGGGTGACAAACACATCCCCGAAAAAACCGTTTCACGCGTCTACGAACACTTTTCGAGCAAAGCTACACGCCACGTCAAACGCATCAACAAAGGACAAATCACATCTGACCAACACCGTCAGGTCGTTAGGCAAGCCGGTGTACGTACGTTCAAAACACTCGGCGGTCACGGTGAAAAAGGCCCCGGCGTCACCACAATGACCATTCCAAGCGGTCCACTCTCCCGAACCTCGGGTGAATTTGTGGTCATGCCTGAAAAGGCCCGCGACCGCATTACCATTCAGGGCCAAGAGAAATATGCCAAACCGCACGGCAGGCGACCTACCCATGTGCTCCAAGACCAAAGCGACATGTCCGATTTCATTCACAGCATGGACTCCGGCGCGTACGAAGAAGTGAACAACCGCCCTGATGAAGAACAATCCACGCCACGCCGACGAAAAACAAAACACAAACGCGGATCCACATTCAACCCGTCACACAGGCGCGACAACCGTGGAAAAGGTCGCAAGGGTAAAGGTGGCAAACGCAAACAAAAGGGCAGGCTCATTCAACGTGTTGTCCAACGCAAACTCGCCCTTGCCCCGGTAGAACCCACATGGCAAGGCACCCCACTCAACGACAGCCCCCAACTTGAGCACGAAGCCGATGTGATGGGTAGACAGGCTCAGTCGCTCGGTGGAAAACTCATCCAACGCGCCGCCGAGTCCACCCCACATTACGAACGGCCCGCGCATCTCACCATCCAACGTCTACCTATTCAACGCAAGATTGTGTACACAAACGACAACCTGGAGGAAATCACGCTGGACGTCACGTCCTCTGTCAGGGACATTTCTCGACTCATCCAATATTTTGACCGGAACTATCCCGATCTACCCGACCCTGACATGTTGCGCACTTTGTTGCCCGCTTATGTGGCAGATCCTCGCGCGTACTCCCTCGACGGCCTTGTGAAGGAATACACCGTCAAAGGGGCGCGCCTTCCGCATCCCACAGAAGGCCTTGAAAAACGCCCGCGCGAAAAGGAGGAGCGCGGTCAACTCCTCACCGGAGACAGTGAAAAAGCCCTCAGCCAATGGTTGGTAGAGCCCACAAGGTTTAAACAAAAATCGGGTTCCGAAAAACAGCGCGACTTGCTCACCTACCTATCGGCCGACCTCGAAGAAAACAAAGGCCTCGAAAATGGTGAAAACCCTCTCACCATGGGAGCGTTGATTGCCAGCTTCCAATACCTCGGCCACAACGCCTCCAGTTTACCCCACAGCAGCACAGGTAAGGTCCAAGGGCCTGAATCGCGTCATCCGCTTTTCTACTTTCGGTCGCAATCACAAACCGGAATGGCTCACGAGGCCTTCAACGACAAAATACTCAAGATTTTGGGCAAAAATATCAACCAAAATCCGGGCACATTTGAGCGCATCCCCGACAACCTGAGCCTTCTCGACAAGGCGGGCCTCAAACTAAACGCGGGTGGCCCCGTAAGGGCTGCATTTGGCGCCCGAGTCAACAACGTTTCTGTGTACGCAAGTGCCTTGCATCAGGCCTTTGAAACAAACCCCAAAGCGATAAAAACCATCCTCGAACAACATTATCAACTGGGTGGCAAGCCCCAAAAAGAACTCGCCAACCCCAAACTTGTACAATCAGAACTTCTCAAGCTCACCAAAACAGAAACGCCCCTACCCAAAGGCAATAAGTCCATTGGTCTCGATGTACTCAACAGCAAACGTGCCGGGGCGCAGTACATTGCAGAGCATGCCACCGGTTATGAAAACCTGACTGTTTACAACATTGAAGGAAACCCCAACCTCCACGTTCTACTCAACGGTGCCGACCAACTCAAACAACACGAAGCCTTGGTCAACACCGTCCTCAGCTTTTTGGAGGTGTATTAAATCAAACCGCCGCCCAAGCCGGTCTACCCATCTTCACCCTCCGCCGCCAAAGTTTTGGCTTTCTCCACCCTACCCTCACCGATACGGGTGAATCATTCCGCTTGTCCATGGGGATCCAGCCTGAATCATACGCGGGCGTTGTGCTCCATTCCCTCTCTGTTCTCGACGAGGCAATCAGCGGCTTGATCGGCGTCATTGGCAACAAAGAAGCGCTGGGCGACGACAAAACAGGAGGTGAAGTGCTCACCGAACTTGAAACCTACTTCAGCCAAGAAAGCAACAAAGTCCTCGCCTACCAACTGGCAGAAAAACTCTACGCCCCAATGGGCCCGCGAGGCCTGTCGCGCCTCGTTTTATACATGCTCAAACAAAACGTCCTCAACGCGGCCGTCAAACGCGGCCACGCGTTTCGTGCGCGAAACCAAGCCGAAAACGAGTACCAAAAAGCCGACAAGCTTGTTGTGGAAGCCTCTCAAAAAGTCCAAAACCACGGCAATGAGCACGTTCCGCAGAAGATACTCGCGCTCTCCAACCGCTCGGCTGCCAAGAAAAAACTCGACCTTGCACAAACGACCTACGACGAGGCCAACAAGGCCGTCAATCTTACCATTGTCAACAAGTACAAAGATGGCCTCAAAGACGTCAAGAACCCTGAGAAGGGCTTTGACTCTCAACCCGTCAAATCTTCACCGCCAAGTGAGCAAGTCTCCCTTCGACTGCTCGCCGGCGTCATTCAGGTTGCCAACATCAGCGTAGAGCAGGTTCTCAAACTCGGCGAAGAGATCCCCTTCCCACGCGCCTACCAATTTGCCGCCGAAAGCCTCATCAACAACGTCAAAAAGGGCCAATTCTTACTCAAAGCCTCCAACAATCCCGGCGAACTCACTGCCGAACACTTTGCTTCAAAAGCCCTTGTCCTCATCGACAACCTGCTTGAAACGCTCATTCTGTTTCGCACCTTCTCCGGCCTCAACGTCCAAGGCGCCAACCCTGAAGCGCTCATTCAGAAAAAACTCGCCTCCGATTTCCAGGTGCCCGGCCTATTCATACGCGTTGTTCGCACCGACAGCGGTGAACAAGCCGGCGCCCTCAGCATCCTCGGCTTTGAGGCTGAAATGAAAGACCTCAAAGAAAAACCCCACATCGCACTTGACGACCCCTACTTTGAGTTACCCAGCGCTGTGGGTGAACTTGTAAAAGGCGATCGAGCCACCCAAAGCAACGTTCAAGACGCGCCCAAAGGCCCCACAACAACAATCCTCGCCGATATTCACCCCGGCACTGCCAACCTCAAAAATGCCAAAGGTGTTCTACCCACCAAGAAGCGCTTTCTTCAACTTGTTCAACTCGCTGCCGAAAAAAAGAGCCGCCACCTCTCGGTCGACATCACCAACGCCGACATTTTTGAACCCAAAGTTCTCGAAGGAATTGCGGCGTGGTGCGAAACCTTCAAAGACTCAAAAGACACCCCCCGCCTCGTCCTTTTTACAAGCCTCCTCAAACACAAAGAGTTTGGCCTCGACAAATACCAAGCGGGTAGAATGTTCATTTTCACCTTCTCCCCTGAACCTGAAAACGAACCCAAAACCAAGTTCGACGAAGTCGTGAGCTAAGTCACCAAAAAGTCAGAAACCCCCTCATTGACGACTATCTGATGCTGACAGAACAGATCGGCGAATTGGTATAAACCTGTCAAATCGGGCACAAGCTAAGTCACATAACCAAAACCAACCTGCGCGCCGACCCTGACGACGTATCTCGATTTGAACGGCGCTACCAAGCGTGCCCCTGGCACCCGCTTGTGCCAACCGCTACTTGCGGGTTGAACCAGTTCAGCGGGGGCCTAACTCCTGCATTTTGCGGCAAATACGCCCTATTTCATCATCGGACGAGGCTTCGACCTCCACCGCAGTGAATCCGTTGAGAAGATGCAGTTTGTCAGCAAGTCGACTGGTCCAGCATTCCCTTGACCTACCCAATGCGCCAACGACCACACCTAAGACGAATATTGTCTCAACTCCACCAGAGTCGAAGGAACCTTCAGCTTGTCCCTCGATAACAGCAAAGTCGAGACTTTCAAGTTCACGGAGAAGCTCATCCAAAGGCGCGGTCGACGGTGGGGATTTGCGACACCAATGAACCACCACATCCGCCCCCAAACCGCTGACCAGGCCTTGGGCCATTGGACCATCCGACCTCCCAACAAAAAGCACCCTGGGAGTCAGACCACGAACCGACTCTCGCAATCCCCTTTGACGCAAGCGTTCGCCCAGCGCCGCAGCAAGAGTACGCCAAATAGTTGGAAAGGCGTCCCCGAGTCGCTTTAGATGCTGCTCTTCAAGCCATCCAATCACAGTTGGTTTCTGCGCAACAATCGACGCACTGCGACCGGCGCGCGGATCAATCGCCGCCATCTCCCCAACATGATCCCCAATCGTCCGCGTGGCGACTACACGCCCATTCACTACAACCTGAACGGAGCCTCGTAGGATAAAGCCCATGTCGTTGTCATAGGCGCCTTGCGAGATCAGATAGTCGCCGACATTGTAGTCTTTCAACTTCAGGTCAGCGGCCACCCGATTTGCTAACCCACGATGCGAACGAATCGCCTCCGACCGCAACAGAGCTTCCACCAAACGTTCGCGCTCCGGTGAGCCTTCAGGCCCATCAAATTCGCTCTTCACTCAACTCACCTTCCAGTGGTAGGGCGTGGACCATGCCTCCTCATCTTGCTGAGCATAGGACAACTTTCGATCTACCCACATGTCTACGCGAGCCCCGTCCTTGGTATTAAACTTGACCTCATCTTCCAGGAGATCTCTCGCTCCCTTTGAGATCCAAATGCGGCCATTTTCCGCATTCGCTTTGTCACTCAACCGAGTTGCCCGGTTGACCGCGTCACCTAACCAGATCAGGTCATTCCAATTTTCGTTACCTCCCTTGCCCGCCTTTACGCACAGCACCTGCCCCAGATCAATTCCAATTCCAAAGTCAATTCCACTGTATTGTTCAAACTCTTTACGGATTTCTTCGCTTGCGCCGCACAAAAATACAAGCTGCATGGCCGTTTTGACCGCTCGGGAAATGTCCTTTTTTGATGTTCCGCGAAAAAACGCCAAAATACTGTCTCCGTTGTAACTCCGAATGTGCGCCTGCCCCTCCTCAAGTAACTTGGTCGCAGCGAACAAAAATGCCTTGTGTACCTTGGCAACGTTGACAGCTCGGTGTTTCTGCAAGACCTGAGTTGACCCCCGCATGTCCACATAAAATGTCACCGCTTCAAACCGAACTGCCGTGTTCCCAAAGGTCAGGCGATTGTCACTCGCCCCGGGAATCGGGGCCCCATCTGACAAACCTGACTCAACGTAACCGCCCGGCCGGAGAATCTCTTTTAGTTGGTCGATCCAATTCCGATATAGCATGGTAGTTTCGCGCCGTTTGGTTTGAACTCGGCGCGCCTCCGCCGCAACCCAAAGCAGTTCGTGTGCCGGTTCCGTTGCCAAATCGATCTCTGGAATCGAAGCTTGAAATCACCGGGCTCTGCGCGGGAGCCCCGTCTGCGAGCATGATCGCGATCAGGCAATTGAGGGTCAGGCGTGCCCGCGAGCAACTCAGTCCTCGGGCGACAACCGCGTCCAGGGCAAGCAGAGGTCCACCAACATTGTTTACCTGCGCAGGTAATTGCGATTACCTGCGCAGGTAATCCGAATTACCTGCGCAGGTAATCCACAAATCACCTTGATTGGAAGGCTTTCTGAACACACTGCCATGGGCCCGGCGAAGCGGAGGGGTCGACCGTCGATTGGAATACGATGCCGACGCGCGTAACGGCGGTCGGTGTCCGCAGCTCTGCGACCGGCGACGGCAACGAGGGTTAGCGTCATTGATCTGCACAGGAAAGGATCAACGGGCTCGCCGCGACTCGAATGCTTTGCCGGGGCTATTTTAGAATGTGAATGGCCTGGGTGATGAGGAGGGCGTTTACAAAGTCGATGAGGAAGGCCCCCACAATTCCAACAGCAAAAAACGCTTGAGGAGCGGGGCCGTGTTTGCGGACAATTTCGTTCATGCAGGCCATGGCGTTGGCGGTTGTGCCGAGCATAAAGCCGCAATATCCACCTGACATGACGGCGGCGGTGTACGATCTACCCATGGTCCAATAAACGGCCGTCCAGGAGAGGATGATGGTGAGAATCACTTGGGCGGAGAGTATCAATAGGACGGGAAGCGCAAGGGCTGCGAGTTGCCAGAGTTGAAGGGTGACAAGCGCCATGACAATGAAGAGTTCAAGCGCGATGTCGCCGAGAGTTTGCGTTTGTTCTTGATCAATTCCGGCGAACTGAAAGGCGTCGTCCAAGTTGCGCATGACGCCGGCCACGAGCATGGCCCCAATGTACGCGGGTAGAGTCAGGCCCCATCGTTTGAATTGGTCGCCCACAAGCGAGCCGAGGGCCATGCACACGCCGATGACAATGACATGTGCGAGAAGGGAGCCGTGTTTTTCACCGGGGCCTGCGTCTACCTGAATGGTGGAGTTACCCAACTTGTCAGATTCTGTCGGGGTAAGGTTGTCACGTCTGACGAGGTGGTTGCCAACGTAGCCGCCCAACACTCCACTCACCACGATGCCAAACACTGCGGAGGCAACCCCCACGGTGGTTGCACCTGTAACGCCGGCCTTTTCAAATTCAGGTCCGAATGCGAGGGCTGTTGCCGGGCCTCCCGTGAGAGAAACCGCACCGGGTATTACGCCGAATAGGGCCTTTAAACCCAGTGCCCGAGCAATGGCGGCGCCGACGATGATTTGAGCGACCAAGCCAAGGACGCTGGCACCAAGGAAGATCGCAACGCGCCGACCGCCCACTTTGAGGAGACGAAGGCTTGCACCGAGGCCGATGGTTGTAAAAAAACCTACCATCAGCAAGTCGCGAAGGGACGTGTCGACTTCAAACTGGACGACAGGCCGCAGGAGCAACGTGGCAAGGGCAAATACCAACCCACCCAATACCGATTGTGGAACGCTCAAGCGATGTAGAATTGGAAAAACGCGGCGCAAACCGGCTCCAATGACAACGCCGCCACCGGCGAGCCCAAGGAGGTGAAAGGAGGTAAGCTTCCACGTGGGGATGTCCATGGGAATGGTTAGCCTACCCCAATTCACACCTGCTTGTCACGGGGCGTTCGCCGATGGTAAGCACATCTTTATGGAGCGCGGCTTCAACACAACGGGCGCATGTTTTCCCGACGAACATTACATGATTGCACCGGAGCGGCGATTGGGAAAGGTGCTTCAACTCCTCCGAGAGAACAAGTACTTTGTGTTGCAAGGTGGCAACCAAACAGGCAAAACCACCTCGCTCATTTGGCTCGAAAATTACCTTCCCACACAAGGCAAACGGGCACTGTGGCTCGATGTACAAACCGCTCGTGATTAGATTAAAGGATGGCCAATATCAAGTTGCCAATGCCGTGTATCGTGAGGTGATTCCGCGCGTTCTTACGGCGGCGCGGCAGGCCCAAATTGCCGAGCGGCCGGCGGCTTATACTCTACCCAACGGTTCGCTGGATCTACCCAAGCTCATGCGAGCTTGGCAAGCGTTTTGGGCCGAAGATGGGCATATTGCCGCAGAAGGGTTTCATTACCGTGAGGCCGGCCCTCATCTAATGTTAATGGCTTTTTTGCAGCGCATTCTCAACGGCGGCGGGCGGATTTTTCGTGAATATGGCTTGGGGCGTGGTGCGCTCGACATTCTTGTAGAGTGGGGGAACGAGCGCCACGCCATTGAAGTAAAACTGCGACGCGATACGCGAACCGAAGGGCGGGCGATTGAGCAGCTGGGCCGGTACCTGGACGCGTCGGGTCTAAACGAGGGATGGCCTGTGCTATTTGACTTGCGAACCGATGTGTCGTGGGAAGACAAATTACAAATGCGCGATGTGAGTTATGAAGGAAAGTTGATTCACATCGTGGGATGTTAGGGGCGTTGGCCGCACTTGGCGCTGCGGATTACCACGTGCCCCGGACCTGAATGCCACCGGGGCCAACAGACAACGCTGTTTCAGGCCCTTTTGCGGCGTTTGACTTGCCACTTGTCAGGCGAGTTACCAAAAACACTGTGCCGGCCGCGGCGAGCCCCACGCCGCCGATGATAAAGCCGACGTTGGACCCTGTGGCGGATGAGAACGCCTGGTTTCGAAGGTCAACTCCGGCCGATGTACACTTGGTAAACTCGGGCGCTTGACACTCTTTTTTGGAGGCGTCGTTTTTGCCCATGGAGTCCACGCCGAAACCGATCCCTACGCCCAAACCTACCACTCCAACGCCGGCAAGCCCGAGCGTGGTTGCGAGAGCGGTGGTGGACATCCCTTCGCCGGGGGGTGGAGGCGGAGGAGGCGCGTCTTCGAGCGCTGGAATTTGAAGGGTGGTGTTGCCGGGTTTGGCAGCGACATCCACTTTGGCGGTATGCGTTTTTTTGCCGGGAGCCGAGACCTGAATTTCTCGAACGCCGGGGTCAACGGGAAACGCCGTTCCCAACGCGTCTGAAGAAATGGCCTTACCGTCCACGGTAATTGTCAGATCTTTGGGAATGGCGGCGCCGGCGGCAAACTTGAGTTCTAGGTTGGAAAGTTTGGGCGCAACGGCAGCCATACCCGCTTCTGCCTCCGCACGAATTTTGTCATTCACTTTGACGCGGGCGAGGCCCGCCGACTGCGAATAGGCGCCGTAGGCACTGGCGGTTCTACCAAGGGTTTCGTAGCACCTTCCCAAGTTGAGGGCTGTGCCGGAAGCGGGGTCGATTTTTTGACTCAACTCCAGTTTGACTACGGCGTCTTTGCAGTTGCCGGCTTGAGCCAGCGCAATGCCTTCATTAAAGGCTTTTTCAGCGAGAGCAATGTCTTGTGGAGACGGGGTTGGTGAGGTTTGAGCGAGTGCAGTTTGACTGGTAAGTAGAGTTATGCCGACGGCGGCGGTAAGGCTCAGCGGGGTTAGGCGGGTGGAGCGTTTCATGGTGTCCTCCTTTGGGTAGGTTGTAGGGGCGGATTAGGGGGCGAAACGAGCAATTAAGAGGTCTTTGGCGCCCGACGGAACGGGCAGTTCGCCTGTTCCCACGTTGATGGGGCCTGACACTTGGGCGGCGAGGAGAATATCGCCGTTGGGTGCGGTGGTGATCACGGGGAAGTCCTGGCTTTCGTTGGGTACACCAAAGCGTTTGGACCAGAGGTGGTTGCCGTCGGGGTCAAGTTTACCGAGGATGAGATCGATTGTACCGACCGGGTCGAGATCGCTTCCGGCGAACGTGAGTGGGTAGCCACCTGCATCACCGGCAGCAAACGCGATAGCCAATTCTCCAAGACTACTGGGAGCAACGCCGATTGAAGATACGTCTCCATTTGTGAATGGGCAGTGGAACGTGGCTGTCCACAATTTTTGAGCCATCGTTGTGTACTTCACGACTTTGCCGTCACTACAAGGTTGCTGTCCAAACTCATCCCACAGGTTTGCCACGAAAACGGTACCGGACGGTCCACCGGCCAGCTTCTTAGCCGACCAATCGAAGGTGCTCCACGCGTGGGTACCAAATTGGTCAAATCGAGCCAAAAAGAGTCCACCATACACCTGTGCTCCATCCTGGATTCCCAGAACATCCGCCCCGCCGAGATTCAGTTTCTTTCCCTCAAAGTCTCCCGAGAAAGTGACGTTTCCGGCAAAGTCCACATCGAGGCCGCTAACCGAAACCTTGTTCCCGTTCACGCCCTCAGTTGCTCCAAATTGCTTTTGCCACACCCATGCGCCGTCAGCGGGGCCAAGGGCCGCAAGGACGGCCTTTCTATCAACAGCAGAGCTGAGGATTGGGCCTCCCAAGTTTGCGGTGCCTACAAAGTCGGTCCACACAATCACAGTTGAGTCAGGCTGTATTGCAACTTCAGCATTTGTGGCATTTGTAATGCTGAAACCATTGCTCCAGACATGTTTGCCGTCCGCATCCAATCGACCCACGAAAGTGTCTTTACCCTGAATTGGATCGGTTCCAAGCTTGATCGTACCCGAGAGTTTGCCGCCGACCACGATGTTCCCAGATGGGTCGACGCCAAGAGACGCCAACGTTTGATCGCCGGCATCACCGAACTGCTTGGCCCACTGCGTGTTCCCAAGCGGGTCAAATTTGACTAGAAAGAAGTCGCGTTCACCTGCACTCACAAGCTCCGTCGCGTCAAACTTGATTGCACCGTAAAAAGTACCCAAAACGTAAATATTGCCCGCAGCATCACTTTCTACCGCCAGTGGGGCTTGAGCGTTTTCGTCGCCAAAGGTGCGGGCCCACAAAATGCAGTCGTAGCCATCACAGTTTTCATCTTTCGACGCCGCGCACGTTTCGCCGGTTGGCACTATCTCACGTGCGCACGTTTCTTCGTAACCTGAACCGTCAGGTTTGCAGGTGGTCATACCACCCTTGCAGTCAGCAACCCCTTCTGTATTTGGCGGCCCCGAATAACACGGCATTTGATCACCGGGATTGCAGCTTACCATCGTCTGAGTGGAGGTTGTCGTTTCCGTCCCTCCAGAACCTCCGGTGGTTGCAGATGATGTCAAGGTATTGCCACCGGCCCCGCCTGTTTGTTGTGTAGCCGGTTCGAGGCCAAGCACCAGTTCACATCCTGCGATGACCGAGGACAACGCAGCCAGATAGGTAAGTATGAAGAGCGGACGGCGGCTAAACGGCATGGGCACCTACCCTATAAACAATGTGGATGGTAGGTCGGGTCGCGCGTTTAAGTAACGCACGACCCGACTTTTGAAGCTGCTCAGGTTTCTGTGCGATCGCGTGAAGTCCCCCCTTTTTTGAACAAACTACGGCAAGCAGGTTGTAATGTTCGCCGCAGCACAGTCAGGGCTGACCGGGGAGAAAGCGGCACACTTGTCGACCGGTTGCAAACCCCAGGTACAGAACGTTCGGACATGGAACCCGTCGATCCTGCCCCAGGTGGTGGGCTTTGGATTCAGGTCGTCAAACTTCGGCGCGACTTCGCAAACCTCGGCTGACCCCTGTTTATAATAATAGCTGTCTCCCACCTCGTACGAATTCGGACCAACGAGCACCTTACCAAAAGGCCCAACAATGTTGCCTTGCTGCCAGGTTTGAATTGGGGCGTCCTTCACTTGGACCCACACGTTGCCCCAAGCGGCGTGCGTTTCGGCCGCACCGTCGGCTTCTTTCTGCTTTGACAATGCGGTGATTTCGGCTGCCGTCAAAACATGGGCTGCCGGGATTGCGGCTGTGCCTGTTTTGGCAGCTCGACAGGCTTGGTAGATCTGAATTTGCGGCACGGTGGTATCGTTTGGGAAATCGGGGTCGTTGCCGCATTTTTCGAACTGAGGCAGCGGGAATACGGAAGTTTGACCGATGACGTCAAGGACATCACCAGGCGCCACGTCGGGCGGGATCGCGTCTGTGTTGTTCTTACATTCAGCAGCGCTCGGCGCGGCTTCGCCAATTGAGAGAACCACCACGCCGGAGTGCGCGGCAGTTTCAGTCAACTGGTTGCCATCAGCCGTTTGGGGCGCGGAAACAAATACGCCCCAAAGGCAGTTTCCACTGGTGGTGCTGTAGCTCGCTAGGCGCTTGCGGCTCATCGCGATAACGCCGTTGAGGCGAACCTTAACGTCTTGACCGACTGCTCCGGCGGCATTTTTATCGGTCACTTGATAGACAGTCTTTTCTACCGACCCATCTTCGCACGGGTCAATCATACCACCCGTGCCGGTTCCGCCCGTGCTGCCACCGGTGGCTCCCGTTCCACCTGTGTTGCTGCCCGCTGTCCCCGTTCCACCCGTGTTGCCGCCGGCGCCTGAGCCGCCGTCACCCGCGCTGCCGGCCTTACCGCCTGTCGTGCTGGTTGTTTCTTCCTGACAGCCCAGCGACCCGGTCAAAGCGAAGAGACCCGCAGTCATTAAACCCAAATACAAAGTGCGACCCGTGCGACCCATAGAAACCTCCAAAAGCGAAAGCGGCGACATCGCCAACCCTTGCGCAAAGCCGGCCAGCCAAACCAACAAGGCGCACGGGCGGGCTACCGTAGCACAGTTAAGCGTTTCACGATCGCCAAATTCCGCTGCAAAAAGGCCACAACATGGTGCCGGATTTTTCGGTCAGGCCGGCGATCTGTATACTATCGGGATTCGCCGGGCGAATTCCGATGGGCCGCCAAGAAATCTACCCATTAGGCGCCGAGTTCAAAGCCGTCGTGGAGGGCGCGGACGCTAAGCTCGGCGTATTTGGACTCAACAAGGCAGGAAACTCGAATTTCGCTGGTGGCAATGGCCTGAATGTTGACCCCTTCTTTGGCGAGGAGAGCAAACATTTTGGCGGCCACACCGGCGTGGGATCGCATTCCAAGTCCGACGATGGATACTTTGACGACGTTTTCGTCATATTCAGCGGCGGTTCCACCCACGCTTTCAAGAACGCCTGCCACAATGAGTTTGGTGCGTTCAAGATCGCTTTTGTTGACGGTAAAGGTCACATCCACGCTGGGACCGTTTCTACCGTTGGAGTGCCGGGAAGGGCTTTGAATGATCATGTCGACGGCAATGTGCTGGTCAGCGAGAGCACCGAAAATTTTGGCGACAACACCGGGTTTGTCGTCGCACCCTACCAACATCACGCGCGCTTCGTTCTTGTCGAGCGCAACCCCGCGAACAACGGTAGACTCCAATGCTTCGTCTTCACGCACTACCCATGTGCCGGGCGTGTCTGAAAACGACGATTTGACCTCCACGGGAACTTGATACTTCATGGCAACTTCCACACTCCGAATTTGCAAAACTTTGGCGCCGAGAGAGGCAAGTTCAAGCATTTCTTCGTAACTTACCTTGTCGATCTTTTTTGCGGACGGGCAGATGTTTGGGTCGGTTGTGTACACACCGTCCACGTCAGTATAAATTTCGCAGGCGTCGGCCCCGAGTGCCGCGGCAACCGCAACGGCGCTTGTGTCACTTCCACCGCGACCGAGGGTGGTAATGTTGCCTGCGTCGTCTACCCCTTGGAAACCGGCGACCACACCAATGGCGCCGCTGTCGAGAGCTTCGTGCAGTCTGCCTGCGTCGATGGCCAAGATGCGGGCTTTTGTATAGGCGCTGTCGGTCATGATCTTGAGTTGGTGTCCCAAGAAGCTTTTCGCCTTGCCGCCTTGAGCCTGGATGGCGAGCGCCACAAGAGCCGCCGACACCTGCTCTCCCGTTGCGGCGAGCGCGTCCAACTCGCGCGCATCTGGGAGCGGGGTGAGCTTGTGAGCCATGCCCAAGAGGCGATTTGTTTCACCGGCCATAGCGCTGACAATCAGCACGACGCGATGGCCCTGTTCCTGCGTTTTTCGGGCTCGCGCTGCCACATTTTGCATGCGTTCGAGCGACCCGACCGATGTACCGCCGTACTTCTGAACGATGAGTGCCACTTCAAAGCGAGGGCTTAGTTTTAACGCACCGCAGCGTCAAGGGCGGAAAGTGGGGCTGCGTGTGTACACCGTGGATGACGTTACAGATCGGGTTCCCCCCACGGCGCGCGCGCGCGACGTTTGGGGGGAACGGGCCCGCGGAGCGGGACCAAAGGGGGGCATCGGGAGTGGAAGTATGGAGGGTTTGGGAGGCTGACGATCTACCCTTCTTTTTTTCGATCCCAGGTGACGGCGACGGCGCCGAGGCTTACCACCGAGAAAATTCCAATTCCAAACTGGGCGCGCTCGGGCACGCTTACCATGGCGGCAAGGGCACCTACCCCCAGGATGAGCAGCGGCCAAAGGCGCTTTTCGAGAAATAGAGTGCCAATTGAAAAGGCGATAAAGAGAAGGTAGCAGTCGAGTACAAGGGCAAATAATACGGGAATGGATAGGGCTACAAGAATCAAGCGTTGGCCCACCAAAACCACGCTGACCCCAACAAGGATGGCGGCAATGGTGCGGCCACGTGTACTCATGCGGAGGCGCCGCCAAAGGGTGGCTACCACTGTACAAGCCACGATGGCCATGAGTATACCCATGGCCAGATACAGTCGATGGTCGGTAATGGGGCCTTTTTGCAGCGCAAGAGAGCCGGTGATCCCGAGGCTGACAACGCCGAGTACCACTCCCAAAAAGATCTGTTCACGGCGTACCGACGGTTCAGCCGGGCCTTTGGGAAGGTGTGACTCAATGTCGTCGAGAAGGGCGGTGAGCGTTGGATATCGATCATCGGGTTTGCCGGAGAGGCCTCGCGTGACAACGGCGGCGAGCCAGTCGGGCGCGTTGGATTGTTTGGGCGGAGGCTGAAGCCTGCCGGCTTTTACGTTTTCACTCAGCTCGCGAACGGTTTCCCCGGCGAAAGGTGAGCTGCCGTAGGCGGCCTCGTAAAGGGCAACGCAAAAGCTGAATTGATCGCTGGCGGGCGTGGCGCGTTCACCTCGAAATTGTTCAGGCGACATAAACGCGGGTGTACCCAAGACGGCGCCGGCCCGTGTGAGGGGTGAGTGCAGAGCGCTGGGGCTCGCGCCGAGCGCTCGTTCAGAAAGGACTTGATTTGTAGGCTCCAGCGCATCGCGATCGGCCAATGCGGCAATGCCAAAATCCACGACGCGCACGCGGCCGTCGGCGCCGACAAGCACGTTGTCGGGCTTGAAGTCCCGGTGAACGAGGCCCGCGTTGTGTGCGGCACAAAGGCCGCGTCCGGCTTGAAGGAAGGTGGCGGCCAGTTCCAAAAAAGGCTTATTTTCGCGAGCAATGTGTTCGCGAAGGGTAACGCCCTCAATGTACTCCATGGCCAAAAATACGCGGCCTTCGTGGTGACCCACTTCAAACACGTGCACGACATTGGGGTGGGAGAGCTTGGCGAGGGCTTGAGCTTCGCGAAGGAGCCACTGCTCGGCAATGGGCCCGCGATGAAGGACTTTCACCGCTACTTTTCGGTCAAGTGCCTCATCATATCCAACGAAAACGGAGCCCATTCCTCCCTCGCCGAGCTTGCGGACGATGGCGTAGCGGCCGAGGTGAGCCGTTACTTCAATGGGTACACTTGGGGCGGCGCCGGCATCGACCGTGCTGCGGATCGCGATGTTGGATTTGTGTACACCTTTCGCAATCGGTTGAACGGCCGGCATTTTGGGGGCGGCGGCGGCGTTGAGTACACTTCCGACGGCGGCCGAGGCATCGAGTGTACTCTTTAGGCCACCGTCGTCGTTGTGTACACTTTCATTTTCGCGCTGCTCTTCGACCGTTTTTGCAAACGGGTCGGTGCGCGTTGAGGATGTCATAGTCGCTACAAAACGAACTGATCTTGAAGCTCAACAACCTGCAAATTGAGGCCTTTCAGCCGTGCGCACTCGCGCTCAACCATGGCCTGAAACACAGGTTTGATGTGATAGAGAAGCGTGGGAAGGCTCTCGGGGTTTTTGTATTTCGCGAGATCGGCGGCGAGAGTTTTGGGCGTGTGGTGTCCGCTTGCGGTTGCGAGGCCCTGCTCTTCATCGGGAAAACTGACTTCCATGAGAAGGCCGCGGAGGTTGGGCTCTTCGTTGAGCAGTTGCCAAAATCGATCTGTTGGGCCGGTGTCACCGGAGTACGCAACGGTGCTGTGGTCGTCGGCGATGATGAAGCCCGACGCTTCAATGGTGTGTGACACTTCGACCGCTTTGACGCGGTAGCCGGCGACGACGGAGATTTTTTCAAACTCGAGTTCTTGGAAGACAATCGTCGGTTCGTCCTCGCTCGGGATTTTGCTGAAGTCGGGCCAAATGTAGTTGTTGAAAAAATGGCGTTTGAGCGCGTTCAGCGTTTCGGTTGTGCCGGCAACGATGAGCGGCTCACAGCGCATTTGGCAGCGATTGTCGGCCAACGTGGCAAGGTCGCGAATGTGGTCGAGGTGAGCATGACTGACGAGGCAGGCGGTTAACTTGGCCTGTTCGTCGACGCCCATGCCGCTCGTGAGCGAGCCCGCGTCGACCGCAAGGTTGCCGCCGAGGATGAACGCGCTCGTTCGATGTTTTGGAGTTTCGCCGCCGTGGCAGCCGATCACGCGCAATTCCACGGCGCTCAGACCTCCCCGCTCGGAAGGGTTTTTCGGGACGAGATGTCATCCACGGTTGCATCGTCAACGAGGTCGGCGGAGCGCGACGCAAACTTCTGCGGCATCTCCAAAAATTCGAGAAAGTCGCGGAGCCGAGCGATGTCGGAAATCACGAGCGCACCGGTGGAAGGCTCTTCACGAACGAGGCGCAGTCGCCGGAGGCGTGTGATCACTTCTTGTGCCGTGGATTCAAGCACGGAGACTTCGCGCGCGACGTCGGCCGCTGTGCAGCGAATGCGTACTCCATCGGCAACGGGCTCACCAAACGCCTCCGCGTGACGCGCCAAGGCGAGCATGACGCGACTTTTTGGATCGGAGTGCATTAAGATTTCGATGAGGGTGTCGGCAGAATCGAGCCTGCGAGCGAGTTTTTTGATGAGCCGCAGTGCGATCTCGGTGTTGCGCGCAACCATTGTTTCGAGGGTGCGCGCATCAATCACCAAACAGCGCGTGGGCTCGGTGACAACCGCGGTGGCCGTGCGCGGTTTGCCGTTTAAAATGGCCATTTCACCGAGAAATTCACCGGGGCCGAGCACCGCGAGAACCTTTTCATCGCCGGCCATTTTTTTGTGATGCGAACCGCACCCGACTGAACCACGAGCATGTGATCGCCCGATTCACCCTCGCGAAAAGGACGTCCCCCGTTTGGTACTCACGTCCAAAACGGGCGAAGAGCGGGTCGGTCATCGTAGCGAGTGCAGCATACCCCAGGGGTTACCCAAGCGAAAAAAAAAGCCCAGTTGGCATTTGCGCCAACCGGGCCTTTTCGCGTTTAGGTGGCGGTGCTTTTCTACTGCGCGCCCCGCTGACGCGTCCTCGCTGCGCTTCCGGTGCTCAAATACACAGAGTATGTTCCGCTCCGGGTCTCGCTCGGACGCGTGATCGGGGCTGCTCGTGACGAAAAGCACCAGCCACCTAGTTCCGCTCGTCAGAAGTTTGGCCCTGGTTGAGTTTCTTCGTGCGGAACTAGCCGCGCGCAAGCGCGGGGGGTGTGGGGCGGAGCCCCACGAGACAAAAGATAGTGCCGGCGTGTGCGAAGCGCGCCGCGTCAGCGGCGCCAAAAGTCCGGCAGGACTTTTGACACGCGGCACTAGGGCGCTTCTCGAATCACATATCGAAGTCGCCGCCCATACCGCCCATTCCTCCCATACCGCCCATTCCTCCCATGCCACCCATTCCGCCCATGCCGCCGCCGCCGGCAGCCTTGGGCTCTTCTTTCTTGGGCTTGTCTGCAACGAGAGCTTCGGTCGTGAGCATCAGGGCTGACACGCTCGCGGCGTTGGCGAGCGCGTGGTGCACCACCTTGGCCGGGTCAATCACGCCGGCCGCAAGGAGGTCTTCGTATTTGTCGGTGGCCGCGTTGTAACCAAACGACCCTTCACCGCCGCGGACTTTTTCGACGACAACCGCGCCGTCAACGCCCGAATTGGTGGAGATTTGGCGAAGCGGCGCTTCAAGGGCGCGACGAACAATGCGTACACCGAAGTCGCGTTCATCGCCGAATTTGAGCGAGTCGAGAACTTTGGAAGCGCGGAGGAGAGCCACGCCGCCGCCGGCGACAATGCCTTCTTCAACAGCGGCGCGCGTCGCGTGAAGGGCATCTTCCACGCGGGCTTTCTTCTCTTTCATTTCTGTTTCGGTGGCCGCGCCGACGCGAACAACAGCAACGCCGCCTGCGAGTTTGGCGAGGCGTTCTTGGAGTTTTTCGCGATCGTAGTCGCTGCTTGTGTCGGCAACCTGGCGGCGAATTTGTTCAACGCGACCCTTGATCGCAGCGCGATCACCGGCGCCGTCGACAATTGTTGTGTTGTCTTTGTCGATCTCCACGCGCTTGGCTGTGCCGAGGTCGCGCACGGTGGCGGTTTCAAGCTTTTGGCCGAGATCCTCCATGAACGCGGTGCCGCCCGTGAGAATTGCGATGTCTTTGAGCATTTCCTTGCGGCGATCACCGAAGCCCGGAGCTTTGACTGCGGCCACTTTGATGACGCCGCGAAGCTTGTTCACGACGAGCGTGGCGAGGGCCTCGCCCTCAACGTCTTCAGCGATGATGAGAAGCTCGCGGCCCTGCTTGAGCACCTGCTCCAAAAGGGGCAGAAGATCGGGCATTGCGCTGACCTTCTTTTCGTTGATGAGGATGAGGGGGTTGTTGAGCACAACCTTCATTTTCTCGGCATCGGTCACGAAGTACGGCGAGAGATAGCCGCGGTCGAACTGCATACCTTCGACCGTTTCGAGTTCGGTCGTCATGCGCTTGTTTTCTTCGACCGTGATGACGCCTTCTTTGCCGACCTTTTCCATGGCCTCGGCGAGGATGTTGCCGATCTCGCGGTCGCCGTTGGCGCTGATGGTCGCCACCTGCGCGATTTGCTCTTTGTCTTTTGTGGGGGTGGCGGTGCGCTTGATCTCGCCGAGAACCGCTTCAACAGCGGCGTCAATGCCACGCTTGAGATCCATCGCGTTGTGGCCGGCTTCAACGAGGCGCAGGCCCTCGGTGTAAATCGCCTGCGCGAGCACTGTGGCGGTGGTGGTGCCGTCGCCGGCTTTGTCGCTCGTTTTGGACGCAACTTCGCGCACCATTTGAGCGCCCATGTTTTCGAGCTTGGAGTGAAGCTCAACCTCTTTGGCCACGGTCACGCCGTCTTTGGTGACGACCGGTGAGCCCCAGCTCTTTTCGATCACGACGTTGCGACCCTTGGGGCCGAGCGTCACTTTCACCGCGTTTGCCAAAGCGTTGACGCCGTGGAGAATTTCAGTCCGCGCTTTGCGGCTGTATACGATTTGTTTCGCGCTCATAGATCACCTTCAAAACAACGCTTTTTCGCGTTCGAAACGTTCAATCCCCAAAAACGACACGAGCGCCCTCCTCCGGGAGCGACGCTCGTTTTTGAATCAGCTCGCGGCCTCGCTGCCGGTCACGGCGAGAATGTCGTCCTCGCGAAGGAGCACGTGCTCCACGCCGTCGAGTTTGACCTCGGTTCCGCTGTATTTGCCGAACAGGACGGTGTCGCCGACCTTCACTTCAAGCGGGCGAACGCTGCCGTCCTTGTTTGTCTTGCCGTTGCCAACGGCCACCACGCGGCCCTCAATCGGCTTCTCTTTCGCGCTATCGGGGATGATGATCCCGCCTTTTGTCTTGGTCTCGCTCTCCAAACGTTTGACGACGACGCGATCCTGTAGCGGCCGAATCTTCATGATGTGTACTCCTCGAGAGGAAAGGCACCGGCCGAAGTGAAAAAGGGGAAGCGGCGTTGCACAGGAAACGTGCGTTGGCCGGCGTGACCCCCGACCTGGTTTGGAGGGTTCATCGCTGGCGCCGCGGCGAGTTTTCCGGCGGTTCGACCGGATTAGCACTCACCCCAGCCGGTGGCTAACTGGCGGCGGAACCTAATCCGAACGCTCAAGCCGTCAAGACTGAATCTCGCGTCCCATGAAAATGATTCCGCACCCCAACTTTCGTCTTGACCTGTGGCGCGGTTCGGCTAAAAGCCACGGCCCGGTCGGCGGTAGCAAGACGTTTTTGCATCCGTTTTTCGACCGGTCCCGTGCAGGCAAAAATCCCCGTGGTTTTTGCAGACATTGGCGGATCGTCTAATGGCAGGACGACGGATTCTGGCTCCGTCTATCAAGGTTCGAATCCTTGTCCGCCAGCCGGCTCCTGAAAGTCAGAGCGGGAGCGACTTGAAAATCAGAACGTGTCATTCGCAAAATCGCGCGGTACGCCGTTTGGTTTTGCGCCGCAAGCGGTCAGGTTTTTCGAGTTCACCTGGTCCCATCGTCTAGCGGTTAGGACATCGGCCTCTCACGCCGGTAACGCGGGTTCGATTCCCGCTGGGATCGCCAAATGCGCGATGTGAGAAAACGGCTGCTTCCCGTTGGGGAGCGGCCGTTAGCGCTTTGTGGGCCCCGGGCCAATGCCCTTGGGCTCCGTTCGAACGGGGTAGCTGCAATCGCCTTGCATAACCAAGGCAATAAGCTGACAGGCTCGGGATCATGGGTGATGTGTACTCATTGCAGCCCAACAAACAAAAAGCCTCTGTGTACCTCTGTGATTCTTAGCTGAGCAGCAATCGCTCATGGCACGCGTTGTCCATCTCCAGTTGCTCGGACCACACACGCGGGTGTCGGCGAGCTTGTGTACCTCGTGCCCGTCGGGTCCGGCCGGGTGTTGCGCCGCGCCGCCGGGACTGTCGTGGGCGGATATCGGCCGTATTGCCTCTCTCGGCCACACGCACTGGCTCCTTGACGAAATGCGCACTGGCCGTCTTCGAAAAGGTCCACGCGGCCTGATTATCCAACGCATACCCGACACATTGGTCGCCGCAAAGTGTGTTTATCACGCCGAAAACAGCGGGTGCACAGTCACTTCTGACAAGCGATCGGCGGCGTGCAACTATTATGTTTGCGGGGATGCACTGCTCGACGCAACAGGCGATGTTGTCGCGGCGGAAGCCGCATGCGCCGCTTGGATGGCTCAATACGCAGATTGGGATGAAATTCTGTCCGCCGAGGTCGGCGGTTGGCCCGTCCGACCTGACATTCCAGAAGAGGATGAAGCCTTATTCGAACATCTGGGAAAGCGTTTTTCGGCCCTCTCCAAACGTATCAACGCAAAGTCATTTCATGGGTAGGCTGGGCGGCGGTCAACAGACGCGCTTCTTACGGGTCAACTCAAGGTCGTCTGATGGGTAGGTTTTGAGCGCGCTGTGCGAAGCAGTTATTCGTGCAATTTTGTCAGGTTCGATCCACCGGGGTACCAATAGCTCGTGTATTGCCCATACCCGTAAACGGCAATGCCAAACGCGGCCGGGCTTGAAAGGGTATGATTGCCGTTGCCCGCGTTTGACAGCGTAGCTCGCGCCACCGAAAAACCTGAATTGCCAATGGCTGTGAAGGCCGCAGCGGCCAACGCCGTACCATCCAGCGTAACAGTGGACCCCGTGGGCGCCACGATATTGATATAGCTATACTCGTAGTTGGTGGGGGCGTGCAAAAGGTAGCTCTTTCGATACTGCTCTTTGCCTACTGCCACGGTCATGGCCGGATCGCCCGAACCTCCGCCGGCATTTTGACCCGTCATATACTGGACGACCAAGATCGGCTCACTTCCCGTGATTTGAAAGTCTGCCGTGGTGCTCATTTCTACCCATTGGCCCGCCTGCGCGATCATCGCCGGCGCCCCCGGCTGCGGCGGATCGTAGGTAAGAGTTGTATTGGGTTTGGTTGCAACCACCCGCACAATGTTCACTTTTGGAACCATCCCTCCCGTGGGAATGAGCGGCGCCGTCACAAGGTATGTGTTGGAGAGCGTTTGCTCTGGAAACATCGACTCTTCGATGTGATCGCAATACGGTGTGTCATGCGGAATGTACACACAGGAGTGCCCGCCGATCACTTGAACAGCCTTGTCCGCCGTGACCAGCGTACCCGTCACGTCGTTTGGGTCATTGGTTGCGGACCCGCCGTTGGTAACCACTTCCAACACATCACCTGCGTTGATCACAACCGAACCGTTGCCGTTTGTATTGATTCCTGCAATCCCCGACTTGACGAGGCCGCTTGACGGGCCCGCGGCCACCGTAACCGTTGTGTTGTCTTCACGGGCCGTCACCGAATAAAAGCCCGATCCACCCACAAAATGGTGTCGTGCCGCAACCCTATACTTCCCCGTCCAAACGTTGACGGGCAGTAAGATCGATGCGTCGTTGGAGTATGAAAACTGACCGGCCAGAGTGTACTCAATGGGGTTGAATTGATAAACGGTCACCGGCTGAGTTGACCTGAGCCTGTAGGCTCCCTGGGTTACTTTGACCGATGCGGGAAACGGAACAACCGAGCCCGATGTGGGGCCTTTTAGCGTTAGTTCCCACGGCATTTGAATGACCTGAACACTATTGGGTGCCACCGTGGCGGTGCTCACCGTGGCCGCCCCTTTGGTGATCGTGACTGTGGCGGCTTGGGCGGTGGTGTTGGAAACCGCCACGCCGAAGTGGAATGTGGTGCTGACAAGATTGGCCGTCACGGTGGGCCAATAATCACACCCGATGTAGCTCTGCCCAAGCGATGACAGGCCGCAAGCGCCGTCACATTTACCCGTGTTTGGATTGCAGGTGGTGCCTTGGAGTGCGTCGCACACCTCATCGACATACCCAAGCCCGTCGTCTTTGCAGCCATGCGCCACGTTGCCGTTGCACGAGCCGGTGTTTGGCTGACACTGCTCGCAGGGCTGAGGTTCGATGGTGCCGTTGCAGTCGTCGTCGAGACCGTTGCACTGTTCAGGTTTGGGCAATACCTGTCCAATACAGGGTGTCCACGAAGCACCGTCGATGCATGTGCGTTCGCCCTGCTGGCATGTGCCAATGCCAAGCGTGCCCGGTGCGCCGCTGTAACAGGACTGTTTTTCACCGGGTGTACACGAGCACGGGCCATCGGCCACGGAGTTGTGTTCGCAGCCGTCGGCGGGATCGAGGTTACAGTTAACATACGCTCCCACGCACGTTCCAAGCGTACACATGCTCGACTGGCAGGCCGGTACGGCATTTGGAAGTGTTGGACAAGCGTTGTTACAAAAGCCGCAATTTTGCAGGTCATTCGCGAGGTCAAAACAGAGTTGACCACAACAACTGAAGCCGGGTTGACAAGGTTGAACGCCCGAACAACCGGGAATGCACGTTTCACCCACACAGATGGAACCCACTGGACAATTGGTATCGATCAAACAGCCCACGCAGGCGTGTTTGTCGGTATCGCAAACGGTATCCACGTTGCAATCCGAGTTGTCGGTGCACCCCACCTCACACTGATTGGATGGTTTGCAGTATTGGCCCGGAGGGCAAATGTCTTTTTCAGGCGTGCAGGGTACACAATCGCCCGTTGTTAGATCGCACACAATTCCAGGGCATTCAGCATCACTTTTGCAGCCCGGAATGCCGCCGGTGCCACCGCCTCCGGTGGTGGATGTTGTGGTTCCCCCGCCGGTCCCCCCGGTGGATGAAGCGGTTTGACCTCCCACCGACGCGCCGCTTCCCGCCGAACCACCCGTGGACGACGGAGGGTTTGCTTCGCATCCCATGAGCGCAACCAGAGCGCCCAAGAAGCCGACCCACACACACTGGGCCAAGCGAGCCGGAACTTGAATCGCGATCCCAGAGAATCTCTTTTCACCGCGCATTGCACGAGAGTATCGAAACTCCCCTGTTTGGAAATACAAACCGTATGCTTCGCGACATTGCTCGGTCGCGACGGTCCGGGTTGACGCTTCCGGGTTGAGGTGCTCTCCTAGGCCCATGCGCGATGCATGGCGAGTTTCAACGTGGCTCAACGTTCGGCTCAAAGGATCGCAGGCCAAACTGCCCCCTGAATCCGAAAAAATGAACGCATTTCAGGCCACGCGGTGGATGAAATGGGTTCTCGAAGAAGGGCCTCGCGGCCGCGCGCTCGTCCTTGAAATCGCAGAAGCGCTTTCCGGCCGCAATCACTCGCATCGGGACGAAATCAACGAGGCGCTCAATGTTGTAAAGCGCGGCCTCATCGACGGTCGGCTCCACGCGTACGCCCAATCGCACGTGGGGGGTGGAAAGGGGCCCACGCCTGTTGAGCCCCCGCAGCCCAAGCCGCCCGAGAAGAAAGAAACCAAGACCTTCATCGAAATTGAATTGGTCACCGACGAAGAAAAGCCCAAGCCCGTGGCTTTCAAAAAGTATAAAATTCAACTGCCCGATTCAACAACTCGGGAGGGCATGCTTGACGCCAACGGGAAGGCCCGCGTCGACGGGATCGACCCGGGAACTTGCAAAGTCAGCTTCCCCGACTTTGACGGCCCCGACTGGAAAGCCGCCTAACCAATCCCAGGCATCGCGAAAGCAACGTAGGGCGCGAGCCCTCGCTCCCTGGGTAAAGAAAGCTAGAGCACCCGGCGATTGTTGGAGATTTCCGATATTCACAAATTGCTGAACTCATTCGCGATTCAAGGTATTCGGTGCTCTAGCCTACCATCCCGCCATCCGCCGGTTACTTGGTCGCGATCCCGGGAGTTGACAATCAGCCCGGTCCAAACGGCAGCCCCGCAAAGAAAAACACCCCAAACAAAACCGACCACACCAAAAGAAACGTCACTGTAAAGGGTAAGGTCAATGCGGCAAGTGTACCCGCGTGCGCCTTGGGATAATACCGCTTGATCAGCGCAAAAAACGCCACTGTATAAGGCATCACCGGGGTGAGAATATTGGTGGTAGAATCACCGATGCGAAACGCGGCCTGCGCCGATTCAGGCGAGTGCCCCGCGCGAACAGCGGCGGGAACCACCACCGGCGCAAGCAGCGCCCATTTGGCCGACGCGCTCGGTACCAAAAAGTTAACCGCCGCTGTGTACACAATTAGAATCATGTAAAGCGGCACCCCTGACATTGCTATAAGGCGTTGGGCCTTGAAAATGCGGGATGTTTTGATAATCAGCACCGTGGCAAGGTTGGTAGAATCGAGTGCGACTATCACCAGCGCGGCCATGAATGCCGGCAACAGGTAACTACCCAGATCTGAAAAGGCACCCGTTGCAAGCGCGGAGACGCGAGGGCTTTGCGCGTTTGGCTCGCGGGCAAACCTTCCAAACACCCAACCGGGCAATGCGAACAGTACGGCCACGGCAATGGGTAGACCCGCAAAAAAAGGTTCGGGCGACCCCGATTCGTCCCGGAGTGGACTGGACGGCAAGGCCAGTAATATACCAAAACCTACCAAACAGACGGCCGCCGCAATAGCCGAAAAAACAAGAGCGCGCGCTTCAGCCGTGGGGTTTGTCAAGGGTATGTTTTGTGCCTCGACATCCACTTCGGACAGGAGCGGATCTACCCATCGACTGGCAACGAAAACCGCGGCACCTGAGACAACAAACGCGGACAAAAACGCAAACCAATAGTTGGCCGCCGGGGATACCGCGATTGTTGAACCCGCCGCCTGAGCGGCTGACTGGGTGGTTTGCGCAAGCAGCACATCCACGCGCGACACCAGGACATTGGCACCAAACCCAGCAGCACATCCCGCAAACGAGACAGAAGCTCCGGCAAGCGGATGGCGGCCCACCCCCAAAAACAAGGCAGCCCACAGAGCCGGCATAGCAACCAACGGCGTATCTCCGTATCCGGATGTTAGGATGCTCGTGAAAACCGCCGCAAAACTCAATCCCCACGCTGGAACGCGGCTCACCGTACGCGAGGCGATCGCGCGCAAAAGCCCTGTTTGCTCGGCCACACGAACGCCAAACCATCCAACAAAAACGGTTCCAAGCTGCACCGCTGTCAACAACGCCGACGGGTTCGACCAAACGCGGGATAAGCCCCCACGCGAGAACAAACTCTCCACGCGCAGCGCAGCGCCGGTGGGCAGTGGGGCCGTAACACCGCGCCTTGCCAGAAGCCACGAAACGGCTCCAATGCCGAGCAAAACCAGCCCCAATAGGAGCGACGCGTCGGACACGCGCGCGGGTAGATTCAACAGTCGTTTTAGAGTTCGCACCGCCGGGCTTTTCGGCGCATGTGGGGTTGTGGCCGTGCTCACGGTAACAGCATGCCCTTTTCTTGGAGCAAAATCACCGCTTCTTTGCAGGTGAAAACCGGATGCGAAATCTCGACGACAAGGCTAGCATCGCCGCCGCGTGCGCCTTTTGTCTAAGATGACCGTTTGCATTGGTGCGCTGGTTGCCGGTATGGGGCCGGCGGCGGCATGGGGGCAAACCACCCCGGAACCGTCAAACAATAGCGGGGCAAGTGTACACAATAGTACAAACGCGCCCTCGGGAGAACCGGGGTCAGAATCACCTTCCCCAGCAGATCCAGTTGCGGCTCCGTCCGCCGGTTCTCCACCGGTAGAAAACGCCGCACCGCCCGAGCCCCCTAAGACAATTGATGTGACAGTGGGAGGCGACAAACCGCCGGCCGGATCATCGCAGATGCGTCGGCGGGAAATTAGAGAAATACCGGGCGTTCTTGCCGATCCTTACCGCGCCATTGAGATCAAACCGGGCGTCACTCCCACCGCCAGCGGGTTTCCATATTTTTTTATCCGCGGAGCACCTCCCGGCAACATCGGTTATTACTTTGACGGCGTTCAGGTTCCTCTGCTTTTCCACGTGGGAGGTGGGCCCAGCGTTATCCCCGCTCCACTTGTCCAAAAGGTCATGTTTCACCCCGGTCCCTACCCGGCATCCCACGGCCGTTTTGCCGGCGCCATTGTAGAAGCCACAAGCACCCCACCCGCCCTGGAGTGGAAAGCGGAAGCCGGCCTGCGATTGGACGTGGGCGCGCTCGTTCAGGGCCCGGCCACCGACAAAATCGACGTTTTGGTGGGAGGACACTACGCGTACGCCGCAACGGTTCTCTCCGCAATTGTACCCAACGTGGGTGTTGGATACGGCGATTATCAAGCCCGTATTGGGTATAAATTATCTGAAACGGAGCGCGTTCAACTCCTGGGCTTCGGCTCGTATGACTACCTCGCGCTCAACGAGGACACGCCGGACGGGAAGGTGACAACCACCCTCCTCGACGCCGATTTTCACAGGCTTGACCTGCGGTATGATAAGAGTCTTGAAAAAGGGGGCCGGGCATATACAGGTGTCACCGTCGGCCTTGATCAGTCGCGAAACATCGGCGTTCAGCGCGCCCGTGATTATAAAGTCGCGGCAAGAGGCGGGGTAGAAACCCCGTTTGCCGGTGAGTTTGGATTGCTGCGCGCCGGGGCCGACCTTTCGGTCGATACGTACACCATTGTTCCCTGTGAAGAGACCAAGGTTACCGACAGGTGCGCTCCGGGTGACGAGCCGGGTCGAAGCCAGTTTATCGAAGCTTTTCGAACACTCTTTCTCAACCGAACCGACTTCACAATCGGCGGGTTTGTCGAGTCAGAATTCAGGTGGGGAAAACATGTCAGCCTTGTTCCGGGGTTGAGGGTGGACGTTCACCATTCCATGGGGGATACAGAGGTTGCCATCGATCCAAAGTTGTCGGGCCGCGTTCAGCTCAACTCGTATTTGGCGCTTGTTCCAGCCGTGGGCGTGGCATCCCAACGGCCCGCATTTGCGCCCCTCCCCGCCCTCGTGATTGCAGGCATTCCGGGGGGATTGCAGCGCAGTTTGCAAGCGAGCTTTGGAGTGGAGGGTAGATTTGGTCCAATTGAGGTGGTGGCGGCGGCATTTCGACAATCCACTTTTGGTTTGACAGATGCCATTGGAACCGGCCGCGGAACGGCGTTGGATTCAAATCGGTTTTTGACGCGCAGTCAGGGCGACACCATCGGGCTTGAAGTGGGGGCGCAGGGCGCGCTTCGAAAAGACATGTTGTTTTTTCTTTCGTACACGCTGTCGCGCGCAACTCGCCGTGGGGAAGACGGGCGCACTGTTCCAAGCGCATACGACCGCACGCACATTGCTCAATTCGCACTGTTATACGACTTCGGCGGTGGGTATAAAGGTGGGTTTCGCCATGTGTTTTATACTGGCTTTCCCGCGGATGAAGTTGGACCGGGTAGAAAGCCGTCGGAAAATCCCGATCGGGTGCGACCGTTTTACAGGGTGGACGCGCGCCTTTCAAAACGGTGGACAGTGGGCCAAAAAGGCTGGGTCAGCCTCGTTCTTGATATTCAGAACGCAACCCTCAGCAAAGAAGTGTTTGACGTTACCTGTACGTCCAAAGGGTGTACACCTCAAACCATTGGACCTGTATCCATCCCCGCTCTTGCGCTCGAAGCCGGTTTTTAGGTCTGGCGCCGCTCAACTCTGGGAGATATGCGCCAAATAACGCGTTCTGATTTCGGCCAGTTCTTTGGCAATTGCTTCGCGCTCAATACGAAGAAAGGTCATTTGAGCGGGGCGAATGAGAGTATCAATACTGCGGAGTTGAATGCGGTGCAGGCGGGTTTCTGTCACGTATCGGTGGGCAAAAAAAGCCGATGGTAGAATGGTAATGCCAAAAAGCAACGCCCAAAGGCCGCCGAACGTGAAAGCTACCCACGTCACCATCGCCGACCACCCTCCACCGAAAAACACAAGACCAAGGAGGAGCTTGAACAGCGCCGCCCGATCGGTGGTAGGTCGAAAAAGTGCAAGCGCCAACCGCAGTAGAATGTAAGGGGGTAAACTTACCAGCAAACCGTAGAGTGCGAGCGGGGCGCCGAGTATAAAAAAAGCTACCCATTTGGATGCCGACACTGGGGCTCGCCGCTCTCCCCTGTGTTGGAGCGCCGGCCGTTCACCTCCCAGACCCAACCTGGCCCGCAGATTCATGTACCGCTCAATGCGACCACGCAGTTGAGCTGTTCTGTACGGCTCCTCTTTTTTCATCCATCGGTGGGCATCTAAAACGCGCTTCGCCAGGGCAACGCGTTCAGCCGGTGACTGCCCATGCTGATCGAGCCCTTCATCAAACCGAATACCCGCCACGATCGAAATGCACTGAGCAATAAAGCGCTCATCCTCCTCTTCTTCAACGTGTACACTCAGCGCGACAAGGGCGTTTTCAAGTTTGGATGTGAGAACGCGAACCGCTTGATCCTCCGGTACATCGGTGAGTTCGGCGGCCAGGTTCTTCAGCTCAATGGGCGGCCCCACGGCCACATGGACATCGCTCAAAAAAGCGTGGCGAACGAGGTAGGTGATCCCCACCGGCACGATCTTGAGATTCACGTTTGTGTCACCGTCGCGCGCGGCTCGACAGGCCAATTCTGCATCAAGGGCAATGCGCGCCGTGCCGGTTTTTAAAGGCTCAATACGCAACTTGGAGTGAGTCTTACCCTCTGGAAAAATGGCGAGTACACCGCCGCCCAAGAGTACCGTTCGGCACGCCGAAAAGGCCCCCGCGTTGTCCACCGAACCGCCGCCGTAGTCACTTCTGCGCCTCAGCGGAATGGCACCAACCGAGCGTAAAAGGCTTCCAAACAGGGGGATTTTGAACAAACCGTCGCGCGCACAAAACGAAACTTGGCGCTCTTCGAACGTACCGAGAAGCAGCGGGTCGATGATCGAGTTGTGATGATTGCAGGCGAGAATGGTTGGACAGGAGCGATCGATGTGCTCCAAGCCCGTCACTTCGATTGTGCGGTAGAACACGTTTAACGCAGCACGAATCAAGCCGCGCAGCGCGCGGTAGAAAAGTGTCACGTTGGCCGGTTGGCTGTCGCCGCTCATAAGACCCCGGCGCATGGTCGCACAGTTTGCGATTCAATTCGCGAAGCGCCGCTCAACAGCGTGCCAGCGTCAATGAGGCCAAGAGCTGTGCGGTCGGCACAACGCGTGCTGAGCGGTGTTGAATGATGGATCAGGCGATCACGCACGGCCCTCCGAAGCAGCGCAAACCCAGAACCCACGTTCGGCGCGCGGAACGAGGGTCGACCGATGCTCTCTTGTCGTGTTAAGGACCGCGGCGTTTTGGACTCACCTTCCCCGTCTTCGAGAGCCCTTGGAGGGCCGGTTGCACGAGCGATCACTCACGCTCTCGGCCGCGTCCTCACGTTTCAAATAACGCGGCCCTACGTGGTGCTCTTTCTGGTGGCGCTGATCACCGCGGCGAGCACTTTTGCGGCCACAAAACTCACGGTTCGAACCGGTTTTGAGTCGCTCTTGCCTGAAAATCGGAAGAGCGTTCAAGAACTCGACCGCGTGGCCGAACGAACGGCGGGCGTTTCAACGATTTTTATCGTGCTTGAGGGAGACGACAAACTCGCCCTTCGAAAAGCGGGCGACGCACTCGTTCCAGCGCTCAAACAACTCGGTCCACCGTGGGTGGGAGCCGTGGAAGACGGTGTACACGATGCAGTCGCCTTCATGGGGCCGCGCGCCGGGTTGTTCGCCGAGCTGAAGAGGCTTGAAAAATTGCGCGCCGATGTGGACGCTCGGTACGAGTACGAAGTCGCAAAAGCCACTGGGGCGGACCTCGGCCTTGATGATGAGAAACCCCCGGAGATCAACGGGGAAACCATCAAGAAAGAACTTGGGCTGAAAGACGAAGACACGCAGCGTTTTCCCGATGGGTATTACCAATCGCAAGACGGAAAAACGCTGATTGTTGCCATTCGTGCAGGTGTACTCAGCAGCGATTTTGACCGAGCGAACGAGGCGCTTCGGCGCGTTCGTGAGGTGATTGAAACCGTCAAGCCGGCGTCTTTTCACCCTTCCATTCGCTACGGGCTGACCGGTGATTTGGTCATCGGTTTATCCGAGTACAAAGCCATTAACGAAGATCTGACAGAGGTGGGCCTGACGGGTACCGTGCTCCTCGTGTTGGTGGTGCTTCTCTACTACCTCCGCGTTCGGATGTTGGTGGCCATGACGCTCACCATCGGCGTCGGCGTCGCGTGGACGTTTGGCCTCACCAAACTGATGATTGGCCACTTGAACATGGCCACGGGGTTCCTGTTCACCATCGTGGCCGGCAACGGGATAAACTTCGCGATCATCTTTATGGCGCGCTACCTCGAAGCGCGCCGCGCGGGCGCCTCGACTGAAGTCGCATTGCGCATGGCCCAGCGCGAAACATGGATTCCAACGCTCACCGCCTCGCTCGCGGCGGGCGCTGCGTACGCATCGCTGATGGTCACTGAATTTCGCGGATTCAGGGATTTTGGAGCGATCGGCGGCGCGGGCATGTTCCTTTGCTGGTTGGGTACATTTGCTGTGTTGCCCTCCATCCTTGTGGTCAGCGAGCGCCTCGCACCGCTCGACAAAGAAAAAACCGGCGTGTGGGGCAAGCTTCGAAAGGCCACTGAAAAGGGCATCGCATTTGGGCGTCCCTTCGCTTTCATCGCCGAGAGCGCACCGCGCTTCATGACTGTTACGGGTGTTGTTTTGGCGATCGCGGGCGCTGTGTTAACGGTTCGCTATTTCACCGGCAACCCGATGGAATACGACCTGAACAACTTGCAAAGTAAGCAAAGTGACCGCGCGAAAGAAGAGCAACGCCTCATCAAACTGGCCAAAGACATCACCGGCTACGTGGGCCTCGATGGAATGGCCATTCTGGTCAACAAGCCCGAGCAGGTGGAGTCGCTCAAGGCTGAACTCGAAAAGCGCCGCGATGCGGCCGCGCCCCATTTGAAGCCGTTTCAGAGCGTCGTCACGCTCCAAGACTTCGTTCCGAAAGAGCAGGAGGCCAAGGTACCGGTGCTTCTCGCTCTCAAAGAGCGCGTGATGCGCGCCAAGAAACGCGGCCTCATCAACGACGCCGATTGGGAAAAGGTCAAAGACTTCATTCCGCCCGACGATCTCAAGCCGTTTGGAATTGCCGACCTGCCCGAGGGGATCGCTCGGCTCTTCACCGAGAAAGACGGCGTTCGCGGCCGCATTGTGTACATCACACCCACCGAGGGTGAACTCACGAGTGATGCGAAATACTTATTTCGCTGGGCCGATTCGTTTCGAGAAACAAAGATTGCCGACGGAACAACCATCTACGGCTCGGGCCGCGCTGTGATTTATGCGGACATGTGGGCCGCCGTGATCGAAGACGTTCCGCCCGCTGTTCTCGCGTCGTTCATCGCCACGCTGCTCGTGGTTGTGCTCGCGTTTCGGGCCGGAAAACCGGCACTCATTGTGCTCGCATCGCTCCTCATCGGCGTCTCGTGGATGACGGGATCGCTCGCGCTCGGCGGCGTCAAACTCAACTTTCTCAACTTCATCGCGCTGCCGCTCACCTTCGGAATCGGCGTCGATTACGCGGTGAACATCATGCAGCGCTACCGTGTGGAGGGGCCGGGCAGCGCCCTTCAGGCGGTGCGATCCACCGGCGGCGCAGTGGTTCTGTGTTCGCTCACCACGCTGCTCGGCTACCTCGCGCTGGTGCGGTCAAACAACTACGCGGTTCGCAGCATGGGCGTCGCCGCGGTGCTCGGTGAAGCCACCTGTTTGATCGGCGCTGTTCTGGTGCTCCCCGCCGCGCTCACCTGGCTTGATCAAAAGCGAACCAAGACGTCCGCTCAGTGAACGCGCGAAGTGTACACACGCTGACTGTATATGCTCATGTTGGCGAGGGCCAAACGCCCTTCCATTTGAACTGAAATGACGTACACGCGTTTGTGTACACAAACGTTGTTGCGTACTCAAGCGTCGTTCGGAGCTTTGCTTTCGCCTGCCGGGGCTTTGTCAGCTTTCCAAAGGGCCGTGGCAACAAGGCTCGCCCCGGCCAGCGAAAACTGAGCAATGCGCGCGATCAGGGCGATGCTCACAGCCCGCGCCGGGTCGTTCCCCAGGCCCAAAGCGTCGGCGAAAATGCGATAGGCCGCTTCGTGAAAGCCCACTTGATTGGGCACCATGTCGCCGAGCATGGCCCCCACAAGGTGAATGCCCTGCGTCACGAGACCGCTCGAAAGCGTGAGTTTGCCGCCCACCGAGTGAAGGATCACCGCGTATTGGATCATCTGCAAAAAGCGGCCAAAGAAGCACATTGCAATCGCTTTGTACGGAATCGCGGGCATCTCCCGGAGCGCTTCATCAAACGCCGGCCCCCAATGCACCATCGATCGAAAACGCTTGCCGAGAAAGCCGCCGACCTTTGCGGTGCGCGTCACGATCAGAATTCCGAGGCCCAAAAATGCGGTTCCAGCCGCGTTTGCGAGAACGGCGATCGACAGCTTGTCGCCGGCGCCGACAACCATCGCAATCGCAATAAAGCAGGGGATCGAGATGAGCGCGTTCGCAAACAATGTGACGCCGTTGATGCGAGCCGCCGCGGCCCCTGCGCGCGCACCGCCCACGTGAGGCGCCAAAATCGCAGCGCGCGCCACTTCACCCCCCGGTCGCCCGGCGGGCAAAAGCACCATGATTCCGTACGCAACAAGCGCCGAGCGAAGGTAGAGCTTGGCCGGCGCATCCCGACCGTGCCCTCCCAACATCGCGCGCACGGCAAACGTGTCCATGGAGATCCACGCCGCTTCAAGCACGATGATGATCGGCAGGTGAGCGCCGGCACCGAGCACCGTGGCCCACACTTTCGCGGGCCCCGTTTCACGAATGAGCAACGTGACGGCCACCACACCAAGCGCCAATAACAGCCATTTTCCGTGACGTTTTAGCCACGGAAGCACGCCGCGCGGCTTGGGCTCCGTCGGGTTCAATGCGTACACTCCGTCATTGGTCCGCCGGGTTGTAATGCGTACACTTTGTGAGTGGGCGACCGGGTCAATGCGTACACTTGGTTATTGAGCGACGGCACGCGCGAGATCGCCGCGGTGGTGCCACACTTTTTGAATCGCCTGGATCGTCTTGCCAACCACATGTTCGTTTTGCGCGATAAGTGGGCACGACTGCGAGAAAAGAATGACCGAACCGTCGAGCAGCCGACGCGTGGCCTCGTATTTCATCGCGTAGTTTTTCCGGGCAAACTGCATGGCTTCCGCACCGCCCGCCGACCACGGCGAGTTGCGACCAAACCCTTCCATCTTTTGAAACACAGCGTGCTCCGGGACCGGCGCGTTTTGCCAAAGAACCACCTCCACGCCTTCAGCGCGCAGGGCTTTGATAAACCCATCCCGAAACGCCGTTGTGGACATGGGTACACCGGCCGCTTTTGGATCGAGCCACAGCCGAACCTTGTGGTGTACACTTGTTCGATCTGAGCCGATCGCCTGCATTTTTAGGCCGGGCAGCTCCGAAAGCGCGTGTGACATTTTTTGAAAGTGTGTTTGCGCGCGCGAGGTCAACTCCGGCAAGCGAGCGAGCTGCGTTCGCGCAAAGGCTGCCATCATTTCGTTGCCGCGGTACATCGACCCAATGCGAAGCGACTCCAGCCCGCGGTGACCGTCGAGCGGCCGAACAAGGTCGAAATGCCGCGCATCGTCGGCAATCACGTCCTGCCCAAAGTTACGCAGTCGAATGGCCTGCTCCGCGATCGCGTCGTCGTTGGTCACGAACACGCCGCCTTCACCCGCCGAGAGATTTTTGCTCGACTGAAGCGAAAATCCGCCCGCCGCAAAAAGCGCTCCCACCGGTTTGCCTTGGTACGTTGCGCCGTGCGCCTGCGCCGCATCTTCAAGAAGAAGCAGGTTGTGCTTCTTCGCAATCGCCGAAAGCGCATTCAGGTCCGCCGGGCAACCGTGAACGTGAACCGGCATGATCGCTCGCGTTCGCGGCGAGATCGCGGCTTCCACGCTCGCCGGGTCAATCAGGCCTGTGTACTCATCCACATCCGCAAAAATCGGAATGGCGCCCTCCTGCAAACACGCAAACGCTGTGGCGATGAATGTGTACGCAGGCACAATCACTTCATCCCCCGCGCCGATCCCCGCGGCGGCCACCGCGAGTTGAAGCGCGCTCGTTCCGCAGTGGGTTAAAAGCGCGTGTTTGGCGCCGACATACTTTGCAAAATCGGCTTCAAAAGCGCGGGTTGCCGGTGCGTACATTCCCGAGAGAAGGCCACGGTCAAGCACCTCCATCACAGCGGCTTTGTCTTCCGCGGTTACCTGGGGCCATCGTCCGTGATCTTCAGAACGCAAGAGCGGCGATCCGCCGAACAGTGCAAGCTTGTCCATGAGAGGGATCCTCAACAAAGTCTTGGTTTGAAGGCGATCCGACAAACAATCGGACCAAACTCCACCGTCGGCCTATGCACACAACGCGCCGCGGACGAGCGCGCTCAGTAGAAAAATATCAGCCACCGAGGCGATCATCCGCGTGCGTGCCGAGTGCAGTTGCTCACTTCGCGGTTTTGGACGACTTGGCAGCAACCCAATCGAGAAGCAGTTTTTCCTGCCTGAAAAGGTCGTGCACCGGCGTTTCACCGGGCGAGGCGTACGGCGACTTAAAGTACACCGACAGCTGACGCTGAATGCCTTTTTCGCCCACCTTTTTGGCTTCATCGAGGAGACGAATCAGGTCGATCACGAGCGGCGCGGCGAGCACCGAGTCTTGGCAGAGAAAGTTGATCTTCATCTGCATGGGTACACCGCCGAAGCCCACGAGATCGATATTGTCCCAGGCTTCTTTCGCGTCACCGCGCGGCTTGTAATAGTGAATGTGTACCTGATGGTTTTCTACGTGGTAGCCCACGATCGAATCCAAAACGCTCGCTTTTGAAAGCACTTTGGTCTTGTTCGACGACGGCGAGTCGAGAACCAAACCGTCGTTGTTGCCCAAGAAGTTAATTGAGTACCAACCGTGCACCTTGAGCTGACGCACGCGGAACATTGCCGCGAGAGCCGTCTTGAGGAGCGTTTGGCCCGTCTTGCCATCCATACCTGCGTACGGAACGCCGTGTTGCTCGGCGAGCTTTGCGAGGGCGGGAATGTTGGAGAGGCTCGGCGCGAAGTTCGCGTGCGGGAAGCCACATTTGATGGCCGCGTAGAAGTAACGCATCGCCGGAGCGATCGCCGGATCGTTCTTGTCGAGACCCTCTTCAAACGCTTCAGGTGTAGTGTGTACCTTTTGCAGCTCCATGTACTTTTCAGTCGAGGCCAGGTTCACCATCACGACGTTGTCGAGGTTGTGGTCCTTCTGGAACTTTTTCAGGTCGTTCATGATGTGCTCGACCTGAGCGCGCATTCCATTGACAGTGACGATGTTGTCGCCGCGCAAATTGACCGCATATTCCTGTGAGAATACGGCGGGCCACGGCTTGGCATTTTCAAGCGTTGGGCGAATGGCGTCGAGTTTTTCTTTGGGCAACACCTGATGTGTCAGGGTTGCTTCGTACAAGTTCGGAAACTGGAGATCCCAGCCGCCGAACACCAAATCCTCCAGCGGTGCGTAGTCAAACGCCTCGCTGATCGGACTCTCACCGGCAACATCGCTCTTCTCGGTGAGCATGCCGATGCGGGGGGTCAGGCCACGGACCATGAGTTCCGTTCCCGCGATGACCGTGGAAGATACGGCGCCGTTGACGCCGATGATCGCTACACCGAGTTTCTTTCCCATTGTCGCTGCTCGCAGTTTGCTTCTTTTGAGTGAGTGTCATTTGAGCGCCGAACAGCGCCCGTCCAATTCAAATGGCAAACGAACGCAGAAGACTCTTGCGCTCGTCGTCCAAAATTCGAGGAAACTTTGTCTGTACGCTCGTCATGCCACTCTCCTTCATAAAGCGCTGAACGCTGCCCGAAGGCAGGCTCACCACCGTAGGCGCGAGAATGGCTGTGTCGTTCGCTCGGTGCTCGCGATAAACCCGGTTTTGCTCGCACAATCCCGCGTCAAACGCTTCACCAAACCCTTTTAAGTCAGCCGGTTCTCCACCCGGCAAAAATTCTACGAAAAGCACGTAACGGCTCTTCGACCCAGAAACGCCCACGTCCGCGGCACACCCAAAATCAAACGTGGTCGCCGGATGTTTTTTCACCGCATGATCCACGGCGCGCTCAATTTCCACGTGCGTTGTGAGTTCCTGCGTTGTGGACAAACACCCCGAGAGCCGCCCTGCAAACTCCATGCGATGTGGGTGTACACTCGGAAATCGCACAATATCGCCCAGTTTGTAGGCATAAAGGCCCGAGGGTGTTGTCACCACAATCGCGTAGAGCTTGTCTTTCTCAACGCCCCAAAGAGGCACGCGCGTTGGATTTGATTTGTCGTGCTCCTCCAGCGGAACGAACTCAAAAAACACGCCGCGATCCGGGATCATCAACATCCCCCGCTCGCCGCTCAAATCACCGGCCGCGTAAATGCCACCTTCGGTCGCGTTGTACGTGTCGATCAGCGAAAAGCCGTCGTGTCCCATGCGACTGCGAATCACAGGCATGTACGGATCGGCGCTCACGCCCCCGCCCATTAAAATCGTGAGATTGGGCCACAATTCGCCCACGGTGGAGATGTTTCGACCACGCTTTTTCGCCGCGGCAATCAGCTTGTCGAACAGAAGCGAAAACCAACACGTGGTCCCGGCAACCGCTCGAACATCGTAATCCATGCACTCTTCGGCAATGCGTTCGAGCTTTTTGTCGTAGTCCGTCATCTCCCGCGTGGCTCGACTCGGGAGCCACACGGGCCTTGAAATCAAGGGTTTCTTTGCCGCCATGAACGCCGGATTGTACGATACAAAACTCGGACCCGGCGGCTTCATCGTGGTGGGCGGCAGCAGGCCCAATGTGTACCCACTCAAAAACGTGTCATCGTTTTTGGCTGCCAAATACCTAAAAACGCCGTCGATCGCGCTCCCCTGCTGAAACTTGATCTGCGTTTGACCAATGGGCAAAAACTTGGATTTGCCCTTGGTCGACGACCCCGACGAGTTTCCGAAATACCGAATTTGCTCCGGCACGAGCACGTTCTTTTCGCCCTTCATCATCCGTTCGATCGAAGGCCAGAACGAGTCGTAGTCACCCACCGGAACGTTCCGCTGAAAGTCTTCGTACGTGCGAATTGAACCGAAGCCGTACGTCCGCCCAAACTCGGTGTCTTTTGAATGCTCAACAAACTTTCGCAGATGTTTCATCTGCGCGGCTTCCACATTCTTGAGCGCCCGATCCCACAGAAGCACGCGCGCTTTTGCCGCTAAAAGAAAGCCTTTTCCGATCACCTGTGGAATCACAGTGCCGCGCAACGGAGGTGCGCCCGCGGGCCGCGTTGGGGCCACGTTCACGTTTGCGTTGTGGGGCACAGAGTTCATTGAGCGCGTCCTTCTAGTCGCGGAGGTTCAAAGAGGCCAAGCACCAAGTAAGGTTTTTTCGCGTCATGCGATCACGAATCGCGCCACGAAAGACTTGAGCAAAACTCCGCCCGCTTACTTCAAGATCTCGTCGCGAATCAAGCTTCGCGGTGTGCAATTCTCCGCACAGCATTCAAGCGTTCTCGCACTTCTTTCGCGCGGTGCTCCCTCACGGTTGCCCACCCCGGTCGCTTCGCGCCCCGCCCCTCCCAAATGCGGACGCTCGCACGCTCGCGCCGCATGGGCGGGGCCCGTTGTTGGACGGTCCGGCGGTGTCCAGCGGACGGTCCAACCCATGCGTACACAACGCGCGGTATCGCAACGCGCAACAGCGCAACACCCGTGGCGCAGCCGTAGCCTTACCAACCTTGCGCCTGCCAACCTTACCCCCTACCAACCTTACCTCTATCAACCTTACCCTTACCAACGTGACCCCCACCCGACAACCCGCCGGCGTCTATACTCCCTACCCGCCCATTTGACGCAATTTCGTGGGGGGTGCACTATTGAGCCCTCTCGCGTGAACTTTCTACTGCACCGTCACCTGGCGCACAGGTTCTTTCAAAGTGCCGCCGCAGGCATCGGCGCCATGTTGCCCGATCTGTGGCGCATGGCCGATAAACGCGTTCGGCCGGCGCTCAACCAACATGACGCTTGGAGGGCGCTCGGCGACACCGACGATGTCACGCGCGATGTGATGCGAGGCATCGAACACCATCTGGAGGCCGACTTGTGGTTTCACGAGCACGATGTGTTTGTGAGCGGTGAACGGGCCACCGCGGCGGCCCTTAGGGAAGCAAAAACAACTGCCAAGAAGCTCGTTTTGTTCGCTCATCCTCTTTGGGAAATGTGCCTCGACGGCGCGCTCGTTCGTACCCTCGGCGCTGAAACCGTTCGAAGCGAAGTAGCGCTCGGCTTTGAAAAAGCCTTCGACGCGGCGCACGCCGCGCTCGTTGCACACCACTTCGCACTGGTAGATGAAAGCGAAGAGTACAAATCCGAAACGCAGTATCGAATGCGTTGGTTTGCGGATGAACTCTCCGCAGGCCCTTGGATTGCAGGGTATGCGAAACCTGAAGGGCTTGTTCGCGCCCTCACCGGTATGCGTCGGCGGTTCTCACTTCCACCTTTTTTGGAAGATGAACGTGAGCGCCTGATCACCGCCGTGGCAGGGCTCGCAACATTGGCCGACGGCGCGTTGCAAACAATCTTGGCCACCCGATAGCCTCAGCCCGTTTTATAAATCGCGTCGGGTAATGAGCACACCGCCCACCATTGCGGCAAGCGCGGCCACGCGCGCGTCGGATCGCGCCAGAATCACTCCCGCAATCGCACAGACACAGCCAAACGCGATGCTGCTTGTGAGGAGCCTCGCTCGCGACGACCGGGGAGTCGGTTCTTTGCGAGGTCGCGAACGGTACGGATTGGCCATGTTGGCAAGATCTTAACATCCGCGCGCAGCAACCCCGGTACGGCTTTTTTTCGTTTTCGCCGGGCATTCATTCCACTTTTCAGTACACGGCTGTATACACTTTGTACCGGTCAAACGCAGCCGGTTTGAAATAATGCGCCGCCCATAACGAACAGCCTCGGCCGCCTGCCCGACGGTCGGCGCCTTCACCTGAGCAGGATTTTGACGGTGGTAGTTGGGAACTTTTTCTTGAACAAAGAATTTAGAGGTTCCGCGTGCGCCCCGACCACATTCGGCGTATGCGGGGCAACGAAACGATGAGTACCGAAGCGCCGGCTGAAGCACTTCCGCAAAAGCGCCCTTCTTCGCTCGGAGTTTTGTTCGCCTCCGAAGCGGCCATGATGCAGCAGGCTCTCGCGGGCCGCGCTCGCTGGTTCTTCCTGGTCGCCTGGTTGTGTTCAATCCTCCTCGGCGCGGTCGTCGCCGTGCGCATCAACGCTCAGAGCAAAACCCTCGCAATGCTCGACATGAGCGGTCAACTCAAGTCCATGAGTGACCGTCAAATCGCCGATGAAGTGCGCAACGCCGAACGCGTGGCGCAGGTAACTACCATTGCCAAAGGCGCCGTCGGAACCCCTGTACAACTCGGCCTCGCCTGTTTCGCGCTTCTGTTTCTATGTTGGTTTTTCAAGGGTAAGGTTCGAGGAAGCGCCGTTGTCCCCGTGGCCGCAACCACCCTTATTCCCGGCGCCGTTGCCAACTTGATCGATGTGGTGTTTGCCCTTCGAAACGCGGCACTTCCGCCGCAGGGAGCGGTTCTCGGCCCACGAACGCTCACCGCCGCGCTCGGGCTGTTGGGTAGACCGCTTATGGGCCCCACCGTCAAGTTGGGAAACGCTGTTGACTTTTTCTCCCTGTGGGCGGCGCTCATCATGGGGTATGGCGTGTTCGCCGTCGGGCGCGTTCCAAAAGCGCGCGCGCTGATCGGCACCCTCGTCGCATGGGTCTGTTTCAGGCTACTCACCAACGTAGCGGGCGGATAAAAACACCAAAGGGTAAGCAGATGACCACCGGCCGTTGGATCTTCGCAGCGATCATTCTCATCTTGGTAGGTTTGGCTACCGCCCAGGGGCTCAAACCCAAACCGCCCCCCGCCACCGAGGTCACCACAGCGGCCGTCAAACGGCAAGACGTTGTGCGCACAGTCACGGCCGCGGGCCATCTGCAAGCGCGTGAAACCGTCAAAGTCAGTTCCAACGTTACAGGCGAACTTTTGTCCCTTTCTGTAAAAGAAGGTGACCAAGTAAAAAAAGGTCAGGTGCTCGGTCAAATTGATAAACGCCTTGCCGAGTCGCAGGTGGCCCAATTTCGCGGCGCCGTCGCATCTTCTGTTGCTCAAACCCTCCAGTTTGAAGAGAGCATAGCGCAAGACAAACGCGACCTAGAACGCATTCAAAAGTTAAACGCAGAGGGTCTTGCCACCCAATCTGAGTTGGAAAAGGCTCAAAGTCTCCTCCGCCTTGATGAAAGTCGAAAAGCCGCCCAGCGACAAATTGTGGCGCAAAATCAAGGTCAACTTGAAACCGCTCTATACAACCTGTCGCGCGCCACACTCACCGCCCCCATTGATGGAACCATCCTTGAAATCAACCACAAGTGGGTGAACGCATCCGCGGCTCCGAGTTGAGTGACGACGTGGTGCTTGTCATGGGCGGGCTTTCAGAAATGGAAGTGAAAGTTGAAGTGGGCGAACACGAAGTGGTAGGTATCCACGAAGGGGATGAAGCCACGGTAGAAATCGACGCCATTGTCGATAAGCAGTTTAAAGGGCACGTGGTTGCCGTGGGCAGAAACGCCCAAATCAAAAACCCCGGCACCGACGCTGAAATCACCACGTTTTTCGTTCGAATTGGGCTCGACACACCCCCTGAAGGCGGCCTTCCGGGCCTCTCGGCCTCCGTGGCCATTGCCACCGCCAAACATACAAATGTGTTAACTGTACCCATTCAGGCCGTCACCTCGCGTGACCCCAAAAAGCTTGAGGGCTCCGCAAACGCGAGTGGAAGTCCCTCGGCGAGCGCCGCCCCAACCGCCGCCGCATCCGCATCCGCCCAGGGTACACAACCCACCTCGGGCAAAGGCAAACCGGGCAAGGTTGTCTTTGTTGTCAAAGACGGCCAGGCCGAAATGCGACCCATAAAAACGGGCATTGCAAGCCGCACCGATGTAGAAGTTACAGAAGGTCTGAACGAGGGCGAAACCATTGTTGACGGCCCTTACAGAACCCTCGCACGTGAACTTGAAGACGGTCAAACGGTGAAGGTGCAGTCTAAAGAGGCCATGGAAGAGCAGGGGCCCAAAAAGGACTAACCTCCTATGGCACTCATTGAACTTGACCACATAGGGAAGTGCTACGACCTTGGACTTTCCAAGGTACACGCCCTCAAAGACATCCACGTTTCTATCGAAACCGGTGAGCTTGTAGCCATCGTTGGACAGTCAGGTTCGGGCAAAAGCACGCTGATGAATATCGTCGGCTGTTTAGATGTGCCTACCAGCGGCCGTTACCACCTTTCAGGTCGCGACGTGAGCGAGCTTTCCGACGATGAACTGAGCGACGTTCGCAACCTGGAGATCGGTTTCATCTTTCAGAGTTTTCAGCTCCTCCCGCGCGCGAGCGCACTTGAAAACGTGGAGTTGCCCCTCATCTACCGCGGCATCTCCAAAAAAGAACGCCGCGAACTCGCCATCGCCGCGCTCGAACAGGTTGAGCTTGCCGACAGGATGAAACACAGGCCCACCGAATTGTCAGGTGGTCAGCGCCAACGCGTGGCCATCGCCCGCGCGCTTGTCACTCAACCTTCGCTCCTTCTTGCCGACGAACCTACCGGCAACCTTGACAGTCGAACCGGTGAAGAAATTGTTCGCCTCTTTCTCGACCTCCACTCCAAAGGCAACACCATTGTTCTCGTTACCCACGAGCCAAAATTGGCCGCCCGCTGCCCGCGCGCCGTTCGCATTGTGGACGGGTTGGTCATTGCGGACGGTCCGGGTAGAGAAGTGGCCCTCGCCAACGCCGAGGCAATGGGTGCCGACGTGGTGGCTCAGGTGCTGGCCGCGGAAGCCGCCGCCGCTTCGCACCGTAAGGGAGCCTTCGCCCCGTGAGTACACCCGCCGCGCCCTCCCCTACCCCCAACTCGCCTGAAACTCCACCTCCCCAAGTTTCAAGTGGTAAGGTTCCACTCCGCGGCAAGGCCAAAAAACTGAGCCTGTGGGCCCGTTTTCGGCGCGTTTTTGCAGAAATCGCCGATGCGGTTATCCAGGCCGTTCAATCGCTTATCGCCCACCGCCTCCGTGCGGCTCTCACCATTTCAGGCGTGTCGGTCGGCATCATGGCCGTCATTATCATCTTCATGGTTGAGTCGGGCATGGAGGCGAGTTTTGCCCGCCAGCTCAACTCTCTCGGCCCCAATACCCTCTATGTACACAAGTGGGCCTGGGGCGTCGGTGGGCGCGACTGGTGGAAACTCCGCAACCGCCCCGCTGTTGGCCAAATGGATTACAGAGCGCTCCTTGCCAACGCCAAGTTACCCATTGCGATCTCCCCTGTGGCAAATACCGAAGCGGTGGTGAGTCGAGCTGAAAAAGAAGTTAAAAATATCGACATTCGCGGCACCACAGAAGCGTTTCTAGAGGCGGGCGGCTGGCAACTTAAACGGGGTAGGTTTATCAGCGACCTCGATCACGAAATCGGATCCGACGCGTGCGTCATCGGCGCCGATCTCGAAGACGCGTTCTTCAAAAGCGGGGACGCTTTGGGCCAAAGAATCAAAGTCGGCCCCACCACCCGCTGCACAGTGGTGGGTACACTTGTCAGAAAAGGAAACGCGTTCGGGCGCTCGCAGGATGGGTTGGTTGTCATGCCCCTATCCTCGTTTTTGCGCTCTTTCGGCCCCAAACGAGGCCTGACAATCGCCGTAGTCGCCGAAGCCGGCAAAGTGATGGAAACCGAAGACGAGGTGATCGCCGTGCTCCGCGCAGCGCGCCGCCTTGGCCCCGATCAAGAGGACAACTTCTCGGTCAACCGGCAAGACAAGATCTTGCAGGGTTTCAACCAAACCATGATGACCGTCAACCTTGTCGGCATTCTTGTCGGTGTGATCACCGCCGCCGTTGCCGGCATTGGCATCATGAATATCCTTCTTGTTTCGGTAAAAGAGCGCACGCGGGAAATTGGAATCAGGCGCGCCTTGGGGGCCCGACGGGGAAGCATCCTCATTCAGTTTTTGTGTGAAGCCGTTATTGTCGCGTTGGTAGGTGGAGCTGTTGGAGTTGGCCTGGGAGCCGGTGCCGCCGCTCTACTCGACTTACTGAGTCCGGTACCCGCCAGTATCGATCCTAGGGTTGTTACAGGTGGAGTGTTGGGTTCATGTATTTTGGGGGCGATCTTCGGCCTTTGGCCAGCCCTTTCGGCGGCGTTCCTCCATCCCATTGAGGCACTCCGCCATGAGTAGCGCCGCCCCGGCGGTGAGCCTGCGCAGTCTTCCCAAACGTTCACGCATTGGGAAAATGGTCGCCGGCATCCGCGCCCGGGTAGATGATTTTCGACTTGCTGTGGGCGCGCTTTCAAGTCACCCCCTCCGTTCCGGGTTAACCCTCCTCGGCATCGTCATCGGCGTTTTTACCGTGGTCGCCATGATGAGCCTCCTCAACGGCCTCCAAACATCCATCAACAAAAACATGGGCGGTCTTGGGGCCGACGTGTTTCAGATCCAGCGTCTTCCATCGTTTTCGTTCGGGCAAATGCCGCCCGAAATTCAACGGCGCAAAAACCTTACCCTCAACCAAGCTGTTGAGCTTCGCGAATCTCTACCCCAAGCAAAACAAGTTGGGGCCGAGGTTTGGGAAGGTGGAAAAGAAATCTCCCGCGGAGCCGAATCTATCAACGGGGCGGCCGTAGCCGGCGGCACACCTGAATTTTTTACAAACAACAATCTACCCATCGGCGCGGGCCGCGGTTATACCGATGCCGAGGCGATGGGAGCATCGCGCGTGATCGTGCTCGGAGCCGGTGTTGTTGACGTGCTTTTCCCCGGTGAAAACCCGCTCGGTCAACAGGTAAAACTGGGCAAAATGGAGCTGGAAGTCATCGGCACCATCGAGCGGCAGGGTGGCAGCCCCTTTGAAGGCAACCCAGATAACCTCGTTTCCGTCCCCATCTCTCTGTTCTTTCAACTGTACGGTACCAACCGTTCGGTCAACATCACTGTCATGGCGCAGGACCACAAAAACATGGCGCGCCTTCAGGATCTTGCCATTGCGTCGTTCCGTACAATCCGTGGTCTACCCACCGAAATCGATAACGACTTTGACATGTATTCCAACGACTCGGCCCGCCAAAACTTCGACCAAATCGCGGGAACAGTCACCGCCGCCGGCCTTGTCATTTGTACATTCACACTCATTGTCGGCGGCATCGGCGTCATGAACATCATGCTCGTCGCCGTTACAGAACGAACGCGTGAAATCGGCCTTCGAAAAGCCCTCGGCGCGCGCCGCACTCGCATTCTCACCCAGTTTGTTATTGAAGCCATCCTGCTCGCCTTTTTCGGCGGCGTGATTGGAGTGGGGCTCGCCTACCTTGCCACATCCCTCGCCCACTTTTTAGAATTTCCGGCCGAAGTGCCCCTTTGGGCCGTGGCTCTCGGTCTAACCGTTTCGAGTGGAATTGGGCTCTTGGCCGGCATCTACCCCGCCTTTCGAGCGTCGCGGTTGGTCGCGGCAGAAGCGTTGCGCGTGGAGTAGAACAATGAGCGGTCTTTCCCCCTCGCAAAAAGAACTCTACTCCCAGTTGGGGTATCTCGTCGTACCCGGGTTTCTACCTATTGAAACCTGTCAAACCCTTCGCGAGCGCGCCGCTTTTCTGGTGGACGGGTTTGACCCTCAGACAGTCTCGATCTTTTCCACCAAAAATCAAAGCTCCACCACCGACGACTACTTTCTCAACTCGGGCCGCGATATCCGCTTTTTCTTTGAAGAAGAAGCGTTTCTACCCAATGGGCAACTCCGTCAAGAAAAAGCCCACTCCATCAACAAAATTGGCCACGCCCTCCACACGCTTGACCCGGTGTTTTCCGCCCTTTCTGCAAGCGAGTCTATCCTCGGCGTTGTGCGCGACCTGGGCATGAAAAGCCCCGTTCAACTCCAGTCAATGTACATTTTCAAAAACCCGTTTATCGGCGGTGACGTGGCCTGCCACCAAGACGGAACATTCCTCTATACCGAACCTGAAAGTGTCACAGGCCTTTGGTTCGCTCTTGAAGACGCCACCGTTGAAAATGGCTGTCTGTGGGCTTTACCCGGTGGCCATGTCGAACCGCTGCGCCGCCGCTTTGTGCGTACACCGGGCGGCAAAACTCAAATGCTCCCACTCCACTCCGCTCCCCTGCCCGACGTTGCCCCGAGCGTGCCCTGGGTTCCGGTAGAAGTGCCCGCCGGAACCCTGGTCCTCCTCCACGGTCGCCTCCCCCACTGGAGCGGCGCCAACCGCTCCCCAAAGTCACGCCACGCCTACGCGGTCCACGTTGTCGACGCCGCCTGCCACTACCCGGATGACAACTGGCTTCAACCCGGCCCCGTTTCATAAACCGACTGAACGTGGTAGAGTTGCCCGGTGGAAACGCTGAAAGGTGAAGCCCTCGACCGCCGTATGGACGCCGTTCTGGGTTTCTTGGGAGATTTTTTCATGAGCAAATCGCCCGTGCACCTGGCGGCCGAAGAGGTTGCTCGGCACCTCGAAGAGGCCGGCATTGACTACGCGATCGCCGGCGCGCTCAGCCTTGGGGCACACGGCCTCGTTCGAGCCACAGAAGACGTTGATATCATCATTACTCGTGACGGACTGGAACGTTTCAAAGAGCAATGGCTGGGAAGAGGTTATGTCAATCTCCGCGCGGGCGGAAAGCCTGTTCGCGACACCGCGCACAACGTTCGAATCGACTTTTTGATTACAGGCGACTTTCCAGGTGACGGCAAACCGAAACCGGTCGCCGTCCCTGAGCCCAACACGGCGTCCGTCGCGGGTGAGAAATACCGGGTGTTGACCTTAAAAGCGCTTGTTGAACTCAAGCTTGCATCCGGTATGACGGCCCCACATCGCATGCAAGACCTGACAGACGTCATGCGCCTCATCCACGTGACAAAAATACCGCGTGAATTTGCCGAGCAACTCAACCCCTATGTCAGGGACAAATTTGATGAGCTATGGCAGATCGCCGAGCAGGCCGACCGCGACGAGTAGCATCAACTATCATTGACGGAATCAATACCTTTTCGCCGTTTATTGCCAGGCGATAAGCCCCATTGCATGAGGCCCGTGAAGGCCGGCGTGTTTGGGTAGTACCCTTACCGCAAAGGCGTGTTCACCCGCCTCCGATGGGGAGATGGTCCCCGCGTAGCGAATCTTACCATCGCCAAGTTCGGCAACAGGGTTCATTTCAACCGCTTTTCCGCCTGTAAAGGCGTGGTCGCCGTGAACCTTACCGTAGTAGAGTTCTACCGATACGTCCGCCGGGGTTAGCTTGGGTAGAGTGACGGTTGCTTCTACCCGAAGGGCTTCAGAAACAGCGATTTTGCTTTCTTCAGGCCAGGTAACTTCATCCACTTTGACATCGGGCCAAGCGGCCTCCACGCGGGTACGCCATTCTGACAAGGTGATGGCCAGTTTGCACCCGTCTTTGGCAAGCGCGTGCGTTCGATCCGCCGCTTGGGCGTAACACTTTTCAACGTACTCTTTCACCATGCGGTGCGTGTTGAAATAGGGCCCGACACTGGCAATGCTGCGCTTCATGCGAGCTACCCATTTATGGGGTATACCCTGAGCGTTTCGCTCGTAGAAAAGAGGTATCAGCTCTTCTTCGAGCAAACGGTAAAGTGCCTGCGCTTCAACGTGATCGCCGAAGCCGCTGTCTTGATATTCTTCGCCGCCGCCGATCGCAAAACCGTTGTCGCCGGTGTACGCTTCACACCACCATCCATCAAGAATGCTGGCATGGAGTACACCGTTCACCGCCGCTTTCATTCCGCTGGTTCCGCTCGCTTCAAGCGGTCTGCGGGGCGTGTTGAGCCACACGTCCACTCCACTCACAAGCTCGCGCGCAATGCCCATGTTGTAGTCTTCGATAAACACAATTCGACCGCGAAAGCCGTTTTGCCGCGACGCCCGCACAATGTCGCGAATCAGCTCTTTGCCGCCGATGTCTTGGGGGTGGGCTTTTCCGGCAAACACAAGCTGCACAGGTCGCTCGGCATGGTTGAGAATTTTGTGGAGTCGAGCCGGGTCACGCAGGAGTAAGGTGCCGCGTTTGTAGGTAGCAAATCGGCGTGCAAAACCAATGGTCAGAATGGAAGGATCGAGCAGGTGGGCAATGGTGGCGTCGTCCGGTTTTCCGCGGCGTTTCGCGGTTGCACGGAGGCGCTTTCGAACATTTGTTACAAGCTCGGCGCGCAGGGTTTGGTGCGCGTTCCACAGCTCTTGGTCGGGTACATTGTGAACGGCGTTCCAAACCTCGGCGGAGCACCCTTCTTCAAGAAAATGGTTCCCCATCACGCCGGAGTAGAGTTTCGCGAGGCGCGGCGCAATCCACGTTCCGGCGTGTACACCGTTGGTGACCGACCCAATGGGAATGTCGTCCACAGGAACGTCGGGCCAGAGCGACTTCCACATCGAACGCGCTTCTCTACCGTGAAGAGCGCTCACCCCGTTGTACGTGTCCGCCGTGCGAATGGCGAGCACAGGCATTGAAAATTCAGATCCGTCGTCCGCAGGATTCAACCGACCGAGCGCAAGCAGGTCGGCCGTGGGTACACCCATTTCTTTGGCAAGAGCCTCCAGGTAGGGAAGCACCATGTCGCGCGGAAATGCGTCGTTCCCCGCGGGGACCGGCGTGTGCGTTGTGAACACGTTGCCCGCCGCACATACCTCTCTTGCCGCCGCGAACGAGAGGGAGCCGTCAACCATTTTTCGCCGAATGCGCTCAATCGCAAGAAATGCCGAATGCCCTTCATTCATGTGGCAAATGGCCGGGTCTACCCCGAGCGTTCGAAGCATTCTATACCCACCCACGCCGAGTAGAATTTCTTGCCGGATGCGATGGGATCGATCCCCTCCGTACAAGGTGTTTGTCAAAGCTCGATCCCCCTCGGCGTTTTGGTCGAGGTCGGCGTCGAGAAGGTACAACTTGACCCGACCGACCTGAACAACCCACGCCTCAATGGCAACCTCGCGCAATTTGAGCCCCCCCGCGGCGTCGAGAGCGATGGGCAGCGCCACAGTCACCGAAGCTCGTTGACCATTGGGTAGAAGCGCGGGCGACACGGGAAGGTCATGCCAGTCGTTCGGTGGATAACGCTCGGTTTGCCACCCTTCAATGTCCAACGCTTGGTGAAAATACCCTTTGGAAAAGGCAATTCCAACACCTACCAATGGCAGACCCAAGTCGCTGGCGCTCTTCAGGTGATCACCCGCGAGCACCCCAAGGCCGCCTGAATAAACGGGCAGGCATTCATGAACGCCAAACTCCATGGAGAAGTAGGCAATGAGCGACCTACCCAAAGCGGTTTGCGCGTCCCGATGGGTTTTGTCAAACCACGTTTTTCGCCCCTGATATGCGCCGATCAAGTCAACAACGCGGCCCATTTTCGACAAAAATTCAGAACTTTTTGACAGCTCATCCAGCCGCTCATTGTTGACTCTGCCCAAGAGTGCGAGCGGATTTTCGTTCACATCAACGAATATTTCGGGGTCCACCTCACGAAAAAGTTCACGCGCTTCATGACAAAAACTAAATGTCAGATTTTTGGCCAGGTCAACAAGAGGCTTCAGCTCGTTTGGCAACCTCGGAAACACGTGAAAACGGTGGAGAGTGTGCATCCGAAAGCGGCTATACTATGACCGTGCCATGCGACATGTTCGTCGCAATCCCACCTCGTCGCAAAAAGCGATCTTCCCATTGACAATGCAGAAATCGGCCGGTTTTGCCGGGCTTATTTTTACGCGGCTGCGAAGGACTTTTCTACCCCGCGCAATCGGGTCGCCCAACACACCACAGATCGCGACAAGGAGGTCGCGGCGGCTCAAGCGCGCCAAACCTATTTGGCAACGACAACGGCACCCGGCTTATTCAGGTATGTGCCTTCAGGCACCTGGGTGAGCACCGAATATTGACACTTCTGCATGGCGCTCCGCCCTTCATCGCCCTGAAGCAGTTCCAACCGGGATCGGACAATGCCCACAGCCGCACGCGTGGCTTGGACAACGTAATATTCTTTTTGCGCCTCCACATCGATCGCGAGCGAGTCGAACCCGTCGGAGCGGGCCTCCAGCTCGTGGTGGCCCACGCCCGCCAGGTAGCAAAAACAAGAACCGCCGATGGTTGCCCCGACAAGAACGTTGTTGTCTCGAAACGGGAACGTTAACAACGCCCCATCTGAACCGACGCGCACCACACACACCTTGGCGGCGTTCGCGGGCGTCTTGTCATCAGGCGGCGCTGTCGGCGAAACAACGTACCCCGCGCATGCTGACACAAGTACCAGCGAAAGCGGCGCGAAAACGCGGGTCGCAAGCCTCCTCATGCCCATCGCCTTCCTCCGCGGACTCTAACTGAACCACAAGCCCTGAAGGCTATCATGCACGGAAACGTTGTCTGTGTACATCTTTCTTCGTGGGCGATGCATACGGTGCGCCGGGCTGCACGGGTTGCGCCGCAAAAAACAGCCGCCCCTCGGGCTTCCGCGAACCTTCGGTGCGTACACCTCTTGCACGGCAAAGTCTCGTCCCCCTTCGCTCCGTTTTGACGTTTGGAGTCTGTTATGGAACGCACACGTGTTCTCATTCTCGGTGCGGCCGGTCGTGATTTTCACGACTTCAATATGGTGTTTCGCGACGATCCCAACGCGTTCGTGGTAGGCTTCACGGCCACCCAAATCCCTGGGATTGAAGGGCGAACCTACCCATCGGTGCTCGCAGGCCCGCTCTACCCCGAGGGGTTGCCCATTTTTGTGGAGTCGGATCTGGAGCGTCTCATCCGCGACAAACGCGTTGATGAAGTTGTCCTGTCGTACAGTGATCTCGCCTACCCAACCGTCATGCACCTGGCTGCGCGGGCGCTTTCGACCGGCGCGGGGTTCAGGTTTCTTTCGCCACGAAAAACAATGTTGCGATCCACCCGACCGGTGGTTGCGGTAACCGCCGTTCGAACCGGGTGCGGTAAGAGTCAGGCCGCCCGGTATATTGCCCGCATCGCGCGCGACGGAGGCCTCAAGGTCAGCGTGATTCGGCATCCAATGCCCTACGGCGACCTCGCGGCGCAGCGGGTCCAGCGATTTGCCTCCATGGCGGACATGGACGCGGCTCGCGTGACAATTGAAGAAAGGGAAGATTACGAACCGCACGTCCTTGCCGGAAGTGTGGTCTTTGCCGGGGTAGATTACGCTGCCATTTTGGCCCGCGCCGAAGCCGAGAGTGATCTCGTTCTGTGGGACGGCGGAAACAACGATCTACCATTCGTTCGACCGGACCTTTGGATCACGGTGGTGGACCCTCATCGGCCCGGCCACGAAACGGCCTACCATCCGGGTGAGTCAAACTTCAGGGCAGCCGACATTGTGCTTGTGAACAAGGCAGATTCGGCAAAACCTGAAGCGATCGAGGCATTGCGGATCGCAACTCAAACGCACAACCCCGGAGCCAAATTTGTGGTCGCAAAGAGCGACATCACGGTGGACAATCCTGAATTGGTCAGGGGTAAACGTGTTTTGGTCATTGAAGACGGTCCCACACTTACCCATGGGGAAATGACGTTTGGAGCGGGTGTTGTTGCCGCGCGAAGATTGGGCGCCGCCGAGGTGGTGGATGCTCATCCGTATGCGGTGGGTAAGATCGCCGCGTTGCTCAAAAAATACCCGCACATTCAAGCGGCCCTTCCCGCTGTTGGATACTCCAAAGAAGAGACAGACGATTTGCAGGAAACCGTGCGGGCTGTGCCGTGTGACAGCGTGCTCGTGGCTACTCCAACCGACCTTTCGCACGTTCTTCAGATCTCCAAACCGTGGACGCGTGCTCGGTATGAACTGGCCGACATGACTTCCCCAACGCTCGGCGATCTGGTTCAACAGTGGCTCCAAACGGCAGTCAAATCAGGGGAGCGAAAATGAGCACGCTCCCGGGTAGAGATCGACCGGTGACAGTGGTTGCCTTCGGCGGCAACGCGCTTTTGCCCAAAGGGGCAAAGGGCACAAAAGAAGAGCAAATTGAAAACGCTCGGCATGCCTGCGCGCCCCTGGTTGAAAGGCTTGTCAAAGGCGATCGACTGCTGCTCGTATTTGGAAACGGCCCCCAGGTGGGGCATGAGCTTCTGCGGAGCCACGCGGCTCGCGCCGATCTACCCTCGGCACCTCTCGATGTTTGTGTGGCATCTACCCAAGGCACAATGGGGTTTTTCTTAGAGCTGGCGTTTCGAGCAGAATTGGTGTCTGCCGGTGTGAATGTGCCTGTCACATCGGTTCTCACGTTGGTCAGGGTAGACCGAAACGACCCGGCGTTTCACAACCCTGACAAGCCCGTCGGTCCGTTTTACGACGCGCACGAAGCCGAGAGGCTCCACAGTCAACTGGGATGGGTGATCACAGAAGATTCCGGCCGCGGCTATCGGCATCGCGTTGCATCGCCCAAGCCGCTTGAGTTGGTAGATGCTCAGGCTGTGCACGATTTGCTCGCCGCCGGCCACGTGGTGGTTGCGGGCGGCGGCGGTGGTATACCCGTTGTTCGCGAGCCATCTGGAGAACTCAATGGTGTGGAAGCCGTGATTGATAAAGATCGAACGGCGGCGCTTTTGGGTCTTGCGGTGGGCGCTGTGGAAATGATCGATCTGACAGGGGTAGACTGCGTTTATCGAAAGTTTACCTCACCTTCACCGGAAGCGTTGCCAAACCTTACGGTGGTGGAGGCCCGAAAGCTCCAAGCAAACGGGGAGTTCCCGGCCGGTAGTATGGGGCCCAAAATGGAAGCAGCCATCGACTTTTTGGAAGGAGGCGGAAAAGAAGTGCTCATCACCAGCATGCCCATGCTTTCCAAAGCTCTCCACGGGCAGGCCGGAACACGAATTACAAGTTGAAGCCGAGCGCTGTCCACAAGCCTCCGGCACCTTCCAATGTGCACACATTGTCCGTCCACCAGGGTGACTTTATGACCTCCCGAACCAGTCGCGACTATATTGCCCAAGCCGAGCGGTGGGGCGCCCACAACTACCATCCACTCGACGTGGTTCTGACAAGAGGACAGGGCCCATTTGTCTGGGACGTGGAAGGTCGTTGCTACGTGGATATGTTGAGCGCTTACTCCGCGGTGGGACAAGGCCATTGCCATCCCAAAATTGTGGGCGCTTTGGTGGAACAAGCAAGCAGGCTGACCTTGTCGTCGCGGGCATTCCACAACGACAAAATGGGCGACATGGGAGCTTCTCCGACGAACCGGCGTATAAAAAACACTTTGGTCCCCCCACTCCCGGGTTTAAGTGTGTACCTTTCGGTGATGCCTCTGCCCTCGCCAAAGCGGTGACCCCCAACACTGTCGGGGTGTTGATTGAACCGATTCAGGGGGAAGGAGGCGTGAATATTCCACCGGATGGTTACCTCACCGAGCTGCGGAAAATCTGCACGGCCAACGGCGTTTTGTTGGCCTTTGATGAAGTGCAGACGGGCTTGGGTAGAACCGGGAAAATGTTCGCCTGGCAGCATGAAAACGCGCGACCCGACCTCATGGTTCTTGGAAAGGCCTTGTCAGGTGGGCTCTACCCAGTTTCCTGCCTATGTGCCGATCGCGACGTGATGGCGGTGTTTAACCCCGGTTCCCACGGGTCCACGTACGGCGGCAATCCTCTCGCCGCGGCTGTTTGTCTGGCGGCCCTTGACGTGCTTGAAGAAGAGGCGCTTGTTGAAAAGTCCGCCGCATTGGGGGAATTTGCGTTGGATAGACTGAGGGCCGAAGTGCGCGGCCCCGGTGTAAAAGACGTGCGTGGACGCGGACTCATGATGGCGGTGGAGTACCACCGGCCGGTGGCCCACGACGTGGTGATTGCGCTCTCAAACGTGGGCATTTTGGCAAAAGACACCCGCGACACCGTCATTCGTTTCATGCCACCTTTGGTCATCGAAAAAGATGTATTGAGCGAAGCGCTCGACAAGGTGATTCCCGTTCTCAACCAGTGGGCGTAGCCCCAATGACCCGACACGGAAGTGGCGATTGCGCTGGGGCAATTGTTTGTAGTAAGGTCGACCCATGAGCTTTCGCGACGCCGTGCTTCGGCGCGTGCCTGAATCGTGGGTGAAACGGTGGCCTACCATTCGCGCGGTGCTCGTCGCCTATCACATTCTCGCAGTTGTTGTTCTCTCTTTCCCTTCCCCTCCCAGTGGGATGAAACATTCCACCTGGGAAAATCCTACCGTTCAAAACGAGTTTCGACTGTGGGCAGACCGCTTTTCCAGTTTGGGGTATAAAATCACACCCGCCGAGCTGGACAGCAAGCTGTGGGATCTTTCCGGGAAGATCGTGAGTGCTCGGGAAACCGTCACCGCGCCGTTTCTACCCTACGGCAACTACCTCGGACCTCGACAGAGCTGGCGCATGTTCGTGGCGCCCCAGCGTTACCCGGTGATCATTGCGATCAGCATTCGCGACAAACCCGGCGGTTGGAAAAAAATCTACGAAAGCCGCTCAACCGAACACACGTGGATGAGCGACACGTTCGAAAAGTATAGAGTCAGGCGCGTTGTTTTTCAAATGGCGTGGGACAAAGATCTCCGACATTTTAAGATGTTTTGTGATTGGGTAGCTGTTCAGGCAGCACGCGACTTTCCTTCGGCGATGGAGGTAATGGTTGTTCAAACCCGGTATAGAACACCCTCACCGGAAGAAGCTCTCGCCGGAAAAACTACCCTCGATCCTGAAGTTTTGGCGCGCGAAACCCGCAAACTGAAGGTGGCAAAATGAAGCGGCTTTCGCGCCTTTGGCAAGGTTTTCAGAACCTTGTCTCCACGCAGGAAACCGGCGAGGTGATGGCGCTTTTTCGCATTTTTACCGGCGTCATTGTGGTTTGGGTGCTCGCGTCGATGTTCACCACCGGAATTATCGACATTGTATGGGTAGATCGGATCCACGGCGGTTACCGCGCGTTGGGTGAAGGCTCCACATTGGTAAAGTGGTTGGGTGGGCCCAAACCAACAGTCATTCACAGCCTGGGAATTGTCACGCTGGTGGGCGGCGCCCTTGTAACTCTGGGGCTCGGCGGTCGACTGTCGGCGTTTGTTACCCTTCAAGGGTATATGGCGCTCCACCGGCTCGATGGCAATGCCAGCGGCTCCTCGGACATCCTGGTAACCAATGGGCTTTGGTTGATTGTTCTCGCCAACTCCACCGCCACCTGGTCACTCGACTGTAAAATTCGCACGGGTAGATTTGTTTCAAACGACAAGATCAGCGCGTTTCCGCGCTATCTCGGAATTTTGCAACTCATTGTTATGTACTGGGCAACCGGCGTTCAAAAGGTGAGCGTTTATTGGTTTCCCGCGGGATCTTATTCGGCTCTCTACTACGTTCTTCAGCAGCCCACCTGGCAACGTTTCTCAATGGCGTGGGCCGCCAAGTTTTACCCACTGACTCAGATTGCCACCGCCGTCACATGGCTATGGGAGTTTACCGCGCCCATTTTGTTTGTTGTTTATTGGTACCGTTATACCCGCGAGAGACCGGGTAGAGTGCGGGCTTGGTTCAACAAGAAAGATCTTCGACTTCCTTGGATTTTCGTGGGGATTGTCCTGCATTTGATGATCCTCGCCGCCATGGATGTGAGCCATTTTTCGCAGATGTCGCTCGCGTTCTACGTTTGTTTTTGGACTCCCGATGAAGTGGTAAACTTCCTTCGAAGAGCGGCGCGAAAAAACAAGAGTGCACCGTCTCCGGCCGATGCGCGTGAAAACGCGGTTTCCAAGACTTGATTTCTGACATCGATTTTTTTCGCGTTTTGCGCGGGGCTATGTAACATCGACAAATGGCTGTGGTGCGCACAGGCCGAGGGGATGCTGCCGCGGACGCGCTGGCCGAGGCCAAAACCATCTCCGACGGGGGCGATGCGCACGCCGAAAACGTTTTTTCGGTCGCTCCCGGAACGCTCCTGTGTGGCAAATATCGGGTTGTAAAAACCTTGGGCCGCGGCGGGATGGGAACGGTTGTGGAAGCTTTTCACCTGGAGCTTCAGGTGCCGGTGGCCATTAAACTGCTGCTCCCCGAGCTGATGAGTTATGCCGAAGCGGCGGTGCGTTTCCAACGTGAAGCGCGCGCTGTCACCAAGTTGACCAGCCCGCACGTGGCGCGTGTGCTCGATGTGGACACATTGCCGAGCGGCGAGCCTTTTATCGTCATGGAGTTTCTAAAAGGGAAAGACCTCGCCGAGCGAGGGAAAGACCCCATTCCACTCAGTCTGAGTGAAGCGCTCGACTATGTTGTACAGGCTTCCGACGCTATTGCCGAAGCTCATTCAGTGGGAATTATCCATCGCGACCTGAAGCCGGCAAACCTATTTGTAACGCACAAACCCGGGGGTGAGCCGTTCATTAAAGTTCTCGACTTTGGGGTTTCTAAAGTGCTGACGGGCAACACGGGTGAAGTGTCGCTCACGCAGACAACAACAATTTTGGGGTCTGCCCTGTACATGTCGCCTGAACAAATGCGATCGGCCCGCGATGTGGACCACCGGACCGATGTGTACGCATTGGGTGCGTGCCTATACGAAATTCTCGCCGGCCGCCCTCCGTACGTGGCTTCGAGTTTTCCTGAATTGTGCGCGCGTGTTTATTCAGGCCCTCCCATGTCGGTGAGTGAGTGGAGTCCTGAAGTACCACCCGACCTTGCCAAGGTGATCGAAAAGAGCCTCGCGCACGAACGGGAAGATCGGTACGGGTCCATCGCAGAATTTGTTCACGCGCTGGCTCCCTACGCGACCGAAGAAACGCGTGATCGAATTGAAGCGATCTTAAAGCAACACGCGCCGCACCTTACCCTTCCTCCCATTGCAAAACGAAAGCGAAATCTAGAACCTACCCCCAGGAGTGAACCACCTCCGGCAGAATCATCAAGCAAGGTTCCCTGGGTGGCGGTGGCCCTTCTCCTGCTTGTTGGAGTGGTTGGAATCGGCGCCGCGCTTCGCACAAAATTGCCTTTTTTTGCCGCGCCGACAGCGGGAACGTCACCTCCTTCTGCCCCAACCGATCCCCGGGCAACTCTTTCGGGCGTTCCAATCTCCCCGTCAGGTTCTGACTCAACCGTGGCTTCGGCCCCGGATGCACCCGGTTCCGCATCCTCACCATTACCGTCAAGCTTTTCATCCAGTGCGTCCCCTGCCCAATCTGTAACCAATTCATCCTCGCCCGCCGCCGCAACTTCGAGCGCGGCGGTCGCTGTCGCCCCTACCCCGTCGGCCCGCTCCGTTTCAACCGCCGTTGCGACCGAAGGGCGCACAACGCCTCCCGCGTCATCGCCGCCGAGCACGCCGCCCGCAACATCTACCCAACCTGCCGGATCAACCCAACCGATTGCACCGGGGGGGCCCGCGGTTAACCCCGGGCTCACCGAGCAGGTATGTTACGCCATATTTCCCGATGGAACGCGAAAAGAAGTTCCCTGCCAATAACCTCACAATATCGCCTTTATGGGTATGACCATCAGCAGCCTTGATGATCTGTTTTTTCCGATTACAAGTGCGTCCTTTTTCGATGAAATTTATGAGAAAAGGGCGCTCCATATTCCCGCCCAAAACGCCGCTCGGCACGGACTTTTGAGTCTTTCAGATCTGACTCAAGCGTTCAGGCGGGGCCCGTTGAGTGATGTGGTGTGTTTTCCAGAACACGCCGAAACAACGCGCGAGGCTCTGGTGGAGTCTTCTACCGATCTTGAAAAATATCTAAACGACGGGCACCCTCTTGTGTGGAACCGGGCCCACGGGGCAAGTTCGGCGGTGGATGAGCTAACCGGCCTGCTCGCTGAAACATTCGGCGCGCATGTTTGGCCCAATGTGTACTCCACGGGCACCGCGGGAACACCTTTTCAAATGCACTTTGATGCCCATGAGGTGATCGCCGTCCACTGCGAGGGTGAAAAAGAGTGGACCATTTCGAGTGTGAGGGTAGACAGGCCCTTGGACACGTCGGAGATGGAAGATGCGGTAAAAACCGCATTGGTCGCGCGGCGCGAAGAAGCGGAGCAAAACGTGGCAATGACGTTCACGTCGCGCCCCGGAGATGTTGTGTACATTCCGCGAGGCCTGTTTCACAACGCGCGGTCACTCAACGGAAGGTCGCTTCATGTGACATTTGGACTGGAGCTGCCCACCGGATTTGAATTGGCGAAGCGCATTATTGCAAACATGTTGGGCGATCCATGGATGCGCGAATACCTTCCCGCCTTGGCGGCCGATGAAGCGGGTGAAAAAACGGTTTTGCTCTTGGGAGAATTGGCAGACAGGTTGAGAAGCGGCGTGTCACCCGCCCAGTTGGCAAAAGCATCGATAGAAATTCGCGAACGTTGGGTGACAATGGGTAGACTAAAATAAACGAGCATCGTATGGTGACACCCATGAGAGCTTATACTTTCTTGGGGTGCACAGCGTTGATCACGGGAGTCGTGGCGCTCAGCGGTTGCGGCTCCAAAGTGTTCGTTGAGCAATCGGGGGGAAGGGGCGGTTCAGGGGGCTCGGGGGGAGATGTCACCACTTCCACGGGGGGAGGCGGGGCAACAACAACGTCCACCACCACGGGGGAGGTTGCCAAAGCTCAGACGAGTGTCTCGCCTTGTCAGACGTGTGTAATGACGGCGTTTGCAATAATGGGAGTTGCATCGCGATCCCCAAAGACGGGCCGTGCAACGACGGGGATCCCTGCACCGTCGGCGAGCAATGTGTCGGTGGAAAGTGCTTCACCGGCATGCCGTGGGAATGTCCGTTCCCTGCGGATGAGTGTTCGGTTGCACAATGCGTGGAAGGTTCGGGATGTGTTTTAGTGCCTTTGCCCGACGGCGCTGTGTGTGATGACAAAAACTCGTGCACCTCCAATTCAACCTGTAAAGCGGGCACTTGTCAGGGCGTTTCCGGTATTGATTGCAGCGCTTTCAACGGACCGTGCTCGGTGGGAACATGTCAGGCCGGGGTTGGGTGTGTGGCGTTTCCAATCAACGAGGGGTTGTCGTGTGACGACGGTCAGTTTTGTACTTCGGGCGACACGTGCAGTCAGGGAACATGCAAGTCCGGTTCGGCTCTTCCGTGCGGCGGCGGCGTTTGCACCGTTGGATTCTGTGACGAAAACCTGGATACCTGTTCTTCCATGCCCATTGCCGACGGCACTGCATGCGACGACGCAAACACGTGCACTCTCGGATCTACCTGTCAGGCGGGCACTTGTACAAACGGTACCCCTGCAAACGAGGGAGCCATGTGCAACGACGGGCTTTCGTGCACAACGGGCGACGCTTGCAAAATGGGGGTATGTTTGGGGTCACTTGGAGCAACCGTCGCTTTTTTTGACGATTTCAGCTCGCCGAACAAAGGGTGGAAGCTGGGGCCTGAATGGCAGATTGGGCCGACATCGGTGTCGCCGATGGCCGCCTTTTTCCCCGATCCGGCGCTGGATCACAGCCTGACGGCGGATAACGGGGTTGCGGGAGTGGTGCTGGGCGGCAACGCAAGCACACAATTGCATCCCTTTTATTATCTTGAAAGTCCGGCGGTAAATGTTGCAAATCTACCCACAGTTGTCTTGAGCTTTTACAGGTGGCTCAACTGCGATTACGCGCCCTTTATGCACAACACCATTGATGTGTACAACGGGTCGCAGTGGATCACCATTTGGAGCGAAATGGGAATGCCGGTCACCGATCAGGCGTGGGCGTTTCAGCAATATGACTTGACTCAGTATAAAAACGCCAACCTGAAAGTTCGGTTTGGCGTGGACGTGGCAAGCAACGGCGCGTTCACAGTGAGTTCTTGGAACATCGACGACCTGGTGATTGCCGCCGCCGCTTGCCAGTAATGGTCACAGAGCTGCTGCGCGCCCCAAATCGTCGGTCGTCGTCCTCAAAATAGCCCGAGTATTCCTGCGTCCTCCTCCCTAGCTTTGGGGTGCTCGCAACGCACTGTGGCCATTACTCGGATGGTCACAGTGCTGCTATCAGGGTCGCAGCTTCCAGATCACCTTGTCGCCGCGTTTGACCGAAACAACGAAGATGCCTTCTCCGGCAAACTTGCGCTCGTCACGCTTTTTGGTGGCGCCGCTCTTGGTAGACTTGAGCGAGTGTTCGGTAATCTGACTCAACATCTCCAACTCGTCGCCTTTTTCAATGGCCATCTTGGGTAGATCGGCAAACGTGAGTTTGACGCTGTTGGCGTAGGTGATTGTGCCGTAGGTGCAGCTTTTGTCGGGCCTGACTGTGTTGTTCTCAATCACAACGCGGGTAGTTGAGTTTTTGCAGGACACAATAAATGTGTCGTCGCGGCTTGATTCATAAGTGATTGTGCCGCCGGTTCCACTGCGTGTGATCGAACCCACTTTGGCCGTTTCAATCCCCATGAAAGGCACCTTAAATTCACGATTGTCGGTGAGGCTCACCAAATCGGGCGCTTTGGACGGATTGGGCGGGAGCGCTTTGGAATTTTTTATTTCATCCGTGATGGCGGTTCGCTCCTCCTCAAAGTAGAATTCTCCGCTCTGAAGGCATGCATATTTGCTTTCGGACTCAACCGACAGAAGCGGCCTGATGTCGGCACTGTCAATTGCCGCCATGTGAAGCCATGCAAATGCGTCTTTTCGAGCCTGGACGTCGGCCTGGACGCCGAGTTCACGTTCAAGACGAAAACGCGCCCCAACAAGGCGAGACTTTGAATCTTGAGGTCGGAGCAACACCAACTCGTGAATTCGATCGTGCGCGGCCGGTTCTTTTAAAACCTCCGTGATCTTCCCATCCAGCTCGTCGGCGGCTTTTTTCCGGCGGTCATACTCCGCTTTGTAGTCGGCCTCACACCCCGCGCGATTGGCCTTTTTTACAAGGGCCGTCCCAAGAACCTGAAACACCTTATCCGATTCGTTATACCCTTCTGTGTCGGGTAGGCTGTCCCAATTTCGAATCCACTGAGAGTCGGGGTTTGCAGCTTTGCGCGGGTTCCACATGCGAACCGGGTCATACGGGCCGTGTGGGTAGGGCTCGATTTTGGCGGCTTTTCGCAGGTTATTGGCGCATAGAGCCGAGTTTATCCCCTGCACGAGCCTTTGGCCGAGAAGTCATCATAGGTGGCCTTGAGCCGCCCCGCTTCATCATCGGAAGAGCCGCTTGGCTCGGAGTCTGAAGACGATCCACCTGAAGAGGGGCCCCCGGATGAAGAGCCCTGAACCGACACTTTGACAATGCCGCAGCCGGAGGTGAGCAATGCGGCGAGTACAACAACGAGCGATCGCATGAATGTTTTCCCCTGTCAGCAGGTCGCCGGGCCTCGGCGACGGCGGGGCTATACCATCGGCTCCAGTACTATGAAACACCCAAATTTGCGCTTCGTGATGCAGGATTTGCATGACATGCCATGGGGCACCTGACATGGAGATACTCGTTTGTGTCAGACTCTCAGTAGGCAGGTTTTCCAGCGGGGCCGGCAAACCTGACATGGAGATGATCGGTGTGCCAGGGGGAAGGTCTGACAATACCGTCGTCGTTCAGTCCCTCATATCCGGGGTCTTTTAGAACGCGCTTGTCGTGGAGTTTTTCGGCGGCGCGGCGAAGCTCACGAAGGTACACATCGTCGATAAAGATCTTTTCAACCGGTGGCATTGTTTCAAAAAGCAGCCCCAAAAAATAGGCTGTTCTCGATGCGTCGAATCCTCGAACGGTTCCGGGCCCGCAGCCTTGAACACTTTGTTCAATGAGTACACCCGTGCAATGCGCTCGAACCGTGGACGGCTCTTCATCCGACGCGGCCAAGGCGATGTCCACGTCACGCCCACCTTCGTGACTGATGTGGCGAGGTAAACCGAGATCCGTCGCCGGACGGATCCCATCCCACTGACTGATGTCCGCAAGGGCAATTGGATCGCGGCGGAACTTGGATTTTGTTTTTCGAAACGCAAAAAGAAGGCTCGCAATCACGTCGGTTCGCGCAAATTGATACCGGGCGGCGGCTTGTAGAAAATACCCATCGTCTCGGCCCGCGGGCACCGGAAAACCGATCACCGGCGACTGGAACATGGGAGGTGGCTTTCCCTTTTTGGGTAGAAATTCAGGTTCGACAATGTCGGTTGACACGCGCCTCAACTCAACAGGTTCCGCCGCGTCGACAAGCACCCGAACGAGCGACCGTTCGGACGGAGAGCGAAACGACACGATCCGAGGCAAGAGGCCGTCTTCGTCGAGCGGGCGGCGAGCGCGAAGCGGCTGCGCGGCACCGTCGATGGGAAGGTTGGAGGCTGCGCTGACAACGTCGAGAATGTCAAACCCGAGGAGGGATGTCTGAGGACCGAAAACGCCGATCGATGTAAAGACCGCGGCGGGCACCTCCACCTCCAAAACGGTTCGACCCGGCGCTACCGCGACGGAAGTCTTGTGGATGGGAAGGTAGAGCGCGGGCTCTTCTGCCGGCGGGGGCTCCGTGGGAAGAATGGGGTTGGCAACGTCGACGTTGGATTCTACCCGAGTAGAAACGGGGAGAGGCTCAATGGGAGGCGGCGCAATGAGTGGACGTGGCCTGTAGGGAGCGGCGCACCCCGTCGCTCCCGCGGCAATGGCCAGCGCGATTGGAAGAACGAAGCGGGCACGCACGGCGGGGCGCCCAATCACTCGTGCACAATAATGGTGGTGCCTTCGCCCATTTCTTCACCCGTGTTGATGGCGTGCCACCCCTCGGGAACAGCGGGCTCGGTCCACAGAAAGATGCGGTGACCGTCAATCGGCGACAGATTGATACAGCCGTGGCTGCGCGGAATGCCAAAAACGTCGTGCCAATACGCAACGTGGAGGGCATATCCACTTTCAAAATATTGGATGTAAGGCACGTCGCGCAGTTGGTAGGTTCCATGTCCGCGGCGCACGGTGACACCGTAGATGCCATCCCCTTTTCGGGGCACGTAGTCAGGGTCTCCCGGCTTGGGTTCTCCCTTGGATGCCCCGGCGGGTTTGGCTTTTGCGCTGTCAGGTTTTTTGGCCTTTGGGTCTTTGGAAGCCGCCGCTTTGGGGTCTTTTGCGGCTGTCGTTTTTGAGTCTTTCCCACCGGCCGCTTTGGGTTTGGACGTTCCACCCTTCGCAGGTTCGGCCGGCGCTTTTGGCTTTGAAGCGCTTTTGGGAGCGGGCTTGTCATCATCACCGCCGTCGTCGTCATTTTTGGCAACGTAGGTGGTGTTGGCTTTACCGCCGACGCTGGAAGACTCGTTTGAGTCCATGGTGGCGGAGATGTGTTTGTTGCGGATTTTGAAGACTCCGCGCACCGTGGCTGTGGTGGTTTTCGGGTCGTCCAAACCGGCTTTTCCACTGGAGATCAGGGTTGCGTATACAGGGCGTTTCCCTTCCCATAAGACGAGCGTCTGATTGCCGATGGACACCTCAATCCACTTCTTACCGTCTTCAGCGTCTTTGGGCCACGAGGCAGGTGGAACTGCCAACCCAACGTCCTGTTGGTGCAGCCAATATTTGTCTTTGGTTCTGTAATATTTGACCCCCGCAACGGTGCGCATTTTACCAGTGAGCTGGTGAACGCTGCGAAAGTCGGCCTCTCCGGCGTTTTCAACATTGCCTTTGACAACTTTATAAATTTTGGCTCCCTGCGTGCGGACAAATGCCAAGGGTAGGCTGAATTCATCACTCAACTCCACTCCGTGCCAGGGTGAGCCCGTGTCAGGTTTGATTTTGGAGGCGGGGGCGAGCCGAAGATCGGTGGTGATCGCGAAGCGGCGGTTGAGCGAACTTTCACCGGTTGGAAAAGATCCAATGAGGGCTAAGCCTGTGTGACGGCGCGCGCGGTCGGCGAAAATTTCAAACCCTTTGGTTTTGTAGTCGCTGACGTTGTTGACCAGACGCTTTCCATTTTCGAGCCAAAATGGGATGGGGTCGGTTTCTGAATCACCGCCGAGGAGCTGGCCGAGGCCGATTTCCAGCGAGCTTTTGCCCATTCCCACTTCGCCGACTTTTTTGCCGGGTATCGCCACGCCGCGCTCGTCAATGGGTACATCCCACGCTCCGAGTACAGGTTTGGAAACGCTCGGCTCGTTTTCTTTGTACCAATCGAGGTGTTCTTCGAGCTTAAATTCGCTCTTTTTCTGTTCGTCCGCGGTGGGGACACGCAGGTACATGGGCAACACCGCGCGCACGAATGCGTAACGGTAAGGCATGGCGCCGCGAAGATTGGGGCGGCGCGAGGCGGCCTTGAGGATGGGATCGTCCATGTCTGTGGTGGCGTCTTCACCGGCGCAGACGTAGCCCTTGGGATGAACTTGATACCAACCACCGGGGCAGTTGGCCTTGCCCGCGGGTTCTTCGGAACGGCCGACTTTGGCGCCGACACGGAGGTAACCGAGCTTTTTGGAAGTGTCGCGCGGCTCGGAATACACTGGAGTAACGAACGCCTTGATTCCCAACATGGGGCCGGTCTGCGGTTGAGTGACCGGCACGCTCGACTGTCCCTGTGACGCGGGCGGCGCTGCGGCGCTCGAAGAACCGGAGGGCGCGCCCGCGGCGGGATCGACACCTGCAAGACGCTCGGCGCGAAGCTTGAGCGCCCCGATGATGACGCCGGTGACGATAGCGAGTGCCGCCGCCGAAATGCCGATTTGCGGCCACGGCAAGCGCTTGAAAAAACGACCGACGCGGCTCGGACGCCGCGGACGCGGGGGTGTCGGCGGCGGGTCGTACACCTCGTCGACAAACTCTTCGAGCGGCGGCTCGGGAGCGCGAGGCGGCGGCTCCGGGGCAACCCGTCGGGGAGCTGGTGTGGGCACGCGAGGCGGCGGCATGCGGCTCAAGGCATGCAACAACCTGAGGCGGAACGCAAAGGTCCACGCGTCGGATTTTGCGACGGCGGTCCCGGGACCAATGCCGCGCTTTGATCATGGTCGCGCGACAACTTCCTCCGGTAGCATGCCCGCGGTTCACTCAGCGAACGAACCGATGGAGGCGCGATGCGCTATTACGTTTCAGCTCCCGACGGCGAAAAGGGCCCCTACGAAGAAAACAACATCCGCGAGTGGTTGCGCGCCGGAACAATGCCCAAAGACGCATTGGTTCGTGCCGAAAACGAGCCGATGGGGAGACCCGCAAACATGGTGTTTCCCGACGCGGCGGGCGGCGGAGGCTTTGGTCCTCCCCCGGGCGGGGCGTTTGGCGCGGCGCCGAATATGTACGCACCGCCGGTGGCCGCGGGCGGCTCGCACGATTGGGTTCAAGCCAATCCCGGCAACTTCGGCTTGGGATTTGTGTTCGGCTTTTTCTGCGGCTGCATCGCACTCATTGTCTCGTACGTGTCAAAAGACATGGGCAGCGAGACGAAGCGCGGTGTACGCACAGGCTTCATTGTCGGCGTGGTGATCGGGGCGCTTTCAAATCTGATTGCGCTGCTCGCCAAGTAACTGTTGCGTACACATCCGCCGAGTTGGCGCCCCCTGAGCGAGTGAGCCGAAGGCGAAACGAGCGATTTGGGGGCGCCGCACCGCAGGCGCCGCGAAGCGCGCCGAGGATGCGCCTGGGGGGCAGCTATTCAACCTTGAGAATGGCCAGAAACGCTTCCTGCGGGATCTCGACGCTGCCGACCATTTTCATGCGGCGTTTGCCTTCTTTTTGCTTCTCCAAAAGCTTGCGCTTTCGGCTGATGTCACCGCCGTAACATTTGGCCGTTACGTCTTTGCGGAGCGCTCGGACGTTGGTGCGGGCGATGACTTTGGCGCCGAGCGCCGCTTGAATGGCCACTTCGTATTGTTGGCGCGGAACGATGTCTTTGAGCTTCACGGTGAGGTCGCGACCGCGTGTGTACGCTTTGTCGCGGTGCACAATGACGCTGAGCGCGTCGAGCGGATCGCCGTTTACGAGAAGGTCGAGCTTGACGAGGTCGTCGGCGCGATAGCCGACAAGTTCGTAGTCCATGGACGCGTAGCCGCGGGAGACGCTCTTCAGCTTGTCGTGAAAGTCGAAAAGCACTTCGCTGAGCGGCAAATCGTAGGTGATGATCACGCGATCGGCGCTCGCGTATTGGATTGATTTTTGTTCACCGCGGCGCTCTTGGCAGAGCGCGAGAACGGCGCCGACGTACGCCGAAGGGACGTGAATGGTCACCCGATAAATGGGCTCTTCGATGCGATCCATGAGGTTGGACGGCGGCATTTTGGCGGGGTTTTCAATCCGCTTCATTTCACCGTTGGTCATGTACACATGGTAAACAACGCTCGGCGCGGTGGTGATGAGGTCGAGGTTGTATTCGCGCTCCAAACGCTCCTGAATGATCTCCATGTGGAGCAGGCCGAGGAAGCCGCATCGAAAGCCGAAACCGAGCGCTTCGGAGGTGTCGGGCTCAAAAACAAACGCGGCGTCATTGAGGTTTAGCTTTGTGAGCGCGTCGCGAAGGTCTTCGTATTGAGCGGAGTCGGTTGGAAACACGCCGGCGAAGACCATGGGCTTCACCTCTTTGAAGCCGGGAAGCGCTTCGGTGGCGGGCTTTCCAGCGTCGGTGACTGTGTCGCCGATCTTGGTGTCGACAACGCTTTTGATATTGCCCACGAGAAAGCCCACTTCACCGGGGCCAAGCTCATCAAGGGAGCGCGGGTGCGGGTCAAAAACGCCGATCTCGGTGAGTTCGTAATCGCGGCCGGTGGCGAGAAAGCGAATTTTCTGACCGCGGCGCAGGTACCCGTCGACCATGCGAACCATCACCACGGCGCCGCGGTACGAGTCGTACCAGCTGTCGAAAATGAGGGCGCGCGGACGGGCGTTGGGATCGCCCTTGGGAGCCGGAACGCGCTTCACGACGGCTTCGAGGATGTCGGGAATGCCCACGCCGGTTTTTGCGCTGGCCAGAATCGCTTCGGTGCAATCGAGGCCGACAACGTCTTCCACCTCGCGGCGCGTTTTTTCGGGGTCGGCCGACGGGAGATCGATTTTGTTGAGGACGGGGATGATCTCGAGATTGTTGTCGAGCGCGAGAAACACGTTGGCGAGCGTCTGCGCTTCAACACCTTGAGACGCGTCCACGACGAGGAGCGCGCCCTCACACGCTTGGAGGCTGCGCGAAACTTCGTAGTTGAAGTCGACGTGGCCTGGGGTGTCGATGAGGTGAAACGTGTAGGTTTGGCCGTCTTTTGCCTTGTAACTAAGGCGGACTGTCTGCGCCTTGATGGTGATCCCGCGTTCGCGCTCCAGCTCCATCTTGTCGAGGAACTGGTCTTGTTTCTCGCGGTCGGACAGCGCTCCGGTAAATTCAAGGATGCGATCTGCGAGCGTCGATTTGCCGTGATCGATGTGCGCGATGATCGAAAAATTGCGGATCAACGAAAGGTCGGATGCCATGACTTCCGGGGGAAAGAGGGGCCGCTCCTTAGCGCGGACCGCTGTGAAACACCAGCAGCCTTGCTGGAGCCGAAGTGGGTGACGGGGCGCCGAAACTGTTAGCTGCCGGTGGGAGGCTTGCGCGTTGCCGGGGCTGCCGGCGCGGGAACGACCGGAACCGCCGGGGCCGGCGTGACGGCGTTATCGAGCGTCATTTGGCCGGGGAGCATGTGCTCATAGTGTTTGAGCACCATGTCGATGCCTTCGCGGATGTAGACCGCAATGGGCACCTTTGAGCGATCGTGGAGCAGCTTGAGCCGCTCGGCCTGCTCAGGCGTGATGTAGATGGTCGTCGAGACTTTCTTTCGCGACATGTCACGCCGGCCTGGGGCGTAAGGCCCTGACAAGGCGTTACCCTAGATGCTGATACGTGTGATGTCAATCCGAACGGGGTGAGCGCCCTCGGGGCCGGGGCTTGGGGGGGCCGGCTTAGGTGCCACGAAGGGCATGGAATTCAAAAACAAATCTTTGCGGCTTCAAGATTTCCAAGCACAAATGCGTTGCTTGTCCCTCCCGGGTTCCCCGAATAAGCTGCCGTTCGTGCGTTCTTCGACTTTCGCGCCGTCAAAGGTTCTGCTCCCCCGTTTTCGTCGCTCGCTGAAGGGGCTGGTGATTGCAGCCATTCCAATGCTCGCGGCGGCCTGCACGGTGCCCGATCCTTCCAACTCACCTGCGGACTCGGCGGTCGACGCCCGAGTTCGTGAGGTCAGCTTTCAGCACGATGACTGCAAAGCCGACGGCAGCTCAAAGACCGTCGACGTGAACAGCGACACACGCCCGGACATTGTTCACGTGATGAAGGACGGCAAGGAGGCGTGCCGCATGGTCGACCTCAACTTTGATGGCCTCACCGACGTGTTCATTTACTACGACGAAAAAGGCCAGGAACGCCGGCGCGAGGCCGACTTCGATCGCGATGGACGCCCCGATCAGGTGAGCATTTTCCAAAACGGGCAGCTCATCGAAAACCAGCGTGAAACCAACTTCGACGACAAGATCGACACATGGGACTACTACCAAGGAGGCGTGCTCTCCAAGCGCGAGCGCGACTCGGACGGTGACGCGATCATCGATCAGTGGTGGACCTTTTACGATCCCGCGCGGCCCAAATGCGCCACCGTTGCAAGCGATCGCAACGCCGATGGAAAGCCCGACGCGGACAGCCAAGTGGACCTTTGCGGCACCGGCTACGTAACGCCGGGCACGGTTCCCGGCGCGGCCCCGGGTGCACCCTCAGCCGCGGCGTCCGGCTCGGCGGCCCCTGTCGCAACGCCGGTCCCAACATCTCCCGTTGTTGCAGGGCCCGGAGCGCCGACGCCCGGCCCGTCCACCTCCTCACAACCCGCGCCCGCCCCAACTTCCTCGGCTCCCGCCCCGCAATGAATCGAAGGCTCACCATGCGCACGCTCGCCCTATCGACAGTTTCAATTGCTCTGCTCGCCGCCGGGTGTGGCGGAAACGCGGCGGAACAAGACGGCTTCAAACCGCAAACCCCAAAAGTTCAGGCAAAGCGCTTGCCCACCGGTCAAATCGATGATCGGAGCATGTGTGAATACAAGGGCAAGGCCGATCGTGAAGCGAGCGAAACGGCGGGCCCGGGAAGCGTTCAACCCAACGTTCGTCGCGTGTTCGCGCTCATCGGCTCCGGCGATGACCGCCAAAAAATCCTCGTTTGCCGCGAGATCGACACCAACTTCGACGGCGTGAAAGACGTTGTTCGCCACTACAACGACAAGGGCGAGAGCCTTCGAGAAGAGGCCGACTCCAACTTCGACGGCATGCTCGACACGTGGATCACGTTCTCCAAAGGCCACCTCGCCGAGGTTCGCATCGACACAAACCGCGACGGCAACCCCGACGAATGGAAGTTTTATTCGAGCGGCAAACTCGCGCGCGTGAAGCTCGACTCAAACTTCGACGGCAAGCCCGACGTTTGGGAGATCTACCGCGAAGGGCATCTCGAGCGCCGAGGCGTCGACATTGACGGCGATGAACGCGTGGATCGTTGGGACCACGACACCGAGCAGCGCCGCAAGCTTGAAGCCTCGGAGCGCAAAAAGAGGAAGAAGAGGCCGCGGCCACCGCCAAGAAACAAGAAGAGGCGCGCAAAGCGAACGAAGCTGCCACCGCGGCCGAAGAAGCCAAAGACTCCGAGCCCGAAAAGAAAGACGCCGCGAAGCCGGATGCGCCCAAGAAGTAGCGTGCATTCCCATGAACTGCACTTCGAGAGCCGCTCGGCCCGACGACTACGCCTCGTTTCTTTCGCTTGTCCCTGAACTCGGCACCAGTGATCCCATTCCCGATCGCGAGCGCTGGGAACGGCTCATGATGCCGGGGACGCGCATCTTTGAAGAGGCAGGCAGTGTTGCTGCGTACACATGGTGCACGCCGCTTGAAGACGTGGGCTATGTGCGTCACGTGGTTGTGCACCCGGGCTACCGCGGCAAAGGCATCGGACGCCTCGCAATGGCCGACGCCGCAGCCCTTTTTCGCGCCGCGGGGTGCTCACGTTGGGTTCTCAACGTGAAGCCCGACAACGAACCGGCCCTGCGCCTGTATCGAAGCGTCGGGATGACGGAGCGCTACCTGTCCACCGCGCTGCGAATGGAATGGAGCGCAGTCGACACTCTCCCCGCTCCCCCGCCGAACGTCGTCGCAAGGCCGGCCGATGCAACCGAGGACGCTGCACTTGAAGCGGCATTTGGCCTTCCAAAAAAAACGCTCTCCAACGCGCGTTCGGCGGCGGGACGCATCATCCTGCGCTTGGAAGATCTAAACGACGCCGCAAACCACCGGGTGGGCGTCGCGAGCTTTGACCCGGGCTTTCCCGGCTCCTTTCCGTTTCGCGTTGCGCACCCGTCGTACGCGCGCGCTCTCTTCGAAGCGATGAAGCCTCACGCGCGCCCCGAGTTTTCGCACATCGGAGCGGTCGTTGAAGACGACGCCGCGCTCACGCAATCACTGCTCGATCACGGCGCCGAAACGCGCCTGCGCATTGTTCACTTTGAAGGGCATTTGTAGCCCTTTACGGCGCGCTTGTTCCTTCGCGCCCGTACACATCTTCGAGGCGCACAACGTCATCCAACTCCGGCGTTGACACTTCCATCACGTCCACATCGGTCACGGCGATCATCCGGTGAATTGTGCCGGGCAACACGTGAAACACATCCCCCTTTTTCATTCGGCGCACTTCCACCCGATCGGCAGGCCCCACCTCCAGGTCCATTTCGCCGGACTGCACGAACAACGTTTCTTCTTTCACCTTGTGATACTGGCGTGAAAGCCGATGCCCGGCGCTGATGTGGAGCAACTTGCCCACGTAGCGGGCGGTCTCGGCCCAAATAATCTCGCACCCCCAGGGTTTGTCTACGCGGCGCATCCGAGTATGGATAGCAAACGATGCAGGAGCGCCTCCAGAAGATCATTGCCCGCGCCGGAGTTTCGTCGCGTAGAGCCGCGGAAGAACTCATCACAAGCGGCCGCGTTCGCGTGAACGGCCGCGTCGTCAACGAGCTGGGTGCAAAAGCCGACCTCCGCGACGACAAAGTGGAAGTTGACGGGCGCCGCCTCACAGCGCCGCCTCCGGTGTACATCGTGCTCCACAAGCCTCGAAACGTCGTCTCCACAATGAGCGATCCCGAGGGCCGGCCCACGGTGGCCGAGCTTCTCTCCGGCGTCGACGCGCGTGTGTACCCCGTAGGCCGCCTCGACTTCGCCACGAGCGGCGTGCTCCTCGCCACCAACGACGGAGCGTTTTCGCAGGGCATGCTCCACCCGCGCAAAGGCGTTCCCAAAACGTACGTCCTCAAAGTTTCGGGCCGCATGGACGGCGCCGATCTCGAAGCGTGGGAAACCGGCGTTCAGCTCGAAGACGGCAAAACCCGCCCGGCCCACGTGCACTTTTTGAGGCACGAAGAAGACAAGACATGGTTTGAAATCACCATCACCGAAGGGCGCAATCAGCAGCTTCGTCGCATGGGCGAAGCCACCGGATTTCCGGTCATGCGCCTGGCGCGGCTCAGCTTTGCGGGCATCACCAGTGAAGGGCTTCGCCCAGGACAATGGCGCCACCTCACTGTCTCCGAACTTCAGGATCTTCGCGAAGAGTTCGGCGTCCCCAAACGCGTGCGCTCGGCCGAAGGTGCGGCAAACGCGGGGCGCGTGTTCGGCAAGATCAAAGCGCGCGGACAAGATCGGTCGCCTCGAACCGAGTCCCGTCGGGCCGACGACCGCGGAGTTCGCGAGCGCGCCCATCAACGCGACGACGCCGGCCCTCCCAAGCGTACACAACGCGAAGAGCACGCCGCGCCAAAGCGTACACATCGCCGCGACTCAGCCACCAACGAACGTACACAACGGGGAGAGCACGCCCCCGCTAAGCGTACACAACGCCGCGACGTCGAAACACCGGCAAAGCGTACACGACCCGACGAGCAGGCCCCTGCAAAGCGTACACAACGCCGCGACAACCCTTCGATCGGCCGCTCACAACGCTCAGCCGACGAGGCACGCGAGCCGCGAAAAGCCCGCGCCCGACGACCTTAAATCTGCGCGAAACGCCCGCTTCGAAACGACGCTTCCAAGAGCTGCGACACGCGCGCTTCCAACTCGCGGGCGCGCGGATCCGGAATCGATGCGAGCGCCGTTTTGATCTCTCCGAGAGCCTTGAGCTGACTGAAAAGCTGCACATCGCCGAGCGCCGCGCCGCCCGTGAGAATCTGGCGAATGCGATCGATCTCCGCGCCGAGCGCCTCGACCCCAACCCCCAGCGCGCCCACCCTTCGCCGATCGGGATGCTCCCGGAAAAACGCTTCCAACTCCGGCTGCACAATCCCTTCCAAAATCGCCGCCTGATCTTGGTTGTTCCAAATGTGCTTGAGCACAAAAAAATCACTCGCGTCGGTTTGATTGCGGCCGTCCAGATACGCGCTCGCCGCAAACAACTTCAAGAGCTTCACCACGCGCCTGTCGCTCAGCGAAATCCCCTCGGCTCGAATCTGAAACACGAGCCCCTTGTACGTTGACAAAAACGCGTCGCCGAAATTCATCCGCGCGCCGAACGATTTGCCCAAATCGGCAAGCTCACGCGCCGCCACCACCGGCTGCATGCGGTCCCCCGCCATTTGCCGAATCTCCAGCTGAATGCCGCGTTGAAGCAGCTCGCTGAAGTGGTACGCATCGAGGTTGTCCGAGTGTACACGCAGCAAAAACCGATCAAAAATCGCGTTCAGCGTTTCGTCCCCCGGCACCTCGTTCGACGCGGCGAACACGCTGATGAGAGGCACGCGGATGATCTGCCCGCCGCTCGTCATTTTCCGCTCATTCAACAGCGTCAGCAGCGCATTCAAAATGGCGCTGTTCGACTTAAACACCTCGTCCAAAAACACGATTTCGGCCTCGGGCAACATCCCCGCCGTGTTGCGCCGGTATTGCCCTTCGCGGAACGCTCCGATGTCCACAGGCCCAAAAATCTCGTTTGGCTCGGTGAAACGCGTCAGCAAATACTCAAAGTAACGAGCCTGCATCAGCTCGGCGAGCGACCGAATCAGCGCGCTTTTCGCGGTACCCGGCGGACCGAGAAGCACCGCATGCTCACCGGCAACAACCGCGATGAGCAGCAGACGAATAATCTCGTCTTTGCCAAGAAACTGCCGTTCTAGGGTGTTCGCGAGCGTTCTCAGGCGCTCGTGGAGCGGGGCGGACATCGCGCTCATGCCTATCACAACGGCACGTTTGGGTGGCGGAGAGCGGGCGCGTCTGTTACTTCGCAGGGTCGATGAAACGTCCCAAACAGCTCACCAAACGCGAGCGAAAGGCGCTCAACCCGGGCCGTCCCCAACCCGCCGCCCAAGGCCAACACATTCACTGCGTGGCCTGCGGCGTTCACCTCGACCCGTCGCAGTTCGACGTTCCGGCTTCGGCCCGGTACGTCCGCTGCAAACACGGTTCGCAGTGGGCGGCATGCATGGGATGTGTACCCCAGGCCCAAGGCCTGCTCGACGAGCATGACCGCACCGGCCAGCCCGTTCGTTCCGCGGGCGCCTGGCACTGAAAACCACGCCGCGGGGCACAGCTAGCTGTCGACAGCTAGGCGTCTGGCTGTCGAAAGCTGTCGAAGCAAACAAGCTGCCCACCCCCGGCCGCGCGTTGCCGCGTCCGCCCCGCCCAAGCGTCCGTGCTCGGTGCTTCGCACCTGCGCGGGCCGCGGGCGGGGCAATCGACCTTCCGGTGATTCAAACGCTTCCGGTCGTCGGTTGACGCGTTGACGGTCGCTCCGGGTCTGGAGCCGATGGCCTCCAAGGACAAAACGCCGACGCGCCCGGATTGCTCACGGGCGCGTCTTTGACAAGAAGGCAATTTTTGGAGCGGGAGACGGGATTTGAACCCGCGACGTCAACCTTGGCAAGGTTGCACTCTACCACTGAGTTACTCCCGCAGCGGCGAGGCGGTCTTCTATTGTCCAATGCCCCGCTTGTCAGGCGAGCACCAAAAAGATTTCCTTCGCGACCCACTGTGCAGCGCTCAAACCAACCGAAATTCGGCGGCAAACCCAAGCGAACCATTTTGACAGGCGGCCGCCCAACAGCCGACGAAGAAGCGCTCCTCGCCGAGCTGCACAATGTGTACACAGATGCCGACGCGCTTCTTTCCGACACAACGTGTCCCGCGTCGACCGAATGTTGTCGCTTTGGAATCACGGGCCGCGAACCGTACGTCACGTCGATTGAGATCGCGGCTGTGGAAAAGGCGTTGCGAAAGGTGGGGGGGGCGCGTTCGTTTCGGAGGGCCGAGCCGTTGGCTCGGCCCTCCGAAACGAACGCGCCCCCCAAACGCCGCCTCGCACTCTTCGACGAGCGCACATGCCCACTCTTAAACGAAAGCGGCAAATGCGCTGTGTACACATCAAGACCGCTCGGCTGCCGCACCTACTTCTGCGAGCGCGCGTCGTCTCCGACGCGCGCTCGCAGCACCCGAGGCCGCGCCCTTCCGCAGCGTGAACTCAACGACCTCGTTCAGCGCGTAAAATCGATCGCTGCTCGCCACCAAGTGAGCGGTGACTTAGGACGCGCACTCACCAAAGCGATCGAATCATTGCTGAAATGAAGGATTTGGTGAGCGGTCTCAAAACGCGGTATTCTTCTACTGTATGAGCGCCATTGCCCGACCTCCTGCCCAACGTACCGCTCAGGACGACGAGCCCACCCCCGATCCCGCATCCGCGGTCGCAAAGGCGCCTCACTCCCCTGAATCGACACGCAGGCTCGCTCAGGAGGCGTTCGTCGCGCACTTTTCCAACCCGTCGCATCAAACAGGCGACATCCACAACGCGTGGGAAAAGGCGCTGGTCCTTTACGGCAATGAAGACTCCGACGCGTGGATGCTGGCGCTTGAAAATGGCACCCATCCGCTCTGCCAAGTGGGGATGATCACGCGCCCCGGCTGATGGTTCTCGATCTTGACGGATGGTTCCCGACCTTCATTCGTTCCTGTCCGGCTACGCGCTGTTTGCTCACCAACACGGCTTCTCGGCCTCATGTGATCGCGAGCGCCTCGCGAACGCTCTCGATGAAGCGCGTGCCCTGTCGGCGACGGAACGCAACGACGAACCGGCCGCTTTGTTTTTCGCGCTCGCTCGCCGCCCACGGCTCTTAGGCGCGGCGCATGGTCGCATGACACTTCACGTCGCGATCGCGCAGGCTCACGCCCTCGGTTTCGATCTCAATGTCGACGCAGCGGTGCTTGAACTCATGCGCGCCCGCGTGGTTCGAAATGCAATCGATTTTGCAGAACTCCGCACGTGGTTTGCAGAACACCTCGCGCCGATATCGCACAGGCTTTGGCCACCGCGATAACCAAAACGGTGATCCACAACGCCAAGTCGCGCCAATTGTGTACGCAACGATCCCCCGCGCCGCGGTGCCGACGATGAGAAACCAGCTTCAATGCGCGCCATAATGAAACGCATGTGTACACTTTATTTTGCCGCCGACAAAATCCTGCACGGCCTTGAACGGAGCCGTTGAAAAGGTACAGATGCCCCGCATGCGCTTGAAATTGGCCTTGGCGGCACTCACCTGGACGCTGGGCGCATGCGCCACGACCGGGATCCCAGCAACGCCGCCCGTGGACGCCAACGACGCAACCGCGGCGGCACCACCCCAAAAAACGGAGCAGGCGGATGTTCCACTCCGAATTGAGCGGACCGGCGTCGCTGCACCTTGGTTCTTGCCAGACGGCACCAACACACCGTTGTGGAAGTTCGCTCCGGAAAGTGTCGGGGTGAGCCGCGCGATAAATCCTATTTTGGGCGAGCCGAAGCTCATGCGGCTTGAAAATGAGTTGGCCGTGCTCTCGACCAACGTGGGCACGCTTCTTTACGGAAGATCCACGGTGTGGGGCGTCATGCCAAAAAGCGTACACATGGTGGGCCTTCTGTCCGACGGCCGGGTGGTGCTTGAAAACGATGCGTACACACCGTTCTTGGCGTCAAACCTCGAAGCGGCGGTCGGCGGCAAATGGAGCACGTGGTTGGGTGTGGAACGTGTGTTCGACGCCGCTGAAAACGCTGTGATTGCACTTGTGGGTGGCAAGCTTTCGCGTTCAACCGATGTTGGAAAAACGTGGAAGGTGCTGCCGATCAAAGGTGACGTGCAGCGCGCACTCATTCGGCCCGACGGGGTGGCTGTGGTGCTCACGACTGGCAACCCTTGGAAGGTGGTGAACCTCAAAGACAAGGTGGTGCCGCTTGCGGGTGACGTGAACACGTTGATTCGATGGCGAGCATGGATCATGACTCCGCCCGAGCGCGGGGCCGACGGATCGTTGGCAAAAACCCGGGTGCTGGTGCGAGATGGGTCGGCGATGGAGAAGCGCAGCGTTGACCGCACCGTCAACAGCGCAGAGCTTTTTCTGTTCAGCCCGAACTTTTTGGGGCCACGTTCACCCGCCTATCAACCGGCATGGAAAAAAGCGCTCGATGACGCGCCGCTCGGTTGCGCTGACAGGCGACGGCCCAAGTTGACGGTTCCGGATCCGGATTGTCCTTCGTCGCAGATCGGGCCCGTGCCGTTTCCTTCAAGCGGCCTTTTTGGGCCTCCCAAAACTTCCACATCGGTGCTTTCGATGGGCGAGATGGGTGGAGTGCTGGGGCTTGAACCACCTGCGAAGACTCCTCCCTGTCATCATCTGCTTTGTATTGCCGAACACGTTCCACCTCCCTCGGTGGCAGTGAATTCGGCCGTGCAAGCGCGGTTTTTCGGCGACGGATTTTGCACCGCTCTTACGGGTGGTCGGTGTGCGCCCGACAGCCCGGTCACGCCGGTAACGGTGGGTTTTTACGATGCGCGCACGAACGAGCTGCACACGGCAAAAACGCCGGCGCAATGTGTACCCAAGATGCTGCGCGCGGCGCACGGGCTCATTTTGTTGGAGTGCGAGCGCGCGCTCTACGCCGCCACCAATGCCAACGCCTGGACCGAAGAGACGGGGTTTACACCGATAGCCGCTCAAACGGGCTTGTGGGACTCGTCCATTCGGCTCAAGGCGGCGAGCGACGGAACCCTTGCCGCATGCCAAGGGATACCCGGCAAATATGTGGGTGTACACATTCGGCCCGCGTTGGCTCCCGGGGCCACATGGCGCAGTGTTGCTCTCAACAATGCGGTTTTCTGTGAAGCGTTGCCCAACAACGCGGCGCTTGTGGGTGCACCGGGCGAAGAGGGGAAAAAATTAAACCTTTGGATCGCGGCGCCCGAAGGCAATGTGCCGGTTGTGGTGAGCGACGAGGTTCCTGGGGATGTGGAGGCGGTTCAGTTGGAAGACGGCCTGGTGAAACTCGTGGTGCGGCGCCCGGATTTCAACGAAGTGTACACCTTGATGCGTTCGGGCAAATGGGAGTTTGACGCAAAAAAAGACAACTAGTCCTAAATCAGGCGACGGCGACGACGACGTTTTGCATGGCCCGGTTTCAGGTCTTGTCGCGAGGCAGGCAACCTCCTTGCCCCTGTTATCGCCTCTTTTGGGATTTAGGCGCGGGCGAGCACAAGCGTGTTTTCGTTTCCGGCGAACTTGCCCAGCTCGGCAATAAACTTTCGCTTCGCGGCGCCGATTGGATTTTTCGGCGGTGACAGGCTGCGCATTGCCGCAAGCTTCTCTGTGTGTACACTTGCAAAACCGGCGCGCGAAAGCAGCCGACGAAGCCCTCGCGGATTGAAATATTGAATGTGCGACGGCGCCCCGAGAAGCGCTCCCGCAACGCGTGGAACGTGAGCCGCGATCCATACGCCTCGCTCGGTAAAACAAGGCACTTTTAAGAGCAAACAACCGCCGGGCGCGAGCAGTTCGCGGGCGCGCACCATCACCTCAAACGGGTGATCCAAGTGCTCCACAACGTCCCAGAGCGTGATGAGATCAAACGGTGCGCGGTCACCGAAATCGTATTTGAGAAAATCACCGGCCACCGCCAAAACGCCGCGTTTGAGACACGCTTCGGCGGCGGCTTCTGAAAAATCGAGCCCAAACACCGTGTGCCCCAGCTCGGCCGCCGCGGCGAGAAACTCACCGTTGCCACACCCGACATCAAGCACCCGTGCTTTCGCTGGAATGTGCGGCGAAACAGCGTCTTCTAAGACCTCCCGAACGCGGCGCTGAAAGGTCGGATCTTCACGAAAGCCTGTGTAATGCGTGTCGTAGAGATGCGACAGGTCAACACCGACCGTGGAGAGGTAGCTGTGTCCGCACGCAACACAGCGCAAAAGCGGCATTTTCGCAATCGACCCCACAGAGATCATTGGGGACGAACCGCACACGGGACACGCTGTGTGCGACGTTTCAGTCGAACGAAACACGCCGGGTTTCATACACGCGCGGCGATGGTGGCGCGACCCCCGCTCTCCTTTTTTGCTCTACTTGCAGGTGGGGGCAACCTGACCGTCAGATCCCGTGGCCACGTACGCGTCGGCGATATACCCATTGCCGATATAGTCCCAAAGGCTGGATGTACCGTACGTACCTGTAACGGAAGAACCTTTGATCTGACAGGTGATGGTCACCTTACTTCCATCGGGCACGGATCCCACAGCGTCGGCACTCGTCGACGGCTCGGCGCGAATGGTTAGATCCGGACCGCTTGTGTTGACCGTTCCAGTCGCGCCTGCCGTTTGTCCTCCACCGCCGCCGCTCGAACACTTGTTTTTGCTTGTATAGTTTTTGGTGCCGTAAAAATAAGCCGTTTGACCATTAAACACCGGCTTGATTGCCACACCGTTGAGGCGCTGTTCGTAGTGAAGGTGTGCGCCCGACGAGCCGCCTGTGTTTCCTACCAGTCCAATTTTTTGACCCTGACTCACCTGCTCGCCCACGCTCACCGATTGTTCACTCAAATGGGCATATCGCGTGCGGTAGCCATTTCCGTGGTCAATTTCAATCCACCTGCCGTAGCTCGTGTTTCCCTCGTTCGCTACGCGGGTCACCTTGCCGGCGGCGGCCGCAACCACTTTATCCCCTTCATCGCCGCTGCGATTAAAGTCTACCGAGCGGATGGGGCTATGGTTGGTTCGCGTTTGACCTGCCCAAACTTGGTCACACGGGAAGGGTAGTTGAAAGTTGGGCATGTTCCCCACGCCCGAAGTGGTCGATCCGACCTCTTCTCCACTTCCGTCGGGCGGGCCTTCGTCCCACATTTCTTCGGTTTCTTCGTCGTCTTCATCAGCTGTGGTGGCCGCACAACCGCTCGCGAGAAGAGCGCTCAAGGTGAGGAAGGTGGAAGCGGCCGCCGCGTGGGTGAGAAAACTCCGAATGCGCATACGGGCGCAGTTGGCAACGGGTATGCCGAGCGGTTTGTACCCTGAAAACGGAACCTTTTTCGGTAAAGAGACAAATCGAAACAGCGTTGTCGAATGATTCTGTTTGGAAAGGACGAACCGCTTTCGAACTCATGGTTCTGCCGAAAACCATGGATCTGATGTTATCCATCCATTCCAAGGGGCTTTCAGGCTTTCATCGCAGCAGTTCTTGGAGCGCGCGTTTGAGTTCACCGCGGCTCGATCCCATTCGCCGCTCCACTTCTTTTCGACCTTCGGTGCCGCCGATGTGCAGAAGGACGCGCGCCACCGTGGTGAGCAGAAGCACGCTGTCGCCGTCGGTATCGGACTTGAAGATGCTCACCAAGCTGCGCGTTTTGGGGCGAAGCGCGCGTGTGAGCACGTCCACAGCGCGCGCTTTCGCGCTTTCGCGCACGTCGGCAAGCGCACCGGCGGCGCCGGCTCGAAGATCTTCGCTGCTCGGCGCGCCGCTGTTCAACACCGAGTCGACGCGCGTCACCACGTCTTCATCAATGGCTCGAATGGCGCGCAATGCCGAAAGCGCCGCCGTGCGTACACCTTCGTCAATGTCGTCGAGCGCGTGCACGAGAGGTGGTTTTGCCTTGGATCCAAGGAGCAAAGGCAGCGCGCCGGCCGTCGCTCGGCGCACCGCTGGAAGCGCGTGTCGAAGAAAACGAGCCACCGCGCGACCGAGCCCTTCGTCAACCACATCGGGCAGCGAACGCAGCAGATCTTCAATGAGCGCCGGGTCGGATCCGGCGTCCATTCCCTCGGGGTCGAGGCGCGAGATGTGTTCAGCCAACGCGGGCAGCGCGGCTTTGCCGATCTCGCGCATAGCCGCCACGAAGCGCGGGCGGGGAAACGGCTCGGACGCGGGGGCACCGCGGAGCCGCGCGGCCATCAACGCGCGCGCCGCGCCCGGGCCAACTTTGCTGAGCACGGTGCGCGCCGGCTCACGTTGTTGAACGGGGCCGAAAAGAAGAGCGTCGGCGATCGCGGCGAGCGCGCTCGCCGCGATCGCCTCCCGACTTTGCTCACCCGTCGATGCGCCGCGGGCCAGCGACGACAAGCCCGTCGCAATGACGGCAACGGTCTTCGCGTCGCCCGCCCGCGCAAGCACCAGGAGCGCTCGCCCGGCAGCGGCCATTTCATCTCCGAAGCGCGAGAGGTCTCTGGTCTGCGAAAGGCGTTGCAACAAGGCCTCGGGGTCTTGGGCCATTTGCGCGGCGAGACGCTCGGCGGCGACCGAGATTTGAAGCTCACGCGGCAGATCGGCCAAATCAAGAACACGCACCTCCAAAAGCGATCGAAGGATTTGATCTGTGTCGGCGGACCGCTCTCGCAAAAAGCGCGAAGCAAACGGCGCGAGGAGTGTGCGAGTGCCGGGCGGCGGCGGACGAGCATCGCCGGCCATGGGCGGCGGCGTGGCGCGGGCGGGCGTAGCGAGCAGGTGCTTTGTGGTCGCCACGGCGAGAGGCCGGCGCAGCGCGCTGACGATCACGCTGCGCATGTCGAGCGACCCGAGTTCGGGAATGTGCTGCACAGACGAAGCGACAAGATCCGTATTTTCAAGCAGCAAACGCACATCTTCGGGGCGTTCGAGATTGCGAACAACGTCGGCCACAAGCTGCATGCGCAGCGAGCGAAGTGTGTCTTCGTTCACCCCGCGAAGCAGCGGAAGCGCCCGGAGATCGCGAGCGAGGCGCGAGATGCAGAGGTCCACATGCCAGGGGAGCTTGCGCGATTTTCCGAGAAGCTCTTCGGCAAAAAGGATCGACACTCCCGAGAGCCCACGCGACAAAAAGTCGAGGCGCAGCGCATCGGCGGCCATTTCAGGCCCACTCAATAGTTCGGTTGCATCGGCAAGGTCGTGCTCCGAAACCCCTTCTTTGAGAGTGAGCGAAACCACATGCCGACGCTGAAAAACGTCGGAAAAACGAGGCCCGTACGCTTCTGCAATACCGCCCGGAACGGCGCGACGAAGATCGATGATTTCGCCGATGCCCGTTTGAACAAGCAACTCTGAGTCGCGCAGATCGCGCTGGGTGAATGTGATTTCGCCCCGGCCTGTGAGAGGCACGCGAGAAGCGTGCACGAGGCGAACGAGCGAGCGCGCAAACTCGGGATGATCGCGCTCGTAATAGGTTGTGCGCGCAACGGCCGCGGTGAGTGCCACAAACATCTCCCCAAATCCGGCCGCGGCGTCCTCGATCGGAAGCGCCGACAACTCCGAGGGTGAATCGGCGATGGGCGGCCGTTTGACGCGTTCTAAAATGCCGCGCAGTTCGCCGCGCATTTCACGCGCAGTGGAGTGGCGTTGATGGCGATCTTTGGCGAGCGCTCGAAGAACAACTGCCTCGACCTCGGGATCGACATCTTTTGCAATTTGGCTCGGCGGGCGAACCGGCGATTGCACGTGCGCTTTCAAAACGTCGAGCGGCGACGACTCCTCGAACGGAACGTGCCCCGTGAGAAGCTCGTACAAGAGTACACCGACGGCGTAGATATCGGATCGACCGTCGAGTTCTTCGCCGCGCGCCTGCTCCGGGGACATGTAGTCCGGCGTGCCAGCGATAAACGCGGCCTTGTGCTCACCGCTTCCGGCGGTGCCCGGCTTGGAGATGGTGGCGAGCCCGAAGTCGCACACTTTCACAAGGTCGACTTGTGTACCTTCGTCGTCGCGTGAAGATGTGATCACCACGTTTTCCGGCTTGATATCGCGGTGGACAATGCCCACTTCCGATGCCGCCGAAAGCGCCGCGCAAATCTGACAAACAATGTCGAGTGTACGCACGAGCGGAATACGCCCCTGCCAGAGGAGCGCCCGCAATTCAGTGCCGACGAGCAGTTCCATCGCGATGTAGAGAAGGCCGTCGGGCTCTTCGCCGAAGTCGAGAACACGCAGCACATTGGGATGATCGAGGCGACTCGCGGCAAGCGCTTCGCTGTGAAAACGCGCGGCGAAGTTGGGCTCTTTTCGCAGCGACGGGTGCATCACTTTGATGGCGATGTCCTTTTGGAGCATCACATGATGCGCGCGGTACACACTGCCGGCACCGCCCGCGCCGATCAGCGTGACGATGACGTATTTGCCGCCCCCAAGCGCGCGACCGAGAAGCGGATCGTTCGTGACGCTCGCCGGAGCCGACGATATCGCGGCTAGGTCGTTGTCGAGTGTGACGGCGGTGCGTGCGGCATTCGGATCCCCGCGGAGCCCGTCAACGGCCTCAGGTTGCCCCGGTTCACCGAGCGCCGACGGCGTCACGACGGTAATGTTGGGGCGATCTTCAGGCAACAAATCGGGCGATGCAATGGACTGAAGCGTCGATGGATTGCGCCGTTCACCCGTGATTGCGCGCTCAAGCGCAGGCAGCGATCCGGGCGGCGTGAGCACCCGAACGTGCATGAGGGGTCGACTCGACTTGGGTGCGTCGGGCAAATAGTCGGGAGGCAGGCTCGCTCGGCCCAAAAACGCAATCAGCTCGTCGGCGTTGTCACCGTCGATCGGCTTTAAAAACATGGGGCACATTCCGCCCGACGGATCGCCCGCAAGTTCGCCGAGCATGAGCAGCGGCCTCGCTCGGTCGGGCGACGACAGTTCAAGAATGTACGACCCGGCGGTCAGCTCCTCGGGGATCGGAACGAGAGCCATCGACCCGTCGAGCGCCGACATGACAAGCCCCTCGATCTCAGATCGATCGAAAAGCGAGACTGTCACTATCGGGAACAGCGTGTTTTCGCTGTAGGCCATGCTCTCTCGTCAGCCAGCTGGAAACCCCGGTGCGGCCAAACGCACATTGCAGAACGGCAGAGCGGGCGCAAGGCCCGGGCAGCGTGCCCCGGGGCAAGCAGGATCGGTATAGTAGCCGAGTGGGTGAAAAACTCTTCCCCGTGAGCAAACCCGTCACGCTCACCATCGACGGCAAAACGGTCAGCGCAAAGCCCGGGTCGACCATCTGGGACGCTGCTCGCGAAGCCGGAATCGACATCCCCGTCTTATGTCACTCGCCTCGGCTCGATCCCGTCGGCGTTTGTCGAATGTGCGTCGTGGACATAGGAGGCCGCGTCCTCGCCGCATCGTGCGTTCGGCCGTGCGAAGAAGGGATGAACGTTGTCACCAAGTCCGAAAAAGTGGAACGCCACAGAAGCATGCTCACCGAGCTGCTGATGAGCGATCAGCCCGAGACGTGCCCCAAAGAAAGCACCACCGGCGACAGCGAACTTGCCGCGTTGGCGCGCGCGTACAACGTGGACGGCTCGCGATTGCCACGCGGCGCGGCGAGGTCGAGCGACACCTCTTCGAAGGTGATCGCGGTCAATCACCAAGCCTGCATTCTGTGCGATCGATGCGTTCGCGGCTGCGACGACATCCAACACAACGATGTGATCGGTCGCACCGGCAAAGGGTACACAACGCAGATTGGCTTCGATCTCAACCAGCCCATGGGTCAGTCGTCGTGCGTTTCGTGCGGCGAATGTTTGGCCGTGTGCCCCACCGGCGCGCTTGTAAACAAGCCGATCAGCCTGCCCATCGTTCCGCGAAAGTCTCTCAAACAAGTGGACAGCGTGTGTCCGTATTGCGGCGTCGGGTGCAGCCTCACGTACAACGTCGACGAAAGTAAAAATCGCATTGTGTACACCGATGGGCGCCCGAGCCCGGTGAACCACAGTCGGCTCTGCGTCAAAGGCCGCTACGGCTGGGACTACGCGCAGCACGAGCAGCGTCTCACTCACCCGCTCATTCGAAAAAGCGAATATTATCCGCGCGGTCCACTTTCGCCGGAAGTCACTTCAAGTCGCGGCGGTGAACACCGAAAAGGCAGCCACCTTGTTCGATACGAAGACGTCTTGCCCGCGTTTCGCCAAGCCTCGTGGGACGAGGCGCTCGATCTGGTGGCGACGCGCCTCAAGGGCATTCGCGACACGTTCGGACCCGGATCGCTTGCCGGTTTCGGATCCGCCAAGTGCTCCAACGAAGAGGCCTACGTCTTTCAAAAACTCGTGCGCGCGGTCTTCGGAACGAACAACGTCGACCATTGCACGAGGCTTTGTCACGCATCGAGTGTTGCCGCACTCCTGGAGGGAATTGGCTCGGGCGCGGTCACCAACACGTTTGCGGGGATCGAAGACGCCGACGTGGCCCTTCTTATCGGCACCAACACAACCGCCAATCATCCGGTGGCGGCCACGTTCTTCAAACAGGCCGCCGCCCGCGGAACCAAGCTCATTGTGATCGATCCGCGCAGACCCGATGTGGCGAACTACGCGCATCAATACGTGCGCCTTCGCAACTCCACCGACGTGGCGTTTTACAACGCCATGTTGCACGTGATCATCGCGGAGAACCTGGTGAACGAAGCGTACATAAAAGAGTACACATCAGGTTTCGACGCCCTCAAAGCCGAGGTGCAAAAGTGGTCGCCTGAAGTGGCTGAGCCCATCTGCGGCGTTCCAGCCGAAACCATTCGCGAGGTCGCGCGGATCTATGGGAAGGCCAAAAGCGCGATCACCTTTTGGGGCATGGGCATCTCCCAACACACGCACGGCACCGACAACGCGCGCTGCTTGATCGCACTCTGTTTGGTCACCGGCAACTGCGGCAGACCCGGCACCGGCCTCCACCCGCTTCGCGGCCAAAACAACGTGCAAGGAGCGAGCGACGCCGGCCTCATTCCCATGATGTACCCAGACTACCAACGCGTCACAAATCCCGAGGTCCGCGCCCGATTCGAAAAGGCCTGGGGTGTACCTTTGGATCCCAACGCCGGCTTAACCGTCACCGAGATCACAAAGGGCGCGCTCGAAGGCCGAATCAAAGGCATGTACTGCTTGGGGGAAAACCCATTTCTCTCCGACCCAAACGTCAACAAAGTACGCAAGGCGCTGAGCGCGCTCGACTTCCTTGTTGTGCAAGACATCTTCCTCACGGAAACGGCCGAGTTTGCCGATGTGATCCTGCCCGCAACGAGTTACCTCGAAAAGCTCGGCACCTATACCAACACCGACAGGCGCGTTCAGATCGGTCGGCCCGCCCTCAAGCCGCCGGGTGAAGCGCGGCTCGATTGGGAGATCGTCTCCGAGATCTCAACGCGCATGGGTTACCCCATGAAGTACCAATCGCCCGCGGAGATTTTCAACGAGCTGGTGAGCATGACGCACGAGTATCGCGGGCTCACCTACGAGGTATTGGGGAGCACCGGACGCCTTTGGCCCGCGCCGGATCCCGCAGCCGACGACGGCCTTCAGATCTTGTTTGACGACGGATTTCCCACCCCCAATCGCCGCGGAAAAATGGTGCCCGCCGCGTTTGAGCCGCCTCGCGAAACGCCGGATGAAAACTACCCATTCGTGCTCAACACGGGTCGAGTTTTGGAGCACTGGCACACAGGGACGATGACGCGGCGATCGTACGCGCTGAACGCAATCGCCCCAGAAGCTCTTATCGAAGTGCATCCCGAAGACGCAATGAAGTTGGGTGTACACAACGGCGACCGCGTGGTCGTAACATCGCGGCGCGGTTCGATCACGCTCGCGGTAACCGTCACCACGCGTACACACGAAGGCAGCGTTTTTATCCCCTTCCACTTCCGGGAGGCCGCCGCCAACGTCCTAACCATCGACGAGATCGATCCGTTCGGCAAAATCCCCGAATTTAAGTTCTGCGCTGTGCGGGTTGAGCGTGCGCCTGAAAGCAGCGCCGCCGCCGCCGAATAGGCTCGCTCAGCCGGTCGTGCGTTTGAGCGGGATCGGCGTTCCTGCAAAAGCGCTGCGTACACACGTCACTTTGATCGATCGCCGAAACCGCGTTGTGATAGGACGCCCGCGCCGCAGCGGGTCAGACGATCGCCGGTGAGTGCCGCGAGGCAACACGGGAGGAAAGTCCGAACTCCAAAGGGCAGGGTGCCGGGTAACTCCCGGTGAAGGTGACTTCGAGGAAAGTGCCACAGAAAACAGACCGCCGGGCCGACCCCTTGAGGGCGCCCGGCAAGGGTGAAAAGGTGGAGTAAGAGCCCACCGCGCACTCGGCAACGAGGGCGGCATGGCAAACCCCACCCGGAGCAAGGCCAAGCAGGAAGCGAAGCGCCCGCAGCAATGCGAGCGTGGCAGGGCGGCCCGCCCAAAGCTTTCGGGTTGGCTGCCGGAGGCGCTCAGCAATGGGCGTCCTAGAGGAATGATCGTCGCTGGTGAATGGGTGACCTTCACCACCACAGAATTCGGCTTATGACCCCTGCGGCCGGGACGCCTTGGTGTACACAACGCCAAGGCGTCCTGCTTTTGGGTAGACCCGCTGTGGCTTGCCATTTAGATCGAGGTCGGCCCACTTTTCAGAAACAGCAGTTCTTCGAACTGGTCGGGCGGAGAAAACTGTTCACCGTTAATGATCACAGGGCCCTTGATAGTCCCGGTAAACCAAACCTCCCCATTGGGCGCCAACCGAAGCGAAGGCCGCCACCCCGATCCGCCAAAATCGCCCACGCACGAGATCTCCCCCGACGCATCTAGAATCACCCAAAAAGTGCCGGCTTCCACCTTTTGACCACCCACCTCAATGTCCGCATCCGCATAAGCAACGACCCACACCTGACCGGTTAGATCCATCAACCGATCTATCACGCCAAAGCCAACTCCGTTCCACTGGTCCTCGGGTAGAAATGATGTTTTATAAACCAGTGTTTTGTCAGCAGCAAAATACGCGATATCGTCTAGGGAATAGTCATTCTCAACGGTAGGTAGAGCGGCCAATAATCCACCGTTGGGCGTTGGCGTCAGCCAGCGAGCCGGAACTTCAACCCCCGATATTGCGCCTTCTATCCCTGCATGCGCGCCGAACGTTTCAGGCTCCCACGTTTGGCAATTGCCTTGATTGCTGTAGTATGTGCACGTTGTTGGTGGAACCTCCACGTCGCCGATCTCCACAGCTCCGTAATAGTCCCCTTCGAGATACATTCCATCCCCCTCGGCGAACGCGCGACTTGGTTTGACATACCCACCTCCCATCAACATGCTGTCGAGGGACGACGCCCAAGTCAGGTTTCCCCAACTGTCAAGCTGCGCCGCAAATGCGCTTGAATTGCTCGGGGGAGTAAACCAGTCAAACGTGATCGGGTTGCCCCAGTGTGTCACGCTAAACCGAAAACCGTCGGTTTCCCAAGGGATGAGGAAACCCAGCCATCCGGGAACATCCCGCTGAAAAAGGGGTGCACCGACAGAGTCAAACATGATCAGATAGTCTGAATGCCCGACCGTGCTTTCAATTGGCCCGGTTCCAAAATCGCAGGTTTGCCCCACCGCAACGCGAACCCCCGCCATCGGTTGACCCTGACCATTGACATGGAAACGCGGCGGCGGGCCGCCGAAAGCCTCAAAATGGTCACAGCCATCAACAACATGAACCCATTCAGGCGTCAGGTTTGAGTTGAGCTTTGCCAAAAACCACGACCACGATTCGCTGGGCGTTTCAATCTGTGATCCCAGGTTCAGTTTGGTTTGATAAGCGCCGCGAACAAAGGAGTTACCCTGACTGTCAAGTTCAACCTGATGAACCCGCTGACGACCTGATCCACCTAGGGTTTTTACAAACGAAAACGTTGGGCAAGTCGCCACGGGTTGACCCGTGGAGGTGGTGGTTGGAGAGCCGCCGCCGGTTGCCGAAGTTGACCCGGAAGTGGACGAAGTGACAGACGTGGTAGCGGTTTGCCCTCCCCCTGCCCCGTTGCCCCCTGAAGCGACGCCTCCAGTCCCACCGGTGGGCGACAGCGTTTCACCTTCAAGCAGCGTCGAACGCGCTCCGCACCCACCTCCCACAATCAAAACAATAACGGGTAGACCGAGCGCAGTGGCACTTGAAAGAGAAATGGGCAATCTCATTGCACTCAGAACTGTCAGTATACATTCGTCTGCCTGGAGCGGACAACATTATTCGCACCTAACCGGCGTAGTTGCTTGACGGAACGCGATCTATCCCGGATGCTCCGCGGCGATGGATCCCTACGCGCCGATCAACGGCATTTCGCTCGAACGATACGCAGAACTCGGCGCCGAAATTGACGGGATCACCGATCCTGCCGAACAAACAGCCAAAGTGGGTACACTTGGAGTTTCACCCGCCGATTGGGATGCCGCGTGCAAAGGGTGGACGGCACGCATGCAGGACATGCGACTCATGGGTCAAGTCGCGACCCGCTACATGCAACTCTACAATCAGGCTCTGGCGGCCAAGAAGGGAGTCGCCAAAACAAGCTTTGAAGATTATTGCACAGTGTCCGCCGCAATCTCCGTGTTTGGGGCCGAAGGGGCGCTCAACCATTACAAGTTGTCGCAGGGTGATTGGACTACCATCAGTGCCCATTGGACAACCGAACTTTCACGCGACCCTATGAATCTGGCCGTCAGGCGCAATCAACTCCAAGAACAGGAGACCGCACGACTGCGCTCGGGTGGAGCGCCGAGGCCCATTCAGGTTCAACGCACAGCCGGTGGTCAGCCCCCGGCGGGAGGCGCCGCCGCGTTTGACCCAAACGCGGCCATGGCTGCGAGCATGCAGGCTTCGCAAGCCAATCAACAACAATGGATGGCTTATTCAGCCGGTGTTATCAATCAACCCGGAGTACAAGCGGCTGTTCAAATGGCAGGCGCCATGAACATGATGGGTGGAGGCTCGCCGCTCATTGTGGGTAGACGGGTATTGGTCCAATGGAACGACGGCAATCGCTACCCTGCCACCATCATTCAGGTCAATGGCCCTCAAATGCAGGTCGTCTTTCCAAATGGTCAAAACATGTGGGTAGAGGCTCGTTTTCTAACCCCTGCCTAAAGGTTTCCCTCCATGTATGAAGCCGTCCAAAAGTGTACACATTGCGGCGCCAACCTTACCTTGGACGATCTACGCAAGCCCAACTGTACTTATTGCGGTACGGTCTACCCTCACCACGCGCAGGCAGCTCAACATGCCGCCGTTGCGGGTCAAGTCATGAATCAAATGATGGCCCAGCAGGCGCAAATTCAGGCCCATTGGCAAGGCGCCTACGGGGCGGGCCCTTTGCCGCCGGCCCCGTTTGGTGGAGCACCGGGAGGGCAATTCGGCGCGGCTCCGGGTGGACCTTACGCCGACCCGCAGCGCATTGCCGCTGCCCACATGCAACACGTGGCCGGCGTCGCGAGCACAATCAAGCTGGTCGTGATCCTCGTGACGGTGGGTGTATTTCTACTCGTGGGAGTGATTGTTGCGGTCGCCCTGCTGCGAATCTGACGGTTGGAATCGGTCTGAAATGTCCTGCCACCTGACACGTCGTATTCAACACGGACGCCTGGGTAACTGACACCACCACACAACGACCGGGCACGCCCCGCCACCCGTAACGTCTCTTCACCACGGACTCACAGAGGACACGGAGTTTTTCTTATTTTAGGCTGCAATAGGCTCGCACGGCGTCAGCAATCAACCGTCAGCCTGGGATCACGGTGATGTGTACCCGTTGCAGTGAAAGAAAACAAAAACTCCGTGTGTTCTGTGGTCTCTGTGATTCCGTGTTGATTACGAGGTTTCAGTTATCCAAACGTGTCAGGTCTTGTTTGGGCGGGTTACGCTGAGAAGGAAGACCCGCAGCCGCAGGTGCTCTTGGTGTTGGGATTGACAAACTTGAACCCGGCTCCCGCGGTGCTCTCCACGTAGTCGATCTCGGTGCCGTCGAGGTATTGATACGAAAGCGGGTCAACGTAAAGTTTGACGCCCTTGTCCTCGAACTGCTCGTCCATGTCGGTGGGCTTGTCTTCAAAAAACAGGTCGTAAGTGAAGCCCGCGCACCCGCCCCCGACAACCCGCAGGCGCAAACCCTGACCAATGAGGGCTTCCGCTTCCGCAATTTCCTGCACTTTGGCGGCTGCTTTTTCGGTGATCGTGACCATCGCTTCGTCCTCCTGAACCTCTCACGCTGTGTCTCCCAAGCGCGACTCCAACAAAAGGCCGAACTCGGGATCAGGAATTGAGCTTAGTGCCGCCGGGGCAGGTTGGCCAGTAGGATTTTGCAATCGCAGCGCGGTCCGGGCTTGAGTACACATTTCACGGGACGTTCGCCGCCCCTGGAGTGGGAGTTCCCGAGAATTTCCAATCGGCAGAAGCGCTGTTCACGTCTTTTCCATTCGGCAATCGGCAGAGGGAACCGGTGGTTTCATCATCGACGGCAGCGTTGAGCGCCGAACCTTCCACCAGCGACACCGTGCCGATCCCCAGCGTTGTGAGGTTGGCGGTCGTGATCGCCCCCTCATAACTCAAGACATCAATGACCTTGTTTGCCGCATCGTCCACGAGCGCCACGCCATCCGGTGAACCATTTTGAATTTGGTTCATTGTGCCGGAGAAATTGATCTTCACCGCCCCGGCCGCAGGCATCACCGCGCTCGTTCCAACAACCAAATATTGCCCGGCTGCAAGTGTACCTCCCGGGGTTAAGTCGATCACCGAGTATGGAACGTTCTGCGAACCGTCCACCAGGACAAGTTTAAGATTTGCAAGACTCACAGAAGCTGTTGTTGCGTTAAAGATCTCCACGAATTCAAGCGTATCTGTCACGTCTTGATCGTAGTCGACTTCGTTGATCACCAAGTGATCGAGCGGGCACGTGGAGCAAACGCTGCCGCCGCAGTCAACTCCCGATTCTGTTCCATTCTTTTTTCCATCGGAGCAGGTGGGAGCCGCGCACTTGGTGTTCGAACAAATCTGACTTGTGCAATCGGCGTCGCTTGCGCACGTTTTCCCGTCACCGCAGTCGGGGCATGTGGTGCCGCCGCAATCCACATCGGTCTCAGCGTTGTTCTTCAACCCGTCGGTGCACGTGGGCTGACATACCATGCTCTGACAAAGCCCTCCTTTGCAGTCGGAGTTGACTTTGCAGGCCTTCCCGGTTGGACAGTTCTGACACCCGCCGCCGCAGTCGGTATCGCTCTCCGCGCCGTTCTTGATGCCGTCGTTGCACGAAGCCGGAGCGCACGCGTAGTTTTTGCAAACTTTAAAAGCGCAGTCGTCGTTGACCAAACACTCAACGCAGTTGCCCTCTGGATTGCAGAGTTCAGTGTTTCCATCACCGCACGCTTTTCCAACCTCGGGTTGATGCGTGGGCTCACCCAACATGCATGCGTCGATCGTGCAGGGGTTCTTGTCATCGACGAAGTCTTTTGACAGTTCAACTTCAATGGCGCCGCCCGCCGAATCACACACGAGTCCGTGACAATCGCCGGGTGTCGGGTCGGGCAATTCAGTGTTTGGAGCCAGGTTATTGATCGCGCATGTCCCGTTGTCACAAGCTCTTTCTTGGCACGGGCTGTTTGGTTGGGGACACTCTTCGGGCCCGCTGCACGTTTGACCCGACGTGGTTGATCCCCCTGAACCACCCGTGCCCGTAGGCTCCAACAGCGATTCACCGTAGATCAAACACCCCGAAGAAAAAAACGCGGAAGCAGTACCGCTCGTCACTAAGAAAAGCGCTCCGGTTCGCGCAAAGTCTCGAAACCTCACACCGGTCAGGTTATCTCGAAGGGCAGATGGTGTCGATCTCGGGCTCTGCAAATCAACGCAACTGGCAAGCCGTTGTGCTCGCGGGGGGATTGGCAACGCGCATGCGACCGCGCACCCAACATGTACCCAAGCTGCTTCTCAACGTCGGCGGAAAACCGTTTGCAGAACACTTGATAAAGCAGTTGAAAAGGTGCGGCGCTTCCGAGGTGGTTTTGTGCATCGGCCACCTGGGACAGGCGATCCGAGACGCGCTCGGAAACGGCAATCGCTTCGGTGTACACATTTTATACTCCGATGAAGGTGACACGCTTCTCGGAACCGGCGGCGCCGTAAAGCACGCGGCACCGCTCATTCGCGATACATTCGTGCTCACCTACGGAGACTCGTTTTTGCCTTTCGACTACCACGCACCGCTCGAAGACCTAGAAGCGCATCCAAACGCGCTCGGCACCATGGCTGTGTACAAAAACGCCGACACGCTCGACGTTTCCAACTGCGTCGTCTTAGGCACGTTCGTGGTGCGATACGAAAAGCGCCTCAAAGGTTCACCGCGCGATCCTCAAATGGACCACATCGACTACGGCGCCACTGCGCTTCGAAAACAAGTGATCGACGAATTGCCGTCCGGTGTACACATTGACTTTGCCGATGTGCAGTCGCGCCTCGCACAGGCGGGCAGGCTCCGTGCGTACACATCGGCGGACCGTTTCTACGAAATCGGATCAGAAGCGGGCCTCGCCGATTTTGAAGCGTTCGTTCAATCGCAGCGAGGCCCAAAATGATCGTTTCGAGAGCGCCCGTTCGGTTTTCGCTCGGCGGCGGCGGCACCGATCTGCCGTCTTATTCCGATCGATTCGGTGGGTACGTCGTGTCGGCCGCCATCGACAAGTACATTTACGTGAGCGCCAATCGCCGCTTTTTTCCGTCCATTCGTCTCTCTTATTCCAAGACCGAAATCGTTACCGACGTCGACACGATCGATCACCCCATTTTTCGCGAAGCGCTCCGAATGACCAAAATCGACAGCTCGATCGAACTTGTGAGCGTTGCCGATCTCCCTGCAAATAGCGGCCTCGGGTCGTCGTCGTCGTTCACCGTCGCCCTTCTCAACGCGCTTCACACAATTAAGCGTGAGTTTGTTTCATCGCAAAAATTGGCCGAAGAAGCGTGTGAATTGGAAATGGTTCGCCTCGGCGAACCGGTCGGAAAACAAGACCAATACATCGCGGCATTTGGCAACGTGACGGCGTTCACCTTTGAGCGCGACGGATCGGTGCATGTGGAGCCCGTGCCCGTCTCCGACGATGTGCTCGACGAGCTGCAAAACAACCTTGTGATCTTGTGGTCCGGCGTTGAACGCCCTGCAAAAGTGGTCCTCGGTGAACAGGGCGCACGCCTGCGCGACCTCAATCCCGACACGGTTGCGCGCATGCACACCATTAAAAGCCTCGGTCACGATGTGTACCGTTTGCTCGTGAAAGGTGACCTCGACACATTCGGCGAACTCTTGCACGAGCACTGGATCGCCAAGCGAAAAGTTGCCTCCAAAATGACCGACGACACGCTTGATGAACACTACGAAGCGGCGCGACGCGCCGGCGCGATCGGCGGCAAACTCATGGGCGCGGGCGGCGGCGGCTTTTTCATGTTCTACGTGCGCCCCGGCGATCGCCGAAAGTTCGTGGAGCAAATGACAGAGCGGGGCCTGCGGCCGCTTCGATTTCACTTTGATATGGATGGCGCTCGCATTGTGGCCAACATGCACAGGTCGTAGTTGGCCCGATACCAATCGGGCCCCGTTAAGATTGCAAACATCGGATGAGCACTCGCAGCCAATACTTTATTGATGTGTACCTTCGGCAAACCGCGGAGATCGCCGCGGGCACATCACGCGACGACCTCGCACGTGTGATTGATGTTTTGTTTGAGGCCTACCTCGCCGACAAAACCATCTACACATGCGGAAACGGCGGATCGGCGGCCAACGCAAGCCATCTCGCCTGCGACATTGCCAAGTTTACCTGGGCAGAAGGCAAGCGCCGATTCAAGTGTTCGTCCCTCTGCGACAATGCCGCCCTCATCAGCGCTCTCACCAACGACGTTGGGTTTCACCGCATTTTTCTCGATCAACTCAACGGTCGAATGGTGGAGGGTGATGTGCTCGTCTGCCTCTCTGTGCACGGAGGAAGCGGGGCCGACAAAGCCGGTCCCTGGTCACAAAACCTTGTGAGCGCCGCCGATTTCGCCAAAAAAAGGGGCGGCAAAGTGGTTGCCTTGGTGGGGTATGACGGTGGAGCACTGCGCCAAATGGCCGATGCGAGTGTGATTGTTCCGAGCACGCCCGACGGTTTTACCTCCACCCCTCATGTGGAAGGTTTTCATGAGATCTACCATCACCTGATTTGTGAGCGCCTCCGTCAGCTCGCAGTTGAGTTGGGCCCCGCCGCTTCGGAAAACGCGTGACCCTCGGTGAGATCTCCCCTCCCCCGCGCCGCGGCGTGATTTTGGATCGCGACGGAACGCTCATTGACTTTGTTCGCGATTCGGATCTCGGGAGCGTTCAGTCCGCCTTCCATCCGAGTCATATCCGATTTCTACCCGGCGTCCTCGAAGGAATGCGCTCCTTGTCCAATGCCGGATTTGTCCTCGCGATTGCCACCAATCAACCCGGCCCGGCAAAAGGTCAAATCCCTATGAGGGCCGTGGAAACGACCCATCGGGCCCTGCTCGATCGTTTGCGCGCCGAAGGAATTGAAATCGCTCAACTGGAAGTATGTACACACCACCCCGACGGCGGACCCGGCGGCGATCCCAACCTGATAGTCAACTGCGAGTGCCGCAAACCCAAACCGGGAATGCTCCTTACCCTGCTTCGTGACCTGAATCTCGATCCTACCCAAACATGGATGGTAGGTGACAGCCTCGCTGACGTTCAGGCCGGCCACGCCGCAGGCGTACACACAGCGCTCTTATGGGAAGAAGGCCGCTGTGAGTTTTGCCCTTATAAAAACGGCGAATCGTCTCTGATTGCTCCCATTCGTCCTACTATTGCCGCTCCCCGTTTTGACAGGTTGGCGGCTCTTGTAGCGGCGGGCTTGGTATAACCGATTACCCAAAGTGGTTGGCAGTCTCAAGGCCCAACGTGTTGAATGTCGCCGTTGATGACGTTTCCTACCCAGTCTGAAAGGGGCACGCCGTCAATGATCGTTGTCCAAAATGACGGCGAGCGCAAGGCTGTATGATTTTGGCCAAAGTTATACAAGGCTTGAGTTTGACCAATAAAATAGCTCGACGACTGATTTTGATACTCGGCGCGAATGGTTAAGAGCCCCTGCTCAAACAAGTTGGCTGGGATGATGGTTGATACACCGGTGCACTTATTCCACGTGTTGTCGCAATAGCCCCACCCCATAAACGTTCGAATAACAAGGTCTGCCGTGTTGGAAAAAAGTCCAACGCGCATGTTGGGGTAGGTTTTATAAATGTGGTCGAGCATCCCATTTGCAAAGTTGTTTGGGTCTGGACAATCAGCCCCGCAAACGGCGAGCACCGTGTCGTCGAGCCCCCACACATCCCTGAAAAATTTGCTGTAAACAAGGCGCAATCACGTCTTTGTCTAGCGGAGGGCCAGAATCGTCGATGACGGTCATTTGTGGCCCCGCGCCAAAAGCATCGGCCACCTGGGCCGCGTTTAGACCGGCGCCAAACCCTCCGGCGCTGATTCCTGTGAGGAGAACGTTTTCAGCATCGCCAAACGTTGCAACCCACTGCTCCAGATATTTTGTAATGTTGGTATACCCTCGAAAGTGGCGAACCTTACCCCCGAGAAGCGTATCTTTGGCCCCGCCGTGAATGTCGCCCGAACAGTATGGAACGTAGATCATGTTCCAGTCGCCCACCGGATTTGTCAGGTTGGCTCTATTAAAAATCCCATCCACCGGGGGAACAAATGGAATGCTGAAGGCCGAAAAATCGCACAGATCGTTAAAGCAGGCCCCGCCCCCCTCTAGGTAGATCATCACATTTTTTGAGTCGGGGTTGAGGCTCACCCCAAATCCCGCGGTACTGCCGTCCATACATTGGGTGCCGGGCACGGCAACATATTTCCAAATGTACTTTTCACCCGTCAGGGGTAGAACAATTTCACAAGCCGCGTTGCAGCCGTCAAACGGGTTGATATTCCCGTCGTCGCATTGTTCACCCGCGTCGATCTGACCATCACCGCAATACGGACCGGTCGACATGGTAGATGAGGTTGTTTCAGATCCTCCAGTGCTCGACGTTCCGCTCCCCGAGTGAGCCCCCGTGCCCGCTGTACCGCCGCTTCCGCCCGACGAAGTCTGACCATCCCCACCGCTTCCGCCCGTGCTCCCCGTCATGGAGTCACCACATCCAACGGCGGAAACGAACCACGCTGCAAACACACTCAAGCCAATCCACAAGCGCATGGCCGCACCATCCTGCGACCGTCGACCGAGCGCAAGCGATTTGAACTTTCTACCTTACCCTTTTCTCGGCTTGCCTTTCGGCAAATTTGTGCACCGCGTTTTCTTGAGCGGTTGTTTCAATAGACCCGGGGCGCAGTTTTCGAACGGCGGCGATCGCTTCATCGGCGTTCATTCCGCGTGAAACGAAAAGGGCCGCCAAGAACGTGCCGGTTCTACCCAGTCCGGCGGCGCAATGTGTACCCACAGCGCGCCCCTCATCCGTCCATTTTTTTACGGAAGAAACGTACGTGTCGAGCTGATCCTGCGTGGGCGCATGAAAGTCGGCCACGGGAAGATGGAGGCCCTCCATTTCGTGAGCCGCGAGCGCTTTTGAATCAACCGGCTGTTCGGTGAGGGACACGAGCACATCAACGCCCTGCTCTTGCAAAAACTGGAGATCCTGCTCAAGCGGGCGGCTCGCACCGGGGCGCGGCATGCCGGCCACCTGCCCATCAATCACCCACGAAAATCCGCTCATTGCGTTCTCATCAACGGTTGTATCGCCCCACCCCGAAACGTTGGTTTTGCAGGCCGTGAGGCTCAATGCGGCAAAGACCAAACACGTTGCAACGCCGGATGTCAGGGTGCGCATCGTTGGAGGTTATCCAAACTCGGTGTCCGCTGGCAATCGAAAGGCGCAAAAAGATCGGGCGGACAGGGATCAAAAATGTTTTGGGCGGGCATGCAACAGAACATAGCTTCGCGCCTCGTGTTTCGGTTGGATGACAAAAAAGACATTTTAAACAGATTGTATCCCCGGCGCCTATGAAGTGCGGTTAACATAAAAACATCCCGGCACCCGCCGGGATCTTGTCTTCCCAAGGAGTGGAGTCCGATGCTGTCGCGCACCGTTTTGCTTGGAAAAGGCCTCATTCTGACAATTCTCACCCTGGCCGCCTGCGGGAGTCGAACCTTGTTCGAAACGTCGGGCAACGCCGGAAGCGGTGGTTCGGGGGGACAAGGGGCGCAGGGTGGCGCCGCGGGTCAACCCGGAACGGGCGCCGCGCAAACCACAACAGATACGGTCACCACAACAACCACAACCACGACCACCACTTCCACTACCAGCACCACCACTTCCACTACCAGCACCACCACGTCGACAACCACCTCCACGGGCACAGGCACCATTACCGATCCGCCGGTTGACTGCGCAAACATTCCCAAGGGGCCTTTCTCATTCACCGTAAAAACAGGTCAAAAAGCCACCGAAGATATGGACTTTGACCACGAGGGAAACGTTGTCGGTGCCGACAACGGTAACATTTTCAAGTCCACCTTCAGCGGTCAGTCCACCATTTGGCTCCCCGGTGCGGGCGGTTTCATCGCGGGTCTGCGGTTTACCTCCAACGGCGTTCTTGTGTACGCAGACGCCAACGCCAACGCTCTTTTCCGAATCGATCCGCCCGCTACAAAAACGTTTGTGATCGGCGGCCTCGCCTACCCAAACGGCATGGACGCCGACAACGACGGCAACATGACAGTTGCCGAACAAAGCGCCAGCTTGGTGCGAAGAGTCAACCCCGCCACGGGCGAATCTACCATTTTGGCGAGCGGCCTCAACAACCCCAACGGTGTGAGTTACAGCCCCGACTATAAGACGGTGTACGTGGGTAGTTTCGGCGGCAATATCATTTACAAGATCAGCCTCGACGCCAACAATAATCCCATTTCAACAGGCACTCTCATTCAAAACGCCTTCCAATATGGAACGCTTGACGGAATGGGCGTAGACGCGTGCGGCAATGTTTATGTGTGTGAGTACATTGCGGCCAAGGTTTGGCGCATTCCACCTCAGGGTGGAACGCCTGAACTCGTTGTTGACCTGAGTTCTCAAACCGGATGGATCCCCAACATGGGTTGGGGTTCGGGCATTGGCGGCTGGGATCCGCTTGTTCTCTACGTTCGCGATATCGGCAGCGGTAAAATGTACGAGGTGCCGGTGGGTGTACCCAGCAAACCCCGGAAGTACCCTTGAGTCGAAGGAAGGTACACGCCATGAAACTCTCTCTATTTGCAGTCAAGTCGTTTCGTAGAGTGGCCTCCGCCGCGGCAGCCGGCGCCTTGATGGTAGGTTTTGGCGCCTGCGGTGATGACGGTCCAATCGGGCCCAGGCCCAACAACGGTTGGGTATGCACCATCCCTGAAGGTGAAACGCCCGACTATGCCGATCAAGTGGGGTGTGACGCCGACTTTGATGTTCTCGCTTCGCGTCCGCTTGACGCGAGCATTCCGGGTGCGCGTTCTGCCAAAACCATTGTGGATCAAGCCGACAGCGATCACCTGTACTTCATGAACAGTCAGCTTTTTCCAATTCATTACAACTTTGCGAGTACCCATCTTTCCGGTGATGGGTTGCCCCCCATTGGTGAACTGTCGCTCTTCAACTCCACGGAGTATTTCAGCCCCGCGCGCCGATTTCTACTGGGTGCGATCACCTATTACGACAATCCCGGAGTGTGGACGTATGAAATTGCGCCCTACGACACATCGAGCCCTGAAATGGTCACTCGCGCGTATGAACTCATTCAGGCAAATGCGTTCTTCGGTGAAACGCTCTACTTCCACCCCACGAGTGAATCGATAGAAACGCTCATTCCAGATCTACCCTCCAACGTTCAGGTGATCACCTCCGACGAGCTGTTTGCCGACATTGACTACCAACCGCTCAATTTGGGCGAAGCCATGGGTCAACTTCGTTTTTATAACGCGTCGGCACTCGGAACCACCTACGTTGGCCCGCGAGATGTGGCTATTCTTGACCACGTTCCAAACGACATCGCGGTGGTGGCGGGCCTGATCACCGAAGAGCTGCAAACCCCCTCTCCCACGTCAACGTGCTTTCTCAAAACCGCGGCACACCCAACATGGCGCTGCGCGGCGCGTTTAACTCACCCGACCTTCGAGCGCTTGAAAACAAGTGGGTCAGAATGGTGGTTGACCCGTTTGAGTACAAAATCGAAGAGGTCACCAAAGAAGAGGCCGACGCCTGGTGGGAAGAACACAAGCCCGAGCCAATTGTGGTCCCCATGCCCGATCTCACCGTGACCGACCTTCGAAACGCCGAAGAAATCACGGTAAAGGACATTCCCCGATTCGGAGGCAAAGCCAGCCACTTCGGCGACATGACTCAAATTGGGCCCGTTGTTCCAATGCCCAAAGCGTTTGCGATCCCGTTCTACTACTACAAGCAGTTTATGAACGATAACGGGTTTGAATCGCAGGTCGATGAGATGTTGGTCAACGACACGTTTATCAACGATCCCGTCTACCGCGATCAGCGCCTCGCCAAACTTCGGTATGACATTGAAAACGCCCCGATTGACCCAACGTTTGAAGACAACCTGCTCGCCAAACTCGCGGCCGAATACCCGGGTCTACCCATGCGTTTCAGGTCGAGCACCAACTCAGAAGACCTGAACGGGTTCACCGGCGCCGGCCTTTATACTTCCAAGTCGGGTGATCCCAATGATCCCGACAAGCCCATGAAAAACGCCATTCGAAAGGTGTGGGCCAGCCTGTGGAACTACCGGGCGTTTGAAGAGCGCAGCTACCGCGGCATTCCCCACAAGAACGTGGCCATGGCTCTTTTGGTTCACCGTTCATACCCCACGGAAGAAGCCAACGGTGTCGCTCTTACAAACAACATGTTTGACCCTACGGCGCCCGCATTTTATATCAATGTCCAAATGGGTGATGCGTCGGTTGTGTTGCCCGACCAGGGCGTCACGGCCGATTCATTCTTGTATTACTACTACTACCCCAACCAACCCATCACGTTCTTTGCCCACTCCAGTTTAATTCCGCCCGGTCAAACCGTTTTGACCGTGGCGCAAACGTATGAGCTTGGAAAAGCGCTGGAAGCAATTCACCAGCATTTTGCCAAGTATTATCAGTCGGGCAACAACTTCTACGCCATGGACGTGGAGTTTAAGTTCGACGATGACGGTTCCGGCGGTGACGCCAAAGTCCAAATCAAACAAGCCCGGCCGCACTACGGCTGGGACAACTGACACCACCGCGCAACGACCGGGCAACCCGCGCCGGCCGTAACCGGCGCGGGGTAAGCGTGATTACAGACAGGTGCCGGTGGGGATGTCGCAGGTCATGCCCATTGGGCAGGGTGTGACCGGGTCACACGGGATGTGGCCCGCAACCTGAATGGCGGCGAGGCGGTGTGAGTACACTTCAAACTGAACACATTGATCGCCGTTGCTAACCGAGTCAAGTGTGTGACGGACAACGTGGGCGCTCGGAAAACCGGTCACCCCGAAGTTAATTAGTTGGTCAATCAGCGATGACGGAATTACAGTGGACCCGGTGTCGGCCAACTCGCAGGTGAGTTCTACAGGGGAGTTCCCGTGCTGGTCGATGTTGATACGGACGCGCACCGTGGCAAGCGACGAAGAATTGTCAGGAGTCCACGACAGGCTGAGCGGTTCACCGGTTTTGATCACGAGCATGTCGGACGAGAAGTCCATGGGGGCAAACCCTTCACCGTGAAGAGTAAACCCCGGGTAAGTTGCCCCTTGGGCTTTCAGGGTGACGTTGCCGCCGGGAGTAAAAGGTGGATGGTCCACCGCAGTATCAAAATAAGACGGGAAGGCCATGTTCACCGGCTTTGTCAGCCCCGAGATAGTCACCTGACCGGCGTCTTGAGGCAATGGGTAGGGAACGCATGTGCCGTCGTGCGCGCACGCTTGATCTGACTTACACGCGGGGTCACAGAAGGGGTTTTTGCGTTGGAGGAGCTTGCAATCCCCTTCTGCACCCACCTCAAAAGTGACCTTGGAAGGTACAACCCCGGTGAGCACTTCACCGGCGACGACGGAGTAGTCTGTCTCGTTCTGAATATAAAAATTCCCAACCTGTTTGTCCGACGGGCACTCACCGTTCAATGAGGCGGAGCCGCCGGTTCCGCCGGTATTGGATGCCCCCGTGCCGGTGGTTGCACCCGACCCGCCCGAGCCGCCGGTGCCCACAACGGTGCCACCGTCACAGCCCAGCGCAATTGCCGAAAAGCCTACAAGAAAAGCCCAAGTTTCTCTCTTTGACATACATCCTCACCGGTTAAGTGGAAGATCGTAACGCGGTTTTACCAGCATGCGGGTACAGTTGGTACTATGGAATGGCCGGTGACGCATTCGGCTATTTCCGAGCCGATTGCGCCCGCGCGCGAACAACCACAATGGGCGCAAATGACGCGGCGCATGCAGTTCTCCCGAGTCATTTTTATGTCAGCGCGCCGGTAGAAAACCATGCCTTCGAGACTTCGTGGTATGGCGGCACTCCCCATGCGTTCTCCCTACTCGGTAGACGAGACTCTGACTCAGCGTTGGCGCCGCCGCGCCGTGACCATCCCATTTTCAATTGTCGGTGCGGTGCTTCTTTTGGCGCTTTCGCCGCTTGTGCTCACGGTCACACTGCTTGTGGACCTGGTGCGCAGAAAGCGTTTTGCCACAACGCGATTTGCCTTTTTTGCCGGCGTTTATTTGTGGACTACCACGTTCGCCCTCATCGGTTTGTTTCTCTCATGGGTGGTTTCGGGCACATGGGCCGGCGCCAAGTGGGATCGAATTTGTCGCCATGCGTACGCATTTCAACGGTTGTGGGCGCGGGCGCTCTACCGGGGCGGTGAGGCCTGTTTTGGTGTACACACCGAGGTAGACGACACCGACTTTCCCAAAGATGCGCGCGGGCCGTTTTTGGTTTTTATTCGGCACACAAGCTTGGCCGAAACAATGTTGCCGCTCGTGATCATCCGGCACGAGCGCGACATCCCACTGCGTTACGTGATCAAACGCGAGTTGCTCAACGAGCCGGGAATTGACGTTGCGGGTCAACGCATTCCCAATGCGTTTGTGCGCCGGAGCGGCAACGACTTGTCAAAAGAAGTGGAGCAGGTTCGCCGTCTGGCGCGCGATATGACGGTGGGTCAAGGGGTATTGATCTACCCAGAGGGAACACGTTTTTCGCCTAAAAAACACGCCGAAAGGCTGTCAGACATCCGCCAAAAAGATCCCGGCAGGTATGAACGTGTCAAAGACCTCCGCTGTGTACTTCCCATTCGACTCGGAGGTCCGTTGGCGCTGCTCGACGAACGACCGGACGCCGACGTTCTTTTTATCGCTCACACCGGGTTTGAGGCGGTGGCCTCGTCTGAGAGAATGATGAACGGGGCGCTCGTGGGTAAGACCGTCAAGGTAAAAATCTGGCGTGTACCCTCGGCCGACATTCCCAAAGAAACGGACGACAGGGTCAAATGGCTTGATACTGAGTGGAATAAAATGGACAAATGGGTAGAAGCGTCGCTTGCCGAAGATGACCGGGCAGACGCGACTGTTCCCGCGCGCGAAGCGCTGACAGTCACAGCAGAGTAATATCAGGCTTGTTCTTTGAGAGCGGCGACGCGCCAGCTCTTGCGTTCGCTCGCGCGATTCCACCACGAGGCGAGGTGTTTGCGGTCTGTAATCAGGTCGCCCTGGCCCGCGGCAAACAGGTATTCAATGTAGGGGAGGTAGCAGATATCGGCAATGGTAAATTGATTACCAACAAGCCAGTCACTCCCACCTGCAAAGTGCTTTTCGAGAACGTCGGCGGGCTTGGCGAGCGCTTCACGTCCCTCTTTGAGAAGGCCTTCATCACCGGGGCGACCAAACATTTGAGCGAAGAGTGTTTGGTAGAGAATCTTCATCGCCGCGGGGGTGAAGTAAGAATGTTCAACGCTGATCCATTGCTCCATGCGAGCGCGGTCTTTGGCGTTGTCGGGGGTGAGCTTGGGACCTGACAACGTTTCATCGAGATAACGGCACATGGCGCGCGATTCGAAGAGAACAAAGCCGTCGTCGTCGAGGGCCGGCACCACACCAAACGGCTGCCGAGCGAGGTGATCGGGCATTTTTTGTTCGCCCTTTGTGATGTCCACAAGAACGAAATCAGCCTTGTGACCCTTCTCGCCGAGGACGGTGAGAACCTTGCGGGTGCACGTGCTCATCGGATGTCCGTAAAGCTTCATTGGGTAAGATCTCCCGTGAATCAGATGGTGACCTTGTTTCGACCACTTCGTTTGATGTCGAAACAATGGCTCGCTCCTCTACTCCCAATCCACGGTTGGGTCGAGGCTTATTTTTGAGTCTGCGGGTTTGCCACATTTCACCGGGGAGAACATTCGGGTAGAAGCGCGGCGTGATTGCGAAGGTCGCGCGGTGGCTGCTCCTTGCGGTGCCGATTGTGGGCATCGCCGAAGTGGGTGCTCATTTTTGGTTTCGGTCGCGACCGCCCACTTTTTCTGAATGGGAGAGCATTCGCGAACCGGTGCTTGGACTGGGACATTTGAGCGCTCCGGTGATTGCCGCACCCGCGTGGGCAAGTCCAATGGTGCGCAAAGCGCTCGGCGATGAGCGAATGCCTCTCGCCCATGTCGCGCACGCGGACATGGACAGGTTTGAGCACGCCATTGAAGTGTCCGTTCTCGGGGAGCGCTCGGGCGAAGTGTCAGGTTGGACCGAAGAGTCAAAAGCCACGTTTGGAAAGTTTACTTTTCGCGTGCTGAAAAACCCTTTGTAAAAAAAAACGGTCACCGACTTTGTGGAGGTTTTGGGCCCAAACGCGACCGAAGTGTACACAACCGATCCATATCAAACCTGTCGATTCGCGCCGCACGCCCAAACAATGAGTGGCAATCTGGGGGGCAACCCAACCTTTCCGGCGCAACGTTTTGAATGTGCGGGCGGGCCGTTTTTCAACGTGGGAGTGACCGTGATTGCCGATGAAGAATTTCGGCCAAGAAGGTGCCTCTGGTCTCACCCTCCGCGTATTGGAGAGATTGTCACGCAGTTTCGCGATGTGGCGCTGGGCTCCACAATCGTGGGTCACGGCGGGCTCTACTGGATGATTGAGCGCGAAAAAAAAGGCGCTCCCATAGAACTTTCGGTGCGGGTTGACGGGGAAGAAGTGGGTAGATTTGTCCACCAAGACGGTCAGGGGTGGGCGCGGTTTGAAATTCCGCTCGGTGTACATATCAACAAACAACATGCCCAGGTAGAATTTGGGGTTTCCTCCAAAAACCATCTGCACAGGCACTTTTGTTTTGAGGCTCGGTCGCAATGAGCGCTCGCCGAAAACTCAACTGGGTAGATGGGGCGATCGCGTCGGCGCTCGGAACAAGTTACGCGGCGGTGCTCGTCAAGACAGTGGGTCAACTGGGTTACGCGCGCGATGAAGGGTTTTATTTTCACGCGGCAAACGCGTACGGCCGCTGGTTTGAAGCTTTTTGGACCTCACCCAAAACGGCTGTTGCGCGCGGAGCTGTAGACAACGCCTGGGGGGTAAACCACGAGCATCCGGCGCTCATCAAATCGCTTTTTGCGCTTTCAAACGTGCTCCTTCAGAAAAAACTGCACCTCTTTGCCATGGAGGGAACAAGCTACCGATTTCCGGCAATGGTGCTCGCGGGGGCGCTCATTGCGCTTGTGTACATTTGGGGAACGGAGGCGAGAAGCCGGGCGGCGGGCCTTGTTGCTGCGGTGAGTTTGGCCACATTTCCAAGGGTATTTTTTCATGCCCACCTGGCTTGTTTTGACATACCCATTGTGGCAGTTTGGACTCTCTGTGCGTACACATTTTGGAAAGCGATCGCGGTTCAACCGGCCTCGGGTAGAATTTATAAAAATCTGAAGTGGCCTGTGCTCGCGGGCATCACGTTTGGATTGGCGCTCAACACAAAACACAACTCGTGGTTTTTGCCAATTGTCGCTTGCGTACACACCCTTGCCACGATTGTGATCGCGCGCATGTGGGGCGGTGCCCTGTCAAACCAAGACGTGCGTGTACGCCTGAAAAAGACCGCGTTGGCAATGGCTGCCATGGCCGTGTTGGGGCCGGTGTTGTTTTGGGCCATGTGGCCGTGGATCTGGCGCGACACCGGATCTCGACTGGTTCAATATGCGTTATTTCACCTGAATCATGACTATTACAACATGGAGTTTTTGGGGGTAAACTACTTTACCCCTCCCATGCCGCGGTCTTACGCGTTTGTCATGACGGTGGCCACGGTTCCGGCGGTCACCCTCTTGCTTGCATTGGCGGGATTTGTGGGGCGCGCTCGGTTGCGCTTGATCATGGGCATGTCGTGGGCCGCGCGCCGATGGGTGGAAAAAAACGGGGGTGTGGGTGATGGGAAGAAACCTGGTTGGGTAGAAAAAGCGCTCGTTTGGAAGGCTCAAATCCCGGCGCTCGAAAAGCTTGGGCCCACGGGTGAGACAGAATTGCTGTGGCTGCTGTCGATCGGGGTTGTGTACACAGCTTGGCTGTCACCCAAAACACCCATTTTTGGGGGCACAAAACATTGGATGACAGCTTACCCATTTATCGCCCTGTTTGCGGGGGTTGGGTTTGACGACCTGATACGACTTATAAAAGTCTTGCTTGTCTCAAAGCGAAACAGCCTGTTTCAAAAGAAACAAGGATGGTTAAAGCTGCCCGTGCGAGCGGCCCTCCGGTGGGTAGCTCCGCTGCTTGGCATCAGCGTTTTGGCTTCTCCCATCGCTCAGTCGGCCGCATCTCACCCATGGGGTTTAACAAGTTATACTCCACTTGTCGGCGGCGCACCGGGAGCGGCAACACTTGGGCTCAATCGCGGATTTTGGGGATATCAAACCGGAGCGATCGTTGATTTTATCAACCAAGCCCCGCAGGGAAGCGCTGTGTTTGTACACGATACAGCGGGACCGTCATGGGACATGCTTGTGAGTGATGGGCGCGTTCGAAAAGACCTGCGCGGCGTGGGCTCTGTGGATTATTCACGGGTAGGTCTCTACCATCACGAAAAACACATGGGTGGGGTGGAGTATCAAAATTGGGTTGCGTACGGAACCCGTTGTCCGGCGCACATCGCCGGCCTTGACGGCGTCCCGGTGATTTGGGCGTACACAAGGCCATAGGCAACGCTGCGCAAAAAGTTGGCCCAGAAGGCGAGGGCGTGAAACGTCTCGCGCCATGCGTCGTATCCTGCCGGGTGTATCCCTCGCTTTTGCCCTGGTCGCGTGGCCGCGATCGGCGAGCGCATGGGTAGAAACTCATGTGGTCGGCGACGACGTGCGGGTGCTGTTTGAGAAAGATGCGCCCGCTCGGGTGGAGCACCGCATTACCGTGCGCGTTGCGGGTGGCCCCCTTCGGGTGTTGGATCTTCGCGGCGTGGACGGCGACGCCGAACCTGAATCGGACGCCTACCTTGTAACGGAGCGCGACGCCGCTGCAAAATCGCTCACTTCGGCGCAGGAAATAACCGCGGAGCTGCTTCCACCGGACAACAAACCTACCCAAGACGGCTCAAAAGCGCCGAGCGTTTTGCGTCTGCGGCTCGGCGAAAAAGGGATTGGAAGGGGCACGTACGTTGTCCAAGTGCGGTATCGAACGCGGCTGGTGGAACGCGGTTTTGTCACATTTGACGGGACTGTGGCGCGCATTAGATGGAACGGCCTGGCGTGGGAAGACGGGTTTGACTCCGCAAAGGTGATTTTTGATCTACCCGCTGGCCCGGCGGCTCCCCGAGTGGAAGATCGAGCCGCGGCGGGCGCCCCCGACGCCCCGTTGATCCTTTCTACTGTCAGGCGAAAGGGCGATCGCGACGAGATTGAGCTTTTGAAGCCCTATGTCTCTGTGGGTGAAGCGCCCGAATGGAAGATCATTGCGGACGGGCGGGCCTTTGGAAAGGGCACTGCAAGCAACAAACCGGGTGATTTTCCGATGATTTCAATCGCCCAGCCCAAAGGATCGCAGGGTAGATTCGGCACTTTGTGGCTGGCGGGTGCGGCGTTTGGATTTTTGGGGTGGGCCTTTTTGGTGGCTCGAAAAGTGCGCGAGGTGACGCTGACATCTTTGGCGGTGGGCGCAAAGCCGGCGCCTCTTCTACCCATGCCCCTACCCCTTCGGGCGCCTTTGTCGGCGGGCCTCCTCGGGCTTGCGGGCTACCTTCAGGTGGTAAAACACGCTTGGACACCGGGCGCTCTTGCGCTGCTCGGTGCGGCGCTTTTGGTGGTGCACAAAGTGCCTGGGTGGCCCAAGTCTTTTTTTCTGAAAAAGCCTGGGAAATGGCTGTCTGTCGCGGAACGTGAAACGTTTATCAAACCCGTTCGCCCCAAGGGATCTTACCTGGATGTTTCTACCCTGGCCGGTAAGGTTGGGTTTGTGTTGGGCTTGGGGATCATCGGCGGGCTTTCATGGTTGGCAAGCCAAACGTCGAGACACCTTGGTTGGATGGTAGCTCTCGATGCCGTGCTTGTATTGGCGCTGTTTGGAACGGGTCGCATGGCCTGGCTTCCTCCCAACCCAGTTGAAAAAGTTTCGCCGTTTTTAAAAAGTGTGGCGGACAGGTTGGGCAAAGTGTTGAAGGGGGACGCGCGGACTGTGGGTAGAATTCGCGTTCCCGACGGCGCTTCAGAACCCGATGAGCTGCGTTTGGCGGTGATTCCGCGACCGGCGGCTCAAGGGTTTCGAGCGTTGGAGGTGGGTGTTGTGATCGCTCCTGGGGCCGGCGGTGCGGCCCTGTTGCCGGGAGTTGTATTGCGGTACATGGAAGGCAGTCCGTGTGAAGCGGCGCTTGGCAAAATGATTCAAGCGGGGAAGTTTTCACGAGGGAAAAAACCGGGCGAAGTGGCTGTTGTGTACGCCCCTCGCCTACCCACGGCGCGAATGACGGCCGACTTGGCAGCGCGGCTCGCGCGGGCCATTGGGGTGAAGGTGGAGCCGAAGATTGTAAAGCGCGATGTGAGTGCAAAAGACCGCGCTCGCCGCGCCGCTTAACGCAAAAGGGCCGGTTCAGCGCGGGACGGTGGACGAAGGCGCGGAGGACGACCGCGGCGGGACGGGTGCGCGGGCGGGCATAAAGGCGTAATAAATGCCCAAAAAGGCGAGCACGGCGAGCACACACAAACCCGCGATACCCAAAGTGAGGTAGAGCGCGAGACGACCTGTGGACAAGGGGGGCTTGGGGGCCTGTTGAGGCGGTTGATACGGTTGCGTCATGTTGAGTGATGATGGGACGCGGAGCAGCGCGAAAGGCCAAAACCGCGACGTTTACAGGGCGTCAGAAGGCGCCGTCAAGGCAGCAAAGCGCGACGGTGCTTGTATAGGTTTTGTCGTAGCAGCCAAACGCACCCGTGGCGTTTCCTCCACCTTTGGAGCTGAAACCTATCATGGGCGCCGCGGTGGTGTTGCAATTCATGCGGCTTGTGTCGACATTCCACGGGTAGAAGAGCTGATTACCGGCGGTGTTGGGTGCGCCGGCTGGGTCATACCCGCGCGTCCAGATGTAGATGGCATTGGCGGCCAGCGTGATCATGTTTTGCCGCAGTTGGGAAGCAAACGAATGGAAACCCCCCATTTGAAGTTCTACCCATGTGCAGAGGTGGCGACCCACGGGACACGAGGTGACCGCCGCGTTCCATGTACAGAGTTGACAACCGACCGTTGTGTACTCAACGCAGCTGTTGCCGACAACGTTTCCAAGGCGCGATTCACATTGGATTTGAAGGAGCGACTTTCCCCCCACCGCTGTGTGGGTATGGTCGGAACGGGCAACGGTGTTGGCAATGCCGGTGCCAGCGAAATCAACGGCGAGAGGGCTGCCTGCCACGCCGGTTCCTATAAGTCCGCCGCCGAGTTGAATGATGGGAGGTGGTCCAACGGGGCCTTGAGGACCGGCCGGGCCGGCGGGACCGGTAGCACCCATGGGTCCGTCGGCGCCGGCGGGGCCGGTGGGACCGGGAGGGCCTTGCGGGCCTATCAGATTGGTGGGGTCACCTACCCATTGACCCATGGAGTTGATAACCATTCCAACCGCGCCGATCGACACCGAGTTTGGATGGATGTCACCTTTGACATCACCTGCAAAAAGAGCGTAGGGAACGCTTTCAATCAGGGTGCGCGGGGTCATTTCAAGGTCATTGCCAACGGTGATACCAAGCCACCGGTTGGCGCCCGTTCCAATCACGTCGACAAGCGATGTTTGGTCACCGAGGCTGGCGGAGAAATAGCCGTCTTCGAGGTTGAGCGAATGGGTTTCAAACCAGAGGGGAGAAGCGCCGGCTTCGGTGTCGTAGATGGCAAACGTCACGTCTACCGAGCCGCTGACGGGCGCGCCGGCGCTTGTAAACAAGCGCCCTTGATGCATTAAAGCGTTGGGTACTGCGGTCGCATTGCCGGACAGAAGCAAAGCCGCGGGCAGTAACGCGGCGGCCAAGAAACGGTGCACCCAAGAGCGCATAAGCACCTCCAGGTTTTCAGCGTTTCATGGAAACGCGCTCTTTGAAACAACGTTGGTGGAGGTTGGCGCTTTTTCGCGAACGGAGAAGATCACCCCGCGCGTGGGGCAGGATTCTACTTGCAGCGCGCAACCCAGTCGACGGCGTTGGCGACGAGCTTTTGAACGTTGGTATTGCTCCAACCGTTGGGCGCGTAATTGCCGGCGTGGGCGATTTCAGCCACGCGGCCAACCGGTGTGTCGCGAATGGCAACGGCGTCAATTGCCTGCGGGCTGCCGGCGATGCGCGTAATGCCTGTGCCGATCTTGGCCGTACCCACGTTGGAAGTGGAGGCAATTGTGAACGAGGCGGGTAGACCCAACCAAAGTGGATGGGCAGTAAAGCCCGGGTCAATTGTGTACACAACCTGACCTGAATAAGCCACCGTGCGTTGGAGGAGCACGAGGGGTTTCAGCGTTTGCCAGCGGTTTGAAGCCACGTGGTATGCGGCCCATTCAGTGAGAACGAGGCCGCCGCCGGCGACGTTTACAAAGTCTAAAATAGCCTGTTGACCGGCAACGGGCATGTCGGTGGTGACCGAAGCCTGACCACTGGGACCGCCGCTGAGAACAATGACCGCACCGAAATTGGTGAGGGCCGGGTTGGTGCCGTTGTACTGGTAAGACGGCACCGCCGCGGTGGTGACAGTGAAGCCGGCCGCCGTCAACGCAGTGGCCAAAACGGCGCTGCCCGTGGGGCTGTCGTCGGGGAGGAGAAGAACCGACTTTTGGCAAACGCACGCCGCGTTGCTGCACATGCCTGAATGGCATTTAATGCCGCAACCGCCGCAGTTGTTGGCATCGGACTGGGTGTTGAATTCACACCCGTCGGCTGCGTTGTTGTTGCAGTTGGCATATCCGGCGTCACAGGTGCCAAGTGTACACGCGCTCGCCGCGCAGCTTGGAGTGCCGTTCATGGGGGTTGGGCAAACAACGTTGCAACCGCCGCAGTTCATGATGTCGGCGGTGGTGTCGGTTTCACACCCGTCCATGACGTTGCCGTTGCAGTCGGAATGATCTTGGCCGCAACTGCCAATGGTACACATTGAGTTGACGCATGCTTTGGCGCCGAAAGGCACGTTGGGGCAGCCGTTGCCGCACGTTCCACAGTGGCCGACATCGCTTGTCAGGTTGGTTTCACACCCGTCGGTGGCGCCGCCGAAACAGTCGGCAAAGCCCATGTTGCAGGTGTCAATTCCGCAAACGAAACCGGAGCACTTGGCTGTTCCGTTGGCGATGGCGGGGCAAACGTTTCCACACGAGGCGCAGTTGGCTTCATCCGATGAAAGGTCAACTTCACATCCGTTGAGAACAATGCCGTCGCAGTCGGCAAAACCGGCTTCACAACCGCCGATTGCGCACTGACTGTTTTCACACTTGGGGTACGCATGCGGAAGCATGCCGCACGGTTGATTGCACGCGCCGCAGTTGTTGACATCGGTCGCCAGAAACGACTCGCAGCCGTCAAACGTGGAAGCGTCGCAGTCGGCCCAGCCCATGTCGCACGCGCCGATCACACACGCGGCGTTGTTACAGGTGGGTGTGGCGTTGGGTAGATCGGGGCAAACGTAGCCGCACGTTCCGCAGTTGTTTTGGTCTTTTGTCAGGTCGATTTCACAACCGTCGACCATGTCGTTGTCGCAGTCACCAAACCCTAACAAACAGCCGCCGAACGCGCATTGACCGGCGAGGCAGTCAGGTTTGGCGTTGGGCGGCGACGGGCAGGCGTTGCCGCAGGTGGAACAATTTTCAGGATCGGTTCCGAGGTTGGTTTCACACCCGTCGGCGAGCATGCCGTTGCAATTGTCGAATCCGGCGTTGCACATCAAGATGCCGCACTGGCCGCTTGCGCACTGGGGTGTGGCGTTGGCAAACAGGCAGATGGTTTCGCAATCACCGCAGTGGGCGGGATCGCTCGACACTTCGACCTCGCAACCGTCGTCGGACAGCAGGTTGCAGTCGGCAAAACCGAAGCCGCACTCAAATGTACACTTGCCGGCAACACACGACGCCGTTCCATTGGCGCCGTCTTCACAGACTTTGCCGCAGCCGCCGCAGTGTTGTGTATTGGCAATCACATCAACGCACGAACCGTTGCAGCACTCGGTGCCGTCAACGCAGTCTTCTTCACACGTGCTGATGCCTCCTGTGCCCGTACCGCCCCCGCCCTGATTGCCGCCGGAACCACCGTCGCCGCCGGTTTCACAAGAGAAGCAATACGCGTCGTTTTTGCACGAAGCGGCGCCGAAACCGGCGGCTGCGATGAGCAGCGCGCCGGCCAGATATTTTAACGAGTTCATCCAAACTGCCCTGCGTTGCGAAGAAAAGTGATTGGCCTGTCTCACGCGCGATCCTCCCGGCGATCGCGCTTTCGGCGCCCGGCGAAAACCGCAATGGCAACGAGCGCCAGCACCGCGCCCGCATTGCGTTCTCGTGTGTCACCCGGCATGGAGCACGCGCACCCGCCGCCGCCGGTGGGTAGACCCCACGCGTTGTTTGGATCGCCGTCGGTGGCGGTGCCTGTGCTGCCTCCCGCTCCGGTGGTGCCGCCGCCGGTTGCCGTGCCTGTGTTGCCACCGCCGGTGCCTGTGGTTCCGCCACCCGTGCCCGGACCCGCTCCGGTGCCGCCGGTTCCGCTGCCGCCGGTTCCGGTACCACCCGCGCCGCCCGCGCCGTCTTGGCAAATGCCGTTCACGCAGGTTTGGCCGTCGGGGCAAACGGTGTTGTCACACGAGATGGGTACACAATGCCCGTCGAAGCACTCAAAGCCCGCATCACACGGGAATTCTCCGTCTTCACACGGGCTCACGCATTGGCCCCACAGACAGATGTCGTTGGGATTGGGGCAGCTCGCCGGCAAGTCGCCGAAGCCGTTGCAGTCGTTGTCAACGCCGTCGCACACCTCAAGGCCGGGTTTCACGGCGCCCACGCAGTCAAACTGGCCGTTCAGGCAAACGAGTTGGCCGGGTTTGCACGGCGGCTTGTCGTACGGCGACTGCGGAATATCGCAGTCTTTGCCCACGTCCGGGTCGTTGGGAGTGCAGCAACCGGGCTTGTCGGCGTGTTGACACGTTCCGCCCGGACCGGTGCACGTGTCAGTGGTGCACGGGTCGTTGTCGTTGCAATCCATGTCCACGTTGCAGCAGCCCGAGGGCTTGAGATCTTGAACGCTGCACATTCCGGTGGCGATGTCGCACGTGTTGATTGTGCACAAGTCGTCGGGGTTTTCTTTGCAAGCCGTGTCGTCTGTGCAGCACCCGGGCTGGGCCGTATGTGTACACAAATTGTTTGGCGGACAAATATCCACCGTGCAGCTGTTGCCGTCGTCGCAGTCGGCGTTGTTTTCACAACAGCCGTTAATGACGTTGTGTGTACACGTGCCGCCCTGGCCCGAGCAGATATCCGCTGTGCAGAAAATGCCGTCGTCGCAGTCGGTGTTTGAGTTGCAGCAGTTGGGCTGCGACGCGTGTACACATTGGTTGGCGGCAACGTTGCAAGTGTCAACCGTGCATTGGTTGGTGTCGTTGCAGTCGAGATCTTGGTCGCAGCAGTCAAAGATCGCCGCGTGTTGGCACATAGCGCCGGGCGCCGGGCAAACATCCTGCGTGCACGGATCACCGTCGTTGCAATCGTTGTTGGTGATGCAGCAGTTTTGGTTAATGGGGTTGCACGCGCCGACCACCGACACGTCGCTCACCGCGGGGGTTACAAAGCCGGGGCCGTTCAGTTCACCGCGCACCTGCACATAACGGCCTTTAATGCCGGCAAAGGTCACGTTGTTGGTAACCGGTAGATACGGCGTTGTGCTCAAACCCGCCGGTGTGTTGGCCGCGCGAACGCTGAACGAGATGCTTGTTTCGGCGGGGGTAGCTCCCTGCGGCTCGGTGTTCCACTGCACCTTGGTCCACGGGATATCGGCCACACCGCCGTCATGTGTACCTTCCCAACTGCCGATGCGCGTGTAAGGCGCCTGCCTGTCGATCTGTACACCTGTAAAATCGGAGTAAAGGTATGGATCGCCGTTGGGTACACCCGGCCCGCCCAATGGGTAGGTTCCAATAATGGCGCCCGTGGCGCTGTTGATCTTGGTGACGTTGGGCGAAGGACCGTGGTTGATGACCCAAATGTTTCCTTGAAAGTCGACCGATAGACCGTGCGGGCTTGTTCCACCCGCCGGGTACGTTCCGAGGAGTACACCTGCGGGGCTGAACTTGTGAACGGTGTGATTGCAGTAGTTGGCGCCCCACACGTTCATGTTGAGATCGAGCGTGGTCGCTGTGATGCAGCCGCCGGTGGGCCAATAAGCGCACGTGTTGTTGGCAAAGTTGGCGGCGTAGATGCCGTCTCCCGACCAACCGCCGAAATAAGCGATGTCCTGTGTGGGATGCGCCACAACGCCGTATTTGTTGGCGCCGCCGCCGCACACGTTGTTGGCCTGTACTGTGAGGTTTGTGATGTGTACACGTCGAACGCCGCCGCTTCCGCGATTGGAGACGTAGAGCCAGTCACCGCCGGTTGCGAGCGAGTACGGATTGGCGCCCGTGATCGTAACGCTCGTTTCGATATTGACCGGTTCGTTCGGGTTAAAGCGGTAGATCTTGCCGTCGTTGAATGTGGAGGCCCAAATCTTTCCACGCTTGTCAACGGCCACGCCGCGCGGCCACATATTGCTGGGGCCGATCTTCACCGTGGTGAGAATGCATTCGTCGTTTTGGCCAAAGTACTCACCGGCGCCCGCGACAACACTGATTTGACCGTCGTTGTTGGCGTCAAACGATGTATCGATCACGCCGTTGTTATTGCGGTCGATACAGTGGGCGAGATCGCCTGAAAACTTGGACAACGTGCCTTGTTTTCCAAAGGCGCGGTTAATGATCCAAACGTCGCCGTTGGTGTCGACGGTTACGCGGCCGGGGCAGTTTCCCGTGCTTGAGAAGTCACAATATTCATTGGGCGGCGGCGCACCCGTGGCCTGCCCGTTGATAAACTGAAGCGACGAATCGAACCGGCTCGTCTGCTTGCCGTTCAGCGAGTTAATACGAACCACCCACCCATAGAGGTAGTTTGTGGCCCAAACCAACGTGGTTTTTGAAACCGGTGTGGGACCGAGAACGATCTGGTTGTTTGGATTTGTATCAACCGAGTTATTAAACGTGCCGGTGTCGAAGTCGGCGTTGACGGTAAACTTCTTGGTTTGCGCGTCGCCGACGGAGACATAAGTGGTAACGGGCAAGAGTGCGCATGCGGCGAGAAGCGCTCTTTGCAAAGTGCGGCGTTTCATGAAGCCTCGTGCGGCGCACCGGGGGCCGAGTGTGCGGCGCATGGAATAGATTCGGCCCGCTCATGCTCTCCCGTCAAGCGCGATTGACGCGCGGATGAGATTGTCTGACCTCACGAGTATGGCCTCGCCTAAATCCGTTCTCGGTGAAACTTCCGCTCCTGTGGAATCTCCGAGAGACCTGCTCACGGTTCGGGACTTTCAAAAGGCTGCGCGGAAGGTGCTGACCAAGCCGGCCTATGACTACTACCGCTCAGGTGCCGACGCTGAGTGTACACTTCGCCAAAACGAAAAGGCGTTTCGAAAATACCTTCTTTTGCCGCGTGTTTTGGTGGATGTTGCCGATCGCGATCTGAGTGTTGAACTGCTCGGTCATCGATTCAGCTCGCCGATCGGTGTCGCACCCACCGCCTATCACAAGCTCGCAACGGCCGACGGTGAGTGCGCAACAGCACGTGCATGTGCCGAAACAGGCACTTTGCTCACGGTTTCAACGCTTGGAACAACCACGCTCGAAGAGGTTGCGGCCGCTTCGAACAGCCCAAAGTGGTTTCAGCTTTATGTACACAAGGACCGTGACTTTACGCGTTCACTGGTCATGAGGGCTTCTGCTGCCGGGTATCACGCCTTGGTCCTGACGGCCGACACTCCATTGCTCGGGCGCCGGCTCCGCGATGTACACAATCGATTCGGCCTGCCTGAAGGGCTCACAATGGCCAATCTTCCGGCCGAACCAAACGCCGGAGACAAGCCCGCATCGGCGCTTCAAAGCTACGTGGCGGCGCGACACGATGCATCGCTCACCTGGGCCGATCTGGCGTGGCTGCGATCGATCTCACCGCTTCCGATCGTGATCAAAGGCATCCTTCGCTCCGACGATGCGGAGCGCGCCGTTCTCGAAGGCTGCGCGGCGGTGTGGATCTCCAACCATGGAGCGCGCCAACTCGACGGTGTTCCTGCAACCATCGATGTGCTCGCGGAGGTTGCTGAAGCGGTGGACGGTCGCGTGCCGGTGATCCTTGATGGAGGGATTCGTTGGGGGACCGACGTACTCAAGGCTCTCGCGTTGGGCGCGAAGGCGGTGATGGTCGGCCGACCACTCCTCTGGGGCCTTGCCGCGGGAGGTCAGAAAGGGGCAACCGCCCTGCTCCAGAATCTCCAAAACGAACTTTCGACGGCGATGGCCCTCGCCGGATGCCGAACAATCGCCGACATTCCCCGCAATCTTGTGCGCGCGCGTAGGTAAAAACGCAGGTCCAAACGGGACGAAACTTCCGACGAGCGGAAAACCGGTAGAAACTGCCCTTGCCGGTGAAACGCGGGTACGCCCTGTGCAATCATCACCGACCGTATGGCCGCCGATCTCACGCTACCCACCGACGCAACGCTTCAGCTCCTCACAGCGGCGGTCTTCGCCGAATCGTCAACGCGCGCATTCGGCGGTGAAAGCCACGAAGAAAAAGAAGCGATCGCGTGGGCCATTCTCAACATGAGCCACTACGCCACGGTGAAGCCGGCGCGGGCGCGTCGTGGTTACAACGGCAATTTCGGCGACGGCACGGTGCTCGGTGCCATTCGAGCCGCGATTGATGCGTACCAAGGGCCTCGCTGGCGCCTCATCATGAACGACCTTGTTCTCAAGCCCAAGGCCGAACTGCTGCGGCTTCAACCGGGGGATCTCGACCATCTGCGATTGGTGCTTGTTGTTACCAATGCGATCGGTCCGGCGCCCATGCCCCCGCGCGCTCTCGCAAGCCTGGGCAATCGCGAGCCTGTGCAATTTAACCAGGCGCGCGATCAGCCGCCCAACCCCCAGCGCCAAGAGAAAATCGGCCGTTTCGCCCGCCACACGTTTTACGCCTTTAAATCGGGACGCGAAGCCGAATAAGCGTACACAATTGCGTACACATTTACGCGCGCCGACGTTTGGTCCGCGGCGCGTGCGTACACACAATTGTGTACACAAAATTGTGTACACACGCGCAACATGACAGCGCGACGATACGTCGATGGGATGCGCTGTATCGACGCGCTTTTTTGGTCACCTCGGCGTGCGCCGATGAACCAATCGCCCCTGAGTTTTGTCGGTGGCGGGAAACAGAATGGCGAAGTTTTTTTCGTTGCCACCTTCACGCAAGGTCACGTTGTAGTGCGGGCCTTTTTGTGGGTCATAGTCGATGCGAACTTCGGCCGTGCGAACGCCTTTGCTGTCGGTCACACGGTATTTGGCGCCGATTTCTTTTCCGTAATAGTCGGACTTTTTCATGGTTCCAAACATGCGCTCTTGAAGCTGCACGTTGCCTTTTTTGCCCATGAAATCTTCAACCAACCTGACAGCGCTGTTGCGCGCTTTGTCGATTGACGGCTCGCGCAAAATCACTTCGCCCACGCGCGAAAGCTGTTTGAAAAAGTCGTCGAGGTGCCGCTTGATAAACGACAGGATCTGCACGTTGTCGCCGCCGGGCACCTTTTCAAGCACGTGACGGATCTTCACGAAGTAGGGCAAAAGCGCCTTGCAAACGTCGGCGTCTTTGAGCGCCAGTTCAATCGCGCGCACGAACGTTTTTTGATACTTGGGAATTTTGGCGGCTTTTGCGGCATCGCCGAAAATTGGAAAAGCGCTCACAACGTTGATGGCCGCGCTCCACCAATCTTGTCGCGCAATGGAGATCACAGCGTTGGTGAGGTCAATGGCCCCCGACTGGTCGGCGATACCCAAAAGATCCAGTGTGAACTGCGCAAGATCCAGGGACAGCTCGCGAACTTCAGGGGAAAGCTTTTTGACGGCGTGGTCAGGCTCAACGCGCTTGAGGGTGAACTTACCCATCGAGATCCTCCGATGAAAAAGCTATGCCAATAGAAAGATATGCCAAATAAGTTAGTCGCCGCCGGGCAAACGGGATGACGGATTGTTGGGAGTAAGCGGCGCCGACGCTGAAAAGGGATCGCCGTTCAGCGCGTGACGAGCGCGGTGCTCTTCCCACGATTGAGGCATCGGCGGGTCGTCGGAGTTGAGGCGAACGCGTTCGCCGGTGATGTCCACGTCATCGTTGGCCGTGATCGCCACCTGGCCCGGATGCGCTTGCACCTCCACGTCGCGTCCAGCGGTGCGCAGCATGGCTCCCGCTTCAATTGTGGCGTCGCCGCGCGCTTTCATGTGAATGGTTTCGGCCTGGATTGAAAGGTTTTTTGTGGCCGATATTTCCAAGCTCGCGCCCGACACGGCAAGCACCGGCCCGTTTTCAGTAAAGCGGATGCTGACCATCATTTCACCGGTGGCCGCGCGCACCTCGACAAGTTCTTCAGACCCCGAATGGACAACGGATACCGAATGCCCGGTCGTGAGCCGCGCAACCGCGGCCCGCTCGGTGATCGCAACCCCCGGCGTGATCGCGGGCATGGTTTGGCGGGGAATGTCCGATTGCCGAGGAACATCGGACTTTCGAAGTACGTCGGGCCTCGGCGTTTCGGGCGAATCCGCGGGCGCAGGCGCGCTCTCGGGCACTTTTGCACTCGGCCTTTCGCTGGTCATGGATGGCATCGTATCGGAGGGGCGCACCGTTGGGGACTTTACGCGCGCGGGCCGGCGAGAAAGCCTCGGCGCATGAATGACTCGCCGACCCCGGAAAGGCCCGAGGAGCAGAACCCCGTTATAGCAGGGCAACACCGCGCCGAGATCCCAGCTCCCGATTCAACCGCGCTGATCATTCCCAAACGCAGGCTTTGGCCGGTGTTTGTAGTGTTTGGTGCCATCTTGGCGGTGGCGGGTTTCTTCATTGTGCGGGCGCTCGTCGCAACGGATCCGCTGCGAATTTTGGTGGCGATCGATCTCGACGGATATTGGTGGGAAGGCTCGGAGCCCGCGGCAAAACTCGCCGACGAGCTTGCGTCGCAACTCACCGAGTTGGGGTTTGACCCGGTAAAAGGCGGCGATCCAAAAACGCTCAAAGTACTCGAAAGCCAAAAAGACCCTAAAAGCGCAGCGAAAAAGCTTGGTGCGGGGTTTGTCATCGAAGCGCACCTGACACCGGAGATCGTGGAGCACCCAATAAAAGAAGGCTATTTTGAAGTGCGAGTGGCCGGCCCCGTGACGCTCACGAGCCTCGAAAAAGGCACCACGTCCACATCGCACGTGCATGGGTACGCAGGCGCGCAGAAGAAAGATCGGGCGCTGGCGCTGCTCGCAGATTCAATGGCTTCGCAGGCGCTCGACGCAGTGATCGCGCAGCTTATCGATCACCCATCGGTGCGCGAAATCACCGAAGGATCCAACGTGAAGTTGCTCGCGCGCCTCGATCCTGCGAGAAAATTCACAGAGAGTCGCCGCGTTCAACTTGCGGAGGCGATCGAAAGTTACGCCAAAAAAGCCAAAGAACGCGAAACAGAGAGCGGCGGCAAAACGCTGTTTTGGTCGCACGACGCGGCCGAAGACATGCTCGTGGGCGCGGGCGACGGTGGGTACTTTGTGAAGACCGCCGACGTGACCCCCTTTTATTCAAGCCAATCGCGCAAGCTCGTTCGCCACGAAGCGCTCGAAACAATTGAGTGGCGCCCCTTGGGCTCGCCCGCGCGCCCCACCACCGACGAGGCCGCGCCGAAGCCCATGTGGAAGGGCTATCATGTGTACTCATACCCATCGTCGCAGCCCGACGGCGATCGCGTGGCGTTTGTGGAAGACCTTTTTGGGTGGGCAAAAACGATCACCATTGCTGACAAGGGCGGAAAAACAAGGCGTATTCGCGTAGACCCCGAACACCGCTTCGTCGACCCGCGCCTCGCGCCGGGCGGCCGATATGTGGCTGTTTATGATCGACCGGAAGCCGGGGCCGCCGCCGATCTGATGGTTCTCGACACCAACGACGGCAAAGAAGTGTTCGGCATCCACACTGACAACGAGTCGCTTGGAGGCTTCACATGGCTCGACGATCGACGCGTTGCGTTTGTGTACGTTCCCGACGGATCAACCGACAATCGCCGGGTGATCGCAGTTGTCGACGTGAGCCGGCAGCCTCTTTCAATTGAGAAACCTTTCACCGGAAAACCCGGTGAAGAGCTGCGAAATCCAAGCGCATCGCCCGACGGATCCAAGCTCGTTTGCGTGTCGTCGTACGCCAAGCCAATGGTTGTGGTGATTGATACAAGCGCATGGACGCGCAAAGACTTTGACGCTGCTGAGTGGCGGCCGAGTTGGCCCGTGATCTCGCGAGACGGCACCAAAGTGGCCTTTGAAACGCGCGTCCGACGCAACACGGACATTGCACTTTTGTCGCTCGAAACAGGTGCGATCACCAAGCTGACAGATGACTTCGGCGATCACGCAACGCCTCGGTTTTCACCCGACGGCACCAAAGTGCTCTTTGAAGTGCGTTACAAAGACCCTGTATTTCCCACCAAACGGTGGCTTTCGCGCATTGCGGAGCGCTCTGTGCAATGAGTACACAGGCCGAAGAAACCGACGCGCTTGGCATGTTCTACCGCATGTCGGCGGAGCGACTGCGAACGCGCTGCCTTTGGGCCGGCCTCGCTCTTGTGGCAAGTGTACTCATTCCGTACGAAATGGTGGGTAACACAGGCCTCTTTGTGTGGAGTGTGATCGGTGAACTCGACACAGCGGCCAAGATCGCCGCGCTTTCACCGGCCGTCGCGGGTGTACTCTTCATGCTCCTTTCGTTGCGTACACAAACGCGCGGCGGGCTTTTGATCGAGCGCCCGACATCGCGGGCCGTTGCCGTGTTGAGCCTTTTTTTGGGCGTGAACGGCGCGCAGTGGATTGGTACACAAAGCTCGGCTTGGGGGCTTTTGCCGTTGCCCGACAGCCTGACAACAAGACCCGCTCCATTTCTCGCAACCCTCACACTCACCGCGGCGGGTGCGGTGCTCCGGTTCCATGCGCGCGCGCGAAAAGCGGGAAGTGTACTCTTGCTCGCCTCGCTCGGCGCGGCGACTATTTTCTACGCGTGGCCCTCGCGGGGCGAGGTGCCCATTCAAACGATCGCGCGCTCGGTGATCGTTGTGGCCACGCTTGGCGATGCGCGTTTTCAGATCGGCTACGGGCTCGTTTTACTGCTCGCGCTGGCACCCCTTCTGATTTCGCTGTCGGGCCTTGTGTACATTCGCTCCGTTCCAAAACGCGAGCAGCCCGGTGTGTCGATCGCTGCTGTTTGGGGCGTTCCGGCGCTTCTGCTCTTGTTTGTGTACAGAGCATTTCTCGCGGGCGGCGCCGGAATGGGCGCGCTCACAGTGGCTTTTTTTGCGGTGCTTCTAATCGCGGCGGTGTCTGTTTTGGCCGCCGCAATTGAAGTCTTGGCGCTCGGCGTTGTCACCCCCGAAGGCGAGGTGCCGTGGCCTGGAATAAAACCGGTGTACGCAGGGGCTGTGGCCGCATTTGTCCTCGCGGCGTTTCTCGGTGCGAGTTGGGTGCTGGGTAGACCACTGCCCAAAGGGGCAGAATTTGTACTCGGCGCGCCTTCCACAGAAGGTGACAAGCTCTTTGGTGAGCTTTTGCCAAGTTGGGAAAATGCGCGCCTTTCGCGAGATGCCCACGCACGGTCTGAAGGTGGAACCGGAGCGACGGCGCAGGTCGCGGCCAAGGCACGCGGACGCGAGATGTTGTCGTTCGCGCGAGGTCTTCCGCAATCTGAAGAGTTGTCCTCGGCGCTTTCTACTCTGACGGCGGAAGTGGATGATCTGGAGTTGTCAGGTCGGGCTTTCAGTCGCCTCGTGGGGAATGTCAACTCGGCGCTGCAACGCCGTCAAATGCCGTATTACCTCGACCCATCTGTCTCTATTCGGGTGGGTGAAAGCGGTACCGAGCGGATTTTCTACATGACACCTTACCGGGTGAAAGAGGTGCACCCTTACCGGGTAGGTCGGGACAAATTCGCCACGCTGCTTGTTGAACCAATGACGGGCGGCGCGCGCGTTCACCTCGGTTTTTCAAGGGACAGCGATCCGTTTGCCTTGGTGCTCACGTCTGAAATAGAACGCTACGCAAAGCGCATGGGAGCCCCGAACGCGTCGTGTTTTTCAGGCGAGTTGGAAGGAGATCGCAAAGACCTGATAGCCGTCTGCGATACGGCACTTGAAAGCCTTCGAAAGCGCCTGGGTGACACGTTTACAACTGCCGTTCAACTCTCCACCGAGAGGCATGAGTTGCAACATCAAATCGACGGGCCTCACCTTCCCTTGTCGGGCGCGGTGACCGAGCTGCTCGCGGGTTTTCAGGAAGAAGCGCAAGACAGGGCCAATCGCGAGCTTTCAGCCTACCTCGCGGAAATGACAACCCCCAATGTTCCTCCCCATCTGACCCTTGTGCATCTCTACCCATTTGGTGTGCTATCGCGCGGCGGGGCCGAGCACCGGGTGGCTGTTCTGCTCATGGAGTCGATCTCCGGAAAGAAGTTGCGAGCCGGGGCGCGCGCGGTGGACGCTCCCACGTACGCTGCAACCTTCAGCGAAGTGTGGAACCTGTCCGACGACGCCCTTCGAAATGCCGCACAAAAAGCCTACAAAAGCCACTTTGGCTCGGATCTACCCAACCCCATTCGTGAGTAGTCCGCCGCTAAAACAACGCGTAAAACTCTCGACGGCTGATGCCTTGTTTTAGAATTTTGGCGAGGTCTGAAAGCGGCGTGGAAGGGCCGGTTTGGGCGTCGATATTCCCAATGTAGATGCGGCGCCGGTTGGAAAACCCTTCGTCTTGATCCATCCCCACAAGTTTGATTTCAAGGCTTCCCGCCAGCAGACATGCGGCAATGACCGCCTGGGCTGTGGAAACGTCCACATCCTCACCAATCGATACTTCCCACCGCGGAGGCATGTCCACGGTGCTGCCAAACCAGTCACTGTCAGTAAACGGCGCGTTGATATCAACCAGCTTGTCCCTGACTTCACCGGCGCGGGGAAACTCGCTGTGAATTTCAATACGGTTGACTGTGTTGAACGCCACCGGGCGTTTGAGCGCCTGCCGCGCCAGTTCTTTGACAGTGGCCGCGCTTACCTCCGTCTCGGTGGATTCGGGAGTGGTCACGGTGTCGGTTTTTCGGGGCGGATCTACCGGCGGAGGAATGTGTACATCGGTGGCAACCACCACTTCGTTCGATTGAGAATTGGGGCAGCCAACCAGCAACAATGCCGGCAATGCGAGCGCCGCGGCCTTGTTTATCAATCGCTTCATGGTCGCAAAAACGCTTCTACAGCCGTGATTTGCAAAGCTGCCGACACCTGCTGACACGTGCCTTCTTCGTCGATTTCCAAGTCTGTGGAGCCGTTGAGTACAAGCGTCAACACAGGAATGTACTGGTCAACACCCGCACCGGGCGCCACCCCATCTAAAATCTCCTGCGGCACCACGCCGCCGCCCAAAAGGCCCTCCTTGGCAACGCCGTCTTCCCCAGTGAGTTTGAGTTTAAAAAGAGCGTCGTGGACATGGATGGTGAATGCCACATCAAAAATGGCAATGGGAATGGCCAACTCAAACGGGCCAATTGTCAGTTCACCGTTGACGATCTTCCCTCCGGTGGCGTGACTCACCTCCCCTTCAGGATCCGGGTCAAACGTTTGATAGGCTTCAATCACCCCGTTGGTGCCAAGGGTAGGTTTGCCAAGCACCGTTGTCACTGTCAGATCCACACAGTCGTCGTTTTGAAGGTTGTCGGCGCGCTCAACGGTGAGAAAAATGAGCAGTCCACCGTTATTGATGGCGCCCTGAATCAACCCGTCAACGGCATCACCCAAGATCGCTTCCACATCGGGAATGAGGGACGCGAGTTGGTTATCTACCCCTTTTTCGCCTGAAAACGAAACGAAGTCTTTTTTGAAACAACTCGCTTCGTCGGTGCCGTCACTCACCACGCCGTCAAGGTTAAACCCCTTAACTTTGCCGGTTGTTTCGTCAATACGGGTAAAGCCCAATGTGGATATCAGAAACGACTTGGGAGCGCCTCCACCGCATTGGCTTACGGGCGCGGTAGACGTTTCAGGCGGCGGCTCCTCATCGGTGCAGCCGCCGATGGGCGCCAAACTCGCCGCGAGCATTCCAAGGGCCGCGACGTAACGCAATTTTTTGAGCATGGGTAGAAAGGCCATGATCAAACCTCAATGGCAGACAAACTTGAATTGACCAGACCCGCACCCTGACCATAGGAGTCGAACACGAGGCCCATGGCGCGCGACAGGGTAAGGAGCACCTTGCTCGTGTTTTCACTCGCGGGTGACTTGTAATGGACACCTTTTTTGAGTGCGCCGTTGGCCGAGCCGGCAATCAGAATGGGATATTCTTCAATGGAGTGCGCTCGACCGTAGGAAACGTCGCTTGTGACGAGCAGCGCCATGTGGTCAAGCAGGGTGCTTTCGCCCTCTTTTACAGCGTTGAGCGCGTTCACGAGGTACGCGAGTTCTGTCATTGTGTACAAAACAATGCTGTTTACCTGCGGCTGCGGATCGGGCTCATCGTGGGTAAGTTGGTGATGGCCGGCGGTTGCATCCGGGTAGAGCGTGTTATTGACAGGGCTTGAAAACCAGTGGCTAAACACGCGCGTTTGGTCACAGGCAAGCGCCATCACGATAATGTCGCTCATCACACGGGAGATTTCTGACAGGGGTGGCCTACCATCCACCTCGGGATATTCTGGCTTGGGTTCCGCGGGCACCAAACACGCCTCCAAGCTGGGCGGGTTTTCCTGCATTTTTTGAATTTGTTTTTCAAGCCCGCGCACCCCTTCAAGGTGTTGTTCCAACCGGGCTTTGTCGGCCGAACCGAGTTTTTGCTGAAGGCGCTCGGCGTCACTTTTTACAGCGTCGAGAACGCTCTGACGGAGCGCGAGTTTCGGGTCGGGGGTTGTGTTTTGACCGGGTAGCACAAATCCTGGGCCAAAGATGCGTTTAAAGAGCGCCGCGGGGGATGTTTCAGGTGGGTTAACGCTGTGCGGGCCGTTGTACGAAAGGCTGTATGCGTCGGGTTGAACGCCCACTTCGATTGATTTAAAGCGCGAGTCTTTGCCAATTTCGTTGGCGATCACCTGATCGATACTGGGAACGGCAAAGGTTGTTTCATCCCCAATGGGGTAAGGTGCACCTGACAACATTCCCACCGGACCCGAGCCGTGTGGAACGCTGTTTCCCGTGGCAACCTTCATCCCACTGACGACAGTGATGTGCTCTTTTACCGCGGCGAGCGGCATAAGCTGTTCGGTCAACTCCCATTCAGGCCCGTTCCCGGCGGGAACCCATTTGTCGGGAAGGTTGCCGTTGCCCCAGAAGAAAATGCCAAACCGTTTTGGAAACGAGTCTGCCCCTGCGTACGCTGTTCCGTTGTCGTTTAGAAAAATCTCCAACGCGGGTAGACCAATTGCCACAGCGGCGCCGCCCATGAGGCCTCGCAGGACCGTTCGCCTATCGAGTTTTTTTGTTTTCACGGCGCTTCTCCTGCGAGCAAAAATCCGGGGCTTGTGGCGATATCGAGAAGCAGGTCTTTCACCTTAAATCCGTTTGCTTCAAAACGTGCGGCCAGTGCGGCTATCGCATCGTCATCGGCCGCCTTTTCTACGAACGAAGTGGCGTATTGATACACGCGGCGAGTGAAACAAGGCCCAAGATCCGGGTGATTTCGAACGGTGTACGCAAGCTCCACAGGGCCTCCAAATTCTGCCCCGTCAAGTTCACCGCTGGCATCAATGGTGGCGCCGTTGTCTGTGGCGCGGTAGCGACCGATCCCGTCAAAGTTTTCAAGCCCGAGACCAATAGGGTCCATTTTAAGATGACAGCTCGCGCAGAACGGATCTTCCAAGTGGATTTTTACCCTGTCGCGGAGGGTTGCCGCATTGGGTGAAGGCTCTGGAATGGCCGTGTTGACGTCCACAGGAGGCGGTGGAATTTCTCCACATAACAGCACGGACCGCACGACCTTACCCCGCAGCGTGGCCGACGAAGAGGTGGGGTGAGCGTAGAGGGACAAGAAGCTGATTTGACCCAAAAGGCCGCGACGCGGAACGTCGGCGGGTAGAGTGACCTCGGCAAACCCATCGGCAGCCGGAGCCGCGACTTGATACATGGACGCGAGTTTTGAATTGACGAACGTGCGTTGTGAGATGAACACATCGCGAAAGTCTGTTTGACGGTCAAACGCCAACGTTTCAAAGTTGAGGAGCGTTTCTTCGCGCGCCGCGGGCCCAAGATCGGGGCTGTAATAGGTAAAAATGGTGGGGTCTTTTGATAAGGCGTCGAGCAGGTCAAGCCTCAGATATTCAGTGACAAAGTTTCTGAATGCGAGCCTGGCGCGCGGGTCTTCAAGAAGTCTTTCGGCCTCGCGCCGCACGGCTTGAGGTTGGGTAAGTTCCCCTCGTTCAGCCGCGTCGAGAAGGGCGTCATCGGGAGTGGAGTTCCACAAGAAAAAGCTGAGGCGCGAGGCCATTTCGTAGTTGGAAAGCCGCTTGCCACTTGGGGAGGTTGAATCGGCCTCGCCCACAATGGGGCGGTATAAAAAGCTCGGCGCTTGAAGGAGCGCGGCAATTCCAAACGCGGCGCCCTGATAAAAGTCGCCAAGCGTCTTGCCGGCGCCGGTGACCACCGCTGCGAGTTGAGTGACTTCATCCCCTGCGAGCGGGCGGCGCCACACGCGTCTACCCAATGTCTCCACGAAAGCGCGGGCGCACTCTTCATCGGTGGGATTTTTGGGTGTACACGGTACAAGCGCTGCTTTTTGAGCCTGCGTTGAAAGGGCCTGCTCCGCGATGGCATAGGCCGCCTCTTCGTATTGCTCCACTCCGCGCGGGGAGATGGCGCTTTGGGCCGAACCGATGGAGACAAAGCCCGAAAGACTTGTGTCAGGTTCAAGCGCGGCGGGCACCACAACCGATGCGCCGAACAAGTCTCGAACGGCGTTGCGGTATTGCGCAATGCTCAAGCGCGGCGCGCCGGATTGCGGTGCAACAGTGGGCAGGTTGGGCGGAGGCGGCGGCGCTTCTTCGATGTCGGCGCAGGCACCGACAGCCGCAGAAACCGCCAACAACAACGCCAAACACGATGAAGAAGCGAGGGGCCAACCGAAGCGCTTGGGAGGCGGCGGCGCCCGTAAAGTGCGGGGCTTTGTCATGGTGCTGCAACCCCTGATGGGAGCACGCCTTCGCCGTTGAGACAAGAGCCAGAGCGACCAAACCTCACAGATTGAGCTGAAAATGTTATCGTGCCCAACATGAGTACACGCGTGCCTTTTGCGCTGGGTCTATTGGCATTCTCCGGCATTTTTGCCGGGTGCTCCGATGAGTCAACAAACCCACCCGATGAAACCGTTGACCCAATGTCGTGGTCCATTAAAGAAGCGGGCCCGTACGCGTGTGGGCACCGCGTGGTGGATCTTGTGTACACAAACGCCCTTGGCACTGAGAGAACCGTGCCTTTGCACTTGTGGTACCCGTCCAACACCGCAGAGGGTGAACACCCCAAATACCGCGCACTCTTTGAAGATGAGTACGCATGGGAAGATGTTCCGCTTGCCGAGTCAGCTTACAAAGGCGGCATGCCCATTTTGGTGCACTCGCATGGGTACAAAGGGTTTGCGGGCAACAGCCATCGGATGATGTGTACTTTCGCGTCGCATGGGTATGTGGCCGCCGCGCCTGAACACGTGGGAAACACCATCGGCGACACGCCCGATCCGCTGCCTTTGTCGGTGTATTACAATCGCCTGCTGGACATGCGCGCGGCGCTCGATTGGCTTGCCACTCCGCCCGACGGTGAGCCGTTGGCAGAAAAAGTGGACCTTACCCATGTGGCCATGTCAGGTCACAGCTTTGGAACATACACGGCATGGGGAGTTGCCGGGGCCACGTTTGACCTGACAACCATTGAGTCGGAGTGCAGTTCGGGAAAAGTTTCGCCGTGTACACCTGAAGAAATAGCTCTTTTTGAGGGCGATTTGTCTGAGCCTCGGGCCAAATTGGTAATGCCCTTGGCGGGGGGCAAAAGCAGTTTTTACGGGGCGAGTGGGCTCAACTCGGCCAAGGTGCCTGTGCTCCTCATGACGGGGTCGCTCGACAATGTGGGCGCCGCTCAACTGTTTGACGAGGTAAGTCAGGTAAACCTGACATGGGTAGATGTGGAAGGTGGATGCCACCAGCTTTACGGGTTGGGAAACAATGTGCTCGCCGACGAGGGATGTCAGGTGCTCGCCGACGAAGACGGGTTTGCCCTTGTTCACCCGTGGGAATTGGCGTTTGTTCGGTATCACCTGTTCGGCGACAAAACCGCCGAGGTGGTCAACCTTGTTGAAGGGGTAGAAAACATTTCTCCCCTCGTGAGCGTGAAGCGTAAAGAGTAGATGGTTCGTGCGGGGCGTCTGAGGTTACCCTTAATCGTCAGCTCAGAGGCAGTTCGCGCGGGATGACAATTCCAATGCGGGCGCCGCCTTCGCTTCGATTTTCGGCAAATGCGCGACCGCCGTGGGCCACGGCAATCCGCTTTACAAGCGCCAACCCCAACCCAATTCCCTTTTTGGGCACGTCGCCGTTTCCACCCTGGTAAAACGCCTCAAAAATCCTTTCTTCTTCGCCCGGAATGAGCCCCGGCCCGTTGTCTTCCACTTCAAACGTCACATCGTTTGCCGAGCACCTGACAGCCACCCTTACCACCCCTCCCCCGTGACGGGTGGCATTCTCAATCAGGTTGGCCAACGCTCGCGCCAACAATGTCGGGTCGGCCGGAATCAGCACCTCGTCGCTCTCCGAATACACAGTGAGCACTTTTTCAGAGTCGAGCCCTGCCCGGCTCACAGCTCGGTGCGCTGTTTCGACGGCTGACACCGGTTTGGTGGAAAGCGCCGAAAAATCGATCCGCGACGAAGCGAGCAACTCACCCACGAGCTGATCGATCTCCACCACTTCGCGATCAATCTCATCAAACGCATGCCCCGGCTCACCGCCGTCACGCGCAATTTCGGTCAGCAGACGAATGCGAGCGAGCGGCGTCCGAAGTTCGTGAGACACAGCCGCGAGCAACTCACGCTGGTCGGCCACCTGCTTTTGAATGCGCGCCGCCATTTCGTTCATCGACTCGGCGACAACGCCCACCTCACCGTGTTCGTAACAACCGAGGTCCACACGACTGTCGAGCTTTCCACTGCCCAAGTCATGCGCCACGCGAGCGAGTTCACCGAGGGGCCGTGACAGGCGAATTGCGATGCGCCCCGACGCCGCCCATAAGATCACACACGCCAAAAACAAGGTGAATCCACCCCACTTGGGCGCCGACCTTCGCGGATCGAAACACAAACGCACTTCACCCGCTTGTGTACCTTCGCGATTAATTTGGGCCGAAAAGACGGGCTTTTTGCAAAAATCTGAAAATGGCTCAATCGACGCGCCGAGCGTGTCGCGCATCTCCACGCGCACATCAAAGTCGCGCGCGATGTCTTCTGCGAGCGCGTTGCGCGCTTTCGGGTCGTCCCACACTTTGGTGAATTGGTGCGCAATAAACGTGTTCGCGCGATCCATTTCGCGCCGGTAGCCGGAGCCCGTGAGCCGATCAAAAAAAGCGCTGATCGCAAACAGCACAAACGCCATGAACAGGATCGAAATGCCGAGCCACGCAAAAATGCGCCGATGAAGCCTCGCGCGCATAAACGCGGCCGGACCGTCGCGAAAGAGCGCCGCGCGATCGGGATGTTTGCGCCGCTGCCACGGCGGATTGGGCATCACCGGGCAGGCCGGTGCGTCGGGTGAAGCGGTGCGCGATCGCCACATTATTCAGAGTCTTTCGCAAACACGTAGCCCACACCGCGCACTGTGCGAATGAGCTTGGGCGACCGCGGATCGTCGCCGAGCTTTTGACGAAGGTGACTGATGTGTACATCGACGGTGCGCTCACCCACAACAACGTCGTCGCGGCCTGCGGCCGAAAGAAGCGCATCGCGCGCCACCACGCGACCCGCGCGCCGAGCGAGCGCCACAAGCAGATCAAACTCAATGCCCGTGAGATCGATCGGCTTGCCCGACATCGACGCTGTGCGCGCCGGAACATCGATCACCACATCACCCACGCGAAGCATTTCGGCCGGTGAGTCGGGCCTTGTTCGACGAAGCACAGCGCGCAGACGCGCGAGCAGTTCACGCGGACTGAAGGGCTTTGCAACGTAGTCGTCGGCGCCCAATTCAAGGCCCACAACGCGATCGGTTTCGTCCCCTTTTGCGGTGAGCATCACGATCGGCACGTTGCTTTTTTGGCGAATGCGTTTGCACACCTCAATGCCGTCAATGCCCGGCATCATCACGTCGAGAAGCACCACCTCAAACGGCTCCGCGGCGATCGCGGCGAGCCCACGCGTCCCATCCATTGCCGAGGCCACTGAAAAGCCGTTTTGGGTGAGATAGCTCTTCAATAACTCGTGCAAACGAGCATCGTCGTCGATGAGAAGCAGGCGCGTGGGCATGGGGCTGTTCACGACTTTACCGCCGATCGGGCAAACCGCGTTTATTGGACTTGAGGAGCCGGCGCGGGAGCGGTCTGCACCGCGGGTTGGGCCGCACCGGGAAGGATGTTCACAATCACCGGCGCCTGAGCCGGGGCCGCGTTTTGAGCGGGCGCCGCTTGTTGAACGGCCCGAGCGTGATCCGCATCGCTGGCGCGCGCCGCGTCGACGCACACTTTGGCAACGTGTTGTTCAAACGCTTGGTGTCGCCCTTTTTGACAGTGGCGCAGCGACGCAAAACCCGATGCGTACCCACCGACAGTACCGAGAGCCAGGACCGCAATTAACAACTTTCTTCGCATGATCGTTCTCCAAAACGTGAGGGACTAAATCGGCTGTTTTTCACGCCCAAGCGGTGCGAAATGGCCCGCCGCGAAACCCTCCGCCGAACGGTCCGCGCTCAATCATCTGGGCCAAGATCTCGCGTTGCTTGTCGTCGAGCACGGCGTGCACCTTGCCGATCACGCCCACCATTTCTTTGCGTACCTTTTCGATCTGATTGTCGTGACGCGCGAACATCTCGCCCATCACCACCTCGTCGAAACTCGCGCTTCGCACGGCCTTTGCGATGTCTTCGCGCGAGGCCCTGCCCTCTTCGCGGAGATCGCGCGCCGAACGCCACGCTTCTTCAAACGCGTCGCGGATCACTTTTTCCTGCGCCTGCGTGGTACCCAGACGCTCAAACATTCCGCGCATCCAAAACGGTCCGCTTCGATCCCAACCGGCCCCGTGGTCGCGGCCGCCGTAACCGTCGTGACCGTGCCCACCGTGGTGACCCCAGCCGCCGTAACCGCCCGAGCCGCACGATCGCCCCGACCATCCGCCGCAGCCGTATCCTCTACGGAAACCGCCGCGCAGCACTTTGATCAGACCAATCAGACACAACGTGCCGATAACAAAACCGAACATGGATTCCTCCGAGAACGCGCCGTTTTTCCGGTTGGCTGCGTCCGAGGATCACGTTGCACACCGACTTTGAAGACTCTTCACGCATCCGCGTGAAGAAGTGCAAAGGACGGCACAGGAGCCCTTCGCAATTCGTCCAACGCGGGCTGTTTCGGCTGGTTTTTGGGTGCTGCTTTTCCAAACGGTGTTCTCACCGTCAAGGCGCCCCAACGTAGGCCCAGTTCAGCATTGAGCCTTCTTTTGTGTACACATAAACTCAATCAGCGACGCGGCGGCGCAATGCCCGCCCGCGCGTGCGCGTCGCGACCGCTTTTTCGTGAGCGATTCGCTCGCCGAGCTTCCAAGCGATGCGCGCCGCCATACTCATGATCGGCACCTGCGAATTGACGCCGATGCTTGTTGGCAAAATCGAACCGTCGGCCACATACAGGCCGGGCAGTTCAAACGTTTCACCCCACTGATTGACCACACCTCGGCGCGGATCGTTGGCGGCGCGCGCGCTTCCGAGCGGATGAAACGCCATGCACTCAATTCTCCGCGCGTCGATGTTCAACCGCTCCAGCGCGCGCGCCTTGTCCATGTCGGTGATGGGCGGAGCGCCGAGGACCGATGTGTACACCTCGCGCGCGCCCGCTGCGAAGGCCATTTCGGCCAGGATCGTCATCGACTTTCGAAGCCTCGAAAGGTCGCGCGGCGCCATGGAGTACCAAAGCAGCGGCTCGCGACCGGGCGAGGCACGCACCGTGCCTCCACCTTCATCGTGGATCATCGCGCCGAACGTTGCGCAATACGGCAGCGAGCGAACGCGGCGCCGAAACTCGGGGCCCACTCCGGGCATGCCCGCCGCGAGAACGTTTGGCGCAGAATACACGCCCACAAGCTTGATTCCGTCGGAATGAAATTGATCAGAATACACGCTCTGTAGCGCGCCGTCCCAACCGACGATGGGCTCATCAAAACGCGCGACAACGCGCACGGCGGGATGGAGCGTGACGTGGTTGCCGAGTTCACCGCTTCGAAGACCGAGGCCGGTGCGAAAGAGAAGGAGCGGCGTATGAAGCGTTCCACACGCGGCGATGACGTGGCGCGCTCGCACGCGGAACGCGTGCGAGCGCGCCGCGTCATCGCCTCCAAGCAGATGCCCTTCAACCCCCGCGGCGCGCCCATTTGAAACGATCACGTCGGTTACAAGCGCGTCTGAAACAATGCGCGCGCCGTGCGCCGTCGCCGACGGCAGGTACGAAACGTCCACCGAACGTTTGGCGCCCGCGGGGCACGTGAAGTTGCAGCGCGCATTGCCCTCGCAATCCAAGCCCGTGTTGCGTCGAATAGGCCGCATTTCAATGCCGAGCGCCTCCGCGCCCTGCAAAAACTTCTCGGTGGAGCGCGAACGCATCTGCGGCGGCACTTCACGAACGCGCATGCGGCGCTCCACCTCTTCGTACGCCGGGCCGAGCGCGGCCTCCGAAAGCTCACCAAGGCCAAGATCGCGCACCCAGGTGTGGTGCACGTCGCTTGGGATTCGAAAACAAACGCCGCCGGTGAGAAGCGACGAGCCGCCGACAGCGCGACCCAGCGTGATCGAGATCATCGGCGTGTCGCCGACGCCCATCGCCGTGAGCAGCCCGGCTTCGCGAAAGAGGCGCCGCACCGACATGCTGGGCGTCCACGTTTGGTACTCATCGGGGCGCACGTGCGGCCCTTCTTCGAGCACCACAACGCGGTGACCGGCCTCGGCCAGAAGCGCGGCGCACACAGCCCCGCCCGCGCCCGAGCCGACGATCGCCACGTCGCATTCAACGTCGAATCCGGTGGCGAGCGCACGGCCCGAAACGATCGCTTCAGCGGCGGGGATGTCGCGCGTCACGAAACACCTCCCGCCGTGTTCGGCGCGTTTGCGGGCGGCGCCTCCGCCCACATGAGCGACCGGCGAGAAGCGGTGGACGGGCGATCAAATCCCGTGGAGGAAAGCTCGGCGCCCTCCTCGAAAGCGACAATGCTCATTGGCACTTTAAAGGCCAAAAGCAGCATTGAAAGCAGGCCATATCGGCTCGTTTCGAGCGCGGTTAGGTAACGAATTCGATCGCCCAACGAAAGCTCTGTCATGCGGCTTGGAACACCGATCATGAAGAGCGGCAGGAGCTGCAACAGCCACGTGAGCAGACCGTAGCCAAACCGAATATTGGAGCTTGAATGCCCCGCCGAACGCGAGAGCCATCGAACCGCCCGCGCACACGCTTCAGGCGATCCGGGGATGAGATTCCCGCGTTCATCTTCGTCGGCCAAAATGGCTTCCATCGCCGATGCCGCCACCCGCTCGGCGCGCGGCGACAAGCCTCGACGAAAGCCCGCGTTGGTTTCGTCGGCTTTGTGAGCCGCGCTCAGGTGCTCGCTCATCGCGATGGAGGGTAGAGCCGACCGGTCCGTCCATCACCGTTTTTTGTGTCGCCGCGCGAGGTGCCCACGGTGATAGAAGAACTGTTGGAGCCAATATGCCCGCGCGCCCGCTGCTGCACGTGGATGGCGAAAAAAAGGACGATGAAACGCTCCGCGCGGAGGCGCGGGCGCACCTCGCCGATTCGCCCAGCCTTCAACTCGTGGCGGAGCTGTTGCAACGCCTCCGCACGGCCGACATGCCGTTTTGGTCACCCGAAGGGCTGCGCGCGCGCTGGAACGCGGCGGAGCGCATGCGCTGGTTTCGCCAGCGACCCGACATTCGGCAAAAGATCACCACCGGCCTCACCGGGCTCGCACCCAAAGCGGCTCGCAAAAAAATGGCCGAGTTTCAAGCCGCGCTCATCGACTCCGTCATTGATGAAGGCGACGTGGCGGTGCGCGCGTTTGAAGAGTCGTTCGACCCGACGGACGTGGCTGTGTACGGTTCAGCGGCGGCTTTTTGGCACGGCTTTCGTGAACTTTTTCCGTGGCGCGACGACGCTCCGGTGTTTCAAGAGTTCATCGCGTGGCTCTTAAAAGCGCTTCTCGCCGACACGAGCAGCATCGCCGGCATGGGACGTGTACCCATTCTCACCGCTTGGGATCTGCGCACCGCGATCGATGGGCGCGTGTGGCACACAAAGATCCCGATCGAGGTGCGCGTAGCGATCGACGATGCGCGCTTTTCGCAGGAGCGCGATCGACCGGGTGTACCTTTCCACGCGCAGGACGATCTCGCGATCGCGGTTCCCGACATCATTGCGGCAAGTGTACCTTTGCGCGATCTCGCGGGCGTGTTCGACGCCGCCGAACGGGCAATGGGGTTTGACAAAGAGGCGCCGCGCCCCAAGGGCCCGCCCGAGTTGCGGCCTCCTGTTGAATCAAAAGCGCCCGACGGGCGGGCCCGCGATTCGCTCGCACCTGCGGCGCCCAACGCTGCGCAGACGCTTGCGCCGCCCGCGTCGATCGCACCCGCCGCGGCAATTCCGCCCGCCGCGGCGGTTCCGGCGATCGATGCGCCGCCGCCGGATCCGCCGCCCGCGCCGCCTCCTCCGGCTCAACCGATCGATCCCACACCGCCTCCCGCGGCGGCATCCCCCGCTATTTTGCCTATGCCTGAGTTACGCCGCGGCCCAACGCCGGGTGTACCCACGCTTGAAGATGAACTCGAGCGCACAAATCCTTGGGTTGTGCCTTCGGCCGAAGAATTGGCCGCCGCAGCCGCTTCGGACGATCCGCCGTCGTACCATCCCGAGGCGCTCTCACCGCGCAAACGTCGGCGGTAAAGTCAATGCGTACACAATAGAAGGCTCAATGCCGAACGGCGCCCACTTTGGGGCGCCTTGACGGTGAGAGCGGCGTTTGGAAAAGCAGCACCCAAAAGCCGCACTGAACCTGCCACGGTTTGGACGAACGGCGAACATCGATTGAACTGCGGTTCAGGCAGTTGAAAACGCGAAAGCACGTCGGATCTGACAGCAAACGGATTGGGGAGGTGCCATGTAGGCCCACCGTTTCTTTGAGCGGTTCTTCAGCATCGTCGGCGTACAGGTCAAATTGGCAACCTCAATGAAAGTGGGTAGACCTCGCGCGTGCTACCCGACCGGCACACCCGACCCCCGGAACAGCGGCGCGCCGACCTACCCATGCGGCAGCGTTTTCTACCCATGGCGGCGATGCATCCACTCCCGCAGGCGTCTGCACCTCGGCCCGCCTCAACCCGCAGACGTATGCGCCTCGACCCGCAGACGTGTGCGCCTCGACCCGCAGACGTATGCGCCTACCCTTCCAATGCGGCGGTGGACGCGGTAAAACGGCGCTTCGAGATCTACCCATCGCGAGGACTGACATGCCTGCCAAACAAAAGAATGCTGCGCCGACCGTTTCAACCGCTGCCAAATCCTCCAAAACCGCGGCGCTTGCTACCACTTTGGCTCAACTGACCACCGACGCCAAAGTCGCGTCGGCCGCGAGCAAGAAGCGGGCTGAAGCGCTGCTCGATCTGATTGCGCGGCGCAAGGCGCGCATTGCGGAGGACTTTTACGAGATTGGCAAGGCGCTCAAAGAGCTGCAAGACAAGAAGCTCTACTTGGCGGTGGGGTACACTTCGTTTGAGGGGATGCTTGACGGGCGCGGGGTGTTGAGTGTTACCCAAGCGCGGAAGTTGATTCAGGTGGTGTCGAAAGTGCCCCTCGCGACAGCGTTGAAAGTTGGGCCTGAAAAGGCGTTTGCACTGGTGAAGTTTACCGAGGTGACGCCGGAGTTGGACACGCCCGAGCTGCTTGTGGAAGGTGGGCAGAAGATCGGCGGTAAGTCGGCCGCGGAGGCGAGTGTGCGCGACATTGCCGGGGCGACCAAGACATTGCGCAAGGCGGCGGTGAAAAAGGGTGGGAAGGTGGATGCGGCGCAGAAGGAAGCGGAGGGCGTGGCAAAGCGGGGTTTGGCTTGGTTGAAGGGGCGCGGGGCCAAAAAGGCGCGGGTAGAAGCGCGCAAAACGAAGGATGGGTATGTGGTGACGGTGACGCTGGGGGTGCGGGAGGCTGCGGCGTTGTTTGAGTGATGAGAGAACCCCGCTGAACGCGATTAAGCGCCATCAACGTTTGTTCGACGATCGCAGCTATTCGTGGTGATAAGGGCGGCGCGTCAGCTATTCCGTTTGGCATGTGCACTCGTGTATCTACCCATCGCGAGGACTGCCATGTATGAAAAAAGAATGCCGCGTCCACGGTTTCAATGGCGGCCAAATCGGCTGACCGTAAAACTCGTTCCGTGCTTCTCAAGGTTCACATGAACGCTCTCGCCGACGTGAAAGTCGCGAACGAGGGCGGCGGCGGCATCGAACGGTAGGCGGCCGAAGGCCTCACATTCAACGAGGCCTTGTCCCTGCGCCTGATTCCACTCGACGATCTTCCATGCTGTGCGAGATTGATTGCCCACGGCTTGAGTCCAGTGAAGGTCAGTGGCACGGATACAATGCTATTTCGGCTCAATCTTCTACGTAGATGTCGCGGTTTGATGCGCGCCCTTTGAGCCGCAGTCGATGGATGGGGCGATCTCCGTCGACCATGCCACGTGCCTTTTCAATGTTCACAAAGTAGCGGGCGTTGTTGGAGAACTGCCAGCCATGTGGAATGGCAGTCTGAGCGCGTGGACTGCGCTGTAGAAAAAGGGCGTGATCAAAGTTGGCTTCGGCATGAACTTGCCCATCATGAATGTGCACCGTGGGGAAAAAGAGCGCTCCGGGAGCGGCCCGGGGAAACGTGAACGCCATTGGATGAATGCGTTTCTTGCCCTTCATGAGCTTGAATACGGCAAAACCGGATCGTTCATGGCCAGGCAGCTTGGCGCCGGCGTCGGCGGGCAGGCGAAATCGAGGGTCGAGACGATCGAAGTCGCTGAGCGAGGGCACGAACGACGCCTCGAAGCTGCCAACCTCCACGACCGCGAGTGGCGCAGCCCTCTCCGGTGGGAGTGCCCGGCGTGGAGCGTGTCCGACAGCTACCGGCTCGGGAAACCCCTTCGCGATGTCGTCAAAGAACTCTGCGTACGCCGATAGATCAATGAATGTGACCGCGCCTTCGGGAGTGCTCTGCGGTACCGGTAGGGGTAGGATCATGGAGAGGTCCTCGCCTGCAGAGAGTGTCATGCTGTACGCGAGATACTGGCGGCCATTGGACGCTTCACGCGCGAAGATGTTGGTGGCGGAAACGGATCTCACGGGTTTCGAGAAACAGCACATGTGATCACCTTGTGATTACGAGTGTCTGACACTGGGATCTGCGTGGATTGAGGGACGATTTTCAAGCAGATGAAGGTTTCTGGCCAGGTGAGCATGGTAATCTGCTTGCGGGCGGTCGGGCAAAGCTGAGCGGATGATGGACACTCGGCGCCAGTACAGCGGTCGCCGCTTCTGGTGAGCAATCGCAAGTATGCGAATATGATCCGAGCAAATTCGATAGAGGATGCTGTACGGGAATCGCGTCACCCAACCCAGGACGAGCTTTGGCGTAGTAGACTGCCGCCTCATTTAGCTCCTCTTCGGCGAGTTCGTGAAAGACAACCGGAAGAGTCACCGCAGTCGTGCTCGCGCGCCGCGAAACACCTCGTCGGCGGGTCTGCCTCGGGTGGGGTCGGCGTCGAGGTCAGCGTCACGACGGAGAGCCTCCTCGGTCCATTCTTGGCGGTGCTCATCCTCAGAAAGCGCGTCCAGGCTGCCGAGCAGCACCTCCGCAAGTTGAGCGCGCTCCGCAAGGGGTAGCTTGAGGGCTTCGATTTCGAGATCCAGTAGCTTCATCGAAACACATCGTACCGCGTTTCGCACAACCTGCCCAGCGCTATCAACGCATCGCCGGCTGGGCAGGGGTAGCGCGCCGACTGGGCTTCAACCTGAATTGCGACGGCGAAGATGGGAAGGTTTGCGGCTATCGGCGACGAAATGCCTCCACCCGCAGACGTGTGCGCCCCGACCCGCAGACGTGTGCGCCTCGACGCGCAGGCGTCTGCGCCTCCCCTTCCAATGGGGCGCTGGACGCGGCAAAAGAGCGCTTCGGTATCAACCCATCGAACACTTCCACGGCGCGCTTCCAGTCGGACGGAGACAGCTTGGTGCCAGTTGCACCAGCGTCCTTACCCGGAGGATCGTAGGGGTTGCGTACCTTCATCGCTTCATCGCCGAGGTGCAGCTTTCACCTGGCCAACACTTGAATGGACAGACCGGTCTATCACCACAGGGCTTATGTTCTCCCGTTTGTCTCAAGTATGCAAGCCGAATTTCACCGGCCAGCTTGCGTTTTTTTTCACGCATGTGCTACCCGGATCGGCAGACCCGACCCCCCCGGAACATCGGCGCGCTGACCTACCCATGCGGCGGTGTTTTCTACCCATTGGCGGCGGTTAGAAAAACGCATCGTTTGGTGACGGCGGGCCGGGGATTGCAAGCGTTTGGCGCCCCTGAGCACGAACAGCGCTTCTGAAGGGGCCTTCACGTTCGACGTTACGTGATGGGTCCGCGCAAGGAGAACCGACTCGTGAACGGCGGAAGGACGAGGAGTATTCATCCGAGGAGACTCACGAGCGAGGGATCCCTGATCTCCAGCGGGGCGGTGATCTCCTGGATGACCTGTCGGACCCAGGCGTCCCATTCGACGTCGTCGTCTGGGGCGATGCCGATGTGGCCGGACGGCCTGCTGAAACGGCGACCGTTATTCTGGAGATATTCGCTGAAAAAGAGGCGAAGAAAGGAGAAGTCTGTGACCGAGAGCGTTGCGAAGCGTAGGTCCGCATCGACCCTCGGCGTGATAGGAAACGGGGCGCAAGGTGTCGGAGCAGGCGGGGGGCGAATCGGCGTCCCGCAATCCAACCCTGCAAACATGATCGAGAGTAGCTTCTCAGCGTGGTCGGCATCGGTGTTGTTCTGCAACCACGGCGAGGACTGCCTGAGTGATTCGAGAAAGCTCCCGATCCACCATCTTCGGTGACCATCGAGCAGAAGTTGCAGGATTCCGCGTGAGTGGGGTGAATCGGAAGCCCGTCTCAAGATCTGCTGGAGTTGCAGACTATCCTCCCGCGCGGCCGCTACCTCAGAAGCGCTCAACACGTCGAGGATCCGCTCCGCATCCACTGCCCACAGTGTGAACCGAACGCCCATGGTTCTACTCCTGGCACACTATACACTGTTATTAGCGAGACCGAAACGTCGGATCGTGTCCTCGATTTCTGTATCCGTTGCGCTCCAAGCTTGACCTCGGAGTCGGCGGGTTTGATCAATCCACGCACGATCTCGGGACCGTCAGCGATGAAGACATCCTCACTACGGGCCACCATAAAAAGCCGTTCCTGGTTCACGGATACGGCGAATCCGGCCCCTTCGAGTGCCAAGATCGCTGGCACCAGGGTCCGTGCGGCCGTCACCACCGAACGGCCGTGCACGCAGCGTTGACGGAAGACGGGCAATAACGGTCGACCAAGGATGCTCTCGATTCCAGCCAAATCTGACAAGCCGAGTCAGACAAGTAGAGTCTTGGCGCTCCGGTCGGTTAGCGGCCTGGAATCAGGCGACGTTGGCCTCAACTATTTCTGTGCGTTGGGTCGTGAATTGGTGTATAGACCAGGAATGGCTGTCCCGACGGATGTGCTGACGCTCACGATTCCGCGCTCCATGGTCCCCGCGTTGCCCGCATTCGCCGAATCCTTGAACGAAAGAATGCACGAATTGTTGGAGAAGAATACGGAAGGGACTCTTCTCGACGCCGAACGAGTTGAGCTTGAGAGCTTAGTACAAATGGCGCAATTCGCGCAGATTCTTTCAATGGCAGCCCAAGACCAAGCGGCGTGAGTCGATCATCAATTCCGCGGGCATTGCGCGAGCTTGTTCTGCTTCGAGACGGAGGCCGATGTCAGTATTGTCGGCTTGCCCAATTCGGTCACGGCGCGAGCTTCCACGTGGATTGTCGGGACGGATCCGCAGGAGGGCATTCAGGTCGAGCTGTTCAATCCACGTACTCAGAGCTGGGAGGAACATTTTCAGATGCTGCATGATGCCAGTTGTGTGGGTATCAGTTCAACTGGTCGAGCGACCGTGGAAGCTCTTCATATGAACGACCTGCTACCGCGTGTTGCGCGAGCTTGTCAGATGGCTCTCGGCTTGCTGAAACCGAGCTAAATGCGGATCGGCAGACCCGACCCCAGAAACTTGGCGCGCTGACCTACCCATGCGGCGGCGCTTTCTACCCATTGGCGGCGCTCAGAAAAAAGTATAGTCGATGAAGGTTGGGCCGAGGATTGCAAGCGTTTGGCGCCCCCTGAGCGAACGAACGAATGTGAGGTGAGCGATTTGGGGGCGGAGGCGGCGCAGGCGCGTCAGCGCCGAGCCGGCCGAGAGGGGGCATTGATAAAAGCAGGTCAAGGCGGCGGTACCCTCGCGTTGAAGAAGGGCGGCAAGATGCGTTTCTCAATATCCCAAATCCTCTTTCTTCGTCGTACCATTGCGACGATATTGTGCGAGATGAGTCGTAAGCTCGCGTGCTGACGTCTTTCGCGGCAAGATGCTCGAACACGTCAAACACCTGTATCATCAAGGCACGTTTGCCAAACTCGACCTCTTCCAAGACCCCGAAGCATTCGACAGACTGGTCGCTTCGCTCCGGAAAATCGGATGGGTCGTCCACGCCAAACGCCCCTTCCGCCGACCGGAGCATGTCTTGCGCTACCTGGGAAGGTATACCCATCGGGTAGCGATCTCCAACAGTCGCCTATTGGACGTGACACCGAGCCATGTCACATGGCGGACTCGCAAACAACAGACGGCCACGGTCAGTCCCGTCGAATTCCTACGACGATTTGTACAGCACATTCTGCCTGACGGATTCCACAAGATTCGTCATTACGGCTTGTACGCCTCCGCCCAAAAAGCCAAGTGGAAGGCGGCCAAAGCCCTCCTCCAGCCAACAACCACTCTACCCACCGAGGCTGCGGCCGAACCGGTCAAAGAAAAAGAAGCGCCGTCTGACTGGGTAGAACAACTTCGCCGCCTGACTGGGCGCGATGTCCGCCTGTGTACTCATTGCGGTGGAATCATCGACAGCCTGCCTCTTGCCCGAGCCCCTCCGCCACCCACCTGACAGGGAGGTACAGTCCACTCCGTGAACCCGCCTGGAACAGGTCAAGGCGGCAGTCTACCCTCGCGTTGAAAAAGAGGCACTCGATGCATTTTCAAACTCTCAAATCTACCCACTCGTGCCCATGGGTGCGCCTTCGCCTGCCCACCTCACCGACTCTTTTCTTCACCCAACTGGCCGCAGTCTCGCCGGCCACGCCCCCGCCGCTCAGCGGTAACGTCGAAAAACCCAAGGCGCCCCGCGCGCCGACCGGGCTTGACGCTTTCACGCCGACCTGAATCGCGATGGTGAAAATGGGTAGGTTTTGCAGTCGTCGGCGATGAAATGCTCATTGTTCGGCAGCTCTCTCTCAAGGTGGGCAAGGTGGGTCGGCATTTGTCGTCTGAACATCAAGTGTTGGATTCGCGGCCTCGATAGCGATTAGTGCAGAAATCTCGAACCGTTGGCGACAGTCAAACTGTCGCATTCCGGATCGCCGGTTTGCGGCGTAGTCCACGAAAATTTGATGTTGCTTGTCTCGTTGATCATCTCGATGACTGGAAGCCAGGATGCGTCTGTGACCTTGCAAAATGCGCGAACTCCTGCGGTGTCATAGGCGATGCAGGAGCCCTGCCCGCCGGTCTTCTTCACCGTCACTTCACAACCGATATACTCCAACGGGTCGGAGCTTCTTCGCGTCGAGCTAACGTTGCCTTGTGCAACGTTGTTTCCGATGTGAACTGATACGTTTTGGTAAAGCCCAGCCCACGTTGCTTTCACTCCGATGAGGGCAATCAGGAGCACCAGCGGTATAGTGACTAGCAGCTTGATCCGACGATTCATTGGAACTCTCCGTGTACGAGAAGCGCAAACGACTCGCAGGGCATTCGACTGCTCCTGCGAGGACGCAAGAGGATACAGCCACTTGTGGGCCGTCACGGCGGAGCGCCCTTTCCATCCCAGTTCTCCCAATCGCGCAATACGTCCGCGTTGTACTTCATGAACTTGAGCCCCTGTCGCTGCATCTCTGACACGGGCGCGCGATAGATGAGTTCGGCCCTCTGTTTGCCCTCGCCGCGATGGTTCAGGTAGTCAATGTAGCCCATTGAATCGGGAACGTCAGAGGGGGCTTGTCGAAAGTATTCTAACTGATCTAGCTGCTTTCGAGCGATCTCTTGCCCCGGGAAAAGGGGGATCTTTCCAGCGACAAAATCCGCATCCTTGGGGTGTGACCAGGACGACGCAGCGGGAACCGGGAACCAAGAGAACACAAGGGCAGTATGATCCGACTTGATCATCAGATCTCCAGGTTGCGGGCCGATGTCGTTTGCCTCAAGATTGCGCGCGATCAGATTGCTACTCGATATACGTCGCTGGATGGCCTGAGCATACGCAGCCTGGTCGCCGTCACCCCACTCCAGGGTCCTGAGAACCCTTGAAGGGTGTTGCTGTTCGGCTTTTGAGCAGTATAGCACACCGTCGCCGTCAGTGAACGTAACAGGCAGGCCCTTCTCCGCAGCAAAGTTGATAATGAGCAGGACGCTGATGTCCGCGCAATCCTCTGTACGCCCCATGTAGTCGCGGGCTCGCTCTTGGACATATCTCCTGTATTGCGTGAAGTAGTCGCTTGATTTCCAGTACGCTGTATGTCTCCACGCCGCCATGCTCAACTCCAGAAGATCCTGCTGATTACGATGATGTCGGATGACTGCGATAGGGAGGCCCGCCCCTGATTCTGAGGGATGTAGCCATCAAGGGTCTCTGCCTGCCGAACACTGGAATGGACAGACCGGGCCATCACCACACGGCTCATGTTCTCCTAGTTTTCTCCAGTATGCAAGCCGAATTTCACGGCCAACGTGCGTTTTTTTTCACGCATGTGCTACTCGGATCGGCAGACCCGACCCCAGGAACTTGGCGCGCTGACCTACCACGCGGCGGCGCTTTCTACGCATTGGCGGCGCTCAGAAAAAAGTATAGTCGATGAAGGGTTGGGCCGAGGATTGCAGGCGTTTGGCGCCCCCTGAGCGAACGAACGAATGTGAGGTGAGCGATTTGGGGGCGGAGGCGGCGCAGGCGCGTCAGCGCCGAGCCGGCCGAGAGGGGGCATTGATAAAAAACAGGTAAGGCCGCGACCCGCAGACGTGTGCGCCTCGACCCGCAGCCGTCTGCGCCTCCCTTCCATTGGGGCGCTCGGCGGCGTAAAAAGCGCACCTCGTTGCCGAGTTCGGTCAGAGTTTTTCTACTTCGAAGGGGGGTTATTGCCCCGACCGCCACCGGAAGGGTTGCCGGTGGTGCTCGGTGCGTTCGGCGGAGGGCCGCCGCCCTTTCCGCCACCACCCTTTCCGCCACCACCACCGCCACCGCCCTTGCCACCACCGCCGCCACCTTTGCCACCACTCATGACGTTCTCCCGTTGTAGATGTTAGTGTGATATTGCTGAAGAAATGCTGTGCCTTGAGGTCCACGGGCTTGCGGTCGCCTCATCGACCAATCTTTGAGTGCGCGCCTCCGCTCAGGGAGTGCTGCACGCTTCGCATCGAGTCGGGCCTGCCCAACAGTTGAATGGGCAGACCGGTCCATCAGCACACGGTTCATGTTCTCCCAGTTTTCTCCAGTATGCAAGCCGAATTTCGCGGGCCGACGTGCGTTTCTTTTCACGCATGTGCGACTGGGCTCGGCAGACCCGACCCTCGGAACTTCGGCGCGCTGACCTACCCATGTGGCGGCGTTTTTCTACCCATTGGCGGCGGTTAGAAACACGCATGGTCGGTGACGGCGGGCCGAGGATTGCAAGCGTTTGGCGCCCCCTGAGCGAACGAACGAATGTGAGGTGAGCGATTTGGGGGCGGAGGCGGCGCAGGCGCGCCAGCGCCGAGCCGGCCGAGAGGGGGCATTGATAAAACCGACGATGGGGCTGTGCCACACCTCGGGCACGCCGTCGCGAATCCCGATCTGGGACTGGTGGTATCGAGAATGATGTTTCGGCCGCTCATGAGATCTCCGATCTGTGCCTCCGGCTGAACCATACTGAGGCGCCAGCCCGTAAAACGCTGCGGTGTGCCGCGGGTGGGCGAGCAACGCGAACCCGACCATCGGATGCAAGCCGGAGTCCTGCCGCGTGAAGGAGACAGGCGGACCGAAGAGCTGTGATGAGGCTCTTCTGAGGCACGCGTGTGCGTCCGACGAGCATGGCCGTCAGCGCTCCGCCTCGATGACCGCGCGCCAGAGTGCCACCGGTGAGATGCCGGCATAGCCGGACTCCTGTGCATCGTTAGCCTCGATGATGACCCAAGACCCATCAACTCGCTGCGCTGTGTCCACCACGAGGAAAGGCACGTCGAGGCACCGTGCAGCCTCTTCCCCGAGCGAGAGCGCTCGTGCTCGGTCTACTGGGGAAGGCGTCCAGCCCCCATCACGACTCCAGTACGCCCCGTCCCCGACGAGGCGGCCCTTCCACCAGAAGCTGCGGATCTCGCGCCCGCCTGGAATGCGGTCCGCGTGTCGAGGCGCCGAGGGGAGCGGCGCGAGTTCCAAGTACTCGCGGAACACCAGCGGTTGCGCGCCCAGCACCGGGTCGCCGCGGTAAGTCGCCACGGCGCGCTCGAGCGCATCGCGATCTGGAGCGATGCAGACGTCGCGGCGGTGCCGCAGCGTCTGCTGCACGGTCTTCACAAAGACCGGGAACCCCATTTCGCGCGCGACGCGGTCGAGATCCGGCTCACCCTCGAACCATAGCGAACGAGCCGTGACATGGGTGATCCGCGGGTACCAGCCCCGAAGGTCGTTTGCGCGGTAGGAGGCCGCGGGGTCATTCACGAGACGGAGGCCGATAGTCCCGAGCATCGTGAAGAATGCCTTGTAGTCGGCGATCGCACCGACCCTTGCAGTCACTTCCACATCCTCGGGCAGGTAGACGGGGTGTGTGCAGGCGAAAAAGCGCTCGAAATCAAGATCGTAGGTTGGCACACCGAAGGGACGGGCGAGCACAAAAATCGTGTCCTCGACTCCGGAGGAGATGCCGAGTCCACTCGCGCGCAAATGCGGGATCCAAGGGATCATGCGTGGCGGGGTCGATCGAGTCGTTCTTGATGGCTTTGCTCGAAGACTGACGGTGTTGCGCTCACGCTCTGCCGGCCGAACGGGGGGTTGTGCTGCAAGCCCCGCGAGCAAGCAGAGCGGCCCGACAGGGACGCTCTGCGCCGCATCGGGGCTTGTCAGAACCAACCCCGTGTTAGACTTCATGACTTTCCCCACTTTGAGCACCCGCAAGCTCAAATATGTCGCGCGCTATCCTTTCCATTGCCTCCCACATCGCTCCGACCTCCTCGAGATAACCGCGAACAGCAAGCAGGTTGTCTGCATGAGTATCATTCAGTGCAGTGTAGAGGATGCGCCCAATTCGGTCGTCCACCGGCGGATGAGTGTCCTTGGGAGCGGTACGGGTTGAGAGATGGGCACGGGCATTTTCACAGAGCCGAAGAGCTGAAAGAAACATGAGCGGAGCCGCACCGGAGAACGCGAACCATGAGTCGGTTCGTGTTCCGAAGTACCTGCAGACGATGAAGCCAAACTGGTCGCAGAAGTGCTCTTCCAGACGCATTTGGCGCAATGGGTCCGCTGGATCGAGGCTCCGCGGATTCTCTTCCAGATAGAAGTGTCCAAACTCGTGCCCAACTACGAAAACCTCCATGGCGCGCAGCAGTTCCAGCCGGAATCGCAACGAGTGCGCCGGCTGAATCAACACGCCGAAGCCGAATAGATGTCCGAAGAAAGCGTAGTGTAGCAGTAGCTCGACGAAGATAGTCGTGAGGTCACCGCGCTCGTGGAAGAACTTGTCCATGTCGGGCGCCGTAATCGCTGGACCGTCCGACGAAAGGGCACCCTCCGTCAAGCAGTGAGAAAGAAATTTCGCCCAGTAGTTGCAGAAAAACGAAGTGCCTTCCCCTATGAAGAGCAAATGCTCTTCTTGAGACGGAACAGATGCCGGTGAGGGATTCGCATCAGTAGAAGTTGCAAGGCGAACAGGACGCTGGAGCGGACGCTGCATGTCTTGCAGCGATCGCTGAACCTGGTCCATTATGTCCCCAAAGATGAGGTGAGACGTGGCAGTATCGTAAGAAGTGGCTGGTACAAAGTCGGAAAGCTCTTTCTCGTACTCACGTATCAGCGCATCAGAGTAGGGCGAGAAATTCGGGCCGAAGCGCTGACGCATGGTGCGACCGGCCTCTCCAGTCATGCGGACTACGAAGTCCTTATGTTCGACCCATTTGTCGAAGTCAGGCCTGAGCAGCTTTCGTTGGAAATGCTCCAGGTAACGACGGGTTTCGGGATCAAGTGCCATAACGCCCATGTTGCTCGTCGCGGTGGATCGGCTCGATCGAGAATGCACGGGGCTTCTCTGAAAGTCTAACACTTGAATGGACAGACCGGTCTATCACCACAGCGCTCATGTTCTCCTGTTTGTCTGAAGTATGCAAGCCGAATTTCATCGACCCACAGCGCGTTTCTTTTACGCGTGTGCTACCCGGATTGGCAGAGTCGACCATCGGAGCACCGGCGTGCTGACTTACCCACGCGGCGGTGTTTTCTACCCATTGGCGGCGCTCAGAAAAAAGTATAGTCGATGAAGGTTGGGCCGAGGATTGCAAGCGTTTGGCGCCCCTGAGCGAACGAACGAATGTGAGGTGAGCGATTTGGGGGCGGAGGCGGCGCAGGCGCGTCAGCGCCGAGCCGGCCGAGAGGGGGCATTGATAAAAACAGGTGAAGGCGGCAGTCTACCCTCGGGTTGAAAAAGGGCCGCAAGATGGTCGCGGTCCAGAACGTCAGGCCCCGGCCGCTCGGCGGTAATGTCGAAAAACCCAACACGCCCCAGCGCGCCGACCGGGCTTGTTCAACCCACGCTTTCACGCCGACCTGAATCGTGATGGTGCAGATGGGTAGATTTTACGGGCGTCGGCGATGAAATGCTCATTGTTCGGCGGCTCTTTTTCGTCACGCGTCCGCAGGTTTCGGGGTGCGAGGGCAAGGCGGGAGCGCCGACTCACGAGCCACGTGTGCCTGGTGTGGCGAAATCGAAGCCTCCCTTTGGGCTGGCGTCCAGACCCTTGCTTGTGGCATGCTGTGTCTCATGACTATCGAGCAGCTCCTCTTTGCCATCCGCAGTCTGCCGGTCACGGAGCGGCTTCGCGTCATAGAACTCGCGACGCATGACGTTGCGGCCGATGTTGCTCGGCAGCTTCCAGAGGCTGCCGAGGCCATGCCCGTCACCGGCGTGACCCTGATCGAGCGGCACGGGTTCCTCATTGCGCATGGCGAGTCCAATGTTGTCTTGCCGGAGGAAGTTTTCGACCATCGGGTGGATCGCGAAGCGCGTGCAGAGCATCTCTCGGGTGGTTCATGAAGATCGCCTTCGACTCCAGCGTGATTATCGCGGGCACACACGACATGCATCCGCATCATCGCCGCGCAATCGTCTGGATCGACGCGGTAATCGAGCGGCGACTCACAGGGATGATCACATGGCACGCTCTCGCGGAGATCTGGTCGGTGCTCACACGAATGCCGGCGCCAGCGCGCCTCAGCCCGGAACAGGCGATGCGCGTCGTTCGTCAACTGCGAGGAGTGTTTGAACTCGTTCAACTAGAGCCGTCCACATACACCGAGGCGCTGGAGCGGTGTACGAATCGCGGCTTTCACTCGGGTGTAGTTTTTGACGCCTTGCACCTCGTGTGTGCTGAGCATGCAGGGGCAAACGGCATTGTGACATTCAATGGCGCTGATTTTGTTCGCCTTGCAACCCCAACTTCCCCGCGCATCATCGTTCCACCCAATCCGCCTCATGTTGCGATCTGACAGAGCGTAAGTAGTGTCGGAGGCTGAACGCCCAGATTGCGGTGTGTACTGCCATCATGGTGTGGCTTCTTGTCCGCCGCGTCTTGGCGTATCGTTGGCCCGCTGAACGTGGGTTTCAGCTGTGGCCGTCGGCGCCGCAAGTGCGCGGCACCGCCGCGCACGCAGCAAGCAGGCCATCAGCTGCAAACCCGTGTTGGACAGCTCTTCCCGTCGCATGCTGATTTACCTCGGATAGATACGTCTCGAAAACCGTGTTCTCGAGCCGACTACAGCTCATGGCTGACGCATTCGTAAGCCAAGTTCTGATGGGGATCGTGCCATCGAGTAGTGACGGAACCTCGTTCATCGCATGAAGATCACTTAAACATTGCGCACTCGGTGAAGGGTTTCGCGCAAGTTGCGCCACGAAGTGAGCATCCACTCCACCTAAAAGCACGTCGCGATCAAGTCTGCATGAGACGACCGCCTGGTGAAGTTTCACAATGATTTCTTCAGAAAAGTGGCGCGAAAATGGGTATACCCTTTCAACTGCCTCAGATAGAAGATCATGAAAAGGCTCGGGCAGCAACCCCAAAGTATAGACTGCCTTCAAAGTAGTGGCCTCTAGCACTATGTTGCCGGTCAGGCCGCGCTGTAGCCTACGTAATAAGTATGACAGGCTCTCGGTGAGGTCGAGTGTGGCGACATCAGGGAACCGCGAAAGGGCAAACAGTACCGCGGCGGTCCGATCATAGCTTCCTCCCCAACTGCCATTTCGCTTGCGTTGACTCAAGAGCTCGCTCGCAATCTTGAGCGCCTCCTCGGGATGCCCAAGGAGACAGAGGTATCGCGGAACCCATGCCTTCATTCGATCGGACTCGAGGTTGGTATGTCGCAGGAACCAGCTTCGCACGTACTCCAAGGCATCGTCCTCGACCACCGACTGATGTAGCTGCTCGACAGCCAACCCTACGATGTAGGCCTTGATGAAAGGTGTCTCGGTCGCGAGATTGCGCCGCGTGATCCAGTAATGGAAGAAGCGTCGGCGATCCTCGAGTCCGACGTTGAACCGCATGAGAACGACTTGGCGCATCACGGATTCGACAATGTGCTCGTGGTGGCACTCGGGTGGGTCCTCTACGCTGGCGATCCTCCGTGCAACGTGTTGAACCAAAGGACATTCGAGTTCCAACTCTCGGCAACAAAGTAATAGTTGGTGCGCATCCGTTGGTGTGTAACCTCCAAGTTTCGGAAGCGTCTCGACATACCAGTCGACGAGGCGACGAAGTTCCCTGTCCCAAGAAGGCACGGTGGTTGCCTTAGTCATGTCGCGCACCAGCATCTGCGGAAAAACTTCGTTGTTTTCTCGCCTGTCCAACACTTGAATGGACAGACCTGTCCATCACCAGAGGGCTCATGTTCTCCCGTTTGTCTCAAGTATGCAAGCCGAATTTCGCCGGCCAGCGTGCGTTTCTTTTCACGCATGTGCTACCCGGATCGGCAGACCCGACCCCCGAAACATTGGCGCGTCAACCTACCCATGCGGCGCCGTTTTTCTACCCATTGGCGGCGGTCAGAAAAACGCATCGTCGGTGACGGCGGGCCGAGGATTGCAAGCGTTTGGCGCCCCCTGAGCGAACGAACGAATGTGAGGTGAGCGATTTGGGGGCGGAGGCGGCGCAGGCGCGTCAGCGCCGAGCCGGCCGAGAGGGGGCATTGATAAAAACAGGTGAAGGCGGCAGTCTACCCTCGGGTTGAAAAAGGGCCTGCCGAACGTGCTATTCAGCTGCGAACTCCGAGATCAAGCAGAGTGGCAGAATGACACTCTGCGCAGCGTTGGGGCTTGTCAGCTGCGATACCGTGTTAGACTTCTGCCTCTCAATCATGGGCTGTCTGGCGCATGATCTCTTGCAATTTCTGATAGAATAGCGGCGCCAATTGTGGTTCTGGAAGACCGGCGACCTGACCATCTCCAAGTTCGACCACTGTCCATTGCCCGTTGTCGAGGAGTGCAACATCGATAGTGAAGAAGCGACTGGGAATCTGACGACTGATGTGATGGAGCCAGGGGTCAGGTGGAGTCAAGCCAGGTTCGACAGTGACGAGGTCACCCCAGTACGCATGCTTGAGGAGAAGCTGTCCATCGAACCAGAAGGTTCGAAACTCGGCAGCGAGAGGCATGTTGCTCTGTGGATGAAGTCCGACGATGCGAAGGGGCACATATCTCCGGAACACCAGACCTTCCGCGAGATCCTCCCCTTGGAGTTCAAGAAATCGCCGCACCACGCGCTCGACGCTGGCCCTGTCATCTGCGTGAGGAATGAAGCACGCCTCGTTCCAGTGGTGTTTCTGCGATTTGACGTAGTCTTTCACGATGAGCGGTGCTGATCCAAAGATCCGTAGTCTGTCGAGGATCCCGTCAAGGGCGATTGAGCCCTTCACTGGGAACCACACAGACTCCGGCGTCTCGCCCTCCAGAGTAGCGTAACTCTCAGGTAGGTGATGGCAGAAGCGATACGCACTCGGACTGTTGACGAGTTCTGCGCCCCTTTGCTTGAGCGCGTTGTGAAGGTCGGAGTACTGGGAGGCAGTGAGCATCCAGCCGCGATAGACGCAGCTCCCGATGTTTTCGGGGAGTCTCCGGATAGCCCGCGCGACATGACCCTCAGTGACGAGGGTGTGATCGAGAAGGGCCGTAGAGAACCCGGTGTCTGTTGCCGCCCGATGCTCTGTGAGGAAGTCGACGTCGACCTCTCTCGGTGCGAAAGGCTGGCTGCAAAAGAGAACCGTGCTCATTGCACCGGCCTCAGATGTGGTATTTGCGACGGTGTCATAGTCAGCGAACTCCCGTTCTCTTGGTCCGCCCAATCTCGACGGGCACTCTTGAGAGGGCTCCAACGGATGGGGCAAGTCTAATACTACTGACCCGAGTAGTATCCGGAGGAGCGAGAACGCTGTTGCTCGCGAAGGCAGCACGGGCAGCGTGGGAGCCATCGGATGACGGCGCGAGCGATGGCGAGGCGGACGGTGATGAAGGAGTCGTCGAAGTGGCGCTCAGGCCGCGCAGGGGAGCGAGTCGGGCTCTTGGGAGCTTCTGGCCGAGGGGGGAAAAGCCCGCGAGCGTTCGGCGACGACGAACGCATAGCAGGCGAGGGCGCAGGTGATGTGGTGTTGCCAGCCGCGATAAGAGCGCCCCTCGAAGTGGTCGATACCGAGTTCGCCCTTCAAGTCTTGGTAGCTTCTCTCAATGCGCCAGCGCTGCTTGATTTGGGCCACGAGCTGCTCGTGAGAGAGTGTCTTGGGCAGCGTGGATAGCACGAAGTGGGTGGCTGGGTGATCGTTCGAAGGGCGCTCGATGACCAGCCACTGCTCTTGGGTAGAGCCATGGGCAGGGAGCACGCGAATAGCTGCAAAATACGAGCTGAGAGGATGTTGAGTGCCTTCTCGCCACGTCACCGAGCGAAACATGCTTGTACCAATGACCTCGGCGGCTTCTCCCACACTCATGGGCATGCTCACGGAGCCGTCGCTGCCGACGATTTGCACGTGGGTGCGGACTTTGACATCGAGCGCATATTGAAAACCCAGGGCATGCACTTGCTGGCGAAACTCCCCGGTGTCCCCATAGGCGCTGTCGGCGAGCAGCAACCCTTTGGGCACCCCTGCGGCCACGTTGCGCTTGATCAGATCGAGCGCGATCTTCCATTTCTCCCGATACTCAAGCTCATCAGGAATATGCGCAGCACGGCAACGGGCTCGATCGTGTGCCCAGCTCTCCGGCAAGTACAGATCCATGTCGATCGGAAGCTCCTGCGTCCGAGTGCAGATGGTCAAGCTCGGCGCTACCTGGCAATTGGCTATCTTGCCCAACGTGCCACTGTACTGACGCTGAACCCCAGGAGAACTCTTGCCTTGTTTGGGAAACCCCGTATCGTCCACAATCCACGCTTCGATCGGCTGCTCGGCTGTCATCGCCTCGATCGCATACCGACTCGAATACTCGCGCACAGGCGCATTTCGCCATGGCGAATCCGTCACGAAGTTGAGCAACTTCTCCTGCACCGCGCGACACCGCTTCGGGTCACCACACGCGCGCGCCGCCATCGGCTCCATGCTCTTGCGCTCGCCCTCCCCCAAAAGCCCAAGTGCATAAATCGCGAACGCCTCCCGACGCTCGCTTCGCCCGAGCAGCTTTCCAATGCCGTCAAAATATGAAAGCAGTCGGCCCTGTCCCGCTTCATCGAGAATGTACGCCATTCAGCCCCTTTGCCACGTCCCTCAAAACTTGGCCAAATTACTTGCGGCAGTAGTACTAAGACTTGAATGGACAGACCGGTCTATCACCACAGCGCTCATGTTCTCCCAGTTTTCTCCAGTATGCAAGCCGAATTTCACCGGCCACTGTGCGTTTCTTTTACGCGTGCGCTACCCGGATTGGCAGACCCGACCCTCGGAACTTCGGCGCGCTAACCTACCCATGCGGAGGCGTTTTCTACCCATTGGCGGCGGTTAGAAAAACGCATCGTCGGTGACGGCGGGCCGGGGATTGCAAGCGTTTGGCGCCCCCTGAGCGAACGAACGAATGTGAGGTGAGCGATTTGGGGGCGGAGGCGGCGCAGGCGCGTCAGCGCCGAGCCGGCCGAGAGGGGGCATTGATAAAACGGGGATGACTTCCAGGGCGCCGTGACTCGTCGTCGTTCTGGGTGGCCAGTTCCGGCGTTGTTGACTTCTCGCGATGGGTAGGTTCGGCACGGCATTGCTCGTTCGTGACGATTCGGCTACGGTGCCGCCTATGGGCAATGAAAACGACGAGGGAACCGAGATGTCGATGCGCCAACGCATCGAGAGCCTTGAGGCAAGGGTGGCGCTGCTCGAGGAGCAGCTTCCGACAGTGACGTGCGGCCAGTCGGAACCGCTGGAGGTGGGCGAAATCGAAGAGGCTGAGCGCGATCGTGCCTCGAAGTGGACCATGCATTACACGGTCACCAATCGGAAGGAAAATATCGGCGCGTTCTTCGACCACAAGTGGCAGAGTTCCTGTACGGTGACGGGCTATGTGATTGATGCTGCGGGGCGCACCTTGAAGTGGAACCATGTCACGGTTGGCTTCAACCGGGGCTGCAATGGTTCTTACCCGAAATCAGAGGAGCAGGATTCTATGCAAAATTGCGACGAATTCTACAGTGCGGCCTCGTTGAGGCCGAAGATCGATCATTGGTCAGGTTGGGTAGAGTGTCGCGGGGATCACGGCGTCGCTCGCTTCCAGTGGAAAACCAAAAACTGCGGCTAAACGATGGGAGCGAGCTGAACGAAGACCACAAGAGAGATCGTATGAAGGTGGTCGCGATGCACGCAGCAAAGGCGAAGTTGAGCCAGCATCGCAGCTGCACCGACGGACCGAGTCCTCATCACGAACCATCGTCGATCGTCGACCAGCTGCACTCGTGATGGGCCCGGGATTGGCAGCACCATTAGCGTCTTGATCTACCCGTCACGGGACCGCATCGTAAAACGCTTTGACCTCTTTCGCGCTCAGGGCTCGGTTCATGATCATGACTTCATCAACGATACCTGCAAAGAAGGCGCGGCCCTGGTCTCCGTTAGGCGTGTTGTTGTAGCATCCTACCCGAAGAGGCACGGTCGTTTCCTGGATCTGGAAGCTTCCGACGGCATTCCCCTGCTCCAGAGCACCGTTGACGTAAAGGAGCTGACTGCCTGTAGATCGATCGTACGTGCCGACAACATGGAACCAAGTCATCGCTTCGGCGATGATATTGTCCGGCGATAGCAGTGAATGTTCAACATCGTCGGTGCCAAAGATGACGAACGCAAAGCGATAAGAGCCCGCCATCACACGAAGATCCCAGGCGCGCGCACCATTGCCGTAATGCTTCGATACGACGGTACCCCAGCCATCGGCGGGCGATATCGATGTTGTCCTCTTCACCCACGCCATGATGGTGATACCGTCGCCGAAGTTGAGTTCGCCGGAGTTATTCGTCCGAACGCAATCGTCCACGCCATCAAACAGGAGGGCACTGCCGGACCTGCCACCGGTTGTCCAGGCAGGATCCTGTGCGTCTGGATTGCTCGACAGGCCGAGTTCACCGTGGATCGCGTGTCCACTGAAATCGGTTGCCTGGTATCCACGACCGTCGTTGAACGGGTAGTAGAGCACGAGCGGGAGAGGAAAGATGGGAGGCCCCGGAACCCCTTGGGATCCTGTGTCCCCAGGATCGCCCTTCGGACCGGGAGAACCTGCGTCACCCGGAGGACCAGGGTCGCCTTTCGGCCCTGCATCGCCTGGAGGACCAGGGTCGCCTTTCGGACCGGCGTCCCCCACCGGGCCTGGAGTTCCCTGCATCGGTTCGGTGGTGACAACACAGGCCCCGAGTGAGAACGTTAGCGAAGAAAGTAGGCAGAGACTTCGGAGGTTTGCCTTAGCCATTGGGGGATCTCCTGCTGGAATCCGCAAAGGTCTGGCCAACACCTGAATGGACAGACCTGTCCATCACCACCGCCCCGCATCTTCTCCCGCTTGTCTCAAGTATGCAAGCCGAATCTTGCCGGCCACAGCACGTTTTTTTCACGCACGATCAACTGGGTCAGCCCGTCTACCCGGAACATTGTCAGATCCACGCCGATGTTATGGCTGTTCCTCCACGATGCGTGGCCATCCCCGTACGACCGCACTTGACAGCGCATTCGATACGGGGAACCTTCCGAGCATCGCAGATGAGTAACGCGGCAGCCTTGAGGACGGTGGATGATGCGTGGGAGCACTTCACGACGTGCGTGACGAAGCACATTCGGGTCTCGGACGAGACCGAGGCGGTGACGGAGTCGGCGATCATGGCCGATGAGGCGCTGGCGGCGTTCATGCGGGCGAACGAGGGTGTCTTCGAAGACCACCTCGTTGGGCGTGCGAGCGACCCGCGCTGGGCGGCTGGCGGGCCGGAAGCTCTTCATGCGCTCTTGCAGAGCATTCTCTCGTGGCGCGGCATGGGATCGGATGCTCGCGGGCCGCTGCACGCGACGCTCTCCGCGTTCGATCCGCTGAAGGGTCTGCAACTGTGCCGTACCATGGTGTGGCGTCACCACCGTGAAGAGTGGGCCGATATCTCCCGGTTCTTCGCCAATCGCTTTACCGAAGTGCCGAAACCGCACCACGCGCCCCCGGAACTCCGCGACGCGGTCGCATTTCAGAAGAGTCGCATCAGTCCTCCCGATGTCCTTCCGCAAGACCTCGAAGGGAGGACGCCACGCGAGATCGAGGCAATGTTCGAGGAGTACGTGGGCCTTCGGATCGGCGACATCGAGGCCCGGTTGCGGCCAGGTGTCTGTTCGTTCAGCGGCTTCCTCGGGCCCGAGGACAGGCTCGGCGAAGTCGTGTGGGAGGATGCGAACAGACTGCGCCAACTGGGGGTGGATCGTCGTGTGCTGGCGGATCGGCTGGAAGAGGTGATTGACAGGGCGTACAAGAAGCAAGTCGAGGTGATTCGTGCGTCGCCTGGGGCACCATGGAGAGACACGTTCAGCGTCGGTCGGCCGGGCGGCACGCCGATTGAAGTGATCGTCGGCGCGGAGAGTCCTGTCGTTCTCCAAGTCTGGCGATGGGGATGGCTGGGCTCCCAGAGCAACCCCTTTCACACACAGGTGGTCGAGTCGACAAATTCGGACTTCATCATCGTGAATAGGTCGTCGGGGGTGGATCAAAGGCTGCAAGGTAGTGCGCTTGCGAGCCCCCTCATACGTCGGTTCTGTTTCTTCGAAGGTCGGGTTCCCTACCGGATCGAGCCTGTGCTGGCCGCGCGTGTGCTGGGCCTGGTCGCGTGATCGTCTGCACTGCGTCTTCGCAACCAGCACAACGCCCAATTGAGCTGTGGGCGGGCGAAGCCCGACCATCAGATCCAATTTGTGGGCGGCTCGCTCATGGCAGGTTTCCGAGGGGATCAGGTGCGCAGGATCTAGAAGCACTGAGATCCAGCCAGAGGACGTTGCCTAGCTCGAGATCGAGCAGTATTGCGCCCCAATGCGATGCATCGCCCCAAGGTCGGTCGGAGGATCAGCAAGTGTGTCAGACATGCATGGCGTCCGGGGCCAGCACCGCTACCACCGCTTCGACCGGCACCCCGATCACCCGCGCCAGACCCAAAGCCTGCGTCGCGATGAAGAACGCCGAGCCCGGGTCGAACGGATCCGGCGGTTTGATGGAGTTGTACATCGCCTGGCAGCATGACTCTTCGAAGGAGTGCTGCAACGCCCGCGGCTTGTCGTCACCCTTCATGGCGGCCAGTAGCCGTCGCCGCACCTCATCGAACACGGCATGCCCGGCCGACCAGCGATCCGGGGCGGTTGCCAGCTCCGCCACCCGGGCATGGCTCTCGGGGTCTGGAACGCGGCCGGCGAACAGGCGCAGCAGTCTGGCGATGAATCCGCCCATCTGCCGCTCGTACGGGCCCGGGTGGCTCACCGGGAAGGCGCGAATGTCAGGGAATGTCATGTCGGGAGCCTCTGGATCCTCTGCTTCTGCCGCTCAACGCTGCAAGCAGGCCGCCAGCGGCATTGCAAAGTTGGACGGCTCTTGTGGTATGACGCATATGAGTTCTTTCGGCTACCTGCAGAATTTCTTTACTCCGAGGTCGCATGCCTTTTTCTGGTATTCGAGCGCAGAAGACTGACTCGCACCGGAGACTAGGCGTCTGGCGTGCATGACCATAGCGCCGAGGCAACCCACGGGACTACCACTATTACATGCCTGAGTAAGGACATCGGGTTTGGTGCCGACACGAAAGGTCAGCCCTGGCGTTTCTGTTGCAGCCCACCAAAAGCACGCATCGACGTCACCTTTGTCGCACGCCCGACCATAGATCTCACTCGCAGTGTACGGGCTCTTTTTGACGCCTTTGCCCTCGCGATAAAGATCGCCCAGCGAGACGCAAGCAGAAAGATTGCTTGCCGAACACGCAGCCTCGAACAATAATTTGGACCGTGCATAGTTGACCGGCACACCGCTTCCACCGAGGCATAGTTGTCCAATAATAACACACGCGTCGTGGATGGGCTCCGCGCAGACTGGTTCCAGTAGGTTGAGCGCCTTCGGTCCATTCTTTGCAACCCCGAGGCCATTGGCGTACATGAATCCAGTCTGGACGCAGCCTGGAGAACTGCCGAGGTCGCACGATTTGCTGAAATATTGGAATGCTGTCGTTTGGTTCGCGACGACAATTGTTCCGTCGCGATAGGCCAGCCCAAGCATTCTGCACCCTTCTGCCTGTCCAGCTTTGCAGGCATCCTCGAGAAGGAGGCGTGCCTTGTCGAGAAGGCTCCGGACCTTCGCCTTGTCGGGGTGTGACGTCGCCATGATCAACTGTGCGAGCCTCAGGCATCCTTGCGGGTTACCAAGGTCACAAGATCGGGTGAGCTGACTTTGAGCGATTTCATAGTCACGGTCGACGCCGTTCCCTTGAGCGCGCATTATGCCGAGATTGAGGCAACCATTAGAATCGCCCAAGTCGCAGGACTGTTCGAACAAGGATGCCGCTTTCTGGAGATTTCTCGTGGCCTGATCCCCCGAGAAGTACCAGACTCCGAGCTCGAAACAACTGGCAGGATTCTTCTCACGGCACCCCGAGATCAGCCGTTGCAGAGGGGTGTTCATGGAGTCTGAGTCGACGACAGCAGAAACGCCAGCGAAAGGATCGTCGGTGGGGAAGCGCCGGGAAGAGGCGCACGCGAGTAGATGGAGCGAGGTTGCTGCGATCAACGTGATTGATGTGGAGTGTCTCATCGTCCGCAGATCCCGGAAGGAAGAGCCATTTGCCGCCACGCCCGTCCAACGCCCCATGGACAGTTCTGCATAACCAGTTTCGTCCCGCAGATGCCGCTCACCGGGGCCATATTCTCCCAGGAATTGGCCGTATGCAAGAGCAAAATGCGCAATCAACCGCGTTTCCGCAGCGCCGCCCGCGTTGAACTTAACGCGATGTCGCCCAACCTACCGGCGAGCCAAACTCTCAACCAAACCCTCAAGGGGCGGGGGAGATCCCCCGCAACGCCCCCCGCCCCTCGACTTCCGGGACTCCTCGATTCTTCAATTCCGCGATCGGTCGCTCCCTCAATCACCGGATCAGCTTCGAGCGCCGGGCGATGAATGGCTTTTCGCGCGCCCAAGGGGGATCCGCCGAGCAACCAGGCAGCGATGGCGCCCAAAAAAGCCGAAAACCGAGTTACCAAGGCCCTTGCAACGCTTGCCCAGAGGAATTTCAGGCCGTCGTCGCTTTTTGAAATGATGGAGGCCCGATTTCGACAGTAATGGGTAGAAAGAGCGATGGCCATGGTGGGCGAAACAAGCCAACCTGACCTGCGACCTCCCATTCGGACAACGGTTGTTCTGCTCTCCGGGCGCGAAAAACCCTGGCCGGACCTGGGTGAATACCGCACCTCCCCGCGGAGTGAGCCGTTCTCCGGCGTCACTTTTCGAATCGATGCGGTCTACCAAAAGACGGTGGCGGAGCTGTGCTCTCGGGCAAGTTCGTTTTGGCTGATATTCGCGCCGTTGGCGGTGGACGCTGATGCACCCAACATGAAACGGGCCGTGAGCGAGTTGCGGACGCGCGCTCAGGGCCGAGAATTGGAGGAGTTGTTGGTGGCCATGGTGGTGATGGCCGATGTGGATAAAAGAAGTAGAAATTTGCGCGAAGTCATTCTACCCTTACTGCGTGAGGAAACCGTGATGCAGAACTGGTTTTACAAAGAAGGTGAAGCGCGAGGCAAAGCCCTCGGCGAAACGCTCGGTGAAGCGCGAGGCAAAGCCCTCGGCGAAACGCTAGGAAGGGCCGCAGGTGAAGCGACCGCTCTGTTGCGAATTCTGGATCGGCGCGGCATTGCGGTTCCTGCCGAGGCGCGCGAAAAAATCCTCACCTGCACCAACACATCGCAGCTCGAAGCATGGCTAGATCGAGCGCTGACCGCCGCGACAATCGACGACGTGCTGGCGGACTGATCACGCTCCCAGCCGTCGCCCTCGCGTTCGGGGCTGGCGAGCGCGAAACGCTCCCCGCCCACCCCACACTTTTCGATGCCTCCGCCCTGTCTCCCCTCTGGACATATCGCCGTTCACCGTTGTAGCTTCGACCTTGCGCGCTCACGGCGCGACCGGTGGCGGAAGAAGCCGGCGCCGGAACATCCCACTATCCCCTATCCAGAGGTTGCTCATGGCTAAAGAAGTCACGGATCGAGAGGCCGCCGCGGAGGCGGTGGCGGCGGCAGCGGAGACCCACGCGCCCCAAATTGCCGAAGCGTTCGCCGCGAAGTTCAAGGCGTTCGCGCCCAAGAAACAGCCGTTGCCGGACATAGGCGCCCTCCTCCACATCGTTGCGGCGGCGTTGCGCGCGCAGGCCGCCGATCTCCAGCAAAAGAGCGCAGCGCACGACGCCGAGCTGGCCGACGACGCAGCGCCGCGACAAGCCCGCGACAATGCCACCGCTGAACTCACGCAAACCCTGGTGGCCATTCGCGCCACGACCGAGACCGTCTACGGCCGCGCCGGGCTCCAGGCGCTCGGCATTGACGGCCGCACTCCAACCGACTCTAAGGCCATCCAGGAGCACGCGCGCAACTTCCTGGCCCGGATCAAAGACCCCAAGCTTAAGCTGCCAAAGCCGCAAGAAGGGGTGGTCATCGACAAGGCGGTTTGGATCGCCAAGGTGGAAAAGACCCTTCCTGTGCTCACGCAGGCGCGCAAAGACGTAGCCCGTGAGGAGCGAGAGGCCGAAGCGACAATCAACGCCAAAAACAAGGCGATGGAGAGCTTTGATGATCTCTTCGGCGTCGTGGCAACCTTCACCAGCTCGATGCTCGATCTGATCGGCGAAGAGGATCTGGCCTCGCGAATCAAGCCGTCCGTGCGGCGCCGCGGCGTGACCGCGGAAACCGACACGGAGGACGCCGCGAGCCCCACCGAAAACGCCGCGCCCGCCAAGGACGCGCCGCCCTCTCCTCAATAGGCCACCTTTAGAACCTCTCGCCGGTCGCGCCTGGTCGGCCGCAGCACCGCAGAAGCCTCTTGTCGGTCGCATCCGGCCGTCCGCAGCGCTGCAGAAGCCTTTCGCGCGCTGCACCTGGGCTCCCGCAGCCTCCAGAAGGCCCGTTCCAGGCGTCGCCTCCCTTTCCGCAGCGGTGCAGAGGCCATCTGGGTTGCGCAACTCCCGCCTGCAGCGCTGCAGAAGGCTCCTCCGAGAAGAAACCAGCCCTCCGCAGTATGTAGGTGTTCCTCCGCGTTCTCCTGGGTAAACTGACGCCGCCACGCGCGCAAGCGCGGGGGGGATGGGGCGGAGCCCCATCGGGACAAAAGATAGTGCCGCGTGCGCGAAGCACGCGTTAGCGGCGCCAAAAGTCCGGCAGGACTTTTGACACGCGGCACTAGATTATTTGTCTCCGTGAGACCAAGCGGGTCTTCATGCGGGCTTCAGTGTCAACGTCACTTGATGCTCGTCGTCGCAATCCGGTCCCTGGTCGATGCTTTCGGCAGAGAGTCGGAGGTGGGCGACCGGTCTGCTCGCGAGCGTCCATATTGCTTCTCTTTGACTTCTCCGCTTTGCGGTGGAAGCAGGCTTCCCGAGCATCTTTTTCAAGCGAAGGAGAAGCGCGTCGTACACAACGGTTTCATCTGGCAACCCGTTGAACGATGCGCTGATCTCGGCGAGATGTCCATCATCGACCTTCCAGCAAATTCGGCATGCCACGAAGGTCTTGTCGAGATCGACGGTGGTCTCGACAACTCCAGACTTGGGGAGCGAGCCCGAGAAGGCGGCCGGTAGTTTCAGCTTGTCCACCTCGGCGCCGATCGGGGCGTCGAACAGCTCACCGAAGCTTTCACCCTGGAACAGCAGTTTTTCGAGCGCATTGGGTAGCGAAACCGAAGGAGCGGGCGGAGCCAGTTTCGCACCGGGGGCGAGGGCGAGCCGCAGCAAGACTTGTTTGCCATCACCGTGCTGACCCTTCGCATAGAGGGTCAACAACGACTTGGGCGGTCCCGCGACCTTCCAAACGTGTTCATCTTTCTTGGCAGTGGAGCCGCCCAGAAGGGCGTCAAACCTACCCACGAGCAGCTTCACCAGGCCTTCGCGGGTCTTGGGTGGCATTGAGAAGATGCAGTAGACATTCTCGACGCGGCCGTCGCTGATGATCCAACCCAGCTCGATTGGAAGGTCGGGAAGTTCGAGGCGGCCACTGACGAAGCCGGCGCTCTCTGGAACCGGCCGGGTGAAGAACGGCAGGGGCGTGAGCTGGCCCACGGGAGTGCCCAGGTGGATACCAAAGGGAATCTGGTTACCAAAAAGGATAGGTTCGAGAGGCGCCTGAAGAATCATTGCTCACCCAATATCTTGATTGCGACCCGTGAAGATCTGGGCAGATCTGTCCGTGGCCACGGGCTCATGTTCTCCCGGTTGTCTCAAGTAAGCAAGCCCGAATTTCATCGGCCGTCGGGCATTTCTTTTACGCGGGGGCGACGGTGAGGCCGCGGGACGTTCACTTGCGCGAACGAACAGCGACGCTGTAATGGCGGCTGACGCTGCGACGCTCTGACGCTGCGGCGCTCTGACGCTGCGACACTCTGACGCTGCGACGAATTGGAGCACCCTGTGCGCGCGCCGTTCTCGTACTTTGCGGGGAATCAGTTATGCGAAAAGCCACTCTCCTCCCTTTCTTTCTTTTGGCCACTTCCTGCACGGATCTGGAGAGCCTGCCCGCTCCTTCCGATGGAGTCCGAATCCAGCGCACTTCCCACGGCGTTGTCCACGTGACGGCGCCCGATCACGAGGGGCTCGGGCTCGGGGTGGGGTACGCGTTCACCGAGGACAACCGCTGTCTCCTGGCTCACCGCGTCGAGCAGGTGAACGGACGGCTGGCGGCGCAGCTGGGGGCGGACACGCCGGTGCGGACGGCGGACGCGTCGGTGGAGCTGACGGCGCTCGGGTCGGATCTGTTCTATCGCGGCTACTTCGATATGGAGGTCATCCGGGCAGGGTTTGAGGCGGGGGCGGCCCCGGTGCGGGATCTGGCCCGCGGGTACGCCGCCGGGGTCAATAGGTACAGGGCGGAGCACCCGGATCTACCGCCCTGTGAGGTGGACTTCCAGGGGGACGTGACCGAGGACGACATGTACAGGATGTGGGTCGCGACGGCGGCGCTTGCGAGCGGTGAGATGCTGTCTCCGTTCGTCGTTGCGGCCGCACCGCCGGGGGCGCCGAAGAGCAAGCCGCTCTCCTCCGGCCTGCCGTCGCTCGACGCGCCCTCCTTCCCTCACCTGGCCGGCCCTTTCGGGAGCAACGCCTGGGCACTGGGGCGCAACGCGACGCAGGACGGGCATGGGCTGCACCTCTACAATCCGCACTTCCCTTGGAGCGGGGCGCAGAGGCTCTACGTGATCCACCTGACCATCCCGGGCAAGCTCGACGTGATGGGGGCGGCGCTCGGCGGGTTCCCGGTGCCGCTCGCGGGGTTCAACAGGCACGTGGCGTGGGGGCTCACGTTCTCGACGGCGGCGCGGTATACGCTGTCTCAGCTCGCGCTCGTGGAGGGGGATCCTCGGAAGTACACAGTCGACGGGGAGGTGCTCGAAATAAAGGAGGAGCCGATCGAGATCGCTGTGGCGGGCGAGGACGCGCCGCGCGTGGTGCCGTTCTATAGGTCGGCGGATGGGCCGATCGTGGCGGCGCCGGCGTTCGGGCTCGGGTGGACGCAGGGGCGGGCCTTCGCTGTGCACGATGTGAACGCCGATAACACGCGGGTGGTGCAGCAGTTCCTGGAACTCGCGGAGGCTGGGAGCATCGACCACGTGCGGGACGCGCTCGCGATGACCCGCGGAGTCCCCTGGTCGTACACGCTCGCCGTGGACGACGCGGGCGACGTGCTGTTCGGCGATCTCTCGTCGGCGCCGAACGTGCCGACCGAACTCATTGAGGCGTGTGGCGATTCCCCCTTCGCACAGAGCCTGCGGCCGTTTGGCGTGTTCGTGCTGGACGGGTCGAAGGGTGAGTGCCGCTGGGAGGGGCCGATGCCGCCGGAGGGGCTGCCCGTCGCGCAGCGGACGGACTACCTCGCCAACAGCAACAACACCTACGAGGCGCCGCACCACGATGAGCGCGTGCACTGGGCGTCGCTCATCTTCGGGCCGTGTGAGGAGCCGCTGAGCCTGCGAGCCGGGGTGAGCCTGGACATGATCACGCGCCGGATCGAGGGGAGCGACGGCCTGGGGGCCCCGATGTTCACCCCGGAGCTGGCGCTGGAGGTGTTCCAGGGGGAGCGCAACCGCGCGGCGGAGCTGCTCGTCGCGGAGATCGTCGCCGACTGCGAGGCCAACCCCTTGGGGACGTGGGGCGGCGTGGACGTCGATCTGACGGAGACGTGCGCGGCGCTCGGCGCGTGGGACCGGCGCAACACGGTGGAGAGCCGCGGCGCTCACGTGTTCGCCGGGATGTGGACGGCACTTACGGAAGCGGGGGTCGCCGACGAGCTGTTCCTGGTGCCCGCGACGCTGGCCGAGCCGCTCACGACGCCGGCCGGGTACACCGAGGACGCGGCGGCGCGGGAGAAGGTTCGGGCCGCGCTGGCGCGGGTCACCCTCGCGCTCGGCGACGCGGGGATCGCGCCGGACGCGCGCTGGGGCGACGTGAACGTGGTGGACGCGGGCGGCGCGCGGTTCGGGGTGCCGGGCGGCCAGGGGCGAGAGGGTGTGTTCGACTCTATCAGCGGAGAGGAGGCGCTCTCGTCGTTCAACGGGTGGTCGGCGTCGCTGGGCGGGGTTGCGCCGGAGTCGCTCTACGGGGCGAGCTACCTGCACCTCGTCGACCTCGGACCGGACGGGCCGGCGGCGAAGGGTCTCTTGACGTATTCGCAGGCCACGGAGCCGGCGTCGCCGTGGTACCGGGATCAGCTCGGCGCGTACGCGGCGGGGGAGTGGTTCGACCTTCCGTTCAGCGAGGACCAGATCGCCGTTGACCCTGGCCTCTCGGATGTCGTGGAACTCGATCCGGCGACACCCTGAGGGCGCGAGGGGGGCGAGAGGGGCGCGGGGGGCGCGCTTGCGCGCGGCTAGTTCCGCACGAAGAGGTCAATCAGGGCCAAACTTCTGACGAGCGGAACTAGTGCACCGATTCCGTAGAACTGATGGGTTCAGATGAATTGCAGCAAGGGTTCGTTGCTTTATCAACTCGGTGCACTAGGGCCGCGCCTGCGCGGCCGGGGTGTGGGGCGAATGCCCCACGGAAACAAAACTAGTACCGCGATTTCGAGCGCTGCGAAGCAGCGGCAATCAACCCATCGGGTTGATTGAATCGCGGTACTAGGCGCTTGTCGCTATCTTGAGCCCGATCCTCAGACCACAGGGACGCCACCCAGTTTGGCCTTGACCTCCAGAGCGACTTGCCACCAATCTTCGGCCAGAGAAACCATGCGATCCTCGCCCCGCTTCCTCGCCGCCCTCCTCGCCTCGCTCGCCCTCGTCGCGTGCGGCGACGACACCCCACAAGCCTCCACAGGCACCGGCGGCGCCGCGGGCGATCCTGGCTCCGCGGGCGGCGGCACCGGGGGCGCCGCGGGCGATCCTGGCTCCGCGGGCGGCGGCACCGGGGGCGCCGAGCCCGACCCGCAGCCCGCAAAGTGCAGCTCGGACGTCGTCACCGACGACTTCTCTCCCGGGATGATGAAGGTCGGCGACGGTGGATATTCGGTGTCGCTCCTCGATAGCGTACCAGCCCCGCCCGCCGAGGGAGACAACGCGTGGACTGTCCTGGTGCTGGACCCGGAGGGCAACGCGCGGGACGGGCTCACGATCGATGTCTATCCGTTCATGCCGGACCACGGGCACGGCACCGCGGTGCAGGCGGTCGTCACTCCCACAGGATCGGATGGAACCTACGGGATCGAGCCGCTCAACCTCTTCATGTCCGGTGTCTGGGTGGTCCGGCTCAAGCTGATCGATCCCGAGACCTCAGCGGAGCTGGACGTCGTCCGCTACGCCTTCTGCATTAAGAAGTGACGGCGTTGCCCCGGGCGCCGCTCGGCACCCTCGACATCACGGCAGGGCCGCCGCCCGCCCCGGCGACAGGAAGTCCCGCGGCACATCAAGGTTCACCCCGAAGAGGGCCGTCAGCTCCAGCGCCCGCACGTGTTCGAGGCCGACGAACGCGAGGTAGGTGAAATACGTGCCTGTCGCCTGGAGCCCCAGGGTGCACGCCGAGCGCGCGCAGGGAAAGTCCTGGGCGAACGCAATCCCGAGCGCATGCGTGTGAAGCGCGGAAAGCTTGCGGTCCCGTGTAACGTATTCCAGCGGCGCCAGCTCAAAGTAACGCGGCCGATAAAAGCTGGCCTCCCCCTGGGTGTAGTAGCGATACCGCAGCGACAGGACTCCGTCTTTCGTGATGTCGATCGCGATGTCGGGCTCGATCGCGTGCGATGCGAGGCCCCACGAGTCGAAGTAGAAACGGTACTTCGCGCCGAGCGACACGCCGCCCGGGCCCGCCATGCGCCCGAGGGCCGTTGCGGCGTGGCGATACCGCTCGTCGGGAACCTGCTCCGGGACGCAGAACGGAGCGCCGCCGGCGCAGATCCCCTGTCCGCCGATGGCCACCCACCGGTACGGGCTCGCCTGGTATCCCTGGATCGTCGAGGTTTCCCAGGAGAGTTCGGCGATGGCCGACCTGCTCAGAACCTGCGTGACCGCGAACCTGCCGCCGAGGCTCCACTGCGGCTGCTTGAACCACGGATCGCCGGCGCGGCCGACCGTGTCCCGGCTTCCGAAGACGGTGAGCGCCAGGGTGGTGTTTTTTCGGAAGAGGTCGAGCGCCCCGCGGAGGACGCCGCCGTGCGACTCGTAGTCGGGTTCGACCGAATAGCGGTAGCTGCCGGTCAGCGTCGCGGCGTCGCGCTCGTAGCCGGCGCCGGCCTGGATCTCGTGGCGCTGCTCCTCAATGGGACGCGTCGCCGCGGTCACAACGTCGATCGACGCGCCCGTCCAGACGTCGACGGCATAGGCAGCGTCGACGCTGACGGCGTCGCCGACCTTTCCCGAAACGCGCGTCCGGGGAGAAACGACCGTCGTGGCGTCGCTGTCGGTCCTCACGTAGATGGATTGCGCCGCGATGACCTCCGCGGACGGCCGCCCCGCACAGGCTGTCACCAACACGAGGAGGCCGGCGCCCGCAGCGGACCAGGTCGCGCGCGGAGACGTGCCCGCGGGCGGCGTGGCCCTCGCTCCGCGATGCGGCTCGCCGACGGCCGCGGGCAAGGGCACATCTCCTCTCGTCGGGTTGGTCCGGGGCAAGCGATGGGCGCTCAGTCGGAGACCTTGATCGTACTCGGCACGACCTCCAGGCTCGTGCGGATGTACTCGACAACGCGCTCAATCTCGGCGCGCGAATAGACCTTGTGGTAACCCACCATGTTTGAGTAGGCGCTGCCGTCGTCGAGCAAGCCCGTCTTGCCGAAGGCGACGGTGCGCATCTGCGCGGCGGCCGGGTAATCGAGCCAGTTCGACGCGTCTCGCGGTGATCCCGGCAAGAGGTAGAGCTTGAACTTCGTGAGATCGGGACCGTCCTGACCCCACACAGCGTGACAGTTGGTGCACGAGCGCGGACCCGTCTCGGGGAGCGCCTCCTCGTAGATCTGCTTGCCCGTCTTGCCGGAGTCTTTGGGGAGGACGACGCAGGAGATGCCGTTGCACCCGTTCACGCCGGCGCAGGTGTGCTCGGTCAGTACCCCCGGATCCCAGTCGCCGTAGGAGAAGCCCGCGCAGCTGTTCACGCCCGAACAGGCCCCGTGGATCTGGGTGAAGCCGCCGCGGGCGTCACACTCCGCCTTGATCTCAGCGAAGCTCTTGTTGCCCTCGACCTCGCTGATAATCGTCGGACCGCCGCCGGAGGCGCCGCCGCCGCCGGAGGCGCCGCCGCTGCCCGCCGTACCGCCGGCCGTGCCGCCTGTGCCGCTGGTAGAGGTCGTGGATCCTCCGGTCCCGGTGGTGCCGCAGATGGGAGGGTCGGGCTCGGGCTGCGCGCCGCCGTCGCAGCCGCCGCCCAACAACCCCATCATCGCCGCTGCCAGCAGCAAGCTGGACGGGCCCTTCAACGCATCTCCGTGAGCGGACGGCGTGACGCTCGCCGCCGGATCGTAGCTCGACTCCATCGGTGGTTCTCCTTCGTCGGGGCGCCGTTTACCGCGCTGACACCGCTGCGCCCGGGAAACGAACGGCGAACCCTAGGGCACCTGGACTGCGGTCGGCAACGGCCCCGAATGCGTCATGATGACGCACTCCGCACGCGGCGGCGCGCCCCGTCACTCCCAGTCGATCGCCATGTCATGGAAGTTCGGCGCGTCCGGGGGCGACAGGTCCACTCCGGGCTCCGCCAAGACGAAGGGGATGCCCAGGGTCACGCCAGCGCCGCTGCGGTCCGTCAGCTCGAGCTGGATCGTGTAGTCCGCAGCGGGGGACGGGCAGCCGGCGGCGTCGGTGACGTCCCACCGTACCTCGTGCGTCTCGTGCGCGACCTTCGTCGGACCGGTGATCGCGTCGACGACGTTGCCGCCGGAGGCCTCGTTGAACGAAAGGAGCCATTTGGCCCGCGTCGTGCCCCAGCGTTCGAGCGTCTTGACGAACTGACCCTGACCGTTCTGGATCCAAATGGCCCCCACATTCCGCGGGGCGAACTGGCCCCCCACCGCCGACGTGCGCACCCGGAAGCGGAAACCCGCTGTCACCGCCGCCCCGCCGCACGCGTCGGGAGTGCCGGCGTCCTCGGGCTCGAAGAGGTCAACAGGGGGCTCGTCGGCGCCCTCGCTCTGGATGTAGTCGGAGGGAATGCTCGGCTGGAAACACCCCATCCCGAGGAGCGACAGGCACGCGGCAACGCTGCGGCAAATCCTCGCCGCGGCGGCGCGGCGGCGGCGCGAGGAGCGGCGGCTCATTCGGCGGACCTCCGTGGGCGTAGCCGCCGCGCTCGGCGGCGGGCAGAGATGAGGATGAGCGCACCGAGGCCGGCGACCCACGCCTCTCCGCCGTGTGGAGGCCCGCAAACCGCGCAGGAGCCCGCCGTCTCCGCCGAAGAAGGGATGACTCGGCGGTGTTCGAGGACGCCGTCGCCGTCGGGCGTGGCAGACTGATCGGAGCGCACGACGCCGAGCGCGAGGGTGAGCGGCCCCTCGGGAGCGACGAACGAGAACGACAGGCTGCGAGCGCCACAGTCCTGCACGCCGAGCACTCGCCGAGGGCCGATGTCGACCGCATACACGGCGGGCGCTCCGTCAGGCACCCCCTCGCACCGCTCCTCGGCGGGCAGCGCCCCGTCGTTGGAGAGTTCGATATCAGGGTGCTCGCCGGCCGCGTTCATCAGCTCCAGGTGCAGCGCGTGCGACAGCTCGGGCGAGGTCCAGCGCAGCGTCGCGTCGTAGCGCGCCCCGGGCTGTGTCACCTCGGGAAACCCGTCGAGGAGGATCACGGGGGGCGCGCCGCCGCCGTGGCACACCCCGCATCCGTGGCCGTCGGCGGGAGATCCGGTGAAGTGGCGGCCGGCGCCTCCACCCACCGTCGCGGGCGCCCCGAAGAGGGCGGGATCCGAGAACGCGCGCGCGGACCCGGCCCACAGGGCGGAGAGCAGCACGACGGACGCGGCCCAGGCCGCCGGGATCTTCACGGCTCCCCCGCCGTGGACCCGACGGCCCAGTAGAAGAGCGCCTGGTAGCGCGGGTCGCGTTTCGTCCGAAAGATCGGGCCGCCCCACGGATCGTCGCCGGCGTGACCGGCACCGCCCGCCTCGACGGCGAGCGGCTTCCGGAGCAGGAGGGCCGCCGAGGGGCCGTCCTCCGCGAGCAACATCGAGCGGGCGCGGGTGTAGCTCAGCGCGATCTCCTCGGCGGTGGCCGGATCGTATGGGCCTGTCTCGGGGGACAGCCGCGTCCGGCCGGGGCCGTAGACGGCGAAGAAGCGATCGGGGTTCCCGTGGCAAGCAGGGAAACCACAGTCTGCGAGGAGAATGGGATACACGGTGAACTCGAAACCGGCGGGATCGGCCTCTGGCAGGGAGAGATCGCTTTCGGGGACCGCGCAGCCGGCGAACGACAGGCACGCTCCGAATAACATGCCCGCTGCAACCCGCGTGGGGAGACGGCTCCTCACGGCGCGCCTCGTGGGCCGGTCTCGACCTGGTGCGGGGCGCGCGGCTCGCCGGGGATGGACGCCTGTCGGGCCATGAAAGATACCGGCCGAGCCTAGAGGCCAGGGGCGCGCGGAGTGTGCGTCATGTTGTCGCATCGCAGGAGGTAGGCTGCGGGCCGCCGTCATGATAGGCCGCCGGGTGTGTCGCACCGGCGTTTGCTCCTCGAAGGTCCGCGCCGGGTTGCCGGGGTGATCGGCCTCCTCGTGGCGGCGGCGGGGCTGGCCGGCTGCGCACCCGTCGCGCCCCACGAGCGCGGCCGACTCGCCCGGCGGGGCATGGAGATCGGCGGCGCCAAGGATCTCGCGTTCGGCGAGGAGCACGCGCAGTCGTACCGCGAGGGCTCGACCGGCGGCGGGACGGCCCGCGGCGGCGGATGCGGCTGCAACTGACGATTGTTCGGAGGACGTCCTTCACGCCGGCGATGGCGAGCATCGAGCGAGTAGAGACGGTTTGTGAACGTCGTCGTCGCGCAAGACCATCGGCGTGCGGCTACTTGTCAGGGGCGGGAGGGCGCTGGGCAATGAGAAGCGCGCCTGCAGCCGACAGCCCGCCCACAATCAACCCGTATGCGCCGAGGTGTTTGCGCTCAATGAGCCAGCCTGCCACCGGCGGCCCGACAATCTGACTCACGCTCGCGAGGGTTGTCCCGAGGCCGAGCGCTTTGCCTTGGTCGTCGGCGCTGACGCTTTTGGTGATGAGCGTTGTGATGGCGGGCCGAGTGACGGCGCTTCCAAACGACGCCACCGCGCCGGCCACGAGAAGGAAGTGCCACGACGGAACCCAACCCAAAAACGAGTTGCCGAGCGCCATGCTCACGAAGCCCCAAAATGCGAGTTTGGCTTCACCCCAACGGCGAACGAGGCGACCGAGGAGGCCACCTTGGATGAGCGCGCCGAGGAAGCCTGTGTACACAAACATCAGCGACGCGTGGGTTTGATCGAAGTTGAACTGGGCGCGCAGGTAGAGCGCAAAGCCGCCGATGAAGGTGCTGAACGTGAGGTTGAAAAGGAGAAATTCAAGAAGCCTTCGCCGGGTTTCGCTCTTGCGAAACAGCTCAAAAGCGGGCGCTTGGCGGCCACCTTTTCCTTTGGGTTTGGCGTTGGGCAACATCACCCACGTGGCGGCGAAGCTGAGCCCTGAGAGCACGGCGGAACCGAAAAACGGCGTTGATTCAGACCCAACTTTGGTGAGTGCGTACGCAAGCACCGGCCCCAAAATGAAGCCGAGGCCAAACGCGATTCCAAAAAAGCCAAACGCTTTGGTTCTGTCTTCGGGTTTGGTGACGTCGCTGATGTACGCCTGAGCCACGCTCAAATTGCCCGACGTGATGCCGGCGATGATGCGGCCCGCAAAGACCATCCAAAGCGCGTTTGCCAAGCCGAGAACGAAGTAGCTCGCGAGCATGCCGGCCTGGCTCACGAGCAGCACGATCTTGCGGCCGGATCGATCGGACCACGAGCCCAAAAACGGGCCTGAGAAGAGCTGAAACACCGCAAACACCGACAGAAGCAACGTGGCGTGAAACGGCGTCGCCCCAAACTTGAGCGCGTAAAACGGAAGCAGCGGAATGATGAGCGTGAGGCCCATCACGTCGATGAAGACGATGATGAAGATCGGGATGAGCGGCCGAGCCGAAGCCGATTGCGTGGGCGCGGTGGCCGTCCCTGTAGCCTCGCCCGGCGGCGCGTATGGGTTTGGAGCGTCTTTCGCCGGGGACGTGGTTTGCGGTTCTTCCATGAGCAGTGAGCGGGCCGGTTATAGTGTGGCTCGCGGAGTCGTGGTGAATTATGCGGGCGATGCTTGTGGATTTACGATCCGATACGGTGACGAAACCCAGCGCGGGCATGCGCGCGGCGATGGCCGGCGCCGAGGTCGGTGACGACGTTTATCGCGACGATCCGTCCGTTTTGGCCCTCGAAGAAGAAGTGGCGGCGTTGCTTGGAAAGCCGGCCGCTCTTTTTGTCCCCACCGGCTCCATGGCCAACCAAATTGCGATTTTGTGCCACGCCGAACGCGGCGACGAGCTGATCGCGGGGGAAGGAGCGCACTGCGCTTTTTATGAAGTGGGCGCGGCCGCGGCGCTCGGCGGCGTTCAATTCGCGTTTGCCGGCAAAGGTGGGCTTTTTACCGCCGAAGAAGCGGCCGAAGTGATCAAAGCTCCGGCGTATTACCTGCCGCGCACGCGCCTCATCGCGATTGAAAACACCCACAATCGCGCGGGCGGTCGAGTGTTTCCGCAAAAAGACGTGCTGGAGATCGCCGCGCTCGCCCAAAAACACGGCTTCAAAATGCACCTCGACGGCGCGCGCATTTGGAACGCGTCGGTTGCAAGCGGCCTTTCGCCGGCAGACCTCGCCGCGCCTTTCGACACCATCAGCGTTTGTTTTTCAAAAGGCCTCGGCGCGCCCGTCGGCTCCGCTCTCGTCGGCGCGCGCGACGTGATCGACCGCGCGCTTCGCTTTCGAAAAATGTTGGGCGGCGGAATGCGCCAAGCCGGCGTGCTCGCAGCCGCCGCAAGCTACGCGCTTCGAAACCACCGCGAGCGCTTGGTGGAAGATCACGCGGCCGCCGCGCTCATCGCCGAAACTGTGCGCACTGTTTCCGGTGTACACATTGATGCCGTAGAAACAAACATCGTGAACGTTGACGTGCCCTCCGTGCCGGCCGAAGCGCTTGTGAACGCGGCCAAGGCGCGTGGTGTACTCATCGGCGCGAGCGGGCCGCACCGCGTTCGCATTGTCACGCATCTCGATCTGGCCAAAGACGATGTGCCGTGGACGGCGCAGGCTCTCGCCGCGGCCGTGCGCGACGCACTTGCCGACGTTTCGGCGCGCTCTGGAAAAACCGCATGAGTCGAGGCGTTGCGCTCGCCGTTGTGATCGCGTTGTTCGGCGCGGCCTGCGGGCCGGCGTGGGGCGATGCGTACCTCGATTCAATGGCGGCGGGGCAGCGCGCATACCACGCCGGAAGGTACACCGAGGCCGAGACGGAATATCAAAAGGCCGTGCTCGCGGCGCGGCGCCTCAAAGATCGCGACGAAGCGATGTTGCTTGTTGCGCGTATGCAGGAGCGCGCCGGTCGTCTCGAAGAGGCGCGCGTTTCGTACGAAGCGATCGCCGTCGCCAAACCGCCGGGGCCTCGCAAAGTGCGCGCCGCCGTGGCCGCCGCTCAAATTCTCATTGAGCAGGGCCGCGACAACGAAGGGTACGCACGCCTTCTCGACATCGCCAAAAAAGACCCCAACCACGGGGATGCGCGCACGGCGATGTTGCGCGTGATTGAAAATGAACGCGACCTCGGCGGCGATGAGCGCGTCCTCGCATTTTTGATCCGCGAGCAGCCGATTTTCCGCGGCACCGAACTCGCGATTTTTTTCGACTACCACATTGCCAAAGGTTTTGCGGACACCGGAAAAGTTGAAAAGGCGCGCGATCTTTTTGTCGCCCACGCGCGCGCCAATCCGTACCCGTACGGTGAGTTCACCGACGACGCGTTCATGCGAGCGGCCGACATTGAGGTGGAGTTGGGTCACCCCAAAGAGGCGATCAAACTCATCGACGAAATGCTCAGCGTGCTCGAAGTGTCGGGCATCCCCGGCAGTTACACGCGGCCTCGTTTTCCCGAAGGCGCGTGGAAGCGCGCCGAGATCTACCGTGACAAATTAAACGACAACGCTTCGGCGAGGCGCGCTTTCCACTGGTTTTACAAAAACCTCAAGTTTGCGATTAAGCGTGACGATGCGCTCTGGGAAGAGGCGCTTCTTGCTTCAAAAGACGGCGACGCGAGCAACGCGTGTCACCTTGTAGAAACGCTCGCCGACGACTTTCCGCAATCGCGCTACGTGCGGTGCGGCCACGAACTTTGCAAAACCGCCGACCTGCCCAAACAGGAGCGCGAGTGCCCTGAGTACATCCTGCGCGGCATTCGCCAAATGCGCGGCGAACCCGAACCTGAATGAACGGGCACCGCCGCACTTGTGTACATTTGGGCGACCGCGCGTAGAAGCGGCCCCACAAAAAACGAAACACAAAAACAAAACGCCGCACTCCCAAGGGAACGCGGCGCACTCGCTGAACAGAAGGAAACGACGCCGATTTACGGCGCGTCTTCTTCTTCCTCTTCTTCTTCGACCTCGTCGTCGTCGTCGTCTTCATCTTGATCGAAGTCGTCGTCGTCCTCGGCCGCTTCGGTTTCGTCTTCTTCCGTTTCGGTCGCGGCTCCGCGCACGTCGTATTTCAAGTCGACTCCGAGGTCGCCGAGCTGCGTTTCAAGCAGTTCAAAAAGCTCGTCAACGTCGTCACCACTCCACTCGTCGAGGATGTCGGTGAGCAGCTCGAAAAAGTCGCCGCTGTCGAGACGACGTTCGATCTCTTCGACCTGCTCTTCGGTGAACGCTTCGAGAATGTCCTCGCGAAGCGCTTCGGTGTCACCTTCCTCAATTGCGTCTGCCGCGGAGAGGCGGATATGGCGCATGGCGCGCTTGTCGAGGTGGATCTCCATAGGGCCGAGAACGCGTCTAATTCAGCGTTCGGCCCTGCGTCAAGGGAACGGCGCATTTTCAAGGAACGGCCGCGTCCGACAAGCCCGCCCTGTTCTGCGAACCACCGCGGATCGCGATCGCGATCACGCTCCTTTTCGTATGAAAAATGTTGGCCTACCGTGGAGGGGTGCAACTCCGACGGCCGCTCGCCGCAATGGCGTTTTTCGCTGCTTCTTTTGCAGCGACGGCGAGCGCTTCGGCCGACACCTCCACTCAGGAAAACGCGGGGACCGTCGGCAATGAAAGGCTGAAACCGCCGCCGCTCCACGTGGAGTACGCGCAATACGGCGTGGCGTTCGCCGTTGAAAATGTGATCAGTCCGGGCGCCGCATGTCCCGATCCGGCAACCGCTCCGGTAAAGCCAAAACCCTGCATTTTGGGCACCGGCGGTGGGCTCACAATTCGCGGTGGGTATCGCTATCCGGGGCCTTGGTATGTGGGCGGCGCGTACGCGTTCTCGAAGATGGATTCGTCGAACTTGTACCGGCTCGGGATCTTTCAGCAGCTCCGTGTGGAGATGCGTTACATGCCCGACATCGGCTATCGCGCAACGCCTTATTTGCAGTGGGGTGCGGGCGCTGTTTTGTACGGAAACGAGTGGAGCGCTGAAACGGGCGGCGGGCTTCTTTTTGCGGGTCTCGGCGTGGAGATTGAAGTGTCGCGTCTCGCTGTTGTGGGGTTTGGATTTGTGTACCGTCCAACATTGCTGGCGGCATGGAAAGACACCGCGGGGCAAGAGCGACCGCTCGGTGTGGCGCAATTCGTTGGGGTCGATCTGATTCTTGAAGTGCGCACGGTGCTCGGCCGAAAGTAACGGGCCGTGGGCGTTTTTGCTCGGTGTCTAAAGGCGTTCTTAGGGCTGCCCCCCGGGGCGCGCTCGTCGCCGTTTTGCCTCGCGAATCGTTGTGTACACATAGGAATCGACGTTCGTCTCTGAACGTGAACGGCGCGTTGAACGCGGCTTCCTCGCGCGCCGGCCCCCCACGTTGCGCGCATCGCTTCGCTCGCGGCGCAACGGGGGGCCAGACAGCCAGACGCCTAGCTGTCGACGGCTAGGCGCCTGGCTGTCTCATCCGCTGCGCATAAAACACACTCATCGCATGCGCCCCTTGACTTGAAAGTCACTCCGCGGTCCCTTTGGGCCGTGATCTGTGATGTGTGCGGGCACGCCAATGCGGACCGCCTCACTTTTTGCCAAGAGTGCGGCCGCAGGCTGAAGAGTCGCGAACCGCGGGTGGCGTCACCGACGCCTCCGCAGGGAATGCCCAAGGTGGTTGTGTCGCAACCGGCTCCGGCTGCGCCTGCGCCTGTCGCTCACGTTGCACCACAGCCCGCGCCTGCGCAGGCGGCGCCTCAACCTGTTCCGGTGGCCCCGCAGCCTGCACCCCATGCTCACGCGGCGCACCCGCAGGTGCCGATTGGGCAGTTTGCTCCGATCGCGGCGAGCGCACCGGCACCCGCTCCGCATGCTGCGCCGATGGTTGCGCCCGCGCCTGCACCCGCTCCCGCCGCAGGCTCGGCTCCCGTGGGTCGATCGCGGCCTGAGAGCGCACGTCCGCCGGCACCTGTTGCACCTCAGCCGGCAGGCAAAACGCGCGATCCGGCGGAGCCCGCAACACCCACTCCGCAGGCGCCTGCCGGTGCGTCGTCGCTGCGATGTCCCACGTGCGGAACATCCAATCCGGCGATGTACCGATTTTGTGTGGCCTGCGGCGTGACGCTGCCACGCGACGGGGCAAAAGCGCCCGCGCCCGCATCGGGTCCGTCGCCTGCGTCGTTGCCCACGCCTCCGGCCGCGCCCGCGCCCATCGCAGCTGCGGCCGCAGCACCGAAACCGGTGGAGCGCGCGCCGGTGCCGGTGCCTGTGGAGCGCGCTCCGATGGTTGCGCCGGCTGCGCCTTCGGCGCCGCAGGCCGGTCGTCTCGAGGAGAGAATTGTGGGTGCGCCCGTTGTCGATATCGCACCGGGGGGCGGCGCGCCGCAAAAGCCGGTGACGTGTCTGCGGTGTCAAGGTCAATGCGTCGCGGGAGCGCGGTTTTGCCAGTTTTGCGGCGCGCCGCTCGGCGCCGACGCGCGCCCCACCGGTCGTGAATCCGATGAGCGCATGCCGCCGACGGCGCGCGAAGCCGCCGCCGCGCGAGCCGGCGCCGCGCGCGGCCGGCTGGTCGTCATCGAGGCCGACGGAAGCGAGGGGATGACGTTTTCGCTCGGCGACAAGCCGCTCGATATCGGCCGCAGCGAGGGCGACATCCTTGTGAAAGAAGACCCTTACGTCTCACCGCGTCATGCCCGGCTCATCCCGGACAAGGGCGGGTGGATCGTTCGGGATCTCGCGTCAACGAACGGGGTGTACCTGCGACTTCGAAAGCCGTACCTGCTCCAAGATGCAGACTTGCTTCTTTTGGGGCAGGAGGTGTTACAGTTTCAGCTCGTGAGCGAACCGGAGAAAGGGCTTGGGCATGCTTCTCAGCATGGCACCCTTCTGTTCGGCTCCCCAATTACGTCCCGCAGTGCTCGACTTTGCCAGCGAACTGTGGAGGGAATCGTGCGCGACGTGTATTACGTTCACCGCGACGAGACGGTGATCGGCCGTGAGACCGGTGACATTGTTTTCACGGCGGATCCCTTTCTCTCCCGCAGACATGCGATGATTCGACGAAGCCTCGCTCGCAAGGAGGGCGCCGGCCGACAGGCCTCGCGTTGGGACTTCACCTTGACCGATCTCGATTCTTCGAACGGCACATTCGTAGCCATCCGCAATGAAGTGACGCTGATTCACGGCGACTTCGTTCGGGTGGGACAACATCTCTTTCGGGTGGACTTCGCATAGCGCCGATGAGCGAACAACCTTCCGCCCCCACCGACGTTGAGCGCCCCGCGGATGCTGAAAAGGATCCGCCGGACGAGCACACGCAACCCGATCGGCCGCACCGCCAGGAGATTCGCGTGCGCATCTTCGGGCGCACCGATGTCGGTCAAGTTCGCGAACACAACGAGGACAACTTCCTCGTGGCCGACCTCACGCGTGGCACGCGAGGACTGATGGAGGCCGATCGCACGCAGATCCTCGGCGATCGCGGTGCGGTGTTCGGCGTGTGTGATGGAATGGGCGGCGCCGCGGCGGGCGAAGTTGCGAGCCAGCTCGCCGTCGACATCATTCATCAAAAAATGTCGCAGTCCGATGCGCCGGCGGGCCCCGATGATCTCGCGGCGCGGCTTGTTCGCTCCATCGAAGCGGCGGGGTTGCGAATCTTCACAGAAGCGAAACTCGATCGCAGTCGTCGAGGCATGGGCACCACGTCCACGATTTCGGCGCTCATGGACAAGCACCTCTTCGTGGGCCAAGTGGGCGACAGCCGCGCGTACATTCTCCGCGGTGAACGGCTCGTGCAGGTCACGCGAGATCAGTCGCTTGTCACGCAGCTCATTGAGGCCGGCCAACTCACCGAAGAGGAGGCCGAAACGTTTGAGCACAACAACATCATCTTGCAGGCGCTCGGCACGAGCGACACGGTGCAGGTTGATCTCACGCACGTGGAGCTACGGCGCGGCGACACGTTGATGCTTTGTTCCGACGGCCTCTCGGGGATGATTCGAAACGACGAGATCCGCGAGATTTTGCGGAGCGTCGATGATCCGTTGGAGTCGTGCAAGCTGCTCACCGATCGAGCAAACCAAGCCGGCGGTCACGACAACATCACGGTGGTTGTAGCCAAGTTTGAAGGTGAAGGGCTCGACGGTCCCACGCAGGACGACATCGATCGGCTTCGCTACGAAAAGTATCAGCTGCCAACCCGCTCTCAGGATCGGGCGGAAACGCTGCCCGAACCGCGCCGCGTAAAAGAGCTGGAGACGCAGAAGATCTCTGTGCGTCCGCCGGCCGGCTATCGCGAGAACGCTGCGGAAGAAGACGATTCCGACGGGCTGGCCGAACCCGACTACGACCGTTTCCACGCCAACGAGCCGGTTCAGATTCCGGTTGAAACGGCGCCGCAGTGGCTCATCGTGATGATGATCGCGAGCGCCGTCGCGTGCATGTTGGTTGTGGTCTACGTGTACGTGATCCGGTGAACACCGATCACGCGCTCGGGAGGTAACGGCACCGTGGCAATGCGGCCGTTTCTGGCTCTTCCGACGCGCATCGTTGTGTACGGCGTGCGGCGCGCGTTGTGGCTTTTGCCAACGCTCGCTTTTGTGTCGCTCGCGACGTTTCTGTTTCTTTCGTACGTGCCGGATCCCGCGGTGGAAGGTGGGGTGGCTGCGGCGCAGCTCGGCGACGCACGCGTCGCCGAGCTGCGCCGCAGGCGCTTCCTCGACCTACCGAGGTTCGCAAACACCGCGCCCGCCGACGCGCGCGCCCGCGCGGCGGCGGCGGTGCAGGCGATTGTGAACGGTGGGAACGATGAAGCCGACGCGCGCCGCGAACTTGTGCGCCTCGGCGGCGCGGCGCTTCCACATGTGATCCCGGGGCTCGACGCGCTCGCGCCGGAGCCCCGCTCGCGCGTGGCTCTGGCGCTCGCGCCTCTCGCAAAACGCATGGGGCTCACAGCGCGCGACGAAACCACCAACCCCGAACGCGCGGCGGCCTTTTGGATTCGATTTTGGAACGACCGCGAGCCCGAATTTCGCGACGCGGCGGTGCGCTCCACGGTGCGGCGTTTGTCGCAATACGGCGCCGGCACGCGCGCGGGCGATCTGCGCGCGCTCGATACGTTCGTTTTTGAACACGTGATCGCGGCGCTTGCTCCGCCGACAGATTCGACATCGCTGGCGAGCGCGCGCGCCCTTGTGGACATTCTCGCGGACGTGACCGAACGCGATGACCGCATCGGTGTTAACGCGGATATGCGCTCGGCGCGCGCGTGCGTCGATCGGTGGCTGGCGTTCGACGCGGTGTACGGAACCGACTTTAAAACGCTTACGGGCGCGGCGCGCATCACGGCGGTGGGAACCGAAACGCGGTACGGCAAATGGCTTTTGTTCACGTTTTCACCGCGCGTCGCCAAAACGGCGGAAGGTACACCGGTGCTCACGTCAATGGGGCGGCGGGCGCGCGTTTCGTTGCCGATTGTTTTCGGCGCGATCGCGCTTGCGTACTCCATTGCCATTCCGCTCGGCGTTGTGGCCGCCGCGACTCGGCGAAGAGTGATGGATCTCGGCGTTGTGACGTTTGTGCTGGCGCTCTACGCGCTTCCAACGGCGGTGATTTCGGTGCTTGTGGCGAACATCGGCGGCACGGGGAGTTTGGTGGTGCCGACCATGATCCTGGCGTTGAGTTTGGTGGCGGCGCCCGCGGGGCAGCAGCGCGCCGCGCTCCTGGGCGCGCTCTACGCCGATCACATTGTGGCGGCGCGGGCGCGCGGCGCGGGGCTTCTTCGCGTGGTTCTTGTTCACGGGCTGCGGCACGCAATTGTTCCCACGGCAACGCTTACAGCGCTCGAAGCGCCGATGGCGCTCGGCGGGGCGTTTGTCGTGGAGCGCGTGTTTTCGCTGTACGGGCTCGGTGAGGCCACGATTGTCGCGGTGGAGCAGCGCGACATTCCGTGGCTGATGGCGCTTTCGTTTTTCGCGGCGGCGGCGGCGGCGATCGGCGTGTTTCTCACCGACATGGTGTACGCGGTGGCCGATCCGCGCGGCGCGGCGGGCGTGCTCGACAATCGGAGGCGCGCGTGACGCACCTTCGCATCCTTTTCGGCGTTGTGTTGAAAAGCCGCCGCGCGCTCGTGGGCCTGGCGATGCTCGGCGTGCTCGCGTTGTTTGGCATCTTTGCGGAGTGGATCGCCGCGCCCGCACCGCTTGTCGCGACCGAGCCGTTTGAGGTGCTGCCGGCGGTGATGCACGCGGAGCGTTTCGATTCGCTCCCGGAGTCTGCGGCGCACGCGATGTATCGCGACCGCGGTGTGATTTGGCCGGTCGTGAGGGCGGGCGCGCGCACCCCCACCTCGGTGGGGGCGCACGCGCCGCCCTCACGAGCGCATCCACTTGGAACGGACGCTCACGGCCGCGACCTGTTCGCGCGCCTTGTGTACGGCGCGCGAACAGCTCTCGGCCTTTCGCTCGGCGCGATTGTGCTGAGCGTTCTTGCCGGTATTGCGCTCGGCGGGCTCGCGGGTGTGCGCGGCGGATTTTGGAACGACACGTTGGTTCGACTCGTGGAAACGGTGGACACATTTCCGGCGATCATTGTTGTCGCACTTGTGCGCGCGATGGAGAGCGCGCCGAGCGCGATGTCGCTGGTGATCGCTGTGGCGATCGTTCGATGGGCGGAGATCGCACGGCTCGTTCGCGCGGAGGTGGTGCGCGCATCGGCGGAGGGGTACGTGCTTGCAGCGCGCGCGCTCGGGGCATCGCCGATTCGCATTTTTTACAAACACATTCTTCGAAACGCGGCGGGGCCGATTCTCACGAGCGGGATGTTCGGTGTGGCGTCGATCGTGTTGCTTGAAGCGACCATTTCGTTTTTGGCGATCGGCGCGGCGACGAACGATGCTTCGTGGGGTGAAACCATGGCGCAGGGCGCGGCGATGTGGACGGCGCAGGCCACGCCAAACGCAACGACCAACACGGCGAGCGCGGTGCGGCTTCTGGTGGCGCCGGGATTATTTTTAATGATGACTGTTGTAGGTTCGTATCTGTTTGCCGAAGCGCTTCGGAACGCGATGGAACCCAAGACCGCCAGGGGCAGGTTGCGCGCGGATTGATGGATTGGGGTAGCGCACCAAACAAAAAAATGAACCCCATGCGAGCCGGTAAAAAACCGGTGCCGGGCGCTTACGGAAAAAACGAACGGGCGGGGACGCGGCGGCGAAATCGCAACAGGACGGTGATGGCAAAGAGGACAACGATGGCCGTCAGACCGCTTGTTTCGTAGGGTTTTTGTGCGGCCAGAAGGACCGCACGAACGAGAAGGGACGGCGGAGGTACACCTGCGTCGGCACCGTGGAGGGTGGCCGAGCGAACAACGTTTTCGCATTGAGGCGCGCCGTAGCAGCCGACACAGCAAAACATCACGCGATGGTCTGAACCGGCAAACGCGAGAACATGGCGGATCCACACGGAGGTGTTGGTTGAGGAAACGCCGCGGAGCGTTTGTTCGTAGCGCGACTCGATGTGTTGCACGGCGGACGGCTCCCAGCGATCGACGTTGGCTCCGAGGCCCGCGATCGCGAGCGCCGATGCGCGACCGAGGACCAGTTCTTCAATGCCCGGGGCCCAGCGATCGCTCGGTGCCGACACGCATGCGGCGCGTACGGCTCCACCTTCCCTCCCCTCCCCTTCGAAAAAGAACGGCGGCGCCGGGCACTGCGGACACGTCGATCACGGGCAGTGCGTTTTCGGGGATTTCACGCGCGGCAGAGGGCCAGTCGAGGCTGAAATCAACGCCGGCCTGAAGCGGCACCGCCATGGTGTTCGCGCGGCGCGACGTTACCCGCCGGGCATTGCCGGGTGGCCGGCCAACTCCAGCGTGAGTTCTTGGAGCAGGCCGGTGAGTTCGGCGCGCGTTTCCACGAGGGCTTGGCGCATCTTGCGCGATTCGCCCGAGCTTCGATCACCGGGCTCGGGAGGCTCAAACCCCTTTTCACGAAGGCGGCGCTTGGCTCCGGCGATGGTGAAGCCGTGATCGTAGAGAAGCTCTTTGATGCGAACGAGGGATTCAACCTCGCGGCGCGTATACACGCGTTGACCGCGCGCCGATTTTTTGGGCCGAATGGATCGAAACTCGGTTTCCCAATAGCGAAGAACGTGGGGTTCGACGCCGACGAGGGACGATGCCTCGCCGATGCGAAAAAACAATTTGGCCGGGATGTCCGTTCGCGTGCTCATGAAATGCGCGCGAAAATCAACCCTTGGGGTTGAGGGCCTGCTTGAGTAGCTGGCTGGCTTTGAAGCTGAGAACGCGGCGCTCGGTGATCACGATAGGTTCGCCGGTTTGAGGGTTGCGCCCCTGGCGTTTGCGCTTGTCCCGCAACACGAAGTTGCCAAAACCGCTGACCTTTATTTTTTCGCCGCGGCCCAGCGTTTCTTTCATTGTCTCGAAAACGAGATCCACAAGATCGGCCGACTCCTTCTTGGAGAAGCCGCCGAGTTTTGAGTAAACGGCCTGCACAATATCCGCTTTGGTCATGTTGTTCCCCGTTAAATCAGCGGTGAGAGTGCCAGGGAATTTTAGAGAAATCCAGATTGCAAAACACCGGCTGCGTTCTTTTGAAGAAGTGCTACGCGGCGAAGGCGTCGGATGCGGTGGAAGCGCCGACGAGGGCCACTTCACCACTGTCGGGCACGTCGGAGTCACGCATGGCTGTGAGTTCGGGCTCCACGGCGGGGAGCGCAATCACAGGCGCAGCCGCTTCAAGAGCGGGGGCTGCCACGCGAGCCGGGCGGGCGCGTTGCACTTGTTCCGCGATGAGGAGAACAGTGACGTAGCCGTACCCGAGGGCAAAAAGCACGGCGAACGGCGTGGCAAAGTAGTGACCCGTCCACACGGAGGCGGCGACCGAAGCCGCGGACCAGAGAGCGAGGAACGCTTCTGCAGCGGGAACTTGAAGTGCGGCCTTGTAGCGGTTTTTGTTGTTGCCCTGCTTGGGGGTGCGAACAAATTCACCGGCCATGAAGCGCAATCCTTCCCACACGGCGCCGGTGAGGTGCGGAGCGAGGCCGGTGCCCACCGCGATGAGCAGGGGGAGTTTGGCGAGTGCGCCCGTGCGCGAGCGACCCTGCGCGCTTTCGGCGAGCATGTAAAACGCTGCGAGTGAGCCGGTTGTGGCCATGCAAAGCGGCAGGTCTACAAGGACCATGGTGCGTACACTTGTGGCCGGCATAAGCACGAGCGCCGGGAGAATTAGGATGCTGAGCAAAACGAGCAGCGGGTACGCAAAGTGCGGCGTCATGTGAAACACCGCTTCAACCTTTTGCGAGAACGAAACATCGCTCTTGAGAACGCGGCGAAGAAGCTTGCGAGCTGTTTGAACGGTGCCTTTGGCCCAGCGGTATTGCTGCGCACGAAGGGCCGAGATGTCCTCGGGCAACTCGGACGGTGAAACCACGTCCTCGCGATAGATGAAGCGCCAGCCCGCGAGTTGCGCGCGGTACGAGAGATCAAGGTCTTCCGTGAGGGTGTCGTGTTGCCAACCGCCGGCGCTGAAGATTGCTTCTTTGCGCCACATGCCGCCGGTGCCGGAGAAGTTGAAAAGAAGGCCGGCGCCGAAGCGGGCGCGGTTTTCAACAAGGTGGTGGCCGTCGAGCATGAGGGCTTGCACCTTGGTGAGCATCGACACGTCGCGGTTCATGTGGCCCCAGCGGGTTTGAACCATGCCCACGTTGGGGTTTTTAAAGTGCGGCACGATCGCGCGGATGAAGTCGGGCTGCGGAAGGAAGTCGGCGTCGAAGATCGCGACGAGATCGCCTTTGGCAACTCTCAAGCCTTCATCCAATGCGCCCGCTTTGTACCCCACGCGGTTGGTGCGGTGGATGTACACAACGTCGAGCCCTGTTGCGGCGAGACGTTCCACTTCGCGGCGCGTGAGAGCGGCCGTTTCGTCGGTGGAATCGTCGAGCACCTGAATTTCAAGCAGGTGGCTTGGGTAGTCGATTTTGGCAACTGCGCGGAGAAGCCGAATCGCAACAGTGGATTCGTTAAACAGCGGGAGTTGAACGGTTACCTTGGGCAGTTCGCTTTCAGAGATCGGTTCGGCGATCTGCGAACTTTTGATGCGCGCTCGGTGCTTCTGAACGAGGAGCACCAGATGAAGCCGGTGCAAACCGAACGCGCTGAGACCCAGGAGAACTGCGAAGTACAGCAGGCAGAGGGCGGTGTTGAGCATCGACGCCCCGATCGCTAACACTCCGCGTTGGGCCAATTGTCACCGAGTTGTAATTCGTTGCACTCTTTCGTAACGCCCGCTTTTTTGTGGACTTTTTGAAGGGCACGTTGGCCTTTCGTTGTGACAGACGGCGACAATTGGGTGTCGGATGGGCGGCGGGGCCGGGACGATGCGGCCGGCGCAAAAGCCTCGCTCGCGGCCCGTCGGCGCATCCGGTAACAACGCGGCGCCCATGATCGTTGTGCTGATTCGACACGCGCAGGCGATTGAAGCAACTCCAGGCGTGCCCGACGGTGATCGGTGGCTGACGCCGAAGGGGCGAAAAGTGGCCCGCAAAGTGGGCTCCTGGCTTGCCAAGCCCTAACGCCGGCCCGCTGTGATTTGGACAAGCCCTCTCGTGCGCGCCGTGCAAACGGCGGAGATCGTTGCCCGAGAATGTGATGTGACCAACGTTGAGGTGTGTGCGGAGCTGTCGCCGGGCCGCGATACAGGCGATCTGCTGCGCGTTCTCGCGGAGCGCAAAGACTCAACACCGCTGGCGCTCGTGGGGCATGAACCGTCGCTTTCACTCATTGCGACGTCGCTGCTTTCAGAGCCTTCTTGGCCGGGGTTTCGAAAGGGTGGAGTTCTCGCCGTGGAGTGGGTCGGCTCGGGAAAAGCCGCGCAACTTTTCACGCTCGATCCAGCCGAGCTGTAGCGCCGCAGGCATATCGGCGCGATGATCGAACGCCGAGGTGCTTATGAAACACGCTCTTTGGCTTTCGACTGTGTTGGGCGTTGCGGCGGCGGGCTGCGGCGGTGAATCGTTTTCGGCAACCGAAGGGGGCGCCGGCAACGGAGGCTCAACGAGCAGCAGCACGGGACAGGCAGGCTCCACTTCAAGCTCGGGCGGCGCGGGTGGAAGCGGTGGATCTGCAACAACGAGCAGCACAGTTGGAACCACCACGTCGTCCACAACAACAACAACAAGCACCGGCACCGGCGGCGCTCCCCCGTGCCAACCGCTGAGTGAGCCGTGTACACAATGCGCTTATCAAAACTGCGAGGCGCTGTATTGCGCGTGTTACTCGTCGGACGATTGCCCCGCGCTCGTGAACTGTCTGTCGATGTGCAATCCCGACGACACGACGTGTACACAACCGTGTTTGACCCAACACGCTGAGTCGATTTCCACGGCGTTCCTCCTCGGCGACTGCGCCGCAACGCCGTGCGCGATGGATTGCACGGGCACGTTTGTTGTTCAGCCGTGCCCGAAGTGTCTTTTCGAAAAGTGCCCGTCGGAGATGAACTCGTGCCTATCGGACCAGGATTGTTACGACATCATCACGTGCGCAACCGCGTGCGCTCCGAGCGATCTGACGTGCGCTTTTGCGTGCACGAACGGCAAATCGCAGGAAGCCATTCAGAAGGCGGTGGCGGTACAGGGGTGCACCGGCGATGCCAACAAATGTCAGGCGGCGTGCGGTGGTTGACGGGAGGCGGCGCATGTTTCAAAACGCCTTAAAAATAAGCTTTTTTGCGCTCGCGTGTGCGGGGTGCGGCGAGGTCTTTGTCGCCACCGGCGGCGGGGCAGCCGGCGGCGAAGGCGGTTCGGGCGCGTCGCAGACAACGAGCGCCACAACCGGCGAAGGCGGCACGTCGTCGTCCACGACTTCATCTTCCACAGGAGGCGGCGAGGCATGCTCTGCACCGCCCTCCAATGAGTGCAACAACTGCCTCTACGAAACGTGCACCGATCCGTATTGCGCCTGCGCGGGGTACGCACCGTGCGTTTCGCTCGCGGCCTGCATCGGCGAAGCCAAACCGGTGGAGTACTGTTGGCAAACCAACAAAGAGGGCATCTCCACGCTCGGCCTGCTTTTGGCCTGCGGATCGAGCAACTGCAACTGCGGCTACGACCCGGTGTCCGATTGCGAGATCTGTCAGTTCAAAGAATGTCCCGCGGAGGTAAACGAGTGTTTGTCAACGGCGGCATGCGTTTCGTACCTCGGGTGTTGGCAAAACTGCAAAGGAGAACCGTCCTGCCAGCAGGACTGCAATGCCAACTTCGCCACCGGCCAGAGCAAAGCCCAGGCACTCTTTGGGTGCGTTCTCGACAACTGCGGGTCGGACTGCAAGTGAACCGCGAACAAATGTGTACGCAACTATGTGTACACAACCTGCTCAGCGCACGTGTTTTTCTACAATCTTGAGCACGTCCGAGTCTTTCACGCCGTCGGCTTCGGCGCGGTACGAAAGAACAATTCTGTGCCTCAGCGCCGGAAGCAGAAGCGCGCGAATGTCGTCCACATCCGCGGCCGCCTGGCCGTGAAGCGCGGCGCGCGCTTTTGCCGCCAGGACAAGCGCCTGGCTGCCGCGCGGACCGGCTCCATAGCGCACGTATTGCTTCACGTCGGCAATGGCTCGTTCAGCCTGTGGGCGCGTTGCGCGGGCAAATGACACCGCGAGATTGATCGCTTCGTCGGTAATCGGAATGCGCGGAACAAGCGCGCCGATCGCAAGAACGTCGGCGCGGTGCAACACAGGCTCGATGACCGCCGGCTTGCCCGATGTCGTTCGGCGGGCCACTTCGCGCTCCTCGTTTTCGGACGGGTAGTCGACGTGAATCTCCAGTAAAAATCGGTCGAGCTGGGCCTCGGGAAGCGAGTATGTGCCCTCTTGCTCAATGGGGTTGCGCGTTGCAAACACCTGAAACGGATCGGGCAGCGGGTGCGTCTTGGTGCCGACGGTCACTTTGCGTTCTTGCATCGCTTCGAGAAGCGCGGCCTGCGTTTTGGGCGGAGTGCGGTTGATTTCGTCGGCCAACACAAGATTTTGAAAAATCGGCCCAGGCAGAAATCGCACCGTTTTTTGCCATCGACTGCCATCGGACGAATCGACCATTTCTTCGTGCAGAACATCGGTGCCCGTGATGTCGGCGGGGAGCAGATCGGGCGTGAACTGCACGCGACCAAACGTGAGATCCAGCGCGCGGGCGAGTGATGAAACGAGCAACGTTTTGGCGAGGCCCGGAACACCCACGAGCAGCCCGTGACCTCGGGCAAACAGCGTGATGAGCATCGCTTCAACGGCGTGCTCCTGACCCACAATGGCGTTGGCGACGGCGGCGCGCAGGCGGCTCGCGGCCTGGCCGGTGCGTTCGAGCAGTTCAACGTCGGACAACCCGGGTGCGGCGCTGGTTGCCGCTTCGGCAGAACTCATCGGCGGCGCTGGTTAGCACAGGCCGCGCGCGAGGGGCACGGAAGCCGCAGGCCGGTCCGGCGCGCGGTGAACGCGACGGCCTTCGTTTGGCGCTGAAAAGGGGTTGATCGACCGGCAACCTTTGGCGACGCTGCGGGCGTGGCGGAGCGAGCGGAGCAGGAATCGAAGGAGCGAGGGCGCGACGACGAGGCGCGCGCTCGCGACGACGAAACAAAACCCAAGGCACGTGACGACGAAGGCAACGGCAAAAGCCGCGAATCCAAGGCCGAGGCACGCGAAGAGCGCAGCCGGGATCGAGGCGAAGAAAAGCCCCGAGCCGAACGCAACGAAGACCGCGAGCGCGGACGCGAGATGGAGGCCGTGGGCGAACGGTCGCGCCTTTTGCCCCCGCCGCCCGCCACGGGACCGTGGCGATCGTACAAAGAAATTTTGGCAGGCCTGGCGCAGCGCGTTCTTGAAGCGCAGAGGCCCATTCGCATCCTTCAGGCGCTCCGTTGGGATGCGAGCGTTGAAGAAAATTTTCTCAAAGCCAAAGGGCGTGAGCTGCCCAAAGTCTCGTACGACCCGGACCTCGGTTTTGATCCCGACACCAAGCTCCGCGAGCTGACAGACATCTACACGGACATCCGGCGCGAACTTGGGAAAGAGGACAAACTCGGCAAGATCTTGCGCGAAACCTGCGATGAATATCGCATGGTTGTGGAGATGTTGCGGTCGCGGGGCACGGCCGAACTCTACAAGCATTCAAAACGCCTCTACGGCTCTCCCAAAGACAAATTTCCCGACGACAAAACCACCGTTCGTGAAATGGGATTTGTTCTCTACGAGCTGCTCACGTCGATCGGCGGCGAGCGACTCGGTCCCGAACAGCCGCGCAACATTCCCGCCCCGGTGGCAGCTCAGGAGATCAGCACGCGCCTCGCTAAATATTTCGGCGGTGCCACGGTGCGCGTTGAAGTCGACGACACCCTTCTCGCCGATGCGGCGGCCGGCAGCGACTACGTAAAAATTCGAAGCGGCGCCGCGTTTTCAAAAAGCGACATCGACATCCTCGAAGCGCACGAGGGATGGGTACACGTTGCAACCAGCCTCAACGGTCAGGCGCAGCCGGTTGCACGTTGGCTTGCGAAAGGGCCGCCGCGAACAACGGCCGTTCAAGAAGGGCTCGCGGCGCTCATGGAGATCTTGACGTTTCGCTCCACCCCGCGGCGCGCCAAAAAGCTCAACGATCGCATTTTGGCCGTGGATAAAGCCGAAGATGGAGCGAACTTTCTCGAAGTCTTCGAGTGGCATCGCACCGAAGGCTACGACGAAGACGAGTGCTTCCAGGGTACACATCGCGTGTTTCGAGGCGGCGTTCTCGAAGGCGGTGGCCCGTTCACAAAAGACGCGTCGTATTGCAAAGGCATCGTGCTCAACTACGCGTTTATGCGCGCGGCGATCCAGCAGGATCGAGCCGAACTGATACCGTTTTTGTTCGTGGGCAAGGTCGCTCACGAAGACATCCCAATCCTTCACGCGCACGTGGCCGACGGCATTGTTCACCCGCCGCGCTATCTGCCGCCCATGTTCGATGACATGAACGGCCTCGCGATTTGGATTTGCTATTCAGCCTTTTTCTCGCGGCTTTCCGGCTCTGCAATCGCCGCGTATTACGCCAAAATGCTCGCCCACTGACCCGCCCGCCGAGACTGAAACGCCTCGCGAATACCTGGAACGCCTCGCGTCCTGACACGGAGTCTCACGGAGATTTTTTATATTTCGGGCTGCGATCGGCTCAGTAATCCTGATCGATCTCTTCTTCTTCTTCGGAGCTGCCCAGCTCGGGGTTTAGCGCAATGTGCGACTCAAGGTCGTCGGTGCGCTGCGTTTCCGTGAAGTGGTAGAGGCCCGCCTGCTCGGCGATGTACAAGTCGAACGCTGTGTACCTCGGGAACACGCGAACGTTGGTGTCTTCCGCGTCGAGTCCCAAAATCAAGAGTTCGCCGTCACGCCGCGCCTCGCCCAGGTAAAGGGCGTTCCACGGTTGGGTGGAGACGTTGGGAATGCGTATGACCTTGCCTTTGATTCGCGAGTCGGTCCACCCGAGTTCAACCATCGCTTCGGCCAGCTTGCGAACGCTGGTCATGCGAGGCCGTGGAACCCGCGGGTCGGTACCGAACCGGTGTTTGCCCTTAAACTTTTTTCCGAGACTCTCGAACGTAAAGTCGTAGGCAAGGAACGTCCGCAACGTGGGCGGAAGCTCGACCATGAGTTTTGATTCGAGCGCGTCGAGCGCGGACTGGGAGGCTCCCACCACATGTGCGCCGGACGCACGTTTTTTGAGGTGAGCGATGACCTTTTGGACCAGCTCCGTACCGCGTTCGATGTTTGCGTTGGCTTTTTGCGCCGCCATCGTTGACCGTTAGCCCGCTCTCACGTTGCGCTTTGTTTGTCAACGTCTTCGCGTTGGGAGGGTGCGTTTGTTGCGCGCAGCGAAGGGTACATCGCGCGCAAAATTGCGAGGGCAATAAATCCCACAATCACCGCAAACCAAAGGGTTGCGAAGCGTGCGAGGAGCATTGCGCTCGTAGCCTTGGCGGCCGGCACCGAGCCCAGCCGCGCCATTTGCTCTTCGAGCAGCTTGTCGGTCACCCCGAGACCACCGGGCACCGGAATGAGGGCGCCCGCGAGCGTGGCGGTCGCATAAAAAAATCCTGTGAGCGGCAGCGACGTGTGTTCGCCAAACCCACCGAGGATGATCCAAAGGCCCACACCTTCGAGACCCCAACCCACAACGCTCAGCAACGTGGGCCAAACGAGGTGACGCGGCGCCGTGATGGTGCGCAACCGGTCAAACACCTCGGCCATTTTGGCAGCCACGCGCGCCCCAAATCGACCGAGTGGGCCCGGCAGCTTGGGCAACGTCGCGACCACCCAATTGCCCACCGCGGGTGAGCCAACGAGCACCAGAATCGCGAGCACAAAGATCAGTCCGGCGCTCATCCAAACAACGCCGCCCGGAAACCGCGACGAGCCCACAGCGATGAGAACAATCACACCGATGAGGTCGGTCACACGTTCGGCGACAACGATCGACGCGGTGCGCTCCACAGGGATGCCGCGCACTTCTTGGAGGATGAGACTCTTAAAAACTTCACCCACTTTGCCGGGCGTCACCGTGAGAACAAAGCCCGACAGGAACGTCAGAAAACTTGTGAGCTTGGGTACACCTCGAATTTCAAGGATCGCGAGGTAGTACTCCCACTTGAGAAATCGAAGGATGTAGTTGATGAACGACAGACCGCACGCGATCGCAAACGACGACCAGGCGAACGTGGCAAGCTCCGCGCTTATTTTTTCGGTGCCGCGGTAGAAAACCAACACGCCGTAAACGACGACGCCGAAGAGCATGGCGCCGACCAGGCGCCGGCCGAGATTATTTTGCATGGCGCTAGCCCGCACTGTTCATGAGGCGATTGCGTTGAAAGCCCGAAACCGAAGCGAGAAGGCCGCACCGCCGCGCGCAGGGCCGATGCGGACTGTCCGTCCGTGGAGCGCCCGAGCACGGAGGTACGGCCTTCGGAGCGAGAGGATCGGGATTTTCACGCGGAGTCCTCATGAATGGTGCGGGCTACTGTTTTGGCGGCGCGCTCGGACCTTTGGCGGCGCGGGAGGCGGTGGCGTAACGCACGGTCAAAAAGGTGACGGCGGCGAGAACAACCACAACGGCGATAAGCAGAATCACCCACCAAGGCGCGGGGTATTTGCCGCGCGACAGCCCCTCGGGCGGGCGTTCGTAGATCACTTGTTGGAGCGTCATGTGTACACAAGCATCGAGCGAAGTGGCCGTTCGTTTACCGAACGTGAACCGACCGCTCGTATCATGAACGGCCAACGGCCGGCGGGTCTTCCGAGGCGCTTTTGCAACCCCGGACGCCGATGGCAGACCGAACCGTTAAGGCGTGCACGCCCCACTCCAGGCGCCGACGATGCTTTTTTGTTGATCCGCGGCGCCTAACGCGGCCATTGACGCAAGGGGTGCGTGCGCTGCGGTCTTGGGCGCACAGCTTGCTTACTGCCGAGGCTTCCTAAAATGGCGCGCGCGATCCTTTCCAATTCCTTTTCGACCCTGCTGCTCACGGCGGCCCTTTTTTCCGGGGCCGCATGCAGTCGGAGCACGTTGCTCGGTGTGGACACGTCGTTCGACACGGGTGGCAGCGCAGGCACGGCCGGCACAGCCGGCACAGCCGGGAGCGGGGCATCGGGGGGCACCGGTGCCGGCGGAACGGGCCCAACCGGCCCCGGGGGCACAGGTGGCACGGGAGCGAGCACCACAAGCACTGGAACCGGCACAAGCACCGTCATCTGCGAAACCGATCAAGATTGCGAAGACGGCGACATCTGCACCACCGACACCTGTGAAAACGAACTTTGCGTGAGCGTGCCGCGCGACGACGATCAAGACGGCTTTGGGCCGCTCGCGTGCGGCGGGCTCGACTGCAACGACTTCAATCCGCAGGTAAACCCCGGCAAGGCTGAAGTGTGCACCGATGCAGCCGACAACAACTGCAACGGCGTTGCCGACTGTTTCGATCCCGCGTGTGAAAACGCCCCCACCTGCGGGTGTACACCTTCACCCGGGGGTGAAAACTGCTCCAACAACAAAGACGACGACTGCGACGAGATCGTCGACTGTTTCGATTCCGAGTGCGCGGGCACGCCTGAATGTGGGTGCGCTGCGAGCGAAGCCGGCAAATGCGAAAACGGCTTCGACGACAACTGCAACGGGAAGATCGACTGCGACGATTCGCAGTGCTTCAGCGATCCAAAGTGCCAATGTCAGGTGGTCGGCGAACTGTGTGGAGACGGCCAAGACAACGACTGCGATCTGCTTGTCGACTGCGCCGATCCAAACTGCCAGGGCGTGTTCCCGTGCGCATGTGTACCCCCGGGCGTGCCCGAGCAATGCGGTGACGGCCAGGACAACGACTGCGACAACCTGGTCGACTGCGCCGACGCAGAATGTCTTGTGTCACCGCTTTGCCAAAACTGCTCCATGGAGATCTGCGACGACGGGATCGACAACAGCTGCGACGGCAAGATCGACTGCGCCGACGCGGGCTGCATCTTTGCGCCCAACTGCCCAACCGGCCCGGAAATCTGCAACAACGGCCTGGACGACGACAAAGACGGCAAGATCGACTGCCAAGATCCAAGCTGCGCCAACAACCCCTTCTGCGTCACGCAACAGGCCAACTGCCTGTCTCCCAAACTCATCCCCGGAAGCGGAACGTACACAGGCGACACCACAGGCAACGTGAGTGAAACCAAAGGCGTGTGCGGCGGCGACGCCGGTGAAGCGGTGTTCTATTTCACGCTGATAGATCCGTCGTACGTCCTCCTCGACTCCATCGGCACCACGTTTGACTCCACGCTTTATGTACGCACCGGCGCGTGCAACTCAGGCAAAGAAATCGGATGTGACGACGACAGCGCGGGCGTCCAATGGTCCGCCAAGCTTGAGTTCACCATCCTGTACCCCGGCACGTATTACGTGTTTCTCGACGGGTTCACCGTCGATCCGCAGGGCGGCGCAAACGAAGGTCCGTTCACGCTCAACGTTGTCATCACGCCCAACCCAACTGAAATCTGCAACGACGGCAAAGACAACGACGGCGACATCTACTCCGACTGCGCAGACTCCGACTGCTGGACCACCGCGCCGTGTGACACCTGCTTCAACGGCTCGCACGGCGTTCCCGAGTTCGGCGTCGCCGCGTGCACCGACGGAGTCGACAACGACTGCGACGGCACGAATGACTGCCAAGACGAAGATTGCAGCGCGAGCGACTACTACATCACCGAGTGTTGCGACGGCGCCGACGAAAACGGCAACGGAATCGTCGACGACTTCAATTGCAAGTGCGCCTCCGACGCCGACTGTCAGTTTGGGCAGATCTGTTACACGCACACCGCCCATGCATGCGGTCCCCCGTGCGACGCATTTTTCGGGCAGATCTGCCCGTTCGTCGCGGCGGGTTCGGCGTGCAGCATGGTCACGCAGCAATGTGAGTTTTGAGTACACAAACGTTTATCGTCCTCGCGGCTGACCCGCGCGATCGGCTCGACAAACTCGTAGTGGAGCTGATGGCGCGAGCCTCACCGTGCTCACGTGCAACGGCGCAGCGATGGATCGAAAACGGGCGAGTCACGGTGAACGGCCGCCCCGCGCGCGCTTCGATCTCGGTTCCCGTCGGCGCCGAAGTGGCCATCACGCCCGAAGCGCCGCCCCCCACAACCGCGCTCCCGGACGCCTCCATCGCCCTCCGCGTCGTTTACGAAGACATTCACCTGCTCGTTGTCGACAAGCCCGCCGGCCTCGTTGTGCACCCCGCCAAAGGCCACGCCGAGGGTACACTTGTGAATGCCCTTCTCGCCCACGGCGGCTTTGAACGCGCTTCGGCCGATCCCCGCGATCCAATCGGCCATTTGCGCCCCGGCATTGTTCACAGGCTCGACAAAGGCACGAGCGGGCTCTTGGTTGTGGCGCGCGACGAGCGCACGCGGGAGGCTCTCAAAGCGCTCTTTTCGAAACACGACATCGAACGTGTGTACACAGCGATTGTCATCGGCGAGGCGCGCGACGCCGTCATCGACACACTTCACGGCAGACACCCCAAAGATCGACTGCGATTCACCACCCGCGTCGCCGAGGGCAAACGCGCGATCACCCGCGTTCGGACCGTGGAACGGCTCCACAATGCAACGCTCGTGGAGTGTACACTTTCAACCGGGCGTACACATCAGATTCGTGTACACATGGCCGAATACTCAAACACCCCCGTCCTCGGCGATCCGCTCTACGGCGCAGCCCCAAAAGATCCGCTGTTGAAAGCGCTCGCGGCACAGCTGGGCCATCAAGCCCTTCACGCAAAAGTGCTGGGATTTGTGCACCCGATCACGGGCGAAAAAATGCGCTGGGAGAGCGAGTTGCCGGCCGACTTTGCAGCGGCGCTCAATGCGCTTCGAGCGGGCGGGTAGCTACCAAATCTTCGATTTAATGTGCCCTTTGGACTTGATCAGAATGTCCACCAAGGCGCGGTCATAAAAATTCTTTTGGTACAGCTCGGGCGAAACGCGGCTCTTGTAGAGCGCCCGCCCTTCTTCAATTTCTTCGGCCAGCGCGGTGAAAAGTTCGTCGTTTTGAATGCCCTGGACGATTTTCTCTTCGTTGTAGAGCGAGAGATCGCTGGCAATGGCGCGAGCAAGGCGGCGCGCGGCCTCTTCGGTTTCGATGAGGGGCATGACGGCGGGAGGATCGCAGGGACAACGGGCCGTGTCAAAAAACTCGACGGACAGATGCGTACACAGCGCGGGTCCGGTCGCTCTGCCTCCCAGAAAACGCCTGGATCCACCCTCCCCGCTGCCTTTCTCGCCGCCAATTCCCGCGAACGCCCCACTGTCTTCTTGCCACCGGTGCAATTCCTGTTGAGGTGCCGGGCCTCACAAACCTCGTGGCAGCCACTGTCTTTTAGCCACCGGCCGGTGCCCGCCAAACCTCACAGACCGAGGTCGCGTTTGGTGTTGGGGCTTTGTCCCCGCGAGCGTGTTTGCTCACCATCAGGGCCCTCCGCTTTGGGCGTTGCTCTCGGGCGCTGCGAAAATGCGAGCGCTGCGACGGTTGTCACAAACGGAAACGCCACCAGCGAATATCGCCCGGCACCGAAAAACACCGCGTGCGTGATCACGAGCGATGCCAAAACCGCCCCGGAAACAAGCAAAAGTGTTGTCCGGCCCGGCGGCAACGAGGCAGACCTATCGGGTGACGGGGCGGCAGAGTGCGCGAGCCAAGAGGCGCCGAGCCAGAACAGCGGACCCCCCACAAAAAAAGAAACCCACGCGTGAAGAGAAAACGCGGCGACAAAACCCAACAGCGCCAACAAAATCACAGCGAGATCGCGCGGCGAAATAGAGCGCGGACGACGGCGAAGATCTCGAATTGTGCGCCGAACAAACGGAAAAGCGACAACGCCGATGGCAGCGGCGAGGGCGGCGCGTTCAAAAACGATTTCAACGCCGCCCCATGCGGTTTTGTCTTTGTCTGAAAAAGCCTGCGGATTGGATGCGTTGAGGTACCAGGGGCCGGCGCCCGCATAGTTGAATGTGACGGCCCATTTTTGGGGTGCGAGGGCAAGCCACCGGAGAGGATGTTCGGCAATTTCGCGGCGAGCCGCGGCGCCGAAACACACGTCTTTTTCAGCCTCGTCGAAGACTTCACGGCACTCGGGCGGCACTTTCACCGGAGCCCACGATCCGCCGGCCGAAGCGTCGGTGCCGATGAGAAGGTTCCATCCGCCGTTGTGGCTGACGAGAGCGCAGCGTTTCATGTGTACACAATTTCGAATTGTCCACGGTGTACACACGGCGAGGGCCGCGGCAAGCGCGAGGAGAGCGGCAACCGAGCGACGAACGCGCGGCGATGAAGCCCCGCGCGAAACGGCGAGCAAACCCAAAATGGGCGCAAGAAGCAGCGATTGCGGTCGAACGAGGGTGGCAAGGCCCATCACAACGCCGGCAAGTGCGGGCCACTTGTACGACGGGTTTGGGCGAGCGGATCCCTCGATCGCAAGCGCGGCGGCGATGAGAACAAGCGCGGCGGTGACACCTTCTGTCATGAGCGCCGGGGTGTACAAAACCAAACCGGGGTGGAGAGCGGTGAGCAGGCCGGCGGCGAGCGCTGCGCGCTCGCCGCCGGCCTGCTCACCCGCACGGAACGCCGCGAACGCGGCGCTCGTCCCGAGCGCCGCGTTCGCCCACATCGCCGAAGACGGATGTGTACCCAACAATGTGTACGCAAGCCCGACGAGCGCCGGGTAGCCGATTGGGTAGTGGCCCGCGTTTGTAACGGCGCCGTCGGGCCAGAGCCATGTGTACCCAAGGCCCTGGGCGATGCGGGCGCCGATGACGTTGTAAAACGTGCCGTCGGCGGTAGGGCCGATGCGCGACGAAGCCCACAGAACAATGGCCGCGCGAACTGCAAACGCCGCCGCGATCACGACGAGGGCGAGGCGCGTGCGCCGCGTCATGGGCTTCAGGGCCTCGAAACAATGGGGAATGTGGTGAGTACACCTGCGCGACGAAGCGCGATGACCACTTCACACGCGGGAAGGCCGACGACGTTTGAATAGCTGCCTTCGATCCGTTCCACAGCGAATGCGCCGATACCCTGAATGGCGTACGCGCCGGCTTTGTCGAGCCCTTCCGAGGTGGCTGCGTACGCAACAATCTCGGCTTCTTCGAGGTTGCGAAACCAAACACGGGTGCGGACCGTTTGCGCAATTTCGTACGTTTCCGATGCAACCGCGAAACGCGTCCATACTTCGTGCGCTCGGCCCGACAGCATTCGAAGCATGCGGCTCGCGTCGGCTTGATCGTCGGGTTTGCCGATCACTTCGCCGTCGACGATCACCGAGGTATCGGCAACGAGCACACCCCGAGCCGAAGCGGATTCAGCGAGCGAGCGCACCGCGTGAAGTTTATCGGCGACAACCCGCACCAAATATTGCTCGGCGCTTTCGTCGGCGCGTTTGGTTTCGTCGACGGAGGCTTTCACAACGCGGACTGCGATTCCGAGCGCGGCGAGAATTTCTCGTCTGCGCGGTGAACCGGAGCCCAAAATCAGCGGCGGCGCTCCATCGGACATGATGCGACGCGGGAGGCTCGCAGAGGCCGGAAAGCGGCGCAACCCCGCCGGTTCGGGGTTTGGCTACCTCGCTGCGACGGCGGATGTGTCGACTCCCGACACGTCGTATCCAACTCGGACTCACGAAGATCGCGGAGATCCACGGACAGTTGCCCGGGAGTTTCGGCGCGGCGCGAGGGCCTGTTTGGCCGCGACGACTTTGCGCTATTGCATCCGCGGAGCCTGGTAGTAGAGGTTCGGTCCGATGCGCTTTCGCCGCGTGAACGCTTCCGCTCCGGTTCGGATGTTGGTCGCAGCACTCGCAGTCTTGGGGGCAGCGCAAACCGCGTCAGCCGCAGAGTGTACACCTACCGCAGGGCTCACAGGTTGTGTCGACTCCGACAACTTGTGGTTTAACGCCGGGGCGACGCGCTTTTTTTCAATGGCGCCCGGAACGCTCGCACCTCCGGGGCGGCTCTCGTTTGGCCTTGGGTTGAGCTATTTGTCGCGGCCGATTGGGCTTGTTGTGGGCAGCGCCGACCCGGACGGTTCGCGGGTCTGGGTGGTCGACAACGCGCTGAACGCAACGTTTCTGTTTGCGCTCGGCGCAACGGAGCGATTGCAGCTCACAGCCGCCGCACCGGCCACGCTGTACCAAGACGGATCGGGGCTTTATTCGGTGCTTGGAAGCGACGCCGCCCTGCCTCGCGCAGGTGTACGCGACTTGCGATTTGGGCTCGACTACGGCTTTTTAACGCATTCGCGCACCGGCACGGGGAGCGGTTTGGCGCTGATCGGGCGGTTTCAGTTTGCGCTGCCCACCGGTGAAAAAGATGCCATGGCCGGGAGCCGAACGATCACGTGGCTGCCTTCGCTCGCGGCTGAATATCGAGCTTCGCGGCTCACCGTAGAGGCCGAAGTCGGCGCCCGTATTCGCGGGGCATCGTCGCTCGCGGGCACGGTTGTGGGTTCGCAGGTGTCGGCTGCGGTCGGCGCCAACGTGGAGATTTTGCCGCGGTATCTAAGCGCGGGCGTTGAGGCGTTTGCGCTTTTCGGGGTGGATGAACAATCACAAACGGCGCGAGCGGATGGGTCGACAACGCCGCCGATGCCGGCCGAATGGATGGCTTCCGTGTCGAGCGCACCGATCCTCGGCGGTGACATTTCGGCGATGTTGGGGGCCGGTGGGCCGCTGCCGTTTTCAGATCCTCTGCCGCTGACAACGCCGCGTTTTCGAGTGAGTTTGGCGCTGCGATATGCACCGACTGGAAGCGACGGCGATGCGGACGGAGTGCTCGATCGCGACGACAAGTGTCCGGCTGAAAAAGAGGACCGCGACGGGTTTCAAGACGACGACGGCTGTCCCGAAGCCGACAACGACGGCGACCGCATTCCCGATGACCGCGATCGCTGCCGCGACGATGCCGAAACGGTCGACGGCTTCAAAGACGACGACGGCTGTCCCGATCTCGACGACGACAGCGACACCATCCCGGATGCGGAAGATCAATGTCGAAACGAAGCGGAGGATCTCGACAGCTTTGAAGACCAAGACGGCTGCCCCGATCTCGACAACGATCGCGACGGCATCCCGGACAAGAGCGATTTGTGCGTCAACGGAGCCGAAGACAAAGATGGGTTCCGCGACAATGACGGATGTCCCGAGCCCGACAACGATCTCGACAATGTGCTCGACGCGGACGATCTGTGTCCGTCTGCCGCTGAAGATCGCGACGGATTTAAAGACACCGACGGGTGCCCCGAGCCCGACAACGATGAAGACGGGATTTTGGACGGCGCCGATGCGTGCATCAACGCTGCGGAAACGATCGACGGCGTTGCCGATGGAGATGGATGCCCGGAGCCAAACGCGAAGAACCTCGTGAAGTGGGACGGCAATCTGGTGCTCGTCGATCCCCCGATCACGTTCGCGAAGGGAAGCGCCGAAGCAAAGGGAGACTTTGCGAAGAGGCTCGCGATGGTGGCTCAGTTGGTGCGCGGAGCAACGCCGACGCTCGTGATCGTGGAGACGTACGCCGACCGCGTGGGAGACACATCGGCGAAGGGCGCCGAGCTTGCCGACAAGCGGGCGCTGGCGATCAAAGCAGAGCTGGTTAAGGGCGGAATTTCCGCGGACATCATCACGGCTGTCGCCGGCGATCCCAAAGCGAAGCGGCCCAACGTGGCGTGGGATGTCACCGTGAAGCGGCCAAAACCCAAAGCGCCGAAGAGCGCGCCGCCGGCTGTTCAGGAGAAACCAAAATGAAAGTTGTCGAAGCGCATCGAACGCGCCACATCGTGCTGCGTCTCGATCGCGGGGACGAATTGCCGGGTGCGATTGTTCGCGCGCTCGAAGAAGCCGATGTGCGTGCGGCTTGGATCGAAGGGTTTGGCACCATTGAATTTGCAGAGCTTGCCGTGTTCGATCCCAAGCAGCGATCGTACGCAAAAGCGCGGCGGATCGAGGGCGGCGGTGATGCCGTTTCGATCAAAGGGAACGCGTCTCTGCTCGACTCAAGCCTTTGTGTACGCTTGTTCGCTTCGATCGCGCGCGAGACGGAAACGGGGCTGCAAATGGTGGGCGGCGAGCTGCTCGGTGGGCGGGCGTTTGCTGTGGAGCTTTGGGTAACGTCGTTTGAAGACGCATCGCTCGCCCGCGTTGTGGACGATCGCACAGGGCAGCTTGCATTGGTGCGAGGCAGCGGACCGGCGCGCGTTACAACGCCGGAGGCGCCGCGAGAGGAATCGACGCGTACACAAGCCGCTTCAAGTGCGGTGCAGGTGTCGGCCGCGGCCAAGCAGTCGTCGCCTTCAATTGTGGAAATGGCGCGGCAGGCAATGGGTGACGCGCCGGCTCCTCTGGCACCGCCGAAGCGTACACATGATGATTTTTCAGAGACGTACCCTGAAGTCGGGGATCTCGTGACGCACTTTCACTTCGGCGAATGCAAGATCATCTCGTCCGACGGCGACAAAATTCGGCTTCAGCAGCTCAAAGATTTGCGCGTTCGAGAAGTGGCGCTCTCCGCTCTGAAGACCGAATTGGTGAGCGAAGACACCGCTACAAATCAGCGAACGTTTCGGCTGTTGCGAAAAACTGAGCGTCGCTGACAGCCAGACGCCTAGGTGGCTGGTGTTTTTCGTGACGAGCAGCCCCGATCACGCGTCCGAGCGAGAACCGGAGCGGAACATACGCTGCGTATTTGAGCACCGGAAGCGCAGCGAGGACGCGTCAGCGGGGCGCGCAGTAGAAAAACACCAGCCACCTAGCCGTCGACAGCCAGGCGTCTGGCTGTGGACCGTTGGGCGGTTTTTGAGCGCGACTAATAAACGCGCTGCGGGACTGTGACCGAATCGCCCGCTTGGAGCGGCACATCAGGAATGGCGTTGGCCATGATGTCTTCGACGTTCACTTCAACGGCGGTGACCGAGCCGTCGGGCATTTGACGACGAACGGTGACGTGGCTCTTGCGAGCCATGCTGTTGAAGCCTCCGGCGAGGGCAATGAGGCGCATCAGGCTCATGTTCGGTTCGAGTGGGAATGAGCCCGACTTTTGAACTTCACCGGTGATGTCGATGCGCTTGGAGTTGTACTCAATGACTTTGACCGTAACGACCGGGTCGAGCAGCTGGCCCTCGTCTTTGAGCCGTTGAACAACGGCGTCTTCGATCTGTTGCGGCTCGAGGCCGACGACCTTCACGCGCTTCGCGAGGGGAAGCATGACCGTGCCGTCGGAAGCGACCTTGAACTGGGTCGGAACTTTTTCTTCTCCGACGATGCGCAGTTCAAATACGTCGCCGACGCCCAAGGTTGTGGTGTTGTGCGGCGGCGGCAAATTCACGGGTTTGGCCGTGTGCGTGCAACCCTGCACCGCGGCCAAAAGGCCGAGCATCAAGGTCACAACGCCCGCGGCGCGGACGAATGACTTCTGCATGGTCACATCATGAAGCGAGCGCCCAAATAAGCTTCGAACGACTGCCATTGAAGCGAGTCGGACGGGCCTTCAGGCGTGTTGAGGCTCGTGGGGCTGGCGTTGCCGCTGTAACGAAGGAGAGCGTTGATTCCGAAGTAGTCTTTGAGCCGGTATTCGCCGAAGAGCGATGCATCCCAACGAATATCGGTCCACCCTGAGAGGTTTTGGTCGACGCCGTTGAAGCGATTGACGGCGGGGTACACATAGGGGCCGACGCCGCCGTCGAGCACAACAAGCACGCGCCCGCCGAAGAAGTAACTCACGTTTGCATAGGCGCGATTTCGCTCCACGTAGGTGCCGAGGAGGCTGTCACTGAAGTCGCGCACAAAGCCGACCGAAACCGACGAAAGAGCCAGCGTTGCGGCGGTGGGATCCTGCGACGGGTTGGGCGTGATGTACCACTTCACTTCGGCTTGGCCGATGAAGCTGTCGAAGTCGTTGTTGGCGTCGGCGGCACCGGGTTGCCGCACAGGTTCGTAAAAGCTCGCGCCCCAACCGCCCATGGCCATGATGCCGAACGACGGTGTGATGAGGCCGTTTACGCCGAGCTGGACGCGCAGCGGATGCGAACTGCCTTTGTATCCGTCGGCCACGCTGCCCGACGGCGCGACGTAGTTGATGAAACCGAACCGCGCGTCGTAAAGCATTGCCGTGCGCGGGAGGAAGCGCCAACGACCACGCGTTTGGATGGTGTGCTCCAAGTTGGTGAGGCCGGGCACTTGCTCGAAGATGGTTCCGCTGAAGCGATAGCCCAAGCGCCAGTCGAGAAGGCCCGCGCCGGGCGTCCAAACAAGCTCGCCGCCTGCGCGCGTAAGAAACCTGTCAAACGTGCCGCGGAATGAATCAAACAGCCCTTGTTCGTTGGGCTGGGCGGCGCGGCCGACACCCGCGAAAAGCGAACCCGACCACTCGCGCCTCGGAAAAATGCTGAGGCTGAGATCGAGATTGCCGGTGAGATTTCGCTGCGCGTTGAGGTTGTTTTTGATGCCCTCGGGCCCCGCAACGCCGATGAATTCGTTGTAGGTGAGCGCGACGGTGCCGCGAAACTCCACGTCGGGTGGAGGCGCGTTGGTGCCTTCTGTGCGCTGCGGACCAAGGGTTGACAACGAAAGAGAGGGCGTGATTCGAAATCGAACAGCGCCGCCGGTGCCAGCGTCGTCGGAGCGGCGCAGATAGTTGGTGTCGTAACCAACCTCCGCCGCAACGCCGGGATGCAGTTCAAAGCTTCCGACCCGAATGCCCGGACCCTCTGTGTAGCGGCGGTCTTTGAGCCAAATCTGATCTTGGGCAGCTCCTTCGGCTGCGAACCCGGATACCGCCGCTGCGACGGCGCCGGCGGCAAACCACTTCCCCAACACGCGTTTGGAAAACATTTCGGGTCGTTGCTCCTCGCTGACGCGGGTTTTGGGGCGCGGCGCCGCGTTGCGGATCCGAAGCCCCAAATCTGCTTTAGAGAATGCTTCCAAACCTCCTGCGCGGCCCGCCGACGCTTGATCTGGGCTGCTCGCGACGGTTTGGAAACGCTCCCTGGTTCGCGGCGCGGTGTACCCAACGTTCTGTGCGGGAAGCCTTGGCGTTTGGGTCAACGGGGGATTCGGTTTTCGTGCTCACAAGCGAAGATCTCGGTGCCGCCGAGCGGCTTTTGCATAAGAGACGGCGCGTCGGCCGCCGACCGATGACTCGAACGTTCGAGCCGCGCGCAATACACGATTGTCCGTCCTACTTGTAGCAACTCGCGCAGGAGGGAACGTCGACCACGATGTCGCTCGACGGATATTGCGAAGGATCTTCCTTCGGAATGTCGTCGATGGTGACGCTGACCGCCGCTTCGTCGATTGAAACGCCTTCTTCTCCGATGCACTGGTTGGCCTCGGCCGTGAGTTGATCGGTGCGCTGTCGCAAGACCGACAGAATCGTAAACTCGTGGTTCGCAAGGTCTGCATCATTGCGCTGCGCCGCCGCTTCGAGCGCTTGTTTTCGCTCGCGCGCCGACCGAATCGCAACATCGATTTGGTTCAGTTTGTCGTTTAGACACAGAACCTTCACCACGTCGCGCTGCGTGCGGGCCGTTTCAAGCTGCCGGCGCACGCTGTTTCGCGTGGACTCCATGCGGGCAACGAAACCCTCCGCCTGAAGCACTTGCTCCTGCGGCGAAAGATTGACCTGTCGCGCAACACCGGCGGAAGCATCGGGAGGCGGAGCGCCACCCGCCTGCGCGGCGGCAATGCCGGTGCCGACGAGCAGCGAAAGTCCACCCATGAGCACCACACCAAGCAAACGCCTTGAAAGCATTCCGATTTCCTCCGAGACGCGGACGGGACGAGTGAGCGTCAAACGTCGAGCGGTTCGCGCGAAGTTGCCCACTGCGCAACACCATTAGGTGTCACGCGGTCAGGTGCGAACGAATGCGATCCTATTCACATTCGGCGTCACAGCGAAGCACCGATCCGAGCCTTGGCAAAAAAATGGCGGTTCAACTTCGCAAAATAACGCCCTCAGCGGAAAGATCCGCCCGGCGACCTCCGAAGGAACGCGCCCCGGAATGGGTGAAACCCGCTTACACGTGCTGGATTATTGGCTGACGAACGTGACGGGGATGACGACCGTGGCGCCGCCGCCGTCGGGGGGAGCGAATTGGGCACTGGCAACGCGGGCTTGAACGCACCCAACAACCGAAGGAGAAAGACCGCCGCCGCCGGACGCGCTCGCTCCCAACACTTCACCGTTGGGGCCGATGCGGGCCGTGATGCGAACCGACCCCTTCATGTTCGGGTCTTCTTTGAGGCCGTTGTTGTAGCAACGGCGGAACCCCGCGGCCATGCCCGCGACGACCGCCGAAGCGTTCGCGACGTTGCCGCCGGAAACGGACGCGCCGCCGATACTGGCACTGCCCACAGGGCCCTTGACTTTTTGAGCGGAACCTGCTGAGGCCGGGCCCGCCGAGCCGCTGTCGCCGATCCCAGCGAGGCCTTTGCCACCGCCGCCGACGGAACCCGGGCGGAACACGCCGCCGCCGCCACCACCCAGATTGAGCCCGCCGACGCCGCTTGTGCTCACGCCCGCGCCTGAAGCGGCGGCTCCATCGAGCATTCCGAGCGGAACGTCACCGGCCGATCCGAGCACGGCGTTTGTAGCCGATCCGCTCGATCCGAGAGCTGCAACCATTTGCAATTCAAGTTGGGCCATTTGATTGGAGAGCGCGCTCGCGCGTGCGTCGCTGATGCGACCGCCGCCACCGGCTCCCGGCCCCGCTTTGCCACCGCCGCCCGCCTGCTTCGGCGCTTCCGCGGCGGCTGTCGACACGGTGGTGGGTTGTTCGACCACGTCTTTTGGCTGTTCGACTGGTGGAGGCGGCGGGAGTTGTTTCACCGATTCGAGCAGCTGCGCTACCTCGACCTCATCGTCCACCACCGGGTCCATCCAGTCGGAGTAAATCGAACCGATCGCACCAAAGTGGAAGAGGAACGAGAACGCCGCGATGATGGTGGTGCGCCAATCGATTTCGTTGCTGAAGCCGGCCTGCACCGACACCGGAAGTTGCGGCTTTGGCGTGGGAGGGGGCGGCGCCACGAACTGAAAAAGAAATGTGGTTTCGCCGACGACGACTTTGCCGCGCGCTTCGTCGCTGAGCTGCATTTGGTACGCATGCCCGGACGCGCCGGTGAGGGGGACTTTTTTTGCCTGCGACTTGAGTTGCGCAAGATCGCTCACGCCGGTTTTGAGTGCGACGCGGCCCGTCATGCCGTCGAGGAAATTGATGTAGTAGTCGGTGCCGATGAGTTCAAAGAGCTTGAAGTTGGGGGGAATGCTCTTTGAAGGGATCACGAAAAGGCTTTTTTCGCTCGGCCCGATCGTGACGTGACCACGCTGCTTGATCACGCGCTCTTCAATGACTTTGCCGCTTTGGACGAGGCCAATTCGCAACACCTTGGGACCGCTCGCCTGCTGCATGGCGCGCATCACCGCGGTCATTTGGCCGGGGCGGTTTGAAGAAGCCATTTGCTGTTGTTGTGTCATCGGAGAGTTTCTCCCGGGGTCCGTCGCACACGCACGAGACAAAACGCGCGCCTGAGACGCTTTGAAAACCGGACAGTCACCAAGGTTCCAAAAAAGATATCAACCGCGGCATCACGCGTCCAGAACGCCCGCACAGGTGAATGGACGGCCGAGTTCGCGGCCCGGCGCCGTCGGCGTTCAGCGAGCACGATCGCGGCGCCAACTTCGCTGTGGGCGGCTTGCCGCGACTTCTTCGGGCAGAACCACTTTCACGAGGGCGTCGAATGCCTCGCGCCGAGCTTTCGCCCGCTCGCTTCCGCGCTCGCCGAGAAAAAAAGCAAGCGCTCCGCCCGCAAATCCAATGATCAGCGTAGCCGCCAACGCGATAGGCCCGCCTTTAAGCAGATACGCAGCCAACCCGAGAAGCGCAGTACCAGCCAGGGCAAGACGAACAGCGGTGGTCGCCCAGACTTTTCCAACATCGAGTTCGTGTTCGAGATCAAACAACACGTCGTTTGCAGCGTTCACACGCTCGGCGCCCACCGGCGCGTTGTGTACTTCTTCGGCAAGGCGGTGTTCCCACGTTTGGGCCGGGGCGCGTTTTAAAAGCTCCGCGACACGCTGGTCGGGAGCGAGCTTTCGAAGGTCACTCACCAGGTCTCGAAGCGCGGGCACGCTCATCCGCTCGATGTCGCGGGCACGTCTTCGGGCCAACATCACGCAGGCCACTGCGAGCAGCACCGCGAGGGCGGTGAACACAGCGGCGATCGGTCCAAACGTCAGGTCCACTGGGTCTTCATGAAAGGGGACGAGTGCCGAGCGCCTCAATGAGCGTGGCGGCGCCGCGAGCGAGTTGTCAAAACGGTTCTTTGTAGATTGCTTGCTCGATGCGATCGAGAAACGGCTGGCGAAGCTCAGCCAGAGTGAGCTTCGGCTGAATTCGATTCACGTCGACGGCGGCGATTGGTTTTTGAATTCGCCCGGTAATGGTGACCGTGTCGAGCGTGATCACACCTCGCTGCTTGCCCTTGTCCTGCGCCGCGGCGGGAGCGCTGAAAAAAACCGAAACAGCGAGCGGAACCAGTCCAAGAACCACCGGAATGAGGCTTTTTTTCGCTTTGCGGATCACGATGAATCTCCTTCTTGGCAAGAGGCGGCTGTTTATTGCGGAGGCGAGGCGGGGGCTGGTGTTGGAGCGGGAGCCGGCGCAGATGCCGACGCGTCGGGTGCGGCAGGAGCCGCCGAAGCGGACGCGCTTGCGCTGGGCGCAGCGGTCTCAGCCGGTGGCGGGGGCGGAGGCGCGGCGGCCTGCTGGGCGGCTTGAATCTCGCCTTCTTTCAACTTGGCGCGGTTTAGCAGCTCGTCGGAATCGTCGTTTTCACCTTTTTGGCGAAGTTCTTGAAACTTCTTCAGGCTCTTGGTGGCTTCTTGAACCTGTGCGAGCGGTGTGAGGCCGCTGAAACAGGGGCTCAGCGCAGTGCCACCTCCAACGGGTGTGCAGTTGGGCGCGAACAGATAAAGCAGACCCAGGTCGTAGTGCGCCTGCGCCATGCTCTGGTCACGTCCGAGCACCCAGTCGAACTCCTTTTTGGCTTCAGCGTAAGAACCGAGCAGGCGGTAACAGTCACCCAAGTTGAGGTGAGCAATCACGTTCTCGGTGTCGAACTGAACGGCCCCTTGCAAGATGGGAAGCGCTTCGTCTGCGCCACCCGACTCAAGGAGGAACGTTGCAAACTGCACGCGCGCTTCAACGAGGTCCGGCCGGCGGCCGACGGCCTTTCGAAACTGCTCCATGGCCTGCGCGCGGAGGCCCTGCTCTTTCCAGATTAATCCGCGAAGCAGCAATGCCTCCGGGTTGTCGCGATCGCGGGGGGTTTTCTTCGAACGGTTCAAACCCGTCGAGGATGGCCTGAAGCGCGTACAGGGCGAGATCCAAACGCCGATTTCGATAGTGATCGCGCGCGATGATCACCATTGCCGGACGATAGTCGGGGTTGAGTTTGAGCGCCTCTTGAGCGAGACGCTGCGCCGATCCGGTGTCACGTTGCTGCGACTTCACCTCGGCGAGCGCTGCGGCGATCGCCGCGCTCTTTGGCATTTGGCCGCGCTTTTCGGTAAGGAAACGCTCCGCTTCGCTTGCGTTTTTGCCCGCCTGCAGCATGGCGTAGCCGATGATTGCGGGTTCATAGTCGGGCACAAGTGACAGCGCGCCTTGGTAGCTTGAAGACGCACCCGGCTCGCGAAGGCGTTCTTGCACAACCGCGAGCGAATAAAACGCTTGGTGAGCTTTGGGATCACTCTCCGTTGCCTGCTTGAAAAAGAGCTTGGCGGCAGTGAGGTCGCCGTTGGCGAACGACGCCAGGCCTTGCTGATAAACCACCAAGGCCGACGCGTTCATTGAGCCCGGAAGTGGGGCCTCGGGAACCTCACCCGGCCGGATAGAACTGGGTGTGTCGGAAATGCCGATGATGGGCGCGGCCGAACCTGTCGGCATCGCGAACGTGGGCTGCGGCGCCACTTTCGGCGGCGTCTTGGGTTCTTCGCAGGCTGTCGCCGCGAGCGGCGCCGCTGCCAAAAGTGCGAGAGTGATCCAACGAAGCGCTTTCATGGCAACACCGGTAGCGGCGAAGCCACGCCGTTGGGTTGGAGCGACGGCGTCATGCCCGGCCGGCTTCGCAGGAACATGCCGTCTTTGTATTCGAACGGCTTTTGACCATCGGGATCGAGAATGCCTTGCGAAAACTCGCGCAGCTTCGCGTCACCCAAAATGTCTGTGTAAAACGCCAATTTTTGGATGGCGTAGTCAACCGCTTGATTGCGGATCTTCCACGTCTTCGCCCAAACAACGGCTTCGACGTAGAACTTCACCATCGCGCGGTCCGCGTCGGCGAGTTTGCGTTCGCGGGCTTCACGCCACTGTTCGCGTCGGCGCTGACGAATGGCGTCCGCCTGCTCTTGAAGGTCTTCGCGATCGCTCGTTTCAGCCAGCTTCAGAAGCTTTTCTTCTTTTTCTGTGTAGAGCTTCAGGCCCGGCGCCCGCGCGTTGTAGAGGCCCGTTCGACACGAGTCGTAGAGCGATCCTTGACGGGCGCGAGCCGCAACGGACCAAGCCCGCGACTCGTACGTGGTGATCACCGTTTGGAGCTGCTTCCAATATTTGTCGTTGGCCTTTTTCACGTCGTCATCAAACGCTTTGACCACCTTGTCGATGACACCTTCGTAGCGATGGTGCCCCGTTTCGTAGTCAAACTCGCTCTTGACTGACTCCTCGACTTGTCGGTACGCGGCCTCGGCAGCCATGTCGGCTTGAAGCGATGAAAGTGCCTTGTTTCGTCCGTCGATGATCGGCGAAGAGGCTTTGAACTTGTCAAACGCCTGCATGGTGTTTTTGGCCCAATCACGCGCCTTCGAATCTTTGCCGGCGAGCCTCAGCTTGTACGCGTGATACGCCGCTTGAACGACGTAACCGGTAGCCGCGGAGTTGGCCTTGTTGGCGTTGTAATAGGCCTCCATGGTGTTCATGGCTCGAATGCGCGCCTGCTTGTTCGCACCGTCGTCCAGGCCGCGTTCATCCCAGGTTTTGAGATCTGCCGACGCGACCAAGAAATCCACGTTGGCCTTTTGCTCCGCGGGCGGATTGAGGCTGAAGAACGTGGTTCTTGCCTGAAGCATTTTGTCGTTGTCCCCCACGTTGGCGTACAGAATAACCGCGTTTTTCGCGGCAATTCGGCGGTCGGCTTCCTCAAAGTGACGCGTCTTTGAGATCGTCTCGTACGTTTCGGCGGCGGTTCGGTAGTTGAAGAACAGCACGTATGCCGCGGAGAGCGCGTCGTACGCCTGCTTCAAGTATTTCGTACGCTCCTTGTACTTTGCCGGATCGGGATTTTTCGGCGGCTTCGCCGATGGGTCACCCTTTTCCAACTTCGTGAGTACATCTTCGCTTCCGTACTCTTTGATAAACAATGAGTACATCGCGATCGCCTGGTCGTAGTCGCCGACCTGCTTGTAACAGTAGGCGCCGTTCATCGCCGCTTCGGGCGCCTCGGAGCGCGACGGGGCCTTCTCGAGCGCGACCTTGTAGAGGGCCGCGGCCTCGCGCCACGCCTTGTTGCGCTCGGGGCCGTCCGGCATCTTTGAGGCCTTTTCAAAGGCCGCGCCCGCGTCGACGTAATAACCGAGAGCGATCGTGGGGCGAGCGATCGTCGCCTCCTTCAATTCGTCCTCTTTGGAGACGGCGCAGCTCTTCCCTTTCGGCGGCAACACAGCCTCAGCCAAGCGACGGCTCTCGGCGATATTGCCCTCGCGGTTCGCCATGGTGGTGAGGCGTTCCCATGCTTTGTAACCCCACGGGGTTTTGCCGCACTCCTGTTCGTAGATCGGCGTGAAGCGCTTTTTCGCGTCTTCGAACTGACCGTAGATGAAGTAGTACTCGCCGCCCCAAAAACGATACGTGGCAATGTTGCCTTGAGTATCGAGCGCCGGGGGCACGCGTCGGATGTACTCATCGCGCGCGGCGATCGCGGAGAGCACCTGCTCGGGAACAGGGTCTTTTGCGAACGTTTCTTCTTTGGTGCCTTCGTTGATGAGCTTGAGCTTTTCGCGCAGCTCAATGCCCTGCGAACCGTTCGTGCGCTTGTAGAGGTTGTACTGATCGGTCAACGCCTGATGCGCGATGTCCACAACCATGTACGCCGCGGGTTGAAGATATTTGTCGTCTTCGTTTGAATCGCGAACCGCAATCGCCGTGCGCCGCGCTTCATCGATTTCAGCCTGCGAAGGCGACTTATCGAGCGCCACCGTGATCACAACGATCATGTGGTTTGCGTCGGCGAGCCAGTACCGGCTCTCGTATGCATCGGGCGAGTTTTCGTCCTGGCCGAGATAACCGGACCAACCTGTCGCCGCCAGTTTGTACTCCGAAAGCGCTCTCTCAAAGATCGGGTCGCGCGATGACTTTTCGCCGATCCCGAGCGCTTGGTTCACAAGAGCACTTCCCGCATTCGTGTGGTCGGCTGCGGCGCGACGAAGACCACCGCGAACGAGCCGTTCGGCCGTTTGAAGGGCTTCGGGATCGTCTTTGTTGGCATTTGTCCAATCGGTTGTTCCAACGTAGCGAGCGAGCTTGGTGCGCGCTTCAAGCGCTTTGGCCGAGTTTTCAGCTCGTTCGGCGGTGCCGGCGCGGCTTTGCCCGGTGAGCGTGTCGTAAATGTCCGCGATGGTGTTTTGGATCACCGGTGCGTCACGATGCAGCGGCCATTTCTTGAGGATGAGTTCAGCCACTTCAACCAAGTTTCGATACTGGTTGAGTTCTTTGAACTCCTGCATGAGCGCCTTGTAGACCTCAACCGACCACTTTTCTTTTTGTGGAATCAGGTTTTCGTCCTGAACGCGCTCAATCGCGATCCGCATTTTCAGCTCTACCTGACGCGGATCTTGCTCGGTATCGAGAATGTCGCTGCGCGGTACATAAGGGTCCGACGGCCCGGGCCCTTTGAAATCGAGGAACGTCAGCGAACCGGCGATGTATGTGTACGCTTCTGTTCTGAAGTCGGTACCGGGATCGCCCGTCTTCTTTTCTTCTTCATCGGTGTAGCGAAGCAGTTCAATAAACTGCTTCACGCTCTGCTCGTAGCGCTGCTGCTTGAAATACGTCCACGCGAGCTTGTACATCGCGACGCCGTATACAGGCCGTTTTTTGAGCTTCAGCGAGTGTTTGTATGCCGACTCTGCTCGGTTGAAATTGTAAGGGCCGCCGGCCGGATCGATCTCATCGAAGTGATGGTCGCCGATAAGCCACCACACTTCGTTCACGTACCTCGGGTCTTCACCGAGCTTTAGCTTTTGCGGAATTGCCTGACAGTCGTCGGGATACGGAGAGACGTAGTTGGTTTCGTCAACGCCGCCGGGCTCTGCGTACACCTGGTCGTCTTCTTCTTGTTTCTTTGTTTTCTTCGCGCCTTTTTGCGGCGCAAGTTTGGCTTTTTTGGCGGCGATATCCACCGGTTCAGGATGCCTGTTGTCCCAACCACGCCAGAAATCCGCGTCGTGATCTTGAGGGAGCTTTCCAACGGTGTCGCGCGAAGGATCTTTGGGATCGACCGCAACGGGATACGGGTAGCGGTTGCGACACACGAGCGAGCGCCACACCTGCTGCGCCTCGGAGAGCCGCGACGAGTCTTTGAGTGCGTGCCCCAAATAGTAATAAATCGCCGCCAATTCGCGGTAATTGGGAAACTCACGAATCACGCGCTTGTAGAGCGCAATCGCCTGCGCAAGCCCCGCGTTCACCGCCGCGTCGTCATCGCGATCACGCGCGCGTTCTTCGTAGAGAGCCGCGAGGCGAAACATTTTGTCGGGCGTGTTTTCAGGGTGCGCGTTGGCTCCTGAATATTTCGCAACGAACTCCTCGTGCTTTTTAATCGCTTCTTCGCGCGCATCTGCGAGCGCTTTGCTCTCCACCGAAATCTCAGAGTCGAGCGCGGCCAAGATGCGCCGCTTTCGATCTTCGTAGTGGTGTTTCACGATCCCGGTGATCGTGGAGCGGTAGTCACGCGCGGCCTTTTCGTACGCGTCCGCCTCTTTTTGCAGCTCGGCAAGAGCCGCCAATTGGTCTGCGGACGGGGGCGGCAACGGAGGCGACGTGGGATGCGGCGCGGGCCCCGCGGGAGCAGTGGAGGTGGTTGACGGAGAGGTTGCCGGAGCGGACGCCGAAGGCGCGGGAACAGTAGGCGCGGGAGCGGATCCAGATGCTCCGGGCGCTGCTGTGGGCGGGGCTGTGACGGCTCCGGCGGGGGCCGTCGGCGGCGGCCCCGCGGTGGGCGCCGGTTGAGACAACGCAACGCCTGTAACCCCCAAAATAAGGGCAAAGCTCGACGCGCTCACGACGCGTCGCGAGCGGCGACCCACAACACGATCGCCCTTCGAACGGCCGTTCGAGGTCATTGTTTCTTCTCCTCGTCCTCGGAGTCACCACTGTCGTCGAGCACTTCGTTCAGTTCTTCGTCGAGCAATTTCTTCTCGCGCGAGCGCTCACTCTTGAGACTGCGTACGCGCGTCATCTGCTCTTCGCGAACTTCCCAAGCCTCTTCGGTAACGCCCACGTCGGCGCGAAGAACAATGTTCCTAAGCCGATCACGAACCAGCCCGAAGTTGCGCTTTGCCACTTCACCCACAACGCCGCGGGCTTCTTTGTCGAGCGCATCGAGTCGAACCGAGTAGTTCACCATGTTGCGAGTCTCACGCGTCACGATGTCCGTCAGCTCCTGCGCGCGCTTTTGAACTTCGCGTTCCAAGTCGGCGTACGAACTTTCCAGCTTGTCGTCCATTTCGGCCGCCTGCTTGATGAACACGAGCGACTTCTTCGCGAGGTCGGCCAAAGCGGTGCCGCCCTGCCCCGCCGCAGCGAGTTCAACCTCGCGCGTGAGCGCTTCGCGGTACGCCTTTCGGGCTTCTGAATCTTCAATGAAGCGCTGATCGCCGAAGCCAACCTGAAGTTTGCCGGCCGACACCATCTTGCGAAGCGCGTCCATTTGCTGGCGATAAAGCGCGAGATCGTGCTCGTTTTGAGCAAGTTCCTGTTCAAACCTTGCAACGCTCGCCGGGTCGCGCACGACGCCCGACTGCGAACCTTCGCGAAGCACGCGGCGCAGACCGTTGATGGTCGCCTGCAATGTGTCCACTTGCAGATTGAGCCTCTGAAGCGCCTGCGAAACAGTGTTCCACTGCTTCATTGCCTGGCCTTCGCGCTCCTGGAAATCACCGTCGGTCACGGGAAGCTGCGAAAGCCGCTTTTGCAGCGCGCGTCGCTTCGCACGCCAGCCGCCGATGTCCCCCGAAAGCGCATCGCCGTTCGCGGCGTCCATCGCTTGACCGATCGTGAGCCGCGCCATGGAAACGCGATTGAGGAGCTGGAGCGCCTGCTCTTCGCCCGCCTTTAGCTCGGGGAATGCGCGCACACGGTTTGGCGCGTTGAGCACTGCGTTCAGTCGCTCAATCAATTCGTTAGAGCGCTTGATGAGGTCGCGGCACTCGGCCACGTCGTCAATCACCGCAAACGCGAGCGGCCCATCTTCTTCTTCACGCGCCCATTGCACAGCAATTGCCGGCAAGTCGCCGCGATTGTCGAGCGCCGCCAATTCTGTTTGCGAAAGCCGGTCGTAATAAACCGCGGGATCGTTCGTGGAAGCGAGAAACGCCTCCACCTTTTCACGCATTGGGTCGTACCGATTGCGAACGCTTTCGTACACCTTGAGCGACGCTTCAAACTGACCGCCGCGCAACATCAGATCGCCGCGCAAAAGCGATCCGTCGGCGATGTTCGTGCTGTTTGGATCGGCGATCGCGAGAACTTCGAGCGCGCGCTGAGCGCGATCGATATCGCCGAGCTTCACGTACACCCACGCGAGTTCGTAGAGCATTGTCCCAAACTCGGTGGAACTGCGGTCGATGTGGTTGTAGGCGTTCACGGCCTGCTGATATTGGTCGGTTTCGTAAAGCAGGCGACCGATCGCGAGCCAAGACATATCAATCACGCGACGGTGCTCGGCCGTGTCGGGCTGAAGCTGCGTCACCTTCAAAAACAGGTCGATCGTTGCGGCGTAACGCGACGGTGGTACGGGCGGCGGTGTTTCGCCCTCCGCAAGCGGCTTTTGGGGCGGCGTCGCTTCTTTCATCGCGATCAGCGCCCCGATGTACCGCGACTGATGTGTGTACTCACTCTGCGCATCCACCTGAGCGAGAGCCGCTTTTGCGCCGGCAAAATCACGCTTGGCGAAAAGCCCTTTGCCCCGCGCGTACGAGAGCGCGCTCGATGCCGCGCCCGACGGCACCTTGGCGATCGAGGCAAAGATCGCATCCAACTCGTTTAGTTCTTTGAGACGCAGAGCGATGTCCACCAAGCGCCCAAGTGCGGTGGCTTGGTACTGCGAAAACCGGCTTTCTGTGCCTCTGTCGACGATCTGCTTAAAGACCCGCCGAGCCGACAAATACTGTTTGGAGCGAAAGTACACTTCACCCAACATGTTGAGAGCGTCGGGATACGCCGTTGGATGATTTGGATATTTCTCAATAACTTCGTTCAGCAGATTGGCCGCGCGCGCGTAGTCTTTTGAACCCATCGCGAGCACCGCATCGCCGATGCGTTGCTCCGCTGAGCGCTCCTGCTGTTTCGCCTTTTTTACGGCGGCCTGAATGTTCGCAATCCCAGCGTTTACAGCTTGAATTTGCTGCTGGGCAGAAGCGACGGCTTCGTCCGGTTCGAGGGCTGCGGCGGGGCGTGCCGGCACCGTTGCAAGCACTGCAAGGGCACCGGCGAGCAAAAGTCCGCTCGCTCTTCGTTTGATCGTCATGATGCGTGCCTCATCGTCGTAGCGCTAAGCCGAAGAAAAACCCGGTAGGAGCAAGTTATTTGGCGGTTGTTGCGGGCGCTGCGGCCGCGGGCGCCGGCTGCGTTCCATCCACCAATCCCGTGACCACTTTTTCGACATATCGAATGGCCGGCCGCTCTTCGAGGGGCGTTGTAACGCCGCCCTTTTCGTACGAAAGCACCTGCAGTTGAACGGTTTTCCCTTCAACAGCCGTGAACGAGTGGCTCGAACGAACTTCAAACTTGTAGCCGCGCAGGTACGAAAAAACTCCGTAGCCGTTTCCCTGAAGGTTCACGAGAACTTGAACCGTGTGATCCCCCGGCGGAATCGAGCCGTTGAAGATCGGAATTTCGGTTTGCTCCGACAAGCTGCCCGATTGATCGGTCTTGTTGTACTGCACCGCACCGTCGAGAACGATGAGTACGCGCGTCACGCGGAAGGCGCTCGACAGCTCATTTTTGAACTGAATCGACGCGCGCGAGCCCGCGCCGCCGCCCGACAGAATTGTGTCTGAAAGAAGCGAAAGGCGCGTGTGACTGCGGCGGATTTGCTCTTTGAGATCGTCGATGCGCTGCTCCAGGTCGCGAAGCCTCACAGCGTACGTTGCGCCATCCATCGCAGGCGTTTGCGGCCCGGCAACGGGAGCAGCTGTTCCACCGGGTGCGGCCGCTGTTGCTGCGGTCGGTGCTGTTGCTGCGGTGGGTGCCGCCGTTGCACCGGGCGCCGCAGCAGTTGCCGCCGGGGCAGCTGAAGCCGACGCGGCAGGGGGTGCGGTGGCTGTTGCAGCGGTGGCCGGAGGTGCCTGCGGAGCGCCCGTTGGCTGCGGCGCCGGCTGAGCCAAGGCCGGCAAAACGCTCAGCAAGAAGGTGAGAAGGCTGAAAGCAAGCACCTGGAAAAGCCTCATCGTCGTCCCTTTGTCAGGAAATGGTCCGTCCGAAGCACACGCGCCGGTGCGCGGGAGTCTAGTAGTTTGGTCGGCGGCGGCGCAACGGCGGAAGGCAGCTCGGGGCGTCGAGATCGGGCCCGCCTCCCGATGGATGCGCCAATCATGAGCGACATTCGTGCGCCGGAATCGCGACTTCGGCTAAGGTGGCGTGCGTGAACGAGTCCGCCGGAACCCATCGATCGCAGCGAGCCGCGCCGCGCTCCGGTCGGCTCGAAAAAATCGTGAGAACTTTGTATGGGGGCGTGCGTATGGACCCGGCACGCGCCGCAAAATTGGGCTGGGTTCTCTATCAAACATGCCCCCTGGGTGACTGAGAGAACCATGGCGCCCACGGCACGAACTGCACGCGAGGAGGTTACGGACGAAGTCCTCATGTTGCGGTTTCAAGGTGGAGACCGCTCAGCGTTCGCGTCCTTGGTTCGAAGGCACAAGACACCGCTTTACAACTTTATCGTCAGGCAAATCCGTATTGGCCAGGTGGCTGAAGACCTCGTTCAGGACGTGTTTGTAAAAATCGTTCAAAGCGCGGCCGACTTTAAACACGAGGCCCGCTTCACAACTTGGGCTTATGCGATCGCTCGAAATGTCTGCATCGATCACCTTCGAAAAATGGCCCTTCGAAAGCATCCTTCGTTGGACCAGCCGGCCAAGGCCGATGAAGAAGGCCCCACATTGGGTGAAAGGACGGCCGACATGAGCCCCGGCGCCCAGATCGAGCGCACCGCCATCGGCGGCGAAATGCAGCACCGCATCATTGCCGCAGTCGAGCAATTGCCCGACGAACAACGCGAGGTTTTCTTGCTTCGAGAGATCGGACACGTGCCGTTCAAAGACATCGCCGAAATGACAGGCGTCAGTGAGAACACGGTCAAAAGCCGCATGAGGTACGCGTTGGAGCGGCTGCAAAACGCGCTTTCCGAGTACGAAGATTATGCGCGAGCGCTGCGGTAAATCGGGCGTGCGCTACTGGTGTTGGGTGTTTGCGAGGTAGAATAGGGACGACGGCTTCGAATGGACTGCGAGAAGTTCGACCTACTTGTGATGGATGCGCTCTATGACGACCTGGACGACTCGTCCATGGCCGAAATGAAGCGCCACATGGACGGTTGTTCTCGCTGCGCCACCGCGTTTGCGGGCCTCAAAGCCACACGTGAAGTGGCCGTTTTGCCGCTTGAAGAACCGAGCGACGAGCTTGAGAGCCGCATCCTTTTTGCAGCTTCGGCGGCGCAGAAAAAAACGCCCTGGCACAAAAAAGCGTTGCGTGGGCTGGCCTGGGCCGGAAGCCACGCCATGCGGCCTCAATTCGCCATGGCAGCGGTGTTCGTGCTCGTGATCGGTTCAAGTTTGCTCCTCCTGCGAGCGAAACCCGGCGCAACGTCGCTCGCACCTGTGCGCGTCACAGAACGCGGCGAGCCATCGCCCGAACGTGATGAAGGTCGTGGTGAAGCACCTCTCCAAGCGGCTCCCACAGCAGCCGCCGCGGCGGCCGCACCGGCGGAGGCCGAGTCCGGCTCCGAGAAGCAAAAAGAAGCGAAAAACGACAAAGCCAACGACGACGGCAAAGGCTACGGAGGCGACGCACAAACCGCCTTGGCCGACGCAAAATCAGTTGAAGCGCAACAAGGCTGTGACGCCGCGCTCGCCAAATACGAAGACGTCGGCGTTCGTTTCGCCGGCACAACACAAGCCGCAGACGCCATGTGGGCCGCCGCCGCCTGCCACAAAAAACGCGGCGACGTGACCCGAGCGCGCGAGATCTACAGCGTTCTCGAAAAGCGTGAAGACTACAAAGAAAAGGCCGCAGAAGCGCTCAACGAGAGCAGCCCCATGGCAAACATGGCCGGCCCGCAGGCCACAGCCGCTCCGCCGGCTGCTGTTGTTGCAAACGCAACCGCCGCTCCCACGGCCGCCAAACCCGACGCTACTCCCAACGCTGCCCCTGGAGGCGGCGGCAAAAGTGGAGCGGCGGCACCGGTAAAAGCCGCTCCAAAAGGCCAATCCGACGCAGTCGGTTTTTCGGCCCCCGGCGGCGGCAGCGGCAATCAAAAAGCATCACCGGCAAAACGCTCTGTCATTGAGAGTACGCACTGACGTTTCCGCCGTTCGGCACCCACCTGCAAACAACGTTTCGTTTGGCGCTTCTGTCTCGAAACGCCGTTGGGCACGTCATGGCGCCCAACAGTGGGCGTCTGCAACTCACGAAACAATCGCGCATCGGCGCTCACCGCCGCGGCGCGAGTCGCTTCCACCTCGCGCGGCGCATTCGCTAACCTGCGAGCGTCATGGTTGACAAGCAGGCCGCAGCCCAGGCGATCGAAGCGTTCTTACGCGCCCTCGGCCACGAACCTGAGGGTGAACTCGCCGGCACAGGTGAACGCGTAGCCGAAGCGTGGGCCGAAGAACTGCTCGACGGTTACCACTCCGACCCGGCCGAAATTCTCCGCGACGGTTCCACCGACGCCGGGCGCGGCGAACACGGCCCCGTCATTGTGCGCGATCTATCGATCACCACCGTGTGCCCTCATCATCTCCTTCCCGCACACGGCGTCGCCACCGTTGCGTACATCCCCAATCGACGCCTCGCGGGCATCGGCACCATCGCCAAAGTGGTCGACTGCATCGCGCATCGATTGGCGCTCCAGGAGCACATCGGCGAAGCGATCGTCCGCGTGATCCGACACGAATTGGAGCCGCACGCCGCGCTCTGCATTCTGTCGCTCACCCACGGTTGTTTGGTCGGCCGCGGCGAGCGCAAGGTCGGCAGCACCGTCGAGACAATGGCCATTGAGGGTGAATACCGGCATCGCCAAGAACTGCTCACAACGTTGCGTGCGATGACGAGGCGACCATGAAAAAGCCCACAGGAAACCTGGCTGTCATCACAGGCGCGAGCCGCGGCATCGGACGCGCCGCCGCGATCGCGTTTGCCAGGCGCGGCGTCCGCGTTGCGCTTCTCGGTCGTTCGAGCCCCATGCTTGAAGACGCAGCCGAAGCCGCAACCGAAGCCGGAGCCGACGCTCGATCGTTTGTGTGCGACGTGGCTCGCGAAGACGACGTCGCGCGCGCCGCGGAAGACGTGATCACCTCCATGGGAACACCGCGCTACGTGATCAACAACGCCGGCATCGTGCGCCGCGGCGCGCGCGTCGAAGCAACCTCTCCCGTCGATTGGGACGACGTGATCGCCGTGAATCTGCGCGGCCCATTTCTTGTGTCGCGCGCTTTTCTTCCGAGCATGCTCGCCGAAAAACGAGGCCGCCTCATTCACGTTGCGAGCATCTCGGCCACCATCGGGTGTGACGGCGCCGCGTCCTACGCCGCGTCCAAGTGGGGCCTGGTCGGCCTCGCCAAGAGCCTCGCCGAAGAGCTGCGCGATCGCGGCCTTCAATCGATCGCCGTGTTGCCCGGATCCGTAGACACAGAAATGCTGGAGGGAAGCGGTTTTTCGCCGCAAATGAGCGCCGAAGACGTGGCCAACCTTATTGTGTACACATCAATGGACGCCCCCGACGCCGTCAACGGATCCGCCATCGAAATGTTTGGCTGATTCGGCCCTTCACCGCGACCTTCGACCTTGCGCTACGCTCACCCAATGACGACGCACCCCGCTCCTCGCCGCGCTTCGCTTCACGGTTTCACGGCGTTGGCGGCAGGTTTCGCACTCTGCGTCGCCGGCTGCGCCGACGAAAGCGCCAAGGCCTACGCGGTACCCCAACAAGACGGAGCGTTAATGCTTGTCGCCGGCACATTTGACCGCTCGTGCGAAGAAGCTCTGTCGATCGTTTTTCAATGCGGCCGGTGGGAACTCTTCGTGCACGTCGACGCCGAAGATCAAACGCCCGGAGCCAAACCGATGGACAGCCCAAAAAGCTGGGCGCTCGGCTACTTCTCCGACGGAAGCCGCGACGGCGACGAGTGCAGCATCTACGGCGACACGTTTGAGATCGGCACGTTTGAAGTCACCGAAATGAGCGGCGGGCGCGTGAAGTTTCGGTTTGATGGCACCGCCAACAACGACTTCAACGCCGACGGTGAATACGACGCGCCCCTATGCGAGTAGCTGTGACCGCAAGCGGCAGATCGCCGTTTGAAGCGCGCACCGAAGACGGCCTCGTGTTGCGCGGTGATGTGATTGGTCCCGCCGCCCCGCGCGCGATCGCGATCACCTTGCACGCCATGATGGTCAACCGTCGAACGATAGACCGCCCCGCAAACGGCGGCCTTTGCAGCGTCCTTGCCGAGAGCGGCATCACCGTCGTCAATGTCGACTTCCGCGGCCACGGAACCAGCGACTCGGCGCCGGGCGAGCGCCCCGATCATTCGTACGACGACTTCGTTCTCCTCGACGTGCCCGCGATCATCGCGGCCATTAGGCGAAAATGGCCCGGTGTACCCATCGCCGTCGTCGGGCACAGCCTCGGCGGGCACGTTTCGCTGATCACTTCGGGCCTTCTTCCAGATCGAGCGCCCGACGCGCTGGTGATGTTGGCCGCCAATTTGTGGTTACCGCGCACCGAACCCAATGCCGCTTTGCGCGCCAAAAAGGCCGCGTTTCTCACAGCGTTCTCAGCTGTGGCCAACACCTTCGGGCAATTTAACTCCAAGCTGTTTCGCGTTGGCACCGACACCGAGTCCGCGGTGTACGCAGACCAATTCGTGCGCTTTTGGCGAAACAACGCTCTCGCAAGTCGCGACGGCTCCGTCGACTACGAGGCCGCACTCGCACGGGCGCGCCTCCATGTGTACTCCATTGCGAGCGAAGGCGATAAGCTTCTGGCCAACCCCGCGTCCGTTCAAGGCTTCACCAACTTGGCGTCGAACGCGCGCGTCACCCATCGCGTTGTGGCGCACGGTGAACTCGGCAGCCGCGCGCCAAGCCACATGGAGCTTGTGACCTCCAGCGCAAGCAAGCCGCTTTGGCTCGACATTGCCCGCTATCTCCACAGCACGCTCCGCCCGAAAAACACCGAATAGCCGCATCGGCACCGGCTGAGTCCGTGGAGCCGCCGTCGTTGGTGACGCGCGCGCCGAGACGCGTTACCCGCATTTCGTGGCTCACGAAACCTCGGCCGCATTCGGTGCGGCCACCGACACGCTTCCGCGTTGCTCCACCCAAGAAGTGATCGATCGCCTCGCCCGCGCTCTCGATCAGTTGCCACAAGGGGCACGCGCCGCAGTGGCATTCGATGCCGACAACACCATCTGGAAAGGTGATGTCGGCGTTGACCTGTTTGAGGTGCTCCTCGAAGAAAACGGCATTCGGCCCACCGCGGCCGAAGCCCTTCAAACATTGGCGCGCGAAGTAAACGTGGGCGTCGGGTGTACACCTGTTGAAACCGCCCGGCGCCTTTACGAATCGTGGGAAAAAAAGCTCACGCCCAACTGCCCTGAAGACAAAACATTCGCGATGATGGCTTGGATCTACGCGGGGTTCACTCCCGACGAGTTGTGGGCCTTCGCCGATCGCGTGCTCACAGCGCGCGGCATTCAAGAGCGCATTCGCCCCGAAATTCGCGCCATCGTGGAGTGGGCCCGCACCCGCGACGTCGAAGTGCTCGTTGCTTCGGCCTCACCGCGTACACCTGTCGAAGTGGGCGTTCGTCACTTGGGCATCGGCCCCGAAAACGTTTTCGCGATGACTTCCAAGATCGAAGCCGGTGTACTCGCGCCGCAATTGGTGGGCATCTTTGTGTACGCAGACGGCAAAGCCACCGCCGTTCGTGAAGGTCGCCCCGGCATCTCGGTGCTCGGCGGTTTCGGCGACAGCGCCTACGACGGGGCGCTCATGCGCATGAGCGCCGTTCCGTGCGCGGTCAGCCCCGGCCCGGGCCTCTTGCTTGCCGCGCCCAATATTCCCGGCCTCATTGAACTCGTCACAACCTAATCGCCGACATGGCCACCCTCACGCTGCGGAGCCTCACGCGTCGCCACGAAAGCACCGAGCGACCCGCCCTCGACCAACTTTCGATCGAAGTGGGCGACGGTGAGCTGCTCGTGGTTGTCGGCCCCTCGGGATGCGGAAAATCCACGGCGCTTCGATTGATCGCGGGGCTCGACACCCCCGACGGCGGCTCGGTACACATCGACGATCGCAACGTAACGCACACGCCCCCGCAAGACCGCGACGTGGCGATGGTGTTTCAAGGATACGCCCTGTATCCGCACTTAACCGCGCGCGACAACATCGCGTTTCCCCTTAAAATGAAGGGGATCGCGCGCGCCGAACGCGACCGCCGCGTGGGTGAAGTCGCCGACATGCTCGGCCTCGCAAAGCTTCTCGATCGCCATCCGGGCGCGCTTTCGGGCGGTGAGCGGCAGCGTGTTGCGATGGGCCGCGCGATCGTGCGCCGACCCAAAGTGTTTCTCTTCGACGAGCCGCTCGCCAATCTCGATGCCGCCCTGCGCGCCGAACTGCGCGTGGAGCTGGCTTCGCTCGTGCGTCGCCTTCGCACCACGGCGATCTACGTTACGCACGACCAGGCCGAAGCGATGACAATGGGCGACCGAATTTGTGTACTCAATGCCGGCACGCTTCAACAGATCGACAAGCCCCGAGCCATTTACGAAACGCCCGCCAATCTCTTCGTCGCCTCTTTCCTCGGTGCGCCGCCGATGAACCTCATTGAGGGGGCGCGCGCTCCCCTCCCCTTGGCGCTCAACACCGGTTTGCCCGATCGCATCACGCTCGGCGCGCGCCCCGAACATGTCCACATCACCGCGGCGAAAGAACAACAAGGTCACCCCGCCGATGTGTACTTCGAGGCCAACGTTGTCGACGCCGAACCGCTCGGAGCGGAGACGCACGTGCGCCTCGACGCCGACGGAACGCTTTTTTGGGCGCGCGCGCCGGGGTTCGACGCACCGGCGCGGGGCAGTCGTGTACACATTCGCATCCCCTTTGAGCGCCTCCATTGGTTCAACACTGAAACGCGGGAGCGCATCGATCCGCCCCAAAACGGTGGGCCGTGAAAGCGCCCCGAGCATTGCGTACACATCTGTCGCGACGCGCGATGATGAGGTCGCTTGCAGCTTCGTTCGCCGCCGTTTCGGGATCCGCGCTCACACAGGCGTGTACACCTGTCGATGAATCGGGGCGCACCGTCGTTTCGCTGTGGTTCGCGTACGGCGGCAAAAACCGCGAAGAGCTGCTCGCGCTCGTGACCGACTTCAACGCGTCGCAAACAGCTGTGCGCGTCGTGCCCACGTATCAGGGCGACTATTTTGAAGCCCTCGCCAAACTTCGCACCGCGATCGGCGCCAACGCCGCGCCCGCGCTCACGCACGTGATCGGTGAAGTGCTCCCCTACTTGGCCGAAGCCGGCGCGCTCGCGCCTCTCGATCGCTTTGCCCCCGCATCCTCATTCGAACTCGTTTCGGCGATCGCTCAGTCGGGAAGTTATTTCGGCGGCGCGGATCGCCCGCTCTGGGGCCTGCCCTTCAATCGCTCCACGCCGATTGCGTACATCAACGGCAACGTTCTCAACGAGCTGGGTGTACACCCGCCGAGCACGTGGGAAGAGCTTCGAACGTTCGCCAAAAATGCGACGCGCCGAAACGCCGACGACAGCGTGAGCCGTTGGGGTTTTGAATGCCCCGTTGATTGGTGGTTTTGGGCCGCCATGGTCGGCCAGGCCGGCGCCAATGTGATCGAGCCCAACGGCGACATTTCGCTCGGCGGTGAAGCAGGCGTGAAGGCGCTGCGCTTTTGGCAAACCCTCGTTCACGAAGACCGCACAATGAAGCCGCCGCCCGGGCGCGACTACAACTCGTGGCAGGTAACGAACGGTGACTTTTTGGCCGAGCGATCCGCCATGATCTGGACGTCCACGGCGTTTCTTCGCTACCTCGAAAACAACGCCAAATTCCCTGTGATCGCAGCCCCTCTTCCGCGCGACGTCCGCCGAAGTGTACCCATCGGTGGAACGCTGTTTGTCATGCCTCGCGGCAATCCCGAACGCGTGGAGCGCGCCGCACACCAATTTCTCACCTGGATGATGGCGCCCGAGCAGGCCAACCGCTGGGCGACGCGCACGGGGTACCTTCCGGTGTCGCGCGCGGGCCTCGAAAAGCTTCGATCCTCGGGGTACTACGAACAGCATCCCAACGACGGCGTGGCGGTTGAGCAGCTCACCGTCGCCACCGCTTGGCCTTGGTCCACAGAACTTTTTCGAGTTCAGCGCGAAGCCGTTCAACCGCGCCTCGAAGAAGCCGTCCTCGCGCAAAAAGACGCGGCCTCGGTGCTTGAAGCGGCTCGTGTCACCGCGCGGGAGCCGTGACGATCATGAACCCGCGAACCCGCCTTCAGCCGTACCTGTTTCTTTTTCCAACGCTGCTCACGCTCGGCTTGTTTTTCATCGCGCCACTCGTTATCGCCCTCAAAAACAGCTTCTTTTCGTGGGACATGCTCACGCCGCCCAAATATGTCGGCGGCGCCAATTACGCGTCGCTCCTCAAGTCGGGCGAACTCACGGGCATCCTCGCGCGCACCGGTGTGTACAGTTTGGTGGTTGTCACCTTGTCGCTCGCGTTGGGCCTCGGCCTTGCGCTCGCTCTCGATCGACCGGGCCGCATTTTCAGCTTCGTTCGGAGCGCGGTGTTCAGCGCGTATGTGGTTTCGTGGGTTGCCGTCGCCCTTTTGTGGATGTGGCTTCTCGATGCCGACGCCGGAATTGTCGGTGGCATTGTGCGTACACTTGGTGGCAAGCCCACCAACCTTCTGGCTGATCCCGATCGCGCTCTGTTTGCTGTAGCCCTCGTTTCGGTGTGGAAACTCACCGGGTATTCGATGGTGATTTTTATCGCCGGGCTTCAGGACGTCCCGCGAAACGTTCTCGAAGCCGCCTCCCTCGACGGCGCCGGTCCCGTGCGCCGCTTTTGGGAAATCACGTGGCCTTTGCTCCGCCCGAGCGCCGCGTTCGTCGGCACAACATCACTCCTCGCAAGCTTTCAAGCATTTGATGTGGTGCGCGTCATGACACAGGGCGGCCCGGTCAAATCCACAACGTTGTTTGTGTACGCCATTTACGAACACGTGTTTGTGAACCTTCGCGTCGGCCGCGCGAGCGCTCTCACTGTCATCTTCTTTTGTGTACTCATCGCTCTCACCGCGCTTCAACTCGCCGCTTGGAAACGCTCGTCAACGAACGCGGCATCGCGGGGCGGCGCGCTTTCAAAGTCCGCCTCGGGAGGCGCCGAGTGACGCACCGCCGCATTTGGCAGGCTCTCGCGAGCAACACCGCCCTCGTTCTCGTGGCGCTTTTGTGGCTCGGCCCGTACGTGTGGATGACGCTCACGTCGTTTAAGACGCTGCCTGAAATTGTGCAGGCGCCGCTCGCGCCGCTCCCTCGCTCGTTTCAGCTCGATGCATATCGCGAAGTGGTTCGCTCGGCGCCGGTGGGGCGTCAGTTCGCTGTGACCATTGCCATGGCGGTTGCAATTGCGGCCCTTCAGATCACGCTGGCGCTCCCGGCGGGTTATGCGCTCGCCAAGTTGCGCTTCGTCGGCAAAAAGGCCGCGTTTGGTTTGGTTGTCGCCTGCCTTTTGATCCCGGCGCAGGTCACCTTCGTGCCCGTGTTTTCAATGCTCGGAAAGGTGGGCCTGGTAAACACGTTCGCCGCTCTCGTGTTGCCGTTTGCCGTGAGCGCTTTCGGAACATTTTTGGTGCGCCAAGCGCTCGCTCAGGTTCCCGACGAAATGATTGAAGCGGCCCGCCTCGACGGCGCGGGTGAACTCACGATTGTGTACACAATATTGGGGCCGATGGTGCGCCCCACGCTCGCCGCGCTCTTCGTTTTCAGCTTCGTGTTTCACTACAACGACTACTTTTGGCCGCTCGTTATGACCACCGACGACAACGTGCGTACACTTCCGTTGGCCATTGCGCTCCTTCGCGAGCCGGGCTCCGGTGTACGCTGGCACATCGTGATGGCGGGCAACGTTTTGTTGAGTTTGCCCGTGCTCGCGGTGTTTGCGGCTGCGCAAAAACACCTGCTCCGAGCGGTCACTGCACGCTAGGTGCCACCTAGTACCGCGATTCAATCAACCCGATGGGTTGATTGCCGCTGCTTCGCAGCGCTCGAAATCGCGGTACTAGTTTTGTTTCCGTGGGGCATTCGCCCCACACCCCGGCCGCGCAGGCGCGGCCCTAGTGCACCGAGTTGATAAGGCGACGAAGCGTTACTGTGATTCATCTGAACCCTTCAGTTCTACGGAATCGGTGCACTAGAGCACCGATCATCTTGAATCGCGAATGAACTCAGCAATTTGTGAATATTGAAAATCTTTAACAATCTCGGGGTGCTCTAGCTTTCTTTACCCAGGGAGCGAGGGCTCGCGCCCTCGCTCCCCGCGCACGGGTCGCTCCTGACCTGTGCACATCTCGCGGCGACGGTTTTTCCCAAGCGCCCGCGGATGGGGCCCCCTAACCCCCACCGCAGTGGCGCGTGGGGCCCAAACCGCACCGCTCGAACGCGCACAGGTCACTCGCTCCCTAACCCCCAACTCCGAGCAAGTCGGCCGCGGGGCCCAGAACGTAGCGATCCGAACTGGGTGTCTGTCACGCGGTGGGAGCTTCGGGCCTGACGTTTCTGCCTCGCTTTTGCCTGTTTGAGTACACAACTAAACTATCTGTTTGGTTACGGAATCAACCTATTCGGTGCTCTAGGCCCCCCGCGGCGCGCGGAGCGAGCGAAGCGAGTGAGCACGACGCTTGGGGGGCACGGCGCGACGGAGCGCCAGCGAACGGAGCGGCAATGGGGGGCAGCTAAAAATGGCTTCAATTAAAGTGCGAGACGCAATGTGTACACATCACTTGCGAATCATGTTCATCAGGCTTGCGAGCACGCCGTCTTCGCCGCTGCCTTTGCCTTCGGAAACGGACTTCATCGCGCGCGGAACAATGCGTTTGTAAAACCCTTCAGGGTCGGCCCGCTTGAGGCGCCAGCCCCAGAGTCCGTCCGAGTGCGGCACAATGTAGAGTTCACCGCGGTCCACCGATCGCAGGGTAATTTCAGCGATTTCATCGGCGCTTTTTTTGGCCCGCGCCATCATTTTTTCGCCCATCTCACGTGTACCTTCGCCGTGCGATCGGCTCGACGTGTGAATGTTGGTGCGAATAAACGTAGGGCACAAAACGCTCACGCCGATTCCATCGGGAGCCACTTCCACCGAGAGCGATTCTGAAAGCGCGACAACGCCGGCCTTTGCAACGTTGTACGGCGCAAGGCCCGGCCCGCAGATGAGCCCGGCGGCCGATGCAACGTTGACGAAATGACCGCTCTTCTGCGCTCGAAAATGAGGCAAAAACGCGAGCGTCCCGTAGATAACGCCCCACAGGTTAATGCCCATGAGCCACTCCCAATCGTCGACCGGAATCTCATGAACGGGGCCGCCGACCGCAACGCCCGCGTTGTTGAAGATCACGTCGGTGCCGCCGAAATGTTTGGTCATCACGTCGGGCAGCGCGAACATTTCATCGCGTTTTGAAACGTCGCACCGCAGGCTTTCTGCGGTTCCGCCCGCGGATCGAACGTCTTTTGCGGTTTGCGTTGCCGCTTCGGCATTGATGTCGGCGACGAGGACGCGCGCTCCGCGTTTTGCGAGAGCCAAACAAAAAGCGCGGCCGATGCCGCTTCCGCCGCCGGTAACGACAGCGCGGGGATTGGATGCGAGGGCCATAAACGCTCGGTAGCTGAACCCGAACGGCGCGTCATTGCTTCGCGCGAAGCGTCTCTTGCCGGGCCTGACACGACAAAGAGGGATGACTCAAAATGATCGTTGTTTTAGCGTTCGACCGTGCCCGACAGTCAGCCCCGCCCTTCGCTTGTCGACGCAGCTTGGGACGCACCCGCGCCCGCGTCGCCTCCCGCGCTCTCCGCCGACCCCGTGGAAACTCTTCGCCAGGCCGAATCGTTGTACGAAACCGGGCGCCTTGAAGATGCGTGGGAAGCGGCCGAATCGGCGCGCGACGGCTTTGCCACAACCGATCCGATCGCTGAAACCGAAGCGCTCTATCTGCTCGCCTGCATTGCAAAAGATCGCGGATTTTCGCGCGTGGGCGAAGAGCGAATTGCGCGTGCGATCGCCGAGCGGGCCGACCTGACGGACGGAAGTGTACCCTTGTCTTGGTACGAACTTCACGCGTCGCTGGCGCACCAAAATGGTGAAACTTCAACGGCGCTCACCGCGTGGGAAACGGCTGTGAGCGTGGCGCGTTCCATTCGCGAGCAAACGGGTGAAGGCACCGAGCGCCTGTGTCTCGCATTGCGTGCGCTGGGCGATGCGTACCTTTCGCGCGGCGATCACGTGAAGGCGCGACAGGCGCTCACAGAGCTTGTTTCAGAGGCGCGCGGTCTTGTTCAGGCGGCGCCCGATTTGCAGTCGTACAGGCATCTCACGTCGGCTCTCCAGCGGCTCGGTGATGCATTTCACGCGGCGCATGATCTATCGGGATCGCTCTCGGCTTATCGCGATGCGGTTCGTGAAGCGAAGCGTGCGGTGGCATCGTCGGGCGATGCACCTGAAGCGCTGTGGGATCTCTCGGTGGGTCTCAATCGCTTGGGCGGCGTGCAATTGGAGGCGGATCAAGCGCAGGCGGCCATCGCATCGTTTGAACAGGCCGTTGAAACAAGGCGAACGTTGCTGTCCGTTTCCGGGCGTACACCTGCAACGCTCACCGCGGTGGCATCTTCCCTTTCAAAGCTCGGCGCCGCACTCGAACGCGAGGGTGAACACAGCGCGGCAACGGCTGCGTTTGATGAAGCGGCGGCGCTCGACAGAGAAAGCGCTGTTCAGGATGATCACCACGTGATGACGCTGGTGCCCCCGCCGCTCGCTCGTTAGCGTTTGGATTTCCAACATTTTAACGGCAGGCCGCCACCTTTTTCAGCAGCCTGTTCCGCTTTGTCACCTCGTTAAAACCAGGTGCGTACACATTCAAATGCGTACACTTGGCGCGCGTTCGAAACGCCCTGTATTGTGTACACATTACTTCGAACCGAGTTCCCCGCCGGTTCGCCACTTTCCGCAATGCCAACCGAGGCGCCCATCGGAAAGCGTCACCACCGCGGGCGGAGCATATTTGGCGCCTTGAGGAGCGGTTTCCCAGCTTCCGGGCACCCACTCCCAGCGGCGCGCACGAAACACCCATTGCCCGTCGATCCACACAACACCTTCCGAAGCCGGCTTGTCGGGAATCACTTCAGGCCGAGGCGGCGGCGGTGGAAACGGAACCGTTGTCGGCTCTTCACCGTCGTGATTTGTGTACACCGGAAGCGGCACGCGGGGTCCGCAGCCGGGAGCGACAACGCCGAACACCACCGCGACAACAAGCGTACACATGCGGCGCCGCGTTCGACGCGGGTGATGTGTACTCACGGCGAACTCAGCATCAAAAACCAGTCGAGCGCGCGTTTTCCAAAGAACAAATATTCAATGATTGCGAGCGCCAAAAAAGGCCCAAACGGCACGCGCGCGTTTCCCATTCCGTCGCCGGCTTCTTCAAGGAGCGGGTCGCCCGCAAGTTCGCGCTCCACTTCGGCGCGCTCTTCGGGAGTCATTTTTTCCATCTCCGCTCGAAGCTCCTCGCGCTCTTTTTTTACTTCTTCGGGCTCTTCAATTTTTCCTTTCAAAGCAACCTGAAGCAGCGCGCCCACAGTCCCCTGAACGGCGCCCGCTCCCAAAACAACAAGCGCTCCGGGCCAGCCAAACCAGGCGCCGGCCGCGGCCATAAGCTTCGCGTCGCCCAATCCCATGCCCACTTTTCCGTCGCGAAGACGCGGATAGATCACAATGAAAGGTACCCACACAACCGCAAAACCCACCGCTGCGCCGATGAGCGAATCAACAAACGTCATCGATCGAAACGACGCCGTTGCGAGCCCCAACACCGCCGCGCCGTACGTGATCGAATCGGGCAAGATCATGTGTTCGAGATCGATAAACGCGGCCGCCACCATGCCGAGTGAAAGCGCCAGCGCGGACGCAAACACGGCGAGCGACATTCCGATGGGTGTTGTCTCTGGAAGCGGAAAAACAAGCACAAAGAGCACCGCGGCCGCGAGCACTCCACCCATCAGCTCCACGAGCGGATACCGCGCCGACAGTTTGGCGCCGCAACAGCGCGCTCGACCGCGAAGCATTAAAAAGCCGAAAACGGGAATGTTGTCCCACGCGCGAATGGGCTTGCCACACGCCGGACAGGCGGACCCCGGGCGCACAACACTTTTGCCGCGCGGCACGCGGTAGATCACCACGTTTAAAAAACTGCCCCAAATCAGGCCAAATGAGACGCCGAACGCGATGACGAACCACGCCGGCAGATCGCTGAGTCTCACCGCCGCGGTCCCTCCGACGCCGCGAGTCGCAGCATCATCGTGAGCGCCGCCTCCAGCTCTTCCACGGTGGGCTGGACCGGTTGTGATGCGAGCGCCTGCTTCATCTCGATCAAACGCGATCCAAATTCTTCGTAAACGCGCCGTGAACCACCCGCCGGCGCTTCGGCAATCCATCGGCGCACAATCTCGCGAAGTTCATCCAGGTCGCTGTGGAGCAGAAGCTGCGTCATCTGAGACGCCATCGGATCGATCGTCGGGGCGAGCGGGCTGGGCACCGCGCGAGCATACGCGCGGCCGACCCCAAGCGCCCGCCGCGCGCGAGACCGACTGCGCTCGTTCCCCAATTTGAGGCTTCAGATCCGCCGAGAGGTTGGCCGCCCTTAACCCCGCACCCTTGTCACACCGGGGCGAGGCTAGACTGGACTACGATGCGCGACGTGACGCTGGTCATGGCCGAACCTCCGGTGCTCCTCGTGCACGACGGAACGAGCGATTGCCCTTATCTCCCGGGCCGAATCGCGCGCACCCCAATGCAGTTTCCCATCCGCGAACTCACGCGCGCCGAAGTCGATCGCCGCCTCGCCGCCGGATACCGCCGACAGGGCGTGCTTCTGTACAACGTGGAGTGTCCGGCGTGCTCGGCGTGTGAGCCCATTCGTCTGCGAGCCGACACGTTTAAGCCGAACAAAACCCAGCGCCGTGTGTACAGGCGTTGCAGCGAAACGTTTGAGGTCGAAATCGGCGAGCCTGAGTACTCCGACGATCGTCTCGCCCTTTATAACCGCCACAAGTTTGAGCGCGGGTTGGCCCGGTCCGATCTGCCAATGACGCCAGACGGCTACCGCTCGTTTTTGGTGGCGCGCTCGTGTGAAGCGTTTGAAATCCGTTATCGAAGAAACGGTGTTTTGTGCGGAATCGCCGTCACAGACCGCGGCGAAACATCGCTCTCGGCTGTGTACACATATTACGACCCTTCGTACGAACCCATGAGCCTCGGCGTCTTTTCGGTGCTCACGCAGGTGGAGCTGTGCAAGCAGTGGGGCCTGACGTTCATGTACCTCGGCCTCTACATCGAAGGCAGCGAGCACATGAGCTACAAAGCCACCTACATGCCGCATGAGCGGCTCATAGGCGGACAGTGGCGAACTTTCGAAAAGCGCTGAATCTCCCGTTGATCGCCGCTGCGATCGCACTTTCGGGAGCATGTTCCTCGGGCAACAACCCGTCCGGCAGCGGCACCTCCGTTCGGCCCCAGGGCAGCGTTCTCGAAGCCGCCGAAAACGAAGGGGACGACGCCGGAGCGCCTCAAACCAAGGGCAAGGTGGCAGCCGCGGCGCGCGTTGAAATTCCTTCCGGCAAGTTCATCGCCGGCAGCACGCCCGGTGACCCGGGGCGCGACGCCGTTCTTGAACCGGCCACACTCGAAGTGGAACTCGGTGCGTACACAATCGACCGGTACCTCTATCCCAACGAACCGGGCAAACCGCCGGTCACCAACGTCACTCGCTCAAAAGCCGAAGAGCTTTGTCGCGTCCGCGGCGCGCGCCTGTGCACCGAGCTTGAGTGGGAACGCGCCTGCAAGGGCGACCCCGAGAATGCGTACTCAACCGGCTCGCAGTGGAATCCGTCGTGCGCCAAAGAGCCGGAATCGTGCGCTTCGACATTCGGCGTGGCCGGCATGGGAGCCGCGCTGCGCGAGTGGACGGCGAGTGACGTTCAGCCCATTGAAAACATGCAGGCCAAAGCCGCCGCCGTGCGCGGAGCGCGCTCCGACGCCGCCGCGGTGGACCATCGCTGCGCCCACCGCACCGCCGTCGACGGAACCGCGGCCGGCGGCGACATCGGTTTTCGATGTTGCAGCGGCCCCCCCAACGCCGCGCAGATCGCATCACCCGCATGGCAACAAACCTTTCGACGCGCCGAAATCTCGGTCGGCGAGGTCACAAAAATGTTGGCGAGCGTGCCCAACATCAAAGACCTCGCAACCGACATCTCTTTTTTCAAAGAGCCCGACGATCCCAACATTGTGCTCGCTCGCGGTGATGCCGGGGCCCCCCCCCAAAACGTCACGCTCACCACGTCACCGCTTCTCTGGAGCCCCGTCCCCGGTGAAGAACTTCTTGTCGTCGCCGGCCGCGCTCAAAAAGATTCGTTCATCGTCGCGTTTTACAGACTCCCCGGCGATCGGTACCGCATCGGCTCGTCGTTGTGGCTCAAAGGCGAAAAAGGCCCCGTCGTGCTCGGCTTCAACGGTTACGTGCGCCGCAAACTCTCATGGGCCACGTGTTGGGACTGCAACGGCGAGTCGGGCAACATCACTTATCGCGAAGACGGCCGCGTGGTGATCACCCAGAAGTGAGTACACAATCAACCTGGCTCACTCTCAAGTTTGTGTACACATCGAATGCGCTCTCCGTCCCCGGCCCACCCTCGCCCGTCGCCGCATGGGAAAGCGAAAAGCGTGGCGATTCAGGTTCTCTACATGGAGTTCGGTGGTGACAGCGGACGGGACGAAAACGTGAAACCGGCGAGACGTCTCTAGCGGTGCAGCTTTTGCCCGTAGTCGCCGTACCATTTGAGCGAATCGAGCAGCACATCCAAGGCGCTCGCCAACTCGGGCTCATCCAAACTCTCGGTCGGCAATTCAGCGCAGAGCACCACTTCGTCCGCTTCGCCGAAGGCGAACTTTGCGAGCCGCATCTTTCGATTGAAGTGGAGCAGAGATCGCATGAGCCCCACCAATGCGTACGCAGGAGCGACTTCCACCTGCAAAACGCTCAGCACCACCCAATTGTCCGTCACTTGCACAAACAGCGGCGGGAGCGGCCTTTTATCGGCAAACGGCGCCGACCATGCAACCCGCAGGAGATGAAGCCCTTCGATCTTCACGTCGAAGCCACGCTTTTCAATCCACGCCTTCAGGGTTGTTGTGTCCATCGATCAGCCTGTCACCTCTCCTGCCCGCATCTCGCCGGGCGGTGCGCCGACGTTTTTTTCGCCGTCCGCGGCAGCCGGTTCACTCCCCGCGGCGCTCTTTTCCGCAGGGCGCAAACTTTCAAAAAACTCGGCCACCAAAGCAGAAACCTGATCTTTTCGCTCAATCGGAATGACGTGCGTTCCGGGCAGCACAACCAGTTTGGCCTTGGGGATTAAACGCGCCATCTCTTCGGCGTAGCGCGTGGGCGTGAACGTGTCGCGGTCGCCCGCGATCACAAGCACCGGCACATGAATGTTCGGCAACAGATCGCGCGCCGAGTGTTCACCCGCCGAGTGCAACATGCGTAAAAACATGGGCAGATCGATGTCGACCATGTGTTTCATGTACGGCAGCAGATCTTCGGCCGCGATCGAACGCGCATCCACCTCACCTGTCATGAGCGCAATACGCAGCGCCAATTCCGGCGAAAAATTACCCCACAAACCGCGCGCAATCCGCGTGTGTTTATCCACCGCGCGAATGGCCCCCGGCAGCAGTTGAGCCATCACATCGGTGCCTTTGAACGTGTGCGTAACGCGCCCGTACGAGCCGCAAATCAGCACCAAACCGGCCACGTTCTCCGGGTGCAGCCTGTAACCTTCAAGCGCAACCTGACAGCCCATTGAATGGCCGAAAAGCACCACCGGCTCTTTGGCGACCATTCGCCGAACCGTATCCATGTCGCGCGCGTGATCCGTCAGAGCCGTCAGACTCGTATCGTTCGGGCGCGCGCTTCGACCGTGGCCGCGGTAGTGCCAATGCACAACGTTCGCGTGCCGCGCGACGTCTTCAAACAGGTACTTCCAAATGAAGCCGTCGCACGCGATGCCATCGTTCAAAATGGCCGTCGGCCGAGGCGCGCTCTGCAAACCGCCTTCGATCTCGGGTGGTGGTACACCCTCGCTCGCAGGCGATCCGCGCTCCTCCAGCAAGTCGTGAGGTGTGTACCTCACGAACAGGCGCGTGCCGTCCCGCGCGCTCACAAAAAGCGACGACGGCCTCAACGAACAACCACCGGCAACATCACAGCGGAGCCGATTCTACTCGGATTCGTCTTCGTCACCGGCAACGTCGTTCACGCTCGGAAGCTTCTTGATTTCTGTGCGCGCGAGCTTCCATGCACGCTGAACTACCCATGACAGAGAACGGTCGAGGCGAGCTGCTTCTTCTTTGATCTCCGTCAGCATTGACTCTGGGAAATACAGGCTTTGCTTCCGCTTGTCGGTCTTGGAAGCTTCCGTTTTCTGATCCTTGTCGTCGTTATTCACGGTTACCCCTTGGGCGATACCAAGGACAAACTACCCTAATCAGCGCCGCATCGAAAGCCCCACGCAAAGGCTTTTCAACGCGCGCCCCAGTGCCTTCATCCCTCCCAAAAAGGCCACCCAATTTCAGAAATCAATCAAGTGGCCCAAAAACCGCAAACTTCAACGACATGCACACAGGTCAAATGGCTTCAGGAGAAACAATTGTGCCCGCAATTGCGCTCGCTGCAACCACGAGGGGGCTCGCCAAGTACACCTTCCCCGGTCCGCTGCGACCCGGAAAATTCCTGTTAATGGCCGAAACTGTTACTTCTTCCGGCTTGTTAGATACCCCCGGACCGGCCTTAATGCAGGCCCCACACGACGGGTCGACAAGCTCGGCGCCCGCCTTTTCAAAAATCGAAATGTACCCTTGCTCCTCGGCGTAGCGACGAATGTCCTGCGACCCGAACTGAATGTACAGGTGTACACCTTCGGCCACGCGCTTCCCGCTCTCGATCGCGCGCTTCAACACCGATGCGTACATATCCATGTCGGCTTTTTTCCCGCCCGTGCATGAGCCGCCGTACGCGATATCGATCTTCACCGCACCGCCTGAAACCGCGCCCAAATCCGACAGAGCAACGCCGTTTCGCGGATCGCCCGGTGTTGCCACCATCGGAACGATCGAACCCAGATCCACATCAAACGTGGCCATGTACTCAGCGCCCGGATCCGCTCGCACAATCTTGCTGCGAACCAAATCCGCATCCAAGCCGCGCTGCTTCACGAGGTACTCCACAATCACTTCATCGGCCTCAATGATCCCGGTGAAGCCGCCGGCCTCCACGGCCATGTTCGTCAACGTCGCGCGCTCATCGAGACTCATGGCGCGCACCCCGTCGCCCGCAAACTCAAGCACCTTGCCAATGCCTTCACCGGTCTTCCAAAACGGCTGCGAAAGCAGGTGAAGCATCACGTCTTTTGCCGTGACACCAAAACGCAGCTTGCCATGCAGATTAAATCGCGCCGTCTCGGGAACCGCCACGCGCACATCGCGCGTGAGCCACGAGTTTGCCATGTCGGTGGAGCCCACGCCGAAAGCGAAACAACCGAGCGCGCCCGCCATGCACGTGTGTGAATCGGTGCCCGCAACAATCTGCCCCGGAAGCGCAAGCTCTTCGATCACTTTGTTGTGACAGATCGCTTCCGATCCAACCGTCTTTCCGTTGCGCTCCACTTCACCGTAGAGCTTGATGCCGTTGCGCTTGGTAAACCCTTCCTGCACCGTTGCGAGCGACGCCGCCTGCTCTTTCAAGCCCATCTTTTTGTGGGCCTCGGGCATCACCAAATCCAAAAATGTCAAGTGATCGCGAAACGCAAACACGCTCGCCGGCTCGGTCACTTTCGCGCCGTCACCAAAGCCGCTCCTAAACAGCGCCTCCGCCATCGGCGTCACGTATTCGTGTGAAAAACGCACGTCTGTCCGCACGAAAAGCGAATCACCGGGCTTCACCGCGGTCACGCCGAGCGCGCCGGTTTTTGCGTCCACGATCGCGTGCGCCGCAATGATCTTTTCGCACAACGTCATTTTGCGAGCCGGAGTTGTCACCTCGGGCGGCGACACTTCACCCGCCATACGCGCCTTGTTGTACGCAAACAGCCCGCCGTGCCGCACCACATCGGCGCTGATCGGATCGAGCCCCTTCGTAAACTCCTCAATAGAGATCGCCTCACCGTTTTGAATGCGATCCAAAATCGAAAAGTCGGTTGTCGTTAAAAGCCCGATGTTTTGGCAATTTTGCCCATAGATTTTTTCAATGCTTTTTGCGACGACAATCTGAATTCCAGCTTCACGCTCGGAGTAGGGCGCTGTCTCGCGCGACGATCCACACCCCTTGGATCGTCCGCTCACAATCACCCCAAAACCCCCGTTTTTGATTTCATCCTTTTGCACCACCCCGCCGCGGAGCCCCACCAGGCAATACCGAGCCAACGTCTCGTCGTAGTAATAACAAACCCAACCCGGGGTCAGCTCATCGGTTGAAATGTTGTGAATCAACTCGTCGGTCGATGGGTTCACACTCACGTTTTCGCCGGCCAACTGCCTGCGCAGCTTGTCGCTGTCTTCCGTGAGATAAGGGACTTTGCCTTTTACCTGAATGCTTGTGCGGGGCATCACAACCTCAAACTGGCAGTTATAAAAAAGGGCCGGGCGATGTTGCTCGCATAGTCCGATCTCCCCAAAAAGACCACCCACTTAGCCCGGATTATTCACGAGGACTCCGCGCGAGAAGGTCCGAATCCGCGCTGCAAAGGCCGTACCTCCGTACTCAGGCACTCAGCGTACGGACAGTATGCTTTCGGCCTTCCGTGCGGGGGTGCGGCCTTTTCGCTGCGGATTGGGCCCTTCGCGCAATCGCCTCGCGAATAACCCGGGCTAGCCCCGCAAAAAAATCCCCGATCCGCCGCGTCGCATCGCGTCAAACGCCGTCACGTGCGCTCTACTCCGATTGCGTTGGCTCGGGCAACTCGGCCTGAGCGGGAGCAACCCCCGCGGCCACCGCCGGACTTTCATCGGTATTGCTGCGGTTTTGGGTAGCAAATATCAGGGTAAACTCCCCGAACGAAATCACCGCCGGCTCACTCGGCCCACGCGACGAAGTTGCCCCAAACACCGCACTTGTCGCCTTTGAAAAAGGCTCCCCATCAAACCGCGCAGCAAGGCCAATCGTTCGCTTTTCTTCACCCTCACTGCCTTGTGTACGCGCGCCGTAATACACCCTCACGACGCGTCTACCCAAGGCCGTCTCCCCCAAGGTCACAGCCGGACCACCTACCCCCAGGTCGTCAAACACTTCTTCTCCCGCTTCAGAAGGTGCAATCGCCGGCCCATCACCTACCCTTTCCCAAACCAACCCATCACTCGATGTTGCCTCCCCAATCACCGAGCGCCCTTCCCCGTTGAGCGTTTCATAAAACATCAAAAACCCGCCCTTGGGCAGCATCACCACCGAAGGACTTCTTGGAATACTGCCAGTATCCCATCCACTTTCAGACGCCCCCAACACCGGACCTGCAACCTTTGTAAACGCCGCCCCATCGGCGCTTTTGGCAAGCCCAATACCACCCCCCGCGGCATAGTAGAGCCACACCTCACCACCCACCCAAAGCGCGCTCGGACCGCCCAAAAGCCCTTGTTCCCAAGCTTCTCCCGCCGTGAGAACCACATCCCGATCGCGGTCAAACGACCTACCATCTTCCGCCACAGTCCGCCGAATTTCCACCGTCGGCTCCCCCACCTCCGCACCATTCGGCGACGCCGCAAAATAACCCGCCACGGCAAACGTTGTCAGGTCACCGTCAAGGTCAATTACACTCGCATCCCGCGACAGCGTTTTCGTATCATCCGCCGCGTTGGGAGTGACCAAACTGAGCCCCAGCTCCCCTTTTTTCAACTCCCGAAACGGCCCCGCGCCCGCATTGGGAAGATCTTTGTCTCCCGTTGCCGCATCGGCCAACGTGGCGCATCCAAGCGCCGGAAAAAGACTCAGCAGCAAACCCGCAAAGCGCCTCACCCCCCCTTTATCGCACGCTTCTCCTTCTCACCCAAGCTCCACGTTGCACTCGCTCAAATGAAAAGTTCGCCTCAGCGCCCGCCTTCGCTACTGTGTACCAAATGCGGTATGCAAAAACGCGGCGATCTGACCTCGACTGACCACCTGGTCCGGGCAGTATAACTTTTGCTTCGCGTCGCACCCGCTTGTGATACCCGCCTTTGCCACGGCGTTGATCGCCGCCTCGTAAGGCGACCCATCGTCATCCACAAACGCATCGGCCCCGGCGGGAAGGTTGAGTGCCTTCGCCAAAAACACAGCCATTTGACCGCGCGTCACGCTTTGATCAGGACAAAACTTGGGAGGATCGGCCTGACATCCCGCCGCAATTCCCGCTTTCGCCACCGAGTTGATCGCACTTTCAAACGCCGAACCGTTGTCGTCTGTAAAGGCATCCGGCCCCGCGGGTAGCTCCATCACCGCCGTTAAAAACGCCGCCATTTGACCGCGGCTCACAGGCGCCTCGGGACAGTAAAGCCCCTTTTGAGGATCACACCCCGTTGTCAACCCCTCCGCAGCCATCCACTCAATGTCTTTTCGAAACGGCGAACTGCAAATGTCTTTAAACACCGCATCACACTCACACGTTGCCCCCTTTGCAAACCCCGCCGCCGGAGCCTTTTTCATGCGAGCTTCTGTGTTTGGACCCCAATCGCCGTCTTCCGAAATCTTGTCATTGGGATTGTTGCGATTCCACAATCGCTGAAAGGCGAGCACATCCAACCCGCGCAGGTCTTTTGCACCCGCACCTGTATAGTCAAAATGAACCGGATCATTTCCACCCAGCCACGAAAAACCGTGCGCCGACAACTTTGACTTCCAGGTAGAATAGTTGTCCACGTCAAGCGCCAAACCGGTTTCATGATTGGAGTTACCCGGCTTTGCCGCCAGCGAAATACCGCACGAACCCGTTTGATACCATCTATACAAAAGGTATTGCTGCGCCACCGTTCGCAGCGCCGAGTTGATTGTCATCTTTGTATTTGGATACGCCTTGAGCGCTGCCACCAACTTGTCCCGCGCCGGCTTTTCCAAATTCAAAAACACGTTGGCGGGAGCGCTCAAATTGGAAAGCGCCGGCACCGCAACAAACGCATCGGGGTTTACACAATTGGCCTCTGCAATAATCTGCGCAGAAAGCCCTTTTACGCTCGCGGTTGTACAAGACGCCTTCGACGCATCGAGCACCGTGCCCGCGCTCACCCCATCTCCCCGATCTGTCTCCGCCACCTCCTCTTCAAGCTCTTCTTCAGGTTCAGAAGTGGCTGCACAACTGGCGATAAGGGGCGCTGTTCCAACAAGCGTTGCCAGCCCAAGAAACCAACCCACCCAGCGTCGCGGTTCCGCCTTCATTCGACTCAATCCTTTCAAGTTCAACCGCGGCCATTTAGCAACCCGTGTTCCGACCGCGCAAGCGGTGTATTTTTCCGTGTTTTCTCGCCACATCTCTTCACCCTGGGTGGAAAAGTCCCCACCCTGTCCCGGATCTCACCTTCCCCACTTGCCATTAAAAAACATTTCTGATCTACCCGTCGCCCCCCGCACGATTCTACCGACAAAACAAGTCTCCTTTAGAGTAAGCCTCCAGCTCTTGTTGACTTGTGTCACTTGGCACTTGACCTACCGTCAACGTCGCTGCCCAGCGTCAAGAGACACTTGTCAAACCTGACTACCCATCGTGAGCGTCACACAGGCAACCACGTTCCCGTGGGTAAGTTCCAGTCTCGGCTCGGCGACCACGTGGTTCAAGTCCCATGCGCCCCACCACGAAAACGAAACAACCAGACCGGTGTCAGCCACGTTTTTGTCATCTGAAACCGCCAAACGGCGCCGGTTGGTATGATGAATGTCCAGATTGTTTTGTCGCTTCTTTTAGGTAGCAACTCCACACATCTCCAATTCGTGATAAGGAGAGCGCCGCATGCCTTTTGAGCGACTAAACGGAGCGGCTGTTCTCGGACAAATCCCCCTGACAGACCTGTTTGATGATCCTGAACGGTTTGGTGCCCCGGCCGGGCTCACAACCCCCGCGTACGTCTACGACCTTGACGCCATGGTCGCCGAGGCTCGCGCGCTTCAGGCCGGTTTTGAAGGTGCATCCCACCTCATCGCGTTTGCCGTCAAAGCGTGCTCCGCCGGCCCCGTTCTTCGCGCCTTCATTCAACAAGGCCTCGGCGCCGAAGTGGTGTCCGGCGGCGAACTTGAATTTGCCCTTCGGTGCGGCGCCCCTCCCGATCGCATTCTCATGAGCGGAGTGGGTAAGTCCCTCCACGATATCGACCTTGCCATCGGCGCCGGCGAAAGTGGAATCCTTGCCATTCAACTCGAAAGTGTTGAAGAGGTAGCCCGCGTCGCCGCGCGCGCAAAAGCCCTTCAAAAGAAGGCCCGCGTAAGCATTCGATTCAACCCGTCGGTTGAAGCCGACACCCACGCGCACGTCGCCACCGGCCACGACGAAGCGAAGTTTGGAGTCTCCCTTGCCGACTGGGGAGCCGCCGTGGAGGCGATTTTGCGGGAGCCGATGTGCGTGCTCACCGGGGTGAGCACGCACATCGGCTCCCAGCTCACTCGAATTGACGAATATGTGGAGGCGGCGCGGGCGCTCCGCGCCCGCGCCGCCTCCCTCCCCCACCGCCTTTCGTTTATCGATTTCGGCGGCGGGTTTGGAATTGATTATGGTGCGGGTTGCCCAGTAAAACCGGCCGATTTTGCGCGCGCTGTCACGCGCCTCGTGGCCGACTCAGCGCTCGCCGGCACCACCATTGCGGTTGAGCCCGGCCGCTCCCTGGTTGCATCCCACGCCGTTCTATGCGCCTCCACGGTGCTCGCCAAGGTGTCCTGCAGTGAACCTGCGCGGCGCTGGCTGTTGATCGACGCCGGAATGAACGACTTGTTGCGCCCCGCGCTATACGCAGCCCGTCATCGCATTGAGCCCATGGAAGGCGCCGATTTTAGCAAAGGTGATCTCTACCGCGTCGCCGGCCCCGTGTGTGAATCGTCGGACGACTTTGGAGAGTACACATTCTCCACCCCCCCCAAACGCGTTGTTATTCGAGACGCCGGCGCCTATGGGTACACAATGGCGAGCGAGTACAACGGCCGCCCCCTCCCCTCTGAAGTGTTCGTGTCAGGTGGTCGCGTATCTTGTGTACACATCCCGCGAAGCGCTTCAGACTGGGCCCAAGAACGCGCTTCGATTGGGCATCTTCTTAGCACTGGTCGAGAAGCGCGACTTTGAGTATTGTCGCGCCCCCCCCATGAGCATCACGCCGACCTTTCCCCCGCAAGAAGAAGCCGACAAGGGTCTTTCAAGTCTCGCCCGAGGTGTCATCGGGTCGGAGATTTTGCGCATCGCGTCTGAAATTCGGGCGCTCAAGGCAAAAGGCGCGGCCATCTGCAACTTGACTGTCGGCGATTTTGACCCGGCGTTTTTTCCCATCCCAACAGAACTTCTCAACGGCACGCGCGACGCGCTTGCCCAAGGTCACACCAACTACCCACCGTCCGACGGTGTCCTCCCGTTGCGTGAGGCTGTTGTCCGCTTGTACGCGCGTGAATTGGGGCTCAACTACCCGGTAGACTCGGTGCTTGTGGCCGGCGGCGCCCGCCCTCTGCTCTACGCTTCTTACCGCACCTTGATTGACCCGGGTGATATCGCCGTCTACCCGGTACCGTCGTGGAACAACAACCACTATGCCTACCTGTCAGGTGCCAAGTCGGTTGAAATTCCTGTCACCGCTTCCACAAACTTTTTTCCAACCGCCGACGACCTGCGGCCCCACCTCACCCATGCGCGCATGCTGTGCATCAACTCACCGCTCAATCCCACGGGCACAGCGATCGATCGCAATGAGTTGAAGCGCATTTCAGAACTGGTTGTTGAAGTGAACGAAAGCCGCAAAACCAAGGGCGAACGGCCTCTCTACTTCGTGTTCGACCAGGTGTACTGGAATCTCACCTTCCATGGGGTGGTTCACGAAACTCCGGTGGCGTTGGTGCCTGAAACGGCGCCCTACACACTGCTTCTCGACGCGATTTCCAAGTCGCTCTGCGCAACGGGTATGCGCGTGGGATGGGGAGTCATGCCACCCGCCGTTCGAAAACGCATGGCCGATATCTTGGGTCACGTGGGCGCTTGGGCACCCAAGGCCGAACAAATGGCCGTGGCCACGCTGCTCGACGCACCTGAAAAAATCGCAGCGTTCCAAACCAACATGAAGGCCCATGTCAAAGAGCGCCTTGACGCGCTCTACAACGGTCTTTCAGCCATGAAGCGTGATGGTTTGCCTGTGGAGGCAATCTCGCCGCAGGGAGCAATCTACCTATCGGCGCAGTTTAACCTGATTGGCAAAACCGCCTTCGGTCAAAAGCTCCAAACCAACGACGACATCCGCCGATTGCTGCTCAATCACGCGGGCCTCGCGGTGGTGCCCTTTCAGGCGTTTGGACTCAAAGTTGATACCGGCTGGTTTCGAATGAGCGTTGGTGCCGTTTCCATGCCTGACATTGAGCAAGGTCTGGTTCGCCTGCGCGAAACAATTCTCGCCGCCAACTAAACTCAGGGACACCCTTGCCAGCAGTCCTTTAGCCAAACGTTTTGCGAAGCCCGGCCACGGACTCGGCAAAACGTGCAAGACACCGAGGCCGGTGCCGAGCGAGAAAGCAAAAAGGTCGCTTCCTGACCGATCGCGTATTCGCTCTGAATGGGGCCCACCCGACTCGCGGGTCGCGGGGCCCCCACCCCACGCCACCGCTCAAACATGGCGGTCCCCCCATTCATCGCTCAACGCGATCGGTCACTCGCTCCGTTGCAACGGGGCAGAGGCCGGCGAGACCGGTGGAATAACGTTGTGTACATCCCAAGCCGCCAAACCTAGTTGGCTCCCGGTCGAACGGGGCGGCGCAGCCGCCCCAGGCGCAACTCCGTGTTGAATACGACGCGTCAGGAATCGAGAACGTCTCAAGTCATTGCGGGGCTGCCTACGTTGGTTCAGTCGCACTTGCCTTCGTTGTTGCAAGTTTTGTCAGCTTCACAGTCAGTATCAAGCAGACACTCCACACACTCGTCGAGAACGGTTGAGCAGAACGGCTTACCACCCTCGCAGTCATTGTTGGTAAGGCAGCGAACGCAATCACCCGTGTCGACGTTGCAAACCTCATTTTCAGGGCATTGCGTATTGGATGTGCATGGCCCGTCGAGAACGCACTTGTGGTCGTTACATACTTCGTTCTCGGCGCAGTGTTCGTTCACAATGCAGGTATGACACTCGCCGTCCGAAACGTCGCAGTGGGACTCGGCGGCGCCGCAGTCGGCATCACCCAAACATTCTGAACAGCGACCTGTTGTAGAATTGCAAAACGGTTTGCCATCGCCGCAGTCAACATCTTTGATACAGCCCACGCAGGCCTTTGTGTCTGGATTGCAGATCGGCGCGTTGTCTTCTGTACAGTCGCCGTTCGCTTCACAGGCAGGCTTGCATTCGTGCTCGCGCGGGTAGCACGACTGGCCGGCGCCGCAGTCGCCCGTTACCGCACACTCTCTGCATTCTCCCAAAACACAAAATGGTTGAGCGGCTCCGCAGTCGCCGTTGCCACGGCACTCAACACACCCCAGAGCCGTGTCACACTGCCTTGCGCCCGGGCACGCATCGTCACACGACGAGCCGCCCCAGCTTGTCCCCGATCCGCAGCCCGGCCCAACCACAGCCATGAGAACGCCGGCAGCCGGAAGCAGAACGAACAACGGACGAAGCCAATTTGCCAAACGCATGTGAACCTCCTGATAGACAATACAAGACAGAGACCCAAGTGCGGCCAAATGGCTCAGGGCAACGGCGGCAGCACAGTTGCAACGGATGTACACATGGAGCACGCACGAATCGCGCGTACTCATGCAACAAAAAGCGCGTTGCTCCCTTGAACCGCCGGAGCGTTCTGAGTAGTAAGGCGCTTGTTTGGGGTAAGACGGGTGGTGTCACTCTCCCGGTGATGCCACTCGGCATGCTCCTTTCATAGCGCGAAATCTACCACCACACCTGATGACAAAAACACTCACTTTGCCGGTTGAATGGCAATGGGTAGATGGTCGTCGGGGCACGCACGCCGCAAGCGGCGAAACAAACTCAGCAGAGGAGTCACGCAATCGTGGCAAAAGAAACAGCGAAACATAAGTGGCGCTTCTACCGCGCCAGCGGGTTTGACCAGGTGCAGCTCGAAACCGCGGCCGACCTGTTGGCCCTCGGGCAGCTTGACCAAAAGCTGTGGACCGCACTGGCCTGCCCAACCGACTCTATTGAAGTTGACAAAAAAACGCTGGAGCTTCTGGACGCCGACAAAGACGGACGAATTCGCGCACCGGAGGTCATCCTGGCCGCCGATTGGATGGGAGCCATTCTAAAAGACGCAAGCTCCATCACCAAAGGAAGCCAAAAGGTTCAGGTCGCCAATATCGCCGACACCGTTGAGGGTAAGAAGCTCGCCGCATCGGCCAAACAAATTCTAAAAAATCTGGGCAAAAAAGATCTGACAGAGATCTCGGTGGACGACACCACCGACACCGCCAAGATCTTCGCAGAAACCAAGTTTAACGGTGACGGGGTCATCCCTGTTTCGTCGGCCGAAGAGGCCGATGTTCAGGCGGCCATCAAAGACGTCATAGCGGTTTCAGGAAGCGTGAAAGATCGCTCGGGCGAGGACGGGATCGACCGAAAAAAGCTCGACGAATTTTTCGCCGAAGCCGAGGCCTATATCGGGTGGTGGAAAACCGCCGAAACCGGCGCTGCCGAAATCCTTCCACTCGGCGACAAAACCGCCGCGGCCAACGATACCTTCAAGGCCGTTCAGGCCAAAATTGAAGACTACTTCACGCGAACAAAACTCGCCGCTTTTGATGAGCGTTCGGTCATTCCGCTCTCGCGCGATCCCGCGGAGTACGCCGCTCTCGCTTCCAAACTGTTGAGCGAAAAGCTCGACGAAGTGGCTGCATTCCCGCTTGCCAAAATCGAACCTGACAAACCGTTGCCGCTCAACTCAGGAATCAACCCGGCCTGGTCCGCGGCCATCTCCAAGTTTAAGGCAGAACTTGTAACACCGATGATGGGTGACAAAACCGCCCTTACCGAGGAAGAGTTTCGCACCATCGTTGGGAAGTTTGCAGCGTACGAAGCGTGGCTCGCTTCAAAGGCCGGCGCAAAGGTAGAATCGCTCGGGAAAGACCGGGTGCGCGAGCTTGTAGAAAAGGGGTACAAAGAAAAAATCTCTGTTTTGCTCGCAAAAGATGAAGCGCTCGCCCCCGAGGCAGAAGTGATTGAATCGGTTGACAAGCTTGTTCGGCTTCACAGTGACCTATGGAAGTTTGCCAACAACTTTGTCACCTTCCGTGATTTCTACCTGCGAGAAAAAGCCACTTTTCAAGCGGGAACGCTTTATATTGACGGTAGAACGTGCGACCTGTGTCTGTTTGTAAAAGACGTGGGCGCCCACTCAGGCGTTGCCATTCGCAGTGGACTTTACCTGCTCTACTGCGACATTGAACGAAAGGTGGATGGTAAGAAAGAGTCGATTGTGGCTGCCGTTACAAGCGGTGAACCCGACCAAATCATTGTGGGTAGAAACGGCGTTTTCTACGATCGAAAAGGCCAAGATTGGGATGCGACAATCACCAAGATTGTCGAAAACCCAATCAGCATTCGACAGGCGTTTTGGATGCCGTATAAGCGAGTTGTCCGCTTGATCGAAGAGCAAATTGAAAAGTTTGCCAGCGCTCGTGACAAAGAAGCTGAAGCAACCGCCGCGTCGGGTGTGGGTACCATGGGCGCGAGTGCAACCGCCGCACCGGGCGTACCGGCGAAACCGCCGGAACCGCCGTTTGACATTGCCAAATACGCGGGCATTTTTGCCGCTGTCGGCTTGGCAGTGGGTCTGTTGGGTACCGCGCTCGCGGCTATTTTTCAGCGGATTTGGGCCTCGCCGCATGGCAAATGCCACTCGTGCTGATTGGGATCGCTCTGGTTATCTCCGGCCCGTCCATGCTCATCGCGTATATGAAATTGCGGCGTCGAACCCTGGGACCGCTGCTCGACCCGGCCGGCTGGGCCATCAACGCACAGGCGAGACTCAACATCCCATTCGGTACCTCGGTCACTCAACTGGCGGCTCTGCCCGAAGGCGCGGAGCGGACCCTGAATGATCCGTTCGAAGAAAAGAAAAACCCGTGGTTGTTTTATACAATCGTGGTGCTGCTCATCGCGGGTATCGGTTACGCTTGGTACACCGGTAAAGCCCAAGAGTGGCTCGCAGACATGAAAGAACCGCCCCCCGCCGCATCCGCTTCGGCCAGCGCAAGCGCCGCACCCGCTCCCCCCGCTACCAAGTAGTCTTCCCGCCCCGTCCCCGACGGGGCAAGCCCCCAAACCTACCCATTACAAAACTCAACGACCCGGTGGTAACATTCACTTACCATCGGGCCGCCTGACTTGACTTGACTTGACTTGAGTGGAGTGGACTCTACTTCGCGGGGGCGGGTGCGGGCGCGGGCGGTGGCTTGTTATCGACGCCGTAGCCCATGGTGAGCATCAGTGTGTTGCGCACCTGGAAGGTGTCGGGCAGGAGTTGAGGAACTCGAACTGCCTTGAGTTCGTAGGTGAGCGACGCCCACTCCACGATCTTGAAGTTGACATTGATGCCGAGGTCAACGTTGGTGAGTTGACCCACGTCGTCTTGACCACCGGCGTCAAAATAGCTCTGGGGAAGATCCCCGTGAGCAAACGGGGCGAGAATGCCAGCGTACGCTTTATACGTGATCTTGTCGTCGTAGACTTTACCCCAAACTTCGAGGTTGGCCTCCAAACCGGCCTGAAGAACGTCGGAGAGCTGATTCACTTCAACGCAGGGAACAGCGCTCTTTTGACCGGGTGTTTCGTTGATGCGGGCGGGACAATTGGTGGCGTCGTCGGCAATGTCGGCAATCGCGTATTGCTTGTCGGCAAGAATTTCTTGAGCACCAAAGCCGACGCGCGCTTCAATGGTGATTGGATTGGTCTTGTAGGGTTGAGCAAACACACCGATTGACTCTCTCAGCGTGAGGGGCTGAAAGCCGTCGGTCAGGGGGAAACGCGTGGTTTTGCACTCCGCGTCAATGGTAGGATCGCAGGTTTGTGTGATCGTACCATCCTGACTCGTCACCTTGTAGTTGGTTGCGCCCGGGCGAACGTCGGTCCCGGCAAACATGGGTGTGTCCAGCTTGAACCTGGCAAACGGACCAATCCAAGGTTTGATATGGTAGAGATAAATGCTCTCAAACTGAAGTGAGTCTGTGTTTTTGATGAACTCGGGAATGTTGGGCGTTTTGGTCAAACCGGCGTTGATGAGAAGCGAGTTACGCCACTCATGCTCGTCGTGAATCACGTCGGCCTTACCGTCAATCTTCACGCCGAAGTTGACTGTGGAGCCGTCGATCTGACCTACCACCCGCTGCTGGTCTGTAAACGACAGGGTGATGTCGCCGCGAAGGGAGGCGTACACACCGTTGGGAATGGCCGGCGCTTCAGTTACCTTCACATCGGTAGCTTCTTTTTTTACCGTGTTGGCGGCGACATCTTGAGCCGATGCCTGAGTCGCAATGACCAATGACGAAAACGCGAGAGATGAAGCAAACACACGTCGAAACGAAAGCATGAGGATCCTCCTCGGAAGAGCATGTCGAAGCGAAACCCCCCCGTTCGGCGCGCCTACTTCCCTCTCTTCTCCAGAATCTTAAACTGCACCCGCCGATTCTTGGCGCGACCTTCTTCGGTCGCGTTGTCGGCAATCGGGACTTCCTGACCATACCCTTTTGCACTCAGGCGGTCGGCCGCAACGCCTTTGCCCACGAGCGCTTTGAGCACCGATTCAGATCGAGACTGGGAGAGCGTTTTGTTCGTCGCCTTGTTGCCCTTGTTGTCGGTGTGACCCTGAACTTCGAGCTTGAGGATTTCGGCGCGCTCTTTGAGCACGTTGGCAACCTCCGTGAGAATTTCATCGCTGTTGCCGGTGAGTTTTGCCGTGCCCGTGGCAAATTGGACCTGCTGCAAAATCACGATCTCAGAGCCGATAAATCGCACGATCTTGGGGCAGCCGTTTTTCTTGGGGTCTTGATCTTTGAACCCTCGAATTTCAGGACAGGCATCCAGGTCGTCACGAATTGTGTCGCCGTCGGAATCGCCGGGGCAGCCATTTTCGGCCTTGTTTGCATTGGGTAGACCCTTGATAGCCGGGCACGCATCTTCCGAGTCGAAAATGCCGTCGCCATCTTGATCGGGAGGCGCCGGACAGCCGGGCATCTTGGGATCGGGATGATCACCCTGGGCTTTGTCAGGGCACTTGTCGTCTTTGTCGAGAACGCCGTCACCGTCAGAATCGCCGGGGCACCCGTTTTTGGACGGGTCGGCATTTTCAACTCCGGGCACGTCCATACAAGCATCTGCCTCGTCGGCGATGCCGTCTTTGTCCTTGTCAGGCGGCGCGGGACATCCGGGTTTCTTAGGATCGGGAGTGTCGCCCTGCGCCTTGTTGGGGCATTGATCTTTGTCGTCGGTGACGCCGTCTTTGTCGGTGTCCACCGGAGGGGCGGGGGGCGGGTACCGATCGGGAGTATAAGAAATCTGACCGACAAACCTGACATCAGGAGTGCCATACCCGGGGGTAACACCGGGGCCGGCCGCAACGCCCGCTTCAATGGAATCTGTAATTCTATACTTGGCGCCGAGCATGAGTTCGGCGTGAGTGTTGCGACGCTTTTGATTCTCAAACGCGAAGCCGACAGTCATTTCAGGGCCAACTTGGAATCGGCGTTCATCACCCAACCTGACGGCGACGCCGGCTCCCATTTCCATGGTGCTGCCGAGTTCCACGTTGTTGATTGTGGTCGAGGGGCGAATGTGCGGACCCGCGGTAAAGGACCAAATGATTCTGTTGGTCTGACCGCCGAGGAGCAGTTGAGGCATGCCTCGAACCTCCCCATCACCTGTAAAGTCAGATCGGGCGCCCGTGGGCACCCACATGAAACCCTGCAAACCAAGTTGGAATACGTCGTTTTGATTGCCGAACAGGCGCGCGCGAAGCCCCAAACGAACGTCTGCAAACGCGGGGTTGTGGGGTGAGGAGTAGGTGACACCTCGGAAGGTTGGATCGTTGCCGTTGTTCACGACCACCGACGGGATCTCAATGTTGAAAGCGACCCTGTCGAGGACGGCAAACGTGGCGTTCACATGAAACACGCCCTGCTCGGTGACAACGCCCGTGGGCTCGGTTACGCCGCGCACCCGCGAGATCAAGAAGGGGTTGGAGGCGTAGTCAAAAATCAACGACGCGTGAAATCCGGGATCGCCGGATGCGTAGGGGGATGACACGCCAAAGAAGCGATCGCCCGAAAAGGCCGGGTTAAACCGCTGAAGCGCAAATCCGGTACTGGAAACCTGCGCGGCGGCATCCTGCGCGGAGGCCGTGCTTGACGCCGCGACGGCGGCCAGGCCGAGAAGCGCGCTCGCAAGCCAAATGGATGTTTTTCGAGGACGCATGGATGAGATCACCTTCTGGCTGAAAAAAAGCTCTTACGCCGAACCCCCGCGCCTTTTCTGCGCAGGAAACGAACGGGGCTGAAGGCCTAATCGCACCAAAGCCACGCCGTTGAACGTGAACTATCGAGCCCTGTGCATGACAGAGCCAAGAATTCGGCGAAACGCGATGTGCGCCTGGGCAATACGCGTGCCGACGCCAACGGTGCGAAAGCCGGCCTCGGCCAACGGACGATGATGCCCAATCGCCTCAGCCTCTTTGGCGCGCAATGAGGCCGTTTATCATCAACGCCGGCTCTCGACATAGCAACGCTCGACGGCGCAACTTCAGCGTAAATCGGCGCATCTTGCAGTGAAGAACACGGCCTCGCACCGTCTGAAAATATTCAATCTTGAAACCACATTTCCGGCAGAAGCAAAGGTTCGGCGTTTTTTGAATACGCTCTGTTCTTTTCCCATTAAAGCGACGCTGTGCCCGGGCGGGTCGGATCCAATCGTTCGTGTACACTCGCGCCCGAATATGAATCGTCGGCTTTGCGTCGGAGCTGTGTGTACACTTGGCCTCATCTCGACCCCCGCCGCGGCTTTTATGGTGGTGGGCACGGACGCGGGGCAAAGCGCCGGGCCAACCTCGCATCTTGTGGTGCTGCGCGAAGAAGGGCGCTCGATCGTGGGGATTTCGCAGACGGCGCGTGGTGCCGCAAAACCGTTGGCCGTGGTCATTGCCGTTCCGCGATCACGCACGGGCACAGTGCGGGTGTTGCCGGTCACAATTTGGGAGCGAGCCGATCGACTTGCGGCACCGCGCGTGGACGAGCTGTGGGAACTCGATCCGTGTGAACTGCACCCCAATCAGCAAAGCGGACCGGCGGTGCCAAGCGCAGGCGGCTCTGCGACGGCAGTTGCGGCGACTCCCAGCGCGCCGACCGAAGGGGATTACGAACTGTCCGTGCTCAATGACCATGAGGCCCAAAACGCTGCCAAATGGCTTTCCGAGCACGGATACCGAGTGCCCGAGGGTGCCGACGCCATGCTGACCGCCGCTCTCCCCAAGGATTGGACGTGGGTGGTCGCCCGCATCGACGGGGCGCGGCTGACGTTCAACAACGGTGTGGCCACGTTGCCCCCGCTCGGTTTTGTCGCGGAGGGGAAAACGGCGCTGCCGTTGCGTTTGGCAGCGGTCGGCACAGCAGCGCACGAGACGATCGTGGACGTGCTCTCGCCGAAACGCCGACTCGAGGCTGCAAACCTGATGAACTTGGCGGTGCCCACAAATCTCGACGTGACCGCCGACGCGAAGTCGGACGCCGGGGGGCTCTACCGCGCGCTGCTCGACGTGGCGTTCGACCGGTCGCCGGGTGTCGCCATCACGGAGTACGCGTGGCTTGCGGCAAGCTGCGACGGTTGTGAAGGCGGCGTCGGTTTTCGCCCGGAGGATGTGTTGGCGCTTGGGGCTGATCGCCTTCCGTCGGGCGAAGACGGGAGCCAATACGAAGTGATCGTCGACGTGAGCGAAACGCTCTCAAAAGCTCCGGAAGGCCCAATCCAACTGAAACCCGAAACGGCCGGCTGTTACGCGAAGGCGCTCAAAGAAATCGCGGGACTTGAGGGAAACGCTGAAGTGCTCTTGGAGACGGGCGAGGGTGGTGCTGTTTCACAAACAAGAATTGTGAACGCGTCGGCCGAGGCTCTGGGCAAGTGCGTGGAAGAAGCCGCGCGCCGGCAAAAGTTCGACGTTCCCAATGCGAAGGGCGCTGTGAAGGTGCGCTTTGCTCTGCTGTCCCGCGCTTATTTGGGTGGTTTGGTGATGACGCGTCTGCGCGCGCGGACGCTCAAGGGCGGCGGTGCGGATCTTGAGCTGCGGGCAGCTGCGCCGATCGAGGGGGGTCGTGAAGAGGGGCCCACCGGCGAAGCGGAGAAGAAGGTGTACTTTGCGGAACACACCAACAACTTTCGATCGCGCTATGTGGTGCGGCATCCGTGGTCGGGGTCAATCGCGTGCGATGAGCCGAAACGGGGTGTTTGGGGCAGCAAACCGAACGGCGCTCCCGCACCCAAAAATACCGCAACGCCGGCGGCCACTTCCACGGCCACGGCGGGCGCAAAAACAGCCAGCCCGGCGGAGCAGAAGCTTCAAGCGCTGTTGCAAGGCGGCGTTTTGCCGGATCTCGGGGCATTTGCGATCCCGTTTCGAGGCGCCGAGCCCGATCCCGTCCCGAGCGCATCCAGCTCCGCGAGCGCGGCGCCGAGCCCCTCGGGGACCACGTCGGCAACCGCGGCTTCAATGTCCACAACGAACGGCGGTTGTGATTGTGCTGCGGGCGGATCCAGCGGCGTCGGCGGTGGGCTGGCGGCTGCTATCACTGCTATCTTTGCACTCGCGGGAAGGCGAAAACAGCGTCGGAAATGAGCTGAATGCGCCTTTGCGGCGCCGCCCGGAGATTTTTGGCGAAAACTTGCTTCGACGCGAAACGCGCTCCGTCAAACGCGGGCGTTATGTGCGTCCCGGTTCCGCGCGTCGCGTTTTGCGGTAGTGTCAGGCCGGGCCCGCAAGGCCGATCCCGCACCAAGTGTGGGATTGAAACCACGTCTCCTTGATGGCCGCTGTCCTAACGGGGTTATTGCAATGCGAATGTGGACGAAACTTGTTCTGTGGGGCACTACGGCACTTCTCGCAGCCCAGGTCACCGCCTGCTGCAAAATCTTCGACAATGGAAAGGGGGACGATTCGACGCAAAACGACGGCCCCGATCCCGTCACGGGCGACCTGCCGCCGCCGCGCAACGGGTTCCTTGCCGATCTCGGCTTTAGGCCGAAGACGCACGGCTACAACTTCGAAAACGGCGGCAACGCGGCGTACCCGCGTACACCCGGCTTCGTTGGGCCTGCAGAAATGGTTCGTCTGTTCGGCGCCAAAGACGTGTGCATCGGCGGTCGCACCGTGGGCGCGAGCTGCCGGATGACTCCCGCGGCCGCGGAGTTTGCTCGGAAGGTGAACAAGTCAATGAACGGCGGCCAATGCGAGGGCATGGCTGTGTCGGCGCTCACCTTCTTCCGCGGGATCGATCAAATCAGCGCATTCGCCCCGAGCGCCCGCACGGCGCACGACACGAACCGCGAGCAGGTGCGCGGCCTCATTGGTTACTACTTCGCCTACCAATTCTCCGACCCGGTGATCGCGGCAAAGATGGACGCGAAGCGTCGCTACACGCCGGTTCAAACGATGGATCGCGTCGTGGAGCTGATCCAAAAGGGGGATCCGGGCGTGTTGTTCATGCGCTCGCCCGACAACATGAGCGGCCACGCGGTGTCGCCGTACGCCGTTGAAGATCGCGGAAACGGCATCTACTGGATTCGCATCTACGACAACAACTGGACCAATCGCGAGCGCTACGTTGAAGTCGACAAAAACCTGAACACCTGGAAATACGAGTTGGCGGCAATCAACCCGGGTGTGCCCAAGATGCCTTGGGCCGGCAACGCCACGAGCTACACGTTCGGCGTTGTTCCGATCTCGGTGCGCAGGCAGAAGATCGTGTGCCCGTTCTGCAAAAAGACGCGGACGCGCGGCGTTCTCGGCGACAGTTCGGTGATTTCAAACATGGTCATCACCGACGATCAGGGCCGTTCCGTGGGCATGAAAGACGGCAAAGCCGTAAACGAGATTCCCGGCGCGCGCGTCGTTGAACTCGACGGCTGGATCGATGGTCAGCCGACAACAGAAACAATGTACGAACTGCCTGAAGGCAGCAGCTACGACATCGACATGGAGGGGAAAGAAAACGCCAAGGACGAGGGCGACGTTGTCATCTTCGGCGGCGGCACCGCTGTGACAATTGAAAACGTGAAGGTGCCCGCCAAGCAGAAGGACCGGGTGTCGCTTGATGCGGATGGCACGGGCATTCGATACAAGCCGGCCGCCAAAGGCAAAGTGCCCCCCATGAAAGTCGCGCTCGACGACGACAAACACGGTTACGTGTTCCAAGTCTCGAACGTTGACAACGACGACGACGACGATGACGACGACAAGGGCGTCACGCTGAAGCTCGATCCGGGCGCCGGCAAAGTTCAGATCTTCGGGTCAGGGAAAAAGGCCAACAAGGCCTACGACCTCAAGATCACGCGCCAGAAAGAGTCTGACCAAAGACGACGACGACGTGGAGATGAAGGGCAACAAGTTCGGCAAGGCGAACGAGGCTCACACAGTCAACGTCACTGCGCTCGCGGGCAAGGGCAAGCCCATCAAACTCGACAAGGTCGTGTTGAAGGTGAAGCCCAAGTTCGGCGCCAAGAAGGATGACTTGAAGGGTGATCCCAAGGCCGACGCGAAGAAAGACGACGCGAAGAAAGATCCGCGCGACGCGAAGAAAGACGACAAGAAGCCTGCCATCGTGATCGCGCCGAAGAAGGACGACAAGAAACCCACTCCCAAAGTGGTGATCAAACCGCGGAAGTAACGTTTCGCTCCCGCACCTGTCTCACCGGCAGCCCTCGCCCAACCGCGGCGGGGGCTTCGGTTTTTTGTGGCATTCTTCAGCTTGGACCAACGGCGAACATCTCACGCCACACGAGCGAGGCTATCCGGCGGCGGCTTCGAGGCGCGAACGCAGGGTGGCGTCGGTGCTCTTCAGGTGGCGCTGGAGCTTGAGCACAATCTCGGAGTCTTGCTGCGAGGCCACTCGAACCATGTGCCGAACGCCTTCGGGGGACGGAGTGTACACCGGCGATCCGTTCGCGTCTCGCTCAACTGTTTCGTAGAACACGGCCACAATCACGCCTGGGTCGGGAACATCACCAACTGTCATATCGAGATGGAGCGGCTCGCCCGCGAAATCGCAGAGCAGACATCGCGGCCCCATCGCGCGCAGATCGACTTCCGTTTCAACGGAGGGCGCATCGCCGCCGCGCCGGTGTTCTTGCACCGAGATCGACTGCAAAACGAAGAGGAGGGACACGTCACCGGGCAGCTTGTGCAACACGAGCGCCGATGCGCTCACGCCGCCTCGACGCACGCTGCCAATCAACACCAAGAGCGATCGAGCCACGTGATGTGCAACGCTGATGATCGCCGTGGCGCCCGAACCCGGCATTCGATCTCCCACCACCTTTTCGCGCGCAAATGTGAGCCACTTGCGAATGTCGGCGTCGGTTGGAGCGAGCGATTCAGCATATTCGAGCGCGCGAATGGCCGCTTCGATTGGACCGTTCATGGCCAACGCCTGACCGTAGACGAAGTGAGGGTTGGGATCGTCCGGGAAGAGCCAGCGCACGCCCGCCAGAAGCTTCACAACCAGGTCGAAGCGCTGTCGCGCGAGAGCCACCACGGCGAGGTGCATTTGTCCGTCCCACGCGCACGGGTGCGTGTGCGCGTAGCGCGACAACATTTCAAAACCTCGCTCTGAGTCCTGTTTCGCGACCGCAAGCGCGCTTTCGAGCTTGCGAGCGTTTCGAAACTCCGAACAAAGCTCCCAAAGGCTCGCCGTCGCCGCCTGACGAACTTCGCGCGGCGGCCCATCGGCTTCTCCGCGACCACACTCGCGAACCACTGCGAGATAGTCTGCCGCCGCTTCCACGCGACGCCCCGGATCGCGCATGAGAATCGCTGCGCGCTGCATCCGTGCGGCCACGTGCCGAGGAGCGAGGCGCAGCACTTCGTTGAGGCGGCGGAGGGCGCTGTCGTCGTCACCGAGTTCGCGCATTTCGTAAACGGCGATTGCCACCTGAGCCGCTGCAAACGAATCACCGCGAACGCCTTCAAGGAGGGGTGCTGCATGCGCAAACCCCTGCTCGCGTGCAACCTTCATCGCGAGGTCAAACGCCTCCTGAGAGCGGCGGCGGCGAACTTCGGGGGAGAGCCACGCCGGAACGAAAGTGCCCGCTTCGTCGACATGCTGGTCAAACTTGGCGCGCAACACCGGATCGCGAAGCGCAAACCTGCGGAGCGTCTGCGCGAACACCGACACCGGCAACGGCGCGTCGGCTGCCTTGTTTTCGTAGACGAGACAAAGCACAACGCCGGGATCGGGAACTTCGCTGACGCGGGTTCCGGCGGGCAGATTTTCACCCGACCAGGAAGTGAGCGACGACCGCGTCTTCAGCTCATCGGCCGGACCGCGATCCATCATCAGTCGTGAGGTTGGGACACGCGGCGAGAAGAGCGTGCGCTCCTGCTCGGACGCCGCTTCGTACGCCGTTTTGAGCGAACGTTCGACGGGAACGGCGCGGATGGGCGTGGCGGCCGGGTACATCTTTCCGCCTCTCAGGAACCCCATCAGCACAAGCAGGTCTCGCCGCATCTGGCAGCTCGGCAGGATGCATGCACGCCGCGCAAAACGGAACCCCCTTTGCCTATCGATTTGGGGGGCGGCGCGCGAACGGCCCGAAAAGGGCCGTTCGCGCGCCGCCCCCACGTTCACGCCTTTGGCCGCCGGCCGAGGCGCGGAATCACAGCGCCCGTCACGCCGAAAGGCTCATCGGAGCCCCGCCCGGAGTCCGGGGGCGGCGACGCGGCGTGGGTACTTCCGCCGCGGGCGGCGACCCATTTCGCGGCGGCCGACGCTCCGAAGGCGGCGCGTCGCGCGGCTCGTTTGTCGGCGGGCCCAAAGGGTTTTCTTTCGCAGGCCCTCCGGGTACCGAGCGTTCATCGCGTCGCGGACCGGTGAAATCGCTGTTAAATCCGGTTCGCTCCAACGCACGATCGCCGCTCAAACTGCCCGCCTCGTCGAATCGCGACGGCGAAAAACCGTCGTCATCGTCGTTGGAACTTGCCGTTTCGCGCGACGAAGATGCCAGGTTTCGCCCGCCGAGCACCACGTCGTTGGCAATGATCGACGTCGAGTAGCGACGCTCGTTGTCTCGCTCGTATTGGCTTGTTTCAAGGCGTCCCTCCACGAGAAGCAGCGAACCCTTCTTGAGAACCTTCGCCAGGCCCTCCGCCCGCTTGCCAAAAACAGCGATCCGGTGCCATTCGGTGTGCTGCTCGAACGACCCGTCTTTCGCCTGGCGAAACGAGTTTGTGGCAAGCCGGAAGTTCATCACTGTCACTCCCGAAGTTGTTTTTCGAAGTTCCGGATCCTGACCGACGTTCCCAAAAAGCGTGACCCTGTTCATTCCTCTGCTCATGACACTTATCCCTCTCGTTTTTTCTCTCTGTTCGTTCAATGTGTACACAGTTAGACCAATGACTCGGAGGCGCCTCAGGCGGCCAGCGCTTCACGCCCCGCAGTTCGCGCCGCACCGCGCCGTTCTTCAGCTTTGGCGAGCACAGCGGTCCGCAGCGACGCGATGAGCGCCGGTCGACCGTTCAAAGCGTCGCGGGCACGTTCGCGGCCATGCCCAAGCTGTTCACCGCCGTACGAAAGGTACGCTCCGTTTTTTTCGACAACGTTGTGGGCAACCGCTTGGTCGAGAACTTCACCCGGCACGTCGATGCCGCCGCCCCAACGCATGTCGAACTCCGCTTCGCGAAAGGGCGGCGCAAGCTTGTTCTTCACAACCTTCACGCGCGTCCGAACGCCGACGGTTTCATCGCCGTTCTTGATTTGACCGGCGCGTCGCACGTCGAGCCGCATGCTCGCGTAGAACTTGAGCGCGTTGCCGCCCGTGGTCGTCTCCGGGTTGCCAAACGTGACGCCGATCTTCTGGCGCAGCTGATTGATGAAAATCAGCGTGGTGCCTGTTCGGTGCGCCACGCCCGTCACTTTGCGAAGCGCCTGACTCATGAGCCGCGCCTGCAAACCCATGTGCGGATCGCCCATGTCCCCTTCGATCTCCGCCTTTGGAACAAGCGCCGCGACAGAATCGATCACAACGAGATCCACAGCACCGGAACGCGCCAGGGACTCGGTGATCTCAAGCGCCTGTTCACCGTTGTCGGGCTGCGAAACGAGAACCCGACTGCAATCGACGCCGATCGTTCGTGCGTACGCAACGTCCAGAGCGTGTTCGGCGTCGATGAACGCCGCCGCCCCACCCGCGCGCTGAACTTCTCGAATAGCGTGCAACGTGAGAGTCGTTTTGCCGCTCGACTCCGGCCCATAAACCTCAATGATTCGCCCACGCGGAAAACCCCCGCCCAGCGCGATATCGAGGCCCAACGAACCACTTGAGATTGTCTCGACCTGTTGGCCGTCGGCTTCTTCGCCGAGGGTCATGATGGCACCTTTGCCGTATTGTTTTTCAATGTTCAAAATGGCCGTTTTCAGCGCTTTTGCTCGTTCATTTGTGTCCATTTTCGACTCCTGAGTTGCGCACCTCCGGATGCGCCCGATCACACGTTTTCTGTTGAAGCCGCCGGGGACAGCTCCGCCTCATTTCCGGCCCATGGCCGGCCGCCGCGGCACCCGAGGCCGGGTACCGCGCACGCTCTTTTCAAGCCGCCGCAGACTCGCGCATTGCGTACACACGCCGATCCAACAGCCGCAGTTGGATGGCTTCGGCGACGTGTTCGTTTCGGACTTCGCCGCACCCAGCCAGATCCGCGATTGTGCGCGCCACGCGAAGAATCTTGTTGTAGGCGCGCGCCGACAGACCGAGCGAATCCACCGCTCGCTCAAGCAGATCTCGGCAACCCGCATCAAGGCGCGCAACGCGGGCCAGGTCGGCCGCGGTGAGTACACTGTTGTGCGTCGCACGCACTTCGCCCCGACGAGCCCGATCGGTTTGAACGGCGCGCGCCGCGCAAACTCGCGCCCGGACGATTGTCGACGATTCGCCGGGTGCGCCCCCCACAAGATCGGGGATCGATACCGGCCGCATCGCGAGCTGAAGGTCCATTCGATCCAACAGCGGCCCCGACAGACGCGCTCGATAGGCGCGCACGCGTTCTTCGGAGCAAACGCACGCTCGCGAGGGATCGCCGTGAAACCCGCACGGACATGGATTGGCCGCGGCGACGAAAAGGGGGCGAGCCGGAAACGTGGCCCGGCCGCGCGCGCGACACACGGTTACAACACCGTCTTCGAGCGGCTGTCGAAGCGCCTCCAGAGCACCGCGACGCAACTCGGCCACCTCATCCAAAAACAAACAGCCGAGGTGCGCCAGCGACACTTCTCCTGGACGAATGGGTTCGCCGCCGCCGATCAATCCAACAGGGCTCACCGTGTGATGCGGCGCCCGAAACGGTCGCTCCGAAAGAATCCCCGACGCCGGAACAAGCCCGACAGTCGAGTGAATTGCTGTCACCTCAAGCGCTTCGTCATCCGACAGCGGAGGCAAGATCGTGGGCAATCGACGCGCCGCCATTGTTTTTCCGCACCCAGGCGGCCCGATGAACAACAGGTTGTGTGCCCCGGCGGCTGCGATCTCGAGCGCTCGCCGTACAGCGTGTTGGCCACGCAACTCGGACAGATCCACATCGAGTTGGGATGTGGGGGCGCGCGCCGCCGGCGCTTCAACGAACGGCAACGGCTGCTCCCCCGTGAAATGGCGAACCACGTCCGACAAGTGGCCGGCGGCGCGCGCCCCCGCCCCCATCACACGTGCCGCTTCGGCCGCATTTCCTTGAGGTACCACAGCCTCCTCAACGCCCAATGTGTACACATTTCGAAGAATCGGCAGCACACCTCGAACACGTTGAATGGCTCCCGAAAGCGACAGCTCACCCAAAACCGCCACGCCCCGAAGGCGTTCCGCCGGAATGCGACCCAGCGCACCGAGCACGCCCAACGCGATCGCCAAGTCGAACGACCCGCCGCTTTTTCTCAGGTCCGCCGGCGCGAGGTTGACAGTGATGACGTATTCATCGAGCTGCACGCCGAGCTGCAACAACGCGGATCGAACACGAACGCGGCTCTCGCGAACGCTCGCTTCAGGGAGGCCGACCAGATTGAACTGTGCGATCCCCCGACCGGAATCAACCTCGACATGAACCGGCTGCGGATCGAGGCCGAGAAGAGAAAACGTAAGCACCGTCGCTTGCATGCCGAGCAGAGATTGCGAGAGGCATGCCCGCTCAAAAGTCCTTTAATTTACGAGGAATCATTCGCGGCGATGACATCGGCCGACACTTTCAACATGTCGGCCGACACCTGGGCTTCGGACCGCACGCGTTGCGAGGATGAACGCTCGACCGCGCGCGCATCCGCACGTAGGCTTGGGCTCTCGGATGACGGAGTGGCTCACCCTACCCCGCGTGTTTCTAGTCGCCGCGCCGGTCGCGATGGTGCTCGCAGCGAACGCACTCGCCGCCGGGGAGCGCCGTGCCAAAGCGCAGCGCGCGCGCGACGCACTCGGCCCTCCGACCCGCGATGCGGAACAGGCGACCGTAGGCGCTCGCGTCATCCTCGAAGGTACACTTCAATCCAATTCCGAACCGTGCGCGCGGTTTGAAGATGGGCACGCCGCCGCGGCCGTCACAGTCGAAGCGGAAGGGTTTCGCGCCGCGTTTGCACCGCCGGATGTTCGAGTGAACTGGGCCATCGGCGAAATCGAAAAAATGTTCATCGCGAAGAGCGCGCGCGCTTCCGATCTCTCGCTTGTCGTCGGCAAAGAAACCATTGCCCTTGAAGGCGCCGTCGACGTGCTCGTCGGCTCGCACGAAATGGATCCGAACGCCCCATTTGCATCGCTTTCCCCGGCCGTTCGCGAACGGATCACCCTCGTCGCGGGTGCGGACGCCGTGCCGGGTGCCACCGCCTGGGCGCCCGTTCTGAGCCGCCCGCTGTTTCGAAGCGTTGCCGAGGGTACACGCGTGCGCGTGGCCGGCACCCTCACCAAGCGAAGCGAAGGTGATCGCACCGGCTACCGCGAACGAGGCAAGTTCGCACTTATCGGCGACGAAGATCATCCACTCGTGATCGCGTTTGCGGGAGCGCCTTCGTACGGCGGAGCATTCGCCGCCGTCGCGCGCGGCGTGCGGCGCACCTCCGCTCTCGGCGCTGTTGTCTTCGTCATCGTCGCCTTTTCGCTCGTCGGCATTGTCTTGGCGCGCGCCCACCATGCGGCACTCCACAAGCCGCGCGGCACGCCGGCGCCCATGGCGGGAATGGGTGCGGTGCGGCCGCTCGCCGACCCGGAAAGGTGCGCGGTGCTCAAGCGCGAATACGACGCATCCACCACCGTGCTCACGTCATGTTCGAGCGATGCGCAGTGCACGTCGGAAACTCGCGGCGGCGCATTTTTCGGCCTCGAAGGATGCCACCGATTTCGCAACCGCGAGGTGTCGGCGGCGCGTCTCGATCCCATCGAAGAAATGTGGATGAGAGAAGGGTGCGCCACGTCGTTTGAGCTTTGCCCGCCGGCACCGCCCGCCGTGTGTACACAAGGTCAATGCGCTGAATTGCCCCCTGAGCCGATACCGCGTTCCTGGAGGCGTGAAGGTGACGCCGGTCTTTTCTTTTTCTATGTGCCCGCGGGTGTACACCGGATCGATGCGGGCGGGCTCGACACCGACCTCGCCGTCTACCGCGGCAATGGGATTGAAATTACAACCGAGGTCGGTCAATACGCTCCCGCCCCAACCGAAGAGCACGAAGGGCGCGTCGTTACAATCGGCGGCCAACAGGCGGAGGTAACACGTTCAAGTCGAAACATGACAGTCGTTTTCGACCTCAACGACCTTTGCAAGAATACCAACTGTGCGTTCGTCGGCGTTGACCGGCGGCTCTCGCTGCGCGCTCGGTGCGAGAGCCAAGAATCCTGCGAGGACGCCTGGATTTCCTTGTCAAGCGTACACTTCTGGTAAAGGGCCGGTCCGAACGATGCGTACGCACGCCGAAACGCGGGCGGGCGCGATCGATTTATGAAATGATCCCAGGCTCCCACAGGAGTACCTCTTCATGGCACAGCGAACACGCGCTCTCGTTCACTCATGGGCTCTGGCCGCTTCACTCTTGGGTCTACTGAGCATTTCGGGGTGCGGTGGAACCGTCGTCGAAAACTCGGGTGGTGCTGCCGGAAGCGGCGGCACCGGTACCACAAGCGAGTTCACCACCGGCAGCACCGGAGTGGGCGGCGGCCAAACGAGCACCGGCACAGGCGGCTCCGCGACAACAACAACGGGCACTGGCGGCTCCACAACAACAACGGGCACGGGCGGCTCCACAACCACCACAACAACAACCACCACAGGCGCCGGAGGTGGCCCGCCCGACTGCCCGGTCACCGAACCCATGGACGGCTCCATGTGCCCGTTCATCGGTCAAACATGCGACTTCAACGGCACCCAGTGCACCTGCGGATTCGGCGGTTGGAACTGCAATCCATGCCCCACTGACCAACCCATGATTGGCACTGCCTGCATGGGCGGTGGCCCCGGCCCGGGCGGCGCCACAAAGTGCGTTTACGAAAACACACAATGCGTATGCAAGCAAAACGCATGGGATTGCGACGAGTGCCCCATCGACCAGCCGCAAGACAATTCAGGATGCCAAGGAATGGGTGGACTTCAATGCATCTACGGCGCGATCACCTGCTCTTGCCAACAAGGGGATTGGAATTGCACCGAGCCCTGCCCCGGCGCTGAGCCCAACCCCGGCGATCCCTGCATGTTGCCCGGCATGCAACAATGCGTATACGGCATGACCACCTGCGTTTGTTTGCAAGGCGAGTTCTTCTGCAACTGACCTCCTGGGTAAAGCCGACAAAGCAATTGCGCCCCCGCTTGTTCCCCGGCATGAAGGCCCATGCCAAGCCTTCAAGGAAAGACGATTTTTATCACCGGCGCGAGCCGTGGAATTGGCCTCGCCATCGCCCTGCGCGCCGCGCGCGACGGAGCGAACATCGCGATCGCGGCCAAAACAACCGAACCTCACCCCAAACTTCCGGGCACCATTTATACAGCCGCCGAAGAGATCGAAAAAGCCGGCGGAAAGGCTCTCGCCTGCATCGTTGACGTGCGAGACGAACAGCAGATTGCCGCCGCCGTCGCAAAAACAGTAGAAACCTTCGGCGGCATTGACATCCTCATCAACAATGCGAGCGCCATCAGTCTGACAGGAACCGTTTCTACTCCCATGAAGCGGTATGACCTAATGCACTCCATCAACACGCGCGGAACGTTCGCCTGCTCGCAGGCCTGCATTCCCCACCTCAAAAAGTCTAAAAACCCTCACATCCTCAACAACTCCCCTCCCCTCAACATGGCTGCTCGATGGTTTGCTCCCCATGTGGCCTATACAATGGCCAAGTATGGAATGAGCATGTGCGTGCTCGGTATGGCCGAAGAGCTGAAGAGCGACGGCATTGCGGTAAACGCCTTATGGCCGCGCACCGTCATTGCCACAAGCGCCGTTCAAAATTTGTTGGGCGGCGACAACGCCATGCGCGGCGCGCGCACACCTGAAATCATGGCCGATGCTGCGTACACTATCCTCACAAAACCGAGCCGTGAGGTGACGGGTAACTTCTTTATCGACGACGAGGTATTGTCCAAAGAAGGCATTACCAACTTCGACAAGTATCAGGCCGTCCCCGGCGCCGACCTGATACCCGACTTTTTTGTATAAGCCAACCTACCCAAACTACCCATCCACTTCTTCCACCTTCCCATCGGCGTGTCGGGCAAATCGCTTGTCCGCCGGTCCGTGCACCGGGTCATCCACAGGCCAGGGCCAGCCGCCGAACTGAGTGCGACGATAATCCATCATCGCCTGTTCAATTTCGCGCCGCGAGTTCATCACAAATGGCCCGTGTTGAACAACCGTCTCCCCAATGGGCCTACCCTGAAGCATGAGCAGTTCCACGTTTGAATCGGCCGCATGCACCTCAAGCTCAATGTCAGACCTGACAACCGCCAAGTGGTTTGGTTTGACTTTCTCCCCACCCACGGTGAGCGCTTTGCCCTCAAAGAAATAAAGTGTACGCACCGTGTTTGGATTTTTTGCAGCAGGCAATGTCCACTTTGCGCCCGCCTGCATTTGAATCGTCCAAATCGCAACGTCGGAATCGGCTCGCGAGGCCCACGACCGAGGCGGCGCGGGCGGCGGAACAGCACCGTTTAACTCCCCGGCTACCACCGTGACCGAAGTGACCTTCCCATGGTCATCTGTAAAACGTTGCCTTGGAATATCTTTGTCCCACAACATTGAAAAATGCGGATCTGCCATTTTATCGGCCGCGGGAAGGTTTAACCAGATCTGAAAAAGCTCCACCGGATTACCTTCATCCCGCCTGAGCAAAGGGAACATTTCAGAATGAACAATCCCCTTGCCGGCGGTAAGCCACTGCACATCCCCTTTACCAAATCGAGCCGCCGCCCCAAGCGAGTCTGAATGATCAATCAACCCTCGCCGTGCAATGGTCACCGTTTCAAAACCGCGGTGAGGGTGTTGGGGAAACCCCGGAACCACATGCCCGTGATACATTCGAAAGCCGTCGCGCACCTCAAAGTCCATCCCCAAGTTGCGGCCCGAAAGTGAAACATCCGGGCCCAACTTTTCGTTGCCTTTGGGGTAGGCGTCATTGTGGTGTACACAAAAAAGAAACGGATCCACCGTGTCCCACGGAAAACCCAGTGCGCGCGAGGCGAGGACAATCTCTTTCACCCGCCGAGTATAACCGACGATTTGCGGCGTGCAGCCTCAAAGTCGACCCAAGTGGTGGTCGAATTTGACGGCGAACGCTGCAAAGCTAGGGAGCGTCGACGCAGCAATATGCAGAATATTGTGAGGAGACCGACCGACGATTTGCGGCGTGCAGCCTCAAAGTCGACCACCACCTACTGCATGGTGGCGCACCCGATGGTAATCGAACTCCCGAATCGAACGCAGGCGCTTCCACCCATACAGCGCGCCTTGATATCGTCAAAACACGCGTCGGAACAGCTCAAGTCGGCCTCCTCACACATTTCAGGAATGGCTTCACATTTGCCGGCCTGACCATCGGTTTCCACAAAACACAAAAGGCTGTCTTTGCAGTCGGCGCCGTCTTCACACGCTTCACCCACGTCTGCACCGGTGTCTTCAGGCGGGTCATTTCCGTCACATCCCACCGCCGCAACAACACCCACAAGCAAAAAAGCAAGAATCTTCTTGGTCATCACTTTCCTCCAGGATTGCACAAAAAACATACTGTTTTGCGCGTGACAACGCGCCAGCACATTCACACCACACGTCGTGGATACATCAGCCAGTCGATGAACCCGGCATGTCCAATCCGTCGGGTTTGCGCAGGATAGAAACGTTTTGCTTTCCAGGTTGAAGCAGTTCAAACGAGCAGATCGCGCGGCTCAGCGGCACAACCGATCCTTCCCATACCTTGAGCGGCGCCATACCGGTTAATACCCAAAGCCGCAGGCTGTCTTCAAACATGACAATTCGCATTTTCAAGGGCCCAATATCACTCGCTTGAAGCGCAACAGCGTCGGCCGCCCAACCAAACAAAAATTGGTGCACCGTCATCCGCTCCAGTGCCAGGCCTTGCATAATGCACTGTGTTTCAAGCCATTCTGCCACATACCCTTCTTTGGGTGCCGGCCGAACGCCCACGCTGAATACCACCGGAGGCACAAAGTCTTTGGTCACCGAAAACACGCCGAGCGATAAAAAGTCATATTCGCTCTCTTTGATTTTCGGCTTTCCGGGCGGATCAGGCTGTTTATACCAACCGTCGGGCAGCAAAAAACTATACTCAAATTCAGGCCGCTCGTGACGCACCGTAATGGTCATCATGTCGGCGAGTTCTTCAGCCGAAGGGGTGAGGCCCTTCATGGGTAGGTCGGGATCGTCGAGCGTTGCCACAGGCACCTCCTAACCGTCAAACCACGTCGGCGAACGAAAGCACGAACGCCTCCGAGCCCCCATCCACCGCGAGTTTCTTTTCATCCACAAAAGACAACCCGCCCACCATTTCCCCCGGGGCGCTTACCGGTAGTAAAATGGGCTTTTCTGATGCGATCTCCGTTAACAAAAACAGCCTTGCCGGGCCGGCTTTTGTAAATTCATTGTGGGCTTTTTCCACCCCAAAAAAGGCAATGGTTCTACCCGTGGGTGACCAGGCGGGCCGCTCCGCCGGATCGATAAAATCACTCTCGTATAAAATGATCCCTTCACCCTCAAGCCGAGGCACAGCCACAATGGCGCTTTTTTCTTGTTCCAAGTGAACAATGTAAAGGGCAATTGTGGGTGTTCGCGGCGCCCAAAGTGGCCGAACGATCACGCTCGCGCCGGGGATTTGAGTTAATACTTTTGTTTCAAGCCCTTTGGACGTGCGCTCAACAATCAACACCTCCGACACATCATCGGCGGTGCGCCGCACGGTTGTACAGATGAGTGCTCCATCAAACGAAAGGGCGATCTTGGGAGCATTTTGCGGGTCAAAGTCATCTGCCAACTCGGTCAGAACCTGACTGTCGCCCGTGAGCGGCTTTCGCACCAGGGCCTTCGCGGCGGGGTCTGCCACAATCAGCGCATTTCCCTTGGGAGTCCATGCAAACGACATCCCTTGTGTACGCCCCAATTCTCCCGCGGCTTTGGTAGAAGCCCAACCGATCTCCCCATAACTTCCAGGCGGCCCACCCCCTATCAGGTAGGCGACATGATCGCCTGTGGGCGACCAGACAAGGTCGTCAATTGAGCCTTGTTCAAGAGCCGTCACGCGACGCGTTCCACCGGAAACATCCCATGTATAGATCCCGGCATTTTCCCCGGAGGGAATAACAAACGCCACATGGTCACCCCGCGGGCCTACCCGTACCAGCGAAACAGTTCCGCCCGGACCCTGCGGTTCAATTTTTTGCCTCTCGACAACGTTCACGGTGTGCCCTTGGGTGTAACAATCACCATCTGTTTATTGTTGTAGCTCTTCCACGACTGTTCAAACGCACTCTCTTCCCAGATCTTGTGTTTGGCAGAACCCCAGCCGTGTTGAGCGATCACGTAGTCTTTCCCGTCCTTGTTAAAATACCCCTTAATGACCGCGTAATGACCGCGATCGGTGCCATTTTTCGGCTCGCCAACGTTGTCCACTGAAAACGTGATGAGCACGGGCTTACCCTCGTCGATGGCCTTTTTGATATCTGCCATAGACCCGCCTGAAATGTGTTTGGCGTCATACCCAAACTCACGCGCGAGCTTGGCCTCGTCGCGTTCCCACATGCCACCGGTGGTTGTCCACCCCTTGTCTTGAGCCGTTTTCAGAATCACGTCGGGTGAAGGCGCCTGCTGACTTCCGTCTTTACCCTTCCAATAATCCATCACCATACCGAGCGCCGCCAAACCGCACGTTCCACCCACCTGCTCACGGTGCGGAACAACCAGTTCTTTGCGGTCTGGCTCGGCCGGCTTCTCTCGCTTTTTAAAGCCGAAAAGGCTCTTGATAGCGTCTAGAACGCGGCCTTCCGGCGGGCCCGCTTTGGCTCCCGCTGTGTCGGCTTTCGCGGGCCCTTTTCCAGAATAATCTTGGCAGTTGATGTACACATGACTGCCGGTGATATTAATCGTGCCGCCGCTCTTTAAGATGACATCGCCGGAGCCGAAAAGGGAGATATCTTTCTTTTCAATGGCCGAGGTCATCTCACCGGTAGAAAGAGAAATCTTCCCATCTACCATTTGCTGCGTTGTCGGTTGAACTTCTACCTCGGCATCCCCCTGTTTTTCGATCTGAAGGTCTTTTGGTTTGACCATTGTGACCGAAAACTGCTTCCCTACCAAACTCGACTCAACAGCTCCCACAACAAGCGTTCTGTTGGCGCCCACTGTCTGCGACCTGTTTGCTCCCGTCCGCTCCATTTCCATGGATTTAACGAGCTTTGACAGGTCATTTTGACCCTGAATATAAATGAGTTCTTTGCCGGCTTTATCCTCGAACATGATTTCGTTAAAGCCGTCGGAATTGGGGGATGAATTGCTTTTCCAGGTGCTCTTTGTTCGATGCTCCGGGAGTTTATACGGCGCCTTGGTTCGCTTGTTGTAAAGGCGCCCCACAACAATGGGATGATCCGGATCGCCATCCATAAAGTCCACAATGACTTCATGCCCGATCCGAGGTAAGGTTACCATCCCATACGCCGACCCTGACCAGCCCTGACTCACACGGATCCAACACGACGAAAATTCGTTATATTCGCCGTCGCGATCCCAGTGGAATTGAACGCGCACGCGGCCAAAACTGTCGGTATGAATTTCGTGTCCTTTGGGCCCCACAACAATGGCGCTCTGAACACCGCGCATCACCGGCTTGGGAGTTCGCTGGGAGGGCCGCCAGGGCAGCTTTGTGAACGAACCGACAACGTTCATCTGCCACTCTGTATCGGTGGTCCCCTCCAGTGAAACTTCGGTGATGAGTACCTGATTTTCAGGTGACAGATCTTTGCGAGGATGCCCCTCAAAACTGACAACCTTCCCGGGGCAAAGGTCATAACAGTTGCTTTCAAACCGGATCACGCGTCTGTCGTTGCGTTTGGCGTAGAGGGCAACGTTGGCAACCTCTTTCACCTCCGGTTCAGGCGGCACCCTCCTCGAACCTTTGCGCTCCAAAACGAACGACGCGGGGTCATACCGATAGTCTTCGTACCTGTCTTCCGGCGCCGCGCTCACATCGCTCTTACCATCAAGATGATGGTCGGGCCGGGCAAAGTCAAAGTCGCGAACAGTGACTCTACCCAATCTCACCCTTTGATGAACGCGAAGCTGCGATACGAATTCACGGCGCGCAAGTTCGGTGGGCGACTCGTTATAAATGAGCGGACAGCCGGCGCGCAGTTCTGCCTTTTGCGGCTCATCGTTCATCACCAGTTCTGTTTTAAAACCGTCGCCTTCAGGTACAGAATGGAAGGAGTACGAAATGCCCGCTTCTTCGAGCAGTCGGTTGACAAATGCAAAGTCTGTTTCGCCAAACTGAACTTTATACTCCTGCTCTTCGTGCTTACGAGCGAGAAGCCACTTGGCCTTGATTTTGTGCTCCGCAAGCACACTTGTAACGATTTGTGGAATGGTAAGGTGCTCAAAAATCCTGTTATTTGTGCGCTTTTTGAGAACCCAAAACGTTGGGGCGAGCACCAAAAAATAAGTGGAAAGACCGGTGGGCTCGGCTTCCAATTGCTCGGCGTGAGCCACCACACCCGTCCAAGCGCGCGGCTCGGCCATGGGCTCTTCATGAACAAGAAGCCCGGCGGGTTTACCCACGAGGCGTTCAAGATCCACATTCTCGTTTACCGAACGCGCAAAAACCTGAACCTCAAATGGTGAGTTAATGGCTTCATTCGCGATGAATTTGCGAACATCGAGCGACTTTTCCCCGGAGTCGAATGTCACGACGAAGGTTGCCATGACTATCCTTCTTCCTTTACGTTTTGAGCTTTCAGGGCGGTAAGAACGTGACCGTCAAGCCGCTTCATAAAAGCGCGTTTGTCGGCATTTGAAAGCACCGATTGAGCATTTTCGGTGAGTGGAAAGTACACTTCCACAGAAAACCCACCGTGGTCATTTTCTGACAAGATTCTAACTTTGACACCGTCCGATGTCATGCCCTTCACATACCGGTCGTCGTATTCGCCGTCACGAATGGACCACACAATGCCATCCAACTTGGCAGTCAGTAGAGCGCACATCTCGCTCAGCGAAAGCGGGCTGTTGAACGTTTTGGAGACGATGTTTTCCATGATCGTTCTCCGCCCCTATAAAAGGTAATCCGTCGGTGCTGCCGGCGGGTTTGAAGGATCAACCAAACCAACGAAGTTTACATCGCGGCCCAATTTCTGAGTCCACTTCTGACTAAACGCCTGAAGCTTTGGATGGCTCTTCATGACGTCTTTTGTCTTGAAAATGGAAGGTATCTTGGGGTTGGGCGATACCCCCGCCGCCGCCATTTGTTCTGTGAGGGTTTTGCTTTCAAGGCCGATATCGACGTCAGCCAGTTCGTTTGGATTGGCGTCAAAGTGATGGCCCAACGGTTTGCCCGGGTTTTCAGAGTAAAACGTTGTGGAGGTGCCCTTCATACGAAGAACCGCATCACCCAAACCAATGGCCTTTGTCAGCTCGTTCAGTTCTTTCTTAAACTCTTCAAACTGTTCAACGCTCTTAAATGAAAGAGGGCATTTGCCCGCTTGCATGAGCGCAATCTGTTGCATTGTCACGCCCACTTTTTTGGCGTCATGCTCCAGTTTGGTGAGCCCGTCGGGCATGATTTGCATAGCGAGCTGCTTGTTTTGAATGCGCCTGTCCTCCACAGGATCAGGCTTTAGTTCAAGCGCTTCTGCCTTGTTGCGATTGCCGGGGCCACCAATCACCTTCCCACCGTAGTCGGCCTTTTGGGGAGGTCCGGGAATATAGGGCGGCGGCATTCCACCCACGAGGACGGTAAAGCACCCTTTGGCAATGGGATCGATCCCCGCAAACCCGGGCACGTTGGGGGTAGGTTTGGCCTTTTCAGGTGGATCTAACCGTTCAATTGAAAAGCCGAATTTAAAGCCCAACCCGGCAATGGCGGCGCCGAGTTTGGCACCAAATCCAAACGTCCACTTACCGTCTTTATAACCGGCCATGGCGGTTGCCTTGGCCTCTGCGGTAAGGAGCGCACCCGACGCTTCACCGTTGAATGAAATGCCCCAATTGATAAAAGGAAGTTTAAAGGCTTTTGTCTTACCCTCAATCTTCCCTTCTACAACCGACCCGCCGATACCCGCTTCACCCCCCACATACGCCTGTTGAACCTTCCCATCTTTTAACTCCAAAGCGGCGCCGCCCTGCGCACCCGCTTTGGCGGTTAAAAACCGCGCTTCACCCTTTGCTTCCGCAACGGAGCCCTGCTCCACATTGCCCAGTTGCCCCTGCGCTTTGACCGCGGTGCCTTCAATTTCATACTTGGCGCCCACGTCGGCTTTGGCATTGCGGAGGTTTCCAAGTTCGGCCTCCACACCGGCGCGCGCCGTGCCTTTACCTTCCCAAACCCCTGTTTCAAACGCGCCCTTTTTTTGGTCGGCGTTGCCTATTTTTCCAAACTCGCGTGACAGCTCGGCCGAAATTTTGGGGGTAGGTTTTTCAGGCGGCTTTTCTTTCCAAGGCTCTTTCCCCTCTTTTTCCCACTCTTTTGTTTTCTCCCCAAACTTCTTTTCACGGCCGATGGCAAACTTAGTAGGTTCACCTTTTTCGTTGCTGCCCCCGCCCGCGGCGGTGGACGGAATCATGCAGGTACAGGCGTCGCCCATGCGCGCGGCGCCCATTCCATTGATGTACACAGTGACCGAGCTTTGCGTAATGGGCCCGGGGCCGTGAATGGGGCAAACGTGTTTATCAAGAAGGCGCGCGGCGGGTAGATAGCCAATGGACACATTGGGAGATCCCTCGACAATCGCGCCGCCGTGAACTGTCAGATCGGTTTTTCTAGCTGCGGGAGGCATGCAAAACTCCGATCAACAGTTGATTTTAACGAACGGCCCACCGTGGATGACAACGTCGCCGCCGGCCTTCAGGTTAATGTCACCGTCGGCCTTGAGCAGAATGTCTTTCCCGTTTAACTCCACAGTGGCTTTGCCGGTTGTCAGGGTGATCTTCCCATCTACCATTTCAATCATGGTGGTGGTGGGAGACACATCGGGATCACCCCCTTTGAGGATGTTGAGTTCTTTTGGAGTGACCATGGAAACGGAGTATTTGGCGCCCACAAGTGTGGAGTCATTTGCGCCGATCACGCTGTTTCGATTGGCGCCCACGATCACTGTTCGATTGGCGCCGGTGCGTTCACTCTCGTTGTGCTTTACAAGTTTGTTGAGATCTTTTTGGGCCTGAATGTACACAAGCTCCCGGCCGGCTTTGTCCTCAAACATGATTTCGTTAAAACCGTTTGAGTTGGGTGAAGAGTCTGTCCGCCAGGTGCTTTTGGTTTTTTCGTCGGGCAGCTTGTAGGGAACCCGCATTTTTTGGTTATACGCCCTACCCACAATCACAGGCTCATCGGGGTTGCCTTCCCAAAATGCGATGAGCACTTCATGACCTACCCTCGGCAGGGCAAACATACCGTAAGCCGCCCCTGCCCAACCGTGGCTCACGCGGATAAAACACGACGACTTGTCGTCGTATTTCCCTTCACGATCCCAGTGGAATTGAACGCGCACCCGCCCGTGTTCGTCGGTATGAATTTCTTCCCCCTTGGGCCCCACAACAATGGCACTCTGAAGCCCGTGGATCACAGGTTTGCGCGTTTTTTGCGCCGGTCTATAGGCCGACTCTGCAAACACCGCATGGCCTGAAAGGGTATACTCGCCGGTCGCCGAACCTTCGAGCGAGGCGTCAATGACAAGAAGTTTTTTGTCAGGTGCCAAGTCGGGCCGGGGATGGTCAAGCATGCTGAAAAGCACACCTGGCGACAGAGCAAACACATTTGAATGGTAAGAAACGCTCCGCTTGTCGCGACGGTGGCTCTCAATGTGAATGTCAGCCCGCGTTTTACCTACTTTTTCGTCGGTAAAAATGCCGTGTTCGTAAACGTATTGTTCGTAAAGGTCTTCAGGCGCTTTTGACTTTTCACTCGCGCCGACAAGGTAATAGTCAGGTTTTTCAAAGTCGTAGTCGCGATGGGTGGCTTTGCCCGGTCTGACCCGATGTGAAATGTGTACACTCGAAACGAAGTCGAGCCCCGCCGCCTCGTTGGGATTGTCGGCAAACACAATGGGAGGCCGCGCCTCGCCTGTTTGCGGTTTGTCGGCGAGAACCAACTCGCTCTTGAGGCCGTTTTTGTCGCCTGTTTGGCCAAAATAGTACGAAATGCCCTCTTCTTCGAGAAGGCGACTCACGAATGCAAAGTCTGTTTCACCGTATTGAACCCTGTATTCGTGTTCGGGGTGAGATTCGGCCAACTTGAGTTTGGGGGTGATCCCATATTCAGAGAGAATTTTTTGGACAATGGCCACCGACGACATCTTTTGGAAGATGCGGTTGTTTGAACGCTGGGTGAGGAGCCACATCACCGGAACGATGCGCAAAAAATAGGTAGAAAGGCCCGGCCCCGCGGAGGTTGGCGCTTCGGCCCGGAGCTGTTCCATTTCAGCGACGATGCCGGTCCACGCGCGGCCGTTCATGAGCTGGTCGACCATGGCAAACCCGGCGGCTTTGCCAACAAGGCTTTCTAGATCAATGTCTTCGTTGGGCGACCGCGCAACAATCGACACGTCAAAGAGCGACGACATCGACTCGTTGATTTGAAACTTACGAACGCTCAGAGAGTCTTCGCCCGATTCGAAGGACAGCTCAAGGATCGGCATAAGATGCGATGTTAGCTGCCGAGCCGAACGCACTGCAACAGAAGATCCTTAAATCAGCGCGCCAACTCTGCGCGCTTACCGGGTGCGTGCCGGGCGGCACGTTGTCCAGATCGCAATCAGCGGCGGATGGGAACGGGGGAGACGCGGCCGATGGCGACGGCGCGGAGACTTGCATGGTAGGTTTCGTATTGGTCCTGCGGCAAATGCGCTTCTGCAAGCATGCGAACCCGCATTTTAATGACCATTGGCAGCTTGGTTGCCAGTGATTCAGGAAGGTAGGCCGGCACCGCCGTTTGAACACCCAGCGGCGACAAAAGAGTGCGCAAATGAGGCTCTCCAAACACCGTCCTCTTTTGGAATGCGCGCTGCTCCAAAAGGGTTCGCTCAGTGTGCGAATCGAGGTAAGACGCGGGCAATGATCGATTGCCCTGGGCAAACGCTTCTTTAATTCTACCCATCAACCCTTCTGCAACGCCTGTTGAGCCTTGGATCCAGGGCCTTTGCAGAATTTCGTTCACCGTGTCGAGCGTTTCTTTTAGCTTCTTGTCGCTCGACGCAAACGGACTTGTGGCGGCAACCGTGGCCTTTAGTGCCGCCAATTCGTCAAATACAAAGGTCAACTCACCCGCCAAAAGCACGAGCGGTGGGTGGAAGGTTCCATCGTCGGAAACAGCGTCCGCCATGGCCTCTCCAACCCCCTCGGCATCGATCGAGTCGGCCCGGGCGATCACCCCAAACACCTCTCTTCGAGCCTTGATTGCCTCGGGTTCTTCTTCGGCGAGCACTTCTTCAAACGGGTCGTCGTCAAAGCTTACTTTTTTGGGCTTCGGCGTCAGATCTGAAATGATCTCTTTGTACCGCGGATGCTCGCGGAGCTTGGGTAGAACGGCGGGATCATACCACAACAGATCTACGATTTCCCTGCCGCTAAACTGTCGAACGGGCCTGGCAACCGGGGCCACAGCGGGCGGTGGAGGGGCCACAGCCGCAGCGGCGGCGTTGGATGCAGCCAGTGCACCACCCACTGTCGCCGCAGCAACAGCAACCCCAACGGGCGCGGCCGGAGGAGGCGGTGGAACAGGGGGTGGAAGCGGCGCCGACGTGGAGGGCAAAGGAGCGCGCGCGGCAGGTGTTTCATAGGCTGGCGTGAAGGCGGCGGCCTCCGCGCGCCCCCCCGAAGCCCAAGGACTGTCAGGTGTCGAAGGAGCCACCGGCGCTTGGGCGGGAGGAGGTGAAGGCGGCGGGACCGGTTGGGGAGGTCGGGCAAACGGCGGCGCGGGTAGATCGGGCCGCGCGATCACCGAGGGTGAATCTGCCGGCAGCGGAGGCGCGGCGGGAGAAGCAGCCCCGCCCGACGCGGGTGCAAACGGCAACGCCCCAGCCCCCGGCGTGGAAGGCCGCTGAAGATCGGGATTGCTCTCGCGTTCGCTTCGAAAAAAGGGCAAGACCGAGGAAAGGTTCACGTCGGTCAGGGTGGAAGGCCTGTGTTGCGGCGCCGGTACTGTATGGGTAGACGGCATGTCGGCGGGGCGCCCCGACGATGCCGCAAACGGCAGCGACCCTTCAGACTTTGCAACCGATTGGGTAGACATGCCGAGGAGCGCTGCGCGCGCGGAAATCGCGGGCACGTCCACTGTTGCGCCTTCTGTAATGGCGTTTGAAACCTCAATTCGCGCAGCGGGGGGCGCCCCCGATTCAACCCGTTGGAGATCTGTCCAGGAGAGGCGTTGTGTACCCTCTTCCATACCCACAACAACCCTACCCGACTGCACAGCCGAGTTGAGTGCAACCGGACCGCGCCAAGTGAGTGTACACAACGAACGATCTGTATCAATCCACAATGTGTCACACTCCATGCGTACACGCTGCGGAGTTTGGCCGGGAACATCCACAAAAGCGACAGGACGAATACCGGGTAGATTTGTGACAAGCCGAGGATGATCGGGGTGGAGATTTTCGAGAACAATTCGCTCGGTGTCGCGAATTTCGCCGGGGCGCTGATCTTCGGGTGCGGCGTTGAAATACGAAGGGTCCACATCGTCGGGCAGCGGACTGTCATTCCAAGCGTCGGTTTGATAGCGCGTCGCGTGCCGGCCGAGCTTTTGCCAACGCGAGGGCCACATGGGGGCGATCGGCCCAAATCCCGCGGGAACCCAGGGATCATTGCGAGAGTTGATGGATTGACCGGGTGGGAAGAGATTCGGTAGAGCGATCGCCCCGTAGGCGTCGGGATGAACGTCCGACCTTACCCCCACAGGGTTTAACGTTTCAGGTCCGCCGGCTGAACGCTCCCACCGGAGCGGCATTCTACCAAACCGGGCAGGCTCGCGAATCTGACCATCCATCAGCATGGCGCGATCACCCACCACCTCCAACGCCTTGTCGACGTTGGAAATTGTCATGCGCGCAATCAACGACCTTACCGGATCTTTTCGAGGAGCAAACGCGTGCCCCACCAACATGACCTCCGGGCGCGCCTTAAACGGCACAAGATCGGTCGGCGAGTACATGCTTCGCTGGGGATCATCATTCCAGTAGTTGTCGTCGTCGTTTGGATATTCCTGCTCGGGCGCAAGCGCCGCCTCCACGGGCTGGAGAAGGAATGTGGCTTTGGCAACAATGGTGAGTACAAACCCTCCCCGTTGCGGCTGCCAAAGCACGGAGGTTACCCGGAGGGGACAGACAGAAACGATGTCCATTCGAGCGGGACCGTATCAAAATTTCTCTGTGGGTGGGCGCGGCGAAGCAGTGGGTTCACGCGCAAACCTTAATAAAGAGCAGTCAGCCCGCGCTCACCGACCGCCGCAAACACCGTGTTCGCCACTCCGGGACATTGCGCCCGGCGCGAACAGGCCGCGCACACCGGAGGAAACACCTGTTTGAGCTGTGGATCCGATCGATCCAGCGTTTTTGCCGCGCGATCGCGGAGAGCGGGCGGCAACACACACAAAGGCAATCCGTCAATGTGTACACGCGACAACACGAGGGGAGGCAGCGAAGAAAGGGCTGCTTTGAGCGCGTCCCACGTGGGCACCTGATCGTCGAACGCGTTTTTTACAACCGGGTCGGGTGCGTACACAAGGAGGGTGGGAAATTTGTCCGTCGCACCGATATCGCGCCCGCGCTCCAAAGTAGCGCAAAGGAGCGGCAATACGGGGCGAACAAGCGGTGTAACAAGCTCCATGAGCACACCGCTTGAACGCATGGCGAGTGCGGTTTCGCAAACGGCTTCAAAAGCGCCGGCTTTGCCCGCAACGGCATCGTGCGTCGCCGCGTCGGGGCCAAAAAGCGCGGTTGTGTACCGAGCCAACCCGGCGGCCGAAAGCCGCGGCGCAAGAGCCGCCGTCACCCCTTTTCGCGGCGGACCGATGAGGGAAACATCGTCGGTGCGACGGCGCGCTGTTTCGATAAATTCCACAATGCGCGGGTGGGAGAGAGCGTCGTCGCCGGTGAAAAGGACCGGGCCTGAAAGCTCGGCAAGCGCGCGCTCCACATCGGCATCGCTGCCCCTCGGCCTGCGCGACGAAAGCGGTGTTTTGGAGATATGGCAAAACGAACACGCGCGATCACACGTGGAAGGAACATCGATGAGCGTGGGAGAAAAGCGCTGCGTCTGTCGAGGCATGCTTGCCGTTTTTGCCGGTTTTCCAAGCGCCAAAACGTCCGCCAGCGATACGGGTAGAAACTCGTCCATACCGTAGAGATCGGCGTACCCGCGCAACACTTCACCCGGACAAACGGTTGAAAGCGCGCAGCGGCCGGCGTGTGTACACACCACGCTGCGGGCTTGAAAGGCGCTGCCTTCGTCTTTGTGCTGATAGGTTGGATCTCGGTATTCTGTGCCGGGTAGAAGCGGCTTTTCGGAGGGCAATCGAAGCCATTTTGCAATGTCGATGCCCGTGTCTTTCATGGCGCGAAACGTCACGCACGGGGCCACGCCCTCCAAAAGCAGCATGCGCCCATCGGTGGGCGAGCCGCTCGCATCGCGAACGGCCGCGGCCACATCCGACTGTTTGGCGGCGGCCGTGTAATAGCGATCGGCGCGCGATTCAAAACTTGGATAGGGCAGATGCATTGAAAATTCGAGGCCGCGGCGCCGCACAAATGCGAGCAGTTCACTTGTGTGGGGAAGGTTTTTTCGAACGAGCACGCTGATGAGGCTGACAGCGCGGGAGCCCTCTTTTTTCACGATCAGGTCAATTGCCTGGAGCACTTTCTCAAACGCGCCGGGCACACCCACAACGGTGTCATGAACTTCAGCGGCGGCGCCGTACACAGGAACAAAAAATCTGCGTCTTGAGGGTAATGCCGCGAGGACTTCATCCAAAAAGTGTTCATCTGCAAGGCGTGTACACGGTGAAAATACCGACGCCTCGGTGTACCCAATTTCTTTGGCGAACCGCAGCACATCGACAATGCGCGAAAAAGCGAGCGGGTCGTAACCGTTGATGCGAACCTTGTGTACACCGTTGCGGCGTTTGTCCCGCAGCTCCGCAACAAACGAAAGGTACGCTTCGTGGCCGCCGTCGCTCGCCGGCCAGGTTTCTTTCACGCTGCAAAAAGCGCATTTTTGGCCGCAATCGGAGCCGATTGCGAGGTTCACAACGGCGGTGGGATCGTCGGGGGCCTGGGGAGGTTCAGGGGCTTCGGGCAGCGCGGGCGCGGCGAACGTCTCTTCAATCGACGCCGGAAACGTGACGTCCATGCCGGGCGTGTCGCGCACCTGAAGGAGAAATCCGATGTACGCGCGAAGAGTTTCAACCCCCGGTGCTTCGGCAAATCCGGCGGAAAGAAAGCTCAGGGAGAAATGGGCCGTGTGTACAAATGCCGGAACGCGATCGTCTTTGGGGCCGATGACGAGAAGCGCCCGGCGCTCATCTTCGTCGCGTCGAAAGTCGAGAACGATGTCGAGCGGGCGAACCACGGTGGTGCGCACGTTGGAGGAAGGGTACACATCGGCCAATCGAAACCCGGCGATCTGCGCCGATGTTTCGTCGAGGCCGAGCAGTTCACGAACAGCCTTGGGGCCGAAAAGCAAAGGGGCGGCGCGGCGCGGGCGCCCGAGCGCCTCGGCAAGCGAGGCGCCCGGCGCCGCGCCGAGCCGCCCATTGATCGCACCGGCAAGGCCCATGACCAGCCCCAACACTTCTTGTTTGCGGCGCTCGGTGCGCGTGGCGAGTTGGCCCACGTAGCGAACCTGACAATGCGAAAGCCTTCGAAACACGGGCCCGCGCACGCCGAGGGGCAACACTGTGATTTCGATCCAATCGGCGTCGAGCGACGACCGAAACCGAGCGCGCAATGTGCCGTCGGCGGGCAGCTCCACGCGTTCACACACCCAATCTGAGATTTCCGCGCCGAAGAGAGCGAGATTTTGCCGCGAGGGCGACACAACTTCAGTCGATTCGCTCGAAACGGGCGTGGAGGGTTCGTCGGCGCTGTTTGACGAAGCCATGATCGTGCGGCTCTCTACTTTGAAGGCGGCTCGCCGCCGCGCTGTTCAACGAACGTTGTTTTGTCCGTTGTGTACACAATCCACAGGGTTCCTTTTTCATCCACCGCGGCGGCGAGATCGGAAAAAGAAGCCCCCTTTGCAACCACACACTTTTCACGAAACGTCCCGTCGCTTTCAACGTGGCCGAGTTCAAGCACGTGGGGTGCGCCGTTTTCGTTTGATTCAGGCCGCGAACGCAGCACTCGAATGGGCGTGGCTCCAACGGTGGCGGCGACCGATGGGGATGTCATGGCCGCGGGGTAATAAGACCATTTGCCCGGAAGGTCATCTTTGGGTTCGCCGTCGACAACGATGGTCGCGAGGCCGAAATCTTTTTCGTCTTTTGCTCCCGGAACGAAGAGAAATGCCGGCCCCGAGGCCGCGCGACCCACAGATCCGCGAACTATCCCGTCGGAGCCGCCGCCCACAAACACAACGGCGTCGTTGCCGCGAACCAGGCGGCCGTCGTAGCGCAACGTTCGGGCGTGAACGGGGGTGAGTGCCGTGCGCGCGTCGATGTACATCGCCAGCACATCATTGTCGCGCGCAACGAGGCCTAGAAACGTTGCGCCGCTTCCCTCTTCTGAAAGAGGGATGGGCGTCTCGTCGTCGGCGCCGACAAACGCGCGCACCACAAGGCCTTCCGTTGTTTTTTGGTTGGCGAGAAATGCGTACACAGTGTGCCCCGCGATCGAGGCCGCGACAACAGGTGTACCTTTTCGGCCACGGGCCACCACCTTGTCTTCACCGTCGGGGAGCAGCTTTCGATGCACCTGGCCTTCAGCATCGGCGCAAAAGGCAAAGCCGCCCGCGAGCGCACAAGCGGGCAGCCGCGTTCGTTCGACGGCGTCGGGCGACGCCGAAAGGGCGGCCGAGGCCGAGGCGGGCGGCGCGCCGGGCAAGAGCGAAGGCGGTGGGGCCGGCGCCCGCGGAACGAGCGTGGCGGCGGCCCCCATCTTCGGCGGGTCGGGAAACTGCGGCAAAGCCCACATTGGAGCGCCGTCTTTGTTTGCGGCAAATCGTATCGGCGGCGCCGTGTGAACCGAAACCGCCGCCGTGATGTTCAGCTTTGCGGGGCCGCGGACCAATTTGCAATCACCGTCGCCGGTTCCAATGTGTACACCCTGCGGGCTCGCGAATGCGGAGCTGGAAGCGGACGCGGCGGCGGCCGGCGGCGGCTGCGCGCCGGGTGCGTGACCCTGCCCAAGCTCCGCCGCGGCGGATGATGCGTACACACCGGTGGCGGCGGCGGTTTGAGCGCCGGGGGATCGACCGGCAGGGTCACTCGACACGTGTACACCCGTCGACGAACTTTTTTCACCGCATCCGGCGGCCGATAGGCCGATGCAAAACGCGATCGCGCCGAGCACACGACGGCGGCGATAAGCCGCGTTACCGAGCACCTGGCGCTCCCACACCGTGAACCGCGTCCGGCCGCTTGTCGCGCATTGTCACAAACTCCTCGGCCGCCGATGGGTGAATGCCAACGGTTTTATCAAACTGCTCTTTCGTCGCGCCGCACTTGAGTGCCACCGCAAAGCCCTGAACGATCTCCGGCGCGTCGGCGCCGACCATGTGTACACCGAGAACGCGGCGCGATTCACGCGCCACAACAAGCTTCATCATGGTGCGTTCTTCGCGGCCGGTGATTGTGTGTTTGAGCGGCCTGAAGTTGGTTACGTACACATCGAGGTCGCCGTGTTCGCGGCGAGCACGCTCTTCAGAGAGGCCCACGGTTGCCACGGGCGGCTGGCTGAAGACGGCTGAAGGCACGCCCTCGTGATCAATCGCCGTTGGGCTGTTTCGAAACAGCGTTTCGGCAACGGCGCGCCCCTCGGCAATGGCGACGGGCGTGAGGTTTATGCGGTTTGTGCAGTCACCCACGGCAAAAATCGACGACACATTTGTTCGTGAGTACGCATCAACGGCAATTGCCCTGTTTTTGTCGATTGAAACGCCCACTTCTTCGAGGCCGAGGTTTTCGGTGTTGGGCACCCTTCCAGTTGCAAAAAGAACCACATCGCACTCAATCGTCTCACCGGACTGGGTGAGTACACTTCGGCCGTCGCCGCGCCGTTCAACATCGGCGACGAATGTTTCACATCGAACGTCGATGCCGCTCTTTCGAAGCTCCGATGTGAGCGCTGCGCGAATATCGGCATCGAAGCCGCGCAGGACGGTGTCACCGCGAATGAGCATTGTCACTTTTGCGCCGGCGGCCCTGAAAATGCCGGCAAACTCCACTCCGATGTAGCCGCCGCCGACAACGACAACATGTTTTGGAAGCTTGGGCAGGTCGAGCGCTTCGTTGGAGGTGATGCCCAGATCTGCGCCGACGATCGGAGGCTTTTGGGGCCGCCCGCCCGTGGCAACAAGGATGTGTTCGGCGGTGTACCGTTTGCCGGCCACCTCCACGGTGTGGGGGTCGACAATCTTGCCGCGCCCTTCAATGAGCGTGACGCCTGAGTCCCGGAGCAGGCGGAGGTACACACCATTCAGGCGGTCTATTTCGCGATTTTTTGCTTGGATGAGCGTTGCCCAATCGAGCGAGTGTTCGGCCTGCGTCCACCCAAACGCGGGGGCGTCCGAAAAGTCGTGGGCGAAGTGCGAACCGTAGACGAGAATTTTTTTGGGTACACAACCGCGAATGACGCAGGTTCCGCCCACGCGACTGTCTTCACAAATCGCAACGCGCGCACCGTAGGCGCCGGACCGGCGACTTGAAGCAACGCCCCCCGATCCCGCTCCGAGCGTGAACAGATCAAAATCAAACCGGCCGTCGCCCATGGGCGCCATGCTACACGGGAAACAGGGCGATCCCGCGACCGCGACGCAAACCACGCCGGAGGCGCCGAAGTGCTTTACGGCGAAACGGTATGTTTTGAACGCGGAAACGTTTCGAGGGGCCCCCGGCAATGTGTACACATTGCAACGAGCGGTGTCGGGGACCGTTATCTGCGGACGGGGATGATCTGAACGCGGCGAGCGTCGCCTTCGCCGTCGCTCTTGGTGATCACACCGGGGAAGTTCGCGAGGGCCATGTGTACAACGCGGCGATCCTGCGGATTCATCGGTTCAAACGTGATGATCTTCCCTTCGTCGACGGCTTGTCGACCGAGCCGACGCGCCATTGACGAAAGCGTTTCTTCGCGACGCGCGCGGTAACCCTCGGCGTCGATGATCACGTGGCGGCGCGTTTTGCCGGGGCGGTTGATGACGCGATTGGCCAAGAACTGCAACGCGGCGAGCGTTTGACATTTCTTGCCAATGATGCGCCCCGCGTCTTTGCCTTCGATCTCAAGGCGAATTTCCTCGGGCGGATCTTCTTCCTCGTTTTCAAGCAAATCGACGGTGCAGTCCATACCCATCGCAGCGAGGACATCGATCACGAAATCGAGCGCGAGATCGGCACGTCCGTCTTCAACGAAAGGCTCTTTTGGTTTGGCGACGGGCGCTTCATCGGCGACCTCTGCCGGTTCTTGGGGGGTCATTTCATCCACGGGCTTTTCCCCTTTCCAGGAGGCGGCGCTTGTCACGATCGCCGGAAGTTTCTTGGGTCCCTTTTTCTTTCACCACGATGCCGGTGCCGCCGCTGGGACCAACGCGGCTCTTCATGTAACGCTCCACCATCAGCTGCTGCAAAATGCCGAGCCATGTGTTGGTCAGCATGTACACGCCAAGACCCGCCGGGAGGAAGAGCATCATCACGGTGAAGATCGTTGGCATCATATAAAGCATCATCTTTTGCTGAGCCGGATCGCCCTGCATCGGCATGATCTTTTGTTGGAAGAAAGAACTCATGCCGAGCACCGCCGGGATAATGAAGTATTTGCCCGGCGATGAAAGGTCGGGGATAAACGGGCCAAAGCTCACGTTGTAGAGTTCAACTGCCGTTTGCAGAGACGCATACAACGCGAACCAAACGGGCATTTGCAAGAGCATTGGCAAACATCCGATGACCGGATTGACACCGTGCTTCTTGTACAGCTCTTGCAGAGCCAACCCTTTTTGCGTGGTTTGGTCTTTGTAGCGCTCGTTGATCTCGTCGATTTCGGGCTTGAGCTGCCGCATCTTCACGGTGCTTTTGATCTGCGTGATCGAAAGCGGAAAGAGCAGCACACGCACGGTGATCGTCATCAGGCAGATCGCCCAACCCCAGCTGCCGACCAAGCCGCGCAGTTTGTAGAGGTACCAAATCAGGGTTTTTCCGATGAACGCGAACGTGCCGAGATTGATCACTTCGGAGGTGTCGCGGCCGACGGCGGCGAGCAACTCGCGCTCCTTCGGCCCGATAAACGAAACAACGCGGTAGTCGACCGATTCTCCGGTCTTGAGTTCTTTTTCGGGATACGCGAGCCGCGCTCGATAGATGTGGCCGTAGTCGGGATCTTTTTCGTCGCGGGGTTGAAACGAGCCCCAGTTCCAGCGTTCTTCGATGAGCGTCTCAGCGGCCGGTGCGGCGGGTCCACTCTCTGGGATCACAATGGCGGCCATAAACGAGGCGCTCACCGCGGCCCACTTGGCTTCACCCTCACCGCGTCGCCACTTCTCCGCCGTGAAATCTTTGTCGGTAAAGTCGCCCGGCTCAAAATCGGTGGTCGCGTGGTGAGCCGTTTTTGCGGCTGTGGCGGCGATCGTGTCGGTCATCCAATCGGATTGGCGACCCAAGCTGCCCTGCGTTTCTTTGTGTGTACGCCACGACGTTTGCTCGATCGCGAGGCGGTGCTTCTTGGGTTCGGCGCCCAAGTTTTCCACCTTCATGTCGACCGCAAGTTCAAAGGGTTTGCCGGTGGCCGACACCACTTTTGTAACGCGTGAGATCACGGCCTGCTCGGCCTCGCTCGTCTTCGCGTCGTTGATCTGTTTTTGGAGGTCGGCTTTTTTGGCGTCGTCTTTTTCAGTCGCAAGCGCCGCGTAGAGCCGATCGATCTTTCGCTCTTCGTAAACGAAGGTGCAGCTCTTGCCGTCTTTGGCGCTGAGCTTGAAGTCGAGATCGTCGTACGCCGTTTGTTGAGCCGCGTCGGCGCCGGGGACTTTTAAGCTCGCGCGAAGCGGCATTCGCGAGGCATCGTTTTTGGTGGTGACAAGCTCGATGGGCCCGATCGGCTTTCCAAACTGGGGCTTAAACGTTTCAGCGATCCCGGCAAACACGCCGTCGGGCATGGGCGCCTTCGCGAAGTACCGCCCCGTTTCGGTAAGCTCGTAGCTTCGCAGCGAGCCGCCGAACGTGGACAGCGTTGCCTTGAATCGATCTCCGGTGATCTCGCAGATCTGCTCCGGCGAGCGCTCGGCGGGTGCCGACCTGTCGTCGAAGACGGGTTGCACCTCGGCCTTCGATTTGCCGCGAATCGCTGGCAACCCAAACTGTATGAACAGGAGAGCTGCGAGGCCCACGAAGAGCCATTTCGTTAGACTGCTGCGTTGTTCCATGGAGCTTTCGGCGGCGTGTTCGGAGATTCCGCAGCGGGCGTCGTCGCGCTATTGCCCGCTTGTTTCGGCCTTTCCGAGCACAGGCCCCGCGTTCGACTTGGGAGGCGGCGGGTCGTATCCGCCTGGATGAAACGGGTGGCACTTACACAGACGTTTCGCGGAAAGCAAGCTCCCGCGAAGCGCACCGTGGTCCCTCAAACAAGCAACTGCGTACCGAGAGCACGACGGTTCGAATCGACACACCGGGCCCACTGTCCACAAGATGAGCTTGGACAAGGTGGCTTGGTAAACGCGGACAAGCGCGATAAGGACGGCCGCGATCATCGAACGAGTGCCACCACAACGGGCCGCAGCTTGGGATGTGGTCCATCAACGCGCAAGGGAGCCGCGCTCATTTTCGTAGAACTTCACCGGCACGGCGGGCCATCAGTCTGCTCACGCGGTGAACTTCACCGAGAACATCGTCAAGGCACAGATTCGAGGCGCCGTTTTTCACGATCACGACCACATCCGTGCCGCTCGGAAACAACTCACGATGGGTGCGAAAAGTCTCTCGGACAAGGCGTTTCGCGCGATTTCGCTGCACAGCGCCGCCGACTTTTTTGGACGCAACAACGCCCAATCGGCATTGCTCGCCGCGGCGATTTGCCGAGATCAAGAGCGTGAAGTGCGCGGTCGAGATACGAACCGAATTAGCCTGGGCGTGCAGAAACTCGCTGCGCCGTCGAATGCGGCTGCTTTTCGGGTAGGTTTGCCCCGGTGTACACATGGGCATCGGCCACCCTTAACGGCTCGGCCAAACAACAAGCCGCCACCGGTTAACCGATCGGCGGCTTTGTTAGGGGCCTATTTCTCGTACGTGGTCGGAACCAAACGCTTGCGGCCTTTTCGGCGGCGGTTGTTGATGACTTTGCGGCCGCCTGCGGTGGCCATGCGCGCGCGGAATCCGTGCGTGCGCTTACGACGAGTTTTGTGCGGTTGGTACGTGCGCTTCATGACGAGGGTCGCGGAACCAATCACAAGGCAGATGCCACGTCAAGCGGATCCAACACATTTTGATGATTCGGGCAGGGTGTTTCGGCTCCTTTCACGACGGCATCTCTCTCGTGTAGCGTTCCGGGATCCATGCGAAGCCTCAGCAAAGCGCACAAATGCGCCGTCGGAGCGGCCGTGGGGGCGGCACTCACCCTCGTGCCCAACCTCGCCGCCGCCCAGGGTCGCGGCTTTTACGTCGACCGCCTCATCATGGCCGGCGCGCCCAACGACGCGATCGGTATTTGGCGCCCCGAAACATCTGACAAAACGCGTTTTTTTGGGCAATTCGGCGTCGGGTTTTCGCTCAACCCTCTTCGCGCGGAGAATTACATCAAGGGCAGTTCAGCCGGTGTCGCAAACCCGATCGACACGCAGACGGCAATGTACCTTTCGCTCGGGGTTGAGTTTTTGAAGCGCGTTCAGATCCTCGCGCTCATGCCAGCCATTTTGGGGCAAACAACCAACCCGACAGTCGGCGATCTTGTCTCGCCGCCCGTGAGCGCACCCATGGATCTTCGGCTCGAAGTGCGCGCGGTGCTCTTTCGAAACGACGCACGCACGTTTCGCCTGGGGGCCAACGCGGCGGTGTTTGCGCCCACGGGTGATCAAGGCGCATGGGCCGGTGAAGGTGCGGCGAGCGGCCTTTTGGGCGTCGCCGCCGAATACGACCTCAAGAGTGTGTACATCGATCTCAACACCGGATTTCTTTTCCGCCCGCGCAGCGATCTCAACTCAAAAACGTTCGTTGTCGGCAACGATTGGCGCTACGGCCTCGGTGTGTACGCACCGCTCCGCGGCGGAACGTTTCGCGTCGGCGCATCCGTTTTCGGTTCGGCCAGCATCGAAGGAGAAGCCGCGTTCAAAGCCTCCAACTCCACCTTGGAGTGGATGGCCGAAGGCAAGATGACTCTCGACGAAAAGAAACGCCTTCAACTCGGCTTCGGCGGTGGCACGCGCCTGACACCCGGCTACGCGCCCGATCTGCGCCTCGTTGCAACGATCGGCTACCACCTTCCCATCGAAGACACAGTGCCCAAGTCGCCGCCGAAAAAGTTCAAGGTTGAAGACACGCGTCCCGTCGATACCGACAAAGACGGTCTGCCCGACGACATCGATTTGTGCCCGAACGAACCTGAAGATCACAAAATGCCCAACCCCGACGACGGGTGTGCGGCTCCTCCCGATCGCGACGGCGACGGCATTCCCGACAGCAGAGACGCGTGCCCCGACAAGCCTGAAGACTTCGACAAAATCGACGATCAAGACGGATGCCCTGAAGACGACTTTGACAAAGACGGCGTGGGCGACGCGGTGGATCACTGCCCGAAAGAACCCGGTGAACCGAGCGCCGAAAAAGACAAAAACGGCTGCCCCGTTTTCATTCGAAGGCTTGAAGGCTCCACCGAAATTCAGATCTTGAAGCAGGTTCAGTTTGCCACCGGCTCGGCCAAGATCCTCTCAAACAGCTTCAAGATCCTCGACGAAGTCGTCAAACTTATGACGATCAACAAAGACGTGAAACTCGTCGCGATTGAAGGCCACACAGACGATCGCGGTCCCGTCAAAATGAACGAAAAGCTCAGCGACGATCGCGCCCACAGCGTGCGCCAGTACATCATCGACAAAGGCATTCATCCCGATCGGCTCACTGCTCAGGGCTTTGGTCCGCACAAACCGATCGCCGACAACAACACTACCGACGGCCGCCAGAAAAACCGCCGCGTCGAGTTTCATATTCGCGACAACGCCGCCCCCGCCCAGCCCGATCCAAACGCGCAGCCGGCACCTCAATGAAGGTACACATCGCCGCGATCGTGTTCGCCCTCGGGCTCGCCGCCTGTAAGAACGAGGGCGAACCGTACGCGTGCACGTGCGACATGCTCACCGACTTCGACGACGCCCACAAAGAGGCCGTGCTCGTGTGCGCAGCCTCCGCGACCGACGCCGTGAGCATCGCCCAGGGGTGTGCGCAACTCGCTAACCCAATGCCCGTTCAGACATGCGCGTGTACACCTACCGGAGCAACATCACCGCCCTGCCGCCAAGGTTGTTTGCCTTCCGACAAATAACCGGATTGTGTATACACAATGACAGGGCCGGACAAATCACATTGTTGGGGCTGACTTGGGGCTCACCCCGTCAAACTTGGCCGCTCGAAGCTTGGCGATTGCCGCTCGAACCGCGGAGATCGTGTCACTCACCTGCGCGCCGTCACTCCAGCTCACAACAAAGTCTTTGCCACCCGTTGTGAGTTTCACTTCGTAGTTAAACGCGTCGGCGATCGCGCCGCCTTTGATCTGACCCGGAAACGTTGCGTAGTTGGCCGCCTCAAGCGCGCGCGTGATCTCCGCAACTTCGTCCGCGGAAACGTCGCGCGTTTCAGCATTTTGATTGCGCGGTCCTCCGTACGTGATCTTTTTTGCCGCGCTGTCGATCACGGTCACCATGTTCATGCCGGCAATGCCGCCCGTTTGACGCAACGTCACCACGTAAGGCGCGGTCAGCTTGTCGCCGCCGGCCGGGGCCGCGGTTGTCGTCGGCGCGCTTGTCGGCACGGCGGTTGTTGTCGGCGCGCTTGAACTACCGGTGTCCGTTGTGGGCGCCGCCGTTGTGCCCGCAGGCGTGCCCGTACCTTCGGGCGTTTGAGGCTCCGTGCACGCTCCCACCGCGAAAACACCCAGCAGCATGAGCACATGCGTTCTTGCAAACAATCTACCCATGTGATCTGAATCTCTTCCCATGGGTCAGGCCTTACCACGAAACTGCGATGCGTGAATCAAAGGCTTTTTCTGCGCCCACGGCTTGGCGCGCTCCAGTTGACCTGCGAGCCTGAACAAGAGCGCCTCGTCACCCAATCTACCCGTAAACATTGACCCAATGGGTAGACCCTCGGCGTTCCAGCCGAGCGGCACACTCATGGAAGGTTGACCTGTCACGTTCGCAATCGGCGTAAACGGCGTAAAGCCGTACGCCCGGTCCACGACCACATCCACAAGCCCGGGAATGCCCAGGATCCAGCGGAGCGACGCCGACCTTCCCACCACATCCAGCACGGCTTCTTGAATGGGGTGCCGGAGTTCACCAATCTTGAGCGGAGGCTTTGCCAGGGTAGGCGTTAGTAGAACGTCATACACCGAGAAAAACCGTGAAATCGTGCGCTGATGTTCCCTCAGCCTTCGCATTGAAACGTTGAATTCAGGTGCCGACATCCTCCTCCCGATCATTGCGCACATCCATGTTCCCGGTTCTAGATCCCCGGGTTTCACCTTTCGATTGAAGGATTTCTCCATGAGCGCCAACTCGGTGGCTGCCCCGGCGCAGAACATCAAAAAGAAACACCTCGCAAATTCATGCCCGTCAAAGTTGGGAGTGGCCTCATCCACATCGTGGCCGAGGGACGCGCACAGTGCTGCGGTTTCACGCGCCGCCTCCGCGCAGTCTGGATGGGTTTTTGCCGGCAAAAAAGGCGACGTTGTAAACGCGATTTTCAACCTTCCGGGCTCTCTACCCACCTCTTCCAAAAACGGCCTTTCAGGTTCGCGTGCATGGTAGATTGAAGTCAATTCAGGGCCGTGGGTGACATCCAACATCGCGGCACTGTCGCGCACCGTTTTTGACAGCACATGTTCAATGGCAAACCCGAAAAAGATCTCGCTGTCATGTGGCCCAACAGGCATTCTTCCGCGCGATGGTTTCAGCCCAAATACACCGCAGCACGACGCCGGAATACGAATTGATCCGCCACCATCACCCCCTTGCGCCGCCGGTACAATTCCAGAGGCAACCGCCGCTGCGGCACCGCCGCTCGACCCGCCCGGAGTGTGGGCAGGGTTCCACGGGTTTTTGGTGGGTCCGTACAAATCCGGCTCGGTCACCGGCAAAATCCCCAACTCGGGTGTGTTGGTTTTGCCCGCTATGACAAGCCCCGCCGCCTTGTAACGTTTCACCAACTCAGCATCGTGGGTAGGAACGTAATCGGCGAGCAGTCGACTGCCGGCCCTCATGGGAAACCCGGCGTAGGCGGCTCTCAGGTCTTTCAATAAAAAGGGTACACCTCGAAACGGCCCGTCGGGCAAAGGGCCGGCGGCCACTCGGCGCGCTTCATCAAACATGGGCACAACCACGGGGTTGAGCACGGGGTTGATTGCCTCTATCCGCGCGATCGCTTCGTCCACAAGCTCCGCCGAACTCACCTCCCCTTTTTTACAAGTTCGGCCAGACCGAGAGCATCAAAGTCATCATAGTTGGAAAATGCCATACCGTTTACCGTTCTCCCAACTCAGTCGCTTACCAACGCTGAGTACACAAGCAAGCACACCCTTCAACCCAAACTCGCCCGAAACCTCATTCACTCCTCAAAAGATCCATCAACTCCGCGGCGGAACGCACCGGCGCCGAACAGGTTCTCCCTCGGCAAACATACGCCACGGGCTCGTTTTGGGCGGGCTTGCCATTTGTCAGAATAGGCGCCCTGGTCAACTCGGCGTTCTCGGGGTCAACAACGACCACGTTCCTGTGAGGCAAATAGGCTTGAAACGCCGTGTCGACAAGCGCCTTTGTCTGAGGTGAATCTACCCTTCCCACAATCACCACGTCGACCGTACCGCGAATCAATCGGTCGAGAACCGACACAAGCTTTCCAAAGGCGAATGGATTGTCAATCGCTGCGCCCGCCAACCGTTTCGCCTGAGTTTCACCCGCCTCTTTGTACTTTTCGTCAACCAATTCCCCGAGCCGCACACACGCCAGCGCAGCCATAGAAAGACCCGACGGCGCCGCCTGGTCAAACGCGTCTTTGGTGCGCGTAATGAGCCGCTCACCGTCGCTCGGGGTATAATAAAATCCACCCTCCACCTTGTCCCAGTGAAACTCGATCATCCGATCGACAACAGCACCGGCGATGTCCAAATAGCGGGGCTGATGGGTGGCTTCAAACAGGTCAATTGCAGCATTTGCGATATACGCCTGGTCATCCAAGAAGCCAATCTCCCCTTTTACAATATCACCTTTTATAAATCTACCCACCCTGCCCTGTTGAATCAGGTGTTTTTCAACGCGTAAAAACGCCTTTTCAGCCATTTCTACCCATTGAGGCTCGTTCAGCGCTCTTCCCGCGTCGGCGAGCGCGGAAATCATCAGCCCGTTCCAGCTCGCAAGCACCTTGTCATCCAAGAAAGGTCGAATGCGCTTTTCTCGGTACGCAAGCATTGTTTGCTTTGCTTCGGCAAGAGCAACGAGCCCGTCTTCCACAGCAAAACCGGCTGCTGCGGCGGCCTGTTCAACCGTTTTGGCACGCGACAAAACCGTGTTGCCCGAGTGCTCAAAGTTGCCACCCGGCGTCACACCAAAATAGGCTTTTACAAATTCTGCACGCGCCCCTTTTTCGCCCAGGGCCTCGTCTACCTCGGCAGGTGAAAAGACAAAAAACTTACCCTCTTGTCCTTCTGAATCGGCATCTTGGGAGGCATAAAAACCTCCCTCCGGCGCCTCCATCTCCGCCTTCAGGTACGTTACCAATTCACGCGCGACGGCCGCATATTCAGGTGCTCCAAATACCCTGTAGCCGTCCACGTAAAGCCGCAGCAAAAGGGCATTATCGTAGAGCATTTTTTCAAAGTGCGGAACCAGCCACTTTTCATCGGTAGAATACCGATGAAACCCACCTCGCAGATGATCCCAAATTCCGCCCTGCGCCATTTTATCAAGCGCCAACTTCACCGCCAGCCTGCTCTTACCATCCCCTTCGAGAGCGCCTCGAACCAGAAGCACATCCAGGTTCATTGTGTTTGGAAACTTGGGCCGCTTTCCAAATCCACCGTTCACCTCATCGGTTCGTTTGTACAACTTGTCTGCTACCTGCGCCAAAAAGCCCGCATCCGGCTCTCCCGATGCCCGCGGAATGCGCCCGATTCTACCGATCTCCTGAGCAAGCTCCTGCGCCTGCGTTTCAACCTCCCCGCGCCGCGTTTTGTATGCTTCGTGAACGGCCGTAACGATCTTACCAAACCCCGGCATTCCAAATTTGTCGGCGGGAGGAAAGTATGTTCCCGCAAAAAAAGGCCGCTGATCGGGAGTAAGAAACACAGTCAGCGGCCACCCGCCCGATCTACCCATGAGCTGCACAACCAATTGGTAGATCTGATCCAAGTCGGGGCGCTCTTCTCTGTCCACCTTGACATTTACAAATCGCTCGTTCATGAGGGCCGCGATCTCTTCGTTTTCAAAACTCTCCCGCTCCATTACGTGGCACCAGTGACACGCGGCATACCCAATAGAAAGCAGAATAGGCTTGTCCTCCGCCTTGGCGCGGGCAAGCGCCTCTTCTCCCCACGGATACCAGTCAACCGGGTTGTGAGCGTGTTGCAATAGGTAGGGAGATGCTTCGGCGATCAGCCGGTTTGAACGTGCGGCCATGGTTGCCTCATAGCGAACACCGCGCCGCGCGACCAGACGTTAAAATTCTCGCCATGCATCAAACCACTTTTCGGCGGTTTCTTTTGCAACTCCAGCTTCCTCCGCGAGCTGCATAAACGCGTCTCCCGCTTCTTCACGGCGAATTGTGTCGATTGAGCGCTTATCGTCGAGTCGGTTGAGTTCAACAATCATCGCCTTGAGAGCCGCTTCCGCTTCTTTTAAGGGAGTGTCTTTGCCTTTGACAATTACAACCGACTTGGCTTTTTTCCAGGCGTTGATTGCCACCTTGCCAAAACTCTCACCATCGTCGGACCAATTGCGAAACGGGTTCTCCAAGTTGGTGGCAAGCCACTCATCTGTTCTCGCGCCTGTCACGTCAACCCGCGGCACAGAAGCAACAAGCGCTTTGATCTTGTCGGCATCGGCTTTTTTAAGACCTTTCATCCTGAGCACATCGAGCCCTGAAAAGGACTCCGGCCAATGCTCCACGTCCAAACCGTACATTTCGTAGATGGTCAACTCTTTCAGGTGGGTAAGTTTGTTAAACCCGCCTGCGTCGGTGATTGTTCCGGGTGCCCCCGACAACGACAGTTCAACAACCGTGGGAAGAGCCGTTAGATGGTGAGTATCCACCTGTTTTAAGCCGCCGTAACTGGCAATTTGCAAACCATCAAGCCCCTTGGGAGGAGCAGTCAGTTCAGGTGCGTACACATAATACGAAAACGGAAAGCCCACCTGCGCCCCGTCCACTGTCAGGCGATCAGCCCGCCCATTCAGTTGCAAGCGGTCAAGCAGATCGTTCATTTTGATAGTCAACTCGTTTGGCCCAACCTCCAGCGTCAGCGTTTGGACCGCCGCATTTTCAAGCGAAATGTTCGTTTGACGGTGCGCCCGCCAATCCACCTTTCGAATTTTGCGCTCGCGCACATAGTCCACAAAACGCGCGTCGCTTCCCTGGTAGGTTATTTCTGTCAGGTAAGGCAACACATCGAGCGCGTTCCACTTCACGGGGTCACTTGTGGGGGCGGGCAACAAACCGGTAAGGCCGACAATTAAACTTGTTGAGTCTCGCCTCACCCGAAAGGCGCCCGCGCCGAGGTCCATTTCAACCTCGGTGATGTCAGACTTCCAGCCGGTTGTGTTTCCGCGTTTGTATCGGCGGCTATGGTAGGTCGCGAGCATTGTTTGCCACGCCCCGTACGAAGAACACGGTGACTTAAACGGAGGGAAAGGCTTGTTTTCACCCACCCTTGTCGCCCACCAAGGCACGTACGCAAATGTGGTAATCCGAGCCGGCTCGCGCTTCCATGCCCCCCAATCCCGCTCGAACGGTCCAACATCTGCCAGCACTTCCATTGTCGGTGGCATTTCTGAATCGTAGTTGAGTGCCAAAAGCTCAATTCGCTGTTGAGCCGCGTTTTCCCCAATCACCTGCACCGCACCGTACCTGCCATCCCCGGTTTTAAATGAGTACACATCGTTTAACTTGGCAATTGTTGGGACACGTCGCAAAACCTTTGCTCTTTTCGTAGCGGCCATACAAAAACCATCCGATCCTAAAAGAAGCGGCTCGGCAATCAACCCATCGGGTTGATTGAATCGCGGTACTAGTGCACCGATTCCGTAGAACTGATGGGTTCAGATGAATTGCAGCAAGGGTTCGTTGCTTTATCAACTCGGTGCACTAGGGCCGCGCCTGCGCGGCCGGGGTGTGGGGCGAATGCCCCACGGAAACAAAACTAGTACCGCGATTTCGAGCGCTGCGAAGCAGCGGCAATCAACCCATCGGGTTGATTGAATCGCGGTACTAGAACAAGTTGGACATTCATCTATATCATGAGGAGCCTGCAAACGAGCCGTTTCGAAGAAATCCAAACGCCCCCGTTTAGAAGATAAAGTCGGTGGATAAAAACGACGACATTCTACCCGTCACAATATCGCCGACTATTTGCTTGTTGGCGTCGGTTGAAGCGAGGCTTACAACGGTTCTAATTGAAAAGGCCCGGAGGGCGTCGCTCACACTCAGCGTTCCCTCGGCGGAGTCTTTGCGGCCCGAAAATGGGAAGGTGTCAGGCCCGCGCCGGCACTGCGAGTTCAGGTTAATTCTGCATACCTGATTGGCGAGCGCGTCCACCAAATCTGCCATGACCTTTGGGTCGGTTCCAAAAAGGGAGATCTGCTGACCGTAGGCGCTTTTGCGCATAAAATGGTCAATTTCAGACTCACTTTCATACTCCGCAATCGGCACAATGGGACCAAACTGCTCCTCGTGGTAGAGAGCCATTTCAGGTGTGACGGGGTACACCACGGCAGGCTTAAAAAACGTTCCTTCAAACTGCGCGCCGGATGGGTTGAGTACGCGTGCTCCTTTTGAAAGAGCGTCGTCCACGAGCGCACGAAGTCGTGTACACTTGTCATCTTCGGGTAGAGGAGTAATCTGAACACCGGCTTCCCACGGCATTCCACCCTTGAGCACTTCAACAGCGGCCGCCATTTTGTGGGCAAAGTCGTTTGAGATCGACTTGTGGGCAAACATCAACTTGAGTGCTGTGCACCGTTGACCGTTAAACGAAAGGCTGCCTCCCACGCACTCTTTTACCGCCACTTCCAGGTTGGCGCTGGGTAGAATCGCCGCCGGATTTTTTGCTTCAAGCCCGGTGATCGACCGCAATCGATTGGGTTTGGGGTGTTGTTTTCTGAGAATGTTGGCAACCCGACTTGTACCGATAAACGCAAGCACATCAACCTCCCCAGAAGTCATGAGCGGTCCTACTACCTCGGGCCCATCGCCTTGAATGATGTTGACCACCCCCGGTGGAAAACATTCTTTCCACGCCGTGAGGAGAGGAAGGTGCAAAAGAGCACCGTATTTGGGCAGCTTTGAAATAACAGTATTGCCCATGATCAACGCGGGAATGAGCGTTGTGAACGTTTCATTCAATGGGTAGTTAAACGGCCCCATGCAGAGCACAACGCCCAGCGGAGCACGGCGAATTTGGGCAATAAACCCTTTTTCCATTACAAAACGAGCGTTTTGCCTGTCTTGATCCTTGAGCGCATTGATCGTGTCGCGAATGTACACAACCGTTCTATCAAATTCTGTCTCAGCGTCTTTGCGGGTTTTCCCAATTTCCCACATGGTAAGGCGCACCACTTCTTCGCGCTCTTTCACCATCAGGTCGATGAATTTCTCCATGGCTCCAATGCGCCTTGCCACACGCATTGTCGGCCATGCACCGCGACCGTGATCCCAGGCTTTTCGCGCGGCGGCGAGCGCGGCCAAACTCTCGTTGCGATCGAGCATGGGCATTTTTCCCACCACCGCTCGACTCAAACTTCCATCGGCGGATCGCACGCAAATGGGAGATTTTACTTCATACGTGGGCCCGCCCCAAATACGAATCTCCCCATCAATCAGGTACCTGTTTTCGTAACGCTCGGGGTTCGGGCGAACATCGGCGGGAATTTGATCTGGGGTGGGAAATTGAAGAGCGGCCATGTCGCGCTCTCTACACCCATTTTTCGGCGCTGTAATGTGCGCTCGCGCCGATTTCGCGTTTTTCGCGGAGTGACGTTATTGTTCGATGATGTCCAGCCCGTAGATGTCCACGTCTACCCCTTCTGAGTAGAGCGCCGTGGGCGGAACCTGCGGCTCGGGAAGGCCTTGCACCTGAATCATTGTCTGTGACAACTGAAGCACCGTGGCGCGTTGGAGTGGGTAGGGAACGTGGTGTACACGTCCCATGCGAATATGCTCGCCGTCGCTTGCGTACAAAATGTATCGCTCTGCCAAAAAATGCCGCAGCGTGTTGGGTTCTGTCGGACCCAAGTGGTCGCCTATTTGATATCGAACTTTTAGTTCTGCCGGCTTTGGCCCGGGAAAAAGGCGCTCGCTTGTGTAGTTAACCTCGTCGCCCTCAATGGTAAGGTCCATTGTTGCGCGATGGTAGGGAAGATCCCAACCGGCGCGCGCGGCGAGCACCGCAACCGTGCCGGCCGCATCAAGGCTGAAGAACCAAACACCCGGATTTTGGCCCTTGTAATGCACATAAGTGCGCACATTCAGTTCATGAAAATTGGATATACCGGGAACCGGCGGTGCCCAGGCCGGTGCCACGTCCCGCATGGTAAACGGAACAACCCCGACGTACGCCTTACCTTCCCATGTATCAATAGACAGGGCTTCTGGAATGAGCGGCCTGAGAGCTTCAACCGGTACCTCCCAATGCAAAAAAAGGAGGTTTCGCCAGCGTTGAAAACCCTGCGGTCTACCTTCAGGTCGCTGGGTGGGAGCAATGCGATCAATCACGCGATCTACCTATTTAGAATGTACCGACAACACCCGCGCTGGTTCCACCAAACATCGGTGTAACGGCCACGTCGGGCGTAACATGGAAGGTCATGGAGTCACGAACCAACTTTTTCTCCGGCATGGCAATGCCGAGAATTAACATGGCGGCACCGCCCGCTTGAGCAATGCCGTCGAGCATAAGAAACGCGGTTCCGGCCCCGCTGCTCCCCACCGTTCCAATGGCAACAAACGGGCCGGCAATGGGAATGTACATGGGTACCCACTCGTCGCCGTTGCCGGTAACAGCCTCATCGGCGCTGCTACCAACCGCCCCAACAATCACAGACAGGAGCCACATTCCACCGAGCAATCCGGCCCCTCCGCCAACCAACCCCCTTCTAACGCGGGTGCGCAAGTGGTAGCCCGCGGGGATGGGTTGATCTTCTTCATAGTCAAGTGTGAGCGGGCGCGTGTCGGCGGGCGGATTGGGGTAGTAAGGTTGACCATACCCGGGAGGAGGGTAATAGCCGGGTTGACCGTACCCCGGAGGAGGTTGACCGTAGCCTGGAGGGGGAGGCTGACCATAGCCCGGCGGCGGCTGTGCGGCGCCGGGCGGCGGGGGCGGCTCATCGGCGTGAGCCGACGACGCGAAGGCGACAACTGCGGGAAGCAAGCACAGAGCGGCGCGGGTGAGCTTGAGCATCGGGGCGAGACTATCGAGTTCTTTTGCCGGGCAAAATGGATTAGCCATTTTTTCACTTGCTCTCGCGAAGACCCCAAACGATGCCCACACCGTGACCCCCGAAGAAACGCTCGAAGAAGTGCGGTCTGGCAAGCTTCGTCCGGTCTACCTGGTGATGGGCGAAGAGCGCTGGTTTGTGGACCGCGCTCTCTCCGCCATTCGCGACGCGGTGAACCGCCAAGGCATTGCCGGCTTCAACGACGACAAGTTCACCGCGGGAGAATGCAACGTTCAGAGCGTGATCGGCGCGTGCAAAATGCTCCCGATGATGGCCAAAAAACGCTTCGTCCTGTTGAGAAGCGTTGAGCGATGGGAGAAAAAAGAAGACGACGACGGCGCCGCCGCAAAAAAAAGCAAAGCCCTTTCTCCCCTTGACGAGCTTGCAGAATACGCAAAATCACCGGTAGATAGTACAGTTTTGGTATTGGTGGCGAGCAAGCTCCACGGCCAGCGAAGGCTTGTCACAGCTGCCAAAAAAGGTGGGTTCTTGGTGGAGTGTGAGCCGCTCGACAGGCGTGCGATCCCCAATTGGATTCGAACCGTCGCCAAAGAAAAAGGGCACACGATCGCAGCTGAAGCGGCCGATCAATTGGCAGAACTGTCCGGTACTGATTTGCCTTATTTGGCCGATGCAATGGAGCGCCTTTCCCTCTACGTGGGCCCCAAAAATCCAATCAGCGCCGAGGTGGTGAGTAAACTTGTGACGCGGGTTGCCCACGCGCCGGTGTGGGATCTGCTTGAAGCGGTCATCGCTCGAAAACCGGGCCGCGCGCTCGCAGCCCTTGCCGATGCAATGGACGAGCGCGATGCGGCATTGCCCCTTCTTGGGCTCCTCTTTTCGGCTGTCAGATCGCTTCTCAAACTCGAAGTTGCTCTGCAGGAAGGGCTCGATTTGACCGAGGCCGCGAAACAGGCAGGCATCATGCCTTTCAAGGCCCGAGAGCGCGCTCAAACACTCCGAACATTGCCACCCGGAACACTGAGGCATTGGGTAGAACTCATGGCCGCGGCAGACCTGGCTCTCAAAGGTTCAAAGCGGTCGGGCCAAGCGGTTCTTGAAACACTTGTACTGGAAATGAGCCGATAAGAGGCCCACAAAACACGCGCAAAACCGACGCTCAACCTGGAATTTCATCCGGCCTATCATCGGGCCATGCTCAAAAAATTACTTCTTTGCGGATCGCTCGCCGCGGGCGTTTTGTCGGCGGCTCCGTCCACTACCCATGCGCATCCCGTCACTGTCGACGGCGCAGCCACAGAGTGGTTCACCCGCCTTCCAAGCGGAGACAATCTCGGCCTTGTTGCGCGCGATGCTCAGGGTCAGGGTGAGTACATTTGGCGCGACGCTCTCGCCGACACACGCACCGATATTTCCACGCCGGAAGTGGTGGCCGACATCGCCGCTTTTCAGGTCACCGGAGACGCCATGGGGGTTGGTTTTCTCATTCGTCGCGCACCCGGCGTAAACCTCGCGGGTGCTCCGATTCAAGTACAAATCGCCGTGGATACCGATCTGATGGATGGGTCGGGTCAAGAATTTTTTGCTGAATTCGGCGATACAAAAGTGGCAAACGGCGCGCGGTGGGAGCGCTTGATTGAAACGCTCTTCGGCTCGGGCGGCACCGCCAAAGTGATTGATACCGGCTTCAATCAAGTTGCCATGGTGTCGGCAATGCAGGGCGCGACGGGCGATATTGAAATCTTCGTTCCCTGGTCGGCGCTCGGCCTAATGGCCCCACCCACCACCCCATTGCGCTTTACGGTGGCCACATTCAGGTGTCAGGCAAATCAAGACCTGACCATCGACATCGGCGGCCCCATGTTCTCCAACGCGCTCGATGTTATCAGCGACTACGGCGACCCGGTCGCGGCGATGTTTCCCAACACCTACCAAGACGTGCAAGACCTGATCGTCGACTATTCATTCGACGTGCACTTCCGCGCCAACGGTGAAGTGTACACACCGCTCGTAGTGCAGCGATTTCTCGCCAACTCACTCGCAGGCGCGCAGGGCCCGGACGAATGGTATTCGGTCACCAACGTTTCGCCCGGTATGGTCGCGCTCGGCGGAATCAAGCTCGGGGATGAAGAAACGCCCGATGGCAACGAGGGCATGTTCGCCTTTCCGGCAATGAACCTAGCCTCTGGCGCAACCTTCACCGTGGCCCGCGCAGGCGCTTCTTACCAAGCCTTTTTCGCCAAAGCCCCGGATGCAGAATTGCCCCCCGGCGCCACCATGGCCGTGCCCGACATGATCCCGTTTGTGCAGTGGACCGCCAACGTGGCCGGTGCCACTCAGCTCGCCAACGGCGGCGATGAGGTGATTCTGCTCGATCGGTCCAACACACTTATCGACATCGCTGTTTTTGGTAACGGCGTTTATCCCGGAATCACCCCGTTTACCCCGGCTCCCGGCACCAATCAGGTTCTCTCGCGCGACGCAATGTCGAGCGACACCGACAGCTGCCAAGTCGACTTCTCAAATGCCGGCACAACATGCACGGCCGATGCTCAATGCGGCGGCACCTGCAAAGCGTGCGTGAACAACACGTGCGTCAATAAACCCATGGGCGCCGCGTGCCCAAACGCAAACCCATGCGACGGCGACGAGATCTGCGACGGTGCGGGCCTTTGTGTACCCAACCCCGCACCCATCTGCGACGACGCAAATCCGTGCACAACGGACACGTGTACACCTGCCAATGGATGTACACATACCCCGTTGGCCAACGGTGCGACCTGTTCCGACGGTGATGTCTGCAACGGCGCCGAAACATGCAGTGCAGGAATGTGTACACAAGGAATGCCGCTCACGTGCGACGACATGGATCCGTGCACCGTTGACGCATGTGATCCGGTGATGGGTTGCTCCAACACAGACGCCCCTGAAGGCACGCCCTGCAGCGACGGCGACCTGTGCAACGGCACCGAAACATGCGACGCGGCCGGCCTGTGTCAGCCGGGAACGCAGCTCGACTGCGACGATCAAAACCCGTGCACGGTCGACGCCTGCGCCGCCGCAACCGGTTGCGAGTACATGGATGTTGCCGACGGAAGCGCATGCTCAGACGGCGATCTGTGCAACGGCGACGAACAATGCTCCGCGGGAGCGTGCGTTTCTGGCAATGCGCCCGACTGCGACGACCAAAACGCCTGCACGCTCGACACATGTGAACCCAGCACCGGGTGTACACATACAAACGAACCCGCCGGCGCCGCCTGCGACGACGGCAACGGGTGCACCGAGCCCGACACATGTGACGGCAACGGGCAGTGTGTTGCCGGGCCCGACGGCTGCGGTGGAAGCGGCGGCACAGGTGGAACCGGCGGCGGCTCCACCACATCGTCCAGCTCGTCAACAACCACAACCGGCGCGGGCGGTGGGGACGGCGGCGGCGGCACCGGCGGTGATCAACTCGACGACGGCGGCTGTGGATGCCGCACAGCCGGATCATCCAACCAGTCCAACCTCGCGTGGCTCGCGGCCCTCGGTCTAACCCTGGCGCTCGTGCGTCGCCGTCGCGATCGGTAACTTCGATCTACCCAATCGCCAAATGCGATTGTGGAGCACGCCTCCCATCAAAGCGTGGTAGGTTTGCTCCATGGCCGCGCGACCGCCGGGATTTGACCCGATTCCTGAAACGCTCGATGGTGACATCGACGAAACGGCTCCGCCCGCGCGGTCTCCCCTGAGACCCCTACCCTTCGGCCCACCGGTTCCAGGCCATTCGGCCGCCTTTCAAAAACCAAATCCACCTCCACAGCACCCACCCACCGGTGAAGAAACGGTGCCGGCCGAGCGCTCTCCGCTCGCCGCAGCCATGCCGTTTCGACACGCCAAAGAGAGCGCCGCCACCATGGCGCTGCCACAGCTCTCACCGGAAGATCTGCGCCGAATGACAGGTGGGTCATCACCTACCCAACCTACCCAACCTACCCAGAACGACGCCGCGGCGCGCGCCCGTATTGAACGAGCCAAGCTTGAAAACGCCAAGACGGTTGGGTTCATGATGCCACCCGGAATGGAAGGTCCGCCTCCCGTCCCTCAACAACCCAATGCTCCGCCCGCCCCGCGTTCAGCCTACCCACCGCCGGCCCAAGGTCAGGGAGCATCCCCTTTCCCGGCCGTTCCCCAGGCGCCTCGCACCCCGTCTGTCTACCCACCCGCGGCCCCCGGTCAACCCGCACACATGGGGGCGCGGCCGTCATCAGTCTACCCACCGGCTCAAGCTTCGCCGTCAGTCTACCCACCGGCCCAACCGTCCCCATCGGCCTACCCACCGCACGAGGGTAGATCGCAATCGGTCTACCCACCCGCTGTGCCGTCCGGCGGTGGCCCGGTAGCCGCCAAGTCCACCGGCCGCTTTGGACTGTCGATTGAACAATATGCCGCGCTCTGCGCTGAAGTGAATGTGTACCCGGAGTCGGCCGAGGCGATCTTTACCCAATACGGGCTTGCCTCGCGCAAAGACCGGCTTACCGCCGATGCCGGTTGGCAAGAACGCCTGCGCGCCGACCCCATATTGATGCAGCGATGGCAGGCGCTCTACCTTCACTATCATGACTACTACAGCAAACTGCGACGGGGATAGTTGTCAGGGCCACAAAAAATTCACCGTTGCGCCGGTAGTCAGGTTAAGCCCCCATACATGCCCGTATACCGGCGGACTATACCGATCTGGAATATGCGAAAGTGCGTCCAAACACGTCAGTTGAGGTTTTAAAAGCGGCTCACCCGTTGTGACAGCATCGGCCACTTTGCGAGCCAAATCCGGCGTTTTTGCCTGAGCCCCAAGGTACACAACCCCGGCCCTTTGAAACTCGACAAAGACCAAATCATCCTGCCATTCTGAGTGGCCCTCAAAACTTCGCCTGACTGTCGGGTAGTCTTCAAACCGTTTTTGATGCGTGGCCAGAATGACAAAAGGGGTGGTGCACTTGTCGGTGAGCTTTACCGGCATGGGCATTTCTACAACCGGCGCAACACTCGATGCAGCAGCGGAGGGTTGCGCACTCGCCGCGGAAGCCACCGGTTGGACAGGCTTTGGCGGAGTATAGGGCACCCTCAACTCGTGTGGCGCCGGCCTTCCCGCGGTGTCGTCGGAGGCAAACAAAACGTGCGAGGGCGTGAGCACCCACAGCCCACTGTCTGCGATGTACACATTGGAAGGTTGGGCCGAAAGTTCAGGTTTGCCATCCACCACAATCGGAGTGATCTCCCCAGTGGCACTCACGCAGAAGGTGCCGTTGGACGCCGCGACAACCGTTGTCCCATTGGCAAGCCGCTCGGCCCAACGTTCGCCGTTGTCAGCACGCGGGCGACTATATCTACCCTCCCAGGGTGCCGGGGTTGTTACCCACGCGTTGTTTACCCAGCGATGCAACTTACCCTTTTCGACCAGCACAGGAGGGGCCTTGCCACCGTGCACGATGGTGTACCAACCACCCGCTGCGGGCGCGCGCAATAGGGCGTCATCCAAGTGTCGAGGCGGCGCCTCGTACAAGTCGGGCCGCCAAGCCGTTTCTCGATCTACCCAAATCTTACCCGACCGCGCCACCGGTTGCAGTTGACCAATCCCTCCCCGATCATACCCATGGTCAATACGCGCCCACATGTCATTGGGGTAGGCCCCCCAGAATAGCGCCCTTGCGTTGCCAAGCTGGTAGATTTTTTCGCGCTTATGACCAAAATATGCACGCTCGGGCCAGAGCGTTTCATCTTCTTCCATTTTGTCCCGCGTAACAAGCCACGTTCGAGGCGCTGGAAGACCCGTTTTTTCAGGCAGCAAACACCCTGTCTCACAAACCACCAACGCACCTCTCACCCAAAACACCGAGCTTGCGGCGGGTAGGTCAAACGCGACGCGAAAGTGCAAAGGCTGCTGGGCGATAGGTGAAGCCGTGGGAAGCGCGCTAACCAAGCTTGTGGGAGCATCGCTGGGTGACCCACTTGGATGGGAAGGCGGCGAGTCAACCGCGGGTTTCGGCGCCTCTTCTTTGGTGCCGCAACCCATTGCCCAAAGCGCGCAACCGGTTGCTGCGAAAAGCGCCGAGATCCACCTGCTCATGGCCGCCTTATCGCGCCCCACCACCCCGGCCGCGCAGGCGCGGCCCGAGTGCACCGAGTGGACAAGGCAACGAAGCGTTGCTGTGATTCATCAGAACCCATCCGTTCTACGGATTCAGTGCTCTAATTGATTTGGATCTTGGGACCGGACACACCGTCAGATCCGGGGCTCGCCTGGGCGCCGCCTGGGCCGGTTCCACCCAAACCGCCCGTTCCAGGACTGGCCGCCGTGCACGAATTTCCGTTGGCACCCATTCCATAAACAACCTGTGCGGCCGCAGAATGACCCACGCACGCGGCAGGTCCACCGCCGCCTCCGCCGCCCGGGCCACCGGCACCGCCGTTTCCACCTTTTCCACCCGAGCCGCCCGGTGCGGAGTCATCGGCGCCGCCACCGCCACCACCACCAGAACCGCCGGCTTGACCCGCGGAGCTGTTGCCACCCTTCCCACCCTTACCACCCTTACCCGTGGTCAAACCGTAGTTGTTTTCTACAGTCAACTTACCCGCGCCGGCAAACACGGCAAAGGAGCCGCCGCCGCCGCTTCCACCCTTACCACCGTTGCCCGCAACACCGCCGCACCCACCGGAACCGCCGCCGCCGCCGCCGTCGGGGTTGCAGAGGAAGCCGCCGATCTGAGAGCCGCCACCCCCGCCGCCTCCGCCTCCGCCGCCCTTGCCAGGTGTACCATTCATCCCAGCCAGACCCGCGGCCGGTGAGTACACACCCACAACCACGTTGCCAATCGAGGCGCCGCCGGCACCCGTTGCGCCCGGTGTACCGTTCATCCCGCCGCTGCCGGGTTGGCCTTGCTCGTTCGAGCTTACGCCGTCGAAGCAACCATTGGCAACGCCACCCGCGCCGCCCGTAGCTCCGCCGTTTCCCTGAGAGCCGGCTTGCCCGGTGCCGTTGTTGTTGCCCCCATTTCCACCCTTACCGCCGGGCTCGCTGCACGAGGGGGCGGCACCACCGGCTGGGTTACCACTGCAATTGCTGCACCCTCCGGTACCTGAATTTCCACTCGCCGCGGTGGCGCCAACATCGGCGCCGTCGGCCCCGGCGGCACCGTCTACCCCCGCTCCAACGGTAATATAGTTATACCTGACGTATAACGTTGCGAGCCCGGCGTACAGCAGCACTCCGTAGGTGGAGGAGCCGGGGTTTGCGCCCGAAGTGACGTTGATGGTCAAACCGGCAACGTAGGTGTCCACATCAATTTGGGGGGCAACTATCCCTGTTCCCTGCCCATTGAGCACTGTGGTAACGCCGTCTTTTCGCTTAAATTTGAAGTCAGGATCGTTGTGGTCAAACCCGCCGTACAGGCTGATACCCGATACAAGAGTGACCTGTTCATTATAGATTTCACCTGACAGGCACACCGCCGGCACGCTGTTGAGTTGGGCCTGTGCGATGGCGGCGGCAATGGTTTTCATGGGGGCGAATCGCGTTCCACCGTTGCCGTCATCCCCCTGACTGGCCGATACATAAACGCACTGTTCTACCAGGCCGTCGCCTCCGTCGCAGTTGTCGTCCTTAAAATCTTCATCAATGGGATCTTGGTCGGACGTGGGTGTACACACGTACTCGCAACCGCACTCACCGGTGAGGGGGTTTTGGTCCACGTCCACTGTACCGGGCAAACATCCCATGGCGCACGGGTCGGGCATGCCTCCCGTTCCACCGCCTCCCGTCATTCCACCGGTTCCCCCTACGCCCCCTGTTCCACCCGATCCACCCGTGGCGCCCGTTCCACCCGTGCCGGTGGTACCGCCCGTGCCGGACGTGGTTTCAATGGTGGCGCCCGTTCCGCCGTCACCACCGCTTCCCGCGGTACCCGACGAGCTGGAGGTGGTGCCACTCCCACCTGTGTTGACGGTTCCACCTTCGGCGCAACCACCCAACACAAATCCGGAAGCGAGTAGAGAAAGGACCAAGGAGGACGCAAGCGACGTTCGGTGCATACCGGTATGGTGCCCCAAGAGTCAGCCTCAAGAAAAGCGTCAAAATCGTGCTGCGCAAAATATTAAAGTGGAGTCAACTGCGGAAGAGCATTCGCACCCGTTTTTGCCGCTAAACAGGCCTAATGCGTCGCGTTAGAAAGGGCCGCATGTTTCTCATCACGGGCGGTTTCAACTTGCGGTTGAAATCGTGTACACTCGGCTGATGCGCTTTGTGAGCATCTTGGTGGCGGCAACGGTTGGCAGTGTACTTTCAGGCGCGACGCTTTGGGCGTGTACACCCGACTCATCGCTCACAACAACTTCCACTTCGTCGGGCACCGGCGGCACCGGCGGTGAGTTGTTTGGCGGTTCACCCACGGCGGGCGGCACGGGCGGTACAACCACCGACGCATCGGTGGACAACACATGTGGGTATACCACTGAAAAGGCCAACACCCACCCGGTTACGCTCTACATCATGATGGACAAGTCGTCCTCCATGGCCGGTTTTAAGTGGGATGCCGCTGTGGCGGGGCTTACCGCGTTTGTAAGCGACCAGGCGTCGGCGGGTTTAACCGTTGGGTTGCGATTCTTTCCCAGGCCGCCCGACGCCATACCTGCATGTGATCAAAAGGTATATCAAGTTCCAGACGTGCCTTTTGGACTGTTGCCCGGCAACACTCAACCCATTGTCGACGCGCTCAATGCAGCGGCTCCCGATGGATTTTCTACCCCCATCTACCCGGCGCTGGGTGGAGCCATTTTGGCAGGAATTGATAATGCCCTCAACGACCCAAACGTTCGCACGGCGGTATTGCTTGTCACCGACGGCACGCCGCAGGGCCCCGCCCCGACGTGCGGCGGCGTCGATCCTGAAGCCACACCTGTCATTGAAGATCTTGCAAAAACAGGCGCGGAATATAGTCCACCGGTGCTCACGTATGTGATTGGTCTACCCGGGGCGGATCAAACGTTTGCCAATGCCGTGGCCGCGGCCGGCGGTACAGACTCAGCCCTTTTGGTAAGCAACGTGAACGTCGAGCAGGCCTTTGTTGACGCACTCAACAAAGTGCGCGGTGATGCACTGCCCTGCGACTATGAAATTCCAAAGGCCGTTGGCGTGGGTGAATTTGAAGTTTCAGAGGTGAACGTGCTTGTGACATATTCAGGCAAAGAACCTGAATTTTTGTCTCAGGTGTCCGCCTGCGGTGAGGGTTGGAAATATGACGATCCGGTGAATCCCAAGCGGATTGTTTTGTGCCCTGACACGTGTGACAAACTCCACACCGATTTCGGCGCAAAAATAGAGATCGCGTTGGGGTGTGAAACCATTATCAAGTAGGTTATGTCCGGCAACAGCGCTGCGACAAATCTCCGCCGCCCCGCTGAAAAGGCGCGGGGTGGCGGTATTTGGGTGCGGGGTGAAAGGCGCGACACGGCCCGTCCATGGGTAGGATTGGGGTGGGCGCTGGCAACTTTGCTCGTGGGTAGTTGCGGTGCAAACGTGGAGGTGCCCGCACCGGAAACGCCTATTTTTCAGCCTATTCAAGTGCCACCTACCCCCGCTGCCGCAGCCCCCGCGGCTGTGCCCACCGCGGTTGAAAACCCTTCCCCGCCCGCTCCACCCCAGCCTGAATTTGACTCTACTCTTCCCACTGAAATTCAGGTTGCGGGCGATTTGAAAGTGCTCGCCGCCCATGGGCCCAAAGGCAATCGTCGCGCGATTGTGTACCTCCACGGTGTGTGCGGTGACGTGACCAAATATCAAGCGTGGTCAACCGCGGCCGTTTCGTTTGGAACGGTGGTGGCCGTTCGGGGGGATGATAAGTGTAAAGAGCCGGGTCGATACAAGTGGGGAGACAGCGTGGGCCGCACCGACAAGCGCCTTGTTGCGGCGGTGCGTGCGGTGAGCGCTGTTCGGGGTGAGCCTCTCGATACTGGGGCGTTGGTGCTGGTTGGATATTCCCAAGGGGCGGCTCGCGCCGAGGGTCTGGTGAGAACGTTTCCAGATCGGTATCCGCGAGCTGTGTTGGTGGCAGGCCCCAAAGAACATGCCCCATCGAGTTTTACCAAGGCGCTGGCAATTGCCGTTGTAGGGGGTGAAAAAGATCTGACCTTGCACCTTGTGGACTCGGTGCAAAAAGCGCGAAAAGCCGGTGTACACGCCAAATATTTTTTGTTACCCGGCGCCCGCCACGGGGATTACGGGCCTCAGGCGGTGAAGGTCATGGGTGAGGTTCTGGAGTGGACGCTTCAGTGAAGGTCGGGGATATCTGGTCACTGCCCCGAGAGCGACGACTGAAACGTCGCGCCAAGACCTGACGCTGTCAGGCACCGCGGCAAAAGGCTCGGCAATGCTAATTGCAGCGGAGAACCCAAGCATCCAAGTCCATTAACTTGATTAGGGTAGAAAACCCTTTGATGGACGTGTCGCCGCACACGTTGGACTGTTTGGTGGAGCCGCCGCTCTTGCTGCTTGCGTACTCCACATGGAAGACGGCTTTGTTGGCATTGATAAACGGCGCGAGCATGCCGCACTCATCGTACTCCAAACATTGTTCGTTGAGTGCCCAGTCAAATACAGGTTCGAGTTTTTGAACGAGATCCAGCGCGTTTTTTAGACCGATTGACAGTCCGCGAGCGTGCGCTTCGGTGGCGAGGAAGGTGTTGAAGTTGACCTGATCTGTGGATGTGAGGGGAAAGCCGCTGTCGTTGGCATACCCATCTACGTTGTCAGGTTCAACAGCGTCACACCCTTTTTGGACGGCCAAGTCGAGGCGTTTTTTCATGATTGTGCGAACGTTTTCACTGCGAACGTCGAGCCATTTTTCATCAGGCCATCCGTCAAGCATTTGGCCAAGGTCGGCTGACTTGAATGCGGACGCATCGGGGCGCCAACCTTCATAGCTACCCGCGGAGAAGTAGCAGACAACCACTCTACCCTTGGCCTTGAGCGACGAGATCGTGGCTTCGCTCTCGTTGAAAAGGTCAATGTCGTACATGGTTACGTTTTGACTTTGGTCGAGCGTGCCTGTGAGTTGCCATTGCCAAGACGTGCCCGGAGTCGGGCTCCAAATGGTAGGTTTGGGATCTTGCGGGTCTTGCGGATCCTGCGGATCTTGCGGATCTTGAGGTTCACACTCGGCACCGATCGGAAAGCCGTCGGCGGGTGATTGTTCAAGTCGACTTTGTGTCTGAGGGCCCCACGCGCCGTCTTCGGCAATTTTGTCCTCTGGATGATTGCGGTTCCACAATCGTTGAAACGCCTTTACATCAAGCCCTTTGTGATTTTCGGCCCCCGCACCTGTATAGTCAAAGTGGGGAGCATCTTTGGAGCCGAGCCACGAAAATCCAACGTTGGTCAGAGCGCTCTTCCACGTGCTTGACTCCGCCACATCCAACGCAAGCCCGGTTTCATGGTTGGAGTTGCCCGGCTTGGCGGCGAGGGAAATGCCACAGGTGCCGTTTTGATACCATTTATAAAGGAGGTATTGCTGCGCCACGGTTCGCAGCATGGAGTTGATGGTGAGAGTCTTTGTTGGATTTTTTTCAAGCGCTTTGACCAGTGCGTCACGGGCGGGCTCTTCAAGATAGGGGAAAACGCCGTCTTTGATGGTCAGATTGTCCATCACCGGGACTTCTGTATAAGCGCTGGGGTTTAGGCACTGCCCCTCCGCAATAATCTGCTTGGAAAGCCCCTTCACGCTGGCGGTTGTACAACTGGAGGACGCGGCCTTTTTGACAGTTCCACCGGTCACAGCTTCACTCGAATCACCCCAACCTTCCCCGTCTTCGTGCTCGTGTATTTCATCGGGTGTGGCAGCACACGCCTGAATGAAAGCGGCGGCCGCGACGAGCGCGGCGGAGCGCCAGAGGATGCGAACAGCGGTGGAATGTGATGTGTACATTTTCCCGTGAACGGTCATAGGCAGGTTTGCTTGTGCACACCGCGGGCCAACGATTTTTCGCACATTTGGCAATGGTCACTCAGGCCGGGGTTGCGATTTTTTGGGAAAAACAAGGTATTTTCGCACCGCGGCAAGAGAAAAGTGTCTGAACAGTGTCCAGACTGTCTGGACACAAACATTCCAAACACAGCGGCCAAGCGCCCCCGGCACTAAGCCCCCGGCACTAAGGCGGGGGAACAGAGGGCGCGGGCTTTTCAAAACGGGTGGTGCGGTGTATCAAGTCGCGGACATTTTGCATGGTCAGCAAGGTGCCTGCGGGTAGATCGGGTTCGAGACTATACTGGTAGGGCACAGTGCCGTCGTTGGGGGCAAGAACAGCACTGTCCACAATGGCCACCGCGTCAGCGGGAAGGGTGTTTGTCAGGTATAAACAAACGGCCGAAGAAGAAGGGGCAAACGTGTCTTTGTAATGGCAAAAGCCGTTTTCGAGATCAGGTTCGGTGGCCGACGCTTTCAGCGGTTTGAATGTGTCGCATTCAACGGCGATGACATTTACTTTTTGGCAGGCAATCCCCTCGGGCACGCGTGCGTACACACTCATGACGTGGCCTTTGTTGAGGGCTGCCGCAGTGCCTCTGCCAAACATGATCTCCCCTTTCTTGAACCGAGCGCATGTGAGCCCCGTGCGGCAGAGTCCCCCCGTTTCAGCGGTCATGGCGATTTCAACAGAGCCACCCGAGTTGAATTTTCGCCACCCATATTGTCCACCTCCCGCTGTGATCGACAATTCAAAATCGCCGTCGACGAGAAGGTTGGCGGCCGGTTCACCCAAAGGATTGCGAACAAACACCGTTCTCTTGGGCACGACCGCCGAAGGTTCAGGCTCGGGTTGGGTGGTTGTGGACGAGGTGGTTGTGGACGAAGTTTCAGCCGGGTTGACTTCTTCAGCGACGTTGCAACCGGATAGGTAGATCGCGAAGGCGGCGGCGAAAAAGGCTGTTTTGGATCGCGGTAAAAAGCTCATTTTCACGGCGTCTCCAAGGGTTTTAGGTGGTCACGGAGCCATGTCAACGCGGCTTCGTGCAAACTGTCTTTGCCGGCCAATAGGTCTGATTGGCGCTGAGCCACCACTTCATCGGGTTCTACGCCGTGGCCTATTTTTGCGTCTCCCTGGGAGGTGATTGTATCACCTGACGCAAGTTGAATTTCAAACGCTCCATAATAGGCCATGTTGACAAATGTTGAGAACGCTCCCGCCGTGGGGTGAGGCGCAAAAATGCGGGTGTTGGGCGCGCCTTTCATCCCGAGAGGAAGGTAGTCACTGGCAGAGCCGTCGCGGTGAAGGAGGAGAGCCACGGGCAGATCGGGATCGTAGTCAGGTGCTCCCACGTTGTAAGGCGATTTGCTTTTAAACTTGTCGAAGAGCAAAAGTCCCTCTTCAACAGTGTCGGGGCCTGAATAACCTGCAATGACAATGGGCATGAGGTTAACCGCGGCAACGTCCGGGGGGCGAACGAGGCGGGTAAGAAGCTCCGGCGCGTCGAGGGTGCCGCCGCTGCCGGCGCGATGGTCTAAAATGACTCCGCGAGCGCTCGCCTTCCACTGAGTCATGAGTTTTTTCAGGTTGCCGTTGACATACCCGTTTGGATCGCCGCCGCCGTAAAGGGTGTCCCAAACAACGCCGTAAATGGCTTCTTCATCGGTTGTATTTTTGATTTGACCGCTGAAGAAGTTATAAAAAACGGCGTGATTTGAGCCGGGATTGCCTGTTTTAAAGTGATAAAAGGGCCGATTGTCACAGTAGACTTCTTGCCCGCCGGTTTGGGTAAACGAACTTACGTCGAGCGTTTCTACCTTACCATCACACGTGCCCTGCGCCGCGTTGCAGCGTATGACCGAGATGGTTTTGGCATATTTGATAATGAGCGCTCCACCCCAAAAAGGTCCACCCAGCGCTTCTGTCAGATCGGCGAAAACCGATGGATCTGTGGCGGTGTGGTGCCCCGGGTTGACATCGGCAAGAGAGCGAGCCCAGGCAATGGGATGTTGACCATCGACGGCAACCAACCGATCACCTGCGTTTAGTCCGGCGGCGCCGATGGTGGCGGCATGGGAGACCAATACGTCGGCGTAGAGGGGGTGTTTGGGCCAACCGGTTTGGGTAAGATCGGCGCTTCCTTCGATGAAACAAGCGTTGAGAATATATTTGGGGTCACCCCCGAGGGGCAAACCCATGGAGGTATGCCAATCGGCAAGTTGATTGGTTGCCCGCGCCAAACCTCCCCAAAACTGCCATGCTGTCTGCGCCTTTCGCATGGCTTCAATGGTGGCGAGCGCCTGGGGTAAACGCTCTTTGCGAGAGCGCGCGCCTCCGAAGAAGGTGCGAATGCGGCCGGCAAACCCGTCTACCATGGGGTTGATGAGCGCATCGGAAGGTAGGGGAGGAACGGCGAGTCTACCCGCGGCACATGCTCCGTGTACACACACGGCGTCGAGGCCACACACGGGATCCCACGCTCCTTTGCAGGCTTTTTGCTCTTCAAATTCACCCGCGGTAACCGCTTCCAACGCGTCGATGTCAAGCCCGTCGGCGGCGCCCGCGTCAATCACGCGAAGGTAGGCCGCGTTTACCTGCTCACCCCTGACAGGAACTTCGTTTGAGGCCATTTCTACCCATCCATCGCTCGTGACTCGACCGGTGGGGCCAAGAGGGGTAACGGTGCGGGCAAGACCACTTTCATCAGTATAAAGCACCACAACCGAGAGGATCGCCCGGCCGTGCCGAACCCACGCTGAAATGCGATACGAGCCGTCGGCCGCCGGGAGATTTAGCAAGAACCGTTCTGCGCAGTTTGGTTGAACTTTGAGGTTGACGAAGCCCTCACCTGAAAGTGCGTCGGGTGCCGTCACAAGGGTAAACGCCGGGGGTACGCAACTTGGATCCGCATCGGTGGGAACATACCTGGCGGGTTCAGTTTCAAAGCTGACAAAATCGACGGCCTCCGCGCCGGCTTGATAATCACCCGACGCGGCAAATTCACCCGCAAACGTGGCTGCGGAGGTGAGTGACGTGGCAGCAAAAGCGAGAATGGGTAGAGTGGATCGCATTGCCAAGGGGTGGGTAGATTTCATCGCGACAGGTGCTCCTCGAATGCGCGCTGCGCGGGAGTTTTTGGCGGGATGATTGGACCTTGAAGGGTGGGTAGAGAGGCACGCGCTTCATTTCGGCGAGAAAGAACCTGCGGTGAGATGGACGCTGGCGGCGGCGGTGGACCTTGCGGGATGTTGACTTTTTTGACAACCGCGTTGTCGACAACCATGGAGTCACCGGTGTTGTTATCCATCAAAAGGTAGACCTTGGACGGGTAGGAAGCCACTTCAACCTTGTAAAGACACCAGCCTGAAGCGCTGGGAGCGGCCGATGTGGGAGCGATTGTGGAGTCTTTTTGAAAGCTGTCGATGTCCAGTAGAGCAACGTCCACTTTGGAACAATCGGCCAACTTTGGTTTGACGTGAACGCTGATTTCCAAACCGCCGGAGGCAACCCCTACCCCAATACCAATGAGGGCCTTGTTTTTGGGGACGGTGATGCACTTGACACCTGACTGGCACTCGGCACCGATGGTGGCGGCCGGGAGGGTATACCCGTAGGGCGGCCCGTAATACCAGCCGTATTGGTCTGAAAATGGGCTTTTCCACTCAAAGTCACCATCCCACAAAAGATTGTCGGACGCGGTGACATTGCCGAAGGGGTTTCTTTGTTCGACGGTGCGAACAACCGTTGGGGTGGGATCTCCCCCGCCCTGCCCACCTGCTCCGCCGGTGCTGGACGAAGATGTGGTGGTCGAGCCGCCGGTGCCGGTGGTGAGAGGATTGATTTCTTCGTCGGCGCAGCCGGCGGTGACCAAGAGAGCGGCGAAAAAACAGCCGAAAACGCGGATGAAGAAAATGTGATGGGTAGATTGTGTACTCATGGCGGCGAGCTTCACGGTGCCACCTCCGAACGAATCCAGGCGAGGGCCGCTTCATAAACGGTATCTTTGCCCACCATTAAGTCGGACTGTTTGGGGAGCACCACCACGTCGGGGGAGACGCCCGTACCATTCATTGTGTACCCATCGGGTAAAAAGGTGTCTCCGGTGGCAATGACGTAGTTGACGCCGAGCCAATATCCAAACGAGTAGCGGGTAGAAAAGGCACCGTTGGTTTCAAAAGGGGCGAAGAGTTTAATGTGGGGCGTCCCCTTCATTCCAAGGGGTAACCAGTCACTCGCGGACACGTCGACAGTGAGCAGAAGGGCCACGGGCACGGTGGAAGGAGTGGGGGTGCCGGCGTAGTTGATTTGGTTTTTGGACTTGGCAAGGTCAAAGACAGCTTTGCCCTCCTCTAGGGACGGCTGCTCGTCTTCAGCGCGTTGTCGATCTTGATAATAATCGTTTGGATGGCGGACAACCGAGTAGTTCCAGAGGATTTTGGGAGCTTCTATTGTGCCACCCGTGCCGGTTCTGTGGTCGAGGATAATGCCGTTGGCTCCCTGCGTTTTCCAGGTGGAAACGGCCTTTTTTAAGCCCGCGCCGACGCCGTCGTTTCCGGTGGTTGTATAAAGCGACTCCCATTCAAGCCCAAATATTTTTTCTGTGTCGTTGGATTCAACAACGATGCCTGAGTACACACCGTCAGGAGCGTTATTGCCATGATCCGCGGGCGAATTGGCCAAGTGGCGCAGAGGGCGGTTGTCACACGTGGGCGCACCCGACGGTGCATCAGGGGGTAGAAAGGGAATGTCTGTGATAGAAATGGTTTGTGGCGCACCGCAGGTGCCTTGGGCAGAATCGCAGTGAATCACCTCGATTTCTGCAGCATATCGGCCGATAAGGCGAGAAAGGACCGCTGCGAGTTCACCAAACGTTCGAGGGTTGGAAATGGGAGGAAGAGACCACTGCACTTGGACAAGGTTGCGAGCCCAGGCAATGGGATGTTGACCGTCAACTTTGACAAGGCGATCACCGGGTTTGAGGCCGAGGGTATATTCTGAACCGGTGTGGGAAACAAGAACGTCGAGGTAAGAAGGATCTTTGGGGGCGGCGGCTTGGGATAGATCACCGTCTCCCTCAATGAAGCAGACGTTGATGGGGACGCGACCGCGGAGGTTAAAATCGGCAATGTTGCTGGTGGTTGTGTGGCCGTCGCGGAGCTTTCTGACGGCGAGGGTAAACGCGTTCCAATAGTTCCATGGGTCTTGGGCGCTTTTCATTTGTTGAATGGCCACAAGGGCGTTGGGTAAGTCAAACGTGCGTTCGCGAAAAGGCCCAAACAGAAGGGTTAATCGAGACTGGAGGTAGTCTGCCACTTGGTCGCGATCAGCCGGTATGGGCGGAACCACGCCGGACATGGTTCGACACTCGGAAAACATGCATACCTGGTCGGCAGCGCACTGGGCGCTTTGGGTAATGCCGGCGCACTTGGCGTTGGCGATGGGTGGAAAGAGCGACGCGTCTCCGTCAACAACCACTTCTACAGCGTCAATATCGGCTCCGTCGGCGGCAAAAGCGCCCAACTTGACGGATGTGGCCCGTTCGCCGTCAACCCGGAGATGGTGATTGGCGACTTCTACCCATCCGTCGCTTGTGACTCGACCGGTGGGAAATAGGGCTGACACTTCATCGGTGCGGTCGGAGTATGAAACTTCAACGCTGATGGTGGCTTCACGCCCACGAACCCAGGCGCTGACATGGTAGGTTTGTTTTGTTTTGGGAAGTGTCAGATCGAAATCAACGCCCTGAAAAGCGTTTAACTTTAGGACATGACTGCCGTGAATGGCACCGAGGTCGGGCGAAGGTTGGGGGAGCCTTCTGGGGCCGGGTCTTCAAAGTCAAAAATGGCGACAGCCGTGGGGTTAAACTGGAGGACGCCTTGGGGGGTGAACGTTGCCGCTCGGGAAATAGAGGGCAACACCAGGGTGAAAGCCCCCAAGGTGATGGGGCCAAACAAACGAGCGAGGCGCATGGGAAGCCGCGAGTTTAGGGGCGGCGAGGGCTTTGGGGAAGGAGAAAACTTGGCGACACAGCGGTTTAGTCGACGGAGCTGTTGGCAACGGACCAAGGTTTGCGAGTGAGGAGAATGGCAATTCCGACAATGAAGATGACTGACCCGATGATTCCAAAGAGCCAGGAGCCGGCATTGGAAGGTGGAGTGGGATCGGGTGCGGCTCGTTTCATCAGGACGGCGTCTTTGGGGTTTTGTGGATTGTAGAAACAGGCAACCTTTTGACCTTTGCGATGGGTCGTTTTCGCGGCCTGTTCAGCGGCCGGTTTTGTGTACGCGTAATAGGGATATGCGTACACAACACCTGGGTAGGTTTGGTCGCCGACCTGAACGGTATAGGTGACCACCAATTCAGCTTCGTTATCGCTTTCGTACGTTGCCAGGCGGCGAACCGAAACATCTTCCACAAGGCAGGCAGACGAAACGAAGGTTTGTTCGAGCGCGGCGCGGGCGCGGGCTTCATCCCCACCGGTGCCGGCTAGAACCGAGGCGGCGATGATGAAAATACCCACTGCGATAAATCCAAGCCCCACGAGCCAACGCGTTGTATGGGAGGGGCCGAGCGGGTCGTTTGACGCGCGGCGTTTGGATTTTTTGGCCACGGCGGGATGGGTAACACAAAGACTAAGCCGTGAGAACCAACCGGGTAAGTGAGTTACTGTATGGTAGATAGGTGGTGATGGGCCAAAAGAAGACGCGACGCGAGTTGAGTTTTGTGTACACAATTACTCTACTGTCGACGTTGCTATTGGGGTGCGGCGCGCCGGGGTATCTGTTTCAAGCAGCGCAGGGGCAGCTCGACTTGATGTGTCGGGCGCGGCCGATTGAGCGGGCCATTGACGACGAAAATACGCCGCCGCGGGTGCGAAAACTGCTTTCGGTGGTGCCGTCGATCAAGCGGTTTGGAACTGGATATGGTCTGTCTCCCACGTCGAGTTACGAGACGTACGTGGCGCTTGGCAGGTCGCGCGTTGTGTATGTGACAACGGCGTCGGATCCACTGGCGTTTAAGCCGCGAAAGTGGCGTTTTCCAATTGTGGGGACCGTACCTTACCTGGGATGGTTTGACCTGGAAGATGCCCGACGTTACGCCGATGATTTGGCAGCAGAGGGGCTTGACGTGGATGTTCGCGGGGCAACGGCCTATTCAACCCTTGGATGGTTTCGCGATCCGGTGCTTTCAAGCATGTTGGGAGATGGCCCCACCACGTTGCCGGGGTTGGTAGATGTGGTGCTGCACGAATCGGTGCACGCAACGCTTTATATTCCGGGGCAGTCAACGTTTAACGAGAGTTTGGCGGAGTACGTTTCAGACGGGTTGACGGAGGAGTATCTGCGGGAAGAAGGGCTGATCGCTGAGCTGATTGCGTACCGTCAGAGTCGGGTGGAGTCGGCGAAACGTCGCAGGCGAATGCACGACGCCTACAAGGAACTGGAGAGTCTGTATGCGTCGTCCAAGACGAAGGAAGAAAAGCTCGAGGAGAAGAAAAAAATCCTGACAGCGCTCAAAGAAGAACTTGGCTGGAAGCGCACTCTCAACAACGCGACGTTGCTGGAGTCACGAACGTACGGGAGCGAGAGTCCGGCGTTTGCGACCTTGTTTGAGAGGTGCGGAACGTGGGAGCGATTTTGGAAAGCGATGCGGGAGCTGGAGCCGGAATGGTTTGCGGGGGATCAGTCGGCAAGGTTTGAGAGCGTGCTGGTGAAGGCGGGAGAAAAAAGCTGCGCTCGGTAGATCGCGAACGGTGGCAAATGTGTACACATTATCCCGGCGTGGCGGGCGACAAGGAGCGACTGTTGTGTGGTGTACACATGTCGCTACGATCGACCGCGACCACCGCCGCCGCCGCCACCCCCACCTCCTCCACGACCGCCGCCGCCTCCTCCGCCGCCTCCTCCGCCACGACCGCCGCCGCCTCCACCGCCGCCTCCACCCGAGCCGCGTTCTCGACCGCGGCGCTCATCCATTTCGTGGGCGATGAGGGTGTGCGCATCTTCGTCGAGGACGCGGGCCGCAGCGGGAAACAGTTCACGCTCTTCGCGCGCCAGATGGGCTGTGTAGCTTTCTTCGAGAGATGCGGCGACCTGCACGATCTTGGCGATGTTGGCGCGCTCGGGCGCGCCGGTGTCGGTCATGAGAACGCGAAGTGTTGCGTGTAGGCCGCGTTGTACTTCGTGTTCGGCGCTCAGCACTGCAAGCGTGTCGGCAAGCTCCGGCAGGTGACCAACGCGCGGAAATACGGACTGCTCCTCGTCGGCTTCGTGGCGAACAACGGAGCGATCAAAATACGCGAGCGATCTGCGAATTGCGGCGAGCGCGGAGGCGTCGTCATGATCCGCGGCGAGCGCTTTGGCCGCGTGCGTGAGCGCCGAAAGCTCCTCGCGCAAGCGGGCGTGGCTGTTGTGGAGCTTTTCGAACACATCGGGATGGGGCAACTCGTCGTGCATAGCGAGCCTCGCGCGAAGAGGTTTGAAACGGCGATGGCCAGTATACTGCGGTGGACGCGATCAACTTTGAAATCAGCGAAGCGAGATGCGCGGCGCGCCGCCCCGAGATTGGGTGATAATGGAGCGCCGTCGGTTTGTTTATGAACACTCGTTATGCCCTCGGGCTGATTGCTTTCGGTGCGGCGTTGTCGGCGCTGTCGGCGGATGCCGCCGCGTATTGTCGAAGCACGACTTGCTCGGGCGACTGCGAGCGCGACGCGGACGGATGCAAGACCACAGGTGAACCGCTCTTCTGGGCGTCGAAGTGTGTGGGCTTCAGCGTTCAGCGCGACGGCACCGAAAACCTTCCGATCGAAGACGTTCGCGCGATGATTGAAACATCTTTTTTGGCGTGGACCGACTTGCCCTGCGATGCGGGCGGCAACGCGTCGATTGCGTTCTCGGCTCTGGATGACGTGTCGTGCCACAAGGCGGAGTACGACGGCGGCGGGCCCAACGCGAACGTGGTGATGTTTCAAGACACGAAGTGGAACTACTCAGGCGTGGACAACAACTTGGCGAAAACGACGGTGACGTACAACAGGTCCACGGGCGAGATTCTCGATGCCGATATTGAGCTGAACTTTGCGTTTAACGAGCTGACGATCGGCGACGATCACGTTGTGTACGATTTGCCTTCGATCGTGACGCACGAGATTGGGCATTTTATCGGGTTGGATCACACGCCGGATCCCGACGCGACAATGTTTGCCGGGTATGAGGCGGGCACCACATCGCAACGCACGTTGGAGTTCGACGATGTGTCGGCGGTGTGCGCTGTGTACCCTCCAGATCGCGAAGCCGTGTGTGATCCCGAACCGAAAAATGGTTTGGGGGACAAATGTTCCGGGGAGGCGGATGAAGAGGGCGGCGGGTGTGCAGTGCCCAGAAGTTTGCCGCAACACAACGCTCTGACGACGTTGCTCTCTCTTGCAGCGTTGGCTGGGCTCTGGCGGCGCGCACGCCGAGCGAAATAACGGACGTGGTGGAGTTACGGAAATGAAGAAAAATGCTTTGCTTTGGGCAGCGTTCGGATGGCTCGCAATCTGGCCCGCGTGTGACGGCGGGCAAAACGCAGAAAAGGTGTGCGAGCCCGGAACCGAGGTGTTTTGCAGACCGTGTCCCGGCAATCCGAATGAGCCGGGAACGCGCACATGCAATGCCGACGGCTCGGGTTTTGACGAATGCGTGTCGCGCACCGGGCAATGCCCCGTGTGTACACCCGGCGATGTAATGGCCTGCACATGCGACGACGGCACCGAAAGCCAACGTGAATGCAACTCGTCCGGGACCGATTACGAAGCATGTCAATGCGCGGGCACCGGCGGGAGCGGCGGCGGAACAGGCGGCGCCGGCGGCGGAACCGGTGGAACAACCGGGAAAGCGTTATTCGAAGCGTGCATTCAAGACGACGAATGCGAGAGCCAGAATTGCCCAATGGGGTATTGCACGCAGGAGTGCGCGAAGATTCAAGACTGCCCGTTTGGAGCGTCGGAATGCGTATCGTTTAAAACAATCACGATATGTATGCCGACGTGCAAAGACCAATCGGATTGCGATGTGTACGGCGCGCCGAGCGAATGCGGCTATACGCACGCTGTCGACGAGTTTCCGGTGACGACATGCGCCGACTGGGTGAATGATTTGGCGCTGCCTCCCGATGGGAGCGAATGCGTGGACGACATTGATTGCAATCTCGGCCATGAAGGCCAAGAGCGCGTTTGCTCATTTCAATCGTGCACGACAGGCTGTTATGAGGACAAAGACTGCCCCATAGCGCAGAACTGCTCATCAATGGGCGCGCTTGGCAAATGCGAATAAATGTTTCGGCGCGGCGTTTACCGTCGCGCCGAAACGCATTGCAGCAAGGCCAAGGATTGAGCGACTAACCGTTGTGGGCAGCTTCACTCGCGCGATCGGCCACTTGCTGGCTGTTCGCGTAACGAGCGAAACGACGCGTCCCACCCATAAAGATTCGGCGCTGCTCTTTGAGGTTTTTCAAAGCCGCGGTGACTGTTCCGCGTGAAAGATTGGTGGCCTTGATCACTTCGCTGACGGCCATGCCTTCGTGCGACGCGATAGCGCGATAAACCTTTTCAAGGACGGCATTGCGATCTTCACCGCTCGCACGCTTGCGCGGCGCGCGTGTAGCCTTTTTTGCCGGCGTGGCTTTGGGCGCCGGAGCCGCTTTTGCAGCCCCTTTTTTGCGACCCGGGCGACCCGCGCCGGAGCTGGAACGGGGAGCCGAGAGCGCTCCCTGATCAATGCCCAGCTTGCGCAGGATGAGAGCCGAAACTTCCTGCGCGAGTTTGCGCGAAAAGTCTTGGCTGTGTTGATTGACGATTGACTCTAGTTCTTTGTCGAATAGTCCCGACATGGCGGGCGACCCTATCACGAGGCGTCTCTTTTATGGCGGTCCTTTGTATAGTGGGCGCTTATGAATTGGCTGGATGCTGTCCTCATGGGCATTATTGAGGGCCTAACCGAGTTTTTGCCGGTGTCCTCCACGGGGCACTTGATTTTGTTGGGCGACCGGTTGGGACAAAACAGTCCGGCCGCAAAGACACTGGAGATTGTTATTCAATTGGGGGCGGTATTGGCGGTTTGCGTTTATTACCGCGAGCGCCTCGCGCGACTCATAAAAGGACTTATTGCGCGCGACCCAGCTGCATTGCGTTTGACATTCGCCCTCGGATTGGCGTTCGTGCCGGCGGCCGTCATTGGGCTATTGACTCACAAGGCGATCAAAGAGCTTTTGTTTCATCCGGCGCCGGTTGCGGGGGCGCTTATTGTGGGCGGCGTCTTGATGATTGCAGTGGATGTTGGTCGCAAGCGTCGTGGCAAACCCGGTGACGACGGACTCGAACAGGTGAGCCTGAAGCGAGCGCTCGCGATTGGAATTGGCCAATGCCTTTCGCTGTGGCCGGGCAGCTCACGTTCAATGACAACTATTGTCGCGGCGGAGATCTCGGGCCTCACGCCGTCAACCGCGGCCGACTTTTCGTTTCTGCTTGCTATACCAACGCTCGGCGCGGCCACCGTTTACGACCTTGTAAAAAACTACAAGACGCTGGCATCGACGCCCGGAGCATTAAACGCACTCGCCATTGGGCTCGTTGTTTCGTTCGTTGTCGCACTCGCCGTGATTGCCGCTTTTTTGCGATACCTCAAACGTTTTGGACTGGCGCCGTTCGGCGTGTACCGCATTGCTTTGGGCGTTATTGTGCTGTTGACGTTGGGCGCTTCGGGCAATGCGCCGAGCAATGGTTCAGGTGCTCTCAATGCATCGACGGCGGCGAGCGCAACTGCCGCTGCGACGACCGCCGGCTCAACCGCGGCACCGCAATAAAAAAGCATCGGCTCTTGAGCTATTGAAGGGGACGCTGCGGACTTCGCGGCGTTGGTCTTATAGGTCGTGGTAGCCGACGGGCGGCTCATCCAAACGGGCGGCCTTGGACGCACCGCGGAGAACATAGTCCGCGTAACTGAACGGAGGCTCCGACCAGACAATCCATTCAGCTGCGAGCTGACCATCGTGCATGCCCGCGCAGAGTTCGGGAAATGCGAGACTTGGGCCCTCTTGGTAGATGGGCGCCGACGGATTGGGCACTTCTTCGGCCCACTCTTCCATCGCTTCGAGCGCACCGCGATGCCGATCGGTGTCAAGTTCGTCGACCGGCAATAGCACCCAGTCGAGCTGAATGAGTTCAGGATGGGGGGGCTCTTCGGGCGGGGCTTCAAACGGCGCGTGAGTGGGAATCGGAAGGCCGGCTTTTTCGATGAGTACACGGAGCGCTTCGCGGCGTTCGTGTGCGCCGTCGTCAACCCAAAAAGCCGCCAACGCGGCGAGCACTTCGTCGAGGGGCGCAGTGCGCCAAAGCGTTGGATCTCGCGACGAAGGATCGAGCTGGGTGTCCTTTTTTCGCCGCGTTTGGAATGCGGCTGCGTGAGGCGCAAACATCGGCCGATCGGAGAGCACTTCGTCGATCATCCAATGAATGCGATGGTCCACTTCTTCGACATACCGGTGTTTGCCGAGCGATCGAAGCAGGCGCCCCAATTCATCGAGAGTTTTGGCAGAAAACGACCAGGCCACCATCATGGGATAGGCGCGGCATTTTTGCCGGATGCGCTCGGAACGCAATGGTGCTCACGCACTTTGGGTGTTTCGGCTAACCTGCCGCGCCATGGTTTTGGGCCCCACATTCCGTTTTGCGCGTCTGCGATTTTTCGCTCCGCTGGCCGCTCTGCTGCTGACGGCGTGTCCTCCTCCCCCGCCCCCGCCAACCCCCAAGGTGGAGCCTCCGCCGGTGCAAATTGCTGAGGTTGCACCCCCTCCGTTGGCCGCGGCGCGCTGGACGGAGTCGAAAGGGTCCACACTCGTTGGGCCCGAGACGGCTGAGGGAACGCTGCTCCTCGTGGGCGGGCGACGCATGCTCGTCGCAAAAGACGGCACGGCGAAAAGCGAAACGGTGCCCATGCCGGAGCGACTTATCGGCCTGAGTGAAGTGGTGACGTCGAGCGGCGCAAGAAAGGTGATTGCGTTCTCGGAGCATGGCGTTTTCAGGCTCGACGATCTGTTGGGTGAGCCCAAAACGTTGGCGCGATCCGAAAGTGAGATCTGGAAAGTAGGATCAGGGCCGGGTGTTGTTGCGGTTTGGGATTTTGATTCGGACGTGGCGCGGTTTATCGATGTTGAGTCCGGGCAACCGAAGACGCTTTCGAACATGCCCGCGATTCCGCCCAACCACATCGTCTTCAAAAACGCGAAGGAGGGCGCCGCGGTTTTTGAGGCGGCAGGATTGGCTTTGACGACGGACGGCGGGGCCACCTGGAAGCCCGCCGGCGAAACCCTCAAAGGCGATGCGCTGCGAGTCATGGATCTCAAGCTTCGCGGCGATTCGGTGATCGCGTCACTCGGGTACGGACGGAGTGAAGTGCCGATCGACTTCGCGGGCGGCAAGCTTGGAACGCCCGTCGAGCCGCAGGTTTCGTCGAGCGAAGCACCGCTCGTGAAATGGGTTCGGCGAACCGAACGTGACCCGCTGAGTGAGGTGGCGCAGTCGGGTATTTTGACGCCGACCGGAGACGCGCTCGTTGCGGCGTCGGGTCTGCTCGCACGCGTGGACCTGAAGTCGGGCCTCGTCACGGAGTTGGTTGAGGTCTCAGGCGATGAAGCTCGCGTCTGTGCGCTTGTTCGCGCTGGTGACACCGGCTGGCTCGGTTGCTCTCTTCCCGACAGCGAAGCGGGCGAAAACATGTACGACGCGTTTGGGGTGTACAAAGTGAATCTCATCGGCAAGCTCGCCCCGGAGCGTCCGGTGTTGAAGCGAAGCGGCGACGCCGAACTGCGAGCATCACCGAGCGGCGGGGTGATGTTGCTCGGCTCATGCGACCCGGAAAACGCGGCGGACGACCTGTGCGTTCGTCAGCCCGACGGAAAGTGGGAATCCATTCGACCGTCGATCGATCCCTGGGAGCGCGGCGTGGGTCCGCTTTCGGATGGACGTATTGTGTACATTCGAGGCCTCTACGAAGGTGAAGATCCGCCGGAAGACGTTGCACCCGCAGCACCCGCAAGTCGCGAAGACGGTGAAGGTGAACCGCTCCCCCAAGACGGGCGAAAAGCGTGGGTGGTGGCGATGGATGCGCGCGGAAAAGAAAACACGCTCGCGACCATCAGTCTGCCTGCGACCGCTCCCGAAGTGAGCGTCCGCGGCTTCGTTCAGGAGGACAACGACAGGCGCCTGCACGTGGTGCTTTTTGCGCCCGAAGAAGGACCGGCGTTGGTGATCGCCGCACCCGGCAAAACACCTGTTGAGCCTCAGAAAGTGAGCGGCGCGAACACTGTGAAACTCGCCGGCAACTTCGGCGTAGCCGCGGGTGACGGCAAGTTGCTGACCAGCACGGACGGCGGTGCAACTTGGGGCGAAGTATTGGCTCCGCGCCGCATTGTCGACTTGATCGGCGGTGGCAACAACAACGGTGAAGACGGTGAAGGCGACTATTACGACAGCTACTACTCCGACGATCTGTTCACTGTGAGCGACGCGGGTATTCGCGTGGAGCAATACATCCGCATCGGTTGGGGCGCTCAAGACGCGCTGCCCGAGGAGCAAAAATTAACGGGCGGCGTACTTCTGCCGCGTCGCTCGCAACCCCCGTCTCCGGGCGGCGATCGGGCCGCGGTGTGTACCACCGATGGCGCCGCACAAAGTACACCTCCGTTGAACGGCACGTACCAGCTTCAAGATCTGTTTGTGAAAGGTACACCTGCTAAAGGAACAAAGCGCAGAGTAAGCAGCGCGCCGGGCGGGCGTTACGGAATGCTCGACGCGGTGGGTGTGATGGTGGTGGAAGGGTCCGACAAGCCCGGTTCGAGCCCGTCGAAGTGGATTTTCCATTGGATGGATCCAACCGAGGTGGGCTCCAAGCCGCGGAATGTGAGCGCCACCGCTCCCAAGGACGCGGCGTGGGATCCAAACCTGCGGAGCATTGCGGCGTCCGGCGGACGTGCGCTTTTCTCAATGCGCAGCGGTTCGAAAAACTACGTGGTTCGCACCAAAGGTGCCGGCATCGAAACGAGCGAAGTTACCTACGACCTGATGCCTTCGCTTGAAGTGATGTTCGGCAGCGACAAAGGCGAACCGATCGTTTGGATGGCCGGCAACCAACTCGTTGTGTGGCTCACGGGAGAATCCCCGCGGGTGATCGCAACGATCTCCGGCCGCTCTGTACGCCAGCTCGGTCAGCCCACAAAAGACGGCGTTCCGATGTTGCTCACGTCCACCAGCTGGAGCCTCGCCAAAGTGGTGAGCATTCCCCCGCTCGACAAAAAAGACAAAACCGCAAAGCCCGTCGCGCACGGTCAGAACATTTGGCTCGATGGATGGACGCCTATCGCGAACTACCGCCGCGATCTTGGAAAGTGGGCCGCGTGCGGAAAATCGCCGAAAGGGTTCCGCGTGATCGCTTCGCGCTATTCGGGCTCGGCCAACGTCGACGGTGCCGAAGAGTCGATGCAAATGGCGGCCTACGATCTTCGAGTGAACGGCAACGAGGTGTGCACAGCAAACATCATCGAGTTCTTGTCGCCGCTCGGTCGCTCAACGCCCAAACCCGGAGCCACGCCGCCCAAACCCGGTGCTCCGGTACCGGGCCCGGTGGCCTTCCTCCGCTACGATCTCGTGGGCGGAAAAGCGGAAGGCGGTGAGCGCGGATTGGTGAAGGAGCCGCCGAAGGGACAACCGAAACCGGCCCCCATGGTTCGAAAGCTGACCTGCAAATTTGAAGAGAAAAAGTGACAGCACTCTCAACTGAGCGCCCGTCGCGCCCCTTCGACATTGTTGTGTGGGGGGCGACGGGATTTACCGGGCGACTCGTTGCGGACTACTTGGCCGCGCAGCCAAATGTACACTTTGCGATCGCGGGTCGGAATCGATCGAAGCTTGAAGCGGTCCGCACCGCGATTGCGACGAAGCATCCCGCCAGAGCGGCGCTTCCGATTTTGATCGGTGAGGCCCACGACGATGAGTCGCTGGACCGCATCGCAAAAGCAACAAGGGTCATGTGCGCCACCGTCGGACCGTTCGCAGAACACGGTTTGCCGGTAGTAGCTGCTTGTGTACGCAATGAAACGGACTATTGCGACATCACCGGCGAGGCTCACTACATCCGCCGCTTGATCGACGCTCACCACGACGAGGCGGTGTTAAAATGTGTACGCATCGTTCCGTCCTGCGGATTCGACTCGATCCCGTCGGATCTCGGCACGTTCGTTCTCGCGGAGCACGCGCTCGGTTCGCGTGGTCGCGCTCTTTCCGAGGTGCGTGCGTATGTGTGGGGCGCACGCGGCGGAGTGTCGGGCGGCACGGCCACAACGATGGTGACGATCTTCGATGTTGCCGCAAAAGACAAGGCGGCGCGACGCGTCCTCGGTGATCCGTATGCGCTCAGTCCCGATCGCGCGAACGACTTGAACACCGATGGGCGCGACGCAATGACGCCGAGTTGGGACAGCGACGCAGGCGGTTGGACCGCTCCGTGGGTGATGGGGAGCATCAACAGCCGCGTTGTGCGGCGATCGAACGCGCTCTTCTCTCATCGGTACGGCAAAACATTTCGGTACTCGGAGTCGCTCTTCATGCGCGGGCGAATTGTCGGTGCGGTGAAAGCCGCGGCGACATCGGCTGCAATGGGGGCGGTGGGAGTGACGCTCGCGTTGTCCGGTACGGCTCGGAAGCTGGCGTTGCGAATGTTGCCGAGCAGCGGTGAAGGGCCGAGTGAATCAACGCGCGCGAGCGGTTATTTCAAGCTTCGATTTCTGGGTGTACTTGAAGGCGATACGCGTGCGTCGGTGGTTGCCACTGTGACAGGTCAGGGAGACCCGGGGTACGCGGCAACATCGAGAATGGTGGCGCAGGCGGCGATGTGTCTCGCGCTCGACCCGCCGATTGGCGGCTTTGAGGGCGGTGTTCTGACGCCTGCAACGGCAATGGGTACACAGCTCGTTGAGCGCCTGAAAAAAGCGGATTTTACGTTCGAAGTGTCGAACCTCTGAAGATCTGCGCGAGCGGTTTCACGAATGCGTGAACGCGCTCATTCATCTTCCCTTGGCAAGTTTGGTTCAACTCGTCGAAGCGCGTTCACAACCGCATCAACCAAGCGGAGATCAACGCGTGCGCGCCGTTCGGGATTGTCGGCCTCCGAGGGGTTTGCATATCGAATCACAAACCGATTTGTGGTCGCGTATGGAGGTGGCTCCCGAGACGCGGTGGATGCCGGCTCAAGCTCCACGCGCAACTCGCCCAGAGGTCCCACGCAGTCGAGCGCGTGTTCTCCAGACACCAAGCGACACACGCGCAGCACTCGCATCGGCGCCTTCGCGCTCACTGTTTCGGGCCGCACAAAAACGGCTCGCAGCGCTTGCGTCAGAGAGCTGTCTGAAGCGGCGCGTTGAGGCGGAGTGGGTGATTGCGTGGAGCGCGCCGCGATGGGGCTCAACTCATCGGTGCCATACAAGTCCGCGTATGTTGTGTACACACCACCGCACGTTGCGTTGTACGCGCACGCGGCGCACGCGGGTGACTTTGCCTGCATGCCGCGCTTCCAAAGAAGTTTGTTGACCGACGTGCCGCTCGTTTGGTGCGTGCGTGTTGTGGGAGCTTCTTCGCTGACGAGGTGTTCGGCACCGGGGGCGAGACATGGTGGAAAACTCGTGAGCCGAGCCACAACGCCGGCACCATCCATTGCCAAGACAGCATCGCGAATTTGCGTGCGATGAGGTCCAAGCGGAATCAAAAGATCGGGCAGGCTCGCTCGACCTTGGCCGAAAGCGCCGCTCGGTTTCACTGTGTCGAGGCCAACTTCTTCGGGCGCGAGTGAGATCATCAACTGCGCGAACTCGCCCAGCGACTCGATCAGATGGCGCGTGAGGACCGCATTGATTTTCACTCGCTGGCCGAGCGCTATCAGGCGTCGTGTTCCCGAAACGGTTTGCTCAAACGCGCCCACTGCACCGACGGACGCATCGTGCGCCGCCGCGTTTCCGCCCTGGATCGAGACTTGAAACCATGTCACGCCCATTGCTGCGAGCCAGCGCGCGCCCGCTTTTGACGCCGCCATGCGTGCGTTGGTGAAGATCGTTGTGGCTTGGTAACCGATGTCGTGCGCATCGCTCAGCAAGTCGCCCAGATCGCGGCGAACAGTGGGCTCGCCCCCTTGAAAAAGGGCGCGCTTTGCACCGGCATCAAATGCGGTCTGCAACTGTGTTCGAATGATCTCGCGGGGAATGTGTGTGAGCGATTTGTCTTCGGCGTTGACCCAACCGGTGGTGCAAAACCCGCAGCGGTTGTTGCAAACTTCGGTGACGTGGATTTCCACCTTCGGAAGTTCCACGTCGGTAGGAAACGCGCGCATTGAGCGGCTATCATCGCATGTTCGCGCCGCGTGCACGGACGATTGACACGCAAGGACCGGCGTGCATAATGCCGCGCCCCTATCACCTGCGTTTTGAGGATTTTGCCATGCTCTCGTCCCCTGTGATCGCCAAGCTTGAAGCCACGCAGCTTCGCGACAAGCTCCCTGAGTTCCGCGTCGGCGACACCGTTCGTGTTCACTACAAAATTATCGAGGGCGAAAAAGAGCGCGTTCAGGTCTTCCAAGGCGTTGTCCTGAAGCGACACCGCGCCGGCGTTCGCAGCTCTTTCACCGTCCGCAAAGTGAGCTTCAACGTGGGCGTTGAACGCGTCTTTTTGCTCCACAGCCCCCGCATCGAAAAGATCGAAGTTGTTTCGCGCGGCGTTGTTCGCAAAGCGCGCCTCTTCTATCTGCGCGATCTCGCCGGCAAAGCCGCTCGCGTGCGTGACGCAAAAGACGGCTGAGCCTCGCTCCCCGCCGACTTTCACCGCTCGTCTTTCCCTCTCCGACGCCACCCGTCCATCCGCAGCCGCAGCGGTTCAGATCGGCAATGCACAGCCCCTAAGTGGCTGGTGTTTTTCGTGACGAGCAGCCCCGATCACGCGTCCGAGCGAGAACCGGAGCGGAACATACGCTGCGTATTTGAGCACCGGAAGCGCAGCGAGGACGCGTCAGCGGGGCGCGCAGTAGAAAAACACCAGTCACCTGGGCGCATCTTCTTGATCCGACATCGTTGGGTGAGGGTATGCTCGGCCGCGCGGCGCTTCGGCCCCGCAACTGCGAGAGGAACCAATGCTCTGCACTCGATGCGGCGCGCCTGTCACGCCCGCTGACAAGTTCTGCCCTGTATGCGCAACCCCGCTGAATGCCGGCGGCCCAGTTCCTCCCCCACCGCCGCCGCTGGGTGGCCCACCGGGGTTCGGTCCGCCGCCTCCGGTTCCGGGTTACGGACCTCCCGACGCCGGGGGCTTTGGGCCTCCGCCTCCGCCGCCGGGCTTTGGACCGCCTCCGCCGCCGCCTGCGCCCGGGTTTGGTCCGCCACCACCGCCACCCGGTTTCGGACCTCCTGATCCTGGTGGGTTTGGACCGCCGCCTCCAGCGCCCGGCTTTGGACCGCCGCCTCCGGCGCCGGGATATGGGCCTCCGCCGCCTCCTCCGGGCTTTGGGCCGCCCGATCCGGGTGGGTTCGGACCGCCTCCGCCCGCTCCCGGCTTTGGTCCGCCTCCGCCGCCGCCGGCGCCGGGATTTGGGCCTCCCGATCAAGGTGGGTTTGGGCCACCACCTCCGGCACCCGGCTTCGGGCCGCCGCCGGATCAAGGTGGGTTTGGACCACCGCCTCCAGCGCCGGGCTTTGGGCCGCCGCCCCCTGCACCGGGCTTTGGGCCGCCGGATCAGGGCGGGTTTGGACCTCCTCCGCCCATGCCGGGCTTTGGCCCGCCGCCCCCCGACCCGGGTGGATTCGGACCACCGCCGCCCGCTCCCGGTGGATTTGGGCCACCACCGCCGCCGCCCGGAGGATTCGGTCCTCCGCCCGGTTTTGGCGATTCATCGGGCGCGTATCCGCCACCTCCGCCGCCGGCACCGGGTGGGTTTGGACCACCCCCGCCCCCGCCCGCTCCCGGTGGATTTGGGCCACCTCCGCCGGCACCGGGCGGATTCGGTCCACCCCCGCCGCCGCCCGCTCCCGGTGGATTTGGAGCACCCCCGCCCCCGCCCGCTCCCGGTGGATTTGGAGCACCCCCGCCCCCGCCGGGCGGCTTCGCAGGCGGCACCGCCGACCAATTCGGGGCAACCGCGTGGGCTCCACCCGGCGGTGGATTTCCGCCGCCTCCGCCGGAACCTCCCGCTCCGCCGCCGCCTCCACCGCCTCCCGCACCACAGCAGGCGTACCCTGCGGCCCCGGCTCCGGGCGGTGAAACTCGGCGCACTTTGGCGGGATTTTTGGTCAGTTTTCAAGATGACCCGCTCGGCAAATATTGGCCGTTGTGGCATGGGCAAAACACAGTCGGACGCGCCGACACCGGCCAAAAAATGGACATACCAGTTGGGCACGGAACAACGTCCACGCGCCACGCGATTATCGAATGCGATAGCAATCGCGTGACCCTTTCGGACCTCGGTTCAACAAACGGCACTTTCCTCAACGAGGAAGCAATCGGCTACCAAGGGCGCCGTGATGTGCGCGACGGCGATCGAATCCGCTTCGGCGGCTACACCGTGCTGGTCATTTATGTGGCGGGTCGATTCTGACGCAGAATCGCGCTCAAACGGGAGCACTTCATTCCTCCTGCTCCCCGCATCGCCCCACCCCGCGAAGCGCACTCGCAAGGGCGCGTGGTCGCACGTTCTGGAGAATGGTTGATGATGGTTCAAACTAACATGTGTACACCCCGTCGTTTCCGAGGGCGATCACAGGGAAAGCTTCAGGCGAGGAGCGTTCACGCGCTTTTCGTGGCCCTGGCGGCGATGGTTGTTGCTCTGTGGGGCGGCGTGGCAAACGCCGCGCCCGAGGCGCGCATTCTCCGGATCGATCCGCGCGCGGCGAAAGTCGACGACGCGCCCATTCTCACAACCGTCGTTGAGGTTGTGCAGAACAAGCGGCTGAGCGAGCTTGAAGCGCCGTGCGCAACGCTCATCGGCGACTCGCATTACAGCTGCGTTGCCGACGCGCTTGAAAAGCCCGGAGCGCTGTATTCGTCGTTCGACTTCCCCGACAAGAACGCGCTCTTCGCCGTCAAAGTCGATGGACAAGATTTTCCAATTTCGTTTGAGTCGAAGATTCGGTGGTCCGACGCAGCAGCGCAAAATCAGCCCGGTGTGGGCACCGCTTGGCTCATCGTTGTGGATGCCGCATCCACAATGGGTTCGCGGTTTGACGAGGCCAAAGCCGTAGCCGCCGCATTCGTCAACGCGATGGGTCCGCAGGACATCGTCGACGTGGTGTTCTTCAACGACAAGGCCGTTGTGCTCGACTCCAAATGGACGGCGTCGAAACAGCAGGCCGCAAACTTCATCAACAGCGCGGCCGGCACATACCCAACACAGGGTCGCACCCGCATGTTGAACCGCATCATTCGCAATGCGGTCACAGACAGCTTCAACGAACTCGGCAACGCGGGCGTCAACGTCAAAGAACCCATGCATCAGGCGCTCGTTGTGCTCTCGAACGGCGCCGCGGGCACCGACCCAGAGTCCACTTCCGCGGGTGCAAATATCCTCAAAGGGTACATCACAAAAGGTCGCTTCCCCGAAGACAACACAGCGCGCCCCAAAATGCCGGTGCCGGTGATCTCGATCTGGTTCCCGTCGAAGGCGATGGAAGAGTTCGCCCAGAACTCGCGCGAGTTCATGGAGGCCCTGGCGAACCCCGAGATCGGCGGCTTCTTCAGCATCGTCCTCGATAAGCAAGCCAACCGCGCTGCCAACATTGTGAACAGTGTACGCACGCGCTTCGGCAAAATGCACATTGTGAAGTGGCGTGCCGCGTGCGTGGCGCCCACGGTGACGCAAACGTTCACGCTCAACTTCATCAACACCAACCCTCAGATCGCGGGCGACAACTCATTCGCCGACGTTCCCGTTGGGATCGATCCAACCACTTGGCCGCTCGATATTGACCGCGACACCACCGAGAAAAACGCCAAAAAAGAACCGATTTTCCCGGGCGGCAAAGTGCGCGTCTACGGCAACTTCTGTTGGGGTGGCAACGCGCAGCGAGCCGAGTTGTACATGGTGCCGTCAAACCAACCGGCACCGACAACACTTCAAGGCGGCAGTCTCGAAGACATCAAGAAAGCGCAGCGCAACCTCATCGAGAGCGGCATGCGCGGCAAAGCAGCCAGCGCGAGTGACACGTTTGCGGAGTTTGAAATTCCCGACAGCGAAAAGTGGCTCGCTGGCAAGGGCGACGGGATGAGCGGGCGCCTCGTCATCTACGACAACGGTGCCAAACGTGCATCCCCGATCACGCAGGACAAGATCCTCACGCTCAAGGCGAAGGCAGCACCACCGCCGTACCTACTCATCGGCGGCGGCGTGTTCGGCGGCGTAGTGATCCTCCTGCTCGTTGTTGCGATCTTCCGCGGAGGCGGCCGACGCGGTCGAGGTGGATCCGGCGGTCAGGCACCCAAACCGATCATGGCGGGCGGGCCCCCCGCCCCGGTGATGGCGGCACCTCCTATGTACGGCTCGCCGATGGGCGGGCCAATGGCGGGTCCGCCTCCCGACATGGGCTTCGGAGGAGGCGGAGGTTTCGGTCCACCTCCGGGCGCGGCCTCGCGCGCGGTGCTCACTGGCGGAGCCGGGATCTTTACCGTTCAAACGGGCACCGAAATGCGCGCTGGGCGCGACGGCGCTGTCTGTCAATTGCTTCTCGCCGAGCCGCGTGTGTCGGGTACACATGCAACGCTCAAGGTTGAAGGCGGGCAACTGCTGGTGCGCGACGAAAACTCCAACAATGGCACCTTCGTCAATGGTCAGCGCATTCCCGCTATGGTTTGGACAGCGGTGCCGCCGGGCGCCGCGCTCAGGTTTGGCCCGGCAGAGTTCTCCGTTCGCCTTGAATAGCCTTCAATGACCAACGCTCCGTCGTCCGCGGTTCGTGTCCGGATTGACTTTGCTCAGGCGAGCGATCCGGGCCGCGATCCCAACAAACAGGTGAACGAAGACTCGTGCGGCTATGTCGAAACGAAGTTTGGGCATCTGCTTGTTCTATGTGACGGCATGGGTGGGCACTACGGAGGCAAAGAGGCAAGTCGCACCGCAATTACGACCATCTTTGAAATGATGGAACGCGCGCAACCGTCGACCGCGCCTGCGGTCGCGTTGAAAGCCGCCATCGAAGAAGCGGGGCGCCGTGTGTACCTTCTCGGCGGGCCGCCTGAAAACCGAACGCGACCGGGCTCAACCGTCGTTTCGCTCCTTCTTCACGACGGCGGGATGGACGTCGCGCACGTCGGCGACAGCCGCGGCTACATCATCCGCGCGAACCAGATCTACCCGCTCACGCGCGATCACTCGATGGTGCAGGCGATGATCGACGCGGGCATGCTCACCGAGCAGCAGGCAATCGGTCACCCCGACGCAAACAAGATCACGCGCGCACTCGGTATGAAACCCGAGGTTGAAGTGGAGGTGCGCCCCGAGCCCATGGACCTGTTCGCGGGGGACATCGTGCTCCTGTCGAGCGACGGCCTCACCGATCTCGCGTTAGCGCACGACATTCTCGGCGCGACTCGCCAGGCGCTTGCGTCCGGCACCGTCGAAAACGCTTGCAAGACGCTGATCGACCTGGCCAACAACCGCGGCGGGCACGACAACATCACCGTGCAGATGGCGCGCGTAGCGGAGGTGCCCCCCAAAGCGCGCGCGACCATTCCGCAAGCACCCACTGCGGCCGAATCTCAACCCAACTCGGCGCAACAACGTCCACAGGAAACGTATCCAATGACGGCGCCGGATCAGTCGCGGGGTGGCTACGCGACGCCGCCGGCCGCGCCGTCGCCCGCCGGTCTGCAGGCACCGTCGGCGCAGCAGTGGGCTCCGGTTCCGCCAACCGCAACAGACATCCCAGGGCACGTGCGTGCGGCTGCCGGCGCGGGACCAACGGTGTCCGATCAACCCAGCTCAGCCGCTCAACCGTGGAGCGGAGGCGCGTATCAAAATCCGGGAGGCGCCCAGCCCGGCTTGGCCGCGTACCGCATAGATGCGTCGGGGCCTGCATCGCTCCCTCTGCCGCCGCCCGCGTTTTCACCGCCCGCGCCAACCGTCGGGCCCACCCAGGGGCCGCAGACGGCGCCGCCGATGACGCCGCCAATGGGGCCGGCGGCGGCGGGTTTCGCCAATCCTCAGCCCGCGGCGGCGCCCAACAACCGAGCCGTTCAGGTTTCGCCGCCCGCCGCAAGTTTCAATCCCCCGTCCACTTCGTTGGGTGGGTACGGGACCGTTCCGCCCACGCCCGCGCGCGGCGGAGTTGTGTTCGTGATCATCGGGATGTCGGTGGTCATCGCCATCTTGGTGATCGTGCTCTTGTGGGCTCTGTTCGCTCGCGGCTAGTGCCGCGTGTCAAAAGTCCTGCCGGACTTTTGTCGCCGCTGGCGCGGCGTGCTTCGCGCACGCGGCACTATCTTTTGTCCCATGGGGCTCCGCCCCATCCCCCCCGCGCTTGCGCGCGGCTAGTTCCGCACGAAGAAGTGGAACCCGGGCCAAACTTCTGAATGGCGGAACTAGAGCACCGAATGGAGCGCGGCGCCGGATCGAAAGCGCTTGACCTGAGCGTTGACACGTGTACCCTGCGCGCCCCTTCAGAGGAACAAGTTCGTCATGGCCAACACGCCCAAGTGGAATATCCGTCTCCGTCACGAATGGCTCCAATCGCCCCTCAAGAAAAAGCGCCTAAAGCGCTGTGAAAAAGCCCGCTTGGGCATGCTTGAAACCGAAGCGCGCCGCGCGGCAAAAGCAGCTCGCAAAGCCAAAAACGCAGAAAACGCCGCTGCGAAAGACTGAGCGTGCCTTCGCTCGTTCTCTACGTCGGCAACAAAAACCTGTCCTCGTGGTCACTGCGGCCGTACCTCGCGCTCGCGCACATCGGCGTTCCATTTGATCATGTCGTGATCGCGCTCGACACGCCGAGCACCGCTCAGCAAATTGCAGCCGTTTCACCGAGTGGACGTGTACCCGCACTCCACGATGGCAATCTCATCGTTTGGGATTCGTACGCCATCTGCGAGTACCTGGCCGAACGATTTCCGGCCGCAAAGCTGTGGCCGGAGGACGCCGAGACGCGCGCCACAGCTCGAAGTGTTTCAGCCGAAATGCACTCCGGATTTGCCGATCTGCGTCGCGAGCTGCCAATGAACATCACGGCGCGCACACACGTGCAGCCAAGCGTCGGCGCCGCGCGCGATGTTCGCCGCATCCTTCGAATTTGGAGCGATTGTCGCGCTCAGTTCGCCGCTTCCGGGCCGTTCTTGTTTGGAACATTCAGCATCGCCGACGCGATGTTTGCACCCGTCGTAACGCGCTTCGTTACCTACCAACTGGAAGTCGACGGCATCGCGCAGCAATACATGGACGCCGTGCTGGCGATGCCCGCGATGCGTGAATGGATCGCCAACGCCGCAGCCGAAACAAGCGCTCGCTAAACGCGCATCAGCAACGAATGAGCGTCGCTCGGGCTACCGCCGCGCCTGCTGGTTGAGCCAATCTCGATAGTGTTGAAACAGCGACGAGTAGCTCGCGAAGAGCTGCGCATCGAGCGAGAAGCGCCGTTGCCACGTGCTCTGTTCCGCAAGGTGCGCCGAATCATCGAGCCCGTAGCGCTGCCGAACCTGTGCGGCGCTCGCCGGCGAAATCGCAAGCTCCGCAGCCAAACAAGCGTATTGCTCCAATGTCAGCCGCGGCGCATTCACAGCCAGCGACGCAGGAACAACCACGCCCGGGTCTTGAGCGAACGCACTCGCCGGCGGCGCGCTCAGCGGCGCACCAACACCCGCTTGACGCGCCATCGCCGCTTGGGCCTGAGCGGCCTGAACCTGAGCGGCCTGCGCCTGCGCAGCGTGAGCCTGGGCTGCCTGCGCGCCCACCGCGAACGGATACAGAACGGGAGACCGAACCAACTTCCACGCATCGGTTGGCAAACTTGGCGGCGGAGGCTGCGGCGCAGGCGGCGCTTGCGGCGCGGCAACGTGCGGCGACGGCGGAGCAACCATCGGTGCCATCGCGTGCGCGCCGTGTGCCTGCATCGGCTGCCCGTGAGCCGCCGCTTGAAATGGAAACGCCTCCATCGGCGGTGCCGACGGCATCGCGCTGGTCATCAACTGATCGCGACGAACCGCCGACAAGCCGGACGCACTTTCAACCGGAGCGAGAGCCGCGGGCGGCGCGGGAGCCGGCGGATAGCTCGCTGCAAGCGGCGGCGAGGAAGGTGCATTCACCGGCGCGATGTGAGGCATCGCTGCAACCGGAACGTACGGCGCCTCAGCGCGCGCGGCCGGCATTGGATCCGGAGGCGTCAACCGCCCGTCGCTTCCACTCTCAAGCCCTTGAGGCAGCGCCGGTTGAGCCCAACCTCCCGCCGGACGAAACGGCAACACACCCGCGAGATCGGCGTTTGGTCGTTCCGGCGGAATTGTCCCGGTCCGCGCGCGAAATGGCAGCACCTGCTCGGGCGGCTGCGGGATCGCGTAGGCGCCGGTCATCACGCGCGGCTGCGTTTCATGCGGGGGCGGCGCAACAGCGACCGGATGCACCGCGACCGCGGGAGGCACTGCTGCAACTTGCGGAACCACCGCCGGAGCGGGCGGCTGTTGCGCCGCTTGTGGAGCGACCGCGGGCGGCGCAGCGGGCGGCGGCAGCGCAACAGGAGGCGGCGCTTGCACGATGGGAAACGTGCCTCGGGCGGTCGGCGAGTCCATTCGCACTTCCCGCGCGGGAAGATCGGGCAAACGCATCATCGGATCCGTTCCCTCACGTGGCGCCTCGGGCACGCGCATCATCGGATCCGTCCCTTCGCGAACACGCGACGGCACCTGGAGCATCGGATCCGTCCCCTCGGTGCGCTTCGTCGGCACCTTCAACATCGGATCCGTCCCCTCACCTCTCGGCGCCGTCGGTGGCTCGGAGATGCGCGCGCGCACGCCGTGGACATTCGCGGGGGCGGGCGGAGCGGGAATCGCCGGTGCGGCGACATTCATCATCGGATCGGTGCCCTCGCGACGAACGCGCTGCGACGGCGGCCCTTCGCTCGCGTCGCTCGGCGGAATCAGCGGCGTTGTTGCGGCGTGAGAACGCGCTGGCAACACTGCGACGCGGCCCGTCGGCGTCACCTCGTCGTCGGACGGAACAAGCACCGGCGACGGGCGCTGCGGTTTCACAGGAGACATGCGCGGCGTGATCGGCGGCGGGTCAATTACAGCCGGTGTCGGCTCGCGAACCGCTGCATCGGCAACCGGCGGCACCGGAACAACAGACGGCGGGTAGCTACTCCGGCGCGGCGCGTCGAGCATGCGCGGCGTGGCGATTGGCGGCTCCGGCTCGGCGATCGGCGGAAACGGCAGACCACCGCGTTTCGCGGCCTCAACTGCCGCCGCCACGATCGCTGCCGTGGGTACACCGTCAACGGCCGTGGTATCGCCCGGAGGGGACGGCTCGATCACAGCGTCGGCCTCGTCCAGCTCAATCACATCGACGGCCTCGTCGATCTCGACGTCGTCGGGAGCCAGCTCCTCGGCCTCAAGATATTCGCCCGCGTGTTCGAGAAAGTCGGCCGGCGGCGCCGACATCGCCTCGGTCTTATCGCCCAACGGATCGGGTTTCAAACCGTGCGCGCGCGCTCGCTCCGGGCTCGTAGGCCCGTCACGACCCCCGTCGGAAGGCTGGGGCTGCCCTTTCCCATTCGAGCCCGTCACGCACGATCAGCATACCGCGCGCGGCGAGCGCAGGTCGAGGGGCGCGACTTTTGTTTGTGCCCTCACGACGACCGCGGCACATCGGCCCAACATGCCCCCGGTAGAAACGGCGACCCGCGCTTTTTTCAGTTGGCATCGGCGTCGCGTGCACGAACCGCGCGTTGAACGCGTTGCGGCATCGTTTGCCTCGCTCGTTCCGCACGCTTCTTCGCTGCTGGATGTCGGCGCGGGTGACGGAACGTTGGCGGTCGCGCTCTCGCAACGGATCGGCGCGACGAAAATCAGCGGCGTTGAAGTCCAACTTCGACCCAATCCCGCCATCTTTGTCGCCGAGTACAACGGCATCCACCTGCCCTTCGACAACAACGCCTTCGAGGTGGTTGTGCTTGCCGATGTACTCCATCACGCACCGGATCCGCGCGCCGTGTTGAGCGAATCGCTGCGCGTCGCATCGCATGCCGTGCTCATCAAAGATCATTTTCAGTTTGGCCCGCTGTCGTCGCTCATCCTCAAGATCATGGATCTAACCGGCAATCGCTCGGCGCGTGTTCCCTCCCCGGGGCACTATTTTTCAACCGAATCGTTTAACAAACTGGTCACCCAATGCGGCGGTGCCGTTGAGAAAATGCACTGGCCAATGCGCATTCACGATTGGCCAATTCACCTCATCACGCGTGACGAACACCAGTTCACGGCAAAAGTCGTCCGCGCATCAACCCGCAAAAGCGACCCTTGACGGAAATGCACCGCACGGCGGATGTAACGGCCCACCAACCGGAAAAAGATCGCATGCGTTCGTTCGTCATCGGCGGAGCGGGGTTCATCGGGAGCCACCTCGTGGACCGCCTCGTTCAACGCGGCCCCGTTACCGTGTTCGACAATCTCTCGTGCGGTCGGCGCGAGTTCATTCAGCCGCATCTCACGTCGGGCGCCGCGCAACTTATTGTCGGTGATGCCCTGGATCTCGATCATCTCGCGCGCTCAATCGCCGACCACGACACCGTGTTTCATCTCGCCGCCAATCCAGAAGCCCGCCACGGCCTGCTCAACACGCGCCTCGATCTCGAAGTGGGCACCATCGCCACATACAACGTTCTCGAAGCGATGCGTCGCAACAATGTGTACACAATTGTCTTTTCATCCTCCGGCACCGTGTACGGCGAGACAGATCAAGCCTGCGCCGAAGAAGACCTCGGCAATCTTCCCATCTCTCTTTACGGCGCCAGCAAAATGGCCGGTGAAGCCATGATCAGCGCATTCGTCGAGTGCTTTCAATTCAGAGCGAAGATCTACCGCTTTGGCAACGTCGTCGGCCCAAGGGGTACACATGGCGCTGCCCTCGATTTTCTCAACCGCCTCAAGGCCGATCCAAGCCACCTCCACGTTCTCGGCGACGGTCGGCAGTCCAAGCCCTATCTCTTCGTCACAGACTGCGCCGACGGCATTCTCTTTGGGCTCGATCACACGCCGCCCGAACAAAAACTCGCCGTGTACAACCTGGCCCCGCCCGATACAACGAGCGTTGCGCGCATCGCGGAGCTATGTGTACACGCGTCGCCCAACCCCAACGCTGCCATTCACTTTGCCGGCGGCGATCGCGGCTGGCCGGGTGATGTACCTCGCTCAAGGATGAACGCCGCACGCCTGAAACGCCTCGGTTTTCAACTTCGAATGACCAGCGACGAAGCTGTTACAGCAGCCGTTTCCGCCCTCGCAGAACAGGTATTCGGTCCACCCGCGTAACCCACTTCGCCGCGCTTTACGAACCGCCCGAAGAGCAGTCTACTTTGGCAATGAAACGCCCGTTTGCTTTGCCGCATCTTCCGCCCCTTCCTTTTTCGGCCCTGTCAGCGCTCGCGCTCACAATCACTGCGTGCGGCGCAACGCCGGTAACCAACAACACAGGAGGAGGGGGCAGCGCCGGTACCACCTCCACGGGCGGAAGCGGCGGCGAAGGAACCGCCGGCGGATTTGGTGGCTTTGGCACGGGCGGCAGCGTGGGAACGGGCGGCGTGGCCAAAGCCTGCAAAGTGCTCGACGACGACTCGCAAAACGCACCCACCTGCGAAGAAAAGGCTCCCGCCGACTCGTTCGCCCCCACGGTGCAGTGGCAATGGACAGCGCCCCCCGCCGACCCATCGGCATTTCTGACGGGCAGTTTTTCCACTCCATTGGTAGGCAACTTTACCGACGACAACGGTGATGGGGAGATCGATCTATGTGACATCCCCGATGTCCTCGTGACTGCCATTTATTCGTTCGACTTTGGCGGACTCCTCGTCAGCTCCAATGGGTATATCCACATGCTTTCAGGGGACACAGGCATTGAAAAACTCAAGTTCCCCGTCCTGGTAGATGCATTTGTCTACCCGGCCTTTGCCGACATCGACGGCGACGCTCTACCCGAGGTGGTGACAGCCGACTCAACCGGCAGGCTCATGGCGTTTGGACACGACGGCTCCGTGAAATGGACCTCCCCTGTCGTGGGTGGATATCGAACAACGTTTGCCTCCGCTCAGTGCACGGCCATTGCCATTTACGACCTGAACGCCGACGGCACGCCCGAAATCCTATTTGGATGGGAGGTCTACGACAACAAAGGCAATAAGCTCTTCGGCGACCCTACAAACGCCGCAGAATGGGATACTCAATATTGGTGTGTCACCCCCACCGCTGCCGATCTCGACGGAGACGGCAAGCTTGAAGTGATCATGGGTCATGAAGCCTACCGGGCCGACGGTACACTTTATTATAAACTCCAAAACTTCAAACCCGCCCATCCCCAAGTCGCCAATCTCGACGGCGATCCCCAGCCTGAAATTTTTCTAACAAACGCCGACGGTATTTCGTTTCTCGACCACACCGGAGCGCTCCTTTTTGGGCCGATTCGCCCAACAAATCCCAACCCATCACCCAACTGCTGGGGTAAACCCGCCGTGGTTCACGACTTTGACGGCGACAGTATAGCCGACATCGCCGCGGCAACCTGCTCCGACTATACCGTGTACCAAGTGGCTCCCAATACAGTCACTCCCAAGTGGAGCAACAACGTTCAAGACATAAGCGGCCTTGCCACCGCCACAGCGTTTGACTTCTTGGGTGACGGCGTCGCAGAGGCCATTTACGCCGATGAAACGCAAATCTACGTCTTTGATGGAAAGACAGGGGCCACCAATCTAACCGCCGCCCGCCAATCTGGAACACTCATAGAATACCCCGTTGTGGCCGATTGCGACAACGATGGTTCCGCCGAAATTCTATATGTCTCAAACTATGCGCAGGGCGCGAGCGGCCCCACCATGACCGTGTTGCGTGACGCCGAAGAGCGGTGGATCCCCGCACGCCGCATTTGGAATCAATATTCTTACCACGTTACCAACGTGCGCGAAGACGCGATAATCCCCAAGGTGATGAAGAAAAACTGGCTTCTCCTCAACACGTTCCGCACCAACAGTCAAATCAGCGCCAACGGGGTGGACTGCAATCCTGAAGAACCCCCGAAGTGAGAATCTCACCGGCCGCCTCCACCGAAATTCTCCCTCGCTCCATGGCGAGTTCAAGTTCGGGCAACTTCGCAAGAGCGTCCCTCACCCGCAAAAATGCCGGCAAATAGCCCGCTTCTCTACCCAACCCCCCACCTCGATATACCCGTGCGGTGACACGCAGGGCATCGGTTAGATCCACGTCTTTTTGCAAAAGCAGCTTGGCCGCATCAACAAACCCGGCTCCAGATTCAAGCCGGCGGGCGGCCAAGTGTCTTAGCGCGAGTTCGCGACGCCTCCAAAACGACAGCTCCTCGGCCCTTTCTTCCATCAAAATAGCGCGCCCTTCCTGGTCGTCGGCGCCGAACGCGGTGCCCAACGCAAACAGCACCATCGGCGTTTCTTTGGCCGCCTGCTGCGGCAACACGTGGCCCATCACTTCGTGAATCACGGTTCGGGACACATCCGCACCGGTTAACATTCTACCCGCCGCGACAAAAATCACCCCATCCCCCGTGGCGGCAAGCGGTGCCATTTCCACCGATGCACGCACTCGAACGGGCAACTTATGCTTCCCAACAGCCCGTCGCATCGCGCACAAAAGTGAACGTTCATCGCGTTCGTCGTCTGACAGAATGTCAGGCAATTCAGACTCGCCCACGTGGGCCCCCACCCAACGTTCTGCCAGAACATCCGCTTCGTCGTCAAAGCGGTCGCGCCTTGGAAAACGGTGTCGAGCGAGCTTCCACAAGTCAGGTTTACCCACGGCTTCCGCCGCCCAACTCTCAACAATCAGCTCCTCCACCCGCCGTCGGTACAACTCGGTCAGCGGACCATCCACTTCTTTCAGTGCAGCCGAAAGCGCTGCGCGAACCTTTTCAAGCGATGGAGACGGAGTGTACTCAAACCGGGGTTCAGTAATGTCGCCCCGCTCCCATGACTGGATCAACCGTCGCAATTCTTTGCGAAAGTTGGTTGGGGTGGCGTGCGCAACAAGCCTGATCCTGCGCGCTTCTGCCAACAGCCCTGCCGCCCGCAACTCGCTTTGCCGGTACGTCATCTGTCGATCACGTCACACTGAACGTCCACCGACAGCATTTCGCGCCCGCCGCCCAAAAAAACGGCTCCCGCGGTTGGGGTGGCATCCACCCGCTTTCTACCCACCGCAACGCGCACGTGATCGGTTTGAGTCATCACACCGTTTGTAGGGTCAAACCCTTTCCAACCAACCTCAGGTAGATACACTTGCACCCAAGCGTGAGATGCCTCCGATTGAAGTGTATTTGGTGCTTTGGCCCCGTGTACACATACCCGCACACGTAACGGGCCGGAACACTCAAGAGGCGAGCCAGACAAATAAACAGGTTTGCAAAATCCTGACAAACGCCGCGCCTATACGTGTACACATCAAACGGCGTTGTCACGTTGCTCGTCACCCCTTGTTTGTAAGCATATTCCTTAAAAATAGTAGAGTTAATGTCGAGCAATGTGTCAAAAAGATCGTAGTCGTTTCTATCCACAAAACTCATTGCATATTCGGTCAGCTCTTCCACTTCGCTGTCGGGCAGTTCTTCGGGCAAAAGGTAAGGTTGCAACATCGCGCGTTGCCAAGGCATCCAAACGAGTGGTATTGTCCAGCGCTTGTGAAGCGGCCGAAAGCTCAGCGGATCGGTATCGAGCAGGTCAACAACCGAACGGGCAACAATTGTCAGATCACGGTACGGAGTATCTATTTCTACCCTGCGCACCCGATTGCCAAACACGTCGTCGTAGTCGCGCCACTTACCGTCTACAGACAGCTCTACTCCATGTGATAGAACAGATTGCAAACGATCGTGAATCGGCGTTAAACGCAGCACCTGAGACGATCGCTCTACCGCTTGATCATACCGGTAAGACGTCGTGTGAACGATCGAGAGCCTGCGCGGCGGAACCACCCTTGGGCGCGCCACATCCCGCGAGGCAAGCGACATCGGCGGCTCACTTGCCCTCAAATTGGCGGGCTTTTTGATCGGGCCTGCCGTTGCGACGATCGCTCCTTCGCGAATGACAAGCAGCTTGCCGGCCTCCACGGGCTGCCAATCAAGGCTCACACCGGCGTCGGCCGGCATTGGATTGGACGCTATCAAAATCCCCTTTCGACTCTTTGTTCCCCGCTTGAACAAGTCCACCGTCAGATCGGCATCGCGCACAATCACCTTGTCGTAGGGAGGCCAAACGCGGGCGTAATAAATGGCGCCGTCTTTATTTTTGTCGGCATAACAGAGCAGATCGCGCCCATCGGAGAGCACACTTGTCATGTCGCCGTGGTCTGAAAGTTCGTCAAAAAAGGCGAGCAAGGTGTTGGCATCCACTTCAGAAAGCGAGCGTTTCCCCGCTCCGGCCAAACGACTCATCAACTCGCACATCACCAGTTCTGTATCGGTTGAGCCGACAGGTTCAAATGCCGGTGAGGCAAACTTTGGAAGGGTGAGCCGATGCTTCAGACTTCCCGAGTGCCCAAAAAGGTAATCTCTCCCACCGAACGTCCTCGCAAACGGCTGCGTGTTTGCATCGCTCACGGCACCCCACGTCGCCGTTCGAATGTGGAGTACGAACATCGACGACTCTACGTGATCCCACGCTTCAACGAGCTTGCTTCGAATGCTTGTCGCGTGCGGCGCCGGTTCTTTCAGCACCGTGGCCGATGGTTCGCCCCCCGGGTAAAACCCAATTCCCCAGCCGTCGGGAAGTTTTCGTCCAATCTGCAAACACTGAAGGTCAAACGACGGGGCGAGCGACCCCTCAAAAGAAATTGCTAACAAGTTGGGCATACGCTGATCAGGGCCGATTGAAGCACGAACAATTCAATTGCGGGGTTGTCAAACCACTGAAGTACCAGTCATTGGTTACCGAAATTTTTTCTTGAGCCTTGATGGCTGCGAACTGATACCAAACGAAGACAGTCACTAGGTTCGTTCAAGTCATACCCGCTTCACAGCGAGGTGGCCTGTATTGTCCTTTCTCAACTGGGTAAACAATGGCGATCACCACCGACGTTTTGATTCTCGGCGGCGGCCTCACCGGAAGCACGGCGGCCCATGCGCTGGCAAACAAGGGTGTCCGTGTTGCGCTGGTGGATGTCCACGACCAAATCCCCAATGTATTCAAGGCCGAAAAAGCCGGCCCCCATTCACTTCCGCAATTGCGAAGACTGGGCATAGGCGACTCGGTGGAAGCCGTTGGTCGCAAGTTGTTTGAAAGCATCGACGCCGCCGACGGTCGAATTTTGCGACGAATGAGGCTCGGCGAGCGCGGATATTATTACCACGACTTTGTCAACCACATTCGCAAGCAGTTGCCGCCCGAGGTTCAGTTTATTCGCGGCACGGCACGTCGAATTGAAACAAGCGACAATCTGCAAACAGTTCAGCTGGCTTCGGGTGAAACCATTGAAAGCCGACTGGTGATCGTTTCATGCGGCGGCGCAAGTCAACTGTTCGACCAGCTCAGTATCACACGCACCCTTGTCATTGAAGATCCCGCCATCGGCTTCGCCATGCTTATTGAGCCGGCCGCGGGCGGCAAATTCTGGTTCGACGGGTCGGGGGTAACGTATTACCCCAACAGCGCCGCGCCGCGAATTTCATACTGCTCCATGTTCTCGGTTCCCGGTGCCATGCGCATCAACATGTTCGGTTTTCACGACGTAAAAAGCACCTGGGTTCACGAATTGGTTGACAATCCCCAAGCCAAACTCGTGCGCACCTTCCCAAAACTTACCAAGCTCATCGGCGACTTCCGAGTTGCAACCAAGGTAGAAGTTATGCCCGTGCGACCGAGCGTTGCAAACGGCTTCCGTCGCCCCGGATTTGTGCTCGCGGGTGACGCGTTTTCCACCGTTCCACCTTCCACAGGCAAGGGCGTTTATAAGCTCATGCACGATGTTGAGGTGCTGGCAGAGTTGGTTCCAGAGTGGATAAAAACGCCCGGGATGGGTACACAAAAAACCAGCACCTACTACGACCATCCTCAAAAGCGCGAGGCCGACGACCACGTTCGAATGAAAACGCTCTATCAACACTGGGCGGCCACTTCCACCACAGTGAGGGCACAAGTTCACCGCATGCGTTTTTTCGCGGACGCGTACATCAAAGACCTCATCGGCTACACCGCCGATCTTGGGTAGGAGGCTGGTGACAACCACAGGTCGAACGGCGCGAGCCGCCGTCTGGAGCGTTGCCACCGGGGTAGGTTCTCGCCTTCTGTCCCTTGGCAGTACCCTTGTACTAACGCGTTACCTCGCCCCTGCCGTCTATGGTCAGGTCAGCGTTGCGTACGTTGTCACGTCCCTCGCAAGCCTCGCATCTTCCCTGGGGGTTCCCCAATTCGTTGCTTCCCGGCCCGACGCATCAAAGTCAGAACTGTTTCAGGCATCAGCGGCATTTCACATCGCGGGGGCAGTGGCACTCGCGCTGGTTTGGATATTTCGCTCCCCTCTCGGCATTGCTTTCGGAGCCGAGGGTGTCGAACCGTTCATGTTGGGATTTGTCATCGCAACAGCGCTTGAAAGGGTTGGGCAAATTCCAGAAAGCATGTTGGTTCGCGACATTCGATTTCGCGAACTCGGGCTCATCGGAGCCGCGGGTGAGGTTGTGTACAGCGTTACGGCGCTCGCGGCCGTTTGGCGCGGCGCCGGTGCTCAGTCACTTGTGTACGCAGCGGTTGTCCGCGCGGCAATCAAAACCTTACTCCTGCTTCGCGCCACCGATCGCCGCGAGTGGACTTCGGTTCACCCGCTCAATCGAGCGCAATTGAGCAGCCTGCTTTCGTTTGGAATGCCGCTTGTATTCGCTCGCTTGTCAAGTGTCATCGCACGCCGCGGTGACAACCTCGCGTTTGGTATGTTGTTTGGTACATCCCGCCTCGGCGCGTACAACCTGGCCTACAACCTCGCCGACGTTCCGGCCACAACCGTCGGTGAAAAAATCGGCGACGTGCTCGTTCCGTCGTTTGCAAAGCTCCCTGTTGACCAGCGCCCGGCGGCGTTTCGACGGTCTCTACCCCTCCTGTCGCTCGCTGTATTTCCCCTCGCCGCGGGCATCAGCGCGGTGGCAAGGCCGCTGGCAGAATATCTCGACTCCCATTGGCGCTCTCTCGACATCCGCTGGATGCTCGTGATTTTGTGCCTTCTGTCGGTCGCTCGGCCCATTGATTGGGTGGCTCGAATCTACCTTCAGGTGGCCGGGCTCACGCGCACCATCATGGGAGTAGAGTGGGCGCGTGCCGCCGCGGTGATCGGCGGTATTTTTCTTGCGGGAAGGTGGGGCCCCTTGGCCGCCTGCGGCGCTGTGGGAGCCGTATTTGTCGTGCTCGCGCTTGTGTACCTTGCGTACGCCGCGCGAGCGGCCCAGCTCTCGTTTTGGGCTCTTGTAAAAGATCAGGTCGGCCCGCTCGCAGCGGTATTAACTATGTGGGGCGCGGTTATGGCGCTCGACAAATACGTTTTTCTTCACCTGTCCACCCACCTTACCCTGGTTCTTGACATCATTTGCGGAGCGGTCGCCTACGGCATCGGCGCCGCGATTTTTTGCAAATCCATTGTGGCATCACTCGTCGAAGTGGCAAAACGCGCTCGCAACAAAACCCCCCCAGCAGGCTAGTCTTTACCTTCCATACCCAAATAGATCCTGCGCCAGCTCGTTGCCTACCACCGTTGTTTCATCCACAACGTGGGTCACAATATCGTGCACGCGATCTTCGCCCAAGAGTACAGGCGACTCTTCTACCAAGTAGGCTGACAACATTGCCAAACGTTCAAGCGAACGACCTCCGGGCAAGTGGAGTTGCTCGGGCGGTCGAATGGACGAGAGCCTGTCATACGCCTTCTCAACTGCGTGCCTCACGCTCCTTGGAAACGTGGGTTCATGCAACAAAAACGACGCCACAGATCGACCTGTTACCGCTCCCCGATGGCGTTTCATAAACGGCTCAAATCCCGAACATGACCGCAATAGACTCAACCAAAGCGCCGTTTCTACCACTTCGTGTTTGTTGGGAAGCGTGGTGAACGCGTGGTGGTGCACATCTAAGTTTCGAGCGGTTTGACCCGCTCTTTCAAGCTCAACCCCCAGCCATATAAAGTCGAGCGGTGATTCGTGAAGCATGGTGCTTTGAGTAAACCCCAAACACAGCTCGCACGCTTTTCTCACGGTTCGATAAAATGTCCACCGGTTATCATTGTATTGCTGTCTACCCTCGCCGGCTGTCATGTAGAGGTAAAGTTCGTTGGTGATCTCCCACACCTCCAAACTCACCACATCGCGAATGGAACGCGCATTTTCGCGGGCCGCTGCAACCGATCGAACCACGCTTGACCAGTTGTCTTCATCCCAAGTCATGTACGCTTGGACAACCTCCCCATCACCCCCGGCACCTTCCCCGTGTTTTTTATAAAACGGCTCGCGCTCGCCAAAAACGATCACGATCGGCGCCCAGGTTTGCTCCGGTGAGAGTTCAGCATCAAGCGAAAGTGTGGTGGTGACGTGAAGCACGCGTGCGGTGTGCTCGGCGCGCTCCAGATAACGACCCAACCAAAAACAGTGATCGGCAACCCGGCTGATCATGGCTTTTGCACCCACGTGTCTTTAGAGCCACCGCCCTGACTTGAGTTGACAACGTACGACCCTTCGCGCAGAGCCACTCGCGTAAGCCCCCCCGGCAGTACCCAGGGCCCGTCGGGTCCGGTCAGAATATAGGGTCGAAGGTCAACCCGCCGAGACACAATGCGACGCCCCGCATCATCCCATGTTGGACAGGTAGAAAGTTCGATCCGCGGCTGGGCAATGTACTTTCGAGGTTCGGCGGCAATGCGGCGGCCAAACTCTTCCCTTTCTTCGGCGGTGGAAGTGGGGCCCATTAACATTCCATACCCACCGGCTTCATCCACCGCTTTGACAACCAACTCTTCGAGATGTTCGAGAACATATTTTTTGTCAGATTCGCGCGCGCAGACGTACGTGGGCACCTGCGCCAAAATCGGCTCTTCTGACAAGTAGAATCGAATCATCTCCGGTACAAATGGGTACACCGCTTTGTCGTCGGCGACGCCGTTTCCAAGCGCGTTGGCAATGGTCACATTGCCCGCTTTGTAAGCGCGGAAAAGCCCTCGAACCCCGAGCAAACTGTCTCGTCGAAACACTTCCGGGTCTAAAAACGCTTCATCAATGCGACGGTAGATCACGTGTACACGTCGCGGTCCGCGCGTTGTCCGAACATACACGCAGTCACCGTCGACAAAGAGGTCGTCCGGCACCACCAGCTCAATGCCCATGGTGCGCGCCAAAAAGGTGTGCTCAAAATAGGCCGAGTTATAAGGCCCTGGAGTGAGAACGACACTTGTTGTTTTTTCAGGATCCACGGGCGATACCCGAGCAAGCGTTTCAGCCAATTTGGCCGGGTACAAATCTACCCGTTGAATGCGCGCCTCTTCGACCATTCGCGGTAAAACGCGCTTGGATATCAGGCGATTTTCTAAAACGTATGACACCCCCGACGGCGTTCGAAGGTTGTCTTCAAGCACCCTGAATGTCCCGTCGCCGTCTCGAATCAGGTCTACACCCGCGATGTGAATGCGTACTCCACCGCAGGGCTTTACCCCGTGAAAAAGCGGGTTTCGCTGTTTGGATGCGAGCACCAGGTCGGCCGGCATTTTTCCTTCCCGAAAGATGCGGCCGGGCCCGTACACATCATCGAGAAAAAGGCCCAAAGCGCGAACGCGCTGACAGAGGCCGCGATCAAGAATTTCCCAGTCGGCCGCCGACACAACCCGCGGCAGCACGCAAAATGGGAAGATTTTTTCTGTTCCCCGGTTGTCTGAGTACACACTGAAAGTGACGCCCTGATTGAGCAGCGTCCGTTCAGCCAAGAGCTGCACATGGGCAAGCTCCGACGGCGGCATGGCACCCAGCGTTTCAAACGCCTTCTTTACCGCTGGGCGCGGCGCCCCGGAGGCGTCAATCCATTCATCAAAAGCGCCCGGTGGTATTTCATACGGTGCAAACAACCCGGTTTTTTCGGATTCGGCAGTCACCATTGTGGATGGTAAGGCAACGTCAACCAATTCAGCCATCGGAATTTTTTCTTAATAAAAAAGTGATTGAGGCTACCCGTGCCCGAATGTCTGGGACGCCTTGTTTACTAGGCTTTTTTACTTTCCGAAAAGCGTTCGTAAAAGACCGGCGCCGACTATTTTTAACTGAAAACGGTTGGAAACATTTTGGAAACAACTAATTGATCGCGTGGGTAACTGCCCCAGAGCGACAGCTGAAACGTCACGCAACGACCGGACGCGTTTCGACATCTGTGACGTCTCTTCACCACGGACTCACAGAGGACACGGATCTCCGTGCCTCCATGTTGATTACGACGTGTCAGGTGGCTGCGCGTTTCAGGTCTTGGCCAGCGGCAAGCGGCGGGCATCTTTGAAGGAGACAATGCCAAGGGTTGCCACGCGCTGGGCCTCGGCCTCAAGGCCGAAATATTCTAAATAACGTTTCACCCGCTCGTGAAGCGTGGGCGCTTGAACGTAATCGCAGAGCGCGTCGGGTTGATAATCGCGGCACACCGTTGGGCGGGTTTCGTACCGCGAACAGAGACACTCCGCGGTGAGAAACGAACATGGAACGCCGAGCGGTTTGTCGAGCGCGGCAATGTCGGGCGCCGCGCAACATGCGCCGCATTGCGTACACACGTGAGCGTTGCTCAAGGAACGTCACCGCCGCGGTTGTCGGGACCGGGCCTGGCAGCGGGTTCGTGTGGCAAGGTTCCGCGCTGCGACCGCAGATAGGCAAACGGCGTGCGGTATAAAAAGTTTGAGACGCGCGATGTGTACACATCTGCCGCGCGCTCAATTTGCCGAGCCAAATGACTTTTATCATTGCCGGCGTAGAGGAGGGAGCCCCAGTTTTCGTTGGGTGTATAGGTAACCGCCTGAGCGAGCGGGGCAATGGTAGAGTCGAGAGCCACGATCTGCGCGCGCACGTCGGCGAGGGCTTTTGTCAGATCGGATTCAGACGCGGTGGGAACCGGACCATACCCCGAGTGAATTCGCTGAAGCTCCAGGCGGAGCGAACACCCGAGCGCGTCGAGCCGTTCTTTTTCGGCCATGAGTTCACCAAGCTTGGCTTCACTTTCAACGCGTTTTTCGGCGGCTGCAACTTCATCTTCCAGTTCCCACAAAACCAGGGCCGTTCGCCAACGCAAAACACTTTTGGAGATTTTGACATCTACCCAAATGTGATCACCCACGTATAAAATTTCATCGCCCGAACAGCCCAAATACTCTTCTACCGCCGCGGCATTGCCCCCGAAATAGGCCTTTCCGTTTTGCATGGGGCCCACTACCGGCCGGAGCAAACCGTCTTCACTTGTCACTTCAAAAAGCGGATTTCGAGAAGAGAAAAATTCAGGTTTTCGAGCCCCCACGATCACCACGTCAAACAGATCCCGAAATGTCATTCTGCCTGGTAGAAAGCGGTCGATTGTAAACCGCATCATCTCCAGGGCGTATACCCATTCTGAATTGGTCACAAGAAGCAGTTTTTTTCCAGCTCGCTTTTGGTCGAGGAGCGCCAGAGTCAGATCGGGATCGGTATCCACGAATTTTTCAGGATGGCCCACGATCTCGGCTTTGAGCGCCCCTTCCATGTGAGCTGCATCAAGCCCCTTTTTTACCAGCTTGTAGAGGTCGGCATACCCGAGAGCGCCGTGGATTTTCCCCTCGTCGAGGGCATCGACAAGTTGGCAATACATACACGCTTCCGAAAGTGAAAAGAGCGTGTTTAAAAAAACGTAACGATGATCTGAAAGATCGATAATGGTGCGGCTGTACGCTCGACGCTGCGCTTCATAGTCCATGGGTTTTGTGCCGTGAAAGGCGCGTTTCACGTACCCAAACCGGTTGGCCTTGACAACGTTGCCGTTTTCTATGTCGAGGATTAAGCCTCGAATGACAAAGTTTGGGTCAAACGTGAGGTTGGCAACCGGAAATCCCGCAGCAAAAAGGCGATTTTGCAAATATTCATACGCGCGCCTTTCCCAAGCCTCCACCTTGTAATGCACAAGGGTATAATCCATGTCATACCCAATGGCCTTAATACTGCGCAGGTTCAGGGTGCGGTTTGTAAAAATATCGCGCCCCGGGGGAGGCCTGAGCGTCAGGTTGTCTACTTTTTCCATATTTTCGTATCAGGTTTTGTCGGGATGTAGGGGCCGCTCGTGATGGTTCATCCCCACCAATAAGTGGCTTTCAGGAGAAACACGTCGGCGGCCGGACGCGGTAACGTCAGGCGAAAGTTAAACTGCCCTGCCTGGTCAAACCTGGGCGAAAGGTCATCACTCTGACCGTGCGTGTACACCAAAAAGAGTGTGGAACCGAGCCTGTACTCCCACCGAAGAACGAGATTTACGTTAAACGCTCCGCTCGAAAACGTGGGTGTTTCACCTTCGGGAGCCGCTGCGGGTGAGAGGTTGGCAAAGGTGACATTTGGCCTTGTTGAATAACTCTTGTACCCCTGCCAATCGGCGTAGCGACCAAACGCCGTAAACGCCTGCGCGTACGCCTGAAATGTGAGCACTGGCAAAAAAGTAACCGTTGCCGACAGGGTAGCCGAAAGGCTCGCCGCCTCAAGTTTTCCAAACAGGTATAAATCGTCGTATTGGCCCCAAAAACGCGGCTCGCCGCGAGTATAGGTAAAACCCGGAGTCAGCTCAAATTCCAACTCGGGGAGTGGGCGCGCACGAAGTCCGGCGTCGGTGATAAAAGTAAACCCGCCGTTCGTGAGAAACCGCGCAGCCGAAAACAAATTCAGGTACACGGCGCTGCGTTCGTCGGTGTTCATGCCGGCATCCACAGCAAACGATCCGGCGCGTTGCAACGTGGCGCCGGTGCCAATTTCACGGTCGTCTGTCCAGTCTGCGCGCGCCCCAAATTCTAGAAATGTGCGCCAGAAATTTTTAAACTGGACACCCATAAACAGGCCTGCACCGCGGCCGGTGTTCACCCAATCCAAGTTTTCGCTGTCCCAGCCCCAGACTCCAATAAACCCATCGTTAAACCGGTTAAAAGGCCCGTTCGTATCCCACTCTACCCAAGCCTCGGCGTTGTGTTGGTTTTGTCTCTGCATAAAACCGAGGTCGTTAAAATAGGCAGTTTTGCCAAGTACATCGTAGTTGGCACCTCCCCGAATGTTACCGCCGCCGTCTTTTCGAAGCTGAACGCGCAGCGCGGGCCCAATATCGTGCGACTTGATGGTGGTGCCGTCGCGCAGATGAATGTGCGGGCCGCCGTCGATCATTGTGGCGGCGAGTTGAGCCTGAATAGAATAGTTGTTTTCAAGAAATCGATAACGTCCGTCGGCCGCGACAACATAGGCGTTGTGAAAACACCTCTGGCCGAGCGGCTGCTCTTCACCTTCTGGACATAACTCCCGCACCTTACCATCGGGCCCTTCAATTTGAGCGTAGTCGTTGGGCGTTTCGAGCCGACTGACCGCCGTTGCCATGAGCCCAACATTGGACCCTCCTTCAAAGTTGCGCCGCAGACGAAGCACTTTGTACGCTGAAAGAGGCGAAGCGACGCGGGACAAAAGCTGACCGTTTTTAACAACCTCCGCAGCCGAACTGCCGGCCACGGCAAGGAGGGCGCCGGTGCTCCACTCTTTGCTCAGGTTACCCGTCAACTTGAGGGCGCCGTAAATGGGAGACGGATCTGGAGTGGCACGAAAATCTTCTCCCGAGCGCAGGGCCGGAGGATAGGGTGCAAGGCCGATGCGACGAGTATAAAGAAGCTGGAGAGGCGTTTTAAAAACGTCGGCCGCCTCAAGAAAAAAGGGCCTTTTTTCAGGGAAATAATTTTCAAAACTCGACAGGTTGAGCACCACCTTGTCAGCGTCGACCTGACCAAAGTCGGGGTTGAGTGTTCCATCCAACGTGAGCGACGGTAAGGCCAGCCACTTGAAATCTACCCCGGCGGAAAAATAAGGCTGAAACCCCTGGTGATGGGGAGACACAACCGCGTCGCGCGACCCTACCCTACCCACAACAAACGGTCTGACTTCCAACGTGTTGCCCTTTTTCAGACCCACCAGGTTTGTCAGGCGCCCATATCTAGACACCTCCCCCGATTCTGACCGGGGAATATGAGCCCATTCATCGGTCTCTTTTCTGCGCGATGTGTACCTTCTGACTTGAAGGCCAAACGTGGCGTCGGGTTTTTCTTCAAACCGAAGCGCCCGGAGTGGAATTGAAAATTCAGCCGCCCACCCGTCGGCGGATTTGGCGGCTTTGGCAATCCAAATTCCATCCCAATCGGTGGAGTAGTCGGTGTCGTCAAAGCGGGTTGCGTCTTTGAGAACCCCCGCGGCATTGACTGAAAACTCAAAGGCCGTTGTGCTGTCTTCACGCGTTGCAAAGTTGATGGCAACGCTCACTTTCAACGTCGCGATCGCGCCGTGTGAGGGGGTTTACGATGGGTACCGTTTTTTGTGTACACTCCACCGCCACATAAATGGTGGTGTCGTCGTACAGAATTTTCACTGTTGTGGGTTCGGCCGGGGCCACACCGTCAACGGGGAACTTTTGGGTAAATTTGGAAGAACCGGGGGCTTTTTTCCAAACTTCGTCGTCTACCTTCCCATCAATGACGGGAGGACGATCTGTGCGCTCGGCGCGGAGCACCGGACGGTCAAGCGATGAAGCCAACAAAAGCAGCGGCAGGAGCGACGCCATGGGTAGGTTTGCTCAACCGAAAAGGGTTGTCTTGGCAAGCCCCAATGCCGCACCCAAACTCGGCGCGTCGGAGTAGGCTGTGTGTTTTTTGGCAGCCGAAAGTGCGTGTTTATGCCCAACAATGTACGGTTGTTTGGGCAGTTGAATGAGCGGGCCGGTGACGATCACTTTTTCGATGTTGGGGAGGAGAAGCGGATTGTGGACAAATCCAATTCCACTCTGGACGTTGGTGGGTGAGCCTTTGGGGTGGCCTCCCCAGGGTGCCCGCGGCGTTGCGTACACAACGGCGGGCCATAAGTTTACACCGACGGCTCCATACTCAAGTTTGACGATCGCTTGGTGAACCGCGTGTTCAACCACGTTGTCTTCTTGATATAGGCCGGGAACAAACAGGCAGGCTGACAGGGTTCCCCACAGTTTTTGGTTACAGAATTCAACAGCTTGGTGGAGAAACTCAACAGGATCGAGACTGCCCACCTCCACAATGCTCAGCATGCTGCAAAACGGCTCGGTTGAAAACAGCGGTTCGTTTTCAGCGTGGGGATCCACCTCGGTAACCAGCGTCCAAGAGAGCTGTTCTTCGTGGGGCGTTCCAATGCGTTTTACAGATTTTCTACCCGAGGTAAGTTGCTCAAACCTGTCAAAAGCGCCGGGGTAATATGCTTTGCGCAGCGGCACCTTTTCTAAAATGTGAGTGAGCGTGTCGAGGAGAAAGCGGCGCTGCGGAAACCCCTTGGGCAACACAAGCATTTTGCCCGCGTTGCAGTTGAAGCTCGCGTTGTTTGTGAGCTGAGTGGCAAGGCTTTCAGCAATGGATCGAATTTCAGAGTTGGAATAGAGGTAGGGTAGAACAATTGCCGGGCTGACATTTCCCAGTTCACTCGTGACCGTTTTTTTCAGCACGGGGTTGTTTTGTTTTTTTCTTTCGTCTCGTTCAGGCCCCGGTGGGCCCCACACAATGCGATCGTGCGTGTCAGCCGAACCCGTCAGGTGGACATGGGTAACATCGCGGTGGTTGATGAGGTGGCTACCCACTGAAGCGCCTCCGTCCACAATTTGGACATACCCTTTTTCTATAAGGGGAGCAAACGACGCCTCAAACGGGGCGCGGAGGTATGCATTCACCGGGTTCATTTTCAGAACGGCGGGCCGATGCTCCACAAACAGGCTGTGAAGCACATCTGCCACGGGAATGCTGGCAACGTTACCCGCCCCAAGCACCGCTGTTACACCGGGCGATGACGTTGGTTTGGCAAGCGCCTTTTGACCTTCTGTCACTTGAGACTTGGTGGTACCCGCGGTGTGGAGAACTTGAAAGTGTACACCCGACTCGACAACCGCACCACCTGAAAACATGGGCGGCAAGTCTGTAATGACTCTTCCATCACTGCCGCGTTGAATGCGAAAGGATGATAGGGAAGGTCGCCCGTTTTTCTGAATTTGACGGAGTGCGGCGGCATGATGGCGCGCCAAACCCACCGAAACACTGGGGCCGGCAAACCATTCTTCAGCCTCGGCCGGGGCGCCGCGAACAATCCCTTTTGCTTCACACCCCAGGGCCACCACATCTGCGGCTGTTTTGGCCAATCCTTCGGCAATAAGGGCGGCCAGTTCAGCTTTTTTGAAAGCGGGAAGCGCGGCAAATTCACTGGCAGATTGCGCGGCTCGGGCAACTGCCATGTCGACCTGGGAGGGGCTGTCCTCGCGCGGCGACGAACCGGCGGGGTTGGGCGGTGTACTCATTGAAGGCCCCTTTTAGCACACTCTTTCCCTTGGCACTACCCCACGCAACGCGCTTGAAACGTCTCGCCACCTGACGCGTCGTATCCAACACGGACTCCTGGGTCACTGACACCACCACGCAACGACCTGAAACGCCCTGCCACCCGACACGTCTCTTCACCACGGAGTTCCCCAGCGGCGCATGCGCCTCATTCGAACGGCGAGTAACTCGTTGCGGTTGAGTTGTCGATGCAGCAGAAAAGAGCCCGTTCTGGGAGGTCCGGCGACTTGAGATGTCCATCACGTCGCCATCCACCGGTCTCGCCGGTCTCTCGTTTTCGTCGTGGCTGCGCTCGCCACAGAACTCCATCTGGAGAACCCGACGCGCCACGCTGTTCGCTTTTCCGCTTGGCGACGGGCAAGGGTGTCCCAAACGTCTCGACAAGACTGGATCCGTGCCTTGCAGAACGTTCCGCTAAAGGGAAGTTACCTAGGAGGCCCGGAGATCACGGAGATCCACGGAGTTTTTTGTATTCCAGACTGCCATCGGCTTGCACAGCCTGACCGATCACCTGTCAGGCCGGGGTCACGGCTGATGTGTACCCATAGCAGCCAAAGAACCAAAACCTCCGTGTCCCTCTGTGTCCGCCGTGCGTCCGTGTTGACTACGAGGTCACAGTCATCCAGACGCTTCAGGTCTTGGCACAACCAGATCGGCAAACGTCAGGTTAAACCTGGCGAGGTATTTTCGAAGGCGATCGGCGTCGTTGACGCTGCTTTTTTGGGCTCGCGACGCGGCAAACAAGGTGCGACCCGCGTCTGAAAGCGAGCGCGCTGTTTGACATACAGCAATCACGTCGGCGAGTTGTACTCTGTCAAATCGATCAATCTCGTCGGCCTTTTCAGAACCGAGCACGCCCGCAACAAGGTCCACTGTGCGCGATGCGTACACATTTCTCCGCCAAGACAAAAGCAGCCTTTCGATCTCTTCGGCCACCGCTTCGGTGCGAATTCTACCCCCTTGTGAAAGTGTGGCCATCCGCATGACGGCGGCTGAAAAGTCGCGAAAGTTGCCGCGCCAAAGAGCTTGTTTGGAAGTTGCAAATTCTAAAAAGCGGGTTTTGGCTTCGCGACTCATGGTGATGTTTTGACCCAACCGGGCGGTACACGAAACAAGTTCTGTTTCGAGGTTGGGTTCTATGTCTTCAGGTCGCTCGGCGAGGGAGGGTAGATGAAACGTCCACAGGTTGATGCGCGCGTATAGATCTTCACGAAACTTGCCGGCTTCCACGTCGGTTGAAAGATCCCTGTTGGTGGCGGCGACAAGCTGAAAATCGCTTTTTTGTTCTTTGTCGGACCCAACTGGGTAAAACACTTTTTCTTCTATCGCGCGAAGCAACATTGCCTGTTCATCAAGCCCGAGTTCGCCGACTTCATCGAGAAACAACACTCCACCGTTGGCCTTTTTTAATAGTCCCTGACGAGCTTCAAGCGCCCCGGTGAACGCCCCGCGCACGTGGCCGAATAAAGCACTCATCGCCGAATCGCCGCGAATGGTGGCGCAGTTGACATCCACAAGTTCACCCGCGAGTTTGTGGCGCGCACGCTTGATTTCGTAGATGCGTTTGGCGAGTTGACTTTTGCCAGCACCGGTGGGGCCGGCAAGCAGTATGGGGAGGATCGCGACGCGATGGCGACTTTTCAATCTGCTCAATCAGGCGGTTATACCGGGTGTTTTTTGTCTCAATTCCACCTTTGAGAATGGCTTCGGCGTCTTTCCTTTCAAGAGCCGCGCGGGAAGCGATTTTGTCGTAGCGGGAGAGGTCTAAATCGATAATTGTGTATTTGCCGGCGGGCTTGTTTTCGGCCTTGCCCGTTGGGGAGGTTTGCAGAAGTCTGCCGGGTAGATGCCTCGACTCGGTGAGTAGAAACAGGCAAATCTGTGCAACGTGTGTGCCGGTTGTAATATGAATCAGGTAGTCTTCTTCGTCGGTTGAAAATGGGTAGGTTTTGGCAAATTCGTGCAGGGTAGAATAGACCTCTTCAAAATCCCACGGGTCGGTGAAGGGCATTTCAACAAGTTGGAGATTGGTTTCAGGCGACGCCTGGGCAATGTCGGCGCGCACCAGCTCGGCGAGAGACTTGAATTTGGGCTCGTACAAAAGCTCAAACCGGTGAACCGCCAAGTCGGGCTGCTGGCAAATCGCCACAGTCGGGCGCCACTTTTCCCACCGGTCCTGAGATTTGCCTGTGTCGAGGATGCTGCCCAAAACACCGATGACCACTGTGCGACGGGCTGAAATTGCCATTCTCAAAGCTTATACGCGGAGATAAATGCCAGTGCAATGGTTGGGGGACAACGCCGAAAAGGCCGCGATTTATGGGTAAACGGCAAGCTGGCACACCGATTGATAAACCGGCCGTTTATGGAAACGAACTACAACGTGCTGTCGCGTGGGGATGCATTGGTGAAGGCGTGGACGGTGGGAGTGCCCTTTGACGAAGGTACGAAAGAGCAACTGTTGAAGGTCGCCACAATGCCTTTCATCCATCGTTGGGTAGCGGCCATGCCCGACGCGCACGTGGGAATTGGAGCCACTGTTGGGAGCGTGATTGCGACGCACGGGGCGATCATTCCATCGGCGGTGGGTGTGGATATCGGCTGCGGAATGACGGCCGCACGCACGAGTCTGAAGACGAGCGACTTGCCCGATTCGCTGGCTTCGCTCCGCAGCCGCATTGAGCGCGCGGTGCCCCACGGGCGGGGAATGTGGTCGGACGCGCCCGCTCCTGTGATCGACGCCTGGGCACCACTGGCGCCCGGGTTTGCGCGCATTCAGGAAAAGGTGAACGGGCTGCTCGACGACTCGGCGAAAAATCAAATTGGAACGCTCGGGACCGGAAACCACTTTGTGGAGCTTTGTGCCGACGAGCACGAGCGCGTTTGGGTGATGCTGCATTCAGGATCGCGCGGCGTGGGAAACCGCATCGGTTCGCACTTTATTGCCCGAGCAAAACGCGAAATGGAAAAGTGGTTTATCCATTTGCCCGATGAGAATTTGGCTTATTTCCCCGAAGGAACTGAAGGTTTTTCAGACTACATGGAAGCGGTGGGTTGGGCGCAGGACTACGCCCGCGCAAACCGCGATGTGATGATGAGCGCGGTGCTTGCGGCTCTTTCGTCGTCGGGAGAATTGCCGCCGTTCAACGCAACTGAAACGGTGGTGAGCTGCCATCACAACTACGTTGCGCGCGAACACCACTTTGGAAAAGACGTGTTTGTAACGCGCAAAGGCGCGGTGCGGGCACGTCTGGGCGACTACGGAATTGTGCCCGGCAGCATGGGTGCGGGGTCGTTCATTGTTCGCGGTTTGGGAAATACCGACGCCTTTGAAAGCTGCTCCCACGGGGCCGGCCGAGCGATGACGCGCACCGAGGCGAAGCGACGCTTTTCGGTGGACGATCACGCAAAAGCAACGGCCCACGTGGAGTGCCGCAAAGACGAAGGTGTGATCGACGAAACGCCGATGGCGTACAAGCCGATCAACGACGTGATGCGCGCGCAGCGTGATCTCGTGGAAATTGCGTTTTCGCTGCGGCCGCTTCTTTGCGTAAAGGGATGACTTCTTCTTTGCCGCCGAACGCCGCACCGTGGTCTGTTTGTGAGGTCATTGATGATCACCATCGACGGTTCCGAAGGCGAAGGCGGGGGGCAAATCCTACGAACAACGCTGGCACTTTCATTGGTGCTTCGAACGCCGGTGACAATCACCAACATCCGGAAGGGCCGAGCCAAGCCGGGGCTGTTGCGACAACATCTCGCGGCGGTGAATGCGGCCGCAGCAGTGGGCGCAGCCGAGGTGACGGGTGCAGAACTGCTGTCCGGCGAGGTGACGCTTCGTCCCACGGCCATCTTAGGCGGGCGGCATCGATTTGCGATCGGGAGCGCGGGCAGCACCATTTTGCTTCTGCAAACGGTGTTGCCTGCGTTGCTTGTCGCTGACGCGCCGTCGCAACTTGTTCTCGAAGGGGGTACACACAATCCGAGCGCGCCGCCGTTCCCGCATTTGCAGCGGGCTTTTTTGCCGCTGCTTGAACGCATGGGGGCACGCGTGCGCGCCGAGTGCGAGCGGCCGGGTTTTTATCCCGCGGGTGGCGGGCGCTTGGTGATCAACATCACCCCCGCCGCGCTTCTCACGCCGTTTTCGCTGTTGGAGCGCGGAGCCACAAAGCGCGTTTGGGGAGTGGCGGTGGTTGCGAATTTGCCGCCTTCCATAGCCGTTCGTGAAATGGCGGCGGTGCGCTCGATCTTGGGCGGCGATGAAGAATCGTTTCGACCTCAAGTGCTTCGCGATGCGTTGGGTCCGGGGAACGTGGTGACGATCGATGTGGAGAGCGAACACGTCACCGAGGTTTTCACGGGCTTCGGTGAACGCGGCGTGCGCGCTGAAAAAGTGGGTGAACGTGTCGCCCGAGAAGCCCGCGACTACCTCGACTCAAACGCCGTGGTGGGTGAGCACCTGGCCGATCAACTTCTTTTGCCGATGGTATTGGCAGGCAGCGGCGCGTTTCGAACGGTCGAGCCGTCATCACACACAACAACGCAGGCCGACTTGTTGAGGAAGATCTTGGGCGCAAAGATCCGGTTTGTGAAAGACGGCGAGCAGTCACACGTGGTGGAGATCGAGCGCTGACGGTCACGTTGTGTACTCAGTTGTTTGTGAGTACACAACGTAGACCGAATGCGTACACTTGTTAGCCAATTTGTGTACGCAAGCAAGTGTACACACTACGTGGGTGTTGGCTCGTCGCAGCCGAAAACAATGTCCACATCGGTGATTTCACCCGCTTTGAGTGAATCACAGGTGGGCCCGTAGAACGTGATTTGGTTGGTGGCCGGATCGTAGTCCCAGCCCATCGCGTGTGTCGGGTCTTTGGCAACCTTGGTTGTGTTGTCGAAGAACACGAAGATTTCGTCGGGGTTGGGCGGCATTTCATCGAGTGAGAACGTGCAGCCGAGTGTTTTGTTGGCGATGGTGGTGAGCGCCGCGTCGAGGCTCATTTGGTCGGACGCGTCGTAATACTTGGTGGGATCGCCCGCGGGTACGCCGCCCGCATCCGCGAACGTGTTCATCTGCGCGGGATCAATCCCGTTGCCGAAGCCGAGCACGAACGTTGGAACACCCATCATGTCGTGCAGGTTTTGGATGATCATGGTTGTGCCGTTGTCACCGCCCGCGGCGGAACAGCCGCTCGACTGTTTTCCGTCGGTGATCAGCAGCACATAGCTGTCGCGATCGGGGTCGAGAAACGCGGGCTCTGTCGTGGCCTGCTCCATCGCCGTGTCGATATTCGTAACGCACGGTCCATTGGGGAAATACGGATCGTTTTGTTGAAGCGCGGCGCCGAGCATGTCGCTGATCGTCATCTCAGTTGCGGGTGCAACCGGCACAATGATGTCGGCCTGCTGACACTGCGGATCCACCAGATCGGGAAACATGCTCAGCCCGAAGCGGATCTTGCCGTTGAAGACCGCTGTCATGTTTTGAATGGCGGCCACGGCCACTTCCCACTTTGTGCCGCCGCCCGCTGCCTGCGTCATCGAACAGGAGCGATCGAGAACGATCAAAAGATTGGGCGCCACGGCTTCGGCTTTGGCTTCTTTGCCACCACAACCGCCGCCCGGAACGCATGTTTTGGTGTTCGTGTCGCAGACGGTTCCCTCGGGACAGTCGCCGTCTTTGAGGCACGTTCCCGGATCGATGCATTGGCCCGCAACGCTGCATATCTGCGGCTCGACGCAGGCCGGTTCGCATCCGCCGGGAATGCCGGCTCCGCTGCCCGCGGTTCCCCCGGTTGTTGAAGTGGAGCCTCCAGATCCACCGGTGGTGGAGGCACCGGCGGCTCCGGTCCCGGTTGTTTCACCGCCGCCGTCGCATGCTGCAAGCGCGGCCGGAATCCCAATCGCGCACGCCACGACGAGCGCAAACCGATGTGCAAGCGTTGCCACTCTGGCCTCCTTGTCAAAGAGAAGGAACGCTGAGCGTATCAGGGGGGCCCCGCTTCGGTCGATTTCGTTCACGGCCGACGCGACGTGTACACATTCGCAAAATCTGTCAGCCGAACCACTTTGCGAGCAAAAACGACGCAACGCCCGCAATCACGCAGATCAACACCGCGGCGATCACAACGGGCATGCGTGATCGCTTGGAAGCGGCTTTGACGGGTGCGGTTTGGGTCGGTGAGCGAGAGGTGGTGGGCGCTTGCTGCAGCGGCTGCGCCGCCGCGGCAAGCGCCCCCCAAAACTCGCTCACCGACCCAAACCGCTTGTCGCGATCTTTTTCGAGAGCACGCAGAACAGCGGCTTCAACAGCCGGCGGAACATCGGGACGAACGCGCGTGAGCGGCTCCGCCGGTTTGTACAAGATCGCACCGAAAATCTCGGCAACGGTGCGGCCGTCGAACGGGGGCGTTCCGGCGAGCATCTCGTGCAAAATAACGCCGATCGCCCAGATGTCGGTGCGCGGATCCACATCGCGCGATGCCTTGAGTTGCTCGGGAGACATGTACGTCGGCGAGCCGAACACATCGGTGGTTTTTGTGAGCTTCTGTTGGTCGTCGGCCACCGTGGCGCGCATTGTCTTGGAGATCCCAAAATCGAGAACTTTGATCACCTCGCCGCTTTGATCGCCGCGTGTGAGAAACAGGTTGTCGGGCTTGAGATCGCGGTGGATCACACCCAGCGCGTGGGCAGCCGACAACGCCTCGCACGTTTGTCTTGTGTACTCAAGCGCGACATCGAGCGGCATCCGCCCGAGATTTTTCATGCGCGTTCCGAGCGGCTGCCCGTCGAGCAGCTCCATCGCCATGAAGGGCGTGTCGTCGGCCAGCGTTCCAACGTCGAAAATGCGGACGACGTTGGGGTGGTTGAGATGGCTTATTGCGCGCGCTTCGCGCCAAAAGCGGGCCACCGCTCCGTCTTCACCGCGTGTGTCGGGCTGAAGAAACTTGAGCGCGACAACTCGGCCGGTGGGCAAGTGGGTAGCGCCGAGAACTGTGGCCATGCCGCCTTCGCCGACATGGCGGTCAATCCGATAAATGCCGGCGACCACCTGACCCGGAGCAAACTTCACCGGCGCCTCGTCCAAGGGCACCTGAATAATGGTGCCTTTGCTCGTGACTTTGGCGGTGGGATCAAAGTTGCTCATAGCTATTTCGATGCGTCGGAAGCCCCGGCATCGGGAGGGCCGCCGAGCACAAATCGAGCGGGCATTTCAACTATCGAGGCGGGGAGAATTTTTTCTCCGAGAAACGTTCGCCACTGCACAGAGTACCGGCTGCGTGTCGTGCCGATCACATATCTGTCGCTCTGCGCCGGAACCAGGGCCACGGGCACGCCGTCGATGAGCACGTAAAGCAACGTGTCTGTTTGGTTCACGGCGATAAACCCTTCCCCCGGCGCAAGCGGCTGCGGAGGCGACGGCGACGGAAGCGGCCCGGTACGAAACGCCGCCAACTCTTCTTTCGAAAGCAGGATCCCTCCCGGTGCGATGGGCAAGCCGGAAGCGGCATACCGGGCACCCGCGGGCGGAATCACGAAGTCTCCTGAAAGCATGTCGGTGCGCTTCGTGATCGCTGTGGCCTCCCACGCAATGCCGCCGCCGTCCACCCACGACCACGAGGCAAACAAAGGCACTTCGCCGCTTTGGCACGCGGGCGTTTTGGGATCGACCCCGACCATCTCCACGAACGAACGGCAGAGAAGCGGGGCCGCATCCGGGGCGTCGGTCACTTTGCCAAGTTCGATGCGCAGTGTACCCAAGGGCGCCGTCACTTCGATTTTGCGAACCGAGAGCTGGAGGCGTTTGCCATCCCCGGCAGCTTTGATTTGCCCGGGAGAAAGCGGCGTCACATCCACGCGGCGCTCGCCGAGAAGTGTACGCAACGCCCCCACCGGAACAACGCGGTAGTCGGTGCTGTTCGGCCACAAAAGCAGGTGACCCCAGCGATCCGCGCGCGCTCGCAACTCGGTACCGGATGGAAGCGGCAACGCGCGCGAAGCAAATTCAATCCGCATTCGGCCGCCGTCGGCCATGTGTACACGCAGCGCGAGCGAGGTGAGACGATTGGCTTCTTTCAGGCCGTCATTCGATGTTTCGGCGAGCTTGGTTGCCGGGGGTACGTCGCGCCATCGAAACATCGCGTCGAGCGAGAACCCTGCAAGCTCCTTGGGTCCGGGAGGTTCTGGCGCAAGCGCCGAGTCGGCCCGAAGCGGTTCAGGCGGCGCGGCGCCGGCGTCGGGAATGATCAATCGACCCGACGAATCGGCCGGCAGTCCGATAATGCCACCGTCACTCGGTGGCCCCGCATCCGTGCCAAGCGGTTCGGGAGGTTCGGTCGCAATCGGCGACGGAATGCTCGCGTCCTGTTCAACGCCGCCGTCGCCCATGGGCAGCGACGTGTCTCCACACCCGGTCACGATCGCGGTGAAGGCCGCGACGAATCGAAAAGCCGCCCCGCCGCCTGCCGAAACGGCTCTCGCTTTCGCGCGCGTTTGGCTCATGTCATCACATCTCGAACGTATCGATGACGTGTACACTCGGGTAGAGGTTCGGCGGATCGGGCGCGTGCTGCGTGTCCACAAACACGGATGTACACTCGGGATACGCGTCCAGGAGCAGATTGCAGTTGGCGGGCTCGTTGTCGAACACCGCAAGCACCTCACCGAAACGGCCCAACTCGCCGGCCACATCCCGCTTAAACTGCGTATCGGGAATTTCAAACGCCGGCTTTGTCACGAGCTTCACGCCCATGGTGCCGATAGGAAACCCAAGATCGCGCAGGCTCTTGAACGTGCCAATTGCCATGCCCGGCAGATCGCGGCCCGTGAGGTACACAAGCAACGCTCCGGTTTCATGGCATGCGCGGGCAAACTTCACAGCACCCGGCACCTCCACGTCGTGCTCTTGGTATTCGTCCGTGAAGAAGCGCTGTTTCCAAAACGACAGCCCCTCGTCGTGGAGCCACGAGTGCTCCACCCCGAGGCGACGAAGGTTGTCGACAACGCCGTAGCCGATGTCGCCGACAGTCGCGGCGCGGCAGCGAGCCGCAGCCTCGGGATGTTTGTCGCGCCAGAAGTCGCCCAGCTCGTGCAGGATCGCGACCACGCGAGGCCGGTTGTCGATGAGCGTCCCGTCGAGATCAAAAACGATGACAGGACACGTGCCCGCCTCGGCGTGCCGGCGCGCTCGTTGGAGGACATCGCCCAGGAGCTTCGCGCGAGAGGGGGGATCGAGGCGTTTGGAGTGGAAAATGCTGGTCAGCAAAGCGCGCGCACCGTAGCACGAACACAAGCCCGTTCCGCGCGTCCGAAGCCTCGAAACAAGGCATGTAGCCACATGTAGGATAATTCTTGGCCCAACGGAGGCTGCCTCGCTAAGGTACCGATTCGAGCCCAGTTCCAAGCGGCAGTGTCGGCGGGGTCAATGCCGAGTGGGAGTGGGTCCATCGCCAGGAGATGAACGGATGCGCACACGCGTGACCATGACTTTGGCCTTGGCCGCCATCACGTTGCCAACCGCCGTTGGATGTCAAAAGAGCCCCCGCGACAGGCTTCAAGGCCGCTGGTTGGGCGAAGGGGTTGAGAACTTCCCAACCCAACAGGTGCCCAAAGCCACCGGCTGGGTGAAAGGCACCGCGGTTGAATTTTCGGGTAGCAAAGTCACTGTGACGGTGCCTGCTGAAACACCGCGCAGCGGCACATTCAAAGTGGCGCGGGTCGACGGCGAGAAGATCGTTGTCGCCTTCACGCGCGACGAAGGTGGCACCGACGAAACCGCATTTCGGTTCGTGAACGAAACCACACTGCGCTGGGATGCCGGAAACGGTCGAGAGATCGTGATGGTGAAAGCGCGCAACTAGCAGTTCAGCACAGCTCGTATTCTTAACTTCGCATCGCGGGCGCTCCCACGTTTTGGACGCCCGCGATTGTCGCTTTGTGTGTACTCAAGCGGCGGGCGCGGGCACGCCCGACGAAACGGGCAGTCGGTCAAACGTACACACCGCGCGCGTGCAATATTTCGCGAACCTGCTGCTTTACAGGATCGGGCAATTCGGCAAACGAAGCGCGCGCGTGCTCGGTGAACTTCATGCCGCGCGACCTTCGGAGCGCATCGACAACCGCGGCGCGGTCACTCTCGGAATCGTGCGTGAGTACACCGAGAAGCATTTCCGCGGCTTCAAACGTGTCGATCTTGGAGAGCGCGCGGAGCGCCGATGCGCGCACATCTCGGTTGTGCGATTCGCGATAGATGCGGGCGAGCGGATCGAAAGCGTGCGGAAAACGAAGCTCTTCGAGCGCGCGCGCAGCCTCCTGAACAACACCTCCGTCGGGATCGCCGAGCGCGGCGCGCAGCGTGATGAACGTGCGCTTGTACAAGAACCGCGACAGCGCTTTCACCACGGCAATGCGTACACTCGGCTCCGCGTGCGTGTAGAGGCGCTCCAAAGGTGAAAGGATTGTGTACAACTCCACAAGCGCGAGTTGATCGGCGAGGGCCACATAAGCCCCCGGCGCAATGCGGCGCGGTGGCTCGTTCGGGTCCACCGATTCAAGGTTCAGGGCGGTGAGCCTCGCGAGCATGGCGCGGCGCCGCGTTACGTCGGACCACTGCGACGGATCGAGAACAATATCGCCCGCGGCCTGCGCGGCGCTCCCCTGTTGCTCCCACTCCACAAGGTCCACGTGCCACACCTCGGGAAAGCCGACTTCGTGGCGAAGATGAGGCGGAAGCGGCGCCGCATCAATCGCGACATTCTGCGCGTCGACGTATCGATCTTTGGCGCGCGTGTAGTGGTTTTTGCGGCTTTCTTCGAGCGGCAACCCTGAAAGCAGCGCGTAAAGCTCACCTACTTTTTTATATTGCCCGGTTTCACCGCACGCGATCACCGCCGCGAGCAGCCCGTTTTCGGCAATTTGCGGGGGTACACCGCGGCGCTGCGCGGCTTCGGCAACGGCCTGCCAAAGCCGCGCCTGCGCCAACATCGCAAAGTTTCCAACGCTCGGAAGGCCCTCCTTCCGTGCGTACACAGCCATCTCGCGAGCGAGCGTTGCCGCGGCCGACATTTCGCCTTGCCGCTCGGCCGCCTGCACCGCTTCTTCGTACGATTGGAGCGCGTAATACCGCAGGTGATCTTCACGCAAAATGCGGTTCACGTTCACGTAGCCTTCAAGAACGTGCTCAAATTCCCCGCTTTCGCGGCCGATCGCGATGAGCACCTGATAACAGTCAAACGCCCGCTCGCGCTGACCGATGGTCTCGTAACGATCGGCCGCTTCTTCGAGCAGATGCACCGACGCGACAACGGCCTCGCGCGCGGACGTGTTGTCGCCGGTTCGAAGCGATGTGCGCGCCAGGTTGAACCTTGCGAGCCCCGCTGCGTAGAGATCGGTGTTGGTGGACGAAAGCACCTGCGAAAGCCGCGACCACAACGCGCGCGCTCTCAAAAAATCTTCGCCCCGCTCCCGCGCGATTGCTGCCTGCGCAACAAGGCCCGCGGCTTCGTACTCGTCGGCCGCCTTTGCGTAGATGCTTTTTGCACGTTCTTTGTCGGTGGAGCGATCGGCCCACGCCGACAAGGTTCGCGCGCGATCGATCGGCGGTACCCGTGCGAGCAAACCACGTTGTGTACGCTCGGTGCCCGCATACCAATCGGCCGTCAGCGCACCGCGCGGATCGTTCGTCGCAAGCAGCAGATCGCGCAGATCCGTGGTGAGCACCACGTAGTCTTCTTCGCGCGCGATGGTGTGTTGAAGCGCTTGCAAAAGAGAGTTTTTCGCGCGCGCGTGGTCGCCGCGGTTATACGCCGCACGCGCTTCTTCACGAAGCTCATGAAGAGGCCGGAGTGCCGTACTCATGCGCTGCCCCCCGGGGGCGGTCGAATCGAAGCGGAACGTGTACTCAGCGGGCCCGGGCGTACACTCGCTGGACCGCGAAGGCTCGCAGGAGGAGAGTCTGCTTCGTGGGTAGACTGCGACGATTCACCGAGAATGGTTTTGGCCGCATCGGCCCGGGCCGCTCCACTCGCCAGCGTTGCGTGATCCACAACCCAGTGCGCGTTGAGCAAATCCAAGTAGTCGAGGTCGAGCTTTCGGTTGCCCGACGGCAGAATAAAAACGCCCGCGATTTGAGCGTGCGCTTGCACCGCCTGCACCAATTCACGCGGAATGTAGAGCGCCGCGTGCGTAAAAAGATGAACCACCGGTGAGCGTGCATCACGCCTGCGGAGCAGATCCAAATCGGTGGAAAGCTCCGCAAACACGCGCCCCGGGTTGCGTCCGCGCTCCCCCTTGAACGAAAGCAAATATCCCGTGGGAATGTTGCCGTTTCGCGCTCGCTGAAGCTCGTAAAGCCGCGAGTCGAAAAATCGAAACGCCACCTCTTCACCTTCGAGAAGAAGCTTTTTTCCCGTGGCAATCGCCATTCCGCGCGCAAACGTTTGCCGATCGCCGCGCATGGATGCCGACGCATCGATCAGCAAATAATGAATGCGCTTCTGCTCGTCTTTGCTCTGTTCGCGCGCGTAATAAAGCACTTCGTTATCCATCAGGCGGCGCGCAAGTTCCATGTCGTCCCACGCCAATTCGGTCAACACCAAGCTGTCGATCGACCCGCGTGTTCCAATGCCCGAGTAGCCGTACGCCGCGGTGGATCCCGCCGCCGGACGCGTTTTTGTCTCCAGAACGCTCGGCAAAATCTCCAACGAAAAGTTCACAATGTCGTTGGCCTCCGGCGATTCCAACGCCGCGAGCATGTCCACCTGAGCGAGCGCACCGGCCGACGCTTCCGACCCCAACATTCCAAACAAGCGCAATGTGTCGAGATCCAGCGCGTCGGCCATGGTCAAAACAAACAGCCGCCCCGTATCGAGCGCATCAAGCGCGCGCGCCTCAAAGTCGCGCCGCACCGCTGCAAAGAGCTGCGGAAGCTGCGGATCGATCCCATCAAAAAGAGAAGCGTCCACGGGCACCGCAGCGCGATACGCCGGCGCAACACCCACGCGCGCAGCCACACTGCCGAGCAAACGCGACAGCACAACGATCACAAGGTCGTCCGTCATTTTCAGATCGGGCGCCCGCTTGGCGGCTTCCGAAACGAGCAGTTCATCGATCAATCGCCGATAACTGCCGAGCAAGCGATCGGCATCGCGCACCCGCGCCCGAACCACACCAATGTCCGCGCGCGCACCCACCTCGTATTGTTCACGCGGCGCCGCAAACAACATCCCCACGTCGTGCACCAAGAAAAACGGCAACGTCACGCCGAGAAGAAGCAGCCCTTGGTGCCACTTCACAGCGCGCAGCACCATGGTTGATGCCGCCGGTTTCACCAGCGAAAGCGCAAGGGAGCCGAGTGGCCCGGAGGCTGAGCTTTCTCCAACCAGATGCGCGGGAACCGCCACGAACGCGACGTTACCATGAGCTTCGCAGCCGGTGCGAAGCACCACAAACGAAGTTGGTCAGGGTAGTATCAAGAAGGCGCGATGAAGATCTTCGACTCGCAGATGGAGCAGCTCTCGCACGAGCGCCGCGACCATTTCATCGCCGTCATGACCGAGGCGGTGCGCGAAGACCATCCCCAACAAACGCAAAGCCTCACCGACGCGCAGCTTCGTGTACACATTGAAGAGGCCATGAGTGCGGCCCTTCGCTACGGCATTGAAATGGAAGGTGACATTGAGGCCTACGTGCACCTGACCTTCAAACACGGCCTTCACTTTGATCATCAACTTGCGTGGGCCGCCCAAATTCTCAATCGGGAAGACTTCACCGGCCCCATCCGAATTGACCTTCTTGTTGCGGCCGATGAGGGCCGTATTCCGCCCCCTGGAAACACCTTTCTACCCTAGAATAGAGCCGTTATGCCCGGTACCGATCGCAAGTATCAAAAGCGGTTTCAAAAGTCGGCAAACCTCTACGAACCGTGTGTTGAGTGCCAAAAAAAGCGGACCATTTGCGTGCGCGTTCGCCGCAAACACAACCTCGGACACGCAGCGGTCAGCGTGCATGAACCGCTGGCGAACGGGACCACCAGAACAACCACCTACGCGCTGTGGCCTCAAATGGGCGCAAAAGAGCGCGGCGCCACAGACTTGCAGCGCAACTACAAAGGGGACGACTTTTCAAACACCGACGATTGGGATCCCAAAGACGTGAAGTGCAGGGAGATGGACAAAGAGCAGGAAGAAAAGCTCAAAGAGGCCGTTAATACGCCCCTCAATTACGACTTTTCGCAGGGAAACTGGTGCTCCACATGGGCATCCGGAACGTACAACAGCGTGACAGGATCCAACTTGGGAGGCTTTCTACCCTCCAGCCTCGGCAACTCCATCAACCCGCCCGTTCTCGACAGTCTACCCATCATGCCCTAGCCCCACATGGCCCACCCCTTGACCGACAGTCAAATTCAGACTCTCTTTCCTACCCAAGTAGAGTCCAATTCAGACACCCTCAAAGCCCACCTCGCGGCCGTTCGTTTTACACAAAACGCCAACCCTGAAACCCATTTTGAACTTTCGGCCCCGGCGGCGTTTCAATGGATTCCACCCGCTCCGGCCGAACATCCGCCCCTTGTCACACTGAAGTCGCCTACCACAACAGCCCGCATTCAAGTTTTTCATAACACCGTCGTTCGCGAAATTGCCCCCGCCGACTGGACTCAAATCTTCCTGCAGGAGCGAGGGCACCAGGTCATTCATTGCCGCGAACAAGTCACTCCCCTCGGCCTCATGTCCGACGTGCTCAGCGCCACACAAACCCCGCACGGATCCGTGTTTGCGCGCACCAACACTGCCAAAGCCGGCACCCATTTATACACACTCACCTGTGAAGCGCCCGACAACGAGTTCCCCGAACTCGCTCAGTCGTTTTTTATCACCCTTGGAACCTTCCATCTGCTCCACCCTACAAAACAAGCCCTCGCAGAGCAGCTTCGAACATTTTCTTACCTCTACCCGGCCATTTTGGGCTTTGCCTACCCCGAGTCGTGGGGCCTCGCCGAAGAGGTACAAAACAGCGCAGAATGCCTGGTTCGTCTCGCCGACATTCAGGGAGATCGCGCGCTCGGCAACATCACCGTTCATGCCCTTGCCGGAGCCAGCCCGCGCCGCCTTTTTGCTCAGCAAACCGAGCTATGGGCTGCTCATCAAATCGAGTTTGACTCCGTTCCCGATCTGACCCCCGCACCGCCCACCAAACTTTTCCAAACCATGGAGACGGCTCACCTGTCAGGTCGCGGCCCACGAGGCCCGATCTCCGCCGCCGTCTGCGTTTTACAAAACGAGGTGGGCCACTTGTTAATCGCACTCGACGGACCTTCCAAAGCGCACTCACCTTTCGCTTCCGCGGTGCACCGCCGCGCCTTTGAACTGGTGCGCGACACCGCATACTTGATTTAAGCTGCCTCCTTCTCGTTTTCGTTTGGACATCCCGCGCCGCGCATTTTCAATGAACCGAACGCGCCCCTCAAACGCACTTTGACCGTTATCCCAAGCCGGAACGTGATAATGGAACCACCTATGGCGTACGAAACAACCGAGCTGTCACTCGCTTCGCTCGAATTGCCCAAGCTCGAAGCCTGCGTTGAACTCATGTTCCTCGTCGCCTACGCCGACGGCAAAATTGAGCCTTCCGAACGCGAAGTGTTTCGCAAACACGTTGAAGAAGCCACGCATGGACAAATCGGTGCCGGGCTTGTGCAAGCCGTCCTCCGCCACGTCGAAAGTTTCGTTCATCAGTGGGATCGCACTCAGCGTATCCAATCCATCGCCGTACGCCTTTCAGACCAACGTGTACGCATGGCAGCGCTTGAACTTGCGGCGCGCGTTGCCGTTGCCGATGGCCAACTCACCGCCGACGAAACCGCGTTTTTGGCTCACACCGGCGCCGCGTTTGAATTGTCGCAGGCCGATATCTCCCAAGCGCTCGCAGTTGCCCAACGCTGATCCATGCGTACACATCCGCCCATGCAACACCGGTAACTCCAACGCTGACACGCAGTCGCCCAACGCCGCACTGTCGCGCCGTCTCCTCGCGCCGATAAACAGGCCAGCTCAACACCCCCAAAAACACAGGCCAATGCCCACCCCTATCGCCGCGCTCGCTGGCGCTCGCCGGCGCCGGCCCCTCCCAAGCGTCCGTGCTCGCTTCGCTGCGCGCGGCCGCGGGAGGGGCCTAGTGCCGCGTGTCAAAAGTCCTGCCGGACTTTTGGCGCCGCTGACGCAGCGTGCTTCGCGCACGCGGCACTATCTTTTGTCCCATGGGCTCCGCCCCATCCCCCCGCGCTTGCGCGCGGCTAGTACCGCGATTCAATCAACCCGATGGGTTGATTGCCGCTGCTTCGCAGCGCTCGAAATCGCGGTACTAGTTTTGTTTCCGTGGGGCATTCGCCCCACACCCCGGCCGCGCAGGCGCGGCCCTAGTGCTCCGAGTTGATAAAGCAACGAACCCTTGCTGCAATTCATCTGAACCCATCAGTTCTACGGAATCGGTGCACTAGTTCCGCACGAAGAAGTGGAACCCGGCCAAACTTCGGAATGGCGGAACTAGAGCGGGGGGATTTTTGCTACAAACACGTCCAAATCTGAATCTGAAAATGTTGTGTGTACACCCGCTCCCAGGTTGATGTGCCCCAAAAATCTACCCATGAAAACAGGTGAATTGTCAGACCCGATCGCCGCAGGCCCAAGGGCAATCAGAGAATTCTGACAGTCGCCCACGCGGTGCTCCGCGGTAAAGTTTCCACTCGGCCCCACAGTGGAGAACGCAAACTGCGACGCTGCCCCTTGTTCACACGCCACATGACGCGCAAAAACAAGTCCGCCTGACGGTGTAACAAGCAAACTGGGCACACCGCCGACACCCCCTTCCCCCTGAACCAACGGGACCGCGCGACTCCACGTGTGCGCGCCCGTCGCTGTTACACCGGCGAGTATCGATTGCAGCACCCCTTCAGCCCCTATTGGGCCGCCGCCCAGGTCTGAAACGCCGTTGCTTGTCAGCAGTAGAAAACGATCCTGACCGCTCGCAACCACCTCCCCGACCCCCTGATTGCCGCTGCCTCCCAAGTGCTTTTTCCAGATCGGCGCGCCATCGCCGCCGACCTCCAAAACAAAGGCGTCCATGCCGGAGCTTGTGTACACATCGTCCCCAAGCTGGAGACTGCCCTGAAAGCTGCCGTGCAACATCGCGGTTCCAGCACTTGTTGGCACCACACCGGTCAGTTGGAGCAGCGGCACCCCATCGGCATTCAATTCTACCTCCCCAAGCACTCCGCTCCAAACATGATCGCCGTTCGCATGAAAACGCGCGCCCAACAAACCGCCTTTTGACCCTGAAAGCGCTCCTCCCCCAAAGTCCACAGCACTTTCACTCAACGTTACCACCCACACGTCTCCCGAGGCTCGATCCACACCAAAAACGGAATGGTTCAACCCGGCAACCGCCCAACTCCAGGGTAACTCTCCCATCGGCCCCAAACTTGCGGCGCCGTGGATCGGCTCCGCAACCGGCGGATCCACAAATGCATTCAGACGATTTGTTATCGCCGCATCTCCAGAGTTGAGGAGCGTTATGGCCGGCACCTGATTGGATGTACCAACGCGACTCCAAAGCGGCTGCCCCGCACCGTTCAACTTGGCAACAAATGCCGCATGTGGCCCGTCATTTGCGGGTTTGACAGGTCCGCTCCCCAAATCGATCTCGTTCCACAGGTCCGATGCCAGGGCCACATCCCCGCCGGGATGGACCGACAGGGTAAAACCTCCCGTCAGTTTATACCTGCCAAATGCTTTTTTCCAAACCTCACTCCCATTGGGATCCAACTTGACCAAGTGCGACAACCCGCCCCCGTTCAGATTCCAAAACGTGGCAGTCACCAGCGCGTTGCCGGCGCCGTCGAGACCCAGCCCAAGCGAGGTGTCCGCAAACGGCGTTGCCTCAAATCCGCTTTCCAAACCTCCCAATTGAACCGACCACACCGCAGAAACCTGACTTGGTTCAGCATCCATCCAAGCCGAAGCCGCGCCCGCACCACCCGTCCCGCCCGTGTCACCTGCCGCGCCGCTGCCGGTGGTTGCCGCGCCGCTGCCACCTTGACCGGAGGTCACATCGCCGAGCGTTTCGGTTTCACACCCCGCTGCGAAAACAATTAGTATTCCAACACTGCTCACACGCAAAAGGTCCGCCATTTCTCGCCTCACTTATGCAGCCCCGCCGCTCTGCAAACACTACCCATGCGGCATCGGCGGGGCGCACCGGCACGAATGCAAGCTGTTTGCCTTGCTCGGCCAAACTTCTGACGAACGGAACTTGTACCGCAATGGATGTCGTTTTAGCCAGCACAAAGACCTAACGACGATCCAGCCTGTGCGCCCCCCGGACATCAAACCCTTGGATGTATCAAGACTTCGTGTAGAACGCGACCCGCGCCGGATTGAAGGCACGCTTTCTGCTGTCGGCGCCGACCATGAAATCCGAGACACGTTTGTCGCACCTCCTTACTGCTTTCATTCTCCCATGCGTCGCAGCGTGCCAAGCAACCTCCCCACCCGCCAATGAAGACGGCGCCCATGACGACGGCGTGATCGAAGCCTCGTTTGGCCCAGGGGATCTCGACAAAGATTGCGAGGAAGACGCAGGATATTGCGTATTGCCCGCAGTAAATGCCCCTCCCGACGCCACTCGGGTGGCCTTGATGTTTGACCTGACGGGCGGCGACTCAACCACTCTACCCATGGTTGACGCGCGCGCGATCGACGACGCCGGCGGCGCCTCAGCCTGGGTAGAAACAATGTCGCTCTTTGCGGAAGAGGGCCTGTTTGTACTTGCCGCCGATCTGAATACCAAAGCGGCTCAAGTGCAGGTGCGCGTTCCGGCTGAGCTGGCCCCGTTTATTGAAAATCTGACGGTATCTGCCGTTCGGGTGGAAGACAAAACAACCGTTTCAGAGCCAAAAGTGGTGGGCGGTTTGCCCGACTACCTGGTGGGTGTTGTCCGCTCGCGCGCTCAGTGGGGCGCCAAACCTACCAAGTGCACCGATCTTGACGAGAAGAAAACCCGCCTTGCCGTGCATCATACCGTTACACCGCGATCGGCATCGGGTGGGTATGACGCGCGCATTCGACAAATTCAGGCGTTTCACATGGACGGCAATGGCTGGTGCGACGTGGGTTACCACTTTCTCGTTACCGAAGATGGCACTGTTTATGAAGCGCGTCCCATGCGCTTTCTGGGCGCTCACGTGTACCAAAACAACACCGGCAACGTTGGAATGAGCTTTGTTGGGTGTTTCCACACGTCGGGTTGTGCGGGTCTGGGTTCAACAACGCCTCCTCAAGCTGCCATTGAAGCGGCCTCGAAAGTGCTTGGTTTAGTGGCAAAAAATCAAAATGTGACCATATCAACAAGCACTCTCAAAGGCCACCGCGATCATTCAGGTCAGAGCACCACCTGCCCCGGAGATAACTTGCATTCAAAACTGCCTACCATTCGCGATCTGGCAAGCGCCGCAGCCTCGGGCAAGGCGCAGTGCAAGTCCAAATTCACAGATATCTGCGGTTCTCCCCACGAAGACGACATTGTTTGGTTTACAAGCGAGGGGTTTTCGTCGGGCTGCGCGGCGGACAAGTTCTGTCCGGATCAAGTTGTCAGTCGCGAACAAATGGCCGCATTTCTCACCAAGGCGCTCAACCTACCCAGTGGGCCCGATGTTTTTACAGACGACGAAACCTCCCCATTTGAAGCGGCCATCAACTCCATTGCCGCCGCCGGCGTTACAAGCGGCTGTGACTCCGCCAAAAAACTCTTCTGCCCAAAGGGTGAAGTAACCCGCGGTCAAATGGCTGCTTTTCTCGCAAAAGGGTTTAATCTACCCACCGGCCCCAACGCCTTTTCAGACGACGACGGCTCCCCGTTTGAACCTTCGATCAACGCCATTGCCGCGGCCGGCATTACAAGCGGATGTTCGGCATCGGGCCTGGAGTTTTGCCCGGACAAGTTCGTCACGCGCGCTCAAATGGCCACGTTCCTGCGCCGGGCACTCAGCCCCTGACGCCTACTTTCCCGATCGGGCAGCGGTAGCGGCAAAGAGTACACCTGTCAAAATCCACAATGCGGCAAAACTAAATCGGGGCGCCATGCCCATTGGACCGCTCGCCGCCCCCAACAAACTCATCACGTGCGATCGCGGAAAAAGCGACCCGACAAACCCTGCCGAGCCGCCCAGTAGAAAGTCGGCCCCCACCACCATCCATCGACCGCGGCCCTTCCAAAACGTGCTTCCAAAAGCGATCCACGCGCCGTAACACACGCCTGCCGAAACACCGATCGCGCTTGAAACAATCAGATCGCGCGCGAGCGGCGGCGCCGCGTTGGAGTGCGCAAGGACAACGGTGAGGGCGGCGAGCGCGGCAGCGGCGGCTCCCGCCGCCGCTGCCGCGCTCGCCGCCGCACCGATCGCAACGGCGAAGCGGGGCGCGCCGAAGCGCGCGAGGGAGTGGGCGCCTGCGCCCACTCCCTCGCGCCCTCCGGCGCGCCCCACAACCATCAACGCCAGAAGCGGAACCACAATGCGAAAGAGCGCCGCGAGCGCGCGATCGACCGCGCCCATGGAGGCCGCGGAAAGCTCAATCCACGCACCCGCAACCGTCACGGCGAGGGCGAGAAAAAGCCCCATCCACGTTCGGCGATGGCGCAGCCGCGAAAGCGCCATTTTGGCACCCAACAAAACAGCGGGAAATGAAGCGGCGGGCGGCGCTGCGGTGACGGTTGTCATTCAGGCTTTGAAGAAACCTACCGATGTTGAACGCCGAAAACAACCGCGAACGCATCCACGACTTGACGCGGGCCCCCTGTTCGGGCGCTAATGTCGATCACTTCTTGTACACAACCGATCGCGGAGGGCCCTCATGCCAACTCGACACACAGTGGCAAAAGGCGAATGTATGGCGAGCTTGTCCGCTCGATACGGCTTTGCCGATTGGAAGGTGATCTGGAATCATCCCGACAATGCCGAACTCAAACAGCGGCGACCCAAACCGGGCGTGTTGTTTGAAGGCGACGTGGTGACCATTCCCGACAAAACCCTGAAAGAAGAAGACCGCGAGACGGGAAAAAGCACCGCTTCAAGGTGAAGCTGCCCAAAGCCACCGTGCGAATTGCGTTTATTGTGCAAGGCTCGTGGAAGTATGAACTGTCGGTGGGGAAAGAAACATTTTCAGGAAGTGTACCCTCCGGCTCGCCCATTGAGCATCCAATTGACCCGGCTGCCACCGACGCAACGCTGCTGGTATGGCCCGACAAGGGCGACGACGTAAAGCGTGAGGGGCTGCTCACCTACCCTATTCAACTTGGGTATCTTGACCCTGTAGAAGAAGTGAGCGGCATTCAGGGTATGTTAACCAACCTGGGGTATTATTGGGGCTCGATCAACGGGGTATTGAGCGACGACACCAAGGTGGCCATTCAGGCATTTCAAAGGGCAAACGGCATCACCGCAAGCGGATCGGTGGACGATGCCCTAAAAACCAAACTCAAAGAAAAACACGACGGGTAACGGCCAACAATGTGTACACAATGGTGTAGAGCCAAATCACGATTTTCCGCAGCGTTATGCGTGTACACAAAATCTACCCCTTGTGGGAGCCGATCCAAACCAACCGCCGCCTGAGAGTTTGTTATGACCATCCCCACTGCCCTTGTTTCGGTTGAGATCAAGCAGATCCGCAACATCCCCGCGAGCCTCCTCACGGGCACGTCCAGGCCGTTTGCGCGGGCAATTATCGGCCGGAGGCACTTTGGTCGAAGCCGCGTGTTACCCACCGCGGGAGCCACATTTGACTTAACGGCGGAGCCTCAACCGTGGAAACACACGGTCGCAGTAAACGGCGGCGCCGTCACATTGATGCTCGAAATTTGGGATGATCAGGGTGACCCTGCCAATCGCCGCCTCGCCTGGATTCAGGGGAATATTCCGGCGCCCTACGTGGGCGGTACGGTTGTTTTCGGGAGCAATCCTGAAATTGAGTGCGAGGTCATCACGCGGCCTGTTCCTCCGGCCGCGGTGGCCGCGGTGGTTCCGCGCTCACCCGACGGCGCACCTGCCCAAGCCACGATTGCTATTACCGATACTCTTGTGGTGGAGTATACGGGCATCCGCGGTTTGTATAAACCGGGCTATACTCCCACGGGAGTCACTTCGCCGAAACGGTCAGAACCGTGCCCCGGCTATGTCAGTGAAGACGAGAAGGGTCGCATTTTCTTAAACCGCAACTTGAGCGGTGACTACGCGCGCGATACCCAGTTGATTGAGCTGGCAGTAAAAGTGCACGTGAGGCGCGGTCAACTGCCCGCAAGTGCCAAGGTCAAGTGGACAATGCTCGACGTGGACGATCCGTTTGACAGTGACCCGTCGGTCCACCGTCAGTGGGCACCTTACATTGACTCAAACGATTATAACGGGACGGGTGTACCCACCGGGGCGCGCGGAGGCGACAACGAAGGTACACCGGCCCGCAATCCACCCTGGGAACAGGTGTCAGGTTTTCCACTTTCGGGCGCGGCGGCCACCACATGTCAAACCGATATTGTACAAAACAGCGGCGTTTTTGAGAGTAAGGTTACCTACCATTGCCCGGATGTGGCCGGCGACACAGTTGTCATTCGAGCGGAAATTGAGTCTCCCACACCGGTTGTGGTTTTTGAGGCTGAAACAGGCCTGATGACCCTCTGGCACCGGGTAGATGTGGAGTACATTCGCATGACAAGTGCCCTTGCGCTCCCTGTGGATCAAGTGCCTCAGTTTTTTGAACAAGCCTGCGCAGAACTCAACTTTGCGCCGGAACGTGTGGTGCCAGACCAACAATACATGGCGCCCGATGACAACTCGCTCTCCCCATCGAGCGCGGCATACGTCAATGCAAACTTTACCCATGCGAGCAACCCGGGTTGGTTTTGCCTCATTTCGGCCATGGAACCTCATCCCCTGCCCGCCACTCCAGGGGGGAATGCGTACACAGGCAGCCTACGGCTCCACAAGAGCGCTCAGTATCAATACATCAATGTTCCGGGAAGGCACCCGACAGCCGACTATGTGGATATCAGCTGGGGCACAAATTCGGTGGGGTTTAGCCTTTATTCGCCCCAGGAGTACCAAAGCGGCGGCAATTGGTACACACGGTTTTGGCTTTCGGAGCACGACGTTCAGCCTGATTTTACAGCGGGCGACGGCTCGATCAATCACGCCTATGCAGTGTCGCTCAACTTCCTACCCCAAGGCCGCGTGAGCGGCACCACGTTGGTCGCTCCAGGGTATGGCGCACCCAACACGGTGCAGGCAGAAGTGTCGCTGCCCGGTGCGTTTTATACAAGCGGCATCAGCCCATCGGTCACGGTGGGCGGCGTGGACTATTTTGCCGGCCGAACCATCGTTTTCAGTCATCACGGCGCCTATTATCGAAACGGCGCGGCGCGGCCCAACTTTGCCGACAGGGTGGTAAGAACCATTGCCCACGAGTTGGTTCACGCATTTGGTATGCCGCACAAGTGCGGGTATTACGATTATAAAAACCCGCGTGAACACACTTGCCACATGAACTATTCACCCAACTGGATGCTCGACGCGAGTCGGCAGCTTATCCCCGGGTCGTCCGACCATATTGGTAACAACATGTGCGGTCGTCACCTGAAAGAAGTGCGCCGTGTGCACCTTGAAGATAACCTCGGCCTTCGCTCTTTGGGTTGGTAAACAGGAAAACCTACCATGAACAACCAACAGGATGCGGCAGACGGCGACGATGGGGACAATGGGGAGGTTCCGCTTCGGCCGGCGGGCTTGGGAGCGCTGGATGTGGATCTTCCCGGTGAGCACATTGTTGGCTTCCCCTTGTTGATAGGCCTCACAGTGCAGGCCGACGCGCCCAATGCCGGCCTACGGCGCCTTCCGTTGGCGATGTTGTCGAGACTTTCAGGATCGGTGGGGCTTCAGCTTTTGGACCCGTCAGGTGTGCAAATGGCGGCCACGCGCCCTCACCCGGTGGACGCGCCCGACTTGGGTCTACCCATCTACAACCTGCTCCCGGGTGAAAGCCGGCGAATGCTTGTGGAAGTGGGAGAGGTGTTACCGTTTTCTACCCTCAAAGAAGGCACCTACCATTTGCGGGTCACCTACGCGTCCACCCGAAGTTCAACAACAAGCGAACCGTTGCCCATTCAGATTCGGTTCCCTACGCCGTACGAAAAAGCCGTTTTGCAAAGCCTTTGGGCAAGTAGAGGCAGTTTACCTTCGTGGGGAGATTGGGCGCTTGCCCCGGCACCTGACAGAACCAAAACGGGGGAGGGATTTATGGTAGGTGACCCATCGGTGTACCTGCGAGCGCTTCGACATTTGCGTGAAAGCGACGAAGATCTGGCGAGTATCAACCCGGCGCTGCTCGACGTTGTTACAGGTCCACCGGCAAAAGAAGCCCTCTTGTTAAAAGCAGAACTCGCATTCGCGCGGGGCGATAAAGCGAGCTTCCAGGCGATTCAAACGCATGTGGAGCAACAATTGCCCGGCCTTTTGTGGTGGATCACCAAAATGGTAGAAGGGAGAAGCGACTTTGCGTTTGCGCGCGCCAATCGCCCGAAGCCCAAGCCGTAATCACGGTTTGTTGCGACGCGCCGTTCGTTCTCCCCCGTCCGCGCACAGCGAGCACGCGCAGCGCGCGCAGCGAGCACGGCTTGGGGGAGAAGCGGGCGAAGCCCGCGTGGGGGGGCAGCATGGTTGGGGCATTCGAAAGAACAACACGCTTGTCACAGTGGTCGTGTTGAGTCTTTTTGTCATGGCACTTGGCTGTGGTGAGAAAACGCCGGCCACTCAAGAACCGCGTCCGGCAGGCGACTCCACAACAAGCCAAACGCCGCACTCAACTGCCTACCCATCCAATCAGCTCACAACGGCATCTACCCCATCGACCGAAGGCCCAAGCTCTACCAACGCGGCGGCTGCCAGTTCCACTCTACCCGCGGCACCTTCACCCTCCACAAAAAGCGCCAAAGCGCCGCCGGCGGTGAGTACACCCGGCCTCGCCCCCTCCCCTCCTCTCACCCCAACTCCCGGGCCGAAACCTCCCTGCGGTGTTTGGAAATGCGACAACAATGGAAGGTGTTTTGCCCCGAGTCCCCCCAATTGCCGGTAGAATGGTGGAAGATGGCTGATCGTTGGTTGATTTTCACTCCGGCACCTCCGGGAACACATCGAATCGCGCTCTATCCGGCTCGGGAAAACACGCCAACGGCCGTCCAAATCGCGCAGACTGAACTCCTACCTTCCATCATAGCGCGCAAAGCCGTTGAGCTTGACTTCGCGGGAATGGATTTGTGTACACAAAGCTGGCTTCATGCATTGTTGTTTGAAGCCGTCCGCATCGCGTGGGCGCTGCGGGTGCCGATCCATGCCATTCATGCCGACCCTGCGGTCACAGAAGGTCTTCGGTTTTTGGAGTCTTACGCGCTGGGTGGCTAAGCCGCACGCTAGCCTTTCAAACAAGGAAGCCGGGGGTGCGGAAAACCTGAACCGTTGGGTCTTCCCCGCGCGTGGTGTGGGGAGGTGCACACGATGAGAAAGAACCTGCTCAGGTGAAGAGGGAGCCAAACCTTACCCCATGACAAACCTCGCGGTGCGGAGTAGAACGGCCAGGTGGCATGGGAGGTGCTGCGGGGCATGGTGATGTTGTTTGTGTGAACCCTCCGGGTAAGTACAAACGGCACACCTATTCTTGTGATGGAGGATGTTCGATATGACGCTCGACTTGTTAAACCCGACGTGGCGAAAGTCTTCGCGCGCAGCTTTGTCTCTACTTGCGCTGATGGGAGGGTTGATAGGGGCGTCGCTGGTAGGTTGCGACGACGGTTCTTCGGGGACCGACGGCGGATCTGCGGGGACTGAAAGTGGGGCGGGAGGTTCCGGCGGAGGAGCGGCGGGCGCCGTGGCCGACTGCGAGGCCGAGTTGGACAGGTTGGTCAACAACTGCGTGACGGCGGGATCGGACAGCCGCGCGTGTTTTTATGAGGAGTATAAAGCGTTTTGTACAAGCGGCGAGCCGGAGGCGATTACAGAATCGGTAAAGTGTTTTCCTGACAACTGTTGGACCTTTGCGGACGCAAACACGGCGTACGATTGTTTGACGGCATCTTACTCTGCGCATCCCAAAGAAAAGGCTACGGCGGTCATCAATGCGATCTGCGCAAAGTGTCCAGGCGAGACAGTTTGTAATGGGGAGTATACCGGTCTACCTCCGGAACATTTACCTGACGATTTGCTCGACACGATTCTCGCTTGTGTGGATGCGGCGGCAGATTGTCAGACGGCCCGAGGTTGTTCAGAGGACAACGTCCCCGACCTGGTGGCGTGTTTCTGAGCGTAGAGGCAAACACCGGGGGCTCTGCCGATTTTGGTGACCCCTAATCAGGCTTTGACTGCCCGGGTCCGTCGGGGTCGCGGGGGGTACCTTCCATGGAAGGTATGGAAGGTTGGTCGGGGGAATGTGTACCTTCTACGGAAGGTTGGTCGGGGGAATGTGTACCCACGGCTGAGCCGGGTGGCTGCACGATGGGTAGGTTTGGATCGCCGGCGTTGGGTAGGTCAGGTGGTTGACCTGTCGGCGCCGCAGGCACCTCGGTGGAGGGAGGCGATTGGGATACGACCTGTGCGTTTTGGGGAGGCCCGCCTTGGGTTAACCCATCTTGGGAAGGTCCACCTTGGGATGGGGTATGTTGCGGCGATGCCGGCCCGGGAAGTGGAATGGGGCCACCGCGGGAAGGTTGGGACGGGCCTGAAGGGCCAAACGGGCTGGGCATGGCAGCGCGTGCTCGCAGGAGGGCGGCGAGGGCGGAACTTCGAACAGCGGGCAGATCGGGGGCTGTTTGCGTGATGGAAGTCACGGGCGTTTGGAGGCGCACAGCGATGTCGGCAATGGCAAGGGCGCAGGCGTCTCGATCGCCGGTGCGTACACGCACAACGGGAGCGCGGTCGGGGCGCGTTTCGTCTTCCCAAAGCGCGGCGGAAACGGCCGGACACTCTGTCATGGCGGCGGCGAACGCGCGCAATGCTTGGCTGTTTGACGGGGCGAGGTGCACCACCAACTCGGTGTCGCCGACGGCAAGGTTTTCACTGGTGGCAGATTCGCGGCGAACAACGGCGCCTCGGTAGAGCACCCAGATCGAGTCGGCGAGCCGGCGCGCATCGGCAATGGAGGACGTGATGAGCACCACACAATTGGCCTTGTCGCGCAGCTGGGCGTGGCTCGCTTCAAGCGCCGGGAGGGGAACGGCGATATCGGCGCACGGCTCGAACAAAACAAGCGTTTTGGGTGCGGGTGCGCGGTGCACTGCGGCGAGGGCAAGCGCGTATTCAACAGCGCGCGCTTCGGCGAATGAGAGCGACTCAACGCTGCGTTTCGCGAGCGATTGAATGTCGAGATCGGAAAGAACGTTTTCCGCGAGCGAAACGCTGGCTCCGAGGGCACCCACGGCGAGTTGAATACTGGCTGTTACGGTGCCGGCGTCGGGAAGATCGGGCGATGCGAGCAATACGCCGGTGTGAGCGCGCGCGATGGGATCGCGGTGAAGTTCACGCCCGTTCACGAGGGCTTTGCCGCGGAGGGGCGCGCGGACACCGGCGAGCGCTTCACAAAGCGCGATGGTGCCGTCTTCAGGTGTACCCACGAACGCGTGTACACCGGGGCCGAGCGAAAGAGTGATCCCGCCGAGGGCGCCGCGAGCGCTGCCGCGAGGCCCCGCGCTGTCGCGCCCGAACAACGTTTGCAGAGCGACGACGGTGTCTTTGGAATAAGCCGCGATCAAAGGCCGCCTCCAACTCCGGTGAGGCCGAGAAGGAGGGAGAGAGCGGCGCGGAGAAGTCCGGGGATCGACCAGGCGCCGAGGCCCAGCGCTTCAACGGCGATGCGTTCACCGATGACGATCGCGACGAGCGCCGTGGGGCCTCGATTGCCGAAAAAGCGTGCGCTGAGCGCTGCGAGGGAGCCGAGCACAACGCCGGTGATTCCGCCCCAGGCGAGGAGCGCAAACGCGGCGGCGATGCGGCGCAATGCGGATGAAACATCGGCGGCGAGCCCGGCAGTGGCGATGGCGACGAGCGCGGCGGGCACTCCGACGGTGAAACCGATTTGGGTGGACGCGGCGAGCGTGCGGGCCCCGGCGAGCAGGTTGGAAGTGATGCCGCGCGCGGCCACAAGCGCATCGATCCCGTCGGAGCGATCGGCCGCGCGCGAATCGCGAGCGGCTGCGAGGGCCAAGGCTCCGCCGCAAATCCACGCGAGCGTGCCGGCGGTCTTTCGGAGCAGCCCACCCATGGGCACAGCGGGGCCGTCATCGGCGCGAAGCGAGATGGCGATCGCAATGGCTCCGACAGCGATCGCACCGGCGATGAAGCGGGCGAAGCGGCCTTGTCCCGATGCCGAAAGGCGCGCGCGGCACAGGGCGGCGGTCACTCGAAATGCCTGCGTTCGAAGGGCACGCGCGCGATGGCGCGGAGCTTCGGCACTCACCATGGGGTTGGGAGCAGGCGTCATGCGCGGCGCAGCATACTCGAAGAAGCGTGGATTTTGTGGTGCGGGGATTTCACGAAGAGGCGCCGCGGGGGCGCTCAATGCCGAACGACGCTTGAGAGGAAGGCCACATTGGAACGAACGGGGCTTGTGTACACAAAGCCCATGATGGATTTTGAGAGAAGCGATTGGAACAAATGTGAGCGTTCATCAAATCGCGAAAGCCTGGAAATAAAGCGAATTGCGCGGGACTTTCGAAGGGGAGCGGCAGAAGGTACGTTTTTGAGATGCGACGCTTGGGGCTTTTTTCGGCTTTGTTCTCATTGGCTGTTGGGCTGGGGTGTACACCTACTTCAACGATTGCCACGGGCGGCGGGGGACAAACGTCGAACGGCGGCGGGGGAAGCGGCGCGGGTGGTTCGGGTGGGAGCGGCGCAACTGGAACAACGAGCACCACAACAAGCACGTCGAGCGTCGGCGGTGGAGGCTCGGGTGGAACGGGTGGAATGTCGATTTGTCCGCCCGATGAAGACGGCGATTCGCTCTCGGATGGAGTGGAAAACGCGGCGCAGAGCGTGGACACCGATGGTGATGGAACGCCTGATTTTAAAGACGATGACAGCGACGGCGACACCATCCCCGACGCTGTTGAAGCGCAGACAGCATCGAATGGTTGTTCGGCGCCGCAAAACTCTGACAACGATGTGGACCCTGATTTTCGCGACAAAGACAGCGACAACAACGGTCTGACGGATCGCAACGAGATCTACCCGAGCGGCGCTGCGTACACAGACAATGCGCCCGCGCCCAATCCCGCGGACACGGATGGCGACGGCATTCCCGATTACGCGGACCCGGATAATGACGGCGATGCGTTGCCGGACACGGTGGAGTTGTTTGGTCCGGTCGCAGTGGACGCCGACAACGATGGTGTGCCGGATCTTGACGATACCGACAGCGACAATGACACGATCGCGGATGCGTTTGAAGGCACGTTGGACCCTGAAAATGATGGGATCTCCGCGTTTCGCGACGATGACAGCGACGGGGATGGAATTTTCGACGCGTGTGAAGCCGGGCCCAATCATCAATTGGATGAAGCGCCCGCCGACACGGATTTGGACGGCAAATACGACTCGGTGGACTTGGACTCCGACGGGGATGGTTTGCTCGACGCGGCGGAGGACGTGAACCAAAACTGTGTTGTGGATCCGGGTGAAACCGATGCGCGTGCAGCGGATTCAGCCGGCGACGGGACGAACGATTTTATTGAAACGGTGTTGGGCTCTGACCCTAACAATGTGCTCGAAACACCGGACACATTGGGCAGTGTGTACTTTGTAATGCCGTATTTGGGGCCGCCTGTTCCCACCGAAAAAGTGGTGCCGCTCGGCACAAAGTTGAATCAGGGTGACGTGGCTTTCTTTGTGGACACAACGGCCACGATGGGTGGGGAAATTCAAAAGTTGAAAACCGACATGGTGAATCTGGTGAACGCGCTCTACGCGGAGATTCCAGATTTGGCGGTGGGGGTGGCGGGTTTTGATGATTTCCCAACGGGGAATTACGGCGCGAGCGGGGTGGATCAGCCGTTTTATGTGTCGGGTCCAAAGGGGTACGTGAGCAAATCGCTGACCGATAATTTGGCGGCCGTTCAAGCGCTGAATGTGCACGACGGAGGGGATTTTCCAGAGTCGCAGGTCGCCGCCATGCACAGGGGGCTGACGGATACATTTTTGATTTGGGACACGGGGAACATTCCACCTTCGGGAGCACCGGCGGGAACGTTTGGATCGCTTCGTTTCAGGGCGACGGCGTTGCCGATTTTGGTGGGGATCACGGACGCGTCGTTTCACAACGGGCGGCGATCGAACGCACCTGCAACGCTTCACGATCCGTATTCGTTCAACGATACGCCGCCGTTTCCAACGCCCAAAATCGACGATTTGGTGACGGCGATCAAAGCGCGAGGCGGCCGATTTATCGGTGTTTCGGCGGCGGGTGGCTCGCGAAACGGGGCCGATCCGTACGAGGATCTTGCGTACCTTTCGGATCAAACAGAGTCGTATGTACCCACGAGCGCATTTGGCGGCGTGAAGTGCGCAACGGGCTTGTTTGGAAGCTTTTTGCAAAATCCAGATGGGCCGATTGTGCCGGGTTCACCCGGTGGAACATGTCGGCTTGTGTTTGACATCACGACCGACGGCGACGGGCTTTCACAGAGTGTTGTGGCGGGTGTGAAAGCGCTGCTTAAATCGATCCGATTTGATATGCGCGTGATCGCTGTGCCCGACGGTGGGGCGGTGGACGCGGTGGACACGTTCATTGAGAAAATTCAGGTGAACGCGTCGGGCGGTGATGATCCGGCGGAGCCTGGAATGCCGTGTTTGCAGCTCGATGCGGTGATGCAGCTCGCAGACATTTGGGAAGGGCCAAAGGGGCTCAACAAGGTGCAGGACGCGGTGAATGAAACGGCGTTGGGCATCACTCCGGGGCAGAAGATTTGTTTTAAGGTGGTGCCCAAACCAAACACGAATTTTCCGCAAACGGCGGGCGCACAGGTGTTTCACGCGTCGCTCACGATCCGCGCGAAAAATGGGATTTCGCCGTCGGAGCTGGTGCTTGGCGCGCCGCGTGAGATTGCGTTTATTGTGCCGCCTGCGCCGCAGTGATGGAAAACTCGTTCTGTGCTGACCCCCATGTCACAGTTTTCGCCTCACGCCGGATCGCTTCGCGGTGCTCTCCGTTACCCCGTTGCGGCGGCGTTCGCTGCGATTGTGTTGAGTACACAAGCGACTTGGGCGGCGCCGCCGTTGGACCTCGGCGGCGGTGTGACGTTGCCCGTTGTTGAGGTGGCGGCGGGCACGTACGTGCAAGGTTCGGCCGCCAACGAAGAGGGGCGCGGGCCCGATGAAGGCAAACGAGAAGTTGTTCTTTCGCAAACATTTTTGATCGGAAAATCGCTCGTTACAGTCGGCCAATTTCGTCACTTTGCAACCGACGCGCGCTACGTGACCGAGGCTGAAAAAGGCACAAGCGGCGGCTTTGGTTGGGACGGCTCCAAGCTCACGCAGAAGAAAGAGTACACATGGCGCTCGCCCGGTTTTTCGCAGACCGACGACGATCCCGTGGTGATTGTGACGTTTGCCGACGCCAAAGCGTTTGCCGAGTGGGCCTCGCGAAAAACTCAAATGGTTGTGCGCTTGCCGAGTGAGGCCGAGTGGGAAGTGGCAGCGCGCGGCGGATCACGGGCGCGATTTTTTTGGGGCAACAACGACGCCGACGCTGAAAAGTACGCATGGTTTGGCAAAAACGCCGGCAATCAAACCCACGCGATAGGCGGCAAACCGCCCAACGATCTCGGCCTTGTGGATGCGGTTGGAAACGTTTGGCAGTGGTGTTTGGACTACCACGGTCAGATCACACCTGAGCGAGCAACCAACCCGCTCGAAAGAGATGCCGTCACATGGGTACACTCGGACAAACCGCGACGTGTACTCAAAGGCGGGTCGTGGCTCACAAACGACCGCGCCAAGCTGCGGCCCGCGGCTCGCAATCGGGCCACGGACGGAAGTCGCAATGCCGACTTTGGGTTCAGGGTGGTGGCGTTTGAAAAAGGGGTGACAGATCCCCTTGGATTCACCGTGCCGCCGCCCGAAGTGAAAGGTGCTGCCGGTGACCCCGCACCTAAAGGAAACACGCCCGCTGCGCCGCCATCACCCCAACCGGAGCGCAAAGGCGGCGAGTGTATTTGTTTTTTCGGCGTGGCAATTCCATCACTCGCCCTGATTTTGTGGCTGTTTTGGAGGCGAAAGAAAAAGCCGAACGCTTTTGGAAATCCGGTCATGGTGCCTGTTGATTCGGCGTTGGCGGCCGACGGCTTTTGGCTATTTGCGCGCTCGGCAACCACGTCAACCAACGTTGTGTACACCGTGCACACGGCGGCCGGGCTCAAGTCGGGGCGCGTTTCGGTGACGCCGGGACAGAACGGAACATTTGTGTACACAGGCGCGGCGCCCGCCTCGGTGATGATTACAAGCGCCATGCCTGAAGGAATGAACCAAGGCGACATGGGCGGCGGCGGGCGCAACGCGGCTTGGGGCGGCGGTGGATGGAACTCGCGCGAGCAGTCGTCGTCGTGGGACAGCAACCGCAACGATCAACACTTTGGATCCAACTTCGGTTCGGGATCGAGCGGCGGTACAAGCTGGCCGTCGGCCTATTGACCAAAGCCTTCCAACAATTGCGTACACATGAGCGCGCGCGGTGAAACGGCCGGAACCACTTCGGGCGACGAGCGAACATGAGCTTTTGGAGTCGGCTTTTTGGAGCGCGCCGAGCGGAAGCGACGCAGCCCACAATCACCGAACAACCTGCGGTGCCGGCCCTGGCTGCGGTGCTTGGCAGTGGCCAACCCGACGCGGATGAAATCATGCTGGCCGCGCGAACAACGCGGGCGTTGCAGCGACTCCGTACACAATCTGTTTGCGTACACACAGCCAACGATGTGGCGAACGCACTCGCGAGCGGCGTTCGCTGGTTTGTTCGGGCCGGCGTGTTTGATCTTGCTCCTCCACCAACCTTGATCGCGAGCGCCACGGGGCGAGGTGTCGTTGCGTGTGGAATGCCGCTCGCAGCACCGCCTCCGACGTTGGAGCAGGCACCCGAGATCTCGATCGCGCGGGACTGGATTGCAAAAACGGGCGGCGATCTTTCGGGCGTTGAGTACACATTACCAGATGCGTACACATTTTCCGAACGCGCACTGTCCGGCGAACGTGAGTCGTCGGGTGGGCGGAGAGCGCTTGCACCGGATGCGTACACGTCTCAACGACGCCGGCCGGTGGCAGCGCTGCTCGTTGACGAAGCGTTTTCGTCGGCGTGGCGAGCTGAACTCGCGGCTGATGTACACACACAAACAACAGCGTGGACCGCTGTGCAATCGGCGCTCTCGAAAAAAGACGCACGCGTTGTACACCTGCCGAGTTTGGATGCGCCCTACGCAACCGAAGCGCGCGTGATCGAACTTGTGACGAGCTTGCAGGTCGGCGGAGCTGAAAAAGTGGCGCGCGATCTCGCTCAGGCGATGGTGGGTGGCAGCGCACGCGTTGCGGCTCTCGGGCGGGCAACGCGCGCGCGCTGGCCTGTTTTGCCGCACGAAATCGATCTCGGAGCGCCGGGCCTCTCACCGGCCGCTCGCATGGCGCGACTCATCGCCGAAATGGACGCGTGGGGCACCGACGTGGTGCACACTCATCTCTTTGGGCCGGACGTGATCGAAGCGCTTGCGGCCTCGGGTTATCCGCCTGTCGTGACGATTCACAACGCGCGGCGGGGCTGGCCACCCGGCACAAAAGAGCTGGATTCAAAACATGTGACGCTCGTCATCGGCTGCGCTCAGGCGGTTGAAAATGAACTTCGCGAAGACGGCGTTCGAGCGCGCGTGCGCACGATCGTCAATGGTGTACACAACGGCGTTTCGAGCGAACAGGAGAGCCTCTTTCAATCGAGGGCAAGCACTCTCCGGGCATCGTTCGTCGAGGGCGCCGACGCGCTTTTGCTCCTGGTGATCGCCAACCCGAGGCCACAAAAAAGGCTGGACCGCGTTCCATCTATTTTGGCGCGGCTGCGCGAACGCACAGGCAAAGAAGTACACCTCGTGTGGGCGGGCGCGGCTTCAGACACAAGTGACGAGGCGCGGCGGATCGAAGAAGACTTTCGGCGCGATCTCGCAGAGCGTGGTGTACACTTGCACGCTCTCGGTGCACAGTTTGACCTCGACGACGTGCGCCGCGCGTGCGACGTGCTGCTCACAACGAGCGACTGGGAAGGATTGTCGCTTTCGCACCTCGAAGCGCTTGCCGCGGGCCTGCCTATCGTGGTGACCGACGTTGGTGGAACGCGGGAGATCGCGCGCGAGGCGCCTGAATGCGTGCGTTTGGTCGACGCGAACGCGGCGCCCGACGTTTTTGCCGAAGCGATTGAAAGCGTGACGGGGGCGCGCCGCGCGGCGGGGCGATTGCCTCCTCTCTTTGAAGTGAGATCCATGGTGAGCGCGCACGGTCGTTTGCTCCGCCGCGCGGCGCGCGCCTCGTGCGTACACAATGAAGCGGCAGACGGGAAAAGGCGCAGCGGCGTTGTGCTCATCACCAACAACTTTTCGCCGGGCGGGGCGCAGTCGAGCGCGCGCAGGCTGCTCGCAACGCTCGCTTCGCGCGGTCACAAGGTGAGCGCGATCACGTTGCAGGAGCACAAAGACAACCCAACGCCGGGCACATCGGCACTTCGTGCAGCGGGCATTTCGGTGTGTACACTTGAAAATGGCATGCCGGCGCACGTCGCCGCCGAGCGCGCCGCGCGTTGGGTCGATGAGCGGCGCGCGGCCGCCGTTTTGTTTTGGAACGTGATCGCCGAGCACAAAGCGCTCATCCTGGACCTTCTCTGGGATGTGCCCGTGTTTGATGTGAGCCCCGGCGAAATGTACTTTCGATCGCTCGCCCGTTATTTCGAAGCGCCGCGCGCGGACCTTTCGATTCGAAACGCGCTCGACTACGGGCGGCGGCTCGCCGGAGCGGTGGTGAAGTTCGAAGCCGAGGGCGCGCTCGCGCGGCGCACGCTCGGTTGTGACGTGAGCGTGATTCCGAACGGTGTACCCATTATCGAAGGTGCGCCGCGCGAGCGCGCCCCCGGCGAGCCCTTTCGATTTGGAACGGCCGTGCGGATCCACCCCGACAAAAGGCTCGAATTGCTGCTCGAAGCGCTCGAAAAGCGCGTTGCGCGAGGCGGGCCCGACTGTGAGTTGTGGGTGCTCGGGGCGGCGGATGCCGGAGCCCAACCGTATTCCGACGAGCTGCGGGGCCGATCTGTGCATCTTCCTGTGCGTTGGCTGGGCTTTTCGGACGATGTGCCCACTTTCTTGCGAAAGCTCGACGCGTTTGTTCTTGTCGCGGAGCCGTCGGGGTGTCCCAACGCGTCGCTGGAGGCGCTCGGGGCGGGGCTGCCCGTTGTGGCAACCGACGTCGGGGGAATTGGGGAACAGCTCAGCAACGGGGCCGGTTTGGTCGTACCTCGGCAAGATCCCGAAGCTTTTTCGGAAGCGTTGTGGAGGATTTCCACCCAACCGAACCTCCGGGCAGCGCTCACCGAAGGCGGCCGATCTCGGGCAAAAAGCCATTTTGGCCTGGATCTCATGGCCGACAGGTACGCCCGCCTCGTGGGCCTGGGCACCGGGCAGAGCGGGGGATCGTGAAGAAACGTGCACCCGGCGACGCATGATCGTGCGCGATCCGACGGGGGATCGTGATATCCACGCGACCTATGGCAAATCGCACTCTGACCTCGATCGAGATCCCTCAAGCCGACAGCCTAGAGAACGTGCGGCGCGTTGTTGAAGCCATCGCCAACGGCTCCGCGTCGCGAAAAGAGATCTCGGACAAGACACTCATCTCGGTCCGCCATATCGACTACGCAATCCACGCAGCGAAAAGCCTTGGTTTTCTCGCCGCGGGTGAGGCGGCAAAAAGCACCGACAGCGGTCGCGCGCTCGCCGCAACCGGTCGCGGCTCGGCGGAAGAGGCTGATCAATTTCGCGCTGCGATCAAGGCCAACAGCGTGATCCAAATGCTTGCGCCGGAGCTTCTTGACGACGCGGCGCCCTCCAAGGCGGCTGTCACTGAACGGATCCAAAAGGCTTGCCCTGACCTGTCGGAAGCGACGGCGGCAAGGCGCGCTCAAACGCTTCTCGCGTGGCGCGCTCAGGCACTTGCGGGTCAGATCTCGTCGCCGAACGAGCCCGAGGCAGAAGCCGAAGCACCGGTGGAAGAAAAGGCTCCCGCAAAGCCCAAAGTGGCTCCGAAGAAGGCTGCCAAGCCCGCCGCAAAAAAGGCCGCGCCTAAGAAGGCTGCCAAGCCCGCTGCGAAAAAGGCCGCGCCCAAGAAGGCTGCCAAGCCCGCTGCGAAAAAGGCCGCGCCTAAGAAGGCTGCCAAACCCGCCGCAAAAAAGGCCGCTCCCAAAAAGGTTGCCAAACCCGCTGCGAAAAAGGCCGCTCCCAAAAAGGTTGCCAAACCCGCTGCGAAAAAGGCTGAAAAGGGCGCCGATTCGGCACCCGGCGCGGAGAGCGCAGCCCCGGCCGGCGACGCTTCTGCTCAGAGCTGAAGCACTCTTCGTTACCGGGGAGATTCGGCCCGGCCGCGGCGAGCGATGAACAAGCAAAGTTCCAAGCAATGTGTACACAACAAACGCCGCCGGCGTCACTCGTACACGTCGCCTTTCCCCTCACGCCTGCGAGCTTTTTCACCCACGTTTATCTTGCCCCAGTCGTACGTGATTAAGCGGCGAAAGGGCCCGTTTTCGTCGCCGCCGTAAAGGTACACTTCGCGAGCCGTTGCCCCAGTGGAGAGCGTGGGTTGGTACCGATCGGTCTGAACGAATGTCAGCGCGACGGGGGCTTCAGCACCTTCGCGACCAATTAAAATGCCGCATCCAGCTCGGCGTTTTTTCCCTTTTTTGCTCTTGATGATCTCGGAGCAGCCGCCGCCCACCCACAGTTCTTCGTTGCCGAACGGGCGCCAAATCCACATGCGCTCCACGACAAACTGGCCTGTTTTGGGCGCATCGGGGTGCGATCTCGCGAGCGTTTCGAGCGCTTTGGAGATTTTGCCGTCGGGCGGCTTGAGACTGAGCGGGTCTCCACGCGGCACCGAAATCGAAACGGCGGCGGTATTGGGTTCACCGGCACAGCATCGAAATCCAATGTCGGCAGCGGACACTTCGGGCCGCAGTCCGCGGCCATTTGCGCAGCGCCCAAACAGCTCGCCGATGGGGCCGTTGCCCCCGCGAAGGCCCACAAGGCCCGACTTTGCAGGATCGCGTTTCCACGCGCTCGCGGTCCACGTCCAGGCGCTTCCGTGAAGGTCGTGTACACCAAACCCGCTCGCGCACATCGGGTTCATGCCGTTTGGTCCCGGCGCGCGAACAACACCCATGTTGCAGACATTTGACTTGTACACATCGCCATATTCGTACGCTGTGTTTTGTGGACCCTTGCAGGCGCGTTCGAGTTCAAGTTCGGTGCACAGGCGCTTATTTTGTTGGGCGCACGCATCGGCTGCTTCGGCGTGAGTCACGAACGTTTTTGGAAGCGCTCCCTGCTCGTTTGGGAAAAGGTACACATCGATATAAAAGCCCTGCATGATCAGCTGCTCGCCGGCCATCTCCTCGTCGGGCACGCGCGGCGACTTCCCAACGGGCGTGCCGGCCACAAGCGAGCCGGGCGGGATCCAGACCATGCCGGGCCGCGGGGCGGGCTCAGCGGTTCCAACGGACCAGGGCGGTCCGTCGGTGCCGGCATCATCCGAAGTGGGTTTGGGGCGGGAGGAACAGGCGGCGAGCGTTACGAAACCACCGAGCAACGCACAGGTAAGACGGGTGAAACCTGCGCGGGCGGCGATCATGCGCGTCAGTCCTGATCGCGTTCACGCAGGTTCAGCTCTTTCATTTTGAGCTGCAAACCTTTGCGCGAGATCTTGAGCAGGCGTGCGGCGTGGGTCACGTTGTTTTGCGTTTGCATGAGCGCGCGCAAAATCAAATCGCGTTCAAGTCGGTTCATCGCGGCTTTCACTTGCTCCTTCAAACCGTCGATGGGCGAACCACTCTCCGCCACGGCGGGAGGTGAGGGCGTGCCACGTCCGCCGTCGACCGACGCCGGTCCGTCCCGCAGCTCAACAGGCAAATCTTCGAGCCGAATGCGTTGACCGTCGGCAAATAGAACAGCGCGTTCGATCACGTTTTCAAGCTCGCGAATGTTGCCCGGCCAACCGTACCCCGTGAGGCGCTCCATTGCGTCGGGCTCCACGCCGTCGAGGCTCTTCTTGAGACGCGTGTTGAACTTTTGAATGAAGTACGAAACGAGCGGCGCAATGTCCGTTCGTCGTTCACGAAGGGCCGGCAACACAATCGGCACCACGTTGAGCCGATAAAACAAGTCTTCGCGAAACGCGCTCGCGGCGATTTCTTTTTTGAGGTCGCGATTGGTGGCGGCAATGAGCCGCACATCCACGTGAATGGTTTTGATGCCACCGACGCGTTCAAACTCGCTCTCCTGCAAAACGCGGAGCAACTTGACCTGCATCTCATTTGGAATTTCGCCGATTTCGTCGAGGAAAAGTGTGCCGCCCGACGCGAGTTCAAACCGGCCCGGTTTGGAGCTGACAGCGCTCGTGAACGCGCCCTTTTCGTGACCGAACAGCTCGGACTCCATTAAGTCTTTGGGAATTGCAGCGCAATTCACCTTGATGAACGGTCGATCGCGCCGACTTGAATTTTCGTGAAGCGCGCGGGCAACAAGCTCCTTGCCCGTTCCGCTCTCGCCTGTGATGAGCACGGTTGTCGGCGTGTCGGCGACGCGCTCAAGAATGCTGAATACTTCAACGATCGCGGGGCTTTCGCCGATGATCCCAAACCGCGCTTTCGCGTCTTTGCTCGGCAACGTAACGATGTCGCGCGTGGCGTCGGCGTTTGCGAGGTCGCGGGTGCGCAGCGCTTTTTTGAGGATCTGCCGCACCTCGTTTTGATCAAACGGCTTTGTGATGAAATCGAAGGCGCCGGTTTTGAGCGCTTCCACCGCATTTTCGATGGTGGCGAACGCGGTGAGCATAATGACGGGGCGGCTCGGGTCGTCTCGCAGCGCCGCACGAAGCACATCCATCCCCGATGCTTTGGGCATTTTCAGGTCGGTGATGACCAGGTCAATGTGGTGCTCTTTGAGGAACGCGATGGCTTCTTCGCCGTCCCCTGCTTCGTGGACATCGTAGCCGTCTCGCGCCAGCTGAGCGGATAGCACGCGACGCAGGTTCGCTTCGTCGTCCACCACGAGGATCTGTTTTTTCTCGGGCAACATCGGCCGCAGGTTATCATGACCATCGTTTTTCTTCCGGTGAACACGAAAACTGTGGGTATGCTCCGTCCGCCCAACGCATCCGCTGGGCGTAGGTGCTTTCGGGCGGCGCGCGTAATGAAGGCCACGGGCTCGTAGACCATGCAATTTGGCAAGCGAACGAGGGTTTTAATTGGGGCTTCGGCCCTATTTTTGGGGGCGAGTGTTGCGCTCGCCGATGATCCGGTCACTTTCCCCGAGTGCACAAAACCACCGCTCCCGGAAGACACCGAAGCGGCAAAGCAGTCGCACTTAATCGCAACGTCGCGGTTTAACTTGGGTGATTGGGACAAGGCGCTGGAGTTCTGGAAGCAAGCGTACACACTGGACTGCACGGCCCACGGCCTCCTCGTCAACGTCGCAAACGCCTACGAAAAGAAGGGCGACAAGAAAAATGCGATCGCCGCACTCGAAGCCTATTTGGTGCGTGCGAAAGATGCGCCCGATCTCGTGAAGGTGAACGACCGCATCATTGAAATGAAAAAGAGCATGGAGCCCGTGCCAACTGCCACGGCGACTGCAACGGCAACAGCCACCGTTTCGGCTGCACCGACAACCACGGCTACGGCGCCAACCGGTCCGCGACCCTACGGTTCCCTTCCCTTCATCATTGCGGGCGCGGGCGCAGCACTCGCGGTTGCCGGCGTGATCATGATTCCAGTGGGGCTCGGGCCCTACAACACCGCGGCCGACGCGTGCCCCGGCGCAGACTGCACGGATGAGGTGGCCGCAGCCGGTAATTCAGGCCGCATCACGTGGAACGCGGGGGCGGCGCTCCTCGGTATCGGGCTCGCGGCCGCGGGCGGCGGCCTGGTGTTTCACTTCGTCGCCAATCAACCCAAACCCGCTGCAAGCGCGCCCGGCCCAAAAGCGCCGACACCTCCCGCCAAAGCGCAAGTCCGCGTCACGCCTGTTGCCAGTGATCGATACGGCGGATTCATCGTTTCCGGCCAGTTCTAATCCTCCAAACCGCCCTGTGTACACATTACGGCGGCTGAAACGTCGCGCGACGACCTGATCTCCGTGCCTCCTGGGTAACTTCCCTTTAGCGGAACGTTCTGCAAGGCACGGATCCAGTCTTGTCGAGACGTTTGGGACACCCTTGCCCGTCGCCAAGCGGAAAAGCGAACAGCGTGGCGCGTCGGGTTCTCCAGATGGAGTTCTGTGGCGAGCGCAGCCACGACGAAAACGAGAGACCGGCGAGACCGGTGGATGGCGACGTGATGGACATCTCAAGTCGGCGGACGTCCCAGAACGGGCTCTTTTCTGCTGCATCGGCAACTCAACCGCAACGAGTTACTCGCCGTTCGAACGGGGCGGCGCACCGCCCCTGCGGAACTCCGTGTTGATTACGACGCGTCAGGCATCGAGACGTCTCAAGTCATTGCGAGGCGGCTGAAGTTCGGTTGAACGGGGGACGCGAAGCGCGCCCCCGCGGAGACTCCGTGGTGAAAAGACGTCCGGGGCGGCAAAGCGTGCCCGGTCGTTGCGCAGCGCTCCGGCGAGCGATCTGAAATGCGAATTAGCGGCGCTGAAGCGAGCCGAGCGAAGCAACAACCGCGTCTTTGTGCGACTTGTTGCCGGCCGTACTGACTGTGTAGATGAGCAGAATTTGATCGGCGCCGCCCGGGTCGACCGTGGCGTACCAAATGTATCCGTTGGGTCCGTGGAAGTTGCATTCGCCTTCGCCGAAGCGCGCGGCGAATTGCTCCCTACCAACGTTTGTGTACCCACTCTTTGTCCAGAGCACTTCACCAAGGCCCATCACGTTTGCGGCGGCGCCGAGCTTGACTGTGGATTGTCCCGGCCGGTTAAACGTGGTGAACGCAAACACCGCTTGACCGTCCGGTGACGTGAAAACGCCCCAGTCGTCTTTGATGTTTTTGTTCCAACCGGGCGGGCTCAAGAACTTCACGTACGGCCTGTCGCTCGTGATCCACGTGCCTTCAGGCTGCGCAGGCGGAGGCGGCGGCGTGGGCGTTGACGGCGGTTCGTACGTGGGGACCGTGGCCGTTTTGTCGGGCTTCGCGAGGAACATGCACATCATGCAGCTGCCCAAGCCCAACACGCCGACAACCACCAAGCCGATCAGCGCGATGATGGCGATGCTCGGCCCACCTTTTTTCGGCGGCGGCATGCCCATGGGAGGACCGAAGTTGCCCCCGGGCGGACCTCCAAATGCACCACCGGGCGGCGGGCCGTAACCACCACCGGGCGGCGGACCGTAGCCTCCACCGGGCGGCGGACCGTAACCACCACCAGGCGGCGGACCGTAGCCTCCACCACCGGGCGGCGGACCACCCATCGGCGGACCACCCATCGGCGGCCCTCCCATCGGACCTCCGCCCATCGGCGGACCTCCACCCATCGGCGGCCCACCAGGCGGGCCTCCAAAACCACCCCCGGGGGGCGGACCTCCAAAACCACCAGGTTGCATGAGTGAAAGGGGAGCAGAATCCCGTAGCGGCGCGCAAGGGTGAATTCGCGTGAAGTCGAGTCGAGCGACGCATTGGGGCTAAGCTGCGCCTATGCCCATGGTTCCGATCGGCTCAGAACAAATCGCGGCATGGGCCTACCGCCGCGGGCTGAGCTACCAGGCAACTCCCGACGAAACGTGGTTTCGATCGTGGGAACCGTTCGACACGATCACGCCGCCTTCGGCCTACGGGAACGCCTGCTCATGGACGCACGCCAAAGGGCAGGCCGTGGTTGTCGAGCCTTGGTACGGCGACGAGACATCGCCGCCGCTCGATCGAACGCTGCTCGGATTTGCAAGCGATCCGACGCTGCGATTTCGCGCATCGGCGCGCGCGGGCGAGCACTTTGTGACGCGCGTTGCGTTTCTCGAAAACAAGCAGCCGCCCAAAGTTCTGGTGGGCGACGCAGTGTGGGACGAACACGTGGCCACGTTCGGGTGGTCGGCCGAAGAAGCCGAAAAAGGCTTTCACCGAAGGCTCCGACGACTGCTCGCCGGATGGGGTTTTCAAGGGCACTTGGAGCTGCGAAAAGGCGGACTCGCGTGCCACTTCGCTGGCCTTGTGCCCGTGGCGCGCGACTATGAACGCATGCTTGCGATCCTGCGCGATGTGGTGAACACCGCAGCGAACTATCCAACATGAATGCGACGCGCCGCTCCGAGCCAAGTCGCCTACGTGCGACGTCGTCCTGCGGCGAGTTCGGATCGAAGATGGAAACCATCGGTGATGCGCCATGACCCGAGTGCTTGTTGTGGAGGATGAACCGGCAATCGCCGAGTCGATTGCGTATTCGCTGCGGCGCGATGGGTACGCAGTACAAATCGCCGGCACCGTTGCCGCGGCGCTGCGTGAACTCTCGGCCGTGGATCTCGTGATTTTGGATTTGATGCTCCCCGACGGAAGCGGGTTTGAAGTGCTCGGCGTTGCGCGTCGCACCGAAGCGGCGCCCCCCGTGATCGTGCTTTCGTCGCGCGACAGCGAGGCCGATCGCGTGGCCGCGCTTGAAACAGGCGCCGACGACTACGTCACAAAACCGTTTTCACCGCGCGAGATCGTGGCGCGCGTTCGAGCCGTGTTGCGCCGCGCGGCGAAAGGTTCTGCTCAAGCGTCAAACGGTGCGCCGCCTTCGGTTCCGCTCAGCGCGGATGAGTCCACTCGCCGCGCCACCGTTCACAATCGCCAGCTCGATCTCACACGCGTCGAGTTTGATCTGCTCGCTTGTTTGCTGGGTGCGCCGGGCCGCGTTTTCACGCGCGCTCAACTCATCGATCGCGTGTGGGGCGACGGCTTTGCGATCACCGATCGCACCATTGACTCCCACGTCAAGGGCCTTCGAAAAAAGGTCACCGAAGCCGGCGGTGACCCCGGTTTGATCGAAACCGTTCGCGGCGTGGGATACCGCGTCAGCGATCGACCATCGGGCAGCGACGAAGGCGACGCGTGACGCGGCTCATTGTTTCCGCCACCGCGGCGATCGGCCTCATTCTCTTCGTCGCGTTTATCGTCGCACGCCTCATTCGATCGCGATCGCAGGGCATTAGCATTCGCATGCAAATGTTCTTGGCGATCGCCACCATCGTGGGCGCCTTCGCTTTTGGGTTGGGACTGCTCGTCGTCGATCGCATTGAAGCGCGCGCCACGCTCCTCGCTGAAAGCGCCGCGAGCGATCAAGCCGCAGCGATCGCAACGCTCCTCGGCAACGAAATGGCGACGCGTGAAACCAAGCTCGAAACGCTCGCGCACAACTTGGGAGCGTCGCGCGCCCCCGGCACGCCAGAAGTACACTTGGCGGTATTGAGTCCCACCAAAGAGGTGCTCTTTATCGAAGGGCCAAAACCCGACGACCCCGGCTACATGTTTCAAACCGCACCGATCGTTGTGCGCGGTGAAACGGTGGGCTTTGTTCGCGTCGGCAAACCGACATTAAAAATTCGCCAAGTGCTCAAAGACGTCGCTCCCGCGGTGCTTGTGAGCAGCATTGTTCTGGGCATGGCCGCAGCGCTCGCGGCGATGTTGATCGGCCGAGCGATTGCGGGGCCGATTGAAGCGCTGAGTGAATTCGCGGTGCGCGTTGCCGAAGGTGAAAAACACGCGGTGCCGCCTCCGGCAGCGGGGCGTGAAGTGCTCCGCCTCTCGCGATCGATCGACTCCATGCGCCGCCAGATCGAAGGGCGCCCCTTCGTTGAAACGTTCGCCGCGGATCTCTCACACGAACTCAAAAATCCCGTCGCCGCCATTCGCGCGAGCGCGGAGGTGCTCGCCGACGGAGCGCTCGAAGAAAAAGAAGAAGCGAAACGCTTCGTCGGGCGCATTCAAGAAGCGACAACCCGCATTGAAGCGCTGCTCGGCGACCTGTTGTCTCTCGCACGGATTGAAGCTCGCGGCGTCGAGACAGCCGCGCGAGTCAACGTAGTCGACATTGTGCGCGAGCTTGCCGCGCGCGACCGCGACGGCGCCTCGGTGCAAACAAACCTACCCCTCATTGCCGACGTTCGAGGCGACGCCGCATGGCTCACACGCGCTGTCGACAACCTCATCGACAACGCCGTTCGACACGGTACCGCCGGCCAGCCCATCACCATCGAAGTGAAACGCGAAGGCGGAAGCGTACACATTCAAGTTCGCAACGCCGGCACCGTCGACAAGAACGTTGCCAAACGCCTCTTCCGGCGCTTCGTCACCACCCGCGAAGGCAAAGGCGGCACCGGGCTCGGCCTCGCCATTGTGCGCGCCATCGCCGAAGCGCATTCAGGATCGGCCACATTGGTAAGCGGCGGCCCCCCCGAGGTGGTGTTTCAGATCGAACTGCCAGAGGCGTAGTTGAGTTGAGTTCGAAAGCACCTCTCGCAACCGGCTTGTCCCCTGATTATCAAAGTCGACAAGCAACACCATCAAGCAATGGGGGTACGCACGCAAAACGCCGTTGTACTCTTGTTCAAAGCTGTCCCGGATGGCTGGCCATCCACGAGCGACAGGCAAGATCTCGATGTTTCTTTCGTTCACGGCCGTTTCAAGCAAGAATCCCTGGGCGATCTGCCTGTTGGCGTCGTCTTCCGGAAGCACCCACACCTGCGGTTTGTACTTGTTCTTGCTCATGCGCCCAAATCCCCACGAAGCAACGCGTTGATAAGTTCCCCTTTCACACCAAGCTCGTCCAATTTCTTTGCGCGCGTCGGGTCGAGGTGGCTCTCCCGGAGCAATACAATCGTGTTTTCGTCCGAGAACCGGCGAATGGTTTCACTGTTATGGGATGTCACAAGCAGTTGCCCGCCCCCATTTTCAAATGAGCGCCGAAGAGCACTGATAAAGTGCCCCACTTCGTCAATTGCGAGATGACTGTCAGGTTCATCCCAAAAGCAGAAAATCGGGCCATAAGCGGTATTTGCCGCAAGTACGAGCGCACAGATAAAAAACACTTTTCTCCGTCGGACAGGGCAGCAAACGGCAGCGTGTGGGACAACCGTTCGTGGCGATATTGGACTATCAGACTTCTGGTTTCGCCCCCAATAATGGGGTTTTTCACATCCCAGAAGTCGCGCATCACCTCGTTTTTCAGGTAGCTGTCAATGAGTGCGTAGGCCGCGGGAGAATGAGCAACCAGTCCCGCAAACCAAGCGCCCAAATTCTGCACATCCCTATCAGGTTCCAGCGTCTCTTTGGACGATTCACCCGTGATGAGTGACGGGATAGGAGCAATAATGACGGAGCGCGCAAGCCACCGCTTGAACAACAACACCGGGTCGGTTTCAGACTGTTCTTGAATGATTGGCAATGCAATCATGTGCCAGTCAATTCCAAATTCGGCTCGAACTTCCGGCGACCCCTTCCACATGGAAACCCGAGCGTGCTCCCGGCTATAAACGGGTTGACCGGAAACCGTGAGTTTTTCGCCCAAAACCCGCAGCTCCCTAAACCCCGCAGGATACTCAAGCGCCAAACTGTACTGGTAGAGTTGACCACCCAATTCAACATCCACCTCAAACCGCATCGGTCCGTCTGACCGACCCAGAAAAAAGTCTTTTGGCGTAACGAGCTGCTTCACGCGACTCGTCCCCTGCGCAATTTTTTGCAGCAGAGTAAGCGCAAAGCTCACGGTCGACTTGCCCGCCCCGTTTTTTCCCAAAAGAAGGGCCGACGAACTGCCGCCGATGGGGAGATCGAAGTTCTCCAGACATCGAAAATTGTGGACGTAGATTCGTTTGAACATTGGGGCGGCGACAGCAAACGCCGCCGGGAGCGCCGTGTCAAGTCATCGGAGTTGACCCCGCCGGTTTCCCGCCGACAAATTCGGCAACCGCAGACGAAAGTCGACCGCCTTTCAACCTGAATGGCTTCGGCCAACGCCTCCCATCCTCCATCCAATCACTTGTGGGCGGGGGGCAAGCCCCCCGCAACGCCCCCCAATGCCCTGACCGATCGATACAACTGGACACTGCCCAGCGGCCAACAGCGGCCATTGGACGCGGTAGAACGATCTACCATATCAAATCAACGGCAGTTGCCGGCGCTCGTACACAACACAACATGATTAAACCCCGCATTGGTAAGCGCTTTCAGAATATCCATCATCGCGCTCGCCTTTGAAGTTTCAGGTGCGTCAATAAGAATATCGGCCAGCGCGGGGTCGCTTTCTCGGGCCTTCAATCGGTTTACAAGTTCTGCCAGCGACTGATCGGTAGGTGGCCTTGTCATCTGGAGATCCTCCCCCAACCCGGAGATGACAACTTCCGGCTCCGTACGCAGCCCAAAACGAATGGAGGTTGTCTTGAGAATGGCAAATTCAAGAAGCATCCCCGCGCCGCGCAACCTCCCTTCTGTATCCACCTGGTCAGAAGCGATAGCCGCACTCAACAACTCACCCAGACGATCCCGAACATCCCCGGGCTTGCTCGGCTCAGGCGCGTCGCACAGCTCGGCTGACTTCAACTTGGCCGGACAATATGCCGCTCGACACGCAACAAACGTTGGAATGACCTGCCTCCGGGACGTCTTCTCACCGATCGCCTTCGTGACCGCGTCGCGACACGCTGCATCGCGAATCGCCTGAACACACGCCGTTGGTTCGGTGGCCTTGGCAAGAGGTTGGTTGAGTAACGCCGCGCAACTCTCCGGTGCCGTCGACGCGGAAACCGAGGTGCCACCCGCTTCAGAACGCCCGTTTCCACAAGAAGCCAGGGCAAGGACACACCCAACAAAGATCCCCGCGCGGGCGATCAACCACACCATGCCACGCGTTCTACCACGTTCGCCGCGCTTGGAGGGAACCTCGCACGGCACCGCCCTGGGCAGAAGGGTTCTTCCCTCGTGTGGGCGGCGACTTTTCTACCCACAGCCGCCCTTCCTATACCCGTCTACCCATTCAAAAACAACGCCGCCGGCCGTGGCCTTCCAACGGCTCGCGTACATCGGAATTGCCGCAAGACATTTCTATTTTGCATTGTTGCTCAGAACAGCCCTAGTTGCCTCTGGATCGGAATCGGCAATACACCAATGACGACTCACGGGTTTGGAGCGACGAAATGGAACTGCTGCGTGGTGCCGAGAAAGAAGTGCAGATCTTTTCTCATGAACTCATCGAAGTACTTCTGCCTGACCTTCGCCAGCGCCTTGAGTTCGTCGCCGTTGGTTGATCGGAGGCAGTTCCAGTAAAGAGCCCCCGCCTCCCAGTCTAGCACTTGGAGCTTGCTCCTCTTGCCCGCGATGTCCTCGAACTTGTACGAGAAGCTGTAGGGCAGCTTGTCGATCACCTTGAACGTCTCCCGCCACGTATTGTCAGCGAAGAGATCGTATTGCTTAGTTGCATCGCGCATCTCTCGAACCTTCGCCTCATCCCAGGTTCGCTCTTCTGCCTCCCACACGAAATCTATGACGCGTTTCGGCTTGAACACGGCGAGCGAGATTGCATTGGCCTTTGCGCCGACAATCAGGTCGTCGAGGCGATCGTAGACGCGCGTGGTCTCCAGTAGGAGCTTCCGCCGCTCGCGCCAGTCGTCTTCGGTGCTCATGTGACCGACCGGCTTTTCTAGATCCGACGAGTCAAAAGGCCGGTAGGTTCAGGACGCGGGTCGGTAGTGTTGCGGACGAGCCGCACATTCAGCCAGTCATACTTTTTATATTGCTGCTCCTCATTCAGCCGGCGGAACGGAACTGGGTAGATGCGCACCCAGGTTCCGTCCTCGCGCACGCCCGCCGTGCAGACCGTCTCGCCATATTTTCGAGACAAAGTGGGGTACGTCTTGACGGTGATGAGAATGCGCTGCTTCTCCATGATGTCCCCAAACTTTTATAGATGTTGGGCAGTGAGATCTTTACCAGTCTGAGCTTGGAGCACTTCAGCCACGCAATGACGATGGCATTGGTTGGGCAAGTGCTCATAACAGGTTAGCGTTACGCACTCGCCAGCGTCGATCCAGGCTTGAATCCTCTTAAGCGGCTCACTCTGCCTTGGAAGCCAAGTGCGCTCGTAGTCAGCGAAAAGCGCGTCGTAGTCTGCCTGAGTATTGAGTGACCTTCGCTGCTCAGAGGCGATGCCGAGTTCCGGTAGGTGCTCGTACCGAATACCAACTCCTTCGCAGCCACGCGAGAGAGTGTTTTTTGAGAAACCGTACTTGCGACTGATGGGGTTTCGGCGGACATCGCAGAGAAGCGTGACGCCGCTTTTGAGCAGGAGGGTTAGGTAGCTTTCCAAAGAGTGGCCCTCGTAGCCAATGGTGCTTAGCGCAGCGCCGATTGTGTTGGACCGAACAGCCCTAATGCGGTCGAGCGCGGCATCGTCACCCTTGAGTACGCGTTCAGCGATTTCGCTGCGTATTGCGAAGAATGGGAAGCGGCGATATGTGTCGGCGACCAACGCATCCCCGTACAGATTGGAGTGTCGGCTTGCAAAAGCGGCAAACTGCATGTCGAGCGTGCGCGCAGTGACCTTTCGCCCTTCAGCCGTAATCTTCCATCCGTCGCCGTCGTCTAGGAGGCCGCGCTCGATGAGCTTTCGCCGGTCTGCGTAGCATGTGAATGAAAAGGCGCCAAACTTATACGGGACGAATTGGTAGGGGGCCTGATCCGCCGGCGACTCCTGACAAAACAGAAATAGCAGTTTCTGAAAGTCGAGCATGCTTGACGTGCCGCCGAGAGCGTCAAGGAGCTGGAGAAGCTGGCGCTGCCGCGAGAACAACATCGGCGTTGGGCGTGTGGAAGTGCGGGTAGTCAGGGCGGTCATTTCACGTTTCTTGTTGCGGCGCGCCTCAACGATGTGACTGGTAGAGTCGCCTCGTTTTTGACAACGGCGCGTACACCAGTCAAAAGCTACCACGGTCCGCGCGTTCATTACAATGTCAAAACATGACCTGAATCACTACTTCGGATATTAAAGATCTCCCTTTAACGGATCTACCCACTCAAAAACAACGCCGTCGGCCCTGCCCCTCCAACGGCCCGTTTCTGGATATGACGTTTTTCGTCATAGGCCCCGATGTTCGTGCACGCGGCAGGCCGGATCTGGGCTATATCCGCCGCGGAGGACATCTATGAGCTTCGGTCGAAATCCCTACGTATCCAAGGCGCAAGCGGCCGAGCAAAAGGCTCTGGACGCGCAGGACGACGACACTCGAACGCGCGCCTACCGCGACGCCGCCCACCAGTGGGATCGCGCGGCCGAGCGGGAGAAGCCAGGCAAATACCGCGCGGAATATGAAAGAAACGCTATCCGCAACCGCGAGCTGGCGGATGGTGAGTCTCGCACCTCTGAGCCCGCCGGCAACACAGCTCCGGCGAAGGCACCTTTTGGCGCGTTGGTCGTGCCTACCGATCCCCGTTTTTTGAATTGACACCTCTGCGACGCTTGACGGGCCGGCAAACGGGGCCCCGCCCCACGTATTCCACACGCGGAGAGGTACACATAGCCATGTTGTCAGATTGGTAATATCGCCCGTCGGACAAAGGGGTGTTAGCCTTTGCGCGTGTCCGACGCGAATCAAAGCTCAAAGACGCCGTTGTTCATATTGGGTGCGATCGCGCTGAGCATCGCCGGCATTGGGATGGGCGCCTATTTCGCGCTCGGCGCAAAAGGGGAACCTGTCGGCAACATCGTTCTGACGGACAGTGCGCCTTCGCTCAAATTCAACTTGGCAAAAGCGAGCACGCTTTCGTTTCGGCTCGACGCAACGCTTCCCGCGCCTACCAATGAAAACAGCTCTCGGGCAACTCGAAACGCCGTTTACGACACGCTTGGTGAGTCAAACCTTACCGTGACAGATTCATACCAAGGGCGCGCTCCCCGCGTCGCGCAGTGCGCCGCGTACGATGGGCGTTTCGTGTCGGCGAGCGACACAAAGACCGAAGTCGCGGTGCAGGGTATTCCACTCAAGTGCACATTCACCGGCGCCGAGCCGGGAGAGCACACGCTCACCGCAACGGTCATCTGGGCGCGGGGGGTCACGGCGCGCTCCGCCGTCCTTGAGGTTCGTGCGGAGGCGCCGTAACGCATTCGATGGGTAGATGGGTAGATGGGTAGATCGCCGCCGCACATGTGCGGAGCACGCGGAGCCCATGTGCGCTCGCGCAATAAACGCGGATTTCGCCTGAGCGTGCGAACGGTGTTCTTGCGGAGTTTCACCGGTCAAAACGCTCAGATTGGACGGCGGCGGCATTTGGACACGGAACATCGTCGGGTGGGCGCACAGGTCGGCGCGGTTATTGATGGGGCGAAGTAGAGTCGAGCGTCACCACCTCGGTGACTGGAGAATTGAACATGAACACATCAGGACAGGCCGACAGCGTTGCGGGGAGAATGCTCTGCGCGAGCGCACTCGCCTACTCTATTCCAACCTCACCGAGCGTGCTTCCCGCATCGGGAATTAGCCTACCCGAGACGGCTCCGTATTACGCGGGAGTGGGATACACGGCACTTCCAATGATGATCAAGAAAGGGCTTGGCGCCTGCACGCTTGGCGTCAATGAGGATGGGATTATTCTCGCGTTTGAGGGCACGGTGTTCACCGATGACTGGCAATGGTTGAATGACATGCTCGTGGCGACAGAACCCGCGTGGGGTGTTAAAGGGTTGGTCAGTAGCGGCTTTTACGGCGATGTGAAGGATATTCTCGACCCGATTGTGACCAACGTCAAAAGTCTCATGGCCCAACACCCCAGTCTACCGCTCATCATTACGGGGCATAGCAAGGGAGCAAGCATGGCGCCTATCGCGGCTTGTTCGCTCTGGCAAACCATCAGATCCAGGCGTCGGCACTCTACCTCTTCGCGGCGCCTGCACCTGGGGATGGAACCTTCGCCGAGAACTTCAACACGCTTTTCCCAAACACGTTTAGCTTCCAGAATTTCGGAGACATTGTTCCGCTGCTGCCGCCGTCGCATGCCCACGTTTCACAGCTTGCCGCGTTCGCGCCCACCGACTTGATCAAGGGGGCGATCGAAGCGGCGGGCGTTTTCGGTTACATGCCGGTAGGTCAGATCTCCGTGATTGAGAGCCCCTCAAACAGGGTGTATCCAAAGCCTACACCCATCACCCCTGCGCTGGCGCACGCGCAGTTCAAAGCGGCCGGCACGCTGCTCCAAGCGAGCGATTGGACCGGCCTCGGTAACGCCCACTCCCATGCCTGCGGGTATGGGTATATGGGTTCGCTTTGCCCCGCGCTTTGCTCGGCCTAGAGCACCGAACACCTTGAATCGCGAATGAGTTCAGCAATTTGTGAATATCGGAAATCTTCAACAATCGCGGGGTGCTCTAGCTTTCTTTACCCAGGGAGCGAGGGCTCGCGCCCTCGCTCCCCGCGCCGAGCAAGTCGGCCGCGGGGCCCCTCACTCCGCGATCCGAACTGGGTGTCCGTCACGCGGTGGAAGCTTCGGGCCTAAGCTTTTTTCCTTGCTTTTGCCTGTTTGAGTACACAAGCAACCTATCCATTTGATTACGGAATCAACCTGATCGGTGCTCTAGAATCTACCCATCACCTGAATACGATCCTGACATCCTGCTCGGCAAACAGTTGAGTTATTGCGCGGCGGGCTGTTTGGCTTTTCGGCCCGCCACGTCTGCCAAGTCCCCCTCCACAATGTGCCGCAGCGAACCGGTCGCCTTGGCTCGGGCTTCTTCGAGCGTTCGCTGCCCTTCATCGAGTTCACCCGCGGCGACCTGCGCTCTGCCGAGGGCTGCGAGCACAACGGCGCTGTCGGGCAGGCTGTCTCTTGCGCGGGACAGATCGTCCACCGCCGCGGTGTACGCTCGCCGCGACAAAAAGCGCATGCCGCGTCCGAAAAGGTACACAGGGTCGTTTCGCAAGACGCGCTGCTGATCACTTTCAAGCCGGGCTACTTCGTCGGCTTTGCCAAGGCGCGCCGCCGCCAGGATGGCGTTGATGTAGAGGGGTTTTTGGTTGGGAAACTTTTCAATGCCGCGCCTTAGGACGGAGAGCGCCTGTTCGTTTTTGTCTTGGCGCAGCAGCAAAACACCGTAGTTGTTGAGCGGTTCGCTGACAGCGGGCGCGCGCGTGGCGAGCACTTCGAAGAGCTTTTTGGCGTCGTCGAAACGATGGTTGGTCATGAAGTCGACCGCCACGTTGTTGAAGTAGAAGGCGCGCGCGGTTTCGTCGTCGACGCGCTGGTAGATCGACAGGCGCCAATCGGTAAACTCTTTCTTAAAGTCGTAAATGTGGGCGTTGGGCCCGACTCCAATCCCCACCGCCACGTGGGAGGAAACGAAAAGCTCACCGCCTCGTTCGTAATAACTTTCGGCGTCGCGAACGTGCACAAAGTACACAGGGAGCGACGCGTGCCGGGCGAGCGCCAAAAACATCATTGAAAAGGCCAGGCAGTCCCCGCGTCGTTCACGCCACGCGGTGTCGGCGGTGAGCGTGAGGTGCGGTGCGTACACAAATGGTCGTTCAGCCTTGGTGTACAGAAGGTCACGCAGCGCTCGGAGTTTTTCGTTTGGATTGGAAATGCTTGCGAGCTTGGCGTTTACCTCGTCGATCGCGCCTTGCGAAATGAGCAGCGGATCCGGCAAATCGAGCCCCTGCGCGCTTACTCCGGCGAGGATCTGTGAGGGCCCGGTTGTCACAGGCGTTTCGGTGCGTACACACCCAAGCGACAGCGCTGTGCCGGCGATGAGCGCGCCGAATGCCAGCGCGCGTTTGGCCCAAGCGAGCGATGCGAGCAGCATGACGCTCATGGTACCGCTGTCTGCGCGATGTACCAGCGATCCCCCGCGCCAAGGGCAATCGCGAGAAAAAGCGCTGCGATGCGCGCCTGTTCAACAGGCGGCAACTTCAGCCGCTTCGCAATGACCTGAAATGTCTCGACTCCTGACGCGTCGTAATCAACACGGAGTTCCCCAGCGGCGCATGCGCCTCATTCGAACGGCGAGTAACTCGTTGCGGTTGAGTTGTCGATGCAGCAGAAAAGAGCCCGTTCTGGGAGGTCCGGCGACTTGAGATGTCCATCACGTCGCCATCCACCGGTCTCGCCGGTCTCTCGTTTTCGTCGTGGCTGCGCTCGCCACAGAACTCCATCTGGAGAACCCGACGCGCCACGCTGTTCGCTTTTCCGCTTGGCGACGGGCAAGGGTGTCCCAAACGTCTCGACAAGACTGGATCCGTGCCTTGCAGAACGTTCCGCTAAAGGGAAGTTACCTAGGAGATCACGGAGTTCCACGGAGTTTTTTGTATTTGGGCTGCAATAGGCTTGCATCAGCTGGACAAAAAACTTGTCAGGCCGGGATCACGGCTGATGTGTACCCATTGCAGCTATTTCGGAGGTTCAAGAGGAGCCGATGTGGACGAGCCGGCCCCGTAGAAACTTAGGTTTCCGGGCGCACCCGGGATGTTGATGATCGTTGTGGAGGCGTTTGTCAGGTCGATTTGAAAGAGTTCTCCAAACGAGTCGAATCCGTAGGCGACGCCGCCCCAAAAAGCGAGCCCGTACACGCTTGAATGGCCGAGTGCGCCGATGTTTTTGACGAACGCGCCGGACACGGGATCGACTTCGATAATGCAGTCGGCACAGCCTTCGGGGCCGCCGAAAACAGTGAGATAGGTGCCACCGCCTTTGACGCTGACAATGTCGCCGCTCGATGTGTACCCAGCGCCGAGGGAGCCGATTTGTTGAACGTTGCCGGTGTCGGTGAAAATGCGCACGTAGTTGCTTCCTTCGTAACCCACGAGCGCTTCGGTGTTGGGGTCAACCGTGCCTTGGGGCACGAACGAAAGAGAGTTGGGATACGAGCCTGAAGAGATGAGTACACAATGGGCGTTTGTTTTGTCGATGGCGTAGAGCCCGCCGAACGTTGTGCCGACCATGTTGCCGTCTTTGTCGAGCGCGATGTCGATGACGCCTTCACCGTTGCAATCGACGAAATCGCCGACAATGGTCACTTGTTTTGTGATCGGGTCGAGCTTGTAGAGCGTGGCGGCGCTGTGACCGAACACTTCGGTTTCGCCGACAACGGTGCCGCCGCCTTGACCCCCGAATCCCCCAAATCCGCCAACTCCCGAGGCCCCGCTGCCCCCCGACCCACCGTTTGCGGATGTACCGCCGGTGGGTTCAGATCCCGCGGAGCCGCCTGTTGTTGTGGTGCCTGTGGGGTTTTCGCGCGTCGCTTGGCATCCGAAAACGAGCACGGAAAGCCCGATGAGAAGGGAGCGCCTCATGGCCGTTGAATGTAACCACAGACCGGTTTTTTTCTCGCCTTCCCCTCCGCTGAATCTGCGCGCGGTCGAACAAAAATAGGCTCGTCGCTTGTCGTTGTTGAAACGGGAACGCGGTTCGACCAGCATGCGCGCCCATGTCACGACCGGAACGTCAACGCGCTCATTTGCTTGAGAAGATTTCGCTGAAAGAAACCATTGCCCTCAAGAAGCCGGGCAAGCGCACAAGGCGCTGGAAGAAGTGGGCCGACAAGTACAAGCCCACTGAGCCGGCCGCATGAGCAGCCAAGAGCCGGGTCGGGTTTCGCGAGCGCTCCGCTGTGCAGCGGGGCGTTCTGCCATTTTTGCGGGTGCGCTCTGCGTAGGCGCACTTTCGGGGGTTGCTCACGCGCAACCGGCGCCAACAGCACCAACGTCAACCGCTCCCGCACCGACAGCAGGTGTACCCACGGCGGGTGTACCCACGGGCGGTTCCACTCTGCCCGCGCCGACGGCTCCGCCTCCGGCGACAACGGCGCCTGCACAACCGGCCCAAGGTGGTCCGCCCGGCACTCCACCGCCGGCATATCCGCAACAACCTTACCCGCAGCAGCCTTACCCTTACCCTCAACAATACCCGCAACAGCCGTATCCACAGGGCTACGCGCCATATCCCTATCCGTACCCCTACCCTTACCCGTATCCCTATCCTTACCCGTACGCGCAGCCGCCGCGACCCAAGGCGCCGCCGGCAACCATGCCGTACGACGACACAAAGCCCATTCCGGCCGGCTACCACTTGGAGGAGCGCGTCAATCGCAAGCTGATTATTCCAGGCGCTGTGGTTTTGGGCGCAACGTGGTTTTTCTCGGTGGTGCTCGGTGCCGCGATCATGGAGGGCAACAACGGAAACGACCGCGGGTACGCACCGCTTTTCGCGCCGATCGTGGGGCCGTTTATCGCTCTCGGCACGGCGGATCTGAGTGCCGGCGGGTCCACCGGGATCGAAGCGATTCTTGTGTTTGACGGGCTCGCGCAGGTCGGCGGCGCGACGTTGTTGATTCTCGGTATCGCCAAGCCCACGCGTTTGCTCGTTCGTGATCCGGCAGCGGCTCCCGCCGATCCAAACGCGGTGCAAACGGCTCCACCCAAGGCTTCCCTCGTCCCCGATGTGAATGTGGGCCTTGGTCGCGGCTCGCTCACCTGGCATTTTTAGTCAACGCAAACGCCCGTCGTTCGTGCGCAAACCCCGCGCGGATCTGCACTTCACAAGCCGCAGATCGCAGCCGTTTCGCCCGTTGCGGAGCCGATTTTGGCCGAGCGAGCGCTCCGCGACTGCCGTGGGAACACGGGTTGCTCTAGCGTCAGGGCATGGCCTCTTCCGTTCGGGCACCTGCCGTGGCGGGCATGTTCTACCCAGGCAACAAGGCCGATCTCGCGAAACTCGTCGATCAACTGCTGGAGTCGGCGGAGGTTCCGCCCCACGCAGTCGCGCCGAAAGCGATCATCGTTCCCCACGCCGGCTATGTGTACTCAGGCCCGATTGCAGCCACGGCCTTCAAGCTGTTTGAGCCTATTGCGGATCGCGTGGAGCGCATTGTTTTGATCGGCCCGGCGCACCGTGTGTACCTCGACGGTCTTGCCTCTCCCGACGCGGCGGCTCTTGCAACTCCGCTTGGACAAATGCCCATCGAACTTGAAGCAATCGCAAAGTGCCCGGAGATCACGCACGACGCGCTTGCCCACGCACGCGAGCATTCGCTGGAGGTGATGGTTCCATTTCTTCAACGGGTCACACCCAAAGCCAAACTCGTGCCCTTGGTTGTGGGTCACGCCTCACCGGAAGCGGTGGGCAACGTGATTGATCGGCTTTGGGGAGGCTTTGAAACACGCTTTGTTTTGAGCAGCGATCTGTCGCACTACCTTTCGTACGAAGAAGGTCGCCTTTCCGACACACGCACGTCGCGGCGTATTTGCAGCCTCGGTCCGCAGCCCGTTGGCTTTGACGAAGCGTGCGGCGCCGCGGGGATCAACGGTCTTGTGTGGGTTGCGCGCCATCGGCATTTGCGCGCCGAACTGCTGGATCTCCGCAGCTCCGGTGACACGGCCGGCCCGCGCGACGAAGTTGTCGGCTATGGCGCTTTCGCATTCTTCGAGGAGGCGCCGCCGCCATGAGTACACATCCGCACGATAGCGAATTGCCGCGTTTCGCACGCGCTGTGATCGCCGCTGCGTTGGGCGGTCCAGAAGCACAGCGTCCGCAAGATCCGTCGCTCAAGCGCACGGCGGCCGCGTTTGTCACGCTGCGCTGGCCCGACGGTACACTTCAAGGCTGCATCGGCACCATTGAACCGCGCGGTTCACTTCTCGACGCTGTGACCGACGGAGCCAAAAGCGCCGCGTTTCGCGATCCGCGTGGGCGCAACTTCTCGCTCGACGAGGTGAACGATCTGTTCGTTGAAGTGAGCGTTTTGTCGCCCACAGAACCCATCGCTTTCACCTCTGAAGAAACGGCTCGTGCGGCCCTTCGCCCCGGCATTGACGGGGTGGTGCTGCGTTATCGCGATCGGCAGGGAACGTTTTTGCCGCAGATGTGGCCGCGCCTCGGTTCACCTGAAAATTTTCTCAACGAACTAAAACGAAAAGCCGGGTTTTCAAGCCGATTTTGGTCGCCGGAGGTGGAGCTTCGCCGCTACACGGTTCAAGCGTACACCGACGGCATAGAGCCTCCCGAGGAGGACTAGGGGTCGCCAAACGCCGCCGGTTGGAATTTCTTTGAAAAACAGTCAGCGTACACATTTGTGTACACATCATTTCAAATAGTCAGCCGCCCTCCAACGGAAGATCGGCGCCATGAAAGAGGTTCTCGCTACCGACACATTTGACACCGACAGCCACCACCCGGCGCGTTGGTGGCACGCCGTCGCCGGCAACAAGATCCAGTGCGATCTCTGCCCGCGCGATTGCCAACTTGCCGACGGTCAACGCGGCCTGTGCTTCGTTCGCAAGCGTGAAGGCGATCAGCTCGTGCTCGCCACCTACGGCCGCTCATCGGGCTTTTGCATCGATCCCATCGAAAAAAAGCCTCTCAACCACTTCTACCCAGGCAGCCCGGTGCTCTCGTTTGGCACCGCCGGTTGCAACCTCGCGTGCAAGTTCTGCCAAAACTGGGACATCTCCAAGTCGCGCGACACGTTTCGTTTGGCCGACAACGCAAGCCCCGAAGGCATTGCCCATGCGGCCAAATCATCGGGCTGCAAGAGCGTTGCGTTCACCTACAACGACCCGGTGATCTTCGCTGAGTACGCAATGGACGCCGCCGACGCGTGCCACGCCGAAGGCATCGCCACCGTGGCCGTCACCGCCGGGTACATTCACCCGGATCCGCGCCGTGCGTTCTTTTCAAAAATGGACGCCGCCAACGTTGACCTAAAAGCCTTCACAGAAGACTTTTACTTCAAGCTCACGGCGTCCCATCTCGCCCCCATTCTCGAAACGCTGCGATACCTCGTTCACGAAACCGCGGTGTGGACGGAGATCACAACGCTGCTCATCCCCGACAACAACGACTCCGATGAAGAAATCAAGCGCCTGAGCAACTGGGTCGCAACTCAACTGACCCCCGACGTTCCCCTTCATTTTTCGGCGTTTCATCCCGACTACAAAATGCTCGATACGCCGCCCACGCCACCCGCAACGTTGCGTCGCGCTCGATCCATCGCTTTGGCAGAAGGCCTTCGCTATGTGTACACAGGCAACGTACACGACCCCGAAGGGGACACAACGTATTGCCCGGGCTGCAAAACGCCTTTGATCGAGCGCGATTGGTACCGCATCCTTTCGTACAACCTCACCGCCGACGGGCGCTGTGCTAAGTGTACACATCCGATCGCCGGCCGATTTGAGGCGTTCAAAGGCGCATTCGGCCGCCGCCGCATCCCCCTCACCATTGGGCGTTAGCGGATATCGTTCGCGAGCATCGCCGAAGCCTCGCGGTCGTCGTCGCGCACCAAGTCAATTCCGCGCGCAAACAACCCGAGCGCCGCCGCGCGCGGCCGGGGATCGCCGTCACGATCCAAGCTCTTTTGGGCCGCGCGCGCGAGCAGCGCAACCTCGGTGCTCCGCCCCAACGTGAGCGCAAACCCGCGCGCCGCGCCTTCCACACCCATTGGGTCGGCACCGTACGAGCGAGAAAGCCACTCCGCCGCCCGCTCCATCGTGTTCACCGCAGCGCGGCTCACGCGAACCAGATCCGCATCGGTGCAGCTCTCCGCGGCGCGCTTCACCTCTGCGAGCAGCTCGTTCAAGCCGCCTTCTTTTCCAATCGCCCGCAGCGTATCGAGCGACAAAACGTTGGTCGTCCCTTCCCAAATCGGAAGCACCTGCGCGTCGCGGTAAAGCCGCGGCAAACCGGTATCTTCCACGTATCCCGCGCCGCCGAAACATTCGAGCACTTCGCTCAACACCGCCACGGCCTGCTTGCCGGTCGTGAGCTTCATCACGGGTGTCAACAGGCGAAGCAGCTTTGTTTCGCTCTCGGTGAGTACACCTGCCTCCTCGCGCCCAAGCATCCCCACCACTCGAAACGCCAGCGCAAACGCCCCTTCAAACTCCGCCTGCATGTCGGCAAGCGTCGCCAAGTGAAGCGCCTTGTTCGACAAAGTGGCTCCAAACTGAACGCGCCGCTTTGCGTAGTCACGCGCCAGAGCAAGCCCGCGGCGCATTGCCGACACCGCCGCGACCGAGTTCCACGTTCGCGTGATGTTGAGCATCGGCGTGATCGCTCGCACACCGTCGCTTGTCCCAACGACCGGCACCGCCAACACACCGTCGAGCGTCAATTCAGCCGTGGGCACTTTGCGCGTTCCAAGCTTGTCTTTCAGCCGATTGACGAGAATTCCGTTGCGCCTCCCGTTGGGTTTGTCGATCTCCAAATAAAACAGCGCAAGCCCGCGACCCCCGGGCGGATTGCCCACCGGGCGACCCAAAGTCAGCGCCATTTGCGACGTGATCGCCGACGTAAACCACTTGGTTCCGTGCAATGTGTACACAGGCGTCCCCGGCTTTCGAGGCGGCCATTCGTCGGTCACGTCCGCGTTGTCCGAAGCGCAAAGCCGCGCCTCGGTTTCACTCAGCCCCACATCCGACCCGCCCGTGCGCTCGGTCATCCACTGCCCGCTTGTCCACGCCGTTTTGGGATCGCGGCTCGCAAGCCGGGCGATCGCCCGCGACGACATCGGCTCATGCCCGTGAACAAGCAGCGTTTTGGCAGCGCCGTCGGTCATCGCCAAAGGACATGTGTACACATCTGTCGACGCATCGAAAAGGTACACTTTGGCAAACTGCACAATGCGCGAGTATTCAGCAAAGGCGCGCTCATAAGCCGTCGCAACAACGCCCTGTTCGCAGGCGATTCGAGCCGCTTCTTTCCACAGCGGTGTCACCTCAATGGTGTCCACCCGGTTGCCCCACGGATCCCACTGCGTGAGCTTTGGCTCATTCAGTCGGTCTTCAAGCTGCAACCGATACAGCCGATCGCCCGACAAATCCCCCAACTCGCGAAGATCCTCCCGCACTTTCGAGAGCACATCTCCCGGAAGCGCACTCCCAAGGTACGCTTGCAACACGCGGTCATCGTCAAACTGATTGCCCAGGGTCGGAGGGGTTTGAAAAAAGGCCACAGCACGTCTCCGGTCAGGTGGCGACGCTACCACGATGCCGCAAAATCAAGGCCGTTTGAGTGTTCTTGACTTTCCCGATGCAACAATCTATCCCAAGCCCCCGTGAAGCTGTCGAACAAAGGCCGGTACGGAGTGCGCGCCCTCTTCGATATCGCCTTTTACAACGACGGCGGGCCAACCCAAATCCGCGAGATCGCCGAGCGTGAACTCATTCCCGCCCGCTTTTTGGAGCAGATTTTTCAAGATCTCAAAAAGGCCGGCATTTTAGGCTCCAAACGAGGCCCGCGCGGCGGCTACCACCTCGCTCGTGAAGCCGCCGAGATCAAAATCGGTGACGTGCTCCGCGCGCTTGAAGGGCCCATCATCGCGCCCCTCGCCGACGAAGATCGCCCCGGAAAACAGCCCGACGCCACCTCCAGCATCTTTCGCGACCTCGCCATTTCCATCGAACGATGTTTCGACGAGGTGACGCTCGCAGACGTTGTTGCCCGGGGTGAATCGCTGGGCCTTCGCCGCCGCGGAAAGGAAAGCACCAGCTATGTCATCTGAGCACGCCAAGCGCGCCGATAACGCGTCCGCTGAGCGCGCGGTAGAACCACGTAGGCCTGCCGGCACCTTGCCTCCGCTGCCCAATCATCCGCGCGTTTTTGGCTCCGTGCTCGACCTCGTGGGTGACACGCCCCTCATTGAAATTCGGCGGCTCGGGCTTGAAACGCCGCGCGGCCGTGTGTACGCAAAAGCGGAGCACCTAAACCCCGGCGGCTCGGTCAAAGACCGCATCTGCCTCGCCATGATCCAAGCCGCTGAAGCGAGCGGCGCCCTCAAGCCCGGCGGCGTAGTTGTCGAGCCTACAAGCGGCAATACAGGCATCGGCCTCGCCATTGTGTGCGCCGCCAAGGGCTATCGCTGCATCCTCACAATGCCCGCGAGCATGAGTCTTGAACGGCGTGAACTCCTCAAAGCCTACGGCGCCGAAGTGGTTCTCACCGAGCCCGAACTGCAAATGGAAGGCGCCATCGCCAAAGCTCAAGAACTCCTTCAAACCATCCGCGGCGCCTTTTCACCCCACCAGTTCGACAACGCGGAAAACCCTCGTGTACACGCGGAAACAACGGCACGTGAGATCTTAAATGCGCTAGGCGATGTACACATTTCGGCGTTTATCGCCGGCGTTGGCACGGGCGGCACCATCAGTGGAATCGGCGCAGTGTTTCGCGACTTGTCCCCTCGCCCGCGCATCATCGCGGTTGAACCTGAAACAAGCGCAACCTTGTCCCGCGGCGAACGCGGCCCCACAAAAATTCAAGGTCTTGCCGCGGGATTTGTTCCCAAAAACTACAACGCCCACGTGGTGGATGAAGTGCGCACCATCTCCGATCGCGATGCGTACACAACAAAAGTCGACCTCGCCCACAAAGAGGGCCTTTTGGTTGGCATCAGCGCCGGCGCAAATGTGTACACAGCGCTCCAAGTTGCCCGCGAACTCGGCCCCCACTCAACCGTTGTCACCGTGCTCTGCGATACAGGCGAGCGCTACTTCAGCCTCGACCAATATTTCAAATGAGCGCCGCGCCCCTTTCTTCAACGGATGATCGAGCCGTCGCGTCTGCGTCTCCCGCGTTTGCGCGGCCTTCACCAAACGCCAACGTGCTTCTCATTGGAGCGGGTGGCATCGGCGCGCCGTGCGCCCTCGCTCTCGGTCAAGCCGGCGTCGGGTCGCTGACCGTTGTCGACGCCGATCGAGTGGACCTTTCCAACCTGCATCGCCAAGTCCTCTTTTCAGATCGCGACATCGGCCGCCTCAAAATCGCCGCATTTGCCGAGCAGGTCGCGGCGCTTTTTCCAGCCATGCACGTCGAGATCATCCGGGCGCGATTCACAGCGGAAAACGCCCGTGATCTGCTCGGTCGAGCCTCTGTTGTCATCGACGCCACCGACAACTTTGCCACTCGATTTCTCGTTGCCGACGCGTGCCACATCGCACAGATCCCCGTTGTACACACGGCGGCCATTCGTTTTCGCGCCACCGTCATTGCCGCGGCCCCCGAAGGTCGGCCCTGTTACCGCTGCCTGTTTGAAGACCTTCCAAACGAGCCCGCACCCGACTGCGGCACCGCCGGAGTGATCGGCCCCGTTTGCGGCGTTGCCGGCAGCCTCGCCGCCGATCGCGCGGTGCGCCTTCTCGCAGGGGACACCTCCGCCACCGGCGTCATCACCACGTACGACGGCCTTCGCAGCACCCTGCGCGACGTGGTGATTCGACCGCGCGCCGATTGTCCGCTCTGCGGTGCGGCCCCACAGATCAGCACCGTCGAAAGCTTTCGCTACGCCGCACCGGCCTGTCCGGCGACACCCGTTTAACCTTATTTTCAAGCATTTTTGGAGACACAATGCACACCGTGACCGTTCGCATTCCCACCCCCCTTCGCACCCTCACCGGCGGCGCCGATGAAGTTACCGCCACGGGCGCCACCATTCGTGAAGTGGTTATTGAAATGGAAGGCCGTTTCCCCGGCATCAAAGACCGCCTCCTCGACGAAAAAGGCGTTCGCCGGTTCATCAATGTGTACCTCGGTGATGAAGACATCCGCTTCCTCGACGGCCTCGACACGCAGGTAAAAGGCGGCGATCAGCTCTCTATCGTCCCCGCCATCGCCGGCGGTTGAGCGTACACATGCCGCCTCGCCTCGCGCGTTCTCTTCGGTTTTCAACCATCGCAGAAGCGGTTGGCCAAACGCCGCTCGTGCGCCTCGATCGCGCGGCGCGTGAGGCTCCAAGCGTTGAAGTGTACGCAAAGCTGGAGTTTGCCAACCCCGGAGGTTCGGTGAAAGACCGCGCCGCGTTGCGCATGATTTCACGCGCTCTTGATGACGGCCGCCTCTCGCCCGACAAGATCCTGATCGACTCCACAAGCGGCAACACCGGCGTTGCGTACTCATTATTCGGGGCCGCGCTCGGTGTACGCATTCAACTCGTCATGCCCTCCAACGTGTCCAAAGCGCGCAAAGACATCACCCGCGCTTTCGGCACCGAAATCATCTTCAGTGACCCCATGGAAGGCAGCGACGGCGCCATTCGAAAAGTGCGCCAAATCGTCGATGAAAATCCTGAAAAATACTTTTACCCCGACCAGTACAGTAACCCCGACAACCCCCTCGCCCACTACTACGGCACCGGCGCCGAAATCCTCGACCAAGTGGGCGACCGCATCACCCATTTCGTCGCCGGCTTGGGCACCAGCGGCACCATCATGGGCACGTCCAAACGGCTTCGCGAGCACTCGCGCCCCATTCGCTGCATCGCTGTGGAGCCGGCCGATCCGCTGCACGGCCTCGAAGGCCTAAAACACCTTCCTTCGTCGCTCATTCCACCCATTCACGACGCCGCCGGTTACGACGAAACAATGCGCGTCGGCACAGAAGAAGGCTGGGACATGTCCGACACACTCGCCCGCGAAGAGGCCATTCACGTTGGCCACTCCGCCGGAGCCGTTGTGTACGCAGCGATCGAAATCGCAAAAAAACTCCACAAAGAGCAGCAGGGCGGATGTGTTGTCGCCATCATCCCCGATCGCGGCGATCGCTATTTCGCCCCCATGAAATGGGAAAAACTCTACCTATGGTGACCCAACCCGAGTGGACCCGCGGCGGCCTTGTGTTCACACGCGCCACCCTCAACGCCGTCGAACAAGACGCCCTGCGTGGGTACACAAAAGATGAAGAAGCGTGTGGCTACCTCACCGGCCCCGCATCCGAACCACGGCTTTGCGACACGCACGTTCGGCTCGAAAACATCGCAAACAAGCTCCACGCGATGGATCCCCAAGTGTACTTTCGCACCGCGAGGATGTTTTTCGCCTTCAACGAAGCCAAGTTTGATCGCGCCGTTCGCGAAGGTGAAAAAAACGGCCACCCCGTCAAAGTCATCTACCACTCGCACCTTGATGCGGGCGCGTATTTCTCCGCCACCGACGCCGCGATCATGAGCCTCGGCGAACCTCCCGAGGTTGAAGGCGGGCCTTGGAAAGTCGGCCCCGGCCCTGCGTGGCCCCTCGCGTTTCTCGTCACAAGTGTACGCAACGGAACCATCGACGAGCACAAACTTTTCGTGTGGAACTCAGACCAAAAAAAATTCGTCGAGTCCCCGTTCTCAGTGATCGACGTTCCGCCCATAAACCTCACTCCGCAGAGTTAACGGTTTATTAAAATGCCCGGCTTTGTTGTTTGGTTTACAGGTCTTTCAGGTGCCGGCAAAAGCACCCTCTCCGCGCTTTTGGCCAATGAATTGCGCGCCCGCGGTGTACACGTTGAAGTGCTCGACGGCGACGAGGTGCGCACTCACCTCTCCAAAGGCCTTGGCTTTTCTAAAGAAGACCGCGACATCAACATCCGCCGCATCGGCTTTGTCGCCAAACTTCTCGCTCGCGCGGGAGCGTGCGCCGTCACCGCCGCCATCAGTCCCTACAAAGACGTACGCAACGAACAGCGCGCCCAAATTCCCCACTTCATTGAAGTGTTTTGCCAATGCCCTGTCGACGCGCTCGCTTCGCGTGACCCCAAAGGCCTCTACAAACGCGCGCTCGCGGGTGAAATCGCGCATTTTACAGGCATCACGGACCCGTACGAACCGCCCGATAACCCAGAGGTGACGCTCTACACGGACCGTGAAACACAGGCCGAAAGCCTCACCAAAATCATCGCCGCGCTTGAGCAGCGAAACCTGATCCCGGTGCGCTGAAAACGCACGCCGACATCCCTCAACGAAACTCCGTCGTTTATGCTCCGGCTCATGCGCCGCGGCCCATATCGTCGTTTGTGTACACTTCGCGCCGCCGCGGTTTTTGTCGCCCTAATGTGTACACATCTATCGCCGCGATCGGCGCGGGCCGACCTAAAGGCCGACGCCGACCGATTGGCGCAGGCGTGGTCCGCAAAAAAGGGCGTCACTGTTCGGCGCCTTTCACCGCTTTTTTTGGAGCATGGCCGCGCTTTCCAAGTGAACCTTGCCGAAGGTGAACCCAAGGCCGTTGCCCCCACTGCGCCGTCGTCGAGCGCGCCCGCCGCGAGCGCAAAAAGCACCGCGCCCGCAACGAGCGCCGCGCCGGCAAAATCGAGCGCACCAAGCGCACCCAGCGGCTCAACGAACACAGCGCCGCCCAATGCCGTCAAAGAAACGGGCTGCATGACCGTCGTTTTTCTCGCGCCGCGCACCTCCGAGTTTGCCGTCCTCAGCCACCCCGCCAACATCGCGGCGCCCGCGTCGCTCCCGCTCGATCACCCTGCGCTCGCAAACGACGCCTCCACGCCCCTCAAGGCACAGGCCGGCGTCGCCACGCTCTCGCGCTGCGGAAAAGAGCAACGCGAGCGCCCGCTCGAAAACGAGCGCGCACTCGCCCAATCGATCTCGCAGCGAACGGCTGTGGAAGTGCTCGTTGTTCGCTCCACTTCGCCCCTCGACGCGGTCGATACAATTCTCGTAGATCGAGCGGTCGGCCCGGTCGCCCCAAGGGGCGACACGGGCCGACCGCTCGACCCCGGCCCCCTCACCGATCGAATCAATCGAGTTGAAAAACGCGCCAAAGACGGCGGCACGTCGCGCATCGTCAAAGTGCCCATGCGAGCGTCGAACACCGGCACGGGAACCTTTGCGCTTCGCCTCAGCGAGGGATGCCACGCCGTTGATCTGCTCGCCGATGTTCCACCCAATGCTATTCGGGGCACGGACGTCGACGGTGATGTCCGCGTCGCCGAAACCGGCCGGATGCTCGCTCGCGATCGCGGTGAAGCGCCCGACGGTCACATGGAGTTTTGCCTCGGTGAAACCACCAACGTCGAGGTCGGGTTCCTCGGCGCTTCGGGCCCTGTTGAAGTGACTCTCGTCGACGCCAACTGGCCGCTCGCCGAGAGCATCCCGGCCGAATGGGGCCCCGACGCCCGAGGTGACATCGCGTTTGCGCTTCGACGCCGCCACACACCCGCGTTACCCAGCCACCCGATCGCAACGTTCGTCGGTGTCCAGGGAGAAACGGTGGTGCCGTTCACCGTTGAACCGGGGCAGTGTTACATCGCCGTCACCGCGTACATGCGCGGCCAATCGCGTTCCCTGCGCCTTTCCGTTGAAATCGGCGATCGCGCCCCCCGCGACGAAGTGGCAGAGCGCGCCGAGGCTGCACAGGTGGCTTTCTGCGCAAAAACCGAGGATCGCGCCAAGCTTCGTGTACTCACCCGCGGTGAGCAGCCGTGGTGGACGGCCTTGATCTGGCGAGTCTCTCAATAGTGTACACAAGCACCCTCGCACGTCCGAAGGTGGAGGCACGCACGTCCGAGGGTCAAGATAACGCAATTGTGCACACTAAATGAGTACACAACGTCGGTCGTGCTCACGCGGTACGTTGCGTACACAATCGCTGTGCAGGCTGCGTACTCACGTAACGATGTATTGTTCCCACAAAAAAAAGGCCGGGGTTCACCGGCCCTTTCGCTACTTCAGCAACGACTACTGGCAGGGAGCCGAGTCGGCCGCCACGTGCGGACAATGCGTATTGAGGTTGTCCGCCGACGTCGAAGCCACCGTCAGGTGGTACATGCGGCACGCCAACGAATCACCCGCGGTCGCCGCCGCGTTGTACGGCACCGTCATTGTGTCCGGGAAGCCCATGCACGCCGTCAGACAGGCGTCCTTGTCGGTGTATGGGGGTGTTGCCTGATCGCCGCAGATCGCGATCGCGAGATCACAGAAGTTGTCGCAATCATCGCCGCAAGCGCCGCCGCCGAGCGGGCCTGCGTGCGGACAGTGGGTGCCCGGATCCATCGAGGCCGGGGTGCCACCGTGATACGTGCGGCACCCGAGCGAATTGCCTGAAGTGTCCGCCGCCATTCCCACCGGGTAATTCGCGCAAACCGCTTTGCACTCCGCGTCGCCGCCAAACTGCGATTGATCACCGGTGCAATTTGTTGCGAGCGTCGCGCAGTAGTCGTCGCACGAAAGAGCCACCGAACCGCCGGTTCCGCCGCCCGAGCCGCCGCTGCCGCCCGTACCCGCCGTGCCGCCCGAACCTGCGGAACCCGCATTGCCAGCTTGCCCGCCGACACCGGCGCCGTCGTCACCGTCGCAACCTGCTACCGAAACCGCCAAGAAAGCACCGAGAAAAAACGCCAATTTCATCTTCATAAGTTCTCCGTCGTTGAAACGTTCGCCATGAACCGGGCCACCCGAAAAAAATCGCACCCGCCCGATAACCATACCGAGCGTCGATTTCCCCTGGGTGTGGGGCTCACGGCACTACGCGGCAGCCCGCTCCACGGCTTCATTGTGGGATACTCGCGGTTCCCCCAACGCGCAAGGTTGCACCATGACGCTCGCTTATCGCCATATTTTCCCCTTGGTTTCATCACTCATAGCGCTCTCTTCTTTCGCCGGCTGCGACGGCAGCGGCGAGAGCGGCGCCGCTGGCAACACGCAAACCGGCGCGGCCGGTTCCGGCGGTTCCACAGGCACAGGCACCGGCACCGGCGGCGACGGTGGTCTCTTCCAAACGGCCAACGGCGGCTCCACTGGGTCGGGTACCACGTCAAGCAGTACGCCCGATCCATCGGCCGGCTGCGTTTCACCAACGGCGAACACGCAAATGTCAGTGTGGACAAAAAAGGCCGGCGCCGCCGAGGTGCAATCCACGTTGGGCCTCGCATCCGACAATCAGGGCGCGGTCGTCGTGGCGGGAAACTTCCTCGGGAGCATCGACTTCGGGACGGGTGTACTCACAAGCTCCGGCCAAAACGATGCCTACGTTGCCAAGCTCGACGCCAACGGAACCGCGCTGTGGGCCAAAAAATACGGCGACGCGCAGTATCACCAATATGCCCAACACGTCGCGACCGATGCGCAGGGCAACATCTTCGTTACCGGCCATTTCCGCGGCACAATCAACTTCGGCGGCGCCAACCTGAACGATGTGTACAACTTCTTTGAAGACCTGTTCGTTGCCAAACTCGACACCAACGGCGGTCACCTCTGGAGCAAACGAGCCGGCGATATCAACAACGAAGAGTCACAGGCCATCGCCACCGACAAATCGGGCAATGTCCTCGTCGTCGGCGCCTTCCAAAAGTCAATCGACTTCGGCGGCGGGGCTGTCGTCGCCGAAGACGGCGGCTTCAACGCGTTTGTTGTCAAGTTGAGCGCTCTCGGCGATCAACAGTGGGCCAAGAGCTTCGGCGACACCGCCAACGAGCAAAAGGCCATCGGGGTAACGGCCGACGCCGACGGTAATGTGTACATCACCGGCTATCACCGCGGATCCATCGATTTTGGAGGTGGAATGCTCACGGCCCCAGATACAAAACAGCACGCCTACCTGGCCAAACTCAGCTCCACGGGCAACTACGTCTGGGCCAAATCGTGGCCCACAGACACGGGCTCCGGTGTGGACGTGGCGGTTGATTCAGCAGGTGATGTCTTCGTGACAGGCAACTTCAAAGGAGCGGGCAACTTCGGTGGAAAAGACTTTGACGCCAGCGTCGCCAACGACGTTTTCTTGGTCAAACTCGCCTCCGACGGCACGCACATTTGGAGCAAAACATTTGGAACCAAATCCGCGGCCGATGAAGTGAGCGCCATGCGCCTTCAGGGACTTAACCCCGTTCTTTTGGGCGGATTCACCAACAAGATCAACTTTGGTGGAGGCGACCTTACCAGTGCCGGCGGCTTCGATGTGTACCTCGCCAAACTGGATACCGACGGGTGTCAGATCCACTCGGCGGTGTTCGGCGCGGCCATGCTCCAGCGTGGGGAGACATTGGCTATCGATCCCACTGGAAATACATTGTTTGGCGGGAGTTTTGACAGCACTGTCGACTTTGGCACAGGCCCCGTCACCGCCGACGGAACCGATGCCTACGTGGTCAAGTCCAAGCCGTAGTCAGCTGCATTTTTTATACTTTGAAACTACGGCGGATCGCAGGTCGCATGACCGTCGATCAGCCCCGACGCGAAAAATTTCACGTATTGAGCGCGGGCTTCCTCCGAGAAGATCAATTCGCCGTGGGTGGCTGTTTTTCCACCAATGGTTTGATACTGCGACATCACCGCGGTGGCGCCGTTGGGTAGATTCCCTTTCAGCGGCCCGGTGGTTTCAGGCAATCCAGATACGCTCACGAGCGCATTCATGTTCACAAGCCCTGCGGCGCGCGCCAAAAGTTCACTCGTTGAGTTGGGCACAATTGTATCGTTTACAACTTCTTGAAGGAGCACATCGCGCGGCTCCCAACCTTCCACACCGGAAAGCGGTTCCAAGGTTCCATATCGCGCATAGTTGATAGGATCTCCCGGGTCGACAATCGCCTGGGTAGCCGCAAAAAATCTACCCAACGCCCCATCCGGTGTTCCCGCAGGTTTCAGCGCGTTCACAAGAATGCCAAACGTTCCAGAATCGCGCAGCAGCGTCATGAGTCCGGCGCCGCCCACATTCCAAACCGCGTGTTTCACCTCGGGCGCCAAAGCAAACAGCGTAGGCCCCTGAACCGACCCAAACGAATGGCCGATATAGAGCATTTTTGAAACGTCCAGATCCGGCACCCCGTCGGGGGCCCCCACAGGAAGCAGATCCACGTCTTTCATCGACCCAATCAACCGCACCAATTCCAGTTGATCGCTCGCCATCTGCCGAAAGTTGTCGCGCGCCCGCTCAATATCAAAGTCCTGCGTTTCTTGGTCAATTCCAAAAAACCTGAACGTTGCAACAATCGGCTTCGACGGGTCCACCGAGCGCGAACCATGCTCCGGCGAGTCGATTGAAAACACCGCCGCATTCAGGCCTTTCAGCCGTTCCGATGTCCCCCAACTGCCGTCTTTGGTTCCACCCAGTCCGTGGGCGTACAAAACCACAGGTCGCTTTCCAATCTGTTTCGCATCTGAAAAAGCGAGAAACACCTCCAGCCCCACCTTCTTTTGAACCGTGGGAACCTTTCCTTCCTCCCCATGCCACTTCCCATCGTCGCCGCGGTACTCAGGTGTTTCAAAGACCGCACGAAAACGCACTCTACCATCCGCGCCTTCGGGTGTTTCCACCGTCCAAGGTTCAAGCAACACGGGCGCGTTCAAAAGCCTCGCCTGCGCCGCAACCGCTGCAACCTCGTTGTGTACTGTTGCTGTTGTAAACACCGTCGCCAGCGAAATAGCTTCTGTTTTTACCCCCAGACTCTCTCCAATCACCCCAACCGCGGCCCTGACATCGCCGGCATACTCCGACGAATCAAGCCCCGAGAGCACCGCCTCCATTTGCGGACTCCGGCCCACCTTCCCACCGTCGGCGGCTTTCAACTCCTGAGTCAGTACAAACGCGTATTTTCGGTTGGGTGAAAGCGGAATTGCCGGCTCAGCCAACAATGTGTACTCATCGGCCAGGTAATAATCGTCTTTCGCCTGAGCCCACCACCTGGGTAAAAGGGGCTGCGCCTTCCCCTTCTCCGGCGACATTTCGTCCACATCCACAAGCATAAACGGCGCATTCGACTGGGTATAATCAAACGCGTCACGGGGCTCATCCGTCACGGGTGGATCGGCCTCTTCGTCAACCACAATCCCATGAATGTCAATTGGACCGGTAAACCCCACCGCAACGCCGCCCACCGTTGAAAACCCGTTCTTAGAATTTAGGTGCGCCACTGTTTTTGAATAGCTGAGCGCCAGCGAATCCCCGGTATTGTGTACACCAATATCCAACCGCAGCCCGGTAGGGCTCGACGCATCCGCTATTGTGTACCTATTCGACGGAAACGGCACCAAAGCGGTTTCAGGCCCGTCGCCGTAGATGGCGTAGATCGAAGGCGGATCTTCCTTTTCAGGCGGCGACTCTTCGTCGGAGCAACCCAGCCCGCAAAGGGCCAAACAAGCGAGAGGGACAAAAATAGAGCGGCGCACCGAGCGAGAATATCCGTGATCCGCCGCCGTTGAAACGCCGCTGAGTTCCAGAGTGGGGAACCGGCGGGCACGCTGCCGCTACCAATCGGAACTATTCTTCTTCGGCGTCTCTGACAACCACCTTGGTTTTCGGCGGGTCGACAATAAACGTTACAAGTCGCTCTTTCGCCTCAAAATCCTGACGGTATAAAACCGCCGAACGCCTGTATTTGAAGGGCCCAATGCGCACTCGATGCCATAGTCCGCGGCCCTTCACCTGCGCCGGTTCCACATACGCTTTGTGACCGCGCCGCCGGAGCGCCGTAGCAAAACCTTCCGCTTCCGCCTGGGTTTTAAACGACGAAACTTGGAGTTGAAAACCGCCCGGCGTGCCCGCGGGTGACGCTTCCGTGCCGTCCTCGCGCGCAACGTATTTGGCCATTGCACCAAGCGTGTCGCTCTTCGCTGTCTGCCTCTCGGGAGTGAGAACATGCTGCGCGGGAAGAGGCATCACCGGAAGCCTGTCCGCCGCCGCGGGAGGTTCCGTGGGTACACCCGGCGCAAGCGCCCCCGTCGCGTTTGCCGAAGCCGCTGAAACCGGATCGCGCACCGCTTCGAGCGCGGTGGTCTGCTTTCGATCACTCAGCATTGACGGAAACGTCACTTCTTGGCCGAGTCCCTCATTCTTCTTTTCCTGGCCCGCCGGCCGACTCTTCGCCACCAGATCTCCCAACGGGTCCGTTGCAACGGGCTTGGGCGGAGCCGGAGCGCGAAGCAACGCAATCGCCGCGGCCACAATGCACGCGCCTCCGAGAGAAGCGAGCACCAGAGCACCCAGGCGACTGGGACGAGGTTCGTGATCAGACTCCTGAATCTCGTCCAGATTGCGAACCGAAGCCGTATCGAGCGAATCGCGATTTCCGCGCATGCCCCGGGTTTACATGCTCAAAAGCGGCACGTACAACTTTGTTGTTCACATACACCTACATGGACATTAATTGTCCTCATCCACCGGCCGCGCGCATCAATTGAGCCGCTTTCCACCGCGTTTCCAAAAGCTCTCGCTCAGGATCGCTGTCCGCAACAATCCCACCGCCGGTCCAATATTCGCCTTCATTTCCAGCCAAAACCACAGTGCGAATCGCCATCGAAAGCACCATCCCGCCATCGTGGCGAACCATTCCAATGGCCCCGGTGTACAAACCGCGGCGTTTGGTTTCGAGCGTTGCGATCACTTCCATCGCGCGCACTTTCGGGGCTCCTGTGACGCTTCCGCTCGGCACCATTGAAAGCAGCACTTCCGTGCGATCGATGTCGTCGCGCGCTTCGGCACAAACGCGCGCGAGCCGATGAAACACGGTTCGATGGGCCACCACATGCGGCTGCTCTACCAACCGCACCGACCCCACTTTTGCGACCCGCCCCAGATCGTTGCGCTCCACATCCACAATCATCGACAGCTCGGCGCGCTCCTTCGGATCGGCGTCAAGTTCGGCGGCAAGCGCGCTGTCCGCCGCAAAGTGTACACCTCGCGGCCTTGTTCCTTTAATGGGTTCAGTCACCAGCCGCCCAAACGTTCCCGGCGTTTTCCCCGGTTCCGCCGCAAGCAATAACTCGGGTGTTGTCGACACAATCGTTGTGTCTCCCAGCGCGAGCATCGACGAAAAAGGCGACGGCGCCGCTTTTGAAAGCCTTTGGTAGAGCGCCCACGGCGAGCCTTTTTGAGCGCCACCCGAAGCCGCCGCGCCAAGTTCACCTGATACAAATCCCCCTGCAAAATGAGCAAACGCGCCGCCGTCACGCGCTCTTTGTGCCAGTCGGGAGGGTCGTCGTCGCTCACCTCCAACTCAAACTCCTCCGCTGCGTTCAAATGCTCCGGCAAACTTCGAACAGCGCGCGCAAACCGTTCCGCCGCCGCTCGATCCTGACCGACGCAAAATGCGGTGCCCAGCTCGTGATCGATCACAACGCACGCCGGATACCGAAACCACAACGGCTTTGAAACAAGCGCTTCCGGTCGGGAATCGCTCGGCACATAGCGCTTTCGCTCCAGCGACCGCCGCGCTTCATAAGGCACGATCCCCACCCAACGGGGCGCCCGAAAAAGGTTTTGCCCAAATCCAAATCGCCCGTCAAACGCCTCATTTCTTTCGTCTTCGCCAAACGGATCGATCGCGTTTGTGTACGCATCTGGATCCGCCGCTACAAACGAAAATCGCGACCACTCTCCGCCCTCCGCGTCGGTGGCCCCCAAAAGCACAACACTCTTGTGTCCCCGCATTTCAAGGCCGCGCGCGATCGCCTCGGCGTTGGGTGAAACAGGCAGGGCAATCCCGGTGAGCACGCCTTGGGCTACCACGAAATGCCCGCACGGCGGCACGGTCTTCGTTCGAACACGTGCGCAAACCTTCCCACTCGCAAAGGCCCGGTGGTAGTACCCGCCTGGTGTTCTTTCGCGCACCCAACTTGCAACGCACCGGCGCGCACCGCGGCAAACCCCTCGCTCAAAAAGCCGCGAAGCTTGTGTACGCATCGGCGCTGACTGTTTTTGTCGCGGCCTGTTCATCTGAAGGGCGCGTGGTCAACATCGACATCACGGTCGGCCACGAAACCAACGCCATGACTGTCAGCCCTCCGGTTGAAAACGTTGTCGTCAAAGGAGTCCCCTGCGCTTCGTGCACCGCCGACGCCATCCAGGCAGAAGCCGCGCCCGGCGGAACACTCGACTTCGGTGAAGTGGATGAAACGGCTGCGTACACATTTGAAGTCACCGGTTTCGACGCTTCCAACAATCCCGTTCTGCGCGGCCGCTCCCTCGGTGGAATTGTCCTCGGGCAACTCGCCTCCGACACATTTTCGGTGTTTGCGCAGCGGCTCGGCGGTTGGTCGCGCCCCCCCGGATCCATCGGCCGCACTCACATGGAAGCGCCCACCGTTACCGTCGGTGAGCGCTATTTGTTTTTAACCGGCGGAAACCCCGGCAGCGACGCAACCCAAATCGAAGAGTACGATCTTCTTTCATGGGCAGGTATCCAAGGTACAGAAACCTTCCCATTTGCGGCTCAAACGCTCTGGTCCGATATTTCCGCCGTTCTAGCTCTCGGCGCTCCCAACACCGATGAAGCCGTTCAACTCGATGCCGACGGTTTTTTTGCGCCGGCTCTGCCCGCCGATCTTACCTCCTTCGGTGAAGTGGCGGGAGGTTCTGTTGTCACGTCTCCAAATCGGGTGTTTATCGTCGGCGCCAGCCGACCTGACAGTCCAACCGATGCGGTGCTCGACATCGATCTGACCAACGAAAACGCTGTCACTGTCCGGCGCCTCAACTCTCCCCGAGCCGGTGCCACCGCGGCCTGGCTTGCCGACGTTGGGTTGGTTGTCATCGGCGGAAGCAACACCGCACCGGGCGTTGAAGTGCTCGCTGAATCGGCCGCAAAATTCGCCATTCGCGACTTTCCACCCGATCCAACGGTAGGCGCCGCCGCCACGCGAGGATCGGTAGAAACCTTACTCCTCGTCATGGGTGGAACCAACGGTGGTGCCCCGGCAAACACGCGCGCGATCGACCCGCGTTGCACCAGCGCATGCGCCGGCGAAGATCTGCCCAACCTTACCCTTCCCGTCGCGTTGCGCCGCACCGCGGCTTTTTTTGCCGACACCGGCAAGCTCATCGTTGTCGGGGACGAAACCGAGGGTGACGGCCTCACACGAACGTTCTTGTTGGATGACCTGAAAAATACCCTGGTTGAAATGCCCCTCCGCGAACCCCGAAAAGGCGCCTCCTCGGTGGCAACACCCAACGGTGCACTTGCCCTATGGGGCGGCTCTCATCCCGACGGATCGCCCGCCCTCACAGTTGAAATGTTTTTTCCTGAATAGCCACCACCCGCCCTTCGGTCGTTATTACCGACCTTGAAAGCGGAGCGGTCGCAACCGCACCCGGCCAAACAATACAATCTACCAACCCACCTTCCCCGTCCACACGGGCACCTTTTCCAACAATGCTCCCCTCCACCTTCACCCGTTGACTCACGTGCGCAGTTGGGTGAACATACCCACTCGGGTGGTACTTTTCCAACCAGCGTTTGTTGGCGTTCAGGTAGCTCTCCAGCGAGCCGATATCTTCCCACGTTTGGGTTGTAAAATGCACATCTACCCATCGGCCCCGGCGCAGCCACGGCAACACGCCTTCGCCTATCAAACACCCCGGAATGGGCAAGGTCGCCCGAAATTCCGGTCCCAACACACTCACTCCCAAAAAGTCTCCCCCTTGAACTTCCACCCCAAACGTTTCCCCCCTCAGTCGAACTACCTTCCCATCGGCTCCCACCCCAAGAGTTCCGTCACCGCACGGTCGTGGAAAGGCCACAAGAGTCACCTCACCGCGACACTTGGGCAGCAACGCCTCCACATTCAGATCCACCAGAATATCCCCATTCCAAACCACAACCAACCCATCTCCCAAAAACGCCGACGCGTTTGCCACTCCGCCCCCGGTACCGAGAATTTCCACTTCGGTAACAATGGTCAGATCCATAGAAAACAAACTCAAAATATCCTTTGAAAAAGCTTCTCCCTTGTGATGAGTGTTCACCACAAGCCTGTCTATGCCAGCTCGACGCAGCTGCTCCACAATGGGGTAGATCGCGGGCTTGTCACCCACCCAAACAAGGGGTTTTGGCAACTCGAAAGTCAGCGGTCTGAGCCTCGTTCCGTAACCTGCCGCCAGGATCATTGCCGCTGCCATGCCACTGCCTTAACCCTCCTCCACAAATCGAGGCAAGAAATTGGCCCAACACTTCGCGCGTGTGCTAGGGCCGAGCCGTGCTCGAAAACAAGGGTAAAAGGCTTTATGCCTCTGCGGTATTTGTAGGCTTCGGAGCCCTCGTTTCGGGCCTTTTTCACACAGGGTGCGGACCACAACCCGTGGGTGTCGAGTCGTGTCGCAAGATCGAAACGGCTCGTTGCGAGGGAGCTGTTCAGTGCGGTTTCACCGAAGACCAGGTGAAAGACTGCAAACTTCTCTACCATGACCAGTGCCTCCACGGCATTGAAAACGCCGAACATCGCCCCACCGAAGCTGAGACCGAAGCCTGCGTTGCGGCGGTAGAATCCGCATCCCAATGTGCCGCTTCAGGCGCCCTTACCATGGAAGGTTGTAAAGGCGCCAACGTGATTTCAGGTGCCGAGTCGCGAACCCCCTGCGAGATCATTATCTCCTTCGCCCACGAACTTTCGGCGTGCTCGTTCGCCAAAGCCGAAGAAGGTGAAGGCGGCAGCGGTGGCTCCGGCGGCAGCGGTGGTACAGCTGGCACCGGAGGATCCGGCGGGGGCGGCTCCGGTTAACCCCTCCCCAACGTCGGCGCATCATGGTAAGGTGGTTCCGCTTCGCCGCGGGCTATTCTTTTGCTTCATGCGGCGGAGGAGGCAACCATGAAACGTTTGCAAAGTTGTGTATTGCCCGCGGTACTTTTGGCCGTGGTGGGGTGTGACGGCGGAACCGGTACGGGTGGAAGCGGCGGAACCGGAGGGTCCGGTGGATCGGGCGGCTCCACGACCACTTCCACAACGGTAACCTCGTCCACAACGAGCAGCACCAGCACCGGCACTCCCACTATTGCAAACTGTGAAAACGGCACCGAACTCGTGTTTGGTCAGGCCATGATTGGAGGCCTCGACAACGCGGGGCAAGAAGACTTTTTCCGGTTTGAAGGCCTGAAGGGCCAGGTTCTTTTCATTGAGATCGATGCCCAAGACATCGACCAGGTCACGTTCGATCCCACCTATATTGATACAACGGTCACCCTTGTTGATATCAACGGCGATCGCATCGCACAAAACGACAATCCCACAGAGTTTACCTCGGCCGACAGCCGGCTTTATACCATCCTTCCCGCCGACGGAACGTATTGCGTCAAGGTGTCCGAGTGTTGGACAGCCAAAGCCAACCCAGGCAGCCAGTGTCTTGAACCGCAGGAAAAAACAAGCACCTACTACGAACTTTACGTTTTTGAACTGATCGACGACGGCCCCGGTGACGCCAATACGAGCGACCCGGAAGGCGGAAATGATCCCATGTCCGCCACCACGGTCGACTTTGTACAAGCCGACGACGGAAGCTATTTCACAGGGTATATCTGGGGATATTATGAAACTGAAACCGACATCGATGTGTACTCCATGACCCTCCCGGCAGATCTACCCGTCAGCGTCGGCGCCCGTTCCGCCGGGAGCGTCGCAACGTTCCCCACTGGAGTTTCAGGCAACGGATCCACAAGCCCCACCGGTGACATCTTGATATTCGACCCGGCTATACCTGACATCCCCATCGCCAGAATCGACCCAGGTCAATCCGACCAAATTCGGGCACCTTTAGAACTCGACAAAGAGTATTGGCTCTTCGTCAATCGCGCCCCGGGCGCCAAAGAAGAAAACGATTTCTATATTGTTTCAGCCCGTCCCACGTGGGGAAACCCGGTTGAAACCGACGACATGAACAACTCCTCTTTTGCCACGGCCGAAATCATCGATTTCTCCGACGGGGACAGCGCTTTCGTCGAGGGTGACCTCATCCCCATCACCGACGTTGACCATTTCAAGGTCGACGTACCTGGAGGCCAAACGCTCGTCACCGCGGTGTGCGGCGCACGCACGCAGGGCTCCGGTCTTCGCCAAATGAAAATTACACTTCTCGGCGAAGATGGAATGGCTCTCAGCGCCGCCGCCAGCGACATCGAAACAGCCACCCAACTTGCCTACGTGCAAGACGTGCCCATCGGCAACAACGCCACGGTAGTGCTCAAAGTCGAGGCGCCCACCCAGGCGGCCGACACCAGCGGTTCATATTACCAGTGTGGCGTACACTTCTCCTCGCCCTAAACAAGCGATCGCAGCCACGCCGTACGCTTTCTTTGTCCCATTCTTGCACTTTCGTTTTTCGCACTGGCGTTGCGAGCGACACTGGACTAAAGCCCACCCCGTGCTTGCGCGTTGTTCACTCATCCCAGCCATGGTCCTCGTTTGCGGGACCATGGCCTGCGCTGAGATCACCGATTCCGTGGCCACCAGCGACGATGGAGCCAGCGGTGCGGCGTTGATCCTCCGCCCTGTCGAATTTCTGGGCGACACTCCATGCAGCAACGCCCCCGGTGCCATGCGCTCGTACGTCGCAACGCTCACCGACCACACAGACCCAACGGTCGTTTTTACACTCCCGTCTTCCCTGCCAACCCCCTGCTCGCAGGGCATTCGGTTTGACGACATTGCGGCCGGCCACCTCTACTCGGTTGAAATCGATGGGTATGAACTACCCGCCACAGAACTTGGGCCGGAGGGGTGGTTTGACACCGCCAAAGAAACAATCAACTACGAAAGACTGCGCTCCGGCAGCCGCCACATGCAAGCCAAAGACGGCACCCTTCTCTCGCCGAGATGGGTAACCGAGTGTGGCGCCACCGAAGAAACGCGCATTATCCCGGCGGCCTCCGGCACAAAACAAATCACCTCGTGTGACCCTCTGGCCGACCTGACACCCAACGCGGGCACCACGGCGGTGGTTGTCACCCCACAAAACAGCCTCGGCAGCCTTTCTTGTTCATCTGAAACCGAGAACGGCTTTGGGGTTGCCTCGTTTGACCTGATACCCCAAAACGGGCTGCCTTCCCTCCTCGGCGTTCCGTGCACCAAGCCCGCGTTTAGCCAAGTTTATACAGGTGATATTCTCGCCCCCGGAAGCATCGCCGAGTTTTTTGTCAACGCTTACAAAGAACAAGGCGGCACCGTAACGTGGGGTGCCACGTGCGCGGCCCTTGTGGTAAACGGCCTAACGGTTGATGCCGCGTGTACACCGCTCTCCGATGAAGGCTCGGTACAAATTGATATCAAAGCCCTCCTCGCCCAGGTCGATGTCAAATGCAGCGGTGATATCTCCTCGTACGATGCAAGCCTCCAAAGCGGAGACCTAACCTTCAACAAGGCCGGCATTCCGTGCACAAATAACCTCTCATTTGGGCCGCTCGCGCCCGGTCCTGTCGCCGCTTTGGTAACGGTGCGCGCAGGTGATCAAACTGCGCTTTTCTCAGCCACTTGTTCGGGCAATGTTGAGCCCGGACGTGTTGCAAAAACAAGCTGTATTCTAAACTAGAAACTCAATTGCCCCAAGGGTACTGCCACTCTCCGTAACATGGACGAGACTTCCAACATCCCCAATAAAGTCCCCGTCAGCCTCCAAGACGAACTTCGGTCAAGCTACCTCGATTACGCCATGAGCGTCATCATCGGTCGCGCCATCCCCGATGTTCGCGACGGGCTAAAACCGGTTCACCGCCGCATCTTGTTCTCCATGCACGAGCAAAAGATCGGCCCCACGGGCGCGCACAAAAAGTGCGCCCGCGTGGTCGGCGACGTGCTTGGTAAATACCATCCACACGGCGACCTCGCAGTCTATGACGCTCTCGTTCGCATGGGGCAGCCGTTCAGTCTGCGCTACATGCTGATCGACGGCCAGGGCAACTACGGCTCCATCGACGGCGATTCACCCGCGGCCATGCGTTATACAGAAGCAAGGCTGTCACGCATCGCCGTTGAAATGCTCGCCGACATCGACAAAGAAACCGTCGATTTCGTCCCCAACTACGACGATTCAGAAGTTGAGCCGAGCGTTCTACCCGCCAAGTTCCCCCAACTCCTTGTCAACGGGTCGGGTGGTATCGCCGTGGGTATGGCCACCAACATCCCACCCCACAATCTGACAGAAGTGATCGATGCCACGGTTGCTCTCATTCGCAATCCGGCCCTCTCCGTCGAAGAGTTAATGACCCATGTTCCCGGTCCAGACTTTCCAACGGCCGGCCTCATCTACGGTAGATCCGGCATTGAGCAGGCGTACCGCACCGGCCGCGGCTCCATTGTCATGCGGGGTAAGGCCGAGGTAGAAAAAACCAACAAAGGCGACCGCGAGCAAATCGTCGTTACCGAAATTCCCTACCAAGTCAACAAGGCCAAGCTTCACGCCAAAATCGCTGAGTTGATGAGAGACAAGCGCATTGAAGGCATTTCAGAAGTGCGCGATGAAAGCGATCGTGAAGGCATTCGCCTCGTGGTCGAACTCAAAAAAGACGTCTTCCCGCAGGTCATTCTCAATCAACTCTACCGCCTGACAGATCTGCAAACGTCTTTCGGCGTGATCAACCTGTCCATTGTCAATGGTAGGCCCGCTGTCCTTACCCTCAAAGAAACGCTTGAACACTTCGTGGAACACCGCCGTGAAGTGGTCACCCGTCGCTGCCGATTCGAGCTGCGTCAGGCCGAGGCCCAACGTGAAATTGTAGAAGGGTTGGGCATGGCGGTTGTCGATGTCGACCGCGTGGTTTCTACCATTCGAGCGTCGCGCGACACCGACGAAGCGCGCGAAGCCCTCATGGCACTTCCCCTTCGCGGGCTCGGCGAGTTTTTGCGCCGCGCAGGCCGTCCTGAATCGGAGTGTGAAGCCGCCGACGGCAAAGGTGACTATTTCCTTTCTGAGCGTCAGGCCAAAGCCATTCTTGAAATGCGCCTCTCGCGCCTCACCGGTCTTGAACGTGAAAAACTCGCCGCTGAATATGGTGAGCTTTCCAAAGAGATCGAAAAACTGCGCGCCATTTTGGCCGATGTCCACGCCCTGATGAATGTCATCGTCGGCGAACTTGAAGACATCAAAACCCGTTTCGGTGACAAGCGCCGCACGGAGATCGTCCCGACCGAGGCCGAAATTCAGGTCGAAGACCTCATTCAAGAAGAAGACATGGTGGTCACCATCTCCCATGCCGGGTATGTCAAACGTACTCCGGTGACCACCTACCGCGCTCAAAAACGAGGCGGCAAAGGTAAAGTGGGAATGGAAGCGCGCGAAGAAGACTGGGTAAGCCAGCTCTTCGTGGCATCTACCCACAGCTATGTGTTCTTCTTCAGCGACAAAGGTAAGGTATACGTCAAAAAGGTGTACGAAATTCCAGAGGGCGCGCGCAATGCAAAAGGCCGCGCCATCGTCAATTTCGTAGGGATGGAGCCCGGTGAAAAAGTCGCCGCCATCACCCCCGTCCCCGCCAACTTTGACGACAAGACCTTTGTGGTAACCATCACCAAGGGAGGTCAAATCAAAAAGACGGCCCTTGTTGAGTACGAAAACTACCGCGAAAAAGGCATTATCGGAGTTAAGATCGAAGAGGGAGATCAGCTCTTTGCCGCGGCCATTACCGATGGTTCACGCGAACTCATGATCGGTACAAAACACGGCATGTCCATTCGCTTCCCAGAAGAACAGGTGCGCCCCACCGGTCGCGCCACCATGGGTGTGAAAGGCATTGAACTCGACGACGGCGACGCCGTGGTAGGTTTGTGCGTGTCAGAACCCGCGGTCGAAGCCGCCGGTCCTCCCTCGTCGCCCGGTGGAGCGCCCGTGGTTGTACAACGCAATCGCGTGCTCGCCGTCTGTGAACGTGGGTATGGCAAACAAACCCCACTCGATGAATTCAGGCTTCAAGCGCGCGGTGGTAAAGGCGTCATTCTCATCGACGCCAGCGATCGCAACGGCCCGGTGGTAGGTGTGGCCATGGTAGGCCCCACCGACAGCGTGTTGCTCGTTACAGATCGCGGTCAAATGCTCCGCACAATGGTCAGCGAAATTCGCGAAACCAGCCGAAACGCTCAAGGTGTACGCCTCATGGATGTGGAAGACGGTGAGCGAATCGTCGCCATTGAAACCTTCTCGGGCGACACTGAAATGCAAGACACCTCGTCCACACCCCCGCCCGGTGGACCGCCGTCAAGTCCACCTACCAACGGCGCCCATACCTCCTCCCCACCGCCTCCTTCCGACGCGGTCGACAGCGGCAGCGGCGATCCTCCCCCTGAAGCCTAGATTAGACGCCGCGGTATAAGCGTCCGCACCAAGCCTCCCAAGTAGGCCCGAACATGGACGCGGTGCGTTAATCAAAAATGACAGAATCGCAACATTCTGAAACAACGGAACAGTGTACACTGTGCCGCTGTGGACGTTGCCATTGTCGTTAATCTCAAGTCACGCCGCGGCAGTAAAAAAGTAGCAGACCACGCCCGGCTTGAAATTCCCACCGCCCGCGTTCTCGCCACCCACTCCCTGGCTGAAACAGAACGCTTCATTCAAGAACTGCGGGCAACCTCCCCCGACCTCGTTCTCTCCGCCGGCGGGGACGGAACCGCGGTTGGACTCATCAACGCGCTGCGTCCAACCAACGGTCAAGGACAATTCCCCACCATTGGACTATTGCCCCTCGGCACCGGAAACGGCTGGGCCAATGCAACGCGCGCCCCCGCATGGAAGGAAGGGCTCGCCCGCGTTGCTCACCTTGCCAAGCGCTCCAAAAGCATTTCTACCCGCCGATTTGACCTGGTAGAAACCTGCGGTCGCATTGCACCGTTCGCGGGCACAGGTTGGGATGCAGAACTGATTGACGACTTTCACGCCCAAAAAAGCGGCCCCGGTGTTCTACCCAAAGGGTCGCGAAAGGGTGTTGCAGGTTACCTCCACGGCCTCTTTACCCGAACGGTTCCCCGCCACGTCCTCGCCAAAGAACGCCTTGAAGTCGAGTTGATCAACACCGGCGACGACGCTTTCACCGTCGACGACAGTGGGAAGGTTATTCCACTTCCAGGTGGACACACAGGTGCCGTTCTCTACCGTGGACCTGTTGGAGTTTGTGGCGCCGCCACCAGTGCAGAATGGGGGTTTGGGTTCAAATCCTACCCATTTGCCGGAGCCATGCCCCGAAGACTGTGTGTCCGAGTCTACTCCGCCGGCCCCATCGAAGCTGTGCTGCGCACCCGCGATCTTTGGGTAGGTAAACATCCCTTGCCCAAAATGCACACGTGGATGTTAACCAGCTGTAAAATGAAGTTCTCTCGCCCCGTCCCCTTTCAAATCGGCGGCGATCGCCACGGACACGTTTCCGACGTGGACTACCGCATTGCACCTGAAACGGTCGACGTTCTCGACTGGCCCGCCATCCGCCGTCGCTAGAGCACCGAATACCTTGAATCGCGAATGAGTTCAGCAATTTGTGAATATCGGAAATCTCCAACAATCGCGGGGTGCTCTAGCTTTCTTACCCAGGGAGCGAGGGCTCGCGCCCTCGCTCCCCGCACGGGTCGCTCGTGACCATTGCATGTCTCGTGTTGCGGCTTCCTACCCAATGCGCCGCGGCCGGGGCCCTACCCTGCCGCAGGGCGCAATGGGGCCCTCGCCGCAACACTCAATCACGCAATGGTCACTCACTCCCCAATCCCCCTTTTGGGGTAAAGAGAGCGAGTGATCTGTGCGCGAACGAGCGATGAATGGGGGGACCGCCATGTTTGAGCGGTGGCGTGGGGTAGGGGCCCCGCGACCCGCGAGTCGGGTGGGCCCCATTCAGCGCGAGACGCGTACAGATCAAGAGCGAACCTCGCGGGGCCCAGAACGTAGCGATCCGAACTGGGTGTCTGTCACGCGGTGGGAGCTTCGGGCCTAGGCTTTATGCCTTGCTTTTGCCTGTTTGAGTACACAAGCAAACTATCCATTTGATTACGGAATCAACCTGATCGGTGCTCTAGTCCCACCCGTCTCACCCGCCAAAACCTCCCAGTCAACAAACTCTCGCATTTCGGAAAGACCATTTCACGTGTACATTTCATTTTCGAAGTGAACTCGAATGTACACATCTCTAACCTGTTGAATTTATAAGCCCACACCGTCGGCACACCTCGTGCTTGAGTAATTACCCGAGCGCCACGACGCTGGACCTTGTTCCCCCCCGCGAGGTCTCCGTGGCGCTCTTTTTTTTGTCCTCCGCAGCCAAACGGAGCGCATGAGTGGCCGTCGCGAACCCCCGCCGATAGCCCAAACGGAGCGCATGAGTGGCCGTCGCGAACCCCCGCCGATAGCCAAACGGAGCGCATGAGTGGCCGTCGCCGATGGCCACCCGCAGCGAGCACGTTGAGCATCACCCCAAACCCGGTGTACGCTCCTTGTTCGGGTGTCGGTGGAGTGCGCGCTTCTTGGTCTGCGTGCGCGATGGCAGCGCTCACAGTCGACACCCCAAGGAGGACAGTCCATGCGCTATCAACGAGGTGTCTCCGTCTCCCGCGCCGCCTTTTCGCGATCAAGTGTACACATTACCCGCCGCGCGGCGTGGCTGTTTCCAATTGCGCTGACAATCGCCGCATGCTCCGCCGGCAATAAAACCGCCACCGGAGGCGGTGGTGGTGACGCAGGCTCGGGCAACACAGGCGCAGCGGGCTCCGCAACAACTGGAACCAATCAAGGCGCAGCGGGCCCCGGAGGCTTCGGCGGAGCGCCCGCCACCACAAGCACCGGTGGAATTGAAGCGTGCGCAGGCATCTCGTCAGAAGCGCAGGCCGGCCTTCAACCCGCAGACATCATCATTGCCGTTGATACTTCCGGCAGCATGGACCAAGAAATTGAACAGGTTCAGGCCAACCTCAACAACTTCGCCTCCATCATTACCAATAGTGGAATCGACGCGCACGTTGTCATGATCGCCGACTCAAGCATGTGCATCCCCGCTCCCCTCGGAACGGGCCAATGCGGCGGATTCGACACCAACCTACCCACCTACCGCCACGTCGTTCAGACCGTTTCTTCCACCGACGCCCTTCAGGTGATCCTCGACACCTACGACCAGTGGAAAGACTCCCTCCGCTCCGGCGCCACCAAAACCATCGCCGTGGTAAGCGACGACAACTCCACCCTCTCCGCCGTCAACTTTTTCAACCAACTCCTCGCCAAAGACCCAACGTTCACAGGCTTCAAGTTTGACGCCATCGTCAGCCTGATTGACCCAAGCACCATTGAGTTTACCTGTATCAACTGCGCCTTCCAGGGCATGTTTTCGTGCAACAACTGCCAAGAAAAGTGCTGCGACAAAATGCTCGGGTGTACACCCCTCCCCGCCGAAAAAGGCCAAGTGTACATCGACCTCGCCCAACAAACAGGCGGCATCCTCGGCGACCTCTGCATTCAAGACTTCGGCCCCGTCTTTCAAGACATGGCCACCGGAATTGTTCAGGCCGCTCAACTCTCCTGCGAATATGACATTCCACCTCCCCCCGAAGGAGAAACCCTCGACCCGGCCCTTGTCAATGTCAACTATACTCCCGCAGGCCAGGCCAAAAAACCCATCTTCTACGTAAACAGCCCCGCTGACTGCGGCAACCTCGGCGGCTGGTATTACGACAACCCCGGCGCCCCCACCAAAATCATCATGTGCCCCGGCACCTGCGACATTCTCAAAGCCGACACCATGGGTAAAATTGAAGTGCTCTTCGGGTGTGAAACAGAAATCAAGCCACCCGAGTGAACCGCACTGCCACCCAACACCCCTCTCCGCCTCGCCTCCCCTTTCCAACCTCGCAGCGCCCGATTGAAACGCGCCCACCGCGCGGGCCCGACACCGCGTTATCGCATGCTCGAAAAAAGCCCTATCGCGCTTCCCCAGCGAAGTGTATTCTCGTTTCAAACGGCGCATTTGCCGCCGAGCCTGTGGGGAAATCATGCCGGACAGCAACTTCGATCAGTGGAAAGCCGAGCCTGTTGAAAAGCTCGCGCAATATTCGCCCGCAGCCGTTGGCCCGGGTGATGCCGAACGACATACCATTTACTCGCTTGCCCTCATGGCCATCACCCACCACTACTGGAACGGCAACAAATACGGCCGCGGCGTACTCTACCCACTCAACGAACCGGTCGACTTTTCAAGCTCTACCCTGCTCGCCGGTGATTACAACGGACATAACATCGCAGCCCTCGCAGTGGATGCCGACGGCAACATTCTCGACTTTGACTTTAACCACAACGAGCTTTTCAACTCGTCGGTAGAACATGCAGAGTCCAGATTGCTCCGGCGCCTTTTCAGCCTCGCTCAAATCAACGAAACGTGGAACACCGCCTCAAACGACGCCAAGCGTGAATCGTATGGCACCCTCCTCAAAAACGTCACTCTCTACACCACGCTTGAGTCCTGCGCTCAATGCTCTGGAATCATGGCCCTCGCCCAAATGGGCCGCGTCGTGTTCCTGCAAACCGACCCAGGTCAATACTCCATTGGCAACATGATGCGAAATCTAACCGTCGGCACCGGACTCGCCGCGCCCGAGCCCCTCCCCGCACGCCTGTTTGGATTTCCCTTCCATGACGAACTTGATACTGCCTACCAAACGTTTCGAACGCGCCCCAAAGACAAGCCGCACGCAATGGTGCTCGACGCCAACGGTGAACTCATTTCCAAACAGAGCGACACCACCTCCATCACAAGTTTCCTGTGCACCAAAGCGGCCCGCGACATCTACGGAAAAGCCAAAACCCAACTCGACGCGTTCACACTCCACCACGCTGACTACCTACCCAAAGCGGCCTCACCCAAGTGCCGCAACAACGCCGAGGTGTTCGTGGAGGCCCGCCACTTCGTCAAATACGCCACGGTTGAAGCGCAACGCGGCACCCCCCACCGAGCGTAGTTTTCGGACGTCGGCTGCGTTGCGAAAACCGCCGCTCGCGTTGGTAGCAACGCGGACCGACGAGTGAAGGACGTGCGTCACCGACGCAATCTCGCGCTCTTATCGCGGGTACACCGTTAGGCCTGCCGCTTGCTTGGCGCGCCCCCGATGGCCATTGGACACCTCACCGTCTCCGTTGGAGACAACTCCGCGCTGCTGTACAAGTTTGCCGTTGTTGAGACGCCGGCAGCGCCCCCACCGAACCAAGGTGGACCCGAGATCCATCGTGGCGAGCCTCAAACGGCGCTCGGCCAACCTCCAACGGCTCCTTCTCAACCAACCCAAAGCGTTCAAACCGCGAATGTTGCTAAGGAGCCGCCCACAGTTTACGAAGGGGTAGGCCCAAAGCTTGAGGTTCTCGAGCAATACCGAAAGGCCCTTTACCCATTTCGATACCACCGGGTCACCAACGGCACGGATGAAATCGACGTGGTTGCCAAAGACGTTGAACAGACTTTCTTCCCTGAAACGGCAGGTAAGATCAGGTCGGCTCTCAGGGATTGGAGCAAGTCATCCGGTGCAAAAGCCGTCCATGTCAGCTTTCAGGTCAACTCCCAAGATGCCATCGCTCTCCTTGACCAGCCATGGGAAGTGTTGCCAGAAATGCTGGGGCTTACCGGCGTACCCGTAACCCGGAGTATAACCTGGTCACCACAAGACGCTACTGACCACGCGGCGCTGTCCGGTTCTCAGCCGGCCACCGCTCAAAATTCACCGGTTCAGACCATTCGCGTGGCACCACCGGGCTTTCGACTACCCCTTGATTTGGCCGAGGCCAACTCGCAGGCCGACCTGACAGTCCAACTTCTAAACGACGACGGCTCGGTCGATCTCACGTCCCTCAAAGAACTGGCGAACAGGATGCGCACCGCCGCATTGGTCATCCTCAACGGCAGTGGAACTGGAGTCATCGGCGCGCTTCAAGCTACCGAAGTAGAGAAGCACATCGCCGTTGTTGGATGGTTTGGCTACGTCGCCGCTCCAGCAATGGACGTTCTGTCCACCATGGTGCCCGCGGGCAAACCTGACAACCCTCCGCTCAAGCCCACTCTCAGTTGGCTTCGCAGCATCAATCCCGATCGCGTTGGTGAGCTGCCCATTGTGTACACATCGCTGCCTCTTGTACTTGAAGTGCCCGAACCGGAAGCGCCTAGGCACCTAGCCGGAGGAAACGAGAGCACACGCAATAGCACACCTCCGGCGGTAACCCCCGTGCGCGGCCCATCAGTAGCACTCAACCTACCCTCGTTTCTGACACCCGCGGTGCTCCGAAGCTCCGCGGCTCCGCTGCGTTATGCGCGTGTGTCAGGAGTTGACACAAGGGGGACAGCAGCGACCATACTTACCGTTGACTGCGATGCCGGCATAGGCAAGTCGTCCTGGTCTACTCCCTTGCCCTCCAAAGGGAACGGCAGAATTGACCTGACCTCCGCCCGATTTCCCGTCTTGCAAGAACTGGCTCGGAAACAAGTGAATCGTCGGCACGTGACATTCACGACCCGCGTGGTGAAGGACGGTGAAACTCAACATGAACAGACCGCCTCGACGGTGTGGTTGGGTCATCAGGAATGGATAGTCAACGACTCTGAATTGCCTTACTTACCCGCATATGTCCAACCGCAAAGCCAAGCCGTTTTGGACATCTTCGATGAAGCGTGCATCTTGCTGAGCAAGGCCACCTCTGGACCGCGTTCGTTCGTGGGCTACAAAGTACCCTGCACGGATCATGTTCACGCGCAGGTCGAGGCCATTTTTGACGCAATAAAAACGCGCTTTCCATTGAAATACATCGGCCCCGGAAGTGGAGTCGCCCAAAGAACTGACTCAACCCTCCTTGTTGGCCAAGTGGTTCGAACGGCTGACGAAGTATTAACGCACCGCCGCGGAACTTGTATAGACCTTGCGCTGCTCATCGCGGCCTGTCTCGAATATGTTCGCATTCATCCAATGCTGGTGCTCCTGTCGGGGCACACGCTCGTAGCTTATTGGACTGACCAAGAAGCTCAACTCCGATTCTGGGACGAACAGAACGAAAAGCAAAACTTTGATGGGCAGATGGGGTCAACCTGGATTCTTCAAAATCACAACGACCTGAAAAAGCTGCTGGGCTCCGGTGTTCTGCGCTGTTTGGATCCGACCGATGTGACCCGTCACGAATGCACATTTGAACAATGTCGCCTCCAGGGATCCCGTCAGATTCAACCGGCGACGTTTAAGGCGGGCATTGATGTTATATCGGCCCGGGCAGACGTTTGGCCCATGTAGCCGCGTGTTCGAACACGCGGTTGCCACCGGACGGCAGCTTGTAGAGGTGACACATGCTAAGCCAACTGAATTATTTCATGAACGTGAGACCTCAGGTTCATGGTAGGAATACTGATATTCTGTGGTAGGGCACTCCTGATAACCCGCTGCATTGGCATGAACCTCACCCACTAAATTGAGGTCAACTTGTACCTAGCGCCTCGAAACTACGAAGACCGATACCTACCACGGTATTACGTACCCTGGCAGCCCGATGACTCTGGGAACGATCCTGCTGAGTCGATCGATTTTGAAGCCGCGTTACTCGAAACACTTGGGAGGTTCGGGGTGCTGTTTGTGTGCGGGCCCCCACGCTGCGGCAAGAGCTGCTTGATAGAGAACCTCACAGACCGGCTCCGCGTTAGGGACGACGCAATCATCGTTCCGTACGCTTCCAAAGTAGTCGAAGAAAGGAATGCCGACGAAAAGGTGGTCACGGACATGATTCAGGCCCTTGCGGACGCGCCCGCGAACAAGATCAAGACGGAAGAATTTATCAAAAAAAATAAGCGACTGAGCTTAGTTGGCAGGTGCAGCAAATGGGTAGACGAACACTTGCTTCCTCGAAATAAGCTGATCGTGTTGCGTTTGGATGGTGCTTCGCTCAGAACAACTCCCGACGTTCGCAACTCACTTTATAAGTGGTTTACCCAACGGGCTGACAGTTCCCCGCAATCAGCCGGGCGATTGTTCCGAGTTATCATCGAAGAGACGATCCGGCCCTCCCAACCCCCTTCGTGGGAGAGGATGGTACGAATGGGGAGTTGGGTCTGTTACCTTGAACCGCCGAGCCCTCACTTTGTGCGGAACTTTCTCGGCCTTTTTGGCAAGGTGCCTGATAGTCAGATCCAAGAATTGCAGCGGCATTTGGGAACACACCCGGCTTTGTGGGCAGTCGCCCTGAAACAGCTCATTGATAATCCCCGTCAATTCGAGGGCGTTCTCAACGATGCGCGCAATGCTTCAGGTCCGTTTGCTGAATTGCTAGGCCAAATGCTCCAAGGGTGGAATCCCAACGAACGAGCGGTTGAGATCTTCCAACATTTGATCGCTGAGAAGTTTGTGGACGACAGTACCCTTCCACACCCAGATCCAACTCACCTCCTCCATCGCAACCTAGAACGCAGTTGGCTCCTTCCTCCGGCAATGCAGAATCCCGATAGACCAGGCTGGCATCACTTTCGCTACCCGATATTCAGGACACATTTCAAGAACAAAGAATCCGCACTTTTACCCACTGAAAAACGCTTATGATGAGCCAATATCGCACGAACGCAAACGCAGCCGCGTTCCAGACAACTGGGGCAGTGAGAGAAGGGGCGCTCTACGTTGAGCGCTTCGGGGGTAGGGAGCACTCCTTAGAAGATGAACTGTACAAGGAACTCAAAGCTGGAAAGAGCCACATCGTTCTCGGTCCTCCAGCCAGCGGCAAGTCTAGTCTCAAATTGCACGTTCAACGCAAATTCACCAACCCTCCATGTGTAGATGTTCGCCTCGCAGAATGCTGCGACCCCGGGACGGCGGCCGACTTTTTTTATCGAGTTGCCGAACAAGTGGCGCGCGGAGCAAGCGCCCAGGGGCTTTTTGAAGATACTTGGAGGGAAGACGGTGAGGTCCAGCAGTGGCTCGAATTTGTACAAAATGTGGCGCGCGAAAAAGTAAAAAGCCCGAGTTCGCAAGCCGCCTTGGTGTTGTTCTTCGATGACATTCAGATTCTTGTACAGATTGAGCCCGCGGCAAGGCGCTCGTTTCTTGAGTCGTTGCTGACATTATCCACGAACGCTGAGTTTCCCATCGCCGTGTGTTTGTTGGGGTGTATTCCGCCACGGGCATTGGTAGAAAATGTCAAAGGCACCCCCTTCGAAGAAGGCCGATACCTACCCATAGAACTTGTGGACTTTTCAAAAGACGATCTGTGCAAGAGCAATGAGAAAGGGCACCTTTTCGCGCAGAAGTCAACCGATCTCAGTCCGTCGCAAACCGAGCAGCTACTTCAACCAATCATGAATTGGACGTCGGGTCACCCCCAATTGGTTCAAGAGCTTTGCCTCGGTCTAATTCAAGACGACGGTTCTTGGGAGAATATCAAAAACACAGTTGATTCTAAAAAAAATATCGAAAGCGCAGTTGATCGCGTAGCTAATTATCTGTGGAAGCAACGCCCGCCGCTTGAAGACTCCCCACTGTTCGCTGTTGAAAACTACCTATCGGCCGACGCTCAGTCTTCCCACTGGAGAGAGATGCTTGACTTATACAGTCAGGTGCTGGCGGGCAAACGTATCGCCTCAACCCCAGCATCTATTGCCGGCCAACATTTGGTTCTTTCCGGCATGGTGAAGAAGGAGGGCTCGGGTGATAAGGCCCGCTTGGTCCCTCGAAACAAGGTATTTTGCGATCACTTCAACGCTGAATGGGTGCGAGCCAAACGAGGCGACATTCTAGTTCACCGAGGCGTGCAAAAATGGGCAGCCGCCGACGCGCCCGCAAAATCAAAAGAGCTTCTCAAAGCGGATGACCTGCAAGATGTCGTTGACTTGGTCGTGGGGAGAGTAAGCTTAACGGCGCCACAAGCCCACTATGTTGCGGCCAGTCAGAAGGCTACCAATCGAGAACTCGAGGCGCAGACGGCACGTGCACGAACGAGGAGCATCTTCGCGATCGCTGCAGCAATATGTCTTGCACTCTCTACCGGCCTGGCGTTGCGGTCGTATGATCGCGCGGCGACGGCTCAAACGAAGGCCGAACAAGCACAGAGAGAAACCGCCGCCGCCTACCAGAAGTACAGGGAAGAGTACTTCGCCCGCAGAGAAGCGGTAGTTCGCGGTTTGCTTCTAGATCCGTCCTCGCGGCGCTCCTTTGACATCGGCGGCGGCACGTCGTTGCTCGGATTCGAACGGGGGCTTGAGATTCTGCAATCTTCAGACGTGACCGGTGCCCTGGCCTCGCTGGGACAGGCGCTTGTGTCGCGCGCCCAGGGTACACTTTGGGTAGGTCAGACCTTACCATCACCGGCCCCAGACACCGTTGACGATGTTCTGACGGCGGCCGTTTCAGCAGATCACGCGCGCGTCGCCACTGCCGGCCCGGGCCCGAACGTCGGCATTTGGAAAGTGGATTCAGGGGCACTTGTGGCTGCTCTCCGGGGCCACACCGATCAGGCACGCGAAGTGGCCTTTTCGCGCGATGGGGGCCACCTATTAAGCGTCGGAAACGATGGTAGGGTTCTTCTGTGGAAAATAGCAGAAGGCATACTCCCAAAAGAACTTCTGAAGAGCGCAAAACCAGTCACCACCTGCGTATCGTCCCCCACACAAAACCTGATTGCAACGGGAGGGGACGACGGCGCGGTGCAGGTCTGGGATGTCGACACCGAAAAACCCATTTCACTGCAACCGATACAGGGGAGCCTTCCCAATAGGGTTACACCTGTTACCCGGGTACGTTTTTCACCTGACGGGACGGCCATTGCCGCGTCGTTTAGCGATGGAACCGTTCGCACATGGAATGTCAAGTCAGGTCAAATGCGAAATTGGGGCCGAGTGACCCGCCCCAACCCCGCGGACCGCGACGAAGCAAGCGTCCTCGACATTGTTTTTACGGCAGATGGGGCGCTTCTGGCGGCCGGCGACGACAAAGGCGTGGTTGCCATCGTTGACCCAAGTTCAGGAAGGCCGGTTACCCAGATGAACACCGGCGGGCACGCGGTCTACTCTCTCGCCTTCAGTGGCGATGGTCAAATGTTGGTTGCCGGAAGCGTCGGCCAATTCATCCACACGTGGAACCTCGTTGAGAAACGGTGGATACCCGGCGCACCGGCCCTCGCCGGCCCCACCAACAAGGTCATATTTTCGCCTGATGGCAAATTACTTTTCGCCGTGGGCACTCAACAGGATGTTCGGATTTTCGCGCGCCCCTCGCTGTCACTAGCGGCCACACTCACGGGCGCCGGAGCGGCGCTCACTGACCTCGTGATCTGGGATGTGCCCAATCAAAACGGAACACGCACCATGCAGCTTCTGACAACCTCGCTGGATGGTGGAGCGCAATTGTGGAAACAATCCGGTGGGCCACCTACGGTGTTTTCTGAAGCGCCTCCATCCGTTTACCGGGTTGCGTACTCAAAAAACGGAAATCGCATTGTCGCCGGTTCCGACGACGGCAACGCGTACGTTTGGGAAGGTGGAAAGCTCTTGTCCAAACTTCCGTCCACGGAGAAAACGCGCGTTCGACGCGTGGCGTTCGCCGATGACGCCGGCCAACGGGTTGTGACAGCAGGACAAGATGGCAAGGTGCGCGTTTGGGACGTCAAAAGCGCCGAGCCAACACTTTCATTCTCCACGGACAGTTCAGACGAAATCAGGGATCTCGCATCCGACAAAAAGTGGGTCTTGGTTGGGAGCGACAGTGGAAATACATGGCTCTTCGACCTCGACAACAGAAAAGAGCAGTGGCTTACTCAATTGCCGGCAGTAAAGGAACACCACGGCGATACCGCCCCCGATAGGGTTACCGCAGTGGCTCTCAGTTCGACAGGGGTGGCAGCCGCAGGTTCGCATTTCGGCGCCGTGTTCGTTCGCAATGCCACCAACGCCACCGACCCTGCCGCCTATCTTCTCCAAGGCGACCGACAAAAAAACGCCGAGATCCGCTCCCTTTCGTTCAGCCCTGACGGGACCAAACTAGCGGCAGCGGTGAATGGTGGAGAAGTCATCGTCTGGGATGTTGCCCAAAAGAAAGAACTGCTTCGAACGAAAGGCCACACCGTTAACGTCGTTTGGGTAGAATTCTCCCCGAACGGTCGGCAGTTGGCCAGCGCCGGATTGGATGGCGTAATCCGCGTTTGGAATACGGACAATTGGTCCAACTACGTCACGTTCGTCACGCGCGACTCAAAAGCTCTTTGGGTTCGGTATTCCTCGGATGGTGCGCTGGTCGCCGCCGGTTTTGATAATGGGCAGACACGAGTATGGAGCCTCTCCACCAACGAGGTTGTTGCCGAGTTCACCGCCATGACTTCCGACGTTTGGCATGGGGCGTTTTCAAGCGACAATACCCAGCTCGCCACAGCCTCGGAAGACGGCGCGATTCGAATCTATGACGTGACACGAAAAGGCATCATCAGCAGGGCGTGCGCATCAATTCGACTGGATACGGCGTCACCAGAAACACGGAGCACGTGTCAGAACAAGTAGCGCCGACTGCGTGTGTACACTTCAATCAATGCGTGTTTGGCAGAAGGAAAATGGTCATGGCAGGAAGGAAACGGAAGACGGTATCCAGGTCAACCAACCAACGGGTAGATTCCAGTCAGCCACCGAGTCCACGTAAAACAGCGCGTTCCGGCGTACCTCAGAGTCCACTGCGTGCCTTCTTCAATTCTAATGGCAATGGTGCGCCCTATCCTATTCGCGTCACCACAACCAAGGGAGAGAGCACCAACCCGTTCACTCCTACTCCTGAAAACGAATGCGCGTTCGGCGATTTCCCTGAATCGGAGGGAAACAAATGATTTTGCTTATTGGTCCGCATGACGATCCGCACGTAAAACTTGTGGAAAACGCCGTTCAGAAGCTGGGGTTTGACGCGTTGACCTTACCCCTAACGGGCACTGGCTCCTCGGCCTTCGATTGGAGCGCAGATTCCAAAGCAACCGGCCTTACGCTTCAACTCAACGGTAAGCCCCGCCAAATATCCGCGGTATTTGTCAGGCACCCCGGATCCGGCATAGATGCGCCGAGCCGCAATCAGCAGCACTATACTGCCACATGGCGCAACTGCGTAGTGTCCCTTGTTATGGCCTACCCTGATGTGCGTTATCTGAATCGCGCCTCTGTTGACCGGCCGCTTCATAAACTGTTGGTCCTTGAGAGCGCTTCTCGCCTTGGCTGGGCCATCCCGCGTACACGGGTGACCAACGACCTGAAGAGCCTCCGCGGCCTGGCCGATGACAACTTCATTGTAAAACCTGTTCTCGGCGGGCTGGCCGCGGTGGCGCTTCCAGACGCCCTCAATCGTTTTCCTCGGGAGGTTCAAGTCACCGCCGTCCCAGCCATTGTTCAGGAGCGTCTTCGTGGCCCAGAATACCGTGTCTACTGCATTGGCAACACCATTGTTCCGCTGATGATCAAGTGCAACCCTTCGCTCGTGGACTACCGCGAAGCCCAAACCAAGAATGAGGTATTGGTCGAAACGGAAGTGTCGTTGCCCAAAAAGACACTCACTAAAGTTCGCCAACTCGGGGCCCACTTTGGGCTCGACTTTTTTGCCGTCGATCTGAAAACGGACAAAGAAAAGGGCGTGGTCCACTTCTTGGATTTGAATGAAGAACCTTACTTCGACGAAGTGGACAATGTCGTTGATGGGAAGATCAGCAAAGCGATTGCTGGATGGCTCACTCAACCGCACCGCGGGGCAAAAACCACATGATTCTACCCAATTCTACCATCCTTGAAGTTTACCATGCCGCCATTCGGGCCCGGGTCGATCGTAACGCGGCCCTGTCAGGAATTGACCGCAGCACCGTGGCTCGAATTGCGCTCGCTCCAAGCCCTGGCAGTCAAATTCTAACAGACCTGCAACACCTCAATGACATGGAGGCCACAACGCGGGAGGCTCCGCTTGTCACCTGGCTTGAAACCGTAATCGCCCTTGTTGGTCCGATAAGACAACGCGCCATTTTTGAAGAAGCACTTGCGGCAGTCAGAACTTCACTCGCCGATTCTACCAATCCACCCTCTACTCCGTCCGCATCGTCACCCATGGCAACAGAGCCCAAATCTACCCATTATCTCGATCAGCCCACCTTCCCATTTCACGTGCCCGAGGCTGACACGCTCTACAAGATTCTGTACACCACCATTTGGGATCCGGCGGAAATTCGCCGATTGCTCGCCAAGGCAAATATCGACGCTGGAAACATGACCATCCGCGGGAACCCGCAACTCGACTGGCACAGTGTCCTGGAAAAAACGGCTCTCAAGGGCAAGAGCAGGCTTTTGGTTAACACCATTGCCAACGACTCCAACTACGAAGGCATTCATCCCATACTGCTTGAACATCTGGGCAACGAACCCCCCGCGGTAAGGCAGGCGCCCCCCCTTAAAAGAAAAGGGAATGAACGCCGGACTGGGCATGACGATACCCTCCTTGATATTGTGTTTTTGGAGCAGGGTCTAATCAAGGCGCGCTCGGTGGTGCACCTCGAAGTTTACGGGTCTGAGCGCATCTACGGCACGGGATTTGTTATTTCACCCAACCATATTCTAACCAATCATCACGTGCTCTTTGATAACAACAAGCTGGCCACTGAGGTGATTGCCATGTTTGACTATCAAATGGATGCCAACTATCAACCCCGTCACACCGCCAGAATTTCGTGCAGCACCGACTGCACAATCAGGCTCAGCGATCCTACCCACGACTGGGCCGTTGTTGAATTGAGCGAACCTACCACGGCATCCCCGCTTGCGCTGGACCACAAGAAAACGGTCCGAGAACGCAATCGCGTGTACATCATCCAGCATCCGTTTGGCTTGCCAAAAAAAATTGCACTGGCCCACAACGAAGTTTGCTTTGTGGACGATAACGTCATTCGATACCTCTCGGATACCGAGCAGGGTTCTTCAGGTTCCCCAGTGTTCAACGAACGATGGGAAGTGGTGGCCCTGCACCACTCGTGGGTACAAACAGGCTCAGACTCGAAGCCCGGCGACATTCTGAACGAGGGCATCGCCATCGCCCGCGTGTCGGAAGGTCTCATGAAAAAGGGGTTTGCCTTCTGAAGGTGAGCGGCAATGAACAACGCGGCGAAACTACCCACTGAGGTTATCGAGAGCCTCACTCGAAAGCTTGTACCGACGAAGACTCCGCGCGATTCTTTGTTTGCGGGAGTCCACCCTGAGCTAAAGGCATCCATCCCACTATCTCGTTGCCCTTGGGATCAAACCCTGCGCGACCTTGACCGACTCAACCATCACAGCGTGTTGGACGACGGAACCTACCCACTTGCAACCTACCTCCGCAACTTATGGGAATGCCTGCAGCCCACCTCCGAAGGTCCGCGACCACCTGAAGTCGAACAGTTGCGCGAACCGGTGCGACAAGCTTTCGACATGCTTGGGCTGACGCAAACACCTGAATTGGTAAGTGTGGCCGATCATCCTTACCCTCCATTGCACAAGAATTGGCCGCCGCTGAGAGACGTATTGGCCAGCGCGTACAATCAGCCGGGCCAAATCAAAAGCGTGCTCACGCGGCAACCAACTAACCTGGTGGGCGCGGTCAACCTCCAGGGCAGTCCAAATGAGATTTGGACGAGCGTGGCGGTTGAAGCAGCCAAGATAAAGGCGTTCCGCGCCGTTCTTAACACGATCTTGGCCGACCCCGACGCCGAATCGCTGCACACCGCCATTCGTGATCTGATGGTGCCCACTATCGCCTATGTGTTCGGGCGATAGTACAAACGTGCCAAGCGCCCTGCCGGACTTTGGCGCCGGTCCGATCTGCCCTACCCCTTCAGCTTCTTTTTCGCCGCGATCATCCCCACCGCCTGCGCCACACGTTTTGCCCTTGTTTCAGGCCGCTTCGCTTCTGTAATCCACATCACATATTCACGCTTGCACGACGGTGAAAGCGCCGCCCACCCCGCCGCTGCGGCCACATTTGCTTTGACCGCGTTGGCCGCATCTTCAGGCAATTCATGCTCGCGCGGAGCCGCATCCAACTCCACTCGAACGTGTACTTTGTCGCCCGCCTTTTTTTTCAACTGGGCAAGCACATCTTTGCGGGCCAGCACCATGGCGCACTCGCCGCCCATTTTGGCAAGGGTTCCCTTATACTCCACTTTTTTATCCCAGGTTACCTTCACGGGCACCAGGTTCCCCTTACCGTATGTTTCTTTCAGATCCCATGGAAAGTCTACAAAGCAAGCTGCTGTAGCGTTGGCGGGTTTCAGACTTGCTTCAAATTCCAACGGACCGGGGTCAACCAATTCCACTTTGCGGGGAGCCATATTTTGCCTTTATCTCAATTGCGGTATCTTGAGAAGAGCGCGCACCGAGACTTGTCAAACCAAGCTCGACAGGACAACGGACGCCGAGGGCTTGTCGCACACGAGCAGACATTTTCCGAGGATGGTAAGATTTTCCCCGGGATCAAATCTTACCATCCCCCCAATCTCACCATTTCAACGAAAAAACCCGAGAGCAACGCCGAGGCACACGCATTGCGCATTGTGGAGCGGAGAATACGCCGATGTGGAAAATTCGCGCTCTAGCGGCCCTCTTCGCCGCAGCGATTGTGGGAGGTTGCGCCGCCTCGGGGTCAAACGACACCGATGACGAAGAGGTGGGTGAAACCTTAGAGTCCAACCTTACCGCCGCTCAGAGAAAAGACCGGGCACAGCACCTGCGCGATGTATCGTTTTCGCGCGGCCTGACCAATGGGTGGATGCTCGCGGGCATTGGCAATGCTGAAACTCAACTCTCCCATTGTTGGAGCGAGTTGACATGGGCCTGTAAAGGCCCCGCATCGGCAGACTGCGGCGGTGGACCGGTGGTTGCCGGCGCGGGCGACGGACCTTGTTCTCAAAAGCAGGGCGGCCTTGGAATGTTCCAGTTTGACGCCGGAACACACACCCAAACGCTCAACAAATACGGCAACAAAGTTCTCACGGTAGATGGGAATATCGACCAGGCGATCACCTTCGTGCTCAACATGGTGGTCAACTCCAAATACATCACCGGCGTTTCTACCGAGAGTGAAGCCCTCCAATGGCTCAACGCCATCAAGGTGGGCGGCACCAATTACAACACCTGGATCAAAACGGTTACCCATTATTACAACGGCTGCGCCCCCAGCTATTCTTGTTATAACCAACGCTTCAAACACTATGATGATTCTACCCGCGCCGTTTATAACGAAATGGGCGCCGCGTTTTGGGTAGCCCGCGCCCCCATGGAAGTATACTGGGAGCGCCTCGACACCGGCGTGTACGACCTGCGAGCGCTCGCACCGTCCAACGTCACCAAGGTTCGATACTTGGTAGACGATTACGAAATTGCCGTGGCTGCCAAAGACAATCCCGCCACCACCGAGGTGGAAGACAACTTCCCCGGCAACTACAAATTCAAGTATGAAACACCTGAAAGGGTGTTTGTAGCGCTCGGATACGACAAATCCGGCGCCAACGTCGCGCGCGGCGTCGGCTTAATCGACTCTGTACCCGGCATGGCTGTGTACATCCGCCAAATGGGAGATCACCTGTACGAAATTGGACTTGAACGCGCATCCGACGACGTTGCCTACGTTCAGGTCAAGGCCGACGGCTACGTGCTGACCGATGAAGATACCGGCGACACCATGAGCCACCGCAATGCGGTCAAGTACAAGTTTCAAAACCTGGGTGAGCGCACGTTTGAAATCGCGCTTTTCACAGTCGACGGCAAACCGATTGAAACGCTCGTCCGCGATTTCAAGTTAGAATAAAGCTTCCACAGCTTGAGTACTCAAGGTCGCCGCCGCCGTTGACAACGGCCATTGCGCCCAGGTGCCCGCCAAACCGAAACGCTTGCATTCTATCCCGATTCAGGCTCTTCTACGCCGGCCTTTTCGAGCGGTGTACTCATGAGCGATTCGGCACTTTTCCAACTCTGGGTTCGAGGCTTTTCACCTGATCATTTTCGCGTTCGCACATTTCGCGGCCGTGAAGAAATGTCCCAACCTTACCGGTTTGACATTCAGGTCACCTGCCCCGCGTCAGAAGATGTGCCCATGGAGCGCGCTGCGCTCGGTCGCCCCGCCGCTTTGTGCCTCCGAGGCACTGAAATTCCGCGTGTTTTTCACGGATTTTTGGCAGCGGCAAAACTCACGCGCCTCGCACCGGTTGACCACGCGGCCCACCTTACCTTCCGCCTCGTCCCGAGATTTTGGGCGCTCACCAAGCGAATCAACTCGCGCATTTTTCAACGCATGAGCGTTCCACAGGTGGTTACCTCCGTCCTTGCGCGGCACAATATTCGGGCAGAATGGCGCCTTCGCTATACTTACCCCGAGCGCGAGTACAACACTCAGTATGAAGAGAGTGATGCCGCCTTTGTCGAGCGCTTGCTCGCCGAAAATGGCATTTTCTACTTTTTCCCCAACTCACCCGAGCCCACTTCCGACACAGATCTGACCGCGCCCTGCACCATGGTCATGGGGGACGACCCTACCATGGTTAGGCCGCTTGACGATGTTTCCGGTTCGCAGGCCCCCACGCTCCACTATCTCGAAGGTGAGGGAACATCCACATTCCACGGAAACAAGATCACTCACTTTGAGCCGTCGCTTCAGGTTCGCACCACATCGGCCACCTACCGCGAGTTTGACCCTGAGCGTCCGCACGCTCTCCTCACCACTTACGCATCTACCCTTCCCTCGGCCGGCACACCTCTGCCGGGAGGTATTTCCACAGAGGGTGCCGTTGCCCCATTGGGTATAGACCTCGAAGAGTATGATCACCACGGCTCCTTTCTCTTTCCAGTATGGGGTCATGCCATGGAAGAGGCCGGCCGCATGTTACGTCAAGCCCGCCGAAACGCCGCGCTTTCCAAAGGGACAAGCCACGTTTCAACCCTGGGGGCCGGCACCCGTTTCACACTGGAAGACTATCCGGCGGCCGCCGCCAATCGAGCGTGGGTGGCCGTCAAAGTGAGTCATGCGGGACGGAGTGAAGCCAAAGGCGCGGCCGACGCTGAAGTGTACACAAACAAGTTCGTGTGTGTACCCGCCGATGTGGCGTATCCGCCCTCTCGACCGGAACGCAGAAGTGTACAGGTCGCACTCACGGCCACAGTGGTAGGCCCTTCCGGTGACGACATCTATACCGATCCGCTTGGTCAAATTCGAGTTCGGTTCCACTGGGATCGGGAGCTGGGCTCCGGTGAAGCCAGTTCATGTTGGATTCGCACCATGCAACCGTGGAGCGGCGCCGGTTGGGGCCACCAATTTATTCCCCGCGTAGGTATGGAAGTGGTCGTTGTTTTTGAAGGCGGCGATCCTGACAAACCCCTTGTCATGGGCACCGTTTATAATGGCACCCATCCCCCTCCGTTTCGCCTACCGGCAGAAAAAACCCGCAGCGGAATCAAAACACAAAGCACCCCGGGCGGCTCCGGCAATAACGAACTCTCCTTTGAAGACGCCGCCGGCGCCGAGCAAGTGTACCTTCATGCCCAGCGCGACCTTGACACGCTTGTCGAGCGAAACCGCACGCTCACCGTGCGCGGGGCAGAAAAGGTAGAAGTAGCCGGCGATCGAACATCCACGCTCGGAGGCTCAGAACAAAGCCGCGTAGGCGGATCGGTAGAACGTCAGGTTGGGGGCGATGAAAATCTATCTACCCAGGGCAGCCGGGTAGACGTCGTGAGTGGCAACCTCGACACGCGCATTTCTGGAAACACAACGCTTCGAGTGGGCGGCCGCACCGATGTTGAATTGGGTGGTGCAATCACGCACACCTACCATGAAGACTCTATTGTTCGAAGCAAAGGCAACATCACCGAAGTGGTGGGGACCAACGGCGCCGCACGCTCGCACACACTTTTTGTAGAAGGGGTGATTACCTCGCACGGGACAGAACGGATTGAACTTACGAGCGACAAAGAAATCGTGTTCCGCGTGGGCAAGAGCATCGTGCGGGTCACAGAAGATCGAATTGAACTCAACTCGCCCACCATCGCCGCAAAAGGCGGAGAATCCGGGCTTACCGCATCAGACGACGGGATGGACTTGCGCGCAAAATCCACAGCGCAAATCGTCACCGACACTCTCCTCTTCAAAACCGAAGGTGCCTCGCTGGCAATGGCCAAAGAGGTTAAAATCGACGGTCAACAAATTCTACTCAACTCGCCTGAACAGGCCAAAGACCCGCCGCCCAAAGACCCCGTTGAACCTACCCTGGTAGAACTCACCGATCTCGAAGGCAATCCCCTACCCTACCAGCGGTTTGTTGTGCTTTTCGACGACGGCTCGGAGCAGGTGGGCGTTACCGACAAAGAAGGCAAGGCATCGCTCATTACAGAAAAAGACGGCAAGATTGTGTTTCCCGATTTGTCCAACGTAGCCGGCGGGTAATGACCCTTCTCAACGGTTACGCTCTACTCGCCGCTCAGCCATCCACCTCACTTGTGATAGCTGCGGAAGCCGGCGCGGCTTGAGTTTTCGCACTCGCCGGACTGCCGCCAAAAGTTTGCCTCGTGACGGCAAGCAGCTCCATACCCAAAAGCCGATGGCTTTGTCCCGAGTAGAACAGTCTGTACGATCAGCTGGGTATGACCAGCGCGTTTGACTCGGGTATAACGCGAAATCGATGACCTGCAATCTCGTAACCGGGTTCATACATCTCTTGACCGTGTGGAGAGAAACTCTCCGAGAACTTAATCTCGCCAACAACCTGACGCACTGGTAGCAGTATGTCTTGAAACAGCTTGCGCACCTGCCAGACGGTCAAAGCGGTCCAGCTCAACAACGCCAGTACAAACCATACGCCGGTATCCCAGAAGGCGGCGGACGGGCGCGCCAAATAAATTGAGCCTGTTGCAAGGGGGATGGCACTCAGAAAAAGTGGTAGAAACACCGCACGCCAACCTACCATCCACACCTGCCCCATGGCCCATTTCCCCTTTGCGTTCTTCTTGTGCCAATCTACACAAAAACCGTGAACGCGAGCGGTTATTTCATTGATTGCTGCAACGTCGACAGCGGGCCCCGGGGATGCATCTCGGTAGATGCGACCCTCTGCCGCCGAGGGACGGACGAACACAACGAGGTCGTCTTTCCCCAAGATGTAGGCGATATGCGAACCGAGAATCTGCAGCAGTTCGCGCCGGGCGCGCCGCGTCATGGGTAGATTTTCTACCACCCACTGAGGCCGGTAGAAAAGTGGTGTAGCCCCAGTCATCCCATCCCAGTTCTCCGCGAACCGATCTTACACGCCCCAGAAACGACGCCGGCGGAATCATCCCAGCAGACGACGATGGCCCAATAATAAGGCGAGCCACCAGTCGGAGCACACCCGCAAAGCCACATGTGCACAATGACACCAGAAACCCCAGCAGGGACACGGTCTGGAACAAGTCCCGCCGTGGGGCAGCCATCCAATTCGCCGAGGCGAAGAAACCACTGACCGCGAAGGACATACCCAAAAGTCCAACCAGCGCGACTCTATCTGAGTTCGCCAATGTCCGCAAATACAAGGGGTTCAGACCGTCATGTCCATTATCACCGTTTGCGAAAGCTGCTACATCAGGTTCCAGCTCCGCGGGTAGATTTCCAGACTCAAGTTGATCGACAATATCTGCCGGCAGGCTATCCCGGACATTTCCCGTCATGAACCTCAGCACCGCATTATCCAATCACAATTCTGCGCCCTCTGTATAAGAAACCAAACCCTGCGAGCCCTGTTTTTCAACTATCATGGCAATGTGCTCGCGCAAGAAACCCGCATCTGCCAAAGTCCGGGCAACAAAGTCATTGTTCGATGCCGGCAGTATGGCTGTCGTGGGCCGGCGCATCTCGTAAGTGCATTCGTCTAAGAGGGTGTCCAGCAGCGCTTTTAGGTCTGATCCGTTGCGGAAGATCACCAGACTGTATGGGCTCCTTTCCATCAAAACAAGCAACTTGTGGGCAACCACGTTGGGCCCCGGTGTCTCTGCTTCCACTGCCAATTTGACTGTGGCGATGGCCATCCCAACCGTCGCGAGGCCAAGTCCTATCGCTTGAATGTGAGGAACGGGAACGCCTACTAGCGCATAAAGGTTACCAACCAACATGATCGCACTTCCTGAAACACCAAATGCGGCACTGGCAATACCCAGCGCGTCCTTGTCGCGGGTAGCAATACCCAATTGGTAGGCAGAGCAAATTGTTCCCAGGAACGACGACAGGATTCCGACCTTCAGGCCGAAGCGGCTGACCGCCGAAATAGTCGACTCGAAAGATGCAAGTCTACCCAGGTCCAGTCGAATACGAATCCACTGCACAGCCGCCTGCCCAAGCTTGGTTGTGACAGCCACATCACCAACGCCGGCGATGAACGTTGGCACCTGACCCGCGAGGCCAAGAACGTCCATCAGCATGACATCAAATGGCTTTCCGGCCTTGGCATCCTCGTTTGCAGCCCGAATGGCCGCAATCAACCCCACCAGCTGAACGAGCAATAGAGCGCCCTTCCACATGGGGGTGCCTTGACGGCCGGCGCTGGTTTCATCGAGGAACTGCTCCTGAGACTCGCGCATTAGGTTAACGTCGCGGGTGTGGATGGCGCGCGTGAGCTTCTCCACCATGCTCTTGGTGGGAGGAATACCCGGTGTCATCCGCTTGATCGTATCGTTTAGCAGCTTCGTCGCTGCTGCGTCGTCTAGCCCCGAACCTTTTTGCAACCCCCAGATAAGCTTGAACCAACACTCGGCCTGCACAACGGCAATGTACAAACTGGGAGGGCCAGCCAGGTTACCCACCAGGTTGGCCCCAATAGACGTAAGCTGACTTATGCCAGCCGCCATATTTTGTCTTCCGTACAGTGAGAAAACGGCCTCCAGAAACGTAGCATCACGAATATCACCGATGGTCAGAACAGGGGCCTCTGAAACGTTTCTGAGTGCCTCGTCCAGGGCAACCTGAAACACGTCGTCGATGCCGGTTTCCTGAAGCACCGCAATCGCATCGACCAAGACCGCGGCAAGTCGTTTTTTCTTGTCTTCATATGTACCCAGCAGCGTCAACTTTTTCTCTATGACACCGCGGGCGAACTTCCCGGCTCTCCCGGCGGCACCGGAGTCACTTAGCAATCGATCTGCCAGATCTTTCGCGAGCCGCTTAATTTCGTGTGCGACGTCATCTGAAGCACCCAGCTCTCGCTTCAGGACCACGCGGACTTCCGCGGGGAGCGAAGTGTCTGCCATTAACTCGGGAAGGCGGAACGCATGAATCGCATCTGACACACCCTTTTCGAGCTTTCGTGCACGTGCCAACCTCGCAGCTGATTCATCCGAAATTCGAGTTGTATTGGTACAAGTCTCAACTAATACCCGAAACGCGGTTACCTTTCTCATAAGCGCCAAAAGGTGCTCCATGGCGGCCGCGCTTTGCTTCAGCAAATAGGCAATCCTGTCTGCGGTCCACCGAATGGTTGATATATCCGCATCAAGCAGCGTTAGCACCGGGTCGGGCGGCACCACCTTTTGCACGCTCGCCCCCGGTTTTGCTGCCACCACAACCGGCACGGGCGCCAAAACGGGTATGTATCGAATGCGCTTTACCACCCCTGGGGTTTCGGTTTTCCAGGTAGAAACGGCGCTCGTTGACAACATTGACAACAGGTCTGTTTTAGAATTTGCGTGAAAACCTTCCCAACTAAACGTACCACTTGTAATGGTGGCAAATCGGTATTCTGTGTTTTCCCAATAATCAAACAACAGGAGCGCCACTCTATTGCGTTCAGCGGTGCTCATCTTGTCAATGTTGTAATAAGCGTCCGGGTATTTGGTGCTGTTTGTGGCTTTGAGTTTCTTGCATAGCTCGGCCAGCGTTTTTGCATCTTGCGCCGCGGCAGGCACCGGCTCCCACACCTGACCGTCGGCCAGTTCAAACCGACTGACAGTGAGCATTTTTTTCCCCAGTCCAATGGGTAGGGTTACCGTGGCGCCGCCCTGTAGCCCTTTAGATCCGGGGACAATGCTGCCGTCGAGTCCGTAAGGCGTGACAGGCCTACCGTTTTGCGCATCGAGCCCGTCTTTGGGAGTCCACTTATACTGAACCTTGGCGGGAATGGGCGATTTCATGGCGCGCTCCGAAAACCTTACCAGTCCAAAAATCTGACTGCGTGAAACTGATTCGGCTAAGTGCCGTGTACACCTTCAAGCGCTTCGAGCGTGGCGGCATCGAGCGCACCTGTTTCTTCTAGCCCTTTCAAGCGCTGAAAACGCAGCACGGCGAGCGCCAGGTCGGCGTCGCGGTTGCCCATATCACTCTCTGCGAAATACCCGAGATGGGCGAGGCGCTGCATCGCTCCGGTCATCTCGTCGGCAGGGTCAAGGTCGCCCACGCGCACATGAAAAATGAGGTTTAAATCTGGGAATAACACCGGCACTTCACGGTGAGTAACAGGCACTTTGAACGAAACCTTACCGTCACCGTCCGATGTTCCAGAGTTGGGCCTGACGCCGGGCACATCAATGGTAAACGCCGCATTGGCAATTGGCTTTTCGTCCATGTCATGAAAAGCCAAGTTCACGTCTACCATTGGAATAGACCCCTTGTATCGGTTGGTGCCGCCCGATGTGAAAGGGAGGCCTTCTTTGGGTGTGACGGGAAGGTACAACACGTCACCGGGCGCTAACATATCGCCGCTTTTTCGCGCGGATTTAAGTGCGCTGTTTAACTCATGATCCCAAACAGCCTCCGCATCGAACGCGTAAATGAAGGCCAGTTTGCTGAGGTAGTCGCCCTGTTTCACTACGTACGGTTTCAACTTGTCGACCATGATTCAACTATCTACGTGATGGTGTGTTTCGAAGACCGCCGGCCCGCTCATTTTTTACCCGTCAGACTGGTCATCACCAGTCGAGTGTAAGCCATTTGATATGCCTTGGTCCACTCCGTTTCTACCTGGGGAGATGCTGCGCGCTGCGCGGAAATCTGTTGATCGAGCGCCTTTTTGCCTTCAGCATTGAGACCGCGTGACGAAAGCACGGCCTCCGATGCGGCGGGGCGAAATGCCAACTCCGCGCAAAGAGTGGCATGCTCTACAAGGGACAGAGGGCGCCGCTCCACCGGCGTTTCAGGCACATCAAAGGGTAAGTTGGGGCTTGGCGCGGCACCGTCGGCGAGGGGTAAGGTTTCACCAATCGCGGGGCGCGCGGACTGCGGTGACGCCGCTTTTACTTCCACTTTTTTGGCTGAGTCAAATGGGGTGATCGCCAACTTGGAAAGCTCAAACACCGCCACCGTTTCACCGCTTTGTTGCGGTGGTGGGCGTGGCGGCTCTTTTTCAACCGAGGCCGCGGGCGGCGCATTGGCGTGAAACGGCAGCGGTCCACCCGTGGGTAGGTAAAAGACGGGTGACGTGCTGTCAGGCCTTTGATTTTGCGCGTACGACGGCAGGTTGCGATTGGACGGGGGTAGATTGGCAGGCCCTTTGAGTGCGGGCGCGAGCGGAGGCGCGGGCACGGGAGGCTCGCGAAGGTACGACGGCGTGGCCGCTACCACGTTTACCTCGGGTAGATCGCCCGCGGCTGACAACTCGTTGAGGGAAGGCTCTTCAGGGGTGCTTATTGCCACCTTTTTGACCGTCCACGGAAAAGGTCGCAGCTTGCCCGGTTCCACACTTATTTTGGCGGGCATTTTTGCCGTGGGTAGAACTTCAGCCGCACGCTTTGAGAGCGCTGGATCAGTCTTGAGGGCTTTCTCCCAACGGCGGCCGAGCCTACCCACATCAACCAAGGTTAACCCCGTGGCTTGCAACATTTGACCGGCGGAAGGACTTGCCGCCCACTCTTTGGTAAACCCAAGCCACGCGCCGATATCACTATCCAACGGCTTGACCCCACGTTTGAGCCAATCTTCCGCTTCAGCGCGTTTGGTTTGATACTCCAAAAACACCTTCCCATCCCCGCGGGCGTCGGCCACAAGCGTTTGTTTCCAGTACAAATCAGCTTGATGGTAGGTTGCGGCATCCACCCCTTCTTGCGCAAACACCTCGTCAATGGGGTAGCCGTCGCTCAAGGCCGCGGCAATCCCGGCATACTGCTCCAGGGTAAGCGAGGTGGTGTTGGGCACAATCATCCAATAAGAACCGTACCATTGGCAATAACCGACCCGCCCGGCGTGTCTGAGGGGTCATTGCAAGTCATTGCGGGGTCACCCAACCTGGCGGCGGCCTTCCCATCAAAAAAAACGGAAACACTGCCGTTGTGTACACTTGCCTTGTTTGAGGGTGGGGTTTGAAAAGGCCCGGCGGGCGCTGTGTGCGCCGGCTCGTTTTGTGCGGTGCTGCCTTTTACTGCCGCCGGCTTGTTATCGATAAACACTTTGGGCGACAGGTCGCCCGACAGCTTGCCACTGAAGGGCAACGGCGTTGGGGTGGGCACCGCGCCGTTGGCCGAAGGAACCATCACCACATGCACGTCGATCGCTACAACTTGATCGCCTTCTTTTGCAGCCGGCTGACCCATGGTTTTGAGAATACACCGGCGTTTCGACTGGATGCAAGCGCGGTTACACCTTGCTCGCATCATTCGTTGATCGTTTCACCCCGCGTTTCGTTAGACCCATATCGGGCTCCACTTGGCATGTTCCAAAAGGCGCCAAGCCTGCTATTGTGCACGTATGATGCGCCCGGTTTGCTGTCTGCTTTTGTGTACACTCTTGTCGGCATGCAATTCCGACCCTTCCACCGGTACCGGCGGGGCCGACTCAACAACCACTACAGAAACCATTCAGTGTGACCCTCCCTCACCGGGCTCAAAAGTTCCTTTTGTAGATGTCACGGATGAGTGGAACTTAACGTTTGAGCATCACGCTACTACGGAGTTTTGCGATATTACCGACACGGTGGGTGGGCCCGGAGTTTGCGCATTCGACGCCGACGGCGACGGCGATGTGGACTTGTACTTTTTGGACAGAGAAGGTTTTCCCAACAAGCTCTATCGAAACGACGGGCAAACGTTCACCGACGTGACAGAAGGTTCGGGCGCGGGCCTCACGGACGACTCGCATGCGTGCCTCGCGTTTGACTACGACGGCGATGGTGATTTGGACTTGTTCGTCGGGAACAGCGGGCCTGACAAATTGCTCAAAAACACAGGCGGTGTGTTTGAGGATGTGACGGAAGAGCTGGGTCTCATTGAAACGGGTTATACAACCACCGCAACCGCCGCAGACATTGATGTGGACGGCGATCTTGACTTGTTTGTGGGTCACTTGGTAACGCCAGAAACATGCCCGGCGGGGTTTTGTTCACCCACACCAAAGGCGTGTGAGGCCGAGACCAACATGCTTTGGGTAAACACCGGCGGAATGTTTATCAACGAGAGCGACGCGCGCGGGATCACCCATCAAGAACCTACCCTCGCCTCGCTCTTTTTTGACTTTGACTCAGACGGCGACGTTGACCTGTTTGTCGGCAACGACATTGGCAGCAAAAACCCCGACCGTTTGTATAAAAACGACGGAACAGGCCATTTTAAAGACGCCGCGCAGGGGTTGGGGCTGGAGCTGTACGGCACCGACACCATGGGAATTGACGTGGGCGACGCCGACGGTGACGGTAAGGTTGACATTGTAATGACCGATTTTGAGCTTCAACCCACGCGCCTCATCACTTGTAAAGACCCTGTTTTGCCGTGCGATATGGTGGGTATCAACCAGGAGAGTACACAAACGGTCAAGTGGGGTATTGCCCTGGCCGACTTTGACCACGACACCGATCTCGACATTTTTCACACCGGCGGTCATGTGAATGTGCCTGTCGACCATGCGGGAGATCTGCATCAGCTCCATTGGAACGACGAGGAGGGATTTTTCACCTACCATGTGCCGTCCGAGGGTGAAGCGCTTGCCGAGCGTCACTTGGGTAGAGGGGCCGCATTTGCCGATCTCGATGGAGATCTCGATCTTGACATTGTGATCGCCAATGCCGATCGTCCGGCACAAATTCTACTCAACCAAGCCGCCGGTGGGCACGCGCTGCTCGTTCAACTCGACAGCCTTTCCGCAGGTGCCCGCGTCACTGTGCAATCGGGCGGCACGTCGCGAACGGAACATGCGCTCGTCGGCGGGAGCTACGCAGGCTCCAGCGATCCACGTGTACACTTTGGTTTGGGCAACACCTGCGCTGTGGACGTGCTCGTGCAATGGCCTGGAGGCGCTGAAAAACAGATCAAAGGCGTTTCAACCGGGCAAAGCCTGCTCGTCGTGCGCGATTAATCGCCGCTTTTTGGGGGGGCGCGCCGCGATGGGTTTGACGGCCGCGCAGTGTCTCGGTATAGGCGGCGGGCGGCTTCAGCGGGCGTTGGCTCCATGTCGCCGTGACTACCTCTTCCAAGGACGCCATGCGTTACAGTCAGCTTCTCATTCCCACCCTGAAAGAAGTGCCCGCCGAAGCGATCGTTGTGTCGCATCAACTGCTCTTTCGAGCCGGGTTTATTCGCAAACTCGCCGCAGGCATTTACAACCTTTTGCCACTCGCACTGCGAACGGTACACAAAATTGAACGTATCATTCGCGAAGAGTTGGGTAGAGCGGGCGCGCAGGAATTGCTCATGCCGGCGGTTCAGCCGTCGGAGTTGTGGGAAGAATCGGGTCGCTGGCAAAAATACGGCGCCGAGCTGTTGCGCTTTCAAGACCGCAAAGGCGCATGGTTTTGCCTCGGCCCCACCCACGAAGAAGTCATTACCGATCTGGTAAAGCGCGAGGTGCGATCTTACCGTCAACTGCCTCTCAACCTTTATCAAATTCAGTCAAAATTCCGCGATGAAATCCGGCCCCGTTTCGGGCTTATGCGCGGGCGTGAATTTCTCATGAAAGACGCCTATTCGTTTGATGCAACGGCTGAGGGGGCACACAAAAGCTACCATCAAATGTACAACGCATACCGCCGTATTTTTGAGCGCTGCGGCCTCGACTTTCGCGCGGTAGAAGCTGACACGGGCAACATCGGCGGGTCGCTCTCGCATGAGTTTCAGGTGTTGGCAGAAAGCGGCGAGGACGAGATCTTGTCCTGCGATCACTGCACGTACGCCGCCAACGTAGAAAAGGCAGAACTCAAGGCCCGTGAGGTGACAGCGGGCGAACCTACCCACGCGGTTGAAAAGGTATCTACCCCCGGTCAAAAAACCATTGCCGAGGTGGCGGCTTTCCTCAAAGCGGCTCCGAGCGCACTCGCAAAAACCCTTCTTTTCAAGGCCGATGACAAAATCGTTGTGGTGGTTTTGCGCGGCGACCATGAGGTAAACCTTCCCAAGCTCAAGGCGCTTCTGGGTGGGGTGGAACCGGTTCTCGCTTCTGATGAAGTGGTGAGTAAGATCACGGGCGCTCCCCCCGGATATGCCGGTCCTGTTGGTCTGGCAGGGGTTGAAGTGGTGGCCGACAACGCGCTGGCTGGTGCAACCGACCTCATTGTCGGCGCAAACGAGGCCGACACGCACTTGCGCCACGTGGCAGTGGGGCGTGACTTTACTCCTTCCAAGTTTGCCGACCTGCGCCTTGCGCGGCCGGGAGATCGCTGCCCGCGCTGCGAAGAAGGCAAATACGTTACCCATCGTGGTATAGAGGTGGGTCACGTTTTCTACTTGGGCACCAAATATTCCGTTGCCATGAACGCTCGTTTTCTAGACGACAAGGGTGAAGAGAAACCCTTTGAAATGGGCTGCTACGGCATTGGTGTTACCCGAACAATGGCCGCCGCCATTGAGCAAAATCACGATGCCGACGGTATCAAATGGCCCATTGGTATAGCGCCTTACCACGCCATGGTGGTGCCCCTTCAAATGAAAGACGCCAAGGTGGTAGAAACGGCCGAAAAAATTCAGGCCGACCTTACCGCCGCGGGTCTTGAATCGGTGCTCGACGACCGCGAAGAACGGCCTGGAATCAAGTTTAAAGATGCCGACCTCCTGGGCTTCCCGTTCCGCATCGTGATTGGACAAAAGGGTTTGGCCGGCGGCACGGTAGAACTCAAGCGCCGCGGCTCAGCGGAAGTATTAAACCTGTCTCCTCAAGACGCCGTGGCCCACATTCAAAAGGCTGTTGCGGCCGAACTCCAAAAGAGCGCGTAGGTGGCTGGTGTTTTTCTACTGCGCGCCCCGCTGACGCGTCCTCGCTGCGCTTCCGGTGCTCAAATACACAGAGTATGTTCCGCTCCGGGTCTCGCTCGGACGCGTGATCGGGGCTGCTCGTGACGAAAAACACCAGCCACCTAGCGCCGCATTCCACTCTCATCGTCCTTCCACGCCGGCCGAATAACGAGTAACGTGGCCGGTTGTTCTCTTGTTCTCTCTTGTTTTGGAGGTTATCGCATGTCATCGCTCGCGCGGCGCTCGTTTGTGCTTGTTTCTTCGGCGTTTCTCGCATTGATTGGCTGTGACGACGGCACGGGAACCGGCGGCACCGGGGGGAGCACAACCTCCACCGGCGGAACGGGGGGCGGCGGAACACCTGACACCGGGGGAACGGGCGGCACGGGTGGATCCGAGTGTACACCCGTGGTGGAGCTTTGCGACGGGCTCGACAACGACTGCGACGGAACTGTCGACGAAGAATGTCCGTGCATTTCGGGTCAAACGCAGGCCTGTTATTCAGGCCCGAGCGGTACACAAGACAAAGGCGGCTGCAAAGCGGGCACTCAAAGCTGCAATGAAGACGGGGTGTGGGGCAAGTGTGAAGGTGAAATCCTTCCGTCGGCGGAAACCTGCAACGAGGTCGACGACGACTGCAACGGAACGGTCGACGACAAGAGCGCTATCACCTGCGGCGTGGGCGCTTGCCAAAACACGGTTTCGGCGTGTTTAAACGGTCAAGATAACACGTGTACACCCGGTTCACCCACGTCGGAAGTGTGTGACGGGATCGACAACAACTGCAATCAGCTCGCGGACGAAACGTTTCCAAACAAGGGCGAAGCCTGCGACACATTTCTACCGGGGGTATGTCAACCCGGTAAGATCAGTTGTGTCACCTCCGGCGGTAACACCGCGCCTTCATGCGTTTCAAACGTAATGCCGTCGCCTGAAGTCTGCGACGGACTCGACAACGACTGCAACGGTCAGGTTGACGACAACACCATGGGCACCGGCGGGGACTGTGATTCAGGTCTTCCCGGCCCCTGTACTGCGGGTTCGGTTCAATGTGTCTCGGGCGATCTCACCTGTGTGTCCAATGTGGCACCGTCGTCGGAGGTATGTGACTCAGTTGATAATGACTGCAACGGGGTTGTGGACGATGCGCCGGGCGTTAATGAAGCCTGCGACACGGGGCTTTTGGGGGTATGCGCCGATGGGTTGATTCTCTGTCAGCCCGATGGTTCTACAGCGTGCGTTCAGCAGACGCAGGCGGCAGGCACGGACATGTGCGGCGACAACCTTGACAACGACTGCGACGGCGTAACCGACCCCGGCTGTTTGTACACCTTCACCGGTGTAGCTCAAAATGTACCCATCGCAGACCTCACTGGATGGACGCAGTGTTTCTTGCAGAGCTACAGCCAGTCAGGTACGCCTTTGGCAACCATTCTTACTCAATGCAACAAGAACAACCTGCTCATGGGTTGTCGTGTAAACGGCGCGAGCACACTCATTGTCGCCGCGCACGCCCCAAAGGCCGACGTGACATTGAACATCGGCTCCAGCAATATTTCACACCCCGCAAACGGGGTGGGTTGGTATTTTGACGGTCAAAATTCGTGGGGCTTCGCCCCTGAAGGAAGCCCGCTCAACCGCAATAGCTGTGACATCATTGATAGTCAGAGTTTCCCGGGCGGCGGCGCCACAGACGGAGCATTTCGTCTGTGCTGGCACACCTTCGGCAACAACATCGACAGCGGCTGGCGCTGCGGCAAGGCCGACTCGCTGAGCGGGTCGCATGAGCGCCTGATCTACCACGCCGACTAGAAAATTTCGGGGCACCAGGGGGCTTGGTGCCAGCGAAAGATCGATTCTAGACGTTGTATAGCTCCGGGCACCAACTCTTCAATTTCGCGGGCTGCCGCGAGGTGCCCGGCCGTGACTCCACCCAAAAACATACTCCCGAGGGAAGCAATGGGTAGACGCGCTTCAGGTGCGCTGTCGGTGCGTTTTACCTTACCCTCTTCAATGCGAAAATTGCCTTCATTCCAAGGGCAAAATGGATCATCTACCCGTATGGTGACCGCCGCGCCGGTACCCAACGTGCGTTTGGAAAGGGCGGCTTCCACATCAACCAGGCGAACCCATACGGCGTCGTCGGTAACCATTCTCAAACGGCGCGGCTCAAGGAGCAAATGGAGCAGTGGATGGTTTGGGTGGAGAAGCGGCGCGTCGATCCGTTTTATCAAATCAAGGTCAAACAAAAACCTCCACAAAGCCGCCGTTGCTTCAGGGGAAGTTGCCACGGCTTCACCCACGGAAATGATGTTTTCAACCGGCCCCGGTACCATGGATCGTTCGGTCACACGGTACAGGGCATACCCTTCAGGTTGGCCGTTGATCCGCATGAGAACTCGAACCATGAGGTTTTGACCTTTTTCGTAGTCGCCGAGTCGCCGATAAGCCCACCACGCGTCGGAGCGACTGATCATCCCCGGCGTTTCCAGACGGGCGCGCTCATACGCCGATCGAAAAGGCTCCATCGCTTCGTTTTCATCAAGGATGGAGAACGTGGCGTCAACCGAAGACGCTTTTTTGAACCGAGTCCACTCGCGGTCAATTGAAATGGCCGACGAGAACGTGGAAACACCGTATCCAAATCGGCCGTAAATTCCGCCTTCGGTGGCCCAAAGCGCCGAAATGGGTAGACCGTTTTCACGCGCCTGACCAAAGTGCATGCGCATCATTCGAGTGAGAAGGCCCTGCCGCCGATGGGAAGGTAACACCCCAACAAGCGTGAGCCCCGAGACATCGGCCACACCGCCGGGCACCGTCATTTTAAACAGAAAGGCGCCGGCTGAACCCACAATCTTACCCGAGTCAAATGCGGCGATACGCTGCACAAGTTCAGGAATTTTTTTGTGCCGAGCCGCGCGCTCCGGGTCGAGATGCAGCCCAAAAGCGACTCGCAAAGGGAAGGTCAGCGCTTCATGTTGTTCGGGCCCCACCAGGGCGACGTCGATGGTCATGAGTTGTCTCTACACCAAACGGCGGGGCATTTAAAGGGATCTCACGGCACATCAAGCGAGAGGGTTAGATCACCCGAGGGCGGCAATGCAAACTCCACCGGGTAGAAACCGCCGCCGAGGTCAAGCCCGGGAGTGGCCGGCGGCGTGCAGGCGTAGTCACCATTTGAGCCATCGGGTGTACACTCGGGCGGCAGCAGGTGAACCACACCGAAAGAAACGCGATAATCGCCGGGCCCAACGGGTTGCAGCGCGCCTGTTTTTACAGAAGCGCTGAAGCCTTCCCCACACTCCATTGTGGATGTACACGTGGCAAGAGCGCGCGCGTCCCACACAGCAGTAAACGACTCTCCCGCTGCAATCTTGTGAAACGCGGCGGCGTAAGGGTCGGTGGGGGCCGGACATTCACAGCCGCAAAGGTCGGCCGGTGAGATCCAAAGCGAGAGAGGCACATAACTGATGTCGTCTTTTAACTCGACCTGAATCACGTCACAGTTAAGGCAATTGGTCACTAGGAAGCGGTCTTCAGGCGACGTGTTTGTAATGGTCACATTCACCATTTGGGTTGAAGGCATTTCCGACGGCGGAGGACTGCACTCAGCCGCGCCGCCGCTGCCACCCGTTCCCCCTGTTGCACCGGTTCCACCTGTGCCGCCCGAAGCGCCGGAACCTCCGCTTCCATCACCGCCGTCACATGCGGCCGTATGAAGAGCGAGAAACCCCGTTGCCAAAATCGATGTCACGCGTGAAACAAAACTGATTGAAAAAAGGTGTGACCGCATAATTCTACCTCACGGAAGCCAAGACTCTTCAATGCAGTCCTGCGCTATACACAACTGGTAGTCCAAGTAGATCGCCTCACCGTTCTGACCTTCGGGTGTGTCATCACATGCGTTGCACGCGGCAAGGGTAGAACAGCCGGAGACACATTGTCTGTATTGCTCACAGTCGGTGCTTGCGTTGCAAGCGTCATATTGGGTTTTGCAAGTTCCGCCGACGGCTTTTTCAACACACTTTTCGTAGTCGAAAGGGTAGCTCGAACACTTTTCGCAGCTCGGCCACGCACCAATGGCACAGTTGACAAGGGCGAGGTGTTGCGACTTACCACTCAAGTGCGCTTGTTGACATTGAACCTGACATGCCCCCTCTTCGGCGCTGCCGATCGCGGAAAGGTGCGTACACAAAGTCTCAATACACGCTTCAATAGCGATACACTCCGATGAGCAGGCCGTTTTTTCGGGAGTACATGCCTCATCAAGACATTGGAAACATGCCTCGGGATCGAGAATTGAGCCCCCGGTTCCACCTGTTCCGCTGGCGGCTCCCGTTCCTCCCGATCCTCCGGTTCCACCCGTGGAGCCGCCGCCGCCGTTTGCGCCAGTATTGGAGGACGACGCGCCCGCCCCACCGGTAGACGAAGCAGTCGTGTCAGAATCGGGATAGCGACATACCTGTTGAATGCACACAAGCGCTTCAGCGCAGTCGGTTGTGCTCTGGCAACTTTCACCAAGTCCGCTTCTGCGAATTTCAGATGAGTCGCAGGCAGGTGAAGAAAACGCGGCAAGGGCGCACAAGATCGGCGCGGAAAAAAAGGAGTGAAAGCGCATGGTCGACAGAATGCCACAACATGTTGCAAATCACGAGTGTTCCAAAGGAGCCGGGCGCGCGCCGTCTGAGGGGCTTTGTAAGAACGCAACCAAAAAACGCTTCTCTCCCGGGGTGCTTTTTGGTCTACTGCCCGCTGGCCGGCGCCTCGGAGAAAAAAGCCTGTGAGCCACCCTGAAAATCAACGAAACGTTTCCCAACAAGGGAAGTCTCCTTCCCGCTCCGTCTTCGATCCGGCTCGCATGGTTGTCATTCTGCTGGGTGTGGGCGCCCTTGCCGCGGTCGGGTCCATTGTTTTTTCAGCCGCAACGCCCACAGCGCCGCCCGCTGCGGGCACTGCCCAACCGGTCACGACAGAGGCAAAAGTTTTTGAAGGAAAGCAGTTCAAATACACCCTCCACACGCCTGAAGGTACACCTTGGCGGGCGCTGCCGGCGCCGCTTGTCAAGCAGCGCATACCCGGCGCAGAACTCGCTCTCGAACGGGTGGGCAGTGACGTTGGGGTGGCCGTTATCGCGAGTGAGGTACCCAAAAAAGTCAGCCTTGAAGCGGTTCTCACCGGTCTCACTCAAGCGGTAAACGGCGTCATGTTTGAGGAGATTTCTCGGGCGCCAATTCAAAAAGGCACCGACAGGGGCATCCTCATGAAAGCCACACGCTCGGCCGGCAAAGACTCGGCCGAAGTGCTTGTTTTGGCGCTCATTCGCGACGGAGTTTTGTACGTTGTCACCGGCACTGTACCTCTGCCCGCAAAGCCCGAGTTGAGTAAAGAGGTAGAAAGTATCGTTTCAGGTTTTGAACCTCCACCGCCTGAAGTTCTCACGGAGGCGCCCAAACCGCCGTTCAATTTGCCGGCACCCAAACCGGCCGCCGGTATTACAGATCCCGCTCTCGCGTTAAAGTCGGCCGACGAGTTGAGTCAGGCGGCGCAGGCCGCCGCCGCTGCCGGAAAACATGCAGAAGCCGCCGCGATATTGCAACTTGCGGCCGAAAAGGGCGCCGAAGTAAAGTATAACCTTGCCTGTTATGAAGCGGTAAGTGCAAGGCCCGATGCGGCGATCTACTGGCTTCAACGTGCCGCTGCAGAAGACGGGGTAGACTCCGATTGGGCGGACGAAGATTCAGATCTGGAATTGTTGCGTTCTGACAAACGCTGGCCCACTGTGCGCAGCTTTCTCAGAAAGTCGCAGCGGTATTGGGCCAAACAAACCCGCGACGTAGAAGTGGTCGCCATTCCAAAAGGTCTGCCTCCAAACCGTGCTGTTCCACTCGTCGTTGCTCTACACGGAATGGGGTCCGACCCTTCCACTTTTGCAGGCAAGTGGCTTCAGGCCACAGCCGACAGTGAACAGTTTGCCCTCATTTCTGTGAGTGGAACGCTTGCCACCGGGCCCAAAGGGTACATTTGGAGTGAAGACGTGGAGCGCGACAACGCGCGGGTGGAAAAGGCTGTGGCAACCCTCTCGGGTAAGGTGACAATTGCCGAGGGTAAGATCGTATTGTTGGGCTTTTCGCAGGGAGCCCAAATGGCGCTTGAACTGGCGGCTCGCTATCCCAACAAATACATCGGGGCCATTGCGTTTTCACCCGGTTCCAGAACGGAGGCGGTTCTCGGCAACGTTGCTCCGCTCAGTCTCACCAAACACCGCTTTGTCATCACCGCAGGTGCGGGTGAAGCCCCGGTAACCATCGCGCGGACCACCGAAGATACCGACAGGCTGCGTCGCGCCGGGGGTGAAGTATACCACAAAATCTACCCAGAACTCAGAACCCACAGTCGGCCGCCCGACTTTGAAAAAGCGCTGCCAGCTTGGTTGCGTTTCGTTCTTGAGGGTACACCGCTCAAGTAACCTTTCTACCATCTACCCTGTTCGTCTTATCGTCGTGAACGGAGTCAGCCATGTTTGAGTGGAGCGAACAACACCGGCAAATTCGCGCCATGTTGCGCCGATTTGTTGAAACTGAAGTGGTACCGCACCGAGAAGCACTTGAGTTTGGTGACTTGCCGCCGTACGGCATTTTGCGAAAGCTGCTCCAAACGTTCGGCGTTGATGAAATGGCAAAAGCCCAATTTGCCGCCGACATTGAGCGCGAAAAAAGCGGTGCTCCACCCAAAGAAAAAAAGGTACGCACCGAGTTTTCACAAGGCGCGGCCGACGCCGCCGCCATGCGAATTCTACCCGTTGTGGAGATCAGTCGGGTGAGCCCCGGCATGATCACCGCCATGGGCGTTTCGGTGGGCTTGACGGCGGGCGCCATCATGAAAAAAGGCACCATCCGCCAAAAGGAAGAGTTTGTGCCCGCCCTCCTCACGCTTGAAAAAGTGGGAGCGTGGGCCATTACAGAACCGGGGTCCGGGTCAGACGCGTTCGGCTCCATGCGCGCTTCGGCACGGCGTGATGGGGATGACTACATTCTCAACGGGAACAAAACCTTTATTACAAACGGTCCTCACGCCGACACAATTGTCTTTATTTGCAAGCTCGATGAAGGGAACGCACCTGAGCACCGCAAGGTTCTTACCTTTATCCTTGATGGGGATACTCCCGGGCTTGAAAAGTCAAAACCCCTGCGAAAAATGGGTCTACACGCGTCTCCAACGGGTGAGTTGTTTCTCACCGACGTGCGCGTTCCAAAGTATCGACTGCTCGGTGAAACAGAAACCGCACCTTCGCGCGAAGGCGCAAAAGAAACGTTTGCCAACGAGCGAACCGCGGTTGCCGCCATGGCGCTGGGCATTGTGGAGCGCTGTTTGGAACTGTGTGTTGACTACGCAAAAACCAGAGTCCAATTTGGTAAACCCATAGGTGATTTTCAGCTCATTCAGCTCAAGCTCGCCAAAATGGAAGTGGCGCGCATGAACATTCAAAACCTGGTGCTCCGTCAGGTGGAGCTTGCCGGCTGGGGCAAGAGTATGGACCTGGCAGAAGCCTCGGCGTGCAAACTCTACTGCGCGCAGTCGGCTATGGAAGTATGTCTCGAAGCCGTGCAGCTTTTCGGCGGCAATGGCTACATGTCAGAATATCAGGTGGAGCAACTCTGCCGCGATGCCAAAGTCATGCAAATTTACGGCGGCACCGATGAAATTCAGATCTCTCAGATCGCCCGCGCCTTACTGGCTCGCTAACTACTGCTTGTCGGGTCGTTCATCTTCAGGTTCCACAGTCAAGTGAAGGGGCATGCCGTATTCACGGGCGTACTCGTGAACCTCGGCCGCCTTTGTTTCTGCAATGTCTTTTGAGTACACACCCGCCACGCCGTGGCCATGGGTATGTACAAGCATCATAAACGCGTGGGCCGACGCTTCTGACATGTGAAAAAAACGTTCGAGCACGTCAACCACAAACCACTTTGTCGTGTAGTCGTCGTTATGAAAAATCACCTGATAGCGGCGCGCCTTTTCAAGCTTGGGCTTTTTCTTAACGGCCAAGCCGGTGTCGCCGTCGCTGCGCTTTGAAGGGTCGTTCGCCATTGGAGGAGCAGTATAGAGTCTACCCACCCCGCATTTCAATACGCGAGCGAACTACGCTCCGAAAATGAAGAGGCCCGCCGTGCTGATAATCAGATTGAGAATAATCACGGCAAGCGATGTATTCACAACGGCGCGCGTTGTTGCCCAACCTACCCCTTCAGACCCGCCGTGCGCCGCCAGACCAGAATGACCTGACACCACCGGAATGGCGGCACCGTAGGCAAGGCACTTGGCCAAACCCACGGCAAGGTCACCCACATCTACCAACCCGACATTGGCAAATGTTCGCGGGGCCACGTCAAAAAAGGCGTACGCCGTCACCATACCGGCGGTAAACGCCACCGCCGCACTCCAGATAATGAGCGCGGTTGTCATGACAATACTCGCCACAAATCGGGGCTTAATCAGATAGTCAATTGGGTCGGCCGCCGACATTCTTAAAGCGTCGATTTGTTCGGTGACCACCATGGACCCAATTTCCGCCGCAATGCCCGCTCCCACGCGGGTTGCCAACATGAGGGCGCCGATAGACGCCGCCAAGTCTCGAATGAGCAGCTCCAGGTAGGTGGCCCCGAGCATAGTCATTTCGGGCAAAATGCGCTTGTTTTGTAGGCCCGCCTGGTACACCAATATCGTGCCGAAAAAGCCCATCACAACGGTGATAAAAAAGAGCGACTTATTACCAATTTCGTACAGTTGATCGCGAACCGCACCCGGTTCGGTTCTACCCCGAAAGGTATAGTAGAGCGTTCTGACAAAGATGGAGTAAAGCTCTCTGGCCGTTTGAAAAAGGCCTATCGCCTCCGCCCCAATCAGGCCCACGCCCGAGGGCTCACCAATCGAGCCGGGAGCAGGACGTGAGTGAGGAGTTTCGTCGCTCATGGTCTACAGGGAGAACGACACGAAGTAGTCCAGAACGAAAATCCCCGCGGCCGAAGCCACAACGGTGGAGTTGACTGCTCTACCCACACCCGGTGCACCGCCCTTTACACTCAACCCGTATTGACAACTTGCAAGGCCCATAACCACCCCAAACACAACACTCTTTACAAGACCGCTCATCACATCGCCGATGCCAAGCAGACCGCTTGTAAGACCATTATAAAATACCCCCGGCTCCACCCCGAGTAGACCCAAACCTGAATATGCGGCACCGAGCAACGCGAGCGCGTCGGCAAAAATGGTTGCCAGAAATAGAGTAATGATCATGGCAAGAAATCGGGGCGCAATCAAAAAGCTGATTGGATCGATCGCAAGCACTCGCAGCGCGTCGATTTGTTCGGTGACAACCATCGTTCCAAGTTCGGCCGTATTGTTCGCGCCCACTCGCCCATTGATCATCAACGCTGTGAGAAGCGGCGCCACTTCACGCAGTGTTCCAAATCCCGCGCCCCAGCCGAGCAGGCCATACGCACCAAAACGCTGCACAAGGGGAGCCGCCTGAATGACCATGATCGCGCCTGTAAAAAGGGCAGTCACGATCACAATGGGCATGCTCTTCACGCCCATTTTGTAGAGGTTTCGCATTAGCTCGGCACCGTCGACCCGCAGCGTAAAAATGCGCGACAGAATGCGACCGAACATGATGCCCATTCCACCCGCGGTTTCAGCGATGGAAAAAAACGAGGCCCCAACCGCATGAAGACCGGACGGCTCACCCGCGTATCGGCGTGACGGCGGTGGCGCGTTTTTAGCGGCGGCGCTCATGGGCGGGCGGATACTATCATCAACATTTCAACTTGGTTGACGGTGTTTCAAACATCGTTTCAGGCGGCTTTTTAAGGGTTCCGCAGAGCGGCACCAAATCGGCGCCCATCCAACTTGTGAAAGATCTGGGCTGAACGCCCCCGCCTCTGGCATCATCCTCCGAGTGAAGATTTGCCCGGCGTGCTCCACTGAGTACACGTCCGACCGCTCGCATTGCGAGCGCGACGGAGTGGCGCTCGTCGCACTCACAACAGGTGGTTCCGGGGCGGCGGAAGATCTCATCGGCAAAACGGTCGACGGCCGCTACCACGTGGAAGGCATCGTCGGCAAAGGCGGCATGGGAACGGTGTACGCATGCCGCCACGTCGTCGTTGGCAAACCGTTCGCCATGAAGGTGCTGCGCGCCGGCACCGAACAAACAGAAGGTGTACTTCAGCGCTTCATTCGCGAAGCGCAAACAGCCAACAGCATCAAGAGCCGACACATCGTGGAGATGACCGACTTTGGTCAACTCCCGAGCGGGCAGTTCTATGTCACAATGGAACTGCTTGAAGGGATGGATCTCGGAAAGGCTTTAAAACAAGGTCTTTCGCGCGATCAGCTCTTTCACGTTTTCACCCAGGTTGCAGAAGCGCTCGCCCTCACGCACGACCGCGGGATCGTTCATCGCGACCTGAAACCCGACAACGTGTTCCTCGTCCGAGACGGTGAAGATCCGCTCTTTGTAAAGCTTCTCGACTTTGGCATTGCCAAGGCAATGCACCAAGGCCCGAGCGGCTTGACAGAAACGGGAATGGTCCTCGGCACGCCCTATTACATGTCGCCCGAACAGGCGCGCGGCGAGGAAGTGGATCACCGCACCGATGTTTATTCGCTCGGCGTGATCATGTATCGAGCGTTCACCGGCAAACTCCCGTTCATTGCCGACAGCGCCGTGGGTGTACTCACGCAACACCTCACAGACCCGCCGCATCCTCCGAGCAAACTCGCCGGTGTCGACATTCCAACGGAACAGGTGATTTTGCGCTGCATGGAGAAAAAGCGCGAACAACGCTTCCAATCCATGCGCGAACTGGCCCACGCGTTAAAGTCCATTCGCGCCGGTGCGTACACAAATCAACCTGGCGTACACACGGGCGCGGGCCCCGCTGTTCGCAGCGGCGCCTATGCGGCAGCCCCGAGTGGTGCGTACACATCTGCCCAAAGCGGTGCGTACACACCGTCCGGCGCCGCACAACCTCAACTCGGAATGAGCGGAGCGTACGGTCAACCCGTAGTCACCGGATCCCACGCTTCTCAAAGCGGCGCGTACACAGGTGGGCTTCACCAGAGCGTACCATACGGCGCTGTTGCCCCCAGCTCCCAGCGAGCACCTGCCCAAAGTGGGGCTTACGGAGCGGCACCGCCCAGCCAAAGCGGAGCGTACACAGCAGGCGCGCGCTCCGGCCCACACGGAACCATCGCGCCCGGCAACTCCATTCTGCAAGCTCCTCCACCTCCCCAAACCGGATCTCACCCTGCTGCCATTCCAAGTCAGAGTGGACCTTACGCTCAGGCGGCCATTCCAAGTCAGAGTGGACCCTACGCTCAGGCGGCCATTCCAAGTCAGAGTGGACCTTACGCCCAGGCGGCCATTCCAAGTCAGAGTGGACCTTACGCTCAGGCGGCCATTCCAAGTCAGAGTGGACCCTACGCCCAGGCGGCCATTCCAAGTCAGAGTGGACCTTACGCCGCTGCTATGTCGCAAAGTGGGGCCAATCCCGCGGTGCTGGGGCAAACCAGTCAAAGGCCCGGTTACTCATCCCATGTCAACCCGCACGATCCAACGATGCCCGTGGGCATCGGCGCAGTGGGCTCTACCCAACCTTCGGAGCAAACCGCCGCCAACGGGCTCGCGGCATCCACCGCTGTCAGAGTTCCCCTTCAACCCAAAACTTCCGGCAAAACATGGCCCGTCATCGCGGGTGCTGTGGCCATGTTGGCCATCGGCGGTGTGGTCGCCGTGGGTTTGAGTTCCGCGTTGAAGAGCAATGGGGAGGGCGCACCGGTTCCCGGCTCGTCAGCGGGCGCTGCCACCTCCACATCCACAGCTACATCGGCCGCCGCACCACCTTCGGCAACCGCGTCAGAAGCACCCTCCACAACCGCGGCCGCCTCCCCGTCAGAAATTCCAAGCGGTGCGGTGCCAACGGCAACCCCCACCGCAAAGCCCACAGGAAAGTCCACAGGAGCGCCCGCAAAAACAAGCCCCACGGGCACGTCCACTGCGCGCCGCCCACCTGAAATTCGGTCCCCTTTTGACTGAGAGCGACCTGAAACATCATGCGACGCTCCCCTTCTTTCACCCCATTTGTTGGTTGTCTACCCATGGTCAACCTCCTATGGAAGTTGACAATCCCCGCTGTCCTCACGGGCGTGGCGGTTCTACCCACAGCGGCTCACGCCCAAGCTAAAAAACCGCCGGCCGGCAAAGATCCCAAACTGGCAGAAGCAAAACGCCTCTTTGATCAAGCCACCGAAGCGTATAGTCAGGGTCGTTGGGAAGATGCCGCCCGCGATTGGGAAAAAAGCTACGAACTGTCGGGCAAAGCCCTGATTTTTGAATCGCTGGCAAACGTGTATGAACGGCTCGGTGAAAAACAAAAGGCCCGCGACGCCCTTGCCAAGTGGCGGGCAGAAGCACCTGAAACGGAGCACACCCAACTCGACGCCAAGATAAAGGCGCTCGACGAGCGGATTGCAGCCGCCGCAGCCGCCGACAAGGCCAAAAAAGAAGAAGAGGAAAAGAAAAAGGCGGCCGCGGCAGGTGAGGCCAAAGCCGACAAAGAAGCCCGCGAAAAAGCGCGATCTACCCGTTTGATCCTAACCCTTACAGCGGGCGGCATCGGTATTCTCGGAGTGGGTGCCGGCGTCGCACTTGACTTAATTGGCTCAGGTCAACGCCCATCCGGTGATGTGTGCACAAAGTCGGGCAACAAAACGCTTTGCCCGACATCGGCTAAAGACGCGATCGAGAGTTCATCTACCCTGGTGCTCGCGGGCGACATCAGTTGGATTGCGGGAGCGGTTTTCGTCGCCGCAGGCGCCGCGCTCTACTTCACCCTACCATCGGGCGATCCACCCGCAAAAGAAGCCCAATCGCCGGAAAAAAAGGGCCAAACAAAAACGCCTGAACGGTGGATCGCCGTTGTACCATCCATCGGCCCCACCAACACCGGCTTTGCCGTCACCGGCAGTTTCTAACGCTACCGGAGGAGGGCGCGCAATACCTCCCCATCACGGAAATGGGGCTTAGGGTCAACCCCGACGGCCGCCGTCAGGGTTGAAAGCACGTCGGCCGGGGTGATCGCGCGCGCACCCGCCGCAAAACCTGAAATCGGCATTGGTAGCAGTTGATCGGGATCGGTACCACCCATCAATGCGGGTGCTCGCAACCTCGGTGAAATAAGCAGTGCCGAGTTGTTGGGATAATGATCTCGCCCGGCCGCCTGATTGATTTGCGGCGTTCGACAAAACTCGCTCATGACAAAGATATGGGTAGAATCCGAAAGCTTTCGAGCGGGCGACGCCGGATGGGGAGTATTGTCAAGTGTCGTTACAAGCGCAAACACCAGGTTGAACAACTCCTGCAACGCGGCCGGGTGAGCACGGTAGTTGGCGGCGTGAGTATCAAACCCCTGAAAGTTGAAACCGATACATCGGCAAAGCCCTTTTCGCAATGCTTCGACAGCAAACGCCGCGCAACTGGAAGCCGCCGACCCAAACCGACCGCCAAACTGAAACGCCGGATAAGATCGCTGAAGGAAGGCAGGATCAAACAGCGTTTTCAGCTCTCCCGAAGTCATTTTTTGCACCGCCTCCACCCGATGGGCAAACCGCTCCACCTCACCGGGATGGGGCAGACCGCGGGCAAGATCTTTTGCTTCTTCCTGCAACATCGCCGCGATCTGAGCGCGGTCGTCGGCGCTTTCTACAACGCCGGATCTACCCAAAATCTTACCCAGGTCAAAATCGTGCTCACCCGAAGAGGCGCCGCCCGAACATCCGCCTGACCTATTAAATAGCTTGGAAATCCACGCTGAGGACAGGGAAAAGCACATTGAGATCTAACTCTGAAGCGAGCACTGTATCAATGCTCGATGCCTGCACCCTTCCACCCGATGGGGGTTGACCGGTTGCTGAAAACACCGTCCCGTCGGGATGACTCACAGTGTTCATCGCAATGCCGTTCACCAAAGTCAGCCTGTCGGCAAGGCTCGCCAACTTTCCAATCGCCGGCCCAAGCGGAAACGAAACATTGGGTAAAACCACCGGCTCAAACGTTTTTGCCGAACCTGAAAACGGCGCATCTTTCCAGTGCAAAAGGCCGCCGGTGTCCACATTTTCGGTGGTTGCCGGATCGACAATGCCCCGCTTTTCGTTGCGCGGATCGGCCCACAAAGTGACATCCCACCCACCCGACGCATGGATAAAAATGAACGTGTCAGACTCAGCTTTTCCTTGAGCGAGCGCCCTGACAAATGGGCCCAACCCAAGGGCAGAAACTCCACCCATAAGCCCCACTGTCTGAATCCATCTGCGCCGCGAACTTTTCATACTTTACCTTTATTTTTTATAAATAGTCAGCCTCACTCTACCCAATGCCACATTAATAAAAGTGAAATTCAGGGTGCTCGACAAAAGCCTCACACACCGCAATCCACGCCGTTTCATCCGGTGAAAAGCGTCCTTGTAACGCGCCCGGCGCGGTGCGGCGCGCGCGAACGTCGCTCCACAAAGTATAAAACCGTTCGGCGCGCGCCACGCCTGCGAGATTGGATGGGTAGGCTAGAAAGGTTCGGTGAAGCACGTCAAACCCGGCCGCAAACGCCGCTTTGTCAAGGGGTGAATCAGGCGGGTCAAACGCAAACACAAGGCGTTTTTCAACCGGCGGGCGCGGCGATGTTCTCCAGTCATTTTCCAATGCGCGGGCGCAGAGCACCACGCCGAGTCGCTCAAACGCGGCGAGCATCATCGGGTTGGTATTGGCACCGCGCGGCGCATCCACTCTGTAGTCGGGCAAACCCAACGCACCCACGTAGTCGTTCCACGTATCAAACAGCGCGGCGCCGTCATTGCCACGGGCTTTCATTTGAGCGCCGAGCGGCGTGAGTTCACCAAACAACGTCAGGTACGTTCGAACATAGGCCTCCACAGGGACGAGGCGCGGCGACGGACGCGGCGGGGGTTCAACTGGAGCCGCGGATACCGACGCCGATGGCGAATGTGCCGGCGGGTGTTCGATCACGGGCGGCGGACCACAAACCACCGACGTGGAGGCTAAAATAGCAACAAGGCCAACCGCTGCCCACCGAAAGTGCGCAGGTTTCAAGGCAACACCTCCCGCGGCGCGGAAGCCGACCCGAAACCGTTGCCTGTGTACTCTTTGGAAAGCAGCACTTCACGAACCACGTTGCGCGCTCGATACCCGCCTTGTACAAACTGAAGCGTCAGTGAATCTACCCACGGCTCATCGGCTGGGGTGAGATCTCTACCCAAGAGCGCACCGGCAATACGCATGACAGCGCAGCGGCCAAATCGATCATCTTGGGCAATTTCGCGCCCAAGACCCCGCGGACCTTCATCCGCATTGTCCGTTGCACCAAAAGCACCGCGCAGAATCCCGGTTTTTGAGGTGGAGAGCGCCGGGTCGTAATAAAACGAGCAGACGTAGGGAAGTTTACCATCGGGCCCGAGGGCACACTTGTCGTTTTGAACGGCAAATGCCGACGGCGACAAAAAGGTAAGATCCGTTTCGACGGTGCGGGTAAAATAGGCTGCCAACGGCTCCAGCGTGATGTGGCATGTGGAACACCCCGAGCGCACTGTGAGGTCGGGCTCCATGGATGGAGCCAGTTGAATTTTTTCGGCCACGAATGATCTGCACAGGAATGTTGTGTACACAGCCGCGGCCCGCGCGCGTCGGGAAGCGTATTTGGACAAAAAAGCCGCGGTTGTAAAAATCCCCGACGCGCGCGGCCCCCGATCGCCCACGCGTTCCCACACATTCGTGTCGTGGGGAGAAAGATCGGTTGGAATGCTCGCCGGATCAACCATGGGTAGAGTGGCGCCGTTCGGTGCAAACCCTTTGGCACCGACGCCGGCCATGGAGGGAGCCACAAACCTGTAAAACTGGGCGAGCGGCCCGTTCACCCATGTTCCGGGGCTTTGAACAAGCTCTCGAAAGTCACGATCTTCGGCAAAAATGCGGTAGAACGTGTGCCTGACCTCTTCTTCCCAAAAGATTTTGTTCCACCCAGAAACACCCGACGACACCTCATCCAAGGGTAGGTCCACTCCCAAAGCGCCGCGGGAAGGGAGGAGAAATGCATTGGGGTTTTTGCTGTTGGCGTCGCCCGGTACACACGCTTCAAGCGCGGATCCGCACCCGCAGTCGGCGGCGTGGGCAAACCCCATAGTCGAGCGACAGGCAACCGCTTCTCCCTTGTGTTCACGAGCATAAGGAGAGTCGGCCGGAGCATTGGATTGACGGCCAAGAGTTTGAGCGTCAACCGGCGCATTTCTACCCGAGGCGAAAATGGTTCCCGTTTCCAGCACGCTCGCTTCTTCTCGGCAAACCCGAACCTGGGTGGTTTTGGTTCCGTCGGGTTCTACCAGGAGTTGATTAACGGGGTGGAAAGTGGAAGGCGCCGCCCACCCTTCCCCGTAACGTTGGGTAGGTTTGGGGGAACGAGCATCTTTATAAAGCCACCAAGGTTTGACAATCACAGTGGCGGCGTTCAACGCGGTTTGGCTTACGCGAATGGGCTTTCCCTTGGGAGAAAACTCATTTGAAAGTGCTACTTTTAACCCCGTCTCGCGCTCTGTCAGACAAAACTCACCGTCTGTTTCAGGCCGGACGCGCCGTTGTCCCCGGCGAAAATATACCCATTCAGGCTTACCCGTTGGGCCTGTGATTTGAGTGCGCCGCAGGATATTGGACGCCGGATTAACGAGAACGGTGTCGGGCGTTTCAAGCCGCAGCAAATCAAGATAAACGCGGGTTAGTTTGCCTGCGTGTTGCCCCGACTGAAGAACGTTGTCTACCCATGCCTCAAGGTTTCTACCCTTTTCAAAGTCGGCCACTTCAGAGCGGGTTGGCATGCGCCCCAACAAATCGATGGTGAGAGCGCGAAAGCGCCGGTAATCGGAAAGGGTGGGCTGGGTAGATTCATCGGTGGGAGACGACGCCGAGGCAGGAGACTGCGCGGCCACCGGCGACACCAAAGCCGAAAGCAAAACGAGCGCTGGAAAAAGAGTCTTGACTCCGCACCCGATCATCCGTTTTCGCATGACTTGCGGGCCGATTGTACACGCCTTTCGACCTTGGAGGGTAATCACAGCACGGGTAGAGCGCCCGACATCCCTGTTTCGCGCCCAACTCAAAAAAAGGCGCTTTCGTCCACAAACGTCATCCCAAGTCGCTCGGCAAACGTTTTTTCGGCCGTGCCGCTGCCGACACATGTGGACCGCGTCAAATTCAACTTGTGAACGTGGGCAAGCTGAACCGCCAAACCCGGAAGGGGTTTGCGGCACCAACACACAGGCGGACCTCCACCGTGGGGGCAATACGCAAGCTCCATGGGTAGATCGAGTTCTTTGGTGAGCGCCTGAAAACAGTCGACAACCACTTGGGGAGATCGCCCTTTTTCAGCAATTTCAGGTTGCCACGAAAATCCCACAAGCAAAACGCCGCGGTCGGCGACGGCGCGCAGTTTGGCGGCCCGTTCAGTCAGTGCGATCATGTCTTGGACCGAGTTGGGTGAACGCTCGCCCGACCGGCTTTTCCAAAGCGAGGCGTCGAGGTCAATAAACAGCGCTTCGCGATTTCGATCGGGATACGGGGCGCGAACAAACGTGCGGCGCTCCACTTCTTCAAAGCCCTCATCCCCGGTGGGCAACTCAAATATTTTTTTATATCTGAATTGAGCGTTGGGTGGAAACGCATTGGGATCACTTTTGGCGGCAACTGCCATTTCGGCCGGAGAAAGCAGCTTTCCATGGCGACTTATAAGCCGCTCGCAGGCGTTGATCTGAGCGTCTTCGATATTTGTGTCTACCCATACACATTTGACGCGACCGCCGTGCCTCCGCGCAATTCGAACGATGTCGGCCCGAAGCGCGCGCGTGGCGTATGTGTTGTCGAGCACCACTTTTTTGGCGCCATTTTCAAGCGCCGCATCGAGGGCCAGAGCAACACCGGAGAGGCGACCTCCCATTTCGTCGCGGTTGAGTCGAGTGTACCCATTGGAAGCGTACGCGCCGGTGAGGGTAGATTTTCCGGCCCCCGGCATGCCCATGACAATGACAACGTGCGGCTCTTCACCCGCGGGCACAACGCGCGAAAGAGGGGGCAAAAGGGCTGGATTTTCACCGCGTCGAACAGCTCCCCCTTCTGGAAAACGGGCGTCGAGAACGGCTCTGTCCTCGTCATCCAAAACAAGGTGAGACGCGAAAACACACGACTTCACCGTTTCTACCCGAGTGGGGCCGGGGAGTGGAGTCACAAGAGGATGGATGTCATAAAGCCACGCGAGCGCCACTTCCACCGGGGTACACCCCAGCTTTTGGGCCACATGAACAAGGGCAGGATCACGCAGCAACTTGGAAACGCCTTGTTCGGCCCCGAGTGGGCGGTAGGCGAAGACCCGAATATGGTGCTGGATACAATAGCTCACAAGGCCGCTCTTGAGCGCGGACATGTCGAGTGGGCCGAGCTTTACCTGAACGGAGGAAATGGGGAGGATAGCGCGCGCTTCTTCTATTTGGGCAATGGTGACATTGCACAGGCCAACCGACTTTACCCATCCTCGCTGTTGGAGATCGGCAAGGGCGCGAGCGGTTGTGGCAAGCGGCGTTTTAGAATCGACAACGTGCAGTTGGTATAGGTCGATCACCTGCACACCCAACGCTTTTAGGCTGGCTTCACAGGCTTTTTTGAGATGCCCGGCTTTTGCGTTGGGAATCCACTTGCCACCCGGACGGGTTAACCCTCCCTTGGTGGCGATCGTCACGGTTGAGCGGTCACCCGACCATGAGGCAAGGGCCCTGCGTATCAGGTTTTCATTGTGACCCAGTTCAGAGTCGTCCCGTGCGTACACATCGGCTGTATCAAAGTGGCGCACCCCGGCGTTGAGCGCCTCGGTTAACAATTCAATGGAACGGGCGTCGTTGCGGATTGACTCGGTTGACAGGCGCATCCATCCAAGGGCGACTTGGCGCTCAACCGGGGTCGCCATTAGTCGGCGGGGCAAACGGCCGCGGGATCGTGTACACAAATGCCTTCACCGGCGGCGTGAGGACAATGCAGGGCCTGCGAGCTTGTGGGGTTGGCCGGGGAGATGCCGTCCCGGGCCGCGACGGTAAGATGGTAGATGCGGCATTGAAGGGTGGGGTTGTCAGGTGTGGTGCCCTCGGGGTCAAACCCGTAATCGCCGCAACTTAGGATATCGGGGCAAAACGTTGTGCAATCGCCCTTGGTTTCAAACGCATCGGGGCAAATGCTCATGATGCTGGTGCAATACGAGTCGCAGTTGGATCCACAAGCGCCGTTGCCCGCGGGCCCCGCCGCGGCGCATTCACCCGGTTCAATCATGGCCTGGCCGGCTTTGAGCACATTCAGACGACAGCCGAGGGTGTTGCCAATGGTGTCGTCTTCTGTGCCCAATGGGTAGGTGCTGCAATAGTTGAGGCACGCCGCTTCCGTTGAAAACTGCGTGTTGACTCCAACACAGACCGATATGATGGTAGCGCAATACGTTTCACACGAGAAGGGGCTTGCTCCGCCGCTGCCGCCCGTTGCAACAAGCTCTCGCTCTTCAATGTTGAGAACCTGCCTACAGGAACCGGCCGAGACAGTGAAAGCGATGGGAAGGATCGCAAAGAATACGGCACGAAAAGAGCGACGAATGACCATGGGGCTATCCATTTAGAAACGTCCACCGACACCGAGGCTCGCACTTCCCTTACCTACCATGGGAGTGACCCACGCGGCGGGTGTGGGGGCTGCGGCATGGGAAGGTGAGATCAAGAAAACAACAATGCCCGTTGCCAATACGGCGCCGCCGGCCGCAAAAAGGACAGTGGAAATATCCGCCGACGTGCCGGCCTGTTTGGACAAGTCCACCGCTGCGGCGTCGTTGCAGGCAACGGCCGGACAGGTGGTTTTGGCACTTGAAAATTGGGAAGCAGCAATACCGCCGAACGCGGCCCCAATGCCGACACCGACGGCCCCGGCAATGCCCAACGTCAGCCCCACGGTCCTACCCGTAGACCACCCGGCCGAAGGTGCCGTGGAAGTGGGCGCCGCGCTGGAAACGGCTGTTGCGGTGGGCCCGGCGGCGGTTGAACTTGCCGTTGCGGTCGGAGGAGGCTCGGCGGGTAGATCTTCAAGTGCGGGAATTTCTACCGTGCGCGCCCCGGGGGTAGCGGGAATATCCAGCGCCGTTGTCCAGTTTTTTTTACCGGGCGCGGAAACGGTAAGGGTGGTGGTGCCCGGGTCGACCGGGATGGCAACGCCCCACACTTCCTTTTTACTTCGGCGTCGCCGCGGACCACTTTGAGGCCCGGAACCTGACTCCCCGCCACTGAAAGGGTGAGCTGAAAGAGCTTATTTTCAAGCTTTTGAGCGCGCTCTCGGGCGATTCTTTCCCGGTCGGCTCTACCCGCGGTTTTTGCAGCCGCCGCGGCTTCTCGAAAGGTGGACCACGCGCTCGCGGTGCGTCCACTCAACTCGTAACACTCCCCCAAAAAGAGCAACGTGCCCACACCCGGGTCAAGCTTTTGACTGGACTCAAATCGGGTGCAGGCTTCTGCGTACCGCTTTTCTCCAAGGAGCTTTTTCCCCTCGTCGAAGAGCTTTTCTGCGGCGGCTTTGTCTTCAGCACTTTGGCCGGACGCATTCTGCGGAAGGAGGGTAAGACCGGAAAGGGCGGCCAAAAGAAGCAACCCTGAAAAGGCGCGGCGATTTGGGGAGAAAAATTTGAGAGCGAGCATGATGGTAGAAAGTTGAGCGCTATTTTCGATCACCAAAGTCGGTAAAACCGGGGGTTTTGGTGGTGGTTGTGGAAGTGGGGCGCGGCTTCACGGTGGGCGCGGTGAGCGGGCCCGACGAGGAAGGTGGAGCGGACGCGGAAGCCGACGGAGCACCTGAGTAGAGCGATGAAGGCCCCATGTTTGGAGGGAAAACGCCCGCCGATCCGGTGGACTCCCTGTCGCGCTGATCGGAGGGGATAGTGGAAGGTGTCACATCGGGAACGGCCGCAGGTTCTGGGAGGGGAGAATTGGACGGTAGAGCGCTTGTACTACCGGACGGAGCGGGACCGGAATCATTCTTGTTGCTGAGAACAAGGGTGGCAGCCGCAACCCCGACTGCGAGCCCAATTGCCGCGAGGACAAGGCCTCTGGTGGTGTTGGATGGCGCGGGCTTTCCAGCTTCTGTGCCGAGACGCGTGGCGCCCGTTGTTGTCAGACCGGTTTGGGTAACCTGACCCGGATTGGAACCTGTCAATTCTGTTCCGGGCGAACTGATCGACTTCACGGCGCTCTCTTCGAGCTTGGAGGAGGCGACGGGAGTGACCACCTTACTCATTGCGGGATCGGTGTCAGACTCGCCAAAGGTAGATGAGGGAGGTTGGGCGGTTTGAGCGCGAACGGGCGCTTCGGCTTGAGCGGAGGTGGACTCTCCACCGGATCGCGTGCGATTTCGAGTATCAAACCTGCGGAAAAACGTTTGGGCGGCGCGCGAACGGGTAGACTCAGCGAGGGGCACAAGCGCCGCGTCGTGGATGGAGATATCCCCGCCGAGAAGGGAAACAACGGCGCTGTGGACCTCGTCCATTGTTTGAAAACGCTCCGTGGGATCGGCGCGCAACATGCGATCTACCAGCGCCGCAATTTCAGGTTGAACCCAGGAAGCAAACTGTTGGACGGGAGGAGGCGGCTCATTCCACAGCGCCAACACCAGATCTCCCAAACCTGACACGTGTTCATAAGGGGTGCGCCCGGCGAGCGCTTTATAAAGCACCACACCAAGCGACCAGATGTCTGTTCTGCCATCAACCGTTTTTACAGACCGAGCTTGTTCGGGCGACATGTATAGAGGCGAACCGAGGAGGCTGCCGGTGCGCGTGAGTCCATCATGCCCGGCGCTTTTCTCGTTTGGATCATCAATGACTTTGGCAACTCCAAAGTCGAGAATTTTGACAACCCTCTCACCCACGCTCGTGGGCTTTGAAGCCAAAAACAGGTTTGCCGGCTTGATATCGCGATGAACGATGTTGGCCTTGTGCGCCGCGGCCAAACCCAGCGCCGCCTGCGCCGTCACGCGAAGCGCAAGACTCGGCTCGACCGGCCCGATGGAGCGAAGCACCCGGTCAAAATCGTCGCCGACAAGCAGTTCAAGCACCATGAAAGGCTGTTTGGTGCTCGCGTCGATACCGGCATCAAGGCAACGAGCGATGTGTTCTGTATCGACAGCGCTTGCCGCGCGAGCCTCGCGTTCAAAGCGCTGTTCCAAATCAGGAAGCCGAGCCGAGAGGTGCGCGTGGATCACTTTGACGGCCACGCGATCGTGCGATTTTAGGTCTTCGGCGATGTACACCGCACCCATGCCACCCTGACCAAGCTCACGTTCGATCCGGTATTTTTCGTTTAGAATCGTGCCAAGCACAAGAGCCTCGTAACCGCCGCGGGCAGCGTACCACGTGCCGCCCATTCTTGAACGATTTCCGATCTGGATTTCAAAAAGGCACAATGGCAACGCAGAAATGCCGAATATCGCCTCGGATTCGACGTGGTTCACGTTGAAGTTGAAGGGGCGTATGCTCCGGCGGCGGTCGGATGTGCCGCCGTTTCTTTGGAATGGGTGACTTCATGGATCGCAGGCAAATGAAGCGGTCGGCTGTGTTGTGTACACAAAAATCGAAGGGCCTCGCCTCGCTTCGCTTTGGTGTCAAGGGCCTTGTTGGCGCGGCGTTGTGTACCCTCGTCGCAACGGCTTGCGGAGCGCGCAGCGAGCTTTGGATGGGTGAAGTAGAGCAGGGTGGAAGCGGCGGCACCGGCGGAACAGGCGCCGGAGGCGCAACCACCGCAACCGGAACAGGCGCCGGGACTGTTTCGTCGAGTTCAACTTCCACCGGTTCGGGCGGAACAACAGTTCCACCATCGTGCAGCCCGCTCTGTCCAGATGACGGATGCAGCGTTCAGGTCTTGGCCGACCAACAAGAGACCGTTTGGGGAATTGATACCGACTCTACCCATGTGTATTGGATCGCCGGTTTTCTCAGCGATCCAAACCAGGTGCTGCGGGTGCCTAAAGAGGGTGGGCCGGTTGAAGTTATCAAAGGCAATGCCACATCGGCCACTGACTTGGAAATGGTGGGTGACTATCTCTACTGGTCAGAATCGGGGGCAACGGCGTCGCCTCCGTCAAGCGGTGGCATTTTTCGGTGGAAAACGTCGGGGGGCGCTGTGGAAGTGGTGGTTTCACAACAATACGTTTTTAACCTGACCTCGTTTGAAAACGATATCTATTGGGTAGACGGTGGAGACGATACTCTATACCAGTTGAAGAGCGGTGGGATGACAACCAACTTGGGGAGCATCAATACCTTCCTGCGGGACATGATCACCGATGGAACGTCTATCTATTACGCGTGGAGCAAAGCCAGCGGCGGCGGGTTTGAAAGCATGCCCATCGGCGGCACCACCATCACAACACTGGCCGATGGACTCAACGATCCCCGACGCCTCGCCATTGTTGGAAACGATGTTTATCTGACCGACATCAAGGTGGGAGTTTGGCATGCAGCAGGCCCAAACTCCGCCGCACTTCTTATTAACGATGACACCACAGCCAGCGGAATTGCGGCAGATGCGGAGGCCATTTATTATTTTTCAAATGGGATTTTATACCGCGTTTGCAGAGACGGCCAAAGCGCACCTGAATACCTGATAGAAGCCAACTCGGCGTACGATGTGACTGTGGACGATTCTGGAGTGTACTTTGATTTTGGCGACAAGCTTGGAAAAATCCCCAAGTAAATAGGCCCAAATCAAGCGATAAGAACAATGGAGACGCTTATAAGCATCGGGAGAGTCTGAAAAACGTGGCGTTTCGAAGAAATCCAGCAGGCAGCGTTTTGGCGGCTTCAGGTAATTGGAACATACCAATCACCGGTCTCGCCGGTCTCACGTTTTCGTCTTGGCTGCGACCGCCACAGAACTCCATGTAGAGAACCTGAAGCGCCACGCTTTTCGCTTTTCCATGCGGCAACGGGCAAGGGTGTCCCGCGCCTTGCGACAAGACCTGAAACCATCCTTCGCAGAACCTCATGGCTGTTATCGCTTGACTAAGGACTAGTGCACCGATTCCGTAGAACTGATGGGTTCAGATGAATTGCAGCAAGGGTTCGTTGCTCTATCAACTCGGTGCACTAGGGCCGCGCCTGCGCGGCCGGGGTGTGGGGCGAATGCCCCACGGAAACAAAACTAGTACCGCGATTTCGAGCGCTGCGAAGCAGCGGCAATCAACCCATCGGGTTGATTGAATCGCGGTACTAGGTGCCCTTGTTTATTCGGGCAGCAACTCTTTGGACCGGGTGTACGCTCTGGCGCTTGTAACCACGGTGGCTTTTTGCTTGGAGTTGAGAAAAACCACGCCGCCCGTGCGGTCATAGCTCATCAGGTTGTCTGTCACAAAGGTGTGCTGAAGCTTGAAGTAATGCCCAATTTCGTGGGCAAGGGTTGTTGAACCGGCGCCCGCCGCCACAATGACATATTGACGGGTTAGATCGCCGTTGGGCGCCCAGTGTACACCGCCGCGGTAGAGACGCGGGTCGTCCACATCGCGGAGGGACTCCACAATAAAAACGTTGAGAACCCCTTTTTTGAGGAGACCGGCAAGATTGTCGCGGTCTTTTCGAGTTTCAAGTTGGGCAAATGAGCTGTCGAGCGGCCGCGTTTCGGCGTGCGTGAAGTAGATTCCAAACGCGTTATACACGCGCTGCGCTTCAACCACTTGGGAGTAAACCCAGGCGGGGGTTTGTACAGGGCCCTCGGGCGTTTCTGCAATGGCGATGGAGAGCCTGACGGTGGGCACAACGGGGGGCACCGGCGGGTCATAAAGGGCCACGGGCAAGCGGCAGAGCGAGCCCAAGTGGAGAAGGAGAAAAAGCGCGCTTTTCATGCTGGGGGTGTTTGAGTAGAGTGCGGCGCATGGCTCGCATTTTGGTTCCGTTGCCGGACAACGACTTTGACGTGACCGAGGTGAGCGTCCCTTGGAAACTGCTCACCCGAGCGGGACATTCTGTTTCATTTGCTACCGAAAACGCTCTCACTCCGCAAGGAGATCCGCTGCTGCTCACAGGTGTGATTTTTGGGCAGCTCGGCGCCGAGCCTGAAGCAAAAGCGTTTTACTCAGAGTTAACCCGCTCGGCAGAATTCCAAAAACCGATCAAATACGCCGACATTCGCCCGGCCGATTACAACGCCCTGCTTTTGCCCGGGGGCCACGCTCCGGGAATGCGGCAATATTTGGCGAGTCAGGAGTTACAGTCAAAAGTGGCTCAGTTTTGGAAAACGGACAAACCGGTGGCTGCGATTTGCCATGGCGTGCTGGTGCTCGCCCGTAGTCGCGATCCTGAAACGGGTAGGTCTGTGCTTTCTAAGATCCGCACCACGTGTCTACCCAAATTCATGGAGCGAACGGCATATTACCTGACAGCGTGGAAACTTGGAAAATATTACCGCACCTACCCGGCATACGTTGAGGATGAAGTGCGGGGTGAGCTTGAAAATCCGCGCGATCAGTTTCAACGTGGTCCGCTGTCGCTTATTGGAAAAGGCACCGATACAGACGATCGTCACGCCTTCGTTGTGGAAGATGGAAGGTACGTGTCAGGTCGATGGCCCGGCGACGCGTACCTTTTGGCCAAACGCCTCATGGCGAGATTATAGACAGCCGTAGATCTCTGTGGATGACTGACACCACCACGCAACGACCGGATGCGTTTGGATTACCTGTGACGTCTCTTCACCACCGGGAGGACACGGAGGAACACGGAGCAGGCGCGCCCCCGTTTATAAAGCCAGGCACGCGCCCGGGCGCTCGGTGTTGCAGACGTGGCCGTGGAGAGGAAGGATTACACCTGCCTTTCCCGCGTTTTTGAAGGCATCCACAACGAGGTGTTTGAGGTCGGGCCCTTTGGTCAGATTGGGCCCGAACGAATCGATCACCTGACTTGGATTGAGCATGGTATACCCATCTTGGCCCTTGCTCGGGTCAATTAAGAAGCTTGTAACAACGGCCTTCAGCTTTTCTGTGGGGGAGATGGGGCGCGGCTTTTCTCCGAGGAGGGTAAGGTTGGATACCTTGCCGGCTTTCGGGTCAAACTTGAACGCAAAACCGCCGATTTGAAGCCAATGCCCCTGCCCCGTCCACGATTCTGTGGCGCGTTGGAGCACCTGTTCGAGTTGCCTCCCCGTGATTTCTATGAGGCGAAGCGGTGCGGGGTAGGCAAACAACTCTTCCACAACGCGGCGCGTGATGGGCGTGTCAGCGGCAATGTTGTAGTTGAGCCGCAGAGTGCCGGCGTTGATAAAGGCGATTTGCGCTCCCTCTTTTGCAAACGCGCGCAACATGGCATCGGCGGCAAAATCGCCGAGATTGGTTTCATACCGGCGAATTTCAAGCTCTTCGGCAATAATGGGAGATTTGGCAACGGTAAGAACCTCTTCAAGACAGCCGAAAGAGGCTTTCAGTTTTTCATCACAATACTCTCTTTCGTGTTTTTCAAGCCAGCCTCTCACGACGTTTTGCATATCTGCATCGGGCTTGACAAGGGTTGGATTGAGAGCTTGCCAGTAGAAGTTAATTTCTGTTGTTGAGCCGCGTTTCTCGATAGAAAAAACACCGGCAGTGCGGGCATCTGCATCGGACTTATAGACAGATCTGTTGCCCACTTTTCGGGACTGTTTGATGTGTTCGTGACCGCCGGAGATCACATCGGGCCCTTCAGGGCCGAGGGTAGACAGGATCTGCTCGTCGATATCAATGGGTAGGTGAGTGAGGCCCACCACTACGTCTGCCCCACGTTCGCGAAGCGATTTTGACCGCTCGCGTGCGGTTTGAACGGGATCTCGGAATTGCACCACAAGGGGGGAGAGTTTGGTGTCGGTGGTAACGGCAAAAATGCCAACGTTAAAACCTCCGCAGGGTATAATCACATCTTGGGCAATTTTGTTTGTGGCAATGCCGGCCTTGCCACCTTCACTTTTAACAAAGTCGATGTTGGATGAGAGCCAGCGAAAAGAGGACTGTGCGATGCGCGCGTTGAGAACGGAGGCGTTGTCATTGTCAAACTCGTGGTTGCCAAACGTGACAACCAACCGCGAATCAAACCCAGGCGATCCGTCGAGTTGATTGAGCACGTCCACCGTTTGAGCGCCCTGATATTTGCGCGAGAGAAGTGACGGAAACAAAAAGTCTCCGGCGTGGAGAACAATCAGATCTGGGTAGAGCGCTTCAAGCTGTTTGCGGAGCGCTCGCACAGCGGCCATGCCCCCCGAACCGTCGGGGGATGGTTCAATTCGGTAAGTATCGTTAACGGACAACATTCCGCATTTGCGAACCTCTACCGAAGGCTTAGACGCGGGGGTTTGTGTATGTTCACCCGCAGCGGGCGTACACCCACTGCCGCCCAATGACGCAAGCAATCCGGCGAAAAAAAGCGCACCGACGGTGATTCGAGACATGCGTTGGCCGAGATTAGAGCACCAATCTGATTGATTCCGCAATCAAATTGATGGCCGCCTTGTGTACTCAGTCCAGTCCTCAAAACAAGCGCTGCAAATGATAGGCGAAAGGCGATTTTCAAAGTATAAAACGTCGGATGGTAGGAGAGCGTTCAATGCGTACACATTCCAGTTCGGCCAAAACGCGTGGCCGTCTTTCGCTTGCATGGCTGCTGCCCATTGTGTGCGCAACGGGGTGTGGGAACCCGGCGGGTTCAACGAGTGGTGCCGCTCCGTTAGGGTCGGCGGAGGGCGCGTCGGTCAGTTCAGGCGCGGCGACGGCCACGAACAATGAGGTTGGCTCAGGCACAAGCGCTCAGTCCAATGATGCGAAAGTGATGGTAGACAAGTGGGTTGAGGCTCAAAACAAGGGGGATCTTGCAGCCTATTTGTCATTTTATGCCAAGCAGTTTGAAGGGGTAAAGAGGAGCGGGCTCAGAACAACCCGAATGGATCGAAAAGGGTGGGCAGCCGACCGCGGCAAGATGTTTGAGCGGAAGATGGCAGTGAGTGCCGACAGTGTTGTGGTTCAACCGGGTGCGAAAACGGCTTCGATCACGTTTACTCAGACCTGGGAAAGTGGAAGTTACAAAGACGTTGGACCCAAGCTGCTTGTTGTTGTTTTTGAAGACAATGGGTGGAAGATCACGCGCGAAGAAATGGTGAAGAGCACCGTTATCGGCGCTCAAAAACCAACACCCCCGGAGGTGACGAAGTTTGCTTTTGTGATTCAGGATGGGGAGCCGCAGATTGTATTGGATGTCGCGCCGAAAATGGCGTGGGCAGAAGGTACACCTGAATTGCTTGCCGACGCCGTTCCATACCCCACTCGCATAGGCGCCAAGCTTGACAGTCTACCCGAGGTATATCAAAAAATGGCGGGTAGAAAAATGCGGCTTTACGGAGCGTCGGGGCCGGTTTGTGAAGCGGACCTGGCGAAACCTACCCTGCTTGGAAGGGTCATTCCGCACTTTGGGGAGGTGGGGCGTTGGCATGGTACGGGAGATTATCAAGGTCAAAAACCGCTGTCAAAGAAGGAGATTGGGCGCACGGCGTGGGATCTGGCCAAGGGTGGTACCGCGATTTCTACCGGGGTGAATTTGGTGGCGGCCCTGACAAACATGAAAGGGGACTGCAAAGCGGGCTTGTGGGCAACGGCCGCGGACGAACCTGTTCATGTTGTGGCCAAGGCGGTGGACGCGCCGGAGAACCTGCGACAAAAGGCGCTGCAAGCGTTGCGAAAGTTGCCTGAGTATAGTACCATTCAGGCGGAGAGTGAAACGAAAGAACCGTGGGACAAAAAGGGTAAGGTGGAGGTGAGTCACCTCAAACATCCCTCGGGGACGGAGTTGCTTTTTATCTCGGCCAATGCGGTGGAAGGTTGCGCGGGGTTTCAGGGAATTTGGCGGCCGTTTTTGAAGTGTCGGGTGGAGCGCTGAAATTGGCGGGTAAGCCGGGCCCGGTTCCGGCTGAAATGCCTTCTTCATTGATCGATCTTGATCATGGAGAGGCTGGCATTGTGTTTACAGAACACCTGTGGCGCGGGAAGGTGGCATTTGAGCCGACCTTTGGCCTTGAGATTTTGAATTTGGACTGTGGGTGTTAACTACTGAAACGTCACGCAACGACCGGACGCGCTGAAGTCCGGTTGAATGGAGCCGGGTCGTTGTCCGGCGGCGTGGCGTTCTTAGTTATTTCCCACCTTGAAATGGATGGATTCGCTCGACTGGTCGGCGGTTTCAACATGGGCTGTGTGATCACCGATAACCAGTGGCCACTCTACTGACAGTTCACCGGGTCGGGGTTGAAAAACCTGACCGTCGACAACAAATCGCACCTGGGCGTTGGAGTTGGCCGCTGCGCGAAACACGATGGATTGGCGACCTGCTGCGTGGGGATCGAGTACAAACACAGCGTCGTTTGGTGGGTAGGTGATGCGCAATGTGGAACCGGAAGACTCGTCGTCTTCGCCCGGGGCGGCGGGACACAAAGGCGAATAATCGGCCGGGGCAACGGGCCTCCGAACGGAGGAGGCCCACGATGTCAACTCCGGTGGAAACCGTTCAACAACGCGCTTTTCTACAAATTGAGAAGGGCAAGATCGGCCGGCTTTGAGGCCGGTGCGCCGGTCAAGTTGGACAACCGTGTGCATTTTGCAAGTGGGAGCGTGGTGCTCAAACGAATGTGCGGTTGGAAATATTTCGGTGCGGTGGTGGGGGCAATTGGGCCCGGCGAGAGCGCCGGAGAGTGGGCAGATTTCAGCGGTTTCAACAATGGGTAGGTCGCCGTTTTTGAGGAGTTGATCGCGAAGGGGCGCCGACGAAGCCCGTGGGTAGAGCGCCTGGGCTGCGGTGACGGCGGCGTGAAAAAGTGGGCCGGCGCCGGTGACGCCGCTCACACCCTCCATGGAGGATCCGTCAAAATTCCCTACCCACACTGCCACTGTCACTTCACGAGTATAACCAACGGTTAGATTGTCTCGAAACCCTTTTGAAGTGCCTGTTTTGGCTGCGACTGGGAAGGGTAAGTCGAGAACGCTTTGACGGCCGAAAGCCGCGGCCCGGGCGCGATCGTCGGAGAGAATATCGGTGAGAACTACGGCGACCGCGGGGTCAATCACTGTTTGAGGAGTGTACCTTGGGGCAACCCAGGGCTCTCCCCCCGCCAAGGTGGCCGACTTGACAGCCCGAACGGGAATGTACACACCGCCGCGCGCGAGTGTTGCGTACGCATTGGCGAGGTCAATTAAACGCGTTTCACCGTCACCGAGCGCAATGGCAACGCCGTATTCGCTTGGGGGTTTGGTGAGCGTGGAAAACCCGAGCGCTTGCAGTTGAGGTAAGACTCGCTCTGGTCCGAGGGCGGCGGCCGTTCGAACGGCGGGGACGTTGTACGAGTTGGCGAGGGCTTCGCGAAGGAGCACGGCGCCGTGAAACCTTCCATCGTAGTTGTTGGGCGCAAAGTCGGTTTCACCCGAGTTAAAGTGGGTTTCGACATCGGGGATGAGAGTGCCCGCTGTGTACCCAAGGCGCTCCATTGCCAATCCGTAGATGAACGGCTTGAGCGTGGAGCCGGGTTGCCTCAGCGCAAATACACCGTCGTTTTGGCCTTGGGCCTGTTCGTCTTCAAAGTTGTGCGAGCCGAGGTAGGCGAGGATCTGACCGGTTGAATTTTCGATCACGATGACGGCGGCGGTACCGGCCTTTTTGGTCTTGAGGTCACTTACAACCTGACGGGCGGAAAGTTCGATCTGCCGTTGTAAACCGCGGTCAATGGTGAGGGTAAGATCGGCGATGTGGGCCCTGTTTTCGCCGAGGTCCGGGAGTTTTCCAGAGGTGAGGGCAAGGGTAAGGTGGGGCGCTCCCAAACCGCCGCCGCGAGGGGCAATAGCCAGCGGTTCGGCGAGGGCGCGCTCCACTTCCTCGTCGGTGGCAAGTCCGGCGCTCCGCATTCTTTCGAGAACGGTGTTGCGGCGCTGGAGAAGGCGGGTTGTACCCTTTCGCGGGTCGTAAAGAGAAGGGCCTCGGGGCATGCCGGCGAGGGCGGCGGCTTCACTCAACGAAAGGTCTTTGGAGGGCTTGTCAAAGTAGAACCGACTGGCAGTTTCAAACCCGCGAACGCCCGGACCGAAGGTGACGCGGTTGAGGTATTGTTCCAAGATTTGATCTTTGGAGAGCGACGCCTCTATACGAATGGCAATGGCCATTTCGCGAAGTTTTCCACCCACGGTCCTGGGGCGCGCGACAACGGTGCGGGCGAGTTGTTGAGTGAGGGTGGAGGCACCTGAAACGAGGCGACCATGGAGTACACCTTGGCCGGCGGCGCGTGTCATGGCGATCGGGTCGACACCAAAGTGGTAGCGAAAGCGCAGATCTTCTGCGGCAATCATTGCGCGCGGAACGAGATCTCCCATGTCAGAAAGAGGCACGTACCGCGCGCGCATGCCGTCTTTGGCGCGGTATTCACGCAGCACAACGCCGCTGCGATCGCGCACGACAAGCGAAACGTCGGGGGGTTCTTTGGAGGAGAGAGCGGTGGGTAGATCGGTGAATGCGGCGGCGATGAAGAGGCAGATCCAAGGCAGGAGGATCAGCGCCGCGAGGACAATCAACGCGCGTTTGACGGCGCGTTTTTTGAGAAAGCGCCACCCCCCCACCCTTGTCAGGGTTGACTTGTACAACGACAGGAGGGCGGCGCGGTTCATGGTAAGAGAACGACTGATTGAGTGCGCACAGTCCAGAGTCTATTTGATGTTGACTGCAATTGAGCCGGCGGCGGTGCGCCCAAACACTTCAGGTGCGTACATTTCTTCGGCACGGGTGGGAGGCAACACGAACGTTCCAAACGTTGTGGCGCGGGCAAGGTAACGGTAGCGGTACATCCCCGCGGGCAAGTGGTCGACAAAGAAGAGCACGCGGTCATCCCTTACTTCACGGACGAACGAGCTGTAATCGTAGTCTTCGCTCTCTTCCTCTTCCGAAGAGTCGTCGTAGTCGCCTCGATTGTCGACATTCAGCGAGGGGACGGTGGTGGCAAGGCGCGCATCAATCGCTTCAAACCCCGCGGGGAGAGGATCTTCAATCACAACGAAGTTGCGAGGTGTCGTTGTGACAACGGTCACCTCACCGAGGACCAGATCTCCTCCCAGAAAGGTGGTGCTGCCGGGTTTACCCGAAAGGCCGAGGTCTTGGGAAAGGTCTTCAGGTGCGATTGCGCGAACGGTTTTTGAAACGAAAAACCCTCGATCCAGCGGTGTTTTGGGGAGTTCTTTTTTGGCGTACCTCAGGCGAGCCTGGTAGAAAAGCTTCCCTTCACCATCCACTTTAAACCCGAGCGGGGCGCCGCTTTGAGTGACAACCTGACCGGCCGGGAGAGTTGTAGTCGCCTGGTGGAGTGAACGCCCTTCAAACCGGTGACTACCCACCTCGGCATTGTTGAAGAAGATGTGCGCCATGAAGTTGGGAGCCTTCTTTTCTTGGGTTTTGCGGTAGTCGTCGATGGCTAGAAGGGCCCATGCGGTTTCTTGAGTGCTGCGCCAAGTGCCACCTTTTCGGTCATCCAAAAGGCCGAACACCAATTTGGAAGCCATGGGATGGTCAGGTTTGGCGGCGACCAAACCTCGGAGCACAAGCGCCGCTGTGCGAGTGTCGGAGTCGAGTAGAATCGCGTAGGAGTCGCCATGGTTGCTCACAACGCGGGCCGTGGGACCGTCGAGCCGAAGGGCTGTTTCGAGTTCGGTTGCGAGGATGTCCATCGACTTGCGATCTGCCTTGCCGACGGCCATGGCGTGGAGAAGTTGAGCCTTGGCAAACAGGGGCAGCTGTGCACGCGAGTCAAACCACGCTCCCATTCTGGGTAGATCGGGGTGACCACGTTCGGCAAGAACGTCGAGCATGAAAGGGATGGACGCGCGATTCCATGGGTCATTTGCGACCCTTTCAATGGCATCGCCGAGGTAGTCGGTAGCCGCTTGAATGGCGTTGGGTGAAACTTTGATGCCCCGCTTTTCTGCCTGGGTAAGACCCCACAATGCGTATGCAGTGAACCACGCGGAGGATTCTGTCGACTCTGCCCAGAGCCCAAATCCGCCGTCGGGCTTTTGATGGGCGAGAATTTTGGGGATGGTTTCCGCGACCATTTTGTCGACATTTTTCGGCAAAACAAAGCCGTAGTCGTTGGCGAGATCACGCAGGGGTAAAAGTGGAACCAACCGGCTTGTGAGCTGTTCGGTGCACCCATACGGGTATTCAATGAGCTGCTCGACACCCGCATCAAGGCCGATAAGCGCCGACGAAGACGTGGATATTGTCAGACCGCCGGTGTCGTCGCGCATGCCGGACATGTTGCCCAACGCTTCAACGCTTTGATCGGCGGTGTCGCCGTAAAGTGCAACGGCTTCAAGAGCGAGGGGCGGATGGATGGTTCGCACCACTTCTACCCGGTCTTCTTCCCCTCCCCCTTTGGCGGTAAACCGCAGCTTGGCAGTACCCACGCGCGATGCGGCCATTTGGAATCGAACTTCGGCAGATTGGCCGGAGTCGAGTTCAACCGACTGTTCCGAAGAGCCCTTGAGACTGACACCTTCGGCCGCCAGTTGAACCTGGTAGGTATTTTTGGCGAGGCCTTTGGAGGTGAGAACAATTCCCGCGTCGATGGTGTCACCGGCGCGCAAAAACCGGGGCAATGCGGGCCGAGCCATGAGCGGTCGACTCGTAGTGACGAATGATTGGGCATACCCAAATCGGTCATCTTCCGCGGTGACAACCGCCATGAGGCGGTAGGTTGTGAGCGATTCAGGGAGTTTGAATTTGGCGCTTGTATGACCTTTGTCATCGGTCACGAGCGAGGCGTTAAAATAGGGGCTTGTTCGGAAGTCACGGCGGAACGAAATACCCTTGTCGTCGGCGCCTCCGCCGCCGTCTTTCCCCTTGTCGAGCCCGAGGCCGGCAAAGGGGTTGAATGTGCGGGCGAGCGCATCGCGCGTTTCAAGCGTGGCCACGCGAAGCGGGCGAGGCTCATTCATGGTTTCAATGGGGTCGGGGGTTTCGTATTTGATAAGGGAGAGTACGCCTTCATCCACAGCGTAGAGGGTTACTTCGGCGCGGACGGGTTTTCCCTTGGCATCGTGAACGTCGGCGGCAACCGAGACTTCTTGGCCCGGGCGTTTGTCGGCGGCATCGGGGGTAAGTTTGACAGCAAGGCGCCGCGCTTCAGGGTCAACTGAGATTTGTGTCACGCCAAACCTGAATGCGGGGGCGCCCACGTCGGCGCCTTTCACGTCTTTGGGGGGCGCTTTTGACCGACCGCGCACGAGTAGAACGCTGACGAATGCGTTGGGTCGAATATCGTCGGTCACGGGAATTGAAATGGATGGCATGGCCCCGCGAACGGTTTGACGGAAGCTGCGGTAAACCCCGGAACGCTCGACGGTGATGAGCGCTTCTGCCGTGGGAAACGGCGACTTGATAAGAACGCGGGCGTTTTGGCCCACGTCGTACGTGTCTTTGTCGGTGTCGAGTTCTAGAATGTTTGAGTCTGAATCGCGCCATCCTGAACTTGAATCGCCCACAACGTAGAGGCTGGAAGAAGATGCGATATTGTTTTTGCGCGAATCTTGGGAAGAAGCGCGAACGATGTAATAGCCGGCGTTGGCCGATTTGAGTGTACACGAGACAGGTGAGAGCGCGCTCGTGACAGTGCAGGTGGACACCACCTTGTCGACGGGAGTTGAAACGCGGTGGAGTGCACCACTTGCCGTTTTTTGGCGGGCCGTTGTCCAAGTGCGCTGAATGAGTTCTACCTTGACCGACTTACCGGGTAGTTTTTGGCCCTTGGGATCGACCGTAAGGATTTGGGGTTTCACCGGGTCGGTGGTGGAAAGGAAATAGTCGTCTCCACTGTTGAGTGCGACGTAATATTCACCGGGGTGGACGATCGCGGCCGACACTCCGCCCACAACCTGACGCGAGATGTCGGCCACTTCGGCCTCACACGTGACCGTCTCAGGCCCGGTTTGACCCGGAAGTGTCAGGTTGGTGTTGACCTTGGTGATGCCCTTTGAATCGAGCGTGGCGCGCGAAGAATGGAGGTTTTCATCCACTTTGGGTTTGTCGGGCAGGTCGTAAGAATACGGCTCGTCGGAAATGGTATAGTCGTCAATACCCGGTGGGGAGAAACCGGCGTTGTTGCGGGTAATGTGTACACGTGTTGATCCGTTTGCGACGGGCGCTCCGTAGAGGTAATTGCCTTTGACGGTGCACTCAAAAGCGTCACCGCGCACGTAGGAAGGTTTGTTGGTCTCAATGGCAACTTTCAGTTCTGCGGGGCGATATTCTGCCACTTCAAACGTTGCGTACGCATTGCTATCGAGGCCCTGCGACTGCGGATCGTTGAGCGCCGTGTGAATGCTGAACGTTCCGAGTCGAGTACCTTCTGGAATGACAACGTCGGCATCGAACGTCCCAAAAGGCGAGAGTTTGCGCTCCACGTCGGCGATGGTTTGACCGTCGAAACTGCCAACCGTCACCTGAACGGCCTTGCCGGCGGGTGTGGCGAGCCCTTTGGAGACAGGTTCGCGGATAATGCCCTTGATGTGAACAGTGTCGCCGGGCCTGTAAATGCCGGCGTCGGTGAAGACGAGGCCGCGGGTAGGCTCTTCGGAGAAAGAAGCGGAGGCACCGAACCTCCAGCCGTCGAGCACTTCGCGAACGGGACGGTATGTCCAATCGGTACCTTCGTTGACGATGATCAACGCATCTTCTTGGTGCGGCTCAACGGGCGAAAACTCGGCTTTTTCGAACCTGACAAACCCGTCTTTGTCGGTTGTGTGTTGTCCTGCCGCTTCACCGTCTTGCCAGCGAAGTCTGACTCGGGCGTTGGGCACCGGGGCGCCGGTGGAAAGGCGACTTACCCAAACAAGTGAACCGTCACGGGAGATTTTGGCGGTGATAGCGAGATCTGTCACATGAACAATGCGCGTATCTTCTACCCGACGCGAGTACCGTGAACCCGGACGATAGGTATATTGGACTGCCAATTGAATGGGGCCGCGGCCGTTTTTTCCGAGGATATCTTCAATTTTAACGGCGTGGCGGCTGACGGCGTTGAGCGTTGCCGAAGGGGGTAAGCTTTTGACTTTGGCACCGGCGCGATCGGCTACCGATTGGAAAGTGGGCGCGCGCGACGACGTGCCGGTTTCAAGCTGCATCACGTCGGCCTCGGTGAGTGGGGCGTACGCAAATTGGGCGTCGTCGGAGTTGACCACGTAGACAGGAATTTCAGACGTGGCTCCGGGTTCGATAAAGGTGCCGGCGACCCCCAATTCAGCCGAAGGCCAAACGTCGCCGAAGTCGAAGGGTTTTGTGTAGTCTCCACCGAGGGATTGACCATATTCATCTTTAAGGCCGGCCGAGGCGACAGTAACGGTGTACCGTTTTCCAGGTTTGAAGGCGGCGCCAAGGTAGAAATAGTTGGACTCTTCATCGTCGCCCATCCATGACGACCAGTGAATGGGTAGGGCAGGTTCGATCCGAACGGCTTTTTTGAGGGCCCCGAGGGTAACCTGATTGGATGTTTGAAGTCTGAGTCCGCCCGAGTAGTCACACATTTCCCGCGGGCTGTTGTTGGAACAGTCGAGGTTTGTAATGGTGAGTGGACCGTAGGTTTCCATTTGAAAGAGGCGCTCGCCTTCGGCGTCGAGGGGGCCTTCTTTTCCATGGAGTTCCGATGCGACTTTGATGGTGATGTGGCTGTCAAGTGGCAGGTTACTCTTTGGAGTCAGGGTAAAAACCCGGTCGTTATCACCGTCTTTTTGCTTCAGATCAAATGCAATGGGCGGGTTGTCGTTTGCGAAAAGGGTTGTTTGTTTCGAAAGCTCAACAGCGTCGACGGGTTGGTTGAGCCAGAGAGTAAAGGTGGACTTGGGGGACAGATGGTCGAGAGGCTCGGTGGAATCTACCCGTAAGACTTTGGGGCGCAGGGTAGAAAATTTCCACTCCACATCTTTGTCGAGAATGTCGCCGGCAAGGCTTTTTGCGCCTTTTGGAATTTGAACGGTGTATTGGGTAGCTCTGGGTAGGTGCGTTTCGGGAACGAAGGTGACGGCGCTCGTACCTACCCACTGCCAGCGGCCTTTTACCGCGGGGGTAAGTTTGATGGGAGGCGGCGCTTCGTTCCCCGCCAACTCAAGCGGGACCATGGGGCGGTTGAAAACAACGCTGATCTCCGGCGATTCTAGATTTTCGCCTCGCGGACCGCTGAAAACAACGCCGAACGGCCCCTTGTCGGGGCGGGCATCGGGCTCGGAGCTGAGGTTGAGTTGGTTTTTGGGAGGGCCGTCGGGAGCTTGTGTGCCGCTGAAACACGACGGGACGAGAACCATCGTTGCGAGCGCAAGGAAAACTCCTCGCGAGCGCACGAACCTTCGATTGGAGGGAGCCATTGCTCGGGAACAGAGCAACGGTAGTGCCCCGGCCGCAAGGGGTTTGCGGCGGCAAAAACAACGCTTCGGTGGGGGCCGGCGCAACAGCGTGTGGCCGGAGTGACACGACCTGTGGTTCGATGACGACGTTCGCCATAATTGGGGCGACCGCTCCCGACACGATATGACTGCCAAAACACCTGACACGCAGGGCGGCGCAAAAGTGCCGCAAAAAAAGCCGATTCGTCTCGCAAAAACCGATGGTCGCCTTCCGGCGGTGCAAAAGATCGGTCACAGTTCGGCGCCGTGGGAAGACCTTTACCATTGGATTCTGACTCGAACGTGGCCGGAGTTTTTCGGCGTTGTCGCGTGCGCTTTTGTGTTGATCAACTCGGCGTTCGCCCTTGCGTACATGGCCGTTCCGGGCGCGATCGCCAACCTGCCGCACGGGTCGTTTGAAGATGCGTTTTTTTTCAGCGTTCAGACTCTTGCCACCATTGGATATGGGGTGATGGCGCCTGCAACGCGCGTGGGGCATTTGCTGGTGACGTTGGAGGCGCTGACGGGGATGTTGTCGGTCGCATTAATGACCGGCATCACGTTCGCCAAGTTCGCGCGGCCGACAGCGCGGGTTTTGTTTGCCGACAAGATCACGATCACCCCGCGCGCGGGCGTGCCACACTTGATGTTTCGAGTGGCAAACTGGCGCGGTAATCAAATGATCGACGCGCAATTGCGGGTGATTGTGCTTGTGACGGAGACAACGCCGGAAGGCGAAACAATGCGTATTCCGAACGAGGTGAAACTGGTCCGCGCGTCGACAATGTTGTTCACGATGACCTGGTTGCCCATGCACAAGATTGATGAGTCGAGCTTTTTTTTCGGCCCCGATGCGATCGCAAAACTCCGAGAAAAGAAGGCTGAAATTTACGTTTCGCTGACAGGCTACGACGAGACGATTGGGCAAACGGTACACGCGCGCAAAGCGTACAGTTTGGACGACATTGTTGAAAACGCTCGGTTTGCCGATGTTCTCTCGATCCTAGAAGATGGCACGAGGGTTGTGAACTACCACGACTTTCACGAAACGGTGCCGATTGAGCCTGCGGGGAAACGAGAGTGAGTACACTTGGGAAGCTCGTTGATAAGGCCGCTTTGGAGGCCGATGCAGGCGGGCGCGTGCGAGCCAGGGTGACGGTGCCCCTGAGCTGGTCGCAGCAACGTGTACTCATTGAAGTGACACTGCCGCGGGCGATGGAATGTGCGCGCTGCGACGGCGGGGGATGCGACGGTTGTGACCGCAGCGGAGCCTTGCGCGGGCCCAAGAAAGACCTCGAACGTGTGGTGCGGGTTCGATTGCCGAAAATGCTGGGCGACGGCGTGGCGATGCGTCTCAGCGAGCCGTTTGGAAAGGGCGCGGTGATCACGCAATTGTGGCTTGAAGTGAGGCCCGGCGATGCGGCTTCACCTTCGGTGCGGCGGATCGGCGGCGGGGAACGAAAGCGCATTTTGCCAACGATGGTGTGGGCGATGACGGTGCTTGTGATTGTGGTGGGGGCGGCGCTCGCCGCGCTGACGTGGGCAACGGGTGGGTTTCGGCGTTGAGCCGCGGCCACTTTGCAACGGACGAGAGGTCGTGTAGACCCGCGCGCGATGACCACGGCCCAGAGTGATCTCCTGCTTGAGATTGGTGTTGAAGAGCTGCCGGCTTCGTTTGTTGACGGCGCGTTGAAGGCGCTGCCGGAGCTGTTTAAGAAGCGTCTCGGTGAGCTGAGGCTTGCGTACACAAGCTTGGAAGCGTTGGGTACACCTCGAAGGCTCGCGGTGATCGTGAAAGACATGGCGTTGTGGCAACCGGACCTGTCTGAAGACATGACCGGACCGCCCACAAAAGCGGCTTTTAAAGACGGCGTACCCACCAAAGCGGCCGAGGCTTTTGCTCAGAAGTTGGGCGTGGCGGTCAGTGAACTGCGCCGCGTTGAAACGCCGAAGGGTGAATATCTGGTGGGGACGCGCAAAGAAAAAGGGCGCGCCGCGACCGAGTTGCTCCCGGAAATGCTCGCGTCGATTGTTCCAGCCATTCCGTTTCGAAAGTCAATGCGCTGGGGCGCGGGCGATGCCACGTTTGGCCGGCCGATCCAGTGGATTGTGGCGCTTCTCGGAGGTGACATCATCGACGTGAGCGTGGCCGGCGTGAAGAGCGGGCGTGAAACATTTGGCCACCGCTTTTTGGGCGCGCAGAACGGCCGAAGCGCAAAAGTGACAATCCCCAATGCAGGTGTGTACACCGACACGCTGCGCGCCGCTCATGTGATTGTCGACCCGAAAGAGCGCGCGAAACTGATGGAAGAAAGGCTTCACGAAGCGGCAAAAGCAACAGGGGGCCACCTGATTGAAGATGCGTTTTTGGTGGATGAAAACCTGTCGCTTGTGGAAGAGCCGCACGTTGTTACGGGTTCGTTTGCGGCTGAATATCTGGAGCTTCCCGAGCGCGTGATCTTGGAGGTGGCCAAGGGTCACCAGCGTTATTTCGGCGTTCGGTCGGCCGACAATAAGCTCTTAGCGAAGTACCTCTCGGTCGTGAATACGGCCGAAAATGTGCCGAATATCGTTCGCGGCAACGACCGCGTGATGCGCGCGCGGCTCTCCGACGCTCAGTTTTTTTACCGCGAAGACTTGAAGATTCCGCTCGCGGATCGCCGCAAAAAACTCGACGGGATTGTGTTTCAAAAGCGGCTCGGGACCATGCTCGCGAAGGCCGAGCGTGTGGAGCGTTTGGCGCGTGAACTGGGGCTTTTGCTGATGCTCCCCGAGCCCACGCTCATGGCGGCGGCGTCGGGTGCACACCTGGCCAAGTGCGACTTGGTATCGCTCATGGTGGGTGAATTCCCTGAGTTGCAAGGGGAAATGGGCCGTGCGTACGCATTGGCTCAAGGCGTGAGCGCCGACGTGGCCGATGTGATTTTGACGCATTACCAGCCGAAAGGCGCCGGCGATGCGGTGGCGCCGACCGATGCGGGAGCGCTCGTGGCAATGGCCGACAGGCTCGACACGCTGGCGGGGTGTTTCGCGATCGGGCTTTCGCCCACGGGCGCGGCCGATCCGTACGCGCTGCGACGCGCGTGTTTGGGTGTGCTTCGAACAATGTTGGACCGCGGGTTTGACTTGAAACTGTCGGACGCGTTTCACGCGGCATACGACGGGTTTTCGATGAAGCTCGATCTGTCGCGCGATGCGCTCGCTCAAAAGCTCGGTGAGTTTTTTACCGAGCGGCTTCGCGGGCTGATGAACGACAAGCTGCCAACCGACGTGGTGAACTCGACGCTGGCGGTGGCGGCGAATCGGCCGTTGGACGCGCGGGCGCGCGCGCAGGCGGTCCAGGAACTGGACGCCGCGACGCGCGCCCGGGTGGGCGAGGTGTTTAAGCGCGCAACGAACATTGCGAGCGGGGCGCCCGCGGGCGCGCCGGAGGCGCCGCCCGCGGGCGCCCACGCGAGCGAAACGCTTGTTTTTGAGAGTTTCGTTGGGATGAAAGAACGTTTGGAGCAGCTCACGCAGGGCGGCAAATACAGCGAAGCGTTCGGCGAAGTGGCCGGGTTTGCGCCGAAGCTTCACCAGTATTTCTTGGATGTGTTTGTGATGACCGATGACGTGGCCGTGCGCGAAAATAGGCTGCGTTTGATGCGGGCTATCTCCGAGACGTGTGGGACGTTGGCGCGGTTTGATTTGCTCGGAGAGGGCTAGGGCCGCCCCCTGAGCGAGTGAGGCCGTGTGTACGCAACGGATTTCTTGCGTACACACGGCTCGGTGCGCCTTGAAAGGAGGGCGGTTCTGTGTACACAACCGTTGTGTACACGCGGCCGAGGCGAGCGATTTGGGGGCGGCGGGCGCGCGCGAGCGCGCCCGGGTTGGGGGCAGCTAAAAAGGCTTGAATGTGAGGGGATTTGGATCGCGAGGAGCGATCACACGGCGGGCAATCACTCGGCGGGCAATCACTCGGGGACGATGTCGGTGCCGATGGTTACGCCCGGCTTGGCGATCCACTTGAAGTTGTCGAGCAGCGTGGTGGTGTCGAGAACGCCGTCGCCGGAGTCGTACACGGCGAGGTCGAGGACGATGTCGTTTTTGGCGTCTTCGATGGGCGCGGTGGTGCGGAGCCAGCCGGTGGCGCCGTGGTCTTGGCAGAACGCGCACGAGTCAAAGCCGAAGCCGGTGCCGAGCAGTTCGAGATCGCCGAGCGGACAATCAAACGTTTTGCCACCCGCGGAGCAGGGATTGGGCGGGTTGCCATCACAGCCGCACACTTCGATAAAAGCGTTGTTGACGGAGACGGGGTTACCCATTTTGTCGAAGGCGATGTTGCCGTCGGTTTGGCCCATGGGGAACGGCGTGAGGAGTGCAACGAAGAAGTCGTTGAAGGTGCTGCACACGTAACCCGGCCACTCGAACGTGTAGAACTTGAAGTCGAACGAGAAGCCTTTGGCGTTGGAAGGCGGCTGAATGGTGAGGCGAATGCCCGTGGAGTCGTTGGGCGTGCCGGTGATGGTGCCGGGGCACGACGGCGACTCTTTGGGGAAGCCGACGGGGTGGCCGCATGTGTACCCTTTGGGGAAGCCCTGCACGTCTTTGTAACCGGGATCCGTGGGCTGGCGCGCGGTGCCGCTGGAGAGCGCGGCCATGCGTACACCTTTTTGGGTGGTGACGTTGTAGCCGAACGCGGAAAGGATGCCGTGGCCGAGATGGAAGGCTTGGAGTTGACCTTGGGGCGGGGGTGAACCGTCGGCCAAAATCCACTCAGCGTTGACGAGGCCCCACTCCACGCCGTCGGGGGAGGTTTTGCAGAGTTCCATGGCGCGGGCGGCGGAGAACGGATCTTCGTCGTCGACGGCGAGATCGTTGTCGCAAAGAACGCTGTCGTCTTCGTCAATCTCGTTGTCGCAGTCCTCGTCGTAAGGCTCTTTGCCGGGATCGGTGGGCGTTTCGATCGCGTTGGGATTGCGGTTGGGATCGCAGTCTTCGCAGTCGCCCATCGCGGGGGTGTACCCATCACCGTCCACGTCGTCGTTGGGACCGCCGGGTGTACACGTGATGCCGCCGCCGGTGCCCGTTCCGGTGGGACCGCCGCCGATGCCGATGCCCCCGGAGCCGCCGTTGGACGTGCTTCCAGACGATCCGCCGCTGCCCGCCGTGCCGGTGGTGGTGCCGCCGGTGCCTTGACCGCCGGTGCCTGTGTTGACGGGGGAACAAGCAACTGCGGACGCGAGAAACAGAGCGGCGGGAGCAACCCACAGGGAAAAAGAAAGCGTTCGTCGCATGGAGAACCTCACGAGGAGAGAAGAAGCCGGGGGTTTACGGGATGCAGATCTTTTGGGCGAGGCCGAAGTCTTGGCAGAAATATCCTTGTCGGCAGTCTGCCTGAACGTTGCACACGTCGAGGCAGACGGGCGCGTCCACCTGGAAAACGATGCCTTTTGTGCAGATGGATCCGGCGCTGCAATCGTTGGCGCCCGTGTCGCAGAATTGTGAGCAGTAGCCGTCGGGATAACCGGTGAGGAGATCGCTCAGGCACACCGGATCGTTCGAGTTGGCGAAACACTCGCTGTTGGAAGTGCAGGGTTGCCCCGTGGCTTTGGCGCCGGGTGTACACGCGGCGGTGGGCTGACAATCGATGTCGGCGCAATCGGCGAGGCCGTCGACATCGTTGTCTTGCAGGTCTTCGCACTTCTTTTCAGGGGCGACGATGCACACAAGGCTTGCGAGGCCGCGGTCCACACATTCGTAACCGGGGCGGCAATCGGCGCTGGTGGCGCACGCATCAAAGCAAACGTGATTGACGCTGACGGCTTTGCCCGTGACAGCCATGGGATCGGCGCAAATGCCGTCACCCGAACATTGCGGGCTCATGGGGTTGCAGAACTCGGAGCAATATCCGTCGAGGAAGCCTTGTTGAAAGCCGAGGCACACAGGATCGCTTCCGGCGACCGATTGGCAATCTGTGTGGCTGAAACACTGCGCGCCCGTGGGATCGAGGCCGGGCATGCACAAGAACGAGCCCACGCAACTCGGATCGTCGCAGTCGAGATACCCGTCGAAGTCGTCGTCAAATAGGTTGTCGCACTGGAAGTCGGACTCGGGGAACGGGATCTCCACGTTGAGCTGGAACCCGCCGAAATCGTTCACGGTCGTGCCGTCGACAACGATGTAATATTTTTGTCCCTGAACAATGGGCACCGACAGCACTTCGCTCGTGAAGTCACCGGGCCCAACATCATTTGCGCACGCGATCTCGGTGGCGCCGTCGTCGCAGGCCGTTCTCACAGAGATGGTGAAATCGGTGTTGCTGAAGCTCCAAAGCGTGATGGTCATGTCGACCGTTTCACCGGCGGTCAGCTCGTAAACGATCTCGGATCCGGCCGCGTCGGAGCAGGCCGACGAGAGCATTTGAGGCCGGCCGCTTGTGTCGCCCGACGTGAACGAGGGCAGCGTGATGACCGAAGGCTGGCCGCACGAATCGACGCACTGAATTTGCGCGGCGCAGTCGGAGTCTTGGCAGTCGATGAGACCGTCCATGTCGTCGTCTTGCGCGTTGTTGCAGTTTTCAGGCGGCGTGCAGCCGGACGCGACGATGCCGCAGAAGGTGTTGCACTGAAGAAAGCCGCCGCTAAACCCAATTGATTCACAGGTTTTGCCGCCGAAGTCTTTGCCGTCGCACTGCTCGCCCGGATCGAGAACGAGGTTGCCGCACAGATCTTCAGTGGAGGTGGTGGTGCCGCTCGACGAGGACGTTGTGGAGCCGCCGCCGGTGCCTCCGGTGGAGCCTCCCGAACCCGCTGTCCCGCCGCCGGCCCCGCCGGTTCCGGTGGTGGTGGCCGAAGAAGTGGTGCCGCCGCCTTGGCCGCCCGCTCCGCCGGAGCCTCCGGTTCCAGCAACGGGTGTCGCGCACGCGACGAGGGTAAAAGCCGACAAAACCGCGGTGACGAGAGAAAGCCGCATCGTGGTGCCCCGAGCACAAAAGGTGGTTTACGGGAGAAAAGGAAGTTGCCGCCGTTTGGGGCGGCCGAGCAACGGTAGCAACTTCCGGTGCAGCGCCCACGAGGAAACGTTCACGGCGGGCGACCGCGAGCGGAAAGACGTTTGGGAGCGGCGAGTTTCTGAAGTCTCGGCGACGCGGGGCGCGGGCGGCGAGCGGCCTGAAGGTCGGGCACCGATGTCGGTGTTTGCCATCTTGCGCCGCCGAGCCCGCCACTTCAGGATGCGGGCATGATGTACCGCCAGGGTGTCCTCGCGATTTTTGTGATCGCCGCGGGGCTGAGCAGCGGGGGCTGCGTGTCGGCCGACCAGCATCGATCGGCGTTGGCCGATTTGCAGCGCCTTCGCGTTGAAGCGTGGCAACGCAGTGTGGAAGCCGCGGCGCTGCGTTTGGCTTTGGATCGAGCCGCGGCCGAAAACGCGCAGCTGCGAGCGTACGGAGCGCAGGCATCGAGCGACGCGGTGAACGCACTCGCAGCGCGTGTGGATGAAGTGTCGCGCAAGCAGGACGCGCTGACGGAGGCGGTGAAAGCGCAACCCGTGTGTACACCCGCTGGAATGTTGCCGGCGGATGCGGCGGCGTCGCAGCCGAAATCGCGGAAGGTGACGGACCTTTTGTACAGCCGGTTTTAGGCGGCGTTTGCGTGGAGATTTGAAGCGGGAGTTGTTTGGTTTTCGTTTTTTGTTGGGCCGCACGGGAGCGGCGAGCACTGCCGAATCGGCGTGGCGGCGGGATTCGTCGTCAATCCTCGCAGCTACGAAATCTTCGACGCTCCCTCGGGAATTGCAGCGCCATTGGGGGTTTGGGGCGCTCGGAGTGAGGCGCGAGCGCTCTCGCGGCCACACCGCGCTGCGGAACTCGCTCGACGGCGCAAGCGCCGTCTCGCTCAAACAGTCCTCGCGCGGTCGCTCGGAGTGAGGCGCGAGCGCTCTCGCGGCCACACCGCGCTGCGGAACTCGCTCGACGGCGCAAGCGCCGTCTCGCTCAAACAGTCCTCGCGCGGTGGGCCGCTGCGCTCGCTCGCGCCTCACTCCTCGCTTAGTTCAGACGTGGAAGAACGGCGGGGCCTCGCGATCGCTCGCACCGCTTTGACACTACCAACGCTACGAAATCTTCGAAGCGCCTTCAGGGATTGCAGCGCCGTTCGTCACGGTGACGCGCGCCGAGGGCGCGACGGCGTGGATCGCAGGCTCGATGATGTTGGCAGCCGTGTACGGCCGACCGGGACAACCCGAACATGTGCCTGCGAGATGCAGCGACAGGCTGTCAGGGTCCACGGCGACAACGTACACCTCGCCGCCGTCGGCACGCACAAGAGGCGCTATCACCTCGCGGCAGATGCGCAAAAGCTGGTCGATGGACGCGGGCATGAAGGCCAGCGACTTTATCACGGAGAAGTGGCCTGTCTTGGAATTTCCGGCGAAGAAGGCGCTGAAAGGGCTGAAAAAACGGCCAAGATGCGATCGCGGGCGACGAGCTACGCGCCGCCGCGACCTTGCACACGTGTACACTTTGGCGAAACGCGCCGCGGAGAAGAACGGTCAGCACACGAACGCGCGCGTAACACGTACACAGTAGTCAGGCCGCAACCTGCAACAGCGCAAATTCATGGTGCCAGTTTTGCGAGCACAATGTCTCCTTGTGAAAACGGGCATTCTAGCGGGCCATCTCCAAAATTGAGGGCGCCGGCCTCGGTAGCGCCGGCAACAACAACCGAATTGTCGTTGGGAGCCGCTATCCGTAGGCCCGCTTGAGACACCGCGTCACCGTAGGACTGCTGCCACAGCGCGCTGCCTGTGGAGTCCCAACGGCCGGCAAAGATGTCTGACATGCCAGCGGAAACCATGGCCCCGAGGCCGAGATCGAGCGTTGCGAAAAACGCACCCGTTACGGCAACGGCGTTGGAAGGTCCAACCGCAACGCCATAGGCGCCCTGAGCGCCGGCACCTGTCAGGTGTTTGGACCACAGATGCACGCCGTTTGAGTCGAACTTCGCGGCAAACCCATCTGGCTCGTTTCCCGCGAAAAAGGCGGTGCCGCCCAGGTTGATTGTTCCAGCGAAGTCTCCCGCGACAACGAGGTTGGAGGCGCTGTCAACCGCGATGGAGTTGACCGATTGATTAGGGTTGTCACCAAAGCTCTTGGACCACAGGGCAGTGCCACCTGAACTGAGCTTGGCGACAAAGGCATCAATTCCACCCGGCGAAGCCACCAAAGGCCCATTTCCAAAGTCGACAGTGCCTTGCAGCTTTCCACCCAGAAGAACGTTTTTCTGAGGGTCAGTGGCGATCTGAATGCCAAACTGACCATTCACGTCGCCGTAAGAGTGGCTCCATACGTGGTTGGCCGCTGCGTCGAGCTTTAATACGAAGAAGTCACCCGCACCCTGAAAGGGTAAGAGCCCACCGCCAAAGTCGACGGGAGATCCGATGTTTCCGGCGATGAGGAGGTTACCATCCAGATCGATGTGGATAGACTCCGGCGCGTCGTTGGAAGGTCCACCCAAACGTTTGCTGTACACGTGCTGACCGGTAGAGTTGAGTTTAACAAGGAAGATGTCATTTGCCCCTTGGGAAACCAGCACTCCGCCTCCAAAGTCCGCGAATGAACCAAAGTAACCTACCAGGTAGACGTTGCCGCCCGCGTCCACAGCAAGGCCCGTGCCGTTGCCGGGGAAACCTTGGCCCCATTGGTAGTTACCCATTGGGTCAAACTTGGCAACAACCACGTTTTGAAGTGGGCCGCCGCCGAGATCGATTGTTCCGGTGCGGAAGGCGATCACCACATTGTTGTCGAGATCGGTGGTAAGTCCGATGAGTTCATCGGAGGCGTTGGGTGTGCAGAAAATCTTACTCCACGTGGGGGCAGATCCACCTGTGCCCGTGGACGTTGATGCGGAGGTAGAGGTTGAGTTTGTACTGCCGCCGGTTCCACCCATGCCTCCCATGGAAACGGTTCCGGTAGAACCTCCCATAGAGGTTGTTCCCGACGTGGTGCCGCCGTTGCCTCCACTTCCCGTGCATTCGCACGCGCCAAACCCCGTGCCCTCGGCGTTGCACACTTGCGCTCCTGTCTCCCCGTTGGAACATGCGCACTGGGCCGATTGGCCTGGAACGCATACGCTACCTCCGGTGGTGGTTTCTGCGGGAGGGCTGGAGCAGGAGAGAAGGAGCGGACCCAACAGCAGCGCGATTGCTAAACGTCCCATGGGTAGAGACTATCAGGTTTGCCCGGATTGCGAGTTGAAAGTGCGCGGCCTTCGTGGATTTGATGGAAGGCGGTGAAGGGGATGAACAGGGCGGCCCGCGTGACAAACGACGCACGGGCCCTGGTGAACCGGGATTTTGAATACGTATTGTAATCAAGCAAAATCGGGGGCGGTTATGCGACTGACATTGAGGCGCACACCCCAACGCGGATCCGTCCGCGGAAGCGGGTGACAGCGCAAACCAGCCGTTCGTTACTCAAGCAGCTTGACCCACACCTGTTTGCCATCAAAAGCCATGGCATATTCGCGCACCGGCGACGCACCTGTTTGCGCCACCTGAACGGCGTACTTGCGGTCGCGGACTTGTTTTGCGGCCTTTTCGAGCGCTTTTTCGTGCGTTTCGTTGCCAAAGGGCACTTTGAGTTCCATCACGGCGCCGGGGCGGCCCGGGGTCTTGGGGATCATGAGCACATCGGCGCGGCCATACCCCGATTCGCGATTTGACAAAACCTGATAGTGCGGTTCCAAATGCACAAGGAGCCAGAGGACGAGGCCGTGATAGAGCTTTTCCGGCTCTTTCCCTGCCGGATCCTGAAACGACATGACCGTAAGCAAGATGCGTTCGACGAACTTCTGGACCTTGGGGGCATTGCCATCCAGCAGCGCTTGTACAAGGTCGTTGAGCATGTCCCGATTGGGCACAGCCTTCTCCAGCCAATGGCGAAACATGTCTTCGTAGACGATTTGAACTTCTTTGTTGGGAATGCACAAAGCACCGGTATAACGGCCTTCGTGCAGCACCAAAGAAGCCAGTTTCAGGTACCCTGAAAAGAGTAAGAAGTTCCACAGAGCGTTGGGTTGTTGATCGATGTCCCGAAGCACCACGTTGTCGTCGATGGGAACATCAATTGTCTCCCCATTGAGGAGCGCGGCGGACATGGCGGATAGTCCCATTCCCTGCCGGGTCGCGAGGCGCTCAATAAGCTCGTTGGAGCTGGTGTTGACCCAATAGGGCGCGAGTGCGCCCTTGTTGACGTAGTTGAGGATAGACCACGGATTATAGATGACCTGACCGCCGAAGAGATACCCGTTGTACCAAGACCTGACTTCTTGGAGGCGGTCCGGGTCAATCATGCTCGCGACTTCATCTTCTGTAAACCCAAAGGATGTGGCGTACCGGGGGCTCATAATGGAGTACACCTCAATGTTGTTGAGCCCGGAAAACATGTTCTCTTTTGATACGCGGAGGATCCCTGTCAACACCCCTTTGAATAGGGCATTGTTGTCTTTGAGTGCCGCCGACATGAAGTTGCGAAAGAACAGAACAACTTCGTCGAAAAACCCGTTGAGGTAGCCGGATTGAATGGGTGTGTCGTATTCATCTATCAGAATGACAACACCCTTCTTGTGGTGCTCGAAAAGCGCCCTCGACAGCCACTTCAGCGAATATTGGAGTTCATCCCCTGAAACCTCGCCGTCGAGCACCCGCTGAAACCGCCTGGCTGTTGTTGCGTCGAGCGTGCCTCCATCGAGCAGGTAGCGGTGTTCGAGATACGCTTCCACAACTTGTTCGCGAATGCCAATGAGGGCGGCGGCGAACGACGACGCTTTGACATCTTTGAAGGTTAAAAACACCGTGGGATACTTTTGAAAATGGGCCATCGCCTTGGGATCGCGAACGACGGCAAGCCCCTCAAACAACGGTGTCAGGTCTTCATCACTCTTCCTAAGGAAGTATCCAAGCGCGGAGAGGTTGAGTGTTTTGCCGAACCGTCTCGGGCGTGGAAAAAGGACAACTTTGCTTGGGTCTGCAAGAACCTGAACGATGAAGTCTGTCTTGTCGATGTAGCCGGCCCGAGCTTCGCGAAGCGCGCGAAAATCGGACTCACCGATGGCAGGGATGAACTTCACGAGGGATTCTCCGAAGGGACGCGGCGCCACGCTACCACCAACGGGCGACAATGGCGAGCCTGCGCTGAAGAAGGACGGGTATCTTGCGGCGAGTCGAATAAACATCGTAAGAAGCATTGTCAGGCTGCATGAACGGAACAGGCTTGCGCTCCCTCCGGGGGCGCGCAGCGGTGTGTACACACCGCGAGCACACCCTTGGAGGGAGCGGGGCGCGCGGAGCGCGACCGTGGGAGGCAGCTTGATCTACCCTTGGTGATGAAGTGAGGCAGGGAGATATGGTAGAAGGTCCGCAACATCCACCGATAATTGAGCTTGAAGGCGGGCGGCTGCGTCCGCTTCGGATGAGTGATGCTGACGCGCTTTATACTTACCTGCGGGATCCGGCTGTTACAGAATTGACAAGTTTTCCAGTGGTGTCGGTGCCCATGGTAGAAGGGATGATCGCGCGAAGTATAAATCGTTGGGCCGCGGGGGAGCCGTCAAAATGGGGCATCGTTTTGCGGGATGATGATCGGGTGGTGGGCACGTGCGGGTTTAATGAGTGGTCGCAGGCTCACCGTTGGGCGGAGTTGGCGTTTGACTTGGCGAAGGCAGAGTGGGGTACCGGACTGATGCGTCAAGCGGTGGACGCGGTGATTGGGTGGGTTTATCAGCTTGACCAAGTTGACCGTGTACACGCGTTTGTGAGGGTAGACAATCGGCGGTCGGAGCGACTATTGGAGCGCAGCGGCTTTATAAGGGAAGGTTGTTTGAGAAGTTATAGGGTGTGCCGCGGAACGGCTCACGACTTTCATATTTACAGTTTACTTAGGTCAGACTGGGCGCGAAAACCGGTTGGCGGCGGCCTCGGGTAGGTAAGTGGGTGCCCGCGTTACGTGTAACGCTACCGCGTTGCCGACGGCGCAGTCCAGTCGGGGTAAAGTGGATTTGAACGACCTTGGTATTCAATATCATTGCGGCGAGCGACGCCGAATACGGGCTGAATCGCGGTGAGCGAGCACAGTGCCCGTGCGAACTTGATTGTGCATGAAGGCAGTTGCCGGGGTAGGTGGCCACGGCACCACGTTTGCGAGAGTCAACTCCGACCGGGTGACTCGTGTTCATGCCGAGGCCTTCACCCAGTGGCTTGGAGGGTTCATGCATCCCATGAAATCATTCGCGACAGTGGTTCTCTGCGCGGTCATGTTGTCTGGAACGGCGTTGGGAGGCCAGCCTGGAGTACCCATGAAATGGGTAGGTTCGTTTGCGGCGGCACCAACGATGGGCGTCAAAGACGGCGACGCTTACCACAATACAACGGACAATCGCTCGTATGTCTGGATCAACGGCGGGTGGCAAGTTCTGTCAGAAGTGTCGGTGGGTCCGCAGGGCCCTCAAGGAGACAAGGGTGATCCGGGAGAAAAGGGAGATCAAGGTGACAAGGGGGAAAAGGGAGATCAGGGCGAACCCGGGCTGAATGCGGCTACTCTACCGACGCCTCGACAACTGGGTATGTTGCGTTGGTATGAGGCCAATCAAACGGCGACCTTTGCTCTGGGTGGAACGCCGGGAGGACTGGCATTTGACGGAACGCACATTTGGGTGGTCGATTCGGCGAGCGGTCAGGTGCGGAAAATCAACCCCTCAGATGGTCAGATCTTGGCAACCTACCCATCAGGTGGCGCCTACCCAACAGTGGTCACGTACGACGGGCGCTACTTGTGGGTAGTGAACAGCAACAGTCACAACCTTGTCAAGGTCCGGCCTACCGACGGGGCAATTGTTCAGACGATTCCGACGGGTGATTTCAGTCTCGGAATCGCATTCGACGGGATCCGCATTTGGGTGACCAATGTGAATCAAAACACTGTGCGCGCTTTTCGAGCGAGCGATGGGGTAGCAGTGGCCACAATTGCAGCGGGCGACCACCCGTTTGTTACGATGTGTGATGGTAAGAACATTTGGATTTCGAACTTGTACAGCGACGATCTGACCAAGATTCGAGCGGAAGATGGGGTTGTCGTTGGGACGTATCCGGTGGGTGCCGGCCCAACTGGAATGGCATTTGACGGGGAGAACGTATGGGTAGCTTTACACAACACAAACGCGGTGGCCAAAGTGCGGGCAAGCGACGGAGTCCTATTAGCAACATACCCCACACCGGGCATTAACTACCCTATCGTTTTCGACGGTATGAGCATTTGGGTAGCAAGCCCCAACCCGGATCCGGGACCGGACGTGGTGACCAAATTTCGGGCGTCGGACGGCATGAATCTCGGGTCGTTTGCAACGGGCAATTACCCGGTAGGACTGGCGTTTGACGGCGCGAGCGTTTGGGTCTCAAGCTCGGACGATGGAACGTTGATGAAGCGGTAAAGCCGCGTCCCCATATGGGTGTTCGATTTTACGAGCGTTTGAAAAATGAATGTGCATCTTGGGGCGCCCGCGCTCGGTTTCCACACGCAGGCGCGGGCGCACCAAAGGAGCCTTCATGTCAGCTGAACCTTCCATCCTTGGTACACCTCCTCGTCCCCGCTGGGATGCGCCGCCGCCTGGATCGCCTCCTCCCACGGCGCCGGCAGAGAGCACGCCAAGTCAGGAAGATCGCATTCTCGCGGCGTTGAGCTACCTGGGATATTTCTTGGGGTTTTGGCTCTTGATTCCGATTGTGATCTACGTTCTCAAGCGGGAAAAATCGCGGTTTGTGGCGCATCACGCGTTGCGAGCGGTGCTGCTGCACCTGATTGCCATTCCGGTGTTCGTATTCAGTTATGTGCTCGCGTTTGCGAGCGCTGCGGCGATGGCAATATCGCTTGAGCCGCGCGGTCGGGAGGCTCGCGAGTGGTTTGGCGGTTTGACGGTTGGGGTGTGGCTGTTTGCGTGGGTCATTCCGTGGGTGATCTACCTGCTCGTTACCGGGCTCAGCGCGGTGCGGGCCTTTCAGGGTAGAATGAACGTCAAGTCGATGATGGGGCGACTTGTAGAGTCGTTTCTAGGAAAAGACAAAACGGTCGAAGCCGCCCACTGATCGGCTAGTACCGCGATTCAATCAACCCGATGGGTTGATTGCCGCTGCTTCGCAGCGCTCGAAATCGCGGTACTAGTTTTGTTTCCGTGGGGCATTCGCCCCACACCCCGGCCGCGCAGGCGCGGCCCTAGTGCACCGAGTTGATAAGGCGACGAAGCGTTACTGTGATTCATCTGAACCCTTCAGTTCTACGGAATCGGTGCACTAGAACGCTTTGCAGTCGGCGGCGCAGCCATCGCCGCCGCTTGTGTTGCCGTCGTCGCAGACTTCACCACCGTCGAGAATGCCGTCGCCGCACGCTGGAACGGTGCAGTTGGTCCGACAGAGCGAGGGTGTATCAAACGACTGGAGTTGAGCCGCGGTGCCGAGGATGTTGTTGGCGGTGCCCATGGTGCCACCCTGTTGATACTTCCACGTGTTGACCGCACCGGTGAAGTTGATGTTCATTGTGACTGTCCAGGTGCCCGGGAAGGGTAGACCGGAGATGACACCTCCATCGGTGTTTTGTTGGAAGGACCAATCGCCGTGGACGGAGGTGGCGGACGACTTGAAAAACTCGCTGGGGGTGTCGTCTGACAAGGCTACGACGGAAGCGGAGGGTAGACCGGTAAAGTCCATGACGACGGTGGACATGGCCTGGTTTTGACCTGTGGTGGTGAAGTCAATCCCGTGTTCGACAAAGATGCTGAGCGCCTTGTTGGTGGCGTTGGCGTAGAGGAACACGATGGTGGAGTTGAGTTGTTCAAAGCCGGTGTGACCGCTGGCGGAGAAGTAGTTGTAGAAAATCGCCGCGTCGGAGCCGAAGACAACGGGTTTTACAGGGGTTGTGGTGTTGTTGTTGAAGAGGGCGAGCGCGGGTTTGTCGGCGTTCATCGCGCCGAGATCGCAGGCCTCGGTGGGCTCTTTGATACCGTCGCCGCACACGGGAGGTGTACACATGGCGCTGCAACCGTCACCGCTGACGGTGTTGCCGTCGTCGCATTGTTCAACGCCCGTTTGGAGGAAACCGTCGCCACATTTGGCTGTTTTACAAGCTCCAACGCACGCATCGGAGTTGGACATGTTGGCGTCGTCGCACTCTTCGCCGGCGGTGACGATACCGTTTCCACACGCGGTGGTGGTGCAGTTGGCGTCACATCCGTCGCCGCTTTGGGTGTTGCCGTCGTCGCATTGTTCACCGGTGGTGGCGATGCCGTTTCCGCATCCGGTGGGTGTGCAATTGGCGTCGCACCCATCGCCGTTGGCACCGTTTCCGTCGTCGCACTGTTCGCCGGAAGTAACGACGCCGTTGCCGCAGCCGGTGGGTTTGCAGTTGGCGTCGCACCCGTCGCCGCTCGCAAGATTGCCGTCGTCGCAGACTTCACCGGGATCGACGGTGCCGTCGCCGCACTTTGGAAGTGTACACATGGCACCGCAACCGTCACCGCCCACGGTGTTTCCGTCGTCGCATTGCTCCACGCCTGTTTGGAGGAAACCGTCGCCGCATTTGGCCGCTTTGCAGCCGGAAACGCAGGCATCGTTGGTTGTCATGTTGCCGTCGTCGCACTCTTCGACGCCGGCAAACGTGAAACCGTCGCCGCAGACGGCGAGTTTGCACGTGACAATGCAGCCGTCGTTGTTGCTTCCGTTGCCGTCGTCGCATTGCTCGCCGGGCTCAACGAGGCCGTTGCCACACGAGCCGGTTTTGCAGGATGAATCGCAGCCGTCGCCGTTGACGAGGTTACCGTCGTCGCACTCTTCAATGCCGGTTTGAAGAAAGCCGTCGCCGCAACTGGCAAGGTTGCACCCGACAACGCACGCGTCGGTGTTGGTGGCGTTTCCGTCGTCGCATTGTTCAACACCGACGAAGGTGAAACCGTCGCCGCAGAAGGCGGCTTGGCATGTATTCAGGCAGCTATCCTGATTGGAAATGTTGCCGTCGTCACATTGTTCGCCAAGCTCCACAATGCCGTTTCCGCACTTGTTACCCGTGAATTGGCACTGGGTTGTGCAGCCGTCGTTGTTGTCAAAGTTGCCGTCGTCACATTGCTCAATGCCAACGTGAACGAAACCGTCGCCGCAAAAGGCCACAGCGCACGAAACACAGTCATCGCCTGGGCTGCCGTTGCCGTCGTCGCACTGCTCAAACCCGACGTGGACAACGCCGTCGCCGCAAAACGCAAGTGTACAATTGGGTAGGCAGGCATCGCTCGGAACGGAGTTTCCGTCGTCGCACTGCTCACCGAGGTCGACCACACCGTTGCCGCAGTTGGGCAGGCCCCCGGTTCCACCGGACGAGGTGGTGCTGCCTCCGCTGCCTCCCTGACCCCCGCCGCCTTCTTCGGCCGGAAGGCCGGAACGAAGGTTGGATCGGCTGCACGATACGGCGGCCAGCGACAGGCAAAGCGCGGCGAGCGCAAAAGCGTAAGAGCGCATGGGACGATCGTAGAGAAACCGGCGCCCGCGGCAAAGGATCGGGTTGATTTTTTAGGTTGTTCAGCGACGAACCAAACTCGCCAGTTCAGCGGCGGCGGCGGCTTCTTCTTCCGCGATCGCGTTTTGAAGGCGCGCCGCTTCTTTTTCGCAGCGATTGACGCGGTCTTGTTCGGCTTCGAGTTCTTTTACGTAGCGCAGGCGAAGTGCGCCTTCAGGACCGGTTTCTTTGAGGACGTTGAGCTGCTCGCCGAGTTTGGTTTGCTTTGTGTACGCTTGTTGTTGTTCGGCTTCGACGGCTGCTTTTTGGGCGCGAAGTTCACGAGCTTTTTGGCGGCGTGAAAGGACCGATTGCAACCCGCGCAGCGTGGAGTCGTCGATAAACTTGTCGCGGAGCCAGCGCTCGAGATCAATGCCGGCCACGGAGTCGACCGAGACGTTTCGCCACGAGGCCCACCGTTCTGTCACCACGAGTTCTCGCTTGGCGTGACCGGGGATTTTCATCAAAAAGCGGCGATATCCAGTGGTTTCTTCAAACGCTTCGGGCGTGTCGGGCGTCAGTGAGCGGCCGGTGATTTTGGAGAGTTCAACAATCACTTCGACGTCTTCGTCGTGATCATTTTCGGCGGTGACAACGTGTCTCGCTTCTTGGCGCTGCTCTTCTACAAGCGCCGTCTTGTCGACGCGAATGCCGGCGAGCACGCTGGAGTGGGAAAGCCGTTTTGAAACGCGCACGGCGAGGTCTTTGGCAAAGCCCATTTTCACGTCGACCCCGCGGGCGCTGTACGGAAGCATTGACTCGCCTGCGTACACACCGTCGTCGTAGATGACCGCCGGTCCTTCTTCGAGAACGAGGCCCGTTTCGTTTTTGAACGAGAGGACAAGGTCCGGGTTGTTGCCGGAGCCGTCGCGCCACACGCGTTCACGTTTCGCGGGCACGCGCGTCGCGGCGAGAGGAACCATGGCCGATCCGCCGCGCCGAATGCTGAGACGTGAAGCTACGCGGTACTCAAACAGTTCACCCCGTTCAACACCCTCGGAAGCGCCCTGCCCCGCGGCGCCGAATGAATCGGCCATGCGAGGCGCGGGTGCGGGCGCGGATTCTAGAAATGGCGGAGGGCCAAATGCGGCGGGGCCACCAAAGCCCGCGGGAGCGGGAGGGGGCGGCGGCGCAAACGCCGGAGGCGCGGCTGGGAGCGCACGTTCAAAGCGCGTGGGCGCTGCGGCGGCCCGCGTTTCTTCCTGCACAACCGTGCGTTCGATTTGTTTGGGATGGTAGAGGTCGATCAAAAACGAAACGGGTTGGCCAGTGGTGAGCGTGAGTTCAACGTCGCCCAAGTCTTCATCAACAGGGTTGTGAATAATGCCCATGGCCATGAGCGTTGCGTGATCGCCGTCGCGCACAACACGGTACGAAACGCGCCACACAGGCGCCGGAATCACGTAGGCGACTCGAAGATCGGTGGCTTCACCTTCGAGAACAATGCGTACACTTCGCGTTTCGCCGGAGGTTGCCGCCTGGCTTCGACCTACCAAAAAGTCCAGGCGATCGCGTGAAACCTGTTCCAACAGGCGAAGCGAGCGAACGTGTTCAAGATCCACAACGCTTACTTCGGCGTCCGAGGTTCTGAGCAGGAGCGCGCGCCGCTTGTCACCATGGGCGGCCGTTCGATCTTGTATGCCGAGCACTTCACCGCGAAGGGGTGCGGCGCCGAGATCGATCTCAACGCTTCGACCGCGCACGCTCGCGAGCATCGCATCAAGTGCGGAGCCCGGCCCAAGCAGCAGTCCGCGTTGCGCGAGCGCCACGTCGGGATCTTCGGGCGCGTCAAACCCCACAGAAAGCAGGCGCGCGTTGCCTTCGGCCACCCAAACAGCGAGCGACTTGAGCACGTCGTTCATTTCGGTGACGCGAAACGTCAGCTCAAAATGGCCCGCCGCCGGGCCGCTCCTTTCGAGAAAGGCGACCCCGTGTTTGAACATCACGAGGCGTTTGATCGAAGGCTTTTGCGGCAGTGTTTCGGGGCTTGTCACGCCCGCAGGATACGCCGTTTTCGAACCGGTCAGGTTGGTGCGGAACGCGCCTTTTCAAATCTCGGAGGCGAGCACAGCGACGCCCGTATCTTCGGCGTAATCGGGGGTTCGCGCGGCGGCGACGCCGAACGGTCGACCGGTGATATCGAGCGTTGTTGAGAAGTTACCGTTTGCCGCTTTTGAAAGCAGATCGAGCCCCTCAACAGCCTGGGTATTTACTTCAGGTGTTTGGCCCGCGCCGTAGGCTTTTTTGCCCTTGAGAACGAAGACGTAGATGACCGGAATGTTCTTTCGGCCCTCTTTTTTGGCGGCTTCCACCACTTCTCGCTTCGTCATTTCTTCGAGGTGGTAAGCGAGACCGCGCAGCGTCCACCCGGTAACGAACGCGCCGCGCACTTCACCTTTGTCGTCTTTTACCGGGTGAGCGGCGGCCCATGTGTGATCGTTGCCGGCTCGAATGTGTACATCTTTGAGATCGCCGAACGTTTCGACAACACCGCTGCCGGCTTCAACCGACTTCTTGAGTCCGGGCAGCGGCGCAAAAATGCTCTTCATTGCAAGCAGGTCGGGGTCGGCTTCGCTGCGAAGGGCGACGCCGGTGGTGTCCACAAAGGTGAAAAACGTGGACTTGGCAAATTGAAGGTCTTTTACGCCGGAGCGCGCCGACGCGATTGAGCGCTGAAGTCCGGCGAGATCGCTTCCCGCGTCGGCGCCAAGCAACTTGCCGAGCTTGGCCGACCCGTCGGGCAAGCCGTTGCGCACCTGGGCAACATCTTCTTTGACCAGGTTCACAACGCCTGCGAGCCGATCGTTTGCGGCTTTTTCTGAAGCTTTGGCGGGATCACCACAGCCTGTAGCGAGGCTTGCGACAACGGCGACGGGTGCGGCCCACGAAAACGACGACCATCGAAACATTGGCGTTTTCTCCGAATCTTTAAGCGGGTTGTGTACACCGAACATCTCGGTAACCGCCTGCCGCTTCACAAAGTCTCGGGGGTAATGAACACAATCTCTACCCGAGCGTTCCTGGCTTTGTCTTTTCCCACCGGGTCGACGACGGGAACTGCGGCGCCCGCAACAACGGTGGCCACTTTGGTGACGCCGCCTTTTTTGAGCGCGGCCACAATCGCATCGGCTTTGGCTTTGAGCGACGCTTCATCTTTGCCGGTGGGCGCTTTTTCAGAGTGAATCACGACGGCAATGGGAAACGCCGGGTGAGCCGCGGCGATCTTGGCCACTTCAGCGATTTTGGTGTCACCGGCGGCGGCAAGGGCGTCGCCGTTGAACAAGCCGCGAAGCGTGATGTACACACCGCGATCGTCACGCGAAGGCGCCCATGACCCGGCCTGCGACAACTCCGAAAGAAACGCATCACCGGTTCCTGAAGCGCGGTTTACTGGCGATTTGGCGCGCCGCACGAGGGTGAGCGCCGAGAGACAGGCGGCGCGCACGCGCGACGCCTGGTCGATCGGCGCGAGTGTGGCCGTCGGCCCGAGCGAGGCATCGAGCTTGTCGGCGCCGGTCACCGCTTCGTCGATGTTGGTCGACAGCTTTCCCACTTCAGAGTCTTTGGCAGCATCGACAGAAAGAAGGCGAGCCGCGGCGCACAGCACGCGGGCTTGAACCGAAAGCGCCCGCGCCGAAGCGAGCCGCGCGGCCTCGCGATCGGGATCGGTTCGACCCGAAGGCACAATCGGCTGAGCATCGCGCGCCACTTTGATCTTCAGATCGAGCGCGTCGGCTTCAGCGGTGACGCGGGTTTGATCGGCGTCGATCTTGGCGATCTCGGCGCGCGCCGAAGTCGCTTCAGACTGTGCTTTTTCAGATCGGGAATCGGCTTTGGAAATGCGCGCAACGGCGTGCGCTCGGGCGTACGCGGCGATCGCCTGTTCACCCAAGATCTGGGCGCCCGCCATGTCTCCCGCGGCGTACGCAGCATCGGCCTCGTTGCGAAGTTTTTCGGCGTGCGCAAACGCCGCGGGCGCAAGCTCTTTGGCTTCAACAGCGGCGGGCGAAACGCGCACTTGATCCACATCGCCCAGAACGGTGGGGCGCGCCGGAGGTGTACACCCGACGAGCGCCGCGGAGGCGAACGTGAGTGCGTACACAAGCAGCGCTGTTTGCGCGCCGAGCACAAGCTTCATGACGCTCCTCATTTTGAGCCCTTTTTGGGAGCCGGTTTGGCGCCGCCCTTGGCGTCAGCGCCTTTGGCATCTTTGGCTTTGGTGTCTTTGCCTTTGGCGTCTTTGGCGTCTTTGCCCTTTTTTCCGCCGCCAAGACGCGCTTCTTCAGCGGCTTTTGCGTCGGCCGCCGCCTGTTTCGCCTCGGCTTCAACACGCGCGAGTTCGGCCTCGGCCCGGCCTTTTCGAGCCTGCGTTTCTTCGAGCAATGTGCGGGCGCGCTCCAATTGAGTGGCCGCATCAGCCGCCTGTTTTTGGGCGGTGGTTGCGGTTTCTTCGGAAGCTGCCGCCTGCGCCAACATCTCGGCGGTTTGCGCCCATTCAAGCGCGAGCGCGTCGAGCAGGCGGGCGTGGGTTGTGTCGCCCGCTGTGCGCGCGCCGTGGGCCCGTTCAAGCGCTTTTTTGGCTTGTTTTACAGGCTCCACAATAACCGTTTGAATTTTCGGGCCGAGCGCTTCGAGCTTTTTGAGCAGCGATTCTGCCGTGGCGCCGTCACCGGGCGGCGCCTTGGGAGTGGGCGGCGGGGGCGCATCGGCGGCGCTGCCATGCGCTAGAGCAACGTTGGGTACAAAAGCAGCCGAAAAGCCGACCGTCGCAGCAAAAACGAGCGGCACTACCCGGCGCAAAAAGGTTGGGTGAAGGCTCACCTGCACGGTTTTGAGCGGCACGAGAGCCGGTTACCAGAGCAAGGGCAGGCGAGCAATAAACTCCGCGAGAAATGGTCGGCGGCGGAATGGGAGAAGCGTCTCGGGTTGGGGCCCCCCCGCGGCGGGCGCACGCCCGACGCTTGGGGGGGCGGCCGCATGTGTACACATGCGGCCCCGGGGGGCAGCCCAAACTAAAACCGTACGCCCACTTCAAGTCGCGGCAAAAAGGCCGACAGTGCGCCGTATGACCGCTCTTCGGTGAGAATCAACGCGGTTGGGTTTCGGATGCAGTGCGCCGTTCCAATTTCGTTTTCGGTGCAGGGCTTTTGATTGCGTACACTCACGTCGCGCGTTTCGTGGGGTGGGCCGGCGACAAGCACCTGAATGACTGAAAATCCAACTTCGCCGAAGTACCTACCCATGCGAATTCCAAACCCCAGCTCAGGCATTAAGAAAGGTGCGGCGGAAGAAATCGGCTCGCCCGCACCCACAACGTTGACGGGTAGGTTGGCCCCTCCGGCTTGGACAGAAATGGTGAGAACATCCCGCGTGTCGACAAAGATGCTGCCAATGGAAATGCCGGCGGTGCCATACCAGTATTGAGCAAACTCCAATCGATATTTGGCACCGACGGCGAAAAAAGGACCATGAAACGAGATGGCATCTGAAATGGTAAACTCGCCGTCGATGGTCGCGTTTTCAGGCCGCACGGCCGCCACCGTTGCGCGGAGTGAACGGGTGAGAGACGCCCTCATGGCAAGGTAGCCAACACCCGCAAAAGCGGACAGGCCATTTGGAAATTCATACCCACCGCGAACGCCTCCGAGCGGGCCCAACGGGCGCTCTCGACGATCATCGGGGCAATCGGCGCTGTCGTACAAATCGCATTTTTCTTCGGCTTTGCTGCCGAGGCTGGATGCGAGAAGTGGACCTCCGAAGGCTGATATCCACGGTGTTCCCTGCTTGTTACCCCATTTGGGATGGGAAGGGTCCACATCCAGTTTGATGGCCATTTCACCGGAATGGGAAGGGTCGAGTGACGGGCGGGATACATAGGTCACATACCCGTCTTCTTCGACTTCGATTTTGTGGCGTCCAACCGGCAAACGACCGCGCCAAATGCCCCTACCCACGGGCACGCCGTCAATGGTGAGGGCGGCGTGTTTTGGATCGGTCAAAATTCGCAGTTCGCCGGCGAGTGGGCCTGCTTCAACTGTTGCGAGGGTCACCTGACCGCGCACAACATTGGCTTCACGCGGGGCGGAGCCGAGATCGCCTTTTCTGACAGAGTAGTAGTGCGGGCCGGGAGCGAGGCTACCTTCCCACGGGAGTTGGCCAACCAGGGCGCCGTCGATGAACAGGTCGGCACCTGTCAGTCGCTCGTCTTCCACTCGGAGGCGACCGGATTCTGCCAAGGGGGTAAGCCGCGCATCAATGGAAGTGGCTTCACCTGACTTGACGGTGACGGTTTTTTCAAAACTTGCCCATCCGTCTTTGACAACCCGAACAATGTGTTCACCGGGTAAAATTCGAATTTCGCGGGCGGCGGGTAGACGGCCTCGGCTGCGGCCGTCGACGACCAACAAACCATCGACGTTGGCGGACGTTCTGAGGAGCGACAATCGGGGGCGAAGAGCAGTTAAGCTGACATTGACAGATCGAACTTCATCGGCCGAAAGTTCGCTCACAAAGCTCGTGAGTAGAATTTCGTAGGCGTCGTACGCTTCGTCGGTTCTACCCAGTTGCTCCAGACAGTAAGCCCAGTTTTGAGTGTTGGGTTTCGACGGAACGAGGGCGCGCGACTTTTCGTATAAAATGAGCGCTCTACCGCAGTCGCCCAGTTTTCGAAGGTCGTTGCCTTTCTGAAAAAGGAGTTTTGCCTCCGCAAGCCGCGCCACATCGTCGAGGGGTTGGGAAGATTCGGCGGCGCCGCGGGAGCGATCGCCGCAGATACAGTTGCATCCGGGCTCAATGGGTAGATCGCTTCCCGACCGCATTCCAGGCGTGGGCGTTTGCGCGGCCGCCGGAAACGCAAGCAGCATGTGTACACTTGCGACAACGGTAAGATCGCGGATGAAAGTACGCATCACCAGGTTTCAATAGGCGTCACCGGAGTGGCGGTCACGCTCGCAGTGGACGAGGCAGATGGGTCGGCGGTGGGGGCTGTGCGTGTGGTGGTTGTTCGCGTTGTGGTGGACGTGGAAGCGGTCGCGGAAGTGGAAGCCGATGTCGAACCGGTGGGTAGAGTGGACGGTTGGGTGTCCCCGGCATCGGGCGGAGAATCGACGGTGGGTAGATCGATTTGGGAAGGTTCGGCAGCGCCGTCTTTGCTGAGAATCACGCGCACTGTTTTTTCGGCCGCACCCGCCGATACAGCGACAAGAAACGAATCACCGGCTTCGCCGACGAGCGTGATGTGACCGTTTTCTACCGTTCGGCGTTCACCGTTTACGCTGACGGCGGCGCCGTCGGGCACACGGACCGTCACGCGTTGAAGGGTTTCTCCTGATCCGCCGAATGGGAGATTGGGAGGCGCCGGAGGTGGTCGGAGCGCCAAAACCCCCATGACAGCGGCGAGGGCGATGCCGGCACCAATGAACAGTCCGGCACGCCCCGAAGCTTTGTTTCAGTGGGTTTTGGAGAAAGGAGCGTGCTCCTGTCGAGCGTTTCGGCACGGGAAAGGCCGCCTTTTGTGGCCGATCCAATTCGCACGCGACCGTGATGCTCACGGAGCGCTTCCACAGGTCGCCCCGACTCAAGCAGCGAACGTGGAACCGAAACCAAGTCGCTTATGTGTACATTTGTCTCGCCCTCGGCAAACGGAAGCAGCGCGGCGATGAGCGCATCCATCGACTGCCAGCGATCGTCGGGGTTTCGTTCAAGCCCCTTGTGTACAACTTCTGCCAGGTCGGCCGGTACCCAGGGCGCCACTTCGTTGAGTGGTGGAACTCGATGCGAGCACACGGCAAGCAGCAGCTCGGCAAGCGACGCGTTTGGATCCCACGGAGTGACGCCGGAAAGCGCTTGATAAAGCGAAATGCAAAGGCCCCACACGTCGGATCTGTGATCGACCAAGTTGGCTGTTTTGGCCTGCTCGGGCGACATGTAAAGCGGTGATCCGAGCACGCCGCCTTCGCGGGTAATCTCGTGTTTTGCGCCTTCTTCGGAGCGTTTTGCAACACCGAAGTCGCACACTTTGACAACCGCGGCGCTGTCTCCTTCGCGCTGATGCAAAAACAAATTGGCGGGTTTTACATCGCGATGAACGATGCCCACTTGATGGGCCGCGCCCAGGCCACGCGCCGCTTGAATAAACACGCGCACCGCGGCGGGTGGCAAAAGTGCGCCTTTTTCTTGGAGCAGGTGCGCCATGTCGGAGCCGCTCAGAAGCTCCATGGCAATGAACGGCGAACCAAGCTTGAGGTCGGTGCCAAGTTCAAACGTGCGAACGACGTGTACACTTTCGATCGCCGTCGCGGCGCGCGCTTCGCGAATGAAGCGTCGCATGTGTTGATCATCGTGGCCGGCGACGCTGCGAAAGATCACTTTTGTCGCGACGCGGCGGCCGTCGGTGCCTTCCGCTTCGTACACACCGCCCATGCCGCCGCGACCGATCAGGCGAATCACCTTGTAACGGCCGCCCAGCAGGTGCCCAACGAGCGGATCAACGCCGTGATCGGCGCGCGTTGCAACGGTCGCTCGGTCTTCAGCCGTGGGTGCAACGAGCGCGGAGGTGACGAGCGCGTCGTCGGCCCCGATCACCGCGCGGAGCATTTCGCCGAACGCCTCGGCCGTTGGGTAACGCTTTTCATCGTCGCGCGTGATGGCCGGCCCAAGCGCCAACGCGAGCGGCGCGGTCACCCACGGAGCCACATCCTGCACGGGGGCGAGGCGCCGCGACGATGCGGCGTTGGCCGGGTTGGACGGCCGATCGAGCGCCTGCGGGGGCCTGCCCGACAACATTTGATAGAGCACGCTGCCAAGGCCGAACACGTCGGTCAGACGTTCTGATCGAGAAGCGGCTCCGCCGTGCTCCGCGCTCGATCCGGCTATCGATCGAGGCAATTCTGACAAACCGTCCGCTTCTAAATCACGTAGTCCCGGCCCCAAAAGGCGCACGAGTACACCGTCGTCGGCAACCGTTTCGAGAAATATTTTGGTGGCCCTCACATCGCGAAAAACAAAACCCACGGGGTGCGCCGCCATCATGGCCTGAGTTGCTTGAACCGCGATTTTGGCGGCGGTTGTCGGATTGAGTACACCTACTTTTTCGAGCAGTTCACCGACGTCGACCCCGCGAAGCAGCGGCATCACGAGGTACACAAGGTCGCTCTCAAGGTCATGCCCAACGTCGAGAATCGGCACAATGTGGCGATTGTCGAGCCTCGACAAAATCGACGACTCGCGGCTGATCCTCGACAGCATTTCTTCGGTGGCAATTTCACGCCGAAGAACTTTTACGGCCACCTCGTGCCCCGATGAGTCGTGCGCGGCGAGCACGATCCCGAGCCCACCTTCGTCGATGAGGCGCTCTGTCTTGTATCCGCCGGACAGCGTGATCCCTATGAGCGATCTCGGGTCCGATGAGGGCGAGGCCTTGCCCATCCGCGGAGCATCATACGCGAAAGGCGCCCCGCTACGGAATTGTGCGATGAGCACAATGGTGCAGAAGGCTTCTTCAGCGGCAGATCAGGTACATCGCGCTTGTTTTGCAGGCGGTTGTCACGGTGCAGCTTTCTTGGCCGATGCACCCGCCCAACCACTCCATGCCTTCACCGCACTTGGTGGAAATGGGACCGCCCGAATCGTAGGTGCGACCGTGGAATCCGTACGCGAGGAGGATCGTGGAGCCCTGAACACACGATGCCTGGCATTCACCCACGTCGCAGTTGACGCCGACCACATTGGCCACGCCGGGCTGATCCGGTCGGAGCGGCGTCGGCGCCGCGCCCGTGGGACCGAGTGAAGCCGCATTCGCTGAAAAGCGCGCTTCGGAAGGTTTTGTGCACGCCGCTGTGCAGACAATAAAAAACGCCCACGCCACGCCGCATACCACCTGTGTACACAATCGCCGACTGCCCATAGGGCAGCGTACCGCGGCTTTGAGGCGGCGAGAAGAACTCGTCCTCAATGGGTACACTTACCCCAAATCGTAGCGTTGACCTTCGCGCGCACACTCAATCGGCGACTCCTCCACGCTGTGAAAATCAGGGTAGTGGATGAGGCGCATCTTGCGGCGCGTGGTTTCAGGGAGCGCGGCAAGCGATGCGAGCGGGGTATGAATGCCGAGGTTCGTTTCGTGAAAAAAGAGGTCGGCCTCGCCCAGCCACGCGATCAACGCGGGGTCAAACGCGGTGTCGGCGCTGTACGCAAACGATGAAGCGCGGCCTCGAATGCGAAGCGCCGAGGTCGGGATGTGGTGCAACGTTCGGCGAAAATCCACGAGCAACGGCCCAATCGCGGTGCCTCCCGGCCCAAGCGGCAACACGTCCGCGTAGTCTTCGAGTGTGAGCGTTTGGCTTTCAAATCGCTCGTTCATGAGAATTTCCATGCCGCCTTTGAGGCGTGTTTCCCACAATCCGGCGAGCACTTCAGGAATGGCGTAGAGGGCGGCTTTGCGCCCGGTGACGAAGCGTCGCCAAAAGAGAAGCTGCTCGAGTCCGCCCACATGATCGCCGTGCAAATGCGTCACGACCACGTGATCGATGTCGTCGAGGCCAACGCGCTCGCCGCCTCGCTCTCCGAGATCTCCAAGCGCACGCGCGAGCGCGGGAGGAGCGTCAATGAGTACACGTGTACCCTCGGCCTCAATCAGCAAACACGCATTGAAATAGCGCGTGGTGAAGGCATCCCCCACGCCCACGATCCGCACAGAAAAAGAGGTCACGAACGGAGGTATAGCGGCACAATGACCAACGTGCCGCCGCGCGCGCAACGGGCGCGGGGGACGAGCGAAACTATTCGAACGAAGTGCGCGTGGCGGTGGAGGTGGGCTTTGGAGCCGCGGTGCCACCCGCCGACGGTGCTCCAGACGGCCGCGGTGCGCCGGGCGGGAGAAGCTCAAGCTTCGGTGGGATCGGCCCGCTTTCGGTGATCGCCACGTCGGTTTGGTACTCCTGCTTGCCCTTGGAGATTTTCACCGGAATGAGAGCGCCGAGCGCTCCGCGAATATCGACGACACCTTTGCTGTCGGGCTTTACCACCTGACCGTCGATCTCCACCTTCGCGTCTTTTGGCTCAATGACAAGCTTGAAACGCTTGGGCGTCACGTCGGCGGGAGCAAGGGCCGGCGGCTGTGCCGCTGCGCTGGCTGTCACAGAGACAACCAGAATCGGTTCCTGCGTGGGGGGCGGCGGAGGCGGTGTTGTCGCGGCCACGGGAGGCGCCTTTAACAACATGTATCCAATGCCCGAAGCGGCGACGACAATCACCGCGGCGAGGCCGAAAATAAGGCCTTTTTTCCCGCCCGACGCCTGAGTTCCCGAAGCGGTTGTCATCGCGACGTTGGTGGCGCCCGCCTGCGAGCCGGAGCCGGATAAACCGGGCCCCGAACCCGAAAGTCCCGGCGACGATGACATCCCCACGCCTTGATCGGGCCCCGTAATCGTCGCCATCGGCGGCGGCGGCGGCATTGAAAGCGCCATTTTCGGCGCCTGCTGGTCTCGCGCCGTTTGCGACATCGGCACGAGCATGTCGTCGTTGATGTTCCAACCGTTCGGCAGGAGCGCCCGAATGTCTTGAAACATCTCCATTGCCGACTGGTAGCGCTGCGCCGGATCGTGGCGCATGGCCTTGTGCGCGATCGCTGCCACTTCAGGCGGTACCCACGGAGCGCGTTCTTGCACCGGCTGCGCGTGCGTGGAGCAGATCGAAATAATGAGTTCGCCGAGCGCGGTTAAATGTTGAAACGGTGTCTTGCCGCAAAGCGCTTGGTAGAGAACAACGCCGAGCGACCAAATGTCGGTGCGGTGATCGATCGATCGTGCGCCGCGCGCCTGTTCGGGTGACATGTAGAGCGGCGAACCGAGCATGTTGCCTGTTTTTGTCAGGCCCGCGCTTTCGGTTTCCTGCGCCTGCTCCATCTTCACTTTGGCGATGCCGAAGTCGAGCAGCTTGATGATCACTTCACCGGCATCGCGCTTCGCCAAAAACAGGTTTGCCGGTTTGATATCGCGGTGAACAACGTGCTTATCGTGCGCTTTTTGAAGGCCCAAACACGCTTGAGCCACAATGCGAAGCGCAAGATCGGGACTGATGGGCCCCGCGCGCTTCAGAAGGTGCTGCACGTCTTCACCTTCAAGGTACTCCATGACCATGAAGGGCAGCTCGGCATCGCGGTCATAGCCGGTGTCGAGCACCTGCGTGATGTGCTGCGTTTCAATGGCGCCGGCAGCGCGGGCTTCGCGATGGAATCGGGCAACAAGGCCCTCATCCTTCGCGAATTGCCCCATGATCACTTTCAACGCCACGCGGCGCCCTGTGCCGGTGTGCTCGGCTTCGTAAACGGCGCCCATTGCGCCCGCGCCGAGCAGGCGCGTCAGTTGGTATTTGTTGTCAACCAAAGCTCCGTCGGGCAGCGGGCCTTGAATTTTTTGTGACTTCGGCGGTGCGTCGCGGCGAGGATCCATTGCCTAACTTCCCCCGTGAATTGGATGCCGAGCGTACCAGTTGCCCGAGCCCCCGGAATTGATTCGTTGCAGACGGCGCACGATCGCAGTTTCCCAGGACGCGGCAGACTTGTAAACCTGCGTTGGTGAGGTTTCCGTGTCGCGGATTTGCGGGCGTCGCGGCGGCGGTTTTGTTCGGGTGCAGCGGAGCGCCGAAAGAACCTCCGGTCGGGCCGCCCACATCCGGCAATTCTGCTGCAACGGTGCCCTCCAGCGCCACATTCAACGGCTCCACCCTACTCGCGGCCGATGCGGCGGTGGCCGTTCGCGCAGGAGCAGGCCCCTTGCGCGTGCTCACCGCCGACATTTTGTCCGAAGGTGACCGACTCGGCCAGTTCGTAGATGTGCCTGAAAACGAGTGTTTGCTCGTCTTCGCGCGCCCCTCCCCCACGGTGCGCGACGTGGACCTCTTTGCTTTTGAAGACGACGGAAGCCCGTTTTCAACGGACGAATCGCCCAATCAAGGCGGCACCATCCTTGTTTGCCCACCCCACGCGCGGCGCCTCTACCTGCTCGCCCGCGTCATGGCCGGCATGGGCCTCGTTGCATTGGGTACACAAGCCGTGCCTCAAAAAAATGCCGAAGCCGTGGCCCAAGCGGTGCGCGCCCGCGGTCGCCCGGGTGAAGACACCGGCCGTTTGGACGCGTGGCCCGGCTTGGAGGCCAAGATCCGCGAACATCGCGTCGCCGTCGGCGGCGTCTGGCAAGACGTGCGACGGGTTGCAGTGCCCGTGACACCGCGCGCGTCGTCGCGCATTTCGGTCGCGATCGGCCCCCATCGCTGCGCCGATATCTTGATCGCTCCGTCCGAAGAAATCGCATCGCTCGACGCCGTTCTCGAAGATCAAACCGGCCGCATTATCGGCCGAACGCGCGAGCGCGGCGGCGATCGATCCGCCGTTGTTTGCAGCACTGTTGCCACCGAAGTGTCGCTCGCCATGCGCCCACGTGCCGCCGAAGGGCTCGTAGCCGTGGTGATCGGTTGGTCCGCACCGGGCGCCGTCGCCGAGGTTGCCCAATCGGTCTCCACATTTCACGCGACCGAACCGCGCGACCTTGCGGATGCCACAAAAAACCTTGAAAACGTGCTCTCATCGCTCAACTTCGCGGCGCCAAAAACAGCCGCAAACGCACGCGCGTCCGTCGGTCAGCGCACCACCGTTTCGCTGGATCTACCCGCGGGATGTGTACGCATCGATCTCGTCGGCGGCAAACCCCTCGGCACCTTCCGCGCCGACCTTTGGGACGATCAAAACAGCCTCGTCACCCAAACCTATGGAGGCGCACGCGGCACCTTCTTTTCATGCGGAAAGGGTGGCACCTTCCGCACAGACGTAGAAGCTCTCGACGCCCCCGGCCCCTTCGCTGTGAGTGTACGCAAAGACAAATCGGCACCCGCCGCTCTCGTTGCTCATCCGGTGGCAGCTTCACGTTTGCTCGGTCGCCTTGAAGCCGCGGGTGTACCCATTGACGCATCGTCGGCCAAAGACGCGGTGATCGTATCGCTCGACGCTTCGAGCCTTAAAACCCAGCCCTTCTCGGTGCTCGCCAACACCTGCGTCGAGGTTCTCGCCGCGGTCGACAACGGAGCCTTGGGCGTCGATCTCCGCCTCGTCGACCTCGACTCTCAGGAGAGTACACTTGCGCGCGGCGCCACCTGTGTCTCCAACCGTCTCTGCGCGGGAGCATCGGCCAAACCCGGCAAGATCGAACTTCGGCTCACCTCTGGAAAAGCCGACGGACTGCTCCTCATGCGTACACAATCACCTTGAGTACACATTTTAGGGGGCCGCACGTGGCCGCCTTGCTCCGACCAACCTCGCGGCGGCGGGGTTCCATCTATCCCGAGACCAACGCCCGCCCCTGAGACGGAGCGACCTGAGTGCCCGCGGGCATGTTCGCGTTGTCACCGTTGTGCGCCGTGACCGCCGCAAACAAAACCACGCGCTTCCCCTTTGCGTACACTTTGGAGCTTGAAGTTTTAAACTTCACCACGCCGCGAAACGTTCCCGAGATCACCCCACCACCCGTCCCCGCTTCATCCCCCGAGCTTTGCGACAGGCTCGACGTTTCAACGATCACTTCCTGATTTTCAATGAGCACCGCGCTCACCGTTCCCTGCGCATCGGTGCATTGCCCCGTGTTTGGAAAAGGCGTGGGGATTGGATTGGGCGTGGCCGGAACCAGACACACGTCGGGAAATGCGAAACACACCCCGCCGCCTTTGGTACTCACAGGAAACATCAGACTCCTCCCATCATCCCAGTAGAACGCGTTTGCCGTCGATCAATGTGTCTTCGCTCGACACAATCGCCGTTCGCCCCGCGTGCACATCGCAGTCCCCTTCAACAATGGTGCGCGTGCGCCCAGCCGTCGTTTGAAGCAACTCGGTCACATTTGTGAATACATTCTGTGCGCTTTCCACAATTCGCTCTGCCGTTCGCTCATGCCGGCCTACGTGCTCCACCACTTCATTGGCCGTGGTGCTCACTTTGGGGGCTTCGGTCACCAGTTCAACTCCGGCATTCAGGGTCACCTTCCCTTTCGCCGACAAGGTGAGATCACCCACCTCCGCGATCAATTCCACCGCGTTTTCGCCCACCGATCGAACGGTCAGATTGGGCCCAAGTGAAGCGCTCACTCGGCGCCGCGCGTCACCCAACACCCCCACCACGTAGAGTTCTTCTTCACCGGGCGTTACAAGCACTCGATCGCCCTCGCAAGCGCTGTAGCCCATCACCGCGATTTGCGCCCGCAGCACCTCTTCAGCGGCCTTTCGATCAAGTCGAACAAGCACGTGATCGGGGCCTTCCACCGAAAGTACACGCGCGGATGCGGGAGCCCCGGATACCAGCGGTGTTCGAGCGTCCATCTCACGTACGCCGCGCTCTTTTTTTGGACTTGTTGTTCGCGCTTTCATCCCATCACCCTCACAAAATCTTCGGCTCGCGCGCGGTCTTTGTCCGTGAGCCGCGCTCCTGTCAGGTCAGCCCCAGTCAGATCCGCTGAAGCATGCGACGCCCTGTGCAAATTGGCCCCTGTCAAACTCGCTCGTGTGAGCGAACTTTCTTCCAGCCGAGCGTGGGACAAGTCGGCCAAACGGAAGCTCGCCCCGGCAAACGAAGAGGCACGCATATCCGCTCGAACCAGCGTCGCCTCATCGAAACATGCCTGCCGAGCCACCACCCGATTCAGGCCCGCCTCATTCATCGTCGCTCGCGAAAAGTTCGCACCCGTCAGATCCGCCCCCTCCAACACGGCGCCGCGAGCATTGGCCGACCGCGCCTGAATGGAAGGAAACCTTCCCTTTCGCAAATCGGCCCCCTGAAGCCCAATGTGATTGGCAAACACATCGGCACCAAACGCACCTTTCAGGTTGGCATCTTTCCAGTTCGAACCTGTCAGATTGCACCCTGAAAAATCCACCCCTTCCGCATTTGCCGAAACCAGCAAAGCCTCGCTCAAATCAGCCGAAACAAGCACTGTCCGGCGCAGGTCGACACCTTTTAACTTGGCGCGTTTCAGGTTGGCCCCGGTTAGGTTCGCACCCGTCAGAATTAAGTCGGCAACCAGAGCACACTTGGAAAAATCCGAACGCTGTGCCGAGGCTCCCGAAAGGTCGGCCCCGGTCAACACCGCTCCAGTCAGATCGGCTGCCTCAAGCGACGTTTCATTCAGCTTTGTGCGAGCAAGGTGGGCTCCAACAAGTTTTGTCCCCGTCAGGTTTGCGTCTGTCAGATCGGCGTCCGACAGGTCCGCGCGAGTCAGATCGGCATTGGCAAGGCCGGCGCTCACCATGCGACAACCCCGAAAACGAGTGCCCACCGCGTTCACTTGAGAAAGACTCTTCCCTGTAAAATCTACCCCTGTCCAGGTTGAACCTGTCAGATCCATTCCCTCAAGCGAAAAAGGCAGAGTCAACCCTCGCACAACAACCCGACGCAGGTGTCCACGCTTTTCCAAGTGACTTTTCACGTCACCCGCCGTGCGCAGCGCAACGCGGCCCTCCAACTTCGACGACTGGTCCACCTGACCAGCCATCGCGAGCGCGGTGACAAGCAGATCTTCAAGCGCAAGCAGCGTTTCCACGCCGTTATAAACGCGCAGCACCAAGGGCAAAGCACCGGGCTCATCCGCCGACAAATGCGCGGCAGCAAGCCACATTCGCCCCCCGGCAATTGAGACATGCGTGGGTAGATCACCGAAGCGCTGCGGGTCTTCCACCGCCGAAAGCACCTCGGCAACTTCCATCCGCGCCATCTCCATGGAGGCCTCGGCCGCCGCAGATGACAAAACACCCCGAGCGACCGATTCGGCCTCCGTCGCCAAACGAAGCACTTCTCGCTTGGCTAACGGGTCCATCACCGTCCGCCGCCGGGCAGTTGAGAAAGGGCCGCGATAAATCTCTGTTGAAGCGTGGGATCTTTCGCCATGCGGTCACGCCACGCGTCTTCGAGCGGCTTGCGAATGTCAGGTGAGAGACGAAGCGCTCGAAACGCCTGTTCCGTCTCTCCAGGCGTACGCGCCCGCCGCAACACCGCAACCAACCAGGCATATTGCTCCACAGTGATCTCCGGCACCGCGGCGCGGGGTTGGGTAGATTCCTGACCCTGAGTCGATGGAGGTGCTGCCGACGCCGACGAACTGGATACGGACTGTGCGCTACTCGTGGAAGGTGTTTTTGAGGGTTGCGTCGCCTTGAAGGGAATGGCCGCAACCACTTTCGAAATGCCTAGATCCAAAGCCGTTCCCGTCACCGACGGAGGTGCCACATTCACCACCGGTCGATTGGGATCGGCAGGTGGAGTGTGCACCGCGGCCGCGCTCGGTTCCGCACCTTTGTCATGGGGTTTACCCTCGTCTCGGAACGGCATCACCGGCCCGCGCGGAATGGGCAACGCCATTCCCGTTCCGGCGAGGGCAGCGGGTGGAAGATTTACCTGCGGGGCATTGGAAATCGCCACCGGTCCGGGCGGGGCGACGGCAGGTGTGTACACATGTTGTGCGGGCGGCGACGGCGGTGCAGGCGCGGCCACGGCGGCCATGGGCGACGGTTTGCCAACCATGTACGAGGGCACGTACGCGGGCGCTTCCGATCGCGGCTCAGATCGCACTTCGGGCTGCGGCTCGGGCGGCGGCGAGGCTTCAACTTGAGCGGCCTGTACAAGTTCAATCCCCTCAAACGCCCGGCGATAACGCTCTGAAAGATCCCTGCGCCCCTGCGACGCCTCCGCCGCCATCTGAGCGAGCCAATGCCGCTGCGCCTGCATCCAATCGCGGACGGCGATGCCGGCGTCGCGCAACACGCGATCGCGATCGCCCGACCTTTCAATCGCCGCCCTCAGCTCGGCGAATCGCTCTAGAGCCAGCACGCAATGAACGGTACGTGGGGCGCGCGCCTCTTGCAACGATTGCGCGTCTCGGCGACCGTTGCAAACGCGCTTATGGCCCCTCCTGCCCCGTCGCTGCTTGCCACATCCGCGCTCGCGTGGCGCGACGGTTCGGGCAGACTGCGCATCACCGCCGTTGTCAAAACACGCTTCCAATTCGGTGCCGACGGCTCGGCTCATGTTGTTGCTGCGGAGCCCGTTTTCTCGGCGATCTCAACAGGCGTCGCGTCCAACCAAACCGCAGACATCGCCGATTTGGTTCCGCTCAAAGTGTACACAGATGTGCTCATCGCAGGCCGAGCGCCTGTTGAGCCCGCAGATCAAAAACAAGCCGTCGGGTTTGCGATCGCGCGCGGCGCCGACGTGCTCCTTCAGCGTGTGCTTGTTCGTTCGGGCCCAACACTTGTTGAACCCGATTCGCCTGCAACGGAAGCACATTTTGGCCCCGTCTCCCCTGCCGCTGAGCCGCGTTTGTCGTGGGCCCCACCGCCCGAGGCGCTTCAAGCGCGGCCTATCTTCTTGCCAACGCGGCTCGACCTTCGTTTTTTTCAATCGGCTCCACCTTCGCAGTGGACCACCGCGCTCCACGGGAACGAACGCATTCTGGTCGTGGGACTCGCTGCCGCCGGCGCCTCCAAAGTCCTTCGTTTACCGGGTCTTCACGCGTTCGCCAGGTTGACCGGCCCCGGTGTACACAATCGGCCGGTGGCCCTCGCCGCCGACACTCTCGTTATCGATCCTGTTGGTCTGATCGCGGAGGCCTCCTTTCGCGGCTCCGTGGAGATCGAGCGCCGATTTGCCGCGGCCGCCGCTGAACAAGATGCGTACACAATCGCAGCCGGCCTGGCACCCGTTGAAAACATTGAAGCGTCGTTTGCCTCACCACCCGCGTGGTCTTTCTTTTTCAACAAACCCGTGCCGACCCAGCCCAGCCCCGTTGTCGATCCCATTCAGATCGAAAACGACTCCGGCCTTGCGGCGGTCACCATGGCTTGGTCACCCGATCCCAAATCACATCGGCGCGCCGTGATCGTGAAGGGTACATTTGAGATCCGGCCAAACGGCGCCCCCGTTGCCCTCTCCGAGAAGCAAGAACTGCCTCACGGTGACGTGTTTTCGAGCGACGGAGAAAACGCCGCACTCGATCTCGCTTCCGACTTTGTGCCCATGAAACTCCGAGCCGACGTGCTCCTGCGTGGCACGGCTCACGCCCCGCCGGGTGAACATGCCGCCCTTGTCAGCCTTTTCCTGGGAGCACTGCGCGCGCGCATTGTGGCGCTTCCACCACGCACATTTGGATCTGACGGTGTACCTCGGCCGTCGGGCCCGTTTGCGCCGGTGCCACTTCGATTTGAAAACGCTTTCGGCGGGCCTGGATTTGCGCAGAACCCCGTCGGTACCGGATTTGCGCCGGGCTCTTCACCACCCCTTCTCGAAGATCCCGATCGCCTCATGCGTACACGTGCCGATCGCCCCAAACCCGCGGTGATGGGGCCGATCTCACCTCTGTGGGAAAGTCGAAAAAATCTTCTCGGCTCCTTCGATGCGGCGTGGCAACGCGATCGCTGGCCTTGTTTTCCAGCCAATTTTGACGCGGCACACTTCAACGCCGCACCGGCAGAACTTCGGTGTCCCTACCTAAAAGGGGATGAACCATTTCGTATCGACAATGTTTTGCCCGGTGGTCACTCCATTTCAGGTGCGCTTCCCGGCGTGCGCCCCCGGGCATTTGTTGTCCGAGAAAACGAGCCGATCCGTGAAGTGTCGCTCCAACTCGACACCGTGCTCTTCGACACCGACGCCATGCAACTGAAACTCACGTGGCGCGGTTCGTTCGCCTCGGCGGATCAAAGCGCGCGCCTCATTATCGTTCAGGAAAGTGTACACACACCTCGATCCGCCGAACACATTTCAACCCTTCTCTGCGCGCGCGCCGCTCGCGGCTTCGCCGCACCCGTTGCCAAACTTCCGGCACCGCGTTCGACCGAGTTGGGTGAAGTATTAAAAATCGCCTCCAAACCTGTAAAACTCGACAAGCTTGTCTACCCATTGGCCGTCTCCGCGGGCGCTCTTGTGTTTGCCGCCGGGGCCAAAGCCGCCGCGGCACCTCGCCCCAAAGCCCCTGCGCCTCTGTCTAAACAGACGTTGGTTGAACAGATTTCGTCGGGAAAAAGCCTCCAAAAGGCGGATCTGACAGGCGTCGACCTGAGCGAATTGGACTTGTCAGGTCAAAACCTTTCCGGCGCCATTTTGCAAGGCGCTGACCTAACCGGTGTCAACCTTGCCAAAGCCAATCTCACCGGCGCTCAAATGGCGGGGATTCGAGCGGCTCGAGCCAACTTTTCAGAAAGCAACCTCACCCTCGCCGATCTCTCCGGGGCCGATCTTCAAAAGGCCGATTTGTCCGGGGCCGACCTGACAAAAACAAAACTGACCCAGGCCAACATGAGCGGCAGCCTTCTCCAAGGCTCTACCGGCGAAAATCCGGTGTTTGTCAAAGCTCAACTGACCCACGTCAACGCCTCCAATGTCCGATTCTCAAAAGCCGACTTTTCATACGCCGCCGCGGTTGGGATTGTCTTTCACAAAGCCGACTTAACAGAAGCAAAATTTCTCGAAACAACGGCTTCCAAAGCCATTTTTGAAGAAGCGGTTCTGAGCGACGCCCGGTTTGAAAAAACCGACATTCAGGGTGGGAATTTCTCGTCCGCCACCGCCAAGGGCACCGTTTTTGAACAGTGCAACCTTACCTCGGCTCTACTCAAAAAGGCCGACCTGACGGGTTCGGTTTTTGCCGGCAGTAACCTTTCCAAAGCCGACTTGCGCGGTGTGCTCGCCCGCTCGGCTCACTTTAAGTCTGCCCTCCTTGATGAAGCCAAGTTCGACGGCGCGGACCTGATGCAAGCCAGTCTCGAAAGTGCCTCGCTCAAAAAAACCACGTTTGTCGGGGCAAATCTGTACCAGGCAGAAACATGGAAGGCGTCGGCGGAACAAGCCGACTTCAGTGGAGCGTTATTGACGGGGACAAAACTAGCGCCGCGAAAGTGACCACCTTCCTGAAGAAAAAGTGCCACCTGAACAAGTAGTGCTTGACACGCGCCCTGCAAAGGCCGCCGATAGACACATGCGCGAGCAACGGCCCCTGTTCGAATCGAAGGCGCTCGACGACGCCCTCGAAGTGCGCGCCCTCACCGGCCAAGACGAACTCAACCAGCTCTTCCAGTTTCAACTCCAGGTTCGGCGCCCGGGCGTTGTCATGTCCGATGAAGACGCCGCCCAACTGTTAGAATCGCCGGCGTCCGTTCGCTTCGTAGAAGATGATGAAACGCTCCAACACATCTTTGGAATCATCTCCAAAGTCACCACTGAAACCGACCCGGAAAGTGACACAACCGATCTCTTTCTAGAGCTTGTGCCCCGCGTTTGGCTCCTCACCCACCGCCGCGGTTCAGAGATCTTCCTGGGTAAAACCGTCCCCCAAGTCATCGCAGAAAAACTCATCGCCCTCGGGTTAAAGCCGCACGACGATTTTGCCTTCGCCCTTCGGTCAGACTACCCGGGGCGCGAGATCATCACCCAACACGAAGAAACCGATTACGCCTTTATTTGCAGGCTTTGCGAGCATAACGGCATTGTAAGCTTTTTTGAGCACCGCGAGGGGAAAGACGTTTGGATCTTTACCGACACCCCTTCTACCCATCACCCCATCACGCGGCCCCGCATTCAGGTCGCCCGCAAACGTGTCCACCCCTCCGCGTGGAACGTTCAAACTGCCTTGAGGCGCGTACCTTCCCAAGCTGAAACGCTTGACTATAACTACCGCACTCCCCTTGTTGGCCTGCGTGAAAACAAACCCATCAGCACCGTCGCCGCTCAGGGCAACTGGGTAGAATATGGACCACACACCAAAAACCCCTTAGAAACAGCCAAATTCGCGCTCATTCGCACCGAGGAGCATTCCTCACGGCATCACATTGTTACAACCCACACCACCGAGGCGAGCGTTCGCGCGGGTGGAACATTTGAGTTGATTGACACCGTTGGCAATTCCAAGTCGCTCCTCATTACAAAAGCCACCTTCCATTTTCAACGAGCGGAAGGTGGAACAGGCGCTATCACCTGGGAAAACAAGATCACCGCCATACCATCCAACATTCCATTTCGGCCCGCGCGCACCACCCCATGGCCACGCATTTCAGGGTTGATCAACGCCGTTGTCGACGGCGCTATTAAGGGTGACTACGCCGAACTTGACGAAGTGGGTCGTTACCACCTTCGAATGGTGTACGACCGCTCTGGCAAAACCGACCTCGGGGCTACCCATCCCGTGCGCATGATGCAGCCGCACGCCGGAGCCAACTACGGTATGCACTTCCCCCTGCGACCAGGTACAGAAGTGTTGGTCGGCTTTGTCAATGGTGACCCAGACAGGCCGGTGATTATCGGCACCGCGCCCAACCCCGTTACAAGCAGCCCTGTGGAGCGCAAAAACCAAACTCAAAACGTTCTTCGAACCGGCTCCAACAACGAAATGGTCATTGAAGACGAACACGGCACCGAACGCATTCGCATTCATACTCCCCACCAAAATACAACTGTTCAACTCGGTGCTATCCAAGAACCTGAAGAGGGTGCGCTGACGCGTACACAAGCCAACATCACGCAGGCATCACGCCTCTCCAACAACGAGTCTACCCCCAGAAAAACCTCCCTGTCAGAAACCACAACCTCCCTTGTGGGTCGCAGCGCCGTCATCGCCGCGGGTGCCCCTTCAATGACCACCGCCGCGCAGCGTGGGATGGATGAGCCTTCGGCTTATTCTCCCGAAGAAATCTCGCGCGACCTTACCCACCTTTCTCTGTCCCCCGCCGCACGAGAAGAAAAGAGCAAGTCGGGCCAACCTGAAGAAAAGAGCCCGACAACTGTACCTTACTCCGGCACATGGAGTTCCATGGGCGCCGATGTGAGCGAGCGCACTCAATCGGCCATGAACGACCTGGTCAGAAACATCGCCGCCGCCACCGACAACGGGCTTGACCAAGCGCACGGTAGAACGCAGGGTGAACCGCTTGGTTCTCCGCTCGATCCGTCGGCGATCATTGCGGCCGAACGAACCGCAGCGCTCATTGGTAGAGAAGTGGGAGTTGTCTACGGCGACAGAACCGCCGCGGTATCTTCCCATCACACGGCAAGTGTCATGGGCCGCGAAAAGGCTTTTCTCAAGTCACCTGGTCAGGTCGAAATTGCCGCCGGAAACGGCATTCAAATCTCCACACCCGCCACAATCGACGCGCAGTCCAAATTGGTCCGCGTTGTAGCCGGATATTACCCCGGAGCCGAACCTCCGCCCCTTGATGAAGGGACGAGCATCGGCGTCATGTCCAAACGCGATCTCCGCATTATCAGCGTGGAAGATTGTATCTTGGTGTGCGCCAAGAAAAACGTCATTTCCACCGCGCACGACGGCGACTGGCGTCTGACTGCCAGCGGTACGGTGGCCATCAAAGGTGGCAGTATCGACGGCAGCGCAGGCAGTATCAAATTCAAGTCAAGCGACACCATCGACATCGACGCCGACGGCAACATCACCATCACATCCGCTGGGGATATCGCGGTAGAAGCGGCGGGAAGCTTGTTACTAAAAGGCGCCGACGTAACTGTTGAAGGTGGTACCATCACCCTGAAAGGGCCTACCACTGTTCAGGGGGATCTCACCGTCACGGGCGCCATCAGCGGCGGCTAGACTTAAGAGCGGCGTCAAGAACAATCTGGACATTCATCTATATCGGAAAAGGCTGGAAACGTAGTGTTTTGAAAAAATTCCAACCGGAGCCGTTTGGCGACTTCGGGTGATCAAAACGTACCTGACACCGGTTTCGCCGGTCTCACGTTTTCGTCCCGGCTGCGAGCGCCACAGAAAGGGTTAGGCTGCGGCTTTGTCTTTCAGACCTTCCACGTCAATTTCAATTTCTACCTTTTCACCCACCAAGAGACCGCCCGTTTCGAGCGCTTGGTTCCACACCAAACCGTAGTCTTTGCGGTTAATGGTGGTTTTGGCCGAAAATCCCACCTTTTCGTTACCCCACGGATCGCGCCCGCCACCCGCATATTCCACATCGAGAGTAACTTCGTGCGTGGTGCCGCGAATGGTCAGATCGCCCACCACTTTCAGGTCGCTGCCCGATCCTTCTACCCGCTTGCTCTTGAAGGTGAGCGCCTTGTGATTGTCGGCATCCAAAAAGTCGGGCGACTTGAGATGACCGTCGCGCTGAGGCTCGTGCGTATCGATACTCGCCGCGTCGATATTCACTTCCACATGGGATTTGGAAGGGTTTTCGGCGTCAAATGCAAATGTACCGGAGAACTTTGTAAACCGGCCCCGCGTTTTGGCGACCACCATGTGGCGAACCGTAAATCCAACGCTCGAATGGGCAGTATCAATGCTGTAGTTGGCGAGTCCCATGACAATTCTCCTTCAAAATAACGGCGAACGCGGTGGGTAGAACGCAACGCACGGGCGCTCATGAGCACCGCCGACCGCACGAAACCTTGGTGCGGGTGACGTTAGGGACTCGACTGTTTAATGTCAAGACATTTTTATCTAAAGGAAATTACCCCGTTCGTTCGAGCCGGGATGCTCAGCCACGCGGCGCCATGGCATCCATGTAATCGGTCACCGGCACTTCAACCGACTCGCCGACCGCGGGTAGATCAAACTTTTCTACCTTGCCATGGTTCCACTTTGTCCAAACGTATTTGCCGCCGTCGAGAGGTTCGTCAAACTCAAATTCAACCGTCGCAACGCGCTTTCGATCCGATGTGTACGCTTTAATCGTAGCTGTCATACCGTCGATTTTTACTTTGTCGCCCAGGTTATAAAGTTCGTCGGCTCTTCTAAAAACGAGCGAAAAGCTTTCATGAAAAAATCCTTCCGAAAGCGTCAGTTCAAGCTTCTTCGCATCGGTTCGAGTGACCATCGCTTTACCGCGCACGGCCACACTCAACATGCGAAGGCGAACAACTTCACCCTCACCGCGCCGATTGCGCGCAATAAGGCCGTAGAATGGAGTCAGGTAGTCGGCCGATACCACCATCACCGCTGTTTTCCCCGCGAGTTCAGCGGGAGGTGGAAAAGACTTGTCGGCGCGCTCAATCGGGTCATGGAGCATCTGAATATTGGTAATGCCGCGTCCCGCACAAAGAATCGGCGCCAATATCAGGTGCAACAAAATCAAATACCCAGCCGCGGCTCGAACCACCATTTTCCTCGCATGGGGTAACGTATCGCGCGATGCCGTCATAAAGTCCGCCAACAGGCCAAACGCCCCAAAACCTGAAAACATCAGCAACCTGTCGCCTGGGAAGGTGGCGCAAACGGGTACCAACGACAGAATCATTCCCGTTACAAAAAAGCCGTTTTGATTGGTGCGCCGCAGTCCGCTCACCAAAATAAGGGCGCCCAAAATCACACCCGCCAAAACAATGCCAAAGGCGATGGGATGATTTTCAAACGGAACAAGAAGCCACAAATCCGACGGCGGAAAACTGAATTGACCGTGCAGCAAAATGGGTAGACGCATGGCGAGCAACTTGGCAAATCTCAGGGGCTCGCGCCCCGGATCCACGTAAAACTCACCTCCCCACGCTCCATACCCACCCAATTTGTAAACAGCGGTCCAAACCACCACCACGCCAAGGTACGGAGCCAGAGCACCTACCCGTTTTGTCCACTTCCCTTCTTGAAGCCATACAGCGTGTGAAAACAGGTACGCCAGGGTTCCCACCGCGGCCTCACCTGACAAGAGCCCGAGGGCGAGCAGAATTGGAGCCGCAATCCGCGCCCGCCTGTCGCCGTCGCGCACCGCTCGGTCGTGTGCGTACACCGCTGCGAAGCCAAACGCGGCGGCGAGCACCGCGTTGCGATTGGCAATCCACGAAACTGTAACGATGTGAGCATCGTCCACCGCGTACAAAAGGAGCGCCAATCCGGCCAACATCGAAGCCCCCAAAATGCGCCTGTAGGCGAGGCCCGCCGCAACAACCGCGAGCACGTAAAACAGCGTGCTTTCAATACGCATCAGCGTGGGACTGTCGCGAAACAATACGTGGTCGAGCGCGTGGGTAAGCGACGTGATGGGTCTGAAAAAGGCGAGTTTCAGATCGGGTGACGACCACCACGGCCAATAGCCAAGATCAAGCGTTTTGGCGAAGCTCGCGCGGTCGGCATCCTGAAATCGAAACATGTCCCACGGGCCGTGAGTTGTGCCGAGAGGTCCGTTCTTTACCCAAGCATATTGCCCGTAGTCATCCATCATGAACCCCGCGCGCATGACCGGGATCAAAAGCGCGATCGCAACGAGCGCGCAGACGGCCACGAACGCGCGCGACGCCAGAAGCTTCGACAAGCGGGCTTTCATGGGCGCCATTGTGAGAGCGCGGAGAGCATTTCGACAACAAACTTTGTGAGTTTGCCTTTCGCAACGCGAGTCGGCGCGCTACGGAAGCGGGATGTTGCCTCCGCTTATCGACATTGGGGTAAACCTCGCTCACGCCCAATTTCGCAACGATCGCGATCAAGTCATCGAACGTGCGATCGCCGCGGGCGTCGCCCAAATGATCATCACGGGCACAAGTGAACGCTCCAGTGTCGAAGCCGCCGCGCTCGCGCGAACCCGGCGAAACGTGCTCTTTTCAACGGCCGGTGTACACCCGCATGATGCCAAAAGTTGTACCGGTCAAACCATTGTCCGCTTGAAAGAACTCTGTCGCTCACGCGAGGTGGTTGCGGTGGGTGAGTGTGGCCTCGACTTCAATCGAAACTTCTCACCACCCGCCGTTCAGGAAGAATGGTTTGGCCACCAACTCGCGCTCGCGGCCGAAGTGAAACTGCCCGTATTCTTACACGAACGTGACGCCCACAGCCGTTTTGTAGCTATTTTGCGCGAACACGGAAGTTCACTTGTGGGCGGCGTGGTGCACTGTTTCACCGGAAGTGCGGCTCACGCCAAAGTGTACCTTGACCTCGGGTTTGATATTGGAGTCACCGGTTGGATCTGCGACGAGCGCCGCGGGGTTGAATTGCGCGACGTGGTCAAACACGTCCCGCTCGACAGACTGATGGTTGAAACCGATGCTCCGTTTCTCGCGCCCCGCGATATGCGCCCCCGAGTGCAGCGCAACGAGCCGGCGTTTTTACCGCACGTGCTTCGAGCCGTGGCCGCGGCGTGTGGCAAGCCTGAAGCAGAAGTGGCGCGCACAACCACGCAAACCGCTCACAGGCTTTTTCCAAAAACCGCTCCTGAGGTAACTTCAGCTGCGTCGCGATAACCTAGGGGGAGAGGACGTCGGCCATGGTGTACATACCAGCCGGTTTACCCTTTAGAAAGCGGGCTGCGCGGAGAGCGCCGCGGGCAAAGAGATCGCGATTGGTGGCGCGATGGGAGATTTCAATTCGCTCGCCCTGTCCCAAAAACATCACGGTGTGATCACCGATCACATCACCGCCGCGCACGGCAAAAACACCGAGTTCGTCGTTCGCGCGAGGCCCAACGTTGCCATCTCGACCGCGCGTTTCAACAAGTTCGGGGCGGGCTGCTTTCACCGCTGCAACGAGAGCGCCGGCGGTGCCACTCGGCGCATCGACTTTGGCGCGGTGATGCGTCTCGACAATTTCCACATCAAACCCGGAGCCCAACGCCTTTGCTGCGAGAGCCGCAAGCTCACGAAGAATGTGTACACCCACGCTTGTATTTGGCGCCCACAAAACGGGCACCAGTTTCGACGCATTTTCGAGCGCTTTTGTCGCTTCGGCATGCAGGCGCGTGGTGCCGCTCACAATCGCAACACCTTGTTTTGCCGCGGCGTGGACAAGGGCTACGAGCGCATCGGGAGTAGAAAAATCGATCACCACATCGGCGCCCATCAGACCGCTCGAAACAGGTGCGTCCACCGCAACGCCGATGGTTCCGATACCGGCGAGATCTCCCAGATCGCGCCCCAAATGTTTTGACCCTGAAGACGCGATGGCCCCAACGATCTGAAACAAATCGCCGTGAGCCAAACGAGCCACAGAGAGGCCCATTTTCCCCGTCGCACCGCAGATCGCAATTTTCATGTTTTCACCGAATCGAGCTGTGCGAGCGCGGCTTTCACTCGGACGATCGCACTCTCGGTTGCGGGCGCGAGAGGCAAGCGTACACAAGGATTCATCTTGCCTGCGAGCGCGAGCGCGGCTTTTGCCGGAGCGGGGTTGGGCTCCACAAACATCGCCGAATGCAGCGCCAAAAGAGCAAAATGTTGTCGCCTTGCGCCTTCGAGATCACCCGCGAAAAAGCGCCTCGTGACTTCACTCACCTCGCGCGGCCTCACATTGGACGTAACGCTGATCACACCGCTGGCCCCAACGCTCATCATGGGAAGTGTCAGGCCGTCGTCACCGGATAAGATCGTCAGCCGATCGCCCAGCATGTTCTTTAGCTCCTGGCACCTCAAAACGTTGCCCGTCGCGTCTTTCAACCCCACAACGTTTGGAGCCTTTTCGCAGATTTTTGCGGTTGTTTCAGCCGACAGGTCAACCACGCTTCGCCCGGGAATGTTGTACACAATGACCGGCGCGCCCACCGCGTGAGCAATGGTCACTACGTGCTCGCGAAGCCCTTCCTGCGAAGGTTTGTTGTAATAGGGCATCACAATCATCACGCCGTCGGCGCCCGCCGCGAGGGCCGCTTTTGACGCGGCAACCGATTTTTTCGTAGAAAACGTTCCGGTCCCCGCAACCACCGGCACCCGCCGCTTCACTGTTTTTACAACGCGCTCGATCACACTCACTTGTTCTTCATCTGTGAGCGTCGGCGCTTCACCGGTGGTTCCGCAGGGCACAAGCCCATTCACACCCCCTTCAATTTGCGCCTCAACAAGCGCTTCAAGCGCTTCAAAATCCACATTTTGACCGTCGGCTGAAAAGGGGGTGACGATGGCTGTGAAGGTACCGCGGAGCAACATGCGGCGAGGTTTCCAGCGACTTACGCCGCGCGTCAAGAAAAGGGTGAAGTGCGCCGCCTACCCGTTTAATTCAGGCGCGTTTCTCTAAGTGACACGGCCTCGGGTTCCGCCGTAGCATCATCGATTGCCGCGCTTCAAAGGATGATGGTGCTCCATGACCAGCTTACAGTTGACTGTCGGTTCAGGTGAGGCCCTCCAAGTCACGCGATTTGACATTCACGAAACTGTGAGTGACCTGTTTGAGATCGCGCTCACCGTTCGCACTCCAAATCCGAGCGTCGATCTCGAAGCAATCATCGGGCACCCGGCGTCGTTTCACGTTGTCACAGCCCTTGAGTTTTCTACCGTCACAGGGCGCACGTTTACCGGTGTTGTTCGCTCCATTGAACAGGTGCAGGCGGTCGTTCAGGGAGGCGCCGGGGTTGAGCTGTCCACCTATACGCTGTCGATCGTTCCCGCCCTTTGGCTCTTAACTCAGCGCAAAAACCACAGGCTTTTTTTGCACCAATCGGTTGTGGAGATCACCGAAAAGCTGCTCAAAGAGTGGAGCATTGAGCCCACCTGGAAAATTCAAAAAGCCGACTATCCAAAGCTCGAATTGAGAGTTCAATACGGAGAAAGCGACTACGACTTTTTGTGCAGGCTTTGGGAAGAGGCCGGAATTTCGTTCACTTTCCCCGAAAAAAACGGCAAAAGTACACTTGTGCTCGGCGACATGCCCCACACGGCCGCACCGCGCGCAGGTGTACCTTTTGTTGACTCGCCCAACGTCGAGAGTGAAAAAGAGTACGTCACCATGGTGCGCCTCGCGCACGAAGTCAGGCCCGGAGCGCTCGCTGTTCGCGACTACGATTTTCGCAATCCCGCCTTTGCCATGTTGGCCGAGGCGCCCAAGGCCCCGCAGCCTGAAGACCCGCTTGAACAGTTCCACTACATGCCCAGCGGGTTTCTTGTGGAAGGCGGCGCGGGAGGAGGCACCCCTGTTGCCGATGACCAGGGTGTGGCGCGCCACGATCAAGCTTTTGGCCTCGGTCGGGCCGACCGCATGTTGCTCGGCGATCGCGCGGGGAAACGCGCCGTTTCGTTCGTGACAAACGTTGTCGACCTCTGGCCCGGTCAGGTGTTCTCCATTGAAAACCACCCTCACGCAGACCTACCTGACAGTCAAAAATTGCTGGTCACCCACGCTTCTTTCGGCGGTACCCCTGTTGGTGAGTGGAAAATGTCAGGTCGCGCGGTGTTTGCCGATGTGCGTTACAAGCCGCCGCGGCGCACGGTAAAGCCCAGGGTAGACGGCGTTCAGAGCGCGGTGGTTGTGGGGCCCGCCGGGCAGGAAATTCATACCGATGAGTTTGGTAGAGTGCGCGTGCAATTCCCCTGGGATCGTGAAGGCAAGCTCGATCAAAAGTCGTCTTGTTGGATCCGGGTCAGTCAGGGTTGGGCCGGCACGGGCTACGGTATGATTGTTATCCCGCGGATTGGTCAAGAAGTGCTGGTGGGCTTTTTAAACGGCGATCCCGACGCACCCGTCATTGTAGGCCGCGTGTTTAACGCAACCCAACAAGTGCCTTACAAGCTGCCTGAAAACAAAACCCGCAGCACTTGGAAAAGCGACAGTTCCATGGGCTCGGGCGGGTTTAACGAAATCATGTTCGAAGACCTGAAAGGTCAAGAACTGGTGTACGAACAGGCAGAAAAAAACAGGCGCCGGCTCGTAAAAAACGACGAAACAATCACCGTCGGCCATGACCGTCAGAAACTTGTAAAACACGACGAGTTTGAAAAGACTCTTGGTTTCGTAAAAGTTTTTATCGGAAAAGACCAGGATATTGTGGTCAAACAAGACAAGCGCGAACGGGTAGAAGCCGACAGACACGAGCGCGTTTGGGGTAACGAAAACGAGCAAATCGACGGGTCAAGGTCACTCGTTGTGGGTAAAGATCGCAACGAGGTTACAGGTCGAAACCACGCGCTCGCCGTTTCTCAAGAACTCCATGTCAAGGCCGGCACGCAAATGGTCATTGAGGCCGCCCAAGATCTAACGCTCAAAGGGCCCGGCGGATTTATTCGTATCAACTCGGCCGGTGTGACCATTGTGGGCAACGTTGTCAAAATCAACAGCGGTGGGTCCGCCAACAGTGGAAAAGGCTCCTCCCCAGAAGCGCCCGATGCCGCCTATGAAGCGGTCACCGACGACGTTTCCAAATCCCTGATTGGACAGTAGGAGGACTTATGCCCGCAGCGGCTCGAATCAGCGATTTCCACGTCTGTCCAAAGGTGGAACCCGGCCCCGTTCCGCACGTGGGTGGGCCGGTCGCGGCCGGTGAACCCACCGTCATTATCGGAAACATGCCGGCGGCGCGCAAAGGCGACAAAGCCATTTGTGTCCCCGCCGTCGATTCCATTGCAGTTGGAGAGCCCTCGGTGCTCATTGGGAACAAAGAGGCCGCGCGCCTCGGTGATGCCATGTCCCACGGAGGTAAGATCGTCGCCGGTTGCCCAACTGTCATTATCGGCTCCACTCCCCAGGCGGAGACTCTAAAAACCGACAAGCCGTTTTGCGAAGAATGTGAGCGCAAGCGCCAAGAGCGTGAAGCTCGCCGAAAGCGAGGCAAAGAATGACTCGCTTGATCGTTGAAATTCGCGGCGGCATGAGACACGGCGAAAAGGTCGTGCTTCCACCCGGCAATCAGGTGCGCTTTGGCAGAACCGACCTTGCCGACGTGGTAATCGCCCACGACGACCAAATGTCGGGCGTTCATTTTGATATTTCGTGGGATGGTAAAACCGCTTTCCTGCGCGACAAAAACAGCCTTCTTGGAACACTCTTAAACGGTCTACCCATTGTCAAGTCAGTGGTTCCGCACGGTGGGTGGATCCGCGCCGGGCGCACCGACATCATGGTGTACATCGAGAACTTTTCTCAAATGAACGCCTCAAAAAACGCGGATCCCGATCCGGACTTACCCATTTTCGACGATGAGCCGTCGGCCGATGCGATTGCCGAAGAACCGCCGCCGGAGGCCGTTCAGGCGCTCCAATTTCTGCGGGCAGAGTCGGCGCGCAAACCGCTGTACACCATCGTGGATACCGCTCGGTCAGAGGCCATTCTACCCATGTTGCGCGAATCTGTTGAGCGCCATCAGTCGCTTTACGAAGGGGCCGAGGGTGACGCACTTTCCGACGTGGCACCTTACCTTGTTGGGCCCATGCTCGCCGATTCACCGCTTCTTTCGCGATTGGTTGAAAACGGCTGGGGCAAGAGGTGGGGTATCTATTTTACAAGTTCGTCACCTTTCCGCGAGGTACGCCGCCATTTCAGGCGCTTTTTAATGATAGAACTCGAAGAGTCGAGCGAGCGGGTCTATTTCAGATTTTATGACCCTTTGGTCTTTTCCGATTTTTGGGAAGTGGCCAACCCTCAGCAAAAGCGCGCCCTGGGTGAAAACATCGAGTTTATTTTTCTACCGTCGGACGCGGAGTCTGGAGCGCCGCCGTCACAACCTGAGAGGAGGCGTTCATGAGTTCGCTCACGCTTGAATTGGCCACCCCCGTCAACCTGACGGTGGTTCGCGCCACTGTTCGTGAAGCGTTTTCCACGCCTTTTGTTGTGTCGATGGTGGTGTTGTCACCCGACCCTTCCCTGCCCCTTTCCTCCATTGTCGGCCAGCCTGCAAAACTCCACGTTGTCGCTGGAATCGCATTTTCACTTGGAATGGGGAGCCGAACCTGGTCGGGGATTGTTCGGCATGCTGAACAGGTAAAAGCCGTTCATCCCACGGGCGGCGAAAAGTCGGTTTCTACCTATCTCATTGAGCTTGTGCCGCGTTTTTGGCTATTGAGCCAGAGGCGCAATTACCGCATTTTCCAACATATCTCCATTCCCGACATTGCCGACAAACTTCTCGGTGAGTGGCAGGTGCCTCCCACCTGGCGCATTGATAAAAGCATTTACCCCAAGCTTGAGTATAAAGTTCAATACGGCGAATCAGACCATCAGGTTTTGTGTCGCCTGCTTGAAGAAGCCGGTATTGTCCACTTTTTTGAGGGCGAAGGAACTTCAAGCACGCAACTGATTCTTGCCGATCGGCCAGAATCAAACACCTCTCGACCGGGTCCGGCTCTCCACTTTGTCGACAATCCAAATCAGGCCGCTGAAATGGAGTTCGTCACTGCGGTGCAGTGGGGCCGCGTTGTCAAACCGGGGGCGCGCACCCTGCGCGACTTTGACTTTCGAAACCCGGCGCGCGCCTTGTTTGAACAAGCCGATCCGGTGGCAGGCATTGAAGGGAAGCTGGAGCAGTATGAATACGATCCCGCGGCCTTCCTCGCCGAAACAGGAAAACCGGGAGACACCCCTGTTGCCGATGACAAGGGATTTGCGAGGGTGGATCCCGCGTATGGTAAGAAAAAAGCCGAACGCGATCTCGCCGCAATGCGGGTGGGCGCGCGGCACCTGACATTTGAAACCAACGCCTACGACCTATGCCCGGGCTCGGTATTCAGCATTCAGGGTCATCCCCACGAGGCTGTACCTTCTACTCGAAAATGGCTTGTCACGTCCACGTCGCTGAGCATGTCTCTACAAGGCGAGTGGAACATGCGCGTTTTGGCGGTGCCCGCCGACGCACCTTACAAACCGCCGCTTATCACGCCCAAACCTGTGGTTCATGGCTTTCAATCGGCAACGGTTGTTGGGCCCAAAGGTCAAGAAATTCATACCGATGAATTTGGACGCGTTCGGGTAGAGTTTCCCTGGGACCGTGAAAGCAAACATGACGACAGCGCCTCGTGTTGGGTACGTGTGCACGAACCGTGGGGCGGCCTCGGTTATGGTAGAATTAGCCTTCCTCGCATTGGACAAGAAGTGCTCGTCACGTTTTTGGAGGGAGATCCCGACGAACCGGTGATCATGGGTCGCGCGTACAACGCGGTGCAACAGGTACCTTATAAACTTCCTACCCATAAAACTCGCAGCACGTGGAAGAGCGACAGCAGCATGGGGTCGGGGGGTTTTAACGAGATCATGTTCGAGGATCTGAAGGGTCAAGAACTCGTTTGGGAACAGGCCCAAAAAGACCGCGTCCGCCTGGTCAAAAACGACGAGTTTATCACCGTTGTTCACGACCGTCAGATCACCGTCAAAAAATGACCTGCGCGAAGAAACGGAAAACAACCGCGCTGCATGGGTAGGCAAAGATCTCGATATCGTTGTCAAGCAGTCGCTCCGCGAGCGTATTGAGGGCAACTCCCACGAGCACGTCATCGGCAACAAAAATGGGCGAATTGATAAAAGTCTGTCGCTCATGGTGCTCGACGACACCGACGAAGAGGTAAAAGGGCGCTACGGCCTCAAGTCCGGCAAAGCGCTTCACATTGTTTCGGGTGAAACCCTCGTGGGTGAAGCGCAGGATGTGACCATCAAGTCGGCCGGCGGCTTTATCCGTATCGACTCGGCGGGTGTGACGGTGGTGGGCACCGTAGTCAAGATCAACAACGGCGGGTCGGCGGGCAAAGGCCTTGGACCAACCACGGTTGATCCGGCCGATCCCGGCTCGTACACCGCGGCCCCAAGTGACATGGGCTCTCCTCTCGTCGGTCAAGGCGAGAAGGTGCCGCCGGCAACGGTGGAGTGTGAAATAAAAACCTTGGAGATGGAGTGTGACCATCCCAAGCGAGCGTATAAAGTAAAACTCCCCGCGGCCTCCACAGTCAAACCTCCGGTCAATGTGATTGAGGTCGTGGCGGCTGACAAGAGCAACGCCGAAAAAATCAAAACCACGGTGAGCCTCGCCAAACCGCGTTGCTCAAAACACAAGAACGGGGTGATCGTCAAAAGTCCGCATGAAACACTGGCAAAACCCGATGTTTCTACGGTTGAAGTTTATTACGGGGATAAAGACATCCATGGGGAGATCTTACCACTTCTCTGGCCGTGGAAAGACAAGCCGGTGGAGTACACATTCACCGCTCAGGCGTGCAAGGGGTTGTCTACCCCGGCTGTCGTTCGCGTGTACCCCAACGTTGAACCGCAGGTATCTTTCAAGTTTGAACTCGACTCCGACGCCATCGACGACCGTACAAACAAGCGCATGGATGTGGCTCAGTCGCGCGGGTATGTAGAAAAGCGCGGCCGACCGGCTCAAACCGCCTGGAAGTTTGAATTTCAGGGGAAAATTAAATACGGCTCTCGAAGCGTTTCACTCGGCTTAAAGCTCGACGACAAGTTTAAAAAACTCGCCTGGATGAACCTGCTTGTGAAGCGGGGGATCGATTTCTTCTGCGAGGTTTTTTATAAATTCATGGGCGTTCGCCTCCTGCCCATTTTCCCCAAAGTGGCGCTTCAATACGAGGGTAAGTTTAAGGAGATCGATAAATCTTACCGCGTGGGCGCCGAGTGGAGTTTTCTCTTCAAGGCCGACCCGCTCTTTGGCATTAAAGTCAAGTTTGATGTCCTTGAAGGCATCATCTATGCGATGGGGCTCATTCCCCAGCTCAAACCGGTGTCCACCGGGCTTCTGAAAGTAAAAAACTGGGCCAAAGACAAGGGGCAAACGTTTGAGATCATGCTCACCATCTCCGGTGAAATCGGCGGTGAAGTGGGCGCCAAAAAAGAAGCCGCGGCTCCCAAAGCCGGTGTGCGCGGTGCCATCGAGGGGAAGGTTAAAGTGGAACTTATGGCCAAAGCCTCGTTTGGCTCCACTGGGTATGTGGGGTTTGCCCTGGGCGCCGAGGTTGGAGGCGACACAGGTGTCGTGGCGGGTTTAACGCTTGGAAATAACGACAAAGGCATTTATCTAAAAGGCCGTTTTGCCCTGCTTGAATGCAAACTAAAAGTGGCGGCTTGGGCATCTGGAAAAGTGATTTGGGAAGTGAAAGAATCGTACGAGGGTGAGTTCACTCTCTGGGAAGAGCAGGACTTTTCCAAGGGGCAATCCTGGTATCTGCTTGGCAATGCATGAATAATCAAATGCGCGACAGAACCGTTTTTGAAGTTGAGATTGTGGCGGCCGAAGTGGCGTTTGAAGTGAGGGTTAACGATCTACCCGTGCTTCGCGCGCCTCTCAGCCGAGTTCAAACCCGTTTTGATATCAACCCTTACGTGGAAAGCGGAAAAAACAGCCTTTCGCTCACGGTGAGGCCGCGGACGCGGGGGCGCGACTTCTCTGAACATGCCGCTTGCACAGTGACTCTTTTTCAAAAACCAAACCCCGAGTCTGAAGACGCAACCTCCATCGGAACGCTTCATTTTTCGGGATACGGGCACGATGCTGTCACCGGCTTTGGTCAGAGTGTACGCCCCACCGGGGGTGATCCCATTGAGGTAGAACGGTTCGGCGCAAAAGCCACGTTGACGTGTGACCTTGAAACTTCGTTCCCACCGTGGTCTTGGTCCGAGGCAGAAAAACTTACCCCAACTGAAGCGTTGCGGGCCGAGATTCTAGCCGAGTATCACCATGTACATGCGCTCCTCGCAGCCAAAGATCTGACCGGACTGTCGGCGCGCTGCGCGCTCCAAGAGCGAGATTATCAATACGCCTATTACTTAAATTCGGCGGCCGAAGCTCGAAAAATGCTTGGAATCGAGCAGCTTGTAGCCGATCAAACCATTGAGGCAGAACCATTCCCAAACACGGTTCTAACGCTTGAACTGTTGGGCAACGGACGTTTGGTTCAACTTGTGGAGCCCGACGGCAAAAGCCCGCTTCGACTTCGGGCAACCGACTCTCCTAAAATGGTAGGTCGATTCAACTGCGTGTTCTGTAAAGTGGGCGGCGGCTGGCAAATTGTCAGGTGACTGCCGCTACAAATGCGCTCCTGGGTAACCGCCAAACCCAGAGCCGATTGCAGCCTGACATACAAAAAACTCCGCGGATCTCCGTGATCTCCGTGCCTCCTAGGTAACTTCCCTTTAGCGGAACGTTCTGCAAGGCACGGATCCAGTCTTGTCGAGACGTTTGGGACACCCTTGCCCGTCGCCAAGCGGAAAAGCGAACAGCGTGGCGCGTCGGGTTCTCCAGATGGAGTTCTGTGGCGAGCGCAGCCACGACGAAAACGAGAGACCGGCGAGACCGGTGGATGGCGACGTGATGGACATCTCAAGTCGCCGGACCTCCCAGAACGGGCTCTTTTCTGCTGCATCGACAACTCAACCGCAACGAGTTACTCGCCGTTCGAATGAGGCGCATGCGCCGCTGGGGAACTCCGTGTTGATTACGACGTGTCAGGCTTCGAGACATTTCGGGTCATTGCGAGGCGGTGAAGTTACCTCCCCGTCGAACGGGGTCGCGAAGCGCGCTCCCGCAAAACTCCGTGTTGATCACGACGTGTCAGGAGTCGAGACGTCTCAGGTCGTTGGCGAGACGCTTGACGTTATCCTCGGCCTGGGTGGATGGATCTACCCAACGCAAGCACTTTGAGCGCCGCGGGATGAACTTCATTTTGGTCCGCTGTTCGGTGCACTTCCACAATCATCCGAACACTGAACCGCTGGTAGAGGGGAAGTTTTTTACTCACCTCTTCAGGCAGGTAGGTGGGGATGCCGTTCGACGATCCGTCCGGGAAAAAAAGGCCCCGCAGGTGAGTTTTAGAGAGCACCTCACGCTTTTGATAATGACGCTTTTCAAGCAGCGCGCGCTCACTTTGAACGGTTAGATAGTCATTGGCCACCGGGCGTTTCACCCGCAGAAAAGCCTCTCGAATGCGGGTTGTCAGAGAGTCGATGACAACACCGGTGGCAACCAGACCCGGAGTGGACAAAAATTCTTTGGCCGACGTGGTGGCCGACGTGAGCGGCTCATCTCCCGCGGCAAATGGGAGCGCAGCGGACAACGTGGCCTTGAGCATTTCAAGTTCATCAAAGACGAAAGCGAGTTGACCCGCTGTGGCAATGACAGGATTGATAATTTTACCATCGGCGCGAACCGCCTGATTGAGCGATTCTGAAATGCCGTATTCGTCGGCGGATTGGGCGTGCAAAAGCACATGCAACATGTCACGACGGTCTTCAATTTCTTCAGGGGTGTTGCCGAGCACCGCTTCTTCAGGATCCTGTTCGGTTGCCTCTTCGAGATCGAGAAGAAGCACACGCCACGGCGGCCGTTTTCGAACGCGGGCAACACTTTCACCGTCAAACCAAACCAAATCCACCGCGTCGGTGCTTTGACGGTATGACCTGGGTTTGGAAGCTCCTCGAACAGGCGCGGGTGGAAGGGGATCGGCTGCGGCGTTGGACGCTGCCACAACTCCTGCAACGGCGGCGGCAGCCAAAAAGGTTGGAGCCGCTTTTTCAACGGGTCGAGGCAGGGTTCCAAGGTGTTCAGGTTCACCTCGCCGAGAGCGGTCTTCGGTAAGAGCTTGGGGAGATTCTTGTGTCAGACGCTCCCCGAAAGACCCTGAAGAAGGCGCCGGCTGCGCGGGCGCACTTGAACCGGCATTGGCCCATGGACTCAACTCCACTTGTGGAGGAGGTGAAACGGGCACCGGAATCGCTGGAACCGGCGGTGGAATTGCGGGCGGCGGACGAGGAACTGGCGGAGCGGCGGGTGGAGGCGGCGCAATGGGCGGCGGCACCGGCGGATGGACCGCATGGGGAGAGTTGGGGGGAGGAGGCGGTGGAACGGGCAACGGCAGCGGGGTAGAAAATGGCTGCTGCGGAAGCTCGTAGACTTGTGTACCTTCAGTTCGCCCGGCGGCATGGGTAGGCCCACCATGGGTAGGACCAACATGGGTAGGCGGCGCATGACCCACATTGCCGGGATAGGGAGAAACACCTGAATCCGAGGGCGTTGGGGCACGGGGAGCCGGTTGCCTAGGAGGTGGGGGCGCCTCACGCGGAGGAGCTTCACGTTGGAAGGGTAGACCCTTTTCCTGCGAGGCGACTCGGGGTGGGGCAGGAGGCGCCTTAACGCGTCCCCCAAAAGGCATGGCAGAGAGCGGGGACGCAGCATCCATTGGAGCAATGGTGCGCTCAGCCATGTCATCGTTTCTGGAACCTTCCCATCCCGTGGCGGCGTGTGCATCATGCGTACTCACCACAATGCGCCCCGTTTCAGCGGGATGGGCGAGCACTACCGTCCCTCGCCACACGAGGTGACACACGCCGCGGTCGGTGTCGATGGAAAGCGTGTCACATGTGAGCGCAATCGATTGGGTAGATCCTCCCGGACGCTCCAAGGTAACGCGCGGTTCAACCGCGGAAAGGCGCGTTACAACGCGGGTATGTTCAGGATGGAGATGCTCCAAAACCACCTGCTCACCCGCATTGACCGATTCTAACTGTTGATCCTGTGGAGCCACGTTGAAGTATGAACCGTCAAATCCATCGGGCAGCGGCGCCCGCGCAAAATCGTAAGGTGACCACCCCGGAAGCCACCGCTGGATGCGAACCAACCGTTCACGCCAAAGAGGGGCGATGGGTCCGAAACCAATGGGAAGAAACCCTTCACCTCGGCGTGAAACATGGGCGCTCGGAGCTTGCAAATTGGGTAGAGGGATGTTGCCTCGACTGTCTTGTTGATCAGCTCGGATCCCCACTGGGTTGGTTGTTTCAGGCCCGCCGGCAGCCCGTTCATACCGCAGGCGCATTCTGTTAAAAGGCAGACCTTCGCGAAGCAGCCCGTCGGGACCAAATGCTCGATCGGCATGCACTTCAATGGATTTGTTGACGGTGCCCACCGCCAATCGCGCGAGGAGGGAGCGCACCGGTTCAGAGGAGTAAGCGGAGCCTACCAACACCACGTCGGCGCGCGCTTTGTATGGAACCATGTCGGTTGAAGCCGACAAGCTCCTTTGCGGATCGTCATCCCAATAGGTGTCGTCTTCGTTTGGTTCGTCTTGTTGTGACGCGAGCGGCGATTCACCCGGGCGGAGGTTGAATGTCGCTTTGCAAACCACCGTAACAGCCGGGCCACCGGTGGGAAGAATCCATCGGAGAAGTGCGGCGCGCAGCGGCCCGGTGATCGCAAGTTCCATTGAGCCGCCAATCTTACTTGTTCGATTCGGTCTTTTGCAACCCGAGGAGTTTTTTCACGTCTTCTGCCAGATCACCGGCTTTGAGCTTGGAGAGCTTTTCAAAGGTGGAAACGCGGGCGCTCACCCACGATTCTTCGGTTTCGCAGGCCTTTCCGGTACCGTAAGACGCAATTGTTTTGGTGAACCAGTCGGCGCTTTTCTGAGTTGCACAGCGGCCTCGCGCATTGGCGAAAGCACGCGCACCGGCCGAAAAACAGCGCTGAAGTGATGCGCTGTCGAGACCGACCATGTCTTTTCCGAGCATGCCATAGCGCTGACCTGACAGTCCGCCGGTATTGATTTGAACGAGGCAGACCGATCGACATAGATATTGCGCGCCCGTTGCGCGAGCCTCTTCCGCGCCCAATTTTTGACCTTTGGCTCCCCAATATCCGCAATCGCCCAAGGCACTTTTACCAATTCCAGTTTGAACGTCCCGGCGATAGCCGCTCTCATGGTAGGCGATGGTGGCAAGCGATCGAGCCAGATCTTCGGCGGACCAGGGCCAAATGGCAGGTTCTGTCACGTCACCCACGGTGGTAGGTTTGGTAGAATCATCGGCCACTTTTTCGATGGCGCGCGCGATGTCGAGATACCGTTTGAGGGCTTCTTCGCGATTTTCCTGCCGAACAAATGTCGAATAGAGCGGGGACCAAATGGGTTTGGGTGTTTCAACGCAGGCCGGTTTGAGCGGGTTTTCACCGCACGAAGGCAGCGGCACCATGGAGTAAGGGCTTTGACCGGGGGGTGAAACGGCGATGATTCCGGCGAGCAAAGCCTCAACTGCCATACCGCGCCGAGGCTAGCTTAGGGCCAGCTCCAAACCAACCGGAAAAGCGAAATCATCGCGCCGATCTCGTGCGCCGTTTTGGAGTATTCTGCAAGCCATGGTGAATCGGCGCCTGACACGCCATCCCATCCTTACCCCGCCGGAGCGGCCTACCGTACCCTTCTCATGGAATGGTCAACCCATAGAAGGGAAAGAGGGAGAGACAATTGCCGCCGCACTGACCGCCGCCGGCGAGCGAGTGTTTGGGCATCACCCCAAAGACGGCGCTCCACAAGGGCTTTTTTGCGCCAATGGGCAATGCGCCCAATGTTTGGTTATCGCGGACGGCAAACCTGTAAAAGCTTGTGTAACAGCAATTCGGCCGGGAATGTGCGTGCTGCCATCAAACGGTCTACCCACCTTGCCGCCCGCCACACCTTTCGAGTTGAGTGATCATACCCCCACCGTTTCAACCGAGGTGCTCATTATCGGCGGCGGCCCCGCCGGTTTAAGCGCCGCCATTGAACTCGATCGCCTCGGGACAGACGTATTGCTCGTCGACGACAAAGCATCGCTCGGTGGCAAGCTTGTACTCCAAACGCATCGCTTTTTTGGTTCGTTTAACGCGGTTCATGCCGGTACGCGAGGCATGGATATCGCCGCTCAACTTGACCGTCAGGTTCGCAGTTGTTCGCGGGTGACAGTCTGGACAAATTCAAGCGCTTTGGCCGTTTTTTCCGACAAAAGAGTGGGCGTGCTTCGCGCAGCGGGCGACACACCCGACGGGGAGTATGTGCTTGTGGAACCGCGCGGGTTGCTTGTGGCCACGGGCGCGCGGGAACGATTTCTAACCTTTTCTGGAAACACTTTGCCAGGTGTGTTGGGTGCGGGCGCGTTTCAAACGTTGCTTCATCGCGACCGGGTAAAACCGGCAGAACGGGTGCTCATTGTGGGTGGCGGAAACGTGGGGCTCATTGTTGCCTACCAAGCCATTCAGGCCGGGATTGAGGTAGAAGCGGTGATTGAGGCGTTGCCCCAATGTGGTGGGTATAAAGTGCACCACGACAAGCTGGCGCGCCTTGGAATACCGATCTATACATCCACAACGCTGGTCTCGGCCAACGGTACACATCAGGTAGAAAGCGCCACTGTGGCTCGGGTAAACGAGCACTTTCAGGTGGTTGAAAACACCCATCGCCGCCTCGCATGTGATGCCATTTTGCTCGCCGTCGGAATGGATCCTGAAGATGGACTCTATAAAAAAGCTCTTGAATTTGGCCTTGTAGCGGGGGCAGCGGGTGACGCCGATCACGTGGCAGAAGCGTCGGCCGCGATCTTCGCGGGCAAAATCAAGGCGCATCAACTCGCGCAGAAATTGGGTATCTCCAACGTTGAAACGCCCGAGCACTGGCGCCGCACGTTGACCGTTTTAGAATCGAAACCGGGCGCGATCTACCCTCCGCCTCCCATCGAGGCCGAAGACCTTCACGCTGTGGAGCCGGTGTTGCATTGCGTTCAAGAAATTCCCTGCGATCCGTGTTCGGCGGCGTGTCCACAGGGAGGCATTCGCATTGACCCCGATGACATTCGGCACGTGCCTCAGTTTGTTCAATCCACGCTTGAAAAGCCGTGCGTGGGCTGTGAAAAGTGCGTGACCATTTGCCCGGGCCAGGCGATCACCCTGGTAGATGATCGAAAAGATCCTTCTCACCCGTGGGTCATTGTCCCGTTTGAAATGGACAGAGTTCTCATCCGGGAAGGTGACTGGGTAGACGTGGTGAACGTGGAAGGTTTGGTGCTGGGCAAAGCAGAGGTGGTGCGCATTCGTTCGGGTGTGGCGCTCGACAGGACATTGGCCGTGCGGCTCCGAGCCGAACACTCCATTGCGCGGCAAATCGCCGGCATTCGAGTGGTTGATCCAAGTGTACACGCAACCCCTGAACAGTGGGAAGGTCGGCCTGCCGATTCTACAATTGTATGCCGATGCGAAAGGGTGAGCGCACTCGCCATTCGAACGCTGATCGAAAAAGGACATCGTGACATAAACGAGATCAAAGTCCTCACGCGAGCGGGCCTTGGGGCGTGTGGGGCACGCTCGTGCAATCGCCTGGTTCACCGCATTTTTGCCGAAGAAAACGTACGTCAGAATGAAGTGGGTGAACCGCGGGTTCGTCCGCTTTTGTTAGAGGTTCCGCTCGCGGTGTTCGCCGGAAAAAAGGAGGGTTCGCCGTGAACCTTCCCAACCCGGTTGCGAGCGCCGAACCTTCCCATGGGAAGGTAGAAACCGCCGACGTGGTGGTGATCGGAGCGGGGAGCATTGGCACTCCCACAGCCCTGGCTCTTGCAGCTGAAGGGCTCCGCGTGGTGGTGCTCGACAAACAGAAAAGTGTGGGGCAAGGGTCAAACAAGGCCGCCATCGGTGGGGTGCGAGCTACCCATTCCGACCCAAGCAAAATTCAACTTTGTAAACGTTCGCTCGAAATTTTTTCTACTTGGAAAGAAACGTTTGGCCATGACATTGAGTGGGTCACGGGCGGTTATCTTTTTCCGGCATACCGGGAGCAAGACGAAACGACGCTCAAAAACCTGCTGACTACCCAACATGCGTACGGCCTTTCCATTCACTGGCTCCAGCGTGATGATCTCCTGAAAGCGGCGCCGGATCTCAATCAAAACGCACTCCGCGGTGGCACTTTTTCACCCAACGACGGGCACTGTTCACCGTTGCTCGCTTTGCACGCCCTATTTGACCGCGCTCAAACGCTGGGTGCGATCTTTCGCTTTGAAGAACCTGTCACCCAGGTTGTGCACCAAAACGGTAAGATTACCGGGGTGCGTACACATCACTCGCAAATCGCAACGACCACAGTGGTCAACGCGGCCGGTGTATGGTCGTCTGACATTGGGGGGTTGCCCCCCGAATCCGATCTACCCGTCAAGCCTGACGCGCACGAAGCGGGCATTACAGAGGCGGTAGCGCCTTTTTTGGGCCCGCTGGTGGTGGATATTCGTCCCGGTCCGGGGTCGGCCAATTGTTACTTCTTTCAACACAAAAATGGTCAGGTCATTTTCTGTCTAACCCCCTCCCCTTTGATATGGGGCGACGATACGCGGGAAACCAGCACGTTTCTACCCATGGCGGCCCGGCGCCTGTTGGATGTCATGCCGCGGCTGTCGGCCCTCCGAGTGAGGCGAACTTGGCGGGGACTCTACCCAATGACTCCCGACGGTCTACCGCTCGTCGGCTTTTCTACTCATGTGGAAGGGTATTTTGTCGCCGGTGGAATGTGTGGTCAGGGTTTCATGTTGGGGCCCGCCGTTGGGGAGTTGGTGGCTCGTTCGATCCTTCAAAAAAACACCTCCGAAGACCTACCCATTCTCAAAGCCCTAGAACCGCATCGGCGGCTCGGGGGCAAGGCGGAGCAACTCAGATAGCCGGCGGAACCAGGGGCAGGCCATTTTTTGTCCGTCGTGACCGTGCACGAAACATGGCCAAAAAGCCCGCGTCATGAAAAGCTGGATCCTCGCTTGCACCGATCACGTGGGCGGCGGTGAGTCGCTCGGGCAAATCCCTTCCGGGAAAGAGGTGGCTGTGTCACGTTCCGCGCTTTTTTTGGGCTTTGCAACGCTTGTGAGTCTGTTCATTTCGGCGAGCGCTTCCGCGCAGGATGGCAATCAACGCTATCCGGTTGCGTATGTGGATCGGCCGCTCACCCTGCCGAGTTTTGGCCTTTCTCCCGACGTGACGTTCGACGCAACGCAGATCGTTCAAGATCCAAATGCTGTCGAACGAACGCTGCAAACCAATATCGCTTTCGCGGCAGGGCTCACGTTTGGAATTACGGAAGACCTCGAAGCGCGTGCATCGATCGGCACACTGCGGATCATGCCGGAGTTTCAGTATCTCGAACCGCGCGTTGGAGTTACGTTTCGCTTCGTCGGCGCCGAACAATTCAACATGGGTATTCGCGCCGAAACAACGGCGCTGACGCTGCCCGGTGAAGCAGGTGTACGCCTTGAGGCAAGCATTCCGTTTCTCATTCGAATGGGCTCGTCGGCGCGCCTCGATCTCGCCCCGGGTGCACCCATCACAATTCAGGAACAAAAAGCCGTCACGTTTGGGCTGAACGTTCCATTGGCGTTCGCATTTCAGGTGGTTGAAGCTCTTCACATCGGCGCGCGAACAAGCGTCGCCATTGTCGACTTCGCAAACCCGGGTGAAAATCTTACCATTCCACTTGGATTCTTTGTGGGGTTGTCGCTCGGTTCAGAGAGGCCGATCGTGGAGATCGATCCCTACTTTACATGGAACGAGTTTTCAAAACCGGGCGCCAAGTTTGACAACGACAAGGTCAACATCGAGAAATTCTCGGCGGGTGCCACCGCCAAGCTCTACCTCTACCTGTGAAGCGGTGCAAAAGGCGCCGCCAAACGTCGCAGATAGAAGGTTGCTTTAGAATGCCAAACGCTGATAGAAGCAGACAACGTTCGATGATCCGACCTCTAATCGTTGCCTCGATTGCCGTCGTTTTTGGGACAAGCTGCACAGCCGCCTTCAAAGATCGGCGCACGCCGTCGGGTGACTTTTGCAGCGATATGGCAGTCATTCCCGCCGGTGAAGAGCCGGATTTGGAATACCACCGTTTGCAACCTGTTCAGAGCGACATCAAAGCGCGCACAGAAGCCGAGCGGCTTGAGTCACTGCGAAAGGCCGCATGCCTTGTGGGCGGCGACGCTGTGATCGAAGCGGTGAACGAAGAGGTTCGAAACGAACAGGCGCAGTATGTTCTTGTGTCAAGCGGCACCGCGGTGATTTGGGTGCGCCCCAAAACGGGTGAAGTGAAGCCGCTCACAACGCACAAAAAGCCTAAAAAGAAGGCTCAGATGCTCCGCCGCCTGAGCCGACAGCAACAGAGTCTGCTCCTCCTCCGCCGCCCCCGCCCGCTACCGCTACCGCAACCGCGTCGGCCCCTCCGCCCCCGCCTCCGGCAACAGCGGCTCCCACCGCGGTGCCCACTGCTGCGGCAACCACAGCACCAACAGCTGCTCCCACAACAACCACCAAGCCCAAGTCAAAACTGCCCACCAATCCCGCGCCGAAACCGGTTCAACCCAAAACGAAGTAAGGCTTTGCGACGCCCGGTGCGCGCTTCGCGCCTCCATTCACAAAAGGGTAACTTCGGCCGCCCCGCAATGACCTGAATGTCCAGCCACCTGGCACACCGTATTCAACACGGAGTTCCCCAGCGGCGCATGCGCCTCATTCGAACGGCGAGTAACTCGTTGCGGTTGAGTTGTCGATGCAGCAGAAAAGAGCCCGTTCTGGGACGTCCGGCGACTTGAGATGTCCATCACGTCGCCATCCACCGGTCTCGCCGGTCTCTCGTTTTCGTCGTGGCTGCGCTCGCCACAGAACTCCATCTGGAGAACCCGACGCGCCACGCTGTTCGCTTTTCCGCTTGGCGACGGGCAAGGGTGTCCCAAACGTCTCGACAAGACTGGATCCGTGCCTTGCAGAACGTTCCGCTAAAGGGAAGTTACCTAGGAGGCACGGAGGTCACGGAGATCCACGGAGTTTTTTTGTATTTTAGCCTGCAACAGGCTCGCACTGCGTCAGCAATCACCTGTCAGGTTGGGATCACGGCTGATGTGTACCCATTGCGGCCCGACAAACAAAGAAACTCCGTGTCCCTCTGTGTCCTCCGTGATTCCGTGTTGATTACGACGTTGTAGCCATCGGAAACGCGTCAGGTCTTGGGGCGACGCTTCAGCGGCCGGCTCTGCGATTATTTAGGGGCGTCGGGGGCGGGTTTACCGTCGTCCTTTTTGGGAGGATCGGCGGGTTTTGTGGGGTTTGTTGGGAGTTTTTTGGGCTGTCCGGCGTTGGGCAACACACCCTCTTTGGGTAGAGCGGTGTCTTGTTTGGGGAGTTGAGTATCGTCGCCCTTGGGAAGTTGTTTTTCTTCGCTCTTGGGCAACACGCCTTGATTGGGCAATACGCTGTCTTTTTTGGTGGGCAGCGTGCTGTCTTTTTGAAGCACACCGTCACTGGGTAGATTGGAATCTTTGGTGGGTAGAGTCGTGGGGTTGTTGTCGGCGCCGACAATGGCCTTGGGCGGGGGTGCGCCGCGCTTTGTGATGTGGAACACCACACGCCTATTTTTACTGGTCATGAAGCGGCACGTGGGTGTCAGATCTTCATCGGCCCCGACGCAGCCCGAGTCATCATAAAGAGGTTTGGAGTGACCATACCCCGTTGCTTTGAGACGCGCACTTTCAATACCGCGCCCCTCAAGGTACTTGAGTACACTGTTTACGCGACGCTGAGAAAGAGCCTTGTTGTACGCATCACCCGCTCGAATGTCTGTGTGCCCCTCAATTTCGATTTCGCGAATTTCAGGATGGCGCAATAAGACGGTGGCCACGTCTTCGAGCATGGGTTTTGACTCGTCCAGGATCACATCTTTGTCTGTTGCAAAGTGAACCTGGTCCATAATCACAATTTCGTCGCCCTTTACGAAAGCGCCGGGACAGCCGCCTTTTCCACGCGCATTGGAGGGTAGATCGGGACAGTCGTCTTCACGGTCGCTCACGCCGTCGGCGTCTGTGTCCACATCGGGGCAGCCTTGATTTTCAGGACGTCCCGGAGCCTGCGGGCATTTGTCGGCGTCGCCGATCAGCCCGTCTTTGTCGGGGTCGAGGCTGTCTTTCTCCATCAAGCGGTTGATTTCTTGTTGCTCGCGCGAAGAATTGGGCTGCCAAGTGATACTGCTCCAGAAGCGCAGTCCGGGTGCACCGAAGCTGCACGCAGCACCGAAACTGCCTCCGACGGTGATGGTAAGACCCCACTTGCTTTGCCAGCGAATACCTAGGAGTCCCTCGGCCGGAATTTGGGTAGGATCGTTTGGAAAGCTGACAAGCGAGGGGTAGCCAAACACTTCACCCACTACCGAAATGCCATACCGTTGGAGCACGTACATTTCGGCCGCAACGCCGAAAGAAGCCATGTTTCCAACGCGAACACCGGCAAACTGTCTGTCAGGTCGAAGCCAAACTCCACCGTTCGCCGCGAGAAGCAGACCAAAGTTAAACCGGTAGTCTAAAATCACGCCGCCGCCGCCGGTGACAACGCCGTCGCTGGCAAACGCCATGACGTCACCGGTGGGTAGATTGACGTTGCCGTAGAGGGCGGCGCCGAACCCTTCTTTCACCTGATCTTTGCGGTGCAAAAAGGGTAGACCCAACTTGGCTTCAAGCCGGAGATCGCCGAGCGCCTGGGGCTTTACCTCACCTTCGGTGCCGATGCGCCGAAGGTTGCCGCCGTCTTGAAAGGCGATGATGGGTAGAGCGGCGGTGATATCAATCCAGTTTCCGAGGCCGATGCCGGCCATGGCCGTGAGCGTGAGGCGCGTGCTGACAACATCAATCGCTTCATTGGTGCCTTTATCAACCAGGACCAATGGGTCAAACGCGAGATCTGAAAAGATGCCAACAACGGGCGAAGCGTGGCCGATAATTTCGCTCTTTCGAACCATCACGAGGTCGCGCGGAGCGGCCGACGGTCGAAACGTCTGCGCATCAAAACGGCCCGGTTCTGCCGACGCATCGGCGACAAGCGTCGCCAGAAGGGCGGCCGACAGTCCGAAAGTGAAAAGTGCCTTTTTCACGCGCGCCCCACTGTATCTGTAGAGGGCTTTTTTTTGTTTGAAGAAGCGAGGGATTGATCGGACGTTTTTTGTCCTACCCGCACACTTCGCCTGCGCCGCATGGCCAAGAGCATTGCAGATACCGCGGCCGTTCCGAAAAGTGGAATGGGATTGTCGTCGGGTAAACCAATGCTGCTCTTTTGACAGAGCGAGCCGAGGGTAGATCCGCAGCCGACATCATCGGGCATTTGTCCAAGGTTGCATTCACGGGACTGGCCATCGTCGGTCCATTGGCAATGTTCCGTACCTTGACAGTCGCCGTTGTCCACGCAGCTCGTGGTGCACTTGTTGGTTTCAAGATTGCAAGTTCCACCGCAGGGACACTGGGTGTCGGCGTAACACTCAACGCACTTGTCACCGAAACAATAAGGCGTTTCGAGCGCGCACGACTGAAGGCAAACGTTGTTGCAGTTGTGGGTTACCACATCACACTCGCCGCCTTCACCGCAGTCGAGATTGGAAAGGCAGCGTACACATTCTGCGGTTTCTACAAGTTGAGCGGCCAGACAGAACGGCGCGTCACCGCCGCAACTGTCACAGCGCTCGCCGCAGCGTCGATCTTCCAAACAAGACTTGCATTGGCCGCTTCGACAATATTTCCCGCCTTCACAGTCCATGTCGTGGCGACACTCGGCGCACGCGGTCCCAATATGGGTAGGAAGGCAAAACGGCGCGTCGGTCGGGCAGGGAACACAGGTATCGCCGCAGCAATCGGGCGATTCGTTCTTGTACAAAGTTTCAAGGCAGCGGCCCACTGTCAGGTCACATTGTTTGCCGTCGGCGCAGTCTGAATCTTGCGTACACTCAACACACGCCGCCACGGTTTCACCCGGCAAAAGACCACACTCGGTTTGCGCTCCGTCGGCGGTTTTGGGGCAGCAATTGCACGAGTTTCCGGCGCATTCGCCCTTTGTTGCGCAGGGTACACACACGTTGTCTTCACAGACAAGGCCTTTGGCGCAATCACCGTCTTGTTCACATTCGTGGCAGATATGAAGCTCTTTGTCACATTTATACCCGGGTTGACACTGGGTATCATCGCTGCACTCCACACACGTAAACGTGCCTTTCAGGTTGATACAGAAAGGCGTTTGACCACCACACGGCGAGCACGAAGGACCACAAACAACGGCGGAGTCACACGGTGCGCAGAGGGCGGCTTCGTTGCAGTAATAACTTTCAGGGCAGCCGTTGTTACCGGGTAGATTTACAAACTGGCGATCACATTGTTGGCACTGGTTAATATCGGCAAACGACGGTTGACCGCTGATGGTTTGCGAAAACGATTCAGGCCCGAAGAGGGTAAACCCGGCGCCTTTGAGCTTCACAACAGGCGCTTGATTGGCGGGTCGCTCAAAATCAACGAAGTTTGCATCGACCAAACTGGACATTTCAAGCGCTGCGTGTTCGCTGATTTCAGCGTGCAGAATTTCTACCGGGTAGAGCCCGGGCTCTTGAAAAGTCACCGTATTGGTCACCCGCCAGGTGGGGTTACCCAGTTGAGGCGGTCGAATGATAATTGGGTAGATCGCTCCGTTTTTGCCAAAAAACGTGAGACTCACCGAGTCATCCGCGTAGAGGCCAAAGTGAATGGCCTGACCTACCATAGCCTGAGTCACGTTTAGAAAACCGCGTGCGCGCAGGCCAAAACCCGTGGTTGTGTCGTTGACGATAAAGTCACAACCACCGATTTTGCAGGTGGAGACAGCATTGGTAAAGTCGCCGAAACTGGCTTGCAGACCGGAAGAGTTGTTGTTGGACAGGTCAAGTAGAGTTCGCAGCACGCTCTCGACACGGTCGTTGAGGTGCTGCTCCATAAACGTATTCAGACCACCGTTGTAGTTGGATACGTTGAGATTAAACTCGACGGCTGGGTTGGCCGATATCGCCTGTGCAATGCACAGTCCTGTGCCCTGGCCCTGAAGGGGATTGGCAATGGAATTGGGAATGATCACCGGATCGGCTGCGGCCGAACGCGGTGCGATCACGCAGAGAACCGCCAGCACGAGGCCCACCCAACATTGAAACGAGACCCTCACTTTCGGCCCGGATGGTGTTGAACGGGACGATGGGCTGATTGAACCGAAAAAAAGCGAACTTTGGACGCGAGGGCGCACGTTCGAAAACAGTCGCTTGACAACACTGACAATTCGCTTGTTAAGCATCTGGGCGTGCTCCGAGCGACCCCGGGCACTTACCGTACACTGGCGGGTGGAAGCGACGCAAGGATGGGGCACACCGCAACCTGCACGTTTCGCGTTCGCTCGGACGCGCCCGCGAAACCCTTGCGGGCCGGCACCTGGACTACTCAAGTTGCGACACCTATGTGCTAGCGTCGGAGCGCCTGCGTATGGACCTCTCCCAATACATCAAGAACATCTCCACCGCTGCGAGCACCATTCTTGAAGGAATGGCTGTGACGTTTTCGCACCTGTTTCGCGAGCCGATCACGGTGCAATACCCTGAAAAGCTCGACAAGCCGATGACGGAGATGTTGCCCCCGCGCTATCGCGGATTTTTAGAAGTGCAGATGGACATCTGCACCGGTTGCAAACGTTGCGAGCGATCGTGCCCGATCGAGTGCATCGCGATCGACTTGGTGAAAGACCCGGCGACGAAGAAGCAGGCGATGAGCCGCTTCGATATCGACATGGGGAAATGCATGTATTGCGGATTGTGCGTGGAGGCTTGCAAAGTCGAGTCAACCGGCGCCATCCGTCACACGCGCGAATTTGAAGGCGCAACGGCCACGCTCGATCACCTCACGTTCCGCTTCATTCCCGAAGGGCTCGTTCCGCTTTACAAAGCGCCCAAAGATCTGAGTGAAGTTCCGGTGGGCGAATATGGCCCGCACGCACGTGAAGCGCGCGAACGCGGCATGCGCGACAACCCCGCCATGCTCGAAGAGTTGCGTGAGATCTGGCGCAAACAAAACCAAACGGGCAAAAAGAAAAAGGGCGGCAAAAAGCAGGCGAAAGTGACAATCGACGCCGGCAAAGCCGAGAAGATCAAAGGCAACGTTGTCGCGAGCCCCAAGGGCGATGTGGAGAAATTCGCGCGCCTGCTTGAAACGCTCACCGCACAAACCGACTGCGGCGCATGCGGTTACCCCACTTGTTACGACTACACAAAAGCAATGGCCGGCGGCGCTGACTACGACCCATCCAAGTGTGAACCGGGCGGTGCCGAAGCCACGGCCGACCTTGGGTACGCCATGGATGTGTACTGGAAAGGCCCCGAGGCTGCCGACGCTGCTGCAAAAGGCGGCGGTGATGCGGCGGCGGCTGCACCCGCTCCTGCTCCCGCGGCTGCAAACTGAACAAGGCGCAAACCACCGGCGCGGCGTGTGTACACATGCTGCGCTGCTCCGAACAGAGCGCAAACCACCGACACGAGTTGCGTACACAAGCGCGGCGTTTGGAACACCGGACCGGGCAGGACGTGTGTACACAAATCGCCCGGCGTTATCTCGCTGAGCGGGTCGCACAAGACCTGCGGAGCGCTTCAAACAGCGGCGCTACGGACGCATTCGAAGAATCTGCAACACCGTCATCGTCAGCGTCGGCTCATCTACGGTGAACACCACGTCGTGTTTGCCGGCCTTGAGCCGATAATACGGCGCTGCCCACTCAACGTGACCTTCGCCGCGTTCGGCGAATGCGATGACAGAGCGGTCAATGCGCGCTGAAACGAGCGGCGGCAGACAATAGAAAACGAAAAGGGCCGCTGGATCCCAGAGAACCGTAACGTTCATTCAGCGGCGTCGATGATGTCGAATGATTGCCCCGCGCGCCACGCGTCGCGATCTTCGTGCGCGACAAGCTGCGTACGCCCCTCTTCAATGGCCTTTACCTGCGCATCGAGCGCAGCACGCTCGTCGTCCGAGAAAGGCTCACCGATGGGCGCTCGAGCAAGAGCCGCGAGCACCGGATGCTCGTGAACTGCAGAAGAACGCATAAGTGTAGGAAGTACCCTCGAATGGGCTTGAATGCCACTCATTTTTGGAAAACCCGGGCCTCGCAACGCAAAGCGCGCGCACCCCACGCAAACGCGTCGCGCACCTGCAAAAAATGAAGCCGCGGCAACATGAGCAGTTCCTTTATTTGCTGCCCCCCGGGGCGCGCTCGCTGGCGCTCGCGCGCCGGCCCCCCAAGCGTCGTGCTCGGTTCGCACGCTCACCTGCGCGCGCCGCGGGGGGCCGATGAGTTGCGAAGCAGTGCGCTTTGGCACGTTCTCTGATCGGCGCTCGCTCCGATGTCTTCGATCGAAACGCCCGATGCCACCACCGCGGCCCCGACGATGTGGATCCACGACGTGACACCGGGGATCGAAATGGCGTTTCGATTGCCGCTCGCAGGGTGGCCGCGCGCCTTGTTTAAGAGCGGATTTGGTCACGAAAACGCGCGGCTCGTTGTGGATGGGGCGCGCGTCCTTCACGCGACAACGCGCGAAGAACTCGAAGCGGGTGTGGTGGGCGAACTGCGCGAGGGTGAAGAAGTGGCCATGCAGCTCACCGATCGCGGGCTCGTTGTGCGCGCCGGGGGCAAGCGAGCGCTTCGAGAAGATCGCGTGTTTGCAAAACCCACGCGCTCGGCGTGGATCCACGCGTTCGTCGCGCTCTTTGGCTCCGCGGCGGGATTTGTGGCGAGCGCGTTTTATCTGATGAAGTCGAGCTATCTGGCGAGCCTCGACCCGATGTCCTCGGTGTGGGCGCAAAAAATGGGCATTCACACCGCCGGGTGGCACTTGCTGCTCACGTTCACGTTGTTTCCAGCGTCGGTGTGGGGGCAGCGCTTGGGCATTCGTGTTGTTCAAGTGACGAGTTTTGTTTTTTTCTGCATCCACGTGGGCATTGCCCTCGCCAACGCCGACATGGCCGATCCCGCGATCGCGTTTTTCAATGCGCTGAGCGGCGTTCTTTTCTTCGTGTCAGTGGTGTACGGCCAGCGAGCGCACCGCGACATGGATCCGATTGTGGCCCTGCGCGAAAACCGCATTTGATTCACAGGACGCCCTGCGTCCGTTTTCGGGCCGAGTTGGGCGCTTCGCGCGGGTCGCCCCGGTCGCGCCGTGAATCGTCCCGACTGGCCGCGGTTTTTTCGCGCAGATCGCGGTTGAATGGAAACGCGAGGCCGACTAGCGTCCGCCGCGCGCTATGCCTCCCCTCAGCGTGGTCGCTTTCATGTTGCTCGCGGCACTGACCCTCGGTTCCGCCGGCATTGTTGCGTTTTCTAAAAACATCATCCATTCGGCGCTTGCGCTGCTCGGAACGTTTTTGGGAATCGCCGGACTTTACGTGACGCTCTCGGCCGACTTTCTCGCAGCCACGCAAGTGCTTGTGTACGTCGGCGGCACGCTCACGCTGATCCTGTTCGCCGTGATGCTCACGAGCCGCATCGAGGACATGAAAGTGTCCAACCCGCAGGGTGGTGTGGCGGTGGCGTTCGGTCTTATCGCCGTGGCGCTGCTGGTGCTCGGCAAAGTCGCCACTGAAACCAACTGGCCTTCGGAGGCAAAGCCGGCGGTGCCATCCACAGCAAAGCTCGGTCACGCGTTCTTGGGTGAGTACCTTCTGCCCTTTGAAATCGGCTCGGTGGTGCTCCTCGCGGCGATGATCGGCTCGGTGGTGCTCGCTCGACGCGCGGTCAAGCGCGCCTGGGAGAAAGGCTGAGCCGCAATGGAAATCGGGTTGGTTCATTACCTCACCGTTGGCGCCGTTCTTTTTGGGCTCGGCCTGTTCACGGTGATGACGCGCAAAAACGCGGTCGGCATTCTTTTGGGCGTTGAACTCATTCTCAACGCGGCGGCGCTCAACTTCGTCGCGTTTGAACACTTTGTGGCCGGTGGCGTTTCGGGCCAGGTGTTCACGGTGTTCATTATCGTGCTCGCAGCGAGCGAGGCCGCGATCGCGCTGGCGATCGTGCTTCAGGTGTATCGCAGCTACCGCAGCATCATGGCCGATAGGCTGACCGCGCTGAAGAACTGAGGGTAATGCTCCACGTGCGCTGCGCGCCCCAAATCGTCGGTCGTCGTCCTCAAAATAGCAGACGTATTCCTGCGTCCTCTTCCCTAGCTTTGGGGCGCTCGCGACGCACGTAGAGCATTACCGAACTGAGCGTCTGCCCCAAAACATCATTTAAAAAAGTTTGGCCCGCGCCCTTGTCAAAAGGCTCAGGCAACGCATTTTTTGGGCCATGCACATCGCTCAAGACCCGCTGGTTGTCGGCTTCGTTGAAATCAATTTGGGCAACACAAAGGTTCGGGTTCCGGTTCGCCAATCCAAAGAAAACACGGGCGAACCGGTCGCGAGGTTTGTGGCAGACGCTTCGGGAGCAGGCGTGATTTGGGTGCGCGACGGCGCATCGGAACGTGATGTTGAAAGCGCTATGAGCATCGCGGCGCGGGATGCTGCCAAACACTTCTCACGAAAACTTCTCAACTAAAAAGAACGGCCCCGCGGCAGCGCGCAATTCATCGCTCAGTTGCCCGTGGGATCGAAAAGTCGACGGAGCCGTACGCGTCGCGTGAGACGGCGAGTTGCTCCGGTTGAAATCCTTCCAAAAAGCGAAACAGCAGCAGGCGTGCGTCGGCGCCGATGTGCCCTTTCACAAGACGACCGGTTGCGCGATCGCGCAAGCCAACCGGAAAGTCCGGCGGAGATAAGTTCGCCCGCACTTTCACCCGCTCGCCGCTGTCGAGCAACGCTTCGCCCGATACTTCGACCGCGTTCTCGTAGATCAATACGCGCGAGCCAAACTCAGTTCGACCATACGAGTTGTCCGCGATCACAAGCTGAAAGTCGTCGTCGCACAGCACGCTTGGTGTGTCGCCGCTGGGAGTGTGTCCGACAACAACGCGGAAGATGTCGGCGCGCTGAAGCTGGTCCACAAGAGCGCGTGGTGGAAGTTGGGGATTGCCCAGCGCATCGGCGGGCCGACCGTACACAACGCTCGCTTGGTTGAAGCGTGTTCCCGAGGCCGGCGCTTGGTACGCAACGATCGGTGCCCACGCGGGTGTTCCGTTCTCAACGCGTTCGTCTCGATACGCGCGAATCTGCGCTTCGTAAAACGCGTTGAGTTCGGCAATCCAATCGTTTGGATGCGCGATGCGTGACGCGACCCCCGGCACAACGCCGAGGTTTTCGGGCGTCACGGCGCCGTGAACAAAGAGCGTGGACCCGCTTCGAAATGCGAGCGCACACGCGGAGAGGTATTGCGTGAGCGGGCCGTCGGGTGCGAGGTCGGTTTCGAACGAGCGCACCACGTCTTCGTCGGAGCTGCCGGCTCCGTCGTGCACCAGTTCAGCGCGGCGCATTTCGAACGCTTTGCCCGCGCCCATCGTGTTTGAAAATGTCCACTTGAGGAGCGCGGCGCGGCCGGCGTCGACCACCTCGCGCGGCGCTCGAGTGGGTGAGCGGCCCGCAAGCTCGCGGACCAGGCGGAGCTTGTTGAGATCGCGATTGCCGGCGAGCAACACAACGCGGTCGCCGTAGCGACGCTTGGCATCGAGAAGCGTTGCGACGACGCGTCGAGACGCCGGGCCGCGATCGATCGCGTCGCCGCCGAACACCAACACCGCACCGGGCGCGAGTTGGAGCGAGCCGTGTTGGAGCGAAACGAGGGGATTGTCGCGCGCGAAGTCTTCGAGCTTTGTCCAGATGCCTTCGACATCGGTGAGGTACGCAATCGCGCTCATCGCAACGCTTCGATCATCGGAAGGGATGTTCATCCACGCGGTGGTGCGTAGTAGTCCACGATTCGAATGGGTTCGGTGAGTCGCACGCGAACGGCGCGGCGTTCGCCTCGAACATCACCGCCGATTTGAAAGCCTGTGGGCGGATCCATTTCGATGGTCACGTCCTCCACAAAGTAGTCGAAAATAGTGGAGAGGTTTTGGTAGTCGCCGCGGAAGATGCCGCGCACGTTGGCTACGAACTCCATCGGCGACATGTTCGAAATGCGAAGCTGCATGCGATCGGGCCGGTCTTCTGCGAACGGAAACACTCGCAAACCGAAGCCGTAATACGGAATGGTGCCGCAGCAGGCGATGATGGCCGGGCCTTCGTAAACGACGGCGCCTTTTCGAATGGGCGCGCCGAGGACTTTGCCTCGATCGCCAATGCGAAACGCGTCGGCTCCGTTGTTCACAACGCGACAGTGTGCCGTGCGTCGAAACAGGTATCTCGGCACGGTGCTCGTGGATGCGCTGATCGCGTAAGCAACAGGGCCGGCAACAAGGCGTTTCAGGGGGCCGCGACCGAGCGCGCCTTTGACAGAGTTGTAGTCGCGAAGAGCTTGAGCATCGACGCCGAATCCGCAGAACGGCGCATAGAGTCCTTCGGCTTCGACGAGGCGAAGAAGTCGACTGCCGGCGTCTTCACGGAGGCGCTGAAGGTCTGCCGCGAGGGAGCGGCCGGCTTTTCCAGCGCCGCTCGCGCCGACAACCCACGCGAGCGAGTTTCCGGTGCCCAATCGAAACAATCCGAACCGAGGGAGCTTGGCGTTTCGGCGGCGGGCCTCTTTCACCACCGAGGTGACGACCACAGTGAAGGTGCCGTCGCCGCCGCCGGTGAGAATGGTGCCGTAGCCGCGGTCTACAAGGGTGCGGGCGATGTGTTCGCTCTCTTCAACGCGTCGCGAAACGAAGAGGTCGCCGCTGTCGAGAATTTGATCGAGGGTTTCGATCACTTCAGCGGTGACGCTCTTGGCGTTGCCGTTTACCACCACAGCGATGCGGTCGTCGGCTGCCTTGGGTGGAGTGCTTTGAGGCTCAACATCGGATGCCACGCGTGGAAGGCTACGCTATTTGGCCGAGTGTCGGCATTCGGCGGCGGTTATCACCGGCTTCGGTAGAAACTGTGGACCAAAAAGTTCGAAACGTGGTAAGCCGCGGCCCGTAACCGATTTGAAAGGCTTGACAGCCGCGCAGGGCGAACGGGACCAAGCTCATGCCGAAGAAGATCAGTAACCGCAAAGGGTCGAAGACTGCGGCCCCCAAGGCAAAAGGGAAAGGGAAGGCGAAAGCCGCTCCCGCCCGAAAACCCGCGGTGACGAAAACGATTAAGAAGAGTGTCGCAAAGGCCAAACCTGAAAAGGCGGTGGCGAAAGCCAAGCCTTCGAAGGCGGTCAAAGGCAAGGTGAAGGGCAAGGCCGAAAAAGGCCGCTCAGGGTCGAAGTCCGGCCTTTCGGGCGCGCTGGCCTCCGTGACGCCGCCGACCGATCCGGTCATTCGCGACGACGGCAAAGGCGCTCCGCTCAAACGAAAGTTGGGGCTTCGGGGCGCGGCACCGTGGGCGGCAAGGCACGCCGCCAAACACGCGGCGGAGGCTCGGGCACGTGCGGCTCAACCCGCCCCGCCCGGCAGCGCACGTGCAACCATTCGGGTGCCGCAGGAAGCCGAGCAGATCAAGGCGAAGATCAGCGAGCTTTACAACCAAACGCAGAAGATCCGCACCCTGCGGAAGCGCCTCGACAAGGGCTTTTTCGAAATTGGAGAGATCCTTTTCGACATTCAGCAGCAGGATCTTCACCAAGCGAAGGGCTACGGAACGTTTGAAGCGTTTTTGGAGCGCGAGATCGATCTCGGCAAGCAAACGGCGCTCAAGCTCATCAAGATCTCGCACACGTTTCAGCGAGACGCTGCGCTCGACTACGGAATGGATCGACTGATCCAGGCGCTCGCCGCGCTCGAAGGTGAGCTGCTGCCGAAAGCGGCTCCGTCGGCGCCCGGCTCCGCGCAAGCACTTCCGCTCAAACCGCCCATGCGTATCGTGGGCGGCGGCAGCGTGTAGTTTCAGCCTTCAAGCCTTCCCAAAGCCTCTTTTCATCACACAGCGCACATTTGGATGTGCCCCCCGCGGCGAGCGAAGCGAGCCGCTTGGGGGGCACGGGCGCGCGAATGCGCGACCATGGGGGGCATCCATAAAAAGCGATGAGTACACAACGGGTCGGCGACACGTTACTGCACTTGCGAGTACGCAAAGTGCCGACGAGGCTTTTTCGTCGTTGAGTACACAACGCAGCAGGGAGCGTTGGTGAAAGCGTTGTGTACACACCATTGTGGGGTGCGTTTGATGTGTACGCTTTTGGGCAGCGGCGCTCAGTCTTCGAGAAAATCGAGATCTTTGCCGTGTGTTTCGTCGAGCAGCACAATGGAACCGACGGCGAGAACGAAGGTCACAAGGCCGACAAGTTGGGCGGAGTTGAGTACACCCATTTTTGGGGTGAGGCTCTCAAACGCGAGCGTCATGGGGGCAACGGCGCCGCGAACAAAGTTGGGAACGGTGGTTGTCGCGGTGGCGCGCAGGTTGGTTCCGAATTGTTCGGAGGCGACGGTGACGAAAACGGCCCAATAACCGGTGGCAAATCCGAGGAGGGCGCACGTTGTGTAAAACGCGGTTTTTGAGGACGCGCCAACGGTGAAGTAGGCGACCAAAAACAGACCGGTGAGCAAAACGTACACAAGCAGCGCTTTCTTGCGACTGCGAATGATTTGGCTGAGCGCGCCGCTGGAAAAGTCGCCGAGCGCGAGACCGATGTACGCAAAGAGGAGCGCGTCTTTGGGCTTGGGTACATCTGTCATTTGCATGGCTTTTCCGAACTTGTCGGCGAAGCTGATCGGCAGGCCGATGACATACCAAATGGGTACACCTACCAAGATGACGGCCAGGTAGCGGCGCAGGCGACCCGGGGGCCAAAACAGTTTGAAGAAGTTGCCGCGGGAGACTTCGCGCTTCTTCACCTGTTGGAACATGCCGGACTCGTAGACGCCGATGCGAAGAAGAAGGAGCGCGATGCCCATGCCGCCGCCGACGAAGTACGCGGTGCGCCAATGCGCAAATGTGCCGACAAACCAAGCCGCGATGGCGCCGCAGATGCCAACGGAGGCAACGATCATTGTGCCGTAACCGCGCCGCTCTTTGCTCATGCTTTCGCTGACGAGAGTGATGCCCGCACCGAGTTCACCGGCGAGGCCCACGCCTGCGATGAAGCGGAGATAGCCGTACGTGGTGATGTCTTGAACGAAGCCGTTGGCGATGTTGGCGATTGAGTAGAGGAGGATGGATCCGAAGAGCACGGAGAGGCGGCCGCGTTTGTCGCCGAGGATGCCCCAGAGAATGCCGCCGATGAGCATGCCGATCATCTGCCAGCGGAGGATCCAGAGGCCGTCGTCGGCGACTTGAAGTTCTTTGAGGCTGTCGACGCGAACCACTCCGAAGAGGATGAGGTCGTAGATGTCGACGAAGTAACCGAGTGCGGCGACGAGCACCGCCAGTTGAACAGCGCGGCCTTCGAGCGGAGGTGGACTGGCTGCGGTGCCTGCCGGCGTGGTGGACGCAGACCCGTCGGGGCCGGGGGGCTCATTCACGGGAGGTGTGTCAGCCATTGAGTGACGTTCGTAGGAAAGGCGGCTTTGGGTCAAGAAGGCTGACGAAACGAGGCGCGCGCCGCGCGTCATGGCGCTTTTGTGCGCTGTATAGCGGGCTTTACAAATGTGTGCGGTGGGTGACGAAACTTTGACGCACCGGGGCGAAGAGAAGGTGACGAAATTCCGTCAGCGGGGTTGGGAGTTTGTCAGATTCGACACAAAAGAAGGGCGAATTGCTTTTTTCTTTGGCCTTGGCCCAACTTTCGCTATGGGTTGACGCGCTCGTGTGAGCCGACCCCCGTGATTCCGACCGGCGGCCGCTTTTAGAACCGCCCAGGAGCCCATGCGAACCTTCATTGAAGTCCTCCGTGACAACGCCGTTCACGCCGACCGTTCGGTGACGTTCATGCGCGCCAACGGAGAAGAGCGCCGGGTAAGCTACCCGGATCTTTGGATTGAGTCGCAGCGGCGCGCCCACGCGTTGCGAAAGTTGGGGCTCGAAAAAGGCGACCGGGTGGCGCTGATTTTGACGGAGCCGGATGAGTTCGTTTTGACGTTTATTGCGTCGCTCACGGCCGGTGTTGTTGCGGTGCCAATGTATCCGCCGCAAACGCTCGCAAAGATGGAGGCGTACGGGGAAACGGTGCGTCACGTGCTCGCGGCTTCGGGCGCCAAGGTGCTCGTGACCAATGATGCGCTTCAACCGCTCATTCGGGATCACTTGCTCGCAGACGCATCGAACGCAACGCTCGCTCTGGAGAGTGAGTTGCGCGGTACACCGGGTTCTGAAAGCGAGCCACTTCCCTCTGTGGATCTCGAAGATCTCGCGTTTTTGCAGTTCACGTCGGGGAGCACTTCCAAGCCCAAAGGCGTGATGGTGACGCACCGAAACTTGAGCGTGAACAGTCACTCGATCATGTTCGACGGATTGAAGTCGACGCCGGCGGATCGGGGCGTTTCGTGGCTTCCGCTGTACCACGACATGGGGCTCATCGGATTCGTGATCGCGCCGCTCTACGCGCTTGTGCAAGTGATGTTTTTGCCGACCATGGCGTTTATTCGGCGGCCTTCTTTGTGGCTTGAAGCCATTCATCGTTTCCGCGGAACAATCACGTTTGCGCCGAACTTTGCGTACGCATTGGCAACGCGCGCGGTGACCGAAACGCAGGCGCAACATTGGGATCTGTCGTGTATGCGCGCGTTGGGCTGCGGTGCGGAGCCGATCCAAGCGGACGTGCTTCGCGGTTTCTTAAATCGGTTTCGAAAAAATGGGCTGCGGCCCGAGAGCGCGCTGCCTTCGTACGGAATGGCGGAAGCAACGCTGGCGGTGACGTTCTGGGACGTGACGAAGGAGATCGTCACCGACAAGGTGGACCTGCAGGCGATGAAGGCGGGGCGCGCCGAGCGAGCGCAATCGGGCCCATCGATGGAGCTTGTGTGCTGCGGTAATCCGTTCCCCGATCATGAGATCAAGGTGGTGAACAACGGCAACGCGGTGGGGCACCGTCACGTGGGTGAGATCTGGCTGCGCGGTCCGAGCGTGACGCGCGGTTATTTTGGCAACGCCGAAGCGACCGAGGCTTCGTTCGGCGACGGTTGGTTGAGGACGGGCGATCTTGGGTACACAACGTCCGATGGGATTTACATCTGCGGGCGCGCGAAAGATCTTTTGATCCTGAATGGGAAAAACTACTACCCGCAGGACATTGAAGCGATCGTCTCGCGGGTTGAAGGGATTCGCGACGGTCAGTGCGTTGCGTTCTCGCGGCTCGATCCAACGGGCGCCGAGGTGGCGGTGGTGGTTGCCGAAGCACGCCGGGCAAGCAAAGCCTTGTGCGATGCGATCGTGCACGCGGTGCGGTCAGAATTGGGTTTGACCATCTCTGAAGTGCACCTCATCAAGAGAAGTACACTTCCCAAAACGTCGAGCGGCAAAGTGCGTCGTCGCGAGGCGAAAGCGCGGCTCGAAAATGGTGAGTTGGAGTTGCTCACCGAGACCGCCGCCGACAGCTCACAGGCGAGCGCCGAACAATCGGCGGCGTGAGCAAACCCCCAGAAAAGTCTTATCGCGAGTACATCACCGAGGAGAATGTTATGGGTTCCAGCAAGAGCGACGTCGAAGTCAGTTACGACGTCTCGAATGAGTTTTTTCGGCTCTGGCTCGACGAGCGCATGAACTACACGTGCGCCGTTTATGAGTCGGAGAATCAGTCACTCGAAGCGGCACAGCTGAACAAGCTCAAGATCCTGAGCGACTTTGCCAAAGTGACGCCGGAAAAAAGCGTTCTCGATATCGGCTGCGGATGGGGCGCATGCCTGGAGTATCAAGTCAAAAACCGCGGTGTGAAACACGCCGCGGGCGTGACGCTTTCATCGGCGCAGGCGCAGGAAGTGATGGCTCGTCGCCTTCCCGGCGTGGAGCTTTATGTGGCCGACTTCATGAAGTGGGAGACGAAGGAGAAGTTTGATTCTCTGATCTCCATTTGCATGATGGATCACCTCTGTTCGCCCGAAGAGGCGCGCAAAGGCCGAGCGGTGGACATCTATCGCCAGTACTTTAAAAAATGCTGGGAAATGACGCGTCCGGGCGCGTGGTTTGGTCTTCAAACGATTTTGCGCAACCGCGTTCCGCGCAACAAGAAAGACCTTGAAGACATTTACTTTTGTACACACGTGATCTTCCCGGGCGGCCTCAATCCGCGGCTTGAAGAGATCATCCAAGCGGTAAATCCCTATTGGGAGGTCGTGAGCTGCGTGACGCGCCGCGAGCACTACCAACGCACAACGGCAGAGTGGTTGCGCCGCATGCGTACACATGAAGAAGCGATCCGCGCAAAGTGGGGCGACAAGGTGTTTGACGACTACGATCGCTACCTTTCCACCTGCGTTCGCGCTTTCGATCAACACTACTCGTCGCTTGCTCAATACGAACTTCGCCGCATCGACTAATGAACGGGCCAAGTGCGCTCGCCGCTCCTCTGCGGAGCCGCTCATCGCTCTACGAAAAAGATTTTGAAGGACCAACGGACATGGCTAATCGCGATCTTCTGGAGATGTTCAAGACTGTGGCTGCACGCGTCGACAAGCGCGAGTTTCCCAACGTCACGAAGCAAAGTGTGATCACCGAGCTTGGGATCGATTCGCTTTCGATGATGCAGATCGTCGGTGAGATGGAGAGCGAACTCGGCATCATGATCCCCGACGAGGATCTCGTGGAACTTGTCACTGTCGGCGACCTCTGCGCCAAGGTCGAAAAGCGCCTCTAACAAGGGCTTTTTCATTCCCATGAGCACCGCCCACCGCCGTGTTGTCGTCACCGGCGTGGGGATTGTCAGCCCAGTCGGCAACGACGTTCCCACGTTTTGGAGCAGCCTTCTTTCCGGCAGGAGCGGCATTTCGCTCATCTCCGATTTTCCAACCGACAAGCTGCGAAGTGATGTGGCAGCGAGCGTCCGCGGCTTTGAGGCGGCGCGTTTCTTTTCGCCGAAAGAAACTGAAATCTACGGCAAAGTAACGCAGTTTAGCCTCGGGGCCGCAGTGGAGGCGATGCGCGGCGCCGGGTTTGAGTCGCTGTATCGTCCACCGAAGCGAGGCGGCGCCGCCAAAGACGACGACGACGGCGACGATGACAGCGGTGGCACCGAGAGCGATCCGCATCGCGCGGTTCGGCTCGCCACCGGCTGCTTGATGTCCACGGGACAAGGCGCTGTCGATGTCTTCGAGCGCGAAATTGAAAAAGCGCGGGTTCGCGGGCCCCGGGCGGTGTCGCCGTTTTTCGTTCCGAGCGTGATGCCCAACAGCGCCGCTGCCCTTGTCGCAATGCGCTTTGGGCTCATGGGCCCTTCGTACAGCGTGGCGAGCGCATGTGCGACGGGTACACATTCGATCGCGATGGGCGCGCTGCTCATTGAATCGGGTGAGGCAGAGTGCATGGTTGTCGGCGGCGCCGAAGCCGCCACGCAACCCAACACCGTGGCGGGCTTTGGCAACACGCGCGCTCTGGCGCGAGCGGTTGACGGTGATCCCACCAAAGCAAGTCGACCGTTCGATCGCCGACGCGCCGGGTTCGTGATGGGTGAAGGCGCCGGTGTTTTAGTCCTCGAGTCGGAGAGTCATGCGCGCGCGCGCGGCGCAACGCCGCTCGCGTATGTGGCCGGGTTTGGAATGTCCACCGACGCAACCAACCTGACGAAGCCGCTTGTGGATGGGCGTGGCCTGCGGATGGCCATTGAACGCGCGATCGCGCGCGCGCGCCTTTCACCCGGAGATATCGACTACGTGAACCCGCACGCCACATCGACACCGCAGGGCGATGTAGCCGAGTACCGGGCGCTGTCGGCGGTGTTCGGCGAGCGCTTGCGTACACTTCCTATGAGTGCCACCAAGTCGATGCTGGGGCACATGCTCGGCGGAGCCGGTGCGGCTGAATCCATCGCAACGGTGTGTACGCTTCGCGATCAGGTGATTCATCCGTCCATCAACGTTGACGACATTGATCCCATTTTTGAAAACATCGATCTCGTGCGCGAAAAGCGAGCGGCGCAGATCCGCTACGCGCTCAAGCTCTCCGCCGGTTTCGGCGGGCACAACTGCGCGTTGATCTTTGAGCGCGCCCAGTAAACCGGCGCCCAGTGTACACACGTGGCAAAGCGGGCGATCCCCATGAGCGTCGCCGGTTTCTTGTCGCTTTCTGTTGCGACTAATGCGACTTGAGTACACCCGCGGCGCCGAGCACCACTTCAATCACGATGAGCAAAATGATTGTCAGCTCCAGCGCCTGACCGCGGAGCAGCTCCACTTCGCCTTTCAGCATGTCGTACACTTTGTGCACAATCAGGTGTTTGCGCGCCACGCTCTCGCGCACCACCGGAATACCAAACCGCGCGACCGCCGTTCTGTACACACGCGCCAAGTAGTAGTCGCCGATGATCTTGAACGAGTTTTCAATTCGCTCGTTTAGCTCGGTCACTTCAATTAAGCGCGCCGACACTTCATGCGTGAGCTTGCGGTAGCGCGTGTTGAGAACCGACACGCCCGATCCACGACGCTTCGTAAACTCGTGGTTGATCTGCCGCAGCTCCACGTCGAGGTGATCGTCGTACACAAGCAGTTGAAGCAACATGCTCCGCGCGAATTCGAGAATGTCGGGGATGTCGCGCGAGCCCGACGGCTCAAGAACGAAGGCGCTGTTCCAGTCGATCACGACGAGGTCGTTGTCGAGGTAACCGTCGGCGTGTTGCATCGTGTCGCGCGTTTGCTTTTCGCCGAGCGGACGATCTGCCGCTTCACCGATGATCAGTTTGGGCAAGCCCGTCCAAGCGAGCACGTCTTTCGCGAGCGGCTTTCCTTCGAGTTCTTCCACGAAGATGATCGTGAACGCCTCCATGCGAGGCGGCAGCTCTTCACCGTTGGGCCCGGTGGCACGTGCGTCGGAGTTGTTTCGATGGAGCGCTGTGCGAACACGCTCCCGGTACGTGCCACATTCTTCGAGCGCGATCGAACTCACGACCTGCGACTCGTAGAGTTCTTGGCAAAGCGGACGCAGCTCATCGAGCGCGGTGCCCTGCCGAATTGGAATTTCAAAAACGACGCTGATCTTGCCGTAGTCGAAGAGGTTTACGGACACGTGCGAAAGCAGCGAACGCTCGATCTCGGGGAGCACGATGCGCTTCGTGCCGACGTCGACGTGAAGCGGCACAGCAGCGACTGCCAACGCTCCCGTCTTTCGAAGCGGCGGCGGCCGCATCACCATGCTGGCGCGCGCCACCTGGGCACGCAGCAGCAAGTCCTCGGCCTCCGCAAGCACAAGTACGTCTGCGACGTCGAAAATCCGATAGCAGATGATTCTGCCGCGGTTGACGATGGGAGATGTCCCTGAATCCATCCGCGTTGCCATCCTACACGCGTTGTGTTCCGCGACGAACTTTCCTCCCAAGCATCGGGTTGTGCGAAGATGATGCGACACGATGGGTACGGAGGATCCGTACATCGGCGTCCGGATCCCGGACGGCGGGATCAAGCTCGTCGCCAAGATTGGCGAAGGGGGCATGGGAGCGGTGTATCGCGGCACCCCGGAAGATTCGGAAACTCCGGTCGCCGTAAAAATCCTTCACGTTAAGCACGCCCTCGAAAGCGACTTCGTTAAGCGCTTCAAGCGGGAAGTAAAAATCCTCCGTTCGCTCACGCACCCCAACACGGTTCGCGTGCTCAGCGAAGGCGAGATGGACGACGGCTCGCTTTACATCGTCATGGAGTACCTTGAGGGCCGCGGCCTTGATGTGGCGCTGAAAGAAGACGGCCCGTGGTCGCTCGACCGCGCCGTGTCGATGGTGATTCGCACCGCGTACGCCCTCGAAGAAGCGCATCGACTCGGTATCGTTCACCGAGATCTCAAGCCCGAAAACATCTTCTTGGTGCGCCGCCCCGACGGTTCTGAGCTGCCCAAGCTGCTCGACTTTGGGCTCGCCAAATTGGATCGCCCCAACGATTCATCGGGTGGACTTTCGCTCACGCAGGAAGGCGACATCCTCGGCACGCCCGCTTTCATGTCGCCCGAGCAAAGCTTCGGTGAGTCGCTCGACGGTCGCGCCGACATCTATTCGCTCGCCGTGATCTTGTACGAGATGGTCACCGGCAAGCTGCCTTTCGAAGACGAGGGAGCCACCAACCAAATCGCGCGCTACCTCAACGATCCCATTCCGATCGATGAGCGCGTTCCCGGCTTGGCGTTCCCCGTTGATCTCTGGCCGATCCTATCGCGCGCGCTCCAAAAGCTTCCGGAGGATCGCTTCTCAACGGCCATGGAATTTGCGGAAGCGCTGGAGCCTCTGAACACGGTTCAGTTGTCCATCGCTCCGCCTGCGCTGCTTGCTCGACCAATTCCGAGCCCGCTTCCGCCGCCGTTTGATCATTTGCAGCTTCCGCCTCCGGCGCGTACTCCGGCACCTCCGCCGCGCACACCCGTTCCACCGCGAACGGCTTCACCGCCCAAGGTCCAGAGCATTCAGGCGCCAACGCCTCACTCCACTCGCGCGCCCGGTGGGCGAGGGCCCATGCCGTCCTCTCACTACGGGCGCGCGTCGTCGTCCTGGCCGCCACCGAATCATTCAAGAACACCGGCACCCCCGCCCGCCTCGCGCCGCACCGAGCCCAGCTCTCGTCGTCAGCTTGAAACCAAACCGCGCAATCGAGCCGTCACGGCGGTCATCGTTTTTGTAGTGCTTGCAGCCGCGGTGTTCGCAGTGATTATTCTTCGAAGTTGAAACAACCCCCGTTGACGTTGGCTCAGCGAAAGGCCCCGTCGCAGAAACGGTCTGTATACAGACCGTTTATTTCCGGGCGATGTCTTTGCAACACCTGAATCCAAGGTGGTAGTTACCGTGACTGTTTCGGTCCATCAACTTGGTAACGTGCCAATCGGGCGCCCGCCAGCGGCAATCGTCGGGGTGGGCTTCATAGGTAGAAAAGATAAACCAACTGCCCTTCATCTCGGTTTCCCCAGTGCCACCCGCCGACCCGAGTTGAGCGGCTTTCATAGGATAATTCATGTGCTCCGCGGCGTTGCCGTGCAGATCATAAGCGCCGAAGGAGCTTTTACACTCGGGGAAAGAGCCCGCCGGAAAGGTGTTTGAGCCGCACGATTTATAACCGCTCGACGTGCATCCCTTGTTTTTCTTGCTGGTCGTACCGCACTTTTTATGGTCTTTCGCAACTCCGTAGCTCCACACAATCTCCCTGTCTTGATTGTGCAAGCGGCGCATATCGCGGCGCGACTTTCCAAACGCATATTCAACGTCCGCAGGTTTGAGCGCGCCCGCACAGGCACCTTCCCATTCGTGCGCATCACACAAGCGCTTTCCCATTGCCGAACAGAGCTGCTGAGCTTCCCGCGAAGTCACCCACACCACAGGGTGTTCACAGGGGATTCCGGGAAACTCATATTCGTCGATACACGTGTGCGCATCTTTGGCAGTTTGACCCGTGGATGCATCATAAATAGGCACCATAAACGGCGACCCACACATTGAGTATTCAATTTCAACAACGCCGGCCGCCGCCCGCTTTTCACGGCATTGCTTCCGCGTCATGGGGTATTGCGTCATCTTTGGATTGCCCTGCCCCATGACTTTTGAGCCGGCGAAAATAGCCTCCAACGGAGCCATTGCTTCGGCACTCAACTGCAGAGACGCCGACATGCGGCGAAACAAGGCTTTTCGCTGTCCGTCAACGGTGTCCGCATAAACGTCTTCGTCCACAAGCACGAAGTCGCCGGCCGGCTTTCCAACCGGAGCCGCATCCGCACCCGCATCGCTTTCACCACCGTCGGGCGCGTCGGGCGAGCCACCGTCGAGATCCGAGCCTGCAAGCGCCGCCGCCGAAGATTCAGCCGAAGGGTTTCCGCCCGATGTTGAGTCACCCCCCGACGCGACACCGCAGCTCGCAAAAACAAGCACGGTAACGCCGAAAAACGCGGCGCCGAGCGATCCAAAAGGGGATCCCGTTCGATCGCTTGCCGGAGCGTTTCGGCACGGCGGAACATCTGCCATCCAGCGCGTTGTGATCGAGATCTTGCCGGGTTGCAACCGGCGCGAAATGGGGGACAAACAATGTCCTACCACGACGTCTTTGCGGTGGCTGTCGGGTCTCAAAGTGGCTATTTTTGTCCCTCAAAACTGCCACTTTGAGAGGAGACAGCAACACTGTGGTAACCTCCAGAACCCTCGAAAAAGAAGCTCACAATCCTTTCTCTTCCAACTTTGTCGACGACAAGGTCGATCCGGTGCGATCGGCCCTTGCAAAAGCGGGAGTTTTGCTCCTTGACTTGGCCGACCAAGCCACAAAACTCGGTGTCCTTGTGGCCGATCTTGCCGCCGCACGAACACTGGCCGGCAGCCTGTGCCGCCGGGCAGAATTGGCGCGTCAACTCGGCCGCAGACTCGCGATCTCGCCCTCCACAGAAAACGTCGATTCACAAAGCCTTGTCAATGAGGCAATTCTCGCTCTCGACGGCATTGGGATAGATGTTGAATACGCCGCCGATTTTTCGGTGGAGTCCAAAATCAAAAACCAAGTTGCCCGGTCCAGACTGGCAGTTACCATGGCAGGCTGCGCCATTGACGATGCGCGCCGCGTAATTGCCGCCCAAGCCTAAATCCAATTACCCACAAGGCGCGGACAACGCAGAGGTCATGCTAGGCTTCGCGCCATGATCGAGGCCCTCACAACGGGTTCGTTCGTCGTGGCGGCAATTGCCTACGCCGCCGCGACTGCTCTCTTTTTCCTCGACATTGTTCGAGCGCCTTCCCGCGCTTTTGAAAAGAAAGACCCCGCCCCGACCCCCGCCAACGCGCGCCTCATTACAGCACCGCGCCTGCTCGGGTTCGCCGCGATCGCCCACGCAACCCACGTCACCATGGCAAGTTTCGTCGCCAAGGTGTGCCCCGTTCACAGTGTACACTTTCTGCTCTCAATCGCCTCGCTGCTCGCCGTTGCAATCTACCTTCCCGCGCGCCGACGCTTTCGCATTGAGAGCCTTGGGTTGCTCGTTGCACCGCTCGGCCTCGCTTTCATCATGGGTACATTTCTGCTCGGTCGCCCAGAACCCGAGCCGCGCGCTTCGCCGCTTTTTATAGCGCTGCACGTGCTTTCAAACCTGCTCGGCGTGGCGCTTTTCATGTTGGCCGGCGGCGCCGCGGTGCTCTACCTCGTGCAAGACAATCGCCTCAAAATGAAGCGCATGCCCATGACACGCAGTCTCGGGGCGCTTGAAACGCTCGATCTTGCCGTTCATCGCTTTTTGATTGCCGCGTTTCCCCTCGTCACACTTGGCATTGTCACCGGCACGTATTGGGCTCGAAAGCTTGAAACAGGCTCCCCCGACGAGGTCATGCGCGCGATCTTTGGGTACGCAACTTGGTTCTTGATCGCGGGTGTTTTGCTGCTCCGCGCAGCGGCCGGCCTCCGCGGGCGACGCGCCGCCTATGGCACAATCTTGGGCCTCGGTTGTGCGCTCGCCGTGCTTGTGATCTACATGGTTCGCCCAAACAGCCCACCATCCACATCGGCGTCGGGCGAATCGGGACGAGTTGACGCCGCAGGCGTTGTCCGCGAGGGCACAGACACGTGATCGTCGTTGTCGGCCTTTCTCACAAAGGCACCCCCATTGATGTGCGTGAGCGCCTCGCGATGAGCAAAGACGACCTTTGCGAAGCGATGAACCGGCTCCACAAACATCCATCCATCGGTGAAGTGGCCATTCTGTCCACGTGCAACCGGGTTGAAGTGTACGCATCGCCCGCGGGGTCACTGCGCCAGCCCGACGACTCTGAAGCCGCACTTCGTCACGTTGAATCGGCCGTTTTTGGTGAACTCACATCCATCGGCGGCACCCCTGTTGAACGCCATCTACAGGCCCACAAAGGCCGCGACGCTCTGCGTCACCTCTTCCGAGTGGCCTCTTCGCTCGACTCACTTGTTGTCGGCGAGCCTCAGATCTTAGGCCAACTCAAAGACGCCATCGGCCTCGCTGAAAACGCAAGAACCATCGGTGGGCCGCTCAGTGCCGCAATGAATCGCGCGGTGCGCGTCGGCAAACGCGTTCGAACCGACACCGAAATCGGCTCGGGTCAGGTGAGCGTTTCGAGCGTTGCCGTCGCTCTCGCGCAACAGATTTTCGGTGACCTCTCGGGCCGCCACGCAGTGCTCATCGGCGCGGGTGAAATGGCCGAAGCCGCCTCAAAACTCTTGGTTCGCGCAGGTTCGCAACTCACCATCGTGAACCGAAGCCCCGAACGCGCCGCCGCACTCGCGCAGGAAGTCGGGGGTACACCTCGGCCGTGGGGCGAACTCGATCGCGCCCTTGTCGACGCCGACATTGTCGTGTCTTCCACATCGAGCCCCGCCTACGTTGTCACGCTCGATTTGATGAAAGGTGTACGCAAAGCCCGCCGCGGCAGAAGCCTCTTTTTTATCGATATCGCCGTGCCGCGTGATGTGGAACCGTCCGTCAACAAACTCGACGGTGTGTACCTTTACGACGTGGACGACCTTTCCCAAATCGTGAACGAATCGCTCGCCGGCCGCGCCGCGGAAGCCGCTCGCGCCACAGCCATTGTCGATGAAGAAGTGCACGCGTTTGAGCAATGGAGCCGCGGTCGAGCCATGGCGCCCGTGGTGGTTGCACTTCGCGAACGAACGCGAGCCACCCTCTTTGCCGAACTCGAAAAAAGCCTCGCCGGCAAACTTCGCCACCTCTCCGAAGCCGACAGGCGAGCGCTCGGCACCATGCTTGAAGCCGCCACAAACAAGCTTCTCCACGCGCCGACAACCCGTTTGCGTACACTTGCGGCAGACCCCAAAGTAAACGACTACGTCGACGCCATGACCGACCTTTTCGACCTGCACGACGCCTTTGAAAGCGCACACGAAAGCGCCGACGGATCGCACAACGAGCGCACGGCGTCGCACGCTGAACACTCCGCCTCCAACGTTCGCCACTGAGGCACTAACCCCGCAGCCGGCGAGTTCGGTCGATCCCGCGGACGGCGAACCGCGCATGCGTACACTCAGGCAGGCGGCGGGCGCTCAATGGCGAGCGCGGCCGCGGGCGGGACTTTGTTTGAGCAGCGGGTTGACTTTTATGCATGGTGCATATATGCATATTGCATATATGCGTTCGGCATCAAAGGTACCTCCGCCGCCCCGCGCAGAGAGCGCCGACACTGAAGAGGCCTTTTTGGCCGGTTACGACATCACCCAATTCGAACGGCCCAGTGTCGCTGTCGACGTGGTTGTTCTCTCCGTAATTCGCGGCCAACTCAAAGTGGTTGTGTACCTTCGCAACGAACACCCGGCCAAAGGCAAATACGCATTGCCGGGGGGCTTCGTTCAAATGGCAGAGTCACTCGACAGCGCGGCAGAAAGGCTGCTTCGCAACAAAGCAGGCCTTCAAATTCCGGCAAAAACCAAGCAGCAAACACGCGAACAGGCGGCTTCGCAACGCCACAAAGGCCTGTTTCTGGAGCAACTCCACACCTTCGGTGATGTGGGGCGCGATCCGCGCGGCCGCATTATCACCGTTGCTTATCTGGCCCTTCTCCCACCAAAAAAGCTTGAAAATGCGGCTATCGCGCCGGGAGCCAAGCTGTGCACAGTCACCACCAACTGGCACGGAACTGAAGGTGGAAAAGCGCTTATCGAAGCCGATGAAGGCTCAGTGTTGCACCTTGCCTTTGACCACGCGCTCATTCTCGGAACCGCGGTGAAAAGGCTTCGAGAAACGCTCGATACGACTGCGCTCGCGTTTGCGCTTCTTCCCGCTGAGCTGACCCTCCGCGCTCTCCAAGACGTGCACGAAGCCATTCGAGGAGAAACGCTCAACAAAGACTCGTTTCGCCGAAGAATGCTTGCATCGGGCAAACTTCTGCCCACCGGAAAACGTCAGCAGGACACTTCGCATCGCCCGGCCGAACTGTATCGATATCAACATGATTAGATAAGGAGGATTACCCCATGATGGCTCATTTGCTCGACCTGACAAAACCCCTGCACTTCGTTGTGGACAATGTGTTATCCATAGAAGAGTGCCAGTCGCTCATCAACGTGATTGAAGAGCGCGGCCCCAGGCTCGCCCCAATTACCACAGCGCGCGGCCCTTTAATTGACGCCGATATTCGCAACAACACGCGTGTGATGTTTGATGATGAAGCGTTGGCAGAACGCCTATTTCAGCGCATTAAGCGCCACTGCCCACCGGAGATAAAAGGCCTTGAAATTGTGGGCGCCAATGAAAGGCTCCGCTGTTACAAGTATGAAGTGGGTCAACGATTTGCCCCCCACTACGACGGCGCATTTTTCAGGTCGGACAATGAGCGGAGTTTTCTAACCTACCTCATTTATCTGAATGACAACTTTGAAGGCGGTCAAACAGATCTTCTGAGCCTCGGGAAAAAAATCGCCCCCAAACCCGGGCGGGCGCTTCTTTTTCAACACGCCATTTTGCACGAAGGGTGCGCCGTGACCCGTGGAATCAAATACGCCGTTCGCTCCGATGTCATGTACCGCACGCGGGCCGGTGTGGTATGAGGGCCGCGCGTTTTCGCGCCCCACAGCACATGAAACTCATCCTTGCCACTCGCCGGTCCGCCCTCGCATTGGCTCAGTCTCGCGCCTTTGCAGAAACCCTCAAACGCGTCACGCCCGGCCTTGAAATTGAGGAGCTGCACGTGGTCACCTCGGGTGACAAAACGCAGGACAAGCCCCTCACCGACATTGGCGGCAAAGGCCTTTTTATCAAAGAGCTAGAGGAGGCATTGCTCGACGGTCGGGCCGACTTTGCTGTGCACTCCATCAAAGATGTTCCGGCCACGGTGCCCCCCAGTCTGGTGCTCGCCGCCATTCCAAAACGGGAAGATCCGCGCGACGTTTTGGTCACTCGCTCCGGCGCCAAACTGGCTGATTTGCCGGCCGGCGCCCGCGTTGGAACAGGCAGTCTGCGTCGAGCGCTTTCGCTCAAACAAGCCCGTCCCGACCTGGTGATTGAGCCCATTCGCGGCAACGTCGACACCCGCCTTCGTAAAGTGGATGAAGGCCAGTTTGACGGCGTGGTGCTCGCACTGGCCGGATTAAAACGGTTGGGGCTCACAGCCCGCGCCACCGATATTTTAGACCCTTCGATTTCCCTACCCGCGATTGGCCAAGGCGCATTGGGTATTGAATGCCGGCTTGATGACAAGTCAACAATTGAGGTTCTGTCATCCATTATCGATCGCGAAACCTCCATTTGCGTTTGCGCAGAACGCGCTGTGATGGCCGCTGTTGACGGGAATTGCAGAACTCCTGTGGCCGCTTACGCCGAACGTGAAGGTGATAAAATGCGCCTCCGAGCGCTTCTCGCCGAACCCGACGGGTCCAACCTGCGCACCGTGGAACGCGTGTACACATGGCCCGCTTCTGAGGCCGAGTCTGAAGCATTTGGTAAAGACGCCGCCGCCGCTCTAAAGCCGGTTTCCGGCGCATCTTGATCCAACGAGTGCCAGTGTACTCCATCGGGCAGGTTCGGACATACCCATGAAGTCGGGCGCTTTCGCCCTCGTGCTCCACGCGCATCTGCCCTACGTGCGCCACCCTGAACACGCGCGTTCCATTGAAGAGCGCTGGCTTTTTGAAGCGCTTTGGGAAACTTACCTACCCATTGTTCAAATGCTCGACAAGCTCGCGAACGACGGCGTTCGTGCGCCTTTTTCAATGAGCGTTTCGCCAACACTGTTGGCCATGTGGGCAGATCCGCTGCTTCGGTCGCGTTTTGAGGATCACCTGGGCCGAATTCAGGCGGTGTGTGAAAGGGGGCTTCGCGTTTTGCCTCACCTTACAGAGGCGCTCTTGCACCACCAACGCCTGCTCAACCAGGCTCAACACACGTGGGAACAATGCCGGGGTGATGTGTTCGGCGCGCTCCTGAAACACGCCGCCGAGGGTAGAGTTTACCTTTTTACAACCGCTGCAACGCACGGATTTCTACCCGGCCTCGCAGCGGGTCACAATCTCGCATGGGTTCGCGCTCAAATCGCCCTTGGAAGAGCTTTTTTTGAGTCAGTCTCCAAAACGAAAGCGAGCGCTTTATGGCTGCCCGAGTGTGCCTTCACACCGGTTTTAGACAGCCTGCTTGCCGAAGTGGGGGTAGATCTGACGGTTCTCGACGCACACGGCCTCGCGTTGGGAAAACCGGCGGCCCCCACCATTCGCGTCGGGAAACCTGACAATGAACACGTTGTTCCTTTTCTACCCATCCAATCCCCAACGGGTAGACTTTACGTCGGCCGCGATTTATGGGCGGGCAGAACGGTGTGGGCGATGGATGGTTATCCCAGCCACCCCACCTACCGCGAGTTTCACCGCGACTTGGGGTTTGAGTTGAGTGAAACCGATCTTTGCGGTGAAACCGGCCCCAACGGCACTCGCCTGACCACAGGGCTGAGGCCGTATCGAATTACCGGACGGGAAGAAAAAGAAGTGTACATTCCCGAAGCGGCGGCGCTCCTTGCCAAAGAACATGCCCACAGGTTTTATAGAGATCGGGTGACCCTTTGGAAAGCGCTCTCCGACAAAGGCTCCCCTTCCCTATCTGTGGCACCTTTTGATGCGGAGCTGTTTGGGCATTTTTGGCACGAAGGCCCGCTCTTTTTGGAAGAACTGCTGCGCCTCTTGGACAGTCAAACATCAGGGCCACGGGCGGTCACATTGGGCGACATACCCTACCTGAATTTTCCAACAAGAGTTGTGGAGCCCGCGGCTTCCACCTGGGGAGAAGGTGGATTTGGAACAACGTGGACGGGCCCGCGAACAGCCGCTCTTTGGCGCCCGATTCACCATGTTGGTCGAAACGTACTCCGCGCCGTTCAAACTTCGCCGACACTGTCAGGTGAATGCGGAAACGCTCTCGATCAAGCCATTGTCGAAACGCTGCTCCTCCAGTCGAGCGACTTTCCGTTTATGGTTCATCAAGGAACCACCGTCGAGTACGCGCTCACGCGGCTCCGAGACCATGGTTCCGCGTCGGATCGACTTTTAACCATCGCCGCGAAGGACGAACGTGCCATCTCCCCGGCCGATCGACAATGGGTAGAGGCTCGCCGCGCACACTACAGGCTGTTTGCCGATCTACCCAGCCATGTTCTTCGCGGTGCCCTCCTTGCGTGATCTTGGTAGAGGGTTGCGCAATGGGGATGCGCAAGTTGAGCAACAGTCGGGGCGATGCACAATTGCGCAACGGGTGTCGTTCGCGAAAAAGGCTTGAAATGTAGGCAAATCGGCGTGTGGCCCGGCACTTGCCAAAAGGCGGCCCGTAACGATTGCCCCGGAGTTCTGATCATGTCTATTCGCATTCCGCCTTTTCGTAAGGGTTTTGTTGCGCTTCTCGGACTCACAATTGGAGCTTGTCAGGCGGCGTCCTCGCACGATACCGAGGTGATTGAGGGGGAAGGTAAATCGGACAGCATCATCGGCGGGACCGCCACCAAAGACAGCCCGTCGGTGGTGCTTGTAAAAAGTGAAACGGGTAACTCAGGTTCTTGGTGCACCGGCACTGTTATCGCAAAACGCCTTGTTTTAACGGCCGCCCACTGCGTTGAAGACAACGGTCCAAGCACGAAGATGCGCGTGATGTTCGGGTATGACGAGTCGAAGGGTACATCTGCCGACTACGTTCAGGTGAAATCGTGGCACTCCGATCCCAAGTACATGGTCACCAACAACATCGCCGCGGGCCACGATGCTGCGGTGCTTGTTTTGGCTTCGGATGCGCTCGCTCCCGCCATTCCGATTAACAAAACGGCGCTCACAAAGAGCATGGTTGGGTCGCCGGTGCACGTTGTTGGTTTTGGAAACAACAATGGGTATGCCGGTACAGGTTCAGGTCTGAAGCGGGAGATTTATACAACCCTGCACAGCTTGGAGCAGGGCGTGATGAACGTGGGCAAGTCGGGCCAGACCACCTGTCAGGGCGATTCAGGTGGGCCGTCGTTCATGAAAATCAACGGTCAAACGGTGGTGGCCGGCATCACGTCGTACGGTGAGTATGGATGCGTGAGCTATGGAAGCTCTACCCGAGTGGATCTGTCCGCCGACTGGATTGAGCCGTTTATCAAAGCCAACGGCGGGGACAGTGCCCCGGACGGCGGCGATGGAGGATCTGACCCGGGTGGAGACGGCGGAAGCGGAGGCAACGGCGGCGGCGATTCAGGTGGAAACGGCGGCAATGGCGGCGGCGAGCCAACGTGTACACCCAAGTGCGAGGGTAAGGCGTGCGGCGACGATGGTTGCGGCTCTACCTGCGGCGAATGTTCAAACGGGGAGAGCTGCTCCGACGAAGGGCAGTGTGTTGCCAAACCTACCCCCGGCGGATGCGACGAGTCAGAACCCAATGACGACCCTGTGGAGGCCAACCTTGTATGTGACGGTGGAACCATGACGGGTACAATCGACTGGATTGCCGACCATGACAACTTTACCTTTGAGGTGGGTGCCGGCCAAACGTATGACCTGAAACTGTCCACCGATCATCAGTATGTGATGACCCTTTCCAAAGTGGTCAACGGCGGACTCTACGAGATCGTCTCGGCGTTTGACCACATCAACAAAACCACGCCCAACGGCGGCACCTATTACGTGGAAGTGTGGGGCGCCAACGGCGATTACAGCCCCAGCGACGGCTACTCGCTCACGATAGCCGTCGGCAACTGACAGCACAAACCTACCCATACACGTCGCGAGTGTAGCGAGCCCCGGTTCACATCTTGCCGTGACGTTGCAGCGGTCGTTGTCCGTTGCTACGCGACGTCGCGAAGAGGGTGGCCTTTCGGCGGTGTCTACAGCCGCTTCGCCCAAGCTCGAATCGCCAATTCCGCCGAGACTGTGCTTTTAGCTTGACGTCCGGAGAACGGCTCTGCCTCCGCTTATTTAAACGCTTGACGCGGGCGCCGCTAAAGAAGTACCGTCCGTATGCTAACGGGGTGGCGCGGCAACTTCGCTTCGCCCCTCAGTTTCAAGGGGAGTAACGTGGGCGTGTTTTTTGGGAACAGATCACCGGCAGGTGGTACGTTCGAAACCTGGGCTCCCAGCCATTTCAGATCGGGAATGGAGGACGCATCTCGATCCTCCCTTCGGGTTGAAGATGTGCAGGGGTTTCTCGCGCGAACCTCGCTCCTTACCCCCGGTGAACAGGCTGAACTCCTCGGCGCCATCATTGAAACGGCGGGCACAACGGCGCAGCGGTCAAGTCCACAGTCCACGACTAGGTCAAGTCCTCAGCCAACGACTAGGTCGAGTCCACAATCCACAACAAGGTCAGGCCCCACCGGCGGCACCGGTTCAACAACCGGGCGAACGCAATCGCAGCGCAGTCAGGCGGCAGGTGGCGGAGGGACACGTCAACCCGCCACAACCGGTAGCACGGGTGCACGGCAGCCTGCCACCGGCGGCGCGGGTACGCGTCAACCCGCCGGTAGCGCAGGTACAAGACAACCCGCCGTCGGCGGCGCGGGTACACGTCAACGCGCCGGCGGATCGCAGCGTTCTTCCCCCGACCTAAACGCGATTTTTGGCGGTGTTCAGCAAGGTCTCGGATATTTCACTCAGGGCGCACAGGCAGTATCCACGTTTGCATCCCTCTTCGGCGGCGATCGAACAGCGCAAGACATCTCGCGCGTCGCTGGACAATTGGCTCAGGGTGGAAGCCAAGTTGGCTCGTTCATGCAAGGTTTCCAAGGCGGCGGTATACCGCCCTTGCCTCAACCCGGCGTGCCCCCCGGGCAGGTTCAAGAACCTACCATGCCGATGCCCCAAGGTATGCCCCCGCAACAAGGCATGCCCTGGCAGCAAGGTATGCCCATGCCTCAGCAGGGTATGCCCATGCCCCAACAAGGTATGCCTTGGCAGCAAGGTATGCCCATGCCTCAACAGGGGGCTCCGGGTATGGGTACACAATCGGGCCAAGCCAACGCAATGGCGTTCCTTACCATGCTCTTGAGTGATCCGCGCCTGCTCCAGACATTCATGGGATCACTCCAGAGTGGGACACCCCGTCCGGTGGAGTTAACACTCCCGGCCGAAAATGGTGAGAGTCAACGTGTAGCTATCCCCCTTGAAGACGTGTTGCACACCATCGCCGAGTTGGCAGTCCGCTCCGCGGGTGAAGTGGCAGCGGGCGAATGCGCTTGTGGCCGGGAACGCGCTTCAGAATACATCTATACAGAGGACGGAGCACCGCTCATCGACGGGTCCAACCCTGCCGAACGCGCCGCACTCACATTGCATTATTTCAGAACAGCGGCCGAAGCCGCGCGTTTTGGTGAAGTGGCAGAAGATGTTGAAGCTTCGGACGAAGCAGCCCTCTGGGCAATTGAAGCGGGCTTCGACTATTGAAGAGGCCCTATGAGCGCAACGAACAGCAAACAAATGGAAGAAGCACTACAAGCCGCAGTCGCGAGGATGAATCGCCCGGAGCCGTCGAGCGCGCCCGCAGGCTCCGACCCAATCGCCATTTTGGCGGCGCTTCTACCCAAGCTCATCGAGAATCGGGCCGAAAAGTCCGAGCTTGTAGAAAAGCTCGACGGCCTTCGAAACGACGAGCTTGTACCCCTCCGCAAACAACTCAGGCTCATTCGAGTCAAGTTGCACGAAATGGCGCAAGCTCAGGGGCAGTTAATTGAGGCGGTAAACCAAATTTCAGAGCAGCAGTCCGCCGTGAATGAGGCGGTCCTGCACCTCGCCGGTCAGGTTGAACGCATTCAAGTTGTCGCAGCGTCCGACGACTTCGATGACGCCCCGGCGGTCGACGAACGAAGGGCGGCACCAATTTCTCGAAAGGCGCCGGCCCAGGCCGTGAAAGGCCCTCGCGGCATAAAAAAACAGCAAAGGCAATAGCCCTGTCTGGGTGAGGAACGGAAGGTCATTATGGTGGCAAGCGGGTTCGAGCACGAGAGTGACGAAGACTTCGAAAGCGATGAAGACTTCGAAAGCGATGAAGACTTCGAAAGCGACGAAGACTTCGAAAGCGATGAAAGCGACGAAGGCCTCGAAAGCGATGAAAGCGACGAAGGCTTCGAAAGCGATGAAAGTGATGAGCGCCTCTCCGACGAGGCTGTGATGACTCTGGCTGAAAGGGAACGCGCTCGCCAAAGGGCTCAAGCGCGCACCCTCGCAGCCGACCAGCGAGCAGCGTCCATGCGCGCAACAGCAACCCAGCGCGACCTTGAGCGCAGGGTAAGCAGCGTACGCGCGGCGCCACCAGTTCAGGTTCGCAACCCGGGCCGGTTGGTAGGCAATGGTATTCTCCAGGCAGAACTGCCAAACGGCCGGAGAACGCGCATTCGGTTGACTCCCGCCCCGGCAACCATTCGCGATGTCAACAAGCTTTCAGATCGCATTTTGTCAAACGACAAACGGCAAGCGCGAGCGGAAGCAGCCAATTCAAGAGCAATCAATCGCCTCGCCGCTGCGCAGGCCGCCGCGGTCAAACGCCTCTCGGCCGACCAGGTGAAGTCGAGTGCGGCGCTCACCAAAGCGATCTCCGACGGCGACGCAAAGCTCGAAAAACGGATTGCGTACGAGCTTTCTGCCAAAGGCGGTATTGCGGCCAAACAACGCAAACAAACCGCTCAGGCGTTGCGTACACAACAATACCGCTCGCTGATGAACGCGGTAACGCTGGGCACCAGTCTACCAATGGTGAGCGCTTATGGTGAGGTGGGTGATCCTCTCGCCAAAAACAACCTGGTCATCGCCGGGTCTACCCTTTTCTGGGTGTCGCTTGAAGAGATCATCGAGCGGTTTGGTGGCAAGTCGGCCAAAAACAACTGGCTCCGGGGTGCGGCGGACATTTGGTCTTTGGTAGCGCCGGTGGGTAACCTTCTCACCATTTGGTTGTGGCTCAACAAGGGTCAACACCAACGGTTTATCGCGGGCATCAACGAGATTTCCCTCGATCAGTCGGGCGTTGCAACTCTGCCGGCGGGCACCGTCAAGGTGGCCGAAAATTACGAAAACAAGGCGCTGCTCGGTCAACCCGTTGTGACAAGCATCGTGACCACAACAAACACGGACATCACAGCGCTTTCAGCAACGGCCGGAGGTGGTACAATCACATTCCGAACTCTCGGCACCGTGAACAACGACGGCAAGTCCAAAGTCACCGTCGCGTGGATCCTCGACACCAAGAAGCCTGCATAATGGTAAGGGCTCGGACAGCCGCACGGCACTCTGTGCATTCTGAAGCTGAGTCACAAGCTTCTCCCGTGCGGTTGTCCGACGTTCTACCCGTCCAATCCATCAAGGTTGAAGGGGCGCCAATGCACACCGCGCTTCTTCCCAGTGGTCGATTGGCGTGGCTCACGCTTCGTCCGGCGCCCGCGCCGGCCGCTGAAGTCAACCGGTTGGCGCGCGCCGCGTTTCGGAGTGACGCTCAACACGAAGTGTACACACGCACCACGGCTCGCCAAATTGAACGGTTGCGCCGCCTCGTCATGACAGGCGCAAAAAAAATCTCCCAGGCGCAAGTCCGTTCTGACGCCAAGGTTCGAAAAGCCATTTTGGCAGGTGACGGCAAGCTAAACCGCGAGGTTTCTACCCAAGCGGCCAAGTTTGCCATGGATCTGCGGCGGCAACGTGATGCCGCTGTACGCCGAGCCGACGATCAAAGCTGGCGCGCTCTGTGGAACTTCGCGGTTGTCATTTCCACCTTCCCTCTCTTCGCCGCCTACGGCGACCGCCGCTCACCGGCGGGCCTCAACAACTTCGCCCTCATGCTGTCACTCGCCGTGTGGCTTGTGGGAGATGAAATTTCAGACTTTCTGACAGGTGAAAAGCGCATCGCGGGTGGCATCCTAGAGGGGATTGATGTTTGGTCGTACGCCGCACCATTTGCCAATCTCCTCGCAGGTTATTGGCTGTTACACGGCTCCCAACACGAACCTTTTGTAGCCGGTCTGACCTCGGGGTTTGAGCGAACTTCCAGCGTTCGCCCGCCGGCTTCCAAAACATCGGTTGATGTGTACACCGCCATCGTCAACGTGGCCGACAAATATATCGGCCCCAATGACGCCTACGACTTCGAGACTTTTTCCAATGTTCCGGCGGTTGCCACCCTCCGAACGGCTACTGTCAATCCGGCATTCAACCCGGTCAATATCGGGCTCATGTCTGTCGCTGTTGTGAAGGGTAACCTCCGTATCGACTTGACGGTTACTTCCCCTTTCGACCCCAATATCCCCGTCGTGGATGAACCAATTCTCCGCTCTATAGAGGCGGCGTGGTTGGTTGATGCGCGGAGTCCCGCTCGTTGAGATGCTTTCTACCCGTATGAGCGAGGCCAATCGTGGTTCAGAAAAAACCGGAAAAGCCACTCACCAAACTGGTCCGCCTCCTCGGCGGCACGGTGCTCATGCACGGCCGACTCGGACATCAAGTCCTCGGCCAAATGTTAACCCTCAACTTGAGTCAACCTGAACACGCAGGTGCGGCGCTTGCCATATCGGCGGCATCTCGCCAACGCCGAGTTGCTTCGCAGGCCGCCATCGGCATGGTGGCATCTACCCTGGCGGCTCAAACCGTTGCCAACAAAATGGACGAGCGACTTACCCGCCGAGAAGAAGCTCTTCTCAAGCGTGAACAGGCGCTCGAAGAGGCCGAAAAGCAGGCCCGTGAAGCTGGGTCGAACCACGCCAACGTTCCGCCTTCTCCAAACGACCCAACGTCGGCGCTTGCCCAAGCGACCGAAGAGCTTTCTAAGCTACGCGCAGAAAAACAACTTTTAGAAGAACAACTCGCCGCACTCCGCAGCGAGATGCAACCTACCGGCGACGACAGCTCTTCCGCGCCCCCCAGTTCTTTGCCCGCCGTCCCCCGGCGAGGTGGTAGGTGATGCAACATGGCTCTCGCAACGCACCAAGCTTGTCGGGTCAACCGTGTTGCCACACGGTCTGAATTAACTCGATCTCGCGGCGCGAATGCGATCTCGCGCCCTGTTCATTTTCGAAGCCAAACGGCTCCGACGCTCAAACTCAACGGGATCGTCGGCGACCAAGTCGGGATGAAATTTCACACGCAGATCGCGCCAAGCCCTTTCAACCTCCTCGTCGGAAGCACTCGGGTCAACTCCCAGCGTGGTGTACGCATCGGTCAAATCACCGCCCTCCGATTCAGGTCGGGGCGCACGGCTCTGCCTCACTTCCTCGAAAATGCGTTTGAAGCGCTGCGCCAACCGGGCGCCCGTCGCCTCTTCCGCCGCAAAGCGAAATCCCTTCAAAATGAGGCCCACATCGTTCGTAAACGCAAAGGCCACAAACCCGAGCAGCGAACCCTTGGCAATCAAACTGGCATCTTCGGTACCGGGCAAACCGGCGTCCCACCCCACCATTCTTCCATTTTGAAACAGGTAATACCCGGGCAACGCACCAATCGGCGAGTGTACACCACAAGTGTAAAGCCCCACGTGGAGAAATGGCAGCGCCGGGGTATCGCCAAGAAGAAGATCAAGAAAACCCGCAGTGCCAAACCAAATGCCGTTGTCAGATTCTTGTTCGAGCCAACGCACGAGCGCCATGTTGTATGTGTACGCCGGGTCAAGCGACACAAACATCACAACTCTTTCAGACCCCTGAATGAAGTCAAAAAATTGAGCAGCGCTGACTTCTACCGGCACCCGCATTGCAGTGCTGTGCTCGGGACCGCAACCCACGAGCAAGCCGCATCCACCATAGCGCATTGTCGGCCGCCCCGTATAGGTGGAGTCAGGTGGCTCTTAGGTTTTGGTCGACACCCAGAGGAGTTATGGATCCTGCCCTTTGGGAACTGATTGAATCGGGCGAGGCAGACGACGAAGTTTCTGTTGTCCTCCGCCTCGACGAAGAAACGCGCGCTCCCGCGGGCGTTCGGGTTGTTTCGCGCTTTGGCAAAGTTGTCACAGCCCGCGTACGCCGCAGCGACATTCGCCGCGTTTGGGAAAGTGACGAGGTCATCAGTGTTAAAGGGCCGCGCCGCCTGATATCACCTCACCCTTACGAAGACGACGCCGCCAACCAAGAAGAGGCGTTGAACAATTCGGCGTCACCCCATCCGTGGCCCAAGCCCATTCAACTACCTGAAGACGGCACCGGCGTTGTGGTTGGAATCTGTGATTGGGGGTTTGACTTTACCCACACCAACTTCAGAAAAGCCGACGGCACCACACGTTTGATTGGGCTCTGGGACCAAAATGGCAACGGTGAACCACCCCGCGGATTTGACTATGGTAGGTTCATCACACCCGCGATGATCAACGCCGCGCTTCGCACTTCCGATCCGTTTTCTACTCTCGGCTACCATCCCACATCCCGCTCACAGGCAAGGGTAGGTTCCCATGGTACACACGTGGCCGACATTTTGGCCGGAAATCGCCGCGAGCCGGGCTCACGGGTGGGCCTCGCCTCCGGGGCGGATCTGCTATTTGTCCATCTGGGGGCCGACCGACAAAGCCCACTCGGTAACTTCGGTGATTCTGTGCGCCTCCTCGAAGGGGTGGATTTTTTGCGTCGGGAGGCCGGCGATCTACCCTGTGTTATTCACCTCAGCGCTGGAAAAACCGGTGGCGCGCACCGGGGAGAAACGCCGTTTGAGCAAGCGATTGATGCAATGCTCGTGTCGCGCCCGGGCATCGCATTGTGTCAAAGCGCAGGCAACTACTCCGACGCCGGCATGCACACGCACGTGCGCATCGGGCCCAATCAAAGCTACGTGATCGTGTGGATGGTAGCCGCGGGTGACCGCACCCCAACGAGCTTGAAGTTTGGTACAGCGGACAAGACGTATTCGATCTAACAGTTGTGGCCCCAAACGGGGTTGAGCACTCGGTTTCCCTCGGCGAAAACGGCACCATTCAACACAATGGTCAAGAGTGGGGTAAGATCTACCATCGCGCAAATGAACCCAACAGCGGTCTGAATCACATCGACATTTTTTTGCGAGCCGCCGCGCCGAGCGGTCGATGGCGCATCGGACTTCGAGGCCGTGAAGTGGTGGACGGCAGGTTGCACGCCTGGATCGAGAGAGACGCACCGGGCCGCAACCAGTCCCGTATTCTACGCAGTCAGGCCACCAGCTTGTTTACCACAAATACGATTTGTAACAGCTTTCGAGCCATCGCCGTGGGGGCTTACGACGGCACCCGGCCTGACAGACCGGCCACACGTTTCAGCAGCCGCGGTCCCACGGCGGACGGGCGACAGAAACCTGAATTGGTGGCCCCCGGGCACCGAATTTTGGCGGCACGCTCCACGCCGCCGGGTGGGTTCCAAGGCGAGCGCCCACTTATTGCGAAATCGGGCACAAGCATGGCCGCACCCTGGGTCTCAGGTACCATCGCGCTCATGTATCAGGCGGCCGGCCGAAAGCTCACCATTCACGAAGTGCGAAGCTTGTTGATTGGCACCGCAGATCCCCACAACGGTCCTCCGGGCCGAACATCTACCCGTTTGGGTTACGGGTATCTAAACACCGTGGCCGCCGTTGAAGCGGCGCGGCGCCTCAGGGGTGAAAACAACACAAACGTCGGTTGGAAAGTGCCATCGCCGGCTGAATCAGTTGTTGAAAATGACAATCTACCCAACCCCGCAGATCGCGCGCTCGGTCTACCCATTGCCAAAGACGCAACGTTGTCGATCGCTCCACACGCGCCCCCCAACGAAGACCAAGCGTACACTTCGGCCGCGACACAAACGCCGCCACGCATCGTTGAATCGGCGCTCAGCGAAAGCGACGAAAACGACGAAAACGACGAAAACGAAGACCAAAGGGCGGGCAGCCCGTGGAGCTGCGACACGGACATGGAAGACCTAAACGAAGCTCTCATCGAGCTTGGCTTGGAGGTTGAATGAGCCGCTTTTCAAAACGCTCCCGCGAACGCGAACGTTGGGAGGCTGATCAATTCTACGCGAGTTTGATGGGTAGGTCAGAGTTACCTGCCCGGCCAGAAAGGCCCGTAGATCGGAAACCGTCGCAGGTGCGGTGTATCTGGCATTCGCACCTGACAACGGGTCCCGCGCCGCGGCCCAACGCTGCTCCATCGCCGGTCACATACCCGGAGGTGGATCTACCCATTGAGTCGTTGTCCGCGGAAGACAGGGATGAATCCCATTTCTGCGAAGATGATGCGCCCGAATATGACTTTTCCATCGACCATTTCATCGTTCATGAAAATGACCCCACGCCCGGCGCCGACGACACGGAAGACAATTCGGTGGAAATGGATGCTGAAACCGAAGAACAGTGGCGAGCCGCGTGGGAAAGTTTGGTCGAAACAAATCCAACATCGTCGGCATCTCCACCGTTTCCCGTTCACTGTCGCGACGAGACAACATTCAGATCCATGGATCTGGCAGTCGATGGGGATGTGACAATCGCAACGCCTGCAGCGCCTCTGCCCAACCCAACAACCCCGATTGAATATTCGATCGGTGCCGGCACGCGCTTTCGCACGATCGCCGACTTGGATACCCGGTTTAGGCGCCTGCTCTCGCCGGGACCTGCTGCAAACCAGGCTTTTTCGATCACAAATGGCCGCGCTTTGCTCGACATGGGCCATTTCAGAGTGGACCCCGGTGACGCCACACGTTTTCAGGTTCGGTTGAAGGCGCAAGTCTGTCACCCGACAGATGCTTCCAACCCCGGTAGGTTGCCACCCGGCAGAACCCGTTTTCCAATTGTGATCTTCGTTCATGGAAATCACACATCCATCACCTACAATGTTTCCGATTCAGGTCGGCCACGCACCACAACCGGCGGTCTAACGCTGATTCCCGGTCGAGCCACCCTGCGCCACGAAGTGGCGAGCTACCAAGGCTACCGTTACCTTCAGGAACAGTTGGCAGCCGCCGGAGTTGTGTCGGTCAGTATAGATACAAACGCCGCCAACCTGCTCGATTCGCTCATTCGATTCAGGGCTGATTTGGTGCTCCAAATGTTGGATCACCTCCGCGATCTCGATGGCTCAAGCGCTTCAGAATTTCACGAGCGGCTCGACTTCCAAAAGGTGGCACTCGTGGGCCATTCGCGCGGCGGGGATGCGGTTGCCATGGCCGCCGACCTGAATCGACGGCGTTCCACCACCGCCAGAGTTCACCTTCGCGCTGTTGTACAAATCGCCCCCACCGATTTTACAGGTAGGTTAACCCCACAAACAGAACGTCTCAAAATGTCAGGCGGCACCACCGACAGCTTCATGTGCATTTACGGTTCTCACGACGGGGACGTGCGCGGGGCATTCACACCCGCCGAGTTTAGTCCCGGATGGTCTTTCGCCGGAACGGGCTTTCGACATTATGACCGCGCCAACACCCATCGGGCTATGGTATTTGTCCATGGCGCCACCCACAATCGGTTCAACAGCATTTGGGTAGACCCGGCCGCCCATGAAGCCGGTTCGACAGCCAGGATATTGGCGGAAGCTCAGTCTGACAATGCCGCGGACAGCCCCTCGGTAGACCCCGCCAATCCGCCATCGAGCACATTTCCACTTCCGGCGGGCAGTCGCGACGCTCGCGTGTTGTCGCTGTCTAACCACCAAACTCTCGCCCGTGAATATGTGAACGGGTGGCTTTTATTCTGGCTCAAAGCGCAATGGTCCCACGGTGCACTTTTCAACGGTACACAAGCCAACAGCTTGAGTACACCTGTTGCACTTCAGTGGAAGTTCGGGCGAGATCTGCGGCGAATTGACGACTTTGACGATACAAACGCGGCCCGAAATATGGACTCGGGATCGGTCATCCGGCCGTCGTTCGTGAATGAAAAACTCATCGAGTTGAGCAACCTTCCTCAGACTCCACACAACGACCAAGTCCTCGTTGCCGATCAAGCCACCGGCGCAAGCCGTGTGTACCGCACCGATCTGAACGCTGCGGCCCGCGACGTTTCTTCGTTCACCCACCTGACATTCCGCTTCTCAAAACACTTTCCAAACGTGGCAAGCCCCGGCGCCATTGCTGCCGAATCATTTCCTCCCCGTTTTCAAGTTGGTTTGTTTGACGGTACCACACGCCGCTCCGTGGATCAGACGGCAATGGCCACCCATAACACCCAAACGGTGCGACCTTACCATCGCATGCGCGGGGCTACAAATCTAACCAAAGTACACCTCCAAACGTGGCGCATACCCCTTTCGGCTTTTGGCGGTTCGGGAGGGGTGAGTCTTACAAATATTCACGCCGTTGAAATCACTTTCGACGCCGACGCAAATGTTCCCATTCACCTTGATACGCTGGCATTCGTAAAACTTTGAGGCAACCCATGACCACCGCACGAACAGGTCAAATCGAAGTTACGGCGGCCCTTTTTCTACCCCCTGTTTCGGGCCGCGGATTGGAAATTCATGTCACTGGGAGCGGCTTTGTCGCCCGAGCCATTCCAGTTGCGGCCAAGGTGGGCGCCCAAAGTGTACGCTCCATCGCGCTGAAGCCCGATGGGGGCGGATTTTCAGGATTGCTTGAACGTGTACCCGGCGACGGAGATCGCCTCTTCGTGGGGTACATGGACGAAGCATTGGTAGAAACCTCGGTTGTTTTTAGACCCGGAGGTGGGACACCGGTGGCATGATCTCTTTGATCGGCGGGCATCCTGAAAGGTTCATCAAATGATCTCTCCTCGTCGCATACCCAGTCCAAGAGCCGGGCACTTGCTGTCAAGCGCGGCGCTTTTCGCTTTGGTCACAGGAGGGTGCGGCGAGCAATTTTCACCTTCCGGTGGAGCGGCCGGTTCGGGCGTTTCATCCTCCGCAACTCCCGCGGCCTCGGGAGGGGGTGGCGCCACATCCGGTTCTTCCACAGGTGGAAGTTCCACAGGTTCCACAACCGGGGGCGACGGCGGAACGGGGGGTTTTACCGCGAGTACAAGCGGCGCAACAACAACAACCACCGAAACCGAATGTGTCGCCTGTTACCAAGGCCCCGACGGCACCAAAGGTGTGGGGGCTTGTACAAGTGGCTGTTTAGAAGGTGAGGTCTGTACAGGTCAGGTTTTACCCACTGTTGAAAACTGCGGCACCGCCGATGATGAAAGTTGTGACGGGGTGGGATGTACAGGTGACGTTTTGTGGGCACGTTCAATTGGCGGTTCAGGCGCCATTCAACTGCCTAATCAAATTGTTGCCGACCCAGCGGGAGCAACGGTGTTCGTGGGTGCTTTCGGCGGCAATTTGGGCGTTTCAAACAGCGCCGGCGGTTCCGATATTGTGATTGCCAAAACAACCCCCGACGGCTTCGCCGCGTGGACAAAAACGTTCGGTGACGCGCTCGACCAAAGCGCCCTGGGAGTCGCTTCCAATTCAACGGGTCCGCTGGTGGTAGGTTCGTTTCAAGGGTCTGTGTTTGGCGTGACAAGCGCGGGGGGTACCGATGCGTTTCTAACTCAGTTGAACCAGGACGGAGGGGTTGTTTGGTCCAAAAGGTACGGCGGCGCTGAAGAACAATTGTTAAAGCGCGTGGCAGTTGATTCGCAGGGCAATATCGTTGTGGCCGGCTCATTTTCCGGCACGATCAACTTCGGTCCAACTTCCCTCACCTCGCAGGGTCAGAGTGACGTGGTTGTCGCCAAACTGACCCCCATGGGAGATCCTCTTTGGAGCAAACGTTTCGGCGACGCGGTTCTTCAAGAGGCAGCCGACCTTACCATTGACAAAGATGGAAATATTCTTCTTGTGGGTGTCACGCAAGGCTCAGTTGACTTTGGTGGTGGCCTTTTGACAAGCGCCGGTGGAAACGACATTTTTCTCGTAAAACTGAGCGCCAACGGCGACCATCTCTGGAGTAAGATCTTTGGCGATTCGGCTTCGCAATGGGGTCACGCCGTTGCGGTAAACTCCGCCGGAGATGTACACATTGCCGCAACTGTTGTTGGGAAAATTCAGTTCGGGAGTAACCCCCTTCAGAGCGCCGGACAATCCGATGCCGCCGTTGCGAAGTTTGACTCGTCGGGAAACCACAAGTGGAGTGCACTTTTCGGCGACGCCAGCGCCCAATTTGGGAAATCCCTCGCCGTCGACGGCGCCGGCAATGTCACATTCACGGGCAACATGGCGGGAGCCATGACAGTGGGAGGTATAACGCTCGTGAGCGCCGGGCTCGACGATGCTTTTGTTGTCAAGCTTGCGCCAAACGGCAATCCCGCGTGGGCAAAAGTTTTCGGCGACTCCAATTTCCAAGTGGGAATCGCCGTTGCCGCCGGCGCCGACGGTTCAGCATTTGTGGGCGGATCTTATAATGGGTCGGTTGCCTTTGGGCCCACAATGTTTTTGAGCGCCGGAGCGGACGACATTTTTCTCGTCAAACTTGCACCCTGAGGCCGAGGTGTCATGAGCCGCCGCAGTCGAACCTCCAACAACCGGTCAAACTCTTCAGAAATCGAGGCTTTTTATAGAGACTTGATAGGTGACGAGCCTACCAATCACAAAACGCAGGGTGACACATTTTCTGAAACGGAAGCGTTTTTTGCCGAGTTGGTGGGAGAAACGGCTGAACCTGAACGACCGCGTCGCGATCGCGCACAGCCCGATCGAGCAGCGCCTCCACCCTCCGCGATCCAACTGACAGTTGTCCCACGAAGCGGGCGGCGCGAAGATCTGACAGTTTCCCCTTCGGAACAACTAGGGGGATCAGCTTCCACATTCACCGTTCAGGTCGGCACGGATCTGCTTTTGGAAGCAACAGGTTCACCCACACCTGTTGGAACCCCTGCGTACACATGGACCCCTGCCAATTCTTCCCTCGTGACCATCACACCCGTCGCAACGGCACAAACGCACCCCAACCGCGTAAACGTTCGAGGGTTGCGACCGGGCACAACTTCGATCACTGTCACCTATAGAGCCGCCTCCGGAGGGGTAGCCAACACCACATTCAGTGTTCAGGTGACCCCCATTGTTCGCATTGCGCAACCCGCAACACAAACCGTTTGGGTAATGGCGCACGAACCTGAAGAACCGGATCTTTTAACGCGCGGCATCGCTCAAGGTGGCTCGTTGTGGACATCTACCACCGGCTCAGGCAACCTGACGGTTGCCCACGGCAGCGTTGCCAACGGAACAGGTGATCGAACGGGAACACCGGGGACGCGTGTTCGTGTTGGAGAGCGCGGTTTGGTCGTGAGGGGTCAAGTCGACGCTTCGGCAACCGGTGTCAACATTCAGGTTCGCGACACCGGTGGAACACCCATTCCGTTGAAAACAAGCCCCACTGCCACCGCCGCCAATGAATTGGCCGCCACATTGGCGGCCCCCGCCTCTGGAGCCGCTACACGCGATTTTGAAGCGGTTCTATTTTTCGACAACCCTTCAAGTCGGTTTGGACCTGTCACAGTCAGAGCCGAGTCGGCGGGGCTCAGCCCAAATGCCGCAGCCACATCGGCGGTGCTCCTCGCAGGAGTACAGATGGCCCTCGTCAATGATACTGTCAGCAACGTCGACGGTCGCACGGCGGGACCGGTTCCAACAGAAGCCGACGAACGTGTTGTGATTGATTTTTTGGCTAGTCCGCAGGCAAATCTGGCGAATTTGTCGGCCCAAACGCGGGCAAGGCGCATGATTGTGTACACAATGTCCCATCGACTTCGGTCATTGGGTACCCGAACGGTGCGCCGACCTGAAATGCCCATGTGGATGATCGAGCTTCATCTCATCGGGGTGAACGCTTCTACCCTTCTACCATTTTTGCAGCAACGAGCGGGGGGTGCACGCCGGCTTCAACTGGCAGCAACTTTCAGACTGCGAACGTCGTGGGATGGTCCCAATTCGGCGAGTACCACGCGACCTTATTCTTACACCCAAGACTTCAACTTCAACACAAGCGTCAACATCGCACTCAACACAGGTGGCACCGCAATTGAAGGCTTGCAGACCTCGGGAGAGGTACAAAATGCACTAACCCCTGCGCCCGTTTCGCCCACTTTTCCCGTGACGGGCAGGCGATTGCCTCAAGTAAAAGTTTCAGGGGTAACCAGGCGATGGGGAAGGCAAAGCGCTGCAACTCTTCTACCCACCCTATTGATCGAACATCAACCTCTCGTGGTAAACAGTGCTGCCCAAGAGATCATTCGTGGCGGCGATGGGCAACTTACCCTCACGTCGCTTACAGTCGACGGAGCCGCTGTGGACCCCGGACGCCTTCCCGGCACAACCGGAACATCGGTCCCACCCGCCGCAACTCCGCTGGCCGGACTACCCACGTTTCGAATTCAGGGCGCAAATCCACCCGCGGCAGACAGGCGAGCAATTATCGACGCTGTTGTTGAAGAATATGTCACAGCGCACGCCGCCGACGCCTGGGTTGCCGCGTTGCCTCTGGCAGCCTGGCAAACCACCGTTGCCCTGATAGTCCAACACGAGAGCATCGGCGGCACCCATTTCGACGAACGCTCCACAAGTCGCCTGCGATTTGGAACGGAGCGTTTTGGCCATGAACAAGACATGCCCACTTTCGGCGCCCCGGCGGGATACGGGTGGGGTCAGCTCGACAGTCCACCCGTTACAAATGACGCGGCTTGGAGCTTCGTTGAAAATCTGCGCGCCGCCACCGATCTTCTGATCGGACAAAAAGCGCGCGCCGCCCATACGGCCATGAACGCACACCTTCCATCCCCGATGACCCGTCTCGCACAGGCGGCGTTTCGTCGAGAAGCGGTTCGGAGGTACAACGGCAACACCGAAATGTCGTGGAGTGGAACAACCTGGGTGATCAACCCAACGTCGGCCCAAACCGCCGGTGTGGGCGTTCCCAATCCCCGCCTCAACTACCCCAATGAAGTGTTGGGCACCACTGTTGTCTATTTCACCGGATCGGGTGCCAGCCTTACCTTCCCATGGCCCATTGCCTTTCCACCGGCTCAATTCGGTCCGGGGATATGAAATACACCTGCTTGTTGTGCTTGATCTTGTCGGCGGCGTGTGCGCCCGCACCGCCAGGCACCGTTGTCAATGTGGCCAACGAGCAAAGCTCCGCACCATCCAATCTACCCATTCCACCGGCACTCCCCGTGGAGGTGGCACCTTTTCGCGCGCCCTCTGTGTACACACAATTCCAGGCCAAAGAAGTGAGCGGTCAAGCCACCCCGTGGGTAGACGAATTGGCTTCTCAACTGGGAGTTAACCTAGCGGCGCTCGTCAAAAACGTCGTCGTCTCCACCGCAAATTCGGGCAGTGCTCCTGTGATGCTCGTATCACCTGCCCATCAAACGGGCGACTTTACTTTTGTGCGCAGTAGCACCGTACGCCTCTACCAGTTGTTGCCGATCACGATCGGCGCGTCATTGGGGCGTTTTGATCTGGTTCTTGCCGCGGATCGCCCTCCTCCGGACCAGCTTCAGGACGGAAGCACCATCGTATGGACACTGGTACTTGCGAGCGATTCAGGTGCGTCCGCTGCCGTCCTGAAGCTCGAAACCCCTCTACCCAAAGCGCCTGGGTTATGGGACGTCATTTCAACTTCGCTTTCGGTAAGTCAACGCCGCATTCGAGTTGAAATTGGAGTGTCCCATTCAGGCGGGGGTGACTCTTGTGATCGCACCTACCCATTTGTCATTCGCGCGAGCGAAGGCCCCGCACTCGCGATCGAACAAACACGGGTTGTGGCAAGTCCTTGCCCAGCGCTCGGTGAAACCCTCCCCCAACACAAGGAGCCCCTATGAACCGCGGATCTACCCGCCGCACGTCTCCCCCATTTCGGGTGGACAGTGACACCGATCCTTTTTTTGAAGATTGGGCTGAGTCGGGATTTGAATCGGCGTGGCCTTTTTTTGGGCGAAGCGCCGTAGAACGTTTTTATCAACCCACCGCCCAAGACAGAGAACAGGCGAATTTGTTTTTGGCGGACCTGATAGGAAAACCGGCAACAGTCAAAACGAGCGGACAGGCCAACCCACAATACAGCTCACCGATCAAGTGGACTTACTCACGGCCCGAGTCCCGACTTGAAATGGATGAGTTGATCCGAGCCGAAAACGCTGAAGACTCCCCAAAAGACATCACGCGATGGGACATCTTTGTGCCTGTTTCCGACGCAACAATGAAACAGGAGGCCGTTACAGATATCGATCCATTTGCCCTGCCCCCTGTTGAACCTTCATGGCGGCTTGACGGGCTCGCTTGGGTTTCGACCACGTCTCCAAGCCATTTTATTGCCGTAAAAATGGGTCAACTTTCGATCAATCGAACAGAACCATTTGATACCCGTGTCTATTATTGCCATCCGCTCGATGTGCGTTTTTACGGTTACCCAGTGCTCGCCAACCCTCCTACAAAGTCACCCGGGTCAACCGCTCAGGCGCCCACAACCCGCCAAAACAAGCCCCACCCAACGTTGTGCCTTGGTACAATCAAAAACCGAGCAGTCAAGTTCCCCTCATGGGTGTTACCAACCCGGCCAGCACCGGAAACGCCACATTTCAAAAGCTTCTTACTGCGGTGAACAAGCGCCTTGTCAGGTGCTGGATTGGCGAGATTAAACGCCGCTTTGGAAGCAGCGCGGATCTTGTGCCATTGGTGGACTGGTTTGGCTCAACAAACGGCAGATCCCACTTTGAGCAATGGTGTCAGGCTCTCGGCACCCAAGGAGGCGACCGCAAACAAAGCACATCCGCCCACGGGAAGGGGAAAGCCATTGACATGAACTACGACCACAATCCATGGATCCCGCTTTGTACAACCAACGGAAACTCCATGGTGGGCGAAGACCACGCCCGCACTGAAGACGGTTTGGAGCTTTTCAAAAAGCACTTTGGTGATCCGTCCACAGTGTTTGTTGAATGTGGACACATCTACGATCGGGCACTCAGGTTATTTGTTCCACTTGTAACCACCACAACAGATCCCCACGGAACCGGCCACTTCTCGTCGCGTTATTACCGCATTCACCACGATTGGACACCCACGCGAACCCCAACATTGGCCCCACCTTACACGGCTGAGCAGGTGTATGAATTTTACCAAGTGCTGAGTTGGTCGCTCCGTTTCTATTTCGACTACGCCTACGGTCAGTGTTCGGTGGCGCGCACCGCCTCCAATGTGTACACAAAGCATTCGCCCCCCGATCCACTTGTAATGTGGCAGCGCATAGAAACGGACTGGAAAGAAATGCGCCTACCGCAGTCGGCTGAGATTCATACAACAGACGCGAAGTCTATCCCGAAGTCCGTCAGCGCTTTGTTCGACAAGGTGACTCTGAAGTACAGCTACGATACGGGTGGGGTGAAAGTATCGCGGTTTAAGCTTCAAACGGGAATGGCGCAGATAACCACCGACGACATGCGCAAAGACATGGCAAGTGTGTTTCTAAAACAGATCGCGGCCGACCATGACATGGTAAGTCGCGGTATGGTCACCAAAGCTCCCGGCCGACGCGACCCTTGCGCCGGCGTGTTTAACCACTGCTTCGAGGTGGTCATGGCGTTTTGTTACATGTTGAGTGATCCCGACACGAAAAATCTCAGAACTTTTGGCGCGTTTTCGGCCAGCGCCGGCGGTGATTTGCAACATTTCGACTACGGCCACCGATCGAGATGATCGAGTGAAACGGCGCGGGCTTACGCGGAGAATGGATTGGTAAGGTTCACGATTCTACCGGAAGGTCATAGAGGGAAGAGCCATGTTTGTGTTTGATGGTGTCCTCACGGCTCGGCGCACTGCAGGCGCTTTACCTTTCGCACGGATTGAGGTGTGGAGTAGGGGCGGAACATCCTCCTCGTTGTTGGCCGAAGCCGAAACGGGAGGGGATGGCTCTTTTGAATTTGAGCTGCCCGAAGAGTTGTACGGTGAAGAGGTCGATCAAGACCTTCAAGTTGAGCTGCGCGTGTTTGACGGTGCAAACCTGATTCATCGTGAGGCGCTGAACCTTGCCGACAAACAACTCCGCATTCAAGTGGGCTCCACAGGCGGTTCCGAATCGGATTCTGAATCGGACTCCGACTCTTACTCCAACCTCGACGCCGAATCGGATTCTGAATCCGACTCCGAAGCTGAATCCGACTCCGAAGCTGAATCCGACTCCGAAACTGAATCTGTATCGCCAAACGAAGCCGACGGCAGTCGCTTTGAAATGTACGGTCGCGTGCGCGGTCACATTCCTCAAGGCGCGCGCGTGCGAGCGGTCAAGCGCGTTTTGTCAGAAGGTTCTCTGACAGAGACCTTACTCGCTGAAGCCGCCGTGGGGTCTGACGGTCGACACTCCCTTTCTTATTCGCAATCCGCAGCAACGGCGCACCCCAACGCGGTGGTTTTGTGCCTTCTGGCCCAGGATGGAACCATCTTGTCTGAATCGGCGCCGGAGATGAGCCCCCCGCGGCGTTTTCGGGTTGACCTGCACGCTCCCAAACGTTTGGGTGTGATACCCGAGGTAACCCAACTGCGAGACTATTTTTCTAAACAAGTGGAAGGTGGTCTGACGTTTCTTTCAACCCTCGGCCCAGCGGAAATTGACCACCTTTCAGAATGGCTCGATGTTGAACCTTACCACCTGGCTCTACTGCAACGCTCCCATAAGCTACACGAACAAACGCAGTTGCCTGAAGATTTGTTTTATGCATTGGGGCGCAAAGGACTACCGCTCTCCCTCGAAGAGTTGATTGACGTTCCACTTGCCGATTTGACCACAACTGTTCTGGAGTCCATTGCCGACGGTTTGATCGGTCGTGAACACCACTCCACCCTCCCCTCCGCAATTTCTCAACTGGGGGCGCACATCATTGAAGCCGCGCTCGCGGAGGGAGCGCAGATCCAAAGCGCCGGCATTGGGGGTTCCATTGCCCTAACCGATCTACCCATCGAGTCACGCCGCTCTCTCCTTCAAAAGTACCAAGCGCGTGAAACCAGTGCTCTCGAATTTTGGGAGAGTCTTTCTTATCCCAGCGGCGAAGGCGAGGAGGCATTGTCAGAAGAAGTGACGGCGCCGGTTGAACTCACCGCCGAACTGAGAACGCTGATCGGCGCGGAAAGTGGCACTTTTCGAAGTTTGATGGCCCTGCGCTCACAGGGAAAGTGGACGGAGGTGGAAGACCTGACCACCTTCACAATCGAAGACTGGAGTGTTTTATTAAAGGACGCTCTTCCATCTGAATACAACAATGTTGAGTCGGAAGATTCAGGCGATTGGGTAGAGTCGCGCGCGCAGGAAATTCTGAGCACGCTCAAAGAAGTCTTCCCAAGCTCTTTCATCCGACAAGAGATGATCGCAACGCGCGAAATAAGTCGCGGTGCTGAGCAAATTCTTTTGCGCGCAAAAAAACATGACCTTACCACCGACTCCATTCGAGATCGCCTTTCGCTCGAAACCTCTCTTGTGGAGGGCATTTCCCCTGAAGATGTAGAAGAGGGTGTTTTAGAAATTGAAGCTGTGGAGCGGCTCGCTCGCATCGCCCCAAAACCTGACCAAGTGGCGGTGCTGTTTGGCAGCGGGCTGCGCTCGGCCCAATCGATCGCAAGCCTTCCGCAACGCCGTTTTGTTGAAGCTTACGCAGAAGCCCTGGGCGGTCGATCGGAGGCCGCTCAGGTTCACGCGCAGTCCCAACAAGCCGCCGCGGCCGGGATGCTGGCCATGGTGCAGTTGCTTCAAGCGCTGCAACAAACGCCTTTGGTGTTGGGCGGAAGTGTGGATGCTTTGCAGGCCGCTCGCGATAACGCTCTAAAACAGATACCTGAAGCCCGCGCTCTTTTCGGCGCGATGAATTCTTGCGGCTGTGAACATTGCATGTCGGTGTATAGTCCGGCTGCTTATTTTATCGACCTGTTGCGATATCTCGACGTGGCCGATCCCACCCGCCTTGAAGAGGTCAAAAAACGGTTGGAAGCCCGTGGCTACCCACAGCAGCGTATCGCAAACTTATCTCAGTATAGACCGCTTGATGTCCTGCTCGCGCGCCGGCCCGACTTGGCTCAAATCAAACTCACTTGCGAAAACACGCTCACTGCCCTCCCCTATATTGATCTTGTAAACGAGATTCTCGAAGCCCGCGTGCTTGGCACCGTTGCGGCATTTGATACAGGTAAGGTTCCCACCGATGTTCTGCGCGCCGTGCCACAATATAAAAATCAGGCGGCATACGAAAAGCTGCGTGAAGCGGTCTTCCCCAACGTGCTCCCTTACCATGAACCGCTTTCGGTCGCGCGGGTCTACCTCCAGCATTTGGGCGTAAACCGGGCTGATCTGTTGCGAGAATTTGCACAGGGCAGCGACCGCGAAGACGCTATTTTGGCCGAAGATTTGGGTATGTCTCTTGCCGAGTTGCGCATGGTAACTCAAGCCCCGGATCGCCCGTTTACCCACTACGGATTTGCCGCAGAACAGGTCGCTCAAACCAACTGGGTCCAGGCGTTGGCGCCTGTGCCCGTTTTTTTGGAGTCTACCGGGCTCACTTTCCAAGATCTGATTCAGATTGTAAAAACCCGCTACGTCAACACCGACAATGCCCTCGTGCTTGAATCGGCGACGGTGGACTGCAATCCTGAAACGGTCAAGTTGGTCGGCCAGACTGAACCACACTTGACCAAGATTCTAAGGCTTGTACGTCTGAAACGGCGCATCGGTTGGAGTTTCGCCGAGGTCGACTCAGCCCTGACGGCCCTCGGCGCCACCGACCTCGACGCCGCCACGCTTCGCAAACTGGTAACGGTGCGCAATCTTGTAAAGCGACTCAACAGACCCGTGGGCGATCTCCTGGGTCTGTGGGCGCCGCTCGATACATCGCCCGATCAGCTCTTTTCTCGCCTTTTTGACAATCGCGCCGTCGCCTGGCGCACAGGGGGAGAACAGCCTTTTCAACTGGATGCCGAACGGCGCGATCTGCTCCGCAAGGGCCCCAGCCTTGACCCATGGGCAGCTGCGATACAAGCCGCATTCACAATCACCGCCGACGAGCTTTCAATAGTGCGCGCATTGCTCACCCGCAGGGGTGCGGCACCCGTACTTGACCTTTCAGGATTGTCCGCTGTCTACCGTGTAACGTTGCTCGCGCGCTCATTGCGAATGCGTATGGAGCAGCTCGATGCGCTTTTCCAACTGATTCCCCCCGACGCCGACCCATTCACCCCCGGTGACCCTGCCGCGACGGCCCGGTTTGTTGAAATAGTCGAAACCGTGGGCACCACCGATCTCAGCCCGGACAGGCTCGCTTTTTTGTTTGCGGCTGTTCCCCCCGTTCGAGGTCAAGTCGGCCCCTCCGCATCCCAGATAGAATCGGTGTTTGGCAATGTGCGCCGGGCGCTTGCGGACGCGGTAAACGAAACCGCCGCCCCAGCAGAGGTAACTCCAGAAGCGCTGCGCACCAAACTGGCCTTGTGGCTCGACCCGGCACTCGTGGATGAGACGTTGGAAGCACTTGACCCGCGATCGCGCCTCACTTCGGAGCAACGCCGTGCGCTTTTTAGCAGGCATCTTCGGGCCATTTTCGCAAATCCAACGGCGGCGGCTTCACAGCTCTTCGGCGAAGAACCGAGGCCCGTCGGCACATCACGGGAATGGGAAACAGCCCAACCTACCCAACCTACCCAACCTACCCAACCTACCCAACCTACCCAACCTACCCAACCTACCCAACCTACCCAACCGCCCGACGCACCTCGGGGGGCAACAGCGCCGTCGCCCGACGAGCAAAAGTGGCGCGCGAACATAGCGTTTGTGCTGGCATCCCTGCTTCCGATGTTGAGGCAACGTCGCGTCCATGGAGCGCTGATTCAAACGTTGAGCGGTGCCCTCGGTATTGGCAACACGGCCACATCTTACCTCATTGACAACGTTCTCAAGTCGCGCAGTGTGGCCGGCCGCCCAATCGTGTTGGACTTTTTTGACTTGTTGGGGACAGGCCTTTCGGCAGCCTATTTTGCTACTCCCGACTTCTCTGGGGAGGCGGCAGTCCGTCGCGTGGACGGGCGACTGGAGCTTTCAACAGCGTCCGGTCCACCCGCACCGGGCATACCCTCGGAGCGGTTCAGTGTTCGATGGACGGGCCGACTCCTCACACGAAGCGGAGGACCGCACACCTTTTATACAACCGCCGCCGGTGCGGTAAAACTCACCCTTCAAGTGGGTGGAGCCGAACGGGTGTTGCTCGACGTACCGGGTGGCCCTCGCGTTTCCGAGTCGGCGTCTCAACCCATTCAACTTGAACCGAATCGACTCTACTCGCTCACCTTGGAATTTAGGCATTCGGGCGGTAATTCGTCATTCGCATTCCAGCTCGGAACCGCACCGGGCAACAAACAACCCATCCCGGCGTCGCACCTCTTTCCTGAAAACGGACTCGCCTCGTTCGACGACGTGGAGGTGTCTTACCGTAGGCTGCACAAGGCAGCGATGCTCATCACCACTTTTGGAATGACCGATCCGCAATTGATCCTGTTCACTCGCGAACCGCGGTTTTTGGACTTGGATGCTCTTCCCGTTACACAGACTGAAGGGCAGGCGTCGCGAATCGGCGCGTTTCAGCGTTTCTTGCAGCTCGCTTCTTTGTACTCGCTTCGTCGAAAACTGCCGCGGTCCAACACCGACGTGTTTCAGGTTTTTGAAGCGACAACACCTGCCCAAACAATTGAAACCTTGGCGGCGGCGACGGGGTGGAATCGCGAGGTGTTGACAGCCCTTCTGGGAGAACAGCCCGGTCAGGTCAACTCGGCTCCGCTGAGGTTACCCGCAAACCCCGCCGAATCTCCAGTAATCGTTGGACTGGCGCGGGCCGTGGACATGGCTCGAAGGTTGGGTGTGTCGCCAAACGTGATCCAAACGTGGGCTGCCACGGATCTGAGCGACGGCACGGCATCGTCGATTGTTTCCGCCGTCAAAGCTCGATACGACGAAAAGCGGTGGCTGGAAGTTGCCGGACTTCTGAATGACCCCCTTCGAGCCGAAAGGCGCGACGCGCTGGTGGCCTACCTGCTGCCTCGAATGCGGGGGAATGGAGTAAAAAACCGAAACCAGCTTTTTGACTACTTTTTAATTGATATTGACATGTCGCCCTGCATGTTGTCGTCGCGCATCAAACAGGCGATTTCAGCGGTACAAACATTCTATCAACGCTGCCTGATGAATCTTGAAAGTCAGGTACCCCCGCGGCTCATCGACGAAGGCGATTGGAAGTGGCTCAAAAGCTACCGTGTGTGGGAGGCCAATCGCAAGGTATTTCTCTACCCTGAAAACTACATTGAACCTGAGTTGCGCGACGACAAATCACCCTTTTTTGGAGAACTTGAACGCTCCATTTTGCAGCAGGAAATTAAGAAAGAAAACGTTGAGTCGGCATTTATCGACTACCTACAAAAAGTAGATGATGTGGCGCGGCTTGATGTTCGAGCCGTTTGGTACGAACCAAGGCGTGGAAACTACCTTCCCGCCCCGGCGCGCTCGCAGATCGCCCCGCCCCGAGCACCGTCGGGGCAGTTGCAAACCGTCTGGGACGGCGGAACTTACCGATCGCACTGGGACTATGGAACATACACCATTTTTGCCCGCTCGTTTGACCCGCCACATGTTTGGTACACAAGGCGGTTGGAGCGTGGCCGAGTATGGACACCGTGGGAAAAAATCGACGCTGACATTGAAGGTGACCACCTGGTGCCCGTGGTCTTTCAACGTCGCATGTATCTCTTCTGGGCCATTTTTCGCGAGGTCAACAAACCTCCCCTCGAACTGAAAAAAGATGCCGCACCTTACAAACTTGGTAAAGACTGGGAGGTGAGCGTTTCGTATTCTGTATATGATCGAGGGAAGTGGACTCGGAAGCGCATGTCAGGGGGAGCCGTTACAGATCGGCTTGCAATTACATGGCTGGGTGCGGATCAGTTAACCAAGGACAAAGCACCGCGGATCGACGGAAGTGCTGTTCTACCCAAAAGCGCCTACGTCTTGCGAGCCTACCCATCCGACTCAAAAGACGAATTGAGCGTTCATGTCTACCGCCGGTCTGTCAATCTGCCGGGGTTCAAGTTGCTGCCGCAACCCTCTTCAGGTGAGCGCATATTTGTGGAGCCATTTCTGGCTCCCGACAACCTTACCCTTGTGGCCACTTTCCAACTTGAAGGATGCAACGGTGAACTTGACCTTCGAGAATTGGGCGGATCGGGGCCGGTTCACGTTGGCTCATCGGGTTCAGACCGAAAACGGCGACAAAAGGTGGCCGCTCGCACAGGCAGGAGTCGCACTCCAACCCGGGTGGCTCCGATCGCTGTTCCATTAACTGCCAACCCGTTTGACCCGGCTCGCGGTGGTAAGCTTGAACTGCCTGCCGGGTTTCGAATTGACGGTGCAGGATTTTCTTCCACTCGCCGCGGTACAAATTCACTCGCGTTACCACCCGCTCCCTCACGGGGGCTGAGCCTTTTGCTCGGGAGTTACCCCGCGCGAGGGGCGCGAATCATCCCAGCGTCGGGGGCGGATATTCCACCCGACGGCGGAACTTTTCCGTTCTTCTTTCAAGACCGGAGACGCTCCTATTTCGTTCGACCGGTGGCCGCATGGATTGGTGAACGCACCTTTACCATTCGCCTGGCGGCTCGGCCGCTTGTTGGTCTGCGCGCCACACCTCACTTGGGTAGACCGCTTTTGCAGGCCCCCAAAAAAGTCGGGGCCAATCAACCCGCACCTGCTCAGCAGCAGGCCGGTCAAACTCCGCAGCGGCGCGGAACACGAAGGCGCGGCGAAGCGCAGGAAGAGGCGCTTTTTGATCTACCCAATGAGGAACAGGAGCGCACTTTCGCCGATGACCAGATTGAAGACTTTGAAGAAGAAGCTTGGCATCCCGACGACGCGGTTGAACGTCGCCCGCGGCAACCACAGAGGTCCGCCGGCTCACGCGCTCCGTCGCGCGGCGCCGCTCCAAGGCAGACTCCCGCCGCACCTTCAGGGCAGGCCCCTCAGCCTCAATCTACCCAACCGCAAACAATGCAGGTTCGCACAGCGGCTCAATTTGAATGGCGGCTCCGTTTCACGCCTTTTGAGCACCCGGATACGTGCCGTTTGATCCAAGCGTTGCGGGTGGGAGGGATTGACCGTTTGTTGGCCCTCTCTACTACCCGCCCATTGGAAGGGCGCGACCATGTGTACAACAACGGTCGATGGGTTCGAAAACCTGAAAGCACGTTTGGGCGACTTTACCGGCCGGGACCGCTCGCCGATACACTTCACCCTCACCTCGACATCGACTTTCATCCCGACAACCCTTACGCTGTGTACAACTGGGAGATCTTCTTTCATGCTCCCCTTCAAGTTGCCATTCGCCTGGCGAATGACGGTCGGCACGAAGAAGCGCAACGTTGGTTTCACTTTATTTTTGACCCTACCTCCGATGTGACGTCTCCGGCGCCCGCTAGGTATTGGAGATTCGCTCCCTTCCACGAAAACACAATTTACGAAAGTGCCCGCGAATTGATGGCACTGCTCTCTTACAAGGGTGAAAACCAACTTCTTGTTCGCCGTCAACTTGCCGCACGCGAACAGGTGGCAGCCTGGTGGGAGAGTCCGTTCAGCCCGCACGTAATCGCGCGCCTTCGCATGGCCGCTTATCAAAAAGCGGTTGTCATGAAATACATCGCCAATCTCGTTGAGTGGGGCGACAAGCTCTTTCGTCGCGACACAATGGAGAGCATTCAGGAAGCAACTCAACTTTACCTGCTGACCTCCAACATTTTGGGTGCGCGCCCTGAAAACGTGCCTCCCCTAGTCGCCAGAGAACCGGCAACATTCCAACAGATCCGCGGTCAACTCGACATTTTTGGCAACTGGCTTGTTCCGTTTGAAAATCGTCAGGTGCGGAGACCTTTCCGAGTCAACGCGTCCCCCAACATTGGGGGAGCCACGTCTGTACTTGGGATGGCCACTCAGTATTTCTGTATTCCGGGCAATCCTGACATTGATAAACTCTGGGATACCGTCGCCGATAGGATGTTCAAAATACGAAACTGTATGAACATCAAAGGTGTTGTTCGCTCCCTCGCCTTGTTTGAACCACCTCTCGATCCACGCATGTTGGTGCGAGCTGCGGCAGCGGGCGCCGACCTGGGGAGCGTGATCGCCGATCTGAACGCCCCACCTCCCCACCATCGGTTTCGAGTATTGCTGGCGCGGGCAACAATGCTGGCGGCTCACGTGCAGCGTTTTGGTGAAGCCACATTGCGGGCGCTCGAAAAGCGAGATGCCGAAGAGCTAAGCGCGCTTCGAACGGCCCACGAAACCTCACTTTTTGAGGCGATTCAAAACATCGGCAAGACCGCTATCAAACAAGTGGAAGAAGAACGGACAGCGTTGGCGCTGGAACGTGAACACGTTGACCTTCAGATGATGCACGTGACGATGTTGGCCCAAACCCTGATGAACCCACAGGAGGCGGCACGTCAACAGTCACTCACTGCGGCTCAAGTTATTTCAGGGGTGGCTGAAGGGGTTGACTTGGTATCCAAGGTTCTTTACGCCATTCCCGATTTTCAGGCAGGTGTGGCGGGCGGATTCAGCTCACCTTTTACCACTCTGCAGTTGGGTGGTCAGATGTTCGGCGATATCTCAGCCGCTTTTGCCGAGAGTCTGTTCAAAGTGATGAACAAGTTCGAAACCGAAGCTGAAATGGCTGAGGCGCAGGCAGAATACCAACGTCGCCAGGCCGAATTTGTCCATCAGATGGAACTGCTCCAAAAAGAGAAAGAAAAACTTACCCGTCAGATCGGTGAGATCAACCTCAAACTTGAAATTCAACAGGCCGAGCTGCGAAAACACGAATTGGCGGTAGAAAACTCCAAAAAAGTGGAGTCGTTCCTACGTGACAAGTTTACGAGTGACCAACTTTACGGTTGGATGTTGGGTCAACTGTCGGGCGCTTATTTTGAAGCCTACAAACTGGCATTTGACTGCGCCAAACTCGCCGAGCGCGCCTACCAATTTGAGAGGGGTGAACCTTCGGCTTCGTTTATCAAATTTTCGTACTGGGACAGTCTAAAAAAAGGTCTCCACGCCGGAAGTGCCCTGCACAACGACCTGTGTCGCATGGAGTCCGCGTATTTGGAGGGTGACTCTCGACCGCTTGAGTTGGTACGCCACATCTCACTTCGCGAGGACTTTCCCGCCGAACTCGAAGAACTGCTCGGAACAGGGACGTGTAAACTCGACCTGACAGAGACCTTTTTCGATGGCGATTTCCCCGGTCACTATTTCCGCCGAATAAAGACGGTGGCTCTGTCAGTGGTAGGTTTGGTAAAAGCGCACACCAACATTCACGCTACTGTGACGCTTCTCGGCCATCGTACCCGAATTGCAGCGAGTGCCGGCGGATCTTACCCACCCTCGGACGACGGCGATGATCCCCGGTTTTGGACGAGTGGAACACCCATTTCAGCCATTTCAACAAGTCGCCCATCAAGCGATCATGGCCTGTTTGAGCTTCGATTTGACGACGCCCGGTATCTACCATTTGAAGGGGCCGGTGCGGTGTCCAGTTGGCGCGTAGTGTTGAAACAAGAGGACAACCAGGTTGATCTTTCGGCCCTGACCGATCTGATCATGACCCTTTCGTACACAGCTCGAAACGCCGGCGCTCCTCTCGAAACCGCAGCCCGATCGACACGCACAAAAGGTCTGGCGCAGGGAGCCATTTCTCCCTCACCGAGGCTTCGAGTCAGCCTGCGGCACGACCTTACGGATGATTGGAAACGCCTCTTGGAAGCGGGTGCCGATCAGGAAGTGACTGTTTCTCTCCCATTGACGCTCGACCGTCTCCCCGGAAGATTGCGCCGGCTTTCTGTACAGGTCGAGCGTGTCAGCGCTTTCGCCCGTCCGCGAATCAGCCTCGCACCCGACGCGATCTCCGTGCGGGTAGATCCGCCCTCCGGTTCACCCATTACCCTTTCAGGTTGGGACACGCCATGGTCCAATTCAACTGTGCAGAGGGCAACGGCGCTGGCTACCGGCGGCACGGGCGTTTGGAAAGCCGCGTTGCGTGGCCGGTCCGCCAAATGGGCAGATTCTCTCGACGACATTGTTTTGATTTTTGACCTGCGCGCTCGGGCTGCTCAATAAAAACCGTCCGCGGCTGGCTCGCGCACAAGCCTCAAAGGTACACCCGTCACTTCAGCTTGGCGCACCTTCCGAGTGGGCCCTCATTCATACCGAGGGACGCTTTTATATCGCCGCACGGCAGCGCTTTCACACATTCCATATAGCGGACAGAAACACCCCGAGACACCATTTCACCGGTGCAATCGGCCCGACACCACGACTGAGGAGCGCCGACACACCCTTCAATGTGAACACAGGCGGGTTCACACGCGGCGAGAGCAACGTTTGACTCGGCGGAACCCACAGACGCCCCGGTACCGGTGGGTACACCGGCGTTTGTGTGTACACTTGGCGCCGAGGGTGCCGATGTGGTGGCCGACCCTTCTACCTGGGAAGGAGCCGAAGCTGTGGAAGACGCTGCCGGTGTACACCCCACAAGGGCGAACGCGAACCATACGCATTTCATGCGTCGAGTTGTATCAAATTGCGCGTCGCGCGCGAGCGGTTTTGTTCAGCGGCGACTGGTTTGCAAGTGGGGCAATTGGGCGTTGTAAACGCAGCGCGCCTTGTGTAGTCTTCAAAAAACGCGAGGGACAGATGAGGCGCACTTTCGGACAACGCGGGGCAAACGCTGTTGAAACGAGTGGCACGCGAAGACGCCACGAGCGCCGCGCGGCGGATTTGTTTTTTGCAGACCTGATGGGATGGTCTGAACCAAGGCAGTCCCCGCCGACGCGCTCACCGCGGGGCTGGGCCCCGGTTGAATCGGGGCCGCCCCGCACGTTTCGGGCAGCTCGCTTCGGTGGGAATGCCGAGCTGTTGCAGATCCTCAACGGCACGCGTGAACTTCAAAACAAAAACCCCGACATGACAGGGGCTGATATTCGGATCGTTCAACAGGCGCTCGTCGACTTGGGGTATGTGCTACCCAGTTTAGGGGTTGACGGCATCTACGGCACCGAAACAGAAGCGGCGGTGAAAAAATTCCAAACCGAGCAGCGCACGATCAACCCCGCTTTCCTTATCGACGGGATCGTGGGAGATCAAACCATGGGGAGGCTCGACGAGATCTTCCAAGTGTTGGACCGGCCGGTGGGTGCTCGCACAACGGCTCCAACAGACCCTTCCACAGGCGGCACCTTCCAACCCGGCCGCATCACCTACGACATCGGGCCCCGCACAGTTCTCGGAGTAAGTCTGAATGTGCGCGGCACCATTTTCTACCCTGCCACCGCGGGCGGTTCAAACATGCCGTTTGATACAACCGGAGGTGCTACTCAACCCATTGTTTTTCTGGCGCACGGCAACCACGGCACGTTCCATGACCCGGCCAATCGGTCCAACGAAGACTGCTTTACAAGTCCGGGTTGGCTTCCCATCGCCAACCACGACGGGTATAGCTATCTCCAAGAGGCGCTCGCCGGGTTGGGCATCATTTCAGTATCGGTTGATTGCAATGATACCAACTGTCAGGGTCTTTCTCCCACAAACATCCGGCGGAGATCCGGGTTGATTGTCGAGTCGATTCGTCACGTCATTTCGCTCGCCGCGGCTGCCAGCGGTTCGGTATTAGAAGGTCATGTTGATTTCTCAAAAACCGGATTATTGGGCCATTCAAGGGGCGGAGAGGCGGTTTTGGTAGTACCGGGGGATGTTGCCGCGGCCGGTCTTTCTACCGTTCAGATCAAAGCCGTTCTTTCGCTGGCGCCCACCGATGCAGGCACTCTTTCGGTAATGCCCACCGGGTTTGCTTATTTGGTTCTCTTGCCGGCGGGTGACGGGGACGTTTCATCCAACGAAGGCGCCGGTTTTTATGACCGTATCACCCCCTCCCCATTCAAAACGCAACTGTACGTTCACCGGACCAATCACAACCGCTTCAATCGTGAATGGGTCAACGACGACTTTCCCGCCCCACTCATCAGTCGAACCGAACATGAGCGGCTTCTCAAGGTGTACACATGCGGGCTTTTCCGGCACGTCTTGAAGGGGGTAAACTTTCTTGATCTGCTGCTCGGAAAAACCGAAGTTAGCGGCGTTTCCAATGTCGACATCTTTGTGTCGGCAGAACAAAGTGCCGCCCTAACAATTGACGACCACCAAGACGTTCCGTTGGCGCCCGCAACGCGCACTTCCACGAACACCCTGGGAGGTGCCACCACCATTTCGCCAACCGTTTCGGCGTTTGAAATTCCACTCAGTCAACCGGGCGTTCCACCCGACAACACCTTTTTCGGCGCAACCCGTGGGATGATTGCATCCACTTCGGTTGCTTATGGAACATACCGTTCGGCACTCGCGAGTCCTACCAATATCACCAACCGTGAAGTGTGGATTCGCGCATGTGAAGTGTTTAACAACCCCAGCGTGCCTGCCACGGCTACTGAATTTCAGGTTGGGGTTGAAGACGCCGCGGGTGAAAGATGTTTTGTTCCGTCTGGGCGCATCGCTCGACCTTTTGACCGCACGGCGGTAGATAGCGACACAAAGAGCATGCTTGAAACATTTCGCTTCGCTCAAAGTTCGTTCTCGTTGGCTCGTCCCGGTGTGGACGTGACCCGCATTCGGGCTATTGTGATACGCCTGAACGGGGTCGTGTCGCGTAAGATCGCTTTCGATCAACTCCAATTGGTATAAAAAGCGGGAATAGGTTCATCATGGCTACCCAAAGATCCTCCCGACAGGCGATATCAAACCTGACGACCTTACCCAACGTCGTTGATGTTCAGATGCGCGTGGCAACTTACTCCACACCCAAAATTTTCTTCGTTGGGTCCGAGCGAAGAGAAGTGACAAGTGCGGTAGAAATCACTGTGCGGACATCTTCTCCAATTCCAGCTCGCGCGCTTTCGCCTGTTATCTACGTGGGTGACTCACCCGTCATTGAGATGGAAGTAACGGGTAGAAACGAATACAAGTTTTACGCCTTGGAACCGACGCGGCTTCAGCAGGGAGCGGCCATTGCGCTGGGCTGGTCGGGCCGCGCGGCGGATCGGCGCCCCGGGGCGGCAAACCTGGCGGAGAGGGTTGCTACGCGGTTTCGATATCAGATTGGCGGCGGGGGTAGTCAGGTGGCGTAACGGGTTTGACTCTTCGCTTGGCGGCGTTGTCCAAAACCGCCGCTCTCCCAATGCCCAAAACCGGGGAAAGAGAGAACACCATGTTTGACAATTTCGACGACTTTTTTGGAGACGTCACGTCCGAAAAAGACGCCGACTTCAACTGGGATGATCTCAGTGCTTTTGAGGCAGCCTTTTTTGGCAGCGAAGCGGCCGAAACGCCTATTGATCCCCCTCTCAACATTCCCGCGGGGTTTAGACGGGGCGTTTGGGTAGACGTGGGGGGTCATCACCTGCATACTAACCTCGCGGACCACGTTGCAGCGTTGCAAGCGTGTGGCATTACCGACGCTTGTGTAATGTTCAACGGGGTAAGCAACCGCCAGTTTGGTTTTACAAGTGTTTCGGCGGACCGGCTTCGGGAGTTTGCAACCGCACTCCAACCAACGGGAATTCAGATCACACTCACCAGTTGGATTCGGCCTTCGGCCCAATATATTGATGGGGTGATTGCCGGTTTGCCCGACATCACGCGTGAAATCGGCGCCCGCGCTGTGGAGTTTGACGCGGAAGAAACGTGGACGAGGGCTACTCCTGCGGGTGTACCTTCTCACGACGCCGCGGCGGATCGATTGTTTGACGGTCTCCGTGCAGCTTTGCCGACCGATACAGAAGTGGCAGTGACATGTCAGGTCGATCCATTGACAAGCCCCCGCCTCACACGCCTCTTGACCTTGGCCGACGTGGTAATTCCGCAGGCGTATTCCGCATTCCATGGCGGCGCGGCAAACCATGCGGTGGACGCTGTTTACGGCCCGCGTGGCATTCAGCGGCGGGCAGCAGCCAGGCTCGCAGAAGCGCTTCCAACCCAACCGCCGAAACCGATGATCATGGGCCTTGCCGCGTACAGTCGAGGGCGTTGGCCGCGTCAAAGTGCGCGCGACATTCTTACTATGGAGCTGCGTGAAACTCTGACACTCGCCGCTACCAATCCAATCCGCGGTGTGCGTTATTGGTCATGGAAGCACATTGAAGGGTTTAACGGACGATTGGGAAGCCCTTCCAACCAATACACGGATATGTTTCTTCGCGATATTCGCTGAGCGAGGCGCAGGTAAGAACCGAATTGCGATTTTCAACCGAAGGCGCGGCTGTATGAAATTTTTACCAGGATTTGGGCGCGTCACAGAACTGGAACGGCGCAAAGCGGACCTTTTTTTCAGAGATTTCTTTGGAGAAACGCGACGCGATCGTCGGGCGGATGAATTCGAGGCAGAAGAACAAAACGCTCCTCAAACCAACGCCCCCGCCGTTCAACAACCTTACCTCCCAACAGGCGGTCGCAACTTCGCGCCGCAACAGGGTAGGTTCAACTGTGCGCCAACCGCATTCACTGTCAGACCTGCCACATTTCTACCCGAGCGTTCCTCGGACGCCGGAGCCACTCTTGACGCGGTATTAACGGCCGCCGGCCTCGACAACTCGCAGCGGCGTCAAGTCCACCGCGCGGGTTTACTGCCCATCGCGGAGGCGTTTGGGACGGCGGCTTGCACCGAGCTGTTTGCCCGATTGCGGTGGTCTGCCGCCGATATTGTGAGCTGGGGAGATCGGGCCGATAGCAAGTTGGTTCCCCGGCTGCTCATCCATATTCCAGGTCATTTTCGTGAACTCGCGCGGCGCGCACCGGACGCGCGCGAAGCCTTCGTTCTTGAGTGCCTGGGTTGGCTCTTCATGAGTACAGTTCGGCGCGCCGTGGCCAGCGCGACGAGGCAAGACTGGTGGGTTCCGCCGGCACCCGCATTTGTGACCGCTGTGACCAACCCTGTACCGGCCGTGAGTGCAGAAGTGCAGCGTTTTATCACGCGTCAACTCTATATTGATACAAACCTGACAGCCGATGAGTGGAACAGCAGCTTCACTACTTGGGGCAATGGGCTTGCCGGCCGCCAATGGCAGGCCGAGGTTTTCGCCAGCTCGCCGGGGCTACCTTTTTACCCGAGTCTGACAACCATACCGGCGCACGTAAATAGGCGGCCACAACACGCGCCGCTTTTGCCACCGCTTGGACAAACCGGCTTGCGGACACCGACGCGCTTCATGCTCCCCCTTGCGGCAACGGCTACAGCCGTCACGCTGGCGGGCCTGCAAAATGCCGTCGCTCTTCGCCAGTGTGAAAATTCAAATAGGCACCTCCCCACCGGCGTATTAACGAATCTCGGCCTTCAGGGGTTGGAACTGGCATACAACTTTCCAATGCCACGGAGTGATCGTCCAATTACACGATTGGCTCTGATGCTTGATTTGCACCCCGTTTTTCAGGCTCTTTTCGCTGCGATTTATGAATTGGGGTGGAATGATCTACTCTATCAAACATCCGGCGGCGCGTGTTTTCGCGGCATCAAGAAGAAAGCGGCGGCTAGGGTGACCGACGCCGGTGCCAGCGTTCTGGTGGATCCCTTTAACAGCCCCACCGCCACCACTGTCACTCGAATCAACACGCTCTTTACACCCGTCCAACGGGCCAAAGTGGTGCGCGGCACCCAAAGCGCACGAAACATCTCTGAACACGGCAACGGTGCGGCTATCGACTTCAACGCGTGGGAAAACGACCAGGACATTTCAGCGCGGCCTTTTGGGAGTATGGACCCACGCATTGTGGCTATTTTTGAGGCGTTTCATTTCCGCTTTGGGGGCTGTTTCACAACCACGGATCCCATGCATTTTGAGTATTGCACCGCGGCATGTGCCCCCACCGCACCTACCACTGGAACGTTGGGCCCAGTGGTTCCACAAAACCTTCTCTTACCCGGGCTGGCCACCGGTCGAGTGATTGTATAAACGGACGAGATCACCGACGGTGTCTCGCCACGCGGGATGGTAGGTCCGTGCGCGTTCCCGGATTTTGCCCCGCGGCGGTTTTTTCTAGGTGGCTGGTGTTTTTCGTGACGAGCAGCCCCGATCACGCGTCCGAGCGAGAACCGGAGCGGAACATACGCTGCGAATTTGAGCACCGGAAGCGCAGCGAGGACGCGTCAGCGGGGCGCGCAGTAGAAAAACACCAGCCACCTAGACCTTAATCAAGCGATAGAAGCCATGAAGTTTTACGAAGGACGGTTTCAGGTCTAGAAGAGTGGTGTGGCGAGTGCCCAGTGGGCAATTTTTGATCTACCCGGCTTACCCAACCAAACGCCTGGCAAGGTGGCATACTTTACTTCAATTTGCTCTATTTGTGCGTTCACGAGGCCTTGATTGAGCAAATTCAGGAAATCTGCAAACGGTGAGGGGGTGTATGTTGCGCGACTTGCGCGAACCTGACAAATGGGCGCTGCTCGATATGTGCAGGCGACGTTCTTGCAATTGAGGGATTTCAGGAGAACGCCATGCTTGGTAAGATCGGTTCTGTGGGGCTTGCGGGGGTAATTGGGATCGCGGCGAGCCTGCTCGGGGGGTGCTCCAACACACCCGTCGACACGGACAACACCGACACGGTGAACGGGCCGCCGGAAGGTGCCGCGCTCTACTACCGAGATGTGAAACCGATCTTGGACGCCAAGTGCAACAATTGTCACAACGCGAGTGGCATTGGGCCGTTTTCGCTGGAGACATTTGAGGATGCCAAGCCGCTTGCGGGCCTCATCAAAGATGAAGTGGTAGCGAAGCGAATGCCGCCGTGGCCGGCCAACGAAGCGTGTAACGACTATTGGGGCGATCGTTCGCTCACCGATGAGCAGGTTGCGACAATTACCAAATGGGTAGATGACGGCGCGTTTGAAGGCGATGCTGAAGACGAGGGGAAAAAGCTGACGAGCGGTGAAAAATTCAACTGTCGCGGGCAGACTTGACCCTGCAAGCGCCTGAACCGTACGTGCAAAAAATGGAGCCGGATGACTACCGGTGCTTTGTGATCGATTGGCCGTACGAAGATGTGAAATATGTGAGCGGGTTTCGAGCAAATCCGGGGGACGCGCGAGTGGTTCACCACGTGATCGCGTTTTTGGTGGCTCCCAAAGATGTGCCCACAATTGAAGCGATGGATGCGGCTGAAGAGGGGCCTGGGTACACTTGCTTCGGCGGGTCGGGAATTAACTCCAACGAGTGGCTGGGTGCATGGGCACCGGGTGGTTTGGGGTCGGACTTTCCACTTGGAACGGGCGTGCGGGTAGAACCGGGGTCAAAAATCGCCATTCAGGTTCACTATAATAGTTTGACCGCGGGGCCTCAGCCCGATCAAACCAGTATCGATTTCAAGATCGACGAAACGGTAGAAAAAGAGGGGCGCATTCAGCCTTGGACAAAACTCGCGTGGCTGTCAGGTGACAACATGATGATTCCGGCGGGAGAAACCGACGTGAAACATTCGTTTGAATATGACCCGACGGTGGTGCTCACGGGAGGTCAACCGTTTACGATTTATTCGGCCGCTTTGCACATGCATGAGCTGGGCACGAGTGGTAAGCTTTCTATCAAGCGCAAGGGTGCCGATGAAGAATGCCTGCTTCAGATTGATGAGTGGAATTTTCACTGGCAAGGGTCATACGGGTTGAAAAAGCCCACGGTGTTTAACCCCGGCGACAAGTTATCCTTAGAATGCCATTGGGATAACAGCGCGGGCAATCAAACGGGCGCCCCGAAAGACACCTGGTGGGGAGAGGGTACAGGCGATGAAATGTGTCTGGGCGCGTTTTATATGACCGAGTGATGTACACACTGCGCTTTGGCGAGCGCCCGCCGTTCAACGGTGGGCGTTCGTTGCCGGGCGAGCTTCAAGCAGGCTGAGGACGGGGTTACTGAGGCAAAAGGGCCTCAGTTTTCCCAGAAAAAAGCACGCTCTCGACGAAATCACAAAGCGCACCCATGGGTAGGTCTGATAGGGTGCCGCGCCATGAAGCTTTTCACACTCCTGATGGGCGTGGGGGCCTTTGCGGTCCTTCTCACCGGTTGCGGGAAAGAACCTTCGCGTTGGGACCAAGCCGCTACACAAACAGTGTCGGCGGCGGCGGCTCCCAAAGTGGAAGGGGCCAAGCTCAACGCTTTTTTTCCCGCCGATGGTACAGATGGGATGAGTCGCGTTTTTTCCCAGGAAAAAGACGGATTTGTTGAAGCGAAGCTAAAGAAAGACGGTCAGGACGTGGCCACGCTTTCAATCTCCGATGCGTCGGCGGATGAGGGCGTTAAAAGCAAGTTCGCTTCGGCAAGTGACAAAGTGGGTGACCATCCGTTGGTAACGGTGGGTAAAAACCAGTCGGCAGTGCTCGTGGCCAACAAGTATCAGGTGAAGGTCAGCTCCCAAACGCTCGACCCGGACGCTCGAAAGGCCCTGCTTTCCAAATTTGACCTGGCGGGTCTTTCAAAACCCTGACCTGACCTACCCAATTTACATTTCAAATCAACGTTAGCGGAGAGCAAGTCATGAGTGACAGCGACAAACCCCTTCACACGCTTGTTGAAGAACTACCTGAGTCGAGCATGACCACCCGTTTATTGGGTTTGCTTGACTACGCCGTTCCGGGTGAGTGGCAAAACATCACCAACTTTGAGGCAATGGTCAAAAACGTTACCGGTGAAGACGACCAATCGCTGATCCAGTCGGTGGGTGAGCGGGCCATTCAACTCTATAATGACCCTTCAAATGGGTATCAGCGGGCGGTTTGGATTTATCAAATGCTCGACGATACACAGGGCATTTTCGGTATGGCCGCGCTTGGAAACAAACTGTCAGGTGACTTTGACTTTTTGAGTTTTCTCGGCGACATCACGCCCAAGGCCGACACCGCTCAGGCGGTGGATGCGGGTGTGAAACTGGTGGGTGAACTCACCGCATTCTGCCTTGTAAACGGTATGCCGGGCGACTCAATCGGCGACTTTGCCGCCGCATTTGGAAACGCTCAAAAAGAAGATGCCATGCGTTTGGCGGCGTTTTTGGCGTTTGACTGCGTGTTGCCGCTCGGGCCCGATTTTTTGCTGAAGTTGAGCGACGGGATCTCAAGCCTGAGTGACAGCGTTCTCGGTTCGAACGGGCGATTTGCACGCATTGCGTCGCTTCTTCCAACGCCGGATCTCGAAAGTTCAAAAGCGCTGATCACTCAAAACTTTGATGCGACAAAGGGTGTGCTCGACAAGTTCGCGAGCGAAAAGGGCATTGAGCAGAGCAGCGTTTTTGGCAAGATCAAAGGCATTCTCGGCGCGGCCGACGACAAGCTCGACTACGTGGCGGCCGGCATCGATCTCGTTTCAAACCACTTCGAGCACACCGGCATTCAGTCGGTCGCGCGGCGCGTTATTTCGCGCGCCTACGGCGAAATCTAAAAAACACCCGTTCCGAAACCGCGCCGAACACGTTTGGTGCGAACGGCGGATCGTTCTCGCTGAGGCGGTCTGCCCGCCGCGGCGAATTTGGTGTACATCGACCGCCGAAGGATGCGGGCGCGCTCAGTGCGAACACGCTACGCCTGGAGGTGCGCTGCCTCGGGCGTTCTTGCGTCCGCTGTTTTGTGTTGGGCCGCGAAGGCGCGCGCCGACGACGCTCAACAATTTGAGCTGCTAAAAGGGCTTTTTTACGCGGGACAATACGAAGAGGTCGTGCAGCGCGTCACCATTTTGCTCGACCCTTCCAACCCCGCGTGCGCCACGGTGGAGGGCGCACCAACGGCGCTTCAGACGTGTCACATCGGCGACGGCGTTCTTCAAGAGCGGCTTCGCGAGATGCACATCGTTGCGCTGTTTGGGCTTAAAAAACAGGCCGATGCCGATGCGGTGATTGAGAAGTTGTTGCGGCAAAATCCGGCGTACAGTCCCGAGCCGGGCGCGCTTCCGGCCACCGTTGTGGAACGCGTGCGCGAAGTGAAAGGGCGGCTGCAAAAAGAGCTTGAAGACGAGGCTCGCAGGCGCGCCGATGAGCAGCGAAAAAATCTTCTGATGGGGCAAAAGGTGGCCGAAGAAGAAAAGAAGTGGATTGAGCAGCTCTCAAAACTCGCCGCGAGCGAAACGGTGATCGAAAAAAGGTCGCGCGTTTTGACGTTTGTGCCGTTCGGCGTGGGGCAGTTTCAAAACGGCGACACAACTCTGGGCACGGTGTTCTTGGCCACGGAGGCGCTGGCAGCGGGAGCGGCCATTGGGTTTGGCGCGGCGCACGGTTTTTATGCGGCCGTGGATCCAAACGGAAAAGACCCGGTGACGGGGCGACCCGTGGTTTTGTCGGAGCTGCGACAACTGGTGCAGGTGACGGCGCTCGGAAACCAAATCGCGTTTGCAACGTGGGCGGCGCTGGCGGTTGCGGGCATTGTTCAGGCAAACATCGCCTTCGTCCCCGAGGTGCGCTCGGTGCGCGAAAGGCCTATTCCGAAGCGGCCAACGGTGGTTGTGGCGCCCACGGCGGCACCGACAACGGGTGGACTCACAGTGGGTGTTGTTGGGACGTTTTGAGCGACCTAAAAGCGTACACATCAGCATTGCGTACACAATGCGTCGATGGCCGGCGCAGGCGGTGCGCGGGGCAATGTGTACACAACGGCAGAACGCCTAGAGCACCGATCGGTTTGATTCCGTAACCAAATGGATAGTTCGCATGTGTACACAAACAGGCAAAAGCAAGGCAAGAAGGCCAGGCCCGAAGCTGCTACCCGGTGACAGACACCCAGTTCGGATCGCGTGGAGGGGGGCCCGCGGCCGACTTGCTCGGCGCGGGGGAGGAGGCGCGAGCCTCCTCCACTGGGAAAAGACTAGAGCACCCAGCCGATATTTCTCGGCTTTCTCAAATCACTAATCTTCTGATTTTACTCACGATTCAAACCAATTGGTGCTCTAGGCGCCTCGGCCTTCTTTGCGAAAAGCGCCGATCCAAAATCCGCCGAAGCGCCTGAGCGGTGAGTCGCAGAGCACCCACTCGGCCCGGCGCAACAGGTTTCCAACGTACGGAATGCGAAGCGCCGCCGCGGCCGGTGTGACGATGCGTACACCTCGCGCGACAACAAATTGCGTGCCGGGGGGAGCGTACGCCTGCGCTCTGTCGGGCGAGTCAAATCGAGTGTACACATGGCTCTCGTCTTTGGAGTCGCTGACTTTGCCGGGGGGACCGAGCCGTTTTAACAATCCGCGAAGGCTGTGTGGGTTGTACAACTCGGCGAGGAAGAAGCCGCCGGGCTTAACGACGCGGGCCATTTCGGCGAGCGCTTTGTCGATGTCGCGCACGTGGGCGAGCACTTTGAATGAGTACGCAACGTCGAATTGATTGTCTGGAAAAGGAAGGGCCGTTGCGCTCGCTTCAACAACGTTGAGGCCGCGGGCGCGCGCGCGTTCGAGCATGCCGGGCGACAGATCGACGCCGACCGCGGTTTTTGCAAACTCGGCGGCGCGCGCGAGCAATAGGCCGGTGCCACATCCAACTTCGAGAACATCACCGCCGGTGCCGAAGCGACGCACGAAGTCGATTTCGAGATCGTCGATGAGATCGTGGTAGCCGCCGGGATCGTTGCCGCCGCGCCGGTCTTCGTAGCGCGTCGCGAAGTCGTCGTAATAGGCACGCGTCTCGTGAAGGTGCGGGTCGTGGGGGTCGGCGTGCCGGGTCATGCCGGCGCTATAGCGCATGCGTCGTTCAGAGAAAAAGCTCACGGCTCGGAAATGAGCGGCTAATAGGGGTCTTCGTTCGGGCGCGGCAAACGGCCTTTGAGCGGCGGGGGGGCGGCCGTTTCTTCACCCGGGACTGCGCGCGCGACACCGAGGCCGCGAGCAATGTCGGGGTTGGCAGTCCACGCAGCGAGCGAAGCAAACATGGGTGCGGCGGTGCGCGAGAGATGCAGTTCGTTGAAGGCGAGCACCACAAGCGTGCGGAGCAAAAGAGGGCTTTCGGGCTCGGGGATCTTGAGTGTTCGGAGAAGTGTACGCGCGGGGCCGTCGCGACCTTCGCGAGCGAGCAGAAACACGGTTGCCCAAAGCTCTTCGGTGCTGCGGCCCGCCTGTAACGCGGTGAGCGCATCGGCGCGCTGGCTTGCCATTTCGGCGGCGGCAAGGGCGCCTTCAACGCGGGCGGCCGGCGTCGGCACGGCGGATGCGGCCGCTGCCTGGGCGGCTCCGTTTTTTCCCTGGTAGCGAAGAAGCCGGGCGAGGATGCGCGCCCGGATCGGGTGTTTTTCAGGCGCGAGCCAATGCTGAGTGATCTGATGCGCGAGCGTGAGATCGCCCATGTCGAGCGCGGCATCGGCCGCGATGATGTCGGCCCATTGTTTGGTCGATTTTGCGAGCGCGGCCACGGTTGTCGTTGAGAGCGGGGCTTCGCCGCGGAGGCGCGCAAACGCGGCGGCGATGGGCTCGGACAGAGGGCCGTTGATGCGCGGGCCGGCCGCGGCTTGAAGCGCCGCGAGGTCACTCTGCTCGTACGCGATGAACGTGCGAACTTCGGACGACACGTCGGCGGTGGCGCGCAACGCGGCCTGGCGCGCTTCTTCGAAGCGGCCGGCCGCGAGCGCGACACGCGCCGCGAGGGAGTACGCGGGTGGATAGGAGTTGGAAATTTCGATCGCGCGCTGGGCGGCCTCGCGGGCGCGGGCTTCGTTTCCGGCGCGAAGCGCGGCATCGCCGCACAGCACGACAACCGGCGCAATGTCGGCTTCGGTTGCGGCCTTCGCGAGCGATTGCTCGTCGGCGTTTTTGAGGAGCGCGCGCGCCGCGGAGCGAAGCGGGCGCGAGACCATTTCAATGTCAAGACCCGGTTCGATCGAAACGTTGGGCGCTTTTCCTTCAGTCAGTTCGATCACTTTTGCGAGCACCTCAAGATCGGTGCTTTGCGGCCATTGCGCGCGCACGTCGGCGAGGATTTTTGCGGCCGCGGCGGGTTGTCCCGAAAAGGCGAGCGAGCGAGCAAGACGAATTTGAGCGGAGAGAAGTTTGGGATCGAGCGTTGCGGCCGCCCGGTAGCGCTGCGCGGCTTCTTCAGCGTCGTGCGGTTCAAGAGCGGCGCCGGCGGCGAGTTGGTAGAGCGCGTCGGAGGTTCGATCGGGGTCTTGATCGTAGTTGGCGATCATTTCGACGGCGGTGGCGGAGTCGTCCTGCGCGGAGGCGCGCGTCACCTCGGCAAAGCTCATTTGGGAGGCGTCAGCGCCGAGTGCTCGGGCTTCTTCCACGGCGGCGGTGAGATCTTTGAGGCGGCCGGCATCCACGTCGATCACGGCAAAAAACCGCGCACGCACCATGCCGAGGGCAATTGCGCGGCTCTTGGGGTCGATCTTGCGAGCGCCGGCAAGTGCGGCCTCGGCATCGCCCACGCCGCGCGGGCCACCACTTTGGAGAGCCACTGCCGCGTGGGCCGCGGCGGCGCGAATTTTTGTGGCGCGGTTGCGCTTGTAGAGCTGAAAACCGCCGAACACCGCAGCGACAACGAGCAACCCCATGAGCGCCCGAACCGCAACGCGCTGCCAGCGCGGTGTGGGACGCGGCGCAACCTTCGTCGGCGCCGCGGGCGCGGGCGCGTCGGCGGGCGACTCGATAGCCGCGTCGGTTCCTCGAAGCAGCGCGCTGGGAATTTGAAGCGACGGCGGCTCGGGGGGGAGGAGCACCGATCCGGGTGCGCTTTGCGACTCGTCGATTGGGATCAACGCGGACGGCGGCGCCGTCACGGGCCCTTCGAGTGGGATGAGCGCCGACGGCGGCGCCGTCACCGGGCCATGGTCGGGATCGCTGACAACAATGATTCGCGCGCCGCCCGACTGCGCGGGAAGCGGCGGCGGGCCGGGCGGCCTGAAGGTGGCCGTTTCATCGGCGGGCAAAGGCGGCGGACCGCGCCGGGTGGGTCGATCCGCGAACGGAATTGAACTTGCGCGATTGGCGACATCGGCGGGCACGTACAGCCGGCGCTGCTCCGTGAATTCGTCGTAGAGTTCAGACGCGGAGATGTTGGGAAGCCGCGGGGGAACAGGCGCAACTCGACCACTGATGCGCTCGCGGGGCGGCGGTTCTGTGGAACGGGGACGCCGCGGCGGCTCGGATGCGCGCACCGGGGCGTTTGACTCGCTCTCGCCGAAGCCCGGCGCCCAGGCGGAGACCTGCGTGTCGCTGGACGGATCGCCGTCGTAGGAAGGTTCGCGTCCCCACGCGGCGTCGCTCGAAAGCGCGGCACCGAGCGCGCCCGATGATTGGGCCGTTTGTTTTGCCGCCGACTTGCCGAGGACGGGCGCTGTAGCCGCGGGTGTTGGAAGGTCGACGACATCGTCGGCCGCCACGCGTGGGCGCACCGAATCGGGTTGTTCAGCGCGGGGATCGCCCGCGAAAAAAACGCCCTTGTCGATCTTCGCGAGAATCGGTTTGCGACCTTTTCGCGAGGGCGGTTTGCTCGATCGCTCGGGAGGTGCGCTGCGCCGGTCGTCATCGGCGGGGCCTTGACCCGGTTTGCCAAGCACCTGTCGAACGTCGCGGGCGACGCCGTCGCGGCCGAGATCGCCGATGAGTTCGGCGTAGTCGAGGGCACGCGCCATCCATGTTTTTGTCCACGGGTCGCTCATTCCGCATGCGACAGCGCGCGCGAGCGCGGCGTGGGCTTCGGTCGGATCGCCTTGTCGAAGTTTCACTTCGCCGAGCAGTCGAAGCGCGTCGGGTTCGGATGTGGAGCGATGGAGAGCGCGCCGCAGCGCATTTTCAGCTTCGCCCAGCTCTTCGGCCATGAGGTACATGCGCGCGACCGCAACGAGGACACCGACGTCGTCGGCGAAACGTTGGGTGGCATCGGCGCCGGCCTGCAGAAGTACCTCGCGCTGAGCCGCGCCTGCCTCGGCGTACGCGGCAAGGCGGGCACACAAATCGAGCGTCTGTGCGCGGGTTATCGCTGCCAACGTTTCTCCCCGGTTGTCGCTCCGTCGTGCTTCATCGGGCGGAATCGGCTCATCATCGTTCAAACGCGTCGGAAAAACCAGCATCGCCGTGAATGCGGGGCGGCATAAGCCCCAGTGAGCGCGCCGTACGAAGTAGGCGCGCGGCGCGCCGTACGAAGTAGGCGCGCCCAACCCCCAAAAAGAACTACTTGGCCCGGAGGCGCCGAGGCCGCGATAGTACGCGCACCATGCGACACACAATTGCTTGTTTGCTTGCCGGTGCCGGAGCGTTGTTCGCGAATGTGGCCGTCGCTCAGCCGGTGCCGCCGCCACCGCCTCCAAGCGCTACGACCCCACCGCCGCCGCCCGGACCGGGCCTTCCGCCGGGCGGACCTTCGGCCCAACCCACTGTCGGGCAACCGCCGCCGCCGCCTCCTCCTCCGCAGCCGATGCCGGGGCAACCGGGTCAACCGATGCCGGGACAGCCGCCGCCGGGACAACCGCCGATGATGGGGCCTCCGGGTCAGCCGCCGCCGGGACAACCGGGTCAACCGCCGACGATGGGACCGCCCGGACAGCCGGGTCAGCCGCCCATGATGGGACCGCCTGGACAGCCGCCGATGGGTCAGGGTGTGTGGATGCCGGGTCAAACGGGAATGCCGCCGATGGGTGATGCCGAGCCGACTCCCGTGCCAGGTTTGGCCCGCGGAGTTCCGTGGTCGAGGCGTGGTCACATTTCGCTCGAAACCGCTGGGTTCACCGACGATTCGGGCGAGGACTCGCTGCTCGCCGTGGGGCTCGATGTACACATGCCAGTGACGAAGAGTCTGTTCGTGGATGCGCGTCTGCCGATGGCGGGCGTTCTCCCCGGCAACATCATGCTCGGCGTGAGCGCAACGACCAAACTCGATCCGCGGGGGTTTTTGTACATCGGCGGGCAGTTTGGTTTGCCCCTGGCGGCGCAGCCCGGAATGATCGCTTTTTCGCTGCCGCACGGCACGTGGAACTTGCACGAGTACCAGACCCATTTCCTGCCCATTCGCGCGGCGCTCGGTTACGAGCGCATGCTTGGAGAGATGTTTGAACTGCGCATCGACTTAGAGCCGATCTTGTCAATTCCGGTGGGCGATCACGGCAACAACGTGGGCTTCACGCTGCAACACGCGGCTGAATTCCAGGTGGGGCATTCGATCGGCGGCGGCCTGCGTTTGCAGGGCGTTGCGGTTACCGAAGACCTGTTGCCCGATGCGTACCAGTTCTCGGTTGAGCCGTTTTTCGTGGTGCGACGCGAGATTGGATTTGCGCGCATCGGCTTGATGTTGCCGATCGATGACAGCGTCGCCGGGCCGGCGTTTGAACAGGCGTGGGGCCTTCGCCTCGGCGCCGGCATTCACATCAACTGATCCTCGGGCGGCGCAACAGCGTCCGGTCCCGCCGCAACATCGCAAAAAAGCAGTGTTCGCTACCCGCGTGCGATCGCGAGCGAAACAGGCCTTTTCGTAGGGGCGCGTTCGCGGTGACGCTCCGTCGTGCGCGCGAACGCGCACCGAGTCCACCGCGTTCCTGCTTTTTGGCAGCGATCTGCGGGAGCGTTGTACTAGGCTCCGCCGCCGCATGAAGTCCGGGACGAAGAGAGCCATGTCGGCGTTCGCGCTGATCGGCTGCGCGGCATCGCTTTCAGCAGCGTCGGGCTGCTTCGCATTGGGCGAAGGGCTCGAACCTCCGCTCCAGGAATTTTATTACCCCACGGCCATTGTCACGTCGCCCGGCGGGCACGTGGCCTACGTCGTCAACTCCGACTTCGACATTCAGTACACCGGCGGCACGGTGCAAGCGCTTGATCTCGACTCGCTGAGACTGTGCACCGATCGGCTTGCGCGACGCTTGGGAGAGGGTGCGTCGGCAACCAACGCGTGCGCCGAACTTGGCCTTGGGTTGAATGAAGATCCGGTGGTGGTGCCCGGGCCGTGCGCGCCGATTGACGTTTCGAGTCCGCTTGCGTGCTCGCTCAGCGACGACTCGTCCACGGTGGAAGTGGAAGGCACTGTCGCCGGTCCGCTCATTCGATCGTCGCGCATTGTCGGTGCATTTGCGTCTGCGGCGGCGCTCATGCGCAATCCCAATCCCGGTGCCGGTGAGCCCGCGGCGCGCTTGTTCGTTGCCGTTCGCGGCGATCCGTCGGTCACCTACTTTGACATCACGGATGACGAGCGCGAGCCGGATGCAGATCCGTTCCGCCTCGACTGCGGCGCCGTTGTTGTGGACAACGACCCGGTAGGTGGACGCTGCGGCAAGCTCAATCAGATCGGGCGCTCGCCGTATCAGTCATCGCGACCGCTGCGTTTGCCGGTGGAGCCGGTCGGCATCGCCGCGAGTGACGGCGGCGCATCGCAAACGGTATTCCCGCTCGTAGGTGTACACCAAACAACCGCTTCGGCGTCGCTGCTGATGAACAAGTGGTCGGTCGATCCAACGCTTGAGCACGTGCTCTCGGGTTTGCCCGACGGTCCGAGCGACGTGGCAGCCATTCCCACGCCCGCGTTCGTGCGTCGCCGCGTGGCCGACGGAGACACATCGGTTGACTATCAGCCAAGCTTCGTCGCGAGTTACCGCGCGTCGCGCTCCGTTGACATTCTGCGCTACTACGACGATTCCGAGAGCACGGTGGCGCGTCACTTCTTGCAGCGTGTGGCCGGTTATTTCGTGCTTACCAACTCCGATGGAAGTGACTCGCGCGGCGTCGCGCTCGATCCATCGGAGCGAAAGGCGTGTGAGGCCGGATGTAACGACGTCGAAAGTTGCCTGCGCGCGTGTTTGGACATTCCGATCGGGGTGTACATCGCCAATCGCCTTCCGGCGTCGCTTTTGATCGGCAAGCTCAGCACCACCATTCTCGAAGAAGAAGGTGAGGTCCGCGGCATCGTTGACAGCATCACCATCGATGACATGGAGCCGCTCACGACCGGCCCATCGCGCGTCATCACGGGAGCCGTGCTCGACGCAAACGGCCGCAGTTCACCGCGCATTATGGTTGTGAGCTTCGATTCGCGAAGCGTCTTTATCTACAACCCGCTCGAACGCCGCATCGAAACGGTTGTACACACCGGCCGCGGCCCCCAGGCGCTCGCGGTGGACGTTGTGGAAGACGCCGACGGCGCGCTTGGCCATGCGTACCTTTACGTGGCGCATTTCACCGATTCGTACATCGGCGTTGTCGACTTGGATACGCGCCGCCCCATCACGTACGGCTCGATCATCGCCAGCGTTGGCAAGCCCACCCCGCCCAAAGAATCCAACTGAAAGTCTGTTCGATGCGACGCCCCCGCTTTCTTTCCGGTTTGATCCTCGCTGCAGCCGCGACCCTGCTTGCGACAACCGGCGGTTGTCAGCAACCCACCACAGATCAAGCCCTGCGTGCGCTCGAGCAATCGGGCCGCATCTCCTTCATCTGCCTCGGCGCACCTGAAGATGGGGCGCCGGTGTTGCCGCTCCGCGAGTGCCGAAACATTCGCACAACAAGCGCGTGCGACTTCGGATCCGACGGTGGCGCCGGCGGCACCGCGGGCACCGGGGGTTCGGCCGGCAACGCGGGCACTGCGGGTTCGGCCGGCAATGCGGGCACAGGCGGCGGAGCGGGCTCCGGCGGCTCGTCCGGCGCGGGCGCTCCGCATCTCTACGGCCTCGTCACCCAAACCATTCGCGGTGAGGTTGCAGTGTTGGACTTCACAACCGAAGGCCAAGACAAGCTCATCGATCAAGACCCCACGGTGCCCGGTCCGAGCTTCCTTCCCGTGGGTAGAAGCCCGGTCGGTATTGTCTCCACACCGGGCAGCACAGCCACGTTCGTGACCGTTGCAGAAGTGGGTCGCCCCGGCATTTTTGCAATTCCTTCTTCGCGCCTGTTGCGTCCGCGCGTGGACGCCGAAAACACCGATCGCTGCACCAACACGTGGAGCGAAATGCCGGCGCCGCCGCGTCTCTCTTCGTGGCCGTCGTGCTCCCTTCCCGCAGCCCCCGGCGAACCAATGCTCGTGAACGACCCGGCCGACGAAGCCGGGCTCGAACGCGCATCGTGCGACGGATCCTTTGAGGATCCGATCTTGGGCAGCCTCAACGGTGACCTCACAACAGAGGGCCAAGGCCGCCAAAAACTCATTGTTCCGTTGCCGTCGGAAGGTGGTTTTGCGGTCATCGACGCGCAAAAAATCCTCGACATGCCCGACGGCTCCTTCGAGCCCTGCCCCATCGATTTGTGGGTGAAGCTCGACACAGCGGTGGCATCTGTGTCGCCTCCCCTGCCGCCGACGTCCCCGGGATGCACCAATCCCGAGCCGGCCAAACCGTCAGCGGCAACCGATTTACCGCTGCCCGGTGGAATGGCGTTCGCCGACAACACGCTGTACCTCGCGGATCTCGGCATTCCGCTGATTCACCGCTACGCGATGGCGTCGGCGTGTGAGCCGCTGCCGCTGTTGCCGCTGCTCCCGTCATCGGTTGAAGAACCGTCTCGCGTCGTCACCACCGACAGGCTCGCCGTCACGCCGCGCCCCACCGCCGGGCTCAAAAGCTACCTCTACGCCACCGACGTAGGCGACCGCAGCGTCATGGTGTTTGACGTGAGCCCCGACGCCACAAGCCTCACGCCGCTGCTCCGCGACAACCCCGAGTGGAACCCCACCGAGCCGCGCGATCGCATTCGGTTCAGCGGCACGCCGCGCGACATCATCGTTGTTTCGCGCGATGTTCCTCTGGAAACACCGGGCACAGGCGTAGCTCCTGAAGGCATTTTCTGCTCGCCGGACCCCGATCTCACCGCATGCAAGTCCGACGGCACCACCCCCAACTGCGATCCGCAAACGCTCTACCGCACCGCTTCAGACTTCAGCGAAGGCGCCGGCCCTTACAAGCTGCGCGGCACATTCGCTTTCGCTCTCCTCACCAACGGAGAGATCGACATCATCGACATCGAAGACCTCGACGGCGCATGCCGCGGACCCAACGTTCCCGCGCCTCAATACGGATGTGACACGTTCGCCTGCAAAACCAACCAAGACTGCCCCGGCACTCTTGAGTACACATGTTCCGGCGCCACCGCTGAAACCGACGGCTTCTGCGAGCGCGTCACGCCGCTCATTTCCAGCGCCGAAACTTCGTGCAACGCCGTTCAAGCCAACACGCGTCGAAGCGGCAACTACATTCTCGACGACACGACTGTAGGCAACAACAACCCCGGACTCGCAGCCTACCCACTGTTATTCGACAAAACCGGCGCCTTTCTTGAAACGAGCGATCCCGCCGTTCCCGTCATGCGCGCCACGTTTCCCCCATCGGGCACGGCCCCGGAAATCTCCGTCACAGGCATCCCTGAAAGCGTGTCCGACTTCGGATCTCCCGGAGCCGGAGTGGGCCACATTCTGGTCATGAACTTGGAAACGCCCCGTGCACACCCCGTAAACCAAGCTTGGGCAGCCACTTTTGAAGGCGCCTTACCGCGTCTCGGAACCACCGGCGCCGAACTCCGGGTCAAAGACGGCGATCCCAGTTTCGTCGACCCGGCGGCTCGTTATTGTGACGGCGGCGTCCAAAGTTTTGAAGCGGTTCGCACCACTCAAACCGACGCCGAAGCCCTTCTTTTGGCCGATCGCGTTTCGATCAACAACACGCTTGCAGATCAAGAAAGCGACTATTGGGACAACAACGCTTCGTGCAACTACGACCTTTGCCGCGCCACATTCGGTGATCCGGGCACGCCCGGAGGTCGCGACTTCATGATTCTGGAGGCGTATCAAGATCGCCTTATTCTTGAGGATGCCGCACTCAGCACAGGCACCGATCTCGATCCTCAAACTCGACTCGGGCTTGCCAAATGTTGTTTTCCTACCCTTGTTACCTACCTTGTCAGGCCGAATAACCAGTGGACCATTGTGGGTGAAGCCTCAGGCTTTTTACACCACGTCATCGCCGATCCTGAAACGGGAGTTTGCCGGCCGAGCTGCGACCCCACCAAAACACGCATGAACGGGCGGGCATTGCGCACACCCAACAGCTTCCGTGACAAGCCGGTTTCTGACAACTCCGACACAACGTTTCTCAACCCCTCATTCCGTTTCGCCATTGTGGACGGCAAAGACAGCGATCCGGGAAGTGCCGACCCCGACAAACCGCAGCGTGACATGCAAATTCGCTGGTCCACACAAGGTGCATTCATACCGCTCGTCATCAGTTTGATCACCGACAGTCGAGACATCGCCCCTGTTGGAATCACGTACATTCCGCCAACGGGTGAACTCGCTATCACCGACGGGTCACTTCAAGGTGTGTTGACAGTCAACTTGTCGGCAGTCTCCACGGCCCGCCAATTCTTCTAGAGCACCGATCAGGTTGATTCCGTAATCAAATGGATAGTTTGCTTGTGTACTCAAACAGGCAAAAGCAAGGCATAAAGCCTAGGCCCGAAGCTCCCACCGCGTGACAGACACCCCGTTCGGATCGCTACGTTCTGGGCCCCGCGGCCGACTTGCTCGGAGTTGGGGGTCAGGGAGCGAGTGACCTGTGCGCGTTCGAGCGGTGCGGTTTGGGCCCCACGCGCCACTGCGGTGGGGTGAAGGGGCCCCATCGCGGGCGCTTGGGAAAAACCGTCACCGCGAGATGTGCACAGGTCAGGAGCGACCAGTGCGGGGAGCGAGGGCGCGAGCCCTCGCTCCCTGGGTAAAGAAAGCTAGAGCACCCCGCGATTGTTGGAGATTTCCGACATTCACAAATTGCTGAACTCATTCGCGATTCAAGGTATTCGGTGCTCTAGCTGCCCTCCCCCGCGCTCCGTTCGCTTCGCTCCGTCGCGCTGCCCTCCCAAATCGGCGTGCTCGCTTCGCTGCGCGCGCCGATGGGCGGGCAACGCTCATTTTCCCCGGTTCCCCTCCTAAATTTCATGCTAATTTTTTCCCATGGATCCGCCGTCCCGTCGTGAAGGTTTGCGGGCTCCCGGTGTTTCGGGGCAATCGGTTCACGCGTACGCTCCCGGTTCGGGGGCGTCACGGGCGGCGGAGCAATATCCAGCTCTCAACGCGCATCTTGTAAAGCCCGAGGTGACGCGCGACGAGGTGGTCCGCGGGCGGCGAGTGGAAGCGTTGCCGGCATTGCCGGAGCACGGCGATCCTCATTTTCGGCTCGACTACGTGATCGGGGCGCATGTCAAGGCGGGGTACATCGGCTCCACAGACATGATCACGCGTTTTTCAAACGACAGTAACTTCGCGACAGATACCTCTATTCGTAAGGTCGGGAGCGATCCCAAAACGGGTGAGCGGTATCTCGAAGAGGTGGCGTTTGAGGTGGTGTTCACCCAGTCTGACAAGGACATTCGCGTGCGCGCTCAAGATCTCACGGCACGGGGCGTGCGGCGCGTGTTTGCCATTTTTGTAAAGCGCGGAGCGGTTGCCGAGTGGTCGGCGGCGCGCGGTCGATTTGTGGATTTGCCGGCCGACGGTGCCATTGAGGATGAAACCTTTGTTGCGCCGGTTCCGGTGCGGGCGTTGCTCAACGCGGCTCACGTGGACGACGGCGTAGCGCTCGCGTTGCTCGCAAAAAACAATACCGTTTTGGCGGCAGCGCAGCAGGCTCAACTCGAAAAAGGGCGAGAAGAGGGGCGAGAACAAGGGCGAGAACAAGGGCGAGAAGAGGGGCTCCAAGCGGCGCTTCTCACTGTGCTGAGCGGACGCAATCTACCCGTCGGCGCAGCGGCACTTGAGTCCATTCGCTCGTGCAAAAACACTGCAACCTTAGAGCGGTGGCTCAAAAAAGCGCTGGTGGTCAACTCCGCCGAAGAGCTGATTTCATCCAGGCGCCGATAGTCGTTTTGCGAAGGGCGTCAACGCGATCGGTCACTCGCTCCGTTACAAAAAAAGAGGCGACCGGTGCGACAACTTTGTGTACATCCAGAGCCGCCAAACCTCCCAGTGAACTCTCACTTTGACACCAGCACTTCGGGCTTCGCAAACAGGCGTGGCAGTTGTTTGTCAGAACTGCCAGATGAGCCGGCCGCGGCCCATACCCACTTGCACTTCGGGAACGGCGGGGTGTTTTCCAATCCAGTTGCCGGCGTCGCTTCTACCCGCGGCTCCGGTGATAATGCTGATGAGCCCGCCGGCCTGAATCAACCCATCCGCGATGAGCAAAATGCCAAGCTCCGCAGCGTTGTTTTGGGCGTCAAATGCCCCGGTTGTACCGGCGGCGATAAACGGCCCAATGACCGGGATAAATAGCGGTTCAATCCCGGTGGGCCGACCGTCGGCGCCGTCGAGAATTGCCACGGCGGCAATGGATGAAATCGACCACGCAATGCCGAGTGTAATGGAACCTGAAACAACCGCTTTGACGTTGACCTGTTTGGCAGGAGGCGGCGGAGTGCCGTATGTGCCCGGCGGTCCGTAATACGGCGTGGGCGCCATTCCCGGATTAGGATACGGATAGTATCCAGGTGGAACATAGCCCGGAGGGTAGGCCGGGTAGCCTCCCTGTGGATAGGCCCCTTGAGGATAAGCCCCCTGAGGATACGGCTGCTGCGGATAAGCCCCTTGCGGATACGGCTGTTGCGGATAGGCGCCCTGCGGATAAGCCCCTTGCGGATACGGCTGTTGCGGATAGGCGCCCTGCGGATACGGCTGTTGCGGATAGGGCGTTTGTTGCTGTGCGCCCGCCTGCGGATTGGCACCCTGCTGCGGGTAGGCCGGTTGTTGCTGGGGTACACTCGGCTGCTGCGCGGGCCACCCGGAAGGCAGGGTGTTGGCGGATGCGCCTTGATTTCCCGTTGCCGACGCACCGGCAGTGGCGTTGGGAGTTTTGGCATCGGGAGCCGGCGAGGCGCCGCAGCCGGAAAGCCCCGCGCTGAACACACTCATCAACCCCAATAAGGCAAAGCGAACGGGCAAGCGCCAAAGCAACATGCCTCAATGGTCCTTCGGCCGCGGCCTGTTTTCAACCCGCTGACCGAAAAACGTCACGGTGGTATCCCTCGCCGCGTGCCGCCCGCACCGAAAGACAAAGAAAAGCGCCTCACGCCGGTCATGCAGCAGTTTGACGAGGCCAAACGCGCTCACCCGGACGCAATTCTGTTTTTTCGAATGGGCGACTTTTACGAAATGTTTCACGACGACGCAGTGCTCGTGTCGCGTCTCTTAAACCTCACGCTCACGGCGCGCGAAAAGGGCAATCCCGATCCAATCCCCATGGCGGGTGTACCCCACCACGCAGCCCACGGGTACATCTCAAAACTCCTTCAATTCGGGCACAAAGTCGCGATTTGCGAGCAGATGGCCGACCCGAGCAAAGTCAAAGGTATTGTACCGCGCCAAGTGGTGCGCGTCGTCACGCCGGGCCTCGTGACCGACGAAGGGCAGCTCGACGCGCGCGCGAACAATTATCTGGTCACCATCGAGCCGCCGCGCGCTTCGGATCCCAACGCGTGGGGCATCGCGCTGCTCGATCTTTCGACCGGCGAACTCTCCGCGGCAGTGGTGACCGACACATCGACGTTACTGGCCGAGATCGCGCGCGCGGAGCCTCGCGAACTTTTGTTCGGCCCCATGCCCGACGACGTGAGCGCTGCCGTGCGCACGGTGCTTCCAAACGCGGCCTTTCGGATCGACGACGATCTCGATGAAACATCCATCGACGCTGTGATCGACGGCGCCGTGGATGAACCGATCGCTGAGAGGGCGCGCGCGGAACACCCGCAAATCGCGATTGTCGCGGCCGCGCGCGCCCTCCGCTTCGCAAAGAAGTGTACACCCGGCGCGCAAATCCCGGTGCGCCGCATCACGCCTTTCGACCCGACGCGTACACTTCGAATCGACGACGTCGCGCAGGCGCACCTCGAGATCGTGCGCGCTTCGGACGGATCCAAACGCGGCTCGCTCCTCGACGTGATGGACGCCACGGTGACACCGGCGGGCGCGCGCCTGCTGCGCAAACGACTGCTCGCCCCGCTCTACGACGTGGCGCAGATCCGAAGGCGTCTCGACGAGGTCGAAACATTTGTGGTGCACGCGCGCGCCCGCGCCGACCTGCGAGAAGCGCTCACAGCGGTGGGTGACATCGAGCGACTCACCGTGCGCGCGCTCATAAAAGAAGCAACGCCGCGCGACCTCGGAGGGCTTCGCGACAGCCTGGCGCGCGCACCGGTGGCCAAAGCCGCGATCCGAAGCATCCCCGAACCGGAAGCGCTCGAAGTGCTTGGTGTACACATTGACGAATGTGTGGATGTGTACCAATCGCTCGCGGAAATGCTCGTGGACAGGCCGCCGCCGCTCGCGCGCGAAGGGGGCATTTTGCGCGACGGCGCCGACGCGCAGGTGGATGAGCTGCGCGCGCTTCAGCGCGACGGTGCCGAACGAATGGCCGCTCTCGAAGCGGACCTCAAAGAAAAAACCGGCATCGCTTCATTGCGCATCAAGTTCACGCGCGTCTTCGGTTGGTACATCGAGGTCACCAAAACCCATCTTTCAAAGGTTCCGAACGACTTTCGGCGCAAACAAACAGTGGCCGGGGGCGAACGATTCACAACGCTTGAGCTGGATGATCTTGCCGACAAAATGGAGCACGCCGAAGCCCGCGCGCTTGAACGCGAGGTGGAGATTTTCGACGCGCTCGTCCGCCGCGTTGCGGAACAGGCGCCCCGCATACGTGCGCTCGCTGAGAAACTCGCCGAGTGGGATGTCGCGAGCGCGCTCGCCGATGTGGCGCATCGATACGACTACGCGCGCCCCGAAGTGGACTCGGGAGAGCGCATCGCCATCGTCGACGGGCGCCACCCGGTCGTGGAGCGTTATGCGGCGGCGGGTCGATTTGTACCCAACGACACCACGCTCGACACCTCGGGCGAGCGCCTGTGGCTCGTAACCGGGCCGAACATGGCGGGCAAATCAACGCTGATGCGGCAGGTGGCTCACATCGTATTGCTCGCACAGGCGGGCAGCTACGTGCCGGCGAAGAGCGCGGTGATCGGCCTTGTGGATCGCATTCTTTCGCGCGTGGGCGCGAGCGACAACGTGGCGCGCGGCGAGAGCACATTCATGGTCGAGATGCGTGAAACCGCCGCGATCATGAAACACGCAACGCCTCGATCGCTTGTGATCCTCGACGAGATCGGCCGCGGAACCAGCACGTACGACGGCCTCGCGATCGCGTGGGCCGTTGCCGAACACATCGACGAAGTGGTTCGCTGCCGCGCGCTCTTCGCAACGCACTACCACGAGCTGACCGAGCTTTCGCACAAGCGTCCGCGCGTCGTGAACTACTCGGTTTCGGCGCGTGAACACGAAGGCGACGTGATCTTTTTGCACAAGCTTATGCCGGGGCCGGCGAGCCGCAGCTACGGCGTAGCCGTAGCGCGGCTCGCCGGCCTCCCCGAAAGCGTGCTCGCGCGCGCTCGGAGTATTCTTTCGCTTCTGGAGTCGGGCGCTCCCCTCCCCTCCGGGAAGCAGGCGAGTATGCGCGCGAAGAAAAACGATTCGCAGCTCGATCTCTTTGGGGCGCCCGCGGGCAAAACGAACAGTTTGCCCGCGGGCGACCTGCAAGCGCTCGATCTGCTGCGCTCCGTGGATCCCGATCGCCTCACGCCAATCGAAGCGCTTCAACTCGTTGCGAAACTCAAGTCGCTCGCATCCTCATCGTGACGATGTGTACACAACGATATGCGTACACATAATAGACGGCGATTCATCCGCGCGTGATCGCTCCACTCAGGATCCTGCGCCCATGTCCGTTGAACGGTTCATATGCGGCAGTGCGTTAGGATTGTGTACACACCGCTCGCCGTTCAACAAAAAACGTGGAGGAACTGCTAGCGGCCGTTGAATTGAGGCTCGCGCTTTTCCATGAATGAAGCGATGGCTTCGCGCAGATCGAACGACGGGAGGAAGGCCGAGTTGTACATCGCCACGTGGGCGAGCCCTTCCGACACGGGGCGGCCCATTCCGTATTCAAAGACTTTTTTGATCCCGGCAACAACGAGCGGCGGGTTTTTGGCGATGCGCTTGGCCATGGAGTACGCAGCGTCCATCAGCTCGGTTTGGGTTGCGTACACATCGTTCACAAGACCAACGCGTTTGGCGCGTTCGGCGGAGATGTCGTCGCCCGTCATCGCCAATTCGCGCGCAACGCCCTGTCCAACAATGTGCGGCAATCGCTGGAGCGACCCCACGTCCGCAACGATCGCGAGCTTCACTTCGCGAACGCTCAACTTTGCGTCGGAGGAAGCGAGGCGCACGTCACACGCGGTGATGAGGTCAACCCCGCCGCCGATACACCAGCCGGAAATCGCGGCGATCACCGGCTTTGAACAATCGGCAACACACGTGATTGAGCGCTGCATGCGCACAATGAGATCGTGCAGCTTTGTGCGCTCGGCGGCGAGATTTGGCTCCGCGAGAAGTACACCCAGCTCGGCGCCCATACCCGCGAGATCGAGCCCGACGCTGAAGTGCTCCCCTTTGCCGCGAAGCACGACAACGCGAACATTGTCGTCGGCGCCGAGGCGCTCAAAAGCGACGGGCATTTCGCGCCAAAAATCGGGGCCCATGCGGTTGCCTTTGCCGGGCCCCGTGAGCGTGACGGTGGCCACGTGATCGACCACGTCCACGTTGAGCGAAACGTAGGAGTTTGAACTGCTTTCCGACATGCCGGGCCTATCGCACTGCGGCCCGTGCGGGTCCACCGATTGTCCAGACACACACGTTGCCCGCTGCGCGGCGTGGAACCGGTTGCAGCCAAACGCAAGTGGACGCAACGTGGGCGCGTGAAACCCGACCCGGTTGCACCCAATGTGTACCGTTTTGAAAAGCTGCCGGACACGAGCGGCTGGGGCATCAACATGCTCGCCGCGGTGTTGCCGGATTTCGGCGTGGTGCTCTACAGCCCAACGTGGCTCGGTGCGGGGACGTTTGAAGCGGTGGACGCGCTCGGTCCGGTGAAAGTGATCATCGCGCCGAACGGCTTTCATCACTTGTCGCTCAAGCGCTTTCGCGAAAAGTACACAAGTGCGATTGCCGCGGCTTCCGGGACTGCCATCAAGCGCCTTGAAACCAAGGGGCATCAAGGTTTGGTGGATCTGTCCCAACTGAAGCTCCCTGCGGGCGTACACGTGTTGGAACCGGAGGGTCTCAAAAACGGCGAAGCATGGCTGTCTTTGCCGGGCGAATTGGGCACAACGTGGATCGTTTGCGACGCGTGGTTTAATGTGAAGCGACCGTTCACAGGCTTTATGGGCGCCATGTTGCGCGCGCTCAAAACGGGGCCCGGGCTCGCTGTAAATCTCACATTTCGCTGGCTCGCGGTGGGCAACGTTGCGTCGTACGTCGCGTCGGCGCGCGCCCTTCTCGAAGCCGAAAAGCCAACGTCGATTGTGGTTTGCCACGGCGATGCGATCACCTCGGAGGGCGGCACGGCGGCGCACGAACAGGCACGGGACATCCTGGATCGCCGCTTGGGTTAGCGAAAACGCCGATTAGTTCTCGACGCCGCGGCCGCGAATTGAGAATCTCCCGTTATGTCATTTGTCCCGAGCACGTATCTCGCGCTTCCTGCGAGCGGCGGCTGCCAATGCGGCGCCGTTCGATACGAGATCAGTGAAGCCCCCGTCGACGCCAATTATTGTCACTGTCGCATGTGCCAACGCGCTTTGGGCGCACCGTTCGGCGCGTTCGCCACGGTCAAACGTGAGCACTTTCGATTCTCTGAGGGTGAACCGGCGTATTTCGCTTCGTCGTCGGTGGCGCGGCGGGGTTTCTGCGGCAAGTGCGGAACCCCGTTAACGTTTGAATACACCGCGTCGAAACATATCTCTTTCACGATTGGCAGTTTCGACGAGCCCGACTCCATCACTCCCGCGTCACATATCGGGTGTGAAAGTCAGGTTTCGTGGCTTCACATCCTCGACGATCTACCCAAAGACACAACTCCTTTCGGTGCCGGTACACCCACCGAAGGGATGGATAGTTACCAGTCCAAACTGTAATTCAAGCTCCGCATCTGTTCTACCTATCTACTTCGAGGGCAACTTTTGCAAACTGCCCCACGTTTGGCGGCGTTTCTGCCCACGGCCCTTCTTGAAATGTAACCCAACGCCATTGAGTAAACTCGTTATTGGGTTCAACATGGGTGGTGTCCACGTCAGCCACAAATACGAAGTTCATGTGCAGGCCTTTGGAGCCGGCAATATGCTCTTCATACCCAATCAGGCCTTCAGGAACGCCGTCGATAGGGCTTGTCTTTGGGAAGGTTCCCACAAGGCCCGTTTCTTCAAAAAGCTCGCGGCGCGCAGCTTCAAGCGGCGTTTCTCCCTCGGCGATCTCCCCCCCGGGCGGCAGCCAAACCCCAAGTCGCTTGTGCAGGATGACAAGCACTTTGTCTTGGTACCTTGGGTACACAGCTACCGAAAACGCACGCCGAACAGGCTCTTTTGTAGTCATCAGCGACAGCGTACCAAAACCGCGGTGATGTTGTCGTGCCCTCCTCGGTTGTATGCGGTTGCAAGCAACTTGGCGAGGGTGGCTTCAAGAGTCGGGGTGCCCGCCAACGCAAAGCCCATTTCGTCGTCGCTCACCAAGTTCCAAAGCCCGTCGGTGCAGAGTAGAAACACATCGTCAGGCTCCACGGCAAACGTTGTGACATCAGGCTGAACGCGAGGACGCCCTCCCACCGTGCGCGTGACGATTGTCGCATTTCTATCGGCAATTTCAGGGCGAGCCGCGTCTTTATAAACCTTCAGGTAGAGTTCGCGAAGCGAGTGATCGGTTGTCAGGCGCTCCACTTTTCCACCCCGAATTCGATACACGCGCGAGTCCCCCGCGTGAACGACCGCCGCTCTACCCTGGTTGACGAGGAGGCCCGCGAAGGTAGTGGCCATGCCATCGAGATGCTCGTTTTCAGCGGCCGTTTCGTTGATCAGCCGGTTGGCGTATTGAACAGCGGCAACGAGGAGGTCACCCAGCGAGCTGAGTTCAAACGCGGGGCTCATAACAATCTGACCCTCGTGACCTGAACACAAGAGTTTGGCGCGGCGGGTGGCCACATCTTCCAAGAATCGGTGAACGTTTCCAACCGCAAGACTCGATGCAACCTCCCCACCGGCATGCCCGCCCAATCCGTCGGCCACGGCGCAAAAACCGAGTTCAGGTGTGAGGCGATAAGCGTCTTCATTGTTCTTTCGAACCTGACCGGGATGGGTGATTCCCGCCGCCTCGAACACTCGTAAGCCGCGCCAAAACGTTGTTTCGTCGTCGGCGTCGTCGAGTGTCATGGGGAGGGTGGGTTCGTCGGAACTGTCGCGCGAGATGACGGTGTGCATGGCGAGCCTCCAATCGGGCGGCCGCTCCCGGTCTGTGAGAACCGCAAGCCGGCCTGGTTGAATGGCAGGCGTATTTGGCGGGCCCTTCGCCCACCTCCCCCGGTGGCCGTTTTTTTCTACTGCGCGCCCCGTTCGCGAACGCTCGCTGCGCCCCTACTTTTTCTTTTTTTCTTCTTCGGCCAAGATGGCTTCGGCTTCGGCTTCGGCCTGAGCCTCGAACTCATCCATGTTGATGTCCGGCGCAACCCGAAGGCGCGCTCCCTGAGACACCGTTGATCCACTTCGGGCGCTTTGAATGGCGCGCGCCAACCCTTCCGGATTGGGAGAGGCCACAAGGGTGACTTCAGGTTTACCCTTGGCGTTGGTCCACTCAATTCGAACCGCGCGGCCGGCATCACCGACCATGTTGTACGCCCACGATCCATCCATACCGCGGCGAATGCCAAAGCCGCCGTAATATTTCCAATCGTAGTTGACCGCTTTTGCGGCCTTCACCGACGAGAGTGGAATTTTGGGCCCAAACAAACCGTATTGAACGATGACTTCGCTATGGGTAACCGTGACGCGAAGCACCGAAAAAAGAAGGGCCAACAGCGTCATGACAAACGCTGTAATGGGCAATGCGATAAACGCCGTCAGCGGAACGGTGGGCGCCGTTGCGAGCACAGTTCCAAGGGCAACCGCCTGAATCACAATGGGTAGGGCAAAGAGCAGTAGAAACTTGCCCGGCACTTTGATCTTGTCACGGTAGAGCGCACCGTCACCGGCCATGTATTTGGCCTCGTAGTCGTCCGCCGAGCGCGCCCCACCGCTGATTTCACTTTCCGGTTGCTCCGCCACAATTCACCTACCCGGGCCACGGAACATCGTTCGATCGGCCCGCGCGCAATGTGACGCTGCCTTTTTTGGGTGTTGCGTCGGCCTGCGGAGGGCGAAACTCACATGTGCCCGTCCATGGAGTGTCGGGCAGTTTTACACTCGCGCTTTGCCCCGCCGCAACGCTTACTCCAAGGCGTGTACACAAGAGTTGAGCGTTGGCGGGTGCTCCCACCAATCGAATTGTTGCCGGCCGAAGAGGAACGCGAAGGGTAAAGTGCTCTACTCCCTCGGGAGAATCGGGCGGAGGCCGCGTGACGGTGATCGGCCCATTCAACTCGTCACAACAATCGGCTTCAGGAACCGTGACACGCACCGCATGTGAACCGAACGGCAGTTCAAATGGGCCTGACAGCCAAGCTCTTTCTAAACCGTCTACCCATAACTTACCACCGGCTGGAATGACGGTGAATCGAACCTTACGGGTAGACGGTCTACCATTTTGAGGGGAGGTAGTTGTCGTGGTTGTGGCTGCAATACTCACGACCGGTGGTGTGTACACACGCGTTTTGGGTTTTCCAGATGCTTCCGGCGGGCCCATCGGATCTTCATCGGGCATATCCGTGTCCGGCTCGGCTGTTTGGGTTGGCTCAACCTGCGCCGCACTTGACGTGCTTGTGGTTGGGGAGATTTCAGGCCCCACAGGGCGTTCACGAACCAACTTCACAACGGCAAACGAAACGAGCCCCAACGTGATTGACGTGGCCCCCACAATGGCCGCGCGACGGAGCAGTGCCCTCCTGTTGCGGCTCGCCGACAGGCTTGTGATCCGCTTTAAAATGGCCAGATCTTGAGGCCTGAGAGCCAACGCTCGGTTGAAATCGGCCGCGGCGCTCGGACTGTCGCCGGCTTTTCGAGCGGCTTCTCCACGGGCCAAAAGAGCGGGCACAATTCGCTCGCCGAGCGACCTTGTGTACCCTTCAGGATCTTTTGAAATACGCCAAGATCTCCGCCGGGGGATCGGTCAATCCAAGCGCGGCCAGCTCGTTGCGAATATGTTCGGCCAATTCTGAAGCGCTTGCCGTTCGAAGATCCACTTCGCGCGCAAGCGCTGTTGCAACAATCTTGGACCAGCGTTGGCCCACCGATGCTCGCTCCGATTCGGCCGATGGGTATTTTCCGTCGAGCACGCGCCGAAGCACTTGGGCCGGGTTTTTCCCTTCAAACGGAAGGTGACCCACAAGCGCTTCGTACATGAGTACACCCAGCGCAAAGACGTCGGTGCGAGCGTCGACGTCGCCGCCTTCGATCTGCTCAGGCGCCATGTGCGCCGGCGATCCGAGCACCTGGCCGGTGACGGTTACACCCTGCACATCAAGAATTTTGGCGATCCCAAAGTCCGTGATCTTGATCACCACGCGGCTCGGCCCCCGGGCTCTTCGACTCGGCCGTTCAGGTTCGCTCTTTCGATCTTGAGGAGCCGATGCGACGCCGCTCTCCGTAGGTGGTCGCGACACACCGCTTTTGTCCTCACGCGGCGGCGACTCTTTGCAATCCTCCAGCGAAAAAGGTGATCCTTTGCACCCCGCCGGCAGCTCAAGCAGCACGTTTTCGGGCTTGATATCGCGGTGAATGATCCCCGCGTCGTGAGCGTGCGAGAGCGCTTCACAAAGCTCCAACACAATGGCAGCGCCAATCTCCGCGGGCATATCCCGATGGTCCTGGAGCACCTTGCGAAGCGTTGTTCCGCGAATGAGTTCAACCACCAAAAATCGGTAGCGATCGTCGTCCGCCGATACGTCGTACACCTCGACAATGTTCGGGTGGCGAAGCTTTGCAGCAGCTCGCGCTTCAGCCACGAAACGCGTTGCCACTTCGCTGTTTTCGCGCAGGTGTTTGTGGATAATTTTGACTGCCACCTCGCGCCGCAGACGCTTGTCGGTCGCGCGGTACACCGTCGCCATGCCGCCGTGCCCAATTTCCTCCAGAAGGTCGTACTTCTCGAGGACGGGCGTGCCGCCGAGCGACGCGCGTAAATTCATGGGTGACGCCTCGGCGCTGTCACTCCACAACCCTCACTCGGATGGAGTTGGTGCTCCCCACAACACCGACGGGCGCGCCGAACATCGCCACAAATTTATCACCGGGTGAAGCGAGCCCATTTGCGAGCAAAAAGCCGTTTGCGCGGTCCATCATTTCATCGGGGTGGCGCATAGCTCCAAACGGAAATGCGGTCACACCCCAAAGGAGCGCGAGCCGACGACAGGTTGCCGGATTGGGCGAAAATGTGATGATCGGCACGGTGGGGCGCGCTTTCGAAACGTACCGCGCTGTGAGCCCCGTTTCGGTGAAAGCCACAATCACGCGCGCTTCAATTTGCCGCGCGATCTCGGCCGCGCTGCGAGCGATCGCTTCCGCAACAGCGGCGCGCTGCCTCGCGACTTTGCTGGGCTGCGGCTCACGCGTTCGATCCCAAAGAGATCCGGCCGCGTCGGTGTGCGCTTTGCTCGAAAGCGGCCGATAAAAACGCGACGCTTCCGCCTCGCGAATGATGCGCGCCATCATTTCTACAACCAGCGCGGGATGATTTCCCGTGGCAGTTTCCTGCGAGAGCATCACCGCATCGGTCCCGTCGTACACCGCTGTGGCCACATCGCTCGCCTCAGCGCGCGTCGGGCGCGTTTCGGTCACCATCGACTGCAACATCTCGGTCGCAACAATCACCGGGCGCTGGTGTACACGCGCCATACCCAAGATCTCGCGCTGCAAAATGGGCACCTGCTCGGGGGCAAGCTCAACCCCCAAGTCGCCGCGAGCCACCATCACCGCATCGGTCACGTGCAGGATGTCTTCGAGATTGTCGATGGCCTGAGGCGTTTCGATCTTCGCCACAATCGGCGTTGGCTGGCCCCAGGCTTCGGTGATGTCGCGCACCAGCCGAATGTCATCCGCCGTTCGAACGAAACTCAGGGCCACGTAGTCAACCCCGATCGAAAGCCCAAAAGCCAAGTCGCTTTTGTCTTTTTCAGTGAGCGCTGAAATGCGTACACGTCGCGAAGGAATGTGTACACCACAGCGGTCGCGCAGTTGACCGCCGTTTTTCACCACCGCGCGCACCCGCGAGTTGTCGGCGCGCTCGATCACTTTCACGCTCACGCGCCCGTCGTCGAGAAGGATTTCGTCGTCGGGCCTTAGATCTTCGGCCAAACCTGTGTAGTTGATCGGAATCTGCGACGGCCCGCCTTCTCTCGCGGGAGCCATTGCCCGTTCACTTTCAACCTCCACAAGATCCACATTTTCGCCGGGCGCGACGTCGAGCGTTCCCCCTTTTTTAGAAGGGTTTTCAGCGTTGGCGGCAGCCTTCGGAAAACACCCGCACCGGATCTTGGGGCCACACAGATCTTGAAGAATGGCCACCGGTCGCCCGGCTTGTTCGGCCGCAGCGCGAACGGCCGCAGCTCTGCGACCGTGCTCATCGTGCGAACCATGTGAAAAGTTTAGTCGCGCAACATCCATCCCCGAACGAACCAGCTCCACGAGCGTCGACGGGCTTTCCGATGCGGGACCGATTGTGCAGACGATTTTCGCTCTTCGGACGAGCACAGCCCACGAGCATGACACGAATAGCCCCGCGGGTACCAGCCTCACAGCACGTCTTTCGTCCCGCGCTGAATACATCGAACTTCAGCCGAACAGGTGGTACCGATAGAGCGTGCTGCTCGTTCGCGCGCGCCTCGCAGGCATCGGCCCGTTCGAAGATGCCACGATCACATTCGGCGATCCTGAATCGCGACCCCGACCTTGCACTGTTGTTGTCGGCGGTGCCGGATCCGGCAAAACGTCGCTCCTCTCGGCGATCGCATCCACACGGCCGGGCCACGCAATTGCGCAGCTTGCCCATCGCACCGATGTCGCGCCCCCGGGATTTGTCGTCACCGAATGGCACCTCGGCGACGACGACAAAACGCGCCCTCACGCCCTCCGTGTGACTTCGCCCAACGCCAAACTCGACGAACCCGACGACCTCGCGCTCATTCGTCGACGCGAACAAACACTCTACGATCGCCGAGCCTCCGAGCGCGGATTTGTGTTCGTCGCGTTCTCGGGAGCGCGCTGGTTTTCGCGAGCGCCGTCCGCCATTTCCAGCCCGGATCGGAGCATTCTTCGCTACGACGTGCGCGCTGCCGCCCACTTCGACGACGCATCGCGAGCCGATCTCGCGCGTGAAACAAAACAGGTTCTCACCTACGCCGCCGCCGGTTCAGCGCTCGCCACCCGTCTACCCATTCGCGACGCCGCCGCCGAAAGTGCCCACAGTCGCCTGCGCAGACTCGACCTCGCCGTCATCGGTGCGGTTCTCGCCGCGCTCGAAGGCACCGGCATCGCCTACGATGGAATAGACCCTGTGCGTTTTGAACCGGTCTTTTCGACGCGCGGATCCACCATCCTTTTCGACGATCTACCCCGCAGCATTCGCCACGTGTTGGCCTTCGTTTCCCTCACCCTGCGCGCTCTCGCCGGAGCTTACCCCGACATCGATCCACGCGGCGCCGAGGGTGTGGCAGCCATCGACGACGCTGAGAGTCAACTCCCCATCAGCGAACAAAGAACCTTGGTTTTACGCCTCAAACGCGCTCTACCCAACGTCCAATGGATTGTTGGCACCGCCTCGCCCGCCGTTGCCGAAGGTGCCGAGTTGAGCGATGTCGTCGCCCTCAGACGCTCCCCCGGGTCTGGAAAAATCGAGATTTTTGACGGCGCAGAAGCCGTATTACACTAAAGAGATCTTCCCATGTCCCAAACAGCCGTCCTATCGCAGCTAGACCGCGCTGCCGAAGCTGTATCAAATGCTCAGGCCCTATTCATCACCGCCGGCGCCGGCATGGGGGTAGACTCCGGCATGCCCGATTTTCGCGGCCCCGAGGGGTTCTGGCGAGCCTACCCACCTTACCGCGCTCTCGGCCTTCACTTTGAAGAAATGGCAAACCCCCGGTGGTTTATCAAAGATCCCGCTCTCGCATGGGGTTTTTACGGCCACCGCATGTTTCTCTACCGCCAAACAAAGCCCCACGCGGGCTTTCAAATTCTCAAACGTTGGGCCATTTCCAAACCCGTCGAAGCGTTCGTTTTTACCTCCAATGTCGACTGCCACTTTCAAACCGCCGGGTTCTCCCGCGACCTTTTGGTGGAGTGCCATGGCACGTTAGAATACTTACAGTGTACAAACGCGTGTGGACAGGAAGTTTTCCCATCGGCCGGTATAACCGTCCAAGTCAACCCTGAAACATTCCGGGCCGAAGGCGATCTACCCAAGTGCCCCCGTTGCGGCTCACTCGCCCGCCCCAATGTCCTCATGTTCGGCGACTGGCAATGGGATGGTTCCCTCACAGAGCGCCAAGAAAAAAACATGGCCCACTGGTTTGGCGAGGTGAAAAAAAAGGCCGCTCCCCTTGTGATTGTCGAAATGGGAGCCGGCACCGGTGTACCCACCGTGCGCATGACGAGTGAAAGAATCACCTCCCTTTTTGGAGGCACCCTCATTCGCATCAATATCCGCGAACCCAATGTCCCCGCTGGAAATATCGGCATTTCCCTCGGCGCCCTCGCCGCCCTCACCGCCATTGATGAACGGGTGTCCGCATGAACCTTCCCATTTCATCCAATCACAGTGTACACCCCGCTCTCTACCCCATCCTTGCCGCATCCACCCTTTTTTGCGCGGGTTGCAGCGATGGTCCGATGATTGACCCCCCCACCCCCGCCGTTCTCACCGCCGGTGATCTCACGCTCGCGTACGCAGAAAATACCCTCACCCTGTCGCGCGGAAACACAACCCTCCTCACCTTCCCAAAAGACGCTTTTCAACTGGGTACCGTTCCAGTCGCCCTCACAAGCGTCAACTACGATCCCTACCGGTTATACGTTCCCCATCCCCTCTACGACGAACCTGAGATCGTTTGGCTGGAGCCCACTTCAATCACCCTCCAATCATCAACTGAAACCGACTATACCGTCAACCTGTCCTTCCCAGACTCTTCCACCGTCGTCGTCTTTCACGCCGACGGCCCGGGCCACATCTCCGCTCACTGGGAAGCGCCGATTTCCGCCGACGAAGTGGCTTATTTTCGCCTTCGGCCCCGCGCCTCTTCCACAGAAGGTTTTTACGGACTCGGTGAATATTTTGACGACGTAAATAGCCGCGGCCACGTCCGCGCCATGCAGATCGAAGTCGATTCAGCCATTGAAAGCGGGTATAATGAAGCCCACGTTCCCATCCCCTTTCTTACCGGTACAACCGGCTGGGGCCTCTTCATCCCGTCAGATCGCCCCGGTGTGTTTGCCGTTGCCGCCGATCCAAATCAACCCAACCTGATTGAAGCCGCATTTGGAACCGGCGTCGCCTCCGCCGACGGTCTGACCTTCCATCTGTTCGGCGCAGCCCACCCGCTCGACCTTTCCCGCTTCTACTACCAACTCACCGGCTTTCCCCGCGTTCCGGCACCGTGGGCGCTCGGGCCATGGGTATGGCGTGATGAAAACAAAGACCAGGCAGAATTTCTCGCCGACGCCAACACCATCCGCGATCTTGACCTTCCCACCACCGCCATGTGGATCGACAGGCCGTACGCCACAGCCGTCAACACATTCGACTTTTTACCTTCCCAATTCCCCAACGCCCAAGCTTTGATCGATGAAGCCCACAGCCTCGGCTTTCGAATGGCGCTTTGGCACACCCCCTACCTCGACGAAAAAAACCAAACAGCAGAAACCGCCGATCTCAGGGAATACGCTGAAGCCCAAGGGTATTATCCCATCACCTCGGGCCTCCTCCTCAACAAGTGGGGCCGCCCCATTGACTTTACAAATCCCCAAGCCTTCGCCTGGTGGCAAACTCAACTCGACAATTACAAGTCCATGGGCATTGAAGGCTACAAACTTGACTACGCCGAAGACGTGGTCCCCGGCCTTACCGCCGACCGCAACGTTTGGGAATTTGCCGACGGCTCCGATGAGCGGACAATGCACGCCGGCTACACCCGACTTTACCATCAGGTCTACAGTGAAATGCTCCCTGAAGACGGCGGTTTTCTCCTTTGCCGCCGCGGCGCCGCGGGCGATCAACAACATGCCAGTGTGATCTGGCCAGGCGACCTCGACGCCACGTTTTACAAACACCGCGAACCGTTCGAAGAAAACGGTGAAACAATTGTCGGAGTCGGCGGCCTTCCCGCCTCGATCGTCGCCGCCCTCACCCTTTCATCTTCCGGTTACCCCTTCTTCGGCGCCGACACAGGTGGGTATAAACACTCCCCACCCAACAAAGAACTGTTCACCCGATGGTTTGAGCAAACCGCCTTCTCCACAGTCATGCAAATTGGAACAAGCTCCAACACCGTTGCGTGGGATCCCAACGGCGGCCCCGGGTTTGACCAAGAAATGCTCGACTGGTACCGCCTCTATACTCGAACTCACCTCCGACTCTACCCTTACCTGTGGACCCACGCCCAACTCATTGCTCAAACGGGTAGACCCATCACCCGCCCCCTCGGCCTCGCCTACCCTGAAATGGGCATCCACCCCAACGATGTGTACCTTTTGGGCGACGACATTCTGGTGGCCCCCATTACCACAGCAGGAGCCACATCGCGCGATGTTCCCTTCCCTCCCGGTCGATGGATTCACTTCTTGACAGGGGAAGAGTTTGAAGGTGACACCACCGTCAACGTGAGCGCCCCGCTCGGCCAAATCCCCGTATTTTTGCGCGCCGGCTCGGTGATACCCATGCTCCGACCTACCATCGACGCATTGGCACCTACCACCCAACCTGACCGGGTAGATTCGTTCGCCACCACGTCCGGCATCCTCTATGTCAAAACCACCCGCGGCCCCGCCTCCACGTTCACCGTGTATGATGGCACCGTGCTCTCCGCCGCTTCTGAAACCAACACCCTCACCCTCAGTGTGACCGGAGGCAAAACCTTCACCTTGGGTACACAATTCGAAGTGATCGGTGTTCCCCTCGCACCCACTGAAATCAAAGTGGACGGCACCCTTCTCGCAGAAGTACAAAACCCTTCCGACTTAGAATCGGCGGCCCAAGGTTTCACCTTCGAAACCGCCCAAAACGGCACCCTCCACATTCGAATTCCGGCGAACGCCAAAACGGTAGAAGTCAAGTTCCCATGACGCAAATCAACGCTCGTTTTGCTGCCCCCCTTGCCCTACCGGGCGCACCCCCCAAACGTCGCTTCGCGCCGTGGGGGGTGCCTTTGGTAGTGGCGGCGTTCCTCGGCGCCTGCGGCGGCGATCATACCAACCCCACCGCCGACACCTCGGCAAGCGCTGCGCCTCCACCTCCCCCCACCGCTTCCGCGCCCGCATCGGCCACCGCCGAGCCTACCGCCTCGGCGAGTGCTCCCGCACCTTCCGCATCGGCGGCCCCCAAACCCCCCGATTATGACCCCGCCAACAAGGCCAAACCTCCCATTGACTCAGAAGAGCTTCAAGCCCGAGCACGCGGCTTGTTTGACGCGGTTGTCCAAAACAACGCCGCCCTCGGCGAAGACATGTGGTTTCCCAAAGAGCCTTTTCTCATTCTAAAAGACATTAAAGACCCGGGGAAATATTGGGATCAACTCCACCGCGCGTTTGTCAAAGATGTCGAAAAACTGCACAAGAAACGCAAAAATTGGGAAGGTACAGAGTTCGTCAAGTTTGAACCGGGCGCACCTCCCAAGTGGGTTAAACCGGGCGATGAAGGAAACAAGATTGGGTATTATCGAACCGTCAAGGGCAACCTCGTCTACAAAGCCGAGGGTAAGGTTCACAAGCTTGAAGTGCGGGTGATGATCAGCTGGCAAAACCGGTGGTTCATTACCCATTTGGGGAAGTTCAAGTGATCCCAGCTGAACCGTCACGCCAAGACCTGAAGCGCGCTCCCGGACACTCCGTGTTGAATGCGATGTGTCAGGTGCCTATCTTCAAAAACACATTGTTTGATCTCAGAGCGTCTTCGAGGGTCGGGCGTTCTGTCCGGTGAACCGGGACAATCGGTCGTCAACGAGCACGACTTCGAGGCGAGCCGATGACTATATTGCTCGATACGCATGTCTGGCTCTGGCCACGACGGCGCCATCGCCAAGAGCCGAACTGCCCGCATGTGGAAAGCCCCTTGACCGCACGCGCAGAGTGAGTTTCTCAGTTGAACAAGAGCACGTTGCGAATATGCCAATGGACCAGACCGTTGGGGTCTTGACCAATGTTGACGACGAGGCTTGCGTCGCCCTTACCAAGTACCTCACTGTCAAGATCGCATCGAAATGCCGTATTTCCAAGCATGTCGGGGACGCCGGGGGCCGACGCTGCAAATCCAATTTCCACGGCTTCGGTGTCACTCACCTGAACGCGGTACCTACCATAACTGAGTGTTGTCCCCGGAGGAACATGAATGCCGGCAAACTCACCCCCCAAGTCAAACCCTGCGGGATCGGTCACCACCGCACCGAATCCAATGTCGCGCATGACAAACCCCTCTTCGGGAACGTTGTAGCCTGAAAAAGTAACAGCGCGATAGTTTGCCCGCGGATCGACGGCGCTTCGAAGGTAAAAGATCCGCGTTTGGTTGGCCGGATCATCCACATCTACCCCAAAGCGTGAAATGAAAAATGCCTTGGCGCCGGCCTCCACCTGAACCGCTTCTTCATCGGTTAACTTGAATGTGTCGCGCATCACATCTTCAAGCGTGGGAGGAGTATAATTGGGGTCGGCCGGATCAAAACTGCCGTCGGCCACAAAGGTAAGGTATCCTGAATAGTCCGCCGGGGCGGGCGGAGGCTCACAAACGCCGCCCTGACTATCCACATCGGTGCAGCCTGTAAAAAAGCCCAAGACTGCAATACCCAAAAATAAAAAGCTACTCCAACGAGACATTTTCACATCCCTTCTTTCTGTCAACCAGCCATTCAACTCAACTTCCGCCGGTAAATTCGTATACGAGTGCACCCTGGCGATCACATTCGTCGTTCACCGCTACCGAAATGCGCCTCTGCGTGCCTGAAAGCCACCCGTCCACAATAACAAATAACCCCAATACGTCCGAGTGCACCACGTCAACGATCACGCGTTTGTTACCCACAACGACCGTTTCTATACTGCCCGCCTTTGTGTACATATCGCATGGCTGAGCGGTGCAATCGGGCTGCCCAACTTCGGCCAACACTTTCACCTTATACTTGTCAATCGGATTGGGAGTTGTCACTCGCACCGCAAGGAGAAGGTGCGTTCCACCCTGCGGTCCGTAGTGAAGCTCGGGGCCGGCCCCCTCGCCGAGCGGTGTGAAAGCAATGTCACCTTCGCCCAGTTCCAGGGTTAGATCGCCTTGTAGAGTGCAGTCCGGCGGGATGGTAGAAACGTCGCCACCCCCTTCACCCCCGGATCCCGCCGCCCCGGTATCTGGAATGGAAGCGTTGCACGCCGCGCCGCCAAGCGCCGTAAGCAGAGGAACCCATCGCAACAATACCCAAGCGTGTGTTGTATGAAGGAAGTCTGTCGCACGCACCGGCAAGTCTCCATTTGATGATAAGTCAAATCGATCACGCTCCAGCGTACACAATCGGCAACGAGCGGCCAAGCATCAGAAGGGTGTTTCGCCGGTCCAAATTGGCCCTTGGGGTGTGCCGCCGACCGAGAGTACACCGTCGCTCGGTCCACCGGGCGCACCTGACGAATCGGCTGCAACCACGCCTGCCCCTTCATCAAAGTGGTAAAGAGCCACGGTGTCCGCGTCGGTTACATAAGGACTATTGGGCAGGTCAAACGATGTCATGTATCGAAGGACTTTGGAAACACGCATCTCATCCAAATAGCCGCTGTAAGATGGGTAGGCTGGGCCCGCATCATGTTTTTCAGCCGCGAGTACCAAAAACGGGTCGCTGCTATTGCATGGTCCGCCGCAATAATCTCCAGGTACTCCGTTATCAGGGTAGCTCACGTCACCCTCGGGGCCAATGTTCGTGGCATCCAGTTGACCATCCACAAATATCCAAAGGCGCCCGTCTGAAAGCCTCCGTTCAATAGCCACATGGTGCCACGTATTGTCCAATACGGGCGTGCCGCCGCAAATGGTTCGATCGCCCGTGCCATTGCCGCTTACACCAAATACAAACTTACCACCGGCAATACTCAATCCCCACTTGCGATCTTGATTATACCGATCGCGGTCAACCACAATGTTACCGTTGATCCAAGCCACGTTGGCGCCGCAGTCAACCGGCGCCGCCGTGTTGTCACCCGCCGCCGCCCTCATCCAAAATTCAATGGTAAAGTCGGTGGCTCCCACGTCGACGGGTGGGCCGGGGGTGTTATCGGGTGGCAGCTTGTCGACCTGAATTTTTACGCGGTCGATATCCTGCACACCGTTTCCAAAAAAGCGCAAAGAAAAGCCGTTTGACTGAACGCCCCCCGTGCCCGTGTCGGCACCCGTCCCCGAAGACGTTACCCCACCTGTTCCCCCTCCTGTGCCCGTACCCGTTTGGGTAGATCCAGCCGTTCCTGTCGAGGTGCCACCCACGCCGCCACCCCCCGACGAAGACGAGGTTGTGCTGAGCCCACCGGAACCCGACGTCTCACCACCGCTGTCACAAGAGCAAACAAGCAAAGTAAAAAATCCGGGCAAGAGCCAGCGCTGCACCATACGCGCATCTTGGAGCAAGTGTGCCCGGGTTGTACAAACATTTGGTTCCAAATTCGCCGGGCGCCCAAAGCACTGTTCTTGCGAACCGCGCTATCAAGTCTTGCCAAAAACGTATCTGTGGTCGTTTTCCGCCTCTCCGTTTGCATTATTGCTTCTTTTGGGGTCTACGCGCTTGAGTCCGCTGCCGGGTAAAGAGTAAGATAGTAATATGGCTCTTTCTTCTCGTTCGGCGAGGCAAGGTGTTGCCCTTGGATTTGCGGTGTTTGCTCTCAACGCTGCCGCGTGTGACGGCGGTTCTGACACGGGCCCGGGAGGGTCCGCCGGGTCGGCAGGTTCGGGCGGCTCCGGCGCAACCGCAGGGTCCGGCGGCTCCGGTGCCACCGGAGGTACAGGCGGCTCCGGTGCCACCGGAGGTACAGGCGGCTCCGGCGCCACGGGTGGAATGGGTGGTGGTGTACCCACGTCCAACGCGGTGTTTGTTCCCGCCGGCATCGCCGAAATTCGCCTGACGTTGGGTCAACTCGCTATAGATTCGCTCAACTCCGCGCCTTCAGACTATGTGCACGGGGACATACAAGTGACCCTGGCAGACGGCCAACCGATCAGCCTACCCAACAGCGGCATTCGGCTGAAGGGCAAATATGGTTCGTTTCGAACGCTCGATCAAAAAGCGGCATTTCTACTCAAGTTTGATGCCTACGAAAACAAGCAGGAGTTGCTGGGCATTGAGAAGTTGGCGCTCAACAACATGGTTCAAGACCCGAGTATGATCCATGAACAAATTGCATTTGACTTGTTTCGGGCCGCGGGAGCCCCCGCACCGCGATCGTCGTACGCCCGCGTGTTTGTAAACAACGAGCTATATGGCCTCTACTCCACCGTCGAGGTTATTGATAATTCTGAATTTTTAAACAACTGGTTTGGTGACGACAACGGCAACCTGTACGAAGGGGAATATGGGAGCGATCTGGAAGATGGACTCCTCGTCACATTTGACCAAGACAACGGTACAGATGTGGGGTTTTCCGATCTCGAACAGTTGAAAAATGCCCTCGACTCCATGACTGACCCCGCCCAGTTTTGGACGGAAGCAAACGCGGTGATTGACATGGATCGGTATGTCAACTTTGCCGCCAACGAAATTTTTATAGGTCACTGGGATGGGTACGCGTGGACGCGCAACAACTACTTTATCTACCGCGGGCCCGATCAACGTTGGACATTTTTGCCCTGGGGAACAGACCAAACCTTCGCAGATGCTCTACCCATTTGGGGAGGTGACGGCAGAATTGAACAGATGTGCGGAGCATCGCTCCCCTGCCGGCAAAAGCTCAAAACAGCGTTTGAAGACGCCGCCGCACGGGTAGACTCGCTCGGCCTCATTGCCAAGTGTGACAACCTGTGGGCCCTCATTGAGGACGCGGTGCAGGAAGATCCCCGCAAAGAGTATGATCCTTTCACGGTTTATAACGCCATTCAGGACACAAAGGCGTTTTTGAGCTATCGGCCCGGCGACGTCGCGGGGCAGCTTCCGTGCGCCGATCCGTCCATTCTTGATAGCGACAACGACGGGGCATCGGGCTGCGGAGCAGATTGCGACGACAACAATCCCAATGTGTACCCCGGCGCTCCTGAAATCTGTAATTTGGCCGACGACAACTGCGATGGGGAAATGGACGAGGATCCCATGTGCCCGGGCTGTTTTACCTCCCCATCGGCAAGCGGCGGAACCCTGGCGTTTTGCTTTAAACTCAAAAACTGGTCCGACGCCGAGGCCGATTGTGTGGCGCAGGGCGGGCACCTGGCCTCTATTCACGATCAAACTTCATACGATGAAGTTGTGAACGGGGCATACGCGATCACGGGCGGTGAGTGGTACATCGGTTTGGGTGACGCTCAAACCGAGGGTCAGTTTGTTTGGACCGACGGTACACCGTTTGACTTCACCTCCTGGAACGACGGCGAACCCAACAACGCCGGCGACGAAGATTGTGTACACTTAGCGAGTTGGGCCGGCGGCCTGTGGAATGACATTCCATGCGACGTTCCCGCCCACTACGTTTGCCGTCTACCGTAATACCTCCCTATGCGCAATCGACTCACGCCCCAGAGCGACGGCTGACGCGTCACGCCAAGACCAGAAGCGCCTGGGTGACTGTGGATCTCCGTGATCTTCGCGCCTCCTAGGTAACTTCCCTTTAGCGGAACGTTCTGCAAGGCACGGATCCAGTCTTGTCGAGACGTTTGGGACACCCTTGCCCGTCGCCAAGCGGAAAAGCGAACAGCGTGGCGCGTCGGGTTCTCCAGATGGAGTTCTGTGGCGAGCGCAGCCACGACGAAAACGAGAGACCGGCGAGACCGGTGGATGGCGACCTGATGGACATCTCAAGTCGCCGGACCTCCCAGAACGGGCTCTTTTCTGCTGCATCGACAACTCAACCGCAACGAGTTACTCGCCGTTCGAATGAGGCGCATGCGCCGCTGGGGAACTCCTAGGTAACTTCCCTTTAGCGGAACGTTCTGCAAGGCACGGATCCAGTCTTGTCGAGACGTTTGGGACACCCTTGCCCGTCGCCAAGCGGAAAAGCGAACAGCGTGGCGCGTCGGGTTCTCCAGATGGAGTTCTGTGGCGAGCGCAGCCACGACGAAAACGAGAGACCGGCGAGACCGGTGGATGGCGACGTGATGGACATCTCAAGTCGCCGGACCTCCCAGAACGGGCTCTTTTCTGCTGCATCGACAACTCAACCGCAACGAGTTACTCGCCGTTCGAATGAGGCGCATGCGCCGCTGGGGAACTCCGTGTTGAATACAACGCGTCAGGAATCGAGACGTCTCAAGTCATTGCGAGGCGGCTGAAGTTACCTTCAGGTCCAGACACCTGTACAACGCAAGGCGGCATGCACAGCTTAAAAAATGTCGAAAGAGGCTCTCGCGGTTGGCGCGATTCTTGTGATACGACCGCGCCATGGATCTCGCCTCCAATCGTCTTGCCCTTCAGGTAGCATCCGGTGACACGCTCGATGTCCGACGTTTCACGGTCAGCGAGCAAATGTCGCAACTCTTCGACGTGTCGCTGGTCGCCATGTGCGCCAACGAAAACCTGGATTTTGATGCCATTGTTGGGCAAAAAGCCACATTTGGCCTAACGGAAGCGGGGGGTGAGCGCAAATGGGTTGGGGTGGTGAGTGAACTTTCGCAGGTTCAGACCGAAGGGTCGGAAACCGGCCTTTCCACCTACCATTTGCGGATCGTGCCGTCGCTCTGGTTTACCACGCAGCGTCGCAATCACCGCATGTTTCAACAACTGTCCGATTTAGAAATTGCTGAAAAGCTCCTCGCCGAGTGGGAAATCAAAGTTAAGAAACAACTGACGGGAACGTATAAAAAGCGAAAGTACCGCGTTCAATACGCCGAGAGCGACTTCGCTTTTATCAACCGCATGCTCGAAGACGCGGGCATTACCTATTACTTTGTCGAGCAGGACGGCGAATGCGTCATGGTGCTTTCCGACGCGCCGCAAAAAAACGAACCGCGCGAGTTGCCTCTTCCGTTCCGAGACAGCGGAAGCGACCTACCCGGCTCTTTCGCAACGCGGGTGCGAGTGGCTCAAAAGGTTCGGCCCGGCAAATATACAGTGCGCGACCACGACTACCGTTTGCAGCCAAGCTACAACCTGGCCAAATCGGCCGACGGAAAACGCGTACCCATCGAAGAAAAGTTGGAGCGTTTCCACTACAATCCCGGGGCGTTTTTGTTCAGGGCCGAAAAGGGTGACGAGACACCCAACGCCGACGACAAGGGCAAATCACGCTCCGACGAAAAAGAGGCCGAACTCATCGCCAAAAAGCGGCTCGACGCAAAACGCTCCGACGCGAAGGTGGTCCAGTTTGATACCGGCGCGACAGACCTCCAAACCGGTACTGTTTTTCGTTTCATGGATCATCCGCGAGCCGACCTGGGGTCTGACAAACCATGGCTGGTGGTGTCCAGTTTATTCAGTGGAGCGCACGACACAGACTGGACGCATCATTGTGAAGCCCGCGGCGCCGAATCCGACTACCGGCCGCCCATCGTCACGCCGAAACCCAAAGTGTCGGGTATTGAAAGCGCAACCGTTGTCGGCCCCGCCGGTGAAGAAATTCATACCGACGAGTTCGGGCGCATCCGTGTACACTTCCACTGGGATCGTGAAAGCAAGATGGATGATAACTCCTCGTGCTGGATCCACGTAAACCAGCCTTGGAGCGGTTCGGCCTACGGTGGGGTAAACCTTCCCCGTATTGGTCAAGAAGTGATTGTGGACTTTTTGGGCGGTGATCCCGACCGGCCGGTGATTACAGGTCGTGTGTACACAAACTTGCAAAAAGTGCCTTACAAGCTGCCTCAACACAAAACCCGGAGCGCTTGGAAGAGCGACAGTTCGCCCGGCTCCGGGGGCTTTAACGAAATCATGTTTGAAGACCTGAAGGGTCGAGAACTTGTGTGGCAACAGGCCGAAAAAAACCAGCGTCGCTTGGTAAAAAACGACGAAGTGATCACCATCGGAAACGATCGCGCCAAGCTTGTAAAAGCCAACGAAACAGAAACAACGGTGGCCAATCGCACCGAGGTTACCAATCAAAATCGGCACGAAATTACAGATCAAAACCGGCTTGTAAAAATTGGTCAGATGTTATCAAAACTGGTGGGTGGAAACGAAATTCGGCGCACCAACGGCAACCGCCAGCGCATGGTCGACCAAAACGAGGACATGGTGGTAGGTCAAACCCGTAAAGAGCGGGTGGGCGGCGACAGTCACTCGTCTGTGGGTGGTATGCTCAACCAAATGATCGGCGCCGCCCGATCGTTGATTGTGCAGGCCGATGATCAAAAACAGGTAGGTGGGAAGAGCGCGCTTGAGGCCGGCAAAGAAATTCACCTCAAGTCGGGTCAGCTTTTTGTACTCGAAGCGGGCGCTCGGCTTTCAATTAAGGGCCCCGGCGGCTTTATCGACTTCCACTCCGGTGGAATTGACATTGTGGGTAACTTGGTAAGGATCAACAGCGGTGGTTCACCCGCGGACGGCAGCGGTTCGGCACCCACGCCGCCCCTCCCTGCGGCAGAAGCACAGCCGGCCGATCCGCCGCGTCCGGTGATGGATGACGTGAGCAAAACAGGCATCGCGCAGTAGGCTCCCAAAGAAAGGATCTCGCCGATGCCTCCCGCCGCTCGCATCACCGACAATCACACCTGTCCCAAGGTAGAACCCGGGCCCATTCCTCACGTGGGTGGGCCGATCATCACGGGCGAAACAACGGTGCTCATCGGGTTTTTACCCGCGGCTCGCAAGGGTGACTCGCTCAAGTGTGTACCTGCCATTGATAATATCAAAAAGGGGGAGTCAACCGTTCTCATCGGCAACGAAGAAGCCGCTCGAATCGGCGATCCAACGGTGCACGGTGGGAAGATCGTTCAGGGTTGCCCAACGGTGCTCATCGGATCGCAAAGTTATTGTCTCAAGAGCGCGGCTCAGGGTGGGTCGGCGTTTGTCAAACCCGCGGAGTAAAATGGACATCGTTCGGCGTTTGATTGTGGAAGCGCGCGGCGTCCCACCGGGTTCGCGCCGCGCATCCATCGCACCTGGAAAAAGCCTGCGCGTGGGCAGAACCTCCATGGCGGAGTTTCAAATTCCCGACGATGAAGCGCTCTCGCAGGAGCATTGGGAAGTGGAATGGGATGGTCAGGTTTGTCAGGTTCGCGACCTCGGCACACCAACCGGGTTATTTGTGGGCGGTGAAAAAAAAGACTCCGCCGTCGTGCGCTCAGGTGCTTGGGTTCGAGCTGGAAAAACCGACTTTTCGATCTTTGTTGAAGGGGCGGCCCCACCCGCCGCGCCGCTGCCGCCCGACAGGGCTGTTCGTGCGGACGCGGCGTTTTCATTCCTTTCCAAGCCGCAGGATCTACCCTTGTTTGCCCTGCTCGACGGCGCTCGAAATGACCGCATTTTATCGCTGCTTCGCACGTCGGTGGACGACTTCGTGTCGCTGTATGACGGCCTCCGCGCCGAGGTGGAAGAAGACGGTGCGCCCTACTTGGTCAAGTTTTCAAAAAACAGCCTTCTACTGCCTCAACTTGTACAAGAAGGTTGGGGTGACAGTTGGGGTGTTTTTGCAAACGCCGACGTGACCCTTCGTGAATTGCGAGCGCACCTTCGCAGGCAGCTTGTTGTCACGCGCGAAAAAGATGACCAACCCATGTACTTCAGGTTTTATGATCCGCGGGTATTAAGGTCGTTCCTACCCATCGCCACCCCGCGACAGTCGTCGGCATTTTTCGGCCCCATCAGCCGTTTTGTCCTCGAAGACGCCCAAGGTGAAGTCACCACGTTCAACTTTGCCGGTTAGGTGGCTGGTGTTTTTTCGTGACGAGCAGCCTCTAGAGCACCGAATAGGTTGATTCCGTAACCAAACAGATAGTTTAGTTGTGTACTCAAACAGGCAAAAGCGAGGCAGAAACGTCAGACCCGAAGCTCCCACCGCGTGACAGACACCCAGTTCGGATCGCGGAGTGAGGGGCCCCGCGGCCGACTTGCTCGGCGCGGGGAGCGAGGGCGCGAGCCCTCGCTCCCTGGGTAAAGAAAGCTAGAGCACCCCGAGATTGTCAAAGATTTCCAATATTCACAAATTGCTGAGTTCATTCGCGATTCAAGATAATCGGTGCTCTAGCGGCGACTGTCAGTGACAAGTTGACCGCAGGCTGCACCCACATCGCCGCCGCCTGAATACCGAACAATTGTGTACACATTCCGCGCCCCGAGGACGTCACGCACTTCTGTCAGGCGAGGCGACCTGACATACGGACTTCCATCAAACGGGTTAAACGGGATGAGCGACAAACGAGGCCTCACGCGATATGTACGCGTAAAATTCAGAACCAGGTCGGCGAGGTGATGCGCGTCTTCATCCGAGTCGTTGTGGCCCGCGAGCAATGTGTACGCAAACATAGGCGCGTGCCCCGTGATCTTCGCATGTTCGCCGGCGGCTTCGATAATCACTGAGAGCGGATGGGCACCGTCGATGGGCATCAGCGCTCGGCGGGCGTTGGGCTTGGCACTTCCCAACGATAGACCCAACCGCGCCGACGGAACTTCTGCGGCGAGGCGCTTGATACCGGACGGAATACCTGCTGTGCACACAGTAATATTCCGTACGTCAATTGCCTGGGCGCACGGCTCACCCAACACGGCAATCGCTTCAATCACCCTGTCGAGATTGGCGAGCGGTTCACCCATGCCTTGAAAAAGCACGCCGTGAATTTTTGGTCGAGCCACACCGGTGGGAGGATGTTCGGCAAGGTCGCGCCTTGCCGCGCGCACCTGTTCAACGATCTCCCATGTTTCAAGATTGCGTTTGAGCCCCATGGTGCCCGTGGCGCAAAACGAACAGGCGAGCGCACAACCCACCTGCGACGATACACAGATTGAATATCGGCCCGCTTTTTCAAGCGGAATTCGAACCGTTTCAATGACAGACTCGTCGGTTAACCGAAAGGTGAATTTGACAAAAGGGTCCACCGCGCTCGCCCGACGCTCAACCAATTCGATTGTGGGAACGTGACCCAGGGCGCGAACAGCGTGAAGCGCGACGCGTCGAATGGTAGCCGGTGATCGGCTTGGCAGCTCACCGGTCCGATGCACAAGCGACACAATGCGACGCGCGTCAACCAGCTCGATTTGAGCGCGGCGGGCAAGGTCTTCCGGCGAAAGGGCCTGCAAAGCGACGGGCACGGCGGGTTCTACTAGCCTATGAGCGGCGCCGGATCTACCGTCGCGCCGTGCCCCGCTTGTTCTTGCGACGATTGGCCGCGGCGTCGGCTTGTGTTGTTGGTGCGATGCTCGTCACCCCCGGCACAGCTCAGGCTTCGCCGCAAGATGTTTTTGGCTTTGGTCCCACAAGTTTCCATGGCCGGAGCGGGCACCGCCATCGGCTACGGATTTGAAACGGTACGCTCAAACCCGGCGCTGCTCTCGCTCTCGCGTGAACGGGTGTTGTCGGCCGGTTGGTTCGGGGCTTTTTTTGATCTGAATGCCAACGGCCGCGTTCCCGCCGAGGCGGTTAGTGGAACTCTGCTCGGTGGCACATTGCCCCTTCCATTTGAGGGATTTCTCAAGGACAGAATCACGATCGGCCTTGGATTTTTTACACCGTTCAAGTTGGTTGCGCGGGCACGCCTTCTCTACCCTGAAAAAGTAAAGTTCCCCATTGCCGATCGCGTTCAGAGCGTGGCCGTTCAAATGGGAATGGGGATTGACCTGGGGCATGGTTTTAGACTCGGCGGCGGCTTTTCTGCCCTTGCGGCCCTCACCGGTTCGGTGCTCGTGGCAACCGATGCCTCGGGTCGGGTTGGAACCGTTGTGGAAGACACATTGATCGCGGCGTATGGGCCGATCGTGGGCGCTTCGTATGAACGTGGACCGTGGAGGGTAGGTGCCACCTACAGGGGTGAACTGTCAGGTCCGTTTGACGTTGTGATCGAAGTGCGTGACCTCGGCAGCATTGTAGTTCCGCCCCTTCATATCTCGGGGATCGCTCAATACGACCCTCACCAGGTAGATGTGGAAGTCATGCGTGAATTGGGGCCGTTCCGCGTTGCCGCGGGGGTCTTGTATAGACACTGGTCGGCTTACCCCGGTGCTGTCAAACAAACGGTGGAGTGCCCTGAAACGGTTCCAGGTGAGGAGCCTGAACCGTGTGATCCACTCACGGTTCCACCTCCCAACTACAGCAACACCGCGGCGCCGCGCATTGCAGCGGAAGGCACGTTTGATTTGTCTACCCATATAAAAATGAAGGGCCGCGCGGGCTACGCTTTTGAACCAAGCCCGGCTCCCGACCAAACAAATGTCCCCAACGACTTTGACAATCACAGAAGCGTCGTAGGGTTTGGGGTGGGTATGTCGCTCGGCGGGCCGTTGCCACACATGAATCTTGACTTGTTTAGTCAGGTTCAGATCCTTCACGATCGGTCGCATACCAAAGCGGGAGGCGGTACAACGTTCGCCACATCGGGCACGGTTGTGGCGCTCGGAGCGTCGTTGGGGGTGAGCCTGTGAAAACGCGACGATGGTTCCAGTCGGCTGCTTTATTGGGCTCTTTCGCAGCTCTTTTACAAGCCGAACAAGCGTTTGCCCACGCTCCCGACTCCTACGGTTTCGGGCCTCGGGGAGCTGCCATGGGGAGCGCCGTCGCGGCCGACTCAACCGATTTTTCGGCCAACTATTACAACCCCGCCGGCATTGTAGGTAGTCGCAATGTGAGCCTTTCGCTCGCCTATTTTGGTGCCGACAACCAACTCACAATGAACGGCAAGGACAACAACGTTCTCGACCCACACGGGCTTTTGGGCGGGCTTGTTGTACCGGGTAAACTGTTTGGTATCCCGTTCGCTTTTGGTATTGCCACCTACATACCCGATGACGGTTTGTCGCGAATTAAAGCCCTCCGGCAAGAAACCCCAAGGTGGGAACTTTATAACGATCGAGCATCGATCGTGTTTATTGCGGCAAACTTGGCGGTGCGGGTTTTTGATATTGTGGAGATCGGCGGAGGCGTTGCATTTTTGGCAACCACTCGCGGTGAATTTGGCATTCGGGGTGAAGCGATTTTGGCCAGGCCCTACGAGTCAAAACTCGAGCACGAGGTGAATGCCGATCTGACCTCGCTTCGGTATCCGCAGGTGGGCGCGCGTGTAAAGGTGAAAGACCTTGGATTTGTGGGTCTCGTCTACCGGGGTGAAACCAAGCTTGAACTATCCATCGGGGCGCGTCTTCAGGGTACGGTGAATGCCGGGCTTTCGGTGCCGCTGACATACCTGCTTGAGTCAAAAACGTTTGACGGATTTCTGCCGCAGCAGGTGGCTCTTGGGCTGACATTTCAAAAAATTCGAAACCTGAAAGTCAACTTCGATCTAACCTGGGTAAACTGGTCACGGTATGTGAGCCCCACCGCTCAAACAAGCACCAGTCTTGACGTTGTGCTGCCTCCCGGGCTTGGGATTGAATTGCCGGGGGATACCAAACCTACCAAAGTGATTCCGCCCCAATTTGAAGACCGCTTCGTGCCTCGCGTGGGGATTGAGTACACTTTCGGCTTTGGGCGGCGAAAAAAGGTCTATGGGGAAGAAAAGCCGGCTGTACAAATTCCACTGCGGGCGGGGTATGTTTACGAGCAAACGCCTGTGCCCGACCAAAACGGCGTAACAAATTTTGTTGACTCGGATCGGCACACGTTTTCGGTTGGGAGCGCCCTCGTCCTGAATCAACCCTTTTCGGCGTTGCGCGGAACGCTTCATTTGGACGCGTACTTTCAAGCGTCTGTATTGCCTGAACGGCGCGTTTTAAAGGCAAACGCCGCGGACTTCACGTCAGACTATGTGGCGCAGGGCACCATGCTCGGCGGGGGCGTGGGTGTTGGAGTGGACTTCTGACTATGGATATCCTCTCGGTTAGACCTCTTCGAACAGCATCGGTGGTATGGCAACCCAAACCCGGCGCTTGGACATTTACCGCTATCGCGAAGCTGACGTTTGAATTGTCGCAGGGTGAATGTCCGCTTGCCCCGGAGCAGGAAGACCCACACGAAGAAGACGGTTATTGGGATGACGACCCCGCCAGAAGCCTTCGATTTGCAACGGATTTAGCGCCGGTAAAAACATCGGCCGATATTCTGGTGACGGGTAGCGCGTACGCTCCAAACGGCGTACCGCAGCGATCATTTGTGGCAAGGTTTCGGGTCGGGGATGTAGAGCGGACGATCGAGGCTCACGCCGATCGAACCATTTCTCCTGATGGTACCGTTCATGAAGGTTCCCCGATTGTTCGAATGCCACTTTTGTACGAACGCGCTCGGGGTGGGTCGGATACGTGGAATCCGGTGGGTATACCCAAAAATGCGCGGGATGCTCATGGGTATGTGATCTTACCCAATCTCACCGCTCCCGGTGCTGGGCTCGATGCCATTGAACCTGAAGGTTTTGGTCCGATTGCTCCCAACTGGCCCGGTCGACGGGCTCGCCTTGGAAGACACTCCACTCCCAAATTGCGAAGCCCCGGAAACTCCCCGTTGCCCTGGGGGTTTGACTTGGGCTTTTTTTCGGCGGCGCCGCCCGAGCAACAAGCTCACACGTTGCGCGACGATGAACGGATCTTTTTATACAACTTGAGTTTTGAACATGCCCACATGTCTACCCGCCTACCGGCGGTAAGACCGCGCGCGTTTATCGACCGCGGTGGCAATGTGCCGCAGCCTCTTGCCATGCGACCTGACACACTTGCGATCGATACTGATCGCAATTTGTGTACGCTTGTTTTCCGGGGGCACTTTCCCTTGTCGCAGGCCGACGAAAAAGGCCGTGTGCTCGTGGCGCCCGAGCACGGTGGAGACCATCTGGGCTGGGCTGAGGTGGTTTCAGCAGTGAGTTCGCGGCTCGGAGCACCTCGCTCACGCAGACCGCCCATGCCCAGCGTCAGCTCCGCGAGTCCGGCTCCTCAACCGGTCTACCCAATCGCGGACGAACATTCGCAACCGCTGCCGGAAGACGTTGTGAGTATGACGCTCTCCGACCAGGATGTGAAAGAGGTCTTGGTGGACACTCTACCCTTTGCCGCTTCCGCGCGAACATCGCGACCTTCCATCGTCGATACGCGTGAAAGCCGGCCGGCCCAGCCGGGTCTGCCCTTTGTAACGCGGGGCGGTCCGGCGCCGCCGGGTATACCGGTGCCTCCGCTGCCCTCGGCTCCTGTGCCACCTGCGCCTGTATCGCTTGGATCCAGTCGTTTGAGTACAGGAGTTCCACCACCTCCACCTTCCAACCCCGGCATGGTTCAACCGCCTCCTCCACCTTCCAATGCGAGCGGTGGAGTTGTCATGCCGGCGCCGCCCCCCTCGACAGGTCCAATTCTGAGGAGCTTGGGGCCTGACAGCCCCTGGGCGAGCGGTGCTCCAAGTTCTGTAGAACCGGTGCGCGCCACAATTGGAACCATGGTGGCCGCTCAGTCCGCTCAGGCCGAGCCGGCGCCTGTAAAAGACACCTCGCAGCAGAATGCCGTTCTCAGGGCGTCGAATGTTGCGGCGGCAAAGTCCCAGTCAGAACCGCTGCCGGAGATCAAACAGTCGACGGCGGCAACCTCGGGCGCCCAAAACGCACAGACCGTATCCTCCACATCGGGTGAAGCGCGGCCCGTGGTTCCCGTGCCCATGATCGATGTGTTCGATCTGCTCTGGTACGACCGCGGCGCCATGCCACGCATTCGCAAAAACAACGCGTGGCGGGCCATTTTGCGCGCGGTGGAAAACCGGCCGGCCGATCCCGATCTCGATGATGCGGCGCTTGGACTGAGCGTTGCGGAGGTGGAAGATCGACGGGATGTATTTGAGCTTTTGGCGCGGGCGCAGGCCGAAAACGCGGTTGGAATTGAAGACTCGCTTTCTTCGGCAATCAGGCCCGACGGCAAGGTGGTGGCGCCGCTCATTCTGGCCGCCGGTGACTTGGAATTTCCTTTCGACGAGGTCGAAGTTTTAAAGGCTCACGTTGCGATTATTTCTCCGCTCGCCGCGGGCGACGACAAGTTGAAGACCGAGCTGTCGCTGGTGCGAGACTTTTTGGCAAGCCCCGAACTGTCGTGTGCGCCGCCCATGGTTGAAGCGCTCTCCTCTCGGCTTTGGGAAGCTTTTTCAAAGGCGAAGCGAGCGGTGCCAGCCGAAACACTCAAGCAACACGCAGCATCCATGCTTCTGCAAAAGCGCCGTTTTCAAAAGCGGGAAGTTTTTGGCAACAACCATCTTCGCGCGTTGCTCCACGCCGGTCAGGGCGGCGGCCCCTTCCCTTCGTATTTGCCGGCCTCGCTCACTGCGATTTTGCCAATGTTCCAAAAATTCAGAGTGCGCCTATTTGCAGAAGTACACATGGCAATGGACCAACATGAATCGTGCTCCACGGCGCTGCGCGTGCTCGCGTTGGTACGCGTGATGGAGCGCGTTCGCAAAGTACCGCCGGCGGCACCGGCCGAAACCGCGCAGGCAACCAGTCCCAAAGCCGGAAGTTGACAGCATTTTGGCGAAGCGAGAAAAAGCCATGGTGGATGCGCAAACCCACGCGGCTCACGCCGCCGTTTTTGAAATGGCGCCCAGCGTCGTTGCCGAATGGCACAGCGCGTTTGGAACGCTGAGTCTGGACTTGGCGCGCGGCGCGCTGCCCGCAATGGGCGTCACCGGATTTGATGAAGACACGCTCGTTTCAATTCTTCGCGAGCAGCTCGAAAATTTTTGGGATGAAGGCGCTGAGACGCAGGCGCGGGCGCGACGGCTTGTGTACACAACGTTCAGCGACCTTGATGCGGCGTTGGGCGAACACTTCTTCGATGCGTTTATGGACTGGGGCCGCACCATTTGGCTCGCTGAGCAGGCTCTGCAATCGCAGGCCTTTTTGTGGGCGCGCCTCGCTCTGGTGGACAGCGAACTCCTCGGTGACGGCGCCGTGGTGCCGCCGCTCGTTCAAAAGCTCCGCGACGAAATTGTTCGGCGGACCGATGTACCTTTGTTTGCAAGAACACCGGAGACAGGCTGGGATCGGCGGTATTTTCAGCGGCTCGGATATTCAACGGCGGCCAGCACCGACGGGGGCGACGCCGATCCGATGCGGCGCGTGCAAGAGCATGTGCGGTTTTTCCACCTCCGACAGGCGTGGATCGAAGCGTCCAAAGTGGCGTCGGATCCCGACGCAGAAACAGCTCACGTGCTCCTGTGGGCTCAGTCCGTCGCGCCGCGGGTCAACATTCCCCCGCACATGGTCGCGCAACCGGGATCGTGGATATGAAGTTCCAAACGATCGGCGGACCGCTTCCGTTCCGGCTTGCCCTGCGGTGCTTGCCTTTGATTCCGGGCGAAACGCGCGGTAGGGTGCTTCGGTGTTTGGCCTGAGCTTCGGCGAAATCGTCGTTCTCGTAATCGTCGGCGTGGTGGTTTTGGGCCCCCGGCGGTTGCCTGAAATGATGCGCACGGCGGGGCGATGGGTGTCAAAACTGCGGCGGCTCAGCACGGATTTGCGAGCGCAAAGCGGCATTGATGACCTGATACGGCAAGAAGGTTTGGAGAACGAAATTCACGAACTCCGGTCGCTCTCGAAAATCAATGTGATCGATACATTGATCACACCCGCGGCGGCAGCCGGTGGGGCGGCGCGGGCGACGGTGAACGTTCCCAAACTCGAAGCGAAACCTCAGCCGCCCAAGCCCGCGCCGCTTCGAAGTCGAGAATATCCGAGCATTGGATGTGACTCCTACGGTGCAATTGCCGACGATGTTCCGGTGCCGAGCGCCCCGAAAGAGAGCGCGTAATGGCAACGATCAAAGCCACAAAGAACGCGCCGAAGGCTGAAGAAAAGGCCGCTCCGTCTGAGCAGGAGATTCCTGAAGACGATCGGCCGATGACGTTTTGGGAGCACCTTGACGAGCTTCGGAAACGCCTCGTCTACAGCGTGATCGCGTTCGTCGCGGCCATTTTTGTCGCGTGGGAAGTGCGCGAGCCCGTGCTCAACGCTCTCACCAAACCGTTCGTCGATGCGTGGCACGAGCAAAAAATCAAAGGTGATCCCAACCTGAATTTTGCCGAGCCCGGTGCGGGATTTTCAGCAAATTTGCAGGCCTCCATTTTGGTTGGCATCGCCCTCGCGGCGCCGGTGATTTTTTATCAATTGTGGGCGTTCATCGCGCCGGGGCTCTACGCGCGTGAAAAGAAGTTTGTGATCCCGTTCGTGATCCTCTCAACGCTGCTTTTTGTGGGCGGCGGGTACTTCGGTTGGATCGCGGCGTTTCCGATCGCGTTTAACTATTTCTTGGGATTTTCGGGTTCGCTCGGTACCGCGGGGCTTCAGATTCAGCCCACGATCATGCTCGACAAATATCTCGATTTCGTTGTGCAGATGCTGCTCGCTTTCGGGATCATTTTTGAGCTGCCGCTGTTCATTCTGTTCATGGCGATCGCGGGCATCGTCAACTATCTCCAGCTCATCAAGTTCGGCCGTTGGTTTATTCTGGTGGCGGTGCTCCTTGCCGGCGTGTTGACGCCGCCGGATGTGACGAGTCAGCTCATCATGGCAGTACCGCTCATTGTGCTTTATTTCGTGTCGATCGGTCTCGCGTACGTCTTTGGAAAAAAGCCGACGGAAGAGCAGCGAAAAGCATTCTGGGCCGCGCGCAAAAAGAAAAAGCAGCCGCCGGCTGACGAGTCAAACCGTCGAGCATTGTGTACACAAATCACAACGCCGCATTTGACGAACGCGCCATTGTGTACACATGTTCACTTGCGTACACACGCGCATGGACTAATGCGCGTAGGGCTCGTTTCGCAGAATTGTCATGGCGCGGTAGAGCTGCTCCACCAACACGAGGCGCGCGAGCCGATGCGGAAACGTGAACGTTGATAGACTGATCTGAACGTGCGCCGCGGCCGAGATTTCTTTCGGCAAGCCGTCGGCCCCCCCAATTGCAAACCCGACAACGCCTTTTCCGCGGGCGCCGAGGCGTTCAACGAAACGCGCAAAATCCGGGCTGCTTAGGGCTTTTCCGTTGACTTCGAGTGCCACGACGGTTGCGCCCGCAAGCGCTTTTTCAAACGCGGCGCGCACGCGTTCAGGTGGGCCGTCGGCGATTTCAACTTCGTCAACAGCTACGTACCTTCGAACGCGTGCGACATATTCATCAATGGCGTCGCGCAGCGGCCTGTCTTTCACTTTGCCCACCGCGCAAACGATGATCTTCACGCGCAACGCTCAGCGCTGATTGTCTGTGGCGTCGATTTGAGCCGCAACCTTTTGCTCGTTTTCGGGCAATGGAACGCGACCGGCATCAATCCACAACCCTTCGATGTCGTAGAGACGCCGCGAGTCTTCTTGGAAGACGTGCACCACCACCTCACCGAAGTCGATGAGCACCCACGTTGCCGTGGAAAGCCCTTCCATTGAAAGCGGCTTAACCTTGTTTTTGCGGAGCAGGGCTTCTTCGATGCCGGTCGCAATGGAGTGCACATGTCGATCGGACCTACCCGTCATCACAACGAGGAAGTCGGCGTAGTCAACTTTGCCTGTCACATCGAGGATCTCAATCGCGACAGCCTTTTTGTCGAGGCCGGCCATGGCAATCGACAGCGCGAGTTCTCGCGCCCGATTGGTGGGCTCGGCAGGCGGCGCCTCTCGCTTTGTCGCGCGTTTGGGCGCGCCGATAGGTGTACGCTTTGACGGGGGCGGGCGCGGCGAGAAATCGCGCGGCGGTGCTTCACGGCCTTTGCGCAGCCCCGCGCCTTCGGCCTTCTTTTTGGCTCGAGGCGCCGCCGTGTCGACCGTTGCGTGCGACGCGCGAAGGCGCGGGCGCGCCGCCGCTCCTTTGGCCCGCGCTTTTGCAGGGGCCGACCCAGCCTTTGAAACACGCTGTTTTCGCTCAACTCCGGCACCGTCGTCGGCCGGCTCACTGCCCGTTCGTTTCTTTGTCGCCACGCTGATTTCTCGCTTTATCGAATTACAAAAAGCCCGCTTTTTAAAGCCCCGCGAGCACCAAAGGGAAGTTTACTGTTCAGCGCGTTTGACCGTTGCCGCGCGCTATCCACTTGAGGGTGGTGAGGTGGGTCAGGCCCATGGGTCCATACGCGTGAAGTTTGCTTGTCGAGATTCCAATCTCGGCGCCGAGACCCAACTCACCGCCGTCGTTAAATCGGGTGGAAGCGTTCACGAGTACACAACTCGCATCGACCACTCGAAGAAACCTTTCTGCCCGCTCGTAGCTGTTCGTGCAAATCACTTCTGTATGATTGGATCCGTATTGGGCGATGTGATCGAGCGCCTGCTCGAACGAATCGACAACGCGTACCGCGAGGATCGTTGCCAAAAATTCGCAACCGTAGTCCTCAGCGGTTGCAGCGCGCGCGCTCTTCGCAAATCGAAGCGTTTCAGCGTCGCCCCGAATCTCAAGCCCACGTTGCGACAAAGCGTCGACCTTGGGCAAAAGCGCACTCGCCACATCTCGATGAACGAGCAAACACTCCAGGGCGTTGCACACCCCAGGTCGTTGGAGCTTGCCGTTTTCAACGAGTTTCACCGCCATTTCAAGGTCGGCTCCTTCATCGACGTAGAGGTGGCAAACTCCCTTGTAGTGTTGAATGACTGGAACGCGCGCGTGTTCGGCGACGAAGCGAATGAGCCCCTCACCGCCGCGCGGAATGACCAAGTCGACAAGACCGGACATTCCAATCAACACCTTCATCGCATCGCGATCACCGGGCGGAACCATTTGCACAGCATCGGTGGGTAGACCGACCGCGCGGATGGAATCGCGAACGAGATCTGACAGCGCTTCGTTGGAGCGCGCCGCTTCTTTTCCACCGCGCAGAAGAGCGGCATTGCCACTTTTTACACAGAGTACCGCCGCATCGACAGTGACGTTGGGGCGAGCTTCATAGATCATTGCGATCACCCCAAGTGGAATACGAATTTGACCAACGCTGAGGCCGTTGGGTCGCCGTTGCATCGACACCACTTCACCCACGGGATCGTCCTGCGCGGCCACTTCAAGTACCGCGTCGGCGATTGCTCGCAGTCGACTTTCATTGAGCGTCAATCGATCGAGCATTGCGCTCGGCAACCCGGCTTGTTTCGCGTTCTCAAGATCTTCGGCGTTGGCCGCAAGCACCGTGGAGCGAGATCCAAGGCTCGCCTGCTCTCGAAGCTTTTCTGCCAAATGCCGGAGCGCACGATCTTTATCGGCGCGACCGACGGCCGACAACGCGCGTGATGCGGCTCGCGCCCGCTCACAAAGCGCACGAATTGTCGCTGCTCCTTCGGTCGTCATCGGCCGGACGCTAGCATTTGTCCGCCGCCGTCGGGAGCGCGCTGTGGATGCTTTGGTCTGTGTTGAGCGCGGGCGGCGTGGTAAGACCGGGGCCATGGCGCGTTGGTTGTGGCTCTCCTTTCCCGCGGCAATCGCCTTGTTTGTCGCCGGTTGTGGTGGTGACGCGAGCGAAGACGCTCCCGCGCTCGCCACCGCTTCGCCCATCGCCAAGGCACCTCCGAATGCGATTGGAGCCGACATACCGCGGCCTCCGCTGTCGCGCCCGCAAAACGAAGTTGAGCCGGAGCCGATCCTCAAGGGTCCAAAAGGTGGGGCGACGCCGACACCTCCCGCGCCCGGAACCGATCCTTCACCTCCCACCGGAACGAACTTGTGAAGCGCACTATTGTCCTTGTTTTATCGGCATTTTTGTTCGCAGCCACAGCTTGCTGCGGAGCGCCTCCCGCCGCAAAAGGGCCAATTCCACCGGGTACACCTCCGCCCGAGTACGAAGCGCCGCGTGTGTACCAACCGGGCGCCTCGACCGCGCCCGCGGCACCGACAACGGCTGCGCCCATGAGTACACAAGCGCCTTCCACCCCACCGCCCGCGGCGACAACCGCACCGTCGGCACCGCCCGCTGCAGGCCCGTAAAGTTGGCTCAGCCGGCGCGCTCGTTTTCGTGGTAGCGAGGCGCATGTCGCAGCGCCAAAAATGGGTTTTGATTCTCGACTTCGGCTCGCAGTACACGCAGCTCATCGCGCGGCGTGTTCGTGAGTGCGGCGTCTACTGCGAGATCCTGCCTTATTACGCAGGCGTCGCGCGCGTGCGTGAAGCTCATCCGAGCGCGTTGATTTTGTCGGGCGGCCCGGCGAGCGTTTACGACGAAGGTGCCCCCACCATCAGCCCCGAGCTGTTTGACCTCGGCATTCCGACATTGGGCATCTGTTATGGACTTCAGTTAATTGCCCACTTGCTCGGCGGTCGAGTTGAATCGGCCAGCGATCGAGAATACGGTCCCGCCCAAGTTCGCATTGATGAAAAGAAAGGCCCTTTTTCAAGGCTCGATCGCGAATCTGACATTGATGTTTGGATGAGCCACGGTGACCGAATCGGCGCTCTACCCAAAGGGTTTGTCCCCATTGGCACTTCTGCCAACACCCCGTTTTGCGCGGTCGCCTGTGAAGAGCGAAAGATCTATGGCCTTCAGTTTCACCCTGAAGTGCAACATACCCCGCGCGGCAAAGAGATCTTGGAGAGTTTCCTCTTTGATGTAGCCGGCCTTTTGGCCACGTGGACTCCGGCTTCTTTTATCGAAGAAGCGGTGGCCGATGTTCGCAAAAAGGTCGGCGAATCGGGGCGCGCCGTGTTGGGGTTGTCCGGTGGAGTCGACTCTTCGGTTGCGGCGCTCCTCTGTCAACAGGCGCTCGGCGAACGACTCGTGTGCATCTTCGTGGACAATGGTCTGCTCCGCCAAGGTGAAGGGGATATGGTTGAGCGGGCATTTGCCGGCCGCTTCGGCCTGAATTTTGATCGAGTAAACGCTCAAGATCGCTTTTTATCGGCGCTCGCCGGGGTGAGCGACCCGGAGCAAAAACGCAAGATCATCGGCCGCGTGTTTATCGAAGTGTTTGAAGAAGAAGCCCGTAAAGTTCAAGACGCCAAGTTTCTTGTACAGGGCACCTTGTACCCCGACGTGATTGAGAGTGTCAGTCCGCGGGGAGGTCCGAGCGTGGTGATCAAGAGCCATCACAACGTGGGTGGGCTCCCTGAAAGAATGCACCTAAGTTTGGTTGAACCGCTGCGGGAGCTTTTCAAAGACGAAGTTCGGCGTGCCGGATCGGCGCTTGGTCTTCCGCATGAACTGCTCTACCGCCATCCATTTCCGGGACCGGGATTGGCGGTTCGATGTTTGGGTGAAATCAACGCAGAGCGCCTGGAGACGCTTCGCAAAGCCGACGCTATTTTCGACGAAGAAATTCGGGCTTTCGGACAATACGACAAAGTTTGGCAGTCGTTCTGCGTCTTATTGCCTGTGCGCAGCGTGGGAGTCATGGGAGATCACCGCACCTACGAAGAAGCAATTGCCCTGCGAGCGGTGGAGTCTACCGACGGTATGACGGCAGACTGGGTGCGCCTCCCATACGACTTGTTGGCCAAAACAAGCACTCGAATTATCAACGAGGTTCGCGGCGTGAACCGGGTTGTATACGACGTATCTTCCAAACCGCCCGCAACCATTGAATGGGAGTGATCGAAGGGAGCATCATTGTGTACACATTTTTAAAAACGGCTCTCTTCGCTGCGATTTTTACCGTTTTCGTCGGTTGCGGCGCAGGCCTGAAAACCGTGTCTCTGCGCGTGAACGGCAACGTGCCCGATGCGTCTGTCACAATCGATGATCAATACCTGGGCTCCCTTGCCTATGTGACCAAGCGCGGGGTGGCAATGCCACCGGGAAAACATCGAGTTACGGTAGAAAAACCAGGTTATTTCCCCTGGGATAAAGAAATTGAAGCTACCGAACAACCGGTGAATCTCGACGTTCAGCTTGTTCCAATCCCAGACTAGATGGTGTAAGAGGGTTATCCATGGCACAAAGCGCTCGTCCAACCCTCGCAAATGCGCTTGTTGTTCTCTGCGAAGACGCTTTCTTCGCCGTGTCGGCAGCAAGGCGACTCGATACAGATCTCATGCGCGGTCTGGCTCGCAGGCGTGCCACTCTGGTTGCGGGGCTTGGCCCCGACATGCGCGGTGGTCTGATGAACTCGTGGGAAGGTTGGGTAACCTCCCTATGCGCTGCCATTGCCCCTCTCGCCCCTCCGCGATGGATGCCTCTGGCGGACGCGGTCGAACAAGGTCTTTCGCTGGAGCACGGCGCACGGGGAGTCAGGTCGCTTTTCACAAGCAAACCAAGCGAAAAAGAAGTGTTGCGCGTGCGCACAATCGGCTCGCTCGCCGTTCGCGTTTTGGCCGCTGTCATGGGAGCAACAGGTCAGTTTTCAGGAGAGTCCTCCCTCATTCGCGCGGCCGCCGTGGCTTCGCTCGGCTTGCCTGAAGAAGACCAGCGCATGCTCAATACCGAAACACCCATTCTGGCAGACGCGCTGGAGGTGTACGGTGATGTTGAGCCAAAGTTGGCGCGAGCGATTATCAAAGGTGCGTTTCAGGCTGCCATGTCCGACGGGCTCGACCCACGCGAAGAAGACGCGGTACTCAAGCTCTCCACCAAACTCAATGTTTCGGTCGAAGCCGTCAACGAGGCTCGCAATCAAGCCAAACAAACCATCGAGCAGGGCAAAACTCTGGGTGAAGCCAGCGTCGACGCCATTCGGTATGTGCTTTTCGACGACAACGCAGAAGCCGAAAAATACGGCATTGCGGCCGCTCGACTCAACCTTGCAACCATCCACCGAAAAGACTCAATCACGGCCATTAACGTGGGCGGCACAGTCAACTTGGGTAAGAAATATTCCCTTGAACGCAAAGAGCGCGAAGCCGCACTCGGCCTCGCCTGGGCGGCTGTTTTGTCGGCCGACCCAACGTTTGCGCGACGGAGTGAACTCATGTTGAGGCACGACCGACTTGCCGCAGACTTCGGCGACAAAGATTCAGGAGCCGCCGCACGTGACGCCGTGGAGCGTCATGTGGACTCTGAGCTATCGCAGATTGCCGGCCTTCGAGAAGGCTCGGGCAGCTCCACCTGACTTTTTCCTAAAAACGGGATCACAGCACAAACGAGGCACCATGATGAAACGCAGGATCTTTCTTCAAGCCACCCTCGCCACAGCCGGAGCCACTCTCGCGGGATGTGACGGCGAAACTGAAAGTACAACCGGTACAACATCGACAACAACGCCTCGTACGCTCGAAGACGGATCCCAATATTTTCCGCAGTCGGTCGCATCGGGTGACCCCAAACCTGACAGCGTCATTTTGTGGACACGCGTTGAAGACGCCGCCGCCCAGGGTGACCTTACCGTTGAGCTTGAGGTAGGCACAAATGCCGAGTTTAGCGAAATGATCGCGCTAAACGGCAAAAGCAGCATGGAAGTCACAGCTCAAGCGGCATTTGACCATTGCGTCAAAGTTCGCCTGGCAGACATCACCGCGGGCACCGTTTATTACTACCGGTTCATCTACGAAAAAGGTGGCAAATATTATGTGTCCAAGGTGGGCCGAACCAAAACGGCGCCCTCACCTGAAACCGATACACCCATCAAATTCGCCTATGTTTCATGCCAAGATTACATTGGCCGCTATTACAACACGCTTGTCAAAATGGCGCGCGAGCCGCTCGACTTTTTCGTCCACCTCGGTGACTACGTTTATGAAACAACAGGTGACCCCACCTTCCAAAACACAACGGGTAGAAAGGTGGAGTTTTCAGATCAAGCGGGCGCGCTTGAATTAACGGCGGGAAGCGGTGAAAAGTATTACGCCGCGAAGAGCCTCTCCAACTACCGAGAACTCTATAAAATCTACCGGAGTGACTCGGCCATCCAAAAAGTACACGAGAGTTTTCCCATGATCGCCACGTGGGATGATCACGAGTTTTCGGATGACTGCCACGGCGCGGTAGCCTCTTATTTTGACGGCAAAAAAGACGAAACCGACGTGGAGCGTCGCAAGGCGGCCGACCAGGCGTGGTTTGAGTATATGCCTGTTGACTATCTCGGCGCCCCTGACTTCGCGTACGACGCGTCAAAAGACTTTCCAGGTGACATCAAGATCTGGCGTGACTTCCAGTTTGGAAAAAACGTTCACCTTGTCATGACAGATCTGCGCACCCGCCGCGCCGATCACATCATTCCCGAAGAGGCGTATCCCGGCACAGTTGTCCTCGACGAAGATGCCGTGAAAGCCCTCAACGGCGGTGAAATTCCGGCAATTGCCAGGCCCTATGTCGATATCAACGACGCCGCCTATGCGGCGCACAAAGCCGTGCTTGAAGCGGCCGTTATGGCGGGCGGCGGAGACAAAGCCAAAGTCACAGGCAACATCAGCGTGCTTTATCTCAACTCGGTCGTCACGGCGGCCGGAAGCCCCGCTCCCATTGATGAAGCTACCCAGGCCACCTTACCCCGCGGCGTCGCCTACGTGGACGCTGGCAAACTCTCCCTCTTCACCTCGATAGGCGCACGTTACTTCACTGTTCAACCGGCATTTGATCTGCTTGCTACGGCCGCTTATCAAGCCGACGCCGCCAATCAACATGTCATGGGAAGCGAGCAGGAAACGTGGTTCTTGAACACCATGAAATCTTCCGCCGCCACGTGGAAGGTATGGGGCAACGAATTTTGCCTCATCCCCCTCATGATTGACCTGACTACCCAAGCCATCCCCGATCAGTTCAAGCAAAAGTTCTACATGAACGTCGACTCATGGGACGGCTTCCGCGATCGCCGAAGTGCTTTGATCTCAGAGCTTTCGGCTCTGAAAAATGTGGTTGCCATCACCGGCGATATTCACGCTTCGTACACGGGTGTACCTTCTGTCAACGGTGATCCTACCAAGCGCATTGTGGAGTTTGTGGGGTCTTCCGTTTCATCGGGAACATTCAAGTCCCTCCTCCAGAGTCAGGTTGCCGCCGACCCTGTATTGAGCGGAATTCCGGGCGCCGGTGCGCTCGCCGGTGCAATTGATACACTGCTCATGGGCGGAGTAAACCCGCACCTCGCGTTCGCCGATTCAGGTCGCAATGGGTATGTCGTTGTTGACGTGAGCGCCGCCGAGTTTGTGACAACGTACATTCGCATTGCTGAAAAAGAGGTTGGAACCGATCACTACGCGGACGCCGACTCGGATCTCGATGCGCTTTTCAAGGTCGAAACGTTCAAGACGGTCGCCGGAGCCAACGACCTCTACCAAAAGCAGGACGACGGCAAGTTCCTCAAGTGGAATACCGATACCCAAATGTTTGAGTGATCCGCGCGGTCGACACGCCGGCCACCACTCGGGATTGGCTACGTGATTGCATGGGGTCCACCTCATGGACCCCTTTGCCAAACTCAACGAGGATCACCGCCTGATTGAGCGCGTTTTGCGTGCGCTTCTCACCTTTTCAAAACGCCTCACCGAACCTGGGGCGAGCGCCGATCTCACCAAATTCGTCGCTTTTTTTAGGCGTTTCGCCGACAGTGCACACCACAAAGCTGAAGAAGACCTGCTCTTCGAAACTTTGATCGCCCACGGTTTTCCCCGAGAAATGGGGCCGATCGCGGTGATGAAACATGAGCACCGGTTGGGGCGCGACCTCGTGAGCATCTTAGATGAAGCGGCCAATCAAACGGAGACCTGGACAGCCGATGAACGCGTCGCCATTCAGAACGCTGCCGAGTCGTTCGCGGATTTGTTGGGCAATCACATTCAAAAAGAAGACATGGTGCTCTACCCAATGGGCCAGCGCCGCCTTCCCGACGATGTCATCGCCACCTTGGGAGAACAGATCGAAGCACAACGTTCCACCCCTGAAATGAAGGCGGAACTCGATGCGCTCTTCGCAAACACCGACGAGCTGCTCAAGCGTTATTTGTAGACTGTGCCCCAAACCTGACTATCAGGTTTGAGAAGAGACTTTTTCGATTTTCGCACACTTGATAATCACCGCGCCGCAAGTGGTGCGCCGCGGGCGAAGCGGGTGCACCGGCTCCCAGTCTTGAGAAGCCGAGCAATCACCCGTTGTGTACATTACTTCAGCCGCACGCCGAACGTGGAAAGCACGGGTAGACCCTGACCGTCAACCGTGACGATTTCAGACCCGTCGGCCGAAACCTTACCATCACTCACTTTCAGCCATTCACCGTAAGGTGCCCAGTGTTGGAGGGCGTCAAGCCCCTGAATAAGAATCTCCACGTCGGCGCCGGCGGGCAGTCCCGCTGTGTTGGGGAAATGAACTTTGGCGGGTGGACAGAACACCGTTTCAAGCGGTGCCACACCGAAAATTGCCTCAATTCCAAGGGACGGATCTACCCCGGGCATGTCCGGCGAAACCGGTATTTCAGCAGCGCGAAACACCTGATCGACCGGTTCTGGGTAGATCAGACTGTCCACCTCGGCGATACCGCCCGCCGGAATATCGATCGTCACTCCCGACGACGATACCGACGCGCCCGATGCGAACGCATCACCCTGACCGATGGGTGGCAACTTGGAGGTCACCAGATTTGTAAACTCAAAGTCACCTGCCTCAAGCAAAATGGCGAGTTTTGAATAGACAATTCCGTCGCCGTATTTGAAGGCCGGCTTCTTCAATGTCTGATTGACAAGCACCGTGACGCTGCCGTTGTCACCCGTTGTTTCGGCAATGCAGATGTCGGTACCGCAAACTTGAGCCGCGGTTTGGGCCGCGGGATCGCCGTTTTGATCGATCACGCTTGCCGACACTTTGCCGATGTTCACATCGGCCTCGTTGCCTTCATACCCCGGGCCTTCACACTCGACCGGTGTGCCGCCCGTGCCCGACGTAGTGCTCCCGCCGGTGCTTGACGAAGACGTTGAGCCTCCGGTACCGCCGCCGGCACCTGCCCCCGCCGAACCACCGGTGCCGTCACCGCCCGACGAACACGCGACCAGTGCAACAGGAAAGAGAAGCGACAAAGAAACCTTGAAAATGTGGGTCCACCGCATTGCCCCATCATCGACGAACCGTCGCAAAGGTGCAAGACGGACGCATCTCCTCCCGTTCACGGTTGCTCTCCGGGGCGGGACGTGATGAAACGAGCCACGGATATGATTCCCGGCTTCGGCAAGCAAACGATCTCCATCGGGTCCGCGCCGGGTTGTGATGTTGTCCTTCAGGGCGACGGCATCCTTCCCGAGCACGCGCGAATTGTTCACCAAGGCGGCGGAAAGCTCGTGTTCATGGTTGCGGGCCCCGGCGCCGCAGCCGCTGGAAGGCCCATTGCGCCCGGCGAGCAAGTCCCGTTTGACTTCCGCACGCAATTCACCATCGGCGCGGTGATGGTGCCGCTCAACCATCCGGCGATCACGCTCATGTTGATGGCACAGGGCACCGTGCAAGTGCCGCCCGGACACCTTCAGATTGGTCGCGATCCCGCGCGTGCCTCGCTTGTCATCGCTCATCCGTCGGTGTCAAGTCAACACGCAACCGTCATGCTCGATCGCATGATGGTGACCGATCACGGTTCCACAAGCGGCACATACGTTGGGCCGAACAAGATCCAACCCAACACGCCCACTCCAATTGATCCAAACGGCATTCTCGCTTTTGGGCCCGTTCCGGTTCAGGTGGGTCTATTGACTCGCATCGCTCAAGCGGGTCGAGGCGCTCCCGCACAGGCGGCCGCTCCACAGGCCCCCGTGCCCCAAGCCGCACCTGTACAACAGCAACCCAGCGCTCCGCCGCCTCCTGTTCAACAGCACGCTCCCCAGCAACACGCGGGCACTCAACATGTGCCTCAACAACAGGCGGCAACTCCGTCTCCGGCTCAAGTTTCAGGTGCCCCGGGTAGAAAAAACAAAACCGTTCTCGGTCAGTTTGACTTTACCAGCGCGGCCAAGCCTATCAAGAGCATCGGCCGCACTCCCAATAACGACATCGTTATCAATCACCCGCAGGTGTCGAGTACACACGCGCTGCTCCACAACGTGGGCGGGCGGCTTTACATCGAAGATCGCGGCAGCGCCAACGGCACCTACGTGCACGGCCACCGCATTGCGCCGGGACAAAAAATACCGGTACAAAGCGGCGAAAAAATCTACATCGGCCCCATGCCGCTTCAGATTGAAGTCAGCGCGAGCGGCGCGGCTGAAATCTTTCAGGAGCAAGATCCTTCTGACAAGTGGCAGGGTAAACCCCTCTACGAAATTGAAGCGTGGAGCTTGGTGCTCGAAGTGCCCGATCGCGACAACCCGAGCGAGATGAAACGCTTGCTCGACGACGTGTCGTTTAAGGCGCTGCCCGGCGACATGATCGCGCTCATGGGTCCGTCGGGCGCGGGCAAAACAACGTTGCTCCTTACCCTGAATGGGTATTTGCCGCCGACAAGCGGCATGGTGCGCATCAACGGTGAAGATCTATACAACATTTATGACACCCTCCGCGGCTCCATTGGGTATGTTCCGCAGGATGATCTTGTCCACCCGGAACTAACCGTATTCGAAGCCGTTCGATACAGCGCCAAGTTTCGTCTACCTCCCGACTACAGTGAAGAAGAAATTGACGCCCGGGTAGAGCAGACAATTAAAGATCTGGGCCTTGAAGGCGTAAAAAACCTCCAAATCGGCCGACCTGAAAAAAAGATTTTGTCAGGTGGTCAACGCAAGCGCGTCAACATCGCGCTTGAATTGGTGACCGATCCCGTCATCCTGTTTTTGGACGAACCGACATCGGGTTTGGCTGCCGACGACACAACGGCGCTCATCAACCTGCTTCACGACCTGACAAAGGCCACCGGCAAAACGATCATCATGACGATCCATCAGCCGGCCAAAGACGAATTTGAAAAATTTACCCATGCATTCATCATGGGCTACGGCGGTGTACCCATGTTCTTCGGTCCCACGCGGCCCGACGCATACCGCTTTTTCGGAACGTGGAAAGAACGTCAGGGTAAACCCAACGACATTGATAATCCGCGCGACATGTTTGAAGCGATCGCGCAGCGTGAAAAGCCTATTTTTGACGCCATGCGCGCGCGCGACGCCGGGGCGCAGCGAGGTGTGGCACGCCGCTTGGCAGCGGTAGAGTGGCGAAAAGAATTTTTCCTGCAAACGAACCCCGTTTTCCAGCGCATGTACTCAGGTCGAAGAGCCGTCGGCGGTGGTCAGGGGACACGGGGAATCCCGGCGACAAGACAACAGACTTCAGGACAACTGCGGCTATTATTATCCAGGTATTTCAAAGTTAAAGTGCGGGATGTTGGGGGTACCGCAATCATGCTCTTACAAGCCCCCATTATTGGAATTTTGCTGGCCATCGTTTTCGGTTGGCAAGAAAAGGCGGTGCCCGCGTGGTGTTTGGGCGCCCTTCAAGATCTGTCTCGCAAGGCCGGTGGTAAACTCGGCGGCGGAGATGTACTCAAAAACCTTGAAGCGACACGCGATCACACGGGTGCGATTTTTTTCTTGGTCGTCGCCGCCGTTTGGTTTGGAACGTCCAACGCCGCCCGTGAGATCGTGAGCGAACGCTCCATCTACCTGCGCGAACGCATGGTCAACCTCGGGTTGGTCAACTATGTCTTGTCCAAGTATATTCTGCTCGCGGGCTTCTGCCTGATTCAATGCACCGTCCTCCTCGCCATCGTGTTTTTTACCCTTGGATTTCATGGTGGACCCGCCGCATTTGGGATGATGTTGGCATCTCTAATATCCACATCCCTTTGCGCCGTGGCCCTGGGTCTACTGCTCTCAACTGTGGTCGCCTCGTCGGAGGCCGCCATGGCGCTCACACCAATCGCCCTCATTCCACAGGTTGTTTTGGGTGGTCTCATGGTGCCCGCCACAACCGTACCGCACCTGAAATGGCTCATGTACGTCATCCCAGCGCGGTGGGGTTTTGAAGGGTCGGTTGTTCCTGAACGCATGGGCCTCGAAAATGACTCTTCGTGGCTCATTGACTTGCAGATGAAAAGTTCCGACCAGGGGTATAACAGTCCAAACGACTTTATCGAGGCCGGCAAATTCAAGTGCTCCATCGCTCAAGTCGCATCCGACAACCTTGCCGGCGGCTGGGGATTCACTACATACGATACTCCGTGGATACCGTTCGCCGTCCTCGGTGGCACGGCACTCGGTTTGCTAATCCTCCTGATGATTATCCTCAAACGCCGCGATCCGGTGTGATGTTTTACCGACGAAGACCCTTCCAAAACGCGGCGGCATTGGTCGTCGCACTGCTAACGGCCCCGCAAACAACCGCCGCATGGGCGCAAGATCCGCCGCCCGACGGTGGCTCGGGGGCGGTTCCACGCGGCGGCTCGGGGGCGGCTCCGCAGAGTCCTCCGGCGAACCCGGCGCCGTCAACCGGTCAGGTCACGCTGCCGCGGCCGCTCACATTCGTTGATCCGGGTTATACAGACCAGGCGCGAGACGCGGGCATTCAGGGCGTTGTTACCCTCCAACTTGACATTACCGTCGATGGGAAGGTGTCAAACGCGGTGGTCGTGGGTCCGCTCGATCCCGGACTTGACGCTCTTGCGGTGGAGGCCGCAAAAAAACAAACTTCTCACCGGCGCGCAAAGCCGACGGGACAGCTTTCGCGGCGCGTATTCTTTACAAATATACCTTCTCCCTCAAAACGGTAGAAACACCGCAGGGTCAAGAACAGGTACCCACCGCCAAAACGGTTGAAGGGTTCGGCGGTGTTGTGCTCGCGGCCGGCGGTGAAGTGTCGCTTGCCGGCGCCAAAGTCAAAATTCGACCCGTCGGCGGCGGCACCGGTACAGAAGTGGTGACCGGTGAAAAAGGCTCCTTTTCGTTTGAGGGCCTGCCCCCCGGTCAATATGAAATCACTGTTGACCTTGCCGGGTATGAACCGCTTGTCCTCACCGAAGAGATCATTTCCGGTGAGCGAACTGAAGTAAAATATCGCCTCTCCACAAGAGCTGAAGGTGGGGTGATTGACGTTCAGGTTCGAGGTGCAAAACCTCCCCGCGAGGTCACCAAACGCACCGTCACCGCGCGTGAAATCAGCCGCATTCCCGGCACCAACGGCGACGCGCTGCGGTCAATTCAAAATCTACCCGGCGTTGCGCGGCCCCCCGCCATCTTGGGCCTTCTCATTGTGCGCGGCTCTGCCCCACAAGACTCGCAGACATTTATCGACGGAACTCCCGTTCCACTTATCTACCACTTTGGCGGACTATCGAGCGTTGTCCCTACCGAAGTTCTCGAAAAAATCGATTTTTATCCCGGCAATTTCAGCTCGCAATACGGCCGCGTTATGGGCGGTATTGTCGATGTCGGCATTCGATCTCCCAAAGACGACGGCAAGCTTCACGGCCTCGTTCAGGTCGACTTAATTGACGCTCGCCTCCTTGTCGAAAAAACTTTCAAAATCGGCAATTATCCCCTCAAACTCATGGCGGCGGCGCGCCGGAGTTATTTTGATGCGTGGCTCGGTCCGGTGCTTTCAGCCGCCGGAGGCGGAGTTACCCAAGCCCCCGTCTACTACGATTATCAATTGGTGGCAGAAACCAATCCAACCCCCAACTCAAGCCTTCGTGCGAGCTTTTTCGGCTCCGACGATGCGCTTGAACTGCTCCTTGCCGATCCTGCCCCGGGTGAACCTGGAATCAGCGGCAATGCCGGGCTTCATACCGCTTTTCAACGCGTTCAACTCAAGTATGAAAATCAATACTCGCAGGACGACAGCCTCTCCACTGTGGTCGCCTACGGGCATGATGAACTCGGCTTTTCAATTGGCCCCCTTTATTTCAACCTCGACGTTGATACAATCACCGGAAGGCTTGAGTACACACACCGCTTCTCCGACAGTATTCGGCTCAACACGGGGTTTGATGTGTACCGCGGCTTCTACGACGTGGCGTTCAGGTTGCCGCAGGGCCCCGCACCGGGTCAACCTCCCAACCAACCGTTTTCCACTCAGCAAACCCGCAGCATCAGCCAAAGCGGTGAAGCGCTCTACCCATCCGCCTACCTTGAAATGGAGCTTTCTCCCCTGAAAGGGATGAAGCTCATTCCAGGTATCAGGGTAGACTATTACTCCATCAATGACTCGGTGGATATTTCACCCAGATTCGCAGGCCGGTACGACATTCGGCAAGGTTACCCGCGCACCACCATTAAGGGCGGCGTAGGCCTTTTCACTCAACCACCCGCGTTTCAAGAAGTAACACCGCCGCTGGGAGATCCAAGCCTGGTATCCAACCGCGCTATTCACTACGCGATCGGTGCTGAGCAGCAGCTCACAAAGCAAATCGAAGTGTCGGTCGAAGGTTTTTACAAGCAGCTCGACGGCCTGGTTCGAACAGGGATCGGCGCCACCACCGACGTTCGTGCCTTTTCAAATACGGGCACCGGCTCGGTTGTCGGAGCCGAAACTCTCCTCAAGTACAACCCGGACGATCGGTTCTTTGGTTGGCTTGCGTACACGTTGTCGAGAAGCGCCCGGGTAGACGGTCCGGGTCAACCCGAACGGCTCGCAAACTTCGACCAAACGCACATTCTCACAGTGCTCGGAAGTTACAAACTCGGCTGGGGGCTTGAATTCGGGGCTCGTTTCAGGCTCGTCAGCGGCAACCTGGTGACGCCCACCGTGTGTAACTCCCAAAACAACCAGTCGCGCTTGTCGATATCGGCGCCCACAACGGCCGGCACTCCACCCAGTTACAACTGGGTACCCGTGTGTGACCCCAACCGCGTCAACGCGCTTCTGCACGCTCCGTCCGGTGCGTACACACAAATTCCGTTTGGCTCCGCGGCCAGCGAACGGCTGCCTCTGTTTCACCAACTTGACCTGCGGCTCGACAAACGCTGGCAATTCAAAAGCTGGCAGTTCTCCGCGTATGTGGATGTTCAAAACGTGTACAACAACGCCAACAGCGAAGGTATCCAGTATAACTTTAACTTCACCTCGCGGCAGTTCGTGAGCGGTCTACCCATCTTGCCGTCAATTGGTCTGCGCGGGGAGATGTGATCATGAAATCGTACTTTCGCCGCGTCATTTTAGGCTCATTGGGTGCCGGAGCGCTGTTTGGTCCCGCCGTGTTTTCAGGTTGCGCTGTCAGTTTCAGCCCACCCGGCAAAGTGGACGCGTTGCGCGTTCTCGCTGTCACGGTAGACAAGCCGTATATTGAGCCGATCCCGGCCGAAGATTGCGCCGAAGACCCTGAAAAATGCACCGTCCACTTCAACATGGAGGTGTACGACGCTTACGGTGTCAACCAAACGGGCAGCGAACGCACGATCAACATCTTGTGGATCGGCGGCTGTTTCAACCCGGAGGGTGATCAATACTCCCTCTGCATCTTCCCGGCGCTCGACCTTTTTGACCAAGCCTCGGGAGCACTTCAAGAAGCGGTTGAAAACGGGACCACACCTGAATTTCCGCCCGGTCTACCCATCGGTTGGGGCAAACAGTTTTCGATCGTCGTACCCGACATTGTTTCGAGCCGCCCCAAGCCTTCTTTCGGGCCGCATTACGGTATTGGATACGTGTTTTTTCTGGCCTGCGCTGGCAAGTTTGGCATTAAAGAGGCCGACCCATCGGCCGCCGGCAACTTCCCCATCGGTTGTTTTGATATCGACACCGGAGAAGCCCTCGGTGCGGAAAGTTTCGTTCCGGGGTACACCCAAGTTTATTCGTTCTCCGATGGTAGGGTCAACAGTAACCCCCAGATTTTGGGGGTGACGCTCGATGATGAACCGATCAGCGAAGACCTCGACCAAATACCGGTTGTGCCCCCGTGTGACGTACTTTCCGAGGAGCGAAATCAAGCGGCGAGTTGTTCACGGGAAGATCCCTTTGTCGCGTGTACACCGTACGAAATTAAGGTGACGGTGCCCGAAGACGTGGGTGAAGTAAGCCCCGACCAAACCGGCGACGAAGGACAGCAACTCACCGAAACGGTATGGGTCAACTATTATAGCGATCGGGGTGACTTCGACGGCGACATCAAACTCGTGAACGACCCGCAGACGGGATATTACGAAGACCACTTTGTGAAGTGGATCCCACCTTCAGAACCGGGTCTCGCAACCATTTGGGCAACCGTTCGCGATTCGCGCGGCGGCTCAAATGTAGTGGTTCGGTACGTGCGGGTTGAAAATCCGTAGCGCTGGGTTCCCGCGGTTGATACGGTGACGCGAAGTGAGCGACCTCGCGCCCGGCCAGATCCTCGCCGATCGTTACCGGCTTGACCGCCGACTTGACGAAGGGGGGATGAGCGTTGTCTGGGCGGGCGTGCAGCTTTCCACTTCAAAACCCGTCGCGCTGAAGCTCCTCAAAAGCGAAAGTTCCAAAGATGAAGCCACGCGCCGCCGCATGATTCGCGAAGCGCGGGCCGCATGTGCGGTCGATCACAAGAACGTTGTCCAAATTCACGAAGTGCTGGAGTTGCCCGACGGTTCACCCGTTCTTGTGATGGATCTCCTGACAGGGGAGAGCCTTCGAGAACGGCTTGTAAGGCGGCCTACCCTACCCCTTTCTGAAACGGCCACGCTTCTTATTCCCGTGGTTTCGGCCGTTGGTACAGCCCACGCTGTGGGAGTGGTTCACCGCGATCTCAAACCTGACAACATCTACTTGGCACAAGAAGACGGTACACTGGTCGTCAAAGTGCTCGACTTTGGCATTGCCAAACTGATGTCACCTGAAATTGGATCTTCCCAAATCAACGCGCTCACAAACACTGGCACGATGCTAGGCACGCCGTATTACATGGCGCCCGAACAAATTCTAGGAGAGTCGGTAGATCATCGCGCAGATATCTGGGCGCTGGGGGTGATCTTGTATGAATGCCTCACAGGGCAGCGCCCAACAGAAGCCGACAATGTTGGTAAGATTCTAAAAAAAGTCCTCACGAATGAAATTCAACCGCTGTCGGAACGAGCACCGGATCTGCCCAATGAGGTTACTCACCTTGTAGAGCGAATGTTGGCTCAAAATCCCAAAGATCGCCCTGAAAACATGCGGGAAGTGGGCGAGGTTTTGGAAAAGTTTTCAGGCGGTATGTCCGTTGGAGTTTTCGGCTCACCAACGGTTTCGCCGGACGTTGATTCGAGTGAGCGAGCTTCGCGGCCGTCACAACCAAACCAATCACGAACCGTGGGCGCTTTGGCAGAAACGCTCATTGCCCCGCAGCCGGCTCGAAAAACAACGCCCGCTCCCGACAGCGCAGCTCGCACAATGGCTACGGGGGCAACTCTGCCTTCGCGGGTAGAAAGGGAAGAAGCGCCCGAAAAGCCCGCCCCAAAAAAGAGTTGGCTGGTTTTCCTGTTGGGTGCCCTTGTTGTGGCGGCGGCCGGCACGGGAGCTTATTTCGCCCGTGGAAAAACGCGTTCACCCTATCTACCCGCGTCGGCGAGTGTCGCCGTGGCCAATGGGCAGGCCTGCCCAAGCGGTATGGTGGCCATTGTCGGAGGCCCCTACCGGATGGGCTCCGACGATGGGAAGGACGATGAGCGCCCGGTCCACGATGTGACCATTGGACACTTCTGCCTCGACTCAACCGAGGTGACGGCCCATGCCTATTCAGACTGCGTTGCGCGGGGAGCCTGCCAAGCAGTTGAGAGCACGGTGAATTGGGCGCGGATCTCGGCGGAAACGCGCCAAAAAGAAAGCGTACACTGCACTTTTTATCAAACCGAGCAGGGCACTCTACCCATGAACTGCGTTTCTTGGCATTCAGCGGACGCGTATTGCAAGGCTCAGCAGAAGCGCCTTCCCACGGAGCAGGAGTGGGAATACGCCGCCGCGGGAGGGTCGGAAAGGCGGCGTTTCCCTTGGGGTTCGGCCGCGCCCGCAGGTGACCTGACAAACGTATGTGACACTGCCTGCCTTCAGTTGTCGGGCGACACGAGTCAACCGATTTTTGAAGGTGACGACGGCGCGCCCACACTCGCGCCTGTGGGCCGTTATCCCAAGGGAGCGTCAAAGTTTGGTGTTCTCGACATGGCCGGCAATGTTTGGGAGTGGACAGCGAGCGCGTATTGCACCTACCCGGAACATGCCTGTGCAAGCGCTCACAAAGTTTTTCGCGGCGGCGGTTGGGGTGGGAAGTTTACCGCCAACTTGAGAACGTCGGCACGCATGTGGAGCGACCCTTCCCACCGATACAACGACGTGGGCTTTCGATGTGCGAAGGACTTATAGACCCTTTGCGCACCGAAAGCCGATGCCCGGCGCGCTCGCCGAGGGAACCTGGTGGTAGCGAAAAGCGGGGTTGAGCCAGAGAGGTACTCCCCCGTTCCACCCGCCGCCGCGAATAGCTTTTTTGGTGCCTTCCGCGGCACCTTTTGGGTTGGTCACCTCGTCCGGTTTGTACTCCTCAAACCAATCCGCGGTCCATTCCCAGACATTTCCAACGAAGTCGAAGGCGCCGTATTCTGTTTTACCCGCCGGGAAACTGCCCACGGGAGCGGTGCCGGCAAAGCCGTCATCGACGTCGTACATGGCGGGGGTAAGTTTTAAACCATGGGCCTTTTCCCAGGCATTGCACTCTTTGCCACACGCATTCATGTGGCCTTCACGAACCGGATCGTCTCCCCAGGGAAACTTTCTACCGTCTCGGCTGCGCGCTGCAAGTTCCCATTCAGCCTCTGTGGGTAGGCGCTTTTGACTTACCCTGCAATATTCATCGGCCATGGGCCAAGTGACACAGTTGATGGGATGTTTTTCACGCCCCGGCTTACCAAAATTGCACATTTCTGTAAGCGCGTTTTTTGTTTTTTCGTGGTCGGCCTCGGTCACACTGTCCAGTTTGGGATAGTCAGGTACGGGTTGAGGACGTTTGCATTCTCCCTTGTCAGAACACGCCTTGTACGCCTCCACTGTCACTTCGTAGGCGTCGATACAATAGGGGTTGAGGGTAACTTTGTGGGCGGGTTGCCAAAGCTTGAAGGTCGCCTCGTCTGAACCCATGTAAAACTTGCCGCCGGGCACAAACACCATCCCATCTGGACACGATGTTGGAGGTGCCGCGGGTGCACCGCTCGGCAGTTGAGGAGGCTGAGGGTTGGGGGTGGAAGCCGTAACGTCGGGTGAGTTGGGTGTGTCACCGGAGGCCACGGTTTTGCCCTTTCCAAGCAGTAAAAATGCACCAAACCCCGCGCCGGCCATGAGCGCCACAGCGAGCACCCCAACGCCGAGCGACGAGCGCGACTTGGGTAGACCGGTTTGAGGGCTGGCCGGGACCATGTACGAGCCCAAGTAAGGAGCGCTGTTTCCCCCGGTTTGGGGGTGACCCGGCATGGAGGGTTGATACGAGTTGGATGGGGAGGTGGGGACTTGTTGCGGCGTGGGAACACCGTGAATTTGCGGAGGCGTTGGGTAAGGGGTAGGCGCGCCGTAGACGGCCCCCATGTTTGACGGATGGGAAGGGGTTGGGTAGGCGCCGCTCACCTGACCCGTGATGGGTTGGACGGCGGCGCCGCCCTGGGAAAACGCACCCGGGTAGCTGGGCGAACTTGACCGCGGCAGTGGGACACTTGGCTGAATACCCGGAGTGGACATGCGTCCTGAAGGTGCTCCCGGTGCCGTCCAAGACCGATTTTCGCCGGCAGCTTGGAGAAGTGCCGACCAAAACTGGCCCATTGTTTTAAACCGGTTGTTTGGATCGACGGCGAGAGCTTGCAAAAAGACGCCTTCCACCGCGTCTGACACCATCACGCCGAGCGTTCGTGGAGACGGGCGCCGCATGGGATCGCGCGCGGCCATTCCAAACTGGAGAAAGTCGGAACCTTCCAGCGCGGGTTTTCCACCCCGAAGGATCTCCGTCAGGATGAGCGCCATCGCGAACACATCGGTCCATGGCCCCGTCGCCCCGTGGGACCGACTGAATTGTTCGGGCGCGCCGTAGTTTGGAGTAAACGCGCTGATCTCTGCGCGGGTGGCCACCGACGACGTTTGTTGAGCCGCGTGTTCGGCCATCACTTTGGCAATGCCAAAGTCGAGCACTTTTACAAATGGCGAGTCGCCGCGGGCGTCGCCGATGACAACGAGATTTCCGGGTTTGATGTCGCGATGAACAATCCCGCGGCTGTGGCAAATCTCGAATGCGTTGGCGGCGGTATCGAGAAGCGCGATGGTTTCAGAAAGGGTGCGTGCCGGAAGCTGAGCGCGCGCTTCTTCGTAGAGCACCAGATCGAGCGGCCTGCCATCGAGCCACTCCATCACGATGTACGGAATCCACTGTCCTTCACGCGTGCTGAGTTTTCCGATGTCGCGCGCCTGTACGATCGCCGCGGTGCGACTCGACAGCGAGGTCATCAGCTTGCCCTCTTGAATGAACGCGTCGAGAAGCTGGTCGCGCTGATCGACCGGCGCGCCCGCGAGAACTTTGAAGCACTTGAGCGCGACGGGCTCGCGCCAAATCAGGTGCTCGGCTTTGTACACAACGCTGAAGCCGCCTTCGTCGACAACGCGGTCAACCCGGTATTTCTCAGCGATGACGGTGCCGACGATCCCGAAAGTGTCCACTGCGGGCATGGGGCCTCAAAAACGAGGAAGCGATAGTATCGGGAGAGCGCGGCGGATCGCAAAATACAACGCGCATCCTTCATTGGCCGGCTTTCAGATTCGGAGCGCTTCTCGTGCCGCCAAGCCTCGCGGAACGAAGGGTTTTCTTTTTTTATACGCGGCCCCAAACCGCACCGAAAATCGCTCCCACAACGGCAAAAACAACCACCGGCAGACCGTGACCCACAACCACGTGCGACGCTGTGACAATGGGACAATGAGCGTGAATGGAGATCGCGCCGGCAAGGCCGCAGGCGGCACCAATGAGCGCTCCGCGAAGGCCAGGTGCATTCAGCAACGCGTGTCGCAGCACAAAGGTGGCACCCAGCACCGAAGGTACACCTGCAACAAGAACCATGGGTACACACCAACTCAGCGAAGCGATGCTGAGCGGCACTTCCGTGCCGTGAATCGGCAAAAAAGCGAGGGCGACAAACATGGTGGGCAAGGCCGCCAAACCCAAACGAACGACCGCCACACTCGCAGGAAATCCCGTTTTTTTGGGGCGAACCGCGAGCGCGAGGCCAAGCGGCATGGCCACTGTCCAGACGCCGAGCTGAACAAGCACCTGGGCGTTTAATAAATCGGGGCGCAGGCCAACCCACCCGACCACGGCGACGGCCCAACCAACGCCGAGTAAAGCTGCGAGCACACGCTGCGCGGCCACCTGTCGACGCGTGGGCGCTGCATTGGTGGGCATTGGAATATTGGGGAGCACACGCTCACCGATCTCCGCCGCGGGATCTGGAATATCGGCAAATTGCGGGGGCGGGGCGGTCATGAGGAGCCTCGGCGACGTTCGGACACAACTTCCTCTCTACGGTCCGAGGTTGGTTTGGCTTCGGTCTGGGTGTTGCTTTTTGCCATTTCGTCGGACGGAGCCAGCGCCGCGCGCAACGCCTCGTAGGCGCGAAACGCCCGGAGCTTGACCGCCGACGGGGTGGCGCCGAGCACGTCGGCCGCATCGCTCACGCTGAGACCCTCGTAGCGCAACAACACAAACGCTTCTCGCTGCGCCGCCGGCAACCGCTGCAACACGCGCTGCACAGTGCGCGCCGCCTGGTTCGCAACGGCCGCCGATTCTGTGTCGGCTGCGACGTCTATCGGCTCATTGGTCATCGCAGCATCGAGCGGCTCACTTTTGCCGCGAACGCGAGATGCGCGGGAGTGATCGATAAGCACGTTGCGAGCGATTGTGTACATCCACGGAACCACGCTCGCTCCGCGTGAAAACGTGGCGCGGGCGCGGTGCATTCGCAAAAACGTTTCTTGAACGAGATCGTCGGCGACATGTGCCGACCCGCGCATGCGCACCAGATATGCGTAGAGACGAGGAGCGAGCGCGCGATGGAGTACACCAAACGCCGACGGGTCGCCGGACGCGTACCGATCCATCGCAGCGTTTAGCTCGTGCTCTTCCATTTCCGGCCGCAAACGTCGTGTGCCGTTTTCCCCGAAAACAAGGCGTCAACCTAGCCCGAGAATGATTTCGCGGGCCGACAGATCTTCCAACAGATGTGCGGCGGCTTGCAAAAAAGCTGCGTCCAAGGGCGATGAGGTACCCATCGCAGCGGCGGTCACTGCATCCCCAAGTGTGCGGCCCGCCTTCAGACTCTCGATCAAAATGGCGGCCGAGGGCGTGAGCGCAAGTGTACGCTTCGAAAACGTTTCATCCCGATAGACGCAGAGTTTCACTTCACCACGCGCCGGCACCGTCATGTCTTCTTCGTCGTCGGGGAGCAGGTGCACATCAAATTCGGCGTAAAAAACATGCACGCTCGACGCGATGCGTACACTTCTTTCCAACACAAGCTCGGCTTTTTTGTCAGGCGCCGCATCGTTCTCGGCGTTGAGTACATCAAAGCCGAGCAGCTCCCAGCGCGCGAGATCGATTAAAAACGCGGGGAGCGTCGCATCCGCTTTCCAGTGCGGTAGAGCCCAGTTGAAAAATAATCTCCCCACGTCGCGCAGATACCGCGAATGTGGAGGAGCCTCCGAAACGTAGCGCTCGACATCCGAGCGCCATCGGGCGCCCGCATGCTTATGTGTACACCTCAGTTGAAACCGCAATGTGTCGGCGATGCCACCCCGAACGAGCGTTCGATAGATATCGTCTCCATCGGGCGCGAGCACGCGCTCAACCATCGCGCGTTGCGCCGCCGCGAGAGCGCCGGTCACACCAAGGCTCCTTCGCGCCGCGATGCGTACACATCAAGCCCCCGATTGTACGCCTCGCTCACGCGCTTTACTTCGGCGAGCAACTCGTCGAACGGCGGAATGTGGTGATCGCGTTCCACAACTACCGGCAGCGGACCGGTCCTTGAAATCACCCATTCAACCAATGTGTACACAGAGTCGGGAACATCGGCCCCGTGAGTGTCGATGAGCCGCGGGCCGCGTTTTTCGTGACCGGCAACGTGCATTGACACCACACGCTCAAGCGGCAAACGCTCAAGAAAGGCCGTTGGCTCGTGCGTCCGATGATTTTGCCAATTGACCCACACGTTGTTCACGTCGAGCAGAAGGCCCGCACCCGATTGCGAGAGCACCTCACAAACGAAGTCCAACTCGCTCATTTCCGATGATTCATCGGCGCGGTAGAACGTGATGTTTTCGAGCGCAATGGGGCGCCTGACAAAGTCCTGTGCCGCACACAAACGCGCGGTCACGTGGCGCACAGCTTCCATTGTGAACGGCAATGGAAACAGGTCGTGCAACTGGATACCGCCACACCCGGTGAAACAGAGATGGTCGGAGTGGACGGCCGGTTCAAAGCGTTTGAGAAAACGCGACAGCTCCGCGAGGTAGCCGCCGTCGAGCGGGTCACAGCTGCCGATATCTAACGTGAGCCCATGCGAAAAGAGCGGGTAGTGCGAGCGCACGCGCTCCAACATGGCGGGGAAATATCCCCCCCGACGCATGTAGTTTTCGGGGGCCACCTCAAAAAATTGGATCGGCGCAAGCTGTGACCGGTCGGTGAGGCGCTCAAGAACATCATCAAGAAACTGCCAGCGTAGGCCGAGCCCCACGCCCCGCGCTGTGGTGTACACAATGCGTTCAGCCGCAGGTGCCTTCGCCGCAGGACTGACCGGCGTCTTTTTTCTTTGCGGTGGCTGTGGTTGTTGCTTTGCCGGTTTTTGAAGACTTTTTCGCCGCTGTGGGAGCTGCTGCCGCCGGAGCCGGCGCCGCGGGAGCCGCCGTGTTTGCCATCGCGGGGGCCGCCGCTGCAGGCGATGCCGAGGACGCCGGTGAAGCCATGGCGTTGTCGGCTTGTTTGGATGCCGTGGATGCCGCTTCGTCACCCGATGTTGCCTGCTTTGGAGTTGCAGCTGCATCTGCGGCGGGCTCCTGAACCTCAACGGCTGCGGGCACGTTGGGAGAAACAGCTTTCGGCTCTGCGCCGCCGCACCCGCTGAGGAGGATCGCGCCGGTGCTGAGGGCCGCCAGTGTTTCGTAGATGCTTTTCATTGTGCTCTCTCCTGTGGGGCGGAATTCGAATCGCCGAAACCACCGGCGCAGCGCCCACTCAAAGCCCCCCTACGCTCGGGCTGCCGGTCGGTTTCGCCGACCCAAAAAAGAATTGTTTCCAAGCTCAGGTTGCTTCGTTCACGTCGGCGCGCTTCACGGGGAGAATCGGCGCCCAATTGAGCCTATCCATCATCTTATCGTCGATGAGAATGCCCTGCTCGGAGAAAACCAGAATGTTGCGTTCTTCACTTTCGTGGTCCTCGCCCACGAAGAGGATCGCCCGGCCTTCGGTGTTGTACCCAAGCTGCACAATGGCGTTTTTGAGCCACTTGCCGCCGCCGCCGAGATCAATGTCTTCAGGCAGTGTGTAAAAGCCCTGCGCCCGAAGCGGTTTCAGCGATTCGCCCCAACTCACGGAGCGAAGGATCGTGACAGGTTCACCCCAGAACCAGCGGTTTCGTCGGTTGGAGCCGGGCCGCACCACGAACGTTGCGCCTTCAGGCTTTTGGCCAACGTACACAAGGCAGTTGGCGGGAAATTGTTCTTCCATGCCGGGATAAGGCTTGGTGGTTCGGTAAAGGCCGGGGGACGGAAGTTTGATCATGCCCGGCACTTAGCCCGCATCATGAGCGAAATCAATTGGTGCCCGGCATCGCGCTTCGCTCGCGGTAAATAATCCAAACTAGAAATGACGCCCAATTGAGCTTGTTTTCGTGTGTACCCCAAAAGGTGACGTGGGGAGTAGTTGACGGACGCGACCTTTTCTGTGATCCTTTGGGGTTAATCGAACGTCGCTCGCGCACGCGGCGCGAAGCCCAACCCTGACGTTGCATCCTTCCGGTTCTATTGGGCGTATTCCTGACAGACCGCCGGTTGCATCTTGCCTTGCGAGTTGACCGATGCTCCGAGTTCGAGCGCTGATCGCGTTTGCGGTCGCTTTTCTGACACTTTCGCTCTGGGCCTTCCCAAGCTCCGCCGTCACCTTCGTGGGTGGAGCGATCACGGCCAACACCACTTGGACAGCGGCCAACAGCCCGTACGAGGTGACATCCGAGGTGTTGGTCTATAACAACGCTCGTCTCACCATTGAGCCGGGCGTGACCGTCAGCTTCAACAGCGGTACCGGCCTGGTCATCGGCTATTACGTTTATGGTCAGAGTCAGGCCAACGGTCAGGAACGCGGCGCCCTTACCGTCAACGGAACGGCGGCAAACCCGGTTCTTTTCACATCGAAGAGCGGGGCTTCGGGCGGGTGGAAAGGCCTCTCTTTCGGCGATGCCACCGACCACGGGGGGCTCGCGTCTGTACTCAACTACCTGACGGTGGAAAAGGCCGGCCAACCTCAGAATCTCGGTGGGTCAATTGGAGCAACTTCCGCCAACATCATGGCGTTTAACACCGGCACAACGTTCACGTGGAACAACGTGCAGGCCAACGGTGGATCGGGGTACGGTTTCTACTTCTCGGGAAGCACCTTTTCTACCACATCTTCCAAAGCTCAAAATAACGGCAACGTTGGGCTCTACGCCACCGGATCTACCCTGTCGGCGAGCGGGATGACCATCTCAGGAAACACGGGAAACGGCGTGTTTCTTCAAAATACAGGTGGTACACTTTCAGCCTCCACAATCTCCAACAACACCGGTTTTGGAATTGATACAACCGGCGGTTCACCTACCCTTTCAACAAACACCATTTCTGCAAACGGTAACTACGGCATTCGGTACATCATTGGAAATGCGCCCATCATTACAGGAAATACCCTGTCCGCCAACGCCAATGCCGGCGTGGAAGTGGTCGGCGGCGCCCTGACATCCAATCATACTTGGAATCTTCAAAACGGTGAAACCGCGTTCACCGTGACTGGCGCCGAAATCGTTGTCCACAACCTAGCCGTGCTCACGGTTGCGGCGGGCGTCACCACACGCTTCGCCACCGGGACAGGCCTTATCATCGGCTATTACGTTTATAATCAGAGTCAGGCCAATGGAACGGAACGAGGCAAACTTGTTGTCAACGGAACGGCCGGCAACCGCGTGTTGTTCACGGCTCAAAACGGTCAACCCGGTGGGTGGAAAGGCCTCGCATTCGGCGACGCCACCGACTACGACAGGCTCGCTTCGTCGATCAACAACCTGACGGTAGAAAAAGCCGGACAGCTTCAAAACCTCGGCGGTTCAATCGCCGCCGTTTCAGCCAACATCATGATGTTCAACACCGGCACCACGTTCACGTGGACCGGCGTTGAAGCCAATAACGGCTCTGGAAACGGCTTTTACATCTCCGGTTCAACGTTCACTGCCACAGGCGGCGGCGGTTCTCAAAACGCCGACTACAACCTTCGAACGCTTGGTGGTTCAAACGGCACCGTTTCTTCCGCAGTGTATCAAACCTCCGGTACCGGCGGCCTCTTGATCGACGCGTCTAGCCCCACATTTTCGGGTTGTACAATCCAAAACAATCAGGGCGCGGGTGTGTACATCAAAGGCGGCTCCACCCCGACTGTGACCGGCGGTTCTATCAAGAACAATCGCGGATATGCTGTGTACACCGAAGATCTCGCTTCGGTATCTGCGGTAAACAACATCGCCTTCGACGGCAATGGTAAAGGGTCAGACAACACAGCGGGCACCGGCGACGACACCTACGTCGGTCGCGTGAGCGCCAGGTCGGCAGTTAAACTCAACACGTTCGCCAACACCTCCAAGCCCGGTATTGAACTTGTGGGCGGCCCGGTTACCTCCAACTTCCAATGGTTTTTGCCGGGTGCGGGTGATTATCAACACTACGTTTTATTGCACGAGTTGGTTGTGTACAACACCGCGCGCCTCACGGTCGACGCGGGCGTAACCACCAAGTTTGCGCCCGGAACGGGCCTGATTATTGGGTATTATGTGTACGATCAGAGCCAGGCAAACGGGGTGGAACGCGGTCAACTCAATGTGAATGGAACCGCGGGCGCTCCTGTATTGTTCACCGCCCTGAACGATCAACCCGGCGGCTGGCGCGGCGTGGCTTTTGGCTCTGCAAGCGACTATTCACCCATGACCGTCTCGCTCAACTACCTGACGGTTGACCGCGCGGGAGAGCCACAAAACCTGGGCGGTTCGGTAGGTGCGGTGCAAGCCGGCATCATGATGTTCAACACCGGCACCACATTCAGCATTGACCATGTGGGCGTCACCAATTCAAGCGCTCACGGATTTTATACAAGCGGCTCAACATTCACCAGCACCTTCAGTGAAGCCCAGGACAACGCCGGGATTGGAGTGTACGCAATCTCCACATCGATCACCATGCAGGGGGCAGCGGTGAGCGGCAACGGTGGAAACGGCATTCAACTCACCAATACGAACGGCATTGTTACCACGTCCGCGATCAGCGACAACGCCAACTACGGTATTGATACAACGGGCGGCTCCCCCACCCTTTCAAGCAATACCATCTCCAATAACGACAACTACGCTATCCGCTACATTATCGGCAACGCGCCGGTCATCAGCGGCAACACGCTGAGCGGCAACTTTAACCCGGGTGTTGAAGTGGTGGGCGGCGCGCTGACAACCAACCATACGTGGTCTTACCAAAATGGAGAGCCTTATTTCTCCATCACCGGCGCCGAAATTCTTGTTTACAACCTCGCCGTTCTCACCGTTGGAGCCGGGGTCACAAGCAAGTTCTCCACCGGAACGGGCCTCGTCATTGGGTATTATGTGTACAATCAAAGTCAGGCCAACGGTATTGAGCGCGGCAGGTTGGTTGTTAACGGAACGGCGGCCAATCGGGCTGTTTTTACCGCCAAAAATGGACAAGCGGGCGGCTGGAAAGGGCTCTCTTTCGGCGACGCCACCGACTACGGCGGCCTCGTTTCTACCATTAGCTACCTGACGGTAGAACGCGGCGGACAAGCTCAAAATCTGGGTGGGTCGATCGGAGCCGTTTCCGCCAATATCATGTTGTTCAACACCGGCACCACGTTCACTTTTACGGGTGTTGAAGCAAACTACGGGTCCGGCGTCGGTGTGTACGTTTCGGGATCTACCCTTCCCTGGTCGGGCGGCGGCGCCAAAGGAAACGCGTCGTGGAACCTCTCCATGGTCGGCGGCTCCAACGGTACCGTTTCAAGCGCTACGTTTGACGCGTCCAACACGGGCGGCGCTCGCATTGACGGATCTTCACCAACCCTTTCGTCGTGCGCGGTCACAAATAACCTGGGCACCGGCATTCATCTGCGTTCAGGCGCAACACCCACTGTGACGGGCGGCTCGATTGGAAACAATCGCGGCTACGGCGTTTTCACCGAAGATCTCGGCTCGCGCGCCACTTTCCAAAACATCGCCGTTTCCAACAACGGCAAAGGCGCCGACGGCACACCGGGGACCGCCGACGATACGTACGTGATGCGCGTTGCCGCCACAAGCGCTGTCAAGACCAACACGTTTGCGGGCAACGGCAAGCAGGGCATTGAGATGGTAGGTGGCCCCGTCACAGCCAATTTCCAGTGGTTTTTGCCCGGCACAGGCGACTATCAACACTACATTTTGCTGAACGAAACGCTTGTGTACAACTTCTCGCGTCTCACCGTAGACGCCGGGGTGACAACCAAATTCGCACCTGGAACCGGCCTGATTATCGGCTATTACGTGTATAACCAAAGCCAGGCCAACGGGGTGGAGCGCGGGGCCATGACTGTCAACGGAACCGCTCAAAATCCGGTGCTCTTCACTTCGCTCACAGGTGAAAGCGGCGGCTGGAGAGGTCTCTCTTTCGGCGACGCCAGCGACTACGGCGGCCTCACCTGTACACTCGCCAACCTGACTGTTGAAAAGGCCGGTGAACCGCAAAATCTGGGTGGAAGCGTTGGAGCGGTTTCTGCCAACCTGATGATGTTCAACACCGGCACAACGTTCACGATGACCAACGTGAGCGCCAACGCCGGCAGCGGCTATGGTGTGTACACAAGCGGGAGCACCTTCACCACCACCGGCGGCGGAGCTTCAAACAACGGATCCCATGGCCTCTACGCTTACCAATCGCAGGTGACTGTTCAGGGAGGCTCATTCAAGTCCAACGCGAACAACGGCATCTTCCTCTCGCAAACGGGAGGGCTCGTCACCGGTTCTACCATCCAGTCCAATACCAACTACGGTATCGACGAATCGGGCGGAGCACCTTCAATCTCCAGCAACAACATTTCGTACAACGGCAAATACGCTGTTCGTTACCCCATCGGCGACGGGCCCATCATCTCGTCAAATACCCTCACTGCCAACGTGAAGCCCGGCATTGAGGTATTGGGTGGTGCACTCACGAAGAATCACACGTGGAGCGCCCAGATCGGCGAGCCGGTGTTCTCGGTACACAACGCGGAATTGGTTGTTTATAACCTTGCCGTCCTTACCGTCGGCCAGGGTGTAACGGTTCGATTTGCCCCCGGAACAGGCTTGGTGGTTGGGTATTACGTGTACAACCAGAGTCAGGCCAACGGCATTGAACGTGGCAAGTTGGTTGTCAACGGCACCGGAACCGCACCGGTTCTCTTCACTGCCGAAAACAATGCAGTCGGAGGCTGGAAGGGTGTCTCATTCGGCGACGCAACAGACTACGGCGGTCTGCTTTCTACCCTCACCCGTCTGATTATCGAAAAGGCCGGTCAGGCTCAAAACCTGGGTGGATCGATCGGAGCCGTATCGGCCGGTCTGATGATGTTCAACACCACCCTGACGGCAAACAACCTTGATGTTGTGCAGTCCGCCGGAGCCGGCATTTATTCAAGCGGCTCCGCCCCCACAGTCAAAAACACGATCGTCGCTTACAACTCAGGCGCCGGCCTCGTGGCCGTCAGTGGTGGAACACCCGCTTTCACGTACGGCAATGTGTACTCTAACGGTCAGGGCAACATCGGTTGGACTGCCGGAACAGGCAGCAAAACGCAGGATCCGCTGTTCTATGACGTGGCCCAGGGTGACTACCGCCTTCAGCTCGGTTCTCCCATGGTCGATACCGGGGTGATCGTTTCAGGCGTTGCGTACACAGGTACGGCACCTGACATGGGCGCCATTGAGTTGGGCATTCAGGGTTGCGCGCCGGGTGTACCCAACGGCATTCCGTGTGAAGACGGTGAACTCTGCACAACGGGCGACACGTGCCAAAACGGCGCGTGCGTGGGCGCACCGGTGGTTTGCGGCGGGGGCAACCAAAACCAGTGTGTGGCCGCGGCCGCATGCAATCCGGCAAACGGCTTGTGTGAAGGTGGGGCACCGCTTGCCAACGGCACGGCGTGCAACGACGGAAACGCGTGTACACAATCGGACAGTTGCCAGGCGGGTTCGTGCGTGGGTACCGATCCCATCACCTGCGTAGCTTCCGATCAATGCCACGCCGCGGGAACGTGCAACCCCGCATCGGGCGTGTGCTCCAACCCCTCGGCGCCCAACGGCACGGCCTGCAACGACGGCAACCTCTGCACATTGGCCGACGCGTGTTACCAAGGTGTCTGCGGTGGAAGCCCCAAAGTCTGCGCCGGATCGGGCGCGTGTTTCACGGGCGGTTCGTGCGACATCATCACGGGTGAATGTGTATCAAGCCCCGTCGCCAACGGCACGGCGTGCAGCGATGGAAACGCGTGTACACAAACAGACACCTGTCAGAACGGAACGTGCAACGGGAGTAACCCGAAGACGTGCAACGCACCTGGACAATGTCAGGGTTCGGGCACGTGCAATCCGGTGTCAGGTTCTTGTTCTTACCCCGCCCTCGCAAACGGCACAGCCTGCAACGACGGAAACGCGTGTACACAAACAGACACCTGCCAATCGGGCTCGTGCAGCGGCGGCAATCCCAAGGTATGCCCGACGTCGGGTCCGTGTTTGAGCGGCGTTTGCGCACCGGCCGACGGCTCGTGCAGTGAAGTTCAAAAGCCCAACGGGACAAGCTGCACCGACGGCAGCCTCTGCACAACCGGCGACGTTTGTCAGCCCGGCCAATGTCAGGGCAACGCGGTTGTTTGCGGCGAAACCGACTGCGCTGAAGCCGGAAGCTGCGATCTCAACACCGGTGCATGTGTACGCACACCCAAAGCGGACGGGCTCGCATGCGACGACGGCGACGCGTGCACCACCGGCGATACCTGCTTGGCCGGCACATGTGAAAGTTCAAACACCATCACCTGCCCGCCGCCCGGCCCCTGCCAGTTGGCAGCTTCATGCAACGCCTCCACGGGCGAGTGCACTTATACAAACAAACCCAACGGCACCGCCTGCGACGACGGCGACGTTTGCTCGTCCGCGAGCGCTTGTCAGAGTGGTCAATGCGTTGCGACCGCCGGCGGCACGGACACCGACGACGACACTGTTTGTGACCAGGTAGACAACTGCCCAACGGTTGAAAATCCCTCTCAAACCGACAGCGACAACGACGGCGTGGGCGACGCGTGTGAAGCGCAATGTGTAACAATCGTTCGAGGCGGCGTTGGAAATGTGGAAGACGCTTTCTTGAGCGGTGACTACCCCACGTGGGTGACGGGTGTTTCGTTCGGCAGTTGGACGGGCCTTTCAGGCGGCGGCAATATCAACCGCTCGCTCTGGAAGTTTGACCTGACATCCATCCCTGTTGGTTCAACCGTTACCAGCGCAACCATGGGCGTTTACGTTTCGTGGAACGCCAACTACAACCTTGTCACCGTTCACAAGGTGCTCGTTCCGTGGGCTGAAAACACGGTTTCAGGTCAAAGCTTCGGTGGAACTTCCGGTTGGGACTTCACCGCGCTCGGCAACTTCCAAGGCGGCGGCGTGGGTATGAAAACAATCGACCTGACAACCCTGGCTGCACAATGGGTGCTCGGAACAACACCCAACCACGGTGTACTCTTCGACGAGCCGCCGATTGAAAATCACTACTACTTCACAAGCGAAGCCGGCGCGGCAAACCTGCGTCCCAAACTCGACATTTGTTACATTGCAGGTGCTGCGTTCGGCTCGTTTGAAAATCCGGCCGAAAGCTGTGAGTCTCTGGCCGAGGCTTACCCTGAGAGGCCGACCGGAGCCTACTGGCTCAAGCTCGAAGACGACGTGGAGCCCGAGCAGGTCAACTGCACGACGCCCAGCCTCGACCGAGTCAACAACGCCGCAAGGCGTTAGGTCACCGCGCAGTAGAAAAACACCAGCCACCTAGAGCACAAATCGGTTTGATTCCGTAATTAAATAGATAGTTTGTGTGTGTACACAAACAGGTAAAAGCAAGGCACAAAGGCTAGGCCCGAAGCTCGCACCGCGTGACAGACACCCAGTTCGGATCGCGTGGAGGGGGGCCCGCGGCCGACTTGCTCGGCGCGGGGGAGGAGGCGCGAGCCTCCTCCACTGGGAAAAGACTAGAGCACCCTGCCGATATTTTTCGGCTTTCTCAAATCACTAATCTTCTGATTTTACTTACGATTCAAACCGATTGGTGCTCTAGGGAATCAGCTTCGCCACAAACCAGTCAAGCCCGCCGGCGCTCGTCAGATTTCCAAGTCCAAAGTCGAGCGTTTGCTCAAACGACCCACCCACAAACAACCTACCCAACCCGTCCACCGCGGCGCCTGTAAAGTACTGATTGCCGGCCGAGCCATAACGTTTGCTCCACGCATGATTTCCCTGAGAATCAAGCCTGACAACGAACGAGTCTACCCCACCGAACGGCGGTAGGGCGCCGCCGCCAAAGTCGATTGTACCGTCCACCTGACCCACAAGGAGAAGGTCACCGAAAGGTCCGGGTGCCAGAGCAACAATCGACGGTGCGGCGCCCGCACCCCCATAGCGCCTGCTCCACACGTGAGCGCCGGAAGCCTGTAGTTTGGCCAGAAAAACGTCCACAGCGCCGACGGCCGTCAATCCGGCGCCGCCCAGGTTGACCGTTCCTTCAAACCCGCCGGTGATGTACACATTGTTCTGAACGTCGGTTGCAACATCGGAGCCAAATTGATTGGCTCCGTCACCGTATCGTTGATTCCAAATGAATGAGCCGAGCGGGTCGAATTTGACAACAATGGCGTCGAGGCCGCCCGGCGCCGGCAACGCTCCACCTCCGAAGTCCAATGGCGCGTCGGTTCTACCCGTCAGAACTGCGTTTCCCTGGGAGTCGACCGCGACTGCCTGTCCGAGATCGGTGTTTGCCGCGCCAAAACGTTTGGACCAGAGATGGGCGCCCGACGGGTCAAACTTGGCGAGGAAAATGTCGTAATTCCCGGCGCTCGTGAGCATTCCACCGCCGAAGTCAACCGAGCCGAAACCGTTGACCAAGAGCAGAATGTTGCCCTGGGCATCGGTCGCCACAGATTGACCATATTGCGCGGCAGCGGCGCCAAACTGTTTGGCCCACGCGAGATTTCCCGATGGGTCAAGTTTGGCTAAGAAAACGTCGGTGGCCCCCTGACTGGTTAGGGTTGTACCGCCGAGCGTGATGCTTCCTTCAAAATAGCCTGCAACCAGCACATTGCCGAGGTTGTCGGCGGCAATGTCAAAGGCTTCTTGGTAGATCGCCGCGTCGCCCGCGCGTTTGGCCCAGAGGGCGTTTCCTGCCGAGTCCATCTTGGCGAAGAAAAGGTCATACCCACCGGCACTTGTAAAGGTTGACCCGGCAAAGGTAAAACTGCCCGCAAAACGCCCCGCAACGAGCACATTTCCGAGGGCGTCGCGCGCCACCGCATTCACCTGTTGGTCACCTGTAGAGCCGAAACGTTTGGCCCACAGTGCGGCACCGCAGTCGGGATCGACACTGCAATCTTCGTTGGCGGCCGTTTGACAATTCTCAACGGTGGGTAGAACTTCACCCGCACACGCGCCGTAACCCGAGCCGTTGGGTAGACAGGTTTGCACGCCGGCGACACACGCTCCAACGCCTTGTGTGCCGGATGGGCCTGAATAACAGGGTTTGGTGGCACCGGGGGCGCACGAACAACCCTCTCCGTCTTCGTTGACTTGACCGTCGCAATCGTCGTCAACAGCGGTGAGGCAGGTCTCTACCTGGGGTAAGGTTTCACCAAAACAGGCTCCAATGCCGGTGCCGAGCACGTTGCATTGAGCGTTTCCCGGTTGACAGGCGCCAACCCCCAATGTTCCGGGTGGGCCTGAATAACAGGGAACCATGGATCCTGGTGTACACACGCAACCGGCACCGTCTTCGTTGATCTGACCGTCACAGTCGTCGTCCTCCGCGGTGAAACAGGTTTCAAGTTGAGGGAGCACTTCGCCGGAACATGGGCCGTAGGCCGTTCCTGAAAAATTACAAAAGGCGGCGCCGCCCGAGCAAATTCCAACTCCAAGCGTTCCATCGGGGCCTGAATAACAGGGCGCTGTTGTGCCGGGTACACATACGCAGCCGTCGCCTTCTTCGTTGATCTGACCATCACAGTCATCGTCTTCAATGGTCAGGCAGGTTTCAGATTCAGGTAGAATTTCACCTTCACACGGGCCAAATCCCGTGGCGTCGACCTTGCAAAATTGTTGACCTCCCGAACAAGTGCCTACCCCCATTGTGTCCGCGGGGCCTGAATAACAGGGTTGCACATCACCGGGAGTACAGTTGCAGCCTTCGCCGTCTTCGTTGACCTGACCATCACAGTCGTCGTCGCCGAGGGTGGCGCACGTCTCAGCCACTGGAATGACGGCGCCGGTACAATCGCCGAAGCCTTCGCCGTTGGCTTTGCACGTTTGTGTACCTTCTTTGCAGAGGCCAATACCGAGTGTTCCGTCCGGGCCATTGTAACAAGGCTTTTCTTCGCCGGGCGTACACACGGATGTTCCACCGCCGGTGCCACCCGTGCCACCCGTGCCACCCTGACCGCCGGTTTGGCCGCCTGTGCCCCCGCCGCCTGAACCACCTCCACCCTGTGGTTCATCCCCGCCTTTTCCACCGGACGTGGAAGACGTTGACCCGTCGTCACACGAGGTGATCGAAAGCGTTAATAAAGGGAGAGAAGCGGCGACAAGCAAACGGGTTAAGCGCATGGCGTTCTACCCAAGCAAAGCGGGCAGCGCCAAGGGAGTCAACAGATGAAAGAAATAGACTGAGCACTAACCGTATTCGGTTATTAAGTCACGGTGCGGGAGGTGGAAGCCCGGGGTCGTCCCCCGGAGTGGGTAACTCCACCGACCCGTCGGACGGTTTTTTGGTGGGCACCGGTCTACCCGTTCCAGGGCCGGGCGCCGGACCGGGACGCGGTTTGGAAGTGGGCTTTGTGGTGGGGGCCGAAGTTGTCGCAGAGCCCGTATCACTCGGTGTTGTGGCTGGTTCTGGATCGAATGCCGGCGGCACGGGAGGCGGCGCTGTCGGCTCCGGGGAAGTGGCGGGGGCGGGCTCGGGATCGCGGGCGCGGAGTTGCGACGAAACAACCGCCCACGTCACGCCCACAACGAGCAATACGAGCCCAATGGTGAACCACCGAACAAGCTTTTTGCGGCGGTCTTTGCTGCCAAACGCGTCCTCGTCAAAGTCGACCGTTTCAACACCGGAAACGCTTGAACCGGGAAGCGACGACGGCGCCTGTTGAATGGGCCGCGGCTCGGGCGCAGCCGCAATGACAGGTGCGGGCGCGGGCGCTTGAGGATGCGGCGCTTGAGGATGCGGCGCAGGAGGTTGCGGAGCCGATACGGGAGGGGCGATGAAGTCGTTGACGAGAAATGGGTTGACCGGACCGTCTGAACTGGGAGCCGACGGCGGCGCGCCCGCACGTGAGGGGCGCGAGGGAGGCGCCGGAGCGATCGCAGCGGGAGGCGGTGCGCCCGGCCTGGAAGGCGCCGACGGCGGTGGAGATGCGGGAGCTTTGGGAGGCCGTGGAGCCTGAGCCGCCGGAAGTTCTTCGGTGACAACGCCGATGCGTCCACCGGCAACCGGCTCCGCTTCTTCCCAATCGTCGTCGTCGAGTTCTTCAGCCTTTGACTCGGGCTTTGACGGTGCCGGCGGCGGAGGCGGTTTTGCCGACTTGGTGGCCGGAGGCGGCGGCAACTCAGACGGACGCTTTGTTGGATCGGCGGGCGGTGGAATGCTCGCGCTCGGCCGAGGAACCGCCGTTGGACCGGCGCCCACGCCGAACCCCGCGATGCGTGCGAGCGCCTCGGCTGCGGCGCGCGCGCTCGCAAAACGTCGTGCGGGATCGCGATCGCAGGCGCGTGCGAACCAACCGTCAAACGCGGGCGGAACGCCTTCAAGCACTTTGGATGGGACCGGCATTTCACCGATCGTGATCTTGATCAACAGATCGCCGACGCCTTCGCTGTCAAACGGAAGCTCACCGGTGACACATTGGTAGGCGAGAACTCCGAAAGCCCAAATGTCGGTGCGGTAGTCTACCTCACCAATGCCTTTTACCTGCTCCGGGCTCATGTAGTGCGGCGTGCCGATTAACGTGCCGACGCCGGTTTTTTGCATGGTGACTTTGGCAGCGTCGCGCACTTTGGCGACGCCGAAGTCGAGCACTTTGACGATCTCGTCGTCGTCGTTGTGCGTGAGAAAAATGTTCTCGGGTTTGAGATCGCGATGAACGATCCCAGCGGCGTGCGCGCGAGTGAGCGCACGCGCGATCTGCGTCATGATCTTGGCGGTGTCTTTCACCGAGAGGTGATGGCGTTTTTCGAGGCGCTGAAAGAGGTCTTCCCCTTCAAGCAACTCCATCACGATAAAAGGCTGATCGCCCTCGGGAGCCTGCTCAATTCCGTGGTCGAGAATTTGGACAACATGCGGGCTTCGAAGCTGCGCGGCCGCAGTTGCTTCACGTTTGAATCGCTCGCGCGCGTCGGGTCGTTTTGCGAGATCGGGATCGATCAGCTTGACCGCAACTTGTGTACTCAACGCGAGATGTTCGGCGACCCAAACGGATGCCTGCGAACCAATGCCCACCGTCCGAATCAGACGGTAGCGTCCGTTCAGCACACGCCCGGGTTCCGCGCTCATCTTGCTCGAAAAGGGAGCCTACGTTGCAGGGGCTCCACCTGTCGAGTTTGCTCTGTGCCGAAAAAAACCATCACCGCGAGTGGTGCTCCTCGTGGGCGGTTTCTTGGATCAATGCCCGCCACTCGGATCGCGTCAGCTCGGGATAAATGTAGTCACACTCAAAGTTTGTGTGGTGCATCATGAAACGCGCCACATCGAACACGAGCTGTGCAATGGCGTCTGTTTCGGTGGCGGCCGCGAGCTGTTCACAGTCGGAGCGAATGGAGTCGTGATGTTTTTTCGCGACCTTTACCTCTTCGGCCAAACCCTTTTGTTCGAGGCGCGGAAACAAGGCTTTTTCTTCGTAAGCCATGTGGCGCTCCATGGGACCGCGAAGAAACGTGACCAAGCGCTCGCGCTCCGCCGCGGCGGCAGCTTTTGAGGTGCGAGCGAGCTGCATCAAGCGGTTCGCCATCTCGCGCGCGCGGTCCTCTTCTTCGAACAGGTCCGCGATCAATCGATCGACGTGAGGCATCAAAGAAAGCTCTAATACAGCGCGGGGCCGGCGCGTAGTGGATTGTTTGCGTACGCGAAAATGTTTGGCCGTGGAACCCTGCCGGGTTCGGGTGGTCTATACTCGACCCCCAATGGTACGGCGCGCGACTCGCATCCTGCCCTTTGTGCTGGCCATCTGCGTGGCCGCCGGAGGCGCCGACGCCCAATCTTCACTGCTTCACGAGTTCATTCCACCCGACGCAAAAGACGACCTCGCGTTCGCCGCCACAACGAGCGACGGCGATCTCCCGGCTGCGATCCAAACGCCGAGCGGTCCGGTTCCCGCCCCCGATTCACGCAAGCCGCCGCCCACCGATCACGTTTATTCGAGCAGCACCGTCGACGACGGACCCGAGTCCACCTACGAGCCGGATCGCGACACGCGCAAGCCCAACATCGAACGGTACGACGATCCGTTTTCGCCCGCGACGGCACCGTACAAACGTCTTCGCGCGTACGACTCCGTGGGTGCCGATTACACGCTTCGCGTGCGCTCGCGCGGCCTCAAGCCCGTGCCTGTCGGGGGTACACTTCAAGCGGGTGAAGAAACATTTTACGGGGATCTTTCGGTGGATCTGCTTCCGGAAGAACCGGTGCGCATACCAACAGTCGGCCCCGACGCGCGCGTATTACGTGTACACGTTGAACCTGAAGCGCAGGTGGAGATCAGCCGCGACGGCGCCGACAACTGGTTTGTTCGCGGCAAAGTGAGGCAGCGCGTTCGCCTCATTGAACAGCTTGCGATCGCGCGCAGCGTGTTTGGAAGCCCGTTCGGTGACCCTGAATGGAGCGAACTCGCCCCGCATGTGGAGCCGCCGCCCGTTGTACACCTCGCCGCGTTTGAAGAAGTGGCTCGCGCCATTGGCATTTCGCGAGCGATGCGACCACGCGACGTGGTTGCAAAAATGGTTGAATACCATCGCAGTTTTGAGCCTTCGGATGATCCTCCGCGCGGCCGCGGCGACATTTATCTCGACCTTGCGATTTCCAAAAAAGGTGTGTGCCGTCACCGTTCGTTCGTGTTTCTCGTGACGGCTCTCTACATCGGCGTGCCCGCGCGCATGGTTGTGAATGAAGCGCACGCGTGGGTTGAAGTGTTTGACGGGCAGCTCTGGCATCGCGTTGATCTCGGCGGAGCCGCAGCCAATCTCGAAAGCAATCGTGATGCGCAACGCCCCCCGCATTCACCGCCGGCCGATCCGTACGCGTGGCCGCCCAATTCACAAAACGACTCGGGTCAAGCGGCTGTCGATCGCGCACGCCAACAAGGGCCGGGGCCCAACGCGTCCGCATCGGCATCGGCAAGCGCCGGTCCAAATGGATCGGCGCCGCCCAATTCTCCAAACGGCCCGCAGATGAGTACCGATCCCACGCGACCGAGCACCGATGTGATCATCGGCGATGTGGAAGGCCGCGTCTTGCGCGGTGCTCCCATGCGCGTTCTCGGCGAGATCAAAACCGGCGGATCCGGGTGCGCCCACGTGCGCGTGGACGTGTTGCTCGTGAGCGCCGATGCCCCGCAGGGCGCAGCCGTCGGCTCGCTTTCCACGGATGAAACAGGCCATTTTGACGGGCCCGTTGTGGTGCCGAGCGATTTTCGGCTGGGCACGTATGAGCTGCTCGTTCAAACGCCCGGTGACGCCCAGTGCGCACCCGGCGAAAGCAAACGTTAACAACTCGTGTTCCCGTCAACCCCAACAAACCTGACACCTGTTGTCGGCGTGGGTGGAGTTGTCTTTGACGAAGACCGAGAGCGCGTGCTCCTGATAAAGCGAGGTAGACCACCGCGAAAAGGACAATGGTCCATTCCCGGCGGAAAGCTCGCCGCGGGCGAATCGCTCGTGCACGCCGTAGCACGCGAAATTCTCGAAGAAACGGGCCTTGTTGTGCGGGTAGGTCCACTTGTTGAAGTGGTGGAGCTGATGAGCGAGAATTTCCACTACGTGGTTCTCGACTACCTCTGTCAATGGGAAGGTGGAGAAGTGAAAGCGGGCGACGACGCGGCGGACGCGGCGTTTATACCTCTCGGCGATCTACCCATGATGAACCTGACAGATGCGGTGCGCCGCGTAATCGACAAGGCCCTTGAGTTGGCACAAAAGGGCCTTTGATCTCTCTCTACGCTCCCTGGAAAACGGGCGCTTTTTTACCCAGAGTGGACAACCCCTCGTAGGCATCTTTGGTGGAGAAAATCTCGTGCAGGTGAGCAAGCTCCATGGCCAGCCCTTCCGCGAGCGATACTTTACTTCCCTCATCGATCAGTTTTTCTGACAAGCGAAGCGCGACCGGAGCCTTGGATCCTACCCGCTTCATGGCCTTGGCAAGGTTTTCATCCCCGCCTGTGTCGGCCTTACCTTCCCTCAACGAATCGGCACTGTTCTTGGCAAAAAACGCTTCCATCGCAGCGTGTTTTGTACCGAGGACAGGTTTATTTCTACCCGCCGGTACTCCCTGTAAAATGGCTGCTTTCACCGCGCCGTCGAGTTCAGCGTGGGGCACGACCTGATCTAAGAGGCCAATGGCACGTGCTTCTTCGGCTCCCAGGGTTTGACCGGTTAACACGAGCCAACGAGCGAGCCCCACACCTACCCGTCGCGTTGTTCGCTGGGTTCCACCGAGGCCGGGGTAAATTCCAATTCCAGTTTCGGGGAAAGCGAGCGTTGCGTTTGGTGTGGCAATTAAATAGTCACAGGCGAGCGCCAGTTCTACCCCTCCACCCAGCGACAAACCGTGGAGCCGAGCAACAACGGGCTTTGAACATTGATCGATCGCGGTCAGCAGGTCTTGTCCGTGTTTTGTAAAGGTCCAAATCCGATCAATGTCTTTGGCCTCAATATTTTTTACAAAGAACCGAATGTCGGCCCCCGCCACAAACGCCTTGCCGGATCCGGCAAGCACAATGCCCTTCACTTCAGGATTGACCGCCGCGGCGTCAAACTTGGCTCGGAGTTGACCTACCACTTCTTCGTTGAGAGCGTTCATCGCATCGGGCCGCGCCACCGTCAGAGTGGCAATGCCATCCACAATGGTAGATTGGACAAATTCAAACGAAAAAGGCGCTTTTTTAGCTGCCTGCTCGGCAATTACATGGGGCAATTTTCTACCCCAACGCTCGGCAAATGTACTCACCAGCGCCGCCGCTTTTTCTACCCCCATTCGGTTCATCAACTCAAAAGGACCGCGGGGCCACCGCAGTCCAACCCGAGCACCGATGTCCGTGTCTTCAATGCTCCCCACCTTTTCACTCACCAGCTCACCGGCAACCAAAAACGTTACCGCGAGGAGGCGATCAGCCACGGCCGCCGCTTTTGACTCATCGGGTGAACCTTCAAGCGGCCAGTTTTTCCCGCTTTCGACCTGAGCCGCGAGCCGCGTGCTCGGTGTGTACATTGGACCAAATGCGTTGCGGAGTGTGGTGGCCGCATGAAGGGCAATCGGCACCCCCGTCACGTGCATCAGCTCAAATGGACCCATCCCCACACCAAAGGCTTTTTTGGAAGCCGCCTCAATGGTAGGTATGTCAGCCGCCCCTTCTTCAAGAAGGCGCACCGCTTCGTTGAGCCAAGGAACAAAGTATCGATTGACAATGAAGCCCGATGCGTCGGCACTATAAATAGGCGTTTTACCAATTTGCTCCTGAACCAACCACGCGCGACGCACTTTGTTCGGATCACTCGCGTTGCCGGGGATCACCTCGACCAAACGGTTTTTGGCCGGATGATAAAAATAGTGCAAACCGATAATGCGCTCAGGCCCTTTCAGGCCCTCAGCCAAATCCGAAACAGCAAACGACGAAGTGTTTGTGCCCAAGATCGCGTCGGGCCGGCAAACAGCCGTCAATTTGCGAAACACGTCACGCTTGACGTTGAAGTCTTCAAACACCGCTTCAACAACCAAGTCGGCTTCAGCGAGGTCTTCAAACGACGACGTTCCGCGAATTTTCGCACGCGCCGCATCGGCTTGATCTTGGCGCAGCACTTTGCGCGCGACCCCTTCGGCGAGTGTCTTTTCAATGATCGAAAGGCCGCGCTGAACTTTCGAATCATCGGTGTCGACCAAGATCACCGGAAAGCCGGAAGTGGCCATTTTTTGGGCAATACCGCTGCCCATGTTGCCGGCTCCAATAACAGCCAGCGTGCGAATGGGACGTTCTTCGTGTGTACTCATGAATTCAGTCCTGCGTTTGAAAAGGGGGGCGAGGGTACACGGAGCGAAAGATTATGTCGACGAGTGCGCTGATTGATTGGGCCGTTTCGCGCGGCGCAACGCTCTCGGGCGTCACGGTGGATCATCATCCACAGGCGGGGCGGCTACTTCGCGCCACCGAACATTTGCCAGCGGATCAAGAAGTTCTGCGCGTTCCGCCGTCGGCGCTTCTCTCGCTTGAAGTTGCGCGCAGATCCCCCGCAGGCCAGGCGATCTTGTCATCGTGCCGTGAAATGCCGCCCGCGTCGGCGTTTCTCACCGCCTACCTGCTGTCTGAAAAAAAGAAGTCCAAGTCGGCCATCCAACCCTACCTCGATGCGCTTCCGTCGGCGTTTCCAACGGTGCCTCTCTTTTGCCCGCAGGATGTGCTTCCGTATTTGCGCGGGTCGCTCGTTTCAGGCCTCGTGGTGAAGCGTCGCGACGCGGTGTTGCGCGAGGTGTTGGAGTTGCGTCGCACCGTTCCCGCTTTGCGCGATGCCACCGTCGCGGAGCTTTTTTGGGCGAGCACCGTGGTCATCACGCGCGTGTTTGGAATCACCGTGCGCGGTTCGGCGACTGAAGCGCTCGTGCCCATCGCCGACATGATGAATCACAAGCGCCCGCCCGACGTGAGTTGGACATTCGACGACGCATCCGACGCATTTGTCATTCGAACCGTTCGTGACATCGCCGCCGGTGAAGAGGTGTGCGGCAGTTACGGGCGCAAAGCCAACCACCGATACTTCGTCCACTACGGGTTTGCTCTTCCCTCAGGCGCGGACGACGAGGCTGAACTGGTTCTGACAATGCCCCCCAACGCACCCAACGCCGCCGCCAAATCCGCCGGGCTGCGTCGAGCATTTGGGACAGAATCCAACTATCGAATTTGCAGTCGCGTTCGGGTCGATGCAACGCAACGCACGCTTTCGTTTTTCAGAACAGCGTGCGCGATCGGAAGTGAAACAGGAAGGGCGTTGCGTTTTCTGAGGGACGGTGACCTTGTTCCGCCGCTTTCCCACCGCAACGAAGCGGCGGCCCTCTCGATGCTGCATACAGCCTGTGGTGAGTCTTTGTCCAGATTTGACTCCCCCCACGAATCGGAGGATGAATCGATCTTGGAGCGAACGGATCTACCCATTCAAGTCAGACATGCTGTTGTTGTGCGCCGCGGTGAAAAAAGGCTTCTTCACGCGTGGCGCCGTTTGACGGACACCGCCGTTGACATGCTTCGCACGCCGCGAAAAACGTTTTTTGCGCGGGCCGTCAACCACCGAGGTGAAGGCCTTGTCACTTCTTACCTGACCGACGTTGCCATGGCGCTGGCCCCCAAAGATGCGCGCAGAATCAGCATGGCCGACCTGGGATTATAGTCGGGAAGCCGGGTTTTGCACCGGTCTCGCCGGCAACACCTACCGCGACTCTACGTGCAGGGTTCCAGATATTCCGAGGGTTCCCTGCGGGGCCGAAAGCGTGCCGTTGATCGGCCCCGTCAGACTGGCGTGAATGGGTAGACCAAGGCGCGTATCAATTGTCATGTCACCTGTAAGAGTGCTTTCAAGGTGCATGCGCGGGTTGCCCCCGTCTTGAATGAACGTGCCGGTCATTCGAAATGTGGCCTTGTTTTCATCCACTGAAACAAGTTTGAGCGATACACCTGATGCCTGGACAGTCACCCCTTCTTCAGAATCGCCCAAACCGAGGAGCATCAACGCGTCGTCTGAATCGATGATGACAGAATCGCCGGTTTCCAATTCGCGACCAAAGGCCTCAGAACTGGGCAGAAAGATCCCATCGGAATCGGCGAGCACCTGGTCTATTTCATGATCTGCAGCCGCGGATCCGTCGGAGTGAACAACGTTCACGTGCTCACCCTGGCTAGTTACCAGGTAAGACTGGTTTGACACAGGAGCCGACAAAGTGGACGCCGGATCGGACCCAATACGTGTATAGGTAGAAGCCTCACCGTATTTCACCTCGGCCGCCGTCACGATCTGACCCTGCGCACCACGGACAAGAATTTGTGATTGGCGCCTGATTCGAAGCTCCGCCGTTGTGCGAGGCTGCGTCTCATTGGGGGCGGTAAAAGCCAGATTAAACGTGGCAGAAACATCGCGACCGTACGCGGTGCCGGCAATGGGCGCGCCGTCGCGAATGCGCGTTCCACTAATTGAAATTCCAATAATAAACAGAAGGCCCAAAATAAGCACACCGATGCCAAATAGGCCGCCCACAACCGCGACCAACACGGCCACGCCCGACGACGACTTGGCGGCGGGTTGTTGAGGTATACCCGTTGGATAACTCGGCGCCGATGGGTACACCGGCGTTCCACCGTAGCTTGGCGCGGAGGGAGTGTGACCCGGGTAGGAAGGTGAAGGCGTTGGGTAGGCGACCTGAGGTGGAGCACCATGACCCGACGGGGTGAGGTGTGAAGGCGCGGTAGCCGCCGGCGCGGGAGTGGTTCCCGGATTGGAAGGTGGACGCGTACCTTCACCCGAGCCGCGGGCCAGCCATGCTGCGGTGTCCATTTGCGGAGCCGACGTTGTGGACGGCCCGGTTTGCATGGGCTGAGGTGTTTGCGGCTGGGAAGATCGAGGGGTCGAAGGCAACATGGACGCCTGCGCACCCATGGGTAGATCGATCCCAACCGAACGCGCGGCGGCAGCGAGTTCATCCAGAGCGCCTTGCATTGTTTGAGGGCGATCCGCCGCCGATTTTTGCAACATGTGGAGCACCGGCGCATCGAGCGCGGCGGGGAGATCTCCGCGCACTCTCGACATGGGAGGTGGCATTTCACTGAGCTGCTTCATCAGCAGATCCATCATGTTGTCGGCAACAAAAGGCTTTTTCCCGGTGAGCACCTCGTGCGTCATGATTCCAAACGAATAGATGTCCGAGCGCTGATCTACCCCCACACCGCGACATTGTTCGGGAGACATGTAATACGGAGTTCCCATCATTGCGCCGGTTCGCGTTCGACTCGCCATTTCTCCCTCGTGAAGGAGCTTGGCAATTCCAAAGTCGAGCAACTTTGGAAAAATGGCGCCGTCGGCGTCCATGGTAAGAAACACATTTTCAGGCTTGAGATCGCGATGCGCAATGCCGGCTTTGTGAGCGGCGACAAGCGCTCTACCCACAGGCCAAAGAAGTGACAACGCGTGCGCTGGGTCGAGCGGTCCGTGTTTTTCGACATAACTGTCGAGCGGCATCCCGTCGAGCATCTCCATAATGAAGTAGTGGATGCCGGTGGGTAGGGTGCCAAACGCGAAGATGTCGATGATGTTGCGATGTCGAATTTGGTTAACGGCCCGCGCCTCATCGACAAAGCGGCTTACAATTTCAGGGCTGCGAGCCAAGTCGGGGTTGAGAATTTTGACTGCCGCCGCTTTTCCGATCACGGGGTGAACGGCGGCGTACACTTTGCCAAAACCTCCCTCACCGATCTTTTTCTCGATCCGGTATTCTGCAACCAATTGGCCGGGGGTAAGTTCGTAGTCTGCCATGGTGTGCCCTGCGGCGTTTTCCCGTTTCTACCCACTCGTGAGCCGCCGACGGTAAAACTTGCTAAGGCTTGGGGTGGGCGTCCAAAAAGTCGAAAATGGCCGAGCGAAACGTGGGGGTGAGCGCTGGAATATGACTGCCGCCTTCAATGGACCAGAGTTCGGCGGTGGTGCCCATCGAGCAACCGGTGTTGTATTTTGAGACCTGACTTTCAGACCCCACAATTCCACTTTCAAGGTCAATGGGATCACCCGCGGCGGATGTCAGGTCACACCCGTTGTATTGGGCCCACATTTCTACCGTTTCAGTGGCCGACGGATACGCGGTGGCCCCAAACTGGCCGCCGTCGTAGAGAACCGTGGCGTCGGCCGTGCCGTGAATTTGTAAAACGCTGAGCGGCTGACTTGGTGCGCACTTTGTTTTGTCGTCGAAGGTGGCGCCCGCCAAGCTGACAATGGCGGCAATTTGATCGGCATGGTCACACGCCATTCTATACGACATGAAACCGCCGTTGGAGTGGCCAACAAAGTAGACCCGTTTGGCGTCGACATTGTATTGGGCCTTCACTTCGTCAACCAAACCTGACAGGTAGGCAGAATCATCCACCCCGGTTTTTCCAAAGTCGCAACACGCGTCTGTCGCATTCCAAAACTGCTCCTTGTTGAGATCTTCTGTGCCGTCGGGGATGAGGTACAAATATCCCCTTTCTGCGGCGTACGACTTAAAGCCAAAATAAATTTCTTGAAGGCTGCCGCTCGCACTGTAGCCGTGGAGTAGAACCACAAGGGGAGCCGGCTTGCTGCCATCGTACGATTCAGGCACAATCAGCTTTGCGGGGCGATCTCCCCCGAGTGGAGCGCTTCCACCCTGCCCACCCGTGCCGGTTCCACCGGTAGAAGAGGATGTGGAAGCACCCCCGGAACCGCAGCCCCCCTGACTGGTTGCTCCCGCGGACCCACCCTTCCCACCGATGGTAGATTCTTCAGACCCGTCACACCCGGCGAGAGAAGCCACCGCAAGTGCGGCGAGCGATGGGGCCAACCACTTTCCTAGAACCGACATGGCAGCGAATGCTACTCGCGTCGCGGCGCAAACGCCAGCCCAAAAACTCCTTGGAACTCAAGCTCACGTGGGAGGTTCAACCGGCGGATCGTCGTCGGGGATAATGCACGCCGAGAGGTCAAACAGCATGAACAAAAGGGCCTTTTCTTGAGGCGACATTTCTGTTGTTACGCAGCCATTTGGAAAAGGTTGTCCAATTTGATCACCCGACGAAACGTGAATGTCGCTGTACACCAAACGCCCGCATTGCTCCTCTGCGGGCACACCAATGGGCGTATTAAAAGTAAAATATTGTACTGAGTTGTAATCGGGCTGAATAATCCACTGCTGCGAGATCGCCGGGTTTGTTGCGTCGACAGTGTGTTGAGCTTCTTTGATTTGAATCTCACCGAGCACCGTGGAAGCTCCCACGTTGATGAGCCATTCGGCCATGGCCGCCCCTTTTGGAAACGACTGATCCACAAATGCGGTGATGGGGTTGGGTAGATCGGGTTGATGGTTAAACACCGCCGATGTGGGGAACGGCGCGGGCCCCTGCTCCAAGAAATAGTTATTCCAATGCGAGGCAAAAACCCGCCCGCCCGAAGCTGTATAGTCGTACATTGCCTGAAGCGCCTCGGCAGGCTTGTTATTGGGCGCGGGGTTACCTTCACAGGCAAGAAGCACCACATCGTATTTCATAAGGGCTTCTTTGGTTCCCCACAACGTTTGGGCATCTGGAAAGTCTGCCCCTCCGGCAATGGCCCCGTCATACTTGTTGGCCCCGCCGCCGCCCGCGTAGAGGTGCACCTTACCACCTCCCGCACCGTTCACCGAGAACTCCCCGTCATCGAGACCAATTTTTCGGAGGAGACACTCAAGCGGGTCGGCTCCGCCGGTGGCAAGAGCAATGGAGGGGAGATCGCCCTCCGTTTGGTTTTTGGGCAAGCGGGTTTGCTCGGGATCGGTCACAGGGTTGTCTTGGCAGGCGGTCACCGTGGAAACGGTGATCTGACGGCGCCACTTGCCCACCTGAATAACAAGCGGAATATTGTCACCCACGGGCGCATTTTTGAGTACAAATTGGCCCTTTGTATCAGTGAGTGCCGTAACAAGAGGGCTGCCGCTTAGGGTAGAACCGCATTGATCGCAACTGGCCCCGTCTGGCCGAGCGTTGAGGGGTGCATTGGGAATGTACACAACGACGTTGTATAGAGGCGTTTTACCCTCGGGTGCGTACACAACGCCGCTGATCGTTGTGGTGATATCCCCACCACACGTCACCTGTTGGCACTCAAGCCCAACACATCCCTGACCGCTGGTTACAGGGAAATCGTCGCCGGCCTGCCCGCTGGAAGTGGAACTTCCGGCAACGCCCCCGGTGGCTCCGGTGGAGCTTGTGGATCCACCGCTACCCCCTGTGAGGGTGGTCGGCGCGGAGTCACAGGCGCTTGTACCAATTGCCGCGGAGAGCAGAGTTCCAAACGCAAAAAGAGCGGTTTTGTACTTCATCGCAACTCCCAAGTCAGTCTTTACTTGATACTTCCCAAACAAAGCCGGCCCCACCGCCGCCCCTCGTTCCACCCACGGCTCCCACCCCCAGAAGCATGCGCGGAACGTTTACAAACACATAGTCCAACTCCACTTCGGCATCACTTTGGCCGGGCGATGATGGGCGCGCGCCCACCCGGAAACGAAGCGCATTTCCAACAAATCGCTCCGCCTCAAAGTGCGTGATCTTACCATAGGCCTGCGGGTCGTCGTACGGATCTCCCCAAGCGGCAAACCGATCGACAAAGAGGAGATGCGGAAGGTTCACTGCCAAAAATCCCAGAACAAGCAGATTGTCGTGCTGTGGAAACTCGGTGGACATAGACCACGGAAGGTCGGGTTCTGAAACGTAACGCGCCCTACCCGTGTTGTGCATGGCAAGAACATCCCATAACGCACCCGATGTACCTGCCCCGGAAAGGACTGTTTTTCGATCGGACAATGGGCCGAACATGTGAATTTTAACGGAGGTGCCGCCGCTCGCTTCCGAGATCTGACGAAGCGCCGCCGCCCGCATGGGATGCTCAAAATACAAGTCCAAAAACCCCTGCGGGTTGGCTTTGTCAAACACCAAACTCCCCTTCACCAGTCCGTGATTTTGACCCCCCAGCGACAGCCCTCCGCGGGTGATTGTCAGATTGGCGTTGACCTCGCGCCCCGACGGTCGGCTTTTGACGGTCACTTCTCCTTTGGGCCAAATCTCAATTGGCGCTTGAAGCAGGTGCGCACCGTCGGCGATATGAACGGAAAGGTCTAACCCCGACTCTTCTTCTTCCGCAGCTTTGGCCTCTTTTGGAGCCTCTTTTCCCTTGTTTGCTACTGAATCGGGAACAGGGAGTTTTCCCTTGGCCACTTTGCCTTCATCCAAAATGATGAGGTCACCCGCCTGTACATCTTCAGGTTGGTGCGCGCGTTCAAATCGTTCAGGGATGAGCAGCTCCAACGCTTTGACGCTGACCTTGACCTTACGAACGGGTTTGGAAAGATCGGCTTCAGCTCCGATGTCGGCCGAAAGTGTTCCCCTCGGTGCGTCTGCAAAGCCGATCGCGCGCGGACCGAAAACGAGCCATTTGTTTGCTGACAGGGAGAGCGAGGCCGCGGTGGGCTTGAGCTTGTCGAGCGTGATTTCTGCTTTGGCGAGGAGGGATCTGTCTTTAACTTCTTCGTCGCTTTCTTTCGCTTTGAGGGCGTCAAGGTGAAGCCCCTTGTCATCGGCGAGAAGTTTCAGACCCACGTCTTGGTAGGCGCGTTTGGTGCCGGGCAATGCGAGCGTTGCATCGTGCAAATCCAAAAGCCCTTTTACCGAACCCTCGGCCAGTTTCATTCCAGCGTCGGTTTTTGTGAGTTCGGCGTGGACATTCATGTTCCAGTCGAGTGTACCTTTGACACCCACCTTTGAATTTTCGAGGGCCGCTTTTGGAATGAGACGGCGAATGTCGACCTTGTCGGCTGCAATGGAAGCGTCAATGGGTAGATTTCCACCCTCGCGAAGTTTGGAAATTTGACTTCGCGAAAGGCTCGCCGCAATTTTTAGAGGTGCTGTGTCGGCATTGGGTTCACCCGCGCCGAGGACAACAGAGATTTGTTCTGCACCGACATTGAGCGATAAAACGGCGCCGCCTTTTTGCCCATCCACTCGCTCCACGTCGTCAAGAACAACTCCACCTTTGGCGAGAGCCGATTTGGCTGTTCCGGTGACTGCAATGGATCCTGAAAGGTTGCCCGGCGCTTTTTCAAGGTTGGGCCGCAGCACGGAAAGTGAGGCGAGCGTGCGCTTGGGAATGGAGAGCAAAAGGTCAAGTTTCGGGTCAAGATGCTCTTTGTCTTTGAGTTGAGCGAAGAGCTTTTTGCCCGCCAGACCGATTTTTCCGGATAGCTTGAGGAGGTCACTTTTTGCCTGATCACCCCCACCCTCGGGAATGCGCATGTTGACGGTTAGATCGGTTTCTTCTTTTTCAAGGTTGAGCGCCGCGTTCAGCGCAAAAGGCCCTTTTCCACCGGGTTTTAGTCCGTCACCGTTAATAGCCACGTGAGCGGTTAGGTCTTCACGGTTGCCTTGGAGTTGAATAGCACCGAGAACCATGCCACCCATGGCCCGGGTTTCTGGAGAGGCCATAAATAGGTCCGCAGGTAACACCGGACCGAGGGTGATTTCAGCTTTGTATCCAAGGTCGGGCGGGCCGAGAACCGGCGAACGGGAGAGGTCAACGTCGGCCCCCACCGCAATCAGTTTTGCTTTTGTAGAGTCTAGCCAAGCCCCGATGTCGGCTCGAACGGCAAGCCGCTCTCCCGCCGGCTTGAGGGTGGCATCCACATCCACTTTTTGAAAAATGTCAAACCCGGGGACAGCTTTTGCCATGAGGCCAAGATGCAATTTTGCATCGGGTTTGGCAGCCGTTCCATTCACGTCCAGGTCGAGTGAAATGTCGCCTTGGGGTAAGGTTTGAATGGTTCCTGAAAGGACCGTTTTGGGAACAAACGCCCACAGGTCTGCAAGTGCCTTTTTGGGTAGAGACGCATGCACTTTCAGCGGGCGGTAGGGATCAATCCCTTTTTTGGCGCCACCGAGCGACAGGGGAAGTTTTGCTGTGAGGCCAAACACTTCAGCCGCTTCACCCGTTGGAACAAGCGAAACTTTCAGGTCTGCCGCGGATGGGTTGACATCCCCCGAAAGGGCCATTCGCAGCGTTTTTCCGCCGTCCTCACGCGAAGTGGAAAGGCCGAGAACAAGTTTGGCTTTAGGGCTTTGCGGGGTTCCTTCAACATGGATATCCCCGGCAATCTCCCCATCGATCCCTTGGAGCTTTTTGCCGCGCATGGCGAGAATGGAAGAGAGTTTGATTCCGGCGATGCGAATATCGGTATCCAGACTCGAAACGGTTACTTTTTTGCCGTCTTCGAGCGGGGGATCGTGCCTTGTGAGGGCAGCCTGAGCGTTGAGCCCCAGTGTGCCACCGAAAACGGAGAGTCTTTTGGCGTTGGCAGTGACGTCGAGCTGACCATTCAAGAAGCCCCTGACTGTCACCGTCAGATCGTTGGGCGGCAGGCGAACAGCCCCTTTGGGTAGATTGGACTTGATAGCAATCCCCGCGGCTTTTAGGCGCCCGAGAGCGTCACCCACGTCGCCGTCAACCCCGAGGGTTAGGTTTACCCGCTTGGTCGCAAGTTCCACTTCACCCGCGGCGGTGACACGTTGTCCAACGGCTTTTATCTCGGCACTCTTGACATGCAAAATACCATTTTTGAGTTCACCCTCAAGGTCGAGCCCATCTACCCGAACGCCCTTGGCTGTGACGCCTGTCACTTTAATAGAAGCGGTGGCACCGGCGGTTTCCGCCTTTTGACCCCGTCCTTTTACGGCGGCCTTGAGTTCTTCTACCTGAACCGAGGGCGCATTCATCCCCGAGGCGAGTAACTTCTGGGTGTCCACATTGGAAAGGGTCAGGTTCACATCGTAGTTGGGGTTTGACGGGTCTCCCACGCCGACCGAGCCGGCGAGGGCCAATGTGACACCCGGCGCGGTAACCTTACTATCGAGGGTAATTTTGTCGGGCGGACCCGAAACGTGGGTATCAATGTCCACATCCCCGGCAAGAATATCTTTACCCAGGATTTCATTCACACTCGCGGCGCGCACTTTGAGGCCCAAAACGTCGGCTTTTTGATCGCCCGCCATTTTTCCGTCGGCGAGTTTGCCCTTTACCTCCACGGATGCGAGCGCCACAGCGCCGGCCAAGAGTTTGTCGAGGGACACCCCTACCCCGTCGTCGCTGATATCCGCTGAAAAACCGGCCAGACCGATGTCGAACCCCTTTTCAGGTTTGTCGGGCAGAGTGAGGGCAACATGACCTGAAAGCGGGTGGAGTGTGGCTTTGCCAACACCCTTGTCGAGCTTGACGGTTAGACCCGTTGTGAGGCTTGAAAGCCCGACTTTTAGACCACCTTGGCCTTTATCAATATGGGCAGCCAAAGCGATCTTCCCAATTTCAACGTCCACATTTTTGTCGGAGGGAAGGACAGAAAGCGCGCCGTCGATCGCCGCATTGGAAATCTGAATGACGGTTCCATCGGGTTGAACAATGGAAACGCCCACGTCGGAGATGGAAAGTGTCTTGACGGTGATGCGCTTGTCGAGCGGCTTCTTATTGGGGTTTTCAGGCTGAGGTTTGAAGAGCCTTTTGATATTGGACCCACCGTCGGCGTCTTTGACGAGGCTGACCTTGGCGCCGCGCAGACTGACTTCGTTGAGGACCAAATTGCCGCGAAGCAGATCTCCCCAAGAGGGTTTGACAACCAGGGAGGTTAGACCGATGGCTTCAACCCCCTGCGGATCTTTGAGATGAAGTTCACCCAGTTGAATTTGACCGAAGAGGGCGTAGTCAACTGTTCCCACTTCAACCTGACCGTCAACCCGGTCGGCAAGACGTTTAACAATGACCCCTTTGATGCGCGTTTTGCCAGCGTCGGTGTGCAGATACCCAACCACGAGGGCCACAAGGAGGAGCGGCACGCCGAGCATGTAGGCCGCGATCTTGAGAGCGCGCCGCTTTTTCTTTTTGGGGGCCGGCGGAGAAACCGAACCCTCAGGGGTATCCGAAGCCATTTCATGGTCAGCATACCCGGATCACCGGCGGCGCGCGAGGTCGAAAAGTGCTTTCGCGAAGGTAACTCTACTGAAATAGTTTTGTCGTGGACGACGGCGCGATCGAGTGAAACGATGGAGTCATGAACTTTGGAAGCTTGAACAGGTTATTTGGATTGAGCGCTGTGATATCTCTCGCCCTTGGCTGCGGTGGCAACGTCTCCATTGGAACGGGCAGCGGCGGTGAAGGCGGAAGCGGCGCCACCGGTAATACAACCACCGGAAACTCAACCACGAGCGGCACGGGGGGCGCGGGCAACTCAACAACCGTAGCCGGGGGAACGGGAGGCTTCGGCGGATTTGGTGGGTGCGACGGGATGAACCACACCGCGTGTGTTGCCAACTTTCCCCAGTGCCTACCCGTTTACGATGATGAGTGTTGCCCAAGTTGCAATCCGCAGGGAGGCTGCGCCGATTGCATCAACATTCAGTTTCATCACTGCGAAGCTGCCCCCAATTGCAAGCCGGCGAGCTGCGGTTTTATCCCCGAGTGGGCATGCAACGGGAAACAACCTGACTGCGATATTGACCCGGGAGGCTCCACCGAACCGTGCGCCACTGCGGCGGGCTGCATTCCCGCGTATTGCAATCTGAATCTGGACTGCACAACCGATCCAATCTGCCATCCCATCGGCGGCAACATCTGCACCGCGTTTTGTGAGTCGCTTCCTCCTCCGTGCCCGGATGGAACCACAGCAGAAACCAACGGGTCGTGTTGGACTGGAATGTGTATACCCGCAGAACTTTGCCCACCCATCCCGTAAAATTCGCCCTAAAAAGCCTCACCTATGCGGGCAAATGCCGAAACCGGATTATCATTTAGATCTTGTACTTGGCCCCGCGAGAGCGCTCTGTACGCCACGTCCACCGAAATGGGTAGATACCAAATGCGCAGGCGCAGGCCCAATCCGGCCGCAAAGCTCGGCCCTTCTTCAAACGGGTTGAGCGCCGGCCCGGCCCCCCCGAGATCGCCGAACAACACAACCCCGTATTGTTTTTGAACGGGCAAAAAACGCAGTTCAGCCGAGAGTTCAAATAACGAAAGCCCGCCGATTGCCCTGTCAGAGCACGCTGTCAGATCGGTAGAAAATGGCACGCACTTTTGCAAAACGGGAGAAAGGCGCTGCCTTCCTTCTCCGCGAAAACCGTAGGCACCGCCGCCGAAAAGGCGGGCACCCAAAGGTACACCCGCCGAATCGTTGAGGAACGACCACTCGGCAAAGGCTCTACCCGCAACCGACAAAGCCGATGTGATGGGTAGATAGCCGCGGGCTTCAGGCGCGACGTTCAAGTACCTGTGTGTACCCACCGGCGCGCCGGGCGCAAATCGCGCCGTAACGCCGAGGTAGTGGCCACTTTTTGTTTCAACAGGGTTGTCTCGGGCGTCCCAACGGAGCGCCGCGGACAGTTCTGGAACGAAACTCTCGGGCGACGAGGGTAAGGCATATTTTTGCCTCTCCCCTTCTGAAAAGTTTGAAAAGTTGGTGGCGAGGCCGTAGACAGCCAAGAGGTCGGTGTCAAAAAACACCCCTTTTCCAAGGGTGGCGCGCACTCCCGGGCCCGCCGACAGCTCTGTCAGATATGCGTCGGGGTAAAGTGCTGTTCGAAGGCGGGCCGAAAGGCGCAGATCTCCCATGCGGCCGAGAACACCTGAATGAACGGTGCGGATGAGGGCCTCCCCGTAAGGACCGTTGGGCTGACCGGGGTTTTGGTCAAACAAAATTCCGTATCCGAGGCGCCCTTCAAGCACCAAGTGGTGCATCGGCGCAAAGACATTTCGAAACCACGCAGTGGCTCCCAGTGTGGCGTCTGCCCGCGCTGGGTCGATCTCAAATCCGCCGCGAACGCGCAATGTGCGGCTCGGGGCCTCCACAACATGAATGGTAAGGTTGAGCGCGCCTGGGAGTTTGCGCGGAACGAAGTTGCCGTCTTTGTCTACCTGCTCGTCTCGAAGCTCACCGCCGGTGTCAGGTGCGGTTCCGGGCGCAATAAATTTTGTGTCAGAGTCGGTACGAACGAACACCGAAGCAAAGGAACCTGAATCGAGCAGGTCGCGAACAACCGTGTCGCGTAAGGTCTCCCGATAAAGGTCACCCACGGCCATTCCACTGCGCTCTAGAATTTTTTCGGCGGAGACTTTGACGTGACCGTCAACTTTGATGGAACCGATGTTGGTTTTGGGCCCGGCGTCCACAAAGTAATACCAGTGAATCAGGCGCTTTTTCTTATCAACATAGGAGCGACTGTACACATTGGCATGACCATACCCTTCCGCTCGGAGGTGGTCGCTCATTGTAATGCGGACTTTGCGAAACTGTTCCAAGTCGATCTTGGTTTCACCCTCTGTAAAAGGGATCATCCCAAGGAGCTTGTCTGTTTCTTCTTTCGGGGGCCCGGCAAGGTGAACTTCACCAATGGTATAGCGCTCCCCCTCGTTCACTCTGAATGTCAGGGCTACCTGTGAACGGTCGGCCGAAAACTCTTCTTCGGGCAGTTTAACGTTTACGTCAAAGTAGCCATACTGCTGGTAATACGCCTCAATTCTGCGGCGATCTTCGGCTTCACGAAATTCACTGAAACGCCGGGGAACGAGGATCAAACTGCCGGGTCGCATGCCGAGCCGTTCGAGCAATGTGTCGACGGGGAGCGACAGAGGAGGTTGACCTTCCGTAGGTAAGATCTCCACCTTGCGGACCAGGATGTCTGTCTCGCCGGGCGCGCGCACGGGGCGCACCTGACATCCCGCTGCGGCGAGTGCGAACGAAACAACAGCGGCTCGAATCCAATTTCCGGTCACGCGAGCGCGCGAGGATAACCGAGGCTCAGCGCTTTGGCTGTCAATTTGCGCGAGGGCCAAGAAGTGTACTCAACTGCGGAGAGCATCTTGGGACCGAGGCGCCGGGCACGCTATGCTCGCGCCATGGATACGTGTCCCAATTGCACCGCGCCTCGTGAAGCCGGCGCCGTCGTTTGCAAATTCTGCAAAACGCAGCTCGTAAAAGACTTGGCAAAAGAGGCCGTTAAATGTGGTCAATGCGGCACCTACAGTCCAATCACCGCAACAAACTGCACCAAGTGCAACGCGTGGGTGGTTGTCAAATGCGTTTTCTGCGGGGCGCTTTCGCCCAATCATGCTGTCGCGTGTACACGTTGCAACGAGGTGTTTGCGGGAGCGATGGAGCGTTATCAAGCGCGACAAGAACAGGCCGCAAGCGCCCGGAATATGGAACTGTTGTCGAGCGTGGGCGGTGTGGCTGCGGCCTTTTTGGGAGCGGCAGCCGGGTCGGCTCTGTCGGGCGACGTAGAGTTTGAAGCGCCGCGCCACTCGCGACGCAGGCGTTCTCACAGTCACGACGACAACGACGGACCGCCCGGGGGTGAAGGCGGCGGCTTGATGGATGCGCTTCTGTCGAGCGACGACAACAGCGACGACAACAGTTAGTGCCGCGTGTCAAAGTCCTGCCGGACTTTTGGCGCCGCCGACGCGGCGCGCTTCGCGAAAGGGTTGCCAAATTGTTTTGGCCCCTTTTCGGGCGCTTAGGGCGAGCCTATAAGGCGGCATCGTTTTGAGGAGGAAGCATGATCGCCATCGGAAGCAAGGCCCCCGAGTTCAACCTGTTCAACCATAAACGCGACAGGGTAAGCCTCGAAGCACTGCGCGGAAAAAAGGTGGTTATCGCTTTTTTTCCGGCCGCTTTCACAAGTGTTTGCGAAAAAGAGCTGTGTACATTTCGTGACTCGCTCGCCGCACTTTCTGAACTCAACGCCACCGTTTTGGCCGTGAGCGTCGACGCTCCGTTTGCCAACGCGGCGTTTGCTCAAAAGAACAGTCTCACATTCGACGTTCTTTCGGACTACACGCGTGACGCAACGCGCGCGTACGGCATCGCGATTGATAACTTCGCGGGCATGCCGGGGTACACAGCATCAAATCGCGCTGTGTTCGTCGTAAACGCCGAAGGGAAAATCACATACGCGTGGGTTGGTCCCAACCCCGGTGTTGAGCCCGATTATGATGAGGTAGGGCGCGCTGTGGCTGTGGCCTGACGGTCGCCTCTTCCCAACTATCCGAGTCTTGTTGCAGCGTCGTCGGCTTCTTGGGCGGCGCGCAGAAAGATGTTGCGCGCCATGAGCGACGGCTCATCGGATGCGCGCTTTAGAAATGCCTCTCTTTTAAGGGCCAGGGCCTCTTTGTCGGTGGGTGCGGCAAGCGTTGCCCACTCGGCAAAGTGACACGCCGTCACGATGTCGGACGAGAGAAGCGCTCGCCCTTTTTCGATAAGTGTACTCACGCCCCCCGAGATCTCGGCAATGTGTCGGGCGAGATTTTCTTCGCGCGACGGTAGAAGTTCTGCCGGATTTCCGTTCCACCAACCGCCGTGAAGACGCAGTAAATTGCGAACAATAAACTCGGGCCGATCGTAGAGCGGTTCGAGATACCAGCGACCCTTGAGATGAGCCGGCGGCACCACTTCGTGAATGATGCTTGATGGTCGCTCGCCGCGGTTCATGCGAGCGAGCGTTTGCTCAACAAGCGCTTCAAGGTATTCGCTCGTCTCGGAGAGAGCTGTGTACACATCAGCCTCACCGGTGATGACGGGACCGTGGCCGGGCAACAAGATTTTTGGCTTTTTTAAAGCCATTCGGCGAAGCGCGGCTGCCCACTCGTCGGGGTAGCGTTGCACCTTCTGGGGGTTGCCGCAGTTGGGGCTGCAACCGATAAAAAAATCACCGGTGCAAAGAGCGCCGCGCGACGGTGCGTACACCCACGTGGCATCGTCGGTTTCACCGCGACCGTGAACGAGTTCAAACGTTTCACCGCCGAGAGTGAGCGTGAGTTCACTCTCGTACGTTTGATCGATTTGCGGATATTCAGACGGAAAGCGCGCCGGTACACCAAACTGAACCGAGTTGATGTGTTCGTTGAGGCCGCGCGTTTTTTGGTAGCGCAAAAACCGCTCGGCAACGCGAACGTGAGCAATGCGACGCGGCCGTTCGTGGCCTCGCTCGCGCGCATCGTCGTCGATCGCGCGAACACCGAACGCGTGATCGACGTGACCGTGCGTGAACACGATCGCAACGACCGGCAGCGTTGTGAGTTTGCGCAGCGCTTCGAGAATTCGAGCGCCGAACATCTCGTGACCGCAGTCAACGAGGAGTACACCTTCGGACGTGATAAACGCCGCGGCGTTTGCAAACGACGGAAGAAATAGCGTTCCGGGTGCAACTTCCACCGGTTCGCCGTCACCAAAAAAACCTCGCGGCAACGTTGTCACGTCCGCCTCCAAATACCGGCCGCCGAATGGTGAAGGGCCGAGTTACACCACGAAGTCGAGCATTTGAACGCGGGTTAGATATTCGCGAACGAACTTTTGGTACTCGTCGATGAGCAGGTCGAGTTTGAGGAGAACGCTCGTGTCGGACACCGATTCAACCGTTCCACTCACCGGCACTTCGCCCTGTGACGTAACCAGAACGCCCGAGAAATGGCCGCCATTTTTAATGTTTGCTCCGGGCCATTTTCCGAATCGCACCATGCCGTCGCTCATTTCAAGAACGGGCACGAGCACGCCGTCGTCGAGCCGAATGGAACTGTGCAGCGGACCGGTCGGCTCCACGAGATAGTGGCCACGCTTGTTGTGCTCAATCAGGTCTTCAAGCGTTTCAACAAGGTCTTTGCTCTGCGGCGTTTCGGGCGCTTCGAGCACCATGTCGAGCAGGCGCTTCATTGCCTTTTGAGTGCGAATTAAGTTGCCTCGCATCTCATCGATTCGGCGGTTGTCGCGCCGAATTTTGAGAGCAACCACTTGGAGAAGGTTGTGCTCAAAAGGAAACGCGATGTCGCCGTGGCGCTCAAACAGCTCAAGAAGAGCGGCCCGCGAGATTCTGTACACTTCAGAGGGTTTTGTGGTGACTGCGGTGGTGTTGCGGTGAAGGCCCGTGAGAACCCCCAGCTCACCGATGGGTGCGAGCGGCGTAAGTGTGAATCGCGCGGCGTCGCCTTCGCGCAATTCAACCTCACCGCTCACAAGGAGATGAAAGTAATCCGGCTTGGAACCGGCTTCGAAAAGAACCGTTCCCGCGGGAAGCGAGAGCTGTTCAAACGCACCGAGCAACGCGTGAAGGTGTTGTTCGGTGATGCCCTGAAAGAGCGGAATGGCGTGTAGATCGATCGTGCGCACCGCCATAAAATTGGGACGGAGCATCGGCTCCCACGCAGGTTGTGTCAATCGGAACCTCTCAGTTCGATCTGCGAAGCCCACTTGGTTCTGTGATACGCCAAACCGCCATGCGCGCTGACAAGCCAAGCCTCACCGCGGCCCTGGTGGCGGGCGTCCGGGCCCTCTACGCGTCTTTTCCGAGTGGACTCCAAGCCGCACCCGACCCGGAAGCGCTGCACCTTGTGCCGCTCATTCTTCAGCTTCCTGCGGAGTTCGTAAAAAGGGTGCCCCTGACGGCGTCGGTATTGCACCATTCCGTGGGCGCGGCTTCCCTCGGCCTTTCATGGCATGTGGCATTGCGAACGCTTGCCATCGACGAGGCGGCGGTTTCTGCGGCGGAGCGTGGGCTTCGTCAGGTTGTTCTTTTGGGCGCTGGACTCGACAACAGGGTGGGCAGACTTTCGAGTCTGCAAAATATGGCCGCCTTTGAGGTGGACCATCCCACCATGCAGCGCGAAAAAAAGCGGCGACTGGCCAATTCAACAAGTGCCCCACATCGACATTTTGTACCCGTCAACTTTGAAGTAGACAAACTCGACGAAGCGCTTCAAAAATCGGGGTTTGATAAAGATTTACCCACGTTTTGGATATGGGAAGGTGTCACCCCGTACCTCACCCGCCCCGCGATTGAATCTACCCTGGAAGTGGTAGGCCGTCACAGCGCAAAGACAAGTCAAATTGCCCTGACATACATGCGGCCCCCGGCGGACCTCGGAAGAACCGTAGCTCGCCTCGCAACGGCGGTTGCCGCCTCGATAGGTGAACCTGTACACGCCGTTTTTCACAGAGAAGAAATGGCCCAACTGTTGGCCGGTTTTGGATTTTGCGTACACACCGACGAATCTGACATTGATTTCGCCAAGCGGTATTGGAATCCGCTGCCGGGTGCGACGCCCCCCGGATTTCAGATGTACCCGGAGTGGGAACGCCTGGTGATCGCGGAGATGTAGTCTGCCTGCCAACCGGCGGCTGAAATGCCAACGAGGTTGTCAGGCTCGCTGCGTCGGAGTTGTGCGATCTTACCATGTTGCGGTCGGGCACTCCACTTGCTGAGGGGCGGTCATGAACCAAACACCCCTCCGCCTGAAGAGTTGTCTCCCGGTTGGATTTGTGTCCCTTGCAGCTCTTGGCATCGTCGCGTCAGGCTGCCAAGATCGGCCCATTTGTCCGGTTGTACCCATCAGCACAGCGGTTGTCAGCGAACGCCTTGCAACCAGTTTCGTGAGCAAGGTGGACATTGTTCTCGCCGTCGACAATTCCAGGTCCATGTCTGACAAGCAGCGGCTCTTGGCCTTGGCTATTCCAGATTTGGTAGAAGGTCTTGTCAACCCGCCGTGCCTCGACTTCAACGCTCAACCGATCATACCCACACCCAAGTCGCCTCTCGATCCTTGCCCCGCCGGCGCGCACCGGGCATTTGAACCCATTCTTGATATTCACATCGGCGTCATCACGTCGAGCCTTGGCAGCTACGGGGCCGATGCCTGTTCACCGACCGGCGCGGGGAAACACTCAAACGATGACAAGGGGCACCTGGTGTATAGGTCTGATCCCACCCTTTCTGACACATTGCCCACCTACCAAAATTTGGGCTTTTTGGCCTGGGATCCGGCCCAAATATCAGCGCCGCCCGGGGAGGGAGACTTGCACGAAGACTCACCTTTAGACCCCGATTCGACGGCGCTCATACCAGTGCTGCGGGACATGATTGCGGGGGCCGGTGACGTGGGATGCGGGTATGAAAGTCAACTTGAAAGTTGGTACCGATTTCTTGTGGACCCTGAGCCGCCCGCGGGGTTTGAAATAAACAAAGATGGGAAGGCCGTTTCTACCGGGATTGATAACGAACTTTTGGCGCAGAGAAAGGCGTTTTTGCGCCCCGATTCACTTTTGGCCATTGTGATGTTAACCGACGAAAACGACTGTTCGTTGGACGATTCAGGGTTTGCATACCCGGCTTTTAAACAAAAAACGGGTGAAGGTGCCTCCTACCACCTACCCAGGCCGCGGCAGGAGTGTGCTTCAAATCCCGGCGATCCGTGTTGCTACTCGTGCGCGCAGCCAACCCAAAAAGATGCGCAGGGCAATGACTGCCCGGCCGACCCAATGTGTACAAACGCCGATGGAACGGTGGCTCGCCTGACGGAAGCGGAAGACCCGATCAACCTTCGATGTTGGGACCAAAAGCGCCGTTTTGGGATCGATTTATTACAACCGATCTCCCGGTATAAAAAAGCGCTCACTCAACCGACGGTTCTAACAAGGAGCGGCAAAGTTGAGCCCAATCCCATTTTTTCAGACTTGGATCCAACCGACAAGCTCAAGGCGCTGCGCACAAGCTCCATGGTGGTTGTCACGGCGATTGCCGGTGTTCCCTGGCAGGACATCGCCAACGATCCAACCGATCTGACAAAAGGATTCAAGTCGTCGGACGAACTGGAATTTGCCGACAAGAGCGGCAAAACGGGATGGGACATCATTTTGGGTGAGCCCGCAAAAGGCATCCCACCGGCAGATCCGCTGATGGTGGAGTCTCCCGACATTCGCTCGGGAACTCATCCCATTACGGGCGAGCCAATCGCAACGCCTGACACGCCCCTCAAAAACACGATCAATGGCCATGATTTCGGCACGTGGGACGATCTGAACTATGCCTGCATTTTTGACCTGCTGGAACCGGTAGCCTGCTCGGTTGAAAACTACCAATATTGCCGCGATCAGGACACGAGCCCGGTCTACGATCCGCCTTACATTTCCGATCCAACTTATCAAGTTCGCGCCGGCGCTCGACCCGGAACGCGCATTTTGGAGCTGATGAAAGAAATTGGATATCAGGGCGTGGTCGCCTCAGCGTGCCCGGCTCAAACGGTCGATCCTACCCGGGCCGACTTTGGGTATCGCCCGGCGATTACAGCAGCCCTCAAGCGTTTGGAGGCCCAAATCGACGGCGGATGTTTGTCGCGCAGCCTTTCCACTGACACCGAAGGGCTTGCCAACTGTGCCGTAATTGAAGCTCGATTGACGGAGCCCAGTGGAGCCTGTTGCGACGCGGGTCAGGCGCGGCTCGTGCCGGCCCCTGAACGTGAGCAGTTGGTTAAAGCCATTGGTACAGATCCGGCCGTTGTCGCGCGCGAATTTGACTGCTTCTGCGAGATCCCACAGTTGACCGGCACCGAACCGGGACAACCCCTCTACCTATGTCAAAACGACCTGAACGAATACCCGCTCGATGAAAATGGCGAGCAGATAAATGGGTATTGTTATCTCGATGCCATGAGCGAACCCAAGGTGGGTAACCCTGACTTGCTGAATACCTGCCCATCCACGGAAAAACGGATGTTGCGCTTCGTTGGTAAGGGTCATCCACGGCCGAACTCGGTGCTGTTTTTAGCGTGCGGCGTGGATCGCGAACCTATCTCGGAAGAATGCAAATAAACGCGTCAATTGTGTACACAATTGAGTAGAAAAGCGCAAAGTCGGCGAGACCTGACGACTCAAGAGTCTTGACGTTCGTCGCGCATTCCACCCAGGGCGCGATACGCCCGGGCAATGGCACTCGCCAACGTTGCTCTACCCCGCGGCGATTGAGGCCCAATTCCCAACAGCCGGCCTGGTTTTCTCAGTTCCAGCGCCGTCAGCGCGTCGCTCACCGAAGCTGGGACCGCTCCTTTTGAGGTGGCCAACTGGTCAATCGACGCGGCAATGAGCGACGGCACGCGCACGCGATCAATCGCCTCCACGAGCAACCACAGCGCAAGCGCCGCCGGCACCGAACCTCGGTTTTTTGAAGCCCATTCGATGACGGGCGCCACCGCCGTCGCCCCCTCGATCGAAGCGCGGGCCAGGATTCCCGCCGAGAGCGAGATACCGTCATCGATCACCTGCCTCCCGCTTGCCAAACGTGACGCAACTTCAGCCCCGGTAATGTGCCCAATCGCAATGGCAACAGCCAACTCCACTTCAGACATTTGACGTTGCGTCCACGGCTCCACGGTTGAAGCGCGCGCTCGCGTTTCAGAGTGGGCCGCCGTGAGCGCTCCCGCGTTTTGTCTGAGTACACGTGCGAGTTTGGCCCCCGTCAGTCGGCCTTTCCATTGCGGCATTGCGGACACGACGTAGCGCACGCGACGCGAATCGAGTCCGATAGCGGTGAGCGCGGCGCGGGGAGAAACATTCGCTCGGAGAGTTGCCGTGAGCACCGCGCGTTCAAGAACGGGCAGGCTGCGCACCAGCGGATCGAGGTCCACTTCATCTTCGGGGAGATCTTCAGAGCGTTTCTTCGGTCGCGCGATGCGGCCGGCCAAGTCGATCACTTCTTTGTCAGACACGGCCGAATCGCTCCACGCGAGCGTAAGGAGTGCGTGGGGTACACCGTCGCGCGAGGCGGTGGCGTCAAAAAGAGCACGCACCAGCTCCGGCTTTGTTGCGCTCGCGTGCGCCAGAACGGGCCGATTTGAAACAAGCGCGCCTCGAATAGCCTGCTCGGCGATGGTGTCGATTGACACATGTGTACACGTCATCAACCCGTTGGCCATCCACCAGGAGAGCTTTGCTTTGCCGGTGAACGAGGGCGTTCCTTCAGTCAGACGCGCGAGCGGTTTCACCGCTTCGTACACAATGCCCACCAACTCGCCGTCGGCGTCTTCGGCTTCGGCGTTTTCGTTGGATGGAGGTGTACGCAACGCAAGCCCGGCTGAAAAGCCACGGGCGAGCGGCGATTTTGCGCCGGCCGCAACCACATGATCGAGCAAAGCAATCACTTCGTGTCGCGCGAGAACCTGCGCCGCGAGTGTGGCTCCCTCTTCGTCGAGTGCTGCGCCGGCGGAGGAAAGAGCTGTTCGAACATCGGGGGCGAGAACGCCGAGCGAACGCATTGCTCGAAGCGCTGCCGCAAACTTGGCTGTCTCAACAATGTTGCCTCCCTCGGGAACACCTTCGTGGGCAGAGAGTGCACCGGCGGCCCGGGCGCGAACTTCAACGGCGGGATCGGTTGCCGCCAGTTGTGTACGCAATTCTCCGGCGGCGCGATTGGAGGCCACGGCGCGGCGTACACGTCGGTCACGATCCGAAGCGAGCGCCGACAGAAGCGCCTTGTTTTGCGAAATGCGAGCCACCGTTTCGCGGCGGTAAGGTGATCGATCCTGGGCCCATTCTTCGGCGATCAGCGGTGGAATACAATCAGTATTCATCAGCGGGATCCAGAGGCGATCGTGCGCCGGAGACGCAGCTGGAAAGTCCGCCGCGCGCTCGATCGCACGAAGTGTTGCGTTTGGATGACAGGCTGCCGCGAGCACAAAAAACGGGTCGGCGGCGTGGCGATCCGCAACTTGATCTCGAACAAAATCGGGCGCGTTTTCCCGCGTGATCAGGTGTCTGTCGAGTTCATCAGCAATGGGCCCAAAGGGCTCGTCGGGTTTGGCCTCGGGGTCACGGCCGACGTTGGGCCCGTCGTTCAGGATGCGCTCGGCGATGACGCTCAGGGCCTCGGGGCCCAGCGATGTACACTTCGCCAGCGAGAGCAGCGCCTTCGCGTGACCCTCTTCGGCCAGCGCCACATTGAGCAGCGGCGCGTTTTTTGAAGGGTCTTGCGAAAGCCGCTCGATGGTGGCGCGGTCAAGCATGAGGGCTTAGTTCGCGGTGTGTTTCGTCGCTCTGCCAACGATAAAACGAGCGATCGCCTCGGCTTTGGGGACGAGGGTCGCAACTTCTATCAGTTCTTCTTTGGTGTGAAATCCGCTTCCGCGCGGGCCCAGGCCATCAATGGAGGGAATGCCAATGGCGCTCGTCGACGAAGCGTCGGATCCGCCGCCGACAAGCGCGCTCTCACCATTTCCGAGCCCCGCGGCCAGAGCACAGGCTGCGTACTCATTGTAGAGCTTCACGTTTTCATCGGTCCGCTCCAGAGGCGTCCGGGCGATACCCCCCGTGAGTTCAAGACGGGTGCCCGCCACAGCACACGCCGCCTGCTCGGCGGCTTCTTGCAGTTTGGTCATTGTCTGGGCGCCGGACTCGGTGGTCACAAATCGAAAATCGAGAAGAGCCTCGGCCGAATCGGGAACCGTGTTTTTGCCCTGTCCACCGGTGAATTTGCCCACATTCACGGTGATGCCACGTTCGTAGTCGGTGAGCGCCTGCGCTGCGTCCACAAACTTTGCGAGGGCCCAAATGGCGTTGGCCCCTTCTTTGCGAGCGTTTCCAGCGTGAGCGGCTTTGCCGTGGGCGATCGCTTTCACCCCCGCGGTGCCCTTGCGACTTGTGATGATCGCATCGCCTTTTCGACCCGCTTCAAGCACGAGCGCACACGAGGCACCGGCAAGTTCGCGCTGCAGAAGAGGCCGACCTTCGGGCGAACCTACTTCTTCGTCGCTCACCACCGCCAAGATCACTTTCATGTCATGGAGTACACCTGCACGATCGAGCGCTCGCAGCGCTTCAATCGCGACAACGAGTCCCCCTTTCATGTCGAGTACACCGGGGCCGCGGGCAATGGTTCCGTCGTAACGAAAACCCTCAAATGTGCCGGGCGGAAACACGGTGTCGAGGTGGCCGACAATGGCGATCGCTCCTTCGGGCGACTGTTCGGCGCTCTTCGTGGAGAAGATCCAATGCGGCGCGTAGTGGTGGTGCGCGCTCTCAATTCGCCTGGCGACAAGGCTCGGGATCGCGGCGCATTGCTCCGCCAACAAGTCGCCCACAATGCGACCGCCGGCGGCGTGTTCGGTGTACGAACACACCATGCACAATCGCTCGATCTCGGCGAGCATGGGGTCTTTTCGATCAACAAGTTCTTTGAGTACACGTTCAAGCATTGCCGTCACCCGAGAGCCTTTTTGAGTGCATCTTGAAGGGCTTTTGCATTGGCTTTGCCGCCCGTTGCGCGCATGGCCGCGCCGACAAGCGCGCCGAAAACGTTGGCGTTGCCGGCCTTGTATCGGGCCGCAATCTCGGCATTTTCGGCGAGCACCTTTTGAGCGATCGCATCGAGCGCGTCCGCGTCGACAATCTGGAGAAGGCCCTTTTTCGCGATGATCTCTTTGGGGCCTTGTCCTCCCCTTACAGCCTCCGCCAGCACTTCTTTTGCAATGGTTGCCGAAATGGTTCCGGCGGCGATTTCTGCAAGAAGCTCTGCTAGGTGTACACCTGAAAAAGCACCCATCCCAAGATCTTTGGTGATCGCCCGCACTTCGTTTGCAACCCACTTCGCAGCGGTTTATGCCGGGGCCCCGGCTGAAAGTGCGGAGTCGAACAAAGCCCGCAGCGCAGGTTCTTCGGTGAGGAGGGCGGCATCCGCCGGCGCGAGATCGTGCGCCGCGACGAGGGCTTTTGCTTCGGCCGAAAGCTCCTTTTTCTCCGCTTCTTTTGCTGGAGCTTTTTCTTTTTTAGCTTCAGCTTTTGGCTCTTTTGTGGGTGTACTCTCGGCCGTTTTTGCCGCGGCTTTGGCCCAAGAATCTTTGAGCCCCACGGTGCGGTTGAAGATCGGCGCACCGTCTTTTGAATCGACCGGGTCGGCGAAGAAAAACCCGAGCCGCTCAAACTGAACGCGATCTCCCGCCTTGGAAGCCGCCAGGCTCGGTTCAAGTTTGGCGCGCAGCGTTTGGAGCGACAGGGGGTTGAGTTCTTTGGCCGTGTCTTCAAGCGAGCCGGGTGCTTCGGCCAAAAACAACCGGTCGTATAGGCGAACTTCACATTCAAAAGCGTGCGCCGCGCTCACCCAATGAATGGTGCCTTTGACGCGTTTTCCAGAGGCCGCGGCTTCTCCACGCGAGGCGGGATCGTGCGTACACACAATCTCGGTGATCTCCCCCGCTTCGTTTTTCACCACGCGTTCACACTTGATCACGTACGCGTGGCGGAGTCGCACCTCGCGACCCGGCGCCAGGCGGTGGTAGTCCTTCGGCGGGTTTTCCATAAAGTCGTCGCGTTCGATGAAGATCTCCCTCGAAAATGGGAGTTTCCGCGAGCCGGCACGGTCCATTTCCGCGGGCCACAAAGGCGCGTCAAACTCCTCAACCTTCCCCTTTTCAATCGACTCAATCACCACACGAAGCGGCTTGAGTACACCCATTACGCGGGGGCTTTTCTTGTCGAGATCTTCTCGAAGCAGGTGCTCAAGAAGCGCCAAGTCCACAATGCTGTTGTTTTTGGCCACACCCACGCGATCACACAGCTCGCGAATGGCCTCCGGTGTGTACCCACGACGCCGCATCCCCGAAAGTGTCGGCATTCGCGGGTCGTCCCATCCCGCAACGGTTTTCGTTTCTACAAGCTGGAGCAGCTTGCGCTTGCTCATCATGGTGTAGCTCAGGTTGAGGCGCGCAAACTCGTATTGATGCGGGCGATTGTTGGGATCTTTGGCCCCCACCGCCTCGACAATCCAGTCGTAAAGTTCGCGGTTGCTCTCAAACTCAAGTGTACATATCGAGTGGGTGATCCCTTCAATGAGATCGCTCAAGCAATGCGCAAAATCGTAAAGCGGGTAGATGCACCATTTGTTTCCCGCCCGGTAATGTGATGCGTGCCGAATGCGCACGAGCGGCCAATCCCGCATTTTCATGTTCGGATTGCTCATGTCGATTTTCGCGCGGAGCACGTGCGCTCCGTCGGGGAACTCACCGGCGCGCATGCGGCGCAGCAGATCGAGGTTTTCGTCCACCGTTCGATTTCTATACGGGCTTGGTTTGCCGGGTTCGGTCACTGTGCCGCGGTACTGCGTTCGAAACTCTTCTTCGCTCAAACTGCAAACGTACGCTTTGCCTTCGCGGATAAGCTGTTCGGCAAACTCGTAGAGTCTTTCGTAGTAGTCCGACGCGAAAAAGAGCTTGTCTCCCCAGTCAAACCCAAGCCACTTGATATCGCGCTGAATCGCCTCAACGTACTCCATCTCTTCGGTTTCGGGATTTGTGTCATCCATTCTGAGGTGACACACACCGCCGAAATCGCGGGCGAGCCCAAAGTTTAAGCAGATCGACTTGGCATGCCCGATATGCGGGTAGCCGTTGGGCTCGGGCGGAAAACGTGTGACCACTCGCCCGCCGTGTTTCCCCTGGGCGCGGTCGCGTTCAACGATCTCGCGGAGAAAATTCGACGCAGCGCCCGATTCAGGCTCGCTGCGCGTGGGGGTTTTCACTTCGTTTGACGTGGACATGGGACGAAACTCCTGGACGCGGACACGTTGTCCGAAGGCGCAGGTCTTTTAGCCCTAAAAGAAGCGACAAGAAATGGAGTAGAAATGGGCCGACCTGCGGGCCGGAACTTGGATGAGGGCACAGCCGTGTCATGCGGGAGGCTGCCAGCCTGGGTAGATTGGAAAGGTGGTTGGATGTTTTTCAAACTCAACCCATGCTTCATCCAGGCCCAGCACTTCAAAACATCCGGCTTTGCTGTAAAGCCTGGGAACATTGCCAACGATGTACACACGGTCGCAGTCGGCTTCGGGGTAGTTGGCCACGATTCGAGCTTCGGTGGAAGTGAACGCCAGGGCGACGACCGGCAAGCCGCCGCCCACCAAAAATCGCCCCGAAACCACGGCATATTCGCCGAGAAACGTGAAATTATACTGAACGCGAAAACCGTCGGCGTGAGGCTCACACACAAAAAGTCGCGATGGGTAAGATGGAAGGTGCACAATCAACCTTCCGTCGGCCAAAATGTCCACCTTTGTGAGCGCCGGGTCTTTATCATCAGGGTCGAATTGAATACCCTCCACCCGAATCTGTTCAACCTTTCCTGAATTGAGAAAAAGCCTAAAAATACGGGCTTCGCTCGCGGTCACATACGCCACACTTCGCGTTTTATCAAATGAGGGCGCGCTGTTGGATGGGATGATGTCGATGGCCCGACGCGCGGTGTCGCCCTCCATCCAACAGATTCGATGGTGAACGACTTTTGTCTTTCGCCCGCGCACCAAGATGGTCGCGGGTTCATCGGCGTGGAAGTACCACGTTCCGTCGGACGCGGGTTCAACGTCATCCCGAGGGGCAGCAAGCGCTTTCGCAACGTCAGCGGGCGCTTTGAGCGCCGGATCCGAAATAGGTTTTTTGTACGTACCAACTTTGTGAAGCGGCATTGGGGTGTCGAACCTACCCTATGACGCCTGAATGGGTCAATTGGGGTTGACCTGACAGCAGTCCGCAGTTCCGGGGCAGCACCTTCAGAACGGCAAACGTGGTGCGTTCACGAATTGCTGAATGCACAAAGTGCGTTGCAGGCAGTGCGAATGCTCTCAGGAACGCTCAGCGGGCGCATGGTGCTTCGGTCCACAAAAACGTGAACGAAATGCCCCTGTGCGGCGGCCTTTTCACGATCTTTTTGAAGAGGGCAATTTCATAAACAATGCTCGATCTACCCAGCTTGCCGACGCGAAGTCCCGCCGCGAGCACCTCTGGAAAGCTGACGGGTTCAAAGTAGTGGCATTGGGATGTCACACAGACTCCGATCACAGCGTCTTTGTGGATATCCAGGCCACCTTGATCAATCAGATAACGGTTGATAACGGTGTCAAAATACGAGTAATAAACGACGTTGTTGACGTGCCCATAAACGTCGTTGTCCATCCACCGTGTTTCAATGGTTGTCATGTGTGGATAGTCAACTCGAAGTGTTGGCTCTACTCGTTTCATTTTGGGTCACCACAGGGTAAGCGAGTTTGAAAAAAGCCGTTCCAAAAGCTCTACGCTGACGTCAATTGGAGCGTTGTCTGTGAGCCGCTTTTGGAGCGCGGCTCGCTCGGCGAGTGCGGGTAGATCGCTGGAGGCCAATCCAACGGCGGCAATACCATTGGGTACACCTGTTTTTTTCATGAGTTCAGTGAGGATGTTCGTTAATATTTCACCCGCGTTGTCTCGGTCTGAATCGGCGGCGTTTGCGCCGAGCGCGCGGGCCGCTGTCAGGTGTTTGTCAGGTGCCGCTGCGGCGGTTTCTTGAAAGGTGCTTGGCGCGTTTAGAATGACTGAGATGCCGTGGGGAACAAAACTTTCCCCCTCGGGGTAACCTGGCATTTGAAAGTCATGCGCGAGCCCTGCCACGGCATAACTCATGGCATGAGGCAGGTGTACACCGGCGTTTCCAAATGCGATCCCGGCCAGAGTTGCCGCCCAGGAAAGAGCTTCCCGCGCTTCTGAGTCGGACGGGTCGGTCACCGCGCGCACAAGGTATTTTCCGCCCAATCGAAGCGCTTCGATACTTCCCAAGTCACTCCAAGGATTGGACCCTTGGCTAAGCGGTCGTTGCGCCGGACTGTCAGGTTTTTTTCGACAGCTGTAAGGCCGCGCCGTGAAGGACTCCAACGCATGACTGAGAACATCAAACCCGGCGGCGGCGACAACGGACGCGGGTAGAGACGCTGTACAAGTTGGATCGATGAGAGCGCGGGTCGGCCTGATTGCCCTTGACACAATGCCTGTTTTGGCACCGATTGATAAAATGTCGCACACGGCGATAGCCGTGGTTTCGCTGCCTGTGCCGGCCGTTGTTGGGCAGGCAATATGGGGAGGCAACGGTCCGGGAACGGGGCGCCCTTCGCCAATCGGGGCGTTGACGTAGGTTAGAAATGGCGCTGGGTAGGTGGCGTACAACGCGGCGACCTTACAAGTATCAATTACGCTGCCGCCGCCGATCGAAATATACCCGTCAAATCGCCCGGCGCGCGCAAACTCGGCGGCGGTAGAAAAAGAGACATCTGTGGGTTCTACCCGGCATTGTGCGAACACTTCAAAGTCCACATGGGATGTTTCGAGCGAGCGGGTGGCGCCCTGAAAGAACGGTAGGTTTTTAACTCTCGGATCTGTAAAAACGGCCGCGCGCTTTATACCGAGCGCTCGGGCGTGTTCTCCCAACTCGGCAAGAGCGCCGCGCCCAAATGTGATGGTGGACGTGTCGACGCTGAAAGCGCTTTCGAACATCTCCGCAGCGAGACCGTGCGCGCAGCTCATTGTTGCGAAATACCACGGCGCTGCGGCGGGTGGAGCAACGCCGTCGAAGTCTTCCAAGAGAGCTTGCACCGTGCGAGCCTCGCCACGTGCCGAACATTCGCCTCCGCCCCCACCGCGGAGGTTTCGCCGAGCGAGTGAGCTACAGGCTTGACCGCTTTCTGTCGCTGCACCCCGTTGTGCAACTGCTCGCCGTCCTTGTGTGGGCCACGTTGCTCGCGCTTCTTTTCGGTGCGGTGAGCCTGGTGCTGGGCGGGGGTACGCCGCGCGAAATGGGCGCCGGCCTGTGGTGGGCGATCACGCACATGCTCGACGGCGGAACGGTGGCTCAAAATCAGGGCTTTTTGCCGCGTTTTGTGGGCATCGGCGTCACGCTCGTGGGCATGGTGCTCGTGGCGATCGTCACGGGCGCTTTTGCTTCGAGCTTTGCCGATCGTCTGCGCGATATTCGACGGGGCACTTCGTCGATCTTTGAGCACAACCACATTTTGCTTCTCGGCTACGGCGAACGAGCCGACGTGTTGATTCGCGAATTGGCGGCGAGCGGGCTGCGAACCACCGTTGTGATCGTGACAACGCTTGATCGCGATCGCGTTGAAGAACGCACCGTCGAAAACCTGACTCAACTGAATCATCACCTGCGCGTGATCGTGCGGCGCGCCGATCCTGAAACCACTTCGGGTGCGTTGGGAGCCTCGGCCAAGCGCGCATCCGCGATCGTTATTTTGCCGGAAAATGAAGGACAACCGTCAACATTCGGAGAAGCCCGCGACGTGGACGAAGACGTGCGCGTTGTCCGATCGCTTCTGGCCGCTCGACGCGCGATTGGTAACCGCAGGGTGCCGATGTTTGTGGAAGTGGCGGGTGAGCGAGGCCGCGATCTGGTTTCGATGTGCGGCTCGCAACAAGATCTGACGCTTGTTGAAGAAGGTGACGTGGGTACACATCTGCTCGTGCATTCGGTGCGGCAACCGGGTGTGCTCGACGTGGTGCACCAGATTCTCGCCCTCGATTCGCGCACTGTGTACATGCATCGCGTGGGCGCGTTTTCGGGCTCCACGTTCGACGAAGCTCACGCGGCGATAGAGCCGGGTGTACTCATTGGGATCTTAACCGGCGATCGGCAGATTCGGCTTGTTCCGCCGGGCAACACGCGCCTGAATGAAAATCACACACTGCTTGTTTTGGCCGACGACGACAAGGTGCCTGTCAAACTCGGGAGTTTGCCCGTTGTCAAAAACACTGTTCCGGCCGGCCCGATGTCGCAGTCGGCTTCAATTCACGTGCTTGTCGTGGGCTACCGGCCGGGGCTCGATAGGATTCTCCGCGCGCTGTTTGCCCACAAGGTGAGGCGGGTGAGCGTGCTTGTTCGTCCGGCGCGCGCGGCCGCGGCACGAGAGGCCCTTGCAGCGAGCGGTTTTGGCAATGACGGTGTTGTTGTTGAAGGGGATCCGTCGGATGAATCGTCGCTTTCGCGGGCGCTCGCACGCGGTCCCAATCGCCTGCTGCTCCTGGCACGCGATGTCGCGACTGCGCAGGCGTCGGACCGCGATGCGGACCAACTCATCACACTGCTCACTTTGCGGAGGCTGATGCGCGGACCGAGCGCCCTTTTTCCGGCCGTTGTGGAGATACACGACGCTGAAACCGAGCGGCTTATCGGCGGCAACCACGATACCGACTTTGTCCTTTTGCATGAACTTGCTGGCCGTTTGCTCGCTCAGGAGTTGCACGCTGTCTGTCTCAGCGATTTCGCCGGCGCATGGCTTGGAGATGTGTTTCACAAGCTGCTCGACGACATGAGTACACGCGTGTGGTTTCGCCCGCTTCAGAGCTATTTTGGTTCGGCTCCGCCGGCCACTTTCGGCGAGATCCAGGCCGCGGCCCGAGCGCGTGGGGAGATTGCAATTGGTGTACGCGTAAAAGGATCGAAAGCGGAGCTTTTGCCGAAACGAAGAGACCGTTTTGATACGAGGGATACCCACGTGGTTGTGCTCGGTGAGGCGGAGCAGCTTGGTTCAATTGCATTCGGCGAAGGAGTCTCTGAGGACGTGTTCGCGAGTTGAGCGTGCCGAGGTGTGCCTTTCGCGACGACCTCGCCACAGGAGCCAAGTTCAGGCCCGACGTTTCTCGGGGAAATGGTTCAGGGCATGACACGTGCTTTTTCTCCTGTTCGTTGGAGGCCGTCATGACCATCTCAATTGGCAACGCACTTCGCGTGTTGGGCATTTCACTTCTTGCGTCGGCGGCTTCAGCGCTCGGCGGATGTGGCCCGATAGTGACGGGCGAAACATGTTTCTACGACGGTGAAAACCACAACTTCGGTGAGGAGTTTCCCTCGACCGACGGGTGCAACACCTGCACGTGCACCGAATATGGAGTGGCCTGCACCGATATGGCGTGCACCACCGGGTGTGAATGGCAGGGCAACTTCTACGAGGTTGGTGAATCATTCCCGGCGGGCGACGGCTGCAACACCTGCTCGTGCGACGAAAATGGTTTGGTGGGTTGCACCGCGATTTGGTGCCAGCCTGAATGTGAATACAACGGGCAAACCTACCCTGCCGGCAGCCAGTTTCCGGCGGGCGACGGCTGCAACACGTGCACGTGCGACGAGAGCGGTTTCGTAGCGTGCACAACGCAGGAGTGCCCGCAGCAGGTTTGCAGCCACCAAGGCTATTTTCACAGCCCGGGTGAGAGCTGGCTCACGAATGACGGATGTGAATCGTGTGACTGTTTGGCCGACGGTCAGGTGCTCTGCTCCGACAACGGCGTTTGCGGATCGTGCTACTACGCGGGCGTTTTGTATCAAAACGGTCAGGCGTTTAACGCGCTCGACGGTTGCAACACATGCACGTGTGTGGACGGATTTCCGAGCTGCACGGAGATCGCGTGCGCCTGCGACCCTGAAAAAGAGTGGTACCGTGAGTACATCGCGGGGCCCGAAGAGTGTCAGGTGATCGACTTTGGCTGTGCCGATCCCGCTACCGCCTTTGAAAATGCGTGCGGGTGCGGATGTGAACAACCGGCGTGGTGCCCACCGTTTTTCGACTGCATGCCGCCGTCCAACTGCGACACAACTCAGATCCAAATCCTCTGCCCGTATTCAGGAATCGCCCTTTAAGTGACTGAGAACCTCGCGGTATCGTGCGGCACATGGCAACCCTTCCCAAAGAGTCCTTTCTCGCGCTTGCGGCGGTTGCGTGGGCCGACGGCACCTACCAAAAGAACGAAGGTACAGCCCTCCTCCGCGCTGCAAAAGAACATGGCATTGAAGGGGACGCTCTCGCCGAGCTTGAATCGGCAACCAAGCAGCGCACCTCGCTTGAGAGCGTTCACTTTGAGAGCCTCAGCGAGTGGGACAAAGTGCTGACATACGCCCTTGCTGCGTGGATTGCTCTTCTCGACGGCATTGTTTCCACCGAAGAACACGCAAGCCTCCGCGCGCTTGCCGGCCGACTCGGGTTGTCAGCCGCTCATCGCGAACGAGCGGGTGCCGCGGCATTCGATGTGTCTGTGTTGCCCGACGGACGGCCCGACAAATACGATTTCGTCAAGCTCACGGCTCGGCTCCGCGAGCGAATGCCTCAATTCGCAAAGAGCGACAAAGCGTCCTGACGGCGCGAAAAGAATACAATTTGTATACTATCCCAATCGGCTGAGATCCAGGGCCTAGCCGCGATCTTTGCCGGCAAACCAAAGTTGCGATTCAGGACACCGATTGCCCCCTCCCGGCGCGTCGTCCGCTCTGGTAATCGGAGAAGCGATGAAACGTTTCAAGGCCGCCGTCATTGGTGGCAGCGGATATGGTGCCGCGGAGATCATTCGCCGGTTGCTCATCCACCCCGATGTCGATCTCGTGAAGGTCGCATCGATCGACTACGTGGGTGAAAACCTCGCCGCCGCGCACCCAACGCTCGAAGGGCTGACGGATCTGGTGTTTCAAAATCTGTCGCCTGAAGAGGCGGCCGACGGAATGGACGTTGTGTTTCTCGGCCTGCCTCACAAAGTGGCGGCGAACGTTGTTCCGAAAATTGTGGGTCGCGGCGCCAAAATCATCGATCTCTCCGGCGATTTTCGGCTCAAAGACGTAACCCAATACGAAAAGTATTACGGCGGCACGCACCCCTGCCCGGAGTTGTTGCCCCGCGCTGTGTACGGTCTTCCCGAGCTGAATCGCGCGCAGATCAAGACGGCGGACCTTGTTGCTTCGCCCGGCTGTTTTGCAACCACCATCGCTCTCGGGCTTTTGCCTCTCGCCAAAGCCGGGCTGCTCAAAGGTGCGGTCGACACCGTTGGGATCACCGGATCGAGCGGCTCGGGCGCGGCACCGCAGGCGGGTACACATCACCCAATTCGCGCGGTGAACCTGCGAACGTACAAGCCGCTTCACCATCAACACATCCCTGAGATCGTGCAAACGCTCGCCGGAGCGGGCGCGGAGCAGTTTGCGCTTCATTTCGTGCCTGTGAGCGCGCCCCTGTCGCGCGGCATTTTCGCTACGTCGTTTGCCAAGGTGGATGCGTCGGTTTCAAAAGAAACAATCGCCCAGGCATTTCGAACAACGTTTGAGGGTGAACCGTTCGTACGTGTACCCAAGAAAAGGCTGCCCGAGGTGGTGGCTGTCAGCGGTTCAAACTACGCGGAAGTGGCCTTTGAATATGGCCCCGAAGAAAATGGTGTTCGGACAATCGCCTGTTTTTCCGCCACCGATAACCTGATCAAAGGCGGCGCGGGTCAGGCGGTGCAGTCGATGAACATCGTTCTCGGCCTTGATGAAAAAACATCGATCGCCGATTCGGGAGGTTTCCCGTGAGCGGTTCTTCGCGTGACGATGAAGCGCCTTCGAGCAGGCAAACCGTTCGCAACCTGCGCAGCCTTGTGACCGATGCCGCGCGGCCCGACCTGCTTGTGATCAAGCTCGGTGGTGAAGTGATCGCCGGCAACGAAAGGGAGACGATCGCCGCCGACGTGGCCGCAATTGTTGAAACGGGCGCGCGGGTTGTGTTGGTGCACGGCGGCGGCCCGCAGGCGACGAAACTCCAGGAGCAGTTGGGGCAGGCGCCGGTGCAAATTGCGGGGCGTCGCGTCACCGATGAAGCCGCGCTCGACGTGATGAAGATGGTTGTGGCCGGCAAGCTCAACGTGGACTTGTGCGGATCGCTTCTCGGAGCGGGGCTGCGCCCAATCGGGCTCAACGGAACGAGCGCGTCGGCTATCTACGCCGAGAAGCGCCCACCGCGTGTGTACTCGGGTGCGGGGCCCAATCCGGTGGATCTCGGCCTTGTGGGTGATGTGAAATCGGTCAACCAAGATTTGATCGATCTGCTTCTTTCAAAGGGTTTTACGCCGGTGCTGGCGTGTCTCGGCGCCACCAAAAAAGGGCAGGTACTCAACATCAACGCCGACATTGTTGCAAACCGGGTTGCGGCGGAGCTTCGAGCAGACGGCCTGATCTTGGTGAGCGATGTGCCGGGTGTCATGCGCGACATTTCGGATCCGGAGTCGCGAATTCGGTCGCTCACCATTCGCGAAGGGCGGGCGCTCATTTCCGAAGGCGCTGTGACAAAAGGGATGATCGTAAAACTCGAAGAAGCGTTCGCGGCGCTGCTTTCAGGTGTTCGGCGCATTCATATCGTTGGCAAGCTCGGCCCGGGCGATCTCGCGCGTGAAGCTCGAACCCCCGGCTCCGTGGGTACTGTGCTGCTGCCGTAATGCGTACACATTAGCGATGCGTACACATTAGCGGTGCGTACACATTACATTGCGTACACACCGCGGGGTGTTCACCCCCAGCGAGCTACGAGGCTTCAGACGACGAAGGCGTTTCGCGAGCGGGCCCGGTTGTTTGGGCCGCATTTTCACGTTTGGATCGGCGCAGATGCCAAAAGAGAAGAATGCCCGCGATCGCAAATGAGATGAGCGCACCAACGATTTCACCCGGCATGAGGCAGATGCACCCCGATGCGAACGCGCAGCCGATCATGGCGCGGCGTTCAGATGGGCGAAACGTCCCAAAGGGCACGGGGGCCTGTTCGTCGGTCACAGAGCGAGCGCTAGCGCCGAGCGTGCCACGCGGCAATCGGTGACACGTTTCGAAGCGCTTTGATGTGGGCGCGGTTCACGGTACGGATCTTGAGGTTTCGCCGACCGCCGTTTCCGCGCGGAGCGGTTTCGGCGTTTCGGGAGCTTTGCCAACCCTCGGGTTGGAGTGTTTTCTTTTGCCTAAGGGCAATCCCGCGGATGCGGGCCAAACCGGCAGCCATGGCTTCAAAAAAAACCGACAGCGCAAACGATGCATCCGGGAGCGAAACCGGTGCGCCTGCCCCCTCTTCGGACGGGGCGGTCCCCAAAGGTTTCGGCGGGTGGATGCGCCATTTGTTTTGGGAAGGGCCGTCGCTCCGCGAACTCATCCGCGATGCGTACTTCACGTTTGACCGGCGCACGTTGGGGTTCACGCGCATCCTGCTGGGGTTTTTGCTCATCATGGATCTGTTCCGCCGCACCGCGGATTGGAACCACATGTTTGCCAACACGGGGGTGTTGCCGGCGTCGCTCAACTTGAGTCGCCCGCAGGCGGCGTACGCATTTTCGCTGGTGAACGGGTTTGCGACAGAGCCCGAACTCGTGCTCCTTTGGGCGCTTATTTTTGTCACTTACGTATGTGTACTCATTGGGTACAAAACAAAGCTTGCTCAGATCCTGTCGGTATTTTGGGTTGCGAGCATGAACGGTCGCGTGCTCCTCATCGAAAACGGCGGGTATGTGGTGAACAACCTGCTCGCGATGTGGACGGCGTTTTTGCCGCTGGGTGATCGCTTCAGCGTGGATGCGTGGCTCGAATCTATGCGCCGCAAACGCGAGGCATCGGCCGAACGGCTGAATGACCGGAGTGATTTGGTATCGGAGGCGCGGCTGGAACCGCACATCACAATGCTGGGGCTTGTGCTCCTGTTGCAGCTTTCAGCGATCTACTTTTTTAACGTTGTACACAAGACGGGCCCCGGCTGGCGCAAGGACTTCACCGCTGTTCATTACGTCATGTACGTCGATCGCATGGTGACGCCGCTCGTTGGGGCAGTGCGCGAAGCCATTCCATTCGGCGTGCTTTGGGCAATGACAAAGTTTGTGATCGGGGCCGAGGCCGCATTGCCTTTTTGCCTGCTTTCACCGCTCGCAAAACGATGGGCAAGGCTCACCGCGGTGGTCTTGATCAACATTTTGCACGTGGGCTTTGGCAGCTTCTTTGTGTTGGGTCCGTTCGCATGGTCGCTGTGCGTTTTCTCAACGTTGCTGTTCACAAAAGAAGATTGGGAAGATGCCATTCGAACCATGCGTCGACCGCACCGCGCTCGGTCAATCGCGTTTGATCCGGCTGGGACAGGCGCAGTGTTGACAGCACGCATTCTAGCGAGGCTTGATCGGTTTGAGTTGTTGACCTTTGTGGAGGAACCGGGGCTTGCGAGTGGAATGGCAGTGCGGGGCGCCGATGGGAAAAAGATCACGGGTGCGCGCGCTTGGTCGCAGATCATCGGCGCACTTCCTCTCGGTCCGGCGGTGGCGTGGTTGCTTTTGGTGCCGCCGTTTTCAATGTTGGCAAACGCACTGATTGAACGTTGCGAAAACGGGGCCGTGACGCGCTTTTTTGGGATCGGTCACGTGGCGGCGAAAGAAGAAGAGAGCGGGCCGTCGCGCGTGCGACTCAAGGGACGGCGGGTTTGGGGTGTGCTGCGCGAGGTGGCGATCTTTGCGATGTTCCTGGGCGCGCTGGATCAAGCGCTCATGGAGTTGTGGGTGTCGCGCGAGGTGTGGCCCAAGTTCATCAGCGAGTTGAACAACACGGATTTCGTGAAGAGCACGGGGGTTCGATTGTCTCCGCAGCCCGAACCGTTGCGCCTTCTTTCGCACAAGCTTCGCTATTTGCAGGGTTGGTTCATGTTCTCGCCAAACCCCGTGATGGATGACGGAACGGTTGTTGTGGACGCCGTTACTGTGGATGGCCGGCACGTGGATGCGATCACAGGAAAGCCGCCGAACTACGATCTGCTTCACGCCAAGAGCTTTGGGTATAACCAGATCTGGAGCGACTATTTCAATCGCATTCGCATGCAGGGAAATCAGGGGTATCGCGATGCGATGAGGCAATACATTTTGCGTTATCCCGAGCGGACAGGCCGGCCTGAAGACGCCATTGTTTCAGGCGAGGTGTATTGGCTCCAAGACATGTGTCCGCGATGGGGAGATCCCGAACACAAGAGTTACGGTTTTAGGCAAGAGCTGCTCTTCACGTTTGATCGCGAACGGCTCATGACGCCGCCTAAGAATGCAAACAAAGAATGAGTACACAACCGGCGCCCGACCGCTCTCAAGCGCGTCAATTCGCGATCAAGTGGCCGATTGAGTACGTGCGGTCGCCGCTCAAGGGGCGCACTGTGATGCGCGTGACGTTTTCTACCGGCGGCTCCACTTTGAGAACGTGATGGGCAACGCCCACTTTCAAGTCTTTCTTGGGGCGCACAACAAGGGTACGCGGCGCGCCTTTGCCAAAAATTTTGATCTCGTAAACATCGTTGCCGTCGACCGTTGTGTCCACATTGCTCACGAGCGCTATCGGGCTCTCGGCGATGAGAGCGATGGTTTGGTTGCCTTCAATCAGCGTGTTTCCATCGCGATCCCAAGGGGTCCACTCGGGCACGGGGCGCTTTACCGACGCGAGCGGGACGTTGACCGTTTCCCGTGTGTACGCCATGACAATGTCGTATTTGGGGATGAAGTAAAAAATCGACATTGCCGAAAACGACACAAATAAAAGCTTTCCGAGCGCTCCAAAGATCGCATGGCGGCTGTGCAGATGCAGAACGGCGGCGGCGAAAAGAACCGCGCCCGGCGCCATGGCGAAATAGATGTGCCTGAAATCAGTGTGGTGCGGCGCTGGGATCGCGATTTTGAACGCCATTAGAAAAAGCGCCGAAACAGCCGCAAACATAAAGGGGACGGCGAACTTTTTATACCCTCGCCACACCCCTGAAAGCGCCGCGATGAGCGCGTACACAATCATCGCAAAGAGGACAATGTTCATTACAAAGCCCACTTTGCGGTTTAACGAATAGGCCGTTTCGCGATCTGGAATTTTGTTGTGCGTGCCAAAGAGGCTCGATTTGAGAACGTGGATCCAAAAGTATTGTTTGCCCGCGTCGTCGTTGTGAATGCACATGTACGGGTCGGCGAGCAGCTTTTTGAAGTCGACGGTGAGATAATTTTTGGGGTGATTGCCGGTAAAATCCGACTTTCGAATGTCGCACGCGGTGCCAAACGTTTTGTGGCACGGGTCTTCAGCAACGGGCGCGCGGAGCTTGAGTCCACCGTACGCGGCGGCAACCATGGCCATGGTGAGAACGCCGCGTTTGAGCAATCGCACCCGTCCTCTGCGCGTGAAAAACCTCCACGCGAGCATGAGGCCCAAGATGGCGACAAGCGCAAATGCGCTTGATTTGGTGAGGATCCCGAGAGCCGCGCACAACCCCGACGCGTAGAGATAGCGGGGTTTGTCTTCTTTGTACCAGCGCGCGGCGTAATACATGCCGGCCGCAACAAGCGCTGTGACCAACGTGTCGTTGTGGATGCGCACCGAGTTGTGAATGCTGTACGGCCAGAAAACGATGAGCGCCGCAACGATGCGAATGAGCGCTTTTTTCTCGGCAAAGAGGCGCGCCAGAAGCAATGAGTACACAATGAAGGCAAAGAAGATCGCGAGTGAAAAGATCTGAACGCCGGCCGGGTGGGGCGCCAGCTTGGTGAAGTTGAAGAACACCTGCGCGAGCGCGCCGAGCACATAATAAAACGGCGGGTGGTGGCAGATAAAACACTGCTTTGCGGGTGGAATCGTGTGGTTTTTAACGATGTACCCAATGTACTTGTCGAGTTGTTCGGGGCCGTCGTAGTTGCGTTCACCGGGCGATGTGTACCCAAGGTACAGAAAGTAGAGAACGAGCCCGCCGAGAACGATGGCGACGGTGCCCCAGTAAAACTTGAGGCGTCGAAGCAAGTGCCCCGCGACAAGGAGCCACATCGGCGCAAAAACCGCGGCGCCGACGTCTTTACTGAGCCGCAGCCTGTCCGCGACTACCGCGTACACAATCGTGACGGCCAGACAAATCAGCACGATCACGTTGCGTTTTAGGAAAGACAACATACGGCCGAGCGATTGCGGAATAACACAACGTCCGAGGCGGAAGGTGGGTTCGATCTCGCCTTTTTCGCGGCGAGAAACATTCGCAGAACGAAAGGATCGTGGTGCTTGACAAGGAGCTTTACCTGGGTATTGTTCGCGTCCTCGCAAGCGCGAGCATTTCTAAGAAAAGGGCGTGTAGCTCAGCTGGGAGAGCGCTAGAATCGCACTCTAGAGGTCAGGGGTTCGATCCCCCTCACGTCCACCAACCCTTCCAATTCAAGGTCAGACTCCTCCCCGTTCTGACCTACCCCTATCACTGCCCAACGCACATTGGTTCAACCTCCGCGGTTGTTTTGTGTACAATCCGCGCGCGAAATGACCCCCGCGGAGCAGGACAACCAAGCCGACACACCCGAGGTCACACCGGGTGAACCATCTTCCACTTCTGAAGCGGAGGCGTCGAGCAGCGCTCCCGGCGCAGCCCCTCCCGATGGAGCGGCGGCCTCGGATCCTGCCAAGCCCGAGAGCGCAGCGACAGGTGACGCGTCACGTCCCGCGCGGCGTATTGTTCGTTCGCGCTCTACCCGCGATGTGGAAGTTGCGGGCGCGCCGAGTGAGTCAGAGTCGAACGCACCGGCGGGTGAGCCGTCGGCTGTTGATTCGGCCCCTGCAGGCTCGGGCGGAACCACAGCGCCGCAGCGAGAAACATCGGCAAAAAAGCGGGTTTTTGATTTTAGAATCAAACGGCCCGCCCCTCCGCCGCGTGAAGAAACCAGGCCGCGGCGCGAACCTCGTCCACCTCGCGAAAACAGGCCTCCTCGCGAAGATCGAAGGGAAGATCGACCGCGAAATCTACCCAACGACAGGCGACCTTTTCCTCGCCGCGATCGTCCGGTGGGTGAAAACGCGCCGGCAAGTGGGGAGCAAACAGTACCGTCGGCATCCACCGCAAAGCCCGAACAACCCCCCGTCGAGGCGCGCGAGGCAGTTAACAAACCTACCCATTCGTCGGACAGTCGGGACGCCGTTCAGAAACGACAAGCGGCGGCGGCCGACACCCGCAAAAACAACGGGGCTTCCTCCAAACCTGAACGCCCCGCAGCGGCACCTGACACTCGCAAAGCGGCTCCAAAACCCCAGGAACCGGCCAAGCCGGCTTCTCCAAAACCGGAGGAGCCGGTTGGCCCGAGCGCGGTAGAAAAATTCGCCGTTATACCTGCCGCCCGATTTGTAGCCCCACCTGAAAAGAAAGCTCCCACAGCAAAAGAAGTGCTGCGTGCAAAAGTGGAAGCGCGTGCACAGGCGGTTGCCAAAGCCAAAGGTGCGGCTCGCGTGGAAACCGGCGCGCCGCCGAATGGGCCCGAAGCCGACGAGGTAGAAAAACCCACGTCGAAGGACGGACCTGAATTGGAACGGCGGGAGGCCAAGTCAACACCTGCCGGAAAAGCCGCGGTGAAGGCCAAACCCGAAGCCGCCTCAAAAGCTGTGCGGAAGACAAAACCAAAAGAAGAACCGGTGGCCGATGAGACAGAAGAGCCCAAAGTGGAAGAAGTGGGATTTTGGAGCCGAATTCTCAACTTTTTCAGGGGTTCAAAAAAGTAGGCGCACCATGAAACTTGTTTCCCTTGCTCTACCCTTGATTCTACTCGCAGCCTGCACACCGGCGGAGACACCGCCTCCGAAAGATCCGGTATTGCCACCCGCCACCGCACCCACTCAATCCGCTTCTACAATGACCGCGCCGCCCAAAATCCTACCCTACCCCGCCACGCGCAAAGAAGACGTAAAAGACACGCTTTTTGGCACTGTAGTGGCCGACCCTTACAGGTGGCTTGAAGAGGGGAAAAAAGACGAAGTCCAGTCTTGGATGAATCAAGAGGACGCTCTCGCAAGAGCCGAACTGGCGAAGCTGCCGGAACGGGACGCTATTGCCAAGCGGCTGAAAGAGTTGTTTTACGTCGACTCGATCTCCCCACCGAGGCACCGGGGTGAACGGTACTTTTATACTCGCCGTCATGCCGACAAAGAAAAGAGCGTTGTCTACTGGAAAGAGAAAAAAGACGGCAAAGAGCAGGTGTTGCTCGACCCGAACACATGGTCAAAAGACGGCTCTGTGTCCCTCGGTGGATGGCGCGTTTCGTGGGACGGGAAAACCGTTGCGTACACCGTGAAGCAAAACGCCGCGGATGAAGCGTCGCTCGTGATCATGGATGTGGCGACCGGGGCAAAGCGGGAAAACGAGATTATCCTGGGAGCCAAATACGCGGATGCGTCGTGGACACCAAAAGGGGACGGGTTTTATTACACCTGGGTTCCAACCGACTCGAAGATCAAAGACAGCGATAGGCCGGGGTTCGCCGAGGTAAGGTTTCACAAGCTCGGCGACGATCCGGCCAAAGACAAGGTGATCCGCGAACGGACGAATGACCCGACAACGTTTATTTGGGCCGACATTTCAATTGACGGTCATTGGCTCATTCTGAATTTGAGTCACGGTTGGACATCAAATGATGTCTATTACAAAGATGCCCGAGACGAAAAAGCGGCATTTTTGCCGCTTGCCAAAGATCTACCCGCTCACTTTTGGGTAGAGGCTCACAAAGACAAGTTTTACGTGCTCACCGACCATGAGGCACCCAACTGGAAGCTCATGTTGGTAGACCCCAAAAAACCCGATCTGAAAAACTGGAAAACCATTGTCCCGGAGCGGAAAGACGCTTCGGTGGACGTATCAAACGGCGTTTCGATTTTGGGCGGAAAACTCGCTGTAAGTTACCTGAAAAACGCCACCAGTTTGCTTGAGATGTTTGATCTGACTGGTAAGAAATCGGCGACGGTGGCTCTCCCCGGAGTTGGGAGTATGAGTGGGCCGATTGGCAGGCCGGACGAAGACGAAGCGTATTTCGTTTATGATTCATTCACAACGCCGTGGGAAGTGTATTCGCTGTCGATGAAAACGGCGAAAACGGCCCTGTACGCCAAAGTGAATGTGCCTTTAGACCCAAGCCCGTTTACCGTGGAACAGACGTTTTATACTTCAAAAGACGGCACCAGAGTCAGCATGTTTGTTGTCCACAAAAAGGACATTAAAAAAGACGGGAGTCACCGCGCAATCCTCTACGGGTACGGCGGGTTTCAGTCGTCCGAAACAAGCACGTTCATCGCGAGCATCTACCCATGGCTTGAGCGGGGTGGAATTTATGCCGTTCCCAACCTGCGGGGCGGATCTGAATATGGTGAGGCTTGGCACAAAGACGGAATGCTGCACAAGAAGCAAAACGTTTTTGATGATTTTATCGCGGCGGCCGAGCACCTTTTTAAAGAGGGGTACACCAAACCTGAACGATTGGCGATTGCCGGCGGGTCGAACGGCGGGCTTCTCGTGGGCGCCGCAATGACTCAAAAACCCGAATATTACGCAGCCGTTTTGTGTTCGGTGCCGCTCCTTGACATGGTTCGCTACCACCTTTTCGGATCTGGAAAAACGTGGATCAGCGAGTATGGTTCGGCGGATAAAGAAGAGGACTTTAAGGCTCTATACGCCTATTCGCCCTACCATCACGTGAAGCCGGCCACCAAATACCCGGCGCTTCTCATGCTGTCCGCCGACAGCGATGATAGGGTAGATCCGCTGCACGCGCGAAAGTTCGTGGCGCAAATTCAGGAGCACTCCGTGGGTGGACCGGCCCTCTTGCGCATTGAACGAAACAGCGGGCACGGGGGCGCCGACATGCTCAAAGCTGAAGTTGAAAAGGGCGCCGATCGCTACGCATTTGCTCTCTACCATACGCGTGCCGACAAGCCGGCTCCATGAGCAGTCAGGTTTCGGCGGGCGGCGGCGGTTCGTGTGATTCACGGTGTTTTTCTTCAGTATCGCCCTGAAGTTTTTCACCTACCCATGCCCCGCCGAGAGCCATTACAAAGCCGACGCTGGTGGTGATGAGAGCGCCGATGAGCCAGTCAAGTACAGTGATATTCTTACCATCCACCGCTTGAAATCCGAGGAGCGCAAAACGTCCTGCCGCAATGGCAGCGGCGATGGCCGGTTCTTTGATTGTTTCACCGGGGCTACCCAAACCAATGAGTGCGCCGCCGATAAAAAAGGCTCCAAACGCAATGATGCCCACAAAAATAAGGGGGCCCGCCGCACCCGGAAACGCGTTGATAAGCTGACTCTTTACCGGGTTGGCCAAGAGGGCCTGCATGAGCAGGTTGAGGAAAAAGATGACCTCCGCGCCGATGAGAACCCACTTGTACGAAATCGTTTTCTTACTCATCGGAAGATCCTCGACTGTGACCCCTTCGCATTCTGGGTACGCGGCCTTTGCGAACGTGTCAACGTTGCGCGAAAGTCACGCGAATAATCCGGGTTACAGTGACTCAGGTTGTTTTGTTTGCGCGGCACAGCTTTGGACATGTTTGAGAAGAAGGGCCACCCGCTCATCCACAGCTGCAATGTGGGGTGGGGTTAGAACGGTTGGAAGTGGATCGCGCGCCACACTTCTCTCAAGTTGCGCTCCGAGGCGATCGGAAGCGGGTTTGTTTGGACCGACTTTGCGCAGCGCGGAGACGGTTTCGGCTTTGAATCGGCAGTTTTTTTTCAGCCTGTCCGCCGTGGTGATCTTGAGTTCCAACCGGTTTTTTCCAAACGCGGCGCCCTGATCCAAAAAGATAAGTGGACCACCTTTTCCAAGCCGAAGAATGTTGCCGCCGGAGTAGCGATCGGGATTATCAACCAGAAAGTCGAAGACGATGAGATCGCTGCGTTCACCGAGTTTTTGAAGGTCTTCGGGCGGCGGCGGGTTGGGGCTCAACAGCAACGCGAGATAGGGCGCGTCCGGCTCTTCTTCAACAAGCGGAGCGGTATGCCACGCGATCATCGCAGCTTGCACCTGACCGTCGCGCACAACAAGCAGACGATCAAATCGATCGATAAACGCAGCGTCCGCACCACCGGCAACCAAAGCACTGCGCAACGCTGCAGCGTCAAACGAGCGACCAATCACGGGCGCGGTGCGCCCAAACCCAACCAATCGATCAGCGTGATACGAGGCGATCTCAGCACGTGGATCGCTTGGATGACCTGTTTGTTCGGGTTTCACGGCGGCTTTTTTTCCATCGGCGAATCGAACGCGAAACGTGACCGACGAGCCGCCTCGATTGGGCGTGACCTCAACAATCTCCGCGGTGCCAAGTCGAAGCAGGTGTTCACCATCGAGCGCAACGTCGATTGGCCCCCCGAAGCCGGCGCCTTTTCCACTGACCGGATGAGGCGGATTGTTGGCGAGGTCGGAAACAACAGTGCTCGGCGAGGCTTGAAAAATAGGCTGTTTTGCGATCGCGGAAGCGACGGCGGTGGGGGCGGACCGAGCGGGCGTGGACACCGCGCTCGATGAGGTGGACACCGCGGAGGTCGACGCTGCCACGGTGGATGCCGACGGAGCCGGTTTCGCGGGCTCGGCGGAACCTTGCCGGCACGCCTGAAGCAGAAGGGCGAACGCGATGGAGGCGTATCGGTAGTGCGATCCACACAATGGAGGCAAACGGCGGGGACGAAGCACGGCCTCATGCTGGCGTTACAAAGGTGGTGACACAAGGGCGACCATCGTATTTTGGCCGCGTGCAGCGCCGCGCGAGAGCGAAATGGATCGGAGCATTGGCTCTCGGCGTTGCGCTCGCCGCGGCGTTTGTCGTTGTGAAGGGTCTTGTGTACACACAAGCCGCCGAATCCCCGGTGCAAGGCGCCCCGGCGACAGCGACCAGTGGGACAAATGAGTCGGCAGCGTCCGATTCCTCCGCTGGAAACGAAACGGCGACGGACAGTCCAAGCGCTGAACCGGGGGGCGATCCTTCGTCACAAGGGTCTGCACGGGATGCAGCAGGCGCCACAGCGGGAGGCGATCCCGCGTTGGGACATGCTCCAAAAGTTTTGGCCACCGAACCTTCGGGTGTACACATTCCGTTGGATGCTCAGGTGGTTGTGCATTTTGATCGGGATGTGAAACCCGGCGAAGTTTCGCTTTTGATCGACCCCGTGATTGAAGGGAAGACCCGTTGGCTCAGCCCTCAAACATTGGTGTTTGCGCCGGTGCGGTGGTCGGACGGGAAGAAGCACCACGTGCGCGTGCTCGGCGTCGATCCGCCCACATTCGAGTTTGAGTTCTCCACGATGTCGCCGCCGCCCGAACGCATTGAACCGGGACGCGGCGAGCGAATTCTCTTTACGTTCGACGACGGCTCAAGAGACTCGGCGCCGGTGATCGAGATCTAGGATTGGCTCAAAAAAGAGGGGATTGTCGCTATTTTTTTTCCAACCGGAAAATGGGCTGAAACGCACCCGCGACTTGTGGAGCGAATGGTCAGCGAGGGACATCGGATCTGCAATCACACGTACAGTCATCCCAATCTCAAGGCTCCCAACTTGAGCGACGCCGATGTGATTCGTGAAATTAAAATGGGAGCGGGCGCCGGCCAATGTTCGCTGTTTCGACCACCGATGCGAGCGACCGACGCTCGTGTGGAGCGCATTGTTCGCGAACTTGGATACATGCTGTATCTATGGGATATCGATAGCCGCGATTGGGAGGGCATCCCGGCCGAAGACATGGTGAACCGCGTCCTGCGGCGAGCGTACCCCGGCGCGGTGGTTCTATTTCATCTGCACGCGCCGGAAACTCCAAAGGCGCTTCCGATCCTGATCAAGAAGCTGCGCAAAGCCGGATATGTGATCGGTGAAGGAGACGGCGACGCAGGCGCACCGAACGCGCCGAACTAAGGAGCGGCGGCTCTATCGAGGATCCACACAACGCGGCCCTTGGCTTGTTGGATGATCCGCGAGGGCACGGCGTCGAGCGAGCCGGGGCTTTGCGCTTCAATGAGTACACTTCGCTTTTTTGCGCCCTTGGCCAGCACGAGCACGAGGCCGGCTTCACAGAGCACGGGCGCCGATAAGGTGAGGCGTGCTTCGAGATTTTTTTGAGGCTGCGCGGGCACGTTCACAACCAGCCGATCGGTAACGTGAACCGAGGACATTCCCGGAAAGAGTGATGCCGTGTGTCCGTCGTCGCCGATGCCGAGCGTCATCACGTCAAATCGAACGGCCAACGCAACTCCAAAGCTCGCTCGCAACAGGCGTTCGTAGTCGCGGGCCGCGGCTTCGAGATCCGTCGATTCACCCGTCATGCGGTGTACCTTTCCAGCCGAAAGGGGCGCTCGATCCAAACCGAGGTCGGCGCACGCAGCGCGGTAGTTGGAGCGATCGCTCGAAGGTGGAACCGCTCGTTCGTCCACCCAAAACCACTCCACTCGATCCCACGAAAGGTTGTACGCCGCGAGGAGCCGATACGCCTCGCCGGGGGTGGTGCCACCCGACAACGCCACGCGCGCAACACCGCGCTCGCGAACGGCGTCGGCGATGGCTCGGCCCATTAGCTCGGCGGCAAAATGGGCAAGCTCGGCATCATTTTCGGCGATGAGCGTTTCGTTCGCGGACATCACGCGGCCTGCTCCCACTGAGCCGCCGCGAGGAGTACATCTCGCGTCACGCGATCGCCCTCTTTGGAGTCAATCGCCTTCACCAAGACCCAGGTTTCATCTTTGAAGCCGAGCGCGTGCTCACGGTCGGCGTTAATGGCACCTCGCATTTTCCAGCGCGCCGCGGCCGAACCGTCGATGCGATCCAGCGAACAGTCGAGCGATTCGCCATTGAGTACACAACGAACCGAAACGCCGGTGGGCTGATGGGAGGAAACGCCTTCGCGATCGTCGTCGCCGACAACGAGATCAACCAACTCGCCCCGGGCGTCGCGTGCCGCGCCGCGCCCGACGAACGTCCATCCGAGACGCGACGCGAACCAGCCGAACATCAATGCCGCCGGATCACAGGCGGCTGACGAATGCTGCCGCGGACGATGGACTTCAACCCGCCGGATGTCGGCGAGGGCGCCCTGTGAGCCGTCAAAAAAACGAGCAACGAGTTCACGCCAGGCAAACGTGCGGACCATGCCGCGATCGGCGATAGGACACGGCGCCGTCCGCGCAAGGGCCGCGAGAGTGGACGACGACAATTTGCCAGAGTCGACAACCAATCGATCAAACTTGCCGGCTACCGCGTCGACAAGCGGCTGCGGCGCGCCGGCTCCAACCTCCACGACCGTGGGAAGCTCGGCGAGCGCGAGGGTGCGAACGACCGATCCGGCACGCGACGCGGCCACGGCGCCGAATGTGAGATCCACGCGGTCGTAACACACCGGCACTGCTCCATCGATGCGGCACACGGCATGGATCTCAGGAACGAGATCCCACGCTGCGATGCGCCCGCTCATGGTGAGCAGCAATGTGCGGCCGCCGTGCGAGTCGCTGAGTTTTTCGGCAGCTTCCCGATACGCCGGAGCGTCTTGAGGGGCGCACAAAATGACGTAGTTGAGTGTGGACGCGCGCACTTTCGCCGGCCCCTCGGCCGCGTCGGGCGACGACCAAAACGCCGCAAGTTCCGATTCGGCGCGTGCGACGGCTTCACTCACCGCCCCCGACGTGGAGCCGAGCGCACTCACGGTTTCCTCCAAGCGTCGCCGACTCGAAGAATCTTGTCGGCGTCCGCGGGGCCCCAGGATCCGGATTCGTACGAGGCCACCGGAGCGTTCTGCTCGTGCCATCCGCGCAGGATCGGATCGATAAACGACCACTGCGCCTCAACCTCGTCGGCGCGCGTGAACAACGTGGCGTCGCCGCGCATCGCGTCGACGATGAGACGCTCGTACGCCTCGGGGGCACTGGTGCCAAACGCCGCACCATAGCGAAAGTCCATGGTCACATCGCGCATGGCGATCCCACCGCCCGGAACTTTGGTAGCGAAACGAAGAGAGATTCCTTCATCGGGTTGAATGCGCATGACAAGCGCGTTCGGCTCGTCCGTTGCGCCGGGCGCGGAGCGAAAAAGCCCGTGCGGAAGCGGCTTGAAATGCAGCACCACCTCGGCGAGCCGGCGCGCGAGGCGCTTTCCACTTCGGAGATAAAAAGGCACGCCGCCCCAGCGCCAACTTTCAACGGCCATGCGCATTGCCACGAACGTTTCGGTGGTGGAGTCTTTGGCAACATCGGGTTCGTTGAGATACCCCGGCACTTTGTCGCCGCGAACCGTTCCCGCAGCGTATTGAGCGCGCACCGTGCGAGCCAAAACGTCGCGCCCCGTGATCGGTTTGAGTGTACGCAACACTTTTACTTTTTCGTCGCGAACACTGTCCGCATCCCATGACGCAGGCGGCTCCATGGCAACAAGCGTCAGCAATTGAAGCGCGTGGTTTTGAACGATGTCGCGCGTGATGCCGGTCTTTTCGTAGAACTTGCCGCGCCCCTCGACACCGATGTCTTCGGCCACGGTGATCTGCACGTAGCTCACGTGTTGACGCGACCAAATCGGTTCAAAAAGCGCATTTCCAAAGCGAAAAACAAGGAGGTTCTGAACCGTCTCTTTCCCGAGATAGTGGTCAATTCGGTAGATTTGGTTCTCGGCGAGCTGCGACGAGAGTTCACGGTTGAGCGCGCGCGCGCTCTCCAGATCTTCACCGAATGGCTTTTCAACAACCACGCGTTGAAAGGGAGCATCAGCCGCGAACGACGGCGGCTGAACCAAGCCCGACTCCCGAAGGCCTCGAACGATCGCCGGCACCTGATCGGGCCCCACCGCGAGATAGAACACGCGACTGTGTTGTGTACCCCGCGTTGCGTCGAGCTGCGCCAGCGCCTCTTTGAGCGAAGCGAACGTGGCAGGGTCGGCAAAGTCGCCCTGAACGTACGAAAGCCCTGCCGCGAGGTCGCGCCACGCGGCTTCATCGAGCGGCTTGCGTCGTGAGAAGCGACTCACGTCCGCACGCATCTCCGCTTCAAAATCGGGCTTTGGTCGCCGCGCAACGCCAATCACCCCGAACCCCGTTGGCAGAAGTCGCGAGAGCGCGAGGTTGTACACAGCGGGCATAAGCTTGCGCTTGGTGAGATCTCCCGATGCGCCGAACATCACGAACGCGCACGGCGGCGTGCTCTGATCGGATCCAAGCCCTTCGCGCAACGGATTGGGGGATGTCGTCATAGTGGTTTACGCGCTCCAGTCGGTGTGAAAGTCGCCCTCGCGATCGATCCGTTTGTAGGTGTGCGCTCCAAAAAAATCGCGCTGCGCCTGCGTGAGATTCGCCGGCAGGCGCTCGCGCCGAACCATGTCGTAATAGCCGAGCGACGCGCTCATTGTGAGAAGCGGCAGGCCGCGCTCCGCACACATCGCGACCACCTTTCGCCAACCTTCTTGGCGCGACGCCAGCTCTTCGCGGAACGAGGCATCCGCAAGCAGGTGAACAAGTTTGGGATCGGTTGTGTACGCAGCCTTGATCCGCCTCAAAAAACGAGCACGGATGATGCAGCCGGCCTGCCAGATGCGCGCGAGTTCTCCCAGGTCAAATCCCCAACTACGCGCTTCACCCGCGAGGCGCAACAGATGAAGGCCCTGCGCGTAGCTGCACGTTTTTGCCGAGTACAACGCCGCGCGAACATCGGCGATGAGTTGCCTTTTGTCGACCGCGTTCACGCTTGGAGTAGGCCCCGGCAAAAGCTTCGAGAGCTGCACACGCGCCGATTTTGCAAACGAGATCATCCGCGCATCAACGCTTGTGGCGATTGTCGGAATGGGTGCACCCACGTCCGCCGCGTCTTGCACAGTCCACTTGCCGGTGCCCTTCATCGCCGTCGCGTCGAGAATCTGGTCGAGCAAGTCCCCCTTCCCGTCGGGATCTTTCTTACGAAAGATCTCCGACGTGATCTGAATAAGAAACGACTCCAGCTCGCCGGCGTTCCACTCGGAAAACACGTCCGCGAGTTCAGCGTTCGACAACCCACCGAGTGTACGCAACACATCGTACGCTTCGGCAATGAGCTGCATGTCGCCGTATTCGATCCCGTTGTGTACCATTTTCACGTAGTGCCCCGCGCCGCCCGGACCGCAGTGCGTCACGCACGCTCCCCCGTCGGGATCTTTCGCGGCCACCGCTTCGAGCACGTCTTTCAGCCTTGCGTACCCTTCAGGCGCTCCGCCCGGCATCATCGACGGGCCGTGACGTGCTCCTTCCTCGCCGCCCGAAACGCCCATCCCAAAGTACACAATGCCTGTCGCACTCAGCTCTTTGGCGCGCCTTTCAGTGTTCGAAAAGTGCTCGTTTCCGGCGTCCACAAGCACATCGCCGGCTTCCAAGTGAGGCCGAAGCGCAGCGATCGTTTTGTCGACAACGTCGCCGGCTTTCACCAGCATCACAATGCGTCGCGGTCGCTCCAACGCGGCCACAAACGACGCCGCGTCTTTAAAGCCCGCCACGTTTTTTCCTTCCGCTTCTCTCACAAAGCGGTCCACCGGGTCGGGCCACGCGTCATACGCGGCGATTGAGAACCCCTTCTCCTCCATATTCAGCGCGAGGTTTCGGCCCATCACGCCGAGTCCCACCATGCCCATCGCCTTGCCGTTCATCTTAGCCCGCATTATTCACAGGACTCCGCGCGAGAGGGTCCAAATCCGCGCTGCAAAGGCCGTACGTCGGTGCTCAGACGCTCCAGCGGACAAGAGTCCGCTTCCGGTCCTGCGCTCCGGCGTGCGGCCTTTTCGCGGAGGATTGGGCCCTTCGCGCAATCGCCTGTGAACAATGCGGGCTTGCCTCCGCGCAACACTGTGCGTTCGCGAGCTTGTGCCGCAAAACCTGTATCCTGCTTCGCCTGTCACGATACAGCTTGTTTTGCCCATGGAATGCGAACGCGGTATGAGGCCGTCGTCGTGTCCACCGAGTCGCCGCTTCCACGGGTTCGCGTCCCCCATCCGCACGTTCGGTGCGACATCCGAGTGCTGTCGGGCAGCCCTCACGTGGAAGGCTCGCGCGTTCCGGTGCGCCGCTTGTGGCTGTGGTATCGCGGCGGCGCGTCGGTTGAAACGCTCGTGCGACGCTACCCGCAGCTCGGCCCAGGCAAAGTGCTCGACGCGCTCGCTTTTGCTTACGACAACCTCGATTTAATCGAAGCCGACGTGGAGCGCGAACAACGCCTTCTGTCCAAGAAAGGCAAAGCGCCCATAGGCATTCGACCGTTTGAACAATTGCCGCTCTTGTTTGGCGACGAAGACGACGAGCGCTGAGCGCCAACGCCCCCGCTCGCAAAAACGGCACGAGCAGAAAAATCTCCGCTCACGAAAAGCACGCTCTCAACTAGTGCCGCGTGTCAAAAGTCCTGCCGGACTTTTGGCGCCGCTGACGCGGCGCGCTTCGCACACGCCGGCACTATCTTTTGTCTCGTTGGGCTCCGCCCCACACCCCCCGCGCTTGCGCGCGGCTAGTTCCGCACGAAGAAACTCAACCAGGGCGAAACTTCTGAAACGCGGAACTAGGCGCGAAACAGCGTGCGCGTGAGCCCTCTGGACGTTCTCAGGCATCTAGCGCCAGAAGCCGCCGAAAAAAAGCGGCTTCGACTTGGGTCTTTACAGATAGCTGCAACGGTGCGATAGGGCCTCGCCGCCGGGCGGCCAGGCCCGCCGCGCCGGCAATGCCTCTCGCAAGAGCGATTCTGCTAGGTGCGTGGCATTCGGCGCTTTCGGTTTGGTTTCTGACTGTAGTGGGGTGTTCCCACTCAACTATCTGCGCCGAGACTCTTTCTGGTAACGCGCTTCTATTAAGAAGAATTGGGGCGCCCGAGGTGCCGGAGGTTTGGAATGAGCGTGAATCGTTGGAAAATGGTTGCGATGCCCGTCGTTGTACTCGGGCTCGCTTCGCCGATGCTCGCGAACTGCGGTGCCGTCGGCGGCAAACTGGGTGGAAACCTTGGCGGCGGTGTCGTCGGCGACGCCATGGACGCTGCGCAGGGCTGCGATGAATTCGACGCTGGCGAAATCGCCAAACTCGACTTCTCCGCCAAGGGCGGCGCGGCGTTGAACGGCCAAATCAAGGCCTTCCTCGACGCTTCGGCGAAGCTCAAGGACGCCACTGCCAAAATGGAAATCGGCCTGGTCGAGTCGTGCGGACAGCTCGGCAAAGACCTCGGCATGAAAGAAGAGGAAGTAAAGGCTGAGCCCAAGGGCGATGGCAAAGCGGCCGAAAAGGTCTGCACCGCCGTTGCCGGCAAGGTGAAAGCCATGGTCGATGCAACCGCCAAAGGCAAGCTCACCCTCAAGGTGGAGGAGCCCAAGTGCTACGCCGACATCGACGTCATGATGAAGTGTTTCGACGAGTGCGGCTCGCCCATCAAAGGCGGCCAGCTCGAAGTTGCATGCAAAGGCGGCGAAATCAGCGGCAAGTGTGAAGCGAGCTGCAAAGGCAGCTGCACAGTTGACGCCGGCGCGCAATGCACCGGCTCCTGCAAGGGCAGCTGCAGCGGCAAGTGCGACGCCAACTTCACAGGCACCTGCGGTGGCAAATGCGACGGCAAGTGCGACGGCAAAGCCTCCAAGGGCGCCGAGTGCAAAGGCGTTTGCGAAGGCAAGTGCGACGCGAAGGCCGAGGGTCAATGCGGCGGCACCTGCGAAGGTTCCTGCTCCGCAAACTGTGAAGTGAAAGCCGCCGCCAAGTGCGAAGGCAGCTGCAAGGGTGGCTGCTCCGCCGAGATCAAGGCGCCGAGCTGCTCAGGCAAGTTTGAGCCCCCGGAAGTTTCGGTTGACTGCCAGGTGAGCTGCGCCGCCAAGGCCGCCGCCAGCATCAAGTGTGACCCGCCGGAGCTGAAGATTGCGTTCACCGGTCAAGCCACCGTTGACGGCGTCAAGCTCGTCGGCGCGTTGCAAAAGACCTTCCCCAAGATCATCCGCATCCAGCTCGCCAGCGGCAAGCGCGTGCTCGAAGCGGTCAAGGCCGTGGGTGAAGCCGGCGTTAAGCTCAAGGACGGCGCGGTCAAGGCCGGCGGCAAAGCCGTTGTCTGCATCGCCAAGGCCCTTGAAGCCACCGCCAGCGCGTCGGCCTCCATCGAGGTCAACGTGAGCGTCAGCGCCAAGGTCAACACCTCGGCCACCGGCGGCACCTGATCCACACGTCACACGGCTGAACCAACAGCCACATCGAAGCGCGGCGGCTCGAAAGAGTCGCCGCTTTCGTTTTGTCCGCCCACTCCAAACCACTCACTCCGAAACCACCCGGCCCCATTGCACCGCCGCGGTCGTGGCCGCCGTTACCGTTCACCTTTGCATCGGACCCAACCTTCTACGAAAATGCGGCCCCTTATGGTCAACCCCTCAGAGCAGGCGCAGCCGCAAACCGCGCAGGCCGTACAAAATCACGCACTGCACCCCGCCACTCCCACGGTTGATGAGGTTCTCGCCGCAACGCCGGATCTCGCGGCGTCGTCAACCGAAGCCGCAAAAACACAGGCGCCTGCGAGCGGAGAGAAGTCCCAAAAGCCAGCTTCCCACGACACGCCAACCCCCAAAGCGCTTCTCGATTTCATGGTCCAGGGCTGGCGACCGCCCACGGCTCAAATGCCCGAGCCGATCGAGCACCACGAGGTCTTCCTCGAACGTCGCCGAGCGCTGTCAAAAATGTTTCCCGGTGAAACGCTCGTGATCCCCACAGGGCACGAGAAAATCCGCTCCAACGACACCACCTACCGCTTCAGACCCGGCACCGAGTTTTATTACCTCACCGGCAACACTGAAGCCGATTGTGTACTCATTTTAGAAGCCAAAGAAGACGGCACCCACACCGATCTTCTCTTCGTCGAGCCCAACCCCGGGAAGAGCGACGCCACGTTTTTCACGGATCGCTCCAAGGGTGAATTGTGGGTTGGCGCGCGCCTCGGCGTCCCCGAAAGCAAAGTGCGCTTCAGCGTGGATGAAGCGCGCGGCCTGCCGGACCTCAAGGACTACCTCGAAAAACTCAAAACGAGCGGCACGCCCGCGCGTACCCTTCGCGGATTTTCTTCCAAAGCCGACGATGTGTTGGCCGCCCGCAAACTCCAAGAAAAAGACGAAAACGGCGAGAGCAAAGAGGTCGACTGCGACAAGAAGCTCGCCGAGGCACTCAGCGAAATGCGTCTCATCAAAGACTCCATGGAGGTGGATGAACTTCGCTCGTCCATCGACGCCACCAAACGCGGCTTTGAAGACGTCATCTGGGCCCTTCGCAAAGCAAAGAGTGAACGCGAGGTCGAGGGCGTCTTCGGTCTTCGTGCGCGCGTTGAAGGCAACGACGTGGGCTACGGCACCATCGCCGCGTCCGGTGCACACGCGTGTACACTTCATTGGACTCACAACGACGGCGCTCTCCGCAAGCGCAACCTCCTCCTGCTCGACGCCGGTGTTGAAGGTCGCTCGCTCTACACGGCCGACATCACTCGAACCCTACCCATCGGTGGCAAGTTCACAAAAGAACAACGCACCATCTACAAGCTCGTTCATCGCGCTCAAAAGGCGGCAATGGCCGAGGTCAAACCCGGCAACGACTTTCTCGACCCAAACAAAGCGGCCATGAAAGTCCTCGCCGAAGGCCTCGAAAAACTCGGGATCTTGCGAGTTTCGGCCGAAGAAGCGCTCAAAGACGAGCACCAATTCTACAAGCGGTATTCGCTCCACAACGTCAGTCACATGCTCGGTCTTGACGTGCACGACTGCGCCCGCGCCCGCCAAGAAGTGTACAAGTTTGGTAAACTCCGCGCCGGTATGGTCCTCACTGTGGAGCCGGGGCTCTACTTCCAAGAAGACGATCTGACTGTTCCCGAAGAGTATAGAGGCATCGGCGTACGCATTGAGGACGACGTTCTCGTCACCGACGATGGGTATGAAAACCTCTCCGAGCACATCCCGGCAGAATTGGACGAGGTAGAAAGCTGGATGGCGCGCGTCTGGAAGAAGGGCAAACCCGCTTTATAGGATTATCGACTCCAAAAGCCGATCCCACCCATCACCCGAAATCGCTCCATTCCAACGATGGAGTACGTTCCCGAAAAATCCAAAAACGCCGTATCCCCAAGGGGAATCGAGGCACCTACCCTCGGTCCAAAACCAAACTTCCAGGCGTTGTAGTCAGAGCGCCCCAACCTTCCAAAGTCGGGGTGCAAGAGATCCACTTGAAGCCCCACGGTGCTAAACTGACCTACCATGTCAATGTACGGTCGAAACGCGCCGTGCAAAATTTCATACCCCACAAACCCATCGAGATTGACACCCCAACCGCCCTCAGCTCTGACACGAAACCCGCTATCCAACCTGTCGTGGTTGAGTTTGGCACCTTCCATTCCAAACACTCCCAGGTTAATTCCACCTCGAATCCCCTCTTCAAAATATCCAGTCACCTGCATACCCGCGCCAAACAAATGGCCACCGCCGTCGAGCCTGAGATTTTTGCCGTGAACCGGATCGGCCTCCACCGAGTTACTGCCCACGTTCAGAGTCAGGTTGTGGATATTTGCGAAGCTTCCGAGCCCATAAAACAGCACCCCAACTCCCACATCGTCGGCGCGCGCCCAACTCGACTGAGCGCCCACACAGGCAAAGGCTGTCGCTGCCACCAGGCTCAAGCGCAATCGGCGATTCATCGTCCAAACACCTTTCCGGTCCGACGCGACCCACTGCAACGATTTGGGCCACTCCCAGCAAGAACGCGCGATGCTCGGCGGACTTACGCCACCCGCAGAGTTCCGCCGGGACAAGCTTCACCGCTCCGTGATTGCATGGTGAAGCGACGTCCTCGGCGGAGCGGCGTGCCCGGTCGTTGCGTGGTGGCATCAGTTACCCAGGAGCAAAAATGAACGTTCCGCCCATTGTTTTGGCCTCCACGTCACCCTACCGCATGGCGCTCCTCGAAAAACTGGGTCTACCCATTCAGGCCCTCTCCCCCAAGCTGGACGAACGGGCGTTTGAGCAGTCCTCGGGTTTGCTTTCTACCCAAGCGTTGGCCTCGGCGTTGGCGCTCGAAAAAGCCAAAAGCCTCGCTTCCGACTGCCCGGGAGCGCTCATTATCGGCGCCGATCAAATCGCCGAAATCAACGGTCAACGTTTATACAAACCGGGCTCACCTGAAAACGCCGTGGCCCAGCTTGAACAACTCGCCGGCCGCACCCACCGACTCATTACCGCTGTTTCCGTTTTTTCTACTCAACAAAATCGCGCCGAAACAAGCCTGTTTGTGCATCATCTAACCATGCGCTCCCTACCCCGCCAAGCGCTTGTCAACTACGTCGCGCGCGACAGTCCCATCGACTGCGCCGGTTCGTACAAAATCGAATCGCTTGGAATCGCACTTTTCGAGGAAGTCACCGGCAACGATTTCACCGCCATCGTCGGCCTGCCGCTCACCGGCGTTGTTACTCTACTCGGTCGATTTGGTGTACAGATCTTATAAATCTACCCAAGTTATTCGCCCACCGGTTCGGCCGAAAAAGAGTACACAATCTTGCAGGGAAGAGCCGCAAAAAGCACCGCGTCGCCTTCAACAAGGTCCGCGCACTGCGATCCTTCCGTCGGCGAAAAGGCGTATGTCAAACTCCCCTTCATCAAGCTCACCCCCTCCCCTTCACGAGTGAGAGTTCCTTTGGCAGTGTCGTCCCGCTCAAGCGAACACGGCGGTTTTCCCGTGTCCGTCTGTGATCGCATATCTTGTATCACCGTTGTTGAAATCTGAAACGACTCCTTGTCCGCCGACAGATCTCCCACAATCACCTCACCACCGCTATCCCAGTACAGGTGAGAATCTCCCCAGGACAACTTGACATCAAACTCCCACACGGGCGGCGCCCCGAGTGCACCTTCACCGCAGGTATTTTCTTTCTGCTTGGCTGTCAGGTGAAACGTCCCGAGCGCTTCGCCCGGTTCATAAGGGCTTTTGTCGCCGAACGCTTCCACACAACCGACAGTGTACACAGCACACACGACCGCCAACGCCCACGCCGATTTTCCAAGCAGGCCCCAAAAGCGCTGCGCGAAAACGACACCCCAAAAAACCGTCGGCATCCGACTCCCGAGCATGCGCGTACGCGTGCCACTTCCCCCGCCCTTTGGACAACTCTTCTGCAAAAAAACGGGTGCAAAAAAAAACGGGCTGGGTACCCAGCGGCACCCAGCCCGTCTCCTCGGCCCTGTTTCAGATTTGCCGTGAGCATCTCCGAACCCGCTGTTCGCGACGGTTTGAAGATACTCCCTTGTTAGGTTGACAAATCTACCGGAGGGGCCCTTCTTGCTTCAAAGGCTAAAACGGACGTGCCTCCGGGTTCGGGCCACTGGAATTCTGCATGACGTCGTTCCTCCTCCGGCGTGCCGGCACCCATAGCCGGTGGCGCATTGGCTCCGGCCGATAGTGGGTGTTCAATTGGGTTGGTTTGCGCTCCAACGCGTTCACATGGGAGACGCTTACCGATTTGGTTTCAGGCCCAAAGTGCTCTTTAGGAAGACCATTCTCGGGCAAGGCCCGCACTGAAACACCCCTCAACGATACACGCGCCGGACGTTTCGGCAAGCGCTGTTGTCATGCTTTTTTGATCCGCCTCGCCAAAAACTCGATCCGCTCTTCGCATCAGCGCACCGCTGCGAATTGATCGACATTGCGATAATGTGCCGCCGCGCATGAAGCTCTCGCCCCTTCTCACGGCGCTCGTATTTTTTGCCGTCCTTGCGGTCTTTTTAGGGGTGATGCTTGTGGACCGATTGCTTCACGGTCGACCGTCGGTTGTCTTCAGGTGGGTTGGTTTTTCGGCCGTTTTCGGCGGTTTTTTTCTTGCGCTTCAACTGCTTTTTACAGATCACGGCATGGCGGTTGACATCACCAAAGCCGCCCTCGCAGTTGTCGCCGCGCTCACCATTTTTTATGAAGCTTACCGCGTTGCCATTTTTCGCCCCGTTTCAGAAAAATGGATCAAACTGGTAAGTATAACGCTGGGGCTCGCCGCGGTCTTAACCTATTTTAACGGCCTCAAGTTTAGTTATACAAAGTATTACCACCGGTGGGACCAGTATCACTACTACATGGGGGCCAAGTATTTTCCAGAACTCGGGTACGACGGTTTGTACAAGTGTGCGGCGGTTGCCCAAAACCAAATTGGACTCTACAAGGGTACGCACCCCGAGACAGGTCGAACATTGGTCATCGACATGTCAAAGGAGGTTACTCACCCCGATAAAAAAATTAGAAATCTGGGAGGAGACAATCTCCTCAAACCCGCCGCCGAGTTCCTAGCCCACCCGGAACAATGCCTGAGCCTTTTCAGCCCTGAACGATGGGATGACTTCAAGAAAGACGTCACATTTTTTCGCGCCGTATCCGACAAAAATTTTTGGGAAGACATGCAAAAGGACCACGGGTTTAACCCCCCACCCGTGTGGACCGTGGCGGGTAAGTTTTTTGCCGACCTGAAACCCGCAGGAGTGGGCACACTCCAGCTTTTGGCCGGCCTCGATCTCATCTACTTGGCGGCCATGTTTGGCGCGATCTATTGGGCGTTTGGCGCCCGCGTCTTCGGTCTCGCCGCACTCCTTTTTGGATGTCAGGCCCCGGCCCCTTTTGCATGGACGGGCGGGGCTTTTCTGCGTCAAGACTGGCTTTTTTACCTCGTCTTTTCCGCGTGTCTGCTCAAAAAACAATACTTCGCACTCGGCGCCGCTTCCCTTGTGTACGCAGCCCTCCTTCGAATTTTTCCGGGATTGGTGGTGATTGGCTGGCTTACAATTGTTGGGTTTCAACTGTACCGGCACCGCACCCTTACCAAACCCCAGTGGCGAATGTTGGCTGGCGGAGTGATTGCCGCCGCGATTCTAATGGCCGCAAGCATTCGGGTATGCGGCAAAGACAGTTACACTCAATTCTACGAGCACACACTCAAAGTGCATGACCAAACGCCGCTCACAAATCACATGGGCCTGCGCGTTCTTGTTGGGCAGTCAACTCCTATTGAAATTGCGGCCATCGGCTTTGGAAAAGGGCCCGACTGGGGCCGAATGAAATACACCAAAAATCCAAATCTGACAGACCCGTTTCAGGTTTGGAAAGACATGCGAAACGCTCGCTACACCAAATACAGACCGCTGGCGTTTGCGCTTATTGGCCTGTTTTTGGCGCTTTTTGCTCTCACAGTCAGACGCATGAAAAGTATGTGGCTTGCCATGAGCCTCGCTCAACTCTTCATCGTCCTTCTGTCTCAACTCACCTGCTACTATTATACCTTCATGATTCTGGGGGCATTTGTTGCCTACATTCCCCACCTCCGCATGCGGGTTGAACTGACCCTCCTCGGCTTCACCATCCTCTCCCAAGTGGCGTGGCGCGTTTTCTACTGGAATGATGACCGGTATTGGATGCTCAGCCTCCTATCGCTTGTCGCCTGCGCCCTACCCCTCTGTTGGATCTACCCTTCAAGTCAACGCAATGCAGAATCAGGTCCGGCGAGCCAATAGCAACCGATGTACAAAAAACGCCGTGTTCGTAAATAATCCGAGTTAACATCGCCTTCCTTTTCGCATATAGCGCTGAAGACCCCGCATGAGCACAATCTCCCTCAAGAGCAACCCTGCTGAAAACTCCGACGGACGCGAGCCGGTGCGCCAAATCTCAGACGAAAAGGCGCTCGGAGCGTTTCGCAAAGTTCCCCGCACCGGCGTTATCTACGTCATGGCAGAAGCTTCTCGCTTCGGATATTCGCCCGGCGACACGGGGGAAGATGGGTGGTGCAATCTCGGTCAGGGTCAACCTGAAACCGGCCCCCTTCCCGGCTCGCCGCCCCGGTGTGAAGCGGTGGAGATCGCGGGGGATGACCAAGAGTACGCGCCGGTGGCAGGCCTGTGGGAACTGCGTGAAGCGGTGGCCGACTTTTATAATCAAGCCTACCGCCGGGGCATGCAAAAATATTCGGCTGAAAACGTGTGCATTTCAGGTGGCGGGCGCATCTCTCTCACCCGCGCAGCCGCGGCCCTCGGTCAAATCAACCTCGGACATTTTCTACCCGATTACACCGCGTACGAAGAGCTGCTCGATGTGTTTCGTCTGTTTTCTCCCATACCCATTCTGCTTGAAGGCAACACTGGGTACGCGTTCAACGTGGGTGATTTAAGGCGTGAAATCTTGGGGCGTGGCCTTTCCGCCATTCTACTTTCCAATCCGTGCAACCCCACCGGCAAACACGTTCGAGGGGTAGATTTGGCAGATTGGGTACAAACCGCCAAAGAGTTGGATTGCACGCTTTTGCTCGACGAATTTTACTCTCACTACGTGTATGGCCTCGGTGGAAATGCTCCCATGGAGAGCGCCGCCCGGTATGTAGAAAACGTTAACGAAGATCCTATTGTCCTCTTCGACGGGCTCACCAAAAACTGGCGTTATCCCGGCTGGCGAGTGAGTTGGACAGTTGGCCCGCGTGACGTGATCGACGCGGTGGCGAGCGCCGGCAGCTTTCTTGACGGCGGCGGTTCAAAACCCATGCAGCGCGCCGCAATTCAGCTTTTGGATTTTGAAAGGACGCAGCAAGAAACAGCAGCGATTCAAGCCGTTTTCTCGCGCAAGCGCGACGTTATGTTGCGTGAACTTCGCAAGCTCGGCATTCGGATCGATCGCGTTCCTGAAGGTACATTTTACGTGTGGGGCTCGGTCGACGGGTTGCCCCCCTCGCTTTCCGACGGACACGCTTTTTTCCGCGCCGCGTTGGAGCACAAAGTCATTGTTGTGCCGGGTGAGTTTTTTGACGTAAACCCCGGCAAACGCCGAGCCGCACGCCCGTCGCGCTTTCGCCAACATCTCCGATTTTCGTTTGGCCCCAGTGAAGACACATTGCTCCGCGCAATGACTCGCCTTCAGAGCATGGTCCGCGCCGCCGGCTAGCCCTAAAAGAAGCGACAAGAACAATCTGGACATTCATCAATGTCATAAAAAGCCTGGAAACAGAGCAAATTTCAAGAAATTTTAACCAGCGTCGTTTGGCGACTTCAAGTGATCAAAACGTACCTGACGCCGGTCTCGCCGGTCTCACGTTTTCGTCCCGGCTGCTATCGCCACAGAACTCCATGTAGGGAGCCTGAAGCGCCACGCTTTTCGCGATTCCGCCTGGCGACGGGCAAGGGTGTCCCGCGCGTCACGACAAGACCTGAAGCCGTCCTTCGCAAAACGTGATGGCTCTTATCGCTTGATTTGGGGCTAGCCTCGGCGCCTGGTAGCTTAGGAGGCTGGTGGTTTTGGTCACGAGCAGCCCCGATCACGCGTCCGACCGAGACCACCGAGCCGCTACTTATGTCTCGACGCGCAGTGCGCCTGGGACTATAGCGGGGGCGCAATTCAGCCACTTCTTCCGAGGGACGAGCCATGCCGACATTTCGCGTTACCCATGAGATCAACTGCAACATCGAAACGTTCTGGAAGATCTTTTTCGACAAAGAGTTCAACGAAAAGCTCTACCGCGAAGGTCTTGGTTTTCCCGAGTTCAATGTGGTTGACCAAAAAGAAACCGACAAAGAGATCACACGCAAGTGCGCAGGCAAGCCCAAGCTCGACATGCCCGGCCCCGTAATGAAGCTTCTCGGTGACAGCTTCCGTTACACCGAAGAGGGCAAGTTTGACAAAAGCACTCAGGTCTGGCGCTGGAAAATGACACCCAGCTCGCTCGCCGACAAACTTCGCCAAGAAGGCACCCTCAAGGTGGAAGCCATCGGCGACAACAAAGTTCGCCGCACCGCCGAGCTGATCAACGAAGCCAAAGTGTTTGGCATTGGTGGCATGTTAGAAAGTTCCGCAGAAAAAAGCCTCCGCGACGGTTGGGACAAGAGCGCTGTGTACATGAACAAGTGGATCGCTTCCAAGCCCGCCACCTGATCTACCCATTGGTTGAGTGGGGCTCGCGACGCGCAATGCGCAACGATCTACCCACCATGGTAGGTGCCAAACCTCCCCGCTAACCGATTGGTAATGCCCAACCGGTCTACCCATGGCTACAAAAAAACACCGCGTTGTGATTGTGGGTGGGGGCTTCGGCGGCTTGTACGCTGCCAAAGCCCTCAGGCGAGTCAACTGCGACGTTGTTCTGATTGACCGGCGCAACCACCACGTTTTCCAGCCGCTCTTGTATCAAGTGGCCACGGCCGCTCTCAACCCGAGCGAAATAGCCACACCTATCCGCAAAATCCTCCGCGGACAGAACAATGTCCAAATCATGTTGGGCGACGTTCACGGGGTGGACGCCGCCGCAAAAACAGTCCTTCTTGAAGGCGCCGCCGTCCCTTACGACTCGCTGATTCTTGCCGCCGGGGCTACCCATTCATACTTCGGCCAAAACCACTGGGCCATTCATGCTCCGGGGTTAAAAAGCATCGAAGATGCCCTTGAAATCAGGCGCCGCGTTTTACTCGCCTATGAGGCCGCCGAGTTGACTACCGACCCAAAGGGTAGATCGGCATGGCTCACATTCGTTGTGGTAGGTGCGGGCCCAACGGGGGTAGAGCTGGCGGGTGCTCTCAAAGAAATCGCCACGCACGCCCTTCGAGAAGACTTTTCAAAAATCGACTCGGGGGAAGCGCGCGTCATCCTCATTGAAGGCGCCGATCGGGTGTTGCCTCCTTACGTGCCCGAGTTGTCATTGGAGGCGGAAAATGCCCTCCAACAGTTGGGTGTGGAAGTCAAAAAGAGCGCGCGTGTCACCAATATCGACGATTCAGGTGTCAACATCGGCGACGAGCGAATTGTTGCAAAAACGGTTTTGTGGGCCGCCGGTGTTCAGGCGTCGCCCGTCGCCAAGTCGCTCGGTGTACCTTTAGATCGAGCGGGTCGCGTGATTGTCGAACCCGATCTAACCATCAAAGAACATCCTGACATTTTTGTCATCGGTGATCTTGCGGCCGCTCAAAGTGATGGGAAACCGGTGCCCGGCGTGGCGGGTGCGGCCGTGCAAGGAGGTCAACACGCGGCTCGCAATATCGCTCTGAAGTTGGCGAAAAAGCCTCTCGAACCATTCCACTATGTCGATAAAGGATCACTCGCAACCATTGGTCGAGCCGCCGCCGTCGCAGACTTTGGTCGTATCAAAATGCACGGATTTATCGCCTGGCTCGCCTGGCTTTTTATCCACGTCTTCTTGCTCATCGGCTTTCGAAATCGGTTTATTGTGATCTTCCAGTGGGCATGGTCGTATTTCACCTACGAACGCGGCGCCCGGTTAATCACCGGCGATTCACCTCCCCTGCTCGGCCCCGGCGCCACGTCTTACAAGTCAAAAAAGTAAACATGTGACTTCAGCGCCCGCAACGACTTGAGACGTCTCGCCGCCTGACACGTCGTAATCAACACGGAGTTCCCCAGCGGCGCATGCGCCTCATTCGAACGGCGAGTAACTCGTTGCGGTTGAGTTGTCGATGCAGCAGAAAAGAGCCCGTTCTGGGAGGTCCGGCGACTTGAGATGTCCATCAGGTCGCCATCCACCGGTCTCGCCGGTCTCTCGTTTTCGTCGTGGCTGCGCTCGCCACAGAACTCCATCTGGAGAACCCGACGCGCCACGCTATTCGCTTTTCCGCTTGGCGACGGGCAAGGGTGTCCCAAACGTCTCGACAAGACTGGATCCGTGCCTTGCAGAACGTTCCGCTAAAGGGAAGTTACCTAGGAGGCACAGGAGATCACGGAGACGTCACAGGCATCCAGGCGCTTCAGGTCTTGGCGCAAACGTTCCAGCTGTCGATCTGCCGCTCAGAAGCGTCTACAAAAGTGTCAAGTCAGATTCTTTGAGTTGAGTTCCATCAAACGTTGCAATTCGGCCCTTTTCGGCGGCTTTTGCGTAGTTTTTGGCAACGTTCGCCCGCTCTTGCACTTCACGATCGGTGAGCACCGTGTCCACCTCAACAACCACCAAGCCAATGCTCACGGTGGGCCCTTTGGGAATGCCCCTGTATTCTGTATCGGCGAGCCGCTGTTGAAGCGTTTTCAGGAAATGGGAAGCCCATTCTCTACCCATGTTGGGAAGGGTCAACACGTATTCATCCCCGCCGAATCTGTACGCATGGCCGTGTGAAAATACGTGCGCTTCTATGGCTTCCATAAACGGAGCGAGGAGGTCAATATCGACCCGACTTTCAGTATAGCGGGTATTAAACGACTTGAAGTCGTCGATATCCAAATACGCCACGCTCACGGGCACACCCCGAAAGCGGGCACGCTTTCGATAATAGGCGAGGTCGGGTAGAAAAAGACTTGGAGCCTCCAAGATGTGAAACTTCTCGTCATATTCGCGGGGCTTTAAAGTAGGCGGATTGGGCACCGCCGCTTCAGCGTGGCGAATGGACATGTAGTCGGTCAACTCCGGCATGCGCTGCGCCGTTGTTTCTTGAAACCAAGGCGCCGTCATTAGATGTTCGAGCGACCCCAAATCACGGCGAAGCTGCCTTATCAGTTGCGGATCCACCGCTTTTTGAAGGGGAACGTCGATCGCTTCAGCCGCCTCACGGCGCTCGTCGAGAAGCACTTTTTTGAGAAGCCCACGGTGACCGTCATGCACCGGGACAACCTTTTGCCTGCCTTCCAGTTGACGCGCCAAAATGCTCAGTTGAGCCACCGCTTCTGAAATTTCGGTGGGCTCCAACCCCCGAAACTGAAGAGCGATCACGTCGGCCACATCGCGCCGGAGCCGTTGGGTAAAACGCTCCACACACGTTGACAAAATGCGCGCTTCTGAACGGGTAAACTCGGGCATGTCGGGCGCAGCCTATCACCACTGCCGCCGGTAGCGAAACCCATCCGCAGCGGCGCTCTCTTCATACCCCCATGGCCTCAAGCGACTTGTCCTCTTCTGGCCTGCGCGGAAAGGCCCTCAGTTCTTGAGCAATGGCCGGATCGAGACTGAATGACGCCGCCTCTTCAAAGAGTTTGCCCACATCTACCCCAACTTTGAGGGCCGCGGCATAGTGAAGTGCAACAATGGGTAGGTTATCTCGCGGGTCTTCTCCAAAACCTGCCATGGTGAGCGCAATCAGACCGCGCAACAAGTCTTTTCGTGACTCGGTCCGAGCACCAAAGCTCGCCATGCGTTCTGAATAGCAGCGCACAATGGCCTTTGTTTTGGGGTTTAACAACGTGAGCAAGCCTCGACGCTCGGACTCTTGGCCCGCCGCAAAACCGTCTACCAGTTTGGAGACAGCTCCGTCGAGAGCGTTGGGAATGGGAAGTGGGAGGTAAGGTTTGCCCGCCGCGCTTTGAATGTGGTCCAAAGCGCGGCGGACCAACTTGTCATCACTCTTCATGCGATGGGGGATCTATACTCCAAACCCAACCAAACAACTACCACTTGTTGGGGTTTGAGTCTTTCGGGCGCGGGCGCGCCGAGGGCGGAATCGCGTCGTTGTACCTGGGGTGACCGGGCGGAATCAGGTAGTCGCCGTCGTAGCGATACCCCGCTTCTTCGAGCTGACGCAACTCGCGGTTGAAGACCCTTTCACGGTTGTTCACGGTGTCCCAAAGATTGTCAAATGTCTGGGGCGAACCGACGTAGACCGACTTACCATTATCAATTGCGTCTTTAATAAAGGCGTCGTTCTTGCCGAGCGTCCAACCCGACGGCAGATCGAGCACCGTGTGGCCCGGCCAATCTTTCGCAACGGCGGTGTCCCACTGCCTCCCGATCACAACGATGTCGTCGGCGTGGCGGCCGACATCCCCGGCGGCATTCAGCGCGTCTACCCCGTGTTTGCCCCACTTGGCCGCGGTGGCAGCCTGACCACCAATCGGGATCATCGACGCGAACGAAAGCCCCGCGTCCACGTAGTTGCCACGACCCAGCGAAATCAAGCCGTTCACGCCGTCGGCAACTTCACCCACGACTGGGATCAACCCGATCACGTCAAGGCCGGTTTGTACCCAATCGAGCCAACCGAGGCCCATTGGGTCGATGTATAGAAGCGGGTTATTGTCGCAATAAGCGTACAGATTCAACCCGCCGTTATACCCACTCGGATCCTGCTGAATAAACTGCCCAATGCCGGGGTCATAGGCGCGATTTCGGAGGTGAATGAGACCTGTCAGGTCATGTTCGCGGCCCGTGAACCCGAAGGGTTGCTCAAACGCGGGATCTTGTACAAACGTGCGATTTCCAAAAGTGTCATATTTGTACTTTTGAACAATTGACCCAGCCGCGTTGGAAAGTGCCAACACGCTGCCGTTCAGGTCTTGATGGTAGTAGTAAACTTGACCACCCTTAACCATCGCCAGCGGGCGGTCGAGTCCGGGGCCGTACACATACCGAGCCACCAGTTGATTGGCTCCGTCGTATTCGGCAACGATATGTCCGGCTGCGTACACATACCGTCGGGTGTTTCCGTTTTCCACCTTTTGAACGCGTTGGCCAAGCGCGTCGTAGGCGTACGAAGCCGACGATCCGAGCACGCTGTTTTGGTAGGTAGAAATGCCGGTCAGCCGATTGTCGTAGTCATACGCGTACGTTGTGAAGTTGCCGGCATTGACTTTTTCAACTCGCTTCGTGCGGTTGCCTTCACCGTCGTATTCGTATGTATAAGTGTCGTCCGAAACGAGCTGATTGCCCGCATTTCGAACGTAGGTTGCCGAGGTGGAAGAGCTGGTCCAGTTTCCGAGGGCGTCGTACGTCCAGTTTTCAACGGCGCCGCCGGGGTGAGCCGCGCTCGTGATTCGCCGCGCCGCTGAGTAGGTATAACTGCTCTGACCACCGTCCGCGATGCGGGCAACGATGTTGCCAAGGTCGTTATACTTGTATTGAACAGAACCAAGGTCCACCGTCGCGCGCTTGTGGAAAGCCGCCGACTGCTGACCGTCGGTGTCGCGTGGCATTCCAACAACGGCGCCGTTCGGATACGAATGTCCAATCACGTAACCGCGCACGTCGTTTACGAGGCCGATCTGACCGGCAACCGGATCGAGCACGGACGCAATCTGACTCTTCGCGTTGTATGTGTAGGCCGGGCCCGAACCGGAGGGAGCGATAATCGACGCGATTTGGTTGGAGGCGTCATACGTCAAACCAATTGTCGTCGGCGGTTGAACCGCCGTACCCGCGGTGGTGACGCCTGTGTAGCGACGCAGGGCGTCCACGTTAAATGTGACGCTTGTATCGCTGTCCGCGGCGCCGAGCACTCTACCCGTCCAATCCCGTGTCGAGGTGAGGGTGTCGAGAACGGTGCCCTGACCGTCTTCGATCACGCGCTGGGTGCGCTGGTTGAGCGAATTGTACGTCCAAGTGGAGGTTCGACCGTTGCCGTCGGTACGAGTCAGAAGGTTGCCGTTGGGGTCAAACGCCATAGTGGACGTGTTTCCAAGGGCATCCACGATCTGAGAGGTTTCGTTGCGAACGTTGTATGCCAGCGTTCGCACCTGCCCGAGCGCGTTGGTTACCGTTGTCAGGTTGTCGCGCGCGTCGTACCCGAGACCTGTAATGCCCGCGCCCCGGTCGCGATACTGGGTAACGCGGCCGCGAGCGTCGCGCGCGTATTGTTCATACGAACCGTCCGGGTAGACTTTTTTGGTCGGTCGCCAGTCGAGGTCGTATTGGTAGGTCACGCTTCGCCCAAGGGCGTCGGTGATCTTGGTGATCAGCCCGCGCGCATCCCGCTCGTATTGCGTTCGTGCACCGGCGGAGTCCGTTGTGGCGACAATACGCCCAAGAACGTCGTATTCGCGCGCTACGTCGGTACCATCGGGATCTTGCCATCCCGTCAGGAACTTGTTCTCGTCGTAGTGGAGGTCGCGCGACGCGCCGTTTTGATAAACGATCGCAATCGGCGAGTCGGCCGCGTCGTATGTGAAGCTTACGGTGTTGCCGCCGGCGTTTGTTTCTTCAACCAGGTTGCCATTCAGGTCATAGGCATATTCATAAACAACCGCGCCGTTTTCGTTGATTGACTTGGCTCGGTCGAGCGGGTCGAAAGCAACCGTCAGAGCGGTTCCGTCGGAAAGTGTCTGTTTGGTGCGCCGATTTAAACTGTCGTATTCAAACGTCCAAACGTTGCCGTTTTTGTCGGTTTGGCTGGTTAACCTACCCGACGCGTCATACGTCATGAAAATCGAATACCCAAGCGGATCGGTAGCCGAAAGGGGCTGCCCAACACCGTTGTACACAATCGACGTGACCGCCCCCGACGCGTTCGCCGTGGAGGTCATGTTCCCCTGGCCGTCGTACAGCATCGTAGCCAGCGTTCCGAGGTTGTCGGAAACCGACTGGATGCGACTGAACGTGGGTTCGTAGACGTACGTTGTGGTGTTTCCAACCGCGGAGGTCGCGGTGAGCATGTTGCCAAGCGCGTCGTACGTCATTGTCACGACGCCGCCCACCGCATCTACCATCTCGGTGATGTTGCGATCTTGGTCGCGCTCAAACGTCCAGATCGAACCATCGGCCAGCACCTTCTGAACAAGGTCACCCTTGTCGTCGAAAGAGAAGTAGGCCACCGAACCGTTGGGTTCGATCACGGCCGTTTCTTCTTGGTAGACCGCGTCGTAAACGAAGGTAAAGGTTCGACCGTCGGGGAACAGTTGACGGTGAACTTTGTTGTCGGCGTAATACTGAATTTGGAGCGTGCCGCCGTTGGGTGAGGTCACGCTCGTCATTCGATGGTTTGAATCGTACGCGTACGTCACGGTGGAGGGCGGGGTGGACCCGTCGCTCGGTGTCGTCATGCTCACGAGGTCGCCCGCCGCGTTGTGAACGTAGTTCCACGTGCGACCGACGTGATCCGTGAGACTCGAAATGCGTCCCGACACGTCGTAGGCAAGGGTAATCTGTGCGCCGAAATCGTCCGAAATGGTAACGAGTTGACCCGCACCGTTATAGGTAAGGTTGCGTTTTACGCCTGTCCTATACTCAACATAGAGAAGGCGCCCGTCCGCCGCGTTGTACACGCGTTTCGTGCCGTCTTTCAGGCGGTGAACGTACGTGCTCCCCACTTGACTTATCGTGGAGAAAAATCCGGGCGGCGGGAGGTAGACACCCGAACCGGGTGGAGTTTCGGTGTACACATGAGTTCCACCAACTTCACTCAGGTAGGCCAGTTCACCTGGATTGCCGGTGGGTGCCACCTTGCTGTCGTAAGAGTGCACCCACTTCTGCCCCATTGGCCCGTCGTACGGAATGAGGCTGTTGTACATGCGACCAAAATCAAGCGGGAACGCGACCGATGGAATCGATACGTCGCGCGCTGGGTAGTACAGATTTCCGCTTGCGAGGTTAACCGGATCTCCAACGTTGTTGGGAGATCCGCCGACAATTACAATGACATTCCCGTTGGAATCGTAAATGAACTTGGGAGGGCTTTCAGATCCCGCTCCACCGTTGTTTGCCGGACCGGTGCTGCCGGGCGCCAACAGCCCGAGCTTTTGAGCCAATGTGGCATCCATCAACCCCACGGCCGAACCGGAGGAAGAGCCCGACGTGTCTTGACCGGCAAAAAGACCGCCGGAAATCAACATGCCGAAGCCGTTCGCATATTGCTCGAACCAGCCCGCACCTACCCATTGGTTGATCGTCTGATTTGACTTGTGAACAACTACCCGCGCGCCGTTGGCCGACGCGTTTACGATCGCATTTTCAACAAATGAATTGAGTGAAAGCGACGACGTAATGGTGGCCGCGGGCGTCCCCGCCGGGAAGTCGTATACCGGCATGCCGATTGAGTTGGCACGCTGAAGCAGCTTGGTTGTGGAAACCGATTCGATGTATAGGAAGTGCTCCCAAAGCTGGTGTTCAAGCGCGGAGCTGGCGTACGCCTGAACGCGCTGAAGCTCGGAGAGTTTGCTGCTGTTTGACAGGAGGCTGTGTTCACTCGACGACAGCGCCCACGCATCGAGCACCGCTCCAATGGGCACCACCATATAAGGCCGGTCAAAGAGGTAGACCGCATCGACCGAAGCTTCCGTGGTTTGGTGCTGAGGCGAGCGGAGGTGCTGGAAGTGGTAGAGTCCAGCCGCTTTTTGTACCGCCTTTTCGTTGTCGAGGAGGTATTTGACACCGGCGGCATAGATGATCTCGCCCGTCAGACTCTCAACGTTGTCCTGCGGGAAAGCGCCGGCATACGTTTCAGCAACCTGGAGAAGCTTGTCTTCACGCTCCGCCAGGTAGTCGTCTGAAAACTGCATCCCATCAAACCCGATGGCATACATGGTGCCGGAAAGGCGCCACTTGTCCTTGGTGCTGAAGAAGCCGGTACCGTTGGGATTGGACGGGCTTTCAAACTGCTGGAAGTAGAGCTGGATGTTAAACTGATCGCCGTACAAGACGCTTGTTCCGGCGGCCAGCAGCGTACCCTCCGAACGCAGCTCCGGTGTGAGGTACACACTGTAAAACGGCGTGTTTGCAAGCCCTCCGTAAGCGTTGATAACGGCCTGGTCAAACGCTGTTTCAGGTGCCCACGACAGGGTGAGGCGCCGCAGCCCATGGTAAGGCATAGACAGCACTTGACCCAGACTGAAGTAGCTGAAGAGGCCGTCATTGCCGTAGACAACCACATTCGCTTTGAGGATGTAGTTGCTCGGCATCTCGGAAAGCCGAGAAATGTTGGACGGGATGACAATTTCGACAGGCAGGGTGGACGGCAACACACCGATGAGTTCAGGCACCGTCGCCCGCGTCATGGGGATGTCTTTCGACCCGTACCCGGCACCCAGCCCCGATGCCACATCGTGCAACGCCCGCTCGTAATACTCGTCCGCGGTTTCTTTCCGCACGGTGGACAAGAAGTTTTGTTCGTTGAATGCCGTTGCCGCGTGCGCTCCCGGAACGCCGGCAGAAAGCGCCTGATCCGAGATGTAGGGCATGAGAGGCACCCAACGTTTCTCGCTCAGGTCGCCGCGGCGAGCACCGTAAGGTACGTACGCTTCTACCCAGGAAAGGTAGAGGTAATACCCTACCAGGTTGTTGAGTTCGTCAAATCGGGCCTGGTAGGGAAACCTGAATTGAGCGAGTGTGGCCGTGGCCTGCAATGTCGGTTGACCAAGCCAGCGCTGCGCTTGTTCAATGGGCATGTACACCCAACCAAACGCATATTGCGTGGGGTATCCTGCGCCGCGCAACATCGTGGCGAGAAGAGCGCAGTGTTCCTGAACGCCGCCCTTTCCGGTGCGCAGCGTGGCCTCGGGGCCTTTGTTCACGCCGACATAGGGCTCAAATTCAACCCGGTTGCGAACGAACGAATAGATACTGTACGCATCGCCGCCCAGTTCCGCCACCTTTGCAGAAAGCACCGGTGAGTACTCAAATCCAACCGGGAATGAACAATCGGGCGCGGCCGGATTGATTGTACAATCGGTCACCGCCGGAGGGGGTAGACTGGGTTGGTAAACCCCGTTGATCGTTGTATTGGACGGTGGCAAAGGTGGTGTGATCCCCGAAAACACCGGGGAGTCGGCCGATCCTGCGTTGTTGATGACATCGCCGCTGGGTAGATCGGGCGGAGTGTTTGCGGCTTGAATGCCGTGCGCCCTGTCTTTCCCAACGGTCACAATCGATGTCAGATCGGACAGCAGCGACTGAGTATCGATCGAGTCTCCCCGCACCCGTTCGGCAAGTGCGGCCGTTTTTGACTCCAGGGATTTTCGGTGTTCGGCAAGCTTGTTGAGCCTCTTGGACTTAACGGCTTCCGAGGCCGGATCCGCCGCTGCAATGGCTTCGAGCTTTTGTTCGTCAAGGCGCGCTGCTTCGATCGCTTGGTCAAGCCAACCAATCACCCTGCGGGTCTTCACGCGCGCGTCGGCCGGTTTTGCCGATTCGGCCGCAATTCGCGCGTCAAGGATGGCGTCGGACAATCCCTCCATCAGTTGGGTAGACTGCGCCCGCGAAGCGCCGGCCTGATGAGCGGCGTTCAAAACGCCGGCCCCCACCTTCCTCACGTCGGCGCGTCGCCGTGTGGACTCGGCGGCGTTTGGGGCGGGTTCCGCCGCGAGTGTAGTCTGCGCTGCGGCAAGCGCTTGATCGGCATTTCGTTTCTCTTCAGCGCCGAGCAGCGCGGGACCACTTTCCAACCCGGCGACAGGAGCACTTTCAGCCGCGGTGGTTCCAGGCGATCCGGTTGGAACATCACGCGCGGTGATGCCAACCAGTGCCAGGAGAACAACAAGAAAAAGGTATACCTTTCTGTATTGGGCCGCCGACCTCATGGGTGCCTCCGAGGTGAAACGACTCTCTTTTTGCCTGGTGATCATTGGGCCCTCCGCATCTGGCTGAGAATTTCAATCGACAATGCGGTGGCAAGTGGGTCTTCGTAACAACCTCCCGCCGCCTGTTGGCCCACAATGAAATCGTACGCATCCTTCTGCGGTCCGGCTGCCGAGCCTGCGTACACAAGCATTTGATGGCAGGTGACCGTCGTCTTGAGTGAACCGAAACTCCCGTCGGGAAGTTGTGTACTCAACGCCCAGTTGAGCCCGTCGGCCGTCTCCTGGAGAGAACCCAGACCAAACCGGTACAGTGTTTCGAGCGCCTCGCAGGTCGTGCGTGGATCGCCTTCGTTCACAGGGCCGAGCCCCCAGGAGCCGCCGTCCTTTTGCGACGACACCAAGAACAGGAGGCCGCTTGTTACCGTTGCTGAATCGAGGTCACCGGTGTTGTACCCCGTCGCAAGATAGGCCGCGGTGGTAATAGTGGGATCAGGATTGCCAACGGCTACGTAATACGTTCCACCGAGCACGCCGCCGGTTTCAGAAATGAAGTCGAGCGCGCGATCGGATGTTGTCACGTAGTCAAAGTCAAACGGCGTTGGGGGTGCTCCGAGTTTGACATACAGATCCAGGTTGCCGGAGTATTCGCCCGTCAACCCCACCGACAGAGAGTCGGCACCGCTCGGTACATCAAACGATCCAACGACCGCGAACGTGGCGGGGGAGATCACACCGGTAAAGGCAACCGATGTTTCGCCGGTAAACGCTCCCGAGTCTAGGAACGACTGAAGAACAAGTGAAGTGGTATACGGGTCCGCGGAGTAGGCGCTCGCAACGCCCCAGCCGGTGCCCGGAATATCGGTGCTGGCAATGCCCAACCAAGGATCGAACCCGTCGGCCTGACCATGGGCGAGCGCTTGCAGTCTCCCGATATCGTCGGTGGGTCGCGTTGCGTCGTTGAGAGCGCTTGCACTACAGGCAAGTTGGTCTGTATTGACCTTGTTTGCGTTCCACAGAGCGTCGTACGCAACCCAATAGGCGGAGTCTTTTTCGCCGACTCTACCCAACATTTCTACCGCCGCGCAGGTTGACAGGACGCGATAACTGTCAGGTCCAAACGTTCCGTCGTTGTCTTGGCTCGACAACAGACATTGAATGGCATCGCTGTAGTCGGCTACAGGCACCGGGTCGAGCGGGTAGACGTCGTCCGGGTCGAGAAGACCGTCATTGTCGTCGTCATCGTCGCAACCGTCCAGTTGCCCGTCTCCATCTGTATCGGTGGTTTGACCCACGCAACTGCCAACCAAGCACACATCCGCGGGTGTACACACGTTGCCGTCGTCGCAGGTGCTACCATCCGGCTTGGGAACCTCAGCGCCGCAGGCTCCCGTGGCCGGATCGCACGAACCCGGGTAGGTGCACGGCCCGGAAGCGGTGCAAATGACAGGGTTTGAGCCGGTACAAATTCCACTCTGACAAGAGTCCGACTGGGTGCAGGCGTTGCCGTCGGAACAGGCCACTCCGTTGGGTTTGGGAGCCGGCGGCGAGCACGCTCCACTCGCTGGATTACAAACCCCGGCGTCGTAGCAGTCGCCCGGGGCCGCGGCGCAGACAACGGGGTTGGTGCCCGTGCAGACACCCGCCACGCATGAGTCTGACTGCGTACACGCATTGCCGTCGGTGCACGATGAACCGTTGGCTTTGACCGGGTTTGTACAACCGCCCGATCCCGGGTCACACACGCCCGGCAGGTGGCAGTCGTCAAGGGGTGTACACACCACCGGGTTTGCGCCGAGACACGTTCCGGCTTGGCACGTGTCCGACGTGGTGCATGGATTGCCGTCGTCGCAGGCGGCGCCGTTGGCTTTTGGTACAGGGGGTGTACACGCACCGGCAATCGGATCGCAGACCCCGGGGTCTTTGCACGGGTCGTCGGAAACGCAAACGAGCGGCCCACCCGGTTGACAGGTACCGGCCTGGCACGAGTCGCCCGCAGTGCAACCGTTGCCGTCATCACACGCCGATCCGTCCACTTTAATGGGATTGGAGCAGGAGCCCGTGGCGATATTGCAGACGCCGACGTCGTGGCATTGATCGAGGGCTGTACAAACAACCGGCGCCCCGGCCACGCAAACACCCGTCTGGCAGGTATCTCCAACGGTGCACGCGTTGCCATCGTCGCACGCGGTTCCATTTGGCTGACCCTGACATTGAGCAGGTGTACACCCAGAACCGTACACGGTCACTGTATCAACCATCCAACCGCGGAACGCGTTGTACAAGCTGTCCTGACTTTGGAACCTGAACCGAATTTGCACATTTTGTCCCGCATACGCGGACAAGTCCATTTCGTACAAACTCCAAACAGGAGCCGCGTCAAAGCCGCCCGACGAATACGGCTGTCCCGAGAAGCCGTTGGTATCAATTTCAGGGTTGAGTGTGCCAATGGTCGTGACCGTTGCGCCCGAAACGACCTGGACAAGCAGTTGATCGAAAGCAAACTGCTGCGGATCGACGCTTTCAATCTCCCACCAAGCTCGGAACTGGAGCAGGGCCGATCCGGGTGGAATGGTAAGGAGGGGAGACGTGAGCGAGCCGCTCACAGCGCTTCCACCGGATCCGCCGTTGAACGAAGCGCAGGTACCGTTCTGCGCCATGAAATTGCCTGTATAGGTTCCGTTGGTGGAATTGCCAAACCAGTATGCGTGGGCACCCTGGAACGCGTTTGAAACCGCACCGGCCTGCGGAATGCAGGCAGGGTCGGCCACATTCGGGCACAGCGGGCAGCCCGCTGTCCCTGGAACACAATTTTCATCGGGCGCGAGCGTCACGCACACGCCGACGGCATTGTTGGGCACAATCGGAATGTTGGTTTTGTTCTGCCAGGAAACGCCTGCTACCGGCGCTGAGGAAACCCAACCTTTGTTGGTCTCAAAGTCATCCTCAAAACACGTTCCTTCGGTGATTTGATCAATCAGGAAGTTAACGTTCACCGTGGTTCCCATGATGACTGTAAAGTCGCCTGGGTTGCTCTTTGTCTGACTGTTGAACCCCGGTTTTTTGGCCGTCAGATAATACGTGGTGAAGTTTAGAGCGCCGCCGTTCAGGACAAGGCAATAAGAGCCGTCGGCCGCGGTCACAGTGTTCTGGAAAATGTTGGAAGGAGCATCACCCGAGACGCTCACCGTCGCCCCGGCGCTCGGCTGGGTGACGCCGAAAGCCACTTCTTGAACGACCCCGCAGAAAGCGAGTCCGCTCAGAGTACAGACGCCGCTTTCACAGGTACCGTTGGAGCACGGTGTACCGTTTGGTGCGGGGTCGGAGATGCAGCCCGAAATGGGGTCGCAAATGTCAATTGTGCACTCATTGCCGTCGTCGCAGTCAATAGATTCACCCCCCTGACAGGTACCCGCCTGACAGGTATCCACACTTGTACAAATGTTACCGTCGTCGCAAAGAGAGCCGTCAGGTTTGGCCGGCGGCTCGCAAAGGCCTGTTTGGGGATCGCAGACTCCGTCGTCGTGGCAGTCATCGGTGGCCTCACACGTCACCGGTGCGCCGTTTCCACACGTGAGACCGGTACATGTTTCACCGATTGTGCACGGGTCTCCATCGTCGCACAAAGCTCCGTCGGGTTTTCCAGCGCACGGACCGGTTTCGTAACAAACCTGAAGCGCGGGGCGCAGGCCGACGTTGCCGGCTTCGCTTGTAAAATAAGCGTGGAGACTGGGCGGCGATTCTTCCAGCAGCAGGCCGAAATTCGGCTCGTCGCCCGAAACCCAGCCAGCCACGAGACCAGTCAGATCCATTGTTTGGTACCCCACACCTTCCGGGTCAAACGTGCCCACGGAAGCCGGATCCCAACTGGCTGTTCCCCCGAAATTTACCCAGGAAGCGGTGGCTTCCGACCAAGGTGCCGTAATGCGGTGACCCCGCACTTCAGAATGGGTAAGATTCCAGGAGACATAAGTTGCGAACGTAGAAGAAATCACCACCGCGTCAGGTGGAATGGGGCTCAGGTCAAACTGGTAGATCGCCCAATGGTCATACGGGCTGGGCCCAGTCCAGTTGTATGGGTAGGCACCGGCTACCCAATTGCCGTTGCCCTCAGAAATGTCGCTGTCAAAAACGTCGCCCATGGCGCCGCGCTGGATGACAACACACGTCGCATCCGGGGGCGCCGGGGGCCAGGTTGGAGCGAGAGCTTGCTGCGCTCTCGCTACCTCCTCGTCGCTTTCAGCTGTGGAGTCCATTCGATTGCCACCGACACAGGATGTCAGTGCCAAAGCGAAGAGGAGTATCAATAGGCCCAATTGCCGCATGTCCATACCTCCGCAAACGCCCCCATGAACGACACCAGCCACTCAGCCATGACAAAAACAGCGAACGCCGGCGGTACTACCGCGCGCGCGAACGGCGAAAACACCCGCCGAATGGCACTCACCCTCGTTTGGCGAGTGCCGCCTTCGACACCTGGGAACGCCAGCAATAAAGCACTTGGCCCAGAACCGCGAGGCGCGTTGTCGCGCGGCGCGGTCCCTCATGTGTGCGTCTAGGCTAACGGGCGAAAAAGAACATTGGCAAGTGTAATTTCTGCAATGGGTAGAAAAATGTCCGATCGCTGGAAAATGCTTGCAATCATCTATCCCATGGGAAAAGCTGAATTGACGCATTCGTACATATAACGCAGCGCACACAATGCTCTGCGCCATGGGAATGGCCGCCCCCCGCTGTCAGGTGCGCTGGTTTATTTTACCCAAATAGCGCCGTAAGGATAGTGCTCAGCTCCGGCGCCTACCCAATACGCTTCTGTCGTTACACCGGGAAGAATATTGGTGTTGGTGCTTCCCCAAAAGCTGCCGCTCCAACAAGCGCCATACCACCAGGCAAAGCCGTGGACCTTGGCGCAGTCGTCCGCTGCGGACTTGTCGTTATCCTGATCGGAAGCACTGATCGCCAATTGTTGGGCGGAAGCATCTGTTTTTAGGCCGGGGTCGACCTGAGAGCCGATGGTGATCCCGCCCGCACCAAGCGCCATTTTATACTTGGGCATGATAAACGAAAAAGCGTAGATGGCTTGACGGGTAGGCGACGACGAGTTGACTCCCACCTCCATACGCAGTTGAGAACCGAGCGCCATCCAATGTTTCAAGCCCAAAAATAAGTCAAACTGGGTGAGATTGGCACCGAATGTCCCCATCACATTAACGGCATTTTCAACTTCAGAAATGTTTGGATTTGGATTTGGAACAGCGGCGTTGTTTTGTAATACCAACGTCCACCCACCGGTGCCTGCCACCATATCGCAATAGACGTCGATCGGCGTATTGATGAGCAAGCCGTCGGGATCAACGGTGTACACACCGTCGACCGCACCGGGCTTTTCGCTATAAATGGCGTCGCACGACTTGGGTGTACACACGGTGGGTTTGTTGATCCCATCCGGGTTGGAGCAGGCGTACCCTTGTGCAGCCTTGCAATTGTCAGCGCATCCGTCACCGGCAATAGGCGACCCCACATCACACTCTTCACCGTCATCCAGCGTGCCGTCCCCGCACGAGACGTAACAGGTGCTCGGGCTCAACATGTCACATTCATACCCGGGCTCTACTGCACACGACGGTCCGCACCCGTCGCCACCCATGGTGTTTCCGTCGTCGCAGTCTTCGTCGCCGGCCAAGATGCCGTTTCCACATTTGCTGACAACGCATCCCTCGTCGCAGCCGTCACCGTTTGTTGAGTTGCCGTCGTCGCACTCTTCCGTGCCGGTCTTAATGTCGTTTCCGCAACCGGTAACTGTGCAGTTTGAATCGCAGCCGTCGCCGTCGACTTTGTCACCGTCGTCACACTCTTCCCCCGATTCCTGCGTTCCGTTGCCGCAGGGATCGGGCATGCCACCCGTTCCACCCGTTGTGGAAGTGGATGAGGTGGTGGTTGCGCCGGTGCCGCCCGTTCCACCCGTGCCGCCGGTACCGCCCGTTGTAGACGTTTCACACGTGAGTAGAAAGCCACATTCTGAACCGCGTGTGCAGCCGCTCCCCACCCATAACGTGGCAGGCAAAATCAAGCCGATGTTCAACCAACCGCGAGCGGACAAAGTGCCCAACCAACTTGATGCGCGCATAAGCTAGCTCACCTGTCAAAACGAACCTGACACAACCAAACCTGACTGAGAGGGTGAAACCACCGGAATCACCCGCGCGGTGAGGGCCGTTTTTGACCCCACCGCGCCTGACTGTACAGGCCAGAAGTAATACGCCAAGCCGGCCCCAAGAGCAGCCACACCCACGCCAAAGGCCACAAATGACGCCGTTCCTGTAGCGTCTGAAATCGCTCCGGCGTCTTTGAGTTTGGAGCAGTCGGCCTGGGGAGTTGACCCACCGCACGAACCGCCGCTCTTTAGAATAGAATCGCGGACCGATCGAGCTTCACCAAACTTGGACTCCGATACTCCCAAAAGCGCCACCCCCGCTATAATCGCGCCGACGCCCACTCCGCCGAGGATATAAGCGGGTGTTCTGTCGCGTCCGGTCAGCACAATGTCAGCCGTGACGGCTCCACCTTTGGGGGCCATGACTGTTGTTGAACGACCCTCAAAGCCTTCTTTTTCTGCGGTGACAACAATGGAACCCGGATTGACAAACACCGTTTCTGAAAGGGGAGAACCGCCGAGCACCCACCTGTCAATTCTAACCGTTGCGCCGGGCAGGTTGACCGTAACTCGAAGCTCTGCCACTTCTTGTCGAGCTTTGGCAAACGCGTCGGCAATAGACTTTTGTGTACTCCCCAACTCGCTGGGAGGTAGATTTTTTTTGGCAAACGACAAGTGTTCGGCGGCGTCGCGAAATCTACCCAGCTGCAATTCTGCTGTTCCAAGCGCGGCGGCAACGTCGTAGGTTTTTGTTTTTGCCCATACCTTGGTTAACATCTCGGCCGCTTCTGCAAACTTACCCTCGTCCATTGCAGCCGTACCCATGTCAAACAACATGGTGGCTTCATCAATGGGCTCGTTGGATGTTGGACCGGGCGGCATTGCAGGGGGCGCATCTTCCCCAACCAACTCTCCCGACGCCGTGGGTGCTGCGGTAGCCGCAACCGTGGGCGTTGGAGCGGGCGGCGTTGCCACTGCCGTGGGCGCGGCGGTGGGTTTGGAAGTTGCCGCTGTGGTGGGTGCAGGCTTGGGAGGATCCCCCGCGTGACTCGGCGAGGAGATAAAACCGGCCAATGCCAGCGCAGCGGCGAGCGGCACACGCAACCTTCGAGCGTTCGGCGCGACAAACATGCGAGCGCGAGCCTACTCCGATCTTTTTCGGCCCACAACAGCGCACCACTCTTTCAGCGCAACTCCCTTTTTTTGCCGCGGATGACGAGGAGGGGAAGCGCGGAAAGCGCCCCCACCGATACCTCCGCAAACGGAGAGTCTGAAAACATCCGCTGTGCCTCATCGCGGTCAAAACTGGCGGCACCTGCAACTGTTCGAAACATTGCCCACGTTGCCGGCCAAGGGATGTACTTGAGCGGCCCGCCGCGCGCGAGACCGCGAACAGCACTGTTTGAGGCGCGTCTGTCAAGTTCCATTGCGAGAATAAAGCCGCCGGGTTTGAGCACTCGAAAGATCTCCCGCAGACCTTTTGCCCTGTCGGGCCAGTGCTTCATTGAATCGATTGTGTACACAGCGTCAAACTGTTCATCTGAAAAGGGCAGATTGAGTGCATCACCCACGGCAAACGAAACGCGCGTTTGACCCATTTTTTTTGCGCGGCGTTCAGCCTCTTGGATCATTGCGGGTGCGAGATCAATACCGTCCACAAAGAGACCCGGGGCACTTCGCGCAAGCGCGGCGGCGCCTTGCCCGGGGCCACACCCCACATCAAGAACGCGCCCATTTCTTACCATCTGGGCGATCTCCGACGTAAGCTGTGTGTACACGTCATCCCGCCCGTACGCAACGAGCGCGTGGCAGGCCAAACCAAGCCACGAGTCCCAGAGTAAATTCAGGTCGAGCTTGCGCATTGTTTCAGATGACGGGGAGCGAAAGAGGGAGTTTGGCAGCGCTTCGGAGCCGGGCGTTGCGCCGTTCTGAAACAGCCCTTTGAATGACGGGCATGTAAAATACGCCATCTCCCTGGACAACATACTCAGAACCATTTCGCGCGAGCCATCCGATCTGTTCAAGCGCCGAGAGCGGACCGCCGAAATCAGCGAGGAGATCTCTACCCACGGCGTTTCGATACCCTTCGGCGGTAAGAAATGGAGTTCCCTCCAGCCCCTTGAGCACATAAAGCAATGACAGATCCACATCTGAAAAAGTGAACCCATCGGCAATGGGTAGGTGGCCCTTTTGCACGCGCTCCGCGTAGGTATCAAGCGACGCCACGTTTCGAAATGTCGCACCGGGTGAACGTGGTGTGCCGGCAAAAAGCGAGTTGGCTCCATACCCCACCCCCAATCTGTCGTAGCCGAGAATCTCCCTGTAGAAGCGAAGGTATTGCACTTCATCCGGCCCGCGTTGCGGGTTTTTCAGGGCGTAGTCGGTATAACTCGTTCCGCGATAACCGTTTTGGAGTAGAAAATTTCTACCATTTAGAAATGCGCGTTTTGTGTCTTCTGTGGAAGCGAGCGCGTCCCGCGCATCTGAAAAAGAAGACTGACCGGCGAGGGTAAGGGGGTGGACAACAATGCTCTCCGGTTGATGTGGCAAGAGCACCGAAACATCGCGCGCGATTCCATCTTCAGGTTGCTCAAACCAACCACATATCAGATCGACGTTGACAACCATGCCCCGCGCGTGGGCACCTTCGATACTGTCGTGCACGTGGCGCACAGTATTGCGCCTTCCACTGTAGCGAAGAAGGTTGTCATCAAGCTGCTGAGCACCCACGCTCACGCGGGTAACACCCGCCTCGGCCATGGCCGCGAGGCGGTCTTCGTGAAAGAGTTGAGGCACACCTTCAAGCGTGACCTCTGCCCCGGGTGCCACGCGAAAACGTTCTTTGATCCAACCAAAAAGAAGCCCATATTCCGGCGCCCGAAGAACGTTGGGTGTCCCTCCGCCAATGTACACACAGGCCAGCTCTTCACCCTGAAAAACCTGAGCGTATAGGTCCAGTTCGGCACGCAGGACTTCCAAGTAATTTCGAACCGCCGCATAACTTGTCATGTCTTCACGCGCGAACAGACAAAAGCCACACGCGGGTGGATCGGTTGGGGGGCAAAACGGAATGTGGATGTATAAAAAGAGGGGGCGATCAGGCCTGCGGAGGTGTTTCACATCGTGCGGTGTGAGCGCCATAGGCTTGAAAAACCGGGGCGAGGGGTGCCCGTATTGAATTTTGGTGCCCGGTTGTTCTTTGAGGTGCGTTTCAATGTACTTTCGCGTGGACTCGGCGTCCATGTTGTCTTCAAATCGCACGGTGGGTTGAAACACGTTCATTTGGCACCTGCCTTTGCGCCGACAACGCGCTCAAGACACCGGGTTATCAACGTTTCGTCAGGCGGCTCGGCAACGCCCGCAACATAGGTGTCGGGTCGCACCACAAACAGGGTAGGTTTGTTTGCGCCATACGCTTGGTGAATTTGACCTCTCAGGTCGTGAACAAAAAGCGGGTCTTGGGAAGGTGGCAAGGTTCGCGTCACAACGCGTACATTCACAGGGGCGGGGGCGAGTTTGGCCAAACGGACAAGCTCGGAGATGAGGCGTTGCTCTTTTTGAATGGGCAACATTGACAAGAAAAGAAGCGCCGTATGATGGCCCGATTCAGCCGACAAAAGCGGCCTTTTTGGTGCGACCTCCATGTCAGGCGCGCGTTCACCGGCGGTGGGTGCACCGGGCCGGCGAACGCGTGAAAATCCGTGATCGATAAAAGTGAGGGGCAGCTTTAAAAAGTTTTGAGTGCCCACCACCGGACTTGTTCGGTATGCCACCCCGAGGGCACTGCATGTCATCGCGGCGTGGTTGCGAGAAACTTCAAAGCGGGAGAGAAGGCTCACCGCGGCGTTGCGCGCCCGGGTAACAATACCGTTTGAAACGCGTGAAACGCGGTGAATAAAATCGGTTTGGTAGAGCGTTGCACGGGCCACCGGGCGACGCTCCAATTCATAACTGTCGAGCAGTGATTCGCTCGCAAGGCGACGACAGGCGAGAGCGAGCTTCCATGCCAGGTTAAACGCATCTTGTATACCCAGGTTCATCCCTTGACCAAGGAGCGGACTGCACGCGTGGGCGGCATCACCTGCGAGCAGAACGGGCCCTTTTCGAAAGTGTTTCGCAAGCCGCCTGTGAATGCGAAATGCACTGACAAACGTGGGCGCTTCCATTGTACCAATGCCACCCGTGCGTTTGTGAAACAACGACTCTACCATTTCAAACGGCGGTTCTCCCGAAGTGTTGAGAGGCAGGTCGCAAAGCACTCGACCGCGCCGCGGTCCGCCGGGAAGTGCAACGGCGTTAAAAAACCCGTCCGGCGTCATAAAAAGATGCACCTCATTGTTGGCGAGGGGCCAGGCGAGATCGACATCGGCAACCGCGTAGCGCTCCGGGTAGGTTACCCCTTCAAACTCAATTCCAACCGCTTTGCGAACTTCGGAGTGTACACCGTCACACCCCACAACGTATTGGCAATTCACCCGCTCTGTTTTACCCTTCGATTCAAGCGTTACTGTTGCCCCATTGGGTAGAATAGAAACACTGTCCACGCGCGTGGACCGCTCAATTTCTCCGCCCGCGGCCCTGAATCGCTGGGTAAGAATTTCTTCGGTGTCGCGCTGGGGCACCGCCACGGTAAATGGGAAAGGAGACTTGAGGGCTTCAAAGTCGAGCCGACTTACCACCCTCCCCCCGGCAAACGCGTTAAACGCTCGAACGGTTCTACCCTTTTCAACAAGCGGCGAAGCGGCATCGAGCCTGTGGAGCAATTCCAACGTTCGGGAGTGAATGTCGGTGGCCCGCGACGATTCAGACGGCTTTTCAGCTTTGTCCACAACACGGCACCCCACGCCGATGCGAAGGAGTTCACACGCCAGGGTTAACCCGGTGGGCCCCGCGCCGACAATCAACACGTCGGTATCACGCTTCTCTGCGCGTACGGCCCTGACTCCACTCGGAACCACATGTTGTGTGTTTTGGGTTGCGTTTGTCATCATTGTGCACCCCCACTAGCGAGCCGGTATTCCGCCCATTGGGTAGATTGGAATTGCTTTTACAAACTTGTCGAATAGGTCGGCGTCGGAAATGGAAGAGGGCGCCAAATGCCTTAAATAGCCGACCACGAGCGCTTGCAATTGAACGTTGTGGGAGGCCAATTTGCTGCCCGCACCTTGAACCGACTTGGCAACGGCGCGCCTGAATTGCGCCGAGCGACTTTCTTTCACTGGGTAGTCCATTGGGTATAACATCCCAACCTGAACCAACGCCCGCACCGCCGGACCGCGGGGATCTCCAAGTTGCCGACCTACCCTCCCGAGAAGCGCGCCCGAAAGCAGCGCTTCGGCATGGATGACTCGATACAAACACTCATTGATAAATCGGCGTTCTTCAGCCGTTTCTTTGAGTGCCGCATCAACATGTTTCACCATGGCGAGCACAATGCTTGTGTTGTGCGCTCGGTACCAACTCGCGCCCGTCGGCGCCGCAAAGTACTGGAGCCACGGCACCACGGCAGGCGGGGCATCCACTGTTGAGAGCCCTTTTTCCCAACCGGCGGCGGCCCACTCTGAGTCGATTGCAACACACTCGTTGGTGGCTCGCCAATAGGGTGAGCCCGAGTTGGGGCGCCCATCTTCCCGAGCAAACAAGCCGCGGTTGCGTTGCCATTCCATAAAGTCGATCTCGGCTCGGCCAAACCCGCCCGAGCCCCGTTCACCAAACCCGTAGCGGTCGTAAAATGCCCGCCGCGCCGCCACCCGCAATGCCGGATCGTCGCGCACAATGTGTACACGTTGCGCGACCTCTTGCGACAAATCCGCCCACTGTGGAGCAGACTCCTGAGTAGTGGCCGGGCGCCCTGCGAATCGCGGGCTCACTTCAGCATCGGCGAGAAACCCCAACCAAGCCTCCGAAAAGGGTAGCTCAGCAAGAAGCAGGGCCCATGTCAACAGGGAGAAACGCCCAACAGGGGAGCAAACGAATTTTGGTTCTTGCGCTGGGAGCGTGTGCACCGCTAGCGTTTCGCACGCATTGGTCCATCAACAACCAAACCGCTCTATGTTGGACTCGCTCCACCTGAAAAATGCCGGCCCGGCCGACGAAATGCGGCTTGACCTGGGGCGGCGACTCAACCTTGTGACGGGTGACAACGGGCTGGGGAAAAGCTTCTTGCTGGATGTGGCTTGGTGGGTTGTCACCGGAACGTGGGCGGGGTATCCGGTTCGTCCCAGAAGTGACGTGATCAAAGCCGGGCAGCCGGCAACAATTGAGTACTCCATTCTGAACGGCGCAAACAATCTCTCGTTTGAAAGCCACTTCACTCCGGCCAAACAGGAGTGGACCGCGCCTCAGCATCGCCTTTCTCACAACGCACTGGTCATCTACGCCCGGGTGGATGGTGGCTTTGCCGTTTGGGATGCTACGCGAAACCAACTGGCCCGTGAGATTGCAATCTTGGGGGGCAACCCATCACCTTCGCTGCCTCGATTCTACCATTTTAGCCGCACACAGGTTTGGGAAGGTATGGAGGGGGAAGGCTCGCGGATGTTGTGCAACGGACTGATCCGCGATTGGGTATCCTGGCAATTGGCCAATGACTGGCGTTTTGATGCGCTAAAAAAAGTTCTGCGTGTGATGTCAGAAGCCGGAGACACTTTGGAGCCGGGAAGTCGGCCGACGCGGCTGAGCATTGACGACGCCCGTGACTACCCAACGCTTCGCACCAACTATGGGCATGAAGTGCCTCTTGTTCTCGCTTCCGCCGCAATCAGAAGAATTGCGGCGCTCGCCTACCTTCTCGTTTGGACTTGGTCAGAGCACCGGACGTTGGCCGAGCAGTTGGCAACAGATCCCGCTCGAAATGTCTTGTTCCTTGTCGACGAGGTGGAGAGTCACCTCCACCCTCGCTGGCAAAGAACCGTGGTGCCCTCACTCCTTGAAGTGGTAAAAACACTGGCACCGGACGCATCCGCACAGCTCCTCATTTCTACCCATGCCCCCTTGGTGCTGGCCTCCGTTGAAACCCAATTCAATGCGGAGTCCGACGCATGGTTTGACATCGACCTGAATCGTACCGAGAGACCGCACAGGGTGGTGCTGCGCAAGCGCCCGTTCGTTCGAAGGGGTGAAGTGGGCAACTGGCTTACCAGTGACGCTTTTGACCTTGAAGAACCCCGCTCTCTTGAGTCAGAAAGGGCCGTAAAGGAGGCGCTCGCATTGGCTCGGAAGGGTAAAGTATCCGCGGAAGAGCTGTTGAGGGTAGACGATTTGCTTCGAGCATCGCTGAGCGATGTGGACCGGTTTTGGCTTCGGTGGTCAGAATTTAAGAGTGCCCGCCAAAAACCTGCAAAACGTGGGACTCGAAAATGATTCCCGTTGCCGAGGCCGACGAGCCCGCCTCGTTTGACAAGAATGTCCGCCAAAAGGGGTTGCGGGCAATCGCCGAAATGGTGGGAAAAGAACCAGCGGTTCGGCGGCGGGGAGGGCAGCCGTTTAGGAAGATTGCCGATCGAGAAGAGGACATCCCCACGGACGCTCTTCCGGACTATTGGGTGGACGCGTTGGATGACCTGATGGAGAAGTACAACCGGGTCTGTGCGTACTCATGCTTTCGGATTCATCCTGTAACGGGCGCCTCCTCCGTGGACCACTTCGCGGCAAAGTCCCGTTCCTGGGATAGGGTATATGAGTGGTCTAATTACCGCCTCTGTTCGAGTTTACTCAATGCTCGAAAGAGCGATTTTGGTGATGTTCTCGACCCGTTTGAGGTAGGACAAGGGTGGTTTCACCTGGAGTTGCTTGGCTTTCAGGTTGTGCCAAATCCGGCGCTGCCGGTCACCCAAAACCGCGCCGTTCAAGCGACGATCGATCGCCTCCGGCTCAATGACTTTCGCCGCGATAGGGAGAGAGACGCCGAACGTTATTGGGCGCGGGACTACTCACTGAGAGTGTTGAAAGAAGAGTCGCCATTTGTAGCGTATGAGCTATACCGACAGGGCCGCCTAAATGCCGGTGACCAATGGTAGGTCCATTCACACCAAAAGCGTGAGTGCGAAGCGGTCGTCAGATGGGGGATGCGGCGGGGAGGGAGACAACGAACTCGGTGTATTGCCCCTCAACACTGTCAAAGTGGATGGTTCCACCGTGGCGCTGAACAACTATGTCGTGGCTGATGGATAAGCCGAGACCTGTGCCCTCGCCCGCGGGTTTTGTGGTAAAAAATGGGTCAAACACTTTGTCGCGAATGTCTTTGGCAATGCCCGGCCCGTTGTCGCGAACGCGAAGTTCTACAATGCCGGGTAGAGCACGGGTGGTTAGGGTTACTGTTGGGGTGAACGAAGGGCCCACTTTTTCGCGTTTGGCAGCCACCGCGTATGCCGCGTTGTGAACCAAGTTGAGTATCACTCGCCCAAGCTCCTGAGGTGCGGCGTGCACTTTGGGTAGATCGGGTGCAAATCGCGTTTCAAGGAGAATGTCAATTGTCTGACCGCGGGATCGCAGATCGTAATGTGCGAGCTTGGCATATTCACCGGCAAGCGCGTTCAGATCGGTATCCTGAAGGTCACTCACCGCAACGCGGGCATGGTCCAACATCGATCGGATGATTCCATCGGCCCGCCTGCCATGTTCTTGAACCTTCCCAATGTTGAGACGAATATCCGCCAGTGTATCGGCAATTTCGTCCTCTGAAAGGGGGGTTTTGTGTCGGGCTCCATGCCCGCGAGAAGCTCATCGAGAAGCTCAATGGACAACTCTGAAAAGTTGTTGACGAAGTTGAGCGGATTTTTGATTTCGTGAGCGATACCACTTGTGAGAGCGCCGAGCGATGCGAGTTTTTCCTGCGTAATGAGCTGCTGCTGCGCCTCGCGCAAACGGGCGAGTGTGCTCGCAAGCTCATCGTTGGAGTGCCTCAGTTCTTTTGTTCGTGCCGCTACGCGCTCTTCAAGCGTTTCATACACGCGGGCATTTTCGAGCGAAACAGCCGCCTGAGCCGCCAATAGATCGAGCACCTGACGGCGTTCCGAGGTGAACGCGCGCGCTACCAGATTATTTTCAAGGTAGAGTACACCCAGAAACTTACCCTGGTGTTTTATCGGCATGCACAAAACGCTGCGCACTGAGCGATTTTGAATGTACGGTATAGCTCGAAAACGCCCGTCTCCCACAGCGTCGTCGAGCACCAAAAGCTCCTGCGTTCGGGCCACGTACCTGACAATCGATTCACACACGCTGTCGGCCTGAGCGACGGGTGTTGCCCGCCGAACCTGAACCACTCCGTTTGCCCCTCGCTCCGCTTCAAGGGTAAGATCGTGTACACCGGCAAACAAGAGAGCCCCGCTCTCGGCGCCGGCGTTTTCGGCCAAAATCTCGATGAGTCTACCAAGGAGCCTGTCCATGACAATTTCTTCCGCCATGGCAGCCGAAGCTTTCATGAGGGAGGCCATGTCAAGCGAACCGTGCGCCCCGGAGACTTCAGACTTGGGGCCGACATCACGCGTTTCGCGCGGCGAAATAAGCCCATACTCGCTCTTGGATCTGACCAGAGCGTCGGCCTTTGAACGTGCTCCCCACTTTCTGTAGGTGAAGACCGCGCGGTCAAAGAGCGCGGACGCAACCGACTTGTCACCCGCCCCCGCGGCGCTTTCGGCGGCGAGTTCGAGGGCGAGCGCTTCATCGGCCAAGCTGCCCGCGGCGCGAGCCAGGGAGATCGCCCGCTCGTATAAGTCGAGAGCCGCAAACCCATGGGTAGATCCGCGCGCGGGACGCCGCGCCATTTCAGCTTCAAGCAGCGCAAGCCGGTGAGCGTAGTTTGCAGGACCAAACGCAGCCCATTTGCGAAACGAGCCAACCGCACGACGCACACGAACCGCGTCGGCGATGCTCAAGTCATCGCCGCGTGCCCGAGCCGCCGCAATTCGAGCGAGGGCCCCAAACTGTTTGAGAAATGGGACGAGAGGCATTGAAACGATAGATTCAACCCGTTTCTCAGCCTCGACGGCGTGATGAACAGCCTCGTTGTAAGCGCCGAACAGGTAGGAAAGATAGAGGCGGAGAATATGGTAGATGCACGCGCTTGTTTTGTCTGAGTCGGCGGCGCCGATCGTCGCTTTCGCGTCGTCAAACCGGGGACCGTCGAACGTGTGTGCGCGTTCACCGGCAACCGGGGAGGTCAGATTTTCTACCGTTTGCCACAACATGCGCTGGATGCTGCGGGCCCCGTCGATTTTCTCAACGAAGTCGTTTTGACTTTCAATATTTTCTGCCACAAAGGAAAGCACTTCACCTGACAAAAATCTCCAGGCACTCTCCGTGAAAGCACAAAACGCGGCATTAAACGTTTCGCCAAGGTTGAGTCTGGCCTGCGACGCCCCATGGATGAGTGGGAAGGTTTCTTGGATGGGTCTACTCCAGTGCCCCAAGAACGTTCCCCAGATATAGTCCGCTCGACGCCATATCAACTCGTCCGGGTAGCGATGTTGAAGCCGGAGCGCCAACTCGCCGAATCGTGTTCCCTAAGTTGCCTCAACAGGAGCAATGGGTAGATCTTACTGCCCGCCCGAAATGCGGTCACATTGATGCGGTCCATCATGCGCATGGCGGCAATGGCATTTGGGTCGCGCATTTCAGGTGCGTCACCGAGCGACTCAATGGTGCGACCGCGCATGAGCCAGCGAATGCGCACCATCTCCATGCCAATGTGATGGCCTCCCGGATTTTTGGGAAATCGAACCCCGTATTGTTCCAGCGCTTCAAGTCCAACCGCAAGCGATTCGTCGAGCCGGTCACGCGTGCGAGCGACGGTTTGGAGGGCATGGTAGGCGAGATCTTTGTCCGCCGGAGTAACCCCATGCGTGAGCACTTCACGCGCCGCGGTTTCGGCTTCGTGTTCTTCACCGACGCATGAAGCCGCCTCGGCCTGAGCACCGCGCAGCGCGACCATCAGGCCATAGTGGGTTTGCCAAGGTGTGGGGCCAAGCAAACTCTGACCTGCCCTGAAATATTCAATTGCCTGTCGGAACGCTACCGAGTCACGCGCCGCCCTACCCGCGCGCAGATTCAGGTGAGCCAGTTCCAAGCGTTCAGAAGGGGTTGTAACGAGACTTGCCCCGGCGTTGAGTTGGTTGACAACGTCAAACACCTGCCCCGCGGCCGAATCGGGCTTGAGCTGTTTGAGCGCGCTTCGGCCGATAGATAAGTGTACACTTCGCCGCGTTTCTTCAGCGAGAGACGCGTAGGCGGCCTGTTGAACGCGGTCGTGGACAAATGAAAATTCGGTGACGGCGTCAACTTCCGTGTCGAGATCGGCCCCGGCCAGAGGGAAACCGTCATTTTCAGGCCGGAGCAATCCGGCCTCGACCGCGGGCCACAGTTCACGCAGAACCTCGGCCGATGTCTGCGACGAAGTGGTAGCCACTTTTTCGAGTTTGAATCGAGCGCCAACACACGACGCAATTTGCAGGGCGCGCAGGGTAAGTTTTGGAAGACGTCGGAGCCGCTCTCCAATTAGCTCCAAAACGTCGGACGCCGTTGCAGCGCGCCGAACCTCCGACAAATTCCAATGCCAGCTCTGATCTTGATGGTCAAACTTGAGCAGTCCCTCAATTGCCAACGAATGCAGAAATTGCCCCACGAAAAAGGCATTTCCACCTGTCTTTTCAAACACAACATCGGCCAGCGGCTGCGCTTTTTCAATGTCTGTCTGGAGCGAGTCGGCCGTGAGCGCGTGAACATCTCCGGGGACAAGATTGGTAAGATGGATGGTTTCTACAGGGACCAGAGCCTTTTGAATTTCGGTAAGAAACTGGCCGAGCGGATGACCCGGTGTCACCTCTTGATCGCGGTACGCCGCAACAAACAAAACGTTGCGCGTGCGGGTATCGGTGAGAAGGACTTTAAGCAGCGCGAGTGAAGCCGAATCTGCCCATTGGAGGTCATCCAAAAAGAGCACCATGGGATGCTCGCGCGGCGCCAAAGCCTGAACGAACTGGGTGAGTGCGCGGAGAAAGCGGTTTTGCATTTCTTCGCCGCCCACGTCGGGTGCCGCCGGTTGTTCACCAATGATGAGTTCAAGCGTGGGAACCAAATCTGTCAGAACCTTACCCACGCCCGAAGTGGCAGGTAAGATTCGCTCTCGAAACGCGGCGAGTGAGGTATTGTCCTCGGTTAAAACGCGGCCCAAAATGCTTCTGAACGCCTGAACGAGAGCGTGGTAGGGAATGTTTCGAAGGAGCTGTTCAAACTTGCCCTCCGCAAACGAACCACGCTTTTCTCCCAGCGATCGCAGCACTTCGTGAACGAGAGCGCTTTTTCCAACGCCCGATCCACCGGTCACCAACACCAGTTCACACCGGCCGTCGCTCGCCCTCTCAAACGCGCGACACAGCAGATCGGCCTGGGAGACGCGACCGTAAAGTTTGTGAGGAAGTCGAAACCTACCCGATCTGTCAAGGGCGGCCAAAGGGAAGATGTCCACCGTGCCTGACTCGTGGAGAAGAGCCAGGCACTTTTCGAGATCGTGGGAAAGCCCAAACGCCGACTGGTAACGGTCGTCGGCGCTTTTTGAGAGGAGTTTGCCCACGAGAAGCGATACAGCGGAGGGAACTTCAGGGTTGACTGAGTTGGCAGGGAGCGGGCTTTTGGCGATGTGACAATGCACGAGTTCAAGCGGATCGGCGCTGTCGAACGGCGTTCTACCCGTTAGAAGCTCATAAAGTGTAACGCCGAGTGAGTATAGATCGGCCCGGTAGTCTACCACCCGGTTCATGCGACCGGTTTGTTCAGGCGACATGTACGCAAGCGTTCCCTGGAGTTGTTTGGGGCTGGCTAGGTGCGCCTGCTTTAAGTCAACTCGCGCGGCAAACCGCATTCCAATCAGGGAAACTTCGTGGCTTACAGGATCAAAAAGGATGTGAGCGGGTTGTAGATTTTTGTGGATGACCCCGGCCGCATGAAGCTCCCCCAGCACACGACAAATTCGGACCGCCATTTCAAGTGTGGAGCGAAGGTCGGCGCGGGTTTGTACGCGCCGTGGAACGAGGGCTTCTCCCGGTGCGTACGCAAGCACCAACGCCGGTCTACCATCTACCCGCTCCATTCGCAGGGCTCGGCGAACCCCCTGGATATTCAGATCGCGAGTTGCAAACAGTTCGTTTTGAAGGCTTGCAACGTCGGCCTGGGTGGGTGTGTCGGCCACAGGAATTTTGTACACATTGGGGCCCTCCGAAGAAGGCACCAGATGCAGAACGTGGCGTTCTCCTCGGCAGAGTGTTTTTCGACTGCCGGGAATTCGAGTGGTGGTTGTGGTTACCATACGACATCCGGGTGTCGAAACGCCTCTACCGGCGCGCTGTCCTTGCCCAACTTCAAACAAACGGCGTGCGCCGCTTCGTGACCTGAAATGACGGCGCCTTCAACATACCCGGCGTTCATTCCGTAGTCGATCCAGTCACCGGTGAGAATCAGGTTGTTAAAGCCCGAATCGCCGGCTCGGAGGCGGTACTGCGACGAGCCGGGCACAGACAGAGTGAACCTGTCAGAAGGGAAGACGGCAGCGTGGAAATATTGAGCGAGAAGCTTGTCCATACCCGAAGCGTTGGGCATGTCGGGAGCGACAAGCGCCTGCAAATCGAACGATTGTGGAATTTCAACATTGGTGTTTGAGGGCCAAAAGAACGAGCCCGATCCAACCAACCACTGGACGTTGGCTCCCACGACCCTCTCTTTCATGCGGGCCGGGTAGCTGTGATCTGAAAACGGCGGGATGGGTGTAATGTCGGGGAGCGCTCCACCGAACTGAATGGTTGTTCGCGGCGCGCTGTCGACCGGCCAACTTTCACTCCAAAGCGTACACGAGTAGTCGCCCCAGGAGAATTGTCCATTGGAATACGTGACACACCCGACGGGGCATTGCGCCCTCGGAACTTTGGCCGCGGAGCGAAAGAGCCCCAACTCTTCCATGGTGGGTTTGGCCCAGATTGTCATGGCCTGCGTGGCGGTTGTTTTGATGTTGCGCACCATATTTTGCCAGCGCGGCTGGGTGGCAATGATTTCTGAACAACAACCTTGGAGCGCTGCCACGGGTATACCGAGCACCGCCATGTCAAAGTCACGCCCTCTCTGGAGCGTTTCAGTGCCCACGTTTTCCCAACCCGACCACGGGTCTTCAAGGTTGATATCGCGGCGAATCAACTCTTCCGCCTGGGCCGCGTCGAGCTGATCGTAGAGCGGACGATTGGGCCAGGCTGTGATGTTCATTGCCGGGCCCGTTTTGATGGTGGGTTGGTAGTCTCTGTCGGGGTCTTTCAGGTCAACCTGACGGCCCAGCTTGATACTTTCAATTTCGCTGCCGGTTCCCGGTGTGATCGCTTCGACCTGACGGAAGAATTTGAACTTCACACCGCGGTTTTTGAGCACCTGGTAGATTGGCATGACCAAGGTGTCACCGGTGCCGGCGTTGAGTAGAAAAACGGGCGCTGTTTTATAACCCATAAAGGTGAGCAGGCCGCGAACGGCAACGGCTGCGCTCAGTTGACCGCCGTCACCGCCGTACAAGTTGGAAAAAGTGCCGGTATAAAAGAACCGCACAATCACGCTGTCCACCAGCGCTTTGTTGCCCCCATTCATGAGGAGCCATTCGCGGTAGTCGTATTTGTCGATGAGCGAAAAGTCAAACCGGCGCGTTTGACGGTTATACACCGTGGCGAAAATGCCACGCAGATTCACCACGACGAAGTCGATGAGCAAAATGATGTGATCGAGCCAATTGCCAAAGGGCGCAATCTCGTTGAGGGCCGAAAGCACCGCGTCAAGCACCTCGTTGACCTCCACGATCACGTCTTTGAGGAGGCGCTTCATGAGCGATACAACGTCAAGAATGGCCTTTTCAAACACATGGGCGATGCGGCGCAGCCACTTGACGAGATCGTCAAGAAACGACGCCAGATGCTCCACCGGATGGGCGCTCTTCCCATCAATTGTCACACGTGTTTCTTCCGGTCCGTCAATGCGGTCAACCAAGTCTTTGAGGGCCGCTTTGGCATCTTCTTTGGTAGGTCGTTTAAGGAGACCGCGCTTTCCATTTAACCTTGCCACAACCCAACGGGCCATAGAATCGGCCGAAACGTCGCGGGGAATGCGTTGAGCATCCTCAAGCGGCCCGCTTGAATTGGCATTTGATGTGGAAGCGGAAGGCGCCACGGGGCCCGGCATGGGTTCGGGTTGAAATCCAAACAACACTTCGAAAGTGAGCACCAAGCCCTCTTTTACCAAATCGATAAAAGGAACCGGCGGCCCTCCCGGCGGATCTGAATTGGTGGGAAACACCAGTGTCCAACCCAGCCACTTGCGCGAACGGGCCGCGTAGTAAGGCATGGACATGATGTTCGTACCTGTAATGGACTGTTCCCACGTGCGAATGGGATTTTCAGGGTCGAGGTTGAGTCGCGTTCGCTCCTCGTAAGCCATTCTCAACAGGCGAAAGGTGTTGTCATACCAACCCTGCATGACGTGAATGCCATGCTCCTCGATTCGCTGGTTTTTACCGCGACCGGTTGCCGTTTTTCCACCGATACGCCACCCCAATTGATAAACGGTAATGTCGTATTCGTCGGCGTCGTCCGAGAGAACCCAGGCCGCGGTGAGCGCGCTCATTCCGCCGCCGAGAATGGCTATTTTTGTTTTTGACATGACAATTCCCCAACATGATCTGACAGACTCAAAAGCTACAGCGAGTTTTCACCGTCACCCCATCCGACGGTTGTTTTCATGGATAGAACGGCCACCTCCGCCGTAGGCCTGGCGGAGACTACCTCAAAGGCGGGTGCGTCTTTGCCCGGCAGGGGATGAGGCGCCAGATCAAAGGCGCGTTCCGCGGCGGTGCGCAAAACGGGCCCCACCAGAATTTGACCTGAGGCGGCCGAATGTTCCAGCGAAGACGCCGCGCGCAGCGGCTCACCGATAATGGCAAGGTCAAGTCGTCTGACCGACTTGGCTCCGACGGCGGCTCTGACAGCCTTTCCCGACTCCACTCCAATGCGTACACCAAGTGGACTCGGCCACCGAGTTGCCGCTTGCACAGCGGCTCGCTCCACCGCACCGCGCACCGCAAAACAGGCGGCCACGGCCCTTGAGCCGTGATCTTCCCCAAAAAAGGCCGCCAAAATGCCATCACCCACAAACTTTTCGATCATCCCTCCGCGAAGGGTCACTGCCGCGGCAACCGCCTCAAGGCAGATGTTGAGCACTTCAACAGCGTCGGCGGTGCGAGCGGCTGACAAAGCCGTTGTGAGTGGACAGATATCAATAAAAGCGAAAGTACCTTCCACTTCCTGACCTGACAACACAGCCGCCCGACGCGAAGACGGAACGAAGTCGTCGAGTACACCTCGATGGACAAACTGCCTGAGCGCGTCGTTTTCTTCGACCGAACGCAGGCGAGTGCGAGCTTCACCGACGTGGGAAACCGCACGAACCAAGGTGGCCTGAAGATCTTTGAAGTCGATAGGTTTGACTACAAAGTCAAACGCCCCGTGATTCATTGCGCGCCGCACGTTCGACATGTCACCAAACGCGGTCATCATGATGACGCTCGCGATTGGGTTGATTTTGCACACGCGTTCCAGAAGAGTGAGCCCATCCATCTTGGGCATTCGAATATCGGTCACAACAATATCAATGTCAGGGTGGTGGCGCATTTTGTCGAGCGCATCTTCACCATCCGCGGCAAAGTGGAGTTCAATCGATCCCGAGCGCACCTGCGAGCGGAGCCTCTGTGCAACAAGCACCGGCATGTCAGGTTCATCGTCGACAAATAATACTTTTACAGCCCGTTGCCCTGTGCTCGCCTGGGTTAGGGCCGCGCACGCGTTTCCCATTTCTTCGGCCGATTGAAAACGTTCGCTAGGCGCGCGCGCAAGCGCTCGTTGGAAAAACCAATCCACCTCGGCGGGAAGGTCGCTCACGATCGACGACGGCGGGGCGATTGGATCCATACAGATCGCGGCAAGCAGATCTCCCAGGGAAGGACTGTCAAAAGGCAGGCGACCGGTGAGCGCTTGGTACGCAACGACACCGAGGGACCACAAGTCGGAGCGGTGGTCGACCGCACGGCCGCGCGCGTGTTCTGGGCTCATGTACGGAGGCGTTCCGACAACGCCGCCTTCGACAAAACTGGCTTCTCCCCCGGCCCCCGGTTCAGGTCCGAGGGCGGCAATTCCAAAGTCGAGGACTTTGACGCGATCTTCTTCTACCGAGCGCGCCAAGAAGATATTTGCGGGCTTGAGATCTCGATGAACGATATTGGCGGCATGCGCTGCGGAGAGCGCTTTGCAAGCCTGGGTGATGATCGGTATAAGCGCTGCGAGCGAGAGACGGCCTGCTCGGCCGAGGCGCTCTGACAAATCTTCCCCTTCGAGCAACTCCATGACGATAAACGGTGCTTCACCATCGAAGCCGTAATCGTGAATTTGGACAACGTTGGGATGTGAAAGCCTGGCCACCGCCATGGCTTCGCGCTCGAAACGAGTGAACGCCAATCGCGACGATGCTACATCCGCGCCCACACGCTTGAGCGCCACACGCCGCCGAAGCTGCGTGTCAAGTGCGACCCAAAGCGTCCCCATTCCGCCGCGCGCCAGCTCTCTTTCGAGAAGGTATTTGCCGCAGCTGTCACCCGGTTCTGCCATGGTGTTTTTTTTCGAGGCCGGATCTGGAAGCCGACCCCGCCACAATGCCGAGATGCTAGCTTGAACACTTTGGTTCGGTCAACGCACACGTTTAAGGGACAGGCTCGCAGGCCGCGTTTTTTTGCGAGCGGGATGCGTTGGGAACGCAGCGGTTGTTATCGCACCAGCAGGCCCGCGGCGGCGAGGGCTCGCTCATATTCTTCAGGCGTGTTGACATTCTGAAGCGAAAGGAGGTTTGGATCGTTGGCGGCCACATCGGGGTGCGCCTTGAGTTCTGCCTCGGTCACAAAGCGCGTGCGCGTGCGCTCAAAAATAAAATAAGGCCGCATGAGATTGCTTTGGATGAGTGACTCAACAACGGATAGCACGTGTGTACACATCACCGACGACAGCGGGTGGTAGTGGCCAAACGCATGGGGCACAACAGCGTCCAAATTGGACGAACGGCGCATCTCTTCGAGCGTTGAAATAAGGGATGGATGAATAAACGGCACATCTGTTGAGGAGACGAAACACGACTCAACAAGCCCGTTTAGCGCCTGAAGCCCGGCCGAAAGACCCAACAACGGTCCGCGCCCTTCCACTTCATCCCGGACAAACCTGACATCGATGGGTAGATCGGGTTCAGGCTGTTCGGGAGCGAGCACCACCACAATGGGAGATGCCACGGTTGCAATTCGTCTGACAACACGGCTTATCAACGTTTCTTCGCCGAAAGGTAAAAGCGCTTTGGATCTACCCATGCGGGAGCTTTTTCCGCCGCACAAAACCACCGCACCCAGACCGGAGATCATCGGCGAAACCCCCGGGCGCGAAGAGCCTGCCACGTGGACGGATGGGAAAGCTCCTCAACTAGAATACGAACCGCCGGGCGGGCAGCGCGCGATTTGGGAATGACAAAGTCATAATGCTCTTCGGCAATGGGTAGAAAACCGAGGTTGCGATCGATCGCGACCACATCGATCGCGACACCAAAATCGGCTCTTCCCTGCGATACGGCGGCGGCCGTTGCGTGGTGGGAAGAAGCCTCCACACCATATCCGTCGGGCCGCGCATCACCGAGCATGCGATCAATGATCGCACGCGTTCCGCTGCCGCGGTTGCGATTGATCATGACAACACCGGGGAGACGCCCGGCTGACGCCACCGCTTCCTCAGCTGTCTTGCCCTCAAAACGGGGATCACCCTTTCTAAAAACAACCCCCTGCAAACGCCGGTAACCCGGTATCAGACTTAGACTCGGCGTGAGAAATGGTTGGTTGTATGTTTGGGTAGAAGGGTCATAGAGGTGCATGGTCGCTGCGTCGCACTCGCCGCGCATCACCGCCTCCAAACCACCCTGACTACCCACAGCGATCATTTTACAAGTGACACCGCGGGCGCGCAGACGATCGATCACAATGTCCAACCCGACACAATGGCTTCCAATGATCACCAAGTCTGCGGCGGTTGCCTTTTCTCCTCCGAGCGGCAACACATCTACCCATTCACCCGCGTCGAGCTGCTCCACCAGTTTGGGCACCACAAAATACCCGTCCGCCAAACTCCACGTTGTCACACTGCCCGACCCTTTTCCAATGGGGTACGCAACCCGCTCGCCCTGGGCATTTTCAACAAGGCGGGTGAGCACATATTCTGTGCGGCCATTTTCAGACGAAACGCGAAACGGCAACTTGGCCTGCGTTTGAGGAACGTGGGTTTCGGGCAAACCGGCGAGCCGCCGGAGAACGGGCGCGACCAGCTCGTGGAATGTGAAAATCGCGGAGGTGGGAAAGCCGGGCAGCACCACAACGCCTTTTTTTCCAGACGCGGCGAGGCACAGGGGTTTACCCGGTTTGAGTGCCACACCGTGCGCCAAAATTCCCGGTGGAGAAAGCACTTTCTCCAGAACCCGAATATTCAGATCACCCGGCCCTTTTGAGGTACCGCCCGACAGTATGACCATGTCTGCCGTTTCGAGAGCCTTGAGTAGCCCCGCCTCGATCGCTTCTTCGGTGTCTGAAACAATCCCGATGATCAGCGGTTGCCCGCCGTTTTCTTGAACAGCGTGGGCCACCATGATCGCGTTGGAGTCAAAAATCTTACCCAGAGCGGCCTCTTCTCCGGGTGGGATCAACTCATCGCCGGTGGAAAGGATCGCAACGCGCGGCTTTTGAAAAACGGGAACGTCAGAAACACCAATTGCCGCCAAAATGCCTGTTTCGCGTGATGTGAGAAGCCGGCCGGCGCGCAATACCACCTCACCCATGGCAACATCGGTGCCGGCAAAGGTGACCGATCTACCCGGTGTGACAGGTTTGTGGACAAGAACCTGTTCACCATTCACCACGGTGTTTTCGACCATGACAACCGCATCGGCGCCCCGCGGAATCACACCTCCGGTGGGGATTGCCATTGCCTGTCCCAACCTGACGGGTAGACTGGGTACAACCCCCATCATCACGCTTTCAGGGAGGAGCTGAAGAATTTGGGGCGACTGCTCCATGGCGCCGAAGGTGTCGGCGGCGACGACGGCAAACCCGTCCACGTTTGACCTGTCGAACCCGGGAACATCCACCGGGCTTGACACATCCCGCGCAAGCACCCTTCCAAGCGCTTTGAGCAGCGGCACGGTTTCTTCACCCAGCGGTGCGAGCGGAGCCAGCGCTTCGCGAAAGCGCCTGTCGGCTTCGTCTCTGTCGACAACGGTAAGAAATTGAGCCTGTCGCATTGTTCCGCACAAAAATGCACAGAAGCGCGACGCGTTGGCAACCCATTTCGATGGGAGGGCCGCTTATGGTTGGTAAGCGACGGTGATGGAGTATTGAGAGGCCGCCGTTGCCACAACCTGTTTTGCCGACGGGCCGACGTTGACCGCGTTGGCCTGCGTGCGATAGGCGCTGAAGGTAAGATCGCCGGCGACCGAGGCGATGGCCGAGGTGAGATTTGGCGAGAGCGTCAGTCCCGATGGTTGGGAAGGTACACAGACCATGAACGCTCCTTCGGGCCCTGTCATGGTGACCGAGTTCGGCGGCGCATCAGGCGTCCACGTGAGCAACGCCGGCTGTCCTCCGATCACCTCATCGATCGCCAGTGTCACCGGTCCGGGAGCCGATACTTCAATTGCAAAGGATGGGTAGGTAACTCCTCCTGTTGCGGTAAACTCAACCGCTTCGTTTTCTGAAAAAGCGCCGTCTACAGAAACATTGGAAGCGAGACATGCCCCGGCGGGTGTACTCAAGGTGAGGAGACCCGCCGTGGGTGTTTGAGCCGTGACGACTCCTGCATCAAACGCTTGAGGTGGAGATGCCGCGACCTGATCGAGCTTGAGCAATGCACATTCACCGTCGGCGACAACAACGGTGAGGTGAGCGCCGAACTGATCTTGATTGCAGGCGGTAAACGACGAAAACGGCGGCCCGCTCGGACCGGATTTTTCAACCGCTCGGAGCCGCAGATCGGGTGTCCAGGCGCAGACGGCCCCCGAACACTCAAACGGCCAACAATAGGCATCACACGCGGCCTGAAAAAGCGGCCCGCCCACCGACCATGAATCGGCTCCCCCGCCGGAACCTCCCGAGGCGCCGCCGCCGCCTTGACTCGCTCCGGCCTGACCTCCCATTCCACCCGTGGAGCCGCCGGTTCCTCCTGATTGTCCTCCAGAGCCGGAGGTGGAAGGGTTACCCCCGGTGGAGGAACTGGACAAGCTTCCTCCTCCACCCACGGAAGACGTTTGAGGCGGCGGATCTGTAACCTCGTTGCCACACCCCAGAACAGCGGTCCCCCCAAAGAAACATAATCCGGCGGCGTAAACGACGCCTGTGTACACATAAACAGCCATGATGGAACCTCCGCCGTGGGGTGAGGTTTCCCATTGAAAAACACCACCGTTTTTGTGAGTTCCCTACGGCGGGGCGGAGCATGCCACACGGTGCGCGTGCGCCGCAATAGCCGAAACGTAGGGATTCTGCGAAACGATGAACGGAGGCGAATTGGTATGCGAAGGCGGCCGAAGATCGAATAATATGCTCCCATGGCGTTGCTCGTTCCGCGAGCCGACGGCGCGGCGATCCCCGTTCCAAACAACTGTATGGTCGGACGCGATCACCACGCATGGCTGCGGCTTGATAAGAACTTTGTTTCATCTCAACATGCGCGCATTCGCTACCGGGGCGGTGCGTGGACGGTGAGCGACCTAAGTCGAAACGGCACCTGGGTAAACGGAACCAAGGTGCCGCCGCGCACGCCGCGAACCATTGTGGAGGGGGATACCATTGCCTTCGGCAACCCGGACCTCGGATTCACCTTCACAAACATGGACCCGCCTCTACCCATGGCGAAACACCGTCAAACGTTGGAGATTCGGGTCGCTCACAATGGTATTTTGGCGCTGCCGTCTGAAGAAAACGCCCGCATCGTTGTTTTTGAAGATGCCGACGGCCAATGGGTAGGTGAGGTTGACGGTGAGCCTCAACCGGTTCAGGACGGCGACATCGCCGCGGGTGCGGACGTGTGGATGTTGCGTCTTCCCCTACCCAGCATTTCTACCCATGAAATGGCAAAAATGCCACTTACCATTTCAACCGCACATCTGAGGCTCTCGGTGAGCCGCGATGAAGAGCAGGTTGCCATCACCGCGCTTGTGGGAGGGCAAACTCTCACGCTCGCACCGCGGGTGCATTATTACCTCCTTTTAACCCTGGCCCGAGAACGCCTCTCACCTGAAAAGGCGGCCGACAAACTCCCTCATGAGCAGGGATGGATACCTGTGGACACACTTTGCAGAATGTTGGCAGTGGATGAGTTGAATTTGAACACTCAGGTATTTCGCATTCGCGGTGACTTTACCTCGCTTGGATTTGTCGACGGCGGCACCGTCATTGAGCGACGCCGCGGATTGCGTACCCTTCGTCTATCCACGGATCGAGTATCGATCGTAACGAGCGATTGACGTGAAATCACTCACCCAAGTGATCGAAGGGACCGCCGCGACCACCACTGCGGGAGGGAGCGGCGCTCGGGTGCGATCTACCCAAGGTGAGTATACCGTCGACGAACGGTACGAAGACTTGGGGCTGATCGCCGAGGGGGGCTTTGGAGAAGTGCGGCGCGTGCGAGACAAAAAGTTGGATCGCATCGTCGCAATGAAAATCGTTCAACTGCCTTCGCGGTTAAACCTCCGCACAAGGTTGAGTCGCGAAGCCGTTGTTGGAGCGCGACTCAACCATCCGGGCATTGTGGCGCTCTACGACTTTGGTGAAACTCCTTATGGTCAGATTTGGTTTACCATGCCGGAGGTTCGCGGGCGGACATTTGCCCAGGTGATCGATGCCGTTCATGCCGAAGAGGTCAACTCTGAACGGTACGCGGCGGGTCAACGCCGGGCGATTGATGCGCTCGCGCGGGTGTGTCAGGCAGCGGCTTTTGCCCACCGCAACGGCATTGTACATCGCGATCTGAAACCTGAAAATATTCTCCTCGGGGATTTGGGTGAAGTATTAATTGTTGACTGGGGCTTGGCTGAACTGCTTGAAACTCCGCCTACGGACGACGCAGCGGCCGAAGTGGTAGGGACACCGGCGTATATGCCTCCCGAACAGGCCCGGGGTGACACGCGCCGTTCAGGCCCAAGGGTGGATGTGTACGCATTGGGGGCAACTCTCTACCAAGCGCTGGCGGGATCCCCTCCTTTCACCGGAAGCTCCAACAGGATCCTTGCTCTGCTGCTTGCAGGTCCGCCGCCGTCTCTCAACAGGTTCGCGCATGTCGCGCCCGCCCTCGTTCAGATCTGCGAAAAGGCCATGGCGCGCGAGCCGAATGATCGATTTGACTCGGCCGAAGCGTTGGCGCAGGCGCTTTTTGACTGGCTCGACGGGATGAATCGTCGAAAACGGGCGCTCGCCGTGATGCCACCCAACAGGGAAGATTGGTGGACTCATCTGACAAGCCGGGAGCAGGAGCTTCGAGATCGGGCAAACGCCGTGCTCGCCAACGTTGCCCCCCACGCAGGTGCTGAAGTGAAATCTTCGGCATGGGAAATGTTGGATGAAGCCGACCGGATCGCTGAAAAACGCCGCGGAAAAGAGGCAGAATGGCTCACCGCTGTACACAGCGCGCTCGCGATTGATCCCGAGTTACCCGAAGCCCACGCGCTCCTCGCGGACCAATATCAACGCGATCTGACAAAAGCCGAACTGGAGGGAAAACAGGACGAAGCCGCCCGGTATGAAACATTGCTTCGGGTTCACGACCGAGGCCGGTATAGCAACGTGCTCACGGGCGATGGGATGGTTCACCTGGAAAGTTCGCCCTCCGGCGCCAACGTGACCCTTTATCGCGTGGAGCCTGAGCAGCGTCGACTTGTATTGAAAGACAGGCGCCAACTTGGAAATACTCCCCTTCTCAATTTGACCCTACCGCGGGGCTCCTACGTTGCGGAGCTGCATTTGCCTAGCTTTCGCACAGTTCGCTACCCATTTTTGGTGCGCCGCGGGGAAGAAGTGCGGGGCGGTTATGACACCGCGGTGGCGATGGTAGAATTGCCGCGGCAAGAGGATTTGGACAGTGGGGAGGTTTTGGTGCCCGGTGGATGGACTTGGGTGGGCGGCGATGCGCAGGCGCCGGACAGTTTACCCGGGCAACGCGTTTGGATTGACTCGTTTGTGATCGATCGATTTCCGGTGACGAACGAACAATACCTGGCGTTTCTCAACACGCTTGTCAAACGCGGTTCTGAAGCTGAAGCACTTGCCGCTTGCCCGCGCTTAAATCTGGGCGCCGGACTCGACACCGAAGATCGCCTCGCGTTTGCTCGACGGCCGGATGGACTGTTTGACCTTCCCATTTCCGACAACGTTCTACTGTGGCACATGCGGGCGCCCGTGACGCTGATCTCGTGGCGGTCGGCGCTGAACTACGCCGCCTACCGATCTGAAGTCACCGGCTATAGCTACCGACTACCCAATGAGCTGGAGCGTGAAAAAGCGGCACGCGGCGCGGATGGACGGGTATTTTCGTGGGGGAATTGGGCCGACGCTTCATTCGCTTGCATGTTGGAGAGTCACCCAGCCGAACCGGGAAGAGCGCTGATCCATTCTTACCCTGTTGACGAAAGCGTCTACGGCGTGCGGGGGTTATGCGGCAACACTCGCGACTTTTGCATGAACTTGTGGAAACGCCGAGGGCCGGAATTGGTAGGAGATCGGTTGTTTATTGAATTTCAGAATCCAGAGCCCCACGAACACATTTCGGTGCGAGGCGGGGCTTGGAGCAGCGTTGTAGACCATTGTCGGGCGGCGGCTCGATTCGGCTTGCGCCCGGACCACCGGCGGTCGACAACGGGGCTTCGTTTGGTTCGCTGTCTAAAAAAAGCGCAATAATCAGTGGGCGTTTATACAAGGTCGGCAAACAGCTCAAAGTCACTGATGGCCTGGTTATACCTGCTGTTGGGCGCTCCCGCCGAAGAGCGTTGAGCCATGGTATAAACCGCCGCGCGGTTTTGATAAAAGAGCGGGTTTGAACCGGTCTGAAAAAAATCTACCCTTCTGAAACCGGTGGAGTTGGCTGTGGGATCTTGCTGCAACAAGAGAGCGAGCGCGACGCTTTGATCGGCCGCTTCAAAAACAATAGCTCCCGAGGGAAAACCGTTGCTCGCACTTCGCCAAGTCGCGGGAGCGGGAGTGTTCTGAACAAGCTGGAAACCTGTCACGTTGCCTGCCCAAGTTTCACCTCCCCTGTCATTCCGATAGTTGTAATCGCCCTCCACCAAAAGGGTCAGTGTTCCTGAAGATCCGGCAGAAATGCGATTGAGAGCGTCGGAAGAAACAAACCAATACTCGTCGTCGGCGCGCAAATCAAACGAGCCTTCCGACGTTTCAACGGTTCCAGCGGTGGAGGTGACAACAATGGTAGCCACAAGGGGACGCCACACCCGAAGGGTCGGTATAGCGAAGGAGGTACGTTCGAAAGTCGAGTTCACTCGGGTCAAGCTGACGGCGGCGCCTTCGACACGTGGGCTCACTCACCGTCCGGCCGCGAACTCGCTGACCTGTTGGTTCTAAAAAGGGCAACCCGTCAATGGCGGGCGCGCCTTGAAGGACAGGAATTTGGTCAAACGAAAGCGCTTGTAAAAGCATCCTTGTTCGGTGCAAAACCTCACCGTAAGACGCGTCCAGGCGAGTGACGTTGTCTTTTTCAATGGTTTGCCACTGACCCAACACCGATGTCAGGGCCCACGTAAACGCTCCCATTGTTTGCCCACCAAACGTGGAGGATACCGCTGTTGAGTTGGGTTCGCACGCGGCGATCACGCGCGCATCGCCGGGGCCGCGTGCCATGCCCATTCCAAATCGACGACCCCATCTGCGCAGGCGAGGACGAATGGCATTGCGCTGTTTGACGACCGCGCCCTCGCGGCAGCAGTCTAAAACGATGGTCACACTTCCGACTGTGGGACCACCTCCAATTAAGTTGCGAATTTCAGGCAAATAGAGGAGATTTTGCTCTGTTGAAGATGTGTCGGCCGGGCACAAAACAATGCCTCTACCCTGCTCGCCGTGACCTGAAAAAGTAATGAGACCGCTGCTCATTGGGTTGCGAGAAAGAGCATTGGAGAGCCAGTTGAGCCCACTTTCGAGCGATGCGCGCGAGGCATCTGAAGTGCGTACACCTGCTCCGTCGATTCCCATGTGAGATCCATTGGAGAGGGGAGAAGTGCACAGACGAATATGGCTCGCTTCATAACCCCAGGCGCGGCATTGTCGGAGCCACACGCGCGCGTCCTCGGCGGCACCGGCAACGTTGCTGGCCCCCGCTGCACGCCCCTCTGATCTGTCCAGAATGCTGTAATCTTCAACCCCAATGAGCAAAGCGTAGTTTTCGGTCGCCATGGATCCTCCGCTGGATGAAGCGACCGTATCCGGTTTTTGGAAGAGTGACTATTTCAAGTTTATTTCAGGACGGAGCGCACTGAGGCGCGTTGCGCCGGCTGGAAGGTTTGCGGCGGTTGCGGTGGGTGGGTGCGAGAAGGCATCGCGTGCCAAAAGGGGCCAGCGGGGAGAAATATTGGTGTCATAGATGTTTGGGGAGGTGGGTCTTATACCGGTTTCTACCAACGACGCGGCGCCACGAAGCGACGCGGTTGTCGACCGATAAGATAGAGGAGACGCCATGAAATCGACGTTCATCAAGACCATTCAGACTTTGTCTGTTGTGAGTGCCATTCTTGCCGTGGGGGCTGTGGCTTCGGCAGACAACTGCAAAAAGCCGAATGTCAAAGTTCAGAACGATCGCTCGGCGGCTATCAAAGTGACCAAGATTCAGTACTTTGATACCTGCGATCAAAAGTGGCGAACGGAAGATGTCTCCGAAAAGGAGATCGACGCGGGCAAGTCGTTCACCTTCACAGACGACCTTGAATACGTTGGCAATTGCGCCATTTCCAAGTTCAAGCTCTACCGAGCCGTTCGCCAAAGCACAGGCTCGGCGTATGGTAGCTTTGCCTGGGGCAGTGAACTTGTCCCCGACCAGGGGTCAAACCAGCGCTGCAACACGGGCGTGACTTATACAATTCACGCTCACGAATAACGCCGCGAAGAACTCAACTATCGGCGACGACGGCTGCGAAACAGGGAGGTGAAGGCGGCGAGGGCGAGAAGGAGGCCTGCGGGGGAGGCCGATGTCGATGGGGGGAGGTTGCACGAGCACCCTTCTGACGAACCTGAATTGGTACCGCCGTTGCCACCTTGACCTCCCTGCCCTCCTCCGCCTCCTCCGCTGCCTCCGGTCCCTCCTGACATACCTGAAGTGGTTGACCCACCTCCGGTTGCTCCCGTTCCACCCGAGCCGCCGTTTCCTTCTACAAATGCGCGAAGAATCCAGTCACCTGTCAGACCCAGATCTTCGGCCTTTTTCCAGCCGACAGCCTGTGCGCTGATGAAGTTTCGGTCAGGTTGAATGTTGCCATCGTCGTCGCGGGCGATCGACGGCAACCCGTCATGCGTAAATTCTAACCCAACTCGAAACGGGCCTGTGACGACCACACTTTGAGCGCTGATGTCCATTTCTTGAAGGGCGGTGTTGGCGGCGGTAAGGGTAAAATTGCCCTTGAACAGCTCGGCGCCCGGCTCATCTGTCAACGCCGCATCATCCCAAATGTGAAGGGTGACATCTTTTTTGGTGCCGGCGATTCCACCGCCGAAGACCACCTGAATTTTGAGGAGCGCAACGCCGCTTTCAGGCGGGTTGAACCGGGAAGCGGCCATTTCTTTGGCGACAAATCCGGTTTGAAAGCCGGCCTGTTGCCCGTCGACAAATCCGTCGTTTTTCAACTCCACATCGGCGAGGGCAACCGCCGAAACGGACATGACAAAGCCAAACGCGGCGGGTCGAAGCCAACGGGAGAGGCGCGCAGCAATCATACAGCGAGGTGTACGGCGATTGCGGCGCGCCTGGCAATGACATTTTGTGGAGGCCGGGCGCAACGACCGGCAATGCGTGGTTGGACGTTTACTCGTCGCCGTCGAGTGTACCGTCGAGATCGCGATCGATGCCGGCGCGAACGCCCGAACCCAAAGGTACACAAGTGAACGTGACAGGGCTGATTTGTGAGAGCGCGGTGAGGACCGGTGCGGGAAGAGGAGAAAGCGCATCTAAGTCGGGTGCAAACTGACCGTTGGAAAGGTAGGCGAAGCCCCACTCGCGCGCCCCAAGGTGGGTTTTTGCGATGAGATCACACTCGCCTTCTTCGGCCCGCTCGCGCAGGAGAAAAAGCCTCGGTAGAGCCGACGCCAGATTGCCTTTTCGAAGGGTGATCTGTTGCGCCGTGACGGGAGGTACATTGCTATCCATGGCGAACATGAATTGCTCCAGTTGGCGCTTTTCGAGTTCACCCTGCGGGTCGGTCCCAAAACCTGAGGGGCTGAACGGCGGGGCAAAAAAGATCAGGCTGTGAAACCTGAAAACGGTGTCAACCGAACCGTCGTGGGTATACCCAAAACCTCGGATTTGATCACCTTTGTGGCCGATGTCGATGGGTGGGAAGGTGCTGGCAAACGCCATTCCAAACATACCCACTTTTTGGTAAAGGTTGCGAAGGTGCGGCACTTTGAGCAGTTGAGGGCCGAAGTCAAACGACGACCGGCCGTCGGACCCAAAAAAGCCGGTGGCATGATCGCCGATGTTTTGTTCAGGGTTGACCACGTGGCAGTCATTACAAGTGGGACCGGGGGGTGGTAAAATCCCTGTGCCGAGGTGGCGTGTGTGGAACAAGTCACTGCCCGCCTGCTCGTCGGGTGTGAGGGAGTTGTCGAGCGCGCGAATGGGGTTGGGTGGGTAGGTTACCTGAAGGATAAAATCGGTGAACGCTTCCATGTCCGCGTTGGGAATGGGGCCCGCCGTTCCAACAAGGTTGACGAAACCGCCCTGAAACTTCATGAATGCCGCACGCTCGTCAAAAGCGCCTTGGTCGGGCTGCGCACTCGGCGCGTCATCACCACCGTTGCGATCGGCCCGCCAGTGCATGGGGCCGTGATTGGCCATGCCGCGCAGGCTTTGGGTGGTCATGGGCCCTTTCATGGGGTGATGGGTAGGTGGAGAGATAGGGCCAAATAGCGGATGGATAGGATAGCCGGTGGCAGGGTCAACCAGTCCAACGCCGTCGGGCCCGAAGGGGCCGGCGTCGATGGTTACACTGTCATCGGGATTGCCGAGATCCCACGCCAGATCATCCATATCGCCGAAAACGTGGCACGTGGCACACGACGAGTCACCGTGGGCAGAAAGCGTGGCGTCGTACAGAAAACGCCGGCCCGCCACCAGGGTGGGAGGTTCGGGATTGGGCATGGCCACATGACTTACCTCGCTCATGGAGGCGAGGCTGATGGTGGAGATGGAGTTGTCGAAGCGGGTGAGTGCGAACAGTCGGCCGTTTTTGCTGTCGAGAACAACGCCTGTGGGGCCGCCGCCGGACACCTGAATTTGAGTTGCGGACGATGGGTAGAATGTGTCATTTTCAAGCTCGGCGGTTTTATAAACGCCGATTTTTGAAGAACCCATGGCGGCCACAAACAACATTTTCCCGTCTGGAGAAACGGCCATTTCTGTGGGTAGAGCAAGGCTCAACACACTTTCTGCGTTGGGCGTTTCATCACAGCAGGTGGAGTAGTTAACGTGTTTGTTGAGGTGGCGGGGAGCCACCGCGCCGTTGGAGCCGAGAACGGTGATTCTGTTTTCGGCGAAGTGGCCGCGAACCGAGTGTCCGGCGTAGACTCCCGGCCCTTCAAAGCGCTTTTCGTTAAACGCTTCTGTGTTTGAAACGTACACTTTGCCGTTTACCGGGTTGACGGCCATGTTGTATAGGATGGTGCCGACGCCTGTGTACGCATTGCCCAATGGAGCCGGGGGATTTGCGTTGGCGTCGATCACAAACACGTCTTTGTCGGGGAGGTTAAACGCCACCTTGTCATCCCACGCGGTGCCGTTTTCATCTACCCAGTGCGTGCCGTTATACCGAACGATTAATCCGACTGCGGGATGGGGAACCCCGTCGACGTTGGTGGTTGGGCCGGGCAATGTTCGCCCGCCGAGGTCGGCCTGGAAAAACAGGTTGTCGTTGAGCATTGACTCATTGAGAGTCATTGTTTGATTGCCGGAGTGGAAGGCCGCTGCGTACACTTTGCTCCCGTCGGGGCTTGCGGCAAGGGCCCTGGGTGTGTCGGCAAAGAGCGTGACAATGTGAGTGGAAGGTTGGGTAGAATTGGTGGCGGCGTCGATCACCCAAACATCGGCCCTACCCACGCCGGGTGTTGTGAGCTGCGGGTCAACCGGGCTGTTTTGGCCGCGGTGGGCGGTGGTGACGAACGCCTTGTTTTTGCCGGACCCGGCAAACACGATATCGCGCGGTTCGTCCCCGACGAGGAGTGTTCGCTCAACCTGAGCGAACGCTCCACCGCCGTGGACATTGACGATGCTGACGCTGTCAGACAGGTGGTTGACGACCCACACCTCGCTGTTGGAGCGAGCGGCGACGGCAACCGGTTCGACCCCGACGGTGACCGATGTTTGATGTTCGAGCCCAGAAGGTGTGACTCGAAAAATTTCCAACCGGTTGTCGGGTGTGTTGACAGCAAACAGGAGTTTGCCGTTTGGCGAAAGGGCCAGGGGGCGAACCTGACCACTTTCAAACGCTGTGAATGACGTATCAGCCGATGCTTCTGCCGTGGAAAGCGTGGCAGCGGCCAATGGGGCTAACGATAAAAGAAAATGAGCAAGCTTGGAAGCAGTGTACTTCATTGGTTCCCTCGATTGGGGTAGGAGGGCCGAGCCGGAGGTGAGGGGAATGCCCTATCTAGAATCGAAGGGTAGACCCATGCCGTGGGCGGTGCGGACCCCGAGTTGATAAAATTGCAACTCTACAGGCTTGAGTCGCGGCGACAAACTCTGCCAGTCACACGATCAAGTGATGGGTAGGTGGGGGCGGAGTGAATACATCTTGTACTTGCGCCCGAGCGGTGAACTTATAGCCAGGGCGCAACGCCTCTTGTCGAGCGAGAGAATGGAGGGTGCTGGACATGGTGGGCTTGGCCTCAGCGAGGGGCCAGTCTGTTCGCTTGGCGAGGATATCAGCGGGGGGCGGCGTGGCAGAGCACGTCGGCTGGGTCGCGGGTAGATTGGTGGCATTCCCATTTGTCGTCGTGGCAGGCAACTACCAAAACGCCCGCCTCGTAGGCGGCTTTCAGCGTTGAACCGGAGCGTTGGACAAGCAGGTTGGAGGGCACCTTGTCGGTGCAGCCTTTGCCCATTTGGATGATCAGTTTACGACCGCCCTTGTCAATTCCAACGGGGTTGGGAGGTGTTTTGCCCTTATCAGCGGTGCGCACCGCCGATTCTAACTTTTTGGAAATCTCCCCAATATACCCTCTGTCGACAATGGGGGGATCGCCGCCGCGCGGAGTGACCATTGCCATGACGTAGGCGATGGTGGCCATTTGCTGATCGGCCGGGGCGCTGGGCTGAATGGGCCCACTGGACCCGATGGGGAGGGGGCGGGGCGGCATTGGCGGAGAAGCGACGGTGGCCGATGTGGTGGGAGCGCTGGAAGCGGTTTGCGAAGGCGCTGCTGTTGCCGTGGGGGCGGCGGTGAGGGCGGGAGCCGCTGTGGCGGTGGAGGCACCCGACCCCGAAGGTTTCGTCTCTCCGCAGGCGGTGAGACTTGCCAACGCGAGGCCGGCGAGACAGGACAAAATGTATTGGACACGTACCATGGTCAACCTGACTTATAAAATGGGTAGGTAGGTAGGGTCAACTCCAAACGGCAAACTATTCTGCTGCGAGGGTGGAAACGCCGTCGAGCGGCGCCGGGCACACCGAGCGGAGGCGACAGCCGGCGCACATTCGGCCGCTCCAGATAGCGTCAAACCGCTCCTGGGTGCGGTCGAGAAGCACGTCGTCGTCGGTGGCAATGCCCATTTCAAAATTGCGCCTCCCCTCCCCTTTGGCGCCGAGTCCCGCTCCGGTGAAGTTGGCGCTTCCGAGGTAGAGGTAGGTTCCGTCCACGGCGATCATTTTCATGTGTACACGTGGACAGAGCCGCATTTCAAACTGGGGAGGTTTTAAGATGGGTAACTTGGCAAGGGTGGCTCGAAATGCGCGCGACGGAGGCGCGGCGTGCAAAATTCGAATTTCTACCCCTCGGCGAACGAAGCTCGCAAACGTATCGAGGAGCGAAATGTACCTTCCGCGCGCGCGAGCCGAACTGCCCACGGGTGCTTCAACGTGCATGTCTTTCACGTTGGCCGTGGCGATCCAAAGCGAAACGGACGTGGAGGCGACCGCTTTGGCAATGAGGCGATCGTAGTGATCGCGATCGGAAAGCAGCTCCAAACGGGCCGATCGAACCGATGGCGAAAAGACATCCAACCGCACGCCGGTAGCCTACAACAAGGCCGTGGAGTGGGCCCAATTTGCGGCGACGAGAGCGAGAACTTGACCTACACCTTTCGGATCTGCCATGAGGCCCATGTGGATGAGGACAAGGCCAAGGTAACAGAACAGGAGCCACGCGCGACTGCGGCGCCGCCAAAAGAAGATGCGGCTCAAACAGCGGGACGCGGCGGGCTGGTGATTGTTCTCGCCAAGGGGCTTTTTATACTCTACGGCTTCGCGCAGCAGATTGTGTTGCAACACCTGCTTGGGCAGGTTGGGTATGGTGAAGCGTCGCTTGTGACGGCTTCGGTGGGTGTGGTTAACAACGTGGTTGTTGCGGCTTCCATTCAGGGAGTTTCGCGAACTGTGGCGGCCGCACCTGAAGGAGCGTGGCCCCAACTCTACCGGCGCGCTCTAACCTACCATGCGGTGATTGCATTTATCGTTTCGGGCTTGTTTGCCGCGGCGGCGGGGCCGATTTCAAAAACGTTGAATGCCGAGCACGTTGTTACGCCGATGCGCCTCGTGGCCTTGGTGGTATTTTTATACGGTTTGTACGCACCCATGGTGGGCGCCCTGAACGGTAGAAAACGATTTGTCGATCAGGGAGGCCTCGACATTGTGTACGGCGCAATTCGAACGGTGGGAATTGCGGGTGGAGCGTATCTCTTTATGCGCATGTCAAAGAGCGGAACGCTCGGCCTTGTGACTGGGTTTGTTGCATCCGCGGCCGTGATTGTTCCCCTCGCTGTGTGGCGCGCGGGGGTTGGAAAATCAGGTGGGAGCGAGCCTCGAATTGGACCTTACCTCGGTTTTCTATTTCCGGTGATCGTGGCGCAGGGGTGTTTAAACTTGCTCCTTCGAACCGACTTTTTTCTACTCCGGTATTTTGCCGGCGCGGCGGCGCGCACAGCCAACGTGGAACCCAGTGTGGCCGACGGGCTTTTGGGGATATACCAGGGTGTGCAACTCTACGCGTTTCTACCTTACCAATTGTTGATGTCGATCACGTTTATTCTGTTTCCGATGTTGTCCAAAGCCCAGGCGGAGGGTGACAAAGAGTTTGTCAAAGGCTTCACGCGCGCGAATGTGAGACTTTCGTTTGTGTTTACAGGGCTGATTTGTGGAACAATCGCTTCGATTTCTACCCATGTCCTTCGGTTGGCTTCGCCGGAGGCGATCTGGAAAAACGGGGGCGAACCGTTGCGCATTTTGGCGATTGGAATGGGTACACTGAGTGTGCTCGGTATATCAAGCGCCGTGCTGACAAGTCTGAAAAAGGAAGTGGCGGCCGCGGGAGTGACAATCGCGGCTGTGGCAGCGGTGGCGGCGGGATGTACCGTGGCGCTTGTCTCGGCGCCGCTCGGCGAGGGGATGTTGACTCGAACGGCGCTTGCCGCCTCCGCGGGGCTTTTTGCGGCGATGATCTTGAGCGCTGTGTTGGTTAGAAAAGCGGCGGGTGGATTTGTGCCTGTCTTGACGGCCGTTCGCGTTCCCGCGGCGTTGGCGATCACGGTGGCGGTGGGATCGCGCATGCCATGGCTTGGAAAAGCGCTGGTCATCCCTCAAGCCGCGGGCATGGCGCTTGTGTACATTTTGGTGTTGGTGGTGCTTCGCGAAGTGGGTAAGGATGACGTGGGGATGTTGCTGCGCGTGGCCGGCCGCAAAAAGCGTTAGAAGGCCCACTTGGATGGGCGCTTCGGCGTTCACTGTCAAAACAAGGCCTGGACCGGTGGCCCAGATGAGGAAACAAGGTACCGTGACACAAAGCCCCCAAATGTCTTTTTCGTGAGTTGATTGACATTCAGGTTTGGAAGGGGTTTGAAAAAGAGTATAAAGCCGCCATGAGTCAAATGGTGGTGGTAACAGGGGCTGCCGGAGCGCTGGGTTCGGCAGTGAGTCGAGAGTTGGTGAGCCGCGGGTACAACGTGGCCGGGGTGGACAGCGCGCGGGCAGAAAGCCGGTTAAACGCGCTCCAGGCCGAGGTTGGGAGGGCGTTTTGGGCGGTGGTGGCAGACCTTGGTACAATGGAAGGTTGGAAAAGCGTTTTTGAGCGCGTGCAGGGTGGTGGGGAGATTGTGGGGGCTGTTTTGACAGTGGGAGGTTGGGTGGGTGGAGCGCCGCTCACGAGCGAAGCGGAAGGCACATTTGAGAAAATGGTAAGCTCCAACCTGACGACCGTTCATCTGGCGTTGCGGTCGCTTTTGCCTGGGATGGTAGAGCGAAAACAGGGAAGCATCGTCGTGGTAGGTTCGAGGGCTGCTCCGCGCCCGTGGACAAGCGCCGGTGCGGCCAGTTATGCGGCTTCTAAAGCCGGGGCCGTGGCGCTTGGTGAAGCCGCGGCGGCCGAGGTGTTGGAAAGTGGGGTAAGAATCAATTCGATCTTACCATCCACAATGGATACACCGGCCAATCGCGCGGCCATGCCCGACGCCGATCCAACCCGGTGGGTAAGTACAACGTCGGCGGCAAAAGTCATTGCGTTTTTGCTTTCAGACGATGCGAGCGCGATCAGCGGGGCACAAATTCCAGTGTATGGAAGGGCCTGAAAGGCTGAAACGTCACGCAACGACCGGACGCGTTTTCGACCCCTGCGACGTCTCTTTACCACGGAGTTCCCCAGCGGCGCATGCGCCTCATTCGAACGGCGAGTAACTCGTTGCGGTTGAGTTGTCGATGCAGCAGAAAAGAGCCCGTTCTGGGAGGTCCGGCGACTTGAGATGTCCATCACGTCGCCATCCACCGGTCTCGCCGGTCTCTCGTTTTCGTCGTGGCTGCGCTCGCCACAGAACTCCATCTGGAGAACCCGACGCGCCACGCTGTTCGCTTTTCCGCTTGGCGACGGGCAAGGGTGTCCCAAACGTCTCGACAGGACTGGATCCGTGCCTTGCAGAACGTTCCGCTAAAGGGAAGTTACCTAGGAGGCACGGAGGACACGGAGGGTCACGGAGTTTTTTTGTTTCTTTGGCTGTTTTTTGTCTAGCTGATGCAAGCCGAGTGCAGCCTGAAATACAAAAAACTCCGTGGATCTCCCTGATCTCCGTGCCTCCGTGTTGAATACGACGTGTCAGGTGGCTGGACATTTCAGACCATCGTGACGCGTCAGGTGAGGTCAGGTAAACGCCGCAATCAGCGACAAAACAGGCACGGCGGTGGGGGTTCCTGTTTGCCAGTCGGCAGGAGTATAGGCGGCGCCGCCGATGTCCAAGTGGACAAATGGGATGGTTTGACCTTTCAGACCTGAAGCGATGTCGAGAAAGGCGAATGGGAATTGGTGACCGCGCGGCGTCGCCACGGATGCGAGCCGGTTGGAACTCATCACATCTTCGGCGGCGGATTTGGGGGCCACAAAAGCGTAGTCCTCGCGACGGGGGCGACTGCGTTCCATGGGTTCACCCCAAAGTTCACCCTGACGGTCGAGAGCGTCGAGAAGGCCGGATTCACGCGCGGCGAGGTTTCCGATATTGCCTGTATACGGCCCGAATGCGCGATATACGTGGCCCGTGAGTGTTGCAATGGAGATGATCGCGGGCTGCGGGGCGTTGCGGGCGAGGTCGTGAGCGCGGCTGAGCAGATCGGCGAGAACGAGGCGGCCTTCAGCGTCGGTATTTCCAATGCGTACACGTACGCCGGCGCGGCTCGGGATGATTTCGTCGCTGACAAAGCTCTCTTCGCCGATGCTGTTGCGCACCAAACCGAGGAGGCCGACCACTTCCACGCCGGGCATTTTGAGCGCTGCGGCTGCTCGAACAGCGCCCGCAACGGCGGCGGCGCCACCTTTGTCGCGTGACATACCGGCCATGGATCCGTCGGTTTTTACGTCGGCCCCGCCGGTGTCGTACGTGACACCTTTTCCAACGAGAATGACGGTGCGGTGGATGTCGCCCGGTGGACGGTACACAAGCTCCACAATGCACGGTTTGTGGCGTTCCACTGCTTGAGAAGCGCGCGCAACAGCGGCGAGCAAAGGGGTATGTGGACACATCGTGGATGACGTTTACGGCAACGCCGGTGCCAGCAAATGTGTCCACACAGAGCGCTGCAATTTTTCGAGGCGCCATGCGCTCGGGCTCGGTGCCGGCGATATCGCGACTGAGCGATCGGCCGAGTTCAAGCGCGGTGATTCGGGCGGCGCGATCGTCGCCGAGTCCAACGACAGTGATGGTGTCGGCGGTGGGTTTGGCTTTGCCGGCTTCACGCGCTTCGAGGGGGCTCCATTGGCTTGCAAGTGCGGCAAGCGCAGCCACGTCGAGAGTTCGCGCAAAACGAGGCCCGGAAGGCTCGGTCACAACGAGGAGCGGACGGCGCGAACCGGCGTCGACGGCGCGCGAAACCGCAACGGAAACAGCTTCGGCAATGGCGCGAACGTCGTCGATATCGTCGCTGAGCGGCCCGAGCGCGGTCATCACCACGCGGCGTCCGGGAGCCGGCGACCACGGCAAGATCGCAGCGGGTTTGCCACCGCGCAAAAACGCAGCGTCGGCGCGACCGAGAGCATCCATCGCGGAGGCGGCAACGGGTCCGATCTGAGCAGTGCGATCTGCGAGCGGTGCGTGCGCGACAACCACGAGAGCATCGTGATCGGTGTGCGAAAGGTCGGGCGCGGCGAGAACTTCAGGGGCGGCGGAGCGGAGAAGCGTCATTTCGGTCGCGAGGATAGCGACAGATGCTTTCGCTCGCGAAGGGACGGTGAAAAGATCGCCCGATGCGCAAAATTGTCTTGTTTTCTTGGGTAGCGACCGCGGCGGGGTTGTTCGTTACAGCGTGTGACGGATCGAGCACAGGCAGCGCGGGCGCGGCGGGAAGCACGTCTTCGAACGCCGGTTCAGGCGGAGAAAACGGCGGTTCGGGTGGCACGGGAGCATCGGCTGCGGGCAGCGGCGGATCGACCGGTGGAACGAGCAGCGGAGGAACAACGGCCAGCAGCGGCGGGAGCACCGCAACGAGCATGGGCGAGTGTACAAAAGGTGAAAAAGAGGCTTGTTACACAGGCCCAAACGGCACCGAAGGAGTGGGCATTTGCAAGCCGGGTGAGCGCACGTGCAAAACCGACGGCACGTGGGGTTTGTGTTTGGGCGAAGTGACGCCACTTTCAGAAAGTTGCAACACACCGGGCGACGACGACTGCGACGGCCTTGTGAACGAAGACGGCGATGGGTGCGTGTGTACACCTTGGACGATGAGCGCTTGTTACACCGGGCCGATGGGTACACAAGACGTGGGCGTCTGCAAAGGTGGCATGGCGCTCTGCAATCCCGACGGTTTGGGCTTTGGAGCGTGTGAAGGACAGATCGTTCCGGTGTTTGAAAACTGCCTCGCTCCGGCCGACGAAAACTGCGATGGCACGGCGACGGCCTGCACAGGGGATGACTTGTTTCACAAGCGTTTCGGCGACGCCGGCGCGCAACAAGCGGCGGGTGTTGCGTCGTCGAACGGCGGCGGTGCGGTGATCGCGGGTGCGTTTGCCGGCACGGTGGACTTCGGCGGCGGCGGGCTTGTGAGCGCGGGTGGCAACGACGCGTTTGTGGCGAGCTACGACTATCTGGGTGCGCACGTGTGGAGCAAACGCTTCGGCGACACGGTGGCGCAGGCGAGCACGAGCGTCACTGTGGATGCGGACGGCAACGTGATTGTGGTGGGCGACTACGCGGGCAAGGTGGATCTCGGCGCGGGGATGATCACAAGCGCGGGGCTCACCGATATTTTTGTGGCGAAGTACACATCGGCGGGAGCGCTCGTGTGGGCAAAGTCATTCGGCGATACCAAGGCGCAAAACGTGCCAGACGTGGCCGTTGACGCGAATGGCCGCGTTGGAATTGTGGGCACTTTTGCAGGCGATTTGGCGTTTGGCGGCGATTTGCTCACAAGCGCGGGTGGCACTGACATTTTTGTGGCGGTGTTCGACAAAGACGGCACGCACGTGTGGAGCAAACGCTTCGGCGATGCGGCGGCGCAGGTTGGAAAATCGATCGGCTTTGGCCCCGCGGGTGAAACGGTGATCGCGGGCGACAACTCGGGAGCGATCGATTTCGGCGGCGGTGCGCTCACAACGGCGGGCGCGGCGGACGTTGTGCTCGCGTCGTTTGATGCGAACGGCACCGCACTTTGGTCAAAACAATTTGGAAACAACGTGGCCCAGGTGGCCAACGCCGTCGACGTGGATTCGGTGGGCAATGTGGCTCTTGCGGCTTCGTTTGCCGGCAAAATCAACTTCGGTGGAGGTGACCTCACAAGCGCGGGTGGGAATGACATTGCCGTTGCCAAGTTCACGAGCGGCGGCATGGTGCTGTGGGCCAAACGTTTTGGAGCGAACGGCGCAGACAACGCGCGCGGCGTTGCGTTTGATCCGTTCGGCGCGGTGCTGATGACAGGTGATTTCACGGGCAGCGTCGATTTCGGCGGCGGCGCTCTCGCAAGCGCGGGTGGCACCGACATTGTCGTCGCCAAATACGACGCTCTCAGCGCGCACGTGTGGAGCAAACGAGCGGGTGACGCGGGCGCTCAAGTGGCTGCGGCGATCGACGCGGACGCAACCGGCGTTGTGATCACGGGCACGTTCGCGGGCACCGTCAACTTCGGCGGCGGCGCGCTGACGAGCGCGGGAGGCAACGACGTTTTCCTAGTGAAACTGGCTCAATAACGCCGCAGACAATTGCGTACACATGCTAACAAGCACGCGCGCGTACGCATTTGCGTACACACTTTAACGACCACGCGAGCGTACGCATTTGTGTACACACTTTAACGACCACGCGAGCGTACGCATTTGCGTACACATCTTAGCGACCACGCGCGTGTACGCATTTGTGTACACGCGTTACTTGTGCAGATCGCTCCGAACGAGCAACTCTTCACGCACCGCGTCGCCGATCGGTCCCTCAGGATCCACCGCCGCGGCAAGCTCCAACACCGCACGCGCCCGCCGAACATCCCCCACAGACGCGTAGTACCGACCGAGTGAAAGCCGCGCGTTTGCCGCGATGCGCGCTCGACACGCCGGCTCCACCTGTGGCGCCGCTTCACATTCGGGAGGGGGTGGCCATGTACCGCGCGCCGCCGACGAAGCCACACCGCTCATCGCTCTTCCAAGCCGTGCCGTGTCGGTGAGCGCCGCCAGCGGATCGGCTTCTTCACCCACCAACGCCAGCGCTCTCGTGAGCAGCTCCACACCGCGCCGGTGCCTACCGATCACCGCGGGCATCGCGATCTCCACGCGGCCTCGATAAAAACACCCGAGTGCGCGCGCCATCAAATCGGGGTCGCTCTCGGGATCGGCTTTCACCAAACGGTGCATCGCCGGCACACTTCGCTCCAAAAGCCCCGAACTCGCATCGTGACGCCGGAGGCCGCGCACCACGCTCGCCTCGCCGAGCAGAATCTGTCCGAGCGCAAAATCGGGCGCAGCGTCCACAGCGCGTTCAAAGGCGCGAAGCCCCTGCAAACTCCGAGCGCTTTCGTAACTTCCCCACGCGATCAACACCTCCGCGCGCGGCGATGCCGAGGCCGCCACCTCGGGAGGCAGGGCCGACAATTCGGACACAGCGCCGCACGCAAACAGATGCCACACGAAAGCGTCGGTCGCCTGCGTTGTGATCGGCTGCTCTGAGAGCGCTGCACGCAACTCCGCACGCCGCTCAAACGTGCCCAGTTCGCGCTCCACTTTGACCGAAAGAGGCACCGTCGCCGCGCGCGCCACCGCGAACGCTCCGTGCTGCATCGCCGCGACAAGCTCCTCAACAATGCGTCGCAGCATCAAGTCGCGGTACGCACCGATAAACCGCGCCACCAAACCTCGCCCACCGCGCAGCGATCCGATGGTGCGTGCAATGTCCGCTGTTTCGAGAACCGTTCCAAAAAACAGCTCGGCTTCGCGCATGACAAACGCCGTTTGATCCTGCGCCACCAATTCTAAATTTTTTAATGTGTACTCACGCGACGCGGGGTCGAGCGTCATTGCCTCTTCGACAATCGTCACCAACCGTCGCTCCGCTGGATCGGCGAATGTGGCCGGCGACGCCGCATCACGCGGGCCCAAAAGCCCTCGGCGCAACGTTTCTTCAATGGCTTCTTCGCTCGGCTTGCGGCTGCCTTCTTCGCGCGAAACCAGGTGCATCACCGACGCGAGCGTGTCCACATCGCGCTCCACCGCGGCGGGTGAATCGAGCAACCTGCGAATGACTGCGAGCGGCAAATATTTTTCTTCGCGCAACGTGCGAATGAGCTTCAACCGCGAAAGGTGCTCTTCGTCGTAATACGCCACCGTTCGGCCGGCTTTTCGCGGCCTCGGCAACAAGCCCTCGCGCAGATAAAAATGGATCGTCTCGCGCGAAACCCCGCTGCGCAGGGCCAACTCCGCCATGCGCATCCCACCTTCGGGCGGTTTGGCTGTTTTTCGCTTCGCTCCCGGTTTGGGCGCCGACGTCGCGGCAGCACCGTCCTGCAACGGCTCGGACGGCTTGTCCTCCCGGGGAGGCGGCGTGCTCATGGCGGCGCATGCTACTCGAAAAAAAGCGCTCGCCAGTGTCGCCGCTTCGGGCGCAGCTGCCCCCCGGGGCGCGCGCAGTTTTGACGTGCGCCGCGGCGGCCAAATCGCAACACCGAAACTCGGGCGAACCGACCCGACGAGCCGCGCGCGCCGCCCCCCCAATTGCGGTGCTCACGCCCCGCAAGGGGGGGCCCGCCGAAGTGACAGCGTGAACGTGAGTGACCGTTGGGCGCGCAGCCGCTTATCGAAGCGCACGGTATCGATCGCCGATCTGTGGCCGCTCCGCGTCCCCCGTGCTGTAATTTCAGCGATGCGTTTCCACCTGCTTTTCGCCGGGTGTTTGGCCGCTGTTGTGGCCGCAATTCCGTTGCACTCGCTGGCCCAGCAGCCGCCGGCGGGCACCGCCACAGCGGTGACAACCGCAACGCCGCCCGCTGCTCCGCAGACGCCTCCGCCCGCCGCCGCGGCCAAACCCGCCGTCGCGGCCACGCCGGTTGCGAAGCCCACAAAGGCCGCGCAGAAGGTGGCAAACGCGGTCACCAAGAAAAAGAAAAAGGCGAAAGACGGACCGATCACCGGGCCGATCGCAACGTACCCGGGTTTCAGAATGCTCGACGGCGGCGGATCGCGCGTGCTCGTTACGCTCAGCAAAAAAGTGACAATCGCTGAAATCAAAGGGCAGGGAAAAATCACGTACCGCATTCAGGGGGTGCAGGTACCCACGCGAACGAATCGTCTGCCGCTGCTCACAACATTTTTCTCAACACCCGTACAACGCGCTGAACTCGTCGCCCACGACGAGGACGTTGACTTGGTGATCGAACTTCGAACGCCGGCAACACCGACCTACCGCATCATCGACACCGACAAAGGTGCGGAGCTTCAAGTCGACTTTCCAAAGGTTGAAGCCGACGCGACGGAGACCAAGTCTGAGACGGAGCAACCGGCCTCGAAGACGGCTCCACCGAGCACGTCGAAGGCTCTCGATTCAAAGTCCCAAACCGCGTACTAGCGTCGCGCGGTGGCGGACGAACGAAAAAGCTCTGTCATGGATTCGCAGCCGGCCGCCGCGCGCGCGTTGGCCGACGCTGCGGACGCCGACGCGACGATCTTGGTCGCCGACGACGATCGCAACGCGCGCGAACACCTCGCCGCGTTGCTCCGATCGCAGGGCTACCAAGTGGAGGTGTGTGAAGACGGACAAGAGGCGTTGAGTCGCGTCACGATGGGCGGCATCGATCTTGTGCTCCTCGACGCCGTGATGCCGCGCCTTTCGGGCAGCGACACCTGCCGTCTCCTCAAGAGCCTTTCGGGCACAACGTTTCTGCCTGTGATGTTCGTCACGTCGCGAAGCGACCCCGCGAGCCGAGTCGAAGGGCTGCGCCTCGGCGCCGATGACTACCTCGGCAAGCCGTTCGACAACGAGGAGCTGCTTGCCCGCGTGGACGCGCTGCTTCGCATCAAGCGCCTCGTGGCAACGGTCGCCGAGGAACGCGATCGCCTTCAGCGGCGCACCGTGCACGATGAATTGACCGGATTGCCCAACCGCCGACTCTTCGAAATGCGCCTCGTTGAAGAGCGCAAACGCGCCGAGCGGTACCACGAGCCGTTCGCGTGTCTCGTTCTTTCGATCGTTGTCGGCAACGGCGCGCGCGATCTCATCGCGGGTGGCAACGCCGAACGCGTCGTCACGCGCGCCGCCGCTGCGATGAAGCGAAGTGTGCGTGAAGGGGATGTGGTGGCTCGCATCGCTTCCACAACGCTCGCGGCGATACTCACGCATACCCATTTCGCGGGGACACTCTCAGCCTCCGAGCGAATTTTTCGAGACGTCTCGGGTGCAATCGCCGACCCGGCTGTCGTGATCGGCATCGGCGCTTCGCTTTTCCCATCGCGTGACGCGCGCACCGCGGAGTCGTTGCTGCTCGCGGCGCAGTCGGCGCTCGACGAATGTTGGGAGCGGGGCGGCGGGCAAATCTGCATTTTGCAGCAGCGCAAATACCTCTACACGCCCGGCACGGCGCCCCGTTCCGAACGTCCGCCGCCTTCCACGCGCGCCATTGCGAGCGAGCCGCCTCCCTCGGTACGCCGCGGGCCGAGCGAACCGCCTCCCTCGGTGCGCCGCGGGCCGAGTGAGCCGCCGCTTCGAAGCGAAAGCACAGCGCCGCGCGACAACGGAGATCGCAAAGGCTGATGGCCGCGCCGCGTTTTCGGGCGCTTGTGATCGATCGCGATCCCCTCGTGCGACGCGGCGCGGCGCGCGCATTCACGGAACGCGGCATCGATCCGCTCACCGCCGAAGATGCTGCCGCTGGCGCGGCGTTGCTCGCCTCGCAGCCCGCCGATTGTGTACTCATCGAAAGCGACGGCGACGGCATTGAAGCCGCCGAACGCATCGCGCGCGACCACGGCGCCGCCGCGCTCGTGCTGATGGCAACGGCTCAAAACACTCCGCGCGCCGTTGAAGCGGCGTGGGCTCTCGACGCCGACGTGATCACAAAACCCTTCGATCCGGCCGCCGCCGCGCTCTCGGCGGCGCGCGCCGTGGAGAGGCGGAGGGTGTCGCGTGAGGCGCGCGAAGCGCGCGCCTCACGCGACACCCCCGCCGAACTTGTCGGCGTTTCGGAGGGGGTGCGCGCGGCCCTCCGCCTGGCGGCGGAGGCCGCGCGCACCCCCTCCCCCGTCTTGATCACAGGTGAAAATGGCACCGGTCGCGACGCCGCGGCGCGCTTTGTTCACGACCGCAGCAAGCGCACATCGAGAGCGTTTGTCGCGGTCAACTGCACTGAATTTGAAGACAACCCAAAAGACGCGGCGCGACGCCTCTTCGGCGACGCCGAAACATCGCTCGAAGGCCTCGTTCATCTCGCAGACCGCGGCACGTTGTTCTTGGATTTCGTCGACGCAATGACCATCGAAAGCCAGGGGCGGCTCCACGCGCTGCTCGCGCGTGGAGCCGCCCCCGGCCACCCGATCGATGTGCGCGTGATCGCGGCAACAGCGGTCGATCTACGAGAAGCGGTTCGACGCGGGACGTTTCACGAAGACCTTTATTTTAGGCTTCGATCTTTGCACATTCACATTCCACCGCTGCGCGCGCGCACCGAAGACATACCACTCGTTGCGTACACATTTTTGGCAGAGCTGCGACGTGACACCGGTCGCGACGTGCGGCGCATCAGCCCCGAAGCGATGCGTCTGCTTCGTCGGCAACCTTGGGAACATAATCTGCGCGAACTTCGAAGCGCGCTCGCTCACGCTGTTGCGCTCGCGCGCTCCGAAGTTCTGCTGCCACGTGATCTGCCGTTTCTTCCCGCGGTGCCCGACGTTTCTCCCGACGAGCTTTTCGACGACGAGCTGCGTTCGCTCTCGTACGCCGAAGCGCGAAAACGCGCACTCGCGGCATTCGAAAAAAGGTACACACGCGTGGTTCTTGATGCCGAAGAGGGCAACAAGAGCGGAGGCGCGCGCCGAGCGGGGATGGACAGGTCCAATTTCAAACGCCTGTTGCGCCGGACGAAAACATGAATACGGCTTCATCCATCCACTTTCTCGTGTCGACTGAACCCGCTTAGCCGGCACAATCCGCGCGTTTTTGGGCACACAACCACCGTCTCCACGAACTCTCCATATTTGCACCACGCTCCCCTCCCCCTCCCCGCGCGTTCGTCCGGCAGAGTCACAAACCTTCCAACGAGGACTTCTGTTTATGACGCACGCTCAGTCGAACCTGCCCCGCCCCACGCATGTCGGCATCATTCTCGACGGCAACGGTCGTTGGGCAACGGCACGCGGCTTAACGCGAACGCGGGGCCACGAGGCCGGCGCCGTTGCGGTCCGAAAAACCGTTCTCGATCTGCTCGAACGCAACGTGCCGTGCGTCACTCTGTATGCCTTCAGCGCGCAGAACTGGTCGCGACCAAAAGAAGAAGTCGACACGTTGATGCGCATAGTTCTCGAATTCGCCGAAGAGATGCGTGAGCCCTACATCGAAGCGGGCATCTCCGTTGTCACCGTCGGCGATATCGACGAATTGCCCACCCCCACGCGACGCGCCGTCGAGCGAATGGTCCGCGACACCTCCGCGAGCACCCGAATGAAACTTGCGTTGGCTCTTTCGTACGGTGGGCGCCGCGATGTGATCGGTGCCATGCGCGCCATTGCCGTTCGCGCGCGCGCCGGCCTGCTCATCCCCGAAGAGATCGACGAAACGTCGGTGCGCGAGTTTCTATCGACAAGCGCCATGCCCGATGCCGATTTGATCATTCGCACCGGCGGCGATCGGCGCTTGAGCGACTTTCTGCTGTTCGAAGCGGCGTACGCGGAGCTTTTTTTCACGGAGGTTTTGTGGCCCGACTTCAACGCCGAAACGCTTGATTTGGCGCTCGGAGCGTACGGGCGCAGGCGCCTTCGCAGTCGCCGCACACAAGCGCTCGCGGCGGCAGGCTGACCCCGGACCGCCACAGCGCTGTTTCGCCGGCCACGCTCCGGTGACAAGATCGCTTCCCGCATGGACTCCATCGACTTTTTCTACGACATCGGCTCGCCGTACTCCTACCTCTGCGCAACCCAGATCGACGGCGTCGCGGCAAAGCATGAACGCGCCGTTCGGTGGCGCCCGATGTTGCTGGGCGCCGTCTTCAAGGCAACCGGCAACGACATGCCGGCGCGCGTCCCCGCAAAGGCCAAGTGGATGCTTCAAGACCTCGCCCTGTGGGCCGAGAGCTACGGTGTACCTTTCACATTCCCGCCGTCGTTCCCACCGAACACCGTGCGGGCCATGCGCGCGTGTGCGTACACAGACCAAAAGGGCAAGGCGCGCGAGTTCAGTCTCGCGCTTTTCGAAGGGTATTGGGCACGCGGGGTGGACCCTTCAAGCCCCGAGGGCATCACGCACGCGGCGAGCCTTGCCGGGATGGACGGCGCCGAAGTGATCGCCGCGACGGAGACGCAGCCCATCAAAGACGCGCTGCGCGCCACAACAGATGCGGCCATCGCCGCCGGCGTATTCGGAGCACCGGCGATCCTTGTCGGCGATAAGCTGTTCTGGGGCAATGACCGCCTTCTGCTGCTCGATCGGGTGCTCGCCGGAAGCGTCGGCTCCTGAAACGTATCCGCGCATGACGATCGGGTGCGCCGCGCGGCTCGTTTGGTTGGTGGCGTCGGCGGTGTGTGCGTGTTCGCCCGCCCGCGGTGAGCTGGGCTCCAATGAGCGCGGCGAGTTGGCAACGACGGCTGCAATCGGCACCCCGCCCGACAATGTGTACACAAACTCAGCGCCGTCCTCGGCGTCGACGTTTGCGTACACCGGATCGGATTTGTCCGAGCCTCCGGGTGCATCGACGCAAGCTCCGGGGGCGCAGAGCAGCGACTCCCCTTCATCCCCAAAGCGACCTTGGGCAGCGCGTTTGGCGCCCCTGGTATTCCACGATGTGAACACCATGGCCGACGTGACGCTTCGGCTCTATCGCGACGACGGCGCGGTGAACGAAGACGCGGTCGCCGAGTTTGAACGCGTGCTTTGGGCGGCCAAGGATGAAGCGCCTCCCCACGTGAGCCGGCGATTGTTGCAGCTCGTCGTGAAAGCTGCGGCGCACTTCGGCGCGCAGTCGGCACAGGTCATTTCGTCACATCGCACCAAAGCGCGCAAAGGCAGTCGACACCGCAGCGGCGAGGCGATCGACTTCATTTTCCCCGGAGTCGAGCCCAAGAAACTCGCGGCGCTCCTGCGCACCTATCCGCGCGTCGGCGTGGGGTTGTACGTGCACCCGCGCGCTCAATACGTTCATCTCGACGTGCGCGACCAAAGTTACCACTGGGTCGATGGGTCACCACCCGGCCGAACATGGCGTGAGCAGGCGCTCCCCGATCCGACCGCGGCAAAGCGGGACGCGGCCTATAACGCAGAACAAGATTTACCCGAAATGACCCCCTGAACCGAAACCCCACTGGGGTCGAAGAAAAATACCGACTCGCCGCCGCCGTCCAAGCGCACGGCGGCGGGCGCGGCTCGGTTCTACGGAGTTTGATCAGGCATGCAGCAGAACGTTTGGGGGAACGTTCCGACGACGGTTCCAGTGGGCTGCCCACCGGAAGGTGTACACGAGCCACCCGTCGGCGGTTGAGTCACCGTGAACTTTGAATTGCCAATGGCCGGGTTGCCGCTGATGTTGGTGCAGGTGCCCGCGGCAAACGTTGCCACAGGGCTCAAACACGAGTTGAGGTTTGCGTCGGCGTGCGTGGTGATGTTGCCTCCGCACGTTGAGCCGGCTGGGAATCCGCAGCCGCACCCCGTGCACGAACGACTGTCTGTGTAGTCGTCGTAGAAGACGTGCTGCTGACTGAATTGCCCCGCCGGACAGTTTTGCAGGCCGGCCTTTTTGATGCACAAACCGCCGACGTATGCCGGCCCCGGTTTGGGCAAGCATGTTTGACCGATGGAGCAGCCCTTGCCGGTCGTAGCGGCGCCGCTGCACGCGTGACCGTAACCGTCCCACGTGACCGGTGCGAACGTTCCTTGACCGCCGGACGGCTGACAGAAACCACCGTCCACGGTGGGCGCATCCGCCGTGAGAGCAAGGTGGCAAGGCTGCATGTCATCGGGCCCGCAGACCGTGAGACTTGCGGGGTAGTAATAGGGTCCGCTCGCATCGACAGCGCTTGTGCACGCGCTCCAACCGCCGGGCATGAACAGCGGGTGAATTTCGGACGGCGTTCCTCCGCACGGAACGTCGAGACCGTTGATCACGCTTGGAGGTGTACACACCTGACCCTGCGGCGCTCCGCACGAACAGCTGGTGCACACCGCGGGAGGCGCATTGAGCTGGAAATTGCCGACGTACGAGTCGGTTGGAAACTGCATTGTGCAGCCGGGATCACTGGCAACGGGGCCTTGGTAGAGGAGGAAATATCCGGTCCACGTGTTGGGCACCGAAGGTACACATGAGAAGTCGGTGCACTCGGTGTCTTTGCAGTCGGCGTTTCCGTCGAGGTCGTCGTCGAGTCCGTTCTGACAATCCTCCACAGGCGGCGGAGTGCTTGTTGTGGTTGTGCTCGTGGTGCTTGAGGTCGTGTCGGTGGACGTTGTCGACATCGTCGAACCGCCGGTTCCACCGCTTCCACCGGTGCCGCCGGTTCCGCCTGTGGCGCCCGTGGAGCTGGTGGTCATCATGCCGCCGGTTCCGCCGGTTGTCGGATCGGTGGTTGTCCCGCCGGAAGACGTTGTCGACGCCTGCGTCGTTGTGGTGCCGCCGGAGCCGCCTCCGCCCACGCTCGTTGTTCCAGCCGCACCGCCCGTTTCTTGTTCAAACGTGAAGGTTGGGAAAAAACACGCGAGGGGCGCGAGTGAAACCGCCGCGGTGATCGCTGTCAAAACCGATCGCGCCGAGCGCCCGCGAATTGACCTTGCTGTTGCCGAAGTTCGGCTCGCCTGCTTCATCAAAACCTCCCAATCAAGCTAAGTCCGGCGCTTCCATTGCCGCCTCGAACGGCGACTCCAAGTTCTGTGGGCGTTCCACGCGAGACCGCCGGCTGAGTCGCTACGGCGGGTTGTTGCGGTGCGCTGCCACCGCTTCGAACAACAAAAAGAATGACGCCCGTGGCGATCCCCGCGGCACCAACCGCGAGAAGCGCTGTGCTCACGCCGGCCATGGTGCGTCCCGAGTCATATTTGCCTTGTTCTGAAGGCGGACAGTTCTTGTCGGCACCACAAATTTTTTCGAGTTCAGAAGCTGCGCCCAAGCTCGCTCCCATGAGGCCCAGCCCCACGCCGAGGCTCACGATCCCAATGCCGCCCACGACGAATGCGGGCACCTTTGACGGCGGCTCGACCGTGGGCAGGGGAGCGGTGGCGGTAACCGTTGCCGTCGCCGTTGCGGTTGGCCGATCCGGTGGCTTGAACTTGGCGAGGTCGATCTTCACAACGACCGTCTTCGATTCTTTCTCCTGAACTTGAACCGTTTCACGCCACACCTCGGTTTCACCGAGTTTGCCTGAAACCGTGTGCGTTCCCGGATCGACAAGGTTTTCAACGCCGATCTGCGACGTGCCAATTTCCACGCCGTCCAGTTCGATTTTGGAGGTTTGCTCCGTGCGCTGAATCACCACGCGCGGGATGCGCGCTTCAAGCGAAGTAATGCGATCGCCGACGTTGTTCGCAACTTCCGCCGGCTTGTTGTCCGTGACCAAACTTGCGGCCAGTCGGTAGCTGCCGAGCGCCGAAACAAGCTTTCCAAGCCGCTCCTGGCACTCGGCCATGTTGTAAGCCACGTTGGCGGTCATCTTCACTTTGGCGACCGCTTGATATTTTCCGAGCGCCGCCGCGCAGTTGTTTGCGGCGGCGAGCGACACGCCTTCAAGAAACATGGCGCGCGCTTTATCCAGTTCTTCTTTTGATTGGGCGTGCGCCGGCCCCCCGGAAAACTGCGAAACAGCAATAAGGAGGCTGGTGCCCAACGCATACAGGCCACGCTTCGGAGCGCGACCGCAGCCGTTCAAACTCATAGGAAACCTCAACGCTCGGCAGGCCAAGCGAGGTTCATGCTACCAAAGGCTCGAACCGTTCGTCCTAAAGTTCTGCAATTTTTTCGCCGCGCCTCGAACGTTTTCGACCGAAAGAGAGCGCCCGCGCGCCGGCTGCGAGGCACCTCGACACGACCGCTGAGCGAAACGTTGAAGGCGTTTTTGCCACGGCGGCCGGTTCGTCGGTGAACACCTTGAGCCAACGCTCGGGCGTATCGCGCTGCAATACACCGCCGAGATCAAACAGCCACACATCGGTCACCCCGCATGCCGCGGCGAGCGCAACGTCGTGCGAAAGTTCGGCCGGCGATGTGTACACCGGCTCATCACCGAGCGCGCCGATGCCAACCGCCCCAAGCGACACCGCCGCAGCCTCGCCGAAACGATCGAGTGTACGCATGCAACCGTCCGCAACAACGGCGCGCGCATCGTTCATGCTCAGCAATCCCTTTGAATAGCCTGCAATCAGCGTTGAGTAGAGCATCGCGTTCACGCGCGTTGCGGGCAGCGGCACCGTTGGACCAAAAAGTCCGGCCCACCCCGGCTCAACGCCGTCCCACAAAACGAAAGGCACGAGAGCAAGCGTCAAAGGTACACCTTGCGCTCGGATCTCGTTACACATCTCCACGATCAGGCGCTCACCTTCCTCGTGCGCCGCCGACCCCCGAACGAGCGAGAACAGCTCGCGCAACGCTCTGCGGCGGCGATCAAGAACACCTCGAACCATCGACAACGGCGGTTCCAGATCAAGCACGATCCCAAGCTCGGGCGCGGCGGAGCGCACCTCGGTCAAAAACGTTCGAAACGCCCGCGCGCTCACCACCGAGAGCCAACGCCCTTCGGCATCGTCGATCATCGGCCACAGAAGCGCTTTCACCTCGGCCTGCGCCGCCAAATCTCGAACACGAGCGGCAAGTGCCACATCGCCGGGTCGAACAGCAACCGCTACTTCAAGCGCATAGCGGGCCAAAAGCGTCCACGTCGCGGGGTCACAAAGCACCTCCGGCGGCGCGGTTTCTGCCCAAATTCCTCGCCTGTGAATCGGCACCGCGCGGTTTTACTCAATTCAACTTGCGCCGACTACGACGCCGACCCGAATGCCTTGTTCCTCAGCTTGGCGCGCTCGTTTATCCTCCCGCCCATGAAGATCCTCTACGGCGTTGTCGGCGAAGGAATGGGTCACGCGATGCGCTCGCGCGTTGTGCTCGAACACCTCACCGGGCAGGGGCATGAAGTGGAAATCATGGCCTCGGGCCGCGCCTGTGACTTCCTGTCGAAGCGGTTTGAAGGCACTAACCGTATTCACGGCTTTCACATGATCTACGAAGAAAACCGTGTTCGCCGTGGAAAAACGCTTTGGTCCAACGTGCTCCAGGGCATTGCCGGAACGCCCAAAAACATCCAGGCGTATTTTGAACTCATCCGCGAGTTTAAACCGGAGGTGGTGATCAGCGACTTTGAGTCGTGGACATACCTATACGGACAGGCGCATCAACTACCCATCATCTCCATTGATAATATGCAAATTATCAATCGCTGTTCCCACGCGCCTGAAATTATAGAAGGCGACGAGGCCGACTTTCAGTTTGCCAAAGCGTTCGTTAAAGGCAAGCTCCCGTTCTGCAATCACTACCTCATTACAACTTTTTTCCGCCCCCCCGTTCGCAAAGACAAAACAACCCTGGTTCCACCCATCCTGCGACCTGAAATTCTTGCTGCCAAACGTTCGCGGGGAGACCACCTGCTCGTTTATCAAACGGCCGAAGGCAACGAAGGGCTCGCCGACATTCTCGCGCAATCGGGTGTTGAGTGCAGAATCTATGGAATGCGACGAAACATCACTGAAGAACAGGTGGAAGGAAATCTCCGTTATCAACCGTTCAGCGAGCAGGGTTTCATAAACGACCTCGCCTCGGCGCGCGGAGTTGTGGCAGGCGGCGGATTTACCCTCATGGGTGAAGCGGTGTATCTCCACAAGCCTATGCTTGCCATTCCACTGGAGCGTCAGTTTGAGCAAGTCATGAACTCGCGGTACCTACGAGCGGAAGGTTTTGGAAACTGGACACGCAAGCTTGACGAAGCTCAGATTCTCAAAGACTTCCTCCGTGACATACCCAAATGTGAAGAGGCCCTCGCCAAGTATCATCAAGACGGCAACAACGAACTCTTCTCCAACGTCGATCAACTGCTCGACCGAGCCGCCGCCCGCATCCTGTAACCCGTTTTTCTGTTTTCCCTTTTTCCCAAGGTGCTTTGTGATTGACCTCGTTTTTGTCTGGCACATGCATCAACCCCGTTACGCTCATCCGCAAACGGGTAAGATTATCGTCCCGTGGGTTCGCCTGCATGCCTGTTCGGGTTATCTCGACATGGCGCGCATGTTTGAACGACATCCCGAAGTTCGCGCAACGGTCAATTTCGTACCCTCCCTTGTGGAGCAGGTAGAAGAAATGATCGCGGGAGCCAAAGACGACCTTGAACTCCTCACCGAACGCCCCGCGGACACACTCACCAAAGAGGAAGAAGACGCTCTACTTGCCCGGAGTTTCAGCGTCAGCCAGAGAGCGATTTTCACCCGACCGCGCTTCGTCTCCCTGCTGTCCAAAAAAACCACAAAAGAGCGTTTTAACATTACCGACCTTCGCGACCTATCCTGCCTGTTTCTACTCGGTTGGCTGGGTTTTGCCGCCCACGAAGACGACCCCGAACTTCGCAAACTCGACAAAAAGGGCTCGGACTACACAGAGGCCGACAAAACCTACCTGCTCAAGGCGGTACGAACGGCTGCAAAAAACGCTCTCTCAGCGTGGAGAGCGCTCGCCGCAAACGGTCAAGTAGAGTTGTCAACAAGCCCGTATTACCACCCTATTGTGCCGCTGCTGGCAGATTCCGACGTGGCCCGCGTTTCTCTCCCCCACGACCCGCTGCCACCTCGCTTTTCTTACCCCGACGACGCGCGAGAACAAATACAGCGTTCTCTCAAAGCGCACGCCCGCGCGTTTGGTCAACTCGCCCACGGAATGTGGCCGCCTGAGGGTTGTCTTTCTACCCAAGCGGTGGAGCTTTATAAGAGCTGCGGTGTCAAATGGCTCTGTGGTGATGTACACACGTTGGCGCGCAGTCTACCCTCCCCCGAGCGCGAGCCCCATACCCAGTTGTACACTCACCGCGGGGTTACCCTTGCCTTCCGCGATCAAGACATTTCAGATCGCATCGGTTTTCGATATGCCCACATGAATGAGAGTGCCGCCGTCGACGATTTCGTCGGAGCGGTTTCGCAGATGGGTCAAAAAGACGGCGCTGTTTTCGTTATTCTCGACGGTGAAAACCCGTGGGAAACCTATAGTCACCGGGGCGAGCCATTTCTCGAAACACTCTACATGCGGCTCGCCCTTGAAAAACACGCCGGTAGAATTGCCACCAAAACAATGAGTGAAGTGGTGCGCGACCGCGGGCCCGGCAAAGAGCTTGAAAATCTCCACCCCGGTTCGTGGATCTCTGCTGCGTATCGGATTTGGATTGGGGACAACGCCAAAAACAGAGCTTGGGCCGCACTCAAGGCCGCGCGTGAAACACTCGCTCATGTTCAGGCCGCACGTGGCACATCCAACCCGGCGGTGATCAAAGCGCGCGAGCACATCCTCGTTGCTGAAGGGTCAGACTGGTTTTGGTGGTTTGGTGAACCCAACTCCTCCGCTGAAGATCCCCTCTACGACGAACTTTTCCGCGCCCATCTCAAAGAAGCATACAAGGCCCTCGAAACCGATTGGCCTGAGAGGTTGGACCACCCCATCGCTGTTCCCAAAGCGGCGTCGTAGTCGCGGTTCCTACCCAGCCAATTTTTTTCCTACCCACCTAAAAATTTTGTTGACCGCTCCTTTTTCTTCTGGCATTGTCCTTTTCGATGCTCAACGCGTTTTTCCCGCAGATGCACACTACGGTTCACACCGTTGCCTGCGCGGTCGTACGCGGATGCAGCGGTAAGTAAAGTCTCCAGCGTAAAGCAACTTCAAACGGCTTGTAACGGCCGTTGAGCGCCTCTTTCAAACGCTCAACTACCTTTCTCGCCTGAGTGCCTTTACCCGGAGCTGATGTCAGGTTTGTTTTTCTCTCTTCGGGGCCCGGAGAAACCTGACATCCCATCGGTCCCGAGAAAGGAGATGCCGATTCTTCCATTGAATCGGCGGGCGGCGATGTCGAGGCTCAGAAATAACCCATCGGTCGCTCCGGTTGCGCGTTACGGCGCGCGGCGGAAGCAGAACAACCCCTCCCACGGCTGGCAATCCCCGGCGGCGTCCTACGGTCGTCGACTCGCACTTGCCCGGCGTAACCTCACGAGGTCTACCAAACAAGTGGTAAGACGTTTTTCTCAACGAGCAAAAGACCTTATCTTACCGGTAAAAGAACTTTTTCAACTCGCTTGGCCCATCACCATCGCCATGTTGGGTGAAAGCGCAATCGGCCTTGTCGACACCAAGCTGGTGGGTGGACTCGGGGCTGGAGCGCTGGCCGGGGTTGGAATGGCCACCATCGTTTTCTACCTTGGATTTGCGATGGTGAGCGGAACCCTCCGCGGGGTAAAAGTCCGCTCCGCGTACGTTGTTGGTGAAGGGCGGCCCCACGACGCCGTTTCATTCGCCTACGCTGGGTTGGCTATCGGCGCAGCCGCCGGTTTTGTCCTGTTCCTAGCGGGGCGCGACATCACACCGGTGCTGCGATTGCTTCGCGTCGATGAAAGCATGATCGCGCCGGCACGCGACTTTATGGCGGCGCGCACGTTCGGTGCCGTGGCGGGGTGCATGTTGGCATCCCAAAACCAATACCGTCAGGGCTTGGGCGATACCCGCACGCCCATGCTCGTGGGCATTGGTGGAAACATTATCAATGCTGTGTTGGCTTACTCCCTCATCTACGGGCATCTGGGTCTACCCGCGCTCGGGGTTCGGGGAGCTGGATATGGCACCGCAATCACTGAGGTCATTCAGGTTTCGGTCATGTTGGGGCTTCTCTGGCGCGATCGTAGACAGGCGGCATCCAAAAAGATGCAACCTTCGTCGATTCGCTTCAAAAAGGCCCTGAATGAAGTGTTGAGTCTCGGTGTACCCACGGGGCTTCACTTTGGGTTCGAAATGTTGGCGTTCACCACGTTTACGGCTGTGCTTGCCAGTCTCGGAGCGGCCGAGTTGGCAGCGCACCATGTGGCGCTCAACACCATTCGAGCGTCGTTTCTACCCGGTGTGGCGGTGGCTGAAGCTACGAGCATTCTTGTGGCCAGGTCGCTCGGCGCCGGAAACCTGAAAGACGCCGACAAGTCCACGTGGGCCGCACTTCTTCTCGGGGTCAGTTTTATGACCCTTTGTGGGATCGCGTTTGCATTGTTTGGAAAGAACATCGCCGCGGCGTTTTCAAACGACGCGGAAGTGGTTCGCATCGCGGGAACGCTGCTTCTCGTCGCGGCGATTTTTCAAACGCTCGACGCTGCAAACATGATCCTGCGAGGCGCACTCCGCGGCGCCAAAGACGTGCGATGGGTGGCCATCGTCGGAACTTCCGTCGCATGGGTCTCCATCCCCGGTTCAGCCATTCTCTTTGGTAGAATCGGAGGGCTTGGAGCGCTCGGCGGATGGTTCGGGTTCATCCTCGAAACATCGCTCGGCTCCAGCCTCCTCTTTTGGAGGTGGCGCAAAGGCCCGTGGCGAAACGCCATCCTCGTGCGCTAAATCCCCCCACTCACACGCTGCCCAGCCGAGTAGGCAGCGTTTCCCCACCCAGAGCGAGAGCTGAAAGCACCCCGCAACGACCTGAAATGCCCACTCACCTGACACGTCGTATTCAACACGGAGGCACGGAGAGCACGGAGTTCCACGGAGTTTTTTGTATTTCAGACTGCTATCGGCTTGCACAGCCCGACCGATCACCGGTCAGGCCGGGATCACAGCTGATGTGTACCCATAGCAGCCAAAGAAACAAAAACCTCCGTGTCCCTCCGTGTCCTCCGTGATTCCGTGGTGAAGAGACGTCACAGGCATCCAGGCGCTTCAGGTCTTGGCGTGACGTTTCAGCCGTCGCTCTGGGGGGAGTTTTACCCAGGAGGCACGGAGGACACCGCGGCGGGCGTTTCTACCAAGTAATCCCCGAGCGCCAACACTTCCAAATGCCCATCCTTAAAAGCCCGAATCGCATCATCCGGTGAACACACAATCGGCTCTTCGTGCATGTTGAAGCTTGTATTGATCAACGTGGGAATGCCGGTGCGCTCTTCGTAGCGCCGCAAGATCTCGTGCACGAACGCGTTTGTTTCGCGCCGAACAAGCTGCGGGCGCGCGGTTCCATCCACGTGCACGGCCGCCGGCGACTCCTTCTGCATACGGGCAGTGCAGTCCGTCGTTACCGTCATGAACTCGGCAGTATAACGAGCGCGATCAATATTCACGTACAACTCGTCGGCCCTCTCAGCGAGGGAGATCGGCGCGAACGGCATAAACTCGGTGCGCTTCAACCGGTCGTTGAGCCACTTGTTCACGTCGGGCTTCACCGCCGGGTACAAGATCGACCGGTTTCCGAGCGCCCGCGGACCAAACTCCATGGCCCCGCCAAACCGCGCAACCACCTTGTTGTTCACCAGATGGTTCACGATATCGCCTGGTGCATCGGCCGACTTTCGATAAGAAAGCCCCGACGATTGAAGGGCTTTTTCAATTTCCCCATCTGTGTACGAAGGGCCAAGGTACACATCGGGCAAGCGCGTCGGCTGCACATCTTCCATGTACGATGCGAGTGACAACGCGGCGCCCACGCCGACACCTGAATCACCCATGGCGGGAAAAACGAAGATCTCCTTCACGCCGTCGATCTCCATGACCCGCTGGTTCATTTTCACGTTCGCAAACACACCTCCGGCGCAGGCGATGTGGTGCATACCGGTCTTGTCGAGCCACTTCTTGATGTAGTGCACCGCCACGTCTTCGAGCACTTTTTGGTAAGCAGCGGCAATGTCTTCCCGCGAGTGGTTTTTGGCCAAATCGCGCTCAAAAAACGGATCTTGCGGCGAGATAAACCGAAAGTAGTCGTCGCGATCAAAATTGAAACGCGCACGCACGATGTCGTAGAGCTTGGATGGATCGCCGAACGCGGCGAGCCCCACAATTTTTCCTTCGTGCCGATTGGGCTTAAATCCAAGCGCCTGCGTCACACGCCGATAAAACGTCCCAAGTGAATGCGGATAGGGAATGGGCGAGAGCAGACGCAGCGAGCCGTACTCACCGATATAAAACGAGCCGGCGTTGCCGCTGCCGTACCCGTCGAGTGACACGATCAGCGCCTTTTCAAAGCCCGAAGCGTAATACGCGCTCGCGCAGTGACCAAGGTGGTGATCCACAAACTGAAGCTTTGAAAGAAGACCAAACTGCTCAAGTCCCTGTTTGATCTCGCGCTCACCCCTGCCCCAAAAACCGCCTCCCCGTCGCAGAGCGTTTGTGTACCCAGCAAGGTGAATGAGCCTCGTTTTTAAGGGCCCGCCGGCACCCGCAACAAACGGAATGTTGGTGGCGTAGTTGGCAATGTCGCGAATACGTTCTTGATGAAAAGGCAACGCTGCGTACGCAACGTGGTCCACATCTTTGGCTTCAATCCCCGCACGTTTGAGACAATATTCAAGCGATTTGGTGGGGAATCCATCCTGGTTTTTAACGCGCGAAAAGCGTTCTTCGGAAACGGCGGCGACAATGCGCCCATTCACCACGATGCCAACAGCGCTTTCGTGAGCGGTGGGAGAGAGTCCAACAATGATCATGACTTCTGGTGCCTTTTATCACGCACGCGATCGAACAGAGGGGCGAACGAGATAGTGGCGCTGCCCCCTTCGAACGTTCACCGCCCGCCTGCGCTTTTTTCAAACGCCCTTCAGCGCTTGTTTGGACCTTCGCGGGCCGACGTTTCGAGCAGCTCCGCGTCCAGTTCTTCAACGCGGAGTTTCACCTCGGGGGGCTCGGCCGCTCGGGCTTTGGCGCGCGCTTCCAGCGTACTCTTCAACGACGCCGGCGTGTCCACCCACGGAAGCGTTCGGCGCTCGGTCACAAGCGGCTCTTCAACAGTGGGGCGACCGCGCTGCGACGCTTCCATTCGCTCCACCTCAAGCATCGACTCGCGGCTGATCGAATCAAGCTCCACGCGCACCGCTTCAGGCGAAGGTCCGGGCTTGGACGGCAACGAAGCGGCATCAATTGCGATAAGTGTTTCACGCCCAACCACAGCTTCACCGAGCGTGATTTCAGGCGACGAAGAAGGTCTCACATTGGGCCGATAAGGCTCCAAAGCGAGCATTGTTTCGCGACCCACCGCAACTTCCGTCACTTCAATTTCAGGTTGCGAATGACTCGGTGGGCGCGCTGCGCGTTTTGCGGGCGCTTCTTTCGGCGCTTTGGGCAACGTGCTTGTTCGCTCGCGCTTCGCGACGCCCACAAGAGTGTTTCGATCACGCTTGGATCCCGCGGGAGCAATGCTTGTCCGCTCCTTTCGAGCAGGCTCGGCCGGCACCGTGCTCGTCCGCTCTTTGCGCCCGGGAACAAGTGTGTTCGGGCGCCGTCCCGAATCGTACGGAAGCGTGATGCGCTCTTTTCGAGGCTCGCTCTGAACGTTTTCGATCGACGCCTTTTTGCCGCTTTCTGAAGGCTTTTTTGCTTTCTGCGCTCGCGCCTTTTTGGCGCGCAGGATCATTTCACCAAGTGCCGCCGCCCCTTCGGTGAGCGCCAAGATCACGGTGCCCTTGTTGTTCCACGTGGCCATTGCCGCCACCAGAACGGCGGTGTCTTCCACCCGAATCGCAAACACATCAATCGGCGCCGCACCTCCAAAAGGAACAAGATCTTCCCGGGGCATTTCGAGGTGAACCACCTCGCCGTTTTTGCCCTTTGGACAAGCCCACAAGATCTTCATTCGACCGCGATCGGGCATGTCTTTGGGGGCGTCATGCGTCACGAGCAGACCCGCTTGACTCAGCACAAACGCAAAGTCCGCCCCCGAACTTTGGGCGACCTGACGAGCCACGTCATGGAGATCCACAATGCCGCCAGAATATCCGGTTAGCCGGCGCTCGTCGACGCGGCGCAAATGGCTTTGAGAGCCGCGCCGAGCTGCGCGCCTTTGCCCGCGTCTTCATGCTTGAAATAGACAAACGCCTCATCCCATTTCTGCTCGGTGATCCGGCTGTGCCACCGAACGAGATCCTCGTTTGTGTACCCTTCATCGCGCAGTCTGAAATAGCCCCACGACGTGGTGGCCACGAGAGGTGTTGTCAGCTTTTCACTGTCTGAAATGCAGAGCGCCGCGCCCGCGTCTGCGAGTGCTGTGTACACTTCTTCGTCGTGCCAACTGGAGCTTCTGAATTCAAACGTTGCGCGCATTTCGCGAGGAACCAAGGTCAGAAAATCCCTCAGCAATGCCACGTCTTTCTTTAAATACGGCGGCAAATGAAAAAGCAGGGCCCCTCTGTGTACACCTAACTTTTCGGCCCGACCCAGAAAAAAGGATACAGGCTGTTCGCACTCTTTTAGTTGCTTAATGTACGTGATCGTTTTGGGCGCTTTCAGCGTGTATCGAAAGCCCGCGGGTGCCGTTTCAGCCCAGCCAAGCACCAGTTTGTCTGTGGGCATTCTGTAAAACGTTGCGTTGATCTCCACGGTTGAAAAGTGCTGGCTGTAAAAGCCGAACATCTTCGTTGTAGGCATGTTCTCCGGGTAAAATGACCCTTTCCACTCCGGGTAACTAAAGCCGCTCGTGCCAATCCACAGCTTCATCAGGCCCACCCATCTTCATTTTGGATGACCGTTCGAACGGCTTCCAATCGGCACTCGGGCGGAATGTGTACACTCGATTCGGCAATATCGGCAATCGACACCAAACAGCGCGACGCCCCGCCCGCCTTTTCACAAAGCTCGCGCATTGTGAGGAGTTTCACATTCATTCCAGCCTTTAAAACAAGGCTTTTTACACGCTCGGGCACCAAGTGGGGCGCAAGCCAAATATCGCCGATGGGTAAGCCGTTGGTTGCGTAGTTTCGAATTTCGTCTTCGCTCACAGCGAGCAATCGTTCGCTGCCAAACCGCCTGCGCAGAGCCTCAAAACTCGCGTCCGCCATCACCTCTTTACACACGAGAAGGCGATCGACTGCGGGCAGCGGCAAAAGGGCCATATTGCCGTGAAACGCCGGCTCCCGAATCTGAAGTTTCAACACCTCGCCGTCAAAAAACCGCGCCGCGTTTTCCATCCCAACATGGTCCGTTCGCCCTCCGTAAAAGAGCAACGTCACCCCGCCGAAAAGCGCCACGTCCCCCTGCGCCTCCCACGTTCCACTCCCAATGTCCGTGGGCGAAAGCTTCATTTTTTCAGCGAGCTGCTCCCAGTGTACACGTTCAGCTCGGCGATGTTCGGCCGCCATGTTGGGCAGCAAAAAGCGCGTTGTGCCGCCCGCCGTAACAACGTGTCCACATTCCGCGGCGTACGGCATTCCCGTGAGCGCATCCGTCGGCGGCATCAGCGCAACAACGGTTCCGCCCAGCGATTCAATGGCTTCGGCAAACGTGAGCCACTCCCGGCGCGCGGCGCGTGCATCCACTTCCGCCGCATGTTGGCTGCGAAAGTTGGCTCGCCCGCGCAGCGCCCAGCCGCGACTCGGCGGCGACATGAAATAGATCTGCGTCATAGATGTGTACACTCAGATCGAGTGACTGTGCCATCCTACCGCCGCGATCAATCCTTCGCGATCTCGTTCGCCGCGGCGACATCCACCATCAGCAACTCCCGCCGAATCTTTGCGAGCGGAGCGCCGTCGTCGAACGTCACCTCGCCCGGCCTGCCGGGTTTCACCCCAAGCGACGCAAACAGGCGGGCGAGGCTCGGCGTTTCGTCGGGAGCACACCGCTCCGGGTCCGCCGCGTTGCAAGGTATTTTGGCGCGCCGAATTCGATCAAGCATGGGGCGCACAACCGCTTGACCAACGCCATCATCGAGCACGTCCACAAATTCATCCACCGTCCACACGCGCGTGGCGTTCGCACCGCGGGCGAGCGCGCGTTTCAGACCGTCATCAAGTGAACGTTTCGAGCTTGTTTTTGAGCGTATTTCAACATCGGCAGCCAAACAAAAAGCCGCCCCGCCAAAGTACACACGGTCATGTTCTTCGGTCGCGGCGAGGCTTGGCTCGGCTCGCGTTGCAGCACCCTTTTCGGCGTGATCCACAAGGCTCGCCCACACCTCCGCGGGGCTCGACAACCCCGCGCGCGCACGGAGCACCGGCTCGTAATACGTGGCCAATCCTTCATCGAGCCAACGTCCATCGCGAGGCATTGAAGGTACACCCAGATGCACCAACTCATGCGCCAAGATCCAGTCGTTTGCGAGTGTCGAGGCGTCGGCGTCCGCCCCTACGAAAAGAAGAATAGACGCCCCACCCGCGGGCACGGTTCGACCAAACTCCACAACGTTTGACCCCTGCACCGGAACAATCGTCAGCAGCGCTTGATCGATCGGAAATCGACCGTACACCGTGTCGAGCGCGCGAGCTGTGCGACCTACCCATTTCACAATCGACTCATCGGTGACCGCCCGCGACCCCGCCGTCAACGCCAGTTGGAGGCGCCCCGAAGTCACCGGAACATCCCGCGTTACAAAGGATCCCCACAATGTGTATCCCAATGCGCTGAGATCGCGAGCTACCAACTGGTAGTGCCCTCTTGAATCGCGCGGGAAAGGCGCCTCAAAGCGAACACTCCGCCGCGCCTCTCTACCCACCTGACTCGTGTCAACGTTCAACTCCACAGGCGTGTGCGGATTGACAGGTTCAGGCCGCAAAAACCAAGTGGACGCCGGAGCCACCAAATCGCCCTCACTCCGCACCGCCACACTCGCCGCGTCATGGGTAAGTTCCGCGGCGGCCGTCAGGTTGAATTGGTAATGAACCCGGCAGGTGCCCCGGCAGTGGAGCAAAAACGATCGACCATGCTCGCGCGGCGTGCGCTTCCCCAAGTTGTCGTAGACAGAAAGACCCAGCGCGCCGGGCGGAAAAGCAATTGCCCCCGTCTCAACGCCGCCTTCAAATGTCGCCTCCACGTCGATAATCCAAGGATTGTCCGACGCGATGTGTACCTCATACAACGCGCGGCTCGGCGAGATAGGAGCGGCTGGACTGCTCGGACGAGCCGAGCAACCCCAAAGAGAAACAGCTCCAATCAGCGCCGCCGCTGCGCGTGTACACACCCCCAAACCATAGCGCGATCAGCCGGGCACAGCCCCAAGCGAAACATCGTCGGGCGTTTCTTTCGGCCCCGGAATCCACTCTTCATCCGGCCCCTCATCGGGCAGGACAAGAGGCTTGCCGTCGTACGTCACGCGTTTGCCCGGCCAAATAAACGTTTTCCAAATGTACACAAGGAGACTTTTTTGATCGAGATTGGGATGGATGTGCGGAGCAATTTCAGCCGCGTGCGCCGCGGGTGTCAGGCTCCAATGCAGGCCCGGATATTTATGATGAATGGAGTGAAAACCGTTGTTGTACGTAAACCAGTTCACCACTTTGCCAACGAAGTTTCGTGAGTGGTTGTACTCCGAGTTTTGATCGCAGCCGTCGTGCTGCAAAAAGTTCATCGTGATGATTCCCCACGCGGCGTAGTTGTGCGGGAGAAGCACGTAGATGATGAACTTTTTCCAATCGAGCGCGACAAGCGCGGCCATCGTTCCGACAAACACCACCGCTTCAAACATCATCTGGTGAAACCACGGCCGGTTTCGCCGAAACATCGCCTTGAAGTAACGCATGTCGGCGAAGAAGATCGACTTGGTCACCGAACTCATAAAAAAGAGCCCGTTGAGCAGATTCCACCGAAAGCGCGCCTTCGTTGTACGCATCACGTCACGCCGCGTCTGCGTGTGTTTGTGATGGCTCAAGTTGTGGCCGGGCACATACGCGCTCACCGGATGGCCGTACGTCAACGTCAGCGCCACCTGAAAGAGCCTATTGAGCCAGCGCTGATGAAAGATCGGCGAATGCACCGTGTTGTGCGTGGCGACGGCGCCGAAAAACGAAAAGAAACACGTCAGCACAAAGAGCGGAATTGCGAGGCGCAAATCGCTCGGTGAGTACACCCACTGAACGGTGACAAGCGCGAAGTAAATCGCAACGAAAAGAAGGGTTCGAATATCGGCGCGGTAACGAAGCATCGCCAAACCTCGGGATGTCGAAATCCAGGCTCTTCTTACTCCACAAGCCTGCCATCGGGCAGCAAATCTGAAGCCCAAAACAAGCCTTTTTCAACTCGGAAGACCCTTTCACAGTAAACAACCCTTCGCAGCCGCATTGCCTGCTCGCGCGGCTTTTGCGTGGGGCGCACCTTTAGCACCTGGAATATTGACGCCCTCCGACGGCTCGGCGCAGGGTGCGACATGGGAAGCGACAGCGCTGTCCACCTCGACTTCGATCCGGGCGCGGCCGCGCAGTTTGATGGCCTGTTTGGTTTGCCCCACACCCCCGAACAAGCCGCCCTTGTGGTGATTGCCGTCCCGTGGGAACCCACAACCTCGTATCGACGCGGAACGGCCAACGGACCGAGGGCCATCCTCGAAGCAAGCCGCCAGGTGGACCTTTTCGACATTGATACAGGCAAACCGTACGAAGCCGGCATCGCCATCCTGCCTTTCGACGCCGAGATTGAGCGATGGAATGCCGAGGCCTGCGCTCTCTCAACGCCCATTATTGAGGCCGGCGGCCGAGTCGAAGGTGATCCCGAACTGCAAGAGTCGCTTCTCAAAGTGAACGAGCTGTCGCACGCGCTGAACGAACGTGTGTACACACTGACAAAAACGCAGCTCAACGCAAACAAGATCGCCTGTGTACTCGGCGGCGATCACGCAAGCCCTTTCGGAGCCATTCGCGCTTATGCCGAAAAGTACCCCGGCCTCGGTGTACTCCATGTCGACGCCCACGCCGACCTGCGCTCGGCCTACGAGGGTTTCCTGTTTTCGCACGCGTCGATCATGCGCAACGTCGCCGAACAAATTCCGGGCGTCGGCCGCATTGTTCAAGTGGGCATCCGCGACTTTTCAGAAGACGAAAACAACTTCATCCAAGGATCCAACGGACGCATTGTCACCTTTTTCGACAGAGACCTCGCCGCTCGCTCATTCGAGGGAGAACCGTTTGCAAAAACGGCCGCCGCCATCGTCGAAAACCTTCCGCAGCATGTGTACATCAGCTTCGATATCGACGGCCTCGACCCGTCGCTTTGCCCAAACACAGGAACGCCCGTGCCGGGTGGCCTCACGTTTCGCGAGGCCGTGTTTCTGCTCGCTCAGGTTGCGAAAAGCGGCCGTAAAATCGTCGGTTTCGACCTGAATGAAGTGGCGCCCGGCAAGGGCGGTGACGAGTGGGACGCCAACGTCGGTGCCCGCCTCCTCTACAAAATGGCCGGTTTTGCGCTACAGACCCGAAGGTAGGCGCTGCCGCAACACGCGCCCTTCCGTACGTGCCTTCGATTGTGTACACCTATTCGCTTTGACTGAGTTCGACAATGACTGATGCCTCCACAGCCTCGCCGGATGAAAAACCTATTCTTTTGCGGCTTCGCTCCGGCAAAATTGCGGCCGCGGTCATCGGTTTCGGCATCGGCGGCGGCACGCTGCTTTTGGGAGTGGCCTCCACCGCGGCATCGGCGGCCAAAGGCGCCGCCGTCATGGGAGCCATCGTTGGATACGGCTTGGCCGTTTTGCCTTTGTTTGTCGTCGCGGGCGTCATTGCCGTTTGCAAAAGTGAACTCTGGCTTTTGCCGCAGGCGCGCACCCTTCGAATGCTCACGTACCGCCCGTGGCTCCGCTCACCCCGCGTTGAAGAAGCCTCACTCAGCGAATATTCAGGTGTACGCACCTCCAAAATCACCGACGACTACGGCGCCGCCACCCTCGTTTCGCTTGTCACAACCGGCGGCGAAGACGTTCCGCTCCGCCAGTTTTCCGACGCGACTGAAGCAACTGCTTACGCTGCAAAACTTGGTGAAGCCGCAGGCCTCTGGGTTCGCGAAGCCGAACCAAAGTCTGATCTCAAAGAAGAAGTGAAGGCGTGAACAACACGTTCTTCACATGTGATGAACGCATTCATCACATGGGATGAACGTTCAAAATGGCGTCTCTTCCGCGCTCTTTTGGAAAGTACACTCTAGATTTAGGTGGGTATTTGGGGGCGGGGGCAGAGCCCCCGCAACGCCCCCGCGTTGTTGAAAGTGGGGGCGCTGCGGACTATGTGTACACAGGCGCTAATGGTGCCCGATGACTTTTCTGAGCGGCCTGTTAAACGCGAAGATCGCAAGACCCGTCGCCACGCCCAACCCGAGCAGCAGCAAAAAGAACTGTTGCGCGTTGAGCGTGCGCCCTTCGTAGAGCGCTCCGATCACACCCGATAAGAAGTTGCCGAAGAAGCTCGACAAGAACCACATGCCCATCATCATCGAAACGATGCGGGCCGGCGACACCTTGGTCACGAGCGACAGACCAATCGGCGACAGATAAAGCTCGCCCACCGTCAGAATCAGCGTGCACGCCACCGGCCAGAAAAGGCTTCCTTTTGCGCCGCCGGCATCACCGATGAGCTTGTTGCCAATGATCATGAAAATGAATGAGCCGCCCAAGAGAAAGCAGCCGATGGCCATTTTTGTAACGCTTGTCGGCTCTTGATCGCGCTTCTTTTGCCACATCCAAAACATGTCGAGCAGCGGCGCCAGAAGGAAGATGAAGAACGGATTAAACGACTGAAACCACGTCGAAGGGATCTGCCAACCAAACACTGTCGGCCACACCGTCTTGGTGTCGGCCCACGTTTGCATCGTGTTGCCCTGCTGCTCGTACACCGCCCAGAAAACAACGTTCAGCGCGCACAAAGCGACGAGTGCGCCCACGCGCTTCCACTCTTCCGAGGTGAGCGGTTGTTTCTCCTCCGCCTTTGCAGCGGCCGCTTTCGTCTCTTTCGCTTCTCCCGCCTTCGCCTTCATCATGTTGTCGGCGGCGAGATATTTTTGACCCGAAAGGTAGATCACCAACCCGAGCACCATGCCTACGCCCGCGGCGCCGAAGCCGTAGTGCCAGCCGTACACAGCCGCCAGAGTTCCGCAGACAAGGTTGGTTAAAAAGGCACCGAGGTTGATGCCCATGTAAAAGATCGTGAACGCGCCGTCGCGTCGCGGATCGTCCTTTTTATAAAGGTTTCCAACCTGCGTGCTGATGTTGGGCTTAAACGCGCCGTTGCCTACGATCAGGAACAGGAGCGCGATGAAGAACCAATTCTGAAACGCCATGATGAAGTGACCGATGGCCATTAAGATGCCACCCACCACAACGGTCTTGCGCTGCCCAAACAGCTTGTCCGCAACAATGCCGCCGAGCAGCGGAGTAAGGTACACAAGCGCTGTGTACGCACCGTACAGGTACGATGCTTTCGCCCCAACAGCGCAGCTCTGCTCCGCAATATTTTGGCGACGTCCGCGGCCAAATCGGGCTGCGCTGCCACCAGCTCTTTCACCTTTTCAGCAACACACTCCGAAACGTTTCCCGCCTCGGGCAAGAGCTTGGAAATCGCGTTCCACCCAAAGACGAGATCCGGGCTCCCTGTTTCACCAAAGGACTTACCCTGAAGCGTCTGCCGAATGGTGATGAACAGATAGTTCACCATGTAAAGCTTCAGCAGACCGCGCATGCCGTAATACGAAAAGCGCTCCCACATCTCCGTGAAAAACAGGATGAAGAGGCCCGGCGGATGCCGAAAACGCTTCTCGAATGCGGTCAGCGGAACAGGGCGTTCCCCATCATCGTCGCCCGAGGCGTTTTTCGCGTCGGGATCGGTCGGGGGCGCATACGTTTTATCGTCGTCGGCGGAAGCCATTCTGCACCTTTCGCACGGACGAGGCCTCACGCCCCGACCCGCTCAGAGTGGGCGAGCACAAAACGTCAGCCGCGGATTGTCAAGAAGACTGCCAAAAGGGCGGCATGCCCCACGTCAAAAAACCTCTCCGCAAACGCCCCGGCGCGGCTACCCTTTGCTTGAGGACAGCCATGTTTCGAAGGTGTTTCTGCGTAGTGGGTGCTTTTTCGATTTCTCTTTTGGTCGGCTGCAAAGACGACAAGGCCAAAGCGCTCGACGCTCTCGAACAAATCAAAGAAGCGTGCGCGGAAAACGACAAAGACACCGCCATCAAAATCGCTGAAGAGTTCTACGCCAAAAACGACGTGTTCAAGAAGGCGTACAACGCCACCGGCAAAGAACCCCGCAAAGCCGACAACTGCTCACCGCTGCTCCACAACGAGATCTCCACGTACATTCACCACGGCGGGTAATCGCTCGGGTGTACGCATTTTCTCGCCGACCATCCGGTGTACACAAACGCCTCCGAACGCTATTTTTTGCGTCAGTGTGCGTTCAGGCGGCAACGGTCGCCGGCTGCCAATGCAAAGGCGATCTCAGCTCCCCGCTCGTTCAAAATTTTGAATCCGACATCCGCATCACCACCTGGCCCGACAAGGCGCCCGGCAAGGTTTCGTTCAGCGATGAATGGCACAAAGACGGAAAGCGCTCACTTCGCATTGATCCCGGTCTTTTGGCCGCTTTTTCGTCGTTTTCACGCAGCGACTTTCAAGGCGCCGACGCGCTTCGTGTACACATTAAAAATCTCTCCGAAAAAACCGCACCCATCGGTTTTGAACTGTCCGACGCCAACAACTCGCTTTACGACAGACACCGGATCACCGTTGCCGCGGTGCCGGGCGAGTCAACGATCGACATTGACCTGACGGGCAACCTATTTCGCGGAGAAGAAAATAGGCCTTACCGCGGCCCAACAAAAACCCCCGTCAACTTGGGTAAGGTTTCACGGATCGCCTTTGAAAATAGGGGTGACTCCCCGATTTTTATCGACGCTCTCACCCTTATCAATGACCCAATCCCAACCCCTGAAGGCGCTTTCGCGTTTGACTTTGGGCCTGAAAATTCGCGCGTCATGGGCCACACAATTGGGATCTACCCAAACACCCTCTACTCTTCCCAACCGCCTTCCACCCCTACCCAACCCCGATTTGGATTCGACGGCGGCACACCCACTGCCCTCCGAAACTCCATGACCTACCCATCTCCCCTCCTCGGTGATGGGATCGCCTGGAACGACGCCGACTTCGTCGTCGATCTGACAGAACGCGTGTACGATGGTTGGATCGCGTTTGAACGCGGCGGATTTTGGGAAACAGCCGACGAAGCCACCGGGTATGAAAGCGCGGCTCTCCTCGTCAACGGTAAAGAAGTTTACCGCGATTCGTTCTCCCCGTCGGGCCCCCACTTCTTTTTTCAAGATGTCGAGGTCACCCGCGTTGCTGACGCGTACGAAAAACTCGTTTTACCTTCCCACGCCGCCTCCATGCGATTTTCCTTCCAAGTGGAGCCCGGCCCAACTCAATTCTCCCTGCGGGTAGAAGGCCAACGAGGCAGTCCCCTTCGCGTCGCCGGGTTGATATTGGCGCCCAACACTCCCCAGGGTCGAGAGTTTGTGGAGGCCCATCGAGAACGGCAAAAAAGAGCATTCCAGCGCACCTTTGTTGAAACCGACCTTTCCCGCCGCCCTACCGGCCCAATACCTCTACCCAAGGGCATTACCGTCCTTCAACAACGTGTTGGCGATATCGCTCATCCCGGCGATGCTCCGCTCATCAACCCCGTTTCAAAAGTGAGCCTCGCTGCCATTGCCGGTCACAAGTCTTATCTTCAGTTTGGACTCTACTCCGATGCCCCGGCCGACCTGACTGTCAACGCAGTCGTCTCACCCAACGAAGAAAACGTCCACGTCGCTCAGATGTACACCAACGTGTACACAGTCAAACGCCCCTATACAGGTGGAACCGCATGGGTAGAAACAAGCCACTACCGCCCCATGTCCGCCTCATCCCCAATTCACGTTGAACCGCAGCTTTCTCGAACCATTGTTGTTGAACTGGATGTTGCCCAAGATCCGCCGACCGAGCCCCCTTCGGTGCTCCTGCGCTTTTCGTCCGGCGGAATTGAAGTCGCAGAGGTGCTCGTCGATCTGACAATTCATAAAGTGGTGCTCCCTCCCCTTCCCATCCCCGTTGGCATTTTTATGAATGCCCTTCCCTACCCATTGGGCACAGATGAAGCCTGGTGGGAACACCAGGATGCCCTTCTCGCTATTCAGGGTGAAGCCGGGCTGAACACCGTCACCGGCGGGCCGGATCTTTACTACACCGTTACCGAAAAAGGCAATGAGTACACATTTTCGGGCGACAACGCCCTTCGTTACCTAGAACTCGCCGGGCGCCGCGGGCTCAACAAAGCGGTTGTCGGCTATTCAGGCTTTGTGCCTTCTCTGAAACACAAACGCCCAAGCGCCAAAGCTTTTGCTCAAAGCCTCGCCACATTCGAGCGTGAACACAATCTACCCATTCACTATGTGTACGCTTATGATGAACCTTCCACCGACGAAGAACTTGCGAAGGTGAAAGAGTACCTTGCCCCCTTCCACACCGAGGGCGTTCATACAATCGGCTTTTTCGCCCAACCTGGAGACGACACGCGTTATAAACCCGTGATCGATACAACGTTCGCCCCGGCGATCAGCGGCCACACAAAGGACCAGCTTCAGGCTTGGACCAGCGGTGGCAAACACCTCTTTTTGTACAACCGAGGCACAAGTCGTTTATCCATGGGGGTTGACCTTTTTTCAATGATTCAACTTGGAGTCAAAGGCCGACTTGAGTGGATTGGTCTCTACTCCCAGGGCTTTGCGTTTAACGACCTCGATGGGCGAGAACCTTCGTTTGGAATGTTCGTCGCGCACAGTCAACTTGGGCCTCTACCCACACCCCGATGGTTCGCTCTGCGCGAAGGATTGATCGATGCGCGCGTTCTCCTCGCACTCCAAACCCGGTTTGGAAAGGACGCCGTGGGTCGCCTGGGCTTTCCAACAACCTACCCGGCCGACCCTTCCAAGATCAGCGACGAAGACCTTGAGAAAGCGAGATCGTCCGCTCTCGACGCTTTGGCGGCTACCCCATAAAGCCCCACAACTCCAAGGCCCCTCCAACCACTTCTTCACCCCTCGACAACGTTTGACCAAGCTCAACGGAAGCCAGACGAACAACATGCCTGTTGACTTCGTGTTGACAGTCCAAAACGTGGGCTGACCTTGCTGTGCGCACGCTACGCTGCTGAGACAATCGCTCCTCAACGGTTGGTCAGTCAAAGCGCCTTTGAAAACAAAAACCTCGCGATTTCACGCTTGCAGTTCAAGGCATACCGTGTGCTATTGTGTGTTCTTCTAAATTGAGTGCGACCATGGAAGACCATCTCGAAGACGCCGCGGGCTCCTCGCCGCCGGCAAGTCAAGTCCATGCCGCATCCCTTATCACTGGGGAGATTGTAGCCGGTAAATACCGCGTCGAAAAATTCATCGACGCAGGCGGCATGGCTCAGATTTTTGTCGCCACAAACCTCGAACTCGACGAGCGGGTAGCCCTCAAACTTCCCCACCCAACGTTTCGTGACCGCCCTGACCTCAATGACCGATTTCGTGAAGAAGCGCGGTCTTTGGCGCGTGTTCGCAGTGAAAACGTGGCTCGTGTACATGACGTCGTTTCCACCGCCGAGAACGAACCGGTCATGGTCATGGAGTTTCTGGAGGGAGAAAACCTGGCGCGACTGATCGAGAAAAAAGCGCTGCCATCCTTCGAAGAGAGGATTGGCTGGATGATCGAAACGTGCAGCGGCGTCGCCGTTGCCCACGCCAATGGCATCGTCCATCGCGACGTGAAGCCTGAAAACATCTTTATCGCCGTCCTCCTCGGAGGACGGCGCATGGCAAAAGTTCTCGACTTTGGCATTTCGCGCCTCGCCATGACAACGTCGCGCCGCCGCGGCCTACCATCCAAAGTGGCAGACCACCTCGTTGGGTCACCCATGTACATGGCGCCCGAGCAAATCGCGTCGCCCAACGCCGCCGATCCACGGGTAGATGTTTGGTCCATCGGTGTTGTCTTGTTCGAGTTGTTCGCGGGTAGACCTCCCTTTATCGGAAAAACGGTTGACGAAGTGTGCGAGCGCATTCTCCACACCCAGGCAGAAAACCTGACAACGTTTGTCCCCAATCTCGACCCAGAATTGACGCTGATTGTCGACAAGTGCCTGCAGCGTGATCCTGAACTTCGCTTTGGCAGTGTGGCCGACCTGGCGGTTGCTCTCCTCCCCTTCGGTCCACCGCGCTTGGCAACAACGGTTGACCATACCATCAACGTCCTGCGCGCCGCCGGTATGACCGAGGTTGAAATGCCGGCCACCATTTCACTTCTGCCCAACACACCTGAAAACGCCTCTTTTCGCGATTCTCGGCCGAGCAGTTCAAATCGATCCATCAAGATGTCTTCAAGGCCAACGCCGTTGCCGGCTACTGTCAGCCGCAGAAGTGACCTGTCACAACTGACGAGTACACAAGCATCGCCTGAAAAGCCGGCCCCATCACGGCGCCGAACATTTTTGGTAGTCGCACTCCTAGCCATTTTGGCAGCCATGATCGGTCTTGTTCTTCTTTGGCAAAAGCCTACGCCGTTGCCTGAAGCGGTGGCACAACCATCGGCGTCTACCCGGGTTGAAACAAGTCCCCCGAGCGCCCTCGCACCCGCAACCCCCTCAGCCGTCCCTTCGGCCGGCGTCGTTTCCTCGGCGGCACCTACCATGTCAAACGCCGCTCTCAACTCCACTTCTACCCCCGCTCGGCCCAAAACGGGCGCGCCCGCTGCCAACAGCGGCGCGCCCGCCACCAAACCAAGTGTACGCATCATCGATGATTCCCCTTCAAAAACCAAGGTGATTGAGTAATGCGGCATCGAAAGTTCGTTGTCGGTTTCGGACTTGTACTGGCCCTTTTTTCTCCCGCGCTTTCAGGTTCAACGGCGCACGCGGCAGACCCAACCGCCGCCGAGCTGACGGACCAGGCGTACGAGCGGTATGAAGCGGGCGATTACCCCACGGCCGTGTCGCTCTACATGAAAGCCTACAATCTCAGCGTCGATTCGCGCATTTTGTTTAACGTGGCGCAAATCTACGACAAAAAAGTGCAAGATCGGGAGCTTGCCCTTGAGTATTACAGACGGTATCTAAAAAGCACAACCACCGAACCCGACCTTGTAAAGAAGGCAACTGAACGCGTTACAGAACTTCAGCGTCAACAAGACGACCTGAAGTCCAAAACTCTACCCACCGCAACCGCATCTGCCACCGCGGCGCCGGGTCCAACCTCCACTGCGGCCCCGTCGGTTCTATCCAGTTCCACAACGGCGCCCACCGCAGCTCCGCCGCCGAGTCGCCCCGTGTGGATTGGGTACGCAACCGCGGGTGTTTTGGCGGCCGGCGCGGTTGTTACCGGTGCGCTCGCCTTATCGGCCTCGGGCGATGTATCAAAGGGTGTGTACACCGGAACCACCGTCCCCGCGGACCTGACCTCAACGGCCGACAAAGCCCGAACGCTTGGAGTTACCACAGATGTACTTATCGGCGGAGCTGTTGTGGCCGCCGCTGTCACCCTCATTGTCCACCTTTCCAGCCCCAGCCGAGGGAGTGAATCCAAGTCCGCCAAACGCCTTTCACCCTCAGAATCGGGCGTTGTGTGGAGGTTCTAAATGTCTCAGCGTAACTTATTTTCTACCCTTCTTCTCACTGCCGGTTTTGTTCTCTCGTCGTGCAGTCTCGTTGTCAACTCATCCATTGGCGCCGGCGTTGGCGCGCCGTGCGAAATTGCAGCCGACTGCCAGGGCGAAGGTGCTCTCTGTGACGAAACCGCCACGTGCACCTTGCCCTGTTCAGAAACGGCCGCCTGCCCGTCGGGCTCCACCTGTTCGGCCGGCTTTTGTCGGTCCGCCGGCCTCGGTGAACTGGGCGACAAATGCGCGTTGGCGTCGGATTGCGCCACCGCCGATTGCCGGGATGGAATTTGCGTCTCCCCATGTTCGACAACGCCCGATTGCCCCGGTGGCTCCACCTGCATCAATGAAACTTGCCAGGTGACAATGGTGGCGGGCTTCATCTTTGATAATCAGGTTTCAACAGCTACAGAAGGGTTTGCCCTAAGTCACGAAGTGGGCCGAAAAGCCGCAGTGGAGGCCTTACCCTGGCTCGAAACGGTGCGGTCTGAAAGCAACACAACCGACACTGTAAACGCGTCGATCGATGGGTTGATCGATGAAGGGGCGCAGGTGCTTGTTGTTACAACAAACCGCTTTGCCGCCGAGTCCACTGAAAAGGCGGCCGCCAACCCCGACGTGCAGTTTCTCAATTTTGCCACCGCTTCGTCCGGTGAAAATCTAACCGGGTACAACGTTCGTTATCATCAGGCGTGGTATGTGGCCGGGTATGTGGCCGGTCGGTTTGAGGACGGCGGAAAAATAGGCTTTCTCGGAGCCGTTCCAAACCCGCAGGTGATCCGTCAACTCAACGCGTTTACCCTCGGCGCACTCAAGGCCAACCCCTCGGCTCGGGTAGAAGTTGTGTGGGCCAACAACTTTGTCCCCGACAATGCCATTGCCCAAAAACTGGTAGACTACCTTGTCACCGGTGGAAATCGGATCATTGTAAACCGGCTTGGAAAAGGCACGGCCGTGTCCTACGTGTCACAACTTGCATCGGCGGGGGCCGATCTTTTCTCAATGGGGCTCGACAACGACACCGCATGCGGCCTCGGTCCCACAAGCTGCCTCGGCGCTCCTTATTACAACTGGGGTCCGCTTTATACTCGCATGTTTGATGAAATCCATCGCCATGTGTTTGACCCCAAAGCCTCCATCAACGAACCTATTCGGGTAGATCCCGCGGCAAGCCCGTTCCACTTCGCTCTGAATGACTCCATTGCCGGGCTGAGCGGTCTAAAGCCCGATATCGTCACAACCATCTCCAACTTGGTTGGCCCCGCCAACGAAGATCTCACCTTCAGCGACGGATTCTGTGTCACCGACCCCGCGCAGCGACCTGACAAACCTGAATGTGAAGCCTCGGGTTATACAATCGAAGACTCTGAACTTGCCAGTATGTGCTGGCTTGTAAAGGGCGTTGTACAGCCTTCCGATCCTGAAGATCCGGCGAGCGCTTTGGTAGACGCCCGCGCACCCGATGGAACCGTTATTTGGCCGCCCAAATCGGTGGATCCAAACTCGCTCACCAAACCCTCCTGCATGTAGCAACGCAGGGTGAGGCCGGTGTCAGGTCGCCGAACGGCGCCGGTTTGAATTTCTTCGGAACACCGAGGTTGAGCCCTGGCACTGCCGGAGCTATTGAGAATGCCCATGGAGTGGCTCAATTACCATCACCTCCTCTACTTCTGGGTAGTTGCCAAAACGGGCAGCATCGCCAAAGCCCGAACAGAACTCAGGCTCACTCAACCCACCATCAGCGCCCAAATCCAAAGGCTTGAAGAATCCCTCGGCGCTCCGCTGTTTGTGCGCGAGGGGCGAGGACTGGTTCTCACCGATACAGGGCGTATTGTGTACAAATACGCCGACGATATTTTTAACGCGGGCCGTGAAATGATGGAGGTCGTCCGGGGCGAAACCGCCGGTCGAGCTGCCAAGTTCTCCATTGGAATTGCCGATGTCATTCCAAAACTTGTCGCCCATCGCGTCATTGAAAGCGTCTTGTCACTTCCCCAAAAACCAACGCTTGTTTGCCGGCAAGACAGCACCGAAAAACTTCTTGCGCAGCTTTCCATTCGTGGGGTGGATCTGGTTCTTTCAGACGCACCCATCCCGCCCGGTGTACACGTGCGGGCATACAACCATCTACTTGGTGAATGTGGAGTTGTCTTTTGCGCGGCTCCGCAGCTTGCGGCCGATCTACCCATGAAGCGTAACCTGTCAGGTGCGGCGCTCGCGCGGCAACTCGCCCGCATGCCCTTCTTGCTCCCCGCGGAGGGCACGGCAATGCGGCACAGCATCGAGCAATGGTTTCAGGAGGCTGAAGTCACTGTGTCCGTCGCGGGTGAGTTTGACGACAGCGCTCTTCTCAAAGTGTTCGGTGCCGCCGGAGCGGGCTTTTTTTCGGTTCCAGAGGTGATCGAAAAAGAAGTGTGCGCGCAATACGGTGTTCGCGTTGTGGCGCGCGTTCCTGAAATTCGAGAGCGATTCTACATCATCACCCCGGAGCGAAGGGTTAAACATCCCGCCGCGGCAGCCATTCTTGCCGCGGCGAAAACACACCTTTTTAGGTAGGTTTTCTGTTGTGTCACCCAATTTTTCTAACGCCCCGGCCTTCCACCTATACCCCTTGCCGGGCCGATCGAAGGTCGCACCGGACTCGCCGAAAAGAAACGAGGACGGGCGGGAACACGTTCCGGTGAAGCCACAGGTGGGATAGCAGTAATGGGTGGAGCGTTCCACGAACCGCCGAACGCAAAACCGGCTCCCCAAGAAAACGTGGGCCCAAACGGCCCTCCCATGTGGAAAGGCGAGCCCCACCAGAGCGGATCGTACCACCAGTAAGGTGCATATCCAACGGCGGCCATCGGCGGTTCACTCTCCAACTCGACTCGCTCAAATTCGGCCACCACCTCGTGCTCAGAGCTACCCGTGTGTACACGCAGTCGCACAGAGTGACGCGGCACATCTTGAGCATCGGTCGCATCTTCAGGTAACCAAAAAAAGAGGTCTATGGAGCCTGAAGTTCCGCGCTCCGCCGCGACAATGGGCAGATCCTTCATTGCGCCATTTACCAGCCCCGGCGCCGTCGCACCCCAGCTGCCAAACTCACCCACCACGTCCCGAACGTCCAATGTCCAGGCAACTGGGTCGTCTTGATTGACAAGGGTGACTCGTGTTCGAAGAGCGGGTGATTCACCGTCGGAAGTGGACACATCTTCCATACCCAACGCCTCTACCCGCACCGAGCCCGCGGGCTTTTCAGGCGGAAGCTGGGTGGCAAACACTGTTGGTTCCACCCGCACCGAAGACGGCGCGTTCACAGCGCGGTAGGAGTAAGAAGGCACCGAACACCCGACCAATACCAGTGGTAAAACCAAACCAACGCTCCTGCTCGGACCGTGGCTTTGTGGCAGATTCTTCAGGTTCATACTGTGCCTCCTCGCAGCAAACACCATCGTCGGCGGCCTGCGCCGAGTAGAGTTGGTGTCACCCACCTGAAATCTCTGGTGAGGTGAAAAACTCCCAGTGTCAACCTGGTGAGAGCCGAAGATCCAATCTATTGTTTATTTCTATGAGTTCATCTCTTGTTTGAAATTATCGTTCGCTACTTTGCTTGAAATTGTCGCACATACTAGCCATATTTCCTTCATGACAGAGCAAGCGGAAAAAACTATCGGGTTCCCAATCAACTCGGGCTCGGCTCTTTTCGAGTTGGTTGTTCACGCCGCCTGGGCCGATGAGAGAATTGCGGCCGAAGAAGTATCGGCTGCCCGCGCCGCGGCTCGTTTGCTCCACCCGCACGGTGAGGAGGGGGCGCGTGGACGTTTGGCGCTCGGACCTGAAACGTCGCTGGGTGAAACGCTGCGTCCACTGTCGGGGAGAGAAGCGGCGCTCGGCTACGCCCTTGCCACCTGGGTCATGTTGGCCGACGGCGTCCAGTCTCCCAAAGAAACGGCCATGCTCGATACGTTCCGGTTGCTCACCGGCGTGCCACGTGACCTCGCGCTGCACCTCCGCCGCGCAGTCTGCCGGGCGCGCGTCGCACAACCCAACCACGTTGACGCGCAGCTTCGGTCGATCCTGGGTGAAATCAGCATGGCCCTGGGTAGAGGCGCGCAGCCCAAAAGGCGAACTCAAACGCGTCAGAGTCGAACTCCCATCAAACCAACCCTGCTGAGGAGGGGGCGAGCGTGAGGTAGAGAAAGACATTCAGCGCGCGTTGGGCTAGCCTCCCCGTCCATGAAACGGTTTCGCCCCGCGTTCGTTGTAACGCTCTCCGCCGTTGCCGCCTCCACAGCGTGCGGACAGACCTATGTCAACCCGCCCCCACCCCGCACACACAACCCGCCCGGGCCGGATGACTCAACGCCGCAACCTGACCCTTCGGCATCGGCAACAGGTACGGCCACGTTCGCAACTCCTCCCACCGGTACAACCGCCGCACCGGCGAAAATGTTAAACGCCGTCGATACTCAAAATCGCACCATTTATCGAGGAACAGGCAGCAGTTGCTTTGTTCACCTGCCCTTCCCCGCCGGCGCCGTGGTTCCACCCGGAAAAATGCCACCCATTCAAGATGTCACCTGCCCCACAACCATGGCCGATTCCGCATGGAACAGCTGTTTGGGTGGAACGTTGTACAGCTCCGGGGGCGACTCGTGCACGTGTGTACGCACCGGAAATCCCCCGCCGCCCGACCAAGCGGTCGCCTGTCCAGGCTCAAAATAGGCGGCAAATCACTTGTCAAATCGGTGGACGAACACGTCCCCGTCTGAAGCTGTCACGTCCGTTCCAAACACCTGACCATCCCGGGCGGTGATTCTCAACTGGCTCACCGACTCGCAGCGTTTTCCATCCACGCATCTACCCACCTTGCACTTGCCATTGGTACACAGTCCGGGTAGGGCCGCCGGCAGGGTAAGAAACAAAGGCGCTTGACCCATTTTTTTGCCACCCAGCGTCACCGTCGCGCCGGCTGGAAAAGTTCGAACCTCCAATACATATTTACCCTTCGGCGCCACGGGTTTTGGGCCTTTCGCCGTTTCAGCCGCGGGTGGTTCAGGCGGCGGAGTTGGTATCTCGGGGATTGGAGGAGGCGACGGCAAATCCGGTGCGGTGTACACAGGTGTCACAGGCATTGGGGGCGAAACAGGAGGCCCGGGCTGACTCGCCAGAAATCCAAACACACCGGCCGCTGCGGCAGTTGGCAGGCCTATCGCGGCGACTAAACGGTGCACCGACAGAGGATATTTGGGTGCGTACACAAGCCTGTCGGTCCCGAATACCCAAAACCGACGTTGTTCTTTACCCCAGCGGTACCGCGCCTCATACACGGGAACCGCGCGAACAATGAGCGCCTGACAGTGGAGCTTAAACTCTCTGCCAAACACGTGAGATGCGATCAGCCGATTGGCCGCCTCATTCACTTCAACATTCAGCCTACCCGTTCCGCGGTAGGCCCCGCCTCCGCCCGCCATCTTCTGTTCGAGTCGAACTTCTTCCTCCGACCAAACGACAATGCCCTCCGCGTCTTGAATCAATTCATCGGGGAGATCGGTTTTTTCGATAACTTCATTTCCGGGCCATGTGTTCCACGTCACTGTCAAACGCTGGTAGTGTTTCAACCTACCCGCGCCGTTGCAGGGTCCACACGTTACAACTCCGTCTCCGCCGCAATCAGAGCACGTTACCTTCCCGTCCCCTCCGCACCGCGAACAGGTTTCGGTGTAGTGTTCGGTCTCCGTTTCTACCTGACCTTGAGCGTTGGTTCGTGTTTTGGTGCGCGTCCGGTTGACTCGACCGTCACCGCTGCAATTGGAACACCTTACCCTTCCCGAACCTGAACAGCCGTGGCAAGTAACCTTCCCACGTCCGCCGCACTCAAAACAGGTGCGAACCTCCGCGGTGTGAGGAACCGGTTCAGAATGGTCCTGGTTAATGTATCTGCCAGGAATTTGGACCGGTATGTCCCACATCGCCGGCGGTCTACCGTTTTCGGGCCCGTCCACCTCCCCACCCCAATGGGGTGTGTACGCTGGGGAGGTTTCACGTTTTTCGGTAAATGATCTGAGTGACAGATGGAAGCTTCCCGAGCGCTCAAACGAGTCAATGGGTAGGGTTTTTGACAGATCCCTTCTCAACCATGCCGTTTTTCGAACATGTTCTTCAAGAACAACGCGCGCCTCTTCAACTGTCAACTCATGCGCGTCCATGACTATAGTCCGGTGATCTTAATTCCCGCGTTGGTTTTATACTTGCGATTCAGGTGAATCAGCACGGGAGTCAGTGATTCAAGCGCGACCGCATTTCGCAACACGCCCGCATCCAAAGCCCGCACTCCCAAGTCTCCCAGGAGCGCAATTACCTGCGTTCGCGCGGGTTCATCGTCGCCGCAAACAAGCACATCGCAGTCTACCGCATGGCTGGGAGCGCCCAAATGGAGTGAACTTACAGGGTGGAGCGCGGCTACCACCCGGGTTGTTGAGTCAAGTATCGCCTGGACTGCCATCGCGGCCGATGTGCCGGGCGGAAGGTGAACCTGAGTGACCTTGGGAGGCGCGAGGGGGGACGGTAATATCCACAAGAATGCGACCGGCGAGTGCTTCTTTTAGAGCTTTCAGCGTTTCGCCGTGCGCCGCGTATGGAACCGTCAGCACCACCACTTCCCCAAACGTGGAAGCTTCATCATTTCCCCCACCCGCGATCCGCGGGCATTCGGCAGGCAATTCACCATTCAGCTCGGCCGCCTTTTCGCGGGCGCGAGTGCGATCGCGCGATCCGACAAACACCTCGTGACCTTTGGCGGCCCAACGCAAAGCGAGACCTCGACCTTCGCGTCCGGTACCACCCACAATTCCAATTCGCATCCGACGAACCTCCAGAGCGCGTGAGAGTATGCTACGCGGCACGTCATGGACCAGGCCGAAGCGCCTCAACAGGTAACGTGCGCGGCGCGGCTGGAAATTGTCGCTTTGCCGGGCTTTCCAATCGTGTCGCCCGGCGACAATTTAGCGGCGTTCATCGCGCAGAGCCTCACTCTCGCAAACATCCGGCCGGAGCCGAGCGACGTGTTCGTTGTCACCTCCAAAGTGGTGTCACGCGCCGAGGGTCGATTTGTCGATCTGAACACCGTGATCGCCTCGGATCGCGCCCGTGAGATCGCCGCTCAGGTGGGCAAAGACGCTCGCGTTGTTGAACTTATTTTGCGCGAAAGCACCGCTGTTTCACGCATCACAAAAGGTGCGATCGTAGTGCGCCACAAACTCGGTTTCGTCTGCGCCAACGCGGGCCTCGACATGAGCAACGCCAAACCTAAAACTGCCGCAGACAACTCGGGACCGTGGGTTTTGCTCTTGCCGGAAGCACCGGATCAAACAGCGGCTTCTCTGCGCGGAGAGCTTGAAAAACAAACGGGTGTACACATCGGTATTGTGATCAGCGATTCGTTCAGCAGACCTTTTCGCCTTGGCACCGTGGGTGCCGCCATTGGCATTTCGGGTCTGCCCGCGCTGTGGGATCGACGCGGTGAGCCCGATCTTTTCGGCCGAACGTTGGAGCAGACGGTCACCGCGCTTGGAGATCAGATCGCCGCGGCGGCGGATCTTGTGGCGGGCCAAGCGAATGAAGGACGAGCCGTGGTGCTCGTGCGCGGGCTTCGTTTTGCGGCGCACGGCGGTTCGGCCGAACAACTGCAACGGCCTTCAAGCGAGGATGTGTACGCATGAAAATGGCTGACGTAAAACGTGTTGTTTGCCTCTCGGGCGGCGTTGGCGGAGCGCGTTTGCTTCACGGTCTTGCCCGCGCTTTGCCCGGCAATTCGCTCACCGTGATCGTGAACACGGGCGACGATTTTGAACACTGGGGGCTTCACATCGCGCCCGACTTGGACACCGTGATGTACACATTGTCGGGGCTCGGACACGAGGCTCGCGGTTGGGGTCTCGCCGAAGAATCATTCGGCGCGCTCGACATGGTGAAGCGCTACGGCGGCGATGATTGGTTTGCTCTCGGGGATCGAGACTTGGGCACGCACCTTATGCGTACACAAGCGCTCCGACGGGGTGAAACGTTGAGCGCCGTCACTGAACGTCTCTTTACAGGGCTTGGTGTACACACACGCGTTTTGCCCATGGCCGACGAGTTGTGTCAAACCATGATTGACACCGAGAATGAGGGCACCCTTCCCTTTCAACAGTGGTTTGTAAAACGGCGCACCATACCCGTCGTCAAACGGGTTTGGTATAAAGGCACCCGCAAACCGGCCCCCGGGGTGATTGAATCAATTGCCCAAGCCGACCTTTGCCTGTTTGGACCTTCCAACCCCTACGTTTCCGTCGACCCAATTCTAACCATGGAAGGTGTTCGAGAAGCGCTTGAAAAAAAGACAGTTGTGGCACTCTCGCCCATTGTCGGAGGCCGCGCCGTCAAAGGCCCGCTCGCCGAAATGATCCGATCTTTGGAGGGCGAAGATCCTACCCCCGCCGCAATCATTCGGCATTACAAGGGGCTGCTCACGGGCATGGTTGTTGAAAATGGGGATGAGCCATTTGCCGCTGTGTCAAACTGTCAGATCCTGGGCACCCAAACCGTCATGAACTCGCGCGAAGACAGCTTTCAACTCGCTACAAAAATGCTTGAATTTGCGGCTCAACTCGCATGAAGCCGTGGGTGCTTGTTCCCGTCAAACGGTTTACCGGTTCAAAGTCGCGCCTATCGGGCACACTCGACAGCCCCTCCCGGTTTGAGTTTGCGGTGGCTTTGTTTGACCACGTGGTTCGCACGGTCGCCGTTCCGCTTTGTCAAACCGGAGACTTGGGCGGCGTTCTCGTGGTTACCGACGGACAAGACGTGGCTCGCAGAGCCGACGAAAGCGGCGCCGCATCACTTGTAATTCCGGGGGTTGAAACCGGTAGACCGTTGGGTAGAGTGGTTGACGAAGGGCTCCAGTTTCTAACTACCCGAGGGGCCGATTGCGCCCTCGTGATTATGGGTGATCTACCCTTTCTCACCCAAGGCGACATCACCTCGCTGACCAACCTCCTTAAAAGTCACGACCTTGTTTTTGCGCCCGACACCGCCGGTACGGGGACAAACGCATTGGCATTGCGGCTGCCGCCCCCCATGTCCACTCAGTTTTGCGGTGGAAAAAGCCTTCGGCCGCACACCGATCTCGCTACATCGTTGGGTCTGACATTTACCCTGTGCGAAAGGGAAGGTTTCGCGCTCGACGTGGACCAACCTGAAGACTACGCGCGCCTCATGACAAGTCGGCTGTGACCGTCGGAAGTGCCCATGCGCACGCCGAATAGGCGTGAACCTCACCGCGACGCCGTGCGAACCTTGTCTTTTCGAAACCGGTAGCGCTCGTCATGCGTGAGCTGGGCGTAGCTGCCAAACGTTGATTCAGGGTCGACAATGTGATCAATCGGCTGGCTTGCTTCACCGGGAAGACCTTCAGGTGTGTACACTTTTCGAACTTGGTAGAGCGTTGTTCGCTCCGCGGGAATTCTCCCCGCTTCCCGAGCCACTGCGCGAAGCTTTTCAGGTGAAACAAATTGCCCGTGTTCGGCCCCCGCCGAGGTGGAAATGCTCTCATTCATGAGCGTCCCGCCGAGGTCGTTGGCTCCCCACCCAAGAAGCTCGCGCGACATGGCGAGGCCCTGCTTTACCCATGACACCTGAACGTTGGTAAAAAGCTCCCCCAACATCAGGCGAGCAATGGCAAAAAGGCGAGCCACCTCAAGGGTAGATGCCCCACGTCGAAGGCCTGGAACAAGGCTTTTTACGTGAAGGGGCGCCTCTTCAAAAATGAACGAGAGCGGAACAAATTCTGTAAAACCTCCCGTTTGTTTTTGAATGTTTCTCAACATGTCGAGATGCGCCATTCGTTGAAGAGCCGTATCCACATGACCAAACATGATTGTGGACGTTGTGGGTAGACCCGCCTCGTGGGCCGCAACAATCACTTCTTTCCACTCGGCGGTGGTGATGCGGCCGGGAGCGATTTGGCTGCGCAATTCGTCGTCGAGAATTTCCGCCGAGGTCCCGGGCAAAGTGTCGAGCCCAGCGTTTTTCAACTCTTTCAGATACGCGGCAATGGACACTCCACTGAGCTTTGCACCGTATTTTACCTCCTCGGGCGAAAAGGCATGGAGGTGCAGATCGGGCGCGGCCCGCTTGAGAGCGCGGGTAAGTTGAATATAAAGCCCACCATCCATTCCCGGTGCAAGGCCCGCCTGAATGCACACTTCTGTAGCACCCAACGACCGGGCTTGAAGCGCGCGGCGCACCACTTCTTCTTCAGTCAGGAAATAGGCTTCTTCAGACCGTTGAAGCCTTGAAAAAGCGCAAAAATGGCATGTTTTGATACATGCGTTGGTGAAGTTGATATTCCGGTTGATCACGTACGTGACATGTTCACCCGCCTGCTCGGCTCGCATTCGGTCGGCGGTGGCGCGCAACGCTTCGAGGTCGGCACCTTCCACATCGCAGAGAGCAACCGCCTGTTCTACAGAAAGCTCCTTACCAAGAAGGCAACTTTCAAGAATGGAGCGAGTGGAAAACGAGGCCCTTGCAAGCGCTGTTTCAACCGGCAGTCGCTCGGTAAGGTTGTTCATACGGCAGCCTCCAAATGGGCTTGCTCAATGTGGATCGCGGCACCGGGGGAACGGGACAGCCGGGCTTTGGCGCGGGCGATCGGCTCTCGGAGGGAAGGGTCAATATACCCTTCCATGTCAAGGTAGCGATCATACACCGGCAAGCGCGGTGCCAGTTGATATCCGAGCGACTCCACCTGAGCGCGCAGCATGTCCAAATGTGGCCAGGGATGCCTCGGATTGATGTAATCGGGGGTTACCGGGGAGATACCTCCCCAGTCGTTGATTCCGGCGGAGAGGAGCAGCGCTGTTCCACCCGGATTGAGGTTTGGGGGAGCCTGAACGCTCACATCTCGATCTAAAATGAGCCTGGCCATAGCCACAGAGTGAGCAATTTCGTAGTCATCAGGTTCAGGTGCGGTGGCCATGGCAATGTCAGGTCGCGCTCTGAAGTTTTGGATGATCACTTCTTGAATGTGGCCATATTGCCGATGCAAATCGACAATGGCGAGCAAACTTTCTACTCGTTCACGCCGGGTTTCACCAATGCCGAGAAGTATGCCGGTGGTGAACGGGATCTTGAGCTTCCCGGCGTTTTCAATCATTCGAATGCGTCGTTCGGGCCTTTTGTCGGGCGCTTTGTGGTGAGGCATACCCGGAGCACAAAGGCGCGGACTCACGTTTTCAAGCATGAGGCCGAGGCTGACGTTGACTCGTTTCAACTGCTCCATTTCCTGAGCTTCAAGCACGCCCGCATTTGTATGGGGCAAAAGCCCGAGGTTTAGCGCGTCACAACCGGCTCTGTATAAATAGTCAACCGTTGAGTTGTGGCCAAAAGCGGCGAGCGTTTGACGGTAAGCTGAAAAAGCTCCCTCCGGTTTGTCTCCCAAACAAAAAAGAGCTTCTATACAGCCGGCGTGACGCGCCCGGGTGACCGTTTCAGCCACTTCTTCAGGCGTCATTGTCCACTCACCCTCCTGGCCGGGCGACTTGCGAAAGGAGCAATAATCGCAGCGGTTTCTACACAGATTGGTGAGGGGTAAAAATACTTTGGGCGAAAACGTCAGAGTGCGCCCAAACGCCCGATCGCGCACGGCGGCGGCGGCTTTAAGGAGGGGAGACAACTCCTCGGCGGGAAGGTCTGCGAGGGCGAAAGCGTCATGCGCGGAGAGTGGACCGGCATTGTCTCCAGATCGAATCGCTTCCAGCAAAGAGCGCATCGGGGCGCACGTTACACCAGACCCCAAAAGAGGCGATATGAAATTGTGCGCGGGCGGTCTCGCCGCAACGACAGGCGCGGCGCCAACAGCGTGATGACCGTGTGGCCTGGAGGGTTTTCCGTTGATGCGCGCCGACTCCCGTGCCTACTGTTTGTTCAACTCATTCAGCGTTTAGCTCAAAAGGAAAACTACCATGCTCACCTTTCCTGAAACGCACCAAGATCTCCTGACAAACGAGTGCAAAGCTTTTGCCTCGCTCGCCACTGTCCAACCCGATGGTACACCCCAGGTCACACCCGTTTGGTTTGATACTCACAATGGAAAGGTCCGAGTCAACACCGCGCGCGGCCGCATCAAAGACCGAAATATGCAGCAAAACGCGTCGGTTGCGCTCGCCGTGATGGATCCAACCAACCCTTACCGTTACCTTCAAATTCGAGGGAAGGTAGTCAACATTATCGAGGAAGGCGCCGACGAGCATATTGACTCATTGGCAAAAAAATACCTCGGTCAAGACAAATACCCCTTCCGCCAACCGGGCGAAAAGCGCGTCATCTTTGAAATTGAGCCCGCTTCTTTCCAGCGCATGGGCTAACCCGGGCGCCGGTCCCCTATCAACCGGACTTCAGCGCCCCGCAATGACTTGAGACGTCTCGATTCCTGACACGTCGTAATCAACACGGAGTTGCTCCTGGGGCGGCTGCGCCGCCCCGTTCGACCGGGGGTAACTAGGTTTGGCGGCTCGGGATGTACACAACGTTATTCCACCGGTCTCGCCGGCCTCTGCCTCGTTGCAACGGAGCGAGTGACCGATCGCGTTGAGCGATGAATGGGGGACCGCCATGTTTGAGCGGTGGCGTGGGGTGGGGGCCCCGCGACCCGCGAGTCGGGTGGGCCCCATTCAGAGCGAATACGCGATCGGTCAGGAAGCGACCTTTTCGCTTTCTCGCTAGGCACCGGTCTCGGTGTCTTGCACGTTTTGCCGAGCCTGTGGCCGGGCTTCGCATCAGCGTTTGGCCGAAGGACCGTCAGTTACCTAGGTGGCTGGTGTTTTTCTACTGCGCGCCCCGCTGACGCGTCCTCGCTGCGCTTCCGGTGCTCAAATACGCAGCGTATGTTCCGCTCCGGTTCTCGCTCGGACGCGTGATCGGGGCTGCTCGTTACGAAAAACACCAGCCACCTAGGAGCGCGATCGACCACTTGGCGATTGGGCTGCCAAGTGTACCTAAGCGGTGGGGGCCATGCCGCGGATGAACATTTCTACCATTTCCCAAGGCATGTCGTTGGGTAGATTGAGAATGGGTAGATCAATCCCAAAGCTCCGTCGGCGCTTTAGTTCGGCAATGCAGTGCGCCGGATCCCCTGAAATGGTGAGCGCTTCAATCATCTTGTCGGGAACGGCAGCCGCCGAGGCCGCGCGCGTTTCTTTGTTTTGGTAGAGGTCGGCGATTTTTTTACAGTCTTCTTCAAACCCGAAACGGGTAAGAAGTTCAATATAGTAATCGCCCATTCCACCGATATAAAACGAGATAATTCGTTTTGCCATCATGGCGCCGGCTTCAAGCCCGAGAGGCAGTGCCGTGGTAAACGGAGCCGTTACAATTTTCGAAGGATCGCGCCCCGCGCGCTCCGCACCGACTCGAATCCACTCACGCCCTTCATTCAACCGATCATACGGCCAAAATGTGGGTAACCAACCGTCGGCCAACTCACCGATTGACTCAATGGCTTTTTGCCGAAGCGCCGCCACATAGATGGGTATATCGGCGCGAGCGGGCGTCATTTCAAGCTTGAAGGGCCTATACTGAACCAACTCGGCCCCGGCGTCGCTCAACTTTCCACCCGCAAGGAGCGTGCGCACCACTCGAATAACGTCGCGCACCTGCGTTAACGGCTTTTCAAAAGGCCGGCCGTGCAAACCTTCAATGACGCGTTTACCACTGGGACCGAGACCCAAAATAAAGCGCCCCTCGCTGATCTCATCAAGCGTGGCGGCATTCATAGCGATGACAGCGGGTGACCGACTGTACACATTGGTAATGCCCGTACCAAGTTTGATGCGCTTGGTTCGAAGCGCCATTTCAGTGAGCACTTGAAACGACTCATATCCCCACGCTTCAGGCACCCAGAACGAGTCATACCCAAGTTCATCGGCGAGGACCGCCGCTTTTAGATACAGCTTGCGATCGTAATTTTCCAAAATGCCAGTAGTCCAATCGGATCAGTCATTGCGGCGCTCCTCGGGTGCGGCGCGATCATTCACAAGCCTTGGACAAATGGCAACCAAAGAAATCGCACGTCCTTGCGGCGCACGTTGGAATCCGGGTAGATTGCTCAAATGTGGAGCCGATTGTTTGTGGCCGCCGGGGCCTGCGTTGTGAGTTGCTCTCCGGCGTCACCCTCGGGCGGTGAACCCCCGGGCGGTTCCAAACCCCCAATTTCGGCACCACCTGTTCAAGCGGCGGCATCAACACAAACGGGCGTTGAACTGCGGCTGCTCAGCGTCACATCGCAGGCTGTCGGGTCGAACCTTGTCACATTCAACTGCGAGGTTGAGCTTGAAAACAACTCCGGCAAACCGCTGGATGTGGTTTCAAACTTCACCTCCCCATTTGACGGACTAACCCTGGTGGTTCTCTCGCGCGATGGTAAAGAGCTGGCTCGTCAAAACTACACGTTTCACCAGTCACCCCAAGCTGAAAATCGCCAATTCGCCCTCAATATAGGCAGAACGCAGGCAAAGCTGACATTTCCGATCGATGCCCAATCGCTGAATGAGGCGCGCGGCTCGCAGGTTCAGGTTCAAATAGCGGGCGGCCTACCGGGCACTGCGTACACAAGCTTGGGCACGTCTAACACTGTGACTGTTGGCTTGTAATAGACCCCACTTCTAGCCCTAAAAGAAGCGGCAAGAACAATCTGGACATTCATCTATATCGAAAAAGCCTAAAAACGTAGCGTTTCGAAGAGATTCCAACCGGGGCGTTTGGCGACGCCTCAACCGTGGGTTGGTTGCGCGCGGCGGCGCTCTTACCTTCACCTTACTCAACGCGTTGCAGCTTAATAGTTACGGACCACGGCTTTTCACCGCTTTCGCGAACCGTCACAACGTTTTCTGACAAGTCCATGTCGAGCATAGGATCGGTATCTTCTGCCGACGGGCGAGGGTCAACAAGTTTGCCTACCTTACCATTCTCAACGGAGCATTTGTTGTAACCTGAATCGCCGGCGCCGTAGAGCAGCGCGCTGCCACACCGCACGCGAACCCGGCAATTGGACTCACCGGAGGAGGCCGGGGTGACGTCGACGGTGCAAGCCTGCCCTTGAGTCACCTGAACTTCACCCTCCAACGCTCGCACCACACCTGACACCCCAACGGGTGCGAGGAGCCGCGCGCGGCGGTTTGCCGGGTCGACAAGCGGCTCTCCCTGCCTGTCGACCGTCCACGATTCTACCTGTAGCTCCACGCGAAATGTGGGCGCGTTTTCAGACCAAACAGCGCCTTCGCGCTGGAGCGTACTCAAGGTAAATTGGTTTCTCCCCGTGCGTGCACCCAGGTCTGAAAACGTGAGCGCGTCGCGCACGCTGTCGGGTGTTTTTCCGGCAACCTCGAGCACGTCGACGCTCGTGGTTGAAACGCCGTTCAACTCGTCTGTAGAGCGGTATAAAACCGTTGTTCCACATCGCACTTCAAGATCGCCGATTGTGGCAACCAGACCGTCGCCGCGCAGCTCCGCGAGCACTTTGCAGGCCGTTCCCACCGCCGGGGCGCTGCCCTGTGAACGAAGAACCCTGGCCGGCCACTCCACGTGCGCCGCTCTTTGATAGATGGTTGCAACAGAGGGACCGCGCGGAGGTTCTACTACCCGCGGAGGTACACGGGGCGGTTCGACAGGAATGTCAGGTTGGGAAGAGGGGCCAAAATCGCCTACTGTTGGAGGGGAAGGCGGCTTTGACTTTAACAAAAATGCGGCACCGAAAGCCATTGTCATCACGGCAAAGCCGCCGCCGATAATGAACCCAACTTTGGACGATTCGCGCGGGTCGCCGGGCGGTCGAAGTCTTTGCAACTCAAACCGTAGGCGCATGGCTTCCCGCTGAGAGGCCTCAAGCGCTGCCTCTGTAGCGCGCATTCGCGTCAATTCAGCCTGGGCAGACGCGAGCGAACTTTCGAGGCTTTCTACTCGGGCGCGCAGGGCGTCACGCTCATCGCGGTAGTCCATACCCGGATTGTGGCACGTGGGTCAGACGCGATCAATCCGTTTGAGTGGGGTAGACGGGACTCTTTCGTGTCAACGGTCAACTACTCGCCTCGCCCGAGCCGGCGCGCGAGGTGGGTTTATAATCCCGAAGCGATGGCGCCCTGACAGATTTTGTTGCAGTAGACGCCGATCGTGTTGATTTTTACTTCTTCCTTTCGAGAAAGGCTCACGATCGAGTCGTAGTTGCGTTTGTCTTTTTTATAATCGTCATGGGGAGGCGCATCACCGATCAGAATAATGTGGTGGCTTACCCCATTGCGCCATGGTTGCTCTCGAAGAGCCGTGTCAAGTCCTGCGTACACATGCTCCCGAACGTCGCCTCCGCCGTCGGCTTTGAGCTTGTTCATCGCCTTAAAAATGGCGTCTTCATCCTCACTCAACTTGAGGTAGGTTTTTGCAACGTAGTCATCACCCTTGTCGCGATACGCGTTGACCCCCACGCGGTAACTGGGATTTCGCTTTGAAAGCTCAAGGGTAATTTGCTTCATTTTCTTGCGGACAGAATCAATGTCGTCCTGCATGGAGCCGGTTGTGTCCACAACAAAAACCAAGTCTACAGGTTTGTCTTTGGGCACCGACTTGTGCACCGTTTGGATAATCAGGGTTGGCATATCGGCCGAACCTTTGGACTGAAGCGTAATACCCCCGGTGGCGCTCGAAATGCTCTTCCAGGAGGTAATGGTAGGTTCAATATGTCCGGTGGCAGTAAGCCTGGTTCTAACCCGAACAACGCACCCAGTGGAAGCAAGCATCGACAAGGCAAGACAGGCAGTCGCAACAAAGCCAACGGCGCCGCGGTTCATTTCTGACTCCTTTTTCCCTAGCTTTCATGCGTATCCGAGCCGCCACGCGTCTGTCAACAGTCACGCAGGGTCGCGACAATGCCCCGCGGGCGCCTGTGATTATGCCACGCGCGTCGGCGGTTCTTTGCCGTCAAGAACCGTCAACACCGCTTCAATACAAATTCGCGCCATCGCTTCGCGGGTGGGCCGATCGGCACTCGCCAAGTGAGGCGCCAAAACCACGTTTTCGCAACGGAGCAGCGCCGGGGCGATTCGAGGTTCGTCTGCGTACACATCGAGCCCGGCCGAAAAAAGGTGACCGCTTTGCAGAGCTTCTGCGAGCGCCTCTTCGTCAACGCACGGACCGCGCGCGGTATTTACAAGTACAGCCCCCTTCTTCATGCGAAGGAGCCTATCTCTCGACACAAGGCCGCGAGTCTCCGGCGTCAGGGGGCAACAGAGGCAAACGATGTCACTTTGAGCAAAAAGAGTTTCAAGATCTGTGTACACAACGCCGAGTGCCTGTTCTTCAGGCGGGGGTAGTTGAGTGCGTTGTGTGTACGCAACCACCATTGAAAACGCCCGCGCTCGGACTGAAACCGCTTTTCCGATACGGCCGAGCCCCACAATTCCAAGCCGCGCACCTGTCACGCGAACGCCCAAGAACTCGGTAGGTGCCCACCCTTTCCACTCTCCCTTTCTCACCAGCCGATCGCCGGTAGTCACCCCTCGACACGCGTCGAGAATGAGGGCCATTGTTGCATCGGCGGTGGCATCGGTAAGCACGTTTGGAGTGTTCGTGACAACGATCTTTCGCTCGCGGCACAAAGCGAGATCGATGTTATTTACCCCTACCCCACAATTGGCAACCACCCTGAGATTGGGCGCGCGATCCAGCACCGCTCGATCGATCGCGTCGGTGACAAATGGGATGATCGCCTCGTGATCTGACAGCCGCTCGCGAAATCCGTCGCCACCCAACCCCTGGGGGGAGCTACCCACCTCAACCTGATGCATTTGATACAAGCGAGAAAGGTCTGTTCCAGGGAGCGGACCTGATACAAGAACGCGCGCCATAAGCGCTCATACCACGATCGCCGCCGCGTCGTGCGGCATTCATGGTATACCGGTTTTATGAAAGTGGATTTTGATCGTTTGGCGCCGGAAGAAAGGCGAATCTTGCTTGTGGCGTCCGACGATAAATACCGCGATTTGGTAACGCAGGTGGACACCAAACGTCTTTTGGGTTTTTTACCCCTGGCGCTCGCCGGCGGCATTGGACTGGTAGGCGCCGGCGCAGCGACCCTGTTCTTGTCGCAGGCTCTCGGAGCCACCTATCAAGGCGTTCTAAAAGGCCCAAAAGGTGACGAACCGGCCGACCTAAAGGGCATTGTCACGCGGGTTATTACCAAGGGTGAAATTGTTCTACCTCACCTGTCACCCCAGGAGGCCGTCACTCGGTTTAACTTTGACCCAGGGGATCTTGAAGACGGCGCAGCCTACCTGGCGAGCCCGTTTAATAGAGATCACTACCTTCGTCCTGCGGTGGCAAATGAGCGTTTGGCTCAGGAAAAAATGCGCGCATTTGTAAAACTTGCCGCTTCGCTCGGCGCCAAAACTATTGTGCTGGCAAGTGTCGACAGTGACGAAAAGAAAGGCGGCGCAAAGGGGAATGTGCCCATTTCTCAACTGGCCGCTCAAATTGGAATTTCAGCCACGTTCGACGCGAGCGGCAGCGCCAATCGGCAGGTGTATATGGAATTTGATACGCCGCGACAGGCGCCTTTTGTACCCGACGATCTCGCCCACTGGTTGCGCGCAGATCCGATGTTGCGCTCGCTTGCCGAAACACGCCTGACGGCGCGAACCAAACTGGCGCGAGCGACCCTCATGTTCGGTGATTCGCTGGATTTTGGGGCGGACGCTATGGTGACGCTGGCAAAATTGGCAGGTCGCGGGGTCGATTTGGGAGGAACATACAAGCGCGTTGTGCGTTCGACATTCAGCTTTGAGATTGAGTTCTACCCATGGGACTGATCTACCCATGGGACCGATCTACCCATACGCCGTTCTGCCCATGAATTGATCTACCCATAGCCCGTTCTACCCATAGCCCGTTCTACCTATTTCCACATCTACCCATTTCTACTTCTTACTCTTTCCAAACACGTCATCAAGTGTACCCTTGGTAGATTTGACGGGCGGTTTTGCTTTGGGTGAAACGCTGCTCGGCGTCACGGGCGTTGTTTTTCGCGGAGCTTGTTTCTTTTGGTCCGGTTCACTTGTGGGCTTTGCGCTGTTCAAGGTGGTGGGTGCGGACGTTGGCGACGGGGCTTGTTGATTGAGCGATTCAGCCGCTTTTTGCCGCGCCGCGCCGACCCGAGGATCGCTGTCACCGGCAGGGTCAATTCCCTTCGCTTCGTCAAGCCCGGCGATGCACTCCTGCCACAGTTGATTATCGCAGGCTTTGTAAGCCTTTTCGCGAAGCGCGCGCGCTCGATCCAAGTTGGGTTCAGTGGACGACGGCTTCGGCTCAGGGGTGGGCTGCGTGATCTGTTCTTCTTTTCTGAAGACTCGCCACAGCACAAATCCAAGCACCACAATCAGCGCCGCAGCGGCCAATTCGGCAAGCCAGCGCTCTTTCATCCAACGGCGCATGCGCGACACGCGTTGCCGAACACGGGCCGCCGGAACTTTTTCCTCTGCCGCGATCGTTTCGAGTTTTTCGCCCTCACCTTCGCGCGCCATCCACTCAAGCGTGCTCTGGGCATCGCCCGAACCTCCCGCTTGTTTCGCAGCCCATTGCGCTAAATTTTTTGCCTCAATGGGTGCGGGACCAATGGGTACATCGGGAAGGTCCGACGCTGTTTCGCGGCTCGCGCGCCGATGGTGATCCACCACTTTGTGACGCGCGATTCCGATGAGCCACTTTCGCAATTCAACCTCATCGTGAGGTCGCGCAGCCGACGCCAAAGCCTCGACGAGCACTGTCTGAACAACGTCGTCGACATCGGAGGCCGGCACTCGACGGCGAACGAAATCCTCGATCGCGCGGCGCATGGCCGGGTCGGCCAGAAGCTGTTTGGAGGGCGACAGATCCGTCGACATCGAAGTGCTCATCGGCGCGATATCGCCGAACGGAAACAAAGTGTGACGCGGTTTCTGAAAAAAAAGAAGTGCGCCGAGCGTTGTCACACGTGATGCGTCCGCCGCGATGGAAGGTCATGGTGCCCACCGGCTTTCTCATTGCTATCGCGCTCTCGTCGCTCGTTTCGGTCCATGACGCGAAACAGCCTTTGGAAACAGCTCCAAAGCCGCTTCCCGCAAATCAACAGGTCACCGAAATCGTCATCGACAAGAGTGATCACACGCTGACACTCATGAATGGATCCGTTGCTGTCAAAACGTACAAAGTGTCGATCGGCAGCGGTGGAATGGGACCCAAACGTTTTGAAGGTGACAAAACAACACCTGTTGGGACATATCGCGTTCAAGGCCGTTTCAAAGGACTTTTTCATCAATTTATGAACGTGAGCTATCCAAACGAAGCTGACAAAAAACGCTTCGCCGAACTGAAAAAACAGGGCGTTGTTCCCGCCGGTCGAGGTGTTGGGTTCGGCATCGGCATTCACGGCGTGGGTGACAAGTCGCTTTCAGGTGTACACAAACTCGCCGATTGGACTCACGGATGTATCGCGCTCGACGATGCTGAAATCGACGAGGTTTCACGCGTCGTAAAAGATGGAACCAAGATCGTCATCACAGACTGAGCCTCGCCCGACGCATAAAAACGCGTTGCGTTCGGCGATCGCGTTTGAGGTTGCGCGCGGCCCAAAAGCAACAACGACGCGCACTCGACTGTGGTAGCTTCGCGCCATCGGAGCGCGCATACAGATGTCTCGACAATATTGGTTGATGAAGAGTGAGCCGTACAAATACTCGTTCGCGCAGCTCCTCAAAGACGGTCGAACCACGTGGGACGGCGTGCGCAACTTTGAAGCGCGCAACAATCTCCGAAGCATGAAAAAAGGCGACCTCGCCTTTTTTATCACTCAAACGAAGGCAAAGAGATCGTGGGCATCGCGCGAATCGATCGCGAGGCTTACGCCGATCCAACCGCTCCCGGTGAAGATTGGAGCGTTGTGGAGATCGTCCCGGCGCTCGCGCTCAAAGCACCGGTATCTCTCGATGTGATCAAGAGCGATCCGTCGCTTTCAGATCTCGCGTTACTCAAGAGATCGCGCCTGAGCGTGGTGCCTGTGAGTAAAGATCATTTTGACTATCTCTTGGATCTTTCCAAAACGAAGCTCCCGGCGCGACTTGATGAATCGCGCGAAAAGCCCGCCAAAAAAACATCTCAAAAGGCTTGACGACCGCCTCGGTCCTCGCGAGCCTCGGCGCGTGAAACACCGCTCGCTTTCGCTGTTCGCTGCGTCGTTCGCGTTTGTGCCCGTCATGCTTTGCGCATGTGCCGGTCCACCGCTCACATCGCCGATTGAAGGAGAGCCGGTCTGCCCCGATTTTGAAGTGGGCGCCGCCAAAACAAAGATGTCCGGCGGGCTGCGTTTTCCGGTCCAAGTAACGCTCAAACGTGGCTCCACAGTGGTTTTCAAAACTACGGTCGTCGGCCTGCGAAGTGACAAAGACACGGCCACGCGCATCCTGCTTTCGGACGACAACGAAACGTACACAGTGGAATGGGGCCAGTGTGAAAACGAGCGCGCCCCCGCGGCCGTTGAGGGAAAGGGCCGCGATACGAAGGGCGCCGCCAAATACGAGTGCGGAACAGCAACGGCTTACAAAACCGACCAATTGGTTACCAAAAAGGGTGATGCCAAATCGCATGTGCTCGCGTTTGCCGCGCCGCCCAATCCGGCGTGTTTGGCGGGCACCGCGCCACCTCCACCGGCCGACGCGGGCGCTCCAGACGCATCGGGTGACGATGCCTCGGCACCCGACGCTGCAACCGAAATGCCGGACGCGGGGGCCGATGCCGAACCCCCGAACGACGCGGGCGCAACAGGCAATGACGCTGGGGCCGATGCGGGCGACGCCGGCAGTGATGCGGGAGTTAAGGGAGCCGAAAAAACCAAGTGAGAGCACAACAACGCGCCGTGCGCGCGGCTTGGTTTTGTGGGGGATCTCGCATTTTCGCTACACGTTGCCCACTATTTGGAATTGCGTGAGCGTGGTGAGAAAGTCCCTCGCGCAGTAGATGGACAATACCCATTCACTCATGTGGGCGCGCGCCTTCACCAAGCCGATGTGTTGCTCGGCAACCTTGAATGTGTTGTTTCGCCGAGGGGTGTTGTTTCCACCGATCACAATCCCTTTCGGGCGCCTCTGTTTACTCCTCGCATTCTAAAAGAAAACGGCGTGGACCTGGTGAGCCTCGCCAACAACCATTCCGCCGATTTTGGACAGGCCGCCTTTGCGGATATGACCGAGCGACTTCGGGCAGAAGGTGTACCTTTCCTCGGCGCCAACTCGTACACACACGGACCTGAATCGCCGCACGTCGTCACGGTAAACGGCCTTCGAATTGGGTATTTGGGGTTTTACCTGCGCTCCCTTGAGGGAGCTGTGAGCGACGCGAAGCGCGCCCGCGCGGGCGTGGACATTCTGGTGGTGTTCAATCACTGGGGTCGCGACGACACGAAAGACGTATTGCCACTTCAACGTCGGCTCGGCCGCGCTTTAGTCGACGCCGGGGTTGACTTGGTAGTGGGCACCCACACCCACGTTTTGCAACCTGAAGAGTGGTATAAAGGAAAACTGATTTTTTACGGACTTGGAAACTTCGTTTTTTCAGGTCAGAACTTTGACGACGCTCACCGTACCGGCGGATACCTGGAGGCGACAGTCACAGCAAAAGGGCTCGTCGAGCGACACTTCTACCGAACACAACTCGACAATACAGGCGCGCCCCACTGGCTGGACAATGAGCCTGTTGAACCGGCGCGGACGGCCGAAAGCGAACCGCCGGCTGTTCAGCGCTTTTGATTTTTCTCAAATTCGGCGCGTTCCGCTGCCGGATCGGTGATGGGTAGACCGAGGTCAACCTTCATCGGGTTGAATAGACCGGTCTTCTTATGATGATTGGCATGGAAGTAGATGCCGTGCCAGATGCGGTTTCCTACCCAATAGAAACCATGGTCCAAGTTGACGGGGCGAAAGTTTTGGGTAGGCGAAAACGCGTCGTGGGTAGACCAGTTGAAGTGGGCCAAGTGCAAAATGCCCACGACAGTCGCGGGTAGAAACAGCATAAAAAAGACAACAGGCCCGAGTAGGGTATACCAGAACATGACGAGCAGAACGCCCACACCGAAGCTCACAAGCGCTCGAACCTTTTCGTGGCGGCGATTTTCAGGCGTATCCCCAAATGTGTCCATGTACTGCTGCTGGAGCTGCCGCTCGACGTTCACAACCATGTGCCAAACGAACTTCCAATAACTCGGCATAACAGCGTGCGGATCACGCTCCACGTCGTCGGAATAGCGATGGTGCCTCTGATGGATGATCTCCCACGAGGCAAAGCGGGTGAGGACAACCATTCCACAGAGTTCACCCACCAGGCGATTGGCCCACCGGGGAAAACTGTTATGGGTGCAGTTGTGTACCCATACGCTGCACAAAATCTGAATGTGGCAAACAATGGGCAGAAGCGCCAACAGACGAACATCCCAAGTTTGCACGATGGGCTTATATTCAACCGCGCGAAACGCGAGGAGCGCCGCCGCCAGAATCACCGCATAAACACCGTCATACCAAAGGTAGAAGTGCTTGTTTCTGCGAAACTGGGTGAACGGCAGGGACTTGAAAGTGGTCGCAATGGCAGTCACGGCGGATGGTTCGCAATTAACCCAGAACAGGATGCCTGTCTACGAAGCGACGAATCAAATTCGAGCTGGGACAGCCTGCAAAAAAACCGCGCTACGCAAACGATTCGCCACTGTGCGCTGTGCTTCACAACGCAACACAAAAGCGCGTACAAGCGTGCTCGGCGCGAATCGAGATACGCAGTCAGCAGTGCTGTCCCACCGATGCACAATCGTTGTTGTGACTCAGTGACAGTGATAAGCACCTTGCCGTGAGCACCAAAGTTGCGGCGACGTTTCGAGAGACGGCCGGAGGCAGTACACCGCCCGCTACCGGCCGCACTTCATCCACCGGGGAGACGTGGCTTGTAAAGCACCCCGCTGAGTGGAGACAAATCGGTATTATCGCGGTTTATTTGGCGCTCCTTTTTTCGATGTATTTCGTTAGCTATTGCCGAAATCCTCTGTTTTTTGCGGGTGCGTGTTACTTCAGCTTTCTCAACACGGTGGTCATCCACAATCATCTCCACCAGGGCATCTTCAAGAGTCGAAAGCTCAACATGGTGTGGCGCGCGGTGCTGTCGTTTGGAGCGCTCTACCCGGCCTCGGCGAACATCCCCTCTCACAACTTGGTACATCACCATTTTGACGACGATGGGCAGCCGGATTGGGCGGCACCTGAACATGTCAACTTCAGGTGGAATCTACTCAACCTTATCCATTTTCCAAACGTGGCCGGGCCCAACACATTTGCGGGCGTTCAGAGGTGGGCAAAGCTCGCCGGGCGCGCGGATTTTAGGCGCCAATACCTTTTTGAAAACGTGTTTGCCTTCGGTCTAACCGCGGCCCTCCTAGCCTACGATTTTTGGAATTGTTTGTTTTTTATCGTCCTGCCTCAACTCTACGGTGCGCGCTGCATATTGCGCATCAACCTCATTCAACACGACGCATGTGACGTATCGAGCGAATGGAATCATTCGCGCAATTTCGTGGGTAGAGCGTTCAATTGGATTATGTGCAATAACGGCTACCATACTATCCATCACAACCGTGCCGGGTTGCATTGGTCGGTTCTGCACAGTGCTCACGCCAAAGAGGTTATCCCGCGAATTGACCCGTCGCTCGACGAACCATCCATGATCGCTTATCTGGTTAAGACCTACTTGCTCCACTTCGCGCGGCCGGAAAAGCGGGATGTGGCGGCGGCTGAAAGGCGCGGGCAGTCAAGCGACTTGGCGTCGCGACAAGTGCGACGGGCTGAGGCTGAAGAGGCAAGTCGTTAAAGGTGCCGTCGTGCTCACACGTGAAATCATGGGCGCGCTGGCGCTCGCCATTCTCTGGGTAACCACGTTGCTTGTGGCCGGGGTGGCCTTCAAACAAGCGACTTCGCATCTTCGGCGACTTCGTTCGCTCACCCCTCTTGTTCCAGGACAAGAAGGTGTAGGGCTGTTGAGAGGCACCGTCCAAGAGGGGCACGGTGAAGAGTCTGCCCTTGCTCGATACGAGGTTTCACAGGTGGGTAGAGCCGGAGCCGATGAAGGCAGGCGACGCACCATCCATTTCAGCGATCGCACGTTTAGCGGAGCCGTGTTTGGCGGCAAGGTTAAAGTGGCAAACGTGGAACTGGATATCCGCGCCGGAGATGGCGACATTTGGCCCGAAAGAGGCGCCGTACTGAGCGAGGCCAACTGTTCTGACCAAGCTCAATTTGTACGGGTATACGAAGAAGCTCGAAAAGCCCGCGGTCATCTCCGCTCTGTCAAGGTGAACCTGAAAAAGGGTGACACTGTTTGGGTCTTTGGAAAGGTGCGCAAAGAGGGAAACTCGTTTTCTCTCGGCGATCCCGCCGGAGATTCGATTCTGATCAGCGCGGTCGACCCACGGGCGTTTTCACGAGGAAAGGCTCTTTTCGCAATCACGTTTGCGTGGGTGGAGTTGGTCATTGCCGGTGGGATCACATTCCTCGCCCTTATGCCACCGCGATTTGACGGTTGGCCGAGCAAGGTGGGGGGACTCTTGGGGCTTGCGTTTTTCTTGAGTGTTCAGCCGATTGGAACAGCGGTGCGCGACGCCGTACGTGCTCCAAGCCGCGCTTTCGTTCGAGGTCGATGGGTGGAGCCCAACCCCGAACGGGACTCTACCGCGGCGAGCCGGAGCGCTGCCGGCGCTTGAGTTTGCGTTGAACGGCCAATAAACAAAGCCCCGCGAGAAACCAACCCTCCCGCGGGCTCCGGGGAGCAGCTGACAGGGAGCAGGGCCCGCCGCCGCCGATGTACACTTCAGGCTTTGCGTTGGGGTCGGGTAGATCGGTTTTTTCAACCACCTTCACCACCGAAAGCGCCGCTGCCGTGCGACCGGTTGAATCGGTCACACGAACTTTGGAGGTGAAAGTGCCGAGATTTTCGGTAGGAACAACGAGGACGGCACCTTTGAGAACTTCATCAAAAATGCCATCGTAGTCGCGATCAACGTCAACTGTCAGGTTTGTTTCAGGCTCGTCGGGATCCGTCAACACCAAAGGCACATTGCCTTCCGACCCCTGTTCAACAGTAACCGCCTGCACGGTAATCTGAGGCGCGGAACCGCCGGGAGGGGCTTTTCCAAAGAGTGATTGGTAGATTTGAATCTTACCATACCCATAGTCGGTGTTGGGAGCGGGCCCCGCCGAAAGCACAGGTTCATCTGCCAGTGCTCCTTTCTTGAGGGCTTCTTTTACGTCCGATTGGGTCATACCCGGTGTCTGCGCCAGAAGAAGGGCAGCACTGCCCGCAACGTGGGGACTTGCCCCCGATGTTCCGCCGTAGATGAAGTGCACCGAAGGTTGACCTTCGCGGTATCCGGCGGTGATGGGATCATCCGGGGCCGAAATCCAGAGGATCGGTTCACCGTCAATACGTGTTCCCCGACCTGAATAAGACGCCCTTACGCCGGGCGCGTCTCCCCAATACCCGTGGCCTGTGTACGCCGCGATGGGCATCCCATTGTCGGCGGTGCCGGGGTAGCCGATGTAGTGTTCCTCGCTCTGGTGTTCAGGAAAATAAATGCCCTTTCCCCAACCTGAAATTTCATCGGCGACATATCCAATTAACGTGACGGGCTGAGCGTCGGGCGCCGCCGGGTCTGTCACATGAATTTTCCAGCTTCCGGTAGGGATGGGGTTGGGCTGCAACTCGTTGAACAGGTAAAAGTCCATGCGAGCGGTGCCTCGACTGGAATCGACACGGGTGGCATAAACGGTCAGACCATCGTGCCACGGTTCGTAGATGGTGTTTGTGTTTGAAAGTTCTTTTGTGAAACCCGTTGGGTCTTCCACAACAAAAACGAGGTCGCGCGTTGTGTCTCGCCACAAAAACGATGCGCCGAAAAAGGTAAACCCATATCCGGTGGGTACCTCCACAGGTACATCGTTGACCTGCCCCGGAGTGAGGGGATGTTTGTACAACTTTTCAGAACCGGAGAGGTTGCCGGCCGGGTTGACGTGGATCATGCCCTCGGCCCCGGTTGAATCAATAAACTTCTCCATCGCGCTCGACCCGTCCAGGTGATAGCCATACCAGGGTGCGTACTCATGAAGCACCACCCGGGCGCCCTGGTCCCGGCAAAACTTAGCAAGTTGAAGTTCAGCCGTTCCGTCGGTGTTGGTGGCCATCACCAGGTCGGCCCCCGGCGCCATACCCACGAGACGAGTGAGCCCCGGGGTGCCACCTACCAGCACACCCGACGCTCCAGTGCCATGCGCGGCATCAGGGTTCTCGGGTAGGTCAATTAGGTTTTGGCCACGCAGGTACACTTTCTTGTCAAAACGAACCGCTTTTACTTTTGACGACCCGAGGGCCACGAGTTTTTCTCCAACATCAAGCTTCCCATTGCGGTTAACGTCATCGACAAGAAAGAGCGGCTCACCGTAAGTGGGACTGGCTTCTGTAAAACCGGCTTCCGGGCCAAATTCACGAACGCCGCTCAAATTCAGGTCGGCATAGAGATAGTCAAACCCGATGTCGAGGGCGGGATCGTCCGAACTAAAAAGCGGATCTTTGTCCCAAATCTGAGTGGTAAGGCTGTTCAGCGTGCGGAGCACCACCGGATTGCCATCACCGAGCAGGTCAACGGCGTCTGTGTCGGGGGTAAAAATTCCATTGGCGTCTGTATCAACCCAGGGCATATAGGGTTTGCCCGCATTGCCGTCGGCCCTGAAGAACAATGGGTGAAAAATATCGATGCCTGAATCAATGTCACAAACGGTAATACCATGACCATCAATGGGTAGATCGTCCGCACCCTTTTCGCGCCACACATCCGACGACTGAACCAGCGCCGCGGTATAATCGAGCGGTCGCGGAGCCGGGAAAAGTGAACCGTCCAAAGACACGCGCACGACGCCTTCGAGATCTGCAATTTGGTCGAGTTTGCTCACCGGAACATTCGCAACAGCAAACGCGGAGAGTGGGCCCGACGTGGAGGAAAGCGCGCTTACGTCCAATGCCCCTTCTTTTTCGAGGCTCGCCAAGTCGGCGCTGAGCACCGGCCGTTCATACTCAATGACAACGGGTAAACTCGGTTTGGCAACAGGAATGCCTTTGTTGAGAAATGGTTGAAGACGACTCCGCCTCGCCGCTGCAAATTCAGGCGCGAGTTTTTGCGTTTTGGATGGAGCCGACCATGCGGTGGCCGACGTGGCAAGAAGCAACGGAGCAACCAACCAAGCGAGTTTCGTACGCATCAAGGCGGGCGCGGAGCAAATCCAATGCCTCGAAAACTTCCCGCACGCGCATGAAAAAACGGAGCTACGTTCCGCGGCGTGAATGGCGCGCCGTCAATATTCGCACAGCTCCTCAAGGCACCGGGGCAGGCCGAAGTTCGGCGCAACACCGGACTCCTGTGGAGTAGTCAAAATAGTCAAATGGGTGAGCGGTAATGATAGAAGCGCATCCGTCCTTTTTGGAACGCGAAAAAAAACCTCCGACGAATGTACCTTCAGGGTCATCAATCCACTCGTCAAGGTTTCCTACCATATCGTAGACAGCATCTCCTTCCCATCGGCTTGCGCACGTTGCAGTCTCTCCCGTCCTGCGCAAGAGCGGCTTGCCGTTGATCTTGACTTGATTCAGTCGAGGGTCGGAGTGGCCCCGACTCGCATCGTTGTGCAGCTCCATCGCCGGGTGTCCCTCGCGAAAGATATTGCACTTTCCCTGCTCATATTTGTCACCGTATGGAAACGGGCGATCATCCTCGCCGCGACAGGCTGTGCGCCATTCTTCAAGAGTACACAATCGCTTGCCCGCGTTGCGACACGCCGTTTCCGCGAGTTTTCCGGTGGTATACCCATTGGGTAGACTTCCTTTTTTCGAAACCGCCCGCGGCTCAAAGTCGCGCTGTTTCTCCCAGGCGGGTAAGATCGGTAGTACCATTTGTTGATCGTCGGGATCGCCCACATTCAGGCGTTCTTTCTCCCAAGTGCGCTCCGCGAGCAGGGCAAGCTTTTTACTTGGAGCGTAATAAGGAGAGATGGTTTCGCCGGTTCCACTGTCATGGAGAGTGGCCTCAAACCGATCGATACAATACCGGTGCGCGACACGAACCATCTCGGGTGGGCAGATTTTTTCGCGCGGCTTTTCTACTGTCGGAGCGGGCGCTGCATCGGCCTCGGCGTCGCTCCCCGCGTCACTTATAAAAGTGCTTGTTGAACCCGACGACCCCTGCCCTGCGTCCCCCGCTGGATCAGCGTTGTCCCCGGAACATCCGACCAGCAACGCGCCCAAGAGAAGCGTTTGCGACCTCCAGTGCGATTGACACAAACGCCTTACAAAATAGGCAAATCGTGCAACGCAGACTGGACCGTCGAGATGTTCTTGCGCAGGTTTCTCCACTTCCATGAGCCGTTCCAATAGAATCACGCGTCTAGTCGACCGAGCAGCCGGTTGGGAGTGCCGCCGGCTTGATTTGGCACTATTCGGAGGTTTCCGATGAGCTTGAAGGTTAAGGCGTTGGTGTTGGCGGCTGTGGCGGCTTTGGCAGTAAGCATCGTCGGCTGCGGCGGTGATGAAAAGAAGGCGGAGACCCCGCCGGCCGGTACGGCTGAGCCGACTGCGGCGCCCACGGGTGAGCCCGCTCCGGCTGCGACCGGCACGGCTGCTCCTGCGCAGTGACACAATAACCGAAGCAGTCTGCGCGGCGGTAACATTCGAGAGAATGCCTGCTTTGCAGTTTGAATCGGGAGAAACGGCCCCTCATTGGGGCCGTTTCTTTTTTGTCCACAAAAATAATCGTATCACTCGCGGCCTTGTTTTTTCTACTTCACGCAGGTCATCTTCGCTCAACCGAAAAAATATTTCGCGAGCGCGAAACCGCTCCGGCGGTGCGGCGTAGTACGAGCAATTCCGGGTGGCCGACGCATTTCGACACTCGCATCGCGCGATCCCGGCGAACAATCACGTCAAGGTTCGAGCAGAACACAGTCAACCGTTTTGGAGGTTTCCGATGGCGATCGATTTGGGCAAAGCATTGGCGTTTACGGCGGTAGGTGGTTTCTTGGCTGGTATCGCGGGGTGCGCAGAACAAAAGCCGGCCGAGAGCCCGGCGGCCGACCCCAATGCCGCCCCAGCCGCCGCAAAAGATTGCTGCGCCGGCAAAAACAGCTGTGAAGGCAAAGGCGGCTGTCATGTGGAAGGAAAAAACGCCTGCGCTGGTAAGAACAAGTGCAAAGGCCAAGGTGGGTGCAAGTCGCGCTCAGACTGTCAGCCCGCAGCTCCCGCCCCCGCCCCCGCCCAGTGATAGAGCGCTTCTGTCGCGCCTAAACCCGGTAGAAATAGGGTTTGCAGCACGTGAGCCGATGGTATGGTAGACGAACAGCTACCATCCATCGGTCTTGCTGTTTTGTGGAGGAGCCGCCGCCGTGAGCAGTCAAGTTCCCAGAATGGGTCTACCGGATTTGGGGGTTGGGGTGGGGCTTCGAATTCCGCATTACGGGGTGATCTTTGAACAGAATCCCGCCATGGATTGGTTTGAGATTATCAGCGAAAATTTCATGGGTAGAGGCGGCATGCCGCGCCGCAACTTGGACAAGGCGCTTTCTCGCTACCCTGTTGTCCAACACGGCGTTTCGCTTTCAATAGGTTCGGTAGACCCTCTCGATAAAACCTACCTATCCAAGCTCAAAGACCTCCTCAAACACACGCGTTCTCCGTGGGTCAGCGACCACTTGTGTTGGGCGGGTGTGTCGGGAACCCATCTGCACGATCTGCTGCCACTTCCCTATACTGAAGAGGCGGTGCGCCACGTTGCCGCCCGCGTAAAAGTTGTACAAGACTACCTTGAAGCTCCTTTTGCGCTGGAAAATGTGTCCTCGTACTTAACCTATACTAACAGCACAATGACGGAGTGGGAGTTTGTTTCAGCGGTTGTTGAAGAAGCCGACTGCGGGTTGCTCCTCGACGTGAACAACATCTATGTGTCGGCCTACAATCACGGCTTTAACGCGCTGGATTACGTGCGGGGAGTTCCGCATCATCGAGTTGTACAGTACCACCTGGCGGGGCATACCAACCACGGTGCGTACATTATCGATACCCACAGCGGTCACGTGATCGACGAAGTGTGGGATTTGTACAAACAGGCAGTGCAGCTGACAGGTCCGGTATCCACTCTGATTGAATGGGACGACGACATTCCCGCGTTTGAAATTCTAGCAGCTGAAGCTGAAAAAGCCCGCGTTTTGAGAACGAGCGCCTGCCAAAAAAAGAACTTGGACACCACTCGAAACGCGCCTTTCAGGCTGGAAGGTGCGCTGTGACAACCCCGCCGGCATTGACACTTGTTCAAACGTTTCTGAAAGACGCCTTTCAGACAAATCTACCCATTTCTGAAAACCGAGAGCTTTCGGCCGGTGTTGCCAAACATGTGGCAGGCAACGAACGCTTGACTCCTGCCGAACAGGCCGATCTGTACAGGCGTCAATTTTTTCTCCGCCATATCGAGTCGCTTCTGGAAGATCATCCGGGAATTGCCCACTACCTTGGGGAAGAGGGCTTCGAGGCGTTCGCAACAGCATACCTTGCGGCCTACCCACCGAGCACCCCTTCCCTTCGGGATCTGGGCGCCGGCGTGGAGAGCTTCATTTCCAGTTGGAGCGGGATTGAAGAACCTTACCGTCCACTCCTTCGAGAAATGGCTCACTACGAACTTGTGTTTGTGGATCTTTTTGATGCGCCCGATGTACCCTCGCCGGACCTTACCCTCCTCGGTTCTTTGCCTCAAGAAGTGTGGCTGAGTTGCCCCTTTGTATTTTCTCCCCTGCTGCGTTTGGTTGAGTATCGCTATCCGGTACCCGAGCTGCGCCTTCAAATCCGAAACGGTGAAGTCGGCCGCGATCTACCCATGGCAGATCACGCCTCTTATGCGGTGTTCAGACAGACCGACGTGGTTCGTTTCGAGCGCCTCACCTCCCCCGCCTTTCGACTTCTTAAAGCGCTTACGAAAGGTTGCTCGCTTGTTTCTGCTTGCGAACAATTAAACTCCACCCTGACGCCGGCAGAAGCCGATGAAGTGGAGGCCGGCCTGGGGCAGTGGTGTTCTCGGTGGGCCGGCGCGGGTTGGATTTTGGCGGTAGACCAAAACGGCGCGTCGTTGGATACTAGCGGCCCACGCTCGCCATGATAAACCGCGTTCGACCTTTTTCTGTGCGCCACACGTTGGCTTTTTTGTTCAGCTGCGCCCTTGTTGCCTTGTCGGGGGTGAGCTGCAAATCGTTGGGGTTGCCGGGCAGCCGCCTCATGAATTGTGAAACCAACGACGATTGCAAAAAAGCCGATCCCAAGAAACCGACGTGTGCAAACTTGAGGTGTGTTGAGTGCGCCTACGATTCGGACTGCGAGTCGGGCTTGTGTACAAATAACCAATGCAAGGCGCTTTTTAAAGGCGACGGTGATTCGGGGCCCGAGGGCGCGCCGCTAAACCTGGATGCGTGTCTCTCGCGCTGCAAAGAGCAGGCGTGTTTCGACAAATGCAACGAACAGTTTAGGCCGCCCCCGCAATAGTCGGCCGCACCGGAGCTACCTTGGGCATCTTGCAAACGCTGTATAGCGTGTTCCAAACCGGGCGCGTAAGTGCGGTAACGGTTGTGGAGTCGTTTGTAGTGCCGCCGGACGACGGGCGGTATGCAGCCCGCCTGTTGGGGTGGGCCGAAAAAGTGGTGCTTTCGGCCAAGATTAACCTGGAAATCAAGGGGCAAGAACATCTGCCTGAAAACGAAGCGTGTGTGGTCATGGTCAACCACCAGAGCTTCTACGACATACCCGTTGTGCTGCTTGCCGTGCGCGGGAAAATGACGTTTGTGGCCAAGAAAGAGCTATTTCAGGTTCCCGTTTTTGGGAGAGCCATGCAAACGGCTGGCATTGTCAAAGTCGACAGAAAAGACCACGAAAAGGCCGTTTCCAGCCTACAAAGCGCCATCGCTCAACTCAAACGCGGGCGTCACATTTATATTGCACCGGAGGGTACACGCAGCCCAACCGGAGCATTGCAGCCCTTTAAGAGCGGCGGATTTCGCATGGCGCTCGATGCGGGCGTTCGGATCTTACCCGTTACGGTTGACGGTACTCGCCATGTTCTACCGGCAAAAAAGCTGATTGTTCAAACGGGGCATCGAGTAACAGTCACGATCTCCCCACCGATTGACCCAAAAGAGTACGGGCTCGACAAGCGAAAAGAGCTGATGGAGGCGGTGCGCCGAGCTATCGCCGCACCGCTTGGGCAGTAGGTTCAAGGCGCCGGGCACGCCGGTCTCGCGTCTAGGTGGCTGGTGTTTTTCGTGACGAGCAGCCCCGATCACGCGCCACCTACGGGGCGGGGGTGAGGATGAGGGTATAATACCCATTGGCACCGGTTGAACCGTCCACCCATACGTAGACGGATGTGTCGCCGTTTGGATTGAAGGTCAGGTTTTCACCACCGTTGCCACCCGCGTTGTCACAACCGATTTGAGAGAAGCCGTCGTTGCAACCGCCGCGAGTATAAAGAACCGAGTTGTAATTGGTACCCGCCGCGTCGATGGACGCGGAAACGTTGCCGGCGCCGACAAAGTTAACGTTGTACACAACATCTTCGGCTCCGAAGCCGGTGCCGCCGCCGCCGCACGAACCGCCGGAACTCTGCGTCTTCCCATTTGTAAAGCCGAGCAGCGTCATGGGCGTGCCCTTTTCAATGCGCACCGGAATGGGGTCGTTGCAGTTGGTGCCCGCTGACAGATCGAGCACAAGTTCGTAGTTGCCCGCATCGTTTGCCCCTGCGCCGTCGACAAAGATGTACACCGTTTGGTTGGCAGATACAGGGAAGGAAATAACCTCCCCACCGAGAAGTGATGTGGCATTCGCCGGGTCTTTGCTGTCAGCGCAAAGCAGTTGCGACCCGGCATCGGCGCATGTGGTTCGAGCAAAAAGGACACTTTGATAAGCTGTTCCGCTGCGCGTGAGAGACGCTGTCAGGAAACCTTCCGCCTGGGCGGTGACAGCGTACACTCTACCCGGGCCGGCCGAGGCGCATGTGCCTGAAGCAACGCCGCCTCCAACCGTTGTTCCGGTGATTGTTTGGGAGCCGGAAGCGAGAGAAATCGGCGTTGCGTCGGCGCACGAAACGCCTCCCGCCGTGCACGTGGCCGAACATCCGTCCCCGTCGACGGTGTTGCCGTCGTCGCATTGCTCGCCCGGTTCTACCTTGTTGTTGCCACACGTGGCTTTGCAGCCCGAAGTATTGAGTGCACAGTTGTCGCAGACCGCGCCCATGGGATCGACATAGCCGAGTTGAGTGCAGTCAAATCCGTTCAGATTCATCCCGTCGCACTCTTCGTCGGGCTCAAGTGTGCCGTTGCACGCCGCCGTACAACCCGATGAGTCGACCATTTTGCACGAAGCATCGCAACCCAACCCGGCCGGGTTGACATACCCAAAGTCGGCGCAGCTTGCCATTCCAAGGTCCGAGCCGTCGCACAATTCACCGGGTTCGGCGGTACCGTTTCCACAGGCTGCCATGCAACCTGAATAGTCAGGTGTACACATTGTGCAGGAAACGCCGTCTGGATTTACAAATCCCTGTTCGGTGCAGTTGTGACCGTTCAGGTCGGCGCCGTCACATTCTTCACCCGTTTCAACGAGCATCCCATCACATGAAGCTTTGCATCCCGACGTGTTGATGAGACAGCTTCCTGTACAAGTCAGACCGTCGGGATTGGAAAATCCGTAGTCTTTACAGGTTTCGCCGTTCAGGTCGCCGCCGTCGCACTGCTCGCTGGGGTCGACAATTCCGTCCCCGCAAATGCCAGCCGAGCCGCCGGTTCCACCCGTACCACCCACCGATGTGGATGCGCCGGTTCCACCCGTATTTGGGGTTGCTCCGGTCGCGCCGTCGCCCCCGGTTCCGGCGCCGGCCCCGGTTCCACCCGTTCCACCTGAACCACCGGTGCCGGTTGGAAATTCTAATACCTCCCCTCCACAACCTGAGAACATGGGAATCGAAGCGAGAGTCGCCGCGAGAACAAGTCGAGTGGATATCCGCATACTGCTACTCTATTCCTTGGGTTTGGCTTTGGGTTGATGCTCCTCGGGCGGCGAGGGCTTGAGCGTCCATGGACTGGGAGGTTTGGTTCCTTCAGGTACGGCAACTTGGGGAGCGCGCTGTTCTTGGAGCCATTTCCAGAATGTATCGGCCCAAAGGGCACCCCCTTCAGGGTTGGGGTGAATTTTGTCGCTCTGCCGGGGAATTGGCTGTTTTACCAACTCGTCTGAATCAAAAAAACGACACGGCGCCGAGTTTTCACGGATGACGTCGAGTATACCCGTGTCTTTGTGCCAGCTCGGTGGAGATACCCAAACGCACGGTCTACCCCCGATCGCTTTGACAATGCGGCGAATGGCCGGCGCATGAGCGGGAGGATCGGTGTTTGACATTTCATTGGCGCCCAAATTGATAATGACCAGATCGGGCTGCGTATTGGCAACGGTAAGCTCCATTTTTGCCGCCCAAGTCACGGTAAAACTGCTCTGCTCGCTCTTTACCTCGTAGCGCACGCCCAGCTCTTTCATTTTGGGTTTGAGCGCCTGAGCAAACCCGGCGAGTAGAAACGAGTCACCAATGTTGAGCACCGCGGTGTTCGGCGGGATTGGGGGCGGCGGTGGAGGGGGAGGCTCCACAGGAGCGGTGGCCGAAGCTTGCACCGAAGCGATTGGAGCCGATGTGGACACGGCCGGAGGTGCGGACGCCGACGCGCTCGCAGAAGCCGAAACGACCGTCGTTGGGGAGATGGTCGGCGCCGAGCGGTCGGGCTCGGGCGACCCTGCTCCGATGCATCCCAACATTGTGTACACAAGACAAAGAACCGTGACGCGTCTCAAGGCCACGCGAATCTAACACGACTTTTGTGTGACTTTGGGAGGGGCGGGCAGCGCGGGACTCCGGGCACATGTCCAAGAACCGACGGTTCCTTTTGCAGCGGCGGCGCAGCGTGAAGACGGCGCTCGAAGTACGTTGCCAGTTCCCGCTCGCGCATCTAGAACGCACCTCATGAGCTTTCGGCTGTTCGGCGTGAACGTCGAAGTCCGGTACACGTTCTGGATAATGACGGTTTTTTTGGGCGCGTCCGCAGGCCGAAAGGTCGACGTGGCCGCGGTTGCGATTTGGACCGCCCTGTCCTTTTTCTCGATTCTCGCGCACGAATACGGCCATGCATTTGCAGTGAAGGCGTATGGCTTGGAGCCTGAAATTCGCCTCCATCACATGGGCGGAACAACTCACTATCGGCCCGTTCTTCCATTGTCGCGTGCGGCCGATATCGTCATTTCTCTCGCGGGGCCGTTTGCCGGATTTTTTGTGGCCGCAATCATTGTGGCCCTCGATTATTTCGTGTTGCACCGCACGGGGATTTTCGGATCGCACATCACAGCGCGCGCTGTCGCGGGTCAACGAGACATGGTGGCCTTCGCGATCGTTCAAGGGATTTGGATCAATTTTTTCTGGGGGCTCATCAACCTGATTCCTGTGCTTCCGCTCGACGGCGGTCACGTTCTTGAAGCGCTGCTGGGGCCGAAACGCACCCGCATTACAGCCGTCATTTCGCTTGTTGCGGCCATCGGTACGGCCGTTGTGTTCTTCATGATCGGACTGTGGTTCGCGGCAATTCTGTTTGCGTTTTTCGCTCACAGCTCCCTCACGCGGCTGCAAAGTGAACCGCCGATTGAAGAGCTGAGTGTACGCAGACCTGTGGTGCGCGAGGCCGCGGTTCCGGGCGAAATCTTAACGAAACTGCGCTCGGCTCGGCGCGCGCTCGCCGAAGACGATTTGGTGCAGGCCACCATCTTGGCGAATGAAGCTGTCCGCATGACCGGCAACTACGAGGAGCCTTTGCCGCGCGTGAGGCTTGAAGCGTATGAAGTGCTTGGTTGGGCGGCGCAGCTGCGCGGCGAACACGACGAAGCCGCGCGCTGGGTGAAGGCGGCACAACAACACGGTGTGCCGGACGCGGCGCTCATCGGAGCGGTCCTTCTCGCCCGCGGTGAAATCAAAGACGCGCGGAAGATTCTAGAAGCTGCGCGCGCCGCCGGAGACGATCGCAAAGAGATCGTCGGTCCGCTGATTCAGATCTTGATCGCCGAGGGTGAGGTGCCGCGCGCGGCGGCGGTGGCCTACGACATTGTTGAATCGCTGAGTGAAGACGACGCGCGCCAAATGGCCCAAATCGCCTTCGGAGCCCGCGCGTATGAATGGTCGGCGCGGCTTTACGAAAGCGTTTTTGAACGAACGGTCGCCGCTGAAGATGCGTACGAGGCGGCCCGTGCGTACGCAGCGGACGGCGCGCACGAGAAGGCGCTTGAGTGCCTTTCGCGAGCTGTTGCGGCGGGTTTTTCAGACGCGGCGCGCGCGTGGTCCGATGCCGCGCTTGAACCGCTGAGGTCGCGACAAAAACTCCAAACGGTGGTTCCGCGCCCATGAGCGCCGTTTCTCAAATCGTGATCCGGGTAACACGTTCGGCTGCGGATCTTCCGCTTCCCGCGTACCAAACAGCAGGTTCGGCGGGGATGGACTTGGTCGCCTCTGTGAGCGACGACGTGGCAATTGCTCCCGGAGCGTGGGCACTCATCGGCACCGGTCTGCACGTGGCTATACCGCCCGGGTTTGAAGGTCAGGTGAGACCCAGATCGGGCCTCGCTCTCAAACACGGAATCACGGTGTTGAACGCGCCGGGCACGATCGATTCAGACTATCGAGGCGAAGTGAAGGTGGCGCTCATCAATCACGGGCGTGAACCCTTCGTTGTACGCCGCGGCGAACGCATCGCCCAGCTCGTGATCTGCGCGGTAACGCGCGCTTCGTGGAATGAAGTTATCGAACTCGACACCACGGAACGCGGTCACGGCGGCTACGGTTCAACCGGGCGTTGAATCGGTTTCGGCTTACCGACAACGTGTACACATGATTCAATGCGTACACGTTGATTGATGGTGTCTCGCGGGGGCCGGCCCTCAAGCGTACACACGTGGTGTACTCAGCGTGCCGAACGCCCTTTCGGCGCATTTCGCGGTGGTACGCCGCCTTTCGATGCTCCCGGAGCCTTTTCCGGCGCCTTTGCGGGGGCCGCTTTCACGCCTTTCATCAAGTCGCCGAGCGTGCCAAACCCTCGCACGGGCTTGTTCTCCGTCTCGCGTTTTTTCTCTTCGGCCTTTTGATACGCGGTCAAATCGGCTTTTTCGTCGTCGGCCTTGAGAGCAATGATCGACATGCGAATTTTGCCGTCGGGCGCAACGGCGAGAATTTTCACTTCAAGCTCCTGGCCCACGGCAAAAAGTTTCTTCAGATCCGAATTGCGCGGCGCTCCGGTCTCCTGCGCAGGAACGAGCCCACGCCCGGCTCGATCTTTGGTGCCGGCGATCTGCACGAACAAGCCGTAACGCTCAATGCCCGTGACCGCGCCCTTGACGCGCGCCCCTTCCATGATGAGCGGCGCCGAGCTTTTGGTGGTTGCGATCGCCACGGCCTCGTCGCCGTCTTCGGACTTAATCGCAACCGGCTTGAGGCGCACCTGGCCTGTTTCGCGGTCAACGCCGCTCACCTGAGCCATCACGCGCTGACCAACTTTTACCTGCGCAACGCCGTTTTCGTCGGCGAGATCGGCCAACTCAAACATGCCTTCCTGCTTGCCGCCGAGATCGGCGAACACGGCCTCGCGCGCCACGAGAACAATGGTCACCTCAACGTTTTCGCCGGTGTGGTAACGCTTTCGGGCTTGGGGCTGCGCCTGAGATTCAAAAAGGGCCGCGAACGATTCACGCGGACTATCGGGGACGGACATGCCGCGCCGTGTACACTGGCGGCCTTTGGCGGGGAAGGTTTTTGGCGATGTTTCGATTTTGTGCGGCCGTTGCGCGCCGAGCCGACTCCCAATCAACGCCGCGTGCTGTTACAATTTGAGGCTTAGCCGGGAGATATGCCGATGTTGGGTCACCCTTTGTTTCGTGTTGCGTTCGCTCTGTCGCTGGCGGCCGCGGGTTGCGGCGGCGTCGGCAACAACCCCACGGGCGGCGGCGCGGGCAGCGGTGCCGCGGGATCCGGCGGCTCGGGAGGAACGTCGGCCTCCTCGCTGCCGTGCGATGTGGACGCGATCCTTGGACAGCACTGTCGCTCGTGTCATGCGGCGAGCCCGATCTTCGGCGCGCCCATGCCGCTCGTGACGCTCGACGACTTGCACGCTCCCCTCAAAAGTGATCCTTCCAAGAAGGTGTACACACAAATTTCCGCGCGCATCCACGACGCACAAAGTCCAATGCCACCTCCACCAAACGAACCTTTAGGGGCGAGCGACGCCGCGGTCCTCGACACGTGGGTGGAAGCCGGAGCGCCCGGCAGCTCGATCGAATGTGGTTCAGGGGGCTCCGGCGGAACGGGCACCGGCGGAACAGGCGGAGTGCCGCTCTCGTGTACACCCGACGTGAAGCTTCAACCCGGCACGCCTTGGGTCATGCCGCAGGCCACCACCGATGAATATGTCTGTTACGGGGTGGATGTTGAGGTGGGTGCCAAACGCCATGTGACAGCGCTCGCGCCGCTCATCGACAACGCGACAATCGTCCATCACATGCTTCTTTTCACGGCAAAGGCTTCGTACGGCCCCACTCCACAACCCTGCGGCGGCGCCAATATGGGTCAACTCGTTGGAGTGTGGGCGCCCGGAGGAGGAGCACTCGAACTGCCGGCAGAAGCGGGCTACCCAATTGAAGGTACAGCCCACTTCGTTTTACAGATTCACTACTCCAATCTGATGGGATTGTCAGGTCAGGAAGACTCATCTGGATACCAACTGTGCACAACGGATCAACTCCGCCCGAACGACGCCGATATTCTTGCCTTTGGAACCAATCAAATCGATATCCCCGCCCAGGGTTCTGCGGATATTACGTGCAATCTGACTCTCCCCGCGGTTTTGCAAACACTCCACGGAGTTGCTGCCATGCCGCACATGCACAAGCTTGGCACCGCGATTTCAACAACCCTCCATCCCAAAGGCGGAGGTACCCCCGTGGATTTGGGTGCCGCGGAGCCGTGGAATTTTGAGAGTCAGGCGTGGACAATGCTTGGTCCCGAAGCAACTCTCCAAGCCAGCGACACCGTTTCTACCCGTTGTAAATGGGTAAACCCAACGGCAAAAGACGTTCATTTCGGCGAACAAACGTCAGACGAAATGTGTTTTGGGTTTTTATGTACTACCCGCGCATCACCACGCCGGGCTGGATCTGGGCTCTACCGGCCTATACAGCTTCGTGCTCCCCTACCCCCTAGCCGTTTCAGCCTTCCTAAGAACGCCTGGGTAACTGACGCCATCACGCAACGACCAGACACGCCGCGCCGCCAAGGACGTCTCTTCACCACCGGGAGGACACAGAGCAACACGGAGTCCGTGGATCTCCGTGATCTCCTAGGTAACTTCCCTTTAGCGGAACGTTCTGCAAGGCACGGATCCAGTCTTGTCGAGACGTTTGGGACACCCTTGCCCGTCGCCAAGCGGAAAAGCGAACAGCGTGGCGCGTCGGGTTCTCCAGATGGAGTTCTGTGGCGAGCGCAGCCACGACGAAAACGAGAGACCGGCGAGACCGGTGGATGGCGACGTGATGGACATTTCAAGTCGCCGGACCTCCCAGAACGGGCTCTCTTCTGCTGCATCGACAACTCAACCGCAACGAGTTACTCGCCGTTCGAATGAGGCGCATGCGCCGCTGGGGAACTCCGTGGCTCCTAGGTAACTTCCCTTTAGCGGAACGTTCTGCAAGGCACGGATCCAGTCTTGTCGAGACGTTTGGGACACCCTTGCCCGTCGCCAAGCGGAAAAGCGAACAGCGTGGCGCGTCGGGTTCTCCAGATGGAGTTCTGTGGCGAGCGCAGCCACGACGAAAACGAGAGACCGGCGAGACCGGTGGATGGCGACGTGATGGACATCTCAAGTCGCCGGACCTCCCAGAACGGGCTCTTTTCTGCTGCATCGACAACTCAACCGCAACGAGTTACTCGCCGTTCGAATGAGGCGCATGCGCCGCTGGGGAACTCCGTGTTGAATACGATGTGTCAGGTGGCAGGGCATTTCAGGTCGTTGCGGGGCGATCCGAGTTTCGTGAGTCCGTATTATCTGCGGACGTATTCGAACTCGACGGGTCGCCCTTTGATGCCCTGTTTGGGGGGTGCGATCCAGTGAGCCATTTTGCCGGCTTCATACACCGGAGCGGTCATAAGACTCGCCACGTATGCCTCGTCGGCGGCGCTGGGAAGCCACCCATCGCGGCTTTTTTCCCAGTCTTCTTTGCTCATGGGGTTACCATCCACATCAAAGTAGAGCCCACCGTAGATACCGTTTTGACGGTGAAACCGCCGACTGGGTAGACGGAATTGATACTGAATGCCGGCCTCTTCGAGAACGCGATTCCACTTTTCGAGGCCACGCTGCGAATCGCGCACGTATTCGTCGCGCAAAACTTCGTTCATGGCGTTTCGAAGCGGAACGTCCTCTTTTTTCCACCCGGTCACATTGCTCTCTTTGTCGGCCACGGGAACGTCCATGGCGTATGACCCGTCGATCACTCGGTGGTCGGTATACCCATCTTCCTTTGCCCGGCCTTTGAGCGACGCGGCAAAAAAGTTTGCTGCGTTGGACGAGATCTCTCCGCCAAAAAGATCGAGCGAAACAGAGTACCAAAAGTTGATATACTTTTGGATGGTGGGTAGATCAATCCCACCCTCGGCCCGCGCATCTTCGTGCCGGTTTTTTTTCATGAGTTCTGCCGTACGCTGAACAACGCGCATCACCCCGGTTTCACCGACAAACATGTGATGCGCTTCTTCGGTTAACATGAAGCGCGTTGTGCGCGCGAGCGGGTCAAACCCGCTTTCGGCAAGGGCCAATAATTGATACTTACCATCGCGATCGGTGAAGTAAGTAAACATGAAAAAGGAAAGCCAGTTTTGACAAGGCTCATTAAAAGCCCCCAAAATGCGCGGCTTGTCGGGGTTTCCACTGCGGCGTTCGAGCAGCGCTTCGGCCTCTTCACGACCGTCGCGACCAAAGTATGAATGGAGAAGGTACACCATGGCCCAGAGGTGCCGCCCCTCTTCCACGTTGACCTGGAAGAGGTTGCGAAGGTCATACAGGCTGGGGCAGGTTTGACCGAGCAAACGCTGTTGTTCCACACTCGCCGGCTCGGTATCACCCTGGGTAACAATCAGCCGCCGGAGCGAGTTGCGAAACTCACCGGGAACGGTTTGCCACGCGGGTTCACCGTAAAAATCACCGAATCCGATTTTACGGTTGGGTTCGGGCTCGGTTAGAAAAATACCCCACCTGTAGTCGGGCATTTTTACATAGTCGAAATGAGCCCACCCGTCGTGGTCAACACTGATCGCGGTGCGAAGGTACACCTGATCTTCTTGGAAACCTTCAGGCCCCATTTCTTTCCACCAGTCAATAAACCGCGGCTGCCACGCTTCGAGCGCGCGTTGCAGTTTTTTGTCGGAAGAAAGATCGACGTTGTTGGGGATCTTGTCAGAGTTGATCACCGAGGTCACGTTCTTCTCCAGTCAAGTTCAGGCCGTTCAGGTCGTCCGTACATGGTGAGAGCGCCTTTTTCACCCACCGCGTTGGGCCGTTGGAAGATCCAATTTTGCCAAGCCGATAGACGCGCAAAAATCTTGGTTTCCATTGTTTCAGGGCCGGCAAAACGCAAATTCGCTTCCATGCCGGTGAGGGCGTCGGGCGAAAGGCTCACCCTTTCTTCAATGGCAAGGCGCACTTCATCATCCCAGTCCATAGCGTCGGGAGTGAAGGTGACAAGTCCGCGCTCTTTTGCGGTGGCGGCATCCATCAACTCGGTAACACCCACAAGCTCTGTGGGGATCGCGGGCCGACCCAAAAAGCGAGTTTGAAGGCGCGTTAGCCCATTGGACATGGGTAGAGGGCCGTGGTTCATACCACTCAAGCCGATTTGTACAGGCTCGTCTTCATCATCAAGCATGTACGACCTGTCGGCCGCAAGCGCCAATTCAAAGAGGCTGCCCGCAAAACACGAGCCTTTCGTGAGAATGGCAAACATGCTGCGAGCCGACAGATCAAGCCGCTTGAGTGTGCGCTTGACATAAAGTCGAATTTCGTGGGCGAGCCAGTCACCCGAGGCTTCCAAGTCGAGAAGCGCCTTGTCGGCGGCGCGCACTTTTTCAGGGTCACCTTTGGTGGTGAGGAGAACCAACCCGGCCGTTTCATGGTTAAACCGCAGATCGAGCAGAGCGTCGTTCAACTCGCGAAACGCGCGGAAGATCCAAAGGTCATTGCCCGCGGCACGAAGCGATTCACCCGCGAGCGATTCTGCCGATGAAGGGCCCCGAACTTCAATTTCAGCAAGCCGATCGTTGGGTTTCACCGTGAGGGTGACATGGGTATATTCACTCTTTAACCACCCCTTTTCTGTGGAGCGTTTGGGTGTGACAGGAGCGAGGGTTAACCCAGCGCCCACTTTGTCAGGTGTGGCGGCGGCCATGGTAAGGGCGCGCTCTTTGACGGTTGCATCAAACTTGCTTTTCGCAATGGACTCGTCCACGAGATTCCACTCTTGGGCGCGGCGACCGCGAATACCTTCTGCCAGGGTAGAAAACACATCTGCGAGATCTCGCCTGACTTTGCGCTTGTCAACAAGCCGCGTGAGACCGCCGGTACCGGGGAGCACAGCGAGCAGTGGAGTTTCAGGGAAAGAAACAGCGCTGTTTCCGTCATCGGCGAGGAGAATTTTTTCACACGCAAGCGCCAATTCATACCCGCCGCCGGAGGATACGCCGTTAAGAGCGGCAACGTAGTGTTGTCCGCTTTCAGAACATGCCTCTTCAAGCGAATTGCGTGTTTCGTTGGTGAACTTGCAAAAGTTGACTTTGAAGGCATGGGTAGACGAGCCCAACATGTAGATGTTGGCGCCCGCACAGAAAATGCGCGGCTGGGCACTTGTAACGAGCACCACTTTTACTTCTGGATGCTCAAATCGGATGCGTTCAACGGCATCGGCAAGTTCAATATCCACTCCGAGGTCGTAGCTGTTGAGCTTTAACTCGTAGCCCGGGCGGAGGGGGTGCTCCTGATTCACGTCCATGGCGAGGCGCGCAATGGGACCGTCAAACGTGAGCACCCAGTGTTTGTACCCGCTCGGATGGGCTTCAAACCGGATGGGCTCTTGGGAAGAAGGTGCGGCGTGCTCCATAGGGGGGCGCAGACAAGCATCCTAGGGAACCGTCGTCAAGCAATATAGTGCTTCTAAAAAATATTTTTACGCAATATAGTGCACCCATGGCCGCCGCTCCCAAAAATCGGTCCGAGCGCGATTCAAAGCCGGATCCGCGGCTCATTGCGCTGGGCGATCGCGTGCGAACGAAGCGGCATGAGCTTCAACTCACATTGCGGGAGCTTTCAGAGCGCTCGGGAGTGAGCGAGCGTTTTTTGGTGTCGCTTGAAGGTGGACACGCCAACGTGTCGGTGGCTCGACTGTACGATATTGCCGACGCCCTGAAGGCCGATGTTTTGAGTCTTCTTGGAGGCGACGAGCGCCGTGCGGGGGGCCAACGCGCTCAAGTGGTGAGCCTGCTCGGGCTGCGCGGCGCCGGGAAAACCACCATTGGCAGTTTGGCGGCCGCGCGCCTGGGTGTACCTTTTGTTGAACTTGACAGTTTGGTCACAACGCGCACAGGTCTTACCCTCGCCGCCTTGTTTGAGTTGCAAGGTACAGAAGGTTACCGTCGATTGGAGCGTGAAGAGCTGTCCACTTTTTTGGTGGAACAAGACTCGGCGGTGCTCGCAACAGGGGGTGGCATTGTCACAGATCACCAGAGTTTTGAGCTGCTTCGGCGCAGGTCAATTACCATTTGGCTCCGTGCCTCACCCGACGACCATTGGAATCGAGTGCTCGGGCAGGGCGATGCTCGACCCATGGCAGATCGCGAAAGTGCCATGGAAGAACTGCGGGCGCTCTGGAATGCCCGGCGCGCCTTGTACGAACGGGCATCGTACGTGGTTGATACGTCTGCCCTGGGCCTGCTTCGGTCTGTGGAACGGGTGGTGAAAATTGCGCGAAAAACGGCCGCGTTCACAAGAAACATGTGAGAAAAAGGCCCCGTTCAAAGGAACGGTAAAGGCTGGGAGCGGACCCGCGGCGGGAGGCGTTCGGTTTTAGCCAACTTTCAAAAAGAAAATCCTGTATAGGGTTGGGTCACGCGTTTCTAAACGCGATACCCCGATGCCTCGACTAAACGTTCTTTTCGTTGTTTCGGAGTGTGTACCCTTCGCAAAAACCGGCGGCTTGGCCGACGTGGCGGGGGCGTTGCCCGCGGCGCTCGCCGAACGTGGGCACGATGTGCGCGTGGTGCTGCCGCGCTACCGCGTTACAAAAAAACACCCCGCGCGCATGCTCGACCACGTGCTGACGGTTCCAGTTTCATTTGGGCCGGTATTCGGCGGGGTTTCAGAAACAACCCTGCCCGGCAGCCGCGCCAAAGTGTACTTTCTGGAACATGACAACCTGTTTGATCGCGGGGGCATCTACGGCGACTCAAACGGGGACTTCGGCGACAATCTGGCGAGGTACACATTCCTTTCTCGCGGGGCGCTTGAACTCTGCAAATTACTCAATTTTGAGCCCGATGTGGTGCACGTCCAAGACTGGCCCACATCGCTTGTTCCTGTGTACCTCAACACGCTTTACAGGCACGAGCCGCTCGGTCGCGCGGCGAGCGTTCTGACAGTTCACAATCTTGCCTACCAGGGTTGGTTTAACAAGAGTGAACTTCACGTCACCGGGTTGGGTTGGGATACCTACCTCAAAGGTGGACTTGAAAGGCGCGATACAATCAATGTGCTTCAGGGCGGGTTGGTTCACGCCACCATTGTCAACACGGTTTCACCCACCTATGCCACGGAAATTCAAACCCCGGGAGGGGGTGAGGGGTTTGACGGTTTGCTCCGTGCGCGGGGGGATGTGCTCGGCATTCTCAACGGAATTGATGACACGATCTGGAATCCTGAACTCGACAAACACATCGCCGCACCTTTTTCGGCGCATGATCTAACCGGTAAGGCCGCATGTAAAGCGGCGTTGCAACGCGAAATGGGTCTGCCAGAAAGGCCCGATGTTCCCCTGATTGGTATGGTGAGTCGCCTGGTTACCCAAAAGGGGATTGATATTTTTGCCGAGTCTTTGGGGCGCATTTTGGCGGAAGATGTTCAGGTGGTGGTGTTGGGTTCGGGTGAAAAGTGGGCGGAAGATTTGTTTTTGCGTCTGTCTCACTCCACTCCTCATTTTCGCGCGTGGATTGGGATGAACGAGCCGCTTTCCCACAAAATCGAGGCTGGGGCCGACTTGTTTTTAATGCCCTCGCGGTATGAACCTTGTGGGCTCAACCAAATGTATAGTCAGCGGTATGGAACGTTACCCATTGTTCGCGCCGTGGGTGGACTTGACGACACCGTGGACAACTTTGTAACCGGTTTCAAATTTGAGGAGCTTTCGAGCGCGGCGCTTTCACAGTGTGTGGAGTGGGCCCTGCACGCTTACCGCGACGAACCTGCCCATTTTCGGGCAATGATGCTGCGAGCAATGAAAAAGCCCATGGGATGGAACCACGCGGCCCGTCAGTATGAAGCATTGTTCCGCCTCGCCATGGCAAAACGCCGCGGTCATTTGACCGATGGGTAGATTGGTTGGGTACCCCTTTGCGACGCGATCTGCACGAACAAAACCGCCTTTCATGGAATGAGGCAACCCGCGCGCACAACAGTCACAAGCGCGATCAGGCCAAATTTTTGCGTGAAGGTGGGTCAACTCTCGGACCCGAAGAGTTGAGTTTGCTGGGCGACATCTCGGGGAAAACGCTGCTCCATTTGCAGTGCAACGCCGGTCAGGACACGTTAAGCCTGGCTCAACTGGGCGCGCGCGTCACGGGGGTGGACATCAGCGACGAGGCAATCGCCTTTGCGACGCAACTGTCAACCGATTCAGGTCTGCCGGGTACATTCGTTCGAAGCGACGTGTACGACTATCTGGAGGAGACGCCGGCAGGTTCGTTTGACCTCGCCTTTTGCTCGTATGGGGCGCTCCTGTGGCTTTCGAACATTGAGTTATGGGGTCGCGGCGTCGCCAAAGTTCTAAGGAGCGGCGGGCGATTTGTGGTGATTGATGCTCACCCATTTATGATGATGCTCGGTGAAAACCTTGAACTCAAGTATCAATACGGCGGCGGTGAACTGGTGACCGAACCGGGTGTAAACGACTATGTGGCGGCGGCGGGTGAAGCGCTCACGCCCTCGGGGTGGGAAGAGGGAGTACAGAACTTTGTCAACCCGCACCCCGACTCAAGCTTTCAATGGTCGCTCTCTGACATTCTAAACGCGTTGCTCACGCCGGGCCTAACCGTTCAGAAGTTTGTGGAGTACCCCTATTCGGTATGGAAGGCGTTTCCAATGCAGGAAAGGCGGCCTGACAATCGATTTTACCTCCCCAAAGATATGCCCCAGATCCCGCACATGTTCGGTCTGGTAATGTCAAAGCCGTAGCAAGAAGTGTCATGAGCACCGAAGCGGAAATTCCCGCTCCAACCCACGATCCGGTTGAGCCCGTCCAACCGGCGGATGCAGAAACCAAAGGTGATGTCGCCTCGGCCGGCACATCGGCCGGTACAGCCGATTCAGGTGGTTTGGGTAGAGGCCGCTCTTCTGCAATTGTGAGGTGGGGGTACCCGGTTTTGTGCTCACTGATTGTGGCGCTTTACGCGCGGACGGTGGCGCCGGGGCCCACGTTTTCAGACGGTCCTGAGATTGTAACGGGCATTTGGACATTGGGGGTAATTCATCCCACGGGATATCCCCTGTTTACGCTGGTAGCGCACGCATTTGTAAAAATCTTACCGTTGAATGTGCAGCCCTGCGTCAAGGTAAGTTTGTTTAACGCTCTCTGTGCGGGCGCGGCGGCGTTGTTTGCCGCTCATGTCACACGCGCGGTGGCGCTCCTCGTGAGGCCTGGTGAAGGGGATGAAAAAAAGGGGAGATTGGGGGCCGACCTTGCGGGTTTTGGTGCAGCGCTTTTGCTCGGAACAAGCCCGCTCGTGTGGGACCAGGTTCGCATTCCCGAGGTGTACCCATTCCACCTGATGCTGACATCGTGGGCCTTGTGGTCAATTGTTCGATTTGAAGTTACCCGAAAGCCGGGCTTTCTGGTGATGGCAGGGCTGGCAATTGGTCTGGGTTTGGCTCACCACGTGACAATGGTGTACATGTTGCCGGCGGGCATCATTTATACTCTGGTGCGCGAACCGAGCTTGATTTACGGCCTATTTGCGTGGCCGGTGGTTAAGGTGGCTCGCCTTTTCAAAAAAGGACTGTGGCCCAAGGCCAAAATTCAACGGGCGTGGGTATTCCCCGCGGTGCTCCTGGTGGGCGCTCTACCCGCCGCGTTTTATCTGTACCTGATATGGGCCAATCGAAACACGACGGGTCTTACCTGGGGCGGCGTAAATGACTGGGACTCGCTTTATTTTCATGCCACCGGCCGCCAGTATAATCGGTTTATGGCGGTGAAGGCGCTCAGCCATTACCTTACCCGTCTGAGTCGTATTCCCGACATTTTTGACCGTCAGTTTTTGTCTGTGGGAACGGTGTTGATATTGCCGGGTTTGGTGGCCGCCTTTCGCCGACAATGGCGGGTGGCTCTCCTTCTTTTGTTGGTGTTTTTGTTTTTCGTATTTCACGGAATCTACTACTCCGTTGGGGACTGGCATTCATACCTTTTGCCGGCGATGATGGCCGCGTCGGTGTTTGTTGGGGTTGGACTTGACTGGGTATTCAGCTTTGCAGGCCGTATTGCCGCCCCGAAGAGGCTGCTTTGGCTGACCGGTGCCACGGCATTTGTCACGGCGGTGGCATCGCTGAGTGTGCTTGGGTATTCGCTCACGAACAAAAGGCTCCCAGCGGAAATTGTAAAAGTGGTTCGCCCCGCCGCGGTCTACCCATTGGCGGGTTTGGCTGTGTTGAGCCTTATCGCGGCTCTTTTGGTTCGGCGGCGGATGAAGGTTGGTAGGCCCCTTCTGCGCCTGACACCGGGCGAAAAGGTGATGCCGACATTCGTTCTTGTGAGCGCGTTTCTACCTTCCATCCCGGCCGTGATCACGCGGGTGATGGATATCGACAAGCGTCAGGTTGTGGGCGACAGCTATGGCCGAGAGGTGATGGAGAATGCTCCCCCGGGCAGCGTGGTGATGGTTCAGGGAGACGGATACCTATTTACCCTCTGGTACCAAACCCACGTGATGGACAGGGGTACTCACTCTGCCATTATCGACGTGGGTACCTTGGGCGCACAATGGTATAAAAAATACCTGACAAGCCATTATCCAACCGCGTGTGACCCACTGGCGCCGGGCAACTTAAACAACCGCGAAGCGTTTGAAGCCAAGTGCAAAACGTTTCGTCAGCGCATTGATCTGAAGGCGAATCAAGCTTGGATCACCATGGGCGAGCGGCGGTCGAGAAGTTTGACCACGGGGGAACGTCAGAAGGGGGTGGCCATATTGAAAGAGGCGTTGGCGAACGCGAGCGGTAGGGTGCCACGCCTGCCTCGAACAGATGTGGCATGTGACAACGCCGATTACAGAAAGGCCCATTCAAAAGAATGCCGGTGCTACTTTGAGCCGAACAAAGAGCCGACATACAGCGACGAGTGTGTTTTTTCGGCCGAAGAAGAAGGCATTGTTCCGCGTGAACGGGTAGAAATGTGGCTACATCGGTTGGTGGAAGAGCACATTGATGATCGGCCTGTGTTTGAGCGAAACCTATTTACCCACTGGGGTGGAAACGCCGGTGAAAATCCGCGCCAATGGGTAGGGCCGGACTACCAGCGTATTTCAGGGGACTACGCCCTTCTCAATCGCGGCAGGATGAATCAGATCTTGTACGCGGTAGAAGTGAGCGCCGGCAACGCGGACGCGTGCCAAAAGTCGAGGTCGATGTTGGACGTAAAGCGGCCGCGCGGGGTAAAGAGCAAAGAGGGGCAACCTTACCGTCCAAATGAGTGGCCCACCCTGATTACAGCCAGTTATTTGGCGCGCGCTCCGGCTGAGGGGGACGACTTTGCATCACGGCAATTTGTTGCGGGGGACGACGTGCGAATGTGGGTAGATTGGTTTGAAAAAAACAAATATGACCCGTTTGCAAAGGACAAGAAGGGAGCCGCTGTGCGGCATGGAATTCGAGTCTGCGTGTACGATGGTGCGGGCGCCCGCGTGAGCGAAAAAACAATGGTGAGCACGGGCAAGCGAGATATCACCTTCAAGCTGCCTGAAACAGCGGCAGAGGGGCAGTTTCACGTTGCGGCGTGTACCGTTGGTGAAGTGGGTGACACCAATAAGTTTCCTGAAGATCTACCCTGTCAGCGTTTGATACTGGAATACCCGTTTGCCGTGACAGCAAAGAGCGCGGGCAAATAGCAGCTACTTGGGAGGGCGGAGTTCTGCGGGGCGAATGTCAATTCGTTCTAGAAATACCTGACCCGGAGCGCGCAGATCCATGGGAGTTACCGGGCCAGAAGGGGCTTCTTTGAGCCTGTCTTGAATTTGGGTGGCTGTTGTGTCTCCCCGCAGCTTGCGATCTGAAAACACAACGTAGGCGCGGTAAAGATCGTCTTTTTGGGGGATGGGCCAGGTTTTTTTGGCAATGGGTACACCTGACTCACACTCCACCGACTGCCCATCGTCGGAGATGGTGAGCGAGCGGGCATACCCATCTTTCACTTCCACAATCAGGCAATATGGCAATTGACCGAGCGTGGGGACAAACGAATATTGGCCGTTTTCGCCGCGTAAAACGGCTCTTGGAGGGGCCACCGGACCTTCATCCTCTTTGCAACCCCATTGTCCAAAAGCCGACAGAGCGAGGGTGATGGCTAAGATCTGACGCGTGCGGGTTAACATGGCAATTTGAAGGTTTAGGTGTGGTGATCACGCTTGGGTCATGGTGGCGATCTTGGCAAGGTCAAAACCCGTGACAATACCCTTGAGGCTGCCCAGCTCTACAGCGATCACGCGGCGAGCGCGTGTCGCAACCGCCTGACCCGCAACGCGGTAGAGGGGAGTTCTGACATCCAGGGCGAGAATTTCATAACTCATCACTTCTTCCACGGGCATGCGCCGAACGGCCGCCGGCAACGCGCGCGATGTGAGGGCTTCGGTTTGGGTAAACACCCCAACCGGCCATTGATCATCCACCACCACCAAACCTCGGAGATTCTTTTCTGTGAGGCGCTCAATGGCCTCGTCAATGGACTCGCCGACACCGATGGTTTCCACAGGGGAGGTCATGATCTCGGAGAGCGGCGTTTCAATGTGGTGGAATAAGACCACGCGCATCATGTCACGGGTGCTGAATACGGCGACTGCTTTGCCGTGACGCAAAACAACCACTCTATGTATTCTGTTCTCTACCATCCGCGCGGCGGCAGCCTGGACCGTTTCAGATTCTTCGATGGTGATCGCCGGCGAGCGCATGATGCTGGCGGCGGTTTGTTGGGGCGGCACAATGGTCGGCGCCTCGTGCGCCGATTCATGTCGAATGTGGGCGACGCGAAGAAGGTCGGTCATTGAAACAACGCCGAGGAGCGAGCCGGCATCATCGGTGACGGCAACGGAAGAGACATCACGCGACCGCAGGGTTTCGAGCACGTCTGCGAGCGACGCTGTGGGTCTGACCGAAATCAGACTCTTGCTCATGTACTCCTGAACGGGGGTAGAATAAAAATCACCCATAAGGCAGTTTTACCACCTTTGGGAGACAGAGGACGGGCGATTTGGCGGGGAGAGAGCGGGGGCTTACTTGAGAACGACGACCGGCAACTTGGGGAGTGGGGCAGGCACGCCGACAATGCCACGCGCAGGACGGTCAGATCATTCAGGATTGGGGGCCGGTTGACCAGTTGGAGCCGCGGGGGCAGCGGTACCAACTGCCGGAGCAGCTGAGTTTGCGGGCGCGGCCTTCATGGTGGTGGAGCGCGAGAGGGCGCGGTACTTCGCTTCAATGACCGAAACGAACGAGTTTACAAGGACAAGGTAGGTGTCGGGGTCAATGCCTTTGTCGGAGACTTTTTCGCCGGCCTCTTTGGAGGCTTTGAGCATGGACTCGATGGAGGGATTCATCATTTTGCCCCACGGATCGGTGGGGTGAGACGACGCGTATGTTTTGAGGGCTTCGAGCGATTTTTCGAGGCGGCCGGCGGCGTCTTTGAAGGCTTGAGCATTGGCCTTTTTCAAGCCAACGGCGAGGAGCGCTTCGCGCGCGTCGTTGTAGGCGGCGGCGGCGAGCTTTTCACCTTCGTCCATTTTGGCGGTGTCGGCGGGATGCGCCTTGTGCCAAGCATCAACGGCGGCAGCGAGCTTGTCGGCCATTTCATCGAGTTTGGCGAAGCCGTCGGTGAGCTGCTTGTGAAGCTGCTTGCCCTTTTCGAAGCTGTCTTTTTTGAACTCTTCGCGCTGGTAGTAGGTGGTGGCGGTTCCAACGGCCTTGGCAAGCTCCACGGCAAACGGGGCGTACGCCTGAAGGGCTGCGTCGACCTCGGCCATGGGAGCGTCTTTGAGGCCGGCGGCGACACTGCACGCGCGGGCATTGCGCTCGTGCGGGGCGCGAAGCGCGACATCAAACGGTCGGCGTCCGGGCGGCTCGTTGAGCGTGGGTGCGGAAGCCGCGGCGGAAGTAGAAGTGGCCGGCTTGGCAGCCGCGGTTCCGGTGGCGGCCGGAGTTGCGGGTTTGGCGGCGCTCGCTGCGGCGGTTGCAGTGGCGGCCGGCGTTGCGGGCTTGGTGCTCACGACGGGAGCCGCAGCAGGTTTGGTTGTGGGTGCGCCGGTTGCCGCGGCAGCGGGATTGGTGACGCCGCCGAAATTGGGGACTTTCTTTTCAGACGGTTCGGCCCCACCCAAACTCGCGAGGTACGCATCGCGCGCTTGGCGCAGCGTCATTGTGCCGAAGTAGCAAACTTCGACGCGGTAATTTTTGGTGGCCTGCGGGTCGACTTTGACCGACGGAGCGAGCGGTGTTCTCAGATTGAGGCGACCTTTGGCCGAAGCGCTGGCACTCGCGCTCGCAGCAGCAGCCGACGGGTCCGGCTTGGGTTTCTCTTCGCTGCAACCAACGGCTGTAGCGGTAACCAACAGAGCAAAAGGTAGGTGGAGAAAAGACCGCAGCGCGCTCATGGGAAAAAAGCCTCCTCGGGCAACCGCCCGACCCCGCGGACCGGACGGCGGCGGGCGGGCATCATGCCTAAGCCCGCAGCACTTTCAAGTGCACCGTTATTCCGACGGAACCAATTTTGCCGGATCGCACAAACCGACGGAAGATGCGATGGACCGAGAAGAGAACCATGCCCCATCCCTCCCCGACCCTTTTGACCGACCTGACCATCGACGACGAGGGCTCGTTTGATCACGTGGCGCTCTACGCGGATTTGAAGCGCGTCGTGGAACAAAGCTCACACCGTTTTTTTGTGCTGCGGGGCCGGTCTCGGCAGACGAGTTGGGAGCGGGCAGCGTTTCTGAACCTGACCTTTTGGCACGCCGACGAGAGCATGGATGTGCTTGTGGACAAGCACATTCCCGCCGACGTGGTGGCGCATATCGCGTGGCATGCTTTGGCTTCGAAACACTTGAGCACACCGGGTGAGCGACCAACCGTTTCGGCGCTTTTGGTGAGTGAAGCCATCGCCAGCGCGTTTGATTTGTACTTGGTGGGCAGGCTTTTGGGGCATCAGCCTGACTCGGAGTTTCTGACAACGCAGGTGCCGCAGATGGCGGAGTGCGCTGAAAACGCCGGAATGACCGAGGCCGCGTTTGAGGACTTGTTGGGTGGGGTGGCGGCGGATCCTGAAAAAGCCTTTGAAGACTTGCGAGCGCTGTTGGTCGACGCGGCGGAAGGCCTCTACAAATGCCGCGGCGCCGAACAGGCCGCAGGCGCTTTGGATGCGCTGGAAGATCGGCGATTTTCGGCGATTTTGCACCACTACGAGTTGTCGAACTGGGTGCTCTACGCGCGGGCCTACGGGCGCCCCTCGACCGATGACGATCCGGCACGCGCCTGCGATCAGATGCTTCGAAAGTCCAAGGTTGCGCTAGACTGGTTGGAGGAACATTGGGTGCGCCCCGCGCTGGACGCTGCGCCTCGGGAGCACTCTTCACGGAGGGCTCGTCCCCGCTGACCGCTTATGAGCGACGTTTCATCCCCCAAAAAACGGCCGCAACGCCCAGCTGCCCCGATGTGGGCAGCGAGGCGACGCCTGCGCCCCGAGTCTTCGGAGCCGCGGAGCACCAGCGAGCCTGACACACGAACACCCGCCGATGAGGTTGTGCCCAAAGCCGGGCCGCTGGCGGTGCCAACAGTCCCGCGGCCGGGTGTACCTCGGCCGGGTGGCGTTGGTTCGGCGGTGACGGCCCAAAAACCGGTGCTGCCGCAGGACGACGCCACCGACGACGGCTGGGACGTGCCTGAGGAGGCGGCGAGCGTTCCCGCTCCGACAGCGAAAACTCCGCCGCCGCCCTTGGCGAAGCCGTTTCAGGCACCGCCCGCTCCCGCGCGCACCGCCACGCCCAAACCCGCGGCGGTCACGGTGCCGGCTGCGCCGCAACGACCCGCCGCAAAACCGGCACCGGCGGATGAATCGGAAGCGGTGTCGCTGCGTGAGATCGAATCGCTCGTGTCGCCGGGAAAAGCGCCGCCTCGCCTGCCCTCCTCGCCGTCCGCTCGATTGAGTCCGAGCGTGTCGCGGGGGCTCGGTCGCGCGCCGGAACCCAATGTTTCACGCCCCATCGCTCCGCGGCATGAGGCTCTTGCAGATGTGCCTCCACCGTCGACGGTGGAGCGCGCGCTTCCAAACCCTTTGGAGTCAACAGCTGCCGATCTCGAATTGATGGCTGCGTTGGCTCCCGTCCCGTCGAAGCGTCCGGCTCACGACCCGCCCGCGTGGAGCGCGCCGAAAGCGCCGGTCCAAGCTCGATCGAGCACGGTTGCTGTGCTTTCGCCTGATGCGGTTGCCGCGTTGAAAGGGACGAAGCAGGCGCCGTCGGGATGGCGTACACCAACCGCGCCGCAACGTGCGCCAACGCTGCGTTCGCATGCGGTTTCGGTGGAACGACCGGCGCCCGCCGCACGCGCGAATCCGCCTGTCGCTGTGGATGACAACGCTTGGGGAAACGACGCGGAACAAGGCCGGCGAATCTCAACGCTGCCAACGCCGCCCGCACCCGATCGACGCGCGATGGACGCCCTTCATCTGCGCGGGCAGGGGCGAGGCAGTCTCCCGGATCCGGCGGAGCTGCTGCGCGACGGCGTTGAACACAGCGATCAGCCCACGGGTCGCGGCAGCGTTGTCGATCCGCTCGAACTTTACGGTGCGGCAACGCCGCGGCCCGCGGTTCCCGAGCAGAATCTTCCCAAGGTCATGGTGCAGGTGCCGACCGGTCACGCGGCGCGGGCGCTCGCGGAAAGCGGCGAAAAAACCGCTGCCAAAATCGGGGCGAGTGAAACGCGAACGGCTGCGGCGCTGGCCGAGGCTGAAGCGCGCGCTGCGGCGGTGGCCGCGGAAGCGAATGCCGCGTTTCGCCCGAGAGTAGACCTGCCGACGCGCGCCGAACCGAAGCCGTTTCCCAAACCGCCGCCGCGCAAGGTGGGTCCGTCGAAGCTGGGGCACACCGACGCATCGGACGCGGGTGTACACATCGCAACGCGCGACAATGCTGCGCCCGAAACAACAAAGCCCACGCCGATCATCAAAGTGCCTCCGCTTCCTGTGCCCGCCGCGCCGAAGTTGGAGGCGAAAGCGGCATCATCGCTTCGAGCATTGACCGACAGCGAACCTGAGTCGGTGGAGCCCGTTCTGGCGGAAGACGAAATTCCGGTCGACATCACGCCGGATCCGCCCGAGGGCGAACCGACGAAGCCGCCGAGCGGCGGCCCCAACTCGGATTCGGGCAGGTTCGACTTGCAGCAGCTGATGGCCACGGGGCCGAAGTCGAGCAAAAAAGGGCTCGCCGACGCCGATCTTTTCACGCTCGCAAATGATCTGTTTTCAGACTCCAACGCGGGCGCGCCAAACTTGGCACCGCCCGACCTCAGGGCGCTTGCGAAGTCGGCCTCAACGCCGCCTCCATCGGCTCGGCTCCTCGCGCCCGTGGCTGTTGGAACAGCACCCGAAACAGCGCCTCCGCGAATTCTCTCGGCGCCGCCGCCGACAGAATCAATTCATCCGAGTCCGCTGCGATCGCGCTCTCTCGTGCCGTGGATGTTGCTGCCGCTCGTTGCCCTTGCCGCCGCCGCGTTGATGATCTGGCGCGGGCGCGCAACCGAGCCGACGAAAGAAGCCGCGGCCGCTTCCGCCTCCAATACGGCGCCCGAACCGCCGTCGCGAAAGGGCGACGTGGAATCGGCACCGACGACCACCAAGGCTGAAACGGCGCCGAAAGAAGCGCCCACCGGAACAACGAGTTCCGCTGCGAGCGAGCCGGGCGAGAAGCCGAAAAACGGCGACGCGAACAACGGCACCAACAGCGCTTGGAAGCCGCCGCCCGGAAGCACGACGAACGGCGCGCAAACAGCGACAACCGCTTCGACGCCGCCCACCGCGCCGTCTGCGCCTCCTACAGCAACCGCGCCGGCCGTTGCGAGCACTCCTGCGCCCACCACGAGTGCACCGGCCGCCGCGGCAGGCAACGAGTTCAATGCGTCGGCAGCCAAAGCAGCGCTGAGGACGGCTGCCGGTTCCGCGGCCGGGTGCGCGTCGGACAAGCCGGGTGTTGCCACCGTCCAGATCACGTTTGCCCCGTCGGGCCGCGTGACCTCATCGCAGGTGAGCGGCGCATTCGCCGGCACAACCACCGGCGGCTGCATTGCATCGGCCATGAGGGGCGCAACGGTTCCCCCGTTCGAGGGTGGACCCGTCTCGGTTGTGTGGAAGGTAACTTTGCGCTGACGTTTGGGTCGGCGCGCGGACGACCGGCGCCGCCATCGATTTGATGCGATCGATGCACTATGTTGCGCCGCCGTGCTCCTCGCCCTTCGGGTAAAAAACTTCATCCTGATGGACGCGCTTGAACTGCGTCTCTCACCGGGGTTCAACGTGCTGACCGGTGAAACGGGCGCGGGAAAGTCGATTGTCGTCGGCGCGCTTTCGCTTGTTTTGGGCGGGCGGGCGAGCGCCGAGCAAGTGCGCCCGGGTGAATCTGAAGCTGAAGTCGAGGCGCTTTTTGACGTGAGCGAAGCCGAAGGTGTACGCACTCGTTTGGAGGCCTCGGACATTCCGCTTCGCGACGGCGAGCTGGTGCTGCGACGCGTGGTTCAGGCAAATGGGCGATCGCGCGCGTACATGAACGGGCGGTTGTGCACGGCGGGTGAACTCGCGGCGCTCGCACCGGAGTTGTGTGACATCGCGTCGCAGCACGAAAGCGTGGCCCTCACGAACGCGTCAACACACATTCATTACCTCGATCGATTCGCGAAGCTCGCCAATGCCCGCGGTGCGTTGGCAAGCGAGGTGCTCGCGCTCGAAGCGATTGTCGGCGAGATGAAGAAAGCTCAGGAGGATGAACGAACGCGCGGTGAGCGCGAAGCGTTCATCACTTTTCAGCTCCAAGAGATCGATGCGGTCGCGCCGCGCCCCGGTGAAGTGGAAACTCTCACGGCCGAACGGCACCGCCTGCGACACACCGAAAAGCTGCTGGGGCTCATCTCCGGTGCGTCCGCGCGGTTGGATCAAGAGGAAGACAGCGTTTGTGATGTGCTGGCGAGGCTCGTCAAAGACGTGCGCACCGCGGCCGACATCGATCCGTCGCTCAGCGGCGCAGCCGAGCGATTTGAAAGTGCGTTCGCCGAGCTTGCCGAAGTGGCACGCGACCTCGGTCGATACGCCGAACGGATCGAAGCGAATCCGCATCGCCTTCACGAGGTGGAAGATCGCCTTTACCGAATAGAAGGGTTGTTGCGTCGCCACGGGCCGACCATCGCCGACGTGATCACCGCGCGCGAGCGGCTCGCGGGTGAGCTTGCGCGCATGCAAAACGCGCAGAGCCGCCTCGCCGAATTAACGCGTGAACGCGATGCACAGCTTGCAAAAGCCGCAGGCCTTGCAAAAAAGTTGTCGGCAAAGCGCAAAGAGGCGGCGGATCGTTTGGCGCGCGCGATTTCCACCGAGCTGAACGAACTTGCGATGGGAGGCGCGCGCGTGCTCGTCGACGTGGCGCCTCTCGGCGGCGATGTTCGCGAACTCGCCGTCGACGGCGCTCGCTTGTCACGCGACGGGATCGATCGCGTCGAGTTTTTGATCGCGCCGAACAAAGGAATGGATCCAAAACCGCTCGGACGCATCGCATCGGGCGGTGAGCTTTCGCGCGCGTTGTTGGCGCTTAAACGTGTGCTCGCCGAACACGGGCCCGCCGGGCTCTACGTGTTCGATGAAGTGGACGCGGGCATCGGCGGCGCCGTCGCCGACAAGATCGGCCGCGCGATCGGCGACGTGGCGAAATATCACCAAGTATTGTGCATCACGCACCTGGCGCCGATTGCAGCGTTTGCGGAGACACACTTCGTGGTGAGCAAAGAGAGCGCTGCCAGCGTCACCAAGAGCGAGTTGCGACGCGTGGATGGGAAAGACAGAACCGCCGAGGTCGCGCGGATGTTGACGGGCGCAAAGGTCACTCCGGCAGCGCTGAAAGCGGCCGGCGAACTGCTTCGAAGCGCGCGCTTGTAGGCGGGATTGCCAATGCGTACTCAATCGAGATCGACGCGAGCCACTTCACGCAGCCAAGGCAACACCGCACCGGCGGTTCGATACAAACCGTGCGCAATGCGACGAACACGCATTGGATTTGATTTCGCCGATCGCGATTCGATCACGTAGAGGAGTTGACGCAGATCCACGGTCCAGAGCGATCGCAGGCGATACCCAAGCGGCACCGCATATTCGGCCGCGATGGGGCTGAGCGCGTCAATCTCCTGCCAGGTGGCAAGCGCTCCCAACATCGCGTCTTGGTACAACTCCGCGAGGCCGAGATCGAGCAGATCCTCCGGCATTTGAAAGCCGAGCCGACACGTGAGGCGCTGCGTTGTTGCCGTGTGGGCCCGAGGCCGCAAAAGGTCGAACAACGTGGCCGCGTCGGCCATGATCTCAAAGCTCATCGACGCGGCCTCAAAGCCGCGGGGCACAAGTTCATCTGAGGCGCGCTTTTGAAGCACCGCTCGAAGCACATCCAGAACTTGAGCCTCCTTCGCCGACCGCAAACTCCCGATGAGCGCAAACGCGTTCACCGACGCATCGCTCGCGTCGTACGCCATCGCCAGCATGACTCGTTCAAGCGCGTCTTTGTCGTGCCGAATAAGCCGCACCGGCTGGCTGATCACCATGGTTGCAGACGAGCCTTCAACCGGCGCTGAATATAGGCGCCCAACGGCGTTGGCCAATTCAACCGCGGCCGCTTCACGCATTGGACTTCCGTGAGCCACGGAGAACGCCGTCGGCAGCGCCGTCCGCGCGGCGTTGAAGATCGCCGCCGCTGCCGCCCTCACCTCCGGGAGAGGATGCGACAAGAGCTTTCGACAATGAGCCGAAAGCACCCGCGCGCTCGCAGTGAGGTACACACGCGTTCGCGTTGCCGCCGGAAGCACCCCAATGGCGAGGTTGTGAGCCGCATCCGCCGCGACGTCCGCAGACACATCGTCGCGCGCGGCGATGCGCTCCGCCGCACGAGCGGTGAGCTGCGCGTACGCTGCGTCGAGCGCCCGCGTTGCGTGCCGAATTTTTTCACGAACTCCGGGATCAAAACCCAGCGCTTCAACAGCTCCCTCGGCGGCGAGCGCAACAGGTGGAACCAGCGTGGAAACGGATCGACTGTCTTCTACGGCGCGAGCCGCGAGGAGACTCAACCCCTCCACAGCAACGTGCAGCGAACAGTGCTCAAGCTCTTCAGCGGATCGCGCTGCAGGGGCATCTCCACCACGGTTTTTGCAGGCAGTCAGCGCGCTTTCAAAAGCGCGCTCGTCGCCCGCCCCCGAAGCAAACACGTGCGGAACCCACCGCTCGTCCACGCCCAACACCGCTTTGGCTTGGGGCCCCGTTGCTCGTTCAACTGCCGCTGATGTTCCCCCTTCGTGGCCCGAGATCATCGGTTGCCCTCGCACGGATGGGTGTTCCCTTGATTGCTTCTACACAGCCGCCGACGAGCGCAGCACATCGGCGGAAAAAGGATCGGGGAAGTTTTCGCTGTTTTCCAGACGAACTTTTCGACGCGTCAAAACCTCGCACCCGCTTTTGGTGACAACAACCGTGTGTTCAAACTGCGCGGACAACGACCCGTCGACGGTCACAGCTGTCCATTTGTCGGCGAGCACCTCAATATCGAAGTGCCCAAGATTGATCATCGGCTCAATCGTGAAGCACATGCCCGCCTTCAGCCGCATACCGTTGCCCCACTTTCCAACGTGTTGCACTTGAGGAGGCTCGTGAAACTTTCGACCGATGCCGTGCCCGACAAACGCGCGAACCACCGAGCACCCCTGCCCCTCGGCGAACTCTTGAATAGCCGCTCCAATGTCGCCGAGGCGCGCGCCTTCGCGAACCTGCGCAATGCCCAAATCCAAACTGCGGCGTGACACCTCGGTCACGTGTTTCGCTTCAGCCGAAGGTGTACCCACATAAAACGTGGCTGAAGTGTCGCCGAAGAAACCATTAAAAATCGTGGTCACGTCCACGTTGATAATGTCGCCCGGTTCAAGCACGCGCCCATCGGGAATGCCGTGGCAAACCACTTCATTGATGGATGTACACACGCTCTTCGGAAAGCCGTGATAGTTCAGCGGCGCCGGCCACCCGCCTCGGCGAACGGTGTCTTCGTGCACGAACGTGTTGATCTCGTCCGTCGTAATGCCCGGCCGCAGGATCTTCCCCACGCCGATCAGCGTTTCGGCGGCCATTTGCGAGGCGACGCGAATTCCGTCCACCTCCTTCACAGTCTTGATCGTGACGTTGCTCATGCGCGGCGACCGCCTCTGGGGCTCATTTCCGGATGAAGGACAGCGTTCGTCATTTGCCGGATGCCTCCGCGAGAAAAACCGCTTCTTTCACCGCTTCCGCAACATCGGCGTTATCGGGGGAAAAGTGCCAGTGGTACTCGACCTCTGTACCGTCGGCGCTCGCAAATCGATGAACGAACCCGATAAACGTGAGGCCTTGCATCCGTTGATCCATCGCTTTTGCGATGCCGTAGGCAGCGCTCGCGGGCTTAATTAAAAGCTCCAACTGCTTTTCTTCGATCTTCGGATTGGGAACCAGAGTCGGCGTCGCTACCTGCACACCCAGGTGGTACCGACTGTCATCGCCGATGGTGTCCACAGTGACCGTTTGCACGCGAAAGCGAGCCACCAGCTGGGCGGTGAGCGCGCGCTCGCGAAGGTATTTGTCGCCGCGCGCCGGCGGTACCTCCATGGTGTACCCAACAGCGGCGGGCTCAATGTTGTCGTCGAAAATCGTACGCGCGTGCTCATCCCAAGGGCGAAGACCCAGCGCGCTCGGCGATTGCGCCTCACTCCCAGATGGGCCGCACCCGGAGGCCGCCGACAAAACACCCAGCAAGAGTGCACTTGCAACCCGCAACGCGGCGCGACGACGAGTGAAACCGATGGGCATTTCGAAGAAACGGCAGGTAGCACGACCACCGCGCCCTGTCAGGCTGGGCGACGCGCCCAAAGCCCGCCGGCCGAAAAAGCCACCTTCACAAGCGCCCACATTGACGCGCGGCGGCACGAACATGGGCTGAAGCACCGGAGCCGGCCAACATCGGAAACCTGCTTTACGACGCGAATGCGCGGGGTGCGGCCCCGTCCAAGGTCATACTGCGGCGGGAGCCGGACTTTTCGTCACCCGCCCCATCCTGTAAAAAGCGGCGCAGGCCTGCGTCGGAGGAACGTTATGAAGGGTAGGAAATTTTGGTGCGCTTTAGCTGCGCTCGGAATCGGGTTCGCAACGGCCGGCGCATCGACCGATGCGTTTGCTCAAAAAAAGCCAAAAGACAAACCGGCCGCACCTGCTCCCAACGAGCCGGCCACTTCTAAAAAAGACCTGAACTTTGACCTCGCGGGTGTGAGCTGGGGCCAATCAATCAAAGCGGTCACCGAGGCCGTCGGCAAAATCCTCGACGAGGACTACAAGCCGCTCTACGCGAAGGTGTCGCCGGGCGTAAAAATGCAACAGCTCGACGCCGCTCTCGCAGAAGAAAAATCGGCATTTGCGCGCAGCAAAATCGACTTCGGGAAAACCCCGGTCGCGCTCGACTCAGGCCCGCTCAAGGGTGAGTACACCTACAACAACAAAGAAGCGAAGCTTGAGTTTTCCCGAAAGGGCGTAACGTTTCACTTCTTCTTCATCCAAGACAAACTCTGGAAAATCATCGCGGAGAAAAAACTCGGTGAAAAAGAAGCCGCCGGAAAAGACTTTGCCGACGCGGTTGCCAAAGTAGCCAAAGACCTCGGAGTCGCCGGCCGCATTCAAGCCGCCGACGCAGCCAAAGGGCTCTACGCCCAAGAGGTTGATTGGAAAGACGCCAAAACCCACCTTCGCGTGATTGAACGCAGCGCCGCGACTGTAGCGTTTGCGTACGAAGACCAAGCAACGTTGGCAAACCTCACCACGTTGCGCGCCAACAAGCCCCCGGCCACAAACGAGGTCGATCCCGCGGTGGCAGCGGTCACGCGCAAAGAGACTCCCCCACCCGAGCCGCCCAAGCCCGATCCCAAGAAAGCTCCAAAGAAGTAGCGATCCCGCTGCGGCGTTGCGTACACATGCATCGCCGCATCTTCAATTGTGTACACAAACCTCCACATTCCGGCACCCGTTGGGTCAACTCGGATTGTGTACATTTACCGAGTAAACCTTCTCACTCTTCACAGCCGCGTTCCGTATCGCCTCTGCGGCGCTCGTTCGCGGCGCCCAAATGCGCGCACGACCGTGAGGCTGCGTACACAAACGCTCAGCTTTTTTTCGGCAACAGCGAGTCGGGGCGAAACGCGTCTGGAAGCAGCTCTGCCAACGAGGTTGTGCGCGTTCGCTCCGGCTCGCCGTTCACCATCAAGCGAATTGGCAAGTCTTCGGCGAACTCCACAAGCATTTGCCGGCACGCGCCACACGGCGATCCTGCTTTGGGACCGCGCGTCACCACAAGCACAGCAATCGGCTCGCGCTCACCGGCCGCAACCATTTGCATGATCGCGCTGCGCTCCGCACAGATCGAATGCCCGTACGCCGCGTTTTCCACGTTGCATCCGGCGTAGATGCGACCGCTCCGCCCGAGAATCGCGGCGCCGACGGGATATTCTGAATAGGGGCAATAAGCGCGCGCCTGCACTTCAAGCGCCGCCTCTTCGAGCGCTTCCCACACGACATCGGTGGCCTTGCTCATCGAGCCCCCTCGCCCGTTTGTTGTGCGGCCACAAAAGCGGCGGCGCGCTCCACCCACGCCGACACCAACGAAACGAAACGCGGCTTCGCAAGATTCGCCGCCTCCTCCACCTCGGCGTGGGAAAGCTCCTGCGGTGAAATCCCGGCCGCGAGGTTGGTGATGCACGACACCGCCGTGACGGGCACACGCATGTGCCGCAGCGCGATGGCCTCGGGAACGGTGCTCATCCCAACGGCATCGGCGCCGAGAACGCGCAACATCCGAATCTCCGCGGGCGTCTCGTACGTTGGACCGAGCAGGCCTGCGTACACACCCTCGTGCAAGCGCACGCCGAGACGCAGCGCGGCGGCACGAAGTTCAGCACCCAGCGTTGGATCGTACGCATGCGTCATGTCGGGAAACCGCGGACCGAGTTCGCTTTCATTCGGGCCGATGAGCGGGTTTTTGAACATCAGGTTCAGGTGATCGCGAATCAGCATCAGATCGCCCGGAGCAAACCACGGCGAAAGTCCTCCCGCAGCGTTGGTGATCAACATCGCCCGCGCGCCGAGGCGAGCCAGCAATCGAACCCCGAACACCGCGCGCTCGGGCTCGTGCCCTTCGTACATGTGTGCGCGCCCTTGCAAACACGCCACCGTGACCCCGTTGGAACGACCAATCCACAACTTGCCCGCGTGCCCCTGCACCGTGGAAACAGGCATGTGAGGCACGTCCGCGTACGGAATGGCCTGCGCGTTTTCGAGCTGCTCCGCCCAAGCGCCAAGCCCGGAGCCAAGCACCACGCCCACTGTCGGCGCTTGATTCGTGCGCGCCCTCACTGCCAGGGCCGCTTCGTTTAATGCTGAAACAACGCTCATCGGCGCGCAGCCTAGCACCAACCACGGGCGAAATGCCTCGACGATAAGGCTTGACGGACGCGCCCCTCACGCCTGCCGACTTGCCGATCGCCGGGTGTTCTTCCAGTGACTCTTTTCGCGGAGGTCCGGCCTCGCGTAGCTTGTGAGCCCGATGGCTCGCGAGCCGAACACACCGCAGCGGCAATGGGTGTACCCCATGGTGCTGCTCGCCTCGATCGCGCTCACCGGTTTTGCGCTTCTGTACACCTTTGATCACTTCTTCACGGGTGGTCCTGGATCGGGCGCGCCCGACGACTCGATACGCCGCTACTTCTTTTTTGACCAAAGCAGCATCACCGACGCCGCTTCGTCGCTCGGCTCAATGGTCGCCGGCGTCCTCGGTATCGTGATCAGCGTTGTTGCCATCGTCGTGCAACTGTCGGCCGAAAGGTACACAGGCGTCACGTCGATGTTCTTTCGAGATCGAATCAACATCGGCGTCATGGGCTTTTATGTGATCGCCTGCGTTTGCGGCGTATGGGTCGGCCTATCGATCCGCAGCGACTATGTGCCGCGCATCACCTTGCTCGTCATGATGTTGTTCACCACCGTCGGCCTCGTCGGCATGGCGCCGTACTTCGCCTACGTGTTTCGCTTCTTGGAGCCCGCCAACATCATCGCGCGCATTCAAAGCGACGCGGGCCGCATCGCGCGTCGCGGCTCCGCATCGGGCGAAGGCCCCGATTGTGTTGAAGCGCAGGGCCTCACGCTGAGCGCGATGGAAGAACTCACCGACATCACATCCAACTCGATCTCGGGCAAAGACAAGATCATCGCGAGCCGCGCCGTCGACGCCCTCAAAGATTTTGCCGTCGAGTACCTTTCGTACAAGTCAAACGCCAGCGACGCGTGGTTTTCCATCGGCGAGTCCATTCGAGCCAATCCCGATTTCGTGGCCATGGACCCTGAGAGTTTGGGCGACCTCGTGAAGCGCCGAACCTGGGTTGAATGGAAAGTCATGCGCCAGTACCTCGGCATCTACAACGAGGCGCTCGGCGCAATGCGCGACATCAACTATCTCGTCGCGATCGACACGCGCTACATCGGCGAAGCGGCGGCCAAGGCCAAAGACGAAGAACTAATCGTCCTCGTGCTTCGGTACATGAACTCGTACATGCGAGCCACGCTCAACGCGAAGGACGTGCACACCGCATACAACGTGCTCAACCAATATCGCCTGTTTGTTGAATCGCTGCTGCGACTCGGGTGCTTTCAAAAGGCCTTGGAAGCCGTGGAGCACATGAAATATTACGGGCACGTCAGCTACGACATGAAGCTCCCGTTCGTGACGGAAACAGTCGCCTACGACGTCGGCGCCATCTGCCAAGTTGCTCACGAACTCGACACTCCCAATCAGGACAAGCTCCTCGCGATCTTTTTGGAACTCGATCGGCCTTCGCCCGAACGCGGCCAGGATCAGGCTCTCAAGGGTGTACGCAAGGCGCAGGTAAAACTCGCCGCGTATTACCTCTCGGCGGGCGATGAAGCCAAAGCTCGCCGCATTCGCGACGACATGGAGCAGGAACCCCGGCATCGCCTGCTTGCAATTCGCGAAGAGCTGGTGCGCGTTGAAACCAAAGATTTTTGGGAAATCATCGATCGCGGGCGCAACTTTGAGTTCATGCCGCCCAAGCAAAAAGAGTCGATGAAAGTCTTCTTTTCGTGGTTCGATCAGCTCACCGGCGCCGTCAGCATTCCACCCGCTGCGAGCACCCCCAAGGTGCCGCCGAGCACCGCCTCGGGTGAACCGTCGGTCCACGAAAGCGCCGCGAGCGGCCCCCCCACGGCGCCAACCGGCAAGGCTTAGAGGGGGGAAGCCGCATGTTCACATGCGGCGTGGGAGGGCATCGGTGTGATCCCAAGTCATTGAAACATCGTGGGCCGATCAGCCGACGAAATGGAGCGGTGGACCGCTACTTCGCTTGAAACTGAGGCGCGCGCTTTTCGGTGTACGCAGCCAGTCCTTCACGCGCATCGAGTGAACCGAACAGCTCGGCCTGAAGTTCACGCTCAAGCGCAAGGCCTTGCTCCATGGACATTTCGCCCGCGCTTTGCACGGCGCGCTTGATGCGCCCCACGGCGAGCGCCGCGCGTCCCGGCGGTGTGAATGTGCGTGCGTACTCCATGACTTTACCCATGAAGTCTTTGTGCGACGGCGTTTCCCACACGTGATTGACGAGGCCGTACTTTTGCGCCGTTTCAAAGTCGAACGTGCTGCCCTCACACATGAGCTGCATCGCCAAACTTTTGCCGAGCAACTTGGTGAGGCGTTGTGTACCCCCGGTCCCCGGAAGAACACCGAGCGACACTTCAGGCAGGCCCACTTTGCCCGCATTTTTCCGAGCAACGCGCAGATCGCACGCGAGCGCAATTTCAAGACCGCCGCCCACGGTGTGCCCGTTTAACGCCGCGATACAAAGTTTGGGAGTGTGCTCCAAACGAAGCAGCGTTTCGTTGGCGTGCAGGCAAAAGTAATATTTGAAGGTTGGGTCGCTCTCGCGCAGCATGTTGATGTTCGCGCCGGCGCAAAAAAACTTTTCGCCGTGCCCGGTAATCACAATCACGTGCACGTCGTTGTCGAAGCGCGCTTCCAAAATCGCGCCGTCGAGGTCTTTCATCATCTCGTGCGTGTAGCCGTTGACCGGCGGATCGTTCAGCGTGATGAGCGCCACGCCGCCTTCGGTGACGTAATCGACAAGAGCCATAGCGGCGCGCCTTTTATGGTATGGAGGCCCCGGACGCTACGATGACCATCGATCAAGTTCGCACCGAGCTAAAAGAACTCATCGTCAAAGAGCTGAACCTGGAGGGAAAGTCGCCGGCCGACATCGACGATGCGGCGCCGCTTTTCGGCGCGGGTCTCGGGCTCGACTCACTCGATGCGCTTCAGCTCGCCATGAGCGTTGAAGAAAAATTCGGTGTACGCATTCCCGAAGGCGACGAAGCGCGAAAAATCTTTGCCTCCGTCAACGCGCTCGCCGATCACATCGTCGCCGTAAAATCCGCCTCCTAACGTTGGCGAAAACGGCTGCGTAGGACACCCGTTTGAGCGCGTGGACCGTGCCGCATCCGTAGCGCTCCCGCGCGAAGCACGTTAAACCCGGTTTCGTGCGCATTTGGGTCACCGGCGTCGGCGTTGTTTCTCCGCTGGCGCGAAGTGCGTCTGCCACGATGGACCGGCTGCTCGCCGGTGATCGGGCGTTCCAACACCTCACCCTTTTTTCCCTTCCGGAAGCGCGCAGCTCCATCGCCGCGGAAATTCACGATCTCAGCGCCGCCGAAGTGGCGCCCGAAGGTGAAACCGAAGCGTGGTCGCGCACCGACACCATGGCGGTTCTGGCCGCACGCGATGCACTCACAGGCGCAGGTGTACACGCGTCGTCGCTGCCGATCGACCTGATCGTGGGCGGCACCACCGCCGGCATGTTTGAAACAGAAGATCTGCTCGCCAAGCTTTCCAACGATCCGTCGGCCATTAAACCCCTCAATCGGATGATCTCGCATCCGCTGACGGCGCCCGCAGATCACGTGGATGCGGCGCTCGGTCCGTTTCGGCGCGTTCGAACGGTGTGCAGCGCATGTTCGAGCGGAGCAAGCGCGGTTGCTCTTGGAGCTGTGTGGCTGAAATTGGGCCGCTCCGAGCGCGTGCTTGCGGGCGGCGCCGACGGTTTGTGTCGCCTCACATACAGCGGATTTGCGGCGCTCGGAGCGCTCTCACCGGAGCCGTGCAGGCCTTTTGATCGACGGCGCTCGGGCCTTTCGCTCGGGGAAGCCGCCGCTTTTCTACTCCTTGAAACCGAAGCGGCGGCACGCGCGCGCGGCGCTGTCCCCCTCGCAGAACTGCGCGGCTGGGCGATCGGGTCGGAGGGCCATCACATCACCAACCCTGAACGCGACGGTCACACCGCGGCCCGCGTGATGATGCAGGCGCTCGCGCGCGGTGGCCTCACTCCCGCCGACATTGATTACGTGAACGCTCACGGCACAGCCACGCCGCTCAACGATGTAATGGAAACGGCCGCGATCCGCCGCTGTTTCGGTGCCCGCGCGGCTCACATTCCCGTTTCAACAATCAAGGGCCAAGTGGGTCACACACTCGGCGCAGCGGGAGCGCTTGAAGCGGCTGTCACCGTGCTCGCGATTCATCGCGGCGCCGTGCCGCCCACAGGAGGTCTCGAAGAAGTTGATCCTGAGTGTACACTTGACCATGTGTACACAGCTCGTAAAATGCCCGTTCGAGCCGCCGTTTCGTCGTCGTTTGGGTTCGGCGGAATGGATACGGTTCTCACCTTCGCAAAGTGTGAAACGTTTGGTCCTCCGCCCGATGTTGCCCAACGCGGCGTGGTGATCACGGGCGGCGCCACAGTGGGCCCGCTTGGTGTGTACACATCAGCCCAGTCGCTTGAGTACCTTTCGCCCGGCCCTCCGCCCGACGGCGGGTCCATTGCGTTTCGAGCGGCAGATCACCTCGATCTCACACGCGCGCGCAGGCTCGATCGGGCGGGTCGCTTCGGCACGGTCGCGATCGAAAAAGCCCTCGCAGAAGCTCAATTCACGGCACCTTCGCATCGCACGGGCGCCATCCTCGGGGCCTCGTTCGGCAACGTTGACGCTTCCACCGCGTACATGAAGCGCATCTACGCAAAGGGCGCCAAATACGCGAGCCCGGCCGACTTTCCAAACCTTCTGCCTTCATCGCCGGTGGGCCACGCGTCGATTTACCTCGGCCTTCATGGTCCCGCGCTCGCCATGAGCGATCTCAACGTCACCGCCGAAACGGCCATGACCACCGCGATAGAACTCGTTGCCGCCGGTGAAGCCGATCATCTTTTTGCCGGCAGCGTTGAAGAGACGAGCCCGATGATCGAGAGGTGTCTCGGCCCGGTGTGTGAAGGCATTGTCGATCGCGGGCCTCGGAGCGAAGGCGCCGCCGTGGCGCTGTTTGAATCGCAGAGTGCCGCTCAAGAACGCGGCGCATCCATTCTCGCATCCGTCGCGTATTGGACCTCTTGGCGCGGTGAACTTACGCCGGCGATCGTCGCCGATCTCCCCGCCGCCCCGGCCGACGCGATCGTTCTTGTCGGCCGCCGCGCCGCCTCCGTTGTCAACGTTCTCAAAGGCACGTCATGGCAACGCGCAACGGTGTACACATTGTCCGACCGCGCGGGCGATCACGAAGGAGCGGGCGGTTTTGCGGTGATTGCCGGTGCCGCCGCTGTGGCTCAAAAAAAGGCAGGCGCCGCGCTCATTGTCGGCAAAGCCAAAAACCGCGGGTACGCCGTTCTTCTCGCACCACCTCCGGTCGGCGGCGAGAGTGCGAGGCTGCTGTGACCCAAGGGCGCTCGGCGCCTGAGCGCCACGTGCGTACACACGCATCGCAAATGCGTACACATTCGCCGCCGTCTGAGCGCATGTCGCGCTGGCGTACACACGCTCCGCTGCGGCCTTCCGCTTTTTTTGGCATCGGCGCGATTGTGTACACATTTGGCTGCGCGCAGATCCCTCCGCCGCGCCCTTTGGTTCCGCCCACTTTTGTAGAATGGCGGGCCGCCCTCGCCGACCTCAAAGCGGCCTCCGCTCAAGTCGTCGGCGGTGGGCCTCACACGCTCAAACTGGCGCTCGCCCTTCGTGAACCCACCACCGGTCGCCGGTTGGAGGCCCGCGGCGCTGTTGCGCTTTCACCGGCCGAGCGCGCCGCGCGGATGATCCTCGTCGGCCCCGGCGGCACCACAGCGTTTGATCTGTGGCTCAAGGCCGATCAGTTTCGCGTCTCCATCCCCGCTGTGGACCTATTGCGCCGCGGCGACGCTTCAACACCCAAAGCCGAAATGCGGGGATTGCCCGTTGATTTTCTGCGATTTTGGCTTCTCGACCCGGCCCGCGGCGACCTCTTGTGGGTTGAAAAGACGCCCACATTTTCGCGCTACACCGTTCGCGACGGTGCCGCCGTGACAACGCTCACGCTCCGCGCCGACAAGTCCGTGGAGGCCCATCGCCAAACCTGGGCGCCCTCCCTCGATGCTCCCGTCGCCCGGGTTCTCATCGACGAAGAACACGTCATCGCCGACAAACTCGGCTGCGGCCATGCTGTGTACACACAAGCCTCCACCGGTGTACATATTGAAATCACGTGCGACGGTGTGGAGCCCAACCCGCCGAGCGATCGCGCATTTATCGACCCGGATGCCCACACCCCCGACGAGGAGGAGCCGTGACGAACGCTTCGTTCGATCCGTTGCCGTGCATCGGTGCCATCGCCGCCGGTGCCGTTTCCGCGTTTGGAATCGGCGAAGCCGCCTTCCACGTAGCCATCCCCGCCGAGCCCGCGCGCATCGCGTGGAAAGCCGACGCAGCACTTCAAACGGCCGGCCTTCGTCGACCGTTTGCCGCCCGCGCGCCCGAACATCTACCCCTCGCGGCTCACCCCGGCGGCCCGGCAAACGCTTCGGACATTTTTCCAGATCGCGCCGCAGCTCTCCTCGCCTGCGCGCTCGATCAAGTTGTGTGTACACTTGATCGCACCCGCCCCCGTTGGCGTGATGAACGCATCGCGATCGCCCTCGGCACCTCCAGCGGCGGCATGCTCAGCGCTGAACAATTTTTTCACGCGCGCGCCCAAATTGCCGCCGGATCCTCCCACCCCGACCTCGGTGCTTTGGCCGAACGCGCAACGTATTTTGCCCCCGTGCGCGAAGTGCTCACCGCCTACGATCTCCACAAAACGCCGCGCCAAACACTTCTCCTCGCCGCGTGCGCCGCCTCCACGATCGGCGTCGGCATCGGCATGCGCTGGCTCGATCGCAACGCCGCCGACATTGTGATCGCAGGCGGTTTCGACGGCATTTCGCTCTTTGTCGCCGCCGGGTTTGAAGCGCTTCGAGCCACCACAGCCTCGTCACCCAATCCATTTCGCATCGGCCGTGATGGGATGTGCCTCGGGGAAGGCGCCGCCCTCCTCGCCCTTGTTCGCCGGGGAAACGAGCAATCTGCAGCGCCTCTCTTTTTCGTTCAAGGCTTCGGCGCATCGACCGATGGTGTACACATCACCGCGCCCGACGCCACCGGATCCGGTCTTGCGCGCGCTGCCACCGCGGCCTTCGCCGACGCTGGAACCACAACGGTGGACCTCGTGAGCGCACACGCGACAGCCACTCCATACAACGACTCCATGGAGTCCAAGGCCATCCTCAAAGCCGTCGGCGATGCGCCCGTTGTACACCCGTTCAAAGCTCAAATCGGCCACACCCTCGGCGCCGCCGGAGTGCTTGAAACGCTCGCCGCGGCCGACGCGCTCATTCATCAAGTTGCACCCGCCGCCGCAGGTGCCGGCCCGCTCGATCCCGAGGCGCCGGCCACGCTCCTCGCCATTGCCGAACCGCGCCCGCTCCATCGCGCGCTCAAACTTTCGGCCGCATTCGGCGGTGCCAACGCTTCGCTCGTGCTTTCGCGTGAACCTCAGAGCCGCCCGGCACGTGTACACAAGCCCGTCTTCGTGCAGGCCGGTGTACACATCACGCACACCGATGTGGCAACCCTTTCGGACCTCACGGGCATCGCCCGTGATCGCCTCGCCCGTCTCGACATGCTCTGCAAATTGGGCCTCTGCGCTGTGGCTACGCTCGCCGCCCACGTCGGCCGCGACACCTTGATCGGCGCTGGAATAGTCGCGGGCCACGGCCTCGCAACGCTCGACACAAACGACGCTTTCGACGCTCGCAAACGCGCCCGCGGCCCCACCGCTGTTGAACCTCGCGCGTTCCCCGCAACGTCTCCGAACGCGGTCGCGGGTGAGTGCGCCATCGCCTTTAAACTCACGGGTCCGAGCTTCGCCACGGGCGCCGGGCTCGACGGAGCAACCGAAGCCCTTCTCGACGCCGCCGAGCTTGTCGCCGCGGGAGATGCCACCGCGATGGTTGTTGTCGCCGCCGACGACGCCGGCCCCGCCGCACGCGATCTCCTCGCAGCCACCGGCCAAGCCGATCGCCTGCTCACGCAGGGCGCCGTTGCTCTCCTTCTGACGAGCCACAGCGGCGTGCCCGTCGATCTTGAAAGCCTCCCCGATCACGAACGAAGCCCGGTGGGTCACCTCGCACTTCTGCCTTGGATCGAATCAGCCACCTAGGCTCCCGCCGCGGCGCGCGCAGGCCGAAGGCCGAGCACGACGCTTGGGGGGCCGCTGCATGTGTACGCTTTGTATGGCTCGTGCGCGGCGGGGGGCGACGACGGAGTGAGCGCCCGGGCGGCTCGAAGCATGTGTACACATGCGGCCAGGGGGGCACCCCAAGAAAAGGCAACCCTCAACCGGAGCGAAACCGCGGACGTGGCCCGGCCGGGCGCCGAGTTCGAGCGAGCTATTGGATCTTCGCCGCAAATTCTGGCAGAACAGCCGACCAGGAATACCGCGAACGGTTCGCGGGTTCCGCCCCCACCGACATGCTGCAATCAGCCCGAGCGATTTTTCTGTTGGGTGCTGCGGTTTTCGCAACCGGATGCGCCACCCGGTACATCCCCAACACAGACGTTGAAGACAGCGACGACAACCGCAAAGTGGTGAGTTTCTGCGAAAAGTATCGCCACGCGGTTGAACTGAAAGACGTGGGCGAACTCATTCGCCTCGCGTCCACCGACTATTACGAAGACGGCGGCAACGTCGATGCGGCCGACGATCTCGACTACGCCGGCCTGCGTGACTACCTGACAACCAGGTTCACCGACGCGCGCGCGATCCGTTATGAAATCCGGTACCGCCGAGTGCTGCGCCAAACGCTTCCCGCGGGTGAAGACGGTGAGTCCGCGGCGCCCAAAGACGCAAAGGGTCAACTCCCGCTGGAGTTGATCTTCGTAGACTTTACGTATTCAGCCAGCTATAAAATTCCCTCCGCCAAAGGTGCGGATGACTGGCGCCGCAAGGTGGAAGACAACCGCCTTGAGATTCTCCGTTATCCCGACGACCAATTCCTGATTGTCGCCGGTATGTAAACCGGCAAAGTGGGGTAACATCAGGGAGCTGACAGGCGCTTTACCGCGGCTCGCACGTCGGCCAAGTGCTTTCCAACAAGCACTTCGTGGTGAAACACTTCGCGAACCACACCTTCTCGATCAATCACGTACGTTACGCGCTGGGCTTTTCCAATAATGGGCCACAGCACGTCAAACGCGCGCGAAACCGCCTTGTCTTGATCGCCGATCATTGAAAACGTGGCATTGACGCTTTTGGCGAATTCACACTGCGTTTCCAAACTGTCGACCGACACGCCGACAACCTCGGCTCCGAGTTCACTCAACTCGGGCGTTGCGTCCACAAACTGCTTGGTTTCAATGGTGCACCCGGTGGTAAACGCTTTTGGAAAAAAGTAGAGCACCAAAATCTTACCCCGGTAGGTTTCGTTCGTCACCACATCACCGTTTGTGGTTTTCACTCGAAACGCCGGAGCTTTTTCACCAACTTTGATCACGATCTTACCTACCCATTTCCGTTTGTTATTGGAACAAAAACTAGCCCGTGGTCAGGTCTAGTTCCGCTTTTCAGAAGTTTGGCCCTGGTTGAGTTTCTTCGTGCGGAACTAGCCGCGCGCAAGCGCGGGGGGTGTGGGGCGGAGCCCCACGAGACAAAAGATAGTGCCGGCGTGTGCGAAGCGCGCCGCGTCAGCGGCGCAAAAAGTCCGGCAGGACTTTTGACACGCGGCACTAGTGCACCGATTCCGTAGAACTGAAGGGTTCAGATGAATCACAGTAACGCTTCGTCGCCTTATCAACTCGGTGCACTAGGGCCGCGCCTGCGCGGCCGGGGTGTGGGGCGAATGCCCCACGGAAACAAAACTAGTACCGCGATTTCGAGCGCTGCGAAGCAGCGGCAATCAACCCATCGGGTTGATTGAATCGCGGTACTAGTAGAAACTTCTGGAACAGCCTTGCCCACAGTCCTTGAGCCAAACGCTTTTGCAAGGCCCGGATCCAGTCTTGTCGAGACGTCCGGGACACCCTTGCCCCTCGCTAAGTGGAAAAGCGAAAAGCGTGGCGCACCAGGTTCTGGGAGACACACGGACGAAAACGTAAGAGACATTCAGATCCTCAGAAACCAATCCAGTCCCGATCGCGTTTTTTCAGCACTCAGTTTGGCGCCGGCCCAATAACAGGCACAAGCGCTTTATCTAGGTCTGTTCTGTTTTCAGTCACCAGGGTGGGTAAGGCGGCAAGGGCGCCGTCAATACCGGCGACTAACCCTTTTACAGCAACTCCACCCATCCCTTCAGGAATGCCCGTCAGGTGAGACTTTGCCTTTTCAAACAGTCGAATGGCCCCGCTCGCGCTTTTCATGGCGGTGAGTTTGTGCATGGCCGCGGCGGTTTGAATGAGCCCTTGTAAAAAGCGCTTTCTCGGGCCTTCAGGTTCAATGCGCCACAGCTCTTCCCAGTGCTCGTGCGCTTCGTAAAAAGCGCCCTTTTCATACGCCGAAACCCCTGCTCGAAAGGTTTTTGTAGCGTCGGGCACGGGCGCTTCGGGTCGAGGGCGCCATGCGATTCCGTCGCCTTGTCGAACAATGGGTGGAACGAGCGACAGGTCCACACTCTTGATGTCGTCGGAGAGCGCGCGCTCCACTTCTTTTCGAAAGCGCATGACCCCTTGTCGCATGGCCTGCAACGCAATACCGCCGTGGGAAGGGGGTAGATTTTCAGTTTTTTCAAGCGCGCGATCGAGCAAACGCAGCGCGCCGCGCGGCTCCACTCCATGGGTAACCTTGTGGAGCGCACTTGTGATCTGAATGAGCGCTTGCAAAAACAGCCGGTGGTCGTCGTCTTCTTCTTCGTTCCAGATTTCTTCCCACTTTTCGTGGGCGTCGTAATAGTGGCCCGCTTCATACGCTGCGAGACCTTCTTCAAAAAGCACTTCTTGTTCTGTTTTTATCTTCATCGCCGCACCACCAACGTCAGAAGGCGATCTTGGGCTCCTCCCGCGATCGTCAAGGTGCCTGTGCCGTTGGCGGACGTGATTTCAAGGTTGCCGGATCCCTCGGCGTGAATGGTGTACCCATCAGCCACACTTTCCACGCAGGGTGCCACCACGGGATCGGCGCAGGCGCCCACCGCTCCACCTTCCCAAGCAAAGGTGAGATCGCCCGTCAGATCTCCCGATTGAGAAAGGGAGTAGGTTAAACCACCGGTTTCAGTGAACGATCCTTCCCCTCCCAAAAATGCGTACACAACGCGGCTGTCGCCGACACTTTCAGGTCCGGGAACTTCTGGGGAGCTGTTGACAAGGGTCATCACGCCGTCGGGCAAAGCGACAATGACCGAACCTGCCCGCGCAAACACGGGAATTTCCGTCAGGTCGGCCGTCACATCCAGGGTAGATCCGCCGGAGACAGCACCGCCGCCTTGCCACGGATACCAGGTGCCTTCAGGAAGGTATACCGAGCGGGACGTTTTACCTTTTGTCACCACGGGGGCAACGAGGAGGTTGTCTCCAATCATCACTTCGTCGAGCAACGACCAGGCCTGCGGGTCGTTTGGGTAGGCCATGAAGAGGCCGCGCCAAATGGGGACACCCGTTTCGGATGCGTGTTTGGCAAGCGCTTCCCACATGGGTAGAAGAGCAATGTGAAGCTTGGTGTAATTTCGATAATGGGCAATCGTTTCAGCGTCGGTATCCCAGCGCCATTGGCCCTGATTTTTCACTGGATCCATACCGGGGTAAGACGACGGTTTGGTTCCGTGATGTGTACGCATTACCGGCGACCAGGCGCCGAGCGATGCCCACCTGAAAAATGTTTCTTTGCTGGTGACTTCGTTGGTGGCCGATTGATACCCGCCGATGTCATGTCCGTAGGTAGAAACGCCAGTCACTCCCAGTCCAATTCCAATGGGTAGAACGGTGGGCAAACCGTCGTCGGGTTGCATGTCTGTGCGCTGGTCGCCTGCCCAAATCACATCGGCCAGTTGAGGTGTGCCGAGCCACCCGCTGCGGCCGAAAAACAGGCGTTCTTTGCCGTCGGGCGCCGTATCAATCGCCTCGCGGGCCGTTTGTTGCCACAGCACAGGGTAGATATTGTGAATGTCGTTTCCCGACCCGCCGAAGGTGACACTGTCGGTGGGGAGCCACTCGGCAAAGTCGTTCATCCAGCCGTCGGCACCAAGGGCCATGGCATCGTGCATTTTCCCAATCACCCAGGCGCGGGCGTCGGGGTTAGTCAGGTCGACCAAACTTGAGTCGGTAAACTTGGCGCCCGTAAATGTGTACGTGCTGCCGTCGGCCTTTTTAATGAGATACCCCTTTGATTCAAGCTCGGTCCATACGCTTGAGCTTTTATAGATGAAGGGGTTAAAGTACACATGAAAGTCAAACCCGAGGGCGTGAAGGTCATTCGCGAGTTGGGCAAAGTTGGGGTAGAGATTTTCGTCCACCTTCCATTCTTCTGACAGTGAATACCCATCGCCGCTCCACTCAGCGCCTTTCCAGTCTTCACTCCAGATCACGCTGCTCGGAACATCTTCATCCCGCAGGCGTTGGGCCATTGCGCGCACGGCATCGCTGCCAAAAATGCCGTCGTTCCAAGGAGCAAACGCCACCCGAGGTGGCAAACGCGGTCTTCCAAACGTGGCCGAAGATCGGGTTAATGCAGCGTCGGCCGTTGGACCGTCAAACACGTGCAGTTTGGCGGGCATTGTCAACTCAACGCGAGCCGCCGTTTCCGATTCTGAACATAGAGCAAATCGCGCCTCCAAGTTGGTTTCCGCCGTGAGAACATACCCACGCCGGGCGAGGTATTGAGGAATGGGGATGTGACTTGAATGGCGTCTACCCACGAGGTACCACGCCAATGTGTACTCATCGTGGTCCACCTTCCCAATGCCCTGCTCTTGTACAAACGTGGGCACTGTTTGGCCGCGGTGGTTCACGTCGTGGGTTTGGGAGCCAAACCCCGCAAAAGCGTCGGCCTCGTCGCACGCAAACCCCATTGAAAAGCGGCGCTCGGGGCCCTCCCCCGGGGTGATGTCAAAGACCAGGTGCCCCTCTTCGGGGGTGGTTAATCGAACCTGGGCAAGCGCTTTACCACCCTCGTCCCGAAGGGTCAGAACCGAGGCATCGGCGTCGGTCTCTGTGCCAATTTTTGCCGCCGGTTTCCAAGGGCCGTTGGTGACGTCGTCGGGCTTAAACGCTCCAAACTGCATGTCGTAGGTAATGGTGAGATCGCGAACCGCAAAGCCCACAAGCGGCGGTTCGCCCTCCGCAACTTCACCCGACTCCAAACCGTCGAGGAGCACGCGGCCGTCGGCCGACGCTACTGTCAGACGCGATCCACCTGCGAGCGTGGCGCGAAAACCGCCAGAAATGCCCAGATCAAGCGGCTTTTCAGGAAGAGGCGGGTCGCCCTCGTCGTAACAGCCAACGAGCAAGAGTACACATGCGGTACCGACAGCGCCGAGGATCGCTTCATGGTGGCGATCCCTATAGCGAAGGCCCGATCAATTAAGAAGGGAGCGTTGCCGGGCACCGGACTGTTGCGCCGCGCCTTCGCTTTGCCGCTTTGGCGACGGGCAAGGGTGTCCCGGACGTCAAGACAAGACTGGATCCGGGCTTTGCAGGAGCGGTTGGCTGAAGGAACTACTCGATCGGCTTCGTTTTAGCTGGATGCGGGCAACGTTGCGATCTGAGCAAGCACTTCATCCGGTTCTGGGAAACGCCCTTCTTTGTGCTTGGAGAAGACGAGTTTGCCGTTGACTGTCACGTCGAAAACGCCTCCTCCACCGTGCTGAAGAACCGTATCGACGCCGAACTTCTGCTGGATGGCGGCCGCGAGACCCGCAGCCCTCGGCTTGTAGTTTCAGACCACGCAGTACTTGATGACGACGTTCATAGCCGGCGGACAATGATCTGAACTTGGGGCAAAGGCAAGCGAACGTGTCGCGCGCGAGGCTACCAAGCGCCTGAAAGTGCTGCCTTTACGCGCTCCGCGAGACGTCGCGTGCACCTCGCTGCGATCCGCATTGGGTTTCATCCAAATCTGTCGCACGCTGGCTCTAATGAGCGCCGTCGCCGCCGTGTTCCACCGCGATCGGGCCCGCGTCGATCCGGCGCTTGTGACCGCGCTTTTGCAAGCTCCACCGGCTCAGGGTGCGCAACGTCCCCGCGTGTGGTCGCAAGGTGAAGCCGCCCTTGGAGTGCGACTTTTTCATGCGCGAAAAAGCAGCGACGATGGCCTATTTTTCGAGCGCGATCTCGCTGTTGCGTTGACCGGTCGAATTGACAATCGGAGCGAGATTGCCCGCCTCTGCAAAGCCAATCGATCGCTCGAAACCGACGCGGAACATGTGGCGGCGGCGTACCGTGCGTTTGGTGTGGCATTCGCTGAACATCTCGTCGGCGACTTCGCCGTTGTGATCTGGGACGGGCATCTTCGCGAGCTGATTTTGGCGCGCGATCCCCTCGGCGCGCGATCCCTTTTTTACTTTGAAAAGCGGGGCGAAGTGCACGTTGCTTCGCAGATCGAGGCGCTCCTTACGAGCCCTGCCGCGCCGCCGCACGCTGTCCGCTTCGACAACGTCGCGCTCCTTCTGGCCGAGCGCTATGTCGAAGATCACGGCCCTCTCTTGGCAGACATTTCATCTGTTTTGCCGGGAGAAACAGTGCGAATCGGTGCCGGTGTCGATCGACACCAAAAGAAGGTTTGGCCAATTGCAAAACCGCTTCTCGCGCTTTCGGAAAGCGATGCCGCCGACCTCTTTTTCGACACCCTGAAAACAGCGGTGATGCGACGCATGCGCGGTGCCGAACGCGTCGCTGTTCACGTCTCGGGAGGCCTTGATTCATCCTCGATCGCGGTGCTCGCCGCCCATGTCGCAAACGAAAATGGGCAAGCTCCTCCCGTTCTCGTGCGGTGCGTTTTTCCAGGCCTTTCATGTGACGAGTCGACGTTCAGTCAGGCGGTGGCAGACCATCTGCGCCTGCCCATTTCTTCGGTGGCGCTGCCGGGCGATCTCAATGCGTACACACCAAGCGCGGCAGCGAGCAAAGCCGCTCTCACAAATCCGTTCAGCGAAATGTTGGCTGGACAAATCGCCGCGGCGGCGGCCCAAGGTGTACACACCACCCTCACGGGCGCGGGCAGCGATCAGCTCCTGCAACCCACCGGGTATGAACTGGCGGACGCCCTGTTGCGACGGGATGCGTCGGCGGTAAGCGAGTGGTCGGGCCTTCGTGAAACACCTTTTTCGCGCGCCCCGGCCAAGAAAATTCTGCGAATGGGGTTTGGCCGCATCTGGCCCGATTCGCTCCGATCGCTTGGCCGGGCGCTTGTGGGCCGACGTGTACACATGCCTGAATGGATGACCAAAACAGCACAATCGGCTGTGCGCCGATATTTGGTCCCACCTCTCGGTGGACGCGACTTTGCCTCGTTTCCAAGCCTTTCTTCGCGCCGCCTCGCCACGCAACTCATCTGGGATCCCGACTATCGGTATTCAATCGCGCTCGCCAATGCGGTTGGGGCTGCTCACTCGGCCGAACTTTGCCACCCGTTTTTTGATCGCGATGTGATCGATCTTCTCCTTCAATTTCAGGCCGAACAGAGATCGCCCACGCGCCCGCCAAAACTTCTTCTCCGCCGTGCAATGCGGCGCCTCCTGCCGCAGGTCATCGCACTGAGGGAGAGCGTTGCCGAGTTTTCGCCGTTCGTCCGAGCCGCGCTCATTGAGCCTCACGGCGCCGAGATCGAGCGCCTCCTGCAAAACGGAAGGCTCGCGGATCTGGGCCTTATTGAACCGAAGAGCGTAACCCTCATCGTTCAACAGGCGCGCTCCGGGGACAACTTCGTGTTGCGCGACGTGGTGAGTTTGACCTCGGTCGAAACATACCTTCGCCGCATTCTTGGCTAAGTGGATTGCCATTTCCTGCCCACACATCTAGAGCATTCACCCGTTTCAGCGGGCCCATCGCTCGCGACCAAGGAGTTCACAATGCTTCGATCCGAGTGGGTGCAAAAGCGCGCTTCTTCGCAAAACCAAACGCAAATGCACTTTGCGCGCAAAGGCATCGTTACCGAAGAGATCGAATTTGTTGCGCGCCGTGAAGGCCTTTCGCCCGAGCTTGTTCGCGATGAAGTCGCGCGCGGCCGCATGGTCATTCCGGCCAACATCCAGCATCAAAATCTCGAACCGATGGCCATCGGCATCGCTTCCAAGTGCAAAGTCAACGCAAACATCGGCAACAGCGCCGTTGTGAGCGACACCGAGGGTGAACTTTGCAAGCTCGCGGCGTGCCTCAAATACGGCGCCGACACCGTGATGGACCTTTCCACCGGCGGCGACATCGACGGCATTCGCAGAGCGATCTTGGCCGCGTCACCGGTACCGATCGGCACCGTCCCTGTGTACCAAGCGCTTCAGGTTGCAAAGAGCGTTCAAAAAATGACCGCTCAAGACCTTCTCGACATCCTTGAACACCAGGCCAAACAAGGCGTCGACTACTTCACCATCCACGCAGGTGTACTCAGGGCCCATCTCCCGCTCGTTAAAGATCGCATCACCGGCATTGTGTCGCGCGGCGGCTCGATCATGGCGCAGTGGATGTTGGAGCACGGCGCGGAAAACCCGTTTTACGTCCATTGGGACAAGGTGCTCGACATCTGCGCCCGCTACGACGTCACCATCTCCGCCGGTGACGGGCTTCGCCCCGGTTGTTTGCACGACGCAAGCGACGCGGCCCAATTCGCCGAACTTGCAACGCTGGGTGAACTCACAAAGCGCGCTTGGGAAAAAGACGTTCAAGTCATGATTGAAGGCCCCGGACACGTGCCCTTCGACCAAATCGAAATGAACGTTAAAAAGCAAATGGAGGTCTGCCACGAGGCTCCGTTTTACGTGCTCGGTCCGCTCGTCACCGACATTGCGCCCGGATATGACCACATCACAAGCTGCATCGGCGCGACAATGGCCGGTTTCGCAGGCGCCGCCATGCTCTGTTACGTCACCCCCAAAGAGCACCTCGGCCTCCCCAACGTCGACGACGTGCGTCAGGGCCTCATCGCCTACAAAATCGCGGCCCACGCGGCCGACGTTGCGCGCAAGCGCCCCGGCGCCCGCGATCGCGATGATGAACTAAGCCGCGCTCGTTACGCGTTTGATTGGAACAAGCAGTTCGCGCTTTCGCTCGACCCTGAAACCGCGCGCTCCATGCACGATGAAACGCTCTCGGACGAATACTTTAAGACTGCCGAGTTTTGCTCCATGTGCGGGCCCAAGTTCTGCTCCATGCACATCAATCGCGCGGTTGTGGAGCACTTCGGCGGCGCGCAGACAGAAGGCGCCGAGCAGGCCGCGCAGGGCAAACGTTCGCTCCAACTTTTCCCGTGATGCGTACACAAATCGCGGAGTACACCTCACAGCCGCGCAGCGTGTGTACATGCCTCCATTTGCGTACACATCATCTGTTGCGTACACAACAACACCCCGAAGACAACAACGCCTGATGCGTACACATTCCGCGCCCCGCACTTCTTCCGTCTCCGCGCCGCACGGCTGTCTTCTCGCGTTCTTCCTTGTTGCCTGTTCACCGTCTCCGGCCCCCAACCCAACACCTTCTTCTCAGCCTTCAGGCGTTGCAACAGCGGCCGAGTTGCACCATGCGCCTCGTCCTCTTCGCGGCGAAGCGCCGGGAGGCAGCCCACGTCGAAGTGATCCGTATTGGAAAGAAGCGTTGGGAGGCGACCCGCTCGCCCTGCGCGCGCTCGCCGAGCATGAAGGCGCCCTCGGTTTGCTCGAAGGCGTCGAAGACGGCGGTGATCTTTTTCGCGTTGCCGTGAGCGCGTTGCCTTTCGCTTCCGATGCCGATCTCGCTCTTGGCAGGCTCGGCGAAATCGCGCTCCTCGAAGATGCAGCGCTCGCCGACGCGTCGGTCTCCTCGTTGCGGCTCATCGCAATGCAAAAACCAACGCGCGGTGAACTGCTCGATCCCGATGGAGTATCCAACGCCGCGCACGCGCTCGCCGTTCTTGCATCGCGCGAAAACGCGCCAAAAGAACGCCGCTCCCTCGCCATTTCCGCGGCTCGCGCGTTCGCCGAGCGAGGCGCACTCGATCCCGCTACCATCCCAACCGCTCTCGATCCGCCTTCTGTGCCGGGTGATTCACCATGACCCGTTTGTCCGCTTGCAAGCGTCTGCTCGAAGGCTCGTCAGCTCATGCCTGAAATGCCCCCCACCCCGTACGCCTCCGAGGCCTACCTCCATCAGCTGATTGGCAAAGCTCTCGCCGCAAACGCGAGCGACATTCATCTGCGAGTTGAAAAGCCGCCGGGAGCGCGCGTGCGCGGCGCCATGGTGTACTTTCGCGTCGACAAAATTCGCCCCGAAGACACGGAAGCCGCGGCCCACGTCATTCTCGGTGTACGCGGAACCGCCGACATGTTCGCCAAGCTCGGTGAATACGTCACCGCGTACGACGCGGGTACACATGGTCGATTCCGCGTCAGTGTGTACCGCGAGCGCGCCGGCCTGGCGATCGTCATGCGCCACATCGCGCCTCAGGTGCCCACGCTTGAAGAAATCGGCGCCCCCATCGCGGCGCGCGTCCTCGCTGAAGTTGAACGCGGACTTGTACTCATCACGGGCCCGTCGGGCAGCGGTCGAACAACCACCGCAGGCGCCATGATCGACCACGTGAACAAAACGTTCCCCAAACACATTGTCACGCTCGAAGACCCTGTTGAGCTAATGCACGTCGACGAAAAAGCCAGCATCAGTCAGCGAGAGGTTGGCAACGACACGGCGAGCTACCTCACCGGTCTAAACGCCGTCATTCGCCAAGACGCCGATGTTGTCTTCGTCGGAGAAATTCGCGACGCCGAAACGCTTGAAGCCGCATTCTCCGTGGCTGAAGCGGGTCACATGGTTCTCGCGACAATGGGTACACTTGATGTGATCCGCACGCTCAATCGCCTTGGATCCGTCAGCAAAAATGCGCGTGAAGCCCGCGAACGCATTGCCGACGCATTGCAGGGAATCGTCTCGCAACGTCTGCTCCCCAAGCGCGACGGATCCGGACTTGTGCTCGCCGCAGAAGTCCTCGTGGGTACACCCGCCGTGCGCGACGCTCTTCGCAATCCCGAAGACGCTCCGCCGCTCAAAGAACTCATGGAAAAGGGCGTTTCTCCGTTTGGAATGCAATCGTTTGAAATGCACCTTCGGCAACTCATCGCGCAAAACGTCATCACCAAAGAAGTCGCAAAGGCCGCCGTGGCGCTCTAGCGCCGCATTTGTTACGAGGTCATTCGATGTTGTCTCTCCCCGTCGTTTCCGACACACCCAAAACCTCCGCGCGTGAAACGGCGCGGGACGGCGACGTTCGCCACAATTGGACCGTTCAAGAAGTGGTGGCCCTCCACAACCTCCCCTTCTTCGACCTCGTCGATCGAGCGCGCGCGGTGCACCGAGCCAATCACGCCCCCGCCGTTCAATTGTGTACACTTCTCAGCGTCAAAACCGGCGGCTGCCCCGAAGACTGCAAGTATTGCCCTCAATCGGCGCACTACGAAACAGAAGTCGGGCCTGAAAAAATGCTCGACGTAAACGACGTGCTCGCCGCCGCACAACGAGCAAAAGAGGGTGGATCCACGCGATTTTGCATGGGCGCCGCATGGCGTGAAGTGAAAGACGGCCCCGCGTTTGAACGCGTTCTTGAAATGGTCCGCGGCGTCAAAACCATCGGCCTTGAAGCGTGCGTCACGCTCGGCATGCTCACCGAAGATCAAGCTCATCGCCTCAAAGAAGCCGGCCTCGATGCGTACAACCACAATCTCGACACATCGCGCCGCGCGTACAAATCCATCATCACAACGCGGTCGTACGACGATCGGCTCGCAACCCTCTCCAACGTTCGCAAGGCCGGCATCACTGTTTGCTCCGGCGGAATCATCGGCATGGGCGAGTCGGTCGACGACCGCGCAGCCATGTTGGTTGAACTCGCAAACCTCACTCCGCAGCCTGAAAGTGTACCCATCAATGCGCTCGTTCGCGTTGCCGGCACACCGCTTGAGTCGCTGCCCCCGATCGATCCCGCCGACTTTGTCCGCATGATCGCCACAGCTCGCCTCGTGCTGCCCAAATCAAAAGTGCGCCTCTCCGCCGGTCGAACCGAGCTGTCGCGTGAAGCTCAACTGCTCTGCCTGTACGTCGGCGCAAACTCCATTTTCTACGGCGATCGCCTCCTCACAACGCCCAACCCCGGCGAAGACGAAGACTCAGGCCTCCTCAACGCCGCCGGCCTCGAAGCGCTCGCTCCCTCCGCTCAATAAAACACAGCGTACACATCACGTGCCCCCCAACGGGTCGCTCGTGGCCTGTGCGCGCCTCACGGTTTCGATTTCCTCCAAGCCCCGCGGCGCGGCCCCTAAATCCCACCGCAGTGGCGCACGGGACCAAACCGCACCCGCTCGTTCGCGCACACGTCACTCGCTCCCTTGCCCCCCCAAGCGCCGTGCTCGCTCACTTCGTTTGCTCCGCGCGGCGCGGAGGGGCTTCTATATGGACGCCGCTGAACCCTAACGGGTCGGCCGGCGCACCGAGTAGATTTCCGCCTGCGGGGGCGCCTTGCGGCGCGGAGCAGGCCCACCCGGTTGGGGCTTTGGTTTCGCCGAAAATGCCGGTCGCGGCGCCAGCTCTTTGGGAGCTTTGCGCTGCGGCACGATGGGCCTCGCTTCACGCGGCTTGCGTTCACGCCAGCAGAACGTTCGATAAAAATCGCGCCGCTTGAGAGTCCCTTTTGTGACCAGCTCGTACGCCAACCGGCGCGCGAGCGCAAAGAAGACACCGCTCTTCACACGAGGGGTTCCATCGGCCCGAAGTGTCAGCGGACCCGCGGCGGCGATCTCGCGTGCGGCTTGCTCCGCAACATCTGCCATCCACGGACGTCCCATCAACTGCGTCATGCGCTCGATCTGCTGGATCGGCCGCTCGCCCGTTTCATTGAACCGCTCGGCAATTTGCCGCGCCAACTTCTCCGTGTCCGCCTTCTCACTCATTCCTTTCGCCCTTTCGACGCGATTCCCTCAGAGGGAAGTCCCTCCGCCGGCCTGCGATCTTTCACCACCGGGGCGTCATTGTTTTGATTCAGGAGCAAACAACGCGCCCAACATTCGGCTCCCCCGAAGATCCTTGATCGGCCGTCATGCATCGTGACTAGCAACGTCGGACGATGATGGCTTCCAGCCTCAGTCATTCCAACTTCGCAACCAGATGCCATTACACCTGAGTTGCCGGGCACGGAAAGTCCTCTTTTTGTGCATGAAAAATCGTTGTGTTCGAACCGCATACCCCGGCAACTCTTGCGTGCTTTTTTTGAAGCTCGTCCTTTCGAAACATTTCGCTTCTGCCCTCATTCGCACCGCGGTGCTTTTTGTTTCAGCGCAACGAAGCACCTTCGTCGTGACGCAACACTTGCACGAAAGCGCTCTCAACGCCGGCCGCACCCAAATGCACCAGCTCGATGTGTGATCACCTCACCGGCGCATCTCAGTGAGGCACCGCAGCCTCAAGATGGCTCAACTATCTCAGCACGCCCGGCCCGACTCGAACGGGCGACCAACGGCTTAGAAGGCCGTCGCTCTATCCAACTGAGCTACGGGCGCAGAACGGAGCGGTGCGTACCTTAGCTCAGGATCCGCTCATGTGAAAGTGCACGCAGCGCGGCCGCCGCGACCGTGCAAAAATGCACGAGCCCATGGCACGAATGCCACGCTGCTTCACGCTCGTTCAAGCCACGGCAAGTCATCCACACAATCGAATACAGTCCGCATTCTGACGGACAGTCCGCCGTCCTCAACCGTACCGCTTGTCGTACATGAATGCGCGCCGAACAGTCACCGACTGCCCGTCGGGATTTTTCACCGTCACGTCCACAAGACGCCCATCTTCGCCGGCCGGCACCTTCAGATCGATCGCTTTTGGCGAAATGAAACGTACACCCGCCGCGGGCTTACCGTTGAGGAGCACTTCCGAAGTGCTCACGAAACCCTCGCCGGTGATCGTCACTTCAGCGCCGCCTTTTATCCCCACATGATCGGGCGCAACCGCCGCAATCGTCGGCGCGGCAAGCGGCTCATAGCGAAATGCCTTTTGCAAAACGAGCGGCGGAACGAACGGATTTTCGACAACCACATCCACCGCGCCGGGGTGATCCGCCGGAGGTGTGAGTACACGCAGCTCGCGCGGCTCGTTGGCCCCAATCGTCTGCGCAATCACCCCGCCGATGCGCACGATCGACGCTCGAAACAAGTGTACACCGGAAAGCGTTACCTTCGTTCCGCCGAGCACCGGACCAGTGGCCGGGCTCACCTCCTCCACCTCGGCCTTTGTGTACACTCGCAACGAAACCGGCGGAGGAGGAAGCGGCACAGACCCGGGCGGCGGATAATCCGGCTCAGCGAGTTCGGCCACTGCCGGCGCCGACTCTTCCAACGTGTTCGACGGCTCAGGCTCGGTGGGCCCGTTGCCGGGCGCGGTTTGCTCGCCCATCATGGTCAACGGCAATACCATAGCTCCGTGGGCTCGTCTTCGGTGCGAGCTTGTGTTTCCAATCGGCTCGGGGAGATCATGCCCCTCCATGTTGCAGTTTCGAACCGTGGGCTTGTTGCCGGCAGTCCTTGCCGCCCAGATTGTCGCGTGTACACCCGCGGGTGAACGCGTCTCCCAGGTGCCGAAACCTGCCCTGTCGGCCTCCACTCAGGCAACATCAGCGCCGCCCCTTCCCCTCCTACCAACCTCTTCAGCCGGCGCCGAAATACCACCTAACCCACCTGATTTTCTTGCCGAACTGGCGGCCCTGCCGGCCGACCCCACCCCCGAAAAGATCACTCTCAATACCCACTACGTCATTTCAAACGAAGACAAACCCGAAGTCCTTCGGGCGGCTGTTTCAGGCCGCGGCGGTGCGTACATCGGCGTCGGCGCCGAGCAGAGCTACCTCTTCGCCGGGTGGGCCCGAGCGGACATCATGCTCCTCTTCGACTTTGATGATTGGGTAGTAGAAATCAACGAGGTCTACGCCCAGATCTTTACCCACGCAGAATCGCCCGACGACACCATTCAACTCTGGGGCCCCGACAGCCGCGACAGGGTCAAAACCTGGATTATAGAAAGTGCACCCAATCGCACCGTCGCCGATGCGCGCATCAAGGTATTTACAGAAGCTCAACCCAAAATTTTCTACCGACTGAAGTGGCTCAAAAACAAACTTTCCAGCCCTAAAGTGCCCTTCTTTGGAAACGACAAGGCCGAACTTGACCACATTGCCAATTTGTGGCGGCAAAAAAAGGCGCGCGCCGTCCGCGGCGATCTCACCGCGGCCACCACCCTCTCCGCATTTGGCAACCTCGCTCGCCGCGCAAAATGGCCCGTTCGCGTCGTCTACCTATCCAATGCAGAACTCTACTTTCCCTACGAACAGGGGCAATATCGGGCCAATTTGGCAAACCTTCCATTCGACGAAAAGTCCATCATCCTTCACACCCAGCCCATCGACAGCAAAGAGTACCACTACATTTGGCAGAACGCGACAGAATACACTAAGTGGATCGCCCAGGTCCGCACTTACCGTGACCTGCTTGAACAGGCCAACATGCCGCGATCAGGCAAGTTTGAAAACGGCGCTTGGCAGATTTTTCCCGCCTAAGTGATCGCTTGTTTTAGGCCCCAACGCCGGATAGGCTCATCCATTGCCCGATGGAAGTTGCATCGCTGTCCCCGCTGCCCGTGGGCGTTTTGCCGTGGAATTGTCCATGGCCCAGCCTCACAGTCATCACCAAAATGACGCTCGCCTACGGGCCGTCCGGCTTTGTTCTGGCGGACGAGCAGTCACCTTTTTTTTACCCCACCCAGAGCGGCTTCGACTGTGACACAGAGCTATACCATCCCGGCGATTTCGCGCCGCGCAAAGCCCACGCCGATGTGATGCTCACCGGCAGTGCCTTTGCCCCGATGCCTTCACTCATCATCGGGGCGTTTCTCAAAGTGGGCAGTCTCGAAAAGCGATTTTTCGCGCTCGCGTCTGAAAAGGCGGCATCCATTCCACTTGCCGGCCCCTACCTCCGCTCAGAGCCCACATCCGACGCGCTTGAGGTAACAGTTGCCCCCTGCTCCGAACAACATCCAGAACGAGCGCGTTTCGCCCATAAAGGTGCCTACGCCCCGCACGAACTGGAAAATACGTCCCTCTCCACCGACTTTGACTTTGGCTACTACAACTCCGCCCCGGCAGACCAGCAAACATCCGAGATCACACCCGACCTACCCATCGTCCTTCGGGGGCTCTACCCCGGCGGCACAGCCGTCCGCGGCAACCTCCCCAACCTTTGGCCTCGCATTTTTATACCCGATGCAAGCCGCGGTCGCGGCCTACGTGAAGTCAAACTCGCCTGTGATACCCTCTGGTTTGATACAGATCGCTCCATTTGTGAACTCACATTCCGCGGCACCATCATTGTCGCCGACGTACGCCGCGCGCCCAACCTCCTCATTTCCACGCTCGCCAAAGCCGATAAGCCCCAAGATCTGGCACGGGTGGAAGCGCGATCTCACCTCGCCGCAAGAAGCCCCGCAGTTCGGCCGACAGACCTGTTTACACGCCCCGAACCGCCGGTAGAATCGGTCGCAGAATTGAGCGACGCCGATGTGTACACCGTTGACACAAAGGCGCCTCCCCCTCCCGACGACGAACCTACCCATCATAACGCAACACCCAATCTCCCCGTCAAAAACAGCCCTCAGACAGTGGAGATTTCCGCCGAACAAAACCCCCTGCTGTCAGGCCTGCCCTTCCCATCGCGTGGTAGACAGGCCACGGTAGAACTGCGGCTGGACCCGACAACGGGTGCCGTCCTCCCGTTTGAGCCTCCGGTCCGCCCCAAAACGCTCCCTTTTGCCCCGGCAAAATCAACAAATCCACCATCATCGCCGCCGCCCGCTCCTCGCAGGTTCAACCGGCCTCCCATCGAACATACCCAAACCTATATCTTGCCGCCTGAAGCGCTCCAGTCGGTAGACCCACTTCCCGCCGACTGGGGAGGTACCACGCCCCCTTCACCTGAACCTGCGGCGGCACAGGCAACCACAGGCCCCCCGGTGGTAAATTCAGATCCCATGGGCGCCGCGCGCTCCATGGATCAAGGTGTTGACTCGGCGCCCTGGGTAGCTCGGTCCATCGCGGCGGCCGAGCCGCACGCGAACGTTCTTCCCATCGCTCCACCGGAGCGGGTTGGCCTCCTTTCGTTTGAAAAAGACGCCGCGATCCAGCGCGCTTTGTTGGCAGAATCCAGCCCGCTTCACACCATCTTGCACGCTCACGGCGTGACAGAACTCACCTGGCGTGAGCACCAGCGGCTCCGGCAGGCAGCGCTCCGCGATGAAGCATTGGCGGGAGGGCAGGTCACGGCGCTCGCCCTTCACAACGCGCTTGAATCTGCGCGCGACCCGGCACTTGCTCAAAATGAAACCGCCGATGAAAACCGGCTTGACCTTCATGTGTACGCTCGCATCCGAATGATCCTCGCCGACGCCGACGACCAAACCCACGTCCTCGCCGTAAACGGCATTGACCTTGCCAAGTGGGAACAAAACCACCGTCACTACCGGCGCGAGGCCCGTCGAAAACCTGCGCTCGCCCAGGAACTGGCGGCGGCCATGGAGGCCGCACGCAACGCGCTCCACAACCCGGCGGCTCAACCGGCCAAGGAAAATCGAAAACGCCCCCACATGCCACGTAAACCTTCACCGTCAAAGTCGCCGCGGCCATGAACCTAAGCCGCATCTGCGTCAACCGCACGCCGATGGACGTGCGCGCCCTACCCATGGATGATCCCACGGGGAGAGAAGTGGCGGTTGTCATCGCCAAAATGACGTGGCAAGTGGGCCCCACGGGTCAACCTACCATTGCCAGGCCAATTTCACCTGTGCGGGTAGACGACGTCCCCCTCACCGACGCCGCGCTCCTCGCAGCCGGTCATCCCATTCTCAAATCGCCCCCGACCGATCCTTACCCTCTCCCATTTTCACGTCCTCGCAGCCTGCGCCACGCGAGCGACGGCGTACCCCAAAAACCGGGCACAGAAGTGCTGTTATACGGCACAGCCTACCCATCCAAGGCCGACTCCACCAAAGAAACCGTCGGCATTCGCATTGAATCCGGCCGGTTTACCTTCCAAAAAAACCTTACCGTCACAGGCCCCCGCGTTTGGCAAAATAGCCTCCTCGGCTTTGTGCCCGGGCCGCCTGGAAAAATGCCTCCCACCCCCATTGTTTATGAGCTTGCATACGGAGGCATCGACGCGAGCGACCCCAACGCGGTCGTTACAGAAATTCGCAACCCCTGCGGCATGGGCTTTGTTGAGCGAAAATTCAACCTGACGGGTAGACCCGCCCCTGTTATTGAAGACCCAAAAGCCCCTCTTTCGTCCCGAAATCCGGCCCCCGCGGGCTTCGGACCCATCGCGGCACATTGGGCACCCCGCTCTCAAAAAATGGGTACACTCGACGACGCGTGGCGAGCCGACAGAGCCCCCGTCAGGCCGCGCGATTTCAACCCCCGACACTTCTGCGCCGCGCCCGACGACCAATGGATCGAGTCAGCCCTTCTCGGCGATGAAGCGGTTGAGGTGGTAGGCCTCACGCCGCAGGGACCATGGCGGTTTCGTCTACCCAAATACTCTCCCATTTTCCACGTGATCGTGCGAGGCATTACCACCCAACCTGAAACGCACCTCGACACGTTCGCCATTGATGCAGAAACGCGCCGGGTAGAATTCACGTGGCGAATCGCTGTTCCCATTCCCAAAAAGCCCGACCATCTTGAAGCCGTTCACGTGTTCGGTTCAGAACCTTTACCGGAGCGCGTGGTTGCCAACCTGGCAGCTTCCGTTTACGGTCAAAGTTCCACTGCGGAGACCCCATGAGCACCAAAACAGTCGACGTCGACTTGGCTTTTCCCGCCCTTGGACAACACACAGTGGTCGCCGCCCGCGTCACAGAAGGCATTTCTAAGCTCACCCGCATCGAGGTAGAAGTTGCCAGTTCAGAAGTAAAAGACCTCGGTCCGCTCGTTCGACAAGAAGCGGTTCTCACCATTCAAATGGATGGGTTGCCCGTCCGCACATGGACAGGTCAATTCGGCTCGGGTCGCTTCGTCGGCGTGACCGAAGGCGCCATGCGCTACCATCTAGAATTTTTTCCCCGCCTCTGGTTTTTGCAGCACACAAGAAGCACGCGAAAATACCGCAATCTCTCGGCCAAAGAGATCATTTCCAAAGTGCTTTCAGAAGGCGGCGTCCCGTTTGAATGGCAAACAACCCGCGTGCCTCCCACCCGCAAGTATTGTGTCCAATACCGCGAGTCCAATTTGGCATTTGTCCTCCGCCTTCTTGAGTTTGAAGGTTTCTACTACACTCTCACAAGCAGCGATCTTCTCCAATTCGGAGACGAGTCCCCCGCGGCCGACCCGGTAGACGGCGCCTTCCATTATGAATTGATTGATGCTGAAGGCTCGCTCGATCGCGATTCTGTGGGCATTCACGCTTGGAAAAAGCGCGCACGTGTCGCTTCAGGCAAAGCGTCTGTCAACGACTTTAACTGGAAAAAACCGCGGCTCAACCTTCTCACCTCCCGCTCGGCTGATACAGACACCGAGCTTGAAACGTATGACTACCCCGTTGGTTACCGCAACCCCAAAGACGGTGATTACCTCGCTCAAATCAGGCTTGAAGCGCAACGTGTACCCTCACGCACCGCCCACGGCAAAGGCAACGTCCCCACATTTCGCCCGCTTCGAAAGTTTGTTTTTGGAGACAACGGCGGCCCGGGTTTCGGCGGAGAAGTTCTACTCATCGGCGTAACCCACCAATTCCACAATGCCATCTACAATCAGGTTTTGTCCCTACCCACGGGTAGAGTTTACGAAAATGAATTTGAAGTAATTCCCATTTCGGTTCCGTTCCGAGCCAAGTGGGAAACGCCGCGTCCAACCATTGAAGGTTGCCATACAGCCATGGTGCGCGGTCCCGCCGGGGCTGAAATTCATACAGACAAATATGGTAGGTTCCGCGCCCAATTCCACTGGGACCGTGAAGCCGTCGGCACCGATGAAGACTCAAGGTGGGTTCGCCCGCTGCAAGAATCGGCCACTTCCATGGTGCTCGCCCGCGTTGGGTGGGAAATGAGCATTGCGTACATCGACGGCGACCCTGACAGGCCCGTCGGCATTGCACGCAACATCAACGGCGTCATGGTCCCTACCTATAGTCAACCCGCTCAAAAGAGCGTCATGACAATCAAAACCCCCACATCGCCAAAAAACGGCGGCTTTAATGAAATTCGGCTCGACGACAACGCCGGTTCACAAAGCTTCTATGTCAGGGCCGAACGTGACTTTGTCGGCGTCGTCAAACACGACCGCACAGAAACCATCGGAAACAACGAAACTCACTTTGTCGCCGTTCACATGAACCACTCGGTGGAACGCGATCAAACGGTGGCCATCGGTATCAACAGTCAAACCTCCGCGGGGAATGACTACCGCATGGAGGTCAAAGGGAATCGCTCTATTTCAGTCGGCGGAAACGAAACTATTGAAGTGGGAGCTTCCGCGGCTTCATCCGTGTTTGGAAACGACACCGAAACGGTAGGAAGTGTACGCATCACGCTCGCCGGCCTCAAGTCAACGGGTAGTATCAATCGCCGCACCGACAAAAACATTACCCGCATGGTCGGCGGCGCATTTGTCGCCGTTGCGAACGAAAACATTCTTACCCAGGTTCAAAAAAACTACCTTGAAATTGCCGGCGGCGTAAAACTCACAATGACGCAAAACGGCAGCATTTCACAGGTCGCAAGCGGCGATAAAAAGCTGACAGTCGGCGGCGTTATTCTAAGGCAAAGCGGCGAAGACATGGGCTGCGGCGCCGAACACGGCACTGTCAATGTGGGTGCCACCGCCGATCTCACGTCGGCCGAAAGGGTAGAATACCGCAGTAAGGTTGTTCTGCTCGAGGCGGCAAGTTCCCTCTCCTTCAAAGGCCCCGGGCTTGAAATGACACTCACCCCCGGAAAAACAACCCTCAAAGGCACTGTCTTGGTGAAACCGGGCGACAAGCTCGTCACCACCGGTGGACCTGACAACATCACCAAGTGAGCGAACCATGGCAAATAGCGAAAAAGAACATGTTGCGCTGTTCGTGTCGGGCCGCCCGCTTGAAGTGGTCACACTGACAGGTGAAGAGTCGGTATCACGCCTCTTCAAGTTTCATCTGACATGCCGTCAGACGTTGGGAGAATCTCCGCCCGAAGCCATGATCGCCGAAGACGCTCTCATTGTGTTTTACGACACATTCGGAGTGGAGCGGCACATCTTCGGCATGGTCGCCGAGGCCGAAGAGCGCATCAGCGATGAAGGTACCGCCGAGGTAAGCCTTACCATTCGGCCCCACGCTTACGTGGCCAGTTTGGGCCGCCAAAGCCGCGTTTTTCAAGACATGACCGTTGTCGATATTGTCAAAGACATCATCGGTCGCACGCCGCAAAAGTCGCGGTGGGAAGTTGTGTCGTCCTACACAAAACACGAATATTGCGCTCAATACCGCGAGGATGACTGGACGTTTGCCGTTCGCATGCTCGAAGAAGAAGGCATCTACTTCTGGTTTGAGCACGACGGCGGAAGCACTACGCTCGTCTTTTCAGATCAATCTACCATTGCTCCCGATCTCGTCGGCGGCGCAAACATCGCCTTCGCTTTTGAAGCGGGTCTTCAGGCCGAACAAGAAGTTGTACAAGAAATGGGTACAACCTCGGTGGCGGTTCCAACAAAGTTCTCCATCCACTCGTTCAACCAACAAAAACCCGCCCTCAAGGTCGTGGGCAGCACCGGAAGCGGCCCGTTTGAATGGTATGATGCCCCCGGTGGAGGGCCCGACTCTCCCGACGGTGCGGCTCGCCGCGCGCAGTTTTTAAACGAATGTGCGGTTTCCACATCCGCGGGCGTGCGCGGGCTGACCTCTTCCATTCGGGTTGTGCCCGGCATGGTCATGAACGTTGTCGGATCTCCCCTCGACGGACCATCGCGCACCTTTATTACAAAAACATCTTACCAGGTCGAACAGCGCCGTCGCGGACCGGCGGCCGGTGGTTCCAACAGAACGTACACATGCTCGTTTGAGGGTATTTTCCAACAAGTCATGTTCCGACCCAGGGCGGAAATGCCACCCGCCAAACAGGCCGGCCTACAAACCGGTATGGTGGTAGGTGCCTCCGCAGATGAAATTATGCCCGACGCCACAGGGCGCGTTCGCGTTCAACTCCGGTGGGATCGCGACGGACAGTGGAATGAAAAGGCCGGTAAATGGATGCGCGTTGCCCAACGCGGAACCGAAGAATCCATGCTGCTGCCGCGCGTCGGGTGGAACGTTCTCACCTACAACGAAGAAGGGGAGATCGACGCACCCAACGTTCTTTCGCGCATCCACGATGCAGAACATCCACCCACGTACGCCCTGCCCGCCAACAAAACCCGCGTTGTCTTCAAAACAGCCACCACACCGGGCGGCGGCTCCTTCAACGAAGTGTACTTTGAAGACAAAAAAGGCGCCGAGGAGATGTTTATCAACGCCTCCAAAGACATGATCGTTTTGGCCCAACAGGTCAAAAGTGACTCGGTGCGCCGCGACTCTACTCGACTCGTCGGGATGAATCACAGTCTCACCGTTGGGTCTGACTGGGCAGAAAACATTCTCGCCAACCAGCGCGTTTCCATCGGCGCAAACGAAGAAATAAGCATTGGTAAAGACCGCCTCAAAACGGTCAAACAAAACGAACGTGAAACCATCGGCGGAATGCGAAAAGTCAAAGCCGGCTTTCAATACACCACCTCCGTTACAAAAAAGCGCAACCTGAAAGTGGGCAGCGCCGTGATTGAAGTCACTACCGGTGGCATCTCCACTGTATCTGGAAAAAACTTTACCGCGCTCATCGGCGGTGCCGACGTCAAGGTCAGCACCAACTCGATTTCAGAAGACACCGGAAAGATCGGCACTCAACTTGTGGGCGGCGCCAAAATTGAAATTTCGGGCCTCGACATACCCACCGATTCAGGTGTTTCGTACACTGAAACCGTGGCCGGAGCCATGCTGCTCTCCGCGGGCGGCGCGCTCATCGACGGTGCTACAAAATCGCCGCATGGAAGGTTGGAAGTGCGCTCACCGCCACGGCACCGGATGTGTATGTGGAGGCCGTTGATAAAATCGAAGTCAAGTGCGGTGGAAGCGTCTTAACAATTCTACCCGACAGTATTGAAATTTCGGCCCCTTCGTTTGACCTTTCCGGCGCCGAGCTGAAAGTTGAAACCCAGAAAGTGGAGCACAACTAGCCATGGCTACCCTAGATCCCCTGCGCTACTTTCTTGAGATCGGCGGCCAAATTCACGAAGTTCGTGAACTTAAAGGTGAAGAAAAAGTATCTTCCCCTTTCAGGTTTGAAGCTGCCTTCAGCATTGAAATGCACGAACTGTTTGACCCCGACTCCTTGATAAAAACCGGGGCCAACATTGTACTCATGCGGGATGGAATGGTCGCCCGCCGCATCACCGGCCTTATCACAGACATCTCCGTCGGAGCTTCTATTCGAGGCGTTTTTGATGTCGATGTGGTTGTCGAACCGCGCCTCCGCCTCGCCTCCTACCGCACTGACATGCGCGTTTTCAGAAACATGACTGTTCCTGAAATTGTCGCCGACACCCTTTCTCAAATTGGGGTTACACCAGAGCTTCGACTCTCGTCGAGCTACGACAAACGCCCCTATTGCGTTCAATACCGTGAAACTGACCTCGACTTTGTGCATCGACTTTTGGAGGACGAGGGTATTTTCTACTTCTTCCTCCCCGGTGATGTCATGGTGCTCGGTGACAGCGCCGCGGCTTACGAACCCATTGAAGGCATCCCCCTTGTACCTTACCGCGCCGCAAGCGGAATGGATCGTCAGATCGATCACGTCAGCACCATCGGTAGAAAAGCGGCTCTCACGGTTGGTAAAGTAACCCTTCGTGACTGGAACCCTGAAATGCCCAGCCTCGACATGGATGTCGAGGCCGCCGGACCAACCGCCGCCGGGCCGGAATATTACGACTACCCCGGTGAATATCTAACCCCGCCTGAAGGCACCAAAAAAGCCAAATTGTGGAGTGAATCGTTTGGTACCAACGCGCGCGGTTATGCAGGGGTGGCTTCTCACCCCGCTTTTGGAGCCGGATTTTCGTTTAAACTCATTGACGCTCCCCTACCCACGTTTGACAGAGGGTACATTCTTCTTACCGTCAAACATGAATATCTGCGTGCCGGTCATTCCAATCCCGGCAGCCGCGTGGCTGAAAAGGGAGGGAGCTTTGCTCTCCACTTCAGCGCGCTCGAAGACAACATCACCTACCGGCCGCCGCGCGTCACCTACGTACCGCGCATTCTCAACCCACAAACGGGCATTGTCACCGGCCCCGCCGGCGCCGACGACATTTATACAGACGAATACGGACGCATCAAAATCCACTTCCATTGGGATAGGCGCCTGCCCCCCGACGACGATTGTTCCCATTGGATTCCGGTCCTTCAAGACAACACCGGATCTTCCAGCGCCATCCCGCGGCGTGAATGGGAAATGATGGTTCATTTCATGGAAGGTGATCCCGATCGCCCCGTTGTTCTCGGGCGCGTTTACAACGCCGAAGATCGCTTCCCCGTGCCCCTCCCGGTTCGAAAGTTTTGTACCTCCCTCAAGTCGCTTTCCACACCCACCCGCGACGGTACGAACGAAATTCAAATCGATGACGAAGGTGGCAAAGAGTACATTCTCATTCACGCCGAACGCGACCAAAACATTGTTGTCGCCAACGACAAAACAGAAACCATCCTCTTTAACGAAAACTCCCTTGTTCGAAGGGATCACAGCGTTACCATCGGCGCCAACCACACACTTGAAGTCGGCCGCGACATGACTCCCCAGGTGCTCGCCAATCAAACCTGGTCTACCGGTGGAAATCGCAACCGCAAAACAGCGGCGGCCGAAACAGCCACCATCATGGGCAATCGCACCAAAACCGTGGGTGGCATGCACATGATGCAAGTGGACGACTCAAGCTCTACCACCGCTCAAAATCTCACAGAACAGGTGGGTGGAGTGATCCTTGAAGTCAGCAACAAATCCAACGGCACCGAAGTAGGTGAAAACGGTGTACGCATTGTGGGCGGCGCCATTGTCGAACTCGCTCGTGAAAACAAGAGTGAGACGGCCGCCAAAAAACGCATTGAAATGGTGGGTGGCATCCTCTTTCAAAAAGCCAAAAAAGAACTCAAAATCACCACCGGAAAACAACGCAAAACAAAGGTCGGCGCCATCCTCATCGCCGACGCAAAAAAACACCTCTCCATCTCCGCCGCCGACGAGTTGAGCGTTTTCTCCAACACGGCCGTCCACGAGGGCAAAAAAACAGTCACCCTCAAAGTCGGCGAGTCCACCGTCCTTCTCAAAGAGGGTGTTATCAAGTTTGAGACACCCCAAATCGTCACGCTCAAAGTCAGCGGTGAAAACAACCAGGGCACCGGTAAGAGCGAGCAGATCTAACCATGGTCGACTTGTCCAAAGCGCCCTACCATTTTGCGCTTCACTTCGAAGAAGGAGTGACGGCCAGGGCGTGGCTCAACGATCTACCCATTCATAAAGTGCCTCGCCCCGGACCCGACTCCATGTCGGGCGGAGCCAATCATCTTCTTGTTCCGGGCCGAAATAAGCTCGCGCTTGAAGTGTGGCACCTGCCTCCGGCACCGCCGATTGTGCCCCTCCCTTCGGGAGACAAGCCCGTTCGAATTGTTCCCGTGGGGATGAAAATCTACCAAGTGGTAGACGCTTCTGTGGAGCCAATTCAAATCGCCGAGCTTACAAGCGTCAACCTTCCCTTTGATATTCCACTTCGCCCCGGCGAGTCGGTAGAAATGCCCCTCTACCATGAATTGGAATTTGACCTCCCATTCCCCGTCACAGAACCCGTGTTTTGGCGCGCCAAATCGCACGAAGTACCATGCGCCGGCACACCTGAACTCCATCGCCTTGTCACAGATGTTCACACAGCTCTTGTTGAGCGAAACCTCCGCAATTTTGTAGAACTCCTGTCGCTCAAGTATGAATCGTACTCCGCCGCCTACCCGGGTGAGCCCGCTGCCGCGGTTGACCGGCAGCGCTCCGCGGCAGAACGATTTTTCGCCCTCGCTGTCCGGGTAAAACCCCTCGATCTAACCAAGGTGCATTTTGAACCGCGCCTCAACGGTCGAGTTATCTATGTGTCAGGTTGGGATGACCGCCCGGTGCTTGAAGCCGTGGCCGACGATCTACCCGGCGTGGCGCTCCGAGCCAATCTTCTTATCACCGATCTCGACGGCCAATTTCGCATCTTCGGGTGAACCATGGGCAATACGACATCCAATCAAAAACGCGTCGTCGCCACCAAAGGCACGCCTCACATTCCGAAGACGAAAGGAGCCACCGACGTCGGGATCGACCCGTGCACCGGGGCCAAAGCGCCGTTTCCCAACCAGGTGAGCATGACCCTGCTCAACCCCGGAACGAGCAAAACATTTATCGCCAATCAACCCATTTGGACAGCGCCCCACGTGGTAGGTCCGCCGAGTGAACCGTCTAAAGCGCCCTTCGTCATCGGCGAAAAATCGGGCACTCACATCGCAGAAGCAAAAGCCACAAGTTATTCGTCCGACGTGTTTGCAGAAGGCAACGGCGTGGTGCGCACCAACGACGCTACCACCCAAAACCACGGCAACACAGATGGGTATGTGGACGGCAGCGCGCTCGATGGTAAGCCAAACGCCGACGAAGAATTTCTAAAAGGCCAATGCACCGTTTGGAAACTCACAGGCGTCAACGAAGTCACGGGTGAGGCGGCCGACGGTCTGAGTGTGGGCGCGGGGGCAAAAGTGTCCCGCGAGCTTGGATTTCCCGGCAAAAAAGAACCGGGGAAAGACCCATATTACATTGAGATCCTGAGCACCACCGAGGTCAAGTTTAAAGCGGTTCGCAAAGACATGACCAAACCGCAGCCTGACAACCCCACCTGTTGGCAGGCCGGCAAACATACAAAGTGGCTCGCCAAACGCACAGGTGAAGGCGCTGTGGAGGCCAAACCTGAAGAGGGCAAAGATGAGTACACAGTCACAAGCGCCCTCACCCAACTCATGGTTGGCAACGACGATTCCTTCGCCACGGGAACGACCACTGCCAAGCGCAACGAGCGTGAATTGGTGAGCGACCTGCATCGAAACCGTCCGGGCAACCAAGACCTCAGTGTCAAAAGCGTCCAGACAGTTCAGGTTCAGGGCGCGGTTGCGAGTATCGAAGCCGCATTCGCGTACTTTTTATACTGGGCAATGCCGGTTAAAATCGACGTTCAGGCGGTTGCCTGCGGCGGTCCCCGCAACGCTCAAATTCGGGTGTTCCCCAAAAAGAAGGTGGCAGTTGAGGTTAACTTCTCCGACAAGGTAGAAATGGACCTGACCACCAACGGCAAGGGTAAAAGTGCTCAAAAGGCGCTCGCCCAAGCCCGCTCCGCGATCAATAAACTTCGCGGTATCGAGTGGATGGTTAAAAAAATCGCCGAACTCGCCAAAAAGAATATCAGTGTCGAGTTCTGTACAGAAATGAAAGTAGGCGTAGAGGTTTCTTTCAAACCCTGCGCAGAAGAAAAGGTTGGTTTTTGGGGCAAGCAATACACCCCTGCCCACGTGGGAATGCCGTGGAAAATCACCCTTACAACACCCACCCTCATCGGCTTTCAAATCGAGTTTGAAGTATCCATTCTCAACATCGTGGGCCCCGGCATCGGTGAAGCCGCCGCCACCGGCCTACGCCGCATCGGCGTCAAGGCCGACCTTGTTTTCCAAGGCTCCCTTCAGGTTCCGCTGAGTGTTTCCGTCGGCGCTGATGAATACGGGTATTGGACAAACACTGGGGTTGAGATCGCTATCAAACCCACGTTTGCCCTATACGTTGCCGTCAGCTCGGGCATCAACCTATTCTCCTTCGGTGCCAAGTTCCCTGGCAGCCTGTCGGCGGCGTTCACCGTCAGCGACAAGCCCAAAGTGCTCATGCAACTTCAACCCAAGGGCGAGCTGAAAACCATTCTCTTCCTCACCATCTTTGAAGACACATGGTTTGAAAACACCTGGGAAAAAGAGTTTGAATCAATCCGAGTCAACTGGGTAGGCCCCAAATACGACCTCTTCACGCAATCCTGATATCCGTCAAACCGATTTTTCGGCGTTTTCTCATCTCCCCATGACTTCAAGGCGTGTCATTGTAGCGCAGCCATCTTCCCTCGTTCGCGAGGGAAATGGTCTTTTACAAGTCGGTGTTTTGCGGTGGGAGGTTCCCCCTCGCCGCGCCATTGTTGAAACAGAATCAGGCCGCCAAGAAGTCATTTACGGGACCGTGCCGATGATGACGGTGATCGTCAAGGTCGCACTCTCCTACGCGCATTGCCTTTCAGAATCCGATGAAATGACCCTTTCAACAGAACCTGAAGGGTTATGTCTCGATGTTCCCATTGAAGTTGAAGCCGCACTTGAAAACGAAATAGCCTACCCATCTGACTTCGTTCCGCTCAAACGTTTTGCAGACGTTCTTCTCACCGGCCACGCTTATTCTACCCATCCCAAAACTCAGTTTTCAGCGGGTTTCTCGTTTGGACAAGTCCAACGCGGTTGGATGGTAACCTCCGCTGTGCCGGCCACTCGCGCCCCTCTCGTTCAAAATCACATTGCCCCCGACCCTGATGGAACGGCCGTTCCACCCCCCGGCCCCACCCCTACCCGGCTGCTTCTTGAAGAGTACCCCATGGGGTTTGACTTTGCCGAGTTCAACACGGGGCCCGATGGGCAACGGGTAGACGAGATTGCGTTGGGTACACAACTCACCCTCAAAAATCTTTCCGCGAGAGCGCCTGAACTCACCGTTCGTGTACCCAATATCACCCCCGCCCTGTGGGTAGACACCTCTGAAGAACGCAACGTTCCGCTTGAAGTCACGTGTGACACGCTATGGGTAGATACAGATCGCGAACTCGTTGTGCTTGTCTACCGCGGCCTGCTGCGCATTCCCTCTCTCGACTTTGACGGAGTGAGCAAAATCACCCTCGCGCTCGGCAAAAACGGGAACGAGCCTACCCTCGAAGAGGTGGAACGCGAACTTGCCAAAGGCGCTTTTGAGTCCGCCGTTGAACTCTCCGACTTTGACGAAGAAACTCAAATCGCGCCGCTTGAAATGTCCCTGTTTGAGCAAATGAAACTGCTCGAAACAAACATGCCACCTACCCTTTCGTTGGCTGCGTACGCCCAAATCACGGCCGAACTTGCAGAGGGTAAAGCGTCGCGCAAAGAAGTGCTTTTGCCCCACGGGTACAGTGAGATCACCTTTCTTGTTGAAGAAAAAGCCTGGCTCAGTCAAATCGCCGACGCCGCCATGAAAGGCAACACCGATCTTGCCGCCCAATACGGTGAGTTGTTTGTGGCCGCGCAAGACAGCCTCGCCGCCCCCAATGAAGGTCAAGAAACCCTGGAGGCGTATGTTACCCTCAAAGTGGATGTGGAAGACGCGATTGACCCGGCAAAGGTATTGTCCGACAACAAAATGACCCTCGCAGCATGGATGAGAATGGACCGCCGCTGGACCTCGCGCGCCATGAAAGACATCGCTCTGAGCGAGCAAATCGACCGCGCATGTGCCGCATACCGAGCGCGGCGGGAAGAAGGGTAGCCGGTGCCCACCGCAGAATCTGTCCAGCGCATTGACCCGGCCCACGTTGTTGGGTTCGGGGCGCGCACATCCCTCGGGTTAAACGCCGTGCAAACGGCCATGCTTGTGCGGGCCCGGCAGGGAAAACCCCGCGCCATTCGTTTTCGCGACAGGCACGAACGGCCGGCCGGAATGTGCATTTGCCCCGCGATCTCCCCCGACCTTACCGGGTTTGACAGACTCACCGCCCTTCTCGCTCCCGCTCTTGTGGAGGCGTTTCCAAGGGTAGAATCGGTGGGAACCTGGCCATTATACCTGGCGCTTCCCGACAAAGATCGTCCCGACAACGACCCGCGACTTGACGGGGAGATTTTTCAGATTCTCGCCGCTGTCACAGGTGTACCCATTGATGTTGAAAAGTCGAGGACGTTTCGCGTAGGTCACGCGGGCGGCGCTCTCGCCATGCACGCGGCGTTGGCCGACCTCCACCGCGGCGCGCCGGGCGCGTACGTCGCCGGGGTAGAAAGTTATTACCACCCCGACGTGATCACTCAACTTGACCTTGAATATCGCCTGCACGCCTTTCATATCGAAAACGGCTTTGTACCGGGTGAAGGAGCCGCCGTGCTTTCGCTCAGCGGAACAGCCTTGCAACCTGAAAAACCTTCCATTCGAATTCTGCGCGCCGCCTGGGCAAACGAAGACACAGTTGTCACCGACGAACCCAACCTTGCCACCGCAATGACCCAAATCCTCCGGGATCTCGTTACCGAAAACGGTTCTGAAAAAATCTCCTGGGCAATGTGTGACGTAAACGCTGAACGTCATCGCCTCCGCGAATGGCAGTTTGCATCGGGCCGCGGCTCACTCACCGACGACGCAAGGGTAGATCGCCCGGCCGATGACCTGGGTGATCTCGGCGCCGCGTCGGCCACTGTATTTGCAGCGCTCGCCTGCGCTTATTTTCAAACCGCCTGCGCGCCCCATTCAACGGCTTGTATAGCGGTCCACTCCGACGGACCTGAACGCGCCGCGTTCCTGGTAGACAACCGCCCCGTCTCCACTCTCAACTCGCTGCTCCTCGGCAAAAAGGCGGGTGTCAAGTGAACGAGCGCACCCCCGAGCCCCCGGCAAGACAAATCGCCCGTTCATCCCGTCAGGTGCTCGAACGGGTCATGTTAAACCTGTCTCAGCTTCCCGCCCGAGTGCCGCGCGGTCCGGTGCTCGCGTCGATCGGGCAGGCGCTTTCGGCCATTATCGCCCTCGAAAAGAGCGATCTTGACCATCAAGACCATCTCGAACTTCTTCGGGCCGCGGCCGCCGCCGCTGAAAAAGCCCATGGTCAAGTTGAACGGGCAGAGCCTGTTGGTCACCCCACCGGATTACAAAAAAGCGTCTTAGAAGTTGCGACGGCGCTCAAAGCGACCATTGAACCTACCATTGACATTCTTGTTAAAACCCAAGACCTCGCATTTCGAAAGCGAGTGGATATTCAGGCGCCTGTCCGATCTTCCATCATCCCATTTAAAACAAGCGTCGGTGTGCCTCACCTTTTCGCCTGGGAAAGGCCACCCCTCTCCACCGAGGTTCGCCTTCCTCTACCCCCAAGCCCAGCGCGCGAAGAGGCTGAAAAAGCGGACGATGAGCCTCTTCCTGAAGGAGACCCCACCGCGGCACCCAGCCTGGAGAGTTTCAACTCCGACGCCGACAACGACAACGCCGGCGACGCTGCCGACAAAGAAGACGCCGAGGATGAATCTTCCCTCGAACGTGAACTCAACTCGTTTGACGCTTTCTCGTTTTCAGCCGAAAAAGCTGAACAACACACTCTTGCAGAAATCACCCGAGATCTGGGGGAAGAAGTGGGCGCCCTCGGTCTACTCCGATCTCCCGTCGGCCCCAATGTCCCTTGGGCAATTGGGCCCGCCGCGTTTGAAGCGCGTCTTCTGCACAGCCTCGACGCGTTTATGTCCCTGGCCGAACCTGTTTATCGGGTTTCCACTCCCGTTTCGGCTCATCCCACAGCGATCACCCCACCTACCCAAATCCGATTTGACCTGTTGCGTACCTTTCTGGAGTGGGCGGGCGACGCCATGGTGCCCGATCCTACCCGCGCGTTCGCCCGAGCATTCCTCCTGGGTAGTATCGACGGTGAAGACACGGCCCGCGCCGCGGTATTGGCCCTTCGACAGTCTCATCCCCTCACCTACGAGGCCCAACGCGACGCCCTCACGTTGGTTCCTCACCCTTCCATCACCCACTTGGTAGAGCGCCTCCTTGTCGATGAAACAGGCCCCCTGTTAGAGGTCGGCCTCAACATTCTTGAACGGCGGCGTGAAGGCTCGTTTGAAGCTGTCGCACCGCTCCTTTCCCATCCAAGCCGCGCCGTCCGCCGCGCTGCCGCCAAAACCCTGGCTGTCACCTCCCCACCGCGCGCTTCGCTGGATGTTCTTCAGGCTCATGCCAAAACGGAAGAAGACGACGCCGTGCTTGCGGCCGCCGCCGAGGCGCTTCTCACCTTGGGTTCAAGGGTTGGCCTTACCCTTGTTCGAGAGCGCTTGACTGAAGAACTCACCTTCCCAGGTGCGCTCACAAAGCCGGTGCGGGCAGAATTTCTACTTCTCCTCGGAATTGCGGGTGGCCCTTCCGATTCAGATCTGCTCATCTCCCTTTTGCGGCGTGACCCTGCGGCAGCCAACGCCCTTGGATTTTTCGGCGATGCTCTCCTCGTTCCACCCATGATCACCACCCTGGCAGAAGTGGCTGACCTACCCGCTCACTGGGAACTTGCCAAAAACCTCGCCTCGGCACTCCACCGCATTACCGGTAAGGGCCGTACCGCGTTTACCCCGCCTGAAACGCCCGACCCTCTTGTTGAACCTTCCCAACACCCTTCCCATTGGGTCAAGGTGTGGGAAGAACACAAAAACACCTTTCAGCATCGCAAAAAGTACCGCTACGGGGCGTCGTTTACTCCCCTCTCCTCCACGCGTGAAGCCGCCCTTGCCGATCTACCCATTGTCCCTCGCAAAGACATCCTTCTCGAGTTAACCCTCGCCTCACAGGGCAAAAGCCGCGTCCACGAAGACGACTGGGTGTCCCGTCAACAACTCGCGCTTGGTGAAATGAAGGACTTCTTCCGCCCCGGCCTGCTTCAATCTTACCCTGAAGGCCAGTGGCTCTCAGCCGCCCTCACGTGATTTGAGCAGCTGAAGTCGCCAACGCCGCCGTTCTACAGACGCACCACCGTCACGGTTTTGCCGACCCGCGTGGTTTGAGTGGTCGATCCAATGCGCGACGCAATAACACGCGCGCAATAATCTCTTCGTAAATTGGATTTGCAATTTCGACATTGCCATCAGCGGTGTGACCTACCAAACCCAAATCGAGGACAAACTGCCGATCGTCCATGGGTAGATCGCCGAGCAAAGCGCCTGTGAAAATAGGCTCGATGACTTTGCGTACGCGTGGTTCGCGAAGGCGCTCAGCCAAGCTGTCAAGGTGGGTATCCTGACGCTCAATGAGAAGCGCTTTTGCCGCATCTACGTGACTCTCGGTGATTGACTTAGACGGATCGCTGACAAGCACTTCTACCAACTGACGGCCAACGGCGTTGACGAGCCATGGCTGACCGCGCGTCCACTTGTAGACGCGATTGACGGCGGCGTTTTCAAACACCTGACCCGTTTCGATCGTGTGTTGATTATATAAAGCGGCCACCTCTTCGATACTAAAGTCACGAAGTGTGATCGCCTCGGCGGCAATGTTGAACGGGCTCGCCGAGTGTGTCCTGTCAACTTGATCCGAAGTCACTTTATAATCGCGCACATTTCGCATTCCAATCAGCGCAAGCGACCAGGGGAAACTCTCAGGACGGTCGGCATACCCCTCACGCAGTTGACGAAGAATTGAAACAAGCGCCGGCCCCTCAAGCGAGTCAACTTCGTCAATAAAGAGAACCAGCGGCTTTTGACTGTCACGCGCCCAATCGGCAAGAGCCACACGAATACGGTTGCCGGGCTTGGCATTGCGCCATGGGGGTGGCTGGAGATCTGCGGGAAGACGCGCTTCTGCGCTTGCCCGCCATGAGTCTAAAACAGTTTCTTCGGCGGCCCCAACGTCGTTCGCAAACGGCACGCCGCTTTCCAACGACACCAGCAAAGCCGCAAACCTACCCTCCGTAGTCAGATCGTGAGCGAGCGCCCTAAAAGCGGTTGTTTTTCCGACCTGACGCGGCGCGTGAACAACAAAGTAGAGCTGCTCTTCAACAAAACGTCGAACAGCGGGAATGCGCGCAACCGCTGGTAGAGTGTAGTGGCGAGCCGGGTCGTTGGGGCCCGCCGTATTAAACCTGCGGCGCATGGCGGACATGTTCAATCAGAAACCACCTACCGTCAAGAGATAAGACGGACTTCGGGCGCGAGCCCGCGAACATACCGCTTCTCGCTTGACGGTTTGCTTCAAACGTGCAACCTGACTTGTTATGTCCACGAAGGGCCTTTCGATTGCGGCGTCGCCGGTCAAGGTGCGCGATCTCGTCTCAAAACGTCGGCTCGATCAAATTCACGTTCCAGACCTTCAACGTGGTTTTGTATGGGACAAGCAGCGCGTTCGCGAACTGTTTGATTCGCTTTATCGTTCATACCCTGTCGGCTCCCTTCTCTTGTGGAAGCCAACGTGGAAAGCGGGTGAAACGCCGGTCAATGTTCGCCCGTGGGATCTGTGTGAGCCTGACCAATCCACTGGTAAAGGCGTGCGCGCTCAACCGGCCAAGCCGTCACCGGGTGACGTATTTGTACTCGATGGCCAACAGCGCCTTACTTCCCTTTTTCGCGTTATTTTTGACTGTCGCGAGCCCGATTCTACCAAGCCTGACCCGCCGCTTTTGGTTTCTCTCAGTCGCTCGGCAGAATGGGCGGAGGCTCCTTTTTTATACCGCTCGCGAAACCTTCGCCGAGAGCGTGAACGGGAGGGTTTGGTAGTTCAGGCGTCTGTTCTGTTTGCCGGAGTCAGACGGGGTGATTCAAACGGTGAAGAAAGCAAGGCCGTTCGCAGCGCTATTCAGGCGTGGCTCAACCCCAATGATGACGCGTTTTACTCCGCACTCGACAGGGCAAATGAGCTTCGAAACGCCATTTTAAATGCCGAGGTTGGCTGTTATGAACTTACAACAGAGGCTGAAGATGAAAATGTGATTGAGATCTTCGGCAGACTTAACCAGCAGGCGGTGCGCCTTACGCCGGCAGACCTCGCCGCCGCTCGTTTAACGGGCAAAATGCGTGACTTTCGAACACGCGCAAAAACCGCTCTGCGCAGCCCCAACCTCAAAGGATTTGTACAACCTGAAGGGACAGAACGCGCCGCCCAAGGTGGTTTCGTTGATACAGACCTCATCGTGCGAACGGCCATGTGTATTGCAAAAGGCATTGTCAAATACGGCGATGCTGAAAAGTTTGAGCCCAGCAAAGACCAACTCTACACCAAAGTAGAGCCTCACTGGGACGGTGCGGTAAGCGCCCTCCATCAAGCGGTAAAGGTGTTTCGCGACGCTGCCATTCCCGACGGATCGTGGCTGCCTTACCGTTACCTTTTGCTGGTTCCGGCTGCCGCCTACGGCCGCGGACACGATCGGCCGTCTGACGAGTGGTTGGGTTGGGCCATTGCCGCAAGCCTCTGGGGTTTGTACTCAGGGTCGGCAGAAACAAAGGCTCAAGCCGATGCTCGCCTCGCGTTGGATGGTAGGTGGAATGATCTATGGCAATCGCTCAAAAACCACGCAAAACGGCACGAAACGCTCATCCCCGATGAAGAAGACATCAGCGCCGGACTCGTGCATGAGTCGGGGTTCTTACTGGCACTTCTAACCATCCTGGCTCGCAACGATCAACGTTCGTTTTTAGGCCATCGCTTCCAAGCGGCCAATCGGCCTCTTCACGTGCACCACATCTTCCCTCGTGCAGGGTTTCGGGGTGAATTTGCGGCGCGCGACGCGGCTCACTCCCCCGACAGATTGGGTAACCTGACAGTGTTGGAGGCCGGTGAAAATGAGTCCCTTGGTGAAAGTGATCCCATTGAATATCTGACAACGCGGGTCAAGCCCGATATCCGCGATGCCCACCAAATTCCAAAAGACACCGCCCTATGGAAGCGTGAACGGTATACAGACTTTTGCCAACAACGCGAAGAACACCTGACAACGGTCGTTCGTGACCTGCTAAAGTCGCTCGGCGTCCCCTAACCTGGCCGCCGGGTCTCTCCGCCCACCCAGCGGCAAACCCCCGTGACACCCGCACTTGAAACTGGCATGCTGCTCGCCGCAGCACCATGAAAGCGCCCTCACCCTCTCCCCAAAAACGGCTAAGCCAATCACCGCCGCCCTTATTTTCAAGCCTTTCGGGCTCGGCAGTGCCCACCCTTACCACCGTTTTTACAGCTCTCACCACAGCTCGCATTCTTGAGTTGTGCCGCTTGTTCGGGTGCAACGTCGGCACCGACGGCGCGGTGACCGGCTCCAAAGATCGCCTCATTGCCAAACTCGAAGGGCTGGTGCACCTTGGCTTGGTTATGGCTGCACCAATTGAGGGCTGGTAAAAACGTGAATTGTGAAGGCCTACGGCACCGGGGTAATGGGAAAGATCACCGGCGTTTGGCTTGAACTCGTCATAATCAGGTTTAACCCAACCTCATTTCTAACGGTAAGGGTGGGGTATAAAAAGCTTCTTGACGTGGTAAGATCCGGCGTGCGAAACGTGGGCACCATGGTGGGGATTGAACTTTGAATGGTAAAGCTCTCCACGTACGACAGGGTTGCATCGGACCAGTGAGCAATGAGGGTGCGCCATTTGACAAAGTAATAACCGGGCACGTCGGGCTCGTTGGGGTCGCGTGATGGGGAGAGCACCCATTCATCGGTACCGTCTTGGTCGAGATCGCGAATGTCCCACAAAAATAGGTCTTTAAAGACAACGGCGTCTTGGGTAGATCCGGGCTGGGTGACGTGGAGCATCCAATGCCCGCCCTCGTAGACGTTAAAGGCGAGGCGTGACGGGCCGGTCTGTTGTCGAACAAATGCGCCGTTTGGGTACACCACCCTTCCCTCGTATTTATAACCGTCGTTGGCATCATGCGCGTACGAAAAAAACCTGTCGTCGACAGTGTGTGTACTCAAGTCAACAATGGACACATGACGCTCAATTTGCCCCCACGGGTCGGCCGCCAACGTGCCGGTGAGCATGTCGTTATACACGGTGTCGGCCGATGTTCCTGCAATGAGGGTGAGCAGGTTGGAATCGCCTGGATCAACAGCCACGCGGCCGTAGTTGCGCCCGGCAATGTCGGTGCGGTTACCGGTAAGGTAGGGAATGTCCATTGTCAGCTGGTTTGCGGCTTGGGGGCCCACTGCGTAGGCCGAGGCGCGCGAGCTTGTAAAAAAGGCAAACCTGTCACTTCCACCCTGCTCCAGGATCATCCCATTGGCGGCATGGGAGTATAAAACGTAACTTTGACCCTGACCGTAGGCGTTGGGTTTGTCAGCTGTGTAGACATTGTCAAACGCGGATGTGGATGGAAACTGAAATGTGCCGAGGTTGGTGAAGCCGCTCCCATTCCACTGCCAAAAGTTACCCGAGGTAGCGTAATAAGCCGATGTGGCAAGCACCGATGAACCGGCCCCAAACATAACGCCCAACCCCGACCACTGATGGGTTGGGTATACGGTTCCTGAAAAGTCCCAGCAGATGCTTGGTTCAGGATTGACCAATGGGTACACATCACCCGTGCGGCCGTTTACCACGTCAATGCCGGTAAGCAAAATGGTGTCTGCCCCGCAGGGTGTTCCGGTGTCTTGTGTACGCACAAGGCCCACGTCGGGCACCCCGTCGGCGTTAAAGTCAAACCCGCCGAACAAGCTGCCATCCCCAACTTCTTTTGACCACCAGACGGACATGTCTTCGCGATGGGCACGCAGTTCTTGAGCGATGGGTAGAAAGGCCACCGCACGGGTTCCCGCGGTGGGGTCGGTCACTGGGTAGAGTGGCAACGCCGCGCCGTTGTACCAAAGGGCGTTGCCGGGCGGGGGACCGAAGTTGGTGCCGCCCTGCCCTCCGCCACCCGTGGGCACGCCGCCGCTCCCGGCGGTGACCACCCCGCCGGTTCCGCCAACAGCGCCGCCTGAACCGCCGCTTGTAGAAACGCCGCCGCTGCCCCCGCCGCCGGTGTTTTGGGTATCGGTTGAACTGTCACACCCGAGGACGGAGAGCAAAGCCCAAAAAAGGAAGTAAGTTTTTTTCATAGAACGGTCTACCCTTGCAATGGCGCGCGAGCTGCGGCAATCATTCATTTGGTATCATCCACACATTTTCTCTCGGAGAGCCGCAGCTCCTCAAGCTTATGAAATACCTTTTTTTCCTCGGCCTAGCTGCAATGGTGTCGGCATGCGGGGCCCGCTCTTCGCTCGATACGGGCTCCAACGGTGAGGGCGGCGGCTCCACAACAACGGACGACTCCACTTCATCGTCCACGGAGTCTACCACTTCCAGTTTTTCCACAACGTCGAGCACGTCTACCACTTCCACAACGTCTACCACCTCTACAACATCTACCACTTCCACAACATCTACCACTTCCACAACATCTACCACTTCTACAACAACAACCTCCACCCCAAACCCCGTGGGGTGCGCCGACGGAACGCGCGAGGGATTTTTAGATCTGGCTGTTTATCCCGACATCGCTGCGTGTTCGGGCGGTTTTCAGGTGCCGGGGTTGCTGAGCGCTCTCACGTCCACTTGTAATCTAGGGGGTGGAAATTCAGGTTCCAACCCAAGCGGCGCGGGATGTTCCGCGGCCGACCTTTGTGCGTCGGGCTTTCACGTGTGTACATTGGCCGCGGAGGTAGCGGCCAAGTCCCCCACCGGCTGCGACGGTTCGGCCCCCGCCGAGTCTCTCTTTTTTGCCACTCGACAAAGTGGTTCAGGGTGTGGCGTATGCGCAGTTGGCATGTCCACAGCACCCGAGTGCAATTGTGGCTGCGGGCAAAACTGCCTTCAAGGCGACAACACCGCAAACGATGTTTTTGGGTGCGGCAGCGCCGGGATCGTTCCGCAATCGTGCGGTGTACTCAATCGCTTTTCAAACGACGGCTGTTCCAACCTACCCTTCCCTTGGCAATGTCAGGGTGGGTGTGATGAGGCTCTCACAGTGAGCAAATCCGGCTCGGACGGCGGCGGCGTTTTGTGCTGTAAGGATTAAACGGACTCGCCGCACTCTCGTTTCCCTTGAGGCCCCAAGGGAGGGTGGACGCCGGCTCGACGCGCGCGTCTGACGGACTTTCAGAATGACCCATCCCCGGCGGTGGCCGGCCCCGCCCGATTTGTATTTCCGCCCTGATGGGTAGAAGCGTTGGACAATCGCCGGTCTGACGTTTCGTCCCAACCGAACCTGAAGCGCCGGGCTTTTTGCTTTTCCGTGCGGCAACGGGGAAGGGTGTAACCATGAAACCTGCGTGTCATTTCACGCGGATGCGGATTGTGCGTTTTCATCGTGCAAGCCAATGGAGCCCCATGGTAGCGTGGGCGCGTGGAGCTTCGACCGGGCGCGCGGCTTGATCGATATACACTGGTCACCCCTTTGGGTGAGGGTGGTCAAGGGGCCGTTTGGAAGGTGATAGACCCGCTTGACGGTGGCATTGTTCGCGCGCTAAAAGTCTTCCAATTGCGGGGAACAAGCGCTGCCGGAGGTGAACGCGCCCGGCGTGAGGCCAAGTCGGTTGCGGGCATTCGCCATCCTGGAATTTTAAGGTGCCTCACCCTGTTTGAAGATCCTGAGCACGAGGTGCTGGGTCTGGTATTTGACTATGTGCGAGGTCGCTCTCTGGCCAGTGCGCTCACCGATCCTCGCCTGAATCGTGATCTGCGCCGGGCCGCCGTACGTCAAATCGCCGACATTTTGGCTTATGTACACATGCGTGAAATTGTTCACCGGGATGTCAAACCTGACAACGTTCTCATTGGCGATGACTTTTGGACTTCACCCACGTTGCCGGGGACACTCAAGCTGGTTGATTTTGGTATTGCCGCTCCGGCGGGTAACCCGTCACCTCTCACCCAAAACGGCGGCATTGTTGGAACCGCACCTTACCTCGCGCCCGAACTGGTAGAAACGAGCGGCCTTTTCGGGTCTGGGGGTGACTTTTCAAGGGATGTTTTTGCGTTTGGAGTGCTCGCGTGGGAAGTTTTGGTGGGCGGTCACCCCACCGGATTACCTTTGGGAGCCTCACGTGATGCCTTTGCGGGCATTTATTTAGGTGCGCACGGCGGCAACCGCATCTGGCCGCCCAACGCACCGCCCGTTGCCGATCTACCCATTGTCCGCCAATGCCTTTCGCTCCAACCGTCGGAGCGACCCATCTCGTGTGTACCCGTGGCAGAAGCACTTGGCGGCGGTGTAACCGTTCGAGAGCGCCCTCCCACCGGCGCACCAAACATTCCCAGTCCGCGCGCTTCGGGCACAGATGTACACACTCCTCCCCGCGCTGTTTCAGAGCAGTTTGCCCCACCCTCTGGACAACCGGTTTATACCAACGCGTCGCACCGTGCGAGCATCCCTGCCCGCACAAGTCAACCTTCCATTGCGGCTTACCATCCGCCGCAACAAGTTCAACTGCCCGTTCAAATTGACCCAACGTTGCCATACAGGCCGTCGGTGGTTGTTGCCCCACATGTGACGAATGCGCCCGCACCAAAACAACGCAATTCAAAGTCGCCGCGCAATTGGATGGTATGGGCCTTTGTCGGAATTCTACCCGTGGTTGTCGCCGTGGTTGCCATGGCTGTGTACTCTTCTCCAGAGAGCGAAACGCCGTCGGATGTTCCTGCTCCGACCTCCGCTGTGACTCCACCGCCCCCTCGTCCAACCGCGGACACTCCACCAAAAACACTCTTGTTACCAGCGCCCGCACCGACACCGTCCAACACGGTGACGAGGTCAGAAGCGCCGCGTCCACCCACCGCCTGCTGCGAAGAAGGTGGAAAATGCAGGTCCGGCAGAGCATGCGTCACAACGTGTGAAACGTTGCCCGAGGCCAACTGGCGCCTGCGTGTGGTGGGAGGTTTTATACGCACCCGCTCAGGCACCACAGAAATTCAACGTGAATGGCAGACATCCCTGATCTGTATCAAAAACACCCGTACGGGTGAAGAGCAGTGCGCCAAATCGTACGATATGTGGACAAAGGGGTCTGACGCCATCCGTCGAGTGGCGGCCACCACCTCCGACCTCATGGAAAGCAATCTGATTGTGCGGGTCGTGGACAACGGCGTTTATCGTCAACCGCCCATCCAAGCGTTTGGCTCGGCCGGCGGCTACCTTACCACGGCTCTCTGCTCCAAAGTGATCCTTCACCTCGGTCATCCAAAAGCTGATTCGGGTCAGATCGCGGTGTTTCTCGACGACCCTTAACCGCAAAAAAACATGGCCAATCGACCTACCACAGAAGAACACCGACCTCCGAGCGCTGCTGAAACCCCGGCGGGTATACCCGCACTGCTCGGAGTATTCCCACAAGCGGCATTTCTACCCTTCCCACAAAAACCTGAAGTTTGGGGGAGAGATGTGCTCGCTGCGCGCGGCATCTCCGATTCAAAAATGTCGGGCGAACACGCTCGATTTTGGATCGAAAGGGGGAAATTTTATGTGCAAGACCTGGGGTCGCGCAACGGAACTTTTATCGATGGTCAAAAACTCCAACCCAACGACAAGGTAGAACTGGTGGATGGTCATACCGTTCGGCTGGCTGTCACCATCTTCGTTTTCAGAAGTGCCTTTTCGGGCTCGCAAACACCTCAACCCCCGCTCGGCGCGCTCGTGGGGCCTTGGGGCCTGTCCACCCTTCGAACCGAGTTAAATCGATTGCGTCCCAACCCCAATCCAAACATTCTGCTCCACGGCCCAACCGGAACCGGGAAAGAACTGCTCGCTCAAGAAGTGGTGCAACGGCTCGGGCGTGACCCTCAAAAGTGCACACGGGTGAACGTGACAAGCGTTCCCGAAGCCATGTTTGATGGTCAGTTTTTTGGGTGGGAAAGGGGAGCGTTTTCAGGCGCCGACAAAACAAATCGGGGAGTGTTTTTAGAACACGACAAAGGGGCGGTTTTTCTCGACGAAATTGGTGAATTGCCGCTTCAAATTCAACCCAAGTTGCTCCGCCTTCTAGAAAACCGTGAAGTGTTGGCAATTGGTGCCACTCGACCGAAAGCGGTAGACCTTGCCATTATCGGGGCAACCAACCGGCCGCTCAACTCCACAGACCAAGGCGGCTCGCTGCGAACCGACATCCTCGCTCGTTTTTCAGTTCGGTATACTTTACCCGCGCTGGAAGATCGGCCGGAGGATCTTTTTGCCATTCTCCAAGAAATGTGGAGACGACGTTACGGCGCATTGGACCTGACAAGGACTCGCGTAGATGCCGAAGCGGTGGAGCGTTTAATGTTGCACGACTGGCCGGCCAATGTGCGCGACGTGGATAGGCTGCTCAGCACTGTGGATCCTTCCCATGGGTTAACCCTGTCCGCGGCAAACAAGTTCGTGGGTGGGGCGGCTCACAACAGCACACCCATTCTCACGAAGGAAGCCGTTCTGAAAGCTCTCAAAGACTGCGGCAACAATCAGAGCGAGGCCGCACGAGCGCTCGGGATAGACCGGGGAAAGCTACTCCGGTACATGCAAAAGCACGAGATAAAGTAATCTGCCGCGAGGAGCTGGCCCAAACGTGATGCGCCGGATGTGTCCAACGTCCAATCCCTCATGAACCGGCGTTCCATCCAAGTCGTGCTCATGCTGACGCCGGTTGCGCTCGGCTCCTGCGGCTCCGGTGGGGATACCCAGTCAGGTGCCACCTCCACAACCGCCGCCGCTTCAGCATCCGCCCAACTTGCACCTTCCACCGTGACAAGTGTACTCTATGCTCAACAAGTCGCGGACATTCATATCGAGTCGCTCTCAGGTCCGGTCGTTGGAAAAATTCACAAAGGGGCGCAGATTCGAGCCGCAACGGCGTTGGGAAGTGCGTGGACCTTTGCTGTTCCAAGGTACACAACATCCATCTCGTCGGCCAAAAATGAGCGCGGGCAGTTGGTTGGATGGGTAGAAAAGTCGGCGCTCGGGTCTACCCCCCACGCCTTGTCACCCGAGCCACCCGCGGGGCAAGTGGCGTACGACTACCGTTTAGAACTCTGGAACAACGACAAAACAAGCGTTTTGTTCGACGCTCTTCTCTGCGGTGACTTTTATGTATCAAACGACCAGGGTCGTATGCGTGCCACTCAACTCCGCGACGGTATCGAAGTGACCGGTGTGCTCGACATGAGCTGGCCTTGGGATTTTCCAACCCGGGGTGAAAATAGCTGCCTCCAGCGACTCATCTTTCAGAAAGACGGTCAGCCGCGTGAAAGCGTCGGCCGCGAGTGGGAGGCTTCTACCCCACGCGACCAAATTCCAGACGATTATAAACTTCCGGGTCTACCCTCTCCCGATCCTTTTCAGGTGTTGCTTCGCGCGCAAAAAAGCGTGTTTTGGTTGGTGGAAACAACCACAGGGCTGCAATGTCATGAGTGGCGGAGTTTGCCTGAACAATCGGCACCCGCCAAAACTCCCGCCAAAGTTGAAAGCAATTCCACCACGGGCAGGCTGCGCCGAATGAACGATCCAAAACGTCACGCTTGGTTTCGACTGGACTATACAGGTGCGGCGCCCGACCATCCTTTGGGTGTACTCAACCTTGCCGGCCCCTATTTTGACAGCGGTGGATATCGTTGTGCCAGGCCATTTTATGTGGTTGGAGCCGACTCAGATCGCTTGTACGTTGACAACCCTCACCTTAGGCAAGACCCGCCTCAGGGCTACCAGCTCGTGGGCCACCACCCCGACGACGTGGAGCATTGGTATTTGTCAAAAGCCGCCTGCGAATTGGCCAAAACCCGCGTTGAACCAATTCTTCGGCAAACGCCTGGAGCCGACGTTCACCTGGGCATTCACCGTGATTGTTTTACAGAATTGGCCGAGCCGCTCAAGTAGTCACGTCGAAAACGAGAGTGTGCCCACGGGGGGAACAGATAAACCGATTTGACAGTGGGTCGCAGCGGCGGTAGCCGTTGAATGATGAACAACGATGTGGAGCGGGTTCTTACGTTTTGGTTTGGAACACTCGACGCTCAGGGCCGCGCCACACCTGAGGTGCGCACGCGATGGTTTAAAAAAGATACCGCGTTTGACCAAGAAATTCGGGACCAATTTCTGTCGTTCTACCATCAGGCAACCCAGGGGCAGCTGTCCAATTGGCTCACAACGCAACGCGGCCGGCTCGCCTTGATCATTGTTTTAGATCAGTTTTCTCGCAACATGTTTCGCGGAACTCCCCAAATGTACACAGCCGATGCCCAAGCAGTATCAACGGCAAATACCGCATTTGAATGTGGGGATGAGTCCGTGTGTGCCTTTGCAGAACGTGGCTTTTTATACTTACCCCTCATGCACAGTGAATTGCTTGTGGACCAGCAACAATGTATCGAGCGATTCATGGCATTCAGGGAGGAGCTTCCCGATGACCAAAAATCGGCGGTGGACCAAAACATCGACTACGCGATCCGCCATCGCGACATTGTGGCGCGGTTTGGGCGCTTTCCTCATCGCAACGAAATTGTGGGTAGAGAATCTACCCCTGAAGAAGTGGAGTTTCTAAAAGAGCCCGGTTCATCGTTTTAAGTTTTTTATCACCGTGAGTACATGTAACAAATCCAGACTCAAATTCTACTTGACAGAAACACACGGCGCCGCTTTTCTTTGCCTTGCGTTGCCGCTCGATCCGAAACTTCAGGCGCGCGCCGCTCTCGCGTTTTTGGAAATGGTATGAAGAAAGTCGCCCGCCGCTACGATATCAAAAAGCTCGTGTACGAACTTGGCAACAACAAGGTCGACGCACTGGAGCTTTTACGCGAGGCCATTTCCAATGCCAAAGACCATCAAGCACAGAACCTTTACGTGCGCGCAAAGCGCGACAATCAAGGCCGCGTCAGCCTGCTTCTGATAGATGATGGGCACGGTCTTAGTGAGCCTCGTTGGGAGGCCTTTTGGGGCGCGGCGGCAAGCAGCAAGGTCGAGGGAGAACGCTCCATCGGGTACAAAGGGTTTGGCACTAAGCTCTACTTTCACTGCGCGCGGCTTTCTGTAGCGTCCCGAGCGTCAACGCGTGAGCCTTGGCACCTGGTGTCGGTCGATCGGCCTTCTGAAGACGACCGGCAGAATTTTGACATGGTTGAGTTACCCGACTCTCACGAACTGGCCAAGGGCTTGCGGGAGACCGGCGTCGCTCAAAAAACCGCCACGGCAATTCTCATCGAAGATCTCCAGTTTACCGACAAAGAGCGCCTCTTGTCATACGAGCGCATCATTTCATACTGTGACTGGTTTACCGTTCTCGGCGATGTGCGGTCGGGTCTTTTCAATTCCCGGCTGGACTTTCACCAAGCCATTCAACAGGGAGGTCGAGCGCTTGACGGCCTGCGTACCTCAGAAGTGCCGCTGCGACCAATTCAGGTTCACTTGCAATTGAACGGCGCCAAAACGTTTTCGCCGCTCGGCGTCGGCGCGCTGCATAACGGACAGGGCTTTTTTGACGCCTGGAATGACGACGGCGCAGAGTTCAGATCCAAGTCGCCCGAGCTATGGATGTTTGGGCATAGGTTTGCCGACCCTCACCCGGGCGGCGTCAGCAAAGGCGGACAACGCAAGGACGATCGAACGGCCCTGCGTCTCACGACTACCGGCGACTGGGTGGATGATCACGGATTTTCAATTGTTGCCCATGTGGAGGGCCATCGTCGTCAGCGTGAAACCTACCCGGAAGCATCGGGAGTTCGAAGTCAGGGACGAAAGGGCGTTTATTCGTTTGAAGAGCGCTTTGGACTTTGGCTATGCCGTGACTACGTGGCAGTTGCCCAACGCAATGACCTTTTAAAACGCGCCATCATGGAGGCCGAAACGCGCGGCCTGGACCAAGACTTTAAAACCCTTCGCAACTGGAAGGTGTTCGTCAATCACCAGGCTTTTCTACCCATTGCCAACCGAGGCGACGTCTCAAACTTCGCAGAGTATGAAAGCCGACTTTTTGAAGCGCTGGTAGATCTGCTACGACGAGCGTTCAAGCAGCACGATTTTGTGGATTGGATCCACAAGCTCCAGGCTGCCCGTCGGGAGCGAGAACGCGATAACGAAAAGGCGTTCATGGATGATCGCCAGCGTAAAGTCATTGATTGGGTAAAAGCAAAAACCAAAGAAAGTGTCGATCCAATTGACGTTCCAATGCGTCCGCGCGATCCTGAAGAGTCGCTGCGAATACCTGTTCCGTCAAACGAACAAGAACTTTTTTACCTATACGCCCAACTTTCGGCCCGCTTTGAAGTACCCATATTCATCCTCGAATATCAAACGAGAGAAGGGGTAGATGCCATTGGACGCGTTCGAACGCGGGGGCTTCTTGGTTCAGACGCTGGATATGCGCGGGTTGAATTTAAGTTTGAGGTTGAATCTGGATATCCAATTGGACACTATTTTGATTCCATTGATGTGATTATTTGTTGGCGCGTAGGGAAGATCGGCGCCATCAGCGAGGACGGCGCCATCAGCATGGAAGGACAATTGCGTCGGCGCGACAAACCTGTTCTCGACCCGCCCTTTGACACTCACGAGATTGTGTATGAACAGGTCGGGGGTGCAGAACGCGCCATTCCTGTACTACAAGTGAGTGCACTTTTTGGCGACAAAAAAGCCACCAAAGGCAAGCGCTGACTCGCCCCTTCGTCTGCCCATTTGGCGCAAACCTTACCTACCCGCCGTCGCGATCTCTTGTGCTGAAACCTGACAGGCTCATCGCAGCGCTTTGGCCTCATTCAGCGAAGCCGCACACCTGAATCCGTAATGGTGGTAAGGATTGTTGGATGGGTAATGGTGGTGACGATGGGTCGTTGTGGCGTACGATGCATCCCAAAACCAAGAGCCGCCGCGCACAACCCGTTCACCCTTGCCTTTGCAGGGTTCCGCCCCGTCACAGGGGCCTTTGGGGTTTTTGCCCAAACACGCGTCGCCGCAGGCTGAATAACTTGGACTATACCAATCGGCAACCCACTCCCAAGCGTTTCCTGACATATCCAATAGGCCATACTGGTTGGGAGGCTTTGACCCCACTTCAAACGTGCGACCTTTGTCGGGATCAGCTCCGGCTTTGAGAACACCACAACTTCTACCGCGGGCGTCTTTGATCACAGCCAAGTTGCAGTCCGCCACTTGATCTCCCCATGGGTAGAGACGACCGTCTGTCCCGCGCGCCGCTTTTTCCCACTCCGCCTCGGTGGGTAGGTGTTTGCCAAAAGCTTTGCAAAAGTCCACCGCGTCATACCACCGAATGCCCACTTTGGGCTGTTTTGGTCGACTAAAATCATTATAAACGGTGTGCGCGGGCTTGCACTTTTTGGCCGATACGCAGCCTTCGTAGGCTTCAACCGTCACCTCGGTGATGTCCATTAGAAACGAATCTACCCATATACGGGCCTGGGGCTGCTCGTTGGCGGCACCCTTTACAGATCCCCGCAAAAACTCCCCACCGGCAATACATGCCATCCCCACCACTTTCCCCTCGCAGGGATCAGGCGGCGGCGTTTCTACCTGGGTAGACGGCTCCGCCGTGGGTACCAACGGCGCCTGCACGACAACCGTTGCCGCGGGGACTGCCGTTGGCAGACTTGGGGCCGCAACCGCCCCTGAGGAATAAGCCGGCTCAGCCGGTGGCTGGCACCCCACAGCCGCAGCGGCAACCAGCGCGACCGAGGTTCCACGCGCGCGGTGGAAAGGCCGATTCGCAAAGCTTGCTTGGAACAGTGGGTGGGAAGTTCGAGTCACTCAACCTCCGCAATGGCCGCGTGGTTTCAACCCTGGCATCGCCGGTTTCCAAAGGGATGTCAAGGCGGCGTTGAAACATCGGACCCTTCCCGCCTCGACTGCTGGGTCACCCTTGCCCATTACCGGGTGGGAAAGCGACACCCGGTGTGGAAGCTCCGTGGGCCATTGCTGCCCTCTTGACGCCCGAGGCGAGCCGGGGCACGCATCTGCGCGATGTGCGGCCGTTCACTTTTCGCCCCCAAAGGAGCCTTGATCGGGCTCAGGGCGAATGTGTACACAACTGCGCTGCTCGGTGCCCTTCTGGTGGGCATTCCGCTGTCGTGTGTGGAAGCGCCGGCTGTCACAGCACCGGCACCCCAGGCACCCAAGCCTGCGCCGTCGCCTGCTTCTACTGCCACTGCCGCTATGTCCGCCGTTGCGCCGGTTGAGTCTACCCAGGTAGAACCTCCGCCTCCCCCGGTTGATAACCGGCCCAAGATTGGGAGCATCCGGTGGCTCACGTACATTTACGGCGAGCCCGCTCGCAAAAAAGACGTTCTACCCATCGGTGCCGTCAGGTATGGGACGGCGGTTGTCCTCAAGTCAACCGAGCCTGTGCCGGGAAGCGGGTGCGCAACCAAATGGTACGCTATTGAACCGCTGGGTTACGTTTGTGCAGACGACACCACCACCACAGACTTTGACTCGCCGTATTGGAAGGCGCTTTCAAGTGTGGCGCCCGCACCCGGTCCGTGGCCTTACAAATACGCTTTTTCTACAGGCGCGCCAATGTACACCCGCGTCCCCACAAAGGCCGAACAAGAGTCGGCGGAGCGTGATCTCGGTCCCATTCGCACGTTCAAAACGCTTGGAAAATGGTCGTACGGTCACGAGCGACTTGTGGACACCGACGCTGCAAGCGCCATTAAAGCCGACAGTCCAATCCCATCTTACTTTGAAAATCACGGCAGCATCGCGGGCAGCCCTTGGAACCCCAAGGCCAAACCCAACATTCGATTTATACCCAACGGTTCAGGTTTTTCATACGCCAGAGCGTTTGAAGCCGAGGGGCGAGTTTGGCTGCTCACACCCGAGTTGTTTCTCATCCCTGCAGATCGCGTATTTCCCTACAAACGCAACTACTTTCAGGGTCAACAGCTCGGTGGTGAAGTGAACCTTCCCATCGCCTGGGTGCGGGGAGATACGGCAGTCAAATACAAACGTGAAGCCGACGGCACGTTTGTAAAGACCGACGGGCAATGGGTAGGTAAGGTGGCTGTGCCTATCACCGGAACAGAAGTAACGGCGGCAAAAACACGCTACTTTGAAACCAAAGAAGCCGGCGTTTGGATCGCTGAAACAGCGGACGTATCGGTGGTAAAGCAGGTTTCTAAGTTACCCAAAACCATTGCCGCTGATGAAAAGTGGCTGGACGCTCGGCTTTTGCCCGGCACCATGACCGCCTACGTCGGCCTTACTCCGGTGTTTACCACTTTGTGGTCGGGAGGTAAGGGTGGAGTTCCCATTCCCGGCGGTGACCCCAAGCGTGACGCCACCACCGAGCTGGGTACATTTGCATTCCAGTGGAAAGACCAGGTGGCCACCATGTCGCCTGACAAAGGGCCCGTAACGGTCTTTTGGTTTGCCGATGTGCCTCACATTCAATACGTGCACGCGCCCCTCGCCATGCACGTTTCGTATTGGCATCCCGACTTCGGCTTTTTGAGAAGTGCCGAGTGTCTCAACCTGTCGGCGCAAGATGGTCAGTGGTTATTCAACTTTACCCTTCCCAAACTGCCTGACGGGTGGGGTTCGGTGAGGCCCAGCAAATGGACCGGGCCTTCCACCAAAATTGTGATCCGCAAAGAGTAAACCCCCGCTGCGCTCCCGCGAAACTCCTGGGTAACTGCCAAACCCAGAGCGACAGCTGAAACGTCACGCCAAGACCTGACGCGTTTCGACACCTGTGACGTCTCTTCACCACGGAGGCACGGAGGACACAGAGGGTCACGGAGGCCGTGGATCTCCGTGATCTCCGTGCCTCCGTGTTGGATACAACGTGTCAGGTGGCCACGCGTTTCAGGTCGTTGCGAGGCGGTTCAAGTGGGGGGCGAAGTTACTTCGTGGGAGCGGGAGGAGCGGTAGGTGCGGCGGAGGGTGAGGCGGAAGCGTCGGGCGGGGGTTCAATCCATTTGTGTTCCGGCCGAGCGAGGATCTCGGCGATCACATGTTCTACCCTGTCTGCTTGTTCTTTTTTGCCGCTTGCGGCAGCCTTTTCGACAATCTCTCGCGCTTCGGGGATGAGTTCCATGTAGAAGCGTTCTGACACTTCATACATACCATGCCAGTGGGTATAATCGGGCGCCATCATCGACGCGCCGTGACGGGCTCGCCGACCTTCGTGGTGCCAGAGGTAATACCAACTCCACTCAACCTTTTCGTCAAAGTTTTTCTTTGTAATAAGCCCTTCTGCCAAGAGCGAATCCATGATTTTTTGGCCGGGTTTTGCAAATTTTTCGTTATAGAGAATAACGAAGTCGTCGTATTGTTTGTAAAACCCATTTACAAAGTCGTCGCCGTGGCAGTGTGAACATACCTCTTTCATGCGGCCGCGCTTTGTTTGCCATGAATCGGCGATCATCCCGCGGCGCTTGTCGGCGTCTTTTTCTGTAATAACTTTGTGGTCGGCATCGGTATCCATCACAAGGCTGATGGGAGGCCTGTTGGTCCACGAAATGCGCTCGCCCGGGTCATGGGTAACTCGTCCGCCGTTGCGCGAGTTTCCTGACATGTGACAGGTGGCGCAGGTGGGGGCCTGAGCGTAGTCTTTACCCAAGATCCACGTGGGGCCGTCGAGTTTCATTTGTTCACGCAAGTCGCGGAAGGCGACGCCGTGTTTCGACTCTTCGTAGATCTCTTTTTGAGGGTGATCCGGGCCCAAATGGCACTTGCCGCAGTTTTCAGGTTGGCGCGCGCGCCGAGGTGAAAAGTCATGTCGACTGTGACACGCCGAGCAAGAACCGCGCGAACCGTCCAAGTTGAGTCGACCGATGCCGGTGTTGGGCCATGTTCCAGGGTCCATTTGAGGGCGACCGTTTTGATCGCGAACAATGGTAGAGAGGATGGCCGTATTGGTAGGTTTGCCATCTTCGCCGGGTTTTAGGTCATCAACGTTAATGGGTGTACCCGACGTTGTTTGAATGGCAACCTTACCACCGTGGCACTGTTGACATCCGGCCCGCACGCTGGCCATACCGTTGACCGGCCCCTTTTCGTCGCGACCGGGCGTGGGTGAATGCGGGTTGAAAGGCATGCGTGAACCTTCTACCGTTTCGGCGAGAAGGTTGTCGAGCGACGCCAAAATGTTACCCGCTTTGGCATGGTGGCTGCGACCAAATTCCGCAGCGACCTCCCCATGGCAACGCCCGCAGTCTTTGGGCGTTACAATGGTTGCAATCGTGGCACCGTAGTGTTGATAAGCGTCCACATCGTCTTTGTCGGCGGTGTGGCAATCAACACAACCTACCCCTTTTTTGGAGTGATTGGATCCGGTCCAATGCTGCACAATACCGGGGCTCGATTTGGTATGGCAGTCCACACAATCTTTGGACGATGCCGGAACCAAAGGCGGAGCTTGGGCGAGTCCGGCTTCCTGCTTTTTGCGGAGGATTTCCATCCATTGCACAAAGAGCAGCGAAAGTACGAAACACGCCGCGAGCAGAGCGATGACAATGCGCTTTGTCTTGAGCGACACAACACTTCTCCTCTGGATCGGGTCAATGCGCGACTACCGCTTCCCAGACAGTCAAACCTAAAATTGCCGCAACACCCAACATGCCTATCCACACCGTCGCTTCGCTGTTTTTCCAGCGTTTTCGGATCTGGGCGTCAATAAACGGCCAGGCGAAAATGGTAAACACAACAAAGCCCATGCTGAGCACAGCGGCCGTGCCCGACAGAAGCTTGAGCCAGCGAAAAGCGACGTAGAAAAACCATTCAGGTTTGATCACCTCAGGGGTCGAAAGAGGGTTGGCCTTGGGGCCCAAATCGGCCGGGAAAGCCATGGCAAGCGCCGAAAGGAGCACCATGAGCCCGAGGCCGATGATGAGTTCACTGAGGATGTGATCTGGAAAAAACGGAAAGTGTTTTTTGGACTGTTTTGGCTCGTCCTCGAATTGGAGTTCCGTGACCCCCTGAATGCGGATCATGGCAATATGAACAATTAACAAGAGGACAAGAAGGCCCGGCAAAACGGCTGCGTGCAGCACGAAAAACCGCGACAGGGTGTGAGCGTTATAGGTTTCACCACCGAGCAGCAGTTTTTTTCCAATGGGGCCAACCACCGGAATTTGGTCTGCGATGTTGGCGCCCACCGTTGCGCCCCAATAACTCAACTGCTCAAACACGAGGCTATACCCGGTAAAACCCAGGACCAACGTGGTAAGGAGCAGGCACACGCCGAGCATCCAGTTGAGTTCACGCGGCTTTCGAAACGAGCCAGTGAAGAACACTCGCATTTGGTGAAGAACCACCGCGGCGATCATGAGTGTTGCGCCCCATTTGTGTACACTTCGAAGATACCAGCCAAAACTGGCCTCGTGCGTGATGTACCGAATGGACTCGTACGCTGTTTCAGGTGCCGGTTGGTAGTAGAAGGCGAGTAGAATGCCGGTGACGATCTGAACGATAAACAGGTAGGCAGGTGTGCCGCCCAGCGCAAACCACCAGCGTTTGAGGTGGTTGGGAACAGGCTCGTTTGTGAGCGCGTCGAGCGCGCCGGCTTGCACAGGGAGCCGTTCGCGGACGGCGTCTATAATGCGACTCATCAGCCGTTCCTCCCTTCAGCCGGCAGCGATTCGACTGCCACCTCAATGTAGAGGAGCCCCTTTTCGATCTTGAGGGGATATTTGGGAAGGGATTGTTTGGCCTCGGCGGGAGGCCCACCGGTGGCATTGCCACCCGGGTCAAACGTGCCATTGTGGCACGGGCAGAAGAAACGATTGTGGTTGGCTTCCCAATGAACCTGACATCCAAGGTGAGGGCAGGTTGACGAAAGCGCCACAAAGTCTGACACTTCACCGGTGTCACCGGTGCGCGCGATCATGACGCGCTCACCGCCCGGTGTCTTGAAGGGGCGACTCTTCCCTTTGTTGAAGGTGCCCAAGTCGGCAACGTACATCCAAGCGGTGCGACGTTTGCCAGGTGGGTAGAGATACCGGGCACCCAAAAGGCCAAGACCACCGTAGGCGGCGGTTAGGCCGGCTCCCATGGCCACTGTGGAGACGCGTGACAGAAAGTCGCGCCGCTCCGGTTCGGCCAGCTCGCCCTCGTGAGAGTCACTCTTCACAGGGTCGTTGTCGCCTTCAGATGGATGCTCGTGAGGACGTTTGCTTTCGCTCACGCGCGGACATTGTTCACCGAATGTGCCACCCAATTTTGAGAGGCCGCTCGGCGACCATTCTCAGGCGTGAGAACCTCACCTGCACAAATCGGCTCTTTCCGCCGCTGTTTATGAGATTTCCAGTCGACTGGGCGTGCACGTGGTGCACGCAAAAACGAACGGCTGTCGCATCCGTGAGAATGGGAGACGCTCTCTCGTCGGCTGTTGCCAAGACTGGAATCTACCCGTCTCGCCGGTCAACCCGTGCTTCGCAAAAACGTGGTGGCTCTGACGGCGGCCTGCCCCCGGCGAGGGGCAGGCTGGCAGCTTTCTTGCGGTGGACCGCCAAAACTGGCGTTTCTTGTGGCCTTGATATCGTTGGGTTTTTGGCTGGATCGGTCCTTGCGGTAGGGCCGTCGGGAGCCTTTATGTACACCCGCGCCGTCCGCTGGCTAAGTTTTTTTACCCTCATCACCGCCTCGTGCAATCTGACGGATCCTTCGTCGTCGGAGGACGAGAGCGAACAGCTTGGCACCGCACAGCAGGCTGTTTGGTCATTGCCGCCGCCGTCATGGCCACCTCCGCCGGAAGGCTCCACATGCCTTACCTTTCAGCGCGGACTATTGGGTCAGGTGCAGGACACCGACATTTCGCAGGGAAATGGCGGGTGGATTGCCGGTACCTACCCATTTCAGTGGACGGGGCCAAGTCCCTACTCCCACTGGGCTCTCTACCAGTTTGACCTTTCTGCCATTCCCGCCGGGGCTCAAGTTGTTCTCGCGGTTTTTGCCACAAGCGTTCAGTGGAATGAGTTGACCTCGGTTGTCAGGGCCCACAGGATCTTAACCCCGTGGACTGAAACCACGGCCAACTGGCCCAATTGGGGTAACCTGGCCAACTGGGATCCCACAGTGGAAGGCTCGTTTAACCCGTCCGGGGCGGGGTATAAAACGGTCACCGTTACACCTCTTGTCCAAGGCTGGGTTGCCGGAGCCTACCCAAACCGCGGTCTACTCTTGGAAGAAGATCCCGTTGTTCTCCATGGGTACACTTCGAGCGAGGCGAGTCAAATGAACCAGCGCCCGGCGCTCTACGTTTGTTATACAACCTCGGGTTGTGGTCCCAACGGCTCTCCCTGCGACGACGAAAACGTATGCACCACCGGTGAAAGCTGCCTAAACGGGCAATGTCAGGGTGGCACGTTGGTGACCTGTCAGGCCCCCGACGAATGCCACGACGACGGCGTGTGCGACCAGCAAACAGGCAATTGTGTACCTCCCCCCAAAGCCGATGGAAGCACCTGCGACGATGGGAATGCGTGCACCGAAAATGACAGCTGCACCCAGGGAAGCTGCGGCGGAACAGCACTCAACTGCGACGATGCCAGCGCTTGCACCACCGATACGTGCAATCCCTACCAGGGATGTGAGCACGCCCAAGTCAACTGCAACGATGGAAACGCCTGCACTGCCGACAGCTGTGATGTGACGGCTGGGTGTACACATTCCGCGGTGACGTGCAACGACGGCGACGCTTGTACAAACGACGCGTGTGACCCGGCGCAGGGGTGTGTCACTTTGCCTGTCAACTGCGATGACGGGGTAGCTTGCACAGTCGATTCGTGCCTGCCGGCGGGGGGATGTCAGCACGTGATCGGCTGCGCTCCCGGCTCGGCGTGTGCCCAGTCCTTTTGTTCAAACCCCGGCGCCGTTCCGCCTGGACTCGCTTGGATCTGTAACCCGTGACGGCGAGGGAACCCACAATGAAAACGAAGATCGCACTGATTACAAGTTTGAGCCTTGGCGCCCTGTGTACACTTGGGTGCGAGGGGAACAATCCCAACAACGGCGTTCCTCCCGCCGCGGAAGAAAAATTGTTGGGTCAGGCTGTCCAGGCGAGCGGGGCCGCACAGCCGAACACCGTTTTGATGTTGTACAGATCGCAGGCGGGTGGGATCGCGCCTGAAATGAGTACACTTCAGGCGGCGGGCTACAACGTTGAGCTGGCTACTCCGGCTCAATGGACAGCCAAAACGCAGGCCGACTTCGCTACCTACCGGGCCCTGATTTTCCCCGACTGGCCGTGGGGTGAACAGGCCAACCTGAACACCGCGGCAGCCAACGCAGCGGTATGGTCGCCGGTGGTCAACGGCAACATTCTCATTGCCGGCGCGGACCCGAGCGACCATCCCCCGGGTGGCACCTCCATGACTGTTGGCGCCGTTTTGTTTGCAGCGGAAGAACCGGGCAAAACCGGTTTATACCTATGTTTGAGCGACTTTTACGACACCTCACCGGCGGGAACACCTATCCCCGTACTTTCAGGTTTGGGTTCGTTCACGTTGCGAGGAGCTTCCTGCTACGACAACGCTCACAAGGTTGCTGAACACCCGGTTTTGGCAGGACTGACAGATACGACCCTCTCCAACTGGGCGTGTTCAGTTCACGAAACGTTTGATACTTACCCGTCAGACTACTTGCCCTTGGCAATTGCCAAAAACATCACGGGACCGGGGATGAAAACCTTCCCCGACGGTTCGTTTGGCATTCCGTACGTGCTCGCCAAAGGGGCAAGCCTTGCACCCATCAACTGCGGCAACAATCAGATCAACGCGGGGGAAGAATGTGACGATGGAAACCAGTTCAACAACGACGGTTGTTCTGCCCAATGTCAACTCGAAGAAAATGACGGCGACGGCGATCAGGTGGGCGACGGCAGCGACAACTGCCCCAACGAGATCAATCCCGACCAAGCCGACAGCGACAACGACGGCGTTGGAGACGCGTGCGACAACTGTTTGAACATTGCCAATCCCAACCAAGAAAACAGCGACGGCGACGACGTTGGATCCGCGTGTGACAACTGCCCGTTTGCTACAAATCAGGACCAGGCCGACGGCGACGGCGACGGGAAAGGAAACGCCTGCGACAACTGTGCGGCGGTGACCAACCCCGGACAGGAAGACACCGACCTGGACACGGTTGGCAACGCCTGCGACAACTGCGTGGACAAACCCAATTCTACCCAGGTGGACGGGGATGGTGACGGGAAGGGAAACGCCTGCGACAACTGTCCAAACCTTGCAAACGCCGATCAAGTGGATGCCGATACCGACAGTCGGGGCGACGCCTGCGACAACTGTTTGGGCCTCGGCAATCTGTCTCAACTTGACACCAACGGCGACGGGTTGGGTGACGCTTGTGACTTGACTTGTGTGACTGTTCGGCGTGGGAGCACCGGGGCCGTGGAGGATGCGTCGATTTCGTCGCTTTTTCCTGGGCAAAACGCGGGCGCTGCAACGGAAATCGCCGCCGGTCAACTGAACGGTACAAGCTCCGCTCTCCTCAAGTTTGACCTGACCGGGTTGCCTCCCATGGCCCAGGTGGTGAGCGCTCAACTCGCGCTTTTCTCAGGTTCTTGTTGTGGCCCAACCGATGTGGAAATTCACAAGGCGACCGCTGCCTGGTCTGAAGCCACTGTCACTTCATCGTCATTTAACAACGCCGTTGATTCAACTGTATTGGCAACGCTGTCTACCTGTCAGGCCCCGTCGCTTGCGGATCTGACCGCGGTCGCGGCTCAATGGAAGGCCGATGCCTCGCAGAACTTTGGTGTTGTTCTCACCCAGACAGGCAACGTTGCCACCGTTTTCCAGTCGAGTGAAACGTCAAACCTGACCGATCGCCCGGCGCTTCGGGTATGTTATACAGTGAGCGAATGTGCGGCTGGAACGGCTGAATGTGACCTGAATGCCCAAAACGGTTGTGAGACAAACACCCTCGCTTCCGCCGACAACTGCGGTGGGTGCGGCGTCACGTGTTCGTACACAAATGCGGGCGCGGCATGTGACAACGGTTCGTGTTCACTCGGGGCGTGTGACTCGGGAGCGGCCAACTGCAATCAAAATCCCATTGACGGTTGTGAAGCGGTTCTCGCTTCTAATACAGCAAACTGCGGGAGCTGCGGCTACGCGTGTGAAAACTTGCATGGCACCACCGCTTGTACAAGTGGAGCGTGCAATCCCGCATGTGAGACCGGCTACGGAAGCTGCGACGGAAACGAGCAAAACGGCTGCGAAACCCCTCTCACAAGCCTCACCAACTGCGGCGCATGTGGAACGCCCTGCGATCTACCCAACGCCAACGAAACGTGCGGCAGCGGCGTTTGCTCTGTGGCTTCTTGTGCGGCGAACTTTGGAAACTGCAACAACAACCCTTCCGATGGGTGTGAGGTTCCGCTTACAACGCTGACAGACTGCGGGTCATGCGGTTCAGTGTGCAACTTGGCAAACGCCTCGGAGTCATGTCAAACAGGCAAGTGTCAGATCGCCGCGTGTGACCAAAACTTTGCAAACTGCGACTTGGTCCCTCAAAACGGCTGCGAAACCAACCTTCTTACTACCACCGACCACTGCGGCGCCTGCGGCAACAAGTGCGTGGCCATAAACGGCACCAATTCATGCGTCAACAGCGCCTGCGCACCCCAATGTGCGCCGTTTTTCGGCGATTGTGACATCTATCGCGAAAATGGATGTGAAACGCCGATTTATACAACCGACAACTGCGGCGCCTGCGGGGTTGTTTGTTCCTTCCCGAATGCAACGCCTGTGTGCGATCTGACGGTTTGCAAAATCACCGCTTGTCACCCTGGATTTGCAAACTGTGACGGTCAAGTTCCCAACGGGTGTGAAACTCCAATCACCACCGTTCAAAACTGCGGAGCCTGCGGAAACTCGTGCAACGTGAACGGTGGACACGCTTCAGGCGTTGCGTGTGTACAACAAACGTGCGTGATCGAGGCGTGCGAACCCGGGTATGGAGACTGCGACAGTTCACCAGCGAACGGGTGTGAAGTTGACCTGCTCGCCAATGTACAAAACTGCGGCGGTTGCGGGATCGCCTGCTCCAACGGGCACGGCACAACAACGTGCAACGCCGGTTCTTGTGTACCCACCTGCGCAGAAGGGTACACCGATTGCGACGGAAACCCCACCAACGGCTGTGAAACCAACACCAAGGCCACGTGTGGGCAATGTGTTTCGGGCGGCGTTTCGTGCCGCGACATTCGAAGCAAAGATGCCACCGCAGCGAGCGGTGTGTACATGATCGACGAGGACGGAAACGGTCCGATCGCCGCTCGCAGTGTGTATTGCGACATGACCACCGACGGCGGCGGGTGGACTGCCGTGTTCGTGGGGAAAAACGGCCGCATCAACGTGTTTGACAGGTTTGATACAGGCTATTACAGCGGTGTGTACTCCGACGCCGAAAGGCGTTATTTGCAGCGTAAACCTGCTTGGAGTCCGGGAGGCGAAATGGCGGTTCAGTGTGGAACGGCCATGGTCAAGTTCCCCACAACGTTTGCGACCGAAAACTACTTTGCGAACGGCGGCACAACGCCACTCCAGTGGAACCCAATCACTCCAACGGTCATTGCCGGCACCGTGACCAATCCGCCCAACACTGTGTCGTTTGGAATTAACGCCGGGGAAGGATTTGCGTTTGCCCGCAACCAAAGTGGCAGGTTGGTGTTTGGCTCTTCGTCCATGTCCAACGTCCTCGATCGGTGCAACACGGTCATCGACAACACCTCCACGCTTCGGGTTTTCTACCGCGAACCGCCACCAAACTCCTGCGCCGCCGGAACGGCGGATTGCGACAACGACCCGACAAACGGGTGTGAAACGATCACCACCTACGCAACGGGTGGAGCCTGCGGCGTATCGGGGCAAAGCTGTCGAGCGATCTTGACTGCCAACCCAACGGCGCCTTCGGGTGTGTACACCATTGATCGCGACGGCGGCGGGCCTGAAAAACCTCTGACCGCGTATTGTGACATGAGCACCGACGGCGGCGGGTGGACTGCCTTCTTCGTGGGTAAAAACGGGCCGCTCAATGTGTTTGACCACTTTGAAGCGCCGCTTCATGTGGGTGTATCAAAGAGCGCTACCGGGAAATATCTGGTGCGCGCGCCACAGTTCACGAGCCTGACGGGTTTGGAACTCGCGGTATCGTGTGGTCCGGCAATGGTCAAATATCCGTGGACCACCCAAATGCGCGATCTGTTCACGCGCGGCGTCCCGATCAATACACACAACCTACCCGCCGGTACGGCGATTGCCGGCACGGTTGTCGCCGTTCCAAACATGATTTTGGGCGGGGGGGTGACAGGTCAAGACAGCTTTATTTTCACCCAAAACGGCTCCACAACGTTGATGTTTGCGTCCAGCTCCACGTGGGTCGCTTTCAACAGGTGCAACGGCGTTGTTGACTCCACATCAACGGTTCGACTCTACTACAGAGAGCCTCCCGCATCGGCGTGCACTTCGGGTACGGCCGATTGCAACGGCGACCCAACGGATGGGTGTGAAACCAATGTGGCGCTTTCGGGTGGATTGTGTACACCGATGGGTAAAACCTGTCGCGAAGTGCAATCAACCTACCCATCGGCACCGTCGGGCAATTACGTGCTCGACCCCGACGGCTCGGGCCCGGTAGCCGCCCTCGCCGCCTATTGCGACATGACCACCGACGGCGGCGGTTGGACAGCGATGTTCACCGGGAAAAACGGGGCCCCCAACTACTTTGACCGGTTTGATACAACCGCATATCAGGGTATCTATAAAAACCCCAACGACAAATATCTGCAACGCAAGATTAAGTATGGAGCAACAACGGGGGTTGAACTGGGCGTCTCGTGCGGCGCGGCCATGGTTAAGTTCCCAATGAATGCGGCTGCGGAGAAGTTTTTCTCGGCGGGTACACAATCTTCGTGGGTGCAACTTCCCGGTGGGACCACGGTGACCGGCACTGTCACGCAAATGCCCAACTACCTCTTTACCGGCAATGCGCTCAACGTTTCAGGGTTTATCTTTGCCAAAGACCAAAACCCAAACCTGACGTTTGCCTCCAGCCAATCAAACACGCAGTATAACTTTTGCAACAGCGTGGCGAACACCACGTCCACGGTGCGCGTTTTCTTCCGCGAGCCCGCCGTCAACTGCCCGGCCGGTTTTTCAAACTGCGACGGCGACCCGACCAACGGGTGTGAAGTCAACGATGAGTACACATTGGGGGCCTGTCAGGGTGAAACAAGCTGTCAGGCAATTCTTCGCAAACATCCCGGTGTGCCCAGCGGTATTTACCTTGTCGATGCGGACGGCTCAGGCGGAGCGCCTTCCATCCCCGTTCGCTGCGATATGACCACCGACGGCGGTGGATACACCATGGTCAGGTTTGATGAACCTGCCCTTGCCGCGGATCAAACCGCGTACATGGCGATCTGCCAAAAGCTGGGTATGGAGATGATCGTCCCCAGGACGAAGGCCCACGCGCAGTCGATTTATACTTGGAATCAGAACACGCCTCCCAACCTGGTGAACGTGTTTCCACGCGCTTCCGGCGTGACAACGCTCAAGAGTTTTGCCGGCGTTTGCAAGGGCGGTTCTTGTCCTTTCTGGATCACCGACTTTGCCACGGGTAAAAACTGCTCCACGAGTGAACCAAGCGGCGACAACCACCCCGCGTACAGTCTGCTTCGCACAGCTGCCGGCTGCGGAATTGAAGGGACGTGGGCAGACAGCCTGAACAACGTTTCGATTCAGGACTCTGTGATTTGCTCCACCAACGACAAGAACGTTTCGGTCCCTCCCCCTCCGTCGGGATTTGGAAACTGCGACGGAAACGGCGCCAATGGGTGTGAAGCGAGTTTGAGTTCAGTCGCCAACTGCGGCGCTTGCGGAAACACCTGCTCACCGCAAAATGGTCAGCCCACGTGTACATCCGGCGTGTGCGGGCTGAGTGGGTGCAACACCGGTTTTGGCAACTGCGACGGCAGCGATCTGAACGGGTGTGAAACAAACCTCGTGACAAGCGTTGCGAACTGCGGCTCGTGCGGAAATACATGCACGGTATCGAGTGGAACGCCGACTTGTACAGGTGGTGAATGTGGAATGGAGTGCGGCGGATCTCCCTGCGCGGCGCCCGCCAATGCATCACCGCTCTGCAACGCCAACGTGTGTACATTCAGCTGCAACACCGGTTTTGCCGACTGCGACGGCAATGCTCTAAACGGCTGTGAAGCTTTTCTCTCTTCGCCTGAGCACTGCGGCTCATGCGGTCAAGGCTGCACATTCGACAACGGCAATGCCACCTGCAACGCCGGATCGTGTACACTTTCTACCTGCAATGCGGGCTACGGAAACTGCGACGGCGACGATCTGAACGGCTGCGAACTGGACCTTACCAGTGACAACTCCAACTGCGGCGCCTGCGGAGTGATCTGTACAACCACATGCGCTGCGGGAACATGCGCGGGTCCGGGTTGTATCAATCCGGGGGGATGTGCGGGCAACTCGGCCCCCACAATCACGTCGTCTCCCGTTACAAGCGGCACCGAAGAGGTGGCTTGGTACTACGCGGCGCTGGCGAAAGACACCGACGGCGACACGCTCACCTGGACGCTGCTCCAAGCACCGGCGGGCATGGTTGTCAACGCAAACACCGGCTTGGTTTCGTGGACCCCAGGGCCCACAGCCGCAGGCACCTACCCCATCGCGCTGCGCGTGGCTGACGAAGGCGGTGCGACGTTTACACAGGCGTTTGGTCTGACCATTGCCGGCGTGAACAATCCACCCAAGATTGTATCACCGCCGCTTTTGACAGGGATCGCGGGCTCCACCTACCTTTACCCGGCCGCCGCAGTGGACGCGGACAGTCCTTCACTCACCTGGTCTGTGACGGGTCCGAGCGGGATGACTGTTTCGTCCGCAGGTCTTGTGGAATGGTCTATTCCAAGCGGCACGGCGGGCAACTTCCCTGTCACGCTTGAAGTGTCCGATGGTCAGGTGACGGCCACGCAAACCTTCTCGGTGGGCGTGTCGGCAGCGGGGGACACCACACCTCCGGTTGTGACCATTACAAGTCCAACAGACGGTTCTGCGATCACCGAAAAGGTGAACATTGTGGGCACGGTTTCAGACGCGGCGCTCTCGGGCTATCAGGTGCGCGCATGTCGACATTGGGCGCCGGGCGCCCCCGCCTGCGAGACAATTGCAACCGGAACAGCCCCGGTAACCAATGGTACACTTGCTTCGTTTGATCCAACGTTGCTCGCCAACGGTACGTGGGACATTGAGGTGGAAGCCACAGATGCGGCGGGCAATGAAAACACGGCCAGTGTGGCGATCGCTGTCACCGGTGATGTCAAACTCGGTGTCATTCGACTTGAGTTGACCGACTTGGTTGTTCGGACAACAACGGCCGAAATCAAGATCAACCGCGTTTACGACGGGCTTGATCTGCGCAAGACAGAACTTGGACACGGATTCAGGTTTGACTGGCACGTGGGTCACTTGGAGCGTCCCGAGCAGATGAAGGAGGGCTGGACGTCGTTCGTTTGCGGCGGGTTTATTCCAAAGATCTGCCTTGGATCAGGCTATGACCATCCCGTCAAGTTTTACCTGCCGGACGGGCGCACGTACGAGTTCCTTGTGGAAGTGGAAGGCGACGGCGGCCTGACAAGCATTCACCCCGCGAGGCCTGTGTACACAGAGCAGAGCACGTACGGTGCAACGCTTGAAACGCTCAACTCGGCCTTTGTGCCCTACTCAACCGTTGACTTTGACTTGTACGAGAGCGGCGGAGTTGTGTACGAAGATCTCGACTTTAACGAGTGGGAACCTTCGTACTACGAGCTTCACACAGAGCGCGGCGAGGTCATCACCTTTAAGACGCAAACGTTTGAGGTGGTGAAGATCAAAGACGAGCAGGGCGTGGTGATTGAGCTGTCAGGTGGCAACATTGTTGTCGACGGTAACCCGGCGGTGGCCGTGCAAACAGGCCCGGATGGGCTGATTAAGAAGTTGACAGACACGGGCACCGGCCGTCAGGTGAACTACGTTCACAACGCCGCCGGTGAGTTGATTGAAGTGACAACGGTGGACGGGTTTACCCAAACGTATGGGTATGCCGCGGGGCACCGATTGGTATCTTACCAAACCACGGGCGAAGGTTCGGACAGCTACTTCTACGATGAACGCGGCCGTCTGACAAAACAGACAAACGCCGACGGCGCCGTGATCCAGTTTGAGTACGACGAGCAGGGTAGAACGGTGACCACAACCGACGTTGCCGGAAATTCCGTTGTGACAGAGTATGACAGCTTGGGTAGGGTCACTCAGGTGACCGATCCGCTCGGCCATACAAACAGCATGACGTACGTTGGAAACAGCAAAAACGTCGCCACGCGGACCGACGCGTTGGGCCATGTTGAATCGTTTGAATACGACTCTCGCGGCCGAAAAACCAAGGTTACAAACGCCCTGGGAGCATCGGTGCAGGTAACGTACGACTCCATGAGCGACAGACCCCTCCAAATCATTGATGCGGCGGGACGCACGTATCAGGAAACGGTCGACTCGTCGGGCCGAGCCACGGCGTTCATCCAACCCGACGGCGCAGTGGTAAGATCGTTCAGCTATCCCAACCCCACAACAACGGTTGTGACAGACGCCAGGGGAAACACCGAAACGTACAACTTTGACTCAAAAGCCAGGGTCACGGCGTACACAAACGCGAGTGGTGCAACGTGGACGTCTGTGTTTGACGACACGTTGCACACGAACACAACAACGCTGCCCGACGGTTCCACAACGCACACCCAAGTGGACGGCATGGGTAGGAGCAAACAGGTCATCACCACCAACGGCGATGAGTTTAACTACGGGTGGAAGCCCGACGGTTCGATCGACCAGGTGGCCCGACCGGACGGCCTCATCCACAAGTGGAACAACTCGCCTGGAGGAAAGCCGTCTTCGGTGCAATTGGGTGGAACGGAGTTGCAACACTACGGATATGACGCGCTTGGACGGCTCACCCTTGAAACCGGGGTTGGAACATTCAAGGCGTACGAATACGATGCAGCCGGCAGGCGTACACTCATGACGACCGAATCGGGCACCATTGTGTACGCTTACGACGCCGCCGGGAAGGTGACTTCGCTTCAGGCGCAAAACGGTCGAAGTGTGACCTACGAACACGACGCGGCCGGTCAACTGACGGCTGTCCAAGATTCAAGCGGTCGCCGCCGTGAAATGAGCTACGATCCCACGGGAAGAATCACTTCGTACCTGGACGAGTTGGGTAGAACGCTGTCGGTGGATTGGGACGAAAACGGCCGTTTGCACGAGGTGACGTACCCCGACGGTCGTCACATCCACTGGACATTCTACCCGGGCGATTCACTCGACTTTGAAGAGCAATTGGTAGCGTCTGTGAGCGATATTGAAGGCGTGGCTTGGGCATACGATTACAACCCCGAGGGTAAGATCTCGGAGGTGACGGATGCTCTCGGCAACCTGACCTCGTATCAATATGACACAACGGGTCACATCACTCAGGTGGTTGATCAGCTCGCCCGAGTCACGTCGATGACTTGGTCACCAGATGGGATCACCTCCATGACAACGCCGGACGGCTCTGTCCAAACATGGGTATATTCTCCCAACGGGGATGTGGATTGGACGCGAGCCGACGGAACAACCGTTTCCACGCTCACGAGCGGCGAAACAACAACTGTCACGCTGCCGAGCGGTGGGGTGTACACAGTGCATCGCGACCCGTCAACGGGAGAAACAATGGAACAAGGCGCGCCGGCAGGTGCGGTGACAGAAGTTCGAAACTCGCGCGGAACGGTAGATTCGTTTACCACCGCCGACGGCGCGAGCGTGGATGTCTCCTACACTCCCGAGGGGAAGATCGCGGGCGCCACCGCCAAAGCGCCGGGCGGAGCCACCTTTACAAGTTCGTACTCGTACGATGCGGCCGGAAGGGTAACCTCCATGGTCGACCCAGCGGGCGAAACAACAACGTTCGCGTACGACAACGTTGGGCGCGTGACGTTGATCTCGTACGCCAATGGTACACAGATTGTGTATCAATACGGACTGCTTCACCGTCCGCTGAGCGTGGAACACAAGTCGGGCGGCGTCACGGTGGAAGCGTACACATACGCGTATGATACCCACGGGCGCTTAACGTCCGAGACAAATCCTGAAGGCTCGTTTGACTATACCTACGACGCCCTCAACCACTTGACGGGCATCACCAAAACGCTTCCAAATGCGCAGGTAGAAACAGTGACCCGCACATTCGACGCGGTTGGAAACAAGGTGAGCGAAACCAGCGCCGCCGGAACCACAACGTACACCTACGATGTGAATGATCGGCTTGTCTCCACTTCTGGACCCAACGGAACAACAACCTACCAGTATAACGGCCGCGGCGCCCTGACCTCCGTAGCGGCGCCCACGGGTACAACCGTTTATGGGTATGACGACCTTGACAGACTGACGAGCGTAACGCTGCCGGGTGGTCAGGTGATCGCCTACAAATACGACGTCACCGGGCGGCTTTTGGCCCGAAATGATGGAACAGGCGAGAGGCGTTGTCTACCCATGCCCGCGAGGCTCGACGGGTTTGACGACTGTGCACTCAACTATGGAGCCGGGGGTGCCGATCCGGCTGCCTACAGCTTCGGCCCGGCGGGGCTCGCCGGCGTACACCACGGTGGAAACACCTTCCGACCGTTCACGACCGATCGCGGTTCGGTCACCGGCCTTACCGACGGCTCGGGGAACTCGATCGCCACACGCTCGTATGACGTGGACGGTGCCATTGCGAGCAACACGGGAACGTTCTTTGAACATGGGTATCTTGGCGAGCGCCAGGATGTTTCCACGGGGCTTGTGTACCTTCGCCATCGTTGGTATGCGCCGGCTCTGGGTAGATTCTTAACGCCCGACTCGGCATCGGCGGCGGCCGATGACACCCGCGCGCTGCATCGTTATGCGTACGCAGGCGGCGACCCGATCAACAAGGTGGACCGCGCTGGAACCGTATTCTCGATTGCCGGTGTCACAGTATCGCTGAGTATCAGCCAAACACTGGCATACGTGGACCGCGTCGCCCGCTTCTGCCTCGGCGGGAAGATCACCAAAAACCTCTTTAAGGCGGTGGCGAGTTACCTGACAGAAAAGATCGCCGACTTTGTACTCGGCCAATTCCTCGGCCCGCGCATACCGGGGCTTCGCGAGGGTACCGAATATAAGTTCCAACAAATCATCTCTTGGATCGTGTGCGGCGACGTGGATGTGACAGATCTGGGCGCGCTGCTCTTACCTGGAGATATTGAGTTTGAAGTGGAGGTAGACAACTGCGGCAAACGGGTAACTCGTTCTGGAACGAACAGTGCCGCGGCGTTTACCTGCAATGACGATATGCGGGCCGAGGTGGGTAAGAACGGCGTGGACATCGTGATCGCCGGTGTTTTCCCTGTAGAACTGAAGCGAACCGGAGCCGCCATTCGAGAGGAGCAAACCAAGCGGTGGTGCCGGTTTGCCTATGAGCAACATGCGTATGTGGTGTTGTTCGTGTTCAAAGACTTCCCCTCGGAATCAAAACACGCCGAAGAGGCAGGCATTTGTTGGACCTGCTGGAACAGATCGGGTTGCGGAAGAACCGGCATCTTGGGAAGTGTGTACATCGCCGTCGGGCTTGAGCAAAACTCCAGCGGCAGTCGCAAGTTCATTCCCGATCTGCGGGGCGTTTGCGGTCAGCTCCAGGGCAAGCTGACCGATTGATAAAACGCGGTTCCGAGACGCGGCGGGCGCCTTCCCTCCAGGCCCCGCCGCTACCACCTGTTTCTGTCTACGAAAGTTTTCGTTGACAATCTACGAAAGCCGTCGTAGACATCCTTGATGTCTCCAAAACCCCTGCCAACCGACGCTGAGCTGTCCATTCTCGCGGTGCTCTGGCGGCGCGGCCCGAGCACCGTTCGCGATGTGTGGGCCGACCTGAACGAGCGCGAGGGTACCGGTTACACAACGGTGCTCAAGCTCCTTCAGATCATGACGCAAAAAGGCTTTGTAAAACGCGACGAGGCGCAGCGCGCCCACGTTTACAAAGCCGCCGCGGGTGAAGAGCAAACGCAAAAAAAGCTTGTCGGTGACCTGATGAGCCGGGCGTTCAACGGCTCGGCGAGCACACTTGTCATGCGCGCATTGTCTATAAAACCCGCATCGGAAGAAGAGTTGCGGCAGATACGGGCACTGCTCGACGCGGCTGAAAAAGGTGGTGCGCCCGGAGGCAATACAACATGAACACTTCGTGGATGACGGGGCCGTGGATACTCGTGATCGCCCTCACGCTTGTTCACTTTATTTGGCAAGGCGCGGTGATCTACGGCGTTGTGAGAATCTTACTTCGTTGGGTAGAAACGTCGCCGCGTCTCCACTACGCGGTCGTCAACGCGGGGTTTGTGGTTGCGGCAATCTTACCGGTGCTGACGGCCCGTATTGTTTGGTCCACTCTGCCGGACCAAAGTGAATTTTCGCATTCAACTGAACCTGTGGTGACATCGTGGACGGCGTACTTACCCGCAATACTTGTAGCGCTTTGGTTTGTGGGTGCGATCGTTCGAATTGGAAAGCTCTGGCTGGGGCTTCATCGCGCTCAGAGAGTGCTCCAAAAGGCCGATGCACTGCGCCTCCAACTCGCCGAGCGAGCGTTTCATATTGCTGACCGCTTGGGGTTAAGTTTGGTCCCGCGCTTGTTTGAATCGGCGCACATCAATGTGCCCATCACTATGGGTTGGCTGCGTCCGGTGGTGGTTATGCCGGTGAGTGTGATCACCTCGCTGCCACCTTCGCAGGTGGATGCTTTGCTGGCGCACGAGTTGGCGCACGTCGCCCGGTATGACTTCTTGGTGAACCTTATTCAAGAAGTAGTGACTTCAGCTTTGTTCTTTCACCCGGTTGTTCATTTTTTGGCGCGTGAAGCCAGGCAAATGCGGGAGCATTTGGCCGACGAGGCGGCAGCTCGGGTGACAAGTCCCGCTGAGTTGGCGCGCGCTTTATACACTTTGGAAAGTAGTCGAACCGCATTTACCGAGCAGGCGCTCGGAGCCCACGGAGGTGATCTTGTGAAACGCGTTGAGAAGCTCCTTTCTACCCAATCCTCTTCTCGCACTCGAGTACGCACCGCGTTCACGTTTCTAACAGCGGGTGCGCTTTTGCTCTCGGCCGTGGCGGGAGTGGGAGCGTGCGGCGCGTCCGGCGTCTCTACCCCATCGGCGCTGGGCCCCAATGCGCCTACCCAAGTGACCATCCGGTGGTTGCCTCCCGTGCTTGCGCCCTACCGTGGTATGTTTGAAGCGGCGGCAAAAAAACACGGCGTCGATGCAGAACTTTTGGCCATTGTGGCTCTGGTTGAATCGGCGGGTGATCCTGATGCTAAGAGCCCTATGGGTGCACTTGGACTGATGCAGATCATGCCGGCCACGGGGGCAACCATCGCGTCGGAACAAGGGGTGAAAAATTTTTCACCCGGCACCTTGTTTGATCCGGCTGTGAATGTGGATTTTGGAGCATTTTACCTTGCTAAGCAGATCTCCACGTTTGCCCCGGCCGCATCGGCAGACCGTCAGGTTGCGGTGGCCAGCGTCGGGTATAACGGTGGACCGAAAACGGCCCTCGCGTATGTGGAAGGTCGGGGTGGCCTATCCGACGAAACGGCTCATTATCAATTGATGGTGAGCGCCCTGTACAGCGAGCGGCACAACCCCACATCCAGCGCGTTTAACGCGTGGCGTGCGCGAGTGGCAGCGAGGGCGGCAGAGAAAGCGGTGGCGCCGGTGGAGAGGCCGCGTGTGACGCTCAGGTTTGGAGAGGCGAAAGACCATTCGGGTGTGGATCTGGCGGCCCCTAATGGGACTCTTGTGCGGTCGCCTTGGGATGGGGAGGTCGCCGCAGTTGAAGAAGATGAAAAACGTGGAAAAGTGGTGGTTATCAAGCACCGATCGGGGTTTGAAACGCGTTATCACCACCTCGGATCTACCCACGTGAAAGTGGGAGAAAAGGTGGACCGCGGCGCCCCCGTGGGCACGGTGGGTATGTCGGGAGTCACTTCGGGGCCCCATGTGCACTTTGAAGTCCATGATCTCGGGGCGCCGGTAGACCCCGCGCCGTTCGTTGCAAAACCGTAGTTTTTGTCGCAAGGTCACGTGGGGGGGGCACCATGCCTGTCGAGCCAGTTGAGCACCTGTTTTAAACTACCCGTCGCAAGCGCAATGCAGGTGTCTGCGGCTCCATAGTACACATTCAGAGTATCCCCATCTGACCCCAGCGTTGTGCCGCAGGGGAAAGCCACCCCGCCCACATCGCCGTACCATTCATACGGGGCCTCCGGCCCAAATATCCAACTTGCTCCACGGAGCAGACATTGGTCAGGTTTGTCGAGCGCAAATAGGGCCACTCCCAGGCGATACAGACTGCCGGCCGCGGTGTGACGAACACCGTGGTAGAGCATGAGCCAGCCTCGCGGCGTTTCGATCAGGGGCGGTGAGAGGCCTATTTTGTTTGCGTCCCACCAGGAGCCGCGCCGCGCCATGAGAACCAGCTTGTGATGCCCCCAATTTCGTAAGTCGGGCGACAGGGACATCCAAATGTGGGCGCCCTGATCTGTCATGGGTCGATGGACAAGCACAAAGCTGCCATCCACTCGCCTTGGCAAAAGGGCCGCGTCTTTGTCGTCGGCCTGCATCACCACGCCGAGCCGTTCAAACGTGCGAAAATCGGACGTGAGCGCGAGCGCCACCCCGGGCCCGGCCTTTCCAAAAGCTGTGTACGCAATGGCGTATTTGCCAAGCTCCTCCAAGAACGTGATCCGCGGGTCTTCAATACCCCACAGCTCTTCAGGGTGTTTGTCAGGTTCGGGAAGCAGCGTGGGTTCAGGATCGATGACCCACCCATTTACCCCGTTGGCCGATCGAGCGGCCGAGAAGTGCGACATGCCCGTTCTACTTTCTACCCGGCAGAGGAGCAACGTTGTTCCATCGGGTAGACGAACAGCCCCTGGATTGAACACCGTATGAACAGGATACGGCCAGTGTTCTGCCGTAAGAATAGGATTTTGAGGTGAACGCTCAAACAAAACTTCGTACTTGGAATGGGATGTCATGCTGCCTCCACACGTTCTGGCAAGCGGACAACCCTTGCTCGTTCAGCTGCTCGCAGTTCGAGCAGCGCAAGTAAGAAGGACACAGTGGCTTCTGCGCCTTGATTTTCATTCAACCTGTCGGGGTGCAACCCGTCGCGGCACGCGCCGGTCGCAGGGTCACACAGCGAAAGTCGAATTTGGTTGTGCCCCAAAAACCACTCAAAAGCCCTGCGTGCGTCCCTACCCCATGAATCATCGCGGGTGATCTGCTGCGCATCTAGGCAGGCGGATACCATGGCGCAGGCCTCAACGGGTTGTTGGTCAAACGCCGCTTTGGGCCCACCCCGAGTATAAAATCCGTTTGAGCCGATCGGAGCAAAATACCCTTCTTCAGACACCTGAACGTGTCCAAGCCAACGGAGCGAACGCAGGCCCGCGGCCACCAGGTCTTCACTTCCCATTCTGACGCCGGATCGGATCATTGCCTGCGAAATGCGAGGATTTTCGTATGTCAGCTTTTCTTCAATCCAAGGCCACCCGGCTTGACTTACCTCAGAAAACAATTGAAGGAGCCGTTCACTCAACACGCGACGCAGCTCTTCCACAGCGCTGTCTCCGCGAAAAGCGCGCAGATATTCATCCAGGCCAAGCAGTGTAAACGCCCATGCCCGTGGACTTTTGAAGCTTTCGGTGACCGGCAAGGCAGCATGAAAAAGGTGCCCGGCAAGGCTGTTTCGCCCCGGATCGGTAGACCTTCCCACCACGGTGCCGAGCGCCCAGAGTGCGCGGCCATGACAGTCCTCGGAGCCTTCTTCTTCAAGCCAGCGCCGCGTGTAGGACATAAAGTTTCTGAATCTACCCGCGACGGGTGAAAAGGCGTAGGCCAAAAAAGCGAGATAGCGGGAAGACAGCGCGCGCACCGTGGCAAGATCGGCGGTGCCTTCGTCTTCAATCATTGTAGCTACCATGAGCGCCCTGGCGTTGTCGTCGGTGCAATACCCATCGCCGTACCGGGGCACTCCAAACATGGCATGTTGTAAAATCCCGGTGTCATCGGTGAGTAGACTCATGTGTTCAAGGCGCACTTCGGGTAGAGTGACGGGCCGTTCGGCAAGGGTTTGCGCTCGGAAGGTTGACCGTTTGCCAGCACCGTAAGATGCGCGCGCTCTCTCAAACGAACCCATGTATTTTCTCGCCACAACAGGCCAGGACATGTCGCGACCAAAAGCCGCCGCCTTCGCCTGAATGGCGAGCCGCCGGGCGTCATCCTGAGCCAAACTGATGACTTCTGAAGCAATGGCCGACGGATCGTTCCAAGGTACAAGAATGCCGCGCTCACCGTCCAAGAGTTCTCGCGCATACCAGTAAGGGGTGGAGATCACGGCCTTGCCAACGCCCAATGCGTACGCAAGCGTGCCTGAACAAATTTGGTCAGGTTTCAGGTAAGGCGTGATGTACACATCGGCCGCGGCAAGAAATTCTGCCAACTCTTCGCGGCTGACAAAGCGGTTGTGAAAAATTATACAGTCGTCCACTCCAAGTTTGATCGCCCTTTTTTCAAGCGAATGGCGATACGTCTCCCCATGCCTTTCTTTCACATGCGGATGGGTAGCCCCGAGCACTGCGTACACAACGTTTGGACACCGCTCCCGAATGGCGGGCAGCGCGTCGATGACAAGTTCAATTCCCTTGTCGGGGGAGACAAGTCCAAAGGTAAGAAGGGTAAACTTCCCATCGAGTCCCAACCGGTGTTTGGCCCTGTGCGCGTCGGGGATGGTTGCGATCCCGTGGTGGATGATGTCGATCTTGTTGTCGGGTACTCCATGAACACCCCGAAGGAGCGATGCGCCGTGCGCGCTCATGACAACCAACCGTTCAGAAAGGCGGGTCACTTCATCCATCGCGGCACGCTGCGCAGGGTCGGGCTTGGGGAGCAACGTGTGCAACGTTGTCACAATCGGCATTCGCAGCTCATTGAGCAATGCGAGGACGTGCGAGCCGGCCTTCCCTCCAAAAATTCCATATTCGTGTTGCAATGACACAACGTCAACGCCGTTCACATTCAGAAAATCGCCGGCGCGTCGGTAAGATGCCAAGTCTCCCTCGGCAATTTCAAACCGCACGCGGGGTGGGTAGGCGTGATGCCTCCCCGGATCGTTCATGGCAACCACAAAGCAGTCGAGTGCAGGGCGCTCGGAGGCAACCGCTTCACTCAAGTCGGCCGTAAATGTCGCGATTCCACACTGCCTTGGCAGATGGTTCCCGATCATCGCGACCGTTCGGATCGCTGCTGTTAGGCTCATGGAGCCACCTCAATTTGAACGAGATCTGTACACCATTCCCACGCGGCGAAAAGCGCCGCACGTTTGGGAGCAAATCTCTTCTGAGGCAGAGTCTACACCCTTTCGGTGGTCACCGGGTCATCTTTCGAACACGAGGTGAAATCACCGGGCATATATGCCTAACCATCAAGAGAGCGCAAACCAGCCCTTCACTTCTGCGGAGCCGTCGGGAAAAGGTTCTGCCGGGGTAAACTCGTTGGTGACAGGGGAGTATTTGTACGAGGAGCGGTACCGATCGATATTGGTGGCAGCGTCGCGCACGGCCTCAATCATAAATTCTAACTCGGCTTGGGTGGTGGTGGGGTGAATGGACAACCTTACCCATCCCGGCTTTTCTGAAAGGTCACCGCCGTCGATCAGGTCTGTAATGCGGCGAGAACGATTGGGGTCAACGTGGAGGAGGTAATGTCCGTACGTGCCGGCACACGAACAGCCGCCTCGGACCTGAACGCCGTATTGGTCGTTTAAAACGCGGACCATGAGATTATAGTGTACACCTTCTGTATAGAAGGAGAAAATGCCGAGCCGCTCGTCGATGTTGTCGGCAAGAATGTGTACACCGGGTATGGATCGCAGGCCTTTGAGAGCCGTTTTGACAAGTTGATTTTCACGACGGCGCATGGCCCCTACGTTCATTATTTCTTTGAGGCGAACGGCGAGCGCTGCGCGAATTGCCTGGAGAATGCCGGGAGTTCCGCCGTCTTCACGCTGTTCGATATCGTCGAGGTAGCGGTAACCTCCCCACGGGTTTGTCCAGGCGACGGTGCCGCCGCCGGGCTGATCCGGCACTTCACAGTTGTAAAGGCGCGAGTCGAATATCAAGATGCCGGAAGCGCCGGGGCCTCCTAAAAATTTGTGGGGAGAAAAGACAATGCCGTCAAGCTTTTCCAGCGGGTCGGCGGGGTGCATTTGAATGGGCACGTAAGGTGCGGAAGCGGCAAAATCAACGAAGCAGATACCCCCATGTTCGTGCATGATTTTGGCCATGGCATGGTAAGGCGTTTCTACCCCGGTGACATTGGAGCACGCTGTAAAGGCGCCGATTTTGAGCGGCCTGTCGGCGTAGGCGGCCAGGCGCTCGCGAAGGTTGTTGAGGTCAACAAGGCCGGCCTGGGTAGGTTCGATACACTCCACATCGGCAATAGTTTCAAGCCATGAGGTATGATTGGAGTGGTGCTCCATGTGCGTGACGAACACCACGGGGCGCTCGCCGGGAGACAGTTTGATTTGAGACTCAAGCCGGCCGGGCGCGCGGAGGCCCAAGATGCGCTGGAGTTTGTTGACGGCGCCCGTCATACCAAAGCCGGTGGGAAGCAAAACATCGTGCTCATCTGCCCCGACATGGCGTTTGAGAATGTCGCGCGCCTCATGGTAGGCGTGCGTCATACGCGAGCCGACCAAGCTTGACTCGGAGTGGGTGTTGCCCATGAAGGGACCGAATGTGTGGGTAAGCCGCTCTTCAATGGGATGGTAGAGGCGACCGCTCGCTGTCCAGTCACCGTAAACGATGCGTCTCGTTCCGGTGGGTGATGCGAAGGTTTGGTTGATTCCAACCGTTTGTTCGCGAAAGGGGCGAAAGTGTTCTTCGAGATCGTCTCGAATGGAAGGTGCAGCTTGAGCGGGTTGGGCGAGCATGGAGGGGTTTCCGGCGGCGGGGACTTTGAACCTTACCCCAGATGCCCTCCATTCCGCAAGCTGTATTCAGTGCAAAAGGCTTTATAACGCAGCGCAGAAACCAAACGATGTTTGTTGCGTGGGTTGAAGCACGGCGTTGTAGTCAAGCCCTTTGAATTTGATATTGGCCCCGTCGGGTGAGCTTTGGGCGTTCCACAAATCGGTGATGTTCCCCTGAATGGGTAGGGAGATTTCCCACGTGGTGGAGGCTGTGCCGGAATTGCTCACGACAACGGAGGAGCAATATCCAGATCCCCAATTGCTGTCTTGAGTCACCTGAACTGTCAGGTTGCCATCACCAGCCGACTGCCCACCCGCGCCGCCCTGCCCTTCGCCGCCCTGCCCCATTCCACCCTGACCGCCCCCCGCTCCACCTTGGCCCGGGTTGGAGTTGGGCTCGTCCTCCACGTTGGAGTCGGCGACGCGTTCTAAGAAGTGGGCTGTTTTTACGAGATTTTGGAGCAGTTTGTCGATCCGCAGTTCTGAGCTTGTAAAGCCTGTTTTTACTTCATCCACGAGGCACTGGTTGTTTGGTCCTTCGGCCACACCGTAGGCAAAACGCACCCACTGGACTGCGAAACAGGCGGCGGCGTCCGGGCTTTTCGAGAGCGTTTGGTGCAGACCAAGTGTACCTTCAAACGGGCCGTTGGTATTGGGTGTCGCCAAGATCTCCCCTGACACGTTAATGGATTTGCCGTTTTCTTCCGTTCTGAATCGCGCCACGCCGTCAAACTTTTCAAAACCGAAGCCAATGGGGTCAATCAACTGGTGGCAACCTTTGCACGGCTCTTCAGACGAGTGTTGGACGTAGCGTTCTCGGGTTGTCAGATTGGGGTCGAGCGGTGGAGGCTGCACATTGAACCCGGCGGGGGGTGGGGGCAAATCTTGACAGAGAACGCGCGTACGGACGAGTTTGCCTCGATGGATGGGAGATGAATCAGTGGGGTGGGCATGGGTTGTGAGAACCGAACCCTGACTGAGAATGCCCACGCGCTCTGTTTCTTGAAGGTTGAGTTGAACCAGACCATCGGGACCGGGTGAACCTGTCAGACCGTAATGCGCCGCGAGTTCTGGGCTTACAAGGGTAGTTTGGGTAGAAAACAGGGCGGGTAAGGTTGGATCTTGCCCGCGGACAACGCTGCGGAAGTAGCGCCGAGTTTCATCGCGCATGGCGAGGCGAAGGTTTTGGGAGAAGTCGGGGTACACATTTCCGTCTTTGGGAACGTTGGTGATATTTGAGATGGCGAGCCACTGTTCAACAAACCTGTCAAGCGACGCGTTGGATCGCGGGTCGGCGAGAAGGCGCTCCACCTGGTTTTGCAGTTCTTCTTGAAGGAGCAGTTGGCCTGAGTCGGCTTTTTCAAAGAGTTCTGCATCAGGCAAAGTTCCCCAGAAAAGGTAAGACAACTCCGACGCCACTTCGTGCGCTGTGAGCTGAACTTTGCCGTCTTTCGCCTGTCCACCCAGTTCTGACCTGTAGAGAAAATGGGGAGATTGCAACATGGCGCTGAGCACCGTTTTGGCTCCTTCGTCAAAGCCGTCGGCCGTGGAAACAGCGGTGAAAAGGGCTTTGTACCGGGTGGGATCGCCGGTTGTGAGCGGCCGGCGGAATACGCGTTTGCCCATGGTATGGATAAATTGATCGGCGCAGGTGTTGGCGTCGCTATTTGGATCACATGGGTAGACCGAGCTGGGGTTGTCAAATACCTTTTCGGCGATTTCTTCGGCCGCGGTGCGCATTTGGTCGGCGACAAGCGGGCTCACAACCAAGGCAGATGCGTTGTTGTCAAAGCCGTTTACCACGGTGTCGGCGCCGAACGCGGCTCCCCACGAGGAAGGAAACCCGAAAAGGTCGGTGATTGTGGAGTCATATTCAGCCCTCGAAAGGCGGCGAAGCATGCGGTTTCCACGGGCCGGTTCCTGACAGGATAGTGTGGAAACGGGACTGTCACATTTGCCCAGCGTGACTCTGTCAACGAACGCCGAGAGCGCGGCATATTGAGGGCTGCCAACGTCAATCAGTTCACCCCCTGTGTGTCCCTCCGGGTGTTTGCCGGTGGGGCGAAGGAGCAATACCGATGTACCATTGACAAAGGTGCGGGCCACCTCGCGCACTGTTTCAAAGTTTTGGGCAATGTCCGATGCGGTTTCACCGGGTATGAGCACCATGTTGGACTGGGAGGCCAACCCCGCTGCGGAGTGGCAAACGGCGCACTGCTGGGCGAGGATGGGTTGATACACTTGGTTTTGGAAAAAGGTGAGGTCGTCGGGACAACCCACCTCGGTGTCGGGGGTTCCACCGGCACCGGCTTCACCTCCACCGCCGGGGCTCGGCGAGCACGCCGCAAAAGCGGCGGAGGCGATCGCGGCAACCAAGAGGGAACGGGTAGAACGCATAAGTGTACACAAACGCATGGCACGTTGTCCTTGGGAAGATAGAAGTCAGGCTTCGCAGAAGGGTCGGTAACCCGGTCAATCGGCAGTGGGGCGCGGGTTATGAGGCGATCAATCCTTCAAGCGGGCCTTGGCCCTTGGAAGCATCTCCAAAAGTTTGATTGGTGAGACCCAGGGCTTGGCAAATGGACACAAGCAGTTTTTGGTGAGGTTCTCCGCCGAAGTTGACATACCTACCCATGGAGAAACATTTGGCTCCGGCGAGCACCCACGGAACGTTTTTGCAATCGTGAAGGCGGCCGTCACCCAGTTCTTTGCACCACACCACCAGGGTAGAGTCGAGAAGGGTTCCACCCGCGGGATCGGGCACAGCGGCAAGGGATGACAGAAGGTAGGCGAACTGTTCGGCGTACCAGCGTTCTGTTTTTACAAAGTCGGCAACCCCTTGGACGTTTGAATCATCCATGTGAGAAAGGGAGTGGTGGCCTTCGGTGACACCTACCCATGAGAAGACGGCGGGGCCGACAGTGTGATTCCACTGGAGAGAGGCGACGTTTGTCATTCCGCAGGCGAGGGCGAGAACAAGGAGGTCCATTTGAGCCTTGCCAACAGCGGGGAAGTTTTGGTTGTTGTAAGGGTCCAACTCAAACACAGAGCCGGGCGCTTCACACGTGGGTGAAGACACTGCGCCGAGACTTGATTCTACTTTTTGGAGCGCGGCGAGGTGGGCTTCAAGTTTGTCTTTTTCGGCTTTTCCAACCCTTTTTTGTAGGTCTTTGATCTCCCCGTTGACAAGATCAATCACGGCTTTTTTGCGGGCCAAAAGTTTGTCAACGTCGGCCGGGTCGGTGGAAAGGTCGCCGAACATGCGTTTGTAAACGCTCGCCGGGCTGTCGTCGGGCGGTGCGTACACACCGGGCGCAAGGTAAGACATGCGCGTTTGAACATTGCCTCCCCAGGCGCTTGTTTGAACGCCGAATTCAAGGGAAGAAAACTTGGTGGACTGTCCCAATTTGGAGGCGACAAACTGATCGACACTCATGCCGCCGCTGGAAGAAGAAACTCCGCCGCCGCCGGTGAGCATGTTGGCCATGCCGCCTTCGTGGTTGTCGACCGATTTGTAATCAATGCCGTCACAAACGAGGAGTTTTGATTTGTGGGCGGCGAGCGGCTCTAAAATGCTCCCAGGCGCAAAGGTAAAGTTCGTTTCAGACCCGGTGGGGCGCCAATGTTTGTGAACCGTTCCGTTGGGCGTGAATACCACCACCAGGCGTTTGGCAACGGTGGGTGAGTCTGCCCGGCTTTCACCGGTGAGGAACTTGAGGAAGGAGGCGGCAACAAGGGATGCTCCGGCGCCGGCCAGCCATTTTCTGCGAGAGATGGAGGGCATGGGTAGATTCTCAGTTGGAGGTGAGCGTGGAGTGGAGGGCCGATAGAAGAGCGCTGTCTTGGGTGTCGCCTGATAGCTCCCAAAACATGGCACCGCCGAGATTTTTCTGAACGATGTAATCGGCTTTGATTTGCATTGATTCAGGATCGTCGTAGCTGATCATCACGCCGGTCGCGGGGTTGTATAACCAGGGGACTTTCGCTTCATCGTGCAAGTAGCGAGTCATTGTGGGAACGTAGTTTTTGGCTAGATCGTGGTAGTCAAATATGCCGGCTTCCCACGTGCCTTGGGGCAGCCCTGAAAACGTTTGGAACAGACCGTGATTTTGGTTGGGGACGTTGGAGTAACCGCGGCCGTAGAAGGGTACACCTACAACGATTTTCGAAGCGGGAACGCCGGCGGCGAGGTACCCCTCAACAGCTTGGGAAGTATTAAACTTGGCTTTGACCTCAGGGTCGGCGCTGGGATCGCCCTGGGCCGGGTAGAGAGCGGAGTTGAAATTGGTATGGGTATCCCAGCCGCCGTGGAGGTCGTAGGTCATGAGGTTGATCCACGAGAGGATGGATCCGACTTTTTGCAGCTCTATGTTTTTGTAGATGCCGGGTCCGGCGGGCGCGGCGATGGTCAGGTCAAACACCTTGCCTGTTTGAGCTTCTTCGGCATTGAGGGCATCGCGAAACGCTTGGAGCAGGAGAGTATAGTTTTGTTTGTCTTCGGGGCGCGTTTTGTTTTCTGGAAGGCCGCCGCCGACAGGATATTCCCAGTCAATATCAATTCCGTCAAACCCCCAATCTTTCATAAAATTGACACAGGAGGTTACGAATTTCTGACGGGTAGAATCGGTGAGGGCAACGTCGGAGAATTTGCCCGACCATGACCAGCCGCCGATGGAGATGAGGGTGCGAAGGCCGGGGTGGTTGGCTTTTAGAATTTCAAGCTGGTGGAAGCTGCCGCGTTTTGCGCCGGGATCCCAACTGTCACCGGGGTAATATTTGTCTGTGTCGGCGTAGGCGTCGCCGAGTACACATTCACCCTGGTCGGAGATGTTGGCAAACGCGTAGTTGATATGGGTCAGCTTGTCGGCTGGAATTTCAGGAACGTGGTAGTCGCGTCCATACACGGCCCACGCGGCGAAATAGCCGATGACGCGTTTATCCGTTGGGGTAGATCCGCCGGAGCCGGTGGAACCTGTTGAACCGCCGGAGCCGGCTCCACCGGTGGAACCTGTTGGACCGGTTGAACCGGTTGAACCGCCGGAGCCGGTTTGGGAGGTGCCACCTGAACCCGAGGTGGCTGCGCCGCCGTCGCCCGCGGATCCCCCTCCCCCATCGGAAGAACTGGTCGATTGCCCTCCGTCACCTGTGGAGGATTGTTGGGGCGGAGTGCACGAGGCGGCGAGTAGAGCGATGGGTAGAACGGCGGAGGCGCGGCGGAACATGGGGCTTCCTTTCAGGGGGTGAGCGCCCAAGAGCACGCGGCGGGCCAACGGGTCAGATGATCGGTGAGGCTGTGCAAGCCGATGGCAGCCTAAAATACAAAAAACTCCGTGGAACTCCGTGATCTCCGTGTTGATTACGACGTGTCAGGTGGCAGGGCATTTCAGGTCATGGCGAGGCGCCTGAAGTCCGGTCCGCGCGTTCGCGAGGCGGGGGGGTGCGATCGATTGGATCGCACCCTGCGATCATCCAAATCGCACCTTGCGATCATCCATGTCGTTCCAAAGCGGAACGGGTAGGAAGCCCGCGGGGCGGTTTGCCGTTATAGGCAGATCGCAATGGGTAGAAAAAAACCTTACTATCAAAACAGAAAGGTATCAAAAACAGGGGTAACCGAGGGGTGACTCATGGTAAGGTTGCGGGGTCAAATGAGCGGATTTGAGGAGCAGCCGACGGTACACAGACCACGCGTGACTCGGCCGGGTACAAATCAGGTGGGGTTTGTGGTGCGGGTTGTGGGTGGGCCCAACGTGGGCGCAACGTTGGACATTCCTCCCCTCTCACCCTTCACGTGTTTTGGTAGGGCAGAGCGCGTCGGCGGATTTGGCTCTGAACGATCGAGAGGTGTCGCGGCGGCATTTGGGGCTTGATGTGGCGGACGGGCGGCTGCGGCTTTCGGACTTGGGTTCTAAAAACGGAACACGGGTGAATGGGGTGGCGGTGTTGGAAGCGCTTCTCGACGGTGGAGAGCGCATCGATATTGGGACCACAACGTTGGCGGTGGAACGGGCGGAGCGAGTTCTAGATGTTCCGCTGTCAAACGCGTTGGGTTTTGGGCGTCTTGTGGGGGCGAGCGTGGCAATGCGAAGGCTTTATCCGCTGTGTGAGAAGCTCGCCGCGGCCACGGTTCCAGTGGTGATTGAAGGTGAAACGGGCACGGGGAAAGAGGTGCTCGCTGAGAGTTTGCACGAAATGGGGCCGCGTTCGGGAGGCCCGTTTGTGGTGTTTGACTGCACGGCGGTGCCACCGAATTTGCTCGAAAGTGCGCTGTTTGGGCACGAGCGCGGAGCGTTTACCGGAGCGAGTGAACAGCGGCGCGGCGTGTTTGAAGAGGCGCACGGGGGCACGTTGTTGATTGATGAGATCGGCGATTTGGAGCTTGATTTACAGGCCAAATTGCTTCGCGCACTGGAGCGAAACGAAGTGCGGCGCATTGGGGGCAAAGCGTGGATTAAAACCGATGTGCGGGTGCTCTCGGCAACGCGGCGCAACTTGGATGAAGAGGTTGCCGCGGGGCGTTTTCGGGACGATTTGTTTTATCGCTTGGCGGTGGCGCGCGTGGAGTTGCCTCCGTTGCGAAGGCGGACGGGGGATGTGGAGCTTTTGGCGCGAACGTTTTGGAAGCGGCTGGCGGCTGCGAATGAGCCTATTTCAGAGGATTTTGTGGCGCGGCTGAGCGGTTACGCGTGGCCCGGAAACGTGCGTGAGTTGTCAAACTCGGTGGCGCGACGTGTGGCGTTGGGAGATTTGGGGGATCTGTACACAACGGCGCCGGGTGCGGCTGTACACTCAAAAGGTGCGGCGAGCGGTGACACAGGTGCGATCGATCCAATCGCCGCCGTATTGGGGCAAAATCTGCCTTTTCCGCGCGCGAGAGAGAAGGTGATGGAGGCGTTTGAGCGGCGATATGTGGAAGATGTGCTGCGCAGACATGGAGGAAACGTGGTTCGGGCGGCGGCGGCGTCGGGGATCGCGCGGCGGTATTTTCAGATTATTTCGGCGCGCGCTCGGCAAAAAGAAAGCGGCGGATAACGCGCCGAAAATGGGCCGATGACGAGCGGCAAAGCGGTTTTGCATTTGCTGGCCGGGCGCTATTTGATGGGGGAGATCATTGGGCGCGGCGGGGCTGCAACGGTACACTTGGGGAAGAGTACGGAGCCGGGTCGAAACGGTTTGGCGGCGATCAAAAAGCTGCACTCCCACCTCGCTTCGGAGCCGGCGTTTGTGGCCATGATGTTGGACGAAGCGCGGCTTTTGTCGCGGATTAAACATCCAAACGTAGTGAGTACACATGACGTGGTGATGCAGGGCGGCGACCTGTATTTGGTCATGGAATACGCTCACGGTGTGACGCTTGGAAAATTGCTGGCGCGAGCGCACGCGGAGAAAAAACTCGCACCTGTGGCAGTGGCCTGCGCGATCGTGCGGGGCGCTCTGTTGGGCTTGCACGCGGCGCATGAAGCCACGGGAAACGCGGGTGAAACGCTTGGACTTGTGCACCGGGATGTGTCGCCGCAAAACCTGATCGTGACGGAGGATGGGCACGTCAAGGTGGTGGACTTTGGGATCGCCAAGGCCGAAGGGCGCGTTCACCACACGCAGGATGGGTCGATCAAAGGCAAGCTTGGGTACATGTCGCCGGAGCAGCTTTTTGGGGAAGCGTTGGACAGGCGGGCGGATGTGTACGCAGCGGGCGTGGTTTTGTGGGAATGCCTGGTGGGAGAGCGGCTGTTTGGGGGAGCGGACGGTGGGGAGGCGTTGGCCAAGTCGCTCGCGGGATCGGTGGATGCGCCGAGCGTGCGGAGAAGCGATGTGCCTGCTCCATTGGATCGCGTGGTGCTCCGGGCGTTGGCCCATGATCGGAGCGAAAGGTACACAACGGCGTTGGAGATGGCCAATGCGTTGGAAGAGGCGTGCGCGGCGGCCGAGCCAAAAGAAGTGAGCGCGTGGGTGCGAGCGCTTGCGGCGGATGTGCTCGATGAACTGGGCGCGGCGCTTTTCGTTTTTGATGAGGCGAGCCGCGGAATGAAGGCGGATTTGGCGCGGGGCGAGAAGGACGCGGCAGCGGCGGAGAGCGTGGCCGAGGAGGTCGGGAACAACCCGGACCGGGGTGTGAACAGGCGCGTGCTTTGGATCGCGGCGGCGATGTGTGTTGTTTTTGGGGGCGGGCTGGCAATTGCGTACACAAGCGGCGAGGCGCTGTCGAGCGGCGGGGATGCGTACACAAGCGGCGAGGCTCTGTCGAGCGGTGGGGATGCGTACACAACGTCGGCGGGGGCAACGGTATCGAACGAACCTGTGGGCGCGGCGGCGGGGAGCGCTTTGAGCGGGCCGCCGAACGGAGCAGCACCGCCGAGCGACACGACGCCAAGCGGAACCGGCGCTTCGACGGCCGCACCGGGCGGAACGACGCCACCGGGCGGCACAACGCCGAACGGAACGGGCGCAGCAACACCCGCCGCACCGAGCGGTGGAACAAACGCAAAACCGGCCGGCTCCGGGCGCGTCGGCGTGACATCGGCGGGTAAAGCGGCGGCAAAAGCGGATGGATGCGATCCTCCGTTCACGATCGATGCGCAGGGCCACAAGCGGTACAAGCGCGAGTGTTTGCGGTAGCCGTTTCATGTTGCGTACACATTGGGCGTTGAAGCGGGTGAGTACACATGGCCGGCGGCGCCTTGCGGCGGCGGTGGCGTTGGCCGTTTCGACTGTGCCGCATATTGCGTACGCAGACGGGGCCGCCGACCGCGTGAATGTGTGCGCGGACGCTTCAGAAAAAGGGCAGGAACTGCGCGACGCGGGCAAGTTACGGGCGGCGCGCGATCTGTTCGTGAAGTGCGCGGCCCCGGCATGTCCGGTGATTGTTCAAAAAGACTGCGCCGGCTGGCTCGCCGACGTGACCTTGGCGATCCCGTCGGTGGTGGTGAGCGCGCGCGATGAAAACGGGGCGGATCTAAGCGACGTGACGGTGAAGGTGGACGGTGAGGTGTTGACGACGCGCCTCGACGGGCACGCCGTGGAGATGGATGCGGGTGCGTACACATTTCGATTTGAGCGAGCGGGCGCCGACGTGAAAGAAGAGTCGCTGATCCTCAGGGCGGGCGAAAAGCGGCGGCCCGTTCGCGTAACGTTGATTTCGGCGGCGCAGAGCGGCGGATCGTTCACCGTTCCGAAAGCGGCGTGGGCCCTCGGTGCGGTTTCGCTCGCGTCGTTTGGGCTGATGGCAGGCTTTGGTGTTTCGGCGGAAACAGCGGTGGCGGACATGCGGGCGCCGGGCGGCTGCGCGCCCCGTTGTGACGTGGATCGCGTGAACCTCGCGCGTCGCGACATGATCTTGGCCAATGTGTTTTTGGGGCTCGGCGCCGGGGCTGCCGTGGGTGGAGCCGCGATTTTCACGTGGGAGTGGATGCGTACACCTGCGCGCGCTCAACCTGTGCAAACCGTTCGAGCGAATGTGTACACAAACGGAATCAGCCTTTTTGTAAGCTTCTGAGCGCGGCAAGCATTTCGCCGTGGTGCGAGCCTTTCCAATACACTTTGTCGCAGGGGCGGCACGTCCAATACTCGTTGTATGTGTCGAATACGCGCTGTGGGATGCGGTCTTGAACAGCGCTTTTTTCAATGGGGACGAGCACCGCGTTGCAGAGCGAGCAGCGCGTGAAGAGGTTTTCTTCGCTCGGGGTGAGATGGAATCTGTCCATCACTTCGCGCAGTTGTTCCTCGGCCGTTTTGCCGTGAACAAACATCGCCGAGGTGCCGCCGATTTCGGACAGCTCGCGATCTTGGGTGAGAACAATGCGCCCCTCTTCGTGCGCCTCGCGAAGCAACAGGCTGTCGGCGGTATCGCGCCGCCATGCGGTGTCGTAGCCGAACGCGCGGAGCCGGGAGGCCAACGTGCCGAGCATGGCATCGACAAGGAAGCGAGGCTCCGTGTCGGCAGCGTTTTCGCCTGCAACATGGCCTTCTTTTTCGGCGTCGGCGTAGTCAATTCCCGCGGTGATTGATGTACACACAACGCAGGATCTGTCGCGAATCTCAACGGTGAAAACGCATTCGGGCTGCGTGAGGTCAACCCGCGCCGTGGGTTCGCGCTCGAGCAGGGCGGCACCGAGCGCGGCGGCTTTCGCGTTGGAGGAAAACGAATGTTTCCCGGTGCGCCGCACTTTCACGCGGAACGACTTGTTGTGTACACACGGCTGCACGGTTTCGAGAAAGCACCGATCGAGATCGTCGATATCGCACGCAACCGCGGGTGAAAACGAAGTGACGCCGTGAATCGCCGCGATCTCGCGAGCGATGTCGCGATCGGCCTCAACGTAAATGCGTCCGGTGTCGAACGTGATCTCGGCGGTGGGAACGGCTTTTCGAAGCCGATCAGCGATGTCGTTGCGGAGCTTGTTTTTGGCGGCGTGCGGCTCTTTGCCGCGCTCGCTGCAACGAACAACGTAGAGCACGGCGTTTCCCCGCTGCTGCGATGGGGGTTACTTGGAAACGCGTTGCGAGAAGACAACGTCGGCCGAGGGCGACTGCGCACCCTCTTCTGCTTCAACCGAGATCTCAAAGTCGAACGCCGTTTCAGGCACGGTGGCGGCCAAAGTTCCGGTTCGCTTTTCTTCGTCGAAAAGCACCGTGCCGAGGCGCAACCAGCCGCCTTGATTGCCCTTGCGTTGCCACGCAACGTAGTACTTGCCGTTGGGGTTTACGCGAGCGGGCGGCGGGAGATTTTTCGCCTGGACGTTGACGGCTGTTTGATTGGTTTCGTCCTTCACCTCGGCGACGATTTCAGCGTCGGCTCCGGGCGCGAGACGGCTTGACGGCACGTTGTATTTGAGCGGACCGCCGCACGCAGTGAGAGCGAGCGCAGCGGCAACGAACAAACCACGAAGAATCAACTGTCGCATCGTCTTCATCTCTCCAGGGTTACCGTCGGGTTTTACATCAGCCGATTGCGTCGGGAGATGTGCAATCGCTCGCGGGGCAAAAGATTGTCGAGGCTTTTTGTCCTCACTCGACATGCGTCTCGCCTTTTGAACAAAAGAAAGATCGACAGAAACGCGCTGAAATTGTGGGGCTTCAAGCTTGATACCAGCGCAAACGGCTTGGTTTTGAGGCGAAATGAAACCGCAACGCTGAACGGCGCGGCCGAGCTGTGCTACGGACCCGACCGATGCGCCCGAGATCTCTCCGCGTGTTCGACCTGCACCCCACCGGCAGCGATTTTGAAGCTGAAGTGGTGGAGGGCCTCGCGAAACCGCAGAAAACGCTGCCCTGCAAATACTTTTACGATGCGGACGGCGCTCAGTTGTTCGAGGCCATTTGTGCAACGCAGGAGTATTACCTGACGCGCACCGAACGCCGGATTTTCAAGGAGCATTTGCCTGACATAGCCAAGCGTGTGGGCCCGCGCGCAATGGTGATTGAACCCGGATCGGGCAGCGGCGTGAAAACGCGCATGTTGCTTGAAGCGCTTGAATCGCCGGCCGCGTACGTGCCGGTGGATCTGTCGCGTACACAACTCCTTGTGACAAGCGCCGAGATCGCGGGCGCATTGCCCGACCTTGAAGTGTTGCCCGTGTGCGCCGACTACTCGCAGCCGTTTCCGTTGCCGGGTCCAATGTCGGGCTCAGGCAGGCGGCTTGTGTTTTATCCGGGCTCCACGATCGGCAATTTCGATCGCCCGGAGGCCACTCAGTTTCTCAAGCGAATGGCTGAAGAAGCAGGGCCCGGCGGTGGGCTTCTGATTGGGTTTGACCTCAAGAAAGACCCGACAGTGCTGCACGCGGCGTACAACGATTCACACGGGCTGACCGCGCGATTTAACAAAAACCTTCTCGTTCGGATCGCGAAACATTGCGACACCGATCTCGAACTCGACAACTTTGCCCACTACGCGTTTTACAACCCGGCCCACGGGCGCGTGGAGATGCATTTGGTGGCGGTTCGTGATCACACGGTGCGCATCAAAGAGCACAAATTTGTGTTCAACGCGGGCGAGAGCATCTGGACCGAAAGTTCATACAAGTACACACGCGCTGAAGTTCGAGGCCTCGCGACACGCGCCGGACTTGAGGTTGCGGCTGAATACGTGGACGACAAAAACTGGTTTTTGGTGGCGCTGTTCAACGTGAAAGCCGCGCCAGCCGGTTGATTCGTTTTTTGGGGCCGCCTTCTAAGCTTCGTTCGGTGAGCCCCCAAATGGGCGGGGGGTTCGTACCGGACTTCGCGAAACCTCGTTGTTCGTTGCGCTCTCAGGCTTCGAGCGCGGTTTGGAGCGCTGCGAGAAGCGCCTCGTCTTCACCGGGCAACACCGTTCGAGCGTCGACGAGCACGCGATCGTCTTGGACGCGGACAAACACGGGTGGATCACCCGTGCGAAGTTTGTCGGCGAGCACGTTTGCGTTGTGTACACCAATGGACAAGCCGGCCGATGGCAGCGGCTCTTCGGCAAGTGTTCCGCCGCCGACAGCCACGTCGAGATCAGTCACGGTGATCACTTCTGCGGCGGCGGGCACGCGAATGACAAGCGCCTCACGCCAGTCGGCGGCGCGCGCGCGTACACGTTCAATGGGGGTGCGAATGGCAGCGAGCGTAGGGATCGCGTCGAGATCACCTTCGAGATAGCCGGCGACGGTGGCTTCAAGCGCAACGAGGGGCAACCTTCCCATGCGCAGCGCGCGGGCGAGCGGATCGCGGCGCGCTTTTTCAACCGCCGCCGTGGTCCCCGCGAGCACGCCGCCTTGAGGGCCGCCGAGCGCTTTGTCGGTGCTGAAACACACGAGATCAAAGCCGGCAGAGACGCTTTCTTGCACGCGCGGCTCACCGCGCAATCCAAACGCGGAGAGGTCGACAAGGGCGCCGCCTCCGAGATCGTGGACGGCGAGGGCGCCGCGCTCGTGCGCAAGGCGCACGAGCGCGGCGCCCTCGGGGCGTTCCACAAAACCAACTTGCCTAAAATTGCCCTGGTGTACACTTAACACCACGGCGACGCCGCCTTCGTCGAGCGCGCGTGCAAAATCGTCGAGGCGCGTTTTGTTGGTGGTGCCCACTTCAACCATCACCGCGCCGGAGCGCGCGAGCACGTCGGGGACGCGAAATCCGCCGCCGATCTCCACAAGTTCGCCGCGCGAAACGAGGACTTTTTTGCCAAACGCAAGCGCCGACAGAGCGAGCATAACCGCGGCGGCGTTGTTGTTGACCACGAGCGCCGCTTCAGCGCCGGTGATCCTCGCGAGCGACTGCTCGGCAAACGCGGCGCGGGCGCCGCGTTTGCCGGTGGCCAAATCCATTTCAAGGGAGGTGTAGCGGGCGGCGCTTTCGGCGAGCGCGGAAACCGCGCTCGCCGAAAGCGCCGCCCGCCCCAAGTTGGTGTGGAGAATCACGCCCGTTGCGTTGATCACGGGGCGCGCCCGCGAGGCGAGTGAGGCGGCGGCTCTTGTGTACACATCGCTGACAATTTCATCGAACGACGGGCATGGAGCGCCGGCGCCGATTTTGGTGCGCGCGGCTTCCACGGCGATGCGCGAAAGCTGCGTGATGACTGACGTTCCAAGCCTTTTTCGAGCGTGTTCGAGTTGAACGGCCGCGGCAACACGGTCCACTTTCGGTAACAGAGAATACGACGTTGAATGCGCAGCGATTGAGCTGCTCTTGGGGGTGGATTTGGAACCGGCCACGCAACGTGCGTACCGCCGCTCGGAACGCGCGCAAAGCGTGTTACAAGACCTTATGCGTCGCATTCGACTTTCTTCGCTGTCGATCACACTTGCCTCGCTCACAGTTCTGGCTTCGCTGAGCGCTCACGATGCGCACGCGGGATGGCCTCCGCCCGAGTCCGCAACAGCGGCGGATATGGCGGATCCGGTCAATTGGCCGAACGATCCCGACTACGCGTACGACGACAAACACGACGGCGCCTGGAATTTTTATTCGTTTATCCCAACCGTCTCAACGAAGGTTCGCCCCGAAGAAACCGCGTCGGGCATGTCGATTGACCTCGCGTGGCGCTACACAATCGGCGACCCCGGCGTGAAGATCGTTGTCACCGATTCGGGCATAAAATGGGACTCGTACGATCTCGTCGACTCGGCATATTTGAGCATCGCGGAGCTGCAAAACCACAAGCCGACAATGGCCGACGGATCGGCGTGCGGCGGGGATGGCGAGCTTGCAGGGTTTGATTGCAACGGCGACGGGATGTTGTCGGCGAGCGACTACAAAGACACGGTGGGCCTGTCACCCGAGGCAAGCGACGGTCACCCGAAAGGCGACAAAAACAACAACGGCTTGCTCGATGCGGGCGACATCATTCTCAACTACTCCGATGGGGTTGACGACGATAGCAACGGTTACGTCGACGACATCTCGGGGTGGGACTTCATGAAAAATGACAACGATCCGTACGACGACACGCGGTACGGGCACGGCACGGGTGAAGCAAACGACTCAACGGCAGCGGCCAACAACGGCGCGGGCGCGGCCGGCGTTTGCCCCAAATGTCGCTTTATTCCAGCGCGCGTCGGCGACAGCTTCATCACCGATGTAACGTGGTTTGGAAAAGCTGTTGTGTACGCAGCCGACAACGGCGCGAGCGTTGTTCAATGCGCTCTCGGCACGATCAACATGAACGAGTTCGCCCAGCAGGCGCTCGACTACGCGTACGAAAAGAATGTGCTCGTGATCACGAGCATGGCCGATGAAAACGCGCGGCATCACAACATGCCGGCGGCGAGCAACCACACGCTGCCTGTGCACGCGATTCAATACGACGGCGGGACGATCAAAAACGCGAGCACGTTTGTCGCGTTTCACCCGTGTTCCAACTTCGGCGGTCAAAACCTTCTTTCGGCGTCGGGAACGGGGTGTTCGAGCGAAGCCACGGGTCGCTTGTCGGGCATTGCCGGTCTTGTGTACTCAGCGGCGAAAAAATACAACGTGACGCTGCGACCGGGCGAAGCACAGTCGATCTTTTTTATGACGGCCGACGACATCAATGTGCCGGAGTCGCAAAAAGAAGAGTCGAAGTACAAGTGGTCGCAGCCGGGGTTTGATCAGCGTTTTGGGTACGGCCGCGTAAACGCCAATCGCGCTGTGGAAGCGGTGAAAGACAAGAAGATCCCTCCGAGCGTGGACGTGACGGAGCCGCGCTGGTTCACGGTTCTCTACAAAGACCAGGTTCAAGGACCGGTGGACATTGTGGGGAAGATCTCGGCGCCGCTCGCCACTTCATACGACTACGTGGTGGAGTGGGCGCCCGGCGTTCAACCGCTCGATGGGGAGTTTAAGGTGTTTGCCGAGGTGGCAAACGTTCCGCCCGACACGGTTGCGGGCGCCGATGGGCCGCTCGCATCGCTTGAAATTCGCGATCTCGAGATCGATAACCCGGTGCACAAAGACAGCCCGTATGGAGAAAACCGGTACACCATCACGGTTCGCGTTCGAGCCGTGGCTCACTACGGTGGAACCAAGGGCGACGTGACCGGTGAGATGCGGCGCACGTATTACGTTCATTCCGATCCGACGCTCGTGAAAGGCTTTCCGATCTTCGTGGGAGCGAGCGGCGAAACGAGCGCCAAGATGGTCGACATGGACGGCGACGGGACACGCGACATTGTGTACCCAACCGGCGGCGGCACTGTGCACGTGATTCGCATGACGGCCAATGGCCCCGAAGAGCTGCCGGGCTTTCCGTTTTATACAAATCTCGACGACGGATTTGCCGATCCGCCGCCCACTGCCACAACGCCTGTGTACACAAGCGCGCCTGCGTACGCATCGGGTGGGGTGAGCGCCGACAAAGGTCGCGAAGCCATCGTCAATTCGCCCGCGGTGGGCGACCTCGACGGCGATGGGCAAAACGAGATCGTGATCGCCTCGTGGCCGGGCACCATCTACGTGATCGGCTCCGACGGAAAGGTGAAGCCGGGTTGGCCCAAGCGGTTGCCTGAAGTGCCTTCTTGTCCGCTCGATCCCACGGTTCCCAAGCCCGAGCCGTGCATGGATACCAAGGTACGCATCGCGCGAGGCGCGTTTGCGTCGCCGGTGCTCGCCGACATGAACAAAGACGGCAAGCTCGACATTGTGCAAGCAGCGTTCGACGCCAATGTGTACGTTTTCGACGCTCTCGGCAGTCCGCTTTCGGGCTTTCCGGTGAACATCCACTACACGGCCGGCCTCTCTGAAGAGCCGGATCGCAATCGCATTCTCACAACGCCGGCGGTGGCCGACTTCAACGATGACGGCATTCCAGACCTTGTTGTGGGCTCCAACGAAAAGCTCGGATCGGGTGGTCAGGCCGGCGCTGTGTACCTTGTCGATGGGCGCGGAACCGCAACACCGGGCGGCCCAGTGGTGCCGAATTGGCCGGTCAGCATGACATCCCTGGAGCTGTTTCCGCTGGTTGCCGAAGGTGTGACAAATTCTCCGGTGGCCGCGGTTTTTGAAGGAAAAGTGGCGGCGATTGCACACGGTAACGCCACATCACCGCTCATCTTGCCGCTCGATCCCGGAACGCAGCAAACCGTGACGGCCACGCCGAGCGGTGCGCTTCCTGTTCGGCCGGATCCGAACGATCCCAACGTCACGTCGCACGGGCTCGACCCGTCGAGCGTGTTCGGCGAGCTTTCAAAAGCGGCCACTCCAAACACGATGTTTCCGCTTTTCGCGCAGCCTTCCACGGCGGACGTCGATCAAGACGGAGTTCCCGATGTGATCGCGTCGGGCGGTTCACTCTCGCTCGTGGCGGCGTTGCAAAATCCGTCGGCGCCCGCGGCGGGCGATCATCTGCTTGCGGTCTGGAGCGGTAAGACGGGTCACATGTTGCCCGGAGCGCCCTTCTTGCTCGAACATTTTACGTTCTTCAACAGCCAGGCGGTGGCCGATCTGAGCGGCGATGACTACCCCGAAATCATCACCGGCTCAGGCGGTTATTACCTGCACGCGTTTGACGGTTGCGGGCGCGAACCCAAAGGGTTTCCCAAGTTCACAGGGCAATGGATCATCTCCACGCCCGCGCTCGGCGACATTGACGGCGACGGCTCGCTCGAACTTGCGATCGGCACGCGCAACGGTTGGCTCTACGCGTGGCACACCGACGGCACCGACGACTCGATCATCGAATGGGAGAGCTACCACCACGACAACCACAACACCGGTTTCCTCGGCACTCCGCTGACGCAGGGAGCCAAGAAAAAAGCGGCCAAACCGCTCACCGCCGACGTGTGCACGGCCGTCCCCGAAATCCCCGAAGAGAAGGATCCCTTGTACGCAACAGGCGGCGGCGGATGTGACTGCTCGGCGGCGCCTGGCTCGTCGAACAATGCGTACACATCGCTCGGGCTACTCGCTCTCGGGGCGCTCGGGCTGCGAAGGCGTTCGCGACGCGCGGCGCAGTCGGCGCGTTTGAGGTAGCGACATTCAGATGAAGCGGGCCGCCGCCCTTGCTTTCGCATTGTTGGCAGCGTGGCCCGCAGCGGCGGGCGCCCAAGAAAAACGCGTTCGCATTGTGTACACAGCGCCGAACGGTTGTCCCTCCGAGTCTGAGTTTGTGAGCGCCGTCACTTCGCAGGCGGGCCCTTTTCGCCGCGCTTCGCGATCGGCTGTTCGTGTGCGTACACTTGAGGCGTCGATCACGCCCGTCAAGAGCGGCTTTCAAGGCTCACTGCTCGTTCGCGAAGCCGACGGCGCAGCGTCGACGAGGTCGATGGGCGGGACCACATGCGACGAGGTGTTTTCGGCGCTCTCGCTCGTGGCCGCGTTGACGATCGACACGGGTCCGCGCGAGCCGGCGCCGTTGCCCGACGAACGTTTGGATTTGACCGGGGAGCGAAATGGGCCCGCCGCGCCGCCTGGGCGCCCATGGTCGTTTTCCGCGGGCGCCCAGGCCGTTGCGTTGTTTGGAACGACGCCAAACCCCGCTTGGGGTGTGGCACCTTGGGTGGAGAGTGCGCCGCCGTTGGCGCTGCCGTTTTCGTTTCAACTGAGTGTCACGATCGCCGCGAGTCCGCGGGCATCAACGCCGGCGGGCGCCGCGGATTTTTTTATGCTCGCGTCGCGCTTTTCGGTGTTTTTCACGGCGCTGAAACAGGGCCCGTTCGCGATTGAGCCGGGCACCGGGGTTGCCGCCGGAATTCTCCGCGGGCGCGGCCTTTCGGTGGCCCTACCCCGCGACCAGGTTCGCCCGTGGGTCGACGTTTCCCTTGGCGCGCGCGCGCGGTTGGACATTTGGCCGTCGCTCGCTTTGCAAGCTTCGGGCGGGTTGTTGTTTCCCGTCACTCGCGCCACCTGGTTTTTTGAAGATCCCGACGTCGTGGTTCACGAAACGCCGGAAGTGGGAGCCTTCGTCGCGTTGGGGTTGCGGGTGCAAATAACGCGCTGAGTCGCGCCGAGGGTTCGCGGCGCTTTCGGGCCCGCGTGCGTCCGCAAATTCTGGGGAATGTGCGTGCCGAGGCCCCGCGCATTCGCGGGCAAGATGCGTCCGTTCATTTTTTGGGATCTGTTTGACCGCGGACCGGGCATAGATGGTCTGCATGTCTGCGACCGGTTTTGCGGCGTCCGATTCTGCCGACCTCCCTGAAGGTCTGGTCGGTCGCGACCGCCCATTTGTGATCACCGGTCAAAAGCTGCGAGCGCTTCAAGAGGAGCACTTTGAGTTTTTGTGGCGCAGCCTGAGGCGGCTCGGCGTTCCCGAAGCCGACGTCGACGACGCTGTGCAGCAGGTGTTTTTGGTCGCGGCGCGTCGGGTGATTCAACCCGGCTCGGAGCGTTCTTTTCTTTTTGCAACAGCGCTCCGTGTGGCGTCGCATGCTCGCCGCACGTTGCGACGGCGTCGTGAATCGGACGAGGCCGTGCCGGAGCAAACCGATCACACGCCCAGCCCTGAAGAGCTTCTTGACCAGCGGCGCGCGCGCGCCCTTCTCGATGAAGTTCTCGAAGTTCTGCCAATGGATGTGAGGGCGGTTTTCATCCTCTTTGAACTCGAAGAGCTAACCGTGGTCCAGATCGCAAAAATGTTGGACATCCCCGTCGGAACAGCCGCGTCGAGACTCCGACGCGGGCGCGAAATGTTTCAAGAAGCGGTCGCTCGCGTTCGCAGCCAAACCCAGCGGAGGCAGCCATGAGCACCGATCCCGTTCGCCTCCTTTCCAAGGGCGATGACCCTTTGGCGACATCGCTGCTCAAGGCGGCGCGTGACGTAGACGCCGAAACCGCGCGCGCTCGAAAAGCGGCCATGCTGGGAGCCACCGGAGGCGCCGTGGGCGCCGCCGCCGTCACCGCGGCGAAACTCGCTCCGCGCGGCTTTTTTGCCGCTTCGTTTGGCAAGTGGGTGGGCATTGGCGCCGTGGCGATTGTGGGAGGCGCCGCCGTTGCAACTGCCACGTATTGGTCAGCTTCAACGACGCCTGAAGCGCCCAGTGTTGTTGCATCCGAGAAGGCGGCGCCGACCGTCGCCGACCCGCAGAACACCGTGGCCACGCTCGAAAGCGAGGTGGAGGCTCCTCCCGTCGCGGCGGCATCCCCCGCCCCCGCGGACTCCGCTGCGCCCGCCGCGCCCAACTCCGCTGCGGCGCTCGCTGCGCCCGCTGATTCCGCGGCGCCTGCGAACGCGGTCGCACACGCATCGCAGAATGACGTTTCGCCGCGAAGCACCGCCGCTGCTGTTGCGTCACCCACCGGCGCAGCAACGCCTCGCGTCGCAACCGCCTCACCGACAACCGAGCCTGCCCCGGCGGTCGCAGCGTCGGATCCGGCGGGTCTGTCGGAGGAAGTGGCGGCCATTCGCTCGGCTCGCGACGCCTTGAACGCGGGCCGCGCCTCCACTTGCCTGACTGCGGTGGACGCCTATTTTGCCCGCTTTCCAAAGGGGAGGCTGTCAGCGGAGGCCCGATTCCTCAAGGCGCAGGCGCTTTTGGCTTCGGGCCGAGGCGCCGAGGCGGCGGCGGTTGCGAAAGGCATGTTGGCCGGCAACCCAAACAGCCCGTACGCCGCGCGCCTCCGAACGATCGCAGGGGAAGACGACACGACCAAAGATCGGTAACATTTCTGAAGCGGACGGTCCGAGGGCTTTCACAACGGACGCGAGCCGCCGCCGCCGATGCCTTTGCACGCGCTTGATCCGCGCCGAAATCGCCGCACCGCAACCCGCGTGTTGCGCGTGCTCGGTCGCGCCGCGTTTGTCGTGGGCGCCGCAAGTGTACTCATGTCGGCCTGTCACGAGCGTGTTCCGCTCGGGTCGGGGTTGCCCGATGACGACGCCCATCCGGGTGTACCCATTTTTCCGTGGTTGGCGGACGACGAACACGTCGACGAAATTCCGATCAACAACGTTGCGTGCAAGCCGGGGCTCACAACGGATCTCGACGGCGACGGTTATTCGGCTGTGGAAGGCGATTGCAACGACTGCGATCCCGACATGGGGCCCAACGCAGTGGAGATGGTCACGCTCGACGGCGAGGCACCGAAGGACGAAAACTGCAACGGGGTGATCGACGAGGCCACGCCGCTCTGCGACAGCAACGTGGCGCTCGACGATTCGGGCGCACTCGCGGCGGCGCGCGCCGTGGATCTGTGTCGCATCGCAACGCCGGGTTCGTGGGGCGTTGCGTCGGCGCTGTGGCGCTTGCCAAACGGTTCCACGCCGCCGTCATCCACATTGTTTGCGTTGGGCCACGGTGTACTCAATCAGTTCGGTCCCAATGTGGTGCCTCAGCGCGGCGCTCAAATGTTGGCGCTTTCCACCGGTGCCGCGCGGCGCCCGGGAGACGTGGAGTACATCTCGCCGGCCGGGTTTGACAAAGGGTACACAAGCGCCCCGCCTGAATCGCTTGCGCAGACACCGGCGGCGTGCGGGACGGGCGCACCCGAATCCGGGCGTGACGGTATTGCGCTTGAGATTCAGCTTGGTGTGCCGCAAAACGCTCAGGCGTTCGCGTTCGACTTCAACTTCTTTACGTTTGAAATGCCGGCGAGTCAGTGCACAGCACACGGGGATCGTTTCGCGGCGGTGCTCACTCCGCCGCCGGTTGATTCGCCGACAGGCAACATCGCTTTCGATTCAATGGGAGGCATCGTGCGGGCGTCGTCGGTGTTTCTCGAAGCGTGCACGTGCCCCACGGGGCCGCCTTGTTACATGGGCGGCAAGGCGCACGCATGTTCGCTCGGCATCGAGCCTTTGCTCGGCAACGGGTTTGGAGCGGACCTGAGTGGAAGCGGTCATCACGCGGCAACGGGGTGGCTCATGTCGACGGCTGAAGTGGAAGCGGGTGGACACTTCACGCTTCGATTCATGATCTACGACGCGACAGACGGCCTCGCAGACAGCACGGTGCTTGTTGACAATTTCCGGTGGCTCCACAATGCGCCGCAGATTCCGCGTTCGCATCGCTAGACGTCGCCGGTCTCGGTTTTTGTCCTCGCTGTGTACACCAAAGAACTCCACGCAGCGGCAGCGATCAAAAACGTGCCAGACACCGCTCTCACAACTCTGGTCGGAATAGAATACGAATTGTAAACGAACCGGGAAACGGGCGACTCAATACAATCCAGCCGCGCTCAACGGCTGAGGGCGGTTCGCCCCCCGCCGCGCGCGAATGCGCGCGGCTTGGGGGGCGCGGGCGCGTGTCAACGCGCCCGGTGGGGGGCATTAAATAAAGCGCGAGTGGCGAACGAGAGCGCAAAGCAAGAACGAGGAAGAGTCCTCAGCTTCGGTGGTGGTTCAGAACGTGCTAGCGTTTCCGCCGGTGTCGGCGCAGCAAGTCGAAGGCCTCAAGGCAGGCACGGTGATCGCCGGTCGCTACCGGGTCGAGCAAAAGCTCGGGCAAGGTGGCATGGGCTCGGTGTTTTTGGTGCAGCACGTTCACACCGATGAGCGGCTCGCGCTGAAGTTGCTTCATTCAACGGTGGTGACCGACCAAGCAACGCTCGACCGTTTCAGGCGAGAGGCGCGAACGCCGGCGCGGATCGACAGCGATCACGTGGTTCGAGTGACGGACGCGGATGTGGCGCCTGAACTCGATAACGTGCCGTTTTTGGTGATGGAGTACCTTCGCGGTGAAGACCTGGAGCATTTGGCTTCGCGCCGCGGGACGTTGCCGCCGAGTGAAGTGGTGCTTCTGCTCGCTCAAGCGGCGCGCGGCCTCGACAAAGCGCACACGCTCGGCATTGTTCATCGCGATCTAAAGCCCGAAAACCTGTTCATCACGCAGCGCGAAGACGGCACGCCGAATCTGAAAATTTTGGATTTTGGCATCGCGAAAATGACGGGCCAAAGCGACGTGAAAGAGGCGGGGAAGCTCACGGCGACGGGTCAGATTTTCGGCACTCCGCTGTACATGTCGCCCGAGCAGGCCATGGCCGAGTCGGAGAAGATCTCGCCGCAAACCGATGTGTGGGCGCTGGGGCTCATCGCGCATCGGCTGCTCACCGGCAAAGAATTTTGGACGGCGTCAACGCTCACACATCTTGTGGCGCAGATCGCTTTTGAGCCTATTCCGCCGCCTTCGGAGCGCGGGTGTACACTTGGTGCGGCGTACGACGAGTGGTTCGGCAAGTGTGTGGCGCGCGATCCTTCGGTGCGTTTCAAGAGCGCGGGAGAAGCGGTTTCGGCGCTTGCGGCGAGCCTGCGCGTCACCGATTCGCCGTCGCAACTGGCTCGGCTGCCCATGAGCGTTCGCATTGGCACGAGCAGCACACTCGCCGATGACCGCGACGCGTTGGCGGATACGCGGGCGTCGGAGGGGGTGACTGCTCCTTCGTCGAACGGGAAGTTGCCACAACTGGGCCGCACTCAGTTCAGCGGTGAGGCAGCGAAGCCGCAGCGGCCAAAGACATTGGGCTTGGTGGCGGTGAGCGCGGTGGCTGTGTTGATCGGCGGGGCGCTCGCGTGGAAGTTCACCTCACCGGGTGACGGCGGCGTCGGCGCGGCCACATCCGACCCGCAAACGCCGCCGGCCACGGCAAGAGCCACAGGTCCGGCGCCCACGGTGACCCCGGCGATCATTCCCTCGGGCGAAATTACGGTGACGCAGGAGCCGGCGCCGACAACCACGGCGGCGTCCACAAAGCCGCCCGTCGGCGGGACGTCGGCGCCGAAACCGACAACGCCCGTGCCCACAGCCAAGCCAACGAGTGCCCCCTCAACTGCACCCACGGCGGCGCCTACAGCGGCTCCAACAACGGCACCGAAAGATCCGCTCGGAACGAGACGCTGAGAGCGGGGTCGCCGTCTCGGCTGCGCGGCGATTGTGTACACAACGTGGCGACGGCCGCCGACGGGTCGAGCATCGTGTGACTCGGGTCGGCGCTGGTCCGAATTTTGAACGAACGATGCAACAGGATATAAAGCGCACATGCGGCTCCAGAACGCCTCCCCAGTTCCGCGCGCCGGTACTTCGGTCCGTACCGCGCTGCTCCGCTGCACCGCGCTTTGCGTCGCAGCCGCTTGTTTTGTAACGGCGCCGACAGCGCGGGCCGATGACGCGGCCGCCGCGCAGGTGCTTTTCGACGAGGCGACCGCGCTCAAAGACAAGTCCGATTGGGCGGGCGCGTGCCCCAAGTTTGAGTCGAGTTACAAGTTGGATCCGGCGCTCGGAACACTTCTCAACCTGGCCAATTGTTTTGAAAAGCTCGGAAAGATCGCCTCCGCGTGGGCACGGTGGGAAGAAGCGTATCAATGGGCCACAAAAAACGGCGATGACCGGGCGGAGTACGCCAAGACGCAGCGCGACGCGCTCGCTCCGCGCCTGCCAAAGCTCAAGATCAACGTGCCCACCAAGGCCGCGGCGCTGTCGATTGAGCGCGATACAACCAAAGTGGCAGAGGCCATGTACGGCACGGCCCTGCCTGTGGATCCAGGCGAACACACGATCTTCATCAAGCGCGACGATGAAGTGCTCAAGACCGAAAAAGTGAAGCTCGTAGAAGCGCAAACCGCTGAAGTGAGTTTCGATTTGGCGGCGATCGAAAAAGCCGCGCCCCCGCCGAAACCCAAGGGAAACGTTGTTGTTGTGGGGGCTTCGCCCGCGCTTCGAAAAGCGGGTTGGGCCATCGGCGGGGTTGGTGTTGCCACGGTGCTCGGCGCGGCGGTTCTTGAGTCGTTGGCGCTCTCAAAAAAGGCAAACGCGACCGTATATTGCACCGCCGACAAGTTGTGTACACCGCAGGGCATAGCGATCATCAACGACGCGCGGACGTTTGCCGAGGCGGGCCAATGGGTTGGGATCGGCGGGTTGGCGGTGACCGCGGTCGGTATCACGCTGCTCATTGTTGCGCCGAGCAACAACGTCACCGTTCAACCGGGCGAACCGGCCAAAAAAGATGAACGTGCTCAGCGCGACGTGTGGGCGGTTCCGTGGGTTGCGCCGGCTGCCGGCGGCGCGGGAAACGTAGGCGCATCGGGTGGCATCGTGATTGGGGGCCACTTGTGAAACGAGCGAAAAAGCTCCTTGGTGCGGCGGTACTGCTCGGGTTTGGCGCCTGCGCCGACGTACTGGATCTTGGGGGCGCCGTGCCCCTTGCTGCCCGTTTCTGTGGGCCGTGCGAGGAAGTTCCAAACTGCCAAGCGCGTTTAAATGCGGCACTGGCTGAGGCTTCCACAGAAGAAGTGGAAGAGTATCTCGCCACGTACGAGTCATTGCAGTGCGCAAAAGCCCAGTGTGATTCGCCTCAATTCGTCGAGTGTTTTCACTCCGCCCCCGGCCTTTGCGCTCAAACCGGCGACGAGTGCGTCATGCGCGAAGCTTGTTGCAACTTCAACCCCGAGGGCGGCGCGGCGCCTGAAACCTGCTGCCTCGGCGCTGGAAAGGGAGCCTGCTGCGCCGAGTGCGTATCGTGCGGCGCGCTGCTCGGCGACCTCGCGGACGACAAGGAAGCGGAAGCGTCCAAACTTTGCATGTCGCAACGCAAAGCTTGGGACGAACTTATGAAGTGTACACAAAGCCAGTGCAACATCGCCTGCACCACCAAAGTGGGTTGCGGCTTGTGTCTCAACGACAAGTGCAAACCGCAGATCAACGCCTGCAATCTCGCCGAAGGGGATTGAGATGCCTCGCGCCACCCACTCCAAAGCTCCGTTGCAGCATCGCTCAGCTTTTCGATCCGCTGTACGGTTGAGCCTTGGAATCGCGCTCCTCGCCGCCTCGGGCACAGTGGCGGTGAGCTGCATCAAAGCGGCCGGCCTCGACGGATACCAGGACGGAGTCAGCGCCCTTTGCACCAACGTCGAGCGGTGTTTTCCCGCCTACAAAGACTGCGCAGGCCGAGTCTCCGCGCTCGGCGATAACTTGGTTGGCTGGCTCGAAAGCGCCGATCGGTGCCTCGCCAGTTGCAACGCGTTGTACACATGCCTCGACGACGACCGCATTTGCAACGGAACGAGCGGCGATCCGTGCGACGCGACACCGGATTGCTGCGGCGCATCAAAGTCTGAAGCCGCCTGCGTGAACGGAGTTTGCTGCACACCGTTCGGGGTAGCGTGCGACCCCGACAACGACACGTGCTGCCCGGGAAGCGGCGGCTGTGATCCCGTCGCAAGAACATGCGGCGGCGTCACATGCGACGCGGCCGGCGCCGCATGCCTGAACGACTTTCAGTGCTGCACCGGACGCTGCGATCCCAATGAATCGGGCGGAAAATCCTGTCGCGACGTTCCATGCGGGCAAACGGGCTTCGATTGCGTCACGTTCCTCGATTGTTGCGACGGCTTCATTTGCGACAACGGAACGTGCTCAGACCCGGCCGAATGCTCCGCGCTGGGTGAAGGCTGTAACCCCAACCTTCCGTGCTGCGATTCAAAGCTCCAGTGCTACACGAGCGTCGAGGGTCAGGTGGAGGGCATCTGTTCAAACGACAATTGTTTTCCCAATAACTCCGACTGCTTTAGCCACGCCCAGTGTTGCAGCGGGTTTTGTCATCCCGACTACAATTTCTGCGGCGCGTGCAGGGTGGAGAACGCCGAATGCTCCGACTCGCTTCCGTGCTGCGCGAACCTCGGCTGCAACAGCAACGCCGTGTGCGTCCAGTGCGTCGCGGCGGGGGCCTCATGCTCTGACTTGGTTCCGTGCTGCACCAACCACACGTGCACCGATGGCAAGTGTGTTGTGTCCGGCAACTGACACCGGGCCGACCCTGACAGCGCTCTCCGATCTTGTGCCCAGCTGTGCCGGGCGCTTCACGCTACCTGTCGCGCCCGCGTCGCAAAGCAGCGGTGCCCCTTGTACTTTTGACGGCTTGGCGGTTGCATAGACAAAAACGTTCCCCCTTTGAGGTGACGTATGCCCCACGCGCGCGCCAACTTCGCTCTTCTCCTTGCGGCCATGGTCGGCTTCACCGCCGGTTGCTCCGGTGACGGCAGCCGCGATCCAAGCATTGGCGGTACGGGCGGCGGCTCCTTCACAGAAGATACGGCTGCCGGCGCGGGCGCCGGCGAGGGAACCGGCGGCGGCGGCGGCGGCACGCCCGACGCCAACAGCGACGATTCATTGGCGTCCCGCGCAGGTGGAGACCCGGCGGCCACAGGGGGCGAAAACAACGGTGGGCAATTCAGCCTGCCTGACTGCGCGAGCAATGCTCCCATGCTCGCGTTTTATTTTTCCGCCGACGACTCCAACTCAATGGCTTCGCCGGCCATTGCGCGCGAAGAACTAAACGCGAAACGCGCGCCCGATGGAACGCGCATTCGAACGCACGAGTTTCTCAACTACTACAACGTCCACTATCCCCTCAAAGACCCGAACGATCCAACACTGGGAGTATTCTGGGAAATGCATCCGCACCCCTCCGCTGAAGGCTCCGCGGAAGTGCGCTATCGGCTGCAAATTGGAGTACAGGCCCCCAAAGCAAACCGCGAGTCCATGGTGCTCACCTTCGTTGTTGACGCATCCGGCTCGCTCGTGGGCCCCGGTATTGAGCGCGCTCGCGCCGCGATCTTGTCTGTGGCCGACCAGCTTCAGCCCGGAGACGTAATCAACGTGGTGAAGTGGGCAACTGAAGACTCGGTGTTGCTCAAGTCGTATTCTGCCACCGGAACTCAGGCCGACAAACTCAAGTTGGCAGAGGTGGTTTCCAAACTCTCCCCCGGCGGCGGAAGCGATCTGCACTCCGGGCTCTTAAAAGGGTACGAACTGGCGGCCGAAAAATTCGACAAAACCAAAATCAACCGGGTTGTTCTCATCAGCGACGGCGGAGCAAACATCGGAGTTCTCGACCGGGACATTATCGCCGCGGCGGCCGAAAAAGCGGAAGGTGAAGGCATTTATATGGCCGGCATCGGGGTGGGACCGGCGCAGGGCTATTCAGACAACTTAATGGACCTCGTCACCGACGCCGGGCGCGGCGCATACGTGTACGTTGACAGCAACGAAGAGGCCCAATCGCTTTTCAAAACGCGCTTCGAAGAGATCATGATGGTCGCGGCGCGCAACGTTCAAGTGCAGATCGATCTGCCGAGCTACCTTGAAATCGAAAAGTTTTACGGTGAGAAATACTCTTCGGATCCCGCCAAAATTGAGCCTCAAAACCTCGCTCCAAACGACTCAATGGTGTTTAACGAAATCCTTGTTCTCAAAAACCCGCCGGCCGCGTGTGGACAAGACACAATCACCGTCAAGGTCACGTGGGAAACGCCTATTTCACACGAGCCAAAAGAAAACAGCGTCCCGCCCATCTCTTTGTTTGACTTGATGTCCACAGAAACTTCGCCCCAAATGGCGCGCGGAAATGCCATTATCACCTACGCCGAAGCGCTCAAGTTGGGAGACACTCTCACTCTTCAAAATGCCGTCAAAGAACTGGGCGACGCGGCGGCAACCGCGGGCAACGCCGACTTGACTGATCTGGCTTCGCTCCTCCAGCAACACCCCAATTGGAAGCCGTGATTCACGCACCGAGGAAACCCATGAGACTGCTCCGCACTTTCGGTATTCTGCCGATCATTGTCGCCGCCTCAATGAGTGCCTGTTTGGGAGGTGGTTCATGGGACGCGTCAGGTGGTGCCGGTGCCGGCTCCGGGGTGGGCGGAAGCGGCGCCGGGCCGCTCGGCACAACCTCGGGCACAGGCGGCGGCAACGGCAACTCAGACGACGCGTCCGAACTGGCACTCGACGATAACGCCGGCAATGGAACAGGCGGAGGAGGCACCACCGCTGGAAGCGGCGGTGGTGGGGGAGTCGGCGGTGCAGGCGGCGCAGGCGGTGCAGGAACCGGAGGGAGCGTTCCGGCGTGCGCGGAGACGGCCAATAGTCGAACGTTTTACATGTCCCCCGACGATTCCAGTTCCATGGGTTCCCCCGCCCTCGCTCGCGAGTTTCTCCGAGCCGGTGAGGCCCCACCGCGGGATGTCATTCGCCCCTACGAGTTTCTAAACTACTACCGGGTTCGGTATGATCTACCCACCGGCGACAAACTCGGCCTGCACACGCACTTCGCCCAAGACGTAACCACCGGCAAATACCGGCTCCACGTGGGCGTTCAGGCCTTTTCAAAGCCTCGGCCCAAAATGGTTCTCACGTTCGTCGCCGACAATTCAGGTTCTCTCGTCGGCGAAGGTATCGCGCGCGAACGCGCGGCAATCAAAGCGCTCGCAAAACAACTCAAGCCCGGTGACGTTGTCAACTTCATCAAGTGGTCTTCGTCCGACTCCGATGTTCTCATCAATCACGTTGTGACAAGCGATGGTGATCAGACCGTATCCCAAAAGGCCGACGAGTTGTCCCCCGGCGGTGGGAGCGATCTGCACGCCGGAATCGTCCGCGGCTACGATGTGGCCCGCAAATATTATGATTCAGGCGCGCTCAACCGCGTTGTCTTGTTGAGTGACGGCGGAGCCAATCTCGGTGTCCTCGACTCGAATCGAATCGCCCAAGAAGCCAGCGAAGCCGACAACTCCAACAAGCCCATCTACCTTGTCGGCATTGGAGTTGGTCCGGCCAAAGGGTACACCGACAAACTCATGGACTCGGTCACCGATTCAGGCCGAGGCTCGTATGTATATCTCGACTCCACCGCAGAAGCCGACGCTGTTTTGGGCGCACGTTTCGACGAAGTGATGAACGTGGCGGCCCGCGAAGTTCGCATCGCCGTCACCATTCCCGACTACTTTGAAATAGCCACTTTCTCGGGTGAAGTGTACTCAACAGATCCCTCGTTGGTGAAGCCGCAGCACCTCGCCCCGGGCGACGCCGTGGTTCTCGACCAAACTCTCACTCTCAACCCCAATCACATTTTCTGTGACATTCACACTGTCACGCTCACCGCAGATTGGCTCACCCCTGCCAGCGGCACAGCTCCCTTGAGCGACACCGTAACTGCCACTCAAACGTTTGCCGAGGTCACCGCACAACCGTGGCAAATGCTCAAGAGCGAGGCGATTTTTTACTACGCGAAAGCCCTGCAAACCCAGGCCAAAACCGACTTTGTTGTGGCCGAACAAGCGGTTCAAAAAGTGCTCAACCTACCCAACTACACCGCTCTTGATATGCACAGCGCTGAAGTGAAAGAGATTGAAGATCTCCTCAAAGCCTTCCCTGAAAGCTCAAAACAAGACTAGAGCACCAATTGGTTTGATTCCGTAATTAAATAGATAGTTTGTGTGTGTACACAAACAGGTAAAAGCAAGGCACAAAGGTTAGGCCCGAAGCTGCTACCCGGTGACAGACACCCAGTTCGGATCGCGTGGAGGGGGGCCCGCGGCCGACTTGCTCGGCGCGGGGGAGGAGGCGCGAGCCTCCTCCACTGGGAAAAGACTAGAGCACCCAGCCCATATTTCTCGGCTTTCTCAAATCACTAATCTTCTGATTTTACTCACGATTCAAACCAATTGGTGCTCTAGAGCACCGATCATCTTGAATCGCGAATGAACTCAGCGATTTGTGAATATCGGAAATCTTCAACAATCGCGGGGTGCTCGTTGCGAAAAACACCAGCCACCTAATCAAAGGGCGCGCAGGAAGCCGTGTGTACACAAGGTGCCTCTTGGCGCGGGGGTTCGTCGCAAAAACTCGAAAGCAGCGAGCTTCCGAACATTTCTTTCTCCCGCGTTTGGCCGCTACGCTCGAAAACGTTGTCGGCCTTTTACGGCACGCCTTGGCCCCTTGTTGAAGGAGCCTCCACCGGGAGATGTCAAACCGTATTCAGGCGGCACCAGACAATGGGGTGAGCGGCCAATCAAGTCACCCCGCCCCGCCTTTTTAAGCGCTTCGCGAGCGAGAGGCCAGTTGCCCTCGTCCCACCAAAAAATCAGCGCCTTCATCATCCGCTTTTCACGCAGGTCGGTCGCCGAATAAACGGGCTCACCCGTCAGCGGATCAAGCCCCGTGTAATACATGGCAGTTGCAATGGCCATCGGCGTTGGAATGAAATCTTGCACCTGCCGCGGCCTCAGGTTGTTGCGCTTTAGATAAACAGCCAACTCAATTGTGTCTTTGAGAGTTGACCCCGGGTGCCCCGTAATGAAGTACGGAATGAGATATTGCTCTTTGCCCGCCTGTTCACTCGCGTTGCAAAACGCCTGGGCAAACCGCTCATAGCTTTCAATCCCGGGCTTTTTCATCTTTTTGAGCACATCGGGATTGGAGTGCTCGGGAGCAACCGACAACTGCCCTCCGGTGTGGTGACGCGCCAGTTCTCGAATGAACTCCGGGCTTCGTTCAGCCAAGTCATATCGAATGCCCGACGCCACATACACCTTCTTAATGCCCTTTTCAGATCGAACTCTCCGCAACAAATCAATCAGCGGATCGTGATCGGTCACCAGATTTTCGCAGACACCCGGGTGTACACACGACAGGCGGCGACAAGCGCTCTCCGTTTTCTCGTCTTTGCAGCGCATCTGGTACATGTTGGCGGTGGGTCCGCCCACGTCGCTGATGGTGCCGCGAAACCCATCCATGCGCGACAGCGCGCGCACTTCACGAATCACGCTGTCCGCGGACCGCGATTGGATAATCCGCCCCTCGTGTTCGGTGATGCTGCAAAAGGTACACCCGCCGAAACAGCCCCGCATTGTCACGATCGAGTGTTTAACCGTTTCAAACGCCGGAACCGGATCTGAATACGAAGAGTGTTGTTTCCGAACGAACGGCAGATCGTAGAGCGCATCCATCTCCGCCTGCGAAAGTGGAAGGGCCGGCGGATTGAAATACACCGCCTGATCCCCGTGCACTTGAAGCAGCGGCCGACCGTTGTGAGCGTTGGTTTCAAATTGAAACGCCCGGCTCATCTCCGCGAACTTCCGCTTGTCAGCCTTCACCTCTTCGTAACTCGGCAACACCACAATGCCGCCGTCGGTCACGTAGCGGCTCTTCGCGTCCGCAAGAGGTTGCCATTCAACGGGGTTGTTCTTGATGTGCGCCGTCCCGCGAATGTCCCGCAGCGCCGAAACCGGTTCACCGGCATCGAGCCTCCGAGCAATTTCCCACGCCGGCCTCTCGCCCATTCCAAACACAAGCAAGTCGGCTTTCGCATCCAGCAACACCGACCGACGCACCGAGTCCGACCAATAGTCGTAGTGGGCAATGCGCCGGAGCGACGCTTCAATTCCGCCGAGCACAATCGGCAGGCCGGGAAACGCCCGCCTCGCGAGATTTGAGTACACAATCGTCGCCCTGTTGGGCCGCTGATTGGGCTTGCCACCCGGCGAATATTGATACTCCGATCGGACTTTTTTTTGCGCCGTCAGCTTGTTCAACATCGAGTCGAGATTGCCGGCGCTGATCCCCACGAAGAGCCGCGGCCTCCCAAGTCGCGAGATGTCATTTACGTCGGTCCAATTGGGCTGCGCAATGAGCCCCACCTTGTAACCGCGGCCTTCCAAGAAGCGAGCGATCAGCACCGGACCAAACGCCGGATGGTCCACGTAGGCGTCGCCCGTGATGATCAAGATGTCGATTTCGCTCCATCCGCGCTCTTTCAAATCCGCGGCGGTGGTTGGCAAAAAGCGCTCGCGCGGTTCGGCGGGTGCGTCTTTGCGGCGAATCTGAACAAGCGACATGGCGCGGCTATACCGCAGGCTTCTTTGCGACCGGCAACACAGAAACACCCAGCCCAAGTTTTTTGCACAGGCGACTCAAACTCTCCTGCTCTTCGGGCGTGAGAACGTTCATCGCCGTGGTGATCGATGCGGCGTGCTCTGGAAAAACGCGGCTGATCAACGCGCGCCCGTCGTCGGTGAGGTGTACACTTACGCGTCGCCTGTCACCTTCTTCGCGCTCGCGTCGCACAAGCCCCCGCTTCTCGAGATTGTCGATCACGAGGGTGATATTCCCCGACGAGCGAAGGATTTTTTTTCCGATCTCACTTTGGCAGAGCGGGCCCAGATGAAACAACGTTTCGAGCGTTCCGAACTGGCTCGTGGTGAGGCCCATGTCCGAATAGCTCTGCTGCAAGTGTACACCCAGCGAATCCGCTGCACGCGACAATTTGATGAACGTGTCGAGGGCGCGAACTTCGCTGTCCGTGCCGCGGTAATGCGTTCCCATGAGGCTCGATTCCGACCGAAGGGTCGAACCTCATACTTTAGCGCGTGCGCCATGGGAAGCGGTCACAACGAGTCTCGCGCCAACTCCCGCCGAACGCGATATTCCGAAGCCCGCGCGCATCGCCGGCGCGGAATGCGCCGGACCCCAACCATAAGCCTCGTCCAAACGAGTCTTGATAATGAAAGGAAAACGAGCGAGAAGATGCCATGACGAAAGCGCGGCGGTTCAGTTTCTTTGTGATGCTTATAGTCGTCACCGGCTTCTTCACTCTTCGCTGGATTTCAGGATCCACCGAGCCCACCCGTGACGAAGCACCCGACCTCGTATACAAGCGTGTTTGGCTGGAGAAGGTTCCCGACAGTCCAACCGACTACGCTCACGGGTTATACTTACTGTCCACACCGTCCGCTGGAGTGTTCCAACGTTCGTCCGCGTTTGACTACCATCTGGAGCTTTTCAGACACGACCTGGACAAGAACAAACTCAAAGTGACCTTCCCACAAACAAACAAAACCGCGCAGGTTATTATCACTATCAAAAAGTGTGACGACCTTCCCCCGTTTGACTTGTGTCTGACGCTGAGCGAAAACCCCTGGAACGGGCCCAAAAAGTATTACGGCTTCTTTGAAACCGACGACGAGTCCAAAGCTGTATCAGACGCTCAGCGGTCGCTTCTAACCCGCTTCGTTGAAGAGCCGCGGTAGGCTCGACAAAACGTGCTCGGAGGTACGCCCGCCCGAAAATATGCGCACCGTTCGCGCCCATTTCGCATCGGTTGCGGGCCCCACTTTTCTACCCATCGGCGCCACCTTGAATTTACCGCGATCTACCCATCGGCACGGCCGATGCTAGTCATTCTACTGCGCGCCGCGCGTTGTAGAAACGGCGGCAACCGCGCAGGAGGTGCAGTATGGGCCTCGTCCGATGGGATCCTTTCCGCGAGCTGGATGAACTCAGCGAGCGCCTGAACACCGTGTTCCGCCGCTCACCTCTCGTGAGGGCCGGTGGAACCCAACGCGACATGATGATGCCGGAGTGGCAGCCCGCTGTGGACATTGTGGAATCGAACAACGAGTTTCAGATCAAAGTTGAGCTTCCTGAAGTGAAAAAGGAGGATGTCAAAGTTACTTTGCATCAGGGGCAACTTCGGATCGAAGGTGAACGAAAGCTGGAGAAGGAAGAAAAAGACAAGAAGTATCACCGCGTCGAACGTTTCTATGGGCAGTTCGTTCGAACATTCATGGTTCCCGACAACGTGGATGAAGCGCGATTGTCAGCCGATTTCAAAGACGGCCTCCTCAACATCCACCTTCCCAAAACCGAAAAACATGTTCCCAAGCCTGTAGATGTAAAAATTCTCTAATCTTCGGCAGTCTCCTATTGATCACCAAATGCGTCACATGACGCGACACAATACACGTTCTGACATTGCCATTGTCTGAATCCCAACACCGCGGAAGCGCTATTGCGGCGCTTCCGCGGTGGCTTTTTGTGCCCACTCAACTCTGACTCAACCGGTGCGCCACATCCCCCTGCGCGCCCGTCTTACCGCTTGCGCGCCAGTTCTGAAAGAAGCTCCAACTGAATCTGCTGAATCTCCGCCAAACGCTCCCACTGATGCAGCAGCAAGTGGTCCATCTTTTCGTGCAAATGCCTTATTTCAAGCTCGGCTTTCAGGTTCACCTGATAGTCATGTTGCGACCGAAGCCTGTCTTTCGCCTCTTGCCGGTTTTGACTCATCATAATGATCGGCGCCTGAATGGCCGCCAAACAGGACAAGATCAGGTTTAGTAGAATAAAAGGAAATGGATCGGGCGGACGGGATACCCAAACCAACGTGTTTGACCCGATCCACGTCAGCAAGAAGAGACCGAAACAAATTAAAAATGTCCAACTCCCGCCAAACACGGCAATCTTGTCCGCCAGGCGCTCGCCAAAAGTCCAATCGGTTTCAAGCTCGCGCTCCACGTCTTTGGCTAGGAGTTCGTGGCTTTTCAGACTGTGGATAACTTCTTTTTCCAAGTTCGTCAGCTCGCCCTTTTCGGCTTCTAAAAGGGCGTGAACATGTTTCTCTCTGTACAAATTCAAATCGGTTCTGCAAACCGCGCTCGCCGGCACAAGCTCCGGGTGCTCTGTTAAGATCTCGCTGGCAATCACATGTCGAATGGCAGCAAGCGGCGTCAACTCGCGCGCAGCGAACGATTTGCCGCACACCGCACATACCCGACTGGATGCCTCTTTGGCTTTCATCGCTTCGCTCCAAACCTTCCCGCGCTCTGCCTCTTCTAAAATTCAGCAACAACCGAAGCCCATCTTCCGCTTCAGTTTAAACCTTTAGGCCTGTATGGTACTGCAATGTTCGCACCTGGATGTCGAAACTCGCGGCCGGCGCTCTCCGGTATTTTGGCTCTTGCCGCAGCGTGTTTCGTACCGGCCTGTGAAGTGCCGCCGCCCAAAGACCCGCCGGCAAACATTGAGACGCGCTCCCAAGCGTGTATCGAAGCAGCAAAGGCCCCGGAACACGCCCTCGACCTTGCGCGACAAGGCAAACTTCACAGGGCGCGACGTGTTCTTGAAAAAGCCATCCAAACGTGTCCAACGGAAGACCCGACAGCGCTTGAACAACTGGGAGAGTATAACGCGGCACTCTACAACGCCCCCGGTTTGGAAAAAATAATTGCCACGCTTGAAGCCTCCAAAACCCCCTCCCCCAATCTACCCAATCTAAAAAAAGCCCTTCAAGACATCGCGCGAGAACCCACCCAAAACGAAAGGGCAGAAGCCCAAGCGGCACTTGAAAGGGGCTACCTCGCGCTCGAAAAACAAGACACACGCGCGGCAGTGTCAGAGTTTGTGAGGGCAACAAACCTCGTCCACGACAATCCCAGGGCGTTCACCGCCGCGGGGCTTGCGGCCGAGGCGGTTGGACAAGTTGAACTTGCGCAAACCCATTTTGACCGCGCCTACCACGTTGTCCAGCACCTCACAGGACGCGCACCCCTCCCATCCATCCCGGCGCTCATTGTCCCACGCGGCCAGCGGTATATGGCTGTTCAAAACAACCTCCAAATACTCGCTGTCACCCAGCGCAACTCAATCTTATTATTCGACAGACTTCTCTCATTTCGACCCATGGCCCTCTTAGAAGGTCATTCGGCTCCCATCAACGATGTGCGGTTTTCACCCGACCAAACGCTCTCGGCAAGCTCCGCAGACGACGGCACCGTTCGAATCTGGAATACCAACGCTCAACTTGTATCAACCCTCAGTGCAAACGGGGGAGAAGCCTTTGGTATCGCCTTCTCACCTGACAGTCAAACCGTTGCTGCCGGCTACCGTGACGGTAAGGCTCGGTTGTGGAACATCAAAACCGGCAGTCTCGTTCAAACGTATTCAGGTCACCAAAAAACGGTGGAGTCAGTCGCTTTTTCAGCCGACGGTAAACTCCTTGCCACCGGATCTTGGGATGGAACGGTGCGCCTTTGGGACGTTCAAAAAGGCACCTCCGTTCGAACCATTGGCCAGCGAGGTGAGCAGGTAACAGCCGTTGCGTTTTCACCCGATGGGCAGTGGATAGCGTCGTGCAATACCCAATGGATTAACGAAGCCAACCTCAACCGCCTTCAGATCTTTCGAACCAAAGACGGCGTTCGCGTTCGCGACCTGGAAGATCAAGCTCCCGCGGGAATGATCTCGTTTTCACCCGATGGCAAGATGATCACCGCCGCCTCCCGCCGCGACAGCGTTGCAGTGTGGAATCTGAAAGACGGTAAGCTAAAATACGTCCTTAAACACCCCCCATCTGAAAATGGAACGTTCATCTCCACGTCCACCTTTGCTGAAGGTGGAAACACCGTCGTCACCTCGGGCACCGACGGCACCATTCGATTTTGGAATGCTGAAAACGGCTCTGAAACGCGCGTCATCAGCCAGCCCAAACCTCAATCGTTCCACGGTTTCCACATCACATTTTTACCCGACGGAAACCTTGCCGTGGGTAACGCAGAAAAAATCTTCACCCACTGGAATCTGAAACAGCACCGGGTCACCCAAAAACAAATGGGTAAAGAAGTGTTTGCGGTACACAAAAGCGCCGTTTCGCCCGATGGTAAGGTTCTGGCTTCCGGCGGGTATGGTGAGGTCAACCTTTGGAACACTGGCAGTGGTGAACTTCAAGGCACCTTACCAGGCGCAAAACATTACATTGACGCCATGGCTTTTTCCCCAAACCAAAAGCGCTTTGCCGCATCATCGTACGATAAAATTGTGTACATTTGGAACTTGGATACAGGCAAGCTGGACTGCACATTGCAAAACACGTACGGCGCCATTCACGCTATCCAATTTTCCGCCGATGGCAGCACCGTCGTCTTTTCAGGTTCTGACAACAGGGCGTACGTTGCCAATGTTGCCGAGTGTACACAAACGCGAGAATTGACGGGCCACGGCGGCGCCGTCCCGGCCACAACCATTTCAGCCGATGGAGCGCTCGTCGTCACCGGATCCGACGACAAGTTAATTCGCATTTTTCAAGCAAAAACCGGCTCCCTTTTACAAACGTTGGCCGGTCACACCGAGCCTGTGACCGCGGTACAACTGTCTCCCGATGGTAAGATTTTGGTTTCCGGTTCCAACGACAAAACCGTTCGCGTATGGAATGTTGAAACCGGCGCCCCGATCGGCGTTCCCATGCCCCACACGGCGTCTGTTGCGTCGATCGCTTTTTCCCCCAACGGCAAACACGTCGCGGCCCTCGGGGCCGATGGTAACATTCTCACCGTCACCGCCGCGGGTGAACCCCTTGTAACCCTCACTTTCCTCCCCCACTCCAACGCGGGATATTCGTTCTACCGTTCGCCCCCAACTCACGTGGAGTTATGGGGTGAAGCCGCCGCAAAAAATCCTCCCTCGTGCGTTGCCGGCTCTTGGATCTTCCCTTACGAAGTGTGCCGTGAACAGGTGTCCGCCCCCGGGCTTACCAACACCGTGTTTGCCGGCGAGTTGAACGCTTTCGAACCGTAGCCCCCAAAATTGGCAAGAAAGCACCGCCCCAATGGCCCAAGCCGAGTCGCCGCCGCTCCCTCAACGTTCCACGTTCCTGAAGCTGGGTCTGCTCGGGTCGCTCTACTTTTCGCAGGGTCTCCCCTTCGGTTTTTTCGTTCAGGCCCTCCCTGTGTTGCTCCGAAAAAAGGGCTTTTCGCTCAGCGAAATTGGCCTCTCTTCCCTTCTCGCCTTGCCGTGGGCTCTCAAGTTCATTTGGGCACCGGCGGTTGACCGTTATTCGTTTTCGCGGTTGGGGCGCAGAAAGTCGTGGATCTTACCGCTCCAAATTGCTACTGTCATTGTCCTCGGAATTCTCGCGGCGTCCACATTCCAAGGCTCCATGAATGTGTTGATGGCCGCTGTACTGGTGCTCAACTTTCTCGCCGCAACCCAGGATATTGCCACCGACGGTTTGGCTGTCGATCTGCTCCTTCCCCACGAAAGAGGATTTGCCAACGGCCTTCAGGTCGCAGGGTACCGCGTGGGTATGATCGTGGGCGGTGGAGTTTTACTAATTGTTGAAGACCGTATTGGTACAGCGGGGATTTTTGCATGCATGGCGGGCCTTACCGCCTTGGCAACTCTTCCCATTTTAGCATCGCGTGAACCCCCGCCGCCAATCGCACATTCTACCCAACAAGCGCCGCGGCCCGAGCACTTTTTGTTTCGCCGCCACGTGCCCAAGGTGCTGGCTCTCATTGTCACGTATAAAGCGGGCGACGCCTTCGCAACCGGCATGTTGCGACCTTACCTTTCCGACGCCGGCCTGAGCCTCTCCGATGTGGGTTGGCTCCTCGGCACTGTCGGGTTTATTTCAGGCCTGCTCGGCGCCGTTGCCGGAGGCCTCCTTGTGGCTCGAATCGGCCGCAAACGCGCCCTCCTCCTGTTTGGACTGTTGCAGGCCCTCACTGTGGCCGGGTACGCCTACCTCGCCACGCACCAGCCTTCCCGGGTAGAACTGTACACCTTGTGCGGCGCTGAATATTTCGCGGGTGGCATGGCCACGGCCGCTTTGTTTACCACCATGATGGACTGGTGCTCCAAAGAAAACTCCGCCACCGATTATACCGTTCAGGCCAGCGCGGTTGTCATTGCCACAGGCGGTGCGGGAGCGCTCGCGGGCGTGAGCGCCCAGCGGCTTGGGTACCTCACACACTTTTGGCTTTCAGCGGCGCTCGCCCTCGGCGCATTGGCCGTTGTGTACGCACTATTTCCCACTCAGGCTGAGGCTGCAAACATCCGCGGAGAACGTCAGCCGCCCCTCTGAATGAGGCCAAATGCCGCTCCAAATGGGTCATCACACGCGGTCATCAGCGCGTTGCTCCACGGCGCTCGTATCGGACCGGACACCTTCCCCCCCGCGTCAAGGGTTTGTTTGGCAGCGCGCTCAACATCCAATACCTCAAAGTAGTAGAGCCAATGCGGGTGTACACCCGGCTGTGTTGCAGTTTCAGCGATCATCCCACGCGCCTCATTCATCCCGCTCGGCGAAATCAGTTGAGCCGCGCCCCAGGGAGCACCCAGGTGCTCTTCTCGAACCAAGTTCCACCCCAGTGTTGTCGAGTAGAGTTGTACAGCACCTGCAAGGTTTGTGGTGTGCAATTGGGCCCACACTATAGGACTCGGCGCATCTTCCCATGGTCGAGTGCTGAATGCGATCGGCGTACCCCAAGGGTCTCGCATTCCGGCAACCGTAATCCCCTCACCGGTTGACCGAGTGGGCCCAAGCGCCGCCCCACCCAGATCCACAAATCGGTTTACCAAAGCGCTCAGGTCCACCTGCCCAATATGTCCGAGCCAATGATTGGGAGCACCGCGCTGCGCAGCTTGAACGGGCAGTTGACCAATCTCACCCACCCATTGCCCACCACATCGAACAAGAGTTTTTCCGTGCTGCTGCTCAAGTGATAATCCAACCACTCTACCATAAAACTCGGCAGAAGAATGAACCTCCCGTGTGCGAAGCTCAAACCAACAAAACCACGGTTGCTTCAGTTCTTTTTTCACGATCAATTACTCGCTCGGCACATCAAAATAAACCAGAGCGCGGCTCAGCGCTTCGCCTGTACCCACCAGATAGACCACATCGCCCAGCTCAAATATCTGGGTAGGATCGGCTTTTTCAAGGAGTTTATTTTCTCGAACAACCCCCACCACAAGAGCGCCCGTTTCTGTTCGAAGCTTTAACGCCACCGGTGAAACATTGGCAGCGCGCGACCCTTCCCGCACAATCACCGATTCGATCTTCATTTCATCAAGCGCCCGAAGTTGCCCCAATCTCGCCCGCGGCACAGTCAACTTTCGACACGTTGTTTGAGTCTTACCCCTCACTTCATGAATGCGCTGCTCAATAACGTTTCGTGGAACGTCCATGAATCGCAGCATCCTTGAAAGGATCTCCACTCCCCCTTCCACTTCTTCAGCCACCACGTCGTGCGCCCCCAACTCAACAAGTCTGTCGCGATCTGAAAAGTAGCGGGTTCGAAACAGCACCGGAACGTTGCGAGCCACTCGTTTGAGTGTATCGGTGATTCGCTCGGCCGCCTGGGGATCATTCATGAGCAGAACAACCAGCCGCGCCTTTTCAATGTGAACATGGTGCAGCGCTTCTGCGCTTGTCGCGTCGGCATAATATACGGGTAAACCCTCCTCTTTTCCTTTGCGGACATTTTCAGCGTTCAGCTCCAATACAACAAAGGGTATGTTTGATTCTGAAAGGGCCTGAGCTGCAAATCGGCCCGCCAAACCAAACCCAACAATCACCACGTGGTCGTGTAGCAACCTCTGCGAAACCTCCAACTCGTCCGTGGTTCGAACTCCAATTAACTTGGAAAGCGGTGCCAGGATCTTCTCACCCGCTGTCACGTGCGGGGCGGCGCGAACGAGCAGCGGGGTAAGGAACATGCTCAAGATACCCGCTGCCAAAAGCGGCCGAGTAGAAACTTCATCTACCACCCCATGTTCGCGGGCGAGCCGAGTTAGTACAAATCCAAATTCGCCGAGTTGAGCAAGCCCCACACCGGAGAGCCATGCAGCGCGGGCCGGAAACCGCATCACCAGCGCGGCCACTGTGGCCAGCATTCCCTTGGCGACCAAGAAACCGAGCAACAAAACAAGTACAAGAACCGGCTCCGTCAGCACCACACGCACATCAAACAACATTCCAAGAGACACAAAAAAGATGCTCATCAAAATGTCGCGCAGCGGCAAAATATCCCCTGTGGCCCGGTGCCGATACTGCGTGTCAGCCACCACCATCCCTGCCAAAAAAGCGCCCAATGCAAGCGAAAGGCCCGCAAGCGAGGTGAGCCAAGCGGTGCCTATACAGAGCCCCACAATCGCCAACAAAAATACTTCCCGACTGCGGCTGGCATCTACCCATCCAAGCAGTTTGGGCACCAAAATTCGAGAGCCTCCCACCATGGCGATGACAATGGCCAACGCCTTTAGAGTAGCGAGGACAATTGTCGTTATAATGCCGCCTTCGTGGGTTGTGCCCCCAAGGAACGGAACAACAACCACCATGGGTACAACGCACAAATCCTGAAAAATAAGGGTGCCAACAATAAATCTACCATGAGGAGCATCAATCTCGCGGCGCTCCTCCAGCGCTCGGAGCACAATCGCCGTGCTCGACAGGGCAAACACAAACCCATAAAAAATCCCGCGTTTCAAGGGCTGCCCAAACCACACAGCCACCGCCGCCGTAACCGCCGTGGTAAGACCCACCTGAATAAATCCACCCAGCGCCACCCTTTGAAAAATGTTCTTCAGGCGAGCCAGGGACAGCTCCAAACCAATGGTAAACAGAAGCAGTACAACCCCCACCTCGGCCAATACTTCAATGGCGTGTACACTCTTGGCAAGGTGAAGTCCAAACGGTCCGACAAGCGCCCCCGCGGCCAATAGGCCGGCCACCGTGGGTAACTTGAGTTTTGACAGTAGAACGGTGACCAACACGCCAAGCACGGCGATCATGGCCAGTTCATCAAGGTAGGGTACGTGCCCCATCGGAAAGGGCACAATACCCCATCGCGTTCACGAGTCTCGCATAAAAGGCCGCGCTCGTTTCAATTGCCGCGAGCACCTCCGGGCTCGGCACCCAACCAGCCGACGATTTGGTGCGAACTTCACAGCGGCGTGAACCGGCGTTCTCAATGGGTACACTTCGCGGACCCACTCGCCTTGCTCTGCCTACCCATTCCACTCAAAATCCGCGTGCGACGTAGACCTTCGAAAATCCAAACGTCGGGAATGTGCCCATCACCAAGTTTGGTCTGTCTCTTGATGATGCGCCGGGCATGAAGATTACAAAACTGCCTGGGTTTGCCGCATTTCCGTTGATGGTCCTCGCTCTATCATCCACAGGATGTCACCGCCGCGCGCGGGTGTATGCCGGTGTTGAGTATTACGCTCCACTGGAGCCCGCGGTCACTGCCGCCGCCAACGCCGCGCGTGAACAAGCGGCTGCCGACCAAGCCCTCATTGAAGCTCGCGAGCATGAAGCCGAAGCCAACCAGCGCCTTGCAGAAGCCGAACGAGCGCGTGAAAAAGCCATTGCCGCTCGCAAAGCCGCTGAAATTCGCGCCGAACGAGCCGCCGAGTTGAGAGCTGAAGCCGAGGTTCGCGCGCAGCATGCTCAGGCGGGTCAGGCGCGTTCAGAGGCCGAAGCCCGAGCGAGAACAAGGGGGAAGGTCACCACTGCGCCGGCCGTTGTCGTTGTGGTAGACTCCGATGATTCCAGATCGGAAGATCCGCCGGCGCTGCCGCCCGCACAGCCGGCGCCTCCCGCAAAAGAAGCCCCCGCCGACACACAATGGGTAGATTAGATTTCTGCCTGGTCGGAGATCTTGACGTTGACAAGGTTGGACGCATCCGTCCCAGTCCAGGCGACGTACACATGCTCTTTGAATGAGGCGAGCGCAGGCGCAAATTCACTGCGCTCGTCGAGAGCGCGCTCCACGCTCCAAACGCGACCGTCTTTGGTGGTTGTCCATTGCACGTACGACTTAAAATAGTCGCGATAATAATCGTCGAGAAGGTGTGGGTACATTCCGGCAAACCAGGCATACCCATTCGCTTCGCGCGAACCGATCCATCCCAGGGTTAACCTCTCCCCATCCACAAGAAGAGCGGGCCCCTTGGCGCTGTGCCGCCGCGGATGTGTTGCGAACGAGGTTTTTGACGCGTCCCACACCTTACCGTCCGCGCTTGTTGCAATGCTCACACTGCTCGTCTGGTCGGTTTCGGTCCAAGCGAGCCAGACCTGCCCATGGTAGCGAGCGAGAGCGGGGGTATGTTTACTCGCAAACGGAAGTTCGGCGCGGCCTGAAAATGCCAAATCGCCCGAACTCCGCATCATCACCAATTTGCCAGACTCTTTGGACGCAAAACACAGAACCAACTCACCGCCGTCAAAAAATAGCGCCGGCCCGTCGTCGCTGGAAGCGTTGGAAACCAGCGTTTTTGGCCCAAAGCTCTCACCGTCGTTGGTAGAAATCGCCGCGGCGATCTTCCCATCCAGCTCTGTCCAAGCCAAAACCACCTTTCCGTTTGCGGCGCAGAGAGCCGGGGCCACATTTGTATGCCCATCAAGCGACACCACCTCCGACCAAACAATGCCATCCTGCGTTCGACATGTGGTGACCTGACCACTTGTTTGACGGGCACCCCAGGCGAGATGCATGCTCTCGGGCGCCGCGGCGACGGCCGGAGCCCCCCGGGACCGAGCGCGCGGCGATGCGTTAAACGTGCGTTTGCTGCGCCACGTGCGCACTTCGGCCTCAACCGCTATACCGGCATGACTTGTCAGGTTTTCCCCACCGTCGTTGAGCTGAGGCAAACGGACGGCCTTGGTCACCGCGAGTGTACCTTTCGACCCGCGGAAAGCGCTCTCGCGACCTACCCAAACGTGTTCTGTACCGCCCTGTCCGAGCGCAACAGTCACTTCGTCAAAGTCGGTGCACATCATCTGCCAGAGCGTTCCACCGTCTCGCTCAAATCCAAAGTCACCCACAACGATCGGGGTGAGATCCCCCTCGTTCCAGGTTTCTTTTGCCATAGCGATGAGCCCCATTACCTGGGCCTGTCGGAGAGCGGCGTTTGCTGTTTTTGAACTTACCCGCATGACAAAGAAGGGTAAGATCCCGGCTTCATCTTGGAGTCGAAGACGACCACCCACAGCACATCGCCGCAGAGCACCGGGGAGGTAAGGCCCCACGTTCCGGTAAGCCCACTCACCCACCGCTTCTACCCGGCCGGCCCGACCAATAATACCCTGCTCGCTCGACAAGAACGAAAACAGCTCATTGGGCTTATTTGCGAGCAGTTTCGCAACAGCATCCACCGCATACATCTGACCGCCCGCGGCCGGAATTTTCGCCTCTTCAGGTAAGGGGAACAGGCCCTTTACCGGTGCGTACGCAGAGGTGACACCCAATATGTCAAAGGCGGGGACGGACGCTTTTTTTAGAACGCCCGTCACGCGATCGAGCCTCGCGGCAAACGCGGCGGCGTCTTCCTTATCAGCACCGGGCTTATCAAAGCTGACGAGTTGAATATGAATTGTCATTGCTCACTCCCCGACTAAAGCCCGGTGCCCCCGTCAAACCAACCACTCTTTTTTACGGCAGCGTCGGCCTGACCACTTGTTTGACGTGAATGTTCTTCAGCGCAACGACAGCGCTCGTTCACCGGAACGTCGCGAAGAACCTGTTCAACGTGTGCGCCGCATCCCGAAAACGAAGGCTTGCCACATTGGGGGCAAGTAATTCTTCGACACATCTACGAACTCTCCTGTGGGGCCTGCTTTTCAGGTTTTTTTTGAGCTTCGTTCGCGGCGATTTCGTTGCGGACCTCGTCCATGTCAACCGCCCGAACTTGACGGATCAAATCATCAAGCGCCGCGGGAGGCAATGCCCCCGCCTGGGCAAACAGTAAAATTCCATCGCGAAGCACCATAAGGGTTGGAATAGCGTTCACTTTGAACGCCCCGGCCAGCCCCGGCTCGTCTTGAGTATTGATTTTGCCAAAAGCAATGTCTGGATTTTTTCTTTGCCGCCGCCTCAAACACAGGCCCGAAAACCCGACACGGACCACACCACGGAGCCCACCAGTCCAAAAGCACAATGCCTTTTTCAACGGTCGATTTGAAGTTGTCTTGGGTCACGGTGATTGTCGGTGTTTTCGTTTCCATGATCGGTGAGAGCCACGTTTGTCAAAAAGGGTTCAGCTCTCCGAAAAAAACTGTTGCAGCGCCACTTTCACCGAGTGTTGCACAGATTTCGGCACTTCATCACCCGCTGTGGAACGGCACGCGAACAACGTTTTGCGGAGCGAGTCACACGCGCCGCGGCAGCGCGAGCACGAGGCCAGGTGCTTCTCCATATCGGCACATGTCTGTTGACTGATCTCACCTTCCATATTTTTAGAAAGCAACGTCAACACATCGGGGCACGAGCCAGGGGATTGGGAAGGTAAGATCTTACCGTCAAGCGCAGGAGCCACCCATTCACGCACGGAGAGCCTCGCCCGGTGAAGACGGCTCTTTACAGCTTCAACACCAATACCAACAACGGCCGCCACTTCATTCGCCGAAAGACCTTCCACATCGCGAAGAACAAAGACCTCACGATAGGGCGGTGAGAGGCGGACAATTGCGGCTTTTATTACTTCGTCGAGCTGCTTTTGGCTCAACGACTCGTCTGGCAACGCCGCGCCGTCGGTGGCCACCTCGTCTTGATCTACCTCATCTTCCCATGACAACACCGCCTGGGGTGCATGTTTGCCGCGACGGCGCTTTTTGATGCAATGGCTGCGCGCAACCGTGTAGAGCCAGGTAGAAAGGGTTGAGTCGCCGCGAAACTTGCCAATGTCACGCACCAGCGAAAGCAGCGTCTCTTGAAGGACGTCTTTGGCGTCTTCAGGTTGGGTACACATCTTCAGACTAAATGAGTACACACGGTTTTGCACGCTTTCGACAAGCGTCGCAAGCGCGACAGGGTCGCCGACTCTCGCCCGCAGAAGCACCTCCGAAGCAACCTCGTCCGTTACCGACATGAACTTGATACACCCGGCCCGCGCCTGGGAAGTGTGTGGCGCGCATTCACCAAACCTGCGAGCCCGTCCAGGGTAGCGCAGCCGTAAGCACCGGGGAAGTCACTTTCTACCCGGTCGACCTATGCGGCGCGACCCCGGTGTAAAACGTACATGTAACGAAGGCGCTGGGTGCAATCGACACCGCTCGGACGGATCCGCTTTCATGGTGGAGCCATCCTGGTGTACCTTCGGGTAGTGTACACACGCCTACGCTCGATGATTGCAGTTGCGGCGTTCACCTTTTGTTGGCCCGCCGTGGCCGCCGCTCAAAGCGATCCTCCTCCGCCCCCCAAAGTGCGCGTGTACTACAGGGATGTTCTCGCCGCGCGCGTCAATCCGCTCGGGCTCATCAACGATTTCCGCGTAAGTGTACGCAGACGCATTTTGGAGCCCGGCGGTGCGCTCACCAAAGAAACATTTGTTGGAGTGGGCACATCGCTTGTGCTTTCTCCCGCGTTCTTTCGCTACGGACCATTTGTAGAAGTGCAGCCCCTCAGCATTCTCACGCTGGCCGCCGGGGTTGAAGCGCAAGGTTATTTTCGCACCTTCAGCCAGCTTCAGAGTTTTCCCACAGCAACCGCCGCTTACGACGACGAGACTCTGTCAAAAAACGCGGAGCGTGATGAGCACTACGCAACCACCGCAACCGTGGCTTTCTTAGAAGCACGCCTCCAATTCAAAGTGGGGCCGGTCGCGGCCCGTTCGGCCATGAGGGCTCTTCACACGGCAGTCACAGCAACAGAAGGCGACGTAGCTTATTACGATCAGATTTTGGATATTTTGGTACCGCGCGATGGGTGGCTCGTTACCAACGACGCAGACGTGTTGGTTCTACCCAACCAAAATTGGATTTTCGGGGTCCGCCACACGTTTACCCACAGCTTTTTACCAGAACCCGCCACGGCGAATGAAACCCATCGGCTGGGGCCCCTCATTGGCTACCGCTTTTTTGATACTCCCTACGCCATGTTCAACCAACCTACCCTCAATCTCCTGGCGCAGTGGTGGCTCGTTCATCCCTACCGAACAGGCGCCAAACAACCCACGGCGCTTCCGCTCATTGCCCTGGCATTTTCGTTCAACGGTGACTTTCTGTAAAAACAACCTTCCCACCGCACCGGAGCAAGTCAATTCACGTGTCCCCCTCCCTCATTTTCAACTTGGCGGTGGTGATCGGCTTCATTTTGCTCGTTGTGTACAGCGTTCGAAAAAACAAGCAACACGACAGCATGTTTGTCCGGTGTGCTGAAGCACTGGGCATGACAGAGGCAAAGTTTACCCACTCTACCATTGTGGGCAAAGTCAAAAACCGGCTGGTAGAAATTCGGTTTCACCCCGGCTCCAAAAACACCCCCAGGCATACCACGGTAGACGTGCAATGTGAGCCGTGCGCCATCCTCCTTCATCTCCGCAAACAAACGGCCGATGAAGAGCAACACGTCGAGCGTGGCACAGCGGTAGACGTAAAAATCGGCAACGCCGTGTTCGACTCCACATGGCTTGTCGAAGGTGCACCCGCCAAACGGATCCTTCGAATTTTGTCCGAACCTACCCTTCAACAACGTCTCATCGAGTTTGGTCAGCTCGACGGCGCGGGCATCACCATTGAAGACAACAAACTCAACCTGCGCAAAAACGGCGATGAACAAGGGCCGGGCCTCATTGCCACGGAGCGTTTCAACCTTGCCATCACCCTGGCAGAAGCGGTTGTTGCAGATGCCACCTTACCCATTGAAGAGGGTGAAGTGCGGGTAGACGCTGCCACGTACAGATCGGCCCCTCGGGTGGATGAAAACGCCGGCGGCAGGGCAGAAATTGCGGAGCTGAAGTTGCTTCAGGCTCGGCGCACAATGGGTGAATTGCGAGTCGGTTCCATTGCCGCCGCCGCCACATTGAGCGTGATCTGTTTGGCCATGCAATGGAGTGAAATGGCAAAGCCGTTCACCATTATGATCGGTGTGTTTTGCATTTTTTCAACGGTGCTTTTCGGCAGTATGTATGTAAACGCACGCAAAAGAGCCGGCAACATGCCTCACGACAAGGCAATTGTTTGGGCTGCAATCATTTTTTGGATTTTTTTCCCGCTCTACGCGGCGCGCATTTTTCTATGGTAGATGCGCAACGAACAGCGACCATTCTCGCTCTGAAAATCGCTCAACTAAAGCGGCAGTTGGGCTGGTCTCTACCCACGTGGGTTAACACCAAATGGTAAAGTTGTGATTCGCGCGCGGCCACAGCACCGGCGGCAGCGAGCAAATAAAAGCGCCACATGAGCCAAAACTTTCGATCATACTTTTTCTGATCGAGATTTTTGTACCCTTTTTCAAAGTTATCCCACCACGCAAGCAACGTGGGCCGGTAGTCGGGGCCGATGTTGTGTACATCTTCAAGCACGAACAGATCTTCCATTGCTTTGCCGAGCTGAGCAATAGAGGGTGAAGCGGCGTTGGGGAAAATGTACTTTTCAAAAAATGGGATACCGTGTTTCTGACTGTCGTTTGAGCCGATGGTGTGCAGCACCGCAATCCCCTCCTTTTTTAAATTGCGGTGCGCAACCTCCATAAACTTGCGGTGATTTTTCCACCCCACGTGTTCGAGCATTCCAATAGAAATAACCCGGTCAAAATGGCCATGCACCGTTCGATAATCTTGAACGCGCAGGTCAACCCCGGTGAGCCCGAGTTGTTTCGCGCGGGCCGCTCCCCACCGTTGCTGCTCTTTTGAAATGGTCACCCCAACCACGTCACAGCCGTATTTTTCGGCCGCGTACATGGCAAACCCACCAAAGCCGCAGCCCATGTCCAATACCTGCATGCCTTTTTCAAGGCCGGCTTTTTTACAAATCAACTCAAGCTTTGCTTCCTGAGCGCCGTCGAGCGTCGTTTGATTTTTCCAATAGCCGCATGTGTACACCATGCGCTTGCAAAGCATTACTTCGTAAAGGTCATTGCCAATGTCGTAATGAGCCTCGGCCACCTGTTTGGCGCGGGCAAGACTTTGCATGTTGGTGATGAGCGCCTGAAGCGTTAAAAGCTTCATTTTGAGGCTGCCCGTGATTTTTTTCTTAATATCAATACGAAGCAACTTTTCGATAAACAGGTCAAGCCTGTCACATTCCCACCATTCCTCCATGTACGATTCGCCCAACCCAATTGAAGCGTCACGTACCAGGCGGCCGTAAAATTCAGGATTTTTTACCAGGATATCGCCCGGCTGTTTTCCTTCCACGCCAACGCCTGCGGAGTCGAAAAGTTCGCGGACAAAACGCTCCGCATGGTTCGTTTCCGTGATCCATCCCAACATCTTTCAAGCCCTTCCAACCTGCGCGCCAGTTCCAAGCCGGCGAAGGTGATGAAAATGTGATGCCAATGCAGCCCCCAAAGTCACGTTGTTCCTGTATCGAACGCCGTGTCGAGCAGCCACCTTTTCTACTATTTTCGACAGCTCAGGGTAATGCACGTGGCACACCTTAGGAAACAGATGGTGCTCCACCTGAAAGTTTAAACCGCCTAAGAACCAAGTTAATAACTTGCTATCGCGCGCAAAGTCCACTGTTGTTTCAACCTGGTGAACTCCCCAATCGTCGTTCATCAGTTTACCGCTCTCCTCAGGCACAGGAAACTCGGCCTCGGCCACACAGTGCGCCAGTTGAAAAACCGAAGACAGGGTTACCCCGAGGGTAAAAACAGCGATCAGGTGAAACACCAACACCTGCCATATCGGCCTCACCATGGCAGGTATGACAAGAGACCAAAGAACGAAAAAAACCTTCCATCCCCAGAAGAGCGCCACTTCCCGCGCGTTCATGGTGGGCAACTTGTGGGGCCCCGCCAGACGAGAGCGGTAGATCACAAAATCATCGTAAAATACCCACTTCGGTAACAAGAGCCCGTACAAAAACCAAAGGTAGTAGTGTTGGTATTTGTGCCAGGCTTTTTTAGTTTGGAGGGTAGAAAGGCGGGCGATATTCCCAAAGTCTAGGTCAAAATCAACCCCTTGAACATTGGTATACGTGTGGTGAATCACGTTGTGTTTATATCGCCAAATATACCCACATACCCCCATCCCATCCATAAAAAATCCAAACAGCCGGTTTACCCATGGATGGTTGGAATAGCCGCCGTGGTTGGCGTCGTGTTGAATGCCCATGCCAATGGCGGCGATCGACAACCCGAGGGACATCGCCAAAAGCACACCCTGCCACAAGGTGGTGGCAAAAAACACGAGGAGCGCCCACGACCCCACAAACCAGATGAAAATGATGGCCGTTTTGAGGTACATGCGCGGCGAGTCGCGACGCGAGCCACCCTCGCGATCAAAGTAGGCGTCCACCTCGCGCTTCAAATCATCCGAAAAGGCGCCTTTATGGCCAAATCGCACAACTGGAGAAGGTGCGGCAGCGTTTTTTGCAGACAACATCCCGAGCATGACGCTACCGAACTTCGGCTCGGCTTGTGTCATGTTTTTGTAAGCCAAGACGCTCTGATCGCCGAGTAGGTGAGTCAGGTTTTTCGCACCTGGCGCAATTTCATCCAGATTGGGTGAAAATTCAGCGCGACACTAGAGCACCGATCATCTTGAATCGCGAATGAACTCAGCAATTTGTGAATATCGAAAATCTTTAACAATCTCGGGGTGCTCTAGCTTTTTTTACCCAGGGAGCGAGGGCTCGCGCCCTCGCTCCCCGCGCCGAGCAAGTCGGCCGCGGGGCCCCTCACTCCGCGATCCGAACTGGGTGTCTGTCATGCGGTGGGAGCTTCGGGCCTAACGTTTCTGCCTCGCTTTTGCCTGTTTGAGTACACAACTAAACTATCTGTTTGGTTACGGAATCAACCTATTCGGTGCTCTAGTGCCGCGTGTCAAGAGTCCTGCCGGACTTTTGGCGCCGCTGACGCGGCGCGCTTCGCACACGCCGGCACTATCTTTTGTCCCGTGGGGCTCCGCCCCACACCCCCCGCGCTTGCGCGCCACAGCCAAACCTTCCATCCCCATCGAACACTCTTCTCGGAAACTTGACGGGGAGATAGGCGCAGGTGCAACCGAGTATCAAATCCCCATCGCGGTTTCGCTCGGCGAAACAAGTAACCATTGCCGAACGTGAACGGTGGGATGTGAGTAGTAGGGTAAGGTTAGCCCGCGATCACCCCGGTGACCCCGTTTTTGTCGATCGCCTCTTTTACAAACCCCGATGCACAGAGTTCAAGCACAAGTTCCTTCAAAAACTCTACTGCCACAGGGCGACTTGGATGTGTACCCACTGCCTGCTCCACAGCTGTAAATTGACCGTCGAGAATGCGCGCACCGGGCAGTTTTTGAACATCTTTAAGCAGGCGCGGCACGAGACCTGACAGCGCGTCAAGCCGGTCATTGACGAAGAGGTCAAAGGAAGCATCCACACTCGGCGCCGTAACCAACGTCGCGTGTTTTAGACTTCTGCGAAGGTACAGCTCGTACGCGCTTTTTGCCGCGGCTGAAATGCGCACCCCTTCCCGATCCACATCTGCCAACTCCAACAGGCTAGACCCGGCCGGAACCAAATAGCTCGCCGGTATTTTGAGGTAAGGCGGACTAAACGCTATTTGCCCGGCTCGTTGCGGCTCCGCCGCAAGAAAGGCCACATCCCAAACGTCCGCGGCAACCCCATCGGCCAGAGCACCGGCGGTTTGAAAGCTGACAAATGTGATGGGTAGATTTAACCTGTGCCCGATTTCGCGCGCCAAGTCCGGGGCCGGACCACGAAGATCGGGCGCTTGATACCCGGGGAGAACGAGGAGAAAATTCTGATGGTTCACCCCCACGCGCAGAGTTCCACTCGGGGCAATCTCTTTTCGCAGGGCGTCGGTGACCGCGATGCGCATGGGTTTGGCTGTGGGCAAACGCGAGGGTTTAGAATCGCAGGTCAACGTTGGCGTTGATCACACCAATTGTCTGAGTGTACGCGCCACCTGCATCCGGCCCGTTGGAGGGCGCCACGTTGGTGGCCACCGAGCTTTTATTGGTCGTATTTCGCGGCGCGTATAAAATATGAGTATAGGTCAGCGAAGCGCCAACCTGCTTCATGATCTGAAACCTTCCACCCAGCGACAACGACACGTCTTCAAAGTCGGTGAGCGAAGGATCGAGAGTGGCATCGGGAATGGCATTGCCGTCATACCCCACCCCCACCATCACCTCGGCCTTGTCAGATGGGTAGAAACTGGCGCCGGCGCGAACGCCAAACGCGTCTTGCCACTTGCGCACCACGTTTTGGACGGGCGCCGTCTCTTCAATGGCACCGCCGTCTTTGTCGCTCACGGCGCATTTCTCACCCTTGGGAGCAATGCACTGATTTTTGAATGCACTCCACCGGCTGATGTCGCCGAAAAGACGAAATTCAAGCCAATCGCGCGGTCTGCCCCGCACACCAAAACGGAACACATCGGGTAGACCTTGATACACCGTCACGTCTTGGACGGTAGGTTCACCCGGACCAAACTTGTTGGTAAGTTTACCATCCAACGCCGTTCCACCCGTGACGCCCGGCATAGACTGGTAAGATGCCCCGAGCCATACCGTTTTGGGGACCACCTCAAACAGAGCACCAATGCCAAACGAACCTGAAATACCGCTTGCCTTGAGCCAGCTTCGACCTTCCGTACCAAGTCGATTGGAGCCGTCGGCGTTGCGCGCTCGAACGGTGTCAATATCGGAAAGGATCAGGTTGCCCGTCACGCCGAGGCTGAGGCGGGCTTCTTCAATTCGATAGGCGGCGCCCACCGTGACGAACATGGAGCGAAGTGTACCTTCGATAGTGTGCCACCGTTGTACACCGTCCACCGGACCGGCAAACGAAGCGTTGTTTTCAAACGCCTTGTTTTTGTCCCAAACGGATGCACCGCCGAAGGGTACATAAAACGCCGCGCCGAACGAGAGTTTGTTCTCCAATGTGTACGTTGCGCCGATCATGGGCGCCGCGGCAAAGTTGAAAAGCGTTGCCGTTCCGTTGTTGGCCCCTTCGGCCCCTGCGGGTTCTGCCACGTCTGTCGTCGCCTGCGTGTGCGTAAAGTCGGCCCACCGAAGCGCAAACGTTCCATCGACAAATACGCGGAGGCCCGGCCCATCGGCCATGGCCCCCGGATTGTAATAGAGCCCCGTCGGGTTGGTGGAAACGGGTGTACCGTGCTCCGCACCAAAGCGAGCAGTGGAAAAACCCGATGCGTTGGCCACAGCGGGAGCAAGGAGAACAAGGGCGGCAGTGGAAAGGGCGAGTTTTCGCATGGGATAAAACCGGGCTCGGAGCGCAAACGAATTGTGAACGGTGTGGGAGTCGTGCGTAGGCGATCAGCGGGGCGGGCGCAACAGCTTGTTGATTATGTCGCGTTCACTTGCATCGCGGCCCCAAGAATGGAAAAAGGAATATCCAACTCTTCGAAACGGCTGCCCCCATGAACTTTCGCTCCTATTTTGCAAGGCTTTCGAGCCAAAAAAACCACGTTCGCACGCTCCTTCCGGCATCTCTTCTGGCGGCGCTGTGCGGCATGTTCGGCTGCGCAAACCCAGAAGCGTCGTTCAACGGATTTGCAGAAAGGTACGACGAGATCTTCGCAAACAAACCGCCGACCGCCTGCCCCGATGCGTACGTTCCGCTCTCGGCGGGCGGCGCCGACGGCCCGTACCTGCTCGTCCTCTCGGCAACCCAAAAACCCGACGAGCCCATTCTTTTCTTCGCTGAAGTCACCACCCCCGCAGTGGGCGGCGGAGTTGGGATTGCCATCACAGTCACGCCGGTTGCCAAAGCTGACAGGCAAACACTCGCGGGTGATCCCCAAGTGTATGAAGCGGCCGTCATTGATGACTCAGGCAAGTTTGAACTGGCAATGCCCGACCTCAAAGTGCCCAAAGATGCCAACACGATCATCGGACTTGATGTGGCTGCCAACGTTGTGTTGAAAGGCAACATCTGCGGTGACGGCACATTTGTCTGCGGCGATGTGACGGGTACAACCATCAGCCCGGCCGCCAACCTAGAAGGGTCAACCTTCACCCTCATGCGTGCCGAAGACGGTCAGCCTCTCCCCGACCCGGTGCTCGACTGCGAAGAAACTCCCGCCAAACCGCTTCCCTGACGGATTCCTGACACGTCGTATCCAACACGAACTCGAAGTCCCGCTCGCTCCGCGCTGACCTGACGCGTCTTGCCGCCTGACACGTCGTAATCAACACGGAGTTCCCCAGCGGCGCATGCGCCTCATTCGAACGGCGAGTAACTCGTTGCGGTTGAGTTGTCGATGCAGCAGAAAAGAGCCCGTTCTGGGACGTCCGGCGACTTGAGATGTCCATCACGTCGCCATCCACCGGTCTCGCCGGTCTCTCGTTTTCGTCGTGGCTGCGCTCGCCACAGAACTCCATCTGGAGAACCCGACGCGCCACGCTGTTCGCTTTTCCGCTTGGCGACGGGCAAGGGTGTCCCAAACGTCTCGACAAGACTGGATCCGTGCCTTGCAGAACGTTCCGCTAAAGGGAAGTTACCTAGGAGGCACGGAGATCACGGAGTTCCACGGAGTTTTTTTTGTATTTAAGGCTGCAATCGTCTCGCACCACCTAACCGATCCGATGTCAGGTTGGGATCACGGATGATGTGTACCCATTGCAGCCAAAGAAACAAAAAACCTCCGTGTCCCTCCGTGATTCCGTGGTGAAGAGACGTCACAGGCATCCAGGCGCTTCAGGTCTTGGCGTGACGCTTCAGCCGAAAACGATCACTTGATAATCACGCGGCCAAAACGCACGCGGAAGAAGCTTGAGTAAGCCGCCGCTGTGAGGCACGTGGGTAGATCGGCCGTTGCGCCGTTTTTGTCTTTGCAACCATTCACATTTTTCTGAGCGTCTTGAGTGAGGGTGTACGGTCCCCCCGCGCCCGCCATGGGTACGGCGGGGTTTACCTTGTCAGGTTGAGTGGGGTTCACCACCTTTACAACCCCAAGCACGGTGCACCCGCCCACAAGGAGATCGAGCAACGAGTTTTGTGCTGTGTACCCTTCACCGCAGGCCGTTTGACCTGACAAAAGCTCGGGTGGTATAGCTCCCAAATCGAGCGACGCCGCCGAAACGTCGGCACACAGTTTACCCAGGTTGTTTCCCGCGTTTCCAGCCCCCGCAAAACTCTGGAGCGCCGGATTCAGGTGTTCTGCCGCGAGATGCCCCGGCGGGTTACCCATGGAGGTGAGCGGCGTGTTTACTGCGCCGATTTGAATTTGCAGGCGAACACCTGACAGGTTGAGCGAGGGTGGACTTGCCGCAAAGAAATTGGGCACCGTCAGCGTGGCCGGACCGGCGTCGAGCAAGCCGGCGACAATGGACGCCCCCAACGACTCAATGGGGTTTCGCTGCGCGTCCAGCCAAGTGTTGCTCGCGGTATACCACCAGTCCAAGTCAGACTTGCCGTTGTATGCCGCACCGGCCACCGGTGCACCGCCCACAATTCCAAGCGCCACAGCACCATCATTTTGACCCGTCAGGTCATCAAGCCCCATAACTTTGAACAAAATGCCCGCCGCCCCGGCGGTAACCGCTTGGTCGACAGCTTGTTGGAAGGTACCTTGGCCAATTGTGGCAATGGCCGAACCAAGCTGGTTAAACCCACCGCAAAACGGATCGGTTGAAAACTGCATTTGAATGTCATTCGTGCGCTGATTTTGCTCAAACAGGCACGTTGAATCACACCCGTCCAAGTTGACGTTGTTACCATCATCACATTGCTCAGCACCCGCGCGAACACCGTCACCACATCCCGACGGGGTAATTTTTTTGCACATCGCATTGCATGTCATGCTGCCGGGAGGCTCACACTCTTCACCCGCAACCGGATCCACACAACCGTCGCTGCACACCGAGGCCGCGCACACCTGGTTTTTACAGATACCGGTGTCACATGGAGTGCAGTCAGGGGCGGGCGCCGATGAGACACACTTTTGCCCAACCTTGCCATTGACCATTACCTCTGTACAGAGGGCGATACCATCGCAAAGGTCAATGTCGTTGCAGCTGTCGGGCATGGTAGAACAGGAGAAAACACAGTTGGTTTCACACCCGGTTCCCGGGCCATTTCCGGCACCGAAATCACATTCTTCACCCGGCCCCGGGACGCCGTCTCCACAGGTAAACATGTCACACGCGCCGTCAAAACACGTACCCCCCGGACAGGGCATGCCATCTTGGGTAGGATCCACTTTGACATTGCAGGTATGCTGCATGGTGCACTCTACCACGTTGCACGGAGCAGGCGGGCAATCCACCGCAGGATCGGCACACGAGTACGTGCAATCGTTGTCGCACCCGTCGCCGTCCACCATGTTCCCGTCGTCACAGATTTCTGTATCGGACTTTGTCCCATCTACCACACAGGCCGATCCGCCCGTCCCACCTGTGGAGCCACCTGTAGAAGTTGTGGTTTGACCTCCCGTCGCCCCTGTGCCACCCGCGCCGCCTCCCCCGGAGCCACCGCTGGAGCTGGATGTGGTGTTTGACGAAGTGGACGACGTCTCACCACAACCCGAAACCAAAGCCGCTGCGCCCGCCCCACAAAACAACAGGATCCATCGCATGGTGCACCCTCGCACAAAGGTTGACGAAAGAAAGTGAATGGAGCGGCCACGCCAAGCGTACACAAAAAATCAAACAACGCGTGCGCCGCTCCGGCGAAAAGACTCTCAGGTGTCAAAAAGGAGAACATCTAAAAACAGCGGGCTTGTCAACCCGCGTTTACGGGCCGCAATCGTGCCCAGTTGCAAACCACCGAATCCCGCGTGTACGCTCAAAGGATCGGTCGCTGAAACATTGGGGCTGATCGGCTCGATTCTTGAACACCACGGTGAAATCCATGGGCGTGAAAACAAACCTCCTTCACACAGTCTCCTTCGCGGCCCTTGCGGCAGCGCTGCTTTCCGCCTGTGGTCCTGACAATCCTCAAAATACCGGCGGCTCCGGCGGCGGCACGTCCACGGGCGGGGGTGGCTCAACCACCACTTCCACCGGGCCCGACCTAACCGAAGAACTGTACGCGCCCGACCACGTGGTAGAAGTCAACATTGAAATAGCGCCCGCCGATTGGGATGCGCTGCGTACCCAATCGCGAACTATCAGCGAAATGCTCGGGGAAAACTGCCAAGACGGTCCACACGACAGCCCCTATACATACTTTCCTGCCAACGTCACGGTAGACGGTCAGCTCCTAGAAAATTCAGGCGTTCGAAAAAAAGGCTTCCTTGGTTCGGCCAGCCTTTCCAAACCGTCGCTCAAAGTGAGCTTCGACGAGTATGAAGCAGGGCGTGAAGCGTTTGGAGTAGAAGGGTTAACCCTCAACAACTCGCGACAAGATCCATCGTTTGTAAAAACCTGCCTCGCCATGAAAGTCTTCCGTGACGCCGGACTGCCCGCGTCGCGATGTAACTTCGCCCGCGTCACGGTCAACGGCACCGACATGGGCGTTTATGTCAACATCGAACCGGTGAACAAACGCATGTTGGCACGCCATTTCGCTGACAACACCGGCAACCTCTATGAAGGTCAGTTGAGTGACTTTCGGCCGGGTTGGTCGGCCACGTACGAAAAGAAAACCAACGAAGACAACCCCGATAGAAGTGACATTGATGCCGTCACAGATGCGCTCACAAAACCCGACGGTGAGCTTGAAAGCGCCCTCGGAGCGGTGGTCGATATCGATACGTTCATAAAATATTGGGCCACAGAAACGCTTATCGCAGCGTGGGATGGGTACACAAACAACCTGAACAACCACTTTGTGTACACAGACCCTTCCACCGGGAAAATGGCTTTCTTACCATGGGGCCCTGACATGTCGTTTGATGCGGACGATCCCTTCCTCCCCTCGTCCCGACCGCAATCGGTTTCTGCCAAGGGCAGGATCTCTCGCCGGCTCTACTCAATACCTTCCTTCCAATCCAAATACATCTCCGCAATGAACAACCTGTTGAATACCGTTTGGAAAGAAGATGCGCTTTTGGCGGAGATCGATCGCGTTGAAAAATTAGTCGAACCTTACCTTCCCAATGGGTCAAACGCTTCCGGTCCAACCGACCAAGTGCGCTCATTTGTCGAAGGACGGCGCAACGTCATCACCGCTGAACTGGCCCCCAATCCACCCGCGTGGCCTTTCCCTGAAGCCTCCGTCGCCTGCCTTTCCACCGTTGGCAAAGTCTCGGGAACATTTTCAACAACGTTTGGAACGCTCCCCCAACTTCAAACGCAGCCTTTTAACACCGGTGACGCCACGTTCGATCTTGAAATTCCGGTGGGAATGCCCCAATCGGCTTCGGCAACAGGCGCGGCGTCAGGGTATGAAAACGGCTCCAATTCCCGCCGCCGCGTGATTGTGATCGGCGCATTTGCGGGCGGAAAAACCTATGCGCTCGTTTTTGATGTGGAGCCTGAAATGTTCGCCGCAGGGAAAGATGGCAAGTTTGACTGGCAGGCCGTGTTTGCCGTTGGAATTGATATTGTCGGTCCCGGCCAGTTTGAAACGATCGGCCTTTTCGGCGACGGCGTGCTCCACCTGGACGAAGCGCAAAACACGTCTGGAGCGCCCGTCAGCGGCACGTTTGAAGGTACACTTCTCAGCTCGTTTCTGAACTAGGCGTCCTGCACCTTCCCAACAAGTTCATAATCCGCGGCAAACTCAGACCGAACCTGATTCGTCAGTGGATCTGTCATCCACGGCGGGGCCGAGTTTCGGGGCACACGCACCTTGGGTAGAGTGGTAAACGTCCCAAAAACGTGATCCCATAACGCGCTTGTCACACCGTGATTCTCACGCGGACTTTTGTGATGATGCAACAAGTGGTGACGCCGAACCCAACGACCGTACGGTCCCGTCGGCGGATGCGTGTGTACACGTCGATGCACCACTTCATACGCTGTATAAGTCACCCCAAAACCGAGAGTATAAGCGAGCGCCGTTTTGGCCCCCAACGTGACCGCCAACCCCGACCCGACAACTCCCAAAACGGTGAGCGCACTGGCCGCTTTGCGTGACGAGGGTGAGAAATATTGAGGGTTCGAGTGATGGGCGAGATGTTCCGCGTTAAACTCCGCCGCAATCCCCTTCAGGCTAAAGCGACCCCACCCTTCGGCACGTTTGCGCTTGGGACCGTGACCCACATACCGATGAATCAGATATTCTGACAGAGACCATGAAGCGGCGCCTGCGGCAACGGTAAGCACGGTGAACATGGGAGGCTCCTTCAAAAAATAGGCAATCACAAGGCAGAACGAGATTTAGAGTAGAGTGAAGATTCGGCCCCAAAACCGAGTAAAATGGTTTTGATTGTCAACTCACTCAAGAGAGCGTTTTCAGGCAGCGGCGCGACACGCCTCAATTTTTCGAGCTGCCCCAAACCCTGAAGCGACGCCCACATCACAATCGCCCGATTGAATGAATCACCCGGTGACAGAGCATCGGCCCGCACACCGTCATTCAACAGAGACGACAGCTCACCCAACAATGCCGTGGCGAGTGGAGCATTGGCCGCCGCATCGGGGGCCGACAGAAGAGGCCGAGGATCGCCGAGCAGAAGAGCGATTAAACTCCACGTTTCGGGCGCAGCATCTCGAAGCCCGAGGTAGAAACGCCCTGCGGCAATGAGCGCGCCCAGGGCCCGCACAGGCTTTTCGTGCCTCGCAAGCCGCTCTTCCCACCGAGCGCGCTCCAGTTTCAAACGCGACGAAAGATCCAACAACGCACGTTTTTGGAGCGCCACCAAAATGGCATCTTTGCTTGGGAAATATCGATAAAGAGCGGCGGCAACCAAACCTTCATCTTTTGCGAGACGCCCCATGGTGAGAGCACCTTCACCCTCGGTGGCGAGAATGTTCATCGCCGTATCGAGAATGCCCTCCACCCGATCCGCACGCCGCTTATCCGTTCGAGCGCGTCTGTCGGGAATCACATCGTGATGCATAATCACAATAGTGAATGCCATTCACAAAACTGTCAAGGAAAAAATCTCCACTTTTTTCTGACCGCGAGCGCGCGCTCGCTTCCCAGTTAGGAAAAAGACTTCACCGTTGCCCGGCGCCGGTCTCGGCGCTCACGGTCGCTGTCGCTTTTTTTTCGATTAGAACTGGCCGGAGATAAACGCGCCGCCGCCGCCCGGAAGAACCATGGGTGCGGCGGAGATTTCGAGGGCGCGAGGCGCGGAAGGAGAGGTGTCCGTTCCCGGTGAAGCCTCTCGCACCTTTGGAGCGGGCCCCGGGTTATCCATAAAAAAGAGTACAGCGCCCGTGCCCAGCGAAAGCACACCCACGCTGAGCATGACACCCGACAAAGTTCGAAACGCGTCCCGCGAGGCGAGCGACCCATTGTACAGATCGAGTTGAGGGCAATCGCCGGTTTTACAAACCACCTTCCCAGCTTCCATACTCTTGCGAATATCATTCGCCTGCGCGTCGGCTCCCGCCGCCGCGATGCCACCCGCAATACCAACACCCAGGGCGATCACCCCGGCCCCGCCCAACCCGAGCGCCGCTTTTCGCTGGAGTGTCCACGGTAATGGAGCTGTAATGGTGCGGTTTTCACCCCGCTGTACAAAGATCTCGTCGTGTTGACCTACCCTACCATTCTGAGCTACCCATACCTGGTGCTTGCCGGGAGTCACGTCCACAACAGTGCCCAGCGGCGTTTTACCAACCAGCCGTGCGTCCACATACACTTCTGAACCTGCGGGCGCATTCACCTTCAGCTGAGCCGGTTTTTCGCGCAGTGGAATATCCAGTGCCACAACCGACCCCTTCACCACTTCGACTTCGCGCTTTTCGTCGAAATAGCCTTCGGCAGAGAGTATGACGGTGTGTTTTCCGGGCGCCAAATCCAAACTTCGCGGCGCCGCCTTCCCTTCCTTCTCGTCGTCTACCCGTACAAGCGCTGTGGGAGTAGAGCAGCTCACCATCAACCTGGACACCGTGTCGGCATCGTCGAGCGGCTGGAGTTGACCCTCCCCTTCCAACTTGAGAGCCACAGGTTCAATCTCGGCGAGTGCCGCCAACGCATCGGCGCGGCGTCCACCCTCGGGAACCAGATTGAGATAGTCACGCAGGCGTTTGAGCGCCACTGCCACGTGGCCCGGCCGTCTGTCGAGAATGTACTGACGACGGTGAGCCTGGGCGATCGAAAAGAGAAGACCGGGACGCGGGTCAATTCGATACGCCTGCTCAAAAGCGGCAATTGCTCCCTTGTAATCGCCCGCTTGATAGGCATTTGCGCCCGCCTCAAACAGCACGCGGGCCTCAGAAGTGGCGTCGGCATAGGCCAACGACGGCGTCATCATGGATGCGGCTACGGCAAGAACAGATCCGAGAGCCGCACAACGGAGTTGTTTGACAGTCAGGTTTGTCATGGCAATACCGGTACCCCCGAAAGAACCTGAATCCCCGACAATCGAGACACCATCAGGTCGTCCAATCCATCGTCGTTCACGTCGGCTGCTGTGACGGCCAAACCACCTCCGCCCAACTCCAACGTTTTACAAACGTAGCTGGGCGCACCTTCCACAAAGTCCACCAAGATCGTGTCGGATTCTGTCACCACCATCAGTTCGTCTTCCCCGTCCGCGTCCAAGTTCATGACGGCAACGTCAAGAGGGGCGCCCACGGGCTTTTGTTCACCGGCTTTGGGACAGGTAAGATCGGCCATCGCCAAAGTCACGGGCGACTCCCCAAGCGCCTGCGTTTCTGATGAAGTCAGCAGCGTAATCCCATCTTGTGTACGCAAGAGAACCACCGCTTCCGCCGCGCGTTTTTGCACTTTCATGGCCAGCGAGACAACCCCCGTCTCGACCTTTTCAGCCGTCCACTTGCCGGACGCATAACGCGCCAGGTAGAGCAAACCTGAGGCGCCGTCATGCAGCAGCAACTCATCCACCCCATCGGCGTCTAGATCGATCGCCGCGAGTGTCACCTCCGCGGCTTCAGGCGAATCGAAGTCGGGCAGATCAAGCGGCTCTGAAAGGGTAGAACAAATGTCAGATGTCAGATTGGAAGTGAGCGAAACCGAAGCCAGAGTGTGGTGAAACGCTCCGTCGTCCCCTTCGTAACGAAGCAACATGGCAACGTCGGGACTTTCGGCATTTGCAAAGCGACCAATCGCAGTATAACGCACGGCGCCTTTCCAGTCGACCGCCTGTGTACACACCGATACAACGCTCAAAGGAGCCTGAATCTGACGGTCCGTGCGACCCGGATATAGATAATCTTCCGTCACACCGTCAACCGTGGCTCGAATCACCAGTTCCGAGATACCGTCGGTGGGCAATCCAGGGCCAAACATCGGCGTTGTGGCAATAGACACAATCTGACCGAGATCCCCCAGATCGACGGCGTTGCCGAGGGTAAAGTCGGCGCTTGAAAAAGCGACATGCAGCGACTCGACAGGGGGATCTGAAATCGGCGCGCGAGACGATATCTGAGTGAACAACGCGTCCACCCTCAAGTCACCGTCGAGATCGGCAAAGGTTAAATTACGAACCTGACTGCGGGTGGGAGTTCGAAACGTGTTGTAAAACACATTAAACCCGTCGTTCACAGCAAGCAGCGTCGAAAGGCCCGACGACTCCGACGCCACGTAAATCGGTCCCTCATCGTAGTCGTAGGGTCGGTACGCGGCTACCCATCGATCGCCCACGTCGGCTGATACAACTTTTTTATACTTGGCGGTGGCGCCGGCGTTTAGGTTTGCCGGGTCAAACTGAAGAGCGCAAATCTCGTTCGGGTAACAGGCGCTCACGAAAACACCCTGCTCCGTGATAAAATCGGGGATCTGGTCGTCGTTCACTTCCATCCAACCGAGCACCCTCGAATCGACCCCGGCATCATCGCTGATGGGAGTGATCACCCCCGCGGTGGAGTTGCCCGGTGGAGTAGCTGAAAATGGATCGCTGTGAAAACCAACTACCGGATTGGAGTAACAAGCAAACAGCGCCGCCTTACCATTGAGTTCGCCCGCAACCACCACGGCGCTGGCCTGCCCCGTAAGAGTGGGATCTTGCGAAACGGGTATGGTATTGTAAAACTTTACCGGACCGTTAATCTTGCCGCCCGGTGGCATAAAAATATCCAACGTTTTTTGGATCTCACCATTGTAGTTCCACTGGTATTCCATGCCCTGAACGCTCGTCATCGGCTGGAAGAACGACACCTTGTTCTCCCCCTCAAACGCAAACGTCAACACCGACGACAGTTCAGCGGATTGGGTAAGGGACGTGACAAGTGCCCCGTGCCCCGACAGCCATGTATAAAGCGGCTTTTCGGGTAGACCGGGTGTATTTGCTGAGTACACAACCGACAGCGCATCGTTGGACAGAAGAACAATTTCGCTGAACGGCGCTTCCACCCGATAGTCCACATTGGCGGCAATCAGTTGACCCGGCCCGGCGAGCTGCCCCCTTGAAAACGCCCTTGGCAAAAGCGTCCGATCGGGTAGACCGCCCATCACCCCCAAGTCCGGTCCGAACCGCAGCGTTAGGTCACCTCGACCATCACCGTTGATATCCCCAGCCGCGGGCACGTCGGGCGCAGTGTCGAGAGGCTCGGTCACAAATGTGACAGGCTCGGTTGAAAGGCCGTTGGGGTCTGCGTACACAATTGAAAATGTGGAGTCGCCAACGGCGAGAATGTCACTCTTACCATCGCCGTCAAAATCAGCTGGCAAAAGCCGATTGGCAGCAAGGGGAACAACCGGACCAAAAGGTTCCAGCCGGCCCGACGCCTGCCGGCAGATCAGATCCGATCCGCATGCCCACCCGTCAGGACAACTTCCCTGATCTGTACAGGTAAGTCGACATAGTGGACTGCAAACATTGTCGGCGATTCCTGCACCGTCGCAGTCTTCACCCCGCTCAATGACAAAGTTGCCACACTTGTCGGCCGGCAGGGGTTCAAGATTGCTGCAAGCAACTTGAGGGAGCAGGATGGAAGCAAAAAAACCGACAAACGCCACGTCAAACACCGCCTCATGCGGTCCTCCGCGTTCCTGAAAACAAGTTAGTCAAAAAGCGAGATCCTTCTTGTCACCCCCCTTGGAAGGCTTGGTGGGAGTGGAACCGGTGGTCCCGGCCGGGGCACTGTCTTTACCCGTTGGAACGGTGGTTGAAGACGCAGGCGCACTTGACTTGACGGCAGACGCAGTGGAAAGCGCCTGCCCGGACGAGGACGCGGGGGCCGAACTCTTGGCGACCGCGGTGGAGGTGGAAGCCGCCGTCGCGGTGGGTTGAGCGTCGGCACTCTGGAGAGGCATGGGTGCGGGAGCCACAATGGGTGGAGGAACAGTATGGGTAGATTCGCCCGCGGATGCTCGATCCGACGCGGGAGTTGCGCCATTGTGTACACTTCCACTCTGCCCTCCGGCTCCACCCGACAAGACAGCAAACACCGCCGCCGCCCCCACAACGCCGGCGAGCGGAACAGACACGAGTAACCACTTGCGCGACTTCGGGGACGACTCTACCGCGGCGATGGGAGCCGACGTTTTCGACGCGGGCTCGAGCGTTTGCCCAGTGGAATCGCGTGGCGGCCCCGGACTTACCGGGGGAGTGTTGGAACTTGCAAACTCGGTTTTCGCCGACACCAAGTCGCTCACTCGCGACGGCGACGACGTGGGTAGATGTTCAGCCGGAGCGCCGCTCAACCGAACCGGGACTTTGCCCCAGGCAGCCTCCAACAGCTCATACGCCGCGGATGCGGTTTGAGGCCTTTTTTCCGGATCTTTGGCCAACATCTGGAGAACCGGCTCATCAAGAGACGAGGGTAGATCCGGGCACACTTCCGACATGCGAGGCGGCGGATCTGTAATTTGCTTGAGAAGAATGTCCATAACACTCTCCCCATCAAACGGCCGCTTCCCGGTCAGCATGACGTGCACAAGCACACCGCACGCATAAATGTCCGTCCGGTGATCTACCCGTTTGCCACGACACTGCTCGGGAGACATATAATACGATGTTCCCATAGGCGTGCCTGTTTCTGTCTTGTGCCCCGGCTCGCTCGAATCACCAAGCAACTTGGCAATGCCAAAATCAATCAGCTTTGGAAACAACTGCCCTTCATCATCGCGCGCCAGAAGAATGTTTTCAGGTTTCAGATCGCGGTGCGCAATTCCCCCGGCATGAGCGGCTGTGAGCGCGCGCGTCACACCTTTGAGAATAGGCAAGGCTTCGTCGGGAGATAGGCGGCCTCGTTCTGACAAAACCTTGTCGAGTGACTTTCCGTCAAGGTACTCCATGACGAAGTAGTGCCGACCGTCGGGCAGTTGACCAAACGAGAAAATGTCGATGATATTTCGATGGCGAATTTGATTGACAGCGCGCGCCTCCGCCATAAACCGACTCACCATTTGTGGATCGGCCGAAAAATGGTGGTTTAGTACCTTGACCGCCGCGGCTTTTCCAATGAGTGGGTGCACCGCGCGGTACACAGCGCCAAACCCGCCTTCACCCAGTTTGCCAAGAATCTGATACTCACCGGCTTTGGACCCCTCGGGCAAATCTGTGTCGAGCACGCCGGACGGTGCCGACGGCAGCGGATGACCGTCAACGTCACAAACGCTTGTGCCGTCTGGATGAGCCTTGTTGCAGTGCCCACAGGTCACCATAAAATTGCTCCGCTTCTCGAACCTCGCGAAGGTAACTCGAAATCAGCCTCGTCCGAAAGGACTTTTTTGCCGCGGATAAGCGACGAGGTTAACGGGAGCTTTTTTTGGCGCCGGAGGCCCCACAAAAAGTTATACTCCCGGCGCCTTTAGCATGCGTCGCGTTGTTCGGTTTCTTCCTTTTCTCGCGGTGATTGCGGTGTTTGTAGCAATCCGCTGCATCCAATGGGATGCCGACCCTCCGCCCACTATGCCCAACGGGCGCCTCACCACCGAGCTAATCGCCGAACCAATCGCCAAGGCGCATGAAGCGCGAAACTATGCTTTGTTCGGATCGTTTTCCACGCATCCGGTTGATAACTACCAATTTTGGCGAGCACAGTCACCGGTATGGGTATACCCGCTGTCCCTTGCTTTTAAGCTATTTGGCCCTCAGACAAACACACTTGGCGCGTTCGCCCTGGTTGGCTCAACCCTTGGGTATATCGCCTTCCTCCACTTTGCGCGGCTGCGGCTAAAAGGGGTTGCGTGGGTAGCGGCCGCTCTGTTTTTGGGGTTGAATTTTTATCAAATCTTGTACAGTCGCGTGGGCCTGCTTGAATTTCAGGTCATGGGCCTTGTCACGCTCTCGGCGATCTTTGTTGTTCGGGCCGAGAAACACCCACTTCAAATCATACCCGCGCTTATAGCGTTTTTTGCTGCTTTTTTTACAAAACAGTCGGCGCTATTTTTTTCTCCGGTTGTCCTTGTCGCTTTTCTTGTCGCCCAAAAAGCAGTTTGGTCCGCTCATTATCGAACCGCCTTCTACCGGCTTGCCCCCGTCGCTGTCGCGGTGCTTTTGCTCACCGGCGCGTTTTTCATCATGCGTACACCCGACTATCAGCGCGCGCTCGCATGGAACTTTGGGCACGTTGTGATCGGTGAAACGCAGCATTCCGAAATCAACTTCGAACGGGTACCTCTCCTTCAGGTGCTCATTCGTCCCCTCTGGTGGAGACGCTGGAGTGAGGGGTTTTACCTCCTCTTTCCAATCGCCGGCCCCCTTGCGCTCATTCGAAGCATCAGCCTCCTACCCGCCTTGGTTCGCCGTCAAATCCGCCGTTGGGAAGCGGTCACGCTGGGTACATTTATTTGTGCACTGGGGTCTACTCTGTACGCCAAACCTGAAGGTTCACGTTTCGAAATGATCTTGTTTGTCCCCGTTTCCCTGTTGGCGGCCGACGCTTTATCACTGCTCGGTCGAGCCACCACCCACGGCGGTTTCAAATGGGGTAGGTGGGCCGTATTGACGGCGCTCACAGGCGCTCTCTCGTTCGACGGATTTCACTTTGCGCGATGGGTTACCACCGCAACGTACCAAGTGGCTACCGTTCGATCCGAGATTGATGACGCCATTGTTACCAACCCGGCGCGTTGGGCAGGTGGCCCCGAACAGCCGGCGGTCGCTATTGGACTTTGGGCGGGGCCGGCGGTCTTTAATACTCGCCACTATTACTACTACACAAAAGAAAACTTTAACACGACCAAAGAGGCAATGGCCGCCCTCCAACCTACCCACTTATTTCTACTCGACGTAGCCGATCCTACCCGAAGGTTCATGAAACTTCACTTCACCAACCGGTTTGACAGGCTCGCAGTCCGCCGCATTTGGCCCACTCCCAGGGGTGACTTGACAATGTTCGTTGTCGACGGCCCCCTCCCGTAGATTTCCGGCCACAGCTCCGCTAGGCTATAACCCGCGCTACGGTGCGGGTGTACACACGCCCCAAAACAACCTAAAACGCCCGACTTCCAGAGAGCCAATGACAACACTTTCTCGCCTTCACGTGCGCGGCTACAGACGCTTGCTGGACGTGGATCTTGAAATGAGGCCTTTCAGTGTACTCATCGGGGCAAACGGTGCGGGAAAAACATCTTTCCTAGAGGTGCTGTCGCTCCTTGCGGCTTCAGGCAATGCACAACTGTCGGCAAAGATCTCCGACCTGGGTGGGATTGGCGACATTCTTACCCGCGACAAAGCAAGCGCCGTAGAACTCGAACTCTCGTCGCCGCTTGAGAACGAAAAACCACTCAACTACGCATTGCGAATAGAGCCGCGCGGCCAAGGTTATTGGATCCAACGAGAAACGCTCGCTCAAGATCGGGGCAAAGCAACCCCCTTCAAACACATCGACTCTGAAAACGGAAATGTTCGGTACTTTGACACGCTCCGCGCTCAACTGATGCGGCCCGATTGGACATTGGATGCCTTTGAAACTGCCCTCGCCCAAGTGCCCAAAATGTTCCATCAACCTGAAGAACTGCGCAGAACCATTGCAGGCACCACATTCTACGCATCGCTCAACGTTTCGCCCAAGTCGCCCGTCCGGCTACCCCAACAAATGCGTCCGGCCACCCTTCCCGGATCTCAGGGCGAGGATCTGGTCACTTGCCTATACTCACTCCGCGAAAATGATCCCAATCGCTTTGAATCTCTGGAAGACGCCCTTTCGGCTGCCTTTCCAGACTTCGAACGCCTCGCATTTCCCCCGGCTGCCGCAGGCATGTTGGCGATGACTTGGAAAGACAAACACTTTGGAAGGCCAATGTATATGCACCAGCTTTCCGAAGGAACGTTAAGATTTTTGTGGCTTGCCACGCTGCTCACCAGTCGTGACCTGCCACCTATTGTCCTCCTCGACGAGCCCGAGGTAAGTCTACATCCTGAACTGTTGAGTCTCCTGGTTGGGCTCATGCGTGAGGCGTCGGCGCGCAGCCAAATCGTGGTGGCAACCCACTCCGACAGGCTTGTTCGCTTCCTCAAACCTCATGAACTGCTCGTGGTAGAAACCGACGGCGGGGCGGCCAAATTTACGTGGGCGGACTCAATGCAGATCGAGGAGTGGCTGGCTGACTACAGCTTGGACGAACTTTGGCGCTCCAAACAACTTGGGGGAATCTCATGAGAATTTCGCTGCTTGTGGAGGGCGACACAGAACGCGTTTTTCTTCCCACACTGCGAGCGTTCCTATCGCAGCACCTGTCCGGCAAAATGCCCAATCTGGTTGTGCGATCCTACGACGGGCGGATCCCCAAAGGGGACAAATTGCGCCGCGTGGTGGAAGATCTTCTGACGAAGCGCCCCACACCGGCCGATGCGGTCATTGCGTTAACTGATGTGTACACGGGTTCATCGGACTTTACAAGTGCGGCCGATGCAAAAGCGAAAATGAGGACTTGGGTACCAAACAACGACCGATTCTACCCGCATGTCGCTCAACACGACTTTGAGGCCTGGCTCCTACCCTACTGGTCTACCATTCAGAAGCTCGCCGGCCACAACATGGCGGCTCCCTCAGGTCGACCCGAACAAGTCAATCATCAACGACCTCCGGCGGCGCGCATCAAAGAAATTTTTGAGCGTGGCAAATGCTGCGACAGCTATGTGAAGCCGCGCGATGCACTCCGTATCTTGAAGGATAATGACCTAACCGCTGCCGTAGATGCCTGCCCAGAACTAAAGAACTTGTCAACACCATCCTACATCTGTCAGGCGGCTCAACCTTGCCTTGACAGGATTCGCATCGGCTTACGGCCACCGGCAATCAGCCCCGCAAACGCAACAAGCTCGGTCCACTCGCCTCGTTTGCACAGCTCAAACTCTTCGCGTTGAATTTGTAAAAGCGTATCGTAGTCGGCGGTAAACTCGTCTTCAGATCCGCCCGCCGCAAGGTAATATTGGCGCGCCTCCGCGCGGTCCCAACCGTACACGCCTTCGCTCACATCCCGTTCCAGATCGAGCATCGCGGCTGCTTGTTGCGGCTCCGCGTACGGTGGAGCAAACACCCAAGCGCGGTCGTTGTTGTAATAACGCACGTCGTTCAGACTTGAAAACAACTTGGGCAAGTGTACCCCAAAATCATTCCACCCATGGCCGAGCACCGCCTTACCGTGCACAGCCCGCAGATGAAATCGGGTCACCGCAAGTTGACGTTGGAGGTCTACCCTGGGCCCCGCCGAGGCCAAACGCTGAAGACCGGCAAGGTTGTTGGGCTCCACTGCGAGCACCAAACCCCCCGGCTTGGCAACGCGCACCATCTCTTGAAAGCCGAGGGTAGGATTGGGTAGATGAATGAGCACCGTTTGACACATCACCATGTCAAACGAATTGTCAGCAAAGGGTAGATTTTCTGCCGCCCCCAACACAAACGAAACCTGCCCTCGATCGCCGTTTTCCAGCAAAAAAGCCGCCGTTTTCTCACGCGCAATTTGCAGCGAACGCTCTTCGCGATCCAACCCTGTAAAGGTGTACCCATTGGAAAAGTGCGGCATCCAAGCGCGGGCGAAGTGCCCTTGACCCACGCCCACCTCCAAAATGGACCGGGCCTCGGCCACCTCAAATCTCCGGGCCAGCAGTCCAATATAGTCTGAATGCCACCAATAGTCCCGCGCGTCGGTGAAATACCGCTCAGAATGAGCCTTTTTTGTTTCCATGTTCAACCGGTCGGCTTGCAATAAACGCCCACAACAATCCCCTCATTGTTGCCGTCTTTGCACTCGGTCACTCCACCGCCGTCGTTGGCCTTCACCGTAAGGTCCACAGCGTCGGCAGGGTCTTTGGGGGCACCGTCCCAAGCACACGTGACAATGTCGCACTGATCGGGGAAGAGAGACTTTTGCGTTTGGGTAGAACAAACGAGCGTGGTTCCAAGGTAAAAACCCACTTTGATACCCGGGCCCACTGGAGCCGATCCGCGATTACAGATCGGCGCCGTGAGCGTAGCGGTAGTTCCGTCGCAGGTGAAACCCGCCGAAGCGCCGGCCGTCGCATCGGGTGTTGCGGTTCCACCCTGTTCGCCCGGCACATTGGTGCGGAAGTTGTTGAGCACCGGATCTTCCCAGTTGTTTTTCCACTCGCTCGACTTGGGAATGGTCCCGTCTTCGTTTACATGGGTCACAGCGTAGGCATGTTGATTCCAAATCATGCGGGAACGCACCCATTTGTCATTGGCGTCGTTGTACACTCGAATTCCCGAAACGCCGTGCGGATGAGAAGCCCGACACGTGTTTGCTCCGGCAAACCCCGCGGGCGGAGGCGCGCATTGCAAACCCAGATCAATACACTGCGCGTCGTCCTGCGCGGCGCAGCATTGAGCGCTTGTTGTACACCTGCACAAACCCGCGTCACACACACCCGAAACGCATTCTTGATTGGTGTCGCATCGAACACCTGCAAATTGTGAATCTACCCCTTCCGGGGTTAAGAAGTCGCACGCTATACCGTCGGCATTGGGAGAGCAGGCCCGGTTGGAAGGCACTACCAAATCGGCTCGATAGTTACCATCCACATCGGCGATGAGGGGATTTTCATACCATGTGCAGGACGACCGATATTGACTAAAGATGACTTCACCGGTTGTTCCCTTGTAAACACGGGTAAAGCACTCATCTGCGTACACAACCTCGGCCTCACCGTCGGCCTCAAAGTCAAATACGCTCGACCCGGTGATGTTGGACGAGACATCCTGGGTTGTTTTAGACCAAGCGATCCCGTCGGGACAGTCACCAAAGTCACAAATGCCGGCCGGACATTGGCCACCCGGGCGCGGCGAGGTTGTACAATCAATGTCAAAAATGGTATAATAGGCTTTGCCCGCAACAGCCAATTCAGGCAAACCGTCACCGTCAAAGTCGGCAATGGTAGGCGGTCCACCACCGCCGCCTGGAACAAGGATCGCGGGCATGGCAAGCTCGCCCGTGGTTGCGTACACCATGGCGTACCCATCGCGAACAACCGCCAATTCAGGCCGGTTGGCAGGGCCTTGACCATACGCCCCAAAGTCGGCCACAGCCACGTGCCCGGGCGCCGACGGGGTGCCCCCCGGGAACGCCATGTCCAATTCCCACTGTGCGTTTTTCCACTGCCAAATAAACTGACCGTTGGTCATTTCAATTTCAGGATCGTCGTCCAAGTTGGCGACCACTGGAAACAACCCCGCCGAGTAAGAAGCGTACCCAATCGGCGCGGCCGAAAGAAGTTGACCCGCCGCAGAAAAAACCTGACCTTCCCTCAACACCTCGGGAACACCGTCGTTGTCAAGGTCATGAATGGAAGGCCCGGCCCACCCACCGAGAATCGGCGAAATGTGAGTGTTGCCGTTTTGATCTTTCGCCTTCCAAAGTAGGCTCCACGTGCCACCCTTAAAGGTAAAGGCCAACGTGGTAGAAAGTTGGGCCTGCCCCTGGTCAATACCGTAGGCAACAATTTCAGCCTTTCCGTCGCCGTCGAGATCGCCGGCCGCCAGTGCGGCAGATGAATAACTCCAGTCGATAATGCCGTCGGCGTCGAGATCGGTACCCGTCAGATTCGCTTCAAGACTGCAATCTTTACCCGAGATCACCCGTACAACGCCAAGGTTTTCAGTATACCCGTTGGGCACGGTGGCAGTAAAACTCGCCGCGACGCTGGGTGTACCAATCGGCACGGGATCACTGCCCGGCATAGCTTGAAACCCGTTGAAGTTGACAACAATGGGAGTGGACTGGACATCCACATGCCCCGGAAATGGATCACCCGCCGGAGCTGTGGCAAATTCACACCTTGTTTTCGGCGACAAAATGCCCGCCGCAGTGATGTACACACACGTTGGGTCGTGCTGCGGATCGGCATCTTCCCACGGCGCGCACTCACCGTCTTTGCAATACGTGTCGTTGTCACAGTCGTTGTCGGTTTGACACATTTGACCTGGAACGCAGACCCCGTGCGAACAAATCTGCCCCGGTTGACAAGGCACTGTGCACTCCACCGATGCGCCCCCGGTACCAATCACACCCCCCTCACCCCCCGTTCCACCTGTGCCGGTGCTGGAGGTTGTTCCGCCGCTCCCACCTCCCCCGGTGTTGGTATCCCCCCCATCGCAGCCGATTTGTGCGCCGGCGATGCCGAGAAAAATCGTGAAAGTGACGCAGGAAAGGGAGGTGCGGCGTTTCATGTTCGCGAGCATAACACCCGACAACCCTCGCTGTCTCGACCTTACTTTCACAGGTCGCGACACTGGGCGTCACGCTCTTTTCCCCTCCCCTGTTGTTTCGGAAACCTTCAAAATCGCGGCGCCAAAGGCGGTACTTCTTAAACTGCCCGCTGCTCCAAATGCTCAACAAGAAGTTTGGAAAGCCACTTTCGAAAGCGTACACCACCGGCCTCGTCGTCTTTCAGGCCGGTCTTTTGAAGGAGAGTGGGCCCCATCACGGTAGACCCTACCAACGCGAGCGCCGCGAGTACAATCAAGTGAGCGGTGTCATCGCGCGTGGGGACTATCCCTTTGTCGGCGCATCGCTCACGTCGCAGCGCATGGGTAGCATCCACGACGCCGCGCAGATTGGCATCCACTTCGTCAATACTGTCGCCGGAAAGCGCGAGCCACAACATGACGCGGCCGTGCCCTCCTTTGTGGAGCGCGCGGTAAACCGCTTCCAACATGGCGGAGAGCTGCTCCACCTCACCATTTGAGGCGGCAATTGCGCCCACAAGATCGCGATGAATCGCCTGCAAGGCGCGAGCTGTAACGGCCTTCACAAGCGCCTCGCGACTTCCAAAATGATGAAGGACAGTGGGGTGAGAAACGCCCGCATCTGCGGCCACTTCTTGCAATCGAATTCCGGCAGGGCCCGCCTCCACAAGATGACGTTCCGCCACGTCGAGAATGGCTTCGCGGGCCTCTTCCGCGTCGCGGCGCTTTCGAGCCGGTGGTTCGCTCGAACGTGGGCGCCTTCGTTGTTCGGTTAATGTTTCACCTTTGTTGGCGGGAGGCACGCTGACATCCTAGCGCGAAAAACGCTCGCCGACAAAATTGTAAATAACACTATTGACAAGATTGTTCATAAGCCCAACAATGCTCGACATGACAAAGACGCAATTCAACCCCCTCCGCGCGCTTCGAGCAGCAAAGACCCTCGCCCAAAACCCCGACGACCTGCCCCAGGTCTTCACTATTATCGAGTCGCTCTCCGGCAGCACGCTCGCCCGCGTTGCCGAGCGAATGGCAAAGAGTGAAACGGGGTCAAAAATCCTGAATGACAAGCCTGATGTGGTGGATGTGCTGACAGACCACGCCGGGCTTGAGCGTTTGCCGGAAGGTACACTTGGGCGCGCCTACCTTGATTTTCTAAGGCGTGAGAACATCTCCGCCGCGGGCATTCGTGCGGCTTCCAATAGTGGAATGGAAGCTCAGGATACCTTGCCCGCGCCCATCGATTATGTACACCGGCGGCTCCGCGACACACACGACCTGTGGCATGCGGCTGTCGGCTATCATGGTGACGTATTGGGAGAAACGGCACTTCTTGGGTTCACATTCGCTCAAACGCATAACCCGGCAATCGCGCTCATTCTGGCCATTGGGCTCTTAAAAACCCGCAACGCCCCCGAGGCTCGCCGCACCATTTTAGACGGGTATAAACGGGGGAAAAAAGCGGCCTGGTTGGCCGACCAACCGTGGGAAACAATGCTCGCCATGCCACTCAATGAAGTGCGGCAAAAACTCGGCCTAGGCGATCCTCCGGTGTACACACCTGTTCGCACGGCCGAGCTTCGAGCGCAGGGGTTGGTTTCAGCTCTCGCTTGAAACATCCAACTCGTAGTCAAACACGCTCTGTCCAGAAGGAGTACTCGGGGACGGTTCCACAACGGATCCAGGTCTGGCACGCGGCTTGTTCTATCTCGCCGCGAAATGACGCTCATTGTCCGCGAAACGCAGGCTTCGAAGATCCTTTCCCCCCGCGCGCTCGGTGCGACTGCCCAAGCGGTTGACAGTTGGCCGGCGCCCACGTTGTCATCTTGGACAGCTCCCCTCCTTCCCTCCACACAACAGACACGGCAACGCTCCACCGCCAACGCAACGCCGCCCATCGGCGACCTCGCAGCAAAAATTCTCCGTTGCGTTTTTCGAGACAATCGCGTTCTGCCGGGTGTACACCGAGGCCTCACACCAGCATCGGAAGAGCGCCACCGCCCGCTTTTGGACCGGTTGATTCAAGCCAATCGCCCCGTTGAATTGGTACTGCCCGGATTTCCCGCAAAAGCCCCAAATCCAAACAAAGTTCTCGGTCCCCTCCCCGACCTCGGCGAAGCGTTGGCGTTGCGACGCTTGGGTAGGCTCGTGGACGAGATCGCAGCGATCTACCCACCCGGTGCACACCTGACCATTTGCTCCGACGGACACGTGTTTGCCGACCTCGTGGGTGTCGCCGACAGCGCAGTGGAAGATTACAAACGCGCGCTGTTGGAAATGGTAGATCACCCGCATATCGGCTGGTTTGACCTTACCAATGCCTACGGCGAAACATCGCCGGATCAGCTGCGCAACCGGTTGCTTCGTGCCAACGCCATTTCGATTGAAGAGCTTCACCGTCGCGCCCAAAAATCGACCGCGCTTTCAACTCAAATCAACGGCATTCATCGCTTCTTGATGGAAGACGAGTCGGCGCGCCATCCATCACTGTCCCGAACGCAGGCCCGCAATCAAACACGACCGCGCGCATACGAAGCGGTGAGGCGAAGCGACGCCTGGAGCGCCCTGGTATCGGAAGGCTTTCCCAACGCTCTACGCCTGTCGATCCATCCTCAACCGGATCCTTCGCCAAAGATCGGAGTCAACCTCCTCAACGTCAAAGATCCCTGGCTTACCCCGTGGCACGGCGTTGTGTTCATTCAAAAAGGCGAAACTCAACTCGTGCATCGCGTGGATGCGCAAGCAATGGGTGGGCGCGTTGTGATGGCCCCCAATGGTAGACCGTCGCACATGGAGGTGATCTGACATGAACCTGACACCCCTCAAACCGTTTGGACTGTGTGTGGAGTTTACCCCCGGTACTCGGTTTTCAGACTTGGATACCACTCAACTCAAAGCGTGGGTAGATGAACACCGCGTTGTTGTACTCCGAGGCCTGACGCCACTTGCTCCCCACGAACTCGCCGCTCAAAGCAGGCGATTGGGGCCACTCCAACCCTGGCGATTCGGCGCTGTTCATGAACTCAAACGAGAAGAAAATACCGAAAACTATCTGTACACGGAGCGCGCTGTACCGCTCCATTGGGATGGCGCTTTTGCGAGCCGGGTGCCCCATTACTTGGTGTTTGAGTGCGTCACGTGTCCACCCAAAGGTTCGGGTGGAGAAACTGTATTTGTAGACACTGTTGCCGCGCTTGCCTGCGCCGATGAAAAACAAAAACGCCGTTGGGCCGCGGCGAAGGTAAAGTACACCACTGAGACGAAAGCCCACTACGGCGGAACGTTTCTATCCAACGTGATCGCCGCCCACCCCACATTGGGTTGCCCGGTGCTCCGCTTCGCAGAGCCGGTGAACGACCTCAATCCGGTGACTGTCGAGCCGCAGAACATGTCCACCGCCGAAGGCCGCACGCTTCTGGCCGAACTGTCAGCCACCTTGTCAGATCCCAATGTGGTGCTCGAATTGCCGTGGCGACAAGGCGATTTTGTCATCGCAGACAACCACGCCCTTCTCCACGGGCGACGCGGTTTTTATAAAGACGCGCCTCGCCACCTCTACCGGGTTAACGTGCTCGACCCTGAAACCGGTTGGCTGTCAGGTGTGAGAGCCGCATGGCGCATTCGCCGACCTGAATTTTTTCGTGCAGAATTTCCCATCTTGTTGATTCCGGCGCTCCTTTGCGCCACAGGCCCCAAGAGCCTTCTTTGCTGGGCTTTTTTAGAAGCGGCGGTCCTATTTTTTCTACTCTTCAATATCGGCGATATGGTCAACTGCTGGCTCGATCAAAAAAGTGATCTCCACCGCAAAACGCACCTGTCAGAAGCGGTAGAAAGGTTGGGTACACGAACCATTCTTTTTCAGATTGCGGTGTCGGCCATCGTCGCAACGGCTCTTGCGCTGCATCTCGCCGTTCACCTCGATCGAAGCTGGTTGGCGCCGGCCGGACTTTTCGGCGCGGTGTTGGCCGCTGCGTACACAGCACCTCCCTTTCGCTTAAAAAGCCGAGGAACCCTTCAGCTCACGGCCTACATAGGACTTTTGTTTTTCGGGCCGATGCTCCTTGTGTCTGGCATTTTTCTACCCATGCCGTCGACCACCGTCGTGCTTTCGGCCCTCACATTCGGCCTTATGCAAACGGGCGTGTTGCTCATCAACAACGCGGAGGATCTTGACGAGGATGAACGCGAAGGGGTGCGGACCGCCACGGTCGCATTGGGGAGTCGAAACGCCGTTGGGCTGGCCGCTGTACTGTGTACACTTGGCGGCCTGGGGTTTGCCGGTGTCATCGGCGGTCAGGTGGACTGGGGGTGGTGTTTTGCGCTACCGCTCGTCGCTGTTGTGGGGTGGAACGCGCATTGGATCCTAAAGCTATTTCAAAAAACAAAAGGCCAGTGTGAAAGCGACCGCCGCAAAGCGATACGATCGGAGGGAAAACACGTTCCGCGCAGAATTGAAGCAGGTGCGTGGATGAGCCTCGCCGCGACCCTGGCCGTCACATGCGTGAGGTGGTGTTCATGAGTACACTTCATGAAGCCGTTGTGGAGCTGCACCAAAAAGCGCCGCTCGCAACAATGAACCAAGGATGGTGGTTTTGGATACGGCTCGGCCCGCTGCGCATTCCGTTTATCCACCCGCGCCAATTCCACTGGCATGACTTGCATCACGTCGCCCTCGGGTATGAAACCAACGTGGTGGGTGAAGCTGAAATTAGCGCGTTTGAACTTAGAACCGGAACGAAAACGTTTTTGGTCACTGTGCTCTGCGTGCTGGGTGTACTCGTGGGATTGTTCGCTGCACCCGGCCGAACGTGGACCGCCTTTCGCCGAGCGCGCGGATGCCGCAACTTGTACGGCGCCGCTTTACCTCACCCGGAGGTGCTCGCTTGGACGGTGGACGATTTGAGAAGGTGGATGGGGATACACGAGCGGTGAGGGCGCCCAGTAGAAAAACACCAGCCACTTACCTACTTGCAGTTGTTGATTGCGCTCTCGTCGTTGCACACCAAAAACAGCGTGGCACCGGGGTTCGCCTGGCCGTTGCCCACAAACCTGAAAATACGGCGCTCGTCCGACGGGCAGTTTTCTACCAGTTGATCACTTCCGGCCCCCTGTGACGGCTCAATGTAACAATACCCGTCCAACGGTTGACCGGTTGAGTCGGTGGGTACAGGTGACGCGTCGTTCTGACAAGCCCAAAGCGGATCGCCCTGTTCCTTGCCGGACAGTTGTGGAATTTCGCAGAAACAACTGAATGCGCTGTTGGGGTTTAACTCTTTGATAGCGTCCACAGCGCCCGCATGATCGCTCGAAACCGGATCGCGCCCCGGAACCCCGCAATCACACGTGTTGCTCGTTGTTGCTTCAATCATGAGACAGGCAACTTGACCTTCGGAATTGACCGTCACGCTCTTCTTTGCGCATTGACCTGAAATGGCCGGAACGAGCCTATCCCCAAGCGCTGCAACCGACGGCGTGTACCCAAAGTCCTTCTCATTGGGTAGGGTCATTTGCGCGGGACAAATCGACCCCGCAATGCCCCGATTTCCAAGCGCCTTGACCACCTGCAATTCGCGAATTCCCGGATACGCCTTTGCGTACACCTGAACCGTCGGGTCGCCCGTGTTCGGATCAACCTGACATAGTGGACTGTCATTTACAGAATCACAATCACAACTCGCGGAAGTGCCATCGGCGCAGTTGACAGGTTGAGCAAGAGGGAAAATGCAGGCAAATTGCAAATCATCTCGCTTGGGAATGGAGTACTCATGCCCATTGATCTTGTTAGCCAGCGGAGTGCTAGAACCAACGAGCGGATCGCCGGTGATGGGATGCGTTCCACTGCGCGGTTCAACGCTCTCGATCATGAGCGGGTCTTTGGGTAGGCTCGCCGCCGCAGGGTAATTCTCGGGCTTTCCGAGAATCACATCCCAACCTGAGTACCCCTTGCCGGGAATCTCAGCCGCCAGCTCATCGCCTGTTTTGAATCCCCCCTTTGGCTGGCCGGCAAAATCGACCCCCGCTTTCAGGTCGGGCTGACCATTGGAGTTTATCCGAGCCACATCCTGCCACGGCACACCTACCACAGCGGCAAGAAACACCATGTCCGATGTGCGAACCGTGGAGTCTGTATCCGCTGGATCGAGGTCGGTATAAAGTGGGTTGGGGACAACCGAACCATTGCGGTCCGTCACAGAGGAGTCTGTCAGCCCGCTGACGTATCGGTCGAGCGGGTATAAAAAGTCAATTCCAAACCGACGCTTTTGATTAAAACACCTCAAGTTGATATTGTCACCGAGGTCGGCATCGGTGTAATAAATGATGCCGCCGTTGGCATCTTTGCAGGTGGGATCATCGGCGCAGATATCGTTGCCTGAATCGTCTATTGGGCCTTTTTGACCACACGAAAAGCAACACTCGTTGTTGGGATCTTGATCACAAATCGCGCGCGCTTTGGGTAGATGGAAGGGAGAGCCGTCGCCCGCCTTCTGCTGGGCAGCGTAGTAGAATTTTCCCTGTTCTCGAATGGAGCAATCGTTTTCGTCACTCAACATAAAGATCGCAAGGAGGGATCCGGGCCGCAGAAAGTTTTTTCGCTCCTGCAACAGTTGATTATCAACCCCCTCCAAGAGAACGTTGCCACCGGCGTCAAGCTTCACCTCGGCGGGAGGTGCTGGATCGACCAAAAAACGATACCAAGACTCAAGCTGCGATTCATACCCGCAACCTACCTGACCCACACCAATGACCATGTCGGCGAGCGTTGGGTAGAGCGCGGTGCTGTTGGCATCGGCCGCGGAGTCAATATCCGCATCGGCCTCGCCGGGAGGAGTAAGCTTTTGAGCCGGATCCCACGCGAGGAATTTCAGGTTTTGGTAGGTTTCCACTTCAACAGGGTTTGTTGGATCCACCCGCGCCAAAAGGTGACCCTTATCGTTGTTGGACTGTTTACCCGCCCCCACCGAGGAGCATGCATCGGAACCGTGTCCACCCAAACTTGAGGAGATCACCCCAACGTGAATGTCAAGGATGGGCTCACTCTTGCGCTTGGTTCCGTCGGGGCACTTGTCGAGAGGCGAAAGGGCTTGGATTTCTTCACCCGTGCTCTCCACGATACAGGGTGGATTGGCAATAGCACCAATCAACCGCGGAATTGCGAGCGACAGAATTTGCTGCTTGTCGGCCATTGAGCGCGAGTTGTCGATGGCCAGCACAATGTCCACCTTGTCGATGGAGCGCTGGGTCAGCCGATCGATCGTCAGCGCGCTGGATGTGCCTGGTTCACAAGGCGCGCCGTCGTCACAACCCACAAGCGCTGTTGCGTACACAGCGCCAAATATTGGTAAGAGTGCCGGAACAAAGTGATGTTTAAGCCGAGCGATTCTCATCGACCCAGTATACACCCAAGGTCGCTCGGGATGGCCCTAAATTCCACATCACCATGACCGGACGTGAGAGCGAGTATGAAGCCCGCTCTCAGAGGACAATCAAGTCAACCGGTTACGCTGCGAGCGCCGGGCGGAGCACTTCTTCAAGCGTTGTTTTCCCGCGAACCGCGCGGCCTTTGCCATCAAACTTGATAGCGCCCTTGGCAAACCCTTCTGTCATTTCACGGTAGAGCCCCGCCACATTGGCCGAAAATCCAAATCCGGTCAGCGTCGGAACCATCGCCTCCAGCGGAACGGCCACCGCTTTTACCTCGCGACCGAGGATGTTTCCCGCAATCCGCGCCGCATCGTTAAAACTATACTCCATCGGCCCTGAAAGCTCGATCACACCGTTTTCCAAAGGCGGCGCCGCGAGCGTATCGGCCGCCAAAAGACCGATGTCGCGCGTGGCAATCATCGCAAACGGATATTGCTCGCCGCCGCCGAACACCGGCAACACGCCGTCGCCTTTCATTGGGTGAACGTTCGCCAAAATGTTCTCCATAAAATACGCCGCTCGCACAAAGGTAAACCGCGTGCCCGAGGCCGAAGAAAGAAGGACTTTTTCAGCATTGTAGGTAGACACGATCGGCCCTGTTCCGGCGGGCTCTTGAGCACCCACCGATGATAGCAACACAGCATGTTTGGTGCGGTGCTGCGTGAGCGCCGCCGCAAAGTGCTGCGCGATCGTTAGATTGCGCCCGACAAGATCGGTTGCAGTGGGATCGGGCGGCATGATCAAGTACGCACCGTCGGCCCCCGCGAGCGCGGCACTCACAGAACCCGCATCCAGCACGTCGCCGCGAAATACCTCGGCACCGCGCTTGGCAAGGTGCTCCACTTTGGCCGGGTCACGCGCCACCACGCGAACCTGAACTCCACGGTCCAAAAGGGTGGATGCAGCGACAGATCCGGTGTTTCCGGTGGGTCCAAAGACGGTGATCATGGCTCTATTTCCTTCCAAATGTTTCGGTGCGACCGGCTCGTTTCCGGCTCGTTGGTGGGAGCACTATGCATCCGATCGTTTATGCTTCCAATGTTTGTTTTGGTATATGTATTATTCACAAAATGAATGAGGTTCCCGAGCTTGAATTGCTGGCGATTTTTGACGCCATTCACCAAGAACGGCATCTCACAAGGGCCGCGGCGCGCGTGGGCAAAAGCCAGCCCTCGGTAAGTCGCGCCCTCGCTCAAATGAGGCACGTGTTTGGAGATCAACTGTTCGTGCGAACACCGAGGGGAGTGGTTCCTACCGAACGCGCAGACGCACTTGCCCCCGAGGTTCGAAAGGTTCTTGATTCAGCTTCAGCCCTTGTTCATGCAAGGCGATTTTCGGCTGCAACGCTTCAACGAACAATGGTGATCGGAACAAGCGATTTTGCAGAAGCTCAGATCTTACCAAGGCTCATGCGCGCCCTCGGCACAGAAGCGCCGGGAGTCAATGTTGTCACCAAAGCCATTCCACCTGAACCAACAGACTATCTCGCCGACGGACGGCTCGACTTGGTGTTTGTCACCCCCGCGAGTACCCCGCCCGCGGCAATGGCTCAACCGTTGTTCGAAGATTCGTTTTTAGGCGCCGCGAGGCGCGATCATCCCGCGTTTCGCCGCCCGATGACGTTAGAAAAGTATACCGATCTACCGCACATTCAGGTGGCGCCGCGAGGCAACCCGGGTGGACCGATTGACGACGCGCTGGCAGCGCTTGGACACTCCAGGCGCATCGCTGTTCGTACCCCTTCGTTCTTAGCAGCGTTGGCCCTCCTTTCTCAATCTGACTTCGTTATTGCCGCTCCCAAAACAGTGTTATTTTCATACTCCAATGTGTTTCAACTCAAAACGTTTAACCTACCCATAGAAGTGTCAGGTTTCAAAATCGTTCAGGCTTGGCACAAACGCGCGCACGAAGACCCGGCCCACAAATGGTTTCGAGCGTTGGTAGCTCGCGTTGCGCGTGAAATGCGCCGCGCCGTCGACGAAGGTAAACTCGCCGGCCTTTAGCTGGAGTATGCTCACCTACCCATTTTTGGAGATCGCTCATGTCCCATCCCGTCAAACCTATCCTGCCCGGCGATGCTGCCAACATCCATCAAATTCGCGCGATCTGCATGGCCTTGCCAGAAGCAAACGAGCGGCTTTCCCACGGTGAACCCACCTGGTTTGCCGGCAAAGGCAAAGTGTTTGCAATGCTCGACAACCACCATCACGGCGCAAACCACTTGGCCGTCTGTTTGCCCCAACCCATGGGCGCTCAAGAAGCGCTTATCGAAATGGACAGCAAACGATTTTTCAGGCCACCGTACGTGGGACCGAGCGGTTGGGTAGGTGTGGTTCTAGACTCCGGCACCAATTGGAAAGAGGTAGAAGCGCTCGTGCGCGACGCGTACCTGCACGTCGCCGGAATCAAGTTGCGAGCAAAGCTCCTCGATGACGCGGACGTTGCACCAATCGCAAAACGCATCAAAACGCCGGCCCGGAAAACGCTTCCCAAAGCGTACACATCCACCGCAGAAAGCGTTGCAACAAAGAAAAAGCGCCCCCGCGGTTAACCAGACGCGTTCGCCTTTTCCTTTTTGAGCGCCCGCTCAAGCCCATCCAAAATCAGGTCAAGCCCATAGTCAAACTCGTTTCCATACGAGTAGCCGGGAACCATCACGCGCGCGAGGGCAAACTCCACCAAGTGAGGAAACGTCCCCTCGGGAATGCCCTGAAACATCGCGCCCGCAACCTGTCGCGCTTCATCGGAAGTCTGAAACGGAAGACTCAACTCCGTGTGTACAAAGCCAAACACGTAACTGTCGAGCAATGCGTACGCCCGGCCGGTGAGTACAATTGAAAACCCCGCCGACCTGAAGCAGCCCAGCATGGCGTCATGATGCGCGAGCGTCGTGAGGCCGGGATTTGCCCGCGATTCGAGCACGCGCAGCGCCCATTGATGCCGAAGAAGCGTGGACCGCAGAGAAACCATTCGGCTGCGAACAGCCGCTTTCCACGGCAGATCGGTGCGCGGAAATTCCACTTCAGCAAAGACCAAGTCCACCATCCCATCGAGCACCGCCCCCTTGTTCTTGAGGTGGTGATAGAGCGACATCGCCTCAATCCCGAGGCTCTCGGCAAGTGTACGCATGCTCAGTTCATCCAGGCCGCGCTCATCGGCCAGGGCCATTGCCGCGCGCAACGCCCTGTCGCGCGTCACAGGTTCGCGAACAGCCTTTTTTGAAGGCTGCAATGTTTTTTTATGCGCCATCGCTTGACACCTTACAACGTAAGGCTATACATGTCCAGCAACCTTACAGCGTAAGTTTCAAGGAGCGACATGAACCTCTCACACGCACAAAACGCCGGCATTCAATCGATCCCCGTGGCCACCCAAACGGCCCCAAAAGCTGAAGACGCCTCCGCGCAACTCATGCAAGCGGTGCTTCAATCCGGCTACGGATCGGCAGATGTTCTGCGGCTCGGCACCACTCAACGGCCGTCGCCTTCGCAGGGTGAAGTGATTGTGCGTGTACACTCCGCAGCCATCGACAGAGGCACGTGGCACTTAATGACTGGGCGGCCTTACCTCATGCGCATGATGGGTTTTGGCTTTTCCGCCCCCAAAAACCCCATTCCAGGCCTTGATCTCAGCGGAACAGTGGTGGAAGTGGGTGCCGGAGTCACCAGGTTTAAAAAGGGTGACCAAGTCTTTGGTATCGGAGCGGGTTCCTTTGCCGAGTTCGCAAAAGCCCGAGAAGACAAGCTCGCCCACGCCCCCAAAGCGGTGCCTCTCAACACGGCCGCCGCGCTAGGCGTATCGGCTCTCACAGCCATTCAGGCGCTGCGCGATCATGCCAAAGTGGAGCAGGGTGACCACGTGCTCATCATCGGCGCTTCAGGCGGCGTGGGCACCTTCGCTGTACAAATCGCCAAAGCGTTGGGTGCGGAGGTAACGGCCGTTTGCAGCAGCTCCAAAGTGGAGATGGTGCGGTCGCTCGGCGCCGCGCGGGTGTTTGACTATACTCGCGAAAAATTCTACGAAAGCGGCGAAAAATATGACGCGATCTTAGACATCGCAGGCAACACCCCCATCGCTCAACTCCGGCGCGTTATGACACCCGAGGGTAGATTGGTATTCATCGGCAATGAACACGGCGGAGACTATACAGCGGGGTTTGGCCGACAGATATGGGCCATGATGCTCTCGCCGTTCACAAAACAGCGCTTTGCGATGATGATGGCGCGCGAACACTTTGAAGACTTGGAAGCCATCGCGCAGATGGTAGAAAAAGGCCAAATTCGCCCTGCGGTTGACCGCGTTTGTTCACTCGGTGAAGTGCCCGCCGCCCTGACAGATATGGAAGCGGGGCATATTCGAGGGAAGGTGATTGTGCGGGTTGAAGACAACCTCCCCTCTGAACGTGGTTGACCATTCATGACAAATACTACCCGCGGCGCCTAAACACGCCCACAATAATACCACTCACCCGAAGCGCGCGAACGACGGTATCGTTTAATACAAACCGCTCTGTGACAGCCAGCGCCGCGTCCATTGCCGCCACCGCCGGCCGCTCTCTGAAGCGCTGAGCCAGGGGCAACTGATGAAACTCACGCAACGTTGAAACGCCAAGCCCCAGCGCTTGAAACGCCTGAGCGCGAAGCGCGCCGCGCCCCGACCCTCCAAAAATGTCGGTTGTATGATCTACCCGCAATAGGTCAAACCCTGTTTTTTCTGCATAGGCGGCAAGCGTTTTGTCAGAAAAAAAGTAGAGATGCCGCGGCAGATCTTCTTGGTAAGCGTACCGTGAAAACGGCGAACGAATGTTGGTCACAAGCAGTATCAAATGCCCACCCGGCTTTAGCACTCGGGCCACCGCTTCAAACCCACCGAGAGGATCATGAAAATGCTCAAACACCGCCCACGCCGTCACCGCGTCAAACGAATCGTGCACGTCATAAAGTGCTTCAGGAATGCGGCCTCGCCGAATATCCAGCCCATGCGGATTTTCACTATTTTCTGACGGCTCTATACCCGTTACCGACCAACCGCGATCTTTTACAAACTGCATCCAATCGCCGTTGGCACACCCAATATCAAGGAGCTTTCCAGGTTTGAGGGGCGCCAGATAACGCCATTGCCGTTGGTACCGTTTTTGGGCCGCTACAGAGTCGCGACCCACATAAAAGTTGGATGGGTAATATCGACCGATGGCGCTCGGCGTGGGTCGCGGACTCAAATACGCAAGTTTGCAGCGCTTGCACATCACCACCGGCCATTGCCGATCATCCACAAAGTACCGATGGTCTGAGTCTGTATAAAGAACCACCGCATCGTCGGCCCCGCACAGGTTGCAGCGCGGCTTTTCGATATCCGCTTCTTGCCCCGCACCGGCGGCTTCTTGGGATGTGTGTGTGTTGATTTGGTCTGCGGCGGCCACGGATAGCTCCTAATCGAGAACCCGCTTTTACTTGGCCGCGCGCTCTTGTACAAGGCTTTAGGTGATTTCTTTTTTGGGGTAGATCCACTTTGCGAGCCAACGGGTAAGCCGCGGCATCAGCACGTAGGTCATCAAGAACACCTCAATCACAATCGTGACAAGCAGTCGAACCGGTTGAGGTGCGCTCGAAAGGACAAAGGCCACGCCCTGCCCAATCGACAATACCAACCCGTACACCACAGCGATCATCACCATCGCCATTCGAAACTTTGACGGTTGTGGAACCACTGTTCCCGCGGGTGGAGAAAACCACAGTTCCAGCCCCGTCAGTTTACTCCACACCGCGTCGGCTTCCACATAATCGGTCACTTCGAGAAGTGCCCGACGCCGCAGATCACTTGTTTCAAAGGCTCGCAGATGTTCGGCCGAATCAAACTTGAAAACGCTTGTGTACACAGGCGCTTCACCTTCTTTCGGCCGATCGACCCTCGCACCCAAATACCCCTGCAACGCCGATGCATCCTGAATCAGCTTATCGAGCCACTTCTCGTAATCCAATTCACGCCCGCGTTTCACTCGCCGCGTGACAACCACTGTGACCGCGTCGCTCATACGGATTTCCCCAACGTTGACAACTCAACGACCCAACGTTTCAATTATCAGATTGGCCGTTTCCGTACCTGAAAAGTTCTGCTGTCCGGTGATGAGATTGCCGTCGCGCACCGCAAATCCGCGCCACATTCCGGCTTGCACATAGTTGGCGCCCAACTTTTTCAACTCGGTTTCAATACGCCAAGGCATCAGATGTTTGTCGCGCGGAAGCGCGCCCATGCCCCACACCGCGTTGTCAGCAAAGTCTTCTTCCACGTTGGCAAACCCGGTGACCGTTTTACCCTTGGCCAAAAGCTCTCCATTCGACAGTTTTGTGTACCGCAAAAGCGCCACACCATGGCAGAGCGCACTCGCAATTTTGCCGGCCTCGTAAAACTCGACAAACTTCTTGTGCAGATCGGTCGCCCCCTCAAAACTGAACATCGGCGCCTGACCACCCGCAACAACAATGGCATCAAAGCGCGCCACGTTGATTTCTGAAACGGGCTTTGTCTTTTCTACCAGTGCCGCGAGGCTCGGGGTCGACAAAAAACCCATGCTAATAAGATCCGACGCTGAATAGCCGCTCGCGTCGCGCGGATCGCTCATTGAATCCGCTTCACACTTTCCACCGGAGGGGCTGAAGATTTCCACTTCATATCCCGCCTCATGAAACGCGTAGTAAGGGTGAGTCAACTCCGACCACCAAAACCCCACCGGCCATCCAGTCGTGCTCGAAACTGCGGGGTTGGCAATGACAATTGCAACACGCTTGGGGTTTTTCTTGTTCGAGGGATTCGTGTCTTTGAGGCTCATGTCATTCGCTCCGTTGATGAGGACATTGCGTCCCGGTGCAAACGACTATGGGTCCAACTTATCGTGCAGAAAATGCAATAGAATAGAACTCAATGTTGCAACACGTGCAACATTGCCGGGGAGCACTAACGCGGGCGCCGCGGGCGCTTTCGCGCTTGGCCCGATGTGGGATCCGTCACGTCCAGACGCGTTCGAGGCGCTTCGTGCCGGTCGCCCACGGTTTCGCGAGCCGCCCGCAAAAACACATCGCGCAAAAACCGATGTGCCGGATCACCGTCCACCCGCGGATGCCACACCAAACTCAACGCGTAGGGCCTGAGTTTCAAAGGCGTTTCCACAATTTCAAGACCAAACATGTCGGCAAACCGCTTTGCGATTCGCTCTGAGATGGTGAGCAGATAATCGGTATCGGCCACAAGCTGAAGCGCGGTCACAAAGTAGGGAACCGCGCGCGCGACCACGCGTGACAACCCTTTTTCGCGCAGCACATCATCAATATACCCACCCGGCTTACCCCTCGGTGCAACCTGAATGTGTGGCAGACCCACAAATTGTTCGAGCGAAAACCGCTTGCCGAGCGCCGGATGATCTTTGCGAACCACGCACACAAACCGATCTGTCAAAAGCTGGCGACTCCGCATTTCCTGGGGAAGATCCCCATAAATCCCAACCGCCAGGTCAGACCCTTGATCCCGCAGCAACGTCGCATCATCGGCTGTATTGGGTACAAAACGGATGTGTACATTCGGTGCTTCAGCTCGGAGCAGCCTGTCTACCACCGAGCCGAGCAACGTGAGCACGTAGTCCGTCACATGCACTACAAAGGTTCGCGCCAGTTCTCCCGGAACAAAAGGCCGCTCCGGTTCAAGCGCGCTCCGCGCTTCGTTCACGGCATTGTGTACCTTTTCTTTGAGCCCGATCGCGCGCGGTGTGAGCAACATTCCCCGACCTGAACGCACCAAAATCGGATCACCCAACCGCTCGCGAATTCGCGCGAGCGCATGACTCATGGCGGGAGTTGAGAGACCCACGCGCCGCGCCGCCGCGGTAACGCTTCCCTCCTGTAAAAGCGCGTCGAGCGACACCAAAAGAGACAGATCTGTGGATTCCATAATGTGCAACCTCCATCCTCGCAGAGTTGCACGCGGTGCACAACCACGGAACACCGCCGGACGAGCCGCGGGCCGATTTGAAAATAGCCCACTATCGAGCCTGCATTCGCGATAACATCGCCGCGCACCTTTTGAATGGCAACGGGAGAATATGAAACTGTTACGCGGCCTACTGTGGATTGTGACGCTGGCGTCGGCATCTAAAACACTTGCTTGCAGCGACGAAAGCGAAACACCACCCAACCAAACCACCCTCCCGTCCGATCCGCTGACTCTCACAGCCGCCGACCCAAACGTGATCGATCCCCTCGGCGGTTCTCGACTGCGCTTGTCAGGTTCGGGCTTTGCCGCGAGCGAAAGTCATCCCGCGGTAAACGGAGCCAGCATCGGTGGAGTCTTAACCGCTGCACAAGTTGTCTCCGACACCGAAATTGTTGTGTACACGCCACCCCTTGCTTCCGCGGGGCAGATTGATCTGACGGTGCATCGCGGAGAAGAAAGCGCCACCCTTCCCGGCGAACTCATCGCTTGGAGCCCGGTTGAAATCACGGGAGCCCGGGTGTTCGACGCCGCGTCCGGCGTGGCTCCGGGGCCGGCCGACACCCAGTTTGAATGGCAGCGTCTTACCCCTCAAATCCACTCCAACTGGCGCGCTCGCGACGGCAACACGCTCACCTGGTTACCGAGCACCGGCAAGTTCTGGATGGTCGCGGGGTGGAATCCGTACGACGACCCTGCCTGGCCCGCTGCTATCACCACCGACGAAGTGTGGTCCACAAACGACGGGATCACATGGCAACCTGAACTCGCCCACGGCCACGGCGCGTTTGAGCGGCGCCATGCCCACAACACTGTTGTGTGGAACAACCAACTCTGGATGGTAGGCGGCGACACCTGGCAGGGATATTACAACCATGATGTCGTATCAAGCGCCGACGGCGTTCACTGGACTCAGGTGTTGCCTCCCGGCAGCCCCCCTTGGACCCCGCGCGCTCTCTCCATGCTTGGAGTACACAACGGCCGCCTCTGGATGGCCGGAGGCCAAGATCTGCTCGGCGATCCAAATGAGTACACATTCCACAACGATGTGTGGGTGACCGACGACGGATCCAACTGGACTCAAGTGGTCGCCGACTCACCCCCGAGTGACACCCGGTGGGGAGGTTGTGGAATGGTCGACAGCCTCGTCTCGTTCAAGGGTGAACTTTGGATGTTGGGATGCGCTCGTTACAACGAAACTGCCGGCCATCAACTCATCGCCGAAGTATGGTCCTCAGCCGACGGCAAGATCTGGAAACAGCACGCCACCCCGCCCTGGGCTGGAAAAGGCTGGCCAAACGTCGTTGTCTGGCGCAATGAGCTTTGGATCCTGTTCGGGTATACCTACGGCAACCCATCTGAGGGTTGGCCCGCCGGCAACTCCAACGAGGTGTGGCATTCACCCGACGGTGAAACGTGGACGGCTCTACCCGTCGACTCTCCCGTCCCCGGTTCACACGCGCAGGGCGTGGGTGTACACCCAGACTATTTGCTTTATGCCGGAGGAAACTACACGTTTGGAATCGGTGCGGGCGAAGATCGCTCCGCCTGGAGACTCATTCCGTTTGACGGTCAGCGCGCCTGCGCATGGTCAGAACGGGGCGAGGCGGGGCTCACCGTTGCGGCGTTAAATACGGCCTGCCCATTGCGTGTACCCAACGCTTTCGGCGAACAAGCCGCCGGGCTCCACTTCGACGGATCCACCCAGGAGCTATCCCTTCCCGAAAGCGCCGTTGATGAAGCGCCGAATGGTCGATCGGTTTTTTGGGTAGCCCGCGCACCCTACATTCCTTTGCCGTACCTGAATTATGAAGACACCTACGCTCCCGTTGCATCGGTAGTGGGTGGCCCCACCGCGGGTGGAATGCCCAACGCTTCGGTGGGTTATACCAACGGCACGCTTGTCCTCCGAAACCTAAACGATGCACTGGGAGAAAACGGCGAGTTTGTGTACTCACGCTTTGCCGCTGGGTCAGACCTTCAGTCCGGCCAAGGAGAAGTGCGCCTCGTCGGGTATACCCATGCCACAAATCGCACCGTGCAAGCGTGGATCGACGGCGCTCTTGTTGACACAGGTGAAGCCGACTACGGAACTCCGCGCGCGTGGTCTACCCTCGGTGGGTCACTTACCGGCGATTATTACGGCCCCTACAGCCGCTTCGCCGGAACGCTGGGCGCCGTTGTGATCGTTCCAGAAGTGCTTGATTCGCAGACAATCGCGTTGCTCCACGCATGGGCTCGCGGCCGCTTCGGCGCGTTGCCTTGGTAGTCGTTCCTTTCGCTCGCTGCCCACCTGCCTGCACGCGGCGCCGTCACGGCCGCTGTCGCCGGACGATATTGGGCCTACCCACGCGGCGAAAGAATCACCACCGGAATTTCCCGCTCCGTGCGCTCTTGATACCGCGCATATTCTGGGTAGATTGCCACCAGTTTTGGCCAAAGGCGCGCCTTTTCTTCGGCATTCGCCGTTCGCGCAAGGCGCGCCGACCGATCGCGTCCAACCTCCACTTCCACGTGGGGATTGGCCGCCAGATTGGTATACCAAAGAGGGTGCGAGTCCATCCCCGCCTTGGATGCAACCACCGCCAAATCTTCCCCATCGCGCAGGTAGATAAGCGGCGTTGTCCGCCGCTGACCTGACTTTCGCCCAATCGTCGTCAACAAAAGAAGCGGCGCGCCGCCGGGAAAACGCCCCAAAAGCCTCCCCCACTCACCCTGTAGACCCACGTGTTTACCGACGATGCCGCCTTCATGAAAGCGTTGGTTAACTTGGAAACAGGCGGGGCGGCGGGCTTCGCGTTCATGGTCATGTGCGGAGCTTACCATTGTAGGCGGCTCTCAGGAAGGGCTACTTTCTACCCTTCCCCCGAGCCGTGCGACCGCTTGAAACGTTTCTCGTCAGCCTTTGTCCCGAAGCAGTCTTCCCAGTCCCACCGTTCAGCTCAACTGCGCGAGCGTTGGCCCGTAGAGTACACATCACGTCAGCCTCGCTTGCCATAAATCGGGGCGGCGGACATCCGGCTGCTTTCATGGCCGTTCGGATGGTGGTGACGCCCTGCCCTTCCGCTTGCGCCAAGTCAAGCTTGCGAAAGAACCACGCGAGGCTCCGATTACGCCATTTGGGCGCCGCCACTCCGCGCCGAAGCTGGGTCAGCGATACTCCCGTGGGTAGAGGACCGGGCGAGAGAATCTCAATGCGATCTGAAAAGACTGTCACTCGCGTGGGATCACCCGCGGAATAATCGCGGTGAACCACGGCATTCACAAGCGCTTCTAACAATGCGGCCGGAGGGTAGACTTCCAGATTGGGTTTTTGCAGATTGGCCTTGTCAAACACGGTGGCGGCCCGCACCTGAAGCTCACGCCACAACTCACGAAACTGGTGGAGAATTGTCCCCGCAAAGTCGAGCCGGCGCGCCGTTTTGGAAGACCGATCTTTCCCTGGGTAGACTGACATGACCGACACCGCCGACCTAACAAACCGCTGCGGTTCTGCCCCAAACAAAATCATCGTAAAGTTTCTGGGCCGGAGCGTGTTCGTCAGGGGCTCACGCGCGCAAAGAGGCGGTAAAAACGGGCTCAGCGCATCTTCCGACGAAAGAAACCGCTCCACGTGCCCTCCCGGCGGACTTAGCCCCATTCGTTGCAGCGCATCACGCAGGGCGAGCAAATCCACGTCCTCAACGGTTGCACCGGCGCAGGGCTGCTCGTCCCAAGGCGCCATCGCCCCCTTCCGCACCAACAGGTCGCGCAGAAGTCCGTTGCGCGCCTCAAGGGTAGCTCGACTTACGCGAACGAAATGTTTCGCCCCGTCGCTGCCTGCTCGAAAGGAGTGCGCTGAACCGGTAGCGGGTTGGAGAAACACCAAAATTCGCTTGTCAGGACTGTCCGCCGGCAGCTCTTCAACAAGCGGCGCAATGGGAGGGGACACCCGCTCGCGGCAGCGCGCGAGGACGGTGTTTTCAAGCTCTTTGAGACGCGAAGCGGTGAGTCCAACACGAACCAACTTGGGAAACCCGTGGGCATCTTTCTCTTCTTTTGCTCCACAGACAACATACCCACCCCCGAGATTTTGCAGGTCATTCGCAAAAGCTGAAAGTGTGGCAACAACGTCGTTGATATCCGCAACGGTTTCTTTCCACTCCGTTTGCTCACTTTCGCGACGCGCAAGCTCCTCAAGATCAATGCGAGGTGTCACGAGAACCTTCCTTTCCTCGCTTGCCCGGACCGGCCGGTCCGACTCTGCTGAATCAATCTCGCGCGCACGCGCGCAGCCTACTCTCACGCTGCGCCTCAAACAAGACCTGAATCGCATTGCCACACGAAACACGGCGCATTCCCCCGACCCGGCGCGCGCCGCATGACCACCAAAACCCCAGGGTGGCCCAAGCTCACCCCTCGAATTCAGCTCTAGTACCGCGATTCAATCAACCCGATGGGTTGATTGCCGCTGCTTCGCAGCGCTGGAAATCGCGGTACTAGTTTTGTTTCCGTGGGGCATTCGCCCCACACCCCGGCCGCGCAGGCGCGGCCCTAGTGCACCGAGTTAATAAAGCAACGAACCCTTGCTGCAATTCATCTGAACCCATCAGTTCTACGGAATCGGTGCTCTAGACTCAAAACATGTGTACGCTCGAATTTCGTCACGGCCCCAATTAGAAGCCCATTTCAACAAACCGGGCAGCCACCCCCAAAACCCCATTGAAACCCAACGCCACTTGCGACTACTTTCCCTGCGTCCCCGCACGGTCCACGTATGAACTCCCACCTACCCATCGGAATTGATGAACTGCTCAACGGCGCCGTCGAAACGGCTCGCCTAGAGTTCAAGTCCGGGTGGGATTCTGAAACAACCGCCCATCAGGTTCTCAAAACGCTCTGTGCTTTTGCGAACGACCTTCAAAACCTCAACGGTGGGTACGTCATCTTGGGCTTGGCTGAAAAATTGGGTGTGGCCGCACGCCCTGCCAAGGGTTTGACAGATGAAGACATCGACGCCGCTCAAAAGTGGATTCGCGGCAACTGCCAGCGGATAGAGCCGGCGTACATGCCCGTTATCGACGTAGTTGAGGTGGACCATCAACGCGTCCTCGTTTTGTGGGCTCCCGCGTCTGATGTGCGGCCTCACCAAGCTCCAGACGGGCCCAAGGGCGATCGCAAATATTGGGTGCGCATTGGGAGCGAAACGGTGGCAGCCAAAGATCAAATTCTAACTTCCCTAATGCAACAAACAGCCCGCGTTCCATTTGATGATCGGCGGGCCACGGGCGCCTTGAATGAAGACCTGAGTCTCGGCATCGTGCGGGAGTTTTTACACGATGTACACAGTGATTTGCGCGCCGAGCCCGATGCCGAGCGCATCTACCGGGCGATGCAAATTGTGTCCAAGGTCAATGGTCACACGTTGCCTCGAAATGTGGCGCTCTTGTTCTTCAGCACCGAGCCGGAGCGCTGGTTTCGCGGCGCGCGCATTGAGGTGGTAGAGTTTCCTGATGACGCGGGCGGTAACGTTCTAAACGAAAAGGTGTTCAAAGGCCCGCTGCACCATCAGGTGCGCCAGTGCGTCATGTACCTAGAAAACATGACAACGCGCCACCTTGAAAAAAGCAGTTCGGCGCCTGAAGCGCGCGGGTGGTTGAGTTTTCCTGTTCCCGCATTGCGCGAGGCCATTGTCAATGCGGTGTACCATCGCAGCTACGAAGGCAGCGTTGAGCCAACCAAAGTGTACCTCTACCCAAGCAGAATTGAGGTGGTCAGCTACCCGGGGCCCGTGCCGGGAATTGATAAAACGCACCTGACTGGGAACACACCCGCACCACCTGTACCCGCGCGCAATCGTCGGATCGGTGAATACCTGAAAGAGCTTCGCCTCGCCGAAGGTCGCGGGACGGGTCTACCCAAAATTCGCCGCAGTATGGTAGAAAACGGCTCGCCGCCGCCGACGTTTGACTTTGACGAGGCTCGCACCTACTTTCGCATCACCTTGCCGGCGCACCCAGAACACCTGGCGCTGGGGGTGTTGCGCGATTACGCCTACCGCAAAGCGACGGGCGACGGACGAGGTGCCCGGGCGCTGCTCGAAGAGGCTTGGAAAACCGGCGCGCGCTCTCCCTCGCTCGCCCTGGCTCTCGTGCGCGAATGTGCACAATCGGGCGATCTACACGCGGCTGAAACCGTGTTGAGTGAGGTAAGTCAAACCGACCCAACGGCGTTTGCCCGCGCCGTCACCGCCCTGGCGGCGGCGTACGCAGATTCTCAAAACGAAGCCAAGTCCAAAGCCCTTCTTGATCGGTTGCCACCCCTTCTCGCCGGTCAAGACGCATGTGAAGCTGCCATTCTAGAAAGGCGTCTCGGGCGTGAAGAACAGGCGCATCACATGTTTGAGCGCGCTGGAGAAGTGGTGCTTCTGGATGCCCGAGCGCTGCACGAATTTGCGCAGGCAAAACTGAAGCTATCCTCCAACCTAAACCGCTCCAAGCGCCCGGCAGATCAGCAAACCCGCAAGCGTCTCTTACAAGAAGCCGTTGCCTTCTTGGAGCGGGTCACCCAAATGGAAGCGCCTCCAACCCGGCACGGGTGGGCATGGTATCACTTGGGTCAGGCACGACAACGGCTTGACTATCCTCGGCGAGACATTGTGGAGGCATTTAAACGCGCGTGCGAACAAATGCCGGGTGAACAACGCTTCAAAGACGCGCTTAGACGCGCTGAAGGCGGCACAACAAAGACACGTCGATGACCTCTCCTTCACACGCGCGAACGAACAGCCGGGCTGGAATTTCTACCCAATTCACGTCAACACTTTCGCACCGCCATTGCTATAGCGGGCTCCTCGTCGGCGTCAAGTGGATGGGTAGGAAAGAGCGGCTTTTACAGATCGATGGGTATACTGTACGCCACGGGTTTTTGAGCGTCGATGACCTTTTCACCCTCTCGGCGAAGGGCGCGCCGGCCTTCTTTGGACATCGCACCTTCCCCTTCGGCCATGGTGAGTTTGGTAACGCGGTCAAGCACGCCGTCCCACGTATCCTCGGAGCTTCCGAGCAGCACCCTCTTGATCAGCGCGGGAGTGAACACCCCGCCGAACGCGTATTGATAATCCGAAGAGGAGGTCACATCAAACATCCCCTTATACCTTCGAAACAGCTTGGTAAGCCGTCCTGCCAAATGGGTAGGTCGCGCCGCTCCAAGCATTTCGTTGGGTGAAACACGGCCCATTTCATCGGCACAACAATCACTGAGCACCACGGCAAAGCGCGCGCCGAGCGCTTCAACAGCATCGCTCACCGCCACCCGGCGAAGCATTTTACCACGTGTACACAACAAGCGATCACCCTCCGCCATGGTACCGTGGCCTGAGTACGCAAACCATACCACATCATCGGCCCCGGGCTTCAGCGCTTTCACTGACGCCAGCGCTTTTTCAGCCGTTGCATCACGCCCTGTGAGCACCGTCTCTTTCACGTTCAGCACCTTTTCAGACTGCAACGTGCGAAAGAAATCGCGCATCAGGCGAACATCTGTATCAACCCCAATCTCCGCGCCGTACGCCACAAGCACCGCGTGAAGGGTAGGTACACCCGGGATTTTGGCTGTTTTCACCGGCTCGCCATAATCGGCGTCTTCATCTTCGTCGATTTCGTCGTCGCCTTCTTCTTCGTCATCTCCTTCTTCTTCGTCATCTTCGTCTTCTTCCTCCTCCCCTTCCCCATCTTCCTCTTCGTCTTCCTCCCCTTCATCGCCTTCCTCTTCCTCTTCGTCTTCCTCCCCTTCATCGCCCTCGTCTTCTTCTTCCTCGCCTTCTTCCTCGTCTTCTTCTTCGTCCTCTTCGTCCTCGTCCTCTTCGTCTCCACCCAACAGGAAGTCCGCGAGTTCTTCCTCGTCGTACTCAAGATCTTCGTGGCAATACGTTTCACTCAACTCATCATCGTCCCCGATCTCCACAGTCAAGACGTGCTTTTTGCCAATGTACCCTTTGATCTCATCACCCTCTTCATGAAGAGCGAGATTCGCCTCTCTACCCTTCCACGTGACCTCAAGTTGATCGTCCGACATTGGCACTTTCTCCTGACAGGGTGGCCGATGTTTTTGCTCAGCAAGAAACACCGGCATCGTCACAAAGCCCGAACAACAGCGGGTCTGTCAAGTGTCTTCTGATGCCCCCTCGCGGCCGGCTCGGCGCTTCGCGCCTGCGCCGCCTCAGCCCCCAAATCGCTCGTTTCGCCTTCGGCTCACTCGCTCAGGGGGCCGCCCAGATTCGCCCCAAAATCTGCGTCCACTTCGCGAAAGCGTATTTCCGTGCTCCCCCACGCCAGTCGTTTCGCACGCCATTTTTGCGATTGACGCCCGAGCGCACCAAACGCGATCGTTCGCGCCGTGCGTACTCTCTACCCATTCATCGCTCTCGTCCCCGTTGCACTTTTTGCCTGCGATCCCGGCCCGCCGTCAGCTTCTTCAGCTTCCACAACGGCAATCACCGCGGCCGCACCTACCACCACCGGAGCGAGTACAACTAAACCCAATTCAACCCCAGCTTCCACGCCCACCGGCAACGCGTCGGGTACACCTGTCGCGGCAACAACCGGGTTTACCATTGGTCAAATCGCCGCCGTCAACAATCGAGGTTGCACACTCGTTTCCGCGGACGATAAAAATGTGTACGCGCGTGTTGGCGAACACAACGAAATTCTGGTGGTAAACCGCAGCACCGGACAAACCGAAATCAAGCCCCTCAGCACGCACACCTACCTTCAAACGGTTGTCAACGGCGCCGCTTATGGGTGCTCGCCCGCGGAGAGTCAATGCAGCCTCATTCGCATTCCACTCGACGGGGGTGAGCGCAAACGCATCGGCAATTACGCCGCAATTGTCGACAATCGCAATACCGCCCTCGGCACCAAACTGGCAGCGGTATTCGCCCCGATCGGTCAAGATGGTTACCCCGATCTTACCGTGGGTAGGTTTACTGTTGAAACGGTAGACTTGGTGAGCGCGGAGCGCTCGCTTGTGTTCGGCCCCACCGGGACCGGAAGCGCCGCACTTACGCCCAAAGGTGTACTCTTTAACGGCGCGCTGGTACCCAAAGAAAACATCGCATCCGAATCGTGGGGCCTCTGGCACCTCAACTCGAAAAAGCCCCAAAAAATCCCCGTCACAGAGCAGGTGCGCGCCATGACGGGGGATGAAACGCATGTGTACTTTATAGGAGACTATACTCGCGTGCGCCGCATCGCATGGGAAGGTTCCACGGTGGAGCCCGTTACAGAACCCTTACCCGAACCTCCCCTTGAAGAGCGCAAAGAACGAATGCGTCCAGCCTTGGTCGCTGTCGACAAACACCTCTACGCGAGCACTTCCAGCGCCGGCACCTGTTGGATCTGGGAGATCACCCAACCTTAGCCCCGTTCGCGCAAGCAAACGAACAGCCTTGTTGGAATTTCTACCCGTTGGATGAGGGCCCAACGGATGAAGTGCGCCGGCCCTCAAGATCCTTCGGTGAGTAACCGCACGCGAGCCGTTTCATACGCCTGCGCCGCGTCAGCCGACTCTGGGTTCTCGCCGTCAACGGCAAAGCCGGCATTGCGCATTTGAATGCGGTGTTGCAGGTAGATGATCGCCTCGGCCCGCTCAATCTCTTCGTGTGCCTCGCGAAGCGCCGGACTCATGTTTTCAAGGTCGAGCGGGATCTCATCGTGTTCATGCTCCAGCTCGTCAAGCGCGCCCTCTTCTTCCAAGCACAAATACGTGAGCACCTGTTTCTTATGGTGATTGGCCTGGTTCACATGGGTGAAGTACTCGTCCAGTTCATCGGGGGACGCTTCACGTTGCGTGAGCTTTTGAGCCAGTTCTTCCACCCGCTCTCGCAACCGCTTTCGACGCGCTGCCTCTTCAGGTGAGAGCACCGACGGAAGCGCTCGATTATGGGCGCCACAGAGGCCCTTTGCCCGGCAATCCAAGCGAATCTGAGAAAAACGCGCCATCTGCCCGACCGTAAAAGGTTGACCCGTGTGCGGGTCAAGGGGAATGCAGTCCGCCGTTTCAGGTGCGTCTGAAGGGGAGCAGGCAGGCAGCGCCGGGCCGCTCTTTTCAAGCGGATCGGCGTTCTTTACCTGCGTTGCGCGCAGAAGGGCGGCTCCGGCCGTCTTCTGTACACCTCGCTCGGGCTCGCTGTTCGGCGGGTGCGCATGAGCGGTGGGAAGGGAAGGTGCGTTTTCGCGCCCGGTCAGAAACGGCACAGCGGCAAGCAACACCACAGACATCAGGCCAACTTTTACAAGCGTTTTCATAACACTCTCCACACGCTGTCACTCAAGACGATACGATCGCCGCACCGACCTCATTCGTCGCCCGGTCCGCCCGGGCAAAGACAGTAGTTATACCCACCGGTGCAGGGGGGCGTTTGACCCACCAGATCGCGCACGCGCGAGGCCCCCGCCCTGTACGAAGGATAGTCGTCTCCGCCGCTGTGGCAGTAGTTGTTATGCCGGCTTGAAGCGGAGATCCCGGGCGCTTGATCGGTGGCACCATACCCTTTTGGAAAGCGACCTGAATCTTGGTGAGCATCGTCCTGAGTTGCCCCATCGTGAGAATCGTTGTCCGAGCACAGGTCGCCCACCGAAGGAGCCCAATCGCCGCCCTTGCCTTCGCACTCATCGCAAAAGACACAATCGCCGGGCGCCGACGCGCGAATGTGGCGAATCGGCACCGCACCGCCGGCGGTCGCAAGGTCCATGTTGATGTTCAACGCGTTGGTCGTCACGGCACGAATGGCCACTTTTGCAGCGCATGTCTCTATCCCTGACGATCCGTGATCGGGGTAAGCATCTCCGCAGCCTCCGTGTGCGGCCTGAACGGTATAAAGTTGTTTCACCCTGGCAGCCGCGGCCACGTAGTCGGGGCCGGGAAAAGTGGCCGGGCCGGCAAATCCAGAGCAGTTACCGCCCTGCCCCACTTCAAGCAGGCATTCGGTGACCACACTGCCAAACGAGTGGGCAATCACCACCAGACTGCGGTTCGGCAGGCCCATAGTGTTGATGTGGTTGGCCAGATCAAACACCCACTCTCCAAGTGAGCCTGAACCTTTTCCATAGGGTGGACGGTTACCCAAGTTGGCGCTTTGCACTTTGTAACCAAGGGCCCGTACAGCCTTCATTCCGGAGTAGTTTGACCAGTCCGAAAACGCGTCGCCGTTGGAGTGCAGACCATGCACAAAGAGGTAATGATCCGGCTTCAAGTCCACCAAATATCCACCGGCGGTTTGCCACTGGTTGCAGGCCCATTGCTGAGTACACCCCGGCTCGCAACCACCCGCCGGAGCCAGGGCCGGCTGGGGTGTCGGTTCTGTCAACTCCGGGGCAGTCGGCTGAAGCTGGTCCAACACGTCGTCGCCTGTTTGACACGCGGAAAGAGTTCCACCGAACATACCCAACACACCCAACGCGCAAACGTATCCCACTCGCGATTTCATCGACGCCTCCAACGTTTTTCGCGGCCTCATTTCGGCGCGCGGTGGAGCGTAGAGCAACGGGCATACCATGTAGATGCGGCGCGCATTCCAGGTGCAGGTGATCAACCGATCTCCTGAATGGATCAATCGATCGGTACTTCGGTGATCAACTGATCGAAAGCCTGCCTCCGCGCTGGACGAAGGGCCTTGCCGTCGGGTAGGCTTGCCGGCCGTGCTTTCCCCTCCCGCCGACCAAACACCTCCCACCGATCCCGGGGCGCCTGTCCTGCTTGATGTGGCTCGGGTCGACCTTCCGGTGGGTCACGTGTTGGCCGAGCGTTACGAGGTGCTTGAGCGCGTCGGCGCCGGTGGCATGGGTACGGTTTACCGCGTGTTTGACCGCGCCCTTTCAGAAGAAGTGGCGCTCAAAGTGCTGCGCCCTGAATTGGCGGGCGACCCGCGCGCCATCGAACGGTTTGTGCGCGAAGTGAAGCTCGCGCGGAAAATCGCTCACCCGAACGTGTGCCGTATCTTCGATCTTGGAACGGCCGACGGCATTGCGTTTCTTACGATGGAGTTGCTCGGGGGAGAAAGCCTACGTCGGCGCATCACACGCGGGGTAGATCCTCCCGGCGAGCGTCTGCGCCTGTTAGTTGAAATCGCGCGGGGTCTTTCGGCGGTGCACGCGGAGGGCATTCTGCACCGTGACTTGAAACCTGAAAACGTGCTCGTGCGCGGTGACGGCACCGCCGTGGTTTCAGATTTTGGCTTGGCCATTCTACCCAACGAAGCGTCGGGTTCTACCCTTACTGCGGGAACTCCGCTTTACATGTCGCCCGAGCAGCTTCGCGGCGAACCTGTCACTGTCAAAAGTGATATATTCGCCCTTGGCCTTGTTGGGTTTGAATTGCTGACGGGCGAGCGGCCTTTTGGTAATGGACCACCGGCCGTCGTCACCAGCGCCATCCTTCGCGACCCACCAAAAACACCACAATTTAGCGGCCTAGGGGAACGCGAGTCAAACGCGCTCGCGGAGATCTTGTCACGAGCGCTTGCGAAAAACGCCGACGATCGCTGGCCCGGCGCGGGCGAATTTGTGAGCGCCGTTTCCCAACTGGCTCTCTCCCACTCTGAAACAACGGCAACCGCTGGAAAAGCACCTGACTCGGTGATAGCCAAAACCCAAACCTCTCACCCGGCCCAATCTACCCATGCGGTCAGACGCCGTTCCGTATCCGTCGGGGGCGTTACGTTGGTTGGGGTCATCGCGGTGGTGGTGTTTGGTTGGTTCTACAGTCAAGCGTTACCCGTCAGGTTTCGCTCAGGGGACGCACTTGGGGCGCCGAGCGGGGCGTCTTCGGCTTCAAATTCTCGACCCGACGACAAGCCCGTCGGGGTGACGGTGGCAGTGCAGCCCTTTGAAAATCGAACAGGCGACGCGGCGTTCGACTCACTCGCGCTCGACGCCGCGGAAGCGGCCAAAAACGCTCTAAGGACTGTCAATCTTACCCATATTGCCGAACCGGGGGCAAGCGCCGACTGGGCGCTTTACGCTGTCCTTTCGAAGCACGAAAGACGCCTTCGCCTGACAGGTCAACTCCGCCGGGAAGGTGGCCCGGCCGAACCTGCGTTTGAAGTGGAGACCGGTGAACTGGACCGTCAGACTTTACTCGACGGGGTACAAGGTCGAGCCGCGGCGGAAGGTCGACTGCTTGCCGCGGCGGAGGAGCGACGCCTTCGAATGGAGGGGTGTTTAGGCGCGGCTCATGAGCCGCTGCAAGCCTATTATCGACTGATTGGTCCCCGCGCCAGAGGCACCCATGTTGATGCGGGTCTACCCTTGATTGAGACGGCCATCCGCTCCGACAATCGCTGCGCACCGGCGCATGTAGAACGCGCGCGTCTGCTTTCGCTGCGCGGCAGTCGGACTCGAAGTGAAACCGATCTGAATGAAGCAGACGCTTCGCTCAAAACCGCGCTCAACTCGTCACCGGGCGATGTGGATGCCCTGGCTTTCCGCTGCCAGTTGGCGGTGTTTCAACTCAACTTCACGGAAATACCGGCGGACGCGGACATCGCCGCGGCGGAGCAAAGTTGCCTTGAAGCGCTGCGAGCTTCACCTTCTTCGGCGGCTGTCAGGGTGTTTCTCGCTCGGCTCTACGATCGCCGATGCGATGATGAGCGGGCCATGAAAATTTTGGAAGAAGCGGTTTCTCTCGACCGGGCTGTGGCAGGCAGCGCACTCGCTCACCTGGCGGAGTTAACCCTTCAAAACGGCCGGCTCTACGTTGCTGAACGCGCGAGCGCAGAACTGCTAGGTTTGCAAGAAGAAGAAAAGCGCCTCGGAAGCGCTTCACTGTCGCGCCGGGCCGGGTATGACCCGGTTGAAAACGCTCACTTCATCCACGCGGAGGTATTGCTTGGGTTGGGGCGCGATGCGGAAGCGGCGACAGCGCTTCGAGCTGAATTGCGGGATATTGGAGCGGCGTCTACCCACGCGCTTGTGGAGTTTGCGGCGCTCGTCGGACTCGACAGCATTGAGAGTCGTGCCGGTAAGACCGTGCGACCCGAAGACAGGGCGCGTCGAACATCCCTTGAAGCTGAATTGAACAATATGGTCAAAGCCGATTCATCCGCCGCTGTCCAAGTGGGTGGCGCCCTTTTATGGATTGACTCTGAAGCGGCGATTTATTGGCTGAACCGGGCGGCGCCACCCGCTCGATCATGTACCGCCGCTATCAGTCAGGCCGTGATGTTTGGGGTGTCCGGCCGGCGCGACAAAGCTCGCGCTCTACTCAATACGTGTACACCTCAAACTGAAACAGAGCGCGCCTGCCTTGTGTGGGGCACGCGGCGGGCCGGGTTATAAACCAAGTTTGCCACACGTCAAACCTGAAGCCTGACACTGCCCGCCGTCGGGAACGCAGGACTTTGGATCACAATTGGTATCGATCCCATCACCGCAAACGTCGTAGGCGCCGGGATGGATAGAAGCGTTATTGTCGTTGCAGTCGCTCTCTTTTGCGTCTCCGGCAAAATACCCATCGCCGTCGGCATCCACCGGTTCATCATCTGGTTCATCGCCACCTGAGTCGCCGGGAAGCAGCGCTCCGGGGGCCTCAGCGACGCTCTCGTCGTCGTCCGCTTCGGAATCTGCAGGGTCGACGGGAGACACGCAGCCGGCGAATTGGAGGGCAAACAGAACACCCACAACGAACTGGAGAAAGCGGGACATGTTGGCAGGGGGCATGTTCGCTCTATTCAGCAACACCCTTGCCAAGGCAAGCGTTTCTCACAAACCGTCTGGACGAATTACAATTGAAGTGGCTTGGTGCTCGCGTAAGAGCGCGTAAAAGCGTTCTTACCGTCCTGCAGGTGAGGCGCCTCAGCAACCCGATCTGACGGAGACACCGATCGCATGATTGAGAGCAATCGATCATTCGATCACTTGAATGGATCGATCGATCACTCGATCGAGAAATCACCGGCCCCGCTTCACTCGTCGCGATCGGAGCGAAGCCCAAATCGCTCGGCCCGCCGCTTGAGCATGATGCGCGTGATCCCCAAGATTCGCGCTGCCTCCGCGAGATTGCCCTTTGCCGTCGTCAGCGCTTCTTGAACGAGCGCGCGTTCGGTAGGCTCCAATGCCGCGAAACGCTCGGCCGGCGTAGCCACCGCCTGCGGAGGCGCGCTCGATCGGACCGCGGTTGGACGAAGTGATACAGGTGCTCCACGGATGCGGGCCGACAGATCCCAGACTTCAACGAGAGGCCCGGATGCCACAATCGCCGCGCGTTCGGCTTCATTTTGGAGTTCACGCACATTGCCGGGCCAAGAGTGCGCTTCAAGCGCCTCCAATGCTTCCGTAGAAAAGCCGACAAGAGCCTTTTCAAGCCGTCGCGCCGACCGTAGCAAAAACCGCTTGGCCAAGAGGGCAATATCACCGGCTCGGTCCCTCAGCGGCGGTACCTGAACGTCTACCACATGAAGCCGGTAGTATAGATCTTCACGAAATCTGCCCGCCTCCACTTCACGCCAGAGATCTTTGTGCGAAGCCGCAAAAATCCGAACATCCACGCGGGTAGGTCGCTCTGCCCCGAGGGGTTGCACTTCACGCTCCTGAATGGCTCGCAGCACTTTCGACTGAGTGGCGGGACTGATCTCGCCAATCTCGTCGAGAAACAAGGTACCTCGATGAGCCAATACAAACGCGCCGCGCCGCGATTTGTCGGCTCCGGTGAACGCACCTGACGTATGACCAAACAGTTCACTTTCCACCGATTGCTCGTGCAACGCAGCACAGCTCAGCGCCACAAATGGCTGCTCCGCGCGGGGAGACAACGCATGAAGGGCGCGCGCGACCAATTCTTTGCCAGTTCCACTCTCACCGTGAATCACCACGTGGGCGTCGGCCGCGGCCACGTTTCGAAGGGTTAACCGGAGCCGCTCCACGGCCGCACTGTCCCCTTCCAAAGCCGCCAGCGGCGAACCTGGCCGCAATGCTTCGGCGACGGCGTCGGCACTTTGAAAGCGCTCCGCACTCGACAACACGGCCGCGCAAAGGCGACCCAAGGCCACCATCCATTCAAGGTCTGCATCCCCAAACCGATTTACCTTACCCCGATCGTCCACATACAGTATTCCAAGAACCCGTCCCGACGCACAAACGGGGGCTGCCATTGCGCTCCGCACGCGTTGACGGGCCAGTGTTTGACTGGTTTCTGGCTCGCGTACAATAATGGCACTCTGCCGCGAGAGCACCGCTGTGTGGACATCGCGAGCAAAGGTGACAGATTCTTCGGACCCGGGACGTGCGTACACAACCGTGTGAAGGCCGCCCGGTTCACACAGACCTACCGCCCCGCGCTCGGCCCCCAGCACATCTACCACGCCGCGCAACAAGCCCCGCAACAACGATTCGGTATCAGACAGGTCGGCCACAGCCCGCGCGAGGTCATAAAACAATCGAAGCTTCGCGTCCGCCCCCGGCGGTGACCCGTCGGTGTTGGCAATTGTTGGCAATTCACGAACGACTTCAGAAACCTCACCCTCCGCGTGAAACCGCAACAACGTGTCGCCCAACTGCACGTGATCGCCGTCTGCCAATGTGCGGGACGTGACACGCTCGCGGTTGACATAGGTGCCGTGCGATGACCCAAGGTCAACCAAGATCCAGTCACCGTCCTTCGACTCAAACCGCGCGTGACGGCGCGAAACCTTGGCGTCGCCGAGCACGATCTGACACCCATCTTCGCGGCCTACACACAGGCCATGTTCAATGCGAATGGCCTCACCTTTTCGAGGCCCGCTGGCAATTACAATGCGCGGCATGCTTTAGCTATCATCGAAGAGTCTTGCAGCCAAGTAAAGGACCAGCTCGGGCAAGCCCCAAAAAGAAGCCGTAGGGGACCGCCGCCGGGCACATTCTTGGCCGGCGGGGCACGTGTCAGGCCTTGGGTAGAGTGGCCGCCGGGTCTTGATAATACCGGCGCTGAGCCCACAGGGCCACGTTGACCAACGCAATCAACACCGGCACCTCAACAAGCGGCCCGATGACTGCGGCAAACGCGGCACCTGAATGAATGCCAAAACTCGCAATGGCCACAGCAATCGCCAATTCAAAATTATTGGAAGCCGCGGTAAACGACAACGTGGCAGATTGTTTATAATCGGCGCCTACCCGTTTGCTCATGAAAAACGAAACGGCAAACATCACCACAAAGTAAATGAGCAACGGCGCCGCAATGCGAAGCACATCAAACGGGAGTTGAACGATCGTTTCGCCTTTGAGAGAGAACATCACCACAATGGTAAATAAGAGCGAAACAAGGGTGATCGGACTGATGCGCGGTACAAATTTTTTCTCATACCAGTCACGCCCTTTGGCTTGTACAAACACCCGCCGCGTTATAAACCCGGCGGCGAATGGGATGCCCAGGTAGATCGCAACGCTCTTGGCAATTTCACCAATGGTAATGTTGACAACCGCCCCTTTGAGGCCCAGCCACGCGGGCACCAGTGTTGCAAAAAAGTAAGCGTACACTGAAAAGAACAAAACCTGAAAAATGGAGTTGAATGCCACAAGGCCGGCGCAATATTCAGTGTCGCCTTTGGCCAGGTCATTCCACACGATCACCATGGCAATGCAGCGCGCGAGGCCAATTAAAATAAGGCCCAGCATATACTCAGGCTTGTCGCGCAGAAAAACTACCGCCAAGCCAAACATGAGCAGCGGACCGATAATCCAGTTTTGTACAAGCGACAGGGCAAGCACTCGCTTGTTGCGAAAAACGCGGCCCAACTCTTCGTAACGCACTTTGGCAAGCGGTGGGTACATCATCAGCACAAGGCCAATGGCAATGGGTATAGAGGTTGTACCCACGCTCATCCGATTGAGCGCCGCGGTAAAGCCCGGAGCCACAAACCCGAGAGCAATACCAAGCGCCATGGCCGCAAAGATCCAAAGCGTCAGGTACCTATCCAAAAGAGAGTTTGCCAAGAAGCCCGGCTTTTTCGGTCGTCATGAACTTCCTACACGGTCAATTATCCGATCTTGTTCACCCGCGCTAGCAAACACCAGCAGCCAAGACCAACACGTGGGGCCTGCGAGACCGATGGCGGGCACGTTCTAAATTCCAAGTGCGGCCCGAATAGACGCCAAGGTCCGGCGGCTCACAGGCACGCGGGAACCGATCGTGAAACCCCCCGTGTCGAAAAGCCGTTTATTCTACCGCACACCCCGCAACGGCACCACCCACGGTAATGTTTTTCAGTTCTGGAACCAGTGCGGGGGCGAGGCCGTGAGGGAGGCTAAGTTGGAGCAGGGTAGAAAAGGTAAGGCCCGGCTCGGCGACACATACGCACGATTCGGGTCGCAAACCCCATATTGGGGTTGGTAATGAAGTGGCTGTCCATACTCGGGAACCAATCGTCGGAGTTCGGGCAAGCGCCAAACGGGGCACGCTCATGAAGGCCCAGGTTAACCCCGACCATGAGCGCAACGTTGAGCCATTCGCCCGTGTTAAACGGTTTCGCGAATGTCAGGCCGCGCGCGCCACCCTGCGACCGCGATTTTTTGGCGATCCACACGGGGGCCTCTGGCATCGTTGTCGCGGGCGTAGGTGCTTACGCGTGCGCAAGCCGCGGGATTCGTGCTGCTCCTCGCATAGGCACGGAACCTGTATACAGGGGGCCGTCCGGCAGCTGGTGAGACAGCGCGCCGGGCGCTTGTCCTTGTTCCTTACTTAGTCCCTTACGGGCAGCGCCGCCCCGGTATTTCACCGGCCAGGCAGGATGCTCGTGTCACGTGTTTTGGAGGGTTGATCTATGCGTGCAGTCCAAACCAGGATTGGAATCTCCCTGCTTCTCGCATCGCTTGCAGCGCTTGGATGTGCCGACGTCGAGGGGCCTTTGCCGAAAGATGGTCCGCTCGGCACCAACAAGATGTCGTTTGAAGAATTTGAGGCGAAAACCTACCGAGAACCCAAGTCAGGTGTGTACATCGTCGCGGGCGACACACCCATACGCGACAAGGCGGCACTCAAAACATTTTTTGACAAGTACGTGCAAAACGGGGCGCTCACGCTTCACACCGAAGAGGGGATTGAAGCAAAGTGGGATGATACCCAAAAGCTCAACCTGACGTATTGTGTTGGGTCAAGTTTTGGGTCGTATTATTCAGACGTGGTAACTGCTATGCAGATCGCCGCCGATGACTGGGAAACCTCGGCCAACATCAACCTGATTCACCTGTCATCCGAAGACGGAAACTGCGACGAAAATAACCCCAACGTGGTGTTTGATGTCAACTTGGCACCGCCCGGATCTCCCTATTTGGCGCGCGCATTTTTCCCCAACTTCCCGCGCGAAATTCGCAATATCTTAATTGCTGAAGAGTCGTTTTTCGACGTTTCACCATACACGTTGGCCGGCATTTTAAAACACGAAGTGGGTCACGGCCTCGGCTTCCGCCACGAACATACCCGACCTGAAGCCGGCGTCTGTTACGAAGATTCTAACTGGAAAGCCATCACCGGCTACGACGCAGAATCGGTCATGCACTACCCATTTTGCAATGGCACGAACACGGGTGATTTGCACCTGACTCCCATTGACCGAGACGGCGCGGCCATTGTGTACGGTGGTCATCCCATTTGTATTACCCTGCAAGAAGGGGTTTCAGGTTCGAGCTTTGATGCCACGGTCGACTCAAAAAAGCCTAACAAGAATTTTGATCTTGACCTTGAAACCGGCGACAAAAAAGACCCGAAGCTGGGCCTTCTCCGGTTTGACTTGAGCGGCGTTCCAACCGCGGCTCGTGTGCAGTCGGCCACGGTCACGTTGCACCAAAAAACCAACGGCGCGGCGGGGACTGTGAATGTGTACAAAGTCACCGCCTCTTGGGATGAAAGCACAGTCACTTGGAGCAGCTTTGCGAGCGCTTATTCACCGGATGTTGCGGCGTCGTTTGCAACTGCGGCTGGCAGTTCCAAGGGACTGATTTCGTTTGACGCAACAAATCTCGCCAAAGCCTGGGTGAAAGGGCCAAACTTTGGCCTGGTGCTCAGTGAAAACAGCGACCGCACGCGGTTTAAAACCAAAGAAGCGCAGGTCATTCAGAAACGACCGCGGCTTGATTTGTGTTATCTACCCCCTGCCAGTCCACCTCCCATGTGGACTTGTAATCCCAATCAATATGGCACAGGAGACGGGTGTGACTGCAACTGCGGCTTTGCCGACCTTGACTGTTTCCAACCCAATCAACCTGTCAATGGTTGCGCGGCCGGGGAGATCTGCACCTCAATGGGCACCTGCAAAGCGGTGCCGGCCGGCTGGACATGTGCGGCCGATGGGTATGATGCCGGTGACGTTTGCAACTGCGACTGCGGCGCACCCGATCCCGATTGCGACATCCCCTACAATTGGGTTGTCGGGTGTCCCGACTGGACGTACACATGCGACGAAAATGGTCAATGCCAGGCGCCTGTTTGCGGTGATGGCGTTGTGAGCGGGTATGAAGAATGTGATCCGCCCGACGGCGTGACGTGTGACTCCAACTGTCAGATTATCTACCCACCCGAAGCGTCGTGCAATGACCTGATCGACGACGACCAGGATGAGCTGTACGACTGCCAAGATCCCGATTGTCAGGCGCTCGGGGTGTGTACACCCGGCTCCACACCCACAGGCGGCGCTTGTACAGCGCAAACCGATTGCGCGGCCAACAACAATGATCCCTTCTGCATCACAGAGTCGCAATCTGAGTGGTTGAACGGGTATTGCTCGGAGTATTGCGACTATTTCACCAACGATTGCGCTGCGGGCGCTGTGTGCCTACCCATCACATCCGTCGCGGGATTGTGCTTCGACGGGTGCACTTCCAATTCAGACTGCCGCGCCGGGTACAGCTGCCAAGATTTTGGCTTTGGAACCCCCGTTTGCTGGCCGGCACCTGAAACCTGTGACAACGGCATTGACGATGACGGTGACGGGGCTGTCGACTGCGACGACAGCGAGTGCTATTGGGATCAGGCGTGCGCCGTCTGCGGTGATGGCAACATCACCGGTAACGAAGAGTGTGATCCGCCTGACGGCGTAACGTGCGATTCGAACTGTCAGGTGATCTACCCACCGGAGTCGGCTTGCGATGACCTGTTAGACAACGACAATGACGGCCTTCATGACTGTCAAGACCCGGACTGTCAGGCCCTCGGCGGGTGTACACCCGGTTCCACACCCACCGGCGGCGCTTGCACGGTTGCCAGCGACTGCACCGCCAATGCAAACGATCCCTACTGCATTTCTGAAGCGATGTTCGCCTGGCCGGACGGGTATTGTTCAGAGTATTGTGACAACTTCACCAACGATTGTGCCGGCGACGGTATGTGCCTTCCCGTCACAGCCAACAGCGGCCTTTGTTTCGACGGTTGCGTTTCAAACGCCGATTGCCGGCCCGGATACGGCTGTCAAGACCCGGGCGTTGGGGCAACCGTTTGTTGGCCTATACCCGAAATCTGTAACAACGGCATCGACGACAACGGCGACGGCGACGCCGATTGCGCCGACGTTTCCTGCGCCAATGACCCGGCGTGCGCCGTTTGCGGCGATGGTCAGGTCACCGGCAACGAAACCTGCGATCCGCCCGATGGGGTCACCTGCGACGCCAATTGTCACGTGATCCTTCCGCCGGAAGCGCAGTGCAACAATCTCGTCGACGAAGACGCCGACGGCTTGTGGGATTGTCAAGATCCCGACTGTCAGGCGCTCGGGGTGTGTACACCTGGCACCACGGCAACGGGTGGAGCGTGCACGTCACAAAATGGGTGCGCGGCCACTGGAAACGATCCGTTCTGCATCAACGAAACAGACTTTGGTTGGCCGGGCGGGTATTGTTCAGAGTATTGCTCGGTCAGTCAAAACGATTGCACACCCGACGCGTTCTGCGCCGCTGTCACCGGTGGGGACGTGGGTCTGTGTCTAGACGGCTGTTCCAGCGACGCCGATTGTCGCGCGGGGTACACCTGCGGCGACTTTGGCAACGGCATGGGCTGCATCCTTCTGTAAATCATACCCCCCAAAAAAACCTTCCCTTATCGGGGCCCGCGCGATGTTTCTACCTCATCGCGCGGGTCGCTGACACCGATCTCCAAAGCGATAGAACGTGTCAGGGGAATGCACCTGGGAAAAGGCGTTTGCCGGCGGCAGCAAACTTTTTTTCTTCCATCTGATTGAGATCGCGTTCGCGAATTTCAGTAAATTTTTGGATTCCGTTGTCGCCTTTGGAAAAGGCACGAACCGCCTGGTGCGACAAGAGTTGAGCTTTGATCAACTTGGTATCGCGAACCTGGCCCGAATTCAGATCTTGGCGAAATGCGTCGATTTCATCAGGATGAAGAAGCACCCGCAATGCAGCGGGTTCTGCGGAGTTGGCCTTTTTGGGCAAGTTGATTCTCGCCATCGCCCGCCCTCCCAACTCAGCAAGTAACATGGGTGTTTCCGGATGCCCGTGATCGGCCATTCTGTTTGCGAGGCACCAAGCCAGCGCTCTCGATCGGGAACCTCGAAAGTCAAACCGAGGTAAGTTTTTTCGCTGCACGTTGCGCGAGAACGGTTCGGGCTGCCGGCCGGCCGCAATGGCGGTGGCCTGGCGCTCCAGGGTCAGGTATGAAGTGCGAATAAACGGACTCAACACCTCGGCGTACGAAGTGAACCAAAGCCAGTCTTCAAGTCTGTCCAACGCTTCTGCTGTTGGTTCGGGCTGGTCGTCAAAAACGCGCCCCAGAACGACCAGCTGGATCATGTTGGGAATGTGGGCGGGGTTGTGCAGGCCCCTAGATCTAAGGAATCTGGCACACCGCAACATGGCGGATCCGACTCTCTCCAACACATTTTTCTCGCGAATTTTGGGTGCGATGCCGCTCACGTCTTCGTCGTACACGTCTCGATCGATCAACCGCTTCGCCACGCGGAGTAACACCTGGTCGTCCAGATTTTCACGATCTTGCCAAAAAAAGTGACCCAGCATTTGAGCGCGAAGCTCGTCGAAGCTGTCGATAAGGTCAAAGGAAGGTCGCCATGTGACAGCGTTCATCATGTGAACTTCACTCATTGACACGCCCTGACTGTTCACGCGCTTGAAGGTTTCGGCGGCCAAAGAAAGATCGTTTGCCGAAAGGACAGTGACAGGAATTTTATACTGCCGAATTGCCTCTGAAACAGAGTCAGAACGCTCAAGATAGTCTGCTATCTGCTTTTCCAAAATGGCGCGTTGTTCGTTGGTTTGTTCTAACTTACCCACCAAGTTTTTTTCTAACTTACCCACCAAGTCTCTCTGGAACTTAAGCACGCCGCGGGGAACAAAAATCTCGCGCAACGGGAAATAGTGAAGCGGTGGTTCTTCGCCCCGCAATTCTTCCCTGGTCAAAAATCTCTTCCCTTCAAGGTCATAGAAAACTTCAAACGCGCTTGCAGGCTCACCCTGCGTTTCGCCGGGTAGAACTTGGGAAGGGTAGAGAGCAAAGTAGAGGGTCATTAGCCGCTGCTCGCCATCCAACAAATAGCGCTTTGGAACCCCTTCGGGAACCGTGGGAAGTAGAAACGGCCCCAACTCCGTTTTCGGCAAAACCTCCACCTCCTTATCGAGACTTGAACGCATTTCCAGGATCATGAGCGATCCGATGGGTATGCCTTTCTTCACGCTGTCAAACAGTTCTAACCGATGTTCTCTGTCCCAAACAAACGGCCTTTGAAACCGTGGAAGAGCGATCTCCCCTCGGGCAAAGTCTTCCAAGAGTCTCTGAAGAAACTGCACCGAAGGATCGCTGAACAGGGTGCTTTTGGTGGCTAACATGACCGGCTCCGGCATTTCTACCGCATTCGAGTGAGAACGGCATTTAGAAACGAACGTACCTCTTCGCGCGCTTCGATTTCTGCATCTTCTGACCTTACCGCCCATCCGAACAACTTGCCCACGTCATGCCCAAATCCAGAATTTAACGCCTGACGTTGGGTTGGTGTCAGGTTTTGATAGAGCGCGCGGATACGGTTGACCTCAGTCCGATCTTGCGTTTCAGCTAGCCTTCTTTGATCACCCGCGAAGCCATTTTTCATGTTGTAGTGATATTGTTGGGATGGCGATAAGGCCTCAAAAACGTCGACTGTCGCGCGGAGATCATCGTCCCCCCGAGCCCACCGACGAAGCGATGGGATGGTCAGGTAGTTTTCGATCGCCCGGCGACGCAATACTTGGAGATGCACTCCCGTGAACTCGTCGGCGGCTTCTCTCCGAGCGTCACGAGCCAGCACTCCTTCAACCGATTGGTGCGTCTCACCCTGCGTTGGCGGGCGCAAAGCGTCGCTGTCCACCATCACAGATGCGAGCCTCCGCAAGCTTTCGGTTCGGCGGATTTCGGCGATGCGGGGCACAATCGTTGTCCCGCCTCCCATTTCGAAAACGAGCGACGCCCTTTTCTCGGCAAGCGCCAACATCTGCCGTTCTTCGGCCCCGGCAATTGCCATTAAAAAAGCGCGGTCGTTGACATTGTTTTCTAAGACTATGCGGTAAGGTTGAAGGAGAAGATCAATCGCGTCAGCTATGGGTAACACAGGTGTTGGTTGTGCCCAAACAGCATGCGCCACGCTGTCGATGGCGATCTCCCAATGGGCCGGCCGCAAGGTCTCTTCGTTGAGGCACGAATCTACCATCTCTTCCCACAATCGAGCAGTGCCAGGGTCGAGACTTGCGACCCACATGCTGTGGGCGGGGTGAACAAGCGGGTCGGGGATAACTCGATGGCGCAACACCCCACCGAGCCACAACAAAACGTAGAGCCCCAAGCGATCCGACGACTCAAATACCGCGGGCCGAAGCAAGACGCGCATGATCACCTCAACCGCGGCGAGCAAGAAACAGCGCGCGTGAAAGTTCTGACCGCTGGCCAAAAGCGCCGACAGGCCAATCTGCCGGATTGCCCTTCTTGTCAATTTTTACCTGACGGACTAGACTTTCGGTTGCCGCAGATTCACGCGATACCCAGTGCACCGCGAGGTTTTCAGGTGGAAAGCCCTGGGCAACTTGAAGCAATAGAGTGCTGAGGAGAATCTCAGAGTGGGTTTCAACAAGCAAGATCGGGTTGCAGGGTGCGTTGGAAACCCGGGCAAGAAACGTGGCAAGACGGCGCTCCGCATCGGCGTGCAAATGCATTTCAGGTTGTTCGATACACAGAATGGGTCGATCACCCAAGTCACCCCGCTCTGCCATCAGACATAGAGTTAATACAGGCAGCACCTGCGTAACGCCTTCACCGAGGTCTGCAAGTGGAAGGCGCCACGCGGTGCCGACAGGAGTTGCTCGAAAAAGTGCTTCCCGCTCGTCGATGTCGATGCGCAACGAACAACCGAACAACTCCTCGATTTCCGACGAAACGAGCCCCGTGAGACTACGTCGACCTTCCAACTCTTCTCTGCCAAGGTGTTCTTGAACCCAGGCGCCATCGGAATTTTTTGGTGAGGCTTGGTGCGGTATGGCTCGCTTTCGGGGCACGGTTGCCCGCACCGCTGTGAGCCAATGAACTGTGGAACTCCAGTGGTGCAGCCGATCGATGACAGACTGTAGTATGACTTGCTTGTCAACCGGCAGCGATCCATTCATCCGTGGGCAGACCCCGTCAAATTGCAGCTTGCCCGACCAGAGCACCTTACGCTCGGCCACCAACTCGTAGTGGCCAATTGTGTCCACCGAAATGCGAAATACATGGGGCGCTACACCGTCGAGTCGAATTTCCAGATCCCTTAGAACGTGACTACCATCTTTCTCTTCCATAAAGCGAAAAGAAACCGCTTCGTGCGTACCCTTGGCTCCACGCCAAACGAACGAAAAACCCACTTCATTTAAGCTGTCGAGTCGAGAGCGCAGATCACGGAAAGATGCTCCCTTTGCTGCCTCGGAGGCTAAGTTCAGTGTTGCCTCCCCACCCACACCAACGGAGCTTGAGAACAAAGAAAGTGCACGAAGCAAGGTGCTTTTTCCGGCATTGTTTTGGCCATAAATCAACGTCAACGGCGCGAGACGCAAACGCGCGTCGCTGCGAAAACAATGGAGCCTAGAAACGCCGAATTCAGTGAGACGCACGCAACTCACATACCATGGTTCTAAATCAACCTGCAACTCGCTCGCAGGAGTTTTGGGGCAGTGCTTGTTCATCGTCGGCGAGCCAACGACGGGGACGGAACATGGTGTTGAGGGCTACGGCAGTCCGAGCCGCGCGGACCGTTTTTCTGTTGCACCGCAAGCGGTCAGGGTCGCCTCAATGGGTAGAGTGCTTTGTCCACGCCCCGTATTTGAGGGCGCTCGCCATCAACACAAAGTAGCTCACTCCCAAAAGTACATCGTGCCCAATCACCCACGAAACTCCCCGCGACAATAGCCACACAGCCACGTGCAGTCGCACCAGCGCAAACACCGCAAGCCCCGCGGCGAGAGCAAAATAGCGCTTGAGGTTTACCAGCGGGGTCACACTCCAATCCCAGAGGAGTGGACACAAAAGAGCGAACACCTCCACGTGTGTACACGAAACAGTGATGTGTACGCTTTCGTGCCCTACCCAAAATTTCACAGGGTCCGGGTGAACGCTCACCAGCCCGGAGGGCTCCAATGTGAAGCGAAGCGCCCCCACAACTGCCTCGCGAAGCGGCCACCAGTCAAGTTGGAAAGCCCCCCATCGCAGGGCCATACCCATTACCGCGCGGGGCCAAAACCGCCGGTCGTCGAAACGCACAGGTAGCAACGCGAGCCAGTTGCGAAGGCGGCTGCCCTCCGCTGTCCCGGCACTTGTTGAGCTTAACTTGCCCTCTACTGAGCGCGCCGGTTCTTTCGATTTCGCCACGCGCCCACTCCCATCCACACCGCAAAGAGCGCGCCGCTCAAAACGTTGGGTAGATCGCCCGGACCTCCGTCGTAACCCGTATCTTCATCAACCAGCCCGTCACAGTCGTCGTCAAGGCCGTTACCAACGTCGGACGCCGTATTTTCAGGGTGAATCTGGTAGTTGTTGTCGTTGCAGTCACCCGCTTTCAACGTTGTATTAAATGCTTGTTGACAGGCCAGAAAACTTACGTTGGGATCTCCCCAACCGTCACTGTCGTTGTCTTGATAATAAAGGCTGCCCGTGTTGTCGTCGATCTGACCGTTGCAGTCGTTGTCGACTCCATCACACGTTTCACCGGCATTGGGGAAAATGTTGGGGTTCTCGTCGTTGCAGTCGCCCTGCTCCTCGGTCAAGCCATCCCCGTCGTTATCCACGGAAGGGCTATTTCCGCCCGCCCCTCCGCCGCCGGTGGCCGCGCCACCCAGACCCCCTGTGCCTAAGCCCCCAGCGCCGCCGGCACCTGCGCCGCCGGCACCTGCGCCGCCGGCACCTGCGCCGCCGACACCTGCGCCGGCCGTGCCGCTCGTTGTGGAGCCTCCGGTTCCGCTTGTGGACGCCCCGCCCGCGCCGCCCGTTTCTGCGTACGCTTGACCTGCAAGCATTATTAAAAGCCCGACCGCCAGGGCTGAAACCTGACTTCCGATGCTCCCGGCGTGTACGCCGTATCGTTTAGAATAAGCCATAAGACGTGCGATCGTGCCGAGGTTACGGGGAGGTCACAAGAGTTTTTTGGTGAGAGCAGGTTTGTGGCGGGAGGCTGCGTCTCGAGCAACTCACTTTGTGTCAGGTCGCTTCAAGGGCCTTGGCTGACAACCGTCACCTCAAGATCATCGAGACCCGCCTTGGCCATACCTGTAACAACCATTCCAATTTTAAGGCGCTCGGCGTTGGCCGGCACCGTTACTTCTGTTTGTACTTTGTCCCAGGTACCACCGAGTACAGGTGAACCGATGATTTCCATCTCGGAGGTGAAGGCCACAAAAAAAGCCTCATCGCCGGTGGATTTTGACTCAACCCTCGCCTTTGCTGAAACGCGCACTTTCTTGCCCTGGTAAGGTTTTGCGTCGATGCTCAGCGCGGCCGTCCCGGCGCCCGTTGGCACATCCCCTTTTACACGTTGTACAAGAAGGCAAAGCTTACCACTCGCACATTTGTCAACCACTGTGGAGGTATACTCAAGCTGTTTGGGATAGCCGCTTGTCACCCATCCGCTGGGCGCCTTCCCTTTTTCTGACCCTTCAAATCCGGGATCTGTGAGCGTGCCCGCGGCGACGGATTCGTTTTTTCCCGGCCTCTTACCCGTGGCGTTTGCATGCGCGGCGGTGGTTTTTTGCACGAACAAAAGCGCGTCGAAATGTTCAGCGGGGGCCATTGGCTCAAACCCGTACGAGGGGAGAGAGTCAAGATAAAGCGCACCTACCCATCGCGTAAAGCTGAGTTTTGAAAACCAGTCTGGCAACGGGCCCGCGGCTTCCTTTTGCAAGGGTAAGGCAAAGACCGGAATTCCCGCGCGTGCAAGGGTATGATCGAGCGAGCCCGGCATGCCCGGAGCAACGCTGAACGACATCAGGCCCCGCTTTTGTATGCCTTGGTCAAATGCCTGAAATGAGCCTTCGTCAAAGGCAAAACCAAAGGCGGTATAGTTGAGACTGGCTTCGTTTGCCAGAATGGAGCCCATGGATGTGGAACCTGAATTGCTCAGTTTATCGATATGCCCATTGTGCGCCCACAACACCATGCCCATAGAAATGGGCGGATCACCCTTTCCGGGCCGTTTTGCCCCCCATGCCATGGAGTGTTCTCGGTCCAAAATCATACGAACGATTTGGGCCATGGCCTCATCGCGCAGGTTGTGATTGTGCTCGATTTTAGCAGCAAGGTAAGCCTTGAGAACTTGTGTATGAATGCGGACAAGGGCATACTCAAACGCTCCGAATTTGTTGTAAATCGCCTGCCTGTCCGCATCGAGCTTGGCCAAGATCGTTTTTATAGTCGCATTGGCCGAAGTCAGGGCGCTCGCTGGGATAGCCGCGTCAGATGCAAAGTGGGTAGAAAAATCGTCGTCGAGAGCCTCCAGTGCCGGGCCTATTCCTTTTGCAAACGCAGAATCCGCCTTTTCAAAAAAAGCGATGACCGCCAGCGCGCTCGCCGCGGGTGACTGCATGTCAAACCCCCAAAACGCGAGCTTTTCTTTGTGCGACTTGTCTTCGTTATAGGCGCGCATCCACTTCACGAGGGCGAGCACTTCTTCGGTATCCCAGGTCCAAAAGCCCTGATTGGCAAGCGCTGCGGCGGGGTCACCCTTACCGGTGGCCACATAGTTTGTCAAAGGTAGACTGTCACCAAAGCTTGCTTCTATACCAAAAACGCGAAACCCCTTTTTCTCAACAAGGTACTCCAGCATTCTATGCTTGAGTTGAAAAAACTCGCGCGTGCCATGGGTAGCTTCCCCCAGCGCAACGATGTTTTTGTAGCCCTTGGGCAGCAGCGGTTCGAGCGCGATCATGTCATCAAAACCTTGGCCCGCCTCAACGCTCTTGAGCGGCAAAGCCTTTGACTTGATCCATGCCACCACTTCGTCGGGGGCGGGCTTGTCAGGCGAGTTGAGACGCCGAGCGTTCAGATCGGCGGTTTTGTCGGCGTTCAATGGAACGTTGACAGGTTGAGACGTTACTTCATCAGACTGCACTCGAAGGACGTATTGCCCCGCGGGGAGCTTCACCTTGTAGCGGCCGTCGGCCCCGGCCTGCACCACAAAAAGATCGGCTTCGAATTGACTGTGTCGCGAGATGTACACCATCGCGTTGGGCATGGGTGCATTCTGATCGCCGTTTACAACGCCCGACAAAACATACCCGGGCCCGCCCACCTGAAAGTTGATCTGCGTTTGGTTCAGACCCCTCGGCGAAACGTCCCGAACATCGGCATAGGCGCTTGTCTGATCCGCCGTTGTGATGGTAAACCCAAACGAGCCCGTGTTGAGCGAGGCTAAACAATACCGCCCGTCTGAGTCTGTCTTGGCCACCTCCGCCGGTGTGTCTCCACCTTTTGGAATGGCGGCCACTGTGGCGTTGGGCACAGCCGCGTTTTTGTCAGAAGTAACCTTGCCGGAGACAATACACATGCGGCCGCTTGGAGAGGCGCTCGCGCTTGCCGACGGCGGCATGGTGGGGCCTCCCGCGCGCGGCGGAGGTGTGGTTTCTCCGCAACCGGTTAGCAACGCCGCAGCCAGCACCCACCCGCGCATTTGACTTAAATTGGTAGACCCTCGCATGGGACCGACTCTAAATGGGCTCCCCGGAAATCGCAATCCCCGCCTCACTCAGAACGTCACCACGCTCCAGGTGGCAGGTGTTTTTCGACTGCGCGCGTCATACCCATCCAATCGCAACCACTTGCACCGTGACGCCGTCTACCACCACCCCTTTTATGATCGAAGCCGGCACCCGCTCATCTTCCATTGGGACAAACACTACCATTGTCACGGTGTGTACACCCAGCTTTTTGGCGTACGCCGCCGCTTGAGCTTGCCCCTTTTGCAACTCATACATATCCACAAAACTCTTCACCTCAATAAGCCCAAGGTGACCCTCCTCCGTGTGCAACACGAGGTCAACCTTACCATTCCCGGTGGGAAACTCAGGGCTGATGACGCACCGTCTTCCCACCGCGTCACGAAGCCAGGCGTACAAATGGAAATGGCCGACAGCTTCTGTCAGGTGAAGGTCCGCGCGGCGTGGTTGACCTACCCATGGGTCTATTCCGGCCGCCTTCAGACGTTTCAGGTAGCCTCGGTATCGTTCTACGAGCGGCGGCAGCGCCAAACCGCCGACCAAAAATACGTCTGCCAAGAGATCCCCCGGTTCAATCGCCAAGAGAGGGGCCTTGTCACCGAACATGTCGTCTGTCAGAGCGGCAAAAAGGCGCCGCTGAACGTATGGAGATGAAAATCGACAAACGACAGAGCTGCTTGATGGATTGTCAGATGGCGGCCCTTCGTCGATGACACCGTTCATGTGGAGGTAGTTGCACCAGTCCTTATCCAACGAAAAAGGCACGTTGGGGTTTGTAAAAAGAGAAACAACATGCGAGAGATAAGGGCCGCGGGCCTTTTTGATAAGGTTGAGAATTGTATTGTTCCACTCGACCTGACAGGCACGCCCATACACCAAGTTGAACGCCGCAGTCGTGATCGGATGGGTAGGGTCGGCATTGTATTTCTCGGTGACTAGCTCACCAAACCACGACACCAATCCCGGTTGTCCACGCGTTACATTAAAGACCTGTTCAACAACAGCCGATTCTACTTTTTGCGCACTCTCTGTTTGATACTGGTCAAAAAGATCTACTACTTCATCCCGGGTGAGATTGGGCACGCGGAGGGCGCGCTGCACATTAAAGGGTGGGCCTCGCGGACTTTCAACCCCAAGGACGGCTCGGACACCCACGAGCGCCAGGCCGTGCAAAACATAGGACTGCGGTGACAGGTACATTGCGCGGAACGTGCTCACCAGCCGGTCAATCACAGCAGCGGGCAGCGTGTCGAACTCGTCAATCAGCAGGATGAGCGGCCGATCAAAAATGCCACCCTGTTTGGAGAACAGGCGCATCCAACCTTCCCAGTGTTGAGGCGCTTCAGGCTCCACTCCAAAACCGTCGCGAAAGAGGCGCGGAACCGCACGAAAAAAAACTTCATCGGTGTCTTGCTCATCCAACGCGCCTTGCACAAGCAATGACCCAACCACAAAGCGATCGCCGTGCTGGGAGCGAATCTCCTCCATCGCCCGCTTCATGAGCCACGTTTTACCCGCTTGCCGAGGTGCCCAAATCGTGAAGAAGTGTCCTCGGTCTCCCGAATTGTTGACCAGCTGTGCCGCGCACTCCGCCACCAATTCGCGCCGCGAAACGCTGAAGTGGAAACGCGCATCCACGGGGCCGTAAGAACTGAACTTTCGCACAACCAAAGGCTAACCCCACAAGGCCTACGGATGCAAGGCCCTCAGAACATTCGGCATCCCCACGAACCCACCTCCGCTGGCTTACCGTTGTCCAGTGCCATGAGCCGTTCTGAAATGGCGGAGGCCAACGTCTGACCATCGATCCCTTCCACAAATTGTGCGCTAATCCAAACCTCATGGCCGGGCTTACCATCCAGGTCGGTGTACCCAACCAACTTGGGAAAGTCATATTGCATTGCCGAAAGGGTAGTAGGTGAGTCGGGCGATTTCCCTAAAAACGTTGCCACAAGGCCGTAAAGTCCAATGTTGGCGTAAATGGCAAACACCTTGTCAAGTTGACCGTCGCCGTCCATGTCCAATGTCAAACCGCCGGTGACCATGACCTTGGGGGGTGGGTCACTTTCGCGCTCCGTTTCTTTTTGGAGCAGTTTGACAAGCGCCGCGAGTTCTTTTTCAGACGGCTCCAGATCGGCCACTTTGCGAACAATCGCCGACTTGGCGCTTTCCGGCCAAATACCGTAGCTCCCAAGGTCGCTATTGGGGGTGGCCTTGCGACCTGAGAAGTTGTTGACTCCGCTGCCCTGACACGGCGCCTCGGTTGTTGAGCCGAGCTTCACCACCTGACCTGTTGAAAGGAACACCGACGCTCCCTCGGGCGCGAGCCCTAAACACTCTTCCGAGTCGCTCGCGATCAGCTCTTTGCCATTGTGACAGAGCACGGGAGCGAGAATGTTGTCAGAAGCGGTAAACAGCACCAACGGCGCTGTGGTAGATGCCGCCACCACCGACACCGACGGAGCTGACGTTTCAACCGGAGCCGGTACGTTGACCACCGGTCCAGGTTCTTTGGGGCAGCCTAGCAGAGCGGGTGGTAGAGTGAACAAAGAAACAATCAAGAGCGCGCGCGAAACCGGCTGGAAGTGGATGAAGGTTGACATTGAGCCGCGATGATTACCGCGAAGAGGCAAGCAACACCAACCAAAAAGACAACAGCTCTTGACGCGCGCTCGCAGATCGCGGACGAAATGGCCTCAGCAATTCGTCACAAAGCGGAGAAAACCACTCACAGGTGCGTTATGCAGGTCACCACATGTCTTCGTTGCGGCGGGGTAATGGACCCTTCCCCTCCTTGGATTTGCAAGTTCTGCGGAACACCCCATGCCGGGGCTGCGACCGATGAGTTTGGTCGACCCAGAATTCAATTCACCGATGATGGGGTTCTCGGGTTTTTGCGCAGTCGAGTGGCCGGAGTAGAAAACACGTCGCTCCACCCGGCCATTCCCCCAAAAAAACTTGCCGGTGTACGCAAATCGCACCCTTATCTGCCCCCGCATGAAACTATCTTGGCCGTGTATGATGCCACAGTCTTTGGAAGTGCGTCGGATGGGTATTATGTCACCGCCAGGCGAATAGGGTTTAAGAATCAATTGGAGTCGGCGAACTTCCTGGAGTGGGCACACGTCGACCCATCCAATGTGTACGCTGATGAAAAAAACCTGTTCATCGGCCAGGCCAAAATTGAAGCCCTCTATCCCGATGATTCAGAAGCGGGGGAGATCTGGGCCGAAACAATCGAGATATTGGCCTACTCAGCGCGGCCTCCGGGGGCGGCACCCGTTGCGTTCAACGCGCCGGAGTCCGGGCCGTCACCTATGCAGCAGGCCGCCGGGTCGGCGATTTCAGGTCCGGGATGGGAAGGGAGCAGTTCTCGGTGGCCTGCGCAACCGGGTAGGTACCGCAATGACTCTACCGAGCAGTTGCAAGCTCCACCTTACCAGGTGGACACCGGATGTTCCCATGTGGATGTCAGTCCCAACGGCGGCATGATCGCCGCCGCCGGGGATGAAACGATCGTCCTCTACCATCCCAACGGCTCACCCTACCTTCAAATGCGCGCGCCTGACAGTATCCTCAGCATGCGCTTTTCACCCGACGGAAACTTCCTCCTCGTTGGATGCACCAACTCCTGCGCATGCCTGTTTGATGTGCGAACGGGGGCGTTGCGCGGTCAAACGCCGGCCATGGGTGACTACTGTGATGAAGTGTTATGGCTCGGTCAGGGGCCGCGCTTCGCCATGGGTAGCCAGCGAGGGGAGGTGTGGATTGTGGATGGGTTGTCGATGCAGCCTGCGGTGCGAGTCTTGGTGCAAGACCCCGAGCACGAGAGTTTGGGTGGAATGGCGGTTCTCCCCGATGGAAGCGCGCTTTTCGTGTCCGTGGGAAATCGAATCGGAGCGTTTGACACCTCCACGGGAAGGCTCCACTGGCGTTTTGACGAGGCGCTTGAAAATCCGTCGCGATTGGCGGTTTCACCGCGGGGAGACGTTCTCGTTGCGGTTGGACATGACGGCATTGCCATGTTTGATGCGCGCACCGGTCAACCGGGGGCCAGGTGTCCCATGCCCGGCGTTACAACAGTCACGTGGCCTGACAAACAGGGTGGAATGTTCTCCCGCGTCAAACCTGAAGACATGAGCAACTACTCGTGGAGTGCGCGCCCTCGTTTTTCACCCCTGGGTGACATGGTGGCTTGTCAGGATTTGGCTGGGAACCTCCTGTTTATTGAAGTGGCAACGTTTGGTGTACACGCCACCCCACGTGTTACCGGTCGAGCCTGGATTGAAGACTTGGCCTGGTTTCCAGATGGAAATCATCTGGTCTTGGGTTCAAGCGACAACACGCTTGCCATGTGGCGGGTGCGCCCCGCACAAGGGCTTTTGCATATTCGGGCTATACCGGGTTGATCCTTCATCGGCACTGACAAAGCATCTGCTCATCGTTTCCGCTCGTCAGAAGTTTCGCCGTGTTTCGCCCGGCTTGCCGGATGCATGGTGCGCGTCTGATTTTAGTGCCACTGTTCGTTCACGTGCGTGAATGACTCGCCCGACACCGGTAGAAGCCTTTGGGCCTAATGCCGCCACGCCGCGTTGGTTGTGGTCTTCTCGCGCCGAACGTCCGACAGTTTGGCCTCGTACCAACGCTCCCAAACCTGACGGGCGGCGTTGCGGATGTCCCCTTCAGATTTGTTTGTGATGCCGAGAAAACGTTGGGTCAGCGCAGCGCGGTTGATCTGACGGTGAGCAAGGAGAGGCTCACCTTGAATGCCGAGTTGACCTGCCAACCCGTCCATGACGATCAGCGCGGCGTAACAATACGCGCCGCCCCAGAGATCCCTGTTGAAAGCAAATTCAGCCAACGTGAGCAGTGTCAGCGAAGGTGGATCTGTCCCACGCGCGAGTTCGGCAAGGTAGGCGCTCGTTTCACCCGCTGTGTACATCGCAAACTCGCTGTCCAAAGCGTCGTCGGCCTTTTCAATACCGAGGATGTCCAAGATCGGCTTGGGAACCACAATTTTTTCCCGTTCATAGTCGACCAAATTGTCCAGAGCCACGCAAGCACTGTGGAGCAGCACGAGGCCCAACACCAGCTCGAACGCGGCCAGCACGTCGGCTTCCATCAGGCGTTCATGGATGGTTCTCCACTCGCGCAAATCTGTCAGAGGAATGCGACCCACAAGCTCATTGGCGTAGTCGGCCTCCGGGATAAATCTGCGAGGAACGCGCAATTTATAGCGCTGTTTGTCGAGTGTTTTCATCCACGAGCGAACAAGCTTTCGTCTCCGATAAAAAAGATCGCCGAGTTCTTCTACCTGGGCGGCTGTGGTGCCCGAAGGCGCTGAATAGGCCGCTTTGACAATTTCTGCCGAGCGCTCGCGCAGGCTCTTCTGCCAAACATTGTCAGGATCCAAACTTTCGAGATCAACGAGCAGCGTGTCGTTTGCCGCCGCAGCCGCCGTTGCAGGCAACACAAATTCAACAAGCTGTCGCTCCAGTTCATCCAACAATACAAGTGCCGCCGTGGTGCTTGGTCGAGTGTACCCAACAGCGGCCTGCCTGAAATTCAGATTGTCGAGTCGCCGCACAAACAGCGAGCGAATTCGCTTTTCAGGTGCGGTGAGCGTGTTGTCCCGCTCGATATAGTAGGTGTACAGAATAGGCACATTCGAGGCACCAAAACGGTACACCGAAGCATCTACAAAATAGGGAAGCTCGCGCGCCACCATCGCTTGGTCGAGGAGGATATTCTCCTGCTGAAACCGGTTTACAAGATCCCTGTCGGTTGACTTTGTGGCTGTCAAGTCAACGCTTGTGCGAAGCAACGTTTGGAGGCGATCTGAAACATCGGTGCCGAGCGCCTCTTTCATTTTAGGGTCGAGCGCGGCGCCGACACGATCCTTCTCAACGTCGGCCGGGCCGCCGTTTCGAAGGTTTTCTTGCATGCTCACCAAATATTCAGGAACGGCCTTACCAAGCGCCTTCCCTTCATGTGAGTTGAGCGGGGTGAACGTTCGAAAAAAGAAAAACCATCCCGCGGCGCCGACGCCCGCGAGCAGCAGAACCGCGAGGGTGAGCCAAATCCAAAGGCGTGACGATCGGCGGGGAGGGGGAGCAAGTAGAGACATGGGCAACGCGTTTGGAAGAAAACCACCCCAGAAGGCGGGCACTCGCAACAATCGAACGACCGCTCTTTACAGGATGTGTCTTGGCGCTGCAATGGCAGATGTCAGCGTATGGGCAGCAGGTGCACAAGTGACGCAAGGCATTCGGTGGAAGCAAACACGTTTCGTCGACTCATCGTTTTGCTTCATGAGTGGCGTTGTCGAACGAAAAAAACGTTGGAGGGCCGACGTTCTTTCTATGCGCTGGTGCATCGATCGCGTATCGTGCCATCATGGTGGGCTTTGTTGAGAAGAAAACACCGGTGAGCGTTGTGCCCCGCACATCGGTGCTTGAGCGCGATAAAAAGGGGATGCCGTTGTGGGACACTTCCAGTCGAATACTGGCACTCGTGGGCGACAACGCCATTGTGGCAAAAAAAGACACTTCACCCCAAGACCTGAAACATCTTTTCGTGGTGATCTTGCCCGAGGATGGTCCCGACTGTTCGGCGTGTGGAGAAACCCTGGTCCGAGTTGACTCCAATAGGGTCGTCATGCGGGTGGAGCCCGAAAAAGTCAACGGCCTTCTAAGTGCGCTCCACGCCATGAAGGGCGCCCGCTGCGGCCTCCTCGGCGCCCTCCCGGAGGTGCCCATCGTGCCCGCATTACCGGAGCCGCCAAGTCCCTGGATTGGAGTAGAGGCCAAACTCGATTACATCAAACACGCGATGAAGGGCATAAAACCGAGCGCCCTTGAAAGCGTGATTCAAACCCTGTGTTCAATGGGCACTCGCGTCCATGATACCCCCAAGGGTCAAACCGCTGGAGACAAAGTGGAGGCATTTTACAAGTCGACACGAAACCTCGCGCATCAGGCCAAGGTAAGACTCATTTCGCACAAAGACACGAAACAGGAGAGCGTCATTGTCACTATACCCGGAACAGTGGCCCCTGGGGAAACCGTTGTTCTCGGCTGCCATATCGATAGCTGGAATGCAGCCAGTTCGCACGACAACCCCGCGCCCGGCGCCGACGACGATGCGAGCGGCGTTGCGTGCCTCGTTGCTGTGTTTAACGCGCTGATGAAGCTTGGCCCGCCGGCTCGGACCATTGAACTCCATGGCTATGCCGCCGAAGAAGTGGGCCGCACTGGGAGCAAAGACATTGCGTCTTGTTACAGAGTTCAAGCCCGCAATGTGGTGGCAATGCTTCAGCTCGATATGGTTCTCTACCCGCCTTGCCCGGGTGAAGAAAAAGTGCTGTGGTTCGTAAGGCAAGACACGAACGAAACTCTTCGACAGCAGTTGAGCGCGCTCGGGGCTACCTACCTTGAAACAACGAGCCAAGAGATCGACGACGTGCTTGGGTCAAGCGACCACGCTTCGTGGTTCGCCCTCAACTACCCAACCGTGTGGCCATTTGAGCACCCGTCCAACGGAAACCTTCACGGAGCGGGTGACACGCTTGAAAGCCTTGGGAATCAAAAAAAAGAAGCCCTTCAACGGGCGCTGTTGCACGCTCGGTTGGCTTTGGCGTTTGCTGCACATTTTGGAGGGGTGAGCGCGCCTCCGGCCACGCCACCTCGCAGGCGTGGAGGCGCTTCAAATGGCGGGCTTTCAAGAAAGAAGGCCAATGGTAGAAAAGGTTGAGGGAACCTTCGACTGGACGAAGCGATCCAGTGTTGAATGAGAACAAACAGCTTTTGAGTCTTGGGTAGAACGGAGGCAACATGAAAAAGTGGCTGGCTGCGGTGGTGATCATGGGTGGTCCATTGGCATTTGGATTTTTGGGTTGTGACGGCGGAGGGTCGCAGCCCACGTGCCCGCCAAGCTCGGCATCGGCGAGCGCTGTACAAGCAGCTCCACTTACCACTGGTCGGCCTCAATCACCACGTTATCACGCTGGAATTCACCCTGTGTCAACCGTGGGGATCCCATTGGACCTAGAAAGCGTGGACTATTTCGTTGGCTCCATCGACGACTTCAAAACGGATGTGACGCCGGATGGGACAGCCACACCGACGGCGGTGTTTTCAAGCGGCGAGAGACGAAAGCTCACAGTCGAATGGAACGGGAAGGAGAACGAGAAGGACAAAGATCCCTGCGCCAAAAGCGCTGACGGCAAAACGACATTCGATGTACCGCTCTACTCTGTAAAAGTAAAGATCGGCGGGACCACATTTGATTTGTGCGGAAATGAAATTTGGACCGCCTACGAAGACGCGGATTTGTCGCAGTGCGAGATAGACTCTAGGGCCCTTCTTTCGCAAAAGGCAATTGCGATCCCCGGCCGGTGGAACCGCACGTCGGGCAAATATGAAGAAAACTGCAACGGGAAAGGCTGCTTCACGCTCGCGTGCACCACGGGAGTTGCAGCCAAGTGTGCCCACTGGGGCTATGTACCGGGGCAGAAATATAACGAAAAAGACATGCTTCCCTATTACAAAGCCTGTGTCCATGCGGCTCGCGCTCACTACGCGGATGACGGAGTGGCCAATACGTGCACGTTTACCGTGGCAGACTTTTTCGACAATGCCGGATTTCAAAAACGGGACCGCGATCCCAACACCTGGAACGTTGAAGCCGTATGGGATGAAAACGGCCTGGTGTGTTTTAATCGGCCTCGGTGGCAGGGATGCCGTGGTCCGATTGACAAGAAATGTGACTCCAAGCTGTTTAACAACGACGGCTTCACGGGCGACGCTTACAGCACCGCCTCCGTGATCGGGATCACAAGCCTCACATCGACGAATACCGATAATGAATGTGTGAGCGATGCCAATTATTGCCCGTCCAAGTAACGCTTCACGTTCAGCGATGGCTTCAATCGGCGTTGAGCAAAAAGCGCAATGTTGCCGCCGCGGGCTCCAGGGAAGGTGTGACGGCGCGGCCTTTTTCAAGGGTTAGCATAAACGGTGAAGGTTCATCGGGCGCTGTTGGGTAGGTTCCGTCAACCAGCGTGAGCGCTGTGCCGGCGTGAATGGCGTGAATTCGTGTGGTGGTTGGGCCGGGAGCATTGTACCAAATGCTCGTTGTTTGACCTCCCATCGAGTGCCAGTGAAGGCCCCGCGATTCAAGCGCGCGGAGAGCGGGGTGATGGGCCAAGAGCGCCAACAGAAGCGTGGGTAGATCATTCTGCGAAAGAGGGAGATCGGCAAGAATCGTTTGAACTTGAACGGCGAGGTGTTGGGCCTTGTGGGGGTTTGAGCCGGCGGTCAAGAGCTTGGGTGAGATCCATATCAAAGCAGGGATGAGCGCGCGCGAGGCCGGTGTTTTTAAGGCGTTTGGGAGATGTTGCCACAACGGCTTGTCGGGAATGGCGTGATCGGCGGCAATGGAGACGATGGTTCGGTCAAGAAGGCCTCGCTCGGCCAGGGTAGAAAAAAAGTGTTCGAGCGCGTCATCGGCGTAAGCGAACGTGATGAGCCGATTCAGATCGTCGGCGTCGGCGCGCGGGTTTGCGCGGGCAAACGCCTCATCGACACGGGCGCGCACCTCCATGGGTAGATCGCCCGGAAGGGTGAAAGGATGGTGATGGGAGAGCGTGAGCACCAGCGCGTAGGTGGACGTTTGAGAGGGCGTGGCCCCGGCGAGGGCTGTGTACACAGAGCGATCAGTGGCTCCCCACGCGCCTTGAGGAGTATCCGTTGGCAAGGTGCCGGCTGTCACCCACGGGGTGGAATGATGAGCCGAGAAAAACGCGCCGATTCGATCAAACGAAAGGGAGCCTCCGTACGCATGGCCCACCGAAAAGCCGGCATCGCTGAGAACGTCGGGAAGGCATCGCATGGGGAGATTGGGTAGATCGCGCGGCAACGCGAGGCCAAACGGAAGTGTACCCAACCCACATTGCAGCGCCGCAAGGCCGTGGGGCGTGCGCACTCCCGCGGTCCACGTGTGGCGCGAAGCCAACACACCCGGCGTGAGGGCGTTGGCTTGGTTGTAAAGGGAGGCGAGGAATGGGGAGAGTTGAGGCGGCGCCGCCGGGTTGATAGAGGAAAGATCGTCGCCGCGCATCCCTTCCATGGCGACTTGAAAAACGTGAATGGGCCGGGGATCTTCAGCGAAAAGCTCGTGTGATAAACGGTCGAGATGAACGAGCAGTTCACGCGCGGCAAACGTTTTGGGAGCGGCTTGACTCACAACTTCGACCGATGGGAACGACCGGGCAAACGGATGAGACGGCGGCGAGTTGAGGATGGGTAGATGACGTTGAGAGGGTGCCGGCCAGCCAAGGAGCGCGGCCCCGCGAGCCACCGTTTCAGGTGAAGCCGAAACATGTTCGAGTTGAACGCTGGGCTCGCATGAGGTGCGAGCGCAGGTGTACGCTTCTGCAAACATTGTGGGCGAGACGAGGGCCAACGGGGTGCCGATTGGACCGGCGTTTCGCGTTTGAACCCCACTCCAGACGCTCGCCTGCGCGAGCGCCCCTGCCACCAGACCGACGCCCATACCACCCCAAAAAGCTGCGAAGCGAACTGGGCGGCGCGGTGAGGACATGACAGCGTTTGCCGCGCGGTCGCGAGGCCACGTGGCGAGGATCAGCGCGGCGAAGGGTAAGACAGCGAGCGTGGGTAGAACGTTGCGCTGAAGGGTGAACATGCCGAGCGAGTCGCGCATCATGTCGGGGCTGTTGTTCATGATATGAACGTCTACCCAAGTGGGGAAAATGCCGCGCGAGAGGCTTGATTCTGTGGTGGACACAACGAAGATCCACAACGCAACGGTCAGTAGAGCGAGAAGTGCACGCTTGACCCTGCGGCTCGGAAAATGGGTAAAAGACAACACCGCTGCCAGAACCGCGCACGGAAGGGTAAGCACCGTCAGGTCGTGAGCTAGACCCAAAAGGAGAGCGCTCGCTCGGGCAAGCGCCCCCGGTTCTGCGAAGCCGGACAATACCCAACGGCTTGGCACACAAGCGATGGCTGCAAGGCCGAGAACAACGAGACCACACCGCGCGCCGTAAAACGTGGCCTTTGCGACAGTAAGGGGCGTTGAACGGACGGATGGAACCGCCGTTGAAGCGCCTTCAGCCGACTGGGACTCAACAAAGGGCGCGTTGGATGGTTCTACCCTAAGCGGCTGGTGTTTTTCCACTGCGCGCCCGGCTGACTGACCGTACAGCCTACCCTTCCAGTCAACTCCTTTGCCGAGCACCACCCCAATGGTGCGGGCCACGAAAAGCGCAAAAAACACGAGACATGCGAGAGGCCAAAAAAGCCCATGAAGCAATTCATGCCGGGTCATTCGCCGAAAGGCGAATGCGCTTGTCAGAATGAGAAGGCAGGCGGCGAGTTGCGCGCGCGTGGCGTTGGCGTGGGGATTTGTAACGATGAGGTAAGGTAAGGTTAGAAACGGCCCGACGAAGATGGCAAACAATACTGAGATACCTACCCATACTCCAATGGGCGCTTGAGCGATGTAGGGATGAATGGTTTTGCCCCACCCTTTCCAGATGCCGGCAAAACCCTGGTACATGCGCACGCGCAGATCAAAAAAAGCGGGCGCCAGCAACACCGGCATGCCCTGTTTTTTCATGGTTCTGGCAAGCTCTACATCTTCGACAATTTCTTTTTTGACGGCGGCATGTCCACCCGCGCGTGTGTACTCATTGCGGTTGACAAGGAGAAACTGACCATTGGCAACCACCACGGGGGAACGGGGAGACCGAACGAGCCAAAGGGGTTGTCCAACGAAGAGAAAAAATCCAACAACGGGTTGAATGACCTTTTCCCAAAAGGTTAGATCGAGCAAGGCCGGCAAAAGGCTGAGGAGAGCGACACGGCGCTCGACGGCAAGGGCCCATGCACGCCGGAGGGCGTGGGGACCGAGGCGGACATCGGCGTCGATCATGGCAATCCACAGGGCGCTTGTTGCCAATACGCCGTTGTGGAGAGCCCAGCTTTTACCTTGCCACTCCGCCGGGCGGGGCGGACACGAAAGCAGGCGCACTCGCGGATCTCTCGCAGCCACGTTGGACACAATTTCAGCGGTTTTGTCTGTGGACCCATCGTCAATAACAACAATGTCAAGGTTGGGTAGATCTTGGGCGGTGAGCGACGCCAAACACTCACCGATGTTCAGCTCTTCATCGCGGGCTGGGATTAATACGGCAAGGTGTTCACCCTGAATGGGTAGATCCGCAGGTGTTGACCCACGGGCGAGCGTGGGAGCCGACAAAAAGTCGACCCAGGTGTGCACCAACGTTGCGGCGGTCACCGCAAGCTGCACGAGATAAACGGTTTCCACTGTCGAACTCCCGGACTTATCCAGGGAAGGTTGGCCTGGGGCCGTCAGGCCGACGCAGGCGCTCAACGGGAATGACGCCCTCTGGAGCCGACTTTATATGGTGAGGTTTTGACTTTGGAGAAGCCTTGAAAGGCCATAACCAAGTGGGAGGAAATGGTAGGGAGGTAGCGTGCCCCATGGTTTCGTGAGTGCAGTCTGCGCAAACGGGGTGGGTGTTGACGAGAGCGCGCATTTCATCGGCCCGCGGGCTGTTCCACAGGGCGTCAAAATTCAGGTTGTAGTCGCGGAGCGCGCCGATCTGTCCAATGCCGGGTTGTTCAGGCAACACTTCACACACGTGAACGTTGCCAGTTGCGTCAATCAGGGCGCCGTTGATACCGGCCCAACAATGAAAGGAGCGACTGCCGCTCAACCGCGTTTCAGTCACGTGGCGGGCCACCGCTTCTAGGTAGAGCGCGTCGGGCCGGAAGCGGCCTTGTGGGGAGGCTCGCATGGCTTGAAGTGCCGCTTGTTGCGCTTGTTGGTAAAGTGTCAGGTCGACCTTTTTGAGCGACTCACCCGCGCGGGGGTTTTGGCGAACCAAGAGTACACACTGCGAGGTGGGAGACAGTTCACGCGCGACCCATTGTTCAAACTCGGCGACGACGTGTTGATTGATGCTGTTGACGACAGTTGTGACAGTAATGGAGAGATGGGGATTGTGGCGCTGAAGGCGCTTGACTTCGCGAAGCGTACGCACAGTGCGGTCAAACGAGCCGCGGCCGCGAATCAGGTCGTGAACTTCTTGAGGGCCGTCAAGGGAAAAGCCAATTCCAAACGGTTTGTATCGATCGGCGTTTAGAATAGCTTGTGTCTGGTCAACCACCGAGGCGGTGAGGTGACCGTTGGTGGTGGTGGCAGCGAGTGGAACACCGTGGTTTTTGCGGAGGAGAATGATGATCTCGCCCAGATCGGGGCGCATATAAGGTTCACCGCCGCAAAAGAGGCCAACGGTAAACTTGTTGAGCGAGCGACTCAGGGTGCGATACTCATCGAGCGACAGTTCTGTTTCAGGGGTGGACGTGGCGTAGTGATAAAAACAGTGTTGACATTTGAGCATGCACCTGGCTGTGACAAGAAATGAAATGGCCCACGGTGTGGAGCGATGGGTAGAGCGGAGGGTTGGAAATTGGTCGGCAGCGCGCTCGCGCAAGGCTGGGAGGAGGCCACCAAACACGGCAAATGTAGACCAAGAAGCGACGTGGGCTATTTTAGACAAGGAAGAAATAAGCGTACTCATGGGCCAATCGTAGCAGGGGCGTTTTGCAACGGTTGACCGATTGGTGATCTTTCTCTTTTGTCGGCCTTGAATATTTAAAGAGCGCACCCTACCTGCCCGGCCGGCGTTGTTTGCTCTGGTACCGGCGGGCGCCACAAGGAACCTCATGGCCATTGTTGAGCTTTCTTTTGGATGTGGGGATGATTCTCTTTCGGTTCGCTCGTTCGCGATCGAAGAGGAGCTTTCTAAGTGTTTTGAAATTGCGTTGACGGCTCGTTCACCCAACCCCGACTTGGCGCTGAGTGAGTTCGTGGGAGAGCCGGCGCTCTTTCGAATGACGCACTCCATTGCCAACGCGGTTCCAAAAGTGCGCGTTTGGTCGGGAGTGGTGCGTGACATGGCTCAAGTGCGTGTGGAGCCCGATGGGTTGACAACGTACGAGTTAACCCTTGTTCCGGCGTTGTGGCTTTTAACGCAGCGCCGCAATCAAAGGCTCTTTCAGCACGTTGCCATTCCTGACATTGTTGAGCGAGTCCTTGCAGAGTGGAACATTGAACCGGTATGGAGAATTGCGCGAGATACCTATCCTCGGCTTGAACTGCGAACCCAGTATAACGAGTCGGATTATCACTTTTTGAGTCGACTTCTCGAAGAGGCGGGGATCAGTTTCTACTTTTGAGATGACCCTGAAAACGGCTCCAAACTTGTGTTGGCAGACAGGCCGCAGGCGGGTGATGAACGCGTGGGTGCGCCGCTTCAATTTTCAGATGCGGTAGACTCCGCGCAGGCGGGTGGATGGGAATTTGCCACCGAAGTTCGGGTGCGGCAGGAAGTTCGCCCCGGGCGCGTTACAACGCGGGACAGTGACTTTCGACGGCCGGATTACCTTCTCTTCGGTCAGTCAAACGTCGGACACGCGCTTGAAGACAAATACGAGCAGTATGAGTACACCCCCGGCGAATCATTGATGGAAAGCGGCGGGCCTTCGGGCGCCGGGGGAGTCAACCTTGCCAGTCAGGTGGAGCGAACGCTGGGGAAAGGGGCATCCATTCTACGCAGTGTGGCTCGCGTGGCTTCAATCGCGGCAGGACGTGACGTGGCCGCACCGTTTTTTGCGTCGAGCGGTTTTCTTCGCGGTGGAGCGTTTTTGGCCAACCTGATGGGTAGACAAGGTTCGGGCGCCGACACGCCGGTGGCCGATGATCGGGGTCGCGCGCGTTTTGAAGATGCGCGCGCCGGTGATCAAGCGTTAATGCGGCTGGAAGCGCTTCGAACGGGGCAGTGGCAGGCAGATCTGAAAACGAACATTGTGGATGCCTCGCCCGGTCAGATCTTTAAGATGGTGGGCCACCCTCGGGTAGATCTGACGGGTACACCGCTGCTTGTAACACGTTTTTTGCTTCAGGGTGAAATTGGGAAAGAGTGGGTAGGTCGGGCCACGGTTGTGTCGGCCGAGGCGCCTTACAGACCCAAGCGAATCACTCCCAAACCCCGCATTTGGGGGACACAAAGCGCTGTGGTTGTGGGCCCTGAAAACGAGGAAATTTATACCGACGAGTTTGGGCGTGTTCGCGTTCAGTTTCGGTGGGATCGAGAAGGGAACTACAACGGTCTTAGTTCGATTTGGATGCGGGTCACTCAAGGGTGGGCCGGCGGCGGATACGGTTTTTTTACTGTGCCGCGCATTGGACACGAAGTGCTTGTTGGGTTTTTGGACGGTGACCCCGACTGCCCCATCATTACAGGAAGGGTACACAACGGAACGCAACAGGTGCCTTACCGTTTGCCGGACAACAAAACGGTAAGTACATTGCGTACACAATCAACCCCCGGGTCTGAAGGGTATAACGAAATTGGGTTTGAAGACGCCGTGGGTCGGGAGCGCATTTATGTGCAGGCCGAGCGTGACCACACGCTGGTCGTTAAAAACGATGAACAGGCCGCAGTTGGTCACGATCGTGTACACATTGTTCAAAACGACGATGAACTTTCAGTGACGGGCAATCGGCTCCACCAGGTGCATCGCAATGAAGAGCGGGTGATTGGGCTCGAAGAAACCGCTATCATTGGGTTAAACCGCACAAGCACTGTGGGCGTCCGCGATGAAACAGTGGTGGGTGAGCGATTTAGTGTTCGAATTGCTCCGGGCGTGACCAAAAACTTTGCCGATGTGCTTATTCCGCGGCTCGATTGGCCTGTTCAGGGCACGGCTGTGGGGCTTATCAGTCGACTCAACATCTTACCTTTTGGGTCGTCGCCTCAAGATCTACCACCTCCACCAACGCCGTTTCGAAACGCGGGACCAATGATGCTCGGGCTCAAGCCGGATGTGGATGGTACAACCCCTTCCCTGGCGGCGGGGTCGGCCACGGAGCTGACGCTTCAAAAGGACAAGATCATCCTTTCTACAGGCAAATCGTCCATTGTTCTCGACGGTGGCAATGTGTCGATCTTTGCCGACGGGAACATTCGTTTGCACGCGGGGCAAAACATCAGTGTGGTTGGGACAGGCAAAACCAACCTGACATCCGGTGTTTTGGAAATGCGGGTTAAGACCGAAACGTCGATTTTAACGCAAAACTTTAAGGCAATTGCGGATACGTCGGCCCATTTGGAAGCGCAAAATGGAGACTTGGTGCTTCAGGGTGGGCCCAACTTGCAGCTCAATCCCACCGAGACGGCGTCGTCGGAGAGCATTGATATTGGACCATACATCGCACCTGACACCGGGGCTGTTTTGGTGGCCGACGCGGGTGGAGGTGGAAGCAACCTTGCGATGCAGCAGGCGGACCTGGCAAAGATCCGAGCGATCAATCAACAGTTGTGGGATGCGGGGCTGCGGGGACACAACTGGGTGGGCAACGTGGGAGGCGGCCCCAAGTGTGAAGACGTGGCCGGCGCTGTGTCGTTTGCGTTGCAACAAGTGCTTGGTTTTGCCGGCCTCCAGGGGGCTCCAAGCATTTATATTATGTCGTTTCAGGGCAATGACCGCAACATCATCAGCTTCTTGAGGGGTCAGGCTTCCCACAGTTGGGTCATGGTAGAAATGCGGTGGCGCGACGGGACGCGGTACCAGCTTCACATTGACAATTGGCAAGGCGGTCAACCGGTATACTCCAATGCGCCGATCATTGCCGATGGAACGGGCGGAGGAACACTTTTGTCACCGAGGGCTGCGGCAGAACATTCACGGTCGTATGCGTCGGACGGCGCGCTTGAATGGGCGCTGAGCGAAAACTGGCGGACGCGGCTTGGATATTGAGCGGAGGTAAGATTGGTATGGGACTCTACTACGCAAAAATTCGAGCGCATCAAGAGCCGGCTGGAACCCCGTGGAGTGCCGGGGGTGAACGATTTCAGATCGGCAGTGTGATGCAGGGGCTCGGCGAAGGCGGCGACTTTCGGCACGGGATCAGCGGTCGGTTTCCAGAGGGAGCAAACCCGTTTATTCGGGCGTGGATCACGCAGATGCTCGACTATTCAGACGAGCAGTTGATTGAGATGCTTCGAAGCGAACTGCGCTCGTTTGGAGGGGGTGACAACGGCGATCGAATGGTGGATGTTTTTGCGGGTAGAACCGGAAACGACGGTAACCCGCTTGTGTGGCCCCCTTCGTCGAATTTGTCGCAATTGGTACTGCAATCAAACGGGCTTGGAACAGCGTTTGAAAACTGCAAGTTGCATATTTCGGTGACAGTTGAGGAGCAGCTTGACAAAGGGTATGTGGACTACCGGGAGATGCGGAACATGATGCCGCGCGGTACCCTTCCCCTTCCCCATTGGGCAGCTCACAAAGAGTGGCTTGGAGCGGGAGGAAAGTTGCGCGGACCGCTGGGTGGAACGCAGGGCGCTTACGCGTACATTCGCAACTTCAATGTCTTTAAAGATCGATGGAAGGTCGCCATGATCCTGGGTATAAACCTGTGTGACGACTTTGGGGTGAGCGACGACGACTGTTATTCTCCGGGGCTTTGTGCGTTTTGGATGTTGCAGCACCAGCGGGGTTACAAGCCTTTTAAAAACTATGTGTACTGCGAAATTGACTACAGCTTTATGACAACCGGTTGAGTGGCTGGGTTGCGAGTTCGCCCCGCTGCTTGACAGCCGTGCCCAAGACATGCCTTACTATTGGGCATGCCGACCATCCCCCTTCATGAAATGCGCGATTTTGTGGCGCGCTGCGCCCCGGATCGGGCGTTGTGGCCGGACGACCCTTTGTATGTGGGGCTCGATTCAGAAGCAGCTCTGCGCGGACAAGGCAGGAGCTGCATTGATGCGCTTGAACACACCATTCTTTTCAGCGACCCATCGCGCCCAACCTGTCAGCTTTTTACAGGTTTTCTTGGGAGTGGTAAAACCACAGAATTGAGGCGTTTGCGCGCAAAACTTGAAGCCAATCGAGAACTGCCAACCACGGCGATCCTGATTGACTTTGAAGAGTACATTAACCCTCTCGCACCAATTACCATTACGGATGTATTGAGGGTGCTCGCCTACGCATTGGATAGGGAAGCGACGCGGGCCGAAAAAAAAGACCCCGATGCTCATCCGGGTTACCTGAAACGTTTGTTCGAGTTTTTGGCCCAGACAGAAGTGTCCATCAAAAATATCGGGTTTGCCCAGTACGGTGCATCTCTGATGTTGGAACTGAAAAACAACCCCACCTTTAGACAACACGCTGAAAATGCGCTCGCTTTGCGATTTCAGGCGTTTGCACAAGAAGCCACGGAAACCATGGCCGCGGCAATTGGGCGCATTCGGAAAGCTACCCAATCTACCCAAGTGGTGGTGCTGGCGGATGGTCTGGAAAAAATTCGACCCATGAGGGAAGACGACAGGGCTCAAATCGACGCAAGCGTGGAGATGTTGTACGTGCAAAACGCGGCGTGGTTGCGTATTCCCTGCCACACGATTTACACGTTTCCTTTGTGGCTGCGGTTTCGATCTTCACCCCTCGGGGGCTTGTATGACAGAGAGCCGCAGATCTTACCCATGGTGAAAACGGTAGAGCAAAGCGGGGCACCCTTTCGCGCCGGGCTGGACAAGTTGAGCGAGTTGGTGGCTCGGCGAGTAGATGTACACAAAATTTTCGGCGACTCTGAGCGGCTCCTTCCATTGCTGGAGGCATCCGGGGGCTACCCTCGAGATCTGCTGCGGATGGTGAGGGAGTTGTTGTTCACCGCGCCGGACTTTCCCGTTCGGATGGAGGATGTGGAACGCGTGATCGAAGTCACCGCCGAGACGTACGCTCAAAATGTCCGATCGCCGGATGTGGATCTTCTCGCAGAAATCGCGGCCTCCCATTCTCTCCCCGAGGGGGATGATTCGCGCTTGGCTCATTTTGGTCGGCTTTTGGAGCGCTTTTTGTTACTTGGGTACCGGAACGGAAGAGAATGGTATGACCTCCATCCGTTGGTGAAGCGAGCCCCCGCCTTGCAAAAGCGGCTGAGTCCAAAGCGGGAAGATGCGACGTGACAGGCACGGGAGAACCATCCCATTTGACAACCACGGAAGAGCGATTTTCCGCGGCATTCAGTGATACTCGCCGGGTCATTGACCTTTCTCAAGGGTTTGTCCTTTTTCCCATTCAGGTGCCGGGGCCGGATCTGGCGAGGGCGCTTTCAGATTGGCTCCACAAAAATGGATGCCACGTTCACGTGATTGACCCGCAGAGTGCCGATGAATGGGCCGCTCTTGCGCTTGTTCTCCACAGCCTGAAGGTAGCGAACAATGGCGCTGTAGTCGTGATCGGAACGCGCGACCTGACTGCGGCGCTGGATCGGGGGCTCCACTTGGTAAACCAAAGCCGCGATACGATCGCCAAACAATTGGGTCGACCGCTGCTTTGGTGTGGACCGAGGTCGTTCTTGGAAAGGACAATGGATGAAGCGCCGGACTTCTGGTCGATCCGGTCTGTGGAGCGCATTTTTCGCCCCAACAATCCTGAAGAAGTGGGCTGGGCGCCGGCACCTGAAAAAGAAGAACTTGCTACGGAAAATGCCGAAAGCGAGTTTTCTTTGGACAATAGCCCCGGCGATGCTCCCTTTCAGGATCGTGTAAACCTGATTCAGGAGGCCTTGTCTACCCATCCGGTAGAAGGGGTGGTTCTCGCACGGGCGGCATTGGACGAGGCGCTTCGGGGTGAAAGGCTCGGCGAAGTTGTCACTTTGCTCCGGCTCCCACAACTGGCCGAGTTGAGCCAACAGCCTACCGTTCTGACCCGAGACTTGGCGTTGACGGTGGCAAAAGCAAACCTGAAAATGGGTCAACCCCAAGAGGCTCTGACGGTGGCCGGCGCACTTTTGGTAGACCCGTCGGTGTCTCCCTTGCAGGCGACTTCCGCGCGGCTGGTAAGGGGTGAAGCGCTCGCGTCCCTGGGTCAACGTTCGGCGGCATTGGATGAATTTCAAAAAGCGGAAGAGCAGGCGGCGCAGCAAGGGGATGTTTCAACCCAGGCGTGGGCGCAAATTGGGCTAGGCAAGGTGACTTTGCACCTGACGCCGCTGGATGATACTGCGATTGAGATGCTTGAACGGGCCAACGTTCTGGCAGCACAAGTGGATGATGCCACGTTGAAGCGGGAAGCGAAATCCGCGCTGGCGGATGCGTATTCAAAGCTGTTTGATGAGCGGCGAGCAAAGCTGTTGCGCATGTAGCCGTTGTGGCTTGGGAGGCGACAAGAAGGGGTAGAAACGAGGCGCACGAGGCGACAGCGAGGCGCCTTTTGTTGGGATTTTGCGAAAAAGCCGGCCGGCATAGCGGGTGCTCTTCGGGGTTGCCGAGGAGCCACCATGAGCCGAGCATTTGTACCCATGGCCGAGCGTGAGCGAGCTGCGTTTCAGGACCACTATTTGAGGTATCTGAAGGAGCGAGATGGGCACGCCGATTTGAAGACTCGCACGTTTGAGCGGAGGGAAGCCTTTTTTGCCGAGGTGACCGCAGCCAAGGCGAGCGGGAAGTCGCCGATTGACGCGGAAGCGTTTGCTCGGAATCTGGGCCGGTGTGAACCTGAACCGGGCTTAAACGATGCCACGCTTTGGGCGCTTGCGGTGGCCAAGGGCAATCGAGCGGAGCGAATGGGGGTGGAGACGAAACTGGCGGCAAAAGGCTTTGAGAAGGCGGGTGATGACGATCCATTGACGTACGTGGAAATTCAGGAAATCTACCATACGCGGCAACTGCTTCACGTGCTGCGGCTCGTGGGTGTACCGTGCGAAATTGGACTGCCTGTTGGGTCGATCACGCGGACTGGAATTAAGTTTATGGCGCGCGCTCCTCGGCCGATGTTGGAGGTGTTGGCGCTGGGGTTTGAGGTGGTGGGTGTGTCGGCTTTTGCGCTCTTGCGGGCGGAGGCGAGTCGGCTTTTTTCAGGCGATCCTAACATTGGGTTGATTGATAAACTGTTCGCTCAGATTTTGGTGGATGAGGTGGGGCACGTAGAATTTTTGAGGAGTCGAATGGGACGGAGGCGGTTGGCTTTGTCGCGCGCGCTTGTGCCGTTTGCAAAGCGATCTCTTTTTGATGACAACCGGGAGATGCGGATGCTCTTGGAGCGGCACGGTGGGCTTGCAAACGTGGAGCAGACCGATGTGCACGGGTTTGTGGCGAATGAGCCGGATCGCCTTCGAATGCCCGGCCCGGCGCAGCGTGGGTAAGGCCTACTCGGCGGGGAGTCTACCCACTTGGAACGGAGGTCAACATGAAGGTCACTTTGGTTACGGTGGGCTCGCGGGGAGATACGGAGCCTTATGTGGCGCTGGGCGCGGCGCTGAAGCGCGCGGGGCATACCGTTCGAGTGGCGGCGTGTGAACCGTTTCGAGAGTATGTCCGATCGCACGGTCTACCCTTCGCGGCGCTCGGTGGGGATATCAAAGCGATTGTGGGGGATGAGGGCCGGGCGGCCCTTCTCGGCGCGGCGACCAATCCCATCAACGCCGGTCAGGCGTTGCGAAAATATGTGGGTCCGCTTGTGGAAGAGGCGCATGGTCGATTGGTGAGCGCTGTGTCCGGTTCGGACGTTGTGATTGGTCAAATGCTCGTTCCAGGTGCTTCGGCCTGCGCGGAGAGCAAGGGGATGTTGTACTTGGAAGCGGCGTATGTTCCGGCGTTGCCAACGCGGGAGTTTGCCAATCCGGGAGCGCCGCCCAACACGCGGCCGGGGGTGGTAAGTTATGCAACCCACTTGATTGCCGAGCAGGTGTTTTGGCAAGCGTTTCGTCCGTTGGTAAACGCCTTTCGAGAGCGCGAGTTGGGTCTGGGAAAAGCGCCGTTTTGGGGCGCACCGATGTTTCAAACGAGCCGGCGACCGCCGATGTTGTTTGCGGTGAGTCCAACGGTTGTAAAGCGGCCGTTGGACTGGCCTGAAACGGCTTTTATGAAAGGGTATTGGTTTTTGGAGCCACCCTTGGGTTGGGAACCTGACTCGCGGTTGGTTGACTTTTTGGGGAGTGGAAAGCCGCCTGTGTACATTGGGTTTGGCAGCATGACTGTGGAAGAACCTGAAAAGCTGACGCGCACGGTGATTGAAGCGGTGCGAAAAGCCGGGAAGCGGGCTGTGCTCTCCACGGGATGGGGCACGCTGAGTGAGGAAAAAGAAGGAGAAGATATCTTTTTCGTGAAAGATGTGCCGCACGGTTGGTTGTTTCCGCGGGTGGAAGCGGCCATTCATCACGGAGGGTCGGGAACAACGGCGGCGGCGTTTCGAGCCGGGATTGCGCAGATGGCGGTGCCGTTTTTGGCGGATCAACCGTTTTGGGGAGACAGGGTAGAAAAGTTGGGGGTGGGGCCGGCTCCTGTTGCGATTGGGAAGGTGACTGTGGAGAATCTGACGCGGGGATTGGAGCGGTTGTCAGATGGGGCAGTGAAAGACAGGGCGCGGCGGGTAGGTGAAAAAATCAGGGCTGAACGAGGGGTGGAAGAGATGGTGGAGGTAGTGGAGAGGTTGGCGGACAAACACCGGGCTGGGAAGATGAGTGGGATGGGAAGGCGGCTGTTTTAAAACATCATGGAGCTTTGCGGGGATCCCAGCCGGTGACAAGACCTTCTTCAAACGAATCTAACGTGGCAATGTGCTCTTCAGAAAGGTGGAATTGGAGGGCCTGAAAGTTTTCGGCCAAGCGTTCAGGTCGGGTGGATTTGGGGAGCACGACAAGCCGCTTTTGAATGCCCCATCGAATGAGCACTTGGGCCGGTGATTTGCCGACATCGGCAGCAATGCGAACGAGGCCCGGATGGGTGAGGCGCGCTCCTTTGGTGAGGGGACTGTACGCCTCAACAACAATGCCGTCTTCGTTGCAAAGCGTACACACGTCCCGCTGTTGGAGGTAAGGGCTGAGTTCTACCTGATTGACGCTCGGCGGTTGTGTACAGTGGGCAAGCAGTTCTCGCAGGTGGTGAGGCATAAAGTTGGAAACGCCGATCGCGCGCGCTCGCCCTTCTTTTTGCAGCTTTTCGAGCGCACGCCACGATTGGAGCCGTTTTTGGGGAACGGGCCAGTGGAGTAGAAGAAGGTCGACATAGTCAAATCGCATGCGAGCGAGCGAGCCGTCAAACGCGCGAAGGGTTTGATCGTAGCCTTGGTCGTCGTTCCAGATTTTGGTGGTTACAAACACGTCGCCGCGAACAACACCCGACTCTCGAATGCCCTCGGCCACATCGGCCTCGTTGCCGTACACGCGAGCTGTGTCGATATGCCGATAACCGCAGGCGATGGCGTCGCGCACAACGCGGCGCGTTTCTGCGCCCGACGGCGTTCTGAATACGCCCAAGCCGAGTTGAGGGATGGTCACACCGTTGCGAAGAGAGAGGGTAGGTTGTTGAGCGGCCGAAGTGGTAGGACCGGTGGTGGCAACGGTGTTCATTGGTAGATTCTCCTGAGAGGTTTGGGATGATACCTCAGCGACGGAGGGCGGCCCAGACAATATTGGGTGAGTGGCCTCCGGCGCGCACCATGCGTACCCAGAGAAGTGTCATGTGTTCGAGGTGGAGGGCTTGTACCAACCCGCCCACATCCACAGGTTCAAAGCCGCAGTCGGCGATGAGTTTGGAAACGCTTTCTTTGGCGGAGCGGTCTTCGCCGCAAAAGAGCATTGCAGGCTTCACTGTGTACGCAGGGTAGACCGGGTTTTCAAAGTTTTCGAAGCCGTAGATGGTGAAGGCTTTTACAACATGGGCTTTGGGAACCAGCGATTGGATGAATTCACTCCCCGAGCGTTGACTGCTCAGGCCGTGGGTGAGGCGCGGGCCCACAGGGTTTGTACAGTCAACAAGAATTTTGTTTGCCAAGGCGTCGCCGAGGGAGGTTAACAAAGCCTCATTGGCGGCAAAGGGAGTGGCAAGAAACACCACTTCAGCTGCGTTTACGGCGTCAGCCAAGGGGCGAGCCGAGAGGCGTTGAGAACGGGCGAGCGCGGCCGCGATGCTGGAGGAGCCGTCTTTTGCCTGGGCGAGCACCACGTTGTGACCGGCTTCGGCGAGATGCGCGGCAAGCGGCGCTCCAACGTTGCCGGCACCGATAAATGCGATGTTCATTGGTCTTCCTTTGGATGGGTAGATTTGGGGAGGAAACTTGAGATGGCCAAGGGCGGATGAGTATCGAGCAAGCAAAGAGCGGAGACAATGGGATAGAACTGAATTGAATGTTGCATCGGGTGCAACATTGGTTGACCACGAGCAAAAGCCCCGCTTTCCAATCAAACCGCCGCGGGGCTTTTAAGGGGAACGGTTCACTCGCGGGAACGAACAGCGTCACTGGAAACGCTCGACCCCGGATCGGAGCGTGGACTCCCTGCGTTTTCGGCTTGAACGCCGACCGGGTGCCAGCGTCCTGCCCGCAGGGCGTAAATGGCGCCCTCTTCGTCATCGAGTTGGAAAAGCGAGATCCAGCCGTTTTGGGCCAGCGCTCGAACGTTGGCGTGCTTTTGCACGATGGCATCGATCGCGGAGCGAGGCGCTTCGATAAACACACTGAGCCTGAGCGGCGTGTGTACCCAACGCGTGCCATCGTGGAGAGATTGCATGGGTAGACCAATGCGAAGGTCGCCCCCGTTGCCTTCAAAAACGCCGATGTGACCACCAACAACGTTGTGCAATACCTTGTTGCCGCTGCCGTAGCGTTCGTTGTCGACGGTGGAGGCGTAATATTGGAAATTGATCCAATGGGTGACGAGCATGGGCGCCGTCATGATCAGCTCCAAAACGCCGAAGCCTTTGTCTTCTTGATGGCGATACTCGTGCAGAAATGCGCGGCCGTGAAGATTGAGGTGTTGGCAATGTTCCCGAGGCGCGACGATGAACGCGGCGTTGTTGGCGAGACCCCACTCAGGTCTGACTTGCGCCCAGTCGGTGGTGCGCGCCTGAACAATGCGCCCGAGCCGTGAGGGATCTTTTTCGTGAAGGCCCAACCGAGGGGCGCGCTCGGCTCGCGCGCGGGCACCCGCATCTTTGAGCCATGAACCGAGAGTGGCAATGTCGTCGCGATGGGAAGGTGGGAGTTCGTCGAGATCGAAGAACTCCACTTCGTCGGTGGTGGTGTTGTGAAGCGCCGCGACGAATTGGGTGGTCTCTGGAATTTCAATTCCCCGCTTTGTCAGGCCCTTTCGAACCTCGGGGTCATTGAGCAATGCCGCGGCAACGCGCGCATTGACCTCGCCTGTTTGGCCGCAACATGCACCGCAGTCGAGCCCCGCGGCGTGTGGGTTGTTGCGCGTTGCACTGCCATGTCCGGCGAGCATGACAACTCGCGCGAAGCGGTGAGTCAGGCTCATTCCACGGAGCATTCCGGCGGCAAGGTCGCAGCGCGCGTCGAAGTCGAGGGGCTGCCCTGTGACCGATCCAATCAGCCGAGGTTTGCGCTGTGTATTGTTCGTGCGTGAAAGCCCGGCCTGGTCGACGCTTCGAACGCTTGAGAGGCCGAGGGCATCGCCCACGAGCTTACCCAGGTAGGTGAGCCCGAGAGCTTCGACAAACGTGAAGGTGGAGAGCGCATCCGTTTTGAACGACTTCCAGTGGGTGCCTAGTTCGAGCGCGCGATCTCGTTGCGTTTCGGCCTCGGGCCCAAGTCCAATGTCTTGGGCGCGCAGCCTCGGTGCGAGGAGGCCGGGTAGTTGCGGTCTCGGGGTTGGCGCGCCGAGCGGTTGGTAGTCTAGCGGAACACCAAAGAAGCCGGCAAAGCCAAGCGTTTGAATCGAGGGCGCCGTGGCCTCAAGCGCGCGACGAAACACCTCCGAGCGCACGTCGATGCAGAATACAGCCTGAACCGATACTGTGGTGGGGCGTGCCGTTTCAAAGCCCGAGGGTAGCGTGCGCAACACCGGCGCTCGCCAGGCGATCTCCATGGCCGTTTGAAGGAGCCAGTCATGCGGGCGGGCCGCCGCCGCAGCCGCGTCGATTTGTGCCCAACTCGCGAGTGCGCCCCTCCAGCGACGCGCAAGCCCATCGCCGCCGCTGCGGTACAACATCCACTCCCAGGCGAGTCGAATCGCAAGAAGCTCGGAGAGAGTGGTGTCGTCGGCTCCTTCAAGCCGGGCTGTCCAGCGTTGGTAAGCACACCAGGACGCCCAGCCATTTTGGTCGAGAAGCAGGCTCCAGAGGTAGCTTTCTTGTTCGTGGGGTGGAATATCGAGCGCCGCGAGCGCGGTGACCGTCAGGTCGCTGGCGGTCATGGGTAGATCGTGGGGATATTTGCTGTACCAATCCGCGCCCATGAGCAGCGACGGGCTGCGGTCTTTCTGGGCGTGTCGGCGCCAGCTCGCATAGAGCCCTCCCTCGCGACTGGGCTTGAGTTGGGCCTGCCCATTGTCGAAGTAAGCCGCGCAGAACTGGCTGACGTTTTGGGTGATAAAACTTCGCCACGACATGTGGTGTATGAGGTCGCGGTCCGCATCGACGAGATCCACAACGCGGGCGCGGGTGGAGCGCGCCGGCTCGTCCTGTTGCAGCAGCGCGCGGAGGGCTGTGAGTGACATGTTTGAATGGCTCTCATCGATCGCGGCTTGGAGGTGCTCGTCGCGGAGACGCCCGTCGCGGTAGGCCTCGCTGTACCAGGCGCGAGGCATGAGCAACTGCGCACCTGAATGGGCCTGGAGCTTTGCAGCAACCTCCGAGACGGGTGTGTCGACCAAGCCCCAAAAGGGATTGACGGCGATGAACCTGTCGAGCGGCCATGCCGGGGCGATGCGTGCACACGCGCTCTCAATGGCTTCGTCGAGCCGGGGATTGAAAGGCGATCCCACACCGGAAGATGTTTTGGGTGGATCCACGGCGGCGGCATTCAGGTGGCTCATGTTCCGACCTCAATGGTCTTTTGGAGTTGAATGGTCGGCTGGGTAGACGATCGCGGTAGTCGCCGCGGCGGCCAGAGGCGGAACGTGATGCGAGTGAAGCGTTCGTCGAGGTAGAACCCTGCAAACAGCCATGGGTAGATCGCGCGCGCCAATCGCCCATTCGGAGCCATTTGAAGCGTGACTTTGACAGCAAAAAGTCCGACAAAACCGACGCCGACGAACGCACAACCGAGGTAGTTGGATACTCCAACGTGAGTGGGCATGAGGTGCGCGGCGGCGACGTGCCACCCGATGTACAGAAGGGCAACTGCAATGACTCGCCCGGCACCGGCAGTGTACACCGCGATGCTGGGGGTCTGTTGGGCAACCAGCGGGACCATGGACAGGCTGACGAGGATCGCGAGCATGGGAACGGAAAACCGATCGGCCGGCGACAAGGCGACGAAGTGCTGGACAAGCGCGATGAAGAGAGCCGCAGCGCCGAGCGCGGCGACAATTCCAACGACCAATCGAGTTGGAGAAGGCGCGGACCGGGGCTTCGCCAGGGCATCCACTCGCCACCCTTCCACCGCTGTGCCCGCGCTCAGAAAGGCGTGGGCTTTGTAAAGCGAGTGAGCGACGAGGTGGAGGAGCGCCAAGTGCCATAGGCCAAGACCACATTGCACAAGCATAAAGCCCATTTGCGCGCATGTGGACCATGCCAGTGCAACCTTCACGCTGACCCGAGTTGTCATGACGAGGGCCGCGAGCACGGCGGTTGTGAGGCCAATTGTCACGAGGAGCATTTGGGCGAATACGGCTTGTGACATCCACGGTGAGAGGCGAATGAGAACGAAGCCCCCAATGTTCACCACCCCTGCGTGGAGCAGCGCGGACACGGGCGTGGGAGCCTCCATCACCTGTGTCAACCAGCCGTGGAAAGGGAGCTGCGCCGACTTCAGGGCGACCGCCACAACAATGAGAACCGCGGCAAACTGCATGGAGGGAGAGAGGTGAGGATGAGCGGTTGTCCACGCCTCAATGCGGTCCAAATCGAGGCTGCCCACGTTGCTGTGGATGACAACAAGGCTGACGGCGAGACACGCGTCGGCGAGCCGACTGACAAGAAACTTTTTATGCGCTGCAACGAGTGCTGCTGTGCGATCCGGGTAGAATGTGAGCAATTGGTGGAGCGCGATGCTCGTGGCAGTCCACCCAAGCGCGATCACAACAAGGTTGTTTGCGATGACGAGCGTTGTGACGGCGCTCAGCGTGAGCAACAGCCAGCGCTGATACCGAGGAAGTCCGGGATCGCCCTGAAGGTATGTTCGCGAGTAGTGGGCAATGACAACCCCCAGGGAGGTGACAAGCAACAGCATGACGCATGTCACGGCGTCGGCGCGCACCCCGAGGCTCGCCCCATCGTCGCCGGGGGTGCCTTTGAAAAGCGCCACACCCACCGTGAAGCAAACCGCCATTGCCAACGCCGGAGCGCCCACGAGTTCGGCCCGCCGGGGCAAGGCAACCGCGGCGACGGCAAAGATCGCAGGAATCGCCAATCCCAGCAGGGCGATGACGAATGGCCACTCTTCGAATGCGTGCATGAGCCGGTGGTATAGCCGGCTCCGAGGTTCTTGAAAAACATATAAATGTGAGTGTATCGTTCTGTTTTGGAGATGAATCAGTGAAGGTCGAGCAGATCAACTTCCACCACTTGCGCTACTTCTGGGCCGTCGCAAAAGACGGAAACCTGACTCGGACGGCCGCGCGCCTGCACGTCGCGCAGTCGGCGCTCTCGTCTCAGATTCAGCAGCTTGAAGACCAGTTGGGCAACAAGCTGTTTGAAAGGGAAGGTCGGCGACTGGGGCTCACAGAAGCCGGGCAGATCGCTTTTGCGTACGCGGAAGAGATCTTCACGGCGGGGAGTCAACTTGTAGCCACGCTGGAGCACGGCAGGCAGGCGGATCAAGTGCTGCGGATCGGTGCGGTCGCCACGCTGTCGCGAAACTTCCAAGAGTCGTTTGTGAAACCGCTGCTGGAGCAACCGAACGTGCGGCTGCGGCTGGAGTCCGGCGTGTTTGCCGATCTGCTTGCTCGACTGGATGGCCACACAGTGGACTTGGTTCTTGCAAACCGGCCGCCCGGACGGGAGCTTGGGGGTCGACTCAGCTGTAGGCGCGTTGCGCGGCAACCTGTGAGCATTGTGGGTTCGCAACGCCCAAAGGCCTTTCGTTTCCCTAAAAGCATTGCCGACGTTCAAATGATTCTACCCGGGCCGGAGAGCGATATTCGCTCGGAGTTTGACGCGCTCTGCGAGCAGGTGGGCGTGAGCGTGCGGGTGCTTGCCGAGGTGGATGACATGGCGACAATGCGGCTTTTGGCGCGCGATACAAACGCGCTTGCGCTTGTGCCGTCGGTTGTGGTGCGCGACGAACTTGTGGATGGTGTGCTCCACGAGCACTGCGTTGTGCCGGCGCTCTTTGAAACCTTTTATGCGATCACGGCGACGCGAAGGTTTCAGCACCCGCTGCTCAAAACGGTGCTGGCGCGCACGGAGAGTGATCTGCTGGGCACAAACCCACGGCGTGACAACTTGACCGGCGAGCGGAGCGAATAGCCCGGGCGGCGCGCGGCGGGGGGCGGCTGGCGTATGTGTTTGCAGTCACGATGGCCCGGGGGGGCCCCCTCCCTGAGCGAGCGCAGCGAGCGATTTGGGAGGGGCCGGGCGGCGCGCCAGCGCCGGCCGGGGGGTGGGCACTTGATGAAGGGCTTTCAGGGCTTTTTCGCCTTGCGTGCCGGGGCGCTCGCGGCTGCCGCGCCGAGGCGTTTTGTTTCGGCGACGACGCGGTCGAAGTCGCTCTCGAAAAGGCGATCTTGCACGATGCGGTACTTTTCGAACTCGCTCTCGGCGTGCGCTTTTGCGATTTCGGCGGTTACTTTGCCGGCGTCTGAGAGCACTTCGCGATCGGTCGCGGCGAGGAAGCGGTTGAGCCTCGTTTCCCAGTCTTGCATGGTCATGGGAATCTTGCGAAGGGCCATGTCTTCTGCCACGTCGAGGTAGGCGTTGACGAGCCGGGAGAGCTGCGCCAGCTCGTTTTCTGTCAGGTAGTTTTTGGCGACAACCACGTCGAATTTCTGAATTTTCCCCGAGGGCGCGTCGGCCCAGCTGTGGAGGCCCATGTGCTCTTTGGCGGCGTCGGCGCGATGGTAGATGACCTCGGCGGCGGTCTGACCGTGAATTGCCCAATGCAGCTTGTTTTGCACGGTGGCGAAAAAGCGTTTGGTGGCCTGCGCTGTCACGTCGTAGTCAACGGAGGTGGCGTAGATGTCGGTGATCTTTTGGTAGAATTTTCGCTCCGAAAGCCGAATCTCGCGGACGCGCTGGAGCTGTTCTTCGAAGTACCGGTCGCCCAGGATGGAGCCGCCGCGCTTGAGGCGCTCGTCGTCCATCGCAAAGCCTTTGATGGTGAACTGCTCGACGATGCGCGTGGCCCACTTGCGAAACTGCACGGCGCGCTCGGAGTTGACCTTGTAACCGACGGCGATAATGGCGGAGAGGTTGTAGTGTTTGGTGTCGTAGGTTTTGCCGTCGGGGGCAGTTATCCGAAAATTTTGGATAACTGCTTCCTCTTGCAGCTCGGTGTCCGAGAAGATCGTCTTGAGGTGGTAGTTGATGGTTCGTACGTCGATATCGTAGAGCTGGGCCATCATCTTCTGGCTGAGCCACACGTTTTCGTCGGCATACACAGCTTCAACACCGCCTGTGCCGCTGGCGGCGACAAAGGTCAGGTACTCCGCCGCCGAGGAGCGGACGAGGGAGGCGGTGGGGGATTTGTCTCGCGGGGCCATCACTTCTCCAAGCGGCGCCACTCTACGTCACGAGCGCGATCGGCTTTGTAGATGGGTTTGGCAACGTTCATGTCGTTGTTGCGCATATTTTTTGTCAGCCTACGCCGGAGCGGAGCGCGTCGATTAAAAAATCGCGAAAGGCGCTGACTTTTTTGGGCGTCTGACGCCTGGAAGGGTAGAGGATGACGAGATGGCCGGCGGACACCGGGGGATGCTCAACGGAGACTTCTTCAAGCAGGCCTTCACGCACGTAGGGGCGGGCGACGAAGCTTGGTAAGGCCCCGATACCAAGGCCGTCACGCATGAGTTCACGGGCGAGAAAAAAGTCGTCCACCAAGAACTCTACGGAGTCCGCTTTCATTTGGAGAAGCCGTACGGCGAGGTGGTGCAGCACCCAGGAGTGGCGCTCATCGCCTATTTGTTTCGGGCGTCCGCGACGCGCGATGTACGACGGCGCTGCGAAAAATGCCACGGTGTCTCGGGCAACGCGGCGCACCGTCAGGTTGGAGTCGTCGAGTGAGCCGCCGGTGACGCGAATGGCAAGATCGTAACCCTCTTTGACCAGGTCAACGCGTTGGGCCGACAGTCGAATGTCAAATCGCACGTTGGGGAAGCGGCGCGAAAACGCAGCGACGACAGGCGGCAACACCATAGCTCCAAAGTCGGGCGGGGCTGTCATGCGAAGGAGCCCGGAGGGCGCCTCTTCACGCTCGGGTAGGTCTACAACGGCGGAGCGGAGCGCTGCGAGATGCGCTTGGGTGCGCTCGTACAAGGCGGTGCCGGCGGTGGAAAGCGCCACGTGGTGGGTTGTTCGGTGGAGAAGCTCAACGCCGAGAAGCGCTTCAAGCTGGGAGATCGATCGACTCACAGTGCCTTTGGCCACGCCAAGCTTGGCGGCGGCTTTTGAAAAGCTTGAAAACTCGGCGACCGCGGCGAAGTTTTCAAGGAGCTGAAGGTCGACTGGTGTTTTCATTGTAGAACACCATGTTGTATTTTTGTGGTCTTGTTCACAAGAAGAAACAACATCATGTTAGCGCTTCGAAGGAGACGCTCATGATCAGCGCAACAGCAAATCCCACTTCGACCGCGACCTCAACGACAACCCCTGGCAAGGGTCTGCATATTGGCCTTTGGGTGGCGCAGGTTCTTTTGGCGTTGGCTTTTTTAGGGGCCGGCGGCATGAAGACGTTCACGCCTATTGAACAACTTCGCGCGCAGATGTCGTGGATTTCGGGGCCGCTCGGCGGCGCGGTGCGGTTTATCGGTGTGGTGGAGCTGCTCGGCGCGGCGGGAGTGGTGTTGCCGGCGGCCACGCGGATCATGCCCAAGTTAACTCCCCTCGCGGCGCTTGGCCTTGGGGTGACCATGGTTCTCGGCGCGCTGACTCACATCAGCATGGGAGAATACCCAATGATCGTTTCCAATCTGATATTGGGTGGCTTGGCTGCGTTCGTTGCGTGGGGCCGGTTGAAGAAGGCTCCCATTTCACCGCGTTGAGAACGGTGCACGCGGACAAATGGCATTGAAGGCGAGCGCGCGGGGCGGGCGCCGCCTTCGTGTTGTTGGCGTGCACTGAGCCTGTGTACACATAGCATCGTTTCGACAAAATCAAACCGAAGCAGGTTGGGATGCGGCAGATGGGGATGCGGCCGGCGCGGATGCGGCCGGCCGGGAGCGGCCCAACATCCACGCGGCGAATGACGCCGAAATCGCCATGCAGAGCGCGCTGCAGACGAGGTCCATGAGGGTGCCGGCGAGCGAGAAATTGTTCACCGATGCGTAGAGCCCGAAGTTCATGCCGCCCCAGTAGAGGACGCCCACGAGAAGCCCATCGCGCAAGCCCGCGCGCCAGGTTTGCGCGCGGGACCAGCGGATCATCAGAGTGATGAAGTATCCGAGGGCGAGCGCCGAGAGCAATAACGCCCACAGCACCATGTCGTTTGTGCCCTTGTGGAGCTGGCGCCGAAACTCCTCGCTACCGGATGGGAAAGCCGCAAAGAAGTCTTTTAGAAACAGGAAAAATATCGCTGCGTGAAGGATGAGATTGAGCAGCGAGGTTAAGAGGCCCGTGACGATGAACTTCGCATTCATGGCGCACCTCCCACAGCCTTGCGGTGCGGCGTGTACCGCACGTAGACACGGCGGTACGTCGACGCATAAGAACGCAGAAAGCGTGCCGCTCAGGAAAAGGTCAGTGGGCGCTGTGGGGCGCTGGGGATCTCCGCAGCCCTATGGCTGATTGCCCAAATCAAGGGGGAGCATGGGCTCTACCAAAGCGGCCAATGCATCGAGAAACAGCCTGACTTTGGCAGGTTCCACACCTCCGAAGGTCGGAGCGTGATGCACCGCTCCAAGCCATCCGCCACGGGGAAGTTATTTTGTGGTTGACAAACATACCGACGGTATGTAACTTCAAAAAAAGGAGGTTACGCATGACCACCACCGGTTGTTTCCCCGTGCTGTTGTCGCGCGACGTGCAAGAGGCGCGAGGCTTCTATGAGCGCTACTTCGGCCTTGTCCCCCGTTTCGAGTCCGACTGGTACGTGCAACTCGGGCACCCTTCTCAAGCGTTCGAACTCGCAGTCATGACGACGCAGCACGATTCGCTACCTGCCGCCGCACAGACCCCGGCGGCAGGTGTACTTCTCAGCTTTGAGGTCACCGACGCGTCGGCAGAACACGCGCGACTCGCCGCCCTTGGTGCAGAATTCGTTCACGGACTGCGGGATGAAGCATGGGGACAGAGGCACTTCATGATGCGGGGGCCGGACGGTGTTTTTGTCGACGTCATTGAGCGAATTGCGCCCAGCGGTGAATACACCGACGCTTATACAGGAGCCGAGCCGTGACAGATCTTGCAAAGCTGCCGAACTTGGGTCCGACGCTCTGTGAACGGCTCGCCGAGGTGGGAATTGACGACGCGCAAGCGCTCAAGCAAATTGGGCCGGCAAATGCCTACGTGCGCATGGTTCACGTCACCGGGCGATCACTGCCTGTTTGCTACTACCTGTATTCACTTGAAGGGGCGCTGCGCGGCGAAGACTGGAGATGCCTGAGCGATCACGAAAAGCAGCGGCTCCGAAGCGAGGCGGGCCTACCGCTGGGCCGAAAGCGAAAGCCGCCCCGCGAACGAACGAAGAGTGGTCCGCAGCAACGATCGAGGGGCTGATCCGCCTTGCCCGGCGCGAGTTTTCGCGGCACGGCTACGCAGGTGCGTCGGTGGAGCGAATTGCAGCCGAGGCAAACCTCACAAAAGGTGCTGTTTATTATCACTTCGGCAGCAAAGAGGGACTATTCGAAGCTGCCCTTCGCGACGTGCAACGCGATCTTGTTGCGCGGATCGAGGCGCGCGCCGACCAAGGCGAACCACCGTTGGATGCGGTGCGATCCGGGTGCGAGGTGTTTCTTGAGCTGGCGACCGACGATGACATGCGACAAATCGTGTTGGCCGACGGCCCCAGCGTGCTCGGTTGGTCCAAGTGGCGCGCCATTGATGCCGAATACGGCCTAGGATCCCTCAAGCGGGGCCTCATGGCTTGTCGACAGGCAGGCGCGCTCGGGGCCGACGACGTGGATGTCGACGTGCTCGCACACTGGCTCTCGGGGGCACTGAATGAGGCCGTCTTCCTCATCGCCGAATCATCAAATCGACCGCGCGCGCTTGATCAGGCCAAACGTGCGCTTCGCTTTTTGCTGTCGGGTTTCGCCGGCTAATCGCGCGCCCGTTTGCATCGGCGAATGTGGTATTGAAGCCCCAAAACATGTCACCCAATCGATCGTTGCTGCTGCCCGCCGTGGCTCTCGCCGCGTGGACCTTTTTCATGTGGGCATGGATGTACGCCGTGCGAATCCCCGCCATCCGCCGAGCGCGGATGAAACTCGACCCCACAGCGCCGCGAGGCGAACAAATGGCCACGTTGCCGCCGGAAGTTCGTTGGAAGGCCGACAATTACAACCACTTGTTTGAACAACCTACCCTGTTTTATCCGGTGCTAATTATCGCCGCGCTCCTGCCGGGCACGGGCACAGTCGAGCTGGCGCTGGCGTGGACGTATGTGGGATTTCGCGTGGTGCACAGCGTCTTTCAAGCGACGGTGAACAAAATTGAGGTGCGTTTCGCCCTCTTTTTTCTGTCGTCGCTGGTGCTGCTGGGGCTTGTTGTGAAAACGGGCCTGGCGCTGCTTTCGTGAATCGGCACCTGGCCAGCCGAGTTGGCCTTATGTAACGTTACAGGATGCCAACTGTGTAGCCGAGTTGGCCTTATGTAACGTTACATGGTGCCAACTGGGTGGCCGAGTTGGCCTTATGTAACGTTACATGGTGCCAACTGGCCGGCCAAGTTGCCCCTCTGCGACTGTGCATAAGCCCATCCGAGCGCCGAGTTGGCTCTGTGCAAGCCTGCAAAGCCACGCCTGGGTTGCCGAGTGGGCAGTTTGCACGTGTGCAGGCGCGTGACTGGGCGGCCAAGGCGCTGTTTTGCAACGTCGGGAGGCCGGCGCGCCGTCAGTAGCCGTTGAGGTAGTTGATGACGAGCAACGCGTCGAGGGAGGTCACGTTGTTGTCTCCGCTGGTGTCCAGGAAGTTGGAACCGGAGGTGCGCTGCGCCGGCAAGGCGGAGGGATAGCCCGAGTTGAGGTAGGTGATGATAAGCAGGGCATCAAGGGAGGTGATGTTGCCGTCCGCGTTCACGTCGAGAGCCAGGTTCGGGTTGCGCCAGCCCATCGTGGCGAAGCCCGTGCCGGCCTGTTGCACCAGCCACGCCGCGTTCTGGTCCACTCTCGTGTTTTGGCTGTAGGAGCCACACGGATTGCTGCCCCCGGAGGTGACTCCCGTCACCGCGTCTGTGTTGCTCACGGAGCGCAACACCGGGCCTCCCGAATCACCAAGACAAGAGTTGCCGCTCGATCCGGTGGAACCCCAGAGTTCGAAGAACTGCGGGGCCACATAGTCGACCGTGTTCGTCGTGGAGCGACGGATCCCGTCGTAAGTACCGTTCGATGCCGTCAGGCCGTAGCCCACGATCCTGGTCAGATTGCCGACCGAGGGGGCGGCGGTCGTGATCGGGATGGGAGTTGTGTTGACGTTTTGTGTCAGGCGCAGGAGGGCGATATCATTGGTCGCTCCAGACCGGTTGGGGTGGACCACCACCTGATCGACGTCGAATACGTACCTCTCGACGGGACCATAGACGAATGCACCCCATCGTACGAACTTGATCTGACTGGCGGAATAGCCTGCCACACAATGGGTCGCTGTCAGAACCCACCGAAGGCCAATTGCCGTCGAGGAGCACCGCGTCGAACCGATTTCCAGCTCTCCGACGGCGAGGCGCACGTTGTCAATCTGGCCATTGAGAATGGCGGCGGAGTCTTCGGCGATGAGTTCGTCCTCGTCCTCTGCCTCTTCGATGTCGGTGTCAGTCTGACTGGTACAGGCGGCGAGGGCCGCGGTCATGGCGAACAAAAGAATGCGTCGCATGCAGAACCTCCGTTCGCAGCAAATGCTGCAAACCGCAGAGGATCGCTCAGTCAGGGGCTCTTTTGCAACAACAAAGAGCGGAAGGCGCGTGCCCGCCGCGTGACTGGGCGGCCAAGGCGCTGTTTTTCAACGTGGGGAGGCGAATTTCAGGCGGGTTTGGGGTCTTCTTTTTTCGGTTCGCCGGCCGTTTGATCGGGCCCGTCGTCGCTCACGCCCGCGACTCGGTGCGTTTCAGCCAAGTCGTCAAAGATATCGGGCATGCGGCCTTCAACGCCGTTCAAACGCAAAACGCCCTCCACAATGAGCTTGGCACCGCCGTAAACAACAAGCCACCGGTCCCGGGCGGCGGCGACGGCAGGCGTCATGTCGCGCTTGTTTTGGCGCGAAGCGCGGACGGTGGAGTCGAGCGTATTGAGGGCGTCACGCACAGCGGTGAGGTCGGCGGCCCACTTTTTATATTCAGGCAGGGAGGCTTGGTGCTTTTTGATGGCCGACAGCGCCACGTCGAGCGCGTGAACAAGCTTTGCGGGGCGGCGGCGCTTGATGGTGGTGAGGCTCTCGCCGTTGAGAATGTCGCGGGCGATGGCTTCACCGTTGTCGCGCGATTCTGCATATTTGACGACGCGGCTCAAGATGTCGCGCGCGTCGTTGGCGGGATCATTGCCGGCGTTGGCGGCGCCGGTGAAGGTGGTGGCGGTGATTTCACCCGCTTTTGTCAGGGCCGATGACATCGCCTTGGTGGCTTTTGCGACGCGGTCGGCAATCACGTGCAGGGCGTCGTCAAACTCGGGGTCAACGCCCACGGCGAGAACTTTGATTTGTTTGGCGGCGAACTCGCCGTATCCAAGCGTCTCCGTTTGATCGATGTAGTTGTCTGCCATGAGGGCGGAAGATCGAGCAAAACTGTTGTGGTTGTAAAGAAAAAAAGGGGGCGGGGGTGCGTTTGGTGCGCTCTTGGGCGCCACCGCCCCGGCGGCGGGTGAGCGCAGGCGGCGAACCGCGAGATTTTTGACGGCGCTCCTGTGGCTGATGGCTTGGAACGTTGCGAGCGGGTGCTGATCGCAAACCCGCAAGGACATCCGCACGTCAACCCATTATGGGAAGGGTTTCGAAGCGATCTGCGCGAGGCATTCCACGGTCGATGCGGCTTTCTCGGGCACCGGGTTCACCGGATTTTGCCAGGGCCGCGGACATGGGCGAACTCGCCGTATCCGGCACGCGGGGTGGGTTGGAGCCTACGGACGGCGCGGGCCGAGCGGCGTTTGACGGTTTGCCGGACGCTGCTATTTCCAGCAAATCGGGCGCGCTCCGGCGCTTGATGGCTTGGAAACACCGGGACAGCATTGTACTCCAAGCGCGGTTCCCGTATCCTGAGATGGCCCAATGCTGAAACAACGGTGCACAACGGCCGGTTCCACGGTGGAAGCCTGGAACGGCGGATCTCACAGCAGTCGGGCGGGACCGATACCAGCCGGTATGTTCTTTGACGCGGAAACCTCCTGAAAAAAGGATCGAGAAACCATGGAAGTCGAACGTAGGATCGAAAAGCTGGTGGGTCGCAAGCTCGTCCTCGATCTTCCCGAAAGCTTCGAAAACAAAGAGGTCGAAGTCATTGTCTTGACCCTGGAGACCGAACCGCCTCAAGCAAAGCGCCAACCGCACCCGAGCATCGCCGGCAAGATGGTCATTCACGGGGACATTTTCGATAGCGTCCCGCTCGAAGACATCGAGATTCTCAAATGATCATCCTCGACACGCACATCTGGGTCTGGTGGCTCCAGGGAACCATTCGTCGCGGAGCACCCATTTCCGCGACGCGATAGTCGGCGCCGACGAGATCGGCGTGTCCGCCGCTTCGTGCTACGAGGCGGCTTGGCTAATCGTTCGAAAGCGCGTGGAGATTCCCCTGGGCTTGGGGGAATGGTTGGATCGCGCGCTCGCCGGATCCGGCGTGCGACTATTGCCGCTTACGCCGCAGATCGCGCATATCGCGGCCGAACTGCCGAATCTTCACAGTGATCCATTCGACCGCATCATTATCGCGACCGCGGTCGTGCACGACGCCAAGTTGCTCTCTGCAGACGGTAAATTCCCAGCATACGAAATCCTGAAAGGACGCTTAAACCCTTAAACCTCCATCGCCAAGGAGCATGGATGCGTCGCGGCTTCTCGCTCCTGTGGGAACGTTGCGCGTCCGCCACGTTCGCCTCAAGGAAGGCTCGGAGGTTCGGCTTCGTCTCGTCGCGCTTGTTTTGGCGCGAAGCGCGGACGGTGGAGTCGAGCGTATTGAGGGCGTCACGCACAGCTGGTGGTGGCGGGGATTTCACCCGCTTTTGTCAGGGCCGAGGAGATGGGCGAACTCGCCGTATCCAAGCGTCTCCGTTTGATCGATGGAGTTGTCTGCCATGAGGGCGGAAGATCGAGCAAAGCTGTTGTGGTTGTAAAGAAAAAGCCGGGCGGGGGTGCGTTTGGTGCGCTCTTGGGCGCCACCGCCTCAAGCCGAGGTGAGCGCAGGCGGCGAGCCGCGAGATTTTGGCGGCGCTCCGGTGCCAAGATCCAAACCCAAAACCTGCAACCCGAACAACTCGGCCAGTACGCGCGACTTCGCGGCCGCCGATTTGGACGGCTTTAGGGTGCGATCGGCGGTTCTTTGCCCAGCGCTTCGATGAACTCCGCGATCACTTGGACGGCGTCTTCTTCAACGTCGGTGAGGACGATGGGCGCATACCCCGGGTTCGTGGGCTTCAGGGTGATCTTGGTGTGCCTCCAGGAATCGCCGACGAGCGCTTTCTGGCTCTCGTAGCGCTTCACTGTGTACCGGTGTCCCGTCTCAGGATCCGTCGCGTCGCGAAGCTGTACGAGCACGGTGCGGCCTTGCCGAGAACCCGCAACCGGGGACGAGAACAGACAATACGATCCATCCTCAATGACAGGCTCCATCGAGCGGCCGACGACCTGGGCGACAAACATACCAGGCCGCAGCTTGCGCTCACTGTTCACTTCGACCCACTGAAAGTCTTCTTCCGCCACGTGCTGCGGGCCGCCGAACGCACCCGCCGCAGCCTTGAGAGGGACAAGGGGAACGCACGTAACGTAGCGATCCTTGGCAGCACCTTCGACCAGTCGCAAATTCGATCGCGCCGTGCCCGCCGTAGAGCTATCGCCTGCGCGAAGGCGGCGATAGGTCTGTTCGGCCATCCAGGTTGTGACGAGCTTCTGAAAGGGCGGGTCGTTCATGAAACGAACGAAGATGTCCTCGTTTTGGTCCATGCGATCGACGAAGAGTCGCTCGATCACGTTCTTGAGCAGCAGCTCGAATTTATCACCCGGATTGACTATAGCCGCGCGGCGCAAGTCATCATCTCCCGCGGCCGCCTCAACGATCTGATCGAAAAAGAGCTGATCAGCTTGGTTGAAGTCGGTACCGAATCGGTCGTTCACCACGTCGATCAGTTGCGAGAGGGGCACCGCTTGCTCGCGCAGCACACCGCTTCCCACCTCGGCCGGCCCATCGAGCTTGCGCACATCGCTATCCTTGAGTGAGATCGACCCCTCGCTGATCTTCTGAAGCCGGTAATACTCCAGCTTGACCTCATCATCAAACTGGTAGGCGGGCCCAACGGCCCGCCGCGGTAGCTTGCTACCAAGGTGCCTTAAAAACACATAAAGGCGTTCAAGGTCTGAGTCCTGGTACGGGATCACCTGGCTTAAAAACGAATAGAGGTTCTGAAATGCCTGAAGCTTGCCGCGCCACAACTCGGCTTCGTCGGGGTTATCGACTGCGCGCACCTTGAAACGCGATTTTGCTGGATCAAGTGCCGCGTCCATCGCCTTGTGGTCAAGGGCACTCTGCTTCTGCTTGGGTTTGAAGTACACCTCACAGAAACGCGCCACGTCTTCATCAAGGTAAATCCCCGGTGCGTCGAGTTCCCCTTTGATGGCGTAGAGTCGCGCCGGATCCACTTCCTCGCCCATCTGGGAGCCCTCGTAATACGTTTTGAATGCGTCGCGAATCTCGTCGCGATTGTTCACGAAATCGAGAACGAACGTGTCCTCCTTGAGCGGATGGATACGATTGAGCCGCGAGAGAGTCTGCACGGCCTGAATGCCGGCGAGCCGCTTGTCGACGTACATCGTGTGAAGGAGCGGCTGATCAAAGCCGGTCTGGTATTTCTCCGCGACGAGGAGAACCTGGTATTCGTGAGAGGCGAAGCGCTCTGGCAGCTCTTTTTCACGGAGACCGCCGTTCATGGCCTCCTCCGTGTAAGAAACCTCGGGCAGTTTGTCGTCAAGCACTGCGCCTGAAAATGCAACGAGCGACTTGATGGCGTAGCCCTTGTCTTGAATATACCTGTCGAAGCTCTGTTTATAACGGACAGCCTCAAGGCGTGACCCGGTCACCACCATCGCCTTCGCGCGCAGGCCGATCTTGTGGCGAGTCACCGCATGGAAGTGCTCAACCATTACCTCTGTCTTCTGGGCAATGTTGTGCGGGTGCAGGTTGAGAAAACGGGCGAGCGCGCGCGCAGCCTTTTTGCGCTCAACGTTGGGGTCATCCTCGCATGCCTTGAGTAGCCGAAAATAGGTCGCATACGTCGTATAGCTCCGAAGCACGTCGAGGATGAAGCCCTCCTCAATGGCTTGGCGCATGGTGTAACGGTGAGCGGGCTCGCCGCCGCGTCCAAACACAGCGAGAGTCTTGTGCTTGGGCGTTGCTGTGAAGGCGAAAAAACTCAGGTTCGCCTGCCGGCCGCGCTTGGCCATGTTGCGGAAAAGCCCGGGCAAATCCTCAAGACCTTCTTCAGCGGCGCGTTTCTGCGCCTCGCTGACAAGCGCATCACCACCGAGCACCTCTTTTAAGTCCGTGGCGGTTTCGCCCCCCTGAGAGCTGTGCGCCTCGTCGATGAGAACCGCGTATCGTTTGGTCTGGAGCGTGCCCGAACCTGTCTCCCCGCGCTCTTTGGCCAGTTTTAGCAGCTGCTTCGAGACGAAAGGAAACTTCTGGAGGGTTGTGATGATGATGGGGACGGCGTTTTCGAGCGCTTCTGCGAGCTGACGAGAACTCTCGTCGATCTTCTGCACAACGCCGCGCTTATGTTCGAACTGGTAAATGGTGTCCTGGAGCTGCTGGTCGAGCACGACGCGATCGGTGACAACGATGACACTATCGAAGACTCGCCTGTTGGTCTCATCGTGCAAGGAGGCGAGCCGGTGAGTGAGCCAGGCAATCGTGTTGCTCTTGCCACTGCCGGCTGAGTGCTCCACCAAGTAGTTGTGCCCCGGGCCTTCTGCGCGGGCGGCGTCCACAAGCAGGCGTACCGCCTGGAGTTGATGGTAGCGCGGGAACACCATCTGCTCGATCTTCACCTTGCGGCCGTGTTCGTCCCGTTTCTCATCCACCTGTAGATGGAGGAAACGCGCCAAGAGGTCCAACAGGCTGTCGCGCGCCAAAACCTCTTCCCAAAGATAGGCCGTCCGGTAGCTGCGACCCTGTGGATCGGCGGGGTTCCCGGCACCACCGCCGTCGCCCTTGTCGAATGGCAAGAAGTGGGTGGCGTTGCCTGCGAGGCGTGTCGTCATGAGCACCGCCTCGGTGTCGACCGCGAAGTGCACCAGCGCGCGCTTTTTGAACTCGAAAATCGGCTCTCGCGAATCGCGTTCTTTGTACTGTCGGCGCGCATCCTCGACGGTCTGACCTGTCATCGCGTTTTTCAGCTCAATGGTTGCGATGGGAACCCCGTTCACGCTGAGTGTGACATCGAGCGACACATTGGAGCGGGTCGAGAAACGGAGTTGTCGCGTTAAGCCCACCCGATTTTTTGCGTAACGCGCCTCTAGCTCGGGGTTCAGCTCGTGGGCGGCCTTGAAGTAGGCGATGAAGAGCGTGCGCCCGTAGCATTTGAAGCCGTGGCGCAGGGTCGCAAGCGAGCCATTCTGGTCCATCCATTTACATAGGTCCGTAAGGATCTGCTCACCCGTCTTGGCTCCGTGCAAAGCCTCAAGCTTTGCCCACTCCTTGGGCTGCGTGTCCTTGATGAAGTCGATGACAACAGATGAGAAGATGGCGCGATCGCGGTCGAAACCATCGCGGGAGACGGCGACATAGCCATGCCCGAGAAGGTGCTGCTCAATAACTGTCTCAAAAGCGGCTTCGGAATGGCGGGGGATGCTCACGGCTCCTCCTTCTTCGTGCGGGGGCAGAGCTTGTCCATTTTCATGGCATCTGCCGCGGGGCCTGGTTCTTGGGGTGGTCGAGGTTGATCATGTCGGCCCCCCGAGGATGAACCGCGCCTTTTCTCTGCGGAGCATCGCATAGGGAGTCAGGTAATCGACATTGAGCCCAACACAGGCATCGGGGATTTTGACGATGCGCGGCGAGCCCGAGCGCACTTCCAACGTGACAACGGTGGACTTGCGGGCTTGGGCCTGCGCCACCAACGCGGCGTCTGCGGATTGCAAAAACGTCGCGACCGCCGCCGGTTGATAGTTCTGACGGCGCGCCCAGGTTGCGAGGTTGGCGAAAGCTGCGGCTTCCGTGTCCGACTCTCGCAAAAAGAAACCGTCCGGCAACTGCCGAGCCCAAGACGCGAGTTGATCATCCGCGCCGAGCAGCTCTGCTTCGACACGTGCGACGCTGTACACGCGACCTGCCGCGTGTTGGGCCACGATCCACTCCCAGAATCCCGGGCAAAAGTCGAATCCGTACCATTGGCGATGCGCGGTGATGAGCGCATTCGCGTCGAGCAGATAGGCCGTCATGGCGCAAGATCCAGGCGCCGCGCCACCTCATCGAAGACCGAGAGCTTATGGAATCCGAGGAGGTTCATGGCGCGTGTATAGGGGATACGTCCTTCGAGTGCGCCCGCCACTACGGCTCGTGTGAGCCGCTTCGATGCACGGGCGAACAGCGTTGCGTAGAAGTCGCCTCCTCGGCCGTCGGGCCGGGTTCGGCGGGCGAGCAAGATCGCCATGCGCTCGTCGAACACTTGGCGCGAGATCATGCGGAGATCGAACAGGCGACGCACGATGACGGCCTCGCTCACACCAAAGCGTCGGGCGATCTCTTTCGCGTCGGGCGCGCCCTGCCCAACGTGCTGTCGGAGCGTCTGCTCAGGCGCGAGCAGCTCTGCGGCGAAGGCGTTGCACCAGGCTTCAACCCCTGGGGTCGTCGTGTCGCGAAGGTCTTCCGTCGACACGGCGGATTCACCCCGCCATAGGTGCCCAAGCTCGTGGGCGAGCGTGAAGACCTGCGCTGCCTTCGCGTCGGCGCCGTTGACGAATACCACAGGGGCGAGCGGATCATCCGCGAGCGAGAAGCCTCGGAGTTCATCGACATCGAGCCTGCGGCTGGTGTTGCTGCCCACAACGCCGCTCACCATGACGAGCACTCCCTGAGCTTCAGCGCGTTCGGCCAAGAGGGCAAAGGCACGGTCTGGAGTGACATGCGGACGCGCGTCGATGTCGTACTCAAGCACCTTGCGGGCGCGCGCCGCTGCGTCCGCAGCAGTCTCCCCGGGCTTCATTGCGGCAACGAGCGGGCTCGGTGGCTCGTGCGCGAGCATCATCTCTTCGGAATACCAAGCCTGGCGCTGCTGACAGAGATAGATGGTGTCGAGCAACTCTCCGCTGGGCTGCGGGGTTCCGCGCGTCGTTGTCCGAAAGTCCGCGATGGGGAGCGGCTCGTCGGGAGGATCGGGCAAGAACAGATACCCAAACGGCACGTGAGTCGCTTGGGCGAACGCTTCGAGCTGCTTGAAGGTCGGATGTGTCTCGCGGCTGAGCCATGCGTCCAGCTTTGGGAAGCGCACGGCGAGTTCGACCTCATCCATGCGGGACCGCTGGCAGGCCCAGCGCAGAAGCTCAGGTTTGACCTGCACGCGCGTCATGCCGCAGCCCCCACGTCGAGCTGTCCGGTCACCGCGGCGGCGATGAGAGCGGAGCGGCGCTCTTTGAGCAGCGTGATGGTGCGTTCGGTTGCGGCGCGCACGGCGTCGAGCTTCGAGGTCTCGCGTGCGATGTGGGCGACGATGGCGCGCTGTTCGTCGAGAGGTGGCACGGGCAGGTACACTTCGAAGAAGCCCTCGGGATAGAGGCGAAGGCGCGAGGACCAGACGCCCTTCGAGTAACGCGTGACCTCTTGGGCGAAGACCGGGAGGCGAACGACCGCGTCGATATAGGTGGGCGCGAGGCGCGGACCAGGCTCGTAGACGTTGTAGGCGGGGCTGACGATACCCTTCACGGGAGCGATGCCCATCGCGCCCATCCACGCCCAGAGCGTGTTGATCACAAGATCTCCAGGCTGGCAGAGTTTGTAGCCCTCGTTTGTCTCGGCCTCGAACATGTTGACGTCCTTCTCAGACCGAGGCGTGACACCTGTGAGATGCGAGACAGTGAGCATCTCCTCCTCACCAGTGGTCGAGCGCACGTCGCGCTCGCGAAAGAGCCACCGCGCGCGCTCGATCTCCCAATGCGCGGGGATCTCCCCGAGCCACGGCACCCCGGAGTCGCGCAGCTTCACCTTGGAATCGAGCCCGCGCGTAACAGCGGTAGCGATGATCGCCTTGCGCTTCTCGGCGAGCAGGTCAAGCACCCGCTGCTTCCCTCCGGTCAGCGCGTCGATGCGTGAAACCTCAGCATCAAGGTAGTTGGCGATACGGCTCTGCACTTCTAGTCGCGGACACCAAACACGAATGTCCGCGAGATGATCCTGAGAAATAGTCGTCATTGTCGTCGTAGTCGCGCGTGAAACTGTCGAGGAGCGCACAGGTTCCGCATTGAGCTGATAGGTCAAGAACCGCGGGTCAATACGGTCCGTATCTGGGCGGACTCCGACCACGTGACACTCGAATACGCGGGATTCCGACGACGGTCCGGCCCTTGCCGCGACGGCAATACCCTCGAGCTTTAGCGACGAACGAACGAAGAACACATCCCCCTCGTGAACGCCGAACGTTACAAGTTCGTCCGACGTGACCTCGACGCGATCGAGCTTGGAATCATCAACGAGTGCGTTGGGCGCGTAAAGGTCAGAGACATTCACGAGCAAGATCCCCCGCCCGTAGTCATCCTTCTTCTTGAAGATGCCGTTTGCGAAGCCTCGCCGAAGCAAATACTTCAAACGCATCCGTGACCCAATGGCGCGTTCACTCGACGTCACGACGTCACCTCACGAAGCAGCCGCACAATCTCGTCCTCCGCCTTCTTCAGCTCCGCGTCGATCTCCGCGAGCGATCTCGGCGGCGTGAACACATAGAAATGGCGATTGAAATTGATCTCATACCCCACCTTATCTTTGCTTCGATCCATCCACGCGTCCGGCACGTGCGGCTTCACCTCGCGCTCGAAGTAGGTGTCCACGTCTTCTTTGAGCGGCACGTTCTCGAAGTCACGCAGGTCGGGGTCGGCCTCCCAACCCGCCCCACGGCCCCCGGCCGGCACGGCCTCGGCCTTCGCGTCGCGCTGCGTGAACACCGAGCGAAACAGCTTCTGCTCGGTCGCCTTCCAGCGGTTCCCGCGTTTCTTTAGCAGCGCTTCAATTGCGTCCCACGTTGGCGCCCAGTTGGGGCGCGGGTTGCGGCCCAGCGCCTTTTCGATGGCCTGGATATCGTCAGACAAGTGCGGGTAGACCTCCAGAAAGCGCTTCTTGTCGTCGCCGATCATCTGGTAGCGCAGGCGCAGAGGGCGTTCAACGGTGACGCGGGTGTATCCGAAGTCGGTATTGTCGAAGATCTTCGAGCGCGGGCCTTCCTCAAACTTGCCATACAGCCGCACGATCTCGTCGATCTGCGCAATGGTCATGTGCCGCCGCTTGTCGCCGAGACTGCGCTTGCTGTCTTCGCTGCCGCCTGCGGTCCACACGTCGCGTGCATCTAAGAGTTGCACTTTGCCCTTGCGACGCTTTTCTTTGCGGTTGGTGACCACCCAAATGTAGGTGCCAATTCCGGTGTTGTAGAACATCGACTCAGGCAAGGCGACAATGGCTTCGAGCCAGTCGTTCTCGATCAGCCACCTGCGGATCTCGCTCTCACCCGAACCCGCGCCCCCGGTGAACATGGGCGATCCTGAGAAGACGATGGCCAGCCGAGATCCCTCCTTGTGCTCCTTTGGCTTTACGTCCTCGCGCTTGCTCCACATGTGCTGGAGGAACAGGAGTGCTCCATCGTTCACGCGTGGCAGGCCTGCACCGAAGCGACCATCAAGGCCCTGTTTGTCGTGCTCTCGAATGATTTCCTTTTGCTGCTTTTTCCAGTCGACCCCGAAAGGTGGGTTGCTGAGGAAGTAGTCAAATTTGTCGGTGGGCTCTTCGGTGAAGCGGTCCTCGGTAAAAATATCGCCGAAGCGAACGTTGTCGCCGCCGCCATTGTGACTGACTTCTTTCATCAGCATGTCAGAGGCCGCCGTGGCGTAGGCCCGCTTATTGTAGTCCTGACCATAAACGTAGAGCCTGGCTTCAGCGTGGTGCTCCCGCAGATAGCGCTGCGCTTGGGCGAGCATGCCGCCGGTGCCGCACGCCGGATCGAGGAGCTTGCGCACGGTTCCCGGCGTGGCGAGCAACTTGTCGTCGTGGATAAAGAGCAGGTTGACCATTAGGCGAATCACTTCGCGGGGCGTGAAGTGATCGCCGGCCGTCTCGTTCGCGAGTTCGTTAAAGCGGCGGATAAGGTTTTCAAAGATCAGGCCCATTTGCACGTTGGGCACGTTCGCTGGATGCAGGTCCACGTCGGCAAATTTCGAAACAACGAGGAAGAGGACGTTTGCCTCGTGCATTTTCTCGATTTCAGTTTCGAACTCGAAGTATTCAAAGATGCGCTGAACGTTGGCGGAGAAGCCCTTGATGTAACTGACAAGGTGTTTGTTGATGTTGTCCGGGTCGCCTTTGAGCTTGGCGAAATCGAGCGGCGAGTGGTTGTGAAATCGCTGACCGGCAACCTTGTTGAGCTTGGTGTCAAGCGCATCGCCCACGACTTTGCCACCCTTGCTCCTTTCGTGCTCTGCAACGACCTTTTCTTTTGTGGAAGCGAGCACGCAATCGAAGCGGCGCAGTACCGTCATTGGCAACATGACCCGCTCGTATTGCGGCGGACGATACGGCCCGCGTAATAAGTCGGCGATTTGCCAGATGAGGTTCGCGAAGGAGTTGTGATCAGCGGCCATGGTTGTTGTCTCGGGCGTACTCACCGGCGCTCCACGGTGGGCCGATCCATCGGTCGAGTTCGGCGCAAGAGTACGTGAAGTGCGCGCGGATGGGCATTGTCGAAATTTCGCTCCGCAAGGCGAGTTCAACGCGGTCGGGATTCACACGGGTTAGCGCAACGGGCTTCAAAGCGGAGCCCCTGTTTATACCAAAGCGGTGCATGGCTCAACCGTTGTTCAGCGTGCGATCTCAATCCCCGCGCCGAACTGGGGCCGCGTCGCACTTTACGCTGCTCGGCCCGCCGTAATCGTCGGAACCCGAATCGTACCTTCGCACTCGGCCAACTGCCCAGATGCGGAACTGGGTCGCCTCGTAGCTGTTCACTCGGTAGCCGACTGCGATAACAGCATCAAGGTTATAGAAGTCGATCGTCCGGGTGACTTCGCGCTCGCCCTCGCGCGCCCCCTCCCTGAGCGAGCGAAGCGAGCGATTTGGGAGGGGCCGGGCGGCGCGCCAGCGCCGGCCGGGGGGTGGGCATCTGTGCTCACGTACCTGTTGGCCGCGGCGTGAGGTGGTCAGGGCGAGTTCACGGGCTTTTCCAAGGTATGGCCGCGTTGCACTTTACGTCGGTGCGCCCGCGGTAATCGTCGGAACCCAGATCGCACCTTCGCAGTCGGCCAACTGTCGCTCCCGGGCCGGGTCGGGCCCCAGCGCCGGGCGACAGGCGTTCTCGGCGTGGAGAATGGCAGTGCACAGCGCGACGAAGGCGTCGGCCACATCGTAGTCAGGTGTCTTGGCATTGCCTGAGCTGTAGCGGCACGCGAGCGCAACAAGCCGGAGATCGATACTGAGCTTGATGCCGGCGGCGGCGCACGCGGCAATGCCGAGGCGCACCGCTTCGTCAGGGCGCGACTTGTAGCTCGGGAGCCCCATCGCACGCAGCGTCGCGCCTGGGTAGACCTCAATGACCTCGCCGTCGCCGCGCCCGCCGGGGAACGGGAGAACGCGGTACTTGTGCGACTCCCACAACTGGGAAAGCAACACGTTTCCAAGGAGCGTCATCTGGAAGGTCGCCTGGAATTTGTCTTTGAGCGGGGGCTGCCCACCGGCCGCAATATCGGTCGCACGCTTGGTCCAGAGTCGCGCGCGTTCGGCGGGGTTTCGCCACGGGGCGAAGGGTGTGAAGTCGAGCGGGTCGGTGAGCCGGAGGCGCTGCGCGATCGCCCCGTTGAATGAGCGCCAGCCGAGGAACGGACCGTGCTCGGAGCCGATGTCGGAAGCGAACTTGGGGTCGCACAGGAGCGCGTAGGGCACGCCAAATGGGAAGTCGAACCCCACGACGCGGGCAGGTCGGGTCAAGAGTTCGCGGAGGAGTTCTTCGGCGGTCCAGCCCGGAGGCTCAGCTGCAAGGAGGCGGGCGTTGATCCCGGAGGCGTCGATTGAACGACCGGGTGCTGTGGTAACATTTTGGACCGGGATCCTGGGTGACAGAATCCTGGTGTGCGGAGACGTGGACCTGGAGGATGGGTCGCACGTACCGGGTGCACGTCGCCGCTGTCCGGGTGGTTGAGGACACGGACAGGATATCTGGTAGCGTGAACCGGGCTCTTTATCGGCGAAAGCCGGGTGCTCTGTCAACACGAACCGAGAGTGACACTCTTCTCTCTGCGGTTGCTGTCGGCCGAACGAGCGAAGCTATCGGACCGCCGCCTCTGGGAGCGCGCGGTCGCGCCCGATAACGATATGGGAGTAAGTGCCGCGAAGCGGGCCGGCGCAGCGTGGCTCGAGGGGGGCCGGGGGAGACTGACAAGTTGAGTGAATGCCTGTGGAGAAGGAGTGGGGAGCGGGTTGCGCTCTTGTCGAGTCGAACTCGACCTGCGATGCGCTTGCGCTTTGTGCCTACTCAACGCTTCTTGTCGAGTCGAATCTCCTTGCCTCTCAGCATCAACTCCGCGATTAATACCGGGCCGTAGAAGACTTCCCATGTGTCATCGTCAATGGGATTCAGCCCGACAGGTTCTCGTGCGAGGAGCTTCGAAAGGGTTGTCTTGCTGTTTTGTCCGGCAAACCTCAGACGACCTTGCTCATCCAATTTACGCACCTTCATCGTGTCTGGATACTCTGGCGACAAGAGCTTTTCCGGCATGTGCCGCCGCGACGGTACGAACACCGATGCAGGCGTCTTCATCTCCAGCGCCTCGTGCGGGCGCTCCTGGTTGTACATCCGGCGAAAGCAGTCAAAGGCACGCTGTTGACCTATTCGTGTCGGAGATGAAGGGGTCGTTGTGTCCTCCTTCAGCGTGCGGTGCATGCGCTCATGACGGCCATTCTGTTGGGGCTCTCCAGGCTCGATGCGCTCCGGCGTGATGCCCAATCGAATCCACCACACCGACAGCTCAGACAGCCCTCCGAGGCCAGTCGTCGCGAAAGGCGAACCGTTGTCGGAGCGAATCCGCCACGGCATCCCAAACTCGCGAAAGGCCCGCTCGAAGTGCGGTTGCACCGCGGCGAAGTCTGTCTTGACCAGCGCCTCGCACTTGAGCAAGTAGCGGCTCACATGGTCTGTCATCGTAAGCGGGTAACATCGAGTTTTGTCTCCCAGCGCGAAGTGCCCTTTGAAGTCCACGCACCACGTGTCGTTTGGGTGCGTCGTCTCAGCCATCGGCATCGCGGTCATCGGTGCGCACACACGACGCCGACGCGGCCGAACCAGACCGTACTTCGTTAGCGCATCTCCAATCGTACTCGCCGCTGGCACCTCCGTCATACCCATGCTCAACAGCCGCGCACGCAGCTTCTTCGGCCCCCACGTCGGGTGTTCCTTACGCAGCTCCAGCACCCGATCGAGCACCTCGCCCGCTGTTCGGTGCGGGCACGAGCGCGCCACTGGTCGCCGTTCGTCCAGCCCGCCGGGGCCTTGCGCCTCGTACCGCTCCACCCATTTGTAGCCGGTCTTTCGGCTGATCCCGAAACGTGTGCACAGCTCGGTAAACGTTTCGTCCGTGTCGTTCACCATCGTGATAAACCGCATCCGCTCTTCCACAGGACAGGTCACTTTCCAGGGCACCGGCTCCTCCAAACCCGTGCCTTACCGCCCTGGATGAGATGTCACCCAGGAACCCGGTCTGATTCGTCACCCAGGCTCCCGGTCTACTTTGTTACCTGAGCACCCGGTCTGTACCCGATGCGGTACGAGTGCCAGCCGGTCGACTGGGCGGCGACGGCGATGATCTTGCGCCGTTGGTCGCTTGCCCGCTGGGGCGCACCAAAGTCAACGCCGAGGATCATCTTGAACGGGGATGCGCGGTGAAGGAGTGCACGGGGGCCATGCGCTTTTCGCTCCTTCGGTCGAAAAGGTCCAGGGTGATCCGCTGGGCAACGGTGTTTTGGCGGGCGCCTGCGATTTCGAACGATGGTCGCGTCGGGAGGGCAACGACTACTCGAGCAAGCTGCGCAGCATCCACGCCGTCTTCTCGTGGACCTGCATCCGCTGCGTGAGCAGGTCACACGTCGGCTGATCACTCACGCTCTCGGCGATCTTGAAGACTTGCCGCGCCGTGCGGGCGACGGTCTCATGCCCCTCGACGAGCTTGGTGATCATGTCCTGCGCCTTCGGCACGCCGTCTTCTTCCTTGATCGCTGAGAGCGCGCTGAACTGCTTGTACGTGCCCGGTGCCGGGAACCCGAGCGCGCGGATGCGCTCGGCCACGAGATCCACGGCGAGCGCGAGCTCGTTGTACTGGGCCTCGAACATGAGGTGCAGCGTCTGGAACATCGGGCCGGTCACGTTCCAGTGGAAGTTATGGGTCTTGAGGTAGAGGGTGTACGAATCCGCGAGGACGCGCGACAGTCCGCTCGCGATCTCCTGGCGCTTGTTGGCTTCAATGCCGATGTCGATGTTCATGGTGTTCTCCTTGGTCGAGTTTCTGGTTCAAGCGGCCAGATCGAAGCGGTCTGCGTTCATGACCTTGGTCCACGCTGCCACGAAATCGCGTACGAACTTCTCCTTGCCGTCGTCCTGCGCGTAGACCTCGGCGTACGCGCGGAGGATGGAGTTCGAGCCGAAGACCAGATCCACCCTCGTAGCGGTCCATTTCACCGCGCCCGTGCTCCGGTCACGAACCTCGTAAAGGCCGTTTCCGGCGGGCGCCCACGCGTAGCGCATGTCCGTGAGGTTCACGAAGAAGTCGTTGGTAAGGACTCCCATTCGATCCGTGAACACGCCGTGCTTCGTGCCGCCGTGGTTCGTCCCGAGGACACGCATGCCGCCGACGAGCACCGTCATTTCAGGTGCGGTGAGGCCCATGAGCTGCGTGCGATCGAGCATCAGCTCCTCCGCGCTGACGGCGTAGTCCTGCTTGAGCCAGTTGCGGTAGCCGTCGTGGATCGGCTCGAGCACCGAGAAGGACTCCGCGTCCGTCATGGCCTCGGTCGCGTCACCTCGTCCCGGAGCGAAGGGCACGGTCACGTCGACGCCGGCCGCGCGGGCTGCCTGCTCGACACCGACGTTGCCCGCCAGCACGATCACGTCTGCGACGCTCGCGCCTGTGTCGTTGGCGATGCCCTCAAGCACGCCGAGAACTCGGGCGAGACGGGTCGGCTCATTGCCCTCCCAGTCCTTCAGCGGGGCCAGGCGAATGCGGGCGCCGTTCGCACCGCCGCGCATGTCCGAGCTGCGGAAGGTGCGCGCGCTGTCCCAGGCGGTGCTGACCATGTCGCTCACCGACAGGCCGCTCTTCGCGATGCGCGCCTTGACGGCGTCGACGTCGTACTTGGTGCTGCCGGCGGGAACCGGATCCTGCCAGAGCAGGTCTTCCTTCGGCACGTCGGGACCGACGTAGCGGGCCTTGGGACCCATGTCGCGGTGCGTGAGCTTGAACCAGGCACGTGCGAACACCTCGGAGAAATACGCCGGATCCTTGTGGAACCGCTCCGATATCTTCCGGTAGGCGGGATCCTTGATCATCGCCATGTCGGCGTCGGTCATGATCGGGTTGTGCCGGATCGACGGGTTCTCGACGTCGACGGGCTTGTCCTCTTCTTTGATGCTGACCGGCTCCCACTGCCAAGCGCCGGCGGGACTCTTCTTGAGTTCCCACTCGTGCTTGAAGAGCATCTCGAAGTAGCCGTTGTCCCAGCGCGTCGGGTGGGTGGTCCAGGCGCCCTCAAGGCCGCTCGTGACAGTGTCGCGCCCGAAGCCTTTGCCTTTGGGGTTCTTCCACCCGAGGCCCTGCTCGGTGAGGTCGGCCGCCTCCGGGTTCGGGCCGAGCACGCTCGCGTCGCCGTTGCCGTGGCACTTGCCAACCGTGTGGCCGCCGGCAGTGAGCGCGACCGTCTCTTCGTCGTTCATCGCCATGCGCGCAAAGGTGAGACGTACGTCCTCGGCCGTGCGAAGCGGATCGGGCTTACCGTTCACGCCCTCCGGGTTGACGTAGATGAGGCCCATTTGCACGGCAGCCAGCGGGTTGTCGAGCGTCTCGCGGCTCTGCCCTTCGTACCGGTTCGCGGCGAGAAACTCTTTCTCGGAGCCCCAGCTGATGTCTTTCTCGGGATGCCAGATGTCTTCACGACCGAAGCCGAAGCCGAACGTCTTCAGGCCCATTGACTCATAGGCGACGGTTCCGGCGAGAATGAGGAGGTCCGCCCAGCTCACGTGGTTGCCGTACTTCTTTTTGATTGGCCACAACAAACGGCGCGCTTTGTCGAGGTTGGCGTTGTCGGGCCACGAGCTGATGGGAGCGAAGCGCTGGTTGCCTGTGCCGGCGCCGCCACGGCCGTCCGCGACGCGGTAGGTGCCGGCCGCGTGCCAGGCCATGCGCACGAAGAGGCCGCCGTAGTGCCCCCAATCTGCGGGCCACCACGCTTGGCTCTCCGTCATGAGCGCGTGCAGATCCTTTTTCAGCGCGGCGACGTCGAGCTTCTTCAGCGCCTCGCGGTAGTTGAAGTCGGCACCGAGCGGATTGGTCTTCCGGTCGTGCTGATGGAGGATGTCGAGGTTGAGCGCCTTCGGCCAGAAGTCCATGGTCGAGGTGCCGACGCTCGTGTTGCCGCCGTGCATGACCGGGCACTTGCCCAGTGCACGGGCCTTGACCTCGGTGGCGTTCGGTTGTGTAGCGATGGGGCCTTTCGAATCACTCATGGCGTGCTGTCCTCTCTGGGTTCTCGCTTCTGCTTGGGTGCAGAATCTCGGTTCGACTCCGCTGCCTTCTGGCACTCCGCGCAGAGCCCACGCACCTCGACATGAGCGTCGACGATGCTGCCGAAGTTCTTTAGAGCGTCGGGCAGGCGAAGCCCGTTGAGTTCTTCGCTCTCGAAGTCTCGCACCAGCCCGCAGCGTACGCAGACGTAGTGGTGGTGCGGGTCGAGGTTCGCGTCGAAGCGGACTCCGTCGCGCTGTGGCCCGAGCATGGTGACCAGCCCGAGGTCGTGAAGCTTCGACAACGTCCGGTAGACCGTGTCGAGCGAGACCGTCGGCACGCGCTGCTGCACCGCGCGGAAGATGGCATCTGCGTCGGGATGATCCTCGGTGCCCGCCAGTTCTCGGAAGATCTCGAGCCGCTGATGGGTCAGCTTGACGCCCGCTTCCTTTGCGACCGCCTTGAGGCGCTCAAGCCGTTGCTCGCTGCGATTAGATTCCGATTTGCGCATAGTTCGTAGTTGCGGATGATACGCAGGTAGGAACGTAATCAGGGCTAGCCTTCATGTCAATCGGGCCGGCTCTTCGGAGGATTCAACGCGTCGTGCGAAGTGCCCGTCGCGTGAGGACATACAGGCTGATTGGGGCCGTCATCGCTCACGCCCGCGACTCGGTGCGTTTCAGCCAAGTGCGGGCGGACGGGCCGGGTGGTGGAGGATTGGGTCGGGCACGCGGTCAACCGAGTACGAAGCGCGCTCGCCCTCGCGCCCCTCCCTGAGCGAGCGAAGCGAGCGATTTGGGAGGGGCCGGGCGGCGCGCCAGCGCCGGCCGGGGGGTGGGCATCCTGTGCTCACGTACCTGTTGACCGCGCCGGTGAAGGTGGTCAGGGCGCGTTCACGGGCTTTTCGAAGGCATCGCCGCGTCTTGGGTGAGGCGCGCGAACACAACGCCGACCTCGTGGTGGTCGGCACGCGAAAGCGCACTTGGTTTGATCGCCTCGTCGCCGGCAGCGTTGCCGAGCAGATCGTGAATCGAGCAAAGCGCTCGGTGCTCGTGACCCCCTTGGACGACGCGAGGCCGCTCACCGGCGCTCCGCTCGCCCGCGCTTAGCGCTGGGCCCCGGGGGGGAGCCCAGTGGGGCGCGAGAGTCGCGGCGCTTATGACCCATACTCCGACCAGCGGGGAGAAGCGGCAAACGCCGCGTGAATCAGCCCGACGTGCGAATATGCCTGCGGGAAGTTACCCCACATCACATGCGAAGCCGGATCGAGATCTTCTGAGAGGAGGCCTAGAGGCGACTTCACGTCACGTATGTGATCCATCAGCGCTCTCGCTTCGTCGGTGCGGCCGAGCCTGGCGAGAGCTTCAACCTGCCAGAAGGTGCAGAGCATAAAGGCGACTGCGGGGACCCCAAAACCGTCGTTCGTCCTGTAGCGCTTGAGCCAACCACCGTGCGCCAGATCATGCTGTACCGCATTTACAGTGGCGTGGAGACGCGGGTCGTTCGCTGGAAGAAGCTGGAGCGTCACGGCCTGAAGGAGAGCCGCATCCACCTCTGTGCCCCCGTAGTCTGCGACAAGGCACTGACGCGACGGATCCACCGCGCGGCTTAAAAGCTCCGCTCGAATCATTTGGGCAGCCGCCTCGAATTCAGCAGCATTGGCGGGCTTGTGTTGCTTGGCGATGCGCGTCATCCGGTCGGCTGCGGCCCAGCACATGAGCGAGCTGAAGGTCTGCGGGCGCCATTCGGAGCGGTACTCCCAGATTCCAGCGTCCGGTTGGCCTGCAACGGAAACCGCCTTGCGAGCGAGGCGTGTGACAAGGTCAAGCACAGGTGGCGTTACCTGATCACGAAACCGCGCATCCAGGAAGAGCGGGGTCAGCGCGAGCACCATTTCACCGAAAACATCGTGTTGTTTGTGCACGGCCGCTCCGTTACCAATTCGAACCGGCTTTTCACCGCGGTAACCCGGCCAGTCGTCGAGCACATGTTCGACCAGATCGTTTTTGCCATCGATTCGATAGAGCGGCGCCAAGTCGAGATCGGGAGCGGACGTGGCGACGTTCAACAAGAAATGCAGAAACTGCTCGCGCTCTTCAAAGTGACCGAGCAACCTGAACGCGCCGAGCGCGTAATAAGCGTCCCGCAGCCAGCAATACCTATAGTCCCACGTGCGGCCCGAGCCCGGCGCCTCGGGGATCGAAGTGGTCAGCGCAGCGACGATGGCTCCGGTGTCCTCGAAGCAGTGCAACTTCAGAGCGAGCGCGGATCGGATAACCTCTTCTTGGTAGATGGGCGGGATGTCGCAGTGCTTGACCCATTGTTGCCAGTACTTCACGGTCTCGCGCAGGAAGCGTTCGCACAGCGGCTCCAGCGCCTCCTCAACGGGCGCTCCCCATGCGAGCACAAAGTGCTTGCGCCCTGTGAGCCCAAACGGTTCTCCGTCGAGATACGATAGCGATGCGTCGGTGGTGAGGCGCAGCTCCGAGTCGTACCCGTGAAACGCGATGTGGTGTGAACCAAGCTCCCGACGCGGACGCGCCCGCGTCCAGCCAAACACGGGATCGCACGTCACGCGAATACGTGGAGTGCCTGCCAACGGTTCGACGATGCGCACAAGCTTTGTCGGGCGAAAGCTGCGCTCGTATTGGATGAAGCGCGGGGCGAAGTCGAGCACGCGGAACGATCCGTCCGGCCCGTCGAACCGCGTTTCGAGAACGTTGGTGTTCGGAAGGTAGCGCTGCGTCCCGACTTGCCCATCCGCGGGGGCGATCGTGAAAGCGCCGCCGTCACGCTCGTCGAGCAGTTTCGCAAACACGGGCGGCGAGTCGAAGCGCGGCATGCAGGACCAAACGATTGCACCGTCCCGTCGCACGAGCGCCGAGAGCTGGCAATTGCCAATAAGACCGAGGTCAGCGAGCATCATGGCAAGCGTGTATCACATAATGATTGGATCTCCAAGCATCGTGTGCTAGCTTGGCATTTATGCGTCGCGCCACCCGATTCCTTTCGGTACTTCTCGCCGGTCTCGCGCTTCTCGCCGTGGCTGGCTATTTCCTGCTCGCGCAAACAACGCGGCAGTGGTTTGACGCGGACCTTGCGCTGCGGTCTCAGCTCGCCGTTTCGTCGGCGCGGCAAAGCCTTGAAAACAACTGGGGGGCGGACCGCGCCCGGCTGACCGAAACGCTGGCCGACATTACACGGGACGAGCGCATCATGGGAGCCGCGGCTTGCTCCATTCGCGGTGAGCTGCTCGCCGCAACAGATTCCTACCCCGCCGAGTTCTCCTGTCGCTCGGTGCTCGAACGAATGGGCCGCGCGGTCCCGCTGGGCACCCTGTCGTGGTCCATGACGCCTGAGTTGCCTTCGGGCAGCGTGCATCTGAGTGTCACGCTTATCGGGGAGGCGGCGCAACCGATCGGCGCCGTCGTCCTCGTTCACGATCTGAGCTACTTAAACCGGCGCGAAGAGACAACCCGAAACCTACTTATCCTCGCATTCTTCATTCTGTCGGTTGGTGCCTCGCTCGTTACGCTCATCGCTGCACGGCTCGCTTGGAAGGGCTGGACGATCGAACTGCAGCGGGCCCTGAAGGGAGATGCGACAACGGAGTTTCAGCCGCTCGTCCGAGATGTGAGAGCGCTTGCCGAGCGTTTGGCGAGCGAACGTGAACGAGAGGCCCGCGGCGGGCTGTGGAGCCCGGAGCGTCTCCGTTCAACGCTGACGCAATACCTCCAGGGAGAGCGGGTGGTCATCCTCGCCAACAGGGAGCCCTACATTCACGAAAAGACCGCCGACGGCATCAAGGTGTTGCACCCGGCGAGCGGGCTGGTGACCGCGCTCGAACCGGTCATGCGCGCTTGCTCTGGAGTGTGGGGAGCCCACGGCAGTGGCAGCGCAGACCGAGAGACTGTCGACAGCCACGATCGCGTTCTCGTCCCACCCGGCGAGGAGTCGTATTCTGTTCGCCGCGTATGGCTCAAAGAAGACGAGGAAAACGGCTATTACTATGGCTTCTCCAACGAGGGGCTTTGGCCGCTCTGCCACGTCGCGCACGCTCGGCCGATCTTTCGAGCCGAGGACTACGAACACTACGTCGCGGTGAACCGCAAGTTCGCCAATGCGGTCTGCGAAGAGGTCGATTCAGACGATCCGATCGTCCTCGTTCAAGACTACCACTTCGCCCTGGCTCCCAAGATGATCCGAGAGCGGCTGCCGCGGGCAACCATCATCACGTTTTGGCACATTCCGTGGCCCAACGCCGAGCGCATTGGCATTTGCCCTTGGCGCGATGAGCTGATCTCCGGGCTGCTCGGATCGAGCATTTTAGGCTTTCACACCCAGCAGCACTGCAATAACTTCATCGACTCGGTGGACGCTTTCATGGAAAGCCGCATCGATCGCGAGTCAAACGCGGTCATTCAAGGCGCTCGGCGAACCATCGTGCGCCCATACCCCATCTCCATCGAGTGGCCGGTACATTGGCTCACCAAGGTTCCTCCCGTTGCCGAATCGCGGAGGCTGGTTCGCAAAGAACTTGGACTCGCGGACGATGCGCTGCTCGGTGTTGGTATTGACCGCCTCGACTACACCAAAGGCATTGAAGAACGTCTGGCGGCCGTGGATGAATTGCTGACTCGGCACCCGGAATTTCGTGGCAAGTTCACGTTCATCCAACTCGCGGCACCGAGCCGAACCAAAATCCCACGATATCGGGAGTTAAACGAACGCGTGGAGGCAGTCGCTGCGGAAATCAACTCCAAGTGGTCTTCCGGAAACTACCGCCCCATCGTGCTCCTAAAATCGCACCACGAACCCATGGCGGTCTTCCAATACTACCGTGCGGCTGAGTTTTGTTATGTGAGCAGCCTGCACGATGGGATGAACCTCGTGGCGAAGGAGTTCGTCGCGGCCCGAGACGACGAGCGCGGGGTTCTCGTGCTCAGCGAGTTTACCGGCGCCGCGCGCGATCTGACTGAAGCGCTGATTGTCAACCCGTACGACCTGCGTCAAGCAAGTGACGCGATTGCAGCCGCTCTGCGGATGCCGGTGGAAGAGCAGAAAGAACGTATGCGGTCAATGCGGCGCCTCGTGTCGGAGTTCAACGTTTACCGATGGGCGGGTAGAATGTTGGTGGATGCGGCAGAACTCCGGCGCAAAGAGCGGATGTCCGGTCGCCTGGGGGTCACGGGCGCGACCACGCGAAGCGAGGCGGCATGAAACACCTTTTATCCCCCGAAAACGATGAGGTTCTCGCTCAACTAGCGTGGTCTCGGGTGCTCCTGGCGTTTGACTTCGACGGCACGTTGGCCCCCATTGTGGCCGACCGAGACGCGGCGCGAATGCGGGCGCGGACGAGCGAGCTTTTCATCAAGGTGTGCAGCCTTTATCCGTGCGCCGTGATCTCGGGCCGCAGCCAATCCGACGTGTCTGCGCGCCTCGGCGCAGCCGCGGTCAAATACGTCGTCGGCAATCACGGCCTTGAGCCCGGCGCCAGCTTGGATGAGTTCGAAGCGGAAATTGCCGAGGCGCGCGCATCGCTCGAGCGAACGCTGGCGGGCACCGCCGGCATCGACGTGGAAGACAAGCGCTACTCACTCGCGCTCCACTATCGGAGGTCGAGAAACAAACGTCAGGCGCGCTCCACAATCCTTGCGGCTGTGACGGCGCTGCCGGTACAAATGCGGGTCGTTACGGGCAAGCTCGTGGTCAACGTCGTTCCAGAACGCGCCCCAAACAAGGGCGACGCTCTCTTAGAACTGCGAAAGGCCGAGCAGGCCGACACAGCACTCTACTTGGGGGATGATGTCACCGACGAGGACGTGTTCGAGCTTGACCAACCGGGGCGACTGTTGACAGTGCGCGTGGGTGAATCCCGTTCTTCGGCAGCGGCGTACTTTCTCCGCGACCAGAACGAGACGGATCGTCTGCTTGCCAAGCTCATTTCGCTCCGAGAAAAACGTACTGCGGCATGACCAAACAAACCGATTCAAACGCGAGCTACCCCTTGGGCCCCGCGCTCGACTTCCTTCAGCGGCTTTGGCAGCTAAACCATGCGCTTGAAAAGGTTTCGATCCGCATGGAAAAGCGCCTGGGTGTGACGGCGCAGCAACGCTTCATCCTGCGGTGCGTGGGAAAGTACCCCGGCATGACGGCCGGTCACTTGGCGAGTTTGCTCCACCTAGACCCGGGCACGGTGTCCGCGTCGCTCAGACGCCTTGAAAGCAAGCACCTGCTGGAGAGGCGACGTGACCCAAAGGACAATCGCCGCGTGTCGCTCGGCCTCACGGCAAAGGGGCGCGCGCTCGACCGCCCGGCGACGGGCACAGTTGAAAACGCTGTGGAGCGCCTTCTTGATGTGGCACCTGAAAACGAGCTGGCGTCGCTGGTGAAGATCGTCGAACAACTCACGGCCTTGCTCGAAAGAGAAATGGCTGCCGAATAGTTGGCGGGCCGGACAACCGCGCTCTCAGGGAGTCGTGATCTCGGTCCGAGGTGACTGGCCGAACTTGCGCGCGTACTCGCGACTGAACTGCGTCGGACTCTCGTAGCCGACCTCGTAGGCAGCACTCGCCACAGTGTGACCCTCGGTCCGCAGCAGGCGCCGGGCCTCGATGAGGCGCAGGTTTTTCTGGTACTGCAGGGGCGAAGTCGCGGCGATCGACTTGAAGTGCATGTAAAAGCTCGACGTGCTCATACCCGCGAGCTTGGCGAGATCGGACATGGCCAGGCTCTGCTTGAACTCGCGACGGATGTGCTCAATGGCCCGCCCAACGCCGCGCGCTTGACTGTCGTGGGCGACTAACTGACGCAGCATGGCCCCGTGTGGTGCCAACAGCAGCCGAAGGTGGATCTCGTCGAGGCCCCGAGGCGCGAGCACACGCGCCGCGATCGGCTCGTCGGCGAGCGCCAAGTAGCGAGTGAAGGCATCGAGCAGCGCGAGATCAGTCTTGCCGACCTCCAGCGAATGCCCGCCCGCAGGAGCGAGCGTGACGTCCCCGAGTTCGTGATGAAGGCTGCGCAAGCGGGACAGGTCGATCGACGAGATCAGTGCAAGGTAGGGAACCGCGTTGCTGGCCTTGGTGATCTGAGACACAACTGGGAGGCTGTGGCTGACGATCAGGGACTCGCCGGCGCCAAAGCGCACGCTGCGTTCGCCCAGCATCGTTTGTTTCTCACCTCGAAGATGCTCGACTTCGCCGGTCGACATGGGATTCGGCCGACGACCGAGCACTTCGGCTTCGACCGCATTAACGAGGCGATCGACCACCTGCGCGGCAACAAGGCCCGCTATCGGGTGGTTCTCGATCGCTGATCCGCTGGCGGCCTGGGTCGCGCCCGTCGAGGGCGACAACGGTGCGACGGAGCAACGCGATCACACGGTAAGCCGGAAGCTGGAGAAAAAAACGCCTTTCAGGGCGGCTTCGCTTGGCCTAACGCTGGACTCGTTGCTGATCGCGGCGCCCGGGGGGCGACGCGATCACACGGTAGAGCCAGGAGCGGGAGACAAAAAAAAACCGCCTTTGGGCGGTTTCTTTTTGGCTCCAGCTGCTGGACTCGAACCAGCGACCCGGCGGTTAACAGCCGCCTGCTCTACCGACTGAGCTAAGCTGGAATGCGTCGGAGGGGCGCGAAGATATCCAATCAATTTCATCCGTCAAGCACTTTCTCACCAAAGTGAAAATTCGCCGGTCGTCGTTGAGCGCGGTTGCCCGAGACCCCGCTCCAAGTCACCGGCCGATCTTGTTTCGCGCGTGTAACACAAACCCTCAAAAACCCGGCGTATCCTCGGCCCCACCTCATGCCGTCGGCCCTCACCGCGCGTTTCGCGCTCGCCGCTTTTGCGTACACATTGACCGCGTGTTCGTCGTCTTCGGGGCCCGGCACGGCCACCGAAATCAAAGTCGCCGCCGCCTCCGATCTCACCCACGCTTTTGAGAAACTCGGCGCCGAGTTCACCGCAAAAACAAGCAAAAAAGTCACCTTTTCGTTTGGGTCAAGCGGCCTGCTCGCAAAACAAATCGCGCAGGGTGCACCCTTCGATGTTTTTGCCGCCGCCAATGTTTCATTCGTCGACGACGCCGTTTCATCGGGGCGCTGCGACGCGTCGACAAAACAGCTTTACGCCCGCGGAAAACTCGCTGTTTGGACCAAGGCCGGAACCAAAGTGCAAAGCCTCGCCGACCTCAAATCCAATGCGTACACAAAGGTCGCCATCGCCAATCCCGAACATGCGCCGTACGGTCGCGCCGCGCGCGAAGCCCTACAAAAAGCGGCTCTTTGGGATGATCTAAAACCCAAGTTGGTGTTTGGTGAAAACGTGTTGCAAGCCCTCCAATACGCGCAAACGGGCAATGCCGACGCGGCGATTGTGTCTTTTTCGCTCGTAAAAAACGCCCCCGGTGAAACGTTTGAAATCGCCGAGTCCGAGCACGCGCCGCTTCAACAGGCGCTTGTTGTATGTGGCACCGGCCCTCAAAAAACCGTCGCTTCCGAGTTTGCCACATTCGTTACATCGCCCCGGGGCCGCGCCGTGTTAAGCGAGTTTGGCTTTCTCGCGCCCGCCAATTCGCCGCCCTGACGCAACGTGTACACAAGCCCCCTCCTCCTCTCGTTTCAAGTGGCTATCGTTGCAACAACGTTTGCCGCCCTGTTTGGCATTTTAATCGGGCTTTTGCTTTCAAAACCGTTCTTCGGCCGCGACCTCGCCGACGTGATCGTCACCGCACCCATCGTCCTTCCGCCCACGGTTCTTGGGTATTACGTGCTTGTGTTGCTCGGCCGGCAAAGCCCCATTGGCCACGCGTTTGAAGCGCTCACAGGTTCGCCGATCGTTTTCACCCGCACCGGCGCCACCATTGCCGCGTTTATCGGCGCTCTTCCGCTCACCACAAAAAGCGCCCGCGCCGCGCTCGAATCAGTGGATTATCGGCTCGTTCTCGCCGCGCGTACACTTGGCGCGGGCCCTGTTCGTGCGTTCGTCACGGTGCATCTCCCGCTCGCAGCGCGTGGCATTCTCGCCGGCACCATGCTCGGATTCGCTCGATCTCTCGGTGATTTCGGCGTCACACTCATGGTCGCCGGTGACATCCCCGGCCAAACGCAAACCGCGTCGCTCGCCATTTACGATGCGCTGCAAGCCGGCCGCGACGGCGATGCGGCGTTTCTTGTCGGCTTTCTCACGCTGCTTTCAGGCGGGCTTTTGTACGCCATCACCAAGCTCACGGGGCGTGCCGATGCCCGGTGATCCGCTTTCGGTCCACATCCGCTTTTCGCGCCCCAAGTCCGAGTTTCTTCTCGATGTGGCGTTTGAAGCACCGGCCGGCGTCACCGTTTTGTTCGGCCCCTCCGGGTCGGGAAAAAGCACCATTTTGGCTGCGATCGCCGGCCTCATCACGCCCACGGCCGGCCGCATCGCGCTCGGCGATCGCGAGTGGTTCAACGCTCAAAACAAAACCAACGTGGCCATCGAGCATCGCCGCATCGCCTTCGTTTTTCAGTCATTGGCGCTTTTCCCTCACATGACAGCGCTCCAAAATGCGGAATTTGGCATCGCGCGCAACGTGCCGAAAACCGAGCGTACACATCGCGCGCAGCAAAGCCTTGCCCGATTTCGCGTCGATCACCTGTCCCAGCGCAAACCCGCCACATTCTCCGGCGGTGAAGCGCAGCGCGTCGCCCTCGCCCGCGCGTTTGCCATGTCGCCCAACGTGGTGCTTCTCGACGAGCCTTTTTCTGCGCTCGACCTGTCGCTTCGCCAGCAATTTGTGGCCGACCTGCGCGCCGCCGCCCAGGAGCTGTGTGTACCCATTGTGCATGTCACACATCATCGAAACGAAGCGCGCGCCCTCGCCGACAGCGTGATTCTCTTGGAACAAGGCAAAATCAAGGCTCGCGGCGCATGTTCGGATCTGTTGCCCCCGCTCTCTCATCGACCTTTTGAGGGCCGCGCCGACGAAACGCCGTCTCCTTTGCCGGTCACCGCTGCACCCCGCGCTTCAGCCGACCTTTCTTTTGCTGAAACGCCCATGCCCTCGTCGCGCTGAAGCCCGGGCAAACGCGGGCATTCATGCTCGGCCGACAACCCATCGCCGTGCAATGCGCCGAGAAGCGCCGTGTCGAGCGTGGTTTTACAAATACCCTCCCAAACGCTCGCTTCGTGCGTGCGATCGGTATCAAACGCAGCTTGCACACCCACGCCGAGACTCGCCGCCCAAATGGCTCGCCTCGCATTTCGTCGTTCAGCCGCAGAAAAGCCCGCCGAAAGTACCTTTTCAACCGCCCCTTCCACCATCTGTCGAGGGGCGCTCCTCTTCTCATTCAGGGCCGATATCAACATTCGAAAATGCGCCGGATGAGCCGCCGCAAACCTGACCATCGACACCACAGTGGCCGTGAGCACCGCTGCTGAAACATCGGCCCCCATCGTTCGCTCACGCGCCACCCGAGCCGCATGATCCATCGCTCGCGCCATGCGCGACAAACCGTCGTCGATAACGGCCTGAATGAGCGCGTCTTTGTCAGCAAAGTGCCTGTACACAGCGCTCGGTGAAACCCCAATGTGCCGCGCCGCTTCACGCAGGCTCACCGTTTTCACCCCGCCGGTTTCCACCGCTCGCAACGCAAACAGAACGAGCGCGTTTCTAAGGTCGCCGTGATGGTAAGGTTGTTTATCCCCTTCCATGGTGTCCACTCAAGATCTACCCGTCAGGTTTTTCCATGCCGTCGTCAAAAGCTCAGCCGCTTTATCCACCTGAGCATCGGTCGTGTGCCTACCCAAGGTAAGCCGCACCGTACCCATCGCTTCTTCACTGGGTACACCCAACGCCAAAATTCCACTCGACGCCACGTCTTTCCCGTCATGGCAGGCCGCCCCTGTCGACGCCGCCACATCCGGCACAAGCGCAAGCAGCTCAGGCCCTTTTACACCTGGAAATCGCACACTCAGCGTGTTGGGTAAACGGTCCACCCCTTCCCCATTAAGCCGCATCCCTTCTACCCGGGTAGACAACTTCTTCCACAACCTGTTGCGCATCATCCCAAGCAACTCACCCAACCATTCAGCATCGCGCCGCGCCGCTTCACAGGCCACGCCAAACCCCACAATCGACGCAACATTCTCCGTGCCGGGACGTTTTCCGCGCTCATGTCCGGCACCGAGGGCAAAGGGCAGGATGGGTGTACCCTTTCGAACATAAAGCGCCCCTACCCCTTTTGGACCGTACAGCTTGTGCGCCGCCATGGAGAGCAAATCGAGGCCCAACTCCTCCACCGACACAGCAACCTTCCCAAGCGACTGCGCCGCGTCGGTGTGCACAAACACCCCTTTTTCACGGGCGACTTTTGCGATCTCCCCAATCGGTTGAATCACCCCCGTTTCGTTGTGGGCGTGCATCACCGTGACAAGCAACGTGGTTTCATCGAGCGCCGCAAGAGCCTCTTCCGCGGCGATCCTCCCCTGCCCGTTCACCGGCACGCGCGTGACCCTGTACCCGTTTTCTTCAAAATGTGTACACACCTTGGCAATGGCCGGATGTTCCACGTTGGAGGTCACAATGTGCTTTTTTTCAGGGCGCGCCGCAGCGAGCCCGCGCAACGCCAGGTTGTTTGACTCGGTACCACCCGACGTAAAAAACACTTCTTCGGGCGCGGCGGTGATGAGCGCCGCCACTTGAGCGCGGGCCTGTTCCACCGCCGCGCGCGCCTCGCGACCGTAACTGTGTACACTTGACGGATTGCCGTATTTACCGCGCAAATAAGGCAACATCGCGTCAAGCGCTTCAGGCAACAGAGGTGTAGTGGCGTTGTGATCCAGGTAGATCGGCTCGGGCACGCGACCACGCTACCATTTCTCTCGCGCAGCCCGTCGCCCGGTTGTTGGCCGCAACGCAGACGTTCACGCAATCTCAGGCGTTTCTTGCAAAAGATCTTCAGCGCGATCGAGCACCGCTGTGCGCGCTGGGCCGGCGTTTTGTAGGCCCGCCGCCGTGATCTCCAGAAGCAGGGTTGTTGCAGCCGCATCCAACCGCACGCGAAACACAAGCGCCCCGGGGCCGGCGGGAACAAGCACAATGCCGTGCTCCCACCACTCGGATGCCTCGTCTTCGTCGTAGAAATACGGGCCGGCTTCAATGGCCTCCACAGCGGCCGCAGGCGCCCAATCGAGGCCACGCTCCACCATCGCTTCGTCAAAGCGCTCGCGGTGCCTCTCCGCTTCGGCGAGAGGGTCCGTCTCCATCGCCCCGCCAATAGCAAACCCCGGCAATCCGGCGCGCACGCGGGCACCTGAAACGGCGGCCTGCGGTGCTCCAAACAATCGAAGAAAAAAGGCCGTGACAACATCCGCACCGTGCGTGCGTACACCGGTGTCGGGCGGCGGCGCCGAAAACATGTTCGCCGGGCCTTCAATCGACACGGTGCACGTCGCCGCTCGCGCGTCCGGGAGTTCAAAGGCGATTCGCATTCCGTCGCCGAGATCCCATCGACCGGCCAGAGCGCGATACCCATTTTTGGCAATGTTGTAGAAAGCCATGTCAAACCCTTGTACCACGCCGCCGGTTCATCTAAGTATTCAAACGACGCATGGAGCACGTTCAGCTGAGCCTCGCGGGTGGAGACTTCTCGTTATCGGTGCGGCAATTCTCCGTCCGCGAACGCATCTCCGCCGGCTTCGTTGTCAACGTCGTCGCGCGATCGCCGCTTGAAGACGTGCCCATGGCCGCTGTTGTCGGCCAAAAAGCCGGATTAAGCCTGGTGAGCGCCCTCGGGGGTGAGCGCCTCTGGCGCGGCATCTGCTCCGAAATGCGGCTCGCCCGGGTGGAACAATCGGGCCTTTCCACCTATGAGTTGACAATTGTTCCAAGCATTCACCGCTTAACCTTACGCCGAGAAAACAGGCTTTTTCAGCACAAGTCTATTGTGGAGATCGTCAAGTCAATCCTCGACGAGCATGGCATTGAGCATGTGTTTCGCCTTACAAACGCCGGCCTTCCTCCACTGGAATTGCGTACACAATACATGGAGACGGACGACACTTTCGTTCGCCGCCTGCTCGAAGAAGCCGGGATTTCCTTTTACTTTGAAGACGCGGGTGAATCGGCGTCCACTCTTGTGTTGCACGACGCACCGCAAACCAATGGAGTACGCTCGGGGCTGCCGCTGACGTTCGTTGATTCGCCGGGTCAAGCGCAGGCGGGCAAACTGGAGCACATCACCGCATTACAAGTCATTGAGCGCGACCTGCCGGCGAGGTGGACTGTCGCCGACTATGACTTTCGGCGGCCGCGCTTCCCGCTTCAGGGCCGGGCCGATGCTTCGCCGCCCGACGTTTTGGCCGAACAATACACATACGAGCCGGGCGTCATGCTGGCAGAAATGCGTCATGCTCCTCGGGGTACAACCGCGTCTGACGATCTCGGCGTGGCGCGGTTCGATCCGCAGCGCGGCGCGGAGCGAACACGGCTCGATCGCGATGCCGCCCATGCCGGCAAAACCGCGGTCACGTTTGAAACCAACGTGGTTGAACTGCCTCCCGGTACCGTGGTCACCACGGTGGGACATCCCCGGCCTGAACTCGCGCCCGGCAAACGCCTGCTCATTACAAGTTTAGAGTTGAGTGGGGAGATCGCTTCGGTTGAACCGTGGCTCATCCGCGCCGTCACGCAGCCCGCCGAAAAGCCGTTTCGACCGGCGCGCGTTACCCCAAAGCCGCAGATGTTTGGGCTTCAAACCGCGGTGGTTGTGGGCGATCGCAGCGCGCTTGAAGGTGATTCAAACCTTGCGGGTCAGGCATTCGCCGAAGAAATGCTTGCCGGCAACGAAGTGTACACCGATGAATTGGGTCGGGTGCGCGTTCAGTTTCCTTGGGATCGAGAGGGTGAACTTTCTCCCGCAAGCTCCATTTGGATGCGCGTTTCGCAGGGGTGGGCCGGCGCGGGATACGGCATGTTCACCATCCCCCGCATCGGCCAAGAAGTGCTTGTAGCGTATTTGGGAGGCGACGTTGACAGCCCGGTTGTCGTTGGACGCGTACACAACGAAGTGCAACCGCCGCCCTACCCATTGCCGCGCAATCAAACCGTGAGCACCTGGAAAACAGCGTCATCGCCCGCGGGAGACGGCTTTAATGAACTCCGGTTCGACGATGGTCAGGGCCGAGAGCATGTGTACCTTCAGGCCGAGCGCGACATGGATCGGCTTGTAAAAAAGGATCTGCGTGAAGCGGTAGGCCATGACCACACTCGTTACGTGCAAAATCGCGAGAGCATCGCCATAGGTCATGATCGAACCAAAGTGGTTCATCACAACGAGATCGACGCAACCGGACTCAACAGAATGGAGGTGGTTGGACTCAACAGGGCAAGCACCGTTGGAGTCGAGGAGAGCACGCATGTCGGCACGCGATGGTCGGTCACCGTGGCGCGAGGGCTCACCGGCCGCGTCGCCCGCGAGTTGGATCGCATTGCAAAAGGCCCATTGAGCGGTGTGTTGGCCGGCGCGGCGCGCAGTGTTCTCGGAGCGCTGCCGGGAGATCCCACCGGCAATACCGCCGACGCGGCGCTCTCTCAGTTTGGGCGCGCCGCCGCCGAAAAACTCAAGGCCCTCATCACCACGGCGGCAGAAAACGCCGCAGAAGCCGGCCCGCCGCCCACAAGCATTGAGGTGGTGGATAGGCAGATCAAACTCACCACCGGCGAGGCGTCGATCATCCTCGACGGACCCAATATCACCTTCACAGCGCAGGGCGCCATCACCCTGCACGCCCACAAGAGTGTCAGTGTGCTTTCTGAAGAAGAGGCGGTGATTGCTTCACGCGGCCGAAGCGCTCTCATTTCGGCAACGGATGATGTCATTGTCCAGGGCAAAAAAACAGTCCACCTCAATCCCTACCAAGCGTCCGGCACCCTGTCAGAAATCGCGTCGATCGAGGGCGCATCCGGTGGGCCGCGTTGCGCCCGTTGTGGTGAAGCGCTCTCTGAAACCGCCGATGGGCTCATGTGCCCGTCGCACGGTGTGCCGGGGATGGAAGACACGCTCGGCGAGACAGAAGAGCCGGACGATGTGGCCGATCCCAACGTCGCAACAGACTACGACGCCAGCGAGCAATCCACATGAGCGAACAGCACGCCGAGCTGAGCCTTGTTGCAGATGCCACCGATCTCCGAGCGATGCACGACATGATCGCTCTTTCCGACGGTGGAACCCTTCGCATCTTTGAATGCGACGGTTGGACATCTGAAAAACCTGTCGATCGCGCATTGGCGTTGGCGGGCTTTCTACCCGGATCCGCGGCCTCACCCGTGCGCGTTCGCGTGTGTACATGTGACAGACCGATTGTTGTGTTAAAAAGTTTCGCCTTCCCACTCGGTTCAATAGGCCGGGTAGAAATGATGGTTCGCATGGCCATGGCCGGAAACCTCGGAGGGTTTATGCCACTTGTGGCCGGGCAAACCGGTTTTCATAGGGCCGCCGTTGCGTTTGAGCACGTGTGGAACGCGGCGGGTAGACCGCCGATCCGCACGGTTCACCCAGAACTTGTACAGGGAAGTGAAGCGTCGGGTGAGAGCCCCGCTTCATTGCTTGCGTCGGCGGTAAACGATCCCCGTGTGGCAGCGGTCATTCAACTCGCGGACGACGAAGAGCGTGAGGACGCCATTGCCGCAGAAGAAAGCTAAATCGCTCTCCCAACCTTACCTGTGTACTCAACACTGAAACAGCCCAGTTACCCCTTTGGTTGAACCATGGCGCAGAGACAGCTTCCCCAAGCCAGCAGCAACCTGATTGCCTCCAACGCAACCGCGGCAGAAGCGCCGACGTGGGCCAAGCTCGATCCGCTGTTTGGCGGTCTCACAGGCTCGCCCATTATTGTGAGCAACAACCCAGAAGGGCCTTCAGGGGAAGGGCTTCTTTTTTCCACAGAACAAAATCCTCTACCCAAAGACAAGGCGGGTAAGTTTCAACGTCGACTTTCCAACGTCAACTATGTTTCGGGTCTACCCCCCGGCACGCTGAGGACGTTCACGTTTTACATGCATCACCTCAATCAGCTTAAAACACAGGCCCGCGTGCACGTGTTTGTCGAAGCTGCCGGTGCCAACGCGGCACAGGTAAACGCCTTGGGAGTGGCGGTTTCACAAATGGACACGGGCACGCTCGCACCCGGGCAAAGCCCTTCATACCGCGTTTCAGAGGCTCTTTTGGGCGGCGGACTTTCAGTGGGAGACGGCGCCGGCTCGCAGATCGTCAGTTGGCAGGGTAAAACCATTGAGGGTGGAAAATACGCTGTGTTGGCCAATCTAAGCGCCGGAGCGGGCCACAGTGTCGACGCGAGAATTAAAGTTTCTTCTACCAACGGCGTGCCCCTCAAAGTCCGAGTTGTGGTGACTAAAAACAAGTCTGCGGCAGAAGCCTACGCGCTCAGCAAAGTGCAATTCGCCACCGGCAATATCCAGTGTCCGTGCTGCCGCACCGCGGCTGCCTGGGGTACACCGACAGGCGTTTATCAATATGACAGTTGGCATGGCACGCTGGATGTCTCTGTCAAACAACCTACCATGATCCGAGGGTGGCGATTTGACACCGCACCTGGAAACAAAATTGAAAAGCGGCAAGTCGTCAAAAAAGAAATCTGCGTGTACGAAGACTTTTGTGTTCCCGCCGATGGTACACCGCTCGGCCACGGCAATAACCAGCGCCCTGCGGCTCTCGGCTATTACAGTTGGAATAACCTTTCTTCGTTTCGACTCGGTGGCAAGTTAATCAACTCCAATCACCGCGACAGCGATGCCTTCTCCACGGCCATGTACGGGGGAGAATACCTGCTCACATTCCGGGTGCGCAACGACTCGGCAAGCTGCGTCAACGCCCGCCTCCGGTTTGCAAGTTACCCCGGCACAAAACACCCCAAAGACGTTAAAGAAGGCCCGTCGCGCTTGTGGGACGGCGCCTTTTCAGTACAAATCAACCAGGATCCCAAAAAGATTGTGCGCGTCTTTACCAAACACACCGGCCCCATGTACGTTGACCTTGGCAGTAAAAAACTCAAACCGGGGGAGTCGGCGACCATTCAGATCCGCACGTTTGTTCCCGGCCTGATCTCCGCGCCGGGGGCACTGCTCTTGTCCACAAGCCCCTGTCAGGGCCAACAAGCCTGAATGCGCCGCCATGCCTGCCATTTCCACTCGTGTTGATCTCTGCCGCGGTCACGACGCCTGCGCTCCTCGACCTTTCGCCGACCACAGTCCAGACGTCCGGGCCGAGGGTTTTGAGGTAACGCGTGAAGACGACAGTCTGGTAAGCCACGGTTGCCCGGACCACAGTCCCCACGGCGCAAGAGTGATCGCCGGTTTCCCAACAGTCACAGCCAACGGAAAGCGCGTCGCCTACGTTGGAGCCTCGGTAGACTGCCCATCTGAAATCGTCGATACAGGCCGCCCAACTGTCCTTCTCAACGAGGGAACAGGCGGCGCCGCGCTCCACGGAAAATCGGGAGCTGCCAAAGGTACACAAACCGATCAACCGCCCGTTCGCGGCGGCAAATCAAACGTCAAGTCAGGCACCGACAAAGGTGGTTACAACTGCCGCGGTCGAGTTCAATACACCCAGCAAACGCCGGCCACATGCGGCATCGCCTCCATGCGCATGATTATCAACGGCACCACAAGCCAAAACGTGACCGAGCAACAGGTCGCTCGCACGGCCAACGGCTTGGAGGCGGTCACAGCAAGTGGTCAGAGTTGGGGCCCTGTGTACGCATCGTCGCAGGGCTCTTTTATACAGGGTCTACCCGGTGTGTTAAACCAATACGGCGTTCAGAGTTATTCAGAACCGCCACCGGCCGCTGTCGACGCCGACTACATTAACAGGATCACCGCCAACGGCACCAAACCGGCCATTGTGATGATCTACGGCAGCAAACCCGGCATTGGACACCTGATTGTGGTGGACGGCGTCGATAAAAACGGCAACGTCATGGTCCGCAACCCCGGGCGTGCGGGCGCGCAGGGATGTCAAACCTTCACCATGGCAGAACTAAACGGTCGCCTCTACCCAGGTCAACCGGTGGTTATCCTCGGCAATCCCCCTCAAGGGTATCAACCTCCCGTCACCGTTCGGCCGAGGGCGAAATGATCGACCCCGACGAGCCGATTGCGGACGATGTGACGGATATGCTCGCCGCCGCGTTGAAAACCGAGTCTGACAACATTCAACCCGTCGACATCGGCTATGAGTACTCTTGGGTTCAACGGCACCGGGTGGTTGTAGCGTACAACGAGGCCAACGAAATGGCGGCCGTCGCCGTTCCTGAAGCGGGTGAACCGGTATTGCTCACGGGTAACCTCCCCGGTCTTTCTGCGTTTCTCGTTGCATAACTGGGCGCCATTCCGGGCGGGCTTTCCCCTCTTGAACTTGCTGAAACGTTTCGCCGACTGATCTCTCCCCATCCCATGGGTCGAGTGGGAGAGCCGGTATTGCTCCAAATGGGAACCTACCCACAACCCGGTTACCTCGACGACAACGCGCGCGCCCAAGATGCGGCGGGCCGGCGTTTTTCAGCACCGCCGTCGTTTGTTGACCTGGGAGGTGGACGGTTTCGCCTGGAGTTTCACTATTGGACAAACGAAGGTGCCGTTGAACAATGGCTCCTTGAGGGGAATTCTTCGGCCCTCACAGGGGCGCAGGCCTCCATGCCCGCCGCCCCCGGATCATTTCAGTGGCCGTTTGGCTGACGCCCGGAGGATCACTGAACAACTACTTCAACAGCCACCGTCGAAACCGAAGCATCTGCCGCGGTTGAACCTACCGTCAGAACAGCCGAATAGCGACCGGGATTTAAGACGGCATAGTCAACCGCCACGCTGACAGTGACGGATGGAGCCGTTGCGGTGAGTTTTGCAGCGCTGGGTGCAACCAAGAGCCACGGGACGTTAGCCGATGTTTGCACAGGAAGTTCGTCAGCAGCGGGAACGCCTGCTCCACGCGATACCATCACCATTTGCGCGGCGGTCGCGTTCATCGCGTCCTTTTTATAAAACAGCCGAAGTGGGCTTGTGGTGACTGTTCCCATGACGGTAATGGCCGCTTCGTTGGATGGTTGGGACTCAAGACTCTGCGCATTCGTGCTGCGCACCGCGATCACACGATAAGTGTAGGTTGTCTTGGCCGTCACGTCCTTATCGGCGTAAGAGCTGACATTCGTGGGAACCGTCGTCAGTGTGGTGAATGCGCCCTGACCCGTCTTTCGTTCAATTCGAAACCCCGTTTCTGTGGTGGTCGTGTCTTTCCACGATACGTTGACGCTCGGGCCCACGGCCCCAACGGCGGCAAGAACAGTTGGTGGATTAAGCGGAATTGTGAAAACGCCCGAACTGGAAGAGCCGGACGCGTTGGTCACCCGGATCTTCCCAGTCACCGCACCGTAGGGAACCGCGACGGTGATGCGTGTCATGTCACCTGAAACTCTGAATTGACCCGGCCCCAACTTGATGCGACGCTCTTTCACAAGGGAGGGCGCGGCCAAAAACGATACTTCGTTAATTCCCTCAAACTTCGTTCCCTGCTTGGCAAAGAGCGTCACGACCGTCATGGGTTCTCCACCCTTGGGCTTATAATCCTCCACCTGGGGAATCTGCGGCTTTACCACAAAATCACCCATTGTCTTTGCGGTACCACCACCCGCTGTAATGACCTGAATAGGCCCAGTGATTGCACCTTCGGGAACTGCAACTCGTATGGAGTCGGTTGTGGCGTCGCTGAAGTTCGCTGAGATTCTGGCGCCGTCTTTCCCGGTAAAAGTGAACTGCGGCGTATTGTAAAGACCTGTACCAAAGATGGTGACAGCGGTTGCGACACCGCCGCTCTTGGGGTTGAACTCTGTAATCACCGGCGTGACGGTGAAGTCGAACGGGTTCGATGGTAGACCCTCCAAATCGGTCGGCTTGTCGAGGAGAGTGTTCTTGACAATGATCTTACCCGTCTTGGCGCCGTCTGGAATCCGCGCTTTGATTTCTTTGTTGTCAAACGAGAGGATCGAGGCCAGGAGCAGCGGCGCCTTGTGGGCATTCAAAAAGATGACAATTGGAGCGGGTAGCTTCTTGACCCCTGCGGGAGCTGTTGGGTCAAAGTTGCTGCCGTTGATTTCGATTTCAGCACCGACCGGAGCCTTGTTGGGATCAACACCAAGAATCACGGGGAAGTCCTCGGGATCGATCACTTGGGGGAGAATAATCACCTTCTTTTTTACCGTGAGCGGCGCATCGCTCACATCGACCACCTGAGTTGAACCGCTTTGCGCAACAACCGAAACTGTCAAGTTGACACTCGTGCTGCCCGCCGGAACAGTGCCCACTGGAACAGTCCACTTGTAGGTAGACGCTTGACCTGGCAATCCTGAGACAATCACGTTTGTGGAGGACGCGCCCACCGCGCTCTGCTCGATGCGATGGGATTCGGCACCGGAGCTGACCCAACTGATAGTCAGCTCATCCCCCTCGGTAACCGCCCCTCCGTTGGGAGTCGTCACTCGGACCGTAATAGCCGCTGCGTTCGGCACGATCGTGATGGGCAGTGGAGCTTCATCTTGAGCCATGCTACCCGTGGTGTCATTTTTGGCGATCACCGAGATTCGAACGCTCACGGGCGCCGAACCCGGCGGCGCAATGGACACGGGCACTTGCCAAGAAAAACTGCGCGCCGAAGCCCCGAGCGCGGGAGCAATGGCCAGGCTGGGCCCGTTTCCCACTTGAGCCTGAACCACGTGGGAAGTTGCGTTGAGACTTGTCCACTCCACCACAACGACGTTGCCCGGCTTGTAAGATCCGCCGGCCGGCGCAGTCACTTCCACGTTTGGAGCGGCAATCGGAGCTTCCACCGTAATCGGCGCTGACAGTAAGCTTTCCGCTGTCTGACCTGAAATATCATTCTTGGCGATCACTTTGATCTGTACACTTGCGGATGGAACGCCCGCCCCAAGAAACGACAATGGAATCTTCCAAGCGTAAGACATCGTTTGACCGGATAGACCCGCAATCAATGGGACGAACGCCTGCCCATTGGCAGCCGTCTGAATGCGATGGGAAGTGGCGCCGGTGCTTATCCACTGAATCAATACAGTGTCTCCCGGTTTAACCTTCCCTCCGCTCGGCGCGACGACAGAAATGGAAGGTGCCTGGAGTGGAGTCGAATTGACGGTGATTGCTGCCGGACTCACGTCCTCGGCGGTTTTTCCGGTGGTGTCATTTTTGGCGATCACCTTGAAAAAGACTGACGCAGGAGGCGATCCGGCTGCAATCAGCGTGGTTGGAATGGTCCACACGAACACTTTGTCTGATCCTGAAAGGCCGGTAGCGATTGGGGAGAACGGTTGACCGTTCACCGCAACCTGAACACGATGCGAGGTGGCGCCGGTACTGACCCACTGGACAGCCACTTGACTTCCGACCGCAAAGGTTCCCCCGAAAGGCCCAGTAACGTCCACCAAAGGGCCCACTGGAGCTGCTGGGGTGACGGTCACGCTGTCGCTTTGAGACTCGGCTGTCTGGCCTGTTCCGTCGTTTTTTGCAATGACCTTGAACACGACCTTTGCCGAAGCCGCACCCGCCGGGACGATCGCCGACGGAACCACGTACGAAAACGACCTGTCCGCGCCCGAAAGACCGGTAACAAGCGGAGAGAACGCTCCATTGTCAACCGCCAGTTGAATGCGATGCGATGTGGCCCCGCTGCTGTTCCATACGATGCCAATCGTCTGACCTACCGCAAAGGTTCCAGCGGTTGGAGAGGTCACCGACACGGTGGGGCCGGCAACAGCCGCGGCGACAATGACGATGTTTCCAGGTGCGATGTCCTCGGCGGTTTGACCGGTAGATTCATCGCGCGCAATTACCTTGAAGGTTGCACTGACCTGGGCCTTGCCCGCTGGGACAACCGACTCAGGAATGCTCCAAATGAAACTTGACGTGCTCGGCGAAAGACCTGTCGCAATGGGCGAAAACGCTCCGCCGTCGATGGATACCTGTACGCGGTGGGACGTGGCTCCTTGGCTGTTCCACTGCACAATGACGGCTTCACCCGGCTCGAACGTGCCACCCGTCGGAGCAAAGGCATCCACCGAAAGAGTTTGAGTGGATGTTTTGGCAAGGAGCGTTCCGGAGCAAAAATCGTCGGCTATTTCGGCCGTGATCTCATCGCGGGCGATCACTCGAACAACGATCGAAACGGGGCCGGACCCAGCGGGAACCAGTGTTTCAGGTATCTGCCAAGTGTAGCTTTTGGTGTTGGCCCCCAGACCGGTGACAATCGGGGTGAAGAGGATGCCGCCGTCCAATGAGTATTGGAGTCGGTGAGATGTAGCCCCAGAGCTGGTCCAGGACATGGAGAGCGGCTGTCCCGCCTGAATAGAAAACCCATTTTGCGGCTGAGAAAAAAACACGTTGGGCATGCCGCGAGTACGAACGCGCGGCACGCTCAGATCGGCGCTGAAATGGCTTGAAATGTTTCGACCGTGAGGCGCCCACTTCAATTCCAGTCTCACGGTTCGTTCGCACGCGTGAATGTCCGAACGCGTCTCTCCACGCGACGCGAAAGCGCCATGCGGTTGGACTAGAGATCCGGTAACTGCCAATCAATCGGCGGCTTGCCGGCCGCTTGCAGCGCTCGGTTTACCGCCGAAAACGGCCTGCTCCCAAAAAAGCCATTTTTCGCCGACAACGGTGATGGATGAACGCCCTTCATCACCACATGGCGTGAGGCGTCAATCAGCTTTTCTTTTTTCTGCGCGTACCCACCCCACAGAACAAACACCACATTGTCCTTGGTTTCGCTCACCCGGCGAATCACGGCGTCGGTAAACGTTTCCCACCCTTTGCCCTTGTGAGAATTGGGTGAGTGTGCTCGAACAGTCAACACGGCGTTGAGCATGAGTACCCCCTGCTCTGCCCAAGAAGCGAGATAACCGTGGTTGGGTTTGCGAAAACCCACGTCGGTGGCGAGTTCTTTATACATGTTGACAAGCGAGGGCGGAGGTTTGACACCGGGCCGAACGGAGAAACAAAGCCCGTGAGCCTGACCATCGTCGTGATACGGATCCTGACCAAGAAGCAGCACCCGCACGCGGTCAAACGGAGTGAGCGCAAACGCCGAGAAAACCTCGGCCTCGGGAGGGAAAACCGGATGCGCGCGCCGCTCTTCAGCGACAAAACGTTGGAGTTCTTGAAAGTAAGGTTTCTCAATTTCGGCGCCGAGAACACGGCGCCACGAGTCAGGCAGGAGTTCACTCATTGGGGGGCGACAATGCCAGACTTCACCGCGAAGCGAAAGAGCAACTTGGCACTGGGAGCAAGCACCCCGCGTTTCAGGTTACACGGACTGCGAGCCACATTCGTGGTATAAACAAACCGCCCATCGAGTGAAGCGCCGTGAATGCCACCCCCCTTTCCGAAATAGCTGAATCCCTTTGGGACGACGCGTTGGCGCTTGCCCAACAGCAACTCGGGCCGCCGCTCGTGTCGATCCTGTCGCCGCTCTACTGGCCTCACCTCGTGTCGGCGGTTCTCATGGCGGCGCTCGTGATTGTGTGGGAGCGAAACCACGGCCGAGCGTACACATGGGCCTCTCTCAAGTCTACCCTTCGCGCGTGGGTTCACCCATCGGCCCTTACCGATTATACCTACTGGTTCGTAAACGGTATTGTGTACTCCATGGCGGTTGTCCCCCTGCTCCCCGACGATGCGCCGCTGCGGGACGCCGTGGTAAGTCAGCTCTACAAAACGTTTGGCGAGCGATCATCCCAAGAGCAAACCGGGACTTTGACCGTAACGTTGCTGGCGTTGGCTATCTTTGTAGCCTACGATTTTGGCCGTTTCGTCGGGCATTTTCTTCAGCACAAGGTGCCTTTTTTGTGGGAGTTTCACAAAGTACACCACACGGCCCGCGTATTAAATCCGTTCACCACCTTTCGCATGCACCCGGTTGACCTGGCGGTCATGGCGGTGTGTACATCCCTTTCGGTGGCGGGCATGGCCGGGTTCATCCTCTACCTATTTCCGGGTGATGAGTCGCTCTGGGGCGCGCTCAGTCTGCGCGTTGCGCTGGCCTTTTTTGTGTTTGACCTGTTGGGGTCTACCCTTCGCCATACAAGCGTTTGGTTATCCTACGGGCCTATCCTTGGCCGTATTTTTATCAGCCCCGCGCAACACCAAGTTCACCACAGCGCCGATCCCAAACACTTTGGTAAAAACATGGGCTTTGTACTGGCCATTTGGGATTGGGCAGCCCGCACGCTCTACCTCACCGGCAAACACGAAACTCTGACATACGGCGCCGGCGACGGCGATGACGACGCTTATCGGGGCCCGCTCCGCATTTATGGAATGCCACTCATTCGGGCAGCGCAACGAGTCTACCAAACCTGTCGAAAGGGGATGGGTAAACTGCGCGCGGCGGTGCGAGGTACATCCATCCCGCCCGTCGCTCCGCGCTCGGGAACGGACGGGTAGATGCCCCAGCCGGCTTTTCAACGCCTTATTGCCGGTGATCGTCAATGAGCGCGCCTGTTTTTCCGTAGGCCAGCGCCCGCACCGAGTCACTCGCCAAGAAGTCATATGGAAAGCCGAGCTTGATCGCCGCCGCCTCGTTGAGCCGCTTCATTTGCTCGGCCGTCAACGTCACATCGGCCGCGGCAAGATTATCAACAATCTGCTCATATTTGCGGGCCGCAATGATCGGAATCACATTGGGCGCCTGTTGCTTCACCCACGCAATTGAAACCTGCGAAGCCGTCCGCTCAATCTCACCCGCGATTTTTTGCACCTCCGCTACGATGGCGTGGTTTTTATCGGTGAGCCGATTGGCCGTCCAACCCACGCGCCGCGTGTCTTCCGGCGCTTTGCCGCTCGCATATTTGCCCGTCAAGATACCTGCGCCGAGCACGCCCCACGGAGTGACCGCCATATCCAACGCGCGCGCCATAGGAATGTGCTCGCGCTCCACATCGCGCTCAATGAGACTCCATTGCACCTGCAACGCCACAAAGCGACTCCACCCGCGCAGATCGGCCATGGTGTTGGCCTGCGCAATCCACCATGCGGGCGCATCACTAATGCCAACATACAGCACTTTCCCGGCCCGAACGAGGTCATCCAGACCGCGCATGGTTTCTTCAAAAGGTGTGTACGGGTCGTGGAGATGTACCCAATAAAGATCGATATAATCGGTGCCAAGCCGCTTGAGGCTTGTCTCCACCGATTGAACCATGTTTTTGCGTTGATTGCCGCCCGCGTTTGGATCGTCGGGCCGGGTGTTGAGCGAATATTTCGTAGCAATGACAAAGCGGGCGCGCTCGCTTGCAATGAACTCGCCCAAGATTTGTTCCGCCGAGCCGTTGGTATAATTGATTGCGCTGTCGAAAAAGTTACCGCCGCGCTCCACGAAGGTGTCGAACTGCCGGCGACTTTCATCGCGCGAAGCGCCAAAGCCCCAGTCTTCGCCGAACGTCATGGTGCCGAGTGCAAGTTCTGACACCCGGAGACCGCTCTTGCCAAGAAGTTTGTATCGCATGAGCCCCATTACTTCAGATCCGACGGCTCTGCCATGGCTAACTTTGCGTTCGCTCAGGCGCGACAAAGCGGAACAGCCAGCCCGAAAGCAAGGTGGTCTGCCGGTATAGATTTGGGTTGTATTGGATTGGTAGAACTGGACGGGTAGGTTTTGTTACGGCATCAGGCCGGAGCACATGGCAAACGGGCCGTCGCAGAACTGGGCTCGACAGTCAGTGCACGCCTGACTATTTGGGTCGGATAGGCACTGGTTCAGACAATTCATCACAACGCATTGAACCGTGTCGTCAAAGCACTGCGCGCACCCGTCGGACAGACCCAGACCCTTAATGCAGTTGAGTGTGCCCGGCTCTTGTCCAAAGTTCATTTGAGCGCAGTCGTTCACTGCGTCTGCAATGGGTTTGTTGGGATCCTGAACAATGGCAAGATCGGCGTCGTTCGTGCACGCGCCCATCCCGGCGCCGCCGGTTCCAGTGGTGGTTGTCGTTGTGGAGGTGGTTGTAGTGGTGGTTGTCGTTGTGGTGCCGCCGCCGGTGTTAGACCCTCCGGTGCTTCCACCGGTGTTGGACCCTCCGGTGCTTCCACCGGTGGCGCCGCTTCCACCTTGACCGCCCGAACCGCCGGAGCCGGAAGTGCTACCGCCGTCGCAACCCGCAAGAACAATGATCGGAAGAACAAGAGCAAGCCAGGACGTTCGCATGAATGGGATCCCTTCGGTTGAGGCGGAGCGTTTTCCGCGCGTTAAGCCACTTCTACCAAGTTGAGCCACGCGTCAAGATTTTTGAGAGCGTACCTTTCTACCCATCCCAATCTACCCATCCGATACGACCAAACGAACGCGCCAAACCGGTTCGCACGGTGTTGCGTACACAAACGTTTCAATTGAACGGCAAACCGCCCCGCCCCTCGGTCCGCCGCTCCGCTTTGTAACGCTTTCGTTGTATTCTAAGCGGACTTAGTGTAACGCTTACCTGCGGGAAGGTTGAGTCACTTGGTGCTCGGCCTTCCCAATGGAGGAGCCATCGTGAACCCGTATCAACCGCCGTCCCCGTTTCAGAATCAACCTTACCAAATGCCCAACGAACACGTCGAGCGCCTCAAACGCATCGCGTTTGACCAGCGGATGATCAACTTTGTGGTGTTGGCCTATTTGGGCGTTGGTGGAATGAACACGTCCATGGCTGCCGAGACGGGTCAAGAAGCTGCATTGATGCGTATCATCATCGGCTTTGTCGCGCTGTTTGTGATCATTGCGGGCGTCGTGTTTGCCGTTCGCATGGCAAGCGCACTCCATGGCACCGTCATCGCCGTTCTCTGCGCGGTCTCGCTGATTATTCCGTGCGTTGGGCTGATTGTCCTTTTGGTGCTCAATAGTCAAGCCACCCGCGTGCTAAGAAATGCGGGGTTGAAAGTGGGCCTTTTGGGTGTTGATTCCAGTCAATTCCGAAACTGGCGGTAGCCGCGCGCGCACAGACGTTCACTCACGCGAAACGAACGGTGTAGTTGCAACGAAGAGTGCGTGAACCCCCCCCTGGGAGAAATCCAACCGATCACATCCTTCCCCCGGTTTGAACCGGGGAAACGATGGCACGGCGTGCAGAATCAGCTACCAGCAGTTGCCTTGGGGTTGGTCGTTCACGTGAACCCAAAATCGATCTGCCAGGGTGTGCGTCGGCGAAGCCGACATGTACTTCGTGTTGAGGTTGCCATAGGCGGTGAAGCCCCAACCACCGCCGCCGTCGTGGTGCTCCGCCATCTGCCAGCCGGGGCCAAACTCGCTCACGCAATACCCATTGGCAGCAGCAAGAGACGTGAGCGAGGTGCCGGCGATCGGATGCGTTATGCCGAGGTTTCCCGCCGCCCACCCGTTGTAGAATGAACCGACGAAACCGTTGCTTGCCGACCCATCTTTTCGAATGCAGAGGATCGGTCTGGACAACTTACAATCCGTATCACCGGTGTACGGATTGCAACTCTCAGAGGGCGTCACCGTTGAGTCGTGACACGATACGGCATCCTGACCTTTCTCATTGGTATGGTAGCGTTTCACCCAGGTAAGGCCGCAGTTTGCGCCGACAGGGCAGTTCATCTGGAGGGCATCTGCAACCTCGGCAGTGGACTCTTCCTCCGCGATCTCGGCGCTGTCAAACTCTTCACCATTACAACCGGCGAAAAGCGCGGCAATTGAGGTAAGCCAAAATGAGATACCAAACACTCGTTTCAGAGTCATGGGATGATCCTCTTTCATCGGGTCAGGCAGCGATTTTGTACCGCTGTCCACTGCCCAATTGAGATGGTACACATCGCAAAGCACATGCCGCCGCAAGCCGTGAGGGCCAAAGCCCTAAAAAAGCCGGCCTGTCGTACAGACTTCCTTCGCAGTGTCACCGTGGAGGTGACACTTTTAAAGCGACGGTGTCACCCCAGCGTGTACACTTTTTATTGTCGCAACACTCGGCCGCGGGCAACGGCGTGAAGTAGGGGTCGGCACAACGATTGCTCATGAATCCACTGCCTGCATCCAACAACGGATCCTCCACCAAGATCCATTGAGTTTGCACGGCCAGAAAGGTGGCACTCTACTATGCTTAGGTCGATCCTTCGTCTTCAGGTTCCTCATCGCTCCCGCGGCCTCACCCTGTCAGGCGTGGTGCTCACCATGCTATTGGCCGTTACGTTCGGCAATGGCGCGTCCGGCTGCCTCGACATTGGCGCCCCCGGCACCTTAGGCGGCGAATGCTTGGTCGACAGCGATTGCGCAACTGGGCTTGTCTGTGCCTGGCAATTCTGCCACACTGAGTGCAACGCGAGCACCGATTGCAACAAAGACTACCCAATGTGTGTGGGGAGTGACAGCGGAAAGCCGTATTGCGATGAAGTTCGCACATGCGACAACAACTTGCATTGCCCCGAGGGCCAAACCTGCACGAGCGCCGGTGTCTGCGCAATGAAGTGCGTCGCGAAGGAGGATTGTTTGACAGATCAGCTTTGTCAGGCAGGGGCCTGCGTCTCGAAAGAAGACAACACGGACAACACGGAAGTGTTGCCCAACGCCGAAGGCACCCCCTGCAAAGTCCACAGCGAGTGCATCTCGCGGCTCTGTTTTGACGGGCACTGCAGAGAGTGCGTCGAGGACTTCGACTGTCCACTGGGGTACACTTGCCAGTGCCCATTGGGACAGGTTTGCAACCCACAACCATCATCGCCCGAGCGCCAATGCGTGCCGGAGTCATGCAGCGATTGTAAGTCCGCGATTGCAGAGCTTCTACTCGGGCAGACACCTGTACTCTGTCCAGACTCGCTGTCAGACCTTAATGATCTTTTCACTTGTGCCTGCTCAAACCCAGTCTGCGACGACAACCTCTGTGCTAACTCTCTCCTAGCGCCGTCCCCCGAATGCAAACAACACCTGGATTCGTCCTGCAAAGGCGCGCTGGATGCCTGTTTCGAAAATTGATATCCGATCTGATGCATGAAAGACGGCGCGGGAAGATCCCCCAGGCAAATCATCCCATCTCATTCAAAACGGCCGACGAAGAGCACCGATGCCCCAGACCTCCCCGGCGTCATATCCACCATGGGTAGAACGGACCATTGAGCGGTGTTTGTTTTGCTCGACTGAGAATCAAAAAGGCTCGCATCGTTCCCGAGAAAAAGCCACATGCCGGTGGCGATGAGCGCCGCACCAAGTCCAATGCCTATCCCCCCGAGTGCCTGACCCTGACGGTAGGTTGGACATGCCGTTCGGTTGGCAGCGTTGTTGTCGGCGTCACAGAGCGCCTTGTTGTAAATGGGTCGCTCCGCCTGCTCGGTGAAGTAACCCAAAACGCTCGCACCCCCAATCGCCGCAACAGCTCCACCTGTCAGAACGCCAATGCCCCAGCGCCGCCGCGCCTCAAATTTTACCTTGGCCTCGTTCACTGTGAACTGGGTAGGAACAAGCCGAAGCGCCACGGTTGTAATCGCGCCTGAGTTGATCTCTATCGCTTGTTCGATCGGCTCGAAACCGTGTTTCCTGATGACCAGATTATGCACTCCCGGAGCCAGCCGGAGACCCAATTTTGTGAGGTTCCGCCGCTCACCGTCGACCAATAAAACAAGATCTTCTTCAGCGAGGCTAATGGTCAGGGTGCCGCCGTGCGCTTCAATCCACGATGTGTCTTCCACCATGCGCACCGAAAGGGTATGCTCCACGCCCGAGTCGAGTTTTTTCTCAGCAAGGAATGTTGTGTACCCATCGCGTCGTACCTGAATCTTGTGGTTACCGGGCGCAAGTTCCAGCGGGGTTGTCAGGGGTGTTGTGCCGGCCACGGCACCGTCCACAATCACTTCTGCACGGGCAAGCATGGTAGAGATGGACAGTTTTGCCGTGTGAACCAGCTCAAACGCAAGAGCTTGTTTGTCGAGCGCCTTCATGGTCACTTCGGTAACGATCGGTACATACCCCGGTGCGGCTACCCGTACCTGATGAACTCCACCGGTTATGGAGAGCAGCTTTTTTGAAGGGGTTTTCGCGCGAACCTGACCGTCCACTTCAACCGTCGCACCGTCCACGTTTGCAATCACTGATAGTCTACCCACACGCGTCTGTTGCTTCGCCAGTAGGGCTTCCCAGCGCTGCCGCTGATCACTCGGGAGCGAGCGAATATACACACTGGAATCAAAACACTGCTCCAGCGCCTCCACTGATTCGCCCGAATGGTTCAACTTGTACTCTACGAAACCGATATTGCAGTGGACCGCGCTTGTCCGTTCATGCAGACGTATTGATAAAAAGGCCGCGCGCGCCGCAACATAGTCGCCCAGCTTGAGGAGGCGAACCCCGTTCGCAAACGTCTCATCGGCGGTTGGGGCAGATGCCTCTTGGGCCACCGCGCTTCGTGTGTACACAAAGTTCAACAAAACGAGCAATGTTAGCCAGAGTCGTTTCCATTTCACGGCGTACCTCATTTCTGTCAGGTTCGCTGCTTGACCGGCTCGGGCTCGGGCAAGTCAGGAGGCAAGGTGGATGGCTGTGGAGGTTTTGGAACCGACCTCGGTGCATCCTTCTTTAGCGATCCCGTGGGTTTGGGTGGAGGCCCCGGGTTGGGCAACCCAACCGGAGTGACTCCTTTGGCCGGTATGGGAACGTTCCCGCTCGATGTGGACACGGGCACAACCCCAATCCCCGAGGCGGTTGATAAGGGCACCGTCTCATGCAGCGATGTGTTTTGGGCGATTGAGGGTGTTGAGACGGCCTTAGACAGATCCTGGTGGAGTATGACCACGCTGAGGAGGAAGACGCCCAGCAGGCCGAAAAGGGTCAATGGGTGTTTCACCCCTCCCCACCGCGAAAGGGAACGATACGGAACAGCGGGCCCCACGCCCGGCATTGAACTCGGTTCAGGCGGGGATGGTAAGGTCAACTGGGATTCTAGAAGCCCGACGCGCATGGTTGATTCCAACAGATCCGTTTCTCCCATCGACAGGTTCAGGTCAGCACCTACCGGTATGTCAACAACGGTATCGCGTTTCGGATCACAGACGCGGTCCAAGGCTTCGCCGAGTTCACGCGCTGAAACAAATCGACCCGACTTTTCAACCGCCATAGCGCGCGCCACCAAATTGCAAAAACTCTCGGGTAAGTCCGGCCGGGCAACACTCACCGGCTGCGGCTTGCCAAAGCGCGCGCGGACTCCAAGCTGCGTTGGATTTTCCGTCTGGAACGGTCTGCGCCCGGTTGCACATTCATACAAGATCACCCCAAGCGAATAAATGTCAGAACGTTCGTCGACAGTGTCCCACCCGAGCAGTTGCTCCGGCGGCATGTACGCAGGGGTTCCAAGCGCGACACCGGGGCTTGTGAGGGTTGCACCATTTTCCACAAGCTTGGAAATTCCAAAGTCGAGCACCTTCACAAACGGCTTTCCTTCGCGCGTTGTCAGGAAGAGGTTCTGGGGCTTGAGATCCCGATGGATGATCTTGGCGTCATGCGCTGCCTGGACCGCCTCGCATACCTGACCCATGATCTCGCAGATCTCCATTAGCCCGAGGGAAGGTTTGCGTCGGATCCGCTCCGCCAGTGTTTCCCCGGAAAGCAACTCCATCATCAGGTAAGGTTCGCCACTCGAAAGTACACCCGCGTCGTGGACCTGGATAATGTGCGGGTTGCCAATCTTCCCATCCGCTGCAACTTCCCGCCAAAACCGCGCGACCATGCGGTTTGACTGCGCAACATGCGGATGCAAGAGTTTGAGAGCGCATCGCTTTCCTGTGCGGCGGTGCTCCACTTCATACACACTGCCCATGCCGCCCTGTCCCAAGAGGCGCACGATACAAAACTTATCCCCCAACAGGGTGCCTTGAGCAAGCTCCGTCGCCTTCATTCGCAGCTCCTTCCAACCTTTTTGAGAAGCCTGTGGAGGTATCCTCGCGCGAGCCCCGCCTCCTCCGCGGCGCGCGTCACATTCCCCTCATGGCGGTCCATCAACGAGTTGAGGTACTCTTCCAGAAAGCGACGGTGCGCACGCGCCTGTTCCTCTTCAAATGGTCGGCTCGAATCCACACCGTTGTGCGAAAGGGCCTCTCTCCCTGCCACGCTGAACTCAGGTAAGATTGGCTGAAAGCCTCCGAAAGCAACACAGCATTCGATGTGATTACCCAGTTCGCGTACATTCCCCGGCCATTGCGCGCTCATCAACCGAGCAAGAATCTCGGGTGAAGTCAGGTGATCACGGGCGCGACTCTCAGCACTCATGTGATGGAGAAACCGATTCACCAGAACAGGAATGTCATCGGGACGCTCACGCAGCGGCGGAATGGTGGCCTGCAACACCGCAAGACGCTGGTACAAGTCGGCCCTGAAACGACCCGCGTTTTGATCGGCGCGCAGATCGCGGAGGGTGGCAGCAATCACACGAACATTCACTTTTCTCGACTCGTTTGACCCGAGCCGCCGCACCTCCCGATTTTCCAAAACTCGAAGCAGCTTGGATTGAAGTTCTTTTGGCAGCTCTCCAATTTCGTCAAGAAAAACCGTTCCGCCTTCGGCCGCTTCAAACACCCCTTTTCTCGCCTTCGTCGCCCCGGTAAACGCGTCTTTTTCATGTCCAAAGAGTTCATCATCGATCAAATGGGTAGAGACGGCACCGCAATCAACAACCAAAAAAGGCTTCCCTCGACGCTTGCTCTCCTGATGAATCGCTTCTGCGGCGGTGGTCTTCCCTGTTCCAGTCTCTCCATAGAGCAACACGTTTGAATCGCGGCGCGCGGCCACTTCAATAAAGGCGAAAAACGACCGCATTGCTTGAGACCGACCCACAATCTTACCCACCTCGGTACGTGAAGAAAGGGCAAGAGCATTACTCACCTCAAGCAGTTCAAACCGGAGAACCACCTGACCAAGCCGTAAGATGCTGCCATGCCTTAGAAACGCCGACTGGACGCGAACTCCATCTAACACGGTCCCGTTCTGACTCTTGCAATCTACAACTTGAAAGCCTTTTGGCCCAACGATCACCTCGCAATGAAAACGCGACACGGTGGGTTGAGGAAGAGCCAAGTCGTTGCAGGGGTGAGCGCCGATTGAGCACCTATCAAGGGTAGATTCCCACACGCGTCCCGGTACAAGCTCAGGACGCGGCGAAGAAGGCGAAGCCTCGGACGTGGACGCGAGCACATCCACAACCACAATCCGAAAACGGCGAACGCGCACGCGGTCATCCACCTCAAAACGGGCCGTAGTCGAATCATGGGATGTGGTGTACTCCATTGTCATAGCGAACACTCCTCACTTTAGAACATCAACTCTCGTCCACGCTCGGTGTGGTTTTCAATTGGCAATGCTCATACCAGTTGAATATCAATAAAAGCTATTGCGGCCATAAACACTCTGGGAGCCACGGCGTCTGTGTTGCTATTGAAATACCTCTCGTGCGGGGCGCGTCTGACCCGATGATTTCAACATCGAAAACGGCTTGTCTGTGCAAAAAACAACGACACTCTTCATTTGACCGTCAACTCGTTAACACCCATACCGATCTTCGAATGCTATGAGTGGGCGGAGTCTGTCGCAGCCATCACCAAAACGTACGATTAGCAAAAGTTGCAATCGCATGGCGAATTGCCAACCCTAGTTGGCAGATCAATGAGATCGGATTACCTTTGATCGCGACGGCTATGTGTACATCGCCGAATCCATCGCGGGCGCCGTATACAAGGTGCCTGCCGGGCGCCTTCGAATGAGGGTCGGATAGCCCGTGCCCCGACGTTCACACGCGCGGACGTTCGCGCGCGCGAACGAACAGTATAACTGTAACGGAGGGGGAATGGGTAGATGGGTAGATCGGCGCTCTACAGACGCTCAGACCATCCACGTGGCTGGTATCCAACATGATACCTTACCATGAGCGCATGACCGCAACGTTGGGAAGGTTTTCGTGCTTCAATTTCAGGGTGCTATTTTTGTGTCCTTTTCAGGCGCGAGGATGGCGATTGTCTCGGTCTTCGTGCACTTGTTGGCAACGTTGAGCATTGCTTGGGCGAGCGGAGCATTCTGAACATCCTTGTGAATTTCGTTGCGAACGTCGCTTGCAGCGGCGCGGCGCCCACCGATTGCGAGATAGCTCACGCCGTCCGCTCGAATCCACACCGCGACCGCGCCGGGGGGCAGCGCCCTGGAGTACGTGCCAAATACCCTTTGCGACGCTCCGCACACCCGGAGCTTTTCCGAATGGGCAAGGCGCGCGGAACGCAATGCTCCCAATCGAGGTGCGTCTCGATCCCGCACTTCGGGGAAGAGCACAGCGACCGTTGAAATGTCCTCTCGCGCGAGGAGTTCCTCGATCTTCGTCCCCGACGGAGAGACAGAGAGTGGCTCGTCCCCGAGATAAATGATCTCGGTCGCCTTGGCTTCGAGTTGAGCGACAGCTTCTGCGTAGTTTTCAAATCGGTTGAACGTTCGACATGACGCAGCTGACGTTACGGCATCAACGACCACAGCCGCTCCGATAAGCGCCAGCAAAGCTCCCCAATTGAACCACCCGGCGTGAGCCACGTATGCAAGGCGAGTTGCATCCAACTGGGTTCGAATGAATTGCGCGAAACGGTCCCTCCATCCCATTTTCGGAGGAGGCACCGTTTCTGACACGGGCGCCACCGAGTCAAGCCCTTGAACGGGGTTTGGTTCGCGAACAATCACTTTCTCAGGCACTTCCTGCTCGCAAAGGAGCACTTTCTCTCGGAGTTCTTTAAGCCGGGCAGCCCCCACGCGACCTCCCGAAAGCTGCTCCGCCGACCGAAGGAGTTCCGCCATGGGCAACTCTCCGTTCGCGGTGCGAGGCGTTCTGTTGAACCTGTGAAGGGCCTTCCAAAGACACACCGAAGGGGCGCCGGACTGCTCAACAGTGGCCTGAATGGGGGGGTCGAGGGAAGCGAGCAACGTGCGAAGTTCGGTTAGATCGCAGTGAATAAGGATTTGCTGAACCTCTTCGATCTCGCGGTCCTCAAGGAACGGAGCCCAAGCGGAAACCGTCGTCGGCGTGTCAAGGGTGGATTGGGACGAAGACATCATCTTTGGCTAAGAACGTTTTACGTTCTCCAATTCCAGAATCTACAGGAACTGAACTCAAGTGCCGGCCCAACGCTCACCGGGCGCCAATGGAGTTCGGCGGAAACGCCCGGCCATTTTGATAACGAAATGCCTCAGAGATAGACGTAGCTCGTCCGTTGCAGTAAGAATACATGTTTCATGGGAAGTGAGTATGCCGGCGCGGTGGTGAAGCGGCTGCGACGCGAAGCCAAAATGTCGCAGGGCGCCCTCGCAAAAAGAGCCGGCCTCTCCGAACGGTGGCTGCGCGCCTGGGAATGTGGTCATCGAGAACCTTCCGACGACGCGCGGCGATGGGTCGCCGAAGCGCTTGCGGAGCGGCTCGACAGATCCATAGATGCTGTCCTGAAAGAAATGGGGAATCGGCCGGCACCTCCCCAACCCCGCAAAACGCTGCCCATCCAAACGGGTGGGGCGGACGTGTCCGAACTGGTTCGGTCGCTGCTTGAGGCGTCGCTCAACGGTTTTTCGACTCCCCCCTTCGAGCATCGAAATCCATCCCTTCTCCGGCATGATGCCGAGGGTTCACTCTTTCTGATGGAGCGCCATCACCACGACCCGGGCGTGGCCGACCTTCGCTCGGAATGGGTGGTGGCCTACATCCGCTGGTCCAAAGTGGAAATGGGTGTTGTGTTCGATTTGCCCGAGGACAAAGAGGAAGGGTCCGAGCTTCCCGACACCGGAGCACTGCCATTCGTAGGAGTCGCGCAACACTTTGCGCTTCCTATTGTGGATGCGGCTCTACAGGCTGTCGGGGCTCAATGGTCAAAGCGCGATCCATCCGGCGTGCTTCGGGCAAAGGTGTTGATCACGCCCTTATGCCGCGAACGTACGTCCCCATCGGTGCCCAAGCTTCTCTCCTCGGTTCTCACGCAAACCGGTACGGGCGGGCCTTCCACAGATCGCGACTTTTCCAACTGGTTGGAGCTGGCTCAATCACTGGCAACAGCTCTGTGGTCACTTCACAAAAGCGGATGGTCTCACCTCGCCGTCAGCGCTGAAAACATTCTCCTTCGTACCGATCACGGAGTGTATCGGGACATTACCCTGTTCAACGTGTGGGACCCGGGACGACTTTTGCCCGGCGAAGATCCAAGTCGGACAATGCGTTCTGACCTGTTTGAACTTGGCGCCACATTGTTGGCAGCGCTCGTGGGTGCGCGTATCGAGGTAGATCCCGACGACCTCAGACCGCCCCTCTTCGCGGCACGCGAGAAGTTCCGTCACCTGATTCACGGCGAGATGAATCGCCGCGCACTCAACTTGTGCCTGCGATATTTGCTCGAACCTTCCCGTCCCCGAAAAGGGAACGGGGGCGACGACGAGCCTTCGACCGATGATCCGCCTGAAAACGAATCAAGCGCCCAGATCTTGATGAAGTTCACTCAAGAGGTTGGCGCTCTGCGAGCACTGCATCGGAGGCGGGGCCACGCGAGGCCTCCTGTGCGACTTGACGCCGATCCATCGGGGCGACCTTCCCTGCCGCCAACCTCGCTCGAACCGAGATTGGGCGCCGCCCGCAACGCCCTCCTTCGAGCGGAGAGGCCGGACCCCATTATAACCACGCTATCTACCCTTTCGCACCTTGCCGCTGCGGCCGATCGAAAAATGTGGTGCGACAAGTATATTGCTTCTGTTCACCCTTCCGTGCTGGCTCATCCAACCTCCCATCGCGATCTACCCACAGCAATTGAGTTGCTCACACAAGGGCATGGAAGGGCCGCCGGGGCACTGCTTACCACCATCGCACAGAAGGACAGGGGTTCCCTATCCTTGTCAGATTCAATGAAACTCCTGCGGCTTCTCGTCGGCGTCCTTCTACCCAGGGAGGGCGATGTTCAAGCGGGCCGCCGCGTGCTTCAACCGTTCGGCGGAACCGGGGATACACGTCTTCAGTTTTGGGTAGATCTGTTGGAACAACGGCTCACCCCTGAAAACGCCGACCCCCACACCGCCGGCCTCCCAGTGTGGAAAGCCTCCGCCAATCCGCGCGAGGAAGCGAGGGCGCGAGCGTGGGAAGATTCGCACCGATATACCGTTGCGCTCAAGCAAGGCAACGCGCTCACCGAAGAGCAGATCCGGGGTATCACAAGGCTGCTCCATGGAGAGTCGGCTCACGAGGCCATCTACGGCGCCCTTTTGCTGGCGAGGGCCGAAGCCCGCGCCAACACCAGAGCCGGCCTCACAAAGGCGCTTCGCTCTGCTCTACTCGCTGCCTCATACGCTGCCACCAAGGCTTTTCCGCACGAATACGCGGCTTCCCTTGCACTCGGCGCATCGTTCTTGAGAGCCGCCGCGCGCAACAATGAATTGCGACATGAGTTGGCAGCGTCCGGCACCGACATGGACGCGAGCCTTGTCATCGCGGCCGAGTGCGATCTTCAAGCGGCCGAAATATACCAATGGCTTGACGTGCCAATTCGATGTTGCCAGGCATTTTCAGCGGCCGCCGAGTGTTTCTTCCAGTGCGAGGCTCCTGAATGGATCAGCCAAGGTTTCAGGTGGCAAAACCTCGCTCAAAACCAGCAACGCTTGCCCTGGGATCCGCCCGACTTGCTTGAAAAGAGTAGGCGTGAGTTGGCGTTTGGCAGCCCCCGACTCAACACGACCGAGCAGGCCACGGATCCGGTGGAGGATGGAACACTGACCCGCGGCGTTGAACTCTGGTGGAAGAAGTACAACCCCGCGGGCGACAGCGCGCGTCGGCGTGACCCCGGGTCGGTCATGGCCGACGATTATTACGCCTTGTACGGCCCCGGCATTGAGTGGGCATTCGGGACCGGCGGCGTCTCTGTGGAGCTGCTTTCCAAAGGCCCCGCCGGTGACCTTTCACCGCGCATTGACGGCACAATCGAAGCTCTATTCCAAATGGCGGAGCAGCGACTCGGACTTCGCAAGCAAGCTGGCCAACGCATTCTCGACTTGGGCTGCGGTGCGGGCCTGGAGGCCGTCCAACTCGCGTCACTCGGCTTTGAAGTCGTTGGAATTGACTCCTCCGCGTGGGCGGTGCTTCGTGCCAGTGAGCGCGCAAAAACGCTCAGAAACGCCGGCACGGCGCTGTTCATTCAGCGTGACCCAACCTCGCTCAACCTCAATGATGAAACCCTCCCTGTGCGGCTGCGACAGCCGTTCGATTGGGTACTCCTACGCGATAGTCTTCGCCACGTGGTTCAGAAAAGTCGAGTGATCAATCTTGCCGTGGAGTGCCTCAAACCAGGGGGAGGTCTCATCGGCAGCGATTGGATTCAGCGGCGCACCGCTTCACGCTGGGCATGGTGGCGCCTCTTCGAAACAGTCTGGTATGCAACTATCGAAAGTAGAGTCGGCATGGAGCGGCTCCTCGCCAAAGCGACACCCGCACTCACGGACGTGTGGACTGAGTCGCGCGACGACGACATGCACGCATTTTTCGAACAGCGCCTCCATTGGCTATCAACAGCGGCCCGAGCGCCTGCAACATTCACCGACGAGATGGCCGTTCGGTTGCGTGCCCAAAGTGATATCGCGGCCATGCGCGACTTGTCAGGCCCCGACGGTCCGGTTGGTTGGCTGTTTTATACTGCGCGTCGAGCAACCCTCGAATGACACCGTAAGGTTCTCCGACACTATTTAAAGCGGATCGATCGTAACGCTTCTCTTCTTGGTGCCGCACGGATACAGTCGAACGAAGCGGCGGAGCACCGGCCTCGCGCGCGATCGATACCCACCACGCGGGAGCGGACTTTCATGGCCGAAAAAACAAATTCCAACGGAGCGACCATCTGGCGCGAAGTGAAGGAGGCCGCACCGTATTGGGCCGGGGCGATCGTCTTGGTCGGACTTTTTACGGTCCTCGCGTGGGCCTTGCGCGAACCGGGCGCGCGCACGTGTTCGGCACCTCCCTACCCATGCGTCGCGGCACCGTCACCGCAGACGTTTCCGTGGGCCATCGTGGGTCAACTTGCACTCGTTGTGTACGCATACGCCAAACTTGTACAAAAGGAACAGTATAGTGATGTTTTTCTAGGTCTGGCGCTTTGGGTGGGAGAGCTGATTTGGGAAATGTCCAACGGGGTGATGGGGCACTTTTGCGGTGCGCCCTGGTTTGGGCTTGAAGGGGTGAGCGCCTGGCGAATTTACGGCGGCGTTAATATTGAAATCTCACTCATGTTCGCCATGGTGCCGCCCACTCTACTTGCCATTTTGCCCAAGGATCGAAAGCTCATTTTGGGTAAGATTTCCAATCGCACCGCCTGGTCAATCGGCCTCGGCGCGTTTTGCGTGGGGGTAGAAATGCTTCTCAATCGCGCGGGGGTGCTCACCTGGGCGTGGTGGTATTGGCGAACTCCCCACGTGGCGCTCATCTTGTTCGCATATTGCTCGCCGTACGTTGTCTTTTCGTGGGTGCAATACCATGTCAAAAAAACCTCCACGAGCGCGCTGATTCTGACCATTATTGTCGCCACCGCGGTGATTTGTCATTTCGCCCTGGGTGACATAATTCGCATCACCTGCCCGTGAGTTTCCAGGCCTGCCTCTCGAAACACGCTACAGACGCGCGAGAGCAGAACCCATCGTTCTCGCGCGCGAACGAACCGTGTGACTGAAACGGTTCCACCCTTCCCGCACCGTGGCGATGGCATCCAGAGATGCGCGAGACACGCGCGGCATTCAAAACCTCCTGACTAATTTTTCGAAAAAGTTACAAGCCGGTTCACCGTGTGGAAACAACGCTTGATACGTTTCTCTTCTTGAAATGATCGGATGGGTAGATCCGTGACCGCAGCGTCATGGGTAGCACCACCGCCCCACTCGAATTCCCCCAGCAAAAGGCGTAGGCACACACTTTGTAAAACGCCCGTCACTCCCGAACGCTGACCTTGAAAGGAGTTCTTCATGCCCCGTCTTCTGCGCCCTCTCGGCCTCCTCGGTTTCCTTTGTTCCGCACTTGCTCTTTGCGCGCCTTCCGAAGCAAACGCGTGCGGTGGTGGCACCTTCTATCAAGAAACGCAGGTTTCTTCCGGCGAGGACATTGCCACAACCGGGCATCGCGTCGTCATCTCTCTCTCCAAGACCCAAACCGTGTTGTGGGACCAAATCGTATTTCGCGGCGCCCCTGAGGACTTTGCGTGGGTGTACCCCGTCAAGGCGGGCACCGTCCTTGAGGTAGCGAGCGACTCTTGGGCCGCCGCTTTCGACGAAACCACAGCGAAGAAGGTCTTTTCACCAACCGCCACGTGTTACGAAGGGGGTGGCTATTCTGACAGCGGCGGTTCGAGCTGCAATATGAGCTGTATGGGCGCCGGTGCCACCAACGACGGCGGTGGCAATGATCGTTCGGTCGGCGGCGACAGCGAAGATCCTGTACAGATCCTCAACTCAACAACCGCCGGCCCGTACGATGTGAAAACGATCACGAGTGACGTTCCGGGGGCGATCGGCACCTGGCTCAAGGACAACGGCTATAACGTTTCCGCCGACGCGTCGCCCATCCTCGACGCTTACGCGGCCGACGGATTCGACTTCATTGCGCTTCGCCTCCAGCCCGGTCAAGGCGTCTCCGCAATGAAGCCGGTGCGCGTGATCACCCCCGGTCCAACAACCACTTTCCCAATGCGAATGCTGGCTGTGGGCGCCGCGGAAAAGGTTGCTATCAATCTCTTTGTTCTCACCGAGGGGACCGTTCAAGTCGACGGTTACGCGAACACGCAGATCGCCGCCGATGACGTCGTATGGGACTGGGAATCTGACTCTTCCAACTACGTTGCGCTCCGCGAAGAAGCTCTGTCAGAAAACGGCGGCGCTACCTTCCTCACTTCGTATGCGCGGGGAGACTCGCTTTTCAAGGCTGTTTCGATCGAGACGCCCGACGGGTCGAGTGGTAGAAACGCGATTGCGGCTGAATACCTTCTCAAAGCCGAGAAGGCAGGGGAGGCATCCAACTGCAACCTTGACGCGATCTTTGCCAACGTTATCCCCGGCAGTGCCTCCGAAGGGTACACCGTGGTCGACTTGTGTGACGCCGACGGCAATTGCGCCATGCCCGGCCCGAGCGAGCTTGACTCCCGCGTTTTCACCTGCGGTGATGCCGACGATCTGAGCGTCGCGCTGATCGGAATGCACCCTCGCGACGTGTGGGTCACCCGGCTTGAAGCCGAGCTGCCGAAGAGCGCGCTCGACAAAGATCTTATACTCATGCCCGTCCCGGCCAAGACCATTGAGGCGGAGTTGTTTGTCCAGTCGTCCACAGGTGACCCGTGCGACGCCGCCGCCGCAACCTTCCAGCCTGCCCCTCCGCAGCGCCGCTCTCCCCTTCCCCCCGCGGCCTTACCACTCCTCGCCGCAGCCGGGCTGCTCGCCTCCGCTGTGGGTCGCCGCCTCCGCACCATTCGCCGCCGCGCCGTCGCTTAAACGATCACGCTCGGGTGAACCGTTCGGCGATCGCCGACGGGTTGCCAGGGGACGGTGTCAGTGCTTTTTTTGCCGCGCTTCTCTGCCTTTCTTACCCCGCCTGTCACGCCCACCTGAGGTAAAGGCGTTGTGGGGCCGGTTTGGATAGGGGGTGGACTGCCCCGTTGAATCGCGCCCGGAAGACCACTCCGGCGCGGCAGTGGTTGCGTTGGGGCCAAGTGGGGGAACCGCCCCGGAGTGGATCCGACTCGCGACAGCCATTAAATCAAAGGCCCGAAAGGTCACCTGCACCTTCCGCGCATGTGTACTCACAGTGACGGTCTTTGAAAAAGGCTCATCCCCATCCCCCGCTCGGGCAACCGACTCGCCTTCTTTTGCCACTTCAACCAACGTATGGGCCACCGCCTCCATAGCTTCCCAATCCCCGGCACTCAGCGATTCAAACGTATTATCATCGCGAGTGGCCAGCACCGCGGGATAAATGCCGTCCAATATCTGCCACCCATGGTGCTCGATTTCCACTGCCAACGTGGGTGGACAACTGGCCTTTGGCCCGAGCTGCGCAACCTTGTACGCCGGCAGGGAAGGAGCCACACTGGCATGCCGGTTTTGGGCTGTCGCCAGCACGTGCGACCGGAACGCTTCGGGCGTTTCGAGCAGCACAAAACCCCGTTGAGGATTGGTTTCGCCCATTACCAACACGACCGCAAGCGGAAGGTTGAGATCGGGTATAGACAGCTCCAAATTGGCAAACTCCGACGGCACATGTTGCCATAGCGCCGTTTGATAAAAGGACTCCATCGCCTTGAACGCGGCGCCCACTTGATGGGGAGTGACATTGCCCTGGATGTAACGCGGCAAATCGGCAAGTTCCGCCAACTCATCCTCAATATCAGCTTCAAACGCGCCAACTTCAGGAGTGGGTGCACATTCCACTTCCAGGTTGGGATGGCTCTGTCGAAGGGCCGCGGCTAGCTCCGTCGACGCAACACGAACTCGACTGGGAGCCTTTTCCCCTTTCGGGAGATCAGCCAACGTTTCACGCAAGCTCTCCCCCACCACCGACGCGGCCCCGTCAGGTCCGCACAGCGTTTGGCCAACAATCTCACCGTCTTGCTGAAGCCATATCAAAATTCCAGGCAAACCGTCATCGCTCGGCTCTGAGCCACTCTGCGGACGAATCACTCCGCACACCCATTCCACCACTTTTTTTGAACTCTTTGTTGCCATTCTATCTACCCATCTACCCATCTACCTATTTGCCCATCTACCCATCTACCTATTTGCCCATCCAGCGAATTGTCGTCCGGCACGCTACTCAAGTCACCGGCGTTTTGCAACGCCCACTTGGTCCCCCCCTTGAAGACACGCTCAACCCTTCGACCGTCGGCTCCTGCGCGGGAGTTATCGATTGCGCATTCAGGCGCCGGGTCGTGTGGAAGTTTTTTATCCAGTTCGAGTAGAGCGGGATAGTCACTGGGATGGATGCGCGCCGGGCGAAAACGAGCCTTTTCCAATTAACCTACCCACCTTGCATGAACTTGGGCCCAACGATGTGTACATTCGTGCCGGGCTAGCTTGAGAATAGAAGCGATACCGAAATGAAATACTTCATACCGGTCTGAAAAACCGGTAATTGAAACGATTCTTGTGGAAAGTCCCCTCGATTCGATCGACGATAGAACAAGCGTGCGAGCCAACCCCACCACCATTGAAATAAACAGTTCGGTTCCAACCGATCGGGATGACGCCGGCCCTGTAGCGCCCGCGCTCGTCATCGCTTGGTGCGCCGAAGAACCGGCGCGCGTCGGTGAAGCCGCGATTTTTGAAATGGAAGGTTCGGCGCGCGTCTTGGGGCGCGGAGCCGAAGATTCGCAAGGCGCGGGACGCGTGATGTTTGGGCGGCAGCGCCCCGGAGAACGCCCGCGCGGTCGTCAAGTGTCCGGCTCCGGCATTTCGCGCGAGCAGCTTCGCATCACCCCAAAGGGTGATCGACTCTTCGTCGAGCGGCTTGGCAAATGCGCCACACTGTTTCGCGGCGCCAAGGTTGACAAGTGTACACTCGCCCCGGGCGACACACTGTTGCTCAAAGGCCAGCTCCTGCTCCTCTGCGTGTTGCGCCCTCTGATGATTGCCGGCCTCCGAGACTTTCAAGCGAGTCTCCTGGGCGCTTTCGGTGCACCGTGTGCGCTCGGGATCCTCGGTGAATCGCCGGCTATCCACGCGCTTCGCGATACGGTTGCTTTTCATGCCAAGGCAGGCGCGCACGCGCTTGTGCTCGGACCAAGCGGCGCCGGAAAAGAACTGCTCGCCCGCGGCATTCATCGGCTTTCGGCGCGCGATAGCGGCCCCTTTGTGGCTCGAAATGCCGCAACAATCCCTGTTGGCCTCGCAGAAGCAGAACTGTTCGGCAACGTCAAAAACTATCCCAACCCCGGCATGGCCGAGCGCCCCGGCCTTATCGGAGCCGCCGACGGGGGCACCTTGTTTCTCGATGAAATCGGCGATCTACCCGAAGCGCTCCATGCGAGTCTCCTTCGCGTTCTCGACGGCGATGGGGAATACCACCGGCTCGGCGAGGCAAAAGCCCGGCGAGCCAATGTGCGGCTCGTTGGAGCCACAAACCGCCCGCCCGAGGCCCTGAAACATGACTTGCTCGCGCGCCTTCCACTCCGCATTCAGGTGCCGGGCCTCAATGCGCGGCGAGAAGATATTCCCTTGCTTGTCCGGCATCTGCTTCACAAAGCGCACGAGCGAAGTCCAGAACTTGTACAGCGCTTCACCGGCTCAAATGGGGAGATCGCTGTTTCCAGCGATCTCGTTTCGTACCTCCTTCATCGACAGTACACCACCCATGTCCGCGAGCTTGACGGGTTATTGTGGCGTGCGATGGCGGGGAGCCGCGGGGCGCGTATCGATCTACCCGAGGAAATGGAGCACGAAACCTTCCCACCATCCAACGAGGCGGGGCCCGCAGCACAGGTGACCCAGGTGGCCGAAACACGCGCCCCAGCAGTTCGTCGCAAACCCGAAGAAGAGCCGACCCCGGACGAAATTCGAGCCGCGATCGACGCCTCGGGGGGCAACTTCGCACAAGCTGCCAAAGCGCTTCATCTACCCAGTCGGTATGCGCTCTACCGGCTGCTTCGCAAAAATGGCATTGATGTGGATGCCATTCGTGAAGAAGGTGAGTAATTGGGTTACGGTGCGGGGGAGAGGATCGTCACGGTGGCTGTGCCGGCGCGACTCCACACATCCAAGTCGGCGACGACCTTACCATCAATGGTTGTAGCTGTAACTTTGGCTTTTCCAACAGGCACATTCACAGCCGCATACCCACCGGCCTGAGACGAGGTCAGGGCCGGGTCAATGGTGTTGGGCAAGAGCACAGGCGCTGTGAAGCTCGGCAATGCGTGGCCAAGCACCGTTGAAGCGTCGGCTGGTTCAATAGAAAACACCGCGCCGCCCAAATAGTCACCCGTACAGCCAAACACCGAACCGCTGAAAAACCCACGCGAGGGATCAATTGAAACGGGGCTCACAAACAGGTCGTTCACCACGTCAAGCGGGCCAAGGAAGGTGAATAATTCCAAAGGAGCGATCACGGGCTGATTGATATACATCAACGTGGGGAGGCTTCCGGCAGACGTGACTTCGAAGTAACCATCAAAGCCCGCACCCACTGTCGGCACGGTGACTTTTGCAATTCCACCCGCATCGGCTGTGGCCTGCGCGATCGGCGCGGCGCACATCGCGTCGTCTTTGGAACAAGCCTTCACAATCGCGCCAGGCAGCGGCCCCAGCGTGATGAAGTCCGACGCCGCAATCGTCACCTCCGCATCGGCGTTGGCCGGGGGATCCCAAACGACAGAGCCCAAACACGAGACGTCCGACGGGACGCAGGCGCCAAACTTAAAGACCTTCTCGCTTGGACTTTGAAAGAGTACACAAGCGTCACTCGGCGTGTCGCAGAGATGTGCATCGTCGCACATCGATCGGCAAAAATATCCTGCTGCGGCGCTGCCAAAACAAGCCTGATCTTGCCCGCAGTCTTCATTCGAAGTACACGCATCCCCAAGCTTTTTTGAACCAATCTGGCCGCAAAAAAGGATGTTTTCGTGGTCCACATTGACGCCGAGCCTGCAAACCTGAGTCGGATCCGCGCCGCACGGCCCGGTGAACGGCTCGCACTGCTGGCCGCATACGCCGTATGAAAAGTCGAAGAAGGCAATACAAGCCTCATCGGCGGAACAGGCATTCGCCGAGTCGCAGAGCGTCATGCAGGCTCGGGTCACCGGATCCGTCTTGGGCTTGGCGTATTTCGCACAAAGGAGGCCCGGCGCGCAGGTATCTTGCCCAAACTCATCCTCGGGGCGCTCGCAGTCCTCACCAAGCTGGGCGTCGCCAAGCGGGGCTTCACAATGGGCTTCAACAGCCCCTGCACTATCGACGCTGAGTGTACACTTCGAAGCTTCGGCCTCGACACAGTTGTTATTCACGGCGTCGCACGGGTCGGGGTTCATAGGCATACCGCCGGTGCCACCCGCTCCACCGCTCGACGAGGTGGACGTGGTGGAGCCGCCGGAGCCGCCTGTGGTTGAGCCGGCGGATCCGCTTGTTTCATCGCCGTCGCAAGCCGTTGTGAAAAGGCCCAAGGCCACGAGGAGAGAAAGCGCGCCGGTGTGGAAGAAACGGTGTTGGGATGAAGAGGAGCGGTAGGTGTTCATGCCCAACGAGTAGAGCACCCGGCGTGCCGCGCTTGATTTGCCTTGTTTTCTCGGCATAATCGATCACGCGCACGCTCGCTCCACCGTGCGCGCACATGTGCTCGCACGGCCGGCGGCCAGCCTCTTTATACTGCACAACGAGTTGAGTCGTGATTTTCAGAGGGAAACACGCACTCTACCCAATGGCACGCTCAGTGCTGAGTGACTCTACAGACGCGGAGAGCAAAACACACGCATTCAGGCGAGTGATTGACCTCGGTATCGATGCAGGGCATGGTCGAAAGCACCGCTAAGGTTTGAAGGCGACCGAAGGCGATTACCCTACGAGAGCGGCCATGGATATCGCTTGCTCGTTCCCTGGAACGACGCAGGAGAGCAGGCCGGAGTATTCCGACCGATGGTCAGCGTCGGTGCGGCTTCTTGGACCTGCTCTTCGAGGGGCGAGCGCGCGAACGAACAGCGGGACTGGAATCGCGACAGGCGGGCGATGGGTAGAACACACGGAACCTTTCAACGGCGTGGCTGCCTCGCATGCCGCGTGGCTGCTCGCTATACCATCCGTGAAGCAACATCCTCACCCCAATTTAGCCAACTGACACCTTGACTTTATTGGCTGGCTTCGTGAAAGTGCCGGCGCCCTCGGCTCGTCGCGCGACGGTCGGAGAAACCTCATGAAGTTCATTCCTGCCATCGGTGAGTCTGATTTTCGCCTGCTACGCGAAGCGGGGCACGGCTACGTCGATAAAACGAGCTTCATTACAGAGGTGCTTTCGGATCCAAGTGTGGTGCTGCTCTTCCCGCGCCCGCGCCGCTTCGGCAAAACGCTCAACATCTCGGCGCTCTACCATTTCCTCAGAAAAACCGACGAAGATGTGTCGCATCTGTTTGAGGGCTTGGCTGTCACGCAGAGTCCCGAGGCAATGGCGCATTTCCAAAAGTATCCAACGTTGTTCGTGACGTTCAAAGACGTCAAGGCAAGAACGTTCGCGGACGCAATCGAGGGGGTCCGTTCGCGCATCGTGCAGCTCTATCGGCAATACCAATATTTGCTCGACGGTTCGCAGCTGGACCGAACCATGGCGATGAGGTTCGAAAAGGTGCTGTACGGCACGCCGAGCACGCAAGAACTCGAGGACTCCCTATGGATCCTGTCCACTGCGCTCCACGAACACCACAAGACACGGGTGGTTGTTCTGATCGACGAATACGACACGCCCATTCAATCGGGCTACATCAACGGGTTCTTCGACGAAATAGTCTTGTTCTTTCGCAACTTCTTGTCGGCGGCGCTCAAAGACAATTCGTCGCTTTTCAAAGGGGTGCTCACCGGCATCCTGCGCGTCTCGAAAGAGAACATGTTTTCGGGGCTCAACAACATTGAGGTCCATTCCATCCTCAGCCCCCGCTATGCAACCTCGTTTGGGTTCACCGAAGAAGAGGTCACGAACATTGTCGACCCCGCCCACCTCGACGAAGTTCGGTCCTGGTACAATGGGTATCTGTTCGGCGGTCAGGTCATCTACAATCCTTGGTCCATCCTCAACTACATCAAAAACGGCAGACTCGCGCCCTATTGGGTCAACACCAGTTCTATCGACCTCATTGAGCACCTCGCAACGCGGCAGGGCATGGGCCTATCGGCTACGTCGGCGACACTGCTCAACGGCGAGAGCATTGAAGTGCCCATTGACGACAACATTGTGCTCCGAGACATCAACGGCCGGCCCGACGCTCTCTGGAACTTCCTCCTCTTTTCGGGATATCTCAAGCTGGTTGAACTCCACAGCAACGAGATGGGCGATGTCACAGGCAAGCTCGCGATCCCGAACATGGAGGTACGCAGGGTATACCGTACCATGTTCGACAATTGGCTCCATAAGGCAACCCCCGATCGGAGCATGCTCGACAGGTTTGTTCAAGCTCTCATGGAAGGAGATGCACCCACTGTCGAGGCGTTTCTCCAGCACATATTGCTTACCGTTGTGTCGTATCAAGACGGTGCGGGACGCGAACCCGAAAAGCTCTACCACGGGCTTATGCTGGGCCTCTTGGTCCACTTGGAGTCGCAATACTTCGTTCGTTCAAACCTGGAGTCGGGCTTTGGCCGCGCCGATGTGCTCATGATCCCCAAGACCAAGGGGCGCCCCGGCGTGGTGATGGAGTTTAAGGTGCCTTTTGGCAAAGAAACGCCCCAAAAAGCGCTCGAAGAGGCCGCCAAACAAATTCGAGAGCGGGAGTATGGAGCGGCCGTCAAGAGCGCCGGCGCCACACCGGTCTACCAATATGCCATGGTCTTCGACGGCAAACAGGCGTGGGTGAAGCCGGTAAACGAGCCGAAAAGCGCGCCGGCCAAGGCAAAAGCCTCTCGCCCGAGCAAGGCCCGGGCCTCAAAGCGCACCAAGTCCAAGCCCGCCAACCGATGAAGGCAAGACCCCTAACATACTGATGCCCGCGGAAGGCACGAGCGCCAAGATCGCTCCTCCTGAACCGTCGTGCTGTCCACAATTCGGCCCGCCGGAATCCCATACAGGAGTTGCATGTCGCGCGAAGATCTGCTTTCTGCCAGCGGTCGCGGCGTCGTTCCTTTCAGCCCTTTTCAACCGCGGCGAGGGCCTCTTTCCACCGTTCGAGGTCGCCGAGGCGGAGCGCCGCGTCCATCCCCATGTTCTCGAGGAGCATTCCCAGGAGGAGGAGGCGTGAGCTGTCGCTCCAGAGCAGCTTTCCCCGGGAGATCTCCAGCTCCATGCCCACCAACTTCGCGGCCCGGACCTCGAACTCGTCGGGCGTCCACGCGCGCCCCTGGCGGTGGATGTCCCAGACGATCGGCCCGTCCGCGCCCTCTTCCCCTTCTGCGTCCTGCGTGCCTGCCATGGTTAGTTAGCTCCTCTCCGGGGCAAGTGTATCACGGAAATCTCGATGCACCAAGCCACAGCACCGGTCATCTCGGCCGGCGCGTACACATCTCACATCAGGGGGCTCAAGATGCGCGGCGCCAACTCGACCGCTTCCTGAACGAAGGGGCGCGCGCAGGAAGCAAACCTACCCATGGGTAGATCGATTTCGAATTACCATCGGTGCGACGAGTAGACCCCCCGCAACCTGAATGGGTAGAAACGTAGACTCTTCACGAGGAACTATTTACATGCGTTGGCGTCATCGACAATTTCGAGCACGAATCGCTTTCCGTGCTCATGCATGTGACCGCCGAAAAGAACAAGCTGCGTGTCGCGTTTGATAACGGCCGAACTGACGCTTGGGCTTGGCCAGGGCAACATGCACCTCGTCGCTCACCTGCTGCAACCCGTTGCACAGTCACTTCTTTGGGCCGCCGTGAATCGGCGTCTTGGACCGCCGTCGGTAGAGCGCCAGCCCCAACAGTCCAAACGCTCCGAAACCCCATGCGAGTCCACTCGAAGGCGCAAGGGGAGAAACAGCGCACCCCAAACGATTTGTAGAGTCGACAAACCCCGACTCAGCATGAATGTCGAGCCCGCCGCTCTTGTCACCAAAGTGGGCTGTCAGACGGCGGGGGCGATCTTTATCAAATGTGTACCGAAACAGATCTCCTTCCCCCGGTTCTTCTACCCCATCCAAGTCCCAGTCAAAATCGACCCCATACACCGTTTCACCATCGGCATCTTTGGCAACACCCACCACGGTCAGAGTCTCACCGTCTTGGGCGCTTTTCTCCGACGGGCCGGCAAGTTCGATCGAGTCCACCGCGCCCTCGTCAACCACCTCAATCACGATTGTTGAAACCGGCACGCCTGCGGAGGAAATCTGTACTTCGTGCTCGCCAAGCTGCTCCGCTGTCACCTGAAGCCAGTCACGATCCTCAGCCAAAAGTGTCTGCTCCACATTAATCGACAGTTCAGAGGAGGCTGAAGCGGTGATAGCGCCGGCACCGGAAAGCCTCTTCCCACCGCTCATCGATACAACTTGAAATGTGGCCGTGCCGCCCTGAAGAACTTTGAACCGCGGAGCCGGGAAAACGAAGCCTCCGTTGGCTGCGATCAGCGCGGCGCGGGGGAGCGCCCAGGCCATGTCGGCCTGAAGAACTTCAACGGTTGCAGTATGAACCACTTCACCGTCGCGGAGCAGCTCCAGGTCAACCTCACCTTCTTCGGTAGCCTGACAATCGGCATGGGCTGCGCCGCCGTCGACGCAGGTGAGAATATTCTGGTCGGCCGACCGAACGTCGTAAAGCGACTCTTCGTCTTGAGAGATGCCGTACCCAAACACGCCAAATTGAGAGCCTTTGGCGTAGGGGGAGTGAAGTTGGTCGCTCGGGGTGAGCACAAAGTCGAGATCCCAATCGACGTTGTCGACCAGGCGGTCACTCTGACAGCCGGCGGTGAGTACACATGCTCCAGAGAGAAAAAGAAAAAGCGATCGGTTCATGGGGTAAGAATCCTCCGTACCATTTTTTTCGTGCGTTGCGAGTAAGCCCTACAAACCATGAGGCAACGGGTGCGCCAAAGGCACCACTGCAAAAAACCGCTTAAATTATCGCGAATTCCGTTCGCGCCGCCCTCGCGGAGCCTGGCAACCAGATCAGGGGCACGGCTCCGCCGGTTCACGTAGCCCGCCGATCTACCCATAAACCCCGTCGCATGCCTGGCATGCGCCCTACCCAAACGAGCGATCGTATCCGACACGGTTCAATAGGAGCGTGCGTCAAAAGCGAAACAGGGCCAAACTTCTGCAAGGGGTGCTGGCGTACACAAGCGTTTCATTTAAAGTGTAATGACTTGTCAAGTCATAACTTGACAAGTTTTAATATGACATAAAAAGACTGGACAAATTTGAATTAACGGACTAGAGAGCACCTTCGTGAACGAATTCATCGGGCGCGAGAGAGAAATCAGGGCCCTCAACGAAGCGTACGCGGCGGCTCGTTCGGCTTTCATTCCTATCTACGGCCGACGCAGGGTGGGTAAGAGTGAACTCATCCTTCATTGGTTGCGCGAAAAGCGCGGCGTTTATTTCCTTGGCAAAAAGGGGTCTGCCGCCATCCAGATCCGCGAGTTTCTGGCAGAGGCTGCTGTCGTGCAGAATGAGCCGCTTCTCGCAATGCTCCAGACCAATGACTGGAAGGTGGCGATCGAAGCGGTCATGGACCGCTCGAAGGGGCAAAAGCTGGTTCTTGTTTTTGACGAGTTTCAATGGACGGCGGAGGCAAGCCCTGAACTGCCCAGCGTGCTTCAAGCGCTGTGGGACCGGCGCTTTCGCGATCGGAACGAGGTCGTACTGATTCTCTGCGGCTCGTATGTCGGCTTTATGGAGCGAGAAGTTCTCGGTAAGAAAAGCCCGCTCTTTGGGCGCCGTACAGCGCAGATCCTCCTCGCTCCGTTTGAGCACCGAGAAGCTGCGCTTTTCCATCCGTCGCTTTCCGTTGTCGACAAGGCGAAAATCTTCTTTCTGTGCGGTGGTGTTCCTCTCTATCTGCGGCGTTTCTCGAGGGCAGCATCGGTGGAGATGAACATTTCAACAAACCTCCTTGATGATCTTGGCCCCCTCTACTACGAGCCTGAATTTCTTTTGCGAGAGGAGCTGCGAGAGGTCGAAAGTTACTACGCCGTCCTCCTTGCAATGGCGATGGGCGCGCGAACCGCGGCAGAGATTGCCAAGCAATCGGGTATCGGCGATCGCAGTCTCCAATATTACTTCAAGCAGCTCATGGACCTCGGTTACGTACGCCGGCGCTACCCGCTTACCGGAGAGGGTCGGCCGCCGGCACGGTACGTTCGCTACGAACTGGACGACGCGCTCCTGCGTTTCTGGTTTCGTTTCATCTATCCAAACATGAGCTTCATCCAGCAAATGGGAGGCTCGCGCGCCCTCAAGGACAGGCTCAGACCTCACCTGGACGCGTACTTCGGTACCTGTTTCGAACGGCTGTGTCGTCAAGCTCTACCCATCCTTTACGAGCAGGATGGCGTTTCGGCAGCTTTCGAGATCGGTGAGTATTGGGACAAAACCACCCAGATCGACGTCGTGGGTGTTCGGGATGACGGCTGGACAGACATTGCCGAGTGCAAGTGGGGACCAGTCCGTTCGTGGAAGGCGCTCGAAGACGAGCTTGAAGCGAAGGTGGCCGCCTACCCCAATCGCAGAAACGCTACCATCGGAAGGAGAATCTTCACGCAGGTCGCCGCGCCGGCCGAGGTGGTGCGATCGTCGCGCGTGCGGTGGCACAGCCTCCAAGATCTCTACCAGTCCGCACCCACCACGCCTCGGGTAACCAAAAAACGCCTGCGCGTTCGGTAGAGGCCGCCGTTGCCGATCGTCACAATCCGCGCAAATGCGGTGAACGGCCCCGCAATGGGCGGATTCGGTGTCGCCGCCGGCACCTCACCGGAGCCGGTGGCCGGTTGCTCACTCCCACGGTTCTTCTTCCAACTCAAAACGCCCAAAATCGTAGGGTTCGCCCGGCGCCTTTTCTTTCAACACCAGCCGCTCGCGCACTCCTATTTCGTCGGCGGCGGTTTATCGGTTTCCAGTCAGACTGTTCGTTCGCACGAGTGAATGAGTCGGGCTTTTGAAGTCGGGAGCGGCTCAACCTTGATGTCGGGCAGCTTCTTCGCTCTTGGAAACAAGGCCCGGTCGATGACGAAACCTGGAAAGGGCCGGGCGCTCTCTACCCTCCATTGCGTCCGCAATCAGGTTCCCCAGCACGGGTGCAAACTTAAAAGCGTGGCCCGAGCCACCCGCTGCAACGGTAAGCCCTTCATGATCTGGATCCCTCGCAATCCAGAAATGCCCGTCGTGCGTATCGCAATAGACGCACAAGCGCGTTGCAGCGAGCCGCGTACCATCCAGGTCAGGGAAGGTTTCAGAGACGAACGCTCGCAGAGCACTTTCCTCCGCCGAATTTACCTCGCGCACTCCAGCCGGATCCACAATTCGCCCGGCCCCGTGATTGGCAATCTTCACAATCCCGTCCTCGGTCACAGGGAACCCGTAATATCCCGTGCGCGAGATGTCGGCACCAAACACCGGGAATCGATCGGCTCTGAACAGCGATGGATCCTCCGGCACGAGATGGAATACAGGCTGTCCAACCGGGCGAAATTCAGAAGCGAGGTGAGGCAGAAGCGCGCCTGTCCATGCCCCCGCAGCCACCACCACGTGATCGCTCTTCACCACCTCACCTGAAACAATCAGACCGGCAGCCTTAGACCCTTCGCTGTGAATGCCGGTCACTTGCGCGTCCTCGCGAATAACCACACCTGCCGCAACAGCCTCGCGAACAAGTTGTACAACCACCTTACCACTCTCGGCATACCCACCCGTCGGGTTGAAATAGCCGTCTGTGTGCCCGCGCCAGGCCGGAAAACGCCGGCGAATTTCCGCCTCGTCGAGCCGCTCGCACGCGTGACCGCGCCTGACCAGCCGGCGGTAGCTTTCAAGCTCAAAGCCGCCCTCTGCCATGCTCGACCGGGTGAGAAACATCACCCCCGTCGGATGGTATAGCGGTTTCGGCCACCGCGCGTTATACCTGTCCCACCCTTCCATCGCTTCTTCCATCAGCGCCAAATAGGCTTCATCCGCGCCGTAATCCATTCGGACAACTTTGCTGATATCCGTTGACTCCGCGAGCGGGTGCGGCAGCTTGCCGGGGTCAAATACAGTGACCTGATATCCCCGCTCCCGGAGAGCGATAGCCGCCGTGATACCGAAAATTCCGCCGCCCGCGACGGCAATGTGCTGCGTGGCTCGAAGCATGAAGGCAGTGTATCGCACCACGCGCCTCCTTTGCACAGCGACTTTTCTTCAACCTGTCACAATCACTCTGGCGCCTCGAATTTTGTGCAAACGCATTTGTGTACACAATCGTTTCATTTGCACGGCAAACTATCTGACCTCGCCGAACCTTACTCCGCTTTGGTTCGCCCACTCGCTCGCAACGCTTTTTTTGCCCCGTAAGCCGCTGTAAACCGCTCCACAAGCTCGTTGATAAACGCCGCCATCGGCAGCGGCCGACACTTGATGCCCGAGAGGCCGTGTTGATGAATGAGCGCCACAAGAAGGGGTGATAAAAACGCCAACGCCGCTGTCCGCACTGCCAGCTCGTCAGTCGGGTCGAGCCTCGCTTCACCTCGACGCGCGTGCACGCGCAATCGCTCCTCCATGGCAAGCACCGTCGGCTCAAGCACCCCGTCGAGATAGCCTGGGCCCGCCGCTTTATCAAAAAGCCCCGCGCCCATCCCCGCTGTAAAAAGCTGACCCACCCCATGAGGTACCCATGCCGCGGCGAGTTCTGTGGCCAGCGCACGCAGCGACGCTTCAAAACCTTTGTCACCCGGATCAGCCACGCCCGCGGTGTATTGCGCCGCATCCTCTTTCACCGTGCGGAGAGCCTCGGCCACAGCGCCGGAGCGATCACCGAAGTAGTGCTTGATCGTTGGAATTGAAACGTCGGCCTCGCGCGCCAGCTCGTGCAAGCTCACCTGCGCTCCGCGCCGCACCACAGCACCGCGAACGCGGCGAGCCAATGCCACCTTGGTAGCCTCGTAATCTTGATTTCGTGCGCCCAGCAGCCTGCCCATCGCAATCGTTCTCCCGGCCTCTTGACTCGGAGCAATATAATATCATAAACGTAATAAAAAAAGAGGCCACCTGTGTTTAAAGACTTCGCGAACGTTTGGACCCCCGTCGCCCTTTCTGAAGAACTAACAGACCGCGCGCCGCTCGGCGTTAGGGTGGCGGGCACACCGGTTGTTCTGTTCCGCGACAAAGACGGAAAAGCATCGGCCCTGCTCGATCAGTGCCCGCACCGAGGCGTTGCCCTCTCCCTCGGCAAAATCAAAAACGGTTGTGTCGAATGCCCGTTCCACGGCTGGCAGCTCAACAGCGCCGGTCAGGTTTGCCACGTACCTTGGAACCCAGATGCCAAACTTTCAACGTTGCGGGGAGTCACCATCCCCGTGCGTGAACTTGGTGGGCAGGTGTGGATCTATACAGCGCCCAATGCCACGCCGCCCACCGAACCCGAGGTGCACGAGGCGCTGCTTCGGCCCGGGGTGCGCATTTCCGGGTCGCGCATTGAGTGGAAGTCGCATTGGACACGCGTTATGGAGAACATGCTTGACTGGCCTCATCTACCCTTTGTCCACCGCGGTACCATCGGTAAAGCCATGGTCGCCAGAAGCGCGGGCGGACGCATGGACGTCGCATGGGAAGACCGGCCTTGGGGCGCCCACACATACATTCAGATTGACGGCAAACGCGAGCCCGGATCTCTCGATTTTCGCTGGCCCAACCAAATGAATTTGCACATACCCATTCCAGGTAAACTCATGATCATGCTCGTTGCTTGTGTACCCATTGACAACGAGCGCACGACAATGCTTTTAACCATGGCGCGCGACTTCATGACAAGCCGAATGTTTGACTGGTTTTTCAACCGCAGCAACGCGCGCATCGCCGCTGAAGATCAAGCCATTGTTGAGTCATCCTTCCCTATTGAAATCCCACCCCCCGGTGAAGAAAAATCCGTTCGAACAGACGGCCCAACCCTCATGTTTCGCAAGCGATATTTCGCAGAGCTGCGCCGCCCGCAGGACGAAACACGGCGAGCCCCCTCCGGTGGACCCCTCCTTCCCGTTGTGGGCAGCGCCTGACTTACTTCGATTCACACGCGTGAACGAACAGCATAGCTGGAATTGCCGACCTTCATTCAACCGGCTCGTTGAGTTTTGTTGGCTTGACTCCCGGGCCGTCCTGTCCCATGACGCCAAGTCTTGAATCCTCCCCACGCCGCGAGCTTCGCTTGAGCGGGTTCCACAGAGCCTCCAACGGCGGAGAACCACGCGCCGCGCTAAACCGCGACTCTGCGGCTTTACCTCCCCGCGCTGAACGCGCTCGCCAACTCCGAACGTTAATCGGCTCACCCAACCCCGATGTGAGGCCGCTCGCGCTTGGAATTCGCGCCCTCACCCGATTCCATTTCGAGCGGCACGTCATGCCGCTTGTCAACGCGCATTGGCCTGCCGCGCGGCAAGGACGTTTTTTTGAAAAACTGCGCATCGGCGCGTGTGACTTGTACGCGTCGGCGCCCTACACAGCGCTGCTTTGCGCGCCTCGGCGCCCACCGCTCATTCGGCTTGTCACCGGCGCCGGCAATGCGCTTCCGCTTTCTACCCATGCACTCGCAAGGCTTGGACAGGGCGCCATGACCCTGATCGGCCGCGTGGCTTACCAGAGTACACATCGGCGAATTCTACTCGTCGCTTCGTTTATCGTGGTGATTGACCATGTGCTTGACCATTGCCTTGATGGGGAGCCTGAAGATCGGGCCGCGCGCCTGTTTGCGCTGCTCGACGGTTCGCTCACACCGGACACGCCGGAACTTGCCCTTACCCATGCGCTTGCAACAGCCATGGCCCAAGGGCTTGACCCGGTAGAACGTCGGCATTTTGAATCGGCCATGGCTCGCGTGCGCGAATGGATCGGCGCCGAAGTGCTTGGCATGCGAGATATCCCCGACCCACGCGGCTTGGGGCACCGGCTCGCGGGAGTCGAAGGCACCATCGATGGCCTGCTTTTCCCGGTGGTAAAGTACACCGGCGAGGCCGCGCGCCGGTGGATGTACACTGTATCGATGTTTGTTCAGATCGCGGATGACTGGCTCGATGCTGAACTCGACAAGCAGGCGGAGCGCGTGACACCGGTGCTCCGCGGCGATTGGGGATTTGCCGCGGTGGAGTCGGCATGGCGCGCAACGCTCACCGGTATCGACGCGCTCGCGGCCGACGGCGGCCTTACTTCACCGCGCTACGTGCGTTTCCTCCGCGATGCCTATGTGCTTATGATAAACGATGTTCTTGAGGCCATGATCGAGCGCCCAAACGACTGAGAAACAACCATGTCCCCTCCCCCCGGCGCTCCGCCGTCTCGCCCTCCGCCGTCTCGCCCCTCGCTCCGAGGCCTCGCCCCGGTGGTGCTCGTGCTCGGCAAAGGTGGAGTGGGTAAAACAACGGTGGCAGCCGGCCTCGCAGCGCTCGACGCTGAAACGGTGGGTATGTCAACCCTTGTTGAAATGGGGGATGGCATTGCCGGGCGCCGCGCGCTCGCAGGCGCACGCAAAGGGGTAGAACACCTGGTGCTTCAACCCGACGAGTGTTTACAACGCGGCGCCACACCCATCTTCGGCTCGGCGGTGCTCGCCAAACTGGCCCTGGGTAACTTCGCCATGAAGCCGCTTTTGCGCGCGGCGCCGGCCATTCGTGAGCTGGCCATGCTCGATGCGGTGCGCCGCGCGGCAACGGAGCGGCCCGGTGTGCGGCTCGTGGTAGACATGCCCGCAACGGGGCATTCCGTCGCATGGCTTCGCATTCCAAAACAAGGCCGCGCGCTCCTCGGTGAGGGCCCACTCTTTGACATGTGTGAACAGCTCTCGCGTGAATTGCTCGCGCCGGGCCGGGTTTCGCTCGTGGTTGTCACATTGCCAGAACCCTTGGTGCTTGAAGAAACGCTTGAACTCTGCGCTCAACTCACCGCCGAAACGGGCCTACCCGTCGACAGAATCTTGGTAAATCGCGTTCCAAGCGCCGAAGATCCCGCAGCCCTGGTTGATGCGCGGGCGCTCGCTGAAAAGCCCGGTCCCCTCGCGGAACACGCTAAAACATTGGCCTCCGTGCTTGCCGCTCGCCAGGCCGCCGCCGCCGCGGCAGCCGATGCGCTCGCCCCGCTCTCTCGTGAAGGGCGCGCTCTCTGGCGTTTGCCACTTTGCCCCGTCGATCCGTCGGCCCGCGACGTTGCGCGCTGGCTTCGGGCGGAGGGCGCGCCGTGACCGCACAACGTGTACACACTCGCCGGGCCGGCGATCCGCTGGTTGTGGTGTGCGCCGGCGGCGGCGGCGTCGGCAAAACAACAACCTCCGCAGCGCTTGCACTCGGCCTCGCTCGACAAGGCAGGAGCACGCTCATCGTCACCATTGACCCAGCCCGCCGCCTCGCGAGCGCCATGGGCGTCGCTCTGTCCGATGCGGTGACCACCGTCCCCTTCGCGGGTACAAATGGCCGCCTCGCAGCCTTAATGCCCGACCCGCGGCGCTCCATGCACGCCTTCGTTGACCAACTTTTTGAAGGCGAACCCGCGGCGCGCGAGCGCCTTCGTGACAACCGAGTCTACCAAGGGTTGGCCGACGCCGCCGCGGGCGTTCACGAACTTGTGGCCCTCAACCTCGTGGCCGCGGCGGCATCCACCGGCTCTTTTGAAGTGGTGGTGATTGATACTGCCCCCTCGCGCCAGGCCATTGATTTCGTCACTCTCCCCGGTCGACTCGCCGCTCTCCTCGGCGGGAAAACCGTGGCATGGCTGTCCGGCCTCGCGACGAGGAGCGGCGAAAAAGACTCCACTCAAGCTCGATCCGGCGGCCTACTCGCCTGGGGGAAGGGTCATCTGGAGCACCTCATTGCGCGCGCCGCCGGCCCTTACCTCGTGCGCGACACCGCGGGCTTGTTCATAGAACTGGCGCTGGTTCGTGAGCGCTTTGTCCACCTGACAGAGCGGGCATCGGCCTTGTTATTGGGTGATCGCGCAGCGTACGTGCTTGTGGCCGCACCCACCGCCGCCGCACGCGACGACGTGATATTTCTCGCCAAACGCCTCGAAAAGCTCGGCCGTGCGCCGCGCGCCCTGCTTATGAATCGGGCCGACACACGCCCTGCTCCGTACGTCACTGCGCTTCGATCTTCGGCAAATCTCTCACCCGCGTTGTCGGACGCGCTCGATGTTCTCGACGAAGAACGCAAGGCCCGCGGTGATTCAGCCGCCGCAATGACCCGCGATTTGTCGCGTCAACTGCCCTCTTGTCCACTCATTCGACTGCCATTTGTGGAGGCCTACGCTGCCGCCGACGTGGTTCATGCCCTGTCGCTTGAGTTGGAAGCTCACCACCGAGCTTTGTTGCCGCAATAACACCGGCCCGGCGCGGCACTTGTGTACATCACAAAACCTGACCTTACCGGTGAGAGTCTCAACGGCCGCACTTGCTCACGCCGGTCCACCTTGCTGCCGCCGGGAAAACGCGCCTTGTCTTAGAACACTCTTTTCCACTGTCAAGCGCCACAATCGCTCCGCCCCCTCAAACTGCTCCACTTCAGGCCCGTCCAAGATGACCTCGGTACGGCCGGTGAGCTGAAGGATATCACCGCGCTCGAAGTCGACGAAAAGAAGCCCGGCGCGCGGGTTGGCAATCAGATTCCCAAGCGTGTTGAAATGCAGGTTTCCTGAAAAATCAGGGATGGTGAGCACGTCGCCTGACACGTGCACAAAGCCCGCGTCGCCTCCTCGGTGCGAAACGTCCACCGATCGCCGCGCCACATCTCCGTCGGCATCCACATAACTCGCCACAAAAAACGTGTCCGCCACGGCAATCATGGCCCGCCCTTCGTTGGTGAGGCCCTCCGCGCGCAGGCTTTGTACCGCCGCGCCACGGTCCGGCACAAATGCCAAATGCCGAGGGTGAATGTACTGCGGACAGTTGCCAAAGCTATGCTCCACTGTCACGTCGAATGCGAATTGTGTACTATTTGCAATCTTACCATTCATCCGGTTGCGGCGCCGGGTGTGAAGCTCAATGCCGAGCAGGCCCACAGCGGCTCCGGCAACAAGCCGATCGCTCACCGGATCTCCCTCCGGCAACATCGCACGAAGCCGCAACGTCCGCGGATCCGGCGAGGTGATAAAGCCGGGCGCTCCCTCCAGAATGCTCGCCCAAACAGCACCGGAATTGTCCACCGCACCCACGAGAACGAACGGAAGCTGGCCAAAGAATGTGCGGTGCTGATCGGGCATATAATCCCGGATCACCCGGCGTCCCACGCGGTCCATTTGCTCGGCAACGCCGTAATGCTCTTGAAGCGCGCGCTCGCCTGAATGCCAGGGAGATGGTGCACTGTCGAGGTTGGGATGAATCATGACGGGTGCTCCTGGTTGAACCGTATCGTGCCAATGGGTAGGTAGACCGCGAGTCCGGCCTTTGTCGCACGTCGCAACATGCATCATGCTGCAACCAGCAACAATGAGAACACTTGACACTTCACTATTTCATTTGCTGCAATAATCAACATGGATCGGCTCGATGCCATGGCCACCTTCATCGCGGTCGCAGATCTCAAGGGTTTTGCACCGGCTGCGCGCCGCCTTGGCCTCTCCCCGTCGGCGGTCACGCGGCTCGTGGCGGGGCTTGAAGAGCGTCTGCAAACTCGGCTCCTCCAACGCACAACCCGCTCGGTGACACTCACAGACGCGGGCGTTCGCTACCTTGAGCGCGCGCGGCGCATCCTTGCCGACGTCGACGAGGCTGAAGCGGCGGCCTCAGCCGAGCAAACAAACCCGAAAGGCCGCTTCGTTGTAGCGGCTCCGCGCATGTTTGGCCGGCTTCAGGTCGCCCCTGTCATGAGTACATTTCTCAAACGCCACCCGCAGGTGATGGGTGAACTCTGGCTCTCCGACGCCTTCGTCAACCTGGTCGACGAAAGCGTCGATGTTGCGGTGAGAATCGGTCAACTCGCCGATTCAACCATGTCGGCTCGCAAGGTCGGTGCAACGCGGCGGGTTTTGGTGGCGGCCCCCAAATACCTCACCCGCCGAAAGGCGCTGCGTTCACCGGACGATCTACCCTCCCACCAGCTCATTCAGTTTACGGGGCTCTCGCGAACGCCCGAGTGGCGCTTTTTCCGCGACAGTCGGCCCGAAGTGTACTCATTCGCGCCGGTCTTTAAAACCGACTCTGCGGATGTGGCAATCATCCACGCCGAACGAGGCGGCGGGTTAACAATGGCGCTTTTCTACCAAGTCGCCGAGGCAGTCAAAGCGGGACATTTAAAAGTTGTTCTGGCTGATTTTGAACCGCCGCCTCTACCCATTCAACTCGTCTACCCAACGGCTCGGCTCCTACCCGCCAAAGTGACAGCCTTCGTTGATTTAATACGCGACACCTGCAACTGGCAGTTTGTCTGACATCATCAGGTGGACGGCGTGTTTGCCGGGCTTTCAAAGGTCAGTTCGATATAAGCGCGTTTGCCAAACCGACCGGTCAGACGAGCAAAAAAGTTTCCCACCGACATTTGCCAACCGTATTTGCGCTTGAGGGCATCGAGAAAACGGGCAATCTCCGCCGGATCGTCCACCAAGCGGGCCGTGCCCGAATACCAGGGGCCACGCACGTTCCCACGCACATCACAGGCGGCAGCACGAAACTTGGGGTTACGGCGCAGACGTTTGATCTTGTACGCCTTACTTTCGCTGAAGACGACCATCTTACCATCGAGAGGAGCGGCCCACACGGGAGTTTTTACCCCGTTGCCATCCATTTTGAAGGTTTCGAGGTTGATATAGCTTTCCGAGTCAAGCGGTGTTCCGGTCATGCGGCGACGCTAGCACAAATTGTTCACGGCGCGATTGCTATTACCACCCCATTGTGCCCGGCTCGCCCTTAAACGGTCCCACAATGTCATTGGTAATCCACCCCGCATAAAAGCTCCCGGGCTGAGGCCGCGCACGCTCCTCGCCCACGTAACAAGCATCCATCCGGGCCGGATAAAACGCGGGAAAACCTCGAATCGCCTCAAACCCCGGCGTTGGGTTGGTGTACACCCAAGCGGCTGCCGCCTCAACGCGATCACCCACACAAACATCCCGATATTCTGCCACACCCTTCCACTCGCAAAAGCTCGTGCGAGCGTTTGGAATCAACAAGTCCATTCTCACGTCGGCCGGTGGAAAATAATAAACGGGGGGATGACTCGTTTCCAAAACGCGCACCGCTCGTGTAGAATCCACAAGCGTCACCCCGGCGAAAACAACGCGAAGCCGCTTTGATACAAGCTCCACGCGCGGAGGCCTTGGGTAGTCCCAAACCGATTCTTGTCCAGGCCCGGGGGCAATGCGGTGAGGTCGAATAAACATTTGCAATCGCCCTTATGTGGAAAAAAGAACGCCGTGGGAAGGGGCCACGCCCTGATGTACACAAGCATTTCATTTGAACGGCAAACCACCCCGCTGCGGCGAACCTCACTCCGCGTTGAAACGCCCATCCTCCGCGCAAGGCCTACCGCGCTGATCCGTCGGGGTGAGGAAAAACAAGCCCCGCGCACGAAAGGCAACTTGTGCACAGGGCCCCGGAACGAGTAATGTGACCCAACCCAATGGACCCCGCCCCCGGATTTAGAATTCGCAAACTTCATGTGGAGAACTTCGGCTGCATCAAAGATGCAACCGTGGAACTTTCACCGCTGACGGTGCTTGTGGGGCCGAATGATTCGGGCAAGTCAATGCTGCTGCGGACCCTCATTGCGCTTTCTGAAGCAAGCCGCGCTGGCAAAGGCTGGCAGGACGTCTTTCCAGAAGTTCAACATCTTCGGTCATTCACCTTTAATGGCCGTGGCGATTCTATTCGAATTGGCGTTGAGGGGACGATTGAAGCCAACCAATTTGAATACGACGTGACCGTGGGAGCGTGGCCCACCTACGCCGCGATACGGAACGAGCGAGTGCGCGTCGATGACCTTCAGATCGAACGCGCCGACATGAAGCTCCGGCTCTTCGTGCCCGGTGGCGAATCCAACTGGGTAGACGCCCGCGATGGAGTCTGGCCGATCACTCATCCAAACAGTACGTGGAGCATGACGGTACAAGGTGAGGGGGATCCCTCCACTCGCCAGCTGAAGGTTGAGCCCTTGTCGCAGGCGGTTCGCGCGCTCGCCGTCTATTCACTTCGCCCGGAGAACCTCCGACGTCCGACCGCTCCCGAAACGCCGCTCTTCAATAATGGCACGGGCCTATCCGCAGCGCTGGCGCATCTCCTTCTGAACGATCGCGACGTGGCAGAACGACTGGAGAGCGCGTTGTCAACAGCCATGCCCCATGTCAAACGACTTGGGGTCGTGCAACAAAGCGGCGCAGGAGGCGTTCGATACGAACTCCAAATCATCACCCGTTCAGGTACCCGCATTCCAAGCGAGATGATTTCCGACGGCGTGCTTCTTTACCTGGGCTACCTCTACCTTGTTCTCCGCCCCAATCCGGCTTCTGTACTTCTTGTAGAAGAGCCCGAAACAGGCATTCACGTTGGCCTCCTCAAAAGCGTGATGAAACTCTTTCGCGACATGACAACGGGCGCCCACGGCGGACCGCCAACGCAAGTGATCTTAACAACGCACTCTCCCCTTTTATTAAACCTGGTTGAGCCTGAAGAAATTCGCATTGTGAGGCGCGACAACGAGGGTGCTACTCAGATATCCAACTTCTCCGATGCCGACAATTTGAGCGAACTGCTTGAATATCAGGGCCCCGGTGAGATCTGGGTCAACCAAGGAGAAGACTACCTTGTTCGAAAGCGAGCCGCAGCGTCATGACACTGCGACTCGAACTCTGGGTGGAGGGGCCAACCGACGCACTGACACATGCCCGGTTCAAGGACGCCGATGAAGGCAAAGCTCCGGCACACACGGCCCGCGGAGCGCTCATCCCGCTGGTAAAAAAGGCGCTTTCAGCATCCATTGACATCACCCCAAAAAACCTGAATGACAGACTGCCGAACGATCAGATTTCGGCCCACATGCTGACTCGAAAGGTCCGAGATCCTGTGGCGTTCAAAGATGATCGCCGCCAATACCCGATCAGCAACAAGGCTCGCAAGCTGCTCATCGCCATGTCAAATACCAGGCGTAACCTACCCAACACAATGGTGCTCGCCATTTGGGATCGCGATGGCAAGGTTGAGAACGAGCGCGATCGCGATGGGATCCTCAAGATTCTTCGCGAACATGGGAAAGAAGGCACCGCCGTCGCGCTCTGCGTGGAAGAGTTGGAAGCATGGCTTCTTGGCGATCCTGGGGCGTTTCGACGTTGTTTTAAGAAAGGGCCCAAAAAGGGCCTTCCGGGCGCACCTGAAAATCTACCCAATCCCAAAGAAAAGCTTGTTGAGATTCTGAACGAATTGGGCGTTTCAGGCGACGATTGGGCCGGCGTTTACCACGATTTGGCGGAGCAGGCAGATGTGGAAACTCTGGCCAAAAACTGTCCGCGCGGCTTTGACGAGATGCGAAAGGCGCTGGTCGAATTTTTGGCGCCGTGTGTACTCTCAGCGGCCGGCTCCACACAACCGTAGAAGTTCCAACCGGTGCCGTTTGGCGGCTTCAGGTGATCAACAAGTGCCTGGCACCGGGCGCGCCGGTTCAGATTGCGCGTTCAATGCGAGCGCGCACGTGTTTGTGCCACGGCGTTCCGGCGATCGGGTCGCGATCGTCGGCGGATGTGAGGTCATTGGGCGCCACGCCTTCACGCTGGGAGTGTGCAGCATCGGCAGAGCCGAGGCCGTGACCGTTGGGTAGGGTTACGTGTCCCGGCATGAGGGTATCTGTCAACTCCACAAAGGCCACCGCCGAGCCGCGTTTGGTGGTGATTTTGGCGGCGTCGCCCGAGTGGAGGCCAAGGCGCGCGGCGTCCTCTTGACTCATCCGAAGCGTGCCCGAGTTTTCTCGCCACGAAGGGTCACGAAACAAAGTGTTCGCGGTGGTGCTCCGCCGTTCACCTGCGGCGAGTATAAATGGGTAGGCATCGTGAACCGGGTTTGTACCACCGGAGCGTGCCTCGACCTCAGAAGCGAGGGACACAAACTCGCTCACCAACGGCTCCACCACAAGGCGAATCATCTTGTCAGGTGTGTCGAGCCGGGCAAACGTCTCTTGGTACGGATCGTCTGAAAAAACCACACCCGACGGGTTGTCGAGAAGCGCCTGAAAGAGCGCATTGCCAAGACCAAGCCCCTGCGCGTCTACCCCAATTCCAGCGCGCCGAACCGAGTCTGGGTAGGCCATGGCCACTTGATGGCAAACACCCCACATGCCGGCGGTTTGCCGCAAACTGTCCACCGAAAACGAATTGGCTCCTTTGGGTGGGTGTTGCGCAAGCAGCGGCCCCATTGTTTCGTACAAGATGATCGGCGCCATATCCATGATCTGACTATTGCTCGCCGCCGCCATGGCAAATGTCATTGCAAACGCTTCAAAACCTTGGCCTGCCGCGTTGTGGAACATGGACAGGTCAAGCCCGTCAAGCCCACCGAGCGCCTTGACCAGCCGCGCATGAATTTCAACCTCGGGTAAGGTTCCGGGGAGCGGCTCAAACAACGGCCGCCGGAGGTGAATGGCATTCCTTGGAAATTCAAGGTTGAAAAACGTCGCTTCCCATTTTTCAAATTGAGATGCCGCGGGTAGAACGTAGTCTGCGTGGCGCGCCGTTTCAGACATGGCCACGTCAATCACAAGCACAAAATCGAGCGCGCGCAGCGCTTCGACAAACCGTTTTGAGTCGGCAAGCGAGTGCGCCGGATTGGCGCTTTCAACAATCATCGCGCGAAAACGGTTGGGATGATCCGTCAGGATCTCATCGGCAATGACGTTGCACGGGGTGAGCCCGCCGATGAGCCGATGACCATGAACAGGCGTGGTGGCATTGCGTCCACCTTTTCCACCTCCACCCAGGCTCGCAAAGCGCGAGTGAATGTTCATCCCTCCCTTTTTTCCAAAGTGACCGGTGAGAAGGTAGAGAAGCTTTTCTAACCAGCTGCACAGCGTGCTGTGCGGCGCTTGCTGAATGCCCAAATCTTCGAGCACCGAAACGCTCGCAGCTTCAGCAATGCGTTTGACAGCGGCCCGAACGTCAGCCTCTTGAACACCCGCGGCTTTGCAATAGGCAGCCACATCAACGCGCTCAAACAAGCTTTTCAGCTCATCCAAACCAACGGCGTGAGCCGACAACCATTCTGCCTTGATTCCCCCCTCACGCAGCAGCAATGCCACCATGGCACTCAACAGAAACGCGTCACCCCCCGGCCGCACCTGCAAGTGGATATCCGCCAACTCCGCTGTTTCTGTCTTTCGAGGATCAATGACAATCAGGGTGCGATTGGGATCTTTGGCAATTTGTTTTAGGACAACCCGCGCGCGCGGAAAACCGTGCGAGTGCCACGGATTTTTCCCGACCAACACCGCCACTTCTGCGTTGTGAAAGTCAGGTGTTGTGTGGCACCGCGGTCTGCCGAAAAGCTGACCGTCCACCCAAAATTCACCCGTCTTTTCTTGGGCAAGCGCGTTGCTTGTATGGGTAGATCCGAGCGCGGCGCGAAGCGCTCGACCATACCCCCCGCCCAAGTGGTTTCCCTGCGCGCCGCCACCGTAGTAGAAAATCTTATCACCGCCGTGCGCTGCCTTCACTTGGTTGAGACGAGCAGCGATTTCTGAAATGGCGGTGTCCCAGTCGACCGCTTCAAATGTGCCGTCTGCCTTGCGACGAAGGGGGGAAGATAACCTGTCTCGGCCGTTTTGGTACACATTGAGCGACTGGGCCTTTTCGCACAAGTAGCCTTTGCTTGTTGGGTGTTCACGATCTCCGTGAACCGCTGTGATCTCCCGGCCCTCCGTCGTTACACGAACACCGCAGTTGATGGAGCAAATGATACAGGCTGTGGGTGAGGGTTTGTTTTCGTTCATGTGGCGAGTCTGTACTTGATTCACAATTCAGGTTGGGAGAGGCCGCGGACCCTAATAGTCGCGGAACTCGATAAACACACCCGATTCTGACTTGAGTTTGTTGATGCTGTGATTCCAATCTGCGACGGGATTGGGTGTGTCAGGTCGGTACGTGGACCCCACAATAATCGGCCTGTCAGGGTCACCGTCCACAAAACCTACCAACACTTCTACCCCGGGTTTGAGGGGGAAATGCATGCCGTAGTTGGTTCCGGCGTGGGGTTGAAGCATGCGAATGACTTTGGACTGTTTGGTGGGATGGTCGGCCGTGTCAAAAAAGAAACGCAAAGTATACCTACCCGATTCATCAAGCACGGCAAAGCGCTTGGTCCCGTTTTCAATCCGGTGCTCCACAATCGCATTGACAAGCCCAAAAATTTTGGGTCGCGGCGTTGTTCTCGGCGGCCGATACGTGTGAGCCACAGGGATCGCCCGAAAGCTGTTTTTGTAGTGAACCTCGGCCCCCGACGCGCCGTGAATGGTTGTTGGAAAAGCCGCATCGTGTTTGACAGACAAAAGCAACACGTCATCCATTCGTTTGCCTGAAAGCATGACGCGCCGCCCGCACGAAAGGCCCGGAAGATCACTCTCCCCGGTAAACACCATTCGCTCCACTTGCCTCTCTTCGCCCCGGACGGACGCGAGGATCTGCCCTTCTGCGGGCGTTTTAAAGTGCCCCCCATATTCAACAACACCGCCGCCGAAAGCGTCGGGCAGTTCACTTGTTTCACTCAAAGGAACCTGCGGCGTCCGATAGTTGTAATCTTGTACAACGTACACAGCGGGGATGATTTTGGAGCGCGATTCAAGTGAGTACACATCCATCCGCTCGCCGCGCGGCCTCACAGTGACGGGAGGCAATTGTGGGAAGGCGTCCTGCGCGTCGCTCCACACAAGTTTGTCAACTCCACCTTCATGATCAAACGAAAAGCCGATACCCAAATGTTCTGCGAGCCGGCAAACAAAAGCAAAATCCGACTCTTTGTATTGAACAACAAAGTCGCGTTTGGGGTATGTTCCCGACAAACGCATTTCAAAGTCGGCGCCTGAAAAACCGATGGATTCAAGCTTTTGGGAGATGATTTCCGGCACGGTCATCTCCAAAAAAATCTCCTGCGTCTCCACCAACTTCATCCGAGCAACGCGCGGCACAACCATCATTCGGTACACGTGCGCGTCGTCCACTTCGGCGTTGATGTCTTGCCAAAACTCCGACACCATGCCGTGGATTTTTCGTATTTCAAACCCGTCGCGCAAAAAGACAATTGAAACCGAGGCCCCCGTAACGGCCGAATCCTCCAGCTTGAACTGAGCTGTTGAAACAACTTCCACTTCAAAGTGGAAAAGCTGAGAGAGCGTTTCTTCCCCCACGATTTTGTGAATTTGAAGGCTTTCACAATCAAACTCGTTGCTCTCAAGGCGCGCTTCGACATAACGCGTTGTCATACTTCTACAGCACCGAACTTTGCGGCGCCTGTCAAGCACCGCAAACGCAGACGACGCGTTCCACCATTTGGCACTGGACGCGGCATCGTTCGGCCACGTACATTCGCGTCAGGGCGAGCGAGGCAAGACATGGGAAACTGGAAAACCGGCGGTGAAGACGACGTGGATGCCGATGGGAAATACCTTCTCATTTCGGTCCCCCAGTTTAAAGAAGACCCCATCTCCGGTAAACCAATGTCCTCGTACATCCGCCTGGGTGCAGCGAGCAGCACGTGGCAACAAGATCCCGGAGGCGACCTTCAAGCAAAGGTGCGTTGGGCCGGTGCTCCGGGTGGAATTGGGGCCGCTCCAGGCAGCGAGGTTGCGTACACAAACGACGGAGCAGAAGACGGTCGCCCCGTATTTGTAGAAGACCGACGTTCGCGCGACGGCTCACCTCCCCCCGGTCAGGTGGCAGGCGGTGCTCGTGAAGAAGAAAGCAGTCACCTTCATACCCGCGGCGGCTGGCGCGACCATACCGATGGTAATCGCATTACCACTACCTACGGTGACAAAATTGAGATCATCCGCGGCAACTACAAACTAATTGTACTCGGCCGGCAAGATGACATTACCCAAGCGGCCGGGCGTGACATTTCGGGGCAACACATTCAGGATTTTGCGTACACATGGCCCGCGTTCCAGCGGGTGGAGTGGACGGGTGAATATGGTGGGGTTTGGCATATCCAAAACACCACCGACGGCGCCGTCACATCCGACCATTTTGCCGGCGACAAATACGAGTGGAATTGGGGTAACAAATTTCAGAGCATTACCGGGTCAGAAGCTCCTGTGGAAATGATTGCCGCGTCTGATCCGCTCGGTCGAAAGCCTCGTGGCAATCCCGAAATTATCGAAAAAACGTGGGCCAAACGCATTGAGAGTTACACCGGCTCCGCCGCGTGGCGCATCCCCTCCATACACGAAGAAACGTGGGCGGTTGACATGCTCTCCATTACCGATGCGGCGAGCACCACCAGCACAACCACCATTTCAGGAGCGATTACAGAAACCACCAACGCCGGGACAATCACCGACAGCACCACGTCGGGCGCCATTACAAGCACCACTACGTCGGGCGCCATTACAGAAACAACCACGTCGGGCGCCATTACCAACACCACCACGTCCGGCGCCATTACAGAAATCACAACGGCCGGCAGAATTGGTGAAGTGACCATTGCCGGCATGAAAAACGAAGTATTAATTGCCGGCCTTCACACAAGCACCGAGTTGGCCGTTAAGTTGGACACCTTTATCGGTGGAACGGTGGAGATCGACCTTGGAGCCAAGCTGAGTATTGCCTTGCCTGAAAAAACGCACACAAGCTTTCCAAACAGAACAGAACAGACCCTAAACGAAATCAAAACTTCTATCACGGCGCTTGCCACATCCACAGAACAGCGTTTCTTCAACACCATGTTTTGTGTTGCCGCGCTCACTGTGCGGCTTGGTGCCGGCTAAAACGCGTAGGGAATGTCTTGCTCACAAAAAACCTGACTTCATTCCTTGTTGGAACCAAGGTCGGCAGCCGCAAGCCGCCCAACCCCGATCTTGTGGTCGTTGTTCGGGGTAAATTTACTCTTCAAAAAGATGCACCCGTTGCGGAGCTTGACCTGGATGATCAAGGCGCCCTGAGTGAAGAGCGGTTTGCTGAAGACGACGAAGAACGCAAAGGAGAGCCGCTTTACCCTGGCGATTTCGCCGATTCTAAAGTGGGGGCAGAAGTGCTCCTGATGGGTAAGTGCCACACGCCAAACCAAAAACCTTTGACAGAATGTGGCGTGGTGTTTCGGGTAGGAACCTTTCAAAAATCGCTGCGAATTGTGGGTGATCGCCAGTTTACAGACAAGCTCTTCGGCTCGTCCACCACAGAGCCTACGCCGTTTACAGAAATGCCGCTCACGTGGGCTCGCGCATTCGGCGGTGCTGAATATGATAAAAACCCCATTGGCACCGGCCACAAAAACAAAACCGCCCCCAACATTCTCTACCCATCTGATACAGCGGGCGCCCGACCTACCAGTGGAGCACCGGCGTCGTTTGGTCCAATTCCTTCCGGTTGGGCCGAGCGCGTTCGGCGCCGCGGCAAAGAGTATGGCCCCAAATGGCAGGCCACCCGCGCTCCATTTTACGCTGAAGACACCGACCCGCGCGTCTTTTCCGCCGCTCCATCGGACCAGTGGTTGAGTGAGCCTCTCACCGGGGAAGAAGAGGTATTTTTGCAAAATCTCCACCCGGCGCACGCGCTCTTTTCTACCCGTCTTCCCGGTCTTCGCGTTCGCACCTTCTGCCGCCTCAAGAAAGGCGATTTTGTAGAAGCGAAAATGGCACTCGACACCCTCCTTGTGGAGCCCGAGGAGGGGACACTTACCCTGACATGGCGGGGGCACGTTGCCGTTTCCACATTGGACCTTTCCGACGTTTCGTCGCTTCTTATCGCGGCAGAACGTCTGGCAGATCCAAAGGCCGACACCGCTCCGTACAAACGGCTCCTTTCAGAGGTTGAAGCCAACCCGATCGGTATCCACAACAAATGGTCCCCCGGTTTCGCCGATGCTGTAGAACGGTATCAACGGGAGCAACGCGGTGAACCGCCGGCGCCCGACCCCGGGGCCGAAGGGTTAGATCCCATCACAGCGCTTCTGCGCCAAAAATTGGGTGGGCTCATCGCCAACGACCAAAAGCAAATCGCCGAGTCTATAAAAACAGCCAAAGCCAATGCGGGCGACAAGCTGGACCTTTCAGCCGAGGCGCAAAAAGTCGAGCGACAATTGGCCGACGCACCGCCTCCAACAAGGGCTGTCAAACCCGGTGTCGCGCCCAACATCGGCTTGCGCCGGCAAATGAGAAATCTGCTGCAAACCGCGGCTCAACTCAAAGAGGCGCTCAGCGCTGGCAACATTCCCGACGAGCAAAAAAAGCCTGCCGAGGAGCGCGTTGCAGAACTCGAAAAAGTCCCGTTTGACCCTCGCTGGCAGAAGCTTGACCCGTATTATACTCCGCCCATTGAGCCCCTCACAACCCACGATCCGGGGCCGGCGCTCGACCTTCGTGATCGCGACTTTACCGGTGTGGACCTTTCTGGAAAAAACCTGGCAGGCGCAAACTTTGAAGGAGCCATTCTTACCCGAGCCAACTTGTCAGGCGCCAACCTGACAGGGGCCAACCTTCGCAACACCATTCTTTTTCGAGCCAACCTAGATCGAACGGTTCTAACCGGCGCAAATCTAACCCGCACCAATGCGAGCCGCGCAACAGCCGCGGCGGCGGTGTTTGACGGTGCCAATGTGGAGCAGGCATCGTTCGCCGAAGGCGTTTTCACCGGTGCTTCGTTTGCCGGCGTTCGAGGGGAGTTTGCTTCGTTTGAGAGGACCGATCTCACCTCTTCAACTTGGGAAAATGCAGAACTGAGCTTCTCAGATTTTTCGGACTCCACACTCTCCGGTGCTTCGTTTAAAGCGGTTTCTTTTCGGTCCGTGCGCTTTATCAATGCCAAGGGTGACAACGTTTCGTTTGAGTCGGCGCGCATTCCCACGGTGAGCTTTCAACAGGCGAATCTACCCAACGTCAACTATACCAATGCCGTGGGTGAGCGCCTTGTATTGGCCGACTCTGTGCTCGACGGCGCAAACTTCAGTTACGCTGTCATGCACGATCTTTTCGGCGACGGCGCGTCGCTTGTGGGTGCCAACTGTTACGGGGCCGACCTTCGCCGAGCAAGGTGCCGTCGCAGCAAGCTCGAACGAGCGGATTTGTCTTTTTCAAACCTGTTTATGGCAGACCTATCCGACGCCGCCGTTGACGGCGCTCGCTTCGTTCAGGCGAGCCTTTACGGGGCATGTTTGCTTGGTACAAATGGCAAAGGTGCCGACCTAAGAGGAGCCAACCTGAAACGCTCCTCGTTGGAGCAGGCATGAACACAGAAGAACTATTTGCCGCACTGAAAAACGGCCAATCGCTGGAGTCTACCACCCTTCTGACATTGGATTTTTCAGGTCGCGACCTGAGCACCGCGCGCCTTGATGGAGCGCGATTTGTCTTGTGCGCCTTCGTTTCTACCCGGCTTTGTGAAGCCCGCTTTACGGGTACACGTTTTAACAAGGTCAACGCCGCCGAGGCCGACTTTTCCAAGGCTTTTTTTGCAGAAACGAGTTTTGTGGAGCTGGTTGCCCCAAAAGCGACTTTTAGGGGTGCCACATTCGCTGAAGTGCAATTTTCCGACGCGGATCTTTCAGGTGCCGATTTTGAAGGGGCCGATCTTTCAAAGGTGATTTTTGACCGGGTGAACCTGAGAGGCGCCAGTTTTCGGGGCGCCAAACTCGACACCACCGCGTTTAGCAATTGCACCCTTGACGAAGCGGAGTTTAACTCGGCAACCCTCAAACGAGTGGTTTTTTCGCAGTCAACCTTGCTCTCTACCCACCTTCAGGCAGCGTCGGTTGTTGAAAGCGTTTTTGTAAAATCAAACCTCACCTCTGCGTTGCTGCCCCAAAAACTCCAAACATGTGTTGTTGACTCGTGCGAGTTTCGCTTATCCGGGTCAAATGGGCACCCTCCAACGGAAACCGCACCGCTCGACTTTTCAGGCTTTGACCTTCAGGGCACCTCCCTTAGGGGGCTTGACCTATCGGGAGCCAACTTTTCAAACGCCAACTTAGAACGGGCCGACTTTTCCAAGGCCAACCTTGTTCGCTCCACGTTTGCCGGTGCAAACCTCCGCCGCGCCCTGTTTGTCGACGCTCAACTCCCCGAAGTCAACTTGGTTGGACACGATCTGGAGATGTGCATTTTCGTCGGTGCAAACCTCACTCGGGCCAATCTTTCAGGCGCGCGGATGAAGTTTACCGCTCTCGACCGAGCCAACCTCGAAGGCGCCAATCTAAGCCGGGCGTTCGTTCACGCGGCAACGTTGCAGGAGGCAAATCTCGCCGGTGTTGCCATTGAAGGGACCACGTTTCGAAGCGTTGTTTTCGACGACCTTGACCTTCGCAGCTGGAGGCTTCGAGGCCTGACATTGAGAGCGTCGTCGTTTCGCAATGCCAACCTGAGCGGCATGGACCTGACAGGGTGTGATCTGACAGAAACAACGTTTTCCAATGCCAATCTTACCCAAACAACGCTCCGCGAAGTGGTTCTCCGAAGGGCCACAGCCGACCGAGCAGACTTCACCTCGGCCGACCTTTCATCGGCGGATATGAAAAGTGCTTACCTGGGCGGAGCGGTCCTCCGAGGCGCCAAACTTCGCGACGCCAAAATGCGATGGGTCAACCTGACAAGCGCCGACGCTGAAATCGCCGACTTCACGGGGGCCGACATGCGGCAAAGTTTGCTCACAAACCTGAACGCGAAAAATGCCTTATTTTCCAGAGCCAACTTTACGTTTGCCGACTTGTCAAACGCCGACCTGACAAGCGCTGAAATCACCGGGGCCGACTTTACCCGCGCAGATTTGCACGCGGTCCGAGAACAAGGTGTCGCGTGGGGAACAGCCGTTCTCACGGGCGCTTATAAAACCGATGTCGATCGGTTGGAGGCCGAGGCATGGATGCCACCCCCTCGCAAGAAACAAGGTGCAGTTTGATAGCCCACAAACATCCCACAACGGTGTTACCAACGGCCGCTCGCTCCTGAGGTTTATTATGTCAAACGTTGTCGCTTTTCCCTCCCCTGCCGCGCGAGTGCTGAGCGGTTCTACTCCCGTGTGGCTCGGCCCCGCCACCGTTGTAGAAGTTTTTCAGCAAAAGGTCACCCTGCGCCTTTCAGACAGCACGCGGGTAGACGCCGTATTTGCCCTCACCTCCCCATACGAAGCGGCTCAAGGGGATATTGTTCTCGCCATTGGAAATGCCGATGGATTTTATGTCATCGGCGTGCTCGACGGCAAAGGTCAAACACACTTGCACGTTCAAGGCGACCTGAATGTTCGCGCCTCGGGCACGCTCCGCCTTTCAGCTGACAAAGCTGTTGAAATTACCGGCCCTGAAGTATCCCTGCGGTCACGCATTTTGCGCAGCGTCGCAGAAACGGCCACTCAGGCGGTTGCCAACTTCTCTCAAAAAGTGACAGAGCTTCTCAGTGTTCACGCGGGTGAACGCCGCACCATTGTGGACGGTAGCTCCGTCGAGCAGGCAAAAACGGCGTCGCTCACCACCGAAGAAAAAATGACAATCAACGGAAAATCCATTTACCTAGGGTAGAAAACCAGCATGTTGCCTGCTGCAAACAAAGGGGTTGGTTTAAATATCTGCGCACCGGACGTGTGCCGGACGCCGCCGCCGCCCGGCATTCCCATTCCGTACGTGAATTTTGGGGCGCACGCTATCGCTGTTCCGTTTTCGCCCGTGGTGTTTGTGTGTGCATTGCCGGCGCTCAATGTGTCGGCAAAAATACCCAAAACGTTTGGTGACGAGCCGGGCGTTTTGCATCCTGTTTTTATGCGGGTGGGTACGTTTGTAATGGGTTGTCCCAACGTGTTTGTAGACAACCTTCCCGCCATTCACCTGACGCTCCCTACCACCGGAAACGCAATGAATGCCCCGGTGGGAGCGCACTTGGTTCCCAACGTTGTCAACGTTTTTTATAACGACGCAGGTGTTCCATCCCTTGTAGAAAGCGGCGTCTCCACAGAAGCGGTAGAGTCGCTCAGCGAGCGTGTGTACACAGCTCCGGCGCCTACCCTCCAAGCGGTTACAGATCTGACAAGTGTTGCGAGCGGCCTGTACGGCTCGGGATTTGTACTCCACATTCCACTTTTTACAGAAGAGACGCGGGCGATTGTGTACAGTCTGTTTTATCAACACAACGTCACTCACGAAACCCAGCTTGTTGTAGACCTTCGAGGCTGTCCGGGAGGCAGCCTTTTGGGCGCCGTTCAACTCGCTTCCGATTTTCTGTCAGAAGGGGATATTGCCCTTAGAACTGTGGATACCGACGGGGATGAATCCATTCGGCGTGTTCACCAAAACGGGCCCCACAAAATGCCTGTCACTCTCCTCGTTGATCACGGTACCGCATCCGCTGCCGAAGCATTTGCCGCTGCGCTCCTCCACGCGGGGCGCGCGTCTCTCCATGGCTCGCAAACGTACGGCAAAGGGTCGGTAGAAAGCCTGTTTTTTGAAGGGGGATCTGCCCACTACACTGCCGTTGGCCGCTGCCTTCATCCGTCAGGTGCCGAAATTCATGGGCGCGGTATTTCCCCACCGGTCAGGCTGTGCAAGCCGATAGCAGTCTGAAATACAAAAAACTCCGTGGATCTCCGTGCCTCCGCGTTGATTACGACGCGTCGGGAATCGAGACGTTTCAGGTCATTGCGACGCGCCTTTGCGAAGCGCTATCCTGAAAGCACAGTGCTTGCTGCGACGAAGGTGTGCGCACGTATTGCCTTTGGCAGCGACTAGACCATTGTGGCTTGACGCACGGCTACGAAAAGACGATCGTGGCCTCGCTCCAGGAGAGAGACACATGTTTCGATATGCCTTTTTGCTTGCCGCGATGTTGCCCCTCACCGGATGCGTTGTTCACGCTCGCTCGGGGCCGCCGCCTGCGGATTGGGAAGAGCCCGATTCAACGTTCGGCGGCTGGGAACGGCTCGGCTCTCGCATGGTCAACGGCAAGGGTGACCGAGACAGCATTGCCGTCGGCCGAGCTGAAGGGCGTTTCTCGGCGCTGCGCCTCAGGGTAAGACGCAGCGCGATGCGCATGCACGACGTGGTGATTGTGTTCGGCGACGGGAGCACGTATTCGCCCCCCACGCGCGCCGTTTTTGAGCGAGGCTCCACGAGCAACGTGATTGACCTGCCGGGCAACACGCGGGTCATTCGGCGCATTGATTTCAGGTATTCAGATCTCGCGGGCGGCGGCGCTGCCGAAGTAGAAGTTTGGGGCCGCTGAGCTTTCGCCCGACTCCGCAAACGTTTCTGGGAGGCGAGGTTGCCGAAAGGGGTGAAATTCCAATTTCACTGCGGTACCCTCGCGCCCATGAAGTCGTCTGAAGCCCTCGCAAGTTTGCGCGTTCTATTGTGCGTCGCCCGTTGCGACGGTGGCCTTTCCCGCGATGAGCGCCGCGTCATGGAGGTGGTGGCCACCCGGGCTTACGCTCCCGCCGAGCCGCCGCTTGATTGGGCGGCTCAAGAAGCAGACCTGCTCCTTGCACTCACCGAGATCAAAAGCCGCGCGGCCCGCAGGTTAACCCTGAAAGCAGCCGTTGCGGTGGCGGCCATTGACGGACGAGTGAGCGAAAAAGAACATCGCATTCTGGAAACGATCTACGGCGCCTTGTCCGACGACGACGTGCCGCTCGATCTCCAGTTTGCCGAGGAAAAATACGGCGGCCGCATGGTCGATGCACGGCGCGAACTCGAAGGCATGACGGTCGACTTTCTGCATCATGTTTCAGATGCTCAACACCATGGGCAACTTACGCAGGCAGAGTACGAAACGTTGGTAGAAAAGCTCGAAGAGGCGAGGCGCGCTCGCATTGGCCTTGTCATGTCCATTTTGCCGCCCGACATGAAACGCCCATAAACCCCGGCTCGGCGGCGCCGCGCCGGACTTTTTAGGCCACGCCCAGTTCTACCAACTGCTCATGAAGGTCACCCACCAAACCTTCCCAATAACCTCCCGTACCAAACTGAGGAAAGGCCTGGCGAAAGGCAGGGTCGCCACTGCGATCCGCAATCCACGCCGCGTAGCGAAGGTACCGCAAACCGCGCAGCGCTTCAATGAGGTTGAGCGACCGCTCATCGAATGTGCGAAACACCTCATATCCCTCGACCCAGGCATCGATCTCGGCCGAGCAGTCGCGCGGTCTACCCGGTAACAGCAGCCACAAATCCTGAACGGCCGGCGCGCGCGCTGCATCGTCGAAGTCGAGGAAAAAAAACTTACCCCCCGCGGAGAGAACATTTCCCCGGTGGCAATCGGCATGAACTACAAACGTGGTTGCCGCCAGTTCGGCAAACAAGGCTTCTGAAGCAACAACAAGCCGACGAGCCGCATCTTGGTAACGACTGCGCGTGCCGAGTGGCATGCTGCCCAACGCGAGCGTGCGTTCGATACACGCGGTGCCGTACGTGGCCGGTGAAAGGATCGGCCGGGCCGGCAAATCAAGGCTCGCAGAAACATTGTGGAGGCGGGCGGTGAGCTTCCCAATGCGCTCGTATTCATCCAGGGTAAGTTCGTCAGGTGCGCGCCCCGGAGCCTTGGGAAACACGGCATAGCGATGCCCGTCGGGTTCGGTCGCAAGGGTATGACCGCTCGCCAATCGAAGCGGCGCCACAACTGGAATTTCGTCTTCGGCGAGCGCCGCCAAAAGCCGATGTTCATCGACAATCGCTTCTGTCGAGTGCCGGCCGGGCCGATAAAACTTGACGATCACGCGCGAGTTGTCTTCCAGCTCCACCTCGTAAACGCGGTTTTCCAGGGCGCGAAGCCCCCACGTTCGGCCCGTTGCGCGGCCCCCCGCGGCCTCGGCGGCAACAAGAATACGATCAGGGGTGAGGTCGGCAAACGAAGGGATGAGCACGCGGCGAAGAGACGCGAGATAGGGCGACTTGTCAATCACACCGAAGGCCGGCTTGGAAAAAGGCTATTGAGGCAACGCCGGGCGGGTGATTTTTTCTCCGGCCAAAAAAGCCCGCCGCAAATCCTTGCGATACCAGGCTCCCTGAACGTCACTCAACTTGACAACACGGTTGCCCATCACGTCGCCGCCCATTCGAAACGCGCCTTCCACCCACGTTTCTTCAGGTCCGGAGTACACACCGTCTTCCATTGCAAAGAGCCCACCCAAGTGATGGAGCAAACTCTTGTCAGAGAGGCGCATTTCGGTCACCCCGTAACCGTCGGCGTCCCCAACGCCACCAAAAACAATCACACCGCGTTCACCGGCAAACCCAGTTGCTTCGGCCCCAAAAGGGTGTTCAGGCAAAGGTAAGGTTTTGCCCGTGGCGGTGTCAAGGAGAACCACTTCTCGCGATTTGCGCATGAGAAGTGCAGCGGCGCCGTCGGTCTGAATATCAATGATCCTGTCAATCTCGGTCAGCGCCCACTCGACCTTTCCGGTTCGCGGATCCACAAGTTCCAAGGGATGATCCCAGTAGAAAACAAGAAGTTTTGACTCGCGCGTCCACCCCTTGATGCGACTGTCAGGATCGCTCGGCCTGTACATTCGAGCGCCGGTCTTCGTTGCGTACACTTCATCGTTCACGGCGATCATCGTCCCGTCCGGCGAGAACATGGCATTTCGCTCCGACCAGCCGGGAGGCTGAATTTTCGAAAGCCGTTTCCCCGAGGGTAGTTCGTACACAATCAGGCTCGAACAACCGCGTGATCCGCACCCTTTCGCCAGGTATTCAGACACAGCGATAAGCCGCTCGTCGGGGGAGATCCACCAATCGGCAAGGCCCGATCCACCCGAAAGACGCGTCACCACCTTACCCGTTGCCGTGGCCCACACAATCGCGCTTGAACCTCGGCCCTGACCATCGTTCGAATGGGTACCAACCACGTACGTTTGGTTTCGGGACAAACCTACTTGACGGGTAGACTCCACCCCCTCGGGCGCTTCAAGCGAAACCTGAACGCCTCGCTCCACCTCCGTCACCACAGGAAGGCCCGGCCCTTCACCCAAGGTGAAACGAGCGCCGAGGTCGGGATCCGCCGGAGTTCCCCATGTCAGAGGATCCGCTCGATAATGCCGGGTATGACGGCGGCGCAGGGCGGCATCATCGCGCGATGTACCCAGTGCCAACACTTCACGCCCCGTCCTGTCGATCACGTGGGGTCCGCGCGGCGGCTGCCCATCCGGCGGCCATTCGGATAGACAAGCGCGCGACAGATCCCCATTCCAGTCCACAACGCAGGTTCCGCGGCACGCAAGATTCAACGTTGCGTCCACCCGGCGCGCGGCGATGTCCAGGAGAACAGCAGTGTTGCGAGCCGTCCTGTCGCGCGCCGAGACAATCGCCATGGCGCCGCCTTCCAACGAAAACGACCACACCGGCTTGTCACCCATATCGCTCGTGAGGATGCGAATTTCTTGGGTGCCCACGCGGGTTGCGGTGACGCGAGTGGGTAGGAAGCTGCCAAACTGCTTGGAGGCCGGACAAATCGCCAAAATTTCATCACCGGTGGGGTTCACGCGAAGCTCCTGCGGATTCGCCTCCCCACACGGCGGTGGGAGTGTAGAAAGGGTTTCCCCCGTTTTTGAATCCACGGCTGTAAGCCCCGCTGGGCCGGTGATCCAAAGCGTTTTTCGATCACGCGAATACGCCGACTCAGCCGGAGAATCAGCAGGTCCGCTTGTTTGAAACGCCGCCGACCCATCCCGTTTGTACGCCTTTGTAACGCCGGGCCAAGCGACGATGATGGGTAGATCCAGAGAACCGATATTGACCGAATAGGGAGCGTTGGGCGGCACAGTCAGCGTGGCAGTTTCCACACCCATCTCCCGATCGAAGAGCCGCACCTGACCCGGAGCGAGAAGCGCCACCAGCCGACCCGTCTCGTCCGCCGCAAACGCTGTTGCCGCGGGCCCCGACGGCAAGAGCTGGTCCACCATTTTTCCATCCGCGAGTGTCGCCCGCCCCAAGCGACGACCATCACAGGTGAGAAACAAAAATCGCCGCCTGTGACCAAAACGCACAGACTGCATGCAACGGCGAAAAACCGCGCGAACATCGCCGGTCGCCGAATCGACAACAACAGCCCCTTGCAACTTGTCGACAACAACGATCGCCCGGTCTTCTGACACCCAGACAATACGGGTAGGTTCAAGCGGAACGCGCTGAGGCACAAACACGGCAGGGCCATCAGGAAGCTCCTTCTTGGGCAGCGACAGGCGTTTGCTCGGATCATCCCCACCGTGTTGCCCACCTTGGGGCGGAAGGGGATGACAGCCCGTCCAGAACCCACCGAGCCCAACGGCGCACGCCGCCGCAATCACGAAGGCCGATGATTTGCTGAAGAAACGCGTCATAAGCTGCTCCGTCGCGCGGCGCCCGCGCCAAGCCCGCCGTGCGTGCCCAACAGGGAAGCCCCGAGCGACGCTATCAGATCCGCAAGCGGCGCGAACGCACAAAGCGCCTCGGCAGTACAAAGAAAAACCACCCATTGCGGCATGCCGGCAATAAATAGGCGCGACTCAACAAACGCATCGTGCAACCTGCGCCGCATGGGAGTATGCTTCGCCCATGCGACCCAACCTATTTTTGCTGACTCTACCCACCTTGGCCCTGACGCTCGCGGGTTGTCAAGCCAAGCTTTCCAGCTCGGTCACAGTCGACGGAAAACCGTTTTCTGCCGAGTCATGCCGCTCCGGTCAAGCAGCGGGGTTTACCGGGGTCGATCTGGTAGGCACTGACGGAAGCAGGCTCCGGCTTGTCACCATGCCCAACGGACAGGCAGCGGCCCACATCTTCGCGCCGGGCGCCGCCACCTCCACTGAACTTGGGGCGTGCGGTCCCTTCACCGTCGAGCGGCAAAACAGCCAGATCAACGACATCTACAACGTCAAAGGAACAGCCACATTGAGCTGCACATCCGGCGGCCACTCGGTGTCAGGTACAATCACGTTTGAGAACTGCCATTAGGTTACCCCCAAAGCCCTCTATGAAGGCCCGCGCTGAAGAATGCGAACCTCAACGCGCCAATTGACCCGCTTGTTTTCTTCCGTATCATTGGGCACAAGCGGCACCGAATCACCATACCCTTTTGCCGTCAGCCGCGCCGGCTCAACCCCTTTGGCGATCAACGCCTTTCGCACGGAGTCTGCCCTGTCAAAACTCGGACTCCTACCATAAGTCACCTGTCCATCGGCCGCGGTGTGCCCCTGAATCTCCACAAGCGTTATTTCAGGATGCTCATTGAGCACGCGTGCCACATCGTCTGAAAAACTACGGCGATTCAGGTGGCAGCCCCAACATGTGCCGAACCGTTCCTCGAAGCTCCCGAGCAACCTGAGTCCACGCTTCATCCGCGAGCCGCCATTTCTCTACCGGCGTTCCACCCCGCGGAAGCGGAACAAGCCCTTTCAGCGGCGTTTGCTCCCATTCACACGCTCGAATGAGAATCGGTACCACGGCCACCTTCTTTTGAGCGCGCAGCTCCATCGCCCGCTCCAACTCTCGCTCGTAACAGTCAGACGCCAAATACGCCTGACTCACTAGAAGCGCCACAAGCTTTGAAACCCCGAGTTGAGCCGCAATCAAATCGTTGAGATTTTGACCGGGAGCCACCTGATCCCGATGCAACAGTCGAATTAACTTCTGTCGACTCATCAATACCACCGCCGTTTGTAGCTCTTTGGCAAACGACGCATCTTGGGGTGTAAACGACAAAAACACATCCACCGTGCCAGGCGCCGATGGAGCGATATTCACCGGAACAGGCGCCCCCGAAGGTTGAGCGCCCGCAGTCGCGGCTGGACTGGGTGCACCCGCGCTCGACGTTCCCGCACCGGGCGCTCCACCGCCCACAGGACTGCCAGTCGCCTTTGCTCCGGTGGGCGACGCCGCGCGATTGGCAAGGTGCTTTTCGATCGCCCGCACAATGCGTTTCATCGCCCGATCAAACGCTTCATCGTCGGGAAACGCGTCGACATACGCGTATGGACCGAGAAGAAAAGGCGGCTTCACGTCCTCCAAACGCACCGGCAAAAGGCGACTCTTCCCATCCCTCATTTGCAGCATAAACGTGGCATGGCGCTCCGCCTCTACCCAATGGCGATCCGCCGAAGCGTTCGACAAACACAGCAACAAGAAATCCGACCTGCGAAGCGCACTCTCCACCGCTGCGGGAATTGAATCACCCAACTCAATTTCGTTTTCATCGAGCCAAGGCTCATGCCCCGCCGCACGAAGCGCCTTTTCAATGCGCCGCACCATTGGCTTGTCAACGCTCGCATGCGAAAGAAAAATGACCGCCATCGGCCGCACGCTACCACATCCTTGACCCACGACAACAGCCCCAAACACGTTACGGCAAACCCTCCTGCTCCTCTGCCCGCCTCTCCGCTTTGTAACGCCGTCAAACTCGAAACGCCCAATTTACCCGACCTGCGAATCTACCCATTTAGAACCTCATCCCAACGCGTACACATGACGAGGTGACAAAGCGGAGAGGCGGACTGGGTATGGTAGACGTTTGCCGCTAAAGGTTTGGGATTGGGCCATTTCGAACTTGCCAACCGCGAGGTAACGCGCGAGGATAGCGAACCGCACAACGCACAGCCGCCGCAACCGGCAAGCGACCCCTTGTTGCAGGATCAGCTTGATGAGGCGCGCAGCTTGGCCTGGCAACGCTCTACTGGACTTGTGCCGCGGGAGCGATGCAGAGAGTTTGCTCCAGCGTTACACTTGACATTCAGGGGCGCGCCTCTGGTGCAATTTCGCCGGAGATTGCCGGCACGTGGCGCCGCATTTCTCACGCTCAATGGATTGTGGGCAATGAGGCGGCTGCGGAGGCGAGCTTGCAAAAGGCTGTCGCCCTCCCGGCGCCCCGCGAAAAGGAGCAAGCGGCGGCGCTTGTGGAGAGTCTCGACAAGCTTGCCAGCCTGTTTCAGGCGCGGAGTCTACCCGCCGAAGCGCGCAGCACGTTGGATCAAGCGATAAGAAAATGGCGGCCCTTCCGACGCTCGGGAGAGTCTGGAAAAACGTGAAACGAGGGTGGCTGCTATCGCTTGATTTAGGCCTGGTGCGGTGGGGTAGGCGGCGTTGGCATGTGGATGGTGCGTGGCCCGGTCCACATTACACCTTGCTCGACGGCGATTGTATCGGTGGCTGTCTTGTGGATCGGAGTGACAGTCACCTGCCCATCATCAACCTCAATGCGAACGTACACATGGTCAGTCTCCCCGCCGGCCCCGGTGCCATCGATGATCTGGTAACACGACGTGCCGGTCGCTCCCTTTGGAAGCGCAATGGGAGTCAACTCCAACCTGTGACGGTGTCCTGCCAAAAGAGCGCCAAATTTCGGCCTGATATTTAACATCTTCAACAGTTCGTGATTGTTGGGGTGATCTTCGGTGAAAAGCGGCGCGTGGCTGATCATGAAGACGTGTTTAATGCCGGCCTGCCCATCGGCCCAGTTCATCAGGTATTCTACCCAGGCCAATTGTTGGACATCGATCTCTTCGAGCATTCCGGTCAGTGTGTTGGAACAACCTGTCTGCTGTTTGTCGCCGTACAGGTAATAAGAGTCAACCACAATAAAAAGCGCGTTTCCGTAAACGAACGCATAGGCGAGACCCTTTTTACCCATGTCGCCGGGGCCGGTGGTAGGCCAGGTTTTTCCGCCCTTGCTAAAGTAATGATCGTGCCAGATTTTCAACCAACCATCCTGCTGCGACTTTTTGTAATATCCAAGCGCGTTATCCACGAGGTCATGGTTGCCAATCGCACAGAACATGGGGATTACGCCGACCTGGTCGCCCAAACCTTTCACCATGTCGTCGATCCACAATGCGGCATCGTCGCCGTAGTTTGCCAAGTCACCTCCCACCAGAATGAAGTCAGGCTTTTCGTTTTTGGCCATGTACTGCGCAAACCAGTTGGCATATTCGTGGTTGACTGTCTTTTCGTTGATGATGTCGCCCGGTCCACCTTGGGGGTCGGAAATGAAAACGAACTTGAACTTGGACTTTGAGTTGTTGACCACGGCGGGTAGAACTTTGGCATGGTAAGCGCCGGCGCACGCGCTCCACGATTCTACCACGTTCACTTCGGCTTCACCCCAACTGCCAATTTCAGGTGCGCCCCCAACGTGGATTGTTGTTGTCCCGGCGCCCTTCCCCTTGAGCAGAACGTCTTCGGTGAATTCAGCGACTTTTTCGTTATCACTCCAAAAGCCGCATGCGTTCCCGGTAACTCCCCACACGCCGATATGAACCGAAGCGCCGTTGGGGATGTATGTCGGGTCGGGTTTGATAGTTGCCATGGTGGTTCTCCTGCGAGAGCACCAGTTCCGCTATTCAGAACTTTGCCCGTGTTCGACTTCTATGAGCGGAACCAGCTTTTGATGTTGAATGCCGCTGTCTATAACGACATTCCAGTTCGAATACAGCGGATAGGAGATACAGACGGTTTTGGGAATGTCAAGCTTTCTTTACCATGCGTTGTTCTTGGAAGACTCTTTGGCCGCAGATCTGGTAAGGTCGGGGTATGGTATTGCGCAACGGTTTCTGCGGCGTCGTGTTTGGTGTGTCTCTCTCGTTGATTGCGTGTGACGGTTCTTCCACAAGTGGACCTGGAGGCGGCGGCGCGGGCGCTTCCACATCCACAGGCGGCGGAGGTTCAGGCGGAGTCGGCGGCACCACGGGTGGAAGCGGCGGCATTGGCGGCGGCATTGGCGGAATGGGCACGGGCGGCGGGGCTACCACATCAACGGGCGGGGGCCTGCCGGCAAACGCAACGTTTCACCTCAACTATACTCAAGTCAAAGACTGGTCAAAGTGCGCAGAACGCGACTTCGTTGTGTTTGACCTGCTCGATACTCCCAAGGCCGACTTCGGCATGTGTAAAGCGTCGGGCGCCAAAATGCTCTGTTACTTCTCTTCGCAGTATGAAGATTGGCGCGACGATGCCGGTGATTTTGGGGCGCTGGCAGAACCGCTTGATGGGTGGCCCGGAGAAAATTGGGTAGACCCGTCTGACCCTGCCAACCTGAATGTCATGAAGGCGAGGCTTTACATTGCGGTAGAAAAAGGCTGCGACGGGGTAGATGTGGACAACATTGACCACGCCGGTCACGAAGACTATATCGGTGCGATTTTTGATGAAGCGCGGGCGAGGGGCTTATTGGTTTCGCAAAAAAACGCCATTGAAAAGATCGATCTGTTTTGGAACAAAGTGGACCTCTACCAAAACGAGCAGTGTCAGGAGTATAACGAATGCGCCGCGTATGAAGGGCTTGGTCGGCCGGTGCACAATATTGAATATTCGCCGTGCAAGATCTTGCCGTACCTGTACTCGCACCGCAAAGACGTTGAGAAAATGGACGCGTGGGAAGAGGCATGTTCGCCCTGAAACAAGATTGTCAAGCCTGCGCAGGAGATTCAGAGCGCGCTACCCTACCACCCTTCGGTGATTTAAACGTGGTTTCGTGGTGGCTTCGTCTCAGCCAATCGCCGGCCGGCTCGTAAAAAAATCACCCCGGATACGCAGAAGGGTTGACACTTGGCCGGTGTTGTTTTTGGCTATCGCGCATGTCTGAAAAACAACTCATCACCCAACTCGCCGCGCTCAAGCAGGCTCTTCGCGCGGCTGATGCAAAAGAAGCGGGGAGCTTCGCCCGCGTGTTTCACGCTTTTTTTGATATTACAGATGGGCCGGACCTCATGCGGCTTGGCAAGCCCGGAAAAAACCCGGAGCTTCGCGCTGCGCTCGAACGGATGTCTCGCGAATTTTTGGGCGACGACACGCTCACCCTCTCGGGGATAAAAATAGCCACCTATGCGCCGGCCGGCTTTTTTCATGGTCTCTTTTTTGTTTCCGGCGCACATGCAACCTTTTTCTACTTTGGCGGCGAACGCCAGGGTCTCGTAAGTTACAACCGCGGAAGTCTGACAAGCGATATTTTCAGAATCACAACTGTTCCTATACCCGACGGCGCCACACCTGTCACGGGCCCCCGGGGCACCGCCTGATCAACCGAGGCCCTTGCTTGCGTGCCTCACGGGGGACTCATTCCAGAGTCGCTCCTTTTGCTCGCAAAAGCCGGCACGCCGCGCGTATGGCCCTCGGATTTGGATGGTTGACCATCGCGTACTCGCACCTATGAAGCTTCTACCCACCCCTCTACCACTGGCCGCCCAGTGCGATGCGCCCCGTCGCAAGCTTGTCTCGGTCGAGGCCAAAGCCCAACGGCTGGTCGAGAGCCAGTGGAAACCCGAGTTTCATGTAGAAGCCGCGTTTTTTTGGCGTCAGAGCAAGAAATGGTTCGAACATTACCTGAGCTTGATCGCCGCCTTCGGTGACAACGCCCACCGCTTGGATGCGCGCGCCGAGGCCAAATCCGTTGTTGAAGCGGCCCTCAAACTCGGCAGCATGTTCGATAAACAGCTCGGCGTCATCGGCGAGCGGAGTGCCGAAGGTGTCGCGCGTACGAATGTGGATCACGGGGCGCAGTTCGGCCCGGAGGGAGAACGGTTCGATAAAGTTCCATTCAAAACCGCCCATGGCGCGCAAGGCCATGGAGCCCACCGCAAAACGGTCGTAGTCATAGAAGCCCCGCATCAGCGATGGGTAGTAGGCCGCGCCGACCACGTCAACATCGGGATCGTGCAAGAACGGTAAGGTAAACGTACCGCCCACGAAGAAGTGAAAGTTGCGCGTGACCTGACCGGCATAGTGCGCGCCGATGGTTGGATTTCCGTAGGCAAAGCGAACCTCCCTACTGGTAAAGAAGTTCTCTGCCACGGCGCCGGAGACACTCACATCCAGGTAGACCGACTTACGGAGGTGAAACTGAAGTTCGGCGCCGAACATGACCGCTGTCAAGTCCTCTGCGGGCCACACATCAATAAACCCACCCGCGCGCGATGCCGCAAACCACGGATCGAAGTCGCCCGCAAACGCGGTTGTTGATACGGCAAAGCTGGCCAGGCCCGCGGCCGCGATGACAAGGACTTTTTTCATCCCGACCTTGGTACTTTGACAGCGACCGGTTGTTCAAGAGGAAAGCATCGTTGAGCGTGCGCTTCTGAGCGTTCACCCGCGTGAACGAACAGCCGGACTGGAATTGCGAGCGCCAAGAAAGAGGGAAAAGACGCGCTGAATGCGCCCGCCGATGCGTTTTATCCGAGCACGTGCACAAGAACGTGGCCTTACGACGCCAGGTCGACTAGCGTGACCGCCTCACTCAAGGAGATTTTGAACAAATGAAAAAGACGAACATTCTTCTCGGCCTCTTTTTCGGCTCGCTGATGCTGTTCGGGGCTGCGGGTTGCGGCAAGAGCAAGGCGCTCGTGGCCGCCGAAGAGTACGAAAAAGCGGCTTGCGCCTGCAAAGACGCGGCGTGCGCCACCGAAGCGAGCAAGGCTTTTGCAGCAAAAGCTCAGGACATGGCCACAGCCAGCGGTGGCGAGGCCGAAGCGATCACCAAGGCAACCACTGCTGCGGCGGCCTGCGTGACCAAGGCGTCCATGGCCGGCGTCCCCGGCATGCCCGGCGCGAAGTAGTCAACTGTTGAACCGTGCAGCTGAGCGCCGGCTTTCACCGACGCTCAGCAAAACACGGTAGAGTCAGGTCACGCGGGGTGTTGACATCTACCCCATTGGGTTCGGCGCGGGCTGTAACAGCCCGGCCGCATTGTTCGATGGGCCGGGGTTTTCAAGGCTCGTTGGGGTCTACCGAGTTGGGAATGGGTACACTGCACTTGGCGTCGGGACCAAGCGCTTCCACTCCAACGCAGGGCGCGGGCCCTTCTCCACCCAGAAGCACGCTTTCCAGGTAGCTGTGTACCCAATCGGCGCTGGTAGAAATCAGCGACGAGTGGTCACCCTCCTCGTCGATACATACCGTCAGGTCCGCACCTTGACCCTGAAGCCGATCCACGCCGCAAAGGGCAAATCCAGGCGTCAAAAAGTCATCTTTGGCACCATGCCACAGGACGATCGGAATGGTAGGATCGGGCGGCGGACGGTCCACCGTCCAGCGCTCTTTCCAAGTGGTTTGAAGCGGCGTTGTGCAATTGCCATTCAGACCACAATTGCCAATCTCACCAGTATAGTCCATGGTAAACCCGTCAGCGCCTTTTTTCAGGCCAATTGCTTCAGGCCCATTGTCCCCCTCGCGCGCAACGTTTTGCCAACAGCCTCCCTCCAAGAAAGTGCCTATCCCTTCTGCCTTGTCGGGTAAAAAGCCGCTCGTCGCTTTGTCTTCGCCCTCGTACGCCGCAAGGTGGCCGTAAAAGTATTGCATGCTCATCGACAGGAAGGCCGGGGTAATCAAAGCGTTTCCAACATTGGTGATGAGCGCGCCCCACGCCCCGTTCGACAGCCAGAAAGGTGCGTACACAACCACCGCATCGATACTCCCTTCCGAACCGTACGCCTTCGCGTACGACTGGGCCGAAAGCGCGGCGTGCCCTCCGTTGGAGTGGCCCACGATCACGTTCTTGTCCGAGAAAAGCCCGGCCTTGGCGATCTTTCGAGCAGCGCGCGTTCCGTCGAGCATGGCATGCCCCTCGTCGGGAGAGTACATCCACGTGGCGGCACCGGGTGTACCCAGACCCGGAAAATCGGGCGCGAGCACCGCCCAACCATCACCGATGAGCGAGTAGAGCTGCGTGCGAAAATCTCGATGAAACCCGTCGGGATCTTCTCGCGAAGGGGCGCACTTGTCGGCGATTCCAACGCTTCCATGGCCAACAATCAAAAGCGGCGACGGTGAACCGCGCATTGTCTTGGGTAGGTAGAACGAACCGCTTGTTAACACCGGCTCACCCTCGTTTCGCTCCGTCCAATAAGCCACCCTGAATTTGTACACATCCGTCGTGGCGGTGAGCGGCGGAAGGGACTCATCGGTATAGTGCGCCGTCATTTCTTCGGCCGTCACCACCCGATCGTAGGCGCAGCGCACCACCTCGCCGCGCATGGATGCGCTCCACGGACTCGGCGCGGTTGCCGCTTCATACACCGAGTCGAGTGTGTCGCCGCAGGCGTCGGCCCCAACGAGCGCAAGCGCGGCATCCCTGTCAGGATCCGACGTGGTTGTTGTGCCGCCCGCACCCCCCGAGCCGGCCGGATCTGAATCGCAGCCGACAGGTAAGACCAAAAGTGAAGCGGCAAACAGCGACCCGCGGACGGAGAGGGAGAATCGAGATCGGTTCATGGTCGCAAACGATACACGAAACCGCCCCCCGCGGGAGCGCAATCGACCGCCGCCGCGCGATGCAAACCGATTGCAGTCTGAAATTAGAACGGGGCGCGTTCGCGGCCGCCACTCTACTGGGCCAGACACATCAGCAATGCGACCGTTTCGCTTTCACACCCTGTGACGTAGGGATTGCCGTTGGCATCACACTCGGCAGTGGGCGAAGCGGGCGCACACTGTTCAAGGGCCGCAAACTCGGTTGGACACTGCGTCTTCCCATTGGCGCACCCCGCCTCGCACGATGCCTCGTCAGGTGGGCCGGCATTACATCCCGCCGCAACAACACTTGGACAGATGGATGTACACAACGCTGGAATACCTGAAAGACATGCGCCGAGTGCGGCATTTTCCGCGTCACACCCGCTTGGGTAGGGCGTGCCGTTCGCATCGCAAACAAACGTGGGATTGTCACCGCCGCATTGAAGCAGCGCATTAAACTCGGTGCCGCACATTGCGACCACCGTGGCGCAACCACTTTCACACGCGGCTACATCCGGCGGGCCGCTTGTACAGCCAGCCGCTACAACCGCCGGGCAAACATCGGCACAGACAGAGCCGCCGCCGGTGCCCCCAGTGCCTCCGGTTCCCCCTGTGGTTGCCCCACCGCTGCCGCCTGCAGCGGCTCCGGCGCTCCCGCCGGTGCTTGTACCCCCGTCACACGAAGCCGCGATGGGTAGAAAAAGCGCGAGGGAAAGGCCAAGAGCCAGCGAATGGAAGGTGGGTTGAATCTGCATGAGGTTGGAGGTTAAACCACCGCTCGATTGGAATCAACGCAGATTCCAAGTCGGAGCCCTGACCACACTGTTCGCTGCTTTTTGCGTACACAAGCGTTTGTTTTGGTTGTGGAACGCTCCGGCCAAACCTGTCTAAGCGGGGTATCCCACCTGCACGCGAGCGGGAAGATCTACCCATGGAGTTCGCGAAGCCAAGCGTCGAGTTTGCGATCCAGTCGAAAGCGCCCGCATTCGGCACGAATCTGGTGCAAGTCGACCGATGGATTTCGGCGAAGAAGTTCAAGCACGTCACTCTTGGACTTGTAGCCACCCGCGTATAATTTGAAGACGATCAAGTGCGCGAAGGTAACAACACGGAGAGTCGTATCGTGACCAACGGGGAGGGCATCGCGCAGCGCGGCTTCCACCAAAGCGGGAAATCCACCGGCCGGCGGGTTGTCGAAGTTGACTACTTCCACGCGCTCAAGCTTCCCCTCGGATACGCGAAGAACACCGCCCAATGGATCTTGCGGGTCGGGTAGGGCAACATCGACTTGCAGGCCGTGGCGGCTCAAATCGGCGGCCATTTCCACAAGGCGGTTGGGTGGTATGCCCACGGCAAGATCCACATCTTCAGTGGAGCGAGGGTAATTGTATACAGCCAGTGCCGCAGCTCCTATCAGAGCCGAGTCTACGTGGTGTTGGGCTAACACATTGGCTACTCTTTCGGCGAGAGCGAGGCCTGCCGGAGTGAAATTGCCGTGATTGGCCGCACTCATTGGGAACCGTTGCGGAGCGACCGGTCACGTCGGCCCAACTCAAGGGCAAGGGCAATTCTCTGCTGGGGGGTTAGGGCACGAATTTCAACGAGGGAGCGCTCAAACGCTTCTTCTGCGGAGCGACTTGGACGCATGCCAAGGGTAGGTAGAAGGCGTTGAATTTCGGCGAGGTCGAGGGGTGCTTCGGACTCAGTCTCAGCCTGGTTTGCAGGTGGTCCCGCGTCTTGGTCCGGCGAACGCCCACCTTCTTCCCGCTCGTTTTCGCTGCGGCGAGGTTCATCGAGGCGGGCCGATTTGGGGTTGGTCACGGGGTCATGATGCCGTATTGTTTCGACTCAGGCAAGGGTGTTTCGTGTTGAAGGGCCGATTAGAAAATCCTGCAAGCGTGGAGGCTCGACAGCAGCGCCCAATGTCAGCGAGGCTCTTTTTCAAGCATTTCAACAACACTCTTGTCCGCCGACTTCAACACCTCGGCAAGCCCCCTACCCCATTTGTCAGCCTCTTCGATCGCTCCCTTTTTTCGAAGCAACGCGGCCAAACGAAAGCGTGCCGTCAACCTGTCAAGCCCATCGGCCGCGAGAGGCGCCGACGCCACAGCACGGTAAGCCTTTTCAGCCTCGCTTGCTTCACCTACTATTTCACACGCGGTACCGTACGCCACCAGATAGGGGAGCTTCGCAGTAAAACCCGCTCGTTCGAGAGAAGACCAATGTGTCAGAGCACCTTTGCCGCCTGACATGGCAAACACAATGGGTAGACCCGCCGCGGTGAGGTTTTTATACCTGCCCTCGTCGCCGCGGGCCAGTTTCTGTGCGTACCCATCGAGCACGTTGAGCACCGCATCGGGTTCGTTCAGATCGCGCTCTTTGCGAGCCACCTGAAAGAAAAATACCTCCACACGCAGCGCCGCCGCGGCCGGACGCTCAAGCGCTTCAAGCACCGAAGACATGACTTCCAGTTTTTTCACGTCGGCCCGCGCCGGTGGCGGGCGCAACAGCCTGCGCGATAAACTCAAAATCTGAATCCAACGTTCCCCGGCGCGAGCCATGTCAAACAGCGCTTCCAATCGCTCGACATCGCGAAAAAGGGCGGTTTCAGCATCGGCCACATGACCTTCTGCCAGATGCGCCTGAACCAAAAGATCGGTTGCGAGAGCGGCTTCGGATGGGGAGGGTGAACCGAGGAAAGGTTGCAACAATCGTCGTGCCTCCGCCGGCCGGTCGTCCGCCAATTCCACCGCGGCGCGGGTAAGATCACGCGCCCAACCTCGCGCATTGGCACTGGGTAGACCCATTGCGTCGGCAAACGCCAAACGAGCGCGGGCCTGCTCCACACGACCACCGAGCGCATCGTGCCAGATTGCATCATCCCAACCGTGCGCTTCAGGGAAAAGAGCTGTGAGCGTATCGAGGAGTCGCGCACGAAAATCTACCCATGCAGGATCAACCGAGCGATGGCGCACGAGCAAAGACAAAGCCTCTAAACTCTCGGCCGGCGCGCGATCGGCCATACGCATTCCGACGGCGGCGGCTTCTTCCCAACGCTCATCGCGCAGAAGCGCTTCGGCCAATGTGGCCGCCACAAATCCATCGTTGGGCCTGCCCGCATAGGCGCGCCGAAGGTTAGAAAGCAGCTCCCTTCGCATAGTACCCGCGCTTGGAACGCGCAGCTCAACACTCGCTCTAACGGCCTCATGCAACTCGCCTGGGAGCGCCACTGCAGACATATTCACTGCATCGCGCAATACTTGAATTCTAGGCTCCGACGCATCGGACAGCAACACCAATTGAGGCCACGTTGAACGGGGGGCCGCGGACAACATGTCTGTCAGATCCGCGGACGGATGTTCTGTCAGACGGGCCACCCGCGTCCGCCACCATGCCTCCATGCGACGGGCCGAGTCGGCGTTGTCTACCCCCCACTCTTTCTGGCGGTCCAACGACACCGGCAGAGCCGAAAATTCTCCAGCCAAAGCGCGCACCGCCGCATCCACCGCTGCAAGCGGTTTTGCCCCTTCAACCGATGCGGTGCGCCCTCGGAGCTTCAGGGTCACGCGGGTAGATGTTCCCACCTCAACGGTCACATCGAGCGGCGCCGCATCGGCCGACGAGGGTAGATCCCACGGAACGCCAAGCGCTACAGATGTGCGTACACAAGCCGCCTGACCATAGAGGGAAGGTTGGGAAGGGAAACCGGTGAACGTAGGCAGTTTACCCTCGCTCGGCGGCGCCCCTTCGCGCACGGTTGCAGGTGTACACCCAATGCGCGCGGGTAACGCGGCAAGTGTGCTCGGCGAAGCGATTGGAGCGGGCGCCTGTGGCTCCTTCTGACGGAAGTAGAAAGCGCCACCGATCAACGCCGCCCCAAATGACAGAGCCGCCCCGACGCGGAGAACCGCGGGGCGCCATGAAGAAGCTTGGAACGCGTCCCGATGGGAAGGAGGGTTGGACTCCAACAAATCCCCACCGGTATGGGACGTAGGGGAGATGATTGCCGGTGACGTACTGGAGCTTGGTTTTCCCGGCGCGGAAGCAACTTCTGCCAACGACCTCCGCGTGGTAGGGGAGGATCGCGGAGCCGATATTGGAGTGGCCCCGCGGGGAGAAGGCACTTGTTCGTCCAGCGCCGTTGACGCCGACGACACGGGCGCTTTCAACTCTTCACCCTGAACAGCTTGGCTCGCATCTTCAGCCAACGACTGCTTCGCCCGTTGAGCGAGCGCCTGCCATTCGTCGCGAGGAACAGACTTGCTCGCTTCTTTTGCCAACGATTGTTTGGCCTGCTGCGCAAGCGCTTGCCACTCTTCACGAGGAACAGACTTGCGGGTATCTTTTGCCAACGACTGTTTGGCCTGCTGCGCGAGCGCTTGCCACTCTTCACGAGGAACAGACTTGCGTGCGTCTTTTGCCAACGATTGCTTCGCCTGCTCCGCGAGCAATTGCCACTCTTCGCGAGGAACAGACTTGCGCGCGTCGCGACTCTCCGCATTGGTGGGCGTGGGCTTTTTTTCAACCCCGTGGGATAAAGGCGTATCACTTGCCGAGTCGAGCGGTGGTCGCTCGGCCCCCGGCGACTCTCCACTCGCCAATGTTTCAGAATCGGAAATTCTGCCCGGCGATGACCTTGGACCCGACGCCGGTGTCCTTCCCGACGCCGGCGTACTCCCCGGCGCGGCTTCTTGGACGGCGGGCGTTGAGCCCGACCGCGACAACAGGTCTACCCCATCCGGCAATGGGAAGGTGGACCGCGGTACAAATCGCAGCGAAGGCGGCGGCTCAGCGTGTTCTTCGAGCAGGTCGGCCGCTTCGTCGATGGTAGAAAATCGCTCGTCGGGATCTTTCGCAAGTGTACGCCGCAACACCTCCTCGATTTCAGGTGGAATCTCTCGGTAGAGCGCGGGATCGGGCGGTGGTGGTGCACTGCGCGACGTAGCTGCGCTCATTGCGACATCCCGATATTCAGCGTGCGCCTCAGCAACCCGGCGCGCCATTGTGGGTATATCCCCGGCCACCATTTGAGCCAACATGGTCAGAGTGTCGCGGCGTCGCCAAGGTAAGAGTCCACAACAGAGTTCGTAAGAAGTCACTCCCCAGGCAAACTGATCTGACCGACCGTCCACCGCCGCGGCGCTGAGCTGTTCAGGCGAGGCGTAGAGCGGCGTGCCCACGATCGCTCCCGGATCGGTCATGGCGCCGAGCGTTTGCAGGGTATCTTCACCCAAAGACGATGAGGCCCGGTGAGCGCGTGCAATTCCAAAATCAAGAACTTTGATTTCACCGTCTTGCCGCACCATGACGTTGTGAGGCTTGACATCCCTGTGAACGAGGCCGGCGCGGTGCGCCGCTCCCAATGTGCGCGCCACATCCACGAGCCATCGCAGGCGCTTTTCAATGGGGATTGACGCATCACCCACAAACGATCGCAACGTGCGACCGTTGACCAATTCCATGGCCATGTACGCGGCGCCGTCGTGCTCGAAAGCGTCGTACACAACCACCGCACCCGGATGCTGAAACGACGCGGCCGCGCGCGCTTCGCGCAAAAGGCGTTGGGTGGCCGAGGTGTCACCTCGCCGACTGTGTAGGACTTTGAGTGCCACCACCCGCCGGAGATGGGTGTCACGGGCGGCGTATACTTCAGCCATGCCGCCGCGACCGAGGAGCCTGTCAATCACAAAGCGATCGATCCGCGTACCAGGCGCGGCCATCGGCGGGAGTCCTTCCTTTCTCGGAGGCATGACCAATCACGATATCGCAAAAGCGGCGCCTCGGCGATAGCAATTTGCGAGGCGCTGAGAACCCACATGAGCGGCGGCTGTTTCGCGTCGCGTTTGGCGCCTCACCGGACGTTACGTTGCTACCGCCGTGTCAGATTCTTCCTGGCGCGTCAGGGCGAGGGGTTGCCGCGCTCGCGTACACGCAGCGCAGCGTGGTTCACAACGCGGGCGCTGCGAGTTTAACGCAAGCGAAGCTCGTGTCGGAACGTCTCCTCAAAGAAATGGCGCAGTTGGCCCACCGGAGTTCACCGGTGGAGGTATGGCCTGATAACTGCTCTCGGCCCGCGGATTCGATTTTCTGGAGGCGTCCACGATGGCAGCGAAACAGGACGACGCGTTGATTGAGGTTCCGGAAGGTGGTTGGTTACCGTACGCTATACTCTTGCGGCTTCGAGATGCGGCCATCTCAGCCAATTTGGAACGTCAGGTTCTCCTGTTGGGTATACCCAGACCTCTGACCGCCGGAATCACTGTAGTGGGTAACCCACTCGGACAGCTCTTGAATGATCTCACGACGCTTAACGAGTTGCCAGCTTACAGAGCCGAAGACATTCCATTGATGTTGTGGCTGACGACAGCGGTTGCCAATTCCAAGTTCCGCAAGGAGAATCGAGAATTCCTCGCAGTCCAACAATCGCTCACCGAGCGGATTGAGCAAGCCGTTTTTGCCGGGCTTCTGCGCACCAAATCGATGTCGCCCGGCGAACGCTTGGACCTTGTACGAAACGTGAGGGCCTCCACGGGGGAAGCGCAAATCCAAAAAGCGCTTGAAAAAGTTCACCTGGAAGGAGCACCACCCCAGGCGGTGAAGGCGTGGGCGGGCGCCATGAACGTCTCGCTTCGCCGAGTGTGCCTCTTACAAGGCAAGTTGGCGAGTGGGATGATTCAGGCGGTGGGAACGGGATGGCTCGTTGGACCTGACTTGGTGGTTACATGCGCGCACGTTCGCCGCGAGCTTTCTGCCTATGGGGAGGCGGAGGCGTTGTTTGACCTTTTCGATCATGGCGCACCCAAACATGAGCCACGCGAAAGTCGGCTCAAGTCGTTGAACCCTGTCGCCGAAGATACGGATCTCGACGTGACGGTGTTGAAACTCGCTGATGAACCGGGAAGCGATCTGCTCGATTCGCGCGGCACAAAGCGAGGTTGGTTTGAACCGCTTGCCCGCGATCCTGAGTTGGGCGAGCCAATGTTCATTTTGCAACATCCCGGCGGTGTACCTTTGAGCGTCGGCGCCGGCGCGGTGTCGCAGCTTGCGGCACCTAACGTGTTATACTCAACATCTACCGAAGGTGGCTCGTCAGGCTCGCCGTGTTTCGACATGCGCTGGAGCCTCGTGGCGATGCACACCGCATTCGATAACGCGCCCAACAATCGAGGTGTGTTGGCTAGCGCGTTTCTACCCTTCTTGCAAGAACAGGGGATCGCCGGAAAAAAAGCCTAGAGGTTGATCCTGCGATCCCCGGCAAGTATCGCGATCGAGAGTCAACCGCCATCTCCGAGCGACAAGCAATCGAACGAGCCAACGCGGGCGGCGGTTCGATGGACCATCCACATCCAAAGTCGCTCAACTTGCATGTTGCGCTGGCGATTGTGGGCGTGTGCATGCTGGCCATGGTGGTTGTTGTCGCCATTGTGGCGTTGCGAACGCCTTTAAATTCAGGCTCCGGCGGATCCATGTCCAGTTCGGGCCCGACAAGCCATACCACCGACACGACAACCACCGTTGATACGGGGTCGACGACGACTGGCGGTACGACTTCGACAACCACCGCCAGCACAACATCGACAACGACGCAGAGTCAGACGACAACGCCTCCAAGTCCAGCGGTCAGTAAAACCTCAACGTCGACAACAAGCGCGCCTCCAGATCCGTGTGAAGACGAATGTACACAACATGGTAAGTGCCAATATCAAGGTGGCGTCTGCATTGCCATACCACAGAGCTGCGCGAACTTGACATCCAAGAAAAATGGTAGGGTCTACTTTTCAGGTGGCCGTTGTATAGATGTCGGGCCTTGTTATGCGACTGCCGCCCCAAACTCGTCGCCTGCGGTGCAGTCCGACGTGAGCGACACCAACAAGGGGCGTGGATGCGAGTTGGCGAAGAAGAGTCATCTCGACTCCAAGGGCATCCCAGAGCAGCAATGGAGTCTCCGGTATGGAATTGTCTGCAACTGTCCAAGGGAGGAGCTGTGAAAGCACTTCTCGGTTTTTCAGCCCAGCCGAACGGCAAGATTGGCCGGCCGAACGGCAACCTTGCCGGTATCCAGATCTGACTCTACCCTTCTTGGGTAGTAGACTGATGTGAGCAACCCAGGAACGTCCTTACTCCGTGCAGATGAAAGCGGGATTTGCAAAAGCCAGCCGGTACTTCGGAGCAGCACACGCCGCCGAGCAACCGCTCGGAAAGCCGCAATACGGGCCGTATGGAACCCGAAAGGCGCAGCCCGCGGGCGCGCATTGATATTGAATTCCACTGGACGGGTCTACCCCCGCGGTCTTGGGGGCCGCAACAACACAATCGCCCTTCAGGTTGACATACCCCTCGGGGCAGTCGGCAGGATCGGGACAAACACCGTTGTGGCGCGCGGCGGCCGCGCCCGCGGACCCGGGGAAACGAACGCGGCATCGCAGCAGATCGGGCGGCGAAACCAAACACGTAAGTCAAGTCGCTTGGAACGGCAAGATTGGCCGGCCGAACGGCAACCTTGCCGGTATCCCGATCTGAATCTACCCTTCTTGGATGGGTAAGCGCACCCGAGCAAGGCTTTTTACAAAGTCTTCAAACGCGTCGACGGGCACCCCACCAAACGATACTTTGCCCCCCGCAAGTCGCACGGTAACTCCCCGCCACTTGGTGGATTGCAACTCTTTGGTAATGGCTTTCACCACTGGAGACGCTTTTGCGGGTGCCTTGTCCTTTGTCCGCAGTAGGGCGCGTGTGGCCGCCTGAATCTGCTCTACCGGACACTTTTCGAGCGGAAGGGTGGTTGTCTTAGCGTCTTTCTCCACGGGAATGCGAAGCGCATCAAACGCCACCGGCAACCTACCCTGTACAGGTTGCCCGAGTTGAGCTTCAATAAAGCTGATGGCGGCGTCCAGTTTGCTGATGCCATATCGGTTTTCTTCAGCCGGTGATGCATACTTGGCAACACGAATGAGGCGGCGCGCGGTGCGCTCGTTTTCACCCACATGTGTTTCAAGAAAGGCTTTGATGGTGGCCATTCCGCCGGCCAAGTAGAGCGGAGGGTCGTGCTCGATAATGGCCCCGATGGCTTCCCACTGCCGATCGAATGCACCGGCTCCTTCTCGTTTGGCACCTTGCAACACTTCAAGCGCTTGTTGCCACTTTTTCTTGAGCGCTTTGTCCACAGTGAGTTCCACCTGAACCGGCGCCGCGAGCGCACCGGTGCGCGCCGGTTTTGGTTTGGTCGGCGCTTGTGTGGGTGCTTTGGCGGGAGCCTTGGTGGGCAGTTTGGGCGGAGCCTTCGTGGGCTTGCCGGCGGGTTTTGTGGAGGTGGTCGGCTTGGCCATGCGGCATGGTTCACAATTCGGGTGAACAATACAAGCGCTTTTCAATCCTGAACGGCAAGATTGGCCGGCCGAACGGCAACCTTGCCGGTATCCCCTCCACCATCTACCCGTCGCCGCACCGCCAAAACTTGACACTTGGCGCCGACCTTGTTCTCCTGCATCGCAGTCCTATGCCTCGACTGCACCATGCCATTGCCACTCTGACTCTACCCTTCCTCCTCGCCTTGTCGCTCGCGGGATGTGGCTCCAAAGAGCCGTCTGGCTCGCCGGCGACCACGGCCGCTCCGGGCGCCAAACCCGCGCCCACCGGGGTTTCCACAGGTGCCTCCCCGGGCGCATCGCCTGGGGCCAAGAGTTACCCGGCTCCCACCAACTTTGACCTGATACCGCTTGCCGTGGGTCAGTGGATTCGACTTCTGGTGAAGACTGCCGGTGAACCTCCCATGCCCACGGTGATAAAAATTGTGGGGAAAGAGGGCAACGCGTTTTGGTGTGAAATTGAGCAGGATGCGCCCAGCGGTAAAACCGTCCTTCAGTTTTTAATGGATGAAAGCGGTCGAAATGACTTTAAGTCAACCTCTATTAAAAGGCTTAAAATCAAGGCCGGCAACGGCGCCGTTCAAGAACTCAGCGGTGCGGCACTGGCAGCCTCGGGCGCACTGACAGACAAGTTTATACAGCTCATTGGCAAACCCAAAGTGGACAATGCCCAGCGCGCGGATGCAACTGTCGCGGCCGGTGAATTTAAGGGATGTTACCTTCATGAGTACGACCAAAAAATTCTCGGCATCTCGATGAAAATCAAGTCGTGGAATCATCCCGCTGTACCCATTAACGGGTTCGTGCGAAGTGAAGGTACGGCCAACGGAAAGCCAACAACAACAGAACTTGTCGAGATGCATTTGGACGGCGCCAAAAGCGCTCTTTGACTGCCCCGTCGGGACAAGTCGAGTGCAAACCTTACCCCGATGCATTTGGACGGCGCCCAAAGCGCTCTTTGACGGGCCCCGCCCGCGGCGCGCGCAGCGCGACGCTTGGGAGGGGCGGGCGCGCGCAGGCGCTTGCGCCGAGCACGGCCGGGGTGGGCAGCTACTGCTCCAAAGTAGCCCTTGCCTTCGGGCCTAAGTTGACCCCATGGTGCCCTTATGTCGCTCTACTCTCTCGTCAAAGGTCGCCGCGGAGAAAGCGGTTTTGGATACGCTTCCACCGCTGAAGAAGTCACAAACGGGCTTGATCTCAAGGGGAAAACCATTTTGATAACGGGGGTCAACTCGGGGCTCGGACAGGAGAGTGCGCGTGTGCTTTCCATGCGCGGCGCGCGGATTGTTGCGGCGGCGCGCAGTCGTGAAAAGGCGGCTGAGGCATGCCGGGGATTTTCGGGTGATTCCATTCCGGTTGCATGTGAGCTTTCAGATCCTGCATCGGTGCGCGCCTGCGTTGCCACCGTCAAAGAACTTGGAATCCCGCTCGACGTGCTGCTTTGCAACGCGGGAATTATGGCTCTACCCAATCGCGAACTTTGCCATGGTCAGGAAATGCAGTTTTTTACAAACCACGTGGGGCATTTTATACTCGTGACCGGCCTGCTCGATCAACTCTCGGACACGGCGCGGGTGGTGATTTTGTCGAGCGGAGCGCACACCATGGCGCCGTCGGCGGGTATTCAGTTTGATGATCTGACATTCAACACGGGGTATAAACCCTGGGTGGCCTATGGTCAGTCGAAACTCGCCAATCTGCTTTTCGCGCGTTCGCTGGCTCGGCGATTTGCCGGCACAGGTCGCACCGCCAACGCGGTTCACCCCGGGGTGATTGCCACCAACTTGGGTAGACACATGGGGCTTGTCGCTCGAATCGTGTCGCCCATTGCGTCGGCGGTTGCAATGAAAAACGTGCACGAAGGCGCGGCTACCCAGTGTTATGTGGCATCACACCCCTCGCTCGCGGGGGTAAGCGGTGAGTATTTTGCCGACTGCAATGTGGCTAAAAGCTCGCGCCATTCGCAGGACGCGGCAATGGGAGATCGCTTGTGGAAGGTGACCGAGGAGATTGTGGCAAAGCTATAACTCAGGCTAAACGGGTATAGCGCGGCGCTCAGGGGGTTCACGCGCGTGAACGAACAGCGTGGGTGGAAATGCGCGCGGTGCACCGGCAACCTTGCCGGTATCCTTGTCTATTATTGATTTTGCGGTGCGCACGCTGTGCAGTCGATGTCGCTGTCGTTCACCATGACAGCGGTGCGTTTGCACTTCCAGCGATCGGGCGAAACAAGGAATTTTTCGCACGAGCATTGCGACTCGTTTTGGAGGGTGTACTTGGGCCTGGGCGTGGGCCCGTTGGTGGTGTCGTTTGCGGGGCGCTCACACCAGATTCCGGGGACATCCCACTCGGCCTTTTCACACTCTTCTTTCGCCTTTTGCTCCGAGACATCACTATACCCATAGGCCACGGCGACGCTGCTCATGGTTGCAGGCAATTTTACCTTTTGCCCACATGGCACTTTGAGAGTTGTCTGATAACAGGAAAAACACTCCACCGCCGACCCAACAGGAATCTCCCCTTCTTTGAAGCAGTCCCAACGGTCTATCAGGTTTTTGCAGGTGCACTCTTTTGTGACGAAGGTGTCAGGACCAAAATACATGTTGCAATGAGGATACGGGGTGGTTGGACAAGAAGCCGCCACCGTACACTCAAACCCGCTGACTCCCGCCCACCAGGGCTCCGCCTCGCACTTGGCCTTTGCCTGCGCTTCAGTTGCGCCTTGGGCCGAGGCATAAAGCGTTCTCTTGTCGCCCTGTTTGACCACCTTCATTCCGCCACAAGGTACTTGCACACGCGCCGGTGGCTGCCCTGCTCCGCCGGCCCCACTCGTTGCACCGCCGGCCCCACTCGTTGCTCCACCGGCCCCACTCGCAGTGGATGCCTCGCTGTCTCCGCCAGCTCCAACCATCCCTCCGACTCCAACCATCCCCCCTCCAACTCCGGCCGCGAAACCTCCGACTCCAACCATCCCTCCTCCAGATCCGGCCGCCAAACCGCCGACTCCGGCCACTGCACCCCCTACCCCTGCCGTTGTACTACCTACCCCTGCCGTTGCACCCCCTACCCCTGCCATTGCACCCCCTACCCCTGCCGTTGCACCCCCTACCCCTGCCGTTGCACCCCCTACCCCTGCCGTTGCACCACCCACTGACGCTGCACTTCCTCCGCCAATCCCGCCCGACGGAGTGGACATGACCTTTTTCTCAGGCGCGCCAAACTCTTCTTTTTCACCGCTCACCCCACACCCTACAGCAAAAGCCGAAGCCAAAACGACGCTCCCCAAAACCTTGACCACATTGTTCATGTGGCCCTTGGTTGCGGCTCCGGCAAAAATATTCGTACCGACCTCTTCCTTTTCAAGCCGAAAACGGCTTCGCCTTCGCAACGGTGCCCTTTGACCCGCGAGACATCGCGCTCAGGTCAGTTTATACTGAACGCCATGAACCAACCCACGCCCTTCAATATCTGTCAACTCGGCGCAAACGACCTGAATCTCATGGAAGGATTGGTGACCATGTTCGGTCAAGCGTTTGACGACCTGGAAACCTATACTGGCAAGCGGCCATCCGCTGAGTACACAACGCGCCTGCTTGGGCGTGACACATTCATCGCGCTGGCGGCGCTGATCGATGGTGAGGTGGTGGGCGGCCTGGCGGCGTATGAACTGCACAAGTTTGAGCAGGAGCGAAGCGAAATCTACCTATATGATCTTGCCGTTTCGGCCGAACATCGCAGACGGGGTATTGCGACGGCGCTCATTGAAAAACTCCGAGAAATAGCGGCCCAACGCGGCGCTTGGGTGATCTTTGTACAGGCCGATACAGACGAAGACGACAAGCCCGCGCAGGCGCTCTACTCGCGGCTCGGCGAGCGCGAAGAGGTGCTGCACTTTGACATTCCCGTTGGGGAAAAATAGCGTACACAAGCGTTTGTTTATAACGGTAAACCACATGACCATGCGGTGCCTCGCTCCGCTTTGGAACAACTTTGTGCTTGGCCCGCGCCCTCGAACGCTGTTACAGGTGCCGGATGAACGTACGGATCCAATCCCTCCCTTCTGACCGGAACTGAGTATAGGAGTCGCTGCATGAAACAGATTGTTGTTCCGGGTGTGGTGCTTGGCGCCTTGGTTGCCGCGTGGACGTTCGTCATGGGTCTGACGGGTTGGTACAAAGACCCGGCGCTGCTCAATTTGTTTTGGATGGTCACTGTGATTGAAATCGCGGTGCTCGTCTGGGCGCTGCGAAAAACGGCGCAGGACGGTCGCGGTTATGGCCGTCAGGTGTTTGCAGGAACGGCGATTGCGGCGATCTCCATGCCGATCATTTTCGGCGGATCGCTCTTGTTCACGACGGTCGCGTTTCCCCGATACTTTGAGGAAGTGCGTCAGGTTCATGAGCAGATGTTGCGAGCGCAGGGCCTACCCGCCGACAAAATCGCTGAGGCGCTTGAAGAGGCGAAGAAGTCACAAACGCCTATGATTTCAGCCCTGTCGGGCGCCATTGGGACACTCGTAACGGGTCTCGTGGCTTCTGCGGTGATCGCGATATTTGTGCGAACAAAACCCGGCACGACCAAACCTACCTGACATGTTTGTTGAGCAAAATTTCAACTGGCGGCTGGTGCGATCGTGCACACCATCAACCGATGCAAACTTTTTCCCTCGATGCAAAAGCCGTGTCGGACGTGGGGCTTCAAAGAGAACATAACGAAGATCGGGCCGGGGCGTTTCCTGAGTTGGGGTTGTTTTTCGTGGCCGATGGAATGGGCGGCATGTGTTCGGGCGACCGCGCGGCCGGTGTGGTGTTTGACACTCTGGTAGAATTGTTTGAGCGGACTCACGGTCAAGCTCAACCAAGCTTACCTGTTGAACCTGACCCAACTAGATGCCTCCAAGAAAATAGGCTCAACTCGGCGGTAACCCTTTCTAACCGGCGAGTTCTTGATCTTGTAAAAACCAACCGAATGTTCATGGGGATTGGGACAACGGTAGCGGCTCTATCCATTCAGGGTTCCACTGCGGCAATTGCACACTTGGGTGATAGTCGAGTGTACCGCATGCGAGGCGGCAAGCTGGAGGCGTTAACCAGCGATCACTCGCTTATCAACGAGTACAAACGATTTGTCCCGGATGTTTCGCCGGAGGTGTTGGCCGAAGTACCTAAAAACGTGATCACGCGCGCGGGGGGAATGGGTGACAAGGTAGAAGTCGACACGCGGCATACCGATGTACAAAGCGGCGACGTGTTTCTTATCACCACCGATGGTGTACACTTGCTCGTGTCCGATGAACAATTGGGAGGGCTGCTCTCAGAGAGTCGAAATGCGGACGAGTGTGCGCAATGCGTGATCGATGCGGCGCTTAAAAACGGTGGGAGCGACAACGCATCGTGTGTTGTGGTGATCGTTCGGCAGCCTTAGACAAGCCATCACCCCGGCGCGTGTGTTGAGAGGATGGAAAACGGACCTGTCAGAGCATTCCCTTGTCGGTGTGCTCAAAAGGCGCAAGCGCGTGAACGCCAACGCGGGCCACCTATGAAGAGCGCGTGTCCACAGAAGAGGCGGAAATGGGTAGGTTCGGGAACGGGAGGGGATCAGCAGTCGCCGATGGGCATGTCGCAGTTGGCCGGGCCGCAGGTGGTTGGGTAGAGTTTGCCGTCCACACAGGTTAGAGCTTCACCGCAAACGAGGGAGGGATCACAGCTCGCGTTTGTGCAGTCACCGATGGGCATATCGCAGTTGGCGGGGCCACACGTTGTTGGGTAAAGTTGACCGTCGACACAGGTGATCGCGTCGCCGCAAATGAGGGTTGGATCACAAGCGGGATCTTCACATTCACCGATGGGCATATCGCAGTTGGCGGGGCCGCAGGCGGTTGGGTAGAGTTGACCCTCGTGGCAGGTGAGCACCTGGTCGCAGGCGAGGTTGGGATCACACTCTTGGTCGCAGGGGCCAATGGGCATGTCGCAGTTGGCGGGGCCGCAGGTGGTTGGGTAGAGTTGACCATCAACGCAGGTGAGCGCTTCACCGCAGGCGAGGCTGGGATCACAGAGGGTTTCACAAGGGCCGACGGGGGCGTCACAGTTGGCGGGGCCACAGCCGGTTGGGTAGAGAAGGCCGTCGATGCAGGTGAGCACTTGTGTACACGTGAGGGTGGGGTCACACTCGTCGGGGCAACCGATTTGAGTGCAGCCGACGTTGCCGTCTTCGGCACAATAACAGGTGTTGCAGCCGTCGGAGAAGGTTTCGCCCGGTTGGTAGGTGACGCCCTCAAACTCGCAGCCGGTGGAACCTCCGCTGCCTCCGGTGCCGCCGCTTCCACCTGTACCGCCGTCACCACCGCCGGACGAGTCGCAACCAACGGCGAGAAAAAGGGCTGAAAGAGCGAGAGCAAGGGAAGGACCGGAAACAAGAATGCGCGTTTTCATAAGACACTCCTGGAAAAAAGTAGGCATGGGGTGAGTGTCCGGGCCGGGTGAGATCCGTGAAGAAATCGTCCGTCGGCTGAGACCTCGCGGACGAGCCTGCGCGCCGGGACAAACGGCAACGTTGCCGTTCGGTCGGCCAATGTTGCCGTTCGGTCGGCCAATGAAGCAGGGAGTTTTGGGCTTGTTATCGCTCGTGCGGCGTGGCAAGGGAGTTTTGGGCTTGTTATCGCTCGTGCGGCATGGCGTAAGCCACCGGTTTTTGCGCTTCGATAACCACTTCACCCACTTTGCGGAGAGCGCGTCGCCCCTCTTTAGACATGGCGCCTTCACCATCGGCCATGGTGATTTTGACAGTCCGTTCTAACACACCTTCCCACGTGTCTTCAGAGCTTCCAAACAGCACTTTTTTGATTAATGTGGGGGTGAAAACGCCGCCGAAAGAGTATTGGTAGTCGGCCGAAGAGGTGACATCGAACATGCCAGTGTACTGGCGAAAGAGTCTGTTCATGCGAGCTGTCAGACGGGTAGGTCGAGCCGCACCCAGCGTTTCTTTGGGTGAAACGCGGCCCATTTCATCGGCGCAACAGTCACTCAACACAACACCGAAGCGTGCGCCCAACGCTTGCATTGCCTCGCTCACTGCGGCGCGACGGAGCATTTTGCCTCGGGTGCAGAGCAACCGATCGCCCTCGGCCATGGCTCCGTGGCCAGAGTATGAAAACCAAACAACGTCGTCTTCGCCCGGTTGAAACGCTTGCACCGCGGCAAGCGCTTTTTCGGCCGTTGCATTGCGGCCGGCAAGCAGCGTTTCTTTTACGTTCAGGACTTTTTCGGCTTGCAACATGCGAAAGAAATCGCGCGTCAGCCGCACATCGTCGTCCACTCCAATGTCGGCGCCGTAGGCCACAAGCACCGCATGGAGAGTGGGTACACCGGGGATCTTGGCTGTTTTTACCGGATCGCCGTAATTGGCGTCTTCGTCTTCGTCAATTTCATCGCCGCTGTCTTCTTCGGCTTCTTCGCTCTCGGCGTCTTCCTCACCCTGGTCACTTTCGTCTTCTTCTTCCTCGTCATCCTCTTCTTCGTCTTCTCCCTCCTCGTCATCCTCTTCTTCGTCCTCGCCACCCTCTTCATCGGCCAGGAGCAGGTCGGCAAGGTCTTCTTCGTCGTACTCAAGGTCTTCGTGGCAAAATAGCTCGTCTACCTCACCACCGTCGCTCAACTCAACCGTGAGCACATGCTTTTTACCCACGTAACCTTTAATTTCGTCGCCCTCTTCACGAAAGACAAGGCTGGTTTCCCTCCCCTTCCATGTTACCTCAAGCTCTTCCTTTGTCATTTTTTACAGCGCTCCTGGTCCTAGTATAGGCGGTACGAAGGGGGGCGCGGTTATGTCAAGTCTCTTCTGCGGCGGTGGTCGGTTTACGCGAGTGAACGAACAGTGGTGCTGCAACTGCGAAGCCGGAAGCGTGGAGATTGCCGAGATCCAGGGAGTTTTGTCTCTGTGTACCTCTGTGTCCTCCTGGGTAACTCCCCCAGAGCGACGGCTGACGCGTCACGCCAAGACCTGAAGCGCCTGGATACCTGTGACTACGCAGGAGTCAAACCGATCGCTGCTTCGGGCGCCAGAGCGAGGTGCCGTTTTTCAGGAGCGATTGGCCGGCCGGGATAACAGCAGTACGGGTTTTCGTACATGCCATCAGAGTTGAAATAACACGAGCCACGGCAGCCGCCGCGGCAGAGTGACCCCTTGTCGCAACCTTTGCAGCGCCCAGCCAACATCTGCGGATCGAAGTTGCGATTGTAGGCAAAATTGCCTTTTTTCGTCCAGATCGCGGTGAAAGACTCAGTTCGCACATTTCCTTCAATAAAACGGGGATCGTAGAGCGACTCGCATCCTTTCACATTGCCAACGCTGTCGATCCCCACAGCGGTTAACCCGGCACTGCATCCACCAAAGGCGCAAAGTCGACCGGGTAGATTTCTCAGGTAAGCCTCGTTTTCATCGTAATAGCCAATGTCATCTCCAGCGAGAATCCATAGGCGAGCCGGGTCTCGATGCTCTCGAATAAACCGTGTTACACGAGGAATTGCCGACGGATCGAGCAACATCCCTTTCGCTTCTGCCATGTTGCCCATGGGAGTTGCAATCTGGAGCTGCCATACCGAAACGCCGTGGTCGATAAGCAGCGAATAGAGCGCCTCTAGGTCGTTGATGTTTTCTGCCAGTAAGGTGGTGACAACCCCTGTGGAGATGCCCGAGGCCGAGAGTCGATCCAGCGCACCAACAGCTCGCTCAAAGGAGCCGTTCACGTTGCGGACGTGATCGTGGTGCTCGCGCATTCCGTCGATCGAGACGCACACGTTTGCAAGATTCGCCGCTTGAATCTGCTCGATTTGGGGCTCGCGGAGAGCGGCCCCGTTGGTGATAATGTTCACCTCCACTCCCGCGTCGGAGAGATGTCGAGCGAGCTTTTCCCAGTCTTTGGCGAGAAACACCTCACCTCCGATAAGGGTTACGCAGCGGCAACCCAAGCCGACAAGTTCATCGGCGACTGGCATCCACTCGTGCAGCGCAAGTTCGCCCTCGCGGGCGCGACCGGCGGTGGAGCCGCAGTGGAGGCACCGCATGTTGCAACGGAGAGTTAGCTCCCACACACAGTATTCAGGAATGTACTCCTTCGCAATCATGGTGCCTCCTCTTGTCGTGTCGGTTGAAAAAGCGGACTCGGCCGTTGGCATCACACGTTGGTCCGCGCCGGAGTTAGCCGGCTTTTTGCAGCTCCTTCAATTCTGCGTGAACCGGACCTTTGTATTTGAGATTTGAGGCGTGTGTGAGTTCAACAAAGTCGCACTCTTCACCCGTCAGGTCTTTAATCTCCGCTTTCTGCCAATCTTCGAGGTACATGCGCTTTGCACCGGCGTCGAGTTGCTCTTTTCGGAGCCTCGGAGCCATATAACGCATGATCGGGGAGGTGGAGACTTCAACCAACCATTGATGGCAGTTGAGGCCCAAGAAATCTCGAACCATCCGCATCTGCGGGTCGGTCAGGTAGATCGAAACATACTTTTTGCCTTGGATTTCCATGGCGCGCTCCTTTGCCCTTTGGACAGTGAGAGAGCTTCGTGGGTGTGCCGGTTTTCTTCCCGCGGCACCGAGTATTCAGGCCTGCACTTCCCGTTCCGCACAAACCGGCTAATTTCGTCGAGCGGCAGCGTACAAAGTGCGAAATGGCTGCGATCACACCGCAGCAAGTGCGGGCAAGCACCATGTTGCTGTCACCGAGTTGCCCCCTCGGGGCGGCGCCCACCACGATTGGCGCGAGCGGGCGACAGTCATACCCAGCGGCGCAGCCCACGGGTCCGTGGGCCAGACACCGGTCGCGTTGTTTGCCTACGGAAAACAGGCCCCGTAGAGGACAGTCACCCCGTCAAACAGGTTCGTGACTGCGAGGTCGGTCTTACCATCGCCGTTCAGATCGGCGAGCCAAAGCCCTGTGGGATCTTCACCCGCCGGATAGTCAACCCGAGAGACAAATACACCTGCGCCGTTGTTGTAGAGCACTGTCACTGTGTTGTCTTGACTGTTTGCGGTGACAAGGTCGGGCTTGCCGTCACCGTTTACATCGGCGGCGGCAACGGAGTAGGGTAGATTGCCCACTGCGTAGTCAACTTTCGCAGCAAACGTTCCATTTCCGTTGTTTTGAAAAACGCTCACTTTGTCGGCAAAATAAGACGCGACAATCATGTCAGGCTTGCCGTCGCCGTTGACGTCGGCCGCGGTGACGGAGTAGGGATTGGACGCCGTGCCCGTGGCATAGTTGACAGGGGCGGCAAACGTGCCGTTGCCGTTGTTGATGAGTACACTTGCTGTGCCGCTGTTGCTGTTCGCTGTCATCAAATCGGGCTTGCCGTCACCGTTCAGGTCGGCCGCGGCAATTCCGCGAGGGCTGGAGTCTGTTGCGTAGTTGACTTTGGCGGCGAAGGTGCCGTCACCGTTGCCAAGCAACACCGCCACGTTGGAGCCCGTGTCATACGGCACCGCAGCGTCCAACTTGCCGTCGGCGTTAAAGTCGGCAAGAGCCAAGGAGTGGCCCGAAGCAGCCGAGTAGGTCACGTCGTTTGCAAAGGTACCGTTGCCGTTGTTGATGAGTACACTGATATTGCTCCCGCTGTTGTTCACCGCAACGATATCAGGCTTGCCATCGGCGTTTAGATCACCGGCCAAAGCAGCGTACGGGCTGGAGCCAACGTCATACTCCACGTCCGCGGCAAAGGTGTTGTTGCCGTTGTTCATGAGTACGCTGACAGTGCTGCTGTTTCGGTTGGACGTGAAAAGGTCAACCTTACCGTCGCCGTTGAGGTCTGACGCCGACACCGAGTAGGGAAGGTTGCCGACGGGATAAGACGAGCCGCCGAAAATACCACTCCCATCATTGAGCAGTATACTAACCGTATCCGATCCATTGTTTGCAATGGCAAGATCGCGCTTGCTGTCGCCGTTCAGGTCGCCGGCTGCCAGCGCGACGGGGGACAACCCCACAGCATATACCCCGTTATTTCCAAACGCGCCGGAGCCGTTGTTGATGCGTACTTCAAGCTCGCTGCCCGGGCCGCTTGTAACCGCTAAATCGACCTTACCATCACCGCTCAAGTCGGAAAGTACAACGGTGTTGGGGTTGCCGTTGGTTGGGTAATCAGCTTTGGCGCCAAACGTTCCGTTGCCGCTGTTGAGAAGCACGCTCACTGTCTTGATAAGTTCATTCGCGATGGCAAGGTCAAGTTTGCCATCACCGTTGATATCACCGGCCGCAACGGCGCGGGGGCTTGTACCGGTGATATAGCCGGTGGGAGCGCCGAAAGTGCCGTTGCCATTGTTGTGGAGGACGCTGATTCCGCCGACGAAATAGCTTGTTGTGACAAGATCGGGTTTGCCGTCGCCCGTCAGATCGGCGGCCACAAGAGCGTACGAGTTCAGACCCGTTGGGTAGTCTATCTTGGGCGCAAACGTACCATTGCCCAAGTTAAACAGCACACTCACAAATGCCACGTTGCCGCTGACAACGGCGATGTCGCGTTTGCCGTCACCATCGAAGTCAGCCAACGTGACCGCTTGAGGAAATGTGGCTGTGGGGTAATCTACCTTGGCAGTGAAGGTGCCGTTGCCCTGATTGATCAGCACACTCACGCTATTTCCAGCTTCGTTTGCTGCGACCATGTCGGGCTTACCATCACCATTCAGGTCGCCGGCTGCCACCGCCCGTGGGAAGGTTCCTGTGTTGTACTCTGCCTTGGCGCCAAACGTGGCCTTTCCCTGGTTGAGCAGCACGCTGACGGCCGAAAGCCCGAGATGAGACACGGCAAGGTCAAATGTGCCGTTGCCGTCAAAGTCTGCGATGGCAACACCGGTGGGGCTTGGACCAACCTGTACCGGCGTGGGCCCGATAAATTGATTGACGCAGGTGGAGCACATACCCGCCACGCACAACATGTTGGAGGCGCACATGATGGAACCCGTGGGTACACATGCACCGTTTTGACACGAATCGCCTTGTGTACACGCGTCGCTGTCGGAGCATGCTGTTCCATTGGCAACGGGAGGATGCGATTGCATACCCGCTATGCACACTTCGTTGGTGCAAGAAAGGCCGTCATCGAGTGGAAGGTCGGCATTGTTGGGCATATTGGCGACTCCGCCGTTGCCGTCACACATTGCCGTTTGACAGTCATGGAGCGTTTGCGCCGCAAGGACGGTGCCCATGGGAGTGAACGAAACACCGCACAAACCGCCTGTGCACGTGCGCGTTTTGCACTCGTCGTCGGTACCGGGACAGTCGGATGCGACGGTGCACCCAACGCACATACCGGCGCCGTCGCACGCGAGGCCCGCGCCGCAGGGTGTACCTTTGGGCGTGTTGGGGTGGGAAGGTTGACCCGCTTGGCAAACGTCGTTTGTACAAGGGTTGTTGTCGTTGGGTAGATCGGCGTCGGCGTTCACCGCGGTGGTAGATCCTTGGCCGTCGCACACAAATTGTTTGCAATCGCCTGGTATTTGATTTGCGGCCGGAAGCACTGTGCCGGTGGGAACGAATTGGAGGCCGCATGTTCCCTGAGCGCATGTTGGGGTCTGACATGCGTTGACCGCATCTGGACAGTCGGTTGGGGCCAGACACTCCACACAGCTCCCCATCCCGTCGCAGAGGGTACCGCCTTGTGTACACGACGAGCCCGCCGCGGAGGGCGTGTTGACAGGCACGGGACCGTCACATCCGTCGTCTGTACACTCGTTGTCGTCATTGACCGGTGTACACGTGTTGCCACCGCTGCCGCCGGAACTGCTCGTGGAGGTTGTGCTCGTGACTGCACCGGTGCCCGCGGTGCCAGCGGTGCCAGCGGTTCCACCGAGGCCACCGGTACCACCCCCACCGGCGGAGGTCGTGGTGCTCGTCTCGGCACCGTCGCATCCGAGTGAAAAACCCACAAGACTGACCAACATTGCAAGGAGGAGACTGGCTCGATTCATAGGAAGATTTGAGTACAAACCATTTGTGGTTTGATTGCGGCGCGGAGCACGTTTTCGCTTACCGCAGGCCGTGGCGGGCCATTTTGTTGAGCAGGCCTTGGCGCGAAAGCCCGAGTTTTTCAGCTGCGTGACTGCGATTGCCATCGGTTTCGGCGAGCACGCGTGCGATTTCCGCGTACTCCAGATTGGCAATTTTCTCTTCAAGTGTGGAGCTTGAAGGGAGAACTGTGGTTGCGTTTGAGTCGGCTTTTGTAGGGCGAATCGTTCTCAACTCGGGGGAGAGATCTTCTTCTAGAATCTCTTCACGCCCCGCCGCCATTACCAGCGCCCTCTGCATTTCGTGCCGCAATTCACGCAAATTCCCCGGCCAATGGTGCTTTTCCAAACACCTTTGTGATTCAGGTGAGAGCTTTGCGGAGCCGGCGTTGGGAACCAGAGCGCGCGCCTGATTCAAGAAATGTTGCGCCAATACCGGCAAATCTCCGGTGCGATCCGCGAGCCTGGGAAGCGACACTTCAATCCCTCGAATGCGCCAGTACAAGTCGTCGCGGAAAGTTCGCTCTTCGACCATTTTTGCGAGCGGTTTATGCGTTGCCGAGATAATGCGTACACTTACCTTGACGGGTTTCGACGCGCCCACCGGGGTCACCTCCCCCTCTTCGAGAGCGCGCAGAAGCTTTACCTGTAAAGCAATTTCCAAGTCGCCTATTTCGTCAAGAAAGAGCGTGCCGCCGTCGGCCTCTACAAAGAGCCCCGGAGTATCGGCCACGGCGCCGGTAAACGCGCCTCTTTTGTGACCAAACAACGTGGATTCAAGCAACGTCGGCGCGAGCGCCCCGCAGTTGACCGCCACAAACGGACCTTTGGATCGAGGGCTTTTCGCATGTACAAATCGCGCGAGCACTTCTTTTCCAGTGCCCGACTCACCGGTAATAAGCACCGGTACCAACGTCGCGGCGGCGCGTTCGGCGATCTTTGTCGCTTCAAGAAACACTGGCGCACTGCCCAACATTCCAAACGGCTCGCGTCCTTCACGGGTGATGGCTTTTTCAAGCTCCAAAACGCGATCTTCGAGCGCAAGCCGAGCGACAGCGCGTTCAATCACCGCCACAAGAACATCGGGATCCGCAGGCTTTTCGATGAAGTCGTACGCGCCGCGGCGAACCAGCGAAAGTGAAAGAGCGGTATCACCCACGCCTGAAACAATCACCACTTTTGCCGCGGGCCGCGCGGCCAACATGCGGCCCATCAACGCGGCGCCGGCTTCAGGTGTACCTTTGGGCGGCAGCATCAAGTCGAGAACAACCACGCGGGCGGCGCTCTCCGAGTAGACCTTTTCGGCCTCGGGCTCGCTGCCGGCTTCGATCACCGAAAACCCCTCGGAACGAAGCACATCTGCAAACGCGCGCCGCAATCCGCGGTCGTCGTCCACTACCAATACGGTCGCGCGTTCGTGTGTACTCACGGGGTTACCCTAACTCAATATACGCGAGCAGCCTGCGGCGGCGCGCGCGATCGACGCCCCGCGTTTGTCGTTGCCTCCGCGCGCACAGAGCAGTGCCGGAGCGCCGTCCACAAACACCTGCAAAAGCTCGACATCGGTGCACAACGCAGCGAGGCGCGACCCCAAACCGGCGTGGCGAATGGACCCCGGATCCGCAAGAAGCGGCGCGAAAGCAGCCAGTTCTTCGCAGATGGGCCACGACCCCACGCCCGCGATCAAACACCCCGCATCATCGACGAGAACGAGCGCATCGAGCGCCGCTTCCCAGCGTGTGGCGGCGAGTTGATAGTGAAGCGCTGTGATTGGGTCTTCGCTGCGGCGGCGACGCCGTTCTCCTTCATTTTCGGGGCTCACAAGAGCCAGCGTAGGCTCGGTGTACATTTGCCTCATCGAATTCTCCGCGACGAAAGTGGTACTGGACATCGGGCGAGGCACCTCCAAGTGCGATGCGAATCGTGACTTTTTCGGCTTCAGAGGGCCAAAATTCCGCGACTCGATCCATGAGTCGAACGGCGGGCGTCTTTGAACAGCCCTGCAATTCACCCCTATTTGTGACCCTCGCGCCGAAAACTTGTCCGACGGGGCGCTTGCTTTTTTGTCATTTGAACGAACGCGGAGCCCCCTGCATCCCAAGACGCTGCTATGGTAGAGCAGCCATGCGCGGCTATATCGATCTTCACAGCCATTGGGTCGCAGCCATTGATGACGGCGCGCGAACGCCGGCTGACAGCGTCGCGCTCCTCAAAGGCTTGTTTGAAGCGGGTTTTAGCACCGTTGTGGCCACTCCCCACATGCGCCCCGGCATGTTTAACAACAGCGCTCAAGCGTTGCGCAACGCTTTTGACAGCACCTGTTCAGCGGTTTCGCTCGACAAACACTTCCCCGAGGTACACCTCGCGTCGGAACACTTTTTTGACGACATCGTTTTTGAGCGCATCATCGGCGATCTCGCCCTCCCCTACCCGAGTCGCATTCCACCTGAACAAAACAAGGGCCGAAGATGCGCGCTTGTTGAGTTTCCAACAAGTCGATTTCCCGCGCGGATTGAGCACCGCATTTTTGACATGATGCGACGAAAGATCCGCCCTGTCATTGCCCACCCTGAACGGTATGAACCTGTATGGGATGATCCGTCCGTGCTTGACCCGCTTCTCGATGCGGGCGCCGTTTTGCAACTGGATATCGCGGCGCTTTCAGGCAGGTATGGGCGAACAGCGCGTCGAACGGCAGAAGCGCTTCTTACCCAGGGGTATTACCACGCCGCTTCAAGCGACGCGCATTCGCTCAAAGATCTGGACGCCGTGCGTGAAGGGCTTCGCGCACTATACACCATTGCCGGTCGCGAAGAGGCCGAATTTTTATTAATAGAAGGGCCACGCCGCATTCTCGACGGAGAAGTTCAAACCTAAACGCCTCGATTTTTGTTCCACCCGTTCTATTGTGAATGGGTAGGTTTTCAAGCAAACGTGATCAGGAATCTACCATGTCTCAGACGCACACCCTCCTTTCGAAAATTCAAAACCGCACCGCCAACGTGGTTGTGATCGGCGCGGGTTATGTGGGCCTACCCCTTTTGGTCGAGCTTGCCAGAGAAGGGTATACCACCACGGGGTACGACAAAGATCCTGAAAAAGTCCGGCTCCTCGGCCGGGGTGAATCGTATATCGGTGACATTCCCACGAGCACCCTCAAACCGCTTGTTGAATCGGGAAAGCTCAAAGCGTCCACCGACCCCGATGTGCTCAGGGCCGCCGACGCGATTATTGTGTGTGTACCCACGCCGCTCAACAAAACCAAAGAGCCCGACATGCGGTTTATTGTGTCGGCCACGAGTGAGATCGCCGCAGCCCAACACAAAGACATGCTGGTGGTGCTTGAGTCTACCACCTACCCTGGAACCACGCGTGAAGTGCTTATTCCCAAACTCACCAACGGGTATGAACTTGGAAAAGACATTTTTATCGCCTTCAGCCCAGAACGGGTAGACCCGGGTAATGCCAACTGGGGCATTAAAAACACCCCCAAAGTATTGGGTGGAGCCACTCCCGGATGCCTTGAAGTGGCGTGCTCGTTGTACGGCTCGATTATCAATACAATCGTTCCAGTATCAAGCACCGACGCGGCGGAAATGGTAAAGCTTTTAGAAAACACGTTTCGAGCGGTCAATATCGGCCTCGTGAACGAAGTCGCCATGATGAGCCGCAAACTCGGCATCGACGTGTGGGAAGTGATCAACGCCGCCTCTTCCAAACCGTTCGGCTTTATGAAATTTCTACCCGGTCCCGGCCTCGGCGGTCACTGCATCCCTATTGACCCGCTCTACCTGTCATGGCGCATGCGTACACTCAAGTATGAAGCGCGGTTTATTGAACTCGCCGATGCCATTAACAGCAACATGCCTCGTGAAGTGACTGTGCTCGTTCAGGAGGCGCTCAACCAGCGCAAAAAAGCGGTGAACGGCACGCGCATTTTGGTGTCGGGTGTGGCTTACAAACGCGACGTTTCAGACTTTCGCGAGTCACCCGCGTTTGACGTGATCTCCCTGCTCGAAAAACTCGGCGCCCATGTGGACTACCTTGACCCGCATGTGCCGGAAGTGGATGAAGGGGATGTCAAACTCAAGAGCGTGCCTGAAAACGTGGCTTTTGGCGAGTATGACGCGGTGGTAATTGTCACGGACCATCAGACCATTGACTATACTCGCATGTTGCGTGAGGCCAAACTCATTGTCGATACGCGCGACGCCCTTCGCAAAGTGCCCGGCGACAAGAAAAACGTGGTGCGTTTATAGAGGTCTGGCGACCCGCTTTTACCTCTTTTTGCAAGCGAGCGAATGACCTGTGCGCAGAGGTCACGAGCGGTGCGGTTTTTGGGGCAAGGGAGCGAGTGACCTATGCGCGTTCGAGCGGTGCGGTTTGGGCCCCACGCGCCACTGCGGTGGGGGTTAGGGGGCCCCATCCGCGGGCGCTTGGGAGAAACCGACACCGCGAGATGCGCAGAGGTCACGAGCGCCCCACTTGACAAGCGCGCACACAGGGAGTGATCTTCCCTGTGAATGCTGCTCACCGATTCCGAGCGACAAAGTTTGGCGCTGGCGCTTGTTGAGGGTAACCCGACAAGCGCCACTCTTCGAACGTTTCTTGTCACGTTTGCGCCTGAAGTTCCGGCCATTCCAGAGGGCGCCAATCCCTTTGCCGATGCTCTGACAATTGTCGGTGAACTCGACGATAAAAACCCCACCGCGCTTCTAAAGGTGCTGCGTCAGCTCGGTGAAGGTGATGCCGATATGGCAACCATCGCCGACAGGGTTGCCGCTTCGCTCGCGGCGCCTCCAAAAACCGCCTGGCTAGAACGGTTGATTGGCAACCGCAGAGTTGTTCTCGACAGGGGTCCGCTGCGTCAGTCGCTCAAAACTCTGCTTGAAGCGGCCGACCCAAAGTTGTTGCTTGTCACCGGCCCGCGCGGCAGCGGCAAAACGCGCACGACAACCCTCGTCAGACACGTGGCGACCACGCACAAACATCCCTTCGCCGTGGTGGAAGGGGCCGACACAATGGCCGCTTATGAAGTGGTAGAACAGCTTCTTGTTCAACTCAAAGAACCTGACTGGAAAACCGATCCCGTCGATTCTCCCAACAGCCATTGGTACAGAAAGCAATGTGCCCGCGTTGTTTCGGCCGTCAACACTCAAATGGACAAAGTGCGCGCCCAGCGCGCTTGGCTTGTGATCGACGACATTGGGCCTGAAACGGGCACCGTGGCTGAATTTTGCGACTATTTCGCGCGCGCAATCGCCCCTACCGATTCTGGAATACGTTTTGTATTGTTGAGTTACCCTCGCGCCGTGTTGCCCGATTCTCTTGATGAAGCGGCGGTCAACTGGGACAAGCTTACCCTCGGAACAGTGCGCGAGTCGGAAGTGAGCGACCTTGTTGCGTGGTTATACTCCGACCTTTTCCAAAAGCCCCTCACGGCCGAGGGATTGGCTGCCGAAGTAGCGGCCATTACAGGTGGACTCGCCCCTGAACATGAAGGTTTTCTCGATAAAACGCGCCGCGAGATCGAAGAGCGGCTTCGAACGATGGTGGCGTCATGATCATCCAACCGGGTGAATATCTGAGCGCGGCAACCATTTTGGCGTTGGCGAACGCTCTTCAGTCGGCTGTTCTCATCACGTTCATTGGGCATGGTGGAGCCACGCATCGCAGTGGAATCGTTGTCGCGCCGACATTGGTTCTAACCTACCATAGTAAGGACGATCCGCCCCTCCGCGATCTTCAACAACCAGCGCGCTGTCAGGTGAACGGCTCGCACCTCCCCAAAGGCGACCTGTGGGTGGAGGGCGCAACGGCGGTCGCCATTGTGGAAGTCGACCTACCACCCGAAGAAACCGGGATGCCGCCCAACGCCAGAGGACAAAACTTGGCGGGCGCGTTTCTACGACTTTCGCACCCAATGCCCGCTCCGCCACCCGGCCTCAACGTCACAACAGGTCGAGGCACATCCCAATCGGGGTGGGTATTCCTGCTCAGCTATCCCATGGGCAGAAGCGAGCCCGTGGTAAGCATTGGCGATCTCCTCGGTGCGGTCGGACCAATTTTAAAGCACGACGCCAATTCGGGCCTCGGATCCGGGGCGGTGCCCTACTGGACAACAATGGAAGGTTGATCGGCATTCACGTTGGCTGGAGAGACGAAGAAGGGCAACGGTATAACTGGGGCATTTCCGTCGCCGCCATTTTTGACACCCTGAAAACATCTCATCCCACCCTTTGGGAAGAAATTCGATCTTACCACAACCTCCAGACAGAAGCCGACGTGGACAAAGAACGGCTTCTTAGGGAAAAAGAGCGAGCGGCTGAAGAACATGCCCGCCGCGCCTACGAGCAGGCAGCAAGTGTACTCTTTTGGTTTGACCCAACGGCGCTCCAACCTTACCCTCCCATTTCGTACAAACGCACGGCTCGTTCCCTGTTGCTCGATGAAGTGATCACTTCGATCGATCCATCAGGTGTACCCAAGTGGGCGCTTAAAACTGAGACACGCCGCAAAGCCCTTGAAAACCTCGGCTCGCTTGAACAAATGAAAAACGCCCGAGCGGCGACCCACGTAGAACCGAGTGAAGGGCAAACGCTGATCGATACTCTACTCAGCACGGGAGATCTACCCAACTGGCGAGATCTGCCCACGCGAACATTGAGTGAGTTTCGGTCGGTCTGTGACTGGTTTTTACCTTTTATACCGAGTTTACCTAAACCCACCGAGGTAGACGCTTTGCTGGCGCTTCGGCGCCTTTTAGAACCGTTTGACGCGCTCGGCGGCAAACATTTTCGAAACCGCAGGGTAGAACTTGAAGCGCTCAAAAGCCACCTCACTTCGGGCCCCGATGACCCCGTCGCCCTAACCATTGACGGCGCGGGTGGAAGCGGAAAAAGCGCTTTGCTCGCGCGATTCATTCTCAATCAAACAGCACCCAACGCGGCACCTCCCATTTTACTCGCCTACCTCGACTACGATCGGGCCCTTCTCGACGCTCGAAAGCCGGCGGGTTTATACGCTGAGATCAAACGCCAGGTAGAATTGCAGGCCACCGATCTACCCCCCGCGGTAGAAGCCGCGGCGCCGGAGTCTCCGGCTTCTTTGTCGTCGGAATTGGAAATGCGCCGGCACGCGAAAACGGTCGCCGCACGCATTCATGCGGCCATGAAGTCAATCGGAGCGGGTGTTTTTCTACTCGCGTTTGACTCGTTTGAAGAAGTACAATTTGCCACTTCTGAAAACTCGGGGGCGAGCGTGGCCTGGCTTGACGCTCTCTTTGCAGAATGCCCTGAAATGCGGGTGGTTATTTTGGGAAGAGTTCCCATCGCCAACCTGACAGTGGGTGGAAAAAAAGCGCTCGCCCTGACCGTTGGCCCGCTTGATCCCGCGGCTTCGCGTGAAGTGCTCGAAAGCTTTCTCGGCGACGCCGCATTGTCAAAATCGGCTGCCGCAACAGCGCTTGTTACCGCCGCCGGTGGCAACCCGCTCACGCTGCGCGTGGGGGCAGAACTGATCAAACGCCTGGGCGAAGAAAAAGCGGGCGAAGCGCTGCGCGATCTACCCTCGGCACTTGTTCGCGGCGTTTTGTATGACAGGGTGTTGGAACGCATTCACGACGCCCGCGTGCGTACACTTGCTCGTTTTGGGCTCGTGCTTCGCCGCATTACACCCGAGATTTTGCGCACCGTACTTGCCCCCATTGCCGAAGTGGATCTACCCACTCCCCAGTCGGTGGACGACACGTTTGCCGCGCTTCGGCGTGAGGTGTTTTTGGCTGTTTCCGACGTTCCGGGCGTGCTCGCTCACAGGCCTGAGTTGCGTACACTCACCGTTCGCTTGATTGAACACGACGCGCCCGAAAAGGTGAGGCGGCTCGATGCCGAGGCGATGGAGTATTATCAAAAGCGGGCGGCGGCACTACCGCCGGACGACGACGCTGCGATACAGGCGCGGGCTGAAGCCCTCTACCATGCGCTGCGGCTGGATCTACCCGCGGCTCAACTTGAAAATCTCTGGGCTCCCATTGTGCTGCGCGCTCTCGATCTGACTCCCGATGATCAACTGCCGGAAGGCGCGCTTCGTTGGCTCAAAAGCAAAGTTCAAGGGAATGTGGAGCGCGTTGGTCCTACCCATTCAAATCCGGCCGCCGAGGAGCGCAATGCCCTCTGGGGAAAGTTCGCCGACCTGTTTGGTCGAAGCGTTGTTTTCACCTCTTTGCCTGTGGAGGTGCGCGCCGAGCTGCGCGAACAGGCTGAACGCGCGCGCGAAACTGCGACTCGCCACGGAAACGCGCCTGAGCTTGTGCGTGCTTCGCTTTTAGTTGCCCACGCCGCCGAACTTGAACAGCGGTGGCCTGAAGCGGAAGTGTACACTCGGCTTGCAGCCAATGTGGAGGCCGCGATTGGACCGGTCTTTGCGGCGGCGCTCGGCGCGCATGCCGAAAAAATAGCCCAATCGCCCAATGACAATCTACCCGTCAACCAGGTTGAGAATCGCCACAGTGTTTCGCGCGTGCTTGAAATGGAAGATCCGGCTCTACGTTTGGATGTGACGTTGGGTAGATACGCCCATGCAATGTGGCACCGCGTCCATCCCGCTGTGCTTTCCAAGGGGATTGAGCGACTCGGTTTGGGTATCACCGGCGATGCTGAACTCGATAAGTGGGCGGAGCTGCTATCGGCCTCAGGAGCCGAACCTGACATGGTTGAAAAGTTTGGGCGCGGCTTTGGAATTCGACCTATTCGAGACGGTAGAAGTCCGTGGCGAAACATTGTTCGATCGGCTGTGTCGCGCGAAGACGGCGCAATGACCTTCGCTCGTTTGGTTCAGAAAGAGCCGCGCATTGGGGATGCTGTGGCTCAAATGTGGATTGGCGCGGGGCGAAGCGTATTTCACCCTCATTTGGCCGACGCGCTGAGCCGGACAATCGCTCGCTGCGATGACAAATTCTACTCGATATTCACCTTCCATCAGCTTGCGGTGTTGAGGCCGGCCTTTGAACAGTTAACCTCCACGTACCCCGATCTTCCCAATGATCTTACCAAGCTGCTGCCACCCATGTTTGGCAAGTCAAAAAGCCAGATGCCATCGCCCGGAACGCAGCTCCTTTCGGACTTGCGCGAAGTGAGCATGCGCCCAGCACCGATGTTCTCGCGGTGGCTGCACGCGCTTCTTGAGCGAATGCCCCCATCGCCGGCAAAAGACATATTGACGAAGGCCTTGCAGATTGTAGGCTCAGGCGAGCCGTAAAACTGGGTGGAACGCAGAGCACGCTGACACAAGGCGCTACTGGGAATAATCGATGGAACCCTTGTTGGATGAAACGCTTTTCGCCGAAGTCCACACCGCTGCGCTTAATGCCGGCCTCGCCGACGTGGCCAACCGAAACACTTTGTTTGGCGGGATCAAACCGGCTTATAAAGCGTTCATTGCCAACGCCGGCAACCCGATCGGTCAACTCCTAAACGACCTTCATCACCTCAATAAGCGAAGCCTTCCCGACGGCACGGTACCGTTTCGAACATGGTTGCGCAACGCGGTGCTTCTAACACCCGAAACAGAGGAGGGTCAGGTTTTCCAAAAAGCGATTGTGGTGGTTGACACCAAACTCGCTTCTTCTCTGGGCATCACCGCTGCCAACACAGCGGGTTTTCTCGCAACATACCCACCTGACAAGCTGAAACAGTTTCTTACCGCTACCTTGAACGACAAAGCAACTGCGCTGGGTGAAGGTGCGAAAGACCCGCTCGCTATTCTAAGCGCCGCCAGTACAGGCGATTGGATCTTCCCTCTTCTGATATCGCTTTTAGCGACTCGAATTAAAGATCCAACTTTTGTTGAATTTGCCCAAAAACAAGGGCTTTTCCCACAAATTTCGGTCGATCGAGATCGACTCCAAAAAATCATTCATACCAAGGCGCAGTTTCAAGATGTGTTGCCTTGGGTAACCAAACTTACCGCTGCTACAGCCTGTGTTGCCCGAGTTGAAACCAAAATCAACGACCAGTGGAGAGCCGCTGGAACGGGCTTTTTGGTGGGGCCGGATCTCATACTTACCAACCACCACGTGGTTCAGGCCATTCTGGGTGAAACCGACGTGACTGCTTGTTTGCGTTTTCGGTTTGACTTTAAGAAACTCAAAGAATCGGGCCGAGCATTTGAAGGCGTACACTATTTTCCCATTGCCGGCGACAAGTGGAAGGTTCTGTCGGCTCCATCAAGTGCGGCAGATGAAAAGACAGCCGACGAAGCCGCCGAGCCCGGTGAAAGCGAACTCGACTTTGCCCTGATTCGCTTGGCCCAACCGGCCGGAGATCTACCCATTGGCGGAGTCACCAACGCAACTGTCAAACGGGGATGGTTGGAGCCTGCGGGCGACACATCGCTCACCCAACTCGCTGTGAGCGAAAACTTGTTTGTCTTGCAGCACCCGGGCGGCGATGCGCTCAAAGTCGCCTTTGGCCAAGTGTCACAAATGTGTTCGAGGCGCGTTCGATACAACGCAGACACCGAAAGCGGAGCGTCGGGCTCACCTTGTTTTGATGCCGCGTTAAACGTTGTGGCGCTGCACCATGCAGGTGACCCAGAATATTCGAATATGCATCGCGCCGAGTACAACCAAGGGATTCCAATGCACTTGATTGTAGCGTTTTGCAAAGCGAACGGTGTGGAGTTTGAGAAGATGGCATGAGTTTGGCATTGCGCTCACCACTGGACCACGTTTGTCAATGTAAACCTTTCGTTGAGACAAGGATCTACCCATGACTCCTATCGACACAAGTTCCAACGATGAACCTCCGATGAGCTTTCGACTGGGGAGTGTCAGCAACGACGATCCAAGCGAGGCCGGTGAAATATCGGTTCACGACCCGGTGGCAGAAATTCAGGGAAACGCCGGCACGCCGGGGCCTGAAGGGTTTTCTGCCAAAGACCTGATTGTTCGCGGCACCGCGCCGCTTGTTCGGCCGCCGCCCCAAAAAGGCCCCAACGAAACGCTGATTGGCAGCGACGACCGCACTCGCATTTTTGATACAGACAGCGCCCCTTGGCGAATGATCTGCTCGCTCTCCATTCGGGGGTCAAACGGAGCGGGTTTTGTTGGAACAGGGTGGTTTGCCGGCCCACGCACCATCATCACGGCGGGGCATTGCGTACACGAGGCCGGGCTCGGCGGCTGGGCCGCTCAAATTGAAGTGCGCGCCGGTAGAAACGGCCAGGATGAACCTTTTAAGAAACTCACGTGCAAACGCTTTTCTACCACCGACAGGTGGAAAACCCTTCGCGACCCCGACTACGATTACGCGGCCATTCACCTTGACTCAAACGCCGATGAAATCACCAACGTGACAGGATGGTTTTCTACCGCTGTCATGGCGGATCCGGGCCTTGTCAGGCAACGAGTCAATGTATCAGGTTACCCTGTCGACAAAGGCACGACCAATCCCAAAGGTTCAGAGCAGTGGTTTCATGCAAGTCAGGTTCTGACCGTCACTCCCCTTCGCCTGTTTTATGACGTGGACACGGTGGCAGGCCAAAGTGGAGCGCCTGTATGGCTTGATACAGACAATGGACCGCGGGTTGTGGGCATTCATGCGTACGGGGTGGGCGCCGCCGCGCACTTGGGTATGACGGCCAACTCCGCGCCGCGCATTACCCTCGCGGTGCTCGACGTGATCAAGGCCTGGATTCAAAAGCCTTAGGTTGTGTACTCCGCATTGACTTCCACGTATTTATAACCCAGGTCGCTCGTCATCAGTTCAAACCGACCATCGCCTTCACCAATGTGAAGTTCGAGCGATACGTCGTCGACGGCCATTTTCTTAGACAGGTCAACTTTATTGAATTGGGTAGGTTCACCCCGTTTGAACACGGTGACGCCTTGAAGTGTACACGTAAGGTTGACCACATTTTTCACGTGGCGGCTGTTTCCAACCTGACTTACAAATCGGCCCCAATTGGGATCGTTGCCAAAAAGGGCTGTGCGAACAAGCGCGCTTTTGGCCACTTCACGCGCAATCAGATTGGCCGCTTCATCACTTGAAGCTCCGGTCACTGTGATGGTAGTAACTTTTGTTGCGCCTTCACCATCGCGAGCAATAAGCCACGCGAGCCTCCTCGCCACGCTCATGGCGGCGTCGCTCCACGTTTGGGTAGATCCGCCTGTTTTGCCTGTGGCAAAAAGCAGAAACATGTCGTTGGTGCTGGTGTGAGAATCAACGTGAACGGCATTGAAACTGCGGCGCGCAATCTGCCCAATCAGCGCGTTTAGTTCATCCACAGTCGCCTGCCCGTCGGTGCCAACGAATGCGAGCATTGTGGCCATGTTGGGTTCGATCATACCGGCGCCTTTGGCAATGCCCGCCACATGGGTAGATCCGCCGCCTGTCAACGCCACCGCTTGACCCGCTTCTTTTGAAAAAGCGTCGGTGGTTTGAATAGCGGCCAGAAAATTTCTACCCGCTTCCTCTTCACCCGAAAGCTCACTCACGCACGCATCGATCCCGGCGAGCACTTTGTCCATGGGTAGTTTATGACCAATCACACCGGTGGAGGCGACAATCACTTCATGCGCGGAGCACCCCACATGCGCGGCCACACGCTGCGCCATTTGAAGCGCATCGCGCTCTCCCCGCTCGCCCGTGCAAGCGTTGGCGTTGCCGCTGTTGACCACCATTGCCCTGACCATTCCACCGGAGAGAGTCAAGTGCTTTCGAGAGAGAAGAACGGGCGCGGCGGCAAAGTGATTTTGTGTAAAAACGCCGGCCATGGGCATGGGTTTGTCGGCTACCAACAGGCCCACATCGGGGTTGCCACTCGCCTTGATACCCGCGCGAACACCCGCCGCTCGAAGACCGGAAAGGGTTGTGAGAGTAATTGGGCAGGGGGCAAACGTGGGAGGGTCCGGCAAACGCATGATAGCGAGCCCGGTAAACGGCCCGCCGTTTCCAGTCAAGTACAAACGTTACGCGTCGAGCACGCGCAGCGACCCTCTCACCACCCCTACCGCACCTTCCGTGTTGAGTTGCTTGTACACTTCAACCGGGGCGATCTCCCCATGCAAGAGCCGCTGGTATGTTTTTACAATGTGAAGCACGTCTGCCGGTTTTTCACGCACCAACTCAATTCTGAATCGACCCACACCCGCTTTTTGGAGCGCTCCCACAACACCGGCTGCACTTTGCGCGGCGGCATGAAACACCGTGTTTCTGCAACTCACGTCGGCCTCGACGGGATGCACCATGCCCGCTCGATCGCGGAGCGACACAGCGTGGCGATCACACGGTCTACCACAATCGCGAAAGTCTTTTCCTGAAGAAAGAAGCGCCGCAATCACGCAGTGTTCCATGTAAAAAAGTGGCATGGGATGATGGATGACCACTTCTGCAAAGGGCGCAAATTCAGAAGACAAGAGTCGCGTGAGTTGACTCGCGTCCAAATCAAAAGAAGGGGTAAACGCCACCAGGTCGCGGGCCAGCACCTGCGCCGCAGAAAGGCGATTTGTCACATTGAGCGAAAAGTCACCCACGCGCGGCACACCGCATCCCTTCCCATCGCGGAGTGCTCCCAAACTGCGCACCAGGAGCGCATCGGGGGCGAGATCCAACAAGTATTTGTCTATTTTTTCTTCGCCCGGTTTGCGAACGCGCGGCGGAGCCAATGTAACGTGTACACCACCGCGAGCCCTCAACGTTCGCACGGCATTGCCTGTACCTGTCAACTCCAAAAAGTCGAGGTACACACCGGTTGCTCCGGCATCCACGGCGGCGAGGGCTTGATCGAGCGTTCGACACAAAACAAAAAGACCCACTGAAGGCAGTGAACCCAGGGGTGGCGCGGCTTGGCTGAGAGCGTGGTGTACACCGGTGGAAGTGGTCGGATGGTGAACTTGACTGGCGGATAACAACCCTTCTACCAATGACCGGCGCGCTCGGTTCATGCTTGAAGGGGAGATCACGGCGCCGCTGGGAAGATCGGCTTCAAGCGTTTGAAGTACAAACGGAGTTTCACCCAATCGACCCAGTTTCTCGCGGAGAACGTTGACCACTTTGCCCGGGTCACCTCCGGCGGCAATGGGTAGATCAGTGCGTACACTTGCGTGTACACCAAGTGGAGTGTGCGCCGAAATTTCGGCTGGTTCGCCAACGTTTCCACGAACGGTAACATTGATCGGCACACGATGAGGCTGCATTTCAAGCTCTGAAAGGACACGTTTTTCAACTGAAGGAGAGTCGGTTTTCCAAACGCGGCGGCCGGCGATCTCCCCATGAAGCGTTCGATCTGGGCCGAGCCATACCAACACCTCTTTTCCAATCGGGGCGCGTTCCACGTCTTTTCCACCCACCGCAAGGGTCCACACGCGGCCACCCAACTCCCCGGCGCCGGCAAACCGACCTTCCACCAGTAGACCGTCTCCCCGCGTCAACTCGGCTGTGAGTTTGATTCGCAAACATTCTTTGCCTGAAAAACGAGCGGTTCCAAGGCAATCTCCCAGCAGGCTGCCGCGATGGTCACACGACGTTCCCTCGACAAGTCGCTGGTGATTGACGCCCTGGAGAAAACCGGGCCCGGACCCTCGTGTGTACATTTGCAATGCGTCGGCTTTGCGGGCCGGCAACTCTGCCGTTGCATCCAACGCTGTGCGATAAAGCTTTGTGGTGGCGGCCACATATTCAGGGCCTTTTAACCTTCCCTCGATTTTCAGCGAAGTCACCCCAAGATGGGCCAATTCAGGCACCAAATTGCTCGCCTCCAGATCTTCTGGAGAAAGGAGGTACGCTTTGTCTCCCAGATCGCGAACCTCCCCATCGACAAGCAGCTCGTAGGGAAGTCGACACGCCTGCGCACATGCGCCGCGATTGGCGCTGCGTCCGCCGATCGCTTCACTCGTTAGACACTGACCCGAGTAGGCAATACAGAGCGCTCCGTGAACGAAGACCTCCAGCTCCATGTTGGTTTCAGATCGAATTTTTGCGATGTCGGAAAGGGAAAGCTCGCGGGCCAAAATCACTCGGCTCGCGCCCATTTCACGCGCCAATTCCACACTTGACGCATCTGTACAGGTCATTTGAGTGGAGGCGTGGATGGGCATGTTGGGAGCGATTGTTTTTACAAGTTGAGCCATGCCCAAGTCTTGAACAATCACCGCATCGGCCCCGGCTTCGGCACACGCTCGAATGGCCGATTCTGCCGACTCCAGCTCGTCGTCAAACACGAGCGTGTTGAGCGCCACATACCCTTTGACGCCGTGCTCGTGGAGCATTTTGAACGTTTCAGCCAATGCCGCACCGTCAAAGTTTTTGGCGCGGGCGCGCGCATTAAATCCAGAGAGCCCAAAGTACACAGCGTCGGCCCCAGCGGCGATTGCGGCGCGGAGCGATGTTTCATCGCCGGCGGGAGCCAATATTTCCGGGCGCGTTTTTGCAGTGGGCACGTTCACGCGGCGGTGATAGCACGAGGCCATCCCAAGCGCGATCGGTTGCCACAAACGGGCGCAAAGACATGAGCCGAGCCGACATCAATGTGTACCTTTCTGAAACGCGAGCGCAACTCGACAAGATGGATCGGGCGCTCTTGCAATTGCTCGCCGATCGACGCGCGGTGGTAAAAGAGCTTTTTGAGCGAAAATCTCAGGCGCACATGCCGTTGATTGACCCGGAACGTGAACAGGCGCTCCTTGCCGAGCGACATGCGTGGGGTGCCGAGCTGAACTTGCCGTCGGAGTGTATCGAGCAAGTGATGGCGGCAATTTTGAACGTGAGTCACGCCGACGCGGATGTTGTCAAAAATTTGGCCCACTCAATTGAGCCGCGGTAACGGCGTGTGATGCCCCGCTTTCTGCGGATGATCACCCTCGCTTTCACGCTCATCTTACCGTTGTCGCTCGTTGTATGGTCGAGCGACGTTCGGGCGAGCGCGAGCTATTCCTCCCCGTACACGTTTGAGCAAACGTTCTCGACCGCGCTCCGTATGCTGCGGGTGGACATGGGGCTCAAGGTGACCGAGAAAGATTCGGAGAATGGGTATATTCTTTTTGAATATGTCAGCCCCGAAAGTGGAAAACGCACGTGCGCCGGGGCAATTGAACTTGTAAAGGGTAAACAGGCCGTTCAGGTCACTGTTCAGATTCCCGCGATGCCGCAATACCACGAGCAGATGCTCGCGGACGTGCTGGCGAAAAAACTCGCGACGGATCACGGCGAGCCGCCCAAGAAAAAAGATCCTACCCCGCCGGCTCCGCCACCTTCGGAAGACGGCGGCGCACCGGACGCGGGCTGACGGACAGGGCTAGCCCATGAGTTTGGCGAGGTAAGGTTTTGCCTCTTCCATGACTTTCAAGAAGCTCGGGCGCTCCGCCAAACGGCCGAAATAGGCTGTCAGGTGAGTGTGTTTGTCGAACGGCTCGATCATGCGAGCGTACGCAAGCGCGGGGGCTGCGGCGCACTCTGCCATGGTAAAAGTGTCACCTACCGACCACGTATTTTTGGCAAGGTGGTTGTCGAGCATGCCGTACATTGTTGTGAGTGTGGCGCGCGCCTGTGTGACCCCCAAGGGATCGCGCTTGTCTTCAGGGCGGCGACCGTCAAAAAAGATCTTTTGGAAAGGCTCGTTGACGTATTGGTCAAACCACCTGTCAAACATGCGCGCGCGGCGTGCAAGGTCTTTGTCGGCGGGAATGAGCTGGGTTCCTGAGTCAAAGTGAGTATCGATATATTCGATAATGATACTCGACTCTGGAATGGGCCAGCCGTTGTCGAGCACGAGAACGGGAATTTTGGCGAGCGGGTAGAACTTTTTATACTCAGCGCGCCCTTCAGGTGAAAACAAGTCCACAATTTCGGGCGTAAAAGCAACGCCTTTTTCGTGAAAGGCCATTAACGTCTTTTGCGAATAGCTCGAAATGGGATGGTAGTGGAGCTTCATGGTGCTGTGTCTCCTATGGGCCTATTGTCTTGCGAGCAGAAAAAGCGTTACATCTTTTTTTGAGATTCTATTGCCGTGAACCTTAACCCCGCCCAATCCGACAGCGACGAGCAGATCGTTCACGATCTGTTGGCGGGCAATGTTCAGGTTTTTTCTACTCTCGTTGACACCATGCACCGGCCACTCATGCGTATCGCGGAGGCGGTTCTCGGCGGATCGGGCTCCGCCGAGGAAGTTGTTCAAGATACGTGGGTCGCTGTGATCGAGGGGTTGCCGAAGTTCGAGAAGCGCAGCACTCTGCGCACCTGGATCTCAAAAATCCTTGTGAATCAGGCAAAAACACGACGGATGAAAGAGCGACGTGAAGTGCCGGCCGAAGTTGGCTCGGACGATGAGTGTGCTGCGGGGTATGAACCGGCGGGGTTTAATGTGTTGGGAATGTGGAAAGAATCGCCCCATTGTCTGCCCGGCGCCGATGACACTCTGTTTTCCAAAGAAGCCTTTCACCTGCTTCGCCAAGAAATCGAAAAGCTGCCCGCATCGCAACGAGCCGTCATTACTCTGCGCGACCTTGAAGATTGGACGAGTGAAGAAGTTTGTAACGTTTTAGGTCTGAGCGAGACAAATCAACGAGTGCTCTTGCATCGAGGTCGACAAAAGCTGCGTGAGGTGCTGATTCGTCGGCTCGGAACCGAGGTGGCACCATGATTGTCAATTGCCGCCGTTTTACAGAACTGCTCACCGACGCGTCTGAGGGCAAAGTCGCTTCATGGGAAGAATCCCATTTTGCGGAACATGCCCGCTTGTGCGGAGCTTGTCGAAAATATGCCCGCGACTTTGACAAGGTGGTGCACCTCCTTCGGGATCTACCCAAAGAACCGGCACCCGAAGGCCTAAAATCAGCGCTTTTGGAGCGATTCAAAAGCAGACGTTAGCGATCACGCGCGTTTTTGTGAAGTGTGGTGTCAGGTTCCGCGAGCGTGCAGGTAGTCGGGATTCAATGCGATCTGGCAAGCCGGCTTGTCCATGCGAGAAAAAGAGTCTCGGCAGAGGACACAAACCGCGATAGCGTTACGTCCTGGTATGCCGGCCTACGTTTACATCGTTCACGCCGAGGCCGATTTCGCGGCGCGGAGAGCCATGGAGTACGCTCTCGCTTACCTCGTCGAACCGCGTGCGCCCGGCGCAGAAATTGATAAAGACCATTTTTACGTGGAGCCGCCGCTTGCGATCCCCACGTTCAATTTTGATAAAGCGTCTGTGTTTTTGATCCTGCTCTCGAGCCACTGGCTCTACGAGGGAGAGGCTCAAGAGCAGACCCAACGGGCGTTGCTCCGCCGTCGCGAGGGAACGGGTCAGGTGGTGGCCATTGCCGTTGAACCCTGCCACTACGAGGCGGTGCCGCTGGATGATATTTTGATCTTACCCACCGACAACGAGGGTCGCCTTCAATGGGTAGGCAATGAAGACAGCGCAGACGGCCAATGGCGAGACGTAGCGCACGGGTTGGAATCGATCTTTCAGGATCATGCGCGCTCGCGGGAGTTTTCCACGCGGGCGGCGGCCCATCTCGCCGAGCCTCGACGCATTGTGGTGCAGGGTCCGCCGCCCACACGTAAGCCGATATTTCAGAACACGGCCGATGTTTCTCACATTCCAAACGCCGGAAGAGGGCCGGTACCCACCGCTTTGGGTGTGCCCGCGCAGCGTGTGTACACACCACCGCCCATTCAGGTAGTTGTCAATAAGCCGGTGGTTGTTCCGCAGAAGCCACCTCCCACCGGCACCGAACTTGTGCTCAATCGGTACAAGCTCGTCAAAGAGTTGCATCGAGATTTAGCCGGTCCGGTGCACGAAGCGACGGATCCGCACGGGCGAACTTTTTGGGTGAAGCTGCCCTCACGCGACTTGGGGTCGGACGCAGACGCAGTTCGTCTTCGTATGGTGCGAGAGGCCGACGTTTTGTCCTCCGCAGATAGTGTACACTTGCCAAAAATCTACGACTTTGGTGATGACCCTCGCTACGGTCCGGTGCTCATACTCGAACCACTCCGCGCGGCAACGCTGCTCGAAAGTATCAAGCGCGAGGGGAGGCTTTCACTCGCCCAGATGTTCCCCATTTTTGAGGGGATGTTGCGCGGAATCAAAGATGCGCACTCTCAACGGGTTTGGCACCGTCATTTGGCGCTCAACAAGTTCTGGTTGGTTCTCGACCACGATGGAAACCTGACTGTCAAACTAACCGATTGGGGAGGTTGTCTCCGAAACGGAAATGACGAAGATCGGCGGGACTCGGCATCGGCACCGAGCGTATTTACCCACGGTCCGCCCGAGGCCGCCGGACGCTGGACGAAGTTGGACGCTACATGCGATGTGTACTCCGCCGCTTCATGCCTGTTTACGGCTCTGGCAGGTAGGCCGGCGTTTACAGGGAAAAATCTGCTCGTTGTGGTTGAACAGAAGTCGCAGAACGACCCACCTGCGCTGAGTCAAATCACCGGTGAATCTGTGTCTCCCGCGCTCGACATGTTCCTCTCGCGCGCGCTCGCAAGGCGCCCTGAACATCGGTTTCCATCCGCTGAATCGGCGCTGTCAGCCTGGAACATGTTGCGCTAAATGCACCTGTCCCCGCGCGCAGAAGGGTACACACGGGTTGCAAGGGCGGTGGTCGCGTCGATTCTGGTGTTGGCGCTTACGCGGTTTGGCCCCTCGTTTCATTCTCTCGGCCCGCACGGCGGCTTGTTCGGGAGACTTCTCTACTTGACTCTTCTCACCGCCGGTCTGCCGGCTGTGGCCGTTCTGTATAAAACAACACTGCGCCCCGCGGGCTGCGGACTTGGTGCGGGTGATTCACTTCGTTATCAAAAGTGGATCGTGTCGGCCGCGGTGTTGGCGGTCGGTGGAGGGTTTGTCGCTTCGCGCTTTCAGGGGATGCGCGACTACTACCCGATTTACCGCGCAGTACTTGACCATCCCATGTTGTGGGTGCCGTCCACCGTGGCGTTCTCAGCGTACGGCCTGGCATGGGAGGGCATGTTTCGAGGGGCGCTTTTATTGGGTACACAAGACGTAGTTGGCAAGAGCGGCGCCCTCATTTTGCAGACTCTCCTTTTCGCAGCGGGGCACTGGGACAAGCCGCCTCTGGAGCTTTTGTTGAGCGTCCCGGCCGGGCTGTTTTTCGGAGTGGTCGCGCTCAAAACAAAGTCGATACTGCCCGGCTTTTTGATACATGCCACGTTGTCACTGAGCGTGAACCTGTTCTGCGCCTACGGTTAATCCTCTTTTTCTTTTGCACCGGAGGCGATCATGTCCGCCGTTGGTTTTGGCGGGGGCGGAGGGGGAGGCATACCCGGCCCGAGGGCCGATGCCATCACCATCAACACACGCAGCACCTTCCATCCCAATCGGACAATTCGCTGAAAAACCGAGGGACGGCGACGGCGCATGATCCGTATTTGCTGCGCGGATCGCGCCATGGGTAACTCCTGTTTGCCTGAAAGGTCCGCGGGGCGATTGCGTGAATCGTGCTGTTGGACCCGACCTCGCGTTTGAAGCAACGAGATGGAGTGGATCAAACGCGTGAGGATATTGACCCGCTCAACTCAACCCCCCACGGGTAGATTCAACAAAGGAGGGATTTGTATCGGAGATAGAGTGGTACTTTTTGTTGGGGAGCTACCGGGTGGACTTGCCGGGCCGCGTGGCAAACGTTGCTATGGGTAGAAACGCTTGGGCCAACACGCTGGATCTTCGTGATACGGATTTTTGGAGGCGACGGCGCAACCTGTTGGGTAGGTGCGAGCGAAACGACTTCGACGATTTGAACGACCGCTTCAAACCACCCTACCGAGGGCCTAACCTGCGCCGGCGAAAACACAAGCGCCAGACAAACAAGCCAATAGGCAACAGCTTGCTGAGCCACTCGGCGCATGGACAGGAGCGTAGACGGTGCCCGGGTCACCCGCAACCCGATAGGAGTAGGAAATTGCCGCTTACGACGGCGCCGGCGTGCACGCGTTTTTTTCTGACAGCCCACGGATGTTCGGCGCGCCCGAGCCGCCCGCAACCGTGGGACTGGCCGCAAACCAAGCCACCGACAAACCAAACAGCCTTGTTTTATAGGGTTTGCAATAATTTTTACGGCCTCTGCAATTTCCCTCTTGGAAAATATTTTCTTCGTGCTAGCTTGCGCGCCCTCACTTCTTGGAGAAGCGGGTCACCGCTTCTCCTTCAACCGCGATAAGCGTCAGCTCGTCGCGGTCGGGTCGGTAGCTCAGTCGGTAGAGCTGCGGGCTTTTAACCCGTAGGTCCAGGGTTCGAGTCCCTGCCGACCCACTCATTGAAATAATTGAGCTTTTCGTCCGCGGCGCGAAAATTTTTGAGTCGTTCATCACCGACCCATAACCGCCGCCTCCAAGACGAATATCCGCGTTGCGAGCTGCCCCTTCTCGCGGAGCCGAAGTGGTTGGCGGCCCCGTCTCCTTGCGAGACGGCTCGTGTGCCTCATCGCTTTGGCTTCGAGCGAGCGTGCGACCAGTGCGGCGGCCTTCTGTGTACACACGGACAGGTCGCGCCGGGCCGGTGATTTCAGCCGATCGCTGAAGATTTGCTCTTGACATGCGGGAGAGAACCTGGGTTGCCGAAGTCCGCCTTCAAAGACGCGTTCGCAATGGCCGCGGCGGGCAGGTGATCGCGATCAGCTTGAGCCGCCGTTTACTTGTGCGAACGAACAGCCGGACTGGAAGCTCCGCAAACGCGGAATAAGCCGAACTTCAAGCAATGTGTTTTTTCCCAACGCGTTTCTTGGTGTTGGTTTTTGCAGTTCTTTTGAATGGGTAGACCCTCCGCGTTTTCCAGCACGCGGACGCGTCGACGCGACCGCACGGCCGGCGCCAATGCTCGCTGCCGGGGAGGTGGATGGGCCTGGAAATGAGGGCTATCGCGCGTCGTGACAATCGGACATCTGTGTTGGCGATGCCGGGCACGCAGTTTGAATGGGGCGCCACTCAAACAATGAGTGACATTTTTAAGAAGCTCCTTCGACTCGCGAAGGCGCAGGCGCGCACCATCCACATCGCCTCGTATGAATGGGAGAGGGTTCAGGGCTTTGCATTGGGGCTGTCGCGTGACTTGGACCTTCCACTGCGCGTTTGGAGCGCTGCGCGGGGAGTGGAAGTGTTGCATTCAGATGGCAGACGCGAGCCCGACGAACCTGACAACCACGACCCGCTGGAGGTGCTGAAACACATCGACGCAAACGAGCAACCTGGCATTTGGCTTTTGGAAGACGTCCATCCTTACCTTTCGTCTGAACATCACCAATTGCTCCGGTGGATTCGACAGATGTGCCGGATGCCCGAGTCGCCGCGCAAGTTGATACTTCTGAGTACACCGGGAACCTCCCTTCATCCAGACTTGTGTAAGGAGATTCCAACGGTCGATGTGCCTCTCCCTGATTCTTCGGATCTCTCGACCGAATGTCGGCGGGTTGCGACAGACCTGGACACAAACTTTACCGAGTCTTCTGAAGCGTTGATTGAGGCGGCGCGAGGCTTGACGGTCATGGAGGCGCGTTTGGCATTTGCGCAGGCCGCGGTTGAAAACGGTCGACTCGACGATGCAGGTGTGGCTCTTGTGGCGAGTGAAAAAGAGCGAATTATTCGGCAAAGCGGGGTGCTTGAGTATTACCACGCGAGCGAACAATGGGGAGACATCGGCGGACTTGAGAGTCTGAAAAAGTGGCTTGACCAGCGCGGTCGAGGCTTTCGACAAGGGGCGCGCAACTTCGGTTTGGAAGCTCCCAAGGGTGTATTAATGCTGGGCGTCCAGGGCTGTGGAAAAAGCCTGCTAGCCAAAGCGGTGGCGGCAAAGTGGCAGTTTCCCTTGCTGCGGCTTGACGTTGGCAAAGTGTACGCAGGGATTGTGGGCGAGTCGGAAGCCAATATTCGCAAAGCACTTCAGGTGGCTCAGGCGCTCGCTCCGTGTGTTCTCTGGATGGATGAAATTGAAAAAGGTCTGTCGGGTGTGGACAGCTCCAGTCAAACAGACTCGGGAACCTCGGCCCGGGTGCTGGGTACACTTCTCACATGGATGCAAGAAAAAAAGGAGCCTGTATTTGTGGTGGCGACCGCGAATCGCGTGGAACTCTTACCACCGGAACTTTTGCGAAAAGGCCGGTTTGATGAGATCTTTTTCGTGGATCTACCCACCGAGGCGAGTCGTCAAGAAATCTTGAACATTCACTTGAGGCGCAAGCAAAGAAAGCCCGAAGAATTTGATATACCCATGCTCGCTCAGGCATCGGCCGGGTTTTCGGGTGCGGAGTTGGAAGAAGCCATTCGTGAAGGGATGTTTGACGCCTTTTCTGACAACGAGGAGGTAAAAACCAAACACATCCTCACGGCGATCAAGTCCACCTACCCTCTTTCGCGAACCATGCGCGAGCCGATCGAGGGCCTTCGAAAATGGGCCAAAGTGAGAGCGCGCGCTGCGAGCAATGAAGCGCCTGAAGATCTCCCCGCCGCAGACTCAACTCCCGCGCCGCAACTGAAACAGGAAAAAGCCCTCAACCCGTTTGTGCCTCCTGCCAAGTAGCACCATGCGCCAATATCACTTCAGTGCCCTGGCCGAACATCCCGGCATCGCCATGAGCTTGCAAACGCAGGCTCAGGAGGCGATGCGCCCATTCCGGCGCTTTCTTACCCAAGCCATCCATACGGCGAAAGAGCGCCAGTCCAAGTACGAAGTCAAGTGGCAACCAGCCCCGCGGGAAGTGGAAGTCACTCTCACCGCTCTCGACTCGGCCTTTGATATTCCCATACCTCCGGTTCGATATCGGTTGATCGACTGGCCGTCCGGCAAAGAGCCCAATTTGAACGAACCACTGGTTCTTCTCAACAGGCGCGGCCAAAATGTGAGGGTCACGGCGGCAAATCGAAGGGGAAATGAGTATGAGATTGAAACAGAAAGCCCGGTTTCAAGCGATGATAAGATCTACTGGGAGGGCGAGTTCTGCCGGGTAGAACCCACAAGCACCGAACGTTATCAACCCTCCATCAAGGACGAATCTGGAAGACCCGTGGTGGTTCGCCAAGTTGACCCACCCGCAGAAAACAGAATTCGAATTGTTGTAGAAGGGGTGCTAAGCAGGGTAGCCACCGTCAGACTCGATGGTGTTCTTTGCGAAGTACACATTCAAGATCCCTTTGAAGTGCGCTCCATGATCCATGCGGTCGATGAAAATGATCGGCCGTTCAAAATCAATGGTCGCGTCCTTCGGACCATCGAAATACCCACAGGAACGCTCAAAGGCGCAAACGGAATTCGATATAAAGCAGAGTCCAAAAAAGAAGAACGCCGACCTGGAGCGTGGGTAGAACTTCTTCTGCCCGAAAGAGTCGACGACGAAGCTTCAGTCGACCCCCGTGTCGCTTTCTGCGACGGCGAGATCGACGAAGTGTGGACCGAAAAGCAGAAACGAACCGACTCCACATTTCGAGTCAAGCGGGTTGACCGCGAACGATATCAACTGCTCCTCGATCGCTTGCCCCCCGGCGGTTCTTCACTTTTTTTGCCGGCTGAAACAGCCAGTTTACACAAACAAAGGCGCGCTGTAGAACAGCTTTCCAAAGCGCCCCTTCCTCATCACCGTGGGCTCATTCGACTGTGCGAAAATCCCGATCGAGCGCGTTGGCTCTCCCCTGAGCCCGTTCACATTCAGGAGTGGTTTAGCCTGGTGGATGAAACGCGGTCAGGTACCCAAGAGCAGCGCCGTTTTGTTGAAAAAGCGTTGGGTACACATGACGTCGCTATTTTGGAAGGCCCTCCCGGGTCTGGTAAAACCACAGCTATTTGCGAAATTGTGCAGCAACTCGTGAAACAAGGCAAACGCGTGCTTATGTGCGCGTCTACCCATGTGGCCATCGACAACGTGCTTGAAAGGCTGGTGGGCGGAAAAGTGCCGATTGACGCTGTTCGAGTGGGTCAACTCGACAAAGTCGACAGCAATGTTCAAAAGTGGCAGATCGACGAGAGGGTAGAAAGCCTGTTTGCCACCTGGCGAGAACTGCCAACGTTTCAGGAGTTCGGGGATGGTGCGTTGCGTGAAATGGCCGAACGTACCATTGTTCTCGGTGCAAACCTGACGTGTGGAACCACGATGGGGATCTTAAAACATCCCCTGCTTGCTACCCGTCGCGAAGAAGGTGGTTCCGCACCCATTTCTACCTATCCACATTTTGACGTTCTCCTGATGGATGAAGCGAGCAAAACGCTCATTCAAGAGTTTCTTGTGCCGGCGCTTTTGGCGCACCGTCAGATCATTGTGGGCGACATCCACCAACTTCCCCCGTTTGCAGATCGGGCCGATTTGGTGGCCAATTTGTCGTCGATTGTCGATGAGCAAGAAAGACAGGTGTTTGATGAATCCCACCAGCGGGCCTGTTTGCTCCGGCATCGCCTGCGCCGATCTGGGATTTTGCGGGCCGGTTTGCGATGGCTGATTGTGGAGCCCGCCACCGTGCTCGACTACCTGGTTAGGGAGGTCCAGGCGAATCCAGATCCGGGCAATGGCAGGGCCCTCCCAAGCTTTGTTCGCATTGTTCGAGGGCGAGCCGCCAGTCAAAAACAGGAAATCTCCCTTGCGCAGTTGCAGCAAAGGGATGTCAACTCCCTCCGCTTGGCGGCAGTGGATTGGGTGCTTGTCAGCGAAGACATCATCGCCGAAGCGGCTCCCTACCTCCCCGGCAATCTGCTTTTCACAAGCGAGCTGACGTTTCGGAAGAACGTACCCGAGAATGCATCGTTATTGTTTCGTCAGGCTCGCTGGGTAGATCGCGCACCCGACCTCAACGACCCCGTTCGCGAACGGGGAAAAGTCCGGTCGAAGCTGAGCGATGTGCAAGCGAGCGAGCGCTCCTTTTTCACCGAGCATACGTGGGCCGGTGAAGTGGCTTGGCGTCTGACGCGCGCTCATGAACTGCGGTGGAGTCAAAACGATAAAGAGCGCACCAAATTGAAAGATGGAATTGGTAGTTTGTTGCCTCACTCGGGCAACGAGCGCGACGGCGAAGCCGCAGTTGCAGATCACCTCGGCGACATCAGTGATATTAGCTTACCGTCGATTTTGGAGGTGCTCCAAGAGGGCATCGGTGAGGAGCGAGCGCGGAGACTGAGTTCGTTTACCGTTGGACTGCCCGAACACGCTCGAGTCAAGCGTTTTGAGGTGCTCACCTACCAACATCGAATGCACCCGGAGATATCTGAATTTGCGCGGGATACTTTTTATCACGGCAAAGCGCTAAAAGATGCCAACACCATAGGCGCCCGGGATAAAGACCTGAAATGGAACTGGCGGCCAGACTTTCGCGGTCGGCGCGTTTGGGTAGATGTTCTCGGTGGCAAAGGAAGAGTGAACGAAGAAGAAGTTCGCGTGATGGGTGATTTTGTCCGCGATTTCCTGGAATGGGCGGATGGGGAAGACCCGCCCAACCGAAAAAACCCGACCTATTGGGAAGTGGCGTGTTTGACATTTTATGTTCGCCAAGAAGAAGCCCTGCGTGAAATGCTGGCAGGAATTTTTGGGGGCAAACCGCGCTTTCGCTACCAGAACCGCCACGTGGAAGTGGTGTGTGGCACCGTCGATCGCTTTCAGGGACGCGAGGCGGATCTGGTGCTTTTGTCAATGCGCAATGTCAACCGAGTGGGGTTTCTCGACAGTCCCAATCGGCTCAACGTGGCGGTCACTCGCGCCAGGCAACAGCTCGTTGTCATTGGTAATCAGCAATATTTCCAAAGCTGCAACGTGTCAGAATTGGAAGCTCTCGCCAAGAGTACACACGTGGTTTCTTTTAACGGCACTTCTACCCAGCGCAGGCCCAAATGAACGGCATTCTCGAAACATCCGTACCGGTAGAAAAAATAACAACCTTCGCCGAAATGGCCTGGCTTGAACTGCGGCCGGAACTTGGGATCTTGTGCCAGGCCGCTCGTCCGGCTGGCAAGTTGGATGCGCCGGTGGTTGAAAAGACCTTACCGGGGCTAGCAAGGGCCGGCGCTGAAAATCTGATCTCGTGGTGCCGAGCAGTTGGACTCTGTTATTCCGATGGAAGGCTCACTCCTTTGGGTGATAAAGCCGGCGAACTCGGTGCCAAAGCTGTATGTCCCATTCCTGAACAGGGTGTGTACACATTTTGGATTTCTACCCATGACTTTTTTCAAGGCACGCGCCTTCTGCACGTAGACCGCGTTCGATCTGAACGCGACGGACGGCTCGCCGAACTTGCTGAAATTGGGCGTCTGCCCAGTCAAAACGTGCAGACTCGATCGGTCATTGAACCGAGCCGGTGGTTTGAGGTGCGTTCGTTTCCCCGGGCAGATGATCAACCGGTTCAAGGCCGGCGCGAGGAAGTTGGTATGTTGACGCTGCGGGGGAACATCGATTTTTCTGCGGGGACAACTGCGTGGCAACTTCACGGTGAGCTGCCCGCGGCGGGGGAGGATAGAAACGGACGCACTCGCGCAATTGATATGAAGGCGGAGTCAGTTGCGCTTGATCTGAATGAACTCTTGGCCATCTGGAGTCGCGAGCATATTCCAAACACTGTTTGGGACAAACAGCGCCGGCGGCTTCTGGTTCAGTGGAGTGATGTGAGCGGCTCTGAGGACTGTATCAAAACGTTTCGAGCCGATTTTACCCTTCACAATGTTCGCATCCCCAAGCACGGAATGTTCACCTCGGTTCAACTTTCAGACGTGCCTATCGCTCCGTTGTCACCCGACGACGCCAGGCGATGGGCAGCGCATCGGCTCCACAAGGAGCTTCTCCGAGCACCGCGCTATTGGAGCCGCAAAGAGGTAACCTCCATGTTTGAAAAACAGGTTCAGGGTACACCGCTCGCGGAACACCCTCAATGGGTTCCATCGCAAGCCGATCTTTTGAAGGAACATGCCAATTCCCCGAGCGTTTTTTGGGGACTTGCTGCGCCTGTGGACCTCTCGCCAGAACGGTTGGGAGCCGATCAACTCCTTGCCCTTCCTCTCAGATCGGTTGGTGGAACATGATGAAAGGGCCTATTGGTAAGGTACACCGCTCGCGGGTTGAACCGCGTGGGAATGTTCCCATTTGCGGATGGGTTCATGAACAAGCAGGCGCCCCCGCTCTGCCGGTGGTGAAACGGGTTATACCAACGTCTCAAATTACCGGCCGCAACGTGCTTTCACTTGTTTCGCCAAAGGACGAGGCCCCAACCCTTCTTATGTTGGGGACAAATCCGCCCGCTGCGCTGCTGGATACGTTGGCAGAACAATCAGGCACAACACGAAGGGTATATGTGCTCATGTCAAGCGATCTTGACCTTGGCGGATGGGCGGACGACCCGAAAAATCGACAAGCCTTTCGTCTTAGGGGCTCCAATGTGCTTTTTCACCAGGCACCCGAGGTTCCGGCGAACGCCATGTTGGTAGGTCGCGGTGAGCGGGGTGTTTTGTGGTTGGGACGTCAGGGGAAGGAGCAATGGGTGTTACCATTGAACAATGAGCAGGCTCAATCGCTGTTTGAGATCTTTCTTCATTGGTTTTGGAGCCGTTCTACCCATCGGGCCTTTTCACCCGCGCCCCTGAAGTTTGAAAAAGTCCCTCCCCAGCCGTTTGACACCGCCAATCCCACAAACGGCCCAATTCAGGTGCTCGCTCCCAACGTCTCGTTATCCTCGAACGGTGCCCATACCCTCTGCCTGCCACATTCATTGGACTCGCTCAGCGCCGCGCGCTTGATACTGGTGGGCCCGTCAGGTCACGAGCATTCCACACTAAAGCAGCTCTCTTCAAGTGGATGTCTCGCCGTTTCAAACGATGCCGAGCTTCCGCCGTTTTGTCTGACCAGCAACGGCGGTCATGTTTCGGCATTTTCGAGTCAGATAGTTCTTCAGGTCAGGTTGGATGATGGCCAGTCTCAGGAGTTTTCCGCGCTCGCTCATACCGCGGCGCAGAAAGCGTGTTGGAGGTTTCACCCGGCTTCCCCATTGGGCGAACTCCAACACAAAGAAGTGTGGCTCGCGGGCGCAAAAGCACCTGAATTGCCGGCCCCGGAAGTGGATCTACCCATAGCGCCGGCAGCGGTGGACACGTTGAAGGCGGCTGAAGACGCCGAACCTTTGACATGGCCAAAAGCTCCAGCGCTTGCTCTTTCAGTCAAATATCAGTGGACAATATTACCTCCCCGAGCGCCTCAAAAAACATCCGATGACAAACTGGTTATCCAGTGGCAAGCGTTGGATCAACAGGCTAAAGAACGCCTGGACTTGGTGGCAAAATCGCTCGATTTCACTGAGAAACACGCGTCCAATGTGCTGAAACTACTTTCGACGCTTGTGGCTCCCTTCTTGGGGTACGAGCGCAGTCGAACCGAGCAAAAAAAGAAACTGGAAGGTTTGAAAAAATCGCCACCGTCGAGTCTCGGTCCCACTCAAGCTGTCCAATTCTTTCGGGAGCTACGCGCTCTTGAAAGGGAAGCAACGGCGCTCGACAAACAGCAGCGTGATGAAGAGCATAAAGAGCTGGAACGGCTTCGTGAAGAGGACGAAAGAACTCAATGGCAAGTGGAGAAAAACGACAACTCCGAACTGCTGGAGCGCAAAAAGACAGAGCGAACTCAATTGGCGGCCGAGGAAACGAAGCTCAAGTCTCAACTGGAAAAAGCAGCCGCGGATTTAAAGGCAGCGCCGGATGGCCCAGAAAAGAAGGATCTGTACGCGACGACAAAGAAAGCGGAAGACGACCTGAAGGAGTTGAAAAAAAAGCTCCAAGCCCTCGACGCGGAGATTCGGCAGCTTGATGAAAAGGTACACAAGCCTTTTCAGTTTACGCCGGCCAAACAACAGTCAACGGCGAGCCCCCATCATTCCAAAGAAAAGGGGCCGCTGTTTGTTCCGCCGAAAGATGCCGCTGCGACCGAAGTTATCCCCGGTGAAGCGCTGCCCGCTGTGGGAACGCTGAAATTGGAGGGCAAACAGCGATTTTTGATTATCAAACAATGGGAAGATCTACCCACGGGTGAAGCGGAAGCAACCCGGCTTCACGCTCGCCTTGTGGCTCCACCGGAGGGCACATGAAAGAACAACGCATTGTTATTGACATCAACCCCGAGGGCCGCATCAGCGCCGATGCCGACGGTTTCACGGGAGATATGTGTATTAAAGACCTTGAAAAACTGCTTGACGGCTTGGCCCCGGGTGAACGCACAACAACACGTAAACCCGACAAAACACCGGCCAAGACCGCTGCAAAGGCCAACCTGGGTCAGGGGAAAAAGCCATGAGTGCGTATATCGAAATGCTCACCCCAATGGTTGACAAGCGCTGTTTGTTGCTGGCGCTTGCGGATGTGGGCTTTGGGTCCGATAAGGTTCAAGCGCACGAGACTGCCCTTCGCTTAACAGGGTACGAGGGTGGCGCTCGGGCTCAAACAGCGGAGATTGTGATCGGGCGACAACATCTGTCAGGCGCGAGCAATGACCTCGGATTCACGCGAAGTGCCACGGGGTATAAACTCGTTGTGAGCGACTTTGACCGACGCGCGTTCGGCGCGCCATGGTTGACTCAACTCGTGGGTAGGTACAATCACCATGTGCGAGTGATGGAAGAACGCGCCGCTGAAGAAGAACGACGCAGGATGGAAGAACAGCGCAGGGAGCTTGTGGAAGCGCAGCGCCAAGCCATTTTTGAACGCGCCAAAAAACTTGGTTATCAGGTGACCGAAAAGCGCGAAGCCGACAAGGTGCGTTTGGTGCTTGTCAAAAGGGTATATTGATGCAGCTCAACGTTGCGCGGACACTTGTCCGCAGCTCGGCCAACGGGCCCGGTGAACGGTTCGTTGTGTGGGTGCAAGGCTGTCCACTCGCGTGCCGGGGGTGTTGGAACCCCGACACTTGGAGTTTCGCCCAACGCACGGTGGTAGATATCGACACGCTGACCCGAGAAATCCTCGGCACACCCAACATTGACGGCGTGACGTTCACGGGCGGAGAGCCTTTTGCGCAGGTGGCTCCACTGGCAGAGCTGGCAAGACGTGTTCGGGCGCACGCGATGAGCGTGGTGGCCTTTACAGGGTACACATTGGATGAACTTCTGTCCTTCGATGCGCGGGCTTTGCTGAGTCAGGTTGACCTATTGATTGCCGGCAGATACGATCAAACGCAGCGCGCGATGTTGCCCGGTTGGAGAAGCTCGCGCAACCAAACGCTCCATTTTCTGACCAACCGATTTTCTGAATTGGATGTGGAGGAAACGGCGGTGGCCGAAGTGCACGTGGAGGCGGATGGTAAGGTGGTTGTTACCGGATTTCCTGAAGAGGGGGCGGCGAGTATTGCGGGGGGTTTGCGGGATGACGGCCGTCGAACAGCGGGCACGTTGGGATAACGATCGACATCGGCTTCTTGCAGACTCGGCGATTGCTCAGACTTCCATTCGCAGGGAGACGCGGTCAATAGGCACGAGCTTGCCTTTTTCGTCGCGCACCTCGGTGATACCTTACCCGCGGTTTCGGTGCGAACAAACGGGCCCCTTCACGAAGTCGCTTGCCAAACCTCAACTTCTGGTATGGTGCGCGTCGTGACGAAGCCTCGCACGTCCCCAACAGTTGTTATGCCCACTCCAACACCAACACCGGCGCCCGCTGCCGAAGCCGCTCCGCCCGAGCCGAGACGCAGGCGAATTGTGGTGGCTCCCAAAGTGGCCGCGATGATGAATGCGCCTGAGCCGCCGCCGGCTCCACCGCCGAAACCTGCCGCGCGCGGTCGGCGAAAAGCGGCAGAACCGCCGCCTGCACCGGCGCCTATAGTGCCTGCACCCTTGCAAAGCACAACGCTTGTGAAGCTTGAGCGGGGTAGAAGAACGGCGCAGGCCCTCGCGGCGAGTGAGCCGGCGCCGGAACCCTTGAAAACGTCGGCCCCGGCAAAAGCATCGATTGTGAAAGTGGGGCAGCCCCCGCCGCTCACGAACGATGAAAAGCGCAGGTTGGCCGAGGCGGTGCGGATCGGTGAAGAGACGCGCGATCAGGCCGAGGGTGCGCTGGTGAGCTACGGGCGTTGGCTGCTTGTAAATGTGTTTGAAGACGATTCCACAGAGGCGATCGAAAACAAGCGGTCAAATCCGGTTTGGCACGCGTTGCTCGATCTCGCCGATGGGCCGAAGTTGAGATTGAGTCGCACGTCGCTTCACTTGGCTGTGCAGATTGCAGCGTATGACAAGCGCCTGAACGATGAAGCGTTTCGTGCGCTGGATGTGACGCGCAAGCGCATGTTGTTGCCACTCGGGGATGACAAGAAGATTCGCGATGCGGCTCAACACGTGTCGTCGATAAAGCTCACAGCGGCTGCAACACAGGCGTATGTGCGCGCCCAACTCGCGGAAGAGGGTCAAACTCCCATTCTGCGTATGACGCCGAAGGCGGCGCGCGCGCGGATCACTCGCGCGGCGAAACCGTTCACCGACAAAGCGGTGCTCGGCAAATGGCGTTCGCAGCTTTCTGAGTTGACGGGTACGCCGCGACAAGAGGCTTTGAACGAACTGAAGGCCATTGCCAAAGCGGTGGCGGACCTCATGGCGGCGCTGCAAAAGAGCAGCGGCTGAGTCGAGTTTTAAAGGCTTTGCTCACATGGGCAGTGTTTGTTAGTTCCGCCTCGCGTTGTTGTTTCAACCCGGCAACGCGGGGCAATCTCGCATCAATGGCACGCTGGGCGAAAACGCCCAAAAGCCGTTGTGCTGAGTTTCAGTGGCACTGTTCGTTCGCGCGTGTGAACGAGCACTGACTGAACTCTGGCCGCTCAGGCTGCCAACCTCTGCAAAGTGGCAGAAAGCCGGTGTTCACCGTCTCGGCGGGGAGCGGCCGATTTTGCGTTGAAGCGATCTGCGATGCATGCGCAGGCGGCGCGCGGCTTCAGAGATGTTGCCGCCGCAATCGGCAACGACGCGTTGCAGGTATTCATACTCTACTCGGTCGAGCGACGGCACTTCATCGTCGGAAGATTCTTCTTTGGCGATGCCCAGAAGGGCTTTTTCGCAGGCGGGAGCGTCGGCCGGTTTCATCAGGTAATCAACGGCCCCAGCGCGCATTGCGGAGACTGCGTTGGCAATGGTTCCGTAACCGGTGAGCACCACAATGCGTGTTCCATCGTCGATGGACTTGAGAGTTGAGCAGAGTTCAATGCCACTTTTGCCGGGCATGCGAACGTCGACCAGTGCGTACTCAAATACGTGCTCTCGGGCGAGCGTTTCGGCCTCGGAGGCGTTGGATGCAAGGGTGACATGAAAGCCGCGTCGGCCCATGGCGCGGCCGATGGCGAGGCGAAACGGTTCATCGTCGTCGACGATGAGGAGGGTTGGTTCAGCCGGGGGACGGCTTGTGTCGTTGGGAGGTTCGGAAGGTGAAGTCATTGTGAGTTGTGGTTGGCTGCCCTTGACCGATGGTGACTACTCCGCGGCGTTGGCGAACGCGGGAAGGGTGGAAGACACAGGTTGGGAAGTGGTGGGTAGATTGATGGTTGCGCGCGCACCGCCGTTGGGAAGATTTTCTACCCGTAAGGTTCCGCCCACGGGCTCCAAAAGGCCGCGCGCCAGGTATAAACCCAAGCCCATCCCCTGCCCCGGTTCTTTGGTTGTTAAAAATGGCTCACCGAGCTTTTCGAGGAGGTGTTCGGCCACGCCGGTTCCGCGGTCTTCAACAGTGATCGTGGCCCGCCCATCTTCGGCCCGCAATTGAATGACGAGCGGCGCTGTTGTCGCAGCGGCCTGCGTTGCGAAGTTGGCATTGTCGAGCACAACGCTTAAAACTTGACTGTACTCGTCAGCCGCAATGGGCGCCCATACAGGCGTGTCGGTTAGATGGACCTGGAGCCGCGTATTTGGGTGAGCGGTTTGCCACTCGGCCAAGAGGTCATGGGTAGAGTCGACGAGATTGAGAGGGTCTACCGCGGCACGCGACGCATGGGCGGCGGTTTGCATTCTGGTCACCACGTCGCGGCAACGCGACACGGCGGCTCGAATGGCTTGAGCGTGGCTTTGAGTTTCATCGGCGGAGAGATCTCCTTCTGAAATCTCGCCTGCGAGCACGGCAATGGTGCCGAGAGGTGTACCCAATTCGTGCGCGGTGCCGGCCGCAAGTGTACCCAGCGATGCGAAACGTGCGGCGTGTTCGGCACTGCGCCGCAGGCGAAGAATTTCCTGTTCGCGCGCTTCAAGTGCCTGACGGATCCGGGTCACGAAGAAGGCCACAAGACCGGCGCACAAGACGAATGCCATCCACATGCCGTAGAGATGGGCCGAAAAACTTCCGTCGCGGGCGTGGGCGGCGCAACACGACCCGGCGGGTACCAAAAATAAGCCGGCAAACACAGCCGCGGCCAAAACGGAGAGCGCAAAGGTGAGCGTTGCGGGCAACACCGCCGCGGCAAGCGCAACATGAACCAAAAACAGCGCGCTGAACGGGTTGGCCGCTCCGCCGGAAGCGGCAAGCACAACTCCGATAGCCACTAGGTCAAACGCGACAAAAGCGGCAACAAGGCGCGGTCCGGCTCGCCCGGATGCCTTCGTGATAAAGCTGTTTGCGGCAAGATTAAAAAGCGCTGCAACCGCCACCGCGGGGAGCGCGATTTGATACTGAACGTGAAATCCGAATAGTTGCTCACCCACGGGGAGGGTGCACGCAAGCAGCGCAAACGCGACCCACCGCAGGCTGACAAGCCAGCGATGAACAATGGCGTGGGGGGCTTTTTCGGCCGGGGTGGTGCGCACGATTGGCCTCTTCATAATCTTAATCCAGGTTCGCGCGGTGCGACAACTTGACGCGATTTGGTCCGGCGCGCCGGACGGTTGCGCGGTTTCGTTGAGGTCTGCCACGAAGAGACAAGTTGGTGTATGGTAGCAGACCTCCATGCGCGCCACACCCTCTCTTGTTTCTTTCGTCTTGATCGGATCGCTTTTTCTCTCGGCATGTGCGGACTCGGAGAGTACACAAGGTGGCACCACCACCACGGCGACCTCCACAGAAACGCCGACGCTCAATATTCCAGATGATCCCGATTGCGACCCGCTGGTTCCAGAAGTGTGCGGCATGCCATTTCCATCGAGCAAATGGCTCGCCGCTGACAGTTCACGGGTGACGGGGTACACACTTTCGTTCGGGCCCACAACGTTGCCCGCCAATCAAAAAGGCAAACATGTGGACCCGGCGCCCTACAAGCGGCTTGATGGGTATGGGGTGGGCGTTCCGGCGGTGGCTTTTTTTGCGGACTTGGACGGGAGCGATCTGCCGGATGAAACACGCATCGAAGAGAGTCTGACGGCCGACGCGCGCGTGATGATGTTTGAGGTAAGCGGCAATGTGGCAACGCGGGTGCCTTGTTTTGCCGAGATCGACAAGGCGGCCAAGTTTGATGAAGAGCGGTCGCTGATTGTTCGACCCGCGGTGATTCTAAAAGAGTCTACCCGGTATGTGGTGGCCATTCGAGGTCTCAAAAATTGGACGGTTCGGAGGTGCCGCCGAGTGATGCGTTTGTCGCGCTTCGAGACAAACGCGCGGCCGGAACACCTGTGGAAGATCGGGTGGAGCGCTTTGAGGAGATCTTTTCAGCATTGGAAGCAGCGGGGGTAGAACGGTCAGGTTTGACCCTGGCGTGGGATTGGGTAACCGCTTCGAGTGATACGCTGCACGGTCCGCTTTTGAAAATGCGTGATGAAGCGTTTGCTGAATTGGGCGATGAGAGTCCGGTGTTTGAAGTGAAATCAATTGAAACGTACACCGTTGATCAAAACGCCGATATTGCCTATGAAGTGCTCGGTACATTTGATGTGCCGGACTACACAACCAAGATCAAGGTGGGGCCCCAGGACGCGTATGTCCTCAACTGGGGAGACGACAATCTACCCGTCAAGTCGGGCGTGTACAAGGCAGAATTTCGGGCGCGCATTCCGCGCGGCGCGCTGACAGGAACACCGGCGACCGTGATCGTTCACGGCCATGGGTTGAATGGGACACACGGGCAAATTCGAGCGAGCCACTTTGACGAGCTTGCCAATCAAGAGAACATTGTGTTTGCGGGCTGCAACATGATCGGTATGTCGAGTGAAGACGTGTCGACCATTTTAGAAATGTTAAACGACTTGTCAGACTTTCCAGCGTTGGCGGACAGGCTTCATCAAGGGGTATTGGACCACGCGTTTTTGATCCGCGGGATGAAAACGGGTTTTGACAAAATTCCAGAAGTGGCGGCTTCGGGCTTGGTGATTGACCCAACTCAAGTGTTTTACGGAGGCATTTCGCAGGGTGGAATTTATGGGGCTACCCACATGGCAATGAGTCTCGATGTAACGCGGGGCCATTTGGGAGTGCCGGGAAATAACTATTCTACCCTGCTCCAGCGTTCGAGCGACTTTGGGCCTTTCTTTGTCATCTTAAACTTTATCTACCAAGATGCGCGCGCCCAGCAGGTGCTTCTGGGGGCGATTCAAAACTTGTGGGATCGCACCGATCCGGTGAGCCATTACCGTCACATTTCGGCGGAACCCTTCGCCGGAACACCGGCTCATCAGGTGCTTTTGGCGTCGGCCACTGCCGATTGGCAGGTGGCCCTGTTGACAAATGAAATAGCGGCTCGGAGCGACCTGGGTGTGGCGTTGATGTCCAACTACGGGCGACCGGTGTCATTGGTAGAAGAAACGCCTTACCCGCATGTGGGCTCGGGGATTGTCAATTACAGCTTTGGCAATCCGTGGCCCGCGCCCGGGAACAAACCGCCCGTGGACGAAGTGGGTGATCCTCACGGCAAGCCTCGACAGTTGAAATGGCACAACGACCAGATGATGCACTTTTATAGAACAGGTGAGATTATCGATGTGTGCGGCGGTGATGGGTGTACACCCGACTGAAGCGCTGCGTTTTTTGGGATGAAGCGAGACGGGGCTGGGCGTTCTGCCGTGGATGAACGCTCGATTTGTAGTCTCGCGCTCGTTCTGGGCGGTGTTGGGTGTGTCCGCGGGTTGTATTGCGGCGCTGACGGCGGGTTGCCAAACCAAAGACGGCGTTGATTCTACCGATGAGTACACATCGGAATCCGGTGAAGCGGAGACCCAAGGCAAGCCGAGCCGGTGTTTGGTGGGCGATCGCGCGTCGATTCATGAAGGGGGTGCAATTCGCCGTGGGGCAATGGACGAGGCTCTTTATGTGGCCCAGGAAGATGCGGGTGTCGTTCGAGTCTTACCGTTGCCGTTGGGGTCTGCCCCGGGGAAAACAGTGGCCACACCCGGAAATCCGGCGCAGGTGCTGCCGTTGGCGGGTTGTGTACTCATCACAGTAAGGGATCCGGGCCTGTTGTTGGTGATGGGCCGCACGGCCGACGGCGGGTTGACAGAGGTGGGAAGGGTAGAAATGCCGGCGGACGCGTGGGGAGTTTCGGTGACGCCGGATGAGCGAACGGCGCTGATCACAAGCGCCTGGACGCATAAAGTGACAGCCGTCGATCTGACGACATTGGAGAAGCGATTTGAAGTGGACGTGGCGCGCGAGCCGCGTGCAGTGGTTGTCAGGCCGGACGGGCAAGGCGCATACGTGACGCATCTGATGGGTGCGGATGTGACACGCTTGGATTGGGAGGTGGGCGAGGAGACGGGGGAGGTCGGTACGGCGAATGTATCGCGCGTACACTTGCCGGCCGCGCCGTTGTCCGCGCCCCGAAAAGACTACCCCATCACGTTTGAGTTGAGCGCGTCGTTGGCTTATTCCGCGGTGCTTTCACCCAACGGGAAAACTCTGTTTATACCCCGCCACGCATTGGGTGGGTATGGAGCCACGGTTTGGTATGGTCGGCCCACGGTGGACATGTTGAACATTGAAACGGACAAGCCCATAACACCGCCGAGGGTTGGGCGCGGAATTGTGAAAGAGATTGGCTTCAGCTTGGGGGAAGACGCGGGTTATTCAGGTGACGGAGCGGTTCCGGTGGTGGCTCAGTACAAATACGCTCAGCCCCGCGACGCCGTGTATCGAAACCTGACAAAGACGCTTGTGGTGGCCAGCGAGGGGCACAACACGATTGTGGAGTTGGAACCTGACAGCTTGGACCCGGCTCTCTTACCGATTCGTGAGTATCATTTGACAGATCTTGCAACGCGCAACGAATCTGAACCGGGATCGGGCGAGTGTACAACGCCGACGGGCATTGCTTTGTCGGAAGACGAATCGACGGCGTATGTGTTTTGCCGGTCAAACGACAGTTTGGCGGTGGTGGCGCTCGATTCGTTTCGAGAAAACGCCGAGGCGAGAACGACGCCGGTCCAGGGTGAAATCTACCCGTTGGGTGGGACGCGGTTGACAACTCGGGAGCGGGAAGGGAAAGTGCTTTTTTATGCGGCCAACATAGCGGAGGTGAGCGGCGGACTGGGGTGCGCGGGCTGTCATCCTGAAGGGCGCGACGATGGGCATGTGTGGCACGAACAGCCCGCGGAAGTGGGTGGGATGACAGGAACCAGGACTCACGAGATCTCAAGTTTTCGCGTGGGACTGGCAGATCCAAACGGGGGTAGAAAATTGTCGGCTCAAATAGGATATCCAAGGCAAACGCCTATGCTGGCAGGTAGAGTTGGGGCCAAAGGACCGTACGCCTGGCACGCCGACGCTCGGACATTGGAAGAGCGGATCAGGCACGGTTTTGGACTTCATCATTGGCATGGAGATCCCAACCTTCAATGGGGCGCAAGGTTGGAAAAAACAGTGCAGATGTCCAACAATCTTGCGGCTTTTTTGAGAGAAGGTTTGGTTCCACCGCCGATGGTCGAGAGAGATCTGACAGCCGCGGAGCAGCGAGGAAAAGAGATTTTTGAGTCGAGTGAAACGGGGTGTTCGAGCTGTCACTTTCCGGCGACGGAGTACACGGACAGAAGCCTCGCGAACGTGGGACCGCGGCCGTCGCCGGAAGGTTTTTTACAGGATGCGCGGAGGCCGAGGTTCAAGACACCTTCGCTGCTTTTCGTGGGAGGAACGGCACCGTATTACCACGATGGAAGTGCGGCAACACTTTTGGAGTTGGTGTTACAAAACAAAGATCGAATGGGGAAAACGGAGCAGCTCTCGCCCACCGAAAAGGCGGATTTGGCCGCGTATCTTGAAACGATTGGTGTGGTAAAGGATGAGTGGAGTAAGGCTCGGACACGGCAGCAGCCGGTGAAGTTGGATGACGTGCCGGTGTTGGCAAGCATGCTTGAGGCGGACAGTCCGATATCATGGGAAGGTTCGGCCCAGATGATGCCTGCGAGCGGGGAGGAATTGGGGTTGCCAAAACCAAGCGAGAATGACTGGAAAACTGCGTCGCACTTGGCGATGAGTCGTGAACCCACGGAGTGTGAAGGTTTTGCGATTGGTGATTGGGTGCGAGTGAAATGCCCGGACGGGAGCTTGGTAAAGCTGATCGTAGGGTCAAAGGAGAGTGTCTCACTTCGGGATGACGGGAAAGACGTGTCGATCACGTTTCGGGCGCAACGCGGGGACAAGCGGCTGTTTGTGGTGGAGTCAATTCACGGTGGAGGGCGCTGGTGGCTGACAAACAGCGTGGATGTTGTGCTGAGCGAGCACTGGCCAGAAGACGCCGATGCACCGATGTTGACCCTGCAAACGCGCGCTGTGCACAAGGTAAGGTTGAGGTAGCGCTTTTCAGAAGCGTCGGACCGGTGTATAGGACCGGGATGCGCGCAGTTGGCTTCGGCTTGGCTTTGGTTGTGGGTTTGGCGGGGTGTGATCCGTCGGAGTTACCGTCAAAAACATCGGGAACCGGCGGGGAAAGTGGCACGACGCTACCCTCCACTTCAGGGTCGGGTGGGATAACGGCTGTCACCGGCGGCGGGGGTGCAGGCGGAGGTGGAGGTGGCAGCGGAGGTGCAATACCCAACGCGTTTGAACCTCACTTTGGGCCCGTTGTTGAAACGGAAGGTGTACACTTTTCGGTGTGGGCACCCAACGCTTCGGCGGCCACTTTGGAAGGAACCTTCCCATCCAGTCAGGTGGTGATGGACGCGGCGGGAGGAGGCGTGTGGAAAGTGTTTGTGCCGGGTGCCACACCGGGAAACAAATATAGATTCGTCTTTGATTCACCGTCAGGAACGATCACGCGAACCGACCCATACTGCCGCCAATTGGACGCCGATTCGTACTGTTTTGTTGTGGATCCAAACGCGTACACATGGAAGGTGCCAAACTTTACAAGGCCGGGGCGGGCAGAAAGTATTGTGTATGAAATGCATGTAGGGAGCTTTGCGGCCGAAGGTGGGGCGACAACCGGAACATTCAACGCGGCGCGAGCCAGGTTGGCGGAGCTTTCGGAGCTTGGAATTAACGTGGTTGAGTTGATGCCGGTGACAAGCTTTGGGGGAAAGCCAAACGGCTGGGGGTACAATCCTGAACTCTACTTTGCGCCGAAAACGAGCTACGGGACGCGGGAAGACCTCATGGCGCTTGTGGATGAGGCACACTCGCTGGGGATGGCCGTTTGGCTCGACTTGGTGGTAAACCACTATACCGGGTCAAAGCAGGCACCGCTCTACTGTTTTGACGGTCTCTGTACAGACAACTCGGGGGTGCACTTTTTTGGGCCGGGCGACTACCAGTGGACGCCGTGGGGCCCGCGCCTTTCCTACCCCACACCTGAAGTGACCACCATGATCCACGATGCGGTGGATTTTTGGCTGCTCGACATGAAGGGAGACGGGTTTCGGTGGGATTCTACGTCGAACATTCGCGGCGTGGATGGTCAGGGAACCACGCCGGGGGGCAAAGAGCTGCTTGTGGATGCCAACTTGCGTACACATGCTCTTGGAGCGATCAGCACGGCGGAAGACCTGAAGGGGTGGGACAAGTTAACTATCAAAGCGGGTGACGGAGGGTTTGGGTTTGACGCTCAATGGGATGGGTTTTGTTGGGATGTGACGGGCGTTTTGCAGGTTTTTGACGACAACGCGCGCGATATGGGGGTGATTGAAAAGGTATTAAAGGGCAACTACGCGGGTGACGGGTTTGCGCGGGTGCTGTTTACAGAAAGCCATGACACGGTGGGAAATGACGGGGCGCGTTTGCCCGTGAAAATTGATGGGGTAAATCCTGAAAGTGTGGCGGCGCGAAAGCGGTCGATGTTGGGGGCGGCGTTGCTTCTTACCTCACCTGGTGTACCCATGTTGTTTATGGGTCAAGAATTTTTGGCCACAAGCGGTTTTACACCGGCGCCGGACCTTCTCCCCTCCCCTACTGCCAAGGGATTGGAGGTGAGAGAATTTTATAAAGACTTGATTGGCCTGCGGCGAAACCTGACGGGCGATTCACAAGGGCTTCTGGGCACCGGGATAGACGTGTTTCACCGAAATGATACGGCCAAGGTGGTGGCGTACCGGCGGCATGGAAACCCGGGTCAAGACGTGATTGTGGTGCTCAACTTTAAGAACAAAGCGTACACCCAGTATGATATTGGAGTATCCGATTCTGGGCCGTGGAAAGTGCGGGTGAACACCGATTGGGCCAAATATGGGGCCGATTTTCCGGTTGGGCAGAGTGGGGAGATCAGCGCTTTTTCGGCCCCAAAAGATGGAAAACCGTTTACCTTGCCGCTCAAGTTGGGAGCGTACGCGGCAATGGTACTAACCCACTGACAGCGGGGCTACTTGCAGTTGGAGGCGCAGCCTTCTCGGAAAGTGGACCAGCGGTTGACAATTGTTTCGTCGCGGAAGACCTCGATATGGCTGAGCCAACCGAGAGACGTGCCTTCCCACGGATGGTAGAAAACGAAGTCACCCACGCCGAGGGGTAGGTCGGATGAACCGTTTTTGAGGGTTTGGTTGGGTAAGAGGCCCTGAACGCCGTCTTGGGCCGACGGGATAAATGGGTTGGACACCAGGCCGCTGGGGTACACAATCTCCCCGGGAAAACCACCGGCAACCTGGAAATAGGCCACTTCAAGCGTGGGGTCACTCTGAGCGAGAATGGGAAGGTAGCCGTACGCGAAGGGAAGCTCCGCCGGTTCTACCCTTTTGAGAATGGGAGCGGCCATGAACACCGCGGGCGCAAGGCCGAGGGGCGCGAGGCTCATAAAGTGCTCCGGCATGATCACGGCGGATCCGAGGGCGATGTCGTTGATAGGAGTGGTAAGATTTTGGTTGTATCGATAAAACGTTCCACTGCCGCCGCTGTTGTACACAAGCTCGCCGGTAAAAAGCGATGGGTAGGCTTGAGAGCCGACTTGTACAAACTCGGCGTACCGGGCCATCACATCGCCAAACTCGGTGTCGGAGTCAAACCCGGGAGGAGCGAAGGGAACATGACCTTCATATCCCATGAATCCGGCGAAACGGAGCCTGCCCGAATTTTGGGCAATGATAGCCAACATTTCCAACAATTCTGAAGCATTACGTGCGCCACCGCGCCGCAGACCCACGTCAATTTCAAGGGCGATACGGAGAGGATGATGAATGGAGTCTGCGAGGGTTAGATATTCTACCAGGCGTTCTTTTGTATCAACCAGCCATTTGACCTGACGGCCAAAGTTGGGGTGTTCTTTGAGAACGCGAGCGGCGCCCTGAACCGGCATTGGGCGACCGAGGAGAATGTCTAGGCCGCCTTTGAAATGGGCGAGAAGGGAACGCAAAAACCCTTCTGAAAAAGCCATGACCTTGTTGGTACCGGCTTTTTGAAGCACGTAGTCGAGTAGAGCAATACTTGGAAGGCTCTTGGTGACAACGCGGAATGAAAACTGGGGGCCGAGTTGGTTTTTGATGGCTGCGATGTTTTGGTCAACCGTGTTGAGGTTGACGAGGGTGACATCACGTCCACCGGCCTCCGCCCGAAGAACCTGATTCCAGTTGGAGAATGTTTCGGCTGAGGGGAGAGCGGGATTGGTGAGCGCGGCGCCGACAACTCCGGTGCTTTCTTGAGCCGGGTCGTGAGCGGCTTCTGTCACGCAGGAGGTGGCGAAAAGCGCTGTTGCCGCGGAGAGCCACGTTCGACGGTTGATCTGCTTGGCACTTGTGCCGGGCGCTTGACAATGGGTAGACGAGCGCCCCGGAGCGAGCAGGGAGAACATAGGGCACCTCCTTGACACGGGAGAGAACTGCAAGGGTGGTGCCGCACGCGTCGCGCTCGGAAACGTGCACGAAAAGGTACTTGGCGCGCGCGCACGGAGTGCGTTGTGTAATGGATTGCACACGCATTGTGCGGGCTTTTCTACGTGTGAGCGGTCAAAAAAAAGATGTGAGGCGGTTGGAATGAATCGCCGGGCCGAGATGGTGGTAGGCTCGGGGCCCTTTGTTTGGAGAGTACAGAATGGGTCGATCACGCAAGGTTCTCGGCGCGAGTACGGCGGTAACGGCGGCGCTGTTTTCAATTGGAATGGTGGCGCTTCCTTCGTGCGGGACGAGCGGGGTGGTGTGTGGCAACGCTCGGGTAGAAAAGTACTCCGACGACGAAAAGGCCTCGGATCCGGCTCTGCTGGACGAGGAGTGCGACGACGGAAATTTGGTCGATAACGACGACTGTACGAATGCGTGTCGGCTGCCTCGATGCCACGACGGGATTGTTCAAGAAGGCAACGGGGAAGAGTGTGAAGACGGCGACGACGCCGATTCAGGCCAGGATGTGCCTCAGGTGGACACCGACGGGTGCACGTTTGACTGCAAGTTGAACATTTGCGGCGACGGCACGCCCTACCAGGGAGTGGAAGAGTGTGACGATGGGAATCTGTCGAACACCGACGATTGCTTGGAAACGTGTTTGCTCGCAACGTGCGGCGACGGATTTGTACACCTGACAACGCTGAAAGATCCACCGGACGGCGTGCTTGAAGACTGCGACGATGCCAACGATGACAGCACCGACAACTGCACCGTTGTTTGCAAAAAGCCCGCGTGCGGCGACGGGTTTGTGCAGGGTGCAGAAGAGTGTGACGACGGCAATGAAAACGACAATGACAGTTGTCCGTCGAGTTGTACGGTTCCGATTTGCGGCGACGGGTTTGTCGACGCCGCAACCGAGGAGTGCGACGACGGCAATACGAACAATGCCGATGCCTGCAAAAACGACTGCACCGAGGCCGCGTGTGGAGACGGGGTGTTGCAGGTCGGGGTGGAGGAGTGCGACGACTCGAATTTGGTGGCAGGTGATTTCTGTTCGCCGATTTGTAATAAAGAGTGTTTCGGCGACGCGTCGGGGATTTTTGAGGGGCGCTGTTACCAGTATTTTCCGGGGCCTCTCACTTGGAATGATGCCAATTGCGGTGCGTTTGGATCGCACATGGTGACAATTGAATCGTCGGCCGAAAATACATTCGTGCAGGGTTTGATTCCCGCGGGAACCACCGATTCATGGATTGGACTTACCGATCAAACGGTGGAGAGCGTTTGGGTATGGCAGTTGGATGAGGCGGGTGATCAAGTGCTGTTTCCGGCGCTTTTAAAGTGGGGCGCTGCCCAACCTGACAACCTTCCAGCCCCGGGCGCAAACTGCGCGATTTTGTCGAAATCAAGTGGGCTCTGGTTTGACGAACCGTGCGCGGATGCGCGCGGGTTTGTCTGCGAGCATGAATTTCCCGAGTAAGCTGGGTGGCTGGTGTTTTTCGTCACGAGCAGCCCCGATCACGCGTCCGAGCGAGACCCGGAGCGGAACATACTCTGTGTATTTGAGCACCGGAAGCGCAGCGAGGACGCGTCAGCGGGGCGCGCAGTAGAAAAACACCAGCCACCTAAAGAAGCGACGATCGGGCGGCCTTGGCGCGGTCGTCGCGCTCTTTCATGTGTTCCAAAATGATGACGGCCGTTTCTTCAATGGCTCGACCGGTTACGTCAACGACGGGCCATTCAGGGTGTTTTCGAAAGAAACGGGCGGCGTATTCAAGCTCTTGGCGAACATGTTCGCGCATGGCGTAGTTGGTTTCAGACGGCATGCCGAGTTGACGAAGGCGCGCTTGGCGGATTTCGCAGAGCTGTTCGAGCCCGATGGTTAAACCGACAACGCGATCCTGCGGCGCTTCGTAGAGTTCGGCGGGGGGCTCGACGTTGAGTACAAGCGGGATGTTGGCAACGCGCAAACCGCGCTGCGCCAGGATGGTAGAAAGTGGTGTTTTGGAGGTGCGCGAAACGCCGACGAGAATGACGTCGGCCTTTTTAAAGTTGCGCGGTTCTTTGCCGTCGTCGCTCTTAACAGCAAACTCAACTGCTTCGATCCGGCGAAAATACTCTTCGCTGAGCGGCAACATGGCGCTTGGAAGGTTGATGGGTTCTCGATCGAGGAAGGTGCCGAGTTTGCCAATGAGTGAGCCAATCACGTCCATCGCCTCAATGCGGTGTTCGGCTGTCATGGCATGAACGAACTCGCGCAGCTCGGGGCTGACAACGGTGAACACCACCAGTGCTCCCTCGCGGGCCGCGCGCTCCAGCACGGGACGGGCGGCTTCTTTCGTTCGAACGCGGGTGTGAAGGCGAGTGATCGCGCCGGCTTGCGGAAACTGCAAAAGGGCCGCGCGGACGACCTTTTCTGCGGTTTCGCCGGTGGAGTCGGATAACACGTCGATGAATCGAGGATTGTCGGTGGTCATGGCAAGTGGATGCATCGCGAGTTCGTGCGCAGGCCGGTATGCGATCGGACGATGCGCGATCGCTCGGGCTCAAGGTGTTGCAATTAGGAAAAAAGATTTTTGAGTTTCTCCATGAATGACGGTTCGCCCGACGGCTCAACCGTTTCACCCAGTGTGGAAGCGAGCTGGAGAAACAAGGCCTTTTGTTCGTCAGTGAGTTTTGTTGGAATTTCTACTTTGGCTTCTACGAGGAGATCGCCGCGGCCTCCAATGCGTTTGGGAATGCCACGCTGTCGTAGGCGGAGGATCGTTCCGGGTTGTGTACCCGGTGGTACGCGAAGTTTGCCTTTGCCTTCAAGCGTGGGGATTTCGATATCGCCGCCGAGCGCCGCAAGTGCGACTGAAATGGGGATTGAGCAAAGGATGTCATCACCGGCGCGCCGAAACAGTTCATGCGGCTGCACGCGAATGGTGATTTCAAGATCGCCGGGTGCGCGATCGGGTCGAATGAAATTTCCACCGCGCTCAACCACATGAACAGTGCCGTTTTCAATGCCTTCGGGGATGTGTACTTCAACGGTTTTGGGCTTGGGAACCATGCCGACACCGCGGCATGTTTTGCAAGGATCGACGATGATTTTGCCAGTTGCGTGACAACGCGAACACGGCCTCTCGATCGCGATGGGGAACATGCCCTGTTGAACGCGAACGCGACCGCGGCCGCTGCACGTTGGGCACTTTTCGGTTTTTGATCCCGGAGCGGCGCCGCTTGCGCCGCAGTCGGTGCAGCCCTCAATGCGATCGTAGGTGATCTCTTTGGTGCACCCGAAAGCAGCCTCTTCGAAGGTGATCCGCACTTCGCGCTGCACAATGCCGGTGTTGCCGACACGGATGCCGAGGGCGCCGAGAAGGTCGCCGAAGATGCCGTCGATGTTGAGATCGCTGATGTCGAACTGAACGCCGCCGAAAGGGTTTTGCGCTGCAACGGTGGGGTCGAAAGCGGCGGCCCCCATTCGGTCGAAGGCGGCGCGCTTTTGTGGATCGCTCAAAATTTGATACGCGGCGTTGACCTCTTTGAAGCGCTGTTGCGCGCTGGGATCATCGGGATTTTTGTCGGGATGATGCTGGATTGCCGCTTTGCGGAAGGCGCTCTTGATCTCATCTTGGGTGGCAGATCGCTCAACGCCGAGCACATCGTACGGGTCGCGCACGAGACGGCCTTAGCACCGTTTTTTGGTGAGGTCGACGCAGGCGAACGAGCAGAGCGACGAGGTTCGGCGCCCGGCGGTGTTCGGGATCACGCGGAGAGAAGCGCGTCCCATCGCATGGGGGCGGGCGACACGGGGCCTTCTTTGGCGAGGCGAATGCAAAGGTCGGCCATCTTTTCAACCACCCAGCGAAAATGGGCTTCCCCGAGCGAGGTGATGTCAAAATCGGGTGCGGAGTTCATGAAGTCGATGGCGTAGGGAACGCCGTCTCTCACCGCAAATTCGACCGTATTCATTTCGTATCCAAGAGCGCGACACAATGTGCGGGCGTCGCGAATGACGCGCTCTTCAAGTTCGGCAGAAAGGGGCGCCATGGATTGCGAGGCCTTGGCGTAGCGGTCGAAATGGCCATGCCGCGGATCCCACAACGCGGGGCGCACTTCTTCGCGGCCGATGACGATGCATCGAACGTATTGAGTCCACTCAATGGCTTCCTGCGCGATCATCGTGAGTTTGGCGGTGCGGTCGTAGCGACGGAGCAGTTCTTCGAGCGATGTGACTTTGTGTACATCACGCCAGCCACCTCCCCAGTGCGGTTTCATGAAAATGGGTAGGCCCAGTTCTTCGACAATTCCGCGCCAATCAATGGGGTATTTGAGGTTTCGAAGTGAACCGGAAGTGATGTCGGGACCATACTCTTTGGACGGCAAAAGCACCGTTTTTGGAACGGCGACGCCGAGTTTTTGAGCAATGGCGGTTCCAATAAATTTGTCGTCGGCAATGCGCCAAAACGGATTATTTACAACGCGCGTTCCCGCCAGAAGTGCCAATTTCAACGCGGGTTGATAGCAGGGCACATCGTGTGAAATGCGGTCGACAAGCACGTCGTAGGGCGGTGGGCGGTCGATGCGTGTGGCGTCAATTTCGGCGTACGCGGCTGTGACATCGGTGCCGCGACGACGAATCTCTTCGATCAAACCTTCGGGAAAGGAGCGTTCGCGGCCAACAAGAAGACCGACTCGATAGGGCATGGTTTGCGCCTATTGCCAGTGAAGCGCACCGCTTGCAACTTGAGCGCGCGGCGCCCCGAATTTGAGCCGCTTTCACGTGCCTGTGTACACAATCCCTCACTCGGGCGGGACAAGTTCATCGGGCCCGATGTCAAACTTGTCCTCCTGCGGACGAGTGTCGCGTTCATGATCCATGGGCGGCGCGTCGGCTTCAGTGCCGCTGTTGCGGCAAGGTGAAGCCGGGCCGATATGGCCATCTTGGAAGATGGGATCTCCCTCAAGGTTATCACCGGCACCCGGCAAAAACGCCAAGTCGGTGACGACGAGAGGTGCGACACCGTTCCAATCAAAATACAATATTGGGTCGTTTGGCTCGGTGATTGGAAAGAAGAATAGGTTGTGGTCGAGTGCTGAGACACTGACCGTTTCGGCGGGGAGCTGTTGCTCGTAGAAGCCGAAATTAAAGGAGGCAATTCCGCCGAAAAAGATGTTGTTGCGGAAACGCCCGAGCAGCGTTGTGGAGGTGTCGGCTTTGGGTGAACTGAGCACCACCGAAGCGCTGCGCGTGTTGGCTCCACCGCTCCCGGAAGCCAAAAATAGGTTGGAGTTGACGACAACCGTCGCGAGGCTTTTACCCGTTTCGAGAAGCTCAACAGCTGCGGAGTTTCCCGATGCACTGCCGGCAATCGTGTTGTTGGTGAGCGTTACATCCGGCGTGGAAATTCTGACTCCTCCGCACCAAACGTCGGGCGTAAAACACTTTGGCGATTCTGCAAGTTGGTCGGGGTTGACCACGTTGGAGTCAAAGCGGATCTTGCCGCTTTTGGCCCACAGACCAAACGATGCCGACGGAATTTCGGCGGTACCTGTGGCCCCACCGCTCTGAAGTTCGTTTTCGCTCACGTCAACGTCGGCGGCGGCGGAGATAAGCAGGGCAACGCTTTCAATTCCCTTGCGGGCTGTGATCGAATTTTCTTGAAGGCTCACGTTCATAGTGGAGCTTGCGATGTGTACACCGTACGCAAGTCCCCCCGACGCCTCGGTCTCAATGATGTTTCCTTCGATAAATACTTCACCGCCGGTGGCCGCCTCGGTGATCACACGAACAGCCGTTGTTGAATTTGGACCGGCAATCACAGGCGCGGCGATGAGTACATTTTCGCTCAGCAGGGCAACTCCGCCGTCAATGGTGACCGCGGTGGAGGAGGCCACGGTGCCTGTTGCCGGGAGACCGTGAATGTGAAATCCACTCACGAACATAGGCGCTGCGGCACCGACGATTTTGGTGCCTTCTTGAGTGGTATTTTCGATGACCGTTGAGAACACCTTGGGGTCGCGTTGTGACCAATCATCCGGGTCGAAACCTCCGAGGAGGGCCACTTTGCCCGAGATGATCACGTCTTCTGTGTACACAGCGGCGGCGACAAATACAACTTGATGGCCGCCGATGGTTTTTGCCGCGGCGATCCCTTCAGAGATTGTCGCAAAGGGATCGGTAATTGTGCCTTTTGCATTGGGCATTGCGGCTTTTTGCGAAACAAACGTTCCAATACCGCTGCACGGCGGGTCGGCGTCGGTGTACCCATCGCAGTTTCCGTCAATGCCGTCGCCGCAGATTTCAAGGGCGTCCGGGTGAACAAAATCAAGCGAATCGTCGCAATCGCCGTCGCACACAGAATAGCCGTCTCCGTCGGCGTCGCTTGAATTGCAGGTGTCTTCGCTGGATGTGGAGTTGGTGGAGTTGGTGCCGCCGGTGCCCGCGGTCCCACTCGATCCGCCGGGCAGCGACGTTGCACCCGTGCCTCCGGTGAGAGCGATGAACTCTTCACCGCAGCCGGTCGTTGGCATGAGCAGGCACGCAGCGATCGATAAAAGCAGAAGGAGCCGCTCTCGAACGCGAGGTGTACACGTAGCGGTGGCCATGGATCCTCCTGTGAATTAAGCGGGGGAAGAAGAGTTGGAGCCCTTATTATCGTAGCAAACGAAGGCTATCTTGATGCTTCAGACGGCCGCACAACCGTCAATTGGGATTGTTTTTGGTCGACGCGAAAATGCACCAATATCCCCCTTTTGAATGGCGGATTTGCGCGGCCACGTTGTACCGCTCCCTAAACCGCGGAGAATACCGAATTTGAGCCTGCGACGGGAACGGCATGCGAATGCAGTCATCGGCGCTCCCAACAAAAACGAAATAGCGAGGCATAACGGCAAACACGCGATCCATGTATCCGGCGCCGGTCTTATGGGTGTACCCACCGGGAAGCTTGGAAATCACCGGATCGACAAGGCCGAGCAAGTCGAGAATGGGATAGTCGGTTGCGTACGCGATGTAGCCCATGTCGGCGACGGCAATGGTGCCGCGCGGCGGTTTCTCTTTTTGGAACCAGTCGGCGACGCCGCCCGCGGCGCTTGTCCAAAAAATGCGCTCTTCATCGACGGCGCGCGCCGATTCGGTGAATGCCCGTCCGCGATCCCAGGCGGTGTACACAGAAAAGATCGCGAGGGCCAAAAGCACGGGTCGGCGTTTCGTTTCAACCATGTCGCGAACGAACACATCGACGAGCAGAAACGCGAACGGCTCAAAGGGCGCGACGAATCGAAACTGCGGCATCCAATCGCCGCCGACGGCGATGATGTACACAAGGACCGAAGCGGCAACGGCCGCAAACACGCCGAGCACTCGACTTCGCCTGTGGATTGCCAGGGCGGCTCCACCGAGAGCCAGCGTGAGAAACGGTCCGGCGTGGCCGGCGTACTTTTTGAGGTAGTCAATTCCGCTGTGGACTTGTTGCGTGAGATTGCCTGTTTTGGCCTGAAACGTGTTTGGCAAAAACGCGCCGTAGTAGCTTTTTCGAAATGCGAGATGGAGCGCGACAGGGACAACAAATAGGACCAGTCGCACAAGGTTTTGCTTGCCAAAAAGGCCTTGAAAATAGGCGCGTGCGGTGAGGCGCCCGCGGGTGGGCGCCGCTAAGAACAACATGAGTAGGCCCACGAACATGGGCGCTTCGGGCCGTGTGAGACCGGCTGCGGCGAAGACGATACCGGACCACGGAATACTTTTAGTTAACGACCCAGGCGGTTTCTCTCGCTCGCGAAGAAACAGCCATGTTCCAAAGAGAATGAGAAACACGAAAAGAGATGTTTCGAGGCCAAAAACCGCATATCCGGCGGTAACCACCGACGACGCGAGAAGCCATGTGGAGAGCACGGGCACGGCGCGAAGCGGCGAAACGCGCGATGAGATGCCGTAGGCGCAGGCCACCGTTCCAAGCGCCGAGACTGCACCAATGACTTTTGCGGCGCGATCGGGATCGAGCCCCAGTTTGATCGCACCGGCGAGCAGGCATGTGAAAAGGAAGTTTGTGTACCCTTCGATGCGCTCGCCTTCGTTGAAAACCAGGCCGAGGCCGCGGGCGAGGTTCTTGGCATACCGGTACGAAATGTACGCATCGTCGACGGTGTGATGGCGAAGCCGCCACATTGCAGCCGCAAGCAGCACCATGGGTGCGACAAGGCCGAAGAGAATGTGTACACGAGGGTCGAGGCCGGCTGCGTTCGGCGGAGATGTGGTGGGACCGGGCGAGGCCACTTCGCCTCCGGCTTCGGATTCGCCCCGCGCGGTCTTGGATGCTTCACCACTCATACGTTCGTCACAGGAGTAGCTTTGACAGCAATGTTTGAGGGGCTACCGAGCCCAAACGACACGGCGCCGGCAATCAGCATACCCACTGCCGCCGCGGCGTACGGAGCCTGCGGGCCGAGCGATTGGTACAAAAGGCCGGCGATGGTGGGCCCGAAAACCCTCGCGAGGGCGCCCACCGACTGAAGTGTACCCAAGGCCGATCCCTGCTCGGAAGGTTGGGTACTTCGCGATACGAGCGCTGAAAGCGACGGATTGGCGAGCCCGGATCCAAACGCGATCACGGCCATTGAAACGACCAACAGACCAACTTTCGCCCCCGACGCGGCGGGCGACAGCGCAACGCCGGCAAACCCAAGCGCTTCGATGAGTACACCTGTACGCACGAGCGCCCGCTCACTGAATACGCGAGCGAAAAGCCTTATAAAAAAGGCTTGAACGGTGATCAGCACGACCCCAACAACGCCCAACACGTATCCCGTTTGCTCGGTCTTGAAGCCAAATTCGTCTGTCGTAAAAAGGCGAAAGGTTTGCTCCATTCCCGAAAAAGAAAGCACGATCACGAACTGCACAGCGAGTGCGGCGACCATTTTCGGCGTGCCGAGCGCGAGTTGAAATCGTCTTCGATCAAAGGGAGAAAGAGATCGAACAGCCTTGCCGCGAATTTCGGGACGGAGCGATTCAGGCAGAGTGATCGCGGCGAGAACAAAGTTGAGCGCGGAAAGCGCCGCGGCTGCATAGGCGGGCGCCGCGCCGACACGTTGAATGGGGCTGTGCGCTTGCAAAAGCCCACCGAACACCGGGCCAAGAACAAATCCGAGCCCAATGGCGGCACCGATTGCCCCCATTCCCCGCGAGCGATTTTCGGGCCCGGTGATATCGGCGATGTACGCAGAAGCGACCGCGAGATTGGCGGTGGCCATGCCCACAAAGGCGCGGGCGATAAAAAGCCCTGTGAGCGTGGTCGCTGTTCCAAGCGCCGCCATTCCAACCGCGGTCAACGCGATGCTCACGAGAAGAATGGGGCGGCGGCCCCAGCGATCTGAAAAGTGGCCCCACATGGGCACAAACAGGAACTGCATCGCTGAGTACACAGCGCCGAGGAGCGTTGCCAGAAATGGGCTTGCACCTAGATCGCGCGCCACGCCCGGCAGATAAGGCACCACAAGCCCGAACCCGAGCAGGTCTAAAAAGACCGTGAAAAAGATGGTCCCGATCGAGGCCTTTCGCATTCGGCGCTTCGTTGAATTAGCACTAGCCCGGATTATTCAGGAGGCCTTTGCAGCGCGGGTTCGGACCCTTTCGCGCGGAGTCCTCGTGAATAATCCGGGCGAGCGAGTCACTTTTTGGGGTTCGGCGGCGCCCGCCGCGCCCACACGAAGCGTTCAAGATTGCCTTTGGGACCGCGAAGAGGGCTGTCGATCTCGTTCACGATGGTGAAGCCGACCTGAGTGAGTGCCTGCTTGCCGGAGGCGATTGCCGCGGCGCGAACGTGTTCGTCGCGAATGACGCCGCGACCCTTTCGAGCCGCTTCACGGCCCGCTTCGAATTGAGGTTTAACGAGGGCGACGAGATCGCCGCCCAACGAAAGCAGCGAATAAAGAGGCTCTGCGAGCGCACCGAGGCCGATGAAGGACGCATCGACAACAACAAGGTTGACCGAAAATGGGAGGTCTGCGGGCACGAGATCGCGCGCGTTTTTCCCTTCGATCACGAAGACGCGCGAATCGTCGCGAAGCTTTTGAGCGAGTTGACCGACCCCCACGTCGACGGATGCGACACGCGCGGCGCCGCGCTGAAGCAAACAATCGGTGAACCCGCCTGTGGATGCGCCGATATCGGCGCAGAAGGCGTTGCGAACAACAAGGCCCTGCGGCTCGAATACGGATAGTGCTCCGTCGAGTTTTTCGCCGCCGCGCGAAACAAATCGGCGGCCGGCGCGCACGCGTATTTCGGCATCGGCGTGAACAAGTGTTCCCGGCTTTTCGATGCGGGCGTCAGATGTGTACACGTCACCCGCCATGATCAACGCCTGTGCCGCCGTGCGCGAGACTGCGAGGCCGCGCGTGACCAGGAGCACATCGGCGCGAACTCTCTCGACCTTCATTTGATTTTGATCGCGTCGCCGTGAACAGCGCGCGCGAGTTCACGCAGCCCGTCGCCGACGCGTGGACCGGGACGGAGTACGGTGGATCCGATGGGGCGAACAGCGCCCTGGGCAAATGCGCGCAGCGACTTCCATCCGGGCGCATCGCGCTTGCTCTCAAGGGGCGAGGGACCGGCCATGGCCGGTGTTGCGCCGTCGATGAGTACATCTGGATCGAGTGCCAGGAGGTGTTCAAGCCCAATGGTTGGGTAGGGGCCGCCGGATGTGATGACGTTTTGAGCCCGCACCAACTGCATCATTTCATCGGGAAAACTGCCGGGTCCGGCCACAACGATGGGAGCTGTGTCGAACAACATGACGGCTCGCTGCATGGGTACATTTCGGCAACCGCGCCGGCGACGGCTTTTCGAAGGATGTCGATGCGCTGATTGGTGACGCGCGCCTCGGTCACATGATTGAGCATGCGGCCGAGGGTGGTGATCATCTCGGTGATTTGAGCCAGCGTTTCGGTTTCGGGGAAATACGTGTCGATCTTGCGCGCCGCGAGACTCTCTGCGAGCGCCGGCCCCGCCGGACCGCGAGCACCGACAACCAGCGTGGGGGCGAGGGCCAAGATCGCTTCAAGGTTTGGATCGGCAAACCCGCCGACAACGGCGATGCTCTCCACCTCTTTTGGGTAATCACAAAAACGCGATCTACCCACGAGCAAATAGCCACCTCCAACGGCAAACACGGCTTCGGTGGTGCTCGGGGATAGCGAAACGACCCGCGGGCGATTGGAAACCGTGGGTGGCTTGCCGCCGCACGCCGCGAGGGTTGCGGCAAACGCGGCGAGTAGGCTGCGACGAGAAAGGGGGGGATGCACAATAGACTCGGAGGGGTGGAGCTTCTTATCCGAGTCTAGGGGGCGCGCCGACGTTTTTAGGACCGGCGACGACGGCGAAGAGCGAGAACACCGAAGGCGCCCACAATGATGCCGGCGCTCTTCCACGGGATGGGTTTTGTGGGATCGGGCGATGAGACGGCGCAACCGCCGAAAGCCTGGGCATCTTTGTCGTCTTCGTCTTTGTCTTCGTCAACGGGTTTTGGCTCGGGCTTGTGTGTACACAATCCAAGATCGGCGCTGCACTCAAAACCCGTGGGGCACACGTTGATGGCGTCGCACTTGTGCGAGCAATATTCACCGAGATCGGTGCCGGTATTGATGCAGATTGTGGATGTACACTCCGCGGCGCCGCAGGGTACACCCACCGCGCCGCCGTAGGCGGGATCGGTGGAAAGGCCGCTGGCCCAACCCGGGGCCGGGTAGTTTCCAATGGCGGGTTGCGCGGCGTACAGCACCACGTCTTTCATCCATTGGCCCCATCCGAAAACGTGACCGTACACAGGGTCTTCACAACCGACGCTGCCGCGCGAAGTAACACCGACGACGCGGTTTTGCATGTCGAGCGCCGGGCCACCCGAATCGCCCTGACAGATGCCTGTGTCACCGATGAACTCGGTATTCTTTACGTAGAACTTGGGACATTGATCGGCCACGCAATCAACAAACAGGTTGTCGCGGCGCCTGCGTACACCCGCGCCGCCTCCGCTGTCGTTCGTGGCGCCGAAACCGATCGCGTAATACTGCTCACCCGCCACAAGCGACGAGTCAACGCGGGGCACAAGGGGTTTGGCCTCGGCGGGATCGACGTTTTCGTCGAGGATGAGAATGGCCATGTCGCGCCCGCACAGATCTTCTTTATTGAGGAGCGGGTCGGGTGAATTGACGTCAAGCGGCAGACCAATGACTTCACGAACGGTGTGGTAGTCGCTCGCGTTTTGCGTGAAATAACCTTTGGTGGTGACGTAGAAGCTGCTCGGCTTGTGGAGCCCACCGGGCTTGGCCTGCCCGCACTGCACCGATTCTGAAGTGTTTGAAACGCAGTGACGTGCGGTGAGAACAACGTTGGGCGCAATCAGCGAACCCGAACATTCACCGCCGATTGTGACATCGAAGATCCCAACGACCGACGTATCGTTTGGCGCTTCGTACCCGCCTTTGATCGGCTGCCCGTAGATGCCGATGTCTTCACCAGGGTCAGCCTCGCCCGTGGGTGTACACGCACTCAAAAGGGCAAAAACAGGAAGTGCTAAGGGGGCGGCGAATACCTGCCGCAGAAAGTGAAGTCGTTTGGGCATCGTCAAGATCTCCACCGGAGCTATCAAGTTCACCCGGTTGCGGCGGGCATTCTAGTGAGAGAAGCGCACTCGTCCACGTCGGCGGGCACTTAAAAGCAGCACCAAACGCGTCATTGTTGTGCGTCAATTGCTTCGGGCTGGAATCGTCTTTCGATACTGAAATTGAGTGAGCCGTTTCGCCCCGCGGTCGCGCGATGCGGGGTGCAAACAGCGACTCACAAAACACTTGAACAGATCGCGGAGGTGGTGGGGGTGTCGGGCGACGGCCTCCGGCCGTCGCCCGACACCCCCACCCTCCTTCGAATCGCCACAAATTGCAGAAGATCATGGGGGCGCGCGGTGTGCACACCGCGCGCCCCCATGATCGACGTTTGGGTGATTGTGGCGGGGGCGGCGCTCGGCGGGGCCGCTTTAGCGGCCTCGCCGAGCGCCGCCCTCGCCGCCGCGATCGGGAGTTTGTGGATCTTATGGAAGAGGAGGGCGGCGCATCCGGCGATTGTCGCCGGATGCGCCGCCCTCCTCTCCCTTCAGACAATGCGTGCGTACACATTGCTCGGGGAGGCGCGCGATGCGTACACAAAGTCGACAGAGGAGTTTACGCCGCCGGGGGTGTGCGTATTCAAAGGGGCGGTGGTCGACTCGCCGATCGCGTCGGTGCGAGGCGACAATGTGTACACAAGAGCGTCGGTACACATTGAAAGCGGCGATTGCGAGGGGCGCGTTTTGACAGCGGGATCGGTCGCGCGGGTGTACCAATTGCCCGAAGATCTGCGGCGCGGCGACCGAATTGAAGCGGTGGCAAAGCTCGCTCCGGTGCACTTGTTTGAGCATGAAGAGTTGCCGAACGCGTGGGTACCGGTCGCGCGAAGTCGGGTGGCGGCGAGCGGGGCGGCGATCGATGTGGTGATTGCGGAGCGGGCGTTTTCACCGGGCGGGCTTGTGGACGCGGCGCGAGCGGCGGTGCGAAAGCGGATTTTGAAAACGTACACACCCGAGGCGGCGGGGCTCGGGCGTGCGCTTGTGTTGGGTGAGACGGATCTCGACGAGGACGATCTGGCGGCGTTTCGCGACAGCGGTCTTTTGCACCTCCTCGCGGTGAGCGGCACGCATTTGGTGATTGTGGTGGCGGCTCTCAGCGGTGCGCTGAGGCGCGCGCTGGTGCGGGTGACGGCGCTTTCGGCGCGGTGGGAAGTGGGGCGGATCGCGGCGGCGTTTGGAATAGGCGCTGCGTGGCTCTACGCAGATTTCGCCGGGGGAAGCGGCTCGGCGGTGCGCGCGGCGGCGATGTTGACAGTGGCGTTGTCGGCGAAGGTGTGGGGGCGGCGTCCGACTCCGGGGCGGGCTTTGGCGGTGGGCCTCTGCGGCGCGGCGATGTTGGATCCGCTGGTGCTTCTCGACGTGTCGTTTGCTCTTTCAACGGGCGCAACGGCCGGGCTTGTGATCTTGGGGGAGCCGATTTCAAAAGGGCTCACGCGTTGTGTACACAAGCTGATGCGAAGGGTCCCCGACGCAGACGAAGCGGTTGAAACACGCTTTGACCGGGGGCTGAAATATGTGCTTGGGTCGGTGGGAACAACGCTGGCGGCAACCTTGGGTTCAGCCCCGGCAATGTTGCGGTTGTCGCCGCGAATGCCGGTGCTTGGGCTTGTGGCAAACGTGATCGCCGCCCCCATCGGCGAGTTGATGGCGTTGCCTGTGTGTTTGGCGCACGCGGCGCTGGGGTGGATTGGGCCGCTGGAGCAGGCGCTCGCATGGGTAGGTTCTGGGGCGTTGATGTTTGTGAACGGTGTGGCCCACGCGGCTTCGGGAGTTGGAGGGACGTTGCCGGTGCGTTCACCATCGCCATGGCAGTTGGCGGTTTTGTTGTGCGGTGGGGTTGGGTGGAAAGTGGCTCGATCGAGGCTGAATCGTGTGTCCGCGCTCATGGGAACGGCGGCGATGGTGCTGGCTTTTGAATGGGTACACATGGAGCACGGATCGCCGAAAGGTGTACTCAGGGTGACCATGTTGGATGTGGGTCAGGGAGATTCGATCTTGATCGATTTTCCAGACGGGAAAAGCATGCTTGTGGACGGTGGGGGAATGGTTGGAAACCCTGTGGATCCGGGGTCACGGGTGATTTTGCCGGTGCTGTCGGCGAGGCGGCGGGATGGGGTGGATGTGATGGTGCTGACGCATCCTCACCCGGATCATTTCACGGGATTGAAGTCGGTGGCGGAGCGGGCAAAGGTGGGTGAATTTTGGGAAACCGGCCAGGGCGAAGCGCATGGTGCGCGGGGGGCGTACGCGGAATTGCTACGCGCGTTGCGCGGCCAAGGCGCCGTGATTCGGCGGCCGAAGGAGTTGTGCAAAGGTGTACACATGTTTGGCGAAGCGACGGTGAAAGTGCTGCGGCCGTGCCCGGATGTACACATGGATACACCGGCCAATGATGCGTCGCTTGTGCTCCACATTCGGTACGGGAGGCGAAGTGTACTTTTGGTGGGCGATTCAGAAGTGGATGCCGAAAAAGAGTTGATTGCGGAGGGGGTGCGGCTGCGGGCGGACGTGCTGAAAGTGGGGCATCACGGCAGTCGAACGTCGTCGTCGGAGGGGATGTTGCGCGCTGTGAGGCCGAGGTTTTCGTTTATTTCGTGCGGGGTTCGAAACACGTTTGGTCATCCGCATCGGGCGGCCATGGAGCGACTTGAACAAGCGGGGACGGAGATTTTTCGAACGGATCGGGGTGGGGAGATCATTTGGGAAACGGATGGCGAAACGATGAGCATCACGCGGCCCTAACCATGTTAAATGCGCCGAGCATGGCGCTTCTGACTGCCGCCGATCTCAGTTTCGGTTACGGAGCCGACAAGCTCTTTTCGGGTGTCACATTCACTTTGGATGCGGGCGAAAAGGCGGCTCTTGTGGCGCCGAACGGCGCTGGGAAATCAACGCTTTTGCGGTTGATTGCCAAAGAGCTTGAGCCGGATGTTGGCAGTGTTGTGCTGAAGCGCGGGGCCAAGGTGGCCTATTTTCGGCAGTCGCATGAAGTGGCGGCCGAAGGCACGGTGATGGAAGCGTTTTTGGCGGGCTTTCAAGACATTTTGGCGTTGCGCCAAGCGCTGACAGACGCGCAACACGCGGCGGCGAGTGGAACGGAAGAGGCGCTGGATCGGCTTCAAAAAGCGGGGGATCGTTATCATGCTGCCGGCGGTGATGCGCTGGAGCGGCAAATTGAAATGTTGGCGGGGCACTTGGGTTTTGCGGGCGATCAAATGGAAAGGCCGGTGGCGAGTCTGTCGGGCGGCGAGCGCGGGCGGTTGAATTTGGGTGTTGTGCTTGCCCAAAAAGCGGAGTTGCTGTTGCTCGACGAGCCTACAAATCACCTGGATCTTGAGACGATTGCCTGGCTTGAGAGCCATTTGCAAAGTGAGAGTTGCGCAATCTTGTGTGTGTCGCACGATAGGGCGTTTTTGGACGCGGTGTGTACACAAACAATGGAGCTTGGGCGGCGCAGCTTTCGCGCTTATCCGTTGAGGTACAGCGATTACGCGGTTGCGCGTGAAGAGGATTTGGCGAGGGAGCGGGAGCTTGCTGAGCGGCAGGCCGACTTTGTGTCCAAAACAGAGGAATTTATTCGGCGCAACATTGCAGGTCAGAAAACCAAGCAGGCGCAGAGTCGGCGCAAAATGCTTGAAAAGCTCGACACGCTTGAAAAACCTGAAGATGTGTGGGCGCAGGCGGAGCGGGTGAGCTTTCGATTTGTGGAGGCTCCGCGCACGGGCGACATTGTGCTGGATGCGCGGGGGCTTACTGCGAACCGCGGGGGTAGAACGCTTTTTGAAGGGGTAGATCTGTTTGTAAAACGGGGTGACAAGGTTGGGATTATTGGGCCCAATGGGTCTGGGAAAAGTACGCTTTTGCGGCTGCTGGCTGGACAGGGGTTGAGCGAAGATCTAGGCGAAATTAAGCGTGGAACGAACTTGCGGGAAGGTTATTTTGACCAGCACTTGGGGTCGCTCGATCCGAGCAAAACGGCGATTGAGGAGATACGGAGTGTGCGCGGTGATCTGAACGCGGACGGGGCGCGGCAATACCTGTCTCGATTCAGGTTTTATGGGGATGATCCGCTGCGCAGAGTGTTGGGGTTTTCAGGCGGTGAGCGAAGCAGACTGGCGCTTGCAAAGTTACTGCTGGAGCCGCGAAATTGTTTTTTGGACGAGCCCACAAATCACTTGGATATTCCAGCGGCGGAAATTCTAGAAGAGGCAATTGCCAATTTTGAAGGCACGGTGTTGCTTGTTTCACACGATAGGCGGTTTTTGTCGGCAGTGACAACGCGGATTGTAGCCTTCCATGATGGGAAGGTGGACCAATATCCGGGTGGGTTTGACGACTATGTCCGTGCGCGCGAGAAGGTGGAAAAAGCGGCGCGGGAAGAAGAAGCGGAGCGGGAAAGAGAGCGGGCATCGAACGCTAAACAGGCGGCGCGCGAGGCTGAAAAAGCAGCTTTGAATACACCTACCCGCGCGGTGAAGCGAAGTGCTTCAACAAGGCCGGTGGCGGCGGAAACGGCCCCGAAAGCGCTTTCTCCTGAAGAAAGAAAGCGGCAGTTTGAGGCTGAAAAAGCGGCGGCGCGTGCGCAGGATCGCAAGAAAAAGCGGGTGAAAGAACTCGAAGTGTTGATCGCCGAAGGAGAGGCAAAGTTGACCGAGCTGCGCGACCATCTGAAAAATCACCCGGGCGGAGACTGGGCAGCCGTGGCAAAGTTGGCGAATGAAGAGCAGTCTCTCAGCAAAGATGTGGATCGGCTGATGAACGAATGGGCCGAATTGAGCGAAGATTTGGGGGAAGGTGTGGCATGAGAGGTTTGCTGAAAGCCGGGGTTGTCGCGCTGCTTGTCGCGCTCATGAGCTTGATTGGTGCTTGTGGTCAAAAGGTGGACGACGGTACGCAGCCGACGGGAACACCCAGTTTGCCGGCTCTGACCATTCAAGAAGACACTCCCAACATGCTTTTGACATGGGTAGACAGCCACGGCGATACCCACAGCGCGCTCAAGCCGTCGGAGGTTCCTGAAGAGGGAAAACCACTTGTTCGGGTGGTGATTTCTGATCGGGAAGAAGGGACGCGCGATCCGCTTTATGTGGTGGATCTGACAAAGCCCGGAGGGGGTGGGTTTGCGGCGCGGGCAATGGCAAGGCGTGAATGGGAAGGTGTGATCGCCAAAAAGCGGGAGGCGTATCTTGGGCAATTCGCGCCCAAAACAGCGGTGCCAAATCCAACGGGTGGAGCATCCACGGCGCCGACAACGTCGAGCGCACAGACGGCGGCGGGTTTTGTGGTGGTGATTTACGGCGCGGAGTGGTGCAAACCGTGTCATCAGGCGGCGGATTATCTCAAGTCAAAAGGTGTACCTTTTGTAATGAAAGACGTGGATGAAGATCGCACTGCTGCGGCTGAAATGTCGGCAAAACTTGAAAAGGCGGGGCGCCGCGGCGGGGCCATTCCAGTGATTGATGTGAAGGGTCAGATTTTGGTGGGGTATAACCGGAGCGAGTTGGATCGGGCTGTTGCCAAGGCTTCGTCGGGGACGGTGCTCTGACTTCGGAGCCGCCGTCAAGGAAGACGCACTAGTTGTATTCTTTTCGTTGAAATTGTGAGGGGGGCACATCTCAAAAAATGGTAAGCTCCCGGGCACTGTGCGCGGGACTCAATTTCCGGTGATCGTGTTGCTCGTACCGGCGAGCACTTGGGTGCTTGTTGGTTGTCAGTCCCCACCTCGGGAACACACGTCTCCGGCAGAACCGGCCGGGACGAATATGGTGGTGGGAGAGCCGGTTTGGCCCGACGTTTCCGAGGTGAATCGCGAGGCCTTTTCGGCAATGCCGGGTGAGGCGCGGGAGCGAATTAAAACGTCGCGCGTACCTGTGTGGCTGCCGCACAACCCAACGTGGCTCGGATCGGCAAAAGTGGTTTCGAAAGAGCTTTGGACCACGGTGCACCTTCGGGGCGACGACGCGACAATCGTTGTGAGTGCTTCGCGTGGAGCGCACAAATTGGCGGGGGTAACACCCATGGAGGGCAACCGAAGGGTGAGGGGTAAAGGCGCGTTCGTCTCGCAAAATGAAGGGATTTGGAGCGCCAATTGGGTAGAAAGCGGCGTTTCGTATTCTGTGGAAGTGGAGTGTGATGTTCCGTCTTCCGCATCGTGCGCGTCTGAAAACAAAGTGCTCGACGTGGCCAATGCCCTGGTTTTCGTGGGTGGAAAAGGGCGAGCGGAGGTGCTGCCGTGAAACGCTTGATTGTTGCCGCCGGCGTGCTCGCCTCCACCTTGTTTGCAAGCGTTTCGTTCGCTCAAGAGGGGTTTTCATATAACCCGCCCGGCATGCTTGTTTCAGGCTCGGGAGAAGGGCGATTCGACGAAAAAGTGTACGTGCCGAATATGCGGTTTCCCATTGAAACGGGGCCGGCATACCTCAACTCGCAGGTGTGGGGACACGGTGGATCGCAGGGTCCGGGTGGAAGCCAATGTGACCCTGAAAACAGGCAATATCCCTGGTGGGACAACTATTGTGAAAAGCGGACGTGGGATATGCCGCTTTGCCCGGCTGGAACCGGCCATCAGGGCCAGGACATGCGCGCTGCGGACTGCGAAAAAAACGTGCATTGGGTGGTGGCCGGAGTGGACGGAACCATCACGAATGTGGGCACGTACAGCGTATATCTAACCGCCGACGATGGAACGCGGTTTGACTATCTGCACATGGGGAGTGTGCAAGTTGCCGTGGGGGATGAAGTCAAACGGGGTGATCGGCTTGGAAAGGTATCCAACGAGTTTGGTGGAACGCCGACAACCATTCATCTGCATTTCAACATTCGGCAAGATGTGGAAGGTTTGGGGTTTGTGTACGTTCCGCCCTACCTCTCGCTGGTGAAGTCGTACCAGGAGCTGATGTCGGCGCCGCCTGAAGGAACGCTTGAAAGTGCGACTTGCGAGCGGATTTTCGGCGCGGCAGCCGATGCGGACACTCCCGATGAGCCTGCGGACGTACACATCTCGGTGGGTGGGCCGGCCGGAGAAAAAGACGTGCTCGGCTTTGATGTGAAGGCGAATTTGTCTTCGGGGCTGTACTGCGCCGAGGGTGAAGAAACGTGTACACACGGGTTTGACTCGATGTTGCCTGTGCGTTTGCTCGACGGGGCAAACCGCGAAGTGTATGTGTACGCAAAAGACACGTGGGGAGGATCGGATCTCGCGCCGCTCGCGGGAAGCCCCAAAACGGTGACGTGTCTCGCATTTTCAACCGATGGGAAGGTGCGGCGAAAGGTTGCGGGTGACGCACAGGCGTGGGCGTTTGATACGTTTTTTGATGAATGGCCCATTCGCCCGCAGGAGATCGATGATTTGCCGAGCGGGCGAGATCTGCCGAGCGAACCCAAGTTGGTCACATCGGCTGATGCGGCGGACTTTTGGATGTTTGATGGGGTGATGTTGCGGTCGATCTCGGCCGATGCGCTGTTTGCATTTCGGCTCGATCCAAAGAGTGCCGCGATCTGGGAAGCAAGCGACGTGGCTCGCATGAAGAAGGGCAAACCGTGGCCGTCGCGGCCGGTGATTGTGTTTGACGCAAACGGTGAGACGTACCTTCTCGACGATCGCGACGATGGGCTCCTTTCGTTGGGCGGAAATGGTGAAGACGACCCTGAGACGCAGGCGAAAGAGTCCGGCTGCACGTGTACACTTGGAGCGTTTGAGAGCCGAAACGGAGGCGCTTCGGCGGCGGCCTTTGCCTTGATCGGGCTTCTTTTGTCGGCTCGGCGCAGGCGCACAAATCGAGCAAACTCCTAGGTGGCTGGTGTTTTTCGTCACGAGCAGCCCCGATCACGCGTCCGAGCGAGACCCGGAGCGGAACATACTCTGGGTATTTGAGCACCGGAAGCGCAGCGAGGACGCGTCAGCGGGGCGCGCAGTAGAAAAACACCAGCCACCTAGGTGGCTGGTGTTTTTCGTCACGAGCAGCCCCGATCACGCGTCCGAGCGAGACCCGGAGCGGAACATACTCTGGGTATTTGAGCACCGGAAGCGCAGCGAGGACGCGTCAGCGGGGCGCACAGTAGAAAAACGCCGGCCACCTAGGTGGCTGGTGTTTTTCGTAACGAGCAGCCCCGATCACGCGTCCGAGCGAGACCCGGAGCGGAACATACTCTGGGTATTTGAGCACCGGAAGCGCAGCGAGGACGCGTCAGCGGGGCGCACAGTAGAAAAACGCCGGCCACCTAGAGGGGCGCTTGGCGCTAGTCTGTGGGTTGGTCATGTCGAATGAACCGCACGACGACCCGCCCCGATCAGGGGCGAGGCGCCTGGATGTGCCGCTGCGCATTGAGGCATTAAAAAATAGGCTCGCCGGCAATCCCGAAGCGACGCGGGTGTTGGAGCGCGCGACGGCGATTGAGCAGCGTGTTCAAGAACTGACAGCGCGCGCGCGCGAGGCCGGATCGCAGGGTTCGCCAACGCTGGCCACCGAGGTCGCTGTGCTTCGGCTGGAACTGGGTGCGCTGCTCGCAGAAGCGTTGGGAGAAGAGCAGCAGGCCGAGCGCGCGCAGGCGCTCAAATCACTGGATCCGTCGATGCGGCATCACTTGGCCGCGCTGCTCAATGTGCCCGCCGATGATCGACATCACGCGCTTTTGGAGGTGAAAGCGGCGGAGTATCTGGAGCAGGCGCGGGCTTTTGACGACGTGGCCGAACAGTTTGGTTTTAACGAAGCCACGCGCCTCGACATTGATGAGCCGCGTGGAGCGTTGGTGCTCACGTACAACGGCTCGCTGCTTCAATTGTCGGCCCCCGGTGTGGACGGGCACAAACTCGCGCGGCGTCATGTGTACGAAAGCATCTACGGGAATCGAAGCATTCCTTCGAGGGGTACACTTTCGCTGACATCCGCTATTCGTGTGGGTGAGCGCGTTCGAACAAATGTACTCAACACGTCGCCGGTGCGAAGGCTTCGCATCGCGACGCGTCCCGAAGAATGGGATCGCGATCGGCAGGCGCTTCAGCGCATCACGATGACGTTTTCTTCGCGAGCGCCCGGCGCACGCGTGGCGGCGGAAGGGGCCCGTATTCCCGCGGAGGGCGGGCGTGAAAAACGGCCGGAACCCGAAGCGCCGTTTCGAACGATTTGGGGCGCAAAAGGGGCTTGGTTTCCAACGGTGGTGGTGCCCCTTGTGGAAGCGGAGCGAGAAAAGCGGGCAACGTCGGAAGAGCGGGCCGAATTGGCGGCGCTCGTTCGACGATTGGCCGATCCGTCGCGCCCGGCGCCGGACGCCACCGACGAGGCGAAAATCATGGGCCTAGTGATCTTTTTGCAACAATCGCGCGCCGACGCCGGCGAGCGCGCGTACAGTTTTGAAGACCTGAGCGCATTCTCAACCGATCGCGGCGAGCGCTGTCGCATTGAGCGCGAGGTTCAAAAGCCGAGCAGATCGGCGGTGCTTGTGCTCGACAGACCGGGGAGCGAGCCGGTTCGTTTTGAAGGCGGTAGTTTGGGGGCCCAACAGATCGCTGTGGGTGCTCCCGTGGTCGTGATTCATCCCAACGGGGCCATTGCGGCTGTGCTTGGCGATGTTGCCAAGATCGAATCGCGCGCCGGTCGGTGACGAGTCATGCCGGAGCGACCCGACCTTGAATACGTCGTTCCGATATTGGCGAAGGAGCTTGTCGGGGTTGAAATTCGCGCTGTCGTTCTCCAAAAGCCGGTTGTGCTGCGTGTACTTCTCCCTGAAAACGTGGAACGCCTCGTTGTGGGTAGAAAGATCACGGGCGCTGCCCGCCGGGCGCATTTCGTCCGCTTCGGTCTGACCGGCGACCCTCCTTTGGAAATGATCGTTTCGCCCATGTTGGCAGGGAGGTTTTCGATCGCAAAAACAGGCTCAAAAGCACCGCGCGACGCGGCCATGGGGTTTGACTTGGATAACGGTCAAACGCTCTTTTACAGGGACGACGTGCAAATGGGCAAAGTGTACATTTTGCCAAAAGACGCACTCGACAGCGTTCCCGGCGCTTCGAAAATCGGTGTGGATGTGCTCGATCCAAAGGCGTTTACGCTCAAGATGTTTATGCAGTTGGCAAAGAGTCGGCGCGACCAGGCCAAAGTATTTTTAATGGACAAGAGCGCGCTCGATGCCATGGGCAATGCGTACGCCGATGAAGTTTTGTTTGAGGCGCGTATTCACCCCAAAACGATGGTTCGCCGTCTGGGCGACGAAGAGATTGAGCGCCTCTACAAAGCGATCGTGAACGTTCTCGGAGCGGCTCGAAAGACAATCGCCGACAGAAAGCCACCGATCGACGAGAAAATTCGCGATTTTTTAAAGGTGCGCGGGCGACCGGGAGAACCGTGCGTACACTGCGGAACCAAACTCCGCAAAGCCGGTGTACACGGACACGATGCGATCTACTGCCCGGAATGCCAGCCCGATGAACGCAAAAGTGCGTTCGTGGATTTTCGAAAAGTGAAGGGCGGATGACGCGGGGCGCGTTGTGGTAATAAGCCGCCCATCGTATAGAACGTGCCAGCTTACGTCGGAGACGAACGAATGATCGAAGTCGTGATGCCGCAGCTCGGCGAGAGCGTGGCCGAAGGTACCGTAACCAAATGGCTTGTTCGCGAGGGTGATCTCGTCACACGTAGCCAACCGATCGTGGTGGTATCAACCGACAAAGCCGACACCGAAGTCACGTCCACGGCGTCGGGAGTTGTTGCAAAACTCGTTGCCGCGGAAGGTCAAACGCTCGCAAAAGGCAGCGTGCTTTGCGCGATCGATGAAACCGCGCAGGCGGTTTCAAAACCTGCCGATGCACCGGCTGCAAGTGCGCCCGCCGCCCCGTCCGCAGCGCCCGCGGATGAATCACGTCCCCTCGCCTCCCCTTCCACACGCAAAGCGGCGCTCGAAGCGGGCGTCGATCTGCGCGCTGTCGAGCCCACCGGTGAACGCGGGCGCATCACACACGACGACGTTCGCAAGGCGGCCGGCGCGGAGAGTGCCGCGATCGTCAAAGCGCCCGCGGCCTCCGTTGCACCCGCCGCGCCGGCTTCCGCTGCACCCGCCGCACCGATTGCGGCGCCGAGTGTCACCCCCGACGCCGCTGAATTGGCGCAGATCATCTCCGCGGGCGGCGGGTTTGTACCGCCGATTCCGGGTGTGGGGTTTGGCTCTTACAAGGTGCCTGCATACACACCCAAGCCCGGCGATAAAGTGGTTCCGTTCACGCGAAGGCGGCGGATCACGGCCGACCACATGGTGTACTCAAAAACAACCGCGCCTCACGTTGTGACGGTTGCCGAAGTGGACCTCGCCCAAGTTTCAAAGCTTCGCGATCAAAACAAAGATCAGCTCAAAAAAGAGGGCGTTTCGCTAACGTTTCTCGCGTTCGTTTGCGCCGCCGTCATTCGCAGTTTGCGTGAAAACCCTGAGATCAACGCGCGCGTTCTCGACAACTCGTACGTGGTTCTCAAAGACATCAACTTGGGCGTTGCGGTGGACACACCCGGCGGCTTGATTGTGCCGAATATCAAACAGGCAGATCAGCTTTCACTGCGGGGGATCGCGTCGGCGATTGACGGCCTCGCATCGCGGGCGCGTGCCGGCAAAGTCACCGCGGACGATCTTGCGAGCACCACGTTCACCGTTTCAAACCCCGGCCTCAAAGGAAACATGTTCGGCGGAGCGATCATTTCGCAGCCAAACGTGGGCATTTTGCGCATGGGTGAAATCAAAAAACGCGCGGTTGTGGTTACCAAAGACGGTGAAGACTCAATCGCGATCCACCCGGTGATGTTCGTTGCGCTTTCGTACGATCACCGGATTATCGACGGCGTGCTCGCCAACTCGTTTTTGTGGCGTGTGGCCGACATTCTCACGCGCGGTGACTTTCAGATCTGACGGGGCGGAGAGGCTTTTTGAAAATGGCAAACACCACCAATGGGGGGCTTTTGCCCCTCGCTCAAGTCGACCCTGAAATTTTTGGCCTCGTGCGCGACGAAGAGCGCTACCAGGCGCGCACTGTTCGTTTGATCGCGAGCGAAAACTATGTGTCCCGAGCCGTCATGGAAGCGTCGGGAACGGTGCTCACAAACAAGTATTCAGAGGGGTATCCCCACAAGCGGTATTACGAAGGCCAACAGCAGGTAGACAAGGTTGAAGAGCTTGCAAAAAGCCGTATTCAAACTTTGTTTGGTGCCGAACATGCCAATGTGCAGGCGTATTCAGGCAGCCCGGCCAACCTCGCTGTGTACTTTGCTTTCTGCAAAGCGGGCGACACGATTATGGGCCTTGGGCTGCCCGCCGGCGGCCACCTGACTCACGGTTGGAACGTCAGCATCACAGGCAAATATTACAAAGCCGCGCTCTACGGCGTTCGCCAAGACACGCACCGCATTGACATGGACGCCGTGCGTGAAATCGCCCTCAAAGAGCGTCCTCGCCTCATTTGGTGCGGCGCCACCGCGTATCCTCGCTTCATCGATTATCAAGCGTTTCGATCCATCGCCGATGAAGTGGGCGCGATCTTGGCGGCCGACATTGCCCACGTGGCCGGTCTTGTGGCCGGTGGTGTACACCCGTCGCCGGTGGGCATTGCCGACGTTGTCACTTCCACAACGCACAAAACCCTTCGCGGACCGCGTGGAGCAATTGTGCTTTCAAAAGCGGCACACGCGGCGGCCGTTGACAAAGCCGTGTTCCCTGGATTGCAGGGCGGCCCTCACAACGCCACCACCGCGGCAATCGCCGTGGCCGCCAAAGAAGCGAGCGACCCGTCGTTTAAGGTGTACGCACAATCGGTTGTCGACAATGCCAAGATCCTCGGCGAAGAGCTTTCCGCGCGCGGTTTCAGGCTCATCACCGGTGGCACCGACAACCATCTGTTGCTTGTCGACATGACGCCCAAAGGCCTCGGCGGAAAGCCGTACGCGCAGGCGCTCGATCGCGCGGGGATTGTGGCAAACTACAACTCCATCCCGTTTGACCCACGCAAACCGTTTGATCCGTCCGGCATTCGACTCGGAACGCCGGCCGTTGCATCGCGCGGCATGGGCGCCGCGGAGATGAAGCGCATCGCCGCGTGGATGGACGAAGTGGCTCAGCACGTCGGCGATGAATCGCTCATCACGCGCGTTGCAAACGAAGTAGCGGAGATGTGCAAAGCGTTTCCGGCACCGGGCATCACGGTGGAGTGATCGCTTCAGACCTTTGCGTACGCATGGATCTCTATTTTGAATTGCGGGAGGCGCCGTTGGCATAGATAGGGGAAAAGGTGCCCCCCGGGGCCGCATGTGTACACATGCGGCCGGCCCCCCAAGCGCCGGGCTCGCTCACTGCGTTCGCTGCGCGCGGGCGGGGGGCCCACCTCGGGCGCGAGCGCGCGCCGAGCGCTTTTGGTCGAGCAGCGCTCTCATCTGCGGGTATCGCCGAAAATGGAATCGGGCCGGCAGTGCCGGAGCCGTGGAAATTGCATCGAATGGGTCGACACCTGTTCGATCGACGATGGTGAGAGCACGCTGCGTTAGACAATATCGAAAGGTTGTTTCGTTTTGATGCAACGCGGCCCGGGAGTTGGAGGCGGCCAACTCGTCTGTGTACATGCGCGCACAGTGAACCGATACGCGTAGCTGACGAAGCGCCGATGGATCGTCCCGACGAAAGTCGAGCAGGTTGGCAATTCGACTCATCATGCAATGAGCGGGATGCATTACGCGCAACCGCAACCCCGGTTCGATTTCCACGAGGATGACGCTCGCCAGAAATTTGATTGGATCGATACCGTGAGGAATGTTCACGAAGTCGATTTCACGCTCTTCGTTTGCAAAGAAAACAACCACCTTGCCCGTGCAAGGTGTTGCGTCGTCGAATGAGGGCGCGACGAAACGACCACCCAAACGACGAGCCACGTTTTCTGCATCTTTGCGCGTTCCGCAAAAGTCGAGATCCTTGCTCGTGAAAGGCCCCAACTCTTTCAACGCCTCAAGATGAGCGACGTAACGCTCAGCCCAAAAGTTCAGCGCCTGCCCGCCCACCAGAATGAGTTCATCGTTGGGACCGAGACGACGAAGTAGACCGACAGCGTCTGCGTGAGTGAAAGGTGAAGGACGCGACACCAAACCCCATGAATCAGCGAGCCACCGCCTTCAACTCCACCTTCGCGTCTGGAAAAACGAACCACCCATTCTCGCGACGCAACTCCTCACGACTCTTCTCCCCAGAAGCCAACGCCTCCTCGTCACGACGACGCGCCGCCTGCTTTTCCTCTACCCGAACCTTGAAGTCGAAAGAATCGGACATGGTGAGCAAAACCTACCGAGCGAAACGGAAGAAGGCAAATGAGGAAAGGGACCCCGCGGAAACACCAGCGCCCGGCGACGCCCCGGGAACACCGGCGCCCGGCGACGCCGCGGAAACACCGGCGCCCGGCGACGCCCCGGGAACACCGGCGCAAGGGGACCCCGCGGAAACACCAGCGCCCGGCGACGCCCCGGGAACACCGGCGCAGGGCCCCCCGCGCGCGCCGGAGCGAAGCGACGCCGCGCGCTTGGGGGGCGCGCGCGCCCGCGTGATTTTGAACACGATGATGTGTACGCAATAGGCTTGTGTACGCTTCGTACCTGCGACCGGCCGCGGGCGCGCGCCCGGGGGGCACGAAAATCTGGGTTGGAAACGGGTGCGCCTGCGTGGCCGGGATGTGGGACGAATACCCCAAGGGAATAAACCGAGTACCGCAAGTTCAAGCGCTGCGCGGTGTGCTTCGCGATTTGCGCTCTCGCAACTCGCTCGGACGCGTGATCAGGGCTGCTCGCTACGAAAAACGCCGGTCACCTTGAGCACCGATCAGGTTGATTCCGTAATCAAATGGATAGTTTGCTTGTGTACTCAAACAGGCAAAAGCAAGGCATAAAGCCTAGGCCCGAAGCTCCCACCGCGTGACAGACACCCAGTTCGGATCGCGTGGAGGGGGGCCCGCGGCGTTCGCTCCTGATCTGTGCACGTCTCGCGGGTTCGGTTTCTCCCAAGCGCCCGCGGACGGGGCCCCTTCCCCGCCGCAGTACGCCGCAGTAGCGCGTGGAGCCCAAACCGTACCCGCTCGTTCGCGCACAGATCACTCGCTCTCTTCACCCCAAAGGGGGATTGGGGAGTGAGTGACCATTGCGTGATCGAGTGTTGCGGCGAGGGCCCCATTGCGCCCTGCGGCAGGGTGGGGCCCCGGCCGCGGCGCATTGGGTGGGAAGCCGCAACACGAGACATGCAATGGTCAGGAGCGACCCGTGCGGGGGAGGAGGCTGCTCTAGAAGCTCTTTTTCTTGAAGATCTGCGCGGCCACGGGACCTGAGCCGGTTCGCGGCTTGAGCGTGACGCGGACAGCCGCGGGAATGGGGAACGCCCATTTGTAACACTGGTTTTTGGAGGCCAATGCCGCGTTGGGACCGGCTTCGGTGTCGATGAGGAGTTGCGGTTTGATACCCGCGATGGCGGGGGGAACGGTACCGCCCGCGCTGAGGTCGAGCGTGAGTTCCATGTCGAGTTCAGTGACCGGGGGAAGCGACGAACCGAGGATCGTGTAGCAAAAGCCCTGCTGCATGATGAAGGGCTGGCTCATGGCGGTTTGGCCGTCGGGAACCACTTTGCAGATGGCCGCGCCGTCGGGCTGCATGCCGGGAGCTTCGGTGGCGGAGCGGGCCTGCAACATGGAGGTGAGGGCGGGCGCTTGGACAGCGTCGCAATCCATGACCTGGGGCGCCGGTGCGGTGGCGGTTGGCGTGGGCATGGGCGCCGGCGCGCTTGCTGTGGGCATGGGCTGCGGCGGCGTTTCAGCGGGTTTGTTGTCGCAGCCGGCCACCAATGTGACAACGCACGCGGAGGTGATGACGACTGCGGGAACGATGATTCGGGGCGTGATCATTTTTTCCTTCCGTTTCGTGCGCGGCGATCGTCGCGAGCGCGCTGGAAAAAAGCGAGTACGCAAAACGAGCTTACAGGACGGTTCGTGCGGTCCATACACCCGCGCGGCCGGCGTCGCCATGGTCTGGCAGTGAGTTACGCGGTGAGGTCTTGCTTCGTGGCGACGCGCGCAGGACAGTGCTAGATGCGCGGCGATTAACGACGCGCACCGCGTTTGGGTGACGGCGCAAACCGTGCTCTGTGATCTTGCTCCGTGAATGGAAGCAGGGTTTGTCGCACAAAATCGGCGATGAAAGATTTCTCCGCGTCGTCCATTTCAATAGAAGATGTTCGGCGTGACGCTCAGGCTGCACGCCATCCACACCATGCTGTTTCCGAGGAGGTTGTCTTGAATCGTTCAATGCGTTTCGCTCCCGCCGCTGCTGCTCTCACCTTGGTCGCGCTCGCCGCGGGTTGCGACAACAAGAACGACCCGCCCCCGCAGACGGCGCAAAACCAACAGGGTCAATATCCGCAACAAGGGTATCCGCAGCAGGGCTATCCCCAGCAGGGTTACCCGCAACAGGGCTATCCCCAGCAGGGTTACCCGCAACAGGGCTATCCCCAGCAGGGCTATCCCCAGCAGGGTTACCCGCAGCAATACCCGCAACAGCCGGGTCAATATCCGCAAACGCAACCCTATCCGTCGCAAACAGCGCCGGCGCCCACGCAAACAGCGCCCGCGTCAACGGTGCCGGGGTTGCCCGGAATCGCGCTTCCGCAGTTCCCGTTCCCGGGTACACAACCGGCTCCGGGAGGCTCGCAACCGCAGCCGGGCCAGCCGGCGCCGCAGGGTGGGCAGTCCACAGGCGCGGCAACTCCGATCGATCCGACGCTCGCTTCGGCGGCAACGGGTCCGTTGTTTTTGCTCTCGCAAACCGAGGCTCCCGGAATGCAAAAGGAAGGGCCTGTCGTGGCCGGCAACTTCCAGCAAGGGCAGTCGCTTGAGCAGCAAATCCAGTTGAGCCCCGGCAAGTGCTACACGGTGTTGGCGGTTGGCGTGGGCATCTCTGAAATGGATGTTTCGCTCGTGCTCGCCACGCCGCTGCCGGGCATGTCGCCGGTGCTCGCGCAAGACTCGTCCACCGGTGCGACGGCGTCGCTCGGCGGCAAGGGCAATTGTTACAAATGGTCGGCGCCTCTCGCGACGCCTGCCAAGTTCGTGATGGTGGCGCGCGCCGGTCAAGGCATCGCGGCTGGCCAACTCTACGTGAAGTGACTCGACGCTGACGGGCAGCGCGCCCTGCACTGCCCGTATTCTCATTCCCTCCCAGACCAGTCCTCAAACCTGTGTCGTCCGTTGTTGCGCGGCGCTTTCAGCGCTTGTGTACACAACACCGGAGCGATGAACAAAAACGAAACGGCCGCCTATGGGCAGCCGTTCGTTAAACGATGATGTGTTGAACGTTGCCGCTCAGGCGACGGCGTCTTTGATCGCCTTGATCGGGCGGGCGCGGACGGCTCGGCTCGCCGGCTTGGCGGCGAACGTCATCGGTTGCTTGGTGAAGGGGTTGACGCCTTGGCGCGCCTTGGTGGCGGGCTTTTTCACGACGCGGAACTTGGCGAAGCCGGGGAGAGTGAACAGGCCACTCTTCTTGAGTTCGCGATGTCCAACCGACGTAAGCGCTTCGATCACCGCCTTGACCTGCTTGCGGCTGTAGCCCTCACCGGCGGCCTCAACGATCGCTTGGATGAGACCGCTCTTGCTCAACGACTTCTTGGCTGCGGCCGCAGCCGCTTTCTTCTGAGCCATTTCTGAAACCTCCTGCATTTCGCGCGGCACCTCGCCGCACGAAAGCTGCCCGAAAAATACACGCCACTTCAGCAAGCGAAAGCGAAAAGTGCTTCGAAATGAGTGTTTTTTTGCTGTCCGTTTTAGCCCTGCGCACCCGAGGGAGACGTCGAGGGCGATGCTGCGCAAGCGGAGGCGTGGAGAAATGCCCGCAAAAATAGGTGGTTTGTTACCTGAGCGAGTCCATGAGTGAGCGCGCCTCGGCAAGTTGGGGATCCTCGGCGAGGGCCTTCTCCACCATGAACCGGGCCTTTCTGCGGTCGCCCTGCGCGTTCGCGATGACGGCGAGCTTGTGATAGGCGAGCGCTTTGACGCTGGAAGGTGCGCCTTCTCCCGTGCCCGCAGGCATTGTTCGAAGCAATGTGACCGCTCGAAATGCGCGACCCGCCGTTTCGGCGTCGTTTAGTTCAAGTGCGAAATGGCCTAGATCCATAGCCAGATCTGCATTTTGTGGATCGTTGTCGAACGCGCGCAACATCGCCGCGAGCGCTTCACTCATGTTGCCGGCCTGTTGCTCCATGCGCGAAAGCGCGAGGAAAATGGCGCCGAGTTGCTTGGAGCGTTTGCCGCGGTGAAGAGACGCGGTTTGCGAGAGAAGCGCGCGCGCTTCGATCACGCGGCCCGCGGCACCAAGCGCGCTGGCCATTACAAGCGGCAGCTCGGGATGATCGGGGGCGAGGCGTTGCGCTTCTTCGAGGATTGCGACGGCGCGTACTCCATCGCCGGCTTCCGTTAACAATCGGCCCGCTCGAACGAGCAATCTCGCGCGCTCGCCGGGATCGTTTTCAACGCGCGCATCTTCGGCCAGAAGAAGGCCCAATTCGGCCTTGGCGCCGGTGATCTCGTACAAGCGTCGCAGGCGATCACGAACGGCCGCATTGGTTGGAGCGGCCCTCAGCGCGCGTTCCAAACCGCCCCGCGCATCACCCAACCGATCGGCGCGTTCACATGCGTCTGCGAGGCGTAGCGCGGCTCCAACGAGCGCGTCGCCTTCTTCGAGCGAGAGCAGGCGACGGTACACAGCGCTGGCCGCATCCCAATTGCCGGCGGTGTCTTCGAGGGCGGCGAGCGCGCGAAGTGCACCCTTGTCTTTGCCGTCTTTGCGCAACAGATCGGAGAGCTGTGTGCGCGCGCGGTCGAGATCTCCGCCGCGCGCCGCTAGATCGGCGATGAGGAGTCGAAGGTCGCGTTCGGGCCTATCTTCGGCAAACACAGCGCCCGTTTGCACGCGTGCCGCGGCCTGCTCCAGCGCAAGCAAATAGTCGCTTGTGTACCCACCGGCGCTCGCTTCATGGGCGCGGGCGAGGTCGATCAAGGCGAGATCGGGGCGACCTCCGGCTTCGTACAATGCGGCGCGCGATCGGTAGAGCCACGCGTCGTTCGGCGCGGCGGTGAGCGCATGGCTCACCGCGGCGGCGGCTCGCATGGGTACACGCAGCGCCTCACAGGCGTCGATGAGAGCGAGAAGCACATCACGCTCGGTCGGATCGATCTCAAGCGCTTCTTCGAGCACGGCGGCGGCACCGTTTGGGTCTTTCGCCTTTTCGCGCAACACGTCGGCCGCTTGGCAAAGCGCGTCGATGCGTTGATCGGTGGATGTGAGGGCGCGCGATCGAGCAACCAGGGTGGATGCGAGATCCGCAAAGGCGCCGCGCGCGCCGAGCGTCTGAGTGAGGCGAGCGAGAATCGCATCATTCGCAGGGCACTTTGCAAAGCCTTGTTTCAGAGCCTTTTCAGCGCCGGGCGTGTCGCCGTGGGCGGCCTTGAGATCGTGGAGTTCCAGGGCCAGCCGCGCGGCTTCTTCACCTTCTTCAACGTCGAGAAGCTTTTCGAGCGCGTTGGAGAGATCGACAGAGTTGTCGAGCTTCACGCTGAGGCGCAGCACAGCTCGAAGCGCGTCGCGGCTTGTTCCGTCCCAATCGAGGGCGCGATGGTAGACATCGAGCGCGCCGTGTTCGTCGCCGCGCTTTTCAAGGAGCGCACCGAGCTTCATCGAGAGCGCGGTCACAGTTGCCGCCTCCTCGCGATCGCGCGCGTTGTCGATTTGTTGTTGAAGCAACAGAGCGAGATCGTCCCATCGCGAGAGCCGTTCAAGCACACCCGCGAGAAGCTTTGCGGCTTCGGCCTGCGCGGGGTCTTCTTCGAGAACCTCTTTGAGCAGATCCACGGCGCGCGCTTCATCCGAATCGAGCACAAGGCGCGCGCGCTCCAGCCGCAGGCGACCGCGTTCATCGGGGCTTTCAATGAGCGGCACGGTGTCTTCAATGAGCGCACCGAGGCGCGCTCCGTGGCCGAGCCGACGGTACACATCGGCAAGCGGCTCCCACACGTCGCGATCGGCCGGCTCGCGGAGACGAAGATCTTCGTAGATGCGCGCAGCGCGAGCGAGATCTCCCAATGCGCCGGCCGAGTCGCGAGCGACGCGAAGCAGCAACGCGCGCTCTTCGGCGGGTTCGGCGTGTCGACTTGCCGCCTCGCGAAGCTCGGTGGCTTCCGCAAGTTCACCAGCCTGCTGATGAAGGTCGGCAAGCGTGGTGCGCGCCCACACTCGAAGCGCCGGGTCGATGCCCTCCCCCGCTTCGTCGCGCTGGACCGCACGGCGCAATAACTCCTGCGCGAGACGCGGCTCCGAAAGTTCATGAGCGAGTGCGACCGCCTCTCGCAACGCACTATCGCGCGGACGCTCATTTTCCAGCCGCAATCGCAACGCATCGAAGAGAGCGGCGCGGCGTCCTTTTTCCCGGGCAAAACGCTCCAACAACTCCGCCGCGCGCGCTGAAAAGGGCACGCTCTTGGCCGCATCGCGAAGCGCCGCTTCAGCGTGATCGGCATCGGGATCGAGATCCGACGCTTCCACAAGCAGATCGAGCCCCTGATCAAAACTTTCGGGCGCGGCGCATTTGATTTTTGAAAGCGCATAAAGCGCATCCACGCGCTCTGCGCCGGCGGCGATCTGCAAACGCTTTTCGAGAATTCCCGCCAAACGCGGCGCGTTGTTTTGCGCCGTGTAACAACGTTCGAGCGCCTTCCAAATGTCCGCCATGCGCGGATCGAGCGGCCGATTGGCGAGCAGTTGCTCCGCGCGTTCGTATTGTTCGGCCGCGCGCGCCGGATCTTTTTCAAGCGCCTGCCCGAGCCGCGTGAAGAGAAAGACAGTTCGATCCACGTCGCCGGCCTGATCACTCTTTTCAGCGAGATCCGAAACGCTGTTCACGTAGCGCGCCATTTGATTGGAGCGCGAACACGCCGCCGCCGCCTGCTCGTGCAGAGTGGCCGAACCCGGCCCGAGCGCGAGCGCCGCCAAATGCGCATCCACCGCATCATCGGGCTTGTTGAGCGGGCCTTCGTAGAGAGCGGCCAACTCGGACCACAGCTGCGCCGAACTCGACGCGGGCGCACGCCTCTCGGGGCTCGATGTCCGCGGCTTTGAATCGACCTCGCGCTCCACCACGGCGGCGCTCGCGCGTTCGATCTCGGCCGTGAGCGCGCGCGCCAGGTCGTCATAACGCTTGCGTACACGCAGCGCTGCCAAAAGACGCGATGCTTCAGGTTGCGACTCGCGAGCCGCATCAAACGCCGATTCCATATATTCGACGGCGCGCGCTTCATCCCCTTGGCGCGCGGCGATGTCCGACAATTCGCACAAGATCTCGGTGCGACTCATTCCGCTCGGCGCCGATTCACCACCGGGGCGGCGCGCCACAAGAAGCAACGCGCGAAACGTTCGGTGCGCGCGATCGAGCTGCCCTTCGGACAACGACAACTTCGCGAGCGCCTGCAAGATCTCGGGATGCGCGGGGTCGATGCGCAACGCAACATCCAATTCGCTCACCGCACGCGCCCTCTCGCCGGCGGCGAGAAGCACACGCGCCAATTCATGGTGAACGAGTGCGCGCTCTTTCGGGCGTCGTCCACCGAAGCCGTCAATCAATGCGCGGAGCGAGGCAAGCGCATCGTCGCGACGCCCCGATTCGGCCAACGCGCGGCACCACATGAGGCGAACCGACAGGTCTTCGGGCGCAAGCGTCAGCGCCGTTGAAAGCAGCGGAAGCGCCCGCGCCGGGTCGTTCAAGTGCAAATGGATCTCGGCCGCCTCGCGCAGCAACGCAAGCTTCTGTTCGTCGCCGACTGTCTCGGCTTCTTCCGCCATCATCTGCGCGAGCGGACCGAGGTTTCCGGCTGCGCGATGAAGCTCCCGCAAACGCGCTCGGAGCGGCGCAGCATCGGACACTTCAGCGAGCGCCGTTTCGAGGTGCCGCCGCGCCTGCTCGCTGTCTCCAGCGGCCACCAGCGAATCGGCGAGCGCGAGCACCACCTTTGATTTCTCTGCGGGCGTTGCAAGCGCCGCCAGCGTTTCGATCGCCCGCGCAGCCTCCGCGTGTTGGCCCGCTTCCGAATACAAACGCGAGAGCGCGATGAGCGCGTCTTTCGACTTGAGCTGCGCCGCTCGCCGGTACGATCGCGTGGCGCGCAGCACATCCTTTTGGCCGTTTTCAGCGAGCGTTGCCGCACGCAACCACAACTGTGCCGCGCTCTCCAAATCGCCGGCCGTCTCGCGACGGTGCGCTTCACTTTCCCAGAGTTCCAGCAGTTCTTGGAACCGACTCTCGGCCTCAAGCGCCTTGGCAAGGGCCTGAAGTGTCGACTCCGAGCCGGGCTGCTCGCTCAAACTTGTTCGCAGCACCTCGATCGCCGCGCCCGTGCGCGCCTGCTCCACAAGGCGTTCAGCGAGATCAAGCCTCAGGTCAACGCGCTCTCGTACATCTTGGATCGTGTCGATCTGCCGCGCCCGAATCTCAATGAGCGCCTCGCGATCACCGCGCGCATTGTGAAGCGCAAACAAACGGCTCGCCGCCTCGCTGTCGGTTGCGTCTTGATCAAACAGGGCGCGGTACAAAGTGATCGCGTGATCGGGCTTCGCGTGCTCGGCAGCCGCCATACGAAACGCCCGCCTGTCATGTGCCGGAAACGGCAATCGCGACGCTTCTTCTCCCAGCGTCACAATTCGAGCGCTGTCTCCTTCTTCGCGCGCCAACCGGATGAGCGTGAAAAAAGCGGAGCGCGCGGCGGTGGCTTCGGGCGGCAAGCCGCCCGACGCCACCGCCGCCGCCGCTCCGCTTTTTTCGAAGCGTGATATCGATTCGGCGCGGAGGCGCTCGGTGACATCGCGCGTGAGCGCGCTGTCACCGAGCGCCTCCGCAACCGCCGCCGCTTCGCGAAGCGGCTCCAATGGATCTTGAAGCTCCGAAAGCGACAGGAGCGCCGTCACAAGCTCGCGACGCTTGTCCGACTCCGTGCGAAGCAAATCGCACAACTCCGACCACAGGAGTACACATTTGGGATCCACCCCAAGCGCGAGCGTGAGCATGCGCTCCGCCACCTGCGCATTGTGTACACTGTCGCGATAGTGCCGGGCGAGATCCCAATACAGATCGCGGCCCGCGGCGGCAGGCAGTTCAGACGTGGGTCCAAGTGCCGCGTGCAACCGCTCGGCGAGCGTGTCGAACCTGGCCGACTGAACCACGAGGCGCCGGAGTTCGGTCGCGAGGTCGGCCGAGGGAGCAACTTCAAATGCGCGCAAAATCGCATCGAAAGCTGCCGAAAAATCACCCGCCTTACGTTCCGAAATCGTCGCCGCCTCATGAAGCACGGCCACGCGCTCCTCGACGCTCGACGTTGCGGCAAGGCGTTGCTCGGTGAGCGCCAACAGGGCGCGCCAATCGTCGCGCTCCGTGTAGATCTGAGCCAGCGCGTGAACGGCCTGCACGAAGTGCTCGCGCTCCGCATCGTTGTCGGCTCGAAGGCGCGAAACGAAGGCCAGAAGATTTGTCGGCGCCTGCGAATCGCCCTGATCCGCCGCCAAGCAATAACTCGCGATCGCATCGCGCGCGCGGCCGGTGTGCTCCGCGTGTACATCGCCCAAGCGGCACAAGAGTTTTCCGCTTCGCTCCGGCGCGGTTTCGGCGGCTGCCTCTTCTTCGAGAAGCCGCGCAAGCGCCTCCCAATCCGAAGCGCGCTCGTAGACGCGCGCCAGCGCTTCACCGGTATCCGAGTCGCGACCGAATGTGCGTCGAACGCGCTCGAAAAGCTCGCGAGCCATTTTCATGTCGGAGAGGCGCTCTTCGGCGATCGCAGCGGCCTCTAAGAAATCGGCGCGCGCCGCTTTCCCAGCGGTGGCTTCGGCCCGCCTCACGAGCGCCCGGCAGAGCGCTTCGAAACGCCCGGCACCGCGCAGCAAATCCACAAGCGCCGTGAGCACAGTCCCATCGCTGCCATCGAAAGAGAGTTCGCGCTCCAGATCGCGCTCGGCGCGATCCACGTCCGCAAGCTCTTTGGAGGCAATTGTAGCGGCCTGCATCAGCGCCTGCCTGCGCTCATCCGGCTCGCTTGCGAGTTCGGCAAGCCGCTCCAGCGCATCGCACAATTCACCCTGGCGACCCGCGCGCGCCAGCAATCGGCTCAACTCACCCGCAGCCGACCAAAGCGTTTTTCGATCCCCTTCCGCGAGCGGCAAGATCGCGCGTTGCAAGTGAATGGCGCGGTCGATGTTCCCGGTGCGGTCGCGTTCAATCGATGCGGCCTCGTCGTAGAGCGAGATCCGTCGCTTGGGGTCGTCGGCTCGATCGGCGGCTTCGGCGAGCGTTGCCGCGAGGAGGTCGTATTTGCCAACCCGCTCCGACAATCGAAGGAGCGTTTCGCGGTGCCCATCCTCGCTGGGTTCAAGCAACAGAAGCTGAGCCACATCGTTCAGCGCGCCCGATTCATCCCCAAGCTCCTCCAAACGAAGCTTCACGATCTCGCGCAGCCGCCTAATTTTTCCGGCGTTCGTTGTCTCCCCAACGAGGCCGATCTCCAGCATTCGAACGAGATCGCGCGGCCGATGCTCGGCTCGGTATCGCGACTCCAACATCGACGCGGCACGCGCTCGGGCCAACGTCGCCTGCTCGCTGCGTGGTACGGCTCCGGGGGCCGCATCTTCGCGGAGCATTTGCTCCAACATCGCGTACGCATCGGCGCGCGCCGACTCCACGTTCGCGATCGCGTCGATCGTCACGTAGGCCGCTTCCGCGTTGCCCACATCCAGTTGAAGCCGCGCGACGCGCAAACGCAGCGCCGTTTCACCTTCGCCGCCCGTTTCACGAAGCTGGTGCTCCAAAAGCGCGATCAACTTCTCTTTGTGGCCGAGTCGTTCATACAGGCGCTCCAGCGCCGCGCGCGTGCGAGCGTCGCCTCGCAGCGCCAGAATTTGCTCCAAGTAGCCCGCGTGCCTTTCGGGGTCTCCGGCGAGATCGCGAGCTGTTCCGGCCGCATCTTCGAGCAGTGCAAGCCGCTCATCCCGATCTTTCGCCGCCGCGAGCGCCGAGTCGTACAGAGCAAACAGATCCGTCCATTGCTCGCCGGCGTTGTACACAAGCTTCAAGCGCTCAAACGCCCACCCGTTTGCCGGAGCGCGCGTTGCCATGCGCTTCAGCAACTCAGTCACGGCGTCGGGGTCGTCAAACCACTCTTCGTGGAAGTCGACTGCGCGGCGTCCCAGTTCCTCAAACGATTCGATGTCGGCCGAAGCAGATGCCTCCGCTTCAAGAGCCTGCCGATAGGCACCGGCAACCGCGTCGGGGCGAGACAATTCGCGCGCGAGCCGCTCGCTTCGCTCCCAGAGCGACCAATCAAACGGCGACGCAACCACACCCAAAAGCGCCGCTTGCAACGCCTCGTCGGGCTTCTCCGCCAAAAAGTCGCACAAGCGCGCCGCCGTTGCCGAACGCGTATCGGCAAGCTCGGGAGATCGAAACGCCGCAGAGTTGGTGATCCGTCGCAAAACGGACGCCGCCCCTTCGGGATCCGCCGTCGCTTCCGCGGTGTTCGTCAGGATCTGGGCCGCCCTACGCTCAAAACCCGGCACCGACAACGCCCGCTCCGCGATGTCGAGCGCCGCCGCGTCGCCGGGATTTGCCTCCAGGATGCGCGCCGCCGCGTCGAGCGCCTCCGCGGCCTGACCGAGGCGCTCAAACTGAAGCGACATAAACTCGCGCTCCAGAGCCATGCGGGTCTCGCCGTCGGCCCGATCGCGCCGAGCTTTAATAGCGTCCGCCGCGCCGACGTAGTCGCCCACGGCAAGCTGCAATCGGGTCAGCGCTGTCAGCGATTCATCATTTGTCGGAGCCACCTGCGCCGCACGACGCAACAGATCCAACGCTGCGTGCTGGTCCCCCGCGCGCTCTTCTTCCGATGCCCACGCGATCAGCGCGCGAACCTTTTCTTCGCCGTTGCTCGTGCGTGTACGCAACTCAAACAGCCAACGCCTGTCGGCTCGGCGCGCCGGAGTGTCGGGCGCGCCCTCCAAAAACGCCTCGAAAGCCTCGCGCTCGCGAGTTGAGTCCTGCGGCGCGCTCTCCACCATCGCGCGAAACACCGCCGCGGCCTCATCTTGGCGCTCCACGTCCGACGCCAACACACGTGCCAGTGCGGCTTGTACTTGTTTCCACAACGCGGCCGGCAAAGGTCCGTGGCGCTTACCCACCGTTGCCACCGCGGCTGAAAACGTGCCCGCAGCGCGCGCTTTGATCGCCGCCGATTCAAACGCGACAAGCGCATTGACCGCCGACTCCTGCGTCGGCGCTGTTCGAATCACGACGTCGTGAACCGACGGCAGGCTCGACCAATGGTCCGAGTTTCGGTCGTACAGATCCAGAAGACGCAACGCCGCCGTGCGCTCATCGGGTGACAGCGAAAGCACCCGCTCGTAGAGCTTTCGAGCGCGTTCGTCATCCCCCGACAACTCCTCCACGATCTGCGCCGCACGCAAATAGCTCTGTGCTGCCGAACTGCGATCGTGAAGCACATCCGCATCGTGGTGCGCGAGGCGCTCCAACCATTGCGCCTCCTCTTCCTGCGAGATCGCCTGCGACACGCGACGCGACAAAACAAGCCGAACGAGCCTCGCATCGCCCAGCGTCAAGCCGAGGTTTTCGATCTGACTCAGCTTGTCCTCGTGCAGCTCCGCGCCGAGTGCGATCGCTTCGTGGTAGTGCTCCGCCGCGCGCTGACTCCAACCGGCGCCCGTTGCCGCTTCCGCCAATCGAACGAGCAGGTTCGCGCGCGCAACCCCTTCGGTCCCAAACAAGCGCGAACCCAACTCGGTGTAGAGCGCATCGGACTGCCCCGCTTCAGCGTACGCTTCGAGCAACCCTTCCTGAGCCGCCGCATCGTCTCGCGCGAGCGACAAAATCGCCCGATACGTCTCAATGGCGCCCGACGGATCACCGAGGTCTCGACGCTCAATCGCAGCAATGGCGTGCAACAACTCGCGCTGCCGCTCCGGTTGCGTGGCCTTTTGAACAAGCGATCGATGGAGCGAAAGCCGTTCTTCCGGGCTTCCCTGCTCGCGAAGCAAACGATCGATCTTCTCCACCAAATCCGGAGATCCCGGTTCAAAGTGCAAGGCCCGCCGCAGGATCGGAAGCGCACGCGCCACATCGCCGAAGGCGACCAACGCATCGCCCGCCTTTTTCGCAAGCTCACACAACGCCGGATGATTCACCTCGTGGTCGCCCAACGCCGAAGCCATCGCATCGGCGCGCTTCTGAGCATCCGCACCCTTTTCCCCGGTGCGCTCCACGCGGTCGAGCCACGTGGGCACCGCCTCCACTTTGTGCTCCACAGCTTCTCGAAGCCCGCGCGCAGCAAGCTCAAATGCACGCTTCGGGTCGCCGCCGTCGGAGGCGGCAATCACTTCCGCTTCCGCGAGCGCCCGAAGTCGCTCATCGGCGTCTTCGTAAAGCCCCGCCTTCGTGTCGAGCACGCGAACAAGCGCCGCCGTCGCCCCTTCGGCGCGGTACACATTCTCCAAGAGCGCCGCCGCCGCCAAGCGCTCGGCGTTGGTCGCCGCACTCTTCGCATCCCGCAGCGCGGCTTCGGGCCCGCCGTGCAGCAACTTGTCAAGAGCGGCACGCGCCGTTTTGTCGCCTCGATCGGCGGCCAACGCATCACCGAAAGCTGCAATCGCACCCTTCACATCGTGAAGGCGCACCAAACGCAACTGACCCAACCGTGATGCGATCGCCCCTTTTTCTTCGCGCGGAGCCAACGCTACGTCAGTTTCGAGCGCCGCCGCCAAATCCTCCCATCGCCGCTCCTGTTCAAGCAGCGCGATCAACTTCTGCGTTACCTCGCGCCCCGAGCCGAGCGTGTTCGCTTTGCGCAACGCTTCAATCGCACCCGCGCGATCGTGCAGTTTCGTGGAGCGCAACTCCGCCGTTTCGAGCAGCACACGGCGCCGCGTCTCCACGTCCGTTTCAAGGTCCGCCCGCCTCTCCAAAGTCGCCGCCAGATCTTTTGCTGCGCCCGTCGCTTCGTAGAGACGCGCCAGTGCAACGAGAGCCTCTTTCTCGCGAGGTGTACCCAAAACTTTTCGCCACGCTTCAATCGCCCCCGCCGTATCGCGCAACTCCGTCTCGCAGAGTTTCGCGAGATCCGCTGCGGCGCGCGTGCGCTCCTCGGGATCGGGCGCCGCTGAGGCAAGCTTCGAAAGCGCCCCCGCAAGCGTTTTTGCATCACCGGGATCCGTCGCCAAAATCGAAAGCGCCCGCGTCGCACGGAGCAGTTCGCTTTCGGCGGCGCCTCCGTCGATCACCTGCAAAAAAGCCACTTTTGCTTTTTTCGAATCCCCCAGCTCGACGAAGATCTCGCCCAGCTCAACACCGATCTTCGCGCGCAAACCGCTGTCTTTTGCGCCCGCCAGCGCCCTCGTTAAGACGCGCGTTGCATCGGCCAACTTGTCGAGCGCTCTCGAAAGCGATCGATACCGCTCGCGCACTTCATCGTCCGACGGATCGAGCACCACCACCTGCTCGTAAAGCGACAAAGCACCCGCCAGATCACCCAGCTTCTGAAACTTCAGCGCCCCCAACTTCTTCTGCGCTTCAACCCTCCGCGGACCTCGATAATGGTCCACCTCGATGGCCACACACTTCGCCGCGTCCGCGTAGCGCCCCTGTTTTTCGTACGCCGCACCCAGCGCCGACGCCGCACGCGGTGAAAGCACCTTGTGCGCGAGCAAACCCTCCGCGGCTTTTCGCGCCACCGCGCTGTCGTGCCCCGTACGCAGCACCTCCTCGACGTGAGCGATTGTTTTTTCGGGTTCCTTCAACCGCTCCAGATAAAGATCGATCAAACGCTCTCGCGTCGCGCGCGCGTCGGCTTCGCCAAGGGCATCGCCGTGCAGCGACTGCTCCAACATCTTCACCAGGTCTGCCACTCGACCCGCCCGGAGGTACGCATCTTCCAGCGCCTTTCGGGTTTTTATGTCCCCCGGTTCCAGCTTCAAAAGCTACGACAACAGCCGAACATTTCGTTCATCTTCCTCCAGCCCAAACCCTTCCAAAATCTCCACCGCCCGACGCAGCATGGCGATCTGATCGCGCTTGTCAGATTTGTGCGGAGCCGCCGCGGCATACAGATCCGAAAGCCGTTGCCCTTCCTGCTTTCGAATCAAGAGCGCTTCCAGTTTTCCGAACGCCTGAGGATGCGCCGGTGAAAGCTGGATGGCCTGATGTAAATACACCTCCGCCCCATCGGGATCACCGAACGCCTCCGAAAAAAACGTCCCGATGCGACACAAAATATCGGCCTGCGTCGCGGGCGGAAGTTTCGCCAGCTTCTTGTCGCGGCTCAATCGTTCGTAACAAAACGCAAGTTCACTTAACCGATCGTCGCGCGTCGCCGCGGCGTCGAGCTTCGCCCACAGCTCAGGCTGGTCCTGACCGCGTTGCGCCGCGGCCATCAGGACGTCCAACACCTCATTTTCGTTTTGGAGCGGTTGTTCAAGCGCAGCAGGCAGCGTTTCGAGCCGGAGCGGCGCGCGTCGAGCTTTCGGATCGGGGGGCAACATGGCGACTGTTCCACGCGCGCGTAAGCATGCGGATCGCGCGGGAACGTGAGCGTCGCGTTGTTCACGAAAACAGGCAAGCGTTGCCTTTGCTCGATCGGGACGGCGCGCACCCGCAGCCTTTAGAATACACGTTGTTTGATTGCCATTAACTTGAACTGGCAATCAAACAGGAGGCTTCGACGGGAGTGCGATGGAACCCCCGCGCCAAGAGGCCTCTCTTTCGGAAGAGAGGCCACCTGCGCGCCCTTGTTGGATGCGAAGGGTAGACCAATGACCGATCTACCCATTCGGCCTATCAGGGTGTTCCGCCCGTTCCACCCATGGCTCCCGTTCCACCTGAACCGCTGCTCGACGTGGTTAGACTGCTGCCCCCGTTGCATTCGGGAACATCGGCGCAGTCAGCGCAGTGACAGCCTTCATCCATCGCGTCGCAGATCCCGTCGTCTTTACAATTGTCAGGATCGGTACACCAATTTCCAAGTTCACATTCAGGGCAATAACAAGCCTCGGCGCTGCCGCAGACCGAATCGGCGACGCAGGGTACACACCCCGCTCTACCCATACAGTCTAAACACGAGCACGGTTCAGCCGACAAGTCACATACCCCGTCGGGTGCACCTCCCGTACAAGCCGCAATGTTGTCTAAACAGTCTTCTTTTGTCTGACAGTCAACACACAGACAACCCTCGTTAAACGAGTCGCAAACGCCGTCGTCTTTGCAGTTTTTCTCGGCCGGATCGCCGCACTTGTAATCAAGGTCACAGTCGGGACAAATGCACGAGTCCCACACTCCCGAGCAATACCCGTCGGTGGAACACTTGTCGGGGATACAATAAGCTGACTCCACACAATCGATACAAGTACAATCTTCCCCCTGACCCAGCTTGCAAAGCCCATCAGGCTCTTCGTGGCAGCCTGTCATTCCACCCGTGCCGGACGTAACACTCGACACAACGCTCGACGAAGTGACAACGGAGGTCGTCGTGGTGGTGGAGGTGCTTGTCGAAGTGGTCGTTGACCCTGCCCCACCCGTTCCGCCGGTGCCCGGCGTGTCTCCCCCGTCACACCCTGCCCAGGCGGCAAACGCCACCGTGCTCGCCAAAAATATCGGAAGATCGTAGCGCATATCCCCAAATCTCCACATCCCCTTCGCGGTAGGTGATCGTCAAAAAGGTGATCGTCAAAATGTGGTGTTGCACGTGCGAGGGGATTTGTCATGTCCCCGCGTTTCGTCTCTGCGTCAAGCCCTTCCCACGTAAACTTCTCTTGCGGCAACATTCTGCGGAGGCCGCACGCGCACGGCCGGGCCGCTACGCCTTCTTCCGTCGATCATGCCAGTAGAGCATCTCGATCGACCCCGCCTCACGCAGCCACGGCTGGTCATGTGGCCCCGGAACTACCCTCAAATCACACGCAATTCCCTTTTTTGTAAGCTCCGCCGCCATTTTTTTGTTGCCCGGCAAAAACGGATCTCCCTCACTAGTGAGCAGATGAATTGGCTTTTTCGCCCCGCCAAGCGCTTTTTCAATGCGCTCCACATACCCCGGCGCCCGAAATTCACTCACGGCCGACTGCACCCCTCCAAACGCCCCAAACATGTCGGGCTTTCGCAAAAACACTTCAAGCGCAACATACCCACCGAGCGAACAGCCGTCGATCGCCGTTTTTCCAACATCGGTGTACACAGGCGCGTCTTTGCGAACTTTTGGAATGACCACGTCGGCAATCCACTTGGCATACCCATCCAACCCCGCCGTTGGATTGGGTAACTTGTGTACATTCGGCGTAAACGGGCACACCAAACACATCCCCGCGAAAGCCTGTTTTGCGAGCGCCGTGTTCACTTCGGTCAAACGCGCATCCGTCCAGTCTTTTCGCTTGGAAGTGCGTGCAATCGGCGTTTTTCGCAGCCGTTCATACGCGGTGGAAAGACCGTACCGTTCTACCCATGCGTATACACCCATTCGCTCGTCGCCCGTTTCACCCAAACCGTGCAGAAGCACCACCAAAGGCACCTTTTCGCCGGCTTTCAGGTGCTTCGGTGTACACATTAAAAACCGCCGCCCCAACGCCTTGTCCCCCGCCACCTGCACATCTTTAAAATCCAAATCCACCGACGTGGGCGCCTGGTTTGTTTTTGTTTTTGGTGCCCCATCAGCGTCGGCAAAGGCATCTGCCGTGCCTCCACATAGTATACCTACCCCCGTTCCGAACGCCCCAAGCAACACCTCTCTGCGGCGCAAACTCACCCCCACAGTCTGGCAGGTTTGCCCCGTTTGGCCAAGCCATTCGGCCACGGACGGCCAAGCAGCAACGGACGGCCAAGCGGCAACCGCGTTCGCGCGAGTCGACGGGTGCGCAGCGCTTTGCGAACCGCATGTCAAAAAATCCGCTTCTTCCTGCCCGCCCTTCCGGTAGCCTAGCTTTTCGTTTTCTCCAGCGGAGGCATCATGCGCATCGGAGTATGGCTTGGATTAGGTCTTTTGGCGGGTCTTTACGCATCGCTCGGGTGCGCCGCCAACAACAACACCACGAGCACCGGAACCGGCGGCAACGGCGGGAGCGGCGCATCCACCGGCCAAGGAGCGGGCGGAACCGGCGCGGTGATCAATGCGGGTGGCACAGGTCAAGGTGGATTTGAAGGGTGCGCCAAATTCACGGCGGAAGCCGCTCAAGCCCCCGCCGCTATCCTTTTCGCTGTCGACATGAGCGCCAGCATGAAAAAATCCCAAAAATGGAGCACCGCGCAAACCTCCATTGTCGGCGCCATGGACAAAGACGTGTTTGACCACATGACGCTCGGCCTCGTCACCTTCCCAACCGACTTTACCGATCCTCCCCAGTGCGTATGCGACTATGTAGAAGGTCAACTTGGACCGGGAACATGCAGCCTTGCCGTTCCCAACGGCGTATCCTGCGGCTTCTCCGGCTTACCTCAAGTCCCCATGGCCCCCGCCGGAACGGACAAATCCAACGCCGGCACCGGCGTCCGATCTTCCATTTATAATTACCTCGTCAGCCACAACCCTCTATCCAACGACGACGACGGCTCGCCCGTGTACGACGCCATGGTTTCAGGGTATAACGCCCTCAAAAACCAAAACATCGCACGCCGTGTGCTTATTCTCATCACCGACGGCGGCTTCAGCTGCACTTCCCTCACCACTCGCGAAGGTTATGTGGACGGGTACGGCTGCAACGACTGGGAATACCCCGATGCTGTCAACCAACTCATCACAGAATCACGCGATGACATGGCCAAACCCATCTTTACGTTCGTCATAGGCGTGCCCGGGTCTGACAGCGTCGGCATCAAAAAAGACGGCTTTGACACCCCACCTTACCACATGAAACTTGCCCTCTCCACCTACGCAGTCAACGGCTCACCTGACACGGTAGACCCCGCGTGCTCCAAAGATATCCCCTTTACCAAAGACGGCGCAGATCCGCCGATCCCGTGCCATTTTGACCTTTCCAGCGCCTCCTTCAACCCCGACATCTTGGCGGGCGCCATTCAAACAATCAAGGGCAAAGCTCTCGGCTGCGTGTACGACCTACCCACGCCACCCAATGGGGAGATCATCGACGACAAACTTGTCAACGTTGAAGTGACAGTCGATGGTAACACCGCCGTCATCCCTCGACGCAAAGACCCCAACGACGCCTGCGCAGCCGACGGCTGTTGGGACTACAATGCTGCCAAGCAGGTACAGGTATTGGGTAAAACGTGTGAAGACATCACCAAGGCCGTCAGCGCCAAAGTGGATATCAAAGTCGGCTGCGAAACCGTCGTGAAGTAAGCTCTCGCCATCATAGTAACCCCTATTGTGTTTGGGCCCACACTTTCATGGCGGGTAGAATACCGCGGCGTAGTTTTCAACAAGCGCCACAAAACACCCAAATTCGAGCTTAAACCCGGCCCTCTGCCGCTTGTTGAAACCAAACGCTTGGCCGTTCCAGTAACCTACCTAAACAACAACGCTGAATTTTACATACACGCGGAGTGTGCATAACGCGGGTCAACCGCTGCGAGTCCCAGACTTGTGTACACTTCAACTTCCAGTCAATATACCGCTAATCCCGCGGTTGAATTTTACCCTTTGGCTAGATTTGCTGAACATCGCCTTGGAGTGAAACGAATGAGTGGAACGTCTTTCTACCTCTTGTTGATGCTTTCCATTGTCGGTGGACCCCTGTTTTTCGTGTGGCTTGCCAGCCTCGCGCGCGAGGACGCCAACGACGCAAAAAAAAGGGAACGGGGCCTTCAAGACAGGCGCGCCGCGCTGAAACGCGCACTGGAGCATTACGCCAAGACATACCGGTTGGCTCCCGTGGCGTTGGCAAATCGGCTCAACTCTGAGTTTTTCGCCGAAGGAGCGGCTCGCGGCGTGCAGCTCGCCCTTGGTTGGCAAAAAGGCGTTTCGGTTCTGACAGCACCCGGTCCGTGTTCTTGTATTGAGGTCACGTGTGTTGCCACAACGGACCTAGGCAACATTGCCATTTGCCGCCGGGCAAGCCTCATCCACAACGCTCGGCTGGCATCAAGTCGGATTACTGCGGACGACAGTGATATTGACAAACATCTTGTACTCTTCGCCTTTGGCGACAGGAACAAACGAGAAAGCGCGATCGCCCTAAGCTCGGGCCCGTTTCGAAACAAAGACGCACCCACTCTACCCCAATGGCTCACGCCCGACTTGGCGAGCCGGCTTGCTGAATTACCAATGGCCGAGCTGACGGTTAACGGGTATCAGGTCGCGCTTCGTCTTGGCGCAACCCCGGAAGAAGCGCGCCGGGGAGCAACCCAGCGGCCGCCCGACATAACCCCCGACGAGATCGACCTTGCCATTCAGCGGGTGCTTGATATCGCCGCACCTGCCCAAAACCCACCCAACTCCGCATGAAATTGCTGCAAGAATCTGGTCAGGTATGTTTGGGTGATTGAACGCCCGCCGCTGTAGAGCTTGAGGTTTACACCCGTCCTTCCGCGCGACTTCCTTTCCCAGTCTGCCCCCGCCCGTGTTAACATCTCGAATGCAACCATAAAGATTCCTCGGGCGGCCTCCCATGTTTTTTCTACTCCCCCTTTCGCATGAAAGCCATACCACGCGGCGTTTGCCCGTGGTCACCATAGCCGTGGTGGCCATCTGCACGCTCGTCCACATTGCCATGACGGCAATGGGAGGGGTGGAAGCGGGGATGCACGACATGGCAGCATCCGGCAAAGACACGCTGGAGTATTTTGCACAGCATCCCTATCTCAACCCACCTCCCAAACTGGCAGGTTGGTTGGCAGAAGAGCTGACAGCCGATCAAAAGGCGGCGCTCACCGAGGCTCACAATCACCCTCCCCCTCCCGACACCGATGTTGCCGCTCAGCAGGTGGAGTTGGAGCGACGATTCGCCTCGCTTGAAAGAGCGATTCAAAACGCGCCGGTGTACAAATACGGGTTCGTCCCAAGACTCAACAACTGGGTTGGCCTCTTCACCTCCATGTTTATGCATGGTGGTTGGCTCCATCTCCTTGGCAACTTGTGGATGTTGTGGCTCTGCGGATGCAATCTAGAAGATCGGTGGGGCCGCCCGGTGTACGCACTTGTGTACCTCGTTTCCGGGGTCGTTGCAGCCCTAACCCACAAGCTCTTTTTTCCCATCAGCTTTGCTCCCCTGGTGGGCGCGTCGGGCGCCATCGCCGGGGCCATGGGAGGTTTTCTGGTTGTTTTTGCTCAAACCAGAATTCGATTTTTCTACTTTGTATATGCCCTGATGCGCTTTTATACCGGCACATTCATGGCTCGCGCTTTCTGGATGTTGGGTCTTTGGGGCGCGTGGGAAGTTTTTTCGGCCGTGTTTCTGAGCGGCTCTTCAGGCGTTGCTCATTGGGCTCACGTGGGTGGATTTGCAACCGGTGTTGTAGCGGCCCTCGGCCTTCGTTATACAGGTCTTGAAGCGAAACTAGACGCGGCGGAAGACGACAAGCTGGCCGTTCGTCAAGATCCCAAAATTGAAGAGGCAATGGCCCATCTCGACGCGGGTAGAGCCGACACCGCCCTCATGATTCTAGAACGGCTGCTTCGACCAGACCCCAATCGGGCCGATGTTCTTCTCGCCCTCCTGACAGTGGCGGGTAAAACCGGGGATGAAGCGGCTCAAGCCAAAGCGTACAACGGTCTATTGCGACACCATTTTCAAAATGGGGAGATCGATGCGGCAACGGCCCTTTTTGAAGAGCCCAAGTCGCCGGGTGTAACAGCTCGTTTAGCTCCTGACCTGATGTTCCAAATGGCAAAACATTGGTGGGCGCAAAAGCATTGGAAAAACGTTATTTCTGCCACCGGCTCCTTGGTAGAAAAAGGGTTGATGGACGAGGTAAGTGTCCATGCCGCCGTTCTGCGGGGAGCGGCGTTCATGCACACTCAACAACTGGGTGACGCACGGCAGCTCCTCACCGCCGCGGTAGAGTCGCCGTTTGCCACCGTTGAAGTCGACTCCATGGCTCGTGAACATCTCGCCGAGCTAAATCGAAAAGACCTCGGCACTGGGTTGGACGTCACTTTCTGAGCCTTTCCGTTTCGCCGGCAATAATCCTACCGGGCTAGAAACACCGGTCCGTACAACAAACCTTCCCATGCCGGCGACGCTTTCAGATAAGCTCGCCGCCCCATGAAACGCTCGGTCCGCTTTGCGCCATTCGCTTTCGCTTTGCTTCTCGGTGCCCACGCTCACGCGGGGGATCTTCCCAACATCAACAAGTCGCTTGCAACGCCGGCTGTTGCAACGCCGCCTCCCATTAGTACGCCCCTCGGCACCGCCGTTTCGTTTGACCCGGTGCTTGGTGTACCCACGTTTTTCTGGGCCGACGCCAATGCGCCCATTCCCTCCGCGGGCAACCTTGGCACACCCGGTCCGTCCGATTTGGCGCTCGCTTATTTGGGACAGCAGGCAACGCTTTACAAACTCAATCGCGCAGCGCGCAACGCCGCCGTGGTTCGCCATGTACACGACACCGGTCGCGGCGCGGTGGTGGTTCGGGTAGGTCAAAAAGTGTCGGGGGTAGACGTGTTTGAAACGGAGATGAAGTTTGTTCTCCGCCGCTCAGGTCAACTGGTGGCCATCGGCGGCGCTCTTCATCCCCTCGCCTCCCCTCAAATAAAGGGCTTTTCGGCGGCCTTTTCAAACCCACCTACCCATGCGATCGCGGTGGCACTAAAAGACGCATTTGGCGTTCAACTGACAACGGCCGACCTCGCCGATCAAAAAGTTCAAAAAGCCGATTACAGTTATTACCAACTTCTTCCCACCGCGTCTGTAAAAAAAGCCAACGTTTCGTTTGGTACACCGGCGCGCGCCAAAAAAGTTTTCTACCCACTCAAAGACAGTTTGGTTCCGGCGTATTACTTGGAGGTGGACGTAGCGGTTGGCAAGGCCACATCGTCCGATCTTTACGGGTATGTCATTGCGGCTCAAACCGGTGAAATTCTCATGCGAAGGCACCTGGTGAGTGATGCCGCATTCAAATACCGAGTATGGGCAGATCCCACGTCACCTTTTACACCCACGGGCGGGCCCCAGGCCGACTTTGCACCCCATCCCACCGGTGTGCCCGATGGCAGTTTTCCGCCCTTCGTTGCGCCTGAATTCATTTCGATGGAAGGGTTTAATACCAACCCCAACAACCAGGCCGACCCTTGGCTTGATGCCGCTGCCACGGTCACCACCGGCAACAATGTCGACTCCTACGCCGACCTGAATGCGCCCGACGGTTTTTCAGGCGGCGATATCCGCCCGACAACAACAAGCGCCCAAACATTTGACCGAACGTATGACACCCTTGCACCGCCCGCCATTTCGCAAGATCAGGTCATGGCGTCGGCCACTCAACTCTTTTATGTGACCAACTGGCTGCACGACTATTTTTACGATTCAGGTTTTAACGAAAGCGCCGGAAATGCTCAGCAGTCCAACTTTGGCCGAGGCGGTGTAGAAGGCGACCGCATGAACGCCGAGGCCCAAGACGGCGAGGGCACCGACAACGCGAACATGACAACACCGGCCGACGGTGGGTCGCCGCGCATGCAAATGTACATTTGGACTTCACCCGGAGGTGGAACGTCCTCCCTTACCGTCAATCCGGGCAACCAAAGTTATACAAACCAACCTTCCCAGTTTGGGCCGACAACGTTCAACGTCACGGGTAATCTCATCGTGGCCGTCGACGGCGCAGGGGCAGATCCCAACGATGGGTGTGAAGCCATCGGCGCCGCGGTGGCAGGGAAAATCGCCGTGATCAACCGCGGCAACTGCACTACCGAGTCAAAGGTGCTGCGCGCCCAACAAGCGGGCGCTATCGGCGCGTTGGTAGCCAACAATCAGGGAGGTCCGCCGCCTCCCATGGGAGATGACCCCAATACCAACGGTGTGACAATCGCTTCGTTTGGCATCACCCAGGCCGACGGCAACGCTCTGAAAAACCTGATTGCCAACGGTATGCCCACCGCAACACTCGCCCGTCAGAGCGATCCAAACCGCGACGGCTCCATCGACAACGACATCGTCGCGCACGAATGGGGGCATTACATTCACAACCGCCTTGTCAGCTGCGGTACAGAACAGTGCGGGGGTGAAGGCGAGGGGTGGGGAGATTTCAGCGCATTGCTCATGAAACTTCGGCCCGGCGACAACCTGCAAACAGGCGTGTTTGCTATGAGCACGTACGCCACCTGGGCGCTGGGAGATGCCGGGTATTTTGGTATTCGAAGGTTTCCCTATACCCGCGACATGGCCAAAAACGGTCTGACGTTTAAGCACATCACCAACAATACGCAGCTCCCGGCGGGCCCTCAAAACCCTATTAACGCCCCCAATTTTGAGGTGCACAACGCCGGTGAAGTGTGGTGTTCAATGATGTTTGAAGCGTACACATCACTTCTCATCAGCGGTGGGTACCCCTTCGCTCAAGCCAAGCGCCGTATGGCCGACTACCTGGTTGCAGGCATCATCGCCGCGCCCCCCAATCCCACGTTTACAGAACAACGTGACGGTATTCTTGCCGCGGCGCTCGCAAACGATCCGGCAGACTTCGCTCTACTCGCTCAAGGGTTTGCCAAACGCGGGGCGGGCACGTGCGCCGCGTCTCCCCCCAAAGACTCCACCAACGGTCAGGGAGTGGTAGAAGACTTTGAGATATCGGGTCAACAAGAATTGGTAGATATCAAACTCGATGACAGCATTGTCTCCTGCGACGGTGACGGCATTCTCGACGCGCAAGAAGTGGGTCAACTCCACATTCAGGTTCGAAACATCGGTGGAATCAGCCTCGCAGGCACCACGGCCAAAGTGAGCGCCGACAACCCTGACATCACTTTCCCCAACGGGGATACCGTCAACGTCGGCGACATCGCACCTTACCAAACGGTGGAGGCGGCTGTTCAGGTCGCTCTCGGCTCCGCCATCTCATCCATTGCCGATGTCAACTTTACCATTCAACTAAACAACGCGACCGCCTGTAACAATCAAACCACCGATGCGCGGCCGGCTCGTGTACACTACGATGACACGCCGAGCAGCTCCACAACGGAGACGTTTGACAGTGACAATGCGCCGTGGATATTGTCGGGTGCCCCCGGTTTTGAGGCTCTCGCGGGTGAAGTGTGGGCCCGTGAAAAACAGGCAAACGGCAATTTCAGATTCTACGGGCAAGACTTCCCCGCCCATTCCGACACGGCCCTCACCTCCCCATCCATCAATGTCGGTGGAGGTGACTTCACCGTGACGTTTGACCATGCCCACGATTTTGAAGCGTCGCCTCAAAATCCAGGTAATCCCGACACGCTGTGGGATGGATCGCTTGTAGAAATCTCCCAAGACGGAGGTGTTAGTTGGCAAGACGTGAGCATGTTTGCCAACCCCGGCTATAACGGCGTGATTGCCAATATACCCGACGCCGACAACCCGCTCGGCGACAGGCCAGGCTATGTCAAACGCAACCCGTCATGGCCGGGTACCGATAAAGTCACTCTCGCCTTTGGTACTCAATTCGCCAACAAAGCAATTCAGATCCGTTTCAGGTTGGGCACCGACGCCGCCGCGGGTGTACCCGACTTTGAAGGTTGGTATGTTGACAATATCGCCGTCAACGGGGCCGCAAATCCGCCCTTCCACACCGTTGTCTCCGACGGGATGGATTGCACGCTCGCCCCCACGGCCAACGCGGGCACAGACATTGTCATGGATGAAGGTACCACCGTTCAACTCGACGGCACGGGTAGCAAAGACCCCAGCGGAAATGCCCTCACCTATACGTGGGTACAAACCTCGGGCCCGGCCGCCACGCTGTCCAATCCGTCAAGCGCAACGCCTGACCTTACCGCCCCCCAGATTGACGTAGACACCCCACTCACCTACCAACTGACTGTATCCAACGGCACGCAGGTAGCCTCGGATACGGTCAACATCCTCGTCAAAAACGTGGCGTCCCCCGGCACCGGCGGTAGCGGCGGCAACAGCGGCGGCGCCGCGGGAAGCGGCGGCGAGGGTGGCAACGGCGGCAAAACGCTTGACCTTGCCGTTTCCGGGTGCGCCTGCCGCACCGCACCTTCCCAATCTACCAACGGCCTCGCGGCGTTTTCGCTACTTGGTCTAACTGCCCTGCTCGCCCGCCGCCGCCGCAGCAACAGACGGTAACTTCACCTCCCCGCAACGGCCTGAAGTGCCCAGCCACCTGACCCGTCGTATCCACCACGGACTCACGACGCCCCGATCGTCTCGCAATGACCTGAGACGTCTCGGTACCTGACACGTCGTAATCAACACGGAGTTCCCCAGCGGCGCATGCGCCTCATTCGAACGGCGAGTAACTCGTTGCGGTTGAGTTGTCGATGCAGCAGAAAAGAGCCCGTTCTGGGAGGTCCGGCGACTTGAGATGTCCATCACGTCGCCATCCACCGGTCTCGCCGGTCTCTCGTTTTCGTCGTGGCTGCGCTCGCCACAGAACTCCATCTGGAGAACCCGACGCGCCACGCTGTTCGCTTTTCCGCTTGGCGACGGGCAAGGGTGTCCCAAACGTCTCGACAAGACTGGATCCGTGCCTTGCAGAACGTTCCGCTAAAGGGAAGTTACCTAGGAGGCACGGAGATCACGGAGATCCACGGGTTTTTTGTATTTTGGGCTGCAATAGGCTCGCACTGCGTCAGCGAGCACCTGTCAGGTTGGATCACGGTTGATGTGTACCCATAGCAGCCAAAGAAACAAAAACTCCGTGACCCTTGTATGTCGCTCTGGACCCACGGCATTACAGCTTTCAGGTCATTGCTTTTTCAATGGCCTGGGCAAGCTGCTCCGCGGTGTAAGGTTTTTGTAAAAACCCCGCCAGGTCGGTTCCTTTAAAGCGGCGACGCGCTTCACTTTCAGAAAAGCCGCTGGAGAGAATTATCTGGGCGGTTGGCTCCAACGCCTTGATCCTTGTGTACACTTCTTCGCCCGACAACCCCGGCATGGTCATGTCGAGGACAACAACGTCAATCTCTTTGGCATGCCGCTCAAACACAGCCACCGCCGCTCGACCGTCGGCCGCTTCAAGCGCTGTGTACCCAAAGTGCTCAATGATCTCCGTTGCCGCGCGCCTCAGAAGGTGTTCGTCGTCCACAATCAGCACAGTTCCACTCGATGTATTCGGAGGAGCAGGATCACTCTTTTTCACGTCCAGCTCGCTTGATGCGGCTGGAAATAACACTCGAAACTTGGTGCCCTGTCCGGGTTGACTCGCAACGTTCAGCGCCCCGCCGTGGTTTTTCACCATGTCGCTCACCACCGCAAGTCCCAGACCACGACCGGTGGCTTTGGTTGAAAAGTGTGGCTCAAATACCTTGTCGAGTGTGGCTTCATCCATTCCACAACCGGTGTCATCCACTTCGAGCGACACATAATAACCCGGCGCCACGGGCTCACCGCGGTAGAGCTTGGGTAGAGTGTCATCCACAACCGTCTGCGATGTTCGAACGGCAATCACCCCGCGCTGCTCGCCGATAGCCTCGGCCGCGTTCACCACCAGATTCATGATGAGTTGTTGAATCTGGGGCACATCCCCCGCAATCGGCGGCAGATCGGCAGCAAGATTCAGGTTGAGTTCAATGGCGTTTGGAATGGCAGCGTGCAGCAGCAGGATCAGATCGCGAACCTGAGTGGACAGGTCCAAGTTGCGTTTTTCGATCTTCGCCGTTCCAGAATAAGCGAGAAGCCGCTGGGACAGCTCGCTCGCGCGCCGAGCCGCCGGCACCAACGTTTCAATGGCACGGCGGGCCGACCCATCTTCAGGCAACTTGAGAAGCGCCACACTGGCACCGCCCAAAATGGCAGTTAGTTGATTGTTGAAGTCGTGGGCCACGCCGGCTGCGAGCAGACCCAAGTTGGCGCGACGTTGGGATGTCCACAGTCTTTCTTGCATTCGCGCGCGCTCGGCTTCTACTGCGCGACGCTCCGCGCAATCGCGGGCGATCACCACCGCACGCGAAACCCGGCCCTGATCTGCAATCGGCGCGAGACGCAACTCCCAGGAGTGTACACGTTGGGACGTTGGATCTTCCGCATTGAGGGTTTCCGCACCACCTCCCGAAAACACTCGATCGAGCACGGCTCGGAGCGTGCTGTGTACACTTGTAGGAACCAAATCGAACAGCGTTGCTCCTTCGGGCGCCGGCCGACGCTCCGCCCAACGGTTTGCAAAATCCACCCGACCCGCAACATCCACAGTGGCAATGAGGTCGGGACAGTTTTCAACCAAGGATCTCCATTTGGCCTCAGAAACGCGGAGCGCCTGCTCCGCACGCCGTCGCTCGGCCACCTCGGCGGCGAGAGTCACATTGGCTCGCCCGAGCGTTTGCGCCTGCGTTCGGTCGGTGATGTTGCGTACCACAGCGACCACCTCATCGGGGCCCGCGGGCACCAAACGCGCTTCAAAGTCCTGCGGTCCACCGGGAACATCCAGACTGTATGTAAAGATCTCCACTTCGCCCTTGTCGACGGCGCGACGCATTCCATTCAGACAAAGTGTGGCCACGGGAGGTGGCAAAACCTCGGCAACTTTGCGGCCAACAACGTCGCGCGGCGCTGCGTACAAATCGTTCACGTTGCTTACGTGAACAGACAAAAATTCTCCCGAAGCGTGAATGCGAAAAACAATGTCGGGGATCGCACGCAACATCGCTTCGGCATGGCTTTGTGTTGCCACACGCCGCTCACTCACGAGCACGCGAAGAAGAAGTCGCTCGGGATTCTCAGTTGAAAACGTGAGTACATCCGTTGCGCCCGCATCGAGAAGGTCGGTCACGTGCGAGGTTTCGGTTGTTTCAATGAGAGCGATGATGGCGCTGTTCGACGTCTGGCGAAGCGTTCTGCACATGGACGCCGCGTTGTGATCAGCGGGCAACTGCCCCACAAAAATCACCGTGAATGGAACGATCGCGCACATGGCGAGCGCGGCCCCCACGCCCTGCATTTGCGCCGCTTGGTAGCCTCTTTCCCGCAAGATGGCCGCAAGGCGCGCTGAGCGATCCAAATCCATGTCCAGGACCAGCGCATGACTTGCCCGTGTCGCGTTCACTTTTGCCTCCATGCGTGACGCCGATCATGCAACTGGGCGGCATACGCCGAACAAGCTGCAAAGTCCCCAAAGCTTTATGGACGCATATCACGACCACAAAAAGTCGCCACCTGAATCGCCTCCCACCGGACACGTCTGTTTCAACACAGAGGCACGGAGAACATGGAGTTTCACGGAGATTTTTATATTTCGGGCTGCAATTAGCTTGCACCGTGTCGTTCCAAGACTTGTCAGAACGGCTTCTGACATCCATCGCAGCCCAATGAACCGAAATCCTCCGTGTTCCTCCGTGTCCTCCGTGGTAAAGGAGGCGTGTCAGGTGTCGGGACGCTTCAGGTCTTGGAAACGTGATTCTGTGTTGAAATAACCGATTCAGGTGGGTGGTGCAGCAGGTGCGGGCGCGACGGTTTGGCGCAACTATGGGGCGTTTATACAGGCGATGCGAGCGATGCGTACGCGTTGATCGTCGTTGTTGGCCGCCCAACTCTCACCCCAGGCGACAACCAATTTGTCACCGGTAGGTGAACCGAGGCTCGAAACCGATGTTGAAAAGTCAAACCCCGGTTCTGCTCCCCAGCCGACCTGACTCAGAATATTTCCGCTGTCGTCGAGAAGAAACGTCGCCATCTGCCACCCCTCGTCTGGAACTTCAACCACTGTGGAGAGCGCAATGACATCTCCCAGCGACGCGATGGCAAACTGGGTTCCGATAATACCCATCTTCACCTCGGTAACCTTCCCATTAAAGGGCAGACCTTGACTATCCAGTCGGGTATACTGAATGCGCCGCTCCACTTGAGGATCCAACCCCACACGTTCCCATGCCACCCAGTTGGCCCCCGCCCCTTTGGCGAGTTTGACTTGATAAATGTACGTGCCCTCTTCTTCCAATTCAAATTGGAGCTTTCCCATCATCAGCTCCTCTGAATTTGAAAAATTCACCACCTGAATTCTGGATGGTAAGGTCGGAGCAAATTGATCGGTGAGGCAACTTCCGTACGGTTGACCGTTTGAAAACGCTGCCAAAAAGCCATTTTCAAGCGGCACAGCGGCACCGGCATGGGCTGCGTTGATTCCACACCCGGCGGATGGGTAGATTGAATTTTTGGTTGCTCCAATGGCTACACGCGCCATGTGAACATGCGCCAGTCCACCGCCGATTCCCACCTGAAATGCGGTTAGATACCAGTCACCGCTGTGTGCGACAAACATCGGTAAACCGGCTCCCATGTCTGGAAAAAATTGCCCTTCGGCGCCACCCATGCCGGCCGGCGCAGACCATGCGACCATCCCATCCAAGTTGGGATCATCGGGCGCAAGCAGCGAAAACCTCCCCTTTTCGTCGTTTCCGGCCACAAACCCGCTGGTCAAAAGGTGAGGCGCCGTTGACCCCAAACTCTTGGGCCAGACGCCCCACGGTTCAATCGCGACGCTTCCCATTTGTAAATAGGGACTCGAAAAAAATATGTCTTCGTAATAGGCGAGCGCCACCGAATTTCCGTCGCTCGCAGTGGGCACCACCCATGGAGACGCTTGGTCCAAACCCGGAAAAGAAAGCTCCGGGGTCAACGCCTGACCGTCGATTTGCAGTGCTCCACACTTGGGTAGATTTGTGGAGCTTGTTGTGGAAGTTGACCCGGTGGATCCACCCGGCCCCGAAGACGATGAGTCGCCCGCACTTCCACCGGTTCCACTTTGAACAAGGTCCGAGGGCAATAGTTCACTGCGCGCGCCGCATCCCAGGGCAACGACAGCGGCAACCGGCAGTATAAAGTAGTTTAGGCGCATCGAAACAGGCCCCGAGTTTTTTACTTGTTCTTCTTGTACAAGACCATTTTACCGCGACGGGTCACTTCTTTAAACGTGCCTTTGCCCATGATCGACTTGTGTTTGTCTTGGTCTTTACCCTTTAAGTCGCCCTCATCGATAAACACAAAATCGACATCGGTGCGAGCCGGGTAGAAAAACGCGAAGCGGCGATTGGACACGTGGGCGCCGAGCTTGTCGGTCACGCTGACTTTTGCGTCGCGGGGGATTTGAGCGGTGGCCGACTTTACCCAAGCGTACTGCTCTTTGTCTTCAGCAGTTAACACGCGGCGAAGTCCCACAAATCCAGCTTTAAACTTACCGTTGGGAACAATGGCGCCAAACTGCCATGAAACAAGCACCGAGGCTGCGAGAATGGCGGGCACAAGCCCCACGGCGAGGCGTTTCATGTGGATACCGCCCCAAAACCCCATTGGCTTTTTGCGAATGGAGGCGAGCGCTACCGGGGCAAACGCAATGGCCGATGGGTAGAGCAACGTTGCATATTGAAAATGGGTAGAAAAAACGGCTGTTCTCGAAGCGAGCAAACAGAATATTAAACCGTAGGCCAGCACCCAGCGCGCCGCACGTGTTGCGAATGGTATAAAAAGAACAGGCAGAAAGATGGTGGCGAAATAAACAAGCTTGGGCTCGGTAAACACGTGTTTAATAACAAACACCGGATTACCAACTAAACTCAAAAGAAGCCCACCCATGCCACTTCCGGCCGGAATTAACGCTTCATAATAATACGCAAACGAATAGGCTTCTTTCCCCGAATTAAGAATGTCGGGTGACTTCATAAAAACGAGTTTGACCACTACAAAGTAGGCCACACTCGCAAAAATGGTGATCACCCCAAGGCGGCGGCGGAGCTTTTCACCCTTTTCCCGCTCCTCGGCCGACACATTGAGTCTGTCTTCTTCAGCGGTGAGAGCGGACGGCGCCAAGATCGCCGAGAGCCCTAAGAAACTCGAAAGAAGCGCGGCGTCTTCACGACACAACAAAACCAACAGCAAAGCAATTGCGTATCCCCACCGCGAGCCTTTTTCTAAAAAGTTGATGAGCCACAGAAACAGCGGCGCGAGCAAACTGAGCGAGTGAAATTCGTACAAATTGGCGCCCTGAAGCGCCGGGTGGAGCAGATAACAGAGCCCCAAAATGCCGGCCTGCCAGCGGCTTCCCAAGCGCCGCTGGGCGATCAGGTACACCGGTATAATCCCCGAACCTATCCATACCGACTGCAATACCAATAGCAGCTCGGCTCGTGGGTAGATCAGATACAGGGGCGAGAGCAGCACCAAGATCGGATCGAAGTGGGCCGACGCATGGTTACCTGTTTTCAAAAACGAACAGTCAAGCCAGCGACCATGGATCGATTGGTAGAAAATGTTGTCGTAATACCCAAGGTCAATCGTGCGGGTGCTCAGCGAGAAATGCTGCACAATCGCAAAGTATGAAAACAGGCCGGCGTGGCCGAGCCAGAGCAAACCTACCCATACAGCCGCGAGCCACCTACCCACTCCACCCGTGGGTTGTGGAGCGGGCTCAGCCTCGATTTCAGGCGGTTGTCGCGTCCATGCGTAACCCGACCAGAGCACAGAAATCGCCGCGAGGCCGCAAAACAAGAGCGAAAGCGCACTCGCCGCCTTGTGCATTTCCGGCGCGAGCATGGTTGCCACAAACGGGACCGCAAAAAGAAAGGCGAAACGCGGCCCCCACTTTGCGAGGGTGCCCGCAAAATCAAGCCCGGAGCGCCTGCGCGTTACAAGGTGAATGACCGTAAAAACAAGGGTTGCGAGAACAATTCCACTGCCGAGCCAGATCAGCCCGAACAGGCGATCGCGCAGGGCCACCTTGTTCTCAAAAAAGTCGGCCCAAAAGTTTTTATGGGTAAACGCCCACGCCGAAACACCGAGACTGAGTCCAATAGAAACCGGCCACGGAAACCACGATAGACCGTGTTCGACTGTTGAAATAACGGCCGACTCAACTCTACCAAAAAGACCTTTAAAAAAACCTCCCACTTTTGCCAATCGTTCCCGAAAAGGAACTTTGGAGGCAGGTGGTGGTGGAAGCTGAACCGCTTCAGCAGTGGGTAGTGCCGCACTCGGCACTTCACCACTCGGCACCTCGGTATAGGGCAGAACCGGCAAGGGCGCGGCGGCTTGTGGCACGGTGAAATTTTCACCCATTGGTGCAAACGCCGCCGGGGCCACCAGGTCTCCAGGCGTTTGACCCGCCAGCGATTCTACCTGTACGTCTATCGGTGATTCTACCGGTACGTCTATCGGTGACTCTACCGGTGATTCTACCGGCACTTCTATCGGCGATTCTACCGGTGCGTCTACCGGTGGTTCTACCGAACCTTCCATTGCTGGATCGGCGGGCAAGTTGGGCTTGGGAGGGGGATCGATCGAACTCATGCCCGTCCCTCACTCGCTACTTGGGGCGGCCATACCACCCATGCCAGCAATCCAAAAAGTGCAACTCCACCGTAGATCACAAAAAACACCAAAATTCCAAGAGCAACACCGGCGTCGGCTGGAAAGCCGCGCTGGGGAAATACCACTGCAAACAGGGCTTCTCGAATGCCCATGCCTGAAATCGAAATGGGCAAAAGCCCCAGAAACGAAGCCGCGGCGAGAAGGGCACTCACATCCAAAAAAGACATGGGTGTTCCAATGGCTCGGGCGAGCAGGTACCCCTGCAAAAAGGTAACTCCAAACGTCACCAAGGTGAGACCCATGGGTAGAGCCAGCGCCTTGGGATGGTAACTTTGGAGCTTTTGAATGATGCTTCGAATTGAAAACTGCGGGGTTTGTTCCGTTACTTCGCCGCCTTTTTTTCGAAGCGACAGCACCACAAACACAACCGTTCCAACCAGGGTAAGACCCACGAGGACCCACCCCAACTTGGCTATTTCGTCCGACACCACATTTCGAAGGTGCAGGAGCGACAGAGCCACACAGAGCCCGAGAGCGGCCAAATCACACACTCGGTCAACCACAACGGAGAGTACACCTTCATGCCAGTGTACACCTTTTTCCCGCCGCAGATATTCAGCCCGGAGCACATCCCCCACGCGACCGGGAGTCACAAATCCCGCATAGGAGGAGCTTAAAAAAGCGACTGTGGCTCGGCGCCACTCATACTCAATGCCTCGTTCCCGCAAAAGCATTCGCCAGCGTTCCACCTTGAGTTCGATATTTACAAGGTTGAGGAGAACGGCAATTGCGATGAGTCCGTAGTTGGCTCCACCGAGGAGGTCCAACACCTTGGCCGGCTTGTCGAGTTTATAGATCACCCACACAAGGCTCAGCGGGCCGAGCAGGCGCAAGATCCAACGCAGGAGAGTAGGCTTTTTGGCCTGCATTGTTCACCGCGCGCGCGGCACCGCAAGGGCGAGCAAAAAGGGATAACTGGTTGTCAGCTCCACAATGTCAAACCGAGACGAAAGGAGCTGTTCAAACGCCTTTTTCCCCCAATGATTGTGGTGGTCAATGTCGTTTCCAAGCCGCGTGATGTTGCGACCTCGAAACAAGTTGGACAGCATAAAAAACGGTTCGTGCGGCACCGTAAAAAGCACAAATTTTGGCTTCAGCGCCACAATTTCATCCAATGCTTTTTCAGGATCCGACAGGTGCTCCAGCACTTCACAACAGAGCACCAGGTCAAACTCACCCACTCGCTCTTTTAGCTCGTAGATGGTTCCATGGTGGGTTTTGATCTTTGGAAAAAGCTTGCCAGCAAGTGCCAGTTGCCCGGCATCGGTGTCGAGCCCTTCAAAGCGAATATGGGGAAAACGCTCTGACAGATAGCCCGACAAAAAGCCTTCACCCATGCCCACTTCAAGCACGCTCTCCACCGGATTGGCGCGCAGAAAGAGGCTGTGAAAACGCTCCACGAAGCGCTTGATCAAACCGCGTTTGAGGGTGCTCCGCTCTTTATACTTGGGCGTTTCAAACCGATCAAAATACGAATCAGGGATCATCGAGTGTGCTCCCGAACCGCTGAAAAGTCGGCGCTTCGCTTCTTTTGGCGTTGGTAGGTTAGATATTCACCAATGAGCCCAACGCTGAAAAGCTGAAGGCCAACAAGTACCAAAAGCACCGACAAAAGAAGGAGCGGACGATCACCAATCTTGTAGCCGCGGAACCACTCGACAGTGAGATATGACCCGGTGCCAAAACCCAAGACACCCAAAATCACACCGAGCAAACCAAAGAAGTGCATTGGCTTGCGCTGATACCGGGTGAGAAACACAACGCTGAAAAGGTCTAGAAAACCCCTTAAAATGCGCTCCAACCCATAACGCGATTTGCCGAACGCGCGGGCGTGATGTTTCACCGGAACCTCGGTGACCTTAAAACCTTCGGCGGCGGCCATGGCCGGAAAGAACCGAAAAAGATCGCCGTAAATGGGCACAGACTGCACAACCTCGCGACGGTACGCTTTGAAGCCGCAGTTCATGTCGTGCAGTTTTACGCCCGTTGACCACCGAACAACGCCGTTAAAGATCCTCGACAAAACAAGGCGATTTGCGGGATCGAGGCGCTTCACTTTCCAGCCGACAACCACGTCGTAACCGTCGGCGAGTTGTTTGAGAAACGCCGGAATGTCTGTTGGGTCATCTTGCAAGTCGGCGTCGAGCGTCATGATGATCTCGCCCTGCGCCCTTCGAAAACCGGCCTTCAGCGCCATCGCTTTGCCAAAGTTGCGACGCAGGCGAACGCCGCTCACCCGCTCATCTTCGGCGGCGAGTTTTTGGATCACCGCCCACGAGTTGTCGGTGCTGCCATCGTCGACGAAGATGATCTCGTATAAATCAAGCCCTTCCATCGCACTTTTGATGCGCGAAGCAAGCTCGGGAAGACTCTCACTTTCGTTCAATCCGGGGATCACGAACGACACGCGCGGCCAGTCGTTGCCGTTGGAGGGATCGGACGAAAGCCCTGAAACCTCGGCGGGAACAGGGCTATCCGATGCTTTGGCGAGGCGCGCGGGGCGGCGCTTTCGGCGCGCGGAAGAACCTAAAGCAAGGCGAGTTTCGGTTTGCTCGGCGGCGGCACCCGAGCGCGTCGTGGACATGGCGCGCATGCTCGCATGCTTTCGCATCAAGGCCGCGAAGAAAGTGGTTTGGATCGGGCGCGAACGCGCGGGGCGGCGCTCAAAGGCGCGCAACTTTTGCATCCGGGGCCCGAAACGTGATGAATTGCCCCGTCGAGCAAGGCGATTCAGGCTGCGCTATGGTGGGCCCCCGTGATTGAAGAACATCGTGTTGACAAATGGCTCTGGTGCGTGCGCGTTTTTAAAACCCGCAGCGACGCCGCCGAGGCTTGCAAAAACGGCTTTGTGACGGTGAACGGCAACGATGCAAAACCCGGTCGTGATGTACACACCGGCGACACTGTGACAGTGCGCCTTCACGGTGGACTCACCCGCACATTGAAGATTGTGAGTTTGCCCCGGTCTCGCGTCGCCGCCAAAGAACTGCCCACTCTACTTGTCGACCTCACTCCGCCTGAAGAGTATGAGCGAGCAAGACAAGCCGCACTCGACATTTTCGCGCCGAGGGAAAGGGGCGCCGGTCGGCCAACAAAGCGCGACCGGCGCGAAACAGACAAGTTTAAAGAGGGTTAAACTGCCAATTGGCTTATTGCGTATTCAACCCAATTGACGTGCTTGATGGCAGTTCGGCAAAGTGGGAAGGCGTGAGTGTTGCCGACACTCGCCCACGCGTTCGACTGCGAAGATCGCTTATGTGGCCAAACAAAAGTCGAAGAGGTACGTGAGCGACAATCACCTTGTCGCGCGCTCGATCCGTGACCGACACCACATCTCCTCGGCGACTGTGAATGTCACTCAGAACATCACCCAAGTGTTCTGCCACAGTAGAAACTTCAACTTCCATAATTGGCTCCATGAGCACAATACCCGCTTGTTCCGCGGCTCTTTGAAATGCGATGGATGCAGCCAAGTCCAACTCCGTGTTGCCGAGGTCCACATCCCCGGCGCGATGAATTTTCCCTGAACAAAACAGAATTTTTTTCAGCGGTTGTTGTTTTACCAGCGTCGATGTGAGCAATGATTCCAATGTTTCGAACCTTATCCAATGTCCTGATTTTCATACACGTCTCCCTTGGGTAGATCGCGCGATGTTGCGCGTACCGAACAAAACCTTCCCATGGGTAGATTGGGCACACCTCTCCCCGTCACGCTCGCGCGTGTTGGCGGCGCAAAACCTTCCCATGTGGGCACTTTATGCGGCGGGCGAGCCGAGCCGAATCAACGTTCGGGTGGTGGTCGCGCAAACATGCCGATCACGTGGAGCCGCGCCGACGAGTCAACCTGACTCGCAGCGCTGCGAACACAAAAACAGCGGCGTTTGCCCTTTTTATCGCACCTGGACGGCTGCGTCCGCGAAGGCGATACGTGCGAGAATAACCGCACCGGCGCAAAGGTCTGGCATGGGCCTACCGGTTAACAAACGCAACGCCGCGGCACCGAGCTGCTGTAGAGCAGCGGGCCGACATGACGTTTTGTGCGTTTTTTTACCGGGCAGCATGACCGTTGCGCGAAACGCGCCTCCGCGTATTGAGGGGCGCACGTTAGTCAACCCATCTAACCTGTCAAGTTCTTTTTGAGGGGGCAATACCAATTGCAAAGGGGGCGCTGTGTACACAAGCGAAGGCACGTCTCGGTGCGGGCCTCGTCACGATTGTGTTCAGTGGCCACCGGAGCAGTGTCAAATCGCGGTTTTGTATGAATTGCGAAAAAAATCGTTGCCAAAATCTGGACGACCGTTCAGCCGTTCAGTTAAACCCGAAGGCATGAATCGCAAAACAATCGCCGCCTACGTTCTCCGTGCCCTCGCCCAGGCTCAGATGGATGGCAAGGTCGTCACCCTGGCCGCGCTCACTTCTGAATTACAGGTTCGCAAAAGTGACGTCCGGTCGGTGGTCACTGCCTTGCACGACCAAGGGTATGTCGATGCGTTGCGAATGAAGCTTTCGTGGCAGGGCTTTGCCATTGGCAGTGCGCTCATCGGAGCAACACTGCCTGAATTGAGGCCTCAGAAGCACCTTACTTTGGTAGCGGCTTAGTTGATTACAGATCCAACTCGCGCACAATCGCGGGGGCGCGCATGGCTCCCTGCAAGCGTTTTGCTTCACGGCCACCGTCAAACAGGATCATTGTTGGAATGGCCTGAATGTCGTAGCGACCGGCCACATCGGTCAACTCGTCGGTATTCACCTTTGCGACAATGACCTGACCACGTTTATCGCTGGCGACCTTTTCAAGTTCAGGCCCCACCATTCGACACGGCCCGCACCAGGGAGCCCAAAAGTCAACCAACACGGGTACCGTGGATGACTTGATGAGTTCCATAAAATCGGCGGACGACTCAACGACGCTTGCCTTACCAAGCGGCGTCAGCTGCGCTTTGCATTTTCCGCAGCGTGCGTTTTCGTCAAGCCGACCGGCAGGAACTCTGTTTTTGACTTTGCACGAAGAGCATTCAACGATCATGGCAACCTCATCCAGCGCGGCGCACGTCCGCTCTTTGGAAGAGCAAAGTTGAGTCCAAGTTGAGACGGCGCAACAGGCCCGTTGCAATTCGCTGTGCGAAACATACGAAACGCATGTTTCAAAGGCTGAACCGGCTTCGGTCGCGGCACCGGCTGTGACGCATTGAAACGCTGACTGAAACATCGAGCCCTCTGTTCAACGTTTCTTTTGCGCCGCCGCGCGAACGTTCGGCCGCTTGTTCGTCCTTCATGCGCGCATCGTGTTGACAGCTCTTGCAGATCGCGGGCTTACGGTGGTAGCGGTTTGAAGTGGATGGTCACAGGAGGCGAATAACGCGTCTATGAGCGTGGATGTTGAGTCTGCCCTGATGATCGAACTGCGAGCGCTGGCCGGCGTTCCCGAGGGCCAGACCCAGTTCTTGCTGACGCGGCGGGGAGTTCAGATCTCCGTCACGTACTCGGGTGGTTCCAGTTCTTCGATCACGTTTTCAGCGGCGTACGGCCGATACGGCGCTCGCACTGGAGTGGTTGCCGCGGGGTATCGAACGTGGTCACAACCGCCGCGCGCACCGCGACCGCTTCAAATTGAACTCCGGCGCGAAACGGCTTGGAATGTCAAAAACAAGGCCGCCGGTATCGATCGTGAAGTACAAACCTGGGATCCTGAATTTGATAAAAGTGTCTACATTGACACTTCCGCTCCCGACAACGCCGTAAGCTTCGTTCTTTCGCAACAACCGGCTCGAACCGCGGCAATTACCCTTCTCGTTCAGGAGCAGTTCGGCTCCATTACAATTGATGACTCCGAGGGTAGAATTACCGCGTCGCTTACCACCTTTGTCGTCGTTGCACCTAAGCCAAATCGGGGCGCCTTTCTCGCAGATACTTTTGCAACTCTGGTATTAAACCTACCCACAATTGAAGGCTACGGAACCAAACCGGTCAACGTGGCCAAACGTGCCATTATTGTCTTGGCAATAACCGCCGCAGCCGGTTTTTTGGTGCAGTTTTTTTCGTCCTTTGCCCTCGCACCGAACGGTTGCGTATCCCACGACTCAGACGGTTCTTCACTCAACTGCGTGGAGGTGAATGGGCAAAACTGTTGCACTCCCATGTTACTGGGCATGTTGTGGGGTCTACCCGCGGGCGCATTTTTTGGCTGGTTGGCGTCGCGGCCTTTCGTGGGTAGATCCAACTCTTCGACGACGCGCATTGCGGTTCTACTCCTGGTTTTCGCTATTACCATGGAGTCCAGCTGTACCATTACCGAGCTTGTCATGTGGTGAGACTGTGCGAGAGCTTGACCCTAAAGCAGTTGGCTTATTGCGTGAACTCGAAGAGACCGGGGCAACGGACTTTTTTGCAGCCGTTTGCGAACGGTTTCAGGAGGACGCCGTAGGTCGTTTAAACACGCTTGAAAGAGCGGTATTTTCGGGAGACGGCGCAACCGTGAAACGTGAAGCTCATACGCTCAAGTCCGCCGCCGCCACGTTGGGAGCCAATGACTTTTCAAACATCTGCGAAAAGCTCGAACAAGCCGCTTCCAAGAGCGACCTGAACGGCGCTCCGCGCTTGGTCAGGCAGTTGCGTGAGGAGTTTTTGCTAGTGCAGGGGGCAATTGCAGCAGAACTTCGCCGACAAACGTAAAATCAGGCAACAAGAACTACGCCGCCCTATTCCTAATCGACGACGCGGTCGAGTCTACCGTCTTTGTGATACGAAACATACCCACTGTTTCGCTCGTCGCTTACGTACACTCGAACCTTGTCACGCTCCACAATCACGTGGCTAACCTTACCCTTCAGTCTGCCTTTTGCATCTTCAGCAAGCCTTGGAAAAATACCAAAATTGAGCGAGTCTAAGCGAAACGCGTTGCGATCCCAACCGCCGCGTTGCGAACGCATTGGGTCGCCGGGACTGATACCCGCCGGCCGAATGGTATACCTATCCACATTGTCAGGTTGGGCAGGGTCACGCACCTCGGCAATCGAGTAAGAGTCGTAGAGTACCAATTCGATAATCTGAACGTCGTTTCCAAAGCGACTCATCAGTTTGGCTCGAACCGGATTTGGGTCGGCAAAGTAGTTGACGATCTGCTTTTCGAGATCAACCCCCTGCGCCGTGCGACCGCCCACAAGCTTACCATCCATGTCAAACTCGGCGTTCGACTGACCGAGGTAAACGCTCCATGTGGGATCGGCCACAAAGGGAAGGTGCCGCGCAAGTCGAATATGAACGTGCTCGCTCGGCCCGGTCCCCGTGCGTTGCCTTGCGTCGGACACCATTGCCGGCACTTTTGAAAAGTCGACCTTGCTCAAAAAAATGATCGCTTCACCGGGTTTTTCAGAGGGTGAACGGGGAGACGGTGTCCACCCGTCGGCCTGCTTGAAAACCCCATTCCGAAATTCAAAACGGGCCGGACCGGTGGCCGTTTCCGCGTCGACGAATGCGTACTCATTGTAGAGCAGCACTTCTGTCACGCGCGCTTCCGCGCCCAGTTTGGCGAGCGCCGCATCTTTGAGCACCTGGGGTGTTTGCCAAAGCGGTGTACCACTCGGCGTGCCGACATTGCCGGGAACGACAAACGAGTTTCCAGGCCCGGTGGACGGCCCCGAGCGAGCGCGAACAAATACCGCCGCCGTCAACCCCGCAACGAGCAACAGAGCGATGCTCACCGAGGCGACAATCCACACGACCGGCGACTTTTGCCGTTGTTGCACAGGCGCTGCCATTTGAGGCGAAACAAATCCACCTTGGATGGCGCCGCATCGATCGCACACTCTTAGGGGCTGCCCCTGGTGTACACGAAGTGGTGCATTGCATCGAAAACAGGCAACCATGCGGACAGTTTACCAAAGGGATTGCGCAGAGGGGGTCACGCGTTTTCTAATTCACCTCCCTTGCGAACATATTTCTCCCTGCTGGTGCTCACCGGCCTCGCTGCTGCGGCTTGTTCTTCGCAAAACGATGCGTCGGGCACGCCGCCCGCCACCGTCACAACGGCCGGTTCGTCGGCCGGTCCAAATGCTTCCACAGCGCCCACGGCGCCGCCGCCCCTTCGGAGCGGTCCGGCAACTGCGGTCGCAGGGAGCACTGTCGCTCGAAACATAGGCCAAGACGCGCTGTATATCGCCGACGAAGACCATGCGGCGCTTCGCATTGTGTCGCTGCCTCTTTCACCTCAAAGTGTACTCACCGAGGTTAAGTTACCGGGCCCACCCGCTCAGGTTCTCACCATTGGAGATCGCGTTTTCGCCACGGTTCGAAACCCGTCAATGCTTCTCGTTTTTGTACCGAATGGGAGCGGGGGCCTCACCGAAGAGAGTCGAATCACGCTCCCACCCGACGCGTGGGGAATGGCACTTTCGCCCGATGAAAAAAGGCTTTTTGTAACGTCGGCGTGGGCTCACAAAGTGAGCATGGTTGATCTCACCGCAAAAAAGGTGGCGTGGTCGGTGGATGTCTCGCGTGAACCGCGCGGTGTTGCCGCGGTTTCAAATGACACGGTGTACATCTCCCATTTAATGGGTGCGGACTTAACCCGTATCTCCACAGCGCAGGGTTCGCCCGCAGTGGACACGGTTTCGCTCATACCTTCCCCTGTTCGGGCGCCTTCCGGAAAAAAACTGCACGCCTCGTTGGGGTACGCGCTCGCCGTTTCGCCCGAAAAAGGGAGGCTTTTTGCATCGCGACACGCCGTTGGGGCGTTGGCTCGACGCTCTTGGTATGGTCAACCAACGGTGGATGTATTGCTCCTCCCAAACAGCGCCACCCGCTCGGCGCCTGAACAGCTTTCAGCTCTCCATTCAGGTGCTCTTCCAAAGGTTACCTCCGCTGTGGCCGATCTGACAATGACGGCCGACACCCCCGTTACCATTCCCGGTCGCGACCAAGGCCCTTTTATTCAGCCGCGCGCAATGGTCTACCGCGCCAAAACAAAAACTCTTCTGGTGGCAGGAGAAGGCGACGACGTGGTTACAGAACTCGATGCCCGCGCTCTCGACCCTACCCTTGCCGTGGTTCGCATTTTCAAGGTTGGAAAAGGGTATGACTATGCCGTGGGCGCCGCGGGTGAATGTGGAGCGCCGAGTGGAATTGCACTTTCGGCGGATGAAAATACCGCCTTCGTAGCGTGTCGCTCCACCAACGATGTTGTGGCGCTCGACTTGACTCCGGCCGAACCTGAAGAGTTGGTTGTAAAAGACAGGGTAGGTTTTGTCCACTACGCCGACGACACGCTCAGCCCCGATGCCGCCAAAGGCAGGCGGCTTTTTTACAATGCCACGGATCCGGTTGTAAGCGGCGGGCTGGGATGTGCCGGTTGCCACCCTGAAGGTCGCGACGACGGGCATGTGTGGCACGAAGCGTCGTTTGATACTATCGACGGGGTGAATACAAACTTTGTCGGCACGTATGAAAATATCCCCGATCTGGCTCGAAAAAAGGGTTTCCCGCGTCGTACCCCCATGCTCGCCGGTATGTTAAAAGCCAAAGGGCCTTACGGTTGGCATGGGGAGAGTGAGACACTGCCGGCTCGACTGATCGGCGGCTTTGGACTGCATCGGTGGGGTGCCGTTCCGAAAGACCCCGGAACAAGGGTAGGTCGGGCACATCTCATCACCGAGTTCGTTCGATCGGGTTTGGTTCCGCCGCCTCGTGAAGAGCGCGATCTGACAGAACAGGAAAAACGCGGGCAGGCTATTTTTGTGAGCGAAGAAGCGCGATGCGCCAAGTGCCACGTGCCGGAAACCGATTTTACAGATCGAACCGCCTACCCATTGAAACAGGTGGGTCAGGTGAGCGGTTTCGACGATGAACCCAAGTTGGAATTTAAGACGCCTTCCCTCCGATTTGTGGTGGGTAGAGCCCCTTATTTTCACGACGGCAGAGCAAGCTCACTTGAAAAGTTGGTGGAGTTAAATGGGGATCGAATGGGCAAAACTTCCCATCTGAGCGCTGAAGATCGCGAGGCTCTGGTGGCGTATTTGAGGACATTATGAAACGCGTTTTCCGTTTGGTGCCGTGGCTGATTGGCACATCCGCGGTGGCCCTGACAGCTCTCTTGGGGCACGCCGTGGCACAGTCGCCGCCCGCCTCACCCTCGGTCAGTTCCACCGCAACGGCAATGTCCCCACCCTCGGCAAGTTCAACCGGCGCGGCAACCGCTGCGGCGGAAGCTTTTCCAGGGGCTTTGCCGAATGAGAAGCCGCTCGACTTTGAGCCAATTCCAACCTCTGAAGAAAAGCCCAAATCACCCACCGCGGCTGAATGGCAGGCCGCGCCGCAAGTCAGGTTTACAGCCCGCGGTCCGCGCGCCAAAAGTTGTAAAATGTTTCGCGTGCGAGAATGGTTGAAAGTGCGCTGCGAGCGGCAAAACACAGCTATTTCGCTTCTAGGTGGCGCGTCGGAAGGTGCCTTTTTGTGGATGCCTGAAGCCAAAGAAAAAGAACCCGCGCCCTCCGCCGCAGAAGTGATGTTTCCAATCAAGCCTGGGGATCGCAGGGTATTTGAGTTGTTTTCGTATGGCCCGGCGTACGGCGGCTCGATGATCTCGCCGGGCTTATTGCTTCAGGAGCATTGGATCGCGGGTGAAACGTTGCCCGTCGTTGTCATTCGGTAAGGACAAAACGAGAACGGCGCGACTGGGTGGCCGCGCCGTTGTGATTCTGTGAACTGTGCTCTCTACTTGAGCGTCAGCTTAATGCTCACATCAACGGCGTTGGTTCCATCGCCCGTCATGTGCAGGGTGTGGGTACCTTCCCAACCGTTTTCGTAGAGCACGAGCTGCTTTGTGGTTCCATACCAGTCGTCGGCGGACAGCTCGTTGGTGGACGAGTCTTCTTCCCACATGTCGGCGACAAGGCAGATTGCTTTACCCTTGCCGAACGCAACATCTTGAAGGTCAACATAGGTGGGCGCCGACGGGGTCCAAGTGCTGTATTCAGGCATGCTGATCCACTGACCATCGGCGAGATACCAGATCTCCGCACCAACTCCACCGCCGTCGCAGGTAACCACGCCGTCTTTGACCGTGGGGTACACAAGTCCGACGAGCCCGGAGAATTCGATATTGGAACCAACGTCGTCGCCGCCGATGTGTTTGATGGCGGTGAGTTCGGCGCGCATCGAGCCGACGTTTTTGTCACACTCACGCTCCGAGTACTCGGTGGTGAACGCCATTTTGGTGACGGTGTTGTCGAGGTAAGCAAGCTTGTAAGCGATGGGCGCGCCTGGTGAATCGGCGGAGTAGTTGCCGCCGTTTTTGATGTAGTTGATAAGCCCTTCAAACCCGCTCACAGCACCCGTGGCTTCACCGCCGGCACCACCGAGAACAAACGCTTTGATCGACGAAGCGGCGAGCGTGTTCTTGTGGGTTGTGCTGACACTGGCATTTACGTCAACAGCGCCTTTGTACGTGGCTTCAAGAGCGGCTTTTACTTCTGCCGCCGTTTCGTTGGACTCGATCGAGAAAAGTACGCGGCGGCCGAAAGTGATTGATTGCACGTAGAGGGGCGGATTGCCGGGGCCCGCATACGGCTTGAGATCATCGACAGTGACCGACGGATCGAAGAAGTCTTTGGGGGTTGTGGGGGCGTCAATGTCAATTGTGTAATAAGCCTGGGTGAAGTTAACCAGGATCTTGGTTTTTTTGTTGGACGAGGTGAAGTCAAAGCTGCCCGCGATTTCAGGGCCACCGGGCCAGTTGAGACCGGCACCGAGAGCCACAGCGATTTGAGACTCACTGTTGACCTCAACAATGTTGAAGTCGAGCGAAGCGGGAGTGGCACCGGTAACGCCGCCGGCGAGAATGGCATTTCGGGCATCACGGAAGGCCGAAAGACTGGGCTCATCCATTTCACCAACAGGGCTGTTGGCAATGTTTTCAAGCGAAACGCTGAACGTCATGGGGGCGAGTTTTACGCCGACGGGAGTGAGCAAACCCTGTTGCGCGTCGAGCCCTTTTACAACGTTGCCAGGCCAGAGAGAGGCTGAGTTGGGCTGGAAAGCGACGAACTTATCGTAGTGAACGGTCTCGGTGTAGTGTTTATAAGTGCACCACTCGTCGCCCTCTTGACCGTCTTTGGGGCAGCTGGGATCGCCGCCGCAATCAACTTCAGTTTTGCTCTGAGGGTTGGGCAATACCAGGTCTGCAATGCTATCGACGTATTGGTCAATGGCCTGGTGGCCTTCACTCACTTCTTCAGAGTTGTTGTTGTTGCCGTCCGGAAGGTTGCTTGAAGGCTCACAAGCCGCGGCGAGGAGAGCGACGAGAACGACAGAAAGTGAGCGAGCAACCTTGAGCATAGAGACCTCTTGGGTGAGCGGCTCTTGTTGAGCGTGCCGGAGAGTTGAGCACAACACATGCCACGAAGTCGAGAGGTGCGGACATGCGTTTTCGCCCGTTTACCTACATGTTCGCACGCTGGCACCATGGATCATTTTTGGGGGTGGGTGGTCCATGCACCACCCAGCTGTGCCGGCGGTTCAAACTCAAGACAGGGGAGCAAGTCGGCACGGATTGCTGCAACGCCGTGAGCACCGGAAGCCAGGCAAATCGGGGCGTTTTGGAGATCTACCCCTCCAAGAGCGAAAAGTAGAAATGGGATGGTCCGTTGGTTGAGGAGCGCTCGTGCAGACGCGAGAGCCTCCGGTCCAATGGGGGTTGCCTTGCCGGGGGATGGGTAGATTGGTGAGAGGAAGGCGGCGTTTGCCCCAGCCGAACAAGCATCCACCACATCTTGTATTCTGTGAGCGGCGCAAGAGATGAACATATTGGGCCCAACCAGGCGACGGGCATCTTGAATACCCATTGAGCGACCGCCAAGGTGTACACCATCCGCGCCGAGCAACAGTGCCAAGTCAATTCTGTCGCCGATGACAAGTTGGGCGCCCAACTCCAATGTCAAACGCCTCAATTTTTGACCCAATCGAAGCTTTTCGCGAACGGGCAATTGAGGATCGCGAAGTTGAACACTGAGTTTCGACCGCGCATTTTGAGTGTACACAGCGGCAGATTCAAGCCTTTGAAACAAGGCTTTTTCACTCAGAGTTGTTTGGTCAGTGATAATTTGGACAAATGCCATTGTTCCGCCCGTCTGACACGCGGCAATAGCCGGCGATGAAAACGTCAGTCGGCGGGCGGGGCGGGAACGGGCTGACCCATTTCTGCCAACTCTGCAGCGGCCAATTTGGCGTGCCGGCTTGTTGGATAACGCTCGATAATAAAGCGAAGGGTACTTGCCCGCGCGGCTGTATTTCCCTCCGTTTTAAAGCGCTCGGCGAGGCGGTACACCGCATCGGACGGCTCGTCCTCCATTCTGCGGCTTGGGTCGGGCTCTTTGGCGCATTGGTAGGGCGCCGCCGAAAGTGCCAGTACAAAAAGAAGGGGGGCAGAACGAACAACAGCCATCACACGCGCCCGATTAAACCTTGTTCTGGGGAAGATGCCTCGGCGTAAAGCTTTCGAGGAATACGACCCGCCAAAAACGCTGATCGACCGGCTTTTACCGCGTCGCGCATCGCGGAGGCCATGAGGATCGGATTTTTAGCGCCGGCAATAGCGGTGTTCATGAGTACACCATCACAACCGAGTTCCATTGCCAGGGCCGCATCGCTCGCTATTCCAACCCCGGCGTCCACGATCATTGGCAGTTTTGTCTGTTCACGGATGATAAGAAGATTGGCAGTGTTTCGAATGCCGAGACCCGAACCGATGGGCGCGGCGAGGGGCATGACGACGGCGCAGCCAATCTCTTCGAGTTTGCGGCACACAATCGGGTCGTCCAAACAATAGGGGAGAACAACAAATCCATCTTTGACAAGCACTTTGGCGGCTTCAAGAGTGGCTTCGTTGTCGGGGAAGAGCGTTCGTTTGTCGCCGATCACTTCGAGTTTGATGAGGTCGGTTTCACAGAGTTCGCGAGCGAGGCGCGCTGTTCGAAGCGCTTCATCCGCAGTGTAACAACCCGCCGTGTTGGGCAAGATTGTGTACTTGCCGGATCGCAGTAGAGCCATCATGGAGCCCTCACCGCGCTCTTGAAGGTTTACTCGGCGAACAGCGACGGTGACCACCTCGGCGCCCGAGGCCGCGAGTGCGCGTTCGGTTTCAGCAATGTCTTTGTATTTGCCGGTACCCACGAATAGGCGCGAAGAAAAGGCAAACGAGCCGATCTGAAACGTGTCGTTATTGTCCATGGCAAATCCGAGGTCTGGCGTAGTCCTCTCGACGCGCCAAATCCAGCCCTTTTGCCGCGCATTGGGAAAACGAGCCACAAAAGCCTGTTTTCAACGCGAAGTCGGCGGCGCCCTCCACCGGCCGCATGAAACTTGTGGTACCGTGTTTCGCATGCGCGTGCGCGCCTTCGCATTTGCTCTTGTGCTCACCGCGGCTCCGGCTGCGGTATTGTCCACCAACTCGTTATCAACGGAGCCGTTCGTAGGCGTAAAAAGCGCCGAAGCTTCGGTGTCGGTGCTCCTCAGTCTCGACGAGCTGCTCACCGCTTCGTCGAGCGTGGTTGTGGGCACCGCCGTTGAACGAAAAAGCCAGTGGGAGGAGTTTCCCACCGGAAAGCGAATTGTCACTTACACAAAAATAAAAGTTGAAAAAACGATCACGGGCTCAAATTCAACTGAAGTTTGGGTGCGTACACTTGGCGGGGTGGTTGGTGAACTGGGGCAGTCTGTAGCGGGAGAAGCGCAGATCGCAACCGGATCCAAGTCTGTGCTGTTTCTGATGAAGCGCGGTGAGACAACAGTGGTCGCGGGCATGGCACAGGGCCATTTTCCTGTGGTGAACGACGACAAGGGAACTGCGCGCCTCAAGCTCAGTCCCGACGCGGGTACACAACTGCGTCCCCCCGGACCGGTGGTGATTGCGCGCGATCAACTCGTTGGGCAAACGCTTGAAACAGCGGTGAGCACAATCACCAAGGCTCGAAAGGCGCTCGATGAGAAGAACAAGTAGAGATCGCTTGTTGAGCCGTGCCCGAACCATCGGCCACCACATTCCCAAACTTCTGACGCACGCCTTGTGGCTCGGGTCGCTCATCGCTTTGTGGCCCGCATCTGTTGCTCACGCGTATTGCCAAACGGCGGCGTGTGATGGGAAAAACACCGCTTGGCAGCTCTGTACTCCGGCGCAATCGGGCGACTGCGGAACAGCCCTGTGGTGGGGCAACCAATGCGTTGGATTCACCCTGCAAAAAGATGCTTCGTCGCAGGTGTCACTGAGTGACGCTCAGGCAGTATTCGAAGCTGCGTTTGCGGAGTGGAGCGGCGCGGATTGCGGCGGCGGCGCTCATCCGAGCATCAGTGTTGAGTATCAAGGCCCGGTCAACTGCGATAAACAGGAGTACAACACTGAACGGGGAAACGCGAACATCATTATGTTTCGCGATGAGACGTGGCCATATTCGGGAACCGCCAACATTCTGGCACTCACTACGGTCACATATAACAAAGAGACGGCTGAGATTTACGACGCCGACATGGAGATCAACTCGGCCAACACAAAAGGTCTAACCATTGGCGACTCCAATGTTGAATTTGACCTTTTGTCCATCGCCACGCACGAAGCGGGGCATTTTCTTGGGATCGCCCACTCGCCTATCGCCGATGCAACAATGGTTGCAGACTACAAGTTTGGAACAACCTCGTTGCGCGACTTGGCTCAAGACGATATCGACGGGATCTGCGCATCTTACCCGCCGGGGCAACCCAAGAGTGTGGGTTGTGATCCCGAGCCGAGACACGGCTTTTCAGAGCTGTGCGGCGACGACCAACCGCCGCCCGACGCCAATCAGGGGTGCTGTTCTGTGGCCCCGGGGACAACCGATCAAAGTGGTGGAGTGGGGCTCATTGCAGCCGCGTTGGGCTTTATTGCGGCTGCATCTCGAAAGAAAAGAAAGCGTTAAGCTAAGCCGTCGGTGCCGTTGCCGAGCACCATGGCAACGGCACTGAAAGACTTGTTCGCAGCGGCGACGGCCCCGTGTTGGGCGCGCGTTCAAAACACTGCGACGCGGCGACGGAAGTGCGCGAAGACTTCCGTTGCCCACGTTTAGAGCCTTAGATCGCCGCGTAGAGCGACGACAAACTGGCTGCTTCCGCGCGCAGCAAGTGTACAACTTCAGTTTTGGGCCGATACGGATAAAGCTTTGCACGGCGGACATCGAGAATGCCAAATACCGTGCCCGGCCACGTGGCGGACAAGGCATTTGAAAGAAGCTGATTGACCACCATGACTCGTTGCGGTGAAAGTGGATCACCGCGGAAATAAAGCTTGATCGCGTGCGGTCGACCATCAATCAAGAGGCCAACTTCAGGGTTGACCCGGACACTGAGAGGGCCAAGCGGATAGTCGCGCATCGGCGGCTCAAACCATGTCATTTTGCCCTGGCGCAAAAAGCGTTTATACCCGGCTGTAACCCGCGGAAAAATGCGCTTTTCTCGCGGATCGACAAGCGAGTAAAGCAGATCGTCAAGCACCCCCGTGTCGAGGCCTTTCTCGTGCATGTCCACAATGGCTTCACGAACAGGCCTGTAGAAATCTGAGAAACGTTCGTCTTTGCCCTGCTTGAGCTGCTTGACGCTCGTGAGTCTGCTCGTTCCCGAAGTGAGCACGAAATCAACGAAATAGCTCAGCGAAATGCTTTCCATGAGATCTCCCTGTTAAGTCCCGCACAGGCGTTTGGGCTACCCCACCCGTGTTGTTGGTTACCTGTGCGACGTGAAGAGAAGATACGTCTTCCACGCTTCATTTTCCAATAAAATCTAAACTGGATAGGACATTTATCGTCACATGTGTACACATAAAATGGGCAGTGAAACAGGCAGTTTGTGAGATCCACCAAAATCGCTCGGACATGGACATTGTTTGTCCTAACTTTCGGGTTGATCATTGCCTGTCGACAACGCGCCGCGACGGGGACAAAGAGCGGGGGTCATGTTTCTGAAAAAGCACCTGTGGGCGATCGTTTCCGCTGTTTCGGTTGCCCTTGTTTGTTGGGGCTTTCCCCTTTGCGCTTGGGCGCAACCCAAACCCGCGGCAACCGCTTCGGCCGACGCCGGCGCAGCGGAGGTTGAAACGGCGCCGGACTCACCACGCGCGTCGGTTGGACAATTCGTGGAGTTGTGTCGGGCCGGCGCATATCAGGAGGCAGCGCGATATTTGGACTTGCCAAGTCCGAACACCGACGGCGCAGCGGTCGCTCGAAAGTTGAAAAGCGTGCTCGACAGGCACGTGTGGAGCGAAAGCGATTTGGCGCTGCTCGCTTCGCCTTATTCGTCTGGAAATGTTTCCGACAAGCTGCCTGCGGGTGTGGATGAACTCGGCACAATCCCCGGGCCAAAGGGCAATGAGCCGGTGCGATTGGTGCGTCGGGCCCAGGCGAGCGGGACGATTTGGGTGTTTTCGCGCTCGACGGTGGAGCGGGTGGACATCTGGTATGCGCGTCTTTCGGAGCGTTGGCTGTTTGATGCGCTGCCTGAACCGCTCCTGCGTCCGGGGCCGGCGGACATTTTGTATTGGCAATATTTGGCGATGCCTTTGCTGATCGCGATCGCATGGACGATCGGCCGGCTTTTCAGCTTTTTGACGCGGAAGGTGATCGCAAAAGCGGTCGCACGAACGGCGTCGAAATGGGACGACGAGTTGATCGAAAAGATCGGTCCGCCGCTCACTCTCGCGTGGGGTCTGGGTGTGTTTGCGTTGCTCGTGGGAAGGTTGGGGCTTTACGAGCCCGCGCGCGATTCGGTGTCGAAAGTGATCCGCGCGGGGTTTTTGGTGGCGCTGTTTTGGTCGGGTCTTCGCGCGATTGATGTGAGCAAAAGTTACCTGCTTGAAGCCGCCTCGCCGGGTCGAGCTTCGGCGCGCGGACTTGTTCCGCTGGGTTCGCAGGTGGTCAAACTTCTGCTTTTCGCTGCGGCTGCTGTCACAACGCTTTCAGAGTTGGGTTACCCGGTCGCAAGCCTTCTCGCCGGGCTTGGGATCGGCGGCGTCGCGCTCGCACTCGCCGCGCAGAAGACCGTGGAAAACTTGTTTGGCTCGGTTTCGATTGGAGTGGATCAACCATTTCGAATTGGAGATCTCGTTCGTGTGGAAGACGTTCTGGGCGTTGTCGAAACCATCGGTCTTCGATCGACACGCATTCGAACGTTGGATCGAACTCTGGTGACGATCCCCAACGGCAAGTTGGCCGATATGCGAATTGAGTCGCTCGCCGCACGCGACAGGTTTCGACTCCACGCAATCTTGGGGCTTGAATACGGCACTTCCGCCGCGATGTTGCGCAATATTGTGAACGACATTGAGGTTGCGCTGCGCGAAGAAAAGACACTCTTTGCCGAGTCGATGATGGTGGTTGTGAAGGGGTTTGGTCCGTCGTCGATCGACGTGGAAGTGATGGCGTGGTTTGAGACGGGGGATGTGGACAAGTTTGTAAAGCTTCGTCAGGAGCTATTGCTGCGACTGATGGAGGTGGTTGAACAGAACGGGGCGGCGTTCGCGTTTCCAACTCAAACGGTACACATCAAGTCGGAGGCGAAGGCTCTCAGCGCGGCGGTTTGAGGATTGCGTACACAACAGATCAACGCAGGTGCGATCGACCGGCAGTCTCAAGAAGCATCGCGAGCGCAAGCGGCTCACTCACGGAGGACTTTCCGCCCGCGTGAGTTCGGAGACGTGCCAAACGATCGGCATCGCGAAGAAAGCCCGGCTCCGCGAGTTGTGCGGCGACGGTTCGAAGGATCGCTTCGCGCTCTTCGAGGAGTTGGGCCGCGCCGGTCATGTCACCTTTGCCAACGCGTGCGGCGGCTGTCATGAGCGCTTCACCGGCGAGAAAGCCTTGAACCGTTCGCGCCACGCTGGAGTTGGTGGTTGCCGCGCTGGCAGCGTCGCTGTCGGCGTACGCAACGGTAACCGGCACTTCAACGGTCACGTTTTTCTTGGAAACGCGGTCTTTGTACTTGAGTTCAACGAGAGCGAGTTTGCGCGATTGTGTACCTTCGGGAGCACGCAGCTTGAGTAGCAGAACGTGGCTGTCACCCTTGGAAAATGAAGGCATGAAAAATCGCATTCCACCTTCGATGTCGCTTTGGCGATCGCGTTTGATCCCGTCTTTTTTGGCTGCCTGAACATCGACTGCCACTTCCTGCGTACGCACGCGTTCAGCTTCTTCAGCACCGAGGCGCTTGGATCCGTACACGCGGAGCAGCTCGATCTTGTCGCCCAGTCGAACGCGAACTTCGACTGCGCCGGCCACGGGTTCAAGGCGCTTGTCGAGTTCAAGCGCGAGCGCGGATGCGATCTGCTCCGAGTCGCGGAGGTAGTAATAACCACCGGCGCCGTCGCCGGCGATCGCGCTCATGAGCGGCCCGTCGTATCCTTCACCCAAGCCGAAAGAGCTTGTTTGAATGCCCCCTTGAAACGCGTCGAGAGCCATTCTCGAAAGCGCGCTCGCCCCGATGATCCCGGCGTTTGCGTGTCCATCGGAAAGAAGCATCACGCAACGAACAGCATCGGCCGAGATCTGCGGATTTTTGGTTTGTTCGTATCCGAGTCGCAACCCTTCGCTGATGTTGGTTCCACCGTCGGCGCGAATGCCGTCGATCGCCGCATGGATGAAGCCCTTGCGCGGCCCGACAGGTCCAATTGGAACAAGCACCATCGCGTCGGACGAAAACGTCACGAGCGAAAACCTGTCGGTGGGAGCGAGGCGGTCGACCAACTTGTGCGCAGCTGTTCGCGCATTGGAAATGGCCGCGCCTTCCATCGAACCGCTCACGTCGAGCACCAACGTGACCGCGAGATCGGGTCGAGCGAGGTCACTTCCGTCGGCCGATTTCAGCGAGAGACGCAGGTGGACGGAGCCGCCCGACGGAGCGAGGCCCGTTCGTTCGAGATCGGCGCGCAGGCCAATCGCTTGACCATCGGGAATGGGTACATCGGGCACGTAACGCGCGCCGATATCGCTCACCACTTCGCGTTCAGCCTGCGGGATTACACCGCGCGCCACCGCCGATTCAAACGCGGCGAGGTAGCCACCGCCGGGCCGATACGTGGTCGCAAATCGACCGTTGGGATCGATGGGCTTTTCGTCGGCTTCTTCGAAACGGACCGCCGCGGACGCGCGCGGCGGCGGCTGAGGTGCCGAACCTGTCGGCGGTGATGCGTACACAACCATCGGCGAGCCGGTGACTTGAACGTGACTTCGGTGTTGGCCACCGAGACGACCATGGCCGCTTCCGAAGCCTTGTCCCGCCCCGTTTCCAAATCCCTGCCCCGTTCCAGTGCCAGCGCCGTGGCCGATCGTGCCGACTGGGCCAAGCCCCACCCCGGCTCCTTTGCCTCCACCGCCTTCACCAACGCCACCCAATCCGCCGAATGAGCCGCCGATATCGTCACCCCACATGTTTCCGCGAGCACTGAGCGGATCGTTTTGAGTTGAATCATCGCGACCCCACGGCGCGGTGGGGGCATTTGGATCGCCGCCGGTGCCGCTGTTCATGAGGCCGATCATTCCAAACTCAGCCGCTTCGCGGAGTGCCGTTTGGCGGGCCACGTGGGGATCGGAGGTGTCGCTCGGCCCCTGCACCCCGTAGCGATTGTCCACGATGGGCTTATTTTGAGCGCCCGTGGAGCCTTCTTCACCTTTGGCTCGCGCCCCTGTTCCGCCTTCTTTTTGATCGCCTTCGGCGTCGGCGGTCTCCTCGCTCTCCTGCTCTTCAAGCGCCTTTTCGTCGGCGCGCAGCAGATATTGCTGCATGAGAAACGCTTGATCTTCGCTGACAGTGCCGTCGGGATCTTTGTAGGGCGAACTTTGGCCAAAGGCGACAGCCGCGATCACAAGGCCAACGTGAACGAACAGCGATATCGCCGTTCCCGATCCGAGGCGTCGCACCTGGTTCCATTTGACGCGGCCGATAGGCTCGTCCGCGACGGACTGACCGCGCAGTTCAAAGGTGATGTCATCAATGTGTACACAAACCACATCGCTCTCAAGTAGCACCAACGAGCGACTGCCTTCGGGCATACCGGCCTCGTCGGCCATCTGCAAAAACCCTCGATCGGACAGGGTCGACTCATCGAGAGTTTCACTGCCGCGTTCAAGAACGACCTTTGCGCCGGGAACGATCACAACGCGCGGTCCCTTTTCGCCGGGCTTTCGCGCCGTCAGGAGCGGTGCGCGCGAGACGTTGAGCTTGTCTTTGGGGACGGTGAAATCGACCGGATGACCGGAACGTCCTTCGCCGATGTGTACACATTTTCCGTTTTCGATATCGCGGGCGGCGACCACCGCATTTCCCCACCGCATAACCATCTGAACGGCGTGTTCGCCGCGATCCGCGGCGCGAGTAGGTTCGTTCGGTATCACGGTTCGAGCTGACACGGGCCGCCGCGGTGTGTTCCCGCGCCGTTCGATCGAACGTGAAAATTCTTGGGTAAAAAAGTTGGGAACTTTTCTAAAAAGTTCTGATTGCCTTGATTTTAAGCCTCCGCGCACGATCGCAACGAAAGTTCGCACGTGGATGTCATGATCGCTCCAACGTCGGCTTCACCCCGGCGAGGTGGACCGTGATACAAAAGCGCGTCCGAAAACGCGCCGCTGCGCTCGTGGAAAAACAAGATGGCTGTGGACACGGCAGTCGAAGACTTCGCGGGAACTGAGCGATTCCGAGTGCTCGGAAAACTCGGCAAAGGCGGCATGGGTGTCGTCTATGAAGTGCTCGACACGGAACGCAATGAGCACGTGGCGCTGAAGACGCTGCGCAAGCTTTCCGCGAATGCGGTGCTTCGATTCAAAAACGAGTTTCGAGCACTTCAGGACATCGATCACCCAAACCTCGTTCGGCTCGGTGAACTTTTTGAAGAAGCCGGACAGTGGTTTTTCACGATGGAACTCGTGGAGGGTGTGAGCTTTCTTGAATACGTGCGTCCCGACAAAGGTGTGCCGGCACCGACGCCCCAACTTTCAATTGCCGAAGACGAAGAGCCAACGCTTCCCCACGATCAAGACGATGGATCGCGCGCCGAGAAACGGAGGCGCGATCCAAAGGGATATGACGAGTTGAAGCTTCGGTCGGCACTGGGGCAGCTCGCATCGGGACTGCACGCGCTTCACCTGGCTCACAAAGTACACCGCGACATCAAGCCGTCGAACGTGCTCGTGACCCCGGAAGGTCGCGTTGTGATTCTCGACTTCGGCCTCGTGACGGAAGCGGCTTACAAGCGCGTTTGGCCCGACGATCACTTGGTCGGAACGGTTTCGTACATGGCGCCGGAACAGGCCGCTCAAAAGCCCGTGGGCCCCGCGGCCGATTGGTACGCAACGGGAGTTGTCTTGTACCAATCGCTCACGGGCAAATTGCCGGTGCGCGGCACCACACAAGAAGTGCTTGTTCTCAAGCAGGCTATTGAGCCGGCACCGCCGCACGCGCTTGCGGATGTGGCTCCGGATCTCGATCAGTTGTGCATGGTGCTTCTTCGAATCGATCCGGCGTCACGCCCCGACGGACCCGAGGTGTTGCGGCGTCTTTCGCTCGAACCTGAAGTGACAAGCGGCCGCCGCTCGGGCGCTTTTTTTGTTGGACGCGAGCGAGAAATCTCAACGCTGAGACAGGCCTTTTCGTCGGTGCACCAAGGCCCCGTGACTGTTCTCGTCGATGGTGAATCGGGTGTTGGCAAAAGCGCGTTGGCGCAGCGATTCGCTGAAACGTTGCGAATTGAAAGGCGCGACACCGTGGTGCTCGCGGGTCGCTGCTACGAGCGCGAAACGGTGCCTTACAAAGCGGTTGACGGTGTGATCGATGCGCTCAGTCGCTACCTGACAACGTTGCCCGCGGCGCAGCTTTCCAAGCTTGTTGTGGAGAACGCAGGCCTTCTCGGACAGGTGTTTCCTGTTCTGCGGCGCATTGAACCTATCGCGCGCTCTCCACGTCCACCGCTCGACAAGCTTGATCCAATCGTGCTTCGAACGCGCCTCTTTGCCGGGCTGCGCGACCTGTTCGGGCGGATCGGACAAGCGGCGCCGCTCGTTCTTTTAATCGACGATCTTCAATGGGCAGATGCCGACAGTTTGGCGCTGCTTGCGGAGGTGCTGCGCGGTGAAGATGCGCCGCGCCTCCTGCTCGTGGCCACGGTGCGCGCCGCTTCAAAAGAGGAGCCCGGATACCAGCTCGCGCAAGACCTCGCGGAGCGCATCGGCGGTGACGTGCGGACCGTTCACGTGAGTACACTTCCACCCGAAGACGCCCGCGCTCTCGCAATGTCGCTTATCGAAGGCACAAGCGTGGATATTGCCCCCACGGCAAATTCAATCGCTGAAGCGGCGGGTGGTCATCCTCTGTTTATCGATGAACTTGTTCGCCAACGGCGCACACGCAAAGACACGGCCGGCCCAATTCGCCTGGATGAAGCGCTCTACGAACGGGTGGTGGCGCTTGAACCCGCCGCACGCCACGTACTGAATGTTGTGGCGTTGGCTGGAATACCTATTGTGCAAGAAGTGGCCGCGCAGGCCGCGGACATGGACTTTGGTGCGCTGTCGCGCCTGATATCGCTGCTCCGCACTCAAAACTTCGTTCGAACGTCGGGCGCGCGAAAATCGGACACGGTGGAACCTTACCATGACAGGGTTCGTGAAGCCGTTGCGGAAAGGCTCGATCCTGAATCTCGAACCAAGCTTCACCTGAAGCTCGCGCTCGCACTGGAAGCCGCGGGAGACACCGATTTGGAGGCGCTCGCCATTCACTATCAGGGTGCGGGCGACAACGACCGGGCGGCCGACTACGCGGCTCGGGCGGCCGATTATGCGGCTTCCGCGTTCGCATTCGATCGCGCCGCGCGCCTTTACGAAATGGCCCTCACCTGGAAGCCGGTGCGCGGGTTGGAAGGTGCCCTCCTTCAGATTCGTTTGGGAGAAAGTTTGGCCAACGCCGGTCGCGGCAGGGCAGCCGCAACGGCGTACCTCGCGGCGGCGCCGAGCGTGGGCGCGGCGGAAGCGCTCGATTGTCGGCGAAAAGCGGCTGAACAACTGCTGCGAAGCGGGCACATTGACGAGGCTTTTGACACGTACCGGGAAGTGCTCGCGGCCATTGACATGAAATTGCCGGCCACCACGGCGCGGGCGTTTTTGGCGCTCGTGGGTAGACTCCTTCAGGTCAAGTTGCGCGGGCTGAAATGGGTAGAACGGGATGCCCAAAACATTCCGCCGGAAGACCTGTTGCGGATTGATACTTGTTTTGCCGTGTCTTCGGGCCTCGGTTTGGTTGACACAGTGCGCGGGTATTATTTTCAGGAGCGCAATCTCCTCCTGTCGCTCGCGTCCGGTGAGCCGCATCGAATTGCGCGCGCTATAGCGCTCGAAGCCAGCTATTCGTCGGCGGAAGGTGGCCGAAAGAAAGAGCGTACACAAGCGCTGCTGACGCAGGCCGAGGCTTTGGCCGAGCGACTTGACCACCCCTACGCGATCGCATGGGCAACGGGCGCGGGTGGTATGGCGGCCACGCTCGAAGGTCGTTGGACAGAGGGCCATTCGCGCTGCGAGCAGGCCGAGGTTCTCTTTCGCGACAGATGCACCGGCGTCGCGTGGGAGATTGACACCATGCACTGGTTTTCGCTCTGGTCCATGGCCTATTTGGGCAAGTTGGCAGAACTCGTGCGCCGCGTTCCAGAACGCATTCGCGAGGCGGAAGATCGCGGCGATCTGTACGCCAACGTCTGCCACTCAACCGGACTCGCTTCCCTTGTCTGGCTCGCCAAAGATGCCCCAACAGAAGCGCGAAAACGGTCCGAAGATGCGCTTGCGCGGTGGTCGCAACGAACCTTCCATGTGGAGCACTGGTGGGCCATGTTGGGAGACCGTCAGGTGGACTTATACGAGGGTCAGGCAAAAACCGCGTGGGAAAGGGTTCGCGCAGAATGGCCTCGGTTGGAAGGTTCACTCCTTCGGCTCGGCGTTCAACTTACCCTTTTGGAAGCTACCCATTTGCGGGCGCGTTGTGCCCTTTCGTACGCTCAAGTATCAAGTGGTTCAGAAAGGGAAGATCTTCTCCGCGCGGCCGAGCGCGATGCTCGTCGCATCGAAAAAGAAGGAGAAGCCTGGTCCAACCCCTTGGCGCGCCTGATTCAAGCGGGGGTTGCAAACATTCGGGGAGACGCAGACACGTGTGCGTCGCGCCTGCATGACGCAGTCGCCGGTTTTGTCGCCGCCGACATGGGACTATACTCCCTTGCCGCCGGTTACAGATTGGGTCAGGTGGAACAGGGAGAACGCGGCAAGGCGGCCTGTTCAGAAGGGGAACAAGCGCTCCGAAACGAAGGGGTGGAAGCGCCGCTTCGTTTTCTCAATGTGCTTGCCCCTGGGTTCGATTCGTAGAGTTCGGCGCCGATGCGTTGTTGCGCTCCCGCCACAATTTAACCTTCGAGTTGCCTCGCTCCTCTCGCGCGGTTGTTACAGAACGGCCGCGTGACAGCCCTTTTTGGTCGGCATGATCGCGGCCCATGACAATCATCGCGCATATTTCGGATCTTCATCTGCTTGAAGACTCGGCCCACGAACGGCGTGGGGCATCCTGGCTACGATTGCAATATTTGACGTTGGGAAGAACCAGCAGCCCGGCCGCCAGGCGACTGCGCGTTCGACACCTTCTGAGCGCGGCGTTGCGCTCGTTCGCAGACCATTTGATTATCACCGGCGACCTGACTGAAGACGGTACACTGGGTCAATTCAAGTCACTCGCGGATGTACTCCATGAGAGTGGTTGGTTGCCTTCCAGGGTCACCCTCGTGCCGGGCAACCACGATCTATACAGCCATCCCAACGCATGGCGAGACGCCTTGACCGGGCCGCTTGAGCCTTATGCGGCCACGAGCGAAGAAGGCGCCGTGATCGAACTGCCCGACACGTGCATTGTGCCGCTTTCAACGGCGTTTCACCAACATGTGATGAGGGCGGCCGGAGCGCTGAGCGATGAATCCATCGCAGCGTTGGGAAGGTGGGCGTCGTCTGAGTTGCGAGCCTTCGGTTCGGGCATTATCGCGCAACACCACCCGCCGCGGCGGTACGCGCTTTCGCCGATTCAGTGGCTCGACGGGCTGACGGGCGCGCCGGACCTCCTGCAAATTCTAGAAAAGTATGACCAGCTGAATGTGCTTCACGGGCATACCCATCGAACCGAGAGTCGGCCCGTTCGGCCGGGTGGCCCTCACCGGATTTTCTCGGTCAACAGCGCCCAAAGTGAGGAGATGGCCCTTCGACTTTACCGAGTAAAAAACAGGCGCCTCTGGCCTGAGCCCGTTCGGATCGAGTCAATGGCTCCGGTGTACACCGGCGAGTTTGCTTAACAGCGAAACGCCTCTCACAAAACCTACCCATCGGGCGCCCGCTTCGGCCTCTACCATTTCGCGCTCGACGATACCGCTGAGTCACGATAGCCTCCGTTTCGATGACGGTGAACGCTGCGCCTGTGGCCCCCATAAAGGTGGGTGATGTGATCGCCGCCAAATACCGCGTTGAGAAGGTGTTAGGCGCGGGAGCCATGGGCGTTGTGGTGGCCGCGCGCCACGAAGATCTCAAGGAGCTGCGGGCTATCAAGTTTATGCTCCCCACCGCACTGGGAGACGCGGAAGGGGTTGAACGATTTTTGCGTGAGGCGCGGTCCGCGGCAAGGCTGCGCAGTCAACACGTGGCCAAAGTGCAAGACTTTGGCAGACTTGAAAACGGCGCTCCCTACATTGTCATGGAGTACCTTGACGGGGGCGATCTCAAAGCGCTTCTCGAAGCGCGCGGCACTCTGACAGTTCCAGAAGCGGCGGGTTTTGTTCTGCAGGTGTGTGAGGCGCTGGCTGAAGCCCATCAGGCCGGGATCGTTCATCGCGATCTGAAGCCGGCAAACATGTTTCTGACAACGGTCGCCGGTAAACCGTGTGTAAAAGTGCTCGACTTTGGCATTGCCAAACTCTCAGAAGGTGGCCCCGGGGCCGCTGAAATGACGGGGACGAGCGCTCTCCTTGGAACTCCGCTCTACATGTCGCCCGAACAAATGCGTTCGTCCCGAGGGGTAGATGGGCGGAGCGACATTTGGGCTCTGGGTGTCACGCTCTACCGAATGTTGTGCGGAAAAACGCCTTTCAATGGTGAATCGGTTACTGAAATCTGTACTGCCGTGGTGGCCGACACACCCCAACCCCCCCGCGCTCTCCGGCCCGATCTACCCATGGCGCTGGAGACCGTTATTCTCAAGTGTCTTGAAAAAAACCCGGCACAGCGTTTTCAAAGCGTCGCCGAGTTTGAACAGGCGCTTCGGCCGTTTGCTTCCGGTGCGTACACAAGCTCAGGTGTACCTTCCGGTCCTGTTTCGCACGGGCCAACACCGCCCGCACAATCGGCGCACCAGGGCGGGGCAACGTACGGAAGCGCATCGGGCGCCCCACATCTCGCGCCGGGCACAACAACCCATCAAGCCGGGGCCGCAACCTACCCTGGCTCTGCCACCTACCCGCAACAGGGTACCCACGCGTCTCAGGCAGCCTACCCACAACAGGCAACCTACCCACAACAGGCAGCCTACCCACAACAGGCAACCTACCCACAACAGGCAGCCTACCCGCAACAGGCAACCTACCCGCAGCAGGGAAGTTATCCGGGTCAAGCAACCTACCCATCCTCGGGCTACGGTTCCCCTCCGGGCGGGCCACCATCTGGAATCGCCGCTCAATCGGTAGGGATGATGGGAACAGCGGCGGGACCACCATCCGCAACGCCGGCTCAACCTGTAAAGTCGTCTCGAACCGCGCTCGTGATTGGGGCTGTTGTTGCGGTCGTTCTTGTCGGGGGTGGAATTGCCGCGGCTGTCACGTTGACGGGTGGGGAAGATTCGTCGGGTAAACCGTCGGCGAGCAACCGCGGGTCAACCCCCGTCGTTCTACCGGGTTCAGCCGCTTCGGCCGGCGGAAAAGCTTCCACCTCGCCTACCGTCGGCCAAAAACCAGGCTCCGCGGCGGTTGCCACACCGGGCACACCATCACCGGGTGGGGCGCCTTCACCTTCCACTTCTACCCCGGCACCCTCCACTTCCACAACGGCCCCAGCAGCGCCGGCGGTAAACGCTCAGGCGTCGGCTTCTCTGTCAGGAATTGCGGTGAGTTGCTGGAAAAACAACGAAGGGGCAAACAAGGGTCAAGCAGCGTCGAGCGCTTCAATCACGGTGTCGGCGGGCCCACCGCGCAGCGTTCTTGTAACGGGACCGGCCAAAGCGCAGTCAGGTTTTACAGGCTGCGTGGTTGCCAAGGGGGGTATGTTGGCCCTCGCACCGGGTGAAACTGCTCAAACATCGGTGGCGCTGCCCGCAGGGCCGAGTTAGGCCAACTTGTATTTGCCCGTGGTAGAAATGCGCTTTTATACAAAACAATGGATGGATGTTTATGCCAAAGCTGGTTGCCAGAGGAGCCGTTCTCAAGTGCGATAAGGGGCTCGCCCCGGGGTCGCTCTCCATTCCACAATCGCCGGTAACAGCCGACGGGCCCACGGTCGCAACGGTAAATGATCACAAACCGATCGTGAACATTCCAACGTTTTCGAATTGCACCTCACAGGCGAATCCCACTGTGGCCACGGCAACGGCGGCGGCGGGCGGCGTGCTCACGCCTATGCCATGTGTACCCATGACTCAAGCGCCTTGGTCCCCCGGATCGAGCGTCACCACCATTGATGGGGTGAAGGCCCTGACAGACGATTCCAAATGCAAATGCAACTGGAACGGGACGATCTCTGTACAGAACGCCGGGTCGGCCATAGAGTCTGATTAGTGCCGCGTGTCAAAAGTCCTGCCGGACTTTTGTCGCCGCTGGCGCGGCGTGCTTCGCGCACGCGGCACTATCTTTTGTCTCGTGGGGCTCCGCCCCACACCCCCCGCGCTTGCGCGCGGCTAGTTCCGCACGAAGGGCTCAATCAGGGCCGAACTTCTGACGAGCGGAACTAGTACCGCGATTCAATCAACCCGATGGGTTGATTGCCGCTGCTTCGCAGCGCTCGAAATCGCGGTACTAGTTTTGTTTCCGTGGGGCATTCGCCCCACACCCCGGCCGCGCAGGCGCGGCCCTAGTGCACCGAGTTGATAAAGCAACGAACCCTTGCTGCAATTCATCTGAACCCATCAGTTCTACGGAATCGGTGCACTAGTCGCGACTGGAACTTGTGGATGTTTTGGGCGGTTTTTTCTTTCCAAAAATATTGCCCTCGCCGAGCCAGCCGCGACTCCTGTAGTAGAGGAGCAAGCCGCCCACGCTGGACATCATGAGGATCACCGAGAAAATGTAGCCGTAGCGCCACTTCAACTCGGGCATGTTGAGCGGCGACGCTTCAGGGTCAAAGTTCATCCCATACACGCCGGCGATAAATGTGATGGGTAGAAACACTGTGGAGAGAATGGTGAGCACCTTCATGATCTCGTTCATGCGATTGCTCACACCTGACAGGTATAAGTCCATTAACCCCGACGCGATTTCCCGGTAGGTTTCTACCATGTCCATCACCTGGATGGCGTGGTCGTATGTATCGCGGAGGTATAAAATTGTGTCTTTGGCGACAAGGGGAGATTCACCGCGCAACAAGCCCGCAAGCAGGTCGCGTTGAGGCCATATCGCGCGGCGAATAGTAAGGAGATCGCGTTTGATATCGTGGATTTTTTTGGAAAGGGACGTCCGGGCCAAAATCGCCTCGGCTTCCATGTCTTCCAAGTGTTCACCCAGGAGTTCCAACACCGGAAAAAATGCGTCAATCACAGCGTCGAGCAATGCGTACGCAAGATAGTCGGCACCGCGTGTTCGAATCGTGCCGCGTCCGAGGCGAATGCGCTCGCGCACGCAGCCGAGAACGTCATGTTCAGGTTCTTCTTGAACGGTTAGAACAAAGCCCTCACCAAACAAAATGCCGAGCTGTTCGGTGTGAACGGTGTTTTTTTCACCGAGTCTGACCATGCGGGAAACGATGAGCTGATGGGTGTCATACACGTCGCTTTTGGGCCGCTGAGGAACGTTGACAACATCTTCAAGAGCCAGCGGGTGGAGCTTGAAAATTTCGCCAAGCCGATGAAAGGTTTCAGCGTGTCCAATGCCGCGGACGTCAATCCATGTGATGCTTGGATTGTCGTCAATCAGGTAGGGAATAACGTCGTCAATGTGTTTGAGGGGATGCTCTGAAACGCCGTGTGGGCCGTAGTCGATGAGCATGATTTCAGGGCGCTCATCGCTGGTGATTGCAAGGGTACCCGGACTTGCACCTACCACGGGGCGCGCGAGTTTTTCAAGGCGCGACGGCGGGTCTGAGGAGGGAGGATCGGGGACCGCAACCCTCAGGGTAGGTGGCATTTCTTCGTGCATTGTCAGGTTCCCACAATGGGGGCAAGGCAGTTGTCGCGGGCCTTTTTCGCCGCCGAAAGATCGATGTCCACGAGGGGCGCGCCGTTGCGCAAAATGGTAAGGCGCGACGTACCGGTTTTACCCAGCACCAACGCTGAAACTCCCACGGCCGACGCGCGTTCCAAAACGTCGTTCGCTCGCTGCGGGTCTACCGATAGAATCACGCGACTCGGTTGTTCACCAAAGAGAGCCGCTGCAGGAGCTTCATCCCCGGGAAGGTTGACAACGGCGCCCACTGCTTCAGGCCCGACAATGCAGCACTCGGCAAGGGCTACCGAAAGCCCGCCTTCAGAAACGTCGTGGGCGCTTTTTACAGGATGGGTAGGATCGCGCAAAAGATCGAGGAGAAGGCTTTGAAGTCGGCGCTCCAATTCAAGATCGATGCGGGGCAGCGGGCCCTGAATTTTGCCCGTTTTGCGAACCACGTATTCTGACCCACCGAGGGGCCCACCGGTAGAGGGGCCGAGCAGGACAATTGTCAGATCGGCGGCTCGAAAAGCGGCCTGAGTGACATGGTTGCGATGTTCGACCAAACCGACGCAACCGAGCATGGGCGTGGGTAGAATGGCGCGGCCGTCGGTTTCGTTGTAGAGCGAAACGTTGCCACTCACGATGGGCACCGATAGGGCTTTGCAGGCCTCTGCCATACCATCAATGGCTTTGGAGAACTGATCCATGATCTCGGCGCGCTCAGGCGAGCCGAAGTTGAGACAGTCAGTGAGGCCAACGGGTAGTCCACCTGTACAGACAACGTTGCGGCATACCTCGGCGACAATTTGTTTTGCGCCTTCGACCGGATCGAGTTCGCAATATCGACCCTGACCGTCGGCGGCGACGGCAAGGAGCTTTTCAACAGAGCCTTTCTCGGCCATGCGACCGAGGCCCACGCCGTCAATGCGACCATCGGTGGGTAAAATGGCCCGAACAACAGCGGCATCACCTCCCGGTCGAATCGCCGTTCCACCGCGAACAATGTGGTCATACTGGCGGTATACCCATTGGCGCGAACCAATGTTGGGTGATGCGAGCGTGGCGAGCAGTTCGTCCGAATAAGAAGCGGGTTCGGCAATCGTGGACGGGTCAAACGCCAAACGTTGCGCTCGGGTAGGATCGTCTTTGCGAGGACGGTCATATTTGGGAGCGTCGTCGTGGAGCAGGGGAACGGGTAGATCGCAAACGACAACCGGCGCGCGGGGGATCGGATGGGGATCGAGCGGGTCATATCCCGGAGTGGCCCGAATGACCCAGCGACCTGTGGTTGTCACGTGACCGACAATGGCCACATCCAGTTCCCACTTTTTACAGATTTCGAATACACGCTGTTCGTTTCCAGGTTTGGCCACCATCAGCATGCGCTCCTGAGATTCACTGAGGAGCATTTCGTAGGGCGTGAGTCGCTTGGCGCGGCGAGGAATTAAGTCGAGATCCAGATCGAGTCCGGATCCGCTTCGGCCCGCCATTTCCACAGAAGAAGAAGTGAGTCCGGCCGCGCCCATGTCTTGAACGCCGACAAGAAGATCTTCGGAGAAGATCTCCAAACAAGCCTCCAAAAGAAGCTTTTCCATGAATGGATCGCCGACCTGAACAGTCGGGCGTTGGCTGGGTCCGTCGGCTGAAAATTCGTCGGAAGCCATCGTGGCGCCGTGAATGCCGTCGCGACCGGTGCGCGCGCCGACGTAAATGACAGGGTTTCCAACGCCGCTTGCCCGACCGTAGAAGATGCGGTCTTTGTGGACCACACCAACGGCCATGGCATTCACAAGGATGTTGCCGTCGTACGCGGGGTCAAAAAAGAGGTCACCGCCGACCGTTGGAATGCCTATCGAGTTTCCATAACCACCGATGCCCGCAACAACTCCCCTTAAAAGCGAGGGCGTTTTGGGGTGATCGGGCCTCCCAAATCGCAAAGCGTCAAGGCATGCGATGGGGCGCGCGCCCATGGTGAAAACGTCGCGAAGAATGCCGCCGACGCCCGTGGCCGCGCCCTGATAAGGCTCAATGTACGAAGGGTGGTTGTGCGATTCCATCTTGAAGACAACGGCGAAATTGTCGCCGATATCCACAACACCCGCGTTTTCACCGGGGCCTTGAATGACGCGTGGTCCCTTTGTGGGAAGGCGCGACAAGTGTACACGCGACGATTTGTAAGAGCAGTGTTCGCTCCACATGACGCTGAGTACACCCAGCTCGGCGTACGTCGGCGTTCGGCCCAAAACGCTCACAGCGCGGGCATATTCATCGGGTGAAAGTTTGTGCGTTCGAGCGAGGGTGGCATCCACGTGGGGATCGCCGGGAAATGAAACGGCAGCGGCGCGAGCCTCGGTCATGGGCGGTAGCTAATACAAGCGAGAGCCGGATCGGGGCAGAATCGTGAGGACTGCACAGTCGACCTAAAAATGGGGCGCGACGGGCCGAGCAGATGGGACTCGGGATCGCGTGCACAGACCCGATTGTCGCGACTGTGTGCCAGACGAGGTTTCTTTGCTGGCACACCTCTCTTGGATGTTCGAGAATTTCAGTGCTCGCTGTGCGGCACGATCCATGCTGAGAGTGCCGCTCGCCTGGAGGTTTTGTTCATGAAGAAGGTTCATTCGCTTCTGCTTGCTCTCCCGATCGCGGGCCTCGTGCTCGCCGCCGCTCCCAAGGACGCGCACGCATGCGGCGGATGTTTCGTCCCGCCCGAAGAAAACACTCAAGTCACCGGTCATCGCATGATCTTCTCCATGTCGATGACGCAAACCACGCTCTACGATCAGTTTGAATACGTGGGTGCGCCCGAGAGTTTCTCGTGGGTGTTGCCGATCAAAGGGCAGGTTGACGTAAACCTCTCTTCAGACGCGATGTTCGCGTTTTTGGGCTCGGACACGAGCGTTCAAGTATTGCCCCCTCCGCTCAATTGCCCCGATCCGCCGGAGGGTTGTTACGACTACGCGGCCGACGGTGAAGGCGCATCTGGAACGGGCGGCGGCGGTGGCAACAGCGCGGGTGGGAACGATGTGACGGTGATCACGCAAGAGGTTGTTGGTCCGTACGAGACCGTGCAACTCAGCGCGACCGATCCCGCGGCCCTTCAGAATTGGCTCACGTCTCACGGTTACGCGGTTCCGCCCGATGTGGCGCCGGTGATCACTTCGTACCAACAAGAAGGTTTCGACTTCTTGGCGATGAAGCTTGTGCCGGGCCAAGGCATTCAAGCGATGCGGCCGGTTCGTGTGACGGCTCCGGGCGCGGGTTTGGCGCTGCCGCTTCGCATGGTCGGCGCCGGCACAGGCGCTCTCACTCCCATCACTCTGTGGGTTGTTGCCGAGGGGCGTTATCAAACCAAAGAGCCCACGTTCCCCAATCTCACGCTCGATCCCGCAGCGATCGTGTTTCACTGGGACGACTACACGAGCAACTACGACGTGCTCATCAAAGGCTTGTTTGAAAGCTCAAACGGCTTTGGTTGGCTCACTCAGCACTCGGCGCCCTACAGCCGCTACGACCTGCAAAGCCGCATTGAGCAAGTGATCGATTTCAACCCCGGAACCAGCGGTTGGGGTGATCCCGACAACGGCGTTAGCGAAATGGATGACGCGCACGCCGACCTCGACACGCTGTTCGCCGGCATGGACGAAAACAGCATTTGGCTCACGCGCATGCACGCGCAGCTCACGCGTCCTGCGCTCGCCAACGATCTGTTAATTGAAGCGGAGCCCACACAAACGCAGGTGTCTCGTTTCATTCAGGCTCAATTCGCCGACGGCAACGTGCCCGAGTGTCCCGATTATTCGTGGTGCTACGACGATGGCAGCAACGGCGGCGACTTCAACGGCCTCGGTCAAAATGACCAAGACTACGTGAAGGGCAAAGGCTCGTGCGCTGTGCAGAAGCCCGGCCACAACGACGAGCCCGCATTCCTTTTCGCCGGAATTGGCCTCGCAGCGGCGGCCGTCGCAATGCGCCGTCGTCGCAAGTAACGCGTTCACCTTTTTCGCGCCGCGGCCCACTCCATCGCGGGCCGCTCCACAAACATCCACGACAAAGCCCCGATCAAAAGCGATAGCGAGAGCGCCGCCCCGGCGTGTTTCGCGAGCGCGACCAAGCTCCCCTGCCCCGCCCAGCGCGCCGTGACTCCAATGGCGAGCTGATGGTTTAGAAACACTCCGTAGCTGATCACTCCAATCGCGCGCAGAGGCGGCGGAAACAGCCATTTTGCCGCGCTCTCGCGAAGGGACGCCGCGCTGAAAACAAGGAGTGCCGTTGCGAGGGAGATGACCGCGTAGGGCCAGCTTCCCAACGGTTCTCGGTAGAGCGACCCTTCTAAGTAAAAGGCCGGCACCAGCACGAACAGTGCAAGCGCAACAAGCGCGGGCGCCGCTTTTTCGAGCCTTTCGCGTGCTGTGTACACAACCTGGGCGTGCAGAGAGGCGGCCAGCGCACCCAGAACAAACTGGTCCATTCGGCTCAACGCCCAACGTCGCTGCGAAGCTTCAAAAAGCCACGGCGGCGCATCGGGAAGCAGCGAGATGTGCTGTGCCACGGCTCGAAATGCCCACGCCCCCACAATGATCGCGAGCGCCGCGATCCAGGCCTGTCGATGCGCGTGTGTACACTTTTCCGAATCCGGCCGAAAAACAATGCGCGGCGCGAGCCAAGGCCAAACCAGGTAAAACGAGACTTCGGTGGAAAGCGACCAGGCAGCGCCGATAAACACCAAACCACCCGGAGTGAAATACCCCTGCAAAAGCATCAAATGGGCGGCAAGTGAGCGCCCAAACGCCGAGTGACTCATTAGCCGCGGTGCTCCTGCAAGCACGAGCACGAGCCCCACGAGGTACGCCGGGTAAATGCGAGCCGCGCGCCGCAACGCAAACGCGCGGATCCACGCCGGAGAAGCCACGAAGCGATCGGTCTTGTCGCGCGAGAGTTTCGACAAGATCGGTTGCGCCAACGAAAAGCCCGAAAGCACGAAAAACAAGTCCACGCCCCAATGCGCGTGGTGCAAAACCGTCATGATCCAAGGCGCAATCGCGCCGGGCACTGCGGTTTCAATGTGTACCTTTACAAGCGGAAGGTGCGTGTCGCCCAGGTGTTGAACAAACACCGAAAGGACGGCGATGCCTCGGAGTGCATCAAGCACCGGGAGAAACGCGCCGCCCGTGGGTGCGGGGCGGCGCGCAATAAATTGAAGGGGATTAAAGGACACCCGCGGCGCGGATGTTACTGCACGGTCATTGTGCCCATGTTGGTCGTTTGGAAGTCGAGACCCGCGTTGGCTCCCGCTCCGGTGTCACCGCCCGGAGAGGCGTTGATATCGCAATAGGTCCACGCGCCGTTGCTCTGCGTGAAGCGAGCCGCGTAGCGATACGTTCCGGCCGTTGCAGGCGAGGTGAACGTCGCTTGGTACTCGTCGTCGTTGCCAACCTGGACGTTGAACGTGGCGTTGGTCCAGATCCAATGGCCTTGAACCTCCGGGTTCGTACCCACCGGACCGTAGCCGATTTGCGCTCCGATCAGCGCGTTTGCTCCGGCCGCCGGGGTGAGCGCGGCCTCATAAACGCGAGCGTAGATCGTGGGCGTCACGGTGTTCGGAGCTACGGTGAACGTGTTCGGGAATTGGAGTACACAATAGTCCATTTCCACTGCCGCGCCCGACTCGTTGGCCGAGATGCGGTGTTGCGTATTGCGCGGGTTCACGGCCGACGAAACGAAGTCGACAGCGTTGTCGTTGGCGTCGGTGCAGCCGTAGCCCTTGCGGCTGACAGAGTTGATGGCGGAGGGAGCAGGCGTCGGACCCGTACCTTCAAAACAGTTGGTGCCTGTTCCAAAGCCGACAATGTCAACCACGGCAGCCCCCGACGGGCAGGAGATTGTGCCGAGGTTGGTTTGGTTGTTGGTGAGCACCACCTTGCCCGCTGTGGCGCTCATAGTGGCGCCGCCCGTTGCGTCGGCCGTGGGTAGATCCAAACCGTTTGCGCCGCCCGCTTGACGCACTTGGTAATAACCACCCGGAGGAATAGATCCCGTCAGGTTGGTTTTGGTCCAGGAAGTTCCGGTGCTGCTTGCGTAGTGAACGGCCCATGTGGACACATCCACGGCGGTGGTTCCACCGTTGTAGAGTTCAATAAAGTCGTTTTTGTAAGGTGCTCCGATATTGCCACCGGCACCGTACACCTGACTGATGACCACACCCGAAACGCAGGTTGCGGGCAACGTTGCGGTGGTAAAGCCGCTGGCCGATGTGTACACCGCTGCGAGCGGAATGCCGATCGCGCTTGCCGCAGTGGTGGTCACGCGGATTTTGTACACCTTGCCAACTTCAAGAGCCGGGAAGGGCAGCAGCGCTCCGGTGGTGTTACCACCGGTCATGACCGCCTGCGCTTGGGCAAAAGGTACACACGTTGCGAAGTTGTCGAGCGATACCTGAATTGAGCCCGAGCACGCCCCGGCCGTGGTTTGCCCCTGAAGCGTGGCCGGATTCATCGCCGTGGAGAATGTCACTGCAACGGCCGTTGGAGTCAGCACGTTGCCGGCGGCATCGGCGGGCGAATGCCCGGTCACCGTGGGTGGTACCACGCACGCGCCAACCCCGTCGCACACCGTTCCACCGTTTTGGTTGCACGCGGTATTGAGCGGAAGCGCCGGGTTTGTAGGAACGCCCGATGTACACACGTCGCCGGTGCATTCATTGCCGTCGACCGGCAAGTCGGTGTCAAAGTTGTTGGCCACAATCGCGCCCGAGCCGTTGCACTCGTTGCGTTTACAGTCGCCCGTGGTTTGGCTCATCACCGGGGTACCGGCCGTCGTGAAGTCGAATCCGCACGTATTGCTCGTGCAGGTTCGCGTCTGACACTCAGTGTCGGTGCCGGGGCACTGCGAAGCAGCGTTGCACGCGACACACGTCCCTGCGGCGTTGCAGAAGCTTCCGCCGTTTTGTGAGCAGGCGGTATCAATTGCAACCGGCGGGTTGGAAGGCACACCCGATGTACACACATCGTCGGTGCACTGATTGCCGTCCACGGGAAGATCTGTGTCGAAGTTGTTCGCCACGATCGCGCCCGAGCCGTTGCACTCGTTCCGCTTGCAATCGCCGGTTGTTTGGCTCGCCACGGGAGTGCCCGCCGCCGTGAAGTTAAAGCCGCACGTGTTGCTCGTGCAGGTTCGCGTCTGACACTCCGTGTCGGTTCCGGGACATTGCGTGCCCGTATTGCACGCAACACACGTTCCCGTCGCGTTGCAGAAGCTTCCGCCGTTTTGACTACAGGCTGTATCAATTGCCGCCGGCGGATTGGACGGAACGCCCGATGTACACACGTCGCTCGTGCATTGATTGCCGTCCACCGGCAGATCGGTGTCGAAGTTGTTCGCCACGATCGCGCCCGAGCCGTTGCACTCGTTCCGCTTGCAATCGCCTGTGGTTTGGCTCGCTACCGGAGTACCGGCCGCCGTGAAGTTGAAGCCGCAGGTGTTGCTCGTGCAGGTCCGCGTCTGACACTCAGTGTCGGTGCCGGGGCACTGCGAAGCCGCGTTGCACGCGACACAGGTTCCCGTGGCATTGCAAACGGTTCCGCCGTTTTGACTACAGGCTGTATCAACGGCAACCGGAAGATTGGACGGAACGCCCGATGTACACACGTCGCTCGTGCACTGATTGCCGTCAACCGGCAGATCGGTGTCGAAGTTGTTGGCCACGATCGCGCCCGAGCCGTTGCACTCGTTGCGCTTGCAATCGCCTGCGGTTTGGCTCGCTACAGGTGTACCCGCCGCCGTGAAGTTGAAGCCGCAGGTGTTGCTGGTGCACGTGCGCGTCTGACATTCATTGTCGGTGCCCGGACATTGCGAAGCGGTCACGCATTGAACGCACACCCCGCCGTTGCAGATGTTGCTCACGCAGTCGGCGTTCACCGAACACGTTTCACCGTTGTCGCAGGTCGAGCCGCACGATCCGCCGCAGTCGGTGTCTGTCTCGGTGCCGTTCTTAATGCCGTCGGAGCAGGCGGCCGTCACGCACTGACCGGCGCCGTCGCAGTTGGTGCCGCCGTTTTGATTGCAGGTGGTTCCCGCCATGAGGTTGGGGTTGGACGGAACGCCGGATGTACACACGTCGCCGGTGCACTGATTGCCATCGGCAGGAACGTCGCTGTCGAAGTTGTTCGCCACGATCGCGCCCGAGCCGTTGCATTCGTTGCGTTTGCAATCGCCCGTTGTTTGACTCGCGACCGGTGTACCCGCCGCGGTGAAATTGAACCCGCACGTGTTGCCCGCGCATGTTCGCGTCTGGCATTCGGTGTCGGTACCCGGGCATTGCGTGGCCGCATTGCATTGCACGCACGCGCCGGCCGCCGAGCAGAAACTTCCACCGTTTTGTGTACACGGCGTGTCTACCGCCACAGGCGGATTCGACGGAACGCCGTTGGTGCATACGTCGCTCGTGCACTGAACGCCGTCCACCGGAACGTCGCTGTTGAAGTTGTTGGCGACGATGCCGCCCGAACCGTTGCATTCGTTGCGCTTGCAATCGCCCGCGGTTTGGCTCGCTACAGGTGTGCCCGCCGTGGTGAAGTTAAACCCGCACGTATTGCTCGCGCACGTTCGCGTCTGACACTCAGTGTCGGTGCCGGGGCACTGCGTGGCGGCGTTGCACTGTACACATTGCCCACCCGCGGAGCAGAAGCTTCCGCCGTTTTGTGTACACGGCGTATCCACCGCAACCGGCGGGTTGGAGGGCACGCCGTTGGTGCACACATCACCTGTGCACTCAAGGCCGTCGACGGGAACGTCACTGTTGGCGTTTGCCTGGACGATACCGCCCGAACCGTTGCATTGATTCACCGTACAATCGCCGGTCGATTGTGTGGGAACCACAAACCCGTTCGGCTGGAAGTTAAACCCGCACGCGTTGCTCACGCACGTTCGCGTTTGGCATTCCGTGTCTGAACCGGGGCATTGTGTACCCACGTTGCAGGCCACACAGGTTCCGGCTGCCGAACAAAAGCTGCCGCCGTTTTGATTGCACGTCGTATCCACAGCAACGGGTGGGAATGCCGGGCTGCCGTTGGTGCACGTTTGCGAAGTGCACTGGTTGCCATCATCGGCTGGCACGTCGGCGTTGTCGGTAACGCTCACCGTGTTGCCCGATCCGTCACACACATTTTGCTGACAGTTGCCCGCGGTTTGTGAAGTGACAGCCGTTCCGTTCGCGGTGAAGTTGAAGCCGCACACGTTGTTGGTGCACGTCTTCGTCTTGCACTCGTCGTTGACCCCGGGGCAGTCGTTCTCCGTGTTGCAACCCACACATTGGCCCGCCGCGTTGCACACGCCGGCTGCGCCGCAGGTTGCTCCGGCCATCACCGGTGTAAAGGTTTCAACGCCGCCAACGCACGTGTCGGTTGTGCACGTTTCGTTGTCGTTGGGCAGGTCGGTATCGGCGTTTGCAATGATCACCGTACCCGCGCCGTCGCAGACGTTTGCTTTGCAGTCGCCCGCCGTTTGCGCCGCCACAAGTGTACCGTTCGGCGCAAAGTCAAACCCGCAGACGCCGAGTGTACACTTCTTGGTTTGACACTCGTCGTTTACGCCTGGGCAGTCGGCGTCGACAACACACTCGGCGCAGGCGCCGTTGCCGTCGCAGAGCACTCCCGTCCCTTCCATACATGCCGTATTGGCGGGCACGGGCGGATTGGACGGCACTCCCGCCGCACACACGTCGTCGGTACACACCGTTGTGTCCACCGGCACGTCGCTGTTGTCTTCAGCACTCTCCTCGGAACCCGTGCCGTCGCATTGAACCACCTGGCAATCACCGGCGGTTTGCATTGAAAGCGCCGTTCCAGCGGCCGTATTCACAACATCGCAAACACCGTTATCGCACGTGTGTTGCTGGCACTCGGTATCCGTTCCGCACTGCGCCGCTTGTGTACAGTTTACGCACTGGCCCGCGCCGTTGCAGAACAGCGCGCCGCCCGTACCGCACGGCGACTCGGCCGGCAGCGGATTGTTTTCAGGCGCGCCCGCATTGCACACGTCCTCGGTGCACTCTTCATTGTCGTTGGGAAGGTCGGTGTTGTCTGCAACCGACTCCACAGCGCCCGCGCCGTCACATTGGTTTAGTTTGCAGTCGCCGGCTGTTTGGTCTTGTACAGCCGAACCTTGCGCTTTCGGCGCCGTGCCGCAAACGCCTTGTGTACACGTTGCCTCCAAACACTCTTCTGCTGGAGCCATGCAGTCGGCCGGCGTCTCGCACTTCATGCTTCCGCCGGTGCCTCCGCCGCCCGTAGGCGTGCCTCCTGTTCCGCCGCCGCCGGTGGGTACACCACCGGACCCACCGCCTCCTTTGTTGTCGATTAATGTTCGATCCGGTGCGGTGATCAGCTCACAACCAAAGCCGCTTGCAACAAGCGTGGTCAGCAGCACACCAAACGCTGCGATTGTCAGGCGTTTCATAGGTGTCTTCCCAATTCGGGTAGAAAGTCAAAAAACGGGACAGCGCCCACTTCGCTCTCGCCGCTTACGAACGAGACGTCAATGGTCCAGGCCTTGCCCCTTCAAACCGGCGAAAAGATGTCGTGCAATCGCCATCGAATGGCATTTTGTAAAACTCCTCAGCAGCCTATTTTTCAAACGTTTCCTCAAAAAATGACTTCCGATAGCTCATGAGCCGCGCGCGTTTCCTCCTCCGACAGCACGCCTACGACGCCGATCGAAGCCTTCTATTTCGGCCCGCGCTGATCTTGGCGGCGCTTTCGTTTGCCGCCGTGTTCCTCCCTTTCGCCGAAGAACGCTGGCCCGCATGGCGAGCATTCGGCGCCAAACTCACATGGGCGGTTCCGGCCGAACCGTCGGCGGTTCAGGTGGTTCTCGCCACCATCGCCGGCAGCGTCATGACCGTTGTCTCAATTGTGTACTCCGTGCTCATCGTGGCCCTCTCGCTCGCGTCCGTGCAGTTTTCGCCGCGCATTATGGCCGGATTCATGCGCGATCGAATCAGCCAGCGCATCTTGGGTTTGTTCATTGGAACGTTCACCTACTGCCTGCTCGTCCTTCGATCCACGCACAGTGAACCTTCACCGTTTGTCCCCACACTGAGCGTTTTCGGCGCGCTTCTCCTTGCCGTTGCATGCCTTGGATCGCTGCTCTTTTTCGTTCACCACATGGCGCAGGCCATGCAGGCAAACTTCATTGTCGATCGCATCGCCGCTGAAACCGAACGCGTGATCGACGCCGTACTCTCCCCTCAAAACAAGGCTTCCAAACCCGCGCCGCCTCGCCCCGCTGAAACACCGCAGTCCGCGATCTTGTCCACCGCATCGGGCTACGTTCAGCTCTGGGCCGCCGCCGATCTCGCGCAGATCGCAAGTGTACACAATGTGACCCTGCACGTTGTTCGAAGCATGGGCCACTTCGTCCCCGAAGGAGGTGTACTCATGGTGGCAAGCGGCCCCCTCCCCGAAAACGCTCAACAGACGTGCCGTGATGCGCTCGATCTAGGCCCCGTTCGCACCATGCAAGACGACCTTGAATTTGGCCTTCGCCAAATCGTCGACATTGCCCTGAAAGCCATCAGTCCCGCCGTCAACGACCCGAGCACCGCTGTCACGTGTATCGATCATTTGAGCCGCTTGCTCGGGCGGATCGCGCGCCGCGGAGACGCATCATCCACACTTTTTGCCGACGACGGCCGCGCTCTCGTTGTGTTTCCGCCCACCGGCTTTCAACGCGCGATGGACGTCGCGTTTCATCAAATTCGCCAATACGGAAAGGGCGACGTCGCCGTTGTTCTGCGCCTCGCGCGTGCCCTTCTCGACATCACATCCATGACAAACCACCCCGAGCATCGGCGCACCCTCGCAGAACACACGCGCCTTCTCAAAACGGCAACGCTTCAAATACCGACTGAAGATCGGGCCGAACTGGACAACCGCCTCGCGCTCTTGGCCGAGCAACTCCAACACACCGGCGCAGCGTAAAGACACCGGTGTCTGCGGGCTTTGTACATGTGTACACTTATTTTTCTTTCCGAGTGAGCCGCCCCGTTCTACTCCACCACGTCCCGTAAATTAGCCCCTTGCATTTTGGCCCCCGCCCGCGTGGCGTTTCGTAAGTCGGCCTTTTCAAGGTCGGCGTCGCGGAGATCTGCACCTTCAAACACCGCATTGGAAAGCACCGCTTCACGCAGACGTGCGGAACGCAACTGAGCGTATTCAAATCGCGCATGGGTCAAAGTGGCTTTTGAGAGATCGGCCTTGGATGCCGACACGTCCCGGAAATCGGCGCCTTCTGCGAGGGCCCCACAAAACCTCGCATGCCTCAAGTCGGCCGCAACAAGCGACGCGCCCGTGAGAATGGCCATATCCCCCGTGACGCGAAGGAAACTGCCCCTCGACAATCTCGCTTTGGCAAAGTTCGTCTTGGTGCAATTGGCACGTTCCCAATTGGCCGCATCGAGATTTGCACCTGAAAAGTCGGCCTCCCGCACATCACATCGAGTCCAAATCGACCGCGCGCCGCTCAGATTCTTAAACGACCCACTTGTAAACTCCCCACCTTGAACATCGCAGTCTGTCAGATCGGCGTCATCAAACCGGGCACCGCGCGCCTTCACATCCACAAGACGCGCGCTCACCAGTTTTGCCCCCGTCAGATCCGCCGATGTCAGATCGCAACCCGTCAATTCAGCCCGCCGCAAATCAGCCCCTTTCAGCACCGCATTGCGAAGATCGGCCCCACCCATATCCGCCCCCGAAAGCTGCGCTTCACTCAAATTTGCGTCCGCCAAAATCGCGCCGCGCAACGTGGCATTTTCCAGGTTGGCCCCATGCAGATCCATCCCGCGCAGATCGGCGTTTGACAGGTCAATCCCGCGCAAACTCTCGCCGGACGCGAGCCTCGACGCCACCTTTTGCCGCGCTCCGGTCGCACCTGAAACGTTTGGCTTTTCTATGCCGCCTTTATCAACCGAGGGGGAAACGGCCGCCGCTCCACCCGCCGCGCTTGAAGGAGCACTCGCCGCCGGAGCCGAGGTTGAAACCGCGGCCGCCATTGCCGGAGCCGCTGGAAACGCCTGTTTTGCCGGACCTGAACCGCTTTCTACCGCCGGGTTTTCCACCGCCCGCGCGGGACCGCTTTCTACCGCCGGAGTGGGAGCCGCACGCATCGCCGGAGGCGGGGAAGCAGGAACCGGAACCGCGGGCATGGGTAGAACCGGCGGCGGTGGAGCCGCACCCGTGGGTAGAATTGGGGCGGGAGCTGCGAGCGGACCTACCATGGGAGGCGGCGGCGCGACGACCGGGGGGAACACCTCGACAGGAGGAGGCGTTGCGAGAAGCGGCGGCTCCGCTGGGTAGTGCGCCGCACGCGGCGTTTCGGCCGGAAGTGGCAACGTAAAAAGCGCGGGGTCGGTAGAAAACGGCGCCGTCGGCTGCAACATTGCCGGCGTTGCAACCGTTGCCGACGGATCGACCTGACTGGGTAGGTTTCCTCGCCCCAGGGTGTCAGGTTCCTCACCTTGTCGAGCCGCTTCACCCGGTTTTACAAATGGAGTGACGCGCGGAAGCGTCGGCGCAGACCCGCTCATCTCCACACGGGGTTTTGCCCCTCCCCCGCCCCCCGCGAATGGAATCACCCGAAGACTTGCGAGAGCGCTCGCGGGCAGGTCCATTGTCATTTCAGAATCGGGGGTGGTTGCCGAATCTTCAACAACAAGCGCCGGCTCCGAAGCCACCTCAATTTTGGCCCACGGCGCCCCAGGAATACTTGCTGTGCCCTGACGAGGTTCTTTGGTAGGTTGAGCCACCGAAAATGGAGCCAGAGGCTTTTGAGCCTGTTTTTTCAGCTCATCAATCGACAAGTGCAGGGTCGACTCCTCGGCGTCCTCAGCGTCTTCAATATCCGTCGCCGAAAGCTCCACCACCCTCGACTCGTCCAAAGGTTTTTGTTCGGGTGGTTGCACCACCGCGGAAGACTCGTTTTTGACTGTGCCCGACCTTCGGCGAGCGGGCCCCAATGCGCGGATAGGCCTCGTTTCTGCCAAGCTGTCCCCGTCTGTTTCGGGGTCGAAAATGCGCGCGTGGGCCTGCGTGTCGCCGTCGTAGTCCGTAATGCTCGGGAGGCTCTCGCGCGTCACAGTGATCGAAATGCGGCGCGTTGGATCTTCGTCTTGCGGCGCGCTCCGCAGAACCGCTCCGGCCGCGGAGGCTTCAACGTTTTTGGCAACCTCTCTGGCGCTCACGCGACTCGTTTGCGAATCGTCGTCTTCGTCGCCGCCCATGTTGACAGTGGAGCCCAATCCGCCTTTAGCCGGCCCACCTTTCAATGCCGGCTTCACCGGTGTTGCGAGATCTTGAACATCGGGCCATTCAAGCGTGTTGCCGGCGATCTCAAGCCCTGCAAACACCCTGTATACACTTGGTGCTTCGTTGCCTTCCAACGTGAAGTGACCACGAAATGTGATTGTCGCGAGCAACCGATCCATGTCCACAACCAACATGTCGGCGACCATTGCCACGGGCGTTTTTTCCCCATCGCGCGATCCGATTTTGTACCGCATCGCAGCGCACTTAATCCCCGGAAGACGAGTAGAAAATCGCTTGTGCTCGGGATGCATGCCTTCCACAAGAAGCCACTCGTTGCCCACCAAATGTTCCACCTGTTGGTCGGCCGGCGCGGCATGAAAATAACGAAACGGAAAACCGTCCTGCAGTTGCCACACTTCACCCGCAAGCGCCGGCTCGTGCGTGATGAGCGCTCTTCGAACGGGCCACGATCGCGCCACAGCCGACAAGCCTCCGGGCCGTTTCGCATCGCGCGCATCCACCAAATTGGGTAGGCGCAAATCCCCCGGTGCGGCGCCGACACCCACGGGGTTTTCGGGCATTGACGGCCCACCGAAAGCGCGCTCCCAAACAATGGGTACACGTTGAAACGGCGCCGGCTGTTCTTCACGCGTTCGCCGGTCACCGTACACATGGAGCGATTTGTCAACCACCCATCGCCCTTGATAAAGCGCAACGCGCACCGTCATTGCGCGCACGGGCTGACCCGGAGGCGCGCACGCGTGGCCTCGCACAATCACGTCGGCGCGAGGAAGAAAAGGCACGAGATCGCACGGAAGCGCAACGCTTCCAGAGCGCTCCAACACTTCTTTTTCAACAACGGGCAGCGGATCGACAAGTTCAAAAGCGCCGTCGTGCACCATGCGAAACGTGGCCTTGAGAACCACGGTCACACGTGTTTCGCCGGCCGTGTGCCAGGCGAGCGCGCTCACCTCGGCGGGCGAAAGAGAAACAACGCGCAGCGGCTGAACCGGCACGAGCAAAACCCTACACGATGCCTCTGCCAATCAGAAGCCCTTGCATGTTAGTCTGCGAAGCCAAAGCTTGGGTGCTCATTTTCCGGGTGGGCGCTCACCTTTTTTAAGCGTGAAAGGCCACCGCCATGAGCGACTTCATTTCCATCGCTTCCAGCGTCATCCCGAAGAGTGCGAAGGTCGTCGGGTTTCGGGGCACAGAAGCTTTCTCGCGTCCCTTTCACGTTGAGATTTTTTTCATGCTCCGGGGCGACGATACCGGTGAACTCGATCTCGCCGACGCCATCGGTGCCAAAGCGCGCCTCGTTATCGATCGCGCCGATGACAACATCCCACCGTTTTACTTTTCGGGAATTTTGGCAACGATTGAACTGCAACACGCGGCCGACAACTTTGCCTTGTTTCGAGCCGTTTTGGTTCCCCGCCTCTATCAACTGAGCCTCTCGCGCCACAGCCGCATCTTTACCAAAGTCACTGTGGTTGACGCGATTGAGGCCATTCTGCAAGACAACGGCCTCTCCGGCAGCGACTACGAACTGCGCCTTCAAGGGTATGAAACTGAAGAGCACATCACCCAATACCGCGAGAGCGATCTCGACTTCATCTCGCGATGGATGGAGCGGGAAGGTATTTTCTACTTTTTTGAGCACACCGAAGACGGCGACAAAGTCATCTTCTGCGATCACCTGACATACGACTCCGACAAGCTCGGAAAACCCGTTCGATACCATCCTCAACTTGGCAGTGATCGCTCCGCCGGGCAGTCTTTCCGCTCTTTTTCGGCCCGATTTTCAACTTTACCTACCCAAATCAAACTGCGCGACTACGACTACGCCAAACCCAACCTTGACGTGTCAGGTTCGGCCAAGGTCGACGACAACGGCGCGGGTGAAGTCAACTTGTACGGCGAGCGATTTTTTTCGCCGGGCGCGGGCAAACGCCTCGCAACGCTCCGAGCTGAAGAAATGCTCGCCCGCAAAGTGGTCTACCGCGCCAACGGAACTCGCCTCCATCTCCGACCGGGTTACAAGTTTGAGATCGAAGATCATCCCATCGCCTCCATGAACATGGAGTACGTCAGTATTGAAACGCGCCATGAAGGCAATCAGGCGGCGGAGGTACCTTCCATTCGCGCCTTAATTGGAATTACCCAGGAAGACGTGTACCACGTTGAGGTCGATGCCATTGCCGCAACCACCCAATTCAGGGCTGAAAGCCGCACGCAATGGCCTCGAATTTACGGGTTTGAAAACGGCACGGTCGATGGAGCCGCATCGAGCGAATATGCCCAAATTGACGACCAGGGTAGGTATAACGTCAAATTCAGGTTTGACGAAAGCGATCTGAAATCTGGAAAAGCCTCCACATGGGTACGCATGATGCAGCCCCACGGCGGTGGAATAGAAGGTTTTCATTTTCCGCTCAGAAAAGGCACTGAAGTTGCCATTTCTTTCCTCGGCGGCGACCCCGATCGGCCCGTCATTACAGGTGTGGTTCCAAACGCGCTCACACCAAGCCCCGTTACCAGCGGCAACCACACAAAAAACGTTATCCAGACAGGTGGCCGCAACCGACTGGAGCTTGAAGACCTCGCCGGTCAACAGCGCATCACCATGTCGACTCCGTACGCCAACACGTACGTTCGGATGGGCTCTCCCAATGAACAACATGAACTCATTGTCCACACCGATGAAAACGCGCTGGTCGACGCCGCGCTCGCCTACGATACCGTAGTCGGGGTTGACCCGGGCGCCGCCTCACCCGCCGGCGACATGACAGTGACCGTTAAAAATAACCTCAAAACAACGGTTAAAAATCAAAATTACGACACCGTTGTTGAAAAGGGCGACATGTCCACCACCGTGACATTGGGCGCCTCCAAACACGAAGTGCAAAAGGTCGTTACAGAAACCTACCATGACGATCAGCGCACCGCCGTCACCGGGATTCGCCGCTTGGACGTGGCCAAACAGCTTCAGGTCCACTCCACCGAACACATGTTTCTCAACTCCCGGCAGCAACTCCAGCTCACCTCCGGCCAAAGTTCATGGGTCACTGTTGAAAGCGGCGGTATGCACGAAACCATCGCCGGCGGTTGGTCTTCCACCATCAGCGACGGCGCTGTCACAATCACCTCCACAGGGGGTGACATCACCATTGAAGCCACGGGTAGCAACAATCTGACAATTCGGGCCAACAAGGTAGAAACAACAAACACAGGCGACTGGGTTTCTCAAACATTCGGTGACTGGGTAAAGCTCAATTTCAACAAAGGGCTTGAACTGAATGCCGCGTTAAAAGCCACCGTCACCGTCGGCCTCCAATCCGACACGTTTGTCGGAGGCCAAAATTCCAACTTCGTGGGCCTCAAACTTGAAACCGCCATTGCCGGTGTTCTCGCCTACGCGTTCGGCGTGGGGCTTAAAGTCAACGCCGCTTTTGAAATGAACATGGTGCCTGTCAAAACGGGCGCGTTCCAAATGAGGCTCGAAAACATGCTCATGGGCCTCGTCAACCACGCTGCAAGCCTCGAACAAAACGGCTTCAAGCTCATCGGATGAAAATCGTCAAACCCCAGCGGCTCAGTCTGCTCACGCGGACATTTGAAGACGGCCCCAAGTCATACCTGGTGGTGAGCGCCGTCACGTTCTTTCCATTCAGCGTTCCAGAATATCTGCTGCCTGAAATCTCCCTTTGGAAAATGATTCCAAAAGAGTTGGGGGGTAACGGCATCCTCGACGAAGGAATGCCCAAAACCCGCGGAGAAGCCATTATTTTTGGCAAAGCGTACCCCAAGGGTGGGGCTGCCCCGTCAACGTATGTTCGCCTGACAATGGGGACCATCCAAAAAACGCTTTATGTGCTCGGTACGCGCCGCTTTCGCATGGGCGTTGCCACCGCGCCTGAGCCGTTTGTTGAAATGCCGCTCACCTGGGACAACTCTTACGGTGGGCCCACATTCGCCAAAAATCCGCTTGGAAAAGGCCACAAACCCGTTAAGACAGATGCCGGGGAGGTTCATTATCTACCCCATATTGAAGACCCGAAACACCTCATCACCTCCCCAAGTGACAAACCCGAACCGGTTGGATTTTGGCCCATTGATCTGACATGGCCACAACGTCAAAAACACGTCGGCACCTACGATCAACGTTGGCTCCAACAACGTTACCCCGGCTACCCTGAAGATTTTCACTGGGACTTTTGGAGCGTGGCCCCACCTGACCAGCGAATTGCCGGCTTTTTTGAACCGATGCAATCGTTCAAACTGGAAAACATGCACCCTTCCAAACCATTGTTGGAAGGGCACCTGCCTGCGTACACAGCGCGCTGTTTTATTGTTTGTCAAAAACCTGTCCCGGGAGCTTCACAAGTCACCGCGCCGCGCGAGTTTTCTCCGGGCGATCTGCGCGAGGTACCTACCCGTATCGATACAGTGTTGTTTTTTCCCCACCTCGAACGAGCCGCCGTGATCTACCGCGGCGTTGTTGAGGTTGAAGAAGATGATGCGCGTGACGTGGCCTTTATCGTTGCAGGGGTAGAACGGACACACGAACCCAAACCCGCCGCACATTACGCCCGCGTTTTAACCGACCGGTTAGATCGCAAAAAACCTTTCGCTTTTGCACGCGAAAGTGAGCTGCTGCCGGCCGATCTACCCAAAGCGGGTCAACTCTTTGCAGACGACAAAGTGTCTGACATGGAAGAGCTTCTCAAGCTGGAGGGGTTTTTACAAATCAACGCCCGACGCGGTGCCGAACGCAGACTCGATGAAGTTCGAAAAGAGCTGAAAGAGCGGGGGGTCAACCCCAACGTTGTACCGGACCTTCCCCCTGCCCCACCGGTTCCAACAGTCGAAGAGTTGCCCGAGGTGTTTGAGCACCTTGAAGCCGAAGCGGCTCGACTGCAAAAAGAAGCTGAAAAACAGCGCGCCGAAGCTGAAATAGAAATCCGAAAGTTGTGCGCCAAAAGCGGAGTTGACTTTGACAAGATCCTCGCGGGTCAAACTCCCAATCAACAAAAGCGCCCACCCCGGTTCACCGCGCGAGCCGAATTGGATCGCCTGCTCTCCATGAAAAAGCTCGCCGACAACGCGGGCGCTGCCATCCCTGTATTAAACGAAAAACTCGCCGACCCAACTCTCACAAAAAAACTCATTGCGGTAGAAGAGGGACTTTTTGACGTTCTCAGGCGTTTCGCGCACCATCTACCCCCACCTGAAGATCAGGTTGTTGACCTAAAAAAAGAAATTGCCGAATCGCGCGAAGCGGATGGCAAGGTGTCCGCCCTTTCGTTTGCCGGTCGTGACCTGACCGACGGAGATCTGTCAGGGTTAAACCTGTCAGGCTGTGACTTTGAAGAAGCCATTCTAGAAAGGGTCAACTTTGAAGGATCTAACCTTCAAGGTGCCCGCCTCACCAACGCCATTTTAACGCGTTCCAATCTTTCCAAAGCCGATCTGACGGGCGCCCGATGCAAAGGTGCAAACTTTGGGCTCACCAATCTGGAAGGGGCCAACCTTACCGGCGCCGATCTCACCGAGGCTGTTCTCGCCAAAGCCAACCTCACCGGCGCATTGTTTGAGCGCGCCCACCTGAAGGGCGCCGACCTGATGGAGGCTGTTTTAGAAAACACAAAATTCAGCTCCGCTGTTGTGCCCCAATGCCGGTTCTTAAAGGCAACTCTCAAAAATGTACACTTTGAAAACGCCGACCTTTCTCAGGCCGTATTTATCGAAGGTACACTCACAGACGTCAATTTTTCAGGTGCCAACCTCACCTCCGCCGTGTTTCTGACAACCGTTGGAACAGGGGTTCGATTTTCCAAAGCCAAACTTGAAAACGCCCGATTTGTAAACGACGCGTCGTTTGTCGGGGCCGACTTTTCGGGTGTACACGCACCCATGTCCAACTTTCGCGGAGCCAACCTTGCCAATTCAGTTTGGGAGGGAGCGTTCGTTGAAAAGTCAGACCTTTCAGAAGCAAACTTTGAAGGGGCCAATCTTCGGGGGCTGCGGGCACGAGAAGCGCTGTTTCTGAGAACGTATCTCAAAGGGGCCGACATGGAAGGCGCCGACCTGATGACCGCTCTTTTACAAAAGGCGCACGTGGAAGGGACCAAGCTGCGTCACGCAAACCTGTTCCGGGCCGATACAGCCAAAATGCGCGGCGATAAACAAACCGATCTGACAGGTGCCAACGTGCTTCACGCGCGCGTCGTTCCCGATCGGAGGCGCGATGGATAAGTCCGCCCTCCTTGACGCGATCACCCACGGAGAACCCATTTCAGGGGTCAACCTCGATGGGATAAACCTCGCCGGACTGCCCCTCGGCGGCGCCATTTTTGAAGAGGTTTCTCTCCGCGGCGCTCAATTTCAAGGGGCCGACCTGCGCGAGATCTTGTGGGTCAAATGCAACCTTGAAGGGGCTGATCTGACGGGCGCCAAACTTCGCCACGCCACGCTTGAACAGGCAAAACTGGGCCGTTCAACGTTTACCGGTGCAGACATGGTAGGTGCCAAAATCTTAAACAGCGATCTTACCAAATCGCGCATCACCAACGCCGACCTTACCCTCAGCGCCTTTGTCCGGTGTGACTTGTCCGGTGCCGCCCTCGCCGATTCAAAGCTCGATCGCACGGCATTTATGGAGTCGGTTTTTGGTCAAACCATTTTTCGCGGCCCCCTCAAACAAGCCGTTTTTTATAAGGGTGACCTGTCGTCGGCGGCCCTCGGTGGGTGTTCGTTTGACATGACTGTTTTTACAGAAGCCAACCTTGAGGGACACAGTTTTGCCGGCACCCGATTTCACCTTTGCCAGTTTGGTGGAGCCAACCTAAAAGGGTGTGATCTGACCGAGTGTGATCTGACTCAGTGCAACTTTAAAGGGGCCAATCTCGAAGGCGCCAAACTCGACAAAGTGCTCGCCGAAAAGGCCCTTTTTGCCGATGCCAAACTCGCGCGCGCAACGTTTAAACATGCGCGCCTTACCATGGCTGTATTTATCGGTGCCGACCTCAGCTACGTTGACTTTTCAGGCGCCGCGCTTTCCACCGCCATCTTTAAAAATGTCAACGCATCCCACGCCGGGTTTCGCAGCGCCGATCTCACCTATGCCGATTTGGCTCACGCCGACTTGACAGGTGCCGACTTGAGCGGCGCCACCTTGTTTCGAACCATTTTGCACCGGGTCAAAGACTCGGGCGCCATTTTTACAAATCGCAGCGCCGCGCTCGGCGATGATCCTGAACTTACCCAAGCGGAAAACCACGCAGCCGCCAAAGTCTAATTAAAAGGAGCAACAATATGGGCCAGCCCGCAGTGAAACGGCAAAATCAAGTTCTCGAAGAGACGGCCGTTGTTGTGTACGCCGAACCTGGAAAGGTGGAGGTGGAAAGCGACGGTCACCGCTATTTCGCCAAACGCGCTGTGAGTTGTCTGGTGGCACCTGAAAAGGGTGATCGCGTGCTTTTGGCCATTGAAAGCTCGGGCGATGCCTACGTCCTCGCCGTGTTGGAACGTGAAAACGGCGCGGCCACGGTGAGTGTTGAAGGCGACCTTGACCTGCGGTCTGAACATGGGGAGGTGCGCGTCACCGGGCCTGAAGGCGTGAGCGTGATTTCGCCCAAAAACATAGCCCTTGTTTCAGAAGATCTAACCGTCAGATCGGTCACCGCGCGCGTTGTTGTCGACGGGTTGAATGTGCTCGGCAAACAGGTCAATGCTCAACTCGAACGGGCGAAAATTGCGGCCGTAAGCGTCGACTCCACCATGGACAGGCTCTACCAGCGCGCCAAACGCATTTATCGAATTGCGTCGGAAGGTGAACACGTGCGCGCCGAAAGCGTGGACATTCAGGGCTCAAAGAGCGTGAGCGTGCGGAGTGAAAACACCTCGATTGTGGCTGAAGATCTGGTGAAAGTTGACGGCGGCCAAATTCAACTCGGGTAGGTAAACCATGTTTGCAAATACGCAGATGATGGGCATGGACATGGGGTTTCCCGACGTGTGCATGACCCCAACCCCGGCTCCGGTTCCCATTCCCTACCCCAACATGGGTATGGGCCCCGTGGGCGTTCCCGCGGCGTACAATGTGCTTGTTTTTTACGCCCCGGCGCACAACATGGCCACCACCGTTCCCATGACACTGGGTGACCAACCGGGTATAGCGCTCGGTGTCGCATCGGCGGTGGTTATGGGCCCGTCGCGTCACCTGACAGCGGCGTTCACCTGTTTAATCGGTGGTCTACCCGCCACGCGCCTCACAAGCATGAGCCTGCACAACAGCACCAACTGTCCGGGGATGCGGCTTGTCCCGAGCCAACCCAAAGTGCTCATTTTAGCCCCGTGAACGAACAAAACAGGCTCCGAATAGAACGGCTCGCCGCTCGATACGAAGAGCGGATGCGGGTGAAAGCGCCGCCCGATGAAGAAGAGTTTCTGGCGTCGTTTACAAACATTCGAAAAACGATTTTGCGACCCGCTCTACAAGAGGTTGCAAACGAGCTAAAGCGCGCCGGCCACCTGCCCACCTTGGTAGAATCGGCCGACCTACCCAATCCGTTTATTGAGTTGACGCTGGGGTTGACCAAAGCGCCCGCCGCTCGAAACGCCGTTGGGTTTGCCGTCATTCGATGGGTAGGTTACCCCCTACAAATTCTCGCCTATCTTGAAGTGAATCCTCCCCGATTTGACCTTACCCGATTTGCCCGCCCTGAAGACATCCGCCCCGACCAGGTAGAACAACTCCTCGTCGACGCGGTGGAACACATTGTCATGTGCAACGCCCCTTAGAATCGCCCCGCAACGACCTGAAATGCCCAGCTATCTGACGTCTGAGCAAGAAACGGACGGTGCCATTCAGCCCGAATTTCTCGGCACCGGTGACAGTTCGTATTCCATGGTGATGGGCACAACGTCGGTCGGAGAAAATGCGCCTGAATCGGTATTCGCTGTGATGGTAGAATCGGTCAGGCGTCCATACGAAATGGCCACATCGGGCACATGTTCAGGATCGGTAGGATCGTGCGGGCTAGAGCCTTGGTGTACGCAATATATTCGAAACGAGGGATGAAATGGCGTTCTCAACGCTACCCAGGGTCCAGGCGATCGTCGCTAAACAAGCAGTCGTATAGGGTGGCCCGTCCCAACTCTCGGTTATCGGTCGCCACGTCGGGAACAATCACCGTGCCGATCTCCGGTGGCATGTTTTCATATCCCCAAATGGTTTCAATTTCTTTGATTATTTTTGTTGCGTGTAAGCGCTCTTCATTCCCGAAATCGAAGTCGACACGCGTTGAGTCAAACGGACTATTCGTGATCGAGTCCAACTCTGCTCTACCTGGAAGAAGGGCTCCAAGTTTCGCGGCCCATGCCGGCAGGATATGACAAGTGTCACCGACGAAGATGATTGACGGGCCGGGGCTCGACGCAGTGGGTGGGTTTGAAACGTCGACGGAGCGAGTGCAGTAAACCACGTAGTGTGGAACCAGAAAACTGACAAGAAATCCAATTGTCGTGTCGGCCGAAAGCGTCACCATACCTGAATAGCCGCCGTCCAGGTTGCCAGTGGGTAGGTGCAGCGAGTCATTCATGACGCTGTTTGCGGGGAACAGCTCGCCAAGGCGGCGCAACAATTCGCGCCAAGTACCGTTTTCAGCCCCTGCTTTTCGGCGCGCTTGAATCAGCCGCTGATACTCCGGGCTCCTTGCGTACTCATCATCCGACCGTGCGATCTTCCTTGGATAGTAAGTGTACACGACATCAATCATGTCCTTAACGGAGATCATGGGGTCTCCATTCTTGCACCATAGCCTTTAAGTTCATTTTTGAAAATTCGGCTCATTTCGCCCTTTAGCGTGGTGCAAATATCCCCTGAGGAAGAGGTGGTTCAATCCTTCTCACAGCGGCGGCGGCCTGAGTTGCAACGTTTGCCGAAATAGTCGCCGCACTCTCCGCAGAAATCTTACCGTAAAAAGCCGTGCGCAGGGGCATGCCTACTCTTACCGTGCACGTCCATGTTTCGGGAAACAAACTGGTCCACCTCACAAACTTTAGCCCCGCTGTCGCAGCCTGCCAACCACCCGATTCACCGGCACCGTCATCAGGAACGACGGTGGCGAATGGGAATGCGGCGGCCGAAAACGCCCCCGCACCAATTGATTGGCATACTATTTCGCACGTGCCGCTGCACTGCGCGTATGTGTTGCCTTCAGATCCAACACCTTGCGGAATGTCGCCGCACGAATCACCACTCGTCTCTTCGTGAGGCTGTTCGGTCTTGGTGGTTTCGCCGACGCACGGGAAACTGGCTCCATCCGCACCTTGCGGTTCCGGTGGAACATCACCGAAACCTCCCGTGCTGGGCAGTATGGTGCCTCCCCCGGCGCCTGACTCCTGACCCTCTCCGCTGGCTGACCAACATTCACCTTGCACCTCCTGACAACCAAAGATGGAACAGAACAGCAACGCAACAAACAAAGCGCAATGGCCGTTTTTCATTAAAGCCTCCATCTGAGCACCGGCCCCACGAGGACGGATGCGGCAATGCCGGCCGGAAGGACGACACTTCCGGTCAACCAATCTACGGTTGCGCTCGCTGCAACGCCGAGCGAGTCAGAAAAGTAGTAATCAACGTGCGTGGCTAGCCCAGGCGAAATGCCGGCCAAGCGGGCACACTGTAACAACCCGCAAACGGGCGTGGAGTAAACAACCAATGAGGGGCCGATTTTGAACGTGCCGTTCTTCCAGGCATACCCGATCGCGACAGAAGTGTGATTATACACCCCCACACCGCCCACGCCGAACGCCGGTAGAATGCTTGCGACTTCTTCAAATGCGAGGAGAAATCCCCAGTCCGTGCGCTCGGCAATACCAAGCCGCGGGCTCAGAGCGAACCTGGGTGTGGTCCCGATGAGTACACCTCCCAAATGAACGCCCCCACTCAGGTCGAGTGCTGCGGCCGGTTTGCTGGTCAGGATTATTATGGCCGCGACTCCAACGAACGCAGACCGCCAAACAGTTTTTCCTAACATTGCAGTCCTCCCCATCGCGCGGAATCCTGTTGGCGACGCGCGTACGCCGAATGGCGGTTGAATGGGTTGAGTTTTTGGTCCGCCACGCCGTCCCCCTCGGCGCTACTATAGGCGAGGGCTACCCGCGGCTCTATCCCAGCTCTACCCGCGGGCGTGGGTATAGGAACGACAAAAGAAGCTTCACCCGTGGGGCTGACAAAAAATGTCCCTTGCAGGTTACCGGCGGCGGCGGTTTCACTTGCGGGCGAGGTGGGAAGTTTGGTAGCGCGCGTTTCGTGTTGGGGTACACAAGCCACGATTTCACGCGAGGGCGGCCGGTCGCTCGTTATGCACGAGCATGCGCCTTGTGCAAACGAAAGGATGACCAGAAAGACCCACGGCGCGAACCAATTCAAGCGCGAAAATGGCTTGGTTGCCGGGGGTTGATTGCTGCCTAAAGGAGATGACGTTTGCACGTTCATGGCGCACCCTTTCATTTGGAGATGTTGTTAACTGTGTCAGATGTTCAGTGTAGAACCTCGCATGCGGGGAGTGTGCTTTGTTTGCTACGCGGTGAAGCGAGTGCGAACCGAGTTCGTGGGAGCGCTCGGCGGGTGTTGGTCCGCCTTTGATGCATCCTTAAATCGACGCGCGTCGAAAACTGGGATCATGAAATCACGTGTCAGAAGCGTGCTGCCTCATACGTGAACGGCGTCGGGCGCCTCGGGATTAAACGGATCGCTCCCGCTTCCAAGCAGGCTGAATGCGTCACGAAGCAACGATTCAACTTTTCGACGGTCGGATCGGTGTACTCATTGGCGGAGTGCCCGTCGGCGTGCCCCACAGCGCTCCGGATCCTCCGAACCGGGCGGCAAGTTCTCGGGCGCCATCGACTTCGCCGACGCGCACGAGGTTGCAACAAGCAAAACAGACGCGGCGACTCGCCTTGTTGCCCCACTATCCGGTGAAGGGTAAGACCGCTTCTTCGCAATAGTCCCAAAGCCGTTTTGCCAGCGCTTCGTCGAGGGCGGCGGCACTTGGATTGCGCGGTGTACACTTGTCGTAGTAGAGCCCGTTGTCAGACGCCACGTCGGGCGAGGATGCGCAATGGATGGAAGTTTGAGCGCCTTCTTCGTTGGAGATGAGAAACAGCTTCAAAAGAGCGCTGAAAGGGCCCAATCGCCGAAAAATGTCAGACGCCACGGCACCGGGATGGAGGCAATAGTTGTGCACATGGGAAGGTGCTTTGCCTCGCGCCAGTTCTTTGGTGAAAAGGATGTTGGCGAGTTTGCTCACGCAATATTCAGGAAACCCTGTCACCGTTTTGGTGGGCTGTTTTAAAACGTCAAAGTTAATACCGTCTACCCGTTTGTGGGCGCGGCTCGCCACGTTCACAATGCGGGGATTTTCGGCCTTGGCAACGAGCGGCAGGAGCAACTTGGTAAACAGAAAAGGCCCCAATTGATTGGTACCAAACGTCAACTCAAACCCGTCTTTGGTGAGGCCCCGCTGCCCCGCAATGCCGGCATTGTTCACCAGTACGTGAAGCGGCACACCAGAATTGAGAAACGTTTTGGCGGAGCGCGCGACGGCGGTAAGGTCACCCAAGTCAAGTTCTAGAAAAGAGGCTTTTCCACCCGCGGAGCGAATTTCTTCAAGCACCGGCTCGGTGCGCGAAAGAGATCTCCCCGCGAGGGTTAACGTAGCCCCTCGTTTGGCCAACGTGACAGCCGTGACTCTGCCAATTCCAGTATTGGCGCCGGTGACAAGAATTGACTTACCGGTAAGATCGGGTGTGGATGTCATAGTTTATAATCGTTGGGAGGTGGGGCCGAGGGATGGGTCGTATGCCGGCAATTCAAACCAGTAGGTGTTTCCGCGCCGAGTGCGGGGGTTAACTCCCATTGTGCCATCGTGCGCTTCAACAATCGCTTTTACAACCGCGAGCGACAACCGAACGGTTGAACGCGGTCCACTCTCGGACGAACTGCGCTGCTCAGCGCCGTGAAAGAGCTTTACAATGTCCGCCGGGCCCAGGCGAGGCCCTTCATCTTTTACAAAGAAACGAACTCGCGCCGGCCCACAATCCTCCACCGCAACAACCACCTCACCCCCGGGAAGGGTGGACTTGACAGCGTGGGCCACCAAATTCTGAAGGGCTTGAGTGGCCATTTCACGGTCGGCTCGAATAGAGGCAGTGGGAGGAGTTTCACATGTGAGAGCAACTCCTCGCTGACTGGCTCTACCCTTTACCTGTTCGACCGCAGCTCGACAGATTTCTGAAGTGGAAACACCCTCGGCCCGAATTTTGGGCTTTTGTGTACGCATTTGCTGCAAATCGAGAGTGTCTTGGAGTTGTCTCAATAACTCCCCTGTTTGATGCCGCGCCACGTTGACAATTTCTTTTGCCTCACTCGGCATTTCCATGTCGTTTAAGAGCGAGAGCGCCCCGCGGATCATGGTGAGCGGCTGGCGCATGTCGCGCAGCAGTGTTCCCACAAACCGGTGTTGAGAACGTTCAGCCTCGTTTCGGCGGGTAACATCTCTGAAAAAGCTCTGAACGGCAACAAGCTTGGCATCATCGCGAGCGCCGATACTCGTCCCTTCTACCGTGAGGCGCTCGCCGTTTTTGGCCAGAAGCGCCAGTTCAAACGGACCTGAACGACCCACACTCTCAACTTCTCGAACACGGGCTTCCCACTCTGATTGGCTTTCAGGTGCCACGATTTCAAACACGCGCAACGAGGGAAGATCGGACTCTGTAAAACCGAGCGATTCACGCCAGGCTCGGTTTACGAAAAGAAAACGACCCTCCGCATCGGTCGCCTGAATGAGATCATGTGTTCCTTCAAGAACGTCGGTGAGCGTTGGGTGCAACGTCGCCACGCGCGGCTCCAGCTCAGCATTTTCATCATCGGGTGTGGATTGGGATGTCATGACGGGCCCTACTTATTCGTCAACGTCCTCATCGTCTTCGTCGTCATCAAACGTTTCAGGCGGCGCGTGCCACCCCGCTTGCTCGCCGATTTCGCGCACAGCGTCTACGAGCAGTTGGAGCGATACGGGCCTGGGTAGAAAATGTTTCACTCCCATGAGAGCGAATCTGAATTGACTCGCCCGAAGGCCGAGGGCCGATGCCCACACCACCGCGCGCGCTCCCTGACCCCACGAGGCATCACGCACGGCGGACAAAACTTCTGTACCGGCAAGACCTGTGAGTTCATACCCCAAGAGAATTAAACTGGGCGGGCTTTCCTGCGCCTTTTTGAGCGCAAGAAGCCCGGTGGAAACGGCGCTCACTCGAATGCGCTGACGGTAGAAAGCGATCTGCGCGGCGCGTGTGGCAAGCTTTAGAGTTGCGGGGTCTTCATCCACAATCAGAATGTGGAGTTCATTCTGTTCAGGCGCTTTGGGAAGCGTGGGAAGGGTAGCTTGCGGCACATGGGTAGGTGTGACGGTGGGTGATGGAGGGGGCGGCGGGGTGGCGCTCCGAATGACCGAGTTGAGCCCGCGACGGGGAGAGTTGGCCAGATGCCAAGCGGCATTCAGATCGGCCGCCAATGCACCGCACGTGGCATATCGATCGGTTGGTTTTTTTGCGAGCGCCCGCGTTAAAATCGGGTCGAAAATGGCATGTTGCTTTCGAATTGAGCCGATGGGTGGAACCGGCTCGGTCAAGTGCATTTTGATAATTTCTGTGGTAGACCGGCCGAGAAAAGGGGTATGCCCCGCGAGCATTTCATACACAGTGCAGCCCAATGCGTACACATCGGCGCGCTCTGTGACCTCGGCTCCGAGGGCCTGTTCAGGCGCCATATACCCGGGTGTTCCACCCCCCAATTCTTGACCCAGCGCCGCACCGGCCGCCAAACCAAAGTCCACAAGCACGGGACGACCCGTATCGTCTTCGATAAGGATGTTATCGCTTTTGACATCGCGATGAACAAGACCCACGGCGTGCACCGCATCGAGCCCGCCGGCCACCTGCGTCACAAGCGAAAGCACGTGCTCCACGGGCAGGTACATATCGAGCGCGGCATGTTCATCAACGATGGCGGCCAAACTGCGACCGACAACGCGCTCCATTACAAAGTAAAAACCGTTTCGGTGCCGACCGAATGCGTACACTTGCACCACGTGCGGGCTCCGCACGCGCGCGAGAGCGCGAGCCTCCTGTTGCAGTCGAGCCGCAATCTCAGGTTCTTTTGCCCGCTCGCGCGTGACCATTTTTAGGGCAACTTCGCGATCGAGACCGTCGTCGCGGGCGAGGTACACAACGCCCATGGCGCCGCGACCGAGTTCAGCCGTAACGGTGTACCTTCCGTCTACAACAAAGGCGCCTCGCCAAACCGCCGCAAGATCACTTTGATCCGCATTGGAAGCGTTCACAGGTCGCACCTCAATTGTCGCGTTGCGCATGGTCCCAAAGAGTGTTCTTTGGACAGAACACAGCACGCTATTCGCGTCAATTGGCCCTTGTGGAAATCAAATCTCAAGGCGACATTGCGCGGTCACGTTGCCGCAAGTCAGCGGCGCTGTTTGTTAAGTAATATAAACGGGTGGACACAAAACATGACAATTCATTTTCAGGTAAACGGAAAGAAGGTTGACGTAGACGCCGCCCCCGACACTCCCCTTTTATGGGTATTGCGGGATCACTTGAGCTTAACCGGAACCAAGTTTGGCTGTGGAATGGCGCTCTGTGGTGCCTGTACAGTTCATGTGGACGGTCAGGCCGTGCGCTCCTGCGTAACGCGGGTTCGCGAGGTAGAAAACAAAGAAGTCACCACCATTGAAGGGCTTTCCAAAGGGTCGATGCACCCGGTTCAACAAGCATGGATCGATGAAAACGTTCCTCAGTGCGGGTATTGCCAACCGGGTCAGATCATGCAAGCCGCCGCGCTGCTTCGTGCCAAGCCCAAACCGTCGCAGGAAGAAATTCACCAGGCCATGTCAGGCAACCTCTGCCGGTGCGGCATGTATGATCGAATTCGCAAGGCAATCACGGTGGCCGCCGAGCGCTCAGGGGGTGGACAATGAGTTCTCCCGCTCCCTCCCGTCGGGCTTTTTTACAAGTCATGGCAAGCTCCACAGGGGCGCTGCTCCTTGGGGTTTCCTGCCATTATGACCCAAAGACCGTTGCCCACATGGGTAGAACAGGCAAGTTTCGCCCCAACGCTTACCTTGAAATTTCGCGCGACAACACTGTCACTTTTTACCTCGACAGGGTAGAAATGGGTCAGGGAACGGCCACGTCGCACACGGCCCTTCTCGCTGAAGAGTTGGAGGTTGAACCTTCCAAAATCAATATCGAACACGCGCCCGCCTCGCGTGACTACGATCTACCCTTAATGGATCTGGGGTTTCAGATCACGGGAGGGAGCGCCAGTGTCAGAACATCGTGGACTCCTCTTCGAAAGGCGGGAGCCACAGCGCGCGAAATGTTAAAGGCCGCGGCCGCCCAAGAATGGGAAGTGGAAAAGTCTGAAATCGTTGCGCAGGACGGTACTCTCACTCATCCTCCCTCCGGGAAAAAAGCCACCTATGGTCAAATGGCAGCGCGAGCCGCTCGAATGCCGGTGCCGGACCCTGATCTGAAACCCGCTTCAGCGTTGAAATGGGTAGGTAAGTCACTTCGGCGTTTGGACGCTCCCGGCAAGGTAACCGGCCGATCCGTGTTTGGAATCGACGTTCAGGTTCCCAACATGTTGACGGCCGTTGTGGTGAGATCTCCCGTGCTCGGTGGAACCCTCAAGAGCTTCAAGGGCGATGCGGCAAAAGCGTCTCCCGGTGTCACCCACGTTGTCCAAATTCCAAACGGCGTTGCCGTGGTTGCCAAAACGTATTGGGAGGCCCGAACAGCCGCCAAAAAGCTTGAAACCGAGTGGAATGAAGGAGCGCTTGCCAATGTCACTTCTTCCACACTCCGCGAGCGTTTTGCGGCCCGTTCAAAAGACGACGGTCTTGCCATTGAGAAAAAGGGCAATGTGGAAGACGCCTGGAAAACCGGTAAGGTGATCGAGGCTGTTTACGAGGTACCTTACCTTGCCCACGCAACCATGGAGCCAATGAACGCAACGGCCCATGTGAGCGCGGGTAAATGTGAAGTGTGGGCGCCCATTCAATCACCGGGCCTTGCCATGGAAGAAGCCATTCGGTGTACCGGGCTCCCACGCGAAGCCATTCAAATTCATACTACCCATGTGGGCGGAGCTTTTGGTCGCCGGAGTATGACCGACTTTATCGCTGAAGCGATTCATGTATCAAAAGCAACGGGCACTCCTGTCAAAGTGGTGTGGTCGCGCGAGGACGATATTCGCAACGACTATTATCGCCCTGCAACGTACAACGTTCTCAAGGGAGCGATCGACTCCAAGGGAAACATCACAGGCTGGTTTCACCGAATTGTTGCCCAATCGGTTGCGGCACAGGTGACAGACGAGTTTGTACAGGCGCTCGGCCCTTCAAACATGCCGCAGAGCATGCGCGCCATGTTGGGTAGAACCGCTGCCGGCCTGTACGAAAAAAACTCTCTACCCGATCTTGGAATTGTCGACGGCGCCCGCGATTTTGGCTACGCCATCCCCAACATTCGGGTGGAACATACCAATTTTGATCTACCCCTTCAGTGTGGTTTTTGGAGAGCTGTTGGGCACTCTGAAAACGTGTTTATTGTGGAGCATTTTGTAGATGAGCTTGCGCGCATGGGCGGGATTGATCCGTTGCAAATGCGCCGCCAACTCGCCGCGGAAACGCCTCAACTGTTGGGTGTGATCAACCGGGTTGCCAAAGAGGCGGGGTGGGAAAATCCACTTCCCAAAGGTATGTATCGGGGCATTGCCGCCTGTAAAGCATTTGGGTCGTTTATTGCTGAAGTGGCAGAGGTCAGCGTTGAACCTACCCTTCGTGTACACAGGGTTGTGGCAGCCATTGATTGTGGAACGGTAGTCAACCCCGACTTGGTAAAAGCCCAAGTAGAAAGTGCCATTGTTTTTGGGCTGGGTGCGGCGCTAAGGCAACGCATTACGCTTAAAAATGGCCGCGTGGAGCAGTCAAACTTTCACGACTTTGAACCCGTGCGCATGTTTGAATCGCCCAAGATTGAAGTGTACATTATCCCGAGCGAAGCGGGGCCGCAGGGAGCCGGTGAACCCGGTCTTCCTCCCATTGCTCCAGCGGTTGCCAATGCGATCTTGGCAGCCACCGGAAAACCTGTCAGGTCCATGCCATTTGACCTTGCAATGCGCGCACAAAGCGGAAAGGCGGCACTGTGAAACGCAAACTTGCACACCTGACATGGGGGGCCGTCGCGGCGGGACTTGGACTGTTCGGCATTTTTGGGTCTACCCTTGAAGCGAAAGAAACCACAGTCACCGAAGAAGAAAGCGCAAAACACTTTGTGGAAATGGCAAAGGTGCTCAGCTCGCCTCGGTGCCGAAACTGCCACCCAACCGGGGATACTCCCTTGCACGGTGACACCGGTGTTCCCCACTCAACGAATGTTGTTCGGACAAGCGCCGATGTTGGACTTCAGTGCACCACGTGCCATCGGTCAGAAAACCAACCGGACGAACACTCGCCGCCGGGAGTTCCGGGTTGGCGTATGCCCGACGCCAAAACGCCCATGACGTTTCAGGGGCTCAGCGTGTCTGAATTGTGTACACGTCTGAAAGACACCAAACAAAACGGCGGGCGTTCCCCCGACGATTTGCGTGAGCACATGGAGCATGACGCATTGATATTATGGGCTTGGAAACCCGGCCCAGGCCGAAGCGTTCCTCCCCTCACGCACGAAGCGTTTATGGATCACGTTCGGGGATGGGTAAAAGGCGGCGCCGCCTGCCCCAAAGGCGACTAGTCCCAAATCAAGCGATAAGAAAAATCGAGGCGCTTTGAAAGCTCGGGAGAGCCCGGAAAACGTAGCGTTTCAGAGCATTCCTCGTTTGGGCGTTTAGCGGCTCTCGATGATTGGAACGGGCCTGACACCGGTCTCGCCGGTCTCACGTTTTCGTCCGGGCTACCGTGGCTGCGGACCTCCATATAAAGAACCTGAAGCGCCGCGCTTTTCGCTTTTCCATGTGGCCACGGGCAAGGGCGACTGGCGTGTTTCGACAAGACCTGAATCCGTGCTTCGCAAAGCGTGGTTGGCTGCTACTTGGGACACCCCCTAGCCCCTCCGCACCTACCATTGGGGCAGCATCGTCAGGCAACTGTACGGTTCACACGGTTCATACAGGCGCCTGTTTGGTTCATACAGGCGCCTGTACGGTTCATACAGGCGCCTGTTTGGGTTTGGCGGCCGCTTTAGGTGCTTAACAACCCGGCGGAACCGATCGGCAGCTCCACCCGAATCCACTACTCCCCGCCGCGCTTGATCGCCTCTGCCGTTGCGCCCCGGGCACCTCGCTTTCGCAGCGCCGCCTGAGCTTTTCGCGCGCCGGCCAACGCCGCAGCCTCTTCAGGGCTCTTGGCCTTCTTTTTTGCCCCCACAGCCCGCACCTTTTTTGATGCCTCGGCAATCTCGCGGGTGGACGCTTGGGCGAGACTCTTACCGCTGGGTAACTTCCCTTGATCCAACAGCCATTCCGCCGTGTCAGGCTCCGGCGTGGCCTCGGCGTACGCCGCCAGCAAAGCTGCCTTTTCAGACCCGACGGAGAGTGCCCTGTCCCGCGGCAGCGTCGAAACAATCTTGATCAACTTATTGGCCTGCGCGGGGCTCATCACCCGGCGCGCGGCGAGCATTTCGGCGAAGGACTTGTAACCGAGCGAAAGGTACAGTTTCTTTTTTTGGAGTTCGAGGAGGGCTTGGCCGATGTCATAAAAGTCTTCGGCAATGCGCTGCATGCGTCGCCCAATTTCATTGAGCAACGCTTCCGCGCGTTTGCGGTTGGCTTGGGAGGTGGTGTTCACCTCGCGAGCCAAGGCGTTGGCGGCGCTTTTGGGTGCAGCGCTCTTCGACGCAGGGCTCTTTGCGGGGTGGCTCGGTGGCGTAAGGCCTTTTTGGGGAAGGGCGGCAACTTTGGGTTTGGCGGCAGGCATGGCGGCCGAGACACGGTATCAAAGATGGGGCCGGATTCGCCATGAGAAACACTTCAAAGACCGCTCGCAATGGCCCCTGGTCGAGTCCTTGTCAGAAGGGAGTGTCTTCAAAGTTCACGGGGCCCGCGAACGCGATATGGCCATCGAGAGTTAGGGTCACCACGCCGCGTCGCGCGTCTTCCACCGCAAACCGCTGATGTGATTTGTTCGCCTGCATTTGACCTTTCCACGTTCTGCGGACGCCGTTGCTCTCTGCGTAGATCAGTTTGGCCTCAAACGACTCGATCAAGCTTGAGTCCACCTTGAGGTCGGGATTGAATCGAAACTCAATGTCAGACCCAACCGTGGTCACCGTGTTCACATAAAACCATTTTCGTTCAAACAGAGTTCGGTAGTCGATCCTCACTTTGCTTTGCCATTTTTTGCGGACAGCATCTGGCAGCAGGTGGAGCAACGTGTTTTGCTCCGCCGGGGACCGACACACAATCCACTTCAACGAGGGGAGCAGGGTCAGCGAGTGGGGAATCAAGATCTCCGCATGCCGATGAAACGTGATGAGGTCACGCATTTCCGGGGAGTACCCGCCGTCGTGGAAGACGTACTCGAAGGGGATTTTTGAGAGCATGTCTATGGCGGCCCCGTGCTCAACGCGAGGGCTGCCCATGTTTCCGTTAGAAAGCTCGGTGCCGTCCATTGTGAGCACTTCCACAGTGTCAAAGCAGAAGAATACGGGCATCGGACAGTGCGCGTTTTCCCAAATCTGACTCCGCGTGCGGATCCCCTCGTTGCGATACTGCGTGGGCGTTCGCGGGCGAAAGTACAGCCGGGCATACCGGGTATGGTCGGGGTCAGTACCCTCGATCACCGCAGGGCACGCGGAGTCGGTTTTTAGGAGCTTTTGCGCTTGTGCCTCAACCCGTGAACAGAGCTTGTCTGACTCCAGTATAGAAAGCGCGTTGGGAAGGTCGGTAAAGTGGTAGACAAATTTTGGCCAAAAATCTCGACTCCCAAGCCGCTTGCTCCACGTGGTCACGTGGTTTTGTACAGCGATTGCCCACCCCATCATTCAACATACTCGGGAACGGCAATCTCAGGCAAGCTCATGTCGGCGTCAGGAGCAAATCGCACGCCGGGTTCTTGGCGAAACGTGCCCGCTTGTTCAACTACAAACTGAATGGGGCGCAGAAAGTCGAGCTTGAGCAACAGCTCACGAACGACCGCAGCTTCAAGCCGGAGAGCACCCGGAAACTCATTTTGGGGCAACGCCCCACGCATGCGCAGCGAAGTCCACAATGCCTCGATATCCTCCCCGGGCAGGTGCACAACCCGACCTTCAGAATTGACCCTGATCTCGGGGAGAAAGCCATCGGCGGAAGTTGAGCCAACCAGCTCACTGTCACCCGACATGCCCGCCTCGGCCCAAAGGCGCCGCCACACTTCCTCAAACGCAACACCGCGACGCGCTCGGTTGGCATTCAAATATGAAGCTGCGTTGTTTTCGGTTTTTGTGGGAACGTGCTCAGGAACGAAATCCTTCCCTGAGGAAGCCACATGAATGTAAACGGGAATGGGTAGATCGCGAAGATACTTGTCCATTAACGGCTGCACCTCATTCCACGAGAGACCGCCGTTGCCGCAACCAAGCTGAGGAAACGAGATGCTCACAATGCCGTGCGCGGCATAGGTATCCGCAAACTTTTTGAGCCCTGCCTCAATGTACTCAAGCTTGGAGGGATTGCGCCAATGTTTTTTGGTGGGGAAGTTGAGTACGAACTTATTGGCCGTGCGGTAGAGGTACAACTTACCAATGTCAAGGCTGCCGTTTTTGCAGTGCTCGGCGTACCGGCGAAACATGTCAGGGTAGCGGCGTTTGAACTCGGCCGCGATACCCTTGCCCATTACGCCCACCAAGTTCACCGTGTTGACCAGCGTTTGGGCCGGTGAATCAAACAGGTTGGAGTTAACGTACTTTAACATGGTCCAGGGGGATGCAGTTTCAGGTGACTTGGCGTCGGGCGCCACCGTGGGCTGCGCCCGGTTGAGCTGGACTGGTGTGGACGATGAGGATGGAGCCGTTGAAAGGCTACACGATGCAACGGAGCTGACAACCGATTTTTGCTCATTGTCCAGCGATTCTACAATTGGGGGTGTTTCTTGGGTAGCCATGAAGCCTTCCTCCAAAGACCATATCGGAAGACTGGCGACCAAAGTTGCGTGCATTTTGTGTTTTGCGTGCGTTTTTGGCGGTGTACACCAATTCGTGCGTCCGCGAGCCTTATAGAACACGGTTTCCACTTCAACCGCGCCGTACGACGGTTTGAAAGCCGCGTATTGTTCGATCACAGCGCGAACGATGGCGGGATATTCACTCAATGGAGCCATTGAACAATCACCAGTTCCCCATAGCGCGATGGGGTGCGTTCACAATGGGCAGTAAGCGCCTGTTTGGTTCGTACAGGCGCCTGTTTGGTTCAGGCTTCCGCGGCCCATGGCCTATAAACGACTTGACAACGCCGAGCGACTCTGTTTGCTCTGACTGCCGATGGGCAACCTCCGTTTGAGGCGACTGAAGATGAACAAGTACCGGAACATCGTTCCAGGGACAGAACTCGCCTTCAGCAATGGTATGAATGTTTTGCTCGGCCGAAACGGCACGGGCAAAACAACCCTGCTTGAACTGATAGCGGCGCTAATGCAATCGGGTCCCATCGCCCGGGCTGATGAAGAATTGGATATCGAATACGATGTGTTGGTGGGCGACGACGAATATCGAGTGTCTCTGACCAACCGACTGTCAGAATCGGGGCCGGTGCCGGCCGAGTGGTCGTTGGCGGATGCAATCAAGATAGACTGGTCCCAAAAGAGGGATTGGTCTTTTCGTGTGGGTCTTTTGGAGGGCGGGCGCGTTCGTGAGTTCTTGTCGAGCAGCCCTATGGGGACAGACGTTCCTAGCGAGTGGGGCCTGACCACACCCATTCCCGTGCGCGATCCTTTTCGGGAGCAGGGGCCACTCCATCAGGCCTTGTCTGTCCGACACCAAATCGCTGTCTCAAAGTTCAAAGAGGCTCTCGCTCAAGGGACATCCGCCGAGGCGGACAAAAACCTCGCGTCACTCGTTTCTCATCTCCACGGCCTGTACGAACAACACGGGGGGCGTTTCGATGAAGGGCTCGGCACTTTCCTGGCGATCGTTGACGAGAAGGGCTCGAAGCCAGCCTTCTTGCGCTACATCAAGCAGTTTAGCTTCACCTTCGTTCGATTCATCCCTTCCGAGTTGCGCGAGCGGGCTTACGAACATATCCGAGATTCCGGTGCCTCCGACATCCGAATCTCTTCGCAAGATCTACCCTTCTTAAAGCGCACTGTTGAACTGATGGGCGGGCGAGAAGCCAAGATGCTGCTCCGACTCCAAAAAGAAGAGTCAGCCGAAGCCGGCGGTAACTCAAGCTATGGAGAATTTGAGTTCGTGATCACCGATGAAGACGGCTCGGTCTTTCGGCACGATTATCTCAGTTTTGGCCAAAAACGGCTGCTGTCGTTTCTATATTATGCCGCCGCCAACCCCGACATTATCATTGCTGACGAATTGGTGAATGGCCTGCACCACGAATGGATTGATGTCTGTCTTCGCGAGATCGCAGACCGGCAGTGTTTCTTAACCAGCCAAAATCCACTGTTGCTCGACTACCTAACCTTCAATTCAGCAGAGGAAGTTTCGCGCGCTTTTATTCTGTGTGATCGCCAAAAAGAAGGCCACCGTACGGCACTTTTGTATCAACATATCGATGCAGCATCGGCCGACAGTTTCTTTCGAGCTTACCGCGCGGGTCTGCAACATGTCAGTGAGATCTTGCGGACGAAAGGGCTTTGGTGAATGGCGGCGACTCCAGCCTTGTCCGTACTCGTTTTGACGGAGGATTCCGCCCAGGACGCGCACACCACGGTGGTGAACCTCCTGAAGAAGACTTTCGGGATCTTGGTGTCAGGCACCGGAACCCATCGAATTGCGTTTGAGCCCCAATCGGAGCGCGAGCACCGGGCGATGCACGGCAATCGATGGAAGGACCGCACGCTGAGAGAGTTGGTTGATCTCCGGCGGACGATTGCTACCAAGCTTCTCGAGGACGAGGGTGAAGTGCCGGGTTTTGTGGCGTTCCACTTTGATGGTGACCGCCCCTGGAACAAGCGCGCTGAAGCGGAGAATCCGGCGTTGTTCGACGAGAGGATTATCACTCCCGTCAAACAGCTCCTCACCGGTAAGCTCACTCTCGCCGGGCGCGAAGAAGAACTCGGGCGCCGTATGAAACGGCTCCTCGTTATTGTGCCCTATTATTCAATCGAAGCGTGGCTGTTTCAGAACATTGATGCCCTTCGCCAATTGTGCTGCGGAAGCGCTGCACATGGCGAACTGCTCGCTGAATGGCAAACGAATCGTGCCACTCTCGACGAAACATGGAAACCGAAAGACACCATGTTTTGTGTCGGCTCTACCCACAACGCGACTCTCTCAAAAGGCTTCCCAGCCGATGAAGCTTTCGGCGCCAAAGCTTCGTACGCGGCCGTTGTGGAGGATCTGCTTCAGGCCGGTGATCTATTGGCTGCGCTTGAGCGAACGCTCGAGTTCAAGTGACCTGATTGCCAGGAGGCGCGCAGGCGCGGAGCGAGCACACGCCCGGTGGTGGGCAATATTTACTTGATACCCAATGCCTGATTCGTCGCGGCGTCGGTCCGTTGGGCCGACGCGACGATTTCTTCAAACACCGCATCGCCTGAAAGGCCTTTTTCTTGGGCTTTTTTTACAAGCTGGTCAAAGGTGGGCCCGTCGGGTTGACCATACTTTTCACGGTCGCGATCTTCGAGCGCTTTGACTTCAGCTGCGTCGCTCATCATGGCGCGTGAAATCACCCGTGCGTCATGACGGGTTTGAAACGCTCGTTTGGCCCGCTCTTCAGCGCTCAATCCCTCTTTTTTCCAACCTTCGTTGAGCCCGCCTATGGCCGCCGCGGCGCACACATATTTGGCTCGAATTTCTTTGTTGGAAAAGTGGACTCCACCCTTTTTTAGGTTGAGCGCCTCATCTACCGAGGAAGGGAGTTTGCCGGGTGAGTTGAATATCGGACAGTCCGCCGGAGTGATGGCTTCATCAGCCGGCGGGGCGCCGCGACACGCGAGGGTGGATGCGCCCCACAAAAACGAGGGCGACAAAGTGTACACAGCGCATGGGTAGATCTGGTTGGAGGGCGAACCGCGCGAGTTACTTTTTGGCGGGAGCTGCGCTGCCGGCGGGAGCAGCGGAAGCGCCCGTCCACACGGCACCCAAAGCTTCACAGGAGCCTTTGGGATCACCCACGGAGCCCGGGTAGTAGTAATGAATTTCACCCGGATCGCCGGGGTTTTTGGCTTTATACTCACATGAACCGGTCATGTCTTTGCGGGGGCACGGGGTGGAGCCTTTTTTAAACTCACCACCACCGGTTTTGCACATGTCTTCGGCCAGGGTGGGCACCATGCCAAAGTTTTCTGCGCATTCGAGCATTTTGCCGGCGTGCATGGTGGTGCAGGTGGCGAGCACGGCACCTTTGTCGCCTCCGCCGGCCGCGGCAGGCGAGCCCGACGAGCTGGGTGAGCCGGAGGACGCGTTTTCACCGCCGCCGCTGCCGAGGGCCATAAAACCAAATGCGGCGAGTGCGAGCGCCGATAAAATCGAGAGAGAAACGTTTCGCATGGCGGCCTCTTACTCGTTTCGCTTTGCGTTGGGAACTGGATACGTGCCGTTTACCGATAAAAAACCTGACGGAGCCGGCGCAACCCGAAAAGCTCGCTCGCGGGCCCCGCACCGTGGTAGGTGAATGTTGCAATGAGCGCTCGCATGTTTCAAAGGCTTGCATGGGGCGCTTTTTTGCCTTTGAGCGTGGGGGCGTTTACCTACCTATTTTTGCGGCCCAAGCCGGCGGCGTTTGTGGTCATGCTCACGCGGTTCAACCCGCTTGAATCGGTTTTGACTCGCGCGCGAAGCATCACTGTTCGGTGGGGTAAGGCTTTACCTGAAGCATGGCTCGCGGTGTTGCCCGATGTGACGTGGGCATTTGCCGTGGGGGCAACGCTCGCCATTTTTTGGCGTGGAAAAGAGTCAAATGTCAGGTTTTTTTGGTGGACATTGGGCGCATTTCTGACAGTTGGGTATGAGCTTGGGCAGGCTCTCCATTGGGTTTCCGGCACGTTTGACCCGCGCGATTTGGTGGCGCAGGGGCTTGGGTATGCGCTTGGTTTTGTGGTTTTTCCGTCCTCTGAAAGCCTCACTGGAAGTGCGCCGAATCGTGAGCGGATAGAGGCTCATCATGGGTAGAGGAGCCCTGCCGCGGCGCGCCCACCAGCTGTTGGCTGTGTGGACGGTCGTGTTCGCTCTGACGGGGTGTGGAGAAAAAACGCCCTCACAGGGCGCAGGCGTTTCTACCAGCGCGCCTGAAAGCGCCCTTCCCCACGGGTGGGAAGGTGCGGCGGGGTTGGACCGGGCCAAAGCGGAAGGGAAGCCTACCCTCTTATACATCAGCTCTACTTGGTGTCCGCCATGCCAGGCGCTTGAAGCGAATGTGCTTTCAAAAGAGGCTTTTTTTAATTCTACAACCGATTTTGTCAGGGTAAGGGTAGACGGCGACAGCGAGGGTGCGCAGGCCGTTATTGAAAAATTTGAGGCGTGGGCCTACCCAACGGTGCTCGTTTTGTCGCCGGACGGTGGGGAGGTATACCGAGCGCATCATACGGTTTCACTCAATGAGTTGTTGAAGGCGCTGGCTCTCGCGCGCGGCACCTCCACCGCTTTTGAACAGGCCGTGAGCGAGCTTGAAAAAGGCATGGCCACTGTGAAACTCTGCCCACTTTTCGCCGCCACAAGTTGGTCAAGCGTTCCAATAAAAAATTCAACCGATCGAAGCGGGGCGGCGCTGCGCGCATTTGACCTTTGCAAAGGCGTAAACCCGGTGGCCGGCGCGGCGCTTGCTGCAGAAGCGCTGGCCTTGGCGTCCATGCGGGATATGTACGCTGACTCCACGCGGGTAGGAAACGGGGTGAAGGCGCGGGCGGGTGAGCTGTTGCAAGCCATTTTTGCCACTTCTGATACCCAATGGGCGGCGCGAACATTTATTACAAGTTGGGTGAAGGTGTTTGTCAGGTGGCATTTAGAAGACGATAGGGAAGCCCCATTTCAGAATCTCAAAAAAACGTGGCTCGAAGCGGCGAGAAATATCGCCGATCGAAGCAATTCGCCTGTGGATGTTGCACTTTTGGCCGAGTTGCCGGCAGTTGAATTTTATCGATTGGAAAACGCCGGGGCGGCGATAGATCCCGTCATTTCAGAGCGGATTTACGGGCGCGTAAAACGTCTCAACTCAATGAATCTGACGGCCGCTGAAAGGCACGCCACGATGGGAAACGCGGCCTACCTTCTGCGGTCGATTGGGAAAAAAGCGCTCGCTGTGGAGATGCTGATCGCGGAGACTCAAAAAAGCGACTCGCCCTCTCATTACCTGACAACGCTGTCGCAATGGGCAAAAGAAGATGGGCAGATTGAACAGGCTCGCCAATGGGCGCGGGAGGCTTCCACCCGTGAACGGGGGCGAAGCTCTAAAATTCAGTGGCTCGCAAACGAATGTGATTTGTACAAAGACGACGAAGCCCAAGTGAACGTATTGGTGGAGCGGGCGGCAGAAGCGTACACATTGATCTTCGCCCGAAAAGATGCGTTTTTAGGAAGGGACAAAACGCGCGCCCACCAATTGGCCGCAGCGCTCAAACCCTGGGCCAAACGTTCTGAGGTGGTCAAGCTGGTAGAAAAATTCGCCCCAAAGTGTGGTGGGGTAGACCTGGTGGCCCACGCCGAGTGCGAGGCTCACTTTGAGTTGATTCAGGGTAAGTAGAGCGGCTGTCAGGTATCGATTTGACGAGCTGACCGGTGGAACCGGAGGATGACAGCCGGGTCGGGACGGATGTTGATACAAGGCTTTTCTTTGCCTTCATAGGGGAGCACCGATAGGAGATAGCGCATGCTCTCAAGCCGGGCTTTTTTCTTAGAATTGGCCCGGACAATGATCCAAGGGCTAAAACTTGTATGCGCTCGGCTGAACATTTCTTCTTTGTAACGGGTGTATAAATCCCACCTGTCCTGCGCCCTGTCGTCTACCGGGCTGAGTTTCCACTGTTTGAGCGGGTTTTTGCGGCGTTCATCAAAGCGGCGGGCCTGTTCTTCTTTAGAAACAGAAAACCAGAACTTGATCAGTTCTATACCGTCTTCGTAGAGCATGTGCTCAAACTCGGGCACCTGCTGCATAAAGAGATTGTATTGTTGTTGGGAGCAAAATCCCATCACCGGTTCGACAACGGCGCGGTTATACCAACTGCGGTCAAAAAAGCAGATTTCACCGGGGTTGGGTAGAGCCGCCACATACCTCTGAAAGTACCATTGACCTCGCTCCACCTCGGTGGGTTTGGGGAGGGCCACAACGCGCGCGGTGCGCGGATTCAGGTGCTCCATAAAGCGGCGAATGGCTCCACCCTTGCCGGCTGCGTCGCGGCCTTCAAAAAGGACACATACGCGCCGGCCTTGGAGTTGAACGGTGCGTTGGAGCCGAACCAACTCGATTTGTAATTTGGCAAGCTCGGCCTCGTATTTGAGCCTTCCGAGAACGTCTTTGGGGTCAAGCCCTTCGTTTTCAAAAACGGCGCGCAAACCGCGATCGGCTTTGAGAGCCTCAATTTCGTCGGTGGGGGCAGCGGCTTGTGAAGGTGCCGGTTCCGCTTCAGAAACGGGGGGAAGTTCTGGTGTGGAGTGGAAGGCGGAGGGGTCGGTTGTTTTGTCGCTCAAGGTGGTGCGGGTGCGTCGCAACCCGTATGCCCGTTGTCCGACGGAGCAAAAAACGGGGCTATCCAACCGGATTCATGCAAGCTTTGCGCGCAAGGCGAAGAAATCGACAGTATCAGGTCTTGTCGTAAGGTCTCTGTCGTCGTCGCCCGTTGCCAAGCGGAATTGCGAAAGGCGTGGCGCTTATAAACGCCTTCTATGTTCTTATCGCGTGATCAAGGTATAGGTCTATAAGGCAGATCCGAGAATAAAATCAAACGTGGGGTAGATGTCATTGGAGCGGACGGACACGCGTCGAAGCCGCCCGTCGTCCCCTCGTTCGAGCGCGGTGGCGCGCTGATCGGAGTTGAAATAAACGCCTCCAAGCGCGACTCGCACGTGTTTGCCGAGCGCCACTTCAAGGGATGCATCGGCCGAAAACGTAAATGGCGATCGCGGAGGATAGGGACTTTGACCTACCCAATACCCGGAGATGCCTACCCTGCCCCGGAGCCAGTTGAGGATGGCATGATCGTACATAACGCCGAGGTGCACGCGGTGCCCATTGAGGGCGGGTGCGTACACAAGGTCAATGGGGGCAAACGTCTCCAGCGGTTTGATGTCGGTATGTTCAAACGGGATGCCAATGGCAGCGTCGAGTTTACCGGTAAGGACTCCGCGGTAAGCGGCTACCTGTGGGGCGTTTTCGTTTTCGCGTCGAGTGAGGGGAAGCGAGCCGGAGATGGCGACAAGGGGCACCATGGCCCAACCGATCTTACCGTCTCCGTTGGTAAACGACGGGAAGAGATAACCTTGAAGCATGTACATGGAAGGGGTGGGAAATGACAGGCCGTATTCACCCAAAAACGAAGCGTTTCCAATGTGACCCAACTCGGCCCGCACCGAAAGGTTGGGCGACAACATAAACCAGGGTGCGAGGGACGTGGAGAGTTCTACCCCGTTGCCAATACCCAATTCAACAGGGGCCATGAGGCCTCCGCGCCACTTCCACGGGGGAAGGACGCTCGCTGTATCGCGAGCCCACATGGGTTGACCGGAGGCGGTGGAGCTGATGGTGAACGCGGCGGCGAGGGTCAGCCCGGCAAGGATTGTTTTCATGGGGCACCTCCCACAATCCAGGTGCCAATGACAGGTGCGTGGTCTGACAGAAGCAGCGGATCGCTCTTGATTCCCTGTCGGCCGGGTGACTGCAAAACGTCGCTTTTCCCGGGCTCAAAAGCATTGTTTTTGGGGATAAAAAGGTAGTCGAGCGTTCGATTCCAAAATCCGGGTTGACCGTTGGTGCCTTCTGTCAGAGGGCCGATGACCGAATGGGTATAATATTTGGACTGCTCTTCATCTGTTGTGCCGTATTCGTCGAGCGAGATCCAAGGGGTGAGATCATTATAAAACGGCAACATGATCTCGGGTGTGTAGGGCGGCTGTTCGTACGGCGTGCCTTGCGTAATGGGATGTTCATCAGGAAAGTTGTCGATTTTAACGGCCGTTGGAGGCAGTTCGTTAAAGTCGCCGCCGAGGACAAAGGGCATTGTGTCTGCCATTACCTCTGTATAAATCTGCTCGATTTGGCGGCCTTTTGTGCCATCTCTGTCGTACGCTTCGGTGTGTACACCGTAAACCCCCACCGTTCTGCCATTGCCAATGTCCACAACGGCGTGGCCGATCATTCGATGGAGGTAAAACGTTAAGATCAACCCGGAGATGTCGGTTCTGTCAGGTTGGCGAATGCGCTCGGCAAAGGTGATTGGATACTTGGAAAAGATGGCATTGCCCATGTCCACCCGGCCGAGCCCTTCGGAAGCGACATATCGACTTTGCCAAGTTTGAATGTATGCGGCGTAGTTGAGGTTGGTGCCTTCCAACATGCCGGCAACCATGTCGTAGTAGGCGCTGCGTCGAGAGCCGACCTCAATTTCTTCAACAATGAGAATGTCAGGGTCGGCCTCGCGAACGAGCGCGTAGATATTGCCGAGATTTTCGGCCACAACGCTGTAGTCGAGTTGAACCTGGTCACCCCAATAGTCAAACCAAAAGTCGGTTCGAGCGGCGCCGAACTTGATGTTGTACGCCATGACTCTCAAGTTGGACGGTGCCGAAACCGGGGGTGGAACCAGCTCGGAGCGCTCAAAAATGGGCACTTCTTCGCGTTCGAAGTTGAACTCGTCGGCGAGCGGTTCACACCCGGTTGTGAGGGCTGCGAAGGAGAGAAAGAGGGCGCGTGTCTTGACCAAAGTGGTGTCGCGCATGGGGCGAGTATAGGTCAGAAAGCGCGGGCGGCGGGAAGGATTGGGGAGGTCGTGCGATGGAATCTACTTTTTCAGGTGGGATAACTCACCAAACATAAAGATCGACGACTTCACCGCTTTGTGGAAGTCACCGAGGTGCAAACTTTCATTTTCTCCGTGCGCGGCTGTATACGGATCTTCCACCCCAACAAGAAGCGCGGGGATGCCACCGAGCGCTTCACCAAAGGGGCCGGCAAACGGGATGGTTCCACCACAGCCGATGAGCACGGGCGCCTTTCCGTAGCCTTTTTCGAGCGCCGACATGGCCAACTCAAACGCGGAATGACCTGAATTGGTGCACCACGCGGGGGCGCCTCCGAGGTTTTTCACTTCTACCTGCGTGCCCCAAGGAGCCGCTTTTTTGAGGTGGTCGATCACCAGGTTGGCTGTCTCGGTGGGATCCATGTCGGGCACAATGCGTACACCCACGCGGGCCCACGCGCTTTCGCAGAGGATGTTGCGCGCGTCTTTGCGATTGGAAGCTTCAAACGCGTTCACCGCGATGGAAGGCTGACGCCAGTTGGTTTCCCACGGGGGGCGACCGCCGAGGAGGTGTACACCATCGAGCATGCCGGCTTCGTGGCGGAACTTTTCGTCGGAGGTGGGCAAGGACGCGATGCTCTGTCGTTCACTCTCGGTGAGCGGTTTGACGCGGTCGTAGATGCCTTTCACCGCGATGGATCCGTCTTCGTTGGTGAGCGACGCGAGCATGCGGCATAGGGCCATTGTTGCGTCGGGAACAGGGCCGCCCCACATGCCGCTGTGAACCGCTTGTTTGAGCGCTCGCACTTCCACTTCGAGCACCACAATTCCGCGAAGCGATGTGGTGAGCGACGGCAACCCTGTGTCGAAGTTTCCGCAGTCGGTGAGGATCATGGCGTCGGCGGAAAGCATGTCGCGGTGAGCCGCCAAAAACGCACCGAGGTGATCGCTGCCCACTTCTTCTTCACCTTCGATCACCAACTTGACGTTGACGGGAAGGGTGCCCGCGGTTTTTAGCCACGCGTCGATCGCGGCAACGTGCACCAAGATGCCGGCCTTGTCGTCGGCGGCTCCACGTCCGTACAAGCGGCCGTCTTTTTCAACGGGCTCAAACGGCGAAGTGTTCCATTTTGCGAGATCGCCCGCGGGTTGAACGTCGTGATGCGCGTACAGGAGCAGCGTGGGTTTGCCCGGAGCGTTCGTCCATTCGCCGTACACGTACGGGTGCGCGCCTTCGAGTTCGAGAAGGCGCACGTTTTCAAGGCCGTGGCGTTTTAGGAGATCGGCGGTTGCTTCGGCGCTTTTGCGAACATTCTCCGGGGGAAATCCCTCGAATGAGACGCTTGGGATTCGCACGAGCGCTTTGAGTTCATCCAGGTAGCGGCTTTGGTTTTCTTGGTGATAGCGCGCCGCTTTTTCGGCGGATTGGGCATCGGACTGGCTCATGGGTGCTCTCTACTCCGCGCGCGTTCCGGCGTCAGCGTGCTCGTTTCAGACGCAGTGCTTGACGCGGTGTGGTACCGGCCCGCAAAACGTATCCGTGCGAACGTGGATCACTGGCCTCGGGCTGATCTCGCCGCTGGCTCCGTCGACGCGACAAACAATGCGTCTTTTGCTGTCAGGTGCGCGGGCACAATCGAAGGTGACGCTGTTTGACGTGTCGGAGCTGAGAGCGCAGCTCGCGGCCGAAATAGCGGGCTTTCGTGTCGAAGATGTGGCGCCGCTTGGCGCGGCGGGAAAGTGGTCTCGCTCAGATGCTCTGGCTTTGGTGGCGGCGCGCGAAGCGCTCACCGAAGCGCGGGTGGCGCCGACAGATCCGGTGGATCTCATCGTGGGCGGCACAACGGGCGGGCTGTTCGTGACCGAAGCGAAGATCGCTTCGCTTCACAAGCCGCTCGCAGCGGGGGGTGAAACGGCCGAAAAAGCGCTCGCAGAGGCGTATTCCGATGAAGCGTTGCGAAGTCATCCGGTGAGCGCAACCGCGGATCGTTTGTTTGAAACCGTTCATCGGTTTCGGCGAACGCGAACGGTGTGCAGCGCTTGTTCGAGCAGTGCGAATGCGATCGCGCTCGCCGACGCATGGATTCGCGCGGGCAAATCAAAGCTTGTTTTGGCGGGCGGGACCGATGCGCTCGCGCGGCTCACGTTTGTGGGATTCAACCTGCTTCAAGCGATGGATCCTGCGCCGTGTCGGCCTTTCGACGTGAAGCGGATGGGGATGAACTTGGGTGAAGCGGCGGCGTTTTTGCTGCTCGAAAGTGAAGAGAGCGCGCGCGCCCGCGGCGTTTCGCCGATCGCGGAACTGGCGGGCTGGGCGATCGGCTCGGAGGCGCACCACATCACCAACCCTGAAGCGGCGGGGACAACAGCATCGAGGCTCATGCGCGCGGCGCTCGGGCGCGGCGGGCTTTCGCCGGCCGACGTGGGTTATGTGAACGCGCACGGAACGGCCACGCCGCACAACGATCGAATGGAGTCGGCGGCGCTCAACGAAGTGTTTGGGGAGCGACTTTCGGATGTGTACATTTCATCATCGAAGGGTCAGCTCGGGCACACGCTCGGTGCTGCCGGCGCTGTTGAAGCGGCGATCACGGCACTTTCGCTCGCGGACCGCGAATTGCCGCCCACGGCCGGTTTGGAAGAGCCGGATCCGGCGCTTGCAGCGCTCAAACATGTTCGCGGAAAGGGCGTTGCGCATCGGGCGCGGGCAGCGCTTTCCAGTTCGTTCGGCTTTGGGGGAAGCAACACCGTGCTGGCGCTCACCGAGCCGGGGCTATTTGAGCGGCCGGCGGAAGGCGGTTCGAGGCGGCGCCGGATTGTGGTGACAGCTTCGACGGTGCTGGGCCCGGAAGGTGTACACAACAACGCGGACGTGGCGCGGTACCTCGAAGGTACACCGGGTGAAAACGTGGGCGCTTCGTCGGCCGAGAGCTTGGCGAAAAGTTTGGATGTGGAGCGAGCGCGCCGCCTCGATAGAGGCGGCGCGCTCGTGACGGCTATCAACGGGCGCGCGCTCGATGCCGCAGGCATCGAGCGCGCGGCCGATACGTCGCGCCTCGGGATGGTGTGTGGCATCGCGTTTCGTCGCGAAGAAGACTTCGCCGCGTTTTTGTGGCCGATTTTGGAAAAAGGGTTTCGCGCCGGAAAGCCTGCGGTGTTTCCAATTTGCTTTTGTCGTCGCCCGCCGGGCACGCGTCGATCTACCTGGGCGTGAAGGGGCCGGTGCTCACAACGAGCGACATTTCGCTGTCGATGGGCACGGCGTTGCTCTCGTCTGCGGACTTGCTTGTGGCCGACGAGGCCGACGTGGTGGTGGCGAGCACGGTCGCGGAGCGCGACAGGATCGTGGAGAACGTTGTGGGGCCGCGAACGTACGGGCGCGGATTGTGTACACCTCCTCTCAGTCCCGGTGCGGCGGCATTTGTGCTGGAACACGAACGCGACGGGCGGGAGGCGTTGTGTGTACTCCATGACTATCAGGACGGCACCAATCTGTCGGACTGGGTGAGCAGTGAGCCGCCCGCTGAACCTGCGTTGGTGGTGTTGCCGAGGCCGAGCGCCGACTGGGACGAGGCGCTTGACCGCTCGCCCTGGCGAGCGGTCAAGCGCCTCGTCACAAGTCGGCGAGCGGGCAGCAACGAGGCTTCGCTGGCGGTGGCGCTCGGCGCGGGCATCGCCGCGCTTGCGCGCGGCGGTGCTCGCGCCGTGCTTGTGGTGGATCATTGGCGCGAGCCCAGCGGGCCGGCGCCTTCGGCGCCGGCCCGCTGGGCCGCCTTCACGTTTGTAAAAGCCGACGCCTGAACGGGCGCCGATTGCACAGAGCGAGCATTCCAGCCCACCAACGCAAGCGCTCAACCGGGACGCAAACCTGGACGGCCGACCTCGGACCGAGCGGAGTTGACCCGCGGGCGAGGCGGCGCATGGACCAAAAAAAGACGAGCGAAATAGCTAATGCAAGGAGATGCGGCGGCGCGCAAGCTCGTCGGCGTGTTCGGCAATGCTGAGTCGGTCGGCGTCGTTCATCACAACGAATCGAACCGCAACGAGTGGGCCTTCACAGCGAACGGTGCGCGCTCGAAAGCGAATGGGGCGGCGTGACCCGAGAAACATTTCGTAGGCGCCGAGTTGGGGGAGATCTCGCTCCGAAAAGGCGCGCGATCGGGAGATGAGCATGCCGGTGGCAGAAAGATCGACTGCGCGGCACGGGTGGCGGTGACCGTCGAGCAAACACCACGCGGGAATGTCGACCATCATTCGGGCTGCATTTCGTCGTTCCATTGCGAAACGAACGGTACAGGGCAGGCTTTGATCGGGCCTACTTTTGCGCGACGCGGGAGAATGAAGGGAAGAGCGCGCGGTGATTTCGGGGGCCGGCGGTGGCTCGGCGTTTGCCTCGAAGTCACAATGCCATGCGCTACCATGGCGCGTATGCCTGTTTGCAAAGAGTGCGACAGCGAAGTGGAAACACTGAAGACCGTGAAGGTCGGCGCAAAAAAGAAGAAGGTGTGCGAATCGTGCGCGGACCGAATGGAAGAAGAACAAACGATTTTAGAGGAAAGCGAAGGCGCTATTCAGCAGATGATGGGATTTAAAGGAAAGCGCTAGTTTTAGCCGCCGGACAACAGGGTTCTCGCACCCGCGCCGGCTTTTCGCGAGGCGGTCATGCTCCGCTCCGTGCTTCTTCTCGATGACGATGCGTACTTTCATCGCCTTGTTGCTCCGGCGTTGAGAGCACAGGAAGTTCGTCTTCTGCACGCGTATTCGCTTGCGGAAGCCGACACCATTCTTGAAGACAATAAAGTGGATGCGATGGTGGTGGACAGCCACCTGCCCGACGGCGAGGGGGAGGCTTGGATCGTGGGGCGACGCAATCGAGGTGATTTGACGCCGGTGATTTTTGTATCGGCGTTTGAGCGCGTGCTCGATGTGCTGCGCAAACGAATTGATGCGTTGCAACCGATGGTGCTGGTGACGAAGCCGATCGTGCCGACGTTGTTCGCGGCGCAGGTTCGATCGCTTTTTGGATCCACGGGAAAAAGCGCTCAGATCGCACGGCCGGCGTGGCTCGATGAACTGCGACGGGATTATCGCGAGCGATTGCCCGACATGATTCGAGGTCTGCGAGCGTGTGTGGCGCGCGCAAAATCGCTCGGCGTACCGGGGGCAACCGACGCGCTTGATGAAGCGTTGCACCGATCGCACAGCCTGCGAACCAATGGTGGATCGTACGGTTTTTTTAAGGTGAGCGAGGCGGCGGGCAGGCTTGAAGACGTTGTGGAGCGTCTCAAGTTGCACAACCACAGCGATGCACCGGCGGCGTGGGGCCGTGTGGAAGAAGCGCTCGGTGATTTGGTGCGCGCGGCGGCGCACGAAACGCAGATTGAGCCGCTGGAAGGACCGCAAAGCGCTCCCACAGCGGTGGGCGCGCATGTGTTGGTGCTGGACGCCGACGACGAGTTTCGAGCGTTGGTTTCGGACGCGGGCAAGCGGCAGTTGATCGATGTGACGGGCGCGGCGAACGTGCCAACGGCCATTTCGCTCGCGCGTTCGGCTCGATTCGACGGCGTTGTTTTGGAAGCGCACTTGAACGGGGCGGAGACGTTCGGCGTGGGGCGTGAGCTGCGCGCGATGGCAGGCTACGAGCACTTGCCCATTGCGTTTATGTCGAGCGACACATCGCTCCATGCGCGTGTTGAGGCGGTTCACGCAGGGGCGTCTTTGTATCTCAAAAAGCCTTTGGATCTCGATGCGCTGAGCACAGCGTTGCGCGACCTTGTGCACGAAACAAGCAGCGTGCGGCCGAGGGCGCTTGTGGTGGACAGCGATGCTTCTTTTGGAGCCGCGGTGGTGGAGTTGTTGCGCGTGAACGGGATCGATGCGCGCGCGTTGTCGGATCCAAAAGCGGCGCTTTCCGCGGTGGAGTACTTTCGGCCCGATGTACTCTTGGCGGAGATGGTGATGCCGGTGGTTGGCGGATTGGATCTGTGTCGGATTCTGCGGACAACGCCGCCGTTTCGAACGTTGCCGATCTTGCTGATGTCGAACAAAGGCGACGTGGAGACGCGCATTCAAGCGTTTGAAGCGGGCGCGGACGATCACATTGGCAAACCGCTTGTGCCCAAGGAGTTGCTTGCCCGCGTGCGCGGACGGTTGGACAGGCAGCGACTGTTGCGAGATCGGGCGGAACGCGATTCGCTCACGGGGCTTTTGCTGCGCGGTCCGGTGGTGGATGCGCTGGTGGCAAAGCTGGCGGACGCGCAGCGCAAACACTCGGTGCTGAGCGTGGCGTTGATTGACCTGGATGGGTTTAAAGACGTGAACGACACGTATGGGCACTTGGCAGGCGATCGGGTGCTCGTAACGTTGGGTAGGTTGCTCGCAACGCGTTTTCGCGCCGAGGATCTCCGAGGGCGATGGGGCGGAGAAGAATTTTTAGTGGCGTTTCCAGGTGAGCCTTCGGAAGTGGCGGAGGGTTTGGTGCTTCGGGTGTTGCGCGAGCTGCGTGAAACTCGTTTTTCGAGCGATCAAGACCAGCCGTTTCACATCACTTTCAGCGCGGGTGTGGCGACCTATCCGAGCGACGGGCTCAACGTGGAGAGCTTGCTGAAGTCGGCGGACCGGCGGCTTTACAGCGCAAAACACGCCGGGAAAAACAGGGTGATTTGCGACGACGGCAACCCGAGCGGAATTGCGAAAAGCGCGGCGAAACAGGCTGGCGCGTGAACGTCACGGCCGGAAGGCTTTCTCCCAACGGACATGCGGAGCGCGCGCCGCGGGTGCGGATTGGTTGCCCCGGAGAAGGAACGCGTGGGTACGCCGAGTGTGTGAACTGCGGACCACGACCGGTTGGAAGCAGCGGGAAATTTAAGGTTGGGCGCGCGTGACCAAACCGCGGCGCGCAACGCCGGCACGGCGGCTGCAATCATCGGCAAGCATGAAAACCTTCACACGCCTGGCCTCGATTGCTTCTGCCTTTGTTGCTTTGTTCACGGCCGCGTCCGCCGGCGCGCAGGAAAATCCGTGTGGCAAGTTCGACTTTTCGAGCGGCATCAGCTGCACGGTGGAGGTGCAGGGCGGCTGCGAAGCGCAGTGTACACCTCTGAGTTTTACGGCGGCGTGCGAGGGAAGCTGCACCGCCAACGTGGACGTGCAGTGCACGGGCGGCTGCGAAGCCGAGTGCAAAGCGCAGTGCAACCCCGGCACAATCGACTGCAAGGCGGGTTGCGACGCCGAGTGTGAGTCGCGATGCAATGCCGAGTGTACACTCGATGACTGCACCGAGGAGTGTCAGGCGAGCTGCGATGCAAGCTGCGACGCGAGCTGCACCGGCACGGCTACCACGTGCGAAGCCAATTGCCAGGAGTGCTGCCACGGCGCGTGCGACGCGGAGGCGAACATCAACTGCGATGTGCAGTGTTACGCCGACCTGCAGGGCGGATGAAGTGCAATGCCAGGAGCCGTCGGGCGCGCTTTTTTGCAACGGTCAATACGTGAGCGCGAGCGACGTGGACGCGTGCATTGCCTACTTGCAAGAAAACTGGAACGCCCAGGTGGATGTGTCGGCCCGCGGCGAGGTGACCTGCGATTTGAGCGGTTGTGAAGGTACAGGAGACGCCCGCATCGGCTGCTGTTCCATCTCGAATGCCGGCGCCGCGGCCGGCGGCGGAGGTGCCGCGGCGGCTTTGGCAATGGCCTTTGGGGCTGCATTTGCGCGACGCCGCCGCAACGCAAAGAAGTAACCTGTGTACACGCGGGCGTGCAACGCGTCCGCCGTCCCCCACGCCTCCATCCCGCCCCTGAACCGTAAGCGCACGCGACCCGCGATGAAGGCGTATTGCGCTTTGAATACGAACAAAAGCAGCCCGCACAGGCCCAGCCGGTGTATCCATCGAGCATGGGTAAGCTTGGTCGTTGGGCGGTTGTTCTCGGTGCTGCTTTGACGGGTGCGGCGGCGGTTGTCGGTTGCGCGGAAGCGATCACGATCGAAACCGGTGGAGCCGGCGGCACCGACACCACATCGAGCACCGGCGGCTCCACGACGAGCAGCACAAGCACCGGCGTCGGCGGGTGCACCGGCGCGCAGGACTGCGTTTCGTTCGGCGACGCGTGCAACGAAGGCGCGTGCATTAACGGCGAGTGCGGCAAGTTGCCGGCAATGGACGGCGCTGCCTGCGACGACGGCAAGCAGTGTACACAGAATGACTATTGCGACAACGGCGCGTGCGTTGCCGGAACCACGAAGCCGTGTGCGGCGAGCGATCCCTGCAAAGTGGCTGTTTGCGATCCGGTGAGCGACACGTGCGTTGAAAACCCGGGAAACAACGGCACAACGTGCTTCTTGAGTGATCCGTGTGTTGCGGCGGCGTCGTGCATCAACGGCACGTGTCAGCCGAAGCAGGCGGTGGATTGCTCGTTCTTAACGAATGAGTGCGGCGTTGGGTTCTGCGATTCGGCGCAAGGCGGGTGTACACTTGCGCCGAAGATGAACGGCACGCCGTGCAACGACTTCAAGTACTGCACCGTGCAGGACCAATGCGTTGATGGGCAGTGCAAAGGTTATCCAAACACGTGCGGCGTCATTTCGGGCGACCCGTGCAAAGTGGGGATTTGCAGCGAAGCCCAACAAACGTGCATCTCCGTGGCCGGCAACGACGGTGCCGCGTGCGACGACAAAAACCTCTGCACCGCGGGCGAAACGTGTTTCCAGGGCAAGTGCTTGGGCGGAATGCCCGCAAACAACGGCGCGGTTTGCGACGATGCCAACGGCTGCACCGGAGGCACCACGTGCAGCAACGGCGCGTGCGCGGCGCCCACTTCCGAGATCACGCAGTGCGTTGACGGCGACATGTGCTGCCCGGCCGGCTGCGCCAACGACAAGGATTGCCTCTACTGGAAGTCGGGCCCGCAGGTGGACGTTCCCGAGGGCGAGCTTGTGGGGTGGAACGAGTGTTACTCGGGCAACTACGACTCGTTCGATTCACTCTCAACGATTCTCCAAAACTGCGATGCTGCCAAGTTGCTCCTGGCGTGTCGTCCGGCCGGCGATGTGGTGTTCAGCGTTGTCGCCATGGGCCTGCGTGACGATGTGCTCTTTGACTGCGGGCAAAGCGCCAATTGCAGTCACGATGCGAACGGCGTCGCCTGGTATTACAGCGGCGAATATTCGTGGGGATTTGCGCCGGCATCGAGCCCTGTCAACCGCAACAGCTGCGACATTGTGGATAGTCTGAGCTATCCGGGCGGCGGCGCGTCCGACGGTGATCAACGCATTTGCTGGCACACCGGCGGCAACTCACTGTCATCGGGATGGCGCTGCGGCAAAGACGACTTTATCGGTTTCAATTACGAGCGCGTGATTTTCGAAGCGAACTGAAAAGCTCTGCGCCCGACGCCCGCACCGGCGCGGCAGCGCGCGCCCGGTCCTTGCGTGTTGCGTGATGCTGGACAAGGGGAGAGCGGGTCTGTGGATAAGTACGGACAAAAAGAAAAAGCCCGTTCCGCGGTGAAGCGGAACGGGCTGAAGAGGTTCCCGGCAGCGTCCTACTCTCCCACTAGGTTGCCCTAGCAGTACCATCGGCTCCAAGGAGCTTAACTTCCGAGTTCGGGAAGGGATCGGGTGTGGCCTCCTCGATATCGCCACCGGAATTTATGGGTGTGGAAACGGGCCTGCAGAGCAGGTGCGTTTCACTGCCGCATGGACCCGATCCAGGCCACGCGGGCGTCCTAACGGCGCTGATGGTGCGCCAACGCTGCGAGCTACAGAACTCGCCACCCGAGTTCTGAGCGCAAACTTGCTGATTCGACGTTTGCCTTAGAAGTATGGTCAAGCCGCACGACCGATTAGTACCAGTTAGCTCCTCCGATTACTCGGAATCCACACCTGGCCTATCAACCTTGTAGTCTACAAGGGGTCTTTAGGAGTCTTGCGACTCGGGACACCTAGTCTTGAGGCCGGCTTCCCGCTTAGATGCTTTCAGCGGTTATCCGTTCCGTACATGGCTACCCGGCTATGCTCTTGGCAGAACAACCGGAACACCAGAGGTACGTCCACCCAGGTCCTCTCGTACTATGGGCAGCTCCTCTCAAGTGTCCTACGCCCACGGCAGATAGGGACCAAACTGTCTCACGACGTTTTAAACCCAGCTCGCGTACCGCTTTAATCGGCGAACAGCCGAACCCTTGGGACCTGCTCCAGCCCCAGGATGCGATGGGCCGACATCGAGGTGCCAAACCGCGCCGCCGATGTGAACTCTCAGGCGCGATCAGCCTGTTATCCCCAGAGTACCTTTTATCCGATAAGCGATGGCCCTTCCATGCAGAACCACCGGATCACTAACGCCTGCTTTCGCACCTGTTCGACCTGTCGGTCTCACAGTTAAGCTCCCTTGTGCGTTTGCACTCTACGCCTGGTTTCCAATCAGGCTGAGGGAACCTTCGCACGCCTCCGTTACTTTTTGGGAGGCGACCGCCCCAGTCAAACTGCCCACCAGGCAGTGTCCCTGACCCGGGTAACGGGTCTAGGTTAGATTTCCAGAAAGTCCAGGGTGGTATTTCAACGTTGGCTCCGCTGAACCCAGAAGCCCAGCCTCAAAGCCTCCCACCTATCCTACGCAGAACATCCCGAAAAATCACTGCCAAGTTGCAGTAAAGGTTCATGGGGTCTTTCCGTCTTGCCGCGGGTAGAGGGTATCTTCACCCCCGATACAATTTCGCTGAGTCCCTGGTCGAGACAGCGGGGATGTTGTTATGCCATTCGTGCAGGTCGGAACTTACCCGACAAGGAATTTCGCTACCTTAGGACCGTTATAGTTACGGCCGCCGTTTACTGGGGCTTCGGTTCAAAGCTTTGCTTACGCTGACTCTTCCCCTTAACCTTCCAGCACCGGGCAGGCATCAGACCCTATACGTCGTCTTACGACTTTGCAGAGTCCTGTGTTTTTAGTAAACAGTCACAACCCCCATTTCTCTGCAACCGGCCGACGCTCCGAGGGTAAACCTCTTCACGCAAACCGGCACACCTTCTCCCGAAGTTACGGTGTCATTTTGCCGAGTTCCTTAACCAGGGTTCTCTCACGCGCCTTGGAATATTCTTCCCGCCCACCTGAGTCGGTTTGCGGTACGGACACCAAAGGGGCTCTGTACGCGGATTTTCTTGGAAGTCTGGGATCACCGAGTATCCCGAGCTAGGCTCGGACCTCATCACCTCTCGGATACGCGAGTTGCCGTTTGTCCCTATCGGGTCCTAGCAACTCATCCTACTGGCTTGAACACGGATAACCAACCACCGTGCTCGGCCTACCCTTCTCCGTCCCCGCTTACTTCAACGCCATCCTTGGTGGTGCAGGAATAT